>JAXMEL010000001.1:0-1462945 GCA_046348365.1 Burkholderiaceae bacterium
GCGGCGCAGCGAACACCATCGAGCCCCGCGACGAAGGGCATTCGAAGCGCTCGGTCGCGCCGCGCAGACTCCCGAAGGAGGCAGCCACCTTCTAAGCGATCGATCGCGAATGCGCATCAGATCCGCACCACGCCGTTCTGCGCCACCGGCGCATACAGCGCGAGCACGTCGCCCGAGCGGCGCGTGAGCACGGCGCGCTGGTTGAGGTAGCCCTTGTCGGTGATCTCGCCGGCGTCGGCGTTGGGCGGCTCGGCCAGCAGCATCGCGCGCGTGGGTGCCTGCGACGAGCCGCCGCCCTCGGCGCGCATCGCCAGCAGGCCGTCGCGGATGCGCTCGCCGATCTGCTCAGGCGTCATGTCCTTCACCTGCGGCGACGGGAAGATCAGCAGCCCCACCTCCTCGCGGTCGTGGCCGGTGACCACCACGTCGGCGGCCAGCGGCGTGAGCGCGCTGATCGCGCGCAGCCGCAGCGTGCCCACCGACACCCAGGTGCCGCTCATCAGCTTGAAGTCCTCGGCCACGCGGCCGTCGAAGCTGACGCCGCACGACGGGTTCTTCTCGTCGACGAGCTTGCCGGCGTCGCCGATCAGGTAGTAGCCGTCTTCGTCGAAGGCCTTGGCGGTGAGCTCGGGCGCGTTGCGGTAACCGGAGAACACCGACGGGCCGCGCACGCGCATCTCTAGCTTGCCGGCGTTGGGCACCATCTTGAGTTCGATGCCGGGCAGCGGCACGCCGATGCAGCCGGCGCGCTCGATCTCCCAGTACACGCTGGTCACCGCCGGCGAGGTCTCGGTCGCGCCCCACGACGAGGTGAACCACACGCGCCGCGCGTCGGCACCCTTGCGCACGCGCCGGGCCACGCCCTCGAGCCGCTCCCACACGCTCTGCGGCAGCGCGGCGCCGGCGTAGAACACGCCTTCGAGGCGCTCGAACACGTCGCGCGCGGTGGCCTCGTCGCCTTCGAGATACGGCAGCAGCATGTCGAAGCCGCGCGGCACGTTGAAGTAGAAGTTGGGTTTCACCTCGCGCAGGTTCTTCACCGTCTTCTCGATCAGGCCCGGCGCGGGCCGGCCCTCGTCGACATGGATCGAGCCGCCGTGCGCCAGCGCCACGTTGAAGTTATGGTTGCCGCCGAAGGTGTGGCTCCACGGCAGCCATTCGAGCAGCTGCAGCGGGTGGCGGTCGAGGAACGGCCACACCTGCGCCATCTGCTGCTGGTTGGCGGTGAGCATGCGGTGCGTGTTGATCACCACCTTGGGCGTGCCGGTGGAGCCGCTGGTGAGCAGGTACTTGGCGTGCGTGTCGGGCCGCACGGCCTGGAAGGCCTCGGCCACGGCGGGCGTCTCGGTGGCGGCTGCGAGCTCGGCGAAGGCCATCGCACCGGCGACGCTTTGCGCATCCTTGCTGAACACCACCGGCGCCTTGCCGCCCCAGGCCCTGATCGCTGCACCATAGACGGCCGGGTCCGACGCGTAGACGAGGCCGGGCTTCAGTGCATCGAGGATGCCGGTGATCTTGGCGTAGTCCTTGGTCAGCCGGCTGTAGGCGCTCGAGACGGTGCACGACGTGCGGCCGATGTGCATCGCGGCCAGCGACAGCAGCGCGTGGTCCACCGCGTTGTCCGACACGATCACCACCGGATCGCTCGCGCTCACGCGCAGCTCGAGCAGCGCCTGCGCGATGCGGCCGACCTGCTCGCGCACCTGCCGGTAGCTCAGGCGCCGCCAGGCGCCGGCGGCGTCGCGCTCGGCGAGGAAGAGCGCGTCGGGCGTCGTCGCCGCCCAATGCTCCAGCCAGTCGCCGATGCAGCGCACGTGCGGCTGCAGCGGCTCGGCCGAGCGCAGCACGAAGCCGCCTCCGGCGAGGTTCTCGCGCAGCACGCGCGGCGTGGCCAGCGAGCCGGGGTCGTCGAAGAGCTGGAGTTTCATCGTTCGTCTCCCGTTTGTTCGATTGCGCGCGTCAGACGCCGAGGTAAGACGCCAGTTCGGCGCTGTCGCGCAGCGCTGCCGATGCGCCGGCCAGCACCACCTGGCCCTTCTGCAGCACCACCAGGCGGTCGGTGTTGGCGGCCACCTTGCGGTAGTCGCGGTCGACGATCAGCGTGGCGATGCCGCTGCTGCGGATCTGCGCGATCACGCGCCAGATCTCGGCCACGATCTGCGGCGCCAGGCCCTCGGTGGCCTCGTCGAGGATCACCAGCTCCGGGTGCGTCATCAGCGCGCGGCCGATCGACAGCATCTGCTGCTCGCCGCCCGAGAGCTGGCCGCCGAGGTGGCCCATGCGCTCGGCCAGCCGCGGAAAAGTCTTGAGCACCGCCTCCAGGCTCCACGGGCTGCGTCCATCGCGGCCGGGGCGCGCAGCCATCACCAGGTTCTCGCGCACCGAGAGGTTCGGGAACACGCCGCGGCCCTCGGGCACGTAGGCGACGCCGCAGCGCGCCACCTGGTGCGGCCGCGCGCGCGAGCAGTCGCGGCCGTCGATGGCGATGCGGCCCTCGCGCTGCGTCACGTGGCCGAGCAGCGTGCGGATCAACGTGCTCTTGCCCATGCCGTTGCGGCCGAGCAGGCCCACCGTCTCGCCGCGCGCGATGGCCAGGTCCACGCCGTGCAGCACGTGGCTCGAGCCGTACCAGGCGTGCACGCCCTGCGCGTCGACGAAGGCCGCACGCTTGTTCACTCGTGCGCTCCGAGGTAGGCCTTCTGCACGTCGGGGTTCGCGCGCACCGCCTGCGGCGTGCCGCTGGCGAGCACGGTGCCGTTGACCATCACCGTGATGCGGTCGGCGATGCGGAACACCGCGTCCATGTCGTGCTCCACCAGCGCGATCGCGTGGCCGGTCTTCAGCTCGGCCAGCAGCGCGAGCATGCGGTCGGTCTCCTCGGCGCCCATGCCGGCGAGCGGCTCGTCGAGCAGCAGCACCTCGGGCTCGGTGGCCAGGCACATCGCGATTTCGAGCTGGCGGCGCTGGCCGTGCGAGAGCGCGGCGGCCGGCCGCTCCAGCACCTCGGCCAGGCCGGCGCGCGCGGCGGCGTCGCGCGCACGCGGCACGCTCAGCGTGCACGCCGATGCGTCGGCCAGCCAAGAGAATGGGCGCGGATGCCTGGCCTGCGCCGCGAGGCGGCAGTTCTCGAGCACGCTGAAGATCGGGTAGATCGTCGTGCGCTGGTAGCTGCGGCCGAGGCCGGCGCGTGCACGGCGCGGCTGGCTCCAGCGCGTGATGTCGGTGCCGCGCAGCGTGACCGTGCCGCCCGAAGCCGGCAGCTCGCCCGAGAGGATGTTGATCAGCGTGCTCTTGCCGGCGCCGTTGGTGCCGATCACCGCATGCACCGTTCCGCGCTCGAGCTCGAGCGACACGCGGTCCACCGCCACCAGCCCGCCGAAGCGGCGGCTCAAGTCCGTGGCGCGCAGCAGGATCTCGGCCATGTCAGCGCACCCGCGGCGTGCGCTGCACGCGATGTGTGAGCAACTCGCCCACACCGACCAGCCCGCGCGGCAGCACGGCCACGCTGGCGATGATGGTCAGGCCCAGGCCCAGCAGCCAGTGCTTGGCGAACGCGCCGAACACGGCCTCGCTCTTGAACAGCTCCTGCAGCAGCGCGAACGCGAACGCGCCGAGCACCGCGCCGCGCAGATGCCCCAGGCCGCCGAGGATGATCATGATCAGCACCGCGCCGCTGAAGTGCCAGCTCAGCAGCTCGGGGTTGACGAAGCCGTCCTTCACCGCGAACAAGAAGCCGCCGAGCCCGGCGATGGCGCCCGAGATCACGAACGCGGCGAGCTTGTACGGATAGGTCGAGAAACCCGTGGCGCGCATGCGCTGCTCGTTGACGCGGATGCCCGCCAGCGCGCGGCCGAAGTGCGAGCGCAGCAGCAGCGCGAGAAACACGAACACCGCAGCCAGGCAGCCGAGCACGAAGTAGTACAGCGGCAGCGGCCGGTCGAGATCGAGCAGCAGCGAGCCGCCGATCTCGGCCACCGGCTTCATCGTGAGGTAGATGCCGTCGGTGCCGCCGCCCAGCGGGGTGTCGTGGATCACGTAGTAGGCCATCTGCGCGAAGGCCAGCGTGACCATGATGAAGTACACGCCCTTGGTGCGCAGCGACAGCGCGCCCATCAGCAGCGCGTAGGCCGCGCCCACCGCCATGCTCGCCGGCAACGCCCACCACAGCGCGGCGGCGGCGCCCTGCGGCGAGAGCCGCACCACGGCATAACCGGCGAGGCCGAAGAACGCCGCCTGGCCGAAGCACACGAGACCGGTGGTGCCCACCAGCAGCTCCAGGCTCAGCGCGACGATGGCGTAGATCATCGTCTTGGTCACCAGATCGATGCCGAAGCTGCCGGCGGCGAGCGGCCACAGCGCGAGCGCCAGCGCGCCCAGCAGGGTCGAGGCCAAGCGGGCGTTCATCATGATCCCGCCTTGAACAACCCATCCGGCTTCCACAGCAGGATCAGCGCCATCAGCACGTAGACCAGCACGCCCGCAGCCTCGGGGAACACCACCTTGCCGAAGGTGTCGACGAAGCCGATCAGCAGCGCCGCCAGCAGCGCGCCGCGGATCGAGCCGATGCCGCCGATGACCACCACCACGAAGCAGATGATCAGCACCTGGTTGCCCATGCCGGGGTACACGCTCGACACCGGCGCGGCCACCATGCCCGCGAACACCGCGATCGCCACGCCGGCGGCGAACACCACGCGGTAGAGGAACTTGATGTCGATGCCCAGCGACTGCACCATCTCGCGGTTGGAGGCGCCGGCGCGGATCCACATGCCCAGCCGCGTGCGCGTGAGCACGTACCACATCAGCGCCGCCAGCAGCAGGCACACCGCGCTGATGAACAGGCGATAGACCGGATACGTCATCAGCTCGCCGAGCGGGATCGAGCCGGCGAGCCAGTCGGGCGGCTTGACGCCGTGCACGTCGTCGCCGACGAGGATGCTGCGCAGCTCCTCGAACACGAGGATCAGGCCATACGTCATCAGCACCTGCTGCAGGTGCTCGCGCTCGTAGAGGTAGCTGTAGAACGCCCACTCGAGCACGTAGCCCAGCGCCACCGCGAGCACCAGGCCCACCAGCAGCGTGGTGAAGAAGCCGCCGCCCAGCCACTGCCCCACCAGCGGCGCCAGCGCGTAGGCCATGTACGCGCCGATCATGTAGAAGCTGCCGTGGGCGAGGTTGATCACGCCCATGATGCCGAAGATCAGCGTCAGCCCCGACGCCACGAGGAACAACAGCAACCCGTACTGCAGGCTGTTGAGGCACTGCACCAGAAAGGTGGCGAGGTTCATCCCTGCAGCCGGGCTGCGCGATCAGTCAGCGTCGAGTTCGGGTTTGCCTCGTCGTCACATCTTGCAGCCGCGGCCGGGGTCGGCGAGTGCCTTCGAGGCCACGCCGATCACCTTGTTCTCCTTGCCGGCCACCTGGCGCAGGTAGATGTCCTGCACCGGGTTGTGGTTCTTGCCGAGCGTGAACGCGCCGCGCGGGCTGTCGATCCTGGCCTTGCCGACCGCGGCGGCAAACTCGGCCTTCTTGGTGATGTCGCCCTTGGTGGCCGTGAGGCCGATGCCGAGCATCTGCGCCGCGTCGTAGCCCTGCACGGCGTAGACATCGGGCTGCAGCTTGTAGGCCTTGGCGTAGTCGAGGCGGAAGCTCTTGTCCTTCGGCACTTCGAGGCTGTCGCCGTAATGCAGCGTGGTGAGCAGGCCGTCGGCGTCGGCGCCCTGGGCCTCGAGCGTGCCGTCGGTGAGGAAGCCGGCGCCGTACAGCGGAATGCTCTTCTTCAAGCCCGCGGCGGCATAGTCCTTGACGAACTTGACCGCGCCGCCGCCGGCGAAGAACGTGTACACCGCGTCGGGCTTCAGCGAGGCGATCTCGGTCAGCAGCGCCTGGAACTCGACGTTGGGGAACGGCAGGCTCAGCTCCTTGACGATCTGGCCGCCGGCCTTGGTGAAGCTCTCCTTGAAGCCGCCCACGCTCTCGTCGCCCGCGGCGTACTTCCAGGTGATGGTGACGACCTTCTTGTGGCCCTTCTTGGCCACCACCTCGCCCATCGCGTAGCCGGGCTGCCAGTTGGAGAACGAGCTGCGGAAGATGTGCGCCGCGCAGAACGGGCCGGTCACCGCGTCGGCGCCGGCGTTGGGCACGATCAGCATCGTGCCCGAGTCCTTGGCGGCCTTGGCCATCGCCATCGCGACGCCCGAGTGCACGGTGCCGACGATCACGTCGACGTTGTCGCGCTTGATCAGCTTGTTGACGTTGTCGGTGGCCTTGGCCGGATCCGACTCGTCGTCGACCTTCACGAACTCGATCTCGCGGCCGCCGAGCTTGCCGCCTTGCTCGCCCACGTAGAGGCGAAAGCCGTTCTCGATCGCCACGCCCAGCGCCGCGTAGGTGCCGGTGTAGGGCAGCATCAGGCCGACCTTGAGCTTGCCGGCCTGGGCCAAGGCCTGGGGCGCGGTGGCCGCCAGAGCGGCCGCGGCGAGCGCGGCGACGACGAAGGACTTGCGGTGTAGGGTCATGACGGGAGTCTCCTGCTGCGTTGTTGCGTGATGAAGCGTGTCACCTCGTCGATCAGGCGCACGGGTTGGTCGCGATGCGGGCTGTGCCCGCAATCAGGCAATTCAAGCAGGCGCGTGCGGGGCAGGGCGCGCGCGATGCCGTGAATCTGTTCGAGTGTGCCGTACTCGTCGTCGAGCCCTTGGATCGCCATCAAGGGACAGGTGATGGATGGCAGCTCGGCCTCGATGTTCCACCGGGTAAACCCCGGGTCGAGCCAGATGTCGTTCCAGCCGAAGAAGGCCGACGCGGGATCGTCGTGGTGCTTCGCGAGGCGCTGGCGCAGATCGCTCTCGTGCCACGCCGCGCGCGAACGCTGGATGCTGGCCACGCTGATCGGCTCGACCTTGATGTGCGGCGCAACCGCCACCACGCCCGCAGCCGCGTCGGCGAAGCGCGCCGCGTACAGCAGCGCGATCGACGCGCCGTCGCTGTGGCCGAACAGCCAGGGTGCTTCGCGCACCTGCAGCGCGTCGAGCAGCGCGGGCAGCACCTCGTGCGCCTGGCGGTGCATGAAGTCGGGCGACCAGCGCTCGCCGGCACCGCGCGGCGTGGAGCGGCCGTAGCCGGGGCGCGAATACACCAGGCCGCGCGCGCCGAGCGCGTCGCACAGCCGCGCGGGGAAGTCTTTCCACATCGACAGCGAGCCGAGCCCCTCGTGCAGGAACACCACGAGCGGGCCGCCAGCGCGTTCGCGCGCGAGCCACTGGTGCTCGATGCGCACGCGCCGTGCGGCCCAGTCGATCTCGGCGAACGCATGCGCCGTCACTTCGACCCGGCCTCGGCCTCGCGCAAGCGGAAGCGCTGGATCTTGCCGGTGGCCGTCTTCGGCAGCTCCTTGATGAACGCGAGCTGGCGCGGGTACTTGTGGGGTGCGAGCCGGTCCTTCACGAAGGCCTTCAGCTCGGCCTCGAGCGCGTCGCCCACCGTGTGGCCGGGCTTGACGACGACGAAGGCCTTGGTGCGCATCAGCCCTTCGGCATCGGGCACGCCGATCACCGCGGCCTCGAGCACCGCCGGGTGCTGCACCAGCGTGGCCTCGACCTCGAACGGCGACACGTACTGGCCGCTGACCTTGAGCATGTCGTCGCTGCGGCCGCTGTAGGTGTAGGTGCCGTCGGCGTTCTTCACGTACTTGTCGCCGCTCTTGGTCCACGCGCCCTGGAAGGTCTCGCGCGACTTGTCGCGGTTGGCCCAGTACATCAGCGCCGCCGACGGGCCGCGCACGTAGAGGTCGCCGATCTCGCCGTCGGCCACCAGGCCGCGGCCGGTTTCGTCGCGCAGCTCGATGTCGTAGCCGGGCACCGGCAGCCCGGTGGTGCCGTAGCGCACCTGGCCGGGGCGGTTGGAGAGGTAGACGTGCAGCATCTCGGTCGAGCCGATGCCGTCGACGATCTCGACGCCGTACTTCGCGGTGAAGCGCTCGCCGATGTCGCGCGGCAGCGCCTCGCCGGCCGACGAGGCCAGGCGCAGCGCCACCTCGCCGCGGCCCGGTGCGTTGACCGCGGCGAGCATGCCGGCGTAGCCGGTGGGCGCGCCGAAGAACACCGTGGGCCGCAGCTCGCGGCCGAGCTGCGGCATCGCGCCCGTCCAGCGCTTGAACACCGCGTCGGGCGTCGGCCGCTCGGCCATCAGCACCACGGTGGCGCCGGCCCACAGCGGGAACGTCAGCGCATTGCCCAGGCCGTAGGCGAAGTACAGCTTGGCCGCCGAGAAGCAGACATCGCTTTCCTTCAGCTGCAGGATGCGCTCGCCGTACAGCTCGGCCGTCCAGTACAGGTTGCCGTGCGTGTGCACCGTGCCCTTGGGCTTGCCGGTGGAGCCGGAGCTGTAGAGCCAGAAGGCCGGCTCGTCGGGCGAGGTCGGCGCCGGCGCGGCGGCCGGCACGCCGGCCTCGATCTTCTGCGCCAGCGCGGCCTGGTTCGGGCCCAGCGCGGCCGGCGGGTTGGAGACCCAGACCTGCCGCACCTCGTGGCCGCCGGCATCCATCGCCGCCTGCAGCGTGGGCAGCAGCGCGCCCGAGGTCAGCACCAGCTGCGCGCGGCAGTGCGCGAGCATGTAGGCGTAGTCGGCGGCGGTGGTCAGCGTGTTCACCGCCACCGGCACCACGCCGGCGTAGAGGCAGCCGAGGAAGCTCACCGGCCAGTCGTTGTGGTCGAGCATCAGCAGCAGCACGCGCTCCTCGCGGCGCAGCCCCGACGACAGCAGCGCGCTCGCCAGGCAGCGCGCGCGCCGCTCGAGCTCGGCGTAGCTGAGCCGGCCGTCGTCGTCGACGTAGGCCAGCCGCGCACCGCGCTGCGCGTTGCGCGTGAACAGGTGATGCGCGAAGTTGAAGACGGCGGCGGGGGCGGCGATGTCGTGCATGGCAGTGGTCCTGCGGCGATGGATGTGCGGTGCGGCGCTCAGCGCGTGAATTCGATCTGCCCCTCGGGCAGCAGGTACAGCACCAGCGCGCGGCCGCCGCTCACGGTGGGCGTGTGCGCGCTGCCGGGGCCATAGACGCACCAGCCTGCGCCATGGCCGTCGAAGCGCGCATCGCCCTCGAGCGGCATCACGAGGTCGATCTCGCCAAGCGGATGCACATGGTGGCCGCCGGCGATGCTGGTCATGTCGACCACGTCGACCGAGAAGCGGCCCACGTCGTCGGCCGGCTTGATGACGCGGCCGTAGCGGATGCCGGCATGCGCGCGGTTGCACATCCAGCCGTCGGCCACGCCGGCCAGGCACGCCTGCTTCAATGCATGGAAGGTCGCGCTGTCGGGGCCGTGGTGGAGGTTGAGCCACTGCTCGAGTTCGGCATCGAGCGCGCGGCCGCGCAGCGGCGTCGTCACCTCGACGATCAGCTGGCGGAACACTTCGGCGGTCATCGGCGGTCTCCTCGCAGACGGCTTGCAGCGCCGGGTGTTATGCATTATTGTGCCTGCGCCGGCGCCACGATAGCGGCATCGCTCGGGCGCCGTCAAGCACTATCCTGCATGAGCCGATCCAGCCCACCCGTGCAGCGCCATCTGTCGTCGAACCGCAAGCCTGCCACCAAGTCGAGCCCGGGCCCATCGGCCCGGACCCGCAGTGCGCCCAGGCCGGCGCCGGCGGCCGGCGCGCCGAGCCCGCTGCTGCAGGCGCTGGGCGAGCGCGTGCGCGCGCTGCGCGCGCGGCGCGGGCTGACGCGCAAGGCCGTGGCGCAGGCGGCCGGCGTGTCGGAGCGCCATCTGGCGAACCTGGAATACGGCGTCGGCAACGCCTCGATCCTGATCCTCGCGCAGGTGGCGCAGGCGCTGCAGTCGCCGCTGGCCGAGCTGATGGGCGACGTGAGCACCTCGTCGCCCGAATGGCTGCTGATCCGCGAGCTGCTGGAGCACCGCAACGAGGCCGAGCTGCGCCGCGCGCGCATCGTGCTCGGCGAGATGTTCGGCACCCGCGGCGATGCCGGCGCCAAGCTGCGGCGCATCGCGCTGGTCGGGCTGCGCGGCGCCGGCAAGACCGCGCTCGGGCAGATGCTCGCCGACGACCTCGACTACCCGTTCATCGAGCTGTCGCGCGAGATCGAGAAGTTCGCCGGCTGCACCATCCGCGAGATCCACGACCTCTACGGCACCAACGCCTACCGCCGCTACGAGCGCCGCGCGCTGGAGGAGGCGATCCAGATCTACCCCGAGGCGGTGATCGCCACGCCGGGCGGCATCGTCTCCGACCCGGCCACCTTCAACGAGCTGCTGGCCCACTGCACCACGGTGTGGCTGCAGGCCAACCCCGAAGACCACATGGGCCGCGTGGCGGCGCAGGGCGACATGCGGCCGATGCAGGGCAACACCGAGGCGATGGACGACCTGCGCCGCATCCTCGCCGGCCGCTCGGCCTTCTACTCGAAGGCCGACCTGTCGTTCGACACCAGCGCGCGCCCGCTGGCGGCCACCTTCCAGGCCTTGCGCGCGCTGGTGCGCGACAAGCTCGGCCTGCCGGCCTGAGCACGGCGGCCGGCTGGCCGATATCCTTGCCGCGGCTGGCGCCCGAGCCCCTTGACATCGTCGCGACATGCATTATGATGCATGTTCATCGCCCTCGATGATGCACGATATTTCATATCAGGAGACCCGCATGAGCCCTGCATCCCCGCGCGTCGACTACCGGACCGAGCCCTCCGCCTACAAGCACTGGAAGCTCTCGTTCGACGGCGCCATCGCCACGCTGGCGATCAACGTGGCCGAAGACGGCGGCATCCGCCCCGGCTACAAGCTCAAGCTCAACAGCTACGACCTCGGCGTCGACATCGAGCTGCACGACGCGCTGCAGCGCGTGCGCTTCGAGCACCCCGAGGTGCGCGCGGTGATCGTCACCTCGCTGAAGGACAAGGTGTTCTGCTCGGGCGCCAACATCTTCATGCTGGGCCTCTCGTCGCACGCCTGGAAGGTGAACTTCTGCAAGTTCACCAACGAGACGCGCAACGGCATCGAGGACTCGTCGAAGCACTCGGGCCTGAAGTTCGTGGCCGCGCTCAACGGCTCGTGCGCCGGCGGCGGCTACGAGCTGGCGCTGGCCTGCGACGACATCGTGCTGATCGACGACCGCTCCAGCGCCGTGTCGCTGCCCGAGGTGCCGCTGCTGGGCGTGCTGCCCGGCACCGGCGGCCTGACGCGCGTGACCGACAAGCGCCACGTTCGCCACGACCTGGCTGACATCTTCTGCACCACCACCGAAGGCGTGCGCGGCCAGCGCGCGGTGGATTGGCGCCTGGTCGACGCCACGCCCAAGGCCACGCAGTTCGCGCAGGTGGTGGGCGAGCGCGCGGCGAAGCTCGCCGCCACGAGCGACCGGCCCGCCGGCGCCAAGGGCGTGGCGCTGCCGCCGCTGGCGCGCCGCGACAGCGCCGATGGCATAGCCTACGCGCACGTCAGCGTGGCGATCGACCGCGCCGGCCGCAAGGCCACCTTCACCGTGCGCGCGCCGCAGACGGCGCAGCCGGCCGACATCGCCGGCATCGAGGCCGCGGGCGCAGCGTGGTGGCCGCTGGCGATGGCGCGCGAGCTCGACGACGCGATCCTCTCGATGCGCACCAACGAGCTCGACATCGGGTTGTGGCAGCTGAAGACCGAGGGCGACGCGCAAAGCGTGCTGGCCGTCGACCGCGTGCTCGCGCGGCATGCCGGCCACTGGTTCGTGCGCGAGACGATCGGCATGTTGCGTCGCACGCTGGCGCGGCTGGATGTGTCGAGCCGCACGCTGTTCGCGCTGATCGAGCCCGGCTCATGCTTCGCCGGCACGCTGGCCGAGCTGGCCTTCGCCGCCGACCGCGCCTACATGCTCGCGCTGCCCGACGACGCGGCCAGGGCGCCGAAGCTCTGCTTGAGCGAACAGAACTTCGGCGCCTATCCGATGGTCAACGGCCAGTCGCGCCTGGCGCGGCGCTTCTACGAAGAAGCCGCGCCGCTGGCGGCAGCCAAGGCCGCCACAGGCCAGGCGCTCGACGCCGAGGCGGCGTGGAAGCTCGGCCTGGTGACCGCGGCGCCCGACGACATCGACTGGGCCGACGAGATCCGCATCGCGATCGAGGAGCGTGCCGCGATGTCGCCCGACGCGCTGACCGGCCTGGAGGCCAACCTGCGCTTCGCGAGCCAGGAGAACATGTTCACGCGCATCTTCGGCCGCCTCACCGCGTGGCAGAACTGGATCTTCATCCGCCCCAACGCCGTGGGCGACAAGGGCGCCCTCAAGGTCTACGGCAAGGGCGAGAAGGCCGCCTTCGACTGGAATCGTGTCTGAACTGCAGCACCTAGGAGACTTGCGATGAGCACCATCAACTACAGCGAGAAGATCCCCAACAACGTCAACCTGAGCGAGGACCGCACGCTGCAGCGCGCGCTCGAGCAGTGGCAGCCCAACTACCTCAACTGGTGGAAGGACGTCGGCCCCGAGGGTTCGCAGAACTTCGACGTCTACCTGCGCACCGCGGTCAGCGTCGATCCGCAGGGCTGGGCGCAGTTCGGCTACGTGAAGATGCCCGACTACCGCTGGGGCATCTTCCTGAACCCGGGCGATGCGAATCGCAAGATCCACTTCGGCGACCACCTCGGCGAGCCCGCCTGGCAGGACGTGCCCGGCGAGCACCGCGCCAACCTGCGCCGCATCATCGTCACGCAGGGCGACACCGAGCCCGCCTCGGTGGAGCAGCAGCGCCATCTCGGGCTCACCTGCCCGAGCCAGTACGACCTGCGCAACCTGTTCCAGGTGAACGTGGAGGAGGGCCGCCACCTGTGGGCGATGGTGTACCTGCTGCACCGCTACTTCGGCCGCGACGGCCGCGAGGAGGCCGAGGCGCTGCTCGAGCGCCGCTCGGGCGATGCCGACAACCCGCGCATCCTCGGCGCCTTCAACGAGAAGACGCCCGACTGGCTGAGCTTCTTCATGTTCACCTACTTCACCGACCGCGACGGCAAGTTCCAGCTCTGCGCGCTGGCCGAGAGCAGCTTCGACCCGCTCGCGCGCACCACCAAGTTCATGCTGACCGAGGAGGCGCATCACATGTTCGTGGGCGAATCGGGCGTCAGCCGCGTGATCGCGCGCACCTGCCAGGTGATGAACGAGCTGAAGACCGACGACCCGGCCAAGCTGCGCGCCGCCGGCGTGATCGACCTGCCGACGATCCAGCGCTACCTCAACTTCCACTTCAGCGTGACGATCGACCTCTTCGGTGCCGACCAGTCGAGCAACGCCGCCACCTTCTACAGCTCGGGGCTGAAGGGCCGCTTCGAGGAGGGCAAGCGCAGCGACGACCACATCCTCAAGGGCCAGACCTACCGCATCCTCGAAGTGCACAACGGCCGCATCGTCGAGCGCGACGTGCCGATGCTCAACGCGCTCAACGAGGTGCTGCGCGACGACTACATCACCGACAGCCGGGGCGGCGTCGAGCGCTGGAACAAGGTGATCGAGAAGGCCGGCATCGCGTTCCGGTTGAAGACGCCGCACAAGGCCTTCCACCGCCAGATCGGCACGCTCAAGGACGTGAAGGTCTCGCCCGAGGGCCAGGTGGTGAGCGACCACGAGTGGAACGCCAAGGTCGAACAGTGGCTGCCCAGCGACGCCGACCGCGCCTTCGTGGCCAGCCTGATGGGCCGCGTCACCGAGGCCGGCACGTTCGCCAACTGGATCGCGCCTCCGGTCATGGGCATCAACCGCCAGCCGGTGGAGTTCGAGTACGTGCGCTTCGCCTGACGCCGGCCGACGAGCCGCCTGCTAACCTCGCGCCATGGACTCCGCCGTCGACCCGCGGGTGCTCAAGCAGCACCTGATCGATCCCGAGATCTGCATCCGCTGCAACACCTGCGAGGCCACGTGCCCCAAGGGCGCGGTGACGCACGACTCGCGCAACTACGTGGTCGACCCGGACAAGTGCAACTACTGCTTCGATTGCATCCCGCCGTGCCCCACCGGCGCGATCGACAACTGGCGCATGATGCAGAAGAGCCATGCCTACAGCCTGGCCGAGCAGTTCGGCTGGGACGTGCTGCCGGGCGAGGTGGCGCTAGCCGCCACGGCCGAGGGCGATGACATGGCCGCGGCGCCGCCGCCGGCGCCGGCCACGCAGGCCGTGCCGGCCGTGCATTTGGCGGCCGGCGAGGCGGTGTTCGCCGCGCAGTCGTTCGGCGCCACGCTGCCGCCGTGGTCGGCCGCGCACGCCTACACCAACCTCTACGGCCCCAAGAACCCGACCACCGCCACGGTGGCGGGCAACGTGCGCGTCACCGCGGTCGGCCGCGACTACGACACGCACCACATCGTGCTCGACTTCGGCGCTATGCCGTTCCCGGTGCTCGAAGGCCAGTCGATCGGCGTCATCCCGCCGGGCGTCGATGCGCAGGGGCGGCCGCACCATGCGCGCCAGTATTCGATCGCCAGCCCGCGCAACGGCGAGCGCCCCGGCTACAACAACCTGTCGCTGACCATCAAGCGCGTGCTGGAAGACCACCAGGGCCGCCCGGTGCGCGGCGTGGCGTCGAACTACATGTGCGACCTGAAGGTCGGCGACACGGTGCAGGTAATCGGGCCCTTCGGCACCAGCTTCCTGATGCCCAACCATCCGCGCTCGAACATCGTGATGATCTGCACCGGCACCGGCAGCGCGCCGATGCGCGCGATGACCGAATGGCGCCGCCGCCTGCGCGCCAGCGGCAAGTTCGACGGCGGCAAGCTGATGCTGTTCTTCGGCGCGCGCACGCAGGCCGACCTGCCGTATTTCGGCCCGCTGATGAACCTGCCCAAGGATTTCATCGACATCAACTTCGCGTTCTCGCGCACGCCCGGCGCGCCCAAGCGCTACGTGCAGGACCTGATGCGCGATCGCGCCGCCGACCTCGGCGCGCTGCTGAAGGACGCCAACACCTGCATCTACGTCTGCGGCCTGAAGGCGATGGAAGAGGGCGTGGTGCTGGCGCTGCGCGACGTGGCCCAGCGCGCGGGGCTGGCCTGGGACGCATGGGCCGCGGCGCTCAAGCGCGAGGGCCGGCTGCACCTCGAAACGTACTGAGCATCCCAGGCCCATGACCGCGCCCGGCGTTCGCGAAGAAACGAAGGTGCTGCTGCGCTACAAGGCGAACGGCAGCGCCGTCATGACCGATACGTCATTGGTGCGAGCCCGTGGCGTTATCGGACGCCACGGTGTGAGCCCGCTTCTGAGCATGGTCCGCAGGTCGTCGGCGACAGTGGTGAGCGGCGTGAGCCGCATCCCGTTTGAGAGATCGAGTCGATATCGACGCCTTGCATGGCGCTGCCGTTCATCAACGATGGTGGAGCAGGCTATGGCGATGCGCAAGAGAGAAGACGAGTGCCCCGAACGCGGCGGGTATCGACATCGGGGCGTCCAGCCACTGGGTGGTCGTGCCGCGGCATTCGGCCGAAGCGGCCGGCTGCGAACCGGCGTGCGCGAGGTCGGCACGGTGACCGAGCAGCCGCGCTCGCTGGCTGCGTGGCTGGTGAGCCTGGGTGTGGACACGGTGGCGGTGGAGTCCACGGGCGTGTATTGGATCCCGGAAAATTCGAGGTGCTGGAGCAGCACGGCTTGAAGGTCTGGCTGGTCGATGCGCGGCAGCTGAAGTACGTGCCCGGCCGCAAGAGCGACGTGCAGGATCGCCAGTGGCTGCAGAAGTTGATGAGCCTGGGCTGTTGCGCGCGGCGTGGCGACCGAGCGCCGGTGTGCGTGCTGCGCGCCGTGGCGCGCCAGCGCGAGACGCTGCTGACCGAGCAGGGCCAGCTGGGTGCAGCGCATGCAAAAGGCGCTGGTGCAGATGAACATCCAGCTCACTGAGGTCTTGAGCGACGATGGGCGCCACCGGCCAGGCGATCGTGCGCGACATCGTTGCCGGTGTCCGTGATCCCGGCAGTTGGCACGCCATCGCCAGCGTCGGGTCAGGGCCAGCGAGACCGAAATTGCCAAGGCGTCGAGGAGGGTAACCGGCGCGAGGAGCACCTGTTCGTGCTCGGCCAGGCGCTGGCGATGTACGACGACATCGGCCGCCACTGGCCGAATGCGACGCCTGGCTCGATGCGCTGCTGGACGCGCGCAGCACGGCCAACGTCGACATCGGCCGGCTGCCACGTGCGGGCAGCAAGGTACGCGCCGAGCATACATCCGCCAGCGGCTGGCCAACTGGGCGGGCGTGGACTTGACGCGCATCAACGGCCTGGGCGTGACGGTGATGAAGCTGCTCAGCGAGATCGGCCTGGATGTCAGCCGCTTTGCCAGCGTCAAGCACTTCTGCTCCTGGCTCGGGCTGTGCCCAGGTACCAAGATCAGCGGGGGCAAGGTGCTGTCCTCGGGCACCAAGCGCTCGGCCAATCGGGCGCGTCAGGGCACTGAAGCTCGCGGCCCAGGCTTTGAACCGCAGCGAGTCTGCGCTGGGCGCGTTCTACCGCCGGCTGTGCTCGCGCATGGACAAGCCCAAGGCCAACACCGCCACGGCGCACAAGCTTGCTCGAATGGTGTACTTCATGCTCACCCGAGGCGAGGCCTTCGTCGATCAGGGGCAGCAGCGTTACGAAGAGCAGCAACGCCAGCGCAGCATCGCCGCCCTCAGACGCCGTGCCACCGCGCTGGGGTTCCAGATCAATCCGTTGGAGGCCGCTGCATGAAACCAGCGGTCTTCAGTTCTGTTTCTTGAGAGTATCCGCAGCGCCGGTCCGGCGCTCGACGCGTTGCGCGAGGCCGGTCGCGCGGCCGCGGCGGCGCGGTATCCTGCGGCGGCTCCGCGGCGCGACAGGCGCCGTGCGTCGCGGGGCGTCTTCGGCTCGACTCCGCCTTGCAAGCAGACAAAGACAACACCTTGCCGCTGCCCCCGCGGCGCAGCGGCAACGCGCTGCCCGACGGCACGCACCTGTCGGAGTTCGAGATCCGGGCCACCGTCGGCGAGGGCGGCTTCGGCATCGTCTACGCGGCGTGGGACCACGTGCTCAAGCGCACGGTGGCGATCAAGGAGTACATGCCGTGGTCGCTCGCCGGCCGTGTCGGCTCGCAGGTGGTGCCCAGCTCGCGCAGCGCCGCCGAGACCTTCGCGCTCGGGCTGCACAGCTTCATCAACGAGGCGCAGCTGCTGGCCAGCTTCGACCATCCGTCGCTGCTCAAGGTCTACCGCTTCTGGGAGGACAACGGCACCGCCTACATGGTGATGCCGTTCTACCGCGGCGTCACGCTCAAGCGGGCGCTGGCCAAGCTCGACGCGCCGCCCGAGGAAGGCTGGCTCAAGCAGCAGCTCGGCCACCTGCTCGACGCGCTGGAGGTGATGCATGCCGAAAGCTGCTTCCACCGCGACATCGCGCCCGACAACATCCTGCTGCTCGAAGAAGGCATCCCGCTGCTGCTGGACTTCGGCGCCGCGCGGCGCGTGCTCAGCGACAGCACGCAGACGCTGACGGCATTCCTCAAGCCGGGCTATGCGCCGGTGGAGCAGTACGCCACGATGCCGCACGCCAAGCAGGGCCCGTGGACCGACCTCTACGCGCTGGCCTCGGTGGTGCACTACGCGATCACCGGGCACACGCCGCCGGAGTCGGTGGGGCGGCTCGTCAGCGACACCTGCGTGCCGCTGGCGCAGGCGGCGGCCGGGCGCTACAGCGACGCGTTCCTGCGCGCGATCGACCATGCGCTGGGCGTGCGGCCCGAGCAGCGCCCGCAGAGCGTGGCGCAGATGCGCGCCGAGCTGGCCCTGCCGCCGCCGCGCCTGCCGGCGCGCAAGGCGATCCCGATCCCGACCAGCCGCAGGCGCTCGATTCGTCGTCGCCGGTGACGATCGACGGTGCCGCCGCCGCGGCCGGCGCGCGCGGCTGTCGGTGGCGGTACTCGGCCGCGGCTGCAGTTCCAGCCGCGCCGGTGCGCGCGCCGGCCGGCACGGCGCCGGCGTCGTCGTCGTCGATGGCCGATCGCGGCGCACCTTCACGGCGCGCTGTCATCGGCGTGGCCGCAGCATCGACGCTCGTCGCGGCGCTCGCGCTGGCGTGGTGGGCGCTGCGCAGCGCACCGGCCACCGCGCCGGCGGTGCAAGGTACGGTGACCAACGCCGTGCCGGCCGCCGAGGTGCGGCGTGCGGATGTCAACGCGCCGCGTCCCGAGGTCGCGGCACCGAGCGCAGCCGTGCCCGACGTGACTGCAACACAGGCGCCGACCGCGCCACCCGCAAGTGCTGCCGCGCCGGCTCGCGCCGAGGCCGACGATGCCGTGGCCGCCGACGCACCCGCTGTCGCGCCGCCACCGGCTTCGGCCGCCGAGCGCGCTGCTGCAGCGCCCGTTGCTGCCACGCCGAAGCAGCCGTCCGCCGCAACGGCCAAGGCCGCGCCGGCGGCCAAACCCGCGCGGACCCCTAGATTGAATTCACCCGACCCACGATGCGCGGACATCATTGCGCGTGCGTCGCTCGGCGAAACGCCCACGGCTGCCGAGCGCGCACTGTTGCAGGGGGAGTGCCGCCCATGAATGCCGTCTCGTCGAACCGGTCGATCGGTGCCCTCGGTCTCAGGCTGCTGGCTGCATGCGCCGCGCTCGGGTTGCTCGCCGGCGCGGGCTGCCAGAGCACCGGCCCCACGGTGGCCAGCGCCGAACAGCCGTTCGACGACGCCGTCGTCGCCGCCACCGACGGCCTCGTGGGCCAGACGCAGAAGCTGCCCGCCTTCCTGGCCAAGGTCGAGGCCAAGGTGTCCAAGCGCGTGCTGGTGATCGATCCGATGCTCGACGCGTCGTCGGGGCAGCAGACCGGCGCCACCCGATTGCTCGAGCAGCGCGTGGGCGAGCGGCTGCGCAACCAGCATCCACAGTTCGAGCTGCTGCCGTTCCAGGCGGCGAACCTGCAGCGGGCGCAATACCTGCTGACCGGCACCATGGCGCGCAATGCCGGCACGGGCGCGCGCAGGCCCTTCACCGTGAACCTGTCGCTGGTGGAGATGTCGAGCAAGGCCGTGGTGGCGCAGGCCAGCGCCGTGGCCCGCGACGACGGGCTCGACATGCGACCCACCGCCTACTACCAGGACAGCCCCGTGCTGGTGAAGGACCGCGCCGTCGACGGCTACATCCGCACCGCGCAGACCGTGCCCGGCCAGGGCGCCGACGCCTACTACCTCGAACGCACGGTGCCGGCGGTGATGATCGCCGACGCCACCGCGGCCTACAACGCCGGCCAGTACCAGGACGCGCTCGCGCAGTACCGCCAGGCGCTGGCTGCGCCCAACGGCGAGCAGCTGCGCGCGCTCAACGGCGTCTACCTCGCGAGCTGGAAGCTCGGCCGCGCCGACGAGGCCGAGCAGGCCTTCGGCCGCGTCGTGTCGTACGGGCTGGCCGCGCGCAACCTCGGCGTGAAGTTCCTGTTCAACCCGGGCAGCACCGAGTTCTGGTCGGACCCCAAGGTCAACGGCCCCTATGCGATCTGGCTGCGGCAGATCGCGCGCCAGGCCGGCGCATCCAACGTGTGCATGAACGTGGTGGGCCACACCAGCCGCACCGGCTCGGAACCGGTGAACGACCGGCTGTCGCAGGCGCGGGCGACGGTGATCAAGCAGAAGCTCGAGGCCGAGATGGGGCAGCTGGCCTCGCGCACGCGTGCCTCGGGCATGGGCTGGCGCGAGAACATCGTCGGCACCGGCACCGACGACGTGAGCGACGCGCTCGACCGGCGCGTCGAATTCAAGATCGTCGACTGCGCGATCTGACGCCGCCTCCCGCGCCCTAGTTCACGCTCTGCGCCACCGGGATCGGCCGCAGCGGCGCGCGCTCGTTAGCATCGCCAACGGCCTGCCCGTCGCGGGCCGCTCGACCAACGAGGAGAGCGCCATGAAGGTGTCGAGACGGCGTCTGTGCCAGGCGATGGTTGCCGCCGGCCTGCCGATGGGCTCCTGGGCCGCGGAAGGCGACATCGTCGTGGGCCAGGTCGGCCCGTTCACCGGCATTCCGGTGCCCGACGCACCGCAGCTCAACCAGGGCATGAAGGCCTACTTCGCCCAGCTCAACGAGCGCGGCGGCATCAACGGCCGTCGCGTGAGCCTGTTCGAGGTCGACGACACCTACACCGCCGACGGCTTCGTCAAGGCGTTCAAGGACGCGCTCGCGCGCCGGCCCGTGGCGCTGCTGACGCCGGTGGGCTCGACGGCGATCAAGCGCATGTTCGACGACAAGCTGCTCGACCAGTCCGACGTGGTGATCCTCAACGCGGTGCCGGGCGCCGAGCCGTTCCGCGAGCCCGGACACGCGAAGCTGTTCCACATCCGTGCCGGCGACCGCCAGCAGATCGAGAAGATCGTGCAGCACGCGCAGACCCTCGGCGTGGCCGAGCTGGCGGTGCTGCATCAGGACATCCCGATCGGCACCGCGGGCCTGGCGATGGCGCAGGCGGCGGCCAAGAAGAGCGGCAGCCTGGCGGTCAAGCCCTTCGCGGCCAAGGCCGAGCTGGCCAGCCTGGCCGAGGTGGCGCCCAAGGTGGCGGCCTCGGGGGCCAAGGCGGTGCTGGTGGTCGGCGCGCCGCGCTTCATGGCCGACGGCGTGGCCGAGTTGCGCAAGGCCGGCGCCATCCAGGCGGTGTTCGCGCTGTCGTACGTGCCGGCGGCGCTGCTGGCCAAGGTGGCCGGCGCGGCTTCGCGCGGCGTGGCGCTGTCGCAGACCTTCCCCAACCCGATGGGCATGTCGATGCCGCTGCAGCGCGACTTCCAGGCGGCGATGAAGCAGGCCTATCCCGACGTCAAGGACTACACCTCGTTCCACCTCGAGGGCTACATCAGCGCGCGCGTGTTCGCCGAAGCCGCGCGCCGCGCCAAGGAGGTCACGCCCGACGGGCTCGCCCGCTCGCTGCGCGCGATGGGCGAGCAGGACCTCGGCGGGTTCCGCGTCAACTTCGCCAGGAACAACGTCGGCAGCAACTTCGTCGACATCGGCGTGGTGACGGCCGAAGGCCGCCTCATGTATTGAAGTGGCTTCGGCTCACACGCGGCCGAACCACCACAGGCTCAGCCCGGCGGCGAGCAGCGCCAGCACGGCGCCGAGCGCGGCGAACAGCGCGGTGATCTCGGTCTCGCGCTTCTCGATCACCAGCTTGCTCGACAGGTTGCGGTAGACCTTCTTCAGGTCCTCGGCCGAGCCGGCGAAGAAGTACTCGCCGCGCGTCAGCAGCGCCACCTGCTTGAGCGTCTCCTCGTCGAGGCGCACGCGCATGCTCCAGCCCTCGAAGCCGATCACCTCGCCTTCCTTGGTGCCCATGCCCACGGTGTAGATGCGCACGCCGCGGTCGGCGGCAAGCTTGGCCATCTCCAGCGTGTCGGGCCCGGTGGTGCGCTGGCCGTCGGTGAGCAGCACGATGGCCGCCGAGTTGTACGAGCCCGGCTCCACCGGCTTGAACTCGGGCTTGTCCTTCTTCTTCTCGCCGAAGCCCGGCGGCATCGGCCTCACGCCGGTGATCTGCGAGAGGTCGAATCCGGCGTCGGGGAACAGCGTGGCCAGCGACAGCACGATGCCCGAGCCGATCGCGGTGGCGCGCTGCAGCTGGAAGCGGTCGATCGCGGCGACCACGTCTTCGCGGCTCAGCGTCGGCGCCTGCACCACCGCCGCGGTGCCGGCGAACGAGATCACGCCCACGCGCACCGTGCGCGGCAGCTCGTTGACGAAGTTCTTGGCCGCCTCCTGCGATGCGACGATGCGGCTGGGCTTGATGTCGGTGGCGCGCATGCTGCCGGAGACGTCCATCGCCAGGATGATGGTCTCCTGCTGCGACGGCAGCTTCACCACCGCGGCAGGCCGCGACACGGCAACGGCCAGCACCAGCACCGCCAGCCCGAGCAGCGCCGGCGGCACATGGCGCCGCCAGCCCGGGCCCTTGCCCATCGCCTGCTTGACCAGCGCCACGCTGGCGAAGCGCACGGTGTTCTTCTTGCGCCGGTGCAGCAGCCACAGGTACAGGCCCACCAGCAGCGGCGCGAGCAGCAGCGGCAGCCAGACCAGCTCGGGCCAGAGGAACTTCATGCCGGCTGGGCCTCGGGCATCGGCGTGGCGGCATGCCGCAGCGCGGCCGGCAGGCGCACGCCATGGCTCATGCGCAGGCGCTGGCGGCGCAGCGCGACGAAACGCATCAGGCTGGCGAGCAGATCGTCGTCGGTGGCAAGCTCCAGCGTGTCGACCTGCGCCTGCGCCAGCGCCGTGCGCAACTGCGATTCGTGGGCCTCGGCCAGCGCGGCGAAGCGCGCGCGAAAACCCGGATCGTGCGTGTCGACGAAGAGCTGCTCGCCGCTCTCGGCGTCCTCGATCGTCACCAGGCCCACGTCGGGCAGCCGCATCTCCAGCGGGTCGTACAGGCGCACCGCCTGCACCTCGTGGCGGCGCGCGAGCCGCCCGAGCGCCTCGGCCCAGCCGGGCTCGGAGATGAAGTCCGACAGCACGAAGATCATCGAGCGGCGCTGGATCATCGCGTCGGCCTGGCGCAGCAGATCGGCGAGCACCGTCTGCCGCGCCGGCGCAGCGCGGCCCTTGCGGCCGCGGCGGCGAACATCGTGCGCCTCGGCGCGTGCCGCGTCGCGCATGCGCGAGATCAGCTGCAGCACCTGGTTGCGGCCCACCCGCGCCGGCAGCATGCCCTCCACGCGATGGCGGTAGAGCATCGCACCGACGCGGTTGCCGTGGCGCGTGAGCAGCCGCGCCAGCACGGCCACGAAGCCCTCCGACACCGACAGCTTGGTGCGCTCGTTCGAGCCGAAGTGCACCGAGCCCGAGAGGTCGAGCAGGAACCAGGCCGACAGCTCGCGGTCTTCGGTGAACTCGCGCACGTGCGGCTGCTGCAGCCGCGCGGTGACGTTCCAGTCGATGTGGCGCACGTCGTCGCCGTGCTGGTATTCGCGCAGGTCGGCCAGGTCGAGCCCGGTGCCGCGGAAGAGGGTGCGGTAGTCGCCCTGCAACAGGCCGTCGAGGCGGCGGATCACCGTCCACTCCAGCTGGCGCAGCAGCTGGTCGGGCGTGGCGATGTCGGCGACCAGCTCAGCCATGGAGCTTCAGGCCCTCGGGGTGCTGCATCGGCTTGTCGGGCACCGGCACGTGGGCCATCACCTTGGCCACCAGCGCGTCGGCGTCGAGCCCTTCGGAGAGCGCCTCGTAAGACAGCACCAGGCGGTGGCGCAGCGTGTCGACGGCGATGTCGGTGATGTCCTCGGGCAGCACGTAGGCGCGGCCGCGCAGATAGGCCAGCGCGCGCGCGCCTTCGATCATCGAGATGCTGGCGCGCGGGCTGGCGCCGAAGGTGAGCCAGCGCTGCAGGTCGGGCAGGCCCGCGGCCGCGGGCCGGCGCGTCACGCCGACGAGCTTCACCGCGTACTGGATCAGGCTCGGGTCGACATAGACGCGGCGGCATTCGGCCTGCAGCTCGGCGAGCTGAGTGGTCGACGCCACCGCGCCCACCGCGGCCGGCGCACCGATCACGCGCTCGACGATCACGAACTCCTCGTCGTCGCTCGGGTAGTCGACCAGCACCTTCATCATGAAGCGGTCGACCTGCGCCTCGGGCAGCGGGTAGGTGCCCTCGGTCTCGATCGGGTTCTGCGTCGCCATCACCACGAACGGCAGCGGCACCTTGTGCGTCTCGCCGGCGATGGTGACCTGCCGCTCCTGCATCACCTCGAGCAGCGCGCTCTGCACCTTGGCCGGCGCGCGGTTGATCTCGTCGGCCAGCAGCAGGTTGGCGAACACCGGCCCGAGCGCGGTGGCGAACTCGCCCGTCTTCTGGTTGTAGATGCGCGTGCCCACCAGGTCGGCGGGCACGAGGTCGGGCGTGAACTGGATGCGGCGGAAGCTGCCGCGGATGGCCTGCGCGAGCGTCTTCACCGTCAGCGTCTTGGCCAGGCCGGGCACGCCCTCGACCAGCAGATGGCCCTGCGCCAGCAGCGCCACCATCACGCGCTCGAGAAAACGATCCTGCCCGACGACGACGCGCTTGACCTCGTAGAGGATGCGCTCCATCAGCGTGGCGGCATGCGGGGCGTCGGGGGTGGTGCTCATGGCTGCAAGGGTCGTGGTGAGGGGCGAGGGGGTCAGAAGGGCGGCAGCCCCGCGGCGGTGGCGGCGTTCTCGATCGGCACGGCGAAGCCGATGCCGATGAAGGTGCGCGCCTCGGTGGGGTTCATGATCGCGGTGACGATTCCCACCACGTGCCCGTCGAGCGTGACGAGCGGCCCGCCGGAATTGCCGGGGTTGGCCGCGGCGTCGAACTGGATCAGGTTGGTCAGCACGCGTTTGCCCTCGGGCGAACGGAACTCGCGCTTCAGCCCCGAGACCACGCCCTGCGACACCGACGGCCCGATGCCGAACGGATGGCCTACCGCGATCACCTCCTCGCCCGGGCGCAGGCCGCCGGTGGAACGCATGGTGGCGGCCTCGAGGTCGTCGGGCACGGTCTCGGCCTTCAGCACGGCGAGGTCGTTCTCGGGCTGCACGTTGACCAGCGTGGCATCGCTGTCCTGCCCGTTGGCGAAGGTGACCCGCAGGCGCGCCGCGCCCTGCACCACGTGCAGGTTGGTGAGGATCAGGCCCTTGTCGACGATCACCACGCCGGTGCCCACGCTCTTGCGCTCCTCGCCCTCCTTGGGGTCGGGCCGGTCGACCGGATACTCGCCGACCACGCGCACCACCGAGCCGATCACCGCCTCGTAGGCGTTGGCGGCGGCCGACTGCAGCGGCTCCTTGGCGATCGATGCGCGCATCGCGCTGTCGATCTGCTCGAACGTGGGCACGTTCATGTCGTGCCGCATCCAGGCCGGCCAGCCGGCCAATGCAGCGAGCAGCACGGCGGCCGTGGCCCAGGCTGCGCGCTCGTGCGTGGTGAACCAGGTCCGCACGCGTTGCCAGCGCAGCGCCCATGGCCCGGGCGGCTCGGGCGCGTCGTCCTCCGGCGGTGCGGCCGCGGCCGCCGCGATGCGCCCGCTGCGCGACGGCGCTCGGCTGTACAGGGGCACGCGCTTCATCGTGGACGGCTCCCGCGGCGCACCGCGGCGTCGCGAGCCGGCAAGGTACCACGGAGCGCGCGGTCGTGCATGCGGCCCGGTGATCCGGGCCCGGCACATGCCGCGTCAGCGGCTGGCGAAGTGCTCGTCGTAACGGTGGACGTAATCCTTGTCGGCCACCGGCAGGTGGCAGGAGCGGCAGGTGTTCAAGTCGTCGGGCGCCTTCTCGCCGTTGGCCAGGTACTGGGCGTAGACCCAGCTGCCGTTGCGCAGCGCCTGGGGTACGTCCTGCCCCCAGCCGTCGCCCTTGCCCATGACGCCGATGCGCTGCAGCTCGCCCTTCACCAGCTTGCCGTCGGGGCCGGACTCGAGCGTGCCGTCGGCGCGCGTGCGGGCGGCGAAGGACTCCATCACGAACAGCGTGCCGTTGGCGAAGCCGCCTGCGGCCGGGGTGCGACGCGACTCGGGATTCATGTAGATCTCGCGCACCTGCTTCACGTCGGGCCGCTGCACCGCCGACAGAAACTTCGGCCAGCTGCGGTAACTCGCCGGCAGCGGCAGCTCGCCGTCCTTGGGTGCCGGCGCACCGAGCAGGGCGCAACCGGCGATCACGGTGCTCGCCAGGGCCGGCGCCGCGAGGCGGATCAGGGTCATGCGCATCTCCGATGGATTGGCCGAGGGGCTGCGATGATAGGCAGGCAAGGCTCGCCGATGGGCGATCACCCTAACCATGCAGTGGATCGACACACACTGTCACCTCGATGCGCCGGAGTTCGATGCCGATCGCGACGCGGTGTGGGCGCGCGCGCGCGATGCCGGCGTCGCGATGGCCGTGCTGCCGGCGGTGGAGGTGGCGCACTTCGACGCCGTGCGGGCGCTGGCGCACCGGCATGGCCTGGCCTACGCGCTGGGCATTCACCCCTTGTTCGTGCACCGTGCCGGTGCCGACGGCCTCGACCAACTGGCCAGCGCCCTGCGCCGCCACCGCGATGACCCGCGCCTGGTGGCCGTCGGCGAGATCGGCCTCGACCATTTCGTGCCCGGCCTAGATCGCGCGTTGCAGCAGCGGTTCTATCTCGAGCAGCTGCGCATCGCGCGCGATGCGGGGCTGCCGGTGATCCTGCATGTGCGTCGCTCGGCCGATGGCCTGCTCGCCGGGCTGCGGCGCATCGAGATCGCCGGCGGCATCGCGCATGCCTTCAACGGCAGCGCGCAACAGGCGCTGGCCTTCGCCGCGCTGGGCTTGCGGCTCGGCTTCGGCGGCGCGATGACCTACGAGCGCGCGCTGCAGATCCGCCGCCTGGCGCAGACGCTGCCCGAGACCGTGCCAGTGGTCGAGACCGATGCGCCCGACATTCCGCCGCAATGGCTGCATCGCGGCGCCGAGGCGCGCGCGCGCGGCGAGCGCGAACGCAACGAGCCGGCCGAGCTGCCGCGCATCGCGCAGCATCTGGCGCAGCTGCGCGGCTGGAGCCTCGCGCACACCGCCGAGCAGACGCAAGCCAACGCGCTGGCCGCGTTGCCGCGCCTTGCAACGCTCACCGCCACTCACGCGTCCGGCTCGCCCGCGGCCTGAGCGCACAGCGAGCACTGCCACAATGCGCGCCCACCGCCAGCCGGCCATCGCCCACCGATCCGCGATCCGCATGCCTGCACCATCCGCCCGTGGCAACAAGGCGCGCGCAGCAACGCCACGCCGGCCGCGCCGTGCCTTGCTCGAAGGGCTGCCGCCGGTGGTTTCGCCGCAGACGCGGCTGCTCGTGCTCGGCAGCTTTCCCGGCGTGGCGTCGCTGCAGGCGGCACAGTACTACGCGCATCGGCGCAACCAGTTCTGGCCCATCGTGGGCGCGATCTGGGGCATCGACCTCGCCGCAATGAACTATGCGGCGCGGCTGGCCGAGGTGCGCCGGCGCGGGCTCGGCATCTGGGACGTCTACGCGCGCTGCCATCGCGAAGGCAGCCTCGACAGCGCAATCGAATCGGCGCTGCCCAACGACCTCGCCGGCCTGGTTGCCACGCTGCCGGCGCTGGGCGCGATCGCGCACAACGGCGGCGAGTCGGCGCGTGCGATGCGCATCACGCGCGCGCTCGGCGTGCCGGTGGTGCGCCTGCCGTCGACCAGCCCGGCCAACGCGAGCTGGTCGTTCGAGCGCAAGCTCGCGGCCTGGCGCGCGGTGTTCGCCGAGTTCGGCCTGGCCTGATGCCACCGCGCACGGTGAGCGACCTGCCCGAGGCCACGATCTCGGAGTCCGGCGGCATTCGCTACCTGCATCTCGACACGCCGTGGGTGCAGGGCGCGATGAAGATCGGCGCGCCGCGCGTGCTGGTGCTCGAATACGTGCAGCGCATGATGGCCTGGATGCTGTGGCGCCCGACGGCGCAGATCGCGCAGGGCACCGCACTGCAGCTCGGCCTCGGCGCCGGCGCGATCACGCGCTTCACGCAGCAGGTGCTGCGCATGCCGACCACGGTGGTCGAGCTCAATGCGCAGGTGGTCGCGGCCTGCCGGCAGTGGTTCCACCTGAGCGCCGACAGCGCGCGGCTGCAGGTGGTGACGGCCGACGCGATGGTCTGGCTGCGCCGCGCGCCGCCGCAGTCGGTGCAGGTGCTGTGCGTCGACCTGTACGACCACGAGGCCGCGGCGCCGGTGCTCGACGACGAGGCCTTCTACCGCGCCTGCCGCGCCGTGCTCGGCGAGGGCGGCGTGATGAGCGTGAACCTGTTCGGCCGGCGCGCGAGCTTCGCGCGCTCGATGACGCGCATCGCCGCTGCCTTCGGCCCCGACCAGCTGTGGCACCTGCAGCCGACGCGTGAAGGCAACACCATTGCGGTAGCAACACACACTGTGGCAGTCCCCGATCGACACACCTTGCTGGAGCGCGCGGATAACATCCAAAGTCGATTCGGCCTGCCGGCGCGCAAGTGGTTGCGGCTGGTGCGGCCCTGGTACCCCGACTCCGCCCCCGCTTGATGAGCCCCACCGCCACGCGCCCTCGCAGTGCGCCCCGCCACGCAGCGCCCAAGGGCAAGCTCGAATGGCGCGCCATGCTCGGCTGGCTGCGCGACGACGGCTGGATCAGCGCCGACGATGCCGAGCGTGTGACCAAGCGCTTCGGCGGCGCCGATTCGAGCCAGCACCCACTGGTGCGCCTGGGCGGCGCCGGCTTGAAGCGCGCGGGCCAGGGCAGCGAGCTCGACATCGAGGCGCTCACGCAGTGGCTGGCGCAGCGCTTCGGCCTGCAATACCTGCGCATCGACCCGCTGAAGGTCGACGTCGGCCGCGTGGCCGACGTGATGAGCGTGCACTACGCCGAGGTGCGGCGCGTGCTGCCGGTCAACATCAGCCACGCCGAGGTGGTGGTGGCCACCAGCGAGCCGTTCGACACCGCCTGGGTGCCGGAGATCGAGGCCCATGCGCGGCGCAGCGTGCGCATCGTGGTCGCCAACCCGCTGGAGATCACGCGCTACACCACCGAGTTCTTCACGCTGGCCAAGAGCGTGCGCGCGGCGCAAAAGAGCGGCGAGCATTCGGCCGCGGCCAACTTCGAGCAGCTGGTCGAGCTGGGCAAGACCAACAAGCAGCTCGACGCCAACGACGCCGGCGTGGTGCAGGTGGTCGACTGGCTGTGGCAGTACGCGTTCGACCAGCGCGCCAGCGACATCCACCTGGAGCCGCGGCGCGACATGGGCGCGATCCGCTTCCGCATCGACGGCGTGCTGCACACGGTCTATCAGGTGCCGATGACGGTGATGAGCGCGATGACGGCGCGCATCAAGCTGCTCGGCCGCATGGACGTGATCGAGAAGCGCCGTCCGCTCGACGGCCGCATCAAGACCAAGCGCCCCGAGGGCGTCGAGGGCGCCGGGCAGGAAGTGGAAATGCGGCTGTCGACCATCCCCACCGCGTTCGGCGAGAAGATGGTGATGCGCATCTTCGACCCCGGCACGGCGGTGAAGTCGGTCGAGGGCCTCGGCTTCTCGGCGCACGACGGCGAGCGCTGGAACCATCTCACCTCGCAGGCGC
This sequence comes from Burkholderiaceae bacterium, assembly GCA_046348365.1. Classification (GTDB taxonomy): domain Bacteria; phylum Pseudomonadota; class Gammaproteobacteria; order Burkholderiales; family Burkholderiaceae_C; genus JAEUPI01. The sequence continues at coordinate 29,018 of JAXMEL010000001.1, forward strand.
ACGGCATCATCCTCGTCACCGGCCCCACCGGCAGCGGCAAGACCACGACGCTTTATTCCACGCTCAAGCGCCTGGCCACCGACGAAGTCAACGTCTGCACGATCGAGGACCCGATCGAGATGATCGAGCCCGCGTTCAACCAGACGCAGGTGCAGACGGCGATCGACATGGGCTTCGCAGAGGGCGTGCGCGCGCTGATGCGGCAGGACCCGGACATCATCATGGTCGGCGAGATCCGCGACCTCGAGACCGCCGAGATGGCGATCCAGGCCGCGCTGACCGGCCACCTGGTGTTCAGCACCTTGCACACCAACGACGCGGCCTCGGCCATCACGCGGCTGGCCGACCTGGGCGTGCCGCCGTACCTGATCAGCGCCACGGTGATCGGCGTGCTCGCGCAGCGCCTCGCGCGCACGCTGTGCCCGGCCTGCAAGCAGCCGGTGGGCGAGGAGAGCGCGGCGCTGCTGGCCGAGGTGTCGAAGCCTTGGCGCTTGTCGGGCGGCGTGCGCATGTACAAGCCGGCGGGTTGCCTCGAATGCCGCCACACCGGCTACCGCGGCCGCGTCGGCCTGTATGAATTGATGATGCTCACGCCCGAGGCGCACGAGCACATCCATCCGACCTACGACATCTCGGCGCTGCGCCAGCAGGCGCTGAAGGACGGCATGCGTCCGCTGCGCCTGGCCGGCGCGATGAAGATTGCTGAAGGCGTGACCACGATCGAGGAAGTGCTGCGCGCCACGCCGGGCTGGTCCGAGAAGTAGCGCGCCGGCTACCGGTGCATCCCCGCAGTGCCGGTTACGTGGAAACCACAGCATGCCGGGGGGAGGCGCTCCCTAGAATCCCTCGCAAATCCGCCGTTCGGGCGGCCGCGAGGAGACGAGCGCGTGAAGATCAAGAGCCAGAGGGACTTCTGGGCCGGGATGATGTTCATCGTCACCGGCATTTCGTTTTCGTGGGGGGCCACGTTCTACAACTTCGGCAACTCGGCGCGGCCCGGCCCCGGCTACTTCCCGTTCGGGCTGGGCATCCTGCTCGCGCTGCTGGGCGCGTTCACGCTGTTCGAGGCGCTGACCATCGAGACCGACGACGGCGAGCCCGTGGGCGCCTTCTCGTGGAAGCCGCTGGTCACGATCCTGGTGTCGGTGCTGCTGTTCGGTTACTTGCTGCCGCGGCTGGGCATGGCGCTGACGATCCCGATCCTGGTCTTCGTCTCCAGCCTGGCCGGTGACGAGTTCCACTGGCGCGACGCGCTGATCAACAGCGTGGTGCTCACGCTCGGTTCGTGGGCGATCTTCATCCTCGGGCTCAAGCTCGTGATTCCGCTGTGGCCCACGGTCATGGCGACGATGGCCAAGTGAGGCTGCCATGGATCTTCTGAGCAACCTTGCCCTCGGCTTCGGCGTCGCCTTCACGGTGCAGAACCTGCTCTATGCCTTCTTCGGTGCGCTGCTGGGCACGCTGATCGGCGTGCTGCCCGGCCTGGGGCCGGTGGCCACGATCGCGATGCTGCTGCCGAGCATCTACGCGCTCGACGCCACGCCGGCGCTGATCATGCTGGCCGGCATCTATTACGGCGCGCAGTACGGCGGCTCGACCACCGCGATCCTGATCAACGTGCCGGGTGAGTCGAGCTCGGTGGTGACGGCGATCGACGGCTACCAGATGGCCCGCCAGGGTCGCGCCGGCGCCGCGCTCGCCGCCGCCGGCCTGGGCTCGTTCTTCGCCGGCTGCGTGGGCACGATCATCATCGCCGCGTTCGCGCCGCCGCTCACCGAACTGGCGTTCAAGTTCGGCCCGGCCGAATACTTCTCGCTGATGGTGCTGGGCCTCATCGGCGCCGTGGTGCTGGCCTCGGGCTCGCTGATCAAGGCGATCTCGATGATCCTGCTCGGCCTGCTGCTCGGCCAGGTGAACACCGACGTGATCTCCGGCGTGCCGCGCTACAGCTTCGACATTCCGGAGTTGACCGACGGCATCGGCTTCGTGGCGATCGCCATGGGCGTGTTCGGCTTCGGCGAGATCATCTCCAACCTCGGCCGTCCGGCCGAGCACCGCGAGGTGTTCACCAAGGACGTGAAGGGCCTGTGGCCCACGAAGCAGGATTTCCTCGACGCCTGGCCCGCGGTGATCCGCGGCACTGCGCTCGGCTCGCTGCTCGGCGTGCTGCCCGGTGGCGGCGCGCTGCTGGCGGCCTTCGCGGCCTACACGGTCGAGAAGAAGAGCAGGGGCCGCGCTGACCAGGTGCCGTTCGGCAAGGGCAACATCCGCGGTGTCGCCGGGCCGGAGTCGGCCAACAACGCCGGCGCGCAGACCTCGTTCATCCCGATGCTCACGCTGGGCATCCCGCCCAACGCGGTGATGGCGCTGATGGTCGGCGCGATGACGATCAAGGGCATCCAGCCGGGGCCGCAGGTGATGACCAGCAACCCACAGCTGTTCTGGGGCCTGATCGCCAGCATGTGGGTCGGCAACGCCATGCTGATCGTGCTGAACCTGCCGCTGATCGGCATCTGGATCAAGCTGCTCACGGTGCCGTACCGCTTCCTGTTCCCGGCCATCCTGGTGTTCTGCGCCATCGGGCTGTACACGCTCAACAACTCGAGCTTCGACGTCTACATCGCGGCGCTGTTCGGGCTGGTGGGCTACGTCTTCTACAAGCTGCAGTGCGAGCCGGCGCCGCTGCTGCTGGGCTTCATCCTGGGGCCGATGATGGAGGAGAACCTGCGCCGCGCGCTGCTGTTGTCGCGCGGCGACTGGACGACCTTCATGACGCGGCCGTTGTCGGCCGGGCTGCTGATCGCCGCCGCGTTGATGATCGTGGTGGTGGCGATGCCGTCGATCAAGGCCAAGCGGCAGGAGGCCTTCCAGGATGCCGATTGACGGCGCCCGCCGCCGCCCGAGGAGCCCCGCCCGGCGGGGCTCTTTGCTTTGCGGCTCTATGCTGAGGCCATGAGCGAGCCGATGCCGCCCGCGCCCAGCGCGCCCGTCGCGGGCGGCCCCATGGCGCCGATGCGCAACGGCGTCTTCCGCATGCTGTGGTTCGCCTGGCTGGCGGCCAACATCTCGCTGTGGATGCACGACGTGGCCGCGGCCTGGATGATGACCTCGCTGACCACCAGCCCGGCGCTGGTGGCGCTGGTGCAGACGGCGAGCACGCTGCCGATGTTCCTGCTCGGCGTGCCCAGCGGCGCGCTGGCCGACATCGTCGACCGGCGGCGCTACTTCGCCGGCACGCAGCTGTGGGCGGCGTGCATCGCGGTGATCCTGGTCGGCGTGTCGCTGAGCGGGAATCTCACCGCGCCGCTGCTGCTGGAGCTGACGCTGCTCAACGGCATCACGATGGCGATGCGCTGGCCGGTGTTCGCGGCCATCGTGCCCACGATCGTGCCGCGCGCGCAGCTGGCGGCCGCGCTGGCGCTCAACGGCGTGGCGATGAACCTGCCGCGCATCGTCGGCCCGGCGCTGGCCGGCGCGCTGCTGGCCTCGCTGGGCAGCGCGGCGGTGTTCGCGTTCAACGCGGCGCTGTCGATCTTCGCGTTCGTGGTCATCCTGCGCTGGAAGGCCGAGCGCAAGGAGAGCGCGCTGCCGGGCGAGCGCTTCGTCGGCGCGATGCGCACCGGGCTGCAATACGCGCGCCAGGCGCCGAAGCTGCAGCTCGCGTTGCTGCGCATCACGCTGTTCATGCTGCAGGTGGCCGGGCTCGCGGCGCTGGTGCCGCTGCTGGCCAAGCGGCTGCCCGACGGCGGCGCCGGCGCGTTCTCCGCCATGCTCGCGGCCACCGGCGTGGGTGCGATCTGCGTCGTGCTGTTCATGGGCCGCACGCGCGAGCGCATGGGGCGCGACCTGTCGGTGCGGGTGGGCACGATCGCGCATGCGCTGGCGGCCACCTCGGTGGTGTTCGCGCCCAACCTGTGGCTCGCGCTGCCGGGCATGTTCGTCACCGGCGCGGCGGTGCTGATGACGGCCAACACCATCACCGTCTCGGCGCAGCTCGCGCTGCCCGACTGGGTGCGCGCGCGCGGCATGGCGATCTACCAGATGGCGCTGATGGGCGGCGCCGCGGCGGGCGCGGCGCTCTGGGGCCAGGTCGCCAACGTGATCGGCGTGAGCGAGACGGTGCTCACCGCCGCGGCTTTCGGCGTGCTGGGGGCGCTCGTCACGCGCCGCCTGTCGATCGAGCACGCCGACGTCGACGAGCACCGCCGCGTGCGGCCCGGCTCGCTGCCGGAGCCGGCGATCGCCATCGACGCCGACGACGGCCCGGTGATGGTGACCGTCGAGTACCAGATCGACACCGAGCGCGCGGCCGACTTCGCGCGCGTGATGCAGGCGACGCGCCGCGCGCGGCTGCGGCAGGGCGCGCTGTCGTGGGGCCTGTCCCGCGACGCGGCGCAGCCCGGGCGCTACGTGGAGTACTTCGTCGACGAGAACTGGCTCGAGCACCAGCGCCGGCTCGAGCGCTTCACCGCCGGCGACGCCGGGCTGCGCGAGCAGCGGCTCGCCTTTCACCTCGGCCCCGAGCCGCCGGTGGTGCGGCGCTACGTGGCCGACACGCTGATCGATTGAAAGGCGATGCCGCGATGACCCCGCCGAAGAAGCGTTCGTTCCCGCTGTCGCGCGTGTACACGCTGCTCGAGCCCGGGCCGGTAGTGCTGCTGTGCACCGCCGACGCGCAGGGGCGCGCGAACCTGATGGCGCAGTCGTGGCACGTGATGCTCGAGTTCGAGCCGCCGCTGGTGGGCTGCGTGGTCAGCGACCGCAATCACTCGTTCGCGGCGCTGCGCAAGACGCGCGAATGCACGATCAACATCCCCGATGCCTCGCTCGCCGCGCAGCTGGTGGGTTGCGGCAACTGCAGCGGCAAGCGCGTCGACAAGTTCGCGCGCTTCGGCCTGACGCCGGTGGCGTCGAAGACGGTGAAGCCGCCGCGGGTCGACGAGTGCGTCGCGAGTCTCGAATGCAAGGTGATCGACACGCGCATGGTCGCGCGCTACGGCCTGTTCGTGCTCGAGGTGACCGCGGCCTGGGCCGACGCGCGCGTGCGTGCGCCGCGCACGCTGCACCATCGCGGGCGCGGCCGCTTCATGGTCGCGGGGCCCGAAGTGCGGTTGCGGTCGCGGATGAAGTAGCGCCGCGCGCCGATGGCCCTGGCGGCATGCGGCGCAGCGGGGCAGGTTACGATGCTGGCCCCTCGCGCATGGCCTGCAGCATGAGCCTTTCCTTCGACTACGCCGGCGGCTATCCCACGCAGCGCCGCCCGGTCTTCGCCCGCAACATCGTCTCCACCTCGCACCCGCTGGCCGCCCAGGCCGGGCTGCGCATGCTCGCCGCCGGCGGCAACGCGGTCGATGCCGCCGTCGCCGCGGCGGCGGTGATGACGATCGTCGAACCCTGCAGCAACGGCCTCGGCTCCGATGCCTTCGCGATCCTGTGGGACGGCCAGCGCCTGCAGGGGCTCAACGCGTCGGGCCCTGCGCCGGCGCTGTGGTCGCCGGCGTACTTTCGCGGCAAGCTCGGCGCGGGTGCCGCGCGGCCGCTGCCGCGCGGCTGGGATGCGGTGACCGTGCCCGGCGCGGTGGCGGCGTGGGTGCGCCTGAGCGAGCGCTACGGCAAGCTGGCGTTCCCCGATCTGCTCGCGCCGGCGATCGAGATCGCCGAGCGCGGCTACGCCGTGCCGGTGGTGGTGCAGGGCAAATGGGTGCTCGCCGGCGGCGTGAGCGAGCTCGTGTCGCAGCCCGGCTTCGCCGAGGTGTTCCTGCCGCGCGGCCGCGCGCCGCAGGTGGGCGAGCTGTTCACGATGCCGGGCGCGGCGAAAGCGCTGCGCGCGATCGCCGCCACGCGCGGCAAGGCGTTCTACGAAGGCGAGATCGCCGCGGCCATCGAGCGCCATGCACTGGCCGAGGGCGGCGCGTTGCGCGTGGCCGACCTCGCGGCCTACGAGCCCGAATGGGTCGAGCCGCTGGCGATGACCTACCGCGACGGCTACGCGCTGCACGAGATCCCGCCCAACGGCCAGGGCATCGCGGCGCTGATCGCGCTCGGCATCCTGAAGCACTTCGACCTCGCCGAACTGCCGGTCGACGGCGTGGCCTCGCAGCACCTGCAGATCGAGGCGATGAAGCTCGCCTTCGCCGACGTCTACCGCCACGTGGCCGATCCCTTGGGCATGACGATCACGCCGCAGCAGATGCTCGACCCGCTGTACCTCGAGCATCGCGCCAAGCTGATCGACCCCAAGCGCGCACGCGAGTTCGGCGCCGGCAACCCGGTGAAGGGCGGCACCATCTACCTCACCGCGGCCGACGAGCGCGGCATGATGGTGAGCTTCATCCAGAGCAACTACATGGGCTTCGGCTCGGGCGTGGTGATCCCCGAATACGGCGTTAGCCTGCAGAACCGCGGCCACGGCTTCTCGCTCGACGAGACGAGCCCCAACGTCGTGGCGCCGCGCAAGCGGCCGTTCCACACCATCATCCCCGCCTTCCTCACCCGCAACGGACAACCGCAGATGAGTTTCGGCGTCATGGGCGGCAACATGCAGCCGCAGGGGCACCTGCAGACGCTGGTGCGCATGATCGACTACCGCCAGAACCCGCAGACCGCGTGCGATGCACCGCGCTGGCGCTACGACGCCGGCCTCGCGCTCGACGTCGACCCCGAGATGCCGCGCGAGACGGTGCAGGGCCTCATGGCACTCGGCCACCGCATCGAGCCGCTGGCCGACAGCTACCAGGATCTCGGCGCCGGCCAGTTCATCTGGCGGCTGGGCGACCCCTCGCGCGAAGGCTACGTGGCGGCCAGCGACTCGCGTCGCGACGGCCTGGCAGCGGGGTTCTGAGCGTGGGGCCGCGCGTCATGGTCGCAGCGCTCGTCGCGCTGCTGGGTACAGCCTGTGGCTCCAAGGACGCGGCCGCGCCGGCCGCCGGCAACGCGCCGCCGCCGCCCGAGGTGGGCGTGGTCACGGTGCAGCCGCAGGCGGTCACGCTGCGCAGCGAGCTGCCCGGCCGCGTGGAGGCGCTGCGCGTGGCGCAGGTGCGCGCGCGCGTGAACGGCGTGGTGCTCAGGCGGCTGTTCAAGGAAGGCAGCGACGTCAAGGCCGGGCAGGCGCTGTTCCAGATCGATCCGGCGCCGTACAAGGCGGCGCTCGACAGCGCGCAGGCCACGCTCGCCAAGGCGCGCGCCAACCGCGCCATCGCCACCGAGCTGGCGCAGCGCTACAAGCCGCTGGCCGAGGCCAAGGCGATCAGCGCGCAGGAATACACCGCGGCCGAGGGCCAGCGCCTGCAGGCCGAGGCCGACGTGGCCGCCGGCGAGGCGGCGGTGCAGACCGCTAAGCTCAACCTCGCCTATGCCAGCGTCACCGCGCCGATCGCCGGGCGCATCGGCCGCGCCGCGGTGACCGAAGGTGCGCTGGTCAGCGCCACCGAGGGCACGCTGCTGGCCACGATCCAGCAGATCGGCTCGGTGTACGTCAACTTCACGCAGGCCAGCACCGAGGTGCTGCAGCTGCGCAAGGCGGTGGCGGCGCAGAAGGCGCGGGCGCCGGGCCCCGGCGCGGGCGATGTGCGCATCGTGCTCGACGACGGCGCCGAGCTGCCGCGCGCGGGCCGGCTGCTGTTCAGCGACCTGTCGGTCGACCCGACCTCGGGCCAGGTGACGCTGCGCGCCGAGGTGCCCAACCCCGACGCAGCGCTGCTGCCGGGCCAGTACGTGCGCGTGCGCCTGGCGCAGCTCGAGCTGCCCGGCGCGGTGCTGCTGCCGCAGCAGGCGGTGATGCGCAACAACCTCGGTGACGCGGTGATGGTGGTGGGCGCCGACAACAAGCCCGAGCGCCGCCCGGTGCAGGTGGGCAGCGCGCAGGGCGCGTCGTGGGTCGTGCTCGCGGGCCTCGCGGCAGGCGAGCGCGTGATCGTCGAGGGCTTCCAGAAGATGGCCATGCCCGGCGCGCCGGTGAAGCCGGTGCCGTGGCAGGCGGCGGCTGCCACGGCCGCGAAGCCGGCCTCGGCCGCCGTGACCGCGGCGCCGGCCTCTGCCGCGAGCCGCTGAGGGCCGTCGCGCATGGCCCGCTTCTTCATCGACCGGCCCATCTTTGCGTGGGTGATCGCACTCTTCATCCTGGTGATCGGCGCGGTGTCGATCACGCAGCTGCCGGTGTCGCAGTACCCGCCGGTGGCGCCGCCGTCGATCGTGGTCAACGTCGGCTACCCCGGCGCGTCGGCGCAGACGCTCGAAGACAGCGTGATCGCGGTGATCGAGCGCGAGATGAACGGCTCGCCGGGGCTGGTGTACTTCGAGTCGGTGTCGCAGGCCGACGGCAGCGGCAGCATCACGCTCAGCTTCGAGCCGGGCACCAACGCCGACCTGGCGCAGGTCGACGTGCAGAACCGCCTGTCGCGCGCCACGCCGCGGCTGCCGCAGGCGGTGGTGCAGCAGGGCGTGCGCGTCGACAAGGCGAACCCGAACTTCCTGCTCTTCATCATCCTGTCGAGCGACAAGGGCGCGCTCGATCCGGTGGCGCTCGGCGACTACGGCTCGCGCAACGTGCTACCCGAGATGCAGCGCGTGCCGGGCGTGGGCCAGGCGCAGCTGTTCGGCACCGAGCGCTCGATGCGCATCTGGATCGACCCGGCCAAGCTGGTGGGCTACCGCCTGTCGACCGCCGACGTCAACGCCGCCATCGCGGCGCAGAACGCGCAGGTGTCGTCGGGCACGATCGGCGAGCTGCCCACCACCGGCGCGCAGAGCATCTTCGCCACCGTGGTGGTGCGCGGGCAGCTCGAGTCGGCCGAGCAGTTCGGCAACATCGTTTTGCGCGCCAACGCCGACGGCTCCAGCGTGCGGCTGAAAGACGTGGCGCGCGTCGAGCTCGGCGCGCAAAGCTACAGCGTGCGCACGCGGCTCAACGGCGAGCCGTCCACCGGCATCGGCATCCAGCTCTCGCCGACGGCCAACGCACTGCAGACCGCCAAGCTGGTGAAGCAGCGCCTCGACGAGCTGCGGCCGTACTTTCCGCCCGGCGTGAAGGCGACCATCCCCTACGACAGCTCGACCTTCATCGGCATCTCGATCGGCCAGGTGGTCGAGACGCTGCTCGAGGCGGTGCTGCTGGTGTTCCTGGTGATGTACCTGTTCCTGCAGAGCATCCGCTACACCATCATCCCGACGCTGGTGGTGCCGGTGGCGCTGATGGGCACGCTGGGCGCGCTGCTCGCGCTCGGCTTCTCGATCAACGTGCTCACCATGTTCGGCATGGTGCTGGTGATCGGCATCGTGGTCGACGACGCGATCGTCGTGGTCGAGAACGTCGAGCGCATCATGAGCACCGAGGGCCTGCCGCCGCGCGAGGCCACGCGCCGGGCGATGGGGCAGATCTCGGGCGCCATCGTCGGCGTCACGGTGGTGCTGATCTCGGTGTTCGTGCCGCTGGCGTTCTTCGCCGGCGCGGTGGGCAACATCTACCGCCAGTTCGCGGCGGTGATGGTCAGCGCGGTGGGCTTCTCGGCCTTCATGGCGCTGTCGTTCACGCCGGCGCTGTGCGCCACGCTGCTCAAGCCGGTGGAGGCCGGGCACCACCTGGCCAAGGGCGGCCTGTTCGGCCGCTTCAACCGCGGCTTCTCGCGCACCGCCAAGGCCTACCAGGGCCTGGTCGGCCGCATCGTGCGGCGGGCCTGGCGCTTCATGGTCATCTACGCCGCGATCATCGCTGCGGTGGTGCTGCTGTTCGGCCGGCTGCCGACCTCGTTCGTGCCGAACGAAGACCAGGGCAACCTGCTCGTCAACGTGCAGCTGCCGCCGGGCGCGACGCAGAACCGCACGCTGCAGGTGATGGAGCAGGTCGAGCGCTACATGCTGTCGCAGCCCGAGGTGCAGAACATGGTCACCGTGCTGGGCTTCAGCTTCTCGGGCGCCGGCCAGAACGCGGCGCTTGCCTTCGTGACGCTGAAGGACTGGGGCTTGCGCAAGGATCCCGCCCAGGCGGCGCAGGCGGTGGTCAGCCGCGCGTTCGGCGCGCTGGCGCCGATCAAGGACGCGTTCATCTTCCCGATCAGCCCGCCGGCGATCCGCGACCTCGGGCGCGCCAACGGCTTCGCGCTGCGCCTGCAGGACCGCGGCAGCCTCGGCCACGATGCGCTGCTCGCCGCGCGCAACCAGCTGCTCGGCATGGCGGCGCAGAGCAAGCTGCTGGTGGCGGTGCGGCCCGACGGCCTCGAAGACGCCTCGCAGCTGCAGCTCGACATCGACCGCGACAAGGCGGCCGCGCTCGGCGTGAGCTTCGCCGCCATCAACAGCGCGCTGTCGACCTCGCTCGGCTCGGCCTACGTGAACGACTTCCTCAACGCCGGGCGGCTGCAGCGCGTGGTGGTGCAGGCCGATGCGCCGGCGCGCATGCAGCCCGACGATCTGCTGCGCATCAACGTGCTCAACAGCGCGGGCAACGCTGTGCCGCTGGCGTCGTTTGCCACCACGCGCTGGATCATCGGCGCGATGCAGACCGTGCGCTACAACGGCTACCCCACGATGCGCATCGCCGGCGAGGCCGCGCCCGGCGTGAGCAGCGGCGTGGCGATCGCCGAGATGGAGCGCCTGGTCGCGCGGCTGCCCGCCGGCATCGCCTACGAGTGGACCGGCCTGTCGCGCGAGGAGAAGCTCTCGGGCTCGACGGCGCTGATCCTGTTCGGCTTCTCGCTGCTGTCGGTGTTCCTGTGCCTGGCGGCGCTGTACGAGAGCTGGTCGATCCCGTTCTCGGTGATCCTGGTGGTGCCGCTGGGCGTGCTGGGCGTGATCCTCGGCGCCACCGTGCGCGGCCTCGACAACGACGTGTTCTTCAAGGTCGGGCTGATCACCATCATCGGGTTGTCGGCCAAGAACGCGGTGCTGATCATCGAGTTCGCGAAGGACCAGGTGGCGCAGGGCAAGAGCGTGATCGATGCGGTGATCGAGGCCGCGTTCCTGCGCTTCCGGCCGATCCTGATGACCTCGCTCGCGTTCATTCTCGGCGTGCTGCCGCTGGTGCTGGCCCGGGGCGCCGGCTCGGCCAGCCAGCGCGACATCGGCACCGGCGTGATGGGCGGCATGCTCAGCGCCACGAGCCTGGCGGTGTTCTTCGTGCCGGTGTTCTTCGTGGTCGTGCGCAAGATGTTCAAGGGCAGCGAGCGGCAGCGCCGCATGTATGCGCACGAGGATCTCGGCGCCGGCGAGGCCAAGCGATGATGCCGCGTCACCTCGCCGTTAGCGCCGCCGCGCTGCTCACGGCGGCCTGCAGCTCGATGGCGCCGCGCCACGAGCGCCCGCCGCTGCCGGTGGCCGCGGCGTATCCGCAAACCGCCGACGCCGACCGCAGCGGCGCCGCGGTGGCCGAGCTCGGCTGGCGCGAGGTGTTCACCGACGCGCGGCTGCGCGCGCTGATCGAGATCGCGCTGCAGAACAACCGCGACCTGCGCGCCGCGGCCGCCACGGTGGAGCAGGCGGGCGCGCGCGCGCAGGCGCAGGCGGCGAGCCTGTGGCCCACGCTCGGTGCCGGCCTCGCGGCGAGCCGCCAGGCCACGGCCAGCGGCCATGCGGTCACCACCTACAGCGCCGGCCTGCAGATGCCGAGCTACGAGGTGGATTTCTTCGGCCGCCTGCGCAGCCTCACCGACGCCGCGCAGGCCCAGGCGCTGGCCGCCGAGGAAGGGCGGCGCACCGTGCACATCGCGCTCGTGGCGGCGGTGGCGGCCACGCATCTGGCGCTGCTCGCCGATAACGAGCTGCTCGCGCTGACGCAGCGCACGCTCGACACGCGCGTCGAGTCGCTGCGGCTGGTGCGGCTGCGCTACGACAGCGGCACCGCCTCGGAGCTCGACCTGCAGCAGGCACTGTCGCTGGTGGCCAGCGCGCGCGCCACGCTGGCCGCAGGCCAGCGCCAGCGCGCGCTCGACGACAACGCGCTGGTGCTGCTGCTCGGCCAGCCGCAGCCGGCCGAGCTGCCGGCACCGACCACGCTGGCCGCGTGGAGCGCCGGCACCGCGCTGCCGGCAGGCCTGCCGTCGGCGCTGCTCGAACGCCGGCCCGACATCCGCGCCGCCGAGGCGCAACTCGTCGCCGCCGAGGCCAGCCTCGGCGCCGCGCGCGCGGCCTTCTTCCCGCAGGTGACGCTCACCGCCAGCGCCGGCACGATCAGCAGCGAACTCGCGGGCCTCTTCAAGAGCGGCTCGTGGGGCTTCTCCGCCGCGGGCCAGCTGCTGGCGACGCTGTTCGACGCCGGCCGCAACCGCGCCAACCAGCAGGTGGCCGAGGCGGGCATCCGCATCGCCGCGGCGCAGTACGACAAGGCGGTGCAAAGCGCGTTCCGCGAAGTCACCGACGCGCTGGCCGGCCGCGCCACGCTCGGCGAGCAGCTCGATGCGCTGAAGCAGCAGGAGAAGGCCGACGCCGAGCGGCTGCGCATCGCCGAGCTGCGCTTCGCCAACGGCGTGGCCTCGAGCCTCGACGTGCTCGATGCCCAGCGCTCGCTGTTCGCCACGCAGCAGCAGGTGCTGCAGGCGCAGCTGGCGCAGGTGCAGAACCAGGTCGCGCTGTACAAGGTGCTGGGCGGTGGCTGGCTGAGCGCGAGCAACCAGGCCGCGCGACCGTGAGCGATGGCGCTGCGGGTGGTGGCGCTGCGAACGGTGGCGCCGTTGGCGCCGTGGGCGGCGCGGCCTTGGCGCGCGCCGCGCCGCCGCTGACCTGGAGCGGCCTCGCGCTCGCGCTGGCGGGCTCGATCGCCTTCTCGGGCAAGGCCATCATCGTCAAGCTCGCCTACCGCTACGGCGTCGATGCGGTGACGCTGATCATGTACCGCATGCTGTTCGCGCTGCCGCTGTTCGCCGCGCTGGCGTGGTGGGCGGGCCGCGGCCGGCCGCGCCTGAGCGCGCGCGACTGGGCGGTGGCCAGCGGCCTGGGTTTCTGCGGCTACTACCTGGCGAGCTACCTCGACTTCGCCGGGCTGCAGTACGTGAGCGCGAGCCTGGAGCGGCTGGTGCTGTACCTCAACCCCACGCTGGTGCTGGCGGTGTCGTTCGTGCTGTTTCGCCGCCGCGTCAGCGCCCGGCAGGCGATCGCGATGGCGGTGAGCTACGTCGGCGTGGCGCTGGTGTTCGGCCACGAGCTGGCGCTCGACAGGCCCGGCACCGCGCTCGGCGCCGTGCTGGTGTTCGCCAGCGCGCTGAGCTATGCCGTGTACCTGGTGGTGAGCGCCGAGGAGGTGCAGCGCCTGGGCTCGCTGCGACTCACGGGCCTGGCCTCGAGCGTGGCGTGCGTGCTGTGCATCGCGCAGTTCGCGCTGCTGCGCCCGCTGGCCGCGGCCGCGGTGGCACCGCAGGTGCTGTGGCTGTCGCTGCTCAACGCCACCGTGTGCACGGTGGCGCCGATCCTGATGGTGATGATGGCGATGGAGCGCATCGGCGCGCCGCTCACCGCGCAGCTGGGCATGGTGGGGCCGCTGGCCACCATTACGCTGGGCGTGCTGCTGCTCGGCGAGCCGTTCACCGCGTGGACCCTCGTCGGCACCGCGTTCGTGCTGGCCGGCATCTGGCTGCTCGCGCGCTGGCGCTGAGCGCGCACGGTTCGTGACATCTGCCGGTCAGGCGATCGGCACGGCAGCCTTCAGCCGGGCGCGGCGCGGCCGAAGACGTGGCAGTACCGGCGCGCCGCCAGCGCCGGCGTGACGTCACCCGGAGATTCGCATGGACCTGAACAAAGCCTCGAGCGCGCACACCGACTGGAAAGTGAAGCTGCGCATGGCCATTGCCAAGAAGGAGCGGCTCGACGCCGCGAGCATCGGCGCCGACAACTGCTGCGCGCTGGGCCAGTGGCTGCACGCCGAGGGCCGGGCCGTGCACGGCCGCTCGGCGGTGTTCTCCGACCTGGTGAAGAAGCACGCCGCATTCCACAGGGAAGCCGGCGCGGTGGCGCAGGCCATCAACGCCGGCCAGTACGACAAGGCCTCGGGCATGCTCGAGGCGGGCACGCCCTACGTGTCGGCCTCCAGCGCGGTGGTGACGGCGATCCTGGGCTTCAAGAAGACGCTGCACACCGCCTGACGTCGCGCGCGGCCGCTCCGCAGCCGGCCTCGCTGCGCGCCGGAGCGCGAACCCACCTATCATGCGCGGCGCGGTCGGCCGCGATGAAGGGGAGCGTTGGGCGATGGATCTCGGCATCAAGGGCAAGTGGGCGCTGGTGTGCGCCGCGAGCAAGGGGCTCGGCAAGGGCTGCGCGCAGGCGCTCGCGCGCGAAGGCGTGAACGTGGTGATCACCGCGCGCGGCGCCGAGGCGCTGCAGGCCACCGCGGCGCAACTGCGCGCGCTGCCCGGCGCCGGCGAGGTGCGTGCGGTGGCCGGCGACATCGCCACGCCCGAAGGCCGCGCCGCGGCGATCGCGGCGTGTCCGCAGGTGGACATCCTGATCAACAACGCCGGCGGGCCGCCGGCGGGCGACTTCCGCGACTGGACGCGCGAGCACTGGATCCAGGCGCTCGACGCGAACATGCTCACGCCGATCGAGTTGATCAAGGCCACCGTCGACGCGATGGCCGAGCGCGGCTTCGGGCGCGTGGTCAACATCACCTCGGGCGCCGTGAAGGCGCCGATCGACGTGCTGGGCCTGTCCAACGGCGCGCGCACCGGGCTCACCGGCTTCGTGGCCGGGGTTGCTCGGCAGTCGCGCCTGGCCTCACGCAACGTGACGATCAACAACCTGCTGCCCGGCGTGTTCGACACCGACCGCATCGCGGTCACGCTGAAGGGCATGGCCGCCAAGACCGGCAAGAGCGTCGAGGAACTGAAGGAGGCGCGCAAGGCCACCGTCCCGGCCGGTCGCTACGGCACGCCAGAGGAGTTCGGCCAGATCTGCGCCTTCGTCTGCAGCGCGCAGGCGGGCTATCTCACGGGGCAGAACATCCTGCTCGACGGCGGAGCGTACCCAGGGACGTTCTGATCAGGCGTCAGCGAGCGCGCGGCGCACATCGGCCGCGCGCGGAATGGGCTCCACGGCGCCGTAGCCTTCGGTCGACAGCGCCGCGGCCACGGCGGCGTAGCGGCCGGCCTCGCGCAGGCCGTCTCCGGCGAGCAGCCGCGCGACGAACGCGCCGCCGAAGGTGTCGCCGGCGCCGGTGGCATCCACCGGCCGGCACGGATGCGGCGCGATGCGGTGGCGCTCGCGCGCATCGGCCACGATCGCGCCCTCGGCACCGAGCTTGAGCGCGACCGTGCGCGCGCCGAGCGCCAGACAGTGATCGACGATCGCATCGGGCGCGGTGAGCCCGGTCAGCGCCGTCATGTCGTCGAGGCTGGGCAATGCGATGTCGCAGCTCCGCAAGGCGTCGGTCGTGACGGCGCGCGCACGCTCCAGGCTCCAGAGCTTCAGGCGCAGGTTGGTGTCGAACGAGATGCTCGCGCCGGCCTCGCGCGCGGCAGCCATGGCGGCCAGGCCGGTTTCGCAGGCGGACGCCGAGATCGCCAGGCTGATGCCCGACAGATGCAGCACCCGGGCGCGGCCGATCATGGCCAGCGGCAGGTCGCCCGGCGTCATGCGGCTGGCCGCCGAACCCGCGCGGAAGAAGTGGAAGTGGTGGCCCCGTGCGTCGTGGGTGACGAAGTAGATCGCCGTGAATGCCTCGGCGTTGGTGGCCACGGCAGAGTGATCCACCGCCTCGCGATCCCACAGCGCGCGCAGCATCTCGCCGTACGGGTCAGCGCCGAGCGCACTGACGAAGGCCACGCGCGCGCCCTGGCGCGCGGCAGCGATGGCGAAGTTCGAGCTGTCGCCGCCGAAGCCCTGCAGGTACAGCCGGCCCTCGCGCTCGCCGGTCTGGTTGAACTCGACCATCGGCTCGCCGAGGCAAGCGATGTCGATCGATGGATCGGGGTACAAGAGCGTGCTCGATGGGTGGCCGGTGCGTGCGGGGCGATTGTTCAGCAAACGCTCGCGCCGCGGGCGTGCGCCAAACGAAAACGGCGCCACCTCGCGGCGGCGCCGTCATCGCGCGCCGGCCCGCGTGCAGCGGACCGGCCTCACACGATCACTTCTTGGCCGGCTCCGAAGCCTTGGCGTCGGCGGCCTTGGCCTTGCCGGACTTGTCGGCCTTCTTGGCGTCCTTCTCGGCCTTCTTGGCTTCCTTTTCCTTCTTCTTCTCCTCGGCCGCCTTGGCCTTGGCGGCGGCCTTGTCTTCCTTCTCCTTGGCGGCAGCGGCCTTCTTGTCGTCGGCGGCCGCTGGCTTGGCGGCCTTGCCGGCGTCGGCGGCCGCCGCTGCCGTGGTGGCCGCGGCAGCAGGCGCCGTGGCGGCGGCCTTGGTGGTCGCCGCAGGAGCCGGTGCGGGAGCGGGCGCCGGCGCGGCGGCCGTCGTCTTCGCAGGCGCAGGCGCAGGCGCCGGAGCGGGCGCAGCGGCCTTCGGCGCTTCGGCCTTGGCTGCCGGTGCAGCGCCCTTGAACGTGGCGCCGTTGACGGTGAGGCCTTCGCCGGAGAACTTCACCGCGTTGCCTTCGCCGATGCCCTTCACGCGGTCGATCATGTCCTGCCAATCCTTGAACGCGCCTTTCTTGCGCTCGTCGAGGATGTGGCCCGCGATCGCCGGGCCGATGCCCTTGACCGATTCGAGCTCCGACTGGGTGGCCTTGTTGGCATCGACTGCTGCGAAAGCAGAGATGGCCAGCAGGGCGAACAGGGCCGCGAGGAGTTTCTTGATCATGGTGTCCTACAGGGGTGGGTTGAAACGACTGTGCGCATTGTGCGCGATCCGAACGATGCGTCGGCGCCGACCCTAACGGACGCGTCGCACGACGGGTTGACCCACCGCACCGGTCGAAGGCCGGTCTCCTGCGGGGCCCGACGCCGCGCTCGGGGAAAGTACCCGGCCGCCGCGTTCACGGCATGCCGGCGCCGCAGCGCCTGCATCAGCCGCTTCACGGGGTCTTCACCGGCGAGGGCGCGGCGGGGCGAGTGGTGGACACCCAGATGCCGGCAACGATCAATGCCAGCGCCGCGCCGTGGTACAGGTGCGGCCATTCGCCCAGCAGCGGCGCCGACAGCAGCGCCGCGAACACCGACTGCAGGTTGCCGAACAGCCCCGCCAGCGCCGGCCCGCCGCGCTGCACGCCCAGGCCCCACATGCGGTAGGCGATGATCGACGGCCCGATCGCCACGTACAGCAGCGCCGCGATGCCCAGCGGCGTGAGGCGCACCAGCGTCTCGCCGGGCCGCGCGGCGTGTTCGAGGCCGGCGCCCAGCCCCGCCCACAGCGTGCCGAACGCCATCTGGATGCAGAGGAACTCGGCCCAGCTCCAGTCGGGCCGCTCGCCGCCGCGCATCGAGCGCGGCGGCCGCGCCAGCAGCCAGCTGTAGCCGGCCCAGCAAGCGGCGGCCACCAGCATCAGCAGGTCACCCGGCACGAACTGCACGCGCGCCAGCGCGTGCCAGTCGCCGTGCACCATCACGGTCGCCACGCCGAGCAGCGACAGCAGCGCGCCGGCGATCTCGCGCAGGCGCGGCCGCTGGCCGAAGAAAAGGGCGCCGAACACCAGCATCCAGATCGGCGTGCTGGCGGCGATCAGCGTCACGTTCACCGGCGTGCTGGTGCGCAGCGCGAGGTACTGCATCGAGTTGTAGACGCCCACGCCGAGCAGGCCGAGCGCCGCCAGATACGCCCAGCGCTCGCGCAGCTGCTGCCGGCTCGCCGCCGAGGCGAAGGCGCGCCAGCCCAGCGGCAGCAGCATCGCGAGCGCCAGCGCCCAGCGCAGCAGATTCAGGTGCACCGGCGCGATGTCGCCCACCACCATGCGGCCGGCGACGGCGTTGCCGCCCCACAGCAGCGGCGGCAGCGTCAGCATCATCGCCAGCCGCAGGCCGAAGCGTTCGCTCATGCGGGCAGTGTAGGAGGCCGCCTGCGCCGCGTTGCGCCGCGCGGCGGCCGATCGACTACGCTAGCGGCTGGCAACGTTCCAGCACGCACCAGGAGCACGCACCATGGCCAAGGCCATCCAGATCACGCAGTACGGCGGCCCCGAGGCCATGCAGATGGTCGACGTCGAGGTCGGCAACCCCGGGCCCGGCGAGATCCGCATCAAGCATCAGGCCTGCGGCCTGAACTTCATCGACGTCTACCAGCGCACCGGGCTGTACCAGAACCCGCTGCCGCTGAAGCTCGGCATGGAGGGCGCCGGCGTGGTCGAGGCGGTGGGCGAGGGCGTGACGCACCTGAAAGCGGGCGACCGCGCGGCCTATGCCAGCCAGCCGCCCGGCGCCTACAGCACCGCGCGCGTGATGCCGGCCAAGACGGTGTGCAAGCTGCCCGATGCGATCAGCTTCGAGACCGGCGCCGCGATGATGCTCAAGGGCCTGACGGCGCAATACCTGCTCAAGCGCACGCAGCCGCAGGGCGGCCTGCAGCCCGGCGACCACATCCTGTTCCATGCCGCGGCCGGCGGCGTGGGCCTGATCGCCTGCCAGTGGGCTCGGGCGATGGGGCTGCAGCTGATCGCCACCGCCGGCAGCGACGAGAAATGCCAGCTCGCGCTGCAGCAC
Source organism: Burkholderiaceae bacterium (assembly GCA_046348365.1). Classification (GTDB taxonomy): domain Bacteria; phylum Pseudomonadota; class Gammaproteobacteria; order Burkholderiales; family Burkholderiaceae_C; genus JAEUPI01. The sequence goes on from JAXMEL010000001.1 coordinate 47,555, forward strand.
GGCGCCGCGCACGCCATCAACTACCGCACCGAGAAGTTCGTCGATCGCGTCAAGGCCATCACGGCCGGCAAGGGCGTGAAGGTGGTCTACGACTCGGTGGGCAAGGACACCTTCGAAGGCAGCCTCGATTGCCTGCGCCCGCTCGGGCTGCTGGCGAGCTTCGGCAACGCGTCGGGGCCGGTGCCGCCGTTCGCGCCCGGCATCCTCGGCAACAAGGGCTCGCTGTACCTCACGCGCGCCACGCTGTTCACGCACATCGCCACGCGCGAGGCCACGCAGGCGATGGCCGACGACCTGTTCGGCGTGGTGGCGAGCGGCCAGGTGAAGATCCGCATCGACCAGCGCTACCCGCTGGCCGAGGTGGCGCAGGCGCACCGCGACCTCGAGGCGCGCAAGACCACGGGCTGCAGCATCCTGCTGCCGTGATGCGGCGTCGAAGCGTCGTCGTCGGCGCGGTCGCGGCCGCCGTCGCGGCCGGCGGCGGCGCGCCGGCGCGCGCGCAGCAGGCGTCGCCGCACGCGATCGAGATCCCGGGCTGGTTCCTCGAAAGCTTTCTCGATTTCAAGGACGAAGCGGCCACCGCGGCCAAGGCCGGCAAGCGGCTGATGCTGTACTTCGGGCAGGACGGCTGCCCCTATTGCCGCGAGCTGATGAGCCAGAACTTCAGCCAGAAGGCCATCGTCGAGAAGACGCGGGCGCACTTCGAGGCGGTGGCGCTCAACATCTGGGGCGACCGCGAGGTGACCTGGACCGACGGCCAGCGCCTGAGCGAAAAGCAGTTCGCCAAGCTGCTCAAGGTGCAGTTCACGCCGACGCTGCTGTTCCTCGACGAGCAAGGCCGCGTCACGACGCGGCTGAACGGCTACTGGCCGCCGCACAAGTTCGACGCCGCGCTCGACTACGTGATCGCGCGCATGGACCGCAACGGCACCTCGCTCGCCGACCATGTGGCGCAGCACGCGCGCGAGGCCGCCAACGCGCAGCTGGCCGACGAGCCGTTCTTCCTCGCGCCGCCGTTCGATTTGCGCCGCAAGCCCGGCGGCAAGCCGCTGGCCGTGCTGTGGGAGACGCGCTCGTGCAAGGCCTGCGACGAGATGCACGCCGAAGGATTCCGCCGCGCGGAGATGAAGGCGCTGCTGGCGCGCTTCGACGTGGTGCGCTTCGCGCACGGCGACGCGACCGAACTCGTCGCCCCCGACGGGCGCCGCGTCGCCGCCAACCAATGGGCGCGCGAGCTGCAGGTGGCGTACACGCCCTCGGTGGTGTTCTTCGACGCGAGCAACCGCGAGGTGTTCCGCTTCGAGGGCTACGTGCGGCCGTTCCACCTCGCCGGCAGCTTCGACTACGTGGCGCAGGGCGCCTACCGCACGCAGCCGGAGTTCCAGCGCTTCCTGCAGGACAAGGCCGAACGCGCCCGCGCGCGCGGCCAGCCGGTCGACATCTGGCGTTGACGTCGCGGCCTCAGCGACCGGCCGCGGCGGCCTCGAGCTGCTCGCGCAACGCCTTGCGCTGCACCGTCGTGGCGGCGCGCCAGGCTGCCAGCGCCAGCGCCATGAACGCACGCTCGCTGCGGCTCGGCTGATCGCTGGCGCGCGGCTCGTCGAGCCACTGCGCCGGCTTGCCGCAGTGGCGCTCGATCTGGCGCGCGAGCTTGTCGCCGATCGGCCGCGCCGACTTGATCTGACTCCACATGCTGGGCGAGATCTGCAGCTGCGCCGCGAAGGCCTGCTCGAGGCCCTTGGGCGCGGCGCCGGCGGCCAGGGCGCGCTGCGCATGGTCGTGAAACAGCGCCTGCACGTTGGCGCGGCGGACGAGGGTGATATTGCTCATTGCCAGCGTGGTCGGGGTTCTAGGGGTTGACCATCGGAGTAAAGAGACTTTACAGTATCGCCGACAGTCATTGCTCGACGAGGCACCACATGAACCGCACCCACGACCACAGCTTCGCGCTCGCCGCATCCGGCGCGCTGGCCTTCGTGCGTGACATGCGCGTGGCCGGTGGCGTCGGCGCTGTGATCGGCCAGTGGGCCGAGCAGCGGCAGCAGGATCCGCAAGAGGGGCAGGCTTCGCCGGGCTAGACGGCAGCGCCCTTCGGTCTTCTGATTCCACAGAGGCCCGGATCCGAAAGGATCCGGGCCTTTTCGCTTTCTCGTCCTGCCGCGACGGCCGTCGCGGCGCAGGGAGACCTCTTCGGGTGTGTCCCTGCACTCCGCGCCGCCCTCGAGCGAGGTGCCGGCGGCGCGGGATGTGCGCAACCCCGGCGCCGGGGCTGCGTGCAGCGGGGCACCTCCGTCCGACGGGACGCCCGCGCAGGGGGCACAGCCGAAGGGGATCGCCGATCCACCGACGCGGCGCGCCGCGGGCCGATGCACGAACGGCCTGCAGCCGCCGCGGCGCCAGACGAGGCGTGATGTTCAACCGACCGTGCGCTTGTTCCTCGAGTTTGGAGACGATCATGGAAAAGAGATTCGAGTTCGCCGGCCGGTCTGCATGGGCGGAGCTGGCGTTGGTGCTGGCCACGGTGCTGGCCAGCGTGCTGTCGTTCGGCAGCGTGGTGGCGCTGTATGCGTCGGCCGAGCGCGGCGGCGAACGCGTCGTCGCGCGCGTCGAGGCCGTGGCCAGCGCGGCCTCGGCGGCGCGGCTGGCTGCGCACCGGCCGGGCTGAGCCCGGGCGCGAGGCGCGGCTCAGCCGCGCAGCGCGGCCAGCGCCTCGCCGATGCGCGGCGTGGCGCCGCGGCCCACGCTGCCGGTGACGGCCACCGACGGGCCTGCGTGCAGCAGGCGCCGGATGGCCGCGCGCACCTCGGCGGCGCTCACCGCCCGCACCGCGGCCACGCGTTCGGCCGCGGTGCGCACGCGGCCGAGCGCGAACAGGTCGAGCGCGGCGTCTTCGACGCACTGCGCGGGCCGCTCCTGCTGGCGCAGCAGACGCACAGCGACCTGGTTGTGCGCGCGGTCGAGGTCGACCGCGCCGACCTGCTCGGCAAGCTGGCGCAGCAGGCGCGCCACCTCGCGCAGCACGGCGGCGAGGTGCTTCGGCGCGAACGAGGCCTCGATCGCCATCTGGCCGCCGAACTCGAAGCGGTCGACATGGCACGCGGCGTGGTAGACCAGCGCGCGCTTCTCGCGCAGCTCGGCCAGCAGCGGCGAGCTCATGCCGTCGCCGAGCACGGCCGCGGCCACGTCGTGCACGGCATCGTCGCTGCCGCGCGCCGGCACCGGGAAACCCATCACCAGGTGCGTCTGCTGGCCGCCGTCCATGTGGCGCGTGCGCGTGCCGCCGACGTACGGCGGCGCGGGCAACGCCTGCACCGGCCCGCCGGCGATGCCGGCGAAGGCCGACCCGGCCGCGGCGACGATGGCCTCGGCATCGACCGCGCCCGCCGCCGCGACCACGATGTTCGGCGCGGTGTAGCGCTGCGCCACCACGCTCATCAGCTCGTCGCGCGTGATGCGCTCGATCACGCGGCGCTGGCCGATCACCGGCATCGCCGCCGGGTGCGTGCCCCAGCACACATGGTCGAGCAGGTGGTAGCCGACGGTGACCGGATCGTCCTCCACCTCGGCCAGCTCCTGCAGCAGCACCTCGCGCTCGCGCTCCAGCTCGTCGGCGGGGAAGGTGGCGTGGCGCACGATGTCGGCCAGCATCGCCACGAACTGCGGCGCATGCTCGCCGAGCCCGCGCATCGTGTAGGCGGTGTGGTCCTTGTCGGTGTGCGCGTTGACCTCGGCGCCCAGGCGCTCGGCGTCGAGGTTCACGCGGTGCACGTCGCGCTCGCGCGTGCCCTTGAAGGCCATGTGCTCGAGCACGTGGCTGATGCCGTTGCGCGCGCGCTCCTCGTGCGCGCTGCCGGCGCGCACGAAGACGGCCACGCTGGCGGTCTGCACGCCGGCCATTGGCGCGCAGGCCACGCGCACGCCGCCGGCCACGGTGTGCACGCTGGGCTCGTCGCGGCCGGCGCGCATGGCGGGCGGGCTCACTCGAAGGTGACGGTGATCGGCGCCAGCGGCGCCGCGAAGCGCGCCGTCCAGCGCTGGCCCGGCTGCACCGGCCAGGCATCGGTCCAGGTGCCGGTGGTGATCACGTCGCCGCCCTGCAGCTCGGGCGCACCGGCGATGTCGCGCAGCTCGCGCACCACGTGCAGCAGCGCGGCCAGCGGGCTGTCGAGCACGTTGGCGCCGCGGCCGCGGTCGACGACCTCGTCGCCGCGGTGCAGGCTCACCGTGGCCTCGGCCAGCCGCGCGTGCAAGTTCTGCGCATCGGGCGCGACCGCCACCAGCGGCTGTCGCGCGCCGACCAGCAGCCGCGCGTGCAGCCCGCCATCGGCCATCGTCTCGGCCGCGCTGAAGCGCCAGCCGGGGCAGTGCGACTGCACGACCTCGAAGCCGGTGGCGATCCACTCGATCGCGTCGTACAGGCCCTGCAGATCGGCATCGCGCGGCGGCGCTTGCCGCAGGCCGAACACCACCTCGGGCTCGATGCGCGGCTGGCAGGTGTGCGCCAGCGACACGCGGCCCTCGCCGTCGCAGAACCCCAGCGTGCTGTCGTACACCGTGCCCCAGATCGGCGCGAACACGCCGTAGCGCTGCCAGATCGTGCGGTTGGTGAAGCCGATCTTCACGCCGCGCGGGCGTTCGCCGCGCGCGATGCGCTGCGCGCGCACGGCCAGTGCTGCACGGTACGCGGCTTCGCGGTCGTCGAACAGCGGTGCGTCGTGGCGCGCGGTCCACGGCGTGCCGGCATCGGCGTGGGCGAGCAGGTCCTGCGGGCTCATTGCGGGGCAGTCTATCCGCGGCACAGCTTCAGAACGCCTCGCGCACGCGCGCGGCGAGATCCACCGCGACCGGCGCCGCGGCGGGCTGCGCCTGCGCTTGCGGCTGCGCCGTGGCGCAGACCTCGTCGAAGCGCGTGCGCACCTCGGGCGTGATGAAGCGCGTGAGCCCGGCATACAGGTGCCGGTCGCCGTAGCGCGACTGCTGCGTGACGTGAAAGCGCTGCGGCACCATCAGCGCGAGGTGATGTTTCGCGCGCGTCATGCCCACGTAGAGAAGGCGGCGCTCCTCTTCGAGCTCGGCGTGGCTGCCGGCGGCCAGGTCGGCGGGCATGCAGCCGTCGACCATGTTGAGCAGCGTCACCGCGTTCCATTCCTGGCCCTTGGCCGAATGCAGCGTCGAGAGGATCAGGTAGTCCTCGTCGCGATGCGGCTCGCCGGCCTCGTCGCTGCTGGCCTCGGGCGGGTCGAGCGTCAGCTCGGCGAGAAAGCGCTCGCGGCTCGCGTACTGCCCGGCCAGGCGCGCGAGCTGCGCCAGGTCGGCGGTGCGGATCGCGGCATCGTCGTGCAGGCGCTGCAGGTGCGGCTCGTACCAGCGCACCGCGGTGGCCACGTCGTCGGGCCACGCACCCGCGCGCAGCGCGTCGTGCGCGGCGAGCCATTCGGCCCAGTGCGCCGCGGCCGCACGCGGCGGCTCGAAGGCGCGCATCGCCGCATGCGGGTCGGCCGCACCGTGCATCGCATCGAGCAGGCGCCGCGCGCTGGCAGGGCCCATGCCGGCCATCAGCTGCGCGACGCGAAAGCCCGCCAGCCGGCCGCGCGGGTTCTGCACCCAGCGCAACACCGAGAGCACGTCTTTCACATGCGCGGCTTCGAGGAACTTCAGGCCGCCGAACTTGACGAACGGGATGTCGCGCCGCGCGAGCTCGAGCTCCAGCGCGGCGCTGTGGTGCGAGGCGCGAAAAAGCACCGCCTGCTGCTTCAGCGCCAGGCCGCCCTCGCGGTGCTCGAGCACTGCATCGGCGACCCAGCGCGCCTGCGCCATCTCGTCGTCGACGTGCACCAGCTGCGGCTTGGCACCGGCCTTGCGGCTCCACAGCGGCTTGTCGAAGCGCTCGGCGGCGAGCGCAATCACCGCGTTGGCGGCGTCGAGGATGGCTTGCGTCGAGCGGTGGTTGTGCGTCAGGCTCAGCACGCGCGCCGGCGGGTCGAACGCTGCGGGGAAGTCGAGGATGTTGCGCACCTCGGCGGCGCGAAAGCCGTAGATCGCCTGCGCATCGTCGCCCACCACGGTGAGGCCGCGGCCGCGCGGCGCGAGCGCGTGCACGATCGCGGCCTGCAGGCGGTTGGTGTCCTGGTACTCGTCGACGAGCACGTGGTCGAAGCGCGCGGCCACGAACGTGCCCAGCGCCGGCTCGGCCATCATCTGCTGCCAGTACAGCAGCAGGTCGTCGTAGTCGAGCAGGTGCTGGTCCTGCTTGGCCTGCACGTAGGCGCGAAAGAGCTGGCGCAGCGCCGCCTCGTGCGCCGCGCACCAGGGAAAGTGCTCGCGCAGCACCTCGGCCAGCGGCTGCCGTGCATTGACGTGCCGCGACAGGATCGCCGCGCAGGTGCCCTTGAGCGGAAAGCGCTGCTCGCTGCGCGCGAGGCCGAGCCGCTCGCGTTCGAGCGCCAGCAGATCCTCGGCGTCGCCGCGGTCGAGGATGGTGAAGTCGGCGGCGAGGCCGATCGACGTGGCATGGTCGCGCAGCAGCCGCGCGCCGATGCTGTGAAACGTGCCGGCCCAGGGCAGCACCGGCGCCGCCTGCGTGGCGCGCAGGCCGAGCGCGGCGTGCAGCAGCCGCGCAGCGCGTTGCGTCATCGCCTGCGCGGCGCGGCGCGAGAAGGTGAGCAGCAGCAGGCGGTTCGGGTCGGCGCCGTCGAGCACGAGGCGCGCCACGCGTGAGGCGAGCGTGGTGGTCTTGCCGGTGCCGGCGCCGGCGATCACCAGCAGCGGGCCCGGTGCCGACTCGCCTTGGCCGTGCAGCGCGGCGGCGCGCTGCTCGTCGTCGAGCGCGGCGAGCGGGTCGGCACGCGCGGTGCGGGCGGGTGCTTGCGTGACGGCGGTCGGCATGGCCCGGTGACTGTACAGGCATCCAGCCGTGCCGCTCGCCGCGGCGGGGCGCCGCTTGAATTCGCCCACAATGCGCCCACCTCGATGCGGCCGGCGCGCATCGCCCGGCCGACCCCACCAAGGAGACCCTCCGCATGAAGACCGCCTGGATTGCCGTGCTTGTCGCAGGCCTCGCACTGGCGCTTGGTGCACCGAACGCCGATGCCAAGCGGCTGGGCGGTGGCAAGTCCACCGGCATGCAACGCTCGGTGCCCGACAAGCCAGCGCCCACGGGCACGCCGGCGCAGCCCACCAACCCGGCGGCCACGCCGCAGACACCGGCCGCGCCGGCCGTGCCCGCGGCTGCGGCGACACCGAACCCGGGCGCTGCGGCCGCCGCGGCCGCGCCCAAGCGGTCCTGGCTCGGCCCGGTGGCCGGCCTCGCCGCGGGCCTCGGGCTGGCTGCGCTGGCCAGCCACCTCGGCATGGGCGAGGCCTTCGGCAACGTGATGATGATCGCGCTGCTGGCGATCGTGGCCTTCGCGTTGCTGCGCTTCGTGATGCGGCGCATGGCGGGCGGCGCGGCACAGGCGCGCTCGCCCTTTGCGATGGCGGGCGCGACGGCCGGCGGCGCGACGTCGACCGCCACTGCGCGGCAGAGCCTGCCGCTGGCACCTGCGTCGAGCGGCGCCGTGGCAAGCGCTGCGCCTGCGACTGCAGCGCCCGCTCTGCCGCCCGGCTTCGACGCCGCCGCCTTCGAGCGCGTTGCCAAGATGATCTTCATCCGCCTGCAGGCCGCGCACGATGCCGGCGACCTCGACGACCTGCGCGCCTTCACCACGCCCGAGATGTTCGCGTCGGTGCGAGTCGATCTGCAGGACCGCGGCGCAGCGCCTAACAAGACCGACGTGGTGACCGTGAACGCCGAGCTGCTCGACTTCGCGCAGGAAGGCGAGCGCCAGATCGTGAGCGTGCGCTACTCGGGCCTGATCCGCGAGGAGGCCGACGCGGCGGCGCATCCCTTCGACGAGGTGTGGCATCTGGTGCGGCCGCTCGATGGCAGCCGCGACTGGGCGATCGCGGGCATCCAGCAGCGGCAGTGACTCGCACCGCGCGGCCGCGCGGTGCGGCTCGCGTTCAGCGCAGCGGCTTGCGCGCCGTGAGCCCGATCAGCGCCGAGCGCCCGGCGTGCTGCGTGCCTTCGGCGAGGTCGGCCTCGTACTCGCGCAGCGCGATGATCTCCAGGCCCGCGAACGCGTCGCGCAGCATCGGCTCGGTGTAGAGGTTCTCCACCAGCGGCGGGCCGCCGGTCTTGTACTCGAGCTGCCTGGGCGTGTAGCCCTGCAGCACCAGCACGCCACCGGGCTTGAGGGTGTGCACCATGTGCTCGAACAGGCGCGCGCGCATGGCCGGGTCGGCGAACTGGATGAAGATCGCCACCACCGCGTCGTACAGCGCCGCGGGCCATTGCAGCGCATCGACGTCGGCGACCGCGAAGTTCACGCCGACGCCGGCGCCGGTGGCCAGCGCACGGGCCTTGCGGATGCCGACCTCGGCGATGTCGAACGCGTCGACACGGTGGCCATGGCGCGCCAGCCAGACGCTGTTGCGGCCTTCGCCGTCGGCCACGCACAGCACGCGGCTCGCCGGCGCGAGGTGATGCGCCTGCTCGCGCAGCCAGTCGTTGGGCGCGGTGCCGAAGATGTAGCTGCCGGTGTCGAAGCGGCCGTTCCAGGTCGCCGCGGCATTGCTGAAAGCCATGAGGTTCTCCGTCAGATCAGGAGCGCGACGACGAACACGCCGATCATCATGAAGGCGATCACCACCTTGGCGACCATGCCGGCCATGATGCCGAGCCAGGTGGCCACGCCCACGTGCGCGGCGCGCGCGTGGTCCTTCTGTGCCACGTATTCGCCGATGGCGGCGCCGACCAGCGGCATGAAGAACACGCCCACCAGGCCCATGGCGAGGCCGATGATGGTGCCGAGCACCGCGCCGAGGATCGCCTCCTTGCTGGCGCCGGCCTTCTTGGCGCCGAGCAGGCCGGCCACGTAGTCGAGCACCCAGGCCAGCACCGCGAGCACGCTCACGATCGTCAGCGTCGGCCAGCCCACGCGCGTGAAGCCGTCGATCCACGCCCCGAGCACGATGCCGCCGAGCACGAACAGCGTGCCCGGCAACGCGGGCAGCACCGTGCCGGCCAGGCCAACCACGATCAGCGTGATGCTGAGCGTCCACCACAGTGCGTTGACCATGACGTGAGCCGATCGCCGCGCGTTGCCACGAAGGCCCGAGCGTACACTGCCCGTCACCGCCCGCGCCCCGCGATGCCCCCTGGCAGCGCGACCGGCTGCCCGGCGACGTGCTGCTGTTCCGCTACAGCGCGCTCACCTACCAGTGCTGACACCTGCCTGCGCATCTGCGATTGCGAACCATGACCACCCGCCGAACCCTGCTGTCCGCCGCCGCGCTGGCGGCGATGCCCTTCGCGCCGCGCGCCCAGGCGGCGTGGCCGCGCCAGTCGATTCGCTTCGTCGTGCCGTTCGCGCCCGGCGGCACCAGCGAGATCGTCGCGCGCACGGTGGCCAACGAATTGACCAAGCAGCTCGGCCACACGGTGTACGTCGACAACAAGGGCGGCGGCGCCGGCGTGCCGGCGATGCAGGAGGTGGCCAAGGCGGCGCCCGACGGCCACACCATCATCCTCGGCCACGTGGGCTCGCTGGCGGTGAACCCGTACATCTTCACCAACCTGGCCTACGACGCGAACAGGGACTTCGCTCCCGTCACGCTGCTGGCCAAGGTGCCCAACCTGTACGTGATCCACCCCGACGTGCCGGCGGCGAACTTCAAGGAGTTCGTCGCGCACGTGAAGAAGAACCCCGGCAAGCTCAACTACGGCACCGCCGGCAACGCCAGCGCCGGGCACCTGTCGATGGAGTACCTGAAGCTGGTGACGGGCATGTTCATCACGCACATCCCCTACCGCGGCACCGGCCCGATGCTCACCGACCTGCTGGCCGGCCGCACGCAGGCCACCAGCGCGGGCCTGCCGGCGCTGCTGCCGCACATCAAGAGCGGCAAGCTGCGCGCGATCGCCGTCGGCACCGCGCAGCGCCTGCCCGCGCTGCCCGACGTGCCCACCGTGGCCGAGCACGGCTTCAAGGACTTCGAGACCTCGCAGTGGTACGGCATCCTCGCGCCGGCGGGCACGCCGCGCGACGTCGTCAAGCGCCTGCAGGAGGAATCGCTCAAGGCGCTGAAGTCGAGTTCGGTGACCGAGCGTTTCGCCAGCGACTCGGCCATCGGCGGCGGCGGCCCGCCCGAGGAGTTCGCCGCCTTCATCGCGCAGCAGCAGAAGGTCTGGAAGGAGATCTGCGCGCGCGCCGGCATCAAGCCGGATTGATCAGGCTCACCGCGGCTGCACTTGATGCGGCGGCTTGCGTGCCCCATCTGCACGGGTCTATGGTGGAGTCGTTGCGCAGATGAACATGGCCACGCGTCCCGCCGCGGTGGCGGGTCAGTTCTACCCCGGGCGCCCCGAGGCGCTACGGGCCAGCCTGCGCGAGCTGATGGCCAGCGCGCCGGCCGACGCAGCGGGCGCACCGGCGCCGAAGCTGCTGGTCGTGCCGCATGCCGGCTACGTCTACAGCGGCCCGGTCGCGGCGCGCGCCTATGCCTGCCTGAACGGTGCGCGCGAGCGCATCCGCCGCGTGGTGCTGCTCGGGCCGACGCACCGCGTGGCCGTGCTGGGCCTGGCCGCGCCGAGCGTGGCGGCGTTCGAGACGCCGCTCGGCAGCGTGCGCATCGACCGCGAAGCGCTGGCGCGGATCGGCGATCTGCCGCAGGTGCTGGTCAGCGACCGCGCCCACGCGATGGAGCACGCGCTCGAGGTGCAGCTGCCGTTCCTGCAGACCGCGCTCGATGCCTTCACGCTGGTGCCGCTGGCCGTGGGCCGCACCGGCGCCGAGGCGGTGGCCGAGGTGCTGGAGCGGCTGTGGGGCGGCGACGAGACGCTCGTCGTCGTGAGCACCGACCTGTCGCACTACCTCGACTACGCGCATGCGCAGGTAGCCGACCGCGAGACCGTGGCGCGCATCCTGCGGCTGGACCCCGACATCGACCATCACCAGGCCTGCGGCGCCACGCCGCTGGCCGGTGCGCTGCTGGTCGCGCGCCGGCACGGCCTGCGCCCGCGCCTGCTCGACCTGCGCAACAGCGGCGACACCGCGGGCGACCGCTCGCGAGTCGTCGGCTACTGTGCGATCGCCTTCGACGCCGCGATGGCCGCCGGCGCGGGGCGGCGCGCCGAGGGCGAGGCCGAGCGGCCGTCGACGCTCGGGCCCGCGCTGCTCGCCCGCGCACGCAACGCGATCGCCGAAACCTTCGCGTTGCCGCAGGTGCACGAGCCGATGCACCCGGCGCTGCGCGCGCCCGGCGCGAGCTTCGTCACGCTGCGCCGCCACGGCGCGCTGCGCGGCTGCGTGGGCGCGCTGTCGCCCGAGCGGCTGCTCGGCGACGACGTGCGCTTGCACGCGCTGTGCGCGGCGTTCCGCGATTCGCGCTTCGAACCGCTGGCGCGGCATGAGTTCGCCGAGCTGTCGATCGAGGTGTCGCTGATCGAGCCCTCGGTGCCGATGCCCGTGCGCAGCGAGGCCGAGGCGCATGCCCGGCTGCGCCCCGGCATCGACGGCGTGGTGCTCGACTACCGCGGCCTGCGCGCGACCTTTCTGCCCCAGGTGTGGGACGAGCTCGGCGAGCCGCGCGAATTCCTCGCTGCGCTCAAGCGCAAGGCCGGCCTGTCGCCGACGTTCTGGAGCGACGACGTGCGGTTGTCGCGCTACCGGGTGCAGAAGTTCACCGAGGGCGATCGGCCATGAGCATGGACGTTCGGCGCGACGAGCAGTACCCGGCGCTGTGGTGGCATCGGCTCGACGACGGCCGCATCCAGTGCGACCTGTGTCCGCGCGACTGCCGGTTGCACGAGGGCCAGCGCGGCCTGTGCTTCGTGCGCCGGCGCGTGGGCGATGCGATGGTGCTCACCACCTACGGCCGCAGCTCGGGCTTCTGCATCGACCCGATCGAGAAGAAGCCGCTGAACCACTTCTTCCCCGGCTCGAGCGTGTTCTCGTTCGGCACCGCGGGCTGCAACCTGGCGTGCAAGTTCTGCCAGAACTGGGACATCTCCAAGAGCCGCGAGATGGACCGGCTGATGGACGCCGCGTCGCCCGAGCGCATCGCCGAGGTGGCGCGCGAGGCAGGCTGCGCCAGCGTGGCCTTCACCTACAACGACCCGGTGATCTTCGCCGAGTACGCGATGGACGCGGCCGACGCCTGCCACGCGCTGGGCGTGCAGACGGTCGCGGTGACCGCCGGCTACATGCATGCCGACGCGCGCCGCGACTTCTACACCAAGATGGACGCCGCCAACATCGACCTCAAGGCGTTCAGCGATGACTTCTACTTCAAGCAGACCGGCGCGCACCTGGCGCCCGTGCTCGACACGCTGCAGCACGTGGTGCACGACACGCGCTGCTGGCTCGAGATCACCACGCTGCTGATCCCGGGCCTCAACGACAGCACGGCCGAGCTGGAGGCGATGACGCGCTGGATCGTCGAGCACCTGGGGCGCGACGTGCCGCTGCACTTCACCGCGTTCCACCCCGACTACAAGATGACCGACGTGAAGCGCACGCCGGCGGCGACGCTGCAGCGCGCGCGCGAGATCGCGCAGGCGCAGGGCCTGCGCCATGTGTACACCGGCAACGTGCACGACATCGAGGGCGGCACCACCTTCTGCCCCGGTTGCGCGGCGCCGCTGATCGAGCGCGACTGGCACCGCATCCTGCGCTACGAGCTGAGTGCCGATGGCCGCTGCAGCCATTGCGGCACCGCCATCGCCGGGCGTTTCGGTGCCGGTCTCGACGCCTCGTTCGGCCGGCGGCGCATTCCCGTGCGCGTGGCGATGGCCTGACACCGATTCGCGTTCGATTGCATAGAACGTAGCTGCTTCGTGCAGGGATCTGCGCGGCGCGACAGGGGGTACCCGCCCGGGGCTCATGATGGATCGGTCCTCGCCTGCGGCGAGGACTGCGCTGCGCTGCTCGGCCTTGCGGCCCCGCTGCCGAAGCGGGTACCCCCTGTCGCGCAGGTCGACCGAGCGCTTCGAACGCCCTTCGTCATGACGCTCGGTCGTGCTCGCTGCGCCGCGGTCGTGGGCTGTGGGGCCCGGGAGCGAATCTGCGGCGGCGAGCAGCGCTGCAGCGAGGGGGAAGTCTGGCGCGTCAGCGCCAGACCGGCGAGCGCGGGCTTTATGCGGCGCCGCGTTCAGCGGCGCTCAGCGAAGTTCGCGCTCGACGCCCCTTGCTGCGAGCAGCGGAGCGTACCCCGGCCTTCAGGCCGGGGCGCTGCAGTTTGAGCGCACGGGCCCCACGGCCCGCGGCCGCGGCGCAGCGCGCGCAATCCCTGCGCATCACGCAGCCTCACGCTCGAATCTGACAGAGCTTCAAAGGCCCGAGCGCGACAGATCCATGCCGATCGATCGCAATTCCATATGCAGCGGCAGCGCGCTGGCGCGGCCCGCACTCCGCGCGGCGGCTACGATGCGCCATGCCCGAGCCATCGTCGTTCGCGATCCGGCGTCGCACCGCGCTCGCGGGCCTGGGTGTCGGCCTCGCGTGGCGGGCGCATGCGCAGGCCAGCTTTCCCAACCGGCCGCTGACGCTGGTGGTGCCGTTCGCGCCCGGCGGCATCGCCGACCTCACCGCGCGCGCGGTCGCCGAGCCGATGGCGCGCGCGCTCGGCCAATCGGTGGTGGTCGACAACCGGCCGAGTGCCGGCAGCATCGTCGCGTCGCAGTTCGTTGCGCAGTCGCGGCCCGACGGCCACACGCTGCTGATGGTCACCAACAGCCATGCGCTGTCGGTGTCGCTGTTTCGCAGGCTGCCGTACGACACGCTGCGTGATTTCGCGCCCGTCGGGCTGATTGGCAGCTTCGACCTCGGCCTGTTCGTGCCGGCGAACTCGCGCTTCGCGAGCCTCGGCGATGCGCTCGCCTTCGCGCGCGCGCAGCCGGGCAGGCTGACCATCGCCACCATCGCGGTGGGCAGCACGCAGCACCTGGCCGCCGAGCTGTTCAAGACCCAGGCCGGCATCGACGCGCTGGTGGTGCCGTACAAGACCTCGCCCGCGGTGGTGAGCGCGTTGCGCAGCGGCGATGCCGACCTGGCCTTCGAGATCGTCGGCCCGATGCTGGGCCAGGTGAGCGGCGGCGCGCTGCGCGCGCTGGCCGTCACCGGCAGCGAGCGGCACGCATCGCTGCCCAGCGTGCCCACCGTGCAGCAGGCCGGCGTGGCGCGCTATGCGGTGTCGTCGTGGAATGCGCTGGCCGTGCCGAGCGGCACGCCGCCGGCGGCGATCGAGCGGCTCAACCGCGCGCTGCGCGAGGCCACGGCCGGCGCCGACGTGCGCGCCCGGCTCGCGCAGCTGGGCCTGCGCCTGCGCACCGGCGAGCCGCAGGAGCTGCACGACCTGCTCGCCAGCGAGATCGCGCGCTGGCGCGAGGTGATCCGCGCCGCGAAGATCGAGCCGGAGTAGGGCGGTGCCTGCGTTGCACGTGCGCCGGTCGTGCCGTACGCGCAGGCGATCTCAGCTGCGGCTCGGCCCGTCGAAGTCGGCCGTCGCGCCGCGGTGCTTGGCGTAGATGGCCAGCGTCCACGCGATCGCCGGGTGTGAGGCGTAGCGCGCCATCAGCGCGGCGTAGGCCGGGCCCACCGGTTGCGGCGCGGCCATCGCGGAATTCGCCGGCCGCGCCAGCATGGCCAGCGCGGCGGCGGCGGTGAGGTCGGCGATCGTGAAGGCGTCGCCCACCAGATAGCCGGTCGCGCGGCTGCGCTCGGCCACGAAATCGAGGGCCTCGCGCGCGGCGGCGTGGCCGTCGTCGAGCGTCGCGGCGTCGCCGATGCCGTTGCCCTTGCGCACCAGCGGCGCGGCGAGCGGCACGATCGCGGCATAGGCCATCTGCTGCCAGCGCGGCCGGCCGTCGCCGAAGATGCGCGCGAAGTAGCCGGGGTTGCGCAGTAGCGCATCGAGCACCGGCCGCCGGATGCGCGGCGTGAGGTCGTCGTCGAAGCGGCGCTCGATCGACAGGGCTTCGGCGCGTTGTGCAGCGTCGGCCGGCAGCAGCGGCGGCTGCGGGTAGCGCGCCTCGAGCCATTCGACGATGCGCGCCGAGCCGTCGAGCGCGCCGGCGTCGTGCCGCAGCACCGGCGTGCCGGTGCGCCCGGTCAGCGGCCTGACGATGGCCATGTGCGGCCCCGGCAGCAGGCTGCGCCGCGTGTGCGGCACGCGCTTGCTATCGAGCGCCCAGCGCGCCTTCTCGTTGTACGGTGAGTGCCGGAACTGAAGCAGCTCGATCATGGCGTTAGCGCATGCGAGGTCGCGATGTTACCGTTGCGCCTCGCGCTGCAGGCCCTGGCATTGCAGGTCGAGCTTGCGCGACACGTCGGAGGCCTTGGCGTCGCGCACCAGGCGTTGCGCAGCGCGCCGGTGCTCGGCCTTGTAGGCGGCACTCGCGCGCAGCGCGCCGAGCCGGCTGCGCAACGCGTCGTCGACCTGGAGCTTGTACAGCCCGGCGTAGGCCTCGTCGCGCCGGCCGCGCATGGCCGGGTCGCGCTGCTCGCACTGGGCGTAGCCGGCGTCGAACTTCGCCAGCGCCCGGGCGCGGTTGTCGGCATCGGAGCCGGCGGCGGCCGCGGCCATCGTGCAGAGCAGGGCGAGCGCGCCGATGCTGCCGCGCGCGATCGTCAGGCGCCGGGGCAGCGGGCTCGGGGGCATGGGCATGGGGCAGTCTCCGGAAATCAGAACACCACTTCGAAGCGTTGGCCACGAATGCGCAGCACGGCCGACTTGGCGCGGATCTCCTCCACCGTGAGGCCGTCGGCCACGCTGTCGCCTTCGCGCAGCACCTGGCCGTTGAAGATCACCATGCGTTGCGCCGCCAGCGGCGAGTGCACCGAGCCGCCGAAGGCCAGCGTGGGCACCTGGCGGCGAACGTCTTCGGGCAGGTCGGCGAGCCTGGGCACGGGCGCCGCGGCCACCGCCGGTGCCTGCGGGGGCGGCGCCGCACGAGGCGCGGGCGTGCGCACCGTCGCCGATGCCGCTGCCGCCGCGCTCGCCGGCGTGGCGCGCGGCCGCGCAGCGGCTTGCGGCGGTGGCGCGGCACCGGGCCGCGCCTCGCCTTGCGGCAGCGCCACCGGCGCACGCACCGGTCGCGTCGCCTCGGCCCGCGCGGGTGCGGGCGCCGGTGCGGGTGCGGGTGCGGGTGCGGGCGTGGGCGCGACGGCAGGCGCCGCGATCGGCGGGCTGGTCTCGGCGGCAGGCGCCGGCAGTGCGGCCGGCGCTGCGACGCTGCCGCTGACGCCGGCGCGCGACTCGGGCGGCGGCGCGTCGTCGCCGAGCATCCAGCGCCAGGCCAGCGACACGGCCAGGCCGAGGGCGAGGCCCAGCACCACCCAGATCCAGACGCGGCGGCGCCCAGACGGCAGGCCGAGCAGCGAGCCCGCGGGCACCGGCTGCGCGTTGAGGCCGGGCACGCCGCCGCGCTCACGGTCGCGCTCCGACTCGGCGCGTCGCAGGGCATCGAGGATGTACGACATGGCCTGTGCGTTCGTGGCGTTAGCGGCGCAGCGCCGGATCGCTGGCGACCGGCCGCGGCAGGCTCACGCGCTCGGGCGGCCGGGCCGGCTGCGCCTGGGTGGACACCGGCACCGCAGCGGGCGGGGCCGCAGACGCTCGGGCCCCGGGCAGCGGCGCCGCCGCGATCGCGCTCGCCTGTGTTGCGGCCGGCTTCGCCGCCGGTGCTGCGGCCGGCGTGGCCGCCGACGCCACGGCCGACGCCGGCGCGGACCCGGCAGCCGCCGGCGCTGCAGAGGCCGCAGCCGGCACCGGTGTGGCCGCCACGGCGGCGGCAGAGGCGGCCGTGGCGGCCGATGGCGTGCGCGCCGGTGCGCCGGCGGGCTCGCGCGTGCGCGAGCCCTGCGTCCACAGCAGCGTGCCCAACACGCCGATCAGCGCTGCGGCTGCCGCGCCGCCCAGCATCCACAGCCGCTGCCGCGGCAGGACGCGCGCGATGGCGTGGCTGCCGCGAACGTCGAACACCTCGCGCGCGGCCTTGTCGACGATGGCCTTGTCGACGCGGTCGCGGCCGGTGGCGTAGGCGCCGAGCAGCGAGCGGTCGCACAGCAGGTTGATGCGCCGCGGAATGCCGCCGGTGAGTTCGTGCACGCGCTTGCGCGCCTCGCGGTCGAACGGGATCAGCCCGCTCATGCCGGCCACCGAGAGGCGGTGCTTGATGTAGTGCGCGGTCTCGCTCTCGTTGAGCGGCTGCAGGTGAAAGCGCGCCGTCACGCGCTGCGCCAGCTGCTCCAGCTCGGGGCGGGCGAGCATGTCGCGCAGCTCGGGCTGGCCGATCAGGATGATCTGCAGCAGCTTGCGCTCGTTGGTCTCGAGGTTGGTCAGCAGGCGCAGCTGCTCCAGCACGTCGGGCGAGAGGTTCTGCGCCTCGTCGATGATCAGCACGTTGTTGCGCCCGGCGCCGTGCGCCTGCAGCAGGAACGCGTTGAGCGGGTCGAGAAAATCCTTCACCGTCGCGCCGGCGGTGCCCGCCTGCTCGACCGGGATGTGGAACTCCTCGCACACCGATTTCAGCAGCTCGATGGCCGTGAGCTTCGGGTTGAAGATGTAGGCCACGTTGCAGTGCTTGGGCACCTGCTCGAGGAAGCAGCGGCACACCGTGGTCTTGCCGGCCCCGATCTCGCCGGTCAGCAGCACGAAGCCGCCGCCGCCGCGCACGCCGTAGAGCAGGTGGGCGAGCGCCTCGCGGTGGTGCTCGCTCATGAACAGGTAGCGCGGGTCGGGCGCGATCGAGAAGGGCTCGCGCTTGAGGCCGAAGTGCGCCGCGTACATGGCGCGAGGATACCTGCTGGGCCCGGCGCGGCCGCTCGGGCCCGGCCGGCCACACGCGCGCCGCGCAACACCCGCCGCGAAGGATCGGGCAGATCCCTGTGGGGCAGCGTCGGCCCGGCGCCCATAATGCCCGCCAGGCGGGCCGGGTCCGGCTCGCCGTGGGCAGGTGTGTCGGGATCCCGGAGGGGGGCGCTTGGGCATGCGGCTTTGGTGCGGGTGCACTCCCGCGCGCTCGCTCGGCGGGCCGACGCGGCACGTGTTGCCACGCGGCTGCACGGGTGGGGAATGCCGGCCGTGAGGCTGCTGCCGCCCGGCACCGGCCTGCGCGGCAAGGCGCTGCTCGCCGCCGGCGCGGCGATGCTTGCCGTGGTGCTGGCCGCGGCGACGGTGGCCGCGGCCTTCTTTGCCGACGGCCAGCTGAGCGCGCAGGCCTCGCACGCCGCGGCGGTGGCCGAGCGCAATGCGCTGGTGCTGCGCGTGCTGGCCGCCGGCATCGCGGTGGCGGCGCTCGCGCTGGCCCTGCTCGCGCTCGGCCTGGAGCGCGTGGTGCTGCAGCCGCTGGCGGCCGTGATGCGCGCGATGGAAAGTGCGAGCCGCGGCGAGCCGGGCCACGTGGTGCCGCTGAGCGCGCGCGGCGGCGACGAGCTGGCGCGGCTGCGCCAGGGCTTCAACGGCCTCGTGCACGCGGCAGCCGAGCGCGAAGACGAACTGCGCATGGCGCGCGACGCCGCCGAACAGGCGAGCCGCGCCAAGTCGCAGGTCATGGCGGTGATGAGCCACGAGCTGCGCACGCCGCTCAACGCCGTGCTCGGCATGGCCGAGCTGCTGGCCAACACGCGGCTCGACGAACGGCAGCAGCGCTTCGTGGCGCAGATCCGCGCCTCGGGGCGCGACCTGGTGGAGATCGTCAACGACGTGCTCGACGCGTCGCACCTGGGCGCCGGCAAGGCCAGGCCGCTGCAGCAGCCGTTCAGGCTGCGCGACGCCGTGCACGAGGCGGTGGACCCGTACCGCGACGCGGCGAACACACGCGGCCTCGCGCTGTCGCTGCACGTCGACGACTCGTTGCCCGACCGGGTGCTCGGCGACCTGGTGCACGTGCGGCAGGTGCTCGGCAATCTGCTCAGCAACGCGGTGAAGTTCACCGAGCAGGGCAGCGTGATCGTGCGCGTCACACCGTCGGCGGGCTACGTGCGCTTCTCGGTCAGCGACACCGGCGTCGGCGTGTCGCCGGACTTCATGCCGCATCTGTACGAGGCCTTCCGCCAGGCCGACAGCGCGCCGACGCGGCGCTTCGGCGGCCTCGGCCTGGGCCTGGCGATCGCGCGCCGGCTGTGCGAGGCCATGGGCGGCCGCATCGATGCCAGCTCGCGGCCGGGCAAGGGCTCGACCTTCTGGTTCGAGCTGCCGCTGCCGGCGGTGGAGGGCGGCACCGAGGCCATCGCCGCGGGCCTCGGCATCGCGGGCCCGTCGCGCGCGCTGGCCGCCAACGAGCCGCTGCCGTCGGCCTCGCGCATGGCGGCGCTGCAGGTGCTGGTGATCGAGGACGACGAGGCCAACCAGCGCCTGGTGCTCGACACGCTGGCCACGCACAGCCAGTTCCACGTCACGCTGGCCGGTGACGGCAATCTCGCGCTGCGCTGGGTGCGCCAGCGCCCGTTCGACATCGTGCTGCTCGATTGGCAGCTGCCCGGCGTGAACGGTCTGGCCGTGCTGGCCGCGCTGCGCGAAGCCGAGGTGGCGCAGGGCTGGCCGCGCACGCGCGTGGTGGCGGTGACGGGGCACACCGGCCCCGGTGACCGCGAGACCTGCCTCGCCGCCGGCGCCGACGACTACCTGGGCAAGCCCTACACGCCGGCCGAGCTGATCGCGCACATGGCGCCTGCCGGCCTGCCCACGCACACCCGGCCGGCGTAGTCGCCGGCCGGCCGCTGTCAGCCCGGCGTCGGCAGCCGCCGCCACAATGCCGGCCTCGTCCACGCGGTCCGCTGATGCCATGCCCAAAATCCTTCCAGCCACGCTGATCCCCGGCGACGGCATCGGCCCCGAGATCGTCGACGCCACGCTGGCCGCGCTGCGCGCACTGGAAGCGCCGTTCGAGTGGGACCGGCAGATCGCCGGCCTCGAGGGCGTCAAGGCCGCGGGCGACCCGCTGCCCCAGGCCACGCTCGACAGCATCCGCCGCACGCGCCTGGCGCTGAAGGGCCCGCTCGAAACGCCGTCGGGCAGCGGCTACCGCTCGAGCAACGTGCGGCTGCGCGAGGAGTTCCAGCTCTACGCCAACCTGCGGCCCGCGCGCACGCTCGTCCCCGGCGGCCGCTTCGACAAGGTCGATCTCGTGGTCGTGCGCGAGAACCTCGAAGGCCTGTACATCGGCCACGAGCACTACGTGAAGATCGACGACGACCCGCATGCCGTGGCGATGGCCACCGGCATCAACACGCGCGCCGGCAGCCGGCGGCTGATCGAGTTCGCCTTCGAGCACGCGATCGCCATCGGCCGCAAGAAGGTCACGATCGTGCACAAGGCCAACATCATGAAGGCGCTGACGGGCATCTTCCTCGAAACGGCGCAGCAGGTGTACGAGCAGAAATACAAGGGCCGCATCGCGATGGAGACGGTGATCGTCGACGCCTGCGCGATGAAGCTGGTGCTCAACCCGTGGCAGTTCGACGTGCTGGTCACGACCAACCTGTTCGGCGACATCCTGTCGGATCTCGTCGCCGGGCTCGTCGGCGGCCTCGGCATGGCGCCGGGGGCCAACATCGGCGCCGACGCGGCGATCTTCGAGGCCGTGCACGGCAGCGCGCCCGACATCGCCGGCAAGGGCATTGCCAACCCGATCGCGCTGATGCTGGCCGCAGCGATGATGCTCGACCACGTGAAGCTCGGCGACAAGGCCGATCGCCTGCGCCGCGCGATCGACGACACCTTGAACGTCGATCAGGTGCGCACCGGCGACCTCGGCGGCAAGGCCACGACGGCGCAGTTCACGCAGGCGCTGGTCAAGCGCATCGAGCGCGGTTGAAGGCGACCGAGGGCGGCGCTCAAATCAGCGAGCCGCGGTTGACCATGCCGCCATCGATGGTCACGATGGTGCCGGTGGTGTACGACGAATGGTCGGAGGCGAGCAGCACCACCGTCGCCGCGATCTCGTCGACCGTCGCCGCGCGCCCGAACGGGAAGCCGCTCTGCAGTTCCTTCCAGCGCTCGGCGTCGCCCAGGCGCGTCTGCGCTTCCTTGCGCATCAGCGAGATCAGGCGGTCGGTCGCCACCGGGCCGGGATTGACGCCGACGACGCGGATGCCGTCGCGCGGGCTCTGGCCGCCCAGCGCGCGCGTGAACGCCATCAGCGACGCATTGCCCGCGGCACCGGCGATGTAGCCGGCGTCGAGCGCCTCGCCGCCGTTGCCGAGGATGTTGACGATCACGCCCCGGCCGCGCGCCTTCATGAGTCGGTAGTACTCGCGGCACATGTTGATGTAGCCGAAGACCTTGAGGTCCCAGGCTTCGCGCCAGCGCTCCTCGTCGATCTCCAGCAGCGTGCCGCGCGGAATCGAGCCGGCGTTGTTGACGAGGATGTCGACGCCCGGGCAAGCGGCGGCCAGCGCGCCCGGCACGCCGCGCTGCGCCAGGTCGAGCGCATGGATCTGCACGTCGACCGGCGCCGCCTGGCGCAGCGCGTCGCGGGCGCGCTCCAGGTCTCCCTGCGAGCGCGCCACCAGATGCAAGTTGCAGCCTTCGGCCGCGAGCATCTTCGCGATCGCGAAGCCGATGCCCTTGGAGGCGCCGGTGACGAGCGCGGTGCGGCCGCCGAGCTTCATGTCCATGCTAGTGCAGCGTGCGCTTGCGCTGCGCGCGCTCGATCGCTTCCTTGGCCTCGCGCATCGCGTCGGCGCGCTTCACGCGGCGCCAGTGGCGAATGCGGTTGCCCGCGTAGCGCAGGCGCCACCACGCGTGCTGCGCGGCGCGGTCGACGCGCCGGCGCTGCGCTGCGGGCAGCACCATGCGCACCAGCAGCGCCAGGCAGATCACGAGCACGACGGCGGCGAGGGCCTTCTCGATCATCGGGGCGGCGATCCGGCGGGCGGGCAACGAAACCCGGCCATTGTGCTCCCGCGCGCCGTGGCGTGCGCGCCTCGGTCGAGGTGGCGGCGGCGTGGATGCGTGTATCGAATGTGTCCAGGCATTCCCTTACGGTGGCATCGCGCGGCCGTTGCGGCTAGGGTGGCGCGTCGCGTGGCCCGCGCCCGGGCCGAGAAGTGAGCCGAAGAGTGAGCCGAAGAGGAAGCCGATGATCGCCGAGCGCGTCGAACGCCTGCAGCAGATGCCCATCTTCGGCGCCGTGCGCGACGATGCGCTGGCCTACCTGCTCGAGCCGGTGTGCGTGGTGCGCGTCGCCGCCGGGGCGTATTTCTTTCGCGAGGGCGATGCCGCGACCTGCATGTTCGTGCTCGAGGCGGGCCACGCCGAGATCCTCAAGTCCTGGCGCGGCAGCGAGATGCTGCTGCACACCTTCGGCCCGGGCGACTGCTTCGGCGAGATGGCGCTGCTGGGGCTGTTTCCGCGCAGCGCAGCGGCGCGTGCCGCGACCGATTGCGTGGCCATGGAGCTGAAGCCCGAGCA
This sequence comes from Burkholderiaceae bacterium, assembly GCA_046348365.1. Taxonomy (GTDB): domain Bacteria; phylum Pseudomonadota; class Gammaproteobacteria; order Burkholderiales; family Burkholderiaceae_C; genus JAEUPI01. The sequence continues at coordinate 70,010 of JAXMEL010000001.1, forward strand.
TCTGATGCGGCTGTACGAACGCGACGTGGAGCAGTTCGCGCTGATCCAGATGAACATCGGCCGCGAGATGTGCCGCCGCCTGCGCGCCACCGACGAGCTGCTGTTCCAGGCCGTGATGGGCGAGGCGCCGCAGGCCGGGGAAACGCGTTACACGTCGATTTGAGGCCGCTCAATCCCCACTCGGAGCGCTGCATGGCGACGGACGAGGGCGATATGCTGCGGCGACGATGAAGATGGCGGGAACGACATGCGCTCGGTGCGGTTGAAGGGCACGATAGTCTTCGGGCTTGCCTGGCTGCTGGCGGGTGCGAGTGCGTCGGCCGCCGAGCAGGGTTCCGGTGCGGGGATCTACAGCTGCATCGGGCCCGACGGCAAGCCGTCGATAGGCGATCGGCTCAACCCGGATTGCAAAGACAAAGACCAGAAGGAGCATCGCCAGGACGGCGCCACGAAGAGCATCCGCAAGCCGCCGCCCACCGCTGACGAACAAGCACGCATCGACGCCGAACTGCAGCGCTTGCGCGAGGCGAGCGCCACGCGTAGCGAAGCGGAGAAGTACGACCGGCTGCTCAAGGTCCGCTACCCCAACCGGGCCGCGCACGATCGCAAGCGCGCCGCCGAACTCGAGCGGCTGCAACGAGCCGTGGCGGCATCGGAGCAGCGCCTGCGCGAGATGGGCGACGAGCGCAAGCGGCTGATGGACGAAGCCGAGTTCTACAAGGGCCGCAAGATGCCCGATGCGCTGAAGCAACGCATCGACGCCAACGGCGCGACCACGTCGGCGCAGAAGCAGCTGCTGAAGCAGCAGCAGGACCAGATCGACGACATCAACCGTCTCTACGACGCCGAACTCGAGCGCTTGCAGAAGCTGTGGAACGGCGCCCAGCCGGGCTCGCTGGGGCCGGTGCCGGGCGGCAGCGGCCGATAGTAGCGGCGACGCGCTTGCCATCGCGCAGGCTCTGTGCGTGCCCAATGGCCATCGGCGGTTTACCTGCCCACCTGTCCTGCCAGCACGCCGGTCAGATACTGGTTCAGACTCACGCCTTCCTGAGCCGCGCGCCGGGCCAGTTTGGCGTGCAGGCTGCGCGGCAGGCGAACGAGGAACTTGCCGCTGTAGCCTTGCAAGGGCTGCACTTCGTGCGGTACCGGCGCCGGCTTGCCCGCCGCCTTGGCGGCCTGCAGCCATGCCTTGATGGCGTCGCGCGCTTCGCGCGCCGCCTCGGCCTCGCTGGCGCCCCAGGCGCTGCACCCCGGCAGGTCTGGCGCCTCGGCGATGAAGCCTTCGTCCTCGGCGCTCCAGAAAATGTTCAGCGGATAGTGCAGCCGGCTCATACCTCGTCTCCATACTTGCGGATCATCTCGATCAACTGACGCGCCTGATACGGCGGCACGAAGCCACCGCGGTTCTGGAAGTTCAGCCCCACGGGCTCCCCGGCGCGCGCGAACGCGCGGTGCGAGCCGGCGCCACCCTTGTGCACGAAGCCCAGCAGTTCGGCGACCTTGCACGCGTCGGCGAACCGCACTTGCACAGGATTGCGCAGAACCGCCGCGAGCGCCTTGGTTTTCGTGTTCAAGGAAAGGAAGATACTACATACGATATCATTCTGCAATCAAGCCTGACTCAATTCGAGTCGAGCATCGAAGGGCAAACTGGGGACTGCGTCCGGCCTTGGTTCGGTGCAGGTAGGCGAGAGGCGACGCGACCCGGCCGCGGCGTGGCCCATGGTCTGCGGGCTGATAGTGTCGTGGCGGAGGCTGTGAGATTCGAACTCACGGGCCCTTGCGGGCCGGCAGTTTTCAAGACTGCTGGGTTAAACCGCTCCCCCAAGCCTCCGCATGCTGCGCGCCGTGAGGGCACGGCCCCGGCGCGGCAGGCCGGATCATCGCAGAACAAGCCCTGAGCCCGTGGCCGCCGCGCCGCGGGCATGATGCCGCCTGCCGTAGAGACCAGCCTGCCCGGAGCGCCCGCCATGCACAACGACATCCAGATCGCCCAGGCCGCCACGTTGCGGCCGATCGTCGACATCGCGCGCGATCGGCTCGGCATCGCGGCCGAGCATCTGGTGCCCTACGGCCACGACAAGGCCAAGCTCACGCTGCCCTACATCGCGTCGCTCGACGGGCGGCCCAGCGGCAAGCTGATCCTGGTGACCGCGATCTCGCCCACGCCGGCAGGCGAGGGCAAGACCACCACCACCGTGGGCCTCGGCGACGCGATGGCGCGCATCGGCAAGAAGGCGTTGATCTGTCTGCGCGAGCCCTCGCTCGGCCCGGTGTTCGGCATGAAGGGCGGCGCCGCCGGCGGCGGCCATGCGCAGGTGGTGCCGATGGAAGACATCAACCTGCACTTCACCGGCGACTTCTCCGCCATCGCGCTGGCCAACAACCTGCTCGCCGCGCTGATCGACAACCACATCCACCACGGCAACGCGCTGGGCATCGACGTGCGCCGCGTGACGTGGAAGCGCGTGGTCGACATGAACGACCGCGCGCTGCGCGACATCACCGTCGGCCTCGGCGGGTCGGCCAACGGCTATCCGCGCGAGGACGGCTTCGACATCGTCGTCGCCTCCGAGATCATGGCCATCCTGTGCCTGGCCACCAGCCTGGCGGATCTGAAGTCGCGGCTCGGCCGCATCGTGGTCGCCACCACGGCCGACGGCAAGCCGGTGCGTGCCGGCGACCTCAAGGCGCAGGGCGCGATGGCGGCGCTGCTGAAGAACGCGCTGGCGCCCAACCTGGTGCAGACGCTGGAGAACAACCCGGCGTTCATCCACGGCGGGCCGTTCGGCAACATCGCGCACGGCTGCAACTCGGTGCTCGCCACCTCCACGGCACTGAAGCTCGCCGACTACGTGATCACCGAGGCCGGCTTCGGCGCCGACCTCGGCGCCGAGAAGTTCATCGACATCAAGTGCCGCAAGGCCGGCCTGAAGCCCGACGCGACCGTGATGGTGGCGACCATCCGCGCGCTCAAGTACCACGGCGGCGCCGAGGTGAAGGACGTGGCGGTCGAGAACCTCGCCGCGCTCGACAAGGGCCTGGCCAACCTGGGCCGCCACCTCGACAACGTGCAGCACCGCTACGGCCTGCCGTGCGTGGTGGCGGTGAACCAGTTCGGGCACGACACGCCGGCCGAGATCGAGCTGCTGACGCGCAAGGTGCGCGAGCGCGGTTCGCGCATCGTGATGGCGCGCCACTTCGCCGAGGGCGGCGCCGGCGCGGTGGATCTCGCGCGCGAGGTGGTCGACCTGTGCACGCAACCCAATCACTTCCGCTTCGTCTACGACGAGGCCGACCGGCTGTGGGACAAGATGCGCACCATCGCGATGCGCATCTACGGCGCCAGCGACATCACCGCCGACACCAAGGTGCGCGCGCAGATCGCCAAGCTGCAGGACGAAGGCTACGGCCGCTACCCGGTGTGCGTGGCCAAGACGCAGTATTCGTTCTCCACCGACCCCAAGCTGCGCGGCGCGCCGAGCGGCCACGTGGTGAACATCCGCGAGGTGCGGCTGAATGCCGGCGCCGAGTTCGTGATCTTCGTCTGCGGCGACGTGATGACCATGCCGGGGCTGCCCAAGGTGCCGTCGTCGGAGGCGATCGACGTCGACGATGCCGGGCGCATCGTCGGGTTGTTCTAGCGGGGCTGGAGCGGCGCCGCGCGCACGCGGTCGAGCCGCTCGCACAGATCGCGCGTGCCTTCGGCGACGCGCGGCGACGGCCGGTGCAGCGTGTCGGGGTTCACGACGATCAGGTGATGGTTGCGCGTGGCGCGCAGCGCGGGCAGCGCGCGCCAGCCGTCGAGGTTGTCGGGGCCGGCGGGGTCCACGCTGCCGGTGACGATCGCATCGGGGTCGGCCTGCAGCACCGCCTCCACCGACACCGTGGGCGTCAGCGCCTTCTGCGTGGCAAAGATGTTGCGCGCGCCGCAGATCGCCAGTGCCTCGCTGATCAGGTGCTCGCCGTTGACCGTGAGCAGCGGGCGATGCCAGATCTGGTAGAAAACCGCGAGCGGCGCGCGCGATGCATAACGCGCGCGCAACGCGGCCATTTCGGTTGCGAAATCGCGGGCGCGCGCGTCGGCCACGGCCTGCTTGCCGGCCAGCGCGCCGAGCCGCTGCAGCGTCGTCTCGATGTCGGCCATGCGGTGGATCTTGCTGGCGTAGACGGGCAGCTTCAGCGCCGCCACGCGCTCGAGCTGCTGCGCCGAGTTGCCGTCGCGCCAGACGAGCACCAGGTCGGGCTTCAGCGCGACGATGCGCTCGAGGTCGAGCTGCGCGCTGTCGCCCACGCGCGGCACCTGGCGCGCCGCGCTCGGGTGGTCGCTGTAGGCCACCGCGCCGACGACGCGATCGCCCGCGCCGGCGGCGAAGAGCAGCTCGGTGAGGTGCGGCGCCAGGCTCACGATGCGCCGCGCCGGCTGCGGCAGGGCCACGGTGCGGCCTTCGTCGTCGACGGCTTGCACGGCCTGGGCGCATGCGGCGCTGCCGATCAGCAAGCCGGCGACCGCGAGCAGCATGAAGCGCACAGCGTTCATGCGATCGCGAAGTGCACCGCGCCGTCGATGTCGAACCGGCGCACGCGCACGCCGAACACGCGCGACAGCGTGTCCTCGTGCAGCACCTCGCGCGCGGCGCCGGCGATGGCCGCGCCGCTGCCGTCGAGCAGCAGCGCATGCGTGGCCCAGCGCGCGGCGAGATTGAGGTCGTGCAGCACGATCACGATCGCGCGGCCGTCGTCGGCCACGGCGTGCAGGTGCTGCAGCAGCTGCGCCTGGTGCTTGAGGTCGAGGTGCGCGGTCGGCTCGTCGAGCAGCATCAGCTGCGGCTGCTGCGCCAGCAGCGCGGCGATGGCCACGCGCTGGCGTTCGCCGCCCGACAACGTGGCCACGTTGCGCGCGGCCAGGTCCAAAGCATCCATCGCGGCCAAGGCGGCTTCGGCGATGCGCAGGTCGCCATCGTCTTCCCACAGGCCGCGCGCGCCGGCGGCGCGATGCGGGTGGCGGCCGAGCAGCACGACGTCGATGGCGCGCGCCGCGAACGGGTCGTGCACCTGCTGCGGCAGCAAGCCGCGAAAGCGCGCCGCGTCGTCGGCAGACCAGTCGCCGCAGGCGCGGCCGCACCAGCGCACGCCGCCCGCGGCCGGCTCGCGCAGGCCGGCCAGCGTGTGCAGCAGCGTGGTCTTGCCGCTGCCGTTGGGGCCGAGCAGGCACCAGCGCTCGCCGGGCGCTGCGCTCCAGTCGAGCGCGCGCACCAGCGTGCGCGTGCCGGCGCGCAGCGCGAGGCCTTGCGTGTCGACGAGTGCGGTCGTCATCGCCGCCGCCACAGCAGCACCAGAAAGCTCGGCACGCCGACCAGTGCGGTGACGATGCCCACCGGCAGCTGCTGCGGCGCAAGCAGCGTGCGCGCCAGCGTGTCGGCGAGCAGCAGCGCCGAGCCGCCCATCAGCGCGCAGGCCGGCAGCAGCACGCGCTGGTCGTTGCCGATGGCCAGGCGCAGCGCATGCGGCACCACCAGGCCGATGAAGCCGACCGCGCCGCTGGTGGTGACGGCGATCGCGGTGGCCAGCGATGCCACGGCGTAGAGCATGCGCCTCAGCATCACCACCGGCACGCCGAGCGAGCGCGCGATCAGCACGCCGCGCAGCAGCACATTGAGCGAGCGCGTGAACGGCCACACGGCGAGCAGCAGCGCCGCGGCCGCCGCCACCGGCCAGGCGCCGGCGTCGGTGGCGCCGAGGTCGCCGGCGAGCCAGAACAGCATGCCGCGGATGCGGCCCTCGGGCGCGAGGGTGAGCAGCAGCGTCACCAGCGCCGTCCAGAAGGCGGCGAGCATCACGCCCGACAGCAGCAGCCGCGGCGTGGCCTCGGTGCCGTCGGTGGCGATGGCGTGGCCCAGCTCGCGGTGCGCCACGGCAAACACCAGCAGCACCGACAGCAGGGCGCCGCCGAATGCGCCGGCCTGCACCAGCCAGGCCGCGGCGCCGAGCACCATCGCGCCGAGCGCGCCCACGGCCGCGCCGCCCGACACGCCGAGCACATAGGGTTCGGCCAGCGGGTTGCGCAGCAGCACCTGCATCAGCGCGCCGGCGAGCGCCAGCAGCGCGCCGGTGCCGAAGGCCGCGCCCACGCGCGGCAGGCGCAGCTGGTGCAGCACCTGCGAAGCCGCGCTGTCGTCGGGCGCGAACAGCACGCGCAGCGCATCGGCCGGCGCGAGCGCGCTGCTGCCGAGCAGCAGCGCGAGCAGCGCGCACGCCGCGGCGATCGCGCCGCACAGGCTCCAGATGCGCCAGGCCCTGAGCATGTGCGCGCCGCGCCGCGATCAGGGCGCCGTGTATTCGACGCTCAGCACGAACTGCCGCGGCGCCGTGTTGTAGCCCTGCGCGAGCTGGTAGCGCTTGTCGAGCGCGTTGCGCACGCGGCCCGAGAGCGCCAACCCGCCTTGCAGCGTCCAGCGTGCGAAGGCGTCGAGCAGCACGTAGCCGCCCATGCGCGAGGCGGGCGTGTTGGCGGCGCTGTCGTAGCGTGCGCCGGCGCCGGCAGCGTCGAGCCCGGCCTCCCACGCGCCCGCGGTGAAGGCGGCGCCGGCGCGGCCGTGCACGCGGGCGCGGCGCACGAGGCGCGCGCCGGTGTCGGCGTCGCGCGCGTCCTGGTGCGTGAGCTCGCCGCTGACGCGCCAGCCTGCCCAGGCGAGGCTGCCGGCGAGCGTGGCGCCGTCGATCTGCGCGCGGTTCACGTTGATCACGGTGGTGGAGGTCGGGTCCACCGCGATCAGGTCGCGGATGCGTTGCGTGAAGAGCGTGAGGCTCGCCGCGGTGGCGCCCTGGCCGTAGCGCAGCGCCAGGTCGCCGCCGTTGGCGCGCTCGGGTTTCAGGTTAGGGTTGCCCGAGAAGCCGTAGCTGAGCGGGAAGTACAGGTCGTTGAAGCTCGGCGCGTGAAACGCCGTGCCGGCGCTCGCCGCCACGCGCCAGGCCGGCGTGAGGTCGAGCGCATAGCCGGCGCGGCCCGTCCTGCGCGAGCCGAACTGCGAGTTGCGATCGAGCCGCAGCGAGCCCTCCACGGTGTGCGCGCCGAGCTTGCTGCTGCCGCCGCCGAACAGCGACGCGATGCGCCGGCTCGTCTGGCTGTAGGCGGTGTCGCCGCCGACGCGCTCGCGCCGCCACTCGACGCCGCCCACCCAGTCCGCGCCCAGCGCCCGCACGTCGTGCTGCCAGGTGAGCTGGTCCTGGTCGGTGGTGAAGCGGCTCGGGAACGCGCCTTCGGTGTCGAGGTGGTCGCTGCCGCGCGCGAGGCGCAGCGTGCTGTTCCAGCCGGCGGCGAGGCGGTTGCGGCTGTCGAGCGCGAGGCTCGTCACGCGCTGGCGGTTGAGGTCGTCGCTGCCGGGGCCGGCGTCGAAATGCGTCACCGCATCGCTCGCGAGCAGCTGCGCGCCGACGCTGTGGCCGTCGGCCCAGGCGTGGCGCAGCTTCGCGCCGGCGTGCGCGTTGCGATAGGGGTCGCGGTCGTCGTTGAACGAGAACGCGCTGGCGGCATTGGTGGCCGAGAACGCGCGCACCGATTGCGCGCCGGCCTGCACCGACCATTCGGTGGCGCCGGCCTTGCCGCCCGAGCTCGCCGCCGCGTCGAGCAGCCGGTCGCTGCCCACGCTGGCGCGCAGCTGCGTGCCGCGGCCGCTCTTGGTGAAGATCTGGATCACGCCGCCCACCGCGTCGGCGCCGTAGAGGCTGCTGGCCGGGCCGCGCAGGATCTCGATGCGCTCGATCTGCGACAGCGGCAAGTGTTCCAGCGCATTGGTGCCGGTGGTGGCGGAGTTGATGCGCACGCCGTCGACGAGCACCACCACGTGGTTGGCGTTGGTGCCGCGCAGGAACACCGCCGCCGGCTGGCCGGCGCCGCCGGTGCCGCCGATCTCGACGCCGGCGTGGCGCTGCAGCAGCTCGGGCAGGCTCGTCGCTGCCGAGCGCTCGATGGTGTCGGCGTCGATCACCGTCACGTCGGCCACCACGTCGGCCGCTGCGCGCGGTGCGCGGTTGGCGGTGATCACCACCTGCGCGACGAGCTCGTCGGCATAGGCATCGGAAAGACAAGCAAGGCCGCACGCGGCCGCCACAGCGGCGCGGCGCCAGGGAAGGGAAGACATCGTCATGCACTCCCGCAGCCAGCGTCCCCGCAGGCTGCCAGTTGGGACACCGCCGCGCCGATGGCTCGGCGCGACGACCTGGTGCTTCTGTAGGCCGGTATCCGGGCTTGCGAACCTGGCGCTCTTCAGCGCCAACGCTCCGTCGCCTTCCCACGGGGGTTGCCCGCAGTGGCATCTCGACGGACCGCGGTGCCGCGACGAAAGCGCGACACCGGCTCGCTCACCGGTGCGGGGGCAGCGCAGGCCTTGCGCGACTCGCGTCACGCGCACCTGCTTCCCGTTCAACCCCAGCCTTGCCGACGGCCGGGGCACCTGAAGCGGCGGCGATCTTAGCGCGCCCGCGCCGGCGCACAGTCGACCTGGATCAGCTCGACGCGGCCGCCGTCGATGCGCGCGGCGGTGAGCTCGCGGCCCCACACGCAGCCGGTGTCGAGCGACAGCAGCCCGGGCTCGTTGATCAGGCCGATCGTCGACCAGTGGCCGAACGCAACCGGCGTGGCGGCGGTGCGGCGCGTGGCGATCTCGAACCACGGCTTCATGCCCGGCGGCGCGGCGCCGGCGCCTTCCTTGACGATGAAGTCCATCGTGCCGTCGTCGCTGCAGAAGCGGATGCGCGTCAGCGCGTTGACGACCACGCGGATGCGCGCGATGCCCAGCAGATCGTCGGCCCAGCGCACCGGCTCGTTGCCGTACATCTGGCGCAGGAAGGTGTCGAGCCGGTCGCTGCGCAGGCACGCTTCCACCTCGGCGGCGAGCGCGAGCGTCTGCGCTGCGTCCCACTGCGGCGGCACGCCGGCATGCACCAGCAGCCAGCCGTGCGCCTGGTCGGCCATGCGGCATCGGCGCAGCCAGGCGAGCCACTTCTCGCGTTCGGGGCCGTGCAGGATGTCGTCGAACGTGTCGCCGCGGTGCGGCCGCCGCACGCCCGCCGCCACCGCGAGTAGATGCAGGTCGTGGTTGCCGAGCAAACAGGTGGCGGCGTCGCCGAAGGCCTCGAGCCGGCGCAGCACGCCGACGTTGTCGGGCCCGCGATTCACCAGGTCGCCCAGCACGTGCAGCCGGTGCCGCGACGGCGAGAAGCCGATCTCGGCGAGCAAGCGGTCGAAGGCGTCTCTACAGCCCTGCAGGTCACCAATCAGGAAATGCATGGAACGATTCTGCTACGCTGGCGGCCCGCTTCACTTGCAGGGCATTCAGCACCGGGCTGCGTGCCGCTCGATGGACGTCGCGCTCGTCGTCTTCCTGGTTCTGCTGAACGCGCTGTTCGCGATGTCGGAGATGGCTCTCACGGCAGCGCGCAAGGCGCGGCTGACGGTGATGGCCGAGGCCGGCGAGGGCGGCGCGCAGGCCGCGATGGACCTGCACGAGCACCCCACGCGCTGGCTGTCGACGGTGCAGATCGGCATCACCTCGATCGGCATCCTCAACGGCATCGTCGGCGAGGCGGCGTTCTCGGCACCGCTGGCGGCCTGGCTCGCCAGCGCCACGCACCTGCCGGCGCGCGCGGCCGATCTGATCGCCACCGCACTCGTGGTGGTGATCATCACCTTCATCACGATCATCTTCGGCGAGCTGGTGCCCAAGCGCATCGGCCAGCTCTACCCCGAGACGGTGGCGCGCTACGCCGCGGTGCCGATGCAGTGGCTGTCGGCGGCGACGCGGCCGTTCGTGTGGCTGCTCGTGACGACGACCGAGGGCATGCTGCGCCTGCTCGGCGTACGCGACACGCAATCGCGCGCCGTCACCGAGGAGGAGATCGCCGCCAGCCTGGAGGAAGGCGTCGATGCCGGCGTGATCGAGGCCCACGAGCACCAGATGGTGCGCAACGTGTTCAGGCTCGACGAGCGGCAGATCGGCTCGATGATGATCCCGCGCACCGAGATCGCGTGGATCGACGTCGACGCGCCGCTGGCCGACGCGCTGGCAGCCATCGGCGAGAGCCCGCATTCGCGCTACCCGGTGTGCCGCGGCAGCCTCGACGACGTGATCGGCGTGCTCGCGGCGCAGTCGCTGCTCAAGCCGCTGGCCGCAGGGCAGACGCCGGCGATCGCCGAGCTGATGCAGCCGCCGGTGTTCGTGCCCGAGACGCTCTCGGGCATGGAGCTGCTGGAGCACTTTCGCGTCGCCGAAGCGCCGCTGGTGTTCGTGGTCGACGAATACGGCGCGGTGCAGGGCGTGATCACCGTGCGCGATCTGCTCGAAGCCATCACCGGCGAGTTCGCCGCGCCGACCGACGCCGACGCCTGGGCCGTGCAGCGTGACGACGGCAGCTGGCTGATGGACGGCCTGATCCCCGTGCCCGAGCTGAAAGACCGCCTCGAGCTGAAGGAGCTGCCCGAGGAAGACCGCGGCCGCTACAACACGCTGGCAGGCATGATCATGCTGCTGCTCGGCCGGCTGCCGGCCACCGCCGACCATGCCGACTGGAGCGGCTGGCGCTTCGAAGTGGTCGACCTCGACGGCAAGCGCGTCGACAAGGTGCTGGTCACGCGGCTGCCACCGAGCGAGGAAACCGAGAACCCATGATCCACCCCGCACTTCACCGCAACCCGGTCGCGCTCGACCGCGAACAGCACAAGCTGCTGCGCCTGCGCCGCGACTATGCCGACCCGTCGCACCTGGCGGGGCTGAACTCGTTCTTCGTCGCGAACTTCGAGTTCGCCGATGCCTGCCGCCTGCACCCGGTGGTGTGGATCCCGGCCGGCAACGATGCAGCGGGCCAGCCGCAGGTGGCGCCGGTGGCGGTGTTCGGCCTGGCGCCGGGCGAGAACCTCTACCTCGACGGCAAGACCTGGAAGCCGTGCTACCTGCCGGCGCTGCTGCGCACACACCCGTTCGCCGTGGCGCGCAGCGGCGAGACGCAGCTCACGCTGTGCGTCGACGCCGCATTCCCCGGCCTGTCGCTCACCGAAGGCGAGCGTCTGTTCACCGACGACGGTGCGCTGACCGCATTCACCAGCGCGGTAAAGCAGCAGCTCGAGGAGCTGGAGGTCGACGTCGAGCGCACGCGGCTGCTGGGCAGTCGGCTGCTGGAGCTGAAGCTGCTGAAGGAGATGCGGTTCGAGGCCACGCCGCCCGAGGGCGAGGCCTTCAGCGTCGACGGCTTCCTGTCGATCGACGAGCAGCGCCTGGCCGAGCTGCCCGACGCCGAGGTGCTCGAGCTGCACCGGCACGGCGTGCTCGGGCTGATCCACATGCACCGGTTGTCGCTCGGGCATCTGCGCACGCTGGCCGACTGGCGCGTGCTGCGCCTGCGCGCGGCGAAGGCCGGTGCTTCATCCACCGCCACGAGATCATGACCCCGCCACTGCTCGACGACACCCACGACCCCGCGGCGACAAGCTGGGTCGCCTCGGCCAACGCGCCGCAGGCCGACTTCCCGCTGCAGAACCTGCCGCTGGCGCGCCTGCGCAGGCGCGGCACCGCCGATGCCTGGCGCGTCGGCGTGGCCATCGGCGACCAGGTGCTCGACCTCGAGCTCGCGCTGGCGCGATGCCCGTGGCCGCGCGACGCCGAGCCCCTGCTGAAGCCGCTGGCCGAGGGCGACCTGCTCGCGCTGATGCGCCTCGGTGCCGAGGCGCGCCGCGCGGTGCGCGTCGTGCTGTCGCGCGCGCTGCGCGCGGGCAGCGAGCAGGCGCCGCGGCTCGGGTCGTGCCTGGTGCCGCAGGCCGAGGTGGAATTCGACCTGCCGTGCCGCATCGGCGACTACACCGATTTCTACACCGGCATCCACCACGCCACCACGGTGGGCAAGCTGTTCCGCCCCGACAACCCGCTGCTGCCCAACTACAAGTGGGTGCCGATCGGCTACCACGGCCGCGCGTCGTCGATCCGCGTTAGCGGCCACGCGTTCGCGCGGCCGCGCGGGCAGATCATGTTGCCCGAGGCGCAGGCGCCGGTGTTCGAGCCGTGCCGCCGGCTCGACTACGAGCTGGAGCTCGGCATCTTCGTCGGCGCCGGCAATGCCGACGGCACGCCGATCCCGATGGCGCGCGCCGAGGACGACTGGTTCGGCATGGTGCTGCTCAACGACTGGTCGGCGCGCGACGTGCAGGCCTGGGAGTACCAGCCGCTCGGGCCGTTCCTCTCCAAGAGCTTCGCGACCACCATCTCGCCATGGGTCGTCACCCACGAGGCGCTGGCGCCGTACCGCCTGCCGTTCACGCGGCCGGCGGGCGACCCGCAGCCGCTGCCGTACCTGGATTCACCGCTCAACCGCGAGGCCGGCGCGATCGACATCACGCTCGAGGTGTCGCTGCACACCGCGCAGATGCGCGCCGCGGGGTTGCCGCCGCACCGGCTGTCGACCTCGAACTTCCACGACGCGTACTGGACGGTGGCGCAGCTCATCGCCCACCACAGCAGCAACGGCTGCAACCTGATGCCCGGCGACCTGCTGGGCACCGGCACGCTGAGCGGCCCGAGGCCGGAGCAGGGCGCCTCGCTGCTCGAGCTGTCGCACGGCGGCAGGCAGCCGATCACGCTGCCCAACGGCGAGAAGCGCGTCTTCCTTGCCGACGGCGACAGCGTGATCCTGCGCGGCTGGTGCGCGCGCGAGGGCGCGGCGCGCGTGGGCTTCGGCAGCTGCGTGGCCACGGTGCAGGCGGCGGCCCGAGCCTGAGGCCGCTGCCGGGGCGGCATCGGCGGGAGAGCCCTCTCATGCCGCCGCGGAATATCTGCTAGTGTCAGCCGGCATCCGCGGCCGCTGCAGCGCGGCCGGAAAATCCCCGCACAACCACGATTCCACAGCTCCGGAGACTTGCACCATGCGATACCTCGCGCGTCGACACCTCCTGCTGGGCGGCCTGGGCCTCGCGATGGCGAGCGCGCTGCACGCGCAGTCCGACACCGTCAAGATCGGCCTCATCCTGCCCATGACAGGCCAGCAGGCCAGCACCGGCCGCCAGATCGATGCGGCGGTGAAGCTGTGGATGGCGCAGAACGGCGACAAGGCCGGCGGCAAGAAGGTCGAGGTCATCGTCAAGGACGACGCCGCGGTGCCCGACACCACGCGCCGCCTGGCGCAGGAGCTGGTGGTCAACGACAAGGTCGCGGTGATCGCCGGCTTCGGCGTCACGCCGGCGGCGATGGCCACCGCGCCGATCGCCACGCAGAGCAAGACGCCGATGGTCGTGATGGCTGCGGCCACGTCGGCGATCACCGAGGCGTCGCCGTTCATCGTGCGCACCAGCTTCACGCTGCCGCAGGCGACGCTGGGCATCGCCGAGTGGGCCGCCAAGAACGGCATCAAGAAGGCGGTGTCGCTGGTGGCCGACTACGGCCCCGGCTTCGACGCCGAGAAGTTCTTCGACGCGCGCTTCACGCTCAACGGCGGCCAGGTGCTCGAGAAGCTGCGCACGCCGCTGCGCAGCCCCGACTTCGCGCCGGTGCTGCAGAAGGTGCGCGACCTCAAGCCCGATGCCCTCTTCGTGTTCCTGCCGTCGGGGCAGGGCGCGCAGTTCATGAAGCAGTTCGGCGAGCGCGGGCTCGACAAGGCCGGCGTGCGCCTGATCGCCACCGGCGACGTGACCGACGACGATCAGCTCAACGACATGGGCGACGTGGCGCTCGGCGTCGTCAACTCGCACCACTACTCGGCGGCGCACCCGAGCGCGGCGAACAAGAAGTTCGTCGAGGCGTTCGAGAAGGCCAACAAGTTCCGACCCAACTTCATGGCCGTGGGCGGCTACGACGGCATGCGCGTGATCTACAACGCGCTCGCCGCGACCAAGGGCGCCGGCGGCGAGGCACTGCTCAATGCGATGAAGGGCCAGGTCTTCGAGAGCCCGCGCGGCCAGGTGCTGATCGACGCGCAGACGCGCGACATCGTGCAGGACGTGTACATCCGCAAGGTCGAGCGCAAGGACGGCCAGCTCTGGAACGTCGAGTTCGACGTGCAGAAGGCCGTGAAGGATCCCGGCAAGGCCAAGTGATCGGCGGCCTCGCGGCCGCCTGAGTAGCGCCATGCTCACGCTGCTCTTCGACGGCATCGCCTACGGCATGCTGTTGTTCGTGCTCGCGCTCGGCCTGGCCGTGACGATGGGGTTGATGAACTTCATCAACCTCGCGCACGGCGCGTTCGCGATGGCCGGCGGCTACATCCTGATCGTGCTGATGCAGCGGCAGGGCTGGCCGTTCCTGGCCTGCCTGCCGGTGGCGTTCGGGGTCACCGCGCTGGCCGGCGCGGCGCTGGAGCGCACGCTGTACCGGCCCATGTACGCCAAGCCCCACCTCGACCAGGTGCTGTTCTCGATCGGCCTCGCCTTCATGGCGGTGGCGGCGGTGGACTACTTCGCCGGCTCGTCGCCGCAGACGGTGCACCTGCCGCCGTGGCTGCGCACGCGCTTCGAGTTCGGCGACGGCGCGTGGCAGCTCGGCATGGGCGCGTATCGCGTGTTCATCATCGTCGTCTGTGTCGTGCTGGCGCTGGCGCTGCAGGCGGTGCTCACGCGCACGCGCTTCGGCAGCCGGCTGCGCGCGGCGGTGGACGACCCTCGCGTGGCCGCCGGGCTCGGCATCCCGGTCAACCGCGTGTTCGCGCTGACCTTTGCCTTCGGCTCGGGCCTCGCGGGCCTCGGCGGCGCGCTGGGCGCCGACATCCTGGGCCTGGACCCGACCTTTCCGCTGAAGTACATGGTGTACTTCCTGATCGTCTGCGCCGTGGGCGGCACCAGCTCGATCACCGGCCCGCTGGTGGCCGCGCTGGTGCTGGGCATTGCCGACGTGATGGGCAAATACCACCTGCCCAAGCTCGGCGGCTTCATCGTCTACGTGCTGATGATCGCCATCCTGTTGTGGCGGCCGCAGGGGCTGTTCACGCGAGAGGCGCGGCGGTGATGCCGCCACGCCTGCTCACGCAGGCCGCGCGCTGGCGGCCGTGGGAGATCGCGGTCTGGATCGTGCTGGCCGCCTCGCCGTTCGCGGCCGGCGCGCATGCGGCGCTGATCAACGAGATCGCGATCTTCGCGCTGTTCGCGCTGTCGCTGGATCTGATCCTCGGCTATGCCGGCATCGTCTCGCTCGGCCACACCGCCTACTTCGGCGCCGGCGCCTACGCGGCGGCGCTGTTCGCCAAGCACGTGATGCCCGATCCGCTGGCGGGGCTGGCCGTCGGCGTGGCGGCCGGCGCGGTGCTGGGCCTGCTCACCAGCCCGATGATCGTGCGCGGCAGCGACCTCACGCGGCTGATGGTCACGATGGGCATCGCACTGGTGCTGCTCGAGCTGGCCAACAAGTTCGACCACATCACCGGCGGCGTCGACGGCATGCAGGGCCTGGTGATCGGGCCGCTGCTCGGGCGCTTCGAGTTCGACCTCGGCGGCCGCGTGGCGGCGTGCTATTCGCTGCTCGTGCTGTTCATCGTGTTCGTGCTGCTGCGGCGCATCGTGCACTCGCCGCTGGGCGTGTCGATGCAGGCGCTGCGCGACAACCGGCTGCGCCTGGCGGCGCTGGGCGCGTCGGTCAACGCGCGGCTGGCGGTGGTGTACACGGTGGGCGCCGCGCTGGCCGGCGCGGCCGGCGCGCTGCTCACGCAGACCACCGGCTTCGTGTCGCTCGACGTGCTCGAATTCCACCGCAGCGCCGACGTGATGCTGGCGCTGGTGATCGGCGGCACCGGCTGGCTGTGGGGCGGCCCGATCGGCGCCATCGCCTTCAAGCTGATGCACGACCTGCTGTCGGCCGTGACCACGCAGTACTGGACGTTCTGGATCGGGTTGTTCCTCGTGGTGCTGATGCTGGTGGGCCGCGAGCGGCTGCTGCGGCCGTGGACGTGGGGGCGGCGGGCATGACGCAGCTCGGCGACGTGGTGCTCGAAACCCAATCGCTGGTCAAGCGCTTCGGCGGCATCACGGCCACCGACCGCGTGTCGCTGCGCATCGAGCGCGGCGCGCGCCATGCGCTGATCGGGCCCAACGGCGCGGGCAAGACCACGCTGATCAACCAGCTCACCGGCGTGATCGCGCCCACCGAGGGCCGCGTGCTGCTCGGCGGGCGCGACATCACCACGCTCGCACCGCACCGGCGCGTCGCGCTCGGCCTGGCGCGCACGTTCCAGATCAACCAGCTGTTCGCCTCGCTGACGCCGCTGCAGAGCCTGGCACTCGCGGTCGGCAACCGCGCCGGCGCCGGCTGGCGCTGGTGGCAGTCGCTTGGCCGCGACGGCGCGATCGCCGCGCAGTGCGAAGAGTTGCTGCGCCGCTTTCGGCTCGCCGACCTGGCCGAGCGCCCGACGCGCGAGCTGCCGTACGGCAAGCGCCGCCTGCTCGAAATCGCGCTGGCCGTCGCGCTCGAGCCCAGCGTGCTGCTGCTCGACGAGCCGGCCGCCGGCGTGCCGGGCGCCGAGCGGCGCGACATCCTCGACACCGTGGCCGCGTTGCCGGCCAGCGTGTCGGTGCTGCTGATCGAGCACGACATGGATCTCGTGTTCAGCTTCGCGAAGTCGATCACCGTGCTGGTCAACGGCGCCGTGCTCACCGAGGGCACGCCGCAGGCCATCGCCGCCGACGAGCGCGTGCGCGCGGTCTACCTCGGCGAGGATCATCCCCGGCCGCCCGGAGGCGCGGGCCATGGTTGAGCCGCTGCTCGCGGTCGAGGGCTTGAGCTGCGGCTACGGCGAGGCCGTGGTGCTGAGCAACGTGTCGTTCACGCTCGGCGCCGGCCGCTCGCTCGCGCTGCTGGGCCGCAACGGCACCGGCAAGACGACGCTGATCGACACGCTCGTCGGCGTCACGCGGCGGCATGCCGGGCGCATCGCGCTCGCCGGCCGCGCGCTGCACGAGCTGCCGACCTACGAGCGCGCGGCCGCCGGCATCGGCTGGGTGCCGCAGGAGCGCAACATCTTCAAGTCGCTCACGGTGGAGGAGAACCTCACCGCCGTCGCGCGCCCCGGCGCGTGGATGCCGCAGCGCGTGTACGAGCTGTTCCCGCGGCTGGCCGAGCGCAAGCGCAACCTGGGCCAGCAGCTCTCGGGCGGCGAGCAGCAGATGCTCGCCTTCGGCCGCGCGCTGGTGCTCAACCCCAAGCTGCTGCTGCTCGACGAGCCGCTCGAAGGGCTGGCGCCGATCATCGTCGTGGAGCTGCTGGCGGCGATCCGCCGCGTGACACGCGAGCAGGGGCTTTCGGCGATCGTGGTCGAGCAGCATCCGCACCTCGTGCTCGAGGTGACCGACGACGCGATCGTGCTCGACCGCGGCGGCATCGCGCTCGCTGCGACCAGCGTGTCGCTGCTGGAGCATCCCGAGCGGCTCGACGAATGGCTCGGCGTCACCGCGCGGTGAGCAACGTCCGCGCGCCCCGGGGCTTAACATTGTTCGATTGATCAGGAGACAGGCATGACCGCACGCACCACGCCCCCGTTCCGCGCCGACCACGTGGGCAGCTTTCTGCGCCCAAAGTACTTGCTCGACGCACGCGAGCAGTTCTTCGTCAAGAAGTCGATCACCGCCGCGCAGCTGCGCGAGGTGGAAGACAAGGCGATCACCGAGATCGTGAAGTTCCAGCAGGACGTGGGGCTGAAGTCGATCACCGACGGCGAGTTCCGCCGCACCTACTTCCACATCGACTTCCTCGAGCAGCTCGGCGGCGTGAAGACCGACATCCCGGTCACCGTGAAGAAGCCCGACGGCACCGAGGAGCTGGCGCCGCCGGTGATCCGCGTGATCGACAAGGTGCGGCATGCGAAGAACATCCAGCTCGCCGACTTCCAGTACCTGAAGAAGCAGATCGCGCCGGGCATGACGCCCAAGGTCACGATTCCGAGTCCGACGATGCTGCACTTCCGCGGCGGGCGCGGCGGCATCAGCAAGGATGCCTATCCCGAGCTGGAGCCCACGTTTTACGACGACGTAGCCCGCGCCTACGGCGACGAGTTGAAGAGCCTGGCCGACGCCGGCTGCCGCTACGTGCAGATGGACGACACCAACATGGCGTACCTGTGCGACGAGAAGATGCGCGAGGCCGCGCGCCAGCGCGGCGACGATCCCAACGAGCTGCCGCACCGCTACGCCAAGTTCATCAACAAGGTCGTGGCGCACAAGCCCGCGGGCATGACGCTGGCGATGCACCTGTGCCGCGGCAATTTCAAGAGCACGTTTGCCGCGCAGGGCAACTACGAGCCGGTGGCCGAGGCGCTGCTGGCCGAGATGAACCTCGACGCCTTCTTCCTCGAATACGACGACGACCGCTCGGGCGACTTCAGGCCGCTGCGCTTCCTCAAGCCCGGCAAGATCGTGGTGCTGGGCCTGGTGACCACCAAGTTCGGTCAGCTCGAGAAGAAGGAAGATCTGAAGCGCCGCATCGACGAGGCAGCCAAGTACGTGCCGCTCGATCAGCTGTGCCTGAGCCCGCAATGCGGCTTCTCGAGCACGGTGCACGGCAACAACATCGCGGTGGAAGACCAGCGCCGGAAGCTCGCGCTGGTGATCGAGACGGCCCACGAAGTGTGGGGTTAGGCGTTAGACGCCACACCCGGAGACGACCATGCCCGACGAATCGCTCGTGCTCGTGGCCACGCAAGGCCCGGTGCGCACGCTCACGCTGAACCGCCCCGCGGCGCTCAACAGCTTCACCGGCACCATGCATCGCGAGCTGCGCGCCGCGCTCGATGCCGCAGCGGCAGACGCCGGCGTGCGCTGCCTCGTGATCACCGGCGCCGGCCGCGGCTTCTGCGCCGGCCAGGACCTCAACGACGCCGACTTGGGCACCGACGTGGGCGGCGTGGTCGAGCGCATCTACAAGCCGCTGGCGCTGCGCATCCGCTCGATGCCGGTGCCGGTGATCGCGATGGTCAACGGCGTGGCCGCAGGCGCCGGCGCCAACTTCGCGCTCGGCTGCGACCTGGTGATGGCTGCGCGCTCGGCGAGCTTCATCCAGGCGTTCTCGAAGATCGCGCTGATCCCCGATTGCGGTGGCACCTGGCTGCTGCCGCGGCTGGTGGGTCGTGCGCGCGCGCTGGGCCTGGCGATGACCGGCGAGAAGCTCTCAGCCGAGGAGGCCGAGCGCATCGGCCTGATCTGGCGCTGCGTCGACGATGCGGCGCTGGCCGAACAGACGATGGCGCTCGCGCAGCGGCTGGCGGCGTTGCCGGTCAAGGCGCTGGCCGACACGCGGCGCGTGCTCGACGAGGCGATGATGATCTCGTATGCCGACGCGCTGTCGCTCGAAGCGCGCGCGCAGGCCGCACTCGGCGCGGCGGGCGACTTCCGCGAAGGCGTGGCCGCCTTCCTCGAGAAGCGCGCCGCCAAGTTCTCCGACCGATGAAGCGGCGCCGTCTGCTGCAGGCCGCGATCCCGACGTGACGCGCGGCATGGCGCGCGGCACGACGCACGGGTGCCGGCGCGCGCCGGCTCAGTGCCGTCGCGATGGCGCTTCGACCGTCCGGCGCGTGGTGAGGTAGACCTCGGCCGCTTCTTCGGGCGGCAGCTCGGAGGTGGTGTCCCAGGCTTTGGTGGCGTGGCGCACGGCGTCGAGCGGCATCACACCGGGGCGCAGCACGATCACACGGGTGGCGAAGCGTTCGATCCAGGACGCTATGGGTTGCGACACAAGCGGCTCCTTCAATCGTCTCGCCCGCCGCCGCGCGGGGCGGCGGCGGGGCGGCAAGAGTAAGGCGTTCGGCCCGCTTCGGCACGCCGCGTTCGATCAGGTTCGTGTCGAGTTGTGAGCGAAGCCGTTGCGCGGCTCGCCTGTCGCCCTCACGCCACGGATGCCGGCTCGCGATCGTCGCAAACGGTGTCGCACAGCCCGCCATGCGGAAGCAGCGCGTAGCCCGGTTTCAAGCCGTTGCGCTGCCACCCTGTGCGGATGTACAGCTGCTCGGCGTCGCTGGCCGAGCCGATGCGGCGGATCTGCACGTCGGACATCAACGCTTCCAGAACCGCTCGCTCGCGATGCGCGCGCCCTTGGCCATCGCGGCCATCTTGGCCCACACCACGTCGGGGTCCACCGCGGCCTGGCCGACCCAGGTGCCGAAGCCGCAGTCGCTGCCGGCCATCACGTTCTCGCGGCCCACCAGATTCGCGTAGCGGCCGATGCGTTGCGCGATCAGCTCGGGGTGCTCGATGAAGTTCGACTTCGACTCGATCACGCCGGGGATCAGCACCTTGCCCGCGGGCAGCTTCACGGCTTCGAACAGCTGCCACTCGTGCGCGTGGCGCGGGTTGGCCGCCTCGAGCGCGATGGCCATCGGCCGCGCCTGGAACACGATGTCGATCACGTCGGCCAGCGGCACGTCGCAATGGTGCGGGCCTTCGTAGTTGCCCCAGCACAGGTGCATGCGCAGCTGCTCGACCGCGATGTTGCGCAACGCGTGGTTGAGCACCTCCACGTGCAGCTGCGCCTTCTTGCGCCAATCGGGCAGGCTCAGGTCGGCGTGCTGGATGTGGCGGCCCATGCCGAGGTCGGGGCAGTCGATCTGCAGCACGAAGCCGGCGTTGGTGATCGTCTCGTACTCGGCGCGCATCGCCTCGGCGATCGCGTACAGATAGTCTTCCTCGGTCTTGTAGTGGTCGTTCTTGAAGAACAGCGACACCACGCCCGGCGAGGCCGCGGTGAGAAAGCCCTCGGTGGCCTTCACCCGCGCGAGTGCGTCGCGCAGGTGCGCGCAATCGGTCTTCGCCGCCTCGGGGTCGCGCACCTGGATCGCGGCGTTGCACGTGGGCGTGCGGCGGCGCGAGCGGCCCGGGTCGCCGAACACGCGCTTGGCGAGGCCGGGGAAGCCCACCAGATCCTGATAGACGAAGCTGTTGTCTTCGCCGCCGAAGCCGGCGAGCCGGTCCTTGATGTAGGTGGCGTAGCTCGGCTTGCTCATCTCGCCGTCGCCCACGATGTCGACGCCCGACTCGGCCTGCTTGCGCACCACTTCGGCCACCGCGGCGGCGATGCGCCGCTCCAGCGCCGCCGCGTCGACCGGTACGCCTTCTTCCTTGGCGTACATGGTCTTGATCAGGTCGGGCGGGCGCGGCAGGCTGCCGGTGTGCGTGGTGAGGAATCGCTCGGTGCTGCGCTTCATCGTCTCGCCTCGTGGTGGCGCGTGATCAGCTCTCGGCGGTGAAGCCGATGGCCTTGACGATCGGCCCCCAGCGCTCGGTGTCGGCCTTGAGCATCGCGGCCAGCTCGTCGGGCGACGACGACTTGGCCTCCAGCCCCATCACCGCAAGGCCGTCGACGGTTTCCTTGTCGGCCAGCGCGGCGCGCAGCGCGGCGTTGGCGCGCTGCACCACGTCGGCCGCGGCCTTGCCGGGCAGGTAGAAGCCGAACCATTCGGCGAACACCATGTCCTTGAGCCCCTGCTCGGCGAGCGTGGGCGTGTCGGGTGCGAACTTGCTGCGCGCGGCGCCGGTGGCAGCGAGCAGCCGGCACTTGCCGGCCGCCACGTGCTGCGTGAATTCGCCGATCGGCCCCGACACCGCCTGCAGCTGACCGCCCACCATGTCGAGGATCGCCGGCTGCGTGCCGCGATAGGGCACGTGCTTCAGGTCGATGCCCGCGCTGCGGCCGAGCAGCGCGCCGATGAAGTGCGGCACCGAGCCCGCCGCCGGTGAGCCGAAGTTGGCCAGCGCCGGGTTGGCCTTGCACCAGGCCAGGAACTCGGGTATCGACTTCACCGCCGCCGGCACCGCAGGCCCGACGGCGAAGCCGAAGTCGAAGGTGCAGCCCAGGCTCACCGGCGTGAGATCGGCGATCGGGTCGTAAGGCAGCTTCTTGTAGATGTGCGGGTAGATGCCGAGCATCGACATCGGCGTCTGCAGGATCGTGCTGCCGTCGCCGGCCATCGACTTGGCCGACTGGATCGCGATCTGCCCGCCGGCGCCGGTGCGGTTCTCGACCACCACGCTCTTGCCGTAGCCCGGCGCCATCTTCGCCGCCACGCGGCGGCAGATGGTGTCGCTGGTGCCGCCGGGCGGGAAGCCGGTGATCACGCGCACGGTGTCGAACGCCGCCTGCGCGCCGGCCCGCAGTGTGAACGTGGCGAGCGGTGCGAGCGCGGTGGCACCGAGCAGCGCGCGGCGGCTGATCGCGGGGGTGGTCATGCGCGTCTCCATCGAAGGCCCGAGCGGCCGAGGCGCGAAATATCGGGTCGCCCGCCGGTACGCGCACTTGGGGGGAACCAGGGTGCGCGCGCGGCCCCCGGGCCGGGTGGCGGCGCGCGTGCTCTACCCGATGCGAGGGTGCACCCGCCGCCGGCCGCACCCTACATTGGCCCGATGCCGGATCCCGTGGCCACCGCCATCGTGCACGAAGCGCTCGCGCTGCGCGTCTCGCATGCGCACGCGCCGGCGCTCGACGTGCTCGACCTGGTGATGCGCGGCCGGCACGGCCGGCTGCTCGACTTCGGCACGCACATGGTGCCGCCCGACGCGTTCGCCATCCTGGTGGCCGAGGCGATGGCCGATCCGATCCCGCCCGCCGACTGGGCCGCGTTCACCGGCCCCGACGCCGACCCGCGGCTGCGCGCAGCGATGCGGCTGCAGTTCGCGCTGAACGTGTGGCCGCTGTTTCTGGAGCGTTACGCGGTCGGCTGAATCCGCTGCAGACACCTCGCGGCTTCGCTCGACATGCGCTCGACGATGCGGCCGGCCGGCTCGATGGTGTTGATCAGCCCCGCTGCCTCGCCGAACCAGACGCCGCTGTTCTCCGGGTCACCGTCCATGAAGGCCTGGCGGTAGCGCGGTGCTTCGGTCTTGATGTTGCGCTCGAGCTCTGCCTCGCGCCCATGCCAGCGATCGGTGAAGGCGTTGCGCCTGATGCGCGCCGTGAAGCCGCGCGGCCACGGAATCTGCCGTGCGATGTCGGGCACCGTGGTGCGCAGCGTGCCGTCGCCATCGGTTTCGAGAATCGCCTGGTGATGTCGTGCGTGCACCAGCGCCTCGCTCGACGCCCACAGCCGCGTGCCGACGAGCACGCCGTCGGCGCCGAGCACGAGCGACGCCGCCAGTCCGCGGCCGTCGGCAATGCCACCGGCCGCCAACAGAAGCGTTGCGGGCGCGTGCTCGGCCAGGTAGTCGGCCACTTCGGGCACGAACGTGAACGTGCCGCGCAGCGCGCCATGACCGCCCGCCTCGGCGCCTTGCGCCACGACGATGTCGGCGCCGACGTCGACCGCGTCCATCACGTGACCCATGTCCTGGCACTGGCAGACGACGCGCGCACCGGCGGCCCGGATCTCGTCGACGAACGGGCGCGGATCGCCGAACGACAGCATCACCGCCGCCGGGCGGTGCTTCAGCACGTCGGTCAGCAGCGACGGCGACTTGCGCAGCGACCAGGTGATGAAACCGACGCCGACCCGCTCACCGGCCGCGGCGGCGAACTGCGCGTCGAGCCACGACGGATCGCCATAGCCGCCGCCGATCAGGCCGAGCCCGCCAGCTCGGCTGACTGCGGCCGCGAGCGCCCCGCCGCCGGCGAACGCCATCGGTGCGGACAGCACCGGGTGCCGCAGGCCGAGCGCCTGGGTCAGTCGGGTCGAGAGCGCGGTCATCGAAATCTTCTCCGGTTCGTTGCACGAGCGGCATGCTGCATGCCACGCCGGGCCGGGTCAACGCCCCATCAACTGGATGGCCCAGAACGTGAGAAGGCCGCCGAAGAGCACGAGCGTCGCGATCGGCTTCCACACCGCCGCGAGCGCGCCGCCGCACACGGCGACGCCGGCCGGAATGGTCATGATGAGGAGGGCGTTGGAGTTCATGGGCAACCCATGCGGGCCTGGGTGACGCGGCATCGTTGAGCGCGCGACCTTGCGCCGCGCTGATGCGCGGCGGGTTGCCGCATGCGAGATCACCGCGTTGTTGATGCGCCAAGGCATCGTGGTGCATGATGTCTTGTCGCGGCCCCTGCGGCCCCAAAACGAGAGGGCCCGCTCAGGGGCGGGCCCTCGATGTCATTGGTGCCGATGGACGGACTCGAACTGTCGACCTTCGCATTACGAATGCGCTGCTCTACCAACTGAGCTACACCGGCGGGAAAGCGCAACATTATAGGCGGGGGCGCGGAGCTGCCTTGCGATGCGCCGGCTGCGCGTACAGTGCGCGCACCGTGTCGAAAGCCTCGCATCATGCAACTGCCGCGCGACGAACCCTTGCCCTGGCCGCGGCCGTGGCTGGCGTGGTGATCGGCGTGATCGCCGCTGCACCGTCATCAGCCGCCGAGCCGGCCGAGGCCTGGGCCGGCACCGAGCGCTGGCGCGCCGACAACGCGCGCATCGGGCCGCCCGCGGCCGGCGTGACGCGCGTGGTGTTCTTCGGCGACTCGATCACCGAGGCCTGGCCGTTGCCCGCGCCGCCGGCGGCGCAGCGCCGCGAGTACGTCAACCGCGGCATCGGCGGGCAGACCACGCCGCAGATGCTGCTGCGCTTTCGCGCCGACGTGCTGGCGCTGCAGCCGCGCGCGGTGGTGCTGCTGGCCGGCACCAACGACATCGCCGGCAACACCGGCCCCACGACGGTGGCCGAGATCGCCGGCCATCTGCGCTCGATGCTGCAGCTGGCGCGCGCCGAAGGCGTGCACGTGGTGCTGTGCTCGGTGCTGCCGGCGCTGGCCTATCCCTGGCAGCCCGAGGTGCGGCCGGCGGCGACGATCACCGCGCTGAACGCCGAGCTGCAGGCGCTGGCACGCGAGCAGGGCGCGCGCTGGGTCGACTACCACGCGGCGATGGCCGACGCGCGCGACGGCCTGCCCGCGGCGCTGGCCGACGACGGCGTGCACCCCAATGCCGCCGGCTACGCGCGCATGGCTGCGCTGCTGGCGCCGGTGCTGGAGGCGGCGCTGCGCGACTGACGCCGAAGGCGGCGTCGTGCGACTGATGGCGCCCGACCGAGGGCGGGCCCCGATGCCAGGGGCCTCGTGCGGCGCGAGACTGCGGGCCTCCTGCAACGCCAAGCGAGGTGCGCGATGGCCCGGCTGCATGTGAATGGTCAGCTGCACGAGGTCGACGTCGAGAGCGACACGCCGCTGCTGTGGGTGCTGCGCGAACAGCTCGGCCTCACCGGCACCAAGTACGGCTGCGGCGTGGCGCAGTGCGGCGCCTGCTCGGTGCACGTGAACGGCGAGGTGAGGCGTTCATGTTCGATCCCGGTGGGCAGCCTTGCGGCCGGCGACCGCATCGTGACGATCGAGGCGCTGTCGACAAACCGCTCGCACCCCGTGCAGCAGGCCTGGGCACAGCTCGACGTGCCGCAGTGCGGCTACTGCCAGTCGGGGCAGATCATGGCCGCCGCCGCGCTGCTGGCGAGCAAGCCGCAGCCCACCGATGCCGACATCGACGAGGCGATGACCAACATCTGCCGCTGCGGCACCTACCAGCGCATCCGCGCGGCCGTGCATGCGGCGGCGTCACTGGCCACGAAGCGCTGAAGGGGGCGATCATGACGATCGAATCGCCCGCCACCGCAGCCGGCGATGTCACACGGCGCGACTTCCTCGTGCGCAGCGCTACCGCAGGCGGCGCGCTGGCGCTGGGGCTCGCGGTGCCGTTCGGCGATGCAGCGGCGCAGGCTGCAGCGTCGCCGCCGGCCCAGGAGCTCAACGTGTGGGTCGTGGTGCAGCCCGACGACACCTGCGTGATCCGCATCGCGCGCAGCGAGATGGGGCAGGGCACGCTCACCGGCCTGGCGCAGCTCGTGGCCGAGGAGCTGGAGTGCGACTGGGCCCACGTGCGCACCGAGCAGGTCTCGCCGCAGCGCAACCTCGCGGCCAAGCGCGCGTGGGGCGAGATGGGCACCGGCGGCAGCCGCGGCATCCGCACATCGGAAGACTACGTGCGTCGCGGCGGCGCCGCCGCGCGGCTGATGCTGCTGCAGGCCGCGGCCGACGAATGGAAGGTGCCGCTGGCCGAACTGAGCGTGAAGGCCGGCGTGGTCACGCACGCAGCGTCGGGCCGCAGCGCGCGCTACGGCCAGCTGGCGCCGGCGGCGGCCAGGCTCACGCCGCCCGATCCGAAGTCGATCACGCTGAAGAACCCGAAGACGTGGACCATCGCCGGCCAGCCGCTCGCGCGGCTCGATACCGCCGACAAGCTCGACGGCAGCAAGCGCTACGCGATCGACGTGCGCCTGCCCGGCATGCTCTGTGCGGCGATCAAGGCCTGCCCGGTGTTCGGCGGCAAGCTGGCGGGCTTCGATGCCGGCGCCGTGACGAGCCGGCGCGGCGTGAAGGGCGTGGTGCGCGTCAACGACCACACCGTGGCCGTGGTGGCCGACACCTGGTGGCGCGCGAAGACCGCGCTCGACGCGCTGCCGATCCGGTGGGACGAAGGCGCCGGCGCCACCGCCAGCAGCGCCACGATCGCGCAGCACCTGCGCGGCGGGCTCGAGGCCGACAACGCCTACGCGATGCGCGCCGAGGGCGATGCGCGCGCCGCGATCGCCGGCGCGGCGAAGAAAGTGAGCGCGGTCTACGCCACGCCGTTCCTCGCGCACGCGACGATGGAGCCGATGAACTGCACCGCGCGCATCGGGCCCGCGCTCGCCGAGGCGTGGGTGCCGACGCAGAACGCCGAGGCCGCGCTCGCCGCGCTCGCGGAGGAATCAGGCCTGCCGCTGGCGCAGTGCGCGGTGCACCGGCTCGATCTCGGCGGCGGCTTCGGCCGCCGCGGCGGCAGCCAGGACTACGTGCGCCAGGCCGCGGCGATCGCCAGGCAGTTCCCCGGCGTGCCGGTGCAGCTGATCTGGAGCCGCGAGGAGGACCAGTCGCATGACTTCTACCGCCCGATCTCGATGTGCAGGCTGGAGGCCGGGCTCGACGGCGAGGGCCGCCTCACGGGCCTGCACGTGCGCGTGTCGGGGCAGTCGATCAATGCCTACGTGGCGCCGCAGACGGTGATCGAGGGCAAGGACCGGCGGCAGCTGCAGGGCTACTGGGCCGAGCCGGGCGACGCGCAGCTCGGCTACACCGTGCCTAACCTGCTCGTCGAGTATGCGATGCGCAACACGCACGTACCGGTGGGGCCGTGGCGCGGCGTGAACACGAACCAGAACGGCGTGTACATGGAGTGCTTCATCGACGAGGTGGCGCGCGCGGCGGGGGCCGACCCGCTGGCATTTCGCCGCACGCTGATGGGCAGGCACCCCAGGCACCTGAAGGTGCTGAATGCCGCCGCAGAGCGCGCCGGCTGGGGCAGCGCGCTGCCGGCGGGGCGGCACCGCGGCATCGCGCAGTTCATGGGCTACGGCAGCTACTCGGCAGCGGTGGCCGAGGTGTCGGTGAGCGCGCGCGGCGAGCTGCGCGTGCACCGCATGGTGCTGGCGATCGACTGCGGCCATGCGGTCAACCCGGGCCAGATCGCGGCGCAGGTGGAAGGCTCGGTGGCCTACGGGCTCAGCGCCGCCTTGCACGGCGAGATCACCATCGACAAGGGCCACGTCGTCGAGCGCAACTTCGACACCTACCCGATCCTGCGCCTGGCCGAGTTCCCGCAGGTCGAGACGGTGATCGTGCCGAGCTTCGACTTCTGGGGCGGCGTCGGCGAGCCGACGATCTGCGTCGTCACGCCGAGCGTGCTCAACGCGATCCACGCCGCCACCGGCAAACCGGTGCGCAGCCTGCCGCTGAAGAACGTGAAGCTGGTGTGAACCTCGCGCGCGCGGCGGAGCGGCGCGCGGGCCTACGAGTGCGTGATCCAGTCGGCGTAGCCGTCGGCGTCGAGATGCGGCAGCGTGTTGAAGGTGACCAGCGCGTGCCGCCGCGGCGTGAAGGCAAATTCGGTCACCGCGCTGTTGCGCATGCGCAGGTTCAGCTCGACCACGGCAGCGGGGGGTGCCTGCAGCACGGATGCCACTGCGGCGGAGATCGGCCCGCCGCTCGACACCATCAGCACGTCACCGCTGTGCTGCTTGCGCACGCGATCCAGCGCATCGGTCACGCCGGCGACGAACTCGGGCCAGCTCGGCATGCCCGCGGGCTGCGTGCGGCCTTCCATCCACTGCAGCAACCCCTCCTTGAGCAGGCGGAAATGCTGGCGCACCCCATCGGGCGTGACGGGTTGCGGCAGCGGTTGCGGGTGAACCGCCCGCACGACGGCTTCGGCGTCGTATTCGTCGATGCCCGGCAGCGCGGTGGGCTCGGCCAGGCCGCCCAGGCCCTGGGCCAGCGCGTCGAACGATTGGCGGTGCCGGCGCAGCGTGCCGGTGAACGCGGCCTCGAAGCGCAGGCCGCGCGCGCGCCAGTGTTCGCCGAGGCGCCGGCATTGGCGTGCGCCGAGCTCGCTCAGGCGGTCGTAGTCGTCGCTGCCGAACGAGGCCTGGCCATGGCGCACGAGGAAGAGCCTGCCCATGGCGCGCGATTGTGAGGGCGCTCGCGCGGCAGCGTTGTCGCGGCCGCGACCCGCAGCCGCCTACTTGGCCTGGTGGTACGAGGTGACGCGCTCGACCTCGTTCTTCGAGCCGAGCATCACGCTGACGCGCTCGTGCAGCTTGCCGGGCTGGACGTCGAGGATGCGCTGCTGCCCGTTGGTGGCCGCACCGCCGGCCTGCTCGACCAGGAAGGCCATCGGGTTGGCCTCGTACATCAGGCGCAGCTTGCCGGGCTTGTCGGGGTCGCGCTGGTCCCACGGGTACATGAAGATGCCGCCGCGGCAGAGGATACGGTGCACGTCGGCCACCATGCTCGCCACCCAGCGCATGTTGAAGTCCTTGCCGCGCGGGCCGGTCTTGCCGGCCAGGCATTCGTCGATGTAGCGGCGCACCGGCGGCGCCCAGTGCCGCAGGTTGCTCATGTTGATCGCGAACTCCTTGGTGTCGGCGGGGATCTGCACGTTCTCCTGCGTCAGCACCCAGGAGCCCATCTCGCGGTCGAGCGTGAACATCGCGACGCCGTCGCCCACGGTGAGCACCAGCGTGGTCTGCGGGCCGTAGACGCAGTAGCCCGCGGCGGCCTGCGCGCTGCCGGGCTGCAGGAAGTCGGCCTCGGAGATGCCGGCATGGTTGCTCGGCTTCTTGAGCACCGAGAAGATGGTGCCGATCGACACGTTGACGTCGATGTTGGAGGAGCCGTCGAGCGGGTCGTACAGCAGCAGGTACTCGCCCTGCGGGTAGCGGTTGGGCACGACGTGGATCGAGTCCATCTCTTCGCTGGCCATCGCCGCCAGGTGACCGCCCCATTCGTTGGCCTCGAGCAGCATCTCGTTGGCGATCACGTCGAGCTTCTTCTGCACCTCGCCCTGCACGTTCTCGGATTCGGCGCTGCCCAGCACGTCGCCGAGCGCGCCCTTGTTGACCGAGATGGCGATGCGCTTGCAGGTGCGCGCGACGACTTCGATCAACAGGCGCAGCTGGCCGGGGATGTGGCCGTGCTCGCGTTGCTGCTCGACCAGGTATTGGGTGAGGGTGATGCGGCTCATGATGGGCTTCAGTGTGCAGCAGAAGGATTCGGCGCGGCATCGGCCTCCAGGGCCTTGTTCACGACTTCGCGCACGTCGGGGCTCAGCTCGCTGCGCGCGGCCACGCGCGCGATGGCCTCGCGCGCCGCGCTGCGGTAGGGCTCGGCGAGGTGGTTCCAGCGGTCCATGCCGCGCGCCAGGCGCGAGGCGAGCTGCGGGTTCAGCGCGTCGATCTCGATCACGCGGTCGGCCCAGAACACGTAGCCCGCCGCGTCGGCGCGGTGGAACGCGCCGGGGTTGCGCAGCGCGAGCGTGTTGACGAGGCTTCGTGCGCGGTTGGGGTTCTTGAGCGTGAAGTCGCGGTGGTTCAGCAGCGCGCGCACGCGGGCGAACACGCGGCCGTCGCGCTCGGGCGCAGCGGCCTGCAGCGCGAACCACTTGTCGATCACCAGCGCCTCGCCGGCGAACAGGTCGTGGAAGCGCTGCAGCGCGCCGTCGGCCAGATCGTGGTGCACGTCGACCAGCGCCTGCAGCGCGCCGAGGCGGTCGGTCATGTTGCTCGCGTCCTTGAAGCGCTGCAGCGCCTTGCCCGGCCACACCGGGTCGCCGACGCGCGCGGCATGCCGCACCAGCATCTGCAGCGCCAGGTTGGCGAGCGCGCGCCGGCCGATCTGCACCGGCTCGGGCCGGTAGCCCTCGCGCACCTGGTGCGCGTCGAAGGCCCACAGCCAGTCGGCATGCAGGTAGGCGGCGAGCTGGTCGAGCGCCAGCTCGCGCAGCGCGTGGATGCGCGGCGGGTCGGCCGGGCTCACGCGCTCGGCGAGGTAGGCCTCGGTCGGCGGCAGCAGGATCTGCGCCTTCAGCGCCGCGTCGAGCCCGGGGTGGCGCAGCACGCTGCGCATCGCCTCGACGATGCCTTCGTCGAGGTGCAGCTGCTGTTGCTGCTGCAGCGCGCCGACGATGGCCTGCTGCAGCAGGCGCTGGCCGGCCTCCCAGCGGTTGAAGGCATCGCCGTCGTGCGTGAGCAGCACGCGCAGATCGTCGGCGCCGAGCGCGTCGTCGAGCTGCACCGGCGCCGAGAAGCCGCGCAGCAGCGACGGCACGGGCTCGTCCGGCACGTCGACGAAGGTGAAGCTGTGGCTGACCTCGTGCAGCACCAGCACGCGCTCGCTGCCGCCGGCCAGCGGCTCGCCCTGCAGCCGCAGCGGCAGCGCGCGGCCGTCGCGGGCGATCAGCGCCAGCGACACCGGGATCACGAACGGCTGCTTGTCGGCCTGGCCCGGCGTGGGCGGGCAGCGCTGGCCCAGGCGCAGTGTGTAGGTGCGCGCGGCCGCGTCGTACTGCCCGTGCGCGAGCAGCACCGGCGTGCCGGCCTGGCCGTACCAGCGCTTGAACGCCGCCAGGTGCTCGGCCAGCCAGCTGCCCGGGTTGGCATCGGCGATGGCGAGCGCGAAATCGTCGCAGGTCACGGCCTGGCCGTCGTGGCGCTTGAAGTAGAGGTCCATGCCGCGGCGGAAACCCTCGCGGCCGACCAGCGTGTGCATCATGCGCACCACCTCGGCGCCCTTCTCGTAGACGGTGGCGGTGTAGAAGTTGTCGATCGCCTCGTAGGCGTCGGGCCGCACCGGGTGCGCCATCGCGCCGGCGTCTTCGGGGAACTGCAGCGAGCGCAGGTCGCGCACGTCGTCGATGCGCTTGACCGCGCGCGCCGTGGCGCTGGCGGCCATGTCCATCGAGAACTCCTGGTCGCGGAAGACGGTGAGCCCCTCCTTGAGCGAGAGCTGGAACCAGTCGCGGCAGGTGATGCGGTTGCCGGTCCAGTTGTGGAAGTACTCGTGGCCGACAACGCTCTCGATGGCCTGGAAGTCGGCATCGGTGGCGGTGGCGGGGCTCGCCAGCACGTAGCGCGTGTTGAACAGGTTCAGGCCCTTGTTCTCCATCGCGCCCATGTTGTAGTCGGCCACCGCGACGATCATGAAGCGCTCGAGGTCGAGCGTGAGGCCGAAGCGCGCCTCGTCCCACGCGATGGCGGCCATCAGCGAGTTCATCGCGTGCTCGGTCTTGTCGACGTCGGCGCGGTTGACGTAGATCTGCAGCAGGTGGTCGCGGCCGGCGCGGCTCTTGATGCGCTGCTCGCGGCAGGCGAGGTCGGCCGCCACCAGCGCGAACAGGTAGCTCGGCTTGGGGAACGGGTCGTGCCAGGTGGCGTAGTGGCGGCCGCCGTCGAGCTCGCCCTCGGCCACCAGGTTGCCGTTGGCCAGCAGCTTGGGGTAGCGCGCCTTGTCGGCGCGCAGCGTCACGGTGTAGACCGCCATCACGTCGGGCCGGTCGAGGAAGAACGTGATGCGCCGAAAGCCCTCGGCCTCGCACTGTGTGAACAGGCCGCCGGCCGAGGTGTACAGGCCCGACAGCTCGGTGTTGGCCTCGGGCAGGCAGGTGTTGCGCACCTCGAGCGTGAAGGTCGGGCGCAGCGGCGGGTTGTCGATCACCAGCGCGCCGTCGTCGTGGCGGAAGGCCACGCTCTCGCCGTCGATCAGCACGCGCAGCAGCAGCAGCGCCTCGCCGTGCAGCCGCAGCGGCTCGTTGCCGCTGCCGGCGTTGCGCTCGATGCTCATCTTGCTGTGAACGATGGTCTTGGCCGGGTCGAGGTCGAACGTCAGCTCGACGCTGCGGATCCAGTACGGCGGCGGCGCGTAGTCTTCGCGCCGCACGAGCTTGGGCTGGCCTTCACGCATGCGGGGTCACCTGGGGTTGTTGTCGTAGGAGCGCTGCGACATCGAGCGCGGTGAAATCGGGCGCGGTGGCGATGATGTTGTCGAACGCCGCGAACGACAAGGCCGGCAGCGTGGTGGTCAGCGCCACGGCGCGCATGCCGCCGCGGCGCGCGGCTTCGACGCCGAGCGGCGCGTCTTCGAACACCACGCAATCGGCCGGCGGCACGCCGATGCGGCGCGCGGCTTCGACGAAGATGTCGGGCTGCGGCTTGCCGCGCAGGCCGTCGGCCGGGCTGGTGATGGCATCGACCATGTCGTCGAGCCCGAAGCGCGCGAACGCCACCGCCATGTTGGCCCGCGGCGCCGCGGTGCAGATCGCGAGCTTGAGCCCGGCCGCGCGCGCCTCGGCGTGAAAGCCCGCGAAGCCGTCGATCAGCTGCAGCGTGCCCGCGGCCAGCTCGCGATAGAGCTGCTCCTTGCGCTCGGCCAGCGCCTCGCGCTCGGCGCGCGGGCGGCGCGGAAACAGCTCGGCCAGGATCTCGGTGTTGGTGCGCCCGGCGGTGGCCTCGAAGAAGCCGACCTCGTCGAAGGCCAGGCCCTGCTCGGCATGCCAGAGCCGCCAGCTGCGCTGATGCAGCGGCATGCTGTGGATCAGCGTGCCGTCGAGGTCGAACAGGAACGCGCGCGTCGGCATCACAGGCCCTGCTTGAGGCTGGCGGTGATGAAGGCGTCGAGGTCGCCGTCGAGCACCTTCTGCGTGTTGCTGATCTCGACGTTGGTGCGCAGGTCCTTGATGCGGCTCTGGTCGAGCACGTAGCTGCGGATCTGGTGGCCCCAGCCGACGTCGGTCTTGCTGTCTTCGAGCTTGCGCTGCGCCTCTTGCTGCTTGCGCATCTCGTGCTCGTACAGCCGCGAGCGCAGCATCTGCCAGGCCTCGTCGCGGTTGCGGTGCTGCGAGCGGTCGTTCTGGCACTGCACCACGATGCCGGTGGGGATGTGCGTGAGCCGCACCGCCGAGTCGGTCTTGTTGATGTGCTGGCCGCCGGCGCCGCTGGCGCGGAAGGTGTCGGTGCGCACGTCGGCCGGGTTGATCTCGATCTCGATCGAGTCGTCGACCTCGGGGTAGACGAACAGGCTCGCGAAGCTGGTGTGTCGCCCGCCTGAGGAATCGAACGGGCTCTTGCGCACCAGGCGGTGCACGCCGGTCTCGGTGCGCAGCAGGCCGAAGGCGTAGTCGCCCTCGACCTTGATGGTGGCGCTGCGGATGCCGGCCACGTCGCCCTCGGTTTCCTCGAGCACCTCGGCCTTGAAGCCCTTGCGTTCGCAGTACTTGAGGTACTGGCGCAGCAGCATCTGCGCCCAGTCGCAGGCCTCGGTGCCGCCGGCGCCGGCCTGGATGTCGATGAAGCAGTTCAGCGGGTCGGCCGGATTGGAGAACATGCGGCGGAACTCGAGCTGCTCGACCGTCTCGCGCAGCTTGCCGGCATCGGCCTCGATGGCGAGCAGGCTGGCCTCGTCGTTCTCGGCCTTCACCATCTCGTACAGCTCGGTGTTGTCGCCGAGCTGGCTGTTCAGGTGGTCGATCGTGCCGACCACCGTTTCGAGCGTCTTCTTCTCGCGGCCCAGCTCCTGTGCGCGCTTGGGCTCGTTCCAGACGTTGGGGTTCTCGAGCGCGGCGTTGACCTCGTTCAGCCGCAGCGCCTTGCGGTCGTAGTCAAAGATACCCCCGTAGCGCCTCGGTGCGGGCGCTCAGGTCGGCGAGCAGGGTGCCGATGGCGTTGGTGCGTTCGATGTCCATGGTGGCGGCGCCTCGTGCGGAGCAACGCGCATTTTTGCATGACGGGCCGCAAGCCCGGCCCGGCTTGCGATGTAATCGAGCGTTGTCGCCTGCCGCCGCGCCCGTGACGTGAAGATCGCCCTCATCGCCGACCCGCATGCCAACCGCGAAGCGCTGGAGGCCGTGCTCGAGCATGCGGCCGAGCAACGCTGCGAGCGCCACGTGCTGCTCGGCGACTTCGTCGGCTACGGCGCCGACCCGCTGTGGGTGGTGCAGCGCGCGCAGGAGCTGGTGCGCGCCGGCGCGGTGGCCGTCAAGGGCAACCACGACGACGCGGTGTGCGGCAAGGTCTCGCCGCACATGATCGAGGCCGCCCGCCGCGCGATCGAGTGGACGCGCGCGCAGCTCACGCCGGTGCACATCGAGTTCCTGCGCGCGCTGCCGATGCAGGTGGCCGACGGCGAGCAGCTCTACGTGCACGCCAACGCGCATGCGCCGGAGCGCTGGGAGTACATCCTCGGCCGCGGCGAGGCGCAGCGCAGCTGGCGCGCCACCGACGCGCGCTACGTGTTCTGCGGCCATGTGCACGAGCCGCGCCTGTTCACGCTGCAGGGCGAGCACTGCCTCGACTTCGTGCCCAGCGCCGACATGCCGGTGCCGGTGCCGGCGCACCGCCGCTGGCTGGTGCTGCCCGGCTCGTGCGGCCAGCCGCGCGACGGCAACCCCGCGGCGTGCTACGCCAGCTTTGACACCGGGCAACGGACGCTGACCTACCACCGCGTACCCTACGACCACGGCAGCGCGGCGGCCAAGGTGGCCGCGGTGGGGTTGCCCTCCAGCTTCGCGAAGCGACTGGCCGATGGCGAGTGATCCGATTGCGAGCAGCAGCCTGGGCACGCGGCCTGGCGAGGAGCTGTCGGCCTCGCTGACGCGGCTGCAGCCCGGCGACGAGGTCGACGGCTTTCGCATCGAGGAGATGCTGCACCAGGGCGGCATGGCCACGCTGTGGCGGGTGCACCGCATCGAGCCGGCGGCCGGCGGGCCGCAGCTGCCGCTGCTGATGAAGGTGCCGCGCATCATGGGCGGGGAAGATCCCGCCAGCATCGTCGGCTTCGAGGTCGAGGCGATGATCATGCCCACGCTGTCGGGGCCGCACGTGCCGCGCTTCGTGGCCAAGGGCGACTTCACGCGCCGGCCGTACATCGTGATGGAGCACATCGACGGGCCGTCGCTGAAGCCGGTGTTCGATGCCTCGCCGGTGTCGCTCGACGAGATCGTCGAGACCGGCTCGCGCGTGGCCGAGGCGCTGCACGACCTGCACCGCCAGCACGTGGTGCACCTCGACATCAAGCCGAGCAACGTGGTGATGCGCCCCGACGGCACCGCGGTGCTGATCGACTTCGGCCTCTCGCGCCACGACCGCCTGCCCGACCTGCTCGAGGAGCAGTTCCGCCTGCCGATGGGCACCGGCCCCTACATGTCGCCCGAGCAGGTGCAGTACATCCGCTCCGACCCGCGCAGCGACATCTTCGCCCTCGGCGTGATGCTCTACAAGTTCACCACCGGCGAGCGCCCGTTCGGCGCGCCGCACACCGTGCGCGGCCTGCGCAAGCGGCTGTACATGGACCCGGTGCCGCCGCGCACGCTGCGGCCCGATTGCCCGCCGTGGCTGCAGGAGATCATCCTGCGCTGCCTCGAGGTCAAGCCCGAGCGCCGCTACCAGAGCGCGGCGCAGCTCGCGCTGGCGCTGCAGGCGCCCGACCAGGTGCCGCTGACCGACCGCTCGCGCCGGCAATCGCGCCGCGGCGGCCTGAGCCAGCTGCGGCGCTGGTTCTTCGCGCTCGGCAGCGATCCCGATTCGGCCACCGTGGGGGTGGCGCCCACGCTGCACCGCAGCCCGATCATCGTGGCCGCGGTCGACACCGAAGGCTCCGAGCCGGCGCTGCTCGAGGCGCTGCGCGAGACCACGCGGCGCCTGGTGGCCACCGAGCGCGACTCGCGCCTGGCCTGCATCAGCGTGATGAAGACCGCGCGCATCGGCATCGACGAGCGCGTCGACGACAAGGGCCGCAGCCTGCACGTGAAGCGCCTCGTCCACCTGAAGCACTGGGCGCGCCCGATCGGCCGTGCGCTGGCGCTCGACGACATGCGGCTGACCTACCACGTGCTCGAGGCGCCCGATGCCGCCGACGCCATCGTGGGTTTTGCACAGCGCGTGAAGGCCGACCAGATCGTGATGGGCGCGCGCGCCAGCTCGACCATGCGAAGATACCTCGGCAGCGTGTCGTCACAGGTGGTGGCCGCTGCCGGATGCACCGTCACCGTGGTCAAGATCTCCGGCGACGCGAACGCCGAGGTGATGCGCGCGGCCGAACGCATGGAACAGCCCTCTGCGGCTGCAGACCCTTGAGGCAGGATCGAAGGGGACGCTGCAATGACAGACGACGAGATCTACGACAAGACGGCCGCGGGCCGCGAGGAGCTGCAGCACCGCTCGGCCGACCTGCCGCAACGCGTGCGCGCCATCCTCATCATGGTCGACGGCGCGCGCAGCGTGGGCGAGTTGCGCGCGGCGATGGAACGCGGCGGCGCACCGGCCGATGCGCTCGACATGCTGGTGCAGCGCAATCTGATCGCGCGCGCGCGCATGCAAGCGGCACGCGGCCGCGCCGGACAAGCCTCGGGCGCTGCACCCCTGGCGACGGCACCGGGGCCGTTGAGCACCAGCCCGGCCGAACTGCGGCCGCACGATTCGGAGTTTCCGGTCCCCACGAGCAACGACGTGGAGCGCTTTCGCGAGACCAAGAAGTTCATGAACGACACCATCGTCGATGCGATGGGCATCCGCTCGTTCATGTTCACGCTGAAGCTCGAGAAGTGCGCCACGCTGGCCGACCTGGCGGCCATCGCGCCGGCGTACGTGAAGAACATCCACAAGGCGCGCGGCGATGCCATCGCCAGCGCGCTGCGCGCCAAGCTGAAAGAGATGTTGCGCTGAGGCGCGCTCAGGGCCGGCTGGCCGCCGATGCAGCCGGCGCAGGGCCGCCGCCGGCGTCGTGCTTCTCGCCGCCGAGATCCACGTTGCCGCCCGAGCGCGTGAGGATGAACAGCGCGATGGCGGCGAAGACGACGAACGCGATGGCGAGCTTCCACATGGTCGAGCGTGTCCTGAGGTTGCCGAAGGGTGT
Organism: Burkholderiaceae bacterium; assembly: GCA_046348365.1. Lineage (GTDB taxonomy): Bacteria > Pseudomonadota > Gammaproteobacteria > Burkholderiales > Burkholderiaceae_C > JAEUPI01. Next base: position 107,143 of record JAXMEL010000001.1, read on the forward strand.
TGCGGGCGCGGGCCGCGAGGGCCCGGCGCCCGGCGCGCGGGTTCAGTCGCGCGCGTAGATGTCGACGTCCTTGGTTTCCTTGATGAACAGCGAGCCGACCACGAAGGTCATCATCGCGATCACGATCGGGTACCACAGGCCGCTGTAGATGTTGCCCTGCGCGGCCACGATCGAGAAGCCGATCGCCGGCAGGAAGCCGCCGAACCAGCCGTTGCCGATGTGATAGGGCAGGCTCATCGAGGTGTAGCGGATGCGCGTGGGGAACAGCTCCACCAGCATCGCCGCGATCGGGCCGTAGACCATGGTCACGTAGACCACGAGGATGGTCAGGATCAGCACCAGCATCCACCAGTTGTAGCTGCCGGCGGGGATCGGGTCGGCCTTGGCGGGGTAGCCGGCGGCGTTGAGCGCGTCGCGCACTTCCTTCTCGAAGCGCGGCTTGGCGTCCTTGGCGTCGGGCTGGTTGGCCGCGTAGCCGACGATCTCCTTGTCGCCGACCTTGACCGTGGCCACCTTGACGTCGGCCTTCTCGACCTTGTCGTAGTTGACGCCGGAGTTCGACAGGAAGGTGCGCGTCAGGTCGCACGCGGTGGTGAACTTGGCGATGCCCGTCAGGTTCAGGATCAGGTTGCAGTCGCCCGGGGGCGCCACCACCGTGACCGGCGACTTGTGGATCGCGGCCTGCAGCTTCGGGTTGGCGTAGGTGGTCAGCGCGTTGAACAGCGGGAAGTACGTCACCGCGGCCAGCAGGCAGCCGGCCATGATGATCTTCTTGCGGCCGATCTTGTCGGACAGCGATCCGAAGAAGATGAAGAACGGCGTGCCGAGGATTAGCGACAGCGCGATCAGCACGTTGGCCGTCGGCCCGTCGACCTTGAGGAACGACTGCAGGAAGAACAGGGCGTAGAACTGGCCCGTGTACCAGACCACCGCCTGGCCGGCGGTGCCGCCGATGAGCGCCAGGATCACGATCTTCAGGTTGTTCCACTGACCGAACGATTCCGACAGCGGCGCCTTCGAGGTCTTGCCCTCGGCCTTCATGCGCGCGAACGCCGGCGACTCGCTGAGCTTCAGCCGGATCCAGATCGACACCACGAGCAGGATGCCGGAGACGGCGTACGGGATGCGCCAGCCCCACTTGGCGAATTCGGCCTCGCCCATGTACAGCCGCGTGCCCAGGATCACCATCAGCGCGAGCATCAGGCCCACGGTGGCGGTGGTCTGGATCCACGAGGTGTAGGCGCCGCGCCGGCCGTGCGGTGCGTGCTCGGCCACGTAGGTGGCGGCGCCGCCGTACTCGCCGCCGAGGGCCAGCCCCTGCAGCAGCCGCAGCGCGATCAGCGAGATCGGCGCCGCCATGCCCCAGGTGGCGTAGTTGGGCAGGAACGCGACCAGGAAGGTCGACATGCCCATGATCACGATCGTGATCAGGAAGGTGTACTTGCGCCCCACCAGGTCGCCCAGCCGCCCGAACACGATGGCGCCGAACGGCCGCACCGCGAAGCCGGCGGCGAAGGCGAGCAGCGTGAAGATGTCGCGCGTGGCCGGGTCGAGCGCGCTGAAGAAGTTGGCCGCGATGATCGCCGCCATCACGCCGAACAGGTAGAAGTCGTACCACTCGAACACCGTGCCGAGCGACGACGCGAAGATCACCATGCGTTCGTCGGCGGTCATCGGGCGGGGTTCGGCGCTGACGGTGCGAGCGCCTCGCGAATCCGCAATGGCCATTTGGGTTGTCTCCGATTTGTAGTGGGGTCGACCGCAGCGGGTCGACACACGAAACACTCTTGACGGGGCGCCTTACCGGTTTCTTACCGTGCGCGGCCGATCTGGATAGTCCTCATAGGGTTTCCACGAGCGCAGTGGCCTGCGAGGGGGGGCTGCGTAAGAAACGAGTAAGGCCGCCGCGCGCAGATCGGCACATGCGCAACAAGCCGAGCGTGCCTCGCATGTCTTGCCCATGGCGGTGTTGTTGAAATACCTGCAGCTGCTGCTGTTCATTCCGCTGCTCGCGCTCGCCGGGCAGGGCGTGCTGCACGTGCTGGCCGGCGAGCGGCGCGAGTCCAATGTCTTCTACCGCCTGCTGCGCTGGCTGTCGTGGCCGCTGGCCGCGCCGCTGCGCCGCGCGCTGCCCGCGGCGCTGTCACCGGCCGGCGCGGGCTGGGCGGTGTTCGGCATCGTTGCCGGTGCCTACGCGGCCGTGACGCTGTCGCGCATCGCGTGGTGCCTGCACATCGGCGTGGCGGCCTGCCGCTGAAGGGTGCCGGTGGCCGCGCCGACCCTGGACCCGCGCCGCGAACGCCATTGGCGCGGCAACCGGCGCCTCACCGCGGCGCTGCTCGCGCTGTGGTTCCTCGTCACGTTCGGGCTCGTGTTCTTCGCGCGCGAGCTGCGGTTCACATTCTTCGGCTGGCCGTTCGGCGTGTGGGTCACCGCGCAGGGCGCGATCATCGTCTACGGGCTGATCATCTGGGTCTACCAGCTGCGCATGAACCGGCTCGACCGCGCGTGCGAGCTGGCCGACGGCGACGACTGACGTGACAGCACCCGCACGCAGCGAGCCCAAGGCCTTCAAGGCGCAGCTCGACCGCGTCTACTTCGCCTACACCTGCGGCTTCCTGGTCTTCACGCTGCTGCTGTTCCTGCTGGAGCAGATCGGCGTGGCGCGCAACTGGATCGGTGGCCTGTTCCTGCTGAGCACGGTGGCGCTGTATGCCGGCATCGGCGTGCTGTGCCGAACCACCGATGTCGACCAGTACTACGTGGCCGGCCGGCAGGTGCCGGCCGTCTACAACGGCATGGCCACCGGCGCCGACTGGATGAGCGCGGCCTCGTTCATCGGCATGGCCGGCACGGTGTACCTGAGCGGCTTCGGCGGCCTGGCGTTCGTGCTCGGCTGGACCGGCGGCTACTGCCTGGTGGCGCTGCTGCTGGCGCCGTACCTGCGCCGCTTCGGCCAGTACACGATCCCCGACTTCCTGGGCGCGCGCTACGAGAGCAACGTGCCGCGCGCGGTGGGCGCGGCCTCGGCGATCCTGTGCTCGTTCGTCTACATCGTGGCGCAGATCTACGGCGTGGGGCTGATCACCGCGCGCCTCACGGGCTTCGCCTTCGAGATGGGCGTGTTCATCGGCCTCGGCGGCATCCTGGTGTGTTCGTTCCTCGGCGGCATGCGCGCCGTCACCTGGACGCAGGTGGCGCAGTACGTCATCCTCATCGTCGCGTACATCGCGCCGGTGGTGTGGCTGTCGGTCAAGCAGACGGGCAACCCGGTGCCGCAGGCGGTCTACGGCTACCAGATGGCCAAGATCACCGAACTGGAGCGGCGGCTGATCGACGACCCCAAGGAGAAGGAGGTGGTCGAGATCCTGCGCTCGCGCGTGGTCGAGTACGACTGGAAGCTGCGCAACCCGGCGGCCGCGCTGGCCACCGAGCGCGAGAACGCCGAGCGGCGGCTGGCCGAGCTGCGCGCCGCCAAGGCCGGCGTGCGCGAACTGCAGGCCGCCGCGCGCGAACTGGCGGCGCTGCCGAAGAGCACCGACGAGGCGATCAAGCTCTGGAGCGCGGCGCGCGCCAGCGCCGCGGCGCGCGCGGCGCCGCTGGCCGGCATGCCGCCGCAGGCGCAGGCCTTCGCCGGCGACCCCGACGGCGATGCCGAGGCGCGGCGCACGTTCGAGCTGTCGCGGCGCAACTTCCTGGCGCTGGTGTTCTGCCTGATGGTGGGCACCGCGGCGCTGCCGCACATCCTCACGCGTTGCTACACCACGCCGTCGGTGCGCGAGGCGCGCGTGTCGGTCACGTGGAGCCTGTTCTTCATCGCGCTGCTGTACGTCACGGCGCCGGCGCTCGCGGTGCTGGTGAAGTTCGAGGTCTTCAGCCACCTGGTGGGCATCTCGTTCGACCAGCTGCCGGCGTGGACGGCCGCGTGGTCGAAGGTCGATCCGTCGCTGCTGGCGATCAGCGACCTCAACAAGGACGGCATCGTGCAGCTCGGCGAGATCCGCATCGGCGCCGACATCATCGTGCTGGCGATGCCCGAGATCGCGCAGCTGCCGTACGTGATCTCGGGCCTCGTGGCCGCCGGCGGGCTGGCGGCGGCGCTGTCGACCGCCGACGGCCTGCTGCTGACGATCGCCAACGCGCTCAGCCACGACACCTACTTCCGCATGATCAACCCGCAGGCCAGGCCCTCGCGCCGCGTCGCGATGTCGAAGGTGATCCTGCTCGTCACCGCGATCGTGGCCGCCTACGTGGCGGCGCAAAAGCCCGCCGAGATCCTGTTCATGGTGTCGGCGGCGTTTTCGCTGGCGGCCGCGGCGTTCTTCCCGGCGCTGGTGCTCGGCGTGTTCTGGAAGCGCGCCAACCGCTGGGGCGCCACCGCCGGCATGCTCGCCGGGCTGGGCACGACGCTGTACTACCTGGTGAGCACCGAGCCCTGGATGCGCGGCGTGTTCGGCATCACGCGGCCGATCGAACTGTGGTGGGGCATCCAGCCGATCTCGGCCGGCGTGTTCGGCGTGCCGGTGGGCTTCGCGGTGATCGTGATCGTGAGCCTGCTCACGCCGCGCCCGGGGCCGGCGATGTCGGACTGGATCGACCGCCTGCGCGTGCCGGTGGAGCGCCCGCGCGAGACGGCACCTTAGCCCAGGAACTCGTGGAGCCGCGCGGCCAGCGCCTCGGGCCGGTCGAAGTGCACCATGTGGCCGCAGGCCGCGAGCCGCGTGCGCTCGAGCGTCGGCACCACCGCGATGCGCGCCTCGAAGTCGCTGCGCGGGTAGCGGTGGCCCCACCAGCGGTCGGGATCGGTCTCGTCGCCTTCGACCCACAGCGTCGGCGCCTCGATCAGCTTCCAGCCCTCGACCGCCTCGTCCCTGCGATAGAGCACCGGGTTCACGCGCTTGTGCGCCGGGTCGCCGAGCAGGTGCCAGCGGCCGTCGCGGCGGCACTCGGCCCAGTGCGCGGCCAGCCAGGCGGCGCGGTCGCTCTGGAGGCGCGGGTTGTTCTTCTGCAGCCGCGCGGCCACCTCGCCGAGCGTGGCGTAGCTGCGCAGCGAGCGCGGCGCCTTCAGCTCGTCGAGCCATTGCCGCAGCCGCTTGGGCGCCTGCTCGGGCTGCGTCTCGGGCATGCCGAAGCCCTCGACGTTGACGAGCCGGCGCACGCGCGCGGGCCGCACGCCGGCATAGCTCATCGCGATGTTGCCGCCCATGCTGTGGCCGAGCAGATCCACCGGCGCCTGCGGCGAGAGGGCATCGAGCAGCGCGTCGAGGTCGCCCAGGTAGTCGTGGAACCAGTAGCTGTCCACCGGCGGCGCCTGGGTGCGGCCGAAGCCGCGCCAGTCGATCGCGGCGATGGCGCGGCCGCCGTGCATCGCGTCGACGACGAACTGGAACGACGCACCCACGTCCATCCAGCCGTGCGTGAGCACGAGCAGCGGGCGCTCGGCGCTCACCTGCGCCGGCGTGCCCCAGATCTGCACGTGGTGGCGCAGGCCGCGCGCGGGGATGAAGTAGCTTTGCGCCACGCGGCGCGGTTCGTAGATGCCGGCATCGCTCATGGGACAGCACTGTAGGGCAGCGCGCGCCGGCGGCCTGTTGCGCCGGTGACAGAATCGATGCATGACCACGCCCTTCACCCTGCGCGGCGCCGAGCCGCGCGACGTGTCGGCCATCGTCGGCCTGATCACCGAGCTGGCCGAATTCGAGCAGCTGACGCACCTGCTGCAGCTGACGCGAGAGACGCTGCACCCGCACCTGTTCGGCCCGAAGCCGGTGGTGGAGTCGGTGGTCGGCGAGGTCGATGGCGAGGTGGTGGCGTTCGCGCTCTTCTTCACCAACTTCTCGACCTTCCTCGCCAAGCCGGGGCTTTATCTCGAAGACCTGTACGTGAAGCCGGCGCACCGCAGCCGAGGCATCGGCCGCGCGATGCTGGAGCACCTGGGCGCGCTGGCCGTCGAGCGCGGCTACGGCCGCTTCGAGTGGAGCGTGCTCGACTGGAACGAGCACGCGATCCGCTTCTACGAGAAGATGGGCGCGTCGATGCTGCCCGAGTGGCGCATCTGCCGCGTCACCGGGCCGGCGCTGCAGCGCTTCGCACGCTGACGGAGCGCGCGCATGAGCGCCGACGACCGCTACGACGCCATTCACGGCAGCTTCCGCTGGCACGTGCCGGCGCGCTTCAACATCGCCGAGGTGTGCTGCGCGCGCTGGGCGCGCGACACGCCCGATGCGGTGGCCGTGCGCATCGAGCTGGCCGACGGCACGCGGCTGCGCGTGAGCTACGGCCAGCTGAAACGCCAGGCCGACCGCGCCGCCAACGCCCTGCGCGCGCTCGGCGTGCAGCGCGGCGACCGCGTGGCGATCGTGATGCCGCAGCGCATCGAGACCGCGGTCGCGCACATGGCGGTCTACCAGCTCGGCGCGGTGGCGATGCCGCTGTCGATGCTGTTCGGCGCCGAGGCCTTGCAGTACCGCCTGCACGACAGCGAGGCCGTGTGCGCCATCGTCGACGAGAGCGCGATCGACAACCTGCTCGTCGCACGCGCCGGTGCGCCGGCGTTGCGCCACGTGCTCGCGGTCGGCGCCGCGCACGGGCGCGGTGACGTGAACTGGCAGGACGCACTGCGCGCGGCGCCCGACGGTTTCGTGCCCGTGGACACCGCGGCCGACGATCCGGCGGTGCTGATCTACACCAGCGGCACCACCGGCCCGCCGAAGGGCGCGTTGATCGCGCACCGCGGGCTGATCGGCAACCTCAGCGGCTTCGTCTGCAGCCAGAACTTCTTTCCGCAGCACGATGCAGTGTTCTGGTCACCCGCCGACTGGGCGTGGACGGGCGGGCTGATGGATGCATTGCTGCCGACGCTGTACTTCGGCCGCGAGATCGTCGGCAGCATCGGCCGCTTCGATGCGCTGCGCGCGTTCGAGCTGATGCAGCGCTACCGCGTGACGCACACCTTCTTGTTCCCCACCGCGCTGAAGGCGATGATGAAGGCGGTGCCGGCGCCGCGCGAACGCTATGACCTGAAGCTACGCGCGATCATGAGCGCCGGCGAGGCGGTGGGCGACGCGGTGTTCGCCTACTGCCGCGAGCGCTTGAGCGTGACCGTCAACGAGATGTTCGGCCAGACCGAGATCAACTACATCGTCGGCAACTGCGGCCGCTCGCTCGATGCACGAGGTCGCCCCGCCGCCGGCTGGCCCGCGCGCGCCGGCAGCATGGGCCGGCCGTACCCCGGCCATCGCGTCGCGGTGATCGACGACGACGGCCGCGAGTGCCCGCGCGGCACGCCGGGCGACGTGGCCGTGCACCGGCTCGACATCCACGGCGACCCCGACCCGGTGTTCTTCCTCGGCTACTGGCGCAACGACGCAGCCACACGCGCGAAGTTCACGGGCAGCCCCGACGACAGCTGGTGCCGCACCGGCGACACCGCGGTGATGGATGCCGACGGCTACCTCTGGTACCAGGGCCGCAGCGACGACATGTTCAAGGCCGCTGGCTACCGCATCGGGCCGAGCGAGGTGGAGAACTGCCTCGTCAAGCACCCGGCGGTGGCCAACGCCGCGGTGGTGCCCAAGCCCGACGCCGAGCGCGGCGCGCTGGTCAAGGCCTACGTGGTGCTCGCGCCGGGCTTCGCGGGCGATGCGGCGCTGATCGAGCAGCTGCAGCAGCACGTGCGGGGCCAGCTCGCGCCGTACGAGTACCCGAAGGAGATCGAGTTCATCGACGCGCTGCCGATGACCACCACCGGCAAGGTGCAGCGCAACGTGCTGCGCCGGCGCGAGCAGGAGCGCGCCGGTGCGCAAGGCCGCTACCAGCTCAACGGATAGGCCTTCACGACCTCCCACGCGCCGTTGTGGCGGTAGAACCAGGCGCGCACCACCGCGCCGTCGACGACGCCGGGGTCGACCTGGCTGGCCGGCGTGACGACCATCGGCACGCGGTTGACCCACATTGCCGTGGCGCTCACGTGGTGCGCGATGCCCACCGCGTTGAACAGCAGGCCGCCGGGCGAGGCGGGCGGCGTCTGGTCCTTCACCACGCGCAGCAGCAGGAAGCCGTTGCCCGGGCCCATGTACACGCCGCGCACCGCCACGTAGTCGCCGTTGGCGAGCGTGGCCGGATCGGCGCCGTTGCTGAAGACGGTGTGGTCGTCCCAGTGCAGCGTGGCTAGGCTGACCAGCGGGCGGTTGGTGAGGTGGAAGGTCTTGGCGCCGCCGTCGAACTGCGAGATCGGCCCGTAGGCGTCGACGATGGTGCCCACCGCGAGGGCGGGGCATTCGATGCGCTCGGCGAGCACCGAGGCGCCGAAAATCTGCCCGGAGACGGCGACCACCTTGTCGTTGTCGGCGGCCGTGAGCGCGCAACCAAAGATCGTGCTGCTGTCGGTGCTCACCGGCACGCCGCGGACGCGGAAGGTCTTGGTCGTGCCGTCGTCGGTGAAGTCGCTCACGCTGCCGAGCAGCGTGACCACGCCGTCGGAGGCCAGGCGCACGGCGACCGCACGCGCCACCAGCTTGCCGCTCGCTGCGTCGAAGGTGCCGCGCACGTGGATCGTCTTGCCGTCGAACACGTCGGCCTGCGAGCCGCGGGTGAAGACGGTGTCGGCGGTGATCTTCACCGTGATGCCGTCGATGACCGGCTCGGTGCACGGGCTCTGCGCCGCGCAGCCGGTGACGGGCCCCTGCACGCGCACCTTCTGCTGGTCGGCGAACTGGCGCAGCAGCACACGGATGAATCGCGCGTTCACGTCGTGGCCGGTCACCGCGCCGGTGCTCCACATCGCGACGGTGAGCCCGTCGCGCAGGCTCACGCCGGCCGGCACGCGCAGGGTGGCGGCGTCATAGTGCACCGTCAGGCCGCCGAGCGTGAAGGTGGTCGGCGTCAGGTTGCCGATCACGCCGGCCACGCGCACCCAGGTCTGCGTGGCGGGCTTGCGCTCGATGCGGGTGGCGAGGATGCCCACGCCGCCGCCGATGATCGGCACCGCCTTGCCGTGCACTTCGACGCGATCGCCGACGGCGAGGTCGTTGTAGTCCGTGTAGCCGTCGAACACTGTGACCGGGCCTGCCGCGGGATCGAGATTCACGATCACGCGCGCGCCGGCCACCACCAGCGGGGCCTTGCTCTCGATCACGCCGATCACCTCCGGCGCGATGCGCGCGGCCAGGATCTTGCACGCCGCCGACGTGCCGTCGAGGTCGACCTCCACGCGCTGGCCGAGCTTGACCTCGGGGTTCGGTTCGGCTGCCTCCTCGGGGCCACCGGTGACCGCGTCCCACGCGATGCGGGCGCCGATGTGATCGCAGCGCTCGCCGCCGATGAAGATGCTGCCGAAGCCGTCGACGGTGCCGGTGGCAAAGGTCTCGGGCGCCGAGCCGGTGCCGCCGGAGCCGAGGCCGTCGCCGCCGCCGCAGGCAGCGAGCAGCGATGCCGCGGTGGCGGCCGCCAGCGCGAGCCGGCGCGAGAGGTGGAAGAGGGGGTTCATCGTGTGCTCCGGTGGGTGGACTTCGGTGTGACGCGCCGGCCGCGCGCGCGCGCGGCGCGCGGCTCGGCAGTGGCCGCAGCCTCCTTGGGCTCGGCATAGAAATACACGCCGAAGCGCATGCGCATCGACGTGTCGTGTTGCTTGGCATCGCGCTTCAGGTGCGCGCCGGCCTCGGCGGCCATCTGGCGGAAGGCGTCCTTCCACAGCCTGCGCGCGGTGGCGCCGAGCGCGGCGGCCGATTTCTCCGACAGGCCGCCACCGAACACGCTCTGCTCGAGGAACTTCGGCGTGTCGCCGTGCAGGTTGTGCACGGCCGCGGCGAGGTGGTCCGACACGTTGGCCGAGAACAGCTCGGCCATCTCCTCGAAGCCCTCCTGCGGCACGAAGGCCTGGGCCTGCAGGCGGACGGTCTCGCCGTCGATCGCCACCAGCCCCAGGCGCTGCATCTCGGCCAGCAGCGTGCGCGGATGCACGTCGCTCGACACCTGGCGCGCCAGCGTGTCGAACGACAGGCCGTCACCCGTCTTGGGTAGCGGCACCGGCTGGTCGTCGCGGCCGCGCAAGGCGGCGTCGGTGAGCCAGCGCGTGAACACCTGCGACGCCACCGACGGCGCCTTGGGCTGCGCCGCCGACGGCGTGGCGGCCGCGCCCATCTCGCGGATGTCGCGCCGGTGCACGCCCGAGAGCACGCTCAGCGCCGAGTCGGTGATCTTGCCGTCGTGCCCGGCCAGCTCGCGCCGCGCGGCCTCGACGAACACCGTCTTCATCGCCGGCGCGAAGCTGGCATAGGGCACGCCGTTGCGCACCAGCCAGCGCGCCAGCGGCACCAGCAGCGCCAGCGCCGCGCGCAGCGCGATGCGCGCGCGGGCGTCGGAGGCCTGGTTGCCGCCCGGGAGGGAGGGGGAGAAGTCGTTCATGGAATTTCTGTCCATTCGGTGAAATGGAATATATGTCCATCCGGTGCGCCGGCGCAAGCCCGCCGTGCGTAAAGATCGGTGAAAGGCCGTGAGATCCCGCACGGCCGGGGGGTGGCGGGCGCTTCGGGCACACTGCGCGCCTCGTCGGCAACCCGGGGCAGCGAGCGCGGCCATGGCAAGGAAGGACAAGCACGTCAGCGCCACGCCGGCCACCGACTGGCTGCGCGCGCACGGCGTGGCGTTCACCGAGCACCCGTACGACTACGTCGAGCACGGCGGCACGGCCGAGTCGGCGCGGCAGCTCGGCGTCGACGAACACGCGGTGATCAAGACGCTGGTGATGCAGGACGATCGCGCCGAGCCGCTGATCGTGCTGATGCACGGCGACCGGCAGGTGAGCACCAAGAACCTGGCGCGCGAGATCGGCGCCAGGAGCGTGGAGCCGTGCAAGCCCGAGGTGGCGCAGCGGCACAGCGGCTATCTGGTGGGCGGCACCTCGCCGTTCGGCACGCGCAAGACGATGCGCGTGTTCGTCGAGGCCGGCGTGCTCGCGCTGCCGCGCATCGTCATCAACGGCGGGCGGCGCGGCTACCTGGTGGGCATCGCGCCGGGCGTGCTCACGGAGCACCTCGGCGCGAAACCGGTGCACTGCGCCAACTGACGAGCCGGCAGAAGGCGAAGCCGCGGCGGCGGCGCGCGTACACTCGCGAGCCGATACCACTGCGCAGTTCGTCGCCTCGCGCGATCAGCGTGACATGCCCACGGCCTACAGCCTCGCTGCGATCGTCGTCGCCTACCTGATCGGCTCGCTGTCGTTCGCGGTCATCGTCAGCCGGGGGTTCGGCCTCGCCGATCCGCGCACCTACGGCTCGAAGAACCCCGGCGCCACCAACGTGCTGCGCTCGGGCCACAAGGCGGCTGCGATCATCACGCTGGCCTTCGATGCGCTCAAGGGCTACGTGCCGGTGTGGCTCGCGCTGCTGCTGGCGCCGCGCTTCGGCTTCGGCGAGACGACGATCGGCCTGGTCGGGCTGGCCGCCTTCGCCGGCCACCTGTGGCCGCTGTTCTTCCGCTTCGAAGGCGGCAAGGGCGTGGCCACCGCGGGCGGCGTGCTGCTGGCGTTCAACCCCTGGCTCGGGCTCGCCACGCTGGCCACCTGGGGCATCATCGCCGCGTTCTTCCGCTATTCGTCGCTGGCCTCGATCACCGCGGCGCTGTTCGCGCCGTTCTACCAGCTGCTGATCTGGGAGCCGTCGCCGCTGGCGCTGGCGATCGCGGTGATGAGCCTGCTGCTGGTGTGGCGCCACACCGGCAACATCCGCAAGCTGCTGGCCGGCACCGAGAGCAAGCTCGGGCAGAAGGCCGCGCCGGCCGCTGCGGTGCCGGCGGCGCACCATGGCCATGGGCATGGCCACGGCCACGGGCACCACCCTCACAAGAAAGGGCATCACTGATCATGGTTCAACGCTTCGACGTCGGCGCGCGCATGAGCGAGATGGCCGTGCACAACGGCGTGTGCTACCTCGCCGGCCAGGTGGCCATGGGCGGCGCCAAAGACATCGCCGGCCAGACGCGCGAGGTGCTCGGCGCGGTCGACGCGCTGCTGGCGCGCGCCGGCACCGACAAGTCGAAGATCCTGCGCGCGCAGATCTTCCTCGCCGACATGGCCGACTTCCCCGGCATGAACGCGGTGTGGGACCAATGGGTCGTGCCCGGCCACACGCCGCCGCGCGCCACGGTGCAGGCGGCGCTGGCCAAGCCGGAGTGGAAGATCGAAGTCGTGGTCACCGCGGCGCTGTAGCGCCGCGCACGCGCGGCCTCGTCCGCCGATTCACCCGGCCATCACGAGGCCGAGGCGCGCCGGATCGCCGCGGCCCAGGCGCGTGACCTGCGGCTCGTCGGCGGTGAGGTCGATCACCGTGGTCGGTTCGGCCGGGCAGGCGCCGGCATCGACCACGCCTTGCAGCACATGCTCGAAGCGCGCGCGGATCTCGTGCGCGTCGTTCAGCGGCTCGCGTTCGCCCGGCGGGATCAGCGTGGTGGCCAGCAGCGGCTGGCCCATGGCCTCGAGCAGCGCCTGCGTGACGCGGTGCTCGGGCACGCGCAGCCCGATCGTGCGGCGCGAGGGGTGCGAGAGGCGCCGCGGCACTTCCTTCGTCGCCGCGAGGATGAAGGTGTACGGGCCCGGCGTGCCGTGCTTGAGCATGCGGTACTGGCGGTCGTCGACGCGGGCATAGCTCGCCAGCTCCGACAGGTCGCGGCACAGCAGCGTGAGGTGATGTTTGTCGTCGACCTGGCGGATGCGGCGCAGCGCCTGCGCGGCGTCCTTGTCGTCGAGGTGGCACACCAGCGCGTAGCTCGAGTCGGTGGGCACCGCGCACACGCCGCCGGCATGCAGGATCTGCACCGCCTGCTTCAGCAGGCGCGGCTGCGGGTTGTCGGGGTGGACCTCGAAGTACTGCGACATGGCCCGATGCCCGGCGTCGCGCTCGCGCTCAGGCGGCGCGCAGCACGCGATGCGCCAGCGCGTCCCACACCGGCGTGAGCGCCGCGGGCAGCGCCGGCAGCGCGCCGAGCTCGACGCGGCTCTCGCCGGGGCCGTGGAAGTCGCTGCCGCGCGAGGCGAGCAGGCCGTATTCCTGCGCCGCGGCGGCGAAACGCTCGCCGTCGGCCCGGCTGTGGCTGCCGGTGTGCACTTCGACGGCCGTGCCGCCGTGGCCCTTGAACTCGGAGAACAGCGCGTACTCCTCGTTGGCGCTGAACTTGTAGCGTGCCGGGTGGGCCACCACCGCGATGCCGCCGGCGCCGGTGATCCAGCGCACCGCGTCGCCCAGCGCGGCCCAGCGGTGCGGCACGTAGCCGGGCTTGCCGTCGGTGAGGTAGCGGCGGAAGACTTCGCCCACGTCGTCGCACTGGCCGGTGGCGACCAGCCAGCGCGCGAAGTGCGTGCGCGAGATCAGCTCCGGGTTGCCGGCGAAGTCGAGCGCGCCGTCGAACGCGCCTTCGATGCCCACACGCTCGAGGCTCGTGGCCATGTCGCGTGCGCGCTGCGCGCGGCCGCCGCGCGTGCGCGCCAGGCCGTCGGCGAGCGCGGCGTCTTCGGGGTCGACGCCGAGCCCGACGATGTGCACCGTCTTGCCGAGGAAGCTCACCGAGACCTCGACGCCGCACAGGTAGTCGAGCCCCTGCGCGCGCGCGGCCGCGGCGGCACGGGCCTGGCCGCCCAGCTCGTCGTGATCGGTCAGCGACCACAGCGTCACGCCTTGCCCCCTGGCGCGGGCGGCCAGGTCTTCGGGGTTCAGCGTGCCGTCGGAGACGGTCGAATGGCTGTGCAGGTCGGCGTTGAATTCACTCACCCCCCGATTTTAGAGAGGCCGCCGAGGGCACTCCCGCCGTGAATCGGGGGGCGATGGCGGCGCAATTCGGCGTGCGCTTGTCGCGCCTTGCCGTGCGCCCATCGCGCGTCGGCGCGGGCCATGCGCTGAAGCAGTGCTGAAGAGATGTCGACGCCCTTCGAAACGACATCGACTTCATTGAGTTGCGGCAACGAAGTGGCAACATGGCGCTCACACACTGGCTCGTCATGGGCGACATGTCTGCCTTCACGATACAGCGCACGGCCGTCGCGGCCGCCGATCGCTCGGTGCTCCGGCCGGCGGCGCTGGGCCGTGCGATCCCCGCTGCCGAGCGCCGCCAGGCGCCGCCGGCGATCTCGGTGGTGGTGCCGTGCCTCAACGAGGCGACGAATCTGCGCCTCCTGCTGCCGCGCCTGGAGCAGGTGCTGCAGGCGTTGTCGCCGCGATGGGAGATCATCGTCGTCGACGACGGCAGCACCGACGACACGAGCGCGGTGTGCGTCGAGTGGTCGCACCACGCGGGCGTTCGTGCGCTGCTGCTGTCGCGCAACTTCGGCAAGGAGGCCGCGCTGTCGGCCGGCCTCGACGCGGCGGCCGGTGACGTGGTGGTGCTGATGGACGCCGACGGCCAGCACGAGCCCGAGATGATCCCGGCGCTGCTGGTGCCCTGGCAGGACGGCGCCGACGTGGTGTGCACCGCGCGCAGCGACCGCGGCAGCGAGTCGGTGCTCAAGCGCCTGGGCACGCGCCTGTTCTACCGGCTGATGCGTACGGGGCAGCGCTTCCACGTGATCGAGGACGCCGGCGACTTCCGCCTGATGGACCGCACGGTCGTCGACGCTCTGTGCTCGCTGCCCGAGCGCACGCGCTTCATGAAGGGCCTGTACGCGTGGGTCGGCTTCCCGACGGTGATCGTGCCGTACCACCCGGCCACGCGCCAGCACGGGCGCACGCGGTTCAACCTGCGCGGGCTGGCGTCGCTGTCGGTGATCGGCCTCACGGCGTTCACCACCTGGCCGCTGCGCGCCGTAAGCGCGGTCGGGTTCGCGCTCGCGCTGGCCGCGTTCGGCTACGGCGGGCTGCTGGCGCTCGACTACGCGATCAACGGCCACGCCGTCTCGGGCTGGACGACCATCGTCGTCGGCATGGCGCTGCTGTCGGGCGTGCAGCTGATCGCGCTGGGCGTGGTGGGCGAGTACCTGTCGCGCGTGTTCGACGAGGTCAAGTCGCGGCCGCTGTACCTCGTGCGGCGCCAGCTGGGCGTCGGCTTGGGGGCGCACGCTTGAGGTGGCGCGACGCGGCCGGCTCGCCGTGGGTGCAGGCCGTGGGGTTGGTGCTGTGGCTGGCGCTGATGGCCACCTGGCGCCCGCTGACCTTGCCCGACGAGGGCCGCTACGTGGGCGTGGCGCTCGAGATGCTGCGCTCGGGCGACTGGGTGGTGCCCACGCTCGACGGCCTGCCGTACTTCCACAAGCCGCCGCTGTTCTACTGGATCACCGCGGCGGCGCTGGCGCTGGGCGGGCCGCATCTGCTGGCGGCGCGCGCGGCGTCGCTGCTGGCGGCCGTTGCCATGGGCGCTTTCGTGGCGTGGTTCGCGGCGCGCCGGCTCGGTGCCGACGCAGCGCGCTGGACGGTGTGGATGTTGGCGACGATGCCGTTCCTCGCCGGCGCATCGCAGTTCGCGAACCTCGACCTGCTGGTGGCGGCCTGCATCACCGGCGCCATCGTGTGCCTGGCCGATGGGCTGCTGCGCGATGCCGGCGATGCCGCGGCGCGGCGCGTGATCGTGGCCGGCTGGGTGATGATGGCGCTGGGCGTGCTGGCCAAGGGCCTGATCGGCCTGGTGTTGCCGCTGGCCGTGGTGGGCGCCTGGTCGCTGCAGCGCCGCGGCTGGGGGCTCGCCTGGTTCGCCGATGCGAAGCGCGCACTCGGCTGGGCCGGGCCCGTGGCGTGGGCGCTGATCGCGCTGCCCTGGTTCATCGCCGTGCAGCGGCGGCACCCCGGCTTCCTCGACTACTTCGTCGTCGAGCACCATCTGCGCCGCTACGCCAGCGCCGGCTTCAACAACCAGCAGCCGTTCTGGTTCTATGCACCGGTCATCGCCGGGCTCACGCTGCCGTGGTTCGCGTTCATCGGCCGCGGCGCGCAGGGCGCAGGCACCGCCGACGCATCGGGCACGGTGCGCAAGCTCGCGTGGTGGTGGCTGGGCATCGTGGCGCTGTTCTTCTCGCTGCCGCGCTCCAAGCTGCTCGGCTACGTGCTGCCGGTGCTGCCGGCGCTGGCGCTGCTGCTGGCCGACCGCGCCTGCCGCGTGCCGGGTGCGTGGCTCGCCGATCCGCGGCGGCGCGCCGGCATCGCGGCGCTGGCCATGGCCCTCAGCATGGTTGCGCTGGGCGCGATCGCCCACCACAACGTGGGCCGCAACCACCAGGCGCTGGCGGCGGTGCTCGACCGCGAGGCCGCGCCGCAGGCGCCGGTGTATGCGTTCGAGGTGCAGCCCTACGACTTGCCGTACTACGCATCGGTGCCGAGGCCGATCGTGGTCGTGGCCGCGTGGGGCGACCCGGCGCTGGCCCGGCACGACGACTGGCGCAAGGAGCTTGCCGATGCCGCGCGCTTCGACCCCGCCCGTGCGGCGCAGGTGCTGCTCGACCACGGCGCCGCGCTGCGCGCATGGTGCACGCATTCGCCGAGCTGGGTGATCGCGGCGCCCGACGCGGCGCAGCGCGAGCCGGTGCTGCGCACCGCGGCGCCGCGCTCCGCTACGAAAGCCGCGGCCCTGTGGCGCCTGGATCGCTATCAGCTGGCGGCGGCGGGGCTGTGCCGGTGAACGCCCACAGCCGGCTGGCGATCCAGGTGAGCACGGCCACCGCCACCAGCACCAGGCCGAGCGCCACGTCGTAGCGCAGCGCAGTGCCGTGCAGCAGCATCGCATAGGCCGCTTCGTTGACGGCAAAGCCGGTGAACGAGATGGCCGCGAAGCGCGGCAGCGAACGCCGCGTCGGTGCTTGCGCATCGGCGAACGTCCAGTGCTGGTGCCCGGCCCACGAGAGGCCGAACGCGCCCAGCCAGCCGAGCGGATTGGCCAGCAGCGGCGCCAAGCCGGCGCGCACGATGGCCACGACAATCAGCCAATGCAGCGCCGCAGCCGCCGTGCCGACCGCAACGAACCGCGCGACGCGCCGGAGCCCTGGGCGGGGTGTCGACGGTGAGCGACGGTGCGACGGTGAAGCCACGGCGCATTGTGCTGTGCGTCGACGACGTGGGCCTGTCCGATGCCATCGATCAGGCGCTGCTCGCGCTGCATGCGGTCGGCCGCGCCTCGGCGGGCAGCGTGCTGGTCGACGGGCCGAGCCTGCCGCGCAGCGTGGTGGCGCTGCGCGAACGCGCTGGCGCGGGCCTGGAGCTGGGCCTGCACCTGAATCTGACCGAGCCGCTCGCGGCGGCGCCCGCGGTGCGCAGCCTGCCGGCGCTGATTGGGGCCGCCTACGTGGGCCGCCTCGATCGCGCCGCGCTGCGTGCCGAAATCGACCGCCAGATCGACGCCTACGTCGCGCTGCTCGGACGGCCGCCCGACTTCGTGGACGGCCACCAGCATGTGCAGCAGCTGCCCGTCGTGCGCGAGCTGCTGCTCGACGCGGTGCGCGCGCGCGCCTGGCCGGTCGCACCCTGGATCCGCGTCGCTCGCGCGCCGCGGTGGGCGCGCTCGCACGCGGGCGCGCGCTGGGCCGATCGCCAGAAGGCGCGCGTGGTGGCGTGGCTGGGCGCGGCCGCGTTGGCCCGCGGCGCCCGCGCAGCAGGCCTGCGCACCAACGGCCACCTGCTCGGCGTGCGTGCGTTCGACGCCGATGCCGCCCGCTTCACGCAGGCGTTACAGGCCTGGCTCGACGCAGCGGTCGACGGCGACCTGCTGATGGCGCATCCCGCCCTCGATGCGCCTGCCGGCGACGCAATCGGGCCGGCGCGTGCGATGGAGCTGGCCGTGCTGGCCGGCCCGGAGCTGGGCCGCATGCTGCGGCAGCAGGGCATCACGATCGCCCCGATGCGCGCGATCACCGGCTGAGCGATTCAGCGCGCCACCGCCTGCACCACCAGCTGCACGCGATCGAGCCCCTGGAAGCGGTCGAGGCTCAGCCGATACGCCAGCCGAGCTCGCTCGGGCAGCGGCTCGACGCGGCCGAACCAGATCGCCTCGCGCAGCGCACCGGCCACGCGCAGGCGCAGCTTGAGGTGCTTGTCGCCGACGAGGCGCTGCTGCACCACGTCGACCTCGTCGACGAACAGCGGTGCCTCGAAGCCCTGGCCCCACACCTGCGCGTCGAGCGCGGCCACGGTGTCGGGCGTGAACCATTGCGCCTCGAGCGCACCGTCGCTGGCCAGCCGCCGCTCGAGCGTTGCCGCGTCGAGCCATTCGGTGGCCACGGCGCGCAACGCGGCGTCGAAGGTGGCGAGGTCTTCGTGCGCCAGCGTCGCGCCGGCGGCCATCGCATGGCCGCCGAAGCGCCGCAGCAGCTGCGGATGGCGCTTGCTCACCAGGTCGAGCGCATCGCGCAGATGAAAGCCCGCGATCGAGCGGCCCGAGCCCTTGAGCAGGCCGTCGCTGCCGCGCGCGAAGACGAAGGTCGGCCGGTGCAGCCGGTCCTTCACGCGGCCGGCCACGATGCCCACCACGCCTTCGTGGAAGGCATCGTCGAAGAGCACCATCGCGGGCGGCGCATCCGCATCGGGCGGCAGGCGGTCGATCAGCGCATGCGCCTGTTCGTTCATGCCGGCCTCGATGTCGCGCCGCTCGCGGTTGATGGCATCGAGCATCGTGGCCAGATCCTGCGCGCGCGCAGCGTCGTCGGTGAGCAGGCATTCGATGCCGAGCGTCATGTCGGCCAGGCGGCCGGCGGCGTTGAGGCGCGGTGCGAGCGCGAAGCCGAAGTCGAACGCGCTGCAACGTGCGGCGTCGCGGCCCGCAGCCGCCAGCAACGCCGCCACACCCGGCTGCATGCGGCCGGCGCGGATGCGCTTCAAGCCCATCGCCACCAGGCGGCGGTTGTTGTCGTCGAGCTTCACCACGTCGGCCACGGTGCCCAGCGCCACCAGATCGAGCAGGGCTTCGAGGCGCGGCTGCGCGGCCTCGGCGAAGCGCCCGCGCCGGCGCAGCTCGGCGCGCAGCGCGAGCAGCACGTAGAACATCACGCCCACGCCGGCCAGCGCCTTGCTCGCGAAGCCGCAGCCGGGCTGGTTGGGGTCGACGATCACGTTGGCGTCGGGCAGCTCGATCACGCCATCGACCTGCGCGGGCAGGTGATGGTCGGTGACGAGCACGTCGATGCCGTGCGCGCGCGCGAAGGCCACGCCATCGATGCTCGCGATGCCGTTGTCGACGGTGACGAGCAGCGCCGGCGCATGCGCCATCGCCAGCTCGACGATCGCCGGCGTGAGGCCGTAGCCGTGCACGCGGCGGTCGGGCACCACGAAGCGCAGCGTCTCGCGGCGCGCGCCCAGCATCGCCAGGCCGCGGATCGCCACCGCGCAGGCCGTGGCGCCGTCGCAGTCGTAGTCGGCGACGATGCAGATGCGCTGGTCGGCCTCGATGGTGTCGGCCAGCAGCCGCGCGGCGGCATCGGCGCCGGCGAGCGTGGCCGGCGGCAGCAGCCGCGCCGCGTCGTCGGCGAGTTCGTCGGCCGAGCGCACGCCGCGGCCGGCGTAAAGGCGCGCCAGCAGCGGGTGCACGCCGGCCGCTTCGAGCGCGAAGCACACGCGCGGCGGCGCGTCGCGCAGCGTCAGCGTGACCGCGCCGCTCATGCGCGCCTCGCCAGGTGGCACGCGAGCGGCCTCACAGCGCCTCCAGCACTGCGTGCGCGGCGTGCCGCTGCCAGCGCCGCCACCACGGCCGCGCCACACGCGTGTAGGTCACGGCGCGGCGCTCGCCGGCGAGCGTGAGCCGGGTGCCTTCTGACGCCGCGAGCAGCTGCGCGATCGGGCCGGCGTCGAGCGCGTGCCAGGCTTCGCGCCAGGCGGCCCAGTCCTCGCCGAGCGCCGGCCGGCGCAGACGATCGTCGACCACCGGCTCGGCGCCGATGACAGGCTGCGCGATGCCGCAGCCGCTGAGCCAGAACGAGTTGACCACCGGCAGCTCCGCGGCCTCGCGCTGCTGGTTCACCGGATGCGCATGCCACAGCATCTGCGCTTCGCTCTGCAGGCGCCGCATCAGGCGCGCAGCGGGCGCTTCGGGCAGCCAGGCGTCGATGTGGCGGCCGATCACGCGGTCCAGCGAGGCGGTGGGCAGGCGCTCCAGGCTGGCGTGCGCCGCGTACCAGCGCAGCGGCGAGCCCCAGTACAGCGCGACGCCGTCGGCGGCGGCCAGCGGCTCGAGCGCCGCGAACAGCTCGCGCGACGCAGCCGCGTCGAGCTCGAGCGCATCGGGGTCGGTGAGCGAAACCTGCTCGGTGCCGAGGTGCAGGTGCACCGGCGTCAGCAAGCCCCAGGCCTCGGTGCCGACCGCGACGCCTTCGCGCGCGGCGGCGCGTGCCGCCCAGGGCAGCGCGCCGTCGTCGGCGCTCCAGCCGAGAGCCTGCGCGAGCGCCAGTTCGTGCGGCGCGGTGAGCGTGCGTTCGTGGCCGCCGAGCGCGGCGCCGGCAACGCATTGCGCGAGCAGCTTCTCGAGCTGCGGCAGCGCCAGCGTGTGGGCCGCGGCACGCGCGGCTGCGGAGGCAGCCGCGGCGAACGGAACGATCAGATGCATCGGGAGCCTGGAACCTGGAGGCCGGATTATCCCGGTTAGCATGCGCGCCGAATGAACCTGCCCTATGAATGGCAGCTCGGCTGGCGCTACACGCGTGCCGGCCGCGGCGGCCGGCGCAACGCCTTCATCTCGTTCATCGCCGGCGCGTCGATGGCGGGCATCGCGCTGGGCGTGGCGGCGCTGGTGGTCGTGCTGTCGGTGATCAACGGCTTCCAGCGCGAGGTGCGCGATCGCATGCTCGGCGTGGTGCCGCACGTGCAGGCGATGCATCCGCAGGGCGGCGACGCCGCGGTGATCGCCGCCGCGCTGCCGCGCGTGCAGGCCGACCCGGCGCTGCGCGCGTGGGCGCCGTTCGTGACCGCGCCGGCGCTGATCGTGCGCGGCGACGAGGTGCGCTCGGTGGCCGTGCGCGGCATCGACCCCGCCGCCGAGGCGCGCGTGAGCAGTGTGGCGCAGCGCTTCCTCGACACGGCCTTCGGCAAGCTCACGGCCGGTTCGCGGCAGGTGGTGATCGGCGTCGAGTTGGCGCGCGTGCTGCAGCTGAAGCTCGGCGATTCGGTACTGATCGCCGGCGCGCCCGCCGCGGCGCCCGGTGCCGCCACGCGGCTGCCGAGCCTGACGCGCTTCGAGATCGCCGGCGTGATCGACGTCGGCCACCATGAGTACGACAGCGCGATGGCGTGGATGCATCGCGACGACGCGGCCGCGCTGCTCGGTGTGAACGCCTTGGCCGGCCTCGCGCTGCGCGTGGCCGATCCACAGGCCGCGCCGGCGGTGGCGGCGCGCTTGGCCACGGCGCTGCCGCAGCCCTGGCAACTGCGCGACTGGACGCGCACCAACCGTGTCTGGTTCGAGGCCGTGCAGTCGCAGAAGCGCATGATCGGCGTGATCCTGACGCTGATCGTCGCGGTGGCGGCGTTCAACCTGGTGTCGACGCTGGTGATGACGGTGGTCGACAAGCGCGGCGAGATCGCGATCCTGCGCACACTGGGCGCATCGCCGCGTTCGGTGATGGCGGTGTTCGTCGTGCACGGGCTGGTCAACGGCATCGCCGGCACGCTGATCGGCCTCGTGCTCGGGCTCGGCCTGGCGATGAACCTCGACACGCTGGTGCCCGCGCTCGAGCAGCTGCTGCACACCAAGCTGGTGCCGAGCGACATCTACCTGATCGACCATCTGCCGAGCGACCCGCGCGCGGCCGACATCGTGCCGATCGTGCTCGCCTCGCTGGCGCTCAGCTTCGCGGCCACGCTTTACCCGAGCTGGCGCGCGAGCCGGCTGCAGCCGGCGCTGGCGCTGCGCAACGAATGAAGCTGCACCGCGCTGCTAGCATGGCCGCCTCATGAGCTGGCCCTATGAATGGCAACTCGGCTGGCGCTACACGCGCAGCGGGCGGGCCGGGGGGCGCAACGGCTTCATCTCGTTCATCTCCGGCGTGTCGATGGCCGGCATCGCGCTCGGCGTGGCGGCGCTGATCATCGTGCTGTCGGTGATGAACGGCTTCCAGAAGGAAGTCACTGGCCGCATGCTCAGCGTGATCGCGCATGTGGAGCTGCTCGACGCCCGCGGCGGCGCGCTGGCCGACTGGCAGGCCACGGCCGCGACGGCGCTGCGCGGAAGCGGCGTGGTGGCGGCGGCGCCGTTCGTGGCCAACCAGTCGCTGCTCGCGCACGACGACGAGATGCGCGGCGCCATCGTGCGCGGCATCGCGCCGGAGCGCGAGGCGCAGGTGACCGACATGGCGGCGAAGCTGCAGGGCGGGCCGCTCGCCGCGCTGCAACCGGGCGCGTGGCGCATCGTGCTCGGCGGCGAGCTGGCGCGGCTGCTCGGCGTGCGCGCGGGCGACCGCGTGAGCGTGATCGCGCCCAACGGGCAGGTCACGCCGGCGGGTGTGCTGCCGCGGCTGAAGACCTTCACCGTGGCCGGCACCTTCGACGCCGGCCACTACGAGTTCGACAGCGCGATGGCGTGGATCCACATCGACGATGCCGAGCGCCTGTACCGGCTCGACGGGCCCACCGGCGTGCAGCTGCGCCTGGCCGACCTGAACGCCGCGCGCGCCGTGGGCGCGCAGCTCGGCGCGGCGCTCGGCCCCGGCATCGTGGTGCGCGACTGGACGCGTGCCAACCGCAACTGGTTCGATGCGGTGCAGATCGAGAAGCGCCTGATGGCCATCATCCTGCTGCTGATCGTGGCGGTGGCGGCGTTCAACCTGGTGTCGACGCTGGTGATGACGGTGACCGACAAGCGCGCCGACATCGCGATCCTGCGCACGCTCGGCGCGAGCCCGCGCTCGATCATGGGCATCTTCGTCGTGCAGGGTGCCACGGCCGGCGTGGTCGGCACGCTCGCCGGCGTGCTGCTCGGGCTGGGGGTGGCGACGCACATCGACACGATCGTGCCGGCGATCGAGCGCGCGCTGGGCGTCGCGTTCCTGCCCGGCAGCATCTACGTGATCAGCCGCATGCCGAGCGACCCGCGCATGGCCGACGTGGTGCCGATCGCGCTGGCCGCGCTCGCGCTGGCCTTCGCGGCCACGCTGTACCCGAGCTGGCGCGCCGCGCGCACCAACCCCGCGGAGGCGCTGCGTTATGAGTGAGCCGGTGCTGGTGGCGCGCGCGCTGGCCAAGCGCTTCGCCGAGGGCGGCCTCGACGTGAGCGTGCTGCAGGGCGTGGATCTCGAGCTGCAACCGGGGCAGACGCTCGCCGTCGTCGGCGCGTCGGGCTCGGGCAAGAGCACGCTGCTGCATCTGCTGGGCGGCCTGGAGGCGTCCACGAGCGGCCAGGTGCTGCTGATGGGGCGCGACTTCGCCGCCATGTCGGCGGCCGAGCAGGGCGCGTGGCGCAACCGGCATCTCGGCTTCGTCTACCAGTTCCATCACCTGTTGCCCGAGCTGACCGCGCTCGACAACGTGGCGATGCCGCTGCGCATCCGGCGCGAGAGCGTGGCGGCCTCGCGCGAGGCCGCGCGCGCGATGCTCGCCGCGGTGGGGTTGGCCGAACGCGTGGCGCATCGGCCGGCGGAGCTTTCCGGCGGCGAACGCCAGCGCGTGGCGATCGCGCGCGCGCTGGTCACGCAGCCGGCCTGCGTGCTGGCCGACGAGCCCACCGGCAACCTCGACCGCGACACCGCGGCGGTGGTGTTCGATCTGATGTTGAAGTTGGCGCGCGAACGCGGCACGGCGTTCGTGGTCGTCACGCACGACACCGAACTCGCGGCGCGCTGCGAGCGCCGTGTGCGGCTCGAGCACGGGCGGCTGGTGGCGTGAGGTTCGGCGCGTCTCAGACCGTTCGCATTCGATGGCGCACGACGCACCTCCTGCCTGCAGGAGTCTGCGCGGCGCGGCAGGGGGTACCCGCCCGGGGCTCATGATGGATCGGTCCTCGCCTGCGGCGAGGACTTCGCTGCGCTGCTCGATCTTGCGGCCCCGCTGCCGAACTCGCTACGCGGCCTGCGGCCGCTGCGCTCGACCATCGTCAGCGAGTTAGAAGTGGAGGCGCGCACTGCGTGCGCGCGGGCCGCAAGACCTGTGCTGCTCGCCGATCCATAAATCGCCCCAGGCGGGTACCCCCTGCCGCGCTGCACCACCGAGCGGCGCGAATACCCTTCGTTGCGGAGCTCGGTGGTGTTCGCTGCGCCGTGGTCGTGGGCTGTGGGGTCCGGGAGCGAATCTGCGGCGGCGAGCAGCGCAGCAGCGAGGGGGGAGTCTGGCGCGACAGCGCCAGACCGGCGAGCGCGGGCTTTATGCGGCGCCGCGTTCAGCGGCGCTCAGCGAAGATCGCGCTCGACGCCCCTTGCTGCGAGCAGCGGAGCGGACCCCGGTGGCGCAGCCGCCGGGGCGCCGCAGTTTGAGCGCACGGGCCCCACGGCCTGCGGCCGCGGTGCAGCGCGCGCAAACCCAGCGCACAACGCAGCATCACGCACAAACCCGACATCGCGCCAAAGCCTGAAACGCGACAGGATCCATGCCGATCGATCGCGAATTCGAATGAACCGGCCGCGCGCGGCCGTCGATCGAACTGGCCGCGCGAAGCGGTGCATTTCAGCGCGATGCGCCGCATTCGTGCGCCCTAGGCTCGAAGCCTCGCCACCTGGTGTGCCGATGAGCCTCGCCCTGCCTGAACCCGCCCCCATCGGCGCCGGCCCCGGCGCCGCCAAGCTGCGCCGCGCGCACCGCCGCTTCCTCGAAGGGCGCACGCTCGCCTCGCGCGAGGCCTGGCCGCTGGCGACGCACGCTTATGAAGAGGCAGCGGGCCTGGCGCACGACGCTGCCTACGAGCTGGCGGCCGGCCACGCCGCGATCAAGGCCGGCCAGCCGCAGCGCGCTGCCGAGCGCCTGCAGCGACTGCGCGTGCGCGAGCCGTTGCAGACGCTGGCCTATACGCTCGAATCGCACGCCTGGCTCGAGCTCGGCGCGGTCGATCGCGCACTGGCCGTGCTCGAGGCTTTGCCGGCGCAGGCCCCACGCGACCTGCTGTATCTGAATTCACTCGCCGTGGCATTGCAGCGGCTCGGCCGCCACGAGGCCGCGGTGCAGGCCTTCATGCAGGTGCTGGCGTTGAAGATCGACGACGCGGTGGCGCACTTCCGCATGGGCATGTCGTTCAAGGAGCTGGGGCTCAAGGCCGAGGCGGCCGAATGCGTGCGCACTGCGCTGGCGCTCGACCTCGGCAGCAGCGAGCTGTCGGCGCGCGCGCTGCTCGTGTTCCTGGAGCGCGAGGCCTGCCGCTGGCGCATCGCGGCCGACGAGCTGGCGCAGCTGCGCACGGCGGTGCAGGCGGCGCCCGACAGCGCGGCGGTGGAGACCGGCGCCTTCGTGCACGCGGTGCTGGTCGACGACCCCGCCGAGCAGCGCAAGGTGGCCGCGCTGTATGCGAGGCACCTCGCGCTCGGCGTGAAACCGATGCCGCGCCGCCACGCGAAACCGCTGGCGCGGCGGCTGCGCATCGGCTACCTCTCGGCCGACTTCCACCGCCACGCCACCAGCCAGCTGATGGTGCAGATGCTCGAGCAGCACGACCGCGAGCACGTGGAGGTGTTCCTGCTGTCGGCGGGCCATGACGACCACACACCGCTGCGCGCGCGCATGATGGCGTCGAGCGAGCATTTCGTGGAGTTGCACGGGCGGCCGCTGCACGAGATCGCCGCCGCGGTGCGGCAGCGCGAGATCGACATCCTGGTCGACGTGAAGGGCGCCACCTACGGCAGCATCGCGCAGGTGATGGCCTGGCGCGCGGCGCCGGTGCAGGTGAACTGGCTCGGCTTTCCCGGCACCAGCGGCGCGTCCTGCGTGGACTACGTGATCGGTGATTTCATCGTCACGCCGCTGGCGCACGCGGCGTGGTTCTCCGAAAAGATCGCGCAGATGCCGCACAGCTACCAGCCGAACGACAACGCGCGGCTGCGCCCGAAACCAACGCATCGCGCCGACTGGGGCGCACCCGAGGGCGCGGTGCTGCTTGCCGCGTTCCACCAGTCGTACAAGATCTCCGAGGCGGTGTTCGACGCCTGGTGCCGCATCCTGCACGCCGTGCCCGGCGCGGTGCTGTGGCTGCTGCGCTGGAACGCCAACGTGCAGACCTCGCTCGAGGCCGCGGCCGCGGCGCGCGGCATCGGCCGCGAGCGCCTGGCCTTCGTGCCGCTGCTCGGCGCCGAAGAGCACCTCACGCGCCTCGCCTGTGCCGACCTGTACCTCGACGCCTGGCCGTGCAACGCGCACACCACCGCGAGCGAAGCGCTGTGGGTGGGCGTGCCGCCGGTCACGCTCGTCGGTGCGCCGTTCGCGCAGCGCGTGGCGGCGAGCCTGATGCACACCGCCGGCGTGCCGGATCTGGTGTGCAGCGATGTCGACGGCTACGTGAATACCGTGGTGGCATTGGCGCACGACGCAGCGCGCCGCGCGGCGCTGCGCGCGCAGTTGATCGGCCAGCGCGACACGAACCCGCTGTTCGATGGCCGGCGCTTCGCACGCGACATCGAAGCCTTGTTCCGGCGCATGTGGGACCGCGCCGCGGCCGGCCTGGCGCCCGATCACCTGCCGGCGATGCCGGACGACGCAGCGGCGGTCGCAGCGCGCTGATTTGGCAGGGCATCCGGCCGCTGATCGCGGCCTTGCCCGCAGCGGTGGGTGCCTAACCTTGCCGCGATGAGCACCCTCCCGGCCATTCACCTGTGCATCGTGCAGCCGCTCGGCTACGTGCATTCGCTCGGTCTCGTCGACCCGGCGCGCTACATCCGGCACCAGTTCCGCCGTTTCGGCGCGAGCGTCACGATGGCCAAGAACCGGCTGCGCCACGACGCGGTGAACCTGGTGTTCGGCGCCCACCTCGGCTTCGACGCCGCGCTGCGCCAGCGCCACGCCTGCATCTTCGTGAACCTCGAGCAGCTCGGCGCCGGCGGCGCCCGCGTGTCGAGCGACTATCTGCACCTGCTGCGCACGTCGGCGGTGATCGACTACGACGCCGACAACCTGGCCGCCTACGCAGCCGACCCGGCCGAGGTGCCGGTGGTGCCGATGGGCTTCGCGCCGTACCTCATGCCCGAGCAGGTGCTCGAGCTGGAGGCGCGGCCGATCGACCTGCTGTTCGTCGGCAGCATGAATCCGCGCCGCCAGGCGTGGATCGAGCGCATCGAGGCCCACGGCGTGCAGGTGAGCCTGTTCGACGGCGCGCTCTACGGCGACGAGCGCGACGGCTTCATCCGCCAGGCCAAGGCGGTGCTGAACATGCACTTCTACGACAGCAGCCGCTTCGAGCAGGCGCGCGTGTCGCACTGCCTGTCGCTCGGCACGCCGGTGATCGCCGAGCGCGCGAGGGCCACGCGGCCGCACCCGGCGTTCGAGAACGCCGTGAGCTGGCTGCGCGAGGACGAGATCGGCGCCTTCTTCGCCTCGACCTTCAAGACACCGGCCTTCTGCGCGCGTGCGCGCGCGCAGATCGAGGCCTTCGCCGGCTTCGACCCCGCCGAGGCGTATGCCGATGCGCTGGCCTTCGCCGCCGGCTTCGGCCGCACGCATCACGAGCGCCGCAGCGCCGAGCCGTGGGCGCCGACGCGCATCCACCTCGGCTCGGGCAAGGACTACAAGAGCGGCTGGCTCAACCTCGATGTGCTCGATCGTGCGCTGCCCGATCTGGTGCTCGACCTGTCGCAGCCGCTGGCCTTGCCGCTCGTTGCCGACAGCGCCACGCAAGGCCCGCTGCGGCTCGACGCCGGCCAGGTGGAGGCGATCGTCGCCAACAACGTGCTCGAGCACGTGGCCGACCTGCCGCGCCTGATGACCAACTGCCTCGCGCTGCTCGCGCCCGGCGGCCGGCTGCTGATCGAGGTGCCGTACGAACACGCCGCCACCGCCTGGCAGGACCCGACGCACCTGCGCGCGCTGAACGAGAACTCGTGGCTCTACTACACCGACTGGTTCTGGTACCTCGGCTGGTTCGAGCACCGCTTCGCGATCGAGCAGTCGGTCTACCTCGACCTCGAGCTGCGCGAGGCGCCGCGCGAGCGCGCCGCGTTCATGCGCGTCGTGCTGCAGAAGGTGGCCACCACGCTGCGCGAGCGCATGACAGCGCGCACCTTCGCGCCGCAGCTCGACGTGCCCGACGACGCCGTCGACGCGTCGTGGCAGATCGCGCAGGTGGGCGCGGCCGCGCCTGCGGCGCTGGCGGCTTGAGGCGCGAACCCGCCATGGCCGTGCCGCTGTCGCGCTTCGAGCACCTCGACTTCGAGGGCTTCCGTGCGCTCGCGCTCGACCCGAGCCTGAGCCGCCACGAGAAGGTCGGCTTCCCCGACAGCTACCGCGACGGCAAGGAGGAGGCCATCTTCGCCGACATGCGCGCCAAGCTCGCGAGCCTGCAGCGTCCGGGCGTGCGCGTGATCGAGATCGGCCCGGGCTGCAGCGCGCTGCCGGTGATGCTCGCCGAGCATTGCGCGCGGCTGGGCGGCCACGTGACCTTCGTCGACAGCGCCGAGATGCTCGCGCAGCTGCCGATGTCGCCGCAGACGCGGCTGGTGCCCGGGCGCTTTCCCGATGCGCTGCGCGCCGAGCTGCCGGAGCTTGCCGGCCGCGTGGACGCGATCGTCGCCTACAGCGTGCTGCAGTACGTGTTCGCCGAGGGCAACGTGTTCGACTTCGTCGACATCTGCCTGTCGCTGCTGGCCGAGCGCGGCGAGCTGCTGCTCGGCGACCTGCCCAACGCGACGATGCGCAAGCGCTTCTTTGCCGGCAGCGAAGGCATCGCCACGCACCGGCGCCACACCGGCCGGCCCGAGCTGCCGGTGGTGAATTTCAACCGCCTGGAGCCGGGCGTCATCGACGACAGCGTCGTCCTCGGCCTGCTGGCGCGCGCGCGCGCGGCGGGCTTCCACGCCTGGGTCGTGCCGCAGGCGCCGGGCCTGCCGATGGCCAACCGGCGCGAGGACGTGCTGATCCGCCGCCCCTGAGGAGCGCACACCATGCCGCGACGCAAGCTGGTCATCGTCGGCGACTCGGCCTTCGCCGAGGTCGCGCGCGAGTATTTCGACGCCGAGAGCGACCACGACGTGGTGGCGTTCGCGGTCGAGGCGCCGTTCCTGAAGCGCGAGTCGCTGCACGGGCTGCCGGTGGTGCCGTTCGAGACATTGGCCGATGCCTTCTCGCCGGCGGACCACGACGTGTACGTGGCCGTGGTCTACACGCAGCTCAACCGGCTGCGCGCGCGGCTGGCCGCGCAGGCCAAGGAGAAGGGCTTTGCGCTGGCCTCGTTCGTGAGCCCGCGCGCGCAGGTGTGGCGCAACGCCGTGCTCGGCGAGCATTGCTTCGTCTTCGAGCACAACACGGTGCAGCCGTTCGTGCGCATCGGCGCCGACGTGGTGCTGTGGAGCGGCAACCACATCGGCCACCACAGCGTGATCGAGGACCACTGCTTCGTCTCGTCGCAGGTGGTGATCTCGGGCTTCTGCCGCGTGGGGGCCTACAGCTTCCTCGGCGTCAACGCCACGCTGGCCAACAACGTGAGCCTCGGCCGCGACAACTGGCTCGGCCCCGGCACCACGGTGATGAAGGACACGCCCGACGGTGCGCTGTTCAAGTCCGAGCAGCCCGAGCCGGCGCGCGTGTCTGCGCCGCGCTTCTTCCGCGTCGCTGCATGAGGGCTTGGCGATGACCGCGCTGCAGTGGCACAAGCACGGCGTGATCTGGCAGCCCGACGGCTCGCGGCCGTGGGCGCGCAGCCACGCCACCTGCCCGACGCCGCATTGGCGGCGCGACGGCACGCTGCGCCTGTTCGTGCAATGCCGCGATGCGCGCGGCGTGGGCCGCATCGGCTGGTTCGATGTCGACCCCGCCGACCCGCGGCGCGTGCTGCGCCAGGCCACCGCGCCGGTGCTCGACATCGGCGAGCCCGGTTGCTTCGACGACAACGGCGTGTTCCCCACCTGCGTCACGCACCTGGCCGACGGGCGCCTGGCGATGTACTACGTGGGCTTCGAGCTGTGCCACCACATCCGCTACCGGCTGCTCACCGGCGTGGCCGTCAGCAGCGACGACGGCGACAGCTTCCGCCGTCTGGGCGCGATGCCCGTGCTGGAGCGCTCGGAGCACGAGCGCCACATCCGTGGCGGCGCGTTCGTGCTGTTCGAGGGCGACCGCTTCCGCATGTGGTACGTGGCCGGCAGCCGCTGGGAAAGCGTCGACGGCAAGGCCATGCCGGTCTACGACGTGCGCCACCTCGAATCGCGCGACGGCCTCGTCTGGGCGCAGCGCGGGCAGGTGGTGGTGCCGCTCGACCTCGCGCGCGAGCACGGCATCGGCCGGCCGTTCGTGCTGCGACGCGACGGCGGCTTTCGCATGCACTACTCGGTGCGCCGCCGCGCGCCGCTGCGCTACGAGCTGGGCATGGCGCATTCGCGCGACGGCCTGAGCTGGCGCCGCGCCGACGGCGAGATCGGCCTCGTGGCCACGCCCGGCGCGTGGGACGGCAGCAGCATCGCCTACGCCGCCGAGGTGCCGATCGCCGGCCGCAGCTGGATCTTCTACAACGGCAACGACTTCGGCGCCACCGGCGTCGGCCTGGCCGAGCAGGTGGAGGGCGCCTGATGCGCGTGCGCGCATTTCGCGACGACGAGTCGGCGCAATGGGACAGTTTCGTCGCCGCAGCCTACGGCGCCACGTTCCTGCACACGCGGCGCTATCTGTCGTACCACGGCGATCGCTTCGCCGACCGCTCGCTGGTCGTCGAAGACGGTGCGCGCTGGCTCGGCGTGCTGCCGCTGGCGCTCGACCCGGCCGACTGGGCCTGCGCGGTGTCGCACCCCGGCATCACCTACGGCGGGATGCTGCACGAGGGCGCGCTGCGCGGCGAGGCGATGGTGCAGGCGCTGCAGCTGGCGACGGCCGAGCTGCGCGCGCAGGGCTGCGCGCGGCTGCGCTACAAGGCCGTGCCGCACATCTACGCGCTCGCGCCGGCGCAGGACGATCTGTATGCGCTGTTTCGCCTCGGCGCCACGCGCGTGCGCGCCGACCTCTCGAGCTGCATCGACCTCGCGCACCGGCTGCCGGCCAGCGAGCGGCGGCGGCGCGCGCTGCGCAAGGCGCACGAGGCCGGCATCACGCTCCGCCACGGCCGCGAGCAGCTGGCGCGGTTGTGGCCGGTGCTGGAAGGCAACCTCGAGCGCGCGCATGGTCTGAAGCCCGTGCACACGATCGCCGAGATCGAGACGCTGGCCGACCGCTTCGCCGCGCAGATTCTCTGCCTCGTCGCCGAGCGCGACGCGCAGGTGCTGGCCGGCACGGTGCTGTACGCGAGCCCGCGCACGGTGCATGCGCAATACGTGGCCGCCAGCGAGCCCGGGCGAGCGCTGCACGCACCGGACCTGCTGTTCCAGCGCGCGATCGACGACGCCGAGGCGATGGGCGCGCGCTACTTCGACTTCGGCATCAGCACGGTCGAGCACGGGCGCGTACTCAACGAGGGGCTGCACCGCTTCAAGTCGGAGTTCGGCGCCGGCGGCGTGGTGCACGAACACTACGAGGTGCGGCTGTGAACGCGCGTGTTCCCGACGGGCTGCTGGCCGAGGTTTCCAAGCGCCCGGCGCTCGACGGTCCGTCGCTCGAACGCTGCCGCATGATCGATTTGCCGAAGATCCACGATCCGCGCGGCAACCTCACCTTCATCGAGGGCGACCGCCACGTGCCGTTCGACATCCGGCGCGTGTACTACCTCTACGACGTGCCCGGCGGCTCCGACCGCGGCGGCCACGCGCACAAGTCGCTGCACCAGTTCATCATCGCCATGTCGGGCAGCTTCGACGTGGTGCTCGACGACGGCCGCGACCGCCGGCGCGTGCACCTCTCGCGCTCGTACAACGGCCTGTACCTGTGCCCGATGATCTGGCGCGAGCTCGACAACTTCTCGTCGGGCTCGGTGTGCATGGTGCTCGCCTCGGCGCCGTACGACGAGGGCGACTACATCCGCGACTACGCGCAGTACATGCGCGCGCGCTGGCACGCGTGATCCGCTTCCTCGACCTGCAGCGCATCCACGCCGGCCAGCGCGCCGCGCTGCTGGCCGCCTGCGAGCGCGTGATCGATGGCGGGCAATACGTGCTCGGCCCCGAGGTCGAGGCCTTCGAGGCGGAATTCGCCGCCTACTGCGGCGTGCGCCACTGCATCGGCGTGGCCAACGGCCTCGACGCGCTGGAGCTGGCGCTGCGGGCCTGGGGCATCGGGCCGGGCGACGAGGTGATCGTGCCGTCGTGGACCTTCATCGCCACCTGGCTCGCGGTGAGCGCCGTCGGCGCCACGCCGGTGCCGGTGGAGCCCGCCGACGGCAGCTTCCTGATCGATCCGCTGCGCGTGGAGGCGGCGATCACGCCGGCCACGCGCGCGATCATCGCGGTGCATCTGTATGGAGCGCCGGCGGACATGGCGGCTCTCGCCGCGCTGGCGCGGCGCCACCGCCTGCATCTGCTCGAAGACGCCGCGCAGGCGCACGGCGCGCGTTGCGGCGGCCGGCGCGCCGGTGCGCTCGGCGATGCGGCGGCGTTCAGCTTCTACCCGGGCAAGAACCTCGGCGCCTTGGGCGACGGCGGCGCGCTCACCTGCGACGACGATGCCTTCGCGCAGCGCGTGCGCCGGTTGCGCAACTACGGCTCGGCGCGCAAGTACGTGCACGAGGTCGCCGGCCGCAACTCGCGGCTCGACGAGCTGCAGGCCGCGGTGCTGCGCGTCAAGCTGGCGCGGCTCGATCGCGAGAACGCGCACCGGCGCGAGCTGGCGCAGGCGTACCAAGACGGTCTGGGAGTGGGCCTGGCCGGCTGTGCGCTCACGCTGCCGGCCGAGCTGCCCGGTCGCGAGTCGGTGTGGCACCTCTACGTGGTGCGCACGCCGCAGCGCGACGCCTTGCAGCGCGCGCTGGCGGCGCAGGGCGTGGAGACCGGCATCCACTATCCCGTCGCCTGCCACCGGCAGGGCGCCTATGCCGGCCGCTCGTGGACGGCGCTGCCGCGCGCCGAGCAGCTGGCTGCCGAGGTGCTGAGCCTGCCGATGGGGCCGCACCTGTCGACGGCCGACGTGCGGCAGGTCTGCGCCGTGGTGCGGTCGCTGCCGATGGCGTAGACCGCGCGCGGCCGCGGCGCGCGCTACCGCTGCAGCGCGCAGGCCGCCAGCGCGGCCGCATCGACGATGTGCACGCGCATCTGCGCGCTCGCGTCGAAACCGATCACCTTCTCGTCGGCCAGCCGCGCCAGCACGCGCTCGAAGGCCGCGGCGCTCAAGCCCAGGTAGCCGCCGAGTTCGGCCGCCGTCAACCCCAGCACGAGCGGGCCGTCCGCTGCGTCGTGAAGCCCTTGCGCCGCCGCAGCCTCGCACAGGAACTGCGCCACGCGCGCGCGCGCCGGCGCGGCCTCGTGCGAGCGCTGCATCGCGCACTCCAGGTCGACGGCCTGATGCATCGCCGCCCGCAGCAGCGCGATCGGCTGCGGGCACGGGCTGTGCAGCAGGTCTTGGTAGCGCAGCGCCCAGGCAACGCTCGGCTCCACCGCCACCGCATCGGCGGTGTGCCTGCCGCCGGGCACGCCGTCCAAGCCGAGCCATTGGCCGTGGAAGCGCAGCGCCACCACCGGAGCGCCGGCGTCGCCGCGCTGCCGGAGCTTCACCGCGCCGGACTGCAGCAGGTACAGCTGCTGCAGCCGATCGCCGGCGGCGTACACCGCCTCGCCGGCCGCGAACTCGCGCCGCTGCAAGGGCAGGTGCCGGCGCAGCAGGCGCAGCACCTCGGGCAGCGGCTCGCCGAGCGGCATGGTGTCGCTGTCGCCGTCGGCGGCCTCGAACAACGCGCGCTGGCGCGCCGGCGCGAGGCGGAAGGTGCCGCCGCCGCTGCGCTTGGCGACGTACATCGCCGCATCGGCCTTGTCCAGCGCCGTGCCCGGCTCGTCGTGGCCGTCGCACAGCACCGCGCCGACGCTGATGCCGACCGCGAGCCGGTGCGCGCCCACCTGGATCGGCGTGGCGAACGCTTCCACCAGCTTGCGCAGCACGTGCGTGGCGCTGGCCGCCTCTCGCGCCACGGCCAGCAGCAGTGCAAATTCATCGCCGCCGAGCCGCGCCACCGTGTCGGTCCGGCGCACGGTGCCGCGCAGCCGCCGCGCCACCTCGACCAGCACCGCATCGCCCACCGCATGGCCGAGCGAATCGTTGATCGCCTTGAAGCGATCGACGTCGAGCAGCGCGACGACGAACGGCCCGCCGCTGCGCCGCGCCCGCGAGCAGGCCTGCTCGAGCCGGTCGAGCAGCAGGCCGCGGTTGGGCAGGCCGGTGGCGCCGTCGTGCGTGGCGGCGTGGGCGAGGCGATCCATCTCGCCGACACGGGCACTCACGTCGTGCCCGTGCGACAGGAACCAGCTGATGCGGCCCGCCGCGTCGAACAGCGGGCGGATCGTCTTCTCGTCGTGGAACAGCGCGCCGTCCTTGCGCCGGTTCACGATCACGTCGCAGAACTCGCGGCCGGCGCGCAGCGTGCGCCACATCCTCTCGTAGTACGCCGGCGACTGGCGCCCGGACTTCAGGATCGACGGCGTGCGGCCGATCGCCTCGTCGCTCGCGTAGCCGGTCAGCCGCTGGAACGCCGGATTCACGTAGCGGATCACGCCGGAGGGTTCGGTCAGCACCGCCGCATCGGCGGCGCGCTCCATCAGCCAGGCCACGTCGTCGAGCCCGTGCTCGCCGGCGGCGATGGGCCTCGCGGCCGCCAGCACGGCGCTCATGGTCACTGCACCGGCGCCGCCGCAGGGGCGAACAGCGCGCGGCACACATCGTCGGCGGTGATCACCACCGCATCGCCGAGCGGCTGGCCGTCGGCATCGATCAGGCCGCGCGCGATGCCGCGGATGCGCTCGGCCTCGCGGTCGAACGCGCTCAGGCAATCGCTGGCGCAGGCGTTCGCGTCGTCGATGTCGTCGCGCACGCCGAAGTGGCTGACCAGCGCGCGCAGCGTGAGGTAGCAGCGCAGCACGCGCTCGCCACGGCTCTCGAAGAACAGCACGCACTGGGCGCCGTCGAAGTAGTGGCGGAACTGCGCGAAGCCCTCGTCGATGTCTGCGAGATTCATCACGGACCCCATGAGCGAGCGCGCAATCTAGCGGCCGCACCCGGATTCGCGAATTCCCTAACCCCTTAGTCTTGACTACCGGAAAACCGGTAATTTCCCGCGCCGTTGCGCGCGCTCAAGGCGCGACGATGCCCTCGCGGATGGCGTAGCGGGTCAGTTCGGCGACGGTACGCAGGTCGAGCTTGCGCATGATGTTGCGCCGGTGCACCTCGACGGTGCCGAGCGAGATGTGCAACTGCTCGGCGATCGCCGCCGAGCGATGGCCTTCGGCGATCAGGCGCAGCACGTCGCGTTCGCGCCGGCCCAGGCGCTGCGCGGCGCCGGCTTGCGCGCCCTGCGCGACCTCGGCGATCAGCGCGCCGGCCACCTCGGGGCACAGGTAGCTCTGCCCGGCGGCGACGGCGCGGATCGCGCGCACCAGCTCGGTTCCCGCGGCCGACTTGGTGACATAGGCGCTCGCCCCCGAGCGCAGCATCTCGGTGACGAAGCGTTTGTCGGTGTAGGCCGAGAGCGCCACGATCGCCGGCCCGCCCGGGCGCCGCAGCCGCGCGGCGAGCTCCATGCCGTTGAGGTCGGGCAACCCGATGTCGAGCACCACCACGTCGGGCGCGAGCGAGCGTGCCAGCTGCTGCGCGCTCGCGGCGTCGCCCGCTTCGCCGACGACCGTGATGTCGCTCTGCTGGGCCAGCGCGTCGCGCAGCGCCTCGCGCACGAGGCGGTGATCCTCCACCAGCAGCACGCGCGTGGCCGGCACCGGGCTCATGCCGCATCACCCTCGGTGAGCGGCGCGCTCAGCTCGGCCACGGTGCCGTCGCCCGGGATGCTGCGCAACGCGAACTCGCCGCCGATGAAGGCGAGCCGTTCGCGCACGCTGACCAGGCCGAGGCCGCTGCCGGCGCGTCCGCTCAGCCGCTGCGGGTCGCAGCCGGCCCCCGCATCCGCCACGCGGATCACGATGCGTCCATCGCGCCGCTGCACGTCGACGTCGCAGAAGTCGGTGCGCGCGTGCTTGGCCACGTTGATCATCAGCTCGCGCACCACGCGGTACAGGATCGAGCGCGTCTCCTGCGACAGCGGCTTGGGCGCGCCGTCGTCGCGCACCACCACCTGCAGCCCGTGGGTGGTGCCGAGTTCGTCGCCGAGCCACTCCAGCGCCGGTGTCAGGCCCAGCTCGTACAGCGCGGCCGGCGACAGCTGGGCCGCGAGCGAGCGCGTCGAGCGGTTGGCGCTGTCGATCAGCGCGCCCACCTCTGCCGCGGCGCTGCGCACGTCATCGCGCGCGTCCTCGCACAGGCTGTTGAGGCGGATGCGCGCGGCGGCGAGGATCTGCGCCAGGTCGTCGTGCAGGTCGCGCGCGATCTGGCGCCGCTCGCGGTTCTCGGCCGCTTCGAGGTCGGCTGCCATCCGGCGCAGTTGCTCGGTGCGGCGCTCGACCCGCCGCTCCAGCTCGCCCGACATTGCCTGCGCCGCGCGCTTGCGCGCCACCAGCGTGTCGACGCGCGCGCGCAGCTCGGCCACCGAGAAGGGCTTGGTCAGGTAGTCCTGCGCGCCCTCGCGCAGCAGGCGCACGCGCAGTTCGTCGTCGGCCTTGGCGCTGAGCACGACGATCGGCGTGGCATCGAGCGCAGCGTGCGAACGCACCGCACGCACGAACTCGTCGCCGGCCATGGGCGACATCATGATGTCGGTCACGATCACGTCGGGATGCACGCGCAAGGCCTGCTGCAGCACCTGCGCGCCGTCGAAGGCGGCGACCACGCGGTGGGCGTCGGCCAGACAGTCGCAGACGAAGCGGTTCATCTCGGGGTTGTCCTCGACCACCAGCACGAGGCCCTGCCCGGCGACGGCATCCGCCGGCGCGGCGTCGCCGGCAGCGAACGCATCGCCCGCGGCAGCCGCACCGACTGCCGCGCTGCGCAGGTCGGCCACCACGGTGGCGGCGCTCTCGGCCTGGATGCTCGCGCCGAGGTCGTCGGCTCTCACCTGCGCGCCGCCGGGCGCCGCGCGCGGCAGGTCGACGACGAACAGCGCGCCGCCGCCGGGCGCGTCGCGTACCTCGATCGAGCCGCCGTGCAGCGCAACGAAATCCTTGGCGATCGCCAGGCCCAGCCCGGTGCCGCCGAAGCGCGAGGGCCTGCTCTGCTGCAGTTGGCGGAAACGCTCGAACACGGCGCTGCGCAACGCCTCGGGCACGCCCGGGCCGCTGTCGGCGACCGCGAAGACGACGCGCGCATCGTGCTCGCGCACCGAGGCCGCGACCCGGCCGCCGGCCGGCGTGAACTTGAACGCGTTGGCCAGCAGGTTCATCAGCACGCGGCCGAGCTTGTCGGCGTCGACCTCGGCCGGCAATGCCGCCGGCGCATCGACCGTGAAGCCGATGTTCTGCTCGGCGGCGAGCACGTCGAAGTGGCTGCAAGCCAGGCGCAGCAGCCGGGCCACGTCGGCGCGCACGTAGTCGACGTGCATCTGCCCGGCTTCGAGCTTCGACATGTCGAGCAGGTCGTTCACGTGGCGCAGCAGCGTGCGCGCGTTGCGCTCGATCACGCCGAGCTGGCGTCGCGCCGCGGCATCGGTGGTCGCGTCCTCCAGCAGGCGCTGCGCCGGGCCGATGATCAGCGCCAGCGGCGTGCGCAGCTCGTGGCTCACCGCGGCGAAGAACTGGCTCTTCAGGCGGTCCAGCTCGAGCGTCTTGTCGTACAGGCGCGAGACTTCGGCATTGGCCTGGCGCAGCTGCTCGTTGATGCGCTGGATTTCCTGCGCGCGCAGGTAGATCTCCGACTCCATCTGCTGGCTGCGCTCGCGCAGCGCGTCGGCCTGGCGCTCGCGCTCGACGCCGGCCTGCTTCAGCCGCACGAAGTCGGTGACGTCCTCGACGCGGTGGATCAAGTAGACGACCTCGCCCGCCGCGTCGATCACCGGTGCGTTGAGCGGGCTCCACCAGCGCTCCTCGAAGCCGCCGCCGTCGGCATCGGGGCGGCGCACGTCGTACTTCTGTACCGCCATCGCATCGACGCTGCGCTGCTGCAGCGCGCGCGTCAGCGACGCGCTCAGGTTGCCCACGCCGCTGGCCTGCGGATCGTCGGGGTTGTCGGGGAAGACGTCGAACATGGCGCGCCCGACGATCGCCTCGCGCTGTGTCATCGTCGCGCGCGCGTAGGCGTCGCTGACCGCCACGATCGTGAAGCGCGGCGCATCGGGCAGCAGCACGAGGTAGAGCCCCGGCACCGCCTCGAACAGCGTGCGAAAGTCCGGTCGCGCAGGAGCGCCCGCTGCAGGCGGCCCCGCCTCGTCTCGCGCCGACATCCCAACCGCCAAGATCGTCCTTGCTCCAGCTCCTGCGATCAATGCTGCGCCCGCAGCCGCGTGCGGCGCTGAGCCTGATCAACAGCGCGCAGTCGGCCGGCGCGGCACTGATGAGATTCAACCCTGCGCCGGCTTGCGCGCGGGAAAGCGCACGCGCGCCGCCAGGCCGCGCCCGCCGAGGCCGTCGCCGAGTTCGATCTGCGCGTGGTGCAGTTCGACGATGCGCCGGCAGATCGTCAGGCCGAGGCCGGTGCCGGGCTGCTCGTTGCCGGGCATGCGATAGAAGCGGTCGAACAGGCGTTCGCGCTGCGCGGCGGGAACGCCCGGGCCGTCGTCGAGCACCTCCAGGCACGGCCCGGCGCCGCCGTCACCGTCGCGCAGGTTGATCTCCACCTTGCCGCCGTCGGGCGTGTAGCGGATGGCGTTGTCGACCAGGTTCAGCAGCACGATCGACAGCAGATCGGCGTTGCCGGTCAGCGTGGTGGAGGCGGCCCGGCAGTGCAGCTCGAGCTCCTGTTGGCGCCGCATCGCCAGCGGCGCCAGCTCGGCGCACACGGCTTCGGCGATCGGCCGCAGGTCCACTTCGCGCGCGTCGGGCAGCGCCATCTGCGGGTCGAGCCGGGCCAGCGTGAGCAGCTGGCTCACCATGCGCGAGCTGCGCTCCACGCTCTGCTGCAGGCACGCCATCGCGCGCTCGCGCTCGGGCCCCTCGGTGCGCTGCGCCACGTGCAGGTGCGCCTGCATCGCCGCCAGCGGCGTGCGCAGCTCGTGCGCGGCGTCGGCGGTGAAGCGGCGTTCGCTGTCGAGCGTCTGCGTCACGCGCGCGAGCAGCGCGTTCAGCGAGGCCACCAGCGGCCGCACTTCCTGCGGCGCGGCTTCTGCCTCGAGCGGCTTCAGGTCCTGCGCGCGGCGGCTGCGGATCTCGCGCGTCAGCGCGCCGAGCGGATCGAGGCCGCGGCGGATCGTTGCCCACACCAGCAGCAGCAGCACCGGCAGGCCGAGCGCGTGCGGCGTCACCGCCTGCGCGGCGAGCCGGCGCACCAGCCCCGAGCGCAGGTCGTGCGCCTCGGACACCAGCACGCGAAAGTCGCGGTGGCGGTCCCACACGCCGAAGTGGCGCCACGGGCGGCCGGTGGCGTCGGCATCGTCGGAGAAGCCGTCGGCGCGCGTCATCGGCGTGTCGGGCGCGTTGGCCGAGCGCAGCAGCAGCTTGCCGTCGCCGGCGAAGACCTGATAGCGCAGCTCGCGCTCGTAGTCCTCCTGCATCGCATGCAGCGAGCCGGCCACCTCGGGCGCCACGCTATGGCCCACCTGCGCCATGCGCTGCGGCAGATGCGGCAGCAGCGCGAAGGCGTCCGACAGCCCCGCGGGTTGCGGCGTCGCCGGCGGCACCGACGTCGTGTCGGCGTCGTCGGGATCGGTGACGCGCAGCAGCGCCAGCGCCGTGTGCGCAAGGTGCGCGTCGAAGATCTCGTTGATGGTGTCGGTGCTGTCGCGCAGCGTCCACGCGGCCATCACCACCCAGTAGCCCGCGCTCACCACCGCCAGCGCCAGCACCAGCCGCCGGCCGATCGAGTAGCCGGCGCGCTTCACGGAAGGGGCCGCGGCATCGTGTAGCCGACGCCGCGCACGGTCTTCAGCACGTCGCTGCCGAGCTTGTGGCGCAGGTTGTGCACGTGGACCTCGATCGTGTTGCTCTCGACCTGGTGGCTCCAGCCGTACAGCGCCTCCTCGAGCTGGCTGCGCGTGAGCACGCGGCCGGCAGCGGACATCAGCGCATGCAGCACGTCGAACTCGCGGCGCGACACCGCCACCGGCGTGCCGCGCAGCTGCACGCTGCGCCGGTCCAGGTCGAGCACGACATCGCCCACCGCCATCGTGCCGCCGGCCAGGCCGGCGCGGCGCAGCAGCGCGCGCACGCGCGCGATCAGCTCCTCCAGGTCGGCCGTCTTCACGACGTAGTCGTCAGCGCCCGCTTCGAGGCCGGCGACCTTGTCGCGCGTGGCGTCGCGCGCGGTCAGGATCAGCACCGGCAGCGAGCGGCCCTCGGCGCGCATGCGGGTCAGCACCTCGAGGCCGCTCAGGCCCGGCAAGCCGATGTCGAGCAGCAGTGCGGCATAGGCGCCGGCGCGCACGCGCTCGAGCGCGTGCTGCCCGTCGCGCACCCAGTCGACGCGGTAGCCGGCGTGCTCCAGCGCGGCGTGCAGGCCACCGCCCAGCAGCGGATCGTCCTCGACGAGCAGCAGGGATGCCACGGAATCATTCTGCTTCAGGTTTTCCCGAAGAAACCCCGGACGCGCCCTCATTCCTGAGGCCGATTTAAGGATCGGCGTGCACCCCTCAGAGGCCGATCAGACTCGATTCTTAGAGTTGTATCCACATCGAACGCGATCCCCCGCGACAACGGCGTCCCCGGGCACGAAGGCGACGTGGACGGCAGACCAGGAGACAAGCTCGCATGGCAACCGCGGCCCCCACAGCGTCCCTCCGCGCGGCCGCGCTCGCCCTGGCGGCGGCGCTCGGCGCATGGCTCGTCCCCGGCGCGGCGCCGGCCGCCGACGATCCGATGGCCAACGCGCGCTACGTCGGCGAGAAGCGCTGCGGCGAGTGCCACGACACCGAGCAGGCGCTGTTCGGCCACACGCAGCACGCCAAGGCGTTCCGCGAGAACCCGCGCGACGACATCGAGCGCGCGGTGTGCGAGGCCTGCCACGGCCCCGGTTCGCTGCACGTGGCCGACAGCAACGACAAGTCGCGCATCATCGGCTTCTCGAAGGACTGGGGCACGCCGGTGGCGGCGCAGAACGCCAAGTGCCTGCGCTGCCACAGCGGCGAGCAGCGCCTGCACTGGCCCGGCTCGATGCACGCCAACAACCGGCTCGGCTGCTCCGACTGCCACAACCCGATGGCCCGCTTCACCGCCACCGGGCTGTTGAAGAAGGCCAGCATCACCGAGACCTGCCAGAGCTGCCACCCGCAGCAGCGCGCCGAGTTCCGCAAGCGCTCGCACATGCCGGTGCCCGAGGGCAAGATGACCTGCGAGGACTGCCACGCCCCGCACGGCAGCACCGCCAAACGCCTGCTCAAGACGGACACCGTCAACGAGCTGTGCTACAGCTGCCACCAGGAGAAGCGCGGCCCGTTCCTGTGGGAGCACGCGCCGGTGCGCGAGAACTGCCTCAACTGCCACCACGCGCACGGCTCGAACCAGGACAAGCTGCTGGCGCAGTCGCGGCCGATGCTGTGCCAGAACTGCCATAGCGGCCAGGGCGGCATGGGGCACCAGCTGTTCGCGGGCAACACGCTGCCCACGGCGATGGTGGGCCTGGCGGTGCCGGCCACCAACGCCACCGCCGGCAGCCGCCGCACGATGGGGCGCTCATGCCAGAACTGCCACAGCCAGGTGCACGGCAGCAACCATCCGTCGGGCGCGCGCCTGCAGCGCTGAAGAGCCGAGGAAGCGAAGCCATGCCGTCGATCATCCGCCGCCTGCGTTCGTCGATCACCGGCGCGCCGCGCTCGGGCCCTGCGGCCCTGCTCGCCGCG
This sequence comes from Burkholderiaceae bacterium, assembly GCA_046348365.1. Lineage (GTDB taxonomy): Bacteria > Pseudomonadota > Gammaproteobacteria > Burkholderiales > Burkholderiaceae_C > JAEUPI01. Next base: position 149,071 of record JAXMEL010000001.1, read on the forward strand.
CTGGCCCTGGCGCCCTGGGCGTTGCCCGCGCATGCCGACTCGGCAGTCGGCGTCGACACGGCGCTCGGCAACGGACTGAATCCGCCGGGGCGGCCGAGCCTGCCGCGGCCGCTGGCGCCGGACGCCGACGATGCGGTGCGCCGCTCGCCGTCGGGCCAGCTCTACGGCGTTCCGTACGAACGCAGCGCCGACCGCAGCAAGGCCGACGGCGGCTGGGAGTACGAAGGCTCGGTCGACTTCGGGCTGCTGAGCGGCCTGCGCAGCCCGCGCAACGCGCTGTTCGGCAAGTACAAGGACGTGCACAACGGCCTGACGCTCGACTACTTCGAGGCCGAGGCCGACCGGCCGTCGACCGGGCATTACATGCAGGCCTCCGCCAGCGGCCTCGCGCGCAACGACGGCTTCGTGGGCCTGCAGGTGGGCCGCTACAACGAGTGGAAGGTCAAGTTCTTCTACAGCGAGACGAAGCACGTCTTCACCGACACCTACAAGCCGCTGTTCGACGGCACCGGCAGCGGCAACCTCACGCTGGCCGGCGGCCAGAAGCCGCTGGGCGGCGCCACGCCGGTGACCACCGGCGCGCCGACGGTCGGCACCGGCACCTGCACCGCGGCTGCGCCGTGCTGGCGCTACACCGGCGCCGACGGCATCGCGCGCACGTATTCCGGCGCGACGGCGCTCGCCGGCATCAACTGGACCGGCGGCGCCACCATCGCCGCCGGCACGCCGGTGTCGCCCAACTCGATTGCCGGCGCACTCAACAGCACCCTCGCCACGGTCGACGGCAACACCGAGCTGAGCCTGCTGAGGCGGCGCGCCGGCATCTCCGGCGAGACGCGGCTGTCGCAGCACTGGAAGGCCTACGCCGGCGTCACGCAGGAGCGGCGCACCGGCGCGCGGCCGTTCGGCATGAACGAGAACAACTACACCGTCGAGATCCCCGAGCCGATCGACTACACCTCGCACGACTTCCTCGCCGGCGTGAGCTTCACCGAGCCGGGGATGCAGGCTAACCTGCGCTTCAGCGGTTCGCTGTTCCACAACAACATCAGCGCGCTCGTCGTGGAGCAGCCCTGGCTCGGCGCGGCCACCGGCGTCGCCGCGGCGCGGACCACGCTGTTCGACCTCTACCCGGACAACAAGGCGTTCAACCTCAAGGGCGAGTTCGCGCGCGACCTGCCCGAGCTGATGCGCGGCCGCTTCACGGCCAACGCGTCGTGGGGCACCTCGCGCCAGGACGACGCGCTGATGATGCCGATGGACCCGTCGCAATCGGCGCAGATCGTCGCGGCGCTGGGCACGCCGGTGATCGCCGGCATCAACAACGCCGGCTACGCGCTCAACACGCTGGACCTGCGCAACTGGGACGGCACCAACGGCTTGCCGCTCAGCCAGGCAAGCGCGCGCCAGCGCATCGACACGCAGCTCGTCAACCTCGGCCTCGCGCTGCGCCCGCTCGACGATCTGACCGTCAAGCTCGACTACCGCTACCACGCAGCGCTCAACAAGGGCGGCTACACCGCCTACAACCCGCTCACCGGGCAGTTCGGGCGGGGCTTTCGCAATTCCACGTCGTTCGACCTCGTGGTGGGCAGCTCGGGCGCGCCGGGCGCGATCGGCGTGCCGTGCTACGTGCCGGCCGGCTTCGCGCCGGTGCCCGGCTGCACCTTCAACGGCAACGCCGGCATCGCGGGGCAGTCGACCAACAACCCGGCCAACATTCCGATCATCAGCCCGCCGCGCGACGTCAAGCAGACCAACTACACCGCCAGCGCCGACTACGACATCGGGCACGCCGGCAGCGTCAACGTCAGCGCCGAGCGCGAGGAGGTGCGCCGCACCTATCGCGAACGCGAGAAGACCTGGGAAGACCGCTTGAAGGCGATCTACACCAACCGCGGCTTCGAAGACGTGACGCTGCGCCTGTCGTTCGAAGACGCGCGGCGCCGCGGCTCCGACTACGAGTTCTGGCCGGTGGGCGACATGGGCACCGGCCTGCCCGGGCTCGACTGGGACACCATCGTCGCGCAGTACCTCAAGACCGCCGCCACGGCGCCCGGCTGGACGGTGGCGCCGGCCAGCCTGGCGGGCTACCTCGCGCGCTACGCGTACGACTCGCGCAAATTCGACCAGGCCGACCGCAACCAGCAGGTGACCAACGCGCGCATCAACCTGGCGCTGCGCGAGGACTTCGACCTAGGTCTCGCGGCGCAGTACCGCGACCTGCGCTACCCCGCCTCGGGCTACGGGCTGCAGGTCGATCGCGGCACCTCGTTCAACCTCGACGCCAACTACCAGCACGCCCTCGGCCAGCACGTGTACGGTTTCTATTCGCGGCAGAACGGCACGCGCTCGTCGCAGGCCAACTCGGGCACCAACGCCGCGGGCGCGAACAACACCTGCACCTTCGCCGCCGGCAGCGCGCTCACCACCGCGCAGGCGATTGCGCAGTGCGCGCAGCAGGTGTGGCTCGACCTCTCGCGCTGGGACATGGCCAGCAGGGACCACTCCGACGTGATCGGCATCGGCTTCCAGACGCGGCTGGCCGGCACGATCGTGTCGCTCGACTATTCCTACGCGCGCAGCGTCACGGCCACGAGCTACAACTACGGCCCCAACGTGCTGACCGCGGCGCAGGCGCTGGCCGCCGGCGCGGCGTTCCCGGACATGACGTTCCGCCAGCGCACGCTGGCCGTGCAGTGGCTGGTGCCGGTGAACAGGACCATCGCCACGCGCTTGCTCGCGCGCCGCGAGACCGGCGTGGTGACCGACTGGCACTACGACGGCGTGCCGATCGGCGCCAGCGCGGCGGAGAACAACGCCACGCTGATGCTCGACGCCGGCCCCACGAAGTACGCGATCAACACGTTCGGCGTGTTCATCCAGTTCAAGCTGTGATGCGCGCCGTCACGCCCGGGGAGCCTGCCTTGAGACCCGTCGACATCTCCACCGGCGCGCGCCGCGCCGGCCTGGCCTGCATCGCCGCGCTGGCGCTCGCGCTCGGCACGGCGCCGGCCGCGGCGCAGAACGCGAGCGCCGCCGCCGCGAGCGTGTGCGTCGCCTGCCACGGCGAAGACGGCAACGCCGCAGTGCCGATGTTCCCCAAGATCGCCGGGCTGCAGGAGAGCTACCTCGTCAAGCAGCTGCGCGACTTCCAGTCGGGGCGGCGGCGCAGCGACGTGATGGCCCCGGTGGTGGCCGCCATCAAGCCCGAGGACATCCAGCCGCTCGCCGCGTACTACAGCCGCATGAAGCTCAAGCCGGGCGAAGCGTCCGAACGCCGGCTGGCCGACCTCGGCAAGCTGGTGTACTTCGACGGCAACGAAGAGACCGGCGTGCCCGCCTGCGTCGGCTGCCATCAGGCCGGCGGCGCGGGCCATCTGATCTACCCGCGCATCGGCGGCCAGCACGCCACCTACGTGAAGCAGCAGCTGAAGAACTTCGCCAGCGGCGAGCGTTCGAACGACCCCAACCGCTTCATGCGCGTGGTGGCCAAGCGCATGAGCGAGGAGGAGATGGACGCCGTGGCCGCCTACCTCGCCGACCTCGGCCGTTAGCCCCGCAGCGCCCCAGGAGCAATGTCGTGACAACGATCCGAACCCTCGCCCTCGTGCTGTGGGCATCGTGGCTGCCGCCGGCGGCCGTGGCGCAGGCCCCGGCCTGGAACGAGCTGAGCGACGAACTGAAAGCCGCGTTAGCTGTGAAGGGCGACCCGGCGCGCGGCGAGGCGCTGTTCGAGCCCTGCGTGGGCTGCCACCGCAAGGACGGCTCCGGGCGCACCAGCGGCGCGTATCCGCGGCTGTCGGGCCAGCACAGCACGGTCATCGTCAAGCAGGTGTTCGACATCCGCAGCGGCCGCCGCAGCAACCCGCGCATGGAGCCGTTTCTCTCCGATCACGGCATGTCGGCGCACGAGGTGGCCGACCTCGCGGCCTACCTGCAGGCGCAGCCCGTCTCGGCCAGCAACGGCAAGGGCCCCGGCACCGCGCTCGAGCGCGGCAAGCAGCTGTACGAGAGGGACTGCGCCGAATGCCACGGCACCAAGGGCGAGGGCCAGGCGCAGAAGTTCTACCCGTCGGTGGCGGCGCAGCACTACCGCTACCTGCTGCGCGAGGCGCAGATGATCCGCGACGGCGACCGCCGCAACGGCAACCCCGACATGATCCGCGTGATCAAGAACTACGAGCAACCCGACCTCGAAGCCGTGGCCGACTATCTGTCGCAGCTGCCGCCGGTGCGCTGACGGCGCGCGCGGCGACTAGGCCGCCGCCGCGTCGGCGCAAGCGGGCAGCGCCGCTTCGCGCACCGCCTCGCAAGAGTCCGCGTCGGTGGCCAGCAGCGCGTGCCAGAAGCCGCGGAACGCGGCGTGCAGCGCGGGGCCTTCGCTGCCGTGCGCATCGACCAGCGCGACGAAGGCGTCGAAGGCATCGTCGCCGCGGTACTGCTGGCGCGCGATGCGCGCGACGTGATTCACCGCCTGGCGGGTGCCGGCGGCGTCGAGCCGGCGCGCCGCCTGCGCGCCGAGCGCGAGCGCGGCCCAGGCGAGGTAGCCGCACCTGAGGCCGTGCGACGCCGTGGCCGCGCTGCGCTGCGAGGCGTGCGTGCGGAACACGCCGAGGTGCTCGTGCACGAAGCCGATGGGCAGGTCCTGCGACACGTCGATCAGCACGCCGATGTCGGCCAGGCCGTAGTACGACAGGCCGCCGAGCATCGCGTCGCGCAGCCGCGCGGCTGCCGCACGGCCGAGCACCGCATTCGAGAATTCGCCGAGCCAGTTGGTGCAGCTGGCGATGGTGGTCGCGACGATCGCCTCGCCGCCGATGGCCAGCACGCGCTGCGGTTGCTGCGCCACCAGCTCGGGCAGCGGCAGCGCGGCCTGCGGCCGCCCGTCGGCGCCGGCCAGCCAGCGCCGGCTGACGCTGGCGCCGAGCGCCGCGCTGGCGTGCGTCATCGCGTGCAGGCGGTAGAAGTCGGGGTAGATCACGTCGTCGTCCATCTGCAGATGCACCAGCGGCGTCGCGCCGTTCCACTGCTGCAGCAGATGCTGGATGTTGCGAAAGCACCCCGCGCGCGGCCCCGGCACGACGACCATCTCGAAGCCGTCGATCAGCGCATCCCAGACGCCGCGGCGGATCGCGTCGGTGATGGCACCGCCGGGGCTGTCGTCGGACAGCACGACCCTGAAGTCGCGCAGGTGCTGCGTCTTCAGGCCGAGGAACACTTCGCCCAGGTAGTCGGGTCGATAGGCGGGGATCAGGGTGGTGATCGTCGTCATGCGGCGAGGTCGTTCGTCCGGGCGAGGAATCGTTCGTCGATCACGCCGCACAGGGTGTGGATGGGCCCGAAACCCGGGTACTTGGCGGCCAGCCGCGCGGCCGACGCGTGGAAGGCGTCGGGCAGTGTGTGGTCGGTCACCGAGTTGTGGAACAGCGGCAGGCGCACGATGCGCGCGAACGCACCGTGGCGCGTGATTGCGTCGAGGCACAGGTCGGTGGCCCAGAGGTGCCAGCCCAGCGCCGCGTCTGGCCGCAGCACGCTGTCGCGCGCGATCACGATGGCCAGCTCGTCGATCGAGACGCCATGGTCGTTGGCGCCCCAGTCGGCGCGCGTCGTGCGATCGATCACGAAGCCGGCAGGGGCATAGCCCTGGCGCGCGGCATCGACGCCGATGCCGGCGAACCCGATCAGCGTGCGCTGCCGCTCGTTGGCGTCGATCGTGGCGAGCAGCGTGTTCAGGCGCTGCCCGAAACCGCGCGGGAAGTAGACGTCCTGGTGCGCGAGCAGCACCCAGTCGGCATCGAGGTGCGGTGCGGCGGCATCGAGCGCGGCGGCGGGATGCGCGGCGCGCCGCACCGAGACGATGCGCGCGCCCACCTCGCGCAGCCCGGGCGAGCATTCGACGTTGGCGCGCAGCTGGCGGTCGCGCGTGGTCGGCACGACGACGCTGAATCGCGCGGCCTCGGGCGCCTGCGCCACGGCGTCGAAGCTGCGCACGGCGTGCACGATCAGGCTGGCGGCGCCCCATTGGCGCCGCGCGGTGGTGGCCGGCACGCCGAGCGCGCCGGCGAAGGCGAGCGCGGCGCGCTCGAGCGCGGGCGACGCCGGCGCGGCTGCGCGCGCGTGCACGAGCGTCGGCATCCACTGCGCATCCATCAGCAGCTTGTAGGCCGAGCCCAGGCTGCCGAGCGCGAGATGGGGTGAGGCAAGCACGCCGTCGTCGTCGGTGAGGTCGGCTTCGGCCCAGCGCTGCAGCAGCTCGAGCGTGGCGTGGTTGCGGACTTCGAGCGCGAGCGTGGCACCCGGTGCGGCGGCGCGATGCAGCGCATCGAGCGTGGCCGCGGGATCGTCGAGCCGCTGCAGGCCGCCGGTGAGCACGATCAGGTCGTGCTCGCCTTCGTCGAGAGCGGTCGCGTCGGCGTCGACCCACAGCACGCGCTGCGCCGGCGGCAGCGTGGCCAGCAGCGCATCGCTGGGTGCCTGGGTGGCCGAGCGCGCGGCTGGCCGTGCGGCAGTGCCGCCGCTGATCACCACCAGCGTCGGCGCAGTGTCGGCTGAGCGTGACGGATGCATGCCGCATGATGGCTGCGCACCGTTGGCGGCCAGCGCGCGAACAGACGCCGCATCGGGGTTTAGTTCGCCTCGGCGTGAACATGCCACACCGGCGTGTCGGCGCGTTTCCTACGCGTGCGATGGATTTTCCGGGACTGCATTTCGCGCCGGCAGCCGATTTCGCCGTGCAAATCGCGCGACTACAGTGCCGGCCATCGACAACGCATTCCACGACGGAGAAGCACCATGACCCCGATGACGTCCGAGCAGATCCTGGCCGAGATCCGCGAAGCCAACCTGTCGTACCTGATGCTGGCGCAGAGCCTGATCCGCGCCGACCGCGAGCAGGCGCTGTTCCGCCTCGGCATCAGCGAAGACAACGCTGCGATGATCGCCGCGCTCACGCCGGCGCAGATGATGAAGATCGCCTCCAGCGCCACGCTGCTGTGCCGCATGCGCAGCGACGACGAGATGGTCTGGGGCCTGCTCACCAGCCACGGCAAGCTGCCGGCCAACGACAGCGTGGCGCGCCTGCACGCCAGCATCCTGATGGCCGGCCGCCACCAGGAAGCCGCGTAAGACGGCGCCGCGGCGTCGAACCAGCACGGAGGAAACACCATGCGCATCAAGAGCATCCTCACCGAAGCCAAGCAGATCGAACGTGCGGTGGAGCTGATCCGCCTCGGCGCCCGCCTGCAGGTGCTCGAGAGCGAAACCGACCTCAGCTACGAGCGCCTGCTGCGCCTGTACAAGGAGGTCGCCGGCAAGAGCCCCAGCAAGGGCCAGCTGCCGTTTTCCACCGACTGGTTCATGACCTGGCAGCCCAACATCCACGCCAGCCTGTTCCTGAACATGCACGAGTACCTCAACAAGGTGGCCGAGCTCGACGAGATCGACACCGTGATCAAGGCCTACAAGCTCTACCTCGAGCAGCTGCGGGCGCAGGGCGTGGAGCCGCAGCTGTCGATCACGCGCGCCTGGCGCCTGGTGAAGTTCGTCGACAACGGCATGCTCACGATGACGCCGTGCTCGCGCTGCGGCGGGCATTTCGTCACGCATCCGCACGAGATCGCGCGCCACTTCGTGTGCGGGCTGTGCAACCCGCCGGCGCGTGCCGGCAAGGGCCGGCAGACGAGCAGCCTGCCCGCCGCGGTCGAAGTTCACTGATCGCGCTCGCCGCGGCCTCGAGATCACGGCCGCGGCGGCCGACAATAGGTGCGGATACACGTTCACTTGCTTGTCTCCTCCTAGCGGCACAGTCGATGTGCCTTTGCGGCGCGTAGCCTTCGCGGGCCACGCGCCGCTTCTTCTCGTGCGTCCGGCATCGGCGGCACGCCGTCAAGCCCGCGGCGCGCGCAGCCGATAACCGCGGTGGGCCGCTCCACGCATCCGTTGTGAACCTGATCACGTTTTCCAAGCAGTACCTGTGCCTGGACGAGGCGCTGCCGTTCGGCGTGCGCGATCGCACCGGCCGGCTGCTGCTGGCCGCCGGCCAGCGCATCGAGAGCAGCCACCGGCTCGCCGAACTGCGCCAACAGGAGCTGTTCGCCGACGAGGTGGAATCGAGCGACTGGCGCCGGCGGCTGGCGCTGACCGTCGATGCGATGGTGCGTCGCAACGCCACGCTCAAGCAGATCGCCGAGGCGCGGCCCGACGGCAGCGACCGTGGCGGCGGCCAGGCCGAAGCTGCGTTGCCGGAGCAATGGAGCGCGCTCGTGCACGCGCTCGACGCTGCACTGCGCGAGCCCGATGCCGCCGGCCAGTGGGTCGCTCGCGTGCTCGCGCTGCACGAGCGCGCGAGCGCGCTGGCGCAGCGCCGCGTCGACGCGTCGCTGTACGTGCTGATCTACGAAGCAGGCCGGGCCACCGCTCGCTACAGCAGCCACCACGCGCTGCTGTGCATGCTGGTGGCCGGGCTGTGTGCGCGCGCGGGCGCCTGGCCGGCGCAGGAGGCGGTGAGCCTGGAGCGCGCCGCGCTGACGATGAACGTCGCGATGAAGCGGCTGCAGGACGAGCTGGCCTCGCGCGAATTGCCGCCCACGCCGCCGCAGCGCGAGCAGATCCGCACCCACCCCGAGGCGGGCGCCGCGCTGCTGCACGCCGCCGGCGTCGACGACGCGCTGTGGCTCGAGACGGTGCGGCTGCACCACAGCGACGGGCCGCCGCTGGCGCTGGCCGCGCTCGCGCCGGCGCAGCGCGCCGCGCGGCTGCTGCGGCGCGTGGACATCTTCACGACCAAGCTGAGCCGCCGCGCCACTCGCACGCCGATGTCGCCGGTGCAGGCGGCGCGAGAGGCGTGCCTCGGCCCCGACGGCCGGCCCGACGAGGTGGGCGCAGCGCTGTTCAAGGCGGTGGGCCTGTATCCGCCGGGCAGCTTCGTCGAGCTGGTCAGTGGCGAGCGCGGCATCGTGATCGGCCGGGGCCGCGCGGCCAACCTGCCGCGGGTGGCGGCGCTGGTGGGCGCCGGCGGCGCGCCGCTGGGCGAGCCCGCGCTGCGCGACACCGTCGAGCGCCGCCATGCGGTGAAGGGCGCGCTGCCGAGCGAGGCGGTACGCGTGATTCCGCCGCACGACAAGCTGCTGGCGCTGCGCTGAGCAGCCTTTCGTCGCGGCGTGGGCCGTTGACACGTCCGGCGGCTCAAGCACGGTGCCCGCGCGGCCGATAACCCGGGCGCAGCGCGGGCTTTCGCGGCTGCCGACCGGTCTGGAAAGGTTACATGTTCGTCATCATCGGCTGGGTAGTCGCGCTGGGCTGCGTGTTCGGGGTGTTCGTCGCGCACGGCGGCAACATCGGCGTGGTGCTGCACGCGCTGCCGTTCGAGATGGTCACGATCATGGGCGCGGCGATCGGTGCCTTCATCGCCAACAACCAGATGAAGGTGCTCAAGGCCAGCGCCGCGGGCCTGGCGAGCTGCTTCAAGGGCAGCAAGTACACCAAGGCGCGCTACATGGAGCTGATGGCACTGCTCTACGACATCTTGCAAAAGGCGCGCAAGGAAGGCCTGATGTCGATCGAGAAGGACGTGGAGGACCCGCACAACTCGCCGCTGTTCCAGAAATACCCCGCGGTGGGCAACGACCACCACGTGAGCGAGTTCGTGACCGACTACCTGCGCATGATGGTGTCGGGCAACCTGAACGCGCACGAGATCGAGTCGCTGATGGACAGCGAGATCGACACCCATCACCACGAGGCGCATGCGCCGGTGGCCGCGCTGCAGCGCCTGGCCGGCGGCCTGCCGGCCTTCGGCATCGTGGCGGCGGTGCTCGGCGTGGTGAACACCATGGGCTCGGTGGGCCAGCCGCCGGCGGTGCTGGGCAGCATGATCGGCTCGGCGCTGGTGGGCACCTTCCTCGGCATCCTGCTCAGCTACGGCATCTTCGAACCGCTGGCCGGCCTGCTGGAGCAGAAGGTCGACGAGAGCGGCAAGGAGCTGCAATGCATCAAGACCACGCTGCTGGCCTCGATGCAGGGCTACGCGCCGCAGGTGGCGATCGAGTTCGGGCGCAAGGTGCTGTATTCGACCGAGCGGCCGACGTTCGTCGAGCTCGAGGGGCACGTCAAGGGGAAGAAGGCCTGACGGCCGCCTTCCCCTGCGGGGTGAACGTGGGCACCCCCTGCCCCCCGCCAGGCGGGGGTTCCAGCTAGAAGGACGAAGGAATACGCATGGCCGGTGACGCCAAGAAACTCCAGCCGATCATCGTCAAGAAGATCAAGAAGGGCGGCCATGCTCACCATGGCGGCGCGTGGAAGATCGCCTACGCCGACTTCGTGACCGCGATGATGGCGTTCTTCCTGCTGATGTGGCTGCTCGGCTCGACCACCGAGGGCGACAAGAAGGGCATCGCCGACTACTTCCAGTCGCCGCTCAAGGTGGCGCTGATGGGCGGCTCGGGCTCGGGCGATTCGTCGAGCGTGGTCAAGGGCGGCGGCAAGGATCTCACGCGCAGCACCGGCCAGGTCAAGCAGGGCGAGGTCGAGGCGCCGCCGCGCACCTTCAATCTCCAGGCGCTCAAGCAGGAACAGATCCGCGCCGAGGCGGCGCGCCTGCGCGCGCTGCAGGACCGGCTCGAAGACGAGCTGCGCAACAACCCCGGCCTCGCGCCCTACAGCTCGCAGATCCGCCTCGACATGACGCGTGACGGATTGCGCATCCAGATCGTCGACGAACTCAACCGTGCCATGTTCGACAGCGGCTCGGCCGTCGTGAAGCCGCACATGCAGGCCCTGCTGCACGCCATCGGCTCGGTGCTCGCCGAAGTGCCCAACCGCCTCACGCTCGAGGGCCACACCGACGCCGCGCCGTTTTCCGGCGGCGAACGCGGCTACAGCAACTGGGAGCTCTCGTCGGACCGCGCCAACGCCTCGCGGCGCGAGCTGGTGGCCGGCGGCCTGACCGAAGACCGCGTGCTGCGCGTGCAGGGCCTGGCCGCCAGCCAGCTGATCAACCGCGAGCAGCCGACCGATCCGGGCAACCGCCGCATCAGCATCGTGGTGATGAACCGCGAGGCCGAGGAACGCGTATTCCGCCCGCAGCTCGATGCCGGCGAGGCGGCCGAACCGTCGATCAGGCCGGAGAAGCCGACGCTGGTCTCAAGTCAGCCGATGGTCGGACGATAAGTCCGCAGAGAGCCGGCGCCCGCCGCGAGGGCCCACCGAGGATCGCCATGAGCACCCCCACCGACCTGAAGTTCCTGATCGTCGACGATTTCTCCACGATGCGGCGCATCGTGCGCGGCCTGCTCAAGGAGATGGGCTGCCTCAACGCCGAGGAGGCCGAAGACGGTGCCGTGGCGCTGAACATGATGAAGAACACGAAGTTCGACTTCGTGGTCTGCGACATCAACATGCCCAACATGAACGGCTTCGAGCTGCTCAAGGCCGTCAAGGCCGACGACAGCCTCAAGCACGTGCCGGTGCTGATGGTCACCGCCGAGGCGCGCAAGGACGACATCGTCGCCGCCGCGCAGGGCGGGGCGGCGGGCTACATCGTCAAGCCGTTCACCAAGGCCACGCTCGAAGAGAAGGTCACCAAGATCATCCAGAAGATCACCGCCACGGCCTGACGCCTGCGCACCGGGAGCACCCCAACATGAAGATGGAAGACCTCACGGCCCTGATGCCCCAGGCCCCGGTGACCACCTCGCCCGAGGTGTTCCAGCAGCTCGGCTCGATCACCCGCATGCTGCACGACACGCTGCAGCAGCTCGGCGTGATGCCCAAGCTGCAGCTCGCCGCCGACGGCCTGCCCGACGCGCGCAGCCGCCTCGAGTACATCGCCGAGAAGACCACGCGCGCGGCCGAGAAGGTGCTCGACTCGGTGGACCATGCCAAGGCCGAGCATGCGCGCATCATGACCGAGACGCGCGATCTGGCCGGCGCGCTCACCGCCGACCCGGTGCGCGCGGTGGCTTCCGGCGCGGTGCTCAACTTCGTGGGCGACGTCGAGCGCCGCACCAAGCTGATCGACCAGCACCTCACCGACATCATGCTGGCGCAGGACTTCCACGATCTCACCGGCCAGGTGGTGGCCAAGGTGGTGGCGCTGGCCACCGATCTCGAAGACAGCCTCGTGAAGCTGCTGGTGCAGGTGGTGCCGCCCGAGCAGCGCGTGAAGATCGACACGCACGTGCTGCACGGCCCGGTGGTCGACCCCGAGCTGCGCAGCGACGTGGTCAAGAACCAGAGCGAGGTCGACGACCTGCTGGCCAGCCTGGGGTTCTGACGGGCGCGGCCGGCAGGGGGTGCTGCGCGCCCCCTCACCCCGGCCCTCTCCGCGCCGGGAGAGGGAGATGTTGCTGGTCCACCGACGCAATGGCTCGGTTGCGCGCGCCGGCTACGCAATCGAGCGCGCCGGCGCGAGAGGCGTGCCGGTTCGAGCGGCGACAACTTCGACCTGCAGCGGGGGCGCGACTGTCAGGGGCGCCGGTCGCTCTGCGGTCTGCCCGCCCGGGCGCGGCACGATCAGCATGTCGCAGCCGCACAGCGACAGCACGCCGCGGCTGACGCTGCCCTGCGCGAAGCTGTCCACGATGGTCGGCTCGCGCTTGCCGGCCACGATCAGGTCGACGCCGAGCGTGCGCGCCTGGTGCAAGGTTGCGCGCACGGCGGGTCCGTGATCGGCGCTGAACGCCATGCGTGTGGGGTCCAGGCCGATGCGTGCGGCCCGGCGCCGCATGCGCGCGCATGCGCCGGCCTCCTGGCGCAGGCGCGCTGCGCGCACGAGGCGCTCGGGCACGTGGGCGGCGTGCAGCACCGCTTCGCGCGGCGCGGCAATCGCGTGGAAGACGTGCAGCGCGGCGTCGCGCGCCATGGCGTCGGCGGCCCACAACGCGGCGTCCGAGGCGGCGGTGAAATCCACCGGCACCAGCGCGCGCCGGTACGGCCCGGATACTGGTGTCTTGACGGTGAGCAGCGCGCGCGGCCGCGACGGGACGCCGCAGCCGCCCGCGAGCAGGCGCGCCGCGGTCGAGCCGATCAGCGCCGACCTGAAGCGGCCGCGACCGCTCCAGCCGAGCACGATCAGGTCCGCGTGCTCCGCCGCCTGCTGCAGCACGGCCAGCGGATCGCCGAGCGCCACCTCGACGCTGGCGCCGATGCCGTGCGCGAAGGCGATCTCGGCCGCGAGCCGGTCGAGCGCCGCGCGTGCCTGTGCGGTATCGAGCCCGCTGCGGCTCGGCGCTGGAAACCAGCCGCGCCGCGGCCGCCACGCTGCCGAGCGCAGCACATGCACGATGTGCAACCGCGCGCCGTGCGCGCGCGCCACGAGTGCGGCCCGCCGGACCGCGTTGTTGCCGGCCGTGCCGAGGTCGGTCGCCGCCAGCACGGAGGTGAAGCGTGTGCTCATCTGCACCCTCCTTGTTCCGGGCAGATCGGAACGCCGCGCGCGCAGCGCGCGGGCGGCTACATCGCGTAGTCGCCGCTCGATTCGGGCTGGAACAGCACGGCCACGATCTCGGCCCGGCGTTCGTCGCCCGCCGGCGTGAGCCAGCGCGCCACGCTGCCGACCGTGAGGCCGAGCAGGCTCGCACCGACCGGCGACAGCACCGAGACGAAGCCTGCGGCGGGTTCGGCGTCGGCCGGATAGCACAGCGTGAGCTTGCTGCGCCGGCCGCTGTCCACATCCTCGACCAGCACCTGCGAGTACATCGTCACCACGTCGGGCGCGACGCCGCGCGACGGCACGATGGCGCAGCTGTCGAGAATGTCGTCGATCGCCACGCGTTGCGCTGCCGGTCCCGCGCTGAGCCGGTCGCGCTGCACGAGGTTCTGCAGCCGGACGTGATCGAGTTCGGTGAGCGTGCGCTCCAGGGTCAGGGATTTCACGAAGCAATCCTCCGTCGGTGGCACGTGCGAAAGACACGTGCCGATGCGCGGGCTTCGGTGCCCGGCGATCAGAGGTTTGCGCGAAAAGGGGTGGAAGCGATCGCCGGGCTCAGGAATGTGCGGCCGGCGCTCGCGTGTGCGTACCCGTTGCGGCGCGCATGGCGCAGCCGCGCGGCCAACGGGCGCGAGCGGCGGCCTGGCAGGCCGCAGCGCGCGGGGCGTCGAGCTGAAGGGTCGGGCACATGCGGCGGACTCTAACGGCGGCGTGCCGTTCACGCAATGCAGGCGACGCAAGTCGCACTGTGGCGTGGGCCCATTGCACGCGGCGCTCGCGTTTTGTAAGAAGAGCCGTGCTTCGCCCCGCTTTTCGGGCTTGAGTTTTCCGCCGCGCCGGCACGATGCCGGCACCGATCGACGTTTCGGTGCCCTTCGCCATGGCCGACGCCCAGAACCGCCACTTACCCGCCAGTGCACGCCGCATCGAGCGCGCGCGCAGCGAAGGCCAGGTCGCGCGATCGCGCGATCTGGCGCATCTGCTGCCGATGGCGGCGGGTGCGCTCGCGCTCGCGCTGGCGGCCGCGCCGGCGGCGCGCTGGGCCACCGCTCTGCTGGCCGGCGGCCTGCGCTTCGACGCGCGCGCGCTGGCGGGCACCGACCCGATGCTGCAGCGCCTGGCGGGCCAGGGCCTGCAGATGCTGCTGGTGCTGGTGCCGGCCGGCGTGCTGCTGCTCGCGGCGTCGCTCGCCGCCGCGGTGCTGGCCGGCGGCTGGAACTTCACCTGGAAGCCGCTCACGCCGTCGCTGAACAAGCTCGATCCGCTGGCCGGCGTGGTGCGGCTGGCGTCGAGCGCGCACCTGATCGACACCGTCAAGGCGGTGCTGCTCGCGGTGGTGCTCGGCGCCGTGGGCGTGTGGGCGTTCGGCGCGCGCGTGCCGGCGTTTCACGACGCGCTGACGATGCCGCTGCCCACTGCGCTCGCCCACACCGGCGAGCAGCTGCTGAGCGGGATGGCGCTGCTGCTCGGCGCGCTGGCGGTCTTTGCCGCGGTCGACGTGCCGCTGCAGCGCCACCTGTTCCTGCAGCGCCTGCGCATGAGCCGCGACGAGGCCAAGCAGGAGCTCAAGGAGCTCGAGGGCAACCTCGAGATCAAGGGCAAGATCAAGGCACGCATGCGCGAGATCGTGCAGCGGCGCATGATGGCCGAGGTGCCCAAGGCCGACCTCGTGGTGATGAACCCCGAGCACTACGCGGTGGCGCTGAAGTACGACGAAGCCACCATGGCCGCGCCGCGCGTGGTGGCCAAGGGCGCCGACCTGCTGGCACTGCGCATCCGCGACATCGCGCGCGATGCCAAGGTGCCGGTGCTGCGCCTGCCGCCGCTGGCGCGCGCGCTCTACGCGCACGTGGAAATCGACCGCGAGGTGCCGGCGGCGCTGTTCGCCGCGGTGGCGCAGGTGCTGGCCTATGTGTACCAGCTGCGCGCCGCGCTCGCCGGCCGCTCGCCGATGCCGGCCGCGGTGCCCGACATCGCGCTGCCGGCGGGGCTCGACCCGCATGAAGGCAGGCCGCGCGCCGGAGGCGAGGCATGAGCGCGCTGCTGCAGCGCCTGCAGGCGCTGATCGGGCCGCGCGCCGAGGCCATCAAGATGCTGACGGCGCCGATCTTCATCGTGATGGTGCTCGCGATGATGGTGCTGCCGCTGCCGCCGCTGGCGCTGGACATGCTGTTCACCTTCAACATCGCGCTGGCCGTGATGGTGATGATGGTGGCCGCGCACATGGTGCGGCCGCTCGACTTCGCGGCCTTCCCCACCGTGCTGCTGGTGACGACGCTGCAGCGCCTGTCGCTCAACGTGGCGTCGACCCGCGTCGTGCTGATGGACGGCCACACCGGCGCCGGCGCCGCGGGGCAGGTGATCGAATCGTTCGGCCACTTCCTGATCGGCGGCAACTTCGCCGTCGGCCTGATCGTGTTCGCGATCCTGGTGGTCATCAACTTCATCGTCGTCACCAAGGGTGCCGAGCGCATCGCCGAGGTCGGCGCACGCTTCGCGCTCGACGCCATGCCCGGCAAGCAGATGGCGATCGATGCCGACCTGAACGCCGGCCTGATCGACGAGGCCGAGGCCAAGCGCCGCCGCGCCGAGGTCGGCGAGGAGGCCGACTTCTTCGGCTCGATGGACGGTGCCAGCAAGTTCGTGCGCGGCGACGCGGTGGCCGGCATCCTGATCCTGCTGATCAACATCGTCGGCGGGCTGATCATCGGCATGGCGCAGCACGGGCTGTCGATCGCGCAGGCGGGCGAGAGCTACATCCTGCTGGCCGTGGGCGACGCGCTGGTGGCGCAGATCCCGGCGCTGCTGATCTCGGTGGCCGCGGCGATGGTGGTGTCGCGCGTCGGCAAGCAGCACGACATCGGCACGCAGATCCGCAAGCAGGTGTTCGATTCGCCGGGTGCGCTGGGCGTCACCGCGGCCATCGTCGGCACGCTGGGGCTGGTCCCCGGCATGCCCAACGCCGTGTTCCTGGTGATCGCCACGGCGATCGGCTGGCTCGCGTGGTGGCTCAAGAAGCGCAAGGCGCTGCTCGCCGCGCGGCAGGACGACGCGCCGCCGCCCGCGCCGGCGCCCAACGGCGAGGCGAGCTGGGACGATCTGCAACCCGTCGATTCGCTCGGCCTCGAAGTCGGCTACCGGCTGATCGCGCTGGTCGACAAGGACCGCCAGGGCGACCTGCTGGTACGCATCAAGGGCGTGCGCAAGAAGTTCGCGCAGGACGTGGGCTTCCTGCCGCCGCCGGTGCACATCCGCGACAACCTCGACTTGAAGCCCAGCGCCTACCGCCTAACGCTGCGCGGCGCGGTGGTCGGCGAGGGCGAGGCCTACCCCGGCATGTGGCTGGCGATCAACCCCGGCGGCGCGACGCAGCAGCTGCCGGGCACGCGCGTCGTCGACCCCGCGTTCGGCCTGCCTGCGGTGTGGATCGAGGAGCGCCAGCGCGAGATGGCGCAAATGGCCGGATTTACGGTGGTTGATTGCGCGACCGTCGTCGCGACCCACCTCTCACACTTGATGCAGGTCCATGCCGCGCGGCTGCTCGGCCGCGTCGAGACCCAGGCCCTGGTGGATCACCTGACCAAGCTCGCTCCCAAGCTGATCGAAGACGTGGTTCCCAAGATGGTCGGCATCGCCACCGTGCAGAAGGTGTTGCAGCTGCTGCTCGACGAGGGCGTGCACATCCGCGACATGCGCGGCATCGTCGAGAGCCTGGCCGAGCATGCGGGCACGGTGACCGACCCGGCCGAACTCGCGCGCCTGGTGCGGCTGCACCTCGCGCCGGCGATCGTGCACCAGATCTACGGCCCGGTGCGCGAGCTCGACGTGATCGCGCTCGAGCCCGACCTCGAACGCCTGGTGTCGCAGGCGCTGAATTCGCCGCACGGCGCGGCGCTCGACCCCGGTGTGGCCGAGAGCCTCACGCGCGGCGCCGCCGCCAGCGCACGCCAGCAGGAAGACATGGGGCACCCGGCCTGCCTGCTGGTGCCCGACACGATCCGCAGCGCGATGGCGCGGCTGCTGCGCCGCGCGGCGCCGCGCTTGCGCGTGCTGGCGCACAGCGAGATCCCTGACACCCACTCGATCCGCATCGGTTCGATCATCGGAGGTACGACATGACCCCCCAAGCTCACTTGCGTTCGCTTCCCCCCCGAGGGGGGCTTGCCTCCCTTGAGACGGCTCGGCGGGAGGCAACGTGAACGTGAAACGCTTTACCGCCCGCACCTCGCGCGACGCGCTGTCGCTGGTGCGTGCCTCGCTCGGTGCCGAGGCCGTGGTGCTGTCGACCAAGCCCTGCGCCGAAGGCGTCGAGGTGCTGGCGATGGCGCCCGATGCGCTGTCGCACATCGAGCAGGTGGCCACGCCGGCCGAACCCGCGACGAACGCCGCGGTGGAGCACGACGTGAACCGCCTGGCGATGAGCACGCTGTCGTTCCAGGACTACGTGCGCGAGCGGCTGCTGCGCCGCCGCCGTGCGGCGATGCAGACGCCCGCAGCGCCGGCCGAGACGGTGGCCGCGATGCCGCCGGCAACGCCGACGGCGTCGATGACACCGCCAGCACCGGTCGTGCCGGTCGCGCCGGCGATCCCGGTTGCACCGCCCGTGCTGCACGACGCGGCTTACGCTGCTGCGCCGATGCCGCAGCACGACACCGCGCTGCGCCTGCCCGATCCGATGCCGTCGCTGGCCGATGCGTCGGGCCAGCGCGAGCGCGCCGAGGTGATGAACGAGCTGCGCTCGGTGAAGGGCCTGATCGAGGAGCGCTTCTCGGCGCTCGCCTTCATGGAGCAGATGCAGCGCAACCCGCGCCAGGCCTCGCTGTCGCAGAAGCTGCTCGATGCCGGCTTCTCGCCGGCGCTGATCCGCAAGCTGGTGGAGCACCTGCCGCAGCAGAACAGCGACGAGATGGCCTGGGCCGCCTCCGTTCTGCAACGCAATCTGCTCACCGACGAAGGCGGGCCCGTGCTCGAAGACGTGGGCGGCGTGTATGCGCTGATCGGCGCCACCGGCGTCGGCAAGACCACCACCACCGCCAAGATCGCCGCTGCCTTCGCCGCGCGCTACGGCGCCGCGCACCTCGGGCTGATCACGCTCGACGCCTACCGCATGGCGGCGCACGAGCAGCTGCGCGCCTATGGCCGCATCCTCGGCGTGCCGGTGCACACCGCGCACGACCGCGCGTCGCTGGAAGACCTGCTCGAGCTGCTGGCCGGCAAGAAGCTGGTGCTGATCGACACCGCCGGCATGGCGCAGCGCGACGAGCGCACCGCCGAGCTGCTCGAGATGCTGTCGCACCGCATGATCCAGCGCATCCTCGTGCTCAACGCGGCCTCGCAGGGCGAGACCATCGAAGACGTGATGCAGGGCTATGCCGCCGCGCGCTGCCGCGGCGCCATCGTCTCGAAGATCGACGAGGCGGCCAAGATCGCGCCGACGCTCGATGCGCTGATCCGCCACAAGCTGCGCGTGCTCGGCGTGGCCAACGGCCAGCGCGTGCCGGAGGACTTCCACCGCCTCACCTCGGCGGCGCTGATCGAGCGCGCGCTGCGCGCGGCGCCGCACCCGGCATGGCGCGTGGAGCCCTCGGAGATCAACCTCGTGTTCGCCGCCCAGCCGCGCGCGGGCACCGCGGCGCTGCACGCCTGATGTCGATGCGCAGCGCTCCCCCCGACACCGCGCGCGACCAGGCTGCCGGGTTGCGCCGGCTGTTTGCCGAGCGCCGCCGGCGCTTCGTGGCGCTGGTGCAGAACCCGTTCGTCGAGCCCGCCGAGCTGGTGATCGACCGTCTGTGCCAGGGCTTCGGCGCGCTGGGCCTGCACACGCTGGTGGTCGACGCCGCCGACGGCGCGCCGCCGCCACGCGAGCTGGCGCTGCTCGATCTGGCGTCGTGCATCGAGCCGATGGCCGCCGACGTGTCGTACCTCGCTGCGCGCGGGCTGCCGATCCGCCATGTCGACAGCCATGGCCGCTGCAACGGATTTCTCGATCTGCTCGAACGCGCCGCGCCGCAGGCCGACGTGGTGCTCGTGCACGCCGGCACCGGCGATCTGGCCCGCCTGTTCGCGCTGCGACCGCTGCGGCCGCTGCTGCAGGCCGCCGATTCGCCGCGCAGCCTCACCGAGGCCTATGCGGCGGCCAAGCGTCTGGCGCAGCGCCCGGGCTGGCTGTCGCACGACGTGCTGCTGCTGGCCGACCCGCAGGGGCCGCGCACCGCGCGCATCGCCGAGAGCCTGGCCAGTTGCGCCGAGCGCTTCCTCGGCGCGGCCATCCACGACGTGGCGGTGCTCGACCCGGCTGCCGCGGGTGGCATCGACGCCTTGCTGCAACTGCTGCGCGCGCAGCTGGCGCAGGACGGTTTCGCCGACCCCGCCGCGCATGCTGCGCAACCCGCGCAAGCCGCGACAGCGCTCGCGCGCCAGGCGGCCGCATCGCATTGACCACCGACCCACCGCATCCGAGGCAAGCCATGTACACCGCCAAGGGCCAATTCGACGCCAACGGGCTGCTCAAGCAGTACAGCCCGCTCGTGCGCCGGCTCGCGCACCAGATGATCGCCAAGCTGCCGGCCAACGTGGAGCTCGACGATCTGATCCAGGTGGGCATGATCGGTCTGAACGACGCGCTGTCGCGCTTCGACGCCAGCCAGGGCGTGCAGTTCGAGACCTTCGCCACGCAGCGCATCCGCGGCGCCATGCTCGACGAGCTGCGCGGCAGCGACTGGATGAGCCGCGGCGACCGCCGGCACCAGCGCTCGATCGAATCGGCCGTGCACAAGCTCGAGCAGCGCCTGGGCCGCGCGCCCAACGAGAGCGAGATCGCCGACGAGATGAAGATGAGCCTGGCCGACTACCAGGAGCTGCTGTCGAAGGTGCGCGGCACGCAGCTGTTCTACCTGGAGGACATGTCGGGCGAGGACGGCGATGATTTTCTCGATCGCCACGCCGGCGACGAATCGGCCAATCCGCTGGCGCGGCTGCAGGACCAGCGCATGCGCGAGGCGCTGGTCGAGGCGATCGGCCGCCTGCCCGAGCGCGAGCAGCACGTGATGAGCATGTACTACGAGCACGACATGAATCTCAAGGAGATCGCCGCCGTGCTCGGCGTGACCGAGAGCCGCATCTGCCAGCTGCACAGCCAGTCGATCGCGCGGCTGCGCAGCCGGCTGCACCAGTGGTAGAGATGCTGCGTCTGCTGCAGACCTAGAGCCGCGACGGCGGCGGCATCCGGCTCGCGTACAAGTACCGAGTCGCGATCGATCGCATAGAAGGTGCCTGCTTCCTGCAGGGGTCTGCGCGGCGCGACAGGGGGTACCCGCCCGGGGCTCATGATGGATCGGTCGGCACTGCGTGCCGACTGCGCTGCGCTGCTCGGCCTTGCGGCCCCGCTGCCGAACTTATATGGACGCCTCCCGGGTGGCAAGCGGGTGTTGGAAGCTCTGACGCGGCGGGTTCATCGTGGTCTTATATCCGGCCTGTGCGCTGGCAGACCGAAGTCCGCGGGCTGGCCCTGATGGTCATTCGCGAAGCTGGCTCTGATCTCGCTAGCGGGCTGACCCGAAGGTCGCCCTCAGTTCGGCTGAGGTTGCCAGCTCACGGTCTGACCGCTTTGCCATCACTTCCTGCGCTCGCCTGCACACTCCTTGCGGCTCGCTGCCCGAT
The DNA here is from genome assembly GCA_046348365.1 of Burkholderiaceae bacterium. Classification (GTDB taxonomy): domain Bacteria; phylum Pseudomonadota; class Gammaproteobacteria; order Burkholderiales; family Burkholderiaceae_C; genus JAEUPI01. Next base: position 170,159 of record JAXMEL010000001.1, read on the forward strand.
CCGTTGGTCAGTGGCTCACCCGGTCGCAAGCACTGTTTCGCTCCTTCCTCGGTGGCGGTATCGGGTTTTATGCCGGCGACAGGCGCGCACCGAAGGCGCGCACGGGGTCGAACTTCTCGCCGCGACTGACGATCGACCAGGCAATGCGAGCCAGCTTGTGGGCCACCGCGACGGCTACCACATTGAACGGCCGGCGCTGCAGCATGTGGGCGATCCATTGCGGCTGATCAGGCCCGCGCACCAGATTGCGGGCCCCATGAATCAGCAGCGTACGCAGGTACGGGTCGCCGCGCTTGGAGATCGGCCCCATGCGCACCTTGCCGCCGGTGCCGGTGTGGCCGGGCACCAGGCCGCGGCAGCACGCAAACTCGCGCGAGTTCCTCCAGGCGCTGCCGTCGCCCAACTCGGCCTTGAGCGCGCTGGCCGTGAGCGGACCGATGCCCGGCACCTTCAGAAGCTCGCGCGCAGTCTCGTCCGTGCGCTGCGCCTGCAGCAGCATTCGTTCGTTCGCGGCTATGCGTTCATCCAGGCTACGCAGCACCTGCAATTGCTGGTCCATCAACTCAATGATCGTCGCCGGCACCTGTTGCTCGATACCTGCTCGGTGCTCAACGACCCAGCCGACTACCTTCTTGCGGCCCTTGGGCGCCACGAGGCCAAATTCGTACAGCATGCTCCTGAGCTGATTGACCGTGGCGGTGCGCAAGCTCACCCAGTGCGAGCGTACGCGGTGGGTGAACAGCTCGGCCTGTTGGGCAACGCTCTTAACAGGCACGCGCCGCACGTCCTTGTGCATCGCGGTGATCCATATCGCCCTGGCGTCGCGCGCGTCGTCCTTGTTGCCGCTGGCGCTTTCCTTGACCTTGTGCGGCGGCAGCAACTGCACCTGGTGACCCAGTTTGCCCAGCTCGCGGCCCCAGTGGTGAGCGCCGCCGCAGGCCTCCATCACGATGCGGCTGGGATGCAGGCGGGCGAAGAAGTCCAACAGCTTGGCGCGCTGCAGCTTCTTGCGATGAATCTCGCCGGTGTCGTGTTGTACCCAGTGCAGCTGGAAGACATTCTTGGCAACGTCGATCGCATATGTCGTAGCATTCATCTTGGGGTCTCCTTCGCAAGTGGTTGGTCCAAACTCCACTTTGGCACTCGATGCCGTCAGATGCGAGACCCCACCCCTCACGGATCAGGCGGCGCTGGCGGGGTGGGAGGCGTCCATACCATCTCGCTGCGCGAGCTTCGCTCGCTCCGCTCAACCATCGTCAGCGAGTCACCCATTAGCCCCTTCTGTCAAGAAGGACAACGAGTCTCCTGCGCTGTAGCGGGCGCATTCCCTCGCTGTGCGGGTCGCTGTGCTCTTTGGCCTTCGTTGGTCGGTTGCGTCGAAGCGCACCAGTCACCCATCAGGTTCAAGGCAGGGGCTGCCGCGAAGCAGCCTGCCCCTGACCGCATTCGCGGCCCCAGAAGACCGTCTGTTCCCTGTCGCGTTCACGTGGGCCGACCGTTTGGGCGGTCGATACAGATGGATGGCTTCGCCGAGAACGGCGATCCTCACTCAGGTGACTCGCGACACGGGCGCAACGAACCCATTCAAATGAGGCGGGAGAGCGCTCCAGGCTGCAATCAGAACGGGATGGCTCGAAGCCAGACTCGCGACGGCAGTCCTCGGCGCTGTCCCATACAAGCGTGCTTCCTAGCCGAATGCCCGGCGGACGTCGAACTCCGTGCCGTCGAGCATGACGTGAAAGGTCGCTCGGGCGAGCTTGTGTGCGACGGCCTTCATCGCGACGATCTTGTGGGACTTGGCGCATTTGCGTTGATACCAGGCCTTGATGAGCGGGTCGTGGCCGACGGCGTGATGGGCCGCTTCGATGAAGGCCCAGGCCAGGTATCGGTTGCCGCACTTGGCATTGCCTTGACCCTTCTTCTTGCCATTGGAGGTCCGCTCGGTCTTGACCATCCGAGCGTAGGAGGCGTAGTTACCTGCATTGGCGAACCGGGTCACGTCGCCGGTTTCGAGCGCGATGGTCAGCGCCAGGATGTCGCCGATTCCACTGACTGTCTTCAATCGTCGGAAGACCTCGCGCGAGCGGATCTGCGAGAGGATCTGGCGCTCGAGGCGGTCGACCTGGGCGTTCAGGCAACGCAGCACCGCCAGCGTCGCCTTCAAGGCGGTCTTCTGGTGTGCCAGCAGAGGCATCTTGTCGACGGCGCTCGCATTCACAGTCTTCAGCGAGTTGCCCGTGACGTGCTCGCCGATGTCGCGCGCGATCAGGTTGTGCGCGCTCAACAGCTGCGACGTGCGTTGACGAACCAGCTGGCTGCGCTTGCGTGCCAAGTCTCGAAGCGCACGTTCGTCTTCCGGGGCGATATAGGCCGTGGGCAGGCGCTTCATGCGCATCAGATCGGCCAAATTCCTGGCGTCGCTGAAATCGTCTGCGTACTTCTTGCCGCCGTACTGGTCGACTGCGGCCGTGTTGACCAACTGCACCTGGAAACGAGCCTCTCGAAGCGTGCGCTCTAGCCAATACCAATTCGGGGTGGACTCCACCGCGACCGCCACGATGTTCTCGCGATAGGGAGCCAATGCCTCGACGATCGCGCTGGCCGGTCGGTTCGGGACTCGTTTGCTGAAGACGACCCTCCCGTCCTCATCCATCACGGCGGGGACGCAGTTGTTCGAGTGCAGATCAATGGCGGCGTAGAGTTGCATGTCGGCCTCCTGACGGCGTCTCTCATGGACGGGTCCCCCACGGACCCGAACCAGCTCCGAGAGATTGCCGGAACGGAGGCCGGCCCGTCTGGGCTAGATGACATCAGACGTGGAGGCGCGCACTGCGTGCGCGCGGGCCGCAAGGCTTGCGCTGCTCGCCGATCCATAAATCGCCCCGAGCGGGTACCCCCTGCCGCGCTGCACCACCGAGCGCTTCGAATGCCCTTCTTTGTGGGGCTCGGTGGTGTTCGCTGCGCCGCGGTCGTGGGCTGTGGGGTCCGGGAGCGAATCTGCGGCGGCGAGCAGCGTAGCAGCAAGGGGGAAGTCTGGCGCGTCAGCGCCGGACCGGCGAGCGCGGGCTTTATGCGGCGCCGCGTTCAGCGGCGCTCAGCGAAGTTCGCGCTCGACGCCCCTTGCTGCGAGCAGCGGAGCGCACCCCGGCCCACGGGCCGGGGCGCCGCAGTTTGAGCGTACGGGCCCCACGGCCCGCGGCCGCGGTGCAGCGCGCGCAAACTCCGCGCATCACGCGGCCTCACGCTCGAACCCGCCATCGTCTCAAAGCCCGAGCGCGACAGGATCCACGCGATCGATCGCAAATCCGTACCGAGTCAGATCACGCCGCCAGTTCGCGCGACGGCGCGATGGTGGAGTCGAGCGGCTGCGGCTGCGACACCGCGGGCAACGGCGCACCGGCCTCGCGCTGGCCGAGGCTGAACTCGAAGCAGGCGCCGCGCCCCGGCTCGCCGCTGGCGCGGATCTGGCCGCCATGGCGCTGCACGATGCGCTGCACGATCGTCAGGCCGATGCCGGTGCCCTGGAACTCGTCGTCGCGGTGCAGGCGGTGGAAGGGCTGGAACAGCGCCGACGCGCGCGCCGGGTCGAAGCCGGCGCCGTTGTCGCGCACCTGGTACACGAGCTGCCGGCCGGCGCCCAGCGCCGCGCCGAGGCTCACCACCGGCGCGGCCACGCGGCGCGTGAACTTGGCGGCGTTGCCGAGCAGGTTGGCGAGCACCAGGCGCATCTGCGATTCGCTGGCCCACACCGTGAGGCCGCGTTCGATCTCCCAATGCACCGGCGCCACGCGCTCGATGGCCGGCAGCGCGGCGATCACCTCGTGCGCGAGCTGGCTCAGGTCGATCACCTCGCGCTGCACCGCCTCGCTCGACGAGCGCGCCAGCGCGAGCAGCGCCTCGAGGGTGGCGATCATGTCCTGCGCGGCGTGCACCTGCAGGTCGAGCAGCTCGCCATGCTCGGCCAGCAGCTGCGTGCCGAGCCGGCGCCGCAGCAGCTCGGCCAGCCCCTGCACGTTGGCGATCGGCGTGCGCAGCTCGTGCGCGAGATGCCGCGCAAAGGCCTCGAGGTCGCGGTTGGCGAACTCGAGTTCGCGCGTGCGCGCCGCCACCGCCGACTGCAGCTGCCGGTTGTGCAGCAACAGCATCTGCTCGGCCTTCTTGCGCAGCGTGATGTCGCGCGCCACGCCGTGGTAGCCGATGAAGCGGCCGCTCTCGTCGTGGCGCGGCGCGCCGGCCACCGTGACCCACATCTGCGTGCCGTCGGGGCGCTTGACGACGTACTCCAGGCCCTGGAAGGGGCGGCCGGCCTCGACGTCGGCGCGGTGCGCGCGCCACTGCGCCTCGGGCAGCGCGTCGGCGAACACCTCCCAGCGCGTGCGGCCGACCACCGCGTCGGCTAGCGCACCGAAGCGGCGGCGCAACTCGCCGTCTTCGTCCACGTAGCGGTGATCGGCATCGGTGGCCCAGTACCAGTCGGCGCCAAGCCCGGCGAGCACCGCATAGCGCTGCTCGCTCGCCTGCAGGCGGCGGTAGCCCTCCTTGTGCGCGGTGATGTCGCGGCCCACGCCTTCGTAGCCGGCGAAGCGGCCGTCGCGATGAAAGCGCGCCCGGCCCGACAGCGCCACCCAGCCGCGCGCACGGCCGTCGAGGCCGTCGATCTCGAATTCCAGCTCGCGCAAGCGCTCGCGCCGGTCGAGCATCTGGTTGAAGGCGGCCCAGCCGCCGGAGGGCGGGTGGATGAAGCCGAGCTCGTCGTGGCGGCGGCCGAGCAGGTCGCCGAGCGCGCGATCGGCCGGCTTGACCATCGGCGCATCGGCCGACAGCGTCGACAAGCGGTGCCGTTCGTCGGTTTCCCAGTACCACTCCTGCGACAGCTCCACGCGGGCCTGCCAGCGCCGCTCGGCATCGCCCATCACGCCTTCGACCTGGTTGGCCAGGTCGCCGAAGGCCGAGGGCTCGGCGGGGGGTTCCTCGCGCATGCGGTTGACCGCCGCACGCCAGGCACCGCGCTGCAACTCGCGTGCGGTGCTGCGCAGCGTGTCGGCCGCGAGGCGGCGCGCGCGCCACTGCACGATCGCCAGGCCGGCCAGCGCACCGATGCCCAGCGCGCTCGGGAACATCAGCATCAGCAGCCGCTCGCGCGCGGCGGTCGACAGGTCGGCGCTGCCGAGCAGCGGCACCAGCGCCGCGATGGCGACGACCAGCGCCACGCTGCCGACGAGCACCAGCGCGAACGACAGCCGCCTGATGCGGCGCGGGTTGATGGGGCGGCCGGCGTCGGCCGGCGAGGTATGGGGCCACGGAACGGTCTCGAGACCGTTTCGGGTGCTGCGTGAAGGCCTGGTGCTGCTACGGCTCGACTTGCTGTCGCGTGCCAATTCGAGGATCCCCGTGCGTCACGCCGTGGCTGACGGTTGCGATTCTCACATGTTTGCACACGTGTCGCGCACTGGCAATCGGGGCGCGCATCGCGCGCGCAGCCGACGCGTCGTCAGGCCTGCAGCGCGGTGCCGCTCGAGCGGTGCTCGGCCGTGCCTTGCGCCGAATACAGCGGCGCACCGCGTTGGGCGCCGGGCATCAGCACGTCGAGGGCGCGGTCCATCGCCGCGGTGGCGCGCGCCAGCGCGTCGCGCTGCGCGGCGATGCGTGCGCCGGCATGGGCCAGGCGCTGGCGCAGCGACGGCGGCACGCCGCCCTGGCGGGCAACGCGCACGAAGCGCTCCACGGCTGCGGCCAGCGCACGCTGCAGCTCGCCGGCATGCAGCTCGAGGCAGGGCATGTCGCGCGCGGCCAGCGCCTGCTGTAGTTCCGACAGGCGATGCTCCACGCGCTGCAGCACGCCTTCGAGGGCGTCGTGCGTCGAGTCGGCCGCGGCGACGATCGGGGCCGCGGCGGGGATGGGTTCCTGGGCCGCGAGGCGCGCGGCGGGGGCTGACATCGGCGGCCTTGCTCTTACTGCGTGCTGCGGCCGAGCAGTTCCTTGGCGTGGGCGAGCAGCTTGTCGGCGATGGCGCCGGCGTCGACCTGGAAGCTGCCGTTGCGGATCGCGTCGGCCAGGCGCTCGACCTTCTGCGTGTCGAAGGTCCCGTCGGCCTCGGCGCGCGACAGCAACGCGCCGGCGCTCGACAGCTCGACCTTGGCACTGGGCTCGGGCCGGGCAGCGCCGGAGCCGCCGCCATGACCCACCGCCGGCTTGCGCTCGGTGCTGGTGCCGGCAACGGCTGCCTTGTTTTCGAGAGGACCGATCTTCATGGTGGACTCCACGCGGCGCAACGGCGCGCCTGTGTCATGGATGCGTATCGGCGCGCATCGCCCGGAACTTGAGTGTTGGCCAGGATTTTCGGGCCCGAACCCCACAAAAAGGGGAGCTTCGCGTCTTCTGTAACCATCGGTCGCGCGCCGTGCGGTCCGTCACAGCGTCAGCTCCAGCTGGCGCGGGCCGCTCGCGCGGCCGGTGACGATGCGCCCGCCCTCGGTGCGCACGCGGCTGGTCTGGCCTTCGAGGCCCGGCGCGAGCGCCTGCCCTTCGGACACCACGGCATAGCCGGCGCCGCGCGCGACGATGCGCACCACGTCACCGGCGGCGAACCACTGGCGCGCCCGCAGGTCGCTCTGGCGCACGGCGGCCCCGCTGGCCAGCGGCCGCGCGAGGGCGCGGCCCAGCACATCGGCCTCGCGGCGCAGCACCGGCGCAGGCTCGGCGGCAAGGTCGACCTCGGCCTGCGCCAGGTGCGCAGGCTCGATCACCGTGCCGGCGGCCAGCGGCTGGCGCAGCACCACGGCCTGTGCGTAGACCTTCACGCGCACCGGCAGGTAGACATTCCAGCGCGCACCTTCGTCGCAACGCACGCCGATGCGCGAGGCGCCCCACAGCTTCGTGCCGCTGGGCAGATATGGGCTGATGCGCGCACAAGGCGCGAGCTTCAGCCGCGTATCGAGCGCGCCCAGATCGACCTGCACGCGCACGTCGGGCGCGCCGGCGCGCGCCGCCTGCTGCGCGAACTGCTGCACGCGCTCGGCGAGCGGGGCGGCCTGGGCCGAGTCGGCTGCGGTGGCGGGCTCGTCGACCGCCCGCGCCGGCGCAGCGCCCAGCGCCAGTGCGGCGCAGACGAAGAACGCGCCAGCAAAGCGCAGCAGCAGCGAGGGCTCGACCACGCTCGGCATGGTCGGTGAGCAGCGGCTGCCGCGGCGGCTCGAAATGCATCGCTTTGGCCGGTCTTTTCGCGCTCATGTTCCGAGGCGCGACTTCCACAATGGGTCAACCACTGTCAACAGGCCCGACATGCCCAACCTGACCCAGGGGCTCGATTTCCAGGCGCAGGCGCTGGTGCTGCGATCGGAGCGGCAACGCCTGATCGCCAGCAACATCGCCAACGCCGACACGCCCGGCTACGTGGCGCGCGACATGGACTTCGCGCGCGCGCTGCGCGAGGCCACCGGCCAGGCCGCGGCTGCCGGCATGGCGGCCACGCAGGCGGGGCACGTCGCGCCGGCCACCGGCGCGCGCGCCGAGCCGCAGCTGCTGTACGCCCGCGCCAGCCAGGACAACCTGGACCGCAACACCGTCGACATGGACCGCGAGCGCGCCAGCTTCGCCGACAACACGGTGAAGTACGAGGCCGCGCTGCGCTTCCTCAACGCCCAGGTGCGGGCCATGCTCGACGCGATGAAGCCCAACAGCCAGAGCTGATACCGGCGCCGACGCCGCAACCGATGCGCGGCGCCTGAACCCCGTCTGCAGGGAGAGCAACGATGAGCCTGTTCCAGATCTTCAACGTCGCCGGCAGCGCCACCAGCGCGCAGAGCCAGCGGCTGAACGTGGTGGCCTCCAACCTCGCCAACGCCGACACCGTGGCCGGCCCCGACGGCCAGGCCTACAAGGCGCGGCAGGTCACCTTCCAGACGCAGGCCATGGGCGACGTGGGCGCCGCCGGCGTGCGCGTGAGCACGGTCTCGGAGAGCGACACACCGGGCCGCCGCGTGCACGACCCCAAGCACCCGGCTGCCGACAAGGACGGCTACGTGACCTACAGCAACGTGAATCCGGTCGAGGAGATGGTCAACATGATCTCGGCCTCGCGCTCGTACCAGAACAACGTGGAAGTGATGAACACCGCCAAGACGCTGCTGCTCAAGACGCTGCAGCTCGGCCAGTGACGAAGGGCTGAATCATGGCCGCCACCACCGCCACCGCCGCCGCCGGCAACGCCTTCGCCGCCGTGAACGCTGCCAACTCGACCGGCAGCACCACCGCCAACGCCAACACCGAGGACCGCTTCCTCAAGCTGCTGGTGGCGCAGCTGCAGAACCAGGACCCGCTGAACCCGATGGACAACGCGCAGGTCACGAGCCAGATGGCGCAGATCCAGACCGTCTCGGGCATCGACAAGCTCAACACCACCGTGCAGGGGCTGAACACGCAGTTCGCCCAGCTGCAGGCGCTGACCGGCGCCGCGCTGGTGGGCCACGACGTGCTGATCGAAGGCAACCGGCTCGTCGTCGACAGCACCGACAACGGCACCGGCCACGGCGGCTTCGAGCTCGCCTCGCAGGCCGACCGCGTGCGCCTGGAGGTGCTCGACGGCGCCGGCCGCGTGATCGACACCACCGAACTCGGCGCGCTGCAAAGCGGCCGCCACAGCTTCGACTGGACGCCGGCGGCCGGCATCGATGCGAGCAAGGCCGCGAAGTTCCGCATCACCGCCACGCTGGGCACCACCGCGGTGGCTGCCACCACCTACACCCGCGATCGCGTGGACGCGGTGAGCGTCGGCGCCAACGGGCTGGTGCTCGAACTCGCCCACGCCGGGCCGACGACCTACGACAAGGTCAAGGCCTTCGACTGAGCCGCCGCTTTCCTTCCCCGTCTCAACGCCCCCAACCCGAGGACACACCCATGGGATTCCAGCAAGGCCTCTCCGGACTGAACGCCACCGCCAAGAGCCTGGAAGTGATCGGCAACAACATCGCCAACTCCGGCACCTACGGCGCCAAGTCGGCACGCGCGGAGTTCGCCGACGTGTACGCCGCCGCGCTCAACGGCGCCGGCGCCAACCAGATCGGCATCGGCGTGAACCTGGTCTCGGTGTCGCAGCAGTTCACGCAGGGCAACATCATGACCACCGACAACCCGATGGACCTGGCCATCAACGGGGCGGGCTTCTTCCAGGTCACCGACGGCAACTCGCCGGTGAGCTACACGCGCAACGGCCAGTTCAAGGTCGACCGCCAGGGCTACATCGTCAACAACAGCCTGCAGAAGCTGCTCGGCTACCCGGCCAGCGGCACCGGCGTGATCCAGCCCGGCACCGCGGTGCCGCTGCAGCTGCCCACCTCGGGCATCGACCCGCAGCCCACCGCCAACATCGCGCTCGAGATGAACCTCGACTCGCGCCTGGCCGTCACCGCACCGGCCGCGGGCCCGCAGATCAACTTCGCCGACCCGGCCACCTACAACAACGCCACCTCGATGACGGTGTACGACGCCAAGGGCCAGGACGTGGCGCTGACCTACTACTTCCAGAAGTCCGCCACCGACAGCTGGAAGGTGTTCATCACCGCCAACGGCACCAGCGTGGGCGGCACCAACGCCGCGCCGACGCCGGTGACGACGATCACCTTCGCCGCCAACGGCAGCGCGCCCACCACGCCGGCCGGCGCGGTGGCGCTGAACATCCCGGCCTCGACCAACGCCGCCGGCGCGCAGACGCTGGCCATCGCCGGCGTGCAGCTCGACCTGACCAGCGCGTCGCAGTACGGCGCCAACTTCGGCGTGACCAACATGACGCAGGACGGCTACGCCCCGGGCCAGCTCAACAGCATCACGGTGGAGAACGACGGCGTCGTGATGGCGCGCTACTCCAACGGCCAGAGCAAGCCGGCCGGGCAGGTGGAGATCGCCAACTTCCGCAACCCGCAGGGCCTGCAGCCGCTGGGCGACAACGGCTGGGGCCGCACCTACGCGTCGGGCGACCCGATCCTCGGCACGCCGGGCAACGGCAACCTCGGCGTGCTGCAGTCGGGCGCGCTGGAGGAGAGCAACGTCGACCTCACCGGCGAGCTGGTGCACATGATCACCGCGCAGCGCGCCTACCAGGCCAATGCGCAGAGCATCAAGACCGAGGACCAGATCATGCAGACCTTGGTCAACATGCGCTGATGACCCACCCCCGTAACGGCCTTCGGCCGCCCCCCCTCGAGGGGGCGCCACCAGCGGCCCGGCAGAGCCGGATCCGCGGTGGCCGCTCGGTTTGGCAGGAGCTTGCGTGGACCGTCTGATCTACTTGTCGATGGCCGGCGCCAAGGCCACGATGCAGCGGCAGGACGTGCTGGCCAACAACCTGGCCAATGCGTCGACGCCGGGCTTCCGCGCCGAGCTCACCGCGTTCCGCGCGGTGCCGCTGCAGGGCAGCGGGGCGAGCACGCGCGTGTATGCGATCGAGTCCACGCCGGGCTACAGCAACGAGCCCGGCACGGTGATGCCCACCGGCCGCAACCTCGACGTGGCGATGAAGGGCAATGCCTGGCTCGCCGTGCAGGGGCTCGACGGCACCGAGGCCTACACGCGCGCCGGCGCGCTCGACGTGAATGCCGAGGGTGTGCTGGTGACCAAGAACGGCCTCACCGTGCTCGGCGACGGCGGGCCGATCAACGTGCCGGCCAACGCGCAGGTGCAGATCGGTGCCGACGGCACCATCAGCGCCGGCGTCGGCAACGCCAAGCCGCAGGCCGTGGGCCGCCTGAAGCTCGTGACGCCCGAGGCACCGCTGCAGCGCGGCACCGACGGACTCTTCCGCGCCGGCGAGGGCGACCTGCCGGCCGACCCCAACGCGCGCGTGCAGGACGGCGCGCTCGAAGGCAGCAACGTGAGCCCGATCGAGACCATGATCTCGATGATCGCCGCCGCGCGCCAGTTCGAGCAGCAGATGAAGATGCTGCACAGCGCGCAGGAGAAGGAGCAGGCAGCGGCGAAGCTGCTGTCGGGCAGTTGAGGCGTTGCGCAGCGTTGCTATTCGCGCCGCGTGGCGCGGCGCGGCAGGCGGTACCCGCCCGGGGCTCATGATGGGTCGGTTCGCCGCGTGCCGCGGCGAAGACTCCGCTGTGATGCTCGCGAACGGGTCGCGCGGCGAAACTCGCTGCGCGACCTGCGGTCGCTACGCTCGAACAGTCGCCGCGAGTCAGTTCACGAAGCGCGCGCGTGCCGCGCGCGCCGACCCGTTCGCTGCGCTTCTCGCCGCCCCATAAATCGCCCCGAGCGGGTACCGCCTGCCGCGCTGAGGCACTGCGGCGCGCCTCACCGGCATGGCTTGTTGCCTGCACGGGCCACCACGTCTTGATCGGCGAGCTCACCGGCCAGGGCGCCGGCCTTCGTGAGATCGATCTTGACGCGGCCCAGCGAGAACACCGGTTGTCGGAACGCGGGCACCTTCATGTCGTCGCGCCCAAGAGCGGCGCGCACGGCGTCGTTGAGCACCTGCTTGAATGGCCTCCCGGTGCGGCGCTCGGCTTCCTTTAACAGGCGCTGCACGTCGGCGTCGAGGGTGACGGCGGTACGCATGGCATCAACGATGAACTTGGAATGCATCATGATCCCACAGGAGCAGCGGCCCGGATTGCACGCCACAGCAACGGCGCCACGCACGTGCGACGCGGTGGCGCCCAAGGGCTGGTGGTTCGGGCGTGCGGGCGGAGGCCCGATTCGCGGTCGCCCCGGTGATGGCATGGCACGGGCGGTGTTGAAGAAGTTGACATGCGAAGTCCGCGGTGGTTGCCCGCGAGCGTGGGCCGGCAGCACGCATGCCCGGGCCGCCAGCCCCGCCCGAGCCTGCGCAGGGCGTTCCCCAAGCCCGACCGACACGCTCGAAAGATGCCCCGAGTTCAGCCCGCTTTTCGCGCTAAGCAACGCCGAGGCACAGCAGATCATCGACACAAACTCTGAAGGGAGTGTGTGCCCATGTTCCGCTCATTGTGGATCGCCAAGACCGGCATGGAGGCCCAGCAAACGCAGCTGGACACCATCTCGCACAACCTGGCCAACGTCGGCACCAACGGCTTCAAGCGCGGCCATGCGGTGTTCGAGGACCTGATCTACCAGAACCTGCGCCAGGCCGGCGCCAACAGCTCCGAGCAGACGCAGCTGCCCACCGGGTTGCAGGTGGGCCTCGGCGTGCGCGCGGTGGCGATGTCGCGCAACTTCACGCAGGGCAACCTGCAGCAGACCGGCAACAACCTCGACGTGGCGATCAAGGGCAACGGCTTCTTCCAGATCCAGATGCCCGACGGCAGCGTGGCCTACACGCGCGACGGCTCGTTCCAGGTCGACGCGCAGGGCCAGATCGTCACCAACAACGGCTTCACGGTGCAGCCCGGCATCACGATTCCGGCCAACGCGCAGAGCGTGACCATCGCCGCCGACGGCACGGTGACCGTGCTGCTGCCGGGCCAGTCGACGCCGCAGCCGGTGGGCCAGCTGCAGATCGCCGGCTTCGCCAACCCGTCGGGGCTCGATCCGCGCGGGCAGAACCTGTTCGGCGAGACGGCGGCCTCGGGCACGCCGGCCAGCGGCGCACCGGGCAGCAACGGCCTGGGCACGCTGGCGCAAGGCTACGTGGAGACCAGCAACGTCAACGTCGTCGAGGAGCTGGTGGCGATGATCCAGACGCAGCGCGCCTACGAGATCAACTCGAAGGCGATCCAGACCTCCGACCAGATGCTGCAACGCCTGGGGCAGTTGTGACGAGGCTCGCGTTCGTGCTCGCCGCGGCCGCCGTGCTGGCCGGCTGCGGCATGCTGGAGCAGGTGCAGCGCCAGCCGCGCATCGACGTGCTGGAGTCACCCGCCGTCGAGCCGGCCGCGCCCGCGGCGCCGGCGCGCAGCAACGGCGCCATCTTCCAGGCCGACCGCTATCGCCCGCTGTTCGAGGACCATCGCGCGCGGCTGATCGGCGACACGCTCACGGTGCAGATCACCGAGAAGGTGAGCGCGACGCAGAAGTCCACCAGCACCGTCGACAAGGCCGGCACGGTGGAGGCCGGCGTCACCGCGCTGCCGCTGCTGTCGGCCAACTCGTTCAACCGCGCCAGCGCCGCAGGCACCAGCAACAACACCTTCAGCGGCAAGGGCACCACCGAGAACAGCAACGACTTCTCGGGCACCATCACCGCCAGCGTGGTGAAGGTGCTGGCCAACGGCCACCTGATCGTCACCGGCGAGAAGCAGATCGGCGTCAACGCCAACGTAGACGTGCTGCGCTTCTCGGGCCAGGTCGACCCGCGCGCGATCCTGCCGGGCAACGTGGTGCCGAGCACCGCGATCGCCAATGTGCGCATCGAGCAGCGCGGCCGCGGCCAGCAGGCCGAGGCGCAGTCGATGGGCTGGCTGTCGCGCTTCTTCATGAGCTTGTGGCCGGTATGACGTTCGCAATTCATTCACCGCAGAGGGGCAGAGGGCGCAGAGGTGCGCAGAGCTTGTCCTTGTTGTTCTCTGCGGACCTCCGCGTCCTCTGCGTCTCTGCGGTGAATGCATTCGCCGTCGTGCTCATGCTTCTACACGCCCCAGCGCACGCCGCTCGCGTGAAGGAGGTCGCCACCGTGCAGGGCGTGCGGCCCAACCAGCTCACGGGTTATGGCCTCGTCGTCGGCCTCGACGGCACGGGCGACCAGTCGTCGCAGGCGCCGTTCACGGCGCAGAGCATCATCGCCATGCTGCAGCAGATGGGCGTGAGCCTGCCCAGCGGCACCTCGATGCAGCTGCGCAACGTGGCCGCGGTGATGGTCACCGCCGAGCTGCCGCCGTTCGCGCAGCCGGGGCAGCGCATCGACGTCAACGTGTCGTCGGTGGCCAATGCCAAGAGCTTGCGCGGCGGCATGCTGATTGCCACGCCGCTCAAGGGCGCCGACGGCCAGGTCTACGCGCTCGCGCAAGGCAGCCTGGTGGTCGGCGGCGCGGGCGCGTCGGCGGGCGGCTCCAAGGTGCAGATCAACCATCTCTCGGCCGGCCGCGTGCCGCATGGCGCCACCGTCGAACGCGCGGTGCCCACGCCGCTGGGCGACGGCGAGTACCTGCAGCTCGACCTCAACGCCGCCGACTTCGCCACCGCGCGCGAGCTGGCGCGCGTGATCAACGGCGCCAAGGGCGACGGCACCGCCGCCGCGCTCGACGGCCGCGTGGTGCGCGTGCGCCTGCCGACGCAACCCGATCAGCGCGTGGCCTTCCTGGCCGACGTCGAGAACCTGCCGCTCACGCTGGCGCGGCCGGCGGCCAAGGTGGTGCTCAATGCGCGCACCGGCTCGGTGGTGATGAACGAGGCCGTCACGCTCGGCGCCTGCGCGGTGGCGCACGGCTCGCTGTCGGTGACGATCAGCTCGACGCCGATGGTGAGCCAGCCCAATGCGCTGTCCACCGGCGGGCAGACGGTGGTCTCCGAGAAGGCCGACATCACGATCGCGCAGCAGGCCGGCACGCTGATGCAGCTGCCCGCCGGCGCGCAGCTGGCCGACGTGGTGAAGGCGCTCAACGCGCTCGGCGCCACGCCGCAGGACCTGCTCGCCATCCTGCAGGCGATGAAGAGCGCCGGCGCGCTCAACGCCGAGATCGAGGTGATCTGATGGCGCTCACACCCACGCAAGGGCTCGCCGCCGACGCCGGCAAGCTCGCCTCGCTGCGCAACGACGCGGCGCGCGATCCGAAGACCGCGGCCAAGGAGGCGGCGAAACAGTTCGAGGCCATCTTCATGCAGGAGCTGCTGAAGAGCATGCGCGCGGCGACGATGCAGTCGGGCCTGCTCGACAACGAGACCAGCAAGCTCGGCACCGAGATGCTCGACGGCCAGCTCGCGATGCAGTTCTCGGGGCGGCCGGGCGGGCTGTCGGAGCTGATCGCGCGCCAGCTCGAGCGGCAGATGGGCGCGATCCCGGGCGCGGCGCCGAAGACGCAGGTGCTGGACGTCAGCGTCGGCAGCGCGGTGCAGCCCGAACGCCAGACGCGCATCCCCGACCGGGCCGCGGCTGCGTTCGTGAAGCAGCACGAGGCGGCCGCGCGCGAGGCCGAACGCAGCACCGGCATTCCGGCGGCGTTCATGCTCGCGCAGGCGGCGCACGAATCGGGCTGGGGCCAGCGCGAGATCCGCCTGAGCGACGGCAGCAGCGCCAACAACCTCTTCGGCATCAAGGCCGGCGCCGGCTGGAAGGGCGCGGTGGCCGAGGTGACGACGACCGAATACGTCAACGGCACGCCGCAGCGCGTGCAGCAGAAGTTCCGCGCCTACGCCAGCGCAGCGGAATCGTTCGCCGACTACGCGGCACTGATGAAGAGCCAGCCGCGCTACCAGGCCGTGCTCGACGCCGGCGGCGACGCCCGCGCCTTCGCGCAGGGCCTGCAGCGCGCCGGCTATGCCACCGATCCGCGCTACGCCGACAAGCTGGTGGGCGTGATCCAGACCACGCTGCGGCTGCAGCAGGGTTGAACCGACAGCACGGGAGCAGACGATGGGATCCTCGGCCCTGATGTCGATCGCCACGCGGGCGATGACCGCCAACTACGCGGCGCTGCAGACCACCGGACACAACATCGCCAACGCCAGCGTCACCGGCTACTCGCGCCAGGAGGTGCAGCTGCAGACGTCGCAGGGCCAGTTCACCGGCGCCGGCTTCTTCGGCAAGGGCGTCGACGTGAAGACGGTGGCGCGCGCGTTCGACCAGTTCCTGCAGCGCGCGAGCGTGGTCACGCGCTCGCAGGCCGAATTCGACAGCGCGCGGCTGGATCAGCTGTCGCGGCTGGAGCAGGTGTTCCAGGGCGGCGAGCAGGGCGTGGGCTATGCGGCCGGCGAGTTCCTCAACGCCGTGGTCGACATGGCCAGCCACCCGCAGGATCTCGCGGCGCGGCAGGTGGTGCTGAGCCGCGCCGGCGACCTCGCGTCGCGCTTCGCCAACGCCGGCCAGCAGCTCGACGCGATCCAGACCGGCGTGAGCGATGCCTTGCGCAGCGCGGTGGCGCGCGTCAACGAGATCTCGACCAACATCGCGCAGGTCAACGACCGCATCGCGGTGGCGCAGGGCAGCGGCCACACGCCCAACGATCTGCTCGACCAGCGCGACCAGCTGATCAAGGAGTTGGGTGGTTACATGGAGGTGACCACCATCCCCGCCGACGACGGCACCACGAGCGTGTTCGTCGGCGGTGGCCAGCGGCTCGTGCTCGGCGCGCAGGCGCTGAAGCTGCAGCTGACGCCCGACACCTACGACAGCTCGCGCATGGCGCTGGGCATCGTGGAGGCGAGCGGCGTGCGCCCGCTGCCCTACGAACAGGTGGGCTCCGGCTCGATCGGCGGCCTGCTGCGCTTCCAGGACAGCGACCTGGTCGATGCGCGCACGCAGCTCGGACAGATGGCTGCCGCGGTGAGCGCGGCGGTGAATGCGCAGCAGTCGTACGGCCTCGACCTGCGCGTGCCGCCGGGCACCGGCGCAGCGTTGTTCACGGCGGGCACGCCGCAGGCGTTGCCGGCGCAGAGCAATGCCCGCACCACCGGCGGCGCGTTCGCGGCCAGCGTGGGCCTGACGGTGACCGACGCGTCGCAGCTGCAGGCCAGCGAGTATTCGCTCGTCAACAACGGCAGCGCGTGGGTGCTCACGCGGCTGGCCGACGGCAGCTCGCAGACGGTGGTCGACGGCTCGACGGTCGACGGCTTCCGGATCAATCTCGGCACGCCGGCGCCCGCCGCGACCGACCGCTTCCTGCTGCAGCCGGTGACGCGCGCGGCCAACGCCATGGCGCGCATCCTCGACGATCCGCGCGCCCTGGCCGCGGCATCACCCGTGGCGGCGCAGGCGGCCACGGCCAACACCGGCACGGCGAGCGTCGATGCGCTGCGCGTGGTGAGCACCGCGGTCAACCCGCAGAACACCGCGACGATCAGCTTCACCAACGCCAGCGGCGCCTACAGCTGGGAGCTGCGCGACCGCAGCACCAACGCGCTCGTTTCCAGCGGCACCGGCACCTGGACAGCCGGGCAGCCGATCGCGCTCAACGGCTTCGAGCTGACGCTCACCGGCGTGCCGGCATCGGGCGACGTGTTCACGGTGAGCCAGACGCAGTACCCCGGCTCGAACAACGGCAATGCGCTGGCGCTGGCTGCGCTGCGCGACGCGCTGATCGTCGGCCGCGTGGGCAACGGTGCCGGCGGCCTCGCCGGCGGGCGCACGATCACCGATGCCTGGGCCGACGCGCTGGGCGACATCGGCGTGCGCACGCAGAGCGCGAAGACCGCCTCCGACATCTCGACGCAGGTGGCCACCAGCGCCGACCAGGCGCTGAGCGCGCGCACCGGCGTCAATCTCGACGAAGAGGCCGCGCGGCTGATGCAGTTCCAGCAGGGCTACCAGGCTGCGGCCAAGGTGCTGCAGATCGCGCAGTCGATCTTCGACTCGCTGTTGCAGGCAGCGCAGTGATGCACAGGGAGTGATCGAGCATGAGCCGGGTCTCCACCGCGAACACCTTCGAAGCAGGCATCTCGACCCTGCAGCGCCGCCAGCGCGAGCTGGCCGACGCGCAGGAGCAGCTCACCAGCGGCAAGCGCATCTCGCGCATCTCCGACGACCCCGGCAATGCCGCGCGCGCCGAGCGCGCGCACGCGGCCGAACTGCGCGCCGACGCCGACCAGCGTGCGCTCGAGGCGAGCCGGGCCGCGGTGACGCAGGTCGAGGCCGCCTACGGCGATGCCAACGACCTGCTGCAGCAGGCGCGCGAGCTGCTGGTTTCGGCCGGCAACAGCACCTACAGCACCGCCGAGCGCCAGGCCATCGCCGAGCGCCTGCGCGGCCTGCGCGACCAGCTGCTCAAGATCGCCAACCGCGGCGACGGCGCCGGGGGTTATCTCTTCGGCGGCCAGGGCATCGGGCAGGCGCCTTTCGTCGACGCCGCGGGCGGTGTGCAATATGTCGCACCCGCCGGCACGCAGCAGGCGGCCAGCGACGAGCTGCTGCCGCTGGCGGCCGACGGCCAGCGCGCCTGGCTCGGCGCGAGCAGCGGCAACGGCGTGTTCGTGACCGCCGCCACCACCAGCACCGGCAGCGCGTGGATCGATGCCGGCCGCGTGACGCAGCCGGCGCAGATCACCGGCGACCCCTACAGCGTGCAGTTCACCGCCGGCGCCGGCGGCACCACCTACACGGTGCTGCGCAACGGCACCGCGACCGCGCTGGCGAACGTGCCGTATGTCTCGGGCCAGGCGATCTCGCTCGACGGCATGAGCTTCACCATCACCGGCGCGCCGGCCAACGGCGACCGCTTCGACATCACGCCGGCCAGCGCCGATCTGTCGCTGTTCGACGCGATGGACCGCATGGTGGGCGCGCTCGGCAACGCCTCGGCAAGTGCGACACAAGTCACACAAGCGGTGAGCAACGGCCTGCGCGACCTCGATGCCAGCACGGCGGCGATGAGCAGCCGGCGCGCCGACGCCGGCGCGTGGCTCAACCGCCTCGACGACGTGGGTTCGCGTGTGGCGGATCAGCGACTGCGTGCGCAGAACGAGCGATCGAACGCCGAGGACCTTGACATGGTGCACGCCGTTTCCGAGTTCCAGCAGCAGCAGACGGGCTACGATGCCGCTCTGAAAGCGTATTCGATGGTGCAACGCTTGTCGCTGTTCAACTATCTCGGTTCCTAGACGCATGAACGACCACCCCGTGCTGGGCCAGGTGGCACTCGGCTACTCGCCGATGATCGATCGCCATCGCACGGTCACGGCCAGCCGGTTGACGGTCTTCCCGAACCGCCCCGACGCGCAGCCCGATGTGTCCGACCTGCTCGCCGCGGTGGCCGAGGTCTGGCCGGTCGACGGCGGCCGCGTATCGCTCAACATCGTCAGCGAGTCGATGCTGCATGCGGTGATGAACTGCAGCCCGGCGCCGAACCTGATGATCGAAGTGCCGGCCTTCATGGCCTGCGACATCGCGCACACGCAGGCGCTGCAGGCCCTGCACAAGCAGGGTTGCACGCTGCTCGTCAAGGGCCGCCCGCTGCAGCCGATGCCGCGCGAGCTGCTGCCTTGCTTCGCCTATTCGATCGTCGACCTCGCCGACGAGCGCCGCGACGGCACGCCCGCGCCGGGCGGCGTCACGCGCACGATCCCGCACATCCAGTCGGGCGTGCGCACGCTGGCCGACATGGAAGGCGCGTTCCACCGCGGCGCGATCGCCGTGCTCGGCTGGCCGATCGACGACGTGGCCGCAGCCACCGGCAAGACCGGCAGCCGGCCCGAGCTGCAGTTCATCGTCGAGCTGATCAACCGCGTCGACCGCGAGGAGCCGCCCGAGCGGCTCGAGGCCGTGCTCAAGACCGATCCGACGCTCGCCTTCCGGCTGATGCGCTACATCAACTCGCCGGCCTTCGGGCTGAGCGTGGAGATCTCGTCGTTCCGCCACGCCATCATGGTGCTCGGCTACCAGCGCCTGAAGCGCTGGCTGGCGCTGCTGCTCGCCTCGGCGAGCAAGGACCCGAACATGAAGCCCGTCATGTTCGCGGCCGTGCGGCGCGGCCTGCTGATGGAAGAGCTGGTGCGCCCGGCCGCCGACGCCGACCAGCGCGGCGAGGCGTTCATCTGCGGCGTGTTCTCGCTGCTCGACCGCCTGATGGCGCAGCCGCTGTCGGATCTGCTGGGCTCGATCCCCGTGCCCGACGCGGTGCGCGCGGCGCTGATCGACCGCGCCGGCCCCTATCACGGCCTGCTCGAGCTGGTGCGGGCAATCGAATCCGAATCGGTCTACGACGTGCGCGCCGCGGCCGAGGCCGCGATGCTCGCGCTGCCCGAGATCAACCGCTCGGTGCTTCGCGCACTGAGCGCCGCCAAGCAACTCGATTGACATGAAGCCCCCGAGCTCACTGCGTTCGCGGCCCCCCGAGGGGGCGCTCGGTGGCTTCGCAACGGCCGGGCGCCACTGACCACCGATGTCGCACGCGCTCGCTCTGGGCGGCACCGCCGATGCCGCATCGATGACCCCCCCGGTGATCGACACGGCTGCGCTGAAGCGGCTGGGTGAGCTCGATCCGGGTGGCCGCGCCGGGCTCGTGACGCGGCTGCTGCGCACCTATGCCGAGTCGCTGCAGCACCTGCTCGCCGAGCTGCGCCTGGCGCGCGCGAGCGCCGACATGGCCGTGCTGCGGCGCGTGGCCCACACCTTGAAGTCCTCGTCGGCAAGCGTGGGCGCCACCGCGTTCTCGGCGCTGTGCGCGCGCGCCGAGGCAGCAGCCGCCGGTCGCGGCGGCGAGCTGGAACGGCTCTTCGACGCCCTGGAGGCCGACTCCGCGGGCGTGGCGCAGGCGGTGCGGGACCTGCTCGCCGCCTGACTCCGCACGGCCCCGGCGAGATGCTCTACCGCTCCGACGCTGCACACGCCGAGCCGCAGGTGCAGCCGCGCGTGCTGCTGGTCGACGACGATCTCGTCACGCTGATGCTGACCGCAGCGGCGCTGCGCGAGCAGGGCTTCGACGTCGTCGAGGCGGCCAGCGGCGTCGACGCGCTGAAGCTGCTGCACCAGCGCGCCTTCGACGTGCTGGTGCTCGACGCCGTGATGCCCGACCGCGACGGCTTCGAGATCTGCCGCGAGCTGCGCGCCACCGAGGAGCTGCAGCACCTGCCGGTGCTGATGCTCACCGGGCTCGACGACAACGAATCGATCCATCGCGCGTTCGAGGCCGGCGCCTCGGACTTCTTCGCCAAGTCGCAGCAGTGGAGCCTGCTCGCCGGGCGCCTGCACTACCTGCTGCGTGCCGCGCGCACGCAGCAGGAGCTCGAGCGCAGCAAGACCAAGCTGGCCCGCGCGCAGGATCTCGCGCGCATGGGCAGCTTCGACTGGCGACGCGGCGCGGCCGGCGCCCAGAGCTTCAGCCTGTCGCCCGAAGGGCTGCGCGTGTTCGGCCTGCCGGCGCATGGTGCGATGACGCTGCGCTACCTGCTGCACATGGTGCAGGTGAGCGAGCGGCACGGGCTGATGCGCATCCTGCGCGACGTGACGCGCACGGCGTCGGTGCTGGCCACCGACGTGTCGGTGACGCTGCGCGACGGCCGCACGCGCATCGTGCATGCCGAGGCCGAGCCCGAGTTCGACGACGCCGGCCACTGCGTGGGCTACACCGGCATCGTGCAGGACGTGACCGACCGCCGCGTGGCCGAAGACCGCATCCGGCATCTCGCGAACTTCGACGCGCTGACCGGCCTGCCCAACCGGCGCCAGCTGATCTGGCGCGCCGAGCGCGCGCTGGAGGCCGCCCGCCGCTCCGGGCACCAGGTGGCGCTGCTGATGATCGACGTCGACCGCTTCAAGGTCATCAACGACACGCTGGGCCATGCCGCGGGCGACGATCTGCTGGTCGAGGTGGCGCGGCGCCTGCGCGGCTGCGTGCGCCACAGCGACCAGGTGATGGAAGGCGCGCTCGAGGCCGTGGGCTCGCGCGCCCACCGCACGCTCGAGGCGGTGGGCCGGCTCGGCGGCGACGAGTTCGTCGCGCTGCTGCCCGAAGTCAGCAGCGAGCAGGACGCCGAACGCGTGGCCGGGCGCATGCTCGAGTCGATGCGCGACCCGATCTTCGTCGGCGGGCAGGAGTGCTTCGTCACCGCCAGCGTCGGGGTCGCGATGTACCCGCGCGACGGCGCGTCGGTGGCCGACCTGCTGCGCAATGCCGACGTGGCGATGTACTCGGTGAAGTCCGGCGGCCGCAACGCGCTGGCGCTGTACACGCCGCACCTGTCGGGCCGCGGGCGCGAGAAGCTCGAACTCGAAAGCGCCTTGCACAAGGCGATCGAGCGCAACGAGCTGGTGCTGCACTACCAGCCGAAGATCGACGTGCGCTCGGCGCGCATGGTCGGCGTCGAGGCGCTGATGCGCTGGCAGCGCGCCAGCACGCTGGTGCCGCCGGGCGACTTCATCCCGCTGGCCGAGGAAACCGGCCTCATCATTCCGCTGTCGGAATGGGCCGTGCGCGAGGCCGCGCGCCAGGCCAAGATCTGGCAGCTGAGCTTCGGCTTCGCCGATTCGGTGGCGGTGAACCTGCCGAACCGCCTGTTCGAGCGCTCCGACCTCGTCGAGCACATCCATCAGGCGGTCACGGCCTACGGCGTGCCGCACCGCTCGATCCAGCTCGAGATCACCGAGACCGGGCTGATGCGCGATCTGCAGAACGTGATCCCGTCGCTGCACCGCCTCAACGAGATCGGCGTCGAGATCTCGATCGACGACTTCGGCACCGGCTACTCGTCGCTGGCTTACCTGACGACGCTGCCGATCTCCGAGGTCAAGATCGACCGCAGCTTCGTGCGCGACCTCGGCATCACGCCGCAGAGCTCGGCGGTGGTCACCGCCATCATCGCGCTGGCGCGGTCGCTCGGCCTGCGCGTGATCGCCGAAGGCGTGGAGAACCTGCGCCAGATGGAGGTGCTGCACCGCCTCGGCTGCGGCGTGATGCAGGGCTTCCTGTTCAGCCGCCCGATCCCGCCCGACGACCTGGAGGTCTGGCTCAAGACCACCGTGCTGCCGCGGCGCGCGCCGTGGATCGGCCAGGCCAGCGCGCTCGAGGCGAGCGAGACGCAACGCCGCCTCAGCCCGGGCGCGGTGGCATAGCGGCACGGCATGAAGTCGGACCCCGCCTCGGTGCTGGCGCCGCCGGCGCAGATCGCCAAGGCCGCGCTGCGGCGCCTGGCGATGGACAAGCTCGAGCCCACGCCCGAGCACTTCGCGCGCGCCTACGCGCAGGAAGCCGGGCTGCCGCCGCCGGCGGGCGAGCCGGCGGCCCGGCCCGAGCCGGCGCTCGACTGGGCGGCGCTGATCGAACGCCTCGCGCGTGCGCTCGAACGCGGCAGCAAGCAATGGACCGGCGCGCGCAAGAAGCAGAGCCTGCAGCGCGTGCTCGACGGCAGCCGCAACGACGCGGCGCGCCTGCACGAGCGGCTCGACCGGCTCGTGGCCTCGTGGGCGACCGATTCGCCCGACGGCGAGGTGGAGCCGAGCGCGCCGATGCCGCTGGACGAACCGGCAGCGGACGCCGCCGCGCATGCCGCCCCGGCCGGGCCTTCGTTGCCGGCGGCCGCGCAGCCGTCGAGCGACGATCGGGCCGCGGCATGGCCCGGCGTGGCGGCGGACTTGCACGCCACGGTGCAGGCCGCGCTGCCCGAGTCGGCGCGCGAGATCGCCGACGCGCTCGCCGAAGCGGCCGACCGACTCGCGCTCGACGGGCCCACGCTGGACGTGGTGGCCAGCGTCGCCGCGCTGTGCGAGCGCGCGCGCCGCGTGCTCGTGCACAACCGGCACCTGGCCGACGAGCTGGCCGCGCTGTGCCGCGCCATGACCGACAGCCTGGGCGAGCTGGCGGAAGACGAATCCTGGGCCCGCGGGCAGATCGAGACCATGCGCGAGCGCCTGGCCAGCGGCGTCACGGCGCGCGGCGTGCGCGCCGCGGGCGATCTGCTGCAGGCCACGCGCGAGCGCCAGCGCGAGATCAAGCACGAGCGCGAGCAGGCGCGCGATGCGCTGAAGCAGCTGTTCCAGCGCATGCTCGGCGAGCTGGGCGAGCTGGGCACCCACACCGGCCGCTTCAACGACCAGGTGCAGCGCCACGCCGAGTCGATCGCGCGCGCCGATTCGCTGCAGGGGCTGACCGGCGTGGTGCAGGAGCTGCTGGGCGAGACGCGCGCGGTGCAGCAGGTGGTGTCGGGTGCGCGCGAGCGCCTGGCGACGGAACATGCCCGCGCCACGCAGCTCGAGCAGCGCGTGCGCGATCTCGAAGGCGAGCTGCGGCGCCTGTCAGACGAAGTCTGCACCGATGCGCTGACGCAGGTGGCGAACCGGCGCGGCCTGATGCAGGCGTTCGATGCCGAACGCCAACATCGAGCGGACGGCGGCGCCGCCCAGATGGCGATCGGCCTGATCGACATCGACAACTTCAAGAAGCTCAACGACTCGCTCGGCCACGCCGCCGGCGACATCGCGCTCAAGGCGCTGGCCAGCCGGGTGAAGCAGTGGCTGCGCCCGGCCGACCATGTGGCGCGCTTCGGCGGCGAGGAGTTCGTGGTGCTGCTGCCGGGCATGCCGGCCGACGAGGCGCAGGCCCTGCTCACGAAGCTGCAGCGCCAGCTCAGCGCGAGCCTGTTCATGCACGACGGGCGCGAGGTGTTCGTGACCTTCTCGGCCGGCGTGACGGCCTACCGCGCCGACGGCGACGGCGAGCCGCTCGATGCCGCGCTCGAACGCGCCGACCAGGCGCTGTACGAAGCCAAGCGCACGGGCAAGAACCGCACCTGCATCGGCTGACGCGCCGGGGCGCATACGGGTTTGCCGCGAAACGGCGGCCTCGGGCGGGGTGGCATCATCGGCGCGCACGCGGTGCGCGACGGCAGCATGCCGCGGCACGTCGCGCATCACGCCACATGCCACGCCACGAGGAGGCCCCATGCAGAAACTCGGATTCGACCCCGACGCCCTGGTCTCGATGTTCGCGTCAGCCGGCGCGACGCAGTCCGCGCAGGTGAAGGAGGCGGTCACGCGCGCCACGCTGGCAGCACTGCAGGGCCGCGAGCTGACGATCAAGAACATCCGCGACGCGCTCAAGCGCGTCAGCGAGGCCGCCAGCGTCGGCGTGATGAAGAACAGCCTGCCCAGCGTCGACGCCGAGAAGCTGCTGGCCGGCGCGGTGGCCGGCATGGACCAGGCGCTGCTGAAGGCGGTGGAGGCCAACGAGCGAGCGCTGCAGCAGTTCGTGCGGCAGGGCGCCGACCTGAAAGACAAGCACCTCAAGAAGGCGATGGACGACCTCGAGAAGTTCGAGGATCTGCTGTTCGGCGCCATCAAGTCGGCCGCCGGCGCCGCCGGCAACAAGCTGGCCGGGCCGTGGGAGCAGGTGCTCGACCGCATGAAGGCCGGCGGCACGCTGTCGGGCGCGCAGGCCAACGCGACGGTGGAAGATCTCGCCGCGCAGATGCAAAGCGCCATCCGCACCGGCCGCGCCGCCTCGCTGCGCGCGGCGCAGACGCTGGCCGAGAGCTACACGGCGCTGGTCAGCGGCGTGCTGCTGGGCATGTCGGACGCGCTGCGCCAGGGCGGCAGTGCCGGGGCGCCAGCGCCGGCGCCGGCCGCCGCGAAGAAGAAGCGCTGAGCCGATGCTGGCCGCGGCGCGCGCATGGGTCGGCGAAGCGGCCGCGGCCTGACCGGCCGGCGTGCCCGCGCGCTGGCGTGGGTGCTGGCCGCGGCGTGCCTCGCCGCAGCCCGGGCCCAGGGCCCTGCGGCTGAATCTGCGACCGCAGCTGCGTCTTCGCCTGCGCCTGCGCAGGCGCCGACCACCGAGGTGCCCGTCGTGGCCGTGCGCCTTGCCGCGGGCGAGGCGATGCGGCTAGATGGCCGGCTCGACGAGCCCGCCTGGTCGCGGGCGCCGGCCTACCGCCGCTTTCGCGAATCCGCGCCGCGCAACGGCGCGCCGGCGAGCCACGACACCGAGGTGCGCGTGCTGTTCGACGCACACGCGCTGTGGATCGGCGTGCGTGCCGCCGACCCCGAGCCCGGGCGCATCCGCGACTTCATCGTGCGCCGCGACCGCGTCGACCGCACGCAGGACTTCGTGCTGATCGTGCTCGATCCGATCGGCACGCGGCGCTCGGCGCAGTTCTTTCGCGTCAACGCCGGCGGCAGCCTGGCCGACGGCGTGTACACCGCCGCCGACGACAGCGAAGACTACGCGCCCGACCACGACTTCGACGCCGCTACCGCGCGCGACGCCGCAGGCTGGAGCGCCGAGCTGCGCATCCCGTTCGCGTCGTTGCGCTACGGCGATCGCCTGGGCGAAGGCTGGCGCATCCTGGTCGGCCGCCGCGTGCCGCGCGAGCAGTTCCACCTGATCACGTCGGTGCCGATTCCCGACGACGCAGCCAGCTTCATCGCGACGCTGCAGCCGCTGCAAGGCGTGGAGGTCGACCGCGGCCATCAGTTCCTGTCGCTGCGCCCGGGCGCCACGCTGCGCCGCGAGCGCTTTCGCGTCGATGGGCAGGCGCAGCCGCACGCCAAGGCCTTCGATGCCAGCCTCGACGTGAAGTGGCGGCCGGTGCCGCAGCTGGTGGTCGATGCGACGCTCAACCCCGACTTCTCGCAGATCGACCTCGACGCGCCGCAGCTGCACGGCAACTCCTCGTTCGCGCTGTACCTGGCCGAGAAGCGGCCGTTCTTCTTCGAGTCGAGCGACCTGCTGCGTTCGCCCACCGACGCCATCTACACCCGCAGCCTCACCGAGCCGCGCTGGGGCGCACGCGCCACCTGGCGCGCGAGCGAGGTGGCCACCACCGCGTTCGCGATCGACGACCGCGGCGGCGGCATCACGCTGCTGCCCGCGCCCTACGGCACCGGCTCGGCGCTGCAGCCGGCCTCGCGCGCGGTGGTGGCGCGCACGCTCGCCGATGCCGGCGCCGTGCAGTTCGGCGCCATCGCGGTGGCCCGCCGCTACGAACAGGATCGTGGCGACAACCATGTCGCCGGCCCCGACCTGCACTGGTCGATCGACGATCAGTGGCGGCTGCGCGCGCAGTGGCTGGGCTCGCACACCACGGCGCTGCCCGATGCGGCCGGTGGCCTGTCGGCCGGCCCGGCGCAGCGCGGCTCGCGCCTCTATGCCACGCTGGTGCGCAAGACCGACGACACGCAGTTCGACGCCACCGCCGAAGAGGTCGATGCCGCGTTTCGGCACGACAGCGGCTTCGTCAACCAGACCGGCGTCCGCCGGCTCGAGCTGCACCAGGGCTTCGGCTGGCGCCACGTGGCCGGGCTCAACGAGCTGTGGCTCAACCTCAACGGCGGCGCCGTCGACGACCTCGCCACCGGCGAGCGCGTGAGCAGCTACGCGACGCCGGGCCTGTACCTGAGCGGCGCGCGCAACAGCGCGCTGACGCTGGAGTGGCGCGGCGCCACGCGCGTGCGTTCGTCGGCCGCGGCGCCGCTGCTGCACGAGCGCTATCTGTTCGCCTCGGGCAGCATCACGCCGTCACCGTGGGTGCCGCTGGTGGAATCGAGCCTGTCGATCGGCACGCTGGCCGACGTGGTGGCCGATCGCTCGCGGCGCGGCGGCCGCAGCTATGTGCTGGTGCGCACGCGGCCGCTGCAGGCGCTGGAGATCGAGCCTCGCGTGTCCAACGCCTGGCTCGACGATCAGGGCCAGCGCATGTACCACGAGTCGGCAGCGCAGCTGCTGGCCGTGTGGCACTTCGACCCGCAGCGCCATCTGCGCCTGATCGTGCAGCGCAGCGCGCTGCAGCGCGAGGCCGAGCCTGCGGTGGCGGCGCAGCGCGCCGTCTCGCGCGTGGCCTCGCTCACCTACAGCTGGCGGCGCAGCGCAGGCACGGTGCTCTACGTGGGCGCGAGCCGTGCGGGCAGCGGTCCGGCTCCGGCCACGCGCGGCACCGAGGTCTTCGTGAAGCTGCAGTTCGACGTCGACGACACGCGGGGCTTCTGGTAGCGGGGGGACGGCGGGCGCGTGCACCCGCAGGGGCGGGTGAATGCCCGGGGTGGCTGCGGCGGCGGGCCTGCGACACTTGTGCCATGAGACTGCCCAACCTGCTGGCCACGCGCCGCGGCCGCCTCGCGGCGTTCTTCGCGCTGTACATCACCGAAGGCATTCCGCTCGGCTTCGCGGCCACCGCGGTGGCGACGCAGCTGCGGCGGCAGGGCGTTGGGCCAGCCGAGATCGGCGCCTTCGTCGGCTCGTTCTACCTGCCGTGGGCCTTCAAGTGGGCCTTCGGCCCGGTGATCGACGTGTTCGCGTCCGACCGCTGGGGCCGCCGCCGCGCCTGGATCATCGGCACGCAGATCCTGCTCGCGCTGACGTTGCTGTCGACCGTGCTGCTCAAGCTGCCCGAGCAGCTGGGCCTGTTCACGATCATCCTGCTGGTGCACAACAGCTTCGGTGCGATGCAGGACGTGGCGATCGACGCGCTGGCCGTCAGCACGCTGCACGAGGACGAGCGCGGCCTCGCCAACGGGCTGATGTTCGCCGGCGCGGCGATCGGCCAGGCGGTCGGCGGTTCGGGCGTGCTGTTCCTCGCCGGCTACACCGGCTTCCAGGCAACGTTCTTCTTCGTCGCCGGGTCGATCCTGCTGGTGACGCTGCTGGTCGCACTGCCGATGCGCGAGCAGCCCGGCCCGCCGCGCGCGATCGCGCAGGGCGTGTCGCGTGCGCGCGCCGCGGCGCAGCAGATGCGCGAGTTCTCGGTCGAAGCGTTCCGTTCGTTCCTCGGCACGCGCGGCGCGTTCGCGGGGCTGCTGTTCTCGCTGCTGCCGGCCGGCGCGATGTGCCTCGGCCTCGCGCTGCAATCGAACCTCGCGGTCGAGCTGGGTCTCGACGACGACCAGGTGGCGTGGATGAACCTGTGGTCGTCGATCGTGCAGGCGGCGTTCATGGTGATCGGCGGCTACTGGTCCGACAAGTTCGGGCGCCGCCGCACGCTGGCGATCTACCTCGCGCTGATGAGCCCGCCGGTGGTCTACATGATGTGGAAGCTGCAGCAGTTCGGCTGGGTCATGCCGGTGGACATCAACGCCGCGAACCGGCCGGTGGCGGCGCCGGCGCTGGTGCTCGCGCTGTGGGTCGCGACCATGACCTACGGCGTCGCGCAAGGGCTGATGTACGGCACGCGCTCGGCGATCATGATGGACGTGACCAACCCGGCGGTGGCGGCGACACAGTTCACCGCCTACATGGCGCTGATGAACCTGGCGATCGCGTACTCGGCCACCTGGCAGGGCATCGCCGCCGAGGCGGTGGGCTACCCGCGGACGATGCTGATCGACGCGATCACCGGCTTGCTGTGCATCGCGCTGCTGCCGTGGATGAAGGGCGTGGCCGGCAACGTGCCCGACGGCGGCGCGCCGCTGCGCGCGCGCTGGAGCGCCGCGGTGCTCGGCATCGGCTGCCTGGCGTGGCTGCCGTACCGGTTCGGCGGCAGCGCACTCGGCGCCGCGGCGCCGATCTTCGAGACGCTGTTCACCGTGGTCTTCGTCGCGTCGGCGCTGTTCCTGCTCGCCGGCGCGGCCGTGTTGCACGGCTCGGTCAATGGCGCCAAGCGCCTGGGCCTCGTGCTCGCACCGCTGCTGCTCGCAATGTACGCGCGGCGCTGGCTGGGCGACGCCGGCGTGGTGGTGCAGTGGCTGCTAAACCTCGTGCCGGTGATCGCCGGCGTGCTGCTGCTGGCGCTGGCGGCGCAGGCGTGGCGCGAGCTGGCCAGCGGGCAGGGCACACCTGCGGCCGCGGCCATGCCGGCGGATTGATCAGAAGGAAGAAGGCGAGACCGGGGCCGATTGGGCCTCATGCGGATGTGCGATCGATCGCGCGGGCGCTTTCGTGTTCGGGCCTTTGAGGCGATGTCAGATTCGGACGTGGGGCTGTGTGATGCGCGGGGTATGCGCGCGCTGCGCCGCGGCCGCGGGCCGTGGGGCCCGTGCGCTCAAACTGCAGCGCCCCGACCCGTGGGCCGGGGTCCGCTGTGCTGCTCGCAGCAAGGGGCGGCGAACGCGAACTTCGCTGAGCGCCGCTGAACGCGGCGCCGCATAAAGCCCGCGCTCGCCGGTCCGGCGCTGACGCGCCAGACTTCCCCCTTGCTGCTCCGCTGCTCGGCGCCGCAGATTCGCTCCCGGACCCCACAGCCCACGACCGCGGCGCAGCGAGCACCACCGAGTCCCGCGACGAAGGGCATCCGAACCGCTCGGTCGACCCCCTGCCGAGCCGCGCGGCCTCCAGCAGGAAGAAACCACCTGCTATGCAATCGAACGCGAAGCGGAATCAGCGCGCATCATGTCGGGCCAGCAGCAGCCGCAGGACGATCCAGCACCCGAGCACAGCCAAAGGCAATACCGCCATCAGGAGCGGTGTGTGCCAGTCCATCGCGCGCCGATGCTGTTCGACGAACTCCACCGGCATGAACGGAGGGCAGGCCAGCGAGCAGACCCGCTCCCAGGACCAGCGGCGCAGCGCAACCGCCAGGAACGAAGCCGCCCAGCAGAGGGCTGCCAGGCCCAGCCATCGCGATGACCGAAGTAGCAGCACTCGGCTACGGACGCGTTGTCGAGCCGGGTGTCGGCGTCGGCGTTGCCTGAGCGCTCAGTGCCTCGAGCATCGAGTTGCGCGCAGCGAGCATCGGGTTCTTGCAGGCGAACGCGAAGGCCGGCATCGGCGAGGTCGTGACCGGGCCGGTGTACTGGGTCTGGTTCACTTTGCCTGCGGGAGTGATCTCATAGGTGGCCAGAATGTTGCCGTCCTTTTCAACGCAGACCGGCACGTTGGCCACCGGGTAGAGCGCAACCGGCGGAACGATGCTGCTGATGACCAGCTCGCCATTCACAGCCGGGTTGGGATATCCAGCAAGCTGCGGCTTGTCGCTGGGGGCTTTGAGTTTGGGCTCGAGCGCACCAGCAACGAAAGCACCAACCCGAAGACGGGCCTCCGGTCCGGCGACCTGCGCAACTTTGTCGGACAGAGCATACAAATACATGCTGTGCACCGCTTCCAGCAGAGGGTGCCTGGGCACTGCAGCGTCGGCAGCAAAGGCGACGCCCGACGTATTGAACAGCAGCGCCACCGCCGTGGCACCGGCAAGGTTCTGGAGCGATCGGAACGAAAGACTCATAGCGTGCCTAGCGGGGGTCGAAGAGGTGGCGACCGAGCCCCTCGCCAGGAGCGCCAGACGAGAGACGCGTCCTCGAAGCTGCCGCGAGGATACGCCGTCGGCGCGAGAGTCGCATCGTTTCTTTCCCCGCGCAGGCTGATGTCAGACCGTGACGCCGCGCGCCGCCTCGGCGTACTCCTCGATCTGGTCGAAGTTCATGTAGCGGTACACGCTCGCCGCGTCCTTGTCGATGATGCCCATCTCGGCGCGGTACTCGGCCACCGTGGGCAGCTTGCCGAGCTTGGAGGCGATGGCAGCCAGCTCGGCCGAGGCGAGAAACACGCTCGTGTTCTTGCCGAGCCGGTTGGGGAAGTTGCGCGTCGAGGTCGAGACCACCGTCGCGCCCTCGTGCACCTGGGCCTGGTTGCCCATGCACAGGCTGCAGCCGGGCATCTCGGTGCGCGCGCCGGCGGTGCCGAAGGCGGCGTAGTGGCCTTCCTTGATCAGCTCGCTCTGGTCCATCTTGGTCGGCGGCGCGACCCACAGCTTGACCGGGATGTCGCGCTGGCCGCCGAGCAGCTTGGCCGCGGCGCGGAAGTGGCCGATGTTGGTCATGCACGAGCCGATGAAGGCCTCGTCGATCTTGGTGCCGGCCACGTCACTGAGCAGTTTGGCGTCGTCGGGGTCGTTGGGGCAGCACAGCACCGGCTCCTTCAGCGCGTCGAGGTCGATCTCGATCACCGCGGCGTACTCGGCGTTCTTGTCGGCCTCGAGCAGCGCGGGCTTGGCGAGCCAGGCTTCGACCGCCTTGATGCGGCGCTCGAGCGTGCGCTTGTCCTGGTATCCGTCGGCGATCATGTTCTTCATCAGCACGACGTTGCTCTTCAGGTACTCGATCACCGGCTCCTGGTCGAGCTTGATCGTGCAGCCGGCGGCCGAGCGCTCGGCGCTGGCGTCGCTGAGCTCGAAGGCCTGCTCGACCTTCAGCTTGGGCAGGCCCTCGATCTCGAGGATGCGGCCGGAGAAGATGTTCTTCTTGCCGGCCTTGGCCACCGTGAGCAGGCCCTGCTTGATGGCCTGCAGCGGAATCGCGTGGACGAGATCGCGCAGCGTGATGCCGGGCTGCATCTGGCCCTTGAAGCGCACCAGCACGCTCTCGGGCATGTCGAGCGGCATCACGCCGGTGGCGGCACCGAAGGCCACCAGCCCCGAGCCGGCGGGGAAGCTGATGCCGATCGGAAAGCGCGTGTGCGAATCGCCACCGGTGCCCACCGTGTCGGGCAGCAGCAGCCGGTTGAGCCACGAGTGGATCACGCCGTCGCCCGGGCGCAGCGCCACACCGCCGCGGTTGCTGATGAAGGCCGGCAGCTCGCGGTGCATCTTCACGTCGACCGGCTTCGGATACGCCGCGGTGTGGCAGAAGCTCTGCATCACGAGATCGGCGGAAAAGCCCAGGCACGCCAGGTCCTTCAGCTCGTCGCGCGTCATCGGGCCGGTGGTGTCCTGCGACCCCACGGTCGTCATCTTCGGCTCGCAGTAGGTGCCCGGGCGCACGCCCTGGCCTTCGGGCATGCCGCAGGCGCGGCCGACCATCTTCTGCGCCAGCGTGAAGCCGGCCTTCGACGCCGCCGGCGCCTGCGGCAGGCGGAACGCGGTCGAGGCCTTCAGGCCGAGGAACTCGCGCGCCTTCGCGGTCAGCGAGCGGCCGATGATCAGGTTGATGCGGCCGCCCGCGCGCACCTCGTCGAACAGCACGTCGCTCTTGAGCTTGAACTCGGCCACGGTCTTGCCGCCCTTGACGATGGTGCCGTCGTACGGCCGGATCTCGACCACGTCGCCCATCTCGAGCCCGGCGACGTCGACCTCGATCGGCAGCGCGCCTGAATCCTCCTGCGTGTTGAAGAAGATCGGCGCGATCTTGCCGCCGAGCGTGACGCCGCCGAAGCGCTTGTTAGGCACGAACGGAATGTCCTGCCCGGTGGCCCAGATCACGCTGTTGGTCGCGCTCTTGCGCGAGCTGCCGGTGCCGACCACGTCGCCGACATAGGCGACGAGGTGACCCTTCTTCTTCAGCTCCTCGATGAACTGCATCGGGCCGCGCTTGCCCTCGTCCTCGGGCTTGAACGCCGCGCCGGGGCGGCTCATCTTCAGCATCGCCAGGTAGTGCAGCGGAATGTCGGGCCGGCTCCACGCGTCGGGCGCGGGCGACAGGTCGTCGGTGTTGGTCTCGCCGGGCACCTTGAACACGGTGACGGTGATCGTCTTCGGCACCTCGGGCCGCGACGTGAACCATTCGGCGTCGGCCCACGACTGCATCACGGCCTTCGCCAACGCGTTGCCGGCCTTGGCCTTGTCGGCAACGTCGTTGAAGTAGTCGAACATCAGCAGCGTCTTCTTCAGCCCCGCGGCGGCGATCGCGGCCACGTCCTTGTCGTCGAGCAGCTCGATCAACGGGTGCACGTTGTAGCCGCCGACCATGGTGCCGAGCAGCTCGGTCGCCTTGGCTTTGGACACCAGCGCCACCTTCACCTCGCCGTGCGCGACCGCGGCGAGGAACGAGGCCTTGACCTTGGCCGCGTCGTCGACGCCCGGCGGCACGCGGTGCGTCAGCAGCTCGAGCAGGAATGCCTCCTCGCCCTTGGGCGGGTTCTTGATCAGCTCGATCAGCTCGGAGGTCTGCTGGGCCGACAGCGGCAGCGGCGGAATGCCGAGCGCGGCGCGTTCGGCGACGTGTTGTCGATAGGCTTGCAGCATCGTGATCTCCGGTGAGGGGCTCGGGGTCGGCGGGGTCGGCACGGAACCGATCGCGCCGCAGCGAATGGGGCTTCGGGTTTACCTGGATGATATATCTTATA
The DNA here is from genome assembly GCA_046348365.1 of Burkholderiaceae bacterium. GTDB lineage: Bacteria > Pseudomonadota > Gammaproteobacteria > Burkholderiales > Burkholderiaceae_C > JAEUPI01. The sequence goes on from JAXMEL010000001.1 coordinate 203,636, forward strand.
TAAGACTTGGCAAGGCTGCTGGCATCACGAACCGGCCGCGGCCGCGAGCGCCATTGTCGCCATGAAAAAGCCCGCCACAGGGGCGGGCTCGGCAAATCGGGCGGGGTCCCGGAATCAGGCGCGCTGGCTCGGATGCACGCAGTTGTCGACCATGCGCTGGCCGATCTTGCTGTTCATCAGCATCGACTTGTTGGCGATCTGCAGCCACATCATGCCGGCCTTCTTGTCCTCCAGGCGCACGGCGCCGGTGGTGGTGGCCTCGGGCACCATGTCGAAGGTCTGGCCCTTGTACTGCACGTGGAAGTGGCCCTTCTTGTCGGGCACCGCAGCGACGTTGACCGACTGGTCGAACTCGCAGCTCGACTGGCCCGTCAGCACGCGTTCGGCGGTGGCGAGTTGCTCGGCCGACAGCGGCGCGGCGGGCGCCGTCGGCTTGGCCGCGGGGTGCTTGGCCTTGTCGGCCGCGGTGGCCGCCAGCGGGCTGGCCATCAGCGCGGCAACGGCGGCGACGGCGGTCATCAGGTGCTTGCTCGTCATGCTTCGGTTCTCCTACAGGGGTAGCAAGATGAACCGATTGTTCGAGTCGCCCCCGGCATGAGGCGTAGCCAATTGATTCCGTGCCCGCGATGGCGCGTGGCACATCTCACGCAATGCGCGGGTCGTTCGCCGCGCGGCAGGGTCTACGGCTGGCTGGCGGCCTTGGCGGCGCCTTCCACGGCGCTGACGGCCGCGCGCTGCTCCGGGTGCATGCAGCCGTCGACCACGCGCTGGCCGAGCTTGGCGTTCATCAGCATCGACTTGCTCGGGATCTGCAGCCACACCATGCCGGCCTTCTTGTCCTCCAGCCGCACCGCGCCGGTGGAGGTGTCCTCGGGCACCATCGTGTAGACGGCCTTGTTGTGCCGCACGCGGAAGTGGCCGGCGTGGCCGGCGAGCGGCTCGACGCTCACGTGCTGGCCGAACTCGCACGCCGCATCACCGGTGAGCACGCGGTCGGCCACCTTGAGCTGCGACTCGCTGATGCGCTGCACCGTCTCGGTGGCCAGCGCCATGCCCTTGGCGCGGTCGGCGCGCTGCTGGGCGGCGGGGTTGGGCTTCGCGGCGGGCCGCGATGCCGCCTGCGCCGGCGCATCGGCAGCGCCTGCCGCGGCAGCGGCGGCGAGCGCGGCCACGCAGGCCAGCGTGCACACGAGAGTCGAACCGGAGGTACGGGGCGTGTTCATGGCGCGCATTGTGGTCGCCCGCCCGGCGCGACGCCAGCGCCAAAACGTATCGGCGTTTCAGCCTGCCAACGTGCTAGCCGGTGACGCCGAACCAGGCGCGCTGCAGCTCGGCCGGCAGCGGCTGGCCGGTGCGGTGCGCGCGCTCGATCACATGCCAGAAGTAGCGGTAGCTGGCGCGGTCGTGCAGCACGTCGCGGTGGCGGATCGGCGCCCACTGGGCGTCCTGCGCGGCGTGGATGATCTCGACCGCTTCGTCGAGCTCGGCCACGGTGGGCGCGAAGGCCTCGATGATCGGCTTGATCTGTGCCGGGTGGATGCTCCACATGCGCGTGAAGCCGAACTCGTGCGCCGCGCGCTCGGCCGCGGCCTGGATCGCCTTGACGTGCTTGAACTCGGTGACCACCGAGTGCGAGGGCACCTTGGCCGCCGTGTGGCAGGCCGCCGCGATCTCGAGCTTGGCGCGCCGCACCAGCGGATGCTCGAACTGGCCGTGCACGCTCATCGCGGTGGCCGGCACCGCGCCGCGATGCGCCGAGACGAAGTCCATCAGCCCGAACGACACCGATTCGATGCGCGGCAGCGCGGCGATGGCGAACACGTCGCGCAGCGCGCCGTGGGTCTCGATCAGCACGTGCACCGGCGGGCCCTGGTGCCGGCCGTGGCGCTGGGCGGTGTCGTCGATCGCCGCGATCGCGCGCTGCACGTCCTGCAGATGGCGCGGCTTGGGCAGCATCAGGTGCGACACGCGCGTGCCGGCGCGCGAGACCAGCACCTCCACGTCGTCGGCGAACGAGGCGTGGTCGAACGGATGCACGCGCGCGCCGACGCGGCCGAAGCGATTCTCGCTCGACAGCAGCAGCTCGGTCACGCGGCGCACGTGCTGCGCTTCGCCGCCCACCGGGGCGCCGTCCTCGCAGTCGAGCGTGACGTCGAACACCGGCCCCAGCTCGAGCTGCAGTGCCAGGCTCTTGCGCATGCGCTCCTCGACGCCGCAATAGTGGTCGCAGACGGGGATGTTGGCCGCGATGTCCCCGTCGGCGAACAGAACCTGCCGTGGATGCATGGCGCCGCCCGCTGCTGCTGTCGCTGTCGAAGCCGCCGGCCGGCTCAGAGCAGGTGCTTCACGCCGTCCTGCTCCTCCTGCAGCTCCTTCAGCGTGAGGTTGATGCGCTCCTGGCTGAAGGCGTCGATCGCCAGGCCGTCGATGATCTTGTATTCGCCCGCGGCCGTGGTGACCGGGTAGCCGAACACGATGTCCTTCGGGATGCCGTACTCGCCGCTCGACGGCACGCCCATCGTCACCCACTTGCCGTTGGTGCCGAGCGCCCAGTCGCGCATGTGGTCGATCGCCGCATTGGCCGCGCTGGCGGCCGAGCTGAGGCCGCGCGCCTCGATGATCGCCGCGCCGCGCTTGCCCACGGTGGGCAGGAACACGTCCTTGTTCCACACCGCGTCGGCGATCATGTCCTTCACCGACTTGCCCTCGACGGTGGCGAAGCGGTAGTCGGCATACATCGTCGGCGAGTGGTTGCCCCACACGCACAGCTTCTCGATCGCCGACACCGGCTTGCCGGTCTTGGCGGCGATCTGGCTCGCGGCGCGGTTGTGGTCCAGGCGCAGCATGGCGGTGAAGTTCTTGCGCGGCAGGCCCGGCGCCGACTTCATCGCGATGTAGGCGTTGGTGTTGGCCGGGTTGCCGACCACCAGCACGCGCACGTTGCGGCTGGCCGATTTGTCGAGCGCCTTGCCCTGCGCGGTGAAGATCTGCGCGTTGGCCGACAGCAAGTCCTTGCGCTCCATGCCGGGGCCGCGCGGGCGCGCACCGACGAGCAGCGCGTAGTCGATGTCCTTGAACGCCGATTCCGGCGCGCCGTGCGCCTGCATGCCGGCCAGCAGCGGGAAGGCGCAGTCCTCGAGTTCCATCATCACGCCCTTGAGCGCCTTCTGCGCCTTCTCGTCGGGGATCTCGAGCAGTTGCAGGATCACCGGCTGGTCCTTGCCGAGCATCTCGCCGGAGGCGATGCGGAACAGCAAGGCATAGCCGATCTGGCCGGCGGCGCCGGTGACGGCCACGCGGACGGGCTTCTTGTTCATGGGAGCTCCGAAATGGGTGGTGACTGAAGGGGGTCTTGCGCGGGGGATCGGCCGCGCGCGGGCGCCGCCGAAGTGCACGCCGAAGTGTAGGCGAGTCTCAGGGTTGTCCCTGCCTGCGCGGAGGTCAGCTTCGCGTCAGAGAGCACCGGCGGGCGCCGCGCTTCGCGCTTGTGCTGCAATCGCGTCCATGGCCACGAGCTCGACCTCCCGCGCGGCGAACGCCGACACCGCCCCGGCCTTCAGCCCGCTGTACCAGCAGATCAAGGCGCTTCTGACGCAGGATCTGCAGTCGGGCCTGTGGAAGCCGGGCGAGATGATTCCCAGCGAGTTCGAGCTCGCCGCGCGCTTCAAGGTCAGCCAGGGCACGGTGCGCAAGGCGATCGACGAGCTGGCGGCCGGCAACCTGCTCGTGCGCCGGCAGGGCAAGGGCACGTTCGTGGCCACGCATGCCGAGCAGAACACGCAGTACCGCTTCCTGCGGCTGCAGCCCGACGACGGCCTGGCGCGGCCGATGCGCCGCAAGCTGCTCGAATGCACGCGCGCGCGCGCTGCGGCCGACGTGGCCCGCGCGCTCGAGCTCAAGGCCGGCGACCCGGCGGTGCTGGTGCGGCGCCTGCTGCTCGACGGCGACAAGCCGGTGGTGCTCGACGAGATCTGGCTGCCCGGGCGCGCGTTCAAGGGCCTGACGCAGGAGCGGCTGGCCGGCTACAGCGGGCCGATGTACGCGCTCTTCGAGGCCGAGTTCGGCGTGCAGATGATCCGCGCCGAGGAGAAGATCCGCGCAGTGGCGGCCGACGCCGGCTCGGCGGCGCTGCTCGCCGTGGCGCCGGGCGCGCCGCTGCTGAGCGTGGAGCGGCGCTCGTTCACCTACGGCGAGCGCCCGGTGGAGCTGCGCCGCGGCCTGTACCGCACCGACGCGCACCATTACCGCAACGCGCTGAGCTGAGCGGGCGTTGGCGCGGGCACATCGCCCGGCCGGCTGCAAGGCGCCGGTCAGCCGGCGGCGATGAAATAAACTCCCTCCGTTTCCACCGTGACCCGCGGGACGCACAGGCAATGGCAGAACAGACCCAACAACGCCCGGTCTATCGCAACATCCACGTCACGCAGATCGTCACCTACCGTCTGCCGATCGCGGGCATCGTGTCGATCCTGCATCGCGTCAGCGGCGCGGTCCTGTTCCTGCTGCTGCCGTTCGTGATCTGGCTGCTCGACGTCAGCCTCGGCAGCGAGATCTCTTACGAGCGCTTCACCAACACCTTCGTCGCCGGCATCGGCTGGGTGCCGGCCTGGCTGGTCAAGCTGGTGGTGCTCGGGCTGATCTGGGCCTACCTGCACCACGCCGTCGCCGGGTTGCGCCACCTGTGGATGGACGTGACGCACAGCGTCAGCATGCAGCAGAGCGATCTGTCGGCCAAGGCCACGCTGGGCGTCAGCCTCGTACTCACGGTGCTGCTGGGCGCCAAGCTGTTCGGCCTGTACTGAGGAGCGGCGATGAGCAACAGCAGCTACGGCTCTCGGCGCATCGCCGTCGGAGCGCACTACGGCCTGCGCGACTGGCTGAGCCAGCGCATCACCGCGGCACTGATGCTTGCCTTCACGCTCGTGCTGGTGCTGCAGCTGATCTTCGGCGGCAAGCTCGGCTACGACCGCTGGGCCGGCATCTTCTCGCAGCAGTGGATGAAGGTGCTCGCCTTCGTGACGATCCTGTCGCTCGCGCTGCACGCCTGGGTGGGCATGCGCGACATCTGGATGGACTACATCAAGCCTGTCGGCCTGCGCCTCGTGCTGCATGCGCTGTCGATCGCCTGGCTGGTGGGCTGCGCCGGTTGGGCGGTGCAGGTGCTGTGGAGACTCTGAACATCGTGGCGACCACAACGATTCCAAGACGCAAGTTCGACGTCGTCATCGTCGGCGCCGGCGGCTCCGGCATGCGCGCCTCGCTGCAGCTGGCGCGCGCCGGTCTCGACGTGGCCGTGCTGACCAAGGTGTTCCCGACGCGCTCGCACACCGTGGCCGCGCAAGGCGGCATCGGCGCCTCGCTCGGCAACATGAGCGAGGACAACTGGCACTACCACTTCTACGACACCGTCAAGGGCTCCGACTGGCTCGGCGACCAGGACGCGATCGAGTTCATGTGCCGCGAGGCGCCGAAGGTGGTCTACGAGCTCGAGCACTTCGGCATGCCGTTCGACCGCAACCCCGACGGCACGATCTACCAGCGCCCGTTCGGCGGCCACACGGCCAACTACGGTGAGAAGCCCGTTCAGCGCGCCTGCGCCGCCGCCGACCGCACCGGCCACGCGATGCTGCACACGCTGTACCAGCAGAACGTGAAGGCGCGCACGCAGTTCTTCGTCGAATGGATGGCGCTGGACATCATCCGCGACGCCGAGGGCGACGTGCTCGGCGTCACCGCGCTCGAGATGGAGACCGGCGACGTCCACATCCTCGAAGGCAAGTGCACGCTGTTCGCCACCGGCGGCGCCGGCCGCATCTACGCCGCCAGCACCAATGCCTTCATCAACACCGGCGACGGCCTCGGCATGGCGGCGCGAGCGGGCATCCCGCTCGAGGACATGGAGTTCTGGCAGTTCCACCCCACCGGCGTGCACAACGCCGGCGTGCTGCTCACCGAGGGCTGCCGCGGCGAAGGTGCGATCCTGCGCAACATCAACGGCGAGCGCTTCATGGAGCGCTACGCGCCGACGCTGAAGGACCTGGCGCCGCGCGACTTCGTCTCGCGCTGCATGGACCAGGAGATCAAGGAAGGCCGCGGCTGCGGCCCCAACAAAGACTACATCCAGCTCGACATGACGCACCTGGGCGGCGAGACCATCCTCAAGCGCCTGCCCAGCGTGTTCGAGATCGGCCACAACTTCGCCAACGTCGACATCACCAAGGAGCCGATTCCCGTGGTGCCGACGATCCACTACCAGATGGGCGGCATCCCGACCAACATCCACGGCCAGGTGGTGGTGCCGGCCGGCGGCAACCCGAACGCCGTGGTGGGCGGCTTCTATGCCGTCGGCGAATGCTCTTGCGTCAGCGTGCACGGCGCCAACCGGCTCGGCACCAACTCGCTGCTCGACCTGCTGGTGTTCGGCCGCGCCGCGGGCAACCACATCGTCGATGCGCTGGCCAAGGCCGCGAAGGCGCACAAGCCGATGCCGGCCGACGCCGCCGAGCGCTCGCTCGCGCGCCTGGCGCGGCTGGACAGCGACGCCAGCGGCGAATACGCGCAGGACGTGGCAAACGACATCCGCGCCACGATGCAGCAGCATGCCGGCGTGTTCCGCACGCAGGCCGCGATGGACGAAGGCGTGGCGCGGATCGCCCAGCTGCGCGAGCGCAGCAAGGCCATCGGGTTGAAGGACAAGTCCAAGGTCTTCAACACCGCGCGGGTCGAGGCGCTCGAGGTCGAGAACCTGATCGAATGCGCGCAGGCCACGATGGTCTCGGCCGCCGCGCGCAAGGAATGCCGCGGCGCCCACACCGTGAAGGACTACGAGCGCGGCGCCGACGACGCGCAGCATCCGCTGGGCCGCAACGACGCCGAGTGGATGAAGCACACGCTGTGGTACGCCGAGGGCAACCGCCTGGCGTACAAGCCGGTGCAACTGAAGCCGCTGACGGTCGATTCGGTGCCGCCCAAGGTGAGGACGTTCTGACCATGGCCGACGCAACCGTCACCCCCGACGCCGGCCCCGACACGGCCTCTGACGGCAAGACCTTCCTGAATTCCAAGTTCGAAAGAGTGCCGATGGCGAGCACCCGCACGTTCCAGATCTACCGCTACGACCCCGACCAGAACCAGCCGCCGCGCATGCAGACGATCCAGGTCGAGCTCGACGGCTCCGAGCGCATGCTGCTCGACGCGCTCATCAAGCTCAAGTCGGTCGACCCCACGCTGAGCTTCCGCCGCTCGTGCCGCGAAGGCGTGTGCGGCTCCGATGCGATGAACATCAACGGCAAGAACGGGCTGGCCTGCCTGACCAACCTGCGGCGGCTGAAGGATCCGATCGTGCTCAAGCCGCTGCCGGGCCTGCCGGTGGTGCGCGACCTGATCGTCGACATGACGCAGTTCTTCGCCCAGTACCACTCGATCAAGCCGTACCTGATCAACGAGACGCAGCCGCCCGAGAAGGAGCGGCTGCAGTCGCCGCAGGAGCGCGACGAGCTCAACGGCCTGTACGAGTGCATCCTGTGCGCGAGCTGCAGCACCAGCTGCCCGAGCTTCTGGTGGAACCCCGACAAGTTCGTCGGCCCGGCCGGGTTGCTGCAGGCCTATCGCTTCATCGCCGACAGCCGCGACCAGGCCACCGGCGAACGCCTCGACAACCTCGAGGATCCGTACCGCCTGTTCCGCTGCCACAGCATCATGAACTGCGTCGATGTCTGCCCCAAGGGCCTGAACCCCACGGCGGCGATCGGCAAGATCAAGGAGGCGATGGTCCGCCGGGCGATCTGACGCCGACGCACCATCCTGGCGCCATGGAGCCTGCGCTCGACCCCGCTGCGCTCAACCGGCTGAAGTGGCGCTGCCGCCGCGGCCTGCTCGAAAACGACCTGCTGATCGAGCGCTTCTTTGCCCGCCATGGTTCATCCATCACGGCCCGGCAGGCGCTGGGGCTGCAGGCCCTCACCGATCTGGCCGACAACGATCTGCTCGATCTGCTGCTGGCCCGCCGCGAACCCGAAGGCGAGCTCGACCGCCCCGAAGTTCACGAGGTGTTGACGCTGATGCGCACGCCGGCGCGCGCAGCGGCGTAGAGTTCGAACAGCAACAAGGAACCTGCCCCATGACACCGTCCAACGTCAAAGCCACGCTGTCGTTCTCCGACGGCAGCCCGAACATGGATCTGCCGATCTACAAGGGCTCGATCGGCCCCGACGTGATCGACATCCGCAAGCTCTACGCGCAGACCGGCAAGTTCACCTACGACCCCGGCTTCCTCAGCACCGCGGCGTGCCAGTCGACGATCACCTACATCGACGGCGACAAGGGCGAGCTGCTGTACCGCGGCTACCCGATCGAGCAGCTGGCCACGAAGTGCGACTTCCTCGACACCTGCTACCTGCTGCTGTACGGCGACCTGCCCAACGCGCAGCAGCAGAAGGACTTCCACAAGCTCGTCACCAACCACACGATGGTCAACGAGCAGATGCAGTTCTTCCTGCGCGGGTTCCGCCGCGACGCGCACCCGATGGCGGTGATGACCGGCCTCGTCGGCGCGCTGTCGGCCTTCTATCACGACAGCACCGACATCAACAACCCGAAGCACCGCGAGGTGGCCGCGATCCGCCTGATCGCCAAGATGCCGACGCTGGTGGCCATGGCCTACAAGTACGGCGTCGGCCAGCCGTACATGTACCCGCGCAACGACCAGAGCTACGCCGCGAACTTCATGCGCATGATGTTCGCCACGCCGACCGAGGACTACAAGCCCAACGACGTGCTGGTGCGCGCGATCGACCGCATCTTCATCCTGCACGCCGACCACGAGCAGAACGCCAGCACCTCCACCGTGCGGCTGTGCGGCAGCTCGGGCACCAACCCGTTCGCCGCCATCGCCGCCGGCGTGGCCTGCCTGTGGGGCCCGGCGCACGGCGGCGCCAACGAGGCCGCGCTGAACATGCTCGAGGAGATCCAGAAGCAGGGCGGCGTCGAGAAGATCGGCGAGTTCATCAAGCAGGTGAAGGACAAGAACTCCAACGTCAAGCTGATGGGCTTCGGCCACCGCGTCTACAAGAACTACGACCCGCGCGCCAAGCTGATGCGCGAGACCTGCCACGAGGTGCTGGGTGCGCTCGGCCTCGGCAACGACCCGCTGTTCAAGCTGGCGATGACGCTGGAGAAGATCGCCCTCGAAGACGACTACTTCGTCTCGCGCAAGCTCTACCCCAACGTCGACTTCTACTCCGGCATCGTGCAGCGCGCGATCGGCATCCCGGTGAGCCTGTTCACCGCGATCTTCGCGCTGGCGCGCACCGTGGGCTGGATCGCCCAGCTCAACGAGATGATCGGCGACCCCGAGTACAAGATCGGCCGCCCGCGCCAGCTGTACTCCGGCGCGGTGCGCCGCGACGTGAAGCCGCTCGAGCAGCGCTGAGGCCGCCGCCGCGTCGACCCCGGAAGCCGCCGCGAGGCGGCTTCTTCGTTGGAGCGGGTAAGCTCGGGCCCGGCCGCTGGATCCCGGCGTCGTGCACGGGAATAGAGCGGCCGCAGCCGACGTATACCCGAGCGTCATGCCCATGTTGCTGCGCCGTCGCCGTGCGCTGCTGATCGGCCTCGCCGCGGCAGGCTGCGGCCTGCCCCTGCGCGCGCAGGCCTTCGACCACGGCTACGCGGCCTGGGGCGCGCTGCTCGCCAGGCACGTGCGCTGGCTTCCCGACGGCCATCAAAGCCGCGTCGCCTATGCCGGCATGGCCGCCGACCGCGCAGCGCTGAAGTCGGTGCTCGATGCGTTCTCGGCCGTCACGCCGGCGCAGTTCGACGCCTTCGGCAAGGCGCAGCAGATGGCGTTCCTGATCAACGCCTACAACGCGTTCACCGTCGAGCTGATCCTCACCGAGTACCCGAAGCTCAAGTCGATCAAGGACCTCGGCTCGCTGATCGCCTCGCCGTGGAAGAAGCGCTTCTTCAGCCTGCTCGGCGAGCCGCGGTACCTCGACTGGATCGAGCACGAGCAGCTGCGGCCGCGGTACGCCGATCCGCGCATCCACACCGCGATCGTCTGCGCGAGCATCGGCTGCCCGGCGCTGCGGCCCGAAGCCTTCACGGCCGAGAAGCTCGACGCGCAGCTCGAAGACGGCATGCGCCGCTTCCTCGGTGACCGCACGCGCAACCGCGCCGGCGCCGGTCGGCTCGAGGTCAGCCCGATCTTCAAGTGGTTCCGCGAGGATTTCGAGAAGGGCCACCAGGGCTTCAACCGGTTGGAAGACGTGTTCGCGCGCTACGCCCGACAGCTCAGCGACGACCCGGCGGTGCAGGAGCAACTGCGCGCCGGCAAGCTCACGCCGACCTTCCTCGACTACGACTGGTCGCTCAACGACGCCGGCCGCTGAACCGCACATGACTGTCGGACGCACGCTGGCGCTGTTCAACTTCGACTGGGATCGCGAGGCGTTCGACCGGCTGGCGCCGCAATGGGATGTCGACCGCGCCGGCTTCGACCTGTTCACGTTCCCGAGCCAGCTGCGGCTGGCGTGGTTCGACCTGCAGCGCTTCGTCGACGGCCTGGCGCGGCGCGCGCGCCGCCACCGATGGCGCGCGGTGGTGTCGCACCACGAGCAGTTCGGCGCGCTGGCCGCGGCCATGCTCGCCGAGCGCATGGGCTGGCCCGGCACGCCGGTGCGCGCGGTGCTGGCCTGCCAGCACAAGCTGCACGCGCGGCGGGTGTTGCAGCAGGTGTGCCCCGAGGCCGGCATCGCATTCGAACCGCTGGCCGCGCGCTACGGCGAGCCGATCCCGCAGGGCCTGCGCTACCCGGTCTTCGTCAAGCCGGTCAAGGCGGCGTTCTCGGTGCTCGCGCGCACCGTGCGCAGCCACGCCGAGCTGACCGCGATGACGCGCTTCGGCCCCGCCGAGGCGTGGATCATCCGCCGGCTGGTCGAGCCATTCGAGCGCATCGCGCGCGAGCGCCTGCCCAGCGCCGGCAGCGCGCACGGCCTGATGCTGGAGGCGCCGGTGCGCGGCACGCAGCACAACCTCGACGGCTGGGTTCACCGCGGTCAGGTGCGCTCGCTCGGTGTCGTCGACGCGCTGATGTACCCGGGCACCGAGGCCTTCATGCGCTTCCAGGCTCCGAGCCGGCTGCCGCACGGCGTGCAGCAGCGTGCACAGGAGATCGCCGCGCGCTTCCTGCAGGCCGTGGGCTTCGACCACGGCTTCTTCAACATGGAGTTCTTCCACGAGGCCGACACCGGCCACGTGAAGGTCATCGAGTTCAACCCGCGCCTGGCCTCGCAGCTGGCCGACCTGTACCGCCGCGTGAGCGGCCTCGACCCGCACGCCGGCTCGCTGGCGCTGGCGCATGGCGAAGACCCGTGGCCCGCGATGCAGGGTGCCGCCACGGCCGGCGCTGCCGCGAGCTTCGTGTTCCGCGCCTTCGATGCGCAGTCGGTGCCACCGATGCCCGGCGCGGCGCAGCGGCGCGCGTGGCGCGCGGCGTTCCCCGACGGCTGGCTGGCGGCGATGCCCAAGACCGGCCGCGGCCTGGCGCGCGACTTCAAGTGGCTCGGCAGCCACCGCTATGGCGTGCTGCACCTCGGCGGCGCCGACGAGCACGACCTGCACGAACGCTATCGTCGCGCCTGCACGCTGCTCGGTTGGCCGGCCGAGCCGGCTGCGCTGGCCGTGCCGGCCCGGCCGGCTCTCGTTTCACCCGTTGTGGAGGTACTGACCCGATGAACACCTGGACCTGGACCCGCCGCCTCGTCATCCTGTTCGTGGCCGCGAGCCTCGGCGGCTGCGGCGCGATGATCGCGCAGAACCCGTCGAGCAAGCTCAAGCCCGTGAACGCCGTGGCCGACGGCGGCGACGAGCGCGTGATCCTCAAGGGCCACGACGTCGTCGCGTACTTCACGCAGGGCCGGCATGCGCTCGGCTCGCCGCAGATCAAGAGCGTGTACGAAGGCGTGACCTTCCGCTTCGCCAGCGCCGAGCACAAGGCGCTGTTCGACCAGGAGCCGCGCAAGTACATCCCGCAGTACGGCGGCTATTGCGCCAACGGCCTCGTCTACGGCATTCCCTGGGGCGGCGACGCCGACACCTGGCGCATCGACAACGGCAAGCTCTACATCTTCGGCGGTGCCGGCTCGAAGGCCGCGTTCGAGCTCGACGTGAAGGGCAACACCGCGCTGGCCGACAAGTACTGGAGCGAAGAGGTCGAAGGCAGCAACAGCTTCATCCAGCGCAGCAAGCGGCTGGTCTTCCGCGTGCCGCACTACAAGAGCGGCGACGAACTCGCGAAGATGGTGGCCGCTGCCAAGAAGAGCTGAGCCACGTGCCTAAGGCGGGTAACCCAGCGCCGGCTGGCCGAAGCCCTCGGCCGCGCGCCAGCCCGGCGGCTTGAGGAACAGGTTGGTCACCATGCCGCCGGGGTCGTACGCGGGCCAGCGCTGGCCCGGGTGGCGGCGCTCCCATTCGGCCTTGATCTGTGCGCCGGTCTGGTAGTGCGGCACCTTGTCGATGTAGGCGCGCAGCGACTGCCAGCGCCAGCCGCGGTCGCCGATCGTGGGCCACAGCGCGTCGGCGTGCGCGATGTTCCATGCCGGGTCGATCTGCCAGGCCGTTTGCCCGAGCACGTCGCCGAAGATGAAGAGGCGTCCGCCTTCGATCTGCCATGCCGTGGGGTCGCTGCCGAGCTTGACCGCGAAGGCCGCGCCGCTGGCGCAGAAGCCGCCGTACTGCGGCTCGTATTTCGCCGGGTCGGCGCGGAACAGCTCGGCATGCCGAGCGCTGGCGAAGTAGTAGGTGCGGCCCGGCAGCGACACCTTGTGTGCCGGGCTGCCGCGTTGCGCGGCGCCATCGGTGAAGTACGCCACCGGATCGTGGCCGAGCAGCATCACGGGTTCGCCGGCGGCGTTGTCCACCGTGGCGTAGGGCGTGCCGCAGCCGGCGAGCACGGCCGCGGCGAGCATCGCGGCCGCGAACCGAAGCGCCGTGCCGATGCGCAGCCCCATGATCGCTCCCGGAGTGGGTCGCGGCATTGCACCACAGGTGCTGCCGTCGTGCAGGCGACGACCCGCGATGACCCGCGATGGCGATGTGGCGATATCACCTGGATTCCCCGCAGGGCGTAGGCTGCTGCCGACCGGGATACTGGAATCGATGAACACGCCGCGCTTCATTCAGGTCTACCGCGAGGACAGCGCGGCGGTGCGCGCGGAATTGGCTGCCGGCCTGCGCGAAACGCCGGCGCGCGTGGCGCCGAAGTTCCTGTACGACGCGCTGGGCTCGCGCCTGTTCGAGGCGATCACCGAGCTGCCCGAGTACTACCCCACGCGCACCGAGCGTGCGATCTTCGATGCGCATGGCGCGGCGATGGCCGCCAAGGCGGGCACGGGCTGCACGCTGGTGGACCTCGGCGCCGGCAGCTGCGAGAAGGCGGCGCGGCTGTTCGCGCTGCTGCGGCCCGCGCGCTACGTGGCGGTGGACATCTCGGTGGAGTACCTGCGCCACGCGCTGGACCTGCTGCAGCACCGCCACCCGCAGATGGCGCTCGCCGGCGTCGGCATGGACTTCTCGGCCTCGCTCGAGCTGCCGCGCGAGCTGGGCAGCGAGGCGCGGCTGCTGTTCTACCCGGGTTCGAGCATCGGCAACTTCACGCCGCGCGAGGCGCTGGCCTTTCTGCGCCAGGCGCATGCCGCGGCGGCGGGCGGAGGCCTGCTGATCGGCGTCGACCTGGTGAAGCCCAAGGCCGTGCTCGAACTCGCCTACGACGACCCGCTGCAGGTCACGGCCGCCTTCAACCTCAACCTGCTGCGGCGGCTCGACACCTTGCTCGGCTGCGATGCGCGCATCGAGGACTTCCGCCACGTGGCGCTGTACGACGAAGCGCAGCAGCGCATCGAGATGCACCTCGAGGCGCGGCGCGCGCTCACGCTGCGCTGGCCCGATGGCGAACGCCGTCTCGCTGCCGGCGAACGCATCCACACCGAGAATTCGTACAAGTACGGCGTCGAGGACTTCGACGCGCTGCTGCACGAGGCCGGCTTCGCCCGCACCACCTGCTGGACCGACGAGCGCCGCTGGTTCGCGGTGTTCCACGCCGCCGCGTAGGCGGCGCGCGATGCGCTGCGCTCACACCGCGCAGGTGCGAAACCCCGCGAAGAGATCGTTGCGCTCGGCGGTGAAGTAGTTGCGGTAGCGCCGGTGCTTCATGCGCGGTGCGGTGGCGAACGAGCCGCCGCGCAGCGCCGGGCGGCCGTCGAAGAAGGGCTGCGAGTAGTCGCGATAGGGATGCGGCTCGAAGCCGGGGTAGGGCATGAAGGGGCTGGCCGTCCACTCCCACACCTGGCCCCAGTGGAAGGCGTCGCCGCGGGCGAGCGCCGCGTGTTCCCACTCGAATTCGCTGGGCAGGCGCCGGCCTGCCCAGCGGCACCACGCCTGCGCCTCGTGATGCGTGAGGTGCATCGCCGGCAGCGCCAGGTCGAGCGCCACGCGCTCGCCGAAGCGCCGGCGCCACCATGAGCCGTCGTCGGCTCGCTCCAGGTATCGCGGCCAGGGAGCGGTCCTGCGCTTGCGCCAGGCCCAGCCCTCGGGGCTCCAGAGCTTGGCGTTGTCGTAGCCGCCGGCCTCGACGAATTCGACCACGCGCGCCCAGGTCACCGGCGCAGCGTCGATGGTGTAGCCGGCGAGCGCCACCTCCTGCTGCTGCAGCTCGTTGTCGAAGGCGAAGCCGCCCGCGGGCGAGCCGATCGTGGCCAGGCCGCCGTCGATGGCGATCTCGCCGGCGTCGGCCGGCGCGGCCGCGGGCTCGATCACCTCGACGCCCGGCGCGAAGCCGAGGTTCTGCGCCATGTAGACCCAGGCCTCGCGGTGCATGTCTTCGTGGAAGAGCGAGAGGCGGTAGAAGTACAGCGCCGCGTCGCTGTCACCCGCGTCGGCCAGCAGCGCCAGCGTGCGCTCGCGGATGCGCGCCACGTCGGCCAGCGTGTGCGCGGTGTCGGGCAGGCTCAGGCGCCAGCGCCGCGCATGCGCGACGGCGCTGGAGTTGTACAGCGCGTCGGCGTTGGCGCGCAGCGGCACCGCGCGCCCGGCCAGCGGGTCCGCGGCCGCGCCCAGGGTGCGCAGCGGGTTGCGGCCGATCCACCATTCTTCGAACCAGCCGATGTGCCCCAGCTCCCACAGCGGCGGGTTCAGCTCCGGCGTGTACGGCACCGCCATGCCGCGCGCGCCGAGCGCGGCGCGGTAGGCGTCGAACTGCGCCAGCAGCCGCTCGCGCGTGTCGCCCAGCGCATGCGCGAGCAGTTCGGCGTTGCCGTGCCGCACGGCATCGGCATCGTCGATCGCGGGGGTCGGGGTCGCAGTAGAGTTCATCGATGACACGCGCGCGCATCGCCCTGGTGACGCCGGCCCTGGCTTCGGCCAACAACGGCAACTGGCAGACGGCCTCGCGCTGGGCGCGGTTCCTGTCGGCCGATTATCGGGTGTCGCTGCTGGCGCGCTGGCAGGGCGAGCCGGCGGATCTGCTGGTCGCATTGCACGCGCGGCGCTCGGCGCCGTCGATCGCTGCCTGGGCCGCGGCCGCGCCACGGCGGCCGCTGATCGTGGTGCTGACCGGCACCGACCTCTACCGCGACATCGACAGCGATGCCGACGCGCAGGCCTCACTGCGGCTGGCCGACCGGCTCGTGGTGCTCAACGCGCTCGGCGCGCGGCGGCTGCCGGAGGCGCTGCGCGACAAGGTGCGCGTGTGCCTGCAATCGGCCACCGCGCGGCAGACCCTGGCCAAGAGCGCTCGGTGCCTGCGCGTGCTGATGGTCGGGCACCTGCGCGCCGAGAAGGATCCGCAGACCTACCTGGCCGCCGCCGAGGCGCTCGCCGCGCGCCGCGACATCGCCTTCGACCACATCGGCGAGGCGCTAGACCCCGCGCTCGGCGAGCAGGCGCGCGCATGGGCCGCGCGATGGCCGCGTTATCGCTGGCTCGGCGCGATGCCGCATGAAGCCACTCGCCGCCGCATCCAGCGCGCGCACGTGCTGGTGCAGGCGAGCCGCATGGAAGGCGGCGCGCACACGGTGATCGAGGCGCTGAGGAGCGGCACGCCGGTGCTCGCCTCGCGCATCGACGGCAACCTCGGGCTGCTGGGCGATGACTACGCGGGCGTGTTCGAGCCCGGCGACGCGGCGGGGCTTGCCGCGCTCGTCGCACGCTGCCGCGACGATCCGGCTATGCTCGCGCAGCTGCAGCAGCAGTGCGCCGCGCGCGCGCCGCTGTTCCAACCGCAACGCGAACGCGCCACGCTGCTTGCCATCGTGGCCGAACTGCTGGAGACCCGCTGATGAATGCACCCGAGAAGCCCGCCGGCGTCCGGCTCACGTCGCTCTCGCACGGCGGCGGCTGCGGCTGCAAGATCGCGCCGGGCCTGCTCTCGGAGATCCTCAAGGGCACCTCCAAGATGCCGGTGCCGCCGCAGCTGCTGGTGGGCATCGAGACGGCCGACGACGCGGCTGTGTACCAGCTCAACGACGAGCAGGCGCTGATCGCGACCACCGACTTCTTCATGCCGATCGTCGACGACCCGTTCGACTTCGGCCGCATCGCCGCCACCAACGCGATCAGCGACGTCTACGCGATGGGCGGCACGCCGATCATGGCGCTGGCGCTGGTGGGCATGCCGATCAACGTGCTGTCGACCGAGGTGATCGGCAAGATCCTCGAAGGCGGCAACGCGGTGTGCCGCGCGGCGGGCATCCCGATCGCCGGCGGCCACACCATCGATTCGGTGGAGGCCATCTACGGCCTCGTGGCGCTGGGCCTCGTGCACCCCAAGCGCGTGAAGCGCAATGCCGACGCCAAGGCGGGCGACCGCCTCGTGCTCGGCAAACCGCTCGGCGTGGGCGTGCTCTCGGCGGCGCTGAAGAAGGACCAACTCGACGCCGATGGCTACGCGCAGATGATCGCCAGCACCACCAAGCTCAACACGCCGGGCCCGGACCTGGCCGCGCTGCCCGGCGTGCACGCGCTGACCGACGTGACCGGCTTCGGCCTCGCAGGCCACGCGCTCGAGATCGCGCGCGGCGCCGGCGCCACGGTGCAGATCGATTGGGCGACTGTGCCGCTGCTGTCGCGCGTGCGCGAGCTGGCCGCGCAGGGCTTCGTCACCGGCGCCTCGGGGCGCAACTGGGCCGGCTATGGCGCCGACGTCGTGCTGCCGGCCGGCTTCGCGGCCGAAGACAAGGCACTGCTCACCGACCCGCAGACCTCGGGCGGGCTGCTGGTGTCATGCGACGCGGCGTCGGTGCGCGAGGTGATCGCGATCTTCGAGCGGCACGGCTTTGCCGCGGTGCGCGAGATCGGCGCCGTGGTGGCGGCCGAAGGGCGGCCGCGCCTCGTCGTGCGCTGACGGTCAAGCGGGCCGGTTGCGCCTGGCCACCCAGTACGACGCGCCGTCGGCGCCGTAGCGTTCGGCGTGCGGCGCCTCGAAGGCCACGGTGAACTGGTCGCCGGCTTTCAGATGCTGCGTCTGACCGCCGAGCGTGAGCCACATCTCGCCGCGACTCACCTGCGCCCAGACGCCGAAGCCGTGCGTGTGGGTGTCGATCACCGTGTTCGGCGCCCAGTGGCGCTCGAGCACTTCGTCGAAACCGCGGCGGCGGGCCTCGGCTTCGAACGCGGCGAAGTCGGGCAGGGCGCGGGTGTTCATGGCGCGAGCATAGGGGCGCCGCCGAACCCGCGCCAGCTGCAGGGCGAAGGCACTCATACCGACTCGCGCTCGATCGCATAGAGAGTACCTGCTGCCTGCATGAATCTGCGCGGCGCGACAGGGGGTAGCCGCCCGGGGCTCATGATGGATCGGTCGGCACTGCGTGCCGACTGCGCTGCGCTGCTCGGCCTTGCGGCCCCGCTGCCGAACTCGCTGCGCGGCCTGCGGCCGCTGCGCTCGACCATCGTCAGCGAGTCAGAAGTGGAGGCGCGCACTTCGGGCGCGCGGGCCGCAAGGCTTGCGCTGCTCGCCGATCCATAAATCGCCCCGAGCGGGTACCCCCTGTCGCGCAGGTCGACCGAGCGCTTCGAATACCCTTCGTTGCGGGACTCGGTGGTGTTCGCTGCGCCGTGGTCGTGGGCTGTGGGGCCCGGGAGCGAATCTGCGGCGGCGAGCAGCACAGCGGACCCCGGCCCGCGGGCCGGGGCGCCGCAGTTTGAGCGGACGGGCCCCACGGCCCGCGGCCGCGGCGCAGCGCGCGCAACCGCACGCACGATACAGCCTCACGCTCGAGCGAGCCATCACCTCAGAGACCCGAATGCGACAGGATCGATGCCGATCTATTGCGAGTCGGGGTCAGGCCGCCGCCTCGAGCCCGCTGCGAAAGTGCGCCTGCATCAGTCGGCGCGCGGCGTCGGCGTCGCGCGCGGCGACGGCGCGCATGATCGCGCGGTGCTCGGCCAGCGAGTCTGCCAGGCGCCCCTGCTTGAACAGCGAATGGTGGCGGTTGAGCTTCATCACCTTGCGCAGGTCGGTCACCAGTTGCTGCGCCCAGCGGTTGCCGGCGGCATCGAGCAAGGCCATGTGGAAGGCCTCGTTGGTGGCGAAGAAGGCGTCGCGCTGCTTCACCTGCTTTTCCAGCCGGTCGTGCAGCGCCTGCAACTGCGCGCGCTGCGCGTCGCTGGCGTGTCGCGCCACCTGCGCGGCGGCGTCGCTTTCGAGCAGCCCCAGCAGGTGATAGACCTGCGCCACGTCGTCGCGGCTCATCTCGGTGACGTAGGCGCCGCGGCGCACCTTCATCGTCACCAGGCCTTCGACGGCCAGCACCTTCAGCGCCTCGCGCAGCGGCGTGCGGCTGATGCCGTACTCGACGGCGAGCTTCTGCTCGTCGATCCAGCTGCCGGGCTCCAGCTCGCGGCTGAAGATCTGCTGGCGCAGGCGCTCGGCCACGTCCTGGTACAGCGCGCGCGGGCTCAGGGCGGGTCGGGCGGGGGTGTCGGTCAGGGCCATGGGGCCTGGGTGCGGGGGTCTTGGTTTTGCATTCATAATTATGCATAATGCGGTCACGCCCGCAAGCCCGGGAGCCCGCCAACCCAGGCCGCCGTTGGCGGCCGCCGCGCGCGAAGCGATCGAGGAGACGACCACGATGAGCGCAGCCGAATTCGCGAACAGCACGCTCGAGCAATGGGCCCGGGCGGCAGCCAAGTCGGCGCCGGGCGGCGATGTGTCGGCGTTGAACTGGGTCACGCCCGAGGGCCTCACCGTCAAGCCGCTGTACACCGCGGCCGACACCGCGAAGTTGCCGCTGGCCGATACGTTGCCCGGCTTCGAGCCTTTCATCCGCGGCCCGCAGGCCACGATGTATGCGGTGCGGCCGTGGACGATCCGCCAGTACGCGGGCTTTTCCACGGCCGAGGAGAGCAACGCGTTCTACCGCAAGTCGCTCGCCGCCGGCGGGCAGGGCGTGAGCGTGGCCTTCGACCTCGCCACGCACCGCGGCTACGACAGCGACCACCCGCGCGTGTTCGGCGACGTGGGCAAGGCCGGCGTGGCGATCGATTCGGTCGAGGACATGTTGATCCTGTTCGGCGGCATCCCGCTCGACAAGGTGAGCGTGTCCATGACCATGAACGGCGCCGTGCTGCCGGTGCTCGCGGGCTACGTGGTCGCCGCCGAGGAGCAGGGCGTGTCGCAGGAGCAGCTCAGCGGGACCATCCAGAACGACATCCTCAAGGAGTTCATGGTCCGCAACACCTACATCTATCCGCCCGAGCCGAGCATGCGCATCGTGGCCGACATCATCGAGTACACGGCGAAGAAGATGCCGAAGTTCAACTCGATCAGCATCAGCGGCTACCACATGCAGGAGGCCGGTGCCAACCAGGCGCTGGAGCTCGCCTTCACGCTGGCCGACGGCATGGAGTACGTGAAGAGCGCGGTGGCGCGCGGCCTCGACGTCGACGAGTTCGCCGGGCGGCTCTCGTTCTTCTGGGCGATCGGCATGAACTTCTATCTCGAGATCGCCAAGATGCGAGCCGCGCGACTGCTGTGGTGCCGCATCATGAAGGGCTTCGGCGCGAAGAACCCCAAGAGCCTGATGCTGCGCACGCACTGCCAGACCAGCGGCTGGAGCCTCACCGAGCAGGACCCGTACAACAACGTCGTGCGCACCGCCATCGAGGCCCTGGCGGCCGTCTTCGGCGGCACGCAGAGCCTGCACACCAACAGCTTCGACGAGGCGATCGCGCTGCCCACCGAATTCAGCGCCCGCATCGCGCGCAACACGCAGCTGATCCTGCAGGAGGAGACGCATATCACCAGCGTGGTCGACCCCTGGGCCGGCAGCTACATGATGGAGTCGCTCACGCAAGCCATGGCCGACAAGGCCTGGGAGATCATCGAGGAGGTGAAGTCGCAAGGCGGCATGACGAAGGCCGTGGCCTCGGGCTGGGCCAAGCTGAAGATCGAGGCCAGCGCTGCCGAGAAGCAGGCGCGCATCGACTCGGGCGCCGACGTGATCGTCGGCGTCAACAAGTACAAGCCGACCAAGAAGGACGCGTTCGAGATCCTCGAGGTCGACAACCACAAGGTGCGCGAGCAGCAGATCGCGCGGCTGAAAGCCATCCGCGCCAAGCGCGACGCGGCGAAAGTGAAGGCGGCGCTCGCTGCGCTCACCGACGCTGCGCGCACAGGCGCATCAGGAACCGGCGGCTCGGCCGCCGGGGGAAACCTGCTCGCGCTGGCCATCGACGCCGTGCGCGCCCGCGCCACGGTGGGCGAGATCAGCGATGCGCTCGAAGCGGTTTTCGGGCGCCATCGCGCCGACATCCAGAAGGTGACCGGTGTGTATGCCAAAGCCTATGACTCGGCCGAGGGCTGGGAGAAGCTGAAGGGCGAGATCGCCGATTTCGCCAGGGTGCAGGGCCGCCGCCCGCGCGTGATGATCGCCAAGCTCGGCCAGGACGGGCACGACCGCGGCTCCAAGGTGGTGGCCACCGCGTTCGCCGACCTCGGCTTCGACGTCGACATCGGGCCGCTGTTCCAGACACCCGAGGAATGCGCGCGCCAGGCGATCGAGAACGACGTGCACGCGGTGGGCGTGTCCACGCTCGCCGCCGGCCACAAGACGCTGGTGCCGGCGATCATCGCCGAGCTGAAGAAGCAGGGCGGTGACGACGTCATCGTCTTCGTCGGCGGCGTGATCCCGCAGCAGGACTACGACGCGCTCTACGCCGCCGGCGTCAAGGGCATCTACGGCCCCGGCACGCCGATCCCCGCGAGCGCGAAAGACGTGCTCGAGCACATCCGCGCTGCGGTGGCGGGCAAATAGGTTTTCACGCCGCGGCGACCGCGATGCTCGACAGCGCCGACCAGGCCCTGGTGGATGCCGTGCTCGGCGCGAGCGGGCAGCCGCAGCGCCGCGCGATCGCCAAGGCGATCACGCTGCTCGAATCCACCCGGCCTGACCATCGCGCGCGCGCCGACGAGGTGCTGAACGCGCTGCTGCCGAAGGCGGGCCGCTCGTTTCGCATCGGCATCTCGGGCGTGCCGGGCGTGGGCAAGAGCACCTTCATCGAAGCGCTCGGGCTGCATCTCATCGGGCTGAAGCACCGCGTGGCGGTGCTGGCGGTGGACCCGTCGTCGAGCCTGTCGGGCGGCTCGATCCTCGGCGACAAGACGCGCATGGAGCGCCTGTCGACCGAAGCGAATGCCTTCATCCGCCCCAGCCCCACCGGCGGCACGCTGGGCGGCGTGGCCGCGCACACGCGCGAGGCGATGCTGGTGCTCGAAGCTGCGGGGCACGACATCGTGATCGTCGAGACCGTGGGCGTCGGCCAGAGCGAGACCGCGGTGTCGGGCATGACCGACTGCTTCGTGCTGCTGCAGCTGCCCAACGCGGGGGATGACCTGCAGGCCATCAAGCGCGGCGTGATGGAGCTGGCCGACATCGTGGCCATCAACAAGGCCGACCTCGATGCCGCCGCCGCCACGCGCGCGCAGGCGCAGATCACGTCGTCGCTTCGGCTGATGCATCAGCAGGGCCGCCCGGGCGAGCGCGATGCCGCGCGCTGGCAGCCGCGGGTGCTGCGCCTGTCGGCCGTGACCGGCGAGGGGCTGGCCGAGTTCTGGGCCGCGGTGAGCGAGTTCCGCCGCCTGCGCGAAACGAGCGGTGCGCTCGCCGCGCGCCGCCGCGAGCAGGACGAGGCCTGGATGTGGGAGCGCATCGAGGCGCTGCTGCACGAGCGCTTCCGCGAGCACCCGTTGGTGGCTGCCGCGCTGCCCGAGATGCGCGACAACGTGCGCGCCGGCCGCGTGGCCGCGTCGGTGGCGGCGCGCCGATTGATGGATCTGTTGAACTGAACCGAACGCCGTACCGAGGAGCCATAAGACCATGCACGACATCATCGAGCAGCTCGAGAAGAAGCGCGCCGCCGCGCGGCTGGGCGGCGGCGGCAAGCGCATTGCCGCGCAGCATGCCAAGGGCAAGCTGACCGCGCGCGAGCGCATCGAGCTGCTGCTCGACGAAGGCACCTTCGAGGAATGGGACATGTTCGTCGAACATCGCTGCGCCGACTTCGGCATGGCCGACAACAAGGTGCCGGGCGACGGCGTGGTCACCGGCTACGGCATGATCAACGGCCGTCTGGTGTTCGTATTCAGCCAGGACTTCACCGTCTTCGGCGGTGCGCTCTCGGAGGCGCACGCCGAGAAGATCTGCAAGGTCATGGACCAGGCCATGAAGGTCGGCGCGCCGGTGATCGGCCTCAACGATTCGGGCGGCGCGCGCATCCAGGAGGGCGTGGCCTCGCTCGGCGGCTATGCCGAGGTGTTCCAGCGCAACGTGATGGCCAGCGGCGTGATCCCGCAGATCAGCCTGATCATGGGGCCGTGCGCCGGCGGCGCCGTGTACTCGCCGGCGATGACCGACTTCATCTTCATGGTCAAGGACTCGAGCTACATGTTCGTGACCGGCCCCGAGGTGGTGAAGACGGTGACGCACGAGGAGGTCACCGCCGAGGAGCTGGGCGGCGCCACCACGCACACCGGCAAAAGCGGCGTGGCCGACCTGGCGTTCGAGAACGATGTCGAGGCGCTGGCCATGTTGCGCCGCTTCTTCAACTACCTGCCGCTCAACAACCGCGAGCGGCCGCCGGTGCGCAAGAGCGGCGACGCGCCCGACCGGCTCGACATGAGCCTCGACACGCTGGTGCCCGACAACCCCAACAAGCCCTACGACATCAAGGAGCTGATCTACAAGGTCGTCGACGACGGCGACTTCTTCGAGCTGCAGCGCGAGCATGCGAAGAACATCGTGATCGGCTTCGGGCGCCTCGACGGCCAGAGCGTGGGCGTGGTCGCCAACAACCCGATGGTGCTGGCGGGCTGCCTCGACATCAAGAGCAGCATCAAGGCCGCGCGCTTCGTGCGCTTCTGCGACGCGTACAACATCCCGGTGGTCACCTTCGTCGACGTGCCGGGCTTCATGCCGGGCACCAGCCAGGAGTACGGCGGCATCATCAAGCACGGCGCCAAGCTGCTGTATGCGTACGCGGAATGCACCGTGCCCAAGGTCACCGTGATCACGCGCAAGGCCTACGGCGGCGCCTACGACGTGATGAGCTCCAAGCACCTGCGCGGCGACGTCAACTTCGCCTGGCCCAATGCCGAGATCGCAGTGATGGGCGCCAAGGGCGCGGTCGAGATCATCTTTCGCGAAGACAAGGCCGACCCGGCCAAGCTCGCCGCGCGTGAGGCCGAATACAAGGCACGCTTCGCCAACCCCTTCGTCGCCGGCGCGCGCGGCTACATCGACGACGTGATCCAGCCGCACGAGACGCGCAAGCGCATCTGCCGCTCGCTGGCGATGCTGAAGGACAAGAAGCTCGAGAACCCGTGGCGCAAGCACGGCAACATCCCGCTGTGAAACGATGCCGCAATTCCTTACAATGACGTAAGGCAAACGACAGGAGCGACGACGTGACCACTGCAACCCTGACGAGCAAGGGCCAGATCACCATCCCGGCCGAAGTACGCCGTCTGCTCAATGTGCAGACCGGCGACCGTGTGGAGTTCGTGCAGATCGAGCCGGGGCGGTTCGAGATCGTCGCGGCCACGCGCTCGGTACGGGAACTGAAGGGGCTGTTCGGAAAGCCCGCCCGCACGGTGTCGATCGAGGAGATGAACCGGACCATCGCCGAGCGAGCGGCCTCGGCGGGCCTGCGCGCCGGCGCGCGCGGAGGGCGCGGCAAGTGACGGGCCTGGACACCAACGTGCTGGTGCGCTACGTGATGCAGGACGACCCCCGCCAGTCACCGCGCGCGACCCGATTGATCGAGTCGCTCAGTGCCGAAGAGCCCGGTTTCGTGCCGGTGGTGACGCTGATGGAGTTGGTGTGGGTGCTGTCGGGCAGCTACGGTTTGGCGCGCGCGCAGGTCGCGACGGTGCTCGAGACTGTGCTGCGCAGCAAGGAACTGGTCGTCGACAGGGCCGACCTGGTGACGCAGGCGCTGGTCCGCTTCGGCTCGGGCGGAGCCGACTTCGCTGACGCGCTGATCGAGCGCATCGCCGCTGCCGCCGGCTGCTCGGCCACGGTGACGTTCGATGCCGGTGCTGCCAGGGCGGCCGGCATGTCGCTGGTGCCCTGAAAGACCTCTTGACGGAGTCCGCTGAATGTTCCAGAAGATCCTGATCGCCAACCGCGGCGAGATCGCATGCCGCGTGATCAAGACGGCGCGCAAGCTCGGCATCAAGACCGTGGCCGTGTACTCCGAGGCCGACGCCGATGCGCGGCACGTGGAGCTCGCCGACGAGTCGGTGCTGCTGGGCCCCGCGCCGTCGCGCGAGAGCTACCTGGTGGCCGACAAGATCATCGCTGCGTGCAAGCGCACCGGCGCCGAAGCCGTGCATCCGGGCTACGGCTTCCTCTCCGAGAACGAGGCCTTCGCCAAGCGGGTGGAAGAAGAAGGCATCGTCTTCATCGGCCCCAAGCACTATTCGATCGCCGCGATGGGCGACAAGATCGCGTCGAAGAAGCTGGCGCTGCAGGCCAAGGTCAACACCATCCCCGGCTACAACGACGTGATCGAATCGCCCGATCAGGCGGTGAAGATCGCCAAGGACATCGGCTACCCGGTGATGATCAAGGCCAGCGCCGGTGGCGGCGGCAAGGGCCTGCGCGTGGCCTTCAACGACAAGGAGGCGTTCGACGGCTTCTCGTCGTGCCGCAACGAGGCCAAGGCCAGCTTCGGCGACGACCGCGTGTTCATCGAGAAGTTCGTCGAGAGCCCGCGCCACATCGAGATCCAGGTGCTCGGCGACGCGCACGGCAACGTGGTGTACTTGAACGAGCGCGAGTGCTCGATCCAGCGCCGGCACCAGAAGGTGATCGAGGAGGCGCCGTCGCCGTTCATCAGCGACGCCACGCGCAAGGCCATGGGCGAGCAGGCGGTGGCGCTCGCGAAGGCGGTGAAGTACCAGAGCGCAGGCACGGTGGAGTTCGTGGTCGGCAAGGATCAGAGCTTCTACTTCCTGGAGATGAACACGCGGCTGCAGGTGGAGCACCCGGTCACCGAATGCATCACCGGGCTCGACCTGGTGGAGCTGATGATCCGCGTCGCCGCCGGCGAGAAGCTGCCCTTCGCGCAGAAGGACGTGCAGCGCAACGGCTGGGCCATCGAGTGCCGCATCAACGCCGAGGATCCGTTCCGCAACTTCCTGCCGTCAACCGGCCGCCTGGTGCGCTACCTGCCGCCGCCGCAGACGATGGAGGCGGCGCATCCCGTGCCCGTGCCGAAGCCAGGGCCCACGGGCGGCGTTCGCGTCGACACCGGTGTCTACGAGGGCGGCGAGATCCCGATGTACTACGACTCGATGATCGCCAAGCTGATCGTGCACGGCGTGAATCGCGGTGACGCCATCGCCAAGATGCGCGAGGCGCTCAACGGCTTCGTGATCCGCGGCGTGTCGAGCAACATCCCGTTCCAGGCTGCGCTGCTGGGACACCCCAAGTTCGTCAGCGGCGACTTCAACACCGGCTTCATCGCCGAGCACTACGGCAAGGGCTTCCGCGCCGAGGACGTGCCGCACGACGACCCCAACTTCCTCGTCGCGCTGGCGGCGGCGGCCTACCGGCGCTACCGCGAGCGCGCGGCCGGCATCAGCGGCCAGCTCGAAGGCCACGGCGCGGTGATCGGCGAAGCTTTCGTCGCGGTGATCAAGGGCGACCAGGGGCGCCACACGCAGGTGAACGTGAACATCCGGGTCGAACAGGGCACGACGCACGTGGTGGCCGGCGGCAAGCCGTTCGCGATCCGCAGCCATTGGCATTTCGGCGGCGTGCGCGCCACCGGCACCTGCAACGGCGCGCCGTTCACCGCGCAGCTGGAACGCCACGGCCTGTGGATGCGCGTGGAGCACAACGGCCTGCGCATGGACGTGCAGCTAATGAGCGCGCGCGCCGCCGAGCTGCTCAACGTGATGCCGTTCAAGGCGCCGGCCGACATGAGCAAGTTCCTGCTCTCGCCGATGCCGGGTCTGCTGGTCGACGTGGCGGTGCAGCCCGGCCAGAAGGTGAGCGCCGGCGAGAAGCTGGCGGTGATCGAGGCGATGAAGATGGAGAACATCCTCACCGCCGCGCAGGATGGCGAGGTGAAAGACATCCTCGCCAGGAAGGGCGAGAGCCTGGCGGTCGACCAGCCGATCCTCGCGTTCGCCTGAGGCCGGCATGGACAAACCCTTTCGCATCCTCGGCATCCAGCAGATCGCCATCGGCGGCCCCGACAAGCTGCGCCTGCGCAAGCTGTGGGTCGACATCTTCGGCCTGGCGATCAAGAGCGTGTTCGTCTCGGAGCGCGAGAACGTCGACGAAGACGTCTGCGCGCTCGGCGACGGGCCCGCCGCGGTGGAGGTCGACCTGATGCAGCCGCTCGATGTCGACAAGAAGCCCGCCGTGCATGCCACGCCGCTGAACCACGTGGGCCTGTGGGTCGACGATCTGCCGAAGGCCGTCGAGTGGATGAGCGCGCACGGCGTGCGCTTCGCGCCGGGCGGCATCCGCAAGGGCGCGTCGGGCTACGACATCTGCTTCATCCACCCGAAGTCGAACGACGAGTTCCCGATCGGCGGCGAGGGCGTGCTGATCGAGCTGGTGCAGGCACCGCCGGAGGTGGTGGCGGCATTGGGCTGAGCGCAGCCGGCTCGGTGAAGTCGGGGGCCGCCCATGCCCCCGGCAGCCGAGGGTCGCCGCCGCCCGAGCGACAATCACGCTCCTGCCCAGCCACCCGCGGCTGTCGCAGCCCGCACCATGACCGCCCGCACGCTCTACGACAAGCTCTGGGACGACCACGTCGTCCACAACGAGGAAGACGGCACCGCCATCCTCTACATCGACCGTCACCTCGTGCACGAGGTGACCAGCCCCCAGGCCTACGAGGGCCTGCGCCTGGCCGGCCGCAAGGTGTGGCGCACGAGTTCGGTGGTGGCCACCGCCGACCACAACACGCCCACCACCGGCTGGAGCGACGGCTACGACGGCATTCGCGACCCGATCTCCAAGCTGCAGATCACCACGCTCGACGCCAACATCAAGGCGCATGGCGCGGCGGCGTACTTCCCGTTCCTCGACCGGCGCCAGGGCATCGTGCACGTGATCGGGCCCGAGAACGGCGCCACGCTGCCGGGCATGACGGTGGTCTGCGGCGACAGCCACACCAGCACGCACGGCGCCTTCGGCGCGCTGGCCTTCGGCATCGGCACCAGCGAGGTCGAGCACGTGCTGGCCACGCAGACGCTGCTGGCGCGCAAGATGAAGAACATGCTCGTCAAGGTCGACGGCACGCTGGCGCGCGGTTGCAGCGCGAAAGACATCGTGCTCGCCATCATCGGCCGCATCGGCACCGCAGGCGGCACGGGCCACACGATCGAGTTCGGCGGCAGCGCGATCCGCGCACTGTCGATGGAAGGCCGGATGACGGTGTGCAACATGGCCATCGAGGCCGGCGCGCGCGCCGGGCTGGTGGCGGTGGACGACACCACGCTCGCCTACGTGAAGGGCCGCCCGTTTGCACCCGGCGGCGTCGAATGGGACCAGGCCGTCGTGCAATGGCGCACGCTGAAGAGCGACGCCGGCGCGCGGTTCGACAAGGTCGTCGAGCTCGATGCCGCGCAGATCAAGCCGCAGGTCACCTGGGGCACTTCTCCCGAGATGGTGCTGGCGATCGACGACCGCGTGCCCGACCCCGAGCGCGAGAAGGACGCGACGAAGCGCGACGCGATCGAGCGCGCGCTCGTCTACATGGGCCTCACGCCGAACAAGCCGCTGGCCGACATCCGCATCGACAAGGTGTTCATCGGCTCGTGCACCAACAGCCGCATCGAAGACCTGCGCGATGCGGCGGCCGTGGTGCGCAAGGTCGGCGGCCGCATCGCGAACAACGTGAAGCTGGCGCTGGTGGTGCCCGGCTCGGGGCAGGTGAAGGCGCAGGCCGAGCGCGAGGGCCTGCACGAGGTGTTCAAGGCCGCCGGCTTCGAGTGGCGCGAGCCCGGCTGCAGCATGTGCCTGGCGATGAACGCCGATCGCCTCGAACCCGGCGAGCGCTGCGCCTCCACCAGCAACCGCAACTTCGAGGGCCGGCAGGGCGCCGGCAGCCGCACGCACCTGGTGAGCCCGGCGATGGCCGCCGCCGCGGCGCTGAACGGCCACTTCGTCGATGTACGGCGGATCGCCTGAGGAAGCCAGTCATGCAAGCCTTCACCGTGCACAAGGGCCTGGTCGCGCCGATGGACCGCGCCAACGTCGACACCGACGCGATCATTCCGAAGCAGTTCTTGAAGAGCATCCACCGCTCGGGTTTCGGGCCGAACCTGTTCGATGCCTGGCGCTACCTCGACCCCGGCGAGCCGGGGCAGGACGTCACCAAGCGCAAGCCGAACCCCGACTTCGTGCTCAACCAGCCGCGCTACCAGGGCGCGTCGATCCTGCTGGCGCGCGACAACTTCGGCTGCGGCTCGAGCCGCGAGCATGCGCCTTGGGCGCTGGAGCAGTACGGCTTTCGCGCGCTGATCGCGCCGAGCTATGCCGACATCTTCTTCAACAACTGCTTCAAAAACGGCGTGCTGCCGATCGTGCTGCCGGCGGCGCAGGTGGCGCGGTTGTTCGACGAGGTGGCCGGCTTCACCGGCTACCAGCTCACGATCGACCTGCCGCGGCAGGTGATCGTCAAGCCCGACGGCGCCGAGCTGCCGTTCGACGTGCAGGCGTTTCGCAAGTACTGCCTCGTCAACGGCTTCGACGACATCGGCCTCACGCTGCGCCATGCCGACAAAATCCGCGCCTTCGAGGCCGAGCGGCTGGCGAAGATGCCGTGGCTGGCGCACAAGCCTATCTGAATCACGACTGACAAACCCCGATGAAGATTGCAGTTCTCCCCGGTGACGGCATCGGCACCGAAATCATCGCCCAGGCCGTGCGCGTGCTGCGCGCGCTGGAGCTGAAGCTCGAGCTGGAAGAAGCGCCCGTCGGCGGCGCGGCCTACGAGGCGCACGGCCATCCGCTGCCCGAGGCCACGCTCAATCTGGCCAAGGCCGCCGACGCCGTGCTCTTCGGCGCCGTCGGCGACTGGAAGTACGACAAGCTCGAGCGCGCGCTGCGCCCCGAGCAGGCCATCCTCGGCCTGCGCAAGCACCTGGGGCTGTTTGCCAACTTCCGCCCGGCGATCTGCTACGAGCAACTCACCCATGCATCCAGCCTCAAGCCCGAGCTGGTGGCGGGGCTCGACATCCTGATCATCCGCGAGCTGACCGGCGACATCTACTTCGGCCAGCCGCGCGGCCGGCGCACGGCGCCCGATGGCTTGTTCCCCGGCGCCGACGAGGCGTTCGACACCATGCGCTACAGTCGGCCGGAGATCGACCGCATCGCGCGCGTGGCGTTCGAGGCGGCGCGCAAGCGGCGCGGCAAGGTCACCAGCGTCGACAAGGCCAACGTGCTCGAGACCTTCCAGTTCTGGAAAGACGTGGTCATCGACGTGCACAAGGACTACCCCGACGTGCAGCTCGAGCACATGTACGTCGACAACGCGGCGATGCAGCTCGTGAAGGCGCCCAAGAGCTTCGACGTGATCGTCACCGGCAACATGTTCGGCGACATCCTGTCCGACGAGGCGGCGATGCTCACCGGCTCGATCGGCATGCTGCCGTCGGCCTCGCTGAATGCCGTGAACAAAGGCCTGTACGAGCCCAGCCATGGCAGCGCGCCCGACATCGCCGGCAAGGATCTTGCAAACCCGTTGGCTACAATCCTGTCCATGGCCATGATGCTGCGCTACTCGCTGAACCAGCCGGAAGCCGCCCAACGGGTGGAAGCCGCGGTCGCGCACGTGCTGCAGCAGGGCCTGCGCACCGCCGACATCTGGAGCGAGGGCACGCGCAAGGTCGGCACCCGCGCGATGGGCGACGCCGTCGTCGCCGCGATCACGAAAACCACCACCAAGAGCTAGCGCTCCTGGTTCGTGCTGCCCGCGTTTCCCGCACCCGGCACACGAGCCGGGCGCAGAGGAAACCACTGTTCACGAAAGGGCACATGACATGGCACTCGTAGGAATCGTCGGATGGCGCGGCATGGTCGGCTCCGTGCTGATGGACCGCATGCGCGAGGAGGGCGACTTCGCGCACTTCGAGCCGCTGTTCTTCTCCACCAGCAATGCCGGCGGCGCGGCGCCTGCCGAGGCCAAGAACGAGCGCAAGCTGGTCGATGCCGGCGACATCAAGGCGCTCGCGCGCTGCGACATCGTGCTCACTGCCCAAGGTGGCGACTACACCAACGAGGTCTACCCGAAGCTGCGCGCCGCGGGCTGGAAGGGCCACTGGATCGACGCCGCCTCGTCGCTGCGCATGAAGGACGACGCCGTCATCATCCTCGACCCGGTGAACCTGCCGGTGATCAAGAACGCGCTGGCCAAGGGCGGGCGCAACTGGATCGGCGGCAACTGCACGGTGAGCTGCATGCTGATGGGCGTGGGCGCGCTGTTCAAGGCCGGGCTCGTCGACTGGATGAGCACGATGACCTACCAGGCCGCCTCCGGTGGCGGCGCGCAACACATGCGCGAGCTGCTGACGCAGTTCGGCACGCTGAACGCGGAGGTCAAGGCGCTGCTGGCCGACCCCAAGAGCGCGATCCTCGAGATCGACCGCAAGCTGCTCGCGCGCCAGCAATCGCTGGCCGGCGACGAGATCGCCAACTTCGGCGTGCCGCTCGGCGGCTCGCTGATCCCGTGGATCGACAAAGACCTCGGCGCCGGCAAGAAGCCCGGCGAGGCGGGCTGGGGCGTGTCACGCGAAGAGTGGAAGGGCATGGCCGAGACCAACAAGATCCTCGGTCGCGGCGAGGGTTTCGGCAGCGCCGCCGTCCCGGTGGACGGGGTCTGCGTGCGCATCGGCACCATGCGTTGCCACAGCCAGGCGCTGCACATCCATCTCACGAAGGACGTGCCGGTGGCCGACATCGAGGCGCTGATCGCTGCCGACAACCCGTGGGCCAAGGTGGTGCCCAATACCCGCGAGGCCAGCATGCGCGATCTCACGCCGGTGGCGGTGTCGGGCACGATGACCATCCCCGTGGGCCGCATCCGCAAGCTGGCGATGGGGCCGCGGCACCTGGCCGCATTCACCATCGGAGACCAGTTGCTCTGGGGCGCGGCGGAACCGCTCCGTAGAATGCTGCGCCTGCTGCTCGAAGCGTGAGTTCAACCAGCGGTGCCAAGGCGTTGTCCATTGGCAACAGCGGGAAACTCGATGCATCGGGTCGGCGAAATGACACAGACATCAGCCAGTGCATGAGCTTGTCAGCCTATATGCTTGCTGCTATTGTGGTTTCGACGATTTGCGAGTGACCGTCACCGTTGAGGCTCGGCCGCAAGCGATGTGATGTGCGGCGCGCCGGAGTTCCGGTGCGCCGGTTGCATTTGGGAGACGCCTTGAAGAACCGCTGTTCAAACGCTGGACGTGCCGCGCTCACCTCGGTGGCGCTGGCTGCGATGTGTGTGGCCTCGGGCAGTGCCTGGGCGCTGGGCCTCGGGCGGCTCAACGTGCAATCGGCGCTCGGCGAAGTGCTTCGCGCCGAGATCGACGTCACGAGCCTGTCGTCCGAAGAGGACTCGTCGCTGAAGGCCAAGGTCGCCTCGCCCGACGCGTACCGCGCCGCCGGCGTCGACTACAACGCCGTGCTGCCCGGCACCACGGTGACGCTGGCGCGCCGTGCCGACGGCCGGCCCTACCTGCGCATCAACAGCGATCGCGCGGTGCAGGAGCCGTTCGTCGACGTGATCCTCGAGATCACGTGGTCGACAGGGCGCCTGGTGCGCGAATACACGCTGCTGCTCGATCCGCCGCAGTCGCGCGTCGCGCCTCCGGTGCAGGCCGCTGCGCCCGCAGCGCCGGTGATCTCGGCCGCACCCGCCGCCACCACTGCGCCCCGCGCCCACGCCCGCGCCTGTGGCTGCCGCGCCGATCGCGCCCACGGCGCCGGCCGCGCCGCCCGCTGCAGCACCCGCCCCGCGCGCCGCTGCCCCGGCACCCACGCCACGCGCTGCCGCGCCGGCGGCTGCCCCGCGCGTGGCCGCCACGCCGGCGCCTGCGCCGCGCCCGGCCGGCAACGTCGACGAGTACAAGGTGCGCGAAGGCGACACGCTGTACCGCGTGGCGCAGCGCACGCAGCGCCAGGGCGCCTCGCTCGACCAGATGCTGGTGGCGCTGTTCCGCAACAACCCCAACGCGTTCATCGGCGACAACATGAACCGGCTCAAGGCCGGCTCGGTGCTCAACGTGCCGTCGGCCGACGACGCGAAGGCCGTGGCATCGAACGATGCGCGCGAAGTCATCAAGACGCAAAGCGCCGACTTCAACACCTACCGCCAGCGGCTGGCCGGCAACGTGCCGACGACCAAGGCCGACGCGGGCGCGCGCCAGGCCAAGGGCAAGGTGCAGGCCGCGGTGGAAGACAAGAAGCAGGCCGCCGCCACCTCGCCCGACAAGCTGCAGCTCTCGCAGGGCAGCGCCAAGCCCGGCAGCACCGAGGCCAAGGTGTCGCAGGCGACCGAGAAGAAGGACTCCGCCACCCGCGTGGCCGAGCTGACGCGCAACGTCGAGGAACTGAAGAAGCTGCAGCAGGGCACGGCCAAGGCCACCGCGCCGGCCGCGCCCGCACCGGCGCCCGCCGCGGTGCCCACGCCGCCGGCGCCCGCGCCCAAGGTGGCCGAGGTCAAGCCGCCACCGGCCGCTGCGCCCGCGCCCACGCCGGCTCCGGCACCCGCACCTGCACCGGCACCCGCGGCTGCACCGCCAGCGCCGGCGCCTGCACCGGTGGTGGCCGCTGCGCCGCCGCCTGCGCCGACACCCGAGCCGCCGAAGCCGGCCATCACGCCGCCGGCCGTGCCGATCACGCCGCCTGCCGCCGCCAGCGTCACGCCGCCGGCACCGCCGGTGGCCGCCAAGGCCTCGGCACCGGCGGCCAAGGCGCCAGGTGCGCCGGCCGAGGAGCCGGGCTTCCTCGATTCGATCATCGATCACCCGATGGCCATCCCCGGCGCCATCGGCTTGGTCGCGCTGCTCGGCGGCCTGGGGCTGTACCGCCTGCGCGGCCGCTTCCGCAAGGACAACGGCGAGACCTCGTTCCTCGAAAGCCGCCTGCAGCCCGACTCGTTCTTCGGCGCCAGCGGCGGCCAGCGCGTCGACACGCGCGATGCCAGCGGCGTGTCGTCGTCGATGAGCTACTCGCTGAGCCAGCTCGATGCGATCGGCGACGTCGATCCGGTGGCCGAGGCCGACGTGTACCTCGCCTACGGCCGCGACCTGCAGGCCGAGGAGATCCTCAAGGAGGCGATGCGCAGCAACCCGGACCGCCTGGCGATCCGCACCAAGCTGCTCGAGGTGTACGCCAAGCGGCGCGACACCAAGGGCTTCGAGCTGCTGGCCACGCAGTTGTACTCGCTCACCAAGGGCGAGGGCGACGACTGGACCAAGGCACAGGAACTCGGCCGCCAGATCGACCCCGAGAACCCGATGTACCAGCCGGGCGGCCAACCCAAGGCCGCGGTCACGGCCGAGGGCGGCCGCATGATCGAGCCGCTCGGCGCGAGCACGATGCCGCAGTCGATCATGCCGTCGACCTCGGGCTTCCCGGCGTCGGCGATCGACAGCTCGGCGCCGAGCAGCCTGCCGGCCGCCGACGTCGACCTCGATCTCGATCTGGGCACCTTCGCCGGCGGGTCCGCGACGCCCGAGCCCGAGACCACGGTGGTGATGAAGGTCGCGGGCGCCGCAGCGTCCGCCGCTGCGGCCGTGCCCGCGGCGGCCAAGAGCGTGGCCAAGAGCGTCGATCTGGATGCGATCTCGCTCGACCTGAACCCGCCCAGCGGCGCGATGCCGCTCGACAAGCCCAGCGCCGCGATGCCGCTCGCGCCGGCAACGGGTGCGCACGACAAACCGGCACTCGACTTCGGCGACTTCACGCTGCCGGCCAAGCCGAGCGCGCATGGCGGCCCCGACGACAGCGATCCGCTCGCGCGCAAGCTCGAGCTGGCCGAGGAGTTCCGCCAGATCGGCGACACCGAAGGCGCGCGCGATCTGCTCGAAGAGGTGATCGCCAAGGCCGGCGGTGCGCTGAAGACCAAAGCGCAGGGCATGCTCGACAGCCTGGCCTGACCTCGCTCGCTCGTGCGGCTGGCGCTCGGTCTCAGCTACCGAGGCACGCGCTATCGCGGCTGGCAGAGCCAGCCCGAGGGGCCGACGGTGCAGGACGCGCTGGAGCGCGCGCTGTCGCAGTTCGCCGATGCCGAGGTGCGCACGGTGTGCGCCGGGCGCACCGACACCGGCGTGCACGCGCTCAATCAGGTGGTGCACATCGATGCGCCGGTGCAGCGCGAGCCGTTCTCGTGGGTGCGCGGCACCAACCGCTACCTGCCGGAAGACATCGCGCTGCAGTGGTGCCACCCGGTGCCGGCGGACTTCCATGCGCGCAACCACGCGCGCGGGCGCCGCTATCGCTACGTGCTGCTGCGCTCGCCGGTGCGGCCGTCGCTCGAGGCCGGCCTCGTGGGCTGGGTGTTCGACGCGCTCGACGGCGATGCGATGCGCGCAGCCGCGGCGCACCTGATCGGCGAACACGACTTCTCGTCGTTCCGCGCCAGCGAATGCCAGGCCAAGTCGCCGGTGAAGACGCTGCGCGCGATCGACATCGCACGGCGCGGCGACTACTGGCACTTCGAGTTCGATGCCAGCGCCTATCTGCACCACATGGTGCGCAACATCATGGGCTGTCTGCTGGCCGTGGGCCGCGGCCAGCGCGCACCGGCGTGGCTGGCCGACGTGCTCGCGGCGCGCGACCGCGATGCCGCGGCGCCGACCTTTGCGCCCGACGGGCTCTACTTTCTCGGGCCGTACTACGATGCCGCGCTCGGCCTGCCCGATCGCGTGCCCTTGCACGACTGGCTGCCCTGACCCGCGATGGCGCAACGCACCCGCATCAAGATCTGCGGCCTCACCCGCGAGGCCGACGTGCGCGCGGCGGTCGAGGCCGGCGCCGATGCGGTGGGCTTCGTGCTGTGGGCCGGCAGCGCGCGCGCGGTGAGCATCGAGCGCGCGGCAGAACTCGCGCGTGGCCTGCCGCCGTTCGTGACGCCGGTGTGCCTGTTCGTCAACGCGAGCCCCGAGCACATCGGCCAGGCGGTGCAGGTGCTGCCGCATGCGTTGCTGCAGTTCCATGGCGACGAAACGCCGGCCGACTGCCGGGCGCCGGCGCGGCCGTACCTGCGCGCGGTGCGCATGCGCGAAGGGCTCGCTTTGCTAGACTTCGCGCGCGCCCATGCCGGCGCGATGGCGTTGCTGCTCGACGCCGATGTGCAAGGCTACGGCGGCGGTGGAAAGGCTTTCGATTGGTCGCTCATTCCGTCAAGCGTGCCCCTTCCGGTCGTTTTGTCTGGTGGGTTGAATCCTGCAAATGTGATCGATGGGGTGCTGCACGTCCGGCCCTGGGCCGTTGACGTGAGCTCCGGCGTCGAGGCCGACAAGGGCCTCAAGGACGCCCGGCTGATCCGCGAGTTCTGCGAGGCCGTGCGCGAAGCCGACGCCCGCATCGCCGACGCCGGCGCCTGACGAACCGCCGCGACGCTCGCCGCGCCACGGGCTGCAGTTGCAGCCCGGCACCCACCACCGCACACGAGACCGTCATGATCGACTATCAGCAACCCGACGCCCGCGGCCACTTCGGCCCGTATGGCGGCACCTTCGTCGCCGAGACGCTGGTGCATGCGCTCGACGAGTTGAAGGCCACCTACGAGCGCTACCGGCGCGACGGCGAGTTCCAGGCCGAGTTCCGCAACGAGCTCGAGCACTTCGTGGGCCGGCCGAGCCCCGTCTATCACGCCGCGCGGCTGAGCCGCGAGATCGGCGGCGCGCAGATCCACCTCAAGCGCGAAGACCTCAACCACACCGGCGCGCACAAGGTGAACAACACCGTGGGCCAGGCGCTGCTCGCGCGGCGCATGGGCAAGCCGCGCGTGATCGCCGAAACCGGTGCCGGCCAGCATGGCGTGGCCACCGCCACCGTGTGCGCGCGCTACGGGCTCGAGTGCGTGGTCTACATGGGCAGTGAGGACATGAGGCGCCAGAGCCCGAACGTCTACCGCATGCATCTGCTCGGCGCCACCGTGGTGCCGGTCGAAAGCGGCAGCAAGACGCTCAAGGACGCGCTCAACGAAGCGCTGCGCGACTGGGTGACCAACGTCGAGAACACCTTCTACATCATCGGCACCGTGGCGGGGCCGCATCCGTATCCGGTGATGGTGCGCGACTTCCAGCGCGTGATCGGCGACGAGTGCATCGCGCAGATGCCGGCGATGATCGGCCGCGCGGGCGCGCAACCCGATGCGGTGATCGCCTGCGTGGGCGGCGGCAGCAACGCGATGGGCATCTTCTACCCGTACATCGCGCACGAGGGCGTGCGCTTGATCGGCGTGGAAGCGGCGGGGCAGGGCCTCGCGTCGGGCAAGCACGCCGCGAGCCTCAGCGCCGGCTCGCCCGGCGTGCTGCACGGCAACCGCACCTACCTGCTGCAGGACGCCAACGGCCAGATCACCGAGACGCATTCGATCTCCGCCGGTCTCGACTATCCCGGCGTCGGCCCCGAGCATGCGTACCTCAAGGACATCGGCCGCGCCGAATACGTCGGCATCACCGACGACGAGGCGCTCGCGGCGTTCCATCGGCTGTGCCGCACCGAAGGCATCATCCCGGCGCTCGAGTCGAGCCACGCGGTGGCCTACGCGATGAAGCTCGCCGCGACGATGACGCCGCAGCAGCACCTGCTGGTCAACCTCTCGGGCCGCGGCGACAAGGACATTGGCACCGTGGCCGATCTCTCGGGCGCCGAGTTCTTCTGCCGGCCGTCGTGCCGCGGGCAGGCGGTGAAGGGTGGTGTCGCGTCATGAGCCGCATCGAAGGCACGTTCAATTCGCTGCAGCGCGCGGGCCGCAAAGCGCTGATTCCCTACGTCACCGCCGGCGATCCGTTCGCCGATGCCACGGTCGACATCCTGCACGGCCTGGTGGCCGGCGGCGCCGACGTGATCGAGCTCGGCGTGCCGTTCTCCGACCCGATGGCCGATGGGCCGGTGATCCAGAAGGCCTCCGAGCGTGCGCTTGCGCGCGGCATCGGCCTGGCGCAGGTGTTCGAGATGGTGAGTGCGTTTCGCGAGCGCGATGCGCGCACGCCGATCGTGCTGATGGGCTATGCAAATCCGATCGAGCGCTTCGACCAGCGGCACGGCAGCGGTGCCTTCGCGGCGCAGGCCGCGCGATCGGGTGTCGATGGCGTGCTCGTCGTCGACTATCCGCCGGAAGAATGCGAGACCTTCGCGGCGTCGTTGCGCGCCGCCGGGATCGACCTGATCTTCCTGCTCGCGCCCACGTCGACCGACGAGCGCATCCGCGAGGTGGCGCGGCTGGCCAGCGGCTACGTCTACTACGTGTCGCTCAAGGGCGTGACCGGGGCCGGACACCTGGATGTCTCCTCAGTGGCGCAGGCGATACCGCGCATCAAAATGCATGTGGCCCTGCCGGTCGGCGTCGGTTTCGGCATACGGGATGCCGAGTCGGCGCGCGCAGTGTCGCGTGTGGCCGACGCCGTGGTCATCGGCACCCGGCTGGTGCAGCTTCTGGAAGCAGAATCACGCGCCACCGTGGCGCAGGCGGGGCGAGAATTCATGGCGGGCATCCGGCATGCCCTGGACCGCACAGAAGAAGGGACACGCGCATGAGCTGGTTGGAGAAGCTGCTGCCGCCGAAGATCCAGCAGACCGATCCGTCGGAGCGCCGCTCGGTGCCCGAAGGGCTGTGGATCAAGTGTCCCGGCTGCGAGACGGTGCTCTACAACACCGACCTGGCGCAGAACGTCAACGTCTGCCCCAAGTGCGGTCACCACCATCGCATCGGCGCGCGCGCGCGGCTCGATGCCTTTCTCGACCCCGAGGGCCGCTACGAGATCGGGCAGGAGGTGGTGCCCGTCGACGCGCTGAAGTTCAAGGACAGCAAGAAGTACCCCGAGCGGCTGAAGGCGGCACTGGAATCCACCGGCGAGACCGACGCGCTGGTGGTGATGGGCGGCGCCGTGCTCAGCGTGCCGCTGGTGGCCGCGTGCTTCGAGTTCGACTTCATGGGCGGCTCGATGGGCAGCGTGGTCGGCGAGCGTTTCGTGCGCGGCGTCGAGACGGCGATCGACCAGAAGGTGCCGTTCGTGTGCTTCACCGCCACCGGCGGCGCGCGCATGCAAGAGGGCCTGCTGAGCCTGATGCAGATGGCCAAGACCAACGCCGCGCTGGCGCGGCTGTCCAAGGCGCGGCTGCCTTACGTCAGCGTGCTCACCGACCCGACGATGGGCGGCGTGTCGGCGAGCTTCGCGTTCGTCGGCGATATCGTGATCGCCGAGCCGAAGGCGCTGATCGGCTTTGCCGGCCCGCGCGTGATCGAGAACACCGTGCGCGAGAAGCTGCCCGAAGGTTTCCAGCGCGCCGAGTTCCTGCTCGGCAAGGGCGCGCTCGACATGATCCTCGACCGGCGCCAGCTGCGCCCGGCGATCCCGCGCATGCTCGCGATGCTGATGCGCCAGAGCGCCGACGCGGTGGCCTGAAGGCCCGCGGATCGGCCTCGGCGCGACGCGCCCGCGCGGGCGCGCGCACAATCGCCCGATGACCACGCCGCGCACGCTTGACGAGTGGCTCGCCCATTGCGAGCGGCTGCATGCCAAGCCGATGGACTTCACGCTCGAGCGCGTGAAGGCGGTGCGCGAGCGGCTCGGCATCCGCTTCGACTGCCCGCTGATCACCGTGGCCGGCACCAACGGCAAGGGCTCCACCTGCGCGATGATCGAATCGATCGCGCTGCGCGCCGGCTATCGCGTCGGCCTGCACATCAAGCCGCATCTGGTTCGGTTCGAGGAGCGCTGCCGCATCGATGGTGAACTGGCCGATGCGGCGACGCTGGTGCCGCACTTCGAGGCGGTGGAGGCGGCGCGCGGCGACATCACGCTCACCTACTTCGAGTTCACGCTGCTGGCGATCGTGCGCGCGTTCCAGCAGGCGGCGCTCGATCTGATCATCCTCGAGGTCGGCCTCGGCGGCCGGCTCGACGCCGTCAACGCGTTCGACACCGATTGCGCGGTGATCACCAGCGTGTCGATCGACCATGTGGAATGGCTCGGCAACGACCGCGAGTCGATCGGCCGCGAGAAGGCCGGCATCATGCGCGCCGGCAAGCCGGCGATCGTGAGCGACCCCGAGCCGCCGGCGAGCGTGATCGAGGCAGCGCGCGCGGTCGGCGCCGACCTCTGGTTGCTCGGCCGCGACTTCAACGTGCAGGGCGATCGCCGGCAGTGGGCCTGGGCCGGTCGCGGGCGGCGCTATCACGCGCTCGCCTATCCGGCGCTGCGTGGCGCGAACCAGCTGCTCAATGCCGCCGGTGCGCTGGCCGCGCTGGATGCGCTGCGCGATCGGCTGCCGGTGTCGGCACAGGCGGTGCGCGAGGGCTTCGCGCAGGTGGAGCTGCAGGGCCGGTTCCAGATCGTGCCCGGGCAGCCGGTGATCGTGCTCGACGTGGCGCACAACGCGCAGTCGGTGGCCGCGCTGGTGGCCAACCTCGACCAGATGGGCTTCTATCCGCGCACGCATGCGGTGTTCGGCGTGATGGCCGACAAGGACATCGCCTCGGTGCTGCGGCAGACGCTGCCGCTCGTCGACGCGTGGTACCTCACCGCGCTGCCGATCGCGCGCGCGGCCAAGCCCGACGCGCTGCTCGCGCAACTGCGCGAGGCCGCGCGCTCGCGCACCGTCGATGCGAGCTGCCATGACACGCCGGGCGAGGCGCTGCGCAGCGCGGTCTCGCGCGCAGACCCCGCTGATAGAATCGTCGTCTTCGGCTCGTTCTACACCGTGGGCGGCGTGCTGAAGGACGGCCTGCCGCGCACCGCGGCCCGGCACCTCGGCTGACCGCAGCGTCGGCGCGAGGCTCCGGCAGCAACGCCGTCCTGCCGCGCGCGCGACCACCCGCTGGCGCAGCGCATGGGTCTGCTCTCGAATCTCAAGCGTTCATCGGCTGCCGGCGGCGAGCGCACTGCAGCGGCCGAGGTCGACCCGGTGCAGGCCGCGCGCGCGCGTGCGCGGCGCCGGCTCGTCGGCGCCACCGTGCTGCTCGGCGTGGGCGTGATCGGATTCCCGCTGCTGTTCGAGACGCAGCCGCGCCCGGTGCCGGTGGACCTGCCGATCGACATCCCGAAGAAGGAGGGCGCGCCGTCGCTGCCGCTGCCGCCGCCGCGCTCGGCTTCGGCCAGTGCGGCCACGCCGCGCGTGGCCAGCGGCGTGATCGCCGAGCGGCCGGCCGAACCCAGACGCGAGACACCGGCGACTAAGGGCGTCGAACCTGCACCGGCGCCGAAGGGCGCCGACACCGCGGCTGCGCCTAAGAGCGCCGAACCTTTGCCTGCGCCAAAGGTTGCCGAGCCGGCACCGAAGACCGCCGAGGCGCCCAAGCCCGCCGCGTCGCCGAAGCCGCCCGCGGCCGCGGCAAAACCCGCCGACGACGGCCAGCGCGCCAAGGCGCTGCTCGAGGGCAAGCCGGCCGAGACCCAGGCGCCCGCGACGAAAGTGGCCGAGGCCAAGCCGGGCAAGGCGAATGAATCCGCCGACAAGGCTCCGGCGTCGGCCGGGCGCTTCGTGGTGCAGATCGCCGCGTATGCCGACATGGCGCCGGCGCGCGAGATGCGCCAGCGCGTGGAGAAGCTGGGGCTCAAGAGCTTCACGCAATCGGTGGAGATCGACGGCGCCACGCGCATCCGCGTGCGCGTCGGGCCGTTCGGCACGCGCGACGAGGCCGAGCGCGCCGCCGCGACGCTCAAGGATGCTGGCCTGCCCGCGGCCGTGCTCTCGCAGTGACGAGCATGGCCTCGATCGGCTGGGTCGACTGGGTGTTGCTGGCGATCGTGCTGGCCTCGATGCTCGTCGGCATCGTGCGCGGCCTGGTGTTCGAGGTGCTGTCGCTGCTCGGCTGGGTGGTCGCCTACGTGGCAGCGACCGCGCTCACGCCCTGGCTCGCGCCGCAGCTGCCGATCGGCGCGCCGGGCTCGGCGCTGAACTTCGGTGCCGCATTCGCGCTGTGCTTCATCGGCACGCTGATCGCGTGGACGCTGCTGGCGCGGCTGGTCCGCCTGCTGATCCATGCCACGCCGCTGACGCTGGTGGATCGCACGCTCGGCGCCGCCTTCGGGCTGGCGCGCGCGCTGGTCGTGCTGCTCGCGCTCGCCACGGTGGTGTCGTTCACGCCCGCGTCGCGCTCGCCGGCGTGGCAGACTTCGCTCGGTGCGGCCTGGCTAGGCGCGCTGCTCGCCGGCATCAAGCCCCTGCTGCCCGAAGCGGTGACGCGCCAACTGAAGGCCTGAAGAGGACCCCACCATGTGCGGCATCGTCGGCGTGATCTCTCCCGAACCGGTGAACCAGCTGATCTACGACGCGCTGCTGCTGCTGCAGCACCGCGGGCAGGACGCCGCGGGCATCGTCACCATGCAGGGCACCAAGTGCTACATGCACAAGGCGCGCGGCATGGTGCGCGATGTCTTCCGCACGCGCAACATGCGCGCGCTGCCCGGCACCGTGGGCCTCGGCCAGGTGCGCTATCCCACGGCCGGCAACGCCTACAGCGAAGAAGAGGCGCAGCCGTTCTACGTCAACGCGCCTTACGGCATCGTGCTGGTGCACAACGGCAACCTCACCAACGCCGGCGCGCTGAAGCAGGAGCTGTTCGAGCACGACCGCCGCCACATCAACACCGGCAGCGACACCGAGGTGCTGATCAACGTGCTGGCGCACGAGATCGAGCGCGCGGGCCGCGACCAGCCGCTCTCGCCCGCGGTGGTGTTCGACGCGGTGGCCGCGGTGCATCGGCGCCTGCAGGGCTCGTATGCGGTGGTGGCCCTGATCGCCGGCCACGGGCTGCTGGCATTCCGCGACCCGTTCGGTATCCGGCCGCTGGTGGTCGGGCGCTCGGAGCAGGCCGGCGGCACCGAATGGATGGTGGGCAGCGAGTCGGTGGCGCTCGAAGGCACCGGCCACCGCGTGGAGCGCGACGTGGCACCCGGCGAGGCGGTGTTCATCGACACGCAGGGCCGCTTGCATGCGCGACCCTGCGCGCGCGATCCGCACCGCTACCCGTGCATGTTCGAATACGTCTACCTGGCGCGGCCCGACTCGGTGATCGACGGCATCTCGGTGTACCAGGCGCGGCTCAACCTCGGCGAGACGCTCGCGCAGCGCGTGATCTCGACCATGCCGCCGTCGGAGATCGACGTGGTGATCCCGATCCCCGAATCGAGCCGGCCGAGCGCGATGCAGCTGGCGCAGAAGATCGGCAAGCCCTACCGCGAGGGCTTCGTGAAGAACCGCTACGTGGGCCGCACCTTCATCATGCCGGGGCACGCCGTGCGCAAGCGCAGCGTGCGGCAGAAGCTCAACGCCATCGCGCAGGAGTTCCGCGGCCGCAACGTGCTGCTGGTCGACGATTCCATCGTGCGCGGCACCACCAGCAAGGAGATCGTGCAGATGGCGCGCGAGGCCGGCGCACGCAAGGTCTACATGGCCTCGGCGGCGCCGCCGGTGCGCTACCCCAACGTGTACGGCATCGACATGCCGACCAAGGAAGAGCTGATCGCGCACGGCCGCAGCATCGAGGAGATCCGCGCCTTCATCGGCGCCGACGCGCTGATCTACCAGGACGTCGACGCCATGAAGCGCGTGGTGCATGCGCTCAACCCGCAGCTCGACGGCTTCGAGGCCTCGTGCTTCGACGGCCACTACATCGCCGGCGGCGCCGAAGGGGCCGACGTGGCGCGCGGCGGCGAGCGCGAAGAAGACGACGCGGCCGAGCGCAGCCGGCTCGCGCTGCACGGCACGGCGGAGGCCTCTTGAGCCGGCGCGACGACATCCCGCGCGTGAAGCTGCCGGCCGACGCCCGGCTCGACACGCTGGCCGTGCGCGAGGGCCTGCCCGCCGGCCCGTGGGGCGAGAACTCCGAGGCGCTGTTCCTCACCAGCTGCTTCGTGCACCCCGACTGCGAGACCGCCGCGCGGCGCTTCGCCAACGAGGAAGACGCGTTCGTCTACAGCCGCTTCTCGAACCCCAACGTCACGATCATGGAGCGGCGCCTCGCGGCGCTCGAGGGCACCACCGGCTGCATCGGCACCGGCAGCGGCATGAGCGCGATCCTGCTGCTGGTGATGGCGCTGCTGAAGGCGGGCGACCACGTGATCTGCTCGCGCAGCGTGTTCGGCTCGACGATCAAACTGCTCGGCGGCGAGTTCGGCAAGTTCGGGCTGCAGACCAGCTTCGTCAGCCAGACCGACGTGCGCGAGTGGCGCGCCGCCGTGCAGCCGAACACCAAGCTGCTGTTCGCCGAGACGCCGACCAACCCGGTGACCGAGGTGTGCGACATCCGCGCGCTGGCCGACATCGCGCACGATGCCGGCGCGCTGCTGGTGGTCGACAACTGCCTGTGCTCGCCGGCGCTGCAGCAGCCGGTGAAGTTCGGCGCCGACATCGTGATGCACTCGGGCACCAAGTTCCTCGACGGGCAGGGCCGTGTCAACGCCGGTGCGCTGTGCGCGCCGGAAGAGATGGTCGAGGAGAAGTTCGTGCCGGTGATGCGCAGCGCCGGCATGAGCCTGTCGCCGTTCAACGCCTGGGTGGTGGCCAAGGGGCTCGAGACGCTGTCGGTGCGCCTGCTCGCGCAGAGCGACCGCACGCTCGCGCTCGCGCGCTGGCTCGAGGCGCACCCGGCGGTCGAGCGCGTGTACTACCCGGGGCTGCCGTCGCATCCGCAGCATGAGCTGGCGATGCGCCAGCAGGATGGGCGTGGCGGCGCGGTGCTGGCGTTCAACGTGAAGGGCGGCCGCGCCGAGGCGTTCGCGGTGGTCGATGCAACGCGCATCTGCAGCATCGCCGCCAACTTCGGCGACACGCGCACCATCATCACGCACCCGGCCAGCACCTCGCACGGCCGCCTCACCGAGGCGCAGCGCCAGGCCGCGGGCATCGGCCAGAACAT
Source organism: Burkholderiaceae bacterium (assembly GCA_046348365.1). GTDB lineage: Bacteria > Pseudomonadota > Gammaproteobacteria > Burkholderiales > Burkholderiaceae_C > JAEUPI01. The sequence goes on from JAXMEL010000001.1 coordinate 248,240, forward strand.
GATCCGCCTCGGCGTGGGGCTCGAAGACGTGGAAGACCTGAAGGCCGATCTGGCGCGCGGGTTGGACGCCCTCGGCTCATGAGCAAGGTGGTTCGCACCCGCATCGCGCCATCGCCCACCGGCTTCCTGCACCTGGGCACCGCGCGCACGGCGCTGTATTCGTGGGCCTTTGCGCGCCACCATGGCGGGCAGTTCGTGCTGCGCATCGAAGACACCGACGTCGAGCGCGAGTCGGAAGGTGCGGTCGACCAGATCATCGACGCGATGCGCTGGCTCGGCCTCGACTACGACGAAGGGCCGATCTACCAGATGCAGCGCCTCGCGCGCTATCACGAGGTGGTGCGGCAGATGCTCGCCGCGGGCACGGCGTACCGCTGCTACTGCACGCCCGACGAGCTCGACGCGATGCGCGAGGCGCAGCGCGCGCGCGGCGACAAGACGCGCTACGACGGCCGCTGGCGCCCCGAGGCCGGCAAGACGCTGCCGCTGCCGCCGCAGGGCGTGCAGCCGGTGGTGCGCTTTCGCAATCCGCTGTCGGGCCACGTGCAGTGGGACGACCTCGTCAAGGGCCCGATCAGCATCGGCAACGAGGAGATCGACGACCTCATCATCCTGCGGCCGGCCGCGGCCGACGCGCCGGCCGACGCGCTGGGCATCCCGACCTACAACTTCGCGGTCGTGGTCGACGACTGGGACCTGCGCATCACGCATGTCTTTCGCGGCGACGAGCACATCAACAACACGCCGTGGCAGATCAACATCTTCCGCGCGCTGGGTGCGCCGCTGCCGCTGTTCGGCCACTGCCCGATCATCCTCGGCGAAGACGGGCTCAAGCTCAGCAAGCGCCGCGGTGCCGTCAGCGTCACCGCCTACCAGGAGGCCGGCTACCTGCCCGAGGCGATGCTCAACTACCTCGCGCGCCTGGGCTGGAGCCATGGCGACGACGAGTTGTTCAGCCGCGAGCAGATGGTGCAGTGGTTCGACGGCAGCCACCTCGCCAAGAGCCCCGCGCAGTGGGATCCGGCCAAGCTCGCGTGGGTCAACGCGCATTACGTGAAGGCAGCGGGCGACGATCGGCTGGCGCAGCTGGTGCTGCCGTTCCTCGAACGGCGCGGCGTGATCGTCGAGGCTGCCGACGAGCGGCTCGCGCGGCGCTGCGGCCTGCTCAAGGAGCGCTGCAGCACGCTGGTGGAGCTGGCCGACTGGCTGGCGATGTTCCACCTGCCGGCCAGGCCGAGCGAGGCCGACCGCGCGGCCTACCTCATCGATGCGGTCAAGCCCGCGATGGCCTCGCTGCGCCAGCGGCTCGCCACCGTGGCCTGGGACAAGGCGGGCATCGCCCAGGCGTTGAAGGACACGCTGGCCGAGCACAAGCTCAAGATGCCGCAACTGGCGCCGGCCGTGCGCGTGGCGGTGTGCGGCCGCAGCCAGACGCCGTCGATCGACGCGGTGCTGGCGCTGTTCGACCGGCAGACGGTGCTCGAGCGGCTGGCGGCGGCGACCGCCGTGGCATGACCCGCTATAATCCCCGACTCGCTTGATGCGCGGTGTGTTGTGCCCGTACCGGGGGTATAGCTCAGCTGGGAGAGCGCTTGCATGGCATGCAAGAGGTCAGCGGTTCGATCCCGCTTACCTCCACCAACGCGGCGCGCAGCAAGTCGACGAAGTTTTCCTGACCCCTTCGTCTAGAGGCCTAGGACACGACCCTTTCACGGTTGTAACAGGGGTTCGAATCCCCTAGGGGTCGCCAACAACAACAGCAAGAACGGCACACGACGGCACCGCAGGGTGCCGTCGTCGTCTGTGCCGCGGCACCGCAACGTGCCGTTGTCGTTGTGCGAACGCGTTGTCCCCCGCGTGGAGGACATGCGCCGCCCGCTGCGGCAGGCAAGATCGCGGCAGGCCCGGCAACCTAGGAGGCGCGACGTGAGCATGGACCCCGGCACCTGGAGCGACGAGCAGCGGCAGCTCGTCGAGTGGCTGGCCGACATGAACGAGGACGACGCGCTGCCGCTGGCCAAGCGCATGCTGCTCGAAGACGGCGTCGACCCGCTGCACGTGCTCGACCTGTGCCGCGCGGCGATGGACATCGTCGGCAAGCGCTTCGAGCAGGGCGAGTACTTCCTGCCCGAGCTGGTGCTGGCCGGCGAGATGCTCGACACCATCGGCGCCATCGCCAAGCCGCTGATCAAGTCGGGCGGCGGCGCCGGCGCGGCGAGCCACGGCCGCGTGCTGATCGGCACCGTGCACGGCGACCTGCACGACATCGGCAAGAACATCGTCAGCTTCATGCTCGACATCAACGGCTTCGAGGTCAATGACATCGGCGTCGACGTGCCGGTGGCGAAGTTCATCGACGAGATCAAGGCTTACCGGCCGCAGGTGGTCGGGCTGTCGGGGTTCCTCACGCTGGCGTTCGACTCGATGAAGGAGACGATCGCCGCGTTCGACGCCGCCGGCCTGAAGAACGAGTTCAAGGTGATGATCGGCGGCGGCCAGATCGACGAGACGGTGCGCGCCTACACCGGCGCCGACGCCTTCGGCGTCAATGCCGTCGAGGCGGTGGCGCTGTGCCGCAAGTGGATGGGAGTGCCCGCATGAACGACACCACGACCTCCGTCGCCGCTGCGCCGTCGCCCGCGGTGACCGCGCCGACCGCAGCCCGCGCCGCGCACGATGCGCGCTGGCAGCGCATCGTCGACAGCGTGGCGCTGAAGCGCCCCGATCGCATGCCGGTGGCGATGTACGCCACGTTCTGGCTCGCCACCTACGGCGGCGTGTCGTACAAGGACGTGTTCTACGACTACGAGCTCACCGCGCGCCTCGCCGAGCAGGCGGTGCGCGAGTTCGAACCCGACGCGGTGGCGCCCCTCTTCACCGGCACGGCGCTGGGCCGCATCTTCGAGGCGGTGGACTTCAAGCAGGTGCAGTGGCCAGGCCACGGCGTCGGCGACCACCAGCCGTACCAGTACCTCGACCGCGAATACGTCAGCGCCGACGAGCTGCGCGAGCTGCTCGCCGACCCCACCGGCTTCTACCTCAACACCTACTTCCCGCGCGTGTTCGGTGCCTTCAAGGGCATGGAGAAGTTCCCGCGCTTCCCGGGCATGTTCTACATCCGCGGCATCACCGGGCTGCGCCCGCTGGTCGACCCCGACGTGCGGCAGGCGCTGCGCCGCATGCTCGACGCCGCCGACGAGGTCGACCGCTTCATGACCCGCGGCGCGCAGTGGAACCGGCGCATCGCCGAACTCGGCTTCCCGCTCTTCAACGGCAGCAACTCGGGCGCGCCGTACGACGTGGTGGCCGACTACTTCCGCGGCGCCACCGGCATGATGAAGGACCTCTTCCGCCACAAGGAGCTGCTGCACGAGGTGCTCGACATGATGCGTCGCAACCTCGTGCGGGTGACGGTGGGCAACGCCCGCGCATCGGGCAACCCGATCGTGTTCATCCCGATCCACTGGGCGCCCGATGCCTTCATGAGCCCGAAGCAGTTCGAGACCTTCTGGTGGCCGTCGTTCCGGCAGATGATGCTCGACCTGATCGACGAGGGCCTGGTGCCGATGCCGCTGTGGGAGGCCGACTGCACCAAGCGGCTGGAGGTGATCAAGGACATCCCGGCCGGCAAATGCATCTACTGGTTCGAACGCACCGACATCGTCAAGGCCTTCGAAGTGCTGGGCGACCGCGTCGCGCTGCGCGGCAACCTGTCGCCGTCGATGATGACCACCGGCACGCCGGCCGACGTGGAGGCAGCGGTCAAGCATCTGGTCGAGCGGGTGTGGAACGAAGGCGGCCACCTGATCCTCGACACCGCGTTCGGCATTCCCGACGAGACGCCGGTGGCCAACGTGCGGGCCATGTTCGACGCGGCGCGACGCTTCGCGCGCTGACGGCGCTGCCTGCCGGCCGCGAGGGCGGCACCTGTCCGGACGGTCGGGGTTTTCCCCGAAGTGCGGCGTGGCGCGTTGGCGGGCCGCGCACAATCGCTCTTGATGACCGCCACCTGGTTCGTTCCGCGGCCCGAGGCCAGCCCCAGCCTCGGCGTGGACGCGGTGTCGCTGCTGCTCGACTCGGTGGCCGACGGCCTGCCGGGCCGTTGCATGCTCGACTTCCTGAACCGCATCGCGCCGGTGGACTACCTTGGGGTGGTCGCCTTCGGCGCCGGCGGGCCGTCGATGATCGAAGGTCATGCCCGCAGCGCCGGGCTGCGCAACATCACCGGCGACTGCTTCGCGCGCTACCGCGCGTGCTTCTGCGGTGCCGACGAGGTGGTCCGCCGCGCCGCGCAGATGCAGTTGTCGGCCGGCGACGACGCACCGGTGCTCGCGCTGCATCTGCCGAGCGCCGATCTGCCCGATCCGGCCTGGCGCGAGCAGATCTACGAGCGCGAGCGGCTCGCCGCCCGGCTGACGCTGTTGTACGCGCCGCGCCCGCGCAGCGCCTACGCGATCCAGCTGTATCGCCACGAGAGCCACGGGCCGTTCGCCGCCGAGGAGATCGAGCACATCACCGCGGTGGCGCCGCTGCTGTGCCGGGCCCATGCGCTGGCGCTGTCGATGACGCTGCAGGCCAAAGCGCGGCGGCAGATCGATGCCGGCACGTCGATCGACGAGCGCCTGGTGCGCGCTGCGGCGCAGCTCGAGCGGCTGGCCCCGTTGCTGTCGCAACGCGAGAGCGCGGTCTGCGCCCGCATCGCCTGCGGCATCAGTGCCGACGGCATCGCGGCCGACCTCGGCGTGGCGCCGTCGACGGTGGTCACGCTGCGCAAGCGCGCCTATGCCAAGCTCGGCCTGAGCAGTCGCCTGGCACTGGCACGCATGATCGCTTGACGCAGCGCTGCGCGCCGTGTCCCCCTCGCGGGTGACACTGCCGATGCCGGCCGGCGCGCAACATCGTCGTCGCTGCGGGCGGCGATCGCGCATGGGGCGTGTGCCGCCGCGGGGGGCCGGAGCGATGTTCATCCGCAATTGCTGGTACGTGGTCGCATGGGAGCACGAGATCCCGGCTGACGGCTTCTTCACGCGCACGGTCATCGGCGAGCCGCTGCTGCTGTATCGCACGTCGGCCGGCACCGTCGTCGCGCTGGAGGACCGCTGCTGCCATCGCGGCGCACCGCTGTCGTGCGGCCGGCGCGAGGGCGATGCAGTGCGTTGCGGCTACCACGGCCTGAAGTTCGCCGCCGACGGCCGCTGCATCGAGATCCCCGGGCTGGCCGAGGTGCCGGCGAAGGTGCGGGTGCGCCGCTACCCGGTGGTGCTCAAGAACCGCTGGGTGTTCGTCTGGATGGGCGACGACGAGCGCGCCGATGCTGCGCTGCTGCCCGACAACTTCTCCAACGACCACCCGGACTGGAAGCACATCCCCGATTACCTGCACTACGACACCGCCTACCTGCTGATCTGCGACAACCTGCTCGACTTCTCGCACCTGAGCTGGGTGCACGAGAAGACGCTGGGCGGGTCGACGGCGATCGCGCAGGCGCGGCCGGTGATCGAGCCGGTGCCGCAGGGCCTGCGCGTGACGCGCATCGTGCGCGACGTGCCGCCGCCGCCGTACTACCTTCGCATGCGGCCGATCGAAGGCCGCATCGACCGCTGGTTCGTCTACGACTTCCTGCTGCCCGGCACGCTGCTGATGCACTCCGGCGGTCGCCCGGCGCAGGGGCCCGATGCGCCCGCGCCCGGGCCGCACAATGCCGATCCGGCCACCTGCGTGCGGCTGCACAGCTGCCAGACGCTGACGCCCGAGACCGAGCATGCCACGCACTACTTCTTCCAGCAGTCGCACCCGGCCGACCAGGGCGACGAGGCGCTGACGCGGACGATCCACCAGTCGCTGATCACCGCCTTCAACGAGGACCGCGACATGATCACTGCGCAGGCGCGCTCGATCGCGATGCGCCCCGACGCACCGATGGTGCCGCTGGCGATGGACGCCGCGCTGACCCGCTTTCGCCGTCTGGTCGACGACGCGCTGGCCGCCGAGCGAGCTCGAGATGCCTAACACTTCACCCGAGGAGACGACCCCACCATGATCCACCCGCAGCCCCTGCGCCGCCTGCTCGTTCGCTTCGCCGCCGCCGCGGCCGCGATCACCGCCGCCGGCAGCGCGCTCGCCGACATCCACATCGGCGTCATCCTGTCGACCACCGGCCCCGCGGCCTCGCTCGGCATGCCGGCCGAACAGGCGATCCGGCTGTGGCCGGCCGAGCTGGCCGGCGAGAAGCTGGTGCTGACCGTGCTCAACGACGGCAGCGACACCGGCACCGCGGCCAAGCATGCGCAGCGCCTGATCCAGGACGACAAGGTCGACATGATCCTCGGGCCCTCGGTGACGCCGACCTCGCTGTCGGTGGTCGAGCTGGCCGGCGCGGCCAAGGTGCCGGTGCTGTCGCTGGCCGGCGGCGGCGCCATCGTGCTGCCGCAGGACGGGCCGCGCAAATGGGCCTTCAAGCTGGCGCCCACCGAGCAGATCTCGACCTCGATGGTGCTCGACCATGCAGCGCAGCGCGGCGCCAAGACCCTGGGGCTGGTGGTCGCGGCCAACAGCTACGGCGAGGGTTTCGCCAAGGTGGTCGATCAGCTCGCGCCGGGCAAGGGCATCAAGGTGGTGGCCGCCGAGCGCTACAACACCAACGACCAGAGCGTGACCGCGCAGATCGTCAAGCTGATGGCCGCCAACCCCGATGCGGTGTACATCCTCTCGAGCGGCACGCCGGGCGCGCTGCCGCATGCCGAGCTGACCAACCGCGGCTACAAGGGCCCGATCTACCAGACCCAGGGCGTGGCCAACAACGATTTCATCCGCGTCGGCGGCAAGGGTGTCGACGGCGGCTTCATGACCGTCGCGCCGGTGCTGGTGGCCGAGCAGCTGCCGGAGTCGAACGCCAGCAAGAAGCCGGCGCTGGATTTCGTGCAGCGCTTCGAGGCCAAGCATGGCGCGGGCAGCCGCTCGCTGTTCGCCGCCACGGCCTGGGACGCGCTGCTGATGTCACAGCAGGCCGCGCGCGAGGCGCTGAAGAAGGCCAAGCCCGGCACGCCCGAATTCCGCGCCGCGCTGCGCGATGCGCTGGAGGGCCTGCGCGACTTCGTCGGCGCGCAGGGCGTGTTCACGATGTCGCCGACCGACCATAACGGCGTCGACCAGCGCAGCCAGGTGATGGTGCGGCTCGACGGCGGCAGCTGGAAGCTGCAGCCCTGAGCCCGGCCCGCCGCCCGATGATCGGCGAAGGCCCGCGGCTGATCGAGGGCCTCGACGTGCTCGCCGACGTGGCCGCGGCTGGCGTGCCGGGCGCGGTGGCGCGGCGCGACAAGCTGATCGCCCGCCGCGACGAGGCGCTGGCGATGATCCGCGCCGACGGCCTGCTCGCTGCGCGCGCCTGCTGGCGCGTGGCCGCGCTGCGCGGCGAGCCCGGAAGCGGCGGCGTGCTGGATCTCGACGGCGGCCGGCTCGAGGCGCCGTGGCTGGTGCCGGCCAGCGGCCAGCTCACCGGCGTGGCCTGCGCGGTGGCCACGCTGGGGCCGGCGCTCGAAGCCCGCGTGGCGTCGCTGTTCGCCGAGCGGCGGGTGTCGCTGGCCATGGCGCTCGACGGCCTGGCCAACGAGTTGCTCGTCGCGCTGGTGCGCCGCGTGCAGGACCGCATGTTCGCCGCGCTGCGCCGGCGCGGCCTGTGCATGGCCGGCGAGCTGCGCGCCGGCGACCCCGGGCTGGCGTTGCAGGCGCAGCGCACCGTGCTCGCGCTGGCCGGCGCCGAGGCGATCGGCGTGACGCTGACCGGCACGCTGATGATGAACCCGACCAAGACCACGTCGCTGGTGCAGGCGGTGGGCTACGACCTGCCGCGCGAATCGTGGTCGCGCTGCGATGCGTGCCGCTTCCGTGAGCGCTGCACGCTGGCCGCGCAGACGGCCCGGCCGGCGTCGCAGGCCGCCGGCGAACACTCGCCGATGCGGGAGGCAACGTGAACCTGCCGGCCGCGCGCAAGGCGGCCGCGACGCACCGCGCGGCGTTCCCTGCGCTGCAGCGCGAGATCGAATGCCGCGAAGACGAAACGCTGCTCGCCGCGGCGCGCCGCGCCGGCGTGCGCATCGTCGGCGCCTGCGGCGGGCGCGGGCACTGCGGTTCGTGCGTCGTGCGCGTCGCCGAGGGCAGGGTGCATCGCGACGGCGAGGCCCCCCACAAGAAGTGGCTGCGCGCGTGCCGCATCCAGCCGCGCTCGGATCTCGTGATGGACATCGCGCCGCGATCGCTGGCGAGCATCGTGCGCGCCGATGTGCGCACCGGCGGCGAGGCCGAGGCGCTGCCGCTCGATGCGGCTGTGGCCTGCGCCGATGTCACGCTGCCGCCGGCCAGCCTGCACGATCTCGCCGCCGATGCCGAGCGGCTGCGTCGCGCATTGCCGCCGGCGCTGGCCGCAGCGCCGGTGGACTGGGCTGCGCTGGCCGCGCTGCCGGCGCTGTTGCGACGCCACGATTGGCGCGTGCAGGCGCGGTGGCAGACCGGCGATGGTGCGCACCCGCCGCGCATCAACGGCTTCGCCAAGCCCGGCGCGCCGCTGCTGGGCCTGGCGGTGGACCTCGGCACGACCAATGCGGCGGCGTTCCTGGTCGACCTCTCGAGTGGCCGGCGGCTGGCCAGCCTCGGCCTGGAGAACCCGCAGGTGGCGTGGGGCGCGGACGTCGTCAGCCGCGTCAACCACGCCGTGCAATCGGCCGAGGCCGGCGCGCAGCTGCAGCGCGCAGCGGTGGGCGCCATCAACGCGCTGGCCGGCGACCTGAGCCGCGCCGTCGGCGCCGAGCCCGGCGACATCGCCGAGGCGGTGGTGTGCGGCAACACCGCGATGCAGCACCTGCTGGCCGGCTGGCCCGTGGCGCAACTGGGGCGCGCGCCGTTCGTCGCCGCCAGTTCGGATGCGCTCGATCTGGCCGCCGACCGGCTGGGCTTGTCGCTCGCGGCGGGCGCGAGGCTGCACGTGGCGCCATCGGTCGGCGGTTTCGTCGGCGGCGACCACGTGGCCGCGCTGCTGGCCACCGAGCCGCTGTGGAACCTGCCCGGCACCACGCTGGTGATGGACATCGGCACCAACACCGAGATCAGCGTCGTGCACCGTCGCGCCGGGGGCCAGGCGCTGCTGCTGTCGGCCTCGTGCCCGTCGGGCCCGGCGCTCGAGGGCGGCCACATCAGCGGCGGCATGCGCGCCGCCGAGGGCGCGATCGAGCGCGTGCGTATCGTCGACGGCGCGCTGCAGATGGAGGTGATCGGCGCCGTGCGGCCGGTGGGCCTGTGCGGCTCGGGCGTGCTCGATGCGCTGGCCGCCTTCGTCGGCGCTGGCTGGATCGATGCGCGCGGACGCATCGTCGCGGGCCACCACGCGGCGATCGTCGAGGTCGACGGCCAGCGCGCGATCACGCTGACCGAAGAAGACGACAACGCCCGGCCGCCGCTGCCGGCAATCCGCTTCACGCAGGGCGACGTGCGCGCGGTGCAGCTGGCGAAATCGGCGATCCGCACCGGCGTGCAGCTGCTCGTCGCCGAGGCCGGGCTCGACGAGCAGCAGATCGACCGCTTCATCATCGCCGGCGCTTTCGGCGCCTACATCGGTCTGGACAGCGCGCTGGCCATCGGCTTGCTGCCGCCGCTGCCGCGCGAGCGCTTCGCCCAGGTCGGCAATGCCGCGGGCTTGGGCGTGCAGCAGATGCTCGCCAGCCGCGCGCGGCGCGCACGCGCCGGCGAGCTGGCTCTACAGTGCCGCTACGTGGAGCTCAGCACGCGCAGCGATTTCCAGAAGACCTTCCTGCACCACATCGGATTCGGCACATGAACACACCCGCATCGGGCGCGGCCCCGGCGTTCGCGCTGCGCGTCATCGGCGAGCGCATCAACCCGGGCTTCAAGAGCACGCGCGCGCTGTTCGACAACGAAGACCTGCCGGGCATCCAGGCGCTGGCCGTCAAGCAGGCCGAAGCCGGCGCGAGCTGGCTCAACGTCAACATCGGCGCGCGCGCGCTGACCGACGCCGACTGGATGGCGCGCGTGATCCGCGCCATCCAGCAGGTGGTAACGGTACCGCTGTCGTTCGACTTCCCCAGCCGCAGCGTGCAGCAGATCTGCCTGCAGGCCTACGATCCGGCGAAGGCGCTGGGGCAGCTGCCGATCGTCAACTCGATCACCGAGCACCGCTGGGACCTGATGCAGCTGTACGGCCCGCACCGCTTCAAGGTGATCCTGATGGCTAGCGAGCGCGTCGACATCGTCGACGGCCAGCCGGTGGCGCGCGGCAACAAGTCGGCCGAGGAGATCCACGGCACCGCGCGGCGCGGCGCGCTGCGGTTGATGCAGGAGCACGGCCTCGCGGCCGACGACATCTTCATCGACATGTCGGTCAGCGCGATCGTCGCCGACACCACGGGGCTGAACCGCGCCACGCTCGATGCCATCCGCCTGATCGGCGCCGACCCGGCGCTGCAGGGCGTGCACATGATGGGCGGGCTGTCGAACATCGGCCAGCAGCTGCCGGCCAAGGCGGCCGACGGATCGGACCTGAAGCACGCACTCGAATGCGCGTTCCTGACGCTTGCCGTGCCGCACGGCTTCGACACCGTGCTCGGCACGCCATGGCGCGGCTATGCGCCGCTGGCCGAGGATCACCACGTGCTGAAGGTGTATCGCCACTTCCTGCAGCAAAGCGGCAGCGACGCGCTGCGTGCCGTGCGCAAGCTCTATCGCGCATGATCGGTGGTGTATGAGCGATACCTCCGCGCCCGCCGATCGAGCCCGCCACGCCGTGGTGGCCGCCAGCTGGTTCGACGGCGAACGGCTGCATGCCGCGGGGCCGACCACGCTGCTGGTCACCGACGGGCAGCTGGCCGAACTGCGCGAAGGCGATCACGCCCAGGCGCTGGCCGGCGCCGGCTGGCCGGTGGAGCGCGTGCCGTTCCTGATGCCGGGGATCGTCGATGCGCATGTGCACCTCTTCCTCGACGGCGCACCGACGGCGCAGGCCGAACGCGCAGCGCACTTGAAGAAACCGTTAGCTTTGCTCACCGACGCCGCGCGCCGCAGCGCGCGGCAGAACCTCGCCGCCGGCGTGACGCTGGTGCGCGATGCCGGCGATCGCCACGGCATCAATAACACCGTGCGCGCCGAGGCCCGTGACGCAACAGCCGGCATGGCCCGCGTGCGCTCGGGCGGCCTGGGCATCAAGCGCGCCAAGCGCTATGGCGCGTTCATGGCCGGCGATGTCGGCGATGCCGACAGCATCCGCCGCTCGGTGCGCGAGCTGGCCGCGGCGAACGACGAGATCAAGCTGATCCTCACCGGCATCATCGATTTCGACGCCGGCGCGGTGACCGACGAGCCGCAGTTCGATGCCGAGGCCGCGCGGCTCGTGGTGCAAACGGCGCACGAGTGCGGCCGCAAGGTGTTCGCGCATTGCAGCGGCAGCAAGGGCCTCGCCGTGGCGGTCGCCGCCGGCGTCGATGCCGTCGAACACGGCTTCTTCATGACGCGCGAGCACCTCGCGCGCATGCGCGACGCCGCGCTGGCCTGGACGCCCACGTTCTGCCCCGTGCATTTCCAGTGGGCGCAGCCGCAGGCCGTGGGCTGGCGCGCGCAGACGGTGGGCAACCTGCGCCGCATCCTCGACCAGCACGCCGAGCACGTGCGCGCGGCCGATGCGATGGGCGTGCCGCTGCTGCTGGGCACCGACGCCGGCAGCATGGGCGTCGTGCACGGCCACGCCGTGGCCGACGAGGCCGACCGCATGCAGGAGGCCGGCTTGTCGGTGGCGGCGGTGCTGCGCGCTGCCACCGCTGCGCCGCGCCGGCATTTCGGTCACGTTCGGCCGCTGCTGCAGCCCGGCGCGCCGTGGGAAGCGGTGGCGCTGCAGGCCTCGCCGTTCGACGGCGGGCCGGTGTCGCGCGCGCTGCGCCAGGTGCAGCGCGTCTGGCTGGCCGGCGACGCCGGTTGACCTTCGGTGAAGGCACTGCGGCACTGGTGCACCCGCCATGCCCGCGGCATGGCGAAGCTGTTTGCCTGGTGGACACGCATCGCGCCGGTGCTGGCGCCGCTGGGCCGCCTGGTGGGCGAGCGGCGCATGGCCGCCGCGCTGCATCCGCTGGAGCAGTTCACCAAGGGCGCGCTGTTCGATTGCCGCATGTGCGGGCAGTGCGTCCTGTCGGCCACCGGCATGACCTGCCCGACCAATTGCGCCAAGCGCATGCGCAACGGCCCCTGCGGCGGCGTGCGCGCCGACGGTGGCTGCGAGGTCGATCCGGCGATGCGCTGCGTCTGGCTCGAAGCCGACGAGGGCGACGCGCGCCAGCACCGCGGCCACGGCCCGACCGAGCGGCCGCGGCTCGAGCCGATCGATGCGCGGCGGCAGGGCCTCTCGACCTGGGTCGAGCTGGTGACGCCGCGCGCGCGCGCCGCACCGACCGCGCCGACCGCTGCGAACACTGCACCGCCGCCGGCTTTCGCCCAGCCGGTCAGCGCCCTCGAGGCTGCCTGCCGCGACGGCCGCTTCGTCTACACGGTGGAGATCGCACCGCCCGATTCGCACGAACCGGCCGCGCTGGTGGAGCGCGCGCGCGCCTTCGCCGGCCTGGTCGATGCGATCAACATCACCGACGCGGCCGGCGCCAACTGCCACATGTCCAGCGTGGCCGCGGCGTCGGTGCTGCGCGCGCACGGCCTGGAGGCCGTGTGCCAGGTGGCCTGCCGCGACCGCAACCGCATCGCGCTGCAGGGCGACGTGCTCGGCGCCGCCGCGCTGGGCGTGCGCAACGTGCTGTGCCTGACCGGCGACGACGTGAGCCAGGGCGACCATCCCGAAGCCAAGGCGTCGTTCGACCTCGACGCGGTCAACCTGCTGCACGTGCTGCAGGGCATGCGCGAGCGCGCGCAGTACGCCTCCGGGCGCAAGCTCGCGGCGCCGGTGCCGCTGTTCCTCGGCGCCAGCGCCAACCCGTTCGTGCCGCCGTACGCGCAGCGCGTGGCCAACCTGGAACGCAAGATCGACGCCGGCGCGCGCTTCATCCAGACCCAGTTCTGCTTCGACCTGCCGCGGCTGGAATCCTTCATGGCCGCGCTGCGCGAGCGCGATCTGCACCGCCGCGCCGCGGTCATCGTCGGCGTGGGCACGCTGTCGACCGCGCGCGCGCTGCGCTGGATGGCCGCGCACGTGCCCGGCGTGCACGTGCCCGAGCCGCTGCTGCAGCGCATCGACGGCGCCGCCGACCCGCGCGCCGAGGGCGTGCGCGCCTGCATCGAGACCGTGCACGCGCTGCAGCGCGTCGACGGCGTGGCGGGCGTGCACCTGATGGGCCACCGCAACGAGGCCTCGCTGGTCGAGGTGCTGCGCGCGGTGCGGGCCGGCGCGAGCGCCTGAGCCTCGGGCCGGGCCGGCCCGGCCGCGGGGGCGCTCAGAAGCTCAGCGTCGCGGCGCCGCGCTTGATGCAGTCGTGCATCGCGCTGGCGCCGCTGATCTGCACGCCCTCGATCAGGTCGTCGGGCGTGTAGCCGCGCGCCTTCACGCACGGCGTGCAGGCCCACAGCGTGCCGCCGCGCGCGATGAAGTCGCCGATCAGCGCCTTCAACGGCTCCAGCGGCGCGACTTGCGTCAGCTCGGTGGCGCGGCGGCGCACCAGGTCGACCGCCGCGCTGGTCAGGAAGATGCGCACCGCCAGGCCGGCGGTCAGGCCGCCGTTGGCGATCGTGAATCCCACCGATGAAAGCTCATGGTCGGTGCCGCGCGTCATCACGATCACCAGTTCGCGTGCGTTGTCGGGCATGGTATGGGCTCCTGTGCTGAAATGGCGCCGCCGGCAGTCGCTCGGTCGGCGGTCTGTGCAGTGTGTGCAGGCGGCGCGGCGGCGGTTTTGCCGCGCGTCCGGATTCGTTGCCCGTCACGCCCGCGCCGATGCCAGACGATCAGCTGTCCGCGTTGCTGCAATCGGTCAAGCTCACCGGTGCGGTGTTCCTGAACGCCGAGTTCCGCGCGCCATGGTGCGTGTCGGCCGACGGCGCATTGCTCAGGCAGCGCATGCCGGCGGTGGAGCACTTCGTCAACTATCACTTCATCGCCGAAGGCGCGTGCGACGTGGCCGTCGGCGGCCTGCCGCCGTGCCGCGTGGCGGCCGGCGATCTGGTGGTGTTCCCGCATGGCGATGCGCACGTGATGGCCAGCTCGCTGCAGCTGGCCGCCACGCCGATGGAAGGCCTGGTCGCCCCCGGCGACGGCGCCGCGTTGCCGGTGCTGCGCCACGGCGGGCACGGCGACGCCACGCGCGTGATCTGCGGTTTCCTCGCCTGCGACCCGCGGCTGTGCCGCCCGATCCTCTCGGCGCTGCCGCGCCGGCTGGTGGTCGCGCTGCGCGGCGACCCGGAAGGCGACTGGATCGAGCAGTCGTTGCGTCACTCGGTCGTCGCAGCCGCGTCGGGCGAGGCGGGCGCCGCCGCGGTGCTGGCGCGCCTGTCGGAGGCCTTGTTCGTCGAGGCGCTGCGCCGCTATGCGGCCGCGCGGCCGCCGGGCGACTCCGGCTGGCTGGCCGGCCTGCGCGATCCGCTGGTCGGCCGCGCCCTGGTGCTGATTCACCAGCAGCCGGCGCGCCACTGGACGGTGGACGATCTGGCGCGCGAGGTCGGCTGCTCGCGCACCGTGCTGGCGCAGCGCTTCAGCCACTGCGTGGGCGAGCCGCCGATGAAGTACCTGGCGCGCTGGCGCCTGGCGATGGCCGCACACGCGCTTCGCCTGGCGCCGGCCGGCACGCTGGCGCGCGTGGCGCAGGACGTGGGCTACGACTCCGAGGCGGCGTTCAACCGCGCGTTCAAGCGCGAGCTGGGCGTCACGCCGGCGCGCTGGCGGCGCCGCGCCTGAGCAGGGCTCGCGCGGCGAGCCCTCACGCCAGCCCGAGCAGCCGCTTCGCGTTCTCCTTCAGGATCAGCGGCTTGACCTTGTCCTTGAAGCCGGCCTGCTCGAAGTCGGCCAGCCAGCGCTCGGGCGTGATCAGGGGAAAGTCGCTGCCGAAGAGCATGCGGTCCTTCAGCAGCGTGTTGGCGTACTGCACCAGCTGCGGCGGGAAGTACTTGGGGCTCCAGCCGGACAGATCGATCCACACGTTAGGCTTGTGCAGCGCGAGGCTCAGCGCTTCGTCCTGCCACGGCCAGCTCGGGTGCGCGACGACGATCTGGATGTCGGGGAAGGCGATCGCCACGTCTTCCAGCAGCATCGGGTTGCTGTTCTGCAGCCGCAAGCCGCCGCCGCAGCGCATGCCGCTGCCGATGCCCGAGTGGCCGCTGTGGAAGATGGCCGGCAGCTTGTGCTCGGCAATCACCTCGTAGATCGGCCAGGCCATCTTGTCGTAGGGCATGAAGCCCTGCACCGTGGGGTGGAACTTGAAACCCTTGATGCCGTGCTCGGCGATCAGCCGCCGCGCCTCGCGCGCGCCCATCCTGCCCTTGTGCGGGTCGATGCTCGCGAAGGCGATCATCATGTCGGCGTTGTTCTTCGCCGCCTCGGCGATCTCCTCGTTGGGGATGCGGCGGCGGCCGAGCTGCGCCTCGCTGTCGACGGTGAACATCACGAGGCCGATCTTCTTCTCGCGGTAGTGCGCGATCGTCTGCGCGATCGTCGGCCGCCGGTCGCTGCCGAAGTACTTGTCGGCGGCGCGGTCGTACTCCTCGCCGTAGTTGTCGAACGGGTTCCAGCACGAGGCCTCGGCATGCGTGTGGGTGTCGATCGCGATCAGGTCGTCGGTCTTCATGGTTGCGAATTCAGTTCACGCATTGAACTAGATTGACGGATCTGGTCAGGCCGGTGCGAATCATTCTTGCAGCGACATCGAAGCCGAATCCTCGGGTTTGCCCTAGGTTTTTAATTCAACTGATGAACTATTGTCGCATCCCATTCGAGGATGCCGACATGAGTACCGCCTTCGCGCCCGCCACCGGAGTGCTGGCCTCGCTGAACCTGCTGCAGGTCAGCGTGGCCGGCGCCGTCGTGCACGTGCGCATGAATCGCCCCGCCAAGCGCAACGCCCTCAGCGACGAACTGGTGCAGCAGCTGCACACCTGCTTCGCGAACCTGCCCGAGGGCGCGCGCGCCGCGGTGGTCAGCGGCGAGGGCGACCATTTCTGCGCCGGGCTCGACCTGTCGGAGCTGGTCGAGCGCGACATCGGCGGTGCCGTGTGGCATTCGCGCATGTGGCACGCGGCGTTCGACCAGGTGCAGTTCGGCCGCGTGCCGGTGATCGCGGTGCTGCACGGCGCCGTGGTCGGCGGCGGGCTGGAGCTGGCGGCGTCGTGCCATCTGCGCGTCGCCGATGCGTCGGCGTACTACGGCCTGCCCGAGGGGCAGCGCGGCATCTTCGTCGGCGGCGGCGGCTCGGCGCGCATCCCGCGGCTGATCGGCGTGGCGCGCATGACCGACCTGATGATGACCGGCCGCGTCTACGACGCCGACGAAGGCCAGCGCGTCGGCCTCACGCAATACCTGGTGCCGCAGGGCCAGGGCCTGGCCAAGGCGCTCGAGCTGGCGGGCAAGGTCGCGGCCAACGCGCCGATGTCCAACTTCGCGGTGATGCACGCGTTGCCGCGCATCGCCGACCTGTCGGCCAGCGATGGCATGTTCGCCGAGGCCTTGATGGCGGGCGTGGCCGGCAGCACGCCCGAGGCGCAGGAGCGGCTGCGCGCCTTCCTCGACAAGCGCGGCGGCAAGGTGGTCAAGTCGTGAGGGTTCGCGACGCGCACGTCGGCGGTTGCCTCGAGGCCATCGCCGAGTCGCGTCCCGACGGCAGCACCGTGCTGCGCTCGACCGAGCCGCTCGGCTGGTTTCCGCCGCGGCTGACCGATGCGCTGGAGCAATGGGCGCGCGAGGCGCCCGAGCGCACGCTGGCCGCGCGGCGCGGCGCCGACGGGCAGTGGGTGCGCATCGGCTATGCGCAGATGGTCGAGCGCGCGCGGCGCATCGGCCAGTCGCTGCTGGAGGCGGGCCTCACGCCCGAGCGGCCGGTGGCCATCCTCTCCGACAACGATCTCGAACACCTGAGCCTGGCGCTCGGCTGCATGTGGGTCGGCGTGCCCTACGTGCCGGTGTCGGCGGCGTATTCGCTGATCTCGCAGGACTACGGAAAGCTGCGCCACATCGTCCAGACCGTCACGCCGGGGCTGGTGTTCGCGTCGGATGCGCGCTTCGCCAAGGCGATCGCGGCGGTGGTGCCGGCCGAGACGACGGTGGTGCTCACCGAGGGCGGCATCGACGGCCGCAGCGTGCGAGCGTTCGCCAGCCTGCTCGATGCCACGCCCGACGCGCGCTGCGACGCCGCGCATGCCGCGGTCGGCCCCGACACCATCGCCAAGTTCCTCTTCACCTCGGGCTCGACCAAGGCGCCCAAGGGCGTGATCAACACGCAGCGCATGCTGTGCGCCAACCAGCAGATGATCCGCCAGTGCATGCGCTTCCTCGGTGACGAGCCGCCGGTGCTGGTCGACTGGCTGCCGTGGAACCACACCTTCGGCGGCAACCACAACACCGGCATCGTGATCTACAACGGCGGCACGCTGTACATCGACGACGGCAAGCCCACGCCGGCCGGCATCGCCACCACGCTGCGCAACCTGCGCGAGATCTCGCCCACGGTGTACTTCAACGTGCCCAAGGGCTTCGAGGAGATCGCCCACGCGATGGACGACGACGAGGTGCTGCGCGGCCGCCTGTTCGCGCGCGTGAAGGCCTTCATGTTCGCCGGCGCCGGCCTGTCGCAGGCGGTGTGGGACAAGCTCGACGCGCACGGCGTGATCGCCGCCGGCGAGCGCGTGCGCATCATCACCGGCCTCGGCATGACCGAAACCGCGCCGTCGTGCACCTTCGCCGTCGGCGCCGACGTGCGCTCGGGCCACATCGGGCTGCCGGTGCCCGGTGTCGAGGTCAAGCTGGTGCCGATAGGCGACAAGACCGAAGTGCGCTTTCGCGGGCCCAACGTGATGCCCGGCTACTGGCGCGCGCCCGAGCAGACGCGTGAGGCCTTCGACGACGAGGGCTTCTACCGCACCGGCGACGCGGTCAAGTGGGTCGAGCCGGGCCAAGTGGCGCAGGGCCTCGCGTTCGACGGCCGCATCGCCGAGGACTTCAAGCTTTCCACCGGCACTTTCGTGAGCGTCGGGCCGCTGCGCGCGCGGATCATCCAGCTCGGCGAGCCCTGCGTGCAGGACGCGGTGATCACCGGCCTCAACCGCGACGAGGTCGGCGCATTGATCGTGCCGCGCGCCGACAGCGTGCGCAGGCTTGCCGGCATGGCGGCCGACGCGCCACTGCCCGAAGTGCTGCATTCGGGCGCCGTGCGCGGCTTCTTCCAGCAGATGGCCGACCGCCTGTGGCGCGAGGCCACCGGCAGCGCCAACCGCGTCGCGCGGCTGCACGTGCTGGCCGAGCCGCCGTCGATCGACAAGGGTGAGATCACCGACAAGGGCTCCATCAACCAGCGCGCGGTGCTCACGCACCGCGCCGCCTTGGTGGAAGCCCTGTACGAAGGAACCGCTGCCGATCCGTTCGTTATCCTGCCCACTCGCGCGCGAGGCTGAACGCGCGCTTTGCCATCTTCTACCGTCGACCCACCAGGAGACCTTCGATGAAACTGCTCAAGACCCTGATCGCCGCGGCGATCGTTGCCACCTCCGGCGCCGCGCTGGCCGACGTGAACATCGGCGTCAGCCTGTCGCTCACCGGCCCCGGCTCGGGGCTCGGCATCCCGATGCAGAACTACTTCAAGCTGTTCCCGCAGACCATCGCCGGCGAGAAGGTCAACCTGATCATCCTCGACGACGCCTCCGACCCCGGCAAGGGCGTCAGCAACGCGCGCCGCTTCGTCACCGAAGACAAGGTCGACATGATCATCGGCTCGTGCCTGACCACCGTGGCCGCCGCGATGACGCCGGTGGCCGCCGAGGCCAAGACGGTGCAGCTCGCCGGCTCGCCGGTGGGCGTGCCGCCGGGGCAGGACCAATGGCTGTTCCGCCTGCCGCAGAGCAACGACGTGATGGCCCACGCGATGGTCGAGCACATGAAGAAGCAGGGCGTCAAGACGGTCGGCTTCCTCGGCTACACCGACGCCTACGGCGAGCAATGGCTCAAAGCCTTCACCACCGTCGGCGAGAAGGCCGGCATCAAGGTCATCGCCACCGAGCGCTTCGCGCGCAGCGACACCAGCGTCACGCCGCAGGCGCTGAAGATCACCGGGGCCAACCCCGATGCGATCCTGATCGTCGCCTCGGGCTCGGGCGCCGCGATGCCGCACAAGGCGGTGGTCGAGCGCAACTACAAGGGCAAGATCTACCAGACGCACGCCGCCGCCACGCCTGATCTGGTGCGCATCGGCGGCAAGGACGTGGAAGGTTCGTTCGTCGTCTCCGGGCCGGCGGTGATCGCCGAGCAGCTGCCCGACAGCCACCCGTCGAAGAAGGTCGCGATCGACTTCGTCACCAAGTACGAGAAGGCCGTCGGCCCGAACACGCGCAACCAGTTCGCCGGCCACTCGTACGACTCGCAGGTCGTGCTCGAGAAGGTGCTGCCCGAGGCGCTGAAGAAGGCCAAGCCCGGCACGCCCGAGTTCCGCGCCGCGATCAGGGACGCGATGGAGAACATGGGCCGCACGATCTTCTCGCACGGCGTGATGAACTGGACCAAGGACGATCACTGGGGCTACACCAACGAGACCGGCGTGATGCTCAAGGTCGTCGACGGGAAGTTCGTTGTAGAGAAGTGACCTGACTCCCTCTCCCTGGAAGGGAGAGGGCAGGGGTGAGGGTCGGGTGGCGCCGCGCGCGCAGCCCTCACCCCGACCCTCTCCCGCAAGCGGGAGAGGGAGGCCAGCCCCAATCCCCAAGCCCGCACCATGGACCTCTCCATCGCCAGCATCCTCGCGCTCGACGGCCTCACCAACGGGGCCGTCTATGCGTTGCTGGCGCTGGCCACGGTGCTGCTGTTCGCCGTCACGCGGGTGATCTTCATCCCGCAGGGCGAGTTCGTCGCCTTCGGCGCGCTCACGCTGGCGCTGTTCCAGGCCGGCAAGGTGCCGGGCACGGTGTGGTTCCTGCTGATCCTCGCCGCGGCGGTGGCGCTGGCCGAGCTGATGCAGGGCGTGCGCCACGGCGTGGCGCCGGCCAAGCTGTTGCGCCGGGCGCTGGTCACGCTGGCCTATCCGGTGGCGATCGCGCTGCTCGGCTGGTGGGCCGCCGGGCGGGGCCTGCCGATGATCGTGCAGGCCGCGCTGACGCTGGCGCTGGTGACGCCGTTCGGCACGCTGATCTACCGCCTCGCCTACGAGTCGCTGGCCGATGCCAGCGTGCTGGTGCTGCTGATCGTCTCGGTCGGCGTGCACTTCGCGCTCGTCGGCCTGGGCCTGTTCTTCTTCGGCGCCGAGGGCTTCCGCAACCCGAGCTTCTGGGATCTGCGCCTGTCGGCCGGGCCGGTCACGCTGTCGGGGCAGACGATCATCATCTTCCTCGTCTCGCTGGCGCTGATCGTGCTGCTGTGGCTGTTCTTCGAGCGCTCGCTGATGGGCAAGGCGCTGCGCGCCACGGCGGTCAACCGCCTCGGCGCGCGGCTGATGGGCATCTCGAGCGCCAGCGCCGGGCGCCTGTCGTTCACGATGGCCGCCTTCATCGGCGCGCTGTCGGGCCTGCTGATCGGCCCCACCACCACGGTGTTCTACGACAGCGGCTTCCTGATCGGCCTGAAGGGCTTCGTCGCCGCGGTGTTCGCGGGGCTCGCGAGCTATCCGCTGGCGCTGGTGGGCGCGCTGGGCGTCGGGCTGCTGGAGAGCTTCAGCTCGTTCTGGGCCAGCGCGTTCAAGGAGGTGATCGTCTTCGCGGCGATCCTGCCGGTGCTGCTGTGGCGCTCGCTGCGCGATCCGCACGGCGAGGAGCACTGAAGCCATGGCCGTGCTGCAGCGCTTCGCGTTCCCGATCTTCGCCGCGCTGATGCTCGCGCTGCCGGCGCTGCCGGTGCCGGATTTCTGGATCACGCAGAGCGTTTACGTCGGCCTCTACGCCCTCGTGACGCTGGGCCTGGTGCTGCTCACCGGCGTGGCCGGGCTCACGTCGTTCGGGCAGGCGGCGTTCGTCGGCGTCGGCGCGTACACCGCGGCCTTCCTCGCCACCAAGATGGGCGTGTCGCCGTGGCTCACGCTGTGGATCGGCGTCGCGCTGGCGATCGCCGCAGCGCTGGTGCTCGGCGCGATCACGCTGCGCATGTCGGGCCACTACCTGCCGCTGGCCACCATCGCCTGGGGCCTGGCGCTGAACTACACCATGGCCAACATGGAGTGGCTCGGCAAGTACGACGGGCTGCTCGGCATCCCGACGCTCAAGCTCCTCGGCACCGACCTCGGCACCGGCCGCGGCCTGCACGTGCTGGTTTGGGCGATCGCGCTGGCGGCGGCGCTGGCGGTGACCAACCTGCTCGACTCGCGGCCCGGCCGCGCGATCCGCTCGCTCAAGAGCGGCGCCACGATGGCCGAGGCCATGGGCATCTCGACCTTCCGCTACAAGCTCACCGTGTTCGTGCTCGCCGCGGTGCTGGCGGCGGTGTCGGGCTGGCTGTTCGCGCACTTCCAGCGCACGGTGAACCCCACGCCGTTCTCGATCGGCAAGGGCATCGAATACCTCTTCATGGCCGTGCTCGGCGGCGTGGGCCATGTGTGGGGCGCCTTCCTCGGCGCGGCCGTGGTGCGCGTGGTGGATGACCAGCTGCAGGTGCTGCTGCCCAAGCTGATCGGCACCAGCGGCAACTTCGAGACCATCGTCTTCGGCATCGTGCTGGTGGTGGTGCTGAAGTACGCGCCCGACGGGCTGTGGACTTTCGTCGGCCGCTGGGCGCCGGCGCCGCGGCGCCCGCGCGACTGGGCCGGCGCCGCCGCGCTGCCCGCGCGCGACAAGCCGGCGCGCGGCGAGCTGCTGCTCGACGTGCAGGCGGTGCGCAAGGAGTTCGGCGGCCTGGTGGCGGTCAACGACGTGAGCTTCCAGATCCGCGCCGGCGACATCGTGGGCCTGATCGGCCCCAACGGCGCCGGCAAGTCCACCACCTTCAACCTCGTCACCGGCGTGCTGCCGCTCACGCGCGGCGACGTCACGTTCCGCGGCGAGCGCATCTCGGGGCTGGCCTCGCGCGAGATCGCGCGGCGCGGCGTGTCGCGCACCTTCCAGCACGTGAAGATGATTCCCGAGATGACGGTGCTCGAGAACGTGGCCCTCGGCGGCTACCTGCGCTCGCGCGCCAACTCGCTGCGCGCGATGCTGCGCCTGGACCGCGCCGAGGAGCGCCAGCTCTTCGCCGAGGCCGAGCGGCAGCTCGGGCGCATCGGCATGGCCGACCGGATGCACGAGCTGGCCGGCAACCTCGCACTCGGGCCGCAGCGCCTGATGGAGATCGCGCGCGCGCTGGCCACCGACCCGTCGCTGCTGCTGCTCGACGAGCCCGCCGCCGGCCTGCGCCACAAGGAGAAGCAGGCGCTGGCCGACGTGCTGCGCCAGCTCAAGGCCGAAGGCCTGTCGATCCTGCTCGTCGAGCACGACATGGACTTCGTGATGGGCCTGACCGACCGCATCGTGGTCATGGAGTTCGGCACGCGGCTGATGGAAGGCACGCCGGCCGAGGTGCAGGCGAGCCCCGCGGTGCGCGCGGCGTATCTCGGCACCGAGCATTGAGATGAGCAAATACCTGCTCCAGGTGACCGACCTGCACGCCGGCTACGGCCGCGCCGAGGTGCTGTCGGGGCTGAACATCCGGCTCGCGCAGGGGCAGGTGGTGAGCGTGATCGGCCCCAACGGCGCCGGCAAGTCGACCACGCTCAATGCGCTGATGGGCGTGCTGCGCGCGCGCGGGCAGATCGTGTTCGACGGCCACGACCTCGCCGACGTGACGCTCGAGGAGCGCGTGATGCGCGGCCTGGCGCTGGTGCCCGAGAAGCGCGAGCTGTTCGGCACCATGGCGGTGGAAGACAACCTCGTGCTCGGCGGCTGGCGCGCGATGCGCCAGCGCATTCCGCAGTGGCGCCACGAGCTGGAGCGCGTGTACACGCTGTTCCCGCGGCTGAAGGAGCGGCGCACGCAGCTCGCGGGCACGCTGTCGGGCGGCGAGCGCCAGATGCTCGCCGTGGGCCGCGCGCTGATGTCGCGGCCCAAGCTGCTGATGCTCGACGAGCCCAGCCTCGGCCTCGCGCCGCTGGTGGTCAAGGAGGTGTTCCGCACCATCGAGCGGCTGCGCGATGCCGGCGTGTCGATCCTGCTGATCGAGCAGAACGCGCGCGCCGCGCTCGAGGTGTCGGAGTACGCCTACGTGCTCGAAACCGGCGCCATCGCGCTCGAGGGTTCGGCGCGCGAGCTGGCCGGCGATGCCCGCGTGATCGACACCTACCTCGGAGCGCGCAAGGATGGCTGATGCCGGCGGCGCGGCGGCCGGCCGCGAGGGCGGCCGCGAGGGCGACCTGGATTTGGGCGTGCTCAACGAGGTGCTGGGCTTTCACGTCACGCTCGTCAACATCGTCAGCCTGGAGCTGTTCGATCGCCACGTGGGCGAGCCGCTGGGCGTGCGCAAGGCCGAGTACTCGCTGCTGCTGCTGCTGCTGGCCAACGGCCCCACGCCGGCGCGGCGCCTGGCGCAGACGCTGCGCTTGTCGGCACCGCAGTTCACGATGATGGTCGACCGCATGCAGCAGGCCAAGTGGCTGCGCCGCGAGCGCAACCCGGCCGACCGGCGTGCGCAGATCATCGTGCTCACGCGCGACGGCGAGGCCCTGTCGCGCCGCGCGGCGAGCCTGTCGCGCACGATGGAGCAGGAACTCGCCGTCTGCCTGAGCGCCGCCGAACGCGCCATGCTGCTGGAGCTGCTGCGCAAGGTGGCGGCCTACCGCATCGCGCAGCCCACCGAGGTCGAGGCCGGCTGAGCGCAGACCCGCGCTGCTATACTGCCGCTCTTTCCGACGCGGAGTGGTAGTTCAGTCGGTTAGAATACCGGCCTGTCACGCCGGGGGTCGCGGGTTCGAGTCCCGTCCACTCCGCCAAGAACATCGAGTAGAAGGGTTGACACCATACGGTGCCAACCCTTTGTTCATTCTGGCCTCACGCCAGGAACACGTCTGCGGCGACGCCGAAGCGCTTGGCCAGCGCGGCGATCTGCCGCACGTTCAGCGTGCGCTTGCCGGCGAGCACTTCGCTGACCACGCCTTGCGAACCCACCTCGGGCAGATCGCCCTGGCGCAGCCCGTGCTCGCGCATCAGCGCCGCCAGCACCGAGGCAGCGGTGGCGGTGTTCGGCCACGGGTGCACGCGATCCTCGTACTCGCGGATGCGATCGCCCATCACGGCCAGCAGGCCTGCGAGCGGCCCGTCGGCCTGGCCGGCGTCGAACACCTGAGCCACGAACGCAAGCGCGCGCTCGTACTCGGCCTCGTTGCCGATCGGCAGGCCCAGACGCAGCGCTTCGTGCAGCGCCACCCAATGGGCAGAGATGTCGCGCAGATTCACTTCCAGGCTCCTTTGTCGTACTCGGCGTGCGTCAGCACCGCCTTCACCCACACCAGCCGCGCCTCGAACGCAACGGCCGCGACCAGGCGGTACTTGTTGCCGCCGATGTTGAACACGTAGCGCCCGCCCACCTTGTCCACGCTGGCGAAAGTGGCGCGCAACTCGGCAAGACTGCGGTAGTCACCGTGCTCGATCAGCCGCCGCCAGGCCTGCAGCGGCATGCCCACGTCGGCGCGCCGGCGGCGTGTTGTAGCGCAACGCCGCCTCGACCACACGTTGCATTTCAGTGCCGACGCATTGCGCCCGATCAATCGTCGGCGCTACCCGTTTCCGACAATAGATGCATATAGAATGCACCTTATGGACCACGAAGGGAACCCACGATGACCGTCGCCACCCCGACCCCCATCACCACCGTCGACGTGCGCGCCATCGCGCCGCGCGATCGCCATCCGCTGATCTTCTCGACCTTCGGCCGCCTGGCCCAGGGCGAGGCGATGGAGCTCGTCAACGACCACGACCCCAAGCCGCTGTACTACCAGTTCCAGGCCGAGATGCCGGGTGACTTCGACTGGCGCTACCTGGCCTCGGGCCCCGATGTCTGGCGCGTCTCGATCACCCGCACCGGCAAGGCCGGCGCCGCGCGCGCGGCCGGCAGCTGCTGCGGCGGAGGCTGCTCGGGCGGCTGATGCACCGGCGCTTCGCCGCCGGCGGCTCGAGCCGGCTGGCCCGCGCGACGCCATTTCGGGCGAGACTCGCCGCATGCGACTGACGACCTTCACCGACTACAGCCTGCGCGTGCTGATCTACCTCGCCGCCGAGCCCGGGCGGCGGGCGACGATCGCCGAGATCAGCAGTGCATTCGGCGTCTCCGAACACCACCTGACGAAGGTGGTGCACTTCCTCGGCCAGCAGGGCTGGCTCGCCAACGTGCGCGGCAAGGGTGGCGGCGTCGAGCTGGCGCAGCCGCCCGAGGCCATCGGCATCGGCGCGGTGGTGCGCGCGGCCGAGGGTGATGCGATGCCCGCCGAGTGCTTCAACCGCGAGAGCGGCGGCAGCCACTGCTCGATCGTGCGCATCTGCCGGCTGCGCAGCCTGCTGAGCGAGGCGGTCGATGCCTTCGAGGCGGTGCTCGAGCGCAGCACGCTGGCCGATCTGGTGGCGCACGATCAGCCGGCGCTGGCGCGCGTGCTGCAGATTCCGCGAGCCGCCGCGCCGCGCGGCCGTTCGGGGCAGGCGAGCCACTGATGGCCGGCTTCATCCCGATCGAGGAGCCGCCGAATCGCCGCGTCGCGCCGCGCGGCTTCGCGCTGTGGCAGCTCGGCTTCCGGCCGTTCTACCTGCTGGCCAGCGTGTTCGCCGCGCTGTCGGTGCTGCTGTGGGCGGCGCAGAGCGCCGGCTGGGTGCGCCCGCTGCTGGCGACGCCGCAGATGCACGCGCACGAAATGGTGTTCGGCTACACGCTGGCGGTGATCGTCGGCTTCCTGTTCACCGCCGGTCGCAACTGGACCAACCGGCCCACGCCCACCGGCGCCGTGCTGGCGGCGCTGGCCGCCTGGTGGATCGCCGCGCGCGTGCTGATGCTGACGCCCTATGCCACCGCGGCGGCGATCGTCAACGCCGGCTTCCCGCTCGCCGCGGCGGTGGCGCTGGCGATCCCGTTCTGGGCCGCGCGCAACCAGCGCAACTACTTCTTCGTCGGCCTGCTGGTGTTGCTGGCGCTGGCCAATGCGGCGATCCACGCCGCGCACGCCGGCGTCTTCTCGCTGCCCGCCGCGCTCGGCGTGCAGGTGGCGCTCGACGTGGTGGTCTTCGTGATGGCGGTCATGGGCGGCCGCGTGATCCCGATGTTCACCAACAACGGTGTGCCGGGCACCGGTGCCGTGCGCGACGCCCGCGTCGAGCGCGCGGCGCTCGGCTCGCTGCTGGCGCTGCTGGCGGTCGACCTGCTCGGCTTGCGCGGCGCGCCGCTGGTTGTCGTACTGGCGGTCGCGGCGCTGGCCCACGGCGCGCGGCTGGCGCTGTGGCGCGGCTGGCGCACCGGGCGTGCGCCGCTGGTGTGGTCGCTGCACGTGGCCTATGCGTGGATCGTGGTCCACCTCGTGCTGCGCGCGTTGGGCGAGCTGGGCGCCGTGGTGCCGGCGATCGCCACCCATGCGCTGACCGTCGGCGCGATCGGCGGCCTGACGATCGCGATGATGACGCGCACCGCGCGCGGCCACACCGCGCGGCCGCTGCTCGCCGACCGCTTCGATGTCGCCTGCTACTCGCTGGTGCTGGCCGCGGCGCTGCTGCGCGTGGTGGTGCCGCTCGTGGCGCCCGGCGCCTGGCTGTTCGCGGTGCTGGCCTCGGCGCTCGCGTGGTCGCTCGCCTTCGGCCTCTACGCACTGCACTACGGGCCATGGCTGATCCGCCCGCGGCTCGACGGCGCGCCCGGCTGACCCATAATCGGCCCGGCCCATGAAGATCCTGCTGTGTGTCGACGGCACGCCGGCCTCGCTGGCCGCGGTGCGCCATGCGCTGGCGCTGCGCGAGCAGGGGCTGAAGGTCGACTACGTGCTGGCCAACGTGCAGGCGCCGCCGTCGCTGTACGAGATGGTGGTGGCGCACGATGCCGACCGGCTGTCGCAGGTGCGGCGCGATGCGGGTGCCGATCTGCTGGCGCGCGCCGAGGAGCTGCTCGCCGCCGCCGGCGCCGAGTGGGAGAGCGAGGTGGCCGGCGGCGAGGCCGGCCACGTGCTGGTCGACCTGATCGAGAACTACGGCTGCGACGCGGTGGTGCTGGGCCTCGAGCCCGGAGCGGCCGGCCCGGTGGCGAGCGCGCTCATCGAGCACAGCCCGGTGCCGGTGACGCTGGTGCGCGCGCCGGTGGCCGACGCGCCTTAGGGTTCGCGCGGCGCGCGGGCCCCGTGCCACGTTTGGCACAATGGCCCGCATGGACGACGGGCCCGAGATCCAGCTGCGGCTGGCCGTGCGTGCCGACGCGGTGGCGCTGGCCGAGATGTCGCGCGACTGGATCGAATCGGGCCTCGGCTGGACGTACCGGCCCGAGCGCGTGCGCCGCCTGATCACCCACCGCGAGACGCTCACCGTCGTGGCCGGCGACGGCGACCAGCGCATCGGCTTCGCGGCGATGCAGTTCGGCGACGACCGCGCCCACCTGGTGTTGATGGCGGTCACGCCGGCGTGGCGCCGGCGCGGCGTCGGCCGCGCGCTGCTGCAGTGGCTGGTCGATTCCGCGCTCGCCGCGGGCATGGCCTCGCTGCACCTGGAGCTGCGCGACGGCAACGCCGACGCGCAGGCCTTCTACGTGGCGATGGGCTTCTCGCCCACGCTGCGCGTGGCCGGCTACTACCAGGGCCGCGAGCACGCGGTGCGCATGGTGCGCGTGCTGCGCGACCCGCTGGCCGCGGTCAGCGACGACTGGCTCTCGGCGCTGCGCCGCTGAACGATCGCCGTCACTGATCTGCATCAACGACGCCTCATGCGGGCCGTCCTATTCTGGTATTGCAATACCGAAATTGGGATGACGCATGAACTTTGAGCGCCAGGTCTGCCGCCAGCTCGACGACGAGCACCGTGCCCATCTGGCGCTGCTGGATCAGCTCGAACACGTGCTCGCACACACGGCGCGCGGCAGCGCCGCCCCGGCCGACGCCGAGGCCGCCACGCTGATGCGGCGGCTCGACCACGAGCTGACGCACAACGTGCAGCGCCACTTCGCGTTCGAAGAGGGCTCGCTGTTCCCGCGCCTCGCCGACAACGGCGACGGCGGCATGGCCGAGCTGCTGATGCAGGAGCACGAGGTCATCCGCGAGGTCGCCGCCGAGCTGCAGCCGCTGGTGCAGACGGCCGCCGCCGGCACGCTCGACGCGCCGGGCTGGCAGACGCTGGCGCAGACCGCGCTCGAGCTGGTCGAGCGGCAGGTGTCGCACATCCAGAAGGAGACCATGGCGTTGCTGCCGCTGCTCGACGAGCTGCTCGACGCCGAAGCCGACCGTGAACTCGCCCTGGCCTACGCCGAATCCTGAAGCCCTGGGCACGAACCGAGGAGACAACCCATGACAGCCGTGGCCGCCGCAAGCGCGAAGATCCGTGCCCTGCAACCCGACGACCTGAACGCCGTGGTCGCGCTCGACGCGAGCATCGAGGGCCGCTCGCGCCGTGCCTACGTGGAGCGGCGCCTGGCGGCCGCGCGGCGCGAGCCGGGCCTGCATGCGCAGCTCGCCGCGGTCGACGGGCGCGGCGTGGCCGGCTTCATCCTGGCGCGGCTGCTCGAGGGCGAGTTCGGCCGCAGCGAGACCGGCCTGCGCCTCGAAATGGTCGGCGTGCGCGACGACCAGCGCCGCCACGGCGTGGGCCGCGGCCTGCTCGACGCGCTGATCGCCTGGGGCAAGCGCCACGGCGCGCGCGAGCTGAACACCACCGCCACGTGGCGCAACACCGGCATGCTGCGCTGGTTCGACGGCATGGGCTTCGAGATGGCGCCGCTGCAGATCATCGACTGCGCGGTCGCCGGCGGCGCCTACGCCGGCGAGCGCGACGACCCGGTGGCCCTGCCCGAAGGGCACGGCCCGGGCCGCGAGATCGACTTCGGCTCGCCCGAGGCCAACGACTTCGAGCGCCTCGCGCGCGACATCTCCGACGTGCGCTCGATGACGGCGGCCGACCTGCCCGAGATCGTGCGCATCGACCGCGGCATCACCGGGCGCGACCGTGGCGGCTACATGGCCAAGCGCCTGGCCGAGACGCTCGCCGACTCGTCGATCCGCGTCTCGCTGACCAGCCGCGTCGACGACACCATCGTCGGCTACCTGATGGCGCGCGCCGACATCGGCGACTTCGGCCGCACCGACTCGGTGGCGGTGATCGACACGCTCGGCGTCGACCCCGAGTACGCGCACCGCGGCATCGGCCACGCGCTGGTGTCGCAGCTGTTCGCCAACTTGGGCGCGCTGCGCGTCGAACGCGTCGAGACCATGGTGTCGTACCGCGATCCGCTCGGCGGCTTCTTCGGCAGCATGGGCTTCACGCCGTCGCAGCGGCTCGCCTTCGTGCGCCGCATCGCCTGAGCGCGATGGCCGTCGTGGTTGACGAAGCCGCGGTGCGCGACGCGCTGCGGCAGGTGATCGACCCCGAGGCGGGCCTCAACGTGGTCGATCTCGGGCTCGTCTATCGCATCGAGCCGCTCGAAGGCGCGGTGCAGGTCGACCTCACGATGACCACCGCCGCCTGCCCGATGGCCGACCTGATCGTCGACCAGGCGTACGACGCCATCGCTGCCGCCGTGCCCGAGGGCACCGACGTGCAGGTGCAGCTGGTGTGGGATCCGCCGTGGACGCCCGAGCGCATGAGCGACCTCGCGCGCGAGCAGTTCGGCTGGCAGGCGCGATGAACGCGCACGCGCCGGCCGCCGCGCCGGCGCCGGAGCGTCCGTCGGTGCCGGTGGCCGGCCGCGTGCCGCTGTTGGTGCTCGGCTTCGCGGGCCTCGTCACCGCCACCGCGGCCGGGCTGGCGCGTCTGGGCTGGCCCTTCGCCAGCGCGGCCGGCGGCTGGGCCGGCGTGCACGCGCCGCTGATGCTCTGCGGCTTCTTCGGCGTGGTGATCGCGCTCGAACGCGCGGTGGCGCTCGGCAGCCGCTGGGCCTTCGGCGTGCCGCTGGCCGCCGGCCTCGGCAGTGCGGCGCTGCTGCTGGGGCATGCGGATGCGGCGGGCGTGCTGTACGCGGCGGCTGCGCTCGGCATGCTCGCCGCGTCGCTCGCCATCGTGCGCCGGCAAAACGCCGTGTTCACGTGGACGATCGCGCTCGGTGCCGCCTGCTGGGCGGTGGGCAGCGTGCTGTGGGCCACCGAGCCGGCGACAGGCCGCGCCACGGCGCTCGCGGTGCCGTGGTGGCTCGGCTTCCTGGTGCTCACCATCGCCGGCGAGCGGCTCGATCTGTCGCGCCTGCTGCCGCGCTCGCGCCATGCGATGGCGGCCTTCGTCGCGTTGACGGCGGTGGTGCTGGCTGGCCTGGTGCTCAGCGCCGGCGCGGTGGGCACGCGCGTGTTCGGCATCGGGCTCGCCGGGCTCGGCGTGTGGCTGCTGCTGAACGACGTGGCGCGGCGCACGGTGCGCCAGCGCGGGCTCACGCGCTACATCGCGGTGTGCCTGCTGGCGGGGCACGGCTGGCTGCTGGTGGCCGGCGCGGTGTTCGCGGCGCATGCGTCGATCGCGCCGGGGCAGCCGGCGCACGACGCGGTGCTGCACGCGCTCGGGCTCGGCAACGTGTTCTCGATGGTGATGGGCCATGCGCCGGTGATCGTGCCGGCGGTGCTGCGGGTGACCATTCCCTATCGCGCGATCTTCTACGGCCCGCTCGCGCTGCTGCACGGCTCGCTGCTGCTGCGCGTGGCCGGCGATGCGTTGGGCGATGCGGCGCTCGTGCGCTGGGGCGGCGCCGGCAACGCGCTGGCGCTGGCGCTGTTCATCGTGACCACCGCCGCGGTGGCCGTGCTGGTGCGGCCGCGGCGCTGAGCGCGGGCCGCGCCGCGCGCATCGTCAGCGCGCGGCGTCGGCGCCCATCCAGCGCCGCACCGGGCGGTCGAGCCACCACACCAGCACGCCGAGCACCAGCAGCGCCATCGCCCAGCGCAGCAGCGCCACCGCGGCCGCGGCATCGAGCACCGGCCACGGAAACTTGGCGAGTTCGCTGCCGCGATCGATCATCCAGTGCCAGCCGGTGTGCGCCACCAGCGCCGACAGCACGATCACGCCGGCGCGCTCGGGCACTGCGCGCAGCAGCGCCGCCAGCAGCGGCACGCCGACGAGCAGCACCGCGATCTGCCCCAGCTCGACGCCGACGTTGAAGGCCAGCAGCGCGGTGGCCAGGTGCGAGCCGGCGAACTGCATCGTCTCGCCGAGCGCGAAGGCGAAGCCGAAGCCGTGCACGAGGCCGAAGGCGAACGCCGCGATCCAGCGCCGGCGCGCCGAGGTGCCGAACAGGTTTTCCAGCGCCATCGCCACGATCGACGTCGCGATCAGCGTCTCCACCAGCGGCGGGAACCACAGCGCCTGCAGCGCCCAGCCGAGCGCTGCTGCAGCGAGCGTGAGCGAGTGCGCGAGCGTGAACGCGGTGGCCACCACCAGCAGCGGCCGCAACCGCCGCAGCGGGATCACCAGCGCGGCGAGGAAGAGCAGGTGATCGCGCCCGTCGAGGATGTGCTCGAAGCCGAGCGCCACGAAGCGCAGCGCCGCCTGGTGCCAGCGCGGATCGAGCTGCACCAGGCCGGGGTCGCCGTGGAACTCGAAGGCACGCGCCTCGCCGCCCGGCGGCAGGAAGACCAGGCTCGTCACCACGCGCAGGCCGAGCCGCTCCAGGCGCGGCGCGATCGCGAAGGCCGCGTGCTCGGAGGCGATCGGATAGTCGAGCAGCAGGTCGAAGTGCTGCTGCTTCCAGTACAGCTCGGTGCCCGGCGCGATCGGCGGCGCGTGCAGATGGGCGAGCGCCGTGCCCCAGCTCGCGAACGAGCGGTCGGACGCCAGCGACACACGCGTGGCGACGATCACCGGGCGCGGCAGCGTGCGGCCGTCTTCCTGCAGCACCAGGTTGTCGGCGAACCACAGCTCGGCGGCGGTGCGCAGCGCCGCGTCGGCGCGCGCGAGGTCGAGGTAGCCCGGGCCGTGCAGCGGCAGGTCGACCTCGTTCATCGCCGCCAGCGGCACGCGGATCAGCAGATGCAGCCGCGAGCCCTCGGGCTTCACGAAGGCCTGCACGCGCACGTCGCCGGGGATGTCGTGCGCGCACGCGGCGAAGGCCGCCGCGGCCAGGCCGATCGCGGCGAGCAAGCGCAGCAGCGTGACGATCGATCGCATGCGGTCGTGAGGGCATGGTGCCGTTGGTAGAAGCCCGCGCGCGTGCGCAGCGGGCGGCCCCCACAATGTCCACCGCAACGCAGGAGCCAGACCATGAGGAAGATCCCGGGCCGCGCAACCATTCTCGGCGCGGTGATCGCCGCCTTCGTGGCGCTGGCGGCCGGCCAGTTGTGGCTGCAACCGAGCGCGCAGGCTCAGGCGCGCAGCGTCGAGGCGCCGAAGTTCGAGGTCGATCCGCTGTGGCCCAAGCCGCTGCCGAACCACTGGGTGCTCGGCATGGCCATCGGCGTGTGGGTCGACGAGCAGGACCATGTGTGGATCATCCACCGCGGCCGCGACACGCTGCATGCCAACGAGCGCGCGCTGGAACTCAAGGTGGGCGAATGCTGTACTGCCGCGCCGCCGGTGCTGGTGTTCGACCCGGCGGGCAACCTGGTGCGCGCGTGGGGCGGCCCGGGCGAGGGCTACGAGTGGCCGCAGTCGAACCACGGCGTGCACGTCGACTACAAGGGCAACGTCTGGATCGGCGGCAACGGCGAGAAGGACGCTCACCTGCTCAAGTTCACCAAGGAGGGCAAGTTCCTGCTGCAGGTGGGCAAGCTCGGCGGCAACAAGGGCAGCAACGATCCCAACAATTTCGGCCGCGTGGCCAAGATCTGGGTCGACCCCAAGACCAACGAGGCCTACGTAGCCGACGGCTACCGCAACAAGCGCGTCGCCGTGCTCGATGCCGACACCGGCAGGATGTTGCGCTTCTGGGGCGCCTACGGCAACAAGCCCGACGACGCCGACCTCGGCAAGTACGACCCCGCTGCGCCGCTGCCCAGGCAGTTCCGCAACCCGGTGCACTGCGTGGAGCGCAGCAACGACGGCCTCGTGTACGTGTGCGACCGCCAGGCCAACCGCATCCAGGTGTTCAACCCCGACGGCCACTTCGTCAAGGAAGCGCAGTTCGCGAAGAACACGCTCGGCTCGGGCTCGGCGTGGGACATCGCGTTCTCGAAGGACGCGCAGCAGAAGTACATCTACCTCGCCGACGGCACCAACGAGGTGGTGCGCATCGTGCTGCGCGAGAGCCTGCAGGAGATCACCGCCTTCGGCGACGGCGGCCGCCAGCCCGGGCAGTTCTACGGCGTGCACAGCATCGCCACCGACTCCAAGGGCAACATCTACACGACCGAGACCTACGAGGGCAAGCGGCTGCAGAAGTTCGTGTTCAAGGGCGTGCAGCAGGTGGCCGGCGGCAATCAAGGCACGGTCTGGCCGGCGCGCTGACGCAGGCGTTTCAACTCGGGATCCGTCGTTCCGATGTGAAACAACGCCGCGGCGCCGGCGGGCATCGAGCGAAGCAGGCACTACGCGCTTTGCGCAGACGGCGCAACGCCTGGGGTGAGGAACGCCGCGCTGCCGGCAACGTGGCCCGTGGCTTGCATGCAGGCAGCGCCGACGCCAGAGCACTGAGCGTCGCGAGCGGCGAGGGCCTCGCGGGCCGGCCACGACCACAACAGGAGACACCCCATGAGCGACCAGCACGACGAACCCGGCGCACGCCGGGGCTTCCTGAAGACCATCGGCATCGGCTCGGGCGCGGCCGTGGCCGGCGCGGCCGGCGGCGCGTTGATCGCCACGGCGCCGAAGACCGCCGAGGCGCAGTCCAAGCCGACCAAGTTCGAGCAGATCTTCAACCAGTTCGGCAAGAACGTGTTCATCGTGCCCGGCAAGTTCACCGGCACCGTGGCGGCGCTCGACCTCTTCAGCGGCAAGACGCTGGCGTGGACCGCGTTCTGGAACTACGGCGACGACAACCCGATCATCCACCACCTCGCGGCGTTCCCGTCGCCCGACCCGTACAAGGAGTTCGAGTTCATCGTCGACAGCCAGGGCGGCAAGAACCTCTACATCTACGGCATCCCGACCACGGTGAAGAACCCCGGCGAGGGCTTCAAGATCTACCGCATGAAGTACGACGGCACCAAGCTCAATCTGGTGTCCGAGATCGCCGGCAAGACCGGCATGGGGCTCGGTGTGCACGTGACGGTGGCGCCCGATGCCAAGTCGTTCTCGGTCGGTGACGGCCAGAAGGACATCGTCGCCGAATTCGACCGCGACACCGAAGCCGTCAAGCAGGCCTGGTTCTTCGACTGGGAGCCGAACTCGAAGGAACTCGCCAAGGCCTGGACCGACGGCGGCACCATCAAGCTCAAGCGCCTGAAGCCGACGCTGCCCGACGGCAAGTACGACTACGTCGGCACCAAGGGCTGCAAGCTCGACTGGGAGATGGTTCCCGGCGGCGAACTCAACGTGGAGCAGGGCAAGGTCACCGGCGCGCGGCCGATGAACGTGTGCGGCATCGACGCCTACGTCTACGACCCGCGCGGCCGCTGGGGTGCGGCGTCGCTGCGCACCGCCGGCGTGTGCGTGATCTTCGACATGAAGGACCCGAAGCACTGGGTCCCCGTCGCGGCGCTGGTCGGCGCCAAGGGCACGCCCGACAACACGGCGATCAAGAAGATCGACGACGACAACTACGAGATCAAGATGGACAAGGTGATCTCGCCCGCGCACCAGGCCGGCTTCGCGCCCGACGGCAAGAGCTTCCTGTTCATGAATGGCGTGCGCCAGAACAACATCATGGTGTGGGACAGCTCCAACCACGCCGACCCCAACGCGTGGAAGAAGAAGGCCGTGGTCGAGGACCCGGCCTGGCGTGGCAGCTATCCGAACACCTTCCACATGGTGTTCACGCCCGACGGCAAGAAGGTCTACGTCACGCTGTGGTGGCCGTCGCCGACACCCAACGGCGTGGCGGTGGTCGACGCGGTGAACTGGAAGCTGATCAAGTCGATCGACCTCGGCCCCGACATGCACACCGTCTCGGTCACCTACGACGGCAAGTACATGTTCGGCGTGATGAGCGGCTTCCAGAAGACGACCTCGAGCATCGTCGTGCTCGACTGCAAGACCGACGAGCTGGTCGGCTTCATCCCGTCGACCGGTGGCCATCACGACTGCGTGATGGTGCCGCGCACGCTGGAAGACCTGCGCGTCAGCCGCTGCACGACGACCTGAGCGCATTGCGCGACCGCCGCGCGCGATGCTGCAGATCGTTGCCCTGGCCGCGAAGAACCTGGCGCGAAAGCCGTTTCGCAGCTGGGCGCTCGCGCTCGCGGTGGCGGTCGCCGCGGGCGCGGTGTTCGCCACCGCGGTCGTGATGTGGGGTGTCGAGCGCAGCCTGCAGCGCGGCTTCGACAAGTTCGGCGCCGACGTGCTGGTGGTGCCGAGCAATGCGCTGGTCGGCATGAAGTCCGCGCTGCTGACCGGCGAGCCGTCGACCTTCTACATGAAGAGCGCGGTGATCGACGAGGTGCGCACGCTCGCCGGCGTGGCCAAGGTGACGCCGCAGCTGTTCCTCACCACCGCGCAGGGCAACCACTGCATCGTCGGCAATGCGTTCCTGGTCGGCATCGACCCGAAGACCGACTTCACCGTGCTGCCGTGGATCGGCGAGCATGCCGAGCGGCCGATGACCGCCGGCGACGCCATCGTCGGCGGCAACAACGGCTACAAGGTCGGCGACACGGTGTACTTCTACGGCCAGACCTTCGCCGTGCACGCCAAGCTCGACCGCACCGGCATCGGCCTGTACGACAACGCGATCTTCATCGACATCGACCGCGCCTACCAGCTGGCCGAGGAGGCCAAGCGCTTCAACGACGTGCCGCCGATGGGCTTCGGCCGCGGTGACGTGTCTGCCGTGCTGGTCAAGGTCGGCAACGCCACCAAGGCCAGCCTGGTGCGCTTCGCGATCGCCAAGAACCCGGCGGTCAAGGTCGTCACCGCCGGCAACATCGTCACCTCGGTGCGGCAGAACCTGACCGCGCTGTTCGCCGGCACCGTCGCGCTGGCGATCGTGCTGGTGGTCGGCAACGTGCTGATGATCAGCGCGATCTTCTCGACCATCGTCAACGAACGGCGCAAGGAGCTGGGCCTGCTGCGCGCGATCGGCGCGCGCCGCACGACGATCTTCGGCCTGGTGCTGGCCGAGTCGTCGCTGCTCACCGCGTTCGGCGGCGCGCTCGGCATCGCGCTCGGCGTCGCGCTGATGCGCGCCTTCGCGCGCTCGATCGGCTACCACCTCGAGACGCTGAGCATCCCGTTCCTGTGGCCGCCGCTGCCCGAGATCGCGCTCGCTGCAGTGGTGTGCGTCGCGTTGGCCGTGGCGGTCGGCGCGCTCGGCGCGGCGTACCCGGCGCTGCTCGGCAGCCGCATGGAACCCTACGACGCCATCAGGGCCGGCGAATGAAGATCGAGCTCGAAGACGTGTGGCGCGTCTACCGCGTCGGCGACCAGGACATCGAGGCGGTGCGCGGTGTCGCGCTGCAGGTGCAGCGGGGCGAATTCGTCTGCGTCATCGGCCACTCGGGCAGCGGCAAGTCGACGCTGCTGTCGATGATCGGTGGCCTGGCGCGGCCGACGCGCGGCCGCATCGCGCTCGACGGCGTCGAGCCATGGCAGCGCGACGACCGCTATCGCGCCGCGCTGCGCAACGAGCGCATCGGCTTCGTGTTCCAGTTCGCGAGCCTGATCCCGACGCTGACCGCGATCGACAACGTCGCGCTGCCCAGCCTGTTCAGCGGCGCTCGCGGTGCGCGGCAGGTCGAGGCCGAGGCCGCGGCGCTGCTCGAGCGCGTCGGGCTGGCCGAGAAATTCACCGCGCTGCCGGGCGAGCTGTCGGGCGGGCAGCAGCGCCGCGTCGCGATCGCGCGCGCGCTGCTCAACCGGCCGCAGCTGATCCTCGCCGACGAGCCGACCGGCGACCTCGACGAAGACACCGAGGCCGAGGCGATCGCGCTGCTGCGCGGCAGCGCGCGCGAATTCGGTGCCGCCTTCGTGATGGTCACGCACAATCGGGCCATCGCGCGCGGCGCCGACCGCGTGCTCGAGATGAAGGGCGGAATGCTGCAATGAAGCTGACCCAGCTGGCGCTGCACGAGGTGGCCCGCCGCCGCCTGCGCACGCTGTACTCGGCCAGCAGCATCGCACTGTCGGTGGCGCTGCTGCTGGCCACGCTGCTGGTCGGCGCCGCGGGGCAGAAGGACCTGGTGCTGATCATCGCGCGCTACGGCCACAGCCTCACGATCTTCCCCGCCACCAGCCGCGAGCAGAGCCTGGCCAACTTCGGCATCGGCGCCGGCCAGTACATCCAGGAGGCGGTGATCCCCGACATTCAGCGCATCTACGAGGGTGCGATCCGCACCGGCTGGGAAAAGCGCGGCGCGCTGCTGATCAACGACGGCCTGCCCGGCGGCGTCGACGCGCTGGAGCCGGCCCTCTTCATGCCGCGCCTGTACGAGCAGACCACGCTCGACGGCCGCAGCGTCGTCGTCACCGGCATCCTGCCGCAGGACGAATACAAGGCGCGCTTCTGGTGGGAGGTCGACGCCGGCAGCCTGATGACGCGCGACGACGAGGTGATGGTCGGCAAGGTGTTCGCCAAGGCCACCGGCGCGGCGGTCGGCCAGTCGCTGACGATCAACCAGCGCCCGTACCGCGTCAGCGGCATCCTGCGCGAGACCGATTCGCCCGACGACTACATGGTGTTCGGCACGCTCAAGGCGGTGCAGCAGGCGTTCGGCAAGCAGGGGCTGGTGTCGATGGTCAACGTGCGCGCGATGTGCAACTACTGCCCGGTGGGCGATGCCGAGCTGGCGATCAACCAGCGCGCGGTCGGCGTGCGCGCCACGTCGCAGCGCGAGATCGCCGAGGCACAGCACCGCATCTTCCGCAACGTCACCGGCGTGATCCTCGCGCTGGTGGCGCTGGTGATGCTGATCGCCGCGGTGGCCGTGTTCAACATGGTGATGGGCACGCTGCACACGCGCATCCGCGAGGCCGGGCTTTACAAGGTGCTCGGCGCGTCGCGCGGACAGCTGGTGCGCCTGTTCATGTACGAGGCGACGCTGCTCGGGCTGATCGGCGGCGTCGTCGGCTACGCAGGCGGCCTCGCCATCGCGCACGGCCTCGGGCCGTGGCTGGTGCCGCAGGCGGTGATCGAATCGGCCTGGTGGCATGCGCCGGCCGCGGTGGCAGTCGCCGTCGTCGCCAGTCTGGCCGCGACGCTGTACCCGGCGCTGCACGTCTCGCGCATCCGCGCCGCCGAGGCGTTTCGCGCGCTATGACACACCCCCCCGGAGCGCCTGCGGCGCCTCCCCCCCAGGGGGGCCCCGCCAGCGGCCCGGCAGAGCCGGTTCCGCGGCGGCCGCTGGGTGCGCCCGCGACCGACGACACCCCGATCTGCGAGCTGCGCGGCGTGAGCCGCGTCTACGTGACGGGCTCGGCGCAGGTGCGTGCGCTCGACGGCATCGACCTGGCGATCGACCGCCGCGACTACCTCGCGCTGGTGGGCACCAGCGGGTCGGGCAAGAGCACGCTGTTGAACCTGATCGGCGGCATCGACAAGCCGAGCGCCGGCGAGATTCGCATCGACGGCGAGCGCATCGACGACTGGCCCGAGCGCCGGCTGGTCGAGCTGCGGCGGCACCGCGTGGCCTATGTGTTCCAGGATGCGCGGCTCGCCCCGACGCTCACCGCGGCAGAGAACGTGTCGCTGCCGGCGGCCTTCTCCGGTGCACGCGGCATGCAGCCTCGCCAGCGCGCGCTCGAGCTGCTGGACAAGGTCGGCCTCGCGCAGCGCGCCGAGCACCTGCCGCACCAGCTCTCGGGCGGCGAGGCGCAGCGCGTGTGCATCGCGCGCGCGCTGTTCAACCGGCCGGCGCTGGTGCTGGCCGACGAGCCGACCGGCAACCTCGACCACGACACGCGGCTGGCGATCGTGCGCCTGTTCGAGAGCCTCAACGACGACGGCCACGCGGTGGTGATGGTGACCCACGACCCCGAGATCGCCGGCCGCGCGAGGCGCCGCGTGGTGCTGCAAGATGGCCGCGTCCGCACCGCATGAGCAGCGCGCATCGGCAGCGTCGGCGCCGCGCGAGGTCGTGCGCTGGCGGCGCCCGTTCGCCTGGCGCCGGCTGGTGGCCGCGGCGGCGGCGCTGGCCGCGCTGCTGATCGCCGCCGACTTGCTGGCCGGCGCGTTGCAGTCGCGCGCGATCGCGGCGCGGCGCGCGTACAAGGCGCGGCTCGACCATCTGGCGTTCTACGCTCTGCGCACCGGCATCGACACCATCACCTATCAGCCGCCCGAGCGCTACCGCATCGCGATCCGGCTGCAGAACGCATCCGACGAGGCGCTGTACGTGATGCTGCCGGCCGTGCAGGCGGCGGTGCAAAAGGGCGCCGGCTGGCAGGAGGCGGCCGCGGTGCCCGCGCCCGACGAGCGTGCCGAAGGCGGCGTGGTGCGGCTCGACGACGACACCACCGTGCACTGGATCGCCACGCTCGACGAGCGCGACTACTGGCAGCTCTTTCGCGGCTACCAGCACCTGCGGCTGACGCTTGATGCGATGGTGTCGCCGGAGGAAAATCCGCGCGAAGAGGTGGGCGAGCGGCACGAGGAGCTGTTCGTCCACGTGCGGGACCGGCGACTGGAGGAATCGGCCGTGTTGGACGCGGGTTCGGCGCTCAAGCCCGACTTCATCCCGACGCGCGGGTCGATGCTGATCGCCAGGCCGAAGCGATGAGCGCCGTCGCGGGCTCCACGGTCATCGCGCCGCGGCGCGTGCGCCGCCCGATCGCGGCGCGCAGCTGGCTGATCGCGGCGCTGGTGCTGACGGCGGTCGCCGTCGTGCTGGTGGCGGCCGACATCGGCGTCGGTCGCTGGCAGGAGCGCGCGGCCGAGGCGCGCAAGCTGCGCCGCCAGCAGGTCGAGCGCCTGGCCTGGTACGAACTTCGCGCCGACGTGGCGCAGGTCGACTACGGCGAAGGCGGCGGCTACCGCATGACGGTGTGGATGGAGAACGTCTTCCCCGAGCACGACTTCTACGTCATGGCGCCGGCGATCCGCGCCTTCGTCCAGGTCGGCCCGCGCTGGGTCGAGCTGCCGGTGAAGGAGCTGCGCGCGCCCGATCTGCTTGCCTCGGGCGCGGTGGTCAACCTGAAAGACAAGCGCCATGCCGGCGTCGTGTTCGACGTCACCGAGCCCGAGTTCTTCGACCTGCTGCCCGGCTACATGCACATGCGCTTCGACAACACGCTGTTCGTCAGCCCCGAGGCGCAGCCGAAGGACGACATCGTCGAGCGCCAGGACACCTACTACATCCACCTGCGCCCGCGCGACGCCGACGACGAGCGGCTGCGCCGGCTCAACCGCTTCGCGGGCCCGGTGCCGCTGTGGATCGGCATGCCGCCGCACTGAGCCGCGTATGCCCGACTTCATGGCGCTACACCACGACGCGGCGCGGCGCCACGGCCTGGCCTTTCTGCCGAAGCTGTTCGCACGCGACGCGCCGGAGCCGGCCACGCCGGTGCGGCCGAGCTGGCGCTGGAGCGCCGCGGCGGTGGCGATCGTCGGCTCGCCGCTGCTGCTGGCGCTGTACCTCGGCGTCGTGGCGCTGCCGGGTGTGGTGCTCGAGAACCGTCTCGGCCACGCCTTGCTGGAGGGCTTCTGCTCGCTCAACGCGCTGGTGCTCGCCTACGTGCTGTTCCACGGCCATCTGCTGGCCGCGAGCCGCCGGCTGGCGGCGATGGCGGCGGCGTTCCTCGGCCTCGGCATCTACGACGTGTTCCACCTGTTCTCGATGCCGAGCTCCAACGCATTCGTCTGGTTCCGCTCGCTGGCCGCGCTGGTGTGTGCGGTGCTGCTCGCATGGTCGATGCGCGTGCATGCGGCCGCGGGCGCACCGGCGCGCGGCTGGTGGCCGGGCTTCGTGGTGGCGGCCA
This sequence comes from Burkholderiaceae bacterium, assembly GCA_046348365.1. GTDB lineage: Bacteria > Pseudomonadota > Gammaproteobacteria > Burkholderiales > Burkholderiaceae_C > JAEUPI01. Next base: position 289,451 of record JAXMEL010000001.1, read on the forward strand.
CGTTCGTGGCCGGCGGCGCGCTGAGCGTGATCGTCGGCGATGCGCTGCCGGCGCTGCACGACGCCGGCGAGTTCACGCGCGAGGCGGTGGCGATGAACTGCGTCTCGGCGGTGCTCTACGCGCTGGTCGGCGTCGGGCTGTACCGCAACTTCCTACGCACCGGCGAGCCGATCCTGTTCGTGTTCGCGATCGGCATGTTCCTGCTCGCCGACAGCCAGGGCATGTTCGCGTTCTCGAGGATCTGGGACGCGAGCTGGTGGGCCTGGCACTGGATGCGCACGCTGATCTTCATCGGTTTCGTGTTCGGCCTCGCGCACGAGTTCGCCCAGGGCTATCGCGAGCTGGAGGCGTCGCAGCGCAGCCTGATCGAGGCCGAGAAGCTCAGCTCGCTCGGCGAGATGGCGGCCGGCATCGCGCACGAGATCCGCAACCCGCTGGCGACGATCGCCAACTCGCTCGCCTTGCTGAAGAGCCAGCGCCTGTCGGTGTCGGAGACCGACGAGGTGCACGCGATCCTCGACCAGCACCTCGCGCGCCTGAATCGCATCGTCGCCGACACGCTGAGCTACGCGCATCCGGTCACGGGCGCCGACCGGGCGGTGGCGCTCGACGGCCTGGTCGGCGACGCGCTCGCGCGCGCCCGCGCGCTGCACCCGGCGGTGCGCTTCGAGGCGGCGATCGACCCGCAGCTGCCGCTGGTGTGCGGCGACGCCGACCGGCTCGACCAGGTGCTGTGGAACCTGATCGACAACGCGGTCGCCGCAATCGCCGCACGCGGCTGCGTGCGCGTGGCCGCGGCCCGGCTCGACGGCGGCTCGCGCGTGCGGCTCAGCGTCGAGGACGACGGCCCCGGCATCCCGGCGGCGCTGCGCGAGAAGGTGCTGCAGCCGTTCTACTCGACCAAGCCCAAGGGCACCGGACTCGGCCTGGCGATCGTGCAGCGCATCGTGCGCGACCATCGCGGCGGCGTGCAGCTGGAGTCGGCCGCGGGGGGCGGCGCGCGCATCAGCATCGAACTGCCGGCGCTGCAGCGCCACGCGGGAGCGGCATGAAGCACGTGCTCGTGGTCGACGACGAAGACGGCATGCGGCGCACGCTCGAGCTGATGCTGCAGCATGCCGGCTTCGGCGTGGCCAGCTGCGCCGGGTTGGCCGAGCTGGATGCCGCGCTCGCGCGCCAGCGGCCCGACGTGGTGCTGACCGACCTGCGCCTCGGCGCCGACAGCGGCCTCGATGCGCTGCGCACCGTGCGCGAGCGCGCGCCGCGGGCCGAAGTGATCCTGATGACGGCCTACGGCACGATCGATACCGCGGTCGAGGCGATCAAGCTCGGTGCGTTCGACTACCTGACCAAGCCGTTCGGCGCCGACGAACTGATCGCCCGCGTGCACGGCGCGCTCGAGCGCCGCGTCGCCGCGGCCGCCGCGCCGGGCGAGCGTGGGCTGCCCGACGCCGATGGCCCGGGCACGCGCAAGGCCCCGATGGCCGAGGCGCTGGTGGCGCGCAGCGAGGCGATGCGCTCGGTGCTCGAGCTGGTGCGGCGCATCGCGCCGACCGAGCTGACGGTGCTGATCACCGGCGAGACCGGCACCGGCAAGTCGATGGTCGCGCAAGCGATCCACGATGCCAGCGGGCCGACGCCGCGCCGCATGGTGTCGGTCAACTGCGCCGCGCTGCCCGAGGCGCTGCTCGAAAGCGAACTGTTCGGGCACGAGAAGGGCGCCTTCACCGGCGCGGTCGCGCTGCACAAGGGGTTGTTCGAGGTGGCCGACGGCGGCACGCTGTTCCTCGACGAGATCGAGTGCCTGACGCCGAGCCTGCAGTCCAAACTGCTCGGCGTGCTGCAGGATCACCGCATCCGCCGCGTCGGCAGCAACCGCATGCTGCCGGTGGCCACTCGCGTGATCGCCGCGACCAACGCCGCGCTGGATGACATGGCGGCCAGCGGCGCTTTCCGCCAAGACCTGTTCTACCGGCTCAACGTGGCGCGCATCGACATCGCGCCGCTGCGCGACCGGCGCGACGACATCGAGCCGTGCATCGAGCGCGTGCTGGCCGACATCGCGGCGCGCCGCGGCGGCGCCTATCGCATCGCCGCGCCGGCGCTGCAGCGGCTGCTCGCCTATCGTTACCCCGGCAACCTGCGCGAGCTGCGCAATGCCATCGAATGGGCCGTCGCGGTGGGCGGCGGTGCACCGATCGAGCTGGCGCATCTGCCGCAGGCGATCCGCGACTTACCCGTTGCGCACGGTGCGGCCGGCGACGCGCGTGCGCCGGCCGGCACGCTGAAGGACAACGAGCGCGACCTGATCGCGCGCGCGGTCGCGCAGCACGGCCACAACCTGTCGCAGGTGGCGCGCGAGCTGGGCATCGGCCGCACGACGCTGTGGCGCAAGCTCAAGCACTATGGGCTCGATCACTGATTCGAGCGGCGGCGCGGGTGCCGGCCGGCGCCGGCGGTGGACCAATGTGCTCGGGCGGCTGTCGTTGACGCTGGCGCTGGCATTGACACTCGGTGGCTGCGATCGGGGGCGCGAGCCGCCAGCCGACGACAAGGCGGTGCAGGACCTGACCGGCGCCGCATTCGGCCGCCATTTCGAGCTCAGCGATCACGCCGGCCAGCGCCGGCGCCTGGCCGACTACGCCGGCAAGGTGGTGGTGCTGTTCTTCGGCTACACCCAGTGCCCCGACGTGTGCCCGACGACGCTCTCGACGATGCGCGAGGCGATCGAACTGCTCGGCCCCGACGCCGGCAAGGTGCAGGTGCTGTTCGCGACCATCGACCCCGAACGCGACAGCGCCGAGATGCTGGCGCAGTACGTCGGCGCGTTCCACCCGTCGTTCGTCGGCCTGCGCGGCAACGATGCGCAGACCGCGAGCATGGTGCGCGAATTCAAGCTCACCGTCGTGCGCTTTCCGACCGCCAACGGCCAGTACACCGTCGACCACAGCGTCGGCAGCTATGTGTTCGACCGCGGCGGCCACCTGCGGCTGTACCTGCCGCACGGCCATCCGCCACGAGCCGTCGCCGACGCGTTGCGCCGGTTGCTGATCGAGCCGGCGTAGACGGGGCTCGCGCGGCGCCGGCGCGCACCGGCCCGCGGCGCGCGCGCGCCGTCAACGCATCAGCCGTGCAGGCCTTCGTACTTGGCGCGCAGCTCCTCGGGCGACTCGACGAAGTCGGGGTTCTGCACGATGCAGTCGGCCGGGCAGACGAGCTTGCATTGCGGTTCGTCTTCGGCGCCGACGCACTCGGTGCACTTCAGCGCGTCGATCACGTAGATCGGCTCGCCGACCGAGATCGCTTCATTGGGGCACACCGGCTTGCAGGCGTCGCACGCGGTGCAGTCGTCGTTGATCAACAGGGCCATGGTTCTCGCTTCCTCTCAGTGTCAATGCTTCGGCGCATCGGGGCCGTCAGGCCGCGGTGGCCGACTCCAGCTCTGCGAGCTTGGCATGACGGTACGCACCCCAGATCGCCGCGCCGATGGCGCCAGCATAGATCGAATCGACATGCGATTCGGCAGTGACCTTGACCTTTTCGTTGACCATCTCCTCCTGGATCGCCGCCAGCAGGCCGGCGTCGAGCGCGAGGCCGCCGGTGAGCAGCGCGACGCCGTCCTTGACGCCGGTGACCTTGAGCAGCTTGACGATGCGCGAGGCCATCGACAGGTGGATGCCCTTCAGGATGTCGGGCGTGGCGATGCCGCGGCTGACCATGTTGATGACGTCGGTTTCGGCCAGCACGGCGCAGATCGAACTGACCTTCTCGGGATCCTTCGAGGTCTTCGACAGCGGGCCGATCTCCTCGACCGCCACGCCGAGGTAGCGCGCGATGTTTTCGAGGAACTGCCCCGAGCCCGAGGCGCACTGGCTGGTCATCTTGTAGCTCAGCACCTTGCCGCGCTCGTCGATCGAGATCGCGCGGCCGTTGAGCGCGCCGATGTCGACCACCGCGCGCGCCTGCGGCTGCAGGAACACGCCGCCGCGCGCGTGCGTGGTCATCGAGTAGAAGTGGCCGGTGGCGAACTTGACGTTCTCGCCCTCGCCGGTGGTGGCGATGTAGTCGACGTCGTTGGCCGCGAGCTTGGCGTCGGCGAGCACGCCGTCGCGGCCTTCGGAGGCGAGCGACATCGGGTCGCGCCGGCGGATGCGCTCGCAGCGCTTGGCCAGCCAGGTGGGGTTGCCGTTCTTGTCGAACGAGAACAGCACCGACTTGACGGCGCCGGAGCCGATGTCGATGCCGATGGTATGGATGGGTTTCATTGCCGTGCCTCCGCGGTCTTGCCTTCTTCGACGACGGCGCGCCACGCGAACGTGGCACCGCCGAGTGCGCCGGTGTAGATCGAATCGGGGTTGATGTTCAGCGCCAGCTCGCCGTAGTTCTCGGTCACCAGCTCCTTCAGCGCCTTGACCGCAGCCTCGTTCTTGGCCACGCCGCCGGTGAAGGTGAACTCGTTGCGGATGCCGCCCGAGCGCGCCAGGATGCTCATCGCGCGCAGGATGATCGCGCGGTGCAGGCCGGCCATGATGTCTTCGCGCTTGTCGCCCAGCGCGAGGCGGTCGCGCAGCTCGGCGCCGGCGAACACGGTGCAGGTGCTGTTGATGCGGATCGTCTTCGTGCTCTGCATCGCCATCGGCCCCAGCTCGTGCAGCCCCATGTTCATCTCGTCGGCGATGTAGCCCAGGTAGCGGCCGCAGCCGGCGGCGCAGCGGTCGTTCATCTGGAAGCTCTCGACGATGCCGGCCGGGTCGACCTGGATCGCCTTGGTGTCCTGGCCGCCGATGTCGAGCACCGTCGCCGTGCCGGGATACATCACGTGCGCGCCGAGGCCGTGGCACAGGATCTCGCTCCTGATGTGCTCCTTGGAGAACGGCAGCCGCGCGCGGCCGTAGCCGGTGCCGACGACGTAGGTTTCCTCCATGTTCGTGTCGAGCACGCCCTTGATCGGGGCTTCCACCTGGGCGCGGCGCGCGGCGGTTTCGGGCAGCGCGATGAAGGTGCGCTCCAGCGCGGCCAGCAGGTGGCGGCGCATCGAGTCGCCATAGACGCGGTTCTCGACCTCGATGATCGAGCGGTCGAACAGGTTGAGCAGGAAGTCGTAGCGGATGCCCATGCTCTTGGCCACCGCTTCGCCCGCCGCCAGGTACTGGCTGCCGGCGATGTCGCGGAAGAAGTCGCTCTTGCGCTTGGCGCCGGGGGCGAACAGCGCGCCGGCCTCGGCCTTCAGCTGCTTGAACACCACGCCCAGCGCCTCGCGGATCGCCGGGCCCATGTCGCCGAAGTTGGTCTTCTCGAGGTTGCGCAGGCAGGTGGCTTCGAGGTCGTCGAGCTGCTCGAGGTACTGCTCGGCGCGGAAGTCGCGTTCGAGCTGGCCGATGAAGCCGTCGAGCGCGCCGTTGAGCGCCTTGGTCTGCGTGAGTGCCTGGCGGAACAGCTGGAAGCGCCCCGACAGCAGCGCCTCCTGCTTGGCCACCGCAGCGGCGGTGTCGTAGTTCGAGCGCGAGTTGGTGATGCCGCGGCCGAGGATGTTCTGGTTCTCGTCGATCACCACCGCCTTGGTGGTGGTCGAGCCGAGGTCGATGCCGATGAAGCAACGCATGTTCAGATCCTTTTGTCTGTTTGTCGCAGAAGCGCGGATTGCAGCGCACGAACAGGTGCAGCCAAGCGGCAACCGCGGATCCGGCTCCGCCGGGCCGCTGGTTGCGCCCCCTTGAGGGGGGGCGGCCGAAGGCCGTTACGGGGGTGGGTCATGTTAGTTGGCCGCGATGTTGATGATCGGCTTGCCCGACGGACCGACCGGCGCGGCGTGGCCGTAGGTGCGCTTCTGCTTGATCATCTGGAAGTAGCTCTCGAGCCGGTTCTTCACGTTGGCGGCCGAGAAGTAGCGCGGGTCGACGAGGTCGGTTTCGATGAAGGCCGCCGGCTTGCCGGTGCGGCGCTCCACCTCGCGCAGGATCAGCAGCTGGCCGGCCGAGAAGCTGTTGCAGCTCTTGATCGAGTTGATCAGCAGGCCGTCGGCGCTGTATTCGTCGATGTACTTGCAGATCATGTCGATGCGCGCCGGCAGGCTGTGGTTGGTGTAGCAGCCCAGGCAGTACTCGGCCAGCGACTCCAGCGGATGCTCGGGGTCGTGGCGGAAGCCGAAGTCATAGAGGCCGCCGACCTTGGCGTAGGTCGACGACACCACGACCGCGCCTTCCTCGTAGAACATCTTCCAGAAGTCGCGAAGCTCGTCCAGTTCGGCGGCCCCTCGACGACCAGCCGGTACTTCTCCTCGCCCATCTCGCCGTCGGGCGTGACCGGGCCCTTGCCCAGGCGCATGCGCTCCTCGATCTCGGCGCGTAGCACGCGGTAGTACTCGCTCGCCTCGGGCGTGCCGCGGAAGGCGGTGAAGATGGGGCCGATGTAGTAGACGGCGCCGAAGTAACCGTCGATCGGGCTGGGCCGGTTCTTGGCCGACTGCAGCACCGCCACCAGGTCCTCCTCGGCCTTGGCCGACTCGCGCAGGTACTGGCGCAGGCGGTCGATGTCGAACTTGACGCCCGAGATGCGCTCGAGCGTCGGGATCACCGTCTCCTTGAGCTGCTTGACGACGTACTCGCGCATCTGCGGCTCGATGCGGCCCTTCTCCTGGTACGGCACGTGCAGCATCACCGTCTCGCAGCCGTACTTGTGGCGGATCAGCTCGAACCACTTCATGAAGGTGAAGCAGCCGGTGTAGCTGAGCAGCAGGATGTCGGGCCGCGGCATCGGGTCGCCGGTGGGGCCGATCTCGCCGCCCATCATCATGCCCAGGTCGGCCTTCACGTAGGTGCAGACGTCTTCGCTCTGGCCGTCGCGCTCGGCGTCCATGATCATCTTGCCGCTCTTCTTGCGCATGCCGTTCTGCAGCGCATTGGTCTCCGGCAGGCTGCGCGCGAAGTCGAAGCACATCAGCAGCTCGTTCAGGTTGCCCGGCACGAACGTGGCCGACACCTTGCGGTTGTTCTGGCGCGCGGTGGCGAGCTCCATGTAGTTCTGGTTGATCAGCTCCTTCTGCAGCCACATCGCGTCTTCCTTCTGGACGTTCTGCGGCTTCTTGCTGGACTGCGGCATCGCGATCGGTGTGTTCATCGGTGAGCTCCTTGAGCCCCTCTCCCGCCTGCGGGAGAGGGGTTGGGGTGAGGGTGTACTAGGCGGCGTTCCACAGCTTGATCGAATCGGCAAAGGTGCCGGCCTGTTCGCGGATCGGCGCCATCTGGCCGGTGTTCTCGGCGTACTTGAAGGCGGTGTAGGGGATCTTCTGCTGCGCCAGCACGTCCTGCAGCATCGGCCGCTCGAGCAGCGCCGGGTCGCAGAACGACGGCGCCGCGAACACCACGCCCTCGGCGCCGCGCGTCTTCACCTGCTTGAGCAGGTAGACACCTTTTTCCTCGCGCGTGGCATCGTACTTGGCGGCGGTGGAAGCCGACGCGTGCAGGAAGGCCTTCGACAGCTCGGCCAGCGGGTTGCCGTCGTCCTTCACGTCCGACAGCAGCCAGCGCGTGACGAGGCACAGGTCGTCGTCGACGACGTAGCAGCCCGACATCTCGATCGACTTGATCAGCGCCAGCGGCGGCTGCTCGCAGAACGAGCCGTTGATCACCACGCGTGCGTTGTCGCGCTTGGGCCGCTGCAGCTGCTCGGCCGCGGCGAGGTACTCGCGCACCAGCGCCGTGTGCTCTTCCACCGGCAGCACCATGCCGGCGCGCAGCAGCAGGTAGACCTCGGAGGTCGGCGCCTGCCACGGCTTGGCGGCGCGGTAGGCGTACAGGTCGGCGACCGCGCGGCGGTTCTCGTTGAAGACCTTGATCGACGCGTTCAGCTCGGCGTCGGTGATCGGCTTGCCGCGCAGCTTGCCGAGGTCGTCGCGGATGTGCTGCATCTCCTCGACGTAGAACTTGCCGCCGACGTCGTCCTGGTAGTTCTGCGGCACGTCGACATAGCGCACGTACTTGTCCTTGAACAGGATCTGCCACATGCCCGACAGGTTGCGGATCACGTCGCAGATGCTGGGGAACAGCATGCCGTCGAGGCAGTCCAGGCGCCCGGTGAGGCCCAGCTCGATCGTCGAGCGCGGGATGCGGCAGATGTAGCTCTGGTAGTACGCGTCGCCCTGGATCACCTCGAGCGAGTCGCCGCCACCGAGGATGCCCACCGGCAGCATGCCGGCGGCGTGCACGATCTCGCGCGGCACGTACACCGGCATGTAGCCGATCGCCTTGCGCCCGGGGGCCTTGGCCTTCCACTCCTTCACCGCGGTGAAGTTCAGATCCTCGAACAGCGCCTCGCAGCGCTCGACGATCTCCATGACGCGGGGTTTGCTTGCAACAGCCATCACCGGTGCTCCCAGTTGGGTTTGCGTTTCGCGAGGAACGCGACGAGCCCTTCGTTGGCATCGCGCGTCGACATCAATCGGTCGAGATACAGCCGCTCGACCTCGGCCAGGCGGGTGCGCACGTCGCGCCGCATCGCGCCGCGCGCGGCGGCGGTGGCGCAGGCAACGGCCGCCGCACTCTTGCCCTGCAGGTGTTCGTGGAACCAGGCCAGCGCCGCGGCCTCGGGGTCGTCGGCGACGATGTGCACGAGGCCCTTGCGTTCGGCTTCCACTGCGCCGATCGAGCGGCCCGAATACAGCAGGTCCTCGGCGGTCGGCTGGTTGACGCGATACGGCAGCAGCACCGAAGCGGCGGGCGCGAACACGCCGAGCTTCATCTCGGGCTGGCCGAACTGCGCGTCGGGCGCGGCGACGATCCACGTGCCGGCCAGCGCCACCTCGAGCCCGCCGCCGAGGCACTGGCCGCGCACGGCGACCAGGATCGGCGCCGGGAAGTCGACCATCGCATTGATCAGCGCGTGCAGCCCGGCCAGCATCTGCGCGCACTGCGCGGGCAAGTGCTCCTCGACGCTGGCGCCGAAGCTGAAGTGCGGGCCCTCATGGTCGAGCAGCACGCCGCGCAGCTGCGTCTGCGACGCATAGGCGCGCAACGCGCCGTGCAGCGCCGCGATCATCTCGGCGTCGATGATGTTGGCCTTGGGCCGCGCCAGGCGCAGCCGCAGCAGGCCGCCGTCGGCGTCGAGCCAGTCTTTGAGAGGCGCCATGTCAGTCGTCCCCCGTTCCCTCTCCCGCTGGCGGGAGAGGGTTAGGGTGAGGGTGGCTCGTGGCACGCGCCTCACCCTCATCCCCCGCCTTCTCCCGCAAGCGGGAGAAGGGGCCCGTACCGACAGCGCGTTCAACCACGGTGCTTGGCCTTCGGCTGGATCTCGTCGTGCAACGGCCCGACCCAGCTCTGGCCCGCCGCGAGCTTCTGCCGCAGCAGGATGAAGTCGACCTCGCGGTCGTCCTTCGGGCCTTCGTTGAACGCGGTGAAGCCCGAGCGCGCCTCGGTCATCATGTTGAGCGCCAGCCAGGCGCGAGAGTTCTCCTTGTTGCGGTTCCACGCATCGAGCTTGGGTTTGCGCAGCTCCTCGATCGTCTTGGTGGTGCAGTCGGGGAAGGTGAGCAGCATCTTGGCGCACAGCTCTTCCACCTTGGCGTCGAGCATCGACAGATCCACCGTGCCCTTCTTCATCAGCGCCTTGCCTTCTTCGAGTGCCGCGCCGGTCTTGGGCTCGCCGTACACGTTGCGGCCGAACTCGTCGACCATGCGCTGCGTTTCCACCGTCGGGTTGGCGATGAACTTGCCGTCGACCTTGAGCGCCGGCACCACGTCGGTCAGCACGCCCATCTGGTAAGCCTTGTGCGCGCTGAACGGCTCGCACAGCACGCAGGCGGCCATCGCCCGTTCGGCGCCCACCACCACCGGCAGGAAGTCGGTCGCGCCGCCGATCGGTGCCGAGCCGTGCTTGGGGCCGGCCTGGCCGAAGCGCGCCAGGTCTTGTGCGACCGAGAAGTCGCACGCCATGCCGATCTCCTGGCCGCCGCCGATGCGCATGCCGTTGACGCGGCAGATCACCGGCTTGTCGCAGGCGAGGATGGCGCTCACCATGTCGTTGAACAGCCGCATGTACTGGCGGTACTCCTGCGGCTGGCCGGCGTAGTACTCGGCGTACTCCTTGGTGTTGCCGCCGGTGCAGAAGGCCTTGTCGCCGGCGCCGGTGAAGACCACGCAGTTGACCGCGCGGTCGTTGCTCGCCGCGCGCATGGCCAGGATCACGCCCTTGACCATGTCGGTGGTGTAGCTGTTGTACTGGCTCGGGTTGTCGAGCGTGATCCAGGTGTTGTAGAGGCCGTCGGCCACCTGGCCGTTGGGCAGCTTGGCCGGCCGCCGCTCGACGCGCACGCCGGGCTTGCTGGTGTCGTCGACGATGTCGTGGTTCTTGAATTCGCGCATCGGCTTCGGTGCGGCTTTGGCGTTCATGCTCTTCTCCTGGAACGTTGAGGGTCAGGCCGGCACCATGACCGCGCGCTTCTTGATCTCGCGGTGGTGCACGGCCGCGATCACGCGGTTGATGTCGGCGAGCGCGTGCAGCTCGACGAAGGGCTTGATCTGCACCTTGCCGTCGAGCACGAGCGCCAGCGCGCCGGGGTAATCCTCGGGCGGGCAGCCCCAGTTGCCGAGCGCGCGGGCGTCGAAGGCCATCAGGTTGGACAGGCGCACTTCGACCTTGTCCATCGTGAAGCCCACCACCGACAGCGTGGCCCCGTGCACCAGCAGGTTGAAGGCGCTCAGCTGGCCCGCGGCGGTGCCGGAGCACTCGAAGATGTTCCACTCGGTGGTGCGCGCTTTGCGCTCCTTGGCGAAGGCCATCACCGCGGCCTTGAGGCCCTTGGCGTCGAGCTGGCGCGCATCGAGCGTGAGGCTCGCGCCGTGGCCGGCGATCATCGCCAGCTTGTCGGCGTCGACGTCGATGGCCACCACGGTGGCGCCGAAGGCGCGCGCGATCTGCGCGCAGTAGCCGCCCACGCCGCCGGCGCCGATCACCACCGCCAGGCTGCCCGGCGCCACGCCGGCGCGGCGCACGGCCTGGTAGGGCGTGGTCAGCGCATCGGCGACGATCGACACCTCGGCCAGCGTGAGCCCGGCCTTGGCCAGCCGCGCCGGGTCGACCTCGCACAGCCCGCGCGCCGGCACCACGATGTGGCTCGCGAAGCCGCCCTGGATGTCGTTGCCCGGCATCTTCTGCGCGCGGCAGATCGTGCCCAGGCCGCGGCGGCACAGGTCGCACTGCCCGCAGGGCAGCACCGCCGGCACGATCACTGCCTTGCCGAGCCAGGCCTTGGCCTCGGGAGCGGCGGCGACCACGGTGCCGCTCACCTCGTGGCCGAGCGCCAGCGGCAGCGGCTGGTTGGTGCGCACGCCGTCATACAGATAGCCGAGGTCGGTGTGGCACACGCCGCAGCCGGCCACGGCCACCACCACCTCGCCGGCGCCGGGCTCGGCGCGGAAGGTCGCGCGCTCGAGCGGCGCGTTCACGGCGGTCATCAGCCAGCGGTGGGCGTCTATGCTCAAGGCAGTCTCCTGTGGTGGCGGGTGCTCGGCGGGCAGCCCGGTGAGCGGCCGGACCGACCAATTGTGGTATTGCAGTACCGAAATACCCTTTTGACCGCATTTTGGGGCCGCGCGCAGCGGGTTCTTTGATGCGGATCAGATGCGCGAGCCCTCGCTGCCGGTTCACTGACGGTCACGCCATTCACGACAACCCAACGAGGAGTCAAGGCACATGGCTGCAGCCAACCCCGCCCCGCCACGAGCGGGGCTTTCCATCGCCCTGGCCGGCAGCGGCGGCAGCGGCGTCATGACCGCCGGCACGCTGCTGCTGCAGGCCGCCGCGCAGGCCGGGCTCTACGGCCTGATGGTGCGCACCAGCGGCCCGCAGATCCGCGGCGGCGAGGCGGCGGCGCTGATCCGGCTGTCGCCGCAGCCGACGCAGTCGCTCGACGACGGCTTCGACATGCTGCTCGCGCTCGATTGGCAGAACGTGAACCGCTTCGCCGACGAGATCCCGCTCAAGCCCGGCGCGGTGCTGATCGGCGATGCCGACGAGGGCGAGGCGCCCGAGGTGTTCAAGGCCCAGGCCGCGCGCGTGGCGACGCTGCCGCTGAAGAAAACCGCCAAGGCGATCCCGGGCAGCTGGATCAACATGCTCGCGCTCGGGCTGGCCGGTGCCTGGGCCGGGCTGCCGGCGGCGGCGCTCGAAGGCGCGCTCACCGAGTCGTGGAAGCGCAGCGCCGAGGCGCTGCAAGCCAATCTCGCCGCGCTGCGCCGCGGCATCGAGGCGGCAGCCGAGTTCCCGAACCCGGCGGCGCTGGCTGCGGCGCCCGGCGCCGGCAAGGGGCGCTGGCTGATCAGCGGCAACGAGGCCGCGGGCTTCGGCGCCATCCGTGGCGGCGTGCGCTTCGTGGCCGCGTACCCGATCACGCCGGCCACCGAGCTGCTGGAGTGGATGGCACCCGCGCTCACGCAGGTGGGCGGCTCGCTGCTGCAGGCCGAAGACGAGCTGGCCTCGGTGAACATGATCATCGGCTCGAGCTTCGGCGGCGTGCCGTCGCTCACCGCCACTGCGGGCCCCGGCCTGGCGCTGATGACCGAGGGCATCGGCCTGGCCGTGACCGCCGAGGTGCCGATCGTGGTGGTCGACGTGATGCGCGGTGGGCCCTCCACCGGCATCCCGGCCAAGAGCGAGCAGAGCGATCTCTCGTTCGCGGTGAGCGGGCTGCACGGCGACGCGCCGCGCATCGTCGTGGCGCCGACGTCGATCGGCGACTGCATCTCCGCCACGCAGTGGGCGGTGCAGCTGGCCGAGGGGCTGCAGACCGCGGCCATCGTGCTGAGCGACCAGTTCATGGGCCAGTCGCGCGCGATCATCGACGCGCCGCCGCGCGACGAGGCCACCGTGGCCAGGCGCGTGGTGGCCGCGGCCAACACGCCGGAGTTCAAGCGCTACCGCGACACCGAGAGCGGCGTCAGCCCGATGGCGATCCCCGGCACGCCGGGCATCACCTACACCGCCGACGGGCTGGAGCACACCGAGGTCGGCGTGCCCAGCAGCCAGGCCAAGGACCACCGCGTGCAGCTCGACAAGCGTGCGCGCAAGCTGATGCGCCACGACTACGGCGCGCGCTGGGCCGACATCGAAGGCGAGGGCGAGGTCGCGGTGATCACCTTCGGCTCGGCCTCGGGCCCGGTGCGCGAGGCGGTGCAGCGCCTGGCCGCGCAGGGCCGGCGCGTGAAGCTGGTGGTGCTGCGGCTGCTGGCGCCGGTGCAGCCGCATCTGTTCGACCAGCTGCTGCTCGGCGTGCGCCAGGTGCTGGTGGTCGAGCAGAACCACGGCGCGCAGCTGTACCGCTACCTGCGCGCGATGCTCGACCTGCCGGGCGAGGCGCGCAGCTTCCACCAGCCCGGGCCGCTGCCGCTGCGGCCAGGCGAACTCGTGAGCTGGATCGCCGAGCAGGCCGACGCTCTGCAGGAGGAGACCGCATGAACGACATGACCCAACCCGCGCCGCTCACGGCGGCCAACTTCAAGAGCGGCACCAAGCCGATCTGGTGCCCCGGCTGCGGCGACTACACCGTGCTCAACGCGGTGCTGAAGGCCTTTGCGCTGATCGGCCGCCCGCCGCACGAGGTGGCGGTGGTCTCGGGCATCGGCTGCAGCTCGCGCATCCCGGCGTACACCAGCTGCTACGGCTTCCACGGCGTGCACGGCCGCTCGCTGGCCGCAGCCACCGGGCTCAAGGTGGCGCGGCCCGACCTCACCGTGCTGGTGGCCGGCGGCGACGGCGACGGCTACTCGATCGGCGGCAACCACTTTCTGCACGCCTGCCGGCGCAACGTGGACCTCACCTACATCGTGATGGACAACCACGTTTACGGCATGACCAAGGGCCAGGCCTCGCCGACCACCGAACCCGACTGGGACAACAAGCTCTCGCCCGGCGGCACGGGGGTGCGATCGTTCCACCCGCTGGTGATCGCGCTCGCCTCGGGCGCCAACTTCGTGGCCCGCGCCTTCGCCGGCGACCAGAACGGCACCGCCGAGATCATCGCCGAGGGCATCCGCAACCCGGGCTTCTCGTTCATCGAGATCCTCAGCCCGTGCGTGACCTTCCGCCCCGAGCAGCGCGAGTGGAAGAACCACGTGCACCCGGCCGCGGTGGAGCGCACCGACGACCCGGCGCGCGCCGCGCGGCGCATCATGAGCGACGACGGCTTCAACATCGGCGTGCTGTATGCCGGCAATCGCGCGCCGTACACCCACTATGCGCGCGGCAACGCGCCGGCCGACGCCGTGCCGAACCTCGAGAAGGAGTTCGCACTGTGAACACCAGCCGCAAACCCAGCACGGCGCCGCAGACGCTCGAGGAATTCATGGCCCAGGCGCTGCTGATGGAGCGCGAGGCCGCGCAGCGCTACAGCGATCTCGCCGACGCGATGGAGACGCACAACAACCGCGACGTGGCCAAGATGTTCCGCACCATGGCCGGCTACGAGGCCAAGCATGCGCAGGCCATCATGGACGAGATGAAGTGGACCGAAGCGCCGGCCCTGCCCGCCGGCAGCTGGCGCGCGCTGGAGCCGCCCGAGAACGTGCCCAACGACGAGGTGCACTACCTGATGCACCCGTGGCATGCGCTGCAGCTCGCGCTCGCCGCCGAGGAGCGCGCGCGCGACTTCTTCGACCACCTGGCGCAGATGGCCACCAGCGATTCGATCCGCCGCGCCGCGCTGGAGCTGCGCGACGAGGAGGTGGAGCACGTGTCGCTCGTGAGGGCCTGGCTCGACAAGGTGCCCAAGCCCGCGGCCGACTGGGCCGCCGACCCCGACCCGCCGCGCTACATCGACTGAACCACCAAACATCAACACCGAGGAGACACCCCACATGCAGATCCTGCACCCCGCCGGCTGGGACAAGCCCATCGGCTACAGCAACGGCATCGCGGTCGACGGCGGCCGCCTGGTCTTCGTCGCCGGCCAGGTGGGCTGGAACGCGCAGCAGAAGTTCGAGAGCGAGCAGATCGCGCCGCAGTTCGACCAGGCGCTGCGCAACGTGATCGACGTGCTGGCCGAGGCCGGCGGCAAGCCCGGCGACATCTGCCGCATGACGGCCTACTGCTGCGACAAGCCCGCCTACATGGCCGCGCGCAACGAGCTGGGCGCGATCTGGCGCAAGCACATGGGCAAGCACTTTCCGGCGATGAGCATGATCTTCGTGGTCGACCTGCTCGACAACCCGGGCAAGATCGAGCTCGAGGCCACGGCGGTGGTGCCGCACAAGCGCTGAACACCCGGCCGGCGCACCGCGCGCACGGCGTGAATTCGGGGGAGTAGCCTGATGCTCGAGATCATCATCCAGGGCCGTGGCGGGCAGGGCGCGCAGACCGCGGGCAACCTGCTGGCCGCGGCCTTCTTCGGTGCCGGCCGGCAGGTGCAGAGCTTCGCCAGCTACGGCGGCGCGCGCCGCGGCACGCCCGTCAGCTCGTTCATCCGCGTCGACGACAAGCCGGTGCGGCTGCGCTGCGACATCGAGCGCGCCGATGCGATCCTGTGCTTCGACGCGAGCCTGCTCGAAGCGCGGCTGCTCGCCGCCGCCGACGCGCGCACGCTGATCGTGGTGAACTCCTCGCGCAGCGCGGCCGACCTGGCGCGCGCGCTGCCGGGGTACCACGTGCTGCCGGTCGACGGGCTCGGCATCTCGCGCCGCTGCGGCCTGGGGCGCATCGTGAACTCGGCGCTGCTCGGCGGCTTTGCGCGCGCCATCGGCACGCTGCCGCAGGCGGCGCTGCAGGCCACGCTGGCCGAGCGCTCGCCCAAGCTGCACGACGAGAACCGCGCCGCGTGCGACGAAGGCTGGGCGGCGGTGGATGCGCAGCTGCGCGCGGAGGCTGCACGATGACCACCACGCTCGTCCCGCCGACCTGGACCACCGGCTCCACCGAAGCCATCCGCACCGGCACCTGGCGCGCCGCGGTGCCACGGCACATCGCCGCGCCGTCGCCGTGCCATGCCGCATGCCCGGTGGGCGGCGACATCGCCGAGTGGATCGGCCATGCGCGCGCACGAGACTGGCGCGCCGCCTGGAACGCGCTGGTGCGGCACAACCCGTTCCCGGCCATCGCCGGGCGCATCTGCCACCACCCGTGCGAGTCGGCGTGCAACCGCGGCGCGTACGACGAGGCGCTGTCGATCTGCAAGCTCGAGCGCTACGTGGGTGACATCGCGCTGCGCGAGCGCTGGCGCTTCGACGCGCCGGCGCGCGAGCACGGTGGCCGCGCGGCGATCGTCGGCGCCGGGCCGTCGGGGCTCTCGGCGGCGTATCAGCTGCGCCGGCGCGGCTGGCAGGTCAGCGTGTTCGAGTCGCAGCCGCTGCCCGGCGGGCTGATGCGCTACGGCATCCCGTCGTACCGGCTCGCGCGCGACGTGCTCGACGCCGAGATCGGCCGCATCGCAGACCTCGGCGTGAAGCTGCACTGCAGCTCGCCGGTGGCCGATGCGCAGGCAATGCAACGGCTGCGCCGCGAGCACGACGCCGTGTACGTGGCCGTCGGTGCAGCACAGGTCAAGCGCCTGCCGCAGCTCGACTACAGCCAGCCCTGGGCCGTCGACGGCGCCGCCTGGCTCGCCGCCTGCAACAGCGGCCGGCCGCTGCCGCTCGGCGCCGACGTGATCGTGGTCGGCGGCGGCAGCGCGGCGCTCGATGCCGCGCGCAGCGCGCGCCGCGCCGGGCATGCGGTGACGATCGTCTCGCTCGAGTCGCGCGCGCAAATGCCCGCGCAGCCCGAAGAGGTGGCCGAGGCGCTCGAGGAGGGCATCACGTTGCTCGACGGCGCGACGCTGGTCGCGGCGCGCAGCGAGGGCGGCGGCGTGGGCGTGGAGCTGCGCCGCGTGCGCTTCGTGCCGGGCGAGCAGCGCGGCCAGTTCCGCATCGACGAGATCGTGGGCAGCGACTTCGTGATGCGCGCCGATGCCGTGATCACCTCGATCGGCCAGGACCCGAACCTCGCGGCACTGGGCAACGCCGCAGGCGCCGCGCGCGGCCGGCTGCTCGCGATCGGCGCCGACCACGCGAGCACCGAGCCTGGCGTCTGGGCCGGCGGTGACGTGGCCAGCATGGACCGCTTCGTCACCGCCGCAGTGGGCCACGGCGAGCGCGCCGCAATCGCCATCGAGGCCGCGCGCGCCGGCACAGCGGGCGCGGCGGGCGACGGGCGCAGCACGGTGCCGCTGCGCGCGATCGCCACCTGGTATCACCCGCGCAGCGCGCGTGCCAGCGTGCCGCTGCGCCCGGCCGCCGAGCGCCTGGCGGGCGGCGACGAGGTGCAGCTCGGCCTCGATGCCGCGCAGGCCGTGGCCGAGGCCGAGCGCTGCTTCTCGTGCGGCCTGTGCATCGCCTGCGACAACTGCGTGCACTACTGCCCCGACCTGGCAGTGAAGCGCGCCGACGGCGGCGGCTACACCGTGCTCGGCGACTACTGCAAGGGCTGCGGCCTGTGCGTGCGCGAGTGCCCCACCGGTTCGATGGAGATGATCGAGGAGGCCAAGTGAACACGCGCAACACCGTGCTGCTCACCGGCAACCACGCCGTGGCCTGGGGCGCGCGCCTCGCGCGGCCGCAGGTGTGCCCCGTGTATCCCATCACGCCGCAGACGCCGGTGCTGGAGCTGCTCACCGACTTCCAGGCGCGCGGCGAGTTTCCGGCCGAGATCATCACGCCGGAATCCGAGCACTCGGTGATGTCGGCGTGCATCCCGGCGTCGCTGGCCGGATCGCGCGTGTTCACCGCCACCGCATCGCAGGGGCTGCTGCTGATGCACGAGCTGCTGCACTACGCCAGCGGCGCGCGCGCGCCGATCGTGATGGCCAACGTGAACCGCACGGTGGCCTCGCCATGGGCCTTCTGGCCCGACCAAACCGACAGCCTCGCGCAGCGCGACACCGGCTGGATCCAGTACTACGTGGAAAGCGCGCAGGAGGCGCTCGACACCGTGTTGCAGGCCTTCCGCGTCGCCGAGGCGGTGAACCTGCCGGCGATGATCAACCTCGACGCGTTCTACGTGTCGCACGCCATGGAGCCGGTGAGCCTGCCGGCGCAGGCCGAGGTCGACGCCTACCTGCCGGCGTATGCGCCGCCGCACCGGCTCGACACCGAGAAGGTGGAGTCGTGGGGCAACGTGGTGTCGCAAGAGATGTACTACCGCCACCGCCAGGCCGTGGAGCAGGCGATGCAGTCGGTGCCGGCGCTCGCCGCCGAGGCCGACCGGCTGTGGGGCGAGCGCTTCGGGCGGCGCTGGGGCGTGGTGGAGCGCTACCGCTGCGACGATGCGGCCACGCTCGTGGTCACGCTCGGCAGCATGAGCGGCACCGCGCGCGAGGCGGTCGACGCGATGCGCGCCGAGGGCCGCGCAGTGGGGCTGGTGAAGCTGCGCCTCTTCCGCCCGCTGCCGGTGGAGGCGCTGCGCGCCGCGCTGGCCGGCGCGCGCGACGTGATCGTGCTCGACCGCAACCATTCGCCCGGCGCCGGCGGCGTGCTGCACCAGGAGCTGCGCGCCGCGCTGTACGGCACCGAGCAGCCGCCGCGCGTGCACGGCCTGCTGGCCGGCGTGGGCGGCGTGAACGTGCCGGCGGCGAAGATCGCCGCCTTCGTGGCGCAGGCCGAGGCTGCGCCCGGGCAGGCGGCGTCGACCTGGGTGCGCTGAAACAGCAGTTAGGCCAAGGAGCCGCGATGCAGACCATCGACATCCGCAACGACGCCGCGATGCTGTGCTCGGGCCATGCCGCGTGCCCCGGCTGCATCGACGCGCTCTCGGTGCGCCACGTGCTGGCCGCGCTGGGCCCCGACACGATGGCGGTGGTGCCGCCGTCGTGCATGGCCATCATCGCCGGGCCGCAGCCGTTCAGCTCGCTGAAGATCCCCGTCTACCAGCCCACGCTCGAGGCCAGCGCCGCCGCCGCATCGGGGCTGCGCCGCGCGCTCAACGCGCAGGGCAAGCAGAGCACGCAGGTGGTGGTGCTCGCCGGCGACGGCGGCACCTACGACATCGGGCTGCAGTGCCTGTCGTCGGCCGCCGAGCGCAACGAGGACTTCATCTACATCTGCCTCGACAACGAAGGCTACATGAACACCGGCGCGCAGAAGAGCTCGTCGACGCCGCACTACGCGTGGACGGGCTCCACCCCGGCCGGCAAGACCACGCGCAAGAAGAACCTCATCGAGATCATGGCCGCGCACGGCATCCCGTATGCCGCCACCGCCAGCGCCGGGCACCTCAACGACCTGCTGCGCAAGGTGCGCAAGGCGCGCACGATGCGCGGCACGCGGCTGATCGTGCTGCTGATCCCCTGCCTCGACGGCTGGGGCGTGGCCGACGACATGGGCCTCGGCGTGGCACGCGCCGCGGTGGAGAGCGGCGCCTTTCCGCTGTACGAGGTGGAAGACGGCGTGCGCTACACCGTGAACTCCGAGAAGACGCGCCCGATCGGCGACTACCTGGCGCTGCAGCGGCGCTACCGGCACCTGGGCGAGGCCGACGTGGCGGCGCTGCAGGCGGAGATCGACAACGGGTGGCGGGGGTTGAATCGGCGGGCGGCGGCGGGCGGCTGAGTGGCGGTGGGGCACCGGCGCCGTGGCGAGGGCCTCAGGCGTGGGATTCGGTGTCGGCCCCGCGCGGCGACAGATGGACCGCCGATCACGGCGGCGTGCCGCCCAGCGCGTTGGCAATACGTCCCATCGATTCAGCGGTTTGCGTGCGACGATGTGGCGTCTGGACAGACGTGATGGGCGGATACTTTCAGGCTACGATTAGCCGACCATTGAGCGTCCGGCCATTTGACGTTGGGGCTCACGAACCGCGTAACCAGCAGCGATGACCATCTTTGAGCGGCTTCGCGCTTGGTATCGCCTCAACTCAACGGCGCCCGCCATTCCTTCGGGCCTGCAGTACTACTCCCTGCCAAGCCCCGACGGCAAAACGTTCGAGCACGGCATCGAAGTGCTAAACGACGATGCAACGCCCTTGGTCTTCGTGCTGCGCGTGCTGCAACACGAGGTCGGTCTTTCACATGCGCAGGCCTCCGTGGCCAGCGCTCTGTGCCATGATAAAGGCGGTGTTCTCATTCCATTGCCATCTGCTCAGCAAGCCGAGGAAGCCGCGGCCCGCGTAGCACGTCGCGCCGAGGAGGAAGCTTGGCCCCTGCGCTGCCGTGCTGTCTCCGCACCTCAACCCGGCCCCAGTCAAACCAACGTGCGCCAGTGAGGCCTACCCCTTCGCTCGAGTGCACCCGCACCGGCATGGCACTTGGCCCGCGAGCCGATGCAGTCCATCATCCGCCTCGCGGGCCAAGCGCCACACCGGCGCGGTCCCCTCAGCTCAAACGTTGATATGGCTTCTCCTTGTCAAGAGGCGACACCCGTCCCTCTGCGCGGCAGATGAAGATGTCTAGCTCGTTGCCGGACGGGGAACGCGACGGAGCCAGTTGAGTGCCACCCGATGTGGATGCGCGACGGTTGTTCATGCTGATATTCGAGGGTTGGCTACCGTCAAGACAAGTGTTCGTCGCAGGGCTGCCTTCGGTCTAGGGGCTGAGATTGCTCGTGCGCGTTGTCGCACTCGAGGTCACCAATAACGTTGTCGAGGGTTCCCTTGATGGCCATGGCTGCGCCGCGTTCCCGGTCCGGCCCTGAGGCTATGTGGCTTGCGCTTGCACCTCCTGTCGTGTTTTTCCATTCCAAAGCCGTATTTGGAGCGCGTCGGGTCAACCGGCGGCAGCGGCTTCAGCCGCGGCTGGCGTGGTGCCACGCCAGCCCGAGGTCTGCACTTCGCGGCCGATGGCCCACACGAAGCCGGCGAGTTCACGGGCGACCGCGACCACCACCTTGGTCTTCATGATTCGCCGTGCGCTCAGGCGCTTGAACTTGGTGTTCAGCCGCGTCTGCGCCTTCCAGGCGATATCGGTGACGGTGCGCGGCAGTCCATCGTGGCGCCTGGCGATGATGGGCGACACGCGAGCGCTGTGCTGGTAGTGCCATGCCACCTCCACTAACATCCGCCGCGCCGCGGAGTTGCCCGCCTTGGTGATGCTGCCTTGGCGGCGCTTGGGGCCCGAGCTGCGCTCGCCTGGCACCAGCCCGACGTAGGCCATCAGCTCGCGTGGGGATTCGAAGCGCAGGAAGTCCTGCAGCTCGCCCACCAGCGTCATCGCAGCAATCAATTGCACGCCGCGCAAGGCCTGCAACGCGTGCACCATCGGCGCCAGGCTCCACTCGGGCAATGCCTCGCGCAGCGCCTGCTCCAGCCGAGCGATGCGCGCGCCGGCCTCGGTAATCATGTGCAGGTACTCCTGGAAGGCGATCTGTTGCGCTGCGTGCGGCAGCTTCAGCTCGGCCAGCCAGCGTACGTGCGCAGCTGTCCAGTTCGCGCGTCCCGCGTAGGCTATGCCGTTGCGCAACAGCAGTGCCTTTAGCCGATGGCGTCCATTGCGTTGCTCGCGCACGGCGTCCTCCCTGGCGCGCACCAGGTCGCGTATGGCCTCGTCCAGCTCGTCGGGTACTCGAACCGTGCTCAGGTCACCCGAACGCGCCAGCCGCGCCAGCAGCATCGCATCGCGCCGGTCCGTCTTGACCCGATCACCTGCCGGGCGCGCGATCGACGACGGCGCCACCACCTCGCAGTGCAGACCCTGCGCATTCAAGTGTCGCCAGACCACAAACCCGCAAGGCCCTGCCTCGTACACGATGTGCAGCTGATGGCCACGGCTGAGCAGACGCCGCAGCGCCTTGTCCAACGATCCCAGGTCGCCCTTGATGCTGCCCACGTGGCGGACTTCCCCGTCACGCGGCGCGTCCGCCGTGGCGATGTCGATGCTGTCCTTGTGTACGTCCAAACCGACAAACAAGGTGCTAGATTTGTCCATGGCCCGTCTCCTCGCCTTTCGGCAATGCCCCGGCAGCCCGTCCGCTGGGTCCATTGGTGTAGCTCTGCCGGCCCCTGGCCCGCAACCTACGTTCGTGCGTGAGACGGGCCCCCTGGATTCACGAAGCCATCTTGTCTAGGCAGACCCACGTACCATCAGGCTACATATACATCTTGAGTAACGCCGCCATGCCCGGCCTCTTGAAGATCGGCAGAAGTCATCGCCCGTTGGCGCGCCACCGGGCCCGGCTGGCAAACGCGCATGGCTGAGCGCTTGGCGAAGTCACCCGTGCCACGGGCAAAGAGTGATAGCTAACCCTTATTTCAAACAGAATCTCGCCGTGGTGTCGGGCACTGGCCTGCTTGGCGAAGGGCTTGTGCGTTGGCCGTCGCAGCCCCACCTTACCTACCGACCGGCCGGTCCGTGACCTGCTCTTGAGCGCAACACGATTCGCGCTTGTTCTCGGTGCCCTTGCCTTGGCTTGGGCCACAGTGTTCGCGGCACAACCGGAATGCGAGATCAACGAAGGTTCCACCTCGGCAAGGGTCGAGCACTATCTCGCCAGGCTCGACGATCGTTCGTGTGTTCGCCGCTATGGTCACGGTCACCCGTGGTACGTGGCAGCGGAAGAACTTGGCCGAATCGGCGAGCCCGCGATCCCCGGGCTCGTTGGCAAACTGAGCACCCGGAATCCGTACGAACTCAAATTGGCGCTGTACGCGCTCATGCTCGCGTCGCAAGCGCCATCTGCGATGCAGAAGACGAACGGTGACTACCTGCGCTTGGGCGTGGTCCTGTCCGAGGAGCACAACGAGCAGAACCGGGCTCTTGCGCTGGCATGGTGGAAGCGGCACGCGGAGCAGTTCCGGCGATGATTCGTGTGTCTGCCGCTGACCCCGACCCGCCGCACCATGCCGCAAGCCATCTACCCCGCCATCTTCTTCACCGTGGCGATGCTCGTGACCACGGCCTACTTCATCATGGGCGGGTTCCCGTTGCTGATCCTGAAGCACGACACGACGCTCGATGCACGGTTCATCAGGGGCTTCTTCAACGTGTACTACAAGGCCGCGTTCGTCACCGCGCTCGGCGCCTGCGTGAGCTACGCGCTGTGGGGGCGGTTCGGCTTCGCGCTCGGCGCCGCCGCGCTGCTGGGCGGGGCCGTCGTGCTGCGCGGCAGGCTGATCCCGGCGATGCAGCAGCTCGGCGCGCGCATCGAGGCGGCTGATGCCGTGGCCATTGGCCACTTCCGCAAGGTGCATGCCATGGCGCTGTCGATCAACGTGGGGCAGCTGGTGGTGCTGGTCTGGGGTACAACGCAGCTGTTCACCTAGCAGTTGCGGCCGTCGCGCATCGCGACGGTACGCTGTACTGAGTACGGGCGTCGCCGCAGGCGTGCTCAGCGAGAAGATGGCAATGCGCTGTCAGGCGCCGGTTGTCATGAGGGTGCGTAGCGCATCGCGCCAGTTCGAAACCATGATGCCTTGATGTTCGAAGTGGCCCGGCACGTTGCACACCAGCAGGCCCTGGCCGCGCCGCGCGACGGCGGCGTGGCGGCTCCAGGTGTGCAGGCCGCGCAGCCATTCGCCCTGGAAGGTGGCGCCCGAGTTGAACTCCACGGGCCACAGCGTGCCGGCGCGCTCGATCAGCAGGTCGATCTCGGTGCCGATGTTGTCGCGCCAGAAGTACAAGCCGTTGTTCAGGCCGTGATGCCGGCAGTACTTGAGGTAGTCCGAAACCATCATGTTCTCGAACAGCGCACCGCGCATCGCGTGCGCGCTCATGGTGGCCGCGTCGACGATGCCCAGCAGCCAGGCAGCCAGGCCGGTGTCGTGAAAGTACAGCTTGGGCGTCTTGACCAGGCGTTTGCCGAAGTTGGTGTGATACGGCAGCAGGCGAAAGACGATGTAGCTTGCCTCCAGCACCGCGAGCCAGTCGCGCGCCGTGGTCTGGGCGATGCCGATGTCGTTGGCCACGGCGCTCAGGTTCAGCATCTGGCCGGTGCGCGCGGCCATCAGGCGCATGAAGCGCTGGAATTGCAGCAGGTCGGCAATGCGGCTGATTTGCCGCACGTCGCGCTCCACATAGCTCGCCACGTAGCTGGCGTGCCAGTCGGCGGCGGCCACCGGGCGCGCCAGCAAGGCCGGGTAGCCGCCACGCACGAGCCGCTCGTCCAGCGATTGCGAAGCGAAAGCGTCGGCCGCTTCGGCGTAGGCGAGGGGCAGCAATTCCAGGTAGCCGGCCCTGCCGGCGAGCGACTGGCTGACGGCGGCCGACAACAGCAGGTTCTGCGAGCCGGTGAGGATGAACCGGCCCATGCGGTGCGGCGCGGCGTCGATCGCCGACTGCAGATAGGAAAGCAGCCCCGGCACGCGCTGCACCTCGTCGATCACGGTGCCCATGGCCTGGGCCGCGAGAAAGCCGCGCGGGTCGTCGGCGACGCGTTCGCGAACGTCGGGGTCTTCGAGCGACACGTAGGCGTGGCGGGGGAACGTGGCGCGTGCCAGCGTGGTCTTGCCCGACTGGCGCGGCCCGGTCAGCACCACGACGGGAAAGCCCCGGGCCAGCTGCTCGAGGCGTGGCCGGGCGTGGCGCGGAATCATGGCTTTACAGTTTCAGCTTTGAAGGCTGAAACTGTAAAGCCTGCGGCATCGAAACGCAAACCGGCGCGCACCCATGCCCGGGCCCTGCCGTGCACGCCGGCGCACCGCCGCGCAGGCGCGGGCGGCGTGCGATGATGGCCGCCGTACCGGCCAACCGGAACCGCCCATGGACCTGAAGCTGCCCATCACCATCGTCGACGAACTCAGCGACGACGAGATCCGCTCGCAGGGCGAGCTCGATCTGGCCAGCGGCGAGATCCGCGAGGTGCAGTACGAAGACTACGACGTCGAGGCCGACGGCTTTCCGGCGCTGCGCAAGGACTACGAGTTCACGCTCGGCGTGCTGCGCAGCGGCTCGCGCGAGGTGGAGTTCCGCGTCGAGGTCGACGCCGCCGGCGGCCGCTATTCGGTCACGCCCAGCGAGCTGCTGGAGCTGAAGGGCCGCGCGGCCAAGCTGTTCGCGCAGCCGCCGTCGCGCCTGCACTGAGCGCTGCGCGCGCGGCGCGGGCTCAGCCCGCGGCGGCGACGAGCGTGCGCGTGTAGGCCTCGCGCGGCGCGTCGAGCACCTGGCGCACGGGGCCGGATTCGACGATCGCGCCGTCTTTCATCACCAGCACGTCGTGCGCCATGGCGCGGATCACGTCCACGTCGTGCGTGATCAGCAGGTAGCTCAGGCCGCGCTCGCGCTGCAGTTGCTGCAGCAGGCCGAGCACCTGCTTCTGGATCGTCACGTCGAGCGCGCTGGTGGGTTCGTCGAGCACCAGCAGCCGCGGCTGCACGATCAGCGCGCGCGCCACGGCCAGGCGCTGGCGCTGGCCGCCCGAGAACTCGTGCGGGTAGCGGTCGAGCAGGCCGGGGATCTGCGCCTCGGTGAGGCCCACGTCGGCCAGCGCGGTGACCACGCGCGCGCGCCGCGCGGCGGCGTCGAGCGCGCGCTCGTGCACCAGCAGGCCTTCGCCGACGATCTCTTCGACCGTCATGCGCGGCGAGAGCGACGAGAACGGATCCTGGAACACCACCTGCACCTGGCGGCGGATCGGCTGGTTGGCCGCGGCATCGGGGCTCCAGCGCCGGCCCACCACGTCGAGTTCGCCCTCGTGCGCCAGCAGGCCGAGCGCCGCCATCGCCAGCGTGGACTTGCCCGAGCCCGATTCGCCCACCACGCCGAGCGTGCGCGCCGCGCCGATCTCGAACGCTGCGTTCTTCACCGCCGCGAAACGGCCGCTGCGGAACCAGCCCTTGAACCCCGGCAGCCGCACCGGGTAGCCCACCTGCAATTGCGCGGCGCGC
The DNA here is from genome assembly GCA_046348365.1 of Burkholderiaceae bacterium. GTDB lineage: Bacteria > Pseudomonadota > Gammaproteobacteria > Burkholderiales > Burkholderiaceae_C > JAEUPI01. The sequence continues at coordinate 315,215 of JAXMEL010000001.1, forward strand.
ATCACCGGTTCGCCGGCAGTGGGCTGCTCCACCACGCTGCGCACCGGGCGGCTGTCGATCAGCTTGCGCGTGTAGGCGTGCTGCGGCTTCGCGAACAGCGCGGCCACGCCGGCCTGCTCGACGAGGTGGCCGCTCTCCATCACCGCCACGCGGTCGGCGAAGCGGCGCACGAGGTTCAAATCGTGCGTGATCATCAGCAGCGCCATGCCGGTCTGGCGTTGCAGCTCCGAGAGGAGATCGAGGATCTGGCCGCGCAGCGTGACGTCGAGCGCGGTGGTGGGCTCGTCGGCCAGCAGCAGGCGCGGCTTGCCGGCCAGCGCCATGGCGATCATCGCGCGCTGGCGCTGGCCGCCCGAGAGCTGGTGCGGGTAGGCCTCGGCGCGGCGCTCGGGCTCGGGGATGCCGGTGGCGCGCAGCGCCTCGACGGCGCCCGCCCAGGCTTCGCGCGCGCCGAGGCCCTCCTTGAGCTGCAGCACCTCGGCGACCTGGTTGCCCACGGTGTACAGCGGGTTCAGCGCCGTCATCGGCTCCTGGAAGATCATCGCGATCTCGTGGCCGCGCGTGGCCAGCAGCTCGCGCTCGGGCAGCTGCAGCAGGTCGCGCGACGGGGCGTTGCCCGCGCCGGCGAACATCGCGCTGCCGCTCACGGTGGCGCCTTGCGCGAGCTTGAGCAGGCTGAGCGCGCTCACGGTCTTGCCCGAGCCCGATTCGCCGACGATGGCGAGCTTCTCGCCCGGCGCGATGGAAAACGAGATGTCGTGCACCACGGTCTTGCCGCCGAAGGCGACGCGCAGGTTCTTCACGTCGAGCAACTTGGCGCTCATGTGTCGGCCTTGCGCGGATCGAGCGCGTCGCGCAGCGCATCGCCCATGAAGGTGAGCAGCAGCAGCGTGATCACCAGCACGGCGAAGGTCTCGATCGAGATCCACCACGCGTCGATGTTGACCTTGCCCTGGCTCAGCAGCTCGCCGAGCGACGGCGTACCCGGCGGCACGCCGAGGCCGAGGAAGTCGAGCGAGGTGAGCGCCAGGATCGCCGCGCTCATGCGAAACGGCAGGAAGGTGACCACCGGCGTCAGGCTGTTGGGCAGGATGTGGCGCCACATGATGCGGCCGTTGCCCACGCCGAGCGCGCGCGCGGCCTTCACGTAGTCCATCTGCCGGTTGCGCAGGAACTCGGCGCGCACGTAGTCCGACAAGCCCATCCAGCCGAACAGGCTCAGCAGCAGCACCAGCAGCGCCACGCTGGGCGCGAACACGGCCGAGAAGATGATCAGCAGATACAGCTCGGGCATCGACGACCAGATCTCGATGAAGCGCTGAAACGCCAGATCGGTGCGGCCGCCGAAGTAGCCCTGCACGGCGCCGGCGATCACGCCGATTACGACGCCGATGGCCATCAGCACCAGGCCGAACAACACGCTCAGGCGAAAGCCGTAGATCAGCTGCGCCAGCATGTCGCGGCCGCGCTCGTCGGTGCCGAGCCAGTTCTCGCTCGACGGCGGCCCCGGGAACGGGTGCGGCGAGTAGTAGGCGATCGTGCGCGAACCATACGGGTTGGGCGCGAAGATCGCCCAGTTGCCGCCTTCGGTGATCTTGCGCCGCACCGCGGGGTCGAGGTAGTCGGCCGGCGTGGGGAAGTCGCCGCCGAAGGTGGTCTCGGCGTAGTCGCGCAGCAGCGGCACGTAGAACTCGCCCTGGTAGCGCACCAGCAGCGGCCGGTCGTTGGAGATCAGCTCGGCGGCGAGGCTCACGATCACCAGCGTGCAGAACACCACCAGGCTCGCGAAGCCGAGGCGGTTGCGCCTGAAGCGCCGCCACGCGCGCGCCGCCGGGCTCTGCGAGACCGGCGTAGCTGTAGTGACCGCGTCAGTCGAACTTGACACGGGGGTCGACCCAGACATAACTCAGGTCGCCGATCAGCTTGGTGACGAGGCCGATCAGCGTGAACACGTACAGCGAGCCGAGCACCACCGGGTAGTCGCGGCGGATGATGCTTTCGTAGCTCAGCAGGCCGAGCCCGTCGAGCGAGAAGAGGGTCTCGATCAGCAGCGCGCCGGTGAAGAACGCGCCGACGAACGCGGCCGGAAAGCCGGTGAGGATCGGGATCAGTGCATTGCGGAACACGTGCTTCCACAGCACGCGGCCTTCGCTGAGGCCCTTGGCGCGCGCGGTCAGCACGTACTGCTTGCGGATCTCCTCGAGGAACGAGTTCTTGGTGAGCATCGTCGTCACCGCGAAGCTGCCGAGCACCATCGCCGTCACCGGCAGCGTGATGTGCCACAGATAGTCGGCGATGCGCGCCGGCCAGGCCAGCTCGTCCCAGTTGGCCGAGGTGAGCCCGCGCAGCGGGAACCACTGCAGCTGCCCGCCGAACACCACCAGCAGCGCCACGCCGAGCACGAAGCCCGGGATGGCGTAGCCGATCAGCACCACCACCGTGCTCACGAAATCGAAACGCGTGCCCGCGCGCACCGCCTTGGCCACGCCGAGCGGCACGGCGATGAGGTAGCTGATGAGGAAGGTCCACATGCCGAGGCTGATCGACACCGGCAGCTTCTCGATGATCAGCGTGCCCACCGGCTTGTTCTGGAAGAAGCTCTGCCCGAGGTCGAAGCGCGCGTACTGGCCCAGCATCTGCATGAAGCGCTCGGCGGGCGGCTTGTCGAAGCCGTAGAGCTTCTTGATCTGCTCGATGCGCTTGGGGTCCACGCCTTGTCCGCCGCGGTAGGCCGACACGTCGCCGCCGCCTTGCACCCGGCGCGACTCGGCGATGTACTGCTCCACCGGCCCGCCGGGCACGAACTGCGTGACCACGAAGGTCAGCAGCAGCACGCCCAGCAGCGTGGGCAGCATGAGCAGGATGCGCTTGACGATGTAGGCGAACATGGTGCGTCGGCGTCGCTCAGGGTGCGGTCTTCGGTGGCATGCGTGCCCACCAGACGGTCATCGGCCAGGTGAGGTATTCCACGCCCTCGGGCGGGTAGGGCGGCACCGCCGCCGGCCGCTGCAGCGCCCATTCGCTGTGCGCCACGCGCACGCCGCGTTGCGCCCACGCCGGAATCATGTAGTGGCCGTGCGCGATCACGCGGTCGAGCGCGCGGCAGGCGGCGAGCATGTCGTCGCGCCGCTCCACCTGTGCGAAGCGCGCGAGCAGGGCGTCGATGGCCGGGTTCTTGATGCCGCCGTAGTTGCCCGAGCCGGGCTTGTCGGCCGCCTCGCTGCCGAACAGATCCACGAAGTCGGCGTCGGGGAAGTGCTTGCCCGGGAAGGCGATGCTCAGCAGGTCGAACTTGTTCGATTCCAGCCGCTCCTGCCACAGCGCGTAGTCCACCTCATGCAGCTGGAAGTCGATGCCCAGCTTGGCCAGCGCGCGCTTCCACGCCGCGCTGGTGGTGGCGCCGCGGGCCTCGGTGCTGTCGAGGAACTCCATGACGAAGGGCTCGCCCTGCGCGTTGCGCAAGGCGCCGTCGCGATACGTCCAGCCGGCCTCGCGCAGCAGCGCCTGCGCCTGGCGCAGGTTGTCGCGCAGCGAGTGTTCGCCGTCGGTGCGCGGCGGCACCGCCATCGGGCCGAACACATCGGCCGGCAGGCTGGCGCGGAACGGTTCCAGCAGCGCCACCTCGGCCGGCGAGGGCAGCCCGTTGGCCTCGCACTCGGTGTTGCCGAACACGCCTTTCACGCGGACATAGCTGCCGCGGAAGAGGTGCAGGTTCATCCATTCGTAATCCAGCGCCAGCTCGAGGGCCATGCGCACGCGCCGGTCCTGGTACTTGGGCAGGCGCAGGTTGAGCACGTAGCTGTAGAAGCCGTCGGGCAGCTTGTGCTGGAAGGTGGTCTTGGCCAGCTCGCCGCTGGCGATGCGCTTGCCGGTGAGGCGGCGCGTCCAGTCGCCGGCCGAGAAGAAGCGCATCAGGTCGAACTCGCCGGCCTTCAGCGCCTCGAGCTGCGCGGTGTTGTCGCGATAGATCTTGACCGTGATGCGGTCGAAGTTGTTCTGGCCCCGGCGCAGCGGCAGCTTCGCGCCCCAGTAGTCGGGGTCGCGTACATAGGTCACGTCCTTGCCGAAGCGCACCGGGCCCACCTTGTAGGGGCCGGTGCCGATCGGTGTGTCCATCACGATCTGGTCGAAGCGCTTGGTCTTGCCGTTTTCCATGCCCCACTTGGGCGAGAAGATCGGCAGCTCGGTGCCCATCGTGAGCGGCAGCTGGCGGTCGCGCTTCTTGAAGCGGAAGCGCACCGTGCGCTCGTCGATCACGTCGCAGCCGGCCACGTCGGCGAATTGCGTGGCGTAGGTCGGGCGCGCATATTGCGTGATCAGCGTCTCGAAGCTGTACTTCACGTCGGCCGCGCGCACCGGGTCGCCGTTGTGGAAGCGCGCCTCGGGCCGCAGGCGGAACGTGACCGACAGGCCGTCTGCCGCCACCTCCACGTCTTCGGCCAGCAGGCCGTAGCCGACGCCGAACTCGTCGAGCGGCTTGTCGAGCAGCGACTCGAACAGCAGGTCCTTGAGGTGCGACGGCTCATTGCCGCGCAGCGTGTAGGGGTTGTACTTGTCGAAGGTGGAGATGCGCGAGCTGGCCACCATGCGCAGCTCGCCGCCCTTGGGCGCATCGGGGTTCACGTAGTCGAAGTGCGTGAACCCGGGCGCGTACTTGAACGTGCCCCAGATCGAGTACCCCGGCGCGGCCCAGGCCGCCGGGAGGCACAGCCCGAGCAGGCAGGCGAACACACGAGCCGGCGCGTTCACGGCCGCTCAGTGGCTGGGCGCACCGGCGTGCTTGTCCACCATGCGCAGCATGGTCGCCAGCGTGATCGAGCTGAAGGTGGCCAGCGCCATCTGGTCGATCTCGGCCAGCACGGCCTCGAGCGCGCGGTCCACCGGCGTGGCCTGCGCGGTGTCATTCGCCGGCGCGGGCGAGGCGAGCGGCTCCTCGAACAGGCGGATCACGTCCATCAGCGTCAGCCGCTTGGCGTTGCCGGTGAAGCGGTAGCCGCCGCCCACGCCGCGCACCGATTCAACCAGCCCGGCGCGCGCCAGCTCCGACAGCACCTTGGCCAGGTGATGCTGCGACACGCCGTACTTCTCGGCGATGGTGGCCGCCGGCACGTGCCGCGCCGGGTCGGCGGCGAACTCGAGCACGCTGTACAGCGCGAGCAGCGTGTTCACCTGCAGCTTCATGTCAGTGGCGCCCGGCCGCCCGAAGCCACTGACGCGCCCCCTCCGGGGGGCCGCGAGCGCAGCGAGCTTGGGGGCTGTGTCACGCCAGTTCCATTTCCAGCGGTATCAGCGAGCCGGCGGTCATGCCCTGGCTGCGGAAGAACGACAGGATCAGCACGTTGTCGCTGGCCAGCAGCGTGCGCAGCTTGGTCACACCCGCGCGGCGGAACAGCGCGCTGATCGCCTGCAGCAGCCGCGTGCCGGTGCCGGCCTGCCGCGCTTGCGGGTCGACGTCGATCGCGAACACCCAGCCGCAGGCCGGCGAGCCGAACTCCCAGTCGCGCACCTCGCCGATCAGGAAGCCGACGATGCGCCTGCCGGCCACCGCCACCAGGAAGTGCCGCTGGTCCTTGCCGCCCACGCCGTAACGGCGGTATACGCGGCGCCAGTAGGCTTGTTTCTCGAGCCCGGTGGTGGTGGCGTCGAGCGCGATCACCTGGGGCAGATCGGAGCGGCGCACCGCGCGCACGTCCACCGTCGCCGGCTCGGCGGTGGCCGGCGCTCGGCGGATGCGGGCTCTGGGCGGGGCGTTGGCGGCCAAGGGGCGGGATTTACATCAGATCAAAGAAATAGGCGCATTCTGGTACCAGAATGACCTTGACGCCAGGATTCTAGTGTTCGCGGCGCCGCGCAAGGCGGCACCGCAACACCCGCGCACCAGGATCCACCGGACGCGAGAAGCCGGTCCCACGGTCGACCGACATAAGGAGACACGCACCCGTGAAGCCCTCCCTGCAGGCCGGCCTCGCCGGCACCACACAGCTCGCGGTGGACCGCGAGCGCACGATCGATTTCATGGGCGATGCCGCGCGCGTCTACGCCACGCCGATGCTGGTGCGCGACATCGAGATCGGCTGCCGCAACCTGCTGCTGCCGCACCTCGACCCCGGCGAGGATTCGGTGGGCACGCGCGTCGAGCTCGACCACCTGGCCGCCACGCCGCTCGGCTTCATGGTGACGCTGACGATCAAGGTCGCCGCGGTCGAGGGCCGGGCCGTGACGTTCGAGGTCGAGGGCAGCGACGGCGTCGACACCATCTGCCGCTGCAAGCACCAGCGCTTCGTGGCCGACGTGAAGAAGACCGAGGCGCGCATCCTGGCCAAGCGCCAGAAGGCCGGCGCGTAGGCCACGCGACGCGAACGACCGCAGCGTGCACGCCGTGAGCGCGACGAACCATCGGGGCGTGCTCGCATGACCAAGTGGACGATGGTGGCCGACCTGCGGCGCTGCGTCGGCTGCCAGACCTGCACCGCCGCCTGCAAGCACGCCAACGCCACGCCGCCCGGCGTGCAGTGGCGGCGCGTGCTCGACCTGGAGTTCGGCCGCTTCCCCGACGTGCAGCGCGTGTTCGTGCCGGTGGGCTGCCAGCATTGCGACGATCCGCCGTGCATGGACGTGTGCCCCACCACCGCCACGCGCAAGCGCGCCGACGGCGTGGTGACGATCGACTACGAGCTGTGCATCGGCTGTGCGTACTGCGCGGTGGCGTGCCCGTACCAGGCCCGCTACCGCGCCGACGTGGCGACCTTCGCCTACGGCGAGGCCACCGAGCCCGAAGTGCAGCGCGCCGACCCGAAGCGGCTCGCGGTGGCCACCAAGTGCACGTTCTGCGTCGATCGCATCGACGCCGGCCTCGCCGCCGGGCTGGTGCCCGGCGTCGACCCCGAGGCCACGCCGGCCTGCGTCAACTCCTGCATCACGCAGACGCTCGCCTTCGGCGATGCCGACGATCCGCAGAGCAACGTCTCGCGCCTGCTGGCCGAGAACCAGACCCTGCGCATGCACGAGGAGCTGGGCACCGGCCCGAACTTCCACTACCTGTGGGACCGCACCGATGCGGAGGGTGGAGGCGACTGATGGCCTATGGAAACAAGCCCTGGGTGCAGAAAAGCTGGGACGCGCGCGCCGCGGCCAACTTCGTCTGCGGCGGCGCCGGCGCCGGGTTGCTGGTGTTCAACACCATCGCCGCGATGCAGGGCGCTGCCGTGCGCGGCCTGTGGCTGCTGGGCGCGGCGCTGATCGCGGGCGGCTTGCTCAGTGTGTGGGCCGAGATCGGCCGCCCGTGGCGCGCGATCAACGTGTTCTTCAACCCGCGCACCTCATGGATGACGCGCGAGGCCATCGTCGCCACCGTGCTGATGCCGGCCGTGTTGCTGGTGTTCGCCGGCGTGCGCGTGCTCGAGCTGCCGCTGGCGCTGCTGGCGCTGGGCTTCGTGTACTGCCAGGGCCGCATCCTGCGCGCGGCACGCGGCATCGTGGCCTGGCGCGAGCCGCAGACGGTGCCGCTCGTCGTGCTCACCGGGCTGGTCGAAGGCGGCGGGCTGCTCGTTGCCGCGCTGGCGCTCTCGGGGCAGCGCGTGCGGTGGGTGCTGCCGCTCGTGGTCGCGCTGGCGATGCTGCGCATCGTGTGGGCCGTGCGCTGGCAGCAGCGCGTGCAGGCCGCCTGGGCGCCGCGGCCGGCGAAGGCGCTGCGCGCGATGGTGGCGCCGCTGCTGCTGGGCGGCGGCATCTGGGCCGCGCTGGCGCTGCTGGGCGCGTCGCTGCTGGGCGGCGAGGGCCTCGGGCGCGCGGCGCAGGTCATCGGCGGGCTGCTGGCGGCGGGTTCCGGCGCGTGGTTCAAGGCGCTGCTGGTCACGCGCGGCGCCTATAACCAGGGTTTCGCGCTGACGCACCTGCCGGTGCGCGGCGCGCGCCGACAGCCGTTGTCGATGTAGGAGGGCACCATGGTCGCCACGCTGCTCGCCCCGGCCAAGGCCGCGCCCGCCGACACCTCGCGCTGGTACGACCCCGAGCACGAGACGCTGCCGCGCGAGCAGCTCGCGGCGCTGCAGTTGCAGCGCCTGCGCGGAACCGTCGCCCACGCGTTCCAGAACGTGCCGCTGCACCGGCAGCGGCTGCTGGCCGCCGGCGCGGAGCCCGGCGACATCCGCAGCCTGGCCGACGTGGCGCGGCTGCCGTTCACGCTGAAGGCCGATCTGCGCGACAACTATCCGTTCGGCCTCTTCGCGCAGCCGGTGGAGCAGCTGGCGCGGCTGCATGCCTCCTCGGGCACCACCGGCAAGCCGACGGTGGTGGGCTACACGCACGGCGACATCGACACCTGGGCCGAGCTGATGGCGCGCACGCTGCACTGCGCCGGCGCGCGGCGCGGCGACATCGTGCACAACGCCTACGGCTACGGCCTGTTCACCGGCGGCCTGGGCATGCACTACGGTGCCGAGCGGCTCGGCGCGGTGGTGGTGCCGATCTCCGGCGGCGGCACCGAGCGGCAGGTGTCGCTGATCCAGGACTTTCGCGCCAGCGTGCTGTGCGCCACGCCGAGCTATGCGCTGGCGATCGCCGAGGTGGCCGAACAGCAGGGCATCGACCTGCGCCAGGGCGCGTTGCGCGTCGGCCTGTTCGGCGCCGAGCCGTGGAGCGAGGCGATGCGCCGCGAGATCGAGTCGCGGCTCGGGCTGCGCGCGGTCGACAACTACGGCCTGTCGGAGATCATGGGCCCGGGCGTGGCCTGCGAGTGCGAGGACCGCGGCGGGCTGCACGGCTGGGAGGATCACTTCCTGTTCGAGGTGATCGACCCCGACACCGGTGCGCCGCTGCCCGAGGGCGAGGCCGGCGAGCTGGTGATCACCACGTTGACCAAGCAGGCGCTGCCGATGCTGCGCTACCGCACGCGCGACATCTCGCGCCTGAGCACCGCGCCCTGCGCCTGCGGCCGCACCCACGTGCGCATGCTGCGCGTGACCGGCCGCAACGACGACATGATGATCGTGCGCGGCGTCAACGTGTTTCCGTCGCAGGTCGAGGCGGTGCTGTTCGGCCGGCCGCACCTGGCGCCGCACTACCAGATCGTGCTCGAGCGCCGCGGCAGCCTCGATCATGTGACGCTCGAGGTCGAGGCCGCGTTCGGCCTCACCGAAAGCGAGTACGGCAACGTCGCGCGCGACGTGGTGCACCACGTGAAGTCGGCGATCGGCATCACGGTGGAGGCGCGCGTGCTGCCGCCGGGCGCGATCCCGCGCTCGCAGGGCAAGGCGGTGCGCGTGCGCGACCTGCGCCCAAAGGAAAAGTGAGATGCCGAAGAGACTGTTGACGCTGCACGTCAACGGCCGCGAGCACACCGTGGCCGCTGCCGACGGCGCGCTGCTGATCGAGGTGCTGCGCGATGCGTTGCAGCTCACCGGCACCAAGCAGGGTTGCGACGGCGGCGAGTGCGGCGCGTGCACCGTGCTGGTCGACGACCGGCCGCGCCTGGCGTGCTCGACGCTGGCGGCACAGGTAGAGGGCAAGCGCGTCGAGACGGTCGAGGGCCTGGCGCAGCACGGCCGCCTGTCGGCCGTGCAGCAGGCATTCCACGACAAGCTGGGCGCGCAGTGCGGCTTCTGCACGCCGGGCATGGTGATGGCCTCCGAGGGCCTGCTGCGCAGCAACCCCAACCCGACAGTCGAGCAGATCAAGTCGGCGCTGGCCGGCAACCTGTGCCGTTGCACCGGCTACGTGAAGATCGTCGAGTCGGTGCAGGCGGCGGCCGCTGCGAAGGGGAGTCGATGAGCCCATTGGTGCCGCGCATGAACCGCCCCGGCGGCGTCGGCGTGCGCACGCCGCTGATCGACGGCATCGACAAGGTCACCGGCCGCGCCAAGTACACGGCCGACATCGCCGCGCCCGGCGCGCTGGTGGGCCGCATCCTGCGCAGCCCGCATCCGCACGCGAAGATCGTGGCTATCGACACGACGGCCGCGTTGGCGCTCGACGGCGTGCACGCGGTGTGCACGGGCGACGACACGCCGATTCCGTTCGGCGTGCTGCCGATCGCCGAGAACGAATACCCGCTGGCGCGCGGCAAGGTGCGCTACCGCGGCGACCCGGTGGCCGCGGTGGCGGCGGTCGACGAGGCCACCGCCGAGCGCGCGCTGGCGCTGATCGCGGTCGAGTACGAGCTGCTGCCGGCGCTCACCACCGCCAAGGCGGCGATGAAGCCGGGCGCGGTGGCGATCCACGACGACAAGCCCAACAACGTGCTGCGCGAGGTGCACGCCGAGTTCGGCGACACCGCCGCCGGCTTCGCCGAGGCCGACCTGGTGCGCGAGAAGACCTTCACCTTCGCCGAGGTGAACCATGCGCACATCGAACTCAACGCCACGCTGGCCGAGTACGACACCGAGCGCGACGGCGTCACGCTGCACACCACCACGCAGGTGCCGTACTACGTGCACCTCAAGGTCGCCGCCTGCCTGCAGATCCAGGAATCGCAGGTGCGCGTGATCAAGCCGTTCCTCGGTGGCGGCTTCGGCGCGCGCACCGAGTGCCTGCACTTCGAGATCATCGCCGCGCTGCTGGCGCGCAAGGCGCGCGGCACCGTGCGGCTGCTGCAGACGCGCGAGGAGACCTTCATCGCGCACCGCGGGCGGCCGTGGACGCTCGTCAAGATGAAGATCGGCCTGAAGCGCGACGGCCGCATCACCGCGCTCGCGCTCGAGGCCACGCAGGCCGGAGGCGCCTACGCCGGCTACGGCATCATCACGATCCTCTACACCGGTGCGCTGATGCACGGCATCTACGACATCCCGGCGATCAAGCACGATGCGTGGCGCGTCTACACCAACACGCCGCCGTGCGGCGCGCAGCGCGGCCACGGCACCGTCGACACCCGCGCAGCGTTCGAGGTGCTGCTCACCGAGATGGCGGCCGAGCTGGGCCTCGACGCGTTCGCGGTGCGGCAGAAGAACCTGCTGCCGAAGATCCCGTACCGCACGATGTACGCGCAGAACGTGCTCAGCTACGGCCTGCCCGAGTGCCTGGAGAAGGTCAAGGCCGCGTCGGGCTGGCACGAGCGCAAGGGCCGCATGCCCAAGGGCCGCGGCCTGGGGATCGCGTGCTCGCATTTCGTGTCGGGCACGTCGACGCCCAAGCACTGGACCGGCGAGCCGCACGCCACCGTGAACCTGCGCCTGGACTTCGACGGCGGCGTGACGCTCTTCACCGGCGCCGCCGACATCGGCCAGGGCTCGAACACCATGGCGGCGCAGTGCGCGGCCGAGGTGCTGGGCATCAAGCTCGAGCGCATCCGCGTGGTCTCGGCCGACAGCGCGGTGACGCCGAAAGACAACGGCAGCTATTCGTCGCGCGTGACCTTCATGGTCGGCCGCGCGTCGATCGCCGCGGCGCTCGAGCTGAAGACGGTGATGACGAAGGCGGCTGCCAAGCGGCTCGAAGCCGACGCCAACGACATCGAGGCGAGCGACGAGTCGTTCCACGTGCGCGGCAGCGACCACGGCCTGAAGTGGATCGACACCGTGCGCGCGGCGATGGTCGATGCCGGCGCCATCACGGTCAAGGGCACCTACACCTGCCCGCCGGAGTTCCAGGGCGACAAGAAGATCCGCGGCAGCGCGATCGGCGCGACGATGGGCTTCTGCTACGCGGCGCAGGTGGTCGAGGCGTCGGTTGACGAGCTGACCGGCAAGGTCACCGCGCACAAGGTGTGGGTGGCGGTCGACGTGGGCCGCGCGCTGAATCCGCTGGCCGTCGAGGGCCAGACGCAGGGCGGCGTGTGGATGGGCATGGGCCAGGCGCTGTCGGAAGCGACGCAGTACGACGACGGCCGCATGATGCACGGCAACCTGCTCGACTACCGTGTGCCCACGATGGCCGAGAGCCCCGACATCGAGGTCATCATCGTCGAGAGCATCGATCCCAACGGCCCGTTCGGCGCCAAGGAGGCGTCCGAGGGCATGCTCGCCGGCTTCCTGCCCGCCGTGCACGAGGCGGTGTTCGAAGCGGCGGGCGTGCGCTGCGACGAGTTCCCGCTCAGCCCCGACCGCATCGTCGAGCTGCTCGACAAGCGCGACGCGCCCCCCGCCACCAAGCCGGCGCGCGGCGCGAAGGAGGCCGTGTGATGAACGCGCTGCACGAAGTGCGCATGCTGCGCCCGGCCACCATCGACGAAGCGGTGCGCGCGCTCGCCGCCGACGGCGCGGCCGCGCTCGCCGGCGGCACCGACCTGCTGCCCAACCTGCGCCGCGGCTTGGGGCAGCCGCGGGCGCTGGTGGACCTCACTGCCGTCGCCGGCCTCGATACGATCAGCGTGCAGCCCGACGGCTCGCTGCGCCTGGGCGCCGCGGCGACGCTGGCCGCGCTGGCTAACGGCGCCGTCGTGCGCACCGGCTGGCCGGCACTGGCCAAGGCGGCGAGCCTGGTGGCCGGCCCGACGCACCGCGAGGCCGCCACGATCGGCGGCAACCTGTGCCAGGACACGCGCTGCGTGTTCTACAACCAGAGCGACTGGTGGCGCGCGGGCAACGGCTATTGCCTCAAGTACCGCGGCGACAAATGCCACGTCGTCGTCAAGAGCGATCGCTGCTACGCCACCTACCACGGCGACGTGGCGCCGGCGCTGATGGCGCTCGATGCGCGCGCAGAGATCGCCGGCCCCGGCGGCGCGCGCACGCTGCCGCTGGCGGCGCTGTTCGTCGAGGACGGCTTGCGCCGGCTGACGCTCGGGCCCGGCGAGTGGCTGACCGCGATCGTCGTGCCGCCGATGGCCGGCTGGCGCTGCGACTACACCAAGGCGCGCGTGCGCGACGCGGTGGACTTTCCGCTCGCCGGCGCCGCGGTGGCGCTGCGCCGCGACGGCGAGCGGCTGGCCGGCCTGCGCGTGGCGATCACCGGCACCAACTCGGCGCCGCTCGCGGTGCCGACCGACGGCGTGGTCGGCCGGCCGTGGAACGCCGAAGCCGCCGATGCGCTGGCCAAGTCGGTGCGGGCCACGAGCAACGTGCTGGCGACCACCGTCGCCACGGTGCGCTACCGGCGCCGCATGCTGCAGGCGCTGGTGCGCCGGCTGGTCGATGACCTCTGGGCGCAGGACTAGGGTACAACGCATCACAACGGAGGCGCCATGCTGTGTCCGCAATGCCAGCGTCCGCTGGATCCGTCGGTCGAAGGCCGCTACGTCTGCTGCGCCGGCGCGGGGCGGCGCTGGCAGTGCACCGCCTGCAACCAGACGGTGGCGGGCTTCGCCTTCGCCTACGGCCGCTGCCCGCAGTGCGGCGGTGCGCTGAAGGCGCTCGACGCCGACGCGCCGGAGCTGCCGGCCGCGACGCTCGACGCCGTGCGCCTGGCCTTCGAGATCGAGCTCGGCGGGCGCGCGTTCTACCAGCGCGCCGCCGCCGAAACCGACGATGCCGCGCTGCGCGACCTCTTCGGCCGCTTCGCGGTGATGGAAGGCGCGCACATGGAAACGCTGGCGCAGCGCTACCACATCGACGTGACCGAGCCCTCGGCGCCGCTGCGGCTCGAGGTGGCCGCCATCTTTGCCGGCGAGACGCACCGGCCCGAGGATCCGGCCAACCTGTTTCGCATCGCCATCGCGCTCGAAGACCGGGCCGCGGCCTTCTTCACCGAGCGCGCCGCGAGCGCGCCGGCCGATTCGGCCGAGAAGGTGTTGTTCGAGGAGCTGGCCGAGGAGGAGCAGGACCACGCGCAGGCGCTGCGCACGGCGTGGCAGCAGTGGCGCACCGGCAAGCCGGGGCTGCTCAGCGACGATCTGCTGCGCCACCGCGCGCTGCCCACGGCGGCCGGCCAGACCACCAACGCCGCGCAGACGCTGCTGGCCGGCCTCGACGACGCGCGCAACGCGCTCGAGTGCGGCGAGACCGCGCTCACGCGCGGCGCGCTGCGCGAGCGCGTGGGCCGCGCCGCGGCGGTGTTCGCCGCGCGCGGCCTGAAGCCGGGCGACCGCGTCGCGGTGCGCCTGTCCGACGGTTTCGACTGGGTCGTTGCCTTCCTCGGCGCGCAGTGGGCGGGCATGATCGCGGTGGCGGTCAACCCGCGCATTCCCGAGGCCGAGTGGCACTACATCCTCGACGAGGCGGGCTTTCACGCCATCCTCACCGAAGACGAGGAGGCGCTCGACACGCCGCTGCCGTGGCGCGCTCGCGTGTGGCCGGTGCAGGGCTGGCGGCGCCTGGTCGACGCGGCCGAGCCGGCGCCGCCGCAGCCGATGCGCCCCGACGCGCCGGCGTTCTGGTGCCATTCGTCGGGCACCTCGGGCAAGCCGAAGGCCGTGGTCCACGCGCACGGCTATGCGCAGGCGATCGCGCAGGTGTCGGCCGAAGGCATCGGCGTTCGCGGCGACGATCGCCTGTTCGCGAGCAGCAAGCTCTTCTTCGCCTATCCGCAGACCAATGCGCTGCTCGCCGGCGTGCGCCTGGGCGCCACGGTGATCCTCGATCCGAAGTGGCCCACCGCGGCCGGCCTCGCGGCGACCATCGAGGTGCAGCGGCCGACGGTGGTGTTCAGCGTGCCGTCGATGTACCGCAACCTGCTGCACGAGGGCCTGGCGCGCGTGTTCCCGCGCGCCGGCGTGCGTCTCACGGTCTCGGCCGGCGAGGCGCTGCCGGCTTCGCTGCGCACGCAGTGGCTAGAGCAGACGGGGCTGGAGATCATCGACGGCTACGGCGCCTCGGAAACGCTGGTGCTGGTGATGCTCGACCGCGGCGACGGCCGCGGCTTCCAGCCGTCGCCGGGCGTGCAGGTGCGTTCGCTCGACCAGGCGCCGCGCGGCGTGCCCACGCGGCTGCTGATCCGCGCGCCCACGCAAGCGGTGGGTTATCTCGACCGTCCGCAGGCGCAGGCCGAGTGCTTCCGCGACGGCGCGTTCTGCCCGGCCGACCTGTGGGAGCGCACCGAAGGCGGCGGCTGGCGTTTCGCCGGACGCGAGGATTCGCTGGTCAAGATCCGCGGCCGCTGGGTCAACCTGATCGCGCTGGCCGAGCACCTCGGTGCGCAGGCGCCGGGCCTGCTCGAAGGCGCCGCGGTGTGCGTGCCCGACGCCGACGGCGTGGATGCGGTGGCCTTCTTCTACGTCGCCGACGACGACGCGCCGGTGCGCGCGCTGCTGCACCAGCGTGCCGAGGCGCTGCCGCCGTACCAGCGGCCGCGCTGGCTGCACCCGGTGCAGACGCTGCCGCGCGGGCCCACCGGCAAGCTGCTGCGCCGGCAGCTGCAGCAGCTGCACAAGTCCCTCGTATGAACGCCGCCGTGTCGAGCCAAGGCATCTTGCGCAGCGAACGCTTCGGCGACGCGCTCGTCGTCACGCTCGCACGGCCGCCGGTCAACGCCATCGACGACGCGCTGCTCGGCGAGCTCGATGCGGTGCTCGACGCCGTCGAGCGCGACGAATCGATCTCGGTGCTGCACCTGCGCAGCGCGTTCGACGTGTTCTGCGCCGGCGCCGACCTGGCGCTGATCCGCAGCAGCACCGCCACGCCGCAGGGCCGCAACCGCATGGTGGCGATCGTGCAGGACATGCAGCGCGTGTTCGCGCGGCTCGAGAACGCGCCGTGCGTCACCCTCGCCGAGCTTTCCGGCGCCACGCTGGGCGGCGGCTTCGAGCTCGCGCTCGCCTGCGACTGCCGCATCGCCGCGCACGAGGCGCGCATCGGCCTGCCCGAGGCCGCGCTCGGCCTGCTCGCCGCCGGCGGCGGCACGCAGCGGCTCACGCACCTGGTCGGCTCCGGCACCGCGCGGCGGCTGATCCTCGGCGCCGAGACGGTCGACGGCCGCGAGGCCGAGCGCCTGGGCCTCGTGCAGTGGGCGGTGCCGCGCGCCGAGCTGGCCGATGCGGCGCGTGCGATCGCCGCGCGCTCGGCGGCGATCCCGCGCGGCACGCTGGCCGAGAACAAGCGCTGCATCGCGCTGGCGAGCGCACCCCACGGCGACGGCTTCGCGGCCGAGATCGCCGCGACGCGCCGCCTCTACGAGAACCCCGAAACCCGGCGCCGCGTGGCGGCCTTCCTCGACCGTCGCGGCGCCAAGCCAACCAAGGAGTCAGCATGACACTCGCCAAGAAGATCACCGTCGTCACCGGTGCCGCATCGGGCATCGGCGCGGCCATCGCCCAGAAGTTCGCCGACGCCGGCGCCACCGTGGTCGTCGCCGACGTGCAGGCCGACAAGGGCGAGTCGCGCGCCGCCACGCTGCGCGCCGCGGGCCGCGACGCGCACTTCGTGCAGGTCGATCTCACCAGCGCGGCGTCGGTGGCCGCGTTCGCCGAGGAGGTGCAGCGCCGCTTCGGCGCGGTCGACGTGCTCGTCAACGGCGCCGGCTGGGGCGCGACGCATCCGTTCTGGGAGGGCACGCCCGAGATGTGGGAGCGCATCGTGGCGCTCAACTTCGTGGGCCCGATGCGGCTGACCAAGGCGCTGCTGCCCGAGATGATGAAGCGCGGCAGCGGCAAGGTGATCAACATCGCCAGCGACGCCGGCCGCGTGGGCAGCCTCGGCGAAACGGTGTACTCCGGCGCCAAGGGCGGGCTGATCGCGTTCACCAAGGCGCTGGCGCGCGAGACGGCGCGCTACGGCATCAACATCAACTGCGTCTGCCCCGGCCCCACCGACACGCCGCTGATGGCCGCCGTGCCCGAGAAGGTGACCGAGGCGCTGAAGAAGGCGATCCCGATGCGCCGCCTCGGCCAGCCCGAGGAGGTGGCCGACGCGGTGGTGTTCTTCGCCGACGACACGGCGAAGTACGTGACCGGCCAGGTGCTCAGCGTCAGCGGTGGCCTGACGATGGCGGGTTGATGCTGCAGGCCGTCATGCAAGAGGACCCGGCCTGCACGTCGCTGCCGCCGCCCGCGGGCGGCATGGACGACGCCGCGCGCCGCTGGAGCGAGCCCGAGGCCGAGCACATCGACGTGCGCGGCCTGGCGCCGCCGCAGCCGCTGGTGGCGATCGTGCGGCTGATCGAGTCGCTGCCGCCGACGCGGGTGGTGATCGTGCACCACGACCGCGACCCGGTGCTGCTGTACCCCGAGCTGGCCGAACGCGGCTGGCAGGCCGAGCCGGTCGATGCGCCCGAAGGCGAGGTGCGGCTGCGCCTGGTGGCCGACGGCGCCAACTGACAACTGGAGCGGCGATGGACTACACGCTGAGCGAATTCCTGGCCCATGCGATCGCGCTGGAGCGCGAGGCCGCCGAGCGCTACCTCGAGCTGGCCGACATGATGGAAGCGCACCGCAACGACGACGTCTCGCGCCTGTTCCGCGACATGGTGCGCTACTCGCGCATGCATCACGACTCGATCGTCGAGCGCGCCGGCACGCGGGCACTGCCGACCATCGGCGCCTGGCAGTACCGCTGGCGCCATCCGCCCGAGGCCGGCGGCGACGAGGCCTTCGACCCCTCGCTCAACGCCTACGACGCGCTGCGCTATGCGCGCGAGAACGAGCAGCGTGCGCTGGCCTACTACGCCGACGTGGGTCAAAGCGCCAGCGACCCCGAGGTGCGGCGGCTGGCCGCGGAGTTCGCGGCCGAGGAGACCGAGCACGTGGAGGCGATCGACGATTGGCTGGCGCGCACGCAGCGGCCGTCGGCGACGTGGGCTGCGGATCCGCATCGGGGGGAGTGAATCCGTGTTTGCTGGCGTTCGCTCATTCCACTGTCGAGCGCGGCAAAGGCGGGTTGGGGCAGGCCCGGGCGCTTCGATGAGGCGCCCCTCCGCTGCGCTCCGGGGTGCCCTGCGATGCTCGTCGGGCGAAGGCGGCTGCGGAACTCGCCCTCGCACGGCCGCGACGCTCCTGCGGAGCGCCGCTGTGCTCGGAGCTCGAAGTCCTCGCCGTCCCATCGCCTTACGGCGATGTGCAACCTTCGCCCGCCTGCGCTTCTCGGCGCCTCATAGGCGCGCCCAGGCCCGCCCCAACCCGCCTTTGCCCAGCACCACTGTTGGCGTGCGCCGCAGGCGCCGACCGACCCAGCATGAGCCCCCAGCGGGTACCGCCCGCCGCGCCGCTCAACGCATCAACGCGTCGGCGAAAACCTCACGAGCACTTCGCCCGAATATCCTCCGGCACAGGAATGCCGAAGATCTTCCGCCGATCGTTCGGGTCGCGCTTGCAGAAGATGCGCGTCTCCACGCTCTCGCAGATCAGATCGTCGCCGCGCGTGATCACGTGCTTCTGCAGGAACACCTTGGCGCGCCACTCCTCGATGAAGGTGGTGATCGTCAGTTGCTCGCCGTAGGTGGCGCTCTTGACGAACCTGGCGTGATGCTCCAGCACCGGCGTGCCGATGATGCCGTTCTCGTGCTCCAGCACATGCCACGGCGGCACGCCGCAGGTCATGAAGAAGTGCAGCGAGGCCGCGTCCATCCAGCGGTGAAAGCGCGGGAAGAACACGATGCCCGCGGGATCACAATCGCCGAAGCGGACGTCGATGGTCATCGTGGTCTTCTTGGACATGCGGGGCCTTCGCTGCGAGCCTTGAATTCTAGTGGCGGCTGCACCGCAGGCCGCCGCGCGCACCCGGGAGCGTCGAGATGAACACGCCAGCCGTCCGCCACGTGCCGACCTACTGCTACAACTGCGTCGCCGGCCCCGACCTGCTCAGCGTGAAGGTGGTGGGCGGCGTGGCCACCGAGATCGGCCCCAACGTCGACGGCCGCGGCCTGCATCCGAGCGACGGCCGCCCGTGCGTGAAGGCCTACGGCCTGATCCAGAAGACCTACCACCCGCAGCGCTACCGCACGCCGATGCGGCGCACCAACCCCAAGAAGGGCCGCAACGAAGATCCGCGCTGGCAGCCGATTTCGTGGGACGAGGCGCTCGACATCGTGGCCAAGAAGCTGCTCGAGGTGCGCGCGCAAGGCGTGCTCGACGAGCAGGGCCTGCCGCGCGTGGCCGCCACCTTCGGTCACGGCGGCACGCCGGCCAACTACATGGGCACCTTCCCGTCGTTCCTGCAGGCCTGGGGCGCGGTCGACTACAGCTTCGGCTCGGGGCAGGGCGTCAAGTGCGTGCACTCCGAGCACCTGTACGGCGAGTTCTGGCACCGCGCGTTCACCGTGTCGGCCGACGTACCGTACACCGAATACAACCTCTCGTTCGGCAACAACAACGAGGTCACCGGCGGCCCGTGCGCGGCGTCGCGCCACGCCGCGGCGCGCGTGCGCGGCGCGCAGCGCGTGCAGATCGAGCCGCACCTGTCGATCACCGGCGCGGCGTCGGCGCAGTGGATCCCCATCAAGCCCAAGACCGACGCGGCATTCATGTTCGCGCTGATCCACGTGATGCTGCACGAGCACCCGCGCTCGCGGCTCGATCTGGCGTTCCTGCGCGACGTCACGTCGTCGCCCTATCTGGTGGGGCCCAACGGCTACTACCTGCGCGACGCCGACACCGACAAGCCGCTGCTGTGGGACACGCGCACGCAAGCCGCGGTGCCGCACGACACCGTCGGTGCGCTGCCGCTGCTCGAAGGCGAGGTCACCGTGGCGCAGGCCGTCGAGCGCGGCGCCGACGACGAGCACTGGCTGCACCGCGACGTGCCGGCCGCGACCGCGTTCACGCGGCTGGTGAAGCACATGAAGCGCTACAGCCCCGAGTGGGCGGCACCCATCTGCGACGTCAAGCCCGAGACGATGCGCCGTATCGCCGGCGAATTCCTCGACCATGCGCGCGTCGGCGAGACGATCGAGGTCAACGGCCTGGAGCTGCCGCTGCGGCCGGTGTCGGTCACGCTCGGCAAGACGGTCAACAACGGCTGGGGCGCCTACGAGTGCTGCTGGAGCCGCACCATGCTGGCGACGCTGGTGGGCGCGCTCGAAGTGCCCGGCGGCACGCTCGGCACCACCGTGCGCTTGAACAAGCCGCACGACGACCGGCACAAGAGCGTGACGCCCGGCCCCGACGGCTTCATGATGCAGCGCCTCAACCCCACGCGCCGCGGCGAGTGGAGCGCCAAGCCGACCAGCCGCCACGGCCACCGCACGCTGATCCCGCTGGTAGGCAACAGCGGCGCGTGGAGCCAGGCGCTGGGCCCGACGCATCTGGCGTGGATGTTCCAGCGCGAGGTGCCCGACCATTGGCAGCGGCCCACGCAGCCGGCGGTGTGGATCGCCTACCGCACCAACCCGGCGATCTCGTTCTGGGATACCAACACCGTCGCCGACACGATGGCCAAGTTCCCGTTCACGGTGGCCTTCGCGTTCACGTCCGACGAGACCAACCACATGGCCGACATCCTGCTGCCCGAGGCGACCGACCTCGAGAGCACGCAGCTGATCCGCCTGGGCAAGACCAAGTTCGTCGAGCAGTACTGGCAGCACCAGGGCTGGGTGCTGCGCCAGCCGGCGGTGGCGCCGCAGGGCGACGCGCGCGACTTCAGCTGGATCGCCACCGAGATCGCGCGGCGCACCGGGCTGCTCGGCGAGTACGTCACGTCGATCAACCGCGGCGCGATGGGCGTGCCGCTGAAGCGAGACGACGAAGACTACTCTCTCGACCCGACCCAGGTGCCCACCGTCGACGAGATCTGGGGCGCGGTGTGCCAGGCCGCGAGCCACGAACTCTCGAAGGGCCAGGAGGTGCACGACCTCGACTGGTTCAAGCAGCACGGCATGATGACGCGGCCGTTCCCGCGCAAGCAGTGGTACCTGTACTGCACGATCAAGTCGCAGAACCTGCGCTTCGAGCTGCCGTACCAGGAGCGCCTGCTGCGCACCGGCCGCGAGCTGAAGAGCCGGCTGCACGAGAGCGAGATCCACTGGTGGGACCGCCAGCTGCTCGAATACGCGGCGCTGCCCGAGTGGCACGACTTCCCCGGCATGTGGACGGAAGACCTGGTGAGCCGCGGGCTGAAGCCCGATGACTACCCGTTCTGGCTCATCACCACCAAGAGCATGCAGTACCACGCCGGCGGCAACGCGGCGATCCAGCTGATGGACGAGCTGGCGCGCAACATGCGCGGCCACGGCGGCGTGCTGATGCACGAATCCACCGCCGAGCGCCTGGGCATCGAGGACGGCGATCTGGTCGAGGTGCGCTCGGCGATCGGCACCACGCGTGGGCCGGCGGTGCCGATCCAGGGCATCCGCCCCGACACGCTGGTGATCATCGGCCAGTTCGAGCACTGGGCCACGCCGTATGCGAAGGGCTTGAACGCGCCGAGCCTGAACAGCATCGCGCCGATGTCGCTGCCGCTCACCGACGCCACCGGCAGCGGTGCCGACGTGGTGCGCGTGGCGTTGAAGCGCGTGGCCGCGGCGGCCATGGCGTGAGCACGCGCGCGCCCGGCGCGCCGGCCGGCGCCGCGCGCAAGCCGGTGACCTCGGGTGCTTCGTTCGCGCTCGGCGCCAGCGGGCGGCTGTTGCCGCTGTCGGTGCCGATGCGCTTCTTCGGCGCGGCCGCGGCGTTCCAGCTCGTGGCCTGGGTCGCGCTGGGCCTCGGCGCCGAGCAGGTGCCGCGCTTTGCCGGTGGCACCGGCTGGCCGCTGGCCGCGCTGCATGCGGTGACGCTCGGCATGCTGGCGATGAGCGCCGTCGGCGCCAGCCTGCAGATGATGCCGGTGGCCACGCTGCAGCCGCTGGCCTGGCGCACGGCGCCGCGCGTGGTGTGGTGGCTGCTGGTGCCCGGCGTGGCCGCGCTCGTGCTCGGCATGGGCCTGCAGCGCACCGCGCTGATGGCGCTGGCCGCCGTGCCGGTGGTGATCGCGCTGGCGATCTATGCGCTGCTGCTCGCGCGCAACCTGGTCGGCGCGCGCGGCATGGCCGGCGTGCGCGCGATGGGCTGGCTGGCGCTGGCCGCGCTGGCCGCGGCGCTGGCGAGCGCGGCGGCGCTGGTGGCCGTGTGGGCGGGCTGGGCGGCATGGCCGCGGCCGGGCCTGCTGATGCTGCACATCACCGGCGCGGTGTTCGGCTTCATGGGGCTGCTCGCGCTGGGGCTGGCGAACATCCTGGTGCCGATGTTCGCGCTCGGCCCGGTGCCGCCCGAGCGCGTGCAGCTGCGCGTCGCCGCGCTGGCCGCGGCAGCGATCGTGCTCGCCGTGCCGGTGGCGCTCGACCTCTGGCCGCGCGAGGCGCTGCTCGCCGCGGTGGCCTGCGCGGCGAGCGCCAGCGCGTTGCACCTGCGCTCGATGCAGCAGGTGCTGCGCCAGGGCATGCGCCGCCACCTCGGCGGCTCGTTCCAGCTCGTGCGCCTGGGCTGGGGCGCACTGCTCGTCACCTGGGCACTCGCCGCGTGGTGGGCCGTCGACGGCGAACGCGCGGGCCTCGCCACCGCGCTGCTCGCCTGCGCGGTGGCGGGCTGGCTGATGAGCTTTCTGCTCGGCATCGTGCAGCGCATCGTGCCGTTCCTGGTGTCGATGCACGGCGCCGGCGCGGGGCGGCGCGCGCCCACGCCGTCGTCGCTGACCGACGAGCGCGCGCTGGCCGTGCACCGCTGGGCACACTTTGGCGCGCTGGCGCTGCTCGCCGTGGGCCTGGTCACCGATCAGGCGCTGCCACTGCAATTGGCAGCGGTGTGCGGCGCCGTCGGCGCGGTGGCGTTCGGCCGCTTCGTCGTCGAGGCGGTGCGTCGCCGCGCGCCGGCGCTTCGGGCGGCCACGCGCAAGGCCGCGCCGCCGTCGGCGTCGCCGTGAGTGTCGTCGTAGGTGTCGGTCACCGCGCCGCTCGCCCACCGCCCAGCAGCGCCCACAGCGCAATGGCGCCGAAGGTGGCGGTGCCGATGCCGCCGAGCGTGAAGCCGCCGAAGCGCAGCGTGAAGTCGCCGGTGCCCAGCACCAGCGTGATGGCCACCAGCACGAGGTTGCGGTTGTCGGAGAAGTCGACGCGGTTGTCGACCCAGATCTTGGCGCCGGCCACCGCGATGAGGCCGAACACCACGATCGACACGCCGCCCATCACCGCCAGCGGAATGGCCTGGATCAGCGCGCCGAACTTGGGGCTGAAGCCGAGCACGATGGCGATCAGCGCGGCGACGACGAAGGTGGCGGTGGAATAGATCTTGGTGGCGGCCATCACGCCGATGTTCTCGGCATAGGTGGTCACGCCGGTGCCGCCGCTGGCGCCCGAGACCATGGTGGCGATGCCGTCGCCCACGAAGGCGCGGCCCATCAGCGCATCGAGGTTGCGGCCGGTCATCGCGCTCACCGCCTTCACGTGGCCGAGGTTCTCGGCCACCAGGATCACCGCCACCGGCGCGATCAGCAGCATCGCGTTGGCGCTGAACACCGGCGAGGCGAAGCCCGGCGCGCCGAACCACGCCGCGTTGGCGATGCCCGAGAGATCGAGCGGCTTGCCCAGGCCCAGCCCGTTGGCGAGCACCGCGTAGACGATGCTGGCGACGATGAGGCCCACCAGGATCAGCAGCCGCTGCGTCATGCCGCGCGTGAACACCGCCACACCGGCCACGCAGACGAAGGTGATGGCCTGCATCCAGGCATCGAACGGCGTCGGCGCCATGTTCTTCACCGGGATGCCGGCGAGGTTGAGGCCGATCACCGCCACCACCGCGCCGGTGACCACCGGCGGCATCAGCCGCTCGATCCAGCGCGTGCCGGTGCCCATCACCACCAGCCCGATCAGCGTGTACAGCGCGCCGCAGGCGATGATGCCGCCGAGCGCGACGGCGATGTTGGCGTTGGCGCCCTTGCCGGCGAAGCCGGTGGCGGCGATCACCACGCCGATGAACGCGAAGCTCGAGCCGAGGTAGCTCGGCACCTTGCCGCCGGTGACGACGAAGAAGATCAGCGTGCCGATGCCGCTCATCAGGATCGCCACGTTGGGGTCGAAGCCCATCAGGATCGGCGCCAGCACCGTGGCGCCGAACATCGCGATCACGTGCTGCACGCCCATGGCCGCCGTCTGCGGCCAGGGCAGGCGCTCGTCGGGGGCGACCACGGTGCCGGGTTGGGGGCGCACTTCGCGCCAGCTGAGCATGGCCATGGCTGTGTCTCCTCCTCGTGGGTGTGCGGCGGCATGTTCCGGCCCGCGGCGCGGCCGGACAAGCCGGGTCACTACCGATGGAGGGTCAGCGCAGCGCCGTCAGCGCCTGCGACACGGCGCTGCGGTAGGCCTCGAATTCCTGCAGGTCGTTGTGCCCCGCCTGCGGCACGACCACGCGCCGTGCCGCCGGCGCGAGGCGCAGCAGCGCCTCGCTGTGCGCGGGCGGGATCAGTGCGTCGTGCTCGCCGTGGACGAGCAGCACCGGCGTGCCGAGGCGCGGCAACACCTCGTCGGTGCGCAGCGGGTAGCGCAGCAGCGCCGTCGGCACGAACGGGTAGTGCTCGCGCGCCAGCGCGAGCAGGCTCGTGTACGGCGACACCAGCACGGTGAGGTCGGGCCGCACCTGCGCCGCCAGCGCGGCGGCCAGGCCGCTGCCGAGCGAGCGGCCGAGCAGCACGACGCGCCGGCCCGCGTAGCGCGGCGCCACCGCCCGCCACACGGCCTGCACGTCGGCGTGCAGCTGCGCCTCGCTGTCGATGCGGCCGCTGCTCTTGCCGTAGCCGCGGTAGTCGAGCATCACGAGGTCGAAGTTCGCGCGGCGGTAGAGCTCGGCATCGGCGAACCAGCTCTGCAGGTTGCCGGCGTTGCCGTGCAGGTAGAACACCACGCCGGTCGGGTCGGGCAGGCGCAGCTCGAGCAGCGACAGCCGCGCGCCCGGCACGTCGACGAAGCGCTCGCGCACGTCGGCCTCGCGCGCCAGCGGCGCATCGGCCGGCAGCCGCGACGGCATGAAGATCAGCCGCTCCTGGCCGAACCACACCAGTGCGAGCAGCGCCGCGTAGAGCGCGCAGGCCGACAGCGCGGCAACGAGCAGCAGGCGCATGGCCGCCGACGCGCTAGAACTTGGTGTAGCCGCCGTCGATCACGAACTGCTCGCCGGTGGTGTAGGCCGAGGCGTCGCTCGCCAGGTAGACCGCGATGCCGGAGAAGTCACCGATCTCGCCCCAGCGCCGCGCCGGGATGCGCGGCAGCACGGCCTTGGCGAACTTGTCGTTGTGCACCGCGGCCGCGGTCATCTCGGTGACGATCCAGCCCGGCAGGATCGAGTTCACGCGGATGCGGTGCCGCGCCAGCTCGACCGCCAGCGCGCGCACGAACGACGTGACCGCGCCCTTGCTCGCGCCGTAGTGGCTGTTGCGCGCCGCGCCTTCCACCGCCGCGGTGCTGGCGGTGGCCACCAGCGAGCCGCCGTCGCCATGCGCGGCCATGTGGCGCGCGGCGGCGCGGAAGGTGAGGAACACGCCTTCGACGTTGACGCGCTGCACGCGGCGGAACTCGTCGAGGCTCATCTCCATCATCATCGTGCCCTTGGCCGATACGCCGGCGTTGGCGAAGCAGGCGTGCACCTTGCCGAGCACCTCCACGCTCTGTGCGAAGGCGGCCTCGACCTGCGCCTCGTCGGCCACGTTGCACACGGCCGAGTGCACGCGCGAGGCGTCGCCGCATTCGGCCGCGAGCTGCGCACGGGCCTGCAGCGTCTTGGCCGCGTTGGAGCCCCAGATGCACACGCTCGCGCCGGCCGCGAGCAGGCCGCGCGCCATGCCGAGGCCGATGCCGCCGTTGCCGCCGGTGACGACGATGCCGCGGCCGGAGAGATCGAACAGTGCGTTCATGCTGCGCCTTCCTTGTGTGTGACCACGGCGCCGTCGCCGAGCAGGCTGAGGCCCACGGCCTCGGCCACCTCGATGCCGTCGACGCCGGCCGACATGATGCCGCCGGCATAGCCCGCGCCTTCGCCGGCAGGGTAGAGGCCCTGCACGTTGGTGCATTGATAGTCTTTGCCGCGCGGGATGCGCAGCGGCGACGAGGTGCGCGTCTCGACGCCGGTGAACACCGCGTCGGGCATGTTGAAGCCGGCGATCTGGCGCTCGAACGCGGGCATCGCCTCGCGGATGGCGTCGATGAGGTCCGGCGGCAGGCTCTCGTGGCCCGGCTCGGCCAGATCGGTGAGCCGCACGCCGGGCTGGTACGACGGCATCACGCGGCCGAACTCGCGCGCGATGTCCTTGCCGTGGCGGCCGGCGACGAAATCACCCACCAGCTGCGCCGGTGCGATGTAGCCGCCGCCGCCGAGCGCGTAGGCGCGCTGCTCGAGCCGGCGCTGCAACGCGATGCCGTCGAGCGGCGACACGGGCCCCGTGCCATCGTGGTCCTGCCGGTAGTCGGCCGGCTCGATGCCCACCACGATGCCGGCGTTCGCGTTGCGCTCGGCGCGCGAATACTGGCTCATGCCGTTGGTCACCACCTGCTCGGGCTCGGAGGTGGCGGCCACCACGGTGCCGCCGGGGCACATGCAGAAGCTGTACACCGAGCGGCCGTTGCTCGCGTGATGCACGAGCTTGTAGTCGGCGGCGCCGAGGATCGGATGTTTCGCATGACTGCCGAAGCGCGCGCGGTCGATCAGGCTTTGCGGATGCTCGACGCGAAAGCCCACCGAGAACGGCTTGGCGATCATCGCCACGCCGCGCGCGTGCAGCATCTCGAAGGTGTCGCGCGCGCTGTGGCCCACGGCGAGCACCACGTGGTCGGCATCGATCTGCTCGCCGCCGGCGAGCACTAGGCCGCGCAAGCGGCCGCATCCATCGGGCTGGCCGCGCACATGGCCGCCCTCGATGCGCAGGTCGTTCACGTGCGCGCCGAAGCGGATCTCGCCGCCGAGCGCCACGATGTCGGCGCGCAGCTTCTCGACCATGCTCACGAGGCGGAAGGTGCCGATGTGCGGCTTGGCGGCGTAGAGGATCTCCTCCGGCGCACCGGCGGCGACGAACTCGGCCAGCACCTTGCGCGTGAGGTGGCGTGCGTCGCTGATCTGGCTGTAGAGCTTGCCGTCGGAGAACGTGCCCGCGCCGCCTTCGCCGAACTGCACGTTGGATTCGGGCTGCAGCACGCCGCGGCGCCACAGGCCCCAGGTGTCCTGGGTGCGCTCGCGCACCGGCTTGCCGCGTTCGAGCACCAGCGGCGCGAGGCCCATCTGTGCCAGCACCAGCGCGGCGAAGATGCCGCAGGGGCCGAAGCCGATCACCACCGGGCGCGGCCGCTGCCGCGCCGCGAAGTCGGCCGGCGCATGCGCCACGAGGCGGTAGCGCATGTCGGGCGCGGCGCGCAGGTGGCGATCATCGGCGCGCTGCGCGAGCAGCGCGGCCTCACCGTCGACTTCGCAGTCGACGGTGTAGATCAGCTGGATCGCGGCCTTGCGCCGCGCGTCCCACGCACGGCGGAAGACGGTGAACGCCTTCAGCTGCGCATCGGCGATGCCCAGGCGAGCCACGATCGCGCGGCGCAGCGCCGCGTCGTCATGCTCCAGCGGCAGGCGCAGCTCGGTCAGGCGCAGCATGGTGGCTGCTGCGCGCGGTGTGGCTCAGCTGCCGCCCTTGTGCGCGCGCTTGCCCGGGCGCTTCTTGCTGCGCGTGTGCGCGCCGCGCTCGAGGCTCACGCGCTGGCCGATGCCGCCCTTGGGCGCGTTGGAGGGCGTGGCCTGGCGGTCGGCTTCGCAGCGGATCTTGCGGGGCATGGGAGAACTCCGGTGTGTGGATGTGAACGGATCGCGAGATTAGGCCACAACCTGCGAGGCTTCCCGGCGCGGCTCAGACCGATTGGCGATCGATCGCATGGATCCTGTCGCGTTCATGCCGCTGAGGCAATGGCGGGTTTGTGCGTGAGGCTGCGTCATGCGCGGGGATTGCGCGCGCTGCGCCGCGGCCGCGGGCCGTGGGGCCCGTGCGCTCAAACTGCGGCGCCCCGGCCTGAAGGCCGGGGAACGCTCCGCTGCTCACAGCAAGGGGCGGCAAACGCGAACTTCGCTGAGCGCCGCTGAACGCGGCGCCGCATAAGGCTCGCGCTCGCCGGTCCGGCGCTGTCGCGCCGGACTTCCCCCTCGCTGCTGCGCTGCTCGCCGCCGCAGATTCGCTCCCGGACCCCACAGCCCACGACCGCGGCGCAGCGAACACCACCGAGCCCCGCAACGAAGGGCATTCGCGCCGCGCAGACTCCTGCAGGTTGCAGGTACCTTCTATGCGATCGAACGCGAATTGGCATTAGACCTGCATGTTCATGATTTCACTGTAGGCCTGCACCAGCCGGCTGCGCACCGACAGCACGGCCTGGAAGCCGATCTGGGCCTTCTGCATCGCCACCATCGTCTGCTCCAGGCTCACCGCCGGGTTGTCGAGCTGCAGTTCGCGCTGCAGCGCCTCGGCCTGGCGCTGCTGCTGGCTCACCGAGCCGAGCGCCTGCGTCATCGCCTGCTGGAAGCTGGCTGCGCCGGCGGCGGCCGTGCCGCGCGCCAGCGGCGTGCCGTCGGTGCGCAGGCCCGCCCGAGCCACGGCACCGGCGAAATCGAACGGCTCGAGGTTGACCTTCATCTGTGCATGACGCACGCTTGCCGTGCGCAGCCCGTCACGATGGCGCCACTGTAGGCGCCGATCGTCGGCCGCGATGGTGCGAACTGAAGCCCGAAGTCGGGGCTGTTCACCCCATAGACGCGGCCATCGGCACCGAACAATGCCTTCCAGCCGGAGAACCCGCTGCGCGGCACATGGGTGCAACGAGACGGCGCCTCCGACGACGACCACCGCATGGACAACGCCCTCGCCCCCACCTCGCCCCATGCCGGCCGCGCCGGCGCGAGTGCCGCGCAGCCGCACAGCCTGAGCGAGCGCATCGCCGCCATCCCGCTGAAGGCGATGGTGATGCTCACCATCGGCGTGGCCGCGCTGGTCGGCGTGGCGCTGGCGCTGGCGATGTGGAGCCGCACGGGCGACTACAAGCTGCTGTACGCCAACCTCTCCGACAAGGACGGCGGCGCCATCCTCGGCCAGCTGACGCAGATGAACGTGCCGTACAAGATCGCCGAAGGCGGCGGCGCGATCATGGTACCCACCGACAAGGTGCACGACGTGCGCCTCAAGCTCGCCCAGCTCGGCCTGCCCAAGGGCACGACCAGCGGCTTCGAGCTGATGGATAACGCCCGCTTCGGGCAGACGCAGTTCCAGGAGCGGCTGACCTTCCAGCGCGGGCTCGAGGGCGAGCTGGTGCGCTCGATCAGCTCGCTGGCCGCGGTGTCGGCCGCGCGCGTGCACCTGGCGCTGCCGCAGCAGAACGGCTTCTTCCGCGAGCAGCAGAAGCCCAGCGCCTCGGTGCTGGTGCAGCTGCATCCCGGCCGCACGCTGGAGCGCGCGCAGATCGCCGGCATCGTGCACCTGGTGTCGTCGTCGGTGCCCGAGCTGAGCCCGAAGGCCGTGAGCGTGCTCGATTCGAGCGGCACGCTGCTGTCGGCCTCCTCCGAAGGCGGCACGCAGGGGCTCGACGCGCACCAGCTGCAGTACGTGCAGCAGATCGAATCGAGCTACGTCAAGCGCGTGATCGACATCCTCGAGCCGGTGCTCGGCCGCGACAACGTGCGCGCCAGCGTCAGCGCCGACGTCGACTTCTCGCAGACCGAGGCCACCGACGAGCTGTACAAGCCCAACCAGGGCGGCGCCAGCGCCGCGGTGCGCAGCGCGCAAACGTCCGAGTCCGTCAACGGCGCCGCAGCGCAGGCCGCGGGCGTGCCCGGCGCGGCGAGCAACCAGCCGCCGGTGCCGGCCACCGCGCCGCTGGCCGGCGCCTCGGCGCCGCTGCAGGCCGCGCAGGGCGGCACCGCGCCGTCGTCGCGCCGCGACAACGTGACCAACTACGAGCTCGACAAGACCGTGCGCGTCACGCGCGCGGCCACCGGCATCGTCAAGCGCATGAACACCGCCGTGGTGGTGAACCACCGCGTCAGCACCGACGCCAAGGGCAAGACCATCAGCACGCCGCTCGCGGCCGACGAGATCGACAAGCTCACCGCGCTGGTGCAGGAGAGCATCGGCTTCAACAAGGAACGCGGCGATTCGCTCAAGCTCATCAACGCGCCGTTCCGCGTCGAGGCGGTGCCCAAGATCGAGCCGCTGCCCGTGTGGAAGCAGCCCTGGCTCACCGAGCTGCTGCGCTCGGCCGCGGTGCCCGGCGCGCTGGCGCTGATCGCGCTGCTGGTCTTCGCCGGCATCATCAGGCCGGCGATCAAGGACGCCACCGCGCCGCCGGTGGGCGGCCAGGTGAACACCGTGGTCGGCGATGCGGCCAACCCCGACAAGCCCGCGCTGCCCGGCCAAGCAACCGCCGCACTCGCCGCGCCGACCAACGACAAGCGCGTGGTCGACGCGCGCGAGCTGGCCAAGAGCAACCCCGCCGCGGTGGCGCACATCGTGCGCGACTGGGTCAACGCCGAATCGGCCTGAGGCCGCACGCGCATGGACGACCAGGGCCTCGAGAACGCCGCGATCCTGCTGATGTCGCTCGGCGAGGAGCAGGCGGCCGAGGTGTTCAAGCACCTGGCGCCCAAGGAGGTGCAGCGCCTGGGCGAGACGATCGCCAAGATGAAGGCGGTGCCGCGCGAGCGCCTCGAGCAGGTGATGGACAAGTTCAACACCGTCGCCGCCGAGCAGCACATGCTGGTGGCCGACACCGACGAGTACGTCAAGAGCGTGCTGCGCAAGGCGCTCGGCGACGACAAGGCCAACCTGCTGATCGACCGCATCATGCAGGGCAGCGACGTCTCCGGCCTCGAAAGCCTGAAATGGATGGACGCCTCCGCCGTGGCCGAGCTGCTGCGCAACGAGCATCCGCAGATCGTGGCCGCGATCCTGGTGCACCTCGACTACGACCAGGCCTCGGCCGTGCTCAAGGCCTTCGGCGAGCGGCACCGCAATGAGGTGATGATCCGCATCGCCACGCTCGACGGCATCCAGCCGATGGCGCTGAAGGACCTCAACGACGTGATGAGCAAGGTGCTCGCCGGCAGCGACAAGCTCAAGAAGGCCTCGCTCGGCGGCGTGAAGACCGCCGCCGAGATCATCAACCTGATGGGCAACGCGGTCGAGACCTCGGTGCTCGACTACATCCGCGAGAGCGACGGCGAGCTGGCGCAGAAGATCCAGGACAACATGTTCACCTTCGACGACCTGATCAAGCTCGACGACAAGGGCATCCAGTCGCTGCTCAAGGAGGTGCAGAGCGAGTCGCTGGTCATCGCGCTCAAGGGCGCCACGCCCGAGATGCGCGAGCGCATCTTCAAGAACATGTCGAGCCGCGCCGCCGAAACGCTGCGCGAGGACCTCGAATCGCGCGGCCCGGTGCGCGTGTCCGAGGTCGAGGCCGAGCAGAAGGAGATGCTCAAGACCGTGCGCCGTCTCGTCGACGAGGGTCAGATCGTGATGGCCAGCGGTGCCGCCGATGAATTCGTCTAAGCCGGCGGGCACGCCGTATCACCGCTTCATTCCGCGCGAGGAGCTGCAGGGCTTCGCGAGCTGGCAGCCCCACACCTTCGGCGGCGGCGCCGGATCTGCTGATGCCGCGCGCGACGCGCCGCGCACGCCCAAGGACTGGCAGGCCGCGGTCGATGCCGCGCGCCAGGCCGGCTACCAGGACGGCTACCGCGACGGCCTGGTCGCGCTCGAAGGCTTCAAGCGCGGCGTGCTGCAGGACAACGCCGCGCAGTTCGGCGCGCTGCTCCAGCGCTTCGACGCGCAGCTCGACGCGCTGGAGCAGGAGATGGCGCAGTCGCTCGCCCGTGTGGCCACCGCGATCGCACGCCAGGTGGTGCGCGACGAGCTGCAGGTGGACCCGCAGCGCGTGGCGCGGGTGACGCGCGAGGCCGTCAACGCGGTGCTGATGAGCGCCCGCCACATCGTGGTGCAGGTGCATCCGGAAGATCTCGCGCTGGTGGAGCAAGGCGCTGCCGAGGTGATCGCCGCGCGCGGCGCGCGCATCGTGCCCGACGCCGGCGTCGAGCGCGGCGGCTGCCGCGTGCTGTCTGACGTGGGCACCATCGATGCCCGCATCTCGGCGCGCTGGCAGCAGGCCAGCTCGGGCCTCGGCAGCGAGCTGCCGTGGACGATGGACGACGGCGAGGCTGCGACATGACCGCCCATGCCGCGCGCGCCGACCGGCCCGAACGCTGGCGCCGCTTCCTCGCCGACCTGGAGGCCCATGCCGCGCTCGCGCAGCCGCTGGCCACCGAAGGCACGCTCGCCCGCGTGACCGGCCTCGTGCTCGAGGCTGCCGGCGTGCGCGCGCCCGTCGGCTCGGTATGCGAGGTGCGCGCCGCCGGCGCCGCGCCGGTGATCGCCGAGGTGGTGGGCTTTCACGGCGACCGCGCCTACCTGATGCCCACCGGCGACGTGCATGGCCTGGCCAGCGGCGCGCGCGTGGTGCCGCGGCCGCCGCCGCGGCGCGCGCCGCAGCTCGGCCGCGACAACCCGCTGTGGCGCCGCGGCGAAGACCGCAGCCTGCACCTGCCCATGGGCGCCGGCCTGCTCGGCCGCGTGGTCGACGCGCACGGCGCGCCGATGGACCGCCTCGGCGCGCTGGCCGAGGTGCACGAGCGGCCGATGATGCGCCGCCCGATCAACGCGATGGACCGCGAGCCCATCCGCACGCCGCTCGATACCGGCGTGCGCGCGATCAACGCGCTCTTCACCGTCGGCCGCGGCCAGCGGCTGGGCCTGTTCGCCGGCACCGGCGTCGGCAAGTCGGTGCTGCTGGCGATGATGGCGCGCTACACCGCGGCCGACGTGATCGTCGTCGGCCTGATCGGCGAGCGCGGCCGCGAGGTGAAGGAGTTCGTCGAGGACATCCTCGAAGCCGAGGGCCTGCGCCGCTCGGTGGTGGTGGCCGCGCCGGCCGACGCGCCGCCGCTGGTGCGCATGCAAGGCGCCGCCTACGCCACCGCGATCGCCGAACACTTCCGCGACCGCGGCCAGCATGTGCTGCTGCTGATGGACAGCCTCACGCGCTACGCGATGGCGCAGCGCGAGATCGCGCTCGCCATCGGCGAGCCGCCGGCCACGCGCGGCTACCCGCCGAGCTGCTTCGCCAAGCTGCCGCAGCTGGTGGAGCGCAGCGGCAACGGCCGCGCCGGCGCCGGCTCGATCACCGCGATCTACACCGTGCTCGCCGAGGGCGACGATCCGCAGGACCCGATCGCCGACGCGGCGCGCGGCATTCTCGACGGCCACATCGTGCTGTCGCGCGAGCTGGCCGAGGCCGGCCACTACCCGGCAATCGACGTCGAGCGCTCGATCTCGCGCGTGATGCCGGCGGTGGCGCCGCGCGAGCAGGTGGCCGCTGCGCGGCGCGCGCGCCAGATGCTCGCGCGCTACAACAAGGCGCGCGACCTGATCCAGCTCGGCGCCTACAACCCCGGCAACGACGCCGAACTCGACACCGCCGTGCGCCTGCACCCGGCCCTCACGCGCCTGCTGCAGCAGGACATGCACGAGAGCGCCACGCTGGCCGAGAGCTGGAGCGCGCTGCACCAGGTGATCGAGTCACCCGCATGAGCACCGAACAATCGCTCGACGCCCTGCTCTCGCTGCTCGAGCTCGAGCGCAACGGCCGCGACCAGGCGCTGCTCGGCCTGCGCGATGCGCAGAGCCAGGCCGAGCATGCCTCGGTGCAGGCGCGCACGCTCGACGCCTACCGCGCCGAATACGTGCAACGCTGGACCGGCCGCCTGCGCACGGGCAGCAGCGTCGAGCTGCTGCAGTGCTACCAGGGCTTCATGCAGCGGCTCGATCACGCGATCGGCCAGCAGCGCGACATCGTCGCGCAGGCCGAGATGCGGCTGCACCAGGCGCAGCAGGCGCTGCGCGAGCGCGAGCAGCGCCTGGGCTCGGTGGAAAAGCTGATCGAGCGCCGCCAGCAGCAGCAGCACCGCCACGCCGCGCGGCGCGAACAGTCGCTCGCCGACGAGGTGGCGCTGCGGCTGCACGAACGCAAGCGCCTGGCCCAACGCGACGGCGGCAACGACACCGTCACCTGACCCATCGCCTCGGCGAGGAAACTTCTCATGATGCCCACCGTCCAGATCACGCCCGCGCGGCCCGAGGTCGCCACACCGCCTTCGGCCCACGACGCCACGCCTGCCGACGGCGACGCCTTCGCGCGCACGCTGCGCGATGCGAGCACGCCGTCCGGCCGCGAGCTGCGCGAGGCCGCGGCGCGCGCGCGCAAGGCAGAGCCGAAGGACCGGGCGCGCGGCAACGAATCCCCTCGGCGTGCACCGCGCGCCGAGGCCGGCGAGAAGGCCGACACCGAACGCCAGGGCGAGACACGCGCTGCGGCAACGGCCGACACCACGGCAAGCAGCGACGCTGCCGCTCCGACGCCGACCGAACCCCGCGAAGGCGACAACACCGACGCCGCGGCTGCATCCGCCGCAGCGGGCGCTGCGCCGACCACGCCCGAACCGGCCGTCGTGCCGCCACCCGCGATGGCAACGACGATCGCCGCAGCACCGGCAACGATCGACGCGGCGGCCAGCGCCACCGCAGAGGCGGCCGGCACAGACGACGCGGCCGGCGACGCCATCTCTGCCGCGAGCGCATCCAACGAGGGCGTGCCGGCGCGCGCGCCATCGACCCGCCGCGGCGCGCCGCACACCGAGGGCCGCTTCGCCGCGGCGGCCGGCGCGCGCGATGCCAACCAGGCCGGGCAGACCGCGCACACGCAGGCCGACGCCGGCGGCCGACCGGCCGGCGACATGCACACGGCCTCGCTCGCACCGGCTGCGACTGCGGCGACGAATCCCGACGCGGCAGCCTCGCCGCCGGGGAGCGCGACAAGCACGGCAGCCGGCTTGCTGCCCAACGGCGCATCGGGTGCCCTGCTCGACCGCACGTTGCTGCGCGCCGGCACCGACATCGCGCCTGCGCTGTCGAACACGCCCGCGAGCGCACCGTCGCACGCGCAAGCGCGCATCGACGCCGAGCCCGGCAGCGACCGCTTCGCGCAGTCGCTCGGCCTGCAGCTCGGCGCCTGGGTGCGCGACGGCGTGCAGCAGGCGCGGCTGCAGCTGAACCCGGCCGACCTGGGCCCGGTGGCGGTGCAGATCGCACTCGACGGCACCGCCGCGCAGGTGGACTTCCACGCCGCGCACGCCCGCACGCGCGAGGCGATCGAAGCCTCGCTGCCCGCGCTGGCCAGCGCGCTGCGCGAGTCGGGTTTCACGCTCGCCGGCGGCGGCGTGTTCGGCGGCTCGGCCGGTGACGCCGGCTTGTTCGGCAGCGCCGCCGGCGACGCCGGCGCGTTCGCACAAGACCCCGGCGACGCCGCTGCACGCAGCGCGCAGCGCGCCTTGCGCGGCGAGCCGGGCGCGGCGGCGGCCAGCGTCGCCTCGCCAGCCGCCGCCGGCGGCCGCGGCTGGCGCCGTGGCCTGCTCGACGTGTACGCCTGAGCCACGCGAACCGGCCGCGAAAAGCCCGCTTATTCCACCGCTGCAGCGGTGAGCCGC
Organism: Burkholderiaceae bacterium; assembly: GCA_046348365.1. Taxonomy (GTDB): domain Bacteria; phylum Pseudomonadota; class Gammaproteobacteria; order Burkholderiales; family Burkholderiaceae_C; genus JAEUPI01. Next base: position 350,526 of record JAXMEL010000001.1, read on the forward strand.
TCCGAATAATCGATCGTCAAGGGCCCGTACCGACGCGGCCCTGCCGGAGCCACGCATGTCCACCGCTGCCGCCACCGAAGCCGCCCCCGAAGCCCCGCCCGTCAAGGCCGGCGGCAAGAAGAAGCTGCTGATCATCATCGGTGCCGTGGTGCTGCTCATGCTGGCCGGCGGCGGCGGCGCAACCTTCTACGTGATGAAGCAGCGCAAGGCCGCGGCCGAGGCCGAGGCCGCAGCCGCGGCGGGCGAGGACACGCACGAGGCCAAGGCCAAGAAGAAGGACGCGAAGAAGGCGCCGCCGGTGTTCCTGCCGCTGGAGATCTTCACCGTCAACCTCGCCGACCGCGAGGCCGAGCGCTATGCGCAGGTGGGCGTGACGCTCGAGCTGGCCGACAGCCACGTGAGCGACCAGCTCAAGGCCTACATGCCGGCGATCCGCAACGACATCTTGATGCTGCTCGCGCACAAGTCTGCCTCCGAGCTGCAGGACAAGAGCGGCAAGCTCGAGCTGGCGCGCGAGATCAAGCTGGCGGCGAGCAAGCCGCTGGACGATGCCGACGATCACGACCCCAGGGGCAAGGGCGGCCACGGCGACGACGACGAGGCCGCCGTGCGCGCCGTGCACTTCTCGGCCTTCATCATCCAGTAGGCGCATCGGCGTGCGCGCATGAACCAGCAGATCCTGTCGCAGGACGAAGTCGATGCCCTGCTCGAGGGCATCACCGGCGAGAGCCAGAAGCCCGAGGCCGAGGAGGCGCCGGCCGACGGCATCCGCAGCTACAACCTGGCCAGCCAGGAGCGCATCGTCCGTGGTCGCATGCCGACCATGGAGATCATCAACGAGCGCTTCGCGCGCAATGCGCGCATCGGCCTGTTCAACCTGATCCGCAAGAGCCCCGAGGTTTCCATCGGCGGCATCAAGATCCACAAGTACTCGGCCTTCCTGCGCGAGATCGTGGTGCCGACCAACTTCAACATCATGTCGGTGCGGCCGCTGCGCGGCTCGGGGCTGATCATCCTGGAGCCGAACCTGGTGTTCGCCGCCATCGATGCGATGTTCGGCGGCGCCGGCAAGTTCCACACCCGCATCGAGGGCCGCGACTTCTCGCCCACCGAGCAGCGCGTGATCCAGCGCATGGTCGACTGCATCACCGCCGAATACGCGCGCGCCTGGACGGGCATCTACCCGCTGGAGCTGCAGTACCAGCGCTCCGAGATGCAGCCGCAGTTCGCCAACATCGCCACGCCCAGCGAGATCGTGGTGTCGAGCTCGTTCACCTTCGAGTTCGGCGACGCCACCGGCACCATGCATCTGTGCATCCCGTATGCCACGCTGGAGCCGATCCGCGACGTGCTGTATTCGAGCGTGCAGGGCGACGCCAACGAGCCCGACCGGCGCTGGGTGAACCTGCTCGAAAACGAGATCCAGAGCGCCGAGGTCACGCTGGTGGCCGAGCTGGCGCGCGCCGACACCACGGTGGAGCAGCTGCTGGCGCTGAAGTCGGGTGACTTCATCGAGCTCGACCTCGAGGCGCTGGTGCAGGCCAAGGTCGACGGTGTGCCGGTGTTCGCGTGCCACTACGGCACCTCGGGCGGCAACTACGCCGTCAAGATCGATCGCATGTTGACCGGCCCGCAGCGCGGCTGGTTGGGAGAGCAGCATGTCCGCTGAACAGGCTCCGGCCGAATCGCCGAACCCGGCCCCGCAGGCCGAGGAAGACAAGATGGCCGCCGAATGGGCTGCCGCGCTGGCCGAGGCCAAGCCCGAGGCCGGCACCGCGGTGGCCCCTGCGGCCGACAACGCCACGCCGGCCGCGTTCGCGCAGTTCGGTGCCAGCGCGGCGCCGGCGGCGCCGAACGACATCAACATGATCCTCGACATCCCGGTACAGCTCACCGTGGAGCTGGGGCGCACCAAGATCCCGATCAAGCACATCCTGCAGCTGGCGCAGGGCTCGGTGGTCGAGCTCGAAACGCTGGCCGGCGAGCCGATGGACGTGCTCGTCAACGGCTACCTGATCGCACAGGGCGAGGTGGTTGTCGTCAACGACAAGTTCGGCATCCGGCTCACCGACATCGTCACGCCGAGCGAGCGCATGCGCCGCTTGAGCCGGGCCTAGGCTCGTCGATGTCGCCCGGATACGGATCGCTGCTCGGCTTCGCGGCCGTGGTCGCGCTGATTCCGCTCGCGCTGTGGCTGCTCAAGCGCACGCCGGTGGGTGGCGCCGCCGCGCACGGCGTGATGCGCGTTGTCGCGATGCTGCCGCTGTCGACCAACCAGCGCATCCTCGCGGTCGAGGTCGGCGCCGGCGAGGCGCGCACCTGGCTGCTGCTGGGCGTGTCGCCGGCCGGCATCCAGACGCTGCACACGATGGCGCCGCTGGCCGACGCCGGCGCTGCGCCGCAGACGGCGGCGCCGTTCGCGCAGCTGCTGTCGCGGCTCGCGCCGGGCAAGGCCGGCGATGCGCCGACGCCCTCCGCACCGGACCACGATGCGCGCTGATCGCTTGCTCGCTTTCTCTCGCCTGCCGCGTTTGCTGCGGGCGCTGCTCGTGGTGTCGGCATTTTCGGCAGCTTCTGCGGCGGCTTTAGCGCAGGCCGCGCCGGGCGGCGCCAACCTGCCGCTGATGGTGGCGCAGGGCCCGGGCGGCACGAGCTATTCGGTGCCGATCCAGACGCTGCTGTTCTTCACCGCCTTGAGCTTCCTGCCGGCGGTGCTGCTGCTGATGACCGGCTTCACGCGCATCGTGATCGTGCTGTCGCTGCTGCGCCAGGCGCTGGGCACGCAGGCCGCGCCGCCGAACCAGGTGATCATCGGCATGAGCCTGTTCCTCACGCTGTTCGTGATGGGGCCGACGATCGACAAGGTCTACGCGCAGGCGTGGGAGCCGTATCAGGCGAGCAAGATCTCGTTCACCGATGCGCTGGCGCGCGGCGAGGCGCCGATGCGCGAGTTCATGCTCAAGCAGACGCGCCAGGCCGACGTGCAGCTCTTCGCCCGCCTGGCCAGGCTGCCGGCCGACGTGAAGAGCGAAGACGTGCCGTTCAAGGTGCTGGTGCCGGCGTTCGTGACCAGCGAGCTGAAGAGCGCGTTCCAGATCGGCTTCCTGATCTTCATACCGTTCCTCATCATCGACATGATCGTGGCCAGCGTGCTGATGAGCCTGGGCATGATGATGCTGAGCCCGGTGCTGGTGGCGCTGCCGTTCAAGCTGATGCTGTTCGTGCTGGCGGATGGTTGGAATCTGCTGCTGGGGTCGTTGGCGGCGTCGTTCGTTACTTAGGTGCCTCATGGTGCGTCGTGGATTCGTGCACTCATCGAGCGCGCAAAGGCGGGTTGGGGCAGGCCTGGGCGCTTCGATGAGGCGCCCCTGCGCTTCGCGCAGGGGTTCCCTGCGGTGCTCGGTCTGCGAGGGCGGCTGCGGAACTCGCCCTCGCGCGGGCGCGACGCTCCTGCGGAGCGCCGCTGCGCTCGGAGCTCGAAGTCCTCGCCGTCCCATCGCCTTACGGCGATGGGCAACCCTCGCAGCCCTGCGCTCCTCGGCGCCTCATAGGCGCGCCCAGTCCTGCCCCAACCCACCTTTGCCGAGCACCGCCCGTTGCCTGCATCGAGAGCAGCGAGCGCCGCACTGACTCCACGAACGCGCAACAACACCCAGGCCACCACATGGACGCCCAACAAGTCTTCACCCTCGGCCAGCAAGGCCTCACGATGCTGCTGATCGTCGCCGCGCCGATCCTGATCGTCGTGCTCGTGGTCGGCCTCGCGGTCAGCATCTTCCAGGCCGCCACGCAGATCAACGAATCCACCCTCTCCTTCGTGCCCAAGATCGTTGCCGCCGTGGCCACGCTCGCGGTCGCGGGGCCGTGGATGCTGACCACGCTGGTGGAATACATCCAGCGCACGCTGCAGAGCATCCCGTCGGCCATCGGATGATGTCGCCCCCAAGACGCCTGCGGCGTCGCCCGCCCGAGGGGGAGCGTTCGGCTTGGGGCGGCCCGGCGCCGAACTGACCGATGCTTAGCCTCACTGAAGCTCAATTGCTGGCCTGGATCACGCCGCTGCTGTGGCCGTTCGTGCGCGCGCTCGCCCTCCTCGCCTCGCTGCCGGTGTTTGCCCAGCGCGTGGTGCCGGTGCGCGTGCGCGTGGCGCTCGCCTTCTTCATCGCGCTGGCCGCGCAGCCCACGCTGCCGGCGATGCCGCAGGTGGCGCTCGACTCGCCGGCGACGATGATGCTGCTCGTGCAGCAGGTGCTCGTCGGCGTGTCGCTCGGCTTCGCGGTGCGCGTCGTGTTCGCCGCGGTCGAGATGGCCGGCGAGGTGGTCGGCCTGCAGATGGGCCTCAACTTCGCGAGCTTCTTCGACCCCGCCACGGCCGCGCAGACCACGTCGTCGGGGCGGCTGTTCGGCTCGATGGTGGCGCTGCTGTTCATCGTCGTCAACGGCCACCTCGCGGTGATCGCCGTGCTGGTGCAGAGCTTCCAGGCGTTTCCGGTGGCGCCGGAGCCGCTTGCCTTCGTGCAGCAGATGCAGCCTCAGCGCTGGGCCGCCGAGATCTTCACGCTCGGCCTGTGGATCGCGCTGCCGCTGATGGGCATGCTGCTGTTCGTCAACATCGTGCTCGGCGTGATCTCGCGCGTGGCGCCGCAGATCAACGTGTTCGCGGTCGGCTTTCCGGTCACGCTGGGCGTGGGCCTCGTCGGCATGCTGCTCACGCTGCCACTGATGCAGGCGCCGTTCACGCTGGCGCTCGAGCGCATGCTCGAGCAGTTCCGCTGAGCCTCAGTCGCCCACCAGCCCGTTGCGGATCGCGTAGACCGTCAGCTCCGAGTTGTTGGCCAGGCCCAGCTTCTCGAGCACGCGCGCGCGGTAGACCGACACCGTCTTCGGGCTGAGGTTGAGCTCCTCGGCGATGTCCGACAGGCGCTTGCCCGAGGCGATCATCGTCAGCGTCTGCAGCTCGCGGTCCGACAGCCGCTCGTGCGGGTTCTCGGCCACCGGCGCGGTGAGGCTTTCGACCAGCATCTGCGCGATCTCGGGCGTCACGTACTTGCGCCCCTGCGCCACCGTGCGCACCGCGGCCACCAGCTGCTGCGGGTCGCCACCCTTGTTCACGTAGCCGAACGCGCCGGCGCGCAGCGCACGCAGCGCGTACTGGTCTTCGGGGTACATGCTCACCACGAGCACCTTGATCGGGTTGTCCTCGTCCTTCAGCGCATGCAGCACGTCGAGGCCGCTGCGGCCGGGCAGGTGGATGTCGAGCAGCAGCACGTCGCCGGTCACGCTGCGCATCAGCGCGCGCAGCTCGCCGTAGTCGCCCGCCTCGCCGACCACCTGGATGTCCACCGCGTCGCTGAGCGTGTCGCGGATGCCGCGCCGGATCAGCGCGTGGTCGTCGCACAGGATGACGCGGATCACAGGTCACCCCAGCCCGAAGGATCGTGCTCGCGCTCGAGCACCGGCCGCGGATCGCGCTCGTGCGCCTTGGCTTCGCGCAGCGGCACCGACAGCAGCACGGTGGTGCCGCCCGGCCTGCTGGAGATGTCGATCCAGCCACCGACCGTGCTGGCGCGCTGGTGCAGCCCGCGCAGGCCGAAGCTGCGCGCCTTGGCGAGATCCTCGTCGGTCAGCCCGCGGCCGTTGTCGCTGACCTCGAGCGAGAGCACGCCGCCCGACAGCGAGAGATCGACCGCCACGCGCGTCGCCCGCGCGTGCTTGCTCACGTTGGTCAGCGCCTCCTGCGCGAAGCGATACGCCACCAGCGGCACGCCGGCGGGCAGCTGCATGGCCTCGTGGCTGGTGCGGAACTGGCAGCTCACGGCGTTGCGCCGCTCGAAGCGCGTGGCCATCCACTGCAGCGCGGGCACCAGCCCCTGCTCCAGGATCGCGGGCCGCAGGTTGTGCATGATGCGCTGGCTGGCGCCGATGGCGTGGTCCAGCGTCTCGATCGCGGTAGCCACGCGGTGCTGCACCTCGGGCGTGATGGTGTGGCGGGCGATCCAGGCGAGGTCGTATTTCACGGCCGTGAGCGAGCCGCCCACGTCGTCGTGGATCTCGCGCGCGATGGCCGCGCGCTCGAGCTCGATGCTGCCTTGCAGGTGCTGCGCCAGCTCGGCCAGCTGCTGGCGCGACGCGGCGAGTTCGGCGTCGGCGCGCAGCCGCGCGCGGCGCTCGTGGGCGACTTCGATCGCCTTGCGCACCGCCGGCACCAGCCGCGCCATGTTGTCCTTCAGCACGTAGTCCGACGCGCCATCGCGCATCGCCGCCACCGCCATTTCCTCGCCGATCTGGCCCGAGACCAGGATCACCGGCAGCGTGCTGCCGCTGCGCTTGAGCAGTTCCAGCGCCCGCGGGCCGCTGAATTCGGGCAGGTTGTGGTCGCACAGCACGACGTCCCATTTCGCATGGGCCAGCGCGTGCAGCAGCTCGGGCTCGGTTTCGACCCGGCGCGCATGCACCGTGTAACCGGCACGCCGCAGGTGGGCGCAGGCGAGCTGGTGGTCGAGCTCGGCGTCTTCCACGTGCAGCACCCGCAGCACGCCGGGTTGCGTGGTTCGGGCAGCGGCCGCGATGCGATGGGGCATGGCGCCAAGTATGGCCCAGCCGGGGCCGGCGGCCGGCAGCAGCGGCGCGGGCGGCGAAATGCGCCGCGAAGGCGGCCATCTTCGGGCGAATGAAACCCGGCGCCGAACCGAAGAATCGTTTGCCGGTCGCGCCATGGCCGGCCGCTTTTCGTGGAGCACCGATGGTCGACCAACCTGCACTGCCGCAATCGCCGGATGAGCCCATTCCGGCGCTGCTGGCGGCCGACCTGCAGGACCATCTGATGACCGCGTCGAACGACCTCGACCGCCTGCAGCGGCTGCTGCACGACGCCACGCTGACGCTGATGACGCACTTCCACAGCGCGTCGGAACAGGTCGGCGCGCTCAACGCGATCGCGCAGGGCCTGGCGCGCTTCGATCCGACACCGCTGCAGCGCGTGATCGACGACCTGCGCGGCGCCGTCACGGCGCTGCAGTTCCAGGACATGGCCTCGCAGCTGATCGCGCACACCGACCGGCGATTGCGCAGCTGCGCCGACCGCCTGGCACGCGACGCGCTGGCCGCCGACGGCGACACCGGCTTCGTGCCGGTCGAGCCGCCGCCGCTGCGCCCCAACCCGGTCACGCAGGACGAGATCGACGCCGGTTCGATCGAGCTGTTCTGACGCCGAGCGCCAACCCAACCTCCCCGCACACCCCCATACCCGCCCGGAGCCCGAGATGCACTCAATCCTTGCCGTCGACGATTCGGCCTCGATGCGCCAGATGGTCAGTTTCACGCTGAAGAACGCCGGCTTCTCGGTGGTGGAGGCCATCGACGGCCAGGACGCATGGGAGAAGGCGGGCAAATGCGACTTCCACCTCGTGTTGACCGACCAGAACATGCCGCGGCTCGACGGCATCGGCCTGACGAAGATGCTGCGCGAGAACCCGCGCTTCAAGACCACGCCGATCCTGATCCTCACCACCGAATCGAGCGACGAGATGAAGCAGAAGGGCCGCGCCGCGGGCGCCACCGGCTGGCTCGTCAAGCCGTTCGACCCCAACAAGCTGATCGAGGTGATCGGCAAGGTCATCAAGTGATCCACGATGGCTGAACACACTGCACCCGGCTCCGGCGGCGCGGGCATCGACCTGAGCCAGTTCCACCAGATCTTCTTCGAGGAGGCCGGCGAGAACCTGGCCAACATGGAGCAGACGCTGCTCGGCCTCGACCTGGTCGCCGCCGACGACGAACAGCTCAACGCGATCTTCCGCTGCGCGCACTCGGTGAAGGGCGGCGCGGCGACGTTCGGCTTCGCCGACGTGGCCGAGCTGACGCACCAGATGGAGACGCTGCTCGACAAGCTGCGCCGCCACGAGCTGCAGCCGCACGCGTCGATGGTCGACGTGCTGCTCGCCGCGGGCGACGCGCTGAAGTCGCAGCTCGCGCGCCACCAGGGCGCCGGCGGCGAGCCGATCGACACCACGCAGCTGATCGCCGACATCGCGCGCCTGGCGCGTGGCGCCGTCGCCGAGGCCGAGGCCGCGCCCGCCGCGGCGGCCGCTGCGAAACCCAAGGCGCCGGCGAAGGCGAAGGCAAAGGCAAAGGGCAAGGCCCAGGCGGCCGAAGCGGCGGCTGCGGCGCCGAAGTCGCCCGCCACGCCCGCGCAGCGCCAGCTGGAACTCACCGTGGGCCCGCTGCCCGACCCTGCGTCGGCCGACAACCTGCTCGATCTGTTCAAGGAGATCGCCGATCTCGGCACGATGGAGCCGCTCGACGCCGGCCGCGACGCCGACGGCATGCGCCGCTTCAGGATCGCCACCACGTCGAGCGACGGCGATCTGCTGGACCTGTTCACCTTCCACGTGCCGCGCGAGGCGCTGAAGCTCGGGCCGCTGACCCCGGGCTACGGCTTCCACGAGAACGCACCCGGCGCGCCGAGCGACGAAGCGCCCAAGGCCGACCCCGGCTACGGCTTCTTCGACGACGCGCCCGGCGCCCCCGGCGCCACGCAGCCAGCGCAGCCCGGGGCGGCCAGGCCGGCCCAGGCGGCCGACAAGTCCGCCGCTGCCGCCGCTGCCGCCGCCGACGCCAAGCCCGCCACGCCCGCCGCCGCGCGCGCCGCCGACAAGCCCGGTGCCAGCCTCGAATCACGCTGCGCGTGTCGATCGAGAAGGTCGACCAGCTGATCAACCTGGTGGGCGAACTGGTGATCACGCAGGCCATGCTGGCGCAGAACGGCGCCGCGCTCGACGGCGCGAAGCAGCAGGCCATGGTCTCGGGCCTGGCCGACCTGCAGCGCAACACGCGCGACCTGCAGGAAGCGGTGATGTCGATCCGCATGATCCCGATGTCGATGGTCTTCAACCGCTATCCGCGCATGCTGCGCGATCTGGCGGGCAAGCTCGGCAAGAAGGTCGAGCTCGTCATGCACGGCGAGGCCACCGAGCTCGACAAGGGCCTGGTCGAGAAGATCACCGACCCGCTGACGCACCTGGTGCGCAACTCCTGCGACCACGGCATCGAGCTGCCGCACGAACGCGTCGCGCGCGGCAAGACCGCGCACGGCACCATCGTGCTGGCCGCCAGCCACCAGGGCGGCAGCATCCTGATCGAGGTGCGCGACGACGGCCGCGGCCTGTCGCGCGAGAAGCTGCTGGCCAAGGCGCGCGAGCGCGGCCTCGACGCGCCCGACACGCTGAGCGATGCCGAGGTCTGGGCGCTGATCTTCGCGCCGGGCTTCTCCACCGCCGAGGTGGTCACCGACGTCTCGGGCCGCGGCGTCGGCATGGACGTGGTCAAGCGCAACATCACCGCGCTCAACGGCACGGTGGAGATCGACTCCGCCGAGGGCTACGGCATGAGCGTCAAGGTGCGGCTGCCGCTCACGCTGGCCATCATGGACGGCATGAGCGTGGGCGTCGGCAGCGAGTGCTACATCCTGCCGCTGGCCTCGGTGGTGGAGTCGTTCCAGGTCGAGCCCGGCGCGATCAAGACCGTCGCCGGCGCCAACCGCGTGGTGCAGGTGCGCGACGAGTACATGCCGGTGATCGACCTCGAGAGCGTGTTCCAGGTGCCGCGCGACACCGCGCTGCAGGGCGACGGCATCATGGTCGTGGTCGAGGCCGAGGGCGGGCGCATCGCGATGCTGGTCGACGAGCTGCTCGGCCAGCAGCAGGTGGTGGTCAAGAACCTCGAAAGCAACTACCGCAAGGTCAGCAACGTCTCGGGCGCCACCATCATGGGCGACGGCCGCGTCGCGCTGATCCTCGACGTGGGCACGCTGGTGCGCCAGTCGCGGCATTGAGGGCGGAGCGCGGAGAACACCATGCGCACGATCGCCGCCCTGCTGCGCCGCTTCGACATCCGCACCCGCATGCTCGGCGCGATCGCGGTGGTGCTGGCGCTGCTGGCGATGCTGGCCGGCGCGGGCTGGTGGAGCCTGCACCGCATCGGCGAAGCCGGCGCGCGACTGGCCCAGGCCGATCCGGCCGAAGCGGACCGGATGGTGCGCCTGATCGCGCAGGCCGACTGGTTGTTCGGCATCGGCTGCGCCATCGCCGTGATCGTCGTGGTGCCGCTCACGCTGGCCAACATGGCCTCGATCTGCGGGCCGATCGACCGGGCGCGCCAGCTCGCCGAACGCATCGCCACCGGCGACCTGACGACGGCCGTGCACGACGAAGGCAGCGACGAGGCCGCCCGGCTGCTGCGCGAGCTGCAGGCGATGCAGGCCTCGCTGCGACGCATCGTGACCCAGGTGCATGCGAGCGCCGAATCGATCCAGGTCGCGGCGGCGCAGGTGGCCTCGGGCAACCAGGACCTGAGCGCGCGCACCGAGCAGACCGCGAGCAACCTGCAGCAGGCCGCCGGCTCGATGGAGCAGATCACCGGCACCGTGCGCCAGAGCGCCGAAACCGCCACGCAGGCCGATCGCCTCGCTGGCACCGCCAGCGCTGCGGCCGAGCGCGGCGGCGAGGTGGTGACGCAGGTGGTGACCACGATGCAGGAGATCAGCGCCAGCAGCCACCGCATCGCCGAGATCATCGGCACCATCGACGGCATCGCGTTCCAGACCAACATCCTGGCGCTCAACGCCGCGGTCGAGGCCGCGCGCGCCGGCGAGCAGGGCCGCGGCTTCGCGGTCGTGGCCGGCGAGGTGCGCGCGCTGGCGCAGCGCTCGGCCGCCGCCGCGCGCGAGATCAAGACGCTGATCGACTCCAGCGTCGCGCGCGTCGAGGCCGGCTCGCAGCTCGCACAGGGCGCCGGCACCGCGATGACCGACATCGTCGACGGCGTGCAGCGCGTGACGCAGATGATCGCCGGCATCTCGGCCGCCGCCGCCGAGCAGCGCACGGGCCTCGAGCTGGTCAACGGCTCGGTGGCGCAGCTCGACCAGGCGACGCAGCAAAACGCCGCGCTCGTCGAGCAGGCCGCCGCCGCGGCCGATTCGCTGAAGGACCAGTCGCGCGAACTGGCGCGCCTGGTTGCCGGCTTCAGGCTGGAGGCCGCCGCCTGAGGCGCGGCAGCCCGATGCATCCATTCACCCGCCCCGACCCCCAAGGACAAACCGCCATGCCCACGAACCGCACGATGCAACTGGCCGCGGCTGCCGCCGCCCTCGCCGCGGCGCTCGCCGCCGCGCCGGCCGCGGCGGCCGATCACGCCAGCCGCGACGAGGCCACCGCGATGGTCAAGAAGGGCGTCGCCTTCATCCGCAGCAACGGCAAGGACAAGGGCTACGCCGAGATCGGCAACAAGGCCGGCAGGTTCATCGACCGCGACCTCTACCTCGTGGTCTACGGGCTCGACGGCACGGTGCACGCGCACGGCGCCAACGAGAAGATGGTCGGCAAGAACCTGATCGAGCTGAAGGACGTGGACGGCAAGGCGTTCGTGAAGGAGCGCGTCGAGCTGGCCCAGAGCAAGGGCAGCTTCTGGCAGGACTACAAGTTCACCAACCCGGTGTCCAAGAAGATCGAGCCCAAGCAGATGTACTGCGAGAAGCTCGACGACACCGTGGTCTGCGGCGGCATCTACAAGTAACGCGGCACGCCGCCATCGCCAGGGGGACCCCGCCATGCGCCTGCGCACGCAACTGATGCTCGGTCCGTGGATCACCACCGCGATGCTGGTGCTCGTGGTGGCGGGCTCGGTCGCGCTGAGCTACCGCTTCGCCGAAGAATCCCATCGCGACCTGGTGCATGCCCGCACGATGGACGCTCGGCTCGACCAAGCCCTCGACGGCTTCAACAAGCATCTCGCCGCGCTGTACCGCACGATGACGATCATCGCCTCGGTGCCCGAGGCGTCGGTCAAGCAGATGCGCCAGCGCCTGCCGCAGGACATCCACGCGCTGGTGGCGCTGACCCAGGCCGCCGCCGAGGAGCTCGACGATCCGCAGGCCGCCGCCACGGTCAAGTCGCTCGACGAGGCGGCGCGCCGCTTCGTCAAGGCCGCCGACATGGCGCTCGACATGGGCACCGTCGACGCCAACACCGGCGTCGCGGCGCTGCAGTCGGCCGACGCCGAGCAGCAGAAGATCGTCGCCGGCCTCGCCGCGCTGCACATCGCCGCGCGCGAGCACGTGGAGCGCGAGGCCGCCGAGTTGGGCGGCAGCACGCAATGGATGACGCTGGCGCTCGGCGGGCTCGCGCTGGCCACCGCCGCGCTGGCCATCGGCGTCGCCATGTCGCTCAAGCGCCGCATCGTGCGCGATGTGCAGCGCGTGGCCACCGCCGCCGATCGGGTGGCCGAGGGCCGGCTCGACCGCATCGCGCTCGACGACAGCCGCGACGAGATCGGCCAGCTGCTGCGGGCCCAGGCCACGATGGTGGAGCATTTGCGCGAGATGGTGACCCAGGTCGGCGCCAGCGCCGCCTCGATCCGCACCGCCAGCGCCGAGGTGGCGGGCGGCAATGCCGACCTCAGCCAGCGCACCGAGCACACGGCAGCCAACCTGCAGCGCACCGCGTCGTCGATGGACCAGCTGACCGGCAGCGTGCGCCACAGCGCCGACGCCGCCGCGCAGGCCCAGCAGCTCGCCGGCAGCGCCTCGGATGCGGCGCACCGCGGCGGCACCGTGATGCACCAGGTGGTGTCGAACATGAACGACATCGCCGACTCGAGCCGGCGCATCGCCGAGATCATCGGCACCATCGACGGCATCGCGTTCCAGACCAACATCCTGGCGCTCAACGCCGCGGTCGAGGCCGCGCGCGCCGGCGAGCAGGGCCGCGGCTTCGCGGTCGTGGCCGGCGAGGTGCGCTCGCTGGCGCAGCGCTCGGCCTCGGCGGCCAAGGAGATCAAGGCCCTGATCGGCGACTCGGTGCAGAAGGTCGAATCCGGCACCGGCCTGGTGCAGGACGCCGGCCGCACGATGCAGGAGATCGTCGCCGGCGTGCAGCGCGTGTGCGACATCATCGGCGAGATCTCGTCGGCCTCGCACGAGCAGAGCGGCGGCATCGGCCAGATCAACGGCGCGATGGACGAGCTCGAGCAGATGACGCAGCAGAACGCCGCGCTGGTGGAACAGAGCGCCGCGGCGGCCGAGTCGCTGCGCGAGCAGGCGGACAAGCTGGCGCATTCGGTGGCGGGCTTCAAGCTCGAACCTGCCGGCGCCATCGATACGGAAGGAGCGAAGACATGGACATGATCAAGGAAGGCCAGCACATCGCGCAGCAGGCCGGCGCGCACGAGGCCGCCGCCGGCGCGCGCGGCGGCGAGTACCTCACGTTTCGCCTCGGCGACGAGGAATACGGCATCGACATCCTGCGCGTGCAGGAGATCCGCTCCTACGAGCCGCCCACGCGCATCGCCAACGCGCCGCCGCACATCAAGGGCGTGGTCAACCTGCGCGGCGTGATCGTGCCCATCGTCGACCTGCGCCTGATGCTCGGCTGCGCGAATGCCGAGTTCAACCACGTCACCGTCGTCGTGGTGCTCAACGTCAAGGGCCGCGTGGTGGGTGCAGTGGTCGACTCGGTGTCCGACGTGCTCGAACTCGGCGCCGGCAGCATCAAGCCCGCACCGGCGATGAACGCCTCGGTGGAGGCCGAGCACATCACCGGCATCGGCGCCGTGCCCGCCGAGCAGGGCGAGCGCATGCTGATCCTGCTCGACATCGAAGGCCTGATGGCCGGCGCCGGCCTGGGCATGAGCGAACGCTGAGCCCCCACCACGATGAACACCTCCGGCACCGGCGGCGACGCGAGGAGCTTCTCGAAGCTCCTGCGCAGCTGGCCGTTGGACAGCCCGTCACACACCCGAACCACAACCCTTCGGCGCTCGCACGCGCCATCGATTCGAAGCAGTACCCGAAATGACCAAGAAGTTGCAGAACCTGTCGATCTCGACCCGGCTCGCGCTGGGCTTCGCCGCCATGGTGGCGATCGTTCTGGCGCTGGGCGCCGTTGCACTCGTGCGCGTGTCGGACATCGCGCACCAGTTCGACGTCGTGCAGCGCGATCAGTACCCGCGCATCGTGCTGGCCAACCACATCAAGGACAACGCCGAGCGGGTGGCGCGCGCGGTGCGCAACCTGTTCATCATGACCGACCCGGCTGACCTGCGCGGCCAGGCCGACGACATCGCCGCGGCCGACAAGGCCATCAACGCCGGACTCGACAAGCTTGCCGAGCGCGCCGACGTGGCCGACAAGGCCAGCCTGGCCAAGGTGGCCGAGGCGCGCGCGCCCTACCGCGCCGCGCGGCTGCGCGTGCTCGAGCTGCTGCACGCCGGCAAGACCGACGACGCGCGCACGGTGCTGCTCAAGGAGATGCGGCCCGCGCAGCACACCTACATCCAGTCGATCGATCACGTGATCGAGGCCGAGCAGGCGAAGATGGACGCGGCCGCCGCGATCGTCGACGCCGCGACGGCGAGCACGCGCTGGGTGGTGGGCCTGGTGCTGGCAGCGGCCTGCGGCGTGGGCATCGCGCTGGCGCTGTGGATCATCCGCTCGACCACGCGCCCGATCCACGACGCGGTGCGCGTGGCGCGGGCGGTTGCCGACGGCGACCTCACGGCGCGCTTCGACGTCGAGGGCCGCAGCGAGACGGCGCAGCTGCTCGGCGCGCTGCAGACGATGAACGAACGCCTGTCGGGCATCGTCGGCGGCGTGCGCACCGGCGCCGAGGGCGTGGCCACGGCGTCGGCGCAGATCGCGCAGGGCAACCAGGACCTGTCGGGCCGCACCGAGGAGCAGGCGAGCGCGCTGCAGCAGACCTCGGCCACGATGACCGAGCTGTCGACCACCGTGCGCAGCACCAGCGACAACGCCCAGCAGGCCAACCAGCTCGCCCTCGGCGCCAGCAGCGCCGCCGACAAGGGCGGCGAGGTGGTGAGCCGCGTGGTCGGCACGATGAAGGACATCCAGGACACCTCGCGCAAGATCGCCGAGATCATCGGCACCATCGACGGCATCGCGTTCCAGACCAACATCCTGGCGCTCAATGCGGCGGTCGAGGCCGCGCGCGCCGGCGAGCAGGGCCGCGGCTTCGCGGTCGTGGCCGGCGAGGTGCGCTCGCTGGCGCAGCGCAGCGCCGAGGCGGCCAAGGAGATCAAGACGCTGATCACCGGCAGCGTGGCGCAGGTCGAGCAAGGCACGGCGCTGGCCGACGAGGCCGGCGCGGCGATGCAGGAGATCGTGGCGTCGATCAAGCGCGTGAGCGACATCGTCAACGAGATCAGCGCCGCCGCCAGCGAGCAGAGCACCGGCGTCGGCCAGGTCGAGCAGGCCATCAGCCAGATGGACCAGGCCACGCAGCAGAACGCCGCGCTGGTCGAGCAGAGCGCGGCCGCCGCCGACAGCCTGCGCACGCAGGCGCAACAGCTGGTGCAATCGGTGGCGGTGTTCCGCATCGCTCACGGCGCTGCCGCGCCGCCACCGGCGCGACCGAGCGCTGCCGCTGCCGGGCCCGCACGGCGCGCCGCGCCGCCCGCCACGCCCGCGCCGCGCCAGGCCGCGGTGAAGTCGAAGGCCGCCGCCGTCGAGGCCGGCACCGACGACTGGGCAAGCTTCTGATGCTCGTGGCTCAAGTCGGGCCGCGAGCGGCCGATGAGATGCCGGACACCGGACCCGACTTCACCGCAAGGACGCAACCATGGACATGATCACCGACGCCCGGCGCGTGGCCGAACACGAGGCCGCCCGGGCGGCCTCGTCGGATGCAGCCGCGCGGGCCGCCGCCGCCGCGCACGCGGCCGCCGGCGAAGTGCTCACCTTCCGCCTCGGCGACGAGGAATACGGCATCGACATCCTGCGCGTGCAGGAGATCCGCTCCTACGAGCCGCCCACGCGCATCGCCAACGCGCCGCCGCACATCAAGGGCGTGGTCAACCTGCGCGGCGTGATCGTGCCCATCGTCGACCTGCGCCTGATGCTCGGCTGCGCCGGCGCCGAGTTCAACCACCTCACCGTGGTGGTGGTGCTCAACGTGCATGGGCAGGTGGTGGGCGCGGTGGTCGATTCGGTGTCCGACGTGATGGAGCTCGCCGCCGACGCGGTCAAGCCCGCGCCGGCAATGGACGCATCGGTCGAGGCCCGCCACATCACCGGCATCGCCACCGTCAAGACCGAGCAGCGCGAACGCATGCTGATCCTGCTCGACATCGAGGCCCTGATGTCGGGCGCCGGGCTGGCGCTCGTGCACGCACCGTGAAGTCCACAGGAGCAAGAAGTTGAACGCCTGGATCGACCGCCTGCGCGTGCGCACGCGCTTTCTCGCACTCGGCCTCGTGGCGCTGCTGCTGTGCGCGGTGCCCACCGCGCTGCATCTGCGCGGCACGTGGGCGACGATGCACGCCACCGAACGCGAGGTCGACGGCATCGAGCCGGCCAAGGCGCTGCTCAAGGTCGTGCAGCTCACGCAGCAGCACCGCGGCCTGTCGGCGCTCTTCCTCGGCAACCAGGCCGGCGCCGATGCCACCCGCACGGCCAAGCAGGCCGAGGTCGACAAGGCCCTCGAAACGGCCGTCACGGCGCTGCAGGCGTTGCCGCGCGGCTCGGCCGCGAGCGCGCGCCTGGCAGCGAACGCCAAGGACTGGCAGGCCCTGCGCGAGCGCGTGGCCGCGCGCACCGCCACCGTGCCCGAGAGCTTCGCCGGCCACACCGCGCTGCTGGCGCAGCTGCTGCAGACGCTGGAGCAGTCGGCCGACGACTCGGGCCTGTCGCTGGACTCCGAGATGTCCACCTACAAGCTGATGCAGGCGACCAACTTCACGCTGCCGGCACTGATGGAGGAGCTCGGCAAGGCTCGCGCCAAGGGCAGCGGCATGCTCGCCACGCGCAACGCCACGCCGATCGACCTCACGGCGCTCGGCGCGTTCACGACCTCGGCGCAGACCGAATTCGAGCGCATGAAGCGCGCGGTCGAGGCCTGGCGCGGCAGCGACGCCGAACTGCTGCACCACGTCGAGGCGCCGATCCGCGAGGCGACGGAGCTCGTCGTCGCGGCGATCGCGCTGGCCAGCAACGAGATCCTGACCAAGCCCCAGCTCACCTACTCCAGCACCGACTACTACGCGCACTACACGCGCACCATCGATGCACTGGTGCGCGTCAACGACATCGCGATGGCCCAGCTGAACGCCAAGCTCGCCGCGCGCCTGGGTGTGGAGCGGCGCGGCCTGCTGCTGCTGGCCGCCGTGATGCTGCTGATGATCGTCGGCGGCGGGGCCATCATCTTCCTGGCCGGCCGCTCGATCACGCACCAGCTCGGCGGCGAGCCGCACGAGGTGGTGGCGGTGGCGCTGGCCATCGCGCAGGGCAACCTCGGCTCGCGCATCGCGGTGCCGGCAGGCGGCGAGGCCAGCATCGTCGGCGCGATGGCGCAGATGCAGGCCGGCCTGGCCGGCACGGTGACGCAGGTGCGCCAGGCCAGCGATTCGATCGCCACCGGCTCGTCGCAGATCGCCACCGGCAACCAGGACTTGAGCGCGCGCACCGAGCAGCAGGCGTCGAGCCTCGAAGAAACCGCGGCATCGATGGAGCAGCTCAACGCCACCGTCAGCCACAACGCCGAGACCGCGCGCCAGGCATCGCAGCTGGCCAGCAGCGCCAGCGCGGCGGCGGCCCAGGGCGGCGCCGCGGTCGACCGCGTGGTGGCCACGATGCGCGAGATCACCGACAGCAGCCGCCGCATCGCCGAGATCATCGGCACCATCGACGGCATCGCGTTCCAGACCAACATCCTGGCGCTCAACGCCGCGGTCGAGGCCGCGCGCGCCGGCGAGCAGGGCCGCGGCTTCGCGGTCGTGGCCGGCGAGGTGCGAGCGCTGGCGCAGAACTCCGCCGCCGCGGCCAAGGAGATCCGGGGGCTGATCGGCACCAGCGTGCAGCAGGTCGAAGGCGGCGCGAAGCTGGTCAACGAGGCCGGCCACACGATGCACGACGTGGTGGCGCAGGTGCAGCGCGTGTCGGACCTGATCAACGAGATCAGCGCCGCCACGGCCGAGCAGACATCGGGCATCGGCCAGGTCAACGAGGCGGTGGCACAGCTCGACAAGGTGACTCAGCAAAACGCCGCCCTCGTCGAGCAGAGCGCCGCTGCGGCCGAGAGCCTCAGCCAGCAGGCCCGGCAGCTGGTGCAGGCGGTGGCGGTGTTCCGGCTCGGTGCGCACGACGCGGCGGAAGGCGCAGCGCCATCGGCCGCGCCCGCTGCGGCGGCACCGGTGGCCGCGCCTCGCGCCACGGCCACCAAGGCGCCGGCGGCCGGGCCTCGAACCACCGGCACCGACACGCCGTGGGACGGCACCGACCGCCGCGGGCCCAACCGCGCGACCAACGTGTCACGCCTGCCGAAGAAACCGGCCTCTCCCGCGCCAGGCGATGCCCCGGCGCGCGCTGCGTCCACCGGCACCGACAACGGCGACTGGGAGAGTTTCTAGGGCCGGCTCACACAGCGCCGGCTTCATATCGATTCGCAATCGATCGCATAGATCTTGTCGTGCTCGGGCTTTGAGGCCCTGTCAGATTCGAGCATGTGGCTGCGCGATGCGCGCGGTTTGCGCGCGCTGCGCCGCTGCCGCGGGCCGTGAGGCCCGTGCGCTCAAACTGCGGCGCCCCGGCCCGCGGGCCGGGGAACGCTCCGCTGCTCGCAGCAAGGGGCGTCGAGCGCGAACTTCGCTGAGCGCCGCTGAACGCGGCGCCGCATAAAGCCCGCGCTCGCCGGTCTGGCGCTGTCGCGCCAGACTTCCCCCTCGCTGCTGCGCTGCTCGCCGCCGCAGATTCGCTCCCGGACCCCACAGCCCACGACCGCGGCGCAGCGAGTAGCACCGAGCCACGCAGCGAAGGGCATTCGCGCCGCTCGGTCATGCTGCGCGGCAGGGGGTACCCGCTCGGGGCGATTCATGGATCGGCGAGCAGCGCAGGTCTTGCGGCCCGCGCGCACGCAGTGCGCGCCTCCACTTCTGACTCGCTGACGATGATTGAGCGGAGCGAGCGAAGCTCGCGCAGCGAGTTCGGCAGCGGGGCCGCAAGACCGAGCAGCACAGCGCAGTCGGCACGCAGTGCCGACCGATCCATCATGAGCCCCGGGCGGGTACCCCCTGTCGCGCCGCGCAGACTTCTGCAGGAAGCAGGCGCTCAGACACTTTCTCTGCGATCGAACTCAAATCACTATCAATCCGCCGCGCGGCGCAGCGTGTCGACCACTGGGCGACGCAGCACATCGCGCAGGCCCCACCAGCCGGCGGCCAGCGCGAGCAGCGCGCCGGCCACCGTGCCCGCCAGCGGCACCAGCGGCGAGACCGTCCAGCTGAACTCGAATACATAACGCGCCAATAGCGCGCCCACCACCACCGCGGCCACCGAGGCCAGCGCGCCGGCCAGCGCGCCCACGCCGAGCAGCTCGGCGCGCTGCACGCGCGCGAGCAACGCGCTGCCGGCACCGAGCGCGCGCATCACCGCGTACTCGCGCGCCCTCGCCTCGCGCGTGGCGCTCACCGCGGCGAACAGCACCACGAGGCCGGTGGCCAGCGTGAAGCCGAACAGGAACTCCACCGCGCGGATCACCTGGTCGAGCACCGCCTGCACCTGCGCGATCGAGGCCGAGATGTCGACGTTGGTGATGTTCGGGAAATCGCGCACCAGCGCGTTGTCGAAGCCCTTCAAAGCCGGCGCGCGGAAGGCGCTGATGTAGGTCACCGGCAGGCCGTCCATCCGCGCCAGCGGGAACATGACGAAGAAGTTCACGCGCATCGAGCCCCAGTCGACCTTGCGCACGCTGCTGATGCGGCCCTCGCGCAGCTCGCCGGCGATGTCGAAGCCGAGGCGGTCGCCGAGGCTCAGCTTCAGCGTCTGCATCAGCCCTTCCTCGACCGACACCGCATCGGACTCGTCGGCCGTCCACCGGCCCTGCACCACGGTGTTGTGGCCCGGGTTGTCGCGCGCATGGCTGAGGTTGAACTCGCGGTCGACCAGGCGCCGCGCGCGCTCGTCGGCGAAGGTGTCGGGGCCCACCGCGCGGCCGTTCACGCTCACCAGGCGGCCGCGGATCATCGGGTACCAGTCGTAGCGCGTCACGCCGGATTCGCGCAGCCGCGCCTGGAACGCCGCGGCCTGCTCGGGCTGCAGGTTGATGACGAAGCGGTTCGGCGCATCGGCCGGCGTGGCGGCGCGCCAGCTGGCGATGAGGTCGGTGCGCAGCAGCACCAGCAGCGCCAGCGCGAGCAAGCCCACGCCGAGCGCCGACACCTGCAGCACCGCGAACGCCGGCCGCGCCGCCACCTGGCGCGTGGCCAGCACCAGCCAGCGCGCCGCGCGCGTCTCGGGCACCGCCGCGCGCAGCACGCGCACGGCCAGCCAGGCCAGCGCGGCGAACACTGCCACCGCGCCGGCGAAGCCGCCCACCGCCAGCAAGCCGAGCTTGAGGTCCGACGAGGCGGCCATCAGCAGCGCGACGAAGCCGGCAGCCCCGGCCGCCAGCACGGCGATCGACGCCGGCTTCAGGCCACCGAGGTCGCGCCGGATCACGCGCAGCGGTGACACGCGCGCGAGCTGCAGCACCGGCGGCAGGCCGAACGAGGCCAGCAGCGTGAGCCCGACGCCGAGGCCGAACAGCGCCGGCCCCACGCCCGGCGGCGGCAGCCCCACGCGCAGCAGGCTGCCGAGCAGCGCCACGAACGCGAAGTGCACCGCCAGCCCGAGCGCCACGCCGAGCGCGCTGGCCACGAGCCCGACGCCGCCGAACTCGAGCAGGTACACCGCGCCAATCGCGCGCTGCGGCGCGCCGAGCACGCGCAGCATCGCGCAGTCGTCGAGATGGCGGTTGGCGAAGTCGCGCGCCGCGATCGCCACCGCCACCGCCGCCAGCAGCGCGGCGAGCAGCGCCACCAGCTTGAGGAACTTCTCGGCGCGGTCGAGCGTCTGCCGCATCTCGGGCCGGCCGGCTTCGAGCGACTCCACGCGCAGGCCGCGCAGCTGCTCGCTGCGCGTGCGCTGTTCGACCTGGCGCACGAACTCGCGCACCGCGCGCTCGCTGCCCGCGGCGTCGCCGGCCACGGCCAGCCGGTAGGTGACGCGGCTGCCGGGCTGCACCAGCGCGGTGGCGGCGAGGTCGGCCTCGGCCAGCATCACGCGCGGCGCGAAGCTCATGAAGCCGGCGCCGCGGTCGGGTTCGAGCACGATCACGCGGTCGAGGCGCAGCGCCGCGTCGCCGAGCAGCAGCGTGTCGCCGAGCTGCAGGCCCAGCGCGTCGAGCAGCGCGGCGTCGACCCACAGCGTGCCGGGCGCCGGCGCCGCGGCAACCTCGCGCTCGGCGCCGCTGCCGTCGCGCAGCCGCAGCGTGCCGCGCAGCGGATAGCCGGCACTGACGGCCTTGACCGCCACCAGCCGCGCCGCGCCGCCCTTGTCGGCCGGCGCGCGCGCCATGCTCGGAAAGCCCGCGCTGGTGGCCGTCTTCAAGCCGAGCGAGCGCGCCAGCTCGGCGATCGCAGGCGGTGTCGGCAGGTCGCTCGCCACCACGGCGTCGCCGCCGAGCAGCGCGCGGGCGTCGCGCGCCAACGCGGTGTTCAAGCGGTCGGCAAAGAAACCCACCGCCGTCAGCGCCGCCACCGCGAGCATCACCGCCACCATCAGCAGGCGCAGCTCGCCGGCACGCGCGTCGCGCAGCATCTGGCGCCAGGCCATGCGGCCGACGTGGATCGGCAACGCTGCGGTGGGCGGTGTTGCGGGGTCGTGCATGCCCGCCACGGTACACGAGTTGCGATGCCGGCGCCGCAGCATGTAGGAAGACCCGGCTTGAATGCTGCATGCAGCCGATTCGAACCGCCGCGCCGCGGCCCGATGCTGTAATGACCGCACCATGAACGCAACCACCGCCCTGCCCAGCGTGTTCGTCTCGCACGGCTCGCCGATGATCGCCATCGAGCCGGTGGCCGCGAGCCGATTCCTCGCGCAACTCGGGCCGGCCATCGACGCCGCGTTCGGCCGGCCGCGGGCGATCGTCGCGGTGTCGGCGCATTCGCTGACGCGCGAGCCGGCGCTGCTGGCCGCGCCGCGGCACGACACGGTGCACGACTTCGGCGGCTTCCCCGACGAGCTGTACCGCCTGCGCTACGACGCGCCGGGCGCCGACGGCCTCGCGCCGCGCGTGGCCGAGCTGCTGCGCGCCGCCAAGTTGCCCGTGCACGTGCTGCCCGACGGCGGGCTCGACCACGGCATCTGGATCCCGCTGCGCATGAGCTACCCGAACGCCGACGTGCCGATCCTGCCGCTGGCCTTCCCGCCGAACTGGAGCCCGGCGCAGCTGTTCGCGCTCGGCCAGGCGCTGGCGCCGCTGCGCAGCGTTGGCGTGCTGGTCTTCGCCAGCGGCAGCATGACGCACAACCTGCGGATGGTGTTCGCCGTGAGCCGGCCGGAGCTGGATGCGCCCGAGATTGCCGAGAGCGCGGCGTTTCGCCGCTGGTTCGACGAGCGCAGCGCGGCGGCCGACTGGCCCGCGCTGCTCGACTATCGCCGCCAGGCGCCGCATGCGGCGCTGATGCACCCCACCGACGAGCACCTGCTGCCCTGGTACGTGGCGGCCGGCGCCGGCCACGAAGGGCCGGCGCGGCGCATGCACGCGAGCCTCACCTACGGCTGCCTGGGCATGGACGCCTATGCGTTCGGCGCCGGTGCCGAACGGCTGCAGCACGAGACGAGCGTCGCGAACGCATCGCAACGCTTGCCTTAGCATGCGGCAGCGCTGACGCGCAGGCCGTCGACGACGCCTGGCTGGTCCGAAGGGAAGCCTCGGCGCTATGACTGACGGCGCAGGAGTTGGGCTCCGCTGACCTTCGCAGCGTTCCTGTCGAAGGTCCACAACGGCGGCTCTCCGGCTTGTGCCGCGAGCGCGACGTGAAGGCAGTCTGCGAAGTCCGCCGCCGTGCCGCGGTACAGCTCCAGGGCGACCTCCAGCGCGCGTTCGGACTCGAACGACAGTTCGGCGGTCGAGAAGAGATCCGACAGCGCGCCGATCGTCTCGTCCTTCGCATAGCCGAAACTCGAGCGCAGCACCCACTCCAGCTCGAGCGTCACCGTGACCGGCACGAACAGCGCTTGCCCCTTGCTCACGCATTCCCGGATGAGCCGCTGGGCCGCGGCCAGCTGCGCCGCATCGTCCCGGACGAGGTATCGCACCAGGACGTTGGTGTCGAGCGCCGGCATCAGCGCCAGGGGTTCATGTCTTTGACCGCCACGCGCTTGCCCTTCGGGGCTTTCAGCATGCCGGCCATGTCGAGGATCGACTTGGTCTTGGCGCGGACGATGACGGTGCCGTCCGGCGTCACGGACCACACGAGTCTCGTGCCCGGCTTCGCGCGAATCAGGGCACGCACGTCGGCCGGAACCGTCGTTTGGCCCTTGGCGGTGAGGGTGGATTCGGCCATCGCGTCGCCTTACTTATGGCGCAATAGTAATGCGATCGGCGGCGCGATGCAAGGGCGGGTGACCCGGTCACCGTTTCGTGCCTGCTGTTCATGCGTGGATCGAGGTGGTGCAATGCGCACTTCGCATTTCAGCGCAGGAGGCCAGCATGCACAAGCCGTCGATCGTCCGAGCCGGCGAGGATCGCTTCGGCCTGATGGCTCCGGGCCAGCCGGCGCCGGGCTGGGCGGTGAGCGAGTGGCTCAACACCACGCCGGCGCTGCCCGCGCCGACGCTGCAGAGCCTGCGCGGTCGAGTGGTCGTGCTGCACGCGTTCCAGATGCTGTGCCCGGGCTGCGTGCTGCACGGCCTGCCGCAGGCGCAGCGGATGCACGCGGCGTTCGACGCGACCGATGTCGCGGTGATCGGGCTGCACAGCGTGTTCGAGCACCACGACGCGATGACGCGTACCGCACTGGCGGCGTTCCTGCACGAGTTCGGCATCGGCTTCCCGGTGGCGATCGACGCGCCCGGCGACGACGGCCCGCTGCCGCAGACGATGCGCGCCTATGGCCTGCGCGGCACGCCGAGCCTGCTGCTGTACGACCGCCGCGGCCGCCTGCGCCGCCATGCCTTCGGCACCGAGGACGACCTGCTCGTCGGCGCCGCGGTGGCCACACTGCTGGCCGAAGCGGCGTAGACCCGCGCGCGGCTGCGGGTGCCCGATCAGCCGTGCGCGGCGCGCGAATCGGCCGGCGCCTGCTCGCGCTCGGTCATGCCGTAGTCGCGCAGCACCTGCGCCACGCGCAGCCGGTAGTCGGCGAAGTGCTGCGCGCGGCCCGCACGCTGCGCCGAGCGGTGCGCCTCGGTTTCGCGCCAGCGGCGCACCGCGTCTTCATCGCGCCAGAACGACAGCGACAGGATCTTGCCCGGCTGCGTGAGGCTCTGAAAGCGTTCGACCGACACGAAGCCGTCGACCGCCTGCAGCCGCTCGCGCAGGCCGGCGGCGATCTGCAGATACGCGTCGGCGTGGCCGTCGCGCGGCGTCACCTCGAAGATCACGGCGATCATGCTCGCTCCTTGGCGCCGGGGGCCGGCCAATCCGTGATCATGCCGCGTGCGGCTGCGCAGGCCGGTCAACCGTGCCTTGCACCGCTTCGACGAAGCTGCGCTCCTCGCGCAAGATGAAGCGCTCGCTTTGCGCGATCTCGAAATTCGCGCGGCCCTCGGGATCGGCCTTCAGGCGCTGGCGATAGGCCTCGTAGGCGGCCAGCGAGTCGAACGCGATCAACCCCCAGGCCACGTCATTGGTCCCCTCATGCGGCAGGAAGTAGCCGATCAGGTGGCCGCCGCAGCGCGGAATGATGCCGCCCCAGCGCTCGGCGTAGCGCTGGAAGGCTGCGCGCTGGAACGGGTCGATCTGGTAGCGGATGAAGCAGGTGACGGTCATCGGCGACTCCCGGTTGGCGAACGTGAATGCTAGACACGGCGCAGGTTCGACGCTTCGGCTCGGAACGAAGCATCGCGCGCGGCGCGCGCGTACGATGCCGCCATGCGTGAGGGGCCCCGCATCGACACCATCGCCGCGCTGATCGGCGAGCCCGCGCGTGCCGAGATGCTCAGCGCGCTGATGGCCGACCGCGCGCTCACCGCCACCGAGCTGGCCGGGTTGGCCGGCGTGAGTCGCGCCACCGCGAGCGCACACCTGGGCAAGCTGTGCCGCGCCGGCCTGGTGACGGTGCACGACCAGGGGCGGCACCGCTATTTCCGCCTCGCCGGCGCCGACGTGGCGCAGCTGATCGAGAGCCTGGCCGGCGTGGCATTTCGCAGCGGCGCGGTGCGCCTGAAGTCCAGCCCGCGCGAGCCGGCGCTGCGCCGCGCACGCGTGTGCTACGACCACCTGGCCGGCGAGTTGGGCGTGCAAGCCTTCGAATCGCTGCTGGCGCAGGACGTATTGCGCATCGATGCCGGCGGCCTGCAACTCGGCGCCGCGGCCGCCGCGTGGTGCGTCGGATTCGGCATCGATCTGGGTGCGCTGACGTCGCAGCGCCGCATGGTGTGCCGTGCCTGCATGGATTGGAGCGAACGCCGTACTCACTTGGCGGGTGCTTTGGGCGCGGCCCTGTTGCAGCGCCTGTTCACGCTCGGCTGGGCACGCCGCGTGGAGGGCACGCGCATCGTGGGGTTTACGCCGCCGGGCGAGCGTGCGTTCGCAGAGCGTTTCGCGCCGGTGTCCGCGGCGCATCCCGCGGTTGTTTGAGTCGCGGACGAGGCGCAACGGCGCCCGATCCGAGCCGCGCGCAGTGTCGCTACTGCGCCGGCATGCCGCCGACCACGCCCTGCACCAGCCAGTCCATGCGCGCGATCGCGTCGTCGGCGAGCGCGCCGCGCGCCAGGCGCACGCGGCCGGACTGGTCGTGCAGCGGCGCCGCGAACACCGCGCGCCGTGCTTCGACGATCGCGCGCCGCGCCGCCTCCACGTCGTTCACTTGCGCCGCGGGCAGCGCCGCGTTCAGCGCCGAGAGCGTGACCATGCCCGAGGCCAGGCCGCCCCACACCGGTTGCGGCGTCCAGCGCCCGGCGATCACGTCGCGCGCCACCTGCGTGTAGTAGGCGCCCCACTGCGGCGTCACCGCGGCGAGCTGCGCCCTCGGTGCGATGGCCGACATGTCGCTCTGGTTGGCGATGAAGGCCACGCCGGCGTCCTGCGCCGCGAGGGCCACCGCGGGCGACGCGGTGTGGTTGGCCAGCACGTCGGCACCCTGGTGCACCAGCGCCAATGCGGCGTCGCGCTCGCGCGCCGGATCGAACCAGCTGTCGAGCCACACCACGCGCACGCTGGCGTTCGGATTCACCGCGCGCATGCCGAGCGCGAACGCGTTGATGCCCTGCACCACCTCGGGCACCGCGAAGCCCGCCACGTAGCCGGCCACGCCGCTTCGGCTGTTCAGGCCCGCGAGCCGGCCGGCAAGGTAGCGCGCCTCGTAGGCACGCACGTTGTAGGTGTTCAGGTTGGGCGCCGTCTTGTAGCCGCCGGCATGCTCGAACTTCACGTTGGGGAACTCGGCCGCCACGCGCAGCGCGCCGTCGAGATAGCCGAAGCTGGTGGCGAAGATCAGGCGCTTGCCCTGGCGCGCCAGGTCGCGCAGCACGCGCTCGGCGTCGGGGCCCTCGGCCACGTCTTCGACCACCGTGGTCTGCACCGCGGGCCCCAGCGCGCGCTCCATCTCGCGGCGGCCGAGGTCGTGCTGGTAGGTCCAGCCCGCCTGGCCCACCGGCGTGACGTAGACGAAGCCGACCTGCAGCAGCGCGCCGCTCGTCTGGGCTAAAGCGATCAGGGGCGATGCGGCCATGGCCGCGAGCACAGCGCGCAGCAGCGCGCGCCCGAGGTTTTTGTACATGGTTGTCCTCGACATGGCCACGGTGTGCAGGCGCGGCCCGCCTGTGGCGCGGCGGGCCGGCTCGACGAACGGCTTCGATTGTAGGCAGCCGCCGCGAGGCGCCGGTCAACCCGGTTCGGCGCGGCGCCGCGCCATCGCCGCCTTGTGCAGCAGCTCGGCCAGCATGGCGCGTTCGGCCGCGCTCATGTGCGCCTCCAGCGTCGCCTGCTCGGCCTCGACCAGCGCTGCCATCGTGCGTTCCACCAGCGCCGCGCCGCTGCGCGTCAGGCGCAGGTGCTGCATGCGGGCGTCGTGCGGGCTGCGCGTTCGGGCGACCAGCTTGCGCGACACCAGGCGCTCGAGCCACAAGGCGATGTTCGGCGGCGTCACGGCCAGCGCGCGCGCCAGCTGGCGCGCCGTGACGTCCGGGTTGGCGTGCACCAGCGCGAGGATCGTGAACTCGACGCGGCGCAGTTCGCGTCCGGCCCGATCGTCGAACACCTGGTCGGTGACGATCGTGGCCAGCGCCAGCTGATAGCCGACGAGGCCGCGCAGCGGCCCCTCGGCGAGCCGCGCCGAAGGCGTGCGGTCGGGCGGCGGCGGCAATGGGCGGGCAGGCATGGCGAACGACAAGGTACTGACCCAACCGCCTGACGACGATCAGGGTAAACACGCGGTGGAGGTCGCGAAAATGGATAAGTACATTAACTAATTCGAGCGGATCCCGACCCCACCAACCCCAAGGAGACACTCACCATGCACCGGCTTCTTCTGCCCCGCGCCGGCGCCGCGATCGCGGCCGCCGCATCGATCGGCGCATTTGCACACGACGGTGACCGCAGGCTGCCGCGACTGGCGCCGGCACAACCCGCGGCGCTGATCGGCTCGTGCGCCGATCTGGCGGCGCGGCTCGCCGCGCTGCCGCGCACGGTCATCACCGCCAGCACGTCGGTCGCCGCCGGCACGCTCGCCGTCGCCGGCCAGCCGGTGCCCGAGCACTGCCGCGTCACCGGCCGCGTCAACGAGCGCGTCAGCGCCGTCGACGGCAAGACCTACGCCATCGCGTTCGAGATACGCCTGCCGCTGCAGTGGAACGGCCGCTTCTTCCACCAGGGCAACGGCGGCATCGACGGCAGCGTCGTCA
This sequence comes from Burkholderiaceae bacterium, assembly GCA_046348365.1. Lineage (GTDB taxonomy): Bacteria > Pseudomonadota > Gammaproteobacteria > Burkholderiales > Burkholderiaceae_C > JAEUPI01. The sequence continues at coordinate 378,421 of JAXMEL010000001.1, forward strand.
CCGCCAACACCATGTTCGGCGGCGGCGCACTCACCAGCACGCTGCTGCAGGGCTTTGCCGTGCTGTCGTCCGACGCCGGGCACTCCAACGCGCAGGGCGGGCCGGCGTTCGGCGTCGACCCGCAGGCGCGCCTGGACTACGGCTACCAGGCCGTCGGCACGCTGACGCCGCTGGCCAAGCAGGCGATCGCGCTGGCCTACGGCAAGGGGCCCGACCGGTCGTACTTCGGTGGCTGCTCCAACGGCGGCCGCCACACGCTGGTCGCCGCCGCGCGCTATGCGCAGGACTACGACGGCTTCCTCGCCGGCGCACCCGGCTACCGCCTGCCGCTGGCCGCGCTGGCCAACATCTGGGGCGCGCAGCGCTATGCGACCGTCGCGACGGCGAATCCCGCCACGCCGGCAGGGCTGGAAACCGCCTTCACGGCCGCCGAGCGGGCGACCGTCGCCAACGCCGTGCTCGCGCGCTGCGACGCGCTCGACGGCGCGGTCGACGGCATGGTGCAGGACACGCGCGCGTGCCAGCGCGCGTTCGACTTCAAGCGCGACGTGCCGACCTGCAGCGGCGCGCGTGACGGCAGCTGCCTCACGCTGGCGCAGAAGCTGGCGATCGAGCCGATCTTCAAGGGCGGCGCCACGCTGGCCAACGGCCGCCGGTTCTATGCCGGCTTCCCGTTCGACTCGGGCACCGTTGGCGGCGGCATTCCGTTCTGGGAGTTCACCGCACCGCTGGCGCTCGATTCGGGCGCGGTCGGCGCGATCTTCAAGGTGCCGCCGTCGGCGCTGGCCTTGAGCGACGGCGCGGCGTTCACACTCGGGCTGAACATCGATGCCGCGTATGCCGAGCTGTTCGCCACCAACGCGACCTACACCGAGTCGGCGATGCAGTTCATGACGCCGCCCGACGCGTTCGAACTCGGCGACGTGCGCCGGCGCGGCGCGAAGATCATCGTCTACCACGGCGTCAGCGACCCGATCTTCTCAGTCTCCGACACCGAGACCTGGTACCGCGGCGTCGACCGCGCGACCGGCCAGCGCGCCGACGACTTCGCGCGGCTGTACCGCATCCCCGGCATGGGCCACTGCTCGGGCGGCCCGGCCACCGACCAGGCCGACTTCATCAGCCCGCTGGTGGCCTGGGTCGAGCGCGGCCAGGCGCCCGGTGCGATCACCGCGCGGGCCCGCGGCGCCGGCAATGCCGGCGGCGTCAACGCCGACGTGCCCGCCGCCTGGGCGAGCGACCGCACGCGGCCGCTGTGTCCGTATCCCGGCGTCGCGCGCTACGTGGGCGGCGACGTCGAGCGCGCGAGCAGCTGGGCCTGCCGCGGCAGCGGCGCCGGCGGCCGCGACGACCGCGACGACGACTGAGACCGACCTGCGCGACCGCCGATGCGGCGGTCGCCGCGATACCCCGCGGCGGCTGGTGGCCGCCGCGTTCACTCTCAGGGGCGGCTCGTGGCCGCCGCGTTCGTTTGCCACCGGCGCAGGGGCGGCGCTGGCCCGACGCCTAGAATTCGCGGCTCGCCGCCTCGAGAGTCTTCCGAGCGAACGCCGTCATGACCCGCAAGCTCTTCGTCACCACCGCGCTGCCCTACGCCAACGCCGCGTTCCACATCGGCCACATGATGGAGTACATCCAGGCCGACATCTGGGTGCGCTTCCAGCGCATGCGCGGCGCCGAGGTGAACTTCGTGTGCGCCGACGACGCGCACGGCGCGCCGATCATGATCGCCGCCGAGAAGGCGGGCCAGACGCCGCAGGCCTACGTGGCCGAGATCGCCGGCGGCCGCAAGCCCTACCTCGACGGCTTTCACATCGGCTTCGACAACTGGCACTCCACCGACGCGCCCGAGAACCACGAGCTGGCGCGCGAGATCTACCTCGCGCTGCGCAAGAACGAGCTGATCGACGTGCGCACGATCGAGCAGTTCTTCGACCCGGTGAAGGGCATGTTCCTGCCCGACCGCTACATCCGCGGCGAGTGCCCGCGCTGCGGCAGCCCCGATCAGCCGGGCGACAACTGCGACAACTGCGGCGCGGTCTACGCGCCCACCGAGCTGAAGAACCCCAAGTCGGTGCTCACCGGCGCGAAGCCCGAGCTGCGCTCGAGCGAGCACTACTTCTTCCGCCTGTCGGACCCGCGCTGCGTCGAGTACCTGAAGAACTGGACGCAGGACGGCAAGCTGCAGACCGAGGTCGCCAACAAGGTCAAGGAGTGGTTCGCCGAGGACGCCGACGGCAAGACCGCGCTCGGCGACTGGGACATCAGCCGCGACGCGCCGTACTTCGGCATCCAGATCCCCGACGCGCCGGGCAAGTACTTCTACGTCTGGCTCGACGCGCCGATCGGCTACCTGGCGTCGCTGAAGAACCTGTTCACCCGCCGCGGGCACGACGTCGACGCCTACCTCGCCGACCCCGGCGTGCGCCAGGTGCACTTCATCGGCAAGGACATCGTCACCTTCCACACGCTGTTCTGGCCGGCGATGCTGCACTTCTCGGGCCGCAAGGTGCCCGACAACGTGTACGTACACGGCTTCATCACCGTGGGCGGCGACAAGATGAGCAAGAGCCGCGGCACCGGCATCAGCCCGCTGCGCTACCTGGAGCTCGGGCTCGACGCGCAATGGCTGCGCTACTACATCGCCGCCAAGCTGAACGCGCGCGTGGAGGACATCGAGTTCAACCCCGACGATTTCATCGCCCGCGTGAATGCCGATCTGGTGGGCAAGTACGTCAACATCGCCAGCCGCGCCGCCGGCTTCATCGGCAAGCGCTTCAAGGGCATGCTCTCGCGCGACCTCGGCGTCGAGGGCCGCGCGCTGCTCGACGGCCTGCGCGCGCATCGCACGACGGTGGAGGAGCTGTACGACACGCGTGAATACGGCAAGGCCGTGCGCGAGATCATGCTGCTGGCCGACCGCGTGAACGAATACGTCGACCAGCACAAGCCCTGGGAGCTGGCCAAGCACAAGGAGCAGGAGGCCGCGCTGCACGACGTGTGCAGCGTGTGCATCGAGGCCTTCCGCGTGCTGACGATCTATCTCAAACCGATCCTGCCGGCGCTGGCCGCGCGGGTGGAGGCGTTCCTGCAGGTCGGCGCGCTCGACTTCGCCGACGCGCAGCGCGCGCTCGGCGCGCACCGCATCGGCGAGTTCAAGCACCTGATGCAGCGCGTGGACCCGGCGCAGCTCGATGCGCTGTTCGCGCCGCCCGCCGCGCCCGCCGAGCCGGCCGCGCCGCTGCCCGGCGGTGAAGCCCTCGCCGCCGAGATCGGCATCGCCGATTTCGCGAAGATCGACCTGCGCATCGCCAGGATCGTCGCCGCCGAGCGCGTGGAGGGCAGCACCAAGCTGCTGAAACTCACGCTCGACGTCGGCGAAGGCCGCACGCGCCAGGTGTTCAGCGGCATCGCCTCGGCTTACGCCCCCGAGCAGCTCGCCGGCAAGCTCACCGTGGTGGTGGCCAACCTCGCGCCGCGCACGATGAAGTTCGGCGTCTCCGAAGGCATGGTGCTGGCCGCCAGCCACGCCGACGAGAAGACCCACCCGGGGCTGTACGTGCTCGAGCCCTGGCCCGGCGCGCAGCCGGGGCTGCGCGTGCGCTGACGCGCACCGCCGGCCGGATCGCACGTCACACCCTCGCCCGACGGCCGTCGGCGCACGGGCTGCGGTCTTGCGTTCGCGCCCCAGCCGTATGCGCATATAATGTGCGTCACATGCACATGTGATTCACATGGAACTGAAAACCTCCCGGCTCACGCTGCTGATCGACCCGGCCAAGAAGGCCGCGTTCGAAGCGCTGTGCGCGCAGCAGGACAAGACACCCTCGCAGGTGGTGCGGCAGCTGATCCGCGAATACCTGGCGGCGCACGGCGTGTCTTACGTGCCCAGCGGCACGCCGGTGCCGGCGCGCGCTGCCGCGCGGCCCGTGGCCCGGCGCCGGCGCTGATGCGCATGATCGACCTGCACGCCTTTCGCCCGCGGCTGATCGAGGCCCTGCAGGACTACGACCGCGAGCGCTTCTTCAAGGATCTCGCCGCCGGCATCACGGTGGGCGTGGTGGCGCTGCCGCTGGCGATGGCCTTCGGCATCGCCTCGGGCGTCAAGCCCGAGCAGGGCCTGATCACCGCGATCGTGGCCGGCTTCCTGATCAGCGCGCTCGGCGGCTCGCACGTGCAGATCGGCGGGCCGGCGGGCGCCTTCATCGTCATCGTCTACGGCATCGTCGAGCGCTACGGGCTGACCAACCTGCTGATCGCCACCGCGCTGGCCGGCATCCTGATGTTCGCGATCGGCGCGCTCAAGCTCGGCGCGATGGTGCGCTACGTGCCGGTGGCGATCGTCATCGGCTTCACCAACGGCATCGCGGTGCTGATCGGGCTGTCGCAGCTGCGTGACCTGTTCGGCCTGCCCATCGCGAAGATGCCGGGCGACTTCTTCGCGCAGATCCAGGTGCTGGTGACGCATGCGCGCAGCTTCAACATCCATGCCTTCGCGCTCGGCGCGATCACCTTCGTCGGCATGTTCGTGTGGCCCAAGCTGTTCTCGGGCCGCCTGCTGCCCGAGCACCTGCTCGAGGGCCGCACGCTGCGCACCGCCGCGCGCATCCCGGGGCCGGTGGTCACGCTGATCACGATGAGCGCGCTGGCGTACTACCTGAAGCTGCCGGTGGAGACCATCGGCACGCGCTTCGGCGGCATCCCGGCCAGCCTGCCTTCGCTGGCGCTGCCGCCGTTCAGCTGGGACTCGGCCAAGCAGCTGCTGATCCCCACGATCACCATCGCGATGCTGGGCGCGATCGAGTCGCTGATGTGCGCGCGCATCGCCGACAACATGGCCACGCATCTCGAGCGGCACGACCCCAACCAGGAGCTGATGGCGCAGGGCGTGGCGAACTTCGTGTCGCCGTTCTTCGGCGGCATCCCGGCCACCGGCACCATCGCGCGCACGGTGACCAACCTGCGCGCCGGCGCCACCTCGCCGGTGGCCGGCATCGTGCATGCGCTGGCGCTGCTGGCCATCGTGCTGGTGGCCGCGCCGCTGGCCGCGCACGTGCCGCTCGCGGTGCTGGCCGGCATCCTGCTGTTCGTGGCGTGGAACATGGGCGAGTGGCACGAGTTCGCGCGCCTGCGGCAGTTCAGCAACCAGTACCGCACCATCCTCGTCGGCACGTTCGTGCTGACGGTCGTGTTCGACCTCACGGTGGCGGTCGAGGTCGGGCTGATCCTGGCCTGCGCGTTCTTCATCTACCGCATGGGCACGCTGTTTCGCGTGCAGCCGCTGGCCACCGGCGAAGACGGCCAGACGCCGCCGCCGGGCGTGCAGGTGTTCGAGCTGTTCGGCTCGCTGTTCTTCGGCGCCGTCGGCAAGATCGAGGCGCTGCCGGCGCAGGTGGCCGGCGACGCGCGCTGCGTGGTGCTCGAGATGCACCGCCTGATCTCGATGGACACCTCGGGCCTCGACGCGCTGCAGCAGCTCTACCGCGCGCTGCAGACGCGCAACGTGGCGCTGGTGCTGGCCAACGTGAACGAGCAGCCGCTGTCGCTGATGCGGCGCTCGGGCTTCGAGCAGGTGATCGGGCCCGAGAACATCGTGCCCACCGTGACTGCCGCGCTGCAGGCGCAGGACGCGGCCTGAGGCGCGCCGGCAGAGCCCGGCGCTACGTCGAAGTTACTTCGACGACGGCCCGCCGCCTTGCGTGTCGCGCGGGTCGTCGGCGCTGGCCGCGGCGATGACCTTGCCCGCGGCGTCGAAGGTGACGTTGAACACCTTGTTGGCCGTGCCGCCCGCCTGGTAGCGCCACTCCCAGACTTCCTCGTCCTTCTTCATCGCGTAGCTCTGCTTCTTGGCCGGGCGGCCGAGCAGCTTGGCGATCTCGGCCTTGTCCATGCCGGCCTTGACCTTGGCGAAGTACGGCTCGGAAAGCACCTGGCGCAGCGCGCTCATCTTGCCGTCGGCGCCGATGGTGATGAAGTAGTTGGTCCAGCCTTCGGGCTGGCGCGGGTATTCGAGCGTGCGCGAGCCGTCGGCCGCGGTGACGACGTCGACCGGGTCGCCGAACTGCTTGCGCACGTCGGCTTCGGTGGACACGCCCTCTTCCAGCTTGGCGATGCGCTTGGCGTCGCAGCCGAACAGCGCCACCAGCGATGCCAGCAGGCCCATCAGGAAGACTCTCGAAAGTTGCACTCGGTAGAATGATGTGTTCATTCTCGCGATTGTGCCTGCCATGCACTTCTTCTGGAAACCCTACAAGAGCGACGTCACCCGGTTCATCGAAGAGCTGAAGTCCCGGCGCCCGACGCTCGAGGCCGAGCAGCGCGCCGGCCGCGACCTGCTGTGGGACCGGCCGATCGACCGCGACGCACAGTCCGACTACCGCGCCGCGCGCGTGCCGCAGCGGCCCTACGTCTACCAGACCGATCGGTCCTAGGGTCTGTTGACAACAGACCCTAGTCATCTTTTCCCTGAGCCGGCCGTGACCGACATCGCCGCGCTGGCAGACGCCGCGCCCGCCGCCGACGCCGCGTTGCCGGTTGACAACGTCGCGGTCGCGCGGCTGTACGGCGAGCCGCTGTTCGCGCTGCCGCAGGACCTGTACATCCCGCCCGATGCGCTCGAGGTGTTCCTCGAAGCGTTCGAGGGCCCGCTCGATCTGCTGCTGTACCTGATCCGGCGGCAGAACTTCAACATCCTCGACATCCCGATGGCGGATGTGACGAGGCAGTACCTCGACTACGTCGAGCAGATCCGCTCGCGCAACCTGGAGCTGGCCGCCGAATACCTGCTGATGGCGGCGATGCTCATCGAGATCAAGTCGCGCATGCTGCTGCCGGCGCGCCGGACCGACGACGGCAAGGAGCCCGCCGACCCGCGCGCCGAGCTGGTGCGCCGTCTGCTCGAATACGAGCAGATGAAGCTCGCCGCGGCGCAGCTCGACGCGCTGCCGCTGCTGGGCCGCGACTTCCTGCGCGCGCTGGTGGCGGTGCCGCAGGGCCAGCTGGAGCGGCTGCCGGTGGTGACGCCGCAGGAGCTGCGCGATGCCTGGGCCGACATCTCGCGCCGCGCCAACCTCAAGGCGCACCACCACATCACGCGCGAGCAGCTCTCGGTGCGCGAGCACATGAGCATCGTGCTGCGCAAGCTGCAGGGCCAGCGCTTCGTGGAGTTCCACGACCTGTTCGACACCCATGCCGGCTCGCCGGTGATGGTGGTGACCTTCATCGCCCTGCTCGAACTCGCCCGCGAGAGCCTGCTCGAGGTGACGCAGGCGGAGGCGTTCGCGCCGATCTACGTGCGGTTGGCGTATCAGCCGAGTTGAACTGGCGCGCTGCCACGCTCGCTGCCTTTGACGCAGGCAACGAGCGGTGCCCTGCAAAGGCGGGCTCGGGCAGGACTGGGCGCGCCTATGAGGCGCCGAGAAGCGCAGGCGGGCGAAGGTTGCCCATCGCCGTAAGGCGATGGGACGGCGAGGACTTCGAGCTCCGAGCACAGTGGCGCCGCGCGAGCGGCGTCACGGCCGTGCGAGGGCGAGTTCCGCAGCCGCCTTCGCCCGCCGAGCATCGCAGGGCACCCCGGAGCGAAGCGCAGGGGCGCCTCATCGAAGCGCCCAGGCCTGCCCGAGCCCGCCTTTGCGCCGCCACACGGTCAACATGCACCGCCGCTCAACGTCAGCGCTAACGAACCCCCAGCTTGAACGCGATCATCGCCCGCAGCTTGTTCGGCACCACCGGCTTGAGCAGCAGATGGAAGTCGTGGTCGTGCGCCTCGCGTTCGTGGCTCGACAGCACGCTGCCGGTGACCACGATCGCCGGGATCGGGCGGTCGAGCATCTCGCGCAGCGCGCGGATCGCCTCCACGCCGGTGTGGCCCGATTCGAGCCGGTAGTCGGCGATGATCAGGTCGGGCTGCAGCATCGACGGCTCGGCCGCGCGGGCCCAGGCCTGGCAGGCCTGCAGCGTGTCGAAGCCGATCACGCTGGCGCCCCAGCTCTTGAGCAGCACCTCGAGGCCGCTCTTCACCGCCGGGTCGTCCTCGACCATCACCACCAGCCGCTTGTCGAGCGTGAGGCCGAGCGCGCGCGGTGATACCGGCGGCGCCGAGGCCGCCGACGGCGCCCTGCCGAGCGGCAGCTCCAGCGTGAACACGCTGCCGCGCCCCGGCGTGGAGCGCAGCGCGAGCGGCGCGTTCATCAGCCGCGCCAGGCGCTGCACGATCGCCAGCCCCAGCCCCAGCCCCTTGCGCTGGTGCGGCCCGGGCGTGGCCCTGGCACCCGGCAACTGCACGAACTCGTCGAACACGCGCTCCAGGTCGGCCTCGGGGATGCCCACGCCGCTGTCCCACACCTGCAGCAGCAGCCTGCCGCCGCGCAGCCGCGCGGCCACCAGCACGCCGCCGTCGTCGGTGTAGCGGATCGCGTTGGACGTCAGGTTGCGCAGCACGCGCTCGACGAGCAGCGGGTCGGCGTAGGCGAAGCGCCTGCCGCCGCGAAAGCGCAGCGCGAGGCCCTTCTCGAAGGCGATCGGCTCGAAGTGCAGCTTGAGCTTGCGGAACACCTCGTCGAGTTCGAAGTCGGTGGGCCGCGGCTCCACGCCGCCGGCGTCGATCTTGGTGATGTCGAGCAGCTCGCCGAACAGGCCGTCGAGCGCGTCGACCGACGAGTTGATGCTGTTGATGAGGTGCATCGTCTCGTCGTCTTTGCTCTTCTGGCGCAGCGCCTCGGCGAACAGGCCCAGCGCATGCAGCGGCTGGCGCAGGTCGTGGCTGGCGGCGGCGAAGAACTGCGTCTTGGCGCGGTTGGCCAGCTCGGCCTCGCGGCGCGCGGCCTCGGCGGCCTGGCTCTCGGCGCGCAGCTGCGCCGCGAGGCCCTGGGCCTTGGCCTTCAGCTCCACCAGCTCGCCGAAGGTGTCGCGGTAGTTGCGGCCGAGCCGGATCGTCATCGCCGTGATCAGCACCGACGCCACGATCAGCCCGGTGCTGCCGGGGCCGCCCACCATCACGATGCGCGCCAGCGTCGGCGCCAGGCTCAGGCCCACGTAGGCGAGGAAGATCGTGCGCTGCCAGCCCAACATCGGCGTCGAGCCGACGCAGAAGGCGAAGATGATCATCACCATCGCCATGTGGTGCAGCACCTCGCCCTGGCCGTAGAAGACCCAGCCCGTCACGCCCCACAGCGCGCCCGAGGCCAGCGTGCCGAGGTTCCAGCGCCGCAGCCAGGCAAGGCTGGCCAGGTCGTCTGCCGGCTGCGCGCGGCCGTAGGCCCGCGCCACCACGGCGCGCCAGAGCACCACCAGCGCGAACACGGCCGCCCAGCCCCACAGGATCGGGCCGGCCACGGCACGGTGGAACAGCCACGCCAGCGTGAGCCCCGCCAGCAGGTAGCTCAGCGTGGTGGTGCCGGCGTACGACATCAGCGCGCGCACGCGATCGGTCAGCGCTCCCGGCGCCGCCAGCACGGCGACCGCCGCGGAGCCGGCCTCGCCCGGCCGCGGCCGCTGCTCCCCGGGGGGAGTCACCGGTGCGTGCTCGGTCGCCACGTGGCCAGGCCGGGGTTGGCCTGCGTCATCTGGCTCACGGCGAGCACGGCCTGCGTGCGCGAGTTGACGTTGAGCGCGCGCAGCACGGCGGCGACGTGGTCCTTCACCGTCTCGACCGAGAGCTTGAGCTCGCGCGCGATCAGCTTGTTGGGCAGGCCCTGCAGCAGCAGCGCGAGCACGTCGGCCTGCCGCGGCGTGAGGCCGAGCGACTCGAAGCTGCGCACCTTCTGCGTCGGCTCGGGCGCCGGCAGCTCCGGCTCGGGCACGCGGCGCATCACCGAGGGCACGGTGTCGCCGCCCGGTGCGGGCGACGGCAGGCCCAGCATCATCGGCGGGATGTAGACGCCGCCGCTCATCACCATGCGCAGCGCGTCGAACAGGTCGCGATTGCTGGCGCGCTTGGGCACGAAGCCCATCGCGCCCATGTCGATGGCGCGGATCACGTCGACCTGCCGCTCGGTGGCCGACACCACCACCACCGGCATCGCCGGGTACTTGCTGCGCATCTCGGCCAGCACCTCGAAGCCGTCGACCTCGCCGAGTGCGAGATCGAGCAGCGCGAGGTCGAAGTCGGGGTCGCGCGCGAGCGCCTTGCGCGCCTCGTCCGCGCTCGCCACGCCGTAGACGGTGACGTCGTCGCCCAGGCCCTGGATCACGGCCTGCAGTGCCGTGAGGATCAGCGGATGGTCGTCGACGAGCAGCACCTTCATCGTGGAAGCTCCGTGCGGGCGCGCTGCAGGGCAGGCAGCGCCGATGCTACCGCCGACCGGCGCGTTACACGAATCGGCGCGACAGCGATTCGGCCACGCACACCGGCTTGTCGCTGCCCTCGCGCTCCATCGTCACCTCGAAGGTGAGCTGCGCGCCGCCGGCGACGGCCTCGTAGGCGAGCAGCTTGAAGTGGCCGCGCACGCGGCTGTCCACCGGCACCGGCGACGGGAAGCGCACGCGGTTGAGGCCGTAGTTGATGCCCATGCGCACGTCGTCGATGTGCAGCGCCGAGGCCGCCATCCGCGGCAGCAGCGACAGCGTGAGAAAGCCGTGCGCGATCGTGCGGCCGAACGGGCCCTGCGCGGCCTTCTCGGCGTCGACGTGGATCCACTGGTGGTCGCCGGTGGCGTCGGCGAAGAGGTCGATCATCGGCTGGTCGACCGCGATCCAGTCGCTCACCGCGATCTCCTGGCCCACGCGGGTGGCCAGCGAGCCGAGGTGCGCGATGTGCGTCAGTGCGTGAGCAGCCATGAGGCAAGCGGCTTCCATTGCTCGAGGTCGCGTTCGACGCGGCCGGGGGCGACGTCCCAGATCGTCAGGCCGCGCGCGGCGAGCTGCACGTAGTTCTGCGTGTCGCGCAGGTAGCCCAGCACCGGCAGGCTCAGCTTGCCGAGGAACTGGTGCAGCTGGTCGTTGGAGATGGTGTGGTCCTTGACGCGCATGCCCACCAGCGCCACCTGGAACTCGGCGGCGCGCTTGTGGCTGCGCAGCTCGTGCAGGAAGGCATGCGTGGCCTGCATGTCGAACAGGCTCGGTTGCAGCGGCACCAGCACGCGGTCGGCCACGCGCAGCACGTTGTCCATCACCTTGCCGGTGAAGCCGGCGGGCGTGTCGATCACCACGTGGGTGATGCCGGCCGGCGGCTTGAGCGTGGACTCGCCGATCACGTCCCAGCCCTTGATGCGCGGCACGTTGGCCGGGCGCAGCGCCAGCCACTGCCGCGCCGACTGCTGGCGGTCGACGTCGCCCAGCATCACCGCATGGCCGCGGTACGCATACAGCCCGGCCACGTTGGTGGCCAAGGTACTCTTGCCCGCCCCGCCCTTGGGGTTGGCGACGACGATCACCGGCATGCAGCCTCCGCTCGTTTTCCCGGGTCCGCGCGCCGGATCCCGAACCGGGCTATGGTAACGGGGCGCAACAGAGCGACTGCGGCGAAAACGCGACGCTGCGCAGCATCTCCCTAGCAACGAGGCTGCTCAGCGCAGCGCGTCCCAGATCAGCTTGACGCCGGTGACGAACAGGCCCACCGACACCAGCCGGTAAAACCACAGCGCCGGCAGCCGCCGCAGCACGAACACGCCGATGGCCACGCCCGCCGCCGCGCAGGGCGCGAGCACCAGCGCGGTGGACATGTTGGTCCAGTCGATCAGCCCCAGCCACGCGTAGGGCAGCCACTTCGACGCGTTGATGGCGGCGAAGAACACTGCGCCGGTGGCGGCGAACACCGTGGGCGCGAGCTTCATCGGCAGCAGGTACATGCTGATCGGCGGCCCGCCGGCATGCGCGGCGAAGCTCGTCACGCCCGACACGGTGCCGGCCAGCACGCCGGCCCAGCGCGGCATCGCGCGCGCCTGCGCCGACGGCTTGACGAGCGCGCGCTGCACGAGGAACAGCAGCGTCATCACGCCGACGAAGCCGCCCATCGCGCGCGCGCTCAGCACGTGGAACAGCCCGAGGCCGATCACGATGCCCACCAGCCCCGACGGCAGCAGCGTGCGCAGCAGCGCGCGCTCGCGCTGGCGGATCAGCGCCGCCAGGCCGAACAGATCGCCCACCGTGAGCAGCGGCAGCACGATCGCCGCCGCCGCCGGCACCGGAATGCTGAGCGCCATCAACGGCACCGCGAGCATGCCCAGCCCGCCGGGAATGCCGGCCTTGCCGATGCCCACCAGCAGCGCCGCGGGCACCGCCACGGCGTAGAAGGCGGGGTCGGTGATCAAGCGCGGTGGCCCGGCGACCGGCTCACGAGCATCGGCTCAGACCAGCCGGCACGCTTCGTCGAACGCCAGGCGCGGGTTGCGCGGCTTCTGCGCCGACGCGTCGGCGCGGCCGAGGCAGCACACCATGTGGCTCTTCACCTGCGTGCCGGCAAAGAACGCGGCGTCGACCTTCGCCGCATCGATGCCGCCCATCGGCCCGGCATCTAGCCCCAGCGCGCGCGCCGCGATGACCAGGTAGGCCGCCTGCAGGCTGCCGCTGCGCAGCGCCTCGCGGGCGATGGCCTCGGGCTTGCCGACGTACCACGAGCGCGCGTCGGCCTGCGGGTACAGCTTGGGCAGCTGCTCGTAGAACGTCATGTCCATGCCGATCACCACCGTCACCGGCGCCGCGCGCACGCGCGCCTGGTTGCCCGGGTTCACGCACTGCGCCAGGCGCTCGCGCTCGGCCGGCGTGCGCACGAAGACGAAGCGCGCCGGGCAGCAGTTGGCCGCCGTGGGGCCGAACTTGAGCAGCTCGTAGAGCTGGCGCAGCGTGTCGTCGGACACCGGGGTGTCGAGAAAGGCACGCGGCGTGCGTGCCTCGGTGAAGAGCGCTTCGGTGCTGGTCTGCATGGGCATGGTTCTCCGCTGCCGCGCGTGCGGGAGTCAAAGCGGACAATTGTCGGATGTTCACCCCCTCGCAGCATGACGTGCGTCGATTCTTCTGCGCGGCCTGGCGCAAGCGCCGCGACGGCGCGGCGATGGACGCGATGGAAACGCTGGCCGCGCTGTGGATCGCCGAGCACCCCGAGTACGACGCCGACCTCGCCGACCTCGACGCCGCCCTCGCCGCGAGCTACACCGTCGACGACGCGCGCACCAACCCGTTCCTGCACCTGGCGATGCACCTGTCGATCAGCGAGCAGTGCTCGATCGACCAGCCCGCCGGCATCCGCGCCGCGGTGGAAGCGCTGGCGGCGCGGCTCGACTCGTTGCACGACGCTCACCACCAGGCGATGGAATGCCTCGGCGAGATGATCTGGGCCTCGCAGCGCAACGGCACGCCGCCCGATGGGCAGGCGTACCTCGATTGCGTGCGGCGGCGGGCGACGGCGTAGCGCGGCCACTGACCTGCGGGTCTCAGGCTGCGATGACCTCCAGGCCACGCTTGCGCACGAGGTGCAGGAGTTTCAGCGCGGTGCCCGTCGGTCGCTTCTGACCGACCTCCCACTTCTGAACAGTCGACAGACTCGTGTTCAGTAGTCGGGCGAAGACAGCCTGGCTGACACGCGACGCCTCGCGGATGCGCTTGATCTGCTCTGGCCCCAGCGGCGCGACAGGCGGCGCGCAGAACTGGTCGAATTCGCGCAGCGTGATCTGATCCATCACACCGGCCTGGTGCAGACCTTTGGCAGTCTCATGCACCGCTGCCAGGATCGGGGACTTAGTCTTCCGCATCGCAGTTCACCTCGGTCAATTCACCCGCACGCGCCGCCTTGCCCAACGCCTGCGCTGTCAGGGACAGCAGGTGCGTCGACAGCTTCTTCAAGGCTTCTTCCTCGTCTGCGTCGATGTTGCCGCGCTCGTTCTTCGCGAAACCATAGACAAAGAACCAGCGGCTCGCGCGGTTCGTGGCGACCAGCGTTCGCCAGCCACTGCTCTTGCCCTGACCGGCGCGGGCGACGCGCTTCTTGAAGAGGCCGCCACCCAAGTCGGCATCGATCAGGCCACGAGACATCTCGCGTACCGCAGCGCACAGGCTCCGCGTGGCCAAGCCTTCCTTCCGTGCCCAGCGGTCGAACCACTTCGTCTTGAAGACCGTCAAGCCGGCTGCTCTCCACGGCAAACGATAGCGCTCAGTATAGCACCGAGTGCTATGGTGTGCTACGTCGCCGGTGCGTAGCCTTCCTCGGTGAGCGCCTTGGCGAAGGCATCGCGCTCGCGCGACGATTCGATGCGCACCAGGTGCGTCGGCAGGTCGATCTCGACCTTGGCCTGGGCATCGACCTTCTGCACGGTCTGCGTCACGGTGCGGGCGCAGTGGCCGCAGGTCATGTCGGGGAGTTTGAGTTCGATCACGGCGGGCTCCTGAGGTGGGTACGACGGCGCACAGCTTAGACCTTGCCCGCATGGCAAGGTCAAGCCCGGGCGCCGGACGCGGCCGGGGTTTCTCGAGCGGGGTTGACCTTGCCATGATGGCAAGGTCTAAGCTCGGCTTCCATGGATGATGCTGCCGCGCTGAGCCTGCCGATCGAGGGCATGACCTGCGCCTCCTGCGTGGCGCGGGTCGAGCGCGCGCTGGCCAAGGTGCCCGGCGTGCGCACGGCGAGCGTGAACCTCGCCACCGAGCGCGCCAAAGTGGAGCTGGCTGCGCCGGTGCCCGCGCAGACGCTCGCCGACGCGGTGCACCGTGCCGGCTACAACGTGCCGAGCGAATCGGTCACGCTCGCCGTCACGGGAATGACCTGCGCCAGCTGCGTGGCCCGCGTCGAACGCGCGCTGGCCAAGGTGCCCGGCGTGATGGCGGCTCAGGTCAACCTCGCCACCGAGCAGGCGCAGGTGACGCGGCTGGCCGGCGCGGCACCCACGCCCGCGCTGCTCGCCGCGCTGCAGCGTGCCGGCTACGAGGGCCGTGACTTGAGCGCACCCGGCGACGCGACGGCGAAGCGCCCTGCCCTCGGTGAAGCGCAGCGCGTGGCGCTCGCCGCAGCGCTGTCGGCGCCGCTGGTGCTGCCGATGATCGGCGAGCTGTTCGGCGTGCACTGGATGTTGCCCGCGCTCGCGCAGTTCCTGCTCGCCACGCCGGTGCAGTTCTGGCTCGGCGCGCGCTTCTACCGCGCCGGCTGGCACGCACTGCGCGCCGGCAGCGGCAACATGGACCTGCTGGTGGCCATCGGCACCAGCGCGGCCTATGGCCTCAGTGTGGTGCAGTGGCTGCGCGAGCCCGGCGCGATGCCGCACCTGTACTTCGAGTCGGCCGCGGTGGTGATCACGCTGGTGCTGCTGGGCAAGTGGCTGGAGTCGCGCGCCAAGCGGCAGACCACAGACGCCATCCGCGCCCTCAACGC
The DNA here is from genome assembly GCA_046348365.1 of Burkholderiaceae bacterium. Classification (GTDB taxonomy): domain Bacteria; phylum Pseudomonadota; class Gammaproteobacteria; order Burkholderiales; family Burkholderiaceae_C; genus JAEUPI01. Next base: position 393,716 of record JAXMEL010000001.1, read on the forward strand.
GCTGCGCCCCGCCACCGCGCGCGTGCGCCGCGACGGCGCGGAGCAGGAGATCCCGATCGCGCAGCTGCAGCAGGGCGATGTGGTGATCGTGCGCCCGGGCGAGCGCATCCCCGCCGACGGCACGGTGACCGAAGGAGCAAGCCATGTCGACGAGTCGCTGATCACCGGCGAGAGCCTGCCGGTGGCACGGCAGGCCGGCGATGCGGTGACCGGCGGCGCGGTGAATGCCGAGGGCTTGCTCGCCGTTCGCGTCACCGCGCTCGGTGCCGAGAGCACGCTCGCGCGCATCGTGCGGCTGGTGGAATCGGCGCAGGCGCACAAGGCGCCGATCCAGCGCCTGGTCGACCGCGTGGCCGCGGTGTTCGTGCCGGCGGTGGTGGCGGTGGCCGCGCTCACCTTCGCGCTGTGGTGGCTGGCGGGCGCCGCGCCGTCGCAGGCGCTGCTGCGCGCGGTGGCGGTGCTGGTGATCGCCTGCCCGTGCGCGCTCGGCCTGGCCACGCCCACCGCCATCATGGTGGGCACCGGCCGCGCGGCGCGCTTCGGCATCCTGATCAAGGACGCGCAGGCGCTCGAGCTTGCCCACGCCGTGCGCACCGTGGCCTTCGACAAGACCGGCACGCTCACCGAGGGCCGGCCGCGGCTGGTCGAGGTGATCGTGGCCGACGGCGAGTCGCGCGATGCCGCGCTCGCCGATGCCGCCGCCTTGCAGTCCGGCGGCGAACACCCGCTCGCGCGCGCCGTGCTGCAGGCGCTGCCGCCGGGCGCCGCGGTCGCCGCGGCCACCGACGTGCAGGCCATCGCCGGCCGCGGCATCGGCGGCGTGGTGGGCGGCCGCGTGCTGCGCCTCGGCAGCGTGCGGCTGATGCGCGAGCTGGGCGCCGAAGCGAGCGCCCTCGCCGCCCGGGCCGATGAGCTGCAGACGCAGGGGCGCACGGTGTCGTGGCTCGCCGAGCTGCGCGACGGTGCGCCGCCGCGCGTGCGCGCACTGCTGGCCTTCGGCGATGCGCCCAAGCCCGGCGCCGCCGCGGCGATCGCGCGGCTGAAGGCGCTCGGCGTGAAGACGCTGCTGATCAGCGGCGACAACGCCGGCGCCGCCGCCGCGGTGGGCCGCGCGCTGGGCATCGACGACGTGCGCGCCGAGGTGCTGCCGGCCGACAAGGCGCAGGTGGTGGCGTCGCTGCGCGAATCGGGCGGCACAGGCGGCAACGCACGTGGCGGCGTTGAGGGCGGCAAGGTGGCGATGGTGGGCGACGGCATCAACGACGCGCCGGCACTCGCCGCCGCCGACGTGGGCATCGCGATGGCCGGCATCGACGAGGCCGGCCGCACGCTCGGCACCGACGCCGCGATGCAGGCCGCCGGCGTGACGCTGCTGCGCGGCGACCCGATGCTGGTGGCGCACACCATCGATCTGTCGCGCCGCACGGTGGCCAAGATCCGGCAGAACCTGTTCTGGGCCTTCGCCTACAACGTGATCGGCATTCCGCTGGCTGCCCTCGGCTACCTGAACCCGGTGATCGCCGGCGCGGCGATGGCAGCCTCGAGCGTCAGCGTGGTCACCAACGCGCTGCTGCTGCGGCGCTGGCATCCGGAGGATTCACGATGAACATCGGGCAGGCCGCCCAGGCCTCGGCCGTGTCAGCCAAGATGATCCGCCACTACGAGAGCCTCGGCCTGCTGCCGAAGGTGCCGCGCACCGAGGCCGGCTATCGCCAGTACGACGAGGCCGCCGTGCACACGCTGCGCTTCATCCGCCGCGCGCGCGACCTCGGCTTCTCGATGAGCGAGATCGGCACCTTGCTGGGCCTGTGGCGCAACCGCCGCCGCGCCAGCGCCGACGTCAAGCGCATCGCGCTCGCGCACGTGGCCGACCTGCAGCGCCGCATCGACGAGATGAGCGCGATGCAGCGCACGCTGGCGCACCTGGCGCACTGCTGCCACGGCGACGCGCGGCCCGACTGCCCGATCCTCGACGATCTGGCGGGCGGGGTGGATGCGCCGCACTAGATACGGATCGACTGCACGGCCGGCGCCCGCTATGCGGGTGCGAGGAGGGTGAACTGGCCGCGCGACAGCAACTTCCTGAAGTCTCGATCGAAGCTGACGAGGTGCTCGCCCAAATGCGCTACCGCCGCCGACAGCCAAGCATCGGGCAGATCGTTGCCGCGCAGTTGCTTGTCGAGGCAGAGTTGCCGCAGTCTCGGCCACTCCGGACCCAGGACCGCCAGTTGCACGCCGGGCGACGCCAGCAGCGCATCGACGAACGCCACGGCATCTTCGACCGGTGTTGCCAGATGAAAAATCTTCGGGCTGGTCACCAGGCGCAAGAAACTGGCCAGCACCATCGGCAACAGCGTGAAGACCGCACCGGCACCGGTCGCATCGATGGCCTCTTCGAGCCAGGCCCGGGCCACAGCGTGATGCGGGTGATCGGCGCGCGAAGCAGCGACGAGCACGTTGACATCAGGCGTCATCGCCCAGGGCCTCGAGCAGAGCCTTGTTGCTCAGCGGATCGACGCCCGCCACCAGACCGCCACGGCCCTTGAACACCGGCAGGCGGACTCGCCGCTGCTTCGCGGAAGCGGCTTTCGCGCGAAGTCGCAGTTGCAGCCCTTCCTCGATCAGGCGCGTCAGGCTCGTGCGCTGCTGGGCCGCGAGCGCTTTGGCGTCGGCGAGAAGCTGATCGTTGAGATCCAGCGTGGTCTTCATCGTGCGATTATACAGATTTCTGTACCCGCAACGCAACGCCGGAAACGCCGGCCGATCATCGTCCGAAGCCTGCGGCCCGCCGCTCAGCGCTTCAGCGCCTCGGCGCCGGCCCACAGCTCGTCGAGGTGCGCGAAGTTCCAGCGTCGCGGGTCTTCGCGGTCGACGATGCGGTCGCTGCACCCGCGCGCTGCGAGGTCGATCGGCTGCGGCGTGATCGGCATCTGCGTGCGCAGCGAGAAAAAGGCCTTCACCTGCGGCGACACCAGCGCCTGCGGGTTCTGCTCCACCACCACCGCCAGACGCTGCGAATGCAGCCGCACCAGCGAGCCGGTGGGGTAGATGCCCAGGCTCTTGACGAAGGCGGCGAAGACGAACTCGTCGAAGTGGCCCTTCCACGATGCCATGCGCGCGATCGACACGGCCGGGTCCCAGCCGGCCTTGTAGGGCCGGTTCGAGGTCACGGCGTCGTACACGTCGCACACCGCGCCCATGCGCGCCAGCGGCGTGAAGGCGTCGCCCTGCAGCTGATGGGGATAGCCGCTGCCGTCGATGCGCTCATGGTGGTGCAGGCAGACCTCCAGCGCCGCCGGCGGCGCGCCGCGCGCCTCCTGCAGCATCTCGTGGCCGCGCACGGGGTGCGTCTTCATGACGGCGAACTCGTCGTCGGTCAGCTTGCCCGGCTTGTTGAGCACCTCGAGCGGCATCGCGGCCTTGCCCAGATCGTGCAGCAGGCCTGCGAGACCCGCCTCGCGGCAGGCTGCCTCGTCGTGGCCGAGCTGGCGGCCGAGCGCGACCATCAGCGCGCACACGGCCACCGAATGCATGTACGTGTAGTCGTCGGCCGTCTTCAGCCGCGCCAGACTCACCAGCGCGCCCGGGTTGCGGTAGACCGAGCGCGCGATGTCGTCGACCAGCGGCAGGCAATGCTCGGTATCGAGCGCCTTGCCCAGGCGCGCCTCGCCGAACATCTCGAGCACGGCGCCGCGCGCCTTGTGGCACACGCTGGCGGCATGCGTCAGCTCGTCGCGGAAGCCGCGCGCGGGTTGCGCGGCCGGCGATGCCGTGGCCGAGGGCATCGGCGAGGTCGACGACGAAGCCGACACCGCCGCCGACGGCGTACCGCCCTTGATCGGCGCGTCGCGCCGCGGTGTGGCGAGCGCGGGCTCCTCGACATCGAGGCCCTTGCTCGCATCGATCCAGCATTCGGCCACGCCGCTCTCGCGCAGGCGCTGCAGATCATCCGGATCGTCGAGAACGAACTTCGTCTTCCAGAACGGATGGTTCAGCCACGCCCCTTCCAGCGCATGCAGGTGCATGCCCAGGCGCAGCTGCGAGACGGCGATCTTCTTCAGCATGGGTTCACGATGGAGCGCCCATACGGGGGCCCCTGGCCACGATAGGTGCGCCCGCGCAGCGGCGATCGGCCGAACAGCGGCAGAAAACGCGCCGCTTTCGCGGCCGCGCGCCCAGCGCCGGGTGCGGATCAGTGCCGGATACGGATCAGCGCGACGCGTGGAAGCGCGACTCCGGCACCGTCTTCAGCTCGCCGGGCAGGCTCGACAGGTACTGCGCCAGCTCGGCGAGCTCGGCGCGGGTGAACACCGGCATCTTCTTGCCGTCGGCCTCGCGCATCACCATGCCGCGCATCGTGGCGCTGCCGCGGCCCACGTTGGGGTTGTGGTCGGTCATGTAGGCGCGCAGCGCGGCGTACAGGTAGTCGGCATGCTGGCCGGCCACGCGCGGGTTGGCCGGGTCGGTGGTGTTGTTGAAGTTCGCGCCGTGGCACGCGCCGCAGGCGGCCAGCTTGGGCGCGAGCGAGGCCGGTGCCGCCGCGGCCGTGGCGGGCACCGTGGCGCTGGGCTCCTTGCCGAGCGCGGCGTAGTAGGCCGCCACGTCGGCGATGTCCTGGTCGGTCATCGAGGCGGCGATGCCGCGCATCGTGGGGTGCTTGCGGTCGCCGCTGCGGTAGCCGTTGAGCGCGGCGACGATGTACTTGGCGTTCTGGCCCGCGATCATCGGCACCTTGTAGACCTCGGGAAAGCTCGCCTGGTAGCGCGGCAGCCCGTGGCAGCCGATGCACATGGCGATCTTCTTCGCGCCGGCGCCGGCGTCGCCCGACACCTCCTGCGCCATCGCGGTGGCCGATCCGGCCAGCAAGGCGATCGAGACAAGCAGCGTGTTCTTCATGGTCGATGGTCGTCTTTGAGAGGTGTTGCCGACGGCGGGCGAGCGAAAGGGGGCCCCTTATACTGGGCCGAACCCCCGATTGCAGCGCGCGCCATGAGATTCGAAGGCTCCGACACCTACGTCGCCACACAAGACCTGATGCTCGCAGTGAATGCGGCCATCACGCTCAAAAGGCCCCTGCTCGTGAAGGGTGAACCGGGCACCGGCAAGACCATGCTCGCCGAAGAAGTGGCCGCTGCGCTCGACATGCCGCTGCTGCAGTGGCACATCAAGAGCACCACCAAGGCGCAGCAGGGGTTGTACGAGTACGACGCGGTGAGCCGGCTGCGCGACAGCCAGCTCGGCGACGAGAAGGTGCGCGACATCCACAACTACATCGTGCGCGGCACGCTGTGGCAGGCCTTCACGTCGGATCAGCCGATCGCGCTCTTGATCGACGAGATCGACAAGGCCGACATCGAGTTTCCCAACGACCTGCTGCGCGAGCTCGACCGCATGGAGTTCTACGTCTACGAGACGCGCGAGCTCGTCAAGGCGAAGCACCGGCCGGTGGTGTTCATCACGTCGAACAACGAGAAGGAGCTGCCCGACGCGTTCCTGCGCCGCTGCTTCTTCCACTACATCAAGTTCCCCGACGCCGAGACGATGAAGCGCATCGTCGACGTGCACTTCCCCGGCCTGAAGAAGGAGCTGCTCGGCGCGGCGCTGAAGACCTTCTACGACGTGCGCGGCCTGCCGGGGCTGAAGAAGAAGCCGAGCACGAGCGAGCTGCTCGACTGGCTGAAGCTGCTCGTGGCCGAAGACATCCCGCTCGAGGCGCTGCAGAGCAAGGACGACAAGGTCGCCGTGCCGCCGCTGGTGGGCGCGCTGCTGAAGAACGAGCAGGACGTGACGCTGTTCGAGAAGCTGGTGTTCATGCAGCGGCACAACCGCTGACGCGGTCCGGGTTGGGATGGCGTTAGGCTCATGTCCCTCGCCATCGTCCCGATCGCTCTCACGCACGCGGCAGCGTTCCGCGCCGCGCTGGACGTCGTTGCGAGAGAGAAGAAATACCTCGCGATGGTCGAAGCGCCTCCACTCGAGCAGGTAGAAGCGTTCGTCCGCAGCAACGTCGAACGCGGAATTGCGCAGTTCGTGGCGGTCCAGAACGACAGAGTGCTCGCGTGGGCAGACATCGTGCCCTCTGCCAGTCATGGCATCGCCCACCGAGGAAGTCTTGGCATGGGCGTTCTCCCGGAGTTCCGGGGTCGCGGACTGGGCCGCGCCGTGCTGAATGCGTGCATCGCCAAGGCCTGGACGAACGGCCTCGAGAGAGTCGATCTCGAAGTCCGAGCCGACAACAGTCCCGCCATTCAGCTCTACACGGCGCTGGGTTTCCGGCGCGAGGGCATCAAAGAGCGCGGCATGCGCGTCGACGGGGCGTACTTCGAGACGGTACTGATGGGGCTGCTGCGCGATGAAGCGTAACCCCTCCACCCGAAGCACCAAGGCGGGCCACCCTGCTCCATCGCGCGGTTTGGCTCGAACCATGCGCGGTATTGCGCGGCCCGGGGTACCGCCCTCGGGCCTCGCTCATCACGAGGCCTGAAGCAACAAGAGACCCGGAGAAATCGCCGATGAACTGGCCTGCCCCCATCACCCTGCGCGGCAATTACGTCCGCGTCGAGCCGCTGTCACCGGCGCACGAAGCCGGCCTCGCCGACGCCGCGCGCGACGGCGAGCTGTGGAAGCTCTGGTACACCGCGGTGCCCTCGCCCGAGGGCATGGCGCGCGAGATCGCGCGCCGGCTCGACCTCCAGGCCAAGGGCTCGATGCTGCCGTTCACGGTGTTCGATGAGTCATCGGAAGGAAGGGGCCGCATCGCCGGCATGACGACCTACATGAACATCGACGCCGCGAACAAGCGCGTCGAGATCGGCTCCACCTGGTACGCGCGGCGCGTGCAGCGCACGCCGCTGAACACCGAGTGCAAGCTGCTGCTGCTGCGGCATGCGTTCGACGCGCTGGGCTGCATCGCGGTGGAGTTCCGCACCCACCGGCTCAACACGCAGAGCCGCCGCGCCATCGAACGCCTCGGCGCGCAGCTCGACGGCATCTTGCGCGCGCACCAGCGCACCGCCGACGGCAACCTGCGCGACACCGCGGTCTACAGCATCACCGCCGCCGAGTGGCCGACGATCCGGGCCCACCTCACCTGGCAGCTCGAGCGGCCGCGCTGAGCCGCGGCCGGTCAGACGGCGTCGGCCGTCTGCACACCCGCGGCGGCACCGTTCGCTTCGCTCACCTGCGCCAGCGTGTCGAACACCGTGCGGTCGCGGCCCTCGGCCTTGGCGCGGTACAGCGCCTGGTCGGCGCGCCGCAGCATGGCCTCGGGGTCGGTCTCGTCCGACAGGCGCATCGACGCGCCGACGCTCACCGTCACGCCGAGCGGCGTGTCGCCGATGTCGATCGCGCGGCCGCTCACCGCCACGCGCAGCCGTTCGGCGGCCTGGCGGATGCCGGCGGCGTCGGTCGACGGCAGCAGCACGCCGAACTCCTCGCCACCCAGGCGCGCGAGCACGTCGCTGCGGCGCACCGCCTGCGCGAGCCGGTCGGCCACCTCGCGCAGCACCGCGTCGCCGGCGGGGTGGCCGAAGCGGTCGTTGACGCGCTTGAAGTGATCGATGTCGACCAGCAGCAGCCCGAGCGGCGCTGCGGCGCGCTGGCTGGCCGCGATCTCGCCGGCCAGGCGCTGCTCGAACGCGCGCCGGTTGAACAGCCGCGTCAGGCTGTCGTGGCTCGACAGGTGTTCCAGCTCGGTCACCATGCGCTGCATCACCAGGAAGCCGAGCGAGAAGTGGAACAGCGCCAGAAGGGCCGCCATCGTCAGCAGCAGGCCGAGGTTGAAGTTGCCTACATGCGTGATCGACACCGCGCCCGATTCGGGCCGGGCGAGCGTCATCACGGCGCGCGCTGCCATCACCACGCCGACCACCGCGATCGGCGCGCCGACGGCCGCCAGCCCGGTGCGGCCGAACTCGGCGCCCGCCCCGCGGCGAAACTCGATCGCGGCGCGCAGCATCAGCCAGCTCGACACGCCCGAGAGCACCACCGTGCGCGCGACGCCCATCTCGCGGCCCGTGCCCAGCAGCAGCAACACCGCCAGATAGGCGCCGAACAGCGTCATCTGCTCGCGATCGCGCCGGGGCTGACGCGTGAAGCACAGCAGCCCACGGCGCAGCACCACGAAGGCCAGCACCAGGCCTGCGTTGCGCAGAAACTGCGCGAGGTCCGGGAACGTCTCGCGCGCTGTTTCGGAAAACAGGCACAGCGACAGGCCGCTCACCGCGCAGAACGCCGACCAGTGCAGCAGCGCCTGGCGGTGGGCCTCGATGCGCCCCGCATGCAGCCCCCAGCCGACGGCGAACAGCAGTTGCTGTATCGCCAGCGCCAGGAGCAGGATCGAGGTGTCGTTCACGGCCGGAGTCGGTAACAGCTGCCCGGCCGCGACGGCCGCGCCCGGGGCAGTCCGCGCCCGCCCCACGGTTTTCGGCTGCGCCGGCCGGCACTTGAGGGACTGCGTCACGGCGCGCCGCGTCGGCGCGCGGCCAATGGTTACCGTCGGGCCCGATCGGGCTTTCTAGAATCGCGCCCGACGATACAACCTGGGAGGATGGCCATGGTCAACGCTCGCGTGGACGGCTCGGGCACACGGCGTGCGTCAAAGGGCGTGCTGGCCGCCCTGCTCGCGGCGCTGATCGCCGGTTGCGGCGGTGGCGGGGGCGGCGAGTCTGCCAACAACCCCCCGGTGGGCGTGCAGGCGCAGGCCTGTTCGCCGAACAACCCCTACCGCGCCGATGCCACGGCCGCAACGTCGATCGGCAGCCTCGCCACCGAGAAGGCCTGGCTGCGCGACTACTTCGACCGCCAGTACCTCTGGTACGCCGAAGTGCCCAGCGTCAACGCCGCGGCGGCCATCTACAGCAACGAGAACGATGTCTACACCTCGCTCGACAACTACTTCGAGGCGCTGAAGACGCCCGCCACCACGGCGTCGGGCGCGCGCAGGGACAAGTTCAGCTTCACCTACCCGACTCGGGCGTGGGACCAGCTGATGAACAGCGGCGCGTCGCTGGGCTACGGCATCGAGTGGTACTTCGCGTCGGCCACGGCGCCGCGCGGCATCCGCGTCGCCTTCGTGCATGTGGGCTCGGCCGCGGCGTCGGCCGGCATCCTGCGCGGCGATACGCTGGTGCTGGCCGACAACGTGGGCGCCGACGACAACACGCCGGCCGGCGTCGCCACGCTCAACGCCGCCCTCTTCCCGTCATCGGCCGCGACACACACCTTCCGCTTCTCGCGCAACGGCGCCGTGTTCGATCGCTCGCTCACGGCGGGCACCGTCACGCAGACCTCGGTCGACCACCGCGTGCTGGCGGTCGGCGGCAGCAACGTCGGCTACCTGCTCTTCAACGACCACCTGCTCACCGCCGAGCAGCCGCTGATCACCGCCATGCAGGCGCTGAAGAACGCCAACGTCACCGACCTCGTGCTCGACCTGCGCTACAACGGCGGCGGGTATGTCTACATCGCCAGCGAGCTTGCGTACATGATCGCCGGCGCCACGCCGACCACGAACATGGTGTTCGAGCGCACGCTGTTCAACGACAAGCGCAGCGCCGAGAACGACGTCACGCCGTTCTTCAACACCGCGTGCGTGCCCGATGCCGTGACCTTCGCCTGCACCAGCACGGCCGCGCTGCCCACGCTGAACCTGAGCCGCGTCTACGTGCTCGCGAGCGGCAGCACCTGCTCGGCCAGCGAAGCCGTGATCAACGGCCTGCGCGGCGTGAACATCGACGTGCGCCTGATCGGCAGCACCACCTGCGGCAAGCCCTACGGCTTCTACGGCGCCGACAACTGCGGCATCAGCTATTTCCCGATGGAATTCAGGGGCGTCAACGCCAAGGGCTTCGGCGAGTACAGCGACGGCTTCGTGCCCAGCGCGGTGGGCAATGCCGGTGCCGCGGTGCCCGGCTGCAACGCCACGGACGACCTCAACCACGCGCTGGGCGACCCCGCCGAAGGCCAGCTCGCCGCGGCGCTGCAATTGCGCGGCAGCGGCAGCTGTCCGGTGGCCGCCGGCCGCGAAACGCCGCTGGCGCTGTCGCGCCCGGCGCTGGGCGTGCAGCGCCCGATCGCGATGACCCAGCGCTACGGCCGGTTGCCCAAGCGCTGAGCACGGCGCGCGGCCGCCGGCCGAGCCGGTGGCCGCGGCTGGGCAATTGCACGATACTTCGGCCAGCAGCTCGCGAGACGGCGGGCCGCGATCCGCGATGCTGATCAACTTCTTCTACACGCTGCGCGCCGCCAAGCTGCCGGTCTCGGTCAAGGAGTACCTGACGCTGCTCGAGGCGATCAAGGCCGAGGTGATCGGCCCCTCGGTCGACGACTTCTACTACCTCGCGCGCACGTCGCTGGTGAAGGACGAAGCCCACTTCGACAAGTTCGACCGCGCCTTCTCGGCCTACTTCAAGGGCGTGGAGATGCTCGCCGACTTCACGCAGGACATCCCGCTCGAGTGGCTGCGCAAGAACCTCGAGCTCGAACTCAGCCCCGAAGAGAAGGCCAAGATCGAGAAGATGGGCTGGGACGAGCTGATGGAGACGCTGAAGAAGCGTTTCGAGGAACAGAAGAAGCGCCACGAAGGCGGCAGCAAGATGATCGGCACCGGCGGCACGAGCCCGTTCGGCGCCTACGGCTACAACCCGCAGGGCATCCGCATCGGGCAGGACAAGGGCCGCAACCGCAGCGCGGTGAAGGTGTGGGACCAGCGCGCCTACAAGGACTACGACGACTCGCTCGAACTCGGCACGCGCAACATCAAGGTCGCGCTGCGGCGGCTGCGGCGCTTCGCGCGCGAGGGCTCGGAGCTGGAGCTGGACCTCGACGACACGATCCACAGCACCGCGGCCAACGCCGGCATGCTCGACATCAAGATGATCCCCGAGCGGCACAACAAGGTGAAGGTGCTGCTGCTGATGGATGTGGGCGGCACGATGGACGAGCACATCCACCGCGTCGAGGAGCTGTTCTCGGCCACCAAGAGCGAGTTCAAGCACCTGGAGTTCTACTACTTCCACAACTGCGTCTACGACTTCATGTGGAAGAACAACCGGCGCCGCTTCTCGGAGAAGACGCCCACCTGGGACATCATCCGCAAGTACAACAAGGACTACAAGCTGATCTTCGTCGGCGACGCGACGATGAGTCCCTACGAGATCCTGCAGCCCGGCGGCAGCGTGGAGTACAACAACGAGGAACCCGGCGCCGAGTGGCTGCAGCGCCTGACCAACGCCTTCCCCAAGTACGCGTGGATCAACCCCGAGCCCCAGGGCGTGTGGCAATACCGCCAGAGCATCGCGATCATCCAGCAGCTGACGCACCAGCGCATGTTCCCGCTCACCATCGCGGGGCTGGAGTCGGCGATGCGCCTGCTCAGCAAGTGAGGTCGCCCGCGCGCGGGCCGTCCACCCTCGTCGCGGCCTTCGCCGCCGCCGTGCTGGCGCTCGGCACGGGCTGCGCTGCGCTGAAGGGCGAGGCGCAGGCCGGCGCAGCCGCCGGCACCGAGACCCGGCCTGCCGACGCTGGCGTCGCGGTCGACATCGACGCCCCGGCCGAGCTGCGCGATCTGCTGCAACGCCACCTCGACCTGGCGCGCGTGGCCCGGCTCGGCGCCGACGACGCGCCCGACGAGGCCGAGTGGCTGCGCCTCGTCGCCGCCGCGCCGGCGCAGGCGCGCGAGCTGCTGCAGACCGAGGGCTACTTCGCGCCCGAGGTGCAGGTGCGCCGCGACGGCGCGCCGACCGCGCGCGTCCACGTCACGGTCACGCCAGGCCCGCGCGCGCGCGTACGCGAGCTGTCGCTGCAGGTGGCGGGCCCGCTGCGCGAGCGCATCGACGCCGGCGATGCCGACGCGCAGGCGCAGTTCTCGGCGCTGCGCCGCGATTGGCCGCTGCCGCCGGGGGCGGTGTTCCGCAATGCCGACTGGGCCGGCGCCAAGTCGTCGGCGCTCGCCGTGCTGCGCGCCGGCGGCTATGCGCAACCGGCCATCCGCACCAGCCGCGCCGACGTCGACGCCGCGACAGCCGAGGTCACGCTCGAGGTCGTGCTCGACAGCGGCCCGCTGTTCCTGGCCGGCGCGCTGCACATCGAGGGCCTCGAGCGGCACGACGACGAGAGCGTGCGCCACATGGCCGGCTTCGGCCCCGGCACGCCGCTGACCGAGGCGCTGCTGCTCGACTACCAGGACCGCCTGCGCAAGAGCGGCCTGTTCGACACCGCGCTCGTCACCTTCGATGCCGATCCGGCGCGCTCGGCCGACGCAACCGTCACCGTGCAGCTGCGCGAGCTGCCGCTGCAGTCGGCCACCTTCGGCGTCGGCGTCAGCGCCAACACCGGCCCGCGCATGCAGCTCGAGCACACGCACCGGCGCATCTTCGGCTACCCCGCCACGCTGCACAACAAGCTCGAATACGGCCGCGACCGCTCGGCGTGGGAGGGCGAGCTGAGCACGCACCCCGGCGAGCAGCTGTATCGCAACCTGCTCGGCTGGCAGGTCGAGCGCCTGAAGACCGACCTCGACGTGGTGCTCTCGCAGCGCCTGCGCGTGGGCCGCACGCAGGACACGCCGCGCATCGAGCGGCTGTACTTCCTGGGCTTCGACCACTCGCTGCAGACGGTCGACGGCACGCACCGCGACGCGCGCGCGTTCAGCGTGCAGTACCACGGCGTCTGGCGCAACGTGGACAGCATCATCCTGCCCACGCGCGGCATCACGCTGTCGGGCCAGGGCGGCGTGGGCTTCGCGCTGAGCAACTACGGCGACAACGGGCCGTTCACGCGGGCGTACGCGCGCGTCACCGGCTACCTGCCGCTCGGCCGGAGCTGGTACACCAATGCGCGGCTCGAGCTGGGCGAGATCTTCAAGCGCGACAGCGTCGCGCTGCCCGACGCGCTGGCGTTTCGCGCCGGCGGCGACGAGTCGGTGCGCGGCTACCCGTACCGCTCGCTGGCGCCGCTCGACACCAACGGCGTGATCAAGGGCGGCAACGTGCTCGGCACCGCCAGCATCGAGATCGCGCGGCCCTTCAGCCAGCGCCTGCCGAGCCTGTGGGGCGCGGTGTTCCTCGATGCCGGCCGCGCGGCCGAGAGCTGGTCGGGCTTCAAGCCGGCGCTCGGCTACGGCGTCGGCGTGCGCTGGCGCAGCCCCGTGGGGCCGTTGAAGCTCGACTGGGCCTACGGCGAAGAGCTGCACAAATCGCGCCTGCATCTGTCGGTCGGCATCGCCTTCTGACACGTTGAGCAGCTCATGAGCCCCGCGCCGCCGACGGACGAGACCGCAGCGCCTGCCACCGCACGGCGCGGCAGGCGCTGGCCATTGGCGCTGGCCTTGGCGATCACGGCATTGCCCGCGGTCGCATTGCTCTCGGCCTGGTGGCTCGCGCGCAGCGAAACCGGCACGCGCTGGCTGCTGGCCCAGGTGCCGGGCCTGCAGGCCAGCGGCGTGCAGGGCTCGCTGCTCGGCGATGCGCTGGCGATCGAGTCGCTGCATTGGCAAGGCACGCCGCAGCAGGGCAGGCTCGAGATCGCCAAGCTGCAGTGGTCGCAGCCGCAGTGGCGCGTCGGCCCGCATGCCGGCGCCTGGATCGGCCTGTCGCTGGCGCAGGCCAAGGCGGCGCGCGTGCAGTGGCATTCGCCGGTGCAGCCGTCGCCGGCCGCGGCGCCTGCGCACCTGCGCTTACCGTTCGAGCTCCAGGTCGGATCGGCGCAGCTCGACGAACTGCTCGTCGACGACGTGTCGCTGCGCCAGCTCGCCGCGCGCGTGCACCTCGGCGCCGACGGCGGCGCACGTCACCGCGTCGACGACGCCGCGCTGCAGCTCGATCGCGCCGAGGTGCGCGGCCGCGCCGAGATCGCCGCCGATGCGCCGATGGCGCTCGCGCTCGAGGCTCAGGCCCGGTCCACGCAGGGCCGGCCGTGGCAGGCCACGCTGCAGGCGAGCGGGCCGCTGGCCGGCTTCGACGTGCAGGCTCGCCTGCGCGGCGAGGCGCTGGCCGCCGGCGCGAGCGCGCCGCGGCTCGACGCCAAGGCACGCGTCGAGCCCTTCGCCGCGTGGCCGCTGGCCGCGCTCGAAGCGTCGACGCAGGATCTCGATCTCGCTGCGCTGGCCACCGACGCGCCGCACACGCGTCTGCGCGGCGACGCGCATGTGCGCAGCGCCGGCCTCGACAAGCCGGCGCTGGTGTCGCTGCAGCTCGACAACGCCCTGCCCGGCCGCTGGGACAACGCGCGCGTGCCGCTGAGCCAGCTCGCGCTCGCGCTGCGCGGCACGCCGAACCGCCTCGACCGGCTGGAGATCGAGCGCCTCGACGCGCACCTTGCCGACGAACGCGGCAGCGCCGGCCGCGTGCAGGGCAGCGGCCGCTGGGAGGCGGCGCGGCTGCAGTTGCAGCTGCAGCTGCAGGCGCTGCAGCCCGGCCGCCTCGATGCGCGTGCCGGCGCGCTGGACTTGAACGGCCCGCTGGCGCTGGATCTCACCGGCGTGCCGGTGCCCACGCAGCGCAACGCGCCCGCGCCGGCCGCGCCGTGGCGCGCGCAGGTGCAGGCCGATCTCGCTGGCACGGTCGGCACCGGCCGCGTGCCGGTGACGGTATCGTTTGCCGGCCACGGCGCGGCCGACGAGCTCGAGCTCACGCGCTGGCTGGCCCGCAGCGGCGACGCATCGGCGAGCGGTCGCGCGCGGCTGCAGCGCGGCGCTGACGCACGGCAGCGCGAATGGAGCCTGCGCGGCGACGGCACGCTCGCCCGCTTCGACCCCCGTATGTGGTGGCCGGGTGCCGCCGGCTCGGCCTGGGCGCGCGGCGCTCACCGCTTCGACGGCCGCTGGCAGGCCGATCTGCGCGTGCCCGAGCGCATCGCCGACCTCGCGCGGCGCGACGTGCTCGGCGCCGTGCGCAGCGTGCGCGGCAAGGCCACGCTCACGCTCGACGACAGCCTGCTCGCCGGCGTGCCGGTGGCCGGCACGCTGCAGCTCGACGGCGACAGCGCGCGCCTCGCGCTGCAGGGCCGGGCGCGCGCGGCCGGCAACGACTTCGAGCTGCAGGGCCAGCTCGCCGACCGCGCGGGCGACGACCGCTGGCAGCTCGACGCACAGGCGAGCGCGCTGGCCGAGCTGCGGCCGCTGCTGCAGCTGCTCGGCGAAGACGCCGCGGCCGCGGCGGCCGATCTGCGCGGCGAGCTGCACGGCCGCGCCGAGGCGAGCGGCCGCTGGCCCGCGCTCGCCACGCAGGGCCAGGCGCGCGTGCGCGGCCTGGCCTGGCGGCAGTTGCGGCTCGAACAGGCCGAAGCGCAGTGGCGGCTCGAACCCGGCGACGACGGCGCGCTGCAGCTGCAGACCACGCTGAGCAGGCTGCAGCAGGGCGAGCAGCGCATCGATGCGCTGCAGGCGCGCGTCGACGGCACGCGGCGCGATCACAAACTCGCATTTCAAGTGGACAGTCCGCTGCGCCCGCCGGCCTGGGCCGAGCCGCTGCTCGGCAGCACGGCCGGCGGCATGCGCGTCGCCGTCGAGGGCCAGGGTCGCTGGCTGGCGCAGGCCGACGGCACCAGCGTGTGGCGCACGCCGCAAGCGGCGCTGCGCATCGGCGCGCGCGACGGCGCATCGGCGGCGTGGCTCGACGCCCGCGAGCTGCAAGGCGAAGTGCAGCTCGACGAACGCACGCGGCCACTGCGCGCCCAGCTCGCACCGGGCCGCGCGCTGCTGCCCGGCGGCGCCGCGCTGCGCTGGAGCGATGCGGCGTGGCGCTCCGGCATCGGCGGCGCCGACCAGCTGCGCCTGCGCGGCCAGCTCGAACCGCTGAGCGTGGCGCCGGTGCTGGCGCGGCTGCAGCCCGACCTCGGCTGGGCGGGCGACCTCACGCTGGCCGGTCGCGTGGAGCTGAACGCCGAGCAACGCGTGGAGGCCGAGATCGTGGTCGAGCGCGTGGGCGGCGACCTGCGCATCGAAGACGAAAGCGGCGCGCCGCAGCCGCTCGGCTTGACCGACCTGCGCCTCGCCTTCGCGGCCAAGGACGGCGTGTGGCAGTTCGCCCAGGGCGCCGCCGGCAAGCAGCTCGGCGAGATGGCCGGCTCGCAGGTGCTGCGCACGCGCGCCGACGCGCGCTGGCCGCCGGCCGACGCGCCGCTCGAAGGCGTGATGGAGGTGCGCGTGGCCAATCTCGGCGCGTGGGGCGTGTGGGTGCCGCCGGGCTGGCGGCTGGGCGGCAGCCTGCAGTTGAGCGGTGCGCTGGGCGGCCGCTTCGGCGCGCCCGAGGTGCGCGGCAGCCTGCGCGGCAGCTCGCTGTCGGTGCGCAACACGCTGCAGGGCGTGGGCGTCAGCGACGGCGAGCTCGAGGCCACGCTCGAAGGCGCGGTCGCGCGCGTGCAGCGCTTCGAGTTCAAGGGCGGCGACGGGCAGCTGCGGCTCACCGGCGAGGCCGCACTCGGCGACAACCCGAGCGCGCAGTTGCGCCTGCAGGCCGAGCGCTTCCGCGTGCTCGGCCGCATCGACCGCAAGCTCGTCGCCAGTGGCCAGGCGCAGATGCAGCTCACGCGCGAGGCCCTGAAGCTCGACGGTGCGTTCAAGGTCGACGAGGGCTTCATCGATTTCAGCCGCGGCGATGCGCCGAGCCTCGACGGCGACGTGCACGTCGCGCGGCCGGCCGGCGCGGCCTCGGCGCCGGGCACCGAGCGCCGCCAGCGCCAGGCGAGCGCGCCGCTGCGCAATGCGCAGGTGGCACTGGCCATCGACCTCGGCGACAAGCTCCAGGTGCGCGGCCGCGGCCTCGACGCCACGCTGCGCGGCCAGCTCAGGCTGACCAACCCCGAAGGCCGACCCGCGGTGAACGGCAGCGTGCGCACCGCCTCGGGCACCTACGTGGCCTATGCGCAGAAGATGAGCATCGAGCGTGGTGAACTCGCCTTCTCCGGTGCCGCCGACAACCCGCGGCTCGACATCATCGCCGTGCGGCCGAACCTCGACGTGCGCGTGGGCGTGGCGGTGACCGGCACGCTGGCCAACCCGCGCGTGCGCCTGTTCAGCGAACCCGAGATGACCGAGATGGACAAGCTCTCGTGGCTGGTGCTCGGCCGCGCCAGCGACGGCCTCGGCCGCGCCGACACCGCGCTGCTGCAGCGCGCCGCGATGGCGCTGCTGGCCGGCGAGGAGGCCTCGCCCACCGACAAGCTGCTGGGCGAACTCGGCATCTCCGATTTCTCGCTGCGCCAGAGCGAAGGCGACACGCGCGAGACCATCGTCTCGGTGGGCCGCCAGCTCACGCAGCGCTGGTACCTCGGCTACGAGCGCAGCGTGAACGCCACCACCGGCACCTGGCAACTGATCTATCGCGCGGCGCAACGCTTCACGCTGCGCGCGCAGTCGGGCATGGAGAACTCGCTCGACGTGATCTGGTCGTGGCGGTGGAACTGAGTGCGCTTCGCCCGCGAAGCCGCATGCGAAAATCCGCTTTACGCCCGCCGTAGTTCAATGGATAGAACGAGCGCCTCCTAAGCGCTAGATACAGGTTCGATTCCTGTCGGGGGGGCCAGATCCAGCCGCCTCGTGCGACAACCCAGCCCGTTCGCCCTCAAGTTCGCTCGCACGTGCATCGTCCTGGTGGCAGGCGTGACGCTTGCGCTGTCGGTCGCGTTGCATGTCGACGCGCTGGCCACGTGGTGGGTGGAGCTGTTGCGCTACCTGCCGCTGCCGCTGCTGCTCGTGCCGGCGCTGCTGGCGCTCGGCGCGTCATGGCTGATGAGCTGGCCGTGGCGCCTCGCCGCAGCGGCCACCGTGGTGCTGGTGGTGAGCGCCGTGATGGGCCTCGAGCTGCACGGCGGCGACACGGGAAGCGGCCGCGTGCGGCTGATGACGTTCAACGCCAAGGTGCACGTGACGGGCGAGGCCGGGCTCGAGGCGATCGCCCGCGAGATCGCGCGGCACGACCCCGATGTGCTGGTGATGCAAGACGCCGATCTGTCGCGCTGGCCCGACGTGCCGCCGCAGCTGCGCGTGGCGCTGGCCGACCGCACGGTCTATCGATCGGGCCAGTACGTGGTGGCCAGCCGCCTGCCGATGAGCGGTTGCCGTGACCGCGAGATGTCGACGCCGCACGAGCGCCATCGCTATGTGCGCTGCCGCCTGCACGCGCATGGCGTCGACGTCGAGCTGGTGACGGCGCACCTGAAGTCGCCGCGCCAGGGGCTGAACGCGACGCGGCACGAAGGCACCGAAGGCCTCGACGAGTGGCACGCCAATCTGCTGGCGCGGCTGATCCAGGTCGGCCGGCTGGTGCGCGACCTGGCAGGCAGCGCGCGGCCGCTGATCGTCGCCGGCGACCTGAACGCGCCTGAACACTCGCCGGTGATCCAGCAGCTGATGCGGCGGCTCGAGCTGCGCGATGCCTTCAGCGCCGCGGGAACGGGCTTCGGCTACACGCACGGCCATGCGCTGCGGCCGCGGTTCTCGTTCCTGCGCATCGACCATGTGCTGGTCAGCCCGGAGATCGGCGTGGCCGACTGCCATGTCGGCGGCAGCGAGGCCTCCGAGCATCGACCGGTGATCGCCGATCTGCTGCTGGCGCCCGAGCGCCGTTAGCCAGCCTCTGCGCGGCCACAAGTCGTTTCGCGGCGGGGCGTTCCCTTACACCTCCCACGCCGCCGGCGGCGCGGCGGGGTGCGCTCTCGCGGGCTCGCGATCGAAGCCCGGAGGCCCCGAACGAGGGGCGCGTCAGTGGTCACGGAGCCCATGTTCCCGGGGTGCAACTTCCCCGTAGGCGCCCGCTCAAAGCCGCACCCGGGTCTTATACTGGCCCGAGCAGAGTTATCCACAGCCCCGTCACGCGGGGCAAAGGCAGGGTCGATGGGTACCAAACTGAAGGTGGCCGGCTTCGTCGCATTGGGGGCGGTGGCCGGAGCGCTGGCGACGATGCAGTTGCAGGCGTTCGCGCGCAACACCGTTGCGCCGCTGCCGCTGGAAGAACTGCAGCAACTCGCCGCCGTGTTCGGCATGGTCAAAAGCGACTACGTGGAGCCGGTCGACGAGAAGAAGCTGATCACCGACGCCATCTCGGGCATGGTCGCCGGGCTCGATCCGCACTCGCAGTATTTCGACAAGAAGACGTTCAAGGAATTCCGCGAAGGCACGACCGGCAAGTTCGTCGGCGTGGGCATCGAGATCGGCATGGAAGACGGCCTGGTCAAGGTGCAGACCCCGATCGAGGGCTCTCCCGCCTTTCGCGCCGGCATCAAGGCCGGCGACCTGATCACCCGCATCGACGACACCGCCGTCAAGGGCCTGACGATGGACCAGGCCGTCAAGCGCATGCGCGGCGAGCCCAACACCAAGGTCGTGCTCACGATCTTCCGCAAGAGCGAGAACCGCAGCTTCCCGGTCAACATCGTGCGCGAGGAGATCCGCGTGCAGAGCGTGCGCGCCAAGGTCATCGAGCCGGGCTATGCCTGGGTGCGCGTGAGCCAGTTCCAGGACCGCACGATCGACGACTTCACGCGCAAGGTCGACGAGATGTACAAGGCCGATCCGCAGATCAAGGGCATGGTGCTCGACCTGCGCAACGACCCCGGCGGCCTGCTCGAAGGCGCGGTGGCGCTCTCGGCCGCCTTCCTGCCGGCCGACGTGATGGTGGTCTCCACCAACGGCCAGATCGCCGAATCCAAGGCGCAGTTCAAGGCGGCGCCGGAGTACTACATCCGCCGCGGCAGCTCCGACCCGCTCAAGCGCCTGCCGGCGGCGATGAAGAGCATTCCGCTCGTGGTGCTGGTCAACGAAGGCTCCGCATCGGCCAGCGAAATCGTCGCCGGCGCGCTGCAGGACCACAAGCGCGCCACGATCATGGGCGCGCAGACCTTCGGCAAGGGCTCGGTGCAGACCGTGCGCCCGCTCACCGCCGACACCGCGCTGAAGATCACCACCGCGCGCTACTACACGCCCAGCGGCCGCTCGATCCAGGCCAAGGGCATCGTGCCCGACGTGTGGCTCGACGAGACCGCCGAAGGCAACGTCTTCGCCGCGCTGCGCCTGCGCGAGGCCGATCTCGAAAAGCACCTCGGCAACGTCGACGAGAAGAAGGACGAGGCGCGCGAGAAGGCGCGCGAGGAAGCGCGCAAGAAGCTCGAGGAGCAGGCCGCCAAGCCGGCCAAGCCGCTGCCCGAGTTCGGCAGCAGCGACGACTTCCAGCTCGCCCAGGCGCTCAACCAGCTCAAGGGCAAGCCGGTGGTGATGAGCAAGACCATGGCCGAGCGCAAGGCCGAGGCCGACGTCAAGCCGTAGGCCGGCACCCGTTCGCACCCGACAAGGCCCGCCGCGTGCGGGCCTTGTTCATGGCGAGCCCCCGGCGCGCGCCCGCCTACGGCCCGAGATCCAGCGTCAGCGTGTCGACCGCCTGCCGCACCGGCTGCGGCGCGTCGATCGAGGTGGCCAGGCCCAGCTCGCGCAGCTGCAGCAGCGCGCGCCGGCTCAGCGTGCGGTTCGGCGGCCCGTGGCGCGGGCCCAGCAGCACATGCGTGCGCGTGCAGCCGCACACGCGCAGCGTGCTCCAGCGGGCGTGCTGGAACAGGCGCAACAAGGCGCCCTCGCGCAGGCCGTCCCACCACTGCGCGTGCTGCGTACCCGCCTGGTCGGGGCTCAGCGCCATGGGCACCGTGGGCAGGCTCGCGCCGCCCCAGTCGGTCGGCGCCGAGCCGCCGGGCTCCATGGCCTCCGGCGTGGTGAGCACGCCGGCGTCGGTGAGCTGGGCGTCGGCCCATTCCGAGGCCAGGTCGTCGACGTCCGACAGCGCCAGCTCGAAGGCCACCTTCGACACCGGCGCCATGCGCTCGAGCCGTGCGATCACCGGCTCCAGGCGCGCCGCCAGCCGGGCACTGGCCGGCCCGCGCCCCGAGTGCACAGCCGCCACCTGAGCCATGCGATCGACCAGCCGCCACACCGGGTGTTCGAACGACGACAGCACACCGGCCCCGCCGTCGACGCTGCGGATCGCCGGAGCGCCCAGGCGCGCCAGCAAGCGGCTGAGCGTCTCGTCGAGGCCGGACTGGTCGCACACCTGCCGCAGCAGCTTCGGGATCAGCTGCGCGGCGGCCTGCTCGCCGTCACCCGGCCCCTGGCCCGCTGACCCGCCAACCCGTCCGGGCGCGGCCTTGCCCGCCAAGCGGCCCGCCAGCTGCCGCATCGGCGCATCGCCGCCGCGGCCGGCGGCTGCGGCTTCGGGCGTGACGCGCAGCCGGTAGGCCACCGGCTGCACGCCGCCGCGCCTCAGCGCGGCGAGCTGCTGCCGGTACAGCGCCTGCAGCTGCTCGGCCAGCATGCGGCCGACCACGCGCAGCGCCATCAGTCTCGGCCCGCGCTCGAGCCCCATCTGGTGCAGCGCGCGCACCAGCGCACGCGCGCAGACCTCGGGGCGCATCGGGTGCAGCTCGGCCAGCGCCTCATTGGCGCCGCGCAGCGTGGCCAGCAGCGCGCGCAGGTCGCGCAGATCGGCATCGCAGGCGGTGTCCACCAGCTGGATCACGCGCGCGACCTCGATGTCCTCCTCGATCTGCGCATCGTCGACCAGCGTCAGGCTGTCGAGCGACGGCTCGGCGCCAGCCTCGTGCGGGTCGGCCGACGCGGCGCCGGCGCGCTGCACCTCGTCGCGCAGCTGTTCGCGCAGCGCCGCCGAGAACACCGCGGCCAGGCCGCGCACGCCGGGGCGCGTGGCCTCCAGCACGGTCAGCGTGTGCTGCCGGTCGCCGGCGACCGCCTGCGACCTCGCCGCGCCCTGCAGCTGCGCATGCGCACGGTCGCAGGCCTGCACCGCCAGCGACGGCACGCTGGCGAGCAATTCGTCGGCAAACAGCCCGAAGTCCACGCGCTCCCCCTAATCCCCCTCGAATGATAGGCAATCGGCAGCGCGCTGAACGCAGCGCCACGGCCGCCTGGGCGCTGCGGCTATGCTCCGACCGTGAACGACGACCAGTTGCTGCGCTATTCGCGGCACATCCTGCTCGACGACATCGGCATCGAGGGCCAGAACCGGCTGCTCGCCGCGCATGCGCTGGTCATCGGCGCCGGCGGCCTGGGCTCGCCGGTGGCGCTGTATCTGGGCAGCGCCGGCGTGGGCCGCATCACGATCGTCGACCACGACCGCGTCGACCTCACCAACCTGCAGCGCCAGATCGCCCACGATCTCTCGCGCGTGGGCACGCCGAAGGCCGAGTCGGCGCGCACCTCGATCGCCGCGATCAACCCCGACGTGCAGGTGCGCGCGCTGGTGCAGCGCGCCGACGCCGCGGCACTCGCCGCGCTGGTGGCCGATGCCGACGTGGTGCTCGACTGCAGCGACAACTTCGCGACGCGCCACGCCGTCAATGCAGCCTGCGTGGCACACCGCGTGCCGCTGGTGGCCGGCGCGGCGATCCGCTTCGACGGCCAGATCTCGGTGTACGACGCGCGCGATGCCGCGTCGCCGTGCTACGCCTGCGTGTTCCCGCCCGACGTGACGCTGGAAGAGACGGCCTGCGCCACGATGGGCGTGTTCGCGCCGCTGGTGGGCATCATCGGCACCCTGCAGGCGGCCGAGGCGCTGAAGCTGCTGGCCGGCGTGGGCAGCTCGCTCGCCGGGCGGCTGCTGCTGCTCGATGCGCGCGCGATGCAGTGCAGCGAGATCCGCATCGCGCGGCATCCGGGCTGCGCGGTGTGCGGCTCGCGCTGAGCGCGAGCCGGTGCGCCGTCGCGTTCAGGCGGGCACTTCGGCGCCGGCGCGCAATGCGCGCTCGACGGCGGCGCGCGTGGGCGCGCCCAACACGCCCGGCCCGCGCAGGCACTTGAGGCTCGCGGCCATGGCGGCGAACGCCACTGCGTCGTCGTCGCTGCGGCCTTCGGCCACGGCGATGCCGAGCGCGGCGTGGAACACGTCGCCGGCGCCGGTGGTGTCCACCGCCTCGACGCGCGGCACGGGTGCGTGGCGGGACACGCCGCCGCGGTGCTGCCACAGCACCTCGCGCTCGCCGCGCGTGACCATCGCCGCCTCGCAGCCGAGCGCGATCGCGCGCTCCAGCGCGGCGCGCTCGTCGAGCCCCGGTGCGAAGGCCTGCAGCCCCGGCTCGGAGAACACCACCCAGCGCGCCAGCGGCACCAGCGCCAGCAGGTCGGGCTGCGGCGCCACGTCGCCGTCGAACACCGAGGTCACGCCGTGCTCGCGCGCCCAGCGCAGCGCCTGGCGCGCACCGGCCACCCAGCGCGGATCGGCCAGCACCACGTCGGCGCCGTGCAGCAGCCGCTCGTCGAGCGCCGGGCCGCGCGCGATCGCGTCGCCGCGGTGGTTGAAGATCTGCCGCTCGCCGCGCGCATCGACCACGATCGCCGACACGCTGGTGCGCGCGCCGGGCACGGCAAGCAGGCCGCGGTCCTCGATGCCTTCGGCGCGCAGGCGATCGCGCAGCCGCTGCACCTCGGGCTCGCAGCCGACACGGCCGATCAGCCGCACCGCCGCGCCGAGCCGCGCCGCGGCCACGGCGGCGTTGAACGCCATGCCGCCCGCGCCGCCCTGGTAGCGGTGCACCGGCGTCTTGGTCGGCAGCCGGGGCAAGGCCTCGACCTCGAACACATGGTCGAGCGTGGCATGGCCCACGCAGGCGATCCGCAGCATCGTCATGGCGGGATTGTCGCTGCTCGACGCGCCGCGGCCGGCGGCGCCGCCGTCATCGCGCCCGCGCGTCCCAGCGCCGCCGCGTGCCGCCGCCGCGGCGGTCGATCCGCGCCTGGACCAGCTGCGCCTGCGGCAACTCGCGTGACGCGTCGTGCAGCCGCGCCAGCAGCCGCGCCAGCTGCGCCACCTCGCGCTCGCTCAGGCCGGCCAGCAGCGCCAGATTCACGCGCACGACGCGCGGGAACAGCTGCGCGTAAAGCGCCCGCCCGGCCGGGCTCAGGCGCACGTGATGGCGCCGCGCATCGCCGGCCACGGCGATCGATTCGATCAGCGCGCGCTGGCGCAGCGATGCCAGCGCCTTCGAGGTGCGCGAGCGGTCGAGCGTCGCGTGCTCCGCCAGCTGCGACGGCGACTGCTCGCCCAGCAGCGCGAGCAGCGCCACGAAGCGCCATTCACGCCGCGTGATGCCGAACTCGGCTTCGCAGATGCGCGTCACCAGCCCGGCGCTGCGCGACTCGATCTGGTGCAGCTGGTAGTTCACCAGGTCGAGGATCGAACGCGGCGCACGCAGCGCCGGCGGCGCGGAGTCGGGGCGGGGGCCGGCCATGCCGGACGGTGGACGAGGCACGGCGAGGGATTGTCCCAGGGATCGTTGATTTCTGAAATCATCTCGGCGCGCCGCACACTTCGCCGATGTCAAGGCGCGGCGGCGCACATCGCCGGCGCCGCGCACCATCCGCAAAGGAGATGTGTCATGTCGCGTCGCTCGTTCCCGGCTGTCCTCGGCATCCTCGTCGCCACGCTCGCGCTGCCGCTGGCCGTGCTGGCGCAGGACAAATGGCCATCCAAGCCGATCGAGATCATCTACCCCTTCCCGCCCGGCAACGACACCGACGCGGTGATCCGGCTGCTGGCCGACAGCATGAGCAAGCGCCTGGGCGTGCCGGTGCAGGTGATCAGCAAGCCGGGCGGCGGCGGCGTGGTGGGCTTCGCCGAGATGGTGCGCGCCAAGCCCGACGGCTACACCATCGGCACCTGGCAGCCCGGCCCCGGCATCTCGCAGATCGTGGCCGGCAACACGCCGTACAAGCAGAGCGACTACCAGGCGCTGGCGGGGCTGCATCCGAACGACTTCGTGCTCGCCGCCAGGGGCAGCATTCCGGCGAAGAGCCTCAAGGAATTCGGCGAGTGGGCGAAGAAACAGGGCAAGCCGATCGTGATCGGCAGCTATGCGCCGGCGGCCGTGCCGGCGCTGATGGCCGCGCGCATCGCGCGCAAGGACGGCTGGCCCTACAAGGTGGTGGCGTTCCCGAACCCGAGCGCCAAGGAGTTGATCGCCGGCGACGCCGACCTCTCCACCACCGGCGGCGACATGGTGGCCTCGTACGTCAAGGACGGCCAGGTGAAGGTGATCTCGGCCTGGTCGGCCGAGCGCAACCCGGCGGTGCCGAACGCACCGACCGCCAAGGAAGAAGGCTACGGCGACCTCTTCATCTGGTCGGGCATGGCCGCGCCGGCCGGCGTGCCCAAGGAGATCATCAACCGTCTGAGCGGCGTGATCGGCGAGAGCATGAAGGAGAAGCCGATGCTCGACCTGCTGAAGAAGCTCGGCATGGGGCCGTTCTACATGACGCCCGAGCAGATGACGCAACGCGTCGCCGACGACACCAAGTGGATCACCGAGCTGATGACCGAGCTCGGTTTCGCGAAGAAGTAGCCGGCGCATGAACGACGTCGACGCGCCCGCGTCGAGGCGAGCCGACCGCTGGCTGCTGCTGGCGCTGGCGGCCGGCGCGCTGGCGCTGCTGGCTGCCACGCCGCAGCTGATCGTGCCGTACAAGGCCGACGTGCCGTGGTTCGAGTCGGCGGCGATGTTCCCGCGCGCGGGGCTCGCGCTGGTGATCGTCGGCGCGCTCGCCGAATGGTGGCTGCGCCGCCGGCGCGTGATGCGCGCCGAATCCGACGAGCTCGACTCGTCGGCCGCCGACCTCGCGCGCGCCGGCCGCGTGCTGGCGTGCTTCGCCGCGTACGCGCTGCTGGTGCCGATCGCCGGCTTCATGGTGTCGAGCCTCGCCTTCCTCGCCGTGGCCGGGCTCGTGGCCGGCGTGCCGCGGCGGCCGGTGGCGTGGCTCGCGCTCTGCCTGTCGATCACGATGTGGCTCACCTTCGTCGTCGGGCTGAAGGTGTCTTTCGGTCACGGCTGGTTGATCTAACCGTCATCTGACGTGGACCTGCTGCACAGCCTCAGCCACGGTTTCGCGGCGATCGCCAGCCTGCCGGTGTTGCTCGCGATGCTGGCCGGCGCGGCGCTGGGCATCGTGGTGGGCGTGCTGCCGGGCGTGGGGCCGGGCGTCACGATCGCGGTGCTGCTGCCGTTCACCTACGGCATGCCGCCGCTGGCCGGCATCTCGCTGCTGCTCGGTGTGTACTGCGGCGCGTTCTACGGCGGCGCGGTGACGTCGATCCTGATCCGCACGCCGGGCGAGGCGTCGTCGATCATGACGATGTTCGACGGCTACCCGATGGCCAAGCGTGGCGAGGCGCAGCGCGCGCTGTCGCTGGCCTTCATGTCGGCCTTCCTCGGCGGCATCGCCAGCGCGCTGCTGCTGGGCATCGCGGCCAAGCCGCTGTCGCAGCTGGCGGCGCGCTTCGGCGCCGCCGAGAGCGTGATGGCGATCGTGCTCGCCGCGCTGTGCGTCGGCCGCGCCTACCAGCGCCAGTTCGCCGCCGCGCTGATGATGATGGGGCTCGGCTTCTTCCTCGGCACGGTGGGCATCGACCCGAGTTCGAACGAGCAGCGCTACACGCTCGGCGCCGGCGCGCTGCTGTCGGGCATTCCGCTGGTGCCGGTGGCGGTGGGGCTGTTCGGCATGGCGCAGGCGCTGGTGATGGTCAGCTCGCCGCCGGCCGCGTTCGACGGTTCGTTGACGCGCGCCGCCGGCGTGTCGTGGCGCGGCTTCCTCGAGCCGTTTCGCTACCCGCGCACGCTGCTCAAGGGTCTCACGCTCGGCTCGGCGATCGGCGTGCTGCCGGCGGTGGGCGCTGCGCTGTCGACCTCGCTGTCGTACTTCTGGGCCCAGCGCGGCGCGACCGACCGCACGCCGTTCGGCTCGGGCAACCCCGAGGGCATCGTCGCCGCCGAGAGCGCCAACAACTCCAACTCCGGCGGCGCGATGATCACCGTGCTCACGCTGGGCATCCCCGGCGACGCGATCACCGCGATCATCATGGGCGTGTTCGTCGTGCACGGCATCGTGCCCGGCCCGGCGCTGTTCACCGAGCGGCCCGAGATCATCAACGGCGTGTTCGCCGCGCTGCTGGCCATCAACGTCGTGATCCTGGCGATGCTGGTGGCGAGCGTGAAGGCGCTGGCGCGGCTGGCCTACGTCGACGCGCGGCTGCTCGGCCTCGGCATCCTGGGCCTGAGCTTCGTCGGCGCGTACTCGGCGGCGAACTCGCTGTACTACGTGTGGGTGGCGGCCGGGTTCGGCGTGTTCGGCCTCATCTGCGCGCGCGCCAACATCCCGACCATCCCGCTGATCCTCGGCATGGTGATGGGCGACACGCTGGAAGCGTCGCTGCGCCAGGCGCTCGGCGCCAACGACGGCTCGTTCGCGCCCTTCGTCACGCGGCCGATGTCGGCGGCCATGCTCGCGCTGGCGGTGGTGCTGCTGCTGTGGCCGCTGCTGGCACGCCTGCGGCGCGCGCCGATCGCCGCGGCCATCGATTCGACCGACCGGAGCCCGACACCATGAATCCATACGCCAGCCTGATCGAGCAGCGCGACGCGCTGCGTGCCGGCACCCTGTCTGCCGGCGAGTGGCTCGCGGCGCAGATCGCGCGCATCGAAGCGCTCGACGCTCCGCTCAACGCGGTGGTCGTGCGCGACTTCGAGCGCGCGCGCGCCGCCGCGGCCGAGTCCGACCGCCGCATCGCCGCCGGCACCGCGCGCGCGCTCGAAGGCGTGCCGGTGACGATCAAGGAAGGCATCAACGTGGTCGGCCTGGTCACGAGCGTCGGCGACGCGTCGTACACGAGCTATGTGTCGGCGTACGACGCGCGCAGCGTGGCGCGGCTGCGCGCGGCCGGCGCGGTGATCGTCGGCAAGAGCAACCTGCCGGTCGAGATGGCCGACTGGCAGTCGGCCAACCCGGTGTACGGCCGCACCAACAACCCGTATGACACGACGCGCACCTGCGGCGGCAGCTCGGGCGGCGGTGCGGTGGTCGCGGCCGGCTTCGCCGCGCTCGACCTCGGCAGCGACATCGGCGGCTCGGTCCGCGTGCCGGCGGCGTTCTGCGGGCTGTACGGCCTGCGGCCGAGCGAGACCGCGGTCCCGCGCAGCGGGCAATACCCGTTTCCGCCGACGCCGAACTGGGGCGCCGTGCTCGGCGCGCAGGGCCCGCTGGCGCGCAGCGCCGCCGACATCGCGCTCGCGCTAAGCGTGATGTGCGGCCCCGACGTCGGCGAAGACGTCGCCTGGCGGCTGCAGCTGCCGCCTGCGCGGCGCGACACGCTCGCCGGCGCGCGCATCGCGGTGCTCGAGCCGCCCGACTGGGCGCCGGTCGATCCGCAGCTCCTCGCGGCGCGCGACCGCGTGATCGGCGCTCTCGGCCGCGCCGGCGCGACGGTCGCGCGCGCGCAGCCCGAAGGCTTCGACGACTGGCGCGAGCACATGCGGCTGTACCTGCGGCTGCTGCACTACATGATGAGCCCGCGCTGGGATGCCGACAAGCGCGAGCGCGCCGTGCGCGAGCTGCGCCGCTGCGACGACGAGTTCGCGCCGGCGCAGATCGAGGGCCTCACCTGCACCGGTGCGCAGCTGTTCATGTGGCACCTCGCGCGCGAACGCGTGCGCGCGGCGTGGCGCGCCTTCTTCACGCAGTGGGACGCCATGCTCACGCCCGCCTTCCACCTGCCGGCGTTCGAGCACATCGCGTTCGACGGCCCCGCGCTCGGCGTCGCGGCCACGCACACGCGCTTGATGGTCGACGGCCGATCGGTGCCGTACGCGCGCGGCCTGTTCTTTCCCCACACGTCGACGCTCGCCGGCCAGCCGGCGCTCAGCTGCCCGGTGGGGCTCTCGCCCGAGGGCCTGCCGCTGGCGGTGCAGTTGATCGGCCCCTATCTGGAGGATGCAACGATCATCCGCTTCGGCGAGCTGCTCGCGCGCGAGATCGGCGGCTTCGTGCCGCCGCCCATCCCAGCCTGACACCCCGGACCCATGGCCTCATCACGCCCGAACTTCATCTTCATCGTCGCCGACGACCTGGGCTACGCCGACCTCGGCTGCTACGGCGGCCGCGAGCCCGGCGTGTCGCCCGAGCTCGATGCGCTCGCCGCGCGCGGCCTGCGCTTCACGCAGGGCTACTCGAATTCGCCGGTGTGCTCGCCGACGCGCTTCGCGCTGATGACGGCGCGCTGGCAGTACCGCCTGCGCGGCGCGGCCGAGGAGCCGATCAACAGTCGCAGCCGCGGCAGCACCACGCTCGGCCTGCTGCCCGAGCACCCGACGCTGCCATCGCTGCTGCGCGACGCGGGCTGGCGCACCGCACTGATCGGCAAGTGGCACCTCGGCTATCCGCCGGCGTTCGGCCCGCTGCGCTCGGGCTACCAGGAGTTCTTCGGCCCGATGTCGGGCGGCGTCGACTACTTCACCCACTGCGATTCGCGCGGCACGCACGACCTCTGGCTCGGCGACGACGAGCACCGCGAGATCGGCTATCTCACCGACCTGATCACCAACCGCGCGGTGCAGTGGCTGCAGCGCGCGGCCGCGGGCGATGCGCCGTTCTTCCTCAGCCTGCACTACACCGCGCCGCACTGGCCGTGGGAGACGCGCGACGATGCCGCGCTCGCCGAAGAGGTGAAGGGCAACCTCTTTCACCTGCACGGCGGCAACATCCACAGCTACCGCCGCATGATCCACCACATGGACGAAGGCATCGGCCAGGTGATGCGCACGCTGCGCGAGACCGGCCGCGAGCGCGACACGCTGGTGGTCTTCACCAGCGACAACGGCGGCGAGCGCTTCTCCGACAACTGGCCGCTGGTGGGCGGCAAGATGGACTTGACCGAGGGCGGCATCCGCGTGCCGTACATCGCGCACTGGCCGGCGGTGGTCGCGCCGGGCGGCACGAGCGAGCAGCATTGCCTGACGATGGACTGGTCGGCCACGATGCTCGATGCCGCGGGCGTGGCGCCGCACGCCGACTACCCGCTCGACGGCGTATCGCTGCTGCCGGTGCTGCGCGATGCCGGCCACAGCTTCCGCCGCCCGATGTACTGGCGCATGAACCACCGCGGCCAGCGCGCGCTGCGTGACGGCGACTGGAAGTACCTCACCGTCGACGGCCACGAGTACCTGTTTAACATTCCGGCCGACGAGCGCGAGCGCGCCAACCGCGCGCCGCGCGAGCCGCAGCGCCTGGGCGCGATGCGCGAGGCCTGGCAGGCCTGGAACGAATCGATGCCGCCGATCCCGGCCGACGCGACGGTGAGCCTGGGCTATTCGGCGAAAGACATGCCGCAGCGCTGACCGCGCCGGCAGTGTTCAACCCCGCGGCACGCGAGCCGCGGTCGCGCCGTCGAACAGCGTCGCGCCGAGCTGGCGCAGCGTGGCCATGCCGCAGCTCACGCCGCGGCCGAGGTGGGCGTTCATCGCGAAGCCGTCGAAGGCCATCAGCAGCACGCCGGCCAGGCGGTGCGCGTCGTCGTCGCCGATCGGGATGCAGCTCTCGATCCAGCGCGCCACGCGGGTCTGGAACAGCTCGCGCAGATGCGGGTCGTATTCCTCGCCGCTGGTGGTCGACAGCGCCTGCATCACGTTGTTGGCGAAGCCGTTCGATTCGCGCGGCAGCTCGCGCCACAGCGCGGTGAGCAGGCGCTGGAAGCGCTCGCGCGGATCGGCGATGCGCTCGAGCGTGTGCCCGAGCTTGTCGAGCCGGTGCATCAGCCACGGCTCGTACAGCGTGTACAGCACCTCGACCTTGGAGGTGAAGTAGACGTAGACGTTGGCCGTCGAGATGCCCGCCTCGCGCGCGATCGCCGGGATCGAGGTGTCGACGTAGCCCTTCTCGCTGAACAGCCTGAAGGCGGCCTCCAGGATCGCGTCGCGCACACCTTCCTTCTTGGTCTGGGCCATCTGCTGCTGCGCGCCGCCGCCGGCCGAGCGGCCGGGCGCGCGTCATCGGGTTGCCATAAAACTGAATGGTATTCTCTATTGACACCGGCCGCAAAAGTCTCGATAACTCGACGCCATCCACCGCGCCGGCACGGCCGGGCGCGCAAGAGGGTGTCGCGATGCTGGTCGAAGGCAGGTTCCCGATCACCGCAGCGCCGGACGAACTGATCCGGCATCTGTTCGACGTGCGCCTGATGGCGTCGTGCCTGCCGGGCTGCGAGTCGCTCGAAGCGCTGGCCGACGACCGCTACCGCGCGGTGGTGGCCGTGGGGCTGGCCGGCATCACCGCGCGCTTCGATCTGCAGGTCGAGGTGACGCGGCGTGACGAGCGCAACGTCTGGACCCTGACCCGCGGCGAGGAAGGCAGCCACGCCAGCGCGTTGCGCGCCGAGACGCAGGTGACGCTCGTGCCCGAGGGCGCGGTGACGCAGGTCGAGTACCGCTCCGAGGTCTCGCTCACCGGCCGGCTCGGCCGCTTCGGCCTCGGCGTGATGAAGAAGAAGGCGCAGGCCATGGGCGACGAATTCGCCGCCAAGTTGCGCACCGAGCTCGAGCGGCGGCACGCCGGCGCACCTGCGGCCGCCGCGCCGGCGCCGTTGCCGCTGCCGTGGTGGCAGCGCTGGTGGCGCGCGTTGCTGGGCCTGTTCGGCGGGCGCCGCACGGCGGCTTGACCATGACGCTGCGCGGACTGCATCACCCGACCACGCTGGCCGACGCACTGGCGCTGCTGGCGCGCAGCGGCGACGCCAAGCCGCTGGCCGGCGGCGCGACGCTGGTGGCGATGATGAACGCCGGCGTGATCGAGCCGCCGGCGCTCGTGAGCCTGGCGCGCATCGACGAGTTGAAGGGCATGGCGCAACTGCCCGATGGCCGCATCCGCATCGGTGCCTTCACGCGCCACCGCGACGTGGCGCAGTGCGCGCTGCCGCTCGGCGTTGGCGACGTGGTGCGGCAGGCCGCGACGAGGATCGCCAACGCCACCGTGCGCAACATGGGCACGATCGGCGGCTCGATCGCGCATGCCGACCCCGGCGCCGACTACCCCGCAGCGCTGGTGGCCGCAGGCGCCGAGGTCGAGATCGCCGCGGCCGGCGGGCGGCGCACGCTGCCGGCAGCCGAGTTCTTCGTCGACTGGTACACCACGGCGCTCGCGCCGGGTGAACTGGTCAGCGCCGTGCTGCTGCCCCAGCCCGACGCCGGCCGCGGCGTCTATCTGAAACACGTGCGCGTCGCCGGCGACTTCGCCACCGCGTCGGTGGCGCTCGCGCTGTGCGGCGACGGGCGGCTGCGCGTGGCCATAGGCGCCTGCGGGCCGACGCCGCTGGCCGACGATACGGTCGATGCGCTGCTGTCGCAGGACCGCAGCGCGGCCGCGGTCACGCGTGCCGGCGCCTTGCTGCAGCAGCGCGCCGACCCGATCGACGACGTGCGCGGCAGCGCCGACTACCGCCGGCGGCTGATTCCGCGGCTGCTGGCGCGCGCGGTGCATGCGATCGAGTCCGACGCGGGAGGGCGATCATGACCGCACGCGACGCAGCGGCGCCGCTCTCGCTGCGCATCAACGGCGAGACGGTGCACACCTCGGCGGCGTGGTCCGACACGCTGCTCACCGTGCTGCGCGACCGCCTGCAGCTCACCGCCGCCAAGCGCGGCTGCAACCAGGGCGTCTGCGGCGCCTGCACCGTCGTGGTCGACGGCCAGCCGGTGCGCGGCTGCCTGAGCCTGGCGCACGACTGCACCGACGCCGACGTGCGCACGCTCGAAGGGTTCAACGACGAGCAGCGCATGCAAGCGTTGCAGCGGGCCTTTGCCGACCACGGCGCATTCCAGTGCGGCTTCTGCACGCCGGGCCTGCTGGTGGCGGCCGATGCGCTGCTGAAGCGCAACCCGCGGCCCGACGAAGCGGCGATCCGCGCCGCGCTGTCGGGCAACCTGTGCCGCTGCACCGGCTACGTCAGCATCGTCGCGGCCGTCCAGTCGGCGGCCGCCAGGCTGGCCTCGGAAGCGCAACCATGAGCACGGTCGACGTCAACGCCGGCGATGCCGCATTGCCGCTCGGCCAGGCGGTCAGGCAGCTCGAAGGCCGCGAGAAGCTCGACGGCAGCGCGCAGTACATCGCCGACCTCTACCGCGCCGGCATGCTGCATGCGGCAATCGTGCAGAGCCCGCTGCCGCATGCGCGCATCAAGGGCTACGACCTCTCGCGCGCGCTGGCGCTCGAGGGCGTGCGCGCGATCGTCACCGGCGACGACGTGGCCGAGGCTCACCGCATGGGCGCGTTCATCAAGGACGAGCATGCGCTGGCCAAGGGCAAGGTGCGCTACGTCGGCGAGATCGTCGCCGCGGTGGCGGCCGACAGCGAAGCCGTCGCGCGCGAGGCGGCTCGTCTGGTGCAGGTGAACTACGAGGAGCTGCCGCCGGTGCTCGATCCGGCCGCGGCGCTCGAAGCCGGCAGCGCGCTGGTGCACGACAGCGCCGACCAGTACGTGCGCGTGTTCGATGCCGGCACGCAGGGCAACCTGTGCTCGCGCACCGAGTACCGCCAGGGCGACATCGACGCGGCATGGAGCCAGTGCGACGTCGTCGTCGAGGGCGAGTTCGAGACTCAGGCGCAGGCGCACCTGTCGCTGGAGCCGTGCGGCGCGCTGGCCGAGGTGGATGCGTCGGGCCGCGTCACGCTGTGGTCGGCCAACCAGTCGGTGTTCCGCGTGCAGGCCAACGTGTGCGAGTCGCTCGGGCTGCCGATGACGCGGCTGCGCTGCCTGACGCCGCGCATCGGCGCCGGCTTCGGCAACAAGATGGAGCCGCACGTGCAGCCGGTGCTGGTGCTGCTGGCGCTGAAGGCGCGGCGCAGCGTCAAGCTGATCCTGTCGCGCGAGGAGGATTTCGAGACCGTGCGCGTGCGCCACCCGTTCCGCATCCGCATGAAGACCGGCGCCAGGCGCGACGGCACCTTGGTCGCGCGCGAGGTCGAGCTGCTGCTCGACGGCGGCGCCTACGGCGACGACAGCCCCGGCGTGCTCGGCTACGCGCTGCTGATGCAGTGCGGCCCGTACCGCATCGCGCACGTGCACGCGCACGGCCGCGTCGCCTACACGACCAAGCTGCGCTCGGGCGCGTTCCGCGGCTTCGGCGTGCCGCAGGTCACGTTCGCCAACGAGACGCAGCTCGACGAGATCGCCGAGCGCTTGGGGCTCGACCCGATCGCGCTGCGACGCAAGAACATGCTCGCCGGCGCCGACCCGTGGTTCGGCGGCCAGCCGATCGCGTCGAACGGCCTCGCGCAGTGCGTCGACATCGTCGAGCGCGAGTCGGACTGGGCGGCACGGCGCGCCGCGCCGCGCGCCGCACCGGCGACCGACGGTGACAGCCTGCGGCGCGGCGTCGGCGTCGCGCTGTCGGCGCACATCGGCGGGCTGCTCGCCACCGGCGCGATCGTGCGCGTGCTCGAAGACGGCAGCGTGCTGCTCAACACCGGCGCGGTCGATATCGGCCAGGGCTCCAACACCGTGCTGAGCCAGATCTGCGCGCAGGCGCTGAAGCTGCCGCTCGACAAGGTGGCGATCGCCAGCCCCGACACCGACGGCTCGCCGTACAACTGGGGCACCACCGCCAGCCGCGTCACCTACATGGCGGGCCGCTCGATCGTCGGCGCGGCGGCCGAGGTGGAGAAGCAGCTCAAGCGCCACGCCGGCGAGATGCTCGAATGCGCGGCCGACGACCTCGAGCTGCTCACGGGCGGCCGCATCGCGCTGAAGGGTGTCGCGCAGCGGTCGCTCTCCTTCGCCGACATCTCGGGCCGCGCGCACTGGGCCACCGGCGGCCCGATCATCGGCAGCCACGCCTGGGTGTTCGACCAGAAGACCTTCGACCCCAAGCGCGTCGCGGTGCTCGGGCTGCCGTTCGCACAGATCGGCGTGTTCAGCTTCGCGGCGCTGGTGGTCGAGGTCGAGGTCGACGACGCCAGCGGCCGCGTGCGCGTGCTGCGCGCGTGGTCGGCCTGCGACATCGGCCGCGCGATCAACCCGCAGATGGCCAGGGGCCAGATCGAGGGCGGCTTCGTGCAGGGCATGGGCTATGCGCTGATCGAGGAGCTGGTCTGGGACGGAGCGCGCCTGGCCAACCCGAGCCTGATGGACTACAAGATCCCGACGCTGGCCGAACTGCCCGGGGAGCTGCACGCCTACATCGTCGAGTCGAACGACCCCAGCGGCCCGTTCGGCGCCAAGAGCGTCGGCGAGATCGGCATCAACGCCGTGGCAGCGGCGATCGCCAACGCGGTGGCGCACGCCACCGGCCGGCGGTTGCGGCGCCTGCCGCTCAGCGGCGAACGCGTGCTGCGGGCCATCGTCGATTCACCTTCTGCCTGACCCCAACCCGACAACCGAGGAGACACCGCGATGAAGACCTTCTTGCTGCAGCGCCGCCCCGTGATCGGCAGCCTGCTCGGTAGCATGCTCACGGCGGGCACCCTGCTCGCCTGCGGCAGCGCCTTCGCCCAGGCCGACAAGCCGCTGCGCCTCGGCTTCTCGATGGCGCGCACCGGCATGCTGGCCAACGCCACGCCGTCGCAGATGAACACCTACGAGCTGTGGCGCGAGCAGGTCAACGCGCGCGGCGGCATGAACGTCGGCGGCACCAAGCGCAAGGTCGAGTTCGTGGTCTACGACGACCAGTCCAAGCCCGAGCAGGCGGTGCGCATCTACGAGAAGCTGATCACCGACGACAAGGTCGACCTGCTGCTCGCGCCGTGGGGCACGCCGTTCCACATCTCGATCGCGCCGGTGCTCGAGAAGTACAAGTTCCCGATGGTCGGCAACACCGCGGCGTCGGTGTCGCTGCGGCAGGTGAAGCCCGGCTATATCTGGTTCCCCACGTCGGCGATCCCCGACCGCATCGGCGCCGAGCTGACGGCGTTCCTGAAGACGCAGAACGTGAAGTCGGTGGTCGTGCTCGCGAACGTGTTGCCGTTCACCAAGGAGATCAAGAACTTCCTCGAGCCCGAGCTGAAGAAGGCCGGCATCGACATCAAGCTGTCGAGCGAGTACCCGCCCGACGTGAAGGACATGACCGCGGTGCTGACGCAGGCCAAGGCCGCCAACGTCGACGCCGTGCTCGCGCTCGCCTACCCCGGCGACTCGGTGCTCTACGCCAAGCAGGCCAAGGAACTCGGCATCAACGCGCCGTTCCAGTTCGTCGCCATCGGGCCGAGCGACGCCTTCTTCCCGAAGGCGGTGGGCGCAGCGTCGGCCGACGGCGTGGTGACGATCGCGCACTGGTCGCCGCGCAGCGACTGGGCCGGCTCGCAGGCGTTCTACGACAGCTACGTGAAGAAGTTCGGCGAAGACCCCGACTTCCTGAACTCGGCGCTGGCGTGGATGTCGCTCGAAATCCTGGAAGCAGCGGTGGCGAAGAACGGCCTCGACAAGGAGAAGATCCGCGACATGGTCTCGACCACCACCTTCGACACCATCAACGGCAAGGTGCGCTTCGACGGCGTGCAAAACGCGATCACGCCGACCGCCTTCGTGCAGTACCAGAAAGGCAAGCTGCAGATCGTCTGGCCGGCCAGCATCGCGACCGGCAAGTACGAGGCCAAGAAGGGTTGGTAGTGCGGGCCTCGTGATCGACCGCGACTGCTGATGATAGCCACGCTGCTGTCCGGGCAGCTGCTGTTCGCCGCGCTGGTTACCGGCTCGCTCTACGCGCTGACGGCGCTGGGGCTGAACCTGGTGTACGGCACGATGCGCGTGCTCAACGTCGCGCATGGCGACCTCGTGATGCTCGGCGCCTACGCGGCGTACTGGGGCTTCACGCTGTGGGGCCTGTCGCCGCTGGCGGCCGCGCCGCTGGTGGCCGCGCTCGGCGCCGCGCTCGGCTACGCGCTGTACCGCGGCGTGTTCAAGCGGCTGCTGGCGCGCTCCGGCGGCGAGCATCCGGGGCGCATCGAAGGCAACTCGCTGCTGCTGTTCTTCGGGCTGTCGATCGTGGTGCAGAACGCAGCCGCGCTCGCGTTCACGCCCAACAACCGCGCCTATGCGTACCTGGGCGAGGTGGTGCGCATCGGCAACCTCGCGATGACGGGCAATCGCATCGCCACGCTGCTCGTTGCCGGCGGGCTGTGCGTCGCGGTGGCGCTGTTCCTGCGCTGGAGCATGGCCGGGCTGGCGATGCGCGCGGTGATCGAACGCCGCGAGGCCGCGCACATCGTGGGCGTCGATGTCGACCGCGTGCAGTGGGCGAGTTTCGCGATCGGCTTCGCCAGCGCGGCGCTCGCCGGCGTGCTGCTGTCGATGCTGGAGCAGTTCTCGCCGTTCGCCGGCTTCCCGTTCACGATCGCCGGCTTCATCGTGATCATCCTCGGCGGGCTCGGCAACGTGACGGCCGGCCTCGCGGCGGCGCTGCTGCTCGGCGCGATCGAGACCTACGGCGTCGCGCTCACCTCGGCCAATCTGCGTTCGGTGCTGCTGTACGGCTGCTTCGTCGCGGCCTTGCTGCTGTTCCCCAACGGCCTGTTCGCGCGGCGCGCGCCGCGGCTGTAGATCGATGGGCGGCAGCCTGGGCGATCGCCTGTGGTGGCTGGCGCTGGCGGCCGGCGCCGTGGCGATGGCGGCGCTGCCCTTCGTCGCCAACGAATACCTCGTGGGCACCGGGCTGATGCTGCTGATGTGGGCGGCGCTGACCCAGAGCTGGTGCGTGCTGTCGCGGCTGACCGGCTACGTGTCGCTCGGCCACGTGGTGTTCTACGGGCTCGGGGCCTACCTCGTCGTCGTCACCTGGCGCATGGTGCCGCTGCCGCTGGCCATCGCAGGCGCCGGCGTGCTGGCGGCGCTGTTCGCCGCCGGCGTCGGGCTGCCGGTGCTGCGCGTGCGCGGGCCGTACTTCGTGATCCTCACCTTCGGCCTGGCCGAGCTGGTGAAGTACAGCATCATGGCCATCGAGTCGGCCAGCGGCGTGGCCAGCCGCATCCTGTTCGGTGCGCCCGACCTGGTGTGGATCTACTTCGCGATGTTCGTGCTGGCTGCCGCCGCGAGCGCGCTGCTCGGGTGGGTGAGCGCCTCGCGCTTCGGACATGGGCTGCGCTCGCTGCGCGAGAACGAGATCGCCGCCGAGACGCTGGGCGTGCCGGTGGCCCGCTACAAGCTGCTCGCGTTCGTGCTCTCCGCCGCCATACCCGGCATGGTCGGCGCGGTGATGGCGCTGCGCTCAACGTACTTCGTCGTCGGCCAGGTGTTCGATCCGATGATCTCGATCACCGTGATCGCGATGGCGCTGCTCGGCGGCGGCGACAACGCGCGCGGGCCGCTGCTCGGCGTGCTGTTCCTCACCGTGCTCGCCGAAGCGCTGTGGGCGCAGGCGCCGCTGCTGTACATGCTCGTGCTCGGCGCGGTGCTGATCGTGTTCGTGCTGCTGGTGCCCGACGGCTTGATGGGCCTGGCCCAACGGCGCCGCGCGCTGGCGCTGCTGAAGCAGGCCGGTGCCGGCGCGGACAGGGGCGGTGCTGCATGAGCCCTTTGCTCGAGATCCGCAACCTCGGGCGGCGCTTCGGCGGCCTCGTGGCGCTGGCGGGCGTGTCGTTCCAGGTCGAGCGCGGCAGCATCGTCGGCATCATGGGCGCCAACGGCGCCGGCAAGACCACGCTGTTCGCGCTCATCGCCGGCAACCTGCGGCCGACCAGCGGCGACATCGTCTTCGACGGCCGGTCGATCGTCGGCCAGCGCCCCGACCGCATCTGCGCACTCGGCATCGCGCGCACCTTCCAGATCGTGATGCCGTTTCCGGCGCTGACGGTGCTCGAAAACGTGCGCACCGGCGTGCTGTTCGGCAAGGCGGCGCGGCGCGACATCGCCGAGGCCGACCGCATCGCGCTCGAGGTGCTGGCCGAGGTGGGGCTCGCCGACGTGGCGCAGCGCCCGGCGGCGACGCTGACGCTCTCGGGCCAGAAACGCCTGGAGATCGCACGCGCGGTGGCCAGCGGCGCGCAGCTGGTGCTGCTCGACGAGGTGATGGCCGGCCTCACGCCCACCGAGGTGGCCCGGATGCTCGACACGCTGCGCCGGCTGCAGGCCTCGCGCGGGCTGACGCTGGTGGTGATCGAGC
Organism: Burkholderiaceae bacterium; assembly: GCA_046348365.1. Taxonomy (GTDB): domain Bacteria; phylum Pseudomonadota; class Gammaproteobacteria; order Burkholderiales; family Burkholderiaceae_C; genus JAEUPI01. Next base: position 432,614 of record JAXMEL010000001.1, read on the forward strand.
ACGTGATGCGGGCGCTGATGGACCTGTGCGGCCGCATCATCGTGCTGCACCACGGCGAGCTGATCGCCGAAGGCACGCCGCAGCAGATCGGCGGCAACGCCCAGGTGCTCGCGGTCTACTTCGGGGCACAGGCATGAGCGCGGGCAACGCCGCCGCGCCGGCACTGCTCGAGGTCGACGACCTCGTCGCCGGCTACGGCGCCACGCAGGTGATCCATGGCCTGTCGCTGCGCGTCGCGGCAGGCGGCGTCACGGCGCTGCTCGGCGCCAACGGCGCCGGCAAGACGACACTGATGAAGGCGCTCGCCGGGCTGGTGCCGGCCAGCGCCGGCCGGTTGCGGTTCGAAGGCGATGACATCACGGGCCGTGCCTGCGACAAGCGCGTGCTCGCCGGCATGGTGCTGGTGCCCGAGGGCCGCATGGTGTTCCCGTCGCTGAGCGTCGCCGAGAACCTGCGTCTCGGCGCGATCAACCGGCGTGCGCGCCCCCAGTGGCAGCGCAGCCTGGATCACGTCTACCACGTCTTCCCGCGGCTGCGCGAGCGCGAGCGCCAGGCCGCGGCCACGCTGTCGGGCGGCGAGCAGCAGATGCTGGCGATCGGCCGCGGGTTGATGTCGCAGCCGCGGCTGATGCTGCTCGACGAACCCACGCTCGGGCTCGCGCCGGTGATGGCGCTGCAGATCTTCGACCTCGTCCGGCGGCTCACCGGCGACGGCCTGAGCCTGCTGCTGGCCGAACAGGACGTGCCGCGCACGCTCGACGTGGCGCGCCAGGCCTACGTGATCGAGAGCGGGCGCGTCGCGATGTCGGGCGAGGCCGCCGTGGTCGGCGCCGATCCGCGCATCCGCCAGGCCTACCTGGGCCTGTAGACGAACCGGGGACTTACCCGCATGAGCACAGCGGCCCATTGACAGCACCGATTCATTAGTGAACAGTATTCGTTATTGAGCGTCGCATGGCGATCCGGCTCGCGGCGCGCGAGGAGGCAGCACATGACAGCGAAGCGCAACTGGGTCGTCGGCACCGACATCGGCGGCACCTTCACCGACATCATCGGTGTCAACCTCGAGACCGGCGAGCAACGCCTGGGCAAGGTGGCGTCGACGCCGCCGACCTACTTCGACGGCGTGATCAACGGCCTCGAGCGCGCCGGCATCAAGGGCGACGAGGTGCTGTCGTTTCGCCACGGCGCCACGGTGTCGACCAACGCGATCCTCGAGCGCAAGGGCGTCAAGACCGCGCTGATCACCACCGAGGGCTTCCGCGACGTGCTCGGCGGCGGCCGCGCCGAGCGCATCTCGGCCTTCGAGCTCGACTGGGACCCGCCCGAGCTGATCATCCCGCGGCGCAACGTGCTGACGATCCGCGAGCGCGTCAGCCCCTACGGCGAAGTCGTCACGCCGCTGTCGGAGGCCGAGGTGCGGCGCGCCGCGCGCATGATCAAGAAGCGCGGCATCGAATCGGTGGCGGTGGTGTACATCGATTCGTTCATGAACCCGGCGCACGAGCTGCGCACGCGCGAGATCCTGCACGAGGAGCTGCCGGGGCTCGACGTCACGCTGTCGCACGAGGTGCTGCCGCAGATGCTCGAATTCGAGCGCACCTGCACCACCGTGCTCAACGCCTACATCTCGCCGATCCTGAAGAACTACCTGGGCGGCCTGCAGCGGCGGCTGAAGAAGGACTGGAACTACTCGGGCTCGATCCTCGTCACCACCTCCGGCGGCGGCGTGATCGGCATGGACGAGGCGGTGAAGTTCCCCGCGAAGACCTTCCACAGCTCGCCGGTGTCGGGCGCGGTCGGGCTGGCCGGCTACATCGGCAACATGGCCGGCTTCGAGAACGTGATCGCCTTCGAGACCGGCGGCACCACCAACAACGTGTCGATCATCTACCAGGGCCGGCCGGCGATCACCCACGAGTGGAAGATCCTGTGGAACGTGCCGTGCTGCCTGCCGTCGGTCGACACGATCTACATCGGCGCCGGCGGCGGCTCGATCGGCTGGGTCGACAAGGGCGGCATGCTCAACGTCGGCCCGCAGAGCATGGGCGCGGTGCCGGGGCCGGCGTGCTACGGCGCCGGCGGCACCGAGCCGACCAACACCGACACGCAGATCGTGCTCGGCCGCATCGACCCCGCGTACTACCTCGGCGGCGAGCTGAAGGTCGACGGCGCGCTGTCGCACAAGGCGCTGAAGGAGAAGGTCGGCGACCACTACGGCTGGGACGCCGCCACCTCGGCCGCCAACATGTACATGGTGGCGATGACCAACCTGATGATGGCGATGCGGCTGCAGACCGTGTCGCGCGGCTGGGACCCGCGCGACTTCGCGATCGTGCCCTACGGCGGCGGCGGCGCGATGTACGCCTGCGACCTCGCGCGCGAGATCGGCTCGCCCAAGGTGATCGTGCCGCCGTTGCCGGGCTACGCCTCGGCGTTCGGTGCGATACGCGTCGACGTCAAGCACGAGTTCACCCAGCCGCTGCACAAGATCGAGGCCGAGCTCGACTACAAGAAACTCAACCGCGAGTTCGCCGCGCTCGAAAAGCGCGCCGTGCAGACGCTGAAGAAGGAAGGCATGCAGGCCGACCAGATCGCCATCGAGCGCTACGTCGACGTCAAGTACTTCAGCCAGGCGCGCTTCTTCACGGTCGAGGTCGGCAGCGAAGCGATCACCGATCTGAAATCGATCACCGAGCGCTTCATGACCGCGATGCAGGCCGCCTACGGCTACACGCTGCCGCCGGGCTACGCGCCGGTGGAGCTGGTGAACCTGCGCATCATCGCGCGCGGCGAGCTGCCCAAGCCGAGCCTGCCCGAGATCAGCCGCGCGACCACGCTGCAAGACGCGCGCAAGCCCTCGCGCAAGGTCTGGTTCAAGGACTCGGGCTTCGTCGATACCGCGATCTACGAGCGCGGCCGGCTGCCGATCGGCGTGCCGTTCGACGGCCCGGCGATCATCGAGCAGCCCGACACCACCACCGTGATGCCGCCGGGCACCTCGTGCACCGTCGACAAGTTCGGCAACCTGATCATCGACATCGAACGCCAGGAGCGCTAGCCATGGATGCCAGCACCCGCCGCTACGCCCAACGCCGCCGCGCCAAGGCCGCGCCCGTCACCAGCGTCAAGGAGAAGCTGACCCACACCGCCGACATCGGCATGGACCTGATCACCTTCGAGGTGATGCGCAATGCCTTCGTCGCCGCCTGCTACGAGGCGTCGACGACGATCGAGCGCGTGGCCTACCACCCGGTGGTCGGCATGGGCCGCGACCGCTCCAACGCACTGCTGACGCGCGACGGCCGCCTCGTCGCGCACGGCCACACCGACGCCGCGGCGCACTACGCGTCGTTCGGCCCGTCGGTGAAGGAGCTGATCAAGGACGTGCCGCTGGCCAGCATGAAGGCGGGCGACACCTTCTTGTTCTCCGACCCGTACCGCACCGGCTCGCACGTCAACGACACGCGGCTGATCCGGCCGATCTTCTTCGATGGCGAGATCGTCGCGTTCTCGTGCACGGTGATCCACTGGGCCGACATGGGCGGCCCGATGCCGGGCACCTTCAACCCCGAGGCGACCACCTGCTACGCCGAAGGCATCCGCATCCCGCCGATCCGCCTGTTCAAGCAGGACAAGCTCGACGAAGAGCTGTTCTCGATGATCGCCATCAACATCCGCTCGTCGACCGAGCGCCGCGCCGACCTGCAGGCGCAGTACGAGGCCTCGCGGCTGATCGACCGCCGCGTGAAGGAGCTGTGCCAGCGCTACGGCAAGGCGACGCTCTACCAGGCCTTCGAGGAGCAGTTCAACTACACCGAGCGCTTGATGCTCGCCGAGCTGGCGACGCTGCCCGACGGCAAGTGGGAGTTCGAGGACTTCGGCGACCAGGACGTGATGACCGACGGCAAGCCGCCGATCCGCGTGCACTGCCGCATGACCAAGAAGGGCACCAAGCTGAGCTTCGACTGGACGGGCTGCGGCGACCAGCCGAGCGGCTCGTGGGGCTGCAGCTACGCCACGCTCACCGGCGGCAACTACCTCGGCTTCATGATCTGCTTCCCGCAGCTGTTCCCGCTCAACGACGGCATCATCCGCAACCTCGAAATCATTTCGCGCAAGGGCAGCTGCGTCGACGTCAACCCGCCGGCGCCGACCACCGGCTACGCGTCGGGCGCGTTCGACAAGGTCGAGGCGGTGACGATCGCCTGCCTCGCCGGCCCGATGGGCAAGGTGCAGCCGTGGCGCGTGTACCCCGCCGCGGTGAGCCTGACCAACCTGTGCATGGGCGGCTTCAACCCGCGCACGAAGAAGGACTTCGTGCAGTACACCTACGCGGTCGGCGGCGAGAACGCGCGCACCTACAAGGACGGCAAGTCGCTCATCTTCATGCGCTTCTGCAACGCGCGCACGATCCCGCAGGAATTGGAGGAACGCTGGTTCCCGGTGCTGTACACGCGCTACGAGGCACGCCCCGACAGTTGCGGCCACGGCGAGCACCGCGGCGGCTTCGCGCTGCTGCGCGAGCTGACGGTGCTGACCGACGTGACGATGACGATCCACGGCGACCGCGAGAAGTTCACGCCGTTCGGCCTCGCCGGCGGGCTCAACGGCCTGGGCTGCAACCTGATCATCAACAAGGGCACGAAGAAGGAATTCAACGCCGGCATGTACGCCACCGGCGTCAAGCTCAAGGCCGGCGACAAGATCTTCTATGCCTCGTCGGGCGGCGGCGGCTTCGGCAACCCGCTGGCGCGCGACCCGCGCGCGGTGCTCGAAGACGTGATGGACGAGTGGCTGTCGGTGGAGTCGGCCAAGAAGTTCTACGGCGTCGTGATCAAGGTGGTCGACCGCGACGCGCTCGACTACCGCATCGACGAGGCCGCCACCGCCAAAGCACGCGCCGCGCTGCGCAAGAAGGGCTTCAAACAGGGCCTGGGCTCGCACCAGCTGCACCCGAAGGGCAAGGACATCAAGGCGAGCTGGATCCCCACCGAAGAGGAAGTGGCGCCGCACATCACCGTCTCGCGGCCGCCGGGCTGGTAGCACGAGGGCCGGCCACGAGGGCGAGCCGCCATGACAGCGGACCGCGACTTCTCCGCCCTGCCGCGCGTGCACGCGACAGTGGTGCACATGCTGGCCGATGCGGCCGCACGTGCGCCATCCGCTTGCGCCGTGGTGTGCGACGACGAGCGGTTGAGCTATGCGCAGTACCTGCGCTGCGTGGCCGGCTTCGCGCACGAGCTGGTGGCGATGGGCGCGCACGGCTCGCGCGTCGCGCTGGTGTGCGGCAATTCGGTCGACATCGCCATCGCGATGTTCGCCGCGCACGCCGCCGGCGCGCAGGCGGTGCCGATCAACCCGGGTTACACGGCGCGGGAGCTGACGCACATCCTGGCCGACGCGCAACCGCAGGTGGTGGTGTACGACGACGAGGTTGCCGCCACCGTCGAGCCGCTCGCGGCGCAGATCGGCATCGCGCATCGCGTGCGCATCGGCGGCAAGGGCTGTTCAGGCGGCGCCGGTGGCGCCGGTGGCCGCCGGCTCGATGTCTGGAAGAACGACGCCGCGCTCGCGCTGCCGCCGCTGCCCGCGCCCGACGACCTGGCGACGCTGCAGTACACCGGCGGCACCACCGGCCTGCCCAAGGGCGTGAACATCACGCACCGGCAGATGGCGGTCAACATCGCGCAGCGTGAGGCCGCTCTGCCCACGCGCGCCGACGACGAGCGTGTGCTGTGCATGATGCCGCTCTTTCACGTGTTCGCGGTCGCGATGTGCCTGCACCTGGCCGCGTATTGCCGCGGCACGCTGGTGATCATGCGGCGCTACAAGCCGGATGCGCTGCTCGAACTGATCGAGCGCGAGCGCATCACGCGGCTGCCGGCGGGGCCCACCGTGTTCATCGGCCTGCTCGCGCACGAGCGCTTCGCGGCCACCGATTTCGCGAGCCTGCGCTGCGCCTACTCGGGCTCGGCGCCGCTGCCCGAAGAGACGATCCGCCGCTGGCACGAGCGCACCGGCACGCCGATCCTCGAAGGCTTCGGCCAGACCGAGGCGGGGCCCGTTCTCACATACGTTCGTGACGGCGGGCCGCTGAAAGCCGGCTCGGTCGGGCCGCCGCTGCCGCTGACTGAAGTTGAGATCGTCGACGTCGAAAGCGGCGCCCGCGTGCTGCCGCGCGGCGAGGTCGGCGAGATCCGTGCACGCGGGCCGCAGATCATGTCGGGCTACCGCAACCGCCCCGACGACACCGCGCAGGCGCTGCGCGACGGCTGGCTCTACACCGGAGACATCGGCGTCGTCGATGCCGACGGCGACCTGTGGATCCGCGACCGCAAGAAAGACATGGCGATCGTCGGCGGCTTCAACGTCTATCCGCGCGAGGTCGACGAGGTGCTGTATGCGCACCCGGCGGTGAAGGAAGCCGCCGCGGCCGGCGTGCCCGATGCGTACTACGGCGAGACGATCCGCGCCTACGTGGTGCCGAAGGACGGCATGCGCTTGAGCGTCGACGAACTGCTCGAGCACTGCCGCGCCAACCTGGCGCGCTACAAGGTGCCGGCGCGCATCGTGCTCGTCGCCGAGCTGCCGCGCACCACCGTGGGCAAGATCGACCGCAACGCGCTGCGCCACCGGCTCGCGGCCGAGAACTGAAGACTCAACGCCGAAGACGACACCGAGGAGACCACACACATGCTGCAACGCAAATGGACCGATCTGCGCGAGTTCCTCGCGTACCTCGAAACCAAGAAGGATGTCGTCTACATCGACGACGAGGTCGACCCGTCGTGGGAGATCAACGGCCTGACGCGCCTCGGCCTGCAGGAGCACGCGCCGGCGATCGTGTTCCGCAAGATCAAGGGCGCCGACTTCCCGCTGGTGACGAATCTCATCGGCACCGACCGCCGCTTCCTGTGGGCACTGGGCATCGAGAAGTGGAGCGACTTCAACGAGGAGTGGTGCCGCCGCACGCAGGGCCTGGTGCCGTGGCGCGTGGTCAACAAGGCGCCGTGCCAGGAGGTCGTGCTCCAAGGCAGCGACATCGACCTCACGCGCATCTGCAACGTCAAGTGGCACCAGCACGACGGCGGCGCGTTCGGTGCGGCGTTTCCGGGCACGCTGTCGGTGTCGGTCACCAAGGACCGCGACACCGGCGTGCTCAACGCCGGCATCTACCGCATGGGCACCTTGTCGAAGAACACGCTCGGCTGGGGCGCACCCGAGTACACCCACGGCCGCCAGCACTACATGATGTACGAGCGGCACGGCGAGGTGATGCCGATGACCGTCATCACCGGCTACGACCCGACGGTGCAGATCTGCGCCAGCACGCGCACGCCGCCCGGCATCGACGAGTTCCAGATGGCCGGCGCGCTGCGCGGCGAGCCGCTCGACATGGTCAAGTGCCAGAGCAACGACATCCACGTGCCGGCGACCTGCGAATTCGTGTTCGAGGGCATCGTGCGGCCGGGCCACCGCGAGATCGAAGGCGGCTTCGGCGAGTACACCGGCTACTACGGCGAGGCGCGCTCGAACCCGGTGTTCGAGGTGCAGCGCGTGACGATGCGCCGCGGCGCGATGTACCTCGGCGCGCGCGAGCAGTGGTATCCCTGCGAGAGCGCGCTGGTTGTCGGCAAGTCGTCGCAGGCGGTGGCGTTCGACACCGTGCGCAAGCTGGTACCCGGCGTGCTCGACATGCGCTGCGACGTGAGCTACGAGTGCATCGTCAAGATCGACAAGATGTTCAAGGGCCATGCGCAGCAGGTGATGGACGCGGTGTGGGGCGCCACCTACGCGCGCTACAAGCACGTGATCGTCGTCGACAGCGACATCGACATCTGGAACTACGACAGCGTGCACTGGGCGCTGTCGACGCGCGTGCGCGCCGACCGCGACGTGAACATCCTGCCGCGCCGCGCCGGCCAGTGGCTCGACCCCGCCGTGGCGCTGCACGAGAAGGGCTGGCAGACCGGCCTCGGCATCGACGCCACGATGTGCAGCGAGGAGTACGAGTACTGGGGCGAGAAGCCGCCGCGCACGGTCGACGACCCCGAGATCGTGCAGAAAACGCTGGCCAAGTGGGGCGACAAGCTGCCGTGGCGGCGCGCGTCGCGCTGACAACCCGAACGAGGCGTGGCACACCCGCGCCCGAGGAGACGCCAATGACACGTAATCGCAGGTGGTTGAGCATGGTGGTCGCGACGCTCGCGGCCATGTGGGCCCTCGCCCCCGCGCTGGCGCAGCCGTGGCCCGCCAAGGCCATCACCATCGTCGTGTCGTACCCGCCGGGCGGCGATACCGACGTGTTGGCACGCCTGTACGCCGACAAGCTGAGCCAGCGCCTGGGGCAGCAGGTGGTCATCGACAACAAGCCCGGCGCGAGCGGCACGATCGGCAACGCGACAGTCGCCAAGGCGGCCCCCGACGGCTACACGCTGCTGTTCGCGCCGAGCACGTTCTCGATCGCGCAGCATGTGCTCAAAGCCGGCGCCGGCACCGCGCACGACGTCAACCGCGACTTCACGCCGATCGTGAAGGCGGGCAACGTCGCGCTGCTGGTGATCGCCGCCTCCAACGCCGGCATCAAGGACATGCAGCAGGTGATCGCCGATGCGCGCGCCGGCAAGGCCAGCACCTACGGCACGCCGGGCGCCGGCTCGCCGATGCACATCGCCGGCGAGATGCTGAAGAAGGCCGCCGACGTGCGGTTCACCCACGTGCCGTACCGCGGCGTTGCCCCGGTGGTCACCGACGTGATGGGTGGACACGTCACGATCGGCTGGGTGACGCCGGGCGCAGTGGGGCAGTACCTGAGCACCGGCAAGCTGCTGCCGCTGGCGGTCGCCGAGAAGCAGCGCACCCCCCTGCTGCCCAACGTGCCGACGCTGATCGAGCTGGGCTACCGCGATCTCTACGTCAGCGCCTGGTTCGCGCTGCTCGGGCCCAAGGGCCTGCCGAGCGAGGTGGTGAAGACGCTCAACACGCAGATGAACGAGATCCTGAAGATGCCCGACGTGCTGTCGCGCATGGAGCAGATGGGGGTCGAACCCGTCGGCGGCGACCCTGCAGCGCTGGCGAAGACGATCGCCGACGACGACGAGCGCTTCGGCCGCCTCGTCAAGGAGTTCGGCATCAGCGTCGACTAGACTCGGCCCAACTTCCGAAAGGCTGGGCACCCGTGCAACGTCTGATCATCGCGATGTCCGGCGCCTCGGGCGCGATCTACGGCATCCGCATGCTGCAGGCGCTGAAGGACGTTGCCGACGTACAGACGCACCTCGTGATGTCACCCTCCGCGCGGCGCACGATCCACGAGGAAACCGATTGGAAGCCAGAGGCGGTCGAAGCACTCGCCGGCGTGGTCCATGCGCACCGCGACATCGGCGCGTCGATCGCCAGCGGCTCGTTCAAGACCGCCGGCATGATCGTGGCCCCCTGCTCGATCAAGACGCTGTCCGAGATCGCCACCTCGCACGGCGACAACCTGATCGCGCGTGCCGCCGATGTGTGCCTGAAGGAGCGCCGCAGGCTCGTGCTGATGGTGCGCGAGACGCCGCTGCACCTCGGCCACATCGAGCTGCTGGCGCAGGTGGCGCGCTACGGCGCCGTCGTGCTGCCGCCGGTGCCGGCGTTCTACACGCGGCCGCAGACGCTCGACGACATCGTGGCGCACAGCGTGGGCAAGGCGCTCGACCAGTTCGACCTGCCGCACCGGCTGCTCAAGCGCTGGAAGGACCCCGAAGCCGGGTCGTGAGCCGCGCCGCGGGCCAGGCGGGTCCGGCGGCCGCTCTGGTCGTGAACGCTCTAGTGGCGGGCGCCCAATCGCGCCGCCCCGGTCGACGCCCGGGCCGGCGCCGCCTTACCATCGCCGTCAGCGGCGGCCGCCCCGTCGCGGAGGCCCGCCATGAACCTCGCCGATTCGCCGATCAAGGCCCAGCTCGACGCCGCGCTCGCCGCCCAGCGCGCGGCCTACCAGGCGCAGCCCGTGCCCAGCCGCGCCCAGCGCGTGGCCGACCTGCGCACGCTGCAGCGCTTCGTGCGCGAGAACAAGGACGCACTCGTCGACGCCATCAGCGCCGACTACGGCCACCGCTCGCGCCACGAGACGCTGCTGGCCGAGGTGTTTCCGGTGGTCGACGGCATCGACCACGTGATCAAGCAGCTGCGCCGCTGGATGAAGCCGCAGCGCCGCGCGGTGGACCTGCGCAACTTCATGGGCGCGAGCAACCGCGTGATCCCGCAGCCGCTGGGCGTGGTGGGCGTGATCGTGCCGTGGAACTTCCCGCTCAACCTGAGCTTCATCCCGCTGACCTACATCTTCGCCGCCGGCAACCGCGCGATGGTCAAGCTGAGCGAGAACTCGCGCCACCTGGCGCGGCTGCTGATCGAGAAGATGCCGGCGTACTTTCCGCCCGAGAAGCTGCAGTTCTTCGACGAGATCGGCGGCGTGGGCATCGAGTTCTCGAAGCTGCCGTTCGACCACCTGCTGTTCACCGGCAGCGGCACCACCGGCCGCTCGGTGATGAGCGCCGCGGCGCAGAACCTCACGCCGGTGACGCTCGAGCTCGGCGGCAAGGCGCCGGCCATCGTCTGCGACGACTATCCGCTGCGCACCGCGGCCGAGCGCATCCTGTTCGTCAAGTGCCTCAATGCCGGCCAGATCTGCACCACGGTGGACCATGTCTACCTGCCGGCGCAGCAGGTCGACGCGTTCGTGGCGCTGGCGCGCGAGATCGTGCCCCGGCGCTACCCGCGCATCGACACGCCCGACTACACCTCGATCATCGACGCACGCGCCTTCGAGCGCCTGGTGCGCGCGCTCGACGAGGCGCGCGCGCGCGGCGCGAAGTTGGTGCAACTCGTCGACGGCCCGGCACACGACGCGGCCACGCGCAAGATCGCGCCCGTGCTGGTGCTCGACGCGCCGGCCGACTGCGAGCTGATGACGCGCGAGATCTTCGGGCCCATCCTTCCGATCGTGCCCTACACCTCGCTCGACGAGGTGATCCGGCGCATCAACGCCGGGCCGCGGCCGCTGGCGGTCTACCCGTTCAGCCACGACGGCGCGCGCGTGCAAACGATCCTCGATCGCGTGATGTCGGGCGGCGTGTCGGTGAACGATGCGCTGTTCCACGTCGGCCAGCACGACCTGCCGTTCGGCGGCGTGGGCGCGTCGGGCATGGGCCACTACCACGGCCGCGAGGGCTTCGAGACCTTCTCCAAGCTGCGCCCGGTGTTCTACCAGGCGCGCTTCTCGTCGCTGAAGTTCCTGTGGCCGCCGTACGGCAAGTTCGCGGATCGGGTGCTGGCGTTTCTGATTCGGTGAGGGCTGCGGGGACCCCTCACCCCTGCCCTCTCCCCGCAAGCGGGGCGAGGGGGACTACTCCGGCTCCCTCTCCCGCTTGCGGGAGAGGGTTGGGGTGAGGGCACGCGTGAGGGTCTGACACGTTCACCCGATGTTCCCGCCAAGCCGCGCGCCGCGCCACCGGGTTGCCCTGGATGCGCTGCGGCGGCTCACGCGTCGAGCATCTGCATCGCCTGCACCAGGCTGCGCCGCATGCGCGACAGCGCGCCGGCGAGCATGCCGATCTCGTCGCGGCTCTTCGCGGCGAAGTCGGGGGCGTCGAACTCGCCGAGGCTGATGCGGTCGGCCAGCGCCGCGATCTTCACCACCGGGCGGATGAACATCCACCACAGCAGCGCATTCATCGCCAGCGCGATGGCCAGCAGCACCGCGAGCAGCGAGCCGATGAAGGTGCGAAACGTTGCCTCGGCGCGCGCCAGCGCGTAGGTCTCGGGGATCTGCACGATCTGCGCGCCGATGATCTCGCCCACCTTCCAGCCGAAGCCGTTGGCCGCGCCGTACTTGGTGATCATCGTCGGCGGCGCGAGCTCGGCGGTGTCGTGGCAGCGCAGGCAGGCCGTGTTCGCCTTCAGCGGCTTGGCGACGAACAGCATGCGGCCGTTCGGCGCGTCGCGCTCACCGTACATCGGCGGCTTGACGGTGCCGTTGCGAAACGCGCCGACGATGTCGCTCTCCCAGTCGACCGCGCGGTTGGCCGGGTTGGTCGGGTTCAGCGTCGCCTCGCGGTAGGCGAACTGCTTGTAGTCGGGGTTGGCCTCGCGCAGGATCCTCAACAGCTCGAGCGCCGAGAACGCCGACACCATCTCGGGCCTGAACTCGTAGCGGATCTGCGTCTCGAGCAGCGGCGCGATGTTGCGGCTGGTGTAGTCGCGCACCGCCAGCGCACTGTCGATCAGCAGCTTGGCGCTCTCGTAGATCTCTTCGCGGGCGTTGCGCTGCAGCAGCTCGCGCGAGACCTGCGCCGTGGCAGCCACCGCGATGGCAAACAACACGACCAGCACGAGGTTGAACTTGACGAGCAGCTTCATGGTCGCTCCGGTGGACATGCACAATGATCGGCATGAACCCCAAGCCGCTGGATGGCATCGTCGTCGTCGCGCTCGAGCAGGCGGTGGCGGCGCCGTACTGTTCGAGCCGCCTGGCCGATGCCGGCGCGCGCGTGATCAAGATCGAGCGGCCCGAGGGCGACTTCGCGCGCGGCTACGACCAGGCCGTGCACGGCGAATCGTCGTACTTCGTGTGGATCAACCGCGGCAAGGAATCGCTCGCGCTCGACCTGCGCCGCGACGCCGACAAGGCCACGCTCGCCGGCCTGATCGCCGCGGCCGATGTGTTCGTGCAGAACCTCGCGCCCGGCGCGGCGGCGCGCCTGGGCTTCGGCTCCGATGCGCTGCGCCGCAAGCATCCGCGCCTGGTCACCTGCGACATCTCGGGCTACGGCGAAGCGGGCCCGCTGCACACGCTGAAGGCCTACGACCTGCTGGTGCAGGCCGAGAGCGGCCTCGTCGCGGTGAGCGGCGCGCCGGGGCCGTGGGGCCGCATCGGCGTGTCGATCTGCGACATCGCGGCCGGCATGAACGCGCTGATCGGCATCCAGCAGGCGCTGCTGCAGCGCGAGCGCAGCGGGCGCGGCAGCGGCATCCGCGTGTCGTTGTTCGATTCGGCCGCCGAGCTGATGGCGGTGCCGTACCTGCAGGCGCGCTACGGCGCCGGCGCGCCCGAGCGCGTGGGCCTGCGGCACCCGAGCATCGCGCCGTATGGCGTGTTCACCTGCGCCGACGGGCGCGAGATCGTGCTCTCGATCCAGAACGAACGCGAGTGGGTGGCCTTCTGCGAGACCTTCTTGCGCCAGCCGGCCGTGGCCACCGACGCGCGCTTCGACAGCAACACGCGCCGCGTGCGCCACCGGGCCGAGTTGGAGGCGCTGATCCAGCAGGTGTTCTCGACGCTCGGCTATGCGCAGGCGGTGGAGCGCTTGGCCGCCGCGCAGACGGCCTACGGCGCCGTCAACGCCGTGCCCGACCTGATCGCGCACCCGCAGCTGCGCACGCGCGCGATGCGGGTGCACGGCCACAGCGTGCAGGTGCCGGCGCCGCCGATCATCACCGAATGGGACGAGGCCTCGTTCGCGCCGGTGCCGGCGATCGGCGAACACCGCGCGCTGCCGGGCGCGCCCGGCGAAGGCCACTGAGCGCGCGGCCCGAGTGCGCTACACCCGCGCGATCGCCCGCGGCGCGCGGCGGTCTTCGTTCATCTTTGCGCGCAGGAACTCGGCATAGGCCATGTCCTCGTGCAGGATGTGATGGTTCAGCCACTGCTTCAGGAACTCGAGCAGCTCCTGCGCGACCTGCGGATCGCCGGCGACCACGCGCTGCGCGAAATCGTCGACCTTGCGCACGAGGTTGGCGTGGTAGGTCTGGTGCGCGTCGCGCTCCTCGTAGCCGTACTGGCGGAACAGCGCTTCCTCGAAGTTGAAGTGCATCTTCGTGTAGGTGCGCAGCGCAACCAGCAGCCCCTGCACGCGGCTCGCCTGCTCGGCCGAGCCGAGCGCGCCGGCGAGCTGGTTGATGTAGTCGACCAGCACCTTGTGATGCCGGTCGATCGACGCGATGCCGACCGAGTACCGGTCTTCCCAAGCAAAGAACTGCGCCATGCCTGCCTCCCCCGTCACGCCTGCTTACAGCGAACGAAGACTACGGCCTGGCCCGGCGCAGCGCTGGCCATTGCGTCACGAACGGCCGGCCACCCCCCCGATCCTCGCAGCGGCGCCGGCGATGGATGTCACGCCCGGCGCGCGCTCACACCAGACTGCCGACGAGCATCGCGGCAACCGTTGCCGCCATCATGGCGGTGGCGAGCCAGCCCAGGCGCCGCAGGCGGCGGCCGATCACGTGCTCGCCCATCACCGCGGGGCTGGTGGCCAGCAGCATCGTCACCGCCATGATCGGCACCGCGATCACGCCGTTGATCACCGCCGACCAGAACAGCTCGCGCACCGGATCGGCCGGCGTGAAGCACAGCGCCAGCCCGCCCAGCGTGGCCGCCGCCACCACGCCGTAGAAGCCGCGGCCCTCGCCACGCTCGAACTTCAGGCTCAGGCTGCCCTGCCAGCCGGCCGCCTCGGCCACCGCATACGCGGCCGAGCCGGCCAGCACCGGCACCGCCAGCATGCCGGTGCCGATGATGCCGAGCGCGAACAGCAGAAACGCCGCGTCACCGGCCAGCGGGCGCAGCGCCTGCGCAGCCTGCGCCGAGGTGTCGATCGACGTGATGCCCGCCGCATGCAGCGTCGCCGCCGTGGCCAGGATGATGAAGAAGGCGATCGCGTTCGAAAACGTCATGCCGACCGACGTGTCCCACTTGATGCGCCGCAGGTGGTGGCGCACCTGCGCCGGCGTGTGCGGCTCGCCGGGGCCGGCACGTTTGTCTTCCACCTCCTGCCCCGCCTGCCAGAAGAACAGGTAGGGGCTGATGGTGGTGCCGAACACGGCCACCACCGTGAGCAGCATGTCGCGGCCCGCCGGCAGCTGCGGGTGGACGGTGCGCCGCAGCACCTGCCACCAGTCGAGATGCAGCGTGAACACCACGGCCACGTACGACAGCAGCGCCAGCGTGAGCCACTTCAGCCAGCGCACGTAGCTCTGGTAAGGCAGGAACACCTGCAGCACCAGGCTCGCGAGGCCGAAGGTCAACGCATACACATGAGGCGAGCCGCCGAACAGCAGCCGCAGCGCCTCGGCCATCGCCGCGAGATCGGCCGCGATGTTGAGCGTGTTGGCGCCCAGCAGCAGCGCCACCACGGCCAGCAGCACCGGCCGTGGAAAGCGCCGCTTGATGTTGGCCGCCAGGCCATGCCCGGTGACATAGCCGATGCGCGCGCTGACGGTCTGGATCGCCGCCATCAACGGCAGCGTGACCACCACGCTCCACAGCATCGAGTAGCCGAACTGCGCGCCGGCCTGCGAGTAGGTGGCGATGCCGCTCGGGTCATCGTCGGCGGCGCCGGTGACCAGCCCGGGGCCGAGGTCGCGCACGCGCTGCGCCCAGCGCCGCGGCCGGCCGAGATCGGTGGTGTGGGGGTTCACGGACATGGCGCCTCGCCGAGCGATGCTCGATCGACAGACCGGCGAGTATCGTCGCTGGCCATGCACCGGCCGGCCCACGCCGCGCTGTGCCGCCGGCCGCGACACTGTGCACGCCGCGCCGTGGCCCGCGGCACCACAGTGGCGGCCGCCCCGAGGGGTGAAGGGGTAAGCTGCGCTCCCCTTTCGCGTTGGCCCCTGCGACATGACCCATCACCACAGGCTCCACGAGCGCAACTTTCCGTCGGCCCAGGAAGAGGCGCTCGTTGCGCCGCAGCCCTCGCGCTATGCCGGCCCCGAGAGCAGCTTCCGCCTCGCGTTCACCGACGAGCGCTTTCTGCTGCGCGAGGAGCTGCGCCCGGTGCGCATGCAGCTCGAGCTGCTGAAGGCCGAGATGGTGCAGCAGGAGCAGCACATCGAGTCGACGATCGTGCTCTTCGGCAGCGCGCGCATCGTGCCGCCCGAGGCGGCGCAGGCGCAGCTGCACGCGGCCGCCGCGAGCGGCGACGCCGCCGCGCTGCGCAGCGCCGAGGTCATGCTCGAAATGAGCCGCTACTACGACGAGGCGCGCCGCTTCGCCGCGCTCGTCACCAAGCGCTCGAGCACGCTCGACACGCCGATCTACGTGGTCACCGGCGGCGGCCCCGGCATCATGGAGGCCGGCAACCGCGGCGCGTTCGACGTGGGCGGCCGCAGCATCGGGCTGAACATCGTGCTGCCGCACGAGCAGGCCCCTAACCCCTACATCACGCCGGAGCTGTGCTTCCAGTTCCACTACTTCGCGCTGCGCAAGATGCACTTCGTGATGCGCTCGATCGCGCTCGTGTGCTTCCCCGGCGGCTTCGGCACGCTCGACGAGCTGTTCGAGACGATGACGCTGGTGCAGACGGGCAAGAGCCGCGCGCGGCCGATCCTGCTCTTCGGCCGCGCGTTCTGGGAGAAGCTCATCAACTTCCAGCACCTGGTGGACTGCGGCATGATCAGCGCGCCGGATCTGCGCCTGTTCCAGTACGTGGAGACCGCCGAGGAAGCGTGGGACGTGCTGGCCAGCCACTACGGCTTCGACGCGCCGGCCACCGAGACGGGCGAGTTCGCCGACGATATTTGAGCTGGATCGAAGGGCTGACGCGCTGCAAGCGCTGACGCCGCGGCACCGCCGCCGGCCGCCGTTACGATGCGGCGGGGGCAGGAGGTGCGCGTGTCGCAGACGGAGAGGCTGTATCGGCTCAAGCGCTGGCTCGACGCCGGCCGCTGCCTGACCACGCCGTTCCTGCTCACCGCGCTGGAGGTATCGCCGGCGACGATCAAGCGCGACATCGCCCACCTGCGCAACCGCATGAACGCCCCGATCGAGTTCGACCGGGAGCAAGGCGGCTACCGCCTGAATGCCGCGGCGCAACTGAGCGGCACGCAGTACGAGCTGCCGGGCCTGTGGTTCAGCGCCGACGAGATCCATGCGCTGCTGACGATGCAGCACCTGCTCGCAGGGCTCGATACCGGCGGCCTGCTCGGCCCGCACATCGCGCCGCTCGCCGAACGCCTGAACACGCTGATCGCCAGCGGCGCGGTGCCCGCGCCCAAGGCGACGGCCGAGGTGGCGCGCCGCATCAAGCTGATCCCGCTCGGAGCGCGCGCGGTCGAGCTGCCGCACTTTCAGGCCGCGGGCACCGCGCTGTTGCAGCGCAAGCGGCTGCAGATCCGCTACCACGTGCGCAGCCGCAACGAGGCGGGCGAGCGCGAGGTGTCGCCGCAGCGCCTGGTGCACTACCGCGACAACTGGTATCTCGATGCCTGGTGCCACCTGAGGCGCGGGCTGCGCAGCTTTGCGGTCGACGCGATCCGGGCGGCGACGGTGCTGGACAAGCCGGCCGTGAACGTGGGCGAGCGGCGGCTGAACGCCGAGCTGGGCAGCGGCTACGGCATCTTCGCCGGCCGCAAGCTCGCCTGGGCCACGCTGCGCTTCTCGCCCGAGCGCGCGCGCTGGGTCGCCCACGAAACCTGGCATCCGAAGCAGAAGGGCCGATTCGACAAGAACGGCAGCTACGTGCTGCGCCTGCCGTATGCCGACCCGCGCGAGCTGGTGATGGATGTGCTGCGGCATGTGCCGGAGGTGGAGGTGGTGGCGCCGGCCGAGCTGCGCGAGGCCGTGGCGAGCAAGTTGCGCGAGGCGGTTCGCAGGATCACGCCATGAGACTGCGCAGCGCGAGCTTCGCTGGCGGTCAGAAGCACATCGTGCTGAGGTCCAGCAGTGTGGACTCGAGCGGTACTTGATCTAAGCTCACCGTCACGCCCCGTCCAGAGGATGCCGTCATGCATACCCTCACCGCCGAACAACTCAGCCAGCATCCGCAGGTATTGCTCGATGACGCCCAGCGTGGCGAACTCGCGCTGGTCACGCGCGACGGCAAGCCGGTGCTGCTGGCTGTGCCGATGGGCCAGGGCATCGCGTCGCAGCCAGTCCGCATCGAGTTGGCGGCTGCACTCTTCGACCACGAGCAGTGCAGTCTGGGCATGGCAGCCCGCATTGCCGGCCTGTCGTACAGCGAGATGATCGACGAGCTGGGTCGGCGCGACATCGCGGTCATCCGGCTTCAGCCCGGCGAGCTGGAACGCGAACTTGCGGCCTTCGGCGAATAGCTCGACCGAACCGGCACATGCCGGTGTACGCTGATCATCGAACCCGCGGAGGCAAAACCATGCAGTGGCGCGACCGCATCGTGAGCAACCCCGACATCCTGGTCGGCAAGCCGTCGATCAAGGGCACGCGGATCTCGGTCGAACTGGTTCTCAGCCAACTCGCGCATGGGTGGACGTATGAGATGGTCCTCGAGTCCTACCCGCATATCACGCGCGACGACATCCTGGCCTGCATCGGGTTTGCCGCCGAGATGCTGCGCGACCAGCAGCACGCCGCCATGCACAAGGCCGCCACATGACGGCGCCGATGCCGGCCGGCTGACCTTGCTCGCTCGAATCCTTTGCCCGACACTGACCTCTTCATCCGGAAGACGCCAACAACATGCCGAGCATGTCAACACAAAACAAGGTCCGCGTGGCCGTGGTGCAGGCCGGCGCCGTGCCGTTCGATACGCAGGCCTGCGTCGACAAGGCGGTGGCGCTGATCGGCCGCGCGGCCGCGCAGGGCGCGAAGGTCATCGTCTTTCCCGAAGCCTTCATCGTCGGCTACCCCAAGGGCATGAGCTACGGCCTGGTCATCGGCGCACGCGATCCGGTGGGCCGCGAGGAATTCCGCGTCTACCTCGAGGCGGCGATCGAGGTGCCCGGCCCCGAAACCCAGCGCCTCGGCGAAGCCGCGGCCGCGCACGGGGCTTACGTGGTGATGGGCGTGATCGAGCGCGAGGGCGGCACCTGCTACTGCACGGCGCTGTTCTTCGGCCCCGACGGGCAGTTGCTGGGCAAGCACCGCAAGCTGATGCCGACCGCGCTCGAGCGCATGATCTGGGGCTTCGGCGACGGCTCCACGCTGACCGCGGTCGACAGCCCCTACGGACGCATCGGCTCGGTGATCTGCTGGGAAAACTACATGCCCATGCTGCGCATGGCGATGTATGCGAAGAACGTGGCCCTGTACTGCGCCCCCACCGCCGACGATCGCGACACGTGGCTGCCGTCGATGCAGCACGTCGCGCTCGAGGGCCGCTGCTTCGTGCTCACCGCCTGCCAGGTGCTGCGCAAGGGCGACTTCCCGGCCCACGTGCGCGTGTCGCTGGGCGACTCGGCCGATGCGCTGTTGATGCGCGGCGGCAGCGCCATCGTGAGCCCGCTCGGCAAGGTGCTTGCGGGCCCGGTGTTCGGCGAGGAAACGATCCTCGCCGCCGAGCTCGATCTGGCCGAGATCGGCCGCGGCAAGTTCGACTTCGACGTGGTGGGCCACTACAGCCGGCCCGACGTGTTCCAGCTGCTCGTCAACGAGGCGCCGATGGCTGCCGTGAGCACGAAGCGCGAGGGCGGCGGCTGAGCGTTCTACGGTGAGCGTGGCGGCCGTGCGCGTCGTGTCCGCCGCGCGTGCGCAGGGGCGGCCCCGCTCAAGCCCCCGCCAACGCCGCCCTCACCCGCTGCATGAAGCCGGGCAGGTGCGCCGACTCGAGCCAGCGCACGACGATCACCGCGTCGAACTCGGGCTCGATCCACACGTAGTGCCCGCCGGCGCCGACCATCAGGAACGCGTGCTCCGATGCGCCGGGAAAGTTCTTGCCGCCCACGTTCAGCCACACCAGCCAGCCGTAGAACGGCGCGATCGCGCAGGGCGTGTGCATCCGCGCTACCCAGGTCGCCGGCAGCAGCGCGCGGCCCTCGTGCCGGCCGCCCGCGAGCAGCAGCTGCGCGATGCGCGCCTGGTCGCGCGCGCCGATCGACACGCCGGCGCCCCAGTGCGTGCCGCCGGGCACCGAGGGCATGCGCTGCGCGCCGACGTCGACCCATGCGTCGTCGTAGGCGCGCCAGGCCCACGCGCTCGTGGCGCCGAGCGGCCGCATCAGCCGCTCGCCGAACACCTCGGGCAGCGGGCGGCCGAACAGGTGCAGCAGCGCCAGCGAGAGCTGGTTGATGCGCACGTCGTTGTATTCCCAGTAGCTGCCCGGCGCGTGCAGCGGCCGCGCGCCACCCTTCGGCCCGCCGGCCGGGCGCGGATCGTGCGACACCGTGCGCCAGCGGTCCACCGTGTCGGGAATGCCGAGGCAGGTGCCCTCCCACTCGCTGGTCTGCTCGAGCAGGTGGCGCCAGCTGATGCCGCGGTTGTGTTCGCTCTCGAAGCCGATGCCCTTCACGCGCGCGAGCACGGGTTCGTCCACGTCGGGGAGCAGGCCGTCGCCGTGCGCCACGCCGGCCAGCAGCGCGAGGTAGGTCTTGGCGACGGAAAACGTGAGGTCGGCGCGCTCGGGTTCGCCCCAGGCAGCCAGCTCGCGGCCGTGCCGCCACACCACGCCGCTGACGCCGCCGCGCGCATGCACCGGCCCGCGCAGCCGGTTATACGGCGGCGGATCCTCGTGGTGCACGCCCCAGCGTGCAGGCTCGGCGGCGGGGTCGCGCGGCCACGCCACCTCGTGGTCGAGGGCGAACGTGATGGCGTCGGCCATGGCGGGTGACGTGCTCATGCCGGCACTGTACGACCACATGGCGACCATGTGGCGACCGAATGGCCACCCGCGCCGGGGCGGGCTACAATCGCGTACACAATCGTGTACCTACTGGAAGGCCATGGATTACATCACCGTGCGCGAAATGCGCGAAAAGTCCGGCCAGGTGTGGCGGCGCATCGAGGCCGGCGAGGAGATCGTCGTCACGCGCAACGGCAAGCCGTTCGCGCTGCTGCTGCACACCGAGCCTTCGCAGGTCGAGGCCGCGCTGCGGGCGCATCGCGCCGCGCGGCTGGGGCAGCTCGTGCAACGGCTTCAGGCACAGGCCAAGGCGAGCGGCGCCGATCGCCTGACCGACAAGGAGGTCGGCGCCGAGCGCGACGCCGCACGCCGTGCCCGACGCCCGCGCACCGCCACGCCGCCGCGCCGCACGAATGCTCCGGGCCGTCGTTGACACCAACGTCCTCGTCTCCGGCCTGTTGAACGCGTCGGGGCCGCCGGGCGCGGTGGTGCACGACATCGTGCGCCAGCGGCTGGAGCCCGTGGTGTGCGCGCAGGTCATGGCCGAGTACGCGGCCGTGCTGGCGCGCCGGCGCTTCGGGTTCAACCGCGGCGAGGTTCGTGAGCTGCTGTCGCTGATCGGCCAGCTGGGCACCTGGGCCGACGTGGCGCCCTACACCGGCACGCCGCCGCTGCCCGACCCCGCCGACTGGCCGTTCGTGGCCTGCGCGCTGGCGGCCGCCTGCCCGCTGATCACCGGCAACGCAAAACACTTCCCGGCGCGGCTGGGGGTGCAGGTCATCACGGCACGGGAGTGGGTGGCACAAGGGCATGCGTAGTGTTCCGGCGGCGCGGGCCGAGCCACAATCACCGCCCATGAAACGCCCGATCAGCCTCCTCGGCGCCCCCACCGACATCGGCGCCGGCAGCCGCGGCGCCAGCATGGGCCCCGAGGCGCTGCGCGTGGCGCGGCTGCAGGGCGCGCTGCAGGGCCACGGCCTCGAGGTGCACGACCTCGGCAACCTGGCCGGCCCTGCCAACCCGTGGCTGCCGCCGGTCAACGGCTACCGGCACCTGGCCGAGGTGGTGGCGTGGAACCAGATCGTGCACGAGGCCGTGCACGCCGAAGTCGAGGCCGGCCGCCTGCCGATCCTGCTCGGCGGCGACCATGGCCTGGCCATCGGCTCGATCAGCGCCGTGGCGCGCCATTGCCGCGAGCACGGCAAGCGCCTGCGCGTGCTGTGGCTCGACGCGCATGCCGACTTCAACACCAACCTGCTCACGCCCAGCGGCAACATCCACGGCATGCCGGTGGCGTGCCTGTGCGGCCACGGCCCGCAGGAGCTGATCGAGATCGGCGGCGCCGTGCCCGCGCTCAACCCCAGGAGCATCCGCCAGATCGGCATCCGCAGCGTCGACGCCGGCGAGAAGCGCTTCGTGCACCAGGTGGGGCTCGAGGTGTTCGACATGCGCTTCATCGACGAGCACGGCATGCGCCATGCGATGGAGCTCGCGCTCGCCACCATCGACACCCACACGCACCTGCACGTGAGCTTCGACGTCGACTTCCTCGACCCCGACATCGCGCCCGGCGTCGATACCACGGTGCGCGGCGGCCCCACCTACCGCGAGGCGCAGCTGTGCATGGAGATGATCGCCGACACCGGCGCGCTCGCCTCGCTCGACGTGATGGAGCTGAACCCTGCGCTCGACGTGCGCAACCGCACGGCCGAGCTGGCGGTCGATCTCATCGAGAGTCTGTTCGGCAAGAGCACCTTGATGCGCGAGCCCGGCACGGGCCAGCGCTGACGTGGGTGCCATGAGCGAACCTGAGTTCGACGCCGCCATCGTCGGCGCCGGCATCGCCGGCGCGTCGTGCGCCTACGAGCTGGCGGCCGATGCGCGCGTGCTGCTGCTCGAGCGCGAGGCGCAGCCCGGCGCCCACAGCACCGGCCGCAGCGCGGCGATGTTCATGGAGAGCTACGGCCCGGCGCAGGCGCGTGCGCTCACGCGCGCGAGCCGTGCCTTCTACAGCGCGCCGCCGGCCGGCTTTGCCGAGGTGCCGATCCTCTCGCCGCGCGGCGTGCTCTACGTGGGCTGGCGCGGCCAGGAGGCCGCGCTCGATGCGCTGTGGCATGAGCTGCAGGCCACCGGCTCGCCGGTGCACCGCATCGGCGCCGACGCGGCGCTCGCGCAGGTGCCGGTGCTGCGGGCCGACGGCCTCGTCGGCGCGATCGCCGAGCCCGAGGCCACCGACATCGACGTGCATGCGCTGCACCAGGGCTGGCTGCGCGGCCTGCGCCGGCGCGGCGGCACGCTGTGGTGCGATGCCGAGCTGCGCAGCGCCACGATCACCGGCGGCCACTGGACGATCACGCTCGCCGACGGCCGCAGCGCGCGCTCGCGCACGCTCGTCAACGCCGGCGGTGCCTGGGCCGACGCGGTGGCCGAGCGCTGCGGCGCACGGCCGCTCGGGTTGCAGCCCAAGCGGCGCAGCGCGTTCACCTTCGCAGCGCCGGCGGGCATCGATGCGCGCGGCTGGCCCACGGTGGCCGACGTGAGCGAGGGCTGGTACTTCAAGCCCGATGCTGCGCAGCTGCTCGGCTCGCCGGCCAACGCCGACCCGGTGGACGCGCACGACGTGATGCCCGAGGAGCTCGACATCGCCATCGGCATCGCCGGCATCGAGGCCGCCACCACGATGACGATCCGCCGCCCCACGCGCACCTGGGCCGGGCTGCGCACCTTCGCGCCCGACGGCGAGCTGGTGATCGGCTGGGACGCCGAGCGCACCGCTTTCTTCTGGCTCGCCGGCCAGGGCGGCTACGGCATCCAGAGCGCGGCCGGCGCGGCGCTGCTGGCCGGCGCGCTGTGGCGCGGCGCACCGCTGCCCGAAGCCTTGCGCGCCCAGGGCGTCGCGCCACATGCCATGGCGCCGGCGCGGTTGCAGCCGCCGCGATAGAGTCGCCGCACACGAGCACGCACGACAAGAGGAGCCGACGACGTGAACCGCCGCCGGTGCTGACGATCCTCAACGCCTCGGGCGCGGTGACACCATACCGTGCCGGGCGTTGCGACGAACAACCAGGAGACAAGCCGTGAATGCATCCGCAGCCGCTTTCGAGGTCACACGCCGGCTGGCGGCCGGCGCGCTCGTGCTGGGCGTCGGGCCGGCGCTGGCCGCCGGCTTCCAGATCAACGAAACCTCCGGCAGCGGCCTGGGCAATGCCTTCGCCGGCGGCGCGGCCGAGGCCGAAGATGCCACCACGCTGTGGAGCAACCCGGCCGGCATGTCGCGGCTGGCGTCGCGCCAGGTGGCCGGTGCGATCCACCTCGTCACGCCGTCGATCAAGTTCCGCAACGACTTCTCCGCCGCCGCCGCGCAGCAATCGCTCGGCAACGACGGCGGCGATGCCGGCGGGCTCAACGTGGTGCCCAACATCTACGTCGTGATGCCGCTCGGCCGGCAATGGGCGCTGGGCCTCGGCATCAATGCGCCGTGGGGCCTGGTGACCGACTACGACAGCGGCTGGATCGGCCGCTTCCAGGCCGACAAGTCCGACATCAAGACCGTCAACATCAACCCGGCGGCGTCGTTGCGCGTCACCGACGCGCTCGCGCTCGGCTTCGGCCTGAACGTGCAGCGCATCGACGCCACCTTCACCAACCAGGTCAACTACTCGGCGGCGCTGCTGCAGGCCGCCGCGGGCAACGGCATCACGCCGGGCTCGGCCACCTACAACGCGATCGCGGCGGCCACGCCGGGGCTGGAATCGAGCGCGCACATCAAGGGCAGCGACTGGGGCTACGGCTGGAACATCGGCGCGCTGTGGGACCTGGGCCCCAACCGCCGCGTCGGCGTGCACTACCGCTCGGCCATCAGCTACACCGTGAGCGGCGACGTGAGCTTCACCAACCCGACGCCCAGCGTCGGCGGCGCGCTGGGCCCCACCGTCGCGGCGCTCGCCGCCGGCGTGAACGGCAGCGCGCTGTTCGATTCGGGCGTCACCGCCAAGGTCAAGCTGCCGCCGATCGCCAACCTGTCGTACTTCGCCGGCATCGGCGAGCGCTGGGAGGTGATGGCCGACGCGCAGTGGACGGGCTGGTCGACGATCAAGGATCTCACCTTCGTGCGCGCCAACGGCAGCACGCTGGCCAGCACGCCCGAGAACTTCAAGGACGTCTGGAAGCTCGCCGCCGGCGCGAACTACCGCTACGACGGCAAGTGGCTGCTGCGCGGCGGCGCGGCGTACGACCAGTCGCCGGTTCAGCGCGAGTACCGCACCCCGCGCCTGCCCGACCATCACCACACCTGGCTGACGGCCGGCGCGCAGTACAAGTTCGATCCGTCGCTGCGGCTCGACGTCGGCGCCGGCTACGTGTGGGTCAAGCGCGCCGCGATCAACAAGAGCGGCGATCCGCCGAGCGTGCTCGGCTACGGGCTGCTCAACGGGCAGTACAAGTCCAACGTCACGATCCTGTCGGCGCAGCTGACGGCGAATTTCTAGAGCCGGCGCGGGCGCACCGCGCGGCCGAACAACAAGGGGACATTCATGAAGCGCATCCGATCCTGGGCTCCGCTCGCGTGGGCCGCATCGCTGCTGGTGGCCTGCGGCGGCGGCGACGACGCCACCACCGAGCGCGGCGCCATTCTCTCGGCGCAGACGCTCGGCAAGGTGACGATCGCGCAGATCGACGCCAACACCGCCAACTCGGGGCTGCAGCCGCTTTCGGGCACGGCGGTGTGCGACGTGGAGCTGCGCTACCTGAGCTACATGACGCGCGACCCCGGCGGCGCGCCGGCCAGCGCCACCGCCGGCGTGCTGGTGCCCACCGGCACCGCGGCCGCGTGCACCGGCGAGCGCCCGGCGGTGCTGTACGCGCACGGCACCACGATGACGCTGACCAAGAACCTGGCCAACGTGTCGTCCGACACCGAGGGCTTCGTGCTGGCGGCGATGTACGCCGCGCAGGGCTTCGTGGTCGTGGCGCCGAACTATCTGGGCTACGACCGCTCGTCGCTCGGCTATCACCCCTACCTGCACGCCGAGGCCCAGGCCGCCGACATGATCGACGGCCTGCGCGCCGCCAAGGCGCACCTCGCCGCGACGAGCGCCACCAAGGCCTCGGCCAAGCTGCTCATCACCGGCTACTCGCAGGGCGGCCACGTGGCGATGGCCACGCACAAGGTGATCGAGCGCGACCACGCGTCCGAGTTCACCGTCACCGCGTCGGGCCCGATGTCGGGGCCGTACAACCTGGTGAAGTTCGTCGACGTCACCGTCGGGCCGGGCCCGATCCCCGGCGGCGCCACGCTGTTCACGCCGCTGCTGATCACCAGCTACCAGCGCGCCTACGGCAACATCTACACCAACCTCGCCGACGTGTACCAGGCGCCGTACACCAGCG
This sequence comes from Burkholderiaceae bacterium, assembly GCA_046348365.1. Taxonomy (GTDB): domain Bacteria; phylum Pseudomonadota; class Gammaproteobacteria; order Burkholderiales; family Burkholderiaceae_C; genus JAEUPI01. The sequence goes on from JAXMEL010000001.1 coordinate 458,569, forward strand.
GCGGCGACCGCCTGCTGCCGACCGACACGCCGATCGACCAGCTGATCGCGCAGGGCAAGCTGCCCAACGACCCCACGTTCACCAAGCTGTTCGGCAGCGGCGGGCTGCTGAGCGACGCCTTCCGCGCCGCCTACCCGACCTCCAAGCTGCGCGCGGCGGCACAGGCCAACACGCTGCTCGGCTGGACACCCAAGCGCCCCAACACGGTGGCGCTGTGCGGCGGCGCGCAGGATCCGACGGTGTTCTACTTCAACACCGTCGATCTGCAGGCCGACTTCGCGCAGCGCAGCTTCCTCGCGCCGGCGTGGGATCTCGAGAATCGCGCCACGCTGCCTGCCGGCACTGCCGGTGACCAGATCTACGGCGGCTTCCAGGCGCAGAAGAGCGCCGCCGGCGCCAACGCCGCGGCGCTGTACCACGGCAGCCTGGTGCCGCCGTTCTGCACCGCGCTCGTGCGCGGCCTGTACCAGCAGGTGCTGGCCGCCGGGATCTGAGCCTCAGCGCGAGCTGCGCGGCGAGATCATCGCCAGCCAGCGCCCGATGAGCGCGCCGACGCCGGCGCGGCCGTCGGTGCGACCGTCGGCGGTTGCCTCCAGCGGCGCCAGCACCGACGGCAGCTCGGCCTCGGCGGGCAGCGCGGCGGGAATCGTCGCGTCCACCTGCGCCGCGGGCGCGGAGGCGTCCACCCGCGCCGCGGGCGCGGATGCAGCGACCTGCGTCGCCGGCGCCGCCTCGGCGGCAGCCGGCATGCGCTCCACCACGCGCGCCGCCACGTCGTCGGACAGCGGCGCGCGCATGCCGCCCGGCATCACCGCGCCCGGCACGCGCACGCGCAATGGGTTCGATACTTTCAGCGGCACCAGCGGCGCGGCGACCTGCGCCGGCGCGATCACCGGGCGCAGCCATTGCAGGATCGGCGCCCACTGCGCCAGATCGGCCTCGACTTTGCCCGCCGGCATGTCGAACAGCGTGAGGCCGTGCTCCAGGCACTTCACGTAGGTCTGCGTCTCGCGCAGCGTGCCGAGGAACTCGATCTGCTGCGCCGCCGCCCATTCGCGCAGCGACGCCTCGGCGCGCGTGCGCGAATCGATGCGCATGCCCACCGCCGCGATGCGGCAGCGGCCGCGCACCACGCGCGGGTGGGCGCGCAGCTCGGCGATGCATTCGGCCGCCGACTCGCGGTCGAACATCGAGTAGCTCACCGGCACCAGCACCGCGTCGGCCAGCATCACCACGCGCAGCAGCTCGTAGCCCTTGAGGCCGCCGGGCGTGTCGAGCACCACGTGCGTGATGCCGGGCGGCGCGCGCAGCACGTTGCGCGGGTCGACCGACCAGCCCACGATCTTCGGCGCCGGCGCGTAGCGCTGCTTCGCGCGCAGCCGCAGCCACGCATGCGAGCTCTGCTGGAAGTCGGCATCGCCCAGCAGCACCGGCAGGCCCTGGTGCGCGCAGTACGCGGCAAGGTGCGTCGCGAGCGTGCTCTTGCCGCTTCCACCCTTGCGATTGACGACGGCGACGATGGGCATCCGGTGCTTCGGTTCCCGGCAGGTCGAAAACCGCATTGCATCACACCACCGGCCCGGCCCCGGGCAGCGGCGTCGCCACGGTGCGACGCATCGCACGCCGGCGCTGGCCGGCGCAAGGCATACGATCGCCATCCGGCGCCACTGAACCGGCGGCCGACACGTCGAGGAGAACCATGACCGATACCCACACCCGCGTGCACACCATTGCCGTCGACCGCCTGCACGAGGCGATGCGCCTGGTGGTGCGCGGCTTCGGCAGCGAGCCGGCCGAGGTGAACGCCGTGGCCGGCAACCTGATCGAGGCCAACCTCACCGGCCACGACTCGCACGGCATCGGCATGCTGCCGCGCTACGCGATGTCGTTTCTCGAAGGCGGGCTGAAGCCCAACACCCACGTGAAGACGGTGTTCGACGGCGGCGCGCTGCTGCGCCTGGATGGCGACGCCGGCTTCGGCCAGGTGGTGGGCCGCGAGGCAATGGCGCTGGCGATCGAGCGCGCGCAAGCGCACGGCAGCTGCATCATGGCGCTCGGCAACGCGCACCACCTGGGCCGCATCGGCGCCTGGGCCGAGCAGGCCGCCGCGGCGGGCCTCGTCTCGTTGAGCTTCGTGAACGTGATCTCGCGCGGGATCGTCGCGCCCTACGGCGGCTCCGACGCGCGCTTCGGCACCAACCCGTTCACCGCCGGCGTGCCGCTGCCGGGGCGCGAGCCGCTGATCCTCGACTTCGCCACCAGCGTAATCGCGCAGGGCAAGACGCGCGTGGCGCACAACAAGGGCGAGCGCGTGCCGGCCGACCACGTGATCGACCACACCGGCAAGCCGACCACCGACCCGCGCTACGCGGTGATCGAGCCGTTCGGCGCGATCCTCACCTTCGGCGGCCACAAGGGCTACGGCATGGCGGTGCTGTGCGAGCTGCTCGGCGGCGCATTGGCCGCCGGCATGAGCCAGCACACGCACGACACGAGCAAGAAGCGCGTGCTCAACGGCATGCTGAGCGTGCTGATCAAGCCCGAGGCGATCGCCGACATGGCGGCCTACGAACGCGAGCTGCGCGCCTTCACCGAGTGGGTCACCGCCTCGCCGCCGCGCGCCGGCTTCGACCGCGTGCGCCTCGCCGGCGACCCCGAGCGCGAACACCTCGCGCGACGCACTGCGCAGGGCGTGCCGGTCGACGCCACCACGTGGCAGGAGATCCTCGATGCGGCGCGCAGCCTGAAGGTCGATGCGGCGGAGGTGAATCGGGTTGCGGGGGTGGCTTGAATTCGTGCATCGGCTGAGCGCGGTCGGTCGGCGCAGGACGCCCCTTCACCGTCAACCCAGCTCCTTCACCATCGCTGTCTTCACGATCCCCGGCGCGAAGCCTTCGATCTGCATCTGCTGCACATACCCGAGCGCGCGGTACAGCGCCGGTGCCTGGAAGCTGAAGGTTTCGAGGTAGCAGCGCCGGCAGCCACGCGCCACCGCCTGCTGCTCGAAGCGCAGCACGAGCGCGCGGCCGATGCCGCGGCCGCGGCATGACGGCGCCACCCACAGCTGCTGCAACTCGGCGCATTCGCCCCAGGTGCGGCCCACGGCACCGCCGACCGCGGCGCCGCTCGCGTCGCGCGCAAAGCAGCCGAGCGGCCGCACGTCGTGCAGCGGCGCCGCCGCGGCGTTGGACTCGCCGATGCCCTCGTCGACCACGGCCGCATCGGCCGCGGGCGGATCGTCGTGCTCGGTGATCGTGATCGCCGGGTCGCGCATCGTGCTCACATCATCGCCCGCCACAGAAACCCGCACGCGCCCACGACCACCACCGCCTCCATGATCCGCGCATGCACGTGCTGCGGGATCGCATCGAGCAGGCGCCGCGCCACGAAGGCGCCCGGCGCGGTGCACAGCCCCACCAGCAGCCCGGCCAGCGCGAGCGCAGCGTCGAGCCGCGCCAGGCCGCCGAAGACGATCACCTTGGCCACCTCGAGCACGACCGAGATCGCGGCATCGGTGGCGATCAGCGCCGGGCCCTGCACGCCGGCGGCCATCAGCGTGGCGATCAGGATCACGCCGGTGCCGCTCATGCCGCCGTTGATGAAACCGAACACGCCGCCGGCCAGCATCTCGCCGCGCGGCCCGAGGATGCGCCGGCGGCTGCGCAGCCACGCGCGCAGCGGCAGGCTCGCCAGCAGAAACAGCCCCAGCAGCAGCGCGATCGTGCGCGTCTGCAGCTGCGTGTAGCCCCACGCGGCCGCGATGTTCAGCGGCAGCGCGAGCCACAGCATGCGGCGCACGTGGGGCCATTGAATGTCATTGCGGAACGCGGCCACGCGGCTCGCGTTGTTGATCAGCATCGCCAGCGCCATCACCGGCACCACGTGGGCCACGCCGATCACCGGCGCCAGCACCACCGGCAGCACCAGCCCCGTGCCGTAGCCGGCCAGCCCGCCGAGGACGGCCGCCGCGAAGGCCACCGCAGCCACCAGCAGGGCCTGGGCAAGCGTGATGTCGGCGAAGCTGAAGCTCATGCGCGGGCCGTTGCCGCGAGCGGCGGCGGCCGGGCATGGTACCGGGGTGGGTGCAGGAACTCAGGCGGCTGCACGCTTCCAGCTGCGCTGCTGCTGCGCCGTGGCCGCGTAGCGGCCGCCGAACAGCCGCGTGCCGCGCTGCGCGAACAGCAGCGCCATGCGCGCGGCCTGCGGGTGGCCTTCGTCGGCCAGGTCGGCGAGCTGCTCGAAGGCGTCGGCGAAGCGGCTCGCCTGCATGGCTTGCAGCGCGGCCTGCATGCGGCCGTCGTCGGCGGGGCCGCGGCGCTCGCCGTGGTCGGCGGCGGGCCATGGGCGAGAGACGGTGCGGCCCGGGAACGGCAGCGTGGTACGTGCTGGCATGATCGGCCCTCCTGGCGGTGCTCGACCCTGGGTTGCCTGGCCGGCCACCGCGGTTCAAGCACCTTAGGCCGTCGCCCGCGCAGCCGCTCACCCTAGCCCGCGCTCACCCGGTCCGCAAGCTAGGGGGCATGCCGCGGCGCGCTCGCTCAATCGGCCGCTTCGACGCGGTTGCGCCCGCCGTGCTTGGCGCGGTAGAGCGCGGCGTCGGCACGCGCGAGCAGCGCCTCGGCGCTGTCGCCGCCGCGGCACTCGGCCACGCCGATCGACACCGTGATGCTCTCGTCGTTGCCGCTCAGCAGGCGCAGCGCCTGCACGCTGGCGCGCAGCCGCTCGGCGCAGGCGCGCGCCGCGGCCGGCGCCGTGCCGGGCAGGATGGCCATGAACTCCTCGCCGCCCCAGCGCCCCAGCACGTCGAGCGAGCGCAGCTGCGCCTTCATGCACTGCGCCACGCCCTGCAGCACCGCGTCGCCCGTCGGATGGCCGAAGCGGTCGTTGATCGACTTGAAGCGGTCGATGTCGATCAGGCAGACGCAGAAGCCCTGCCCGCTGCGCTGCCGGCGCTGCAGCTCGGCGGCGAGCGTCGCGTCGAGGTGGCGGCGGTTGTGGGTGCCGGTCAGCGCGTCGCTGGTGGCCAGGCGCTCGATGGTCGACAGCGACTCGCGCAGCCGCGCGCGCAGCCGGCTGATGGTGCCGGCCGCCATGGCGTACCACAGCGAGCTGATCACCACCAGGATCGCGTAGATGCCTTCGACGCGCAGATCGAGCTGGCCGTGGAAGTTGATCTGGCGCAGCGCGAAGGCGATGCCGTAGGTCACCAGCACGTACAGCTCCATGACGATCAGCTCGCGCGTGCGCAGGTGCAGCATGGCGAACACGAACAGCGAGCTGTAGTACGTGAGCACCAGGAAGTGGATGCCCTGGCCCAGCGTCAGCACCGGCATCACCGTGGTGGCGCCCACCAGCACCTGCGGCAGCGTGAGCGACGGGTCGGCGAAGCGCAGGTTCGCACCGCTCAGCAGCAGCGCGGCGAACACGGCGTTGGCGGCGGCGAAACAGACGACGCTGATCCACACCACCTGGGTCGACACCAGCCCCACGGCGCTGCAGGCCGCGAGCATCAGTGAGCCCACCATGTAGGTCAGGCTCGCGTAGAGAAACCGCCGCAGGCGCAGCGCCTGCTTGCGGGGCAGGTCGGAGGCGGGGTCGCGCATGATCGCCTGTGATGCTATGCGACGTGAGGGTGGCTCCAGCGCGCGCAAATGGCCGGCTTCAGCCGCCGTTTTCGCCGCATACTCCCACGGCAACAGCGATCGGAACGCGACCGTGAACCTGGCCCAAACCGTCACCACGCCCCGCCCCTCCGCCTCCGCCTCCGCCTCCGCCGCCGCCGCGCCGCGCGTGAACGGCGAGCGGCTGTGGCGCTCGCTGATGGAGCTGGCGCGCATCGGCGCCACCGCCAAGGGCGGCGTGTGCCGGCTCGCGCTGACCGAGCTCGATCGCCAGGGCCGCGAGCTGTTCATGCGCTGGGCGCGCGAGGCCGGCCTGGCCGTGCGCGTCGACGCCATCGGCAACGTCTTCGCGCGTCGCGCCGGGCGGCACGCCGGCGCTGGCGCGGTGATGGCCGGCAGCCACCTCGACACCCAGCCCACCGGCGGCAAGTTCGACGGCTGCTACGGCGTGCTCGCGGCGCTCGAGGCGGTGCGCACGCTGAACGACGCCGGCATCGTCACCGACGCGCCGCTCGAGATCGCGGTGTGGACCAACGAGGAGGGCTCGCGCTTCGTGCCGGTGATGATGGGCTCGGGCGTGTTCGCCGGCGCCTTCACGCTCGAGCACGCGCTCGCCGCTGCCGACGCCCAGGGCGTCACGGTGGCGCAGGCGCTGCAGGCGATCGGCTTCGCCGGCGAGCACCGCGACGCGGCGCCGCCGCGCGCCTACTTCGAGGCCCACATCGAGCAGGGCCCGGTGCTCGAAGCGCACGGCCGCGTGATCGGCGCGGTGACGGCCGCGCTCGGCCAGCGCTGGTACGACGTGGCGGTGCACGGCAGCGAAGCCCATGCCGGCCCGACGCCGATGGACCGCCGGCACGACGCGCTGCTCGCGGCGAGCGAACTCGTCGTCGCCGTCAACCGCATCGCGCTCGACCATGCGCCGCATGCGCGCAGCACCGTCGGCTATGCCGACGTGTACCCCAACTCGCGCAACGTGATCGCCGGCCGCGTGCGCTGCAGCGTCGACCTGCGCGCGCCCGACGCCGCCACGCTGCAGGCGATGGACGCGGCGCTGCACGCCGCAGCGCGCGCCACGGCCGCGGCGCGCCAGGTGCAGATCGAGGCGAAGCCGGTGGTCGACTTCGCGCCGCAGCCCTTCGCGGCGCCGCTGGTGCAGGCGGTGCGCGACGCCGCACGCGCGCTCGGCCACGAGCCGATGGACGTGGTCAGCGGCGCCGGCCACGACGCGGTGTACCTCGCGCGCGTGGCGCCCACCGCGATGATCTTCGTGCCCTGCGCAGGTGGCATCAGCCACAACGAGATCGAGTCGGCCGAGCCCGCGCACCTGGAAGCCGGCGCCAACGTGTTGCTGCGCGCGATGCTGCACCTGGCCGGCACGGGCTGCCCGCTGCCCCCGGCGTAGGGGATTCAACCGTGGCACGCGCGAGCGCGCTTGGGCACCATGGTGGCCCAAGCGCCTCGCCTGCCCCGCCATGTTCCGCGACCGCATCGTCCGCCTGCTGCTCGCCGCCTTCGTGATCGCCGCCGCGCTCGCGGCGCAGGCCGCGTTCGCGCAGACCGGCTGGCCCGACAAGCCGGTGAAGCTCGTGGTGCCCTACCCGCCCGGCGGGCTCACCGACACGCTGGCGCGCGCGATCGCCGATCCGCTGGCCAAGGCGCTCGGCCAGCCGGTGGTGATCGACAACAAGCCCGGCGCCGGCACGCTGCTCGGCGCGCAGATCGTGGCGCGCAGCCCTGCCGACGGCCTCACGCTGCTGATGGCCACCAGCACCACGCTCGGCGTGAGCCCGGCGCTGTATCGCAACAACATGATCGACCCGGTGCGCGACTTCGCGCCGGTGAGCCTGGCGGCGAGCGTGCCGTTCTTTCTCGTCGCCGCGGCCGACACCGGCTGGAATTCGGTGAAGGATCTGGTGGAGGCGGCGAAGCATTCGCCGGTGCCGCTGCAATACGGCTCGGCCGGCAACGGCAGCCCGCACCACCTGGCGATGGAGATGCTCGCGCGGGCCAGCGGCGCCAGGTTCGAGCACGTCCCCTACAAGGGCAGCCAGCTCGCGATCCCCGATCTCGTGGCCGGCCGCTTCAAGCTGATGGTGACCGACCTCACGCCGGCGCTGCCGCACATCCGAAGCGGCAGGCTCAAGGTGCTGGCCACCACCGCGCCGCAGCGCTCGGCGATGATGCCCGACGCGCCCACCTTCGCCGAGGCCGGCCTGCCCGGCGTGCAGGCGGTGGCGTGGCAGGGCATCGTGGCGCCGGCCGGCACGCCGCGCTCGGTGATGAGCCAGCTCGCCGGCGAGATCAACCGCATCGTGGCCGGCGCCGAGTTCAAGCAGCGCTGCGCCGCGATCGGCTGCGACGCGCTCGCGCCGGTGCGCAGCGAAGACTTCGCCGAGCTGGTGAAGAACGACCTCGCCCGCTGGACGCAGGTGGTCGCCGATTCCGGCGCCAAGGTCGACTGACCGCACCGAATCCCTAACCGCATACCCGAGGACACCGATGGCTCCCGTGATCGACGTGCACACGCACATGCTCAACCACGACTACGTGAACCTGCTCGAGCAGCACGGCGGGCCCAAGTACACGCTGAAGACGGTGCCCGGGGGCTTGCGCGCGATCCACCTGCACGGCGCGCCGTTCATGACGCCGGTGCCCGAGATGTTCGACTACCCCGCGCGCATCAAGATGATGGACACCGTGGGCATCGACGTGTCGGTGATCTCGCTCACCTGCCCCAACGTGTACTGGGGCAGCGCCGAGGTGAGCCTGCAGGCCGCGCGGCTGATGAACGACGACATGGCCGCCGCGCGCGAGCGCCACGGCGGGCGCATCGAGTACTTCTGCTCGCTGCCGTGGCAGCATGCAGAGCTGGCCGTGGCCGAGCTGCGCCGCGCCCGCGCGCGCGGCGCCTGCGGCGTGATGGTGCTGGCCAACATCGACGGCGAGCCGCTCACCGCCGAGCGCTTCGCGCCGGTGTGGCAGGCGATCGACGAGGCCGCGCTGCCGGTGCTGATCCACCCCACCGCGCCGCCGGGCGTGCAGGCGATGCAGATGCACGAGTTCCAGCTCACCGCATCGATCGGCTTCACCTTCGACACCACGCTCGCGGTGAGCCGCATGCTCTACGGCGGCTTCTTCGACCGCTACACGCAGCTCAAGATCATCGCCTCGCACGGCGCCGGCGCGCTGCCCTACCTGATCGGCCGGCTCGACCAGTGCTTCGCCAACATCCCCGCCTGCCGCACCAACACGAAGGCGGCGCCCGGCACCTATATGGGCCGTGTGTTCGCCGATTCGGTGGTGTTCACGCCGCAGGCGCTCGACCTGTGCCTGCAGGTGTTCGGCGACGACGCCGTGCTCTTCGGCACCGACTACCCGCACACCATCGGCGACCCGGTGGGCTGCATGGCGCGCGTGAATGCGCTGTATGGCGCGCACCGCGAGAAGGTGCGCGGCGGCAACGCGCAGCGCATCTTCAAGTTCTGAACCCCCGCATCACCGGAGACAAAAGCATGCGTCGTCGCTCGCTCACCGTCGCTGCCGTCGCGCTGTTCGCGGCGCCGCTCGCCGCCACCGCGCAGGACAAGCCGCCGATCAAGATCATGGTCGGCTTTCCGCCGGGCGGCTCGGCCGACATCGTGGCGCGGCTGCTCGCCGACAAGCTGCGCGTGTCGCTGGGGCAGAACGTGATCGTCGACAACAAGCCCGGCGCCGCCGGCCGCGTGGTGCTCGGCGACCTCAAGCGCGCCGCGCCCGACGGCCAGAGCTTCGTGCTCGCGCCCAGCGGCGCGCTGGCGGTGCTGCCGTGGCTGTACAAGAACCTCGGCTACGACCCCGCGAGAGACTTCACGCCGGTGGCGCGCGTGTGCACGTTCGACTTCGCCGTCACCGCCGGCCCCGGCGCGCCGGCGGGCGACGTGAAGGCCATCCTGGCGTGGATGAAGACCAACCCGGCCAAGGCCAACTACGCCACGCCCGGCGCCGGCACGGTGCCGCACTTCACCGGCGTGATGCTCGCGCAGGCCAGCGGCGTGGAGATGACGCAGGTGGCCTACAAGGGCGGCGCCCCGGCGGTCAACGACCTGCTCGGCGGCCAGGTGCCGATCATGATCGACACGCCGCTCGAAACCATCGAGCACCACCGCGCCGGCAAGCTGCGCATCGTGGCCGTCACCGGCGAGCAGCGCAACAAGGCGCTGCCCGAGGTGCCGACGCTCAAGGAGGCGGGCATAGCTATCGTCGGCGACGCCTACTTCGGCCTCTACGGCCCGCCGGGGCTGCAGGCCGACGTGACGGCGCGCATCAGCCGCGCGGTGGCCGATGCGCTGAAGACGCCGGAAGTGGCCGACAAGGTCGTGTCGCTCGGCCTCACGCCGGCCTACGGCAGCGGCGACGAACTCGCCGCCACGCAAGCCGCGCACCTGAAGCGCTGGGAGGCGCCGATCAAGGCGTCGGGGTTCACGGTGGAGCAGTAGCGGCGACGCAGGCAGCTTCGTCGTAGAACTACCGGTCGAGCCCGGCCGCGTCACGGCGAGGTAACGCCCGACGCCGGCTGCAGGGCTGGCGCGCGGTCACGTTGGCCCGCGACGACGCCGGCGTACGCGGTGCACCGATGCGCAACGCCGAGCGGGTGTGCCGGACGCAGCGCAACCACGTGAGCGAGTTCTTCTCGCCTGCGCCTAACGGCCGCCTAACGCCGACGGCCTACACCATGGCTGCGGCCGCATGGTGCGGCCGAACGGGAGCGAGACATGAACCAGTCATTCCATCGTCGTCGGCGCGCGCGGCTCGCGCTGTCGTGGTTGTTCGGTGCCAGCGCGCTGATCGCGGCGTGTGGCGGAGGCAGCGGGGGCGACGACGCGTCGGCCGCCGCGCCGTCGCCGGGCGCACCGTCCCCCGCGCCGGGTCCGGCTCCCGCACCGTCGCCGGCAGCATCCGCGCCGATCGCGGTGACACCGGCGGGCGATCCCGAAGGCCTGCCCGCCTTTGCCACCATCGGCGCGGCCGGCGGCACGCTGACGTCGAGCGACGAGCGGCTGACGGTGACGATTCCCGCCGGCGCGCTGGCCGCCGACACCGAAGTCGGCATCCAGCCGATCACGCCCACGGCACCCGGCGCGCTCGGCATGGCGTACCGGCTGACGCCCGAGGGCACCAAGTTCGCGCAGCCGGTGACGCTGACGTTCAAGGCGTCGGCGAGCGAAGCGGCAGCGACGCTCGGCTCGTCGTGGCGCGTCGCCACGCACGACGCCGCCAGCGGCCACTGGCTGGCCGATGCCGGCGTGCAGGACGCGGCGCAGCGCACGCTGAGCGTGACGACGACGCATTTCAGTGATTGGAGCTACTTGGCCGGCATGCAATTGCAGCCGGCCGAGGCGACAGTCGAAGTCAACCAGCAACAAAAGCTGCACGCGATCTACTGTGGCGAGAGGGCTGCAGACGAGAACGCCCAGCGCGTGTTGCTCGAGTGTGAGGACGCGGACCCCCTCGGAGCGCTCAAGTGGTCGGTCAACGGCGTCATAGGCGGTAACACCAACGTCGGCACTGTCGAAGGAACGAAAAGCGGCACATACACGGCGCCAGCCACGGTGCCGGCAGGCAATCCGGTGGCGGTCAGCGTCGCGTGGGGCGCCCAAACCACCCTGGTCTCGAACATCAAGGTCGTCGACAAGGTGCCGGCCTACACCGGCACGATCCACAGCTACCTTGCCTTCGACATTGACGGCAAGACGGCCACCTATGAGACCGACGCCAACGTGCGCTTCGTCTACAACCCCGGCCTGAGTACCCCTTGGAACTTGTGGTTCGACGGCTCGGGCACCGCGTTTGTCCGCGCCAAACCGTTTAATTGCACCAGCGGCAGCGGCACGGCTGCGATTGAAGGGGCCTCGCTGCAGATCGACGTCGCGGCAGGCACGTACTCGTTCGGCGGCGGCGCCGACGCCACCGCGACGCTGACCTGCGGCAATCCGCCTAGAGAAATGACCGGTCCGTACCTGCAGGGCAGATTCTCTGCCGGTGGGGACGGCAACGGATGCCCTGCCTTGCGGTTCGGCGACAACCGCGGACAACTGAAGGACGTGTGGCGCTGCAATTTGCCCGAATCAGGCGCAACGTGGCGCACCAACTGGACCCTGCGCGCCAACGACTGAGCACGCGCCATGACCAGGCGATCCTCCATCCACCGCGCCAGGGGCCCGCTGGCGTTGGGCGTCGCGGCCGGCGTCACCGTCGCGCTGACCGCGCTTGCCGCGGCGTGGGGCGAAGGCGCGGACTCGTTCAAGGGGCAGGCCAAGACGCCGGCGATCGCACAGCGGTCGCAACCGCCGGCGCCGACAGCGCACGCAGCCGGGCCAACGCCACCTTGACGCTGACCGCCGCATCGCGTCAGATGTCGACCGGCAGCACATGGTAACGGACAAGGCAGCGGCCACCGCATCGACCCCGCACACCGGCGCGCCGTTGACAACGGCAACGCTGGTGCTCGGCCGCGGCAGCCCGCTGCTGCGGCGCGCGGGCGCGGCCGATCTGCCGCTGCAGCGCGCCGACGCGGCATTGCTCGCCGTGCTGGCGATCGACGGCACCACGTCGCGCCAGCGCCTGCTGCAACTGCTGTGGCCCGACAAGCCAGCCGAACTGGCGCGCAACGTGCTGCGCCAGCGGCTGTTCCAGCTGCGCCGCGCCGCCGGCATCGACCTCGTGCGCGGCGCCGAGCGCATCGCGCTGGCGCCGCAGGTGACCCACGATCTCGACGACGACGAGGCACAAGGGCTATTGCCGGGGGCTGATTTCGCCGAGCATCCGGCGTTCGACGACTGGCTGACCGAACGGCGCCGCGAGCTGGAGCAGCGACAACGCGCGCGTCTGGCCGACCGCGTGGCGGCGTGCCTGACCGACGCTCGCTATGCCGAAGGCGCAGCCCTGGCCGAGCGTCTGGCGGCAGCCGATCCGCTCGACGAGGCCATGGCGCGACAGGCGATGACGCTGCACTACCTGGCAGGCCAGCGCGGCGCGGCGCTGTCGGCGTACGAGCGCTTCGCGACCGCGCTGGCGGCCGACGACGAGCGCCTGCGGCCCACAAGCGAAACGAGCGATCTGCTGGCGATGATCCGCGACGCGCGGCCGCTGCAGTCGCCCGCGCGCCGGCGCGACATGCCGGCCAGCGTGCTGCGTCCACCGCGACTCGTCGGACGCGCGCATGAATGCGTAGCGCTCGGCACGGCCTGGTCGAACGACCGCGCGTTCTGGGTCCTGGGCGAGGCGGGGCTCGGCAAGACGCGGCTGATCAGCGACTTCATCGCCGATGCGCCGGATGCATCGGCGGCGCTCGTCGTGGCAGCGCGGCCGGGTGACACCGGCGTGCCGTTCGCCACGCTGGCGCGGGCGCTGCGCGCCGTGATGGCCCGCGCGCCGGCGCTGCGCGAGCCGGCCGACCGCGGCGAACTGGTGCGCGTGATGCCCGAGCTGCCGGTCGCCGTGTCGACCCGCGGCGCGTCGGCGGCGCAGCCGCTGGCGTTGGCGCGCGCCGTCTCCTCGCTGCTGCTCGACGCCCATCGCGACGGCGTCGGCGCGCTTGTGTTCGACGACATGCACTTCGCCGACGCCGCCAGCATCGAGATGCTACAGGCGCTGGTGAGCGACGACGCGCTGGCCGCGCTGCGCTGGGGCTACACGCAGCGGCCGGCCGAGGGCGACGCGGCACTCGACGGCCTGCGCGCGGCGCTGGAAGAATCGCAACGCGTCGAGACCGTCACCTTGGCGCCGCTGAGCGACGCGCAGATGGCCGAGCTGATCGATTCGCTCGGGCTGCCGCAGCTCGATGCCGCCGCGCTCGCCGCCCCGCTCACCCGCCACACCGGCGGCAACCCGCTGTACGCGCTCGAGACGATCAAGCACCTGATCCTCAGCGAGCGCCCGCTCGACGGCAACCTGCCGCGCCCGGCCAGCATCGGCCAGCTGATCGCGCGGCGGCTGCGCAGACTGTCGCCGCAGGCGCTGGCGCTGGCGCGGGTGGCGGCGGTGGCCGGAGTCGACTTCAGCCTCGAGCTGGCGCAGGCCGTGCTCGAACAGCGCGCGCTCGCGCTGGCCGACGCCTGGCGCGAGCTGGAGTCGGCCCAGGTGCTGCGCGACAGCGCGTTCGCGCACGATTTGGTGCACGAGGCCACGCTGGCCGACGTGCCGGCACCGATCGCCGCGCACACGCACGGCGAGGTGGCGGCGTTTCTCGAAGCGCGCCACGGCGAGCCGGCGCGCGTCGCAACGCATTGGCTGGCCGCCGGCCAGCGGCCGCGCGCGCTGGTGGCGCTGCACGCGGCGGCAGACGCGGCGCGCCTGGCGATGCGCCGCAAGGAGGAAGCAGCGTTCCTCGACCAGGCCGCAAGCATCGAGCGTGAGGCACACAGCCCCGCGGCCTTCGAGACGCTGAGACAGATGATCGAAGCCCTGTGGGCCAGTGATCGCACGGCGCTTGGCGCGGCGACCTACGACCGGCTGGAGGCCGCCGCCGGCACGCCGCAGCAGCGCAGCATCGCATTGGCCACGAGGGCGACTTGGGCCTATGAGTCCAACGACATCGACGGTGCCAAGCGTCTGTGCCGGCAGGCGATCGAGCTGGCCGATCAGGCCGGCGACGAAGCCTGCGCCGTGCAGGCGCGGCAGCGGCTGGCCGAGGTGCTGGGCTTCTGCGGTGACTTCACCGGCGCGGTCGACACGCTGCAGCAGCTGCAGCTGTGGTTCGCCCAGCATGCCAGCGAAGCCGAGCAGCTGGTCTATTACGGCGACCTGGCGATCATGCTCGACAACGCCGACCGTGCCGGCGAGGCCCGCGTGTACCACCAGCGGGCGATCGACATCGGCCGCCGGGTTGGCGCGTGGAGCGACGTGGCCACGGCGCTCGGCAACCTGGCCATCAGTTGGGCCTGCGCCGGCTACATGGGTCGCGCGATCGAGCTGCTGTTCGACGCGCTCAAGCTGGCCGCCGCCCACGACGAGGCGCGCGGCTTCGGCGCCTCGCTGCCGATCGAGATCCACAACACGCTGCGCGACTGCGCGCGCTACGCCGAAGCGCAGCGCTGGATCGAACCGGCCATGACCGCGGCACAAGGACAGGTGGCCGCCTGGCAGCCGCTGGTGCGCAGCCACATCGCCTGCCACTGGATCCACCTCGGCCAGCACGCGCGCGCGCAGCGCGAGATCGATGCCGCGCTGGCCGCCGACGCGCCGGACTGGATTCGCGCCAAGGCGCTGCAGATGCAAGCCCGCATGCGCCACGCGATGGGTCGCCCTCACCGCGAGCTGATTGAGCAGGCGTATGCGCTGATGCCGGCCACCGGGCGGCGCAACCTGTGGGCGTCGATCGCGCTCGATCATGCGCTGACCCTCGAACCCAACGCGGCACTGGACGCCGCGCGCCGCATCGTCGCGATCGGCCAGCAATTCGCGGCGCCCGGCACCAGCCTGGCCGGTCACATCCGCGCGGCGCGATTCGCCGTCGATGCGCGCCGCGCCGAGGCTGCCGCGACGCATGCCCGCGACGCGGTGGCGATGGCCGACGACGTATCGCCCAACGATCTGTTCCCCTCCGAGCGCTGGCTGCAGGCCTGGCGCGCGTTCACGCTGGCCGGCGACGATGCCGGCGCGCGCGACGCGCTGACGCGCGGCGCGCACTGGGTGCGCAAGACCCAGCGCGATCACGTGCCCGAGCCGTTTCGCGACAGCTTCGTGCGCGCCAACCCGGTGAACCAGCAGTTGTTGCGGGCGGCGGCGGCTGCCGGACTCTGAACTGCCTATGATCGCCGGCGGCGAGCGGCCGCGGCACACGGTCGATCGCCGCCACCACCGGCACGCATGACCGCAGACGACGTATTCGAGCAGGCCCGGCGCTCGTTCATCGAGGGCAACACGCATTTCGCGGCCGGGCGCTTGCGCGAGGCGCAGGCCTGCTTCGAAGCCTCGCTGCGGCTGCTGCCCGGCCGGCCGTCGACGTTGATGAACCTGGCCGCGGCGCACATCCGCCTCGGCGAGAGCGCCGCCGCGCTGCCGCTGCTGGCGCAGGTGATCGCCGCCGAGCCCGACAACGCCGAGGCCTGGTGCCAGCAGGGCGTGGCACTGTCGGACCTCGACCGCCATGCCGAGGCGCTGCCGGCGCTCGATCGCGCGCTGGCGCTGGCGAGCGACGATCCGGTGGCGCTGTACCACCGCGGCATCGCGCTCAACGTGCTGCGCCGGCATGCCGAGGCGCTGCCGGTGTTCGAGCGCTTGACGCAACTTCGAGCGGACAACGCCGAAGCCTGGTTCCGACGCGGCCAGACGCTGCAGGCGCTCGGCCGGCACGGCGAGGCGCAGCCCGCCTACGAGCGCGCGCTCGCGCTCGACGACTCGCTCGCGCAGGCGTGGAGCAACCTCGGCGGCATCCACAAGGACGCCTTGCGCCTCGAAGACGCCGCCGCCTGCTACGAGCGCGCGATCGCGCGCGGCGCCGATGCCGAGCTGCACCGCTGGTACCTGGCCTCGCTTCGCGGTGCCGCCACGCCGCAGGCCGCGCCGCAGGCCTACGTGGAAGGCCTGTTCGACGACTATGCCGACCAGTTCGACAGCCACCTCGTCAACGTGCTGCGCTACCGCACGCCCACCGTGCTGGCCGAAGCGATCCGCCGCGCGCAGCCGCAGGGCTTTCGCTCGGCGCTCGACCTCGGCTGCGGCACCGGGCTCGTCGCGCCGTTGTTGGCCGGCCTGGTGGCGCACCTCGACGGCGTGGATCTCTCGCAGCGCATGCTCGACAAGGCGCGCGCGCTCGGCCGCTACGACCGGCTCGACAAGGCCGACGTGGTGGCGCACCTGCTCGCCACCGACCGCCGCTACGACCTCGTGCTCTCGGCCGACGTGGTGCCCTACCTCGGTGAGCTCGAACCGCTGTTCGCCGCCGTGCGCCGCGTGATCGAGCCCGGCGGCGTGTTCGCGTTCTCGGCCGAGCGCGCGCCAGCGGGCGAGCGCTTCGTGCTGCGCGCGAGCATGCGTTATGCGCACGGCGAGGCCTACCTTTGCGAGCTGGCCGCCGCGCACGGCTTCACGATCGCGGAGCTGCTCGCGCAGGTGCTGCGCGAGGATGCCGGCGTACCGATCGACGGGCTCTACCTCGTGCTTCGCGCCGACTCCGGCAACCGCTCCATCGCGTCGTGACCGCGCTCGCCGGCGTGGTTTCGTCGGTGGCCGCACTCGCGTGCGCCGTCGTTAAGACTGCGCTAAGCGTGCTGCCCAATGATGCGTGCCATCGGAGACCCACCCTCATGACACCCATGCGCATCATCGCCGCCTTCGCCATCACCCTCGCCGCGCTCGGCACGGCCCACGCCACCAGCGGGCAGGACCTGCTCGCCGGCTACACGCGCCAGGCCGGCGCCGCGGCTGCGGCCGAGCGCGGCCAGGCCTTCTTCAACGCCACGCACGGCCGCCAGTGGAGTTGCGCGTCGTGCCACGGCAGCGCGCCGGTGGGCACGGGCAAGCATGCCTCGACCGGCAAGCCGATCGGCGCGCTCGCGCCGGCCGCCAACGCCGAGCGCTTCACCGACCCGGCGAAGGTGGAGAAGTGGTTCCGCCGCAACTGCAACGACGTGCTCGGCCGCGAATGCGCGCCGGCCGAGAAGGCCGACGTGCTGGCCTGGCTGATGTCGCTCAAGCCCTGATCACGCACCGATGGAACCCGCGATGAACACGCCACTCACCTTTTCGATGAAACCCGCTGTCGCACTCGCGCTGCTCGCTGCCGCCACGCTGCCGGCGCGCGCCGACGATGAGCGCCTGCGCGGCCCGATGCTGCCGCTGTACGTGCAGGAATGCGGCAGCTGCCACGTCGCCTACGCGCCGGGCCTGCTCGGGGCGGCCTCGTGGCAGCGGCTGATGGGCCGGCTGCAGGACCACTTCGGCAGCGATGCCTCCGTCGACGCGGCGAGCGCGAAGACCATCGCCGCCTGGCTCGACGCCAACGCCGGCACCTACAAGAAGGTGCGGCGCACGCGCGAGGCGCCGCCGCAGGACCGCATCACGCGCGCGGCCTGGTTCACGCGCGAGCACGACGAGCTGCGGCCCGACGTGTGGCAGCGCGCGTCGGTGAAGAGCGCCGCCAACTGCGAAGCCTGCCACACGCAGGCCGCCAGCGGCAGCTTCCGCGAACGCGAGATCCGCATCCCGAAGTGAGCACGATCATGAACACCCCCGCCGCATCGTCCATCTCATCGTCCATCGCATCGTCCGACCGCCGCGTGCTGGTGTGGGACGCGCCGGTGCGCGTGTTCCACTGGCTCATGGTGGCGAGCTTCGCCGGCGCCTACCTCAGCGCCGAGAGCGAGCGCTTTCGCCTGTTGCACGTGACGCTCGGCTACACGCTGGCGGGGCTGATCGTCTTTCGCCTGGTGTGGGGCCTGGTCGGCACGCGCCATGCGCGCTTCGCCGATTTCGTGCGCGGCCCGGCGGCGGCGTGGCGCTACGTGCGCAGCCTCGTCGCCGGACGGCCCGAGCATCACACCGGCCACAACCCCGCCGGCGCGCTGGCCATCGTGGCGCTGCTGGTGCTGGGCGCGCTCACCGCCGTCACCGGCTGGGCCCACTACGAGGAGCTCGGCGGCGACTGGCTCGGCGAGGTGCACGAAGCCGCGGCCAACACCATGCTCGCGGTGGTGCTGGTGCACGTGGCCGGCGTGGTGGTCGGCAGCCTCGTGCACCACGAGAACCTGGTGCGCGCGATGGTCACCGGCCGCAAGGCGGCGCCGCCGGCCGAGGCCATCGCGCAGGCGTGGCGCTCGGTGGCGGTGGTGATGCTGGTGGCCGTGCTCGGCTTCTGGGGCTGGCAGTGGCGGCAGGCGCCGCAGCCGATCGCCGACGGCCGGCCGGCGGCCAGCGAGAAGGCCGAGGCCGGCGAGGCCCGCGCCGCGAAGGCCGAACGCAAGCGCCGTCATCACGACTGATGCGCGTCCTGCTCGCCGAAGACGACGCCCTGCTCGGTGACGGCCTGCGCTCGGGCCTGCGCCAGCAGGGCTTTGCCGTCGACTGGGTGCGCGACGGCGCCGCCGCCGAGCGCGAGCTGCGCGCCGAGCCGTACGACGCGGCGGTGCTCGACCTCGGCCTGCCGCGGCGCGACGGGCTCGACGTGCTGGCCGCCGTGCGCCAGGCCGGCATCGGCGTGCCGGTGCTGGTGCTGACCGCGCGCGACGCCGTGCCCGACCGCGTGCGCGGCCTCGACATCGGCGCCGACGACTACGTCGTCAAGCCGGTGGACCTGCACGAGCTGGCGGCGCGATTGCGCGCGCTGGTGCGCCGCGCGCACGGCCAGCCGCGCGAACGCCTCGCGGTGCGCGACATCGAGCTCGAACCCGCGGGCCGCGTGGCGCGCCGGCAGGGCCAGGAGGTGCCGCTGTCGACGCGCGAGTTCGACCTGCTGCACCACCTGATGCTCAACGCCGGCCGCGTGCTCACGCGCGAGCAGATCGAGCAGCATCTGTACAGCTGGGGCGAGGAGGTCGACAGCAACACGGTGGAGGTCCACGTGCACCACCTGCGCCGCAAGCTCGGTGCCGACTGCATCCGCACCGTGCGCGGCGTGGGCTACCTGCTGCCGCGCGACGACACGCCGTGATCACGCACGCCGCGTCGCTGCAGGGCCGGCTGCTGCGCTGGGTGCTCGGCGTGGCGGTGGCGGTGTGGCTCGCCTCGGCGGCGCTCACCTGGCGCGATGCCCAGCATGAGCTCGACGAGCTGCTCGACGGCCACCTCGCGCAGGCGGCGGCGCTGCTGGTGGCGCAGCAGGCGCGCGAGCTCGACGACGACGATCACGGCATCGACGCGCCCTCGCTGCACCACTATGCGCCGCGCGTGACGTTCCAGGTCTGGCACGAACGGCGCCTCATGCTGCGCTCGTCGAATGCGCCGCTGCAGCCGATGGCGCCGCTCGACTCCGCGCATCGCAAGGGCCTGCACACGCTGAACATCGACGGCGACGCCTGGCGCGTGTTTGCCGCCAACGGCGCCGAGGCCGACGTGCAGGTCTTCGTCGGCGAGCGGCTCGGCGCGCGGCGCTCGATCCTGCGCGCGGTGCTGCGCAGCCTGGCCTGGCCGATGGCCGCGGCGCTGCCGCTGCTGGCGCTGGGCATCTGGTGGGCGGTGCGGCGCGGCACGGCGCCGCTGCGCACGCTCGGCGCCACGCTGGCCGCGCGCGAGCCGCGCGCGCTCGATGCGGTGACGCTGCCCGACGCGCCGGCCGAGATGCAGCCGATGCTCGCCGCGCTGAACGGCCTGTTCGGCCGCATCGACACGCTGATGGCGAGCGAGCGCCGCTTCACCGCCGACGCCGCGCACGAGCTGCGCACGCCCGTGGCCGCCATCCGCGCGCAGGCCCAGGTGGCGCTCGGCGCCGCCGACAGCGCCGAGCGCGCGCATGCGCTGCGCGCCACCATCGAAGGCTGCGACCGCGCGTCGCGGCTGATCGAGCAGCTGCTGCTGCTGGCGCGGCTGGAAGGCGACGCGGCGCCGGCCGCGATGCAGCGCGTGGACCTCGCGGCCACCGCGCAGCAGGTGGTCGCCGCGCTCGCGCCGGCGGCGCTGGCGCGCGGCCAGCAGCTCGAGCTCGACGCGCCGCAGCCCTGCCGCGTGCTGGGCCAGGAGCCGCTGCTCGCCGCGCTGGTGCGCAACCTGGCCGACAACGCGCTGCGCTACAGCCCGCCGGGCGCGCGCGTGCAGGTCGGCGTGCGAGAGGCCAGCGGCCAGGTGACGCTCAGCGTCGACGACAGCGGCCCCGGCCTCACCGAGGCCGAACAGGCGCGGCTCGGCGAACGCTTCTTCCGCGCGCTCGGCACCGAGGCTTCGGGCAGCGGCCTCGGCTGGTCGATCGTGCGGCGCATCGCGCAGATGCACCAGGGCACGCTCGCCGTGTCGCGCAGCGCCGCGCTCGGCGGGCTGGCGGTGCGCTTCACGCTGCCGGCCGCGCCGGCAGGTTGATTCAGATCTGCACCCGCGTGCCCAGCTCGACCACGGCGTTGTCGGGCAGGCAGAAGTACGCCACCACGCTGCCGGCGTTGCGCATCATCGCGGTGAAGAGTCGCTCGCGCCAGCGCGCCATCGCGCCGCCGGGGCGGGCCACCACCGTCTCGCGGCTGAGGAAGTAGCTGGTCTCGAAGATCGGCACCTCGAGCCCGTGCGCGGCGCACAGGCGCAACGCGGCGGGTACGTCGGGCGTTTCCATGAAGCCGAAGTGCAGGCCCACGCGCCAGAAGCCGTGGCCGAGCGGCTCCACGTCGACGCGCTCGCCCTCGCCCACCCACGGCACTTCGCGGAAATGCACGGTGGCGATCACGTTGCGCTGGTGCAGCACCTGGTTGTGCTTGAGGTTGTGCAGCAGCGCCTGCGGCACGGTGCTCGGGTCCGCCACCAGGTACACCGCCACGCGGTCGGCGCGATGCATCGAATCCGCGGCCATGTCGTCGACGAACTCGCGCAGCGCCAGCCCGTCGCGCCGGATCGCCGCCAGCGTGGCTCGCCGGCCTGCCGCCCAGGTGCTCATCAGCACGAACAGCGCTGCGCCGAGCGCGAGCGGGAACCAGCCGCCATCGAGGAACTTGACGATGCAGCCCGCCGCGAGCAGCGCATCGAGCGACACGAAGAACGCGGTGGCTGCGGCAGCCACCACCGGGTGCAGATGCCACAGCCGCCGCACCACGAACCAGGTGAGCACCGTGGTGATCAGCATCGTCAGCGTCACCGCGATGCCGTAGGCGCCGGCCAGCGCGGCGGTGCTGCCGAAACCCAGCACCGCGGCGAGCACGCCGATCAGCAGTGCCCGGTTGACCAGCGGCATGTAGATCTGCCCGCTCTCGCGCGCCGAGGTGTGGCGCACGATCATGCGCGGCAGGAAACCGAGCTGGATGGCCTGGCGCGTCATCGAATACGCGCCCGAGATCACCGCCTGCGACGCGATGATCGCCGCCAGCGTGGCCAGCACCACTGCGGGCACCAGCCACGCGCCGGGGAACAGCCGGAAGAACGGGTTCTCGATCGCCGACGGCTCGCGCATCAGCAGCGCCGCCTGGCCCATGTAGTTGAGCGCGAGCGCCGGCAGCACCAGGCCCAGCCATGCGATCTGGATCGGGCGCCGGCCGAAGTGGCCCAGGTCGGCGTACAGCGCCTCGGCACCGGTGATCGTGAGCACGACGGCGCCGATCACCACCAGCAGCGCCGGGCCGCGGCTCGCCAGGAAAGCGGCCGCGTGCCGCGGGTCGAGCGCCGCCAGGATCGCCGGCTGCTGCGCGATGTGCCACAGCCCCGTGGCCGCGAGCACGAGGAACCACAGCGTGAGCACCGGGCCGAACAGCCGGCCCACCGTGGCCGTGCCCCAGCGCTGCAGCGCGAACAGGCCCACCAGGATCACCAGCGTGGCCGGCACCACGTAGGGCTTGAGCGTCGGCGTCACGACCTCGAGGCCTTCCATCGCGCCGAGCACCGAGATCGCCGGTGTGATCACGCTGTCGCCATAGAAGAGCGTGGCCCCGGCCACGCCCAGCAGCAGCAGCGCGGCGCGCAGCCGCGGCTGCGCGGCCACCGCGCGTGCGGCCAGCGCGGTGAGCGCCAGGCCGCCGCCTTCGCCATGGTTGTCGGCACGCAGGATCAGCAGCACGTATTTCAGCGAGACCACCAGCATCAGCGCCCAGAACATGCACGAGGTGGCGCCGACGAGGTTGGCCGCGTCGAGCGCCACGCCGGTGGCCGGCGAGAAGATCTCCTTGACCGTGTACAGCGGGCTGGTGCCGATGTCGCCGTAGACCACGCCGATGGCCAGCAGCGTCATCGCCGCGAGGCCGCGGCGCGGAGGCACCGGCGCGTGCGCGACGGCTTGCGCAGCGGGGATCGTGGCGGCAGTGGGCATGGCACGCGCTCGGGCAGTGACGATGCCGCGAGCGTGCCGCGAGGCGCATCAGGAAGGCATATGGAACCGGTTTTGCCGCGTGCGGGCGCTTCCAGAGCGGGGCCTCGCAGTTGGCGAGTAGCTGGGTTCGGCCCGTTGCAAACCAGAATGGTTGACAGTCCTCAACTGCGGCACAAGCCCTTTGGCACCCAGTCATGCGCAGGGGTGGTCGGCGGTTGCGTCGAGTCGTGGAGGATCAGCACCAGCGCGCGCCGGGTCTGCGTGCCGGTGGCTGTCAGATGCATTGGCGGACCACCCGGCACGATGACGTGCGCACCCCCCGCTCGGCCGATCTGCTTGCCGTCCGGCGTCTCCAGGCAAGTCTCGCCGGTCAATGTGTACCAGGCCTCGGGGCCCGAGTGCCGATGCGCCGGCGCGGTCATGCCCGGGGTGAAGATGGCTTCCATGTACTGCGCCGCGTATCGGGCCTCTGCGTTCACCGGCAGCGGCCCGATCTCTGCCACCCGCACGCCGCCGGGTGCGCGCCATCCGGCCACGTCTATCGTGAGAAGCCAGACCTTGCCGAGCGACTCCACGACCGTTCCGCGCACGCTCTTGGCTGCTTCGGCGTCGGCGCGAGTGGAATAGGTGTCGAGGTGCCAGAACACCGGCTGCCGCGGCAAATGCCCCAGCGCGGCGTTGGCAGTGATCCAGCAGCCGAGCTCACCTGTGCGCTGGCTCACCGGCTTGCAGATCTGTGCCTGCGCACCAAGGTGGGCGCACAGCGTCATCACGACACACGCCATACACGACGACACAGCGCTCTTCATCGAACGATCCTTCCAAGCAGCGATGGACGACGTTCAATCTACGCGCCAATTGCGTCGAACGGAATAAGCCGACGCGCACAGCTTGCATAAACCGAAGGTTAACGAATAATCCATCTATCGAAGGCCGCCGATGGACAAGCTGCGCGCACTGGGTTATTTCGTCACGTGTGCTGAGGAGGGCAGCTTCGCAGGTGCCGCTCGCCGACTCGAGCTGAGTGTGCCGGCGGTGCAGAAACTGGTGTCCGCGCTCGAGCGACAACTTGGGGCGGTCCTGTTCGAGCGCAATGTGCGCGGTCTGACGCTCACCACGAGCGGCCAAAACTACCTCGAGGCTTGCCGCCCGCTTCTGGCGGAGTTGGCCGCGATCGACGACGCCTTGCGCCGCTCGGCCCAGCGGCCTACCGGCACGCTGGCAATCGCGGCGCACTCCCAACTGGCACAGCACCTGTTGATGCCTGCTCTGCCGGAGTTCCACGCACGATTCCCGGACATCCAGATCGACGTGCGGGTGATCCACCGTCTCAGCGACGCCGACGCGCAGATCGCCGACGTCTTCATTCTGCACGGTTGGCCCGAAGTGAGCGATCTCGTGCACCGCAAGTTGGGGCACACCAAGGCGCTTGTCGTCGGAGCACCCGGCTACTGGGCGTTACACGGCATTCCCGCGCATCCACGCGATCTGGCGCAGCACACGTGCTTGCTGATGCGCAATCCCGCCGGCATCGTGATCGACCTGTGGGAGTTCGAGCGCAACGCCGAGAAGGCGTCGATCAAGGTGAGCGGCTGGCTGTGCAGCAACGGGCGTGAGGTGGTGCTCGATGGCGTGCTCTCCGGCGAAGGCATTGCACGGCTCAATCATCTGACCACGCGCGCTCATCTGCAAGCCGGGCGCCTGCAAGCGGTGCTGCTGGACTGGGTGGTGCAAGGCGGCCCACCGGTGAATGTGCTTTACCGCCCGAACCAACGGCGCACGCCACGCGTTCGGCTGTTTGTCGACTTCGTGACCACGCTGCTGCGCGACATCGAGGCCCAGAGCGATGCCAGCGCTGCGCGCCCGCACTGGCATCGGCCTGGGTACGGTCGCGCGTCGTCGGTGCTGCGACGGGTGCGGCCAGACGGCGCGAGCTGAGCGAGCCGATCTCTGCTCCTGGCCGCCGGCTGCCATCGACGGTCAGCCTCATCGAACGGTCCTCGGGCGACCGAACCTGGTCAAGGCGTCGGTTGCGCGACGACGCACGTCGTCGCCGACGTCGACGAGATCAGCCCGGCGGCCGGTGGATCGGCAGTCCGGCCCGCTCCAGCGTCGCGCGCAGCACGCTGCCGGTGACGGATTCTGTGCAGTACAAGGTCTTGCGATCCGTCCCACCGAAGGCGACGTTGGTGAGCGACGTGCCCGCGCAGCTGCGCAGCACCATTTCGGGCTCGGCACGGTGGTTCAGCACCCACGCGAGGCCGAGGCCCGGGTTGGCGACGATCACGCGGCCGGCCTCGTCGACGGCAAGACCGTCAGGGCCGCTCGGGCCGTACGACGTGAAGAACGCGCCGACCTTCGAGACGCTGCCGTCATCCAGCAGCGGCACGCGCCAGACCTGGTTGCCGCGCGTGACGGCGAGGTACAGCACGCGCTCGTCGCGCGCGAACGCCACCCAGTCGGGCGCATGCGGCGCCTGGCGCGCCCACAGGCGCAACACGTCGGCGCAGCCCTTGCCGCCGCAATGGGTCAGCCGGTCATATGGGCTGGCGGAGAAGAAACTCGCCAACGCGGCCGGCGCGGCGATGCGCGGCGCGGGCAGATCGAACTCGCTTTCACGCGGCTCGGGCAACGGCGCTGCGCTGCCACCGCCCAGCATGCCGACCATGCTGTGCACCGCCTGCACCTCGGCCGGCGTGAGCTGTTCGTGGCGCCAGCCCCAACCCCAGAAGCGGCGCGCCGGCCGCAGCGAAAGCGAAGCGGCGTGCGACATCGGGGGTTCAGGCCTCGCGCCGCGCCAGCGCCAGAAACGCGCCCAGCCCGATGAGCGTCACGCCCGAGGCGCGATCCAGCAATCGCGCCCGCGCCGCTCGCGCCGTGCCCGAGCGCAGCAGCCGGTGCGCGGCGAACACGGCCACCACGTCGACCAGCGTGTTGAGCGTGACGCAGATGCTGCCCAGCATCACGAGCTGCGGCACCAGCGGTTCGGCCGCAGAGACGAACTGCGGCAAGAAGGCCAGGAAGAAAAGCGCCGTCTTCACGTTGAGCGCCTCGACCATCACGCCCTCCCCCAGCGCGCGCCGCGCGCCGTGCGACGGCACGCCATCGACGGCGAAGCTTTGTTCTCGGCGCAGTAGCAGCCGGATGCCAAGGTACACGAGGTAAGCAGCACCGAGCAGCTTGACGATGTTGAACGCCACGGCCGACTGCGCCACCAGCAGCGACAGGCCCACGGCCGCGGCCAACACGTGCAGCAGCCCGCCGAGCCCGGTGCCGATGCACGAGGCCAGCCCCTCGGCGCGGCCGCCGGCCACCGTGCGCGCCACCACGTAGGCGATGCCCGGCCCGGGCGTGATGGCGAGCACGACCGCGGCAACAAGGAAGGTGAGGAACGACACGGTGCGAGCAACTCCCGCCAACTGATGCCGTGAAGCTTAACCGGACCGATGCACCCGAAGGCGCGTCACTCGCGTTCGTCCTCGCCCTCGCCCTCGCTCTCCGCCAGCCGATAGCCCACGCCCGGCTCGGTGAGCAGCCAGTGCGGGTCGGCCGGCGCGGCCTCGAGCTTGGCGCGCAACTGCGCCACGTACAGGCGCAGGTAGTGCGTGTGCTCCACGAACTCGGGCCCCCACACGTCGGCCAGCAGCTTGCGGTGCGTGAGCACCTGCCCGGCCTGGCGCACCAGCGCGGCGAGCAGCTTGTACTCGTTGGGCGTGAGGTGCACGGCCGCGCCGTCGCGGCTCACGCGCTGCGTGGCCAGGTCGATCTCGACGCCGCTGTGGCGGTAGTGCGTGAGCGCCGGCGCCACGGTGGTGCCGCGGTGGCGCAGCGCCACGCGCAGCCGCGCCAGCAGCTCGGCCACGCCGAAGGGCTTCACGAGGTAGTCGTCGGCGCCGGCGTCGAGCAGCTGCACCTTCTGCGGCTCGGCCTGCC
Organism: Burkholderiaceae bacterium; assembly: GCA_046348365.1. Taxonomy (GTDB): domain Bacteria; phylum Pseudomonadota; class Gammaproteobacteria; order Burkholderiales; family Burkholderiaceae_C; genus JAEUPI01. The sequence goes on from JAXMEL010000001.1 coordinate 485,032, forward strand.
GCGCCGAGATCACGATCACCGGCACGGCCACGCTGCGGCGCAGCTGCGTCAGCAGCGCCTGGCCGTCGCCGTCGGGCAGGCCGAGGTCGAGCACCACGGCATCGAAGGCCTGCGCCTGCCCGGCACGGGCGGCATGCTCGAGCAGCGCGCGCCCCTCCGACACGCTGGCCGCGGTGAGTACCTCGCAGCCTTCCAGCGCGAGCGCATCGCGCAGCGTGTCGCGCAGCACGCGGTCGTCTTCCACGAGCAGCACGCGCAGCGTCAAGCCGCATGCTCCTCGGCCGCGGGCTGCGCGGGCGCCTCGCGCAGCGGCAGCCGGCACTCGAACGCGCTGCCGCCGTGCGAACGCGCGCGCACGCGCAGCTCGCCTCCGTGCACGCGGGCGATCGCGCGGCACACGGCCAGGCCCACGCCCGCGCCGGGGCGCTCGCGCAGCAGCTCGGCGTCGATCGCCGGTCCGCGCTGGAAAGCGTCGAACACACGCTCGCGCCACGCGGCCGGCACGCCGGGGCCGCGGTCGCGCACGGCGAACATCATCTGCCCGTCGAAACACCTCACCAGCAGCTCCACCGGCGCCTCGGCGGGGCTGTACTTGAGCGCGTTGTCGAGCAGGTTGTCGAGCAGCTGCGACAGCAGCATCGCATCGCACCACAGCAGCGGCAGCGCCGGCTCCACGCGCACGTGCAGCGCACGCCCGGGCGCGCGCTGGCGTGCGCGGCGGATCGCGCTGCCCGCCAGGTCTTCGGCCGACTCCCAGTCGCAGCGCAGCGTGACGCCCGGCGCGTCAAGGCGCGCGAGCTGCAACGTGTTGTCGGTGAGCCGCGCGAGGCGCGCCGCCTCGTCGACGATGGTGCGCGCCAGCTTGTCGCGCTGTGCGCCCTGCAGCCTGGCGCCCTGGTCGAGCAGCGACGTGGCGGCACCGGTGATGGTGGCCAGCGGCGTGCGGTGATCGTGCGCGATGGCGGCGAGCAGCGCGTTGCGCACCGCCTGGGTCTGCGCCTCGTCGTGCGCGCGCTGCTGTGCGCGTGCAGCTTGCGCGCGCTGCAATGCGATGCCGAGCTGGTCGGCCAGCGCCTGCGCCGGCTCGCGCAGCGCCGGGTCGTCATGCGCCACGTCGCGCAGCAGCGCGGCGCCGAAGGCAGCGCCGCGGCCGCGCAGCGGCAGATACCACGCCGGCAGGCCCTGGTGGCGCCCGGTGCCCGGGCCCAGCGCCTGGCCCTGACGCAAGGCATGCCACAGGCCGGCGCGCTCGTCGTCGTTCAGCTCGCCGGTGCAGAGCACGGCCGACGGTTCGTCGGTGGGGGGCAGCGCGTCGGCCAGCACCATCACGCTCACGCTGCGGCCGCTGAGGCGCTGCAGCAGCTCGCGCAGCGTGCCGGCCTCGGCGGCGGGGTCGGCACTGTCGCGCAGCGTCTCGCCGAAGCCGCGCAACTGTTGCGCCTGCCGGGCCGCGCCGGCCAGCTGCGCGGTGCGGTGGTTCAGCCGCGCCATCAACGCGGCGATCAGCGTGCTGACGGCCCACATGGCCACGAGCAGCAGCGCGTGCTGATGCAGATCGACCGTGAAGGCGCCGCGCGGCGGCACGAACAACCAGTTGAAGGCGAGCACCGATGCGCTGGCCACCGCCAGCGAGAGCGCCAACGGCCACCACAGTGCCGCCACCGCCGCCGCCAGCACGAGCAACAGGGCCAGGTTGGCCAGGTCGAGCCGGGGGTCGAGCACCACCAGCGCGCACCAGCCGGACGCCCAGGCCACCGCACCGGCGGCCAGGCGCGCCACGCGGTTCGTGGGGTCGTGCGGCGCTTCGTTCATCGGCGCTGGCCCGGGCGCCATGGGCCCCGCAGGGGCCACTTGGTGGCCCGTGGCGCCGAGCGCCCCCTCGGGCGGCAGCGAACGCAGTGAGCGTGGCGATCCATTGAGTGACGGTAGCAGGTCGCGCATCAGGATCGCATCAGGATGCGCACGACCGCTCTTGAGGTACGCTCATGCGCAAGGTGCCGGCAGCGCGAAGCGCGCGCGCCGGCCCAGGCTTCGACGCCCAGGCCTGAGCCGATCGGGCCAAGGAGACATGCGCGATGAAGAAGCACGCCCCGCTGCGCCTGCATGTGCCCGAGCCCAGCGGCCGGCCCGGCCACCCCACCGACTTCTCGTACCTGCGCCTCTCGCCCGCCGGCGCGGTGCGCAAGCCGCCGGTGAACACCTCGGCGGCCGACACCGCCGACCTCGCCTACGGCCTGGTGCGCGTGCTCGACGACGACGGCCGCGCCGTGGGGCCCTGGGCGCCGAAGGCCGGCCACGACGACCTGATCCGCGGCCTGCGCGCGATGATGAAGACGCGCATCTTCGACGCCCGCATGCTGATCGCGCAGCGGCAGAAGAAGATCTCGTTCTACATGCAAAGCCTCGGCGAGGAGGCGATCGCCTGCGCGCAGCCGCAGGTGCTGGATCCCGGCGACATGTGCTTTCCCACCTATCGGCAGCAGGGCCTGCTGCTGGCGCGCGACGACGTGTCGATGGTCGAGCTGATGTGCCAGCTGATGAGCAACGAGCGCGACCCGCTCAAGGGCCGGCAGCTGCCGGTGATGTATTCGATCAGGCGCGCCGGCTTCTTCTCGATCGCCGGCAACCTGGCGAATCAGTTCATCCAGGCGGTGGGCTGGGGCATGGCCTCGGCGATCAAGGGCGACACCAAGATCGCCTCGGCGTGGATCGGCGACGGTGCCACGGCCGAGGCCGACTTCCACACCGCGCTGACCTTCGCGCACGTGTACCGCGCGCCGGTGATCCTCAACGTGGTGAACAACCAGTACGCGATCAGCACCTTCCAGGCCATCGCCGGCGGCGAGGCCACCACCTTCGCCGCGCGCGGCGTGGGCTGCGGCATCGCCAGCCTGCGCGTGGACGGCAACGACTTTCTCGCGGTGCTCGCCGCCTCGCGCTGGGCGGCCGAGCGCGCGCGCGGCAACCTCGGGCCGGCGCTGATCGAGTGGGTGACCTACCGCGCCGGCGCGCACAGCACGTCGGACGACCCCACGCGCTACCGGCCGGCCGACGACTGGACGCGCTACCCGCTCGGCGACCCGATCGCGCGGCTGAAGCAGCACCTGATCCGCGTGAAGGCGTGGAGCGATGCGCAGCACGACGCACTGCAGAAGGAACTGGAGGCCGAAGTGCTCGCGGCGCAGAAGCAGGCCGAGCAGTACGGCACGCTGCTCGACGGGCACATTCCGCCGGTGGAATCGATGTTCCAGGACGTGTACCAAGTGATGCCGCCGCACCTGCAGGCGCAGCTGCAGCAGCTGGAGGCCGAACGCCATGGTCGCTGACACGACCGCACCGACCCCTCACCCCCCGCCCTCTCCCGCCAGCGGGAGAGGGAGCCCGACCGCCACCATGACGATGATCCAGGCGCTGCGCTCGGCGATGGACGTGATGCTCGGGCGCGACGACGACGTGGTGATCTTCGGCGAAGACGTGGGCTACTTCGGCGGCGTGTTCCGCTGCACCGAGGGGCTGCAGGCCAAGTACGGCTCGCAGCGCGTGTTCGACGCGCCGATCAGCGAAGGCGGCCTCGTCGGCGCCGCGGTCGGCATGGGCGCCTACGGGCTGCGGCCGGTGGTGGAGATCCAGTTCGCCGACTACTTCTACCCGGCGTCGGACCAGATCGTGTCGGCCGCCGCGCGGCTGCGTTTTCGCTCGGCCGGCGACTTCACCGCGCCGCTGACGATCCGCATGCCCTGCGGCGGCGGCATCTACGGCGGCCAGACGCACAGCCAGAGCCCCGAGGCGATGTTCACGCAGGTGTGCGGGTTGCGCACGGTGATGCCGAGCAACCCGTACGACGCCAAGGGCCTGCTGATCGCGGCGATCGAATGCGACGACCCGGTGATCTTCCTCGAGCCCAAGCGCCTGTACAACGGCCCGTTCGACGGCCACCACGAGCGGCCGGTGGTGCCGTGGTCGCAGCACGCGCTGGCCGAGGTGCCCGAGGGCCACTACACGGTGCCGTTGGAGTCGGCACGCATCATGCGCCCCGGGCGCGACGTGACGGTGCTCGCCTACGGCACCATGGTCTACGTGAGCGTGGCCGCCGCCGCCGAGACCGGCATCGACGCCGAGGTGATCGACCTGCGCAGCCTGTGGCCGCTGGACCTCGACACGATCGTCAACTCGGTGAAGAAGACGCGGCGCTGCGTGGTGGTGCACGAGGCCACGCGCACCTGCGGCTTCGGGGCCGAGCTGCTGTCGCTGGTGCAGGAGCATTGCTTCTACCACCTCGAGGCGCCGATCGAGCGCGTGACGGGCTGGGACACGCCGTATCCGCATGCGCAGGAGTGGTACTACTTTCCCGGCCCGGCGCGCGTGGGCGCCGCGCTCAAGCGCGCGATGGAAACCTGACATGGCCGAACACACGATCAAGATGCCCGACATCGGCGAAGGCATCGCCGAGGTGGAGATCGCGGCCTGGCACGTGAAGCCCGGCGACACCGTGGCCGAAGACCAGGTGCTCGCCGACGCGATGACCGACAAGGCCACGGTCGAGATCCCGTCGCCGGTGGCCGGCCGCGTGAGCTGGCTCGGCGGCGAAGCCGGCACGGTGTTCGCGGTGGGCACGCCGATCCTGCGCATCGAGGTCGCCGGCGGCGCCGCGGCACCGGCTCGTGCGGCGGCGCGCGCACCGGCACCGGCACCGGCACCAGCACCAGCACCAGCAGCAGCACCGGTGGCGGCGCCGGCACCTTCGCCCTCACCTGCTCCCGCGCCCGCGCTGGCGTCAGCCGCTGCGCCGGCCGCGCGAGCGAGCGCGAGCACTGCTGCCGAGCGCCCGATCGCCTCGCCGTCGGTGCGCCGCCGCGCCTGGGAGCTCGGCATCGACCTCGCGCTGGTGCGCGCCACCGGCACCGCCGGCCGCATCGTGCACGCCGATCTCGATGCGCATGCGCGCGCGCATCCGGGCGCCGCGGCGCGCGCGGCCGCGCCGGTCGCATCCGTCGCCGCCGCTGCGCCAGCAGCGCCCGCCGGCACGCTGCGCGACGGCGTCGAGCAGATCCCGGTGATCGGCCTGCGGCGCAAGATCGCGCTGAAGATGCAGGACGCCAAGCGCCGCATCCCGCACTTCGCGATCGTGGAGGAATGCGACGTCACCGAGCTCGAGGCGCTGCGTGGCGCGCTGAACGAGCAGCACGCCGCGCAGCGCGGCAAGCTCACGCTGCTGCCGTTCGTGATGCGCGCGATCGCGATCGCGGTGGTGGAGCGCCCCGAGGTCAACGCGCTCTTCGACGACGACAAGGGCCAGCTCGCGCGCCATGCCGCGGTGCACGTCGGCATCGCCACGCAGACCGATGTCGGCCTGATGGTGCCGGTGGTGCGCCATGCCGAGGCGCTCGGCCTGTGGCAGGCCGCGGCCGAGCTGGCGCGCCTGGCCGCCGCGGCGCGCGACGGCACCGTCACCCGCAGTGAACTCTCGGGCTCGACCATCACCATCACCAGCCTCGGCCCGCTGGGCGGCATCGCCACCACGCCGATCATCAACGCGCCCGAGGTGGCGATCGTCGGCGTCAACCGCATCGCCCTGCGGCCGATGATGTGCGGCGGCACGGCCGTGCCGCGGCAGATGATGAACCTCTCGTGCTCGTTCGACCACCGCGTGGTCGATGGCTACGTGGCGGCGCAGTTCGTGCAGGTGCTCAAGCGGCTGCTGGAGACGCCGGCGCTGCTGTTCGTTGCCTAACGCGGCGGCAGCGCGGCCTTCCAGTCGCGGAACACGTCGATGTCGAAACCGTCGGGGTAGTTCAGCAGCCCCGGCGCGTGGCCCTTGGTGTCGGTGACGCCGTACTGCCAGATGATGGCCTTGGTCTTGCGGTCGATCACCAGCACGCGGTCGCGCAGGTCGTCGGCGACGATGATGTCGCCGGTGTCGGGCAGCTCGCGCGCGAGCGACGGGTGGTCGAGCGCGGCCTCGCCCTCGGCCACGAAGTATTCCCACGTCATCTTGCCGGTGGCGGGGTCGAAGATCACCACGCGGCCGGGCTTGGAGAAGTCGGCCACGATCACCTGCTTGCCGTCGACGGTGGGAAACGCGTCGGACGGGTACTTCACCTTCGGCGCTGGTTTGCTCCACAGCACCTTGCCCTCGCGCGTGATGCGCGAGATCCACGAGCCGCTGATCTCGCTGACGAGGATGTCGCCGTTTTCCATCGGCGTGGCGCCGTTGGGCCAGGCCAGGTACTTCGGCGGCTCGTGCTTGCACTGGCCGCTCTGGCCCCACTGCGTGGCGATCTCGTTGGTCTTGGGGTCGATGATCAGCACGCGGCAGTTGCGGATGTCGGCGGTGAGGAACTTGCCGTCTTCGAGCAGGTGCGCGTCGTCGGGGTAGTTGAGCAGGTTGCCCTTGGAGCCGCGCACGTCGGGCACGCCATACGTCCACGTCAGCGCGCGCTGCTCGTAGTCGATGATGTGCACGTCGAAGTTGTCTTCCTCGCTCACCGCGAGCAGCTTGCCGTCGGGCGAGAAGTTCACGTCTTCGTTGCCGCGGTAGACCTTGAGGTTCGGCGACGGGAACTCCCACACGATGCGCTTGTCGGGCGCGACCTCGATCAGCCGGTTGTTGCGCCGGTCGGCGATCAGGATCGGGTACGGCAGCGGCTTGCCCCACGACGGCACCGGGCGCTGGCGGCTGCCCGTCACCGGCGGGATCGGCGGCAACACCGCGCCGCTCGACACGACGCCGGCGCCGGTCATCTGCGGCGTCACCTGCACCGGCGTGCCGGGCGCCTTCTTAGTGGTAGGCACCTTGGTCGCCGGGTCGGCGGCGTGGGCGCTCGCCGCGAGCGCCACCGAAAGGGCCAGCAACCAGGGCGACAGAACGGCTTCACGCATGATCGATTCCGCTTGTGAGATCAGCCGCGCACCATGCCTCAGCCGCCCCCGCGCGCGCTTGATGCGCCTCAAGGGCGGGCGGCTACATGACTTTGGCTCAGATGCACATCACGACAAAGTCGTTCGCCGCCGCGGCGCCGGGGCTTAGATTGCGAGCCCATCGGATGCCCGCATTGCCACCGCCGCACACCATGACCGCTCCCCTGGCCAGCCACCTCACCACCCCCGCCGCGCGTGCTGCCCTGCCCGCGTGGTTCGACCGCCACGGGTTCCTCGCCGACGGCGAGCGCTGGACGCCCGATCTGGCCGGGCAGATCGCGGCCAGCGAAGGCATCGACGTGCTCGGCGCCAAGCACTGGGCCGTGATCCGCCTCGTGCGCGAGCGCTACTTCGCGATCGGCGCGCTGCCGGTGATGCGCCTGATCTGCCGCGCCGCCGGCATCGAGCCGGGGCGCGGGCATGAGTTGTTCCCCAGCTGCCGCAGCCTGTGGCGCATCGCCGGCCTGCCCGACCCGGGCGAGGAAGCCAAGGCCTACATGAACTGAGCCGCGCGCGGCCGCACCGGCCGCGGGTTGCTCGCCTACAGCGTCAGCCGCGGGCCGCGCGGCAGGCCGGTTTCGTCGTAGTAGCGGCGATGGCGCAGCCAGCGCCATGCGCGCACGCCGCCCCAGATCACCAGCACGGCAGCGACCACCCAGGCCACGCGCCGCGCGACATCGTCGAACGTGGTGCTCTTGGTTGCAACCGCCGTCTCGGCCGGCGCGGGCACGGCGGCGGGCGGCGCGGCCACGGCCGCCGCAGTGGTCGGCGCTACGGTGGGGTTGGGGCTGGGCGGCGTCGACAGCGCGGGCGGCGGGGCGGACTTCGGCGTCGGGGTCGGCGTCGGTATTGGCGTGGCTGTCCGTGTCGGCGTGGGTGTCGACGCGGGCACGACCGCGGCCACCGGCGCGCGCGCCGGTGCGCTCGCCGGCGTCGGTGCGGGCCGCGAAGCCGCCGCGGCCTTGGGCGCAACCGCCGGCCGCACGGCCTGCGACGGCGGCTCGGCCTCGGCCTCGGGCCTGCTCGCAGTGGCGCTCGCATCGGCGCCGCCATAGCGGCGATACATCAGCGTATACGCACCGCCATCGCAGCGCCCGACCGAGCGTGCGCCGGGCGGCACCGGCGCGCCCCGGCGCACGAGCTCCAGCGAGTAGCCGCTGATGCCCTTGGCTTCGATGCCCGCGGCCACGCGCGCCTTGAAGCTCTCGCAGTTGGCGCTCTGCGCCAGCGCCGCCGGCGGCGCCGCGACGCCGAGGCACAGCAGCAGCGCCGCGCCGCGAATACGCTCGCGTGGCGTCATCGTCGTGCGCAGGGTCGCTACCACTTGTTGCGCAGCTCGCGCAGCTTGACGAACACCGTCTTCGCGTCGGGCCGCTCGGGCAGGTCCGGGAAGGCTTCGCGCAACCGGGCGATCACGCTCGCGCTGGTGAGGCGGAAGAAGGTGTTGAACGTCTTCTCCTCGGCCAGCGTGGTGACGATCGCGGTTTTCGGGTCGTGATCGGTCACCGCAGGCAGCAGCGCCTTGGCGGCGGCGTTGTCGGGCTCGCGCGCGAGCGTGAACTTCAGGTTGTTCTCGATGTAGTCGTGCCCGGGGTAGACCTGGGTGTCGCCCGGCAGCCTGGCGAGCTGCTCGACGAAGGTGGCGAACAGCAGCTCCGGGTCGCCGCCGTTGTGGCAGTTGCCGGCGCCGGCGTTGAACAGCGTGTCGCCCGAGAAGATCGCGTTCACGGCGCCGTGCGCGCGCAGGCAGATGTGGCACATCGTGTGGCCCGGCGTATCCATGCACTCGAGCTCCACCGTCTTGCCGACGCGGATCACGTCGCCCGCCTTCACGCCACGGTCAACGCCCGCGATCCTGCCGCCGGCCTGGTGGTGCGCGATCAGCTTCGCGCCGGTGGCCGCCACCACCGCGGCGTTGCCGCCGGTGTGGTCGCCGTGCTCGTGGGTGTTGACGATCTGCGTGATGCGCCAGCCGTTCTTCTTCGCCACCTGCAGGCACTGGCCGTGGTCGAGCGGGTCGATCGCCAGCGCGTCGCCGGTCTCGGCGCAGGCCACGAGGTAGTTGTAGTTGCGGTAGGCGTTGCCGGTCCAGATGCGTTCGACGATCACGGTTCGAGTCCTCGTGGCGGCACTCAAGGGCGTGGGGCAGTCTACACAGATCGACTTCCCGATGTCGCCGCGCAAGGCCGCTGCGCCCGCACGCGCTATCGTTACGGCAACAGGAGGAGCATTTCCATGGCCGTGATCGAAGGGGTGTGCCGCGACGTCTGCGATGCCACCGAATACGTGACCATCGTCACCCAGGGCCCCGACGGCCCGCATCTGGCGGGGCACTGGGGCAACTACATGCGCATCGTCGAGCCGGGTGACGTGGTGGTGTTTCCGGTCGGGCGCTTCCAGCGCACCGAGCAGAACCTGCGCGCCAACGCCCGCATCCAGTTGATGGCCGCCTCGCGCAAGGTGCAGGGCACGCGCAGCCCCGGCCAGGGCTGCGTGATCGACGGCAGCGGCGAGGTGGTGCTCGCCGGCGAGTACGTCGACCTGGTGCGCGAGAAGTTCCCCTGGGCGCGCGGCGCGCTGGTGGTGCGCGTGGCTGCGACGTCGACGCAGCTCTGAGGCCGCCCGCGCGAAACGCTGGCTCGCATGCCGTTCACCCCCGCCGTCACGCCGCCGTCGCCCGCGTCAGATAGCGCGTGGTGCTTCGCGTTCGTCGACGGCCAGCTGCTGCTGCCCGAGGGCGATGCCGTGGCACTGATGCCGCACAGCCTCGCGTTGCTGGAGGTGCTGGCGCCCGTGCGGCACTATCTCGGCCGGCTCGACGGGCTCGACTGCTGGGCCTTAACGCTGCCCGAGGTGCCGGCGGGCTGGCGCCGCGTGCCGCTGCGCGCGGCGATGATGGCTTTCGACGAGCCGCTGATGGGCCTGGCCGGCCGCGCGGCGCAGATCCTGGAGTGGGACCGCGCGCACCGCTTCTGCGGCGCATGCGGCACGCCCACCGAGCGGCAGAGCGGCGAGCGCGCGCGCAAGTGCCCGGCCTGCGGGCACACCGCGTATCCGCGCCTGAGCCCGGCGATGATGGTGCTGGTCTATCGCGAGGGTGAAATATTGCTCGCGCGCTCACCGCGCTACGTGCCGGGCGTGTACAGCGCATTGGCCGGCTTCGTCGAGGCCGGCGAGTCACTGGAGGAGTGCATCCACCGCGAGGTGGCCGAGGAGGTCGGCGTGGCCGTCACCGACCTGCGCTACTACGGCAGCCAGAGCTGGCCGTTCCCGCACAGCCTGATGATCGCCTACACCGCGCGCTGGGTGAGCGGCGAGATCGTGCCGCAGGAATCCGAGATCGAGGACGCACGCTGGTACGCCCTCGATGCACTGCCGAAGATCCCGCCGCGCTTCTCGATCTCGGGCCACCTGATCCGCGACACGGTGGTCGCGCTCGGCGGGCCCGAGCCGAAGGACCTGGCCTCACCGGTGACGCCCCGGTGAGGCGGCTTCGCGCGCTCAGCCCACCTGCACGGTGATCTTGCGCGGTTGGGCGTGCTCGGCCTTCGGGATGCGCACGCGCAGCACGCCGTTGGCCAGCTCGGCGCTCACCTTGTCGGCATCGAGCTCCTTGCTCAGCGTGAAGGCGCGGCGGTAGCGCGACAGCGTCACGTCGGCATGGCTGGCTTCGATGCCCTGCGGCAGCGCGAGCGCCATCTCGCCTTCGAGCGTGAGCTGGTCGGCGTCGACGCGCAGGCTCAGCTTGTCGCGCGGCACGCCGGGCATGTCGGCGTACAGCGTGATGCCGGTGGCGTCTTCGACCACGTCGACGGGCGGCAGCAGTGCCGGCTCCTGGCGCGTGGCGAGGGTCTTGTCGCTGGGGTTGGTCACGGTGTTCATCGCGGATCCTCCGTCGATCGCTCGGTTCATTGCACGGTGATGCGGCGCGGCTGTGCGGCCTCGCGGCGCTTGACGCTGACGCGCAGCACGCCGTCGGTGTAGCTCGCGCTGACGCCGTTGGGGTCGATGTCGTCGGGCAGGTTCACCACGCGGCGAAAGCGCCCCGCGGCCCGCTCGTTGACGTGGACGGTGGTCTTGTCGTCGCCGGCGGGCAGCGTGGCCTTGCGCTCACCGGCGATGGTGAGCACGCCGCGGTCGAGCTCGATGGCGATCGTGGCCGGGTCCATGCCCGGCGCGAAGGCGAACACCTCCACCGCCTGCGGCGTGGTGCCGACGTTCAGCGCCGGGTAGCCGCTGCGGCCGAAGCCGCGGATGGCGGGCGAGAAATCGAACGCGCTGTGCATCTCGCGCTGCAGGCGGTCGAGTTCGGCGAACAGGTCTCGCGAAAACAGGCTGCGGTACATCTCGAATCCTCCGGTTGAGTCAACACCCGTGGCGCGTGCAGCGCCGGATGCCGATCGACATGGAGGCGCGGCCGCGGGCTTTCAAGGGCCGCGGCAGCGGCATTTGTGCGCAGTCAATCGATCTCGATGTCCAGCCGCAGGCTGGCCGCGCCGCCGGGCCGCTCGGCAAAGGCCGCGGCGTCGACCTCGGCGGCGCCGGTGCGGTAGCGGTGCGCGGCACGGCGGAAGGCGAGCGGCTGGCCGTCGAGGCGCAGCGCGCGCACGCCGCAGCCGCGAGCGCCGACGTGGATGCACAGCACCAGCGTGCGCCGCCCGAGCGGCAGCTCGGCATGCAGGCCGTCGAGCGACGGCGGCACCACCGGGTCGATCTGCCAGCTGCGCCAGCCGCGGCGGATGCCCAGCAGCGCATGCACCACCAGCGCCACCGCGATGCCCGGCCCGCTCGAATAGATGCGCCAGCCGCCGTCGAAGGCCACCGTGCCGTTGCGCACGCGGTCGTAGCCGCGGGCTGCCTCGTCGCGGTCGGCGAAGGCGGCGTCGGAGCTCGAGTAGTAGCAGTTGGCCTGGCGCAGGCTGCTCGAAGGCACGCGGCCGGCCAGCGCGATCGGCTGCGCGCGCATCAGCGCGTCGAAGAAGGCCTCGGCATCGCCCACATGCGCCAGCGCCTGCGCATAGCGCAGGTGGGCATGCATGTACATCAGCCCGATCTCGCGGCCGAAGAACGCGCTGCTCTCGGCGCGCTGGAACAGCTGCATCGGCCCGCCGCGATACGGCAGCGGGCGGTCGAACAGCCGCGCGCCGTCGGCGCCGAGCAGATGGCCGCGGATCAGCGCCAGGTGCGCCTGCGCCTCCTGCGGCGTCAGCAGCTCGCCGAGGATGGCGTGCACCATCGGCAGCAGGCTGTAGCGCACGCCCGTGCGCTCGTCGCGCGGGTGCAGCAGCCACTGCGGCATCTGGCCCGGCGGCCGCAGCATGTAGCCGGTGACCACGCCGTCGACGACGAGCTGGCCGAACGCCGTGCGCACGGCATCGGAGTGCGTCTGCAGCGCGGCGGCATCGCCGGCGCGGCCCAGCTCGTGCAAGGCGAGCGCCAGCGTGCGCAGCGTCTGCTCGTGCAGCGTCACCGTCCACGCGCTGCACAGGTGCTCGCGCAGCGCCGGGTCGGCGGGCTGCAGCGAATCGTTCCAGTCGCCGTGCCCGTAGGCCACCAGCGCCGTGCCGGCGATCAGGCGGCGCTCGATGACCGCCAGCGCACGCTGCACATGGCCCCACAGCGGCGCCACCTCGGCCACCTGCCCGGCCGGTGCATGGAACGGCAGCGGCTCGTCGAGCAGGCCGGCATCGCCGCTGGCGAGCAGGTACTGGCCGAGCGCGAGCAGCGGCCAGAACACGATGTCGCCATGCGCGTCGCCGGCGCGCAGCTCGCGCTCGCGCGCGAAGAACATGAACCACTGCGGCCAGTCGCCGCCGGCATCCTGCGCCGCGAACACGCGTGCGAGCAGATCGCGCGCCGGCGCCGGCTGGTCGAGCGCGAGCAGCATCTCGAGCGGCCCCTGGCACACATCGCGCGTGCCCCAGCCGCCGCCCGAATACTGCTCCAGCCCGCGCGGCGACAGGTAGTGCACCAGCGCATCGTGGCGGAACCACGGCAGGATCTCGTCGAGCTGCGCCACCGCGCTCGCGCCCGCCGCCGCCGGCGGCGCGCGCAGCCGCAGCGCACCCAGCGTGGTCGCCGGCGGCCGCGCCGCGTCGAACAGGCGCCCGAGCAGGCGCAGCTCGAAGCGCTCGACCGGCTCGGCGGTATCGATGCACACGAACGGCGAGCCGCGGCCATGACCGTCTGCGTAGAGCATCTCGTCGCCGCCGACCGCGGCGAAGACCGTGCCCGGCAGCGGCTCGATGCGCAGCGCGCCACCGGGGAAGCGCGCCGCCAGTTCGCCTTGCGGCGGCACCGGCACGCACACCGCGTCGCCGTCGCGGTGCCAAGCGAGCGCCACTGCCGCCTCGCCGTCGTCACCGCCGAGGGCCACGTGGTGGCTCACGCACAGGCGCAGCGGCGGCCCGTCGATCACGCGCAGGCCGAGCAGCATCTCGTGCCGCGCCGCGCCGGCTTCGCTGCGCACTTCGAGCGTGCCGCGCGCATGGCGGTAGATCCAGCGGCAGGCCTCGGGCCGCATCTCGAACGCCGAGGGCACGCCGAGCTGGCGCCACGCGCCGTCGAGGTGGACGAACACGCGCTGGCCCTGCGAGCGGTACAGGCCGAGCCCGCTGCGCACGGTCGACAGCATGCGGTTGATGCTGACGTGGCCCTGCGTGAGCATCGAGTGGAAGGCGCCGGCCATCCACGCGGTGGAGGTCAGCGAGCCCTCGTCGGGCACCAGGTGCGCGCCGCCGCGCAGGATGTGGCCGTGCGCGCGCTGCACCGCCAGCTCCTTGTCGCGCAGCACCACGTGCGCCGCGGCGCCGTGGAAGAAGCTCAGCAGCCGGCCCTGCGCGTCGTGCTCGGCATGGCGCCGCTCGGGGCCGAACCAGCGCGCCAGCTCCGCCTCGCCGAGCGCCTGCGCGTCGAGCCAGGGTGCGCGCACGAAGAGGCTCGCCGCGTCGGCCACCGGCGCCGCGGGCGCGGCCGATGCCTCGGCCTCGAGTGCAGCGTCGGGCCACGGCGGCAGCTCGGCACGGGCACTGTCGAACGCCGCGATGTCGCCCGCGCCGCTGGCCGCGGGGTGATCGGCCACGAGCCGCGCCACGAAGCCGAGCTGCGCCCGCTCGCCGGGCTCCAGCGTGAGCGGCTCGTCCTGCAGCGCGAGCATGGCGTGCTCGTGCTGCAGCCGCCGCGCGGGCAACCCGTCGCGCAGCCCGGGCCACGGCGCGCCGTGGCGCGCCGCGTGGCCGGCCACCTGCACCGCATCGGTGGCGAACGACACCGCGCGCCGCAGCGAGCCGACGATCAGCCACGGATGGCGCTGCGCCACCGGCTGGTTCTGCCGCGCCGCGAGCAGCCAGCCGGCACGCGGATGCGCGAGCGGCGCGATGTCCACGTAATGGCTGACATAGGCCTCGTTGAGGCGGATCGCTGCCGGCGCGGCGAGGCCCACGTCCTGCAGGTGCAGCAGATCGAAGCGCTGCGCGCGCGCGCCGCGGTTGTGTACGCGCAGCTGCCAGGCCCACACCGGCGCGTCGTCGGCCAGCACGAGGCGCAGCTGCACGTGCAGGCCGTGCACCAGGCCGTGGCGCTCGAAGCCGCCGCCCGGCCGCGTGGCCAGCGGCGAGGCCGGGCCGAGCAGCGGCACGCTGCTCGCCTCGCCCGCCGCACCGTGCACGCGCAGCACCAGCGCCGCCGGCCCGCCCTCGGCCTCGTTGCCGGGAAACAGGTTCACCATCAGCGCGCCGTGCAGCATGCGGCGCAGCGAGCCGTTGCCGTTCAGCTCGGCGACCAGCCCGGCGCGGTTGCGCAGCACGATCGGGCCGCTCGTCATGCACCCTCCAGCTCGATCAGCGCCGGCGCTGCGGGCAGCGCCAGCTCGCGCCCCTGCCACGGCAGCGCCTGCGACCCTGCGCGCGCCGCCGGCAGCGGCGCGTCGCCGGGCCAGACCAGCCGCGCCGGTGCATCGCAGCGCTGCAGCTGCAGCGTCCAGCCGCCCGCGCGCCGGCGCAGCGCATAGTCCAGCGCGCCGTGCGACGTGGCGAGGCCCTGCACCGCGACGTCGCCCTGCGCGATCCACGCCGCGTTCGCGCCGGCAGGCAGCACGATCGCGCCGTCGCGCTCGCGCTCGTAGGCGAACAGGTCGAGCGCCGAGGCGATGTAGTCGGCCGACACCCAGGCATGCGGCATGTCGCCCAGGAAGCGCGGCTCGCGCGCATCGGGCAGCACCACCTCGGCCCACTGGTTCCAGCCCGGCGGCCGGCGATGCGCGAAGTGAAACGCGAGCAGCTCGTGCGCGCGCGCGCCGTGCCCGAGGCGCACCGCGGTGCCGACGTGGCGCAGCTCGTAGGGCGTGTAGTCCTTCCACGCGAGCTGGCCCTGTGCGCGCGCCTGCGCCTCGCGCCAGTAGCGCTCGAAGGTGGCTTCGAGCAACGCCGCGGGCAGCGCCGCCTGCGCGACGTTGACCGCCACCGTGGTCGACGTGGCATCGAAGTCGCCGCGGTCGGCGGCGCCGGCGATCCAGCCGATGCCGTGCGCGCGCGCGGTCGCGGCCACCGATTCGGCCAGCTCGCGCTCGAACTCGTCGCGCCAGCCGGCCCAGCGGCGCGCCTCGTCGGCGTGGCCCGTCGCGGCGGCCAGCGTCACCGCGTCCTTGTAGCCGCGCAGCGCCCAGAAATCGTCCCAGTACGAGTAGGCCGGCTTGTCGGAATAGCCTTCGTGGCTGATCGACGGCGGCATCAGGCCGAACAGGTGCGCGCGCTCGCCGCCGCGCAGCCGCGCGTCGCGGCCCGACTGGCGCAGCGATTCCATCCACGCCACCACGCGCTGCACCGTCGGCCAGTGGCGTTCGAGCAGCGCGCGATCGCCGCCGTGGCGCCACTGCTCGGCCACGAGGAACAGGTACTCGCCGTGGCTGTCGTTCTCGACCACCGGGTCGGCGCCGCGCGCGTCGATGCAGCACGGCACCTTGCCGCTGGCGAAGATGCGCGGCGCGAACCAGTCGGCGAACTCGCGCGCGGCATCGGTCTCGCCCATGCGCAGCAGCGCCGACGCCATCATCGCGCCGTCGCGGATCCAGCTGCGTGCGTACGAGCGCGTGCCCGGGCGCAGCGCCGCGCCGTCGCGCGAGAGCAGCACCTGCGCCAGCGCGCTGCGCAGCGTGTCGGCCACCGGCTGCGCGGCCGGCGGCAGGTGCAGCCGCACGCGATCGAGCCGCGCGCGCCAGGCCTCGGCCGCGGCGTCGAGCCGCGACTGCACGGCGGCGTCGGTCGGCGGCTGCTCGGCGCTGGCGGCCGATGGCCGCTGCGCGCCGGAGCGCGGCGCGAGCGGCGCCACCATCGCCACCGCGCCGGAGGCGCCGGGCGCCAGCTCGAGGTCGAACCGCAGCAGCGCCGAGGCCTGGCCCGCGCGATCGTCGAGCACGGTCAGCGGCGCGGCCGCGGCGAGTGTTGCGAGGTCGAGCCCGGCATCACCGCCGGCCGCGCTCACGCGCTGCGGCGTCGCGGAAAAGCGCAGCGCGCGCCTGCCGTTGACGTCGATGCCATGTGGCGTGCGGCGCAGCCGATGCACCGGGCTCGCACCGCCTTGCGTGGCGAGGAACTGCTGCGGCGGATTCACCTGCCACGGCCGCACGGCCAGCAGCAGCCGCAGCCGGCGCGCGGTGGCGCCGCGGTTGGTGAGCACCCAGCGCGCGAGCAGCTCGGGCGCTTCGCGCGGGCCGTCGGCGCCGGCCTGCACCGCGAGCGTGAACGCATCGTGCCGCCAGTGCACAGAAGGCTGCGGCAGGTAGCCGTCGCGCAGCGACTGCGTGGGCGCCACCTGCGCCCAGGTGATGCGCTGCCCGTCGTCGAGCTGCACCGCAGGCTCCAGGCTGAAGCCGCCGCGGCCCAGCTCGAGCGCGCCGTCTTCGCTGAGCAGCGCCGAGCGCTCGCCGCCGCCGTCGACGCCGACCAACGTCCAGTAGTTCTGCTGGCCGACATAGGCGCGCGGCAGGTCACCACGTGGCGCCTCGGCGGCGCGCTCGGCGAGCACGGCGTTGGCGTCGGGCCACTGCGCCGCGCTGCGCAGCGCCACCTCGGGCTGGCCGCGCCCGCGCTGGCGCACGATGCGCAGCGCGCGCGCCTCGCGCTCGGGCGTGAGCAGCGCATCGAGCCCGCCGTCGCTGCCGCGCACGCGCCGCAGCGGCACGAGGCGGCCACGCGCATCGCGCAGCTGCACGTCGTAGTCGAGCGGCGCGGCGCCATGCGGCCAGCGCAGCACCACGCCGTTGAACTCGCGCAGCGCGCCGAAGTCGACATCGACGATGCGCCCGGCCACGTGCTGCCGCAGCGCCGGCCACTGCGCCGGCTCGGCCGCGCGCTCGGCGAGCGCGAGCGCGTGCAGGCACAGCGAGCCCGCGCCGCCCTGCGCGGCGGCGATCACGAACTCGATGTGCCGGCTCTCGCGCAGCGTGCGGTCCGCCGCCGGACCCCAGGCGAACGCGAGATGGCGGCGGCGCATGCGCAGCTCGGTGGCGACGGCCGGCGCCCGCCACGCGGGGCGGCGATACCACCATACGTTGTCGCCGCCGGCGTCGACGAGTTTGATCTGCAGGTCGTTGGCCGGCCCGCGCCCGCTCACGCGCGCGGCAAGCTCGAACTGCGCCGGCCATTGCAGCGGCAGCTCGCGGCGCAGCACCGCATAGCCGGCCACGCCGGCGAAGTCGTAGTCGAGACACACGCCGCCGCCGCGCGCGCGGCGCAGCGAGGCACGCACCTGGTCGGAGCCGCTCGCCTGCCAGGCCGAGGCATCGCGCAGCGTGTCGAGCACGCGCGGCGGCGCGACGGCGGCGCGATCCGCAGCCCGATCCGCAGCCGATACCGCGGTCGAGAGCGCGGCCCACGCCAGCAGCGCGATCGCCGGCGCGCGCCTCATGCCTTCACGCTGCCCATCAGCAGGCCCTGCATGTAGTAGCGCTGCAGCAGCAGGAACAGCAGCAGCACCGGCGCCACCGTGAGCACGGCGCCGGCCATCATCAGCTCGGTGTCCTGCACGTGCTCGCGCGCCAGGCCGGCCAGCGCCACCGGCAGCGTCTGCAGCTCGCGGTCGGTGAGCACGATCAGTGGCCACATGAAGTCGTTCCACGAGCCGAGGAAGGTCAGCACCGCGAGCGTGGCGATCACCGGCTTGAGCAGCGGCAGCACGATGCGCGCGAAGATCTGCCACTCGCTGGCACCGTCGATGCGGCCGGCCTCGAGGATCTCGTCGGGGATCGACAGCGCGTACTGCCGCACCAGGAAGATGCCGAACACGCTGGCCAGCCACGGCACCAGCGCGCCGGCGACGGTGTTCACGAGTCCCATCTGCTTGAGCATCAGGAACAGCGGCATCATCGTCACCTGCGCCGGGATCACCAGCGCGCCGAGCAGCGTGCGAAACACCGCATCGCGCCCGGCGAAGCGCAGCTTGGCGAAGGCATAGCCGGCGGCAAGGTTGAACGCCAGCGACAGCGCCGTCGCGCCGACGGCCAGCAGCACGCTGTTGAGCAGCGGCCGGCCGATGCCGACGGTGGCGAACAGCTCGCGGTAGTTGCGCAGCGTCGGCGCCTTGGGCAGCAGCGGCGGCGGGAAGCTGCCGGCCTCGCCGGGCACCATCAGCGAGGCCGACACCATCCACGCCAGCGGCGCGAGCGTGAGCGCGGCCAGCGCGAACAACGCCGCGTGCAGCAGCGCCGATTCCGCGCGCCGCGCCGTCACACCGACTCCCGCGCCAGGCGGCTGGCGCGCGTGTGCGCCAGCGTGAAGGCGAACATGAACGCGAACAGCACGAACGCCACCGCCGAGGCCGAGCCGAGGCTCCACCACTTGAAGCCCTCCTCGTACATCAGGTAGAGCACGGTCACGGTGCGCTGCGCCGGGCCGCCCTGCGTCATCACGTAGGGCTCGGCGAAGAGCTGGAAGTGCGCCGACATGGTGAGGATGCTCACCATCAGCAGCATCGGCGCCAGCGCCGGCAGCGTCACGTGGCGCAGCTGCTGGGCGCGCGTGGCGCCGTCGAGGCTGGCCGACTCGTAGAGCTCGCGCGGGATCGCCTGCAGCCCGGCCAGCAGGATGACCATGTTGTAGCCGAAGTTCTTCCACACCGACATCAGCGCGATGGCCGGCATCGCGAGCCAGGGATGGCCGAGCCAATCGAGCGGCGCGATGCCGAGCAGCCCGAGGCCGTGGTTGAGCAGCCCGTAACGCGTGTGCAGCAGGTAGCGCCAGGCCACCGCCACCGCCACCAGCGTGGTGACCACCGGCGCGAACAGCGCCGTGCGCCACAGCGCCTTCAGGCGCACCAGCGGCGAGTTCAGCAGCAGCGCGGCGCCGAGCGACGCGCCCACCGACAGCGGCACGCCGACGACGACGTAGAACATCGTGTTGGCCAGCGCCTGCCAGAACAGCGGCGTGCGCAGCAGCTGGGCGTAGTTGTCGAGCCCCACGAAGCGCAGGTTGCGCAGGTCGGCCAGCGCGTAGATGTCGAAGTCGGTCAGGCTCATCGCCACCGCGGCGGCCACCGGCACGACGAAGAACACGCCGATGGCCACCAGCGCGGGCGCCACGAACAGCCAGCCGGCGGTGGCGAGCTTCATGCGGCGCGCCGCTGCAGCATCCAGCGGCGCTTGTCGAGCATCGCGTCGCAGCGCGCGTCGAGCAGCGCGAGCGCCTGGTCGCGCTCGAGCGTGCCGCGCACCACGCGGTCGGCGGTGAGCTTCAGCTCGGTGGCGATGCGCTCCCACTCCGGCACCTGGGGCACAGGCCGCGCGCGTTCGAGCTGGTCGGCAAAGGCGCGCACCGGCGCGTCGCCGGCGAGCGCCGCGTCGGCCCAGGCGCTGCGCCGCGGCGGCAGGTTGCCGCTGAGCGCATAGAAGCGCTGCTGCACCGCCGGCCGCGACAGGTAGCGCATCAGCGCCCACGCGGCCTGCTTGCGCGGCGAGCGCGCGAAGATCGCCAGGCTCGATCCGCCGGCAGTCGATGCGCCCGGCCCGTCGGGGCCCGGCAGCGGCGCCGTGGCCCAGCTGGCCTGCAGCTGCGGCGGCAAGCGGCGCCTGAACTCGCCGATCTGCCACGGGCCGCCGATGTAGTAGGTGAAGTAGCCGCGCGCGAACTCGTGGTAGAGGTTGGCGATCTCGTTGTCGCTCGCCGGCGGCGCGAGCTGCTGGTCGAACAGCGAGAGGTAGAAGCCCCAGGCGCGGCGGAAGGCCTCGCCGCGGAAGTTGCCGTAGCGGCCGCCGTCGCGCACCAGCGCCTCGGCGCCGCCTTGCTGCAGCGCCAGCGCGACCAGCGGGTCGTATTCGTTGAGCGGCAGCAGCATCGCGAAGCGCTCGGCGCCGACGTGCCGCTTCACCGCGCGCAGCGCGAGCAGCCATTGCGCCCAGTCGCGCGGCGGCTGCTCCACGCCGGCAGCGGCGGCGATGTCGCGGCGGTAGAAAAGCACGCGCGTGTCGACATACCACGGCAGGCCGTAGAGCCGGCCGTCGACGCGGTTGGTGTCCCAGATGCCGCCGAAGTAGTCGGCCGCGTCGATGTCGGCCGCCGCGGCGATGCGCTCGTCGAGCGGCGCCAGCGCGCCCAGAGCGACGAACTCGGGCAGCCAGGTGTTGCCGAGCTGCGCCACGTCGGGCAGCGCGTCGCCGGCGAAGGCCGTGAGCAGCTTCTCGTGCGCCGCCGTCCACGGCAGCTGCTCGACGCGCACGCGCACGCCGGGGTGTTCGCGCTCGAAGGCGGTCAGCAGCTCGGCAACGACCTCGCCCTCGCGGCCCATGGCCCAGAAGCGCACGGTCTGCGCATCGCCGCGCGCGCAGCCGGCCAGCGCTGCCGCCGCGGCGCCGCCGAGCCAGGCCCGGCGCGTCAGGCGCGGGGCACCCGAGCGCCGCGTCGCCGGCGCCGTCATCCCAGCCACCCGCCGGCAAAGCCCGCGCGCCGCAGCCCGCGCGCCAGATGCGCGTGGCCGCGCAGCGCGCGCCAGATCACCTCGCCGCGGTGGTTGCCCAGCATCGCCAGCAGCGGGCCCTGCTCGATGCCGAGGTAGTCGGTATCGACCCAGCCGAAGTCGGGGATCACGCGGCCGTGCGTGAGGCGGCGCTCGGCGAAGCGGAAGCTGCGGTTGAAGGCGTGGAAGCCGTAGCGGTCGTAGATGTGCGCGCCGAAGCGAGAGCGCATCGCCGCCAGCGCGGGCAGCACGATCTCGGGCGCGAACACGATCGACGAGCCGGCGCCGTAGGGCGCGATGGTGCCGTCGTCGTGCCAGCGCGCGCCGCCCATGCCGCGCCCGGCGTAGCTGATGAAGCGGCGCAGCCGCCCACCGTATTCGAGCTGCGCATCGAGCGGGCCGTCGCAGGCGGTGATGCCCCACACATCGGCGCCGTAGTCGGCCCAGCCCTCGGGGTTGGCGATCGCGTAGGCGCGCTGCGCATAGGTCGCGCGGCGCGAGTTCTCGTGATAGTCGATCGCCTTGGCGCGCATGAACGCATCCTGCAGCCCGCGCAGGTCGATCCAGCAATGCGTGAACTGGTGGATGAAGAACGAGTGGTAGTGCAGGTAGGTCTGCCCGTAGTGCGTGCCCCACGCGCCGGGGTAGGTGCTGACCCACGCGTCCCAGGCGTCGGCGCCGACCGCGTGCGTGGGCGAGCCGAGTGCCAGCAGGTACAGCAGCATGGCCTCGTTGTAGCCCTTGTAGTCGCTCGCCAGGTGGCCGTGCTCGGGCGTCCAGCCGTGGCCGATGGCCGGCGGCCGCACCTGCGCCCAGGGCCAGTCGACACGCGCGTACAGCGCGTCGGCCAGGCGCCGGATCTCGGCCTCGCGCGCGTCGGCGCGATCGAACCAGGCGCCGCAGGCGAGCGCGCCGATGATCGCGAGCGCGGTATCCTGGGTCGACAGCTCCACTTGCCCGAAGCGCGTGCCGCTGCGCATGTCGAGGAAGTGATAGAAGAAGCCCTTGTAGCCCGCGCGGCCCTCGGGTTCCGGCCCCTGTGGCGCGTCGTGCAGGTAGCGCAGCGTCGTGAGCACGCGTTCGGCCGCCTGTTCGCGGCTGACGAAGCCGCGCGCCACGCCGATGGGGTAGGCGGTGAGCGCGAAACCCGTCGCCGCGATGCTGGCGAACGACGGCGTGGGCCAGCGGTCCGGCGCCAGCCCGGTGCGCGCGTCGGTGGTGTCCCAGAAGTACGCGAACGTGCGCCGCTCGAGGTCGTCGAGCAGGCCGGCGGCATCGCCGTTGTTCGCCGCGGCGCCATGGCCGCAGGCCGCCAGCCAGGCGGCTGCGCCCAGCGGCGCCGCGGCGGCGGCGTGCAGCAGCGTGCGTCGTGTCGGCATGCGTGGCAGCTCGGCAGGCGTCGACACGCCCCGCGGACCCGACGGATCGCCGGCGCGCGGGCGTGCCGCGAGGCGCGTGGATTCACTCACGCGCCGGATCGTGCCCGATCCGGCGCCTGCGCGCTCACCAGCGATAGGCCAGGCCCACGCGCAGCGACCGCATCGGGCCGCCCATGCCGTTGGGCGTGCCGACGTTGGCGTTGTCGCCGCCGTACTTGTTCTGCGGGTTGCCCGGGCCGCCGCCCCACTCGTCGTAGCCGCCGAAGTTGACGGTGTTGAACACGTTGATCACGTCGGCGCGCAGCACGAACGCACCGCCCGCGGCCTTGATCTCGCGCGAGACGCCGAGGTCCAGCTGGTTGAAGCTGTCGCCCTTCTCCTTGATGTAGACGCACTGGTCCCAGCCGGCCGCGCAGCTGGTGATGCGCAGCGGCAGGCCGGAGCCGAAGGTGCCCTTGGCCGACAGGCGCAGGCCCCAGGGCAGCAGGTTGTCGAACACGCCGCTGGCCACCAGGCGGTGCTGCTCGTTGAGCTTGCTCGGGTACCAGCGGCCGGGGAAGCGGCCGTAGGTCCAGTTGAACATGTCGTCGTTCCACTCCTTGTGCGTGGTCCGGCCGTCGGTGTAGGTGTAGGTCACCTGCGCGCCCCAGCCCGAGGGCAGCGTGTACGGCTTCTCGGCCTTGAGGTACACCGAGTCGGTCTTGTAGCGCGTGACGAAGTCGCCCAGGATCAGCGAGCCGAAGCCGTTGGGGCCGCCCCACAGCGGGTCGATGCTGCTTTGCGTGCCCCAGCCGCCGTTGGGATCGCGGTTGCCGCTGAACCAGGTGAACTGGTTCCTGGCGTCGACGTGGGTGTAGCCGACCTCGACGTTCCAGGCCTCCACCGCCTGGCGCACGCCGAAGCCGAGCTGGTCGGCATAGGGCATCTTGAAGTCGTTGCGGATCATCCAGATCTCGCCGCCCGGCTGCCGGTTCTTCTGCAGCTCGTCGAGCGCGTGGTTGGCCATCGTGCGGTCGTAGGCGCGGCCGAGGCCGGCGAAGAGCACGGTGGCCTTGTCGCCGAAGATGTCGTAGCTGCCACCCAGCCGCGGCGCCAGCGCACCCTTGTAGGTCTTGCGGCTCTTGCCGTCGGCGATGTAGTCCTCGATGCGGATGCCGCCCTTGGCCAGCGACTGCGCATACGTCTGCCCCGCCGGCGGCGTGATGCCGGCGCGCGTCACGTCGGGCGCGAAGATCGCGGCCACGCGGTCGGCCGGCGTGACGTAGTCGTTGTTGAGCATGTTGGTTTCGTAGTCCCAGCGCACGCCCAGGTTCAGCTCGAGGTTCTTGGTGACGCGCCAGTCGTCCTGGAAGTACAGGCCGATCTGGTTGTTGCTGAACTTCACGCCCACCGGGGCCAGCGCGCGCTCGATGCGGCACTGGTCGGTGAGGATGTTGGTCGGCGCCGTCACGTCGTTGGTCGACTTGAAGGTGCAGTTGGTGCCGTCGTAGAAGATCGCGCCGGTGGTGCGGTCGACGATGGTCTCGACCAGATCGACCGCCTTGGAGGTGCCGTCGAGGTCGTACTTCAGCGCCTTGAGCTTGGCGCCGCCCTTCATCAGGTGGCCGCCGAGCCCGGTGTAGCTGAGGTCGTCCTGCAGCGTGAAGCCGCTCTGCTCGCGGCGCTGGCGGTCGGGCGAGCCGCCGTCGATGGCGATGCGCTGCGAGTTGCGGCGCTCGTCGACCGGCGAGATCAGGTAGGTGATACGCGGGCCGTCGACGGCGCCCTGCGGGTTGAACAGGTAGTTCTCGTAGACGATGCGGCCCTCGTTGTAGAAGTCGCCCAGCGCCCATTCGTGCTTGAGGTCGAGGCGCGTCTCGTCGTTGATGCGGTCCTTGATGTTCGACAGCGTGCTCAGCAGGTTGTCTTCGGCCGCCTTGTCTTTCTCGCGGCGCAGCTTGGCCGTCAGCGACAGGTGCTGGTCGGCGTCGATCTGCAGGTCGAGCTTGCCCAGCGCCATGTGCTCGGCGAACTTGACGTTCTGGCTGCCCAGCCCGCCGAGGATCTGCGCGCCGGCGCCGGCGTTGGGGACCGCGGTGTTCAGCGAGGCCGGCAGGTCGTGCACGCGCGAGTTGCCGATCTGCTTGCCTTCGTAGGCCACGAAGTAGTGCAGCACGTCCTGCTTGATCGCGCCGCCCACGTTGGCGCCGAACTGGTACTGCTCGGCCTTGGCGCGCGCGATGCCGTTGGCCTCGGACTTCTTCTCGAACGGGTTGAGCGCCGTCCAGTTGGTGCCGCTGCGGTCGGCGAAGACCTCGCCGTGCAACTCGTTGGTGCCCGACTTGGTGATCGCGGTGATCGCGGTGGAGCTGACCTGGTCGTACTCGGCCTTGTAGTTCTGGCCCACTACCTTGTACTCGGCGACCGTGGACTGCGGGAACGGGTTGCCGCGCGACGAATCGGTGCCGGTGATGCCGCCGCGCAGGATGTTGCTCTTGTGGCTCACGCCGTCGATGAACACGTTGACGTTGTTGCCGCTCTGGCCGTTGCCGCGCACGGTGACGAAGCCTTCGCTGCTGACCTCGGTGCGCACGCCCGGCGCCAGCTCGGCGAACGACAGGAAGTTGCGCGTCACCTGCGGCAGGTTCTCGAGCTGCACGCGCGACACGCTGGTGGCCACCTCGGAGGTTCTCACGTCCTTGCGCGCCAGCGAACTCGTCACCGTGACCTGCTGCGCCGCGGCGTCGAGGTCGACCGCCGCGGTCTCGCCGACGCTGAGCGTCACGACCTGGCTCGCGGCGGCGCCGACGCGGATCTCGTAGTTGCCCGGCGGCAGGCCGGTGAGCACGTACGAGCCGTCTTCGCGCGTGGTGGTGCGGTGCGTCAGGCCGGTCTCCTTGTTCACCGCCACCACCGGCGTGCCCGGCTGCGCGGCCGTGACCTGGCCCTTGATGGTGGCCGTGCTGAGCTGCGCCTGGGCGGCGCCGGCCAGCGCGAGCACCACGGCCGCGGCCAGTGCGCGGCGCTTGAAGTTGCTGGTTCTTGCTGTCGTCATGGTCTGTCTCTCCTCGCAATGTTGTTCGATGCGGTGTCGCGGCAGCGGCCCGCTGCTCAGCCCGGGCCGGGCTTCGGTTTCGGCTTCGGCGCGGGCGGTCGCGGCGGTGGCGGCGGCGGCCCGGCGCCGCACGATCGGCGCAGCACCAGCTCCACCGGCATCACCACCGGGCTGCCGCGGCGCGGCGCGTCGGCCTCGATGGCTGCATTCAATGCATCGAGCGCGGCCGCGCCGAGCGCGGCGATCGGCACGCGGATGGTGGTGAGCGCCGGCGTGACGTAGCGCGCGATCGGGATGTCGTCGAAGCCGCCGAGCGCGATGTCTTCGGGCACGCGCAGGCCGGCCGCGGCGAGCGCGGCCAGGCAGCCGATGGCCATCATGTCGTTGGCGGCGAACACCGCGTCGGGGCGCGGCCGCGTGCGCGCGATGCGGCGGCCCGCGGCGTAGCCCGATTCCTCGCTGAAATCGCCCTCGAAGATCAGCGGCTCGGCGCCCTTGCGCAGGCCGGCGCGGTAGCCGCTCGCGCGCTCGGCGGCCTCCGGGTTGCCGGCCGGGCCGGCGATGAAGGCGATGCGCTTGCGGCCGGCGCCGGCGAGGTGGCGCGTCATGGCCAGCGCGCCGCCGCGGTTGTCGACGCTGAACACGGCATGGCCGGCCTGCCCGGCCGGCGTGTTGACCAGCACCGCCGGCAGCCCCGACGGCAGGTTCTGCGCCATGAAGCGCGCGTCGGCGTGCGGCGACATCACGAGCAGCCCGTCGACGCGGCCGTTCATCGCCCGCAGCGCGGCGGCCGCCTCTTCGGCGTCGCCGTGCGAGCTCGACAGCAGCACGTGCAGCCCGCGCGCGCGCGCCGCCTGATCCACGCCGCGGATGAACTCCGAGAAGTACTCGCCGTACAGATCGGGCAGCAGCGCGCCGATGGTGTCGGTGCGGCGCGTGATCAGGCTGCGCGCCGCGCTCGACGGCGTGAAGCGCAGCGCCTGCGCCACCTCGAGCACGCGCTGCTTGGTGCCGGGCAGCACGTTGGTGGCGCCGTTCATCGCCCGCGACACGGTGGCCACCGACACGCCGGCGGCCTTGGCGACGTCCTTGATGGTGGCGGGCATGGGCGGGGCAACCGGCGCAGGCATGTAAAGGTTTTCATGATTGGACACCCGCGCCGGCGGTCGCATGTAATCGTTTCCACCTACGCGGTGTCGCTCCTGCGCGTCATCGCCTTCGCCGCCTCGCGCTTGGTGAGCGGCGCGAGCCGGGCGTCGTATTCGCGCAGGAAGGCACGCACCTCGTCGGGCGCCGCGTACGAGCGATCGCGCAGCGCCCAGCCGATGCCCTTGCGGATGAAGAACTCGCCGGCGAAGCGCCCGCCGCCGATCGACGGCAGGATGCAGTCGTACAGCAGCACCGCGTCGAACCCCGCCTTCATGCGCCGCTGGCACAGCATGGCCGCGCGGCGCAGCCAGAGATCATCGCCGCGGGCCCAGCGGCGCAGCAGCGGCTTCATCTCGGCCGGGTGGTGCTGCAGCAGCGTGGCGATCGCGGTGCCGGAGATGTCGTCGCAATAGTCCCACCACGCGCCGCTCGCGATCATCTCCTCGTACACCGGCAGCAGCGCGAGATCGAGCCAGCGCCGGTGCGGCCGCTCGCGCGCCAGCTCCATCGCGGCGTAGCGCTCCTCGCGAAAGCGCGCCTCGCGCCACAGCGTGCGCATGGCCTGCGCCAGCTCGGCCGCGCTGGCGGCCGGATGCGCGGCAACCGCCTGCGCCTGCAACAAGCGCCGCAGCGGCGCGGCGATGCCCAGGAACGGCAGCGCCGACTTCATGTAGGCCTGCATCTGCGGCGCGCGCAGCGGGTCGGCGTGCGCCGCGAAGGCCGCGCGGATCGCGGCCACGCAGGCTGGAGGCTGTGTCATGCGCGAGCGCGCGCCCTCGACCGGAACTCGTCGAACGCGATCTCGATCGCGCGGGCGAACGCCTGCACGTCGGGCATGGCCTTGGCGGCGGGCGCGCCATGGCGCACCTTGCGCGACCGCGACGTGAAGGTCATCTTGCGATCGATGCTACGGCCGGCCGCGCAGGGGCCGTAGCGGGTACACCCTGAGCGCGAGCGTGACGATGATCCCCGTGGTCGGGTCGTGATTCCGGCAGAATCGTCGTGCCGGGCAAGCACGCGATGGGAGGTGCTCGTGGAAAGTCACCCTGCATCCGACATTCGCAAAGCTGCCGAAGACTCTTTTGCGGCCGGTCTCTTCTGTGCCGAGAGCGTCGTCGCCGTCATCGCCAAGTCGCAAGGTGTCGACCCGGCGCCTCTGCAGAAGGCCGCCACGGCGTTTTGCAGCGGGATGTCTCGAACCTGCAGCACCTGCGGTGCACTGACCGGCGCGATCATGGGCGTCAGCCTCGCGCTCGGGCGCACCGGGCCCACCGATTCGGTGGAACCTGCGTACGCCGCGACGCAGCGGCTCATCAGCGAGTTCGAGCGCGCCTTCGGCAGCGTCAACTGCCGAACGCTGCTCAGTGGCGTCGACCTCAACACGCCCAAGGGGCAGGCGCAGTTCAACGAGCAGCGTCTGGGCCAGCGCTGTCTTCGCTTCACGGGCGCGGCCGCTGAAATGGCGGCCCGAATCATCGCTGACAGCGGTGGCTGATCGGCACAGAAGCATTCTGCCAACGCGCGCCATGAACACACTCGACAGCTTCCTCGAGCAAGCCTGGACCGACCACGCCGAGCACGCGGCCGCAGTCGCCGCGCGCCTGCCGGACGCGCTGCCGCTGGTGCAGGACGACGACGGCGTCATGCGCCTGGCTGCCCTCGCCCACCATGTGTGGGGCGAACACCTGAAGCGCTGGCACGAGGGGCTGGCCTTCCTCGTGCAGTTGCGGGATCGACGCGTGGCGGGCGCCGACGGCTCGGCCTCGATCGCACGCTGCCGGGCCAGTCTGGCCCTCAGTGGCGGTGTGGCCGATGAACGCGCGGCGATGACCACCAGTGACCGATGCCGGGTGAGCGCGATGGCCGCCGGCAATCTGGCTGCTGCCGATGCCCGCCGTGCCTCGGAGCTGCTGCGCGATGCCGTCGCCCGCGCGGGCGATCTGCCCGACGACGACCCCGGCGTGCGCGCCGTGGCGGCCAACAGCAACAACATCGCTGCAACGCTGCGAGACCTTGCGCCGCTGCCACCCGAGCCGCGCGAGTTGATGCTGCGCGCGGCGGAGGTGGCCCGTGCGCACTGGCAACGCGCCGGCACATGGCTCGAAGTGGAGCGCGCCGAGTATCGGCTGGCCATGTGCCGGCTGGCCGCCGGGGAGCCGGCGCAAGCGCTCCGGCACGCGCGGCGCTGCGAGTCAATCGTCCGCGAGCATGGTCCAGCGCCCTTGGAGATGTTCTTCGCCGCTGAAGCGCTCTGTCTGCCGGCGCGCGCAGTGGGCGACAGCGAAACCCACGCGGCTGCGTTGGGCACGGCGCGGCAGGCATTCGACGCGCTGGCGCCGAGCGACCAGGCTTGGTGCCGCCCCACGCTGGACAAGCTCAACGCGTCCTGACAACAACACACCATGATCAGCATCGAATTCCTCGTCACGTCCCTGGTCGTCGTGCTGATTCCCGGCACCGGGGTCATCTACACCGTGTCGACCGGGTTGGTGCAGGGCCGGGCGGCGAGCATCTACGCGAGCCTGGGCTGCACGGCCGGGATCGTTCCCCATCTGGCGGCAACCGTTCTCGGCCTCGCGGCCGTGATGCACACCAGCGCGCTGGCGTTCCAGCTGCTCAAGTACGCCGGTGTGGCCTATCTCTTCTACGTGGCCTACGCCACCTGGCGCGACGAGTCGGCGTTCGCGGTCGACGGCAGCATGCGCCGGGCCAGCGCGTCGGGCATCGTCGTCAAGGCCTTCCTGCTCAACATCCTGAACCCCAAGCTCACGATCTTCTTCCTTGCGTTCCTGCCCCAGTTCGTCGAGCCCGGCGCTGCGCAGCCGCTGGTTCAGCTGCTCACGCTGAGCGGCATCTTCATGGCCATGACCTTCGCTGTCTTCGTGGTCTATGGCTTCGTGGCGCATGCGTTCCGGCGCTACGTGATGGAATCCGCGTCGGTGCAACGCTGGCTTCGCTACGGCTTCGCCGCCGCGTTCGCCGGCCTTGGCGCCAAGCTGGCGGCCAGCGAGAAGTGACGCTGGGTGAAGTGCCACGCCGTGATGGTTCATGCGCCCGCGAACAACACGGTACACGCAACCCCGGAGACTGCATGAAGATCATCGTCTCGACCATCGTCCAGGCACCGTTGCACGAAGTCTGGCGCGCGTACACCACGCCCGAAGACATCAAGCGCTGGAATGCGGCGTCACCGGATTGGCACACCACCGCAGCGTCGGTGGACCTTCGCCCGGGCGGCAAGTTCTCGTCGCGGATGGAAGCCAAGGACGGCTCCTTCGGTTTCGACTTCGCGGGCGAATACACGCGGGTCGTGCCGCATCAGCTGATCGAGTACGCATTCGGAGATCGCATGGCGGTGGTCGAGTTCGCCGACGGCGCGCAGGGCGTGACCGTGACCGTTGCGTTCGACAGCGAGCCCACGCACTCCGAGGAACAGCAGCGCACCGGTTGGCAAGCCATCCTCGAGAGCTTCGCCCGCCACGTGAAGGGCAATCTGGCGTCGCAGTGAAGCGTGCCGCCGGCGCTGCCGCCTCCAAGTAGCGCTGCGGCATTCATGAAGTACTGGCACCGTTGCCTCATCGCTTCAGCGCTATCGAGCGCAGCCGCGGTCGGCCTGCAAACCGTTCAACTGCCGGTCGCTCTTCCGCACGCGCTCATGGCCGCCGCCGAGGTCGTGGCATCGCCGGGTGAGTTCCTCTGGTGGTCCACGCTCGGCGGCGCCTTCGCCGGCCGGCCCACGGGCGCCGCGGGCCACCTGATCTGGGTCGCGGGCTCTGCGGCATTCTGGTTCGTCGCCGCGTGGGCCGTCGGCGCAGTGCTCGCGCGGCTGGTCTCGGGAGCACGGCATCGAGAGGGCGATGCCCGAAACCCCGGCAGGTGAGCGCGCTGCCCAGCGACAGGCATCTATCATCCGGCAGCGGCATACACGCACCGACGCCTTCATGATCTCGACGCCATCGTTCATCGTCTTCATCGCAGCAGCGCTGGTGCTGGCCCTCACGCCGGGGCCGAACATGATCTACCTGATCTCGCGCTCCGGCAGCCGCGATCGGCCTCGCAAGCGCAGATGGCCAGCACGCGTGACGACGTGATCGAGGCCGTGGCGCGAGCGTTCGCGCCGGCCGATCGGGCGCCGGTGCTCGAGGCGCTCGACCACTACGGCACCGAACCGCACGAGCGCGAACGCGAGCGTGTGCAGATCGCGATCCTCGAGCTGGCCGCGGGTGACCGGCAGGTGCTGTCGCAGATGGTGCAGGCGGCCAAGCGCGACTACCGCGACGTGCTCATGTGGGCCGACGCCGGCCCGATGACAGCGGAAGAAGGCGCGCGGCAGCAGGCAGCGGCGCGCGACATCATCGAGCGCTGGGGCAAGCCATGAGCGCGGCTCGTTGCCGCAGCCGGCCTGATTCGCCATACTGCGGCGAAGGCCGCAAGGAGACCGCCATGCCGACTGCGTACTCGATACACGCGATGCCGCTGCGCTTCGTCGCGGGCATCGCCATGGCTCTCGCCGTGGGCGCGGCACACGGTGCCGACGGCAAGATCCAGCCCGGCCAGTGGCGCACCACCGATACCGTGCTCGAGATGAGCAACCCGCTGCTGCCGCCGGAGGCCGTGGCCCGCCGCAAGGCCAAGCCGGTCGTCGCCGAGTACTGCGTGCGTTCCGACGATCTTCTCGAGCTCGTGGTCGGCAAGGACCAGGCCGGCCTCTGCGAAGGCACCGTGAAGACGAGCGGCGGCCGCATCAGCGGCACGCGCAAATGCAGCGGCGGCAAGACCACGCGCACCATCGAGGGCACCTACTCGGCGACGAAGATCGACACCCAGCGCGAGGTGCAGCTGCAAACCGCCCAGGGCACGGCGCTTACCAAGTCGCACGTCGTCAGCGAGCGGATCGGTGAATGCCAGTGATCAATCGGGAGGCATCGATGACTGAATCGCGTATCGGGCTCGGAGCCCGTGGCCGGCAGGCGCTTGGCGTTGCAGTGCTTGCCTCGCTCGCGGCCACCGCAGCGCTGGCGGCGGAGCTGCCGGCGTTTCGGCGCGGGATGTGGGAGTTCCAGCGCAGCATCGCCGCACCCGGCCCGGGCAGCGAGCAGGCAGCCATGGCGAGCAAGAAGTGCACCGACCCGTCGGCCGACATGAAGCGCATGAACGCGATGCTCACGGCGCAAGGCTGCACGATCTCGGAGCTCACGGCCAAGGGCAACGTCTACACCTTCTCGTCGCAGTGCCAGCTGCAGGGCATCTCGTCGCAGACGCGAAGCGTCATCACCGTCGAAAGCGACAGCGCCTACACGGTGCAGGTCACCGGCACCACGGCCGGCAAGGCGACGAACGAGCTGCTCAAGGCCCGGCGGGTTGGCGACTGCTGATGCCGCAGTGAGCTTCGCGTCGCACGAGGCGTATTTCGCCGGTGTGCCGCCGGCCGTGCGCTCGCGGCTGCAGGCCATCCAGGCCCGCGTGGAATCGCTGCTGCCCGAGGCCCGGCGCTGCATCGGCTACGGCATGCCCGCGTTCAGGGGCCGGCGCATCTTCTTCTACTTCGCCGCGTTCAAGAAGCACATCGGCGTCTATCCGCCGGTGCGGCACGATGCCGCACTGATCGCCGAGCTGCAGCCGTATCGGGGCCCGAAGGGCAACCTGTCGTTCCCGCTCGAGCAGCCGCTGCCGATCGAGCTGATCGGCCGCGTGGCCGTGGCGCTGCATCGCGAGATCGAGCAAGAGTGACGGACCGTGGACGTCCGCCCCGCCACACCCGCCGACGCGCATGCGATCGCGCAGATTCACGTGCGCACGTGGCAGGAGGCGTATGCCCGCATCGTGCCGGCCGACTACCTGGCTGCGCTCGCGGTCGACAAGCGCGAGGCCTATTGGCGCGCGAGCATCGTCGCCGGCACGCCGTGCGTGCTGGTGTGCTGCGACGGCAGCGAGATGCTGGGCTGGATCGCATTCGCAGCGTCGCGCGACGCCGGCGCCGCGCCCACCACGGCCGAGGTGTGGGCGTTCTACGTGGCCGCGCAGCACTGGGGCCGCGGCGTCGGCCGCGCGCTGTGGCACGCAACGCATGCACGGCTGCAACGCGACGGCTACCGCGAGGTGGGGCTCTGGGCCTTCCCTGAAAACGAACGCGCCGGCCGCTTCTATCGCACGATCGGCTTCGAGGCGCAGCCCGATACCGCCAAGCAGTTCGAGCTCGGCGGCGCGATGCTCAACGAGATCCGCTACGCGCGTGCGATCGATGCGGCCGCGAGCTGACGCGGGACGCGACACAATCGCCCCCGTTGCTCGTTGCGGGAGAAGCCCGATGCAGATCCACGGCGCCTGCCGTTGCGGCGCCATCGCGGGCCTCGTCGCCGCGCTGGCCGGCTGCTACGAGGCGCGTCGCGCCGACCACGCCACGCTCGAGATCTCGGCCGCGGGCGAGTACCGGCTGCAGGGCCGGAGCGTGGCGGCGCCGGCGCTGCAGGCCGCCGTGCAGGCGGTGCCGCATGGCGGCGCGAATCTCGTGGTGGAGATCAAGGCCTCGCCACGCGCCGAGGTGTCGAGCGTGCAGGCCGCCGTGCAGGCGGTGAAGGCCGCGCACGCGCAGGTGGCCTTCGGCGCGTCTGCGCCCTGACCCGGGCCTCGCCGACGCGGGCTGACAATATCGCGTATCGCCACGAACCAAGACGCGCGCATGCCCGCCATCTGGAAGACCCCGATCACCGTCGACTACCTCACGAGCGTCCACGTGAACACCTCGGTGGCGCACCTGGGCATCGAGTTCGTCGAGGTCGGCGACGATTTCATTCGCGCGCGCGTGCCGGTCGATGCGCGCACCGTGCAGCCCTATGGCCTGCTGCACGGCGGCGTCTCGGTGGTGCTGGCCGAGACGCTGGGCTCGTGCTGTGCGGCGAGCGCCTGCCCGCAGGGCCATCGCGCCGTGGGGCTCGAGGTCAACGCCAACCATCTGCGCAGCGCAACTTCCGGCTGGGTCACCGGCACGGCGAAGCCGGTGCACGTCGGCGGCGCCACGCATGTGTGGCAGATCGAGATGGTCGACGACGACGGCCGCCTCACCTGCATCTCGCGCATCACGATGGCCATCCTCGGGCCGCGGCCGGGGCGCGCCGCGACCGCCTGAGACACCTGCCCACGACTGTGCAACGATGAACGGGCGCGCGCTCCGGGCCGTGGCGGCGTTCGAGGCGGCCAAGGGCGTGATCGTGCTCGCGGCCGCATCGGGCCTGCTCGCGCTGATCCATCGCGACGTGCATGCCGCCGCGGCCACGCTCATCGAGCACCTGCACCTGAACCCGGCGTCGCACTACCCCCGCGTCTTTCTCGACGCGGCCGAGCATCTGCAGGATGCACGGCTGCTGCTGCTGGCCGCGGGCGCGGCGGTGTATGCCGCGGTGCGCCTCGCCGAGGCATATGGCCTGTGGTACGGCAGGGCCTGGGCCGAGGTGCTGGCCGCCGCGAGCGGCGCGATCTACGTGCCGTTCGAGGTGTGGGAGTTCTTTCGCCGCCCGACGGTGCACGGTGGCGTGCTGTTCGTGCTGAACGTGGCGATCGTCGCGCTGACGGTGCGCGCGCTGCAACAGCGCCGGCGAATCGCGCCCGTGTCTTGAGGCCGTGATGCCGGGGCGCCGCTGCGGCGCCTCGCTATCATGCCGCCGCCCGCCAGGCCACCGCACGGAGGCGCACCTTGTACGAGGCCAAGCACCAGTCCCCGCTCACCCGCGCCGGCTTCGCCACGCGTCTCGCCGCGCATGCCGCTATCGCCGCGGCGCTGCTGGTGAGCTCGCTCGGCGTGGGCATGCTCGGCTACCACCTGCTGGAGCGGCTGCCGTGGCTCGACGCGTTTCTCAACGCGGCCATGCTGCTCGGCGGCATGGGGCCGGTGGACGCGCCGCACACGCCGGGCGGCAAGCTCTTCGCCGGCCTGTATGCGCTGTATGCGGGGCTGGTGTTCCTGGTCACCGCGGCGATCGTGTTCACGCCGGTGCTGCACCGGCTGCTGCACCGGTTCCACTTCAGCGAGCGGTTGTGATCGGCTGCGCGATGCTGTCGATAGAATTCCGCCGCCATGTCAGGCTCGTTCCCAATCTTCGATGGCGTTGTCGAAACGCTGATCGGCTGGATGGCGCCCGAGCTGGCACTGGATATCGGCGCCGGTGAGGGCAAGTACGGGCGCATGATCGCCCGCGCGACGCCGAGCTGCGCCATCGCGGCGATCGAGGTGCATTCGGAGTACATCCAACGCTTCGACCTTCACTCGCTGTATGCGCGCGTCGAGCACGTCGACGCCACGCAATGGTGGCGCGACAACGCCGACGAGACATTCGATGTCGTCGTGGCCGGCAATCTGCTGCAGATGCTGCCCAAGAGCGCAGGCCTGGATCTGATCAACGCGCTGGTCTACCGCTGCGCGTGGCTCGTGCTACTGCTGCCGGAATTCGTGATCCAGGGCGCGCTCGACGGCACGGCGGCCAACGTGCACCGGGCGGTCTGGAGCGAGCGCGATCTGCACTGGCACGATCTATGGGCCTGGGACAACACGCGCTCCACCACGCTGGCGCTGCTGCGCGGATACCAGCCCTCGGCATTGACGATCGACGAGCTGGTGCGCCGTGTCAACGAGGGCGCGCTGCCCGTTCGCGACTTCGACGGCCAGACCGTCGTCCGCAACTGCCGCTTGCGCCTCGTGGACCATTCGCGCGAGGTGGCCTACCGGCCGCGGTGACCGGGGTGGAGCGCATCTTCGTCAGCGTGGCCGCGTACAGCGACCCGATGTTGCCGTTCACGCTGGCCAGCGCGCGCTCGCAGGCGGCAGACCCGTCGCGCCTGTACATCGGCGTGGTCGAGCAGGCGACGCCGGGAGACGGCTACCGGCCGCTCGACGAATGGTCGCACATGCATGTGCGCTTCACGCGTGTGCCGGCGCTCGAATCGCGGGGGCCGTGCTGGGCACGTGCGCTCGCGATGGCGCTGTACCAGGGCGAAGAGTGGTACCTGCAGATCGACTCGCACATGTGGTTCGAGCCCGGTTGGGACGATCGGCTGATCCGCTGGGCCAAGCGGTGCGCCACGACGAACCCGCGCACGATTCTCACGTGCTACCCCAATCCGTTCATCTTCCGAGACGGCCACCCGGTGGCGCAGGGAGTGACGAATCGGGTCCTGGCCTCGGTGGTGCGCGGCGACTGCCAGTTTGCACCCGACAACCCGGTGCTGATGTTCGAGGGCGTGGGCGTCGAGGTCGACGAGCCGGTGCCCGGCTTCCATGTGGCGGGCGGCTGCCTGTTCGCGCCCGGCCGCCTGGTCGACGACGTGCCGTACGACCCGCGGTTCTACTTTCACGGCGAGGAGCAGGCATTCGCGCTGCGCGCGTGGACGCATGGCTGGGACATTCACCACATCCCGGGCATGCCGCTCTACCACCTCTACACCCAGCCCGGCACGCAGCCGCGCGCGATGCACTGGTCGCCCGAGCAGGACCAGCAGCGCTCGGTGCGCTCGGCGCAGCTGGAGGCGCTGGCCCGGTCGCGGCTGGAGGCGTTGGTGTCAGATCGCGCCGACCTCGGCGCCTACGGGCTGGGCCGCGTGCGAAGCCTGGCCGACTACGCTGCCTTCAGCGGCATCGACTACACCGCGCGATCGTTGGCGCCCATCGCACGCAAGGCGCGCTTCGGCTACTGAATCAGCCCCCGGCGCCGATCAGGCGCCGCAGCGTCTCGAGCGTGTCGGCCTCGTGCAGCGGCTTGTCGTCGCGGATGCGCAGCATGCGCGGGAAGCGCACCGCGATGCCGCTCTTGTGCCGCGTGCTGGGCTGGATGCCCTCGAAGCCGAGCTCGAACACCAGCGTCGGCTTCACCGCGCGCACGGGGCCGAACTTCTCGAGCGTGGTGGCGCGGATGGTGCGGTCCACGCGCGCGAACTCCTCGTCGGTGAGCCCCGAGTAGGCCTTGGCGAACGGCACCAGCGCGAGCGCGCCGGCAGCCACGTCGGCCATCGGCTCGCGCCGCGCGATGGCCTCGACCACCGCGTCGGCCTCGGCCGCGCCGGCCGGCGTGCGGCTCCACACCGCGAAGGTGTAGTCGGTGTACACGCCGGCGCGCCGGCCGTGGCCGGCCTGCGCGTAGATGAGCACGGCGTCGACCGCCATCGGCTCGATCTTCCACTTCCACCACGTGCCCTCGGCTTTGGTGCGGCCGCTGCCGTAGGCTGCGTCGCGGTGCTTCAGCATGAAGCCCTCGACGCCGCGCTCGCGCGAGCGTGCGCGCAGCGCGGCATAGGCGGGCCAATCAGCGGCATCGACCAGCGGCGAGATCGCCACCGCATGCGGCGCGAGCCGCGCCTCGAGCCGCGCGCGCCGCTCGGCCTGCGGCAGCGCGCGGATGTCGCGGCCTTCGTCTTCCAGCAGATCGAAGGCCACGAATCGCACCGGCGCTTCGGCCAGCAGCTTGGCGCCGAGCGTCTTGCGGTTCAGGCGCCGCTGCAGTTGCGCGAACGGCGCCGGCTGCGTGGCACCCTCGGGCCACACCAGCAGCTCGCCATCGAGCACGGTGCCGTCGGGCAGCGCGGCGAGCGGCTTCACCGCGTCGGGGAAGGCTTCGCTCACCAGCTCCTCGCCGCGCGACCACAGCCACACGCGGCCCGCGCGCTTGACGGCCTGCGCGCGGATGCCGTCGTACTTCCATTCGACGAGCCACTCGCTGCTCGCGCCGAGCCGTTGCTCGAAGCTCGCCGCCTGCACATCGAGCGCATGCGCGAGGAAGAACGGATACGGCTGGCCACCCGCAGCTACGCCGCCCTGCTCCGCCGGCGCATCGGCCGCAGCGATCAGCGCCGCGAAGCGCTCGGCGCTGGGCGCGGTGCGCGCGTCGGTGTAGCCCATCATGCGCTGCGCCACGAGCTTGGCGTCGAGCCCCGCGGCGAGCGCGAGCGCGCGCTGCACCAGCAGCTTGCTCACGCCGACGCGAAAGCCGCCGCCGATGAGCTTGACGAGCAAGAACGCGCGCGGCCCGTCGAGCGCGCGCCACCAGCCGCGCAGCGCCTCGGCCTGCGCCTCGGGCGGCTGGCCGCGCAGCGGCAGCAGGCGCCGCTCGATCCACGCGGCGAGGCCGGCATCGGCGCCGTCTTGCACGTCGGCCACCGACGATTGCGGCAACGACTGCGGCATGATGTGTGCGATCGTCTCGGCAAGATCGCCCACGGCCTGGTAGCAGGCGTCGAACAACCAGTCGGGCAGCTCCGCGACGTCGCAGGCGGTGCGGCGCAGCAGCGCGGTGGGCACGCTCTGGCGCGGCTTGCCGCCGGCCAGAAAGTACGCGGCCCACGCCGCATCGGCCGCCGGCGCCGATGCGAAGTAGCGCCGCATCGCCTCCACCTTGTGTGCGGTGGCGGTGCTCGCGTCGAGCTCGGCGTAGAGCGCGGCGAAGGCCTTCATGCGCCGGCCTCGCCTGAGCTTGCCGGCGCAGCTTCGGCGTCGAGCGCGTCGTCGCCGTAGCTCGTGGCGAAGCTGCCCGCGCGCAGGCCCTGCTCGCCGAGCCAGCGCACCATCACCGCTTCGTAGCCGTGCGTGACGATCACGCGCTCGGCGCCGGTGGCGGTGATCGCACGCTGCAGGCCCGGCCAGTCGGCATGGTCGCTGAGCACGAAGCCGCGGTCCACGCCCTGCCTTCGCCGCGCGCCGCGCAGGCGCATCCAGCCGCTGGCGAAGGCATCGCTCGCGTCGTCGCCGAGGCGCCGCGCCCACGCGCTGCCGTGCACCGATGGCGGCGCGATGGCGATGCAGCGGCGCAGCTCGTCGTGCGTGAGCGCGTCGATCGGCTGCGTGGCGGGCAGCGCCACGCCGGCGGCGCGGTAGGCCTCGTTGAGCGGCCCCACCGCGCCGTGCGCCACGATGGGGCCGATCGATGCATCGAGCCCCGCCAGCAGCCGCTGCGCCTTGCCGAAGCTGTAGCCCATGAGCAGGCTCGCGCGGCCGGCCTCGGCGTTGGCGCGCCACCAGGCGTTGATGTCGGCCCGCACGCTGGCCTGCGCGGCCCAGCGGTAGATCGGCAGGCCGAAGGTGGATTCGGTGATGAAGCAGTGGCAGCGCACCGGCTCGAACGGCGCGCAGGTGGCGTTGGCGTCGTCGTGCACGCCGCTCACGAAGTAGTCGCCCGAGGCCACCCACACGCGGCCGCGATGCGCCACGCGCACCTGCGCCGAGCCGAGCACGTGGCCGGCCGGATGCAGGCTCACGCGCACGCCATGGATGTCGACAACCTCGCCGTAGGCCACGCCCTGCAGCGCGATGCCGGCACCGAGCCGCGCGCGCAGCACGCCGGCGCTGACGGCGGTGGCCAGATACGCACCGTGGCCGGCGCGCGCATGGTCGGCGTGGGCGTGCGTGACCACCGCACGCGCCACCGGGCGCCAGGGATCGATGTGAAAGTCGCCCGCCGGGCAGTACAGCCCCTCGGGGCGCAGCACGATCAGGTCGTCGGCGTCGCCGGCTTGCGGATCGGGGTCGGCGTCGGCCATGATGGGCAGTGTGGCGCAACTCGGCGCCGCATACGCAAGCCGAAGGAGTCTGCCGTGAGCCACATCGTGCTGAAGACCTGGCACCACCTGCTGCGCGAGCGCAATGCCGCCGCGCTGCCCGCGCTGCTCGCCGAAGACGCCGTGTTCCACTCGCCGGTGGTGCACACGCCGCAGCGCGGCCGCGCGATCACCGCGGCCTACCTCGCCGCGGCGCTGAAGGTGCTGGGCAACGACAAGTTCCGCTACGTGCGCGAGATCGTCGGCTCGCACGACGCGGTGCTCGAGTTCGAGACCGAGATCGACGGCATCGTGCTCAACGGCGTCGACCTGATCCGCTGGAACGACCAGAACCTGATCACCGACTTCAAGGTCATGGTGCGGCCGCTGAAGGCGATCAACCTGCTGCACCAGCTGATGGCGGCGCAGCTGCAGGCCGGCAAACCGGCGAGCTGAGCGCCGCGCGACAATTGTGGGATGAACCTGATCGCCGTCTACACCACGGTGGCCAACGCCGACGATGCCACGCGCATCGCGCAAAGCGCCATCGAGCGCCAGCTCGCGGCCTGCGTGCAGATCGCCGCGGTGGAAAGCGTGTTCCGCTGGGACGGCATCGTGCAGCAGCAGCCGGAGCTGCGGCTGATGTTCAAGACCACCGCCGCGCACTACGAGCGGCTGCAGGCCATGATCCTCGAGCTGCACCCGTATGAGCTGCCGGCCGTGTACGCGCTGCCGGTGGAGCAGGCGCACGCGCCCTACGCCAGCTGGGTGAAGGCCAACACGCGATGAGCGTGGCGTGGCTGGAGCACCGCGTTCCGCCGCCCCTGGTGGGGCTCGCCATCGCGGCCGCGATGTGGCCGCTCGCGAAGCTGCTGCCGCGCGTGATCACGCTCGGCGGCTGGCACCGCGCCATCGCGCTCGCCGTGGCCGCGACCGGGCTCGCGCTCGCTGGCGCGGCGGTGATCGAGTTCCGCCGCGCGCACACCACCGTGAACCCGCTGCGGCCCGCACGC
The DNA here is from genome assembly GCA_046348365.1 of Burkholderiaceae bacterium. Taxonomy (GTDB): domain Bacteria; phylum Pseudomonadota; class Gammaproteobacteria; order Burkholderiales; family Burkholderiaceae_C; genus JAEUPI01. The sequence goes on from JAXMEL010000001.1 coordinate 524,979, forward strand.
GCGACGGTGCTGGTCAGCGGCGGCGTGTTCCGCCTCAGCCGCAACCCCATGTACGCCGGCTTGATGCTGGCACTGCTGGCCTGGGCGCTGTGGCTCGCCTCGCCGCTGGCGCTGGCCGGGCCGGTGGCCTTCGTCGCGTACATCGACCGCTTTCAGATCCGGCCCGAGGAGCGCGCGCTGGCGGCCCGGTTCGGTGCAGACTTCGAAAACTACCGCGCCCGCGTGCGGCGCTGGCTGTGAGGAACACATGACGAAGAGCATCCTGGCTTGCCGCCTGCTGGTGGCCGCGCTCGGCATCGCCGCCGGCGCAGCGGCGATGGCCGCCGACAACTGCGACGCGGTGCGCGCCGACATCGACAAGAAGATCCGCGCCTCGGGCGTCACGGTGTTCACGCTCGAGGTGATCGACGCCGCTGCAGCTGCGCCGGGCAAGGCGGCAGGCAAGGTGGTGGGCAATTGCGCAGGCGGCAGCCGCAGCATCGTCTACCGACGCGACGCCGCGCCGGCCGCAGCGGCCGCGGCGCCGGTGATCACCGAATGCAAGGACGGCTCGACGCCGGTGAACGGCCGCTGCCCGAAGAAGTGACGCCGGCGGCGACCGCGATCGTCGTCTCGCTGCTGCTCGCCACGCTGTACGATCGAAGGGCCGCAGCAAGCGCATCGTCCACAGGAGCCCCGCATGACCAGCCGCCGCATCGGCGCCCTCGTTCTCATCGTGCTCGGCGTGCTGTTCCTGCTCGCCAACCATGGCGTGATCCCGCGCGTGGGCTACCTGTTCGCACAGTGGTGGCCGCTGGTGCTGATCGTCGTGGGCCTGGGGCTGTGGGTCCGCAAGTAGCGGCCGCGCACGCATGGCGCTCGACACCTACATCATCTACCTGATCGCGGCGATCGGGCTGTCGCTGTCGCCGGGGCCTAACGGCCTTCTCGCGCTGACGCACGGTGCGCTGCACGGCAGCGGCCGCGCGCTGTACACGATCTCGGGCGGCGCGCTCGGCTTCGTGACGGTGATCGCCCTCTCGATGTTCGGCATCGGCGCGCTGCTGCAGGCCTCGCTGGCGTGGCTGATGGTGCTCAAGTGGGCCGGCGGCGCCTACCTCGTGTGGCTGGGCATCCAGGTGTGGCGCTCGCCGCCGATCGGCGTGGAGTTCGACGCCGAGGTTCCGGCGCAGAGCGCGGCGTCGATGTTCCGCCAGGGCCTGCTGTCGGCGCTCACCAACCCGAAGGCGCTGCTGTTCTTCGCCGCCTTCCTGCCGCAGTTCATCGACCCGGCGCGCTCGCTGCTGGTGCAGTTCGCGCTGATGGCGGGCACGTTCGCGGTGATCGAGATCGCCACCGAGATGCTGATCGCCGGCATGGCGCAGCGCATCAGCCCGTGGCTGCAGCGCGTGGGCCGGCGCTTCAACAAGGCCTGCGGCGGCCTGTTCATCGCCATCGGCGTGGCGCTGCCGCTGCGCAGCTGAAGCGCCGCGATGAGCGCGCTGCACATCGCCCTCGAAAGCGCCGCCCAGCCCGAGGTGGTGCGCCTGATCGGCGCGCTCGACGCCTACCAGCAGCCGCTGTATCCGCCCGAGAGCCACCACGGCATCGACCTCGAGGCGCTCGGCCGCAGCAACGTGCTGTTCGCGGTGGCACGCGCCGCCACGCGCCAGGCCGTGGGCTGCGGCGCCATCGTGCTCGGCGCCGACTGCGGCGAGCTCAAGCGCATGTGGGTCAACCCCGACTACCGCGGCCAGGGCATCGGCCGCGCGGTGCTCGACTTCCTGGAGCGCGAGGCCGCTCGGCGCGGCTGCCGCGCGTTCGTGCTCGAAACCGGCCATCTGCAGGCCGAGGCGCTGGCGCTGTACGAGCACGCCGGCTACGTGCGCTGCGGCGCGTTCGGCGACTACGTGGACGACCCGCACAGCGTGTTCATGCGCAAGTCGGTGGCCAAGAAGGTGTGACGACCCGCCCGATGCGCACGCTGGCCTTCCCCGCCGGCACGCTGGAGCCGCAGGTGGCCGCGCATGCCGACGAGATGTTCGCCGTGCTGAGCGACCCGGCGATCTACGCCTACGAGCACGAGCCGCCGGCATCGGTGGAAGCGCTGCGCTGGCGCTACGAGCGGATGGAGGCGCGCGGCTCGCCCGACGGCCGCGAGGGCTGGCTCAACTGGGTGCTGCGCCTGCCCGACGGCCGCGCCGCCGGCTACCTGCAGGCCACCACCTACGAGGGCGGCCGCGCCGACATCGCCTACGTGCTCGCCAGCGCGCACTGGGGCCGTGGCCTCGCCGCGCAGGCGGTGCAGGCGATGATCGACGAGCTGATGGTGCACCACGGCGTCAGCGCGCTGAGCGCGATCCTCAAACGTGCCAATGGCCGCTCGCTGACGCTGCTGCAGCGGCTCGGCTTCGCGGCGGCGAGCGAGGCCGAGCACCGGCTGCGCCGGATCGAGCCCGACGAGTGGCTGATGCTGCGCAGCGCCGCGCCCGATGCGCTCGCGCTGCGCATGCTGCTGCCGCAGGATCTCGCGCCCGCGCTCGCGCTGTGGCGCGCCACGCCCGGCGTGGGGCTGAGCGATGCCGACGAGCCGGCGGCGCTCGAACGCTACTTGGCGCGCAACCCGGGCTGCAGCGTCGCCGCCACCCGCGGCATGCAGCTCGTGGGCACGCTGCTCGCTGGGCACGACGGCCGGCGCGCCCTGATCCACCACCTGGTCGTGGCCGAGAGCGAGCGCCGCGCGGGCCTGGCGCGCGCGCTGCTCGATCGCGCGCTGGCCGCGCTGCGCGGCGCCGGCATCGGCAAGTGCCATGTGATGGTGTTCGCCGACAACGCCGCCGGCCTGGCCTTCTGGCGCGCGGCGGGCGCGGCGCATCGCAGCGAGCTGGTGCTGCATTCGATCGCCACCGCGCCTGCGCGCATGCGTCGATAGAATCGCAGCGTCATGCGAACCCTGCGCGCCCATCGCCGTATCGCGACCTCGATCGCAACCCTCGCCATGCTGTGGGCCGCGCTCGCGCCGGCGCTGTCGCATGCGCTGGGCGACCGCGTCGGCGCGGCCTGGGTCGAGATCTGCACGACCCAGGGCTCGCGCTGGATGCCGAGCGGCGGCGAGCGCGAGCCGCTGGCGCCGGGCGCGGGCCTGGTCTTCGAACACTGCCCGGTGTGCTCGATCCACACGCCGACCCTGGGCGCGCCACCCGGCGCGGTAGTCACCGGGCTCGTGGCCGCGGCGCGCGAGGCCTTGTCGCACGCTCGGCCGGCCGCGCCGCGCGCGCGGCTCGACCGGTCCGGCGTGCAGGCGCGGGCGCCGCCCGCGCGCGCCTGATGCGCTGAGCGCGCGGTGCGGCAGCGGGCGAACCGGCCCGCGCACGCGCGTTGCGACGCACACACCTATCGACAGCGCGCGACGCGCATCGTGTCGGCGGCGCCGATCCGTCATCCGTTTTCTTTTCCGAGTTCGACAAGGAGTTCTCATGAGACACCCAACCCTCGCCGTTGCCGCCTGCCTGGTTGCAACCGTTGTTGCAGCGCCCGTCTGGGCACAGACCACCGTGAAGGATCCGTGGATCCGCGGCACCGTCGCGCAGCAGAAGGCCACCGGCCTGTTCGCGCAGATCACCTCCGCCGGCGGCGGCAAGCTGGTGTCGGCCAGCTCGCCGGTGGCCGGCGTGGTGGAGATCCACGAGATGGCCATGGAGGGCAACGTGATGAAGATGCGCCAGGTGCCCGGCGTCGATCTGCCGGCGGGCAAGGCGGTGGAGCTCAAGCCCGGCAGCTACCACGTGATGCTGATGGACCTGAAGCAGCAGCTCAAGGAAGGCGAAACCGTGCCGGTGACGCTCGTCGTCGAGGGCAAGGACGGCAAGAAGGAATCCATCGAGGTCAAGGCGCCGGTGAAGGCGCTCGCCGAGCCGGCGAAACACTGAGCCTGCGCATGAGGCCGTCCCCTGCGGACGGCCGAATGGCTGGCGAAGGCCGGACGGCGTCTCGCGCCGGACGGCTGAGCCTGCGGATGATGAAGGCCCTCAGGCGTCTCGCGCTCGAGGGCCGAGTTCTTCGCGGCGCGGCAGATCAGCGCCGCGCCGCGAGCAGGTGATCGCGGCGGCGCGCGCGGCGAAGTCGATGACTTCGCGCAGCGTGGCGGCGTCGAGCTCGCGCAGCGCCGCCGGGTTCAACAGACCGCGCTCGGCCAGCGCGGTGAGCAGCGCGGCCTGGAAGGTGTCGCCCGCACCGACGGTGTCGACCACGCTCACGCGCAACGCGGGCACGACCACGTGGTGCCGCGCCGTCCAGGCCCAGGCGCCGTGCGCGCCGCGCGTCAGCACCACCAGCGATACGCCGCCACGCAGCCATTGCGCCGCGAGCGCGGCCGCGTCGGCGCCGGCGAACAGGCGCTCGAGATCCTCGTCGCTGACCTTGAGCACGTGCGCGCGCGGCAGCATCCAGGTCAGCGTGTCGCGCCAGCGCGCGAGTTCGGGCTCCACGTTGAGGCGGATGTTGGGGTCGTAGGCGATCACTGCGCGCGCGTGCTCGCGCTCGACGAGTGCGCGCTGCACCGAGGCCACCGGCTCCACCACCATCGCGTAGGAGCCGAAGTGGTAGGCCGCGGCGGCGCCCACGCGCTGCAGCGCCGCCATCGGCAGCAGCCGGTCGGCCGCACCCTCGCCGTAGAAGGCGTATGCGGGCACGCCGCGCGCGTCGAGATCGACCAGGCTGAGCGTGGTCGGCGCATCGAGGCGCACGGTGCAGCCGAGGTCCACGCCTTCGCTGGCCAGCGCGCGCGCGAGCCGCTCGCCGAGCGCGCCGCGCGAGATCGCGCCGAAGAACGCCACCGGCTGCCGCAGCCGCGCGAGGCCGATCGCCACGTTGAGCGGCGAGCCGCCGATGCGCGCATCGAGCGCCATGCCGGCCGGCGTTTCGCCGGCGGTGAACACATCCATCAGCGCTTCGCCGCTGACCACGATCATCGAAGTCTCCTTCTTGCGTGAACACGTTGCGCGACCCGGGGGGGACGCCACCGGGCCGAGCATGCCCCCGGGCGTTCCCGCATGGTCTCGGGGAAAACCATTAATCACTCTACTTGATTTATTTAATCGGCGCGACCAGAATGCCCGACATCCACCCCGACGAGGAGACACCCGATGCTCAAGACCACGCTCGCGGCCGCCGCCGCGCTGATCGCCGCCGGCGCCGTGCAGGCGCAGGGCCAGCCGGTGATCGGCCTGATCACCAAGACCGAGACCAACCCCTTCTTCGTGAAGATGAAGGAAGGCGCCGCCGCCGCGGCGCAAGCCAAGGGCGCCAAGCTGCTCACCGGCGCCGGCAAGGCCGACGGCGACAACGCGGGCCAGGTGACGGCGATGGAGAACATGATCGCCGCCGGCGCCAAGACCATCCTGATCACGCCGAGCGACAGCAAGGCCATCATCCCGAGCATCAAGAAGGCGCGCGACAAGGGCGTGCTGGTGATCGCGCTCGACAGCCCGACCGACCCCGCCGACGGCACCGACGCCCTCTTCGCCACCGACAACTACAAGGCCGGCGTGCTGATCGGCCAGTACGCCAAGGCCGCGCTCGGCGACAAGAAGCCGGTGATCGTGACGCTCGATCTGTTCCCCGGCCACCCGGTGGGCGCGCAGCGGCACAACGGCTTCCTGAAGGGCTTCGGCCTCCCCGCACCCGACGCCAAGAGCAACGAGCTCGGCGGCAAGGCCGCGGGCGTGGCGTGCAGCGCCGACAGCTTCGGCGACCAGGCCAAGGGCCAGACGGCGATGGAGAACTGCCTGCAGAAGGTGCCCGAGGTGAACCTCGTCTACACGATCAACGAGCCCGCCGCGGCCGGTGCCTACAACGCGCTGAAGAAGGCCGGCAAGGAGAAGAACGTGGTGATCGTGTCGGTCGACGGCGGCTGCGAGGGCGTGAAGAACGTCGGCGCCGGCGTGATCGCCGCCACGAGCCAGCAGTACCCGCTGAAGATGGCGGCGATGGGCGTCGAGGCCGGCGTCGAATACGCCAAGAGCGGCAAGAAGCCGAGCGGCTACACCGACACCGGCGTGACGCTGATCGCCGCGAAGGCGGTGAGCGGCGTCGAGAGCAAGGACGTGAAGACCGGAACGGATCTCTGCTGGGGCAAGAAGTGACCGGCTCCCTCTCCCGCAGGGCGGGAGAGGGCTGGGGTGAGGGTGGGAACGCGGCGACGCACGACCCTCACCCCGACCCTCTCCCACAAGTGGGAGAGGGAGAAACCTCCACACATGCTCGCATGACACACAAGCTGCCCCCGATCGGCACGCTCGGCCCCTTCCTCGCGCTGCTGGCGGCCTGCGCGTTCTTCGCCTCGCAGAGCGACCGCTTCCTCACCGGCGGCAATCTGTCGCTGGTGCTGCAGCAGGTGATGGTCGTCGGCGTGATCGCCATCGGCCAGACGTTGGTGATCCTCACCGCCGGCATCGACCTCTCGTGCGGCATGGTGATGGCGCTCGGCGGCATCGTGATGACCAAGTTCGCCACCGAGCTGGGGCTGCCGCCCGCGCTCGCGGTGCTGGCCGGCATCGGCGTGACCACGCTGTTCGGCCTCGCCAACGGGCTGCTCGTCACGCGCATCAAGCTGCCGCCGTTCATCGTCACGCTGGGCACGCTGAACATCGCGTTCGCGATCACGCAGCTGTATTCCAACTCGCAGACGGTGACCGACCTGCCGCCGGCGATGACGGCGCTGGGCAACACCTTCGCGCTCGGCGGTACCGAGGTCGCCTGGGGCACGGTGCTGATGCTGGTGCTGTATGCGCTCGCGTGGTTCGTGCTGCGCGAGACGGCCGCCGGCCGACACGTCTATGCCGTGGGCAACAACGCCGAGGCGACGCGGCTGGTGGGCATCCCCACGCAGCGCGTGCTGCTGATGGTGTACGTGATCGCGGGCCTGTTCTACGGCATCGCGAGCCTGCTCAGCGTGGCGCGCACCGGCGTCGGCGACCCCAACGCCGGCCAGACCGAGAACCTCGACGCGATCACCGCGGTGGTGCTCGGCGGCACGAGCCTGTTCGGCGGCCGCGGCATCATCCTCGGCTCGCTCGTCGGCGCGTTGATCGTCGGCGTGTTCCGCAACGGCCTCACGCTGATGGGCGTGTCGTCGATCTACCAGGTGCTGGTGACCGGCATCCTGGTGATCCTCGCGGTGGCCACCGACCAGCTCTCGCGCAAGGGGCCGCGTTGATGGCCACCACCCCCACGCTCGTGATGCAGGCCAGAGGCCTGGTCAAGCGCTTCGGCCAGGTCACCGCGCTCGACGGCTCCGACTTCGAGCTGCGCGCGGGCGAGATCCTCGCGGTGATCGGCGACAACGGCGCCGGCAAGTCGAGCCTCATCAAGTGCCTGTCGGGCGCCAGCGTGCCCGACGCCGGCGAGATCTGGCTCGACGGCAAGCCGGTGAAGTTCCGCAACCCGATGGACGCGCGCCGCGAAGGCATCGAGTGCTGCTACCAGGACCTCGCCGTGGCACCGGCGATGACGATCGCCGAGAACCTGTTCCTCGGCCGCGAGCTGCGGCGCGACGGCGTGCTCGGCAGCGCGTTGCGCATGCTCGACAAGAAGAAGATGCTGCAGATCGCCGTCGAACGCATGGCCGATCTCAAGGTGGGCATCCGCAGCATGACGCAGGCGGTGGAGACGCTCTCGGGCGGCCAGCGCCAGTGCGTGGCGGTGGCGCGCGCGGCGGCGTTCGCGCGGCACGTGGTGATCCTCGACGAGCCGACCGCGGCGCTCGGCGTGAAGGAAGGCAACATGGTGCTCGAGCTGATCCGCCGCGTGCGCGACAGCGGGCTGCCGGTGATCCTGATCAGCCACAACATGCCGCACGTGTTCGAGATCGCCGACCGCATCCACGTCGCGCGCCTGGGCAAGCGCTGCGCGGTGCTGAACCCGAAGACGATCAGCATGAGCGACACCGTGGCGGTGATGACCGGCGCGATGCCGCCGGAGCGGATCCCGGCCGAGTGTCTGGCGTGAAATGAAACTGCAGCGACGCGAAGGTTCCGGCCCCTTCTCCCGCTGGCGGGAGAAGGCGGGGGATGAGGGCCGCGCTGCCGCCACCCTCACCCCAACCCTCGCCCGCGAGCGGGAGAGGGGGCAGGTCCGCGCAGACACCGAAGCCGCGCGACTGCAGCCGCGCGGCTCCAGCCAGGGCGGGCTGCGCCAGTACAACGAGCGCGTGGTGCTGCAGGCGATCCGCCTGCACGGCGCGCTGCCGGCGGCCGACATCGCGCGCCAGACGCGCCTGACCGCACAGACGGTGTCGCTGATCACCAAGCGGCTGCTCGACGACGCGCTGCTGCTCAAGGGCGAGCCGCAGCGCGGCAAGGTGGGCCAGCCCTCGGTGCCGCTGCGGCTGAACCCCGACGGCGCGTTCGCCATCGGCATCAAGGTCGGCCGCCGCAGCCTCGACGTGCTGCTGGTCGATTTCACCGGCCACGCGCGCCAGCGCTGGACGCTCGAATACCGCTACGCCGAGCCGCAGGCGGTGCTGGCCGAGATCGCGCAGCGGCTCAAGGATATCCGCCGCAAGCTGCCCGCGGCGCTGCGCGACCGCGTGCAGGGCATCGGCATCGCGGCGCCGCTGTCGCTCGGCGGCTGGCAGCAGCTGCTGGGCTTTCCGGCCCGCGTGGCCGAGCAGTGGAACCGCATCGACCTGCGCGCCGAGGTGCAGCGCCTCACCGACATGCCGGTGGAGCTGATCAAGGACACGGCTGCCGCCTGTGTCGCAGAACTCGTGGCCGGGCGCGGCCGCAGCGTGAAGAGTTTTCTCTACGTCTTCGTCGACACCTTCATCGGCGGCGGGCTGGTGCTCGACAGCCACTTGCGCGGCGGCGTCAGCGGCAATGCCGGCGCGATCGGCTCGCTGCCGCTGTGGCTGGCCAAGAGCGACCGCGACCATCCGCCGGCGCAGCTGCTCAGCGTCGCCTCGCTGCTCAACCTGGAGCAGCTCTACGCCGGCGCCGGCCTCGACGTGGCCGCCGCTGCCGACGAGCGCGCGCTCGCCGCACCGTGGCAGCGCCTCACCGCGCAGTGGCTGGAGCAGTCCGGCGCGGCGATCGCGCAGGCGGTGAACACCGCGGCCTGCCTGCTCGACCTCGAAGGCGTGATCCTCGACGGCTCGTTCAGCCGCGAGCTGCTTGCCGCGCTGCTCGAACACAGCGAGCGCGCGCTGGCACGCTACAGCTGGGAGGGCGTGTCGCGCCCGCGCCTGCTGGCCGGCACCATCGGCAGCGACGCACGCGCGCTCGGCGGCGCGCTGTTGCCGCTCTACGCCAACTTCGCGCCGGACCGCGATCTGTTCCTGAAGCTCGAGGCCTGAGCTGCTAGGCCGCTACGGCAGGAAGTCGGCGAGCGTTTGCCCGCAGCGCAGGCCGTCGATGTGTCTGAAATGGCTGTCGCCGGACAGCAGCGCCGCGCCATGCTCGAGCGCGCTGGCCGCGATCCACAGATCGTTGGTGGGAATCGGCTTGCCTTTGCGCCGCAAGCCGGCGAAGACGACGGCGTAGCTGTCGGCCGTCACCGTCGTGATAGGGACGACCTCCACGCGCGGCGAGTCCAGGAACCGCGCCAACTCGACGCGGTTGCGCGATTCGCGCGGACCGACCGCGAAACCGCCCAGCAGTTCACCCAGCACGGTGCAGTTGACCAGCAGACGATCCGCGAGCGCGACCACTTCCACGATCTCGGCCTCGCCGAGCATGAACGCGGTGTAGGCGTTGGTATCGAGCAGGATCGGCCGCATCGGTCATTTCCAGAGCTTGGCGTCGACCTCGTTGAACGGCGCGGTCGCGCGCTCGAAGGCAGTGGCATCCGCCTTGCGCCAGCTGCCGGCCAATGCGTCCAGGTCGTCGTGTCGCCGCAGCGTAGCCTTGCCGCGGCGGTGACCGAGCGCCTGCTCGATCAGCCGCACCACGAGCGTGTTGACGCTGGCCGCCTCCTTGCCGGCACGCCGCTTCAGCTCGGCCAGCGCCTTGTCGTTCAAGCCCCGGATGCTGAGATTCGCCATGACATCACCCATGCTGGCAAACTGCCGGCATCCATGATATCAGCGATCGTTGCCGCGGTGGGCTCACACCAGCCTGAGCTTCAGCGCGTAGATCCCGCCCTCGGGCCCAGGCTCGACCGAGAAGCCGCTCTTCTTCGCCAGCGCGGCCATGCCGTGGTTCTCCGCCAGGCACTCGCCCCACACCTCGCGCACGCCGCGCGCGCGCAGGTGGCGCAGCAGCTTGTCCATCAGCACCGTGCCGAGGCCGCGGCGCTGGCAGTGCGAGGCGACCTGGATCGCGAACTCGGCGCGCTGGTTGTCGGGGTCGCACACCGCGCGCGCCTCGCCCAACAGCACGGCGGCGCCGTTGTCGGCGTCGAGCGCCACGAATGTCATCTCGCGGTCGTAGTCGATCTGGCTGTAGCGCGCCAGCTCGCTGTGCGGCACCTCGCGCCGTGAGAGAAAGAAGCGCAGCCGCATGTCGCCCGGCGTGGCGCTGGCGTAGAAGGCGCGCAGCAGCGGTTCGTCCTCGGGGCGGATCGGGCGCAGCCGCACGCTGCGCTCGTGCAGCTGCACCGTCTCTTCGAGCCAGGCCGGGTACGGCAGGATCGCCAGCCGGTCGCTCGCCTTGCCCACCGCGGCGCTGGAGCGCAGCTTCACGCGCGCGTCGAGCGCGATCACGCCGCGCTCGTCGGCGAGCAGCGGGTTGATGTCGAGCTCGTCCAGCTCGGGCAGCTCGCTCACCATCTGCGACACCTGGATCAGACAGGCGTCGATGGCGTCGAGGTCGGCCGCGGCGCGGTCGCGATAACCCGCCAGCAGACGGGACACGCGCGTGCGCGAGACGAGGTCGCGCGCCAGCACGCTGTTGAGCGGCGGCAGCGCGGTGGCGCTGTCCTTCACCACCTCGACCGCCGTGCCGCCCTGGCCGAACAGGATGGTGGGGCCGAACACCGCGTCGGTGGCCACGCCGACGATCAGCTCGTGCGCGCGCGGCCGGCTCACCATGGCCTGCACCGTGAAGCCGAGCAGCTGCGCGTCGGGGCGCAGCGTGCGCGCGCGGCGCTCGATCGCCGTGGCGGCGCCGCGCAGCTGGGCCTCGTCGGCAAGGCCCAGCGCCACGCCGCCGACATCGCTCTTGTGCGAGATCTGCGGCGACAGGATCTTCAGCACCACCGGGTAGCCGATCTGCGCCGCGGCGGCGGCGGCCTCGTCGGCGTTGCGCACGGTGCGCGTGGGCACCACGGGGATCGCGTAGGCCTCGAGCAGCGCCTTGGCCTGCACCTCGTCGAGCAGCGTGCGGCCTTGCGACAGCGCATCGGCGATCACCTGGCGCGCACGCAGCCGGTCGGGCGCGGTCGACGGCGCGATCTCGCGCGGCGTCTCGCGCAGCGCCGCCTGGTTGTGCCCGTACTGCACGCGGCGCGCGAACGCCTCCACCGCGCGCTCGGGCGTGCCGTAGACCGGGATGCCCGCGGCCGCGCAGGCCTGCATCGCCTGCTCCACCACCGCTGCGCCGAGCCAGCTGGTGAGCACGGGCTTGGCCGCCTCGCGCATGATCGGCACACAGGCCTGCGCGATCTCGGCGCTCGGCACCACGGCGGTCGGCGCGTGCATGAAGAGCACCGCATCGACTTCCGGCGCGTCGAGCAGGATCTTCAGCGCTGCGGTGTAGCGCTCGATCGGCGCATCGCCGATCAGGTCCACCGGGTTGCCGCGCGACCAGTTGGCCGGCAGATGCGCGTCGAGCGCGGCCAGCGTGGCCTCCGACAGCGCGGCGAAGGTGGCGCCGAAGCGGCTCATCGCATCGGCGGCCAGCACGCCGGCGCCGCCGCCGTTGGTGACGATCGCGAGGCGCTCGCCACGCAGCGGCCGCGCGCGCGCCACGGTCTCTGCGGCGTCGAACAGGTCGGCCAGCGTGTCCACGCGCAGCATGCCGGCGCGGCGGAACGCGGCGTCGTACACCGCGTCGGCGCCGGCCAGCGCGCCGGTGTGCGAGGCGGCGGCCTTGGCGCCCTCGGGCGCGCGGCCGGCCTTCACGACGATCAGCGGCTTGTTGCGCGCCGCGGCGCGCGCGGCCGACATGAACTTGCGCGCGTGGCGCACCGCCTCGAGGTACATCAGCACCGCGCTCGTGCCGGGGTCGCTGGCCAGGTAGTCGATCACGTCGCCGATGTCGACGTCGGCGCTGTCGCCCAGCGTCACGAAGTGCGAGAAGCCGATGCGGCGCGAGTTGGCCCAATCGAGCAGCGCGGTGGCCAGCGCGCCCGACTGCGACACGAACGCCAGCCGCCCCGGCAGCGCCTGCGCCTGCGCGAAGCTGGCGTTGAGCTTCACGCCGGGCACCAGCAGGCCCAGGCAGTTGGGCCCGAGCAGGCGCAGCAGGTGCGGCCGCGCGGCATCGAGCATCGCCTGCTGCAGGCTGCGGCCGTCGGGGCCGGCGACGGCGAGGCCGGCGGTGATCACGATCGCCGCGCGCGTGCCCTTGCGGCCCAGCGCGTCGATCAGCCCCGGCACGGTGGGCGCCGGCGTGCACAGCACGGCGAGGTCAGGCACCGCGGGCAGCGACGCCACGTCGGGCCAGGCCTCGCGCCCGGCCACCGATGCATGCTTGGGATTCACCGGCCACACCGGCCCGGCGAACTCGGCGCGCAGCAGGTTGCCCATCACCAGATTGCCGAGGCTGCGCTCGCGGTCCGACGCGCCGATGACGGCGATCGACTTCGGCTGGAAGAGATGCTCGAGGTTGCGGACGCTCACGGGGTTCTGGCCAGCGTTGACACGACACGCAAGCCTATACCCGCCGCGTGACGGCGGCTTGACGCACGCGGAACGTGCCACCCGTGCCGTCCGCGCCGGCGGGCCGGCGCATTGCGCAGGCGCAACGACACCTCGGGCGCGCGATCGATCATGGTGCCGTTGCCGCCAGGAGCATGCACACCATGTCGAACTTCGCCAAGGCCAACCGCTTTCACACCGAGGGCACGCCCGTGAAGGGCCATGCCGGGCCGCGCGAGAACGAGCACGACCCCTATGCGCTGCACGCCAAGCTGCCCGAGCCCACCTGGTGCCCCGACTGCGGCGCGGTGTACGAGCACGGCCGCTGGCAGTGGAAGGAGCGCGTGGCCGAGACCGCGCCCAAGCATCGCTGCGCCGCGTGCCAGCGCATCCGCGACGGCCAGCCTGCCGGCTACGTTCACCTCGAAGGCGACTCGGTGCGCACGCGGCGCGACGCGCTGCTGAAAGTGATCCAGCACCGCGCCGACCACGCCAAGGCCGAGCATCCGATGCAGCGCGTCATGGCGATCAAGGACGAAGGCGAAGGCATCGTCATCACCACCACCGACGTGCACCTCGCGCGCGCGCTCGGCGAGGCGCTGCACCACGCCCACCACGGCGAGCTGCGCATGCGCTATAGCGACGGCGAGAACCTGGTACGGGTGAAATGGCGCGGCTGAGCCCGGCTCACTCGTCTCCCGTCACCGGCGCCATCCGCAGCCACGCCGCGGCCAGCGCACCCGGCACCAGCGGCTGCTCGGTGTCGACGCGGATCGTGCGTTGCAGTTCGTCCTTCTGCAGCGGCACGCTGCGCTCGCGCAGCATGTCGAGCACGGCCGTGTCGGCCTCCGAGGCATCGTTGCCGGCCGCGGTGCGCGCCGCCACGCGCGCGTGCAGCACTTCGTCGCGCGCGGTGCAGTCGAGGATCGCGAACGGCGCCTTGGCCGCCGCGGCCACCGCGCGCAGCGCATCGCGCTGGCCGCGCTGCAGGCACGCGGCGTCGACCACCACCGGAAACCCCGCTTCGAGCGCCGACATCGCCACTGCGCGCAGCCGCGCGTAGACGGCCGAACTGTGCACCTCGGCATAGCGCCCGCTGCCGAGCATGCGGCGCCGCTCGACATCGGAGCGCACGCGGATCGCGCCGCAGGCCGCGGCCACGCGCTGCGAGACGTAGCTCTTGCCCGAGCCCGGCAGGCCGTGCGTGATCAGCAGCCGCGGATCCCATTGCCGCGCCAGGCGCAGCGCCAGCGTCAGGTAATCGGCCGCCGGCAGCGCATGCGGCGTGCGCACGCCCTGCGCCTCGCGCATCGTGGCCACCATCGCGCGCACCACGGCGCGGTAGACCATGTAGAAGCGCAGCACCGGCGCACCGTCGTAGTCGCCGGTGACTTCGAGGTAGGCGTTGAGGAACACGGTGGCCAGGTCGGGCCGGCGGTGCGCCTGCAGGTCCATCGCCAGGAAGCCGGCGTCGCTGAGCACGTCGATCACGCGCAGGCCCTCGTCGAACTCGATGCCGTCGAACGCGGTCAGCTCGCCGTTCAGCCGCACCACGTTGTCGAGGTGCAGGTCGCCGTGGCATTCGCGCACGCGGCTGTGCGCGCGCCGCGCGATCCACAGCGGCGCGAGCAGCGGCGCCTGGGCCTCGAACCAGCGCCCGAGGTCCACGCCCTGCGCCGCCGGCTCGCCGGCGGGCAGCGAGGCGAGCGGCCCCAGCGCCGCGGCGAGGATGCGCTCGGGCGAGCCGAACGAGCTGCCCGGCGCCGGCGTGGCCGCCTCGCGGTGGAAGGCGGCCAGGCGCTGGCCGAAGCGCACCAAATCGTCGGCGCTCAACGCGTCGCGCAGCAGCTCCTCGCTGGCGAGCGCGCCGTCGGGCATGCGCCGCATCTTCACGGCGTAGTCGATGGGCTCGGCCGCGCCGGCGTCGGCTGCCGAGCCCTGCTCGTCACCGAGCCGCGGCGCCCGCACCGTGCCGCGGATCGGCACCACCGCGAGGTACAGCTGCGGCGCGAGGCGCCGGTTCACGCGCAGCTCCTCGTCGCAATAGCGCCGGCGCAGCGCCAGCGTGGAGAAGTCCAGGAAGCCGAAGCGCACCGGCTTCTTGATCTTCCACGCGAATTCGCCCGCCAGCAGCACCCACGAGATGTGGGTCTGCACCAGGCGCGGTGCTCGGCCCTCGCGCTGCATCCGCTCGACCAGCGCGTGGACCATCCGCGCCGACTCTTCCAGCGCCTGCTCGTCGGTGTTCAGCAAGGCGCGGGGAACCGCGGTGGTTCAGGTTTCGTGCACATAGCGGCCGGGTGCATTGTCCAGCACCGGCAGCCGCTTCGCGGCGCGCCCCCCGAAGGGGGGTGGCGCCACCCGGCGCGACGAATGCGCGTCGAGCCACGCCGTCCAGTCGGGCCACCACGAGCCGGCGGCCTGCCGCGCTTGCACGAGCCAGTTGTCGGGGTCCACGTGGTTGCCGTGCGGCGTGCGGTCGGCCACGCGGAAGCTCGCCTGCTTGCTCGCCATCGGCCCGTCGGGCGGATTCACGATCGCCACGTTGTGGCCGCCCGAGCTGAGCACGAAGCGCAGCGGCGCGTCGGTGAGCAGGTTGATCTTGTAGACCGAGCGCCAGGGCGAGACGTGATCGCGCTCGGTGGCCACCACGTACATCGGCACGCGGATGTCGCGCAGCGCCACCGGCGCCCCGCCCACCGGGTAGCGCCCCTCGGCGAGATCGTTGTTCAGGTAGAGCCGGCGCAGGTATTCGCTGTGCATGCGCGCGGGCATGCGCGTGGCGTCGGCGTTCCACGCGCGCAGGTCGTTGAGCGGCGTCTGCGCGCCCATCAGGTACTCGTGCACGAGC
Source organism: Burkholderiaceae bacterium (assembly GCA_046348365.1). Taxonomy (GTDB): domain Bacteria; phylum Pseudomonadota; class Gammaproteobacteria; order Burkholderiales; family Burkholderiaceae_C; genus JAEUPI01. Next base: position 540,605 of record JAXMEL010000001.1, read on the forward strand.
TTGGACCAGACCAGGTCCTTGCTGTTGATGAGCGAGAACGCGCCGGCCATCTGGCGGCCGTCGAGGTAGCCGCGCTCGGCCATCACGTCTTCGAGGAAGGCGATCTGGCTCTCGTCGATGAACAGGCCCAGCTCGCCCGGCTCCTCGAAGTCGGTCTGCGCCGCCAGCAGCGAGCAGGTGGCGAGCGCCGGCTTGCCGTCGCGCGCCAGCGCCGCCGCGGCCATCGCCAGCAGCGTGCCGCCGAGGCAGTAGCCCATCGCATGCACGCGCTGCCGCGGCAGCGCCTGCTGCACCGCCTGCAGCGCGGCCATGACGCCGAGCTGCATGTAGTCGTCCATCGACAGGTCGCGGTCGTCGGGGCCCGGGTTGCGCCACGAGATCATGAACACCGAGTAACCGCGGCCGACGAGGTACTTCACCAGCGAGTTCTGCGGCGACAGGTCGAGGATGTAGTACTTCATGATCCACGACGGCACGACCAGCAGCGGCTCCGGGTGCACCGTGGTGGTCGTGGGCGCGTACTGGATCAGCTCGATCAGGCGGTTGCGCAGCACCACCTTGCCCGGCGTGAGCGCCACCGCTTCGCCGGGCGCGAACTTCTCGGCGTCTTTCGGCGGGCCGCCGGTGAGCACGGCCATGAAGTCGCGGCTCCAGTTGGCGAAGCCGTTGGCCAGGTTGTGGCCGCCGCCGGCCAGCGTGGCCTGGATCACCTCGGGGTTGGCCAGCACGCTGTTCGACGGCGACGCCATGTCGATCGCCTGCCGCACCACGAACGACACCACCTGCTCGTCGTGCGCCGACACGCCGCGCACGCCGGTAGTGGCCTCCTGCCACCACTGCTGCCACAGCAGGAAGGCCTGCGACCAGGCCTGGAACGGCTCGTCGCGCCACTGCGGATGCACGAAGCGCTTGTCTTCCGGCGCCGGCGGGATGCACGGCACGCACTGGCCCGTGCCGAGCTGCTGCAGGTACATCGCGTAGCGCAGCCACTTGTTGGTCACGCTCTCGGCGAGCGCGAGCTGCTTGCCCGGCGAGACCATCAGGTGCGTCCACCAGTCGAGCATCGCGGCCGACACCGCGGCCGGCGAGATGCCGTGGGTGGCGCGCGCGATCGCCGTCTTCAACGGCACGTCGAGCGCGGGGTAGCTGGGCGCGGCAAGGGATTCGGGCATGGTGGTTCGAACGATGGGCTGCAGCGATGCTCCACGCCGCCCCGGCCCGGCGATTGCGCAGGGTCAATGGCGCTGGAGGATCCCGGCGCAACATGCTGCGCGCAGTGCCCGCCACGCCCAGCAGGAGACGACCATGACCACCCGCACGCGCCGCAAGACCGCTGTCGCCGCCAAGCCCAATGGCGCCGGTGCAGCCAAGCCCTCGCCCACCGCCGCCGTCGCCACGCCCGAGGGTTGGGTCGGCCTCACGCGCGACCAGCTCGAGTTCACGCTGCAGTCGGCGATGGGCTGGTTGCGCGCAGTGGAATCGGTGCGCAAGGTGCAGTGGGACATGACGCACCTGGCCGTCAAGCGCTACGAAGACATGGCGCAGCGCCTGCACGAGGCGCGCGACATCGCCGACGTGATGGCGATCCAGGTCGAGCTGATGCGCTTCGACTCCGCCGCGGCGATCCGCTTCGGCCAGGAGCTGTACGACACCGCCGTGCGCAACGCCACCGAGGTGCTCACGCAGGCGCGGCCTACCGTCGATGCGAGCCAAGCCGACGGCGTGCAGGCCTGGATGCAGGGGCTGCAGTCGATGATGCACACCGGCGTGCGGCCGCTCGACGACCTGTTCAGCCAGTCGGTGCTGCGCGACCTGATGACCCCCGCCGCGCGCGCTGTGTAAATCTGCGTTGCCGCGGTCATCGCCGGGCGGCCTCGAAGGGTTGAAGGTGGCGGGCCACCGCCGTCGCGGGGGCTTTCGGGGAAGCGCATGAGTCGCTGGCGCCTGGCCGTGATCGCACCGCTCGCCGCGTGGAGCCTGTCGGCCTGCGTGGTGGCGCCCTACTACCCCGCCGGCGAGGTGGTGACCGATGTCGCGCCGCCCGCGCCCTATGCCGAGGTGATCCCCGCCATTCCGTTTGTCGGCGCGATGTGGATCGGCGGCTACTGGGGCTGGCGCGGCGGCGGCTACCACTGGGTGCCGGGCCGCTGGGAGCAACCTCGCCCCGGCTACTACTGGCGGCCGCATCGCTGGGAGCCGGTGATGGGCCGCTGGCACTTCCGCGGCGGCGGCTGGATGCAGCGCTGAGCGCGCGAGCGCGCGCCTGATCGCCGGCGACGCCGCGCCGGCAGCGCTGATGGCTGTCAACGCCGCGCCGGCCGTCGCTGCGCGCGCGTGCGACGGCGGGCCGATACTGCGCGCGTGCAGCCCACCGAGACCGCCTGGCATGCGCTCGAGCCCGACGCGGCGCTGCAGCGCCTGGGAAGCAATGTTGCCGATGGCCTGAGCGACGCGCAGGCGCGCGAGCGCGCGGCCGCGCAAGGCCCCAACGCACTGCCCGAGCCGCCGCGCGCCTCGGCGTGGCGGCTCTTCGCGCGCCAGCTGGCGAGCCCGCTGGTGCTGATCCTCTTCGTCGCCGCGCTGCTCGCGGTGGTGCTCGGCCACCTGGGCGACGCGGCGGTGATCCTCGCCGTCGTCGTCGTCAATGCGCTGGTCGGCAGCGCGCAGGAAGGCCGCGCCGAACGCTCGATGCGCTCGCTGCGCCGCCTGGCGGCGCTGCAGGTCGGCGTGCTGCGCGACGGCCAGGAGCAGCGCATCGCCGCGCGCGAGCTGGTGTGCGGCGACCTGCTGCTGCTGGCCGCCGGCGACGCCGTGGCCGCCGACGCGCGGCTGGTGCAGGCGAGCCGCCTGCAGGTGGCCGAGGCCGCGCTGACCGGCGAGTCGGTGCCGGTGGCCAAGGCCGTGGCCGCGATGCCCGCCGCCGCGGCGCTGGCCGACCGCCACAACATGGTGTACTCGGGCACTTTCGTCACCGCCGGCCGCGCGCGCGCGGTGGTGGTGGCGATCGGCGCGCACACCGAGGTCGGCCGCATCGCGCGGCTCACCGAGCAGGCGGTGGAGCCGCTCACGCCGCTGCAGCGCCGGCTCGAGCGCTTCGGCCGCGCGCTGGTGGCCGCGGCGCTGGTGCTGTTCGTGGCCGTGGTGGCGCTCGGTCTGCTGCGCGAGCTGCCGCTGGCCGACGTGCTGATGGTGGCGATCAGCCAGATGGTGTCGATGGTGCCCGAGGGCCTGCCGGTGGCGATGACCATCGCGCTGGCGGTGGGCATGCAGCGCATGTCGGGCCGCGGCGCCATCATCCGGCGCCTCGCCGCGGTGGAGACGCTCGGCTCGACCACGGTGATCTGCACCGACAAGACCGGCACGCTCACCTGCAACGAGATGACGGCGGTGGCGCTGTGGCTGCCGGCGACGAGCGCGGCCGCGGCGCGCGCGCTCACCGACAGCGGCCGCGGCTACGCGCCCGAGGGCGAGCTGCGGCACGACGGCCGCCCGGCGCCGCCAGACGATGCGCTGCGCGCGCTGCTCGGGGCGGCCGTGCTGTGCAACGACGCCGAGCTGCTGCCGCCCGACGATGCGCTGGCCGCCTGGCGCGTGATCGGCGACCCCACCGAGGGCGCGCTGCTGGTGGCCGCCGGCAAGGCCGGGCTCGACGTTGCCGCGCTGCGCCGGCACTGGCCGCGCGAAGACGAACTGCCCTTCGACGCCGAGCGCCGCGTGATGGTCACCCGCCATCGCGACGCCGCCGGCGCGGCCTGCGTGATCGTCAAGGGCGCGCCCGAGGCGTTGCTGCCCCTGTGCGCCCATGGCGCCGATGCGGCCGCCGCGCGTGCCGAGGCCGATGCGATGGCTGCCCGCGCCTTGCGCGTGCTCGCGCTCGCACGCGTGGACGAGCCGATCGCCTGGCGCGGCGAGGCCGACGCGCTGCCCGCGCTGGCCGGCCGCCTGCGGCTGCTCGGCCTCGTCGGCGAGATCGATCCGCCGCGCGAGGCGGCGCGCGACGCAGTGGCGGCGTGCCGCGCCGCCGGCATCCGGCCGATCATGGTTACCGGCGACCATCGGCTCACCGGCCTGGCCATCGCGCGCGAGCTGGGCATCGCCGCCGAGCACGACGTGGCCGTCGACGGCGCCGAGCTGGAGCGGCTCGCCGAGCCCGAGCTCGACGACGCGCTCGAGCACATCGCCGTGTTCGCGCGCGTGCAGCCGGCGCAGAAGCTGCGCATCGTGCAGGCGCTGCAGCGCCGCGGCGAGGTGGTGGCGATGACCGGCGACGGCGTCAACGACGCGCCGGCGCTGGCGCTGGCCGACGTGGGCGTGGCCATGGGCCGCTCGGGCACCGAGGTGGCCAAGAGCGCGGCGCGCGTGGTGATCACCGACGACGACTTCGCCACGCTGGTGGGCGCCGTCGAGCAGGGCCGCGTGGTCTATGCCAACCTGAAGAAGGTGATCCTGTTCCTGTTCGCGACCTCGCTCGACGAGGTGCTGCTGCTGCTCGCCGCGCTGCTGGCCGGGCTGCCGCTGCCGCTGGCCGCGGTGCAGATCCTGTGGATCAACATCGTCACCGAGGGCACGCTGACCATCAACCTGGTGATGGAGCCGCCCGAGGGCGACGAGATGCGCCGCGCGCCGGTGCCGCGCGACGATGCGCTGCTCGACGCCACGATGCGCCGGCGCATCGCGCTGATGGCGCTGGCCACCGTGGCGGTGTGCGGCAGCTGGTATGCGCTGCGCTACCGCGCCGGCGTGCCGCTGCCGCAGCTGCGCACCGAGGTGTTCACGATGATCGCCGTGTGCCAGTGGTTCAACGTGCTCAACTGCCAGTCTGCGCTGCGCTCGGCGCTGCGGTTCGGCGTGCTGCGCAACCGCTGGCTGCTCGGCGGCCTGGGCGCGAGCGTGGCGCTGCAGCTCGCGGTGCTGTACCTGCCGGCGCTGAACGCGCTGTTCTACACGGTGCCGCTCGCGCCGTCGCTGCTGGCGGCGATCGTGGCACTCGCCAGCCTGGTGCTGTGGGCCGAGGAGCTGCGCAAGGCGCTGGCGCGGCAGCGCATCAGCGCGCGGCGCCGAACACCAGCTGCGCCGCGGCCAGATCCTCCAGCGCCGTACCCACCGACTTGAACAGCGTGATCTCGCGGTCGCTCTCGCGGCCGCTGCGCTCGCCGCGGCACAGCGCGGCGAGGTCGCCCTGCAGCCGCTCGGCGGAGAACGCGCCCTCGGCCATGGCCTGCAGCACGTCGCCCGACTTGGCGAGCGCCTCGTGGGTGTCGACGTAGACACGGCTGCGCGCGAAGCAGTCGGCATCGGTCTCGCGCATCTCGGGCGAGAAGCTGCCGACGAGGTCGAGGTGCGTGCCCGGCCGCAGCCATTGCCCGAGCACCAGCGGCGCGGTGGCCAGCGTGGCGCAGCTGATCAGGTCGGCCTCGGCGGCGGCAGCGGCCAGGTCATCGACCACGCCGGCGTCGAAGCCGCGGGTGGCGAGCCGGTCGGCCAATGCCTGCGCCGCGGCCCGGTTGCGGTTCCACACGCGCACGCGGCGCACAGGCCGCACGGCCGCATGGGCCTCGGCCATCAGCGCCGCCACGCGGCCCGCGCCCACCACCAGCAGGCACGCGGCGTCGGCGCGCGCCAGGTACGAGGCGGCGAGCGCGGACGCGGCTGCCGTGCGGCGCGAGGTGATCTCGTTGCCGTCCATCTGCGCCAGCGGCTCGCCGGTGGCGGCGTCGAACAGCGTGTACACCGAATGCAGCCCCGGCTTGCCGAAAGCGCCGTTGCCGGGAAACACCGTGACGGTCTTGATGCCCAGGCGCTGCCCCGGCTGCCACGCGGGCATCAGCAGCACGGTGCCGGCCGTGGCGCTGCCGCGGGCGTCGGCGATGCGGTGCGTGTGGCGCTGCGGCACTTCGCAACCGGCCACGAACATCCGCCGCAGCGCGTCGATCAGCGGCGCGAACGCCAGCCGCTCGCGTGTGGTGTTCGCGTCGATGAGCTGCACCCGGCGCAGTATCGCCGAGCGGCAACTGCGGCCAGGGTATTTGCGATAACGTGTGCGACTTCGCCCACCGCCCCACACGTCCAGACGATGTCATCACGCACAGTCGAATTGCCGCACCGGACCTTCGCTTGGCGCGCCGCAACCGCGGTCGCCGCGCTGCTGGCCGGCTGCGCCACCCCGCCGGCATCGCCGCCGGCCGCCACCACCGCTGCGGCTGCGCCGCCTGCCACCGGCGCTGCCGCATCGGCGCCGGCAGGCGCCGCCTCGGCCCCCGCGCGGCCGGGCACGCCGCCCGTGCCCGGCGCGCCGCCCGCGTTCGCCGACGTGACCAAGGACGCGAAGAGCGTGGCCGGCTTCCTCACCGTGTGGACCAAGGACGAGAAGACCTGGCTCGAGATTCCCGCCGAGCGGCTCGACGCGCCGATGTTCTTCGGCGTGTCGCTCGCCTCCGGCCTCGGCGAGCGAGCATTCCTGCCCGGGCTGATGGGCACCGACGGCGTGGTGGTGCTGCGCCGCATCGGCAACAGCGTGCAGCTCGTCGCGCGCAACCTGCGCGTGCGCGCCACCGAGGGCACGCCGCTGGCGCGCGCGCTCGCCGAGAGCTACTCCGACAGCCTGCTCGCCGCCGCGCCGCTGGCCGCGGCGCCGCACCCGCAGCGCAAGTCGCTGCTGGTCGACGCCAGCGTGCTGTTCGGCGGCGACATCGCCGGCGCGCAGACGCAGCTCGAGGCCAGCTACCGCATGTCCTATGCGCTGGACCGCGGCAACAGCTTCATCGAGCGCACGCGCACCGGCGAGGCCGGCACCTCGGTGGTCGTGCGGTCGCACTTCGCGGTGCCGCGCCTGCCGTCGCCGCCGGTGGTCGTGCCCGGCGGCCCGCCGCCCAACCCGGCCATGCTGCCGAATCCGCCGCGCGTGGTGCCCGACCCGCGCAGCCTGTTCCTCGCCCACAGCTACACGCTCGCGCCGCTGCCGGCCACGCCGATGAAGCCGCGGCGCGCCGACCAGCGCGTGGGCTACTTCACCAAGCCGTATTTCGACTTCACCGAACCCGAGGCGCCGATCGACCGCCGCACGCATCTCATCGACCGCTGGCGGCTGGAGAAGAAGGATCCCGCCGCCGCGGTGTCTGAGCCGCGCGAGCCGATCCGCGTGGTGATGGACCGCAACATCCCCGAGCGCTGGCGCGCCACCGTGCGCGAGGGCATCCTCGAATGGAACAAGGCCTTCGAGCGCGCGGGCTTCCGCAACGCGCTGGTGGTGGAGCAGCAGGCCGCCGATGCCGACTGGGCCTCCACCGAAGGCACGCGCCTGCTGGCCGTGCGCTGGTTCGCGATGGAAGGCCCGGGCGCCACCGCGGTGGGGCCGTCGCAGGCCGACCCGCGCACCGGCGAGATCCTGCGCGCGGCGGCGATCATCCCCGACAACTGGGTGCGCTTCGACCGCGCGGTGGTCGACGACACGCAGCCGCCAGGAACGCAGGCGACGAGCGCCGCGGCCGGCGCGCGCGCCGACGCCGCTCTGTGCAGCCTGGCCACCGACGCGCTGGAGCAGACGCGCTTCGGCCTCGCGCTGATGATCGAGCGCGGCGATCTCCAACCCGGAAGCGCCGAGGCCATGAACTACGTGGCCGGCGGCCTCAAGGCCGTGGTGGCGCACGAGGTGGGGCATGCGCTCGGGCTGCGCCACAACTTCAAGGCCTCCACCGGCGTGCAGATCGCGCAGCTGCGCGACCCCGCCTTCACCGCCGCCCACGGCATCTCGAATTCGGTGATGGACTACAACCCGCCGAACATGCCGCTGCGCGGCGAGGCGGTGACCGACTACCACATGCCCGGCCTCGGCGCGTACGACTACTGGGCCATCGACTACGGCTACCGCGAGTTCGCGCCGGCCGACGATAAGGCCGGCCTGGAGCGCATCGCCGGGCAGAGCGACCGCGACGGCGCGCTCGCCTACGGCACCGACGAGGACGCGATGATCGGCGACCCGACGATCAACCTGTTCGACCTCGGCGACGATCCGCTGGCCTACGCGCAGCGCGGCATCCGGCTGGCGCGCGAGCTGTGGTCGCGCACGCAAGCGCGCAAGCTGGCCGACGACGACGACTACACGCTGTACCGGCGCAACCTGGCGCGCGGCTTCAGCCGCATGGGCCAGGCGACCGCGCTGCTCGCGCGCTGGGTCGGCGGCGTCTACTCGAGCCGCGCGCTGGCCGGCAGCGGCAAGGCGCTGCTCGAGCCGGTGCCGGCCGAGCGGCAGCGGCGCGCGCTCGACGTGCTGCTCGAGGAGGTGTTCGCCAGCGACAGCTTCCGCTTCGAGCCGGCCTACATGAGCCGGCTCGGCGTCGACCAGTTCGACCGCCTGTTCGGCACGCAAGGCGTGAGCACCGATTTCAGCCTCGCCGGTGCGGTAGCCAACATCCAGCGGCCGGCGCTCGACGCGCTGATCTCCGACGGCCTCGCCGCGCGGCTGGCCGACGCCGAATCGAAGGTTGCCGACAAGGCGCAGCTGCAGAGCTACGCCGACGTGCAGCAGCGGCTGAGCGACGCGGTGTGGTCGGAACTCAAACTCCGCGGTCGAGCCGACATCGACGGCCTGCGCCGCAACCTGCAGCGCGAGCACCTGCGCCGCGTGGCCGGCGCGCTGCTGCGCCCGGCGCCGGCCGTGGCGGCCGACGTGCGCGCCGTGCACCGCCAGGTGGCGCTGAATCTGCAGGCGCAGATCAAACGCGCGCTCGCGGCGCCGGGCTGGTCGGCGATGGCCCGCGCCCACCTCGACGACAGCCTGGCGGTGATCGGCGAGGCGCTGCGCGCGCCGCTGATCAGGCAGGGCGTGTGAGACCTGCCGGGTCGACCTCACCCTGCACGGCGAGGATCTCGTCGAGCAGCGCCCAGGTGGCCTGCGCCTCCTCGCTCGACATCGTGCGCAGCGCCGCGTCGGCGTGGACGGCGAGCACATCGCCGGGCCGCACCGTCTCGTGCTGCAGCACGAACAGATTGACTCGGCGCTCGCTGCCCCTGGCCTCGCAGTGCGCCCACAGGCCGTCGACCGCCAGCACACGCATCGGAATCGCCAGGCACATGGTTCGTTGCATCTCCGCGTCGACGTGCGCAGCATAGGCCGCCGCCGCGCCGCGAGTTGGTGACGCATGTCAATCCCGAGCGCCGGGCGGGTGACTACCGTGCGCGCATCGATGCCGATGGAGCCGGTGGCCGATGGAGCCAGTGCGATCGCAGGGACAGCCGCAGGTGCTCGTGCTCGGCCTGGGCAACCGCCTGCTCGGTGACGACGCGGCGGGGCCGCTGGCCATCGACGCGCTGGCCGGCAGCGCCGACGCGCAGCGCGCGCGGCTGTGCGACGGCGGCACGCTCGGCCTGAGCCTGCTGCCCGAGATCGAGGACGCCGCCGCGCTGATCGCCGTCGATGCCGCGGCCTTCGGCGCTGCGCCGGGCACCGTGCGCGTGTTCCAGGGCGAGGCGATGGATGTGCAGCTCGGCGGCCGCAAGCGCAGCGCGCATGAGGTGGCGCTGTTCGACCTGATGGCCACCGCCGCGCTGTGCGGCCGCCTGCCGCAGCGCCGCGCGCTGGTGGCGGTGCAGCCGGCCAGCACCGCGCTCGGCCTCGCGCTGTCGAACGCGGTGGCGAGCGCGATGCCGCGCCTGTGCGAAGCCGTGCGCGAGCTGATCGCGCGCTGGACCGACAAGGAGACCGAACGTGCCCGAATCGCCTGAACTGGCGCAGATGCTGCGCGAGCGCGGCGTGTCGCGCCGCGCGCTGCTGCGCTACGCGAGCTGGATGACCGCGCTGCTCGCGCTGCCGCCGGCGATGGCGCCGGCGATGGCGCAGGGCCTGGCCAAGGCGCGGCGCCAGGCGGTGATCTGGCTGTCGTTCCAGGAGTGCACCGGCTGCACCGAATCATTGACGCGCACGTTCAGCCCTTCGCTCGAGGAGCTGATCTTCGACTTCATCTCGCTCGACTACCACCACACGCTGCAGGCCGCGTCGGGCGAGGCCGCCGAGCAGGCACGCCGGCAGTCGATGGCCGACAACGCCGGCAAGTACATCGTCGTCGTCGACGGCTCGGTGCCCACCGCCGACGGCGGCGTGTACTCGGTGATCGCCGGCCGCAGCAACGTCGACATGCTGGCCGAGACGGTGGCACAGGCAGCCGCAGTGGTGGCCGTGGGCACCTGCGCGGCGTTCGGCGGGCTGCCCGAGGCGCGGCCCAACCCCACCGGCGCGGTGCCGATCGCCAGCCTGGTGAAGGGCAAGCCGGTGGTCAACATCCCCGGTTGCCCGCCGATGCCGCAGGCCATGGCCGGCACGCTGGTGCATCTGCTGTCGTTCGGCAAGCTGCCCGAGCTCGACGAGCTGGGCCGCCCGCGCGCGTTCTTCGGCGAGAGCATCCACGACCGCTGCTACCGGCGGCCGTTCTACGAGAAGGGCCTGTTCGCGCACAGCTTCGACGACGAGGGAGCGCGGCAGGGCTGGTGCCTCTACGAGCTGGGCTGCAAGGGGCCGGTGACCTACAACGCCTGCGCGTCGCTGAAGTGGAACGGCGGCGTGTCGTTCCCGATCCAGTCTGGGCACGGCTGCATCGGCTGCTCGGAGCCGCGCTTCTGGGACCGCGGCGGCCTGTACAAGCCGCTGGCCGCCGGCACGGCCGACGTGCGCAAGGTGGTCCCGATCGCCGCCGTGGCCGGCGCCGCGCTGGGCGCCGGCTCGGCCTGGCTCGCGCGCCAGCGCCAGCGCGAACACGCCGCCACCGCGAACAAGGAGGCCTGAGCGATGAACCTGCTCGATATCGCCCGCGGGCCGGCGCTGCAGCTGGCGATGGCCGTGTTCGTGCTCGGCGTGGTGTGGCGCCTGGCCGGCGTGCTGCTGCTGCCGCGCCTGCGCGACCTCTCGCCCGCGCGCGAGGGCGCGCCGCCGGCGCTGCTGGGCGCCGCGCGCACGGTGCTGCGCAAGATGTGGCCGCGGCCGGAGTTCGCGCAGGCCACGCGCTTCATGACGCTCAACAGCTGGATCTTCCATGTCGGGCTGGCGGTGGTGGTGTTCGGCCTCGCGCCGCACATCCTGTTCATCCGCAACCTCGTCGGGCTGCACTGGAGCCCGTTGCCGAGCAACCTGGTGTATGCGGTGGGCGTGCTCACGCTCGGCTCGCTGCTCGCGGTGCTGGCGCGCCGCCTCACGCACCCGGTGATGCGGCTGCTGTCGCATGCGGGCGACTACATCAGCTGGGCGATGACGGCGCTGCCGGTGGCCACCGGGCTGCTCGCCACCTCGCACCTCGGCGCGCGCTACGAGACGCTGCTGGCGATCCACGTGTTCTCGATCGCGGCCTTTCTCGTGTGGTTTCCGTTCGGCAAGCTGATGCACGCCTTCCTGTTCGTGTTCTCGCGCGGCGCCACCGGCATGCGCTTCTCGCACCGCGGGGTGCAGGTATGAACACCGCTGCCACGGTCAAGCCCGGCTTCGACGCGCAGGGCGAGGCGAGCGACGAGGCGCGCGTCGACGCGGCGATGCGCAGCTTCGTGCGCGAGTTCGGCGTCACCGCCGCGCTGCACATGGAAAGCTGCGTGCGCTGCGGCATCTGCGCCGAGGCCTGCCACTTCCACATCGCCACGCAGGACCCGAAGTACACGCCGGTGCACAAGCTCGAGCTGTTCCGCCGCGCCTACTTTCGCGAGGCCTCGCCGTTCGCGCCGCTGGTGCGCGCGCTCGGCCTGGTGCGCAAGCCGAGCGTCGCCGAGCTGCAGCAATGGCAGGAGCTGATCTACGACTCGTGCACGATGTGCGGCCGCTGCACCCTCGCCTGCCCGATGGGCATCGACATCGCCGAGCTGGTGAAGGAAGCGCGCCACGGCATGTTCAAGGCCGGCCTGATCCCCGAGCGGCTGGCGCTGATGGATCGCACCGCGCGCCAGTGGGGCAGCCCGGCCACGCCGGCCGAAGACCTGCCCGACATCCTGGCCGAGGTGTCGCAGCAGCACGGCGTGGCGATCCCGTGCGACCTGGAGCATGCCGACATCCTGGTGACGGCGGCGCCGGCCGAGCTGGGCGACCACACCAAGGCGCTGGCCGACGCGGCGAAGATCCTCAACCGCATGGGCGTGACGTGGACCATGCACCAGAGCGGCTTCGACGCATCGAACATCGGTTTCAACAACGGCGACCTCGAACTGCAGGAGCGGCTGACGCGCGCGCTGGTCGACACCGCGGTCAAGATCGGCGCCAAGACCGTGCTGCTGCCCGAATGCGGCCATGCCTACGGCGCCGCGCGCTGGGAGGCGGCCAAGTGGTACGGCGCGGCGCTGCCGGTGCGCATCATCCACATGACCGAGTTCCTCGACGAGGCGCTCGCCGCGAGGAAGATCCGCGTCAGGCCGATCGCCGACAGCGCCACCTTCCACGACCCGTGCCAGATCGTGCGCCGCGGCGGCCTCGAGGCGGCGGCGCGGCGCGTGCTCGCGGCGCTGGGCCTGCAGCTGATCGAGCTGAAGGATGCCGGCGTGGCGGGCTTCTGCTGCGGCGGGGGCGGCGGCGTGGTCTCCAACGTGCGCGCGGCGCCGCTGCGCGCCAAGGTGTTCGAGATGAAGAAGGCGCAGGTCGAGGCCACCGGCGCGAACCGCTTCGTGACCAGCTGCGGCCAGTGCCGCATCACGCTCGAGCAGGGCGCGAAGGCCGCGCACTGGAACCGCAAGACCGAGAGCCTGCTCGAGCTGGTGGCCGACAACCTCGCCGACTGAAACGCCGCGGAGAAGCAAACTCATGGACAAGCGCGTCGTCGTCGATCCGATCACCCGCATCGAAGGGCATCTGCGCATCGAGGCCGCGACCGCGGCCGACGGCACGATCACCGGCGCGTGGAGCTCGGGCACCATGGTGCGCGGCATCGAGCTGATCTTGAAGGGCCGCGACCCGCGCGAAGCCTGGGCCTTCGCGCAGCGCATCTGCGGCGTGTGCACGCTGGTGCACGGCATGGCCTCGGTGCGTGCGGTGGAAGACGCGCTGCACTGGCGCGTGCCGGCCAACGCGCAGCTGATCCGCAACCTGATGGTGGCCGCGCAGCACGTGCACGACCACGTGATGCACTTCTATCACCTGCACGCGCTCGACTGGGTCGACGTGGTCTCGGCGCTGAAGGCCGACCCGAAGAAGACCTCGGAGCTCGCGCAGGCCATCTCGGGCTGGCCGAAGTCGAGCCCCGGCTATTTCGCCGATACGCAGAAGCGCGTGAAGCAGTTCGTCGAGCAAGGGCAGCTCGGCATCTTCGCCGGCGGCTTCTGGGGTCACCCCGAATACAAGCTGCCGCCCGAGGCCAACCTGATGGCGGTGGCGCACTACCTGGAGGCGCTGGTGTGGCAGCGCGAGGTGGTGAAGCTGCACGCGATCTTCGGCGGCAAGAACCCGCACCCTAACTTCCTGGTCGGTGGGTCACCGAGCCCGATCAGCGCGGCGCCGGGCAGCGGCGGCGCGGCAGCCACCACGCTCAACGTGGTCACGCTGGGCGAGGTGCGGCAGATCATCCAGGCCATGCGCAGCTTCGTCGACCAGGTGTACGTGCCCGACACGCTGGCCATCGCCGGCTTCTACAAGGACTGGTTCGCGCGCGGCGAGGGGCTGGGCAACTTTCTCACCGTGGGTGATTTCCCGTCGGCGGGCGGCGGCGATCCATCGTCGTGGCTGATCCCGTCGGGGGTGATCCTCGGCCGCGACCTGAAGAACATCCAGCCGCTCGACCTGCGCGACCCGGCGCAGGTGCAGGAGTTCGTGGCCCACTCGTGGTACGAGTACAGCGGCGGCAAGGCGCAGGGCCTGCATCCGCACGCCGGCGAAACCAAGCTCGCCTACACCGGCCCGAAGCCGCCCTACGAGCAGCTCGACGTGGATGGCGGCTACTCGTGGCTCAAGTCGCCGCGCTGGCGCGGCAAGGCGGTGGAGGTGGGCCCGCTGGCGCGGCTGGCAATGCTCTACGCCAAGGGCCACGAGCCCACGCGCGCGCTGGCCGACCACGTGCTGAAGACGCTCGACCTGCCGCTGGCGGCGATCTTCTCCACGCTCGGGCGCACCGCAGCGCGCACGATCGAATCGAAGGTGTTCGCCGACCAGATGACGGGCTGGCTCGACCAGCTGATGGCCAACATCAAGGCCGGCGACGCCGCCGTGCACAACAGCGCGCCGTGGGATCCGTCGACCTGGCCGCGCGAGGCCAAGGGCGTGGGCTTCATGGAGGCGCCACGCGGCGCGCTCGCCCACTACGTGGTGATCAAGGACGGCTTGATCGACAACTACCAGGCCGTGGTGCCCAGCACGTGGAACGCCGGCCCGCGCGACGCCGCCGGCCAGCCCGGCGCCTACGAGGCCGCGCTGATGGACCGCCACCGCCTGCACGACCCGAAACAGCCGCTCGAGATCCAGCGCACCGTGCACAGCTTCGACCCGTGCATCGCCTGCGCGGTGCACGTGGTGGACCCGCAGGGCGAGGAGCTGATGGCGCTGCGCGTGCGTTGAAGCAGGGTTCGGGCCCGCCGACGTTGTGCAACGCGGCGGAGATGTTCGGCGTATGCAGCCCGGGCCTCCGGAGGCCACGGGCGACGGTGTCGACCAACTTTACAGGTTCGGCCAACTCGCGCCCCGACGCCGGGCCCAAGACCTTGATCTGAAAGAGATATTCAGCGCTGGCACGCCAAATGCTTGACGCGTGGCATCACGCTTTCGGTGATGGGCAGTATCAGTCAAGGAGAAGCCGATGAAGACCCTCAAGAAGCTTGCCTGTGCCGCCGCGATCTCGGTCGCCGGCGTTGCGTACGCGGGGCCGACGATCACGGCGACGAACGACGCCAACACGCTGGCCGATGCCATCACGGGCACCGGCATCACGATCAGCAATGTGACGTTGACCGTCAGCGGCGGTTCGGCAACGGCGACCGGCACATTCACGGGTGGTGCAGGCTCGGTCGGTTTCGACCAAGGCATCGTACTGACCACCGGCACGGTCGCGTGCGCGGGTGGCACGAACACCTTGGGCAGTTGCGGGGCGAATCTCGGTGGTCACTTCGACACCGCATCGCTGCAGTTCGACTTCACCTCCACCACGGGTGAGCTGTTCTTCCAGTATGTCTTCGGATCGGAGGAGTACAACGAATTCGTCGGTTCGGTGTTCAACGACACGTTCCAGCTGCTGCTCGATGGCGTCAACATCGCCCTGGTACCGGGTGGCGGCGGCGTCGTGTCGATCAACAACGTGAACTGCACGTCGAACTCGGCCTATTACGTCAACAACAGCAGCGGCGGTACGACGACCTGCACCAACCAGAATGTGCCGATCCAGTACGACGGGTTGACCAAAGTGCTGACGGCGACCGCCACGGTGGGGTCCGGCACGCATCACTTCAACTTCACGATTTCCGACAAGGGCGACAACGGCTATGACTCCGGAGTCTTCATCAAGGCCGGTTCGTTCTCCGGCAGCGATGATCAGAAGGTGCCGGAGCCGGGGTCACTGGCACTGATGGCGCTCGGATTGACCGCACTGGTGGCTGCTCGTCGTCGCGCTGCGCGTTGAGATAGTCGTCCCGCTTGATCCAGGAGGCCCGCACAGCGGGCCTTTCTTGTTGGCCTCATGGGGCGCGCTGTCCCGCAGGCGCGCTGCGCAAGGAGCGCTGAACGCGCAGCGCGTTCAGCCCGCGCCGCCGGTGGCCACGCGCGCCTTGTCGGCCGAGCCTTCGAGCCCGGCCAGCACGGCCGCGTTGTTGCCCGGGATGACCATGCGAAAGACGTTGTCGACCGTGGTGTAGTCGTAGTAGCCCATGCGCGCGATGGGCTTGATCTTCAACACATCGACGAGGCCCTCGGCGCTCAGCGCGGCATCGTCGATGTGCACGCCCACCACGCGGCCGAACACCACGTCGGCCGAGCCCATCGGCGGCGTGCCCGGGAAGCGCAGCGTGTTGATGTACACGCACTCGAACTGGATCGGCGAGCCGGCCACGCGCATGGGCTTCACGCGGCGCGATGGCAGCTTGGCGAGGCCGGCGCGATCGAACTCGTCGACGCCGTGCGGCAGCTCCTCGGCCGAGGCGTTGACGGCCTCGCGCTGCGCCCAGGTGGCCATGTTCCACACGAACTCGCCGGTGTCTTCGGCGTTGCGCACCGAGTCCTTGCGCGCGCCGCTCGAGTTCTGGTTCGACGAGAACATCACGATCGGCGGGTCGAAGGTCACGTTCTGGAACTGGCTGAACGGCGCCAGGTTGTGGCGGCCATCGCGGTCGATGGTCGAAATCCAGCCGATCGGCCGCGGGATCACGCAGCTCTTGAAGGGGTCGTGCGGCAGGCCGTGCGGCGTGACGCCGGGTTCGTAGTACATGGGGCTATGCTCCTCGCGCGCGCAGGTGGCGTGGTGCGCATTGTCGCCCGCGCGGGCGCGTCAGCGGATCGCCATAATCGTCAGCGGCCCAGCGCCAAGCCTGCCCGATGTCGAATCGCCCCTTCGGTTTCACGCTGATCGAGCTGTTGGTGGCCCTCGCGGTGCTGGCCATCCTGGCGACGCTGGCGTTGCCCAGCTTCCAGGCGCCGCTGGTGCGGCAGCAGATCGTCGATTCGTCGCCGCTGATCAACATGGCCAAGACGGCGGTGGCAACGCGATGGAGCACCGCCCACGCGCTGCCCGACGACAACGCGGCCGCCGGCCTGCCGCCGGCCGACAAGATGGTGGGCAACTACGTGCAGTCGGTGCGCGTGGCGGCCGGCGCGATCCACGTCACCTTCGGCAACCAGGCCAACGGCGCGCTCAAGGGCCGCGTGCTGAGCTTCCGGCCCGCGGTGGTCGACAGCGCACCGGCCGTGCCGGTGGCCTGGGTCTGCGCCAGGGCCGCCGTGCCCGACAAGATGGACGCCAAGGGTGCCGACCTCACCGACGTCGAGCCGAAGTACCTGCCGCTGAACTGCCGGCCGGGCGGATAACCTCCGGGTCGCGCGGTCAACGCGCGCGCTGCAGCACCGGCGCGTCCCACGCGGTGGCGCTCACACGTTCGCCGAACAGGTCGATCGCCAGCGGCGTGCCCGCGTGCGGCCGGTTCGCGGCCTCGCCGCGCACGTAGCCCAGCGCCACGCAGCGGCCCGCGGCCGGGCTCCAGCCGGCGGAGGCGAGTTCGCCCACCGGCTCGTCGCCCAGGTGCAGCGGCTCGCCACCCCAGATCCACACCGCGGGGTCGTCGAGCACGACGGTCACCAGCTTCTTGCGCAGCAGCTGACCGCGGGATTTCAACAGCGCGTCGCGGCCGATGAAGTCCACCGCCTTGTCGAGCTTGACCGCGAAGGCGAGGCCGGCCTCCCACGGTGTCTCGTCGGGCCCGATCTCGGCGCCCCAGGCGCGGCGGCCGGCCTCGATGCGCAGCGCGTCGATGGCGTAGTAGCCGGCATCGGTCAAACCAAGCTCGGCGCCCGCGTCGTGCAGCGCCAGGTACACATGGCGCGCCATCTCGATCGGCACGTACAGCTCCACGCCGGGGCCGCCCACGTAGCTCATGCGCGCGGCACGTGCCCGCGCGAGGCCAACGTCGACTTCGCGCGTCCAGGCGAAGGCCAGGCCCTGCGGCGACAGGTCGTCGGGGCACACGCGGCGCATCAGCTCGGCTGCGCGCGGCCCCATCACCGACAGCACCGACTGCAGCGCGCTGATGTCGGTGACCGTGACGTGCTCGCGCGCGCCGACGTGGCGCTCGATCCAGTCGCGGTCGCGCTGCGGCTGCGCCGAGCCGGTGACGAGCTGGAAGCGGTCGGCCGCGAGGCGGATCACCGTGCAGTCGCTCTCGAAGCCACCGCGCGCGTTGAGCATCGCGGTGTAGACCATCTTGTGCACCGGCACGTCGACGTCGTTGGCGCACAGGCGCTGCAGCAGCGCGCAGGCGTCGCGCCCCTGCACCAGCAGCTTGCCGAACGAGGTCTGGTCGTAGAGGGCCACCGTCTCGCGCGTGGCGCGCTGCTCGCGCTGCACCCACGGCAGCCAGCCGGGCATGCCCAAGCCGTAAGCTGGACGCAGCGCGCCCGCGGGCTTGAAGTAGTTCGCGCGTTCCCAGCCGTTCTTGCTGCCCCACTCGGCGCCCTTGGCGGCGAGCAGGTCGTACAGCGGCGACGTGCGCAATGGGCGCGCCGATTCCAGCTCCTGCCGCGGCCAGCGCATCGCGTAGTGCAGGCCCAGCGATTCGACGGTGCGCTCGGCAAGTTGACGGCGATTGGCGCTGAAGGGGCCGAAGCGGCGCACGTCCACGTCCCACAGGTCGCCCGGCGCCTCGCCGTCGGCGATCCATTGCGCGACGAGCCGCCCGGCGCCGCCGGAGTTGGCGATGCCGGCCGAGTTGAAGCCCGCGCAGACGAAGTAATGCCGCAGCCCCGGCGCCTCGCCGATGATGAAGTTGCCGTCGGGCGTGAAGCTCTCGGGCCCGTTGAGCAGCATCTTGATCTCGGCGCTCTCCAGGCACGGCGTGCGGTGGATGGCGTTGGTCATCAGCGGTTCGAACTGGTCCCAGTCCTCGTCGAGCAGCTGGAACTGGAACGTGCTCGGTATCGGGTCGACGCGCCACGGCTTGGCCACCGGCTCGAAGCCGCCCATCACCAGGCCGCCGACCTCCTCCTTGTAGTAGATGAAGCCGTCGGGGTCGCGCACCACCGGCGTCATCGGGTGCACGCCGTCGATCTTGCCGGTGACGATGTAGAAGTGCTCGGCCGAATACAGCGGCACGTTCACGCCCGCGAGCGCGCCGAACTGCCGTGCCCATTGCCCGGCGCAGTTGACGAGCACCTCGCAGCGCAGCTCGCGCTCTTCACCCTCCACGCGCGTGCGCACGCCGGCCACGCGCTCGCCGCTCTCGCCGCGCGCAGTGATCACGCCGATGACCTCCGCGCCTTCGATCATCTTCACGCCGCGATTGCGCGCGCCCTTGGCCAGGCTCATGCACAGATCGGCCGGGTTGGCCTTGCCGTCACAGGGGATCCACTGCGCGCCCTGCAGGTCGCTGGTGCGCATCGGCGCGAACTTCTCGCCGGCCTCGCGCGGCGAGATCAGGTGCACCTCGACGCCGAAGCCGCGCGCGAGCGCGGCCTGTTTCTTCAGCAGCTGCCAGCGCTCGGGCGTGCGCGCGACGTTGACGCTGCCGCAGGCCTTCCAGCCGGTGGCGAGGCCCGTCTCGGCTTCGAGCGTCGCGTACAGCTCGATGCCGTAGCGGCTCATCGCCGTCATCGTGCGGTTGGGGCGCATCTGGCCCACGAGGCCGGCCGCGTGCCAGGTGGTGCCGCTGGTGAGTTTGCCCTGTTCGAGCAGCAGCACGTCGGTGATGCCGAGCCGGGCCAGGTGATAGGCAACTGAGCAGCCGGCGATGCCGCCGCCGACGATGACGACGCGCGCGGCGGTGGGCTGACTCATCGTGGGACCTCCTGTGGGCGGCGATGGCCGCGGAACGACCGCGCTGTCTGCTTGACTGCGCCGTCCGGCCCGCGAAGCGTCGTCGTCCTAAGGGGCGGCATCAGGCAGCCCCCTACTGATATGTCCCGACGTGGGAGTTGTCCGCGCGACACGGCTGCGTGGAACAAGTTGTTCAAGAATGTGCCGACACGAATTCAACGATCGACATGGAGTCAGTCAAGATGATCACGCCCAGAAGAACCCTCGTTTCGGCCGCCGTGCTCGTCGCGTGCGGCGCGTCGGGGCAGACACCCGCAGGCAGCAACGCTGCAGGCACCGGCCCGGCGAACGCGGTGCCCGGTCAATGCTACGCCAAGGTCGTGATTCCGGCCCGGTTCGAGACGCGCAGCGAGCAGGTGGTCCAGGTCCCCGCCAGCAAGCGCATGGTGCTCGTGCCCGCGACGTTCAAGACCGAGACCGAGCAGGTGCTGGTGACGCCGGAATACAAGCGCACGATCACGATTCCGGCCACCTACAAGACCGTCACCGAAGACGTGGTCGCGGTGCCGGCGAGCACGCGCGTCGAGCCGATTCCCGGCACCTTCAAGGAGGTCAGCGAGCAGATCGAGGTCGCCTCGGCGAGCCAACGCATCGAAGTCGTGCCGGCAACGTTCAAGACCGCCACCGAGCAAGTGCTGGTCACGCCCGAGCGCAAGGAGCTGCGCGTG
This sequence comes from Burkholderiaceae bacterium, assembly GCA_046348365.1. Taxonomy (GTDB): domain Bacteria; phylum Pseudomonadota; class Gammaproteobacteria; order Burkholderiales; family Burkholderiaceae_C; genus JAEUPI01. The sequence continues at coordinate 560,724 of JAXMEL010000001.1, forward strand.
ATTCCGGCCACCTACGAAACCGTCGAAGAGTCGGTCACGATCCGGCCGGCGACCAAGCGCGTCGAGGTCATCCCGCCCACCTACAAGACGGTGACCGAAGAGGTGATGGTGCGGCCGGAGTCGCTCACCTACGAGCCGATCCAGCTGCCGATGAAGCGGGTGAGCGAGGAGATGCTCAAGCGCGAGGCCGGCACGCGGCTCGACGCCCAGGGGCCCAAGTTCAAGACCGTCACCGAGCAGGTGATGGTCCGCGAGGCGAGCAAGCGCCTGGTCGAGGTGCCGGCGGTGTTCGAGACGGTGAGCGAGCGCGTCAAGGTTGCCGACGCATCGACGCAGTGGAAGCGCGGCCGCGCCTGGCTCGGACAGGCGCGCGAGGTGCGCCCGGTCAAGGGCTTCGTGCTCGACGCCAACGGTGCGGCATCGGGCGGCGCGGGCACCAGCCCGGCCAAGTGGGTGGCGAGCAACAACGCCTCGCTCGACGACGACGACGTGATGTGCCTGGTCGAGGTGCCCGAGCGCTGGGAGACCGTGCAGCGCCGCGTGCTCAAGACGCCGGCGTCGGTGCGCGAGGTCGATGTGCCTGCCGAATACGCCACCGTCACCAAGCGCGTGCTCGACAAGGAAGCCTCGGTCCAGGAGGTCGAGCTGCCGCCCAGCTACCAGACCGTGACGCACCAGGTGATCGATGTCGAGACACTGAAGGCGCGCGGCTACAAGTTCGACGACAAGGGCGACATCGTCGGCATGCCCAACGGCGAACGCGTGCTGCGTGCCGCCGCGGTGCGCGGCGCCACCGACAAGAGCGCCGGAGCCGAGTCGGGCACCGAGGGCTATGTCCGCGAGGTCAAGGTTCCGGCGCAGTACACGACGGTCAAGCGGCAGGTGATCGATCAGCCGGCGGGCGTGCGCGAAATCGACGTGCCCGCGGTGACCAAGGCGGTCAGCAAGCAGGTGGTCAAGACTCCGGCACGGACCGAGGAGGTCGTGATTCCGGCGGTCTTCAAGACCGTGACGCGCGAGGTCATCGACAAGCCGGCCAGCACGCGCGAAGTGCCGGTGCCGGCGCAGTTCAAGACCGTGACGCGGCAGGTGGTCGACACGCCGCCCAGTTCGCGCGAGATCCCGGTGCCGGCCCAGACCAAGACCGTGAACTACCGCGTCGTCGACCAGCCGGCATCAACGCGCGAGGAGGTGGTGCCCGCGGCCTACAAGACCATGTCGCGCCAGGTCGTCGACCAGCCGGCGACGATGCGGGAGGTCGAAGTCCCGGCCGTCTACCAGACGCTGACGCGCGAGGTCAAGGTGGCCGACGCCACCACCGAGTGGCGCTCGATCCTCTGCGAAACGAATGCCACGCCGGCCAAGCTGAAGGAGATCCAGCAGGCGCTGGCGACCGCGGGGTTCAACCCCGGGCCGATCGACGGCGTCATCCGCGCTCAGACGATGAAGGCGGTGAACGACTATCAGAGCGCCAAGGGGCTGCCGATCGACGCCTACCTGAACCTCGAAACCGTCAAGTCATTGGGCGTCAAGCCCAACTGAGGCTACAACTGCTGCGGCCGACTTGCCGAGGTCGGCCGCATCGCGAACTGCCTGCACTGCGCCACCCATTGGTCGCGTTCGATGCGACCGTGGAAGGCCTCCAGCTGCGCGTCGGCGTGTTCGATGTCGGCGGGCTGCCAATCGGCGATCTGCCAGAAGTAGTAGACGCCGATGTTGTGCAGCATCTTCTCCAGCACCTCGGCGACGCCCTTGATCTCCTTGAGGTCGTCGGGCTCGCCGAATGCCGGGCGCGCGAGCAGATTGCGGCTGCCTGCGCGGATGACGGCAGCGGCGGGCTCCGGTACCGCAGCGGGCCGGGGCGCGGGCGCGGCCAGGCGCTGCTCGATCGCCGCCAGGCGCGCCTCGACGGGTCCGAGGTCGATCGTCTGCGGCGCGGGGTACGGCGGGAACGGCGGCACCGTGGGGATCACGATGGCGCGGATCGCGCGCTCCACGGCGTCGATGCGTGCATGCAGCGGCGTCAAGTCGGTCGGCGGCGTGGGTTGCGGCGGCTCGGGCATGCGGATCGCCCTGACTGCCGCCTCCAATTGAGCGATGCGCTGACTCATGGGTGAGAGGTCCACCTCCTTGGGTACGGGCGGCACAGGGATGTGGATCGACCGGATCGCCTGCTCGAGCGCATTCAGGCGGCTGGTCACCGGCGCCAGGTCGACCGCTGGCGGAGGGCCGGGAATGCGGATGGCGCGCACTGCGGCGTCGACCGCTTCCACCTTGGACGACAGCGGCTGCAGGTTCAGCGGCGCCGCGGGTTCGGGCATGCGAATGCCCGCGATCGCGCGCTCGAGCTGATCGAGCCGCGACTGAATCGGCGCGAAGTCCACCTCCTTGGGCTGCGGGATGCGAATTGCGCTCACTGCCGCGAGGACGGGTGACAGGTCCACGTCTTTCGGTTGCGGGATGCGAATCGCGCTCACCGCAGCGAGGACGGGTGACAGGTCCACGTCTTTCGGTTGCGGGATGCGAATCGCGCTCACCGCAGCGAGGACGGGCGACAGGTCCACGTCTTTCGGTTGCGGGATGCGGATCGCGTTGACCGCGGAAAGCACCGGCGACAGATCGGTCGGCACCGGCTTGGGAATATCGACCGCCCGCACCGCGCGCTCCACGTCACCCACGCGATCGATCACCGGCGTGAAGTCGAGCCGTGCGTCGATGCCGCGGCGCCACGCTGCCCAGTCATGCGTCATGCTGGCGTATTCGGTGGTCACGTCCTCGAAGCGACGGCGGGCCCACCAGCGGCCGAGCAACGCGCCGAAAAGGGCTGCCAGCAACAGCAGCGCCAGGATCTTGAAGAGCAGGATGGTCATGGCGGGTGACTCGTGGTGGGTTCGGGGTCGGGTGACGTGAAGATGGGCTGCCGCTTCAGGGCGGCAGCACCTTGAATTCGATGCGACGGTTCTTGGCGCGCCCTGCTGCCGTGGCGTTGTCGCCGATCGGCCGGTCGGGGCCGAAGCCCTGGGCGGCCAAGCGCTCGGCCGCGATGCCGCGCGCGACCAGCGCAGCGCGCACGGCCTCGGCGCGCGCCTGGCTCAATGCCTGGTTCGTCTGCGCGCTGCCGATCGCATCGGTGTGGCCCTCGATGCGGACGACGCCCGGACAGTCCTTCGCGGCCTGCGCCAGTTCATCGAGCAGGGCATTGCTGTTCGACGCCACCTCGGATCGACTGGTGGCGAACTCGATGCGACGGTCCTGCAGCAGCGCGGCCAGCGACTTCTCGCATCGCGCGGCGGCTTGCACCGCGACTGCGGGTACCGGGGCGGTGACGACCGCGGGAGCCGGCGGCGGCGCGACCGGCTCGGTGAACATGCCCTGCACGTCGACGGCGCAGAGCTTCGGCCCGGCCCAGGTGGCGCACGTCGCGGCGCGTGCCACGGCCAGCGCCTTGTCGCCGGCACCGGCAGCAGGTTGTGCGCCCGAAAGCACCACGTGCTGGCCGCTCACCGCCACGGCGGGCCACGACAGCCCTGCAGCGGTCAACGCACGGGTCACGCCATCGCGAACGCGCGACTCGATCGCCACGCGTGCGAAGGGCCCGAGTGCATAGAGCGCCACGGCCGCCAGCCCGAGCAGCGGCAACAGCCCGTGCCACACGAACGGCCTGACCGTATGGTCGCGCTGCACCCAGCGCCGGCTTCGCACGACCGTGCCCGCGCTGCTGCCATAACCGCCAACTGCAGCGGCCACTTCGCTTGCCATCGAGCACCTCCTTGATCGCGCAACGACGAAGACCGGACGACCAACACGCCGTGCGCGTTGTGCGCGCTTCGATCGTACCCGTGCAGGACGCGCTGTGCATCCGCTTTCCATCGGGGTTAGAGCCATCAGGGCATCCCTTAGCGGACTCGTGGCGCGGATGGCGCCGGCTGGACGCGGCACACGACCGTGCGCAATATCAATGCGCAGATGTGTCGCGGCCATCGCGGCAGCTGCAGACGGCCCGCGAGGCGCTAGAGTGACGCCCGACGCATTGCCCGCGTGTCGTCATGCCGTTTCGCGAACGCGCTCCGATCGACCCCGTGACGCTCGCCTACCCGGGCTTCTACCGCGTGCGGCCCGGCTCGTTGGTGGAGCCGGGCGATCAGCAGCTGGACCCGGCCGGCCGCCCGTATCCGTGCTCGCTCGAGCAGGTGGGGCGGGTCGTGACCACCGAACGCGTCGTGCTGCGCGTCGACCGCCGCCGGGCCCACGGCGACGAGGCCAAGCCGGGTTTGAAGCCCTGAATGAGAACGGCCCGGCGTTGGCCGGGCCGATCATCGTGCGGGAGCGCGGATCGCTCCCGGCGCGCAGACAGCCTCAGCTGCTCTTGCGCCGGCGTCCGGCGATGCCGGCGATGCCTAGCGCCAGACCCGCCAACGCGAGGCTGCCCGGCTCCGGTACCTTGCTGCCGGGCGGCGTGGACGTTGCCGGGCCGACGTTGCTGAAGTTGCCGTGGGCAGGGTCGAAGAAATCGAGGATATCCTTTGCCAAAAAGGCGACGTTCGTCGTGAAAGCCGGATGGCCGGCTCCATTTCCAATCTTCAGCCAGTAGTTGCCGGCCGAACCGGCATACGAGATCAGCGACTCCCATCCAAAGCCAGAGTCGTCGTCGACCGCCAGCGTGGTGGTTCCGGCCCCGTCCAGAAGCCACATCACGGGATCGGCAGTGGATCCCGCGGTGCCGACCCAGAACCCGTCGGCGTCGCCGTTCCACGTGAACGGTATGTAGGTGTAGCCGCCGGCAGCCACATTCACGGGGCTGACGACCTCGAGCGGCCCCGCCTGAGCGAAACCCAGGGCCGACATCAGCGCTGCCATGATCGCGATCTTCTTCAATTCTGCCCCCTTAAGGTATTCGGTTCGTATGAGTGCGTGCTCTTATAAGCAGATCCCGTGCCCACTGCCGGTGCCGCACCCGGAATTCGCAGATTTCTCCTTGTAGATCAACGGCCTAACGTCGCACTCGGCCTTCACCTGCGCGGCAAAGGCAATCTCGCAATCACCGAGTCGTCAAGAACTCCGACAGTGCCGGCTACCACGGCAGCGAATACGTCTTGACATTGGTGAAGGCCTTGCAGCACTCCTGCACGCCCTCCTTCATGCCGGTGCCCGAGTCCTTGATGCCGCCGAACGGCGTCACCTCGAGGCGGTAGCCCGGCACCTCCCACACGTTGACCGAGCCGACGTTGAGCTCCTTCACGAAGCGCATGATCACGTCGAGCCGGTTGGTGCAGACGCCCGAACTCAAGCCATAGGCGGTGGAGTTCACCTGGGCGATCGCGTCGTCGACATCGCTGAACGTGATCACCGGCGACACCGGGCCGAAGGTCTCCTGCTTCACCACCTCCATCTCGCCGCGCACGCGGTCGATCACGGTGGGCGAGTACGAGGCGCCGTCGCGCCGGTTGCCGACGAGCAGCCGCGCGCCCTGCGCCACCGCGTCGTTCACGCGGCGCTCGAACAGCGTGGCCGCGCCCACGTCGATCACCGTGCCCATGTCGACCTCGGGGTCGAACGGGTCGCCGTAGGTCCAGGCCCGGGTCTTGGCCACCAGCGCTTCGGTGAAGTCGGCAGCGATCTTCTCGTGCACGAAGATGCGCTTCACCGCCGTGCAACGCTGGCCGCTGTTCTTGTAGCTGCCGTTGGCGGCGAGGTCGGCAGCCTTGGCCACGTCGGCATCGTCCATCACCACCAGGGGATCGTTGCCGCCGAGTTCGAGGATCTGGCGCTTGTAGACGGCCTTGGCCGCGATGTACTTGCCGACCGGCACGCCGCCGGTGAAGGTCACGATGTCCACGTGCTCGTTGGTGAGCATCTCGTCGGCGATCTCCACCGGGTCGCCGGTGATCACGCTCAGCATCTGCGGCGGCAGCCCGGCCTCGTAGAGCACGTCGGCCAGCACGATCGCCGACAGCGGCGTCTTCTCGGTGGGCTTGAGCACCATGCGGTTGTTGGTCGCCACCGACGGCGCCACCTTGTGGATCACCTGGTTCAACGGGTGGTTGAACGGCGTGATCGCGCTGATCACGCCCGTCATCGGCTCGCGCATGGTGTACACGCGGCGCTGCTTGCCGTGGTGCGTGAGGTCGCACGAGAAGCACTGCCCGTCGTCGACCAGCGCCTGCTGCGCGGCGAACAGCAGCACGTCGCTGGCGCGGCCCACCTCGTAGAGCGTGTCCTTGATGCACAGGCCCGATTCGAGCGTGATCGTGCGCGCGATCGCGTCCTTGCGCGCGGCGATCAAGTCGCCCGCCTTCATCAGGATCCGGTAGCGCTCGTGGCGCGTCAGCGTGGGCTTGTACTCGCGCGCGACCTTGAAGGCGCGCCGCACGTCGGCCACGGTGGCCTTGGGCACCGTGGCGACGACCTCGCCCGTCCACGGGTAGCGGATCTCGATCGTGCGGTCGCTCGTCACCTTGTCGCCGGCGATGCGCATCGCTTCGCGCTGCACGGGCGCTCCGATCGGCACTCTTGCGTTCATGGCGTCACACCGTTCCGTTCAATGCGAAGTCGAAAACCTGCCAGCTCTTGAGCGTCTGGCTCGCCGCCTCGAGCTTGTAGGCGTCGTTCAGCGGCCGGTTGACGATGAACGGCACCTTGGCCTCCGACACGCCGCCGTGCGTGCGCAGCCGGTGGCCCTTCAGCCCGGCCAGATCGTGCTTGGCGGCCGAGCTGCCGATGCACACGTCGTGGCGCGACACCACCGCCACGTCGGCCTCGCGGTCGGGCGGCAGGTCGAACATGCGGCATGCCGTTGCCTTGTCGAGCGCGAGCTCGATGCCGTCGACGCCGGCGATCGCATCGATGATCTGCCGCGCGTCGACCCGGCCGCGCGACCACACGCGCACGAAACCGCCGAGCGCACCGTGGTGCGCGACGAAGGCATCGGTGATCGGGCAGATCACGATCGTCTCGTCACGGCCGAACTTGGCGTCGAGGATGTCCTGCAGCCAGATCACGTTGGGCTCGCCGGCAGCGTTGCTCTTGTCGCTCATGCCGTGGTCTGCCGTGAGCGCAATGGTGGCATCGAGCGCCGCGAGGCGGCCGACGCAATCATCGAGCTTGCGGTAGAAGGTGCGCGCGCCGTCTTCGTGCGGCGCCCACTTGTGCTGCACCCAGTCGGTGAGCGAGAGATACAGGATGTCGGGCCGTCGCTCCTTCAGCAGCCTGATGCCGGCCTCGAGGACCAACAAGCTCAGCTCCATCGAGTACATGCCGGGCTTGTCCATGCCCAGCCAGGGCAGCACGTTGTCGATGCCGTTCTCGGCCAGCGTGCACTTGTCGACGAACTCGGTCGAGAACGAGATGTTCCCCTTCGATACGTCGAGCCCCTTGGCCAGCTGCTTGCGCAGCTTGTCCTTGGCGGTGATCGACACCACCTTGGCGCCGGCGTCGGCGAACTTGGTGACGATCGAGTCGCCGCGCAGCAGCTCGGGGCCCGTCATCACCACCGGCTCCCAGGTGCGCGTGTCGAGGTAGTAGTTGCCCGAGATGCCGTGCCGGCTCGTCGGCGTGCCGGTGATGATCGACATGTTGTTCGGGCAGGTGAACGACGGCATCGAGCCGTCGGCCACCGTGGCAAAGCCTTCGCGGACGCAACGCGCGATGTGCGGTGTCGTGCCATCCGCAAGAAACGGCTTCAGGTAGGCGGGGTCGCCGCCGTCGATGCACACCACCACCACCGGCCGCAGCGGCCAGCGATAGGCGGTGCCGTTGACGGTGACCGCGGGCTTCGATGGGCTCATGGTTGGCGTGCGATGGTGTCGATGCGGTTCATTCCGCGCGCGTGCCCTTGGCCGGCGGCCTGGCCAGCGCGCCGTGCAGCCGCTCGCGGCTGGCCAGCACATGCTCGGTGAGCAGACGCTCGGCGAGTTTCTCGTCGCGCCGCGACACGGCCGTGACGATCGCCTCGTGCTCGCGGGTGGAGATCGGGATGTTCTCGGTGCTGCGCGCGATCGTCTCGCGGCGGTACAGGTCGAGCTCGTTGACCACGCGCCGGTAGTGCCCGAGCAGCGCCGCATTGCGCGCGGCGCGGGCGAGGACGTCGTGGAACTCGACGTTGAGCGCGAAGTAGGCCTCGGGCTTGCGCGACTTGTCGAGGCCGCCCATCTTCTTGACCACCGCGCGCAGCTGGTCGATCTCGTCGGCGTCGATGCGGCGCGCGGCGAGCTTGCCGATCAGGCCCTCGAGCGCGGCGCGCACCTCGTAGATCTCGTTGGCCTCCGCCAGTGTCACCTGGCGCACGAAGACGCCGCGGTTCTTCTCCACGCGCACGAGGCCGGCCTGGTCGAGCGCGCGGAAGGCTTCGCGCACCGGCCCGCGCGACACACCCAGCGCGCTGGCGATGTCGACCTCGTTGAGCTTGGCGCCGACGGCGATCTCGCCCGAAACGATCTGCCGCTCCAGCTCGCGCTGCGCCAGCGTGGCGAGCGAGGCCTCGCGCAGCAGCTCGATGGCCGCCACGGTGCCGGCACGCTTGCTCGAATCGGTGGGCATCGGGGTTCCTCGGCGCGGCGCGCGCACGCGCAGTCCTTGTGACGCGGGCATCGTAGATTGCCGTTTGCAGATTGTCAACAAAACAGCGGTGCGGGGCGTCGCCGTACGCAGGCGCGGCTCGCGCGAGGCCGCGGCAAGCAGCGCCTCGTCAGCCGAAGCGCAGCGCCACGACGCCGCCGACGATCGTCACCGCGCCGGCCGCGCGCTGCGCGCCGAAGCGCTCCTTCAGGATCCACACGCTGAACGCGGTGGCGAACAGCACCGAGGTTTCGCGCAGCGCCGAGATCGTCGCCACCGGCGCGCGCGTCATCGCCCACAGCGCGATCAGGTACGAGCCGAGCGATGCCGCGCCGCCGATCGCCGCCAGCGGCCAGCGCGTGCGCGCGTAGGCCACGATCGCACGGCGCGCCGCCGCGTCACGCCGCGACCACACCAGCGCCGGATACGGGATGCCGTCGAGCACGAACAGCAGCAGCACGTAGGCCGCCACCGGCACGCCGGCGGCCGCGGTGAGGCGCACGCCCTGCCCGTCGACGAAGGTGTAGGTGGCGATCACGCAGGCGTTGGCGAGCGCGTAGCCGAGCGCGCGACGGTGATGCAGCGCCTCGCCCGGGTGTGCGAGCCCCACGAGCGCGACGCCCAGCGTCACGCCCAACACGCCGAGCCACGCCAGAGCCGACGGGCTCTCGCCGATCACCGCCGAGCTGGCCAGCGCCACCAGCAGCGGCGCGCTGCCGCGCATGATCGGGTAGGTCATGCCCAGCTCGCCGTGCTTGTAGGCGCCGGCCAGCGTGATGTAGTAGGCCACGTGCACCGTGAGCGAACCGGCGATGAACGGCCAGGTCTCGCGCGGCGGCAGGCCGCTCCAGAACAGCAGCGGGCTCGCCACCACCGCGCCGAGAAAGTGCACCAGCGCGGTGTCGACCTCCTTGTCGCCGCTGCTCTTGACCAGCGTGTTCCAGCCCGCATGCAGCACGGCGCCGGCCAGCACCGCGAAGACGACCGGCCAGGTGAGCGTCATCGAGCCCACCCGGCGTGCGTGGGCCCGCGCCGGCGCGTGCTCATTCAGCGCCGCGCTGCAGATCCGAGTCCAGCGGCGCCAGCACCGACGGCCGGATGCGCGTGGGCGTCAGCGCGCCGGCCGATTCGAGGATCGGGTAGGCGATCGAGCAGATGTGCGAGTTGATGCGCTTCAGGTCGCTGATCAGGTCGAGGTGCAGCGAGCTGGTCTCGATGCTCTGCTGCGTGTTGTCGCGCAGCCGCGCGATGTGGCTGTTGGCGTATTCGAGCTGCAGGTCGCGGAAGCGCGCCTTCTCCTCGAGCAGCTTGCGCGCGTCGCGCACGTGGCCGTCGAGGAACACGCTCATCGCCAGCCGCAGGTTGGCCACCAGGCGCTCGTGCAGGTGGCACACCTCGGCCATGCCGGCGTCCGACATGCGGCGGCTGGTGCGGATCTTCTTGTCCTCGATGTCCTGCAGCACGCGCTCGATGATGTCGCCGATCTGCTCCATGTTGATGGTGAAGCTCACCACGTCGGTCCAGCGGCGGCTCTCGCGCTCCGACAGCGCCTCGTGCGAGATCTGCGTCAGGTACAGCTTGATCGAGGTGTAGAGCTGGTCGACCTCGTCGTCCATGCGGCGCAGCTGCTCGGCCAGCGGCAGGTCGTTGCTGCGCAGCACCGGCACGATGCCGCGCAGCATGGTCTCCACCACGTCGGCCTGGTGCAGCGCCTCGCGCGCCGCGCAGCTGATGGCCAGGCTGGGCGTGGCCAGCGCCGACGGGTCCAGGTGCGCCGGGCGCTGGCTGGCGCTCAGCTTCGGCTCGGGCAGGAAGCGCGTGAGCAGCCGCGCCGCCGTGCCGGTGAGGCCGATGAACACCGCGCCGAGCGCCAGGTTGAAGGCGAGGTGGAACAGCACCACCTGCTGGTGCACCTCGCCGCTCGCGTGCTGCAGCCACACGTGCGCGTACGGCAGCAGCGGGATCGCCACGATCGCGCCGACGAACTTGAACATCAGGTTGCCCAGCGGCAGCCGCCGCTCGGCCACCGGCGCCTTGGCGGTGAGGATCACCGCCAGCAGCCCGCTGCCGAGGTTGGCGCCGATCACAAGCCCCAGCGCCACCATCGCCGGCACGATGCCGCTGACGGCCAGCGTGGCGGTCAGCAGCACGATGGCCAGGCTCGAGTACGACAGCACCGTGAGCAGCGCGCCCACCAGCATGTCGAGCAGGATGTCGTTGGGCAGCGCGCCGAGCATCGCGCGCACGGCGGCCGATTCCACCAGCGGCTTGGTCGCCGCCACGATGAATTGCAGCGACAGCAGTATCAGCCCGAGCCCGATCGCCACGCGGCCGAGCCGCCCGGTGGTGGTCTTCTCGCGCGAGACGTAGGCCACCACGCCGCCGAAGATCAGCAGCGGCGACAGCCACGACAGGTCGAACGAGAACACCACCGCCATCACCGCGGTGCCGATGTCGGCGCCGAGCATCACCGCCAGCGCCGCGGCCAGCGGCACCAGCGCGCGGCCGAGGAAGGAGGTGACGATCAGGCAGGTGGCGGTGCTGCTCTGGATCAGGCTGGTCACGCCCAGCCCGGCCAGCAGCGCCTTGGGCCGCGACGACATGCCCACCGCCAGCAGGTGGCGCAGGCTCTCGCCGAACACGCGCAGGATGCCGGTGCGCACGATCTGCGTTCCCCACACCAGCAAGGCGATGGCGGCGAGCAGATTGAGCAGGTGAACCATGGATCCGGCAATGCACGCGGCCCGCTGCGGGCGTGGGCGCCGAGGCGCGCGAACGCGCATTGTGCGCGCCGCTGCGGCGGCCGATGCCCCGAAGCGCGACAACGCTGTCACGCCGCGTGCATCCGCGCACCGGCGCGGCCCGAACGGACGACGCCGCGATTGGACGCCCGAGCCTGCAAATTGTCAACAATCGGCAAAATACCGATGCCCGGCCGGCGCGCCGGCGCTAGCGTGTGGCCCCAGCCGCAGCGCCGGGCGCGACATCGGGTTGTCATGCTTGGCGCCGACCCTGCGGGCACCGTAATCTGCATCGGATCGATCCGGTCCGACCACCACCTCACCAGGAGCCGTCCATGCGCCGTCCGATCCTGCTCGCCTCGCTCGCCCTCGCCGCCTTCGCCGTCGCCGGCCCCGCGCTGGCCCAGAAGACCCAGCTGCTCGTCTACACCGCGCTGGAGACCGACCAGCTCAAGGCCTACCAGGAGGGCTTCAACAAGGCGCACCCCGACATCGACATCAAGTGGGTGCGCGATTCCACCGGCGTCATCACCGCCAAGCTGCTGGCCGAGAAGGCCAACCCGCAGGCCGACGCGGTGATGGGCGTGGCCGCCTCCAGCCTCGCGCTGCTCGACAAGAACGGCATGCTCGAGCCGTACCGGCCGCTCAACGCCGACGCGCTGATGCCGCAGTACGTGGACAAGAAGAACCCGCCGGCGTGGTTCGGCATGGACGTGTGGGGCGCCACCGTGTGCTTCAACACCGTCGAGGCCGGCAAGCGCAACATCCCGAAGCCCGAAACCTGGAAGGACCTCACCAAGCCCGTCTACAAGGGCCAGATCGTGATGCCCAACCCGGCCAGCTCGGGCACCGGTTTCTTCGACGTGGCGGCGTGGCTCACGCTCTGGGGCGACGACAACGGCAAGGGCGGCGGCTGGAAGTACATGGACGCGCTGCACGAGAACATCGCGCAGTACACGCACTCGGGCTCCAAGCCCTGCAACATGGCGGCGGCCGGCGAGTTCGTGCTCGGCATCAGCTTCGAGTACCGCGCCAACACCAACAAGGCCAAGGGCGCGCCGATCGACCTGGTGTTCCCCAAGGAGGGCCTGGGCTGGGACCTCGAAGCGTTCGGCATCCACAAGGGCACCAAGAAGCTCGATGCCGCGAAGAAGCTCGCCGACTGGGCGTCGAGCAAGGACGCGATGCTGCTGTACGGCAAGAACTTCGCCATCACCGCGCAGCCCGGCGTGGCCGCGCCGCTGGCCAACGTGCCGAAGGACTACGAAGCGCGCCTGGTGAAGATGGACTTCGCCGTCACCGCTGCCAGCCGCGAGCGCGTGCTCGACGAGTGGAACAAGCGCTACAACAGCAAGACCGAGAAGAAGTGAACCTGCGGGCCGGCGTGCGCGCAGCGGCGCCTGCCGGTGCCGCAGCCGCGCAGCCGGGCTTCGCGGCGCAGATCGCGCCGGCTTATCTGCGGCTGCAAGGCATCCGCAAGGACTTCGGCGCCTTCACGGCGCTGAAGCACATCGACCTCGACATCGCCAAGGGCGAGTTCGTCTGCTTCCTCGGGCCTTCGGGCTGCGGCAAGACCACGCTGCTGCGCGTGATCGCCGGGCTCGAGGTGCAGAGTGCCGGCCGCATCGAGCTGGCCGGCCGCGACATCTCGGCGCTGCCGCCGGCCGGGCGCGACTACGGCATCGTGTTCCAGTCGTACGCGCTGTTCCCCAACCTCACGGTGGCGCAGAACGTGGCCTATGGCCTCGTCAACCGCAAGGTGCCACGCGCACAGGCCGCGGCGCGCGTGGCCGAGCTGCTGGCGCTGGTGGGCCTGCCGGGCAGCGAGCAGAAGTACCCGGCGCAGCTCTCGGGCGGCCAGCAGCAGCGCATCGCGCTGGCGCGCGCGCTGGCCACCGCGCCGGGCCTGCTGCTGCTCGACGAGCCGCTGTCGGCGCTCGATGCCATCGTGCGCGTGAAGCTGCGGCAGGAGATCCGCGCGCTGCAGCGCAAGCTCGGCGTGACGACGATCATGGTCACGCACGACCAGGAAGAGGCCTTCGCGGTGGCCGACCGCATCGTGGTGATGAACCACGGCGCGATCGAGCAGGTGGGCGACGCGCTGCAGGTCTACCGCGAGCCGTCGACGCTGTTCGTGGCCGACTTCGTGGGCCGCATCAACGCGCTGCCCGGCCGCATGGAGGCCGGCGGCGTGCGCGTGGGCGGCCAGCTCTTCGCGTGCGCTCACCGCGGCGAGGCCGGCCGCGAGGTGCGGCTGTACCTGCGGCCCGAGGACGTGCTCGCGCGGCCGATCGCGCCGGGCGAGGCCAACGTGTTCGAGGCGCAGATCGAGAAGATCGAGTTCATGGGCCCGTACTGCCTGGTGCGGGTGGCCGCACCCGCGCTCGGCGAGCACCGCCTCACGGTGTACCTGTCGTTGAACTATCTCGCCGAGGCGCAGCTCGAGGTCGGCAGCCGCCTGCCGCTGAAGCTGGTGCCCGAGCGGATCAAGGTGTTCGAGTGAGCGCTCGCCGGGCCGCCCCAAGAGCGCGAATCCCCCTCGGGGGGACCGGCGCGAAGCGCCGTAGGGGGCACACGTGAGCGCCGTCGCCGCCGAACCGGCAGCGCCCATTCGCCAGAAGCTGCACTGGACCGAGCGCATCGCGCACGCGGTGCTGCTGCTGGTGGCGCTGGCGCTGCTCGCATTCCTGGCGGCGCCGCTGGCGGCGATCCTGCAGCAGTCGCTGCAGGACGCCGACGGCCGCTTCGCCGGGCTCGCGAACTTCATCGCCTACGCGCGCACGCCGGCGCTGCTGCAGTCGCTGTGGAACAGCCTGTGGGTGTCGGTGGTGGTCACGCTGGTGACGATCCCGCTCGCCTTCGGCTTCGCCTATGCGCTGGCGCGCAGCTGCATGCGCTTCAAGGGCCTGGCGCGCACGATCACGCTGGTGCCGCTGCTGGCCCCGTCGCTGCTGGCGGCGATCTCGCTGATCTACTGGTTCGGCAACCAGGGCGTGCTCAAGGCCTGGCTCGAGCGCTGGGGCATCGACCAGATCTACGGCGCGCCGGGCATCGTGATCGCCGAGATCTTCAGCACCTTCCCGCATGCGCTGATGATCCTGGTGACGGCGCTCACCGCGGCCGATGCGCGGCTGTACGAGGCGGCCGACGCGATGGGCACGTCGGCGGCGCGCAGGTTCTTCACCATCACGCTGCCGGGCGCCAAGTACGGTTTGATTTCTGCCGCGCTGGTGACCTTCACGCTGGTGATCACCGATTTCGGCATCCCGAAGGTGATCGGCGGCAGCTTCAACGTGCTGGCCACCGACGTGTTCAAGCTGGTGATCGGCCAGCAGGACTTTCAGCGCGGCGCGGTGGTGGCGCTGCTGCTGCTGGCGCCGGCGGTGCTCACGTTCGCGGTCGACCATTGGGTCAGCCGCAAGCAGACCGCGATGCTCACCGCGCGCGCGGTGCCGTACGCACCGAAGAAGGCGCCGTGGTTCGACACCGTGATGAGCGCGTATTGCATCGTGGTCTGCGCGCTGATCCTCGCGATGCTGGGCATGGCGGTGTTCGCGTCGTTCGCGAGCTTCTGGCCCTACAACCTGAAGCCGAGCCTGCGCCACTACGCGATGGGGCTGTTCGACGCCGAGGTCGGCGATGCGTTCGTCAACAGCCTGCTGATGGCCGGCGGCACGGCGGTGGTGGGCACGGCGCTGGTGTTCGTGGCGGCCTACATGCTCGAGAAGACGCAGGGCCTGCGCCCGCTGCGCAGCCTGGTGCGCCTGCTGGCGATGCTGCCGATGGCGGTGCCGGGGCTGGTGCTGGGGTTGGGCTACATCTTCTTCTTCAACGCGCCGGCCAATCCGCTGAACGGCCTGTACCACACGCTGACGCTGCTCACGGTGTGCACCGTGGTGCACTTCTACACCACGGGTCATCTCACGGCGGTGACGGCGCTGAAGAGCCTCGACGCCGAATTCGAGGCGGTGTCGGCCTCGCTGAAGGTGCCGTTCTACAAGACCTTCTGGCGCGTGACGCTGCCGATCTGCACGCCGGCGCTGGTGGACATCGCGCGCTACTTCTTCATCAACGCGATGACGACGATCTCGGCGGTGGTGTTCCTCTATGCACCCGAGACCAAGGTTGCGGCGATCGCGATCCTGAATCTCGACGAGGCCGGCGAGATCGGCGCGGCGGCGGCGATGGCGGTGCTGATCGCGGCGGCGAATGCGGTGGCCACGGTGCTGTTCATGGGGTTGGCGTGGTGGATCGATCGAAGGACGCAGGCTTGGAAGAAGCGGTGATGTTGAGCTTGTCGAATTGCGATCGAAGCATGGAGCGGCGCGGCGGGCGGTACCCGCTGGGGGCTCATACTGGGTCGGTCGGCGCCTGCGGCGCCGACTTCGCTGTGGTGCTCGCGCCGAGGGTCGCGCCGCCGAACTCACTGCGCGAGCTTCGCTCGCTCCGTTCAAACATCGTCGGCGAGTCAGAGCACGAAGCGCGCTGCGCGCGCCGACCCACGTCGCTGCGCTCCTCGCCGCCCCACAAATCGCCCCCAGCGGGTACCGCCCACCGCGCTGCACCGCTCGCTGCCTGCGGCGCATGCCAACAGTGGTGCTGGGCAAAGGTGGGTTGGGGCAGGACTGGGCGCGCCTATGAGGCGCCGAGAAGCGCAGGCGGGCGAAGGTTGCCCATCGCCGTAAGGCGATGGGACGGCGAGGACTTGGAGCTCCGAGCACAGTGGCGCCGCGCGAGCGGCGTCACGGCCGTGCGAGGGCGAGTTCCGCAGCCGCCTTCGCCCGCCGAGCATCGCAGGGCACCCCGGAGCGCAGCGGAGGGGCGCCTCATTGAAGCGCCCAGGCCTGCCCCAACCCGCCTTTGTCGCGCCAGCCCGTGGCATGAATGAAGCAACGAACCAGAAGACAACACAGATGGACCGCGACCGCATCCTCCTCACCCCCGGCCCCCTGACCACCACGCTGCGCACCAAGCTCGCGATGCTGAAGGACTGGGGCTCGTGGGACGCCGACTTCAACGCCGTCACCGCCGGCCTGCGCAAGAGCCTGCTCGACATCGTGCACGGCCACGACTCGCACGTGCTGGTGCCGCTGCAGGGCAGCGGCACCTTCAGCGTCGAGGCCGCGGTGGCCACGCTCGTGCCGCGCTCCGGCCACGTGCTGGTGCCCGACAACGGCGCCTACTGCAAGCGCGCCGCCAGGCTCACGCAGATGATGGACCGCAAGGCCACCGTGCTGCCCTGCCCCGAGGACGCGCCGATCTCGCCGGCCGCCGTCGAGGCCGCGCTGAAGGCCGACGCGTCGATCACGCACGTGATCCTCATCCACTGCGAAACCGGCACCGGTGTCGAGAACCCGCTGGCCGAGGTGGCGGCGCTGTGCGAGCGGCTCGGCAAGGGCCTGATCGTCGACGCGATGTCGAGCTTCGCCGCGCTGCCCATCGACGCGCGACGCATCCGCTTCGATGCCTTGATCGCCGCCAGCGGCAAGTGCCTCGAAGGCGTGCCCGGCATGGGCTTCGTGTTCATCCGCAAGGCCGTGCTCGACGCGTGCGCCGGCAACAGCCAGAGCCTGGCGATGGACCTGCACGACCAGCATGCGTACATGGAGAAGACCGGCCAGTGGCGCTTCACGCCGCCCACGCACGTGGTGGTGGCGCTGGCCGAAGCGGTGAAGCAGTTCGTCGAAGAGGGCGGGCAGAGCGCGCGCCTGGCGCGCTACGCCGACAACTGCCGCGCGCTGGTGGGCGGCATGGCGGCGCTCGGCTTCGAGCCGCTGCTGAAACCCGAGGTGCAGGCGCCGATCATCGTCACCTTCCACGCGCCGGCGCATGCGGCCTACGACTTCAAGCGCTTCTACGCCGGCGCCAAGCAGCGCGGCTTCGTCCTCTACCCCGGCAAGCTCACGCAGATCGAGACCTTCCGCGTCGGCTGCATCGGCGCCATCGGCCGCAACGAGATGAACCAGGCCGTGCAGGCCGTGGCCGACACGCTGCGCGAGATGGGCATCCCCAACGGCGCGCCCGCGCGCTGACTCCCAACGAGGCACCTCACCATGGCGACGAAGATCTCGAACGAACACCCGGCGCTGGCCGCCGTGCGCGCCGGCGGCAGCGGCAAGGTCAAGGTCGCGGTCAGCGACATCGATGGCATCCTGCGCGGCAAATACCTGCACATCGACAAGTTCCACGGCGCGGCCGAGCCGCACCCCAAGGGCGGCTTCGGCTTCTGCGACGTGGTGTTCGGCTGGGACTCGGGCGACCAGTGCTACGACAACACGCAGGTCACCGGCTGGCAGCACGGCTTCCCCGACGCGCTGGCGCGCATCGACCTCGACACCGCGCGCAACGTGCCGTGGGACGGCAACGTGCCGTTCTTCCTCGGCGAATTCGTCAACGCCGACGGCTCGCCCTACCCCGTGTGCCCGCGCCAGGTGCTCAAGCGCGTGCTCGCGCGCGCACGCAAGATCGGCTTCACCGTGATGGCGGGCATGGAGTTCGAGTGGTTCAATTTCGCCGAGACGCCGCAGAGCTGGGCCGCCAAGCGCGGCGTCGGCCCCGAGCCGATCACGCCGGGCATGTTCGGCTACTCGCTGCTGCGCATGGGCGACCAGCGCGGCTTCTTCCATGCGCTGATGGACGAGATGGCCGCCTTCCGCGTGCCGATCGAAGGCCTGCACACCGAGACGGGCCCCGGCGTGTACGAGGCGGCGATCGCCTTCAGCGAAGCGCTCGAGGCGGCCGACCGCGCGATTCTCTTCAAGACCGGCGCCAAGGAAATCGGCAAGCGCTTCGGCATCATGCCGAGCTTCATGGCCAAGTGGCACCAGCAGCTGCCGGGCTGCAGCGGCCACATCCACCAGAGCCTGAGCGACGGCAAGAGCAACCTCTTCTTCGACGCCAAGAGCAAGCGCGCGATGAGCAAGCTCTTCGAGAGCTACCTCGCCGGCCAGGTGGCCTGCCTGATGGAGTTCGCGCCGATGTTCTGGCCCACGATCAACAGCTACAAGCGGCTGGTCGACGGCTTCTGGGCGCCGGTGAAACCCACCTGGGGCCTCGACAACCGCACCGCGAGCTTCCGCGTCATCGCCGGCAGCCCGAAGAGCACGCGGCTCGAAACGCGCTGCCCCGGCGCCGACGTGAACCCGTATCTCGCGATGGCCGCCGTGGTGGCCGCCGGCATGCACGGCGTGGAGAAAGGCCTGAAGCTCACCGCGCCGCCGATCACCGGCACCAACCAGGGGGCAGAGAAGATCCCGCGTGCGCCGCGCTCGCTGCTGCGTTCGACGCACAATTTCAAGGCATCCCAGGTCGCCCGCGACTGGTTCGGCGACACCTTCGTCGACCACTTTGCCGCCACCCGCGTGTGGGAACACCGGCAGTGGCAGGACGCGGTGACCGACTGGGAGTTGAAGCGCTACTTCGAGATCATCTGAATGAGCATCACCCAATTCGCCTTCCCCACCCCGATCCACTTCGGCGCCGGCGCGCGCAAGCTCGCCGGGCCGCACCTGCTGGAGCTGGGCTGCAGACGCCCGCTGATCGTCACCGACCGCGCGCTCGCCGCGCTGCCGGTGATGACCGAGTTCAAGGCCCATCTGCAGGGCCTGCAGGTGGCGGTGTTCGACGGCATCTTCGGCAACCCCACCTGCGCGATGGTGATGGCCGGTGCCGCCGCGTACAAGGCCCACGGCGCCGACTGCGTGATCGGCTTCGGCGGCGGCGCGGCGCTCGACGTGGCCAAGGTCGTCGGCCTGATGGCCACGCACGCGGGTGACGTGCTCGAATACGTGTGGGACCACCCGCACGTGCGCGCGATCACGCAGCAGCTGCCGCACTTCATCGCGCTGCCCACCACCTCGGGCACCGGCTCCGAGGTCGGCCGCTCGGCGGTGGTGAGCGAGAACGACACGCACCACAAGCGCACCGTGTTCAGCCCGAAGATCCTGGCCCGCGCCGTGTTCGCCGATCCCGAGCTGACGCTCGCGCTGCCCGCGGCGGTGACGGCCGCCACCGGCATGGATGCGCTGACGCACAACATCGAGAGCTACCTCTCGCCGGCCTATCACCCGCTGTGCGACGGCATCGCGCTCGAAGGGCTGCGCATCGGCGCGCGCGCGCTCGCCGCTGCGGTGGCCGAGCCGGGCAACGTGCAGGCGCGCGCCGACATGATGATGAGCTCGATGATGGGCGCCATCGCGTTCCAGAAGGACCTCGGCTCGGTGCACGCCTGCGCGCATGCGCTCTCGGCCGTGTGCGACCTGCACCACGGCCTGGCCAACGCGCTGATGATCGAGCCGGTGCTGGCCTTCAACCGCGAGGCCGTGCCCGCCAAGTTCGACGAGATGGCGCACGCGGCGGGCGTGGCCGGCGGCGGTGCGGCCTTCGTGCCGTGGCTGAAGAGCCTGAAGGCACGCATCGGCATCACCGGCGGCCTTGCGGCGCGCGGCGTCACGAAGGCGATGCTGCCGCGATTGGTGCCGCTGGCCGCGAAGGATTTCACCGCGCAGACCAACCCGCGCGCCGCCGCCGAGGCAGACTACGAGCGCTTCTTCGTCGAAGCCATGTAGGCCGTGATGCAGCCATGACAGACCGCCTGAAGATCGGCATCTCTGCCTGCTTCTTCCACCCCGACGCGAACCGCCCCGTCTTCACCGGCAAGACGCTGCAGTACATCGAGCAGTCGGTCGCGCACTGGGTGGCGGCGAGCGGCCAGGCGCTGCCGGTGATGGTGCCCTCGCCCGAGGGCGACACCTCGCGCGGCACCGTGAGCCATGCCGACTACGCGCAGTGGCTCGACGGCCTGGTGCTGATGGGCGGCTCCGACATGTGGCCCGGCCACTACGGCGAGGAGCCGCTCGAGCCGCGGTGGACGGGCGACGCCATCCGCGACCGCTACGAGACCGCGCTCGCGCGCGCCTTCGTCGCCGCCGGCAAGCCGGTGTTCGGCGTCTGCCGCGGGCTGCAGGTGCTCAACGTGGCCTTCGGCGGCACGCTGCTGCAAGACATCGCCACGCAGCGGCCCGAGGCGCTGGCGCATCGCGACGCCGGCAAATACGACCGGAACTTCCACGACGTGGAGTTCGTGCCCGGCACGCGCCTCGCGCAGCTCTACCCCGGCCTCGCCCGCGTGCGGACCAACAGCGTGCACCACCAGGGCATCAACCGGCTCGCCGAGCGCTTCGTCGTCGAGGCCCGCTGCCCCGATGATCAGATGATCGAGGCCGTGCGCTGGCAGGGCCCGAGCTTCATGGCCGCCGTACAGTGGCACCCGGAGTTCCACGATCCCGAGGACCGCAGCGTGATCGACGACGGCCCGATCCTGCAGGACTTTCTCGACGCGGCGCGCGCCGCGCGCGGAGGCTGACAACGCGCCACCCGGCACGCGCGTTGCGCACACCATGACCTCCCGCCCGCTGCTGATCGGCATCTCCTCGCGCATCTACATGCCGGGCGTGCCCGGCATCAAGGTCGACGGCATCTGGACCAAGAACCTGCACTACCTGGAGCAGTCGGTGGCGCACTGGGTGCTCTCGGGCCACGCGATGGCGGTGATGGTGCCGGCGGTCACGCGCGACTCGATCGTCACCCGCAGCGACCTCGACCTCGACGACTACGCCGCCACGCTCGACGGCCTGCTGCTGCAAGGCGGCAACGACGTCGCGCCCGAAAGCTACGGCGAGACGCCGCTGCACCCCGATTGGTCGGGCGACCGCGTGCGCGATGTCTACGAGATGGAGCTGATCGATGCCTTCGTGCGCGCCGGCAAGCCGGTGTTCGGCATCTGCCGCGGGCTGCAGCTGCTCAACGTGATGTTCGGCGGCACGCTGCTGCAAGACATCGCCACCCAGCGCCCCGAATCCCTCGCGCACCGCGACGGCTCGGCCTTCGAGCGCCACTTCCATCCGGTGCAGCTCGTGCCGGGCACGCGCCTCGGGCAGCTGTATGCCGGCACGCACCAGGGCGTGGTCAACAGCCTGCACCACCAGGCGATCAAGGATCTCGCGCCCGGCTTCACCGTCGAGGCGCTGTGCCCCAGCGACGGCACCATCGAGGCGATCCGCCGCAACGGCACGGGCTACATCGCCGGCGTGCAGTGGCACCCCGAATTCCACACCCCCGGCGACCCCGACCATTTCGACGACAACCCGCTGCTGCAGGACTTCCTCGCAGCCTGCCGCGCCACGCGGCGCTGAACCCCACCGCACCATGCCCACGCTGAAGATCACCAACCCCGCCACCGGCCGGCCGCTGGCCGAAGTGGCAGCCGACGACGCCGGCTCGGTCGCCGCCAAGGCGCAAGCTGCGCGCGCCGCGCAGCCGCGCTGGGCGGCGGTGCCGCTGGCCGAGCGCGCGGCCGCGATCGCGCGCTTTCGCACTGCACTGGTGGCCGAGATCGACGCGCTCGCCACCACGCTGACGCGCGAGGTCGGCAAGCCGGTCGCGCAGTCGCGCAACGAGCTCAACGGGCTCGTCGGCCGCATCGACTTCTTCCTCGCGCAGACCGAGCGCTCGATCGCCGACGAGCCCGTCTACGACGAAGGCGGCATGCGCGAGCGCATCCAGCACATCCCGCTCGGCGTGGTGGGCAACATCTCGGCCTGGAACTATCCGTACTTCGTCGGCTGCAACGTCATCGTGCCGGCGCTGCTCACCGGCAACGCGGTGCTGTACAAACCGTCGGAGTTCGCCACGCTCACCGGCACGCACATCGTGCGGCTGCTGCACGCGAGCGGCGTGCCGCGCGATGCGCTTCAACTGCTCGCGGGCACCGGCGAGGTCGGCGCCGCGCTGCTGCAGTGCAAGCTCGACGGCCTCTTCTTCACCGGCAGCCACGCCACCGGCGTGCGCATCGCGCAGGCGCTGGCGCCGAAGCTGGTGAAGCTGCAGCTCGAGCTGGGCGGCAAGGACCCCACCTACGTGCGCGCCGATGCCGACGCCAAGGCCGCCGCCGAGAGCCTGGCCGACGGCGCCATGTACAACACCGGCCAGAGCTGCTGCTCGGTGGAGCGCATCTACGTGCACGAGTCGCTGCACGACGCGTTCGTCGAGCACTTCGTCGCCACCGTCAAGGGCCTCGAGGTCGGCGACCCGATGGACCCGGGCACGTATATCGGCGCGATCACCCGCGCGCCGCAGCTCGCAGTGCTCGAGGCGCAGGTGGCGGATGCGACGGCCAAGGGCGCAACGCTGCTCACCGGCGGCCGGCGCCTGCCCGGCCCGGGGAACTGGTTCGCGCCCACGGTGTTCACGAACGTGAATCACCAGATGGAGCTGATGCGCGAGGAGAGCTTCGGCCCCATCATCGGCATCCAGAAGGTGCGCGGCGATGACGAGGCGGTGCAGCTGATGAACGACACGCGCTACGGCCTCACGGCCGGCGTGTACTCGAAAGACGAAGCCCGCGCGCGCGAACTGCTCTCGCGCGTGAACGCCGGCAGCGTGTACTGGAACTGCTGCGACCGCGTGAGCCCGCGGCTGCCGTGGTCGGGCCACGGCGATTCGGGCATCGGCCTGACGCTGTCCACCCACGGCATCCAGACCTTCACGCGGCCCAAGGCCTGGCACCTGCGCACGCCGTGATCGCGCCGCGGCCGCTGCGCCTCACGCTGTTCGACCTCGACCACACGCTGCTCGACGGCGACAGCGACGTGCTGTGGTGCGAGTTCCTGATGGACCGCGGCGAGCTCGCGCGCGCCGAGTTCGAAGCGCGCAACCGCCAGATGGCGCGCGACTACCAGGCCGGCACCGTGAGCGCGCAGGCCTTCTGCGAGTTCTACGTCGGCACGCTGGCCGGCCGCACGCGCGCGCAGTGGGAGCCGCTGCGCCGGTCGTTTCTCGACGAGGTGATCGCGCCGCGCATCGGCGCGGCAGCGCACGAGCTGGTCGCGCGCCACCGCAGCGCCGGCGAGCTGGTGCTGCTCAGCACCGCGACCAACCGTTTCCTCACCGAGCTGACCGCGATGCACCTGGGCATCTCGCACCTGATCGCCACCGAATGCGAAGTGGATGCCGAAGGCCGCTTCACCGGCCGCGTGGCCGGAACGCTGAACATGCGCGAGGGCAAGATCACGCGGCTGCACGCCTGGCTCGCCGCGCAACGCATCGACCCGCTCGATTGCGAGACCACGTTCTACAGCGATTCGATCAACGACCTGCCGCTGCTGGCCAAGGTGCGCCACCCGGTGGCGGTGAACCCCGACATGCGCCTCGGCGCCGAGGCGGCCGAGCGCGGCTGGCCCGTGATCCACTTGCGCGACCTCGCCGACTGATCCGCACCCGGCCTCGGCGTCCGAGGCCCATTGAGCCAACGCAAGCGCGCGCACCAAGGCACGCGCCTTTACCCGGCTTTACGCGGCTGTCGCCAGCGCGAAAGGCGCAGACTGCACAGTGGCATCGTTCTTGCCGACACTGCGCGTATCGATGGAAGACATCTCACCGGCCCGCCGGGCTCCCAGGGCCAGCAAGCTGCGGCTGGTGCTGACCTGCGCCTGCGCCTGCGCGCTGGCTGCCGGCTGCAGCACGCTCGCACCGCAGCGTCGCGCCGATCTGCCTGCGGTGCCGGTGCCCGCGCAATGGCAATCCGTGCAAGCGCAGGCGGCGCAGACTGCGAGTACCCCTGCCGCGCCTGACGCGCCGGCGCGCGACTGGTGGCGCGCGTTCGGCGATGCGCAGCTGAGCGCGTTGATCGAGCGCGCGCTGCAGGCCAACGCCAGCGTCGAGCAGGCGCAGGCCAATGTGCGTCGCGCACGCGCGCTGGTGGCCGTGCAGGCCGCGGGCCTGGCGCCGCAGCTCAACGCCGACGCCTCGGCTCAGCGCAGCAAGACGAGCGGCTTCGTCGCGCGCAACAGCTACAGCGTGGGGCTCGACGCCAGCTGGGAGGCCGATCTCTTCGGCGCGCAGCGCTCGGCCGTCGACGCGGCCAGCGCCGACGCGCAGGCCGCGGCGATCGACCTCGGCGACACGCAGGTCTCGCTCGCCGCCGAGGTGGCGCTCGCCTACCAGCAATGGGCCGGCACCAAGGCGCGGCTGGCCGTGGCGCGCGAGAACCTCGCCGCGCAGGAAGAGACGCTGCAGATCACCGCCTGGCGCACGCAGGCCGGCCTCGCGAGCTCGCTGCAGCTCGAGCAGGCGCGCACCGCCACCGAGCAGACGCGCGCGCAGATCCCGGCGCTCGAGAGCACGCTCGCGCAGACGGCGCACGCGCTGGCCGTGCTCACCGGCCGCGCGCCGGGCGCGCTGCCGGAGCTGCAGGCGTCGGCTGCCACGCAGGCGCCGGCGGCGTCGCAGGCGGTCGCGGCCACGATTCCCGCCGACACGCTGCGCCAGCGCCCCGACGTGCGGCGCGCCGAGGCGCAGGTGCAGGCCGCCGCCGCGCGCGCGCAGCAGGCGCAGGCCGATCGGCTGCCGAGCCTGCGCCTGTCGGGCAACATCGGCCTCAGCGCGCTGACGATCGGCGCGCTCGGCAGCAGCGGCAGCGGTGTCGGCGCGTTGCTGGCGAGCCTGTCGGCACCGCTCTTCGACGGCGGCGCCCGCCGCGCGCAGGGCGAGGCACAAGACGCCGCGCTGGCCGCCGCCCGCGCCGCCTGGCGCGCCAGCGTGCTCGGCGCGCTGCGCGACGTGGAGAACGCGCTCGTCGCGCTGGCCAGCGCGCAGCAGCGCCGCGGCACGCTCGACCGTGCCGCCGAAGCCGCCGCGCAGGCCGCGCTGCTGGCGCGCGACCGCTACCGCAGCGGGTTGATCGACTTCCAGGTCGTGCTCGACACGCAGCGCACGCTGCTCAGCGCGCAAGACAGCCTCGTGGCCGCGCAGACCGACGTCGCGCAGGCGCAGGTGCAACTCATCAAGGCCCTCGGCGGCGGCTGGCGCAGCGACCTCGCGGCCGACACGCCGGCCCCACGCACATGAACGACACCACCACCGCTTCTCGCGCCGCGGCAGCCGCCGCGGCCCACCCTGCTGCCCCCGGCGCCACCGCGGCGCCTGCACCCGGCGCCGCGCTGCGCGACGTGCTCGCCGAAGCGCCGCGGCGCTGGTGGCAGCGCGCCACGCTGTGGATCACGCTCGTGCTCGCCGCCGCGATCGCCGCCGGCGCCTGGTGGTGGCTGGGCCGGCGCCAGGCCGATGCGCAGCCGCAGTTCATCACCGAGCCCGTCGTGCGCGCGACGCTCAACGTCACCGTCAGCGCCGACGGCACGCTGGCGCCGACGCGCTCGGTCAACATTGGCAGCGAGCTGTCGGGCACGGTGGCCAGCGTCGCGGTCGACGTCAACGATCGCGTCAAGAAGGGCCAGGTGCTGCTCGAGCTCGACACCGCCAAGCTGCGCGACCAGATCGCGCGCTCGCGCGCCGCGCTGGCCACCGCCGACGCACGCGTGGTGCAGGCCGCCGCCACGCTCAAGGAGGCGCAGGGCAACCTGGCGCGGCTCGAGGAGGTGTCTCGCCTGTCGGGCGGCAAGGTGCCGTCGCAGGCCGAGCTCGACACCGCGCGCGCCACGCTCGAGCGCGCCCGCGCCGACGAGGCGAGCGCCAAGGCCGGCGTGGCCGACGCGCGCGCGCAGGTGTCGACCGACACCACCAACCTCGGCAAGGCGTCGATCCGCTCGCCGATCGACGGCGTCGTGCTCACGCGCTCGGTCGACCCCGGCAACGCGGTGGCCGCGTCGCTGCAGGCGGTGACGCTCTTCACGCTCGCCGAGGACCTCACGCACCTGATGCTCGAGGTCAACGTCGACGAAACCGATGTCGGCCTGGTGCAGAACGGCCAGAAGGCCACCTTCACCGTCGGCGCGTACCTGAACCGCCGCTACCCGGCCACCGTGACGCGCGTGGCCTACGGTTCGACCAAGACCGACAACGTGGTCACCTACACCACGCGGCTCGATGTCGACAACCGCGACCTCACGCTGCGCCCGGGCATGACGGCGACGGCGACGATCCAGACCGCCGAGCGCACGCCCTCGCTGCTGGTGCCCAACACCGCGCTGCGCTTCACGCCGGCGCAGGCCGCCGCGGCCGCGCCGCCCGCCTCGGGCGGCGGCACCAGCATCGTGTCGAAGCTGATGATTCGTCCGCCGCAGGCCACCGGCGTGCGGCGCAGCGCCGGCGCGGCCGGCGGCCCGGGCGCGGGTGCGAGCCGGCAGATCTGGGTGCTGCACGATGGCCAGCCGGTGGCGGTGAACGTCGGCGTGGGCGCCAGCGACGGCCGGCGCACCGAGGTGTCGTCGCCGCAGCTCAAGGAAGGCGACGCGGTGATCGTCAGCCAGAAGAGCAACGCCGCCGCCAAGCCATGACAGCGGCCGCCGAGCCCGGCCGCGAGCCGCTGATCCGGCTGCGCGGCATCACCAAGGTCTATGGCCAGGGCCAGGCGGCGTTTCGCGCGCTCAAGGGCGTCGATCTCGACATCGACGACGGCGACTTCGTCGCCATCATGGGGCCCAGCGGCTCGGGCAAGTCGACGGCGATGAACCTGCTCGGCTGCCTCGACGTGCCGACCAGCGGCGACTACATGTTCCGCGGCATCGCGGTGCAGAAGCTCTCGCGCAACGAGCGCGCGCTGCTGCGGCGGCGCTGCTTCGGCTTCGTGTTCCAGGGCTTCAACCTGCTCGCGCGCACCAGCGCGCAGGAGAACGTCGAGCTGCCGCTGCTGTACCGCGGCGAGAGCGCCGCCGCGCGCCATGCGCAGGCGCGCGCCGCGCTGGCGGCGGTGGGCCTCGCCGGCTGGGAGCATCACAAGCCGTCGGAGCTTTCCGGCGGCCAGCAGCAGCGCGTGGCCATCGCGCGGGCCATCGTCACGCAGCCGCAGCTGCTGCTCGCCGACGAGCCCACCGGCAACCTCGACACGCAGCGCGGCGCCGAGATCATGCGGCTGCTGTGGCGCCTGAACCAGGAGCAGCGCATCACCGTGGTGATGGTCACGCACGAGAGCGACATGGCGGCCTATGCGCGGCGCGTGGTGCGCTTCGTCGACGGCGTGGTCGCCAGCGACGAGCGCAACGCGCATCCGGCGGGGCTCGACGCGCCGGCGCCGCAAGCCACGGCGGCGGTCGAGACGGCGGGAGCGCACTGAGATGTTCCTCAACACGCTGCTGCTGGCGCTGCGCGAGATCCGCCGCAACCTGCTGCGCTCGTTCCTCACCATGCTGGGCATCGTGATCGGCGTCAGCGCGGTGATCACGATGGTCACCCTTGGCAACGGCGCCACGCGCGCGGTGCAGACGCAGATCGCGAGCCTGGGCAGCAACCTGCTGATGGTCATGCCCGGCCAGCGCCTGGGCCCGGGCGGCGGCGGCGGGCCGGCGTTCCAGATGGCCGACGTGGAGGCCGTGCACCAGCAGATCGGCGGCCTGCAGGGCGTGGCGCCCGAGGTGCGCTCCAACGCCACGCTGGTGGCCAACGGCCGCAACTGGGCGGCGCAGGTGATCGGCTCCACCAACGAGTGGTTCCAGGTCGCCAACTGGTCCATCGCCTCGGGCCGCATCTTCGAGCCCGACGAGCAGCGCGTGGGCGCCGCGGTGTGCGTGATCGGCGCCAGCGTGCGGCGCGAGCTGTTCGGCAGCGCAGACCCCATCGGCGAGCGGGTGCGCGTCAAGAAGTTCTCGTGCACCGTGGTCGGGCTGCTCGGCTCCAAGGGCCAGGGCGCGATGGGCAACGACCAGGACAACCTGATCGTGCTGCCGCTGGCCACGATGCAGCGCCGCGTGGTGGGCCACACGCGCATCAACACCATCCTCGTCTCGATGGCCGACAACGCCGACCCCGAATCGACCAAGGGCACGCTCACCGAGCTGATGCGCGAGCGGCGCAAGCTCTCCGAGAACGAGGACAACAACTTCAACGTGCTCGACACGCGCCAGATCGCCGACACGATGTCGGGCACGACGCAGGTGATGACGATGCTGCTCGGCGCTGTGGCCGCGGTGAGCCTGGTGGTGGGCGGCATCGGCATCATGAACATCATGCTGGTCAGCGTGACCGAGCGCACGCGCGAGATCGGCGTGCGCCTGGCCATCGGCGCGCTCGAGCGCGAGGTGCTGCTGCAGTTCCTGGTCGAGGCGGTGGTGCTGGCCGCGCTGGGCGGGCTGATCGGCATCGTGCTGGCCACCGCGGCGAGCGTGGCGCTCGCCTCGTTGATGGGCATCCCGTACCAGTTCGACCCGTCGATCAACCTCGCGTCGTTCGTGTTCTCGGCCGGCATCGGCGTGGTGTTCGGCTACTTTCCGGCGCGGCGGGCGGCGCGGCTCGATCCGATCGACGCGTTGCGGCACGAGTGAGCGCGCGGCGGCGCGGTAGGCCCGGCGGCGCCGCAGCCACGTCATTACATGCGTGGACATGATCTGATCCGGCGCGTAATATCCGCGCATGCCTGCCGACCCGCGGTCGCTCGTCCTCAGCCTGCTGCTCGGCGCTGAAGCCCGTGGCGGCGCGGCGCTCGGCGTGCGCGAGCTGATCGCCGCCTGCGCCCTCTTTCGCCTGCCCGAGAACAGCGTGCGCGTTGCCGTGGCGCGCGCGGTGGCCGCCGGATTGCTGGTGGCGCCGCAACGCGGCAGCTACGCGCTGGGGCCGCAGGCGCGCGCGCTGGCCGACGAGGTCGGGCGCTGGCGGCAGCTCGACGCGCAGCTGCGCGATTGGCAAGGCGGCTGGATCGCCGTGCACGTCGGCGCCGCGGGCCGCAGCGACCGCAGCGCGCTGCGCGCACGCGAGCGCGCATTCAGCCTGCTCGGCCTGGCGCCCTTCGAGCGCGGTCTGCACCTGCGCCCCGACAACCTCGCGGGCGGCAGCGCCGGTCTGCGCGATCGGCTGCGGCACCTGATGCCCGCCGGCACCGAAGCCGGCACGGTGTTCGCGCTCGGCGAGCTGGCGCCGGCCGACAACGAACGCGCGATGTCGCTGTGGGACGCCGCCGCACTCGACGCCCACTACCGCCGCACCACGGCCCGGCTCGCGGCCTGGCTCGACAACGCACGCGCGCTGCCGCTCGACCGCGCCGCACGCCAGGCCTTCGAGCTGGGGCATGCCGCGATCCGCAGCCTGGTGTTCGACCCGCTGCTGCCCGCGCCGCTGGTCGACGCCGGCGCGCGCGCGCGCTTCATTCGCACCGTCGCCCGCTTCGACGACGCCGGCCAGACGATCTGGCAACGCTTCCTGACCCGTGCCCGCGCCGGCGCGGGAGCATCCGCCAAGGCGGAACCTGCCATTGCCCAAGAGGAGTTCGCCCGATGAACGCACCCGACAAGCTGACGCCCTCGCATGTCTACCTGGCCGAGACGCACGAACCCATCAACCTCGGCACCGAGCTGGAAAACCTCGACCTCTACCGCGAAGACCGCGCGCTGGTCGACGCGGTTCAGCGCGAAGGCGCGGCCTGGGCCGACGACGCGCTCGGCCGCTTCGGGCGCCTCGTCGGCTCGGCCGAGTACCTCGAGCTGGGCGTGCTCGCCAACCAGAACCCGCCGCTGCTCGAAACGCACGACCGCTTCGGCCGCCGCCTCGATCTGGTGAAGTTCCACCCCGCCTACCACCAGCTGATGCGCACGGCCATCGAGCACGGCCTGCACGCGTCGCCGTGGGCCGAGCCGAAGCCCGGCGCGCACGTGGCCCGCGCGGCCCACGTCTACATCCAGACGCAGGCCGAGGCCGGCCACGGCTGCCCGATCACGATGACCTTCGCCGCCGTGCCGGCGCTGCAGACCACGCCGGCGCTCGCGAAGGCGTGGCTGCCGAAGATCACCGCGCGCAGCTACGACCCGCGCAACGTGCCCGATGCGCTGAAGGCGGGCCTGACGATCGGCATGGCGATGACCGAGAAGCAAGGCGGCTCCGACGTGCGCGCCAACACCACGCGCGCCTACCCGCTCGGTGCCGCGCGCGGCACCGGCGCCGCCTACGAGCTGGTGGGCCACAAGTACTTCGTCTCGGCGCCGATGTGCGATGCCTTCCTCGTGCTGGCGCAGGCACCCGGCGGCCTCTCGTGCTTCCTGCTGCCGCGCTGGCGGCCCGACGGCACCAAGAACCCGCTGCAGGTGCTGCGCCTGAAGCGCAAGATGGGCAACGTCTCCAACGCCAGCAGCGAGACCGAGCTGCGCGGCGCGCTGGCCTGGATGGTCGGCGACGAAGGCCGCGGCGTGCGCACCATCATCGAGATGGTGGCGATGACGCGCTTCGACTGCATGGTCGGCTCGACGGCCGGCCAGCGCGCGGCGGTGGCGCAGGCGCTGCACCACTGCAGCGTGCGCTCGGCCTTCGGCCGCGTGCTCAACCAGCAGCCGGCGATGCAGAACGTGCTCGCCGACCTGGTGCTCGAGCACGAAGGCTCGCTGGCGCTGACGATGCGCCTGGCGCGCGCGCTGGACCACCGCAGCGATGCGCACGAGGACGCGCTGGTGCGGCTGGTCACCGCCGTCGGCAAGTACTGGATCTGCAAGCGCACGCCGCAGCACGCCGCCGAGGCCATGGAATGCATCGGCGGCAGCGGCGTGATGGAAGACGGCCCCTTCCCGCGCCTGTACCGCGAGGCGCCGGTCAACGCGATCTGGGAGGGTAGCGGCAACGTGCAGTGCCTCGACGTGCTGCGCGCGATGCACAAGACGCCGGCGGTGATCGGCGCCTTCTTCGCCGAACTCGACAAAGCGCGCGGCAGCCATGCCTTGCTCGACCGCTGGGTGGCGGCGCTGCGCAACGAGTTCACCGACCACGCCGAGATGGAATACCGGGCGCGCGACGTGGTCGACCGCATGGCGCTGGCGATGCAGGCCGCGTTGCTGGTGCAGCATGCGCCGGCCGGCGTGGCCGATGCCTTCTGCGCGTCGCGGCTCGAAGGCACCGGGCAGCGCCTGTTCGGCACGCTGCCGCGCGGCGTCGACTGCGCGGCGATCATCGAGCGCGCGACGCCGAGGGCGATGGCGGCTTGAGCACGGGCATGCCGGCGCTCGGCACGTGGCCGGCGCCGGCAATTTGGGCGATCTCACCGTATATCGGGCGGCGCCGGTGACCTACCGTGCTGCTGTGCCTGCGCATCGCGCAGGGCCCGAACCGGAGTCGCCCTATGCCCACTGCCGTTCCCAGCCCCGCGCCCGCGCGCCGGCTGCTGTGGCTGTTCGCCCTCGCCCTCGCCCTCGCCGCATCGTCCGCGGCCCGCGCCGACGCCGTCACCGACTGGAACAAGCGCTCAGGCGAATTCATCGTCGCGTCGGGCCTCGGCACGCCGCCCACGGCGCGCATGATGGCGATCGCGCACACCGCCGCGTTCGAGGCGGCCAACGCGATCACGCGGCGCTACCCGGCGGCGAGCCGCCTGCGCCTGGACGCGCCGGCCGACGCGTCGGTCGACGCGGCGATCGCCGCCGCGCACCGCGTGGCGTGGACGGCGCTGCTGCCGGCGCAGCAGGCGCTGGTCGAGTCGAGCTACCGCGCCGCGGTCGATGCGATCGCCGACACCACGGCGCGGCAGGCCGGCATCGCCATCGGCGAGCGTGCGGCGCGCGAGCTTCTCGCGCAGCGCGCTGACGACGGCGCCACGACCGCAGAGGCGTATCGGCCGCTGGCGGTCGCCGGCCGCTACGTGCCGACCGCGCTGCCGGCGGTGCCGCAGTGGCCGCAGCGCCGGCCGTGGTTGCTGAGCAGCGCGGCGCAGTTCCGCCCCGGCCCGCCGCCGGCGCTGACGAGCGAGCGCTGGGCGCGCGACTACAACGAGATCAAGGCGCTCGGCGGCCGCCGCAGTACGCAGCGCAGCACCGAGCAGACGGCCGTCGCGCGCTTCTGGGAGACGACGCTGGCGCCGGTGTACCACGGCGTCGCGCGCGGCATCGCCGACGCGCCCGGGCGCGAGACGCTGCGCAACGCGCGGCTGTTCGCCGCGCTGACGCAGGCGCTGGACGACGCCATGATCGCCATCTACGACGCCAAGTACCACCATGCGTTCTGGCGTCCGATCACCGCCATCCGCAACGGCGACCTCGACGGCAACGACGCCACCGAGCGCGACGCGTCGTGGACGCCGTTCATCGACACGCCGATGCATCCGGAGTATCCGTGCGCGCATTGCATCCAGGCCGGCGTCGTCGGCGCGATCGTGCGCGCCGAGTTGGGCGCCGGCGCCGTGCCCGCGCTGAGCACGACCAGCGCGTCGGCCGGCGGCGCGCAGCGACGCTGGTCGAGCGTCGACGCCTTCGAGCAGGAAGTCGGCGATGCCCGCGTCTGGGACGGCGTGCACTTCCGCTTCTCGACCGAGGTCGGTCTCGACATGGGTCGGCGCATCGGCGCGCTGGCGGTGTCGCGCTTTCTCGGCGAGTGACGCGCGATGAACGACCACACCCGCGCCGACGGCTGGCAGCGCGGCGACGCCTACGAACGCTACATGGGCCGCTGGAGCCGGCAGCTGGCGCCGCGCTTCCTGCGCTGGCTCGATGCGCCGGCCGGCTTGCGCTGGCTCGACGTCGGCTGTGGCACCGGCGCGCTCAGCGCGGCGATCGTCGAGTCGTGCGCGCCGGCGTGCGTGATCGGCGCCGATCCGTCGGCCGGCTTCCTGGCCAGCGCCGGCGAGCGGCTCGGGCCGCGCGTCGCGCTGCATCGTGCGCCGGCCGACGCGCTGCCGCTGTCGGCTGCGGCGGTCGACGTCGCGGCGGCGTCGCTGGTGTTGAACTTCGTACCCGACGCGCCCGCCGCGTTGCGCGAGATGGTCCGCGTCACGGCCGCCGGCGGCTGCGTCGCGGCGTGCGTGTGGGACTACGCACGCAAGATGGACCTGATCCGCCGCTACTGGGATGCCGCGGCGCGGCTGCAGCTGGTGGCGCCGGGCCAGCACCAGGGCGAGCGGTTTGCCCTGTGCCATCCCGACGCGCTGGCCGCGGCGTTCACCGCCGCCGGCCTGATGCAGGTGAGCGTGTCGGCGATCGAGCTGCCGCTGGTGTTCGCCGACTTCGACGACTACTGGCTGCCCTTCCTCGGCGGCCAGGGCCCGGCGCCGGCGCACGCCGTGGGCCTGAGCGCGGCCGCGCGTGACCGACTGCGCGACGCCATCCGCGCCGAGCTGCCGCTGCAGGGCGACGGCCGCATCGTGCTCGGCGCACGTGCACTGGCCGCGAGGGGCACCGTGGCGGGTCGATAGGAGGTCGCGTTGAAATCTCCTTCGCCGCGGTAGGGGCGGAAGGTTGCGCCGAGACTGAACTAGCATCGCCGCTGGAGCGGACAAGCCGCCGCGCGCATCGGACGCGTGCGGCGCGCTCCGCGCGGGGGCTGGCGATGGCGGTTCTCGAGCGCGACGGCGTGCTGGCGCAGCTGCAGGCGCTGTGGGCTGGCGCCTGCACCGGGCCGGGGCAGCTCGCCTTCGTCGAGGGCGAGGCCGGCATCGGCAAGACCACGGTGCTGCGCGCATTCGCGCACGCGCTGCCGCGCGGCACGCCGGTGTACTGGGGCCATTGCGAGGCGCTCGCCACACCGCGGCCGCTGGCGCCGCTCGACGACATCGCGCTGCAGGCGCGCGGCGCGCTGGCCGCGTGGCGCGGCGGCGGCATGCTGCGGCACGACGCGTTCGTCGCCTTCGTGGAGCTGCTGGCCGAGCGCAGCGCGCTGGTGGTGATCGAAGACCTGCACTGGGCCGACGAGGCCACGCTCGACCTGCTGCGCCATGTCGGCCGGCGCGTGGCGCGCACACGATCGCTGCTGCTCGGCAGCTTCCGCAACGACGAACTGGTGCCGGCGCACCCGTTGCGCGCGGTGCTCGGCGACCTGGCCACGTCGGGCACGCCGCGGCTGGCGCTGCCGCCGCTGTCGCCGGCGGCGGTGGCCGCGCTGTGCGCCGGCCGCGACCGCGACGCCGCCGAGCTGCATCGCACGACCGCGGGCAACCCGTTCTTCGTCACCGAGGTGCTCGCCGCGGGCGGCCACGACGCGGTGCCGGCGACGGTGCAGGACGCCGTGCTCGCGCGTGCGGCGCGGCTGTCGCCGGCGGCGCGTGCCGTGCTCGACGCGGCCGCGGTGGCCGGGCCCCGCATCGAGCCGTGGCTGCTGCACGAGCTGACCGCGGCCGACAGCGCGGCGATCGACGAATGCCTCGCCACCGGCGTGTTGAGCGGCGCTGCGTCGGCGTACGCGTTCCGGCACGAGCTGGCGCGCCAATCGGTGCTGCGCGCGCTGACGCCGACGCACGCACGCCGCCTGCATCGCGGCGTGCTGGATGCGCTGCTCGCGCGCGACGCCGGCGAGCGCGCCAACCCGGCGCTGCTCGCGCTGCATGCCGACGGCGCCGGCGACGCGCCGGCCGCGCGGCGCTGGGCCGCCGCGGCGGCGCACGAGGCCGCGCGCCAGGGCGCCCATCGACAGGCGGCCGCGCAATGGGCGCTCGCGCTCGCGCACGCGGCAGGCGACGCCGAGCGCGCGCCGCTGCTCGACGCCTACGCCACCGAGTGTCGCGTCTGCGGCCGCCTGACCGATGCGCTGGCCGCGCAAGACGACGCCGTGCACGCCTGGCGCCGGCTCGGCGACGCATCGCACGAGGCCATGGCACTCGCGCGGCGCGGCCTGTGGCTGGCGGCCGCGGCGCGCCAGGACGAAGCCGCGGTCGCCGCCGACGCGGCGACGCAGCGCATCGCCGCGCCCGGCGTCGACCCGGCGGCGGTGATCTTCGTGCAACGCCACGTCGCCGCGCTGCGCATGATGAGCAACGACAACGAAGCGGCGCTGACGTTGGCGCGCGAGGTGCTGCGCCGCGCCGAGTCCGCCGGCGACGCCGCGTCGATCGTGCAGGCGCACATCGTCATCGGCAGCGTGCTCGTCTCCACCGAGCCGGGCGACGACGGCATCGACCATCTGCAGCGCGCGCTGACGCTGGCCGAAGCGCGCGACGACGACACCGCCGTCGCGTCGTCGCTGCTGAACCTCGGATCGGGCTGCGCCGAGACGCACCGGCTGGCGCTCGCCGGCACGGCACTGCAGCGCGGCATCGCCTTCTGCGCCGAGCGCGACATCGACATGTCGCGTCTGTACCAGCTGGCGTGGCTGGCCGTCGTGCGCCTGCACCAGGGCCGCTGGGACGAGGCCGCGGCCACCGCGCGCGAGGTGCTCGACGATCGGCGCGCCGCGCCAGTGGCACGCATCAGCGCGCTCGTCGCGCTCGGACGGCTATGCGCGCGCCGCGGCGAACCCGGCGCGTGGGAACTGCTCGACGAGGCGCGCACGCTTGCCACCGGCAGCGGCTCGCTGCAGCGCCTGGCGCCGATGCATGCGGCGCGCGCCGAAGCGGCGTGGATCGAAGGCCGGGTCGACGACGCCGCGAGCGAGGTCGCCGCCGCGCTGCCGCTCGCGCTGTCGCGGCGGGTGCCGGCCTTCGCCGCCGAGCTGATCGCATGGCAGCGTCGCTGCGGTGATCGCGACGCGGTCGCCGAGCCGATCCCCGACTTCTGCGCGACGCATCCGTTCGCGCTCGAGGCTGCCGGCGATTGGCGCGCCGCGGCCGCGGCCTGGAGCGAACGCGGTTGCGTCTTCGAAGCCGCGCTCGCGCGCACGGCAGGCGACGACCTCGGCGCACTGCGCGAGGCGCTCACCACGTTCGAGACGCTCGGTGCGCGGCCGCTGGTCGAGCGCGTGCGCCTGCGCCTGCGCCGCGCCGGCGTGCGCGGCCTGCCACGCAGCCCGCGTGACACGACACGACAGCACCCGGCCGGCCTGACGACCAAGGAAGTCGCGGTGCTGACGCTGCTGGCCGCGGGCCTGCGCAACAAGGAGATCGCGCAACGCTTGAGCCGCTCGGCCCGCACGGTGGACCATCACGTCGAATCGATCTTCGCCAAGCTCGATGTCGCGACGCGCGCCGAAGCGGTCAGCGCGGCCCATCGGATCGGCGTGGTGGTGGGCGCAGCGGCGCGAGCTTCGAGCGCGCCACCAGCGAACAGGGCGCGTTCGCGCAGATGCAGCCGCTGGAGACGGCGCTGATGCTGCAGCCGTATGCGGTGGCGCCGGCCTGCATCGACGATGCGCGAGGAAAGCGCCGGCCCTCAGCGCAGGTCGCAACCGAGGCGCTCGGCCAGAAAGTCGAGGCGGTCCTGGCCCCAAAAGCGCTCGCCGTCGACAACGAAGGTCGGCGAGCCGAACACACCGGCGCCGATGGCGCGCCGCGTGTCCTCGAGATAGAGCGCCTGCAGCGCCGGTTGCTGCGCGGCCTGCACCAGGCGCGCGCCGTCAAGGCCCTCCGCCTGCGCGATCTGCTCGAGGACGCCCCAGTCGGCGATGTTGCGGTCTTCCGACCAGATCGCGCGCAGCACGGCATGCGAGAGTGCCAGCGCGTCGGCGCCCTGGATTCGCGCCGCGATGACCAGCCGGCTCGAAGGACCGCGGTCGACGGGGTAGTGTTGCGGCTCGAGGCGGATCGGCACGCCGAGCCGGCGCGACCAGCGCCCCAGCTCGAGCTGGCGATAACTCTGCCGTGCAGCGGCGCGCTGCGGGAACGGCGTGCCGCCCGTGGCTGCGAACACCGCGCCGAGGTCGACCGGCAGCACCTCCACTGTCGCCTGCGCGCGCCCGGCCAGCCGAATGAAGCGCGCGCTGCCGAGCCACGCCCACGGGCTGGCGGTGCTGAACCAGTACTGGACCGTGCGCGCCGCAGCGACCATCACCTCAGGCCCTGATCTCTTCGGCATGCAGCGGCATCTTCATGTCGCGCAGCGCTGCCTGCACCTTGGCCACCGGCACCTTGCGCACCGTCACGCCTTCCTCGATCGCGATCGCCGCCGCGACGCCGGCGGCCTGGCCGATCGACATGCACGCCGGCATGTTGCGCGAGCGCGCGTGCGCCTCGTGGTCGGCCGAGATGCAGCGTCCGGCGACCAGGAGTTGCTCGACGCGTTGCGGCACCAGGCAGCGGTACGGGATCTCGTAGGGCGGCATGCTCTGGAAGTCGACGTCGCCGCCCTTGGGGTCGTGGATGTCGAGCGCCGAGGCATCCACCGCGATGCTGTCGGCAAAACGCGTCTCGCCGCGCGAGTCGCGGCCGGTGAGCGTGTATTCGCCGAGGATGTGGCGCGTCTCGCGCACGCCCAGGATCGGCGACACCTGGCCCAGCCGCGCGGCCTCGAAGCCGGGCACGCGCTCCTTCAGGAAGCGCACCACGCCCTCGATCTGCCGGTAGCACTCGAGGATGGCGGCAGTGAACTGCGCCGGCGAGAACACGTCGACGCCGAGCACGCGCGTGGCATTGACGTACATCTGGCCGTCGGCGGTCTTCAGCGTGATGTTCTCGCGCTGCAGGCGCACACCGGTCTCTTGTTGGAAACGGCGCAGCATGCCGTTGAAGCCGGTGAGCCACAGCCCGTAGGCCAGGCCCGCGTCGTCGGCCGGGATGGCGCGCGCCGGCACGTCGTCGCACGCGCGCGCCCATTCGGCCAGGCGCTTCAGGTCGACGTTCTTCATGATGAAGTACATCGACACCGGCTGCATGCGCGCGTCCTTGTCGCCCGAGCCCATCACGAAGGGCACGTCGGCCTTGGCCGCCATGTCGGCGTCGGCCGAGCAGTCGATCAACACCTTGGCGCCGACGAATTGCCGGCCGCCCTTGCCCTCGATGACGACGCCGGTCACCGCGCCGTTCTCGACCACGGGGTTGGAGACGAAGGTCTCGAACAGGATCTGCACGCCGGCTTCCACGCACAGGCGCGTCAGCAGCATCTTCATCACCTCGGGGTCGGTGGGCGAGGCGATCTTCACGCCGCCGGTCTTGGTGGTGGCCATGTAGTCCTCGCCCGCGCCGCCGACCTCGCGCGCCAGGTTCCAGATCTCCAGCGGGATGCCGCCCAGCAGCGTGCCCGAGGGCTTGGTGTTCAGGCCGAGGGTGAGGATGCCGCCCAACGAGCCGAAGCGCTCGATGAGGACCACCTTCTTGCCGCGCCGCCGCGCCGCCGCGATCGCCGCGATCGGCCCGGTGGTGCCGCCGCCCACCACCACAACGTCGGCTTGCAGCAGCACCGGGATCTCGCGCGCGGGCTCGGTGATCGTGCGCGGGTTCGAGTTCGTGTTCATGTCGGTTTCCCGTGCGGGCGTCAGTCGGCCTTGGCGCCGGAGAGTTGGACGGCCTTGCTCCACTTGGCGATCTCGTTGCGGTTCCAGGCCGCGAACTGGGCCGGGCTGTTGCCCACGACGACGGCGCCGGACTGCGCCAGCTGCGCACTCACGTCGGGCATGCGCAGCACGGCGACCAGGTCGGCGTGGATCTTGTCGACGATCTCCTTCGGCGTGCCCGTAGGCACCAGCGCGCCGATCCACGACACCGCCTCGAAACCTGCTAGGCCGGACTCGGCCATGGTGGGTGTGTCGGGCAGGGAAGGTGCGCGCGCGGCGCTGGTGACGGCGATGGGCTTGAGCTTGCCCGACTTGATGTGCGGGGTGACCGCGACGATGTTGTCCCACATCAGGTCGATCTTGCCGCTCATCAGATCGGTGTAGGCAGCCGGGGTGCCTTTGTAGGGCACGTGCACGAGGTCGGTTCCGGTGGCGCTCTTGAACAACTCGCCGGCGAGGTGGTTGGACGTGCCGACGCCGCCAGACCCGAAGTTCAGCTGACCGGGGCGGGCCTTCGCGTTCTGGATCAGGCCCTTGATGTCCGTGACCGGCAGGCTGGGTGGGGCCACCAGCACCAGCGGCGTGGTGGCGACCAGCGTGATCGGCGTGAAGTCCTTCAGGTAGTCGTAATTCAACTTGGAATAGAGCGACGCGCTGATGGCGTTCGCGACGGTGCCGAAGAAGATCGTGTAGCCGTCGGCCGGCGCCCGCGCGGCCAGCTCGCTGCCCAGGTTGCCGCCCGCGCCCGGGCGGTTCTCGATGACCACCGGCTGGCCCCACCTGTCCTGCAGCTTCTGCCCCACGGCGCGCGCGATGACGTCGGTGGCGCTGGCCGGCGGGAAGCCGAACAGGATCTTCACCGGCTTGCTGGGCCAGGGGTCGGCGGCGAAGGCCGGCGTCGCCGCCACGGCGGCGAAAGAGGCGACGAGCGAGCAGAGCAGGGATTTCAGGTGCACGGGGGACTCCTTGTCACGCAAGAGGCGCGATGTCGATGCGTGAAATCCTATAGACCTATATAGTACTAGTCAAGTAGCAGAAGTCCTCTACGATCCAGGTTCCATGGCCATGAGCAGCATCGACACCGCCGCTGCGGGCGACTTCATGCGCCGCTACGGCAAGCCGGGCTTGCTGGGGCTGCCCAAGTACGCGCAACTGCGGGAGACCTTGTACGCCGCCATCAAGGCCGGCCACTGGAAGCCGGGCGCACGCCTGCCGACGGAGAGCGACCTCACGCGCATCACGCGCTTCAGCCTGGGCACCGTGCAGCGGGCGTTGCGCGACCTGGCCTACAGCGGCGTCGTCGTGCGCAGCCAGGGCAGCGGCACCTACGTGTCCGACGGGCAGGGTGCGATCGACGCGCCGCTGCACCTGCGCTTTCGCGCCACCGCCACGGAGCCGCGCTTCCTGCCGCTGTTCCCGAAGGTGCTGTCGCGCACGCGGGTCGGCGGCCCCGGTGCGTGGGTCGACTGGCTGGGCCACGAGGGCGCGCACATCGTGCGCATCGACCGGCAGCTGAGCGTCAACGGCGAGTTCGTGGTGTTCAACCGCTTCTATTTCGACGCCCGCGCCTTCCCCGACATCGCCGCGCGGCCGCTCGCCACGCTGGACGGCGCGAACCTGAAGCAGATGCTGGGCGATGCGCTCGCCATGCCTATCAACGAAATCGAGCAGCACGTCTCTCTGGTGAAGTTCGAGCCCGTGGCGTGCAAGGCGATGGGCGTCAAGCCCGGTACGCGTGGCCTCCTGCTCGAAAGCGCGGCCAGCGCCGGCCGCGGCCACCCGGTCTATTTCCTCGAGTCGTTCATTCCGCCCAACGGGCGGCGCCTGGACGTGTCGCCTCTGCGCGCGGGCCTGGCATGAAGGATCGCCGCCGATGAAGCAGCAGCCGCGACCAGCACAGCCCGCTCCCAGCGAAGGCGACGTCAACTCGACGCCGCGCCGCGCACAATGGCAGGCCACGCACCTCGACACCGCGACGCGCACGCTGCTCGCGCGCGACAGCGCGGCGTTCCTGCACCAGTCGGTGTCGACGCCGTGCCTGGACGCCATCGCGAAGGCCGAAGGCATCTGGATCGAAGACGTGGCGGGCCGGCGCTACATGGACTTCCACGGCAACAACGTGCACCACGTCGGCTATTCGCATCCGCACGTGCTGGCCGCAATCAAGGCCCAGCTCGACGCCTTGAGCTTCGCGCCGCGGCGCTTCGCGAGCGAGCGCGCGGTGGAACTGGCCGAGGCGCTGAACGCGAAATTCAAGGCGCTCACTGGGCATGAGGGCAAGCTGCTCTTCACCACCGGCGGGTCCGATGCCGTCGAGGTCGCGATCAAGCTCGCGCGCGCCGCCACCGGCCGCTTCAAGACGCTGAGCTTCTGGGATGCGTTCCACGGCGCCGGTTTCGGCGCCTCGAGCGTCGGCGGCGAGGCGCTGTTCCGCGGCGGGCGAACGGGTCCGCTGCTGCCCGGCAGCGAGCACGTGGCACCGTTCGGCTGCTACCGCTGCGCCTATGGCCACGCAGTGGATGCGGAGGGCCGGCCCGACCTCGATCGCTGCCGTCTCGCCTGCGCGGGCATGGTGCGCTACGTGCTCGAGCGCGAGGGCGACGTGGCCGCGGTGATCGCCGAGCCGGCGCGCGCGGTGCCGTTCATTCCGCCGCCGGGCTACTGGCGCGCGGTGCGCGAGGCCTGCGACGCCACCGGCACGCTGCTGATCTTCGACGAGATTCCCACCGGCCTCGGCAAGACCGGCCGCTTCTTCGCCGCCGAGCACGACGCCGCGGTGCCCGACATCGTGGTGCTCGGCAAGGCGCTCGGCGGCGGCGTGCTGCCGATCGCCGCGTGCATCGCGCGCGCCGACCTCGACGTGGCCGGCGCCTACGCGTTCGGCCACTACACGCACGAGAAGAACCCGGTCACCGCCGCCGCGGCGCTGGCCACGTTGCAGGTGATCGAGCGCGAGGGCCTGGTCGAGCAGGCGGCGCGCGTGGGCGCGCATGCGCTGGCGCGGCTGCACGAGATGAAGCGCCGCCACGCGCTGATCGGCGACGTGCGCGGTCACGGGCTGCTGATCGGCATCGAGCTGGTGAGCGACCGCGCCGCGAAGACGCCCGCGCCCGACGCCGCCGAGCAGGTGCTGTACCACGCGCTCGCGCGCGGGCTGTCGTTCAAGACCACGATGGGCCACGTGCTGACGCTGACGCCGCCGCTGGTGACCACCGAGGCGCAGATCGACGCGGCGCTGGCCATCCTCGACGAGGCGATCGGCGCCGTGCATAGCTAACGCTCGCGCGCCGGGCGCGCGCCGTCTGCGGCGTCGCCGCCACAAGTTCGGGATTCACCCCTCAAATCGGGCTCGCAGGCCCAGGGCGCATCGCGTAGATATCGCAGCATGCGCCGCGAACCGTGGATCCTGCTCGCCGCTCTGGCCGTGATGGGCCCGGCCGGCGCAGCCGCGCCCGAGCCCGAGCTCGCCTCGGCGCATGCGATGGTGATCGACGACGCCACCGGCAAGGTGCTGCTCGCCAAGGAGCCGCAGCAGGCCGCGCCGATCGCCTCGCTGACCAAGCTGCTCACCGCGATGGTGGTGCTCGACGCACGCCTGTCGCCGAAAGACGAGCTGCGCGTGACCGACGCCGACGTCGACCGCCTGAAGCACACCCGCAGCGGCGTGCCGGTGGGCACCGTGCTGCCGCGCGCCACGCTGCTCGAGCTGGCGCTGGTGGCCTCCGACAACCGCGCCACCGCCGCGCTGGCGCGCACCTACCGCGCCGGGATCGACGCCTTCAAGAAGGCGATGCAGCGCAAGATCCGCGCGCTCGGCCTCAAGGCCACCCACATCGAGGAGCCCACCGGCCTGTCGCCGGCCAACGTGTCGAGCGCCGAAGACATGGCCCGCGTGCTGAAGGCCGCGGCGCGCTACCCCGACATCGCGCGCTGGAGCAGCCGGCCAGTGAGCGCCACCACGGTGGCCGGCAGGCCCTGGGAGGTGCGCAACACCAATGCCTGGGTCGGCATGCCCGGTTGGGACGTGATGCTCTCCAAGACCGGCTACATCCGCGAGGCGGGCCTGTGCCTGACGATGCGGCTGCGCGTGGGCGAGCGCCTCGTCAACGTGGTGCTGATGGGCGCGCCCACCGCCGCCGAGCGCGCGCTCGACGTGCAGAACATCGCCTACTGGCTCGGCGGCGTGCCGCTGGTGGCGCGCGCCAGGCCGGCCGCCGATGCGGCCCAGCCGGTGATGGCCGCGGCCACGCCGGCACCGGAAGCCGCCGACGCCGGTAGCGACGCGGCGGCCGCAGACATCGTCGTCGTGCCGAGCGACTTGCCGACCGTCGTGATGACGGCCCCCGCCGCCGCCGCAGGCACCGAGGCCGCCCCGCCCGAAGCGCCGCGGCCGCTGCCGGTGATCAGCGACGACGAATCGCGGCGCTGAGCGCGATCGGCCGCGCCGCGGCGGCGCTACTTCTTCTTGTGCCGATCGGGCACCACGGTGGTGATCGGCGGCTGCATCGGCGACACCGGTTTGCCGCCGACCTTGTCCTTCTTGGGTTTCTTGGTTTCCTTGTTGCTGCGCTGCTCGCGATTGGCCATCGCATCCTCCGCGTCACGTCGACCGACACGGAGCGCATTGTGGCAAAGCCCAAGGGCTCACGCGCGCACCGCAGCGCCGGGCAGCTCGACCTTCAGCTCCACCACCTCGCCGTGGCGGCGGCGCTCGACGCGCACGTGCACGTCCTTGCTCGGCACCTTGGCGTACTTGCTGACCACGCGCACCAGCTCGCGCTGCAGCGCGGGCAGGTACTCGGGCAGGCGCGAGCCGCCGCGCACCGCGCGCTCGGCCTCCAGCACCGCGAGCAGGCGCTGCTTGGCGGTCTGCGCGGTCTTCTTGTGGCGCCAGAAGAGCAGGTGATCCAGCCACGTCTTCGTGACGACGGCTTCGCGCGCCGGGGCAGAGGCCCGCGATTCCTTGCGGCGGCGGCTCACGTGCCGGCCCTCGCGAACAGCCGCTGGAAGAACGTCGGCCGCGCCGCCTGCGTGAAGCGCATCTCGCGGCTCTCGCCGAGGAAGCGGCGCACCACGTCCTTGTAGGCCTCCGACACCGCGCTTGCCTTCATGTGGATCGCCGGCACGCCCTGGTTCGACGCGTTGAGCACCGACTCGCTCTCGGGCACCACGCCGATCAGCGGGATGCGCAGGATGTCTTCGATGTCCTGCACCGACAGCATCTGCCCGTCGGCCACGCGCGCCGGGTTGTAGCGCGTGATCAGCAGATGCTCCTTCACCGGCTCGGCACCGTCGATCGCGCGCTGCGTCTTCGAGCCGAGGAAACCGAGGATGCGGTCGGAATCGCGCACCGACGACACCTCGGGGTTGGTGACCACCAGCGCCTCGTCGGCATAGCGCATCGCCAGCAGCGCGCCGTTCTCGATGCCGGCCGGCGAGTCGCAGACGATGTACTCCATGCCCATCGCGGCCAGCTCGTCGAGCACGCGCCTGACGCCTTCGGGCGTGAGCGCCTCCTTGTCGCGCGTCTGCGAGGCGGCGAGGACGTGCAGGTTGTCGCTGTGCTTGTCCTTGATCAGCGCCTGGCTCAAGTTGGCCTCGCGCTGGATCACGTTGACGAAGTCGTACACCACGCGGCGCTCGCAGCCCATGATGAGATCGAGGTTGCGCAGGCCGACGTCGAAATCGATCACCGCCGTCTTGTGCCCACGCAGCGCCAGGCCGGTGGCAAAGCTGGCGCTGGTGGTGGTCTTGCCGACGCCACCCTTGCCCGAGGTGACGACGATGATCTTGGCGGCCATGGGGAGCGCAATCCTTTTCGGGTGGGTGGGTCGGCGCCTCAGGCGCCGGATTCGAGCGCGACGATCCGCAGCTCGCCGCCGGCGAGGTGCGCCATCGCGGGCCGGCCGGCCACGCCGTGCGGCAGGCTCTCGGTGGTGCGGTGGATGCCGGCGATCGACAGCAGCTGCGCCTGCAGCGCGGTGGTGAAGATGCGCGCCTCGGTGTCGCCCCTGGCGCCGGCGATCGCGCGGCCGCGCAGCGGCGCGTAGACATGCACGTGCCCGTCGGCGATGACCTCGGCGCCGTGGCTCACCAGCGCGAGCATGATCAGGTCGCGGCCTTCGGCGTACACCTGCTGGCCCGAGCGCAGCGGCCGCTGCACCACCAGCGGCGGCGGCGGCGGGACGCGCACCTCGACGATGCGCTCCACGGGCGGCATGTCGCGCGCGGCACGCGCGCCTTCGGGCGCGACCACCAGCCCCGCGGCCAGCGCGTCGGCGGTCTGCGCATCGTTGCCGCCGCGCACGGCCAGCGGCACCATGCGGTGGCGCCGCAGCAGCGCCAGCAGCGCGGTGAAGTCGATCGGCGCGGCATCGTCGCGCAGGCGCGAGAGGTCGATGGCCACCGGCTCGTCGTCGAACAGGCCCGGCATCACGCTCGCGCGCTGCTCGAGTTCGCGCGCCAGCGCGTCGAGGTCGGTGGTCTTGAGCACCACCGCGATCAGCGTGAGTGCCGCACTCCTCAGCTCGAGGTGCGCAACGGAACTCTCACGCGAGACGACAGCCATGCAGCAGGCAAACCCAAAGCGCGCGATTCTATCGATGCGCTCGAGCGGCACGGCATGGCGCAT
Organism: Burkholderiaceae bacterium; assembly: GCA_046348365.1. GTDB lineage: Bacteria > Pseudomonadota > Gammaproteobacteria > Burkholderiales > Burkholderiaceae_C > JAEUPI01. The sequence continues at coordinate 605,691 of JAXMEL010000001.1, forward strand.
CTGTGGTAGCGACGCGCTTCGCGCTGCGACGTGCTCCCCCTGCCGCACACGATAGCGTGCGCCGGCGCGGTTGCCACCGATGCATTGGGGGCTTGACATCGGCGCGCTCTCGTGTGCGCGCCGCGCGCGACACCTAGAATGGCTCGCACGCCTTCGGCACGCGGCCGGGGTGAGCGCCCTCGATGCCGCCGCACGCCCCGCACCCACCGCATGCCCCGCACCGGGGCTCGCCCCAGCCGCGCGACCGCCGCGCCGCCGTGCGGGCCTGGCTCGTGGGGCTGTGCGCGGGTGCATGCGTGGCGCTGGGCATGTGCGGCGCCGCGGCCCAGACGGCCCAGCCGGGCGACGGCGCCGCGGCGCTGCGCGAGCGCCATGCCGCGCTGCGCGAGGCCCTGCGCACCAGTGCGCTGCAGCGGCCGATCGTCATCGAATCGCAGCAGCAGGGCGATGCGATCGCCGGCCGCGTCTACGCGGTGGTGGAGCTGCCGTTCGCGCAGATCGCCAAGGTGGTGCCCAACGTCGGCCACTGGTGCGACATCCTGATGCTGCACCTCAACAACAAGCAGTGCCAGCTCGGCACAGCCGGCACGCAGGCCACGCTGGCGCTGTGGATCTCGCGCCGCTACGACATCCCGCTCGAGAAGGCGCAGCGCATCGACTTCGCCTACCAGGCGCCGGCGCAGCAGGCGGGCTACGTCGACGCCGTGCTCACCGCGCCCAAGGGGCCGCTCGGCACGCACGACTACCGCATCGAGGTCGAGGCGATGCCGCTGCCCGATGGCCGCAGCTTCGTGCACATGGCCTACACCTACGAGGCCGGCATGGCCTCGCGCATGGCGATGCAGGCCTACCTCGCCACCGCCGGGCGCGAGAAGATCGGCTTCACGGTCACCGAGCGCAAGCCCGACGGCCAGGCGGTCTACATGACCGGCCTGCGCGGGCTGGTGGAACGCAACACGATGCGCTACTTCCTCGCGCTCGAGGCCTACATCGCGTCGCTGGCGCAGCCGCCGGCGCAGCAGCAGGAGTTCCGCCTGAAGCAGTGGATCACCGCCATCGAGCGCTACGCGCCGCAGCTGCACGAGGCCGACGAGCAGGTCTACCTGGAGATGAAGCGCGCCGAGCTCAGGCATTGACGGCTGCACCGGCCGCGGCCGGTGCAGCGCTCAGGCGCTGGCGCACCATGGCGATGTGGCTGCGCAGCGCGTACAGCTCCTCGGCGTACGACAGCGGCACGCTGATCTGGCCCACGCGCTGCTCGATGCCGTCGAGCTCGCGCAGCAGCTCGGCCGCCGGCCGCCGGCCGATCGCGCCGTCGATCGTGCGCAGCTGGCCGTACCAGCGGAAGATGCGCGAACGGATGCGGAACTTGTACAGCGGCGGCACCACGCGCGACAGCGGGATCAGCACCGCCACGATCGAGATCAGCACCACCCACATGCGGTCGATCAGGTTGGCCAGCCAGAACGGCAGGTAGCGCTGCAGCAGCGGCGCGCCGTCCTTGTAGAAGCGCTGCGCCTCGTCGGCCAGCGGCCGCTCGGTGTTGTGCGTGTTGGGGAAGTCGCCCTTGCGCTGGAACCAGCCGGCGCCGCCGTGCACCTGCTGCGCCGCCTGCACGAACAGCTGCACCAGCGCCGGGTGCGTGCCCTTGCGCGCCACCAGCGTCGCCGTGGGCGCCACCAGGTGCACGTCGGCGCCGGGGCGGTCGGCGGCGAGGTCGACGATGCCGCGGGGCAGCACCACCGGGCTCAGGAACGCGAAGCGCCGCGCATAGGCCTCGCTCTGCGCGAAGTCGAACAGCCGCACGCCGGGCGTGCGCAGCAGCATCTGCACCATCAGCGATTCCGGCGCCGAGGCGAACACCAGCGCGTCGATGCTGCCGTCGAGGAACTCCACCACCGCCGGCGTCTGCTCGCGCTGCAGCAGCGTCATCGCCTTCACGTCGAGCGCATTGGCGTCGAACAGGCGCTGCATCAGCTGCGGCACGCCGCTGCCGGGCGTGCCGACGTTGATGCGCCAGCCCGGCAGCTGCGCCAGGCTGGCGAGCACGGGCGCTTTCTCAAGCAAATGTGGCTCCGCCACTTTGCTTGAACCCCCACGGGGGGCGGGCCGGGCTGGCCCGGCCCTGGGGGCGCTCAACAGCCGCTGCGCGGCGTCCTCGCGGTAGAACAGCCACACCGGCTCGTAGAACAGGCTGCCGAGCGAGACCAGGTCCTCGTCGCGCGGGTCGGCGCGGCCCGCCTCGTCGACGCCGCCCTGCACGAACGCGATGTCGACGCCCGACGCGGCATCGCGCAGCAGCGCCAGGTTCTCGGCCGCGCCGTGCGTGCCCCGCTGCACCACGGTGATGCCGTCGCGCTGCAGCGCCTTGGCGTAGCGCGCGCCGAATTCGGCATAGTCGCTGCGCTCCTGCCCGGTGGCCAGCGTCACGCGCTTGGGCGGCGTGGGGTCGAGCAGCCAGTAGGCCAGCAGCAGCAGCACGAGCGCCAGCAGCACGAACGGGCCGGCGGTGGCCAGCAGGTCACGCAACGACAACAGCGTGAGGCGAAGAACGCGCGTCATCGAACCACGGGGATCGAGCCGGGCCGCTCGTGCACGGGCCCCGGCGGCGTCAGCCCGACTTCACGAGGCTGGAGACCACCGCCTCGACCGCCTCCTTGAGCTTGTCGCGGGCCACCTGCCGGCACTGCTCGGCCGTGGCGCCGGGCACGGCGTCGAAGGTGGTCGCCATCTTCTCGGGCGTGAACAGCAGCTTCCGCGTCGCCGTGAGCGGCGCGATCATCGCGCGCGCGGTCACCACGCAGGTGCCGCTGCCGGTGATGCCGCCTTCGACCTGGCTCGCCCAGCCCCACTTGCTGGCCGGGTAGAGCTTCCACACCCTGGCCGGGATGCCCTCGGCGAACACGGCGCGCGCCGCCTTGGCATCGATGAGGCGCTCCACCGAGTGGTCGACGAGGAGCGCGTTCTTCGGCGCTTCGGCCTGTGCGGCCGACGCGACGACCAGGGTTGCGAAAACGATTGTGGTCTTCATCGATCGATTCCTCGGCGCGCGCCCCGGGGCGGGTGTGTGGCGCAGTGTATCGAACGCGGTCTGCGTGCAGCCATCTCCACCACGCCGCCACGACCCCGACCCGAGGAGCCAAGCCCCTACACTCGTTCACAGCCGGCGACACGCTGCCGGCTTGCCCCGCTGCGCAAACCGATGACCACCACCGCCGACCTGACCGCCGCCGAATCCGATGCCGATCTGGCCGCGCGCTTCCCGCGCGACTTCATCTGGGGCGTGGCCACCAGCGCGTTCCAGATCGAGGGCGCGGCGCATGAAGACGGCAAGGGCGAATCGATCTGGGACCGCTTCTGTCGCGTGCCCGGCGCGATCGCCGACGGCAGCAACGGCGACGTGGCGTGCGACCACGTGCATCGCCTCGATGCGGACCTCGACCTGATCGCTTCGCTGGGCGTCAACGCCTACCGCTTCTCGGTGTCGTGGCCGCGCGTGCAGCCCGACGGCCGCGGCGCCTGGAGCGAAGCCGGGCTGCGCTTCTACGAACGCGTGGTCGACGGCCTGCGCGCGCGCGGCATCGCACCGCACCTGACGCTCAACCACTGGGACCTGCCGCAGACGCTGCAGCAGCGCGGCGGCTGGGCCGCGCGCGAGACGGTGCAGCACTTCGTCGACTACGCGCGCGGCATCGCGCGGCGGCTGGGCGCGCGCTGCGCGTCGATCGCCACGCACAACGAGCCCTGGGTGATCGCGGTGCTCGGCCATGAGCGCGGCATCTTCGCGCCGGGCCAGACCTCGCGCCGCGTCGCCCTGCAGGTGGCCCACCACTTGCTGCTCAGCCACGGCCTGGCGCTGCGCGCGCTGCGCGACGACGGCTGCGCGGCGGAACTCGGCATCGTGCTGAACCTGTCGTCCACCGAGCCCGCCACCGATGGCGCAGCCGACGTCGCCCAGGCCCGCGTGGAAGACGGCCTCGCGCTGCGCTGGTACTGCGACCCGCTGTTCCACGGCCGCTACCCCGACGACGTGATCGCCGTGCTCGGCGACGACACCCCCGCGGTGCGCGAGGGCGACCTGGCGGCGATCGCGCAGCCGCTGGACTTCCTCGGCATCAACAACTACACGCGCAGCGTGGTCAGCGCCGCGGACAGCTGGGATGCCGCGGCGCAGGGCCTGCCGGTCACCGACATGGGCTGGGAGATCTGCCCCGACGGCCTGGCGCGGCTGCTGCGGCGCATGCAGCGCGACTACGCGCCGCGGCGCATGCGCATCACCGAGAACGGCGCCGCGTTCAGGGACGTTCTCGCCGGCGGCGCGGTCGACGATGCCGATCGCATCGACTTCCTGCGCCGCTACATCGGCGCCGTGGCCGACGCGCGCGACGACGGCGCCGTGGTGGACGCCTACATGGTGTGGAGCCTGATGGACAACTTCGAATGGTCCTCCGGCTACACCAAGCGCTTCGGCATCGTGCACGTCGACTACGCGACGCAGCAGCGCACGCCCAAGGCGAGCGCGCTGTGGTATCGGCGCCTGCTGGCCGATTGGCGCGCCGCGACGGCAACGGGGAATGGGCGACGCGTACCCGACAACCCGCCTGGCCGGCCGTAGCGCACCGGCTCGCGCGGCGCGAGAGCGTCAACGGCACGGCCCATGCAACCGCCTGAACTCGCGCGGTGTGATCGCTGCCGGGTCGGCGAACACGCCGCGGCGCGCGGCGCGCGCCTCGCGCTCCTCGGCGGCGTAGGGCCCGAGGTCGTACCGCCAGCGGTAACTCCACGCGTGGCCTTCGCGCACCAGCTGCGCGCCGATGTCGGTGTCGCCCCGCATCAGGCGCACCAGCCGGCGGCCGTGGTTGTCGATCGGGCCTTCCTGCGCGCGCACGGTCTGCCCCAGCACCAGCGCCTTCATGCGCGCCGTGGCCTCGCGGCCGCCGCTCTGGCAACGCTCGGGCGCGTCGATGCCCTGCACGCGCAGCTTGCGCGGCTTGCCGCCTTCGAGCGGACGCACCCACAACGTGTCGCCGTCGGTGACGCGCGTGACGACGCCGCTCATCGCCGCGCACGCACACGCGGCCAGCAGGCCGCACAGCGCGAGGCCGATTCGCACGAGGGCGGTCTGCGCGCGGCGGCCCATCAATCGGCCCGGATCACCCAGCGCAGCAGCCAGGCAGCGAACAGCACCACGACCACCAGCCACACGGCGATCACGATCACCGCGCCCCACACCATGCGCGGCAGCTTCTCGGCGCCCTGCTCGGCCTCGGCCAGCCGCGCCTGCCACAGCGCCTTGGGCGTGAGGCGCACCACCAGCGCGATGCCCAGCGGCAGCACGATCAGATCGTCGAGCAAGCCGAGCACGGGGATGAAATCCGGTATCAGGTCGATCGGGCTCACCGCGTAGGCGATCACCGCCACGGCCACCGCCTTGGCCAGCCACGGCGTCTCGCGATGCTGGAAGAGCTTCCACAGCGCGAGCAGATGCGTGGCCAGGCGCGCGGTGTCGGCGCGGCGCAGCAGGTTCATCACGCGGTTCATCGGCATCGCCGCACGCTCATGCGCCGATTCTGCGCCGCCGGCGCGGCGACACCTCGCGCGCAGGCTCGTCGAGCACGGCCTGCGCCTCGCCGATCATGCGCTGCAGCCGGTCGGCGAGCTTCTCGGTGCTGAGCTGCTCGCGAAAGCGCTCCACCATCAGCGCGAGCGCGAACGGGCTCGGTGCGCGCAGGGCCGCGAGTTCGATGCGCTGGCCGCGCATGCGCTTCAGGCTGGCGGCGAGGCGGCGGATATCGAGCTCCTGCGCCAGCACCTCGGCGTCTGCCTGACCGAGCAGGCGATTGGCGGGGTCGTACTTGCGAAAGACCTCGTAGAACAGGCTCGAGCTCGCCTGCAACTGCCGCGTGCTCTTGGGCGCGCCGGGGTAGCCGGTGAACACGAGCCCGGCCACGCGCGCGATCTCGCGAAAGCGCCGCTGCGCCAGCTCGCCGGAGTTGAGGCTGGCGAGCACGTCGTCGAGCAAGCTGTCGTCGCCGAGCACGTGGCCGCTCACCAGCGGCGCGAGATCGAGCGCTTCAGCCGCCAGCAGCTCGAAGCCGTAGTCGTTGACGCTCAAGGAGAACGTGTTGGGCGCCTCGCGCGAGAGCCGCCATGCCAGCAGGCTCGCCAGCCCGAGGTGCACGTAGCGCCCGGCGAAGGGGTAGACGAACGCATGATGCCCCTCGCGCGAGCGGAACTGCTCCACCAGCAGCGTGCCCGGCGTGGGCAGGCGCGACAGGCGCTGCTGCGCCTCGAGCATCGGCCGCGCGGCCTGCAGCTCGGGGTCGAGCCAGTCGCCCTGCCGCGCGCCGTGCAGCACGTCGAGCGTGGCGTCGGCCAACTCGCTGGACAGCGGCATCTTGCCGCCGGCCCAGGCCGGCACGATGCCGGACTTCTTGGTCGCCTTGCGCACCTGCGCCACCATCTCGTGCGTGCGCACGTATTCGAGCACGCGGCCGGCGAACACGAAGTGGTCGCCCTTCTTCAGCCGCGCGATGAAGCTCTCTTCGATCTGCCCCAGCGTGCCACCGCTCACCCACTTCACCAGCATCGACGATTCGCTCACGATCGTGCCCACCTGCAGCCGATGCCGCAGCGCGATGCCGCGGTCGGTGACGCGCCAGCTGCCGTCGTCGCCCTGCACCACGCGGTGGTATTGCGGATACGCCGTCAGGCTCGAGCCGCCGCGCGTCACGAAGTCGAGCGCCCAGTCGAACTCCTCGCGCGTGAGCGCGCGGTAGCTCCAGGCCGAGCGCACCTCGGCGAACAGCTCGTCGGCCATGAAGCCGCCGCCGAGCGCCATGCTCACCAGGTGCTGCACCAGCACGTCGAGCGGCTTGTCGGGTGCGAAGCGCTGCTCCACGCGCTGCACCAGCGCAGCGCGGCGCACGGCCACCGCCTCGACCAATTCGAGCGTGTTGGTCGGCACCAGCGTGACGCGGCTGGCGCGGCCGGGCTGGTGGCCCGAGCGGCCGGCGCGCTGCAGCAACCGCGCCACGCCCTTGGCCGAGCCGATCTGCAGCACGCGCTCCACGGGCAGGAAGTCCACGCCGAGGTCGAGCGACGAGGTGGCCACCACCGCCTTGAGCGTGCCGGCCTTGAGCCCGGCCTCGACCCAGTCGCGCGTGGCGCGATCGAGCGAGCCGTGATGCAGCGCGATCTGCCCGGCCCATTCGGGCCGCGCGCGCAGCAGCATCTGGTACCACGTCTCGGCCTGCGAGCGCACGTTGGTGAAGACCAGCGTGGTGCCGCTGCGCTCGATCTCGGCCACCACCGGCTGCTCCATCTGCGCGCCGAGGTGGCCGCCCCACGAGAAGCGGCCGGGCTCGTGCGGCAGCAGCGTGTCGATCACCAGCTGCTTGTCGATGCGGCCGCGCACCAGCGCACCATCGGCGCCGCGGAGCAGCGCATGCATCGCCTCGTCGAGGTTGCCGAGCGTGGCCGACAGGCCCCACACCATCAGCGCCGGGTTCCAGCGCTTCAGCCGCGCGAGCGCGAGCTGCACCTGCACGCCGCGCTTGTTGCCGATCATCTCGTGCCACTCGTCGACGATCACGGTATGCACGCCGCCGAGCCGTTCGCGCGCATCGGGGCGCGTCAGCAGCAGCGTCAGCGATTCGGGCGTGGTCACCAGCGCGGTGGGCAGCAACTTGTCCTGCCGCGCGCGCTCGGCCGTAGGCGTGTCGCCGGTGCGCAGGCCTACCGTCCAGTGCGGCGCACGCTCGGCCAGCGGCAGCTCGAGCGCACGCGCGGTGTCGGCCGCCAGCGCGCGCATCGGCGTGAGCCAGATCGCCTGCAGGCCCGCGCGAGCAGCAGCAGCGCGGTCGAGCACGCCCATCCACACCGCATAGGTCTTGCCGCTGCCGGTGGTGGCGTGCAGCAGGCCGCTCTCGCCCCGCGCCATCGCCGCCCACACCTCGCGCTGGAACGCAAACGGCGCCCACCCGCGCGCGGCGAACCAGGCGTTTGCGTCAACGCAAGGCGTCGTCATCGGCCCATTATTGGTGCGGGCAGGCAGGCCGGTGCCGACCCGTGGCTTGAGAGTGGTCAAGGCATTCCGGGTGACGGCACTGCACCATCGCTCGATGACGGCCGATCGCACTCCGGTGTTCGCTGCGCGCGGCCTCGCCAAGGTCTACCGCAACGGCGAGGTGGCGGTGCACGCGCTGGCCGGTGTGGATCTCGAGATCCATCGCGGCGAGTTCGTGGTGCTGCTGGGGCCATCGGGCAGCGGCAAGAGCACGCTGCTCAACATTCTGGGCGGGCTCGACGTGCCCAGCGAAGGCGAGGTGCGCTTCGGCGACCATCTGCTCAGCGGCGCGAGCGAGGCCGAGCTCACGACCTATCGGCGCGAGCACGTGGGCTTCGTGTTCCAGTTCTACAACCTGATCCCGAGCCTCACGGTGCGCGAGAACGTGGCGCTGGTGACCGACATCGTGGAGCACCCGATGCCGGTGGACGAGGCCATCGACCGCGTGGGCCTGACGCCGCGGCGCGACCATTTTCCGGCGCAACTCTCGGGCGGCGAGCAGCAGCGCGTGGCAATCGCACGCGCGATCGTGAAGCAGCCCGACGTGCTGCTGTGCGACGAGCCCACCGGCGCGCTCGACTACCAGACGGGCAAGCTGGTGCTGGAGGTGATCGAGCGCATCAACCGCGAACTCGGCACGACGACGGTGGTGATCACGCATAACGCGGCGATCGCAGGCATGGCCGATCGCGTGATTCGTTTGGGGGATGGACGGGTGGCGAGCGTGGTGGCCAACGAGAAGAAGCTGTCGCCTGCGGAGTTGGCGTGGTGAGGTCAATTGTCGTCGCAGCATCGAAGCGGCGCGGCGGGCGGTACCCGCTGGGGGCTCATACTGGGTCGGTCGGCGCCTGCACCGCCGACTCCGCTGTGGTGCTCGCTGCCGTCGGCGCACGCCACCAACGGTGCTGGGCAAAGGTGGGTTGGGGCAGGACTGGGCGCGCCCATGAGGCGCCGAGAAGCGCAGGCGGGCGAAGGTTGCCCATCGCCGTAAGGCGACGGGTCGGCGAGGACTTCGAGCTCCGAGCGCAGCGGCACTCCGCCAGGAGCGTCGCGGCCGTGCGAGGGGCGAGCGTGGACGAAGAGCCGTCCACTGCGGACGGCTCTTCGCCTCGCGAGCGGCTGGCGCCTGCAGGCGCCAGCGCGGCCTGCAAGGCAGTTCCGCAGCCGCCCTCGCAGACCGAGCACCGCAGGGAACCCCTGCGCGAAGCGCAGGGGCGCCTCATTGAAGTGCCCAGGACCGCCCGAACCCGCCTTTGCCTCGCTCGAACGAAGCACGAAGCAGGCTGACCACCGATGAAAGCCCTCGACCGCAAACTCCTACGCGACCTGCGCCTGATGTGGAGCCAGGCGCTGACGATCGCGCTGGTGGTGGCCAGCGGCGTCGGCGCATTCCTGACCACGCTGTCGGCGGTCGATTCGCTGGCGCTGGCGCGCGATCGCTTCTACGCGCAGGGCCGGTTCGCCGACGTGTTTGCCGGCGTCAAGCGCGCGCCCGATTCGCAGGCCGAGGTGCTGCGCCAAGTGAGCGGTGTGGCCGACGTGCAAACCACGATCGAGCAGATCGTGCGCATCGAGATCGAAGGCCTCACCGATCCCATCATCGGCCAGCTGATCGGCGTGAACCTGCGCGATGCGCCGCGCATGAACCGCCTGACGCTGCACCGCGGCCGCGGCCTCGAAGCCGCCAGCGGCGAAACACGTGCCGGCGGCGCGATCGACGCGCTGGTGTCGGTGGGTTTCGCCAATGCGCATCACCTCGTGCCCGGCTCGCACGTCGGTGCGCTGATCAACGGCCGCCAGCGCACGCTGCGCATCGTCGGCATCGCGCTGTCGCCCGAATTCATCTTCGCCGGCATGTTCGGCATGCCCGACCTGCGCGGCTTCGGCGTGTTCTGGGTCGACCAGGAGGCGCTGGCCGCGGCCTACGACATGAAGGGCACCTTCAACCGCGTGGCGGTCAAGCTCGCACCCGGCGCGTCGGAGCGCGCGGTGATCGACTCGCTGCAGCAGCGCCTGAGCCCGTGGGGCGGGCGCCTGGCCTACGGCCGCAAGGACCAGAACTCGCACGGGATGCTCGACAACGAGATCAACGAGCAGCGCGTGCTCGGCACCGTGCTGCCGTCGATCTTCCTCGGCGTGGCGGCGTTCCTGCTCAACGTGGTGGTGTCGCGCCTGGTGGCCACGCAACGCGAGCAGATCGCCGCGCTGAAGGCGCTCGGCTACACCAACCGCGCGATCGCCGCGCACTACCTGAAGCTGGTGCTGGTGATCGTCAGCATCGGGCTGGTGCTGGGCGTGTTCGTCGGCGACCGCTTCGGCACCTATCTCACCGGCATCTACGCCGAGTTCTTCTTCTTCCCGAGCTTCGAGCACCGCATCGCGCCGTCGCTGCTGGTGATCGCAGCGGGCATCACCTTCGCCACCGCGGTCGCCGGCACGCTCAACGCGATCTTCGCCACGGTGCGGCTGGCGCCGGCCGAGGCGATGCGGCCGCCCGCGCCGGGGCGCTACCGGCGCACGCTGCCCGAGCGGCTGGGCCTGACCGCGCTGTCGCCCGCGCTGCGCATGATCCTGCGCAACTTCGAGCGCCGGCCGCTGCGCAGCGCGCTGTCGATCACCGGCGTGGCGGCGTCGGTGGCGATCGTCGTGATGGGCAACTTCTTCCGCGACGCGATCGACTACATCGTCGATTCGCAGTTCAACGTCGGCATGAGGAGCGACGTGATCGTCTGGCTGACCGACCCGGCGCCGGCGCGCGCGCGCCACGAGCTGGCGCGGCGCTCCGGCGTGCTGCAGGTCGAATCGGGCCGCGACGTGCAGGTGCGCTTCATCAACGGCCACCGCCAGGAGCGCGCGATGATCCGCGGCCATCCGGCGCACGCGCAGCTGACGCGCATCATCGACGTCGACAACCACGAGGCCTCGCGCCTCGACGACGATGGCCTGGTGATGAGCGACCGCCTGGCCGCCAAGCTCGGCCTGCGCGTCGGCGACCATGTCGACGTCGAGATCCTCGAGGGCCGCCAGCGCACGGTCGCGGTGCGGCTCGCCGCCACGGTGCGCGACATGATGGGCCTGAATACCTACATGGAGCAACGTGCGCTGAACCGCCTGCTGCAGGAAGACGAGATGGCCAACTGGTTCTCCCTCGCGGTCGAGCGCGGCCGCGAGGCCGCGCTGCTGGAGGCGACCAAGGCGATGCCGCGCGTGGTGGGCGCGTTCAGCAAGGCCACGCTGTTGCGCAACATGGAAGAGATCAGCGCGCGCAACGTGCGCATCATGAGCACCATCCTCACGTCGCTGGCGGTCGTGATCGCGGTCGGCGTGGTCTACAACAACGCCCGCATCGCGCTGGCCGAGCGCACCTGGGAGCTGGCGTCCTTGCGCGTGCTCGGCTTCTCGCGTGCCGAGGTGTCGGCGCTTCTGCTCGGCGAGCTGGCGCTGGTGATCGCGCTGGCGCTGCCGATCGGCATGCTGCTCGGCAACGCGCTGGTGCACGCCATCGCCGGGCTGCTCGCCAGCGACCAGTTCCAGTTCCCGGTGGTGATCCGCGCGCGCACCTACGCCTGGGCGGCGATCGTCGTGCTTGCCGCGGGGATTGCCAGCGCGCTGGTGGTGCGCCGGCGCATCGACCGGCTCGACATGGTGGCGGCGCTGAAGACGAGGGAATGACGATGAAGAAGACCACGATGATCTGGATCGCCGGCGGCAGCGTCGCCGCGGTGGCGCTGCTGGCCTGGGCGTTCGCGCCGCGGCCGGCCGAGGTGGAGGTGGCGCGCGTCGACAGCGGCGCCTTCGAAACCACGATCGACGAGGACGGCAAGACCCGCCTGGCCGATCGCTACGTGGTGTCGGCGCCGCTGGCCGGGCGGCTGGCTCGCATCACGCTGCGCGAGGGCGACGCGGTGACCGCCGACGCGGTGGTGGCCACGCTCACGCCGGTGCTGTCGCCGATGATCGACGAGCGCACCGCGCGCGAGCTGGGCGCGCGCGTGCAGGCCGCCGAGGCCAACGTGCAGCGCGCGGTGACCCGCATCGACCGCGCCAAGGTGGCTCAGGACCAGGCGCAGCTCGAGCTGAAGCGCAGCGAGCAGCTGTCGCAGCAAGGCTTCGTGGCGCCGACCAAGCTCGACAACGACCGGCTCGCCGTCACCGCGGCGCAGAAGGAAGTCGAGGCCGCCGCCGGCGACCACCACGTGGCCACGCACGAGCTGTCGGTGGCGCGCGCCGCGTTGTCGGCGCTGCGGCCGCAGGCCGCCGGCGCGCGCGCGTTCGAGGTGCGCTCGCCGGTCGCCGGCCGCGTGCTGAAGCTGCACCAGACCAGCGAGGCCACCGTGACACTGGGCGCGCCGCTGATCGACGTCGGCGACACCGCGCGGCTCGACATCGTGGCCGAGCTGCTGACCACCGACGCGCTGCGCGCCACGCCGGGCAGCCGCGTGCGCATCGAGCGCTGGGGCGGCCCTGGCACGCTCGAAGGCCGCGTGCGGCGCGTCGAGCCTGCGGCGTTCACCAAGATCTCGGCGCTCGGCGTCGAGGAGCAGCGCGTCAACGTGCTGATCGACATCGTCACGCCGCACGCGCAATGGGCCGCGCTCGGTGACGGCTACCGCGTCAGCGTGCGCGTGGTCACGCTCGCGTTGCCGCAGGTGCTGCGCGTGCCGGTGAGCGCGGTGTTCCCGCGGCCCGAAGGCGGCTCGGCGGTGTTCGTGCTCGACGGCGGGCGCGCCAAGCAGGTGCCGGTGGAGATCGGCGCGCGCAACGGCACGCAGGCGTGGATCAAGAGCGGCGTCGCCGACGGCGCGACGGTGATCGTCTATCCGCCGGCCGGGCTCAGCGACGGCGCGCGCGTGAAGGCGCGCTCTGTCGCCTGATATAGCGGCGCTCGAACAGGCGCTTCATCGCTTCGGTGAGCACCAGGTAGGCCGCCACGATGGCCAGCGAGGCGATGAGCAGCGGCGCCGGCAGCGGCACGAAGCCCAGCAGCGCGGCCAGCGGCCCGGTGTAGGGCAGCGCCACCGAGACCACGGCCACGACGACCGTCGAGCCGACCAGCAGCGCGCTCGGCCGGCTGCGCCAGGCGGGCAGCCGCGTGCGCAGCACCATCACCACCGCCAGCTCGGTGAGCACCGACACCACGAACCACGCGGTCTGGAACAGCGCCTCGCCGGCGGCGAACACCAGCAACAGCAGCGCGAAGGTGATCAGGTCGAACACGCTGCTGATCAGGCCGTAGACGATCATGCGGCGCCGCACCTCGACCACGCTCCAGCGCTGCGGATGGCGCAGGTGCTCGTCGTCGACGCGGTCGGTGGCGATGGCCATCGACGGCAGGTCGGAGAGAAAGTTGTTGAGCAGGATTTGCTTGGGCGCCAGCGGCAGGAACGGCAGCAGCGGCCCCGCCGCCGCCATGCTCAGCATGTTGCCGAAGTTGGCGCTGGTGGTGATCCCGATGTACTTGAGCGTGTTGGCGAACGCGCGCCGGCCCTGCACCACGCCGTCGTGCAGCAGCGCGAGGCTGGGTGCGAGCAGCACCACGTCGGCGCTCTCGCGCGCCACGTCGGTGGCGCCGTCGACCGAGATGCCCACGTCGGCCGCGTGCAGCGCCGGCGCGTCGTTGATGCCGTCGCCGAGAAAGCCCACCGCATGGCCGGCGCGCTGCAGCGCGCGCACGATGCGCTCCTTCTGCTGCGGGTCGATCTCGGCGAACACGTCGGTGCGCGCGGCCTGCTGCCACAGCGCCTCGTCGCGCATCGCGGCGATCTTCTCGCCGGTGAGCAGCCGCTCGGGCCGCAGCCCGACCCCGCGCGCCACGTGCGCGGCCACGTGGCGGTTGTCGCCCGTGAGCATCTTGACGTGGATGCCGCGCTGCTGCAGCCGGTGCAGCGACTGCGCCGCGTCGGGCTTGGGCGGGTCGGCGAAGAGCAGCAGGCCCTCGAGGCACAGGCCCTGCTCGTCGGCGCGCTCGTAGCTCGCCTTGGCCGCCGTGCGCAGGCTCGCCAGCGCGAGCATGCGCTGGCCCGCCTCGCCGGCGGCGCGCAGGCGCTCGCCGATCTGCGCGCGCGCCGCGTCGCTCAGCAGCTCGATTGCCGCATCGACGCGCCAATGCGTGCAGATGCCGAGCACCGCATCGACGGCGCCCTTGGTGACGAGCTCGTGGTGGTCGGCGTCGCCGTCGCGCGCCACCACGATCGTCAGGCGCCGGCGCTGGAAGTCGTAGGGAATCTCGTCGACCTTGTGCACGCCGGCGCCGGCGACGATGCCTTCGCGCTCACCGGCGGCCACCAGTGCGCGATCGAGCGGGTTCTCGATGCCCGTCTCCAGGCTGGCGTTGAGCACCGCCAGCTCGAGCACCGTGCGCGCGGCCTGGCCCTGCGCGTCGAGCGCGGCCACGAGCTGCACGTCGCCGAGCGTGAGCGTGCCGGTCTTGTCGGTGCACAGCACGTCGATGCTGCCGAGGTCCTCGATCGCCTGCTGGCGGCGCACCAGCACGCCGGTGGCGGCCATCGCGCGCGCGCCGTGCGCCAGCGTGACACTCACGATCGCCGGCAGCAGCTCGGGCGACAGGCCCACGGCCAACGCGACCGCATACATCAGCGAGGTGATCGGCGAGCGGCCCTGCACCGTCTCGAGCATCACCACCAGCAGCACCATCACCACCATGATGCGCAGCAGCAGCACGCCGAACTGCGCCACGCCGCGCTCGAACTCGGTGGGCGCGCGCGCCAGGCGCAGCTCGGCCGCGATGTCGCCCAGCGCGGTGGCCGCGCCGGTGGCGCTGACCACGAAGGTGCCGGTGCCGCTCCTCACCGAGGTGCCGAGAAAGACACTGTTGCTGCGCGCGGCCGGCGCGGCGTCGGCCGCGCAGACGCCGGGGCGCTTTTCCACCGGGAACGATTCGCCGGTGAGCGGCGCCTCGCTGAGCATCAGGTCGCGCGCGGCGAGCAGCACACCGTCGGCGGGCACCAGGTTGCCGGCCGCGAGCTCGACCACGTCGCCTCGCACCAGATCGGTCGCCGGCACGGTGCGCAGCGCGCCGTCGCGGCGCACGCGCGCGGTGAGCGCCAGGCGCCGCGCGAGCGCGGCGATCGCCTGCGACGCGCGCCACTCCTGCCACGCGCCGAGCACCGCGCTGCCGGCCACGATGACGAGGATGATCGTGGCGTCGAGCCAGTCGCGCAGGAACAGCGACACCGCGGCGCCGACCAGCAGGATCAGCACCAGCGGGCTCGCGAACTGGCGCAGCAGCAGCTTCAGGCCCTCGGCCTGCGGCGCGCGCTGCACCGCATTGGGCCCGTCGCGGCGCAGGCGTGCATGCGCCTCGTCGCCCGAGAGGCCGGCCTCGCCGGTGCCCAGCACCGCGAGCAGCGCCGGCAGCGCCAGCGCCCACGGCGGTGCGGCCGATGTCGATGCGGCGGCGGACGCCGTTGCGGCGGCAGCTTGCGGTGCGTCGTTCATCGCCACGCGCCAAGGCTACGCGAGCGCGGCCGGGCGGCCGCGCCGCGGCCGTTGAGGCAGCGCAACCCGGGCCATCACAGGCCGCTCACGCACTGACGATCCAGCCTTCGAGCGCGTCCACGTCGGCCGGCAGGCCCCAGTTCGGCCGAGCTGCCGCCCACGCAGCCTGCACCAGGCACAGCGTGGCATCGAGCGTGTCGCCGCTCGCGTCGTCGACCAGCGCGTCGTGGTGCCTCGCATCGAGGCCGAGCGCAAGGCCCAGCCGCGTGTGGCCCTCGCGCAGCGCATCGACGATCGCCAGCCGCGCGAGCAAGCGGTCGTCGGTGTGCTTGGTTGGTTCATCGCTCTTGTACGAGCGCCGGCCCACCACCTCGCGCGCCAGCAACCCGGGGTAGGCCTCCAGCGCCACGCGCGGCGCGCCGGGCCGCGCCGGCTCGTGCGCAGGTAGATGAGCGCCGGCGGCGCGCAGCAGCGGCACGCCGGCATGCAGCATGTAGGCCACCGGCGGATTCACCCACTTCATCGACGGGCTCGACCCCGCGGGCCGGTCGCACGCGCGATGCGCGAACTTGGCGCCCGCCGGCCGCGCGGCGCAGAACGCGGCGAAGGTGTCGCGGATCTGCGTGCGCGCGAGGCCCGCGTAGTGGTCCATGCAGGCGGGCCAGTCGAGCGGCCAGCCGAGCGCGGCCACCAACTCGCGCGGCAGGCCGAACGGCAGATCGAAGCCGCCGATCCAGCGCGGCGTGCGCGCCAACCAGGCGCCGAAGGCATCGAGCGATGCGAAGCGCTCCAGTGCGTCGAGCTGCACCCGCGCACCACGCGCCCGCCCGATCGCCACCACCACCGGCTTGCGCGCCGAGGGGCGGCTGGAGAAGTCCACGCCGATCAACAACGGTGTTGCCACGCGCGGCATTGTCGGTGGGCGCGGTGACAATCGCGCTGCGATGGCCGAGCCCCTCACGAAGCAGCAGATCCAGCGCCTGCCGGTGGTGGCCTACGAGGCGCTGCGCGAGCAGCTGCGCACGGGTGACCTCGTGTTCTGCTCGGGCTCGTATCTGTTCTCGCACGCGATCCAGACGCTCACGCATTCGGTGTGGAGCCACGTCGGCATCATCTACCGCGACGATGCGCTGCAGCGCATGTTCGTGCTCGAAAGCGAGACCGGCATCGGCGTGCGGCTGGCGCCGGTGTCGAAGTACCTGCGCGACTACCACGGCCGGCGCCAACCCTACCGCGGGCAGATCGTGGTCGCGCGCGTGCAGCCCGACGTGGATCGCCAGCGCGTGCACCAGGCCATCAGCTTCGGCATGGACGAGCTGACCAAGCCGTACGACAACTCCGAGATCCTGCGCATCCTGGTGCGCATCGTGTTCCGCGTCAGCCGGCGCACGCGCGACCGCAAGTACATCTGCTCCGAGCTGGTCTACGAATGCTTTCGCCAGGCCGGCGTGAGCTTCAAGCTGGCCGACCGCTTCGTGAGCCCCGACGACATCTGGCGCGACCCCCAGGTGGTGCCGCTGCAGCGCATCCTTTGACGAGCAGCCGCGAACGAAAGGAACCGACGATGAGCACCGTGAAGCCTCCGGCCAACCCCGAAGCCGACCCGCGCGTGAAGGCGGTGTTCGACGACATCCGCGCCACGCGCAAGACCGACTTCGTGAACAACCTCTGGCGCGCCCTCGCCTTCGACCCGCCGCTGCTCGAAGCCACCTGGGCCGAGGTGAAGCGCGTGATGGCCGCGCCGGGCGCGCTGGACCCGTTGACCAGGGAGATGGTCTACATCGCCGTCTCGGTGGCCAACGGCTGCAGCTACTGCGTGCACTCGCACACCGCCGCGGCGCGCGCCAAGGGCATGAGCGGCGCACAGCATGCCGAGCTGATGGCGGTGATCGGCCTGGCGGCGAAGACGAACCAGCTCGTCACCGCGCTGCAGGTGCCGGTGGACGAGGTGTTCGACGCGGGGCGCTGAGGCGCCAGCGCGCGCCGTGCTGCGCCTGGCGGCGCCGGTTACCGCTGGTTGACACCTGAGCCATGTCGCCGATCCCAGAATCCCGCGCATGGACAAGACCTTCGCGGCCGCCGACGGCCTGCTGCTCGCCGCCGACCCGCGGCGCCGTGCGCTGCTGATGGCACTGGGAGCAACACTGGGCGGTTGCGGTGGCGGCGGCTCGGGCCAGCCCAGCGGCTCTTCACCCGCCCCGACGCCTTCGCCGGCGCCTTCGCCGTCGCCTTCACCCACCCCCGGCGGTGGCACGCCGACGGTCGACTTCCGCGTGGCATCGCTCGGCGCCGGCGCAGCGCTCAACGGCGCGCGCGCCTTCCCCGCCGACAACGCCTGGAACCTCGACATCTCGGCGGCGCCGGTCGACCCGGCGTCAGACGCGCTGATCGCCAGCATCGGCCTGGGCACGGGGTTGCACCCGGACTTCGGCGCCGGCCTGTACAACGGTGAGCCGATCGGCATCCCCTACATCGTCGTCGCCGGTACGCAGACGCCGGTGGTGATCCGTTTCACCGCCTACGGCGACGAGAGCGACCCGGGCCCCTACCCGGTACCCGCCGACGCGCCGATCGAAGGCGGTGCAGCCAGCAGCGGCGACCGCCACGTGCTGGTCATCGACCGCGACCACAACCGGCTGTACGAGCTCGGCGCCGCCTACCCCAACGCCGACGGCTCATGGGACGCCGCCTGCGGCGCGGTGTTCCATCTCGACGGCAACGTCGTGCGCCCCGGTGGCCAGCCCGGATGGACCAGTGCCGACGCCGCCGGGCTGCCGATCTTCCCCGGCCTGGCGCGCTACGAGGAAGCGGCCGCCGGCCCCGGCGGCATCCGGCACGCGTTGCGCTTCACCGCCGCGCGCACGCGGCGCGCCTACGTGCCCCCGGCCACGCATTGGGCCAGCAGCAACGCGAGCGCGAACGTGCCGCCGATGGGCATGCGCGTGCGGCTGAAGGCCAGCTACGCGATCCCGGCCACCTTCTCCGGCGAGACGCGCGCGCTGCTCCAGGCGATGAAGACCTACGGCCTCATCCTGGCCGACAACGGCAGCAACTGGTTCGTCAGCGGCGCGCCCGACGATCGCTGGAACAACGACGCGCTGACGAGCGAGCTGCGCCAGGTGCACGGCAGCGATTTCGAGGTCGTGCGCATGGAGGGGCTGGTCGCCGGCTGAGCGCTGCCGCGGGCGGACGCACTGCCGCGCCGCTACAGATGCTCCTCCGGCACGAACGGCCCCACCACGTTCAACAGCAGCCGCTGCCACCACGTGCTGTCGGGCTCCTCGGTCAGCGTCTCGCCGCCCACGGCCTCTGGCAGTGTCCACTCGATGCGGCCGTTGGCGCGGTTGAGTTTCAGCCGATACGCCGCCTCGGTCTTCACCAGCTCGGCCAGGTTCACCAGCTGCTGCGTGACCTCGGCGCTGCGGATCAGGATGCCCAGCTCGGTGTTGTGCTTGTCCGAGCGCGGGTCGAGGTTGAGCGAGCCGATGAACGTGACCTTGCCGTCCACCGCCGCGGCCTTGGCATGAAAGCGGCCCACCGAGTGGCCGAAGGCGCCGAGGTTCTTCGCGCGGCTGATGCGGCTGGGCACGATCTCGTACAGCTCCACGCCGAGGTCGAGCATGTCGTCGCGGTAGCGGCGGTAGCCGGCATGCACCAGCGGCTCGTCGGTGCTGGCCAACGAGTTGGTGATGATGGCGATCCTCAGGCCCCAGAGACGGCCCTCGCGGATGTCGTCCATCACGTCGGGGTTGGGCACCAGGTACGGTGAGCTGAGCAACACCTCCTGCCGCGCCAGCAGCAGCTCGTTCATCAGGCCGCGGCGCACCGTCGGCCGCCGCCGCGTGCCGTCGGCGCCGTAGCGCGGCTCGTGGTCGATCACCTTGTCGGGGTCGTCGGCGAAGACCTCCACCGGCGCCCAGTGCAGCGCGATCCGTCCTTCGGCCAGCTCCTCCGACACATGGCGCTGGCCCGCCGCGTCTGTCGCGCCGGGCGGCGGCGGGGGCGGCGGCGGCGCGCGGGCCGCGTCCACGCGCGCCTCGAACACGCGGCGCAGCTCCTCGGGCGGCTCTTCAGGCGGCGCGATGGCGTGCAGCGGAAACACGTGCTCGCTGTTCCAGTAGCGGTCGAACAACGCGCCGAGCTGCTGCACCGCCGGGCCGGCCACGAAGGCGTCGAGGTCGATGTAGTTCGCCTCCTCGTGCACGAGGAAGTATTCGTCGCCGATGTTGCGCCCGCCGGCGATGGCCATCACGCCGTCGGCCACGAACAGCTTGTTGTGCATGCGGTGGTTCACGCGGCCGAAGTCCAGCGCCGAGGCCAGCAGCCGCGTACCAAGGCTGGAGCGGCCGGCGGGGAACGGATTGAACAGCCGCACCTCCACGCCCGGCAGCGTGGCCAGGCCGAGCAGCAGTGGGTCGAGCTCGGCGGTGTACAGGTCGTCGAGCAGCAGCCTCACGCGCACGCCGCGCAGCGCGGCATCGCGCAGCGCGCGCAGCAGGTGGCGGCCGCTCACGTCGTCGTGCAGCACGTAGTACTGCAGGTCCAGCGAGCGCTCGGCGCGCTGCGCCAGCGCGATGCGCGCGTCGAGCGCCTGCGCCGGCCACGACAGCAGCCGCGCCCCGCTGAGCGCGGGGTCGGCCGGCGCCGCGGCCTGCGCGATGCGGCCGAGCGCCGTGTCGACCGCAGGCGCCAGCGCGTACGACACCGGGCGCTGCACGCCCTGCGGCAGTGCGGCGCAACCGGCCAGCCAGGCCACCATCATGCCCGCCAGCGCACCGGCCAGACGGCGCGTCGGCTTGCAGGGTGGCATTCGGCTCTTCATGGCGTGCGCCGCATTGTCCGCGCACGCCTCGCAGACGCGACGGTCGCACGGACGCAGCCCCGGCGCGCGCAGGGTTGCACAGTGCGCACAGGGGTCGCTCCGGAGTGGCGGGCCGGCATCGGCCATGGACAATGCCGGCGTGCTCGAGTTCGCCGCCATCGACCACTACCGCCACATCGGCGTGCCGGTGTGGGTGCACGACCCGCACCGGCACCGCCATGTGTGGGCCAACGACGCCGGCGTGCGCTTCTGGTGCGCCGCGAGCCTCGACGAGCTGCTCGCGCGCAGCTATGCCGACATGTCGCCCGGCGCGCTGGCGCGGCTGGAGGTGGCGATGCAGGCCCACGCGCGCGGCGAATCCACACGCGAGCACTGGACGCTGTACCCCGGCGGCCGGCCGACACCGGTCGTGCTGCACGGCCATGGCGTGCGGCTCGCCGACGGCGCGCAGGCCATCCTCTTCGTCGCCGAGACCGCCACGCCGGGCGACCCCGGCATGCTGCGCGGCACCGAGGCCCTGCTGCACGCGCCGGTGCCGGCCTCGGTGCACCGGCTCGACGACGGCACGGCGCTGATGCGCAACCCGGCGGCGCTGCTCGCCTTCGGGCCGATCGACGCGTCGGCCGCCTTCGACCGCATGTTCGTGCACGCGGGCGACGCGCAGGCGGCGCTGGCCTCACTGCGCGCCGGCCGCACGCACCGCGTCGAGGCGCAGCTGGCCACGCTCGCCGGCGAGCACTGGCATGCGGTCGACGCGCAGCCCGCGGTCGACCCGGTCACCGGCGCGCGCGTGGTCTATCTGTGCGCGCTCGACATCGCCGAGCTCAAGGCCACGCAGGAGCAGCTCGAGATCGCGCGCCGCAAGGCCGAAACCGCCAACGACGCCAAGACCGCCTTCCTCGCGCACATGAGCCACGAGCTGCGCACGCCGCTCAACGGCGTGCTGGGCATGTTGCAGCTGGCCCTCAACACCGAGCTCGGCGCCGAGCAGCGGCGCTGGCTCGAGGTGGCACATTCGTCGGGCCGGCTGCTGCTGACGCTGCTCAACGATGTGCTGGACCTGTCGAAGATCGAGGCCGGCCGCGTGGAGATCGAGCGCGTGCCGTTCGACCTGAGCGAGCTGGTGACCCAGACGCTGGCGCCGCTGGAGCTGGAGGCGCACCACAAGCGCATCGCGCTGCGCTGGCAGCTGGCCCCCGAGGTGCCCCGCGCGCTGGTGGGCGACCCGGTGCGCTTGCGTCAGGTGCTCTTCAACGTGGTGGGCAATGCGGTGAAGTTCACCGAGCGCGGCGAAGTGGCGGTGCAGGTCGCGGGCGCGCCGGCGGAGCACGACGGCGTGACGCTGCAGGTCACGGTCGCCGACACCGGCATCGGCGTTGATCCGGAGCGGATCGGCCGCATGTTCGAGCCCTTCACGCAGGCCGATGCCAGCACCTCGCGGCGCTACGGCGGCACCGGCCTCGGCCTGGCCATCGTGCGCCGGCTGGTCGAGCTGATGGGCGGGCACGTGAGCTTCGAGAGCCAGCCGGGCCGCGGCAGCACGGTGCGCTTCAGCGCACGCTGCGCGGTGGCGTAGCTCAGCGGCCGCTCACGCGCCGTCGTCGCGGCGCAGCCCCGCGGCCACGCGCTTGGCCGCGTCGAACGCGGCGCGCCGCTGCGCCAGCTCGGCGGCCGACAGGCGCTCGGCGTTGCAGTAGTCGAGCTTCCACTCGGCCGGCTCGCTCCAGCGCAGCGGCGACTGCACCGTGGTGCGCGGTGCGAATGCCTGCTCGAGCAGGCGCAGTGCCAGCTCGAGCGTGTCGCGCTGCGACGCGCGGTCGTGCGGCCGGCCGGCGCCGTTGCCGAGCGGGAAGTCCGAGAACAGCAGCCGCGGCACGCCGACGCGCTCGACGATGTCTTTGGCGCAGCCCATCACCACGGTGGCGATGCCCTCCGCTTCCAGCGCGCGCGCCGCGAGGCTCACGCTCTGGTGGCACACGGGGCAGTTGGGCACCAGCAGCGCGGCATCGACCGCGTCGGCACGGCAGCGCGCCAGCAGCTCGGGCACGTCGCGCTCGAGCGTGCGGCGCTGGCTGCGCTGCGTGGGCAGGCCATGCCAGCGCGGCGCCAGCTCGCCGATGCGCCCGGCCGCCGCAGCCTCGCGCAGCGCGGCCAGCGGGAAGAAGCTGCCGCTGTCGTCGCCGCGCGTGTGGTCGAAGTCGATCGCCACATGGTCGATGCGCAGGCGCGGATCGGTGGCGCTGCTGCGCGAGTAGACATCGAAGAACTTGGCCGCGGCGTGGTAGGCCACACCCGGTGGCGCGTCGCCGGCGTCAGGCCGATGCGGCGCCGCGGTGGTCACCACCGCGACGCGACACGCCGCCAGCGGCTTGGCCAGCGGCGCGAACGGCACCGATGCGTAGTGCGCCCACGCGTACGGCGTGCCGTAGCCGAGCGCGAGGTACCAGCTGCGCACGCGCTCGAGGTAGGCGATCGGCGCGTCGTGCGGCCCGGCGTCGCCCAGCACGAGTGGCGCGGCGTCGTTCGTCACCGGCTGATCCCCCTCAACGGACATCGTCGCGCGAACGCGTCGACACTCGACCCGGTGATGGTCGCCGACGCCCGCCGCGCGCACCATCGCCATCCCGTTGTCGAGCCTGTCGAGGAGATGCCATGAAGCCCCACACGAAGCTGCTGCGCCGCCTGCCCCTCGCCTGTGCCGCCCTGGGCCTTGCGGCCGGCGCGCACGCGCAGCCGGTGAAGCAGGAGGTCAAGCCGCCGGTGGCGCAGGCCTGGATCGACATCGCCACATTCTCGGGCATGGGCCTGCCGGGCATGATGGGCGGCCCCGCGGGTGGCATGCCGTCGGGGCTGGGCGGCGCACTCGGCGGCCTGTTCGGCGGCGGTGGCGGCGGCGCGAAGGTCAACTTCCTGATGACGCAAAGCGGCGGCGCCGGCCGCTTTGTCGACGTGACGGTCGGCACGCGCAGCAACCCCTCGCTCGCCGAAGCGACGCAGGAGGTGCCGGCCTCGATGCTGAGCCCGGCGCTGAAGCTGCTGGCGCCACGAGAGGCGCCGCCGGCGCCGGTGGAGCGCGACGACGAGGTGGTGCACGAGCCGCAGCGCCCGCAGGGCAAGCTGTTCCTCTACTGGGGCTGCGGCGACGCGGTGCGCGCCGGCCAGCCGCGCGTGGTGGATTTCGCCACCGCATCGGTGGCCGATCTGGCGCAGGTGTTCCAGGCCCGCCGCGCCACGCAGCGCGGCGCGCATTCGGCGGCCGGCCGCCCGCACTGGCCCAACCCCAACGACGGCCGAGCGCTGCCCGACTCGGCCTCGCTGGTTGGCGCGCACCAGATCAGCGGCAGCGGCATCCCCGAGGGTTTCAAGTTCAACATCCCGGCCGCACAGGACCTGATGCCGCCGCTGCAGCTGCAGCAGGCCGATCGCGGCGGCGCGCTCGCGCTGTCGTGGAACGCGCAGCCCAACGCGCGTGCGTTCTTCGTGATGGCCATGGGCGCGCGCGGCCAGAACGAGATGGTGGTGTGGACGTCGAGCGAGCTGCCCGACTTCGGCATGGGCCTGATGGACTACCAGACCAACGCCGCGGTCGACCGCTGGCTGAAAGACAAGGTGCTGCTCGCGCCGTCGACCACCAGCTGCACCGTGCCCAAGGGCGTGTTCGCCGGCGAGGGCGCGATGCTGCGCGCCATCGCCTACGGCCACGAGCTGAACCTGGTGCATCCGCCGCGGCCCACCGACCCCAAGGTGGCGTGGGAGCCGCAGTGGGCCGTGAAGGTGCGCGTCAAGACGATGGCCAGCACGATGGTCGGCATGCCGGCGATGGAGGAGCCGCAGCGCGCCCAGCGCGAGCAGGCCCCGCGCGGCGCCGAGGCCGACACCGCCGAGAAGAAAGACGCCAAGAAGCCGAGTGCGCTCGACGTGCTGCGCGGCGTGATCGGGCGCTGAGCCGCCGCGGTCAGCCGACTTCCTGCCACAGGCGCCAGGCGTTCAGCGGCAGCAGGATCATGTGCAGCGCCAGCACCGGCGCCAGCCCGGCCAACCAGGCGTAGGCCACGAAGGCCACGTTGCTGAGCAGCGCGAGCGAGCGCAGCAACGCCATCGAGCGCACCGAGAAGGTCATCAGCACGAGGCCGGCCGCCATGTAGCCGAGCAACTCGGTGCTCTCGAACACGTGAAGGGTCGTCGGCAGTGCCATCGTGCAGGCTCCTGCCGTGTGGGTTGCCGCGCCGCGGCCATGCGTTCAATGCGGCGGCGCGCCCGCCTCACTTCGATTCGAGGTAGGCCGCGAGCGCGACGATCTCGTCGTCGGCGAGTTCCTTGATCAGGCCGTGCATCACCGGCGACGCACGCAGCTTGTGCCGGATGGCCTGCAGCTGGATGAACAGGTACTGCGCGTGCTGGCCGGCCAGGCGCGGAAACACCGCGAGCCCTTCGGCATTCGCACCGTGGCAGCCGGCGCAGGCCGGCAGGCCGCGCTCGGGGCTGCCCTTGTCGAACAGCACGCGGCCCTTGGCGATGGCGGCGGCGTCGGCGACGGCGCCGGCGGCGGGGCCGCTGGCCGGCGTCTGCGACGCGTAGTACTCGGCCAGCGCGGTCACCACGTCGTCGCTCAGCAGCGCGGCCACGCCCCACATGGTCTCGTGCGCGGCGGGCTCGCCGCGCGTGTGAGCGCGAAAGGCCTTGAGCTGCACCTCGATGTAGGCCTTCTGCTGCCCGGCCAGGCGCGGAATGCGCGGGTTCTCGCCGCGGCCCTGCGCGCCGTGGCAGGTCACGCACAGCTGCGTGGCGAGCTTCTGCGCGGCCTCGCGCGTGGCGGCGTCGGGCGCGGCGTGGGCGGGCGGCATCAGCCCCGCGGCGGCGAGCACGACCAGCGAGGCCGCGGCGGCGGCCGCCACGGCCCCCGGCCGCCGGCGGATCGACACGGCCGCTGGGGCCGCTGGGCGTGGACGCATCGGACTCTCCTCGTGACTTGATGGTGCCGCGGCCCCGTTGCAGCGCGATCGGGCCGGCCGCGAGTGTGCCTCAACGGCTGCGGCCGAGCACGCCCGCGCCGGCGAAGCGCCCGCGCGGGCCGAGCCGCTCCTCGATGCGCAGCACCTCGTTCCACTTGGCCATGCGCTCGCCGCGCGCGAACGAACCCACCTTGAGCTGGCCGACCTGCCAGCCGATGGCCAGGTGGACGATGGTGGTGTCTTCGGTCTCGCCGCTGCGCGCGCTCATGATGCCGGCATAACCGAGCTGTCGCGCGGCCTGTCGGCACTGCAGCGTCTCGCTCAGCGTGCCGCGCTGGTTGGGCTTGAGCAGCACGCAGTTGGCCGCGCCAGCCGCCGCGGCATGGCGCAGCAGCGCCGCGCTGGAGACGAGCAGGTCGTCGCCGACGATCTGCAGCTTGCCGCCGGCGGCCTGGGTGAAGCGGGCAAAGCCGTCGAGGTCGTCTTCGGCCAGCGGATCCTCGATGCTGACGATCGGGAACTTCTCGGTCCAGCGGAACAGCAGCTCGATCATGCCGTCGGTGTCGAGCGTGCGCTTGTCGAGGCCGAGCTTGTACTGCCCGCCCCGGCCGAACTCGCTGGCCGCCACGTCGAGCGCGATCGCCACCTGCTCGCCCGGCGCGAAGCCGGCGCGCTCGATGGCGATCACCAGCGATTCGAGCGCCTGCTCGTTGCTGTTGAACACCGGCCACCAGCCGCCTTCGTCGGCCACGCCGAACGAGGCGCCGCGCTGGTGCATCAGCAGCCCGGCGTGACGATAGACCTCGGCCGTCCACTCGATGGCCTGCGTGAAGCTGCGCGCGCCGGGGCAGACGACCATGAAGTCCTGCACGTCGGTGCGCCGCCCGGCATGCGCGCCGCCGCCGAAGATCTGGATCTGCGGCAGCGGCAGCGTGGTGGCGTCGGCGCCGCCGAGGTAGTGGTACAGCGGCACGCCGTGCGCGGCCGCTGCGGCGTGCGCCACCGCCATCGACACCGCCAGCGTGGCGTTGGCGCCGATGCGGCTCTTGTTGGGCGTGTCGTCGAGCTCGACCAGGCGCTCGTCGATCGCCGCCTGGTCGTCGGCCGCCTGGCCGAGCACGGTGCGCGCGATCTCACCGTTGACGTGGGCCACGGCCTGCATCACGTCCATGCCGCCGAGCGCGGTGCCGCCGTCGCGCAGCTCCAATGCCTCGCGCGTGCCGCGGCTGGCCCCGGCCGGCACGATGGCGCGGCCGCTGGCGCCGCCTTGCAGCCGCACCTCGGCCTCCACGGTGGGGCGGCCGCGGCTGTCCCACACGCGGCGCGCGTGCACGAAGCGGATCTCGGTGCCGTTGTTCAGCAGGGCAGGTGATGTGCTCATCGCGCGATCTCGTCGAACCAGGCAGCGCGCACGGCCGCCAACGTCGAGTGTGCGGGCCTGCGCGCAGGCGGCGATGATGCCGCATCCGCTGTGCTGCCACGTTGCGCTGCGAGCAATGCACGTGCGCAGCGGCGCACCGGTGCGCGCTGCTCGTCGGTGCCGAGGTATTCCACCGGCGACTTGCCGTCCACGCGCGCGAGCAGCAGGCCCGGCAGCAGCGCGGCGGCGCGGGCCTCGAGCGCGGCCGGCGCTTCCCAGTCCACGCGGTGCAGGTAGGCGGCGGCGAGCGCGTCGAAGCAGCGGCCGAAGCCGTCGCGCGCCGCCGGCGTCCACAGGCACTTGAGCAGCAGGTGGTTGAGGCAGAACGCGAGGTCGAACGCCGGGTCGCCCCACCAGGCGCATTCGGCGTCGAGCAGCACCGGGCCTTGCGCGCCGACGAGGATGTTCTTCGGGCTCACGTCACCATGCACGAGCGCCAGCTTGTGCGCCTGCGTCTGCGCCACCAGGCCGCGCAGCACGTCGGCCAGGTCCGGGTGGCGCGCGGCGGTGGCGAGCAGATAGGGTTCGAGCCGGATGTCGAAGAAGATCGCATCGGTGTCGAACTGCGCCGCCAGCTCGGGCCGCGCGGCCGTGTAGGCATGGATGCGCGCGAGCGTGTCACCCACCGCGGCGGCGGTGGCGGCATCGGCCTGGCCGTCGCGCAACTGCGCCTTCCACAGTGGGTGCGCTGCGGGGTCGAGCCACGCCATCACCAGCACGCCGAGCGCGGCATGCTGGCCGCGCAGCGCCGGCACGCTGCCGGGCACGGCCTGCTGCGCCACCGCCATGTAGCGCGCCTCGTAGCGGTTGCGCTCGATCGGTGCGTGCCACTCGGCCGCCACGCGCAGCGTCGGCAACGCGCGCTTGGCGCACAGCGCAGCACCATCGGCCTCGACGTACCAGATGTCGCTCGACACGCCACCAACCAGTGGCCGGCCGCGGAGCGGCCCGCGCGCCAGGCCCAGCTCGGCGAACGCCTGGCCGAATTCCGGCGGCACGGCCTGCAGCGGCTCGCTCATCGCCTCGGCGCTGCGCTCTCGCTCAGCCACCGTCGCGGCCCGACTCCACCAGCTTCACCAGCGCATGCAGCGTGCGGTTCACCGGCGTGGCGATGCCCAACTCGGCGCCGCGCTGCGCCACGTAGCCGTTGAGGTGGTCGATCTCGCTGCGCTTGCCGCGCGCCATGTCCTGCGCGGTCGACGACAGCTGCGCCGGCATCGCCGGCGCGATCTTCTCCATCGCGGCCAGCGCCGCGTCGAGCGGCAGCGCCACGCCCTCGGCCTGCGCCACGGCGACCACCTCGCGCACCACGTCGCGCATCACGGCCACCACCTCGGGTTGCGCCGCCATGCGGCCGTAGGGCAGCTGCGTCAGGCCGGAGATGGCGTTATAGGCGCAGTTCACGTTGAGCTTGCTCCACAGCTCGACCATCACGTCGGCCGAAACCTTGACCGGCACCTGCGCCGTCGCGAACAGCGCAGCCACGTCGCGCAAGCGCGCCTGCAGCGCGGCATCGGCGGCGTCGGCTGCGGTGAGCGGGCCGATCACCAGGTCACCGCGCCCGAAATGCCTGACCACGCCCGGCTCGGGCATCGCGGTGGCCACGTAGACCACCGTCGGCACCACGCGGGCGCGCGTCGCGCGCGCGATCAGCGGCGGGTTGTCGACGCCGTTCTGCAGGCTCAGCACCAGCGCGCCGGGCGCGAGGTGCGGCGCGAGCTGCGCCGCGGCGGCGGCGGTGTCGGTGGACTTGACGCAGAAGAGCACCAGGTCGGCGCCCGCCGCGGCCGACATCACCGTGCTCGCGGCCACGCGCACCGCGTGCACCGCGCCGCCTTTGTGCACGTGCAGGCCGCGCTGCTCGATCGCCTGCGCATGCGCCTGGCGGCCGATCAGCGTCACGCGGTGGCCGGCCATGGCCAGCATGGCGCCGAAGTAGCTGCCCACCGCGCCGGCGCCGACGACCGCGATGTGCTGGAACGCGGAGCTGCTCATCGTGAGATCCTCCGTGCCGGGTTCAGCGCGCGCGGCGCAGCTCGGTCATCGCGCCGTAGACGAGGTCGCCCATCTGCTCGCGGTAGAGCTTGCGGATCTCGCCCGGCGCCGCGGTGCCGACCACCACCACGAGGCGCTCGCGCGGGTCGGCCCAGAACTGCGTGCCGTTGGCGCCGTTCCAGGTGAAGTCGCCGGTGCTGCCGGGCGTGGCGGCCACGCCGTCGTGCAGGCGCACGGCCACGCCGAGGCCGAAGCCGTAGCCCTCGCGGTGCGGCTCGATGGCGGCGACCTGATTCCTGATCGCCGGGCCGAGGTGGTCGCTCGTCATCCACGCCACCGTCTTCGCGCCCAGCACGCGCTGGCCGTCGAGCGCGCCGCCGTCGACGAGCATCTGGCCGAAGCGCAGGTAGTCGCCCATGGTGCCGAAGGCGCAACCGCCGCCGCAGTCGAACTTGTTCTTCGTCTCCAGGCTGCCGATGCGCTGCGGCTTGCCGGTGAGCGGGTCGGTCGGCAGCGGCCGCGCGATGCGCGCGCGCTTGTCGGCCGGCACCTCGAAGTAGGTGTCGGCCATGCCGAGCTTGCGCCAGATGTTGTCGCGCAGGAAATCGTTCAAGCGCTGGCCGCTGACCTTCTCGACCACCAACCCCAGCACGTCGACCGAGAAGCTGTAGTCCCACACCGTGCCCGGCTGGTGTAGCAGCGGCAGCGACGCGAGCTTGGCGATGAACTCGTCGCCGCTGTAGGCCGCCGCGGCCGCCGCCGAGCCGGCCGGGTACAGCTTGTGCAGCGGCGTGTCGCCGCGGCTGCCGTAGGTGAGGCCCGAGGTGTGACGCATCAGGTCGTGGATGCGGATCGGCCGCGCCGGCTGCAACGTGATGTCGCCGCCGCCGGCACCGACGACGCCGACGTTCATCTTCGCGAACGCGGGGAAGTAGTCCGCGAGCGGCGAGGCCAGCGGCAGCCGGCCCTGCTCGTTGAGCACCAGCGCGCCGACGCTGACCATGATCTTCGTCATCGACGCGAGCTGGAAGATCGCATCCGCGGGCATCGGCGTGCCGGCCGCCTTGTCGAGAAAGCCGTAGGCCTTGTGGTGCACGAGCTTGCCGTCGCGCGCGATCGCCACCACGGCGCCGGGCACGCGGTTGGCCTGGATCTCGCGCGCCCAGAACGCGTCGATGCGCGCCAGCCCTTCGGCCGAGAAGCCGGCGGCCTCGGGCGCCACGGCGGGCAGCGGCTGCGCGCGGGCCAGCGCGGCGATGCCCATCGCGAGAGCGAACCAGACCAGGCGACGCATCGTTCGATTCCTCATGCTGCGGTCGAAGGCGGCACTGTACGCTGCCGGATGATGTCGGCCCCTCGGCGCGCACGCGCCGGCTCAGCCGAAGGCCAGCGCAACCACGCCGCCGGCCATGCACGCCGCGCCGAGCAGCCGCGCGCCGCGGTCGGCCTCGCCGAGCAGGCGGCCGCCGATCAGCGCCGCGAACAGCATCGACACCTCGCGCGCCGGCGCCACGTGCGACAGCGGCGCGATCTGCACCGCGTAGAGCACCAGCACGTAGCCGAGCGGGCTGATCAGCGCCAGCACGAGCGCCGCCTTCCACTGCACGCGCGCCTCGCGCACGAAGCCGGCGCGGTCGCGCAGCGCCTGCGGCAGCATGAACGGGATGCGCAGCGCGTTGCCCATGTAGTCGACCAGGATCGGCGAGATCAGCAGCACCTTCACCGCATAGCCGTCGATCACCGTGTAGAGCGCGATCAGCGCGCCGGTGAGCGCGCCCCAGGCCAGGCCGGCGCGAACGCGCGCGCGATCGATGCCGCCGTGCGCGCGCTGCCACAGTGCCGGGCCGCCGGCGATCAGCACGATGCCGGCGGTGATGGCCAGCACGCCGGCCACGCCGGTGGCGGTGAGCGCCTCGCCGAGCACGATCACCGCGGCCGCCGAACTCAGCAGCGGCCCGGTGCCGCGCGCCACAGGGTAGACCACGGTGAGGTCCGCCGCACGATAGCCGGCCAGCAGCGCGCTGAAGTACACCAGGTGCGCCAGGCCGCTGGCCAGCACCGCGGCCCATTGCCGCCAGCCGAAACCGCCGAGATCGCGCCAGGCCAGCCACAGCCCGAGCGGTGACCACACCACCACGATCATCAGCGCGCCCATCAGCACGAAGTGCGCGCCGCCGCCGGACTTCTTGGCGACGAAGTTCCACGTGGCATGCAGCAGCGCCGCGATCAGCACCAGGGCGAGAGCGGTGACAGGCATGCGGCGATTGTCGCGGCGCGCGTTGCGGCTACAGTCGCGGCTTGCGGCCAGGCACCTTCGCACGCGATGAACCCCGAGCTCGTCCACGCCACCCGCGGCGGCATCGTCGAATCCACGCACCGCGGCGCGCTCGCCGTCGTCGATGCCGACGGCGCCAGCGTGTGCGTCGTCGGCGACGTGCAGCGGCCGGTGTTCCCGCGCTCGGCCGTCAAGGTGCTGCAGGCGCTGCCGCTGGTGGCCAGCGGCGCGGCGGAAGACTTCGGCCTCACCGACGAAGAGCTGGCGCTGGCCTGCGCGTCGCACGGCGCCGAGCCGCGCCACATCGCCGCCGCGCGCTCGATGCTGGCCAAGGCCGGCCTCGACGAGACGGCGCTCGAATGCGGCGCGCACTGGCCCGGCCAGGAGGCGGCGCACCGCGAACTCGCCCGTGCGGTGCAAACGCCTTCGGCGATCCACAACAACTGCTCGGGCAAGCACGCCGGGTTTCTCTGCGTCGGCTGCCTGATGGCGCGCCGCGCCGGCGCCGACCCGCGCGCCTTCGTGCGCGGCTACGTGCAGCGCGACCATCCGGTGATGCAACGCATCAGCGCCGCGCTCGCCGAGGCCACCGGCTGCGACCTCGACCACGCGCCGGTGGGCATCGACGGCTGCTCGATCCCCACCTACGGCATCCCGCTGAAGAACCTCGCCGCGGCCTTCGCGCGCGTGGGCACCGAGCTCGGCCTGAGCGCCGAGCATGCGGCCGCGGCGCGGCGGCTGCGCGCCGCGGTGGCCCGCGCGCCGCTGTTCGTGGCCGGCACCGGCCGCTTCGACACGCGCGTGATGGAGCGCCTGGGCGAGCGCGTGTTCTGCAAGGTCGGCGCCGAGGGTGTGTACTGCGCGGCGCTGCCCGAGCAGGGGCTCGGCGTGGCGATCAAGATCGACGACGGCAACACCGCGCGCGCGGCCGAGGTGGTGATGGCCGCGGTGATCGAGTCGCTGGTGCGGCTGGAGCGCGACGAGCGCGAATTCATGCACGGCTTGTCCGACGTCACGCTGAAGAACTGGAACGGCATCGAGGTCGGTGCGCTCAAGGCGAGCGCGGTGCTGCGCGACACGCTCGCCTCCTGCTGAGCGCCGCTGCCGCCGCCGTGCACTTTGCACGGCGCGCGGCCTGCGGCCGGTGCCGGCACCATCAATGCCGCGGCGGGGCTGCCGATGCCGGTTCGGATGCCCTCCCGATGTTCGATGCGATGAACCCGTTGGCCCACCGGTTACGCAGCGCGCTCGCCGCAGCGCGGCCGGCCGTCGGCCGCCGCTGGCGCGCCTGGCTGCTGCTGGCGCTGTGGGTGTCGACGGCGGCCTTCGCCCAGCCCCGGGCCGAGGCACTGCTGCTCGACGCCAGCTCGCCGCGCGTAGACGCCTGGCCGGCCCTGCGCATGATGCGTGAACCGGCCGGCAGCAACGTGGCCGACGCCGCCGCTGCACGCGCCGCGTGGCAGCAGCGCGATCGCTTCACGCGCCCCGACACGCCCTATGCCAACCTCGGCCCGTACGACGGCGTCACGTGGTTGCGCGTGCCGCTGCGCACCGGCGCGCGCGCAGCACCGGCATGGACGCTGTACATCGACTACGCGCTGATGCACGACCTGCGCCTCAGCGTCTTCGACGCCGACGGCACCGTGGTGCACGAAGACCGGCTCGGTTCGACCATTGCCTTCGCGCAGCGCGGCCAGCGCACGCGCGCGCTCTCCTCGGTGCTCGCGCTGCAGCCCGGGCGCGACTACGAACTGCTGCTGCGCGTGGTGACGCCGACCGGCCAGCTGCTGCGGCTGCAGTTGCTGCAAGCCGGCGAGGTGCTGGCCGACGAGTCGGCAACGCAGGCCTTTCAGGGGCTGATGAGCGGGTTGTGGCTGTTCATGCTCGCCTACAGCCTGGTGGCGTGGTTCCAGCGCCGCCAGACGGTGTTCGTCGCCTACGCGGGTTCGCTGGTGGCGTCGTGGCTGTTCGCCCAGGCCATCTACGGCCAGGGTGCGCGCTGGCTGTGGCCGCACGCGGCGTGGCCCTCGGCCAACCTGGGGACGCTGTCGCCGCTGCTGGTGGTGTCGCTGAACTCGCTGTTCTTCATCGGCGCGCTGGACATGCGCCGGCGCGCGCCGCGCGCCGCGTGGCTGCTGCTCGCGCTCGGCGCATGCGGCGCGGTGGCGGGTGCGTGCTTCGCGCTCGGATGGATGAGCTACCGCCACGCCTCGTCGGCCGCCATGTTGCTGGGCCTGCTGCACCTGCTGGCGGCCGTCCCGGTGGCGCATGCCGCCTGGCGCGGCGGCGACCGCAGCGCCGGCTTCGTGCTGGCCGGCTGCTGGATGAGCATCGTCGGCTACATCTCCATCATCGCGCTGCTGCGCGGCCACGTGGCGGTGAACTTCCTGTCGATGCACATGGTGCAGCTCGCCTCGGTCGGCGAGATGATCTGCTGGCTGCTGGCGCTGGGCGTGCGCGTCGAGCTGCTGCGCGCCGAGGTCGATCGCGCGCAGCGCGAGAACCAGGCGCTGCACGACCTGGCCAACACCGACCCGCTGACCGGCCTGCACAACCGGCGCGGATTCGAAGCCGCGCTGCGCGCGCGGCTGCATCGGCGCGGCGCGCAGGGGCTGGCGCTGTTCCTGCTCGACCTCGACGGCTTCAAGCAGATCAACGACCACTGGGGCCACGACGCCGGCGACCGCCTGCTGCGCGAGGTGGGCGAGCGCCTGGCACAGGCCGTGCGCGCGGCCGACCTGGTGGCGCGGCTGGGCGGCGACGAGTTCGTGCTGGCGTGCGAGGTCGGCGACCGCCGCGACGCCGAAGCCGTCGGGCGCAAGCTGCTCGAGCAGTTCGCGGTCGCGTTCGACCTCGGCCCCGGCCGGCACGGCAACGTCGGCGCGACGGTGGGCTATGCGCTGGCGGCCGAGCACGGCGCCGACGCCGCGGCGCTGCTGCGCGCGGCCGACGCGGCGATGTACGCCGGCAAGCAGGCCGGCAAGCACAGGCTGGTGGCCGCGGCAGGCGGCGCACGCGCGACGGCGTCGACGGCGTCGACGGCCTAATTCAGCTTGTAGTCGGCCAGCTCGAAGGTGGTCGACTCGCGCAGCGCGCGGCCGGCGAGCGTCTGCACCTGGTACTTCACGATGCGCCGCACGCTCGGTGCGTACCACACCGTGTGCTCGGCCGAGAGGCGGCGGCCCGGTGCCTCGCCGCGCAGCCGCAGCTTGCGCGTCGCGAAGCGCCCGGCCGCGACCTCGACCTCCTCGTCGCCGAGCCATTGCGCCTGCAGCGCCACGTTGACCGCGTCGATGCGGCGTTGCTGCGGCCCGGGCAGCGGCGGCGCGCCGCCGCCGCGGGCGCCGGCCTGCAGGTAGGGCGCGAACTCCGGCGGCGCGCTGTCCCACCCCGGCAACTGGCTGAAGCCCGCCGTCAGCGGCACGAGCGTGGTGCGCACCTTGGCGTCTGCCGTCGAGGTCCATGTTTCGGCCACGCCCTCGGGCGTCACCGCGTCGACGCGCGCGGTGACGAACAGGTCGCCGAAGCGGAACTGGTCGGTGATGCGGTAGCGCCAGGTGTCGCCCACGTGCGGCATCAGATCGGCAGCGGCACCTGCGGGCACCGCCTGCAGCGACGCGAGCCTGGCGCGCGCCGCGGCCGCATGCGCGCCGTCGGGGTACTGCCGC
Organism: Burkholderiaceae bacterium; assembly: GCA_046348365.1. Taxonomy (GTDB): domain Bacteria; phylum Pseudomonadota; class Gammaproteobacteria; order Burkholderiales; family Burkholderiaceae_C; genus JAEUPI01. The sequence continues at coordinate 640,349 of JAXMEL010000001.1, forward strand.
AAATAGGCACGCAGCTCGTCGGCGCGTGTCGACGCTTCGGCGCGCTGCCACAACGCCAGCTCGGCATCGGCGCCGGAGTCCACGGGTGTGGCCGCAACCGCGGCCGCGCCGGGCACAAAGGCGAATTCGCCGGTCAGCGACGAATGCTCCCACGGCACCTGTCGCTGCCGCGTCAGGCGCACCACGTCTTCGCGCACGCGCTTGAACATCAGCTCGATCGCCAGGCCGCGCGTGAGCATGTGCCGCGCCAGGCTCGCCGTGTACAGGCTGTTGCTGCCGCCGCCTTCGTTGTCGGGCGTGCTCTTGCCCGGCGCGGTGGCGAAGGCGAGGAAGGTGCCCACCGGCGCGTCCATCTGCGCCAGGCCGCGCCCGGCCACGCTGCCCGCCTTGGCCAGCGGGTTGTCGCGGCAGGCATCGAGGATCACCACGTTGACGCGGCTCTTCGCCTTGGCCATGCGCTGCAGCATGTTGTCGATGTCCACGCCGTGCAGCTCCACGTCCTCCTCGCGCAGCACCTCGGCGTCGACCGGCATCATGAAGTTGCGATCGCGCAGCTGGATGCCGTGGCCGGCGTAGTACAGCACCGCGACCGAGCGCTCGCCGAGCTGGTCGCCGAACTGGCGCAGCGCGCCGAGCATCGCCGTGCGCGTGAGATCCTCGCGCAGCGTGACGCGAAAGCCCGCCTGCTCGAGCGTGCGCGCGATCAGTCGCGCGTCGTTGGCGGCGTTGTCGAGCGCCGGCATCGCGCGGTACGCCGCCTGGCCGATCACGAGCGCCACGCGCTGCTCGTCGACGACCGAGCCGCGCGACGGCTCCTGGGCGCAGACTGCCGACGCCACGAGCAGCAACGCCGCGGCCCACCACCGCCCGGCGACGCGCCGCAACCACCGATCGAGGATCGCCTCACACATCGCCGCGATCGTAGACCGGCCACGACTCCCGCTCACGGGCAAGGCTGCAGCAAGGCGTCGAACACGCCGCCGGCGGGCAGCGACACGGCCGGCATCAGCGCCGAGGCCTGCGCGACGCCGGCACACCACCAGCGGCTGCCACGACCGGCCGCGCGCGCCGACGCATCGGCCGGCAGCGCAGGCATCGCCGGCACGCCAGCCAGCACGCGCTCGAACGCGTCGATGTTGCACGCCGGGTCGAGCGCCTGACGCGCCGCGGCGTCGAGCGCGTCGAACCACGCCGCGGCGTCGCGCGCCAGCAGCCAGGCGTCGGCGCAGCGGCACGGCGCGGCGATGGTGAGCGGATAGTGCCGGCCCACCGCATCGACGCTCGGCATCCACACGCCGGCCCAGGCGCGCGGGCCGAGCAGGCCCGGCGCGAGCCAGTAGCGCCGCACCGGCGCGACGAGGAACGCGTCGAGCCAGCGCTCGCCGAGCGCTGCGCGCGAGCGCGCCAGCTCGCGCTGCAGCCAGGCGTCCCAGCCGTCGACGAACACCGGCGGCAGCCGGCGCGAGGCATAGTCGCCCAGCGCCGGCAGCTTGCCGAACCAGCCGGGCACGAGCGCGTTCACAGCCGTCGCGGACATTGGAACTGGTCGAGCCCGAGCGCGAACGGCAGCGGCGCGCCGCCCGCGCCGCGCAGTTCGAAGCGCGCGCGGCGGCCCTCGATGTCGAACACCGCGATCGCGCTCGACGCGCTGGCGCCCGGCTCTAGCCGCACGCGCTCGAACAGCTTCAGCAGCGCCCACGGCCCGTCGAAGCTGTAGCCCGGGCCCGGCGCGGCGCCGGGTGCGGCGGTCTGCAGCGTGAGGCGTCCGCCGCTGGCGCCGGGCCACTGCAGCAGCTGCGGCGATCGCGTGTCGCGCGCGAAGCGCAGCACCTGACCGTCGACGTCGATCAGGAACTGCCCGATGCCGGCATCGAGATCGAGCAGGCGCATCTGCAGCTTCACCCTGGGCGTGCGCGCACCGTCGGCGAAGAAGGCCTGCCGGATCGATTGCGCGCGGCGGAAGGTCTGCAACGTGTCGGCAGCGAGCGGGCCGGCCTTCGCAGCGTCGGCACCGCGCGCGGCCGGCGCGCGCGCAGCCGATGCGAGCAGGCCGGCGAGCTGCCGCTGCTGGAAGGCGTCGATCGCGCCGCCGGGCGCGAACGCGCGCGCGAACGCGTCGTGCGAGGCCTGGCGCGCGGCATCGCGCACGAACGGGTACTGGCCGTCGACCGCCGCGGTGCAGGCCGGCAGCACGTCGGCCGCGAGCTGGCGGTTCAGCGGCTCGCGCAGCTGAGCCAGGCACTGCGTGGCCGCCTGCGCCGCCAGGCCCTGCAGCATCGGCCGCAGCGGCTCGGGCGCCCTGGCCGCCGTGTCGGTGAACTCCTGCAACGCATCGGTGCCGGGCAGCGGCAGCTTGCGCGCGACGGCATCGTCGATCGCCACCAGCTGCGTGGCCGCACGCCCGAGCGCCGCGTGCATGGCGACCCAGCCCGGCGGCTGGCCCGCGGCATAGCTGCGCAGCGAGGCGATCGGCTCGTCGAGCGCCTGCGCGCCCAGCTCGCGCAGCAGTGCGTTGACGATCGCCAGCAGCGGCGAATCGGGACGCGACAGGATCTGCACCTGCTCGGCGAGCGCGGGCAGCGTCGTGGCCGGCTGCAGCCGCAGATCGGCCAGCAGCGCGAGCCAGCCCTGCTGCTGCTCGCTGCGCTGCCGCGATTGCAGCTGGTCGAACAGCTGCGCGCGCGCTGCGTCGTCCAGCGGCGCCGTCGCGCCACGGCCCATCACCCAGGGTGATTCGGCGTCGAACTGCCGCAGCACCTGCTGCACGCGCGAGCGCAGCTCGTCGCTGCGCGCGACCAGGCCCGGCTGCACCGGCTCGGTCATCGGCACGCCGCTGGCGCGCAGCAGCAGCCTGCCCGCGGCGGGGCCGGCCAGCACGTCGAGCCCCGGTGCGCCGTTGGCGTCGGCCGGCGAAGCCTGGCGCAGCCGCTGCGCCACGCGCTCGACCAGCGGCAGGCCCGCGAGCCGTTCGCGCGCCGTGGCCACCAACGCCGCGTCGGCCTGCGCGGGTGCGCCCACCTCGCCGGTGGCGAACAGGCGCTCGAGGTGCGCGCGCAAGGGCTTGCGCTGCGGCAGCGGCAGCGCTCCCTCGCGGTCGGAGAGCAGGTGGTCGCGCAGTGCCGCGGCATCGAACTGGCGGCCGCCGAACAGCATCAGGTAGGCCTTCAGCGCTTCGTAGAGTGCGCCGACCTGCTCCGGCGCCGGCGCGGCCAGGCGCTGCTCGATGCGCTGCGCGATGCGCGGCAGCAGCGTCTCGCGCAGCAGGTGGTGGTACACGTCCTGCGCCACCGCCGCCACCGGCGTGCGCGGGTCGAGGCCGAGCGATTGCCAGGGCGCGCGCGCGCGGGCATCGGCGGTTGCGCGCTGCTCGAGCGCGGCCACGGCGTCGAGCAGCGGCACCAGCGGCGCCACGTCGCCGGCGGCGCTGGCGCGCACCGCGGCCACGCCCGGCCGCAGCGCCTGCGCGTCGCGCGCGGTGGCCTCGAGCCAGGCGCGCCCGCTGCCGTAACGCTGCCAGGCGAACGCGCACACGCCGATGCTCAGCACCAGCGCAGCCGCCACCGCACCGGCGTGCATCCATGCGCGCTGTCGTTCCCACTGCCGGTTGGTGCCGGCCAGGCCCGCCTCGCCGATGATCACCTCGCGCAGCAGCCGCATCACGAAGAACGACTTGCCGCTGCCGCGCGCGGCCGGCAGCACGCGGTGCGCGAGGCCCATCGCGCGCGCCAGGCCGCCGAGCGCGCGGTCCACCGGCGAGCCCTCCTGCGTGGCGCTGGTGAAGTACACGCCGCGCAGCAGCGCGGGTGTCGCATCGGTGGTCGCTTCGCCCGTCGACGCCGGCGCGCCATCGAAGGTGGCCTGCAGCATCTCGGCCAGCGCCTCGCGCAGCAGCCGCCATTGCGACGGGAAACCGAAGATCGCGCAACGCCGCTCGCGATCGCGCTCGTCGCGCAGGCGCTGGAACAGCAGCTCGTCGAGCGACTTCTCCAGCGCGTTGAATTCGCCCGCCAGCCGCGCTTGGCGTGACAGCGCGTCGGCATCGGCCTCCAGCGGGAACGTCACGCCCCAGACCTGCGCGCGCTCGTCCTTGTCGAAGTCGGCGAAAAACTCGGCGAAGCCGGCCAGCAGATCGGTCTTGGTCACCAGCACGTAGATCGGGAAGCGGATCGCCAGGCGCTGGCGCAGCTCGTCGATGCGCGCGCGCATCTCGCGCGCCAGCGCGGCGCGGCGCTCGGCGCTGGGCTGCAGCAGATCGGTCACGCTGAGCGTGAGGACGACGCCGTTGATCGGCTGCCGCGGCCGGTGCTGCGCGAGCTGCTCGAGAAAGCCGTTCCACGCCGCGCGGTCGGCCTCGCGGTAGCTGTCCTGCGTGGTGTAGCGGCCCGCGGTGTCGATCAGCACCGCCTCGTCGGTGAACCACCAGTCGCAGTGGCGCGTGCCGCCCACGCCGGCCACCGCGCGTGCGCCGCCTTGCGCATCGGCGAGCGGAAAGTGCAGGCCCGAGTTGACGATGGTGGTGGTCTTGCCCGCGCCCGGCGCGCCGATCAGGATGTACCACGGCAGCTCGTAGACGAACGGCCGCCGGCGCAGGAACGACCACGCCGACTTCGCGCCCACGCGCCGGTGCCGCAACACGCCCACCGCGTCGCCGAAGCGCTTGCGGATCAGCGCCACCTCGCTGGCGCCGGGCGCGTCTGCCGCGGGCTCGCCGGCGGCGCCGGGCTCGCCACCGGCCACGAGGCCGTCCATCATCTTGCGGTTGGCGCGCGCGCTGCGCTGCACGCGCCACGTGGCCTGCGCCGCGAACAGCGCGAGCACGACCACGATCGCCAGGCCGCGCGCGCTCTCCGAGGCGAGCGGCGCCACGCCGCCGACGACCAGCAGCGGCCCGACGAACCACACCAGCGCCGCCGCGCCGTACAGGCCGATGGCGATCAGCAGCGCGCGCAGGTGGACCTGGGTGTCGGCGCGGTTCATGGCGCGCTCATTCGGGCCGCGGCAGCAGCAGCTCGATCTCGACGCGGCGGTTGCGCGCGCGCGCCGCATCGTCGGTGTTGGGCGCGAGCGGCTCGGTGTCGGCACGGCCTTCGGCGCGCACGCGCGCGGCGTCGAGCCCGGAATGCACCAGCGCCTGCGCGACCGCCTGCGCGCGCTCGCGCGAGAGATGCCAGTTCGACGGGTAGCGCAGCGACTGCAGCGGCCGATCGTCGCTGTGGCCGATCACCTCGACGCGCCCGCGCTGCGCCGCGAGCGCGCGCGCGACGGCGGCGAGCGCGTCGTGCGCGGCCGGCTGCAGCTCGGCGGTGCCGGCGGCGAACAGGCCGTCGGCGCCGAGCGTGACGAGCGAGCGCTGCGCCTCGTCGCGCACCTGCAGCACGCCGCGCTGCGCCAGCTGCTGCAGCGCCGGCGCGAGGCGCGGCACGCCCGAGCGCGCGGCGCGCTCGACGCGCAGCTCGCTGCGCACCTGGTGCAGCTGCTGCATCACGCCGTCGGCCTGGCGTGCGAGCCGCGTCGAGAAGAACAGCAGCACCGCCACCGTGACCGCCGCGCCGACCACCAGCGCCATCCACACCGGCACCACGGTGAGCGCCGGTGCGCGCTCGGCGGTGTGGCCGGCCCAGTGCTGCGCCAGCGGCAGCGGGCCGGCCGCCGACACCGCGGCCGGCCGCGTGAGCTCCAGCAGGTGCTCCATGCGCGACTGCAGTTCGGCGCGACCGTCCGCGCGGCCGGCGTAGCGGCCCTCGAAGCCGAGCGCGAGGCACACGTAGAACAGCTCCAGCAGCTCCGAATTCGTCTTCGGGTCTTCGCTCAGGCGATCGAGCAGCGCGAAGCTCTTGTCGGCACCCGAGGCTTCCTCGTGGAATTCCTGCAGCAGCCCTTTGACGCCCACCTGCGGGTGCGCGCCCCAGGGCGTGCCGGCGATGACCTCGTCGATGAAGCTGCACAGCAGATAGCGCGCCGCCGTCAGCTGCGGCTTGCTCACGCCGCTGGCGCGCGCGCGCTCCTCGAACGCCACCACGCGGTCGAGCAGCTGTCGCCGCAGACCGGGCCGATCGGCGTGCGTGGCGGTGGCACGCAGCCGCGGCACCAGCGCCAGCAGCTCGCTGGCCGCCGCGATCAGCGGGTTGAGCCCGGCCACCAGGCGTTGCAGCGTGTCGGCGCTGCCCGGCCGCGGCGACGCCGGCGGCGTGCCCTGCGGTGCCGGCGGCGGTGCCGGTTGCGGCGTGGCGCCCGGCGGCGACGCAGCGCGCCCGCCCGGGCGCGGCACGAGCAGCGTGCGCTCGGGGTCGAGGTAGACGGTGCGCTCGTCGGGCGTCATGTCCGCGCGGGCGTTGTCGTTCGCGAGCCCGCGCGGTGCACCGCCGGCCGGGCTGGCCACCGCGATCAGACGACGCCGGCTTCGCGCAGGAAGCGCTCGCGGGTGTCGTCGCCGTCGATGCTGTTGAGCACTGCGGCATAGAAGGCCTCGCGCGTCACGCCCTCGACGGCCGCGCGCTTGGCCACGATCTTGCCGATCGGCCCGATGTAGCGCACCAGCAGCTTGGTGGCCTGCTCGAGGTCCTGCGCGCTGAGTACCGGGCCGCCGCCGGTGGTGCGCGTGGGCGTCGGCGTGGCGAACTGGCTGGCGCCGAAACCGCTGCGGCCGAAGCCGGAGCTGCGGCCGAGCACCGCGCGCGAGAACTTCTCGCGGTCGGCCGGCGCCTCCAGCGCCGGCAGCAGCGCCTGCACCAGCGAGTCGAGATCCTTGTGTGCCTTCGCGGCGCGGCGCACCAGCACCTTGCCCACCGGCCCGACGAAGCGCGCCAGCTCGAGCTCCACGCCGGCCAGCACCACCGCGCTCCAGCCGGTGGGCGGCGGCGCGCTCGGCGACGCGGCCGAGGTCGACTTCGGCCCGTCGGCGGGCGACGGCGCCGGCGGGATCGACGCCACGCCGGCCGGGGCCAGCGGCACGCGCCGCGTCTGGTGGCTGATGATGGTGCGCTCCGAGATCGTGTTAGCCACCGGCTGCGCGTAAGCCTCGAGGATCGCGGCGCGGAATTCGCCGGCGCTGGCGAAACGGTCGGCCGGCGCCTTGGCGATCGCGCGCGCGGCGATCGCGTCGTACTGCGGCCAGCGCCGCTCGGGGTCGACGCTGCTGGCCGGCGCCGGATCGTGGTAGCACACGTCGTGCATGATCGCCTCGGGGCCGCCGCGAAACGGCGAGCGCCGCGACAGCAGCTGGTAGAAGATGACGCCGGCGGCGAAGATGTCGATCCGGTGGTCCACCGCGCCGCCGAGGTACAGCTCCGGCGCGATGTAGCCCGGCGTGCCCATCACCACGCTGGTGCGCGTGCGCTCGGCCGATTCGAGCCGCGCGATGCCGAAGTCGCCGAGCTTGATGCGGCCGTTGCTCATCACGATGATGTTGGCCGGCTTGATGTCGCGGTGCCACACGGCGTTGGCGTGCGCGTAGTGCAGCGCATCGAGCAGCTGCGCCATGATGCTCACCGTGTCCTGCTCGTCGAACTTGGTGCCGCTGGCCATGTAGTCGCGCAGGTTGCTGCCTTCGACGTACTCCATCGCGATGTAGGCGTAGCTCGCGTCCTCGCCGTACTCGTAGACCGAGACGATGCCCGGGTGGTTCAGCGCGCCGGCGGCCTGGGCCTCGCGCTGGAAGCGCGAGCTGAGCGAATCGGTGGCGGTGTGGTCGTCCTCCTCGAGCAGCTCGCGGCGCATGGTCTTGATCGCCACCGGCCGCTTGATGACCGGGTCCATGCCCTTGAACACGACGCCCATGGCGCCCTTGCCGGCAACCCCGATGATCGGGTACTTGCCGAGGCGTTCGGGGATCTTCAATGTCGCCATGAGGGGGTGCGCTGGGTCGTGGCGGGCGGTCTCAGGTGTCGAGCATCTTCATCGCCTGCACCATGCTCGTGCGCATGCGCGCGATCGAACGCGCGAGCACGCCGATCTCGTCGCCCGAGGCGCGCTTGTACTCGGGGATCTCCAGCTCGCCGAGGCTCACGCGGTCGGCGAACTGCGACAGCTTGTGCACCGGGCGGATCACCAGCGCCCACAGCATCAGGTTGAGCACGATGCCGATCACGATGAACACCGTGCCGGTGGAGGTCATGAACAGGTTGAAGGCCTTCTGCGCGCGATCGAGCGGCACGCGCGTGGGCACCGAGATGATCTGCGCGCCCACCACCTCGTTGAGCTGCCAGCCGAAGCCGTTGGCCTGGCCGTACTTGTCGATCAGCGTCGACGGCGCGGCATCGACCGTGCTGTGGCACTGCAGGCAGGCCGGGTTGGCGATGGCCAGCGGGCGCGCGACGTAGAACGAGCGGCCGGTGGGCGTGTCGCGGTCGCCGACGATCTCCTTGACCTCCTTGTTGTTGCGGAACTGGTTGACGATGTCGCTCTCCCAGTCGACCGCGCGGTTGCGCGGGTTGGTCGGGTTGAGCACCGCCTCCTTGTACGAATACTCGGTGTGCTTCTGGCGCAGGCCGTTGAAGACCTCGGTTGCCGAATACGCCGGCACCGACTGCGGCAGGAAGGTGTACTTCATCTGCGTCTGCAGCAGCGGGTTGACCTGGCCCGAGGTGTAGGCGCGCGTGGCGATGGCGGCGTCCATCAGCAGCCGCGCGTTCTCGGCGATCTCGTCGCGCGCGTTGCGCTCGAGCAGCGTCCACGACACCTGGCCGATCGCGGCCAGGCCGGCGGCGAAGATCAACAGGAAGATCAGGTTGAACTTGAGCAGCAGCTTCATGGCGATGTCTCCTTCACGAGGCCGGGCGCGCGGCGACGGCGGCCGCGCCCGATGCAGCCGAGGCCGGCTTCTTGGGCAGGTACTTCTCGGGGAACAGAACGGGATCCCACTCCGGGTGGTGCGACAGGTTCGTCACCAGCGCGGAGCGGAACGCGCCTTCGCGCGCCTTGGCGCGCCAGCGCTCGACGAACTGCTTGCGCCACGGCGACTCGGCCTTCAGCCAGGCTTCCACATCGGCGTAGGCGAAATCGGGCGCCGATCGCGGCGCCACCTCGCGGTCCTTGAAGCGCTCGGCGCGCAGCGGCAGCGAATCGCGAAACGCCCTGGGCATCTCGGCCACGAAGGCCGCGGAAGGCGACGCCGCCGCGGTGCCGCGCGCACCGGCGGCGCGGCGGTAGAAGGTGCCCGACTTGACGCCCACCACGCCGGCGGCCGCACCGGCGCCGCGCTCGGCGAGCTTGACCTCGCCGCGCTCGGCGAACAACGACACCTCGGCCGGCTTGAGCTGCAGCACCACCACCGGCGGCAGCAGGCCGAACTCGAGCAGCGGCGAGCGGAACTCCCAGCCGCGCGCGGCCGGATCCTTGCGCGCGTTGGTGAGCTTGAACCAGCCGGCCAGCGCGTACAGCGTCTTGTCGAGCTTGAGCCTGGGCGAGCCGCCGATCATCACGCGCGTGGCGGGCCCGAGGTCGAGCACCGACTGGTCGGCGAACTCGACCTGCGCGAACGCGCCGTTGCCGGTCTCGACGATGTCGCCCACGGCCAGGCGCACGCCCTCGGCGGCGCGCACGCGGCCCGCGCCGCGCACGATCAGCGCATCGCCTTCGAGAATCGTGATCATGCCGGGCGCCTGCGCCAGCACGCCGGCGGACAGCACCAAGCCCAGCAAGCCCAACGACATGGACCTCAACATCGTTCTCTCCAGACTGACCGCCCCTGTCGTGGACGAACCGGGCGGGTTGCTTTCAAATCTAGGCTTCGGTATCCAACAGTGTCAATCCTGAGCGCGAGCCCCTTACGGGGGATTGCGTCGCAGGGTTCCTCCCTAGAACGCCGGCGCGGCGTGACGATGGCCGAGCCCGCGCGCAGGCACGATGCGTGAGTGATGTCCAATGCCCTTCGCCGTTCAAACAACATGGCGCTGCCGATGATCGGGATCCGCGTCCAGCCGCCGCCGGGCCTCGCCGGCCAGACCGCCGACCACCCGGTGGCCGTGTGGTTCGAAGCCGGCGGCGGCGACATCGGCCGCAACCCCGACTGCGCGATCGTGCTCAGCGACCCCGACCGCCACATCTCGCGCCGCCATGCGCAGGTGCTGAGCCGCAACGGCGCCTACTACCTGCGCTTGTTGTCGGGCGGCTTGCCGGTCGACGTCGACGGCCGCGTGCTGCAGATCGACGAGGAGGCCGCGCTGGAGCCCGGCGCGCGCATCCAGATCGGCGGCTATCGGCTCGAGGTGCTGGGCGAGCCCGACTCGCTCGGCCTGCCGCCGGCGGCCAAGGGCGCAACGCCCGCGCCCGCCGGCGCCGGCGCCGAGATCGACCTGGTGGTCGGCGACACCGGCGGGCCCAGGCCGGCGCCCGACGACCCTGCCGCCGCGCTGCTGGCCGGCTTGCAATGGGCGCGACTGCCCGCCGGCGCGCCCGGCCCCGAGCAGTGGCAGCTGGTGGGCGCGTTGCTGCGCAACATGACCGACGGCCTGCTCGATCTGCTGACCGCGCGCATGGTGGCCAAGCGCGAGTTCGGCGCCCAGGCCACGCAGCTGCGCACGCGCGAGAACAACCCGCTGAAGTTCTCGCCCGACGTCGACACCGCGCTCGCGCACCTGCTCGGGCCCACCGAGCGCGGCTTCATGCCGCCGCTGCAGGCCACGCGCGAGGCCTTCGACGATCTGCGCGCGCACCAGGTGGCGCTGCTGGCCGGCATGCGCGCCGCGCTCGACGCGGTGATGGCGCGCTTCGACCCGGCGGCGCTGGAGCAGCGCATCGCGCGCGGCGGCGCATTCGAAAGCCTGATCCCGTCGCAGCGCAAGGCGCGGCTGTGGGATGCCTACAGCCAGCAGTTCGCGCAGATCGTCGGCGAGGTCGAGGGCGACTTCGACGCCCTGCTCGGCCGCGCCTTCCTCAAGGCCTACCAGGCCCAGCTGGCCGAGCTGCAGCGCCACGACGGCGCGCCGGCCCCGCGCTGAGCGGCAAGCTCGGCCCCCCGGCCCGCCCGCCGTGGGCCGGGTTGAACCGTCGGCGTCGCAGGTGCAACCCAGAGGGCGTCACAGACATTCGCCCACAAGGAGCACGCCATGAACGCCCATGCCACTGACTCGCTGAGCCCGATGACCGTCGTGCGCGGCCTGTGCGCCGCCGCCGCCATGGTGCTCACGCTGGGCATCGTCTACGGCCTCGGCGGCCTCGCCGACCACTGCTCGGCCGCCACGATGGCCAAGGCCCCGGCCGCGATCGTCGTCGCCTCGGTGCGGTGAGCGCCATGCGCCGACTCAAGCTCCACCTCAGCGCGATCGCGGTGCTGCTGCGCTGCATCGTGCTGGCGGTGGTGTTCACCGCGATGGCCGCCTTCACCGCCCGCGCCGAGGAGGTCAAGGTCTTCGGCCAGGACGAGACCGTCGACCCCGACGAGGTGGCGCGCATCCTCGACCGCTCGCCGCCGCTGAAGATGCGCTCGATCCGCCTGCTCGACGATGCCGCGGCCAAGGCCACGCGGCCCGCCGCGCTGTCGCTGCCGGTGCGCTTCGCGTTCGATTCGTCCGAGATCGCACCCGCCGCGCGGCCGCAGCTCGACGCGCTGGTCGAAGGCATCCGCCGGCTGCCGGCCGCGCAGGCGGTGGTCATCGAGGGCCACACCGACGCGATCGGCACCGACCCCTACAACGACAAGCTCTCGCGCCGCCGCGCCCAGGCCGTGCGCAGCTACCTGATCGCCCACGGCATCGAGGCCGCGCGCCTCAGCGCCGAAGGCTTCGGCAAGCGCCGCCCGCTGCCCGGGCGCGCGCCCACCGCGGCCGAGAACCGCCGCGTGCAGTTCCGCGGCCGCTGAACCCATCGATCCGACACCACGCGACCGACCACGAACAAGGGACATCGCGCTGACGGCCGAGCAACACCTGTGATTACCATGCGCTCACACCTCACCGCCACCACCTGCCACGGGCCATGGACAACGACCAGGTTCTGCGCCTGCTCGGCCGCATCGCCGAGCGCGACGAGAGCGCGTTCAAGGAGCTGTACCGCGGCTTCTCGCGCAAGCTCTACGCCTACGTGCTGAGGCAGCTCTCCAACGAAGCCCAGGCCGAGGAAATCGTGTCCGACACCCTTTACGAAGTGTGGAAGGCGCCCGAGCGCTTCCGCGGCGAGTCGCAGTTCTCGACCTGGCTGATCGGCATCGCGCGCAACAAGGTGCTGATGGCCTGGCGCGGCCGCAAGCCCGACGCCGTGCACGACGACCTCGACGACGTGGCCGAGACGCTGGCCTCCGACGAGCCCGGCGCGTTCGAGATGCTGGCCCAGGCGCAGCGCAGCGCCGGCGTGCGCCGCTGCATGGACAAGCTCTCGAGCGAGCACCGCGAATGCATCCACCTCGTGTTCTACGAGGGCATGTCGGTGAGCGATGTCGCCAGAACCCAGCAATGCCCCGAAGGCACCGTGAAGACCCGCCTGTTCCACGCGCGGGCCAAGCTCAAGAACTGTCTGCGCCTGCTGCTCGAACGCGAAGGCGACGCCCCGTTGGGAGCCCCATCATGACCAAGCAACGATTCGACGAACTGCTGCCGTTCTATGCCAACGGCACGCTGGCCGACGACGAACGCAGGTTCGTCGAGACCTGGCTGCACGAGCACCCCAAGTCGCAGGCCGAGCTCGACTGGTACCGCAGCCTGCAGACCAAGCTGCTCGAAGACGTGCCGCCGGTCTCCAGCGAAGTGGGCCTCGAGCGCGCGATGGCGCGCATCCGCGCCGAGCGCTCGCCGCAGGCCGCGCGCAAGCCCGCGCCACGGCAACCCGCGCTCGGCGAACGCCTGCGCGGATGGGCGGCGGCGCTGCTGCCGCAGCCGATGCTCAAGCCCGCGCTGGCCGGCGCGCTGGCCGTCGTGGTGGCGCAGGCGGTGGTGATCGCCAACCTCTCCGGCGAGCGCGACGAGAGCACCGAGATGCGCGCGGTGAAGCCGAGCGTGGTCGACAAGGGCCCGTTCATCAAGGTCAGCTTCAAGACCGATGCGCGCGAGGCCGACATCCGGCTGCTGCTGGTGCAGCAGGGCGCCACGCTGGCCGGCGGGCCGACCCAGCTCGGCGACTGGTATCTGCGCGTGAGCGAGGGCCGCGTGTCTGCCGTGATGGCCCAGCTGCAGGCGAGCCCGATCATCGACGGCGTGGCGCAGGTCGACGCGCTGCCGGTGCGGCCCTGAGGGCGCTCGCCATGCATGCCGTGTCGCGCACGCGCCGCCGCTGGCTGGCCGCCGCGCTGGCCTCGCCGGTGCTCGCGCTGCCCGCCTGGCCGGCGCCGATGCCGGCCGGCCCCAAGGCTGCGCTGGTGATCGGCAACGCGCGCTACAAGGTCGGTGCGCTGAAGAACCCGCTCAACGACGCGCGCGCGGTGGCCGAATCGCTGAGCAGGCTCGGCTTCGAGGTCACGCAGCACAGCGACACCACGCTGGCGCAGCTGATCGATGCCTTCGTGCAGTTCTCGCGGCGCACGCCGCAGGCCGCGGTGCGCGTGGTGTACTACGCCGGCCACGGCGTGCAGGTGAAGGGCCGCAACTACCTGCTGCCGGTGGACACCGAGATCCGTGCCGAAGACGAAGTGCCCGCCAAGAGCGCCGACCTGACCGAGTTCATCGAGCGCATGGCGGCGCTGAAGAACGGCATGAACATCGTGATCCTCGATGCCTGCCGCAACAACCCGTTCTCGGGCCAGGAGATCGTGGGCGCCGACGGCCGGCGGCTGAAGTTCCGCGGCGGCACGCGCAGCGGCCTCGCGCGCATGGAGGCACCGCTCGGCTCGATGGTGGTGTTCTCGACCGCGCCCGACGGCATCGCGCTGGACAACCCCAAGGAAGGCCACAGCCTGTACACCAAGCACCTGCTCGCGAACCTCGACGCGCCCGGCCTGCCGGTGGAGCTGCTGTTCAAGCGCGTGCGCCTCGCGGTGGCGCAGGAGACCGACCACATCCAGGTGCCGTGGGAAAGCTCCAGCCTCACCGGCGAGTTCTGCTTCAAGAGCGGGCCCGGCGGGGTGTGCGGCGGGTAAAGCCGCGGCTGACTAGCCCTTGTGCGTCTTCGGCGGCGGGGCGACGACCTCGACGCTGACCTCGGCCTCGTGCGCGCCGCGCATGCCGAGCGCGCGCGCCGCAGCCGGCGAGACCTCGAGGATCGAGCCGGTGGACTTCAGCGCCCGGTCGTTCACGCGCACGACCACGCTCTTGTGCGTCTTGGGGTTCCTGACCATCACCTCGGTGCCGAACGGCAGCGAGCGATGCGCCGCGGTGAGCTTGCTCGGGTCGTAGCGTTCGCCGCTGGCCGTCTTGCTGCCGAGCGCGCGCTCGGCGGCCACCGCGGCCATGCCCTTCTCGCCGAAGGCCGAGGCCACGACGGCGGTCTTGTTGTCGGCTGCCTGTGCCGCAGGCAGCAGGCTCGCCAGCAGCACGCCACCGGCGAGGAACAGCTGTGTGGAGCGAGACATCGTGGAATCCCCTGGCTTCGACGCCGTGATGCGACGGCGAGCGCAATGCGCCTGCGCCGTGTTCAGCCACGATAGGACGGCCGCACCCGGTCGGTCAACGGGGGAGTTGAACCTAGGGGAGCCCTTTGTTGGCTCAGGCGCAACGCCTGGCCGCGAAGGCGGCGAGGTCGGCGGCGAAGCGCCGCGCCTCCTGGCGGTGCGGCGAATGCGCCGAGGCCTGGTACATGCGCACCGTGCAGTCGGGCATGTTGTCGCGGTAGTACCGCTCGAGCGGCAGGCCGCCGTAGTGATGGCTCACGCCGCCGAGCACCACCATGGTGGGCACCGTCACGCGCGCGACCACGTCGCGGAAGTCGGCCTCGGCCAGGTTTTCCAGCAGCGCGATCATCTGCTCGGCGCCGCAGGCCTGCGCCAGCTTGCCGACGGCCCAGCGCGCCAGGCGGCCGACCATCGCGTCGGGGCGGCCGGCGCCGGCCAGCGGCTTGCAGCGGGCGACGAACTCGCGCGCCACGGTGTCGACGAAGTCGCTGCGCAGCCGGCCCAGCGTGGCATTGAGCTGCGTGCGGGTGAGCGAGCCGAACAGGCCGAGGCGCCACTGCTCGTCGTTGGTGATGCGCGGCGACTGGTCGATCAGGCACACGCCGGCCAGATGGTCGGCGCCGTGGTCGCGAATGTACTGCATCACCACCAGCGCACCCATCGAATGGCCGACCAGCACCGGGCGCTCGAGCCGCAGCGCGGCGATGACCTCGGCCACGTCGCGCGCCATCTGCGCCAGCGTGGGCGGCGTGCGCGTCTGCGCGCGGGCGCCGTGGCCCAGCAGGTCGAAGGTGTGCACCTGGTGCTGGGCGGCGAGCGTCTGCAGCGCATCGTCCCAGTCGCGGCGGCTGCCGCCGAGGCCGTGGATCATCAGCACCGGGCGGCCCTGGCCGACGATCTGCACCGGCAGAGCCTCGCCGCTGGCGAGCTGCAGCTCGACCTTGACGGGCCGCTGGCGCGGCGCAGCAATGCGCTCGAACCAGTTGGTGGCGCCGATGCCGGTGAGGTTGCACAGCACCCGCGCCACGCCTGCCGCGTCGGCCACCAGCGACAGGCCGGGCGCCAGCTCGGCGGGGGTGGCGGTGGGGGTGGTCGTCATGGCGCGCGGATGGGCTCCGATCTGGGTTGCCCGCGCCGGCGTGCCGGTTCAATGCGGCAGCGCCGGCACATGCGGCAGCCGCATCGGTGAGAACCCGCTCGCCGCCGCCGGCGCGGCGGACGAGACTGCGCGTTCCCGGCAACGATCAAAGGAGACAGGTCATGGCCAGCTTCGTTCTCGTGCACGGCGCCTGGCATGGTGGCTGGTGCTACCGCGACACCGCCGCCGCGCTGCGCGCCGGCGGCCACACGGTGCACACGCCCACGCACACCGGCGTCGGCGAACGCTTCCATCAATCGTCAGAGGCCATCACGCTGGAAACGCACATCCGCGACGTGTGCGGCTGCATCGAGTGGGAGGAATTGAGCGACGTGGTGCTCGTGGGCCACAGCTACGGCGGCATGGTGATCACCGGCGTGGCCGACCGCATGCCCGAACGCATCCGCAGCCTGGTGTACCTCGATGCATTCATCCCCGAGAACGGCGAGTCGCTGATCGGGCTGCTCGACAAGGCGCTCGTGCCGGAGGTGGCGGCGCAGTTCCTCGGCGCCTTCCGCGGCACGGCCACCGAGGGCCGCAGCGGGCTGATGCAGCCGATTCCGGCCGAGATGTTCAACATCGCGCAGGCCAACCGCGCCTGGGTCGACCGCCGCTGCCGGCCGCAGGCGCTGGCGACCTTCGAATGCCCGGCGCTGCTCACCGGCGCGCACGCGAGCGTGCCGAAGAAGCACTACATCCTCGCCGACGGCTGGGACCCGAGCCCCTTCCGCCACTTCGCCAGGAAGGTCGAGGGCAAGGCCGGCTGGACGTTGACCAAGATGCCGTGCAGCCACGACGTGATGGTCGACATGCCCAAGGAGCTGGCGGCCGAGCTGGTGCGACTCGTCTGAAACAACACCGATGTGCATTGCATCAAGGCGCTGGCGACGCAGGCCGCGTCGAAGCGGCGGGCGTTGACGGTGCGCAAGCAGTCGCGCAGGCCGCGGCACACCATGGCTCCGGTTGAATTCGCATGCGCGGTTGTCGAGCGCATGTTTGATCGGAGTCCATCGTGTCGTCGAACGCTACCGTCTTCCGTGTCCTCGCACTGGCTGCCGCCGCCATCGTGGTGGGCGTGGCGTCGGGTTGTGCGCCGGCCCCCGTGGTCGGTGACGAGCCCATCTCGTCAACCGACGCCTTCGCGGCGCGCAGGCTCGCGCAGAAGAACAACTGCCTGCGCTGCCACAGCGTGGCGACCAAGCAGAAAGAAGGCCCCACCTACACCGAGGTGGCCGCGAAGTACCGCGCGCAGCCCAATGCCGAGGGCAGGCTCTACGACCACCTGACCTCGGGCATGGCGACGCTGCCCGACGGCACGCGCGAAGAACACAAGGTGATCCGCGCGCGCACGCCGGAGCAGGTGCGCAACCTCGTGAGCTGGATCCTCGAGCAGTAGGTCCGGAGAGCGCGCGATCGATCGCGCAGCGGCCTGCTCACGCGGCCTGCATCTGCTGCGCCTGCGCCGCCCTCACCTCGTCGCGCACGGCTTCGGTGAGTTCGGCCTTCAGCGCCGCGAACTCGGGCGTCGTCTTCATCGCATAGTGCCGCGGATGCGGCAGCGCCACCGTGCGGTCGAGCTTGATGCGCCCCGGCCGCGCGCTCATGACCACCACGCGGCTGGCCATGAACACCGCCTCGTCGATGTCGTGCGTGACGAAGAGCACCGTCTTGCGCTCGGCTTCCCAGATGCCGAGCAGCAGCTCCTGCATCAGCTCGCGCGTCTGGTGGTCGAGCGCGCCGAACGGCTCGTCCATCAGCAGCATGCGCGGGTTGTTGGCCAGCGCGCGGGCGAGCGCGGTGCGCTGCTGCATGCCGCCCGAGAGCTGCTTCGGGTAGTGCTGCTCGAAGCCCTTCAGGCCGACCTTGCCGATGAAGCCGTTGGCGATCGTGAGCTGCTCCTCGCGCGGCAGGCCGCGCTCGCGCAGGCCGAAGCACACGTTGTCGAGCACCGTGAGCCACGGGAACAGCGTGTAGCTCTGGAACACCATGCCGCGGTCGGCGCCCGGGCCTTCGATGCGCCGGCCGTCGAGCAGCACGTCGCCGGCGGTCTGGCGATCGAGCCCGGCCACGATGCGCAGCAGCGTGCTCTTGCCGCAGCCGCTGGGGCCGAGGATGGTGATGAAGTCGTTCTCGGCCACGTCGAGGTCGGTGGCGCGCAGCGCCAGCATGGTGTCGAAGCGGCGTTCGACGCCGCGGATCGAGAGGATGGTCATCGACAGTCTCCGATCATTGCCCCCTCTCCCCTCCGGGGAGAGGGTTGGGGTGATTGGCGCGGCGTGCAGACCACCCTCACCCCAGCCCTCTCCCGCACCGCGGGAGAGGGAGTCAACGCCCCAGCTGCGCCCACGGGAACAACCGCCGGTTGACCCACTTGAACGCGAAGTCGCTCACCAGCCCGATCAGCCCGATCACGATGATGCCGAAGATGATGTTGTCGGTGGCCAGCAGCGCCTGGCTGTCGGTGATCATGTGGCCGATGCCGCTCGACGCGCCGATCAGCTCGGCCACGATCACGTAGGTCCAGGCCCAGCCGAGCACCATGCGCAGCGTCTCGGCGATCTCGGGCGCCGCACCGGGGACGAGCACGCGGCGGATCAGCGAGCGGTCGCCCACGCCCAGCGTGTAGGCCGCCTCCACCAGATCGCGCCGCGTGTTGCCCACGGTGACCGCGATCATCAGCACCAGCTGAAAGAAGCTGCCGATGAAGATCACCGCCAGCTTCTGCGCCTCGCCGATGCCGGCCCAGAGGATCAAGAGCGGTATGAACGCGCTCGCCGGCAGGTAGCGCGCGAAGCTCACGAACGGCTCGAAGAAGGCCTCGATCGGCTTGTACGCGCCCATCGCCACGCCCAGCGGCAGCGCGAGCACCGCCGCGATCACGAAGCCGCCGACGACGCGCCACACCGTCATGCCGATGTCGCGCGCGAAGCCATGCTCGACGAGCAGCGTCCAGCCGCTGGCAAGCATCTGCAACGGGCTGGCGAGAAAGGTCTTCGACACCAGCCCGCCGAGCGTGACCGCCGCCCACACCGCCACGAACGCGACGAAGAAGGCCACGCCCAGCGCCGTGCGCGTGGCCGGCGCCACGGGCGTGAGGGGTTTCATCAGCTGAAGCCCAGGGCCGTCACTTGATGAAGCGCGTGTCGGCGAGCTTCGACAGATCCGGCACCTGCTTGATGATGCCCGCCTCGAGCAGCAGATCGGCCGACTCCTTGCTGAACTGCGCATGCTCGCCGGCGAAGAACTTCTGGTTCGCGGCACGGTCCTGCCAGCGCAGGTATTTCTGCGAGGCCTCGAACTGGTCGGCGCTCTGCTTCACGTCGGCGCCCATGATCTCGAAGCTCTTCTTCGGATCCTTGGCGATCATGTCCACCGCGTCGAAGTAGCCGCTCGCCAGTGCCTGCGCCGCCTTGGGGTTGTCGGCCAGGAACTTCGGCGTGCAGCCGAAGGTGTCCATGATCATCGGGTAGTCGAGCGTGGTGGCGATGATCTTGCCGGCCTCGGGCTTGGCGCGCACGGCGCCGAGGTAGGGCTCGTAGGTCATCGCCGCGTCGATGTCCTGGTTGCCGGCGATCATGGCGTTGGCGGCGGCCTGCGGCTCGAGGTTCACGACCTTCACGTCCTTCACCGACAGGCCGTTCTTCTTGAGCATCCACGCGAGCGTGAAGTAAGGCGCCGTGCCCGGCGCGCTGGCGGCCACGGTCTTGCCCTTGAGATCGCTGATCTTCGCGATGCCGGGCTTGACGACCATACCGTCGGCGCCGTAGCTCTTGTCGAGCTGGAAGATCTGCGTCGTCGCCACGCCGTTGGCGTTCCACACCACCCAGGTTTCGACCGTGGTGGCCGCGCACTGCACGTCGCCCGAGGCGATGGCGAGGTGGCGGTCCTTCTGCGGGATCTTCTTGATGTCGACGTCGAGGCCGTGCTTCTTGAACAGGCCCGCCTCCTTGGCCAGCGTGAGCGGGGCGAAGCCCGTCCAGCCCGAGATGGCGATCGTGACCTTGGTGTCCTGGGCGTTGGCGGCCAGCGCCACGAGTGCGGCGGCGCAGGCGATGAGCTTCTTCTTCATGCGAGGGTCTCCGTGGTGAATGCGTTTGTCCGGGGGCGTGATCGTCGCCGCATCAGGCCGGTGTCCACAACGCGGGCAAGCCCGCAAGCGAGCGGAACACGCGCGAGAGCGAGCCGTCGGTGACGAGCACGGTGGCGGCCTCGATGTCGGGCGCCAGATAACGGTCGGTGGGCATCGCGGGGCAGCGCTGGCGCAGCAGGGCATGGGCCTGCTCCAGCGCGGGCGAGCTGGCGAGCGGGCGCAGGAAGTCGATGCCCTGCGCCGCGGCCAGCAGCTCGATGCCCAGGATGTGCGCGGTGTTGCGGATCATCGGCTGCAGCCGCCGCGCGGCGAAGGTGGCCATCGAAACATGGTCTTCCTGGTTGGCCGAGGTGGGCAGCGAATCGACGCTCGCCGGATGCGCGAGGCTCTTGTTCTCGCTGGCCAGCGACGCCGCCGTCACGTGCGCGATCATGAAGCCGCTGTTGAGTCCCGCGTCGGCGCTCAGGAACGGCGGCAGCCGCGACACGCCGGCGTCGATCAGCATCGCGATGCGCCGCTCGGCGATCGCGCCGACCTCGGCGATCGCCACCGCCATCGCATCGCAGGCGAGCGCCACCGGTTCGGCATGGAAATTCCCGCCGGAGATCAGGGCCTGGTTCTCCGCGAACACCAGCGGGTTGTCGGTCACCGCGTTGGCCTCGCGCACGAGCACCAGCGCGGCGTGGCGCAGCTGGTCGAGGCAGGCGCCCACCACCTGCGGCTGGCAGCGCAGCGAGTACGGGTCCTGCACACGGTCGTCGCCTTCGAGGTGCGAGTGGCGGATCGCGCTGCCGGCCAGCAGCGCGCGGTAGTACTGCGCCACGTCGATCTGCCCCGGCTGGCCGCGCAGCGCGTGGATGCGCGGGTCGAACGGCCCGTCGCTGCCCTTGGCCGCGTCGACGGTGAGCGCGCCGATCACCAGCGCCGCCTCGAGCACCGGCTCGAATGTGAACAGGCCGTGCAGCGCCAGCGCGGTGGAGGTCTGCGTGCCGTTGATCAGCGCGAGGCCTTCCTTGGCCTGCAGCGCCAGCGGCGTGATACCGGCGGCCTGCAGCGCGGCCGCGGCCGGCTGGCGCTGGCCGTCGACGAACATCTCACCCTCGCCCATCAGCGCCAGCGTCATGTGCGCCAGCGGTGCCAGATCGCCCGACGCACCCACCGAGCCCTGGCTCGGCACGCAGGGCACGAGGCCGGCGTTGTGTACCGCCATCAGCGCGTCGATCACCTCGGGCCGCACGCCCGAGTGGCCGCGCGCGAGGCTCGCTGCCTTGAGTGCGAGCATCAGCCGCACCACGGCCGGTGCCAGCGGCTCGCCGACGCCCACGCTGTGCGAGCGGATCAGGTTGAGCTGGAGCGTGGCGAGTTGCTCGCGACTGATGCGCGTGCTGGCCAGCTTGCCGAAGCCGGTGTTGACGCCGTAGACCGGCGCGTCGCCGTCGGCCGCGCGCTGCACCACTGCCGCACCGGCGCGGATGGCCGGCAGCGATTGCGGATCGACATGCAGCGGCTGGCCGCCGCCATGGATGGCCTGCATCGCCTCGAGCGAGAGACCGCCCGGGCGGATCAGCACGCGCGCTCCCTGCCGTGCCCGGACATCAGCGCACCATCGGCAGATTCAGCCCCTGCTCCCTCGCGCAGGCGACAGCGTCGGCGTAGCCGGCGTCGGCGTGGCGCATCACGCCGGTGCCGGGGTCGTTCCACAGCACGCGCTCGATGCGCCGGGCCGCCGCGCTGGTGCCGTCGCAGACGATCACCACGCCGGCATGCTGCGAGTAGCCCATGCCCACGCCGCCGCCGTGATGGAAGCTCACCCAGGTGGCGCCGCCGGCGGTGTTGAGCAGCGCGTTGAGCAGCGGCCAGTCGCTGACCGCGTCGCTGCCGTCGCGCATGCTCTCGGTCTCGCGGTTCGGGCTCGCCACCGAGCCGCTGTCGAGATGGTCGCGGCCGATCACGATCGGCGCCTTCAGCTCGCCTGACTTCACCATCTCGTTGAACGCCAGACCCGCACGATGCCGCTCGCCGAGGCCGATCCAGCAGATGCGCGCCGGCAGGCCCTGGAAAGCGATGCGCTCTTGCGCCATGTCGAGCCAGCGGTGCAGGTGCGCGTCGTGCGGGAACAGCTCCTTCATCTTGGCGTCGGTCTTGCGGATGTCTTCCGGGTCACCCGACAGCGCCACCCAGCGAAACGGCCCCTTGCCGCGGCAGAAGAGCGGCCGGATGTACGCCGGCACGAAGCCCGGGAAGTCGAACGCGTTCTTCACGCCGGTGTCGAACGCCACCTGGCGGATGTTGTTGCCGTAGTCCACCGTCGGCACGCCGCGCGCCTGGAACGCGAGCATGGCCTGCACGTGCACGGCGCAACTCTTCGCCGCCTCGGCGCGCAGCGCGGCGTGCTGCGACTCGTCGGCCTGCGCGGTGCGCCAGCGCTCGACGCTCCAGCCGATCGGCAGGTAACCGTTGACGAGGTCGTGCGCGCTGGTCTGGTCGGTCACCAGATCGGGCTTCACGCCGCGGCGCACCAGCTCGGGCAGGATCTCGGCTGCGTTGCCGAGCAGGCCGACCGACACCGCCTTCTTCTCGCGCGTGTAGCGCGCCATGCGCGCCAGCGCGTCGTCGAGGTCCTTGGCCTGCTCGTCGAGATAGCGGTTGCGCAGGCGGAAGTCGATGCGCGACTGCTGGCACTCGATGACCAGGCACGACGCGCCGGCGAACACCGCCGCGAGCGGCTGCGCGCCGCCCATGCCGCCGAGGCCGGCGGTGAGGATCCAGCGGCCGGCGAGATCACCGCCGTAGTGCTGGCGGCCGGCCTCGACGAAGGTCTCGTAGGTGCCCTGCACGATGCCCTGGCTGCCGATGTAAATCCAGCTGCCGGCCGTCATCTGGCCGTACATCATCAGGCCCTTGCGGTCGAGCTCGTGGAAGTGTTCCCACGTGCTCCACTTCGGCACCAGGTTCGAGTTGGCGATCAGCACGCGCGGCGCGTCTTCATGGGTACGAAACACGCCGACCGGCTTGCCGCTTTGCACCAGCAGCGATTCGTCGGCCTTCAGCTTCTTCAACGCTTCGAGGATGGCTTCGAAGCAGTCCCAGTTGCGCGCCGCCTTGCCGATGCCGCCGTAGACCACGAGCGCGTCGGGGTTCTCGGCCACCTCGGGGTCGAGGTTGTTCTGGATCATCCGGTAGGCGGCCTCGATCAGCCAGTTGGCGCAGGCGATCTGCGCGCCGCGCGGGGCGCGCACCGGGCGTGGCTGGGCCACGCGGTGCAGGGGCGAGAGGTCGGTCATGACGGCTCCTCGTTGAAGGCGGGCGCCGGCGCAGTGGGTGACGCGCCGGCTTCAGGGTTTGACTGTACTTGTCTATACAAGCATAGACAACTACCATCGTCTCATGGTTTCCACCGAGGCCACGCTGCCGCCCTACCGGCGCGTCAAGCAGTTCCTCAAGCAGGGCCTGGCCGAGGGCCGCTGGCCGCCGGGCGCGCTGATGCCCTCCGAGGCCGAGCTGACGGCCACCTTCGCCGTCAGCCGCATGACGGTCAACCGCGCGCTGCGCGAGCTGCGCGCCGAGGGGCTGGTGCAGCGCTCGCAGGGGCTGGGCACCTTCGCCGCGCCGCTGCACCCGGTGTCTTCCACGCTGACGATCCGCGACCTGCACGACGAGATCGAGTCGCGCGGCCATGCGCACCACGCCCAGGTGCACCTGCAGCGCGAGGAGCCGGCCACCGCGGCGCTGGCCGCGCAACTCGGCGTGGCGCCGGGCGAGCGCGTGTTCCACACCCTGATCGTCCACCACGAGAACGGCGCACCGCTGCAGTGCGAAGATCGTTTCGTGAACCCCCAGGCCGCCCCCGACTACCTGGCGCAGGACTTCACCCGCACCACGCCCACGCACTACCTGTTCGAGGCCACTGCGCTGTGGCGGGCGCAGTATTCGATCGAGGCCGCCCGGCCGACGCGGCAGGAGGCGCGGCTGCTGGCCATCGCCGCCGACGAGCCGTGCCTCGTCGTGGTGCGCCGCACCTTCACCCGCGAACGGCCGATCACCATCGGCCGCCTGGTGCATCCGGGCAGCCGCTACCGGTTGCAGGGAGAATTCCAGCCATGATCGACATGATACGGGCCGACCGCGTGACACCCCAGCCCTGGCGCAACGGCGGCGGCCAGACGCGTGAGCTGCTCGCTTGGCCCGCGGGCAGCGCCGCCGACGACTGGCAGCTGCGCATCAGCATGGCCGAGATCGCGCGCGACGGCGACTTCAGCCGCTTCGACGGCATCGAGCGCTGGTTCGCGGTGGTCGAGGGCCACGGCGTGCTGCTGCGCTTTGCCGAGCGCCGCGCGCTGCTCACGGCCGACAGCGAGCCGCTCGCCTTCGACGGCGCCGAGGCGCCGCACGCCGAGCTGACCGACGGCGCGACGACCGACCTCAACCTGATGCTCCGCCGCAGCGCCGGGCGCGGCGGCATGCGCCGCGCCGCGGTTGGCGACGAATGGCTCACCACGGCGCCGCTGCGGGCGCTCTTCGTGCTGCAGCCGGCGCGGCTGCAGATCGACGATGCCGATGCGGCCCGCCTGGGCGCGCACTCGCTGGCATGGAGCGCGCATGCGGGCCGCCAGCGCTGGCGCGTCCATGCCGCGAGCGAGCCGCTGCGCGCGTGGTGGTTGTGGTTTGCGCCGGGAGCCGCAACATGACCGCGCGCCGCACGCTGTGGCGCCACGCGCGGCTGGCCACCCTGGCCGGCCCCGTGCCCTGGGGCTGGATCGACGACGGCGCGCTGCTGGTCGACGGCCAGACGCTGCAATGGGTGGGGCCGCTCGCCGAGCTGCCGCGCGATGCGCGGCCCGAGGCCGAGGTCGATCTGCTCGGCGCGCTGGTCACGCCGGGGCTGATCGACGCGCACACGCACCTCGTCTACGCAGGTGACCGCGCACAGGAGTTCGAGCAGCGGCTGCAGGGCGCGAGCTACGAAGACATCGCGCGCGCCGGCGGCGGCATCAGCCGCACGGTGAGCGCCACCCGCGAGGCCAGCGACGACAGGCTCTTCGCACTCGCCGCGGCGCGCTCGCGCGCGCTGATGGCCGAGGGCGTGACGACGCTCGAGATCAAGTCGGGCTACGGCCTCGCAGAAGCGCACGAGGCGCGCTGCCTCGCCGTGGCGCGGCGGCTCGGGCGCGAGCTGCCGGTCACCGTGCGCACCACATCGCTCGGCGCGCATGCGCTGCCGCCCGAGTTCAGCGGACGCGCCGACGAGTACATCGCCGCGGTATGCGGCTGGCTGCCGGGCCAGGTGGCGGCCGGCCTCGTCGATGCGGTTGATGCGTTCTGCGACACGATCGGCTTCACGCGTGCGCAGACGCGGCGCGTGCTCGAAGCGGCGCGCGCGCTCGGGCTGCCGGTCAAGCTGCACGCCGAGCAGCTCAGCAACCAGGAGGGCGCGGCGCTGGCGGCCGACCACGGCGCGCTGTCGTGCGACCACCTCGAACACCTCTCGCCCACCGGCATCGCCGCGATGAAGGCCGCCGGCACCGTGGCGATGCTGCTGCCCGGTGCCTTCTACTTCCTGCGCGAGACGCAGCTGCCGCCGGTGGCTGCGCTGCGCGAGGCCGGCGTGCCGATGGCCATCGCCACCGATCACAACCCGGGCTCGTCGCCGGCGCTGTCGCTGCTGCTGATGCTCAACATGGCCTGCACGCTGTTCCGGCTGACGCCGGAAGAAGCCTTCCGCGGCGTGACGGTGCACGCGGCGCGCGCGCTCGGGTTGCACGACCGCGGCCAGCTCGTGGTGGGCCAGCGCGCCGACTTCGCGGTGTGGGACGCCGATCACCCGCGCGAGCTGGTCTATCGCTTCGGCCACAACCCGTGTCGGCAAGTCGTGTTCGCCGGCGAGGAGCGGCGGTGAGCCCCTTCACGCTGCACGCGGGCAGCGCGCCGCTGCTCGTCAGCCTGCCGCACACCGGCACCGAGCTGCCGGAGGACCAGCGCCATCGCTACGTCGAGCGCGCCTTCGATGTCGAAGACACCGACTGGCATCTGCAGCGGCTCTACGCCTTCGCACGCGAGCTCGGTACATCGGTGCTGGTGCCGCGCTACAGCCGCTACCTGATCGACCTGAACCGGCCGAGCGACAACCGGCCGATGTACCCAGGTGCCAACAACACCGAGCTGTGCCCCACGCGCTTCTTCTCCGGCGAGCCGCTGTACCGCGACGCGCAAGCGCCCGACGCCGCCGAGATCGCGCGCCGCACGGTGGCCTGCTGGCAGCCGTATCACGATGCGCTGAGCGGCGAGCTGGCGCGGCTGCGCGCCGCGCACGGCCATGTGGTGCTGTTCGACGGCCACAGCATCAAGAGCCGGCTGCCCTGGCTGTTCGAGGGCAAGCTGCCCGACCTGAACCTCGGCACGGCCGAAGGCAGCAGCTGCGCGGGCGAGCTGCGCGCGGCGCTGCGCGGCGTGCTCGAACGGCAGACGCGCTTCACGCAGGTGGTCGACGGCCGCTTCAAGGGCGGCCACATCACGCGCCACTACGGCCGGCCGCGCGACGGCGTGCACGCGATCCAGCTCGAGATGTGCTGGAGCTGCTACATGCACGAGGAGCCGCCGTTCGCCTACGCACCCGAGCGCGCTGCCGAGGTGCAGCCGGTGCTGCGCGAGCTGCTCGAAACAATGCTGCGCTGGAGGCCGCATGGCTGAGAACCATCGCGAGAACTATCGCGACAACGCCCGCGAACCCGCCACGCGGCTGTGGGCGCCGCGCGCGTGGATCGAGGGCCGCTGGTTCGATGCCGTGCTGCTCGAGGTCGCCGCCGACGGCACCTGGGCCCGCGTGACGCCCGAGGCCACGCGCACGGTGGGCATGCACGTGCTCGACGGGCCGGCGCTGCCGGGGCTGGTGAATGCACACAGCCATGCGTTCCAGCGCGCGTTCGCCGGCCTGGCCGAACGCCGCGACGCCGCGCGCGACGACTTCTGGAGCTGGCGCGACCGCATGTACCGCGTGGCGCTGGCCATCGGCGTCGAGCAGCTCGAAGCGGTGGCGACGCAGCTCTACGTGGAGCTGCTGCGCGGCGGCTACACGCAGGTCTGCGAGTTCCACTACCTACACCATGCCCCCGACGGTGCACACGCCGGCGACGACCTCGCCATGGCCCGCGCCCTCGTGCGCGCGGCCACGCGTGCGGGCATCGGGCTGACGCTGCTGCCGGTGCTCTACGAACGCGCCGGCTTCGCACAGCCCGCGCTGCGCGACGACCAGCGCCGCTTCGCCTCGACGGCCGACGACGTGCTGCGCTGGCGCGATGCGGTGCGCGCGCTGGGTGCACCGCGCATCGGCGCCGGCGTGGCCATCCACTCGCTGCGCGCGGCGCGGCGCGAATCGATCGTCGAGCTGGTGCGCCGCTGCAAGGGTGATGCCGGCCCGATCCACGTGCACGTGGCCGAGCAGACGGCCGAGGTCGACGACTGCGTGGCCGCCACCGCCGAGCGCCCCATCGGCTGGCTGGCCCAGCATATCGGGCTCGATGCACGCTGGCAGCTCGTGCACGCCACGCATGCGCAGCGCGCGGAGATCGAGGCCGTGGCGCGCAGCGGGGCCGGCATCGTGCTCTGCCCGAGCACCGAGGCCAATCTCGGCGATGGGCTGTGCGACCTGCCGGGTTGGCTGGGCAGCGAGGTGCCGATCGCGATCGGCTCCGACAGCCACGTGACGCGCGCCTGGCGCGAGGAACTGCGGCTTCTCGACTACGGCCAGCGGCTCGCGCTGCGCCGGCGCAATGTGTCAGCAGCGCCCGAGCGCGCGCAACCGTCGACGGCGCAGCGCCTGTTCGACGCCGCGTGCGCAGGCGGTGCGCGCGCCGCGGGTTTCAGCCGCTGGGGCCTGCAGCCCGGCGCGCCGGCCGATCTGCTGGTGATCGACACCGCCGACGCGGCCCTGCTCGGCGTGCCGCCCGAGGCGCTGCTCGATGCACTGGTCTTCTCGAGCCCGGGCCGGCCGCTGCGCGACGTGATGGTGGCGGGCCGCTGGGTGCACCGCGCGCATGGCCGCTCCGACGCAGCCGCCATCGCCGGTGCTTTCGTGCAGGCGATGCACCGGCTGCACGCCGGCGCGTAACCTCTGGTTGCAGCTCGAGGTCGATCGATCAGCGAGGTCGTGATTTGTGCGCGGGCGCACGCATTTCTGCCCGCGCCGGCATCAAGTCGACCGCCCGGCACACCGATACGAGGCAACGACTCGACGCTTGCGGCCACACGCTCGCCGCGCGCACGAGATGCACCGTTCGACCGACTCGAGGAGCAACCTTGGCGTTCACCGGCAGCAGGCCTTGGTCCGACACCGCTCGCAAGTGGCTCGCGCGCGCCGCGATGCTCGGCGCGGTGCATCGCGTCCGGCGCACGCTCGCCGAGCGCGCCGCGCGGCGCGGCGACCTGCGCGACATGCACGAACGGCTGGAGGCCATCCTCGAACATGCGCCGCTGGGCATTGCCTTCGCGCGCAGCAGCCGCTTCGAGCTGGTGAGCCGCCACCTGGCCCAGATGTTCGGCCGCGACATCGCCGAACTGCAGGGCCAGTCCACCCGCATGATGTATGCGAGCGATGCCGACCGCTCCGATTTGGTGTCGCGCGCCAAGGCCATGTTCGCGACCAACGGCTGCTTCGACGGCGAAGCGCGGCTCGTGCGCGCCAACGGCAGCGTGTTCTGGGGCCGGTTGCGCGCGCGCGCGGTGCATCACGGCGACGTGTCGGCCGGCACGATCTGGATCGTCGAGGACGTGACGCACGAGCGCGAGCAGCACCGGCAGCTGAGCTGGGCCGCCGACCACGACGCGCTCACGGGCCTGGCCAATCGCGCGTCGTTCGACCGCCAGCTCGCACGCGCGGTCGACGAGGACCAGCCGTTCTCGGCCCTGTTCATGGACCTCGACCACTTCAAGCAGGTGAACGACAGCGCCGGCCACGCCGCCGGCGACCGCGTGCTGCGCGAGGTGGCGGCGATGATCGCCGGCACCTTGCGCCAGAGCGACCTCGTGGCCCGGCTCGGCGGCGACGAGTTCGGCGCCCTGCTGCTGGACTGCCCGGCCGAGCGCGCGCTGGCGGTGGGCGAAGCGATCCGCCGCGCGGTCGATGGCTACCGCCTGCCGTGGAACAACGTGTCCTTCGGCGTGGGCATCAGCATCGGCGTGGTGCATCGCGACGAGGCCTTCGACACCGTGGAGCAGGTGATGCACGCGGCCGACACGGCCTGCTATGCCGCCAAGCGCGGCGGGCGCAACCGCGTGGTGATGTATTCGCCGGTGCTCCACGCCGCGCAGGCGGCCTGAGGCGCGGCGCGAACCGAGAACCGCCGACCGGCGGCGTCAGTACCGGCCGCTGATGCCTGCCATGCGCAGGAACCAGTGCGCCACCCAGGCCACGAAGCCGCGGCGCAGCACCTGCCACCAGCCCGACGGGACCGTCGCGTCGGACACCTCGCGCGACACTGCGATCGCGGCGTCGAACCGCTGCGACAGCCCGGCCGCGAATTCGGCGTCGTGCACGAACACATTGGCTTCCAGGTTCAGCAGCAGCGACAGCGGATCGATGTTGGAGCTGCCCACGGTGGCCCATTCGTCGTCGACGACGGCGATCTTGGCGTGCAGGAAGGCCGGCGTGTATTCGTAGATGCGGATGCCGTGCACACGCAGCTCGTCGTAGAGCACCTGCGCGGCCAGCGCCGCGAAACGGTAGTCGACCTTGCCCTGCAGCAGCAGCCGCACCTGCACGCCGCGCCGTGCGGCGGCCACCAGCGCACGGCGGAACACGCGCCCGGGATAGAAGTACGGCGTGATCAGCTCGATACGCCGGCGCGCGCGCAGCACCGCCTCGACGTAGGCGCGCTCGATCGCGCGGCGTTGCCGCAGGTTGTCGCGCACGACGAACGCGGCGCGCACCGGCGGAATCGGCTCGGCCAGCGGCGGGCGCGCGGGCGCCACGATGCGCAGCCGCTGCAGCATCGAGCGCGCGCGCGCCACCGGCTCGGCACTGCGCGCCAGTGCCGCTACCTCTTCGCGCCAGTCGGCGCCGAGCGCGGCGCGGCTCCAGATCGCGCGCGCGGTCTGCTCGATCGATGCCGTCAGCGGGCCCTGCACCTCGATCGCGAAATCCAGGCGCGGCACCTCGGAGCGGCCGTGGCGCAGGTCGATGCGATCGTCGATCACGTTGATGCCGCCCACGAACCCGGTCTCGCCGTCGACCACGCACAGCTTCTGGTGCAGCCGCCGCAGCTGGCCCGGCTGCAGCAGGCTCCACCAGCGGTCGACCGGCCTGAACACCGTGAGTTCGACCTGCGGCTCGGGCATCCACGCGCGCAGACGGCCGAGCGAGGCCTTGGAGCCGAAGCCGTCGACCACCACGCCCACGCGCACGCCGCGCGCACCGGCCGCGGTGAGCGCCTGGGCCACGCGCTGCGACGCCTCGTCGCTGTGGAAGATGTAGGTGGCGAGCCAGACTTCGCGCTGCGCGCGGGCGATGGCCGCGCACATCGCGGGGAACAGCTCGTCGCCGCCTTCGAGCAGGCGCACGCGGTTGCCGCCGACGAACTCCGGCGCGCCGCGTCGCGGCCAGAGGTGAGCCGTGGCGCCTTCCGGCGGGAGCGGGTCGGGGCCGGCGGAGTTGGTCATGACGCGACGCCGTGCCGCACGATCAGGTGCGCTCGAGCTCGACCACCAGCGGCAGGTGGTCCGACATGCGCGACCAGGCCGTTCCGCGCGGCACCTCGACCGCCCTGCAGTCGAAGCCGCGCATGTACACGCGGTCCAGCGCGAACACCGGCACGCGCGACGGAAACGTCGGCCGGTGTCGCACGCGGCCGCCGGCCATCGCGGCACGCTCGAGGCCGATCGAGCGCATCGGCTCGTCGAGCCGCTCGCCCCAGTCGTTGAAGTCGCCGGCCACGAGCAGCGGCTCGCCCGCGGGCACCGCCTCGTCGATGAAGCGCGCGAGCCGCTCGACCTGGCGCACGCGGCCCACGTGCATCAGCCCGAAGTGCGCCACCACGGCATGCACGGTGGCATCGTGCCAGCGCACCGGCACGTACAGCAGCCCGCGCTGCTCGAAGCGATGGTCGCTCACGTCGTGGTGCGCCACGCTGCCCAGCGGCCAGCGCGAGAGCAGCGCGTTGCCGTGCTCGCCGTGGCGCGTGAACGCGTTGGTGCGGTAGGCCACCTCGTAGCCGTCGGGCGCGAGGAAGTCGGCCTGCCCCTGCTCGGGCCAGCCGAACCAGGTGCGGTCGAAGCGCCTCGCCTCGCGGTGGTGGAACAGGCGCACCTCCTGCAGGAAGATCAGGTCGGCGTCGAGCGCCTCGACGCCGAGGCCGAGGTTGTGGATCTCCAGCCGCTTGCGCGGGCCCATGCCGCGCACGCCCTTGTGGATGTTGTAGGTCGCCACGCGCAGGCGGCCGCTCGCATAGCCGGTGGTGCTCGGCACGCGCGAACTCGTGAACTCGCCGGCACGTATCACGGTTCGTGCCGCGGCAGCTGGAGGATGGCCTCGGCGTTGCTCGGCGAGAAGCAGCGATCCGCCGCCTCGCGCCAGGGCAGCCACTGGTGGCGCAGATGCTCGCGCGGATTCAGCCGCACCGGCGTGCCGGCCGGCACCGTGAGGCCGAACACATGCTCGGTGTTGTGCGTCACGCCCGGTGCGTAGCGGTAGCTCCAGACCGGGTAGATCTCGTAGACGTTGGCGAGCTGCCAGTCGCGCAGGTGCTCGGGCGGCACGCCGCCGGCGCCGATCACGATGCCGGTTTCCTCGGCCACTTCGCGGATGCAGGTCTGCACCAGCGGCTCGTCGAGGCTGTCCTTCGCGCCGGTGACGCTCTGCCAGTAGCCGGGCTTGTCGGCGCGCTCGATCAGGAGCACTTCCCGAGCCGGCGTGTGGATGACCACCAGCACCGACTCGGGGATCTTGTAGCGTCTCGCGTTCACATCCGATCAGGCAGCCGGCGTGGGGTTGCGAAGCCGGATGTGCAGCTCGCGCAGCTGCGGCTCGTCGACCGCGCTCGGCGCACCGGTGAGCAGGCATTGCGCGCGCTGCGTCTTCGGGAAGGCGATCACGTCGCGGATCGAGTCGGCACCGGCCATCATCGTGACGATGCGATCGAGCCCGAAGGCGATGCCGCCGTGCGGCGGCGCGCCGTATTGAAGCGCGTCGAGCAGGAAGCCGAACTTGGCCTTGGCCTCGTCGGGGCCGATCTTGAGCGCGCGAAAGACCTTGCTCTGCACCTCCTCGCGGTGGATACGCACCGAGCCACCCCCGATCTCCCAGCCGTTGAGCACCATGTCGTAGGCCTTGGCGATGCACGCACCGGGGTCGGTGTCCATCAGGTTCTCGTGGCCGTCCTTGGGCGCGGTGAACGGGTGGTGCACGGCGCTCCAGCGCTGCGCCTCCTCGTCGAATTCGAACATCGGGAAGTCCACCACCCACAGCGGGCGCCAGCCCTCCTCCAGCAAGCCGTGCGAGCGGCCGAACTCGCCGTGGCCGATCTTGTTGCGCAAGGCGCCCAGCGCATCGTTGACGATCTTGGCCTTGTCGGCGCCGAAGAAGATCAGGTCGCCGTTGCGCGCTCCTGTGCGCGCGAGGATCTCGCGCAGAGCAGCGTCGTGCAGGTTCTTCACGATCGGGCTCTGCAGCCCCTCGCGGCCCTTGGCGACATCGTTGACCTTGACCCACGCCAACCCCTTGGCGCCGTAGATCTTCACGAACTCGGTGAAGCCGTCGATCTCGCCACGGCTCATCTCGCCGCCGCCGGGCACGCGCAGCGCCGCCACGCGCCCGCCCTGGGCCTGCGCCGGCGTGGAGAAGACCTTGAACTCCACGCCGCGCATCACGTCGGTGAGCTCGGTGAACTCCATCTTCACGCGAAGATCGGGCTTGTCGGAGCCGTAGCGCCGCATCGCGTCGGCGTATGTCATCACCGGGTAGGCCGGCAGGTCGACCTGCATCACGTTGCGGAAGACGGTGCGGATCATGCTTTCGAAGAGCGCGCGGATCTCCTCCTCGCTCAGGAACGAGGTCTCGATGTCGATCTGCGTGAATTCGGGCTGGCGGTCGGCGCGCAGATCCTCGTCGCGGAAGCACTTGGTGATCTGGTAGTAGCGGTCGAAGCCGGCCACCATCAGCAGCTGCTTGAACAGCTGCGGGCTCTGCGGCAGCGCGAAGAACATGCCGTCGTGCACGCGGCTGGGCACCAGATAGTCGCGCGCGCCCTCGGGCGTGCTCTTGGTGAGCATCGGCGTCTCGATGTCGACGAAGCCGTTGGCGTCGAGGAACTGCCGCGTCTGCATCGCCACGCGGTAGCGCAGCATCAGGTTCTTCTGCATCGCCGGGCGGCGCAGGTCGAGCACGCGGTGCGTGAGCCGCGTGGTCTCGGAGAGGTTCTCGTCGTCGAGCTGGAACGGCGGCGTCACGCTCGGGTTCAGCACCTCGAGCTCGTGCGCCAGCACCTCGACCTTGCCGCTGGTGAGGTTGGCGTTCTCGGTGCCGGCCGGCCGCGGCCGCACCTTGCCCGTCACCGCGAGGCAGAACTCGTTGCGCACGTGCTCGGCGGTCTTGAACATCGCCGGCCGGTCGGGGTCGCAGACGATCTGCACCAGGCCCTCGCGGTCGCGCAGGTCGATGAAGATCACCCCGCCGTGATCACGGCGCCGATGGGCCCAGCCCATCAGCGTGACGGTCTGGCCCATCAGCGCTTCGCTGACGAGGCCGCAATACGTGGTTCGCATTCGTGCACTCCTGTGCGTCTTGTCGTTCGGGTGCATCAGCCCGGCAGGCATGATGCCGCATCGGCGAATACGCCGGTTCAGTTTCGGGCCGTCGGCCCGATGCGCTGGGGCGCGGGCGGCGGCGGCGCGACGACGCCCATCGAGATGATGTACTTGAGCGCCTCGTCGACCGACATCGCCAGCGGCACCACGTCGGCGCGCGGCATCATCAGGAAGAAGCCCGACGTCGGGTTGGGCGTCGTGGGCACGTACACGCTCACGTGCGGCGAGCCCAGCAGGCCGGCCACCTCGCCGCTCGGCGAGCCGGTGACGAAGGCGATCGTCCACGAGCCCGCGCGCGGGTATTGCACCAGCACCGCCTCGCGAAACGCGTTGCCGCTGCTCGAGAACAGCGTATCGGAGACCTGCTTGACCGAGCTGTAGATCGACTTGACGATCGGGATCTTGTGCAGCAGGCGGTCCCACTGCGTGATCCACCACTGGCCGAAGATGTTGGCCACGAACAGACCCGTGAGCCACAGCAGCACCAGCAGCACCACCATGCCCAGCCCCGGCACGCCACGCAGCATCTCGATGCCCGCGCGCATGGTCTCGGGCAGGATGGCCTGCGACACCGTCAGCAGCGACGAGAACATGCCGTCCATCAGCCCGAGCACCCACAGCAGCACCCAGACCGTCACGGCCAGCGGCATCCACACGAGCAGGCCGGTGATGAGGTGCTTCTTCATGGCGTGTAGCCCGTGTGCGCGCGGGTGACCCGCACGTCAACGCGCGCCGGCGGCGGCCTTGGGCGCCGTGGCGTCGGACTTGCCGCCGGCGCCGCCGTTGCCGCCGCTCTTGCCGGAATCGGGCTTGGCCACATCGGGCTTGGCCGCCTTGGCCGGCTCGGGCGCCTTGTCGCCTTCGGTCTTCGGCTTCTCGCCATCGCTCGGCTTGGTGCCGCCGCCCTTGAAGTCGGTGGCGTACCAGCCCGAGCCCTTGAGCTGGAAGCCCGCGGCCGTGAGCTGCTTGGCGAACGTGGCGGCGCCGCACGACGGGCACATCGTGAGCGCGGGGTCGGAGATCTTCTGCAGCACGTCCTTGGCGTGTCCGCAGGACGTGCATCGATAGGCATAGATCGGCATGGCTAAGCCCTTGATGCAAAACAGGAAATTATAGCGGCGCGCATCGCGCCGCCCCACGGGGCCGGCGCCTCAGCTGTGCACGCCGACGATGTGGTGGTGCGTGCCGTGGCGATTGCGCAGCGCCTGCGGGCCGAGCGAGCCGACCACCACGCCCACCACCGCCATCAGAAAGCCGGCCAGCTGCGCCGGGAACGTGGCGCCCGCCGGCGTGGCCAGGAACAGCACCCAGGTCAGGATGCCCAGCACGATCGAGAACACCGCGCCCTGCGTGGTGGCGCGCTTCCAGTACAGGCCGGCGGCCAGCGGCACGAACGCGCCGACCAGCGTGACCTGGTAGGCGCCCGAGACCATGTCGTAGATCGGCGTGCCCTGCAGCGCGATCGCGTAGGTGCAGACGCAGATGGCGAAGATCAACACCGCGATGCGCATCGTCCACAGCTCCTTGCGGTCGCTCTGGCGCGGGAAGAACTGGCGCCAGATGTTCTCGACGAAGGTCACGCTCGGCGCCAGCAGCGTGGCCGACGCGGTGGATTTCAGCGCCGACATCAGCGCGCCGAAGAACAACACCTGCATCACGAACGGCATCTTCTGCATCACCAGCGTGGGGATGACCTTCTGCGGATCCTCCTTGATCAGCGTGGCGGCCTGCTCGGGCATGATGATCAGCGCGCTGGTGACG
This sequence comes from Burkholderiaceae bacterium, assembly GCA_046348365.1. GTDB lineage: Bacteria > Pseudomonadota > Gammaproteobacteria > Burkholderiales > Burkholderiaceae_C > JAEUPI01. Next base: position 675,602 of record JAXMEL010000001.1, read on the forward strand.
AGGAACATCGGCACGAAGGCGAACGCGATGTAGCACAGGCCGCCGATGACCGGGCCGCGCGTGGCGGCTTGCACGTCCTTGGCCGACATGACGCGCTGGAACACGTCCTGCTGCGGGATGGAGCCCAGCATCATCGTGATCGCCGCGGCGATGAAGGTGACGATCTGCGCGAAGCTCGGCTCGGGCAGGAAGTTGAACAGCTCCTTGCCGGTCGCCAGCGCGATCACCTTGTCGGCGCCGCCGGCCTGCCCCGCCGCGAACATCGCGATGATGGCCAGCCCCGCCACCAGGATGATCATCTGGATGAAGTCGGTGACCGCCACCGACCACATGCCGCCGAACAGCGTGTAGGCCAGGATCGACGCCGTGCCCAGCACCATGCCCAGCGGAATCGAGATCGCGCCGCCCGACAGCAGGTTGAACACGAGGCCGAGCGCGGTGACCTGCGCCGACACCCAGCCGAGATAGCTCAGGATGATGATCAGCGAGCACACCACCTCGATCAGCCGGCCATAGCGCTCGCGGTAGTAGTCGCTGATCGTCAGCAGCGTCATCTTGTAGAGCTTGGCGGCGAAGAACAGGCCCACCAGGATCAGGCAGGTGCCGGCGCCGAACGGATCCTCCACCACGCCGCCGAGGCCGCCTTGCACGAACTTGGCCGGGATGCCCAGCACGGTCTCGGAGCCGAACCAGGTGGCGAAGGTCGTCGTCACGATCATGATCAACGGCAGGTGCCGGCCGGCGATCGCGAAGTCGGCCGTGTTCTTCACCCGCTTGGCGGCCCACAGGCCGATGGCGATGGTGATCAGCAGATAGAAGATGACCAGCGTGAGCAGCATGGCGCGCGATTATCCGTTGCGAACCTCGGCTGCCTCAACGGCGCCAGATCAGGAACAGCTGCATCGCCAGCAGCCCGGCCACGAAGCCGAGCGAGCCGTAGATCAGCCCCTGCAGCAGCTTGTTGGTGCGCCGCTGCTCGGCCAGCAGCGCGTGCAGCGCGGCTTGATCGGTGCGGGTGCGCGCCGTGAGCGCCTGGTGCATCAGGCGCGGCAGCTCGGGCAGCATCTGCGCGTAGTGTGGCGCCTCGTGCTTCAGGCGGTCGAGCAGGCCGCGCCAGCCCACCTGCTCGTGCATCCAGCGCTCGAGGAAGGGCTTGGCCGTGGTCCACAGGTCCAGCTCGGGGTCGAGCTGGCGGCCCAGGCCCTCGATGTTGAGCAGCGTCTTCTGCAGCAGCACCAGCTGCGGCTGGATCTCGACGTTGAAGCGCCGCGAGGTCTGGAACAGGCGCATCAGCACCTGGCCGAGCGAGATGTCTTTCAGCGGCCGGTCGAAGTGCGGCTCGCACACGGCGCGGATCGCGCTCTCCAGCGCGTCGACGCGGGTGTTCGGCGGCACCCAGCCGCTTTCCACGTGCAGCTCGGCCACGCGCTTGTAGTCGCGCTGGAAGAAGGCGAGGAAGTTCTGCGCCAGGTATTCCTTGTCGAACTCGGTGAGCGTGCCGATGATGCCGAAGTCGAGCGCGATGTAGCGCCCCAGCGTGGCCGGGTCGACGCTGACCTGGATGTTGCCCGGGTGCATGTCGGCATGGAAGAAGCCGTCGCGGAAGACCTGCGTGAAGAAGATCGTCACGCCGTCGCGCGCCAGCTTCTTGATGTCGACGCCGGCGGCGCGCAGGCGGTCGACCTGGCTGATCGGCACGCCCTTCATGCGCTCCATGACGATGACGTTGGACGTGCACAGCTCCCACACCATCTCGGGCACGATCAGCAGGTGCAGCGGCGCCATGTTGCGGCGCAGCTGCGCGGCATTGGCCGCTTCGCGCACGAGATCGAGCTCGTCGTGCAGGTAGGTGTCGAACTCGGCCACCACCTCGCGCGGCTTCAGCCGCTTGGACTCGACCCATACCCGCTCGGCCCAGCGCGCCAGTGTGTGCAGCAGGCTCAGGTCGCTCTCGATCGAGGCCAGCATGCCGGGCCGCAGCACCTTGACGGCAACCTCGCGACCGCCCTTGAGAGACGCGAAGTGCACCTGCGCGATCGAGGCGCTGGCCACCGGCTCCGCATCGAAACTCTCGAACAGCTCGGCAACGGGTTTGCCGAAGGCACGCTCGACCAGCGCCACGGCCTGCTGGCCGGGGAATGGCGGCACGCGGTCCTGCAGCGCGGCGAGCTCGTTGGCCACATCGAGCGGCAGCAGGTCGCGTCGCGTGGAGAGCACCTGGCCGAACTTGACGAAGATGGGCCCCAGCCGTTCGAGCGCCTGACGCAGCCGCGCGCCGCGCGGCTCGTCGAAGCGCCGGCCGAGCGTGACGATGCGCGCGATCGCCCTCACCCAGCGCTGGCGAAAGCCCGACAGCGCCACCTCGTCCACGCCGAAGCGCAGCAAGGTGTAGACGATGAAGATCAGCCGCGCGAGCCGCTTCATGGCGCGCGCGCCGCGCGCTCGACCGCCCCGCGCGCCAGGCCGCGCAGGCCGCGCGCCAGCGCCGAGCCCATGCGGCCCAGCTGCGCCGCCACCGCCGGGCCGAACAGGCGCTCGAGGTCGGCCTCGACGTCCCAGCGCAGGTTGTCCACCAGCCACTGGATGTCGGTGGCGAGCTGCGCATCGCCGGCGATCGCCAGCCGCGGCGGCGTGCCGGCCAGCGCCCGCGCGAACAGCAGCGCCGGGTTGGCGGCATCGATGCGCACCGTCAGGTCAGCCGTTGCCGGCGGCTCCATGCCGCACCATTCGAGCAGGCCCGCCGGCGTGACGCGCCACTGCAGCCGCGGCAGCGCCGGCAGCAGCGCGGGCCAGCCCTGAAGCTCCAGCTCGATCGCGCGCCCGCTGTGGGGCAGGAGCCGGGCCGTGGCGGCGGGCTCGGCGCCGAGCACGTGATTGATCACCAGCACGAGCCGCTCGAGGACCGCCGGCACGAGCAGAGCTTGCAGGTTTTGCAGCATGCTGCATTCTAGGCGGCACCCCTCGATCGACGGGCCGGCGGCCGACGGGCCCGCCACTATGATCGCGCGCATGTCGCGCATCCTGCTCACCGGCGCCACCGGCTACATCGGCTCGCACACCTGGCTCGCGCTGCACGAGGCCGGCCACGAGGTGGTGGGCCTCGACAACTTCGCCAACAGCTCGCCGCGCGTGCTCGAGCGGTTGCAGCAGCTGACCGATGTCAGCCCCGTGTTCGAACAGGTCGACGTGACCGATCGCGCCGAGCTGGACGGCGTGTTCGCACGGCAGCGCATCGACGCCGTGGTGCACTTCGCAGCGCACAAGGCGGTGGGCGAGTCGGTGGCCAGGCCGCTGGAGTACTACCGCAACAACCTCGGCGGCCTGATCACGCTGGCCCAGGCGATGGAGGCGCGTGGTCTGAAGCGCCTGGTGTTCAGCTCCTCGGCCACGGTCTATGGCCAGCCCGAGCGGCTGCCGATCCGCGAGGACGCGGCGCTCTCGGCCACCAACCCCTACGGCACCACCAAGCTGCTCGGCGAACAGCTGCTGCGCGAGCTGGAACGCTGCGATCCGCAGTGGCGCATCTCGTACCTGCGCTATTTCAACCCGGTGGGCGCGCATCCGAGCGGGCTCATCGGCGAGGACCCGCGCGGCACGCCGAACAACCTGATGCCCTACGTGACGCAGGTCGCCGTGGGCAAGCTCGAATTCCTGCGCGTGTTCGGCAGCGACTACGCCACGCCCGACGGCACCGGCGTACGCGATTACATCCATGTGATGGATCTGGCGCAGGGCCATGTCGCCGCGCTGCGACATCTGCTCGCGGGCGGCGACTCGCACACGGTGAATCTCGGCACCGGCCGCGGCTACAGCGTGCTCGAGGTGATCAAAGCGTTCGAGGCGGCGAGCGGGCAGCGCATCGCCTACCGCGTCGTCGGCCGCCGGCCCGGCGACGTGGCTGCCTGCTACGCCGACCCGACCCGGGCCCACGACCTGCTGGGCTGGCACGCAAGCCGGGGACTCGACGCGATGTGCGCCGACGCGTGGCGCTGGCAGCGAGACAATCCGCAAGGTTTTTCCAGCTAGGACCGGCACGGCCCGCCTTCAGCCTATGACCTTGACGATTCAGCCCGTGATCCTGGCGGGCGGCAGCGGCACGCGCCTGTGGCCGCTTTCGCGCAGCGGCTTCCCGAAGCAGTTCCTGGCTGTCGATGGGCGCGCCAGCCTGTTCCAGCAGGCCGTGTCACGCCTGGCGGGGCTGGCCACCGACGGCATCACGACCGCACCGCCGCTGGTGGTGGGCAACGACGAGCATCGCTTCTTGCTGCTCGAGCAGCTGCGCGAGGAAGGCGTCTTCGGCGCGACACTGCTGCTCGAGCCCGTGGGGCGCAACACCGCGCCGGCGCTGACGCTGGCCGCGCTGGCTGCGGTGGATGCCGGGCAGGACCCGATCCTCGCCATGACACCGGCGGACCAGACCGTGACCGATGCGCCCGCATTCACGGCCGCGATGCGCAGCGCCGCGCAGCTGGCCGCCGGCGGCGCCATCGTCACGCTGGGCATCGTGCCGCTGCGCCCCGAGACGGGCTACGGCTACATCCGCGCCGAATCGACGGCCCGCGCATCGAAGGTGCTCGGCTTCGTCGAGAAGCCCGACCTGAAGACCGCGGAAGGCTACCTGCGCGACGGCGGCTACCTGTGGAACGGCGGCATCTTCGTGCTGCGCGCGTCGGTGTGGCTGGCGGCGCTGGAGCGCTACCGGCCCGACATCGCCGCGGCCACGCGCGAGGCGTGGCAAAGGCGTGCCCACGACGCGAGCTTCGTGCGGCCCGACAAGGCGGCGTTCGAGGCGATCGCGTCGGAGTCGATCGATTACGCGGTGATGGAGCGTTGCCCCGGCTCCGACACGCCGATGCAGGTGGTGCCGCTCGACGCCGGCTGGAACGACCTGGGCGCCTGGGACGCCGTGTGGCAGGTGCTGCCCAAGGACGAAACCGGCACGGCCGCGCAGGGCGACGTGGTCATCGAAGGCTGCCGCGACACGCTGGTGCACGCGAGCAGCCGGCTCGTCGCCGCGGTGGGGCTGGAGGGCGTGGTCGTCGTCGAGACGCCCGACGCGGTGCTGGTCACCAGCCGCGAGCGCAGCCAGGACGTGAAGCGCATCGTGGCGCGGCTCGAGTCCGACGGGCGCGGCGAGAAGAACCTGCATCGCAAGGTGCACCGCCCGTGGGGCTGGTACGACTCGGTCGATGCCGGCCCGCGCTTCCAGGTCAAGCGCATCATGGTCAAGCCCGGCGCGAGCCTGAGCCTGCAGATGCACCACCACCGCGCCGAACACTGGATCGTGGTGCAGGGCACGGCCGAGGTGACCTGCGGCGACAAGACGCTGATCCTCAGCGAGAACCAGAGCACCTACATCCCGCTCGGCGAGGTGCACCGCCTGGCCAACCCCGGCAAGGTGCCGCTCGAGATCATCGAGGTGCAGTCGGGGTCGTATCTCGGCGAGGACGACATCGTGCGCTTCGACGACAAGTACGGGCGCGGCAGTTGAGAATCCTCAGGGATTTCCGGATTCTTCGCGTTTTTCGGTCACTCAACTGGGGAGATGAAGGCTTGGGCACGATGGGGCAAGATGCAAGGCGTTGACCTGCTTGCATCGATGCCCGACGAATCCTTGCTCCAACAAGCGCTGCGCCGTGATGAGTCCGCTGGCGACGATATGCGATCGCTGCATGACGACGCCTGGCGAAAGACGCTCACCGCCGCGCTGCGCGTGATCGATCATCACCGCACGAATCTGGAAGCGCGCATCGCGATCCAGCGTGTGAAGCGCGAAGACCCCAAGCCGGCCGCCGATCCACCCGACGCGACACCGTCGCGCTGATTCACGACGAGCCGGTCGAAAGACCGCAGCTCACGAACTCGAAACGCCGGTGCTGGAGCCCGAGCTCGTGCCCGCGGCCGACGGCTTGGCGAGAGAGCGCATCGAGGGCATCGGCAGCCAGCGCCGCAGATGCTCGACCAGCCGCGTCGCCGCTGCGCCTTCCGTGGCATCGACCACTTCGTCGTCGGCACGGCCGCGCTCGAGGATCTCGTGCAACGCACGCACGCAGGCCACGGAGTCGCAGGGGATCTTCGCGATCACGCCGCCCGGGGCGCCGGCCGGCACTTCGCCGTTGGGGTACATGACGATGCTCGGAATGTCGAGGCTGTCGGCCTCTTCGACCAGGTTCCAACCGGGGCCGGAAATGACGCAGGTGGCGCCGCGCACGAGACCGAGCTCGTCGACATAACCCGTGTAGGGCGCCAGCACGACGCCCGAGCGCTGCAGCAGCTGGTCGGCCTTGCCCGAGGTAATGGCCTCGCGCGTGGCCTCGGTGACGACCCAGATCACCAGCGTTTCCTTGCCGAGATCACGCGCCACGCGAGCGACCTTGGCGACCTCGGCCGCATCGAGGTCACCCTCGCCCACCTGTGCGCTGACAAAGACGAAGCCGCGCATCGCACGGCGCATCAGGTCGCGCGCGATGCCCAGCGACTTCAGCAGCTCCGACACCGGCGGCTGCGCACCGAGCACATGCCGGAGCCCGTCGACCACGAGGCTGCCGACACACACCATGCGATCCGACGAGATGCCCTCGCGATACAGCGTGTAGTGCGTCTTCAGCATCGGCGTGTAGAGCACCTCCGACATGCGGTCGAGGATCACCGCGTTCAGGTCGCAGCCATGGTCCTGCATCTCACGGCGATGCCCGGCACCGAGCCGCGCCAGCGGCAGGCCGCGCTTGCTGGCGAGGTACACGCACGACAGCACGGCGTCGCTGTCGCCGCTGGAAATCACCGCCACCGGCGCGAGTTGATCCAGCAGTTCGCCGAAACGCAGCACGGCGCCGGCGATGCGGTCTGCCACCGGCCCGAACGACGCACCGAGGTGAACCTCCGCTGCCAGGGCACCGCTGTAGTCGCCGGGCATGCCGTCGGCTTCCACGGTGGTCGCGATGCCGGGGTTGACCAGCACCACCGACGGCAGGGTTTCGTCGTTGCGCATGGCCGCGGCAAGAGCAGCGAACTTCAGATAGGCAAGCGGCGTGTCCGCCACGCACACCAGCGGCCGCGACAGGTTGCCGAACTCCTGCTCGGCACGCATGACACGCACGACTTCCTGCGCGAGACTCGGCACGCTGATACGGCCGGCAGCCGGGGCCTGATCGGCATCGTCGGGCATCAGTGTCGGAACGTTGCCGGGCGACGGCGCCGACGCGGCCGATACGGCGCGAATGCCACCGGTCTCGCGGGCCAGCTCCTTGCCGGTTTCCTCGACGATCTGTGCCGTGATGTCGTTCTGCTCGCCCAGGAAGGCCGCCAGGAGCAGCCGATTGCACAGCAGATTGATCTTGCGAGGGATCCCGCCGGTCCATTTGAAGATCTCGGCGAACGCTCCCTCGGCGAAGGCGGGGCGAGCGCCATCCCAGCCCACGTGGTGCAGCCGATGCTCCACATAGGCCTGGGTTTCCTCGGCAGACAACGGGCCGAGGTGGCACGACGCGATCACTCGCTGCCGCAGCTGCTCCATCGCGGGCGACTCGAGCTGCTTTCGCAGCTCAGGCTGACCCACGAGGAAACTCTGCAGCAAGGCATGGTTGCCGAGCTGGAAGTTCGACAACATGCGGATTTCTTCGATCGCCTCGCGGCCCAGGTTCTGGGCCTCGTCCACGATCAGCAGTGCCCGCCGGCCCTGGGCCGCCACATCGGTAAGGAAGGCTTCGAGGCTCGCCAGCAACTGCGCCTTGGACGTGCCTTGCGCAGCCACGCCGAAGGCGGTGAGGATCGACTGGAGCAGCTCGCCCGACTCGAGCTGTGTGTTCAGCACCTGACCGGCAACCACTTGATCCGTATCGAGCTCGCCCAGCAGCGTGCGCACGAGCGTGGTCTTGCCGGCGCCGACCTCGCCGGTGACGACGATGAAGCCCTCGCCCTGGTGCACGCCGAACTTCAGGTACGACAGCGCGTTGCTGTGGCCTCGACTGCCGAAGTAGAACGACGGATCCGGGTTCAGCTGGAAGGGTGAACCGTTGAGGCCAAAATAGCTTTCGTACATGGGCGATTCCGTTGTCGCAAGACATCGTACGCGCCAGCCGTCGATCAGGGTGGCCGCTCGCGACGCTGCGAAATGAGCGTTTCAGCGCCTCCAGCAGGCGCGGTGATCGATTCTGGCGGAAACCGTGCCGACGATCGAGTAGTCTGGACCACCCACGTTGACGGTAGCAGCCGTCGCCGCGCCGTGGATACCAAACCACGGCCCGTCCGCCCCGTCATGGCGCGGCGTAGCGCAGCCATGGGCACGCTACTTGCAGTAAGCCCGCGGTGCTACCCAGGCTGTTGGAAGATCGGCTCGACCAGCATCGGCCTCGCATGCAGATATTGCGTGGTGCGCCGCTTGGCTTCGATGTCGGCGTAGATTCTCTGGGCGCGCTCCACGTCGATGTTCAGCGCCGTCGCAAGCTCCTGCGCCGGACGCTGATGATTGTGCGCCCATAGCGCCAGATCCATCTCGGCGTACGGCAGCGCGAAGTAGAACTCGTCCTGACCCTGGGCAAGAGAATAGGTGTCGGTGGTGGGCACGGCGCTGCAGATGTCATCCGGCAACCCGAGATGCCGTGCCATCGCATAGACCTGCGTCTTGTAGAGATGCGCGATGGGCTTCAAGTCAGCCGAACCGTCGCCGTTCTTGACGAAGAAGCCTTGGTCATACTCCAAACGATTCGGCGTTCCGACCACAGCGTAGTGCAGTCGATCAGCGTGGTAGTACTCGATCGTCTTGCGCACGCGTTGCTTGAAATTGGTGGCCGCCACGATTTGCAGGTATTCCGCGAACGGTAGGCGCTTCTCCTGTCGTTCACCGTCGGGCGACTCGACGACCAACTTGAAGTAGTTGATCCCGCCGGTCGCGCCGCCCGCGATGACGATCTTGTTCTTCCAGGTGTCGCCGTAGTCGGGGAACACGCGCCGAATCGCGGCGTCGCGTTGGCGATAACAGCCGAGGCCTTCGAGCGCAGGCGCGATGTCGTTGACTTCATAGGCAATGCCCAGGTGTTCGGCAAGCATCCGGCCGCGTTGCAGGCTGGTGCCGCTCGAGTCTGTTTCCGGCAGGAGCAGACCGAAGACCTTCTTGGGCCCCAGCGCATGAACCGCCAGCGCGGCACAGGTCGAACTATCGATTCCACCTGAAATCGCAACCACCAAGCCACGCCGGTGCAACTTGCTGGACAGCGTTTCGGTGATCCAGCTCGCGATTCGGTTGGATTCGGCGGCCAGGTCCAATGTCAAGACGCCAGGATTGAGGGGCAGTTTGTTCATGCAGCGCGACCAGTTGAGCGTGTGGGCATGGCGCCACGTTACCAATCGACGAAACCAGCGAGTCTGTCCCGTGTGTCAGATCTCTCCAGAATCATCGCATCGTCACGTAGGCGACGCAGTAGACCTCTTCGAGGTGCGCCATCAATCTAAGAAGGCCGGTAGAGTGGAAGAGTTTCACTACGACTCTCAGAATTGTCCCCGATTCCATTCGCGGCTGGTCGTCAACGAACACCACTGAATTTGGGGGCAAACCACCTCTACATCTTGGACGGTTTCGACTGCCATGCCGCGCCGAGGCGAGGTCCATCCATCGCAAGTGGCAGTGTCCGACGTCGCCAACTCCATGTGCCTTGCACAAGCCCCCGAACGCGGGGGCACCAGCGCACCGTGATGCCATTCGCGCGGTGATTGGCGTTGCCACTCGCCGAGCGAGGATGAGTGTGGTCGTTCCGACCCAGGTGTCGACACAATGTGGGCCACGAGGCGCGTCGCACGTTGGACTCGCCGAGCGACGCTCTATTCGATCGATTGGTGCGCCGTCTCAATTTCCACGGAATCAGAGAGCATCGCCGTCGCGCCGCGATTGGACCTCACAGCGACTCGGAGAACATAGGATGTGCGGGATTGCGGGCCTTGTCGATGACATGGGGCGTGCCTCTGACCCAACAAGGACGTTGGCGTCCCTCGCCCACCGGGGGCCCGACGGTGCCGGACAGGTCAGCCTTGCCATTGGCAAGTCCACGGTCTGGCTCGGACACACGCGCTTGGCGATCCAAGATCTCACGGAATCCGGGGCGCAACCCATGGCCAGCGCCGATGGCCGCTGGCTCATCACATTCAACGGTGAGATCTACAACCACCTAGACCTGCGACTCGAACTGTCGCGGACTTGGCGCGGACATTCGGACACCGAGACACTGGTCGAGGCCATCAGTGCATGGGGCGTCGAGGGGACCGTGCCGCGACTCAACGGCATCTTCGCTTTTGCTGCGCTCGACCGGGTGCACGGTCGCCTGTTCCTCGTGCGGGACCCGTTTGGTGTCAAGCCGCTTTACTTCACCGAAGGGAACGGGACCTTTGGCTTCTCTTCCGAGATACGTACGTTGTCGTTGATGACCGCGCGGCGCTACGCGATCGATCGCGAATCCTTGAGCACATTCTTGAGTCTCCGCTTCGTTCCATCGCCGAATACGCTGCTGGCTGGAATCATGCGATTGCCGCCGGGACACATGCTCAGCCGATCGATCCTTGACGGCTCGCAAGAAGTGGTCTGCTACGTCAAGCCGACTGCCGAACAGTTCTCGGGCAGTCTCGATGAGGCGACCAACCAGTATCAACACAAGGTCGCAATGGCCGTGAGGCGGCAATTGCTGTCCGACGTGCCTGTCGGTGTGCTCCTCTCTGGGGGTATCGACTCGGCAGTTGTTGCCGCCATGGCTGTAGAGGCCGGAGTCCGGACTCCTTGTTTCACCGTCGGCTATCGGGACCAAACAAGTGCCTGCGAGATCGACGATGCGGCACACACAGCAAAGGTCCTTGGCTTGCCGCATCACGTCGTGCGTGTCGATCACGAGCAACTCTGGCAGGCATTTGCTTTCGCCGTTGGCGCCACCGAAGAGCCGCTGGTCACGACTTCAGTGTTGCCGATGTGGTACCTTTGCCAGCGAGCGCATCAGGACGTCAAGGTGGTGCTCACAGGGCAAGGTAGCGATGAACTGTTGGGGGGCTATCGTCGCTACCAAGGAGAGTTGTATAGGAGATTGCCGCTCTTCAGACATCTGATGCACGCAGCCAGGCCTGTTCTCGACCGATGGCCAAGAGTCCCTGATGCAATCGAGCGTGGCGCCCAATCGGCCTGGATCGAGGACGAGTGCGCTCGTTTCGAAAGCGAGTACTGCGTCTTTCCCGCGAGCTGGCGCAATTCACTCGTTGGCGACAGTGGTTCGGGCCGCGCGCTGTCGTCGATACGACACTGGCTTGACTGGGCATCCACTGGCCGACACCTGTCTTCCGTTGAGAAGATGATGAGTGTCGACATGCGACTCGGACTCGCGGACGATTTGTTGTTGTACGGCGACAAGGTCAGCATGGCGCATAGTCTCGAGGCACGCGTGCCACTGCTTGACACTGAACTCGTCACATTCGTCGAGTCGCTGCCCGAAAACTACAAGCTGGCCCTGAGGCGCTCCAAAATCGTCCACAAGCAAATGGCCGATCGGTACCTACCTAGCGCGATTGTCAATCGGCCGAAGCGCGGCTTTCAGGTTCCATTCGGCGACATGATCCGCGCGGCATGGCGTGACCGATGCGAAAGCACGCTTTTCTCTGGCCATGCACTCGCTGATTTGGGGATCAATGCATCTGCTGTGCGTCGCGTCTGGGACGAACACCAACGCAGCTTCCGTGATCGCTCCCGGCAACTGTATGCCCTATTGGGTCTGATTGAGTGGATGAACGGTCTGCACCACGTGATCGAGTAGAAGCAGCAACGGGGCTTCGACGCTAATCGGCCCCAGAGTTGGACTCGCCGTCCAGTTGACGGAAGCGGCCACTTGCCCAAGCACGGCTGGCCCCGCTCAGCTCTTCACGGCCACCACAACTCTCTCGAAGAAGCAGCTGTAGGCAGCTCGAACTGCAGGTATCACTGTCTGTATCCAGTAGAGCGCTCGGGCCTTGCGAGAGGGAGAATGGCGCAGATACACGTCCTCGACGAACCGAACGGTGCTGAAATGTCGTTCGAACTCGCGCCGCAACTCGGTCGCCGCAAGATAGTTTGTGTGCTCGCGAAGGTAGTCGACGTTCAGTCGCGCAACCTGAGATGCGCTCATGCCACTCTGGAATTCGTTCCTGACGCCCAACAGAGCCCATAGGTGAAGCCAGGCGGTGTTTTGCCACACGCCCGCGAATGGAACGTTGACGTGTGCTTCGACCGGCTTCCAACGCGGCGGAAACAGATGCAGCGCAACGCCTCCTGGCTTCAATACTCGCTGGGTCTCCTTGATTGCAACGGGATAGTTCCTGACATGCTCAAAGACCTGGTTCGACACGACGACATCGAACGTGTGATCGTCGAACGGAAGTCGATAGGGCTCGGTCCGAATCAGTCGCAGCACGCCCTGCGAGTAGAGCGTCCGGCACTCGTCGCTGTCCGAGTATTGGGCGACGTCACACCCCAACGCCTGGTACCCACGCGATCGCCATTCCATGACCTCCTTACCGTCACCACACCCGAAGTCGAGCAACGCAGCCCCGGTGGGCAGCCCGCCGGTCACGTCTTCAATGATGGCCTGTCGGTGCGAAATGCTCTGGTTCACGCTCGTCCCTCCTCTCGATGGGCTGGCAGCGCGCGGGCGAGAACCGGTTGATGCCACTATCGACATGATGTTCGAAACACGACGCTCTTCGACGATCAACGGTAAGTACTCTAGCGTCGGGTTGACATTGCCGCCAAGTGATGCCGTCGATCGTCAACCGTGGCCCGAGACGTGTCACTGACCAAGCGAATCGCACGCTGAATGTAGACCACAGGGATCGCTCATCGTGATCGATCAACTCGAACGCACGCAACACCCCCCAAGATTGAGTGTCGCGCACCGGCTCGCGCCGACGAAGACTGCCCTGACTCGCCTGTACGAATCTGTCTATTGCCACACTCTGCCTAGCGATCGAAGCACCGACATCAGTGCACCCTAAAGAGCAGTTGCGATGGCGCGCAAATTGCCGCTTTGCCGATGGATTCGAATGCTCTATTTGTAAGGCGCGAATTGGTAGTCGCACATGCGCAATCGAGCGGCGTACCGACGACTCAGGCCCGATCAACGCACTTGCGCGCGTCGATGTCCAGTTCGCGTGACAGCACGCAGGCGAAGCCGCCTTCTCGGACTTGCCTTCGGGCATGACGTGCGCCACTCATTGTTAACACTTCGGTGCTGTTACACATCTGGACGGGCGGGTTACGCCGCGCAGCTCCGATGACAGTTGCCACACCAGGTTCTTGACACATATTCGCGTTCGCTGGTCCGGACTTGCGATCTGAGTCCGTGACATTGCGGAACAATCCCGGGCAAGAATGGGCGTCGCAATGACCTCGACAGAATAGGCGTGTCGACGAGCCCCCGAACTGCGGTGTGTGCGACGACCTTCGCAGCTTTAGGATTGGCAGACCGGTTACTCGAACGGCTGTTCTGGTCAACGGTCAAGCTGATCCGGCGTCGCTCGCGCGACCGGTGAAGCCTCGACACGACTTGAGCGACGACGTCGCCGACAGATCGCACCAAAAGCCGTATTACTGTGACTCCCGTATCGCCCAAAACCACCGACGCATACGCGCTCTCGCCCACTCAGGCGGGAATGCTGTTTCACGCCCTGAAGGATCGCAATACCGGCGTCGACATCGAGCAGGTCTGCATGACGCTGTCGGAGCGGCTCGACATGTCGCGCTTCTCGCGCGCATGGAATGCAGTCATCGCGCGTCACACGATCCTTCGCACACGATTTCGCTGGGAGGGCACTCCGGAGCCCCTGCAAGAGGTGGTCGAGTGCGCCGAGATCCCGGTCACGAGTGTCGATTGGAGCGCACTCGATCCCTCGTCGATCGAAGCTCGGTGGGCGCAGCAACTAGCCGCGGATCGGCAACAGGACTTCGACCTCGCGCTCGCACCGGCGATGCGGCTGTTCGTGGCCCGTGCGAAGGCCGACGACTATCGGGTGATATGGACGTTTCACCACGCCTTGCTCGATGGACGTTCGTTTCCCGTCGTCCTGCGCGAAGTCTTCGAGATCTATGAAGCGTCGCTTGACGGAAGAACGACGTCGCTTCCCGAGCCCAGCCCGTTCCGCGGCTATATCGATTGGCGCGAAACGCTGGATCTGAATGAGGCCGAGCAGTATTGGCGAGCCGCACTACGAGGTGTCGACTCGGCGACGCCGTTCGGCGTCGACATCACCTTGCCTCTACGGGCCAATCGCGCCCGTGATGCGGTATCACCTTACGCCGCAACGCAGACACGACTCTCCAGACATGTCACCGCCGGCCTGCGAGACCGGGCCCGCGCCATCGGCGTCACCGTCAACACGCTGCTCCAAGGCGCTTGGGCGTTGCTGCTGCATCGCTACAGCGGTGAATCCGATGTCGTCTTCGGTGTGACGCGGGCGGGGCGCCATACGGGGGCATCCGGCGCCGACAGTCAGGTCGGCTTGTTCATCAACACGGTGCCTGTTCGGGTCAAGGTCGATGAGCGCCTCGGGGTCAGCGAATGGTTGCGATCGCTGCGCGATCAGCAGCTGCAGATGAGACCGTTCGAACACGCCCCGCTGGTGAAGATCCAGTCCTGGAGCAGCGTCGAGCGTGGCAAGCCGCTGTTCGAGAGCATCGTGGTCTACGACCACGAATCGCTTGATGCTCGCCTGCGGGTCGGCGGTGGCTCCTGGCAGCGGAGGAAGTTCGAATACATCGGTCAGACCAACTATCCGCTCGCACTGATCGCTTATGGCGACGACGAAATGCTCGTGCGGCTCGAGTATTCGCGCGAGCGATTCACCGACACCACGGTCGAGCGGATGCTCGGCCATCTCACGACCGCGTTGGAGGGCCTGGCCAGTGGCCAGGCAGAACAGCTCAGACAAGTGACGCTGTTGAGTCCGCGCGAGCGCGCCTCGCTGCTGAGCTTCGGCGAGGCCTCGCGGGCTCTTCCCCGAGGCCCGACGCTCCATGAGCAGTATGAGCGGCAGGTCGAGCGCACGCCGGAGGCGATTGCATTGACGGGCGCCAGTGCGGACGGGGCACGGATCGAACTGACGTACGCAGAGCTGAACCGGCGCGCCAACCGCGTCGCGCACAGGTTGCGTGCGCTGGGGGTCGTCGCCAATCAACTGGTCGGATTGCGCACGGACCGAAACGTCGAACTCGTCATCGGCATCCTCGGCATTCTCAAGGCCGGTGGTGCCTATCTGCCGTTGGATCCGGTGTACCCGAAGGATCGCGTCGCCTTCATGCTCGAGGATTCGCGCGTGTCCGTTGTTCTGACACAGGCGAGTCTGCGCTCCGGGCTGGAGGGGCTCATCGACACGCTCATCTGTCTGGACGATCCCGCTCCTGCCGATGCCGTGACCGACGCCAATCTGGCGACGATCAGCGATGCGGAGAGTCTGGCCTATGTCATCTACACGTCGGGGTCGACTGGCAAGCCGAAGGGTGTCTGCGTCACCCACCACAACGTCTCGCGGCTGTTTGCCGCGACGGACCACTGGTATGGCTTCAACGCGAACGACGTCTGGACGCTGTTCCACTCCTACTCGTTCGACTTCTCGGTCTGGGAGCTGTGGGGTGCGCTGCTCTACGGCGGACGCCTCGTGGTCGTGTCGCTGGACGACAGCCGCAGCATCGATGCCTTCTGCGAGCTGCTTCAACGAGAGCGCGTCACGGTACTGAACCAAACCCCGACTGCGTTCCGACGCTTGATCGATGCAACCACCGACAGGCCCGAAACTGCACTTTCACTGCGCTACGTCATCTTCGGCGGCGAGGCGCTCGAACTGCAGAGCCTGAAGCCTTGGTTCGATCGCTATGGCGATGCATCGCCACAGCTGGTCAACATGTACGGCATCACCGAGACCACGGTGCACGTCACTTACCGGCCCATCACCCTGGCCGATCTCGAAGCCGGGGCTGGCAGTGTTATCGGCGCGCCCATACCCGATCTGAAGGTCTACATCCTGGATCCGCAGGGTGAGCCCGCTCCCATTGCAGTCCCCGGGGAGATTCATGTCGCGGGAGCCGGCGTGGCGTCGGGGTACCTCAATCGACCCGAGCTGAGCGCCGAGCGTTTCGTCAACGACCCGTTTGACGCCGACCCTAGCGCGCGCATGTACCGCAGCGGCGATCTGGCTCGGCGCCTCGAAAGTGGCGACATCGAGTACCTGGGGCGCATGGACCAGCAGGTCAAGATCCGAGGCTTTCGAATTGAACTTGGCGAGATCGAAGCGCTGATCGGGCGCCACCCGCAAGTGCGCCAAGTCGCGGTCATCGCACGCGAAGACGTGCCGGGCGACAAGCGGCTGGCGGCCTACCTGGTGGTCGCCGGTGCGCCCGAACAAATTGTGGAGCAACTGCGCACGAGCATTCGCTCGGCGATGCCGGACTACATGATGCCGGCGCACTTCGAGTGCCTGCAGGCACTGCCCCTCACGCAGAACGGCAAGCTCGATCGGCGCGCGCTGCCGGCGCCATCACTGACGCGCATCGAAGGCGACAGGCCGTTCACCGCGCCCCGCGACGCCACCGAACAGGTGATCGCTGCGATCTGGAAGGCTGTCCTGCGCGTCGACCGCGTCAGCATCGACGACAACTTCTTCGAGCTCGGCGGCGATTCGATCCTCAGCATTCAGGTCATCGCACGCTGCCGGCAGCAAGGCCTTCGATTCACACCGAAGGACTTGTTCAGCCGACCGACGATAGCCCAGCTCGCCGAGGTGGCGCGTGCAACGCCCGCTGCGCCCAAAGCAGCATCCGAGCCGACCGTCGGCGAAGTGCCCCTGTCACCGATTCAACAGTGGTTCTTCGAACAGCGCTTCGCCGACGCACACCATTGGAACCAGGCGTTCTTGTTCGAGGTGCCGGCAGACCTTGACTTGCCGGCACTCGACGTCGCGTTGCGCAAGCTCGTGTCGCATCACGATGCGCTGCGCCTGTGCTTCAGGCAAGACTCGGCCGGCCAATGGATACAACAGTACGGCGCGGACCTGTCCAACCTGACCGTGAAGCGTATCGATGTGTCGGGCGTCGCCGGGCGGGACCAAACAGCGGCCATCGAGCAGCATGCCGCCGCCGAACAGGCCACGTTCAACCTCGCGACGGGCCCGCTGATTCGAGCGGTCCACTTCAAGCTCGGATCCAACGTACGCGGGCGTTTGCTCCTTGCCATCCATCACTTGGTGGTGGACGGCGTCTCATGGCGCGTCTTGCGTGAGGATCTCGAGTCCCTGTACTTCCTCGCGACCGGAGCATCGTCCTCGCCTGTCTCGGAGAAGACCAGTTCGCTGCAATCCTGGACGAAGGCCTTGCGCGAGCATGCCCAAAGCGCGGCAGCACGAGGCGCGTTCGAGCAATGGCGTTCGCTTGCCGGTAAGCCGGTGTTGGCCCTGCCGACCCGCGTTGCGGGGCAGTCATCGCCTCCGGCGATGAGAACGCTCGTGACGCGACTGTCGCGCGACGACACGCGCGCGCTCTTGCAGCGGCTCCCGTCCGTGTTTCAGACGCAGATCAACGACGCGTTGCTGGCAGCGCTGGCTCGAGCACTCCATCGTTGGACCGGGAGCACGACCCTCAGGATCGACCTCGAGGGACACGGGCGCGAACACGTTGCCGATGGCGTCGACGTATCGCGCACGGTCGGCTGGTTCACGACGCTGTTCCCGATCGCGCTCGACGTGAAGCCCGACGACGACGCCGTCGAAACGCTGCTCGCGGTCAAGGATCAGCTCCAGCGCACCCCCGATCGCGGCCTGACCTACGGCCTGCTTCGCTACTTGTCGAGCGATGCTGCCATTCGCGAGACGCTGAGTGGCGTGCCGCCTTCGCCGGTGCTGTTCAACTATCTCGGCCAGTTCGATGCAGTGGTCGCAGAGTCGGCGCTGTTCAGCTTCGCGAGCGAATCCACGGGGCCATGGCGCAGTCCGCGGGCCAGGCGCACACACGCGCTCGAGATCGTCGCTGTGGTGCGCGATGGGCAGCTGGAAATCGCTTGGCACCACGATGCTGACGCGCAGCATGAGGCGTCCGTCGCGGATACCGCCAACGCGATGGTGGCCGCCCTGCAGGAGCTGATTGCAGCGGCGCACCCATCCCGCCGCCGCGTACCGACTCCGGCGGATTTCCCGCTGGCCAAGCTCGAACCTGCGGCGCTCGCACGCTTGATCGCCCGGTATCCGCAACTCGAAGACGTCTATCCGTTGACGCCGATGCAGCGGCTGTTCTTCGCGATGGAGTCATCGCAGAACAACCTCGGCTTCGAGCAGTGGCAATTCCGCCTCGATGGTGCCGTCGACACGGCCCGTCTGCGGCGTGCGGTCGAGCACGTGATCGAGCGCCACAGCATACTGCGCACCGCCTTCATCGCCGACGGCGGCGCGGAGCCGCTGCAGGTCGTCTCGTCCGGACTTTCTGTGCCCTGGTCCGAAGAAGATTGGCGTAGCTTCGCGAAGGACGATCAAACAGAGCGCTTCGCTGCGTTGCTGGCCTCAGACGCTCGCACCGGCTTCGACCTCATGCGCGCGCCTCTGATGCGCGTCGCACTGCGCCGCGTGACGGACGACTCGTACCTCCTGGTCTGGAGCACGCACCATCTGTGCATCGACGGGTGGTCTTGGCCTATCGTATTCCGAGATGTGTCGCTGGCTTACGCGGCCCTCGAATCGGGTCGCCAGCCCTTGCTCGATAGTGCTCCTCCATACAAGGACTATGTTCGGTGGCTCGCCCAATCCGCACCGCAGTCGGAGCAATTCTGGAGGAAGCAGCTCGCCGGCGTTGCCGCGCCGACGCCATTCCGGCTGAATGGGGCGGTCACGGCCAACGGTGCAACCGGAACGACGGTTCACTTTGCGGAGGTCGTGACCACCGTACCGGCTGCAATCACGAGCGCGCTGCAGGCAACGGCGCGCTCCGCGCACATCACGATGAGCGTGATCTTCAATGCTGCCTGGTCCGTGCTGCTCGCGCACTACAGCGGCGCCAAGAGTGTCGTGTTCGGTGCGGCCTTCTCGGGCAGACCTCCGGCAATCGAAGGCATCGAATCGCTGGTTGGGCCCTGCGTGAACAACCTGCCGTTGCGCATGAGCGTTGAGCCGGCGGTGACGCTGAAGTCCTGGCTCGCCGAAATCCAGCGACAGCAAGTCGACGTTGCCGAACATCAATACACACCGCTCGATCAGATTCAGCAATGGGTCGGGATTCCCTGGCGCCACCGGCTCTTCGATAGCCTGGTCGTGTTCCAGAACTACCAGGTCGATGCGCATGCCAGCAGCATCGGCGCCGACATACGGAGCACTTTGGTCGACGCGCCCGAGGCGACCAACTATGCGCTGACTCTGGCGGTGTCGGTCAAGCAGGAGATGCGCATTCGCCTGATCTACAAGTGCGACGCACTTGCGCGCGAGGACGTGGAGCAATTCGGCGCCGATCTGTCGACCGCACTGACTGCAATGGCTGCGGCGAGCACGAGCACGATTGGCGACGTCCTGAATTCGGTGCCGATTCGCTCGCGTGCGAAGGCGAGGGACGCTGCGTCGGAAGCGTCGCTTGTACCGCGCAGCGCGTATTCGGCACCTTCGAGCGAAGCGGAGCGTGAGATTGCCGCCGTGTGGCAGGAGCTCTTCGGCGTCGACCGTGTGTCGCTGGACGACAACTTCTTCGATCTCGGCGGGCACTCGGTGCTGCTGTTGAAGGCGCACGCACGGCTGAAGGCCAGACTGCGCGCCGACTTGCCGATCGTCTCGCTGTTGCAGCATCCCACCGTGCGTTCTCTTGCTCGCTACCTGAGCCGTAGTGCCAGTGCCGACGCGGAACAGGCGGCGAACGTGGCCATTGATCGCGCCAGAAAGCAGCGCGAAGCGCAGATGCGTCAACGAAACCTGGCCGGAAGGCGGTAGTCGAGTGAGTTACTCAGCGACCTACGATTCAACCGAGGGCATCGCCATCGTCGGTATGGCGGGCCGCTTTCCGGGCGCCCGGAACGTCGGCGAGCTGTGGCAGAACTTGTTGGCGGGCCGAGAGACCATCGACCGATTCACCGCCGACGAGTTGGGGCCTGCGCACCCCGAAGACATGGAGGCGCGGTCCGATCCGAACTACGTGCGCGCCCGCGGCATCCTGGCGGACGTTGACATGTTCGACGCGCGGTTCTTCGGATTCAGCCCGAAGGAAGCTGCAGTCCTGGATCCGCAGCAGCGGCTGTTCATGGAGACGTCGTGGGAGGCGTTGGAACATGCCGGCTACGATCCGAAGACCTTTGCCGGCTCCATCGGCGTCTACGCCGGCGCGACGAGCAACAGCTACTTTCTGAACAATCTGCTGTCGAGGCGCGACGTTACCGACTTGGTCGGCCTGTTGACGACCCAGATGGCGAATCAGAACCACTATGTCGCCACGAGGGTTGCCTACAAGCTCGATCTGAAGGGCCCGGCGCTCAACATCCAAACGGCATGCTCGACTTCGTTGGTGGCCGTATGTACGGCCGTCCAGAGTCTGCTGACCTATCAATGCGACATGGCGCTGGCCGGCGGTGTGTCGGTGCAAATCCCGCAGAAGCGCGGTTACCTCTATCAGGAGGGCTCGATACTCGCGCCCGATGGCCATTGCCGCGCGTTCGACCGCGACGCCAGCGGCACCGTATTCAGCAACGGGCTCGGCATCGTCGTGTTGAGGCGGCTGCGCGACGCCATTGCCGATGGCGACACGATCTACGCCGTCATCAAGGGCGCGGCGCTCAACAACGACGGCAGCTCCAAGGTCAGTTTCACGGCACCGAGCGTCGACGGCCACGCCCAGGTGATTGCCATGGCGCAGGCGCTCGGCGGCATCGATCCGGCCACGATTTCGTACATCGAGGCGCACGGCACGGGCACAGCGCTCGGCGACCCGGTCGAAATCGCCGGGCTTACCCAGGCGTTCCGGGCCGGCGGAGCCACCGCCAATGGCTATTGCGCCATCGGCTCGTTGAAGACCAACATCGGCCACCTCGACGCCGCCGCCGGCGTTGCGGGGCTGATCAAGACTTCGCTTGCCTTGCACCACAAGGTATTGCCGGCGAGTCTGAACTACCACTCGCCGAATCCCAAGCTCGATATCGAGAACACGCCATTCTTCGTGAATGCAGCGCTGCGCGATTGGCCATCGGGCGCGACTGCCCGCCGTGCGGGCGTGAGTTCCTTCGGTGTCGGCGGAACCAACGCGCACGTGGTTCTGGAAGAAGCACCACCGCGTGAACACGCCGACATTGCGGGCCGAAAGGAGCAGTTGCTGCTCATCTCGGCGCGCGATGATGACGCACTGGGGCGCGCGTCCGATCAGTTGAAGAACCATCTCGAACGAGATGACGCGACCAGCCTCGCCGATATTGCCTACACGCTGCAAACAGGGCGCCGCGCGTTCGGGCACCGGCGCGCGCTCGTATGCCGCGGCCGCGAGGATGCCGTCGCGTTGCTCCAATCCGCGGATCCGAAGCGCGTATTCCAGTCGAGCTGCGACGCGAGCGACATCAGTGTCGGATTCATGTTTCCCGGGCAAGGCGCGCAGTACGTCAATATGGGGCGCACGCTCTACGAGTCGGAGCCCGTCTTCCGCGAGGAGATCGACGCTTGTGCGGCGGTACTCCGCCCGTTTCTGGGCGTCGACCTGCGCCATGTGCTTTACCCGGATGCCGGCAGCAGCCCGTTGGCGCAGGAGCAGCTCACGCAAACGGCCATCACCCAACCGGCGTTGTTTGCTGTCGAGTACGCCCTGGCGCAGCTCTGGCTGTCATGGGGCGTCACGCCCAAGGCCTTGATCGGGCACAGCGTCGGCGAATACGTGGCCGCGTGCGTGGGCGGCACGTTCAGGCGCGACGACGCGCTGGCGTTGCTTGCGCAGCGTGCGAGACTCATGCAGGCCATGCCGTCCGGGGCAATGCTCGCGGTGCGCGCATCCGCGACGAAGCTTGCAGAGGACCTGGGGCCGCGCACGTCGATCGCAGCGATCAATGCACCGAACCTGACGGTCGTGTCCGGCGATCACGAGGCCATTGCGCAGCTCGCGGCGGCGCTTGGCGCGAAGGGTGTTGCGTGCCGCTTGCTGCCAACGTCGCACGCCTTCCATTCGCCGATGATGGAACCCGTCGTTGCCCAGTTCGTCGAGCTCGTGGAGCGCACGCCACGCCAGCGGCCAACGCTGCACTGGATGTCGAGCTTGACCGGAACGGTCATCACCGACGCCGAAGCGACCGACCCCGTCTACTGGGCCAGGCAGTTGCGCGAACCGGTGCGATTCATGGACGGAGTGGGCCGCCTCTTCGACCCGCGGCTTGCGCTGGTCGAAGTCGGGCCGGGTCAAGCGTTGACCAGCCTCGCCCGGCAGCACGGGGAACGCAAGTCGGAGCAGCTCATTGTCACTTCGCTGCATCCTGGGCAGGAGTTCAGCGCGGACCTGGAATACCTGCTGGCTGCTGCCGGGCAGCTCTGGACGCGCGGATTGACGCTCGATTGGTCGCGAGTGCACGGTGGCGCGCCGCGTCAGCGCGTAGCGCTGCCCACCTATCCCTTCTCGCGGCAACGATGCTGGGTCGACCCGGCGCCACGCAGCGTCACCGCTTTACCCACGGCGGGCGCCGAGACGATCGTCGCCAGCGCCGAGATCTCCGAGACGAACAGGCCCGCCGACCCTGCGCCTGTCGCGTCGCCGTCGCAACCCCAAGAACCCACCGTGGCCCAAATGACCGAAGACCGTGTCTCCCGCCTCACGACTCGTTTGCAAGGCTTGTTCGCCGAGCTATCCGGCATCGATGCTGGCGCGCTGATTCCCACCGCCGGTTTTCTCGAGTTGGGGCTCGATTCGCTGTTCCTCACGCAAGCCAGCAACGCCATTCAGAAGCAGTTCGGTGCGAAGATCCCGATCCGCGTGATGCTCGAGGACGGGTCGACACTGGCGGCACTCGCGGCCCGTCTTGATGCGCTGATTCCGCCGGACACCCAGCCCGTGGCCGCTGCGGTCCCTGCGCCCGTTGCCCCTGCGCCGGTTGCCCCTGCTGTCATGAACACCCCCAGCGCGTTGCCGGCGGTCACCATGCATGCAGTTCCTGGCGCGAACGCCGCGGGTGCACCGCCCGCCGCGCTGGCGAACGTCTTTGCGCAGCAGCTTGCCATCATCTCGCGGCAGCTCGAAATGCTCGGCGCGGGAACGATCCCCATATCGGCCACGCCGCCCGCGGTGCAGCAATCGCCGGTTGCCGCGCCCGCGGCGGCTGCAACCATTGCTTCCGCGTCCCCTGCCGTCGTTACGCCCTCGGTGCCCGCCGTGCAGACCGCGTCTGCACCGGTCGCCGCGTTCGGGCCATACCGCCCGCCCGCCAAAGGCCCCACCGGTGGCTTGACCGCGCTGCAGGAGCGCAATCTCGAGGACTTCATCGAACGTTACAACCGAAGGACAGCGGGCTCGAAAAGAGCAACGGCAGCCAATCGTGCCCATCTTGCCGACCCGCGTTCCGTGGCCGGCTTTCGCCTGGTTTGGAAGGAAATGGTCTACCCCATCGTTTCCGTGCGTTCGGCGGGCTCGAAGATCTGGGACATCGACGGCAACGAGTATGTTGACTTGACCAACGGCTTCGGCATGACGTTCTTCGGGCACAACCCGGATTTCATCCGAGATGCAGTGAAGGCGCAGCTGGACAGCGGCATCGAGATCGGTCCGCAAACGCCGCTTGCCGGTGAAGTTGCGTCGATGGTGTGCGACATGGTCGGCATGGAGCGCGCGGCGTTCTGCTGCACGGGGTCGGAAGCTGTCACGGCGGCGATTCGCGTCGCGCGTACGGTTACCGGCCGCGACAAGATCATCATGTTCACGGGCGCATACCACGGCATCTTCGACGAAGTGCTGGTGCGGCCGACGAAATCCGGCAACGAGATTCGCGCAACGCCCATCGCACCCGGCATCCCGACGGCGATGGCCGACAACATCCTGGCGCTCGAATACGGAACACCCGAAACGTTGCGCACCATCAAGTCGATGGGGTCGCAGATCGCCGCAGTCCTGGTCGAGCCGGTGCAAAGTCGCCGACCCGAGTTGCAGCCGCGCGAGTTCCTGCGCGAGTTGCGCAAGATCACGTCGGACAGCGGCGCGGCCTTGATCTTCGACGAAGTGGTGACGGGCTTCCGCGTCCACCCCGGGGGTGCACAGGCCCTATTCGGCGTTCGGGCAGACATCGCCACGTATGGCAAGGTCATCGGCGGTGGCCTGCCGATAGGTATCGTCGCCGGCAGCGCGAAGTACATGGATGCCCTCGACGGCGGTACCTGGCGCTACGGGGACGACTCAGTGCCCGAGGTCGGCGTCACCTTCTTCGCAGGAACCTTCGTAAGGCATCCCCTTGCACTTGCCGCTGCACGCGCAGTGCTGCTGCATCTGAAGGAACACGGTTCCGAACTGCAGCGTCGCCTGAATCTGCGCACCACGAAGTTCGTCGAAGCCTTGCGCAAGGCCGCCGAGGCCGCGGGAGCGCCTGCCCAGATCAATCACTTCTCATCTTGGTTCTGCATCAACTTCCCGCCAAACGTGCCCCTGTCAGGAATCTTCTTTGCCAGCATGCGCAGCAAGGGAGTGCACATTTGGGAAGGAAGACCGTGCTTCCTGACGCTTGCACACACCGATGCCGATCTCGAGTTGGTGATAAACGCGTTCGAAACCACGATCGCCGAAATGCAGCTCGCAACCTTCTTGCCCGAGCGCAGCGTCGACGCCGGGCAGGTCGCGCCGCCGCCGGGTGCGCGCAAGGGCCGCGACGCCGCAGGCAATGCCGGATGGTTCCTGCCTGATCCGAGCCGGCCCGGGAAGTATCTGCAAGTCAAAGATCCGGTATCCGACCATGTCTGACCCGAACCTATCGATGCAACCGGTCGACTTCGACCCTTTTGCCGACACCGTCGGCGTGTCGTTGCCTCTGACGGAGCCGCAGCGGGAGATGTATGTCGCTGCGCAGATGGGCGTCGAAGCGTCCTGCGCCTACAACGAATGCTTCGTGCTGCGGCTGCGCGGCCCGCTTTCCGCGCAGTCGATGGAGTCTGCGCTTGCGGCGGTGGTAAATCGCCACGACGCATTGAGATTGCGAATTGCCGGCGATGGCCAGACGCAGGAGATTCTCGAGTCGGTCAGCGTCGCGCTGCCTCTCGTCGATCTGAGCGCCATGTCGGATCGCGAACTCGGCGAAGAGGTCGATCGCCTGATCGACTGCGAGACCCATACGCCATTCGAGCTGAGCGCTGCTCCGCTGTGGCGGGCGCAATTGGTCCGCGAGCGGGTCGACTTGCACCGTTTGATCTTCACGGCCCACCATCTCGTCTGTGATGGCTGGTCGTCGGCCGTGATCTTCGACGACCTCGCCAGCGCGTATGCCGCTGATCGATTCGGAATGCCCGCCGAGATGAAGCCCGCGGCGTCGTATCGTGATTTCGTCGCGTCCACCGAAGAACCCGACATCGCAACCGAGGTGAAGGCCGCCGAGGAGTACTGGGCGCGGCAATACTCGATAGGCGTGCCGCAGCTCGACTTGCCGCTGGACTACTCGCGTCCACCGCTGAAGACCTATGTGGCGGCACGCGAAGTGCTGCGTATCGACGAGGCGCTGTACGCCGATTTGCGAAAGATGGGGGCGAAGAATGGCTGCACGCTCTTCGTGACATTGCTCGCGGCCTTCCAAGCCGTGGTCGCCCGACTGAGCGGATGCAACGAATTCGTGGTCGGCATACCGATGGCCAGCCAGGCCCTGCAGCAGAACGGCCACCTTGTCGCCCATGGCGTCAACACCGTCCCCTTGCGCTGCAGGGTAGACGTCGAGCATTCGTTCAGCGCATTGCTGAAGGCGGTCCGCACGACCTTCCTGGACGCGCAATCGCACCAGCGGCTGACGTTCGGCAGTCTCGTCCAACGCCTGAAGCTGCATCGTGATCCATCACGTACGCCTTTGGTCGATGTGATCTTCAACATCGACAAGATCGGCGCCGATTTCGATTTCGGGGAGCTTGCGCTGCAAGGGATCGAAGCCCCGAAGGCTTTCGTCAACTTCGAGTTGTCGATCAACGCGCTCGACAGTGGGCGAGACATCGTACTGAATTGCGACTACAACGCAAACCTGTTCAAGGCCTCGACGATCGCGCGTTGGCTCGGTCACTTCAGACAACTGCTGTCTGCGGTGACGACCGACCCTGAGCTGCCGGTCGCGTCCGCATCTCTTCTGGCGCAGGCCGAGCGCGCGGCGCTGCTGACGACCGCGGAATCCGCTGTCGAACATGCCCTGAGCAGTGTTCTCGTGCATCAGGCCTTCGAACAGCAGGTTCAGCGCAGTCCGGGGGCCATCGCTCTTGTCGCTACCGCGCCGGACACACCGCGACAGGAGCTGAGCTTCGCGGAATTGGATTCGCGCGCCAATCGTCTGGCGCACCTGCTGCGCCAACGCGGGATCGGTCGTGGCGCGCTGGTGGGCATCTGTCTGAACCGCTCGGCGCAGATGCTCGTATCGCAGCTGGCGATTCTGAAGGCAGGGGCCGCCTACGTACCGCTCGATCCGACCTACCCGGGCGAGCGGCTCCGGTACATGGCACAGGATGCTCAGCTCGCCTTGCTGATCACCGAGTCGTCGCTCGTCGACATCATCGCCTGGCCGCACGAGCGCTCGGTGCAGATCGACACCGACGCCCGTGCGATCGCCGCCCTGTCGGGTTCGAGCCTGGCGCCGGACGCTGCGCTCGACGCTCGCATCGAGGATCCTGCCTATGTGATCTACACGTCGGGCTCTACCGGAAGCCCTAAGGGCGTCGTCGTCCCGCACCGAGCTGTGGTCAATTTCCTCGGCAGCATGGCTTCGCAGCCGGGCCTGACGTCTGAAGACCGCCTGTTGGCGGTGACCACCTTGAGCTTCGACATTGCAGTTCTCGAGCTGCTGCTGCCGCTGACCGTCGGTGCGTGCGTCGTATTGGCCGACAGCAAGCAGGTGCTCGACGGCAATGCGCTGCACGAGTTGTTGCTCGGAAACGGCGTGACTGTCATGCAGGCGACCCCAACGACATGGCGCATGCTCATCGACGCCGGGTGGAAAGGCACGCGCAGTTTCAAGGCCTTGGTCGGCGGAGAGAGCCTTCCCACCGATCTGGCTCAGCAGCTGCTCGGCCGCACGGCCGAACTCTGGAACATGTATGGCCCGACCGAAACGACCGTTTGGTCCACTTGCTGGAAGGTCGAGGCCTGCGAAAAGGGGATCTCGATCGGTCGCCCCATCGCGAACACTCGAGTCTATGTTCTCGATGAGCACGGCCACGTCGCGCCGATCGGGATTTCGGGCGAGATCTACATCGGCGGAGCGGGTGTGGCGCTGGGCTATCTGCGCCGGCCGGAACTCACCGCCGAACGCTTCATCGACGATCCGTACCATCCTGGGCACAAGCTCTACCGGACGGGTGACCGCGGCTGCTGGCGAGACGACGGACTGCTCGAACACCAGGGTCGATTGGACTTTCAAGTCAAAGTGCGCGGCCATCGAATCGAATTGGGCGAAATCGAGTCGGTTCTCGCCGGCCATGTGAAGGTGGCCCGCACCGTGGTGCTGGTGCGTGAAGATCAGCCCGGGGACCAGCGCCTCGTCGCTTATGTCGTGCCGAAGACCGAGATGCCTGCAGCCAGCGAGTTGCGCGAGCATCTGCGACACAGGTTGCCCGAGTACATGCTGCCGCAGCACTTCGTGACGCTCGACACGATCCCGACCCTTCCCAACGGCAAGATCGACCGGAAGGGCCTGCCGCGGCCCACCGAGGCCGATGTGGCCAGCGCGCGCGGATTCGTCGAGCCGCGTACCGACGCGGAGGTCGCGATCGCGGGAATCTGGAAGCGCCTGTTGGGCATCGAGCATGTGAGCACAACTGACAACTTCTTCGATCTGGGCGGGCATTCGCTGCTGGCCACACGTGCCGTCGACGAAATCAAGAAGAAGCTCAACATCCCGGCCAGCGTACCTCGATTGCTCATGGAGACGCTTGCGCAGATCGCCCGTGGTGCCGAACTGCCGGCCGCACCCGAGCCACGGATTCCGGCAAAGCGCAAGGGTTGGCTCGAGAAACTGACCGGTGTCTTGGGCGGAGGCATGTACGTTGGGGCCGTTTGGCTCTTCGAAACGCCTGACTGGTGCGTGCTACCCCTTTAGATCGAGACCCACACAAGCCGGAGTACGTAGCCCCGTCGGAGGCCGGCACGGCCTCAGGCGGCTCGCCACGGTCAAGAAAGGTTTGATCCACTCTCCTCCCATGGAATTGCCGTGCGCCGAGCGGTTGTCGCACCTTGCAGGTCGTGATGTGTTGCTTTGGTGCGTCGACCTCGATCGATACGCGACGACCGTCGCTCTAGAAGGCTTTTCGTCCGACGAACAGGCTTTCGCGGCGCGGAAGGTGTTTGCTCGCGATCGCTCGCGCTACCTCGCTTGTCGCCACGCTCTGCGCCGACTGCTCGGCGCGAGCGTGGGCCTGGCGCCCGCGGACGTACGAATCGACATCGACGAAGGCGGCAAGCCCGTGCTGGCCGGGGGTTCACCCGTCGAGTTCAATGTGAGCCATAGCGACCATGTCGGACTGATCGGTTTGAGCTGGGCGTATCCCATCGGCGTCGATATCGAGACCGATCGAGTCATCGACGATGTGGAGTCGTTGGTCGAACTGCATTTCACGGACGGCGAGCGCGCCGAGTGCGCCGCCGCCGGATCCATCGATCACCGGCGTTTTCTGACGTGCTGGACTCGCAAAGAGGCGGGCCTCAAGGCACTTGGCATCGGCCTTGTCGCCGAACCGGCAACTATCCACACGGGGTGTGCACCGTGCACGCTCAGAACGTCGCTCGAAACGGCCTCGGATCGCTGTGAGGTTACAGTCTACCCGGTGAGTGCTCCCTCAGACACACTGGCGGCAGTGGCGCTGGCCCATCCTGCCGATGTCGCCCTTGCCCGCCGCAGCTTCGTGCCTCGATGACCCCGTTCTACTTTGGCGCCGTCGATCGACAGCTGTTCGGGCTGTTCCAGGGCGCGGGGTCGTCCGCGCCAAAGGCCGTGTTGCTCTGCAATCCCTACGGACAAGAAGCGATACGGACGCACCGCATGTACCGCGTTCTCGCTGACCGGCTGGTGCGCGCCGGCTACGACGTGCTCAGATTCGACTACTTCGCGACCGGCGACTCCGCCGGAGATGATGCGGCGGGTGAGCTCGCCCAGTGGACCGAGGATATCGCCCGTGCACATGCGGAGCTCCTTCGTCGCTCGTCGGCCGACCAGGTCACCTGGGTCGGGGTCCGCCTTGGTGCCACTTTGGCGATCAAGGCAAGCGCCGCTGCGGCTCGGCCACCAGACCAACTGGTGCTGTGGGAACCCATTGTCGACGGCATGCAGTATCTGCACGAGCTGTCCGAGCGATTCGTTCAAACGCTCGAGACCAGCTACGACGTCCCCAATCCGCCATGGCGCGCGATGATGGCTCGCGGCGGATTCGATCTGCCTCGAGAAGGGGTTGGATTCGAGGTGGGTGAACGCCTGCGTCAGCAACTCGGTGAACTGACGCCTGCGTCGCTGCCGAGGCCGGTCGCCGCCCGTTGCGACGTGATCGAAAGGGAGCCACGACCTGATGTTGACGCCCTGGTCCAGGTCTGGAAGCGCGGCGGGCTGACGCTCACCGAAGCTCGTGTGGCGCATGATTTCGATTGGCTGGCTGCTGAGGCACTCAGTACTGCACTCGTGCCTGCGCAGGTGGTTCAAGCGTTGATCGAACGAATCACCGGACGCCGATGAGAGAAGTCGCGCTGAGCCTGGGGCCGGGTCAGAACCTCGTCAGCGTGCTGACCGAGCCCTCGCAGCCGCGCAAGTCGGTTGCGGTGATCTTGCTGAATGCCGGTGTCGTCCACCGAATCGGGCCCCATCGAATCGGTGTGAAACTCGCCCGACATCTGGCAAATCGCGGCTACACCGTGGTGCGCTTCGACGCTTCCGGCGTTGGCGACAGCCGCCCTTCTCGCGACAGCGCGTCGTTCAAAGAGCAAGCGACCCTCGATGTTCGCGCAGTCATGGACTACGTGCAGCGCGAGCACGGCCTGAACTCAGTGGCACTGTTCGGGATCTGCGCCGGAGCAGCGAATGCGTACCAGGCGGCCCTGGTCGACGATCGCGTCACGGGGCTCTTCATGCTGGACGGCTACTCGTTTCCGACGCTCAAGAGCCGATGGATCCAGTATGTGGTGCGTGTTCGCAAGATCGCGCCGATGAGGTTGCCGGTCACTGCGTTGCGCCACGCGCGTCACGCGTTCTCGGCGATTTGGCGGCGGAGCGAAGAGGCGGACGACGCGGCTCCAGTCGCAGAAGCGCCGTCGCAACCGACGCGCGAGCAGTTTGCGCGCGGAGTTCAAACTTTGGTTGACCGGGGAGTACGCCTTGCCGCCCTGTACTCCGGGAGCGTCTTCAGCGAGTACGTCTACCCGCAGCAGATGCGCGATGCGTTCAAGTCGTACCGATTCGTCAAGCAGATCATCTGCTACTACGAACCGGGCATCGACCACCTGGTGACTCCGCTCGTCGCACAACGACGTCTCGTCGAGATCATCGGAGACTGGCTGTCGTCAGTCGGCCCCTCCGGGTCGTGAACCACATCACGGCCTAACGGCTCGTTTCTCCGGTTCGTCGACTCGAAGGGCACCCACTTAGAGGTGCCGCCGAGCTCGCAGCGACCGCAACAGGACCTCCGAAGCAGGGGGTCGGTTACCTGTGGACACCAATCGTGGCCTGTCTCCACGTAAAGTCCCAACATCCAACTATTGGTGACTTGACGTGATGAATCTGCGCACCCTCCTCGGCCGAGTGGCCGGCACCAGCTTGTTGCTCTTGATGGCCGCGTGCGGTGGCGGGGGTGGGAGTGATCCAGCAGCGCCCGCGACCTTCACCATCGGCGGCACGGTCTCGGGCCTGGCCACCGGCCAGCAGGTCACGCTCAACAACAACGCCGGCAACCCCACCACGGTCACCGCCAACGGCGCGTTCACCTTCAGCACCGCCGTGGACTCCGGCGGCAGCTACGCGGTCACCGTAGGCACCCAGCCCACCGGTCAGACCTGCACCGTTTCCAACGGTTCGGGTGCCGGTGTCAACGCCAACGTCACCAACGTCACGGTCACCTGCTCCACACGAACCTTCACGATTGGTGGCACGGTCTCGGGCCTGGCTGCAGGCCAGCAGGTCTCGCTCAACAACAACGCGAGCAATCCGACCGCGGTCACCGCCAACGGCGCGTTCACGTTCAGCACGCCCGTGGCCTTCAACGGCAGCTATGCGGTCACCGTGGGCACGCAGCCCACCGGTCAGACCTGCACGGTCTCCAACGGCTCGGGCGCCGGTGTCAACGCCAACGTCACCAATGTCACGGTCACCTGCTCGACCAACACCTTCACCATCGGCGGTACGGTCTCGGGCCTGACCGCCGGCCAGCAGGTCACGCTCAACAACAACGCGAGCAACCCGACCACGGTAACCGCCAACGGCGCGTTCACGTTCAGCACGCCGGTGGCCTTCAACGGCAGCTATGCGGTCACCGTGGGCACGCAGCCCACCGGTCAGACCTGCACCGTCTCCAACGGCTCGGGCGCCGGTGTCAACGCCAATGTCACCAATGTCACGGTCACCTGCTCGACCAACACCTTCACCATCGGTGGCACGGTTTCGGGCCTGACGGCCGGCCAGCAGGTCACGCTCAACAACAACGGCGCCAATCCGACCACGGTGACCGCCAACGGCGCGTTCACGTTCAGCACTCGCGTGGCCTACGGCGGCAGCTATGCCGTCACCGTGGGCACGCAGCCCACCGGTCAGACCTGCACCGTCTCCAACGGCTCGGGCTCCGGCGTCAACGCCAACGTCACCAACGTCACGGTCACCTGCTCGACCAACACCTTCACCATCGGCGGCACGGTTTCGGGCCTGACCGCTGGCCAGCAGGTCACGCTGAACAACAACAGCGCCGATCCGACGACGGTGAGCGCCAACGGCGCCTTCACCTTCAGCACTGCTGTGGCCTACGGTGGCAGCTATGCCGTGACCATCGGCACCCAGCCCACGGCCTTGAATTGCAGCGTGTCCAACGGCTCCGGCAGCAACGTGACGGCCAATGTGACTACTGTGATCGTCAGCTGTCGGACGGTGTACGCCTATGTGGTGAACTTCGGTGACGGCGTGAGCACCGGCAACACCATCTCGCAGTACACGGTTGGCGTCGGTGGTGCGCTCAGCGCGTTGGGTACGCCGGTCGCTACCGGAGTGGGCCCGCGCAGCATCGCGGTCGATCCCAAGGGCCGCTTCGCTTACGTGGCGAACGGCGGCGGCAGCTCGGTGTCGCAGTACAAGATCGAGGCGGACGGTACGCTTACCGGTCTTGGAAGCGTGGCAACAGGAACGTCTGTCTCGAGCGAGCCACGATCTGTAGTCGTCGACCCGACTGGCAAGTACGTCTACGTTGCGAATCTGGGTGACGACAACGTCTCGCATTTCCAGATCGATCAGACCAACGGTACGCTCACCAAGATTGCCGACAGCGCGACGGGCGTCCGGCCGTTCTTCGTCAGCGTGGACCCCAGCGGCCGCTTCGCCTACGTGGCGAACTTCTGGGACACGACCGTCTCGCAGTTCACGATCAGCGCGACCGATGGATCGCTGACACCGATGTCCCCCGCAACGGTCACGGTGGGCACGGTGGGTGGAGCCGCCGGCGACAATCCGCTCTCGGTCACGGTCGACCCGCTGGGCAAATACGCGTACGTGACGATCTATGGCGCGAAGAAGGTGGCGCAGTACTCCATCAATCAGACGACTGGCGCGTTGACGAGCAGCGGCAATCCGGACGTGCTGACAGGAAACAACCCGTGGCCGGCTGTCATCGCTCCTTCGGGCCAATACGCCTACTGGGCCAACGTCTATGACGATCAGATCGCGCAGTTCAACGTCGGGGCGCTCGGTGCACTGAGCCCGATGAGTCAACCGACCGAGAGCAGCCCGGTCAACCCACAGATCGTCGTGATCGACTCGACCGGCCGCTACGCCTATGCGGTCAACAGCGGCAACGACAAGGTGACGCAGTTCTCGATAGGTGCAGGCGGCGCACTCGTGCCGATGGGTACGGCGAACGTGTCCGCAGGATCGCGGCCCTGGTCCATCGCACTGACCCGGTGATATCGAGCCCGGCGGCGCGCCTTCCATGAGGGCGCGTCGCCCGAAGGATCCGCCTTCATGTGCGGATCCCGATTGACGATCAGGCGCGACTCGGCGTCTCGCCTACGGTACCTGAACTTGCCTGAAGAACCGGAATCCGTGCTCGCGCACGCCGTCGGTTCGAAACGATCGGAACACCGAGCCCTTCTTCAAATAGCCGGCAAATCCGACGCGACGACTGCCAAGCGCCGTGGCCTGCCGAATGGAAGACAGATTGTCGATCGAGATATAGGCAATGCTGCGGGTGCGCCCCAGTTTCAGGCAGTAGCGGTCTCGTTGCCACGCCACCATGCGCGGCAAGTGACGTCCCCTGTACTCCGGCAGCGTGAAGGCAAAGTACCCGTAGCGATACCGATCGTCGAAGGCGACATGGACGTCGCCACGCACACGGGTTGGCGTAAACGCCGACCAGTTGAACGCGACGATTTGGCCATTCTGGAGAACGGCTGCGCACACATCGCCTTTGCCCAGCGCGGCGCGAACGAATTCCGCGTTGAGTTCCAGTTCAGGCCGCAGCGCGCAGGCCAGCAATTCCTGTTCGTCGCCCCGATGGAACAACCGGGCCTGGAAGCCTGGCACGACCGGCTCCTGCGGCGCAGGCGTGGCAATGGGTCGACAGTAGATGCCGAAGATGCGAAGGCCGAGCATCTGTTCCAGGCGCTCGACCATCTTGCGCCGCACCGTGGCCACCACGCCCCATCGCTCGCGATAGCTCAAGTCGCTCGACTGGGCGCACGGCTGGGTTCGATTCATGGCCATCTGTAAATGATCGTGCCTGACATTCGATACTTGTTCAAGCCGGAACCGTGCAAATTCACGACTGGTGCGGTGATCAATCCTCGCCGGCGAATTGCTGCTCCCTTGGGTCGTGTCCCTGCCCGTGGTGTAGGTCCACAGCCCGGAGAAGGCTGAGATGCACGGGTACTCAGCGAGCCACAGCGGGCAGCCGAGTCGGTGCAGTATCGCTGACGGCCTGCAGGCCTTCCAGCTGCATGTAGCGCCGGTTCAGCGACCACTCGTCGTTCTGCTCGAGCAGCATCGCGCCGACCAAGCGCACGATGGCGGCGTCGTTGGGGAAGATGCCCACGACGTTGGTGCGGCGCTTGATCTCGGCGTTCAGCCGTTCCAACGGGTTGGTCGAGTAGATCTGCGTCCAGTGCGCGCGCGGGAACGTCATGAAGGCGAGCACGTCGTGCTCGGCCTCGTCCATCAGCGCGCCGAGCTTGGGGAATTTGCCTCGAAGCTGATCGGCTACCGCTCGCCACTGCGCTCGCCCCGCCTCGGCCGTCTCTTGCGCGAACACCGTGCCAATGGCCGCGCTGACCATGCGGCGCTGCGTCTTGCCCGCATAGGCCAGCGCGTTGCGCATGAAGTGCACTCGGCAGCGCTGCCAAGTGGCCTTGAAGACCTTGGCCACTGCCGCCTTGATGCCCTCGTGGCTGTCGCTGATGACGAGCTTGACACCGCGCAGCCCGCGCCGGTTCAGGCTGCGCAGGAACTCCGTCCAGAACGGCTCGGCCTCCGAGTGCCCGACTTTGAGGCCCAGCACCTCGCGCTCGCCTTCGGCATTGACGCCCACGGCGATTATTGCGGCCACGCTGACGATGCGGCCGGCCTGGCGCGTCTTGACGTAGGTGGCGTCGATCCACAGGTACGGCCAGTCGCCTTCGATCGGGCGGTTCAGGAATGCGCCGACGCGCTCGTCGAGCTCGGCGCATAGCCGGCTGACCTGGCTCTTGGACACGCCGCTCATGCCCAGCGCCTTGACCAGGTCGTCCACCGAGCGCGTGGACACGCCGTGCACGTAGGCCTCCTGGATCACGGCCGTCAAGGCTTTCTCGGCGGTGCGCCTCGGCTCCAGGAACTCGGGGAAGTAGCTGCCCTGGCGCAGCTTGGGGATCTTCAGCTCGACGCTGCCGGCGCGGGTGTTCCAGATGCGATCGCGGTAGCCGTTGCGGCTGTTGATCCGCTCGGGGCTCTTCTCGTCGTAGCCGGCGCCGCAGCGCGCCTCGACATCCAGCTCCATCAGACGCTGGGCCATGAACTGCACCATCTGGCGCAGCACGTCGACGTCGGCTCCCTTTTCGGCCAGCTCGGCCAGTGCCATAGTGGCGGTGGTCATCGTGGGTTCTCCTTGGACACGGTTGGTGGGTCGCACCTCAACCATATCCGGGTCCACGATGGCCACCCCCGATCGGGATCGCCACCGCCGCTGTGCGGCAAGCCGCTTCGGGCTACGCCCTACGCGCCTTGCCGCACAGCGAAGGACTTACACCACTTCCTGGGACATCAACCTCCCTTGCGCTGAAAACGCCCAATCGGGTGGGTGTACCGGCCCGCTGAGCCAACGAGAATAGGGCGGCTGCCGCCGAATTCAGGCGTAGATTCACTCGACCGCCTTCGCACCCTTCTTACGATGAGCAACGGACTCACTGCGATACGCATTGGCATTTCGGCCCGGCACTCGCCCGCGACGTACTCAGCGCCCGGCGGGCCATCGCGCAGTCAACACCAGGCAAGCACGCTTCGATCATGTGCGGCATAGCCGGCATCCTTCGTCTCACTGACGCGAGTGTCACGCCTCGACGCGAAGAGCTCGAGGCCATGATCGCGGCGCTCCGCCATCGCGGGCCGGACGGAAACGGCGTGCATCTGGAAGATCCCGTCGGTCTGGCCCATTCGCGGCTATCGATCATCGATCTGGCCGGTGGCGCGCAGCCCATTCAC
The DNA here is from genome assembly GCA_046348365.1 of Burkholderiaceae bacterium. GTDB lineage: Bacteria > Pseudomonadota > Gammaproteobacteria > Burkholderiales > Burkholderiaceae_C > JAEUPI01. The sequence continues at coordinate 711,634 of JAXMEL010000001.1, forward strand.
AACGAGACCCAGGACGTATGGGTTACCTTCAACGGCGAGATCTTCAATCACATCGAGCTGCGTCGCGAGCTCGAGCGCCAGGGCCACCGCTTCTACACCCGATCCGACACCGAGGTCATCGTCCACCTCTACGAGCAGCACGGTGAGTCGTTTGTCGATCACCTCAACGGCCAATTCGCAATCGGCCTGTGGGATCGACGCCTGAAGCGGCTCGTCCTGGCTCGCGACCGCGTCGGCATTCGACCCCTGTTCTACACGCAAACCGGTGGCAGGCTGCTGTTTGCGTCAGAGGTCAAGGCGCTGTTCCAACTGCCTGAGGTCACGCGTCGCCTCGATCCGATGGCCCTGTCACAGATATTCAGCGTATGGAGCACCATCGGCGAGCGAACGGTCTTCGACGGTGTCAAGTCGCTTCCGCCCGGTCACACGATGACGGTGGAGCCTTCCGGCATTCGGATTCGACGCTACTGGGACTGGTCGTTCGCCTCGCCCGATGACCCTGCCCCATCGGAGGCGGACTGCGCCGCCGAACTCAAGGAACTGTTGATCGACTGCGTTCGCTTGCAGTTGCGCGCCGATGTTCCCGTCGGTGCCTATCTGAGCGGTGGACTCGACTCCTCGGTGATCACCTCGCTCATCAGAAACCACACCGACACGCCGCTGCGCAGCTTCTCGCTGACCTTCGAGGATGCCGAATTCGACGAGAGCGCGTACCAACGCAGTCTCGCCGATCATCTTGGTACCGAACACTCCTCGTTGCGCGTCAATCGATCCGACATCGCAGCGGCCTTTCCTCGCGTGATCTGGCACACCGAGTCGCCGATCGTTCGCACGGCGCCGACGCCACTGATGTTGTTGTCGGAGCATGTGCGTCAGTCAGGGTACAAGGTGGTTCTCACCGGCGAGGGAGCCGACGAGGTGTTTGGCGGCTACGACCTCTTCAAAGAGGCGAAGGTCCGCCGCTTCATGGCGCGTTCACCTCACTCGAAGTGGCGCGGCCGCATTCTCGAGCGCCTCTATCCCTACTTGAAGAACTCCCCAGTCTCCGGGAGTGCACTGGCGCAGCGGTTCTTTGCCGAAGGCATCGAGCACCTGAATGAACCGTGGTTTGCGCATCACACGCGGATTCGAACCACGCAGCGGACGCTGCAATTCTTGCGCCCCGAAGTCCAGGATCGGATAGCGTCGTGGGACCCTTGCCAGGCATTGCGCGATGAGATGCCCGCCGACTCCGACCGGTGGTGCCCAATGGGGCGGGACCAGTACATCGAGGCTCACACGCTGATGTCCGGCTATCTGCTGAGTTCGCAAGGCGACCGTGTGGCGATGGCCAATTCGGTCGAGGGGCGCGTGCCGTTTCTCGACCATCGCCTGATCGAATTCGCCAACCGGTTGCCGCCCGGCTACAAGCTCCACGGGCTCACCGAGAAATACCTGCTCAAGCGTGCCGTGCAAGGCGAAGTCCCCGACTTGATACGCAATCGGACGAAGCAACCCTACCGTGCACCGGACAGCGCCTCCTTCTTCGTCGACGGGCGGCCCGTGGAGTACGTTGCCGAACTGCTGAGCCCGTCGCGCATCGACGCGGCGGGCCTGTTCGACTCCGCCTCGGTCACCAAACTGGTGGGCAAGTGCCAAGCCGGCCGAGCCATCGGCTTCGGCGACAACATGGCATTCGTGGGGATACTTTCCACGATGCTGCTCCACGACCAGTTTGTCAAACCCGCCGCCGTAGGCCCCGCGTCGCACTAGCCCATGCTGCTACATCACCATTTCGAAGCGACCGCGAAGGTCCAGCCGGACAAGACCGCACTGATTTGTGGCGAGGATCGCTTCAGCTATGCCGATGTGGATCGCCATGCCAACGCCGTCGCAGCCGCCCTGCAGGCAGCAGGAGTCGTGCGTGGGGACCGCGTTGCCCTGTTCTTGGACAACGGAATCGAGTTCGTCGCGGGTGTCTATGGCGCATTGAAGATCGGTGCGGTGTTCATGCCGATCAATCCGTTGACGAAGGACGAGAAGCTCGCCTACATGCTCGCCGACGCACGCGCCGTGGCGTTGCTCACGGGCGCGGCCTTGGAACCGATCTGGTCCGACGCCCTGTCGAAAGTCCCTTGCGTACGCAGCGTGTTCGCCGCCGGAGCTTCCGGTGCGGCTGAATCCGGCCGTGTGCGTGCCTGGCCCAGCCCGGATGCCGCCGCCCGCTTCGAGCCGCCGCAGACGATCGACCAGGATCTGGCGAGCATCATCTACACATCGGGTTCGACCGGTTTTCCCAAGGGCGTGATGTTGACGCATCTGAACATGGTGAGCGCAGCCACGTCCGTCAGCACCTACCTGGGCCTGCGCGGTGACGACATCATCCTGTGCGCATTGCCGCTGGCGTTCGACTACGGCTTGTACCAGGTGCTGATGGGCTTCAAGCTGGGCTCGACCGTCGTGCTCGAGCGCAACTTCACCTTTCCGCTGACGGCGTTGGAGAAGATGGCTCGTTGGAACGTCACGGTATTCCCAGGCGTTCCCACGATGTTCGCCATGCTTGTGTCGCTCGAAGAGGCGCGGCTCATCGGCCTCCCCGCGCTCCGGATGATCACGAACACCGCCGCCGCGTTGCCGGAGTCCCACATCCACGAATTGCGCGCGCTGTTTCCGCAAGCGACGCTCTTTTCGATGTACGGCCTTACGGAGTGCAAGCGCGTTACCTATCTTCCTCCGGATCAGCTCGACATTCGGCCGACGAGCGTCGGCCGGGGCATGCCCAACGAGGAGGTCTGGCTGGTCGACGAAGAGGGTCGACGACTCCCTAACGGATCGACGGGCGAGCTGGTGATTCGCGGCAGCAACGTCATGCGGGGCTATTGGGAGAAACCTCGCGAGACCGCCGAACGACTGAAGCCAGGGCCGATTGCAGGAGAAATGATCCTGTACTCCGGCGATGTCTTCCGCACCGACGAAGAGGGCTGGCTCTACTTCGTGGCCCGCCGTGACGACATCATCAAGAGCCGAGGCGAGAAGATCAGTCCGCGCGAAGTCGAGAACGCCATCAGCGCCATGGAGGGCGTGCACGAAGTCGCCGTGGTTGGAATTCCCGATGCAGTTCTGGGTCAGGCGGTGAAGGCCTTTGTCACGTTGCGCGATGGTGCCAAACTCACGGAACGCGACGTCATCCGGCATTGCCTCGCCAGCCTGGAGAACTTCATGGCACCCAAGGTCGTCGAGTTCGTCGCGTCGCTTCCGAGGACCGACACCGGCAAGATCAAGAAGACCGGCCTCGCCTAGTGCAGGGGCTGAAATGCGATAGAGAGCTATGCAATCGAAAGGCGGCTACGTCATGGCAGACATCAAAGAACAAGTTCGACAATTCATCAAAGAGAACTTCATCCTGGGCTCGAAGCCGGTGAATTTCGCCGATACCGATTCCTTCCTCGAGCGGCATCTTCTGGACTCGACCGGTTTTCTGGAGCTGGTCACGTACCTGGAAGAGACCTTTGGTATCGCCATCAAGGAGCGCGAGATGGTGGCTGAGAATCTGGATAGCCTGGCCGCTATCGAGTCGTTCGTGTCACGGAAGCTCGTGCATTGACATGAATCCGGCCGTGCCGGTGCAGCCGTCGCTGTCCGCCTCCGAACGGTCCCAACTTGGGGCGAAGGGGGTCGCACGCTATGTCGAATTGCTCGGCGTCTTGCGCGATGGGCTCGACGTCTTGGACGACAAGCCGGAGGAGACCCCCGAGACCGCGCTGCGAGCCTTGTGGCTCCTCGCCGCCGGCAAGGCTGTTTCCGCGCGCGCTGCCAGCGAATGTCCGATCGGTTCGCTCAACGAGTCGCAGGCCGCGCTGCTAGACGATCTCCTCTGGCAGAGACTGCGCGGTACGCCGCTGGCTCATCTGACGGGCCGTCAGCACTTCATGGGCATCGAGATGCTCGCGGGTCCGCAAGCGCTCATCCCCCGCCGCGAGACCGAGCTCCTGGGCCTGGCTGCCGTAGCTGTGCTCGAGGAGGTCGCGGCAACCCGTGACACCCCAGTCGTCCTCGATGTCTGTACCGGCAGCGGCAACCTCGCCATCGGCATGGCATGTGCCGTTCCATCAGCGCAAGTGCTTGCTGCCGATCTGTCCACCGATGCCGTGAGCCTGGCGCGGCGAAATGTCGAGTTCCTTGGCCTGCAGTCGCGTGTGGAAGTCCGGCAGGGTGACTTGCTCGACCCATTCGACGAGCCCAGCCTCCGACAAACGATCGACGTCTTGGTCTGCAACCCACCATACATCTCCAGTGGCAAGGTGGATTCGATGCCGCCAGAGATCGCCGAGCACGAACCCGCGCTAGCGTTCGACGGCGGCCCGTTCGGTGTCCGCATCATCCAGCGCCTGATACAGGATGCACCCCGGATGTTGCGGCAAGGGGGTTGGCTAGCGTTCGAAGTGGGTCTCGGGCAAGGGCCGTCGGTGATGCGCCGTATGGCCGCCAGCAAATGCTACGAAGACATTCGCGCCCTCACCGACGAGCACGGTGACGCGCGGGCGATCCTGGGCCGCGTTGTTGCCAGCGCAGGCCAGTCGGCATTCATGGCGAAATGACCGCCGGTTCGCGGCGTGGGCTCAGCTCATCGATGAGTGCCTTGGTCTGCTGAATGTTGCCTCGACTCGAGGCGCCGAACACGATTGATTCGATCTTCGGCTGACGACAGACGTATTCGATAGCCTCTCTTGGCGAGAGTGCGCCCGATGCGAGCACCGACATCGCAATTGGGCGGAAGCGCCGCGTGGCGATTGTCTTTTCGTAGGCATCGACGCCGCCACACATGCGGAATCCGATCTTGTTGATGTTCGCGCAGACGATCGGGTTGTCGATACCGAGGTCGTCGAGAACGTCCAGCAACCTGGGCAGGTTCATCGTGATGAAGCCAGGTTCGGCACCGTAGCGCGAGCGAACATGGTCCGAGAAGATCCGGAACGCGTCTCGCATGCCCAGGCCCAGCAACAAGTCGGTGATGACGTTCTGGATGAAGATGACGGGTGTCGAAAGCCCATCGAACATCTTCATCTCGGCATCGACCAGCATCTGAATGATGGCCTCGATGTCTTTGTTCGCCAATGCGACACCCCCACGGAACATCGCCGACACCGCACCGTCTTCCGGGAGGAACTTGCGCAAGGCTCCGACAAGGCCGTGTTCGGTGGCTGCATTGGCGTACTTGTGTGCATACGGCATGCACGGATAGAAGCGATAGTCCGGGTACTTGGATCGATTCGCTCGGAAGTGGTCGCAGATCTCGGCCACACGATCGTGCGTCGTGCACATGAAGGTACGGATACCCACACGATAGGCGTCATCCAACACCCCGACGATCGCCTCGAGGTTTTGAAACCTCATTGACTGGGCGCGCGCCTTGTCCTCCGACATGTGATTGACACCGAAGAACTGGTTGTCGCCAAAGAGAACTCTGTCCATTGTTCGATCCCGTATTTCACTCATCAGCCGATTCTCTCGATCATCCGAACAGGCGTGACCAGACACCTTTGGGTTGCGCCGCCGCGATCGACGTTGCCTTCTTTGCTCCACCGACCTCGGCCAGGATCATGCTCACCAATCGATCGGCCTGAAGCGCCGAGCGGAAGGAATTGACGTTGTCCTTTCGCCCTTCTTCCACCGCCCGCACGAAGTGGTCGATCTGCGCCGAGTACTCCTCCCCGCGCAGGTAGTACCAGACCTCACGCGTCAGATCGGTGGTGTATCGCACGGTCCAGCCAGCGGCGAGATCCGGCGCGGCCGGGTGCGGCGCACGCAGGTAGATCTGGCACTCCTGCCGATCGGCAGTGATGCGGCCGTTGGTGCCCCAGACTGAAATCTTCGTCGACATCTTGCGGTAGCTTTCGTCGCTCCAATTGACGGAAAGCTGTCCCGTCGTGCCGCTCGCGTAGTTCAGCGTGCAGTAGACCTCGTCTTCCACGTCGCGCGAGAAGATGCTGTTCAGCGCCACGCCGCTGACCGAACTCGGAGCGCCCGCGACGTACGTCACCAGATCAAGGGCATGGCACGCGTAGTCGTACAACGCGCCCCCGCCCTCGCCCTTGGACGATCGCCAGGTGCCCCCCTTGGGGCGCAGCACCACCGGACCGAAGGCCTCGGCTCGGACGTGATGAATCTGCCCCAGCGCTCCCGAGTTGGCGATGCGGGCGGCTTCCTGGAATGCGCCCACGAAGCGGAAGTGATAGCCAACCTGATTCACAAGCCCCTTGGCCTCTGCCATCGCCACCAGGCGTTCGCCGTCAGCGACGTTCAGGACGAAGGGTTTCTCGCAGAACACATGCAGACCGCGCTGAAGGGCGCTCTCGACCATCGCAGCATGCAGTTTCGAGGGCGTCGCGATGACCACCGCATCGAGCGACTCGTTGGCGAGCAAGCGCTCGTAGTCGTCGTAGCACTTGAGGCCGGTGTACTTCGACAGCACACTCGTCAAATAGGCAGATTGGTCGCACGCGGCGACCACCTTCACACCCGGATGGGCGTTGACGATGGCGTGATGGGAAAGCCCCATCTTGCCCAGCCCAACCATCCCAACTCGAAGCATCGGTCTCTCCAATTCGAACGAATGGCCAGTCAATGGCCAAGGATTGCACTTTTGATCATGGCGTACGAGTCCCGGCCCTTCTGGAGCAGCACGCGATTGGCCGGCTTGCGCACGGCACTCTCCAGAATCGCCAGCAGTCTGGCCGCCGTTAGCGCAGGCTCGTGGACGAAGGCTCCCACCTCCAGCAGGTAGCGATCCACGTCCAGTAGTTCATCCTGGTATACCGATACCGTCGGAATGCCGAGCACGGCCATTTCGCGCGTCATCGTGCCGCCCGCACCCACGAACAAATCGCAGTCGGGTGCAATCGCCGCGATGTCCAGCGCCGTATCGACAACGCGTATTCCGGCGAATTGTGGGTCACGGTAGTGGAGCCCCTGCTCCTTGCCGCGAGGCAGCACGACGACGTCGGTCTGGTGTTTGATGCCTTGCACCAGATCGTCGAGGAAGTTGCGACTACCCTTGTAGTACTGCGCTGTCCATGGCTCCGGGCGAATGTAAACAGTCGGCCGAGCCTTTTGCGGGCGGCCTTCGTCCTTGCGATCCAATCGAGAATCGAACTCCCAGAGGTAGATGCCTTCCTTGACACCCGGGTAACGGACGACCTTGCGCAGGCAGGCCAGCTGTCTGCGCAACTTGGCCGGCGCCAGGAATTCCGGCACCATGATTCGGCTGGCGAAGAGGAACGCCGGTACGTTGCCCAAGGCGTGCTCGTTGTCGTTCATGTAGATCGAGCGCACTCCCAGCAACCTGGCGACGAGCGGCGAGTGGAACGAGCTCTGCGATATCGCAACGTCAACGCGCCTGGAGCGCAGGAACTTCCAGAGTTGCCAAACGCGCACCGGAAAGCCGAACAGCTTCATGGCGAAGTTGCGGCCGTAGTGGATGCCTATGACCTCGTAGCGAATGCGGTGCAGATCCAGCAAGTCGATGGTATTGGCCAGCGGGCGGCATGTAACCACTACTTCGTGGCCCTCGCGCTCCAGCTCGCGGATCATGCCCGCGAACAGGTTGATGTGAGGCGAGTTCGACAGGTCGAACCAGATCCTCACGGCAAGCATCCTTCTCGCCGCTGCGACGGCATTCGAACGCGCTGGATCAGCGTACGCAACCGCTGCTGCGGCGCCAGCGTGGCGCGAGCAATCAAGACCGGCGCGGGAGCACGACGGTAAAAGCCCGACGAAACCCATCCCTGCGGCGGATCGTCGCGACCTTCGATGACCTCCTCTTCTGACACGCCGCCATCGAACTCGAGCCGCAGCGTGTGGGCCTCCGTCTGCAATTCCCACTGCTTGCCGCTGCGCTGTAGCCGCGCGCCAGGTGCCGCGTGCCACATCACTTCGACGCGATGCGGACGGGCACAGTCGATCCAATCCTCCACCACCAGCGGCCCGTCATGCATCTCGAGCCTGATTCGACGGTGATGCACGACGGGATCGGCAAGACGCGTGTAGCCGTCATGACATGCGTGCACGGTGTGCGAGCCGGATTGCACTTGGTCTTCTAGAAGCGACGTGTTCACGTCGCGCAACCACAGAAAGCTGGCCCCATAGTCGGATTGATCTTGACCATCGACTACGAGTGAGTTGTGCGCGCGCGTGCCACGGAAGTAGCGGCGGTACTCGGGATCCACGCTATAACAGAATGTCCCTGAGTCGACGAGCAGCGGATCGCCTTCCCAGCTGATCAGCAGAGCCAGGGCATCTGCGTGCCCATGTCCCGCAATGCGGTTGTAGCCCAATGGCCCGCAATCGAAGGTCACGCGAAATTCGTGCTTCGAATGAAGCGCCTCGCCAATGACGACATATCCGCCCGAGCTGAATGTAGTTGGCAGTCGGTCTAACGCCGACGCGTCGGTCGGTGGGCCAACGCCACAGGCGAGCCACCGTACCTGCTCATCTTCGCTCGCATCGACGCTCTGCACCTTGGCCTGGAGGTCATCGCGTTGGAACAGAGCGGCGCCAATTGCCACGAGTGACCGATAGCTATCGAATCCCGCTCCGTGGCTCAGTCGCCAGACTTCGCTGTCATCAGAGTCGCCAATCGCCGGCACATGGCCTGCACAGTCCATGACCGATGCGAGAAATGTGATGGCGGCCTCTATGCGTGTCCAGTACTCGTTCGTGAAGCGGTCCCCATTGGCAGTGCCACACAGCCCACCGGCAAGCAGGAACTGCAGCGCGAATTTGTGGTAGCAGGTGGCTTGTTCAAGGTCTACGCCGTCGGCGCTGAACTGGCGCCGCACTTCCTCTTCCAGTATCGCCTTGGCCTCATCGCGCAGCTTGCGCGTCTCCAGCCATTGATCCCAGGTGTGCGCTGCCACGAAGACGCCTGCTGCCTCACCGATCAGATGGTTGTCGGCCGACGAGTAAAAGGAGTAGTTGTCACTGGCAAATCGAATGTGCTGATAGATGCTCTCGAGCCAGCGGGTCAACAGCAGTTGCCCCTGCTCGCCCTCGAACATCGGTGAAGCCGCACCCCCGATCAAGAACCACACGACACTCCAATTGACCAGGCGAATCCCGTGTTCGACAGGTGATGACCAATTCAGGCCCAGCGGGTAGGGGCACGCCGTGAGCCAGCTGGACAACAGAGTGCGAAGCGAGTGGAGGGCGCGTCGGTCCCCCGTTAGTGCATAACACTGAGCGAGGGGGGTCCACCACAGATGGCGATTCACCTCCCACACGTGTTTGATGTCTACGCCCGCACCGATATGTCTGAAGTCGATGAAGAGCCCGAATGTCTGGTCTATCCGTCGGCCTGTGACTGGATCTGCGTTCCAATCGGGTACCCCGTCAATCATCGGCACTTGTTGGCCGAAGACTTCCAGCTTGCCTTGAAGAATGCGCTCAGCCGCCAGCTCGATCGACCTGCTGGACCCTGACGGATTTGGAACCATGCACCAGGCTTGACCCCACTTGGGATCGTTCGCCATCTGCGGGATTCGGGTCGCAGAGAGCACCCCTTGGCTTTGCATGAGGCCGCGCAAGACCGACGCGATTCTGTACGGCACTTCGCGCCAGTACATGCGACTGAGTCTGCGTATGAGCCATACCAACTGTGTCAAGCCGAGTCTCACCAAATCCAATTGATTGCGCCTGGGATTCGCCAAGGCCACAACCGACCGAGCCCTGCCGAGAAATGGGATTTTCCCTCGAAGAGCCCGCTCGACTTCGTGAAATGAACCAACAATGCATTGACTTCCCCCGAGTCGAAGGGGCAGTCCTCACTCTCGGCATGGCGTCGTGGTGGCCCGGCAAACCTTGTAGGTTTTCGAGACTACGGCTTCTACGGCGCAGCGCAACGGTTCCGCGTCACGCAAAGCCACTACGACATAACCAACACCGCCTTGCGCGCTGGGGTTCGTGCCCAGCATGTGCACCCGCCCGTCGGAAGGAAGACCGACACCTGGCGCCCAGTACTTTACGCCGACATCAGCGCCTCCCACTCTCTTGCGACTCTGCCTTCTCGCTCATCCAGACGTCTCCATCGACATCTCGATGATTGCGCCGGCGAAGCATGCCATCGCGATCGGATTAATGATCCTGACTGTGAATGGCACACTAGCGGCTTCGAAACGTCTGCTCCTTCGGAGTCACGATTCTGTCGATCAGCGTGGCATAGGACTCCAGCATCGACCGCTGCGAGAATCTACGCACAACGCGCTTTCGGGCTTCCGATCCAAGCTGACGCAAACGCGACGTGTCCGACGACTCGCGCAGGCATTGGGCCAGTGCATGAACGTCACCTGCGGGAAACAGGTATCCGTTAACCCCGTGCTCCACTTGCTCCCTTGCACCGCCAACGTCGCTCATGATCATTGGCTTTCCCATGGCCATGGCTTCGAGTGCAGCGATCGAAAAGGTCTCTCTGATCGATACTAGCGCCACCACGTCGCAGGCCGCCAGCGAGTCCCGCACATCGGATTGGAGTCCGGTGATCTTGACGTGATCTACCAGGTCGAGTCGAGCCACCTCAGCCTCAAGGGCAGCGCGTCTCGGTCCATCGCCGATTATCAACACGCGCCAATCACAGCCTTCGTCCCGCAGCGTTGCAACGGCGGAAAGTAGGTCGGCGTGAGCCTTCTCCGGACGAAGCACCGCACATATTCCCACCACGCGATCGTGAGCGCCGAACCCGAATGATCGCCTCGCTGCCGCGATCTTGCCTTCAAATGCAATCGGGTCGAAGTGAGAGGCGTCGACGCCGTTGTAGATCGTGTGAACCTGTCGTGCCCACAAGCCCCGACGAAGCCAGTAACGTCGTTGCGCCTGGCAAACAAACACGAGGTGATGAGTGCACCAGAAGAATGGGCGATACAGCATCAGCGAGAGCCGTTCTTTGAGCGAGCTAGGCCTCGTCGTGTGAAACACTTCTGCAACGGCGGGCGAGCTTCCGGCCAGCGCGCGCGCCAGATGTGCGTACATGAGCGCATACTCGTTGGCGCAGAGGATCAACTGCGCGCAATAGCGGTCGGCAATCTGTGCCAGTTCGCGCGCGGCACGCAAGTCGACCCGCTTCGACACTTTCAAGCAACGAACCTCGAGCAGCGACTCCGTGCGCAGCTGATCCAGAAGCGCCTCACCCGACTTCAGGTAGGCCAATACGACGTTGAATTGCTCACTCAAGGCGTTGGCGAGCGTGATCATGTGTCGCTCAGCCCCCCCGAATGCGAGTTGACCCACGAGCATGACCACAGTGCCACGCGCACACCCTAAGGGATCCTTCTGCGTACGAGGCTGAATCATTGGGACGAGCGTGTGGCCGCCATTGAGGGAGGCAGGCTCAATCTCCATGTTGCTCGAGGCCTGCGTCTATGAGCGATCAGAGCGAATGACACGACGCCAAATTCTGACGGTTAGATGCCAACACCTTGCCCCAGCTCAATGGCATCCCAACCGCCGCGCACCACGCAATAGGGAGGACTGCACTACTCGAAATGGGCTATTCAGCGACGGTGCCACGGAACCGGGCGGATATGGGAGTGGAGATTGGCCGCTTCCGGATCGGAACTGAGGATTGTGCCCTGCCCTCACGCTGCACAGGGGTCATCTCAACCGTCTGAGTCACCTTCGTTCGGGGGGACAGCACCGCTCGGTTTGCGGGCCTTCGATAACATAGTGGATCGAGATCGATGAGTGCCATACCCCATGTTGCGAGTTCGATCGCTACCAATCGAGCAGGACCGGAGAGTGCGAGATTGCGAATACTGATGCTGTCGCCGTCGCCGAAACTGACGGGCGGCGTCATCGACTTCGTCGAGATGGTGCGTGCCAACTTCTCGAGCCATGTCTTCTGTACGACTCAGGTAGGCAACGACGGATCGAAGCTGCCACTGGCAGTCAGACTGGCGCGCGATGGATGGTCATTCGTGCGCTCGATCCTTCGCATGCACCCTGAGGTGGTTCACCTCAATCCCTCTCTCGACCGCTCGATCGTTCGGGAAGGTTTCTACCTGCTGTTGGCACGGATCGTATATCGCGGACCTATCGTTGTATTCGTGCACGGTTGGGAAGAGGTATGGGCCGCGCGAATTTCGGGCTCGCCGTTGCCACGATCCCTGTTTCGCGCGGTCTTCAGACGTGCCGACCGGATCTACGTTCTCGCCACGAGTTTTCGCGACCAGCTCGTGGCCTTGGGCATCGATCAAACAAGGGTCCGCGTCACCAGCACGATGGTCGACATGAACCAGTTCCGCGGCTTGGTTCGAAGCCGACCGGTCGATGACGGCAGCCTGCGGCTACTCTTCATGTCCAGGCTGGTCCCGCGGAAGGGTGCGATCGAAACCGTGAGGGCGTTCGCTCTATTGGCTGATGCCTTTCCGAGCCTTCGCCTATGCTGTGCAGGGGACGGACCGGAGCGATCGTCGCTGCAGCATTGGGTTAGTGAACGAGGCCTCGCAGATCGAGTCTCCTTCCCAGGATTCGTACGCGGCCAGGCGAAGGCCCAGTTGATGCTCGACTCCGACGTGTTCGTCTTCCCAACAAGCTACGGTGAAGGATGCCCGGTGACCTTGCTTGAGGCCATGGCTGCAGGGCTACCTGTAGTCACGGCCGAGGCGGGAGGTATTCCGGACGTGGCCCAGGACGGCGTCCATGGCCGAGTGCTGGCCAAGCAACCGGGCGCGCAAGCCGTCGCTGATGCCATTGGCCAGTTGCTGGCCGATCCAGCCGCCCTTCGTCGTGTCGGACAGGCCAATGCGATTGAGGCAGCAAGGCGTTTTGATTCGGTGCACTGGTGTCGGGCATTGGAGGGTGACTACGCTCAACTTCTCCAATGAGAAGGACTGCGCTTGCAGGCCTGCCCGGAGCTCTAATCATTGAATGTGACGTGCGTCCCTTGAGGTGGTCCGGACCAAGGCGAGTACATTTCGATGCTTGACAAAGCGAGCATCTGACGCGCCTTGAACCATGATTCCAGACGAGTCGCACGCGGCGCTGAAGTATCGACCCGAAATCGACGGGTTGCGAGCACTGGCAGTGCTTCCAGTCTTGTTCTTCCACGCTGGCTTCGACGCGTTTCGTGGCGGTTTCGTTGGCGTCGACGTCTTCTTCGTGATAAGCGGCTACTTGATCACATCGATCATAGTGAATGATTGTGCCGCTGGGAAGTTCTCAATTCCTACGTTCTATGAGCGCCGTGCGAGGCGAATCCTTCCCGCATTGTTTGTCGTGATTGCGGTGAGTTCGCTGTTCGCGTGGCTGTGGATGTTGCCCGTGGAGACCCAAGCGTTCACCCGCAGCGTCCTGGCCGCAGTGGGTTTCTTGCCCAACCTGTACTTTTGGTCGACAACCAACTACTTTGCCACCGCGGCAGAGGAGCTTCCCCTGCTGCACACCTGGAGTCTCGGCGTCGAGGAGCAGTTCTACGTACTGTTTCCGCTGATGATTTGGGTGCTATGGCGCGCTGGCGTTCGTGCCCTTCTGCTTTCTACCCTATTCCTGGCGCTAGTATCGTTTGGTCTCAGCGAGTGGGCATGGCGCAGCGGGAAGCTATCGTCGAATTTCTTCTTCCCGGTCACACGGGCTTGGGAGTTGATGATCGGCGCCGCAGTCGCCCTGGCTTGGCGTATACGTCCGATCCACGAGTGGTTGCCGCGCGCCTGGTGCAACGTTTTGTCGCTTATCGGACTTGTATCAATAACGTGCGCGGTCGCGCTGTTCAACAGGTACACCCCAATGCCAAGTGTCTACGCGTTGGTACCTACGCTAGGAACAGCGCTCGTCATCGCGAGTGCACAACAAGGCACATTGGCTCATCGTGTTCTATCGCATCGAACGCTAGTCGGGATTGGCTTGATTTCCTACAGCGCCTATCTCTGGCACCAACCGCTCTTTGCTTTCGCCAGGATTCGGATCACCTCTGGAGTGCGTTGGCCCTTGTTCGTCGCGCTGATTCTGTCTTCCTTGGCCCTGGCTTACATGACATGGCGCTTCGTCGAATCGCCATTCAGAACTGCCTTCCGGGTGTCCCGCGCGACGTTGATCAAGGTGTCGTTGACCGGCGCCTTGCTCTTTCTGTGTATCGGTCTCGCATCGGAGCGAACACGCGGCTTTGTGTCTCGATTGCCGGACGAAGATGTCCAGTTGGCCTCAATGGTGAATTCGGTGGCGCAGGGTGAGTATGTGACCAGGCGATTTACCGAGGCCGATAGGGACTTCAGCCGTACGAGCGCACGCAAGATCATCGTGATTGGTGACAGTTTCGCGCAGGATTTCTTTAACTCCATCCGCGAGAGCGGGATGTTTGGTGACGCGGAGATAAGGACATACGAAATCCCGTTTAGATGCCAGATCTACTTCGGCCCATTTAACGTGGACGAGCACATCAGGCCGCAAGATCGGCCCATGTGCGCGAGGGTTCGCGAGGCAGGTCAAATACGGCACCGAGTTGCACACGCCGACGTTGTCATCCTTTCGAGCGATTGGCAGAAGTGGTCGGTCGAACACCTTCCGGGCACGCTGTAAGCGGCTGGCCGCGCCACCTTGAAGTCGCCCGGCGGGGCAAGGACGATGGTGTCCACCTAAATTGTGAGGTGGACACCTATGCACTCCAAGGCCGCGCCGCGCCGGCGCCATAGCGATGCGCTCAAGGCCAAGGTACTGATCGAATGCGACGAGCCTGGCGCGTCGGTGGCCGCGGTGGCCCAGTCCCATGGCTTGAACGCGAACCTGGTGCACAAGTGGCGTCGCCAAGGGCGGTGCCGGGAAGCGGCGAACGAGGCGGCGCCGGTGAACGACAAGGTAGCTGGCGCCTTCGTCGCGCTGCATGCCGGCCTGCCAACGCAGCCGGTGCCGGACATCCGCATCGAACTGCGCCGCGGCACCGACGATCCTGCATCGCCTGGCCCCGGCCGAATACGGCCAGCCGAGTGCGCCGCGTGGCTGCGGCAGTGGCTGCGATGATCCGCATCGACGCGGTGCTGGCTGGCGGTCGACCCGTCGACATGCGCGCCGGTGTCGACGGACTGCTATGCCGCGTGGTGCGGTGTTCGGCGCGGCCGTCGCACCGGCTGTCGATGGCAACGCGCCGCGGCACGCGCATCAAGCTGCTCGTGCACGACGGCTTCGGCGTGTGGTGCGCGGCGCGACGCTTGAACCGAGGGCGCTTCATCTGGCCGCGCCAGGGTACCGGACACGCCGCGTCGGCCACGCACCGACGCGGCCTCGTTCAACGCTCTGGTGCTCGGCCTGCCGTGGCAGCGACTGGAGCAGATGGCCGTCATCACGCACGTGTGAGACAGGCGCGCTCGGGGCAATCGGCAGATGACCCGATGACGGCGTGCTTCGTGCGCGGCACGATTGCGTTCCATGCTCGACGTGGACGCGATCGTGGACGCGAACCTGCAGCGTCTGAGTCCCGAGGCCATCACGGCGCTGGCGCAACGGATGCTGGGCCATATCCGCGAGCAGCAGCAGCACCTGCGGCAACGCGACGAGCATCGCGCAACAGGCCGGCGAGATTGCGCAGCGAGCCCGACGAGACCGAGCGCAAGGACGCCGAGCTGCAGTTCAAGACCGTCAAGCTCGAGGAAGGTCAACTTCGAGCTGGCGCGGCTCAAGGGCTGGAAGTTCGGCGCCAAGACCGAGGCGATGAGCGCCGAACAGCGCCGCTTGTTCGACGAGACGATGGCCGAGGACGAGGCCAGCCTGCAGGCGCTGCTGGAGCAGCTGCAAGGCAAGGCGGCGCAGGGCCAGAGCGTCCAGCGACCAGCAGCGCGCGCCCACGAGCGCCAGGCGCTGCCGCGAACCTGCGTCGCGTCGAAACCGCCACGAGCCCGGCGACACCACGTGCCCGACGCCGGGCTGCGGGACGGCCGATGGTGCGCGTGGGCGAGGACGTGGGCAGAAGCTCGACATCGTGCCGGCGGAACTGCTGATGCCGGCATGTGCGGCAAGTGGGCCTGCAGTGCTGCCAGGTGCTGGTGCAAGAGCCGGTGCCGGCGCAGATCATCGACGGCGGCGTGCCCGCCCGCAGAGGCTGATGGCGCACGCTGATCCAGCGCTTCGTCGATCGCTGCCTGCCGTACTACCGGCAAGGAGGCGATCAGCGCCAGCGCTCGGGCGTGCACCGCCGCGCTCGACGCTGGCGCAGTGGTGCGGCCGTGCCGGCGCCGCCCTGGAGCCGCTACTACGGCCGGCCTGGCGCTTCGTGCTCGGCGCTGTCCGTGCACGCCGACGGAGGACATGGTGGCGATGCTCGATCCGGGAGCCGGCAAGACCAAGAAGGCCTACGTCTGGGCCTACGCCAGGGCGTGTTCGATCCGACGCCGGGCGTGGTGTACGACTGCGTCGGCCGTGGTGCGCGCTGCGATCCGGAGTTCTCGGTAGCGCCGCGCCGAAGGCCGAACCAGGCTGGCGCACGGCACCTCGTTCGCGACGAGTACGGTGCCTACGACAGCGTCGTCGATCCGACAACCTGGGCGCAGCGCTGCCGGTACCTGGCGCACGCGAGGAGGAAGTTCGACGAGCTGATCAAGCGCTACAACGCCAGCGTCGTGGCGCCCGAGCAGTACGGCGCATTGCCGAGATCTACCGCGTGGGCGAACTCGTCGCCAGGCGCGCGAACCGGAAGTTGGCCGCGCGCCAGCAGACGACCGAACCGCTGTGGAAGAGCTTGCATGCGTGGCTCCAAACCCGGCGCCAAGGTGCCCGACGGCAGCGCCATGACCAGGCGCTGGACTACGGCCTCGGCACTGGGCGGCGCTGACGCGCAACCTGCTCGACGGCGATGTGCCGGTGGACAACAACCATCTGGAAAACCAGATACGCCCATGGGCCATGGGGCGCCGTGCATGGTTGTTCACCGGCAGCGAGCTGGCCGGGCAACGCGCCGCGGTCGTGATGAGCCTGGTGCAGTCGGCCAAGCTCAACGGACACGACCCGCACGCGTACCTGCGCGACGTTGTGCAGCGCCTGCCGACGCAGCAGGCCAGCCGGATCGACGAGCTGCTGCCGCACCGCTGGCAGCCGGTTCAATAGCCGTCAGCAACAGCACCCGCGCGCCGTCAGGGGTGGCGCGGCCAGCCGCTTACGGCACGCTAGCTGAACTCGGGGTCAAGCCAAGTCAGAACCTGTTCGTCGTTGGTCCGAAGCTGATAGGGCGATTCAACATACGCGAGCTTCTAGCTCGACCTGCCGCTCACCGTATTGGGATCAGCTATCCGTTTTCCACGGAAACACTCGAGATCGAAGCGCAGCTGCGACGCGCGCTGCCAGAAGGTGTATTCGTGAGCATGCAAGCTGCCGTCTGCGGCGCCGGCCCGGAATGTCGGCTGTTCACCGCCGAAGGCGATTTGATTTCGTTCGACGGCGCGCATCTCACGCCGGCGGGTGCCCGCCTCGCTGGACGGCGGCTGTCATCTGCCGCGCCGTTGGCGGGTCTTTCGTTGATGTCCCAGGAAGTGGTGTAAGTCCTTCGCTGTGCGGCAAGGCGCGTAGGGCGCTGGCGAAGCGGCTTGCTGCAACAACGATGGCGATCCCGATCGGGGGTGGCCATCGTGGACCCGGATATGGTTGAGGTGCGACCCACCAACCGTGTCCAAGGAGAACCCACGATGACCACCGCCACTATGGCACTGGCCGAGCTGGCCGAAAAGGGAGCCGACGTCGACGTGCTGCGCCAGATGGTGCAGTTCATGGCCCAACGTCTGATGGAGCTGGATGTCGAGGAGTGCAGCCTCGGCTACGACGAGAAGAGCCCCGAGCGGATCAACAGCCGCAACACGGCTGCACGCGATCATCTGGAACACGCCGCGCCGGCAGCGTCGAGCTGAAGATCCCCAAGCTGCGCCAGGGCAACTGCGCTACGAGTTCCTGGAGCCGAGGCGCGCGCCGAGAAAGCCTTGACGGCCGTGATCCAGGAGGCCTACCGTGCACGGCGTGTCCACGCGCTCGGTGGACGACCTGGTCAAGGCGCTGGGCATGAGCGGCGTGTCCAAGAGCCAGGTCGGCCGGCTATGCGCCGAGCATCGACGAGCGCGTCGGCGCATTCCTGAACCGCCCGATCGAAGGCGACTGGCCGTACCTGTGGATCGACGCTACCTACGTCAAGACGCGCCAGGCCGGCCGCATCGTCAGCGTGGCCGCAATAATGCCGTGGGCGTCAATGCCGAAGGCGAGCGCGAGGTGCTGGGCCTCAAAGTCGGGCACTCGGAGGCCGAGCCGTTCTGGACGGAGTTCCTGCGCAGCCTGAACCGGCGCGGGCTGCGCGGTGTCAAGCTCGTCATCAGCGACAGCCACGAGGGCATCAAGGCGGCAGTGGCCAAGGTCTTCAAGGCCACTTGGCAGCGCTGCCGAGTGCACTTCATGCGCAACGCGCTGGCTATGCGGGCAAGACGCAGCGCCGCATGGTCAGCGCGGCCATTGGCACGGTGTTCGCGCGCAAGGAGCGGCCGAGGCGGGGCGAGCGCAGTGGCGAGCGGTAGCCGATCCAGCAAATTCCCCAAGCTCGGCGCGCTGATGGACGAGGCCGAGCACGACGTGCTCGCCTTCATGACGTTCCCGCGCGCGCACTGGACGCAGATCTACTCGACCAACCCGTTGGAACGGCTGAACGCCGAGATCAAGCGCCGCACCAACGTCGTGGGCATCTTCCCCAACGACGCCGCCATCGTGCGCTTGGTCGGCGCGATGCTGCTCGAGCAGAACGACGAGTGGTCGCTGAACCGGCGCTACATGCAGCTGGAAGGCCTGCAGGCCGTCAGCGATACTGCACCGACTCGGCTGCCCGCTGTGGCTCGCTGAGTACCCGTGCATCTCAGCCTTCTCCGGGCTGTGGACCTACACCACGGGCAGGGACACGACCGGTCTTTCTGGACAGGTGCGCTAACGGACTGCGCAGCTCAAAGGCCTGCAAGCGATGCTTTGCCTGCCTCGAGCAGATCGGCTCCAGTGCTGAAGTACAGAGGGGTCAGGTACCAAGCCACTGAGCTGGTCGTCCACTCCGAGTATTTGTAGAGCCCGATTCGCGGGTAGCTCGCGCCAGCGCCTGTCTGACTGGTGTTGTAGGTGTTGAACCCGGTGTGGCTGACGACCTGCTCGAACACGCCACCAGGCTTGGCGCGCCAGATCTCCAACAGTGGATTGTGCGAACTCAGATACCCGGGCCTGTAGTGAACGACGTATCGATACCACACGCCAGGCGCAGGCAGCGCCTCCTTGTGCACCCACGGATTACCTTCGGTGCTCATCCACCCCTGTCCGTCGACGGTACCGGACGTGTTGTAGGCCACTCGCCAGCCCAACGTGCCGGTCTGCCCACTGGCGAATAGCGCAATGTCGGGCTGTGTCCGGCCAGCCTGCGGGGTGTGGGTCTGGAATATGAGGTGCTCGTCGTAGCTGGTGGTCGAGCCGAATGTCTCATCAGCCTTGCGCTGCACCGCGAACGACATCCAGAAGTCCTTGCCAGGAGTCAGCGCCTGCGCTGGTCTGCTGTGCCATACCTGCTCGCTACGCACGCCTCCCCAAATCAGCGAACCCCCTTGCGTGATGCGGTGCAGATTCACCGTACGACCAGATCCGCTCGGGTCCGCAACGGCCGCCATCAACTGCACACCGTCGACAACGATCGCCGTACTGCCATCCCACTGCGCACTCGATCCGGACACCGCCGTCGCCACTGGCGTCGGCGCCGCCGGCAGAGCGCCCGCTGAAGAGGCGTTGCCGGGCGCTGGCTGTGATGCATTCGTTCCGGCCGTCGACGATGCCGCCACCTCGATCGTCCATGAATACGATGCATCCGGCTTTGTCTGATCCACACCGCTACCTGTGTCCACGAAATACTGAACCGTGTGGGTTCCTGCCGGCAGCTCAGATTTCTGCCCCAAGTTGAACGGATTCGGACAGACGATGGGCGAGTACGTGTTTAATCTGCACGCCACCACAGGGCTGGCCCCACGCGCGTCAAGCTCATACGTGATCGACGCCGACGTCGCGGTCGTCTTCTCTGATGGCAGATTGAACAGCTTGAGCGTAGCCCCCGACGCAACCGTCGTCGAAAGCATGCCCGTCACGCTGTCCACATCGCTGGTAGATCCGGAGCTACCAATCCCTCCGTCGCCGCAAGCCGCCGCCAGCAACGCGCCTATCAATCCAATTGCAGACATCAATGAGCGAGACCGTT
Source organism: Burkholderiaceae bacterium (assembly GCA_046348365.1). Taxonomy (GTDB): domain Bacteria; phylum Pseudomonadota; class Gammaproteobacteria; order Burkholderiales; family Burkholderiaceae_C; genus JAEUPI01. The sequence continues at coordinate 731,828 of JAXMEL010000001.1, forward strand.
CTGAAGTGTTGCGAATATACATTTTCTTGCAGTGAATCCGGTTGTACTGATCCAACGAGACGTGGCGCCATGGTCAATCGATGGACGCCCGATGCATGGCTGGAGATCTTCTTGGAACTCGACAGTTGCCCCGTTTGAACATGTAAGCGAGGCAGTTCCTGCCGAACAAGCTGACGATCCAACTCGAGCGCTACCGTGTCGGCGCACAGCTCACGCGCTGTCGGTCGACCGACTATCTTCTTCGGCCGGCGAGCGTCTATAGAGCATCAACGCGGGTGCATCGCATGGGTCGTTTGCACTCCGTATCAATTTCAGCGGCGTCGACCGGATCGCTCGCGGCCAGACGCAGCCGCTCGATCGCTACCAAGACCACGCCTGCCGCTCAAAGGCCTGCAAGCGATGCTTTGCCTGCCTCGAGCAGATCGGCTCCAGTGCTGAAGTACAGAGGGGTCAGGTACCAAGCCACTGAGCTGGTCGTCCACTCCGAGTATTTGTAGAGCCCGATTCGCGGGTAGCTCGCGCCAGCGCCTGTCTGACTGGTGTTGTAGGTGTTGAACCCGGTGTGGCTGACGACCTGCTCGAACACGCCACCAGGCTTGGCGCGCCAGATCTCCAACAGTGGATTGTGCGAACTCAGATACCCGGGCCTGTAGTGAACGACGTATCGATACCACACGCCAGGCGCAGGCAGCGCCTCCTTGTGCACCCACGGATTACCTTCGGTGCTCATCCACCCCTGTCCGTCGACGGTACCGGACGTGTTGTAGGCCACTCGCCAGCCCAACGTGCCGGTCTGCCCACTGGCGAATAGCGCAATGTCGGGCTGTGTCCGGCCAGCCTGCGGGGTGTGGGTCTGGAATATGAGGTGCTCGTCGTAGCTGGTGGTCGAGCCGAATGTCTCATCAGCCTTGCGCTGCACCGCGAACGACATCCAGAAGTCCTTGCCAGGAGTCAGCGCCTGCGCTGGTCTGCTGTGCCATACCTGCTCGCTACGCACGCCTCCCCAAATCAGCGAACCCCCTTGCGTGATGCGGTGCAGATTCACCGTACGACCAGATCCGCTCGGGTCCGCAACGGCCGCCATCAACTGCACACCGTCGACAACGATCGCCGTACTGCCATCCCACTGCGCACTCGATCCGGACACCGCCGTCGCCACTGGCGTCGGCGCCGCCGGCAACGCGGCACTAGAGACCGTCCCGACGATAGGCGCCGGGGCTGGGCTGGGACTCGACGCGACAGAGTTGCTGGCGGCGACCGCCGAAGTGCCATTGCTCGCAGATGCGATAGTCCACGAGTACGAAACGTCCGGCTTGGCCGTGTCTAGGCTCGTACCCGTATATCGATAGTAGTCGACCGTATGCTGTCCCAGGGCGAGCGGACTGGACTTACCCAACTCAAACGGATTCGGACACGGGATTGGTGCATACGTGTCCAGCCTACAGTACACCTGATAGGAAGGATCGCCGGAATACCCAATCGACGCGGAAGTCTGTGTTGTCCCATTCGCTGGAAGGCTCGTCAACGTGATCGGTGCAGGTGCGGACGTTCCGGAGGTGATGGGTGTTTGATTGAAGCGGGGCCTCCAGCGCAACGCCGTCTCTTGACTGGTGTCGAATGCGCCCCCGACATCGCTTGCGAGGTTCACGCCTGATGACGGTTGCGATGTGGCTTCGCCACCGCATCCCGAGAGAACACCTAGAGCGAAAGCTATGGCAATGACAAGATCACGTACTTGAAACGGCTTCATCATCGAAAGATTCCCAAGGAACCTGAAGTCGAAAGGGCGACAACGCGCAAGAAACACGGGCCATCGCAGCGATGCGTGGAGTCTCGAATTGCTTGCCAAGGCACTCGTTAGCGATTCGCCAGGCTGGTAAACAGATACGTTTACAGCTGCTGGCCAACCCCTCAGACAAGGGGGTGCGATCTGTAACGCGATCGCCTCGCGTTGCGCGCGAGTCTTGGAGTCCCGTCCCAGGCCAAGGCGGTCCGCAGAGACACTCACTCAGCAGGTCTGCCTTCGACCAAGTGCCCTCGTTGAGAGAGATTGATGCAGCTGGAACTTTGCGCCCGATCGACGTGATCAGAGACCGCACGACCCCAGTAACCGTGGGGTCCGCAGCGAACGATCGTCGAAACGCTTCGCACCAAGTGGCTGCAGTAGATACGATCGGCTTACAGTCGTAGGTCCGAATACTGCCCTCGCCTTAGGGCCGTCTTGTTTACGACTTCAAACGAAATGCCAAGTCATGCACGGCCAAAGCATCGGTACGCGGCGCGACGTGCCTAACCACGCCATAGTCCATTGGCAGTCGCCGCACCGCTGCATATGTCGCGGCGACGAAATCGCCGCATCAACTGAAGCAACGTCGGCCGCCTCAGTGAGACTCAGTCCTGTTCATCCGCCTTTCAGACGGTGGGCACCGGGTCGACGGCGCTTCGTCGGACCTGCCGCATGAAGACCGCGCATGTACAGTTCCTCGGCTACGCCGCTGTGGGCGCCATAGGCACGGCGGTCCAATATGGCACGCTGATCGTGGGAGTGGACATCATCGGGTCATCTCCGCTGATCTCGTCTTCAATGGGCGGCGTGTTCGGCGCGCTTACCAACTACCTGTTGAACTATCGCCTCACCTTTCGAACTCGCAAATCGCATTCGGAGGCCATGGTGAAGTTCGTCGCGGTGGCCTTGGCCGGGCTGCTGATCAACGCGGTGGTCATCGATCTTGCCATGCGTTTCTTGAGTTCCCACTACCTCGTCGCGCAGGTCATGGCAACGGCCTCAGTCCTGATCTTCGGATTCGCCGCGAATCGGAACTGGACATTCAAGGAAGAAACGAATGAACGAGCATCGGCTTGAGTCTGCGCACGCAGGCAACGCAAAGAGTCACTACACGCTGTCAGTCGTGGTGCCTGCCTACAATGAACAGGAGGTTCTTCCAGAATTCCACCGCAGGCTCTCGGCAGTGCTTGCCAGGTTGCAGGGCAATTGCGAAGTTGTCTACATCAACGATGGCAGTCGCGACCGGACCATGGAGGTTATGCGATCGCTGCGCGCTCAAGATCAGCGAGTGTCGATCGTCGATCTGAGCCGAAACTTCGGCAAGGAAATAGCCCTGACCGCCGGGCTTGACCATGCCGCCGGAGACGCGGTCGTTGTCATCGATGCCGACCTCCAGGACCCGCCTGAATTGATCCCCGAGTTGATCGCACAGTGGCAATCGGGTTTCGACGTGGTGTTCGCACGGCGTACGGCGCGCGACGGCGAAACCCTGTTCAAGAAGGCGACAGCTTCAGCGTTCTATCGCTTGATTCAACGCGTCTCTAGAGTCGAAATACCGGCCGATACCGGTGACTTTAGGTTGCTTAGCCGCCGTGCAGTCGACGCCCTGAAGCAGCTGCGCGAGCAGCACCGATTCATGAAAGGGCTGTTTGCATGGATCGGCTTCCCGCAAAAGGCCGTACCTTACCGGCGCGATGCCCGATTCGCAGGCGACACAAAGTGGAACTACTGGAAACTGTGGAACTTCGCGATCGAGGGATTCACTTCGTTCACGATTGCGCCGTTGAAAATCGCCACCTATGTCGGCGTTCTCGTGGCGCTCGTGTCGTTTGTCTTCGCGGCATGGATCATCTACAAGACGATCGCATTCGGTGATCCCGTAAGAGGCTATCCATCACTGATCGTGGTCGTTTTGTTCCTGGGCGGTGTGCAGTTGCTGTCCATCGGCGTGATGGGGGAGTACTTGGGCAGGCTTTTCGATGAGTCCAAGCGACGCCCGCTCTACTTTCTAAACACATATGCGCCCGCCGTATCGCTGTCGGCGGCGGGTGGCAAAGGCGCGACGCACCCCTCTTCAGCCGTCGACGATCCACGTCAGCTCGCCGCCGCTCACATCGAATAGCCCTTAGCGCAGCGTCGTCGATGCCAGGTACTTCGGAGCTCCTGCCGAGTTCTCAACTCGACTCGTGCGGCCGACGCTGGGAGCTACTCACCTATGCGGGCGAGCAGCCAGCATGGGTGGTGCGCGTTGCGCAACAAATTCAGGCCCATGCTGGAGTGCCCGGCAAGATGATCGGCTCGTCCGTGGCGCCTCAGGCGTTCAAGGACAGTCTATGCCGCGCCGCCTGGGCCTACGACGCGTTGCGCTCGCGTAACGCGGCTTCACTGGTGCCCAGTGTGAATGTGCCTTTCGCGATACCCGGAGCAGGCGTGAACATCTGCGTCTCACTGGTCGGTGATCCGCCAGCAGATGCAGAAGTGACACTTACCGTTTGCGCTGGCGGACTACCCGCCGCGCAGCTCCAACGCTCGCTGGAGCTCGCGATGATTTCTGGCCATACCGAGCTCGAGTTCGACGCCGTCTGGCGACATGGCGGTTCTTCGACCAGGCTCAAGTGGCGATGCGCACTCGTCGAATGGTCCATCGCGATCTCGATGGACCGCGCCGCGGACAAGCTGATCGGTCTGCTCGTGCACTGCCTTGCAAGCGCCTCGCAAGCTCCGTACGCATGCGAGGCGCCCGTGCCGTCCCCTATCGATCTCCATCCTGCGAAGTCGCAGCATGGCCCGTTAGCAAGTTCACTCCAGCAGGCAGCCCGTCGTGCCACGAGTCAGGCCCAATGGGCCATCAGCGTCTTTCAAGACGTTTCGCCGGCGACACTGTGGCCCGAGCACGGCGGCGTTCATCTGGTGCCCCCTGTGGACCGCTTCTGGGCCGATCCCTTTCTGGCGCGCGAAGGGGATCGGCTGTGGGTGTTCTTTGAAGAGCTCCTATTTACTGCGCCCAAGGGGACGATTCGTTGCGTTTCAGTCGACCGATCAGGCAATGTCGGAGAACCCATTGATGTTCTCGAGGAAGACTGCCACCTGTCCTACCCGAACGTCTTCCGGCACGATGGCCATTGGTACATGCTCCCCGAAAGCAGCGAGCGTGGCGACCTGACCTTGTATGTGGCGCGCACATTTCCCGCCGAGTGGGTGCCTGTATCACGACTCCTGACGAACGTCCGCGTGGCCGACGCTACGCTTCATAGACAAGATGGCGCCTGGTGGATCATGGCAGGCTCCGCCGATTCGCCAGGTGGCACTCTTGACGACACGCTTCGCATCTACACGGCCCCGGACCTCTTCGGTCCGTGGGTCGCCGCTTCACGCCATGCCGTCAGATCGGATCCTTCGTGCTCTCGCCCGGCTGGCCCGCTATTCGAGTGGAATGGGCGATGGGTTCGCCCTGTTCAGGACTGCCGCGGCCGATATGGTCGCGCGCTTCATCTCCTCGAGATGGACCACTTGGACAGAGATGGTCCTAAGGAGCACCTCATCGCGTCGCTGTACGGCGACGCGCAGGCGGGTACCACCTGCACCCATACCTACTGCCGCGTGGGAAACGACCTGGCGGTGGATTGGTTGAGATGGCGGCCACGCTGGTCGAAGCGGCCGCGCGCGCCTAGATTGCGATTCGCGCACTACCGCGGAGTCTGCTAACGCGTAATGTGGTTGGTCCACCGCCAGCGCGAGAACAGCCAACGTTGCGCAAGTATCGGCATCACAAGGCCCGCCAATAGCAGCACAGGGGCCACCACAAAGAAGTGCCAGCCGTTCCAATCCCAGATTTTGAACACGAGCGCGCGCACCAGCCCCATGGCCAGCGAGTTCATCAGGTAAATGGTCAGCGTGTTGCGGCCTAGGAAATGGAACAGTCGCCGCAAGGAGGTCGACCGATCGATCCAATGCGCGAGCGCAACCAATGCCGGCACGCTCAGAAGTCCGGCGAGCGTTGGCAACCACCGCTCCGGCGCTGCAATCAATACGGCCACGAACATCACGAAGTACATCACCCCAAATCGCGAAACCGCCGAGGCCCAAGCTTCTGGCAAGCGGTGGCAAAGGGCCGCCAGGAGGAAGAAGACCAGATAGCGCGCGAGCTGATGTAGGGCAAGAAAGGTCGTCACATGATCGGTGACCGACAGAATGTGCAGCACCAAGGCGAAGATCAGCGCTGCGCCAAGGTAGCGAGTGATCAAAGCCCGCAGTAGGGTCGCTACCGTCATGATCATCAACAAAGTGACGATAAACCACAGAAACTGCGCAAAGCCCTCGGTCGGGTAGGCGACCATGAGCAGCAGTTCTTCGAGCGGGTGCTTCACCGGCCTATCCACGTGGAGAAATCCCGCAGCGGCGTACTTGCCCAAATAGACGAGCAGGGCGAAGAGAAGATAGGCGGGCGCGAGCTTGGCAGCGCTCTTGCGAAGTTGTTCTTCCCACTGGCTCTCTGGCTTCAGAAAGAACACATATCCACTCAGGAAGAAGAAGAACGCCATGTGGAATGAATAGAGGCGCTCGTGCCAAACGATCCACCAATCGTTGCCCAATGGCCTGGCGTCGCGAGCCACCATGTGCCCGAGCACCACCAACGTGATGCCAACGCCTTTGGCAATATCAATTTCGGAGACTCTTCCGACAGCGTGCGCCGGCACAGGGTCAGTGCCCTTCAGCCCGCAGCGCATAGACCGAGAAGTTCGATGCCCGGTATTCCAGGCGCATCCATGGCGGTGCGTCACCCTGCGCCAGGCTCTTGACGAACGTTGACGGGATGACGTCACCATCAGTCGATCGGTCGTCACCGGTGGGCGCGTATATGACGATTGCCCTCACCCCAAATCGTCGAGCTGTTTCTCGCATGGATTGTTCGGTCCATTCCATGCTGCTGAAGTGCGGCCCAACGAGAGAGACCGTCCGCCGCCCAAGCAAGTACCCGATCGCCTGGCCACTGTTCGCCATCACTGTGCCGTCGGCGCCGGTAAGTTCATAGACAGCTGTGCGCACTGACTTGCCGTCAGTAGACCGCGCATCCAGTGAAGCGGCAATCGGTAACCAGCCCGGTTGTTGCGGTAGTTGAAGAATCAGTAGATTCAGATAGACGTACAGTATCGAGCTTATGGTGAACGCTAGAAGCGCGAGCCTACGGCTTCTCTCCGGTGCAGCACTGAGCAACTTCTGAACTGTGAGACCGAGCAGTAGAAGCAGTAGCGGCAGCAACGGAACGAGATACCGTTCTTCACCAATCGATATGACGCTCTTGAGCCAGGCATAGATCAAGCCGGCGATATAGGCCAAGGCCAGCAACGACCAGTCGAACCCGACGCTTGCCGTTTCGTTCCTCAGCATCGCCAGCCGACCTAGGCTGGCCTTGCGCACGCAATGTCGCGCCAGCCATGCCACACCAAAGGCGAAGGACATGAGTAGCACCGCGCGCGGGAACAAAGTCCCTCCGGCAACGCCTGATCCTGGACCCAGGAACAGTCGATTGACACCCCGCACGGTCTCTACCAACACCAAGGAAATCGGATTGCTGACGATCTTGTCGTTCCCGCCGCGCCAATTCCCGACAAGCACGATGTTCCGGGCGATACCTCCAAGTACGGCGACGCCTGCAACGGTCAACGCAATCGCATATCGCTTGGCCATTGATCGGTCCGATGACAGCAGATGTCGTATCAGCACAAACACGAGCCCGACGATGAAGAACATCGCCGCATACCGCACGAGATAGGCCAAGCCAAAGGCGATGCCTGCGAACACCCAATTCCAGGTCGAGCCCTTGCCTCGATCGCGGCGGACAAGCAGTCCAATTGCGAATAGAACGATTGCAGTGAACAGCGCATCACTCGCTACTCTGGCAGCGACCACGTTGACCGCGGCATTCGTGGCAAAACCAGCCAAGACGGCGTTGTAGACCACTCGCGACAGGCCCAACCTGATGCCCAACCACGCTAACAAGGGCAGGCACGCGGCCATCGCAATCAGACTGATCAACAACCCACTCGTTGCAAGCGGTAGGCCGGTCAGGCTTGCAAGCGCGAGTGCGAGCGGATACCCCGGCGGAAAGGTGACCATCGGCGCGGGCACCACACCAAACGACCGTTCCGCGTCAAAGTGCACCAGAGACGTATAGCCGAAGTGCCCATCGAGCGCGTTCTGCGCAGCGCTCATGTACTGAAAGCTATCCTGTCCGAGCGTCAATGCAAGGCCGGGCCGCAGGCGTAGGGCGACGAGCCCTAGGAACACACAGAGCCAAACGCCCACGTCGAAGATGATGAGTCGTTGTGGTGCCTGGGCGGCGTTGTTCCTGCGGCCAACCCACACAGCATCTGGGCCCATATGACGCGCCTACCCAACAGCCGCTGCGCGATCAGATTTCATGGTCGCGATCGAAACCGGTCATGAACATCCTGCTTGCCGATGCCAACAGCCGATCTCCCTGGCCCTTGCCGTGATCGACCAGGACAATCGAGCTTTGCTCGCGCGGTGCGAATCCACAAGCCCTCAGTGCAACGCCAATGCTCGGACGCCCAAAGAACTCGAGTGAGACCTTCTGCACTGGAAATTTCCGAACATACACAACGAAAGACTGCAGCAATGCGTGAATCGACTTCTCCATTTCCGAGCAGAAGAAATCGCTGACCATTGCTATTCCTTTGACCTGTCGCCAGATCACGTACCCAATTGGCGTCCCGGACCGATCAGTCGCGAGGGAAAAGTGCCAAGGGACAGAGTGCTCGGCTGTCGAATACCGCCAGCGCAGCGTGCGCGGCGATCGCTCACTGGTCACCATGTCAGACTGCCGGCCCTCCCAGACTTTCGCGAACTCCTCGCCGAACTCAGTCTTTTCGCTCCACCGGTAGTGACTGGCGAACATGGCATTGCGCACGATGTCTGCACATGCGATCGCGGCATCAGCGACTGCAGCCACCGGCGAAGCCACCCAGCGCAAAACGCGGGCACTCAAATAACTCTGGCTGCGAATTAGCTTGGTGTACCGCGTGAGATTACCGAATGGGCGAATGCCGGCACGATTCAGAATTGCAACTGATTTATCGTTGGGTGTGCCATAAGCAAACTCAAAATGCTCCCGACTGAGTTCGATGCACGCACGCATTAGTATCAAGGCAGGTCCAAGCGAACGATGCTCTGGTGCGACCACAAAATCAGCGAGCGTTGCCACTCTAAACTGATCTTGCCCCGCGAAGAATATTCGCGAAATAAGACCTTGAGCGCCTATTGCTGTATCAACTGACTGCTGATGCAACAGTAGACACATACCAGCACCGGCTGGGTTATCTACATAAGAATGACGGAACTTCGCGTCAGCGACTTGATCGACCAAACCTTCGAGCCCGAGTGCCCAGGTTGCGACGATCCGATCTCGGTCGACCTCGAGATCAGCCTCTCTGTGGTAGTAGTCTAGGCTCATGTGCTATTGCTATTCACGAGTATCTAGACAATGAAAATACTGCAATGCATTAGCACGGTACGCGGACTGAATTCATATCAGGGCTTGGTCCTATCAGAGCACCAAGATACGGAGCCAGGACTTTGTCTGATCCGAACTTGTGTTCCATGAATCTGAGCGCGTTCGTACTCACTTGTTTGTATGCGTCGACCTTCTCGAGAAGACACTCAATACCGCTAACCATATCTGGGACGGTTTGGTGCGATGTTCCGAGCGCCTCGCGGGTGACAAGCCGATCCGGATCGAACATCGTGACCACTGGTATACCACGCACCCATGCCTGCAAGAACGTGTTCGGGAACCCTTCCACCTCCGAGGTGTTTGCTACCAGCCGTGCACGGTCAAAGAACCGTCCAACCCCCAGATAAGGAACCTTGCCATGAAAAGTCAAGTTGCCGACCATGCGGGCCTGCTCTTCAACGCGGTGGAAGAAGTCCTCCTCGTCCGGAACGGGACCCCCCACCATGTGAAATCGGTATTGAGGTAATGCCCTGGCTATTTCAATGAGTCGATCGGGTCGCTTGAGGTGACGCATATTGGCGACCCAGAGTACATCGATATCCTTTGGCTGAAACTCCGAGTCATGTAGTGGGCGCTCGATTAGCCCCCTCACGATCGTGCTTCTTGCACCGAAATTGCTCATCATGGCTTCCTGCTGGACCCTCGACTGGACCAGCACTGCATCTGTTCGTCGAATCCCATACTCGTAGAGCCAACGGTCCCGCCGATTCGTGTCCAGCAGCGTATGTGGACTGCAGTCGGAGTCGCTGGCAGCACGAAATACTAGGCGTTTCCGATGTATTCTGCAGAACATCGCCAAGAGACCAAGTATCATACCAGCACAGCTATAATAATATACATCTGCATTCGCTCTAGAAATTGCCTTCCACAAACCCGTCCAACGCGGATGGAAGAAACGCAATCCCCGTATACCACCTGATGGTTTGAATGCCTTGAGGGTGCGCACACCTTCATAGATAGCACCATCGGGTTGGCCGAAATCACCAACTACCAGTGAAACCTCATGTCCTAACTTGGACAAAGCGATAGCCAACTGCGCCAGCTGCACCTCGGCGCCACCAGAATATAAATGTTGATGTTCTCGAGAAATCGCCGGGAGAGAATTCAAACTGATCAGGCAAATCTTCATTCTTTGCTCTTGTTATGAACATGTATCAGCTATCTAGTTCACTCGAAAGCTATAGCAACGACAGATATCGCCGAATTCGAATAATATATTGTAGAGTTAAGCGGAATTCGTAGCGATTTCTTTACGATGCGATATTGCTATTCATTAGATTTTGTTCAACGCGTCGTTTTTTGTGATCTAACTCAATATTCCAATTTGCAAACAACATCCCCAGCGAGAACCAAAGAAACGCCTGCTCAGCCTGCGGCATATAAACGCCGTTGCTGAATCCCATTACTAGCATTCCCACGAAAGACGCTAATGCTCCAGCGAAGTAGTCTCTCAGCGACGGTGAAATCGACTTATTTGACGAACGCAATCTAAATTCTGATGCATAGCGATAGTACAAGTACATCAGCGTCGCAAATCCAGCAATTCCCATGTCGAGCAATATGTCAAGGTACATGTTGTGCGCGAGCGTTGCCCGATATCGACCTGACGTCGTCGCCTTGTTCCAGGCAACCGACCCGATACCCTGACCCCAAACCGGGCTGATGAGTATGTCTGGCGCCAACAGCGCCCACGACGCTAGCCGCCCTTTCGTGAGCGGGTCGTCCATGTTATAGGTGTCTGTGGCCTGAGTATCGTCCAGCCCCAGCGCTAGCCGATCCCACACCTTCTCAGGTACCGCAACTGCCACCAGCGCAGCAAGTATGGCCGCGACGACGAAGTCGGAAAGCCGCCGTCGCCAAAACAGCCAGAAGACAATCACCACGATGTATGCCACTGCCGCCCCGCGCGAACCCGTGAATAGCAGGCCGACTGATACGAGACCAAGCGCAATCGCACTTGCCCACCTGTATAGGCCCGATGTCGCTCCGGTCGCCAGAAACAGTAGCGGTCCAGCTGCGAGTGCAAGTTGCATCCCGTAGGCGTTGGGGTGTAGGCCCAATCCTTGAAGATAGGTTCCGCGCTGATCCACGCTGCCTCCCCCGGCTACCGCGGTGATGATGATCGCCAAGGCTGGCAAGACTGCGGAGCATCCAAAGACCAGCAGCAGCCTTTCGGCTCTAGCGCTATCGCGAACGGCGTTAGCCACAAGGAATGCGTAGACCAAGAAGAACATCGGTTTGATGACTCGGGTCTTCAGGAACTCATCGGTAGCGAAGGCTTGGTAATAGCTGGGCGCCTCGGCGGGGAAGTTCGCTGCGCCGATCGGCAGATTCGGCACAGCGACGACCGCAGCAACTGCAATCGGCAATAGGTAGCACCATCGGACCACCCTCGGCAGCGGGACCAACGATGCCCGACCAAATCCGCGCCGTACTGCGAGCGATCCAATAGACGCCAATACAAGGAAGTTGATCAGATCGAATCCGCGCGCCTGTGGGATCAGTGGTGAGGAGAACCATGGAAGCATGAGCGTCAGGAAGACCACGCCAATGCGATAGTCGTACAACACCATACTCACCGCGGCAACCCCGAAGATGCTCGCGACCGCCCATTGAGGCTCCAACCAACTGACAGCGAGGCCGGTCAAGACCGCGAGCAATGCCAAGCCGCACAGCAGCAATGCCGGCCGGTTGAAGAACCTAGCGTCCACGCGGCTGTCCTCGAACAAAGAGCAGATCGCGAAGCGCAATGACGGACAACACGCAGTGAACAGCTCCTGCGATCGAGTATGCGGCAGTCACCCCCGGCACCCCCATGTTGGCACCTAGAAAGCGCGCCAGAACGATGAACGTCAATGGGACCAAGATTTCGATTGCGATATACCAGCGACTGCGCATCGTGGCGACGAGCACATAGCCCAAGGTGAATCCGGTGATCTTGAGAACGTCGCCGAGAAGTTGCATACCCATCAGGTCGGCTACCGGCAGGAAGGCTGCCGAAAACAATATTCTCACAATCCACTCACGCAGAATGTAGATCGTCAACGCCAGAGCCAACGTCGCGCAGACTGCGAGGGCAAGCGTCTTCAGCGTCTCGGCACGCAGCAGTTTCGGCGAACCGGATGCCTCGCCAAGCCGCACCATGAACTGCGTCGTCACCGAGCTCATGACGATCATCAGGTAGGTCTCAGATAGCCGCCAGCAAGCCTGCCACAAACCGGCGGACTCCAAGCTCAGAGCGGAGGCGACATGTTGCCGTATGAGCAGAAGGCTGAGAGGCACCATCACCGCATGCACGATGAGCATCGGATAGAAGCCGGCGATGCGCCGTGCTTCAGCGCGATCGAAAGGGCCGACCAGATCGCGCAGGCTGATCAATGGCGAACGGCGGATCAAGACCAGTGTGACCATGACGGACGCGACATAGACGCCCGCTGACGCATAGAGCCCGCCCGCAACGCCCCATCGCATCGACGCCGGCGCGAACATCGAAACACCGAGCACGATGGCAATGATGTTGGAGAGGACCACACGTCCGATATCGCCGCGCGCGGATAGCGCACCCAGCAAGATGGCGTTCAGAATCGCGGCGAGCAGCGATAGCGCACCCAGAACGAAGACCCAGGCGTACCCGGCATCGCGCAGAAGCCATGAGGCAAGCCATGGCGAAGCAATAGCGACTGCGGCTGCGGTCGGGATCCCGAGCCCGAGGCCGATCCTTCCCACGGTGCTCAAGAGTCGCCGCCGGCGATCCGCGTCTTGCCCGTACTCTGCGGTCAACCTTCCGGCCGCCGTTTCGAGGCCTGTTATGACCACGCTTTGGCTCAGCGACATGAAGTTGTTGAACTGAGCGATCAACGCGAGCCCGCTTGGCCCAAGATAGACCGCCGTCAACTTGACGCTGATGAAGCTGCACGCCAGTTGCACCATCGCGCGCACGACGCCAAGGCTCGAGGCGAGGCTGCGCCGTTCCGCAGCAGGCCGATATGGGGCGCTCACGACGCTGGCCATGGGACCGAGTTGGTTGGTCGAGCCATTGCAGACGGGAGGTCAGTCATCGTTCTGACCGACGAGGTTGAATCAATCCCTGGAACAAGTTTCGATAACTCTGCATGACAACATCCACGCCGTGGACTGCATTGAAGTGAGCCTCACAAGCCTGACTCGCCGTTTGCCACGCTGCGACCTGCGTTGACAACGCTCGGAGATGCGAGGTCATGTCTTCGAGGTCATCGCAGGCAATCGTCCCAAATCGACCTGGCGTGACTTCGGGCCGAACAAAGGACAATGTCGGAACTCCGCGAATCCAAGCCTGCAGAAACGTATTGGGGAATCCCTCTCGGTCTGACGTGTTGACGAGCAGACTGGCATTGTCGATATGCTTCCCGACCTCGGAGAACGGCACATAGCCGACAAACGTCAGGTTCGTCACAACCGATGCCAACGCACGCATCTGCCGGTGGTAGGCCTGATCAGGGTCGTTCGTGTTGTCGGCTCCACCGATCATCAGGAACTTCTTCGATGGGAAGCGGCGGGCCAGTTCGATGAACAGCTCCGGCCGTTTGACGGGCTTGAACGTACCCACCCAAACAACAGGTCCCTCATGCGCAGCGCGGCCGGCGCTCGGCTCGGCGTAGCAGTTGGGGACAACCACCGCCTCGCGGCGAAAGTTATTCGCAAGAAGTTCCCTCTGGCGCAGGTTCTGCACCAACACCGCATCTGCAGAACGAAGCGCGGCGCGAAACAACCACTCGTCACGGCGCGGTAGACCCGAGATACTGCGCTCCTGGAACTCGCGGTCGCTGGCGCAGGCGTACACAAAGCATTTGCCACGCGTGCGCGCGTACCATGCGGCTGCCGCAGCACGGAATCCGGCTACGCGGTAGTAGACGATGTCGGGGTCGATCCGGCCCAGGCCGGCGACCACATCGGTAACCAGCGGATGAATAAAGCGCAGCCCCTTCACGCCTCGGTGACCCGGTGATGGGACACGATAGACATGAATGCCGCCGAGATCCTCGAACGCAGGCTGCCCATAGTCGCCTGTCAACACCGAGACGCGGAACCCATCGTCTCGAAGCAGCCGCGCGACGATGGATTGCTGAACCTCGGCTCCTCCGGCCAATTCGATCCCAGCCGACGCATTGAGGATCGGGTAGAGGAACAACGAGACAAAGCAGACATGTGGCCGGCCCACACGGGGCACGGACACTGCGTTCTTGGTGCCCACCATTGGGATTGCTGCGCCGAGGGGTGCGCCGTCGCGGTTCACTGCGCGAGCCCGGTGAGTTGTGCCGTCGGCTTCTCAGACGGAGCAGCAGGTGGGCCGGCGAGGCGCTCCATCCACCGCGCGTACCAGAGCTGAAACGCCAGCAACAGCCATACACGCTGCACTGAGAACGGGTCGCCGGCATCGAACCTGCGGCGAACGGCCGCAACAACTGCAGGATCGAGGATACCCTGCTGCGTGATCCGTCGAGGGTCGAGATAGGTGTCAAGCAGGAGCTTCAACTCACCGGACATCCAGCGACCGATTGGTGCCGAGAAGCCCTTCTTCGGCCTATCGATCAGTTCGCGTGGCACGTGTCGGTATAGCACCTTGCGCAACAGGTGCTTCGAGCCCAGCGTGCCGCGTCTGAGTTGATAGGGCAACGAGAAAGCAAACTCGACCAAACGATGGTCCAGAAGGGGTTCACGCCCTTCGATGCTCACGGCCATCGTTGCCCGGTCGACCTTGGCGAGAACGTCTCCCGCCAGGTAGTGATGCAGATCCCACAAGCACATCCGCTCGCCGATGTCGCCAGGATAGTCATCGCAGTTCGGCCTCGAAACGGGCGAAGGAATCCCGAGCAATCGATCAAGGTCAGCATCGTGCCAATATGACGATGTCAACACATGCTCGAACAAGCCCCCCGGCGAGGACAAAGCCTGAGTCTCGCGGATGTATCGCAATCGCAGTGACATCGATCGGCCGAGGCTGCGCTTCGGATCGGCGTAGCCGAGGCGGCCCGCGAATAGTCGGTCCAGCCGTTCCCACGGCATGGTGGCCGCAAGCTCACGCGCGAAGCGCCCCATTGAGGACTGGCGCCGCACAGATTGAATTCGATCGAGCACAGCCGAATACGAGGTGTACCCACCGAACAGTTCATCACCGCCATCAGCAGACAGCACGACCTTGACGTGCTGCGCGGCCAGTCGGGACACCAGGAGTGTCGGAATACCCGAGTCATCACCAAATGGCTCGTCGAAGAGTTCGCCCCAAGCAGGGAGTACCTGCATGGCATCGGACTCGCTCACGATTTGCGTGATATGTTGCGTGCCCAAGTGCTTGGCGACCTGCTCTGCATACGGAGCCTCATTGAAGCGCGCGTCGTCAAAGCCGATGGTGAACGTCCGAATCGGTGGACCATCTCGCCTCAGAAGGGCCGCCAGGGCCGACGAGTCGACGCCGCCCGAAAGGAAGACGCCCACGGGCACGTCCGAGATCATGCGCAAGTTGAACGCATCGGTCATCAGTGCCTCGAGCCGTTCGGCAAGCGCCTCTTCGTTTGCGCTCGCGGCGACGCTCGAAGCATCCCCCACCGACCAGTACTGATGGACCGCGGGTTGGCCGCCGCGGCCGAGCTCCAGCAGATGCCCTGGTGGGAGCTTCGACACCTGCTCGTAGATGCTGAGCGGCTCGACGATGTAGCTGAAGCGGAAGAAGTCGGCCAAGGCGGTCCTGTCGATGCGCGGCTCCCAATGCCCGTAGGCACGTAGCGCCTTCAATTCGGAACCAAACCAGAGGGTGCGCCCATCCCACCCGTAGTAGAGCGGTTTCACACCCAGGCGATCTCGAATCAACGTCAGCCGCCCGGCTTGCGAATCCCACAAGGCAATCGCGAACATGCCGATGAATCGGCTCACTGCATCTCGCACACCCCATTCTTGAAAGGCCGCGAGTATCACTTCCGAGTCGCCGGAACCGAAAAAGCGATGGCCTCGGGTGACCAACTCGTTTCGGATCTCGGCGAAGTTGTAGACCTCGCCGTTGAACACCATGGCCAATCGACCATTCGACGACAGCATCGGCTGATGGCCGTGCGAGCTCAAGTCGAGGATAGACAGCCGCGTGTGACCCAACCCTATCTCGGGGCCACCACTCCAGATACCTTCGTCGTCAGGCCCACGCTTGCGCAGCGTCACGACGGCACGGCGTAGGTCTTCCTCGCCTACCGCGGGTGAACCTGAGCTCGTGAAGTAGCCGGTAATGCCACACATCGCTATCGCATCAGACTCGAGTCGCGCCAGCGCATATGGACTTCAGCAGTCTCATGGAGACCGACGCGCAGTTGTCAGGCCGCAGCAAGCGCGACACCTGACTCGCGCCGCTCCCACGCCGCTCTGAAGTCCTTAAGCGTCATGCCACGGAATTTCGCGGCGATGTCGGCAAAGAGAATTCTCAAATCAGCATAGAGTCTCTCAATACTCTCGTCCGTGCGGAACCTCGGGCTGCCTCCGGGCATCAATTCCGATGAATGAATCACGAACTCGATATGTGAGCGGCGCTCCGCAATAGCAGTGCGTACGCACTTGAGCATCGATCCCAGATTCGAACCGTTCGGGAAGATCCAGGCTATTGGCGGCTCATGCCGCAGGGCATAGCGACGAATTCCCTTCACCCTGTACACCCAAGGCATCGTGTCGAGCAACTTCGATCGAATGATCGTCGGTGGCACTTCCAGAATTCTCGACGTGCCCGATCGGTCGATGCGATCGAGATCGAGAAAGTACGGGTGCGACGGAAAGCCGCTGTAGTCCGGCCCACCTTGGCCCGCAGGGTTGCCCAGCGTATCTCGCCAAGACACATGCGGCGTGACGGAGCAGTCCGCGAGATATCCGTGTTCCGCAAGTAGCTTGGCATACGTGGCATCGAACGCCCAGCGCCCTGCGCGATGGCTCACCATCTTGACGCCGAACTGCTGCTGCAGCAGATCGGTCATGAAGGCCACCTTCTCCGCCATGACGTCGGGGCTGAACTCGATCAAGAACGGATGCGTCGCATGATCGTCATGGGTCAATGGCCGAATGGGCGGCGAACTCCAGGCGTGCAAATGCATGCCGATCTCGCCGGCGTCGCGCGCGATCACGTCTCGCCCGAATCGTACGAACTCCGGCGACGTGGCCATTTCATAGTTGGTCAGCCAGACCGGCTTGAAGCCGAATTCCTCACACAACGCCTGAAAGCGGGGGAGATAGGCCGCATTGCGCGTCAGGATCGGGTTGGGGCGCGACCACTCGTTGTCGCCCTCGGTATCGACCGTAATGATGAATGCGGGTAAGCCGGACATCATGCAGACTCGACCGTGGAGCGAGTGCGTCTGTGCGACGACTCAAGCTAGCACGGCCCCAACTCAATACTCGTTCATGATGACGCCGGCCATGCGCGCGCGGCTCTGGGAAAGCGCAGTCACGAGTTGTTGAAGCGCCCCGACGCGCGACTCGTTCTTGCGCGCCACGACGAGCACCGCACCGCATCTCGCGGCGATCGCCAGCGCGTCCGCCCCATACACCGCGGCCGGCGTATCGACGATCACATGATCGAACTTTGCCGTCAACTCGCGGATCAGCACGCCGAAGGCGGGCCGCTCGATCAATTCCAGCGGGTTAGGCGGCGTGATGCCCACCGGCATGACAAACAGGCTCGGCATGCCCGGCACCTGCTGGATCACCTGGGTATCCACATGCCCTGCGAGCAAGCTCGACAGACCGGTGTCGTTCTCGACGTTGAACACCTCGTGCAGGCGAGGGCCTCGCAGGTCTGCGTCGACGATCAAGGTGCGCCCGCCAATCTGTGCCAAGGCGACTGCGAGATTGGCACTGAAGAAGGTCTTCCCGTCACCCGACGCGGGGCTCACCACGGCCAGAGCACACCGCTCCTGCCCTTCGACAAACACCCGCATCATCACCTGGCGGCGGATCTCGCGGATCGCCTCAGACTGAAGAGAGAAGGGTTGATTCAACCCCACCAATTCAGGCATCAGCTTGCGCCCGTCTTCGGAGGCGTAGGGATAACCAAACTGTTCCGCCAAGGCCTGCAATACCTGATCCGGCGTGGCCAGCTTCAGCGCAACCGCGGCTGCGCCGAATCGAACGCCCTTCTCTCGTGCATGCGTGAGAATGCGCTCGATGTCTTCTGGGCCCAGGTGCACCTTCTGGCCCAGGATCTCGCCAATCAACCGCTCAGGCACCAACTCCTTCTTGGCCTTGGCCGCTTCGGCTTCTGCCGTCGGACGACTCGTCTTCAGGACGTCGAGCTTGGCCATCAAGCCAGGTATCAAGCGACCTTCAGGCCCATGAGTTGGCGCCATCGGCCGCGGCCGACCGGACGCCTGGGAAGTGTCGAAATTTGCCATCAGGCCTTCTTCTCTTGGGGTGAGGACAACTGCCGGAGCAACCCTCGTGACGACAGCATGGGCATGCCACCACCGGTGAATCTCCCCTTGCCGCCCGGCCCCGGCAACACGCCGAGAAGCGGCAATCCGACCAACTCGGACATCTCTTCGACCGTGCGAACCCGCCGATCCACGAACTCGACAACCATGGCCGCACCAATTGCCAGAATCAGACCGATCACGAGCGACAGCGCGACATTGCGCCCGACCTTCGGCGATGAGGGCATGATCGGTGGAACGGCGCGCGCCAGCACATACGCGTTGCTCTGCGTGGTCTGGCTTTCGAGGCTGGTCTGATTCAACCGCGTCAGCACGGCCTCGTAGGCGCGTTGGGCGTTCTCGACGTCGCGAATCAGCACGGCACCTTCTTCGCGCACCGTTCGCAGACGCACAACCCGAGCACGCTGCGCCTCGAGTGCTGCCCGCACTTCGGCCTCGCGCTGGCGATTGATGGTGTTGGTGACGCCTATGGTTCCCGTTACACGCCTCGTTTCAGCGCCCAATCGAGTCCGCAACGATGCGATATTGGCATTTGCTTCGATCACCTGGGGGTGGTTCTCGCCCAGTCGCGACGTGAGCTCCTGAAGTCGAGCTTCGGCGCGCGTGATGTCACTTCGCAGGCCTGCCAGTACGGGGTTGTTGACCACTTCTTGCAGCCTGTCTGCCGCGCCCGCCTGTGCCTGCCCCTGACGGCTACTCGATTCGGCCGCGACCGCTTGCAAGGCCACCAATTGCGACGACAGTTCATTCAGCCGTGCGGTTTCGACGTCGATCTGACCGTCCGATGCAATGACGACGCCCTTTTCGCGCTGGTAGGCAGACAGCCGTGCCTGCGCGCGCTCGATGTTCGCCCGCAATTCCTTGCTGCGAGAGTCGAAGAAGGTCGAGTATTGCTTGGCCGGGTCGACCCTCAGCTCGAGGCTAACGTCCAAATAGGCCTGAACGAAGGCATTGGCCATCATCGCGGCATCTTGAGGGTCCCGCGACTTGAAGCTCACGCTGATCACGTTCGATTCACGCGACGGCTTCACGTCCAGCGAGGCCTGCAGCCCCTCGACCAGCCAGAGCTCGAAGGTGCCGATACCACCGGTGTCTTTCTGCCACTGCTCACGCGCCTTGGGCGATGAGGCGAGGTCGAGCTTGCGCATGACCTGTTGTGCGATCCGGTCGCTCTTCAGCACATCAACTTGCGTGGCCATGTACGCCGGCGACGGGTTGCCGGAGTAGATCGCTGCGGCAACAGGGTCGGGCCGGCTCTGGTCGACCACCAGCGTCGCCGTCGCGGTGTATTGCCTCGGAAGCACCATGCTGATGCCGATGGCCGTTCCGACGGTCAACGCGAAGATCAGCAGAGCCACCGGCCAACGGCCGCGCAGGATGGACAGGAATTGACTCAGGTTCATCCGGCCACCATTCTCAGAACAGACTTTCAGGAACGAAGATCACATCGTCTTGCTGCAACGTGTCTTGCAAGGCGGGCTTGATCTCCTGCACCACACCATCGGGGCCCTTGCGGTGCAGGCGAATACCTCGCTGCGTACCGCGTTGCGTCACGCCACCTCCCGCGGCGAGCGCCTGCAAAACCGTCATGCCCCGCTCCAGGCGCAACGCTCCTGGCTTCTGCACTTCGCCGTGGATGTAGACCTGCGGTGCGCGATCCACGTACACCACGTCGTTGTTCTGGATCACGATGTCTTGATTGGGGTCACCGCCGCGGAACAACGTGCGAAAGTCGATTTGAGCTCGATACGGCTTCCCATCGCGCGTGCCCACCACCGTCAGCATGTCGCTGCCATCCTGTGCCACGCCGCCGGCCAATGCCATCAGGTCCGATAGGCGGGTGTTGGTCAGCTCGAGCGTGTAGCGACCCGGGCGCACGGCGTGCCCGAGCACGGAGGCCTGGCTGCCGCGAATCTGCGTGAGGAGAATGGACACCTGTGGTTGCTTGAGGAACTTGCCCGTCAGCAGGCCATCGGCCAGGCGCTTCTCGGCCTGGCTGATGGTCAGCCCGCCTAGCGTTACCGGCCCCAGCAACGGGTAGTTGACGACACCGGACTCCGGAATGCGAGTCTCGAGCGAAAGCTCCGGGCTTTGGAAGACGGTGATCCGAACCGTGTCGCCGGCACCGAGCACGTAGTCGGTCTTCGCTACAGAATTCTGTGCGCTCACCAGTCCCGCGAGTGCCAGCATCAGCAACGCGATCACCGTACGCACGAGCGGACTTCTCGTCATTGATTCCCCATCAGTTCGACGGCGCCAGTACCCCAGCAATTCCGACTGCGGTGAGGCAGGAGCCACGCCCATACCCCAGCGTCAAGAGTCTAATGGCCAACTCGATTCGCTTGCCAACCCTGAGTGGGGGGAAATCCGCAGCGGTCATCGCGCGCAGTTACAGCTCCACGCGTCGAGCTCCAGCGACGAACGATCGCGGAGAGCTCCGCTCTCGGCGCTCTGCGGCTACTGCAGCCTGATTTGCCCCTGGCACGTGGCCACTCTGGCACTGTAGGAGTAGGAAAGCGCGGAGTCGCTGCTGCGCTGTTCCTGTCCGATGGAACAGCCGAGCAGCACGCTACGAGTCGGCGTCCAGTTCAGTCCGGCCCTCGTTTCACTGTAACGGTCCGAGCCGTTGGCCGGCAACGCACCACCCTGGGTGTTGATGAGATCGCGCTGAACGTAGCGGCCGCCGAACTCGAGCTGAACCTTCGCGCTCACCTCGTAGCCAATGCGCAGCAGCGCTGAGTTGCTGAGTTGGCTGTTGTTGCCAACGGCCGAGGCCCCTGCTCCGGCAAGACCCGCGAAGGCCGTCTCTGCGCCGGTGTCGCGGATCAACTCGCCGGTGAAGGTCAGTTTGCCGGTGGGCTTGAAGTCCCAGCTCAGCGCGCCCGTGCTCTGCGCGATGTCGCGGGTGGACACCGCCTGGTGCGTCTCCTTCGTGTAACTCAGTCGCGCACGCACAGTGCTCTGCCCTGTGAGTACCCAGCTGGCCGTGAGATCGGCGTCGTTGCGGGTGTAGTCGTCGGCCTGAAACTGGCCCGGAGCTGTCTGCAGCACGAACGGGTACTTGCCCTTGGTGTGTCGGCCAGCAATGCCAAGGGTCAGCGCCGCGCTGGGGCGGTACAGCAGGCCCAGCCGAGCGGCGTCCTGCTTGAACTCCGCGAAGTCGTACTCCACGGCCGAGTAGTCGAGTTGCCGGTGCACATAAGAAGCCTCTAGCGACAGCAGCGATGCACCACCGTATTGGCCCCGGGCGACGAACTCCTGCGTGCGCTCGAGGTTCTTCGTCGTCAACACGGGGCCCTGGTCGGCCCCGAATCGCGCCAGGTTCTGCTTGCCGGTGTAGCCGATGCGGCCCGAGAGAGACTCCACGGTCTCCCAATCGATACCCGTGTCGAGGCTGTAGCCCGTGTTGTCGAGCTGCGAGTTGTGCCGGTACTTGTTGTAGCGGGCGGCGGCGTCGAGGTAGATGCGCTGGCGGCTGATCGGCTGGTCGATCCCCGCGAGCAGCGACGTCGTCGAGTAAGTGTCATTCGTCTCCGGCAGCCCCTTCGCCACCCTGAAGACATTGATCTCACGAGTGAGGGCCTCCGCGGCACCGAAGTAGAACGGATTCGTCTCAGCAAGGGCCTCGTGGGCCTGAGCGAGCCCCAGGACGGCCATGGCCAAGCACACCCGTTGCCGGTTGTCGTTCTTCATCGCGATCCTCGGAGAAAGCGATGCGCGCACGCGCATCAATATGCGCTGCGGTCGAAGAACACCAAGCGGATCGTGCGAAAGATGATCCTCAGGTCCAACCACAGCGACCAGTTGCGAAGATATTCCAGGTCGTACTCCACCCGAGCCTTCATCTTCTCGACCGTCTCGGTTTCGCCACGGAAACCGTTGACCTGGGCCCAGCCGGTGATGCCGGGCCGCACCTTGTGGCGGACCATGTAGCCCTTGATCGCCTGCCGATAGAGTTCGTTGTGCGCCACGGCATGCGGCCGCGGCCCGACGATGCTCATGCTGCCCTGAAGCACGTTGATGAACTGAGGCAGCTCGTCGAGCGAGGTGCGGCGAAGGATGGCGCCGAAGGGGGTGATGCGCGGATCGTCCTTGGTGGCCTGCTTGACGACCGCGCCGTTGTCCATGGTCCGCATCGAGCGGAACTTGTAGATCGTGATCTCGTCACCATCCAACCCGTTGCGGCGCTGCTTGAAGATCACCGGCCCGGGCGAGCTGAGCTTGACACCAATGGCGATCGCCGTCAGCAAGGGCGAGATCAAGAAAAGAATGATGCTGGCCAGGACCAGGTCGCTCGCACGCTTGAGCACCTCGTTGATGCCGGTGAACGGTGTCTCGCAGATTCCGAGCACCGGAACGCCGTTCAAGTCATGCAGTCGCCCTTGCACGATGCTGATGCCGGGGATGTCGGGCACGTAGTAGACCGAGGCCGTCGTACCCTGGATGTTCTCCAGCATCTCCGCGATGCGCGGCTGCGAGCTTATCGGCAGGGTGATGTACACCTCCTTGATGCCGTGGTCTCGGATGTAGGGTGCCAGGTCGTTGAACGAGCCGAGCAATTTGGCGCCCAGCTCCACCTGGAGCCGGTCACCGGCTCGGTCATCGAACCAACCCACGAAATCGGCTTGGCGGCCATGTTGCTCGCGCAGCGCTCGAGCCACCGTCAACCCCAAAGGACCGGCCCCGACGAGTACCGCCTTGCGCTGCCCATGGGCCAGCGCCACGCGGCGCTGAACGATCAGCTGACCGATATTGATCGCCTGCCAGTGCAGCAGCGGCGTCAGCGCTGCCCAGGCGAGCAACACTTTCGGCTTGAAGTACTCGAGGCTGCTCGTGAAGTAACCGAACAGCGTCAGCGTGACGATCAGCGCCAACCAGGAGACCGCGATGCCACGCGCTGCGTCCACCCGGGGACTCTCGAACCGATTGCGCCCGGGAAACGTCAAGACGAAGACCAGCCCGCTGAGGACCAGGTCAGGTCGCTGAATTTGACCGTTCAGGATCCACGCCAACGCCAGATACACGGCGACCGTCAGTGACGGCTCGAGCAACGCAGCGATCAGCCAACTGCCCGAAGGCGGCGCTCCCCGTCCGACTGATTGCTTGAAACCCGCAGGTTCAAGGATAGAGAGCAGGCTGGTTCTCATTGGGTCCAAAGTCGTAACGGGAGACCCAAGCCAAGCGTGCCTGGGATTGCGCCATTCGCGAACTGTTCAACGAATTGTCGCGAGGGAATCGTGTAACGCCGATCCTCCGTTTCGGGGGGCGCGACGCATCGTGTCGCAGAACCTACTCACTCGAGAGGTCAACGCGAAACATCTGCAACACGGCGTCACGCGCGCCACGTCGGCGTCAGCGAGCAGCGCCAGTGCCCTCGGTGGGCGCGCCGCCCTCGCCAGCCTGCGGCGTCTGGCGGGCGACCCGCCACTTGTGCGCAAGGTGAGGAATGAGCAGGCGCAACGGCATGCGATTGAGGTGGTACCGGGTCAGCAGGATCATGTCGACCGCATGTGCCATGAACCCCGGCTCGATGTCATGGTCGACCGGTGTCAACGCGTTGGCGAGCAGCGAGGCCAGACCCTGACGCTGCCAGCGCCGAATCACCGACCCGGACAGCCTCGAGAGAATCGACTCGGCCGACGGCGTACCCATCAGCCGCGACAGGATGCAACCGGCCATCCACAACGGCTCCT
Organism: Burkholderiaceae bacterium; assembly: GCA_046348365.1. Classification (GTDB taxonomy): domain Bacteria; phylum Pseudomonadota; class Gammaproteobacteria; order Burkholderiales; family Burkholderiaceae_C; genus JAEUPI01. The sequence goes on from JAXMEL010000001.1 coordinate 756,275, forward strand.
GCAATCCGAGCACGTCGGCCCGAGCCGCCACATCAGCCCAATACGAGTCGCCCGCACCCGATGCTCTTGCCAGTCCATCGAGGTCGACCAAGTCCCTGAGCCGATCGCGATGGACGGAATCGCAGAAGAGGTGCGCCGCGGCATGCAGGAACTGATCGGCCGCAGAAAGAACATGCCACCCTTCCACGGGCGAAGGCTGGAGCGCACCGAACAGCAATGCCGCGTCGACGCTCGGCCGCCCGATCGGCGGGAGGATGTTGTGGTGCAGGTCGAGCTCCATGCGATGCGCCGGGTGTCGCATGGGCGGCGCTTCGTGGCTCCACTCGCGGTAGTAGCGTTGGTCATGATCGTCGAGGCTCATCGCTTGCCAGCCGTCTTGGCGAAGGCGATCCAGCGCATCGTCGAGCGCCGCCTTCGGCACCAGGATGTCCAGGTCAGATGGCAGCCGCCCCATGGCGATCGGCAATCCCTGACTCAGGTAGGCAGCGCCCTTGAGCAGCACGAGCGGATAGCCTCGCCCCGACAGCGACGCCCCGACCCGTTCGATCGCCCACCGCATCGACCTCGTGCGCCAACGCGACAGATGCAGCGCAGACACCAGATGCCGCCGAGGCTGGGGCGGCACCGAATCCAACAAACCGTGGCTGTCGATCGCCGCGGCCAGGCGCGACAGCAACCGCAGGCGGCGCGACAGCCTCACCTGCGCGTCCCACTGCGCCAGCGACCACTCGCTCACGCGCCCCGGTTCAAGGATTGCGGCGACAAGCTCCTGATGAATCGATGTCACCGTGGCGGATGAAGACGACATGTAGGTGCGGGGGTGGTGCCGCAAGTCAGACACCCTGCCCCGCCAGCAGGGACGGCCAACGATCGGCCAGCAGCGCGACGACCTGGTCGAGATCGCTGTACACCAGCGAGTACGTCGGGCAGGTGCGAACCAGATGCACGACTGCGTCGTACGCGTCCTCCCCCAGCGTCGCGTAGTTGAACGAATTGAACGCCAGCAGGGCGAATGCACGGTCCATCGATAGCGGCTCCAGCGCCGTTCGCGCGCCTTCCGACCACCGCGGCAGCATGATCACTCCGGGTCGAGCCAGTTCATGGCGTCTGCGTACGGCCTGGGTGTCTGCGGCCAAGTGGGCCACCGTTCCCTTGCGGGTCCCCGGGAAGCTCGGCCCGAACCGCGCTTCGGGAGCGAACCTGCGAATGACGTCGATTGACTGGTTCTTCAATGCGATCGGCTTCAAAACGGGCCAGAAGGACTGTTGCGCGAAGTCCCAGGCTCCGAATTCGTCCGACAGCAGGCGCCATCCTCTGCAGGCCAGACCGGCCGTCAACGTGCTCTTGCCGGAACCCGGTACGGCCGGCAACAGCAGCGCGTGTCCGTCACGCTCGACGACACCGGCATGAAAGAGCAGCAGATCGTTCAGCCGCTGCCCGAACACCCAGTTCGTACCCCATTCCAGCAGGGGTAGGCCAGCGCCGGCCGGAAACGGCTCGAACGGACTTGCGCCGTCACAAACGAACCGCACTTGCGGCCTCAGCCATCGACGCACGCCCTGCGAGGGCATGATGTCGACACGGATGTCAGCCCAGGCACTCTCGGTGACGACAGGGAAGTTCGCGTACGCGAGCCGCAGCTGACGGGCGAGTGCGCGATTCGTGGAGCGCAGCGTCAAGCTCGCGGCGCCGCAATCGAGCGCAAGGCCCTTGCCGGCAAGCACCCGAAGAAGAGCCGCCTCCTCGATGGACTGCAGCGTCAGAGGCGGAGTGTTCAGGAAATCAACGCCCGTGTCGAACTTCAGCGCGAAGCCTACCGCACCTCTTCGACGAGCCCCAACGTCAACAGCTGAGGCCACAGCGCCTGCAGTTGCTCGGTCACACTTTCCTGGGGTGCATCCGATGCAGTTGCCAGAAGTCGAGAGACTTCAGCGCCTTCCATAGGCCCGTCGGCCAGCACCTCCAGGACGGACGCTGCTTCATGGTTCAGTTGCAGCGTGTCGCCTGACCGACCGCAATAGACCGCCCAAGTCTCCTCGAGGCACTCGAGCCGATTTCCTCTGCAGCGCCGGTAACGCGTCACACCCCCGAGCCCAGCACGAACGAGTTCCAGCAAGAGGCGGAGACAGCAGAACTGTCGTATCCCGTGCGCCCAGCGCCCACGATGTTCCCGTCGCGGTCCACCCTGAGCGATACCCAGCGGTTGACTTTCTTCATCGTGCAGCCGTCGGGACCCTTCGGAGGCACGTACTCGACATTCGCCAGCGAATTGCCCGAAGTGTCGAAGCGCTGATAGCGGTTCCGGTTGAGCCAGACCCGGTTGTTTCGACGATCGAAGTCGGCCAAGTCGGACCCCTTGATCCAGTATCCCGAGGTCTCAACGACTTCCCCGCTCGGCTTCACCCAACCCCACAGCTGGTATCGGAACCAGAGATCGTCAGACATGGCGACCGGTTGTGTCATCGGGTGCTGGTTCTGCCGTTTCAGGCAGGAGTTCACCGATGCCGCTGCCATCGATGCCCCGCTATGCAGCATGAGCACGGCAGGCGCCGCAAACGAACCACGAATGAGCTTACGCCTTGCACTGCTGCGTGCACTCAGCGATTCTTGGGTCGGCATCGGTTTCTTCCGAAGGAACTTGCGGTACTTGGCCCCGCCCCGCCCGGTCTCGCCGGACATGACCACGGGCCATTTGGGTGTGTCTACATCTTCCAACACTTTCGCGCACCGGTGGCCTCGGACAGCGACGAAGGTAGGGGAGAACCCCTCAAATGAGTGGGGCCGATGGCAGCGGATAGGCGGCCCTTGCCGGGTTTCTACTCATGGCACGAGTAGGCAATTCCGGGCCGAGGACCCATTCAGCCCGAAATCGAAATCAGGCCCCCAGTGTCGATGCGGAGCGGCCCACGCATCGGTAGATGAATCCGGCTTCGGCCAGGATAGCCGGATCGAACAGGTTCCTGCCGTCCACGACCACCGGCGAGCGCATCCTCGAGCGCAACCCGTCGAAGTCCGGACTGCGGAACTCCTTCCATTCGGTCACGACGACCAAGGCGTCGGCGCCTGTCGTGGCGGACAGCGCATCGGCGGCAAACGAAACGTCGCCCCGCTCCTGCAACAGGGCTCGCGCAGCCGCCACCGCGACCGGGTCGTAAGCGCAGATCGTTGCGCCCCGGCGCGTCAGCCCCTCCACCACATCGAGGCTGGGCGCCTCCCGCATGTCGTCGGTGCCGGGCTTGAAGGCCAAGCCCCACAGAGCGAAGTGGCGGCCCCGGAGATTCTCGCCAAAGTGGTCCACGACTTTCTGCACCAACACCTGCTTCTGCCTCGCGTTGACCTCCTCAACAGCCGACAGAACCATCAGGTCCAGGCCAACTGATGCTCCCGTCTTGATCAGCGCCTTCACATCCTTCGGAAAGCACGAGCCACCGTACCCGCATCCGGGATACAGGAACTGGCTCCCGATGCGCGGATCGCTACCGATCCCCTGACGAACGAGTTCAATGTCTGCCCCCACTCGCTCGGCCAGATTGGCCAGCTCGTTCATGAAACTGATGCGCGTGGCCAGCATGGCGTTGGCGGCGTACTTCGTGAGCTCGGCGCTACGGCGATCCATAGCCAACAATCGATCGCGATTGCGCAGGAAGGGGCTGTAGAGAGAGCGCATCAAATGCATGGCGCGCTCGTCATCCGTGCCGACGATCACTCGGTCGGGTTTCATGAAGTCGTCGATTGCCGCACCCTCTTTCAGGAACTCGGGGTTCGAGACGACGGCGAAGTCGAGCGCGATCGAGCGCGATCGCAGTGCCGACTCGATCGTCGATGCCACCGCGTCACCGGTACCCACGGGCACGGTGCTCTTGTCGACGACCACCTTGTAGTCGGTCATCCGGTCGCCGATCGCGCGCGCGGCCTGGGTCACATAGCGAAGATCGGCCGATCCGTCTTCACCGGGCGGCGTGCCTACTGCCAGGAACTGGAGCGTCCCGTGCGCCACCGCGAGATCGACGTTGGTGGTGAACTGCAGCCGGCCCGCGGCCGTGTTTCGGCGGATGAGTTCCTCCAGGCCCGGTTCGTGAATCGGGACACCGCCACCCTGCAAGACTCGGATCTTCTCGGCGTCCACATCGAGGCAGATCACGTGATTGCCCATCTCCGCCAGGCAGGCGCCGGTAACGAGACCCACATACCCCGAACCGAAGATCGTGACCTTCATGCGACGTGTTGCTCCATCGATCGCACCCGTTCTGAAGGGAACGAGCGCGCCGCGATTGTCGTGCAACCGCGCTTATCGTTGCTGCTCAGAGGAGTCACTCAGGCACGCCGAAGAATGGCAGGCCGACGATCGTCGACAATTCATGCACGACTTGTCGGAACTGCAAGATGACGCAAACCGTGCTGGTTACCGGGGCGGCGGGATTCATCGGGGCACATGTCGCTGCTCGCCTGCGACGGGCGGGGCTCCATGTGTTCGGGTGCGACAACTTCAACGACTACTACGATCCCGCGCTCAAGACCGCCCGTGTCGGCGCGCTGCTGACGCCGCTAGGCGTGCCCTGCCAGCAGGTCGAGTTGGCCGACGCCAACGCAGTTCGCGATCTCTTCCAGCGCACTTGCCCGGAGATCGTGGTGCATCTCGCAGCCCAGGCCGGCGTGCGCTACTCGATCACCCATCCAGAGCCCTATCTTCAGAGCAATCTCGTGGCGTTCGGGCACGTTCTCGAGGGCGCCAGACACAGCGGCCTATCGCATCTGGTCTATGCCAGCTCGAGCAGCGTCTACGGCGACCGCGCCAACCCGCCCTTCCGGGAATCAGAGCCGACCGATTCACCGGTCTCGCTCTACGCCGCAACCAAGAAGGCCAACGAACTGATGGCACAGGCGTACAGCCACCTCTATGGTCTGCGCGTGACTGGGCTGCGGTTCTTCACCGTGTATGGCCCATGGGGGCGGCCGGACATGGCGTACTTCAGTTTCGCTGAGCGAATCGCAGCCGGTGAGCCACTGCCCGTCTTTGCCGATGGCCGGCTGCAACGCGACTTCACCTTCATCGACGACATCGTCGAAGGCGTTGTCCGCCTGGCGCTATCCGCCTCGGCCGCGGACCGCCCGACGCACGAGGTGTTCAACATCGGCAATCATCAGCCGGTCACGGTTCTCGAGTTCATTCGCTTGTTGTCCAAACACATGGGCACCGAACCCAAGCTGACGTTTCTGCCCATGCAGCCGGGCGATGTTCCGATGACCTGTGCCGACACGAAGAAGCTTCGAGACCGCGTGGGGTTCGAACCGAGTACCCCGCTCAATATGGGGCTCGAGCGCTTCGTGGCCTGGTTCAAGGCCTGGAAGACGGCCGGCAACGGCGGGCACCGATCGCCAGGATAGAGTGACTCAACTCGGCCGTGACCGCGCGCCGAGCAAGAGCTCCAGCCGTTCCGCGATGCGATGACCGGTCCGTCCGTCCCACAGTTCGGGCACGGAACCCTTCTTCCAACGTCCGGCGAAGAGCACGTCCAGGGCCGGCTTCAACCTCAGCGGGTCGGTGCCGATCAGTTCGTTCGTCCCCACGGTCACGGTTTCGGGTCGCTCGGTGGAGTTGCGCATCGTCACGCACGGGATGCCCATGACGGTGGTCTCCTCGGTCACGCCACCGGAGTCCGTGATCACGGCCATCGCGTGCCGGACCAGGAAGTTGAACTCCAGATAGGGCTGCGGTTCCACGAACACGATGTTCGGCGGCAGCTCACCGAGTTCCGCCAGCGTCTTGCGAGTTCTCGGGTGCACCGGAAAGACCACCTTCCGGCCCCTCACCGCCGTCGCCACCGAAGCGAGCAGTTGCCGGAACGAATCTGCCGTGTCGACGTTCGCCGGCCGATGCATCGTCATCACGAAGTAGTCGCCCTCGCGCAGGCCGTGCTCGGCCCAGAAGGTCGGTGGCCGCAGACGCGACATGTTGGCAAGCAGCGTGTCGATCATCGTGTTGCCGACGAAGAAGATCCGATCGTCGGGCACGCCCGTCTTGCGCAGGTTCTCGTTGGCGACCTCGCTGGTGGTGAAGAAGTAGTTGGTGATCGAATCGGTCACCATCCGGTTGATCTCTTCCGGCATCGACCAATCGCCCGAGCGGATGCCGGCCTCCACATGAGCTACCGGAATGCACAGCTTCTGGGCCGCGATGGCGCAGGCCATGGTCGACGTGACGTCGCCTACCACGAGGCAGAGGGTGCATCGCTCCGACGTGAGCAAGAGCCGCTCATAGCGCGTCATGATCGCCGCCGTCTGCTCGGCCTGCGTGCCGGAGCCTACTTCGAGGTTGACGTCCGGCTTCGGAATGTTGAGCTGATCGAAGAAGTCCGACGACATGCGCGCGTCGTAGTGTTGGCCGGTATGCACCAGTCGCCAGCGCAGGTGGCTCCCGTTGCGCTGGCGAGCCGCGATGGCATGAATGATCGGCGCGATCTTCATGAAATTCGGGCGCGCGCCCGCGATGATGTCGACCAGCATGCCGCCTGCGGAGGGCCGGCTCACGATACTTCGCCGGCCACCTGATGCGCGACGTACCAACCCACTGCCTCGGTCAGCCCAGAGCGCACCCCGTGCGATGGCTCGTAGGCCAGCAGCGCTCGCGCCTTGCTAATGTCGGCCAGCGAATGCCGCACGTCACCGGGGCGAAAGCCCTCGAATCGCGGCGCAGGCACTGACAAGCCGGCACGCTCAGCGGTCACGTCGGCAGCGAGCATTTCGTGCAGTTGGCGCAAGGTCGTGCGCTCGCCGGCCGCGATGTTGTAGACCTGTCCGACGGCTGGCCCGTCCGCGACCAGCGCCGCACGCAGGTTCGCCTGCACGGCGTTGGCCACATAGCAGAAGTCGCGGGAGGTTTCGCCATCGCCATTGATCACGCAGGGCTGCTCTCGAAGCATCGCCGCGACCCAGCGCGGGATCACTGCCGCATAGGCACCAGCCGGGTCCTGCCTGGGACCGAAGACATTGAAATAGCGCAGCCCAATGCATCCCAACCCATAGCAGCGGCCGAAGACATCGGCATACAGCTCGTTCAGGTACTTGGTGACCGCATAGGGCGACAAGGGCCGGCCGATAACGTGTTCGACCTTGGGCAACGCCTCGGAGTCGCCATAGGTCGAACTCGACGCTGCATAGACGAACCGCCTCACGCCGGCATCTTTGGCAGCCACCAGCATGTTGACGAAACCCGTGGCGTTGGCTTGGTGGGTCGCCAACGGATCGTTGATCGACCGCGGCACGGAGCCCAGTGCGGCTTGGTGGAGAACGATCTCAGCGCCCCGGCAGGCGCGTACGCACACATCAGGATCGGCGATATCGCCTTCGACGAATTCGTGAAGAGCCCAGGCCGCCTCACCAACCGCCGCGCGAACTTGATCGAGATTGCCGCGATGCCCGGTCGCGAAGTTGTCGAGACTCACGACCTGCTGACCCGCCCGGAGCAAGGCCTCGAGCAGATTCGAGCCGATGAAGCCGGCGCTTCCAGTCAGCAGCCAGCGGCGACGTTGAGCGCGCAGGCTCTCGGCGAATTGCGAATCCAGCCAGGCGGTCATGCACGCAACGCTCAGAGTCGCCAGACGCTCACTCCGCGCGCGCGCAGCGCATCGGCATCGGCTGTGCACTTCACGTCGACGTAAACGCCCTCGGGCACCAGCTTCGCGAGCATCTGATCGAGCGATCGCGTCGCAAACTCCTTGTGGGCTACCGCCGCGACGATGGCATTGGCGCGGGGCAGGTGCTCCCACGGCACGAGCTTGACGCCATATTCGTGCTCAGCCTCGGTCGGCTCCGCAGCCGGGTCGTGCACGTGCACCGTGGCGCCGTAGCTCTCGAGTTCGCGGATCACGTCGATCACCTTCGAATTGCGCAGATCCGGGCAGTTCTCCTTGAACGTCAAGCCCAGCACGTTGACATGCGCGCCCTTGATCGAGAACCCGGCTTGGATCATCTGCTTGATCGTCTGCTCGGCGATGTACTTGCCCATGCCGTCGTTGATTCGGCGGCCGGCCAGAATCACCTGCGGGTGGTGCCCCAGCGTCTCGGCCTTGTGCGTGAGGTAGTACGGATCCACGCCGATGCAGTGGCCGCCGACCAGCCCCGGCCGAAATGGCAGGAAGTTCCACTTCGTGCCGGCCGCCTCGAGAACTTCCATCGTATCGATGCCGATGCGATGGAAGATCAACGACAGCTCATTGACGAGCGCGATGTTGAGGTCGCGTTGCGTGTTCTCGATCACCTTGGCCGCCTCGGCCACCTTGATGCTCGAAGCCGGGTGCACGCCAGCGGTGATGATCGAACCGTAAACCTCGGTCACCTTGGCCAGCGTCTGCGGCGTGTCACCGGAGACCACCTTCTTGATTCGTGTGAGTGTGTGTTCCTTGTCGCCCGGGTTGATGCGCTCGGGCGAGTAGCCGACGTGGAAATCCTGCTTCCACTTCAGGCCGGATTCCTTCTCGAGAATCGGAATGCAGACCTCTTCGGTCGCGCCGGGGTAAACCGTCGACTCATAGACGATGATCGCGCCCCGCTTGAGGTTCTTGCCAACCGACTTGCTGGCACCAACCAGCGGCGAGAAGTCCGGGATGTGCGCCTCGTCGACGGGTGTCGGCACGGCGACGACGATGAAGTCGGCATCCTTCAGTGCGGTCGCATCGGTGGTCGGCTCCAGACGGGAGGCAGCTTTCAGGCTTTCGGGGCTGACCTCGCCCGTCGGGTCCACGTGGCGCTTGTAAGCGTCGATCTTCTCCTTCGACAGGTCGAACCCGATCGTTCGGTATTTCCTGCCGAACTCCACGGCAAGGGGGAGCCCGACGTAGCCCAGTCCGACAACGGCAAGTGTGGTCATGTTGATTGCAGGGCCGCGCTCCAAGACGAAGAACTCGCGACCGATGGATGGATGGCGTGAATCGGTTGAAGTTTAGCCTTGCCCGGCAGGGTAAGACCCGATTTCGCGCCTACCTAAATCGGTGGTCACGCGCCTGTTTGCCGCTCGAGCCGCGGCGCCGACCAGCGCACGCCCTCTATTGGTGAACGACTTCACACGAGCACTTCCACGCACTCGGGGTGCGCAAGGAAGCGCTGCGGACTCGCACTCGCGCCGTAGGCGCCGGACTGGAACACCACGAACAGGTCACCAACATCGGCGGGCGGCAACTCGACGCGATCGGCCAGCAGATCCAGCGGCGTACACAAAGGGCCGACCACCGATGCGACCTCGCGAGGACCGTCCGCTTTGCCGTTGATGGCCACAGGGTAGTTCTTCCGGATCACCTGTCCGAAGTTGCCGCTGGCCGACAAATGATGGTTCAGTCCGCCATCGGTGATCAGAAAGACCTGGCCGCGCGAGACTTTGCGGTCCACCACGCGAGTCACGTATACGCCGGCCTCGCCCACCAGGTACCGACCGAGCTCTATCACGATGCCTGCCTTTGGTAGCTCACGGGCGCAACGCTGACTGATCTCTGCGAGGTTGGCGCCGATCGGTCCCAACTCGAGCGGGCGGTCGCCCGGGAAGTAGGGAATCCCGAATCCGCCGCCCAGATTGAGCATCGTCACCGGCGCTGGCGCGTCGTCGGCGAGCCGGACCGCCAACGCATAGGCTAGCCGCTGCGCCTCGCACACTGCCTCGGCGCGCAGGTTCTGCGAACCCGCGAACAGATGAAAGCCCTCGAACTTCAGGCCGAGCGCGCCGATGCGCCCGAGCGCGTTGGGGACACGTTCCTCGTCGATCCCGAACTGCTTGGGCCCACCACCCATCTTCATGCCCGAGCCCTTCAGCTCGAAGCCCGGATTCACGCGCACGGCCACCCGAGGGTGCGCGCCCAGCCGATCGCCGACGGCTGCCAGCAACTCGATCTCGCGCATCGACTCGACGTTGATCAGGATGCCGGCCGCGACTGCCTGTTGGAGCTCCATCTCGGACTTGCCCGGCCCTGCAAAACTCACTTCGGCAACCGGCGCGCCCACATTGAGCGCGACCATCAATTCACCAGCCGAGGCCACGTCGATGCCATCGACCAGCCCCACCATGAAGCCGACCAGCGGCGCAAACGGGTTGGCCTTCATCGCGTAGTGCAGTTTCACGCTCGCTGGCAAGGTGTTGCGCAGGAGTTGCACACGCTGCCTGATCAGGCCGCGGTCGTAGGCATAGAACGGCGTGCGGCCGACCCTCGCGGCCAGCATCGACAGCGGTTGTCCGCCGAGCAGCAACTCGCCGCCAGATGACGCCGGAACGAGAGGCAGACTGTGGACGGGCGTGGCACTCATGGCTCAGCCTGCGACGCGTATTGCACGCTCAGCGCCTTGCGATCGATCTTGCCGTTCGGATTGCGCGGCAACGGCCCGGGCACTGCGATCACCTTCCCCGGAACCATATACGCAGGCATGCGCGTGCGGCACTCATCGAGCAGTGGGTTCACGTCGACCGCATCCCTGCCCTCGGGCGCCGTGACCACGACGCAGATCGACTGGCCCAGCGTGGCATGCTCTACGCCGAACGCGGCGCACTCGCCCACGCGCTTGGTGGCGTAGAGAATCTCCTCGACCTCGGTCGGGCTGACACGGTAGCCTGAAGTCTTGATCATCTCGTCCCGCCGACCGATGAAATACAAGAAACCCTCCGCATCGCGCCGGACCGTGTCGCCCGAGAACACGGCGTATTCGGGCAGCTGCAGCCCGGCCGGCCGGCCCGGCAGCAGCTTGTAGCGCTCGGACGTCTTCTCCGGGTCACCCCAGTAACCCTGGCCGACCAGCGGCCCGCGGTGCACCAGTTCGCCCGGCTCGTCGGGCGCACACTCGGTGCCGTCCTCGCGCAGCACGAGGATCTCGGCATTCGGAATCGCCTTGCCGATGGAATCTGGCCGTCGGTCCACCTCTTCCGGCGGCAAGTACGTGCTGCGAAAAGCCTCCGTCAGGCCGTACATCAGGAACGGCTTGGCCGAAGGCACACGTTGGCGCAGCAACTGCAGCGTCTCGCGCGGCATGCGGCCACCGGTGTTCGCAAAATACCGCAAGTGCGTGTCGATCGAGGCCGGCCAGTCCAGCGTCGACAACTGGATGTACAGCGGCGGCACCGCCGTGAGACCCGTGACCTTCTCGCGCTCCATCGCGCGCAGCACGTCGCGCGGCAGCAGGTAGTTCAGCAGCACGACGCGCGCGCCGGCGTGGAACGCCGTGGTCAACTGGCTGAAGCCGGCGTCGAACGACAGTGGCAGTGCGGCCATCAGGGTATCCGACGGCCGATTGTCGAGGTAGCTCGCCACACTCTTGGCGCCGGCCACCATGTTGCGGTGACTCAGCACGACGCCCTTGGGCTTGCCGGTGCTGCCGCTGGTGTACAGGATAGCGACGATGTCGGTGTCGATCACGCGATGCCCCGTGCGGGCCGGGCCCGACACAAGGTCGGTCCACGAGAGCAATGCCACATCGGCCGGTAGATCGGCCGGTCGTGCGCAGCTCTCGGTACTGACCGCGCAGCGCAGGTCCGGGCAGTGGGCCAGGCTCGCAGCAATCAGCGCCAGCCTCTCCGGAGACGTCACGATCACGCGCAAGTCGCAGTCCCGCGCGATGAAGGCCACCTGCTCCGGCTTGAGCAGCGGGTTCATCGGTACGAACACCGCACCCGCCGCCGCGGCGCCAAAGCTGGCCACCACCGTTTCGAATCGCTTCTCGAGGTAGATGCCGACTCGGTCCATGCGTGAAACACCCAGCCCGATCACCCCGGCAGCGAAGGCTCGTACGTCGGCATCGAGATGGCCGAAGTCGAGGGACTGGTCGTGGAACCGCAACGCCGGCGCCCCGGCATCGCGGGCGGCAGCCACAGACACCAGTTCATGCAGCAGGTGCGACTCTGTGCTCACGTATGCAAGGTCCGAACAGTTGCCCCGGCGGGCAGGCGCGGGCACTTTACCCGAGGCAGGGACCGATTCGGCTTCGTGGCCGACGACGACGAGTTCTCCGGCGACGCCTTTGCCACGGTCGACCCGCTGGCACAGTGATGCGCTGCACGAACTCGGCCCCTTCGGACCGAATTCGGGGGGATGGTGTTCGTGCGCCGCTCCGCTATCCTCATTTGGACCATGTCCACGCATATGGCGAACCGCAATTTCAACGGCCGGTGGGTTCTCGTGAGTGGAGCATCCTCCGGCCTGGGCCGTGCCATCGCCGTCGAGCTGGCGGCCCAGCAAGCCTCGGTGGTATTGCTCGGCCGCGACGAGGGTCGCCTGGCTGAAACTGCCAGCCTGCTCGGTGACCGCCCCTGCCGCGTCCTGGCGCTCGATTTGACGCGTCACGATGCCATCGTGCCGGCCGTGAGAGCGCTCCGCGCAGAAGTCGGTGAGCTGTACGGCTTGTGCCACGCCGCAGGCGTGGTCGCGACCAGACCGTTGGCCTCCTCGGACCCCGACGTCATCAAGACGCAGATGGATGTCAATCTCCTGGCGGGCCTGGAACTCGCTCGCGCCGTGACTCGACGCGACGTGATGTCGGCCGGCGGCGGGAGCCTCTTGTTCATCTCATCCGTGTACGGCATCGCCGGCAATGCCGGGCAGGTGGGCTACTGCGCCAGCAAAGGCGCCCTGGCTGCGGCCGTGCGCGCGATGGCGGTCGAACTGGCGCGCCGGAACATTCGGGCCAACTGCCTCTCGCCGGGCCTCGTGTTCACCGCCATGACGGAGAAGTCCCTGGGCGGGGCGACTTCAGAACACGCGCAACGGATCAAGGCTGCCCATCCGTTGGGCGATGGCCAACCCGAAGACGTGGCCGTGGCCGCGGCCTTTCTGCTCTCTCCCGCCGCGCGTTGGATCACAGGCGTCGACCTTCCGGTCGACGGTGGCTACACGGCTCAATGACAACTCGATCGAACATCCTGGAGACGTGGTAAACGCATGAATACGCAAGAAGCCCTAGCCTGGATTGCGGAAGTGTTCGAAGAACCCGCAGGCCGCATCACAGCCACAACCGCCAGGTCGTCTATTCCGGGTTGGGACTCATTGGGCACGCTCTCGTTGATCGCAGCGCTCGACGAGAAGTTCGACATCCATATCGACGAGCAGGAAATCGAGAGCATGGCCAAGGTGGAAGACATCTTCGCAGTGCTCCGGCGCCACGGCGCCCTGGCCGAGGCCTGATACGGCGACCGGCCGCCGCCCCCGATGCGCTTTCACCTGGTCGACCAGATCCTGGAGCTCGAGCCGGGAGTGCGCGCGCGCGCCACGCGCCGCGTCCCCATGAATGAGGAACTGTTCCAGGACCACTTCCCCGGCCTTCCGGTGATGCCCGGCGTGCTTCTGGTGGAGATGATGGGCCAGACCGCCGCCAAGAGCCTCGACGCTCAGAAGCTACCTCGCGGCAAGGCGCTGCTGGCCAAGATTCTCGGCGCGAGTTTTCGCGACTGGGTGCGCCCCGGTGACGAGGCCACGATGACCGCAGAGATCGTCGCCAATGACGCTCGCTTTGCGACCGCCGAATGCCGCATGGAAGTCAACGGCAAGAACGTGGCACAGTGCAAGCTGATGTTCACGTTCATGCCGATCGACCAATTCGCGCCGACGTACCGCGACGAGCAGCTCGAGGCCTACCTTTCCGGTCAGCAGCCATCCGGGGAGCCGATATGAGCCGTCACACGATCTCGGGGTTTCGCATCGCCGGCGTGTCCACCTGTCTGCCAGCCACGGTGGCCGACAACCTGGACCCTGCCAACGGATTCGACCCCGAAGAGGTGCGCAAAGTCGTGCAGATGGCCGGCGTGCGGCGGCGGCGTGTAGTGGCCGACGGCATCACCGCCGCCGATCTCGGCTTCGAGGCTGCCGAGGCGCTGCTGCAGAAGCTGGGCTGGCCGAGAGAGAGTGTCACTGGCTTGATCTTCGTGACGCAGAGCCCTGACTACTTCTTGCCCTCGAACGCGTGTCTCGTGCATCAGTGGCTGGGGCTTGCCGACAGCTGCGCCGCCTTCGACCTGGGGCTCGGCTGCTCGGGGTATCCGTACGGGCTTTACCTGGCTGCCACGATGCTGCGGGCCGGCGGCCACCAGCGCGTCTTGATGCTCCACGGTGAGACACCCAGCCGATTCGTCGACCCGAGTGACCATGCGACGACGCTGCTGTTCAGCGATTCGGGGTCGGCTACGGCGGTCGAAGCCCGCGACGGCGAAACTGGGCACTTCTGCCTGCATACCGACGGCAGCGGTCACGCCGGACTGATCATTCGCGGCGGCGCGTTCCGCGATCGCCGGCCGACCGATCCGCGCGATCTCGCGCTGCGTATGGACGGCGCGGGCATCTTCAACTTCACGATCAAGCGCGTACCTCCGCTGATCAGCGACACGCTGGCCCAGGCCGGCTGCAACGTGGGCGACGTGGATGCCTATCTCTTCCACCAGTCCAATCGCTTCATCATGAAGCACTTGATGAAGAAGTGCAGCCTGCCTGAAGACCGTGTGCCGATCACGCTGGAAGACAGCGGCAACTGTGGCGGCCCCTCGGTCGCAGTAGCGTTGACGCAGCGGCTGCCCGCCGAGCGCAGTGCGCGCATGAAGTTGATGATGCTCGGCTACGGCGTGGGGCTGTCGTGGGCCTCGGCGGTCGTCGATCTCGACCCCGATGCGCCGTTGCTGCACACGGACTACAGCGGCACGCTGGCCAAGCGCGCCGGGCCCGTCGCTGCCTGAGGCCTGTGCACGACGGGCCATGCTTCTGCAACACGCTTTCGAGCGGACAGCCAGCCGGCTGCCGAGCAAGGTAGCGCTCGTTAGCGGCGGTCGGCGAGTTGCCTACGCCGAACTGCTGCAGCGCGTGGACCATCTGGCGGCCATGCTCGCGACCCGTGGCGTGGCGCCCGGCGACCGCGTGGCGCTGTTGCTGGAGAACGATGTGGACTATGCCGTCGCGGTCCATGCGGTCCTGCGCTGCGGTGCGGTCTTCGTACCACTCACCACCACCACCAAGGCCGACAAACTCGCCTTCGTGCTGAACGACACGGAAGCCGTTGGTCTCGTGGCGGAAGACCGCCTCGCATCGGTCTGGTCGGACATGACCACCCGTTGCCCTGCCTTGCGTGTGGTGCTGCATGCACAGGCGTTCGAAGGCGGCCCCGCCACGCCCGCACCGGCGGTCGATCGCATCGACCAGGATCTCGCGGCGCTGATCTACACCTCGGGCAGCACCGGCCGGCCGAAGGGTGTGATGCTGACGCATCACAACATGCTCAGCGCCTGGCAAGCGGTGCAAGCCTATCTGGGGATGCGAGACGACGATGTGGTCGGTTTGGCCATTCCGCCCACGTTCAGTTACGGGCTCTACCACCTGCTGATGGGCCTGGGGCTGGGCGCCACCGTGGTGTTGGAGCGGCGGGCTGCCTTCCCGGTGAAGATGGCCGAGACGCTGGCCCGTGAACGCGTAAGCCTGCTGCCCGGCGTGCCAACGTTCTGGAGCGCACTCACGGAGTTGCCCTCGATCCGCCGTTTCGACACCGGCGCCCTGCGACTGTTGACCAACGCGGCCGCCGCCCTGCCGCTGGCCACGCTGGCACGCATGCGCGAGCTTTGGCCCCAGGCGCGCATCCTGGCGATGTACGGCATGACGGAGTGCAAGCGCATCAGCTACTTGCCACACGACGACATCGATGCGCGCCCGGGAAGCGTGGGCCGGGGCATGCCCAACCAGGAGCACTGGCTCGTGGACGAGCAAGGGCGCCGATTGCCGCATGGCTCGACGGGCGAGCTGGTGGTGCGCGGCAGCCACGTGATGCGCGGCTACTGGCGCAGGCCGGAGGAGACGGCGCGGGCGTTGCGCCCGGGCCCGAACGATGGCGAGAGGGTGCTGCACACGGGTGACCTGTTCCGCAGCGACAAGGAGGGTTACCTCTACTTCGTGTCACGCACGGACGACATCATCAAGACTCGCGGCGAGAAGGTTGCGCCGCGCGAGGTGGAAGAGGCCATCCACCTGATCGAGGGGGTGACCGGATGCGCCGTCGTGGGCGTGCCCGACGCTGCACTCGGACAGGCCGTGAAGGCCTTCGTCACCCTTCGCCCCGGTTGTGAGCTGATGCCGCGCGACATCGTCCGCCACTGCCTGGCGCGCCTGGAGAGTCACATGGCACCCAAGTACGTGGAGGTGGTGGAGTCCCTGCCGACCACCGATTCAGGCAAAGTGCTGCATTCCGCCTTGCGGGGCAGCTGAACAAGACGGAGGGGGGTGCCCTCATGGACGATGTCAAGGCCACCGTGCGCCGCTACATTGAAGACAACTTCTTCATGGGCGCCCGCTGCGAACCTGCACTCGGCGACCAGGATTCATTCCTCGAGAACCACGTACTGGACTCCACCGGATTCCTCGAGCTCGTTGCCAATCTGGAAGAGACCTTCGGCATCAAGGTGACCGACGACGAGATGGTGCCCGAGAACCTCGACAGCATTGCCGCCATCGAAGCTTATCTGGTGCGCAAGCGTAGCTGCCATGCCGGCTGAATTTGGGGTACGGGCCGGCAGAGGGGCTGCCTACAATCTTCTTCTCCCAGCGAGGCCGCTAGGCCTTGGCGAGTTCTTCGAGATCACCCAGGAAACCTGATGGATGTGCTCAAGGATGTGAACCGTGTGCTCGACGAAGTGCTGAGCCTTGGCGGCCGGGCCGCGGGCTTCACGCGCGAGACCGCGTTGCTCGGCGCCATACCGGAACTCGACTCGATGGCCGTTGTTTCGCTAATCGGCGCGCTCGAGACACGATTCGGGATCGTTGCCGAGGACGACGAGATCTCGGGCGATACCTTCGCCACCGTCGGTTCGCTGGTCGACTTCGTGACGTCCATGCTCGACGCCTGAGCGGCGCGCGTAGCTGTTCGGTGCAGCAGTTCGAGGCATTCTTCGTGCAGCCGCCTGGCGGCGGCCAGCGCCTGTGCATCCACACGCCGCCAACGGGCACGGGCCGGGGCGCGGTGCTTCATGCGCATGCTTTCGGCGAAGAGATGAACAAGTCGCGGCGAATGTGCGCACTTGGCGCCCGCGCCATGGCCACGGCTGGATTCGCCGTGCTTCAGATCGACCTGCTCGGCTGCGGAGACTCGAGCGCAGAATTCGGCGAGGCAACCTGGTCGGACTGGGTCGACGATCTTGCATTCGGTGTCCAGTGGCTGAGAGATCGCTATCGCGACGTGCCGTTGTGGCTCTGGGGTCATCGTGCCGGCGCGCTGCTGTGCTCTGCACTGCTGGGGCGGTACCCGATGGCGAATCTGCTCCTGTGGAACCCCGTGCTGCAAGGCAAGGCCGTCACGCAACAGATGTTGCGGCTGAAATCAGCGGCCAACTGGGCCGCAGGCGATGGTGGAAAGGCTGCTGCCGCCGCGGCGAAGGCCGATCTGGAGGCCGGCAAGACGGTGGAGATCGCCGGCTACGACTTGACGCCGACGATGGCCGCGGCCATCGACGCGGCGACGCTGGTGCCCGTCAAGGCCGATCATCGCCAGCGGTTCGTTTGGCTGGAGGTGGCTGGCAGCGATGAGCAGATCTCGCTCTCGCCGTCGGCGCAAGCGCAGCTGCCGCGATGGCGCTCCCATGGCTGGAACATCCAGGCCAAAGCCGTCAGCGGACCCATGTTCTGGCAAACGGCCGAGATCGAGGTCTCGCCGGCCCTCACCGAGGCCACTGCATCATTGCTCACGCAGCCGCAGGCCGCCATGGAACTCGACCCAGCGTGAACGATTCGGTCGTCGAGGAAGTGCTGACCTTCCGCTGCGGCGGTGACCTGTTGCCGGGGATCGTGTCAAGGCCCGCGACGCCCTGCGGCGACCTGGGTGTCGTCATCGTCGTCGGCGGGCCTCAGTATCGTGCGGGCAGCCACCGCCAATTCGTGCTGTGGTCGCGCGCCATTGCTACTGCCGGCATGCCCTCGATGCGATTCGACGTGCGTGGCATGGGCGACGCCGGCGGAGAACAGCGAAGCTTCACCGAGATCGACGACGACATTGCCGCGGCCATTGATGTCTTCACGGCACGTACGAACATCCGCCGCGTGGTGCTTGCCGGCTTGTGCGACGGCGCCTCGGCCGCCCTGCTGTATCTCGACGCGCGGCCGGACCCGCGGGTACACGGCGTTGCCCTGCTGAACCCTTGGATACGCTCGGCCGAAAGCCAGGCCCGCATGGTGGTGCGCCACTACTATCTTCGACGCCTCACCGACATCGGCTTCTGGAGCAAGCTGCTTCGGGGTGAGGTCGCGCGCAGCGCGCTAAGCGAAGCCTTTGCCAAGCTGCGAGCGCAGTTTGGTCGTCACGCCCACGCGAATGCCGCCGAAGGCGCGGCCGACGCAAGCTATCAGCGGCGGATGGCACGTGCGCTGGCCGCGCTGCCTGGCCCGGCGCTCGTGGTATTGAGCGGTGAGGACTACACGGCGCGGGAATTTGCAGATCACGCCGCAGGAGACTCCGTTTGGCGGCAGGCCTTGGCGCTCCCGCAGGTGCGCCGGTTCGATCTGCCGGGCGCCGATCACACATTCTCTGCTTCGATTCACCGGCGACAATTGGAGCAAGCCAGCATCGTGTGGCTAACCGAGGTATGCCTGCCTTGAGTGTGCGGCTGAACATCAACGGTCGCCGCATACCAGGGTCGGTTGCACCGCTGTCGAAGACCTCGGCACTTGGTTAGGCAAATGAGAAACACAGTGTCACGACGCAGCGTGCTGCTGGTGGCCTACCACTTTCCACCTCTGGCGGGCAGCAGCGGAATCCAGCGCACGCTGCGCTTCGTGCAGCACCTGCCGGCGCTAGGTTGGACTCCGCTTGTGCTGACGGCACAGCTGCGTGCCTATGAGAGTACGAGCAACGACCTGCTGCCTGAAGTGCCACCCGACACAGTGGTGGAGCGCGCCTTCGCGCTGGACACTGCGCGGCATCTGTCCGTCAGCGGCCGCTACGTGGGTGCAATGGCCCGGCCGGACCGTTGGATAAGCTGGCGCTTCGACGCCGTGCGCCGAGGCATGGCGTTGATTCGCCGCCACCGACCGAGTGCGATCTGGAGCACTTACCCGATAGCTACCGCACACGTCATCGGCGCCGAGCTTCAGCGAAGGAGCGGCCTGCCGTGGATCGCCGACTTCCGTGATCCGATGGCCCAGGAAGGCTATCCATCTGATCCGTTGACCTGGGCAAGCTACGACCGCATAGAGCGCAATGCACTGCTCACGGCCGTTGCCAGCACCTTCACGACGCCCGGCGCCGCGGCCGAGTATCGGAGACGCTATCCCCAGGCAGCTTACCGCATAGACGTGCTGGAAAACGGTTTCGACGAAGCGAGTTTCGCCAGTGTCGACCTTGATGCCATCGCGGCCTTGGGGCGATTGAATCCGGGTGCGATCACACTGCTGCACAGCGGCATTGTTTACCCTAGCGAGCGGGACCCTACTCAGCTGATGATCGCGCTGCGTCGCCTGCACGACGCCGGCACCATCGCACCCGGCGCCTTGCAGCTGCGCTTCCGAGCCGCGGTGGAAGACGACCTGATCAATCGTCTGGCCGCCGAACACGGCGTGCAAGCCTACGTAGAGACATGGCCGGCCGTGCCCTACCAGAAGGCGCTCGAAGAGATGCTGCGCGCCGACGGCCTGCTCGTGCTGCAAGCCAACAACTGCAACGAGCAGATTCCGGCCAAGGTCTACGAGTACATCCGTGCCGGCCGGCCCATTCTGGGCCTGACAGACCCGCGCGGTGACACGGCTGGCGTACTGCGCTCCGCAGGCTTCAATCACTTGGCAGCGCTGGAGTCCGCAGACGCGATCGTTCGTGCGATGGAAGTCTTTCTGCGAGACCTGCGCTCCGGACAGGCCCATGTGCCGAACGCCGCAGCGGTGCACGGCGCCTCGCGCCTGGCGCGCAGCGAGGCGTTCGCACGCCTGCTCGAGCGCGTTACCGCTCAGTAACCGAGTCTCGCGTCAAATGGCACCTCATCGACCAGGAGTCCAAGCGTAAGTGCGCAGCCGCTTGCGACTTGGAAACAAGCGATCGTCTCCTTCGTCTTGACCGCCACCCCTCGAAAATGACGCTGCTGCAAACCTTGAAACAGGCGGCGAAGACGCAGCGTTCGCGATGGCGGGTAGCGTGGGCACAGCGCTTCGGCGCATACGGGCCACCTGAGCTCCTCGCCGCGTTGCGCCGCATCGGCGTCCGGCCCGGTGATTGCGTGATGCTGCATAGTGCCTTTTCCGGCGCCAACGGTTTTCGCGGAACGATCCCGGAGTTGATCGACAGCTTTGTCGAAGCGGTCAGGCCCCAGGGCCACCTCATGATGGTATCGCTGCCGTATCGGACGGCATCGCTGGACTGGCTCCAGAGCGGACGGCGATTCGACGTGCGCCGAACACCCTCGATGATGGGCCTGGTGTCGGAGACCTTCCGTCGGCGAGGCGATGTGCTGCGAAGCCTTCATCCGACGCACCCGATCCTGGTGCACGGCCCGCGCGCGCGGCAGATCGTCGATGCGCACCCCGAGTGCCTGTATCCCTGCGGGCCCGGCACGCCGTTCGAGGAACTCCTCAAGCTCGATGGCTGCTCGGTGTTCTTCAACGTACCCATCGACACGTTCACGTTCTTCCACTATCTGGAGCACCACGTGTGCTCGAGCCTGCCGTTCCCGCTGTACACCGAACAGCCGTTCGATTCACCCGTAGTCGACGCCGATGGCCTGGTGCGGATCGTTCGCACCTACGCGTTCGCGCGGGACGCCATCCAGCGCCGCCGGCCGGAGCGGCTGTACGACGAACTGCGGGCGCGGAAGCTAGTGCGGCGCGCGCGCGTCGGTGCGTCGGAACTGCTCGCAGTGCGCGTGCGCGATGCATTGACCTGTACCGACGAACTGCTGCGCCGCGGCAAGCTGTTCTACGACATGCCGCCGGCCTGATCGCCCGGCAGGGTGTCACGCTTGCCCCGGGATCCCGCAAGGCGGGGGATCCGGGGTGGCAGACACGGGATGAAATCCGACCGGGTCTTGGGCTAATCTCCAGCATCGAAAAAACTCGAGCCGGCAGGAGACCGAGCTGAACCATGCGCTTCCTGCTGGTCGACCGAATCGAAGAACTGGAGCCGGGGCGCCGAGTGCTGGCGCACACGACGGTTCCTGCGGACCTCGAGCTGTTCCGGGACCATTTTCCCGGCTTCCCGGTCATGCCCGGTGTGCTGCTCACCGAGATGATGGGACAGGCCGCGGCCAAGGCGCTCGACGCGGTGCGAGTGCCTCGGGAGAAGGCGCTCCTGGGATGCATACAGTCGGCCACGTTTCGCGACTGGGTCAAGCCAGGTGACGCGTGCACGTTGCGCGGCACGATCGTAACAAGCAAGCCGCGATTCGCGAACGCCGAGTGTGAGATCGAGGTGCGAGGCCGCGTGGTGGCGCAGTGCAAACTGATGTTCACCTTCATGCCCGTCGAGAACTTCGCGCCCGGCTTTGCCGACGCACAGCTCGACGCCTTTCTTGCAAAGAGCGGCCAGTCGACATGAGCGAGATGTTCCAACTCGGCGGGCAAACCGTGCTCGTCACGGGCGGGACGCGAGGCATAGGCCGCGCCATTTCGCTGGAACTTGCGCGTGCCGGCGCAAGCGTGGTGGCCAACTACGCACGCAACGATGCCGCTGCCCAGGCGCTCACCGATGCGGCGGCGGCAGAATTTCTGCAGGTTGAGGTGCTTCGCGGCGACCTGAGTTCGCCCAAAGGCATGGCCGCGGTGCAGGAGCGGCTGGCCGCGTTGCCGCCGGGCAAGCTGTCGGTCGTCCACGCAGCCGCCAGTGGAGTGCACCGCCCGTTCGAGCAACTCACGCTGCGCCATTGGGACTTCACGATGGCGTTGAACGTGCGCGCCTTCTTCGAGCTGGTGCAGGCGCTGCGCCCGGCGCTCGGTGATGGTTCGGCCGTCGTGGCGCTGTCATCGGCCGGCGCGGTGCGTGCGGTGCCTTCTTATGCCGCAATTGGAAGTTCGAAGGGTGCGCTGGAGGCGCTTTGCCGCCACCTCGCGGCCGAGCTGGCACCGCATGGCGTCCGCGTGAACATCGTGTCGCCGGGAGGCGTGATGACGGAGGCGTGGGACAGCTTTCCCGACAACGAGCGCCGCGCCGCGGAGGGCGCCGCCCGGACGCCGATGGGGCGTTTGGTGACGCCGCCGGAGGTGGCGCGCTTGGTTCGGTTCCTCGTCAGCCCGGCGTCGACTGGCATCGTTGGCCAGACGCTGGTGATTGACGGTGGGGCGCGGATTGTCGACTGAGGCTCGCGCAATCAAAGTATTGAAGGGCATTCGCCCGCAGCTGAAATAGCCCAACTGCGGGAACACGACCAATGAAGCGGGCAATCAAGCTGATGATGGGCCGCGTGGCGATTCCCAAGGCCGCGCGAGACTCCGCGCGTCGCGATGCCGCCGGCCTCCCAGTCGAAGATCCGGGGACCGAGCGGGTGCTGCCGGCGGTGATGGGCTGGCTGTGTCGGGCGCAGGATGTGTCGGCCAGCCACGATGGTGGAGTGGCCCGCGACTTCAGCCTACTCAAGGGTTGGGCGACGTCCTACCCTGAGACGACCGGCTACATCATCCCCACATTTCTCGACTACGCCAGGCGCACCGGGCAGCGTTCTTTTCACGAGCGCGCTCTCCGTATGACCGACTGGCTGGTCCGCATCCAGTTACCCTGCGGCGGGTTTCAGGGCGGGAAGATCGACTCCAAGCCAGTAGTCCCTGTTACTTTCAACACGGGACAGATCCTGCTCGGTTTGGCGGCCGCACAAGCTGAAACCGGCCGCTACCTTGCACCGATGCGCCGCGCGGCCGATTGGCTGGTCGCCACCCAGGACGCTGACGGCGCCTGGCGCAAGCATGAGTCGCCGTTCGCAGCGAAAGGCGACAAGCAGTACGAAACGCACGTGGCCTGGGGCTTGTTTGAGGCCGAGCGCGTGGATCCGGGCCGAGGCTATCGCGAAGCTGGCCTGCGCAACGTGCGCTGGGCGATCGACGATCTGCCGGCCAACGGATGGTTTTCGCGCTGCGACTTGAGCGGCGCCCCAGCACCGATCACGCACACGCTGGGCTATGCGTTGCGTGGCGTGATCGAGGCCCATCGCCTCGCGCCCGACCCCCAGCTGATTGATTCGGCGCAACGTACGGCTGACGGCCTGTGCAGCGCGCTGGCCGACGATGGCTACCTGCCGGGCATGCTCGACCGGAACTGGCAAGCCGTGGTTGATTGGGCTTGTCTGACCGGGACCGCCCAGGTGGCAGCCTGCTGGATGCTGCTTGCTAGACTCGCTGGACGCGCCGACTACCTTGAACCCGCGCGAAAGGCCAACCGCTACCTCCGACGGACTGTGGCACTCTCGGGCGCAGCCGACCAAGTGGGCGCCATCCGCGGCTCGTTCCCGATCAACGGGGAATACGGAGCGTACGAGTACCCGAACTGGGCGGCGAAGTTCGTTGCCGACAGCTTGATTTTGGAGGCCGACATTGCGAGTCCCGGAGTGCCACTGACGTGACAGCCAGCTTCGCCGCCTCCCGTCCGTTAGAGTTCGCGGCTCGGCACCACCCTTGGGTGCAGGATCGATTGCGAACGTGGAATGCTACAAGATGCCGTGATCTTCCCTCGGCGCCGTCGCCTCGCTAGTGGGTTCCATTCGCCATGAAGGTCGTCCTGTTCTGCGGTGGTCTGGGCACACGGATGCGCGAGCATTCCGACACCATCCCCAAGCCGCTGGTCAACATCGGCATCCGCCCGATCGTCTGGCACCTGATGCGGTTCTATGCACACTATGGGCACAAGGACTTCATCCTCTGCCTGGGTTACAGGGGGGACCTGCTTCGCGAGTACTTCCTGAATTACAACGAGTGCCTGTCGAACGACTTCACCATGTCCGATGGCGGGCGCAAGATTGAGCCGCATGCCACCGACATCGGCGACTGGCGCATTACCCTCGTCGAGACAGGGCTGCATGCGAACATAGGCCAACGCCTGCTGCGAGTGCGCAAGCACTTGGAGGGTGAACCCACCTTTCTGGCCAACTACGCCGACGGCTTGTCCGATGTCCCGATCGACCTCATGATCGAGGACTTCCACGCCAAGCAGGCGGTCGCCAGCTTCGTTGCTGTGAAGAATCTCCACAGCTTCCACACAGTGGAGGCCAGCGCGGATGGCTATGCCATCGCGATAGACGGCATGGCTAATCGCGAACTGCTCATCAACGGTGGCTACTTCGTCCTGCGCCACGACATTTTCGACTACATCGAGAACGGCGATGAGCTGGTCGAGAAGCCGTTCCAACGACTGATCGCCAAACGCGCGCTTGCGGCGTACCGACATTCTGGATTCTGGCGCGCGATGGACACCTTCAAGGACAAGATCGCCTTCGACCGCATGGAGGCACAAGGCGACTGCCCTTGGATGGTCTGGAAGAGCTAGGGTCGGCCGATGCTGCCCTTTCCGCTTCTGCCGCGCCTTGCCCCAAGCTGCGAGATCCTGTGCATCGGCGCCCACTGCGACGATATCGAGATCGGCTGCGGCGGCACACTTCTAACCCTACAGCGGGCATATCCAGGCACACGAATTCATTGGCTGGTGCTCACGTCCAATCCCAAGCGACGCACCGAGGCGCTTCGTTCGATGCGCAGGTTCGTTCGGCCTGCAGCTCGAGGCGAAGTCTTGATCCACGACCTTCCCGACGGTCGCCTTCCCGGTCGCGTCGACGCGGCCAAGTCACTGCTCGAGGCCTGTCGCGAGAGAATCCTGCCCGACCTCGTCTTCACGCACCATGCCGACGACCGTCACCAGGATCACGCCATCGTCGCTCACCTCACCTGGCAAACCTTCCGCGACCACGCGATATGGGCGTACGAGATCCCCAAGTGGGACGGCGACCTGGCGACCCCGAACGCCTATGTACCGCTGCCGGCCACTCTGGCCGAGCGCAAGGCTCGCTTTATCGTTGCCACCTTCGACAGCCAGCAATCCAAGTCGTGGTTCCGGAATGACAACCTGCTGGCGCTGATGCGCCTGCGCGGCCTGGAGTGCCATGCGGAGAGCGGCTTTGCAGAGGCCTTCCATTGTCGCAAGCTGGTATTCCGGCCATTGACGCGACCCGTTCGGGAGGGCCGGCCATGAGCGTCGATTTCTGGCGCGGCCGGCGGGTGTTCATCACCGGCCATACTGGCTTCAAGGGCAGCTGGTTGGTGCAGATGCTGCACGCAATGGACGCACGCGTGGCCGGGTATGCGCTGCCGCCGCCCACCAACCCGAGCCTCTACGAGCTGGCGAAGGTGGCCGAACTACTGGAGTCCACGCCCGGCGACATCCGCGACATCGACAAGCTGTCGGTCGCGATGAACAACTTCAAGCCCGACGTCGTGTTGCACTTGGCGGCGCAGTCAGTGGTGCTGCAGGCCTACGCAGACCCGGTCGAGAACTACTCTACAAACGTGATGGGTACGCTGCACCTGTTCGAGGCGGTGCGGCGGCTGGGACTACGCTGCGTGGTCGTGAACGTCACTACCGACAAGGCCTATCAAAACCGTGACTGGGTCTGGGGCTACCGCGAGTCCGACCGCCTGGGCGGGGATGACCCATATTCCAACAGCAAGGCGTGCGCAGAGCTGGTGGGCCATTGTTACCGTCAGTCCTACTTCCCCGCCTCACGCATAGAGGAACACGGCGTGGCCGTGGGCCACGCGCGCGCGGGCAACGTCATCGGTGGCGGCGACTGGACGCCGCGCCAGTTGGTGCCAGAGGCCGTGGCATCGTTCACTCAGGGGCAACCTGTGCTGCTGCGTCACCCGCGGTCGGTGCGCCCTTGGCAGCATGTGCTCGACTGCCTGGACGGCTACCTGCGCCTGGCCGAGGTCTTGGCCACCGATCCGGAGCGCGCCATCGGCGACTGGAACTTTGGCCCCTTGGACGCTCGGCTACCGACAGTGCGCGAGGTCGTCGAAACCCTGGGCCTGCACTGGCAGGTGTCGCCCGCGTGGCGACCCGATCCGGTTGCCTATGCGGCCGAGCACATGACGCTGCGCCTCGATGCCAGCAAGGCCGCCGCCCAGCTCGGCTGGGCGCCGCGGCTGGCCGTGCCCGATGCGATAGCGTGGGTGGCTCAGTGGTACCGCGCATTCCAGCAAGGAGGTGGCGCGCGCGAGCTTTGCCAAGCCCAGATCGAGCAGTATGTGGCCCTGCGGATGGAGCACGCGGCGTGAAGTTCCACCCTTTGCCGATACACGATGCCTGGTTGATCGAGCCCACGCCTCACCTGGACGATCGCGGCCGTTTCATGCGCACCTGGTGCCACCGCGAGTTCGCCGATGCCGGTGTCCGATTTGCGCCGACACAAATGAACATGGCGTTCAGCCGCCTCGCTGGCACCCTGCGCGGCCTGCACTATCAAGTAGCGCCGGCCCTGGAAGCCAAGCTAGTACGCTGCACGCGTGGCGCGGTCTTCGACGTGGTGGTCGATCTGCGGGCCGACTCGCCGACCAGGCTGAAGTGGCACGGCGAACGGTTGAGCGCAGACAACGGTTGCATGCTTCTCGTTCCGGAAGGCTGCGCGCACGGCGCTCTGTCGCTCGAAGACGAGACCGAGATTCTGTACATGACCTCGGCCTTCTACTCACCGGCGCATGCCCGCGGCGTGCGGCATGACGACCCGGCGTTTCGCATCGACTGGCCGGTGCCGGTGACCGTGCTTTCCGACCAGGACCGCCGATGGCCACTATGGGGCTCCGCCTGACCGTTGCGATTGGCAATACGCAAGGAAGTGCCATGGACCTGTTCACACCTGCCTACGACATCTCTATCCATCATCTGCTGCGCCTGCGCGAACAGGCAGGCCGCCCGATCTGCGTAGGGGTAGTTGGCGCCGGCGCCACCGGCCGAGCGATCGCGCTGCAGCTGGGAACGCCGGTGCCCGGAATACGGCTGGCCGGCATTGCCAATCGCTCAGCCGAGAACGCGGAGCGCGCATTTCGCGAAGCCGGCATTCGCGAGTGGAAGGCCGTGGAGTCACCCACCGACGTCGAGGCCTGTGCCAGGCGCGGCATGCCGGTGCTGACACCGGATGCACAACTGCTGACGCGCAGCGCCGGGATCGACATCATCGTCGAGGTGACCGGGAGCGTCAGCTACGCAGCGTCGGTAGTGCTCGACGCCATCGCGCACCGCAAGCCGGTGGTGATGGTCAACGCCGAACTGGACTCGCTGATCGGCCCGCTGCTCAAGGCCAAGGCCGACGAGGCTGGCGTCGTGCTCACGCACACCGACGGCGACGAGCCAGGCGTGGCGATGACGTTGGTGCGCTATGTGCAATCGGTGGGTTTGAAGGCGGTGGCCGCAGGCAACATCAAGGGCATGGTTGACCACTACCGCACGCCCGCTACGCAGGAAGGCTTCGCAAAGCAGCACGACCAAGACGTCCGCAAGGTCACCTCCTTCGCCGATGCAACCAAGCTATCGATGGAGACCACTGTGCTTGCCAACGCCACCGGCTTCGGCGTGGCGCGGCGCGGCATGGTCGGCCCGGCCTGCGGCTACGTTCGAGAGCTGGCCGGGCTGTTGCCGGCGCAGGCCATGCTGGACGGTGGCATCGTCGACTACTCGGTCGGCGCAGCGCCGCACACCGGCGGGTTCGTTGTGGTGCACGAAGAGAACGCCCACAAGCGAACCCAGCTCGCCTACTACAAGCTGGGCGACGGGCCCTTCTACGTTTTCTACACGCCCTACCACCTGCCACATATTCAGCTGCCGTCTACCATTGCCCGAGCTGTGTTGCACCGTGATGCTACGGTGGCTGCGATGGGTGGGCCCCGCTGCGAGGTGGTGGCCGTGGCCAAACGCGACCTGAATGCTGGCGAAACGCTCGACGGGGTTGGTGGGTTCTGTGCCTACGGGTTGATCGACAACCGCATGGCGGCGCGCGCGATGAATGCGCTGCCCATTGCCATGTCAGACGACTGCGTACTGCTGCGCGACGTCGCCAAGGATCACGCCATCTCGTTCGACGACGTGCAACTACCTGCCCCGCGGCTGGTCGACGAACTTTGGCGGGAACAACTGCGCCGCTGGCCGGTCGCGCTGCCGGCTGCGACTGCGCCTGCCGCCCATCGCGTGGTGCCGGCTTGATGCTGCGACTATCGCCGTGAGTTCGAAGCACATCGTCGTCATCGGCTCGGGTATGGCCGGCTTCGGGGCCGCGTACTACCTTCGGTCCGAAGGCATCCGGCCGGTGGTGTACGAGCAGTCCGCTTTCATGGGTGGCCACACAGCCTCGTTCGTCGACGACCAAGGATTCTTGTTTGACCTGGGGCCGCACATCTCGTTCACCAAGGACGAACGTATCCAGGGCATCCTTGCGCGGATGGTCGGCGGCGAGTATGAAGCACTGCAGGTCAAGCTGGACAACATCTGGCAAGGGCGGCGCCTGACGCACCCCGTGCAACTCCATCTGAACGGGCTGCCGCACGAGTTGATCGTGGAGATCATTGCCGACTTCGTGCGCAACCAGGGCGCCGACAAGGGCTCCATCCGAAACTACGAAGATTGGCTGGTGGCCAGCTACGGCCGCAGGTTCGCCGAGCTGTTCCCCATGACCTACGGGCGCAAGTACCACACCACCACAGCTGACAACATGAGCATCGACTGGCTGGGGCCGCGCATGTATCAGCCCAGCCTGGAGGAACTGCTGCGCGGCGCGTTGGCGCCGTGGGATCCCGAGGTGCACTACATCACCCACTTTCGCTACCCCAAGCGGGGCGGCTTCGTGTCTTACCTCAGCGGCTTTTTGGAGATGGCTGATATTCGATTGAACAAGAGAATTGTCGCCATCGACCCGACAGCACGCACGCTGCGCTTTGCCGATGGTGAAGTGACGGTCTTCGACGAACTGATCTCGTCGGTGCCGCTGCCAGAACTGGTGCACATGATTGCCGGCGTACCCGATGACGTGCGCATGGCGGCCAGTCGACTGGCTTGCACGACGTGCATGCTGGTCAACGTGGGTGTGAACCGGGCCGACCTGTCCGATGGACAGATCACCTACGTCTACGACGAGGATCTTGCCTTCAGCCGCCTGAGCTTTCCGCACATGCTGTCGGCGCAAAACGCACCAGCCGGCTGCGGCAGCATCCAGGCCGAGGTGTACTTCTCGTCCAAGTACAAGCCGTTGACGATGTCCGGCGAGCAGATCGTCGACGGTGTGCTCGCCGACTTGCGCACGGCAGGTATCCTGCGCGACACCGACCGCATCCTGTCGCGCCACGCCAGCCTGGTAGATCACGCCAACGTCATCTTCGACCTGGAGCGGGCCGACGCGCTGAAGGCAGTGCACGGCTACTTGGACGATGTGCGAATTCACTATTGCGGTCGCTACGGCGACTGGGGCTACATGTGGACCGACGAGAGCTTCATGAGCGGCGAGCGGGCGGCGCAGTCCGCCTTATCCGATTCCCGTGGGCCGAGGGCTATCACGTGAACACGCCAAAGGTCGTCATCGGTTTACCCATCTACAACAGCCAGAAGTACTTAGAAGCCGCCATCGACAGCATCCTCGGTCAGTCCTTCGAGGATTTCGAACTCGCGATCTCCGACAATGGCTCCACCGACGCCACCCAGTCGATCTGCGAGCGCTATGCCGTCGCCGACAGACGCGTACGGTATTGGCGCTCGCCGGAAAATCGGGGCATTCTTTGGAACCATCGTCGCGTTCTCGAGGCCATCTCTAGCGCCGGTCAGTACTTTCGCTGGGCGGGTGGTGACGACGTCATGGGGTCCGGCCTGCTGCAGTCAATGGTCGCCATACTCGATGACGACCCCGAAGTCTTCTCCGTGACGCCCGACACGCGCAATATCGACGACGACGGTACCGACATCGGCCCGATGCCGCGGACGCTCGACTTCCGCTCGACCAGCGCGCGTCAACGCGCCCGCGAGGCGCTGCTGGCCGACTACCAGCACGTCATGGCATACGGCCTGATGCGGGCGGGCCCGCTGCTGAAGATGCGCACCGGGCCTCACTATCCTGGCTGGGACGCCGTCTTTCTGTGGGAACTCGTGCTCCGTGGCAAGGTATACCAGACCGACGGCTCTGTGCTGTACCGCCGGTTCCACTCTGGCTCGATCTCGCGCGTGAAGTCTCTGAAGGAGAAGCGCAAGTGGGTTGAACCCACGGCGACGAAAGGAATGGCCTTCCCTCACTGGCTATGGGCTCGCGAGCGCTATCGAGTTCTCTTCGCTTGCCCGCTGACCGGCGCGGATCGCTGGCACATCGCGCTCCTACTGACGCGCTTCACGCTGTGGCAGCGATCGGCCTTGGTCAGTGAATTGTTGTCGGTCGCACGTCGCCAACTACGATCGTCCAATGCCTGAGAATCGCTGCTTAGAAATACTGCGTGGCGTGAGCCAGATCGCCGACTGCGATGACCGTCAACACGGTCTTGGCGCGCATCTGCTTGGTCGAAACCTTCTTGCCGGAACGCCTGAGCCGTTCGACGATGAAGGCCACGGTTTGCCCTTCCCCGGGTCTACCGGTGTCATCGACGATTGCTACGAACGACTCTCGACGATTGCCAAGGATCCACTCGGCGCATCCGAACCGGGAATGCTGCGGCGTGCCGTGCGGGCCATCGACGAGGATGAGGTCGAAGTCCCTGACGGGCGGCGCATCGTATGTGCTCGCAGTTACCGATTCGAACGTGCGTGACACGATGGGCAGAAGAAGGTACTCGCAACGATGCAGACGCGGTTTGATTCGCGCATGCCAGCCGGTGTCGGATTCGAAGCACAGGTGATAGCCTTTCTCGGGCCGCACGCGATCAATCAACACCGTGCTTTGGCCGGAACCGAATTCCACCACCTCGGACAACCCTTCGTCTGCCAGCAGCCGGGTCAGCAGATACAGCATCCCGTAGCTCGCAGCGCCACCGAGCGGGTAATAGTCGTTGGGGATGCGATGATTCCGGCATTGATGGTCGAAGATCCCTTGGAATATCAGCTCTTGCGCCAGATCTGCCACAGGAGCAACGAGGTTCCAGCCCAGGAATTGTTTGATACGCGCCTTAAACATGGGAGGTACGGCTTCCAAAAGGAGCATAGACGGCATTGCGGCCATGTCCTCCTGGCCGAATCAACGTGACCCATTGTGGCCCACCGAGCATACCGGCCGGCGACAAGTGCAGCATCGACCAACTCGGGCTCATACTCATTCGATTTGGAAAGCATGAATAAGACGGCATTCGGGAGTTGCCTGAAGACCGCTGCCCTGTGCGCAAGCGCGGGGTTCATGGCAACAACGGCGGCGGTTGCTGTCCTTCGGATCTGGAGCGGACCCGCAGCATGGGCCGTTGCGGCGGCGGCAGTTCTGACCGCCATCGCAGCCGCGGCAATGTTTGCAGCTTCGCTGATCGTGGTCGCTCGCTTGCGCCGCGCTAAACGCTCGGAATGCGACTTGTTCCTTCACCTCAATCGGTCGCGCGACGAACCGGTGTTGCGGGCCGCCCCGCCCGCTCGGTCCGGATGGCTGCGCCGCGCCCTCATCCGCAGACTGCTGGGCCATGACTTGCTTGTAGGCGAAGAAGTCGAGGTGAAGTCGTGGCCGGAAATCCGCTCCACGCTCGACGAGCGTGGCTGTCTCGATCACTTGCCGTTCATGCCCGAGATGCTTGGGATGTGTGGGCGGCGCGCACGCGTCTTCCGCTCGATGCACCGACTGTTCGACCATCGCAAGTCACGCCGAATGCGCCACATGAACGGCACGGTGCTGCTCATCGACGTGGACTGCGACGGGAGCGCGCACGGTCGGTGCGAAGCCGCATGCCACACCATCTGGAAGGCGGATTGGTTGCGGCGGATCGATCCGGCGCCGGCGGCGAGAGATTCTTCATCGCAGTCGCTCGACGCGGCAGCCGCAGCGCCAATGCCGTCGTTCGGCACAACGCCTCCGTTCCGATGCCAGCTCACGCAACTGCATGACGCCTCGCAGCCGAGCGATCGCCTAACGGTGGCCGAGTTCCTGCGCCCCGTGGTTTCTGGCAACGTCGCGCCGCGCGCCTTCGCGGTTGGCTGGTTGACCTATCTGTTCAACGATCTGCAGCGCCTGCGTGGCGGCACTGCCTTCCCGACCTTTGAAGGCGTACCGGGCGAACCCACCAAGGAGGATGAACCCTACGTCGCGGGGGACCGCGTGCGCGTGAAGCCCGCGGCCGACGTGCGCGCCACGCTCAATACGGGACTGAAGCATCGCGGCCTGTGGTTCGACCCCGACATGCAGAAACACTGCGGCAGATGCGCCATCGTGCGAGCCGAGGTAGCACAGGTAATCGACATCGTGACCGGCGACATGCTACAGATGAAGACCCCCTGCTACCTTCTGCAGGGTGTCCACTTCTCCGGAGAGCGGCAGTTGTTCAACTCACAGTACGAACCGCTGTTCTGGCGCGGGGCGTGGCTTGAGAGAGCCGCGTAAATCTCGAGGAGTGCCGGCCGCGATGTCGATCGAGCGTCGCGCGGTTTCCGCGCTCAAGTGGGCCACGACAGCCAAAGTCGTGGTGCAGCTGGTCAGCTGGTCATGTACGCTGATCGTGATTCGCCTGCTCACGCCGGAGGACTACGGTCTGATGGCCAAGGTCGGCGTGGTATCCGGCATCACAAGCGCGATCGCAGAGCTCGGCCTCGGCGGCGCCATCATCCGCACCCCCCGAATCGGCCGCGACGACCTACGCAAGATCCTGGGGCTTTCGATTCTCCTAGGCATCGCGATGACAGTTGCGGTCGCCGCCGCTTCGCCGCTCTTCGCGCGATGGTTTCATGAACCCAGTCTGGCTGGGCCGCTCGCGGTCTCCTCGTTGCAGATCCTAGTCAGCGCATTCGCCGTCATTCCCAGCGCGATGGCGTCGCGCGAACTGTCTTTCGGGCTCGTGTCGAAGGTCGAGATGGCCACCGGCGTGGCGACCGCAGCGATCACCGTGGCTCTGGCCGTCGCGGGGGCGGGCGTCTGGGCGCTGGTGATCGGCAACCTGGCCGGAGCGTTGGCGCGCAGCGCGTTGCTGTTGCTGTTCAGCGACCGAGTTTGGCCACGCTTCTCAACTGAGGGCATCGCCGAGCACATCAAGTTTGGCTTGACACTCGTCGGCAGCCGCATGAGCTACTTCGTCGTCGTCCAGTCTGATATTGTGATCGGCAGCGCGTTCTTATCCACGACGGAGATTGGCCAGTATGCCGTCGCCTTGCAACTGGCCACGCTGCCCATGTCCAAGATGATGGGCACGATCAACGCGGTCGTGATGCCCGCGTTTTCCAGGAAGCAGGGCGATTCCGCAGCCGTGCGGGAAGCACTTCGCAGGTCAATGTCGCTGCTGGCGATGGCCGCGTTTCCGCTGCTATGGGGCATCTCGGCACACGCTCGCGAACTTGTGCTGGTCCTCTTCGGGCCTAGCTGGCGCGATGCGGTTCCGGCGCTGCAGATCCTGCCGCTTGTCGTTCCGTTCCGGATGATCTTCAGCGTGCTGCTGACAACATCGCTGGCATTGGGCTACCGGCAGCTAGACGCCCGAAACACACTCGCCAACGTGCTCGTGATACCCGCGGGCTTCCTGATCGGGGTCCAGTTCGGTCTGGTCGGGCTTTGCACGTCGTGGCTGGTGGCGGTGCCAATGGTCTATACGCTGACTGTCCCTGCCGCGATGAAGAACACAGGGCTCACAGTCGATGATCTGCTTCGTACCGCGGGTCCTCCGGCGCTGGCCGCCGCCATGATGTACGGGGCGGTTGGCATGTTGCGGCTGTTCTGTGCCGACTCCATCCCACCGGTGGCGCTGCTTGCGGTACTGGCCGGCTCGTCGGTGCTTGTCTACGGCGCCATGCTTCGGGTCGTCTCGACGAAGCACTACGAGGTGCTGTTCGCCTTCCTGCGGCAGTTGAGGAGCGCGTAGAGCGCTTGGTGCGATGACAAGCTACAGATTGCCCGCCTCAAATGCCTTCCAGGCGTAGGCCGAGAGCGTGGCCCCCGGCAATGGCCAGAACCCGATGCCAGGATGACCTGTGTTGTAGGTCGAGTCCGTCTTGCTGACCATCAGCACGCCATTGCGATAGACGTTGATCACGTTGCCGACGATCTCTGCTCGCAAGACGTCACCCTCCACCGCCATGTTGGACGCCGAACTGCCGATGCCGCCGAAGGATGTGTAGCTTCCCAGCGGCCCGTTCCACCGCACAACAGAGATCTCTCCGTCCTGACCCCAAAGCACTTCGTAACCGCGCGCGTTGTTCGGCGTGATCTCGAATCTCAGCAGCAGTTCGATTTCATGTTTGTCGCTTGGGTTGCGATAGCCGGCGATCCGGGACACCACTCCCTGTGCGTACTGGTTTGGGCCGAACGAGCCGTTCAGGTGTGCTATGCAATCGTCGTATCGGCTGCCACCGAGACTGACGAACTGGGCACCGAACGCTTTGCCGGAGGACGTCTGCACGTCGTTCCATTTCTGGCCTGCCGCCTTGCCGTTTACCCATCGCCCCGACTCGGCAATCGGGTTCTCGGTGCCCCCAAATCGGGTCGAGTAGGTGCCGGTCGCTGGGACAGGGCAGACCGTGCTGGCGGACTTAGCACCAACTGTGACAGATGGCGGCGGACAAGGCTTGGCTGCTCGGCTCAAGCCGCCTGCGGCCGCACCTGCCATGCCAACCGATGCCAGGACCAGATGTCTACGCTTCATGATGGCTCTGCCTTGAGGTGAGATTGCTTGCGTACGCTGACATGAGCAGAGGCTCTTGCAACCCGATGGGCTCGGGAGTTGCGTCATACCAGCACAATCGTACACACACGCGTCGACCGACTTGAAACCATTCACAGCGATGCATGCCCAGACCATGGCTGGGCATTGGCAGGAACACCTGTAGTCTTCGGGACCGGCACCCTGTCCCTGAGAAACACTTTACGATACAAGGCGGGCTCAAAGACTAAGACAATTGGCTTTGGAATCTGGACTTTGGTGTTGCCGTAGCAGATTTTGGTAAGAGCAGGAATACGCACCGAAATGGAGCGCGACGACTTGTCAGTGGGGCCGGACTTGCGCATCATTGCGTGCTTACTCGCCGCCGTCGCATCCTTGAGTGCGGGCTGCGGCGGCCAGGGAAGTGCTTCCGGAAGCGATGCGTTGCAGCCGGTGGTCTCAAGCGGCGGATCGGGCGCGTCGGCACCGACTCCATCTCCCGCACCAACTCCCGCTCCGACTCCCGCTCCGACTCCCGCTCCGACTCCCGCTCCGACTCCCGCTCCGACTCCCGCTCCGACTCCTGCTCCGACTCCTGCTCCGACTCCTGCTCCGACCCCTGCTCCGACCCCTGCTCCGACCCCTGCTCCGACCCCTGCTCCTACTTTTTCCTCTGTGGTAACTTGGACGCCGCCGATACTCAATGTCGACGGCAGCTCAATAGCTGGCATCATTGGATACCGCGTGGTCTATGGCACAAGTCCAGGCAATCTCCAGCAGTCCGTGACC
The DNA here is from genome assembly GCA_046348365.1 of Burkholderiaceae bacterium. Lineage (GTDB taxonomy): Bacteria > Pseudomonadota > Gammaproteobacteria > Burkholderiales > Burkholderiaceae_C > JAEUPI01. The sequence goes on from JAXMEL010000001.1 coordinate 791,770, forward strand.
GTGAGCGATCCCACCGCGACGAGTGCCGTAGTCACGGGTCTTGTTGCAGGCACCTATTACTTCTCGGTTATCACCCTGACGGCAAGTGCGGGCAACAGCGACCCGGCCAGCCTCGTGTCGACGACCGTACCCTAGCGCGGGTCATCCGCGGGTCGCACAAAATGCACCTCGCCTAAGGGCGAGGTGGCAGACTGTCGTCCCATGCACGGTTCAACTCCTCTACCTTCCGGAGCGCATTAGGCCATGCGCATCATGGCTTTCGCCCTGAATGCGTGGGACGGTCAGTGGATGAATCGCCAGCAGCTGCTCTCCCGGCTGGCGCGACGGCATCAGATCGTCTACAGCAACGGGCCTTTCACGGTGTGGGATCGTGCCAAACCCGAATGGCCGTCCTCGGCTTGGCTTGGCGACTTTGAGGCGCGCGACGGCGTTTGGGTCGATAGGCCGCCCAAACTGCTGATGGACCGCCCGGGGCGTTCATTGTGGGCGTCGGCCGTGGGGCGCGTCGCGGCGGCCCGATGGCAGCGACAACTCCGCACCATGGGTGACGGCCCCGTGGTGAGCTATGTGTTCCATCCCTCGCTGCAAGCCCACGCTGAGCGGATCCAGCGGAAATTGCTTGTCTACCACCCCTACGACATGTTCAGCCTGGCTCCGGACTGGAACCCGGCACTAGAAACTGCGCAGCTAAGACTCCTGAACGAAAGCGACATAGTCATTGCATCGTCGGAGCCGATTCGGTGTGCACTGCAAGCGCAGTCGGGAAGGAAAGTGTTATGCGTTCCGAACGGTGTCGACGCACTGGCGTTCATGCAAGGTGGCCAACAGAAGCCGCCGGAAGACATCGCCCGGATTCCGCGGCCGCGGCTCGGATACGTGGGGTCCGTCAATCGAAAAGTGGACTTCAGCACGATTGCCGACCTGGCCAATCGGGAGCCGAACTGGCACTTCGTGCTTCTTGGCCCGCTTGGGAGCATGGACGAAGCCAGCTCTGCTGCCCTGCGGCGTTGTTGCGCGATGCCCAATGTGTATCTTCTGCCCCCAAGGCCGGTGGACCGATTGCCGGCATGCGTAGCAGCACTTGACGTAGGACTGCTGTGCTATCGCCGCGAGACTTGGATGGAGTTTGGCTACCCGCTCAAGCTTCATGAGTTCATGGCGAGTGGGGTTCCGCTGGTGTCCACGCCTTTGGCCTCGATCCGAGAGTTTGAGCAGTACATCGATGTGGCGAATAGCCCAGACGAGTGGCATGAGGCATTGACGCGTGTGCTCGGCGGCAGCGAACGGTGCTCGCCTGCTAGCCGCCAGGCAATTGCCATGAAGAATACTTGGGACGCGCGTGTCGACAGGATTCACGACCTGTTGAGCTCAGCCGTAGAAGAACCAGTACATGAGGCGGCTTCTGGTAGGGCGCGGCCAGGCATCAACCAGACGCCGTGAACACCTGATGCCTGACGAGTTTCAAGGTCGCATGGCTCGGGGCGCCGTGTGGATGGTGCTGTTCAAATTCGTGGAGCGCGGCCTCGGCCTGCTGAGTACGCTGATCCTGGTCAGGTTGTTGGCGCCCAGCGACTTCGGCGTCATCGCCATGGCAACTTCATTCATCGCCATGGCCGAGCTCCTTGGAGCCATGGGATTCGACGTAGCGTTAATTCAGCAAAGTGGCGCCACTCGCGACCACTACGACACTGCATGGACATGCAATCTGGCGTTGGGGTTAACCATCACGCTGCTGATGCTGGGGCTCGCGAGCCCCATCTCTACGTTCTATCAGCGGCCCGACCTCTTCTGGGTGGTAGTCGCGCTGTCTTTCGGCCCCTTGATAGGCGCGTTCGAGAACGTGGGCGTCGTCGCATTCCGCAAAGAGCTGGACTTTCGCAAGGAGTTCAACTATCAAGTCTCGCGTAAATTTCTCGGTTTCCTGGTGGTAGTGCCCTTGGCCTTTTCGCTCAGAAGCTACTGGGCACTCGTAGCCGGCATTTTGTGCACCAAAGCCGCCGGCACGATCATCAGCTATGTAATCCAGCCATTTCGCCCGAGGCTCTCGCTCGCTAGAGCGAGGGAGCTGTTCCACTTCTCGCGTTGGTTGCTTGCCAACAATGTGGTGGGGTTCTTCAAAGAGCGATCGTCGGACTTCTTCATTGGCCGCGTCGGCGGAGCAGACTCGCTTGGCATCTACAACGTGGCCTTCGAATTAGCCAATCTGCCGACTACAGAGATCAGTGCGCCAATCAATCGCGCGCTGCTCCCCGGCTTTGCCAAGCTGCAATCGCCAGCCGACGTAGAGGCCGCCTACGTTAACGCGGTAGGGCTATTGGCGCTGCTGGCGCTGCCGCTCATCGCTTGCCTGTACGCCCTTGCACCGTATATCGTCGCCCTGATACTTGGGCCGAAGTGGATGGCGGCTGTGCCACTGATCGAGGTACTCGCATTCAATGGCCTGCTGCTGTTATTTCAGTCTTCGATGACCTCCGTGCTCTTTGCCCGCGGCCACCCTGGCCTAGTCACAACCGCCAACGCCATCTACGCCGCTCTCCTGGTCGCCGGACTCATGTGGCTCGTATACGCCGAACGCTCGTTGGGGGTTGTCGGTGCCGCGTGGGCTGCGCTCTGCGCCTCGCTGCTGACCACGCCGCTGTTTCTGTATTACCTGTGGCGGAAACTCAAGATCGCGCCGATCCTGTTCGTCAAGGCAGTGCGGAGGCCCACCTTAGGCGCCGCGGCAGTGGTGATCGTGCTTCATCTGGCACTTCCGGAGTACCAAACGGCGATGAGCACGTTGGTATCCGTCTTGCACCTCGCTTGGGCCGGCCCCTTGGGCCTGGCAATCTATGCCTCGGTCGTGATGTTCATGTGGCATCTTGCGGGCAGGCCGGCCGGTGCAGAGCGCCTTACCATCGAATTCGTTCGAACGCAGGTGAGACACGGCATTGGGGGAGACTCACCGGCCAATACTACTTGAGTACAGCGCTCTTGAGAAGCGCCATGACGGCATCTATGCATCAGACTGACTTCGGAAGATTCTGGATCGGTGCATTTGGTAGCACCAAGTTCAGCGTCACCCGCTGAGTGCGGCGCCAGGTTAGTGCGACGAACGGAGCAACGGTGGCGAAGGTGACCTCTAGAACTCCCAATTGCAGTACCCAGACACTGCCGACTACCTGGCCGCCCAAGCGTAGGTGCGCGCGGCGTGACGCCGTGTTGAATCGCGTCACGCGGCTAAATGACCAACGCACGCCCCGTTCGTGCAGAAATGCGTTGCCTCCATGCCAGATGGCCATGAATCCGATGCCCATGCGGTGTTCAGGAAATACGTAGAAGTCGAAGTCGAACGCAGATTCCTTTGGTGCCGCAAGCTCGAACGTGAACCTCGCCTCGTCCTCGCGATAGCGCTCGAATGCCAGCCACATATAGCCGAGCAGTTGGTGCTTTCGATACGCGGCCAAACACCGCGCGCCGCTGCGAAAGCGATCAGCCTTGATGTCCTCGCGCGCCGGCATCAGCGTGATCTCCGGGTCTCCGCTATGCAACTCGCGGAAGCTTAGATTCCTTGCCAGACCAGATGCCAGCAGCGGCTTGCCGGTGATGGGCTGGGCCATGATTTCGAAGTAGTGCAGCGCAAAGCGCGGCGATAGTGCGCTCAGCAACCGGTGCGCAACGTACAACAAGCCGACGGCCGCGCCGAACTCCTTGAATGGGCCTGCAAAGCGACCCCAGCTGGGCTTGTCTTTCATCGAGAACCCGAGTAAAAGAAGATCGAACAGAAATGGCGCTGCATCACACCCACCTTCCAATCAGTGTGCCATGTAGCGATGACGTTCCCCCGGTTGTTCGTCGGAATCCCGCATACTCGCGCATGTGAATCGAAGGAGCCGCCACTTCAACGCACGTGTTCAGCAGGTCTTGAGACATCGCGCCCCTTCACGTATCGCGCGGTGACACACCGCACTTGGATCGGTGAGAAGCGAAACAATTGGTCCCCAAGATCGTTTGCCGCGGCCGTTCGTGCCCACCGCCAGTTACATTCTTGATCTAGGGTGGCTGCATGATGTTGTTCATACGACGCCCAACAGTCAGACCGAACTGCCAGTTCATTTGGCTTTCCGATGGCGTTGTTGCCAAGTCTTCCAGTACGCACACCTGAGACCATCAGCCGTGAAACGCGACAGCAAGCTTCAATTGACGGCGCTCACCGCACTACTTTGCGGTGTTGCCGCGTGCGGCGGCAACACTCCGGCAGGCCAGGACTCAAGCAACGGGGCTGGCCAGCTAGAGAGCCCCGCGCCCGCACCATCGCCGAGTCCCGCATCATCACCTATACCAGCACCTGCTCCAGCGCAATCTGCGACGGGGACAGCGGCGCTTTCCTGGACGAGTTCCCAGGATAGCGACTTGCAGGGCTATAGGGTGTACTACAGCACTGCGTCGGGATCCTACGCCCAGGCACGCGGCGCAGGCGTCGATGTGGGCGCGGCGACAAGCTTTGTCGTACAGGGCCTCGAACGGAATAGGACCTACTACTTCGCCGTCACCAGTTACGACGCGGCCGGCAACGAAAGCGCGTATTCGACCCAAGTCTCGAAGGTGATCCCATGACCGCTACGGGCAGAAGGTACCCGCAGTTCCGCCGTACAAGTCCTTGGTCAATGAGAAACTGTTATCGGAAACTGGTAGCCCTCCTCGCGTTTTCCTGCATTGCCGCTGCCCCTTGTGCTGCCGATGCGAGCGCACTGAGTGACGCCGCAGCCCAGCTTGCACCGGGCGAGTGGCGACTGCTAAATCAGGGGGGCGACGGTAGCGGCATGGGCTACGACCTGCTTGTGTCTTGCATGAGCCCACCAACTGGCGATTGTGCCGACAACATCCTCAACTACGCGGACAAGGGCTTGTGGAACCCCAATACACGCGAGATTCACTACATAGGTCAGGGACATGGTGGCAGGGAGCTGAAGTTCATTACCTACAACGACGCGTCCGGCAAGTGGACCCGTGAGGCGAAGCCAGAGTGGGATTGCTCGCCGGCGCAAGGCTGCTATAGCCTGGTGCACGGTTACGAGGCTACGACACTCGATCCCGCCACTGGAAACATCTACGCGCGCAAGTTCAATTCGACGGCAGTCTATAAGTGGACGCGCTCGAGCAAGACGTGGACCCAGCTTCCCGCCGCCCCCAACCCGGCCGTAGCCGTAGCGCTGCAATACTTTCCAGAAATGGGGGGAGTCGTCCTCGTGGGCGGAGGCGAGGTGCATTTCTACAGTGAATCGCAAGCGAAGTGGACGACACTCGCCACCGGTCTTGCGATGGGTCCGTACCACAACGTCGCGTCGTACAACGCCTTGTACAAGGCAGTGATACTCGGGGGCGGCAACGACAGCTCTAGTCTGTACAAGTTGACGAGTTCGGGGGCGTTGGGAGTTATCGCTGCGGCACCCGCAGCCGTCGCGGTCGGGACTTCGCTCTTCACAGTCGACCCTGCAAGCGGAAAGCACCTGCTCTTTAGCGTGTCTGGCGGGTTCTTCGAATACGACGTCGTTTCGAATCGCTGGAATACCCTCTCGACCAGCGGGGTGCCAATACTCCGAAGCGGGAGTTATGCGGTGGATGACCGGGTCGCCATTGCGATTTCGACATACGGCCTGATCGCCTTCCTCGTGTTTGACGGATCTGACAGCACCAAGATGTACCTCTACCGGCACGCGCCCGGCGGTTCAGCAGCGCCGCCTGACACCACGCCACCGTCTGTGCCAAAGGGACTCACAGTCCAGTAAAAGGCCCACGGCAGCGGTACGCCGCGCCACGCACCGTCCTTGCGAAAGGACGGAGGCAGTTCCCCAAACTCCGCGGCTCGAACGAGCCTCATACCAGATGAAGCGCAGACAGTTCCTACTTCGATCGGCATTGAGTGCGCCTTCTGCACTGACCATGGTTGCGTGCGGAGGGACCAATGCATCAAGCGGCGAAACGATCGGCGGTACGTCGGCACTGACACCTGCTCCGACAGTCGCACCCGGCCTGACACCAACAACTTCACCGTCACCAGCCCCAACGTCGGGGCCGGCACCCACGGCAAGCCCTAGCCCCGCCCCAAGCCCGGCCTCGGGTGAAACCATCACGACGCTTCGGGTCTCCAGCGCAATGGGAGGAACTCTGTTGCCATTCACGGCCGGCCAGGCGTTTCGCGAAGGCGACGTCCCTGCGGGCGTGTCGGTCACATCCAACATTGCCGAACTGCAGGTCATTGGCAAGAACCGCTGGCCCGACGGGTCAATGAAGTTCGCGCTAGTCTCGGGTCGCGTCAATGTGGGCGCTGGGGCATCGGTCGTCGTGCCATTGCTCCGATCGAACGTATCGGCGTCAACCGGCAGCGTTGTCAGCACCGCCGACCTCCGCACTACCGGCGCTGTCGCCCTGGTCGACTGCGGAGCCAACGGCAACGCAAGCTGGTCAGCCGCTGACTGGGACGCACCGTTCCTGACCTGGGTGTCGGGAAGCGAGATGAGTTCATGGATCTACCGCAAGCCGATTGGCAGTGATGCCCATCTGGTCGCCTGGCTGGAAGTTCGCTGCTACCGCGGTGGCGCCGTCGAGATCCTGCCGTGGATCGAGAACGGCTACCTCCTCGTCGCCGCCCCCGGCGCGCGTTCAGGAATGGTGACGTTCACGCTCGGCGGATCCCAGAGGTTCTCGCAATCGCTGACGCTGCTCAATCACCAGAGAGCCGTACTTGCCTCGGGGACCGTGCTGTCGCATTGGTTGGGGACAGACCCGCAACTCACGCCGACACATGACACGGCGTATATGCAGGCCACACGTCTGACCCCCGCCTATCGCGGCCACACGTCGCAGTCCAGTGCCTTGTGGACCAGACAAGCTGCGAGCTACACGCCTCTGGCGCAGGCTGGCTTCCCGAACAACATGGGTTCGGCTGGGTACGACACGTCGATCGGCCCGCTGCCCGAATGGGACGTAGCCTACCTGACCAGTTCGGGCGATCCGCGAGCACTGCGGGCGTGCATGATCAACGGCTACGCGGCTGGGCGGTACGGCATCCACTTCCGCGACGAGGCAACCAACCGCGTGCCTCGATTCTCCACCCATACCGGGCTAGTGCTGGCAGATTCGTCTAACATCAAGAGCATTGGCTCCGGCGATACCACGACGCCAACGGCTTCTGGATCTCCTCCCCCTCAGTACTACACGAGCCACGCACCTGCGCTTGGCTATTTCGCCTACCTACTCACTGGTCGCTTCTACTTCATGGAGGAGACGCAGTTCCAAGCCATTGCGGCTCACTTCAAGACGGGCGCGGCGTCGCGCCAGGGAGCCAAGGGCACGTTTGAGCCATCTGCCGGCGCTCATCAAACGCGTTCCGCCGCATGGTCCTGGCGCACACTCGCCTACTGCGCTTCAGCCACACCGGACGACGACACAGCCCTGCGAAACGAGTTCGTCGCTAGTCTCGGGGAGAACGCGTCGTACCTGTTGGAGCGGTATGGTCGCGGCAACCCGTTCGGAGTCGTAAAGAATTACAGCAGCTATGCCGATGGCGTACCAGCCGGCGATCTGCAGTCGACGCACTACGGCGTTGCGCCATGGCAGGAGGACTTCCTGACCTATGCCATTTGTCAGGCGCGCGAACTGAAGATTCTGGCGGGCGCCGCGGCATCAGTACTGGACCAGTTGGTAGTATGGAAGTGCCAATCGGTGGTGGGCCGCCTCGGATCCACGAGGGCCGATGAATACAGCTTCAAGCGCGCCGCGCAGTATGAAATGATCGTGGCGCGCACACCGACGCCCGATTGGGCCGCGCCGGGCGGCGGTTGGTTGAGCGATTGGGGCGAGGTGTTCAGGGTGACGCACGGATACGCCAACGACGCAAGTACGACGCCTCCGAACCTAGTCGGCGGCTATTTCCCTGACCCGACGAGCTACTGGGGCAATATGGTCCCGGCAATCTCGTTCGCCGTTGATGCCGGCGTGACGGGCGCCAGGGCGGCCTACGATCGGGTCGTTGGCGCCGCCAATTTCGCGGAATTCGAAGCAGGGTTTGACGACAACCCGGTGTGGGGCGTGCGGCCGCGCTCGGTGTAGGCCTGCATCAGCGGCGGATTCGTATCGATCCATACTTGAACTCACTGATCATGTTCTGGTCGGTGATGATCTCCAATGGCCGGGACTCCCACGCCAAGCCATCCGCAAATGGCTGCAATTCGTTGAGCCGCCGCGTCGCAGCGAGAACAAATCGCGGGTCATCTACTGCAATCGCGGAGGCGCCACCGAATTGCATCGCCTTCACCCTTTCAATGGCTGCAGCCTGGTCAACCACAACCGGCTCATTGCTGGCCAATGCGTAAGCCTGAACCTTGTAGACATACGGGAACACTGCTTGCGCCGTCTTGAATACGTCGCCCGAGACAGTGGAATTCCAGGCCATTAGACCGCCGGGCGCCAAATGCGCGCGGGCCATTTGCAGGAACTCCTGGCTCAGGAGTAGCGTGGCATACGATCGCCAATGGAACGTAGTGTTGGCGACGATAATGTCGAACTTTTGATCTGGATGCCGTCGCAACCATCGGCGTCCATCATCGATGTGGACGGTCAAGCGTGGATCATCAAGCAGCCCAGCCACTTCCGGGTATCGGCGGATGATTTCTAGGTACCCAGGGTCGATCTCGACGGCTTCGACCCGTTCAACGCTCCGACTTCCGAGAATCACTCGCGCCCATGAACCGGCGCTGAGCCCGAGGATCATGACGCGCTTGGGATGCGGATGCAGCGCTGCCATCAGATACGCTCGCCATACGCCGTTCACATCGTGGAGGAGGTCCGTGTTGACCCGCCCGTCATACACATTGCCACCATAGACCCAGTCCTTGCCGCCGGGATCCTCAACGGTGTGAATGGTGCCGTGCCGGTTCTCGATGATCATGCGGATTGGCGCTGGTTCGACTTGCGTGACTCTTACCATGCGAGCAATCAGCTCGTGGCGCGGCACGATGGCGATCAACGCGCTCGCGACAGCCATGCTGGCCGCGGCGATACCGCTGACTGCAGCTGTCGCCGCAGAGTTCGAATATAGGACGGCCCACGCCACGGCGATCGTCGAGAGGCCCACTGCCAAGAACACCTGCTGAAGGGTCAGCACGTCAAACAGGAAGAGGCCAGTGATGAGCGGGCCGGCAGTTGATCCGATGATGTTCGCGAAGTAGACGGTGGACACCGACTGGCCAACGAGGCCGTGCTGAGTCTGGGATCCCATATGATGAACAATCGGGAAGACGGCACTCTTCAGCGCAGACGATATCGCAATGAGTGCCGCACCCGCTGCGTATCCCAGGATCTTGCCGAAGCCAAGGGCCTCCGCGAACAGCCAAGGCGCCGCCAAGTCGAACATGCCGCTGATCAGCAGGATCGTTCCACAGACCGCAGCTAACGCGGACACCGGGCGATCACAGTAGCGCTTGCCTATCCAGGCCCCGCCGGCGATACCGAATAGGTAGATCGCCAATACAGCCGAGAAGGCGTACGGCGTCCCTTTCTGGAGAAACGCAACGAAACGCATCCACGCCAGTTCCTGACTAAGGCTCAGAAACCCCGTTGCGAACGAGATCAGCCGTGGAAGCCAGTACGCACGATTCATGCGCCACGCCTGAGCCAGGTAAACGCACTGCCACCGACGAACCCGTTGACCAGCGCGGCCGACCAGATGGTCTCGTCGAGTGTGAGGTAGTGGAAGGCGACGAACGAAGTCGTCAAACAACCTAGCGCGGCCCCGAAGGTATTGGACAAGTACAACTGCCCGATAGAGAAACCCACATTGCCGGAGCGCCTGTGCAGATGTGCCACCAGCATGGGCAAGGTTGCGCCCATTGCCGTCGTTGGCGCCAGGAGCAACAGGAAGTTGATCATGAACACGAGCGGGCGGCCCGCGTGAACGAACGAATCCGCAACGTTGGAAATGAGCATCGGACTGGCGACTCCGAACCCGCCAATCAGCAACTCCACGACTCCGAAAGCAACAACGATTCGCGAGGGGAAACGGTCGGCCACAAATCCGCCGATCAGCGCTCCGCACCCCAAACCTAGCATGAAGGCTGAGACGATCAACGTGATCGACTCGAGGTCGATGCCAAATGCCCCATAGAGCATGCGCTGCCAGCAGACCTGATAGACGAGCGCTGCTGCGCCGGATGCGAAGAAGACAAACAGTAGACCCGCATCAGCCCATCGGAGCGAACTTACCTGAGGCGCAGGCATACGGAATGGATCGATATGATCGTGCACGGCGACGGGCGCACCCTAGCCTTGCAGCAACGGCTAGGCAATGCGGGTATCCGCGAACACTTCCCGAAACCCGCAATCGGCCCAGGCCACAGTCGGGGGATTGACGCCGACATGCTCGAGGCCGATTCTCGCTTTGCTCTGCCGTCCGAGTTGCTGAGCGAGGATTGCACGCGGATTCAGCATCGTTATGGTTGTCGCGTTTGGCTCGATGCTTCTCGCTGCGCAGATCATGACTAGCGCGCACGAGGAGATGAATCGTATGCGCCAGATGCGGGCTAGGACGGCATTGACTTACGACGCGGTGCCCCGCGTCTCGGCTCGATAGGCGCCCATGGTCATTGAAGGATCAAAATCGACTCGAGCATTGCCAGTGCTCGCCGGCTTGGCCTGTTTCAGCGGTGCCTTCGTCCTAGTCAATTTCAAGCCTCTGCTGTTCAAGGTCTACTACCGCTTGGCTGCTGCGCACGATCCATGGGATGCGGCACTGAACGCAGGCAGCTTCGCCTTGCAGGCGCTCATGCTGTTGCTGGCGGTCACTTTGCTTCCTCCCGCCGCCGCAGTTGTGTTGTTGGTACTGGCAAGCGTTTCCGCATTGGTACACCTGAGCTATGAGCAGGTCCTGGGGGTCTACCTCGACCAGGGCGGGATGTCGTGGATGCTGAGCGAAACGCGGCAACTCGGTCCCGCTCTATTGCAGTTCTCCGGCAGCTTCGCACTTGCGGCCATTAAGACGATCGTCTTCTGCGGTCTGCTCCTGTTAGCGCGTCACATGTTCCGCCGCGGTTTGCCACACGGGTGGCATCGATACACGCCCCGACGCTGGACTGCGGCTCTTTGCATCTTGCTGGTGATCGCATTGCCCGCCCAGGTGACGCGAGCGATGAGACTTCCTCTCAGCAGTGAAACCAGCATCTATGCGATGACTGCCAGCACCTTGACCGAGAGATATCCTGGTCGGACAGCGGTACTCGTGAAGCCCGAGCCGGGCCGCTCACTTGCGAAGATCGTATGGCTCGTTGACGAGAGCGTTGCCTATGGCCACTTCCGTTTGGCAGTGGGATCGCACCTGGAACGACACGGTCCCATCGACTTCGGCGAGACTGCATCAATGGGCAACTGCAGTTCTCCGAGCAACGCGGCGCTCCGATGGGGCATCGACGTGGCCCGCGTCGACGCATCTACGGATCTGCGAGCGACGCCGTCTATCTGGGGATTTGCGAAAGTTGCTGGCTATCGCACCACCCTGATAGACGGTCAGGTGAGCGGTGCGCCCCAGAACATGGTGTTTGCCCCAGAACGCGCGTTGATCGATTCGTTCGTTGCGGCGCGCGCTGGTATCGATACTGACCGTTCGATTGCCGTAAAGATCAACGGCATATTGACTCGCCCCGGCCGCGATTTTATCTATGCCGTTCTGCGCGGCGCGCACTACGCGTACGAATCCAATTACCCGCCGGGATTGCTTGCGAATGCAACTGTGCAACAGAAGTACGTAGCGGCAATTAGCTACTCTAAACATGGCTTCTTCGATGCGGTTCTGTCCGACGTGGATCGCCAGACAACGGCTGTGTTCTACACGTCGGATCACGGACAGGATTTGACCTCCGAACAAGTTCCCCATTGCAGCATTCACCCGAAGTGGCAGGAGTTCGCTGTCCCGCTCATAGCTTTTCTGCCGCCGGCGAGCGCGGCAAGCATGGCCTCTTCGGGACGTATCGGAATTGCGAACGCCAGACACAGCCATAGTCAGATCTTCTCCACGACCTTGTGGCTGATGGGCTACGACCGGCACTTTGCGGAGCAGAACTACGACTCATTGTTGGACAAGGCACCCAAAGCATTCGTCTGGTTCGGGCGGCGCATAGTTCCTGGTGCTGATGGCGAGCCAATCGAATTGCACCGCGGCGATCACTTCCCTGGCTCACTGTCCACCAACAGCGCTTTGGCCCCGTTGCGCCCATGAGTTGCAAAGCTAGTGAGAGCCTTCCAGTGACGAGAACCGGGGTCGGCGGCGCGACGAGGCGAGCAAGGCCGAACCGCGGTCCGACATTCCTCTGCCTCGCCGCGTGCCTCTGCGCAGTGCTGGGCGATGCGTTGGCACAAACCAGTGAGCCGGCGTGCGGCAGCTTGGCAAACGCATTTGGCCCGTTCGAATATCGAGCAGATTCCTACCGCCACCAGGACGGCGACTCGATGTCGCATGCCCAGAAGTTGGCAATAGTCGAACGCTTTCACTTTGGCCCAACCGTGGAAGCACTGATCGACGACAAGACGGGCGATCTTGGTCGCGATTTCGACTACACGCTGCGTGCGTTTCCGAACCACCACCGGGCACTCGCAGCGTTGAGCCGGTGGTGGGAACGCACAGGTCTAAGCCAACCGCGTGGGCTGCGCAGGCCTGTCGAGTGCTACTTCGACCGCGCGGTCCGTTTCAGGCCCGAGGACACTATCGTTCGCCTGTTGTATGCCGAATTCCTGAAGAAGCAGCAGCGCAAATTCGATGCTATTGCTCAGGTTGAAGCAGCTCTGAGCGCCGCAGGGGATCACGGATTCACTCACTACAATATAGGAATGATGTTCTTGGAATTGGGCGAAACTGATCGGGCGCTGGTTCAGGCGCAAAGAGCGGCTGCGCTTGGTTTCACGCGCGCTGAACTACGTAATCGACTCGTATCTTCCGGACACTGGAGGGATGTGACGCCCACCGTCGATAGTGCGCCGGCGTCCAATTGAACCGAACCGCCGCCATACGCGGTATTCGAACGCTGCCTCAGGCGCCAGAACTGGAATTGTCCGCATCTGCACGACCGGATCCGCCGCCAAGTTTGCTTGCCGCCCACGCAAGTAGTCGTACGACGGTCCTCGTCCCCTATGTAGGAGCTGTGGCGCGCCCGGGTGAACTTGACGCCGCCTCGAAACGGCGCCAGTAGCGACGCGCGTTGAAATAGTCGGGCTGCCTTGAACCGGCCCTCGCGTATGAAATGTGCGTTCGGATTGCCGTGAGTGATGAGAACGAATTACACGTCGACTTCAACCGAGGACTGGAATAGATAGCATGCATGCGACCCGAGTCATCCCCAATGTTGAGGGCGCGCCGCATTTGGAGTGCGGCAGGGCTATGCAGTCCGGGCGCCCGGCTGACCTCTCTCAGTTTTGCAATGCCGACATTGATCCGTTGGCGGCATCCGATCAGATCGCGTCGTTCCTCAAGTCTCTCGAAGGCTCGTTCGCGTTCGGTCATAGATTTCCCAATGGGGTGGCGCTGATGTGCGTCGACAGATTCGCGCGCTCCACCCTGTGCTACGCAATTCGAGACGGCCGCGTCTCTTTTGCCGGGCGCGCCGACCAACTGGCGGGGCCGGACCGCCGAATCGATCTACAGGCAGTGTTCGATTACCTCTTCTTCCATGTCATTCCAAGCCCGCGCACGATCTTCCAGGGCGTGCACAGGCTCCCGGCCGCGCACTACGCCTTGGTTTCGGGCTCGGAAGCGCACGTACGCCCGTATTGGTCACCTTCTGACGCCGATATCCCGGCAGCCGCAGCTTTCTCGGACATGAAGTTGTCTTTCAGGAAACTGTTGAAGGAGGCCGTGTTGGCCGAACTCGACGGCGGCAAGCCCGGTTGCTTCCTCAGCGGTGGGACAGACAGCTCGACTATCGCCGGCGTGATACGGGAGGTGACTGGGCGAGCGCCTTCGACCTACTCAATTGGATTCGATGCACCTGGCTACGACGAAATGCAGTTCGCGAGAATCGCGGCGAGCCACTTCGGCACCGATCACCACGAATACTACGTAACCCCCGACGATCTAGTGAAAAGCATCGCGGACGTAGCTGGTTGGTACGATCAACCCTTCGGTAACTCTTCGGCGCTGCCCGCTTACTATTGCGCCAAGATGGCCGGGGACGACGGCGTGACGCGTATGCTCGCCGGTGATGGTGGGGATGAGTTGTTTGGAGGGAATGCGCGATACGCGAAGCAGCAGGTGTTCGACGCCTATGCCAAGGTGCCACTGCGGCTTCGGTCGAGCATCATCGAACCGCTGTTTCTGAATAGGAGCAATTCCAGGCTTGCACTTCTGCGGAAGGCGTCCAGCTATGTAGAGCAGGCGCGACGTCCGATGCCGGAACGTACGCACCTGTACAACCTGTTGCTGCGACTTGGGATCGATGCCGTTCTGGAGCCGGGTTTTGCTCACCAGATCGATCCCGGCGGGCCCGCGCGTGAAGAGAAACGAGTATGGGACGCCCCCGATCTGAGTAGCACGCTGGATCGCACTCTCGCTTTCGATTGGCGCTATACGCTCGCCGAATGCGATCTCCCTAAGGTAAGGGAAAGTTGTGCCCTTGCAGGCATAGACGTCGGTTTCCCCATGCTGAATGAAGGGCTCTTGGCCCTATCACAGAGATTGCCGAATGACTGGAAAGTTAGACGGCGCGACCTACGCTGGTTCTTCAAGCAAGCGCTTCGGGATTTCCTGCCATCCGCCATCATTGAGAAGAAGAAAAAGGGTTTTGGATTACCGTTTGGCGTCTGGACAACGCAACATAAGCCACTCCTTTCCCTCGCGAAGGACTCGCTGACGAGCTTTGGCACCCGAGGCGTGGTACGTCCAACGTTCATTAGGACATTGCTCAAGACAAAGTTATACGAGCACCCAGGTTACTTCGGCGAAATGGTGTGGATTCTGCTCGTGCTGGAGCAATGGTTACGCAAGAACGCGCCGGACTTTGCGGTTGCCACTTGAGGTGTTGGCTACAGGCGGCGCATATCAAAAAATGATTCTGTCTCAGAAAAAGTTCCTGACCAGGCGCAGTCCAAACTTGGCGCGCGTACGATCCCACGGCGTGAATCGGGGCAGTTCGAACCTATCGGTCTGCGCGGTCGATATTCCCCACTTCGTCGAAAGAGCCGCGCTGAAACCGAGCTCCCGGATCAATTCCATCGTGCTGTGATCGTAGTCGGTTCCTGGCTTCCCGTTGGGGTACGCGAAGAGCCTAACCGCCGATGCGGTGATGTCCTCCAAACTCGAGCGGCAGGCTACGATCTCGCCACAGGCGTCACTACGAGAGAGTTTCGTCAGAATTGGATGGGAGACCGTGTGCGCTCCTATTTCGACGCCATCTCGATGAAGTGCACGAACTTGTTCGCTCGTCAACATCAGGTGTCTCGGTTCCTCCACTTCTGCGCGACATGCCAGCGTACCGGCCAAGCGATCGCGGGCGGACTGCTCAAGATACTTGGCAGACGTTAGTAGTTCACCAATCAGTTGACGCCGTTCGACGGTGTCGTTCACTTCCGCGAATTCCTGTGATAACCCCAATCCTCGCAGATCGAGGCGCTGCAGTCGGGTGCACCTCACCGACTCGATGATCACGTCGTTCCACATGCATCCGCCGTTTAGGAAGCCCGTGGCAACGAACACTGTGCACGGCAGTCCATGTCTCTTGAGTACGGGGAGCGCTACCGTGAGGTTGTCGGAATAGCCGTCGTCAAAGGTGATGGCCATTGCGCGTGCCGGAAGATCCTTGCGATAGAGTCGTTCGATCGCTTCCGACAACGGCAAGACGTTGAACCAGTGGCAAACCCAACGGCAAATCTCATCGAATCGAGAGACATCGATCTCCTCCGGTAACAACGCGTCGGGTTCGCTCAGTACCCGGTGAAAGATCAGGATCGACAAGCGACCACGCGTCCCGCCCGGTGACAGCAAACTGAACAGGCTGCGCATAGATCAAGGTATGCCCTGCGCGCGCGAGGCTGGCCCCTTCGGCGAACGGAACGGTTGCGTCGGCCTGGCAGGCTCGCGCTCCCATGCGCGGGAAGAAAGCCAAACCCGCGTTAGTACCACCAGCATCGTGATGATGTACGGGAAGTCAAAGTACGACAAGCTCAAGAAGGCTCCGCCGACCGCGTACCCCACGAGAGATACCTGCGCCATCGCGCCGAGTTGGCTGCACCATTCGGTTTCGGAGCGCATACGGCCGTCGCGAATCAGCCGTGCGGCGATCCGAAAAGTGCTGACGAAGATGCCCAGGTAAAGGAACAGGCCGACGAAGCCGTGATTTCCAAGGACCTGGAAATAGATGCTGTGCGCGGCATGAATCATGTCCGGATAAGGCGAGTACGCTGCAAAGAGCTCTGGACGAGCTGCGTCAAATCCGACGCCGAAGACATAGTTCTTGGCGATTCCCCACGCCACCCACCACGCGCTGATGCGGCCGAGGGCCGAACGATCCTCATCATAGGTCTGGATGGTTGACATCCGCTCATTCCAACTTTCCGGCATCAGCGCCAGCAGCAAGCCACCTGCAATGAGCATCACCACGCCACCAAGCCAGCGGCTGTTTCCGCGCCACCACAGCAGGACGGCCATGGCCCCAATTGCCAGCAGGGCGCCTCGTGACTGTGAACCCAGCGCAGCTGCCGCACACAGCACCATCGTCAATGTCATCACATGGCGACGCCAGCCTGGCTGAAACTGCAATTGCAGAAAGCGCAGCAGTGGAATCGCCATGACCAGAGCAGCTGCGAACTCGTTGTTGCCTCCGATGAAACTGTCTGGCGGACCCCACACACGGTAGTTGCCGCCCGTGAGAATGGTGAATAGCCCACCCTTAATTCCCAGCAATGCCAACGAGCCGGCCGAGATCCAAGCCAACGCCATGATGTGGTGGCGCGAATGAAGCAGCGCAAGTCCGACGAACACCATGAGAAACACCTTGGTCACTTTGCTCCACTGGTAGTAGTCGTCGGCTGGATCCAGCCCGAGCAGCCAAGATAAGAAGATCCACACCGTGAAAGCAGCCAGCCATAGCGCCGGTGCACCCTTGAAGGGGGAGGAACGATCCGACGTGGTCGCAAGCCCCAATAAGGTGGTGCCGGCAGCCGCCGCGGCCAATGGCGCATCGTACGCAAAGCCCCAAGACATGCGGTGCGGATTCATGACACTCAGCCATGTCCAAAGCATCACACCGATCCATGGTCGCCGCAAGGCCACCAGCGAACCTACAACTACGATTGCGACGATGATCAGGTCGCGCATGGATCTTCAGCCACGCATGCGGTCCGTGCCGCCACATGGCTAACGACGTATCGAAACTTGCCGGACTTCTCGGCTGGAATTCGCTCGACCCACTGCACGTCGATCTGCACGCCCGCACCAAGTCGATGTTTGAAACCTTCCACGATTTGGCGGTTCCGGGTTTTGCGATCAGCCTGAGAATCCGCCTGTATGAACACCTCGGTGCGTTCTAGGCTGTGCTGAACGATTTTGAATCGTTGAACGCCAGGAAGATCCCGCAAGATGTAGATCAGTGCTAAACCATGCATCACTGTACCGTCTGCAGCAAACACGAAGTCGGTTGTGCGTCCTTGTATCTCGCGAAGCATTGGTAGACCGCGGCCACAAGCACATAGTCCGTTGTCGCGTATGGCGATGTCTCCAGTCCGATAGCGAACGAAGGGAAAGTCGCGTGTGGCCAAGTGCGTGACCACGATTTCACCAGGCTGTCCGTCAGTCACCGGCCGGCCATGGGCATCGATCAATTCAACCACGATGTCCTCGGACGTGATGTGCATGCCACCCGAGGGGCATTCGTGCGCAACGAAACCAGCGTCACGCCCCCCGTAGCCGTTGGCCACGCGGCAGCCAAACGCATCGGCGATCGCTTGCCTCTGATCGTCATACAGGCGCTCGCTGGTCACGAAGGCGACGCGGATGCCCAGGTCGGTCATCGCCACGCCGCGTACACGCGCATGCCCTGCAATGTGACTGAGCGCCGAGGGATAGCCGAACAGCATTCGCGGTCGGCGTCGACGAATCTCCATCACAAAACCCTCAAGTGCGGTCTCATTCATCTGAAAGGCCGATAACAAGTGTGTGCGCATCAGTCGGTCACGCGTCTGGCGCATCTTGTCCTGTGCACCTAGCTCGATCGGAGAACCCCACACCACGATCTCCGGATCGCCGATATCCACACCCCACCAGCGTGTGGCGCGCCACTTGGCTGCCACGTCGTGGCTGACGCGCTCGTTGCCAATGTAGAACACCAGCGGTTCGCCCGAACTGCCGCCCGTGTTGAAGCGTGCAAGCCCGCGCGCCCGCTCGTGCTTGAGCCGTTCGGTGTGGGAGCGGATCTCCGATTTGGTCAGCAACGGCAGTTGCCGCAATTCGTCGGTGGACTTCACTGCCTGCGGATCGAAACCGAGACGCTTGAATAGCTCGCGGTAGTACGGCACGTGGCGACCGCATTCGGTCAATAGCACCCGAAGTCGCTCGAACTGTAGCGCCTGAAGTCGTTCGGCCGACCACCACTGGCTCTGCTCCAGCGCTCGCCGCACGGCCACGGTGGTGTGCCCCTTCAAGCGCTCCTGCAAGGGAAACGCGACCGACGATACGAAGGAGGTATACAAGCTGGCCACGCGAGGGCTCCGCAGGTTCGTCAGGAGGCGACACGGCGGTGTTCGGCGTGCAACGAGCAAAACTGCTGCTCGAGCACGTCGACTCTCGCGTCCCAAGTATTCTGCTGCGCGTAGGCACGGATCGCCGCCCGATCCCAGTCGCGCAGCAAGGCAGATTCAATGGCCTGCTGCAACGCAGAGGTATCGCCAAAGGGGACGAGTAGACCGAGGTCGTCGCGACTGACGACCTCGGCATTTCCGCCAACGCGCGTGGTCACCACGGGAAGACCACATGCCATAGCCTCGAGAAGAACGTTCGCCCAACCTTCGTTGGACGTTGCCAGCACAAACAGATCTGCGGCCGACAGATAGGAAGCGAGCCGGTCGGGTTCAACTGCGCCGCAGAAGCGCACGCAAGACTCGAGGCCGAGCGAAGCCACCTGCGATCTCAGGCGATCGGTCCAGTCGCCTTCTGGGCTGGGGCCGCCGACCACCAAATACTGCAGATCACCAAAGCGCCGGCGCAATGCAGGCAGCAGTTCGATCACCCGGTGAAACCCCTTGCGCTCGACGAGACCACCCACAGTAATCAAGACCTGGGCCCCGACTGCCAAACCAAACTGTCGACGCTGCTCCGACTGGTTCAGCGGATGAAACCGCGCAAGGTCCACGCCGTTGCCGACCACCAGGGTGCGTTGCGGCGGCGCGCCGAGCGACACGGCCAATTGGCGCAGCGAATCCGACACACTGAATATCCGCTGCGCCTGCCTGAAGCAACGCTCCAGGCGCTTGCGCAACACCGGGTCCCGCGCATGGCGGGATTCTGTTCCGCGCAGTGTCACGGTTGTCGGCACGCCGAGCCAGCGCCCTAGCAAGCTGGCCGCATATCCGTCCGGATAGCCGAAGTGGGCGTCGAGTACGTCGAGGCGCCCTTCCCGCTTCAACGCAAGCAGCCGAGGCAGCGCGCCCAGCGCCATCGCCAAGCCGTCCAGTCGGCGCAACACCACCGGCACCGCAAAGAACCGCGGGAACCAAACCTCGATCCCGCGCTGCATCTCTCGGGTCGCGGTGACTGGACGGCTGCCCGGGCGCAGACGCCGCAATAGGCTCTGAAGCGGAAACCAGGGTCTGGGCGACACCACCGCAACCGGCAGCCGTGCGCCAACACGGAACATGCGCTCGCGCACGAACAGTCCCGCCGCTGGGAGTGCCTGACTAGGGAATAGACTGCTCAGAACGACGATGTGGGGGCCGCCGGCTGTGTTCATCAGACCCCCGCGGCGACGGTCGACGCCAGCCGCCCGTACGGTGCGACGTAACGCTCGACACTCGCGTACCAATTGCGCTCGCGTTCGACGTAGCGGCGTCCGGCGGCGCGCAGCGCCGGCCAGTCGGCGCGCCGCTCGAGCAGTCCGCCCACTGCCGCTGCAAGCGCGTCAGCACTGCCAGCCTTGAACAGCACGCCGGTCTCGCCATCGCGAATCAGTTCCTGGTGCCCACCAACGTCGCTGGCAACCACCAGTCGCCCCTGCGCCATCGCCTCCAGAGGTTTGAGTGGTGTGACCAACTCGGTGAGGCGCATCGAGTGTCTTGGGTAGGTCAGAACGTCGATGAGGTCGTAGTAGCGCTGAACGTCGGTATGCGGCACACGACCGGTGAACACGACCTTGTCGGCAACACCCAGACGCTGTGCTTGCGATTTCAGCGCGGCGTCCTGCGGTCCACCGCCGACCAGCAGCGCGCGCACCTCGGGCCGGCGCTGCAACAGCAACGGCAGTGCAGCAAGCAGCAAGTCCAGCCCCTCGTACGCATAGAACGATCCAATGAAGCCGATGACGGTCGCTGCGTCAAGGCCGAGCCGCGCCCTCAACGACGTGTCGGGCGAGCCACCGCGATCGAAGGCCCCGATGTCAACCGCGTTCGGGATTACGGTGACTTTCGCAGCGGATATGCCGCGCGCGACGATGTCCCTGCGCAGCCCCTCGCAGATCGTGAACACGTGCGCCGCCTCGCGCAGCGCGCGCGTCTCCATCCAGCGTGTCAGGCGATAGCGCAGGCTGCCTTCAGCCGTGGTGCCATGGTCGACGGCGGCGTCCTCCCAGAAGGCACGTACCTCGTAGACCACCGGAATGCCGAGCTTGCGGCCGACGCGCAGCGCCGCCAGCGCATTAAGCACCGGCGAGTGCGCATGCAGCAAGTTGGCACCGACGGTACATGCCACCTCCTGCACTCGGCGTTCGGTCTGTCTAATCAGCGCCAGCTCGCCCAGTGCCGGCAGCGCGGGGCCGTTGGCCGCCGGCGTGCGATAGAAGTGCCAGCCATCGACGTCTTCCTCGGGTACATAGGGCGCAGTGTGCTTCGGACTGGTGAGATGGAAGGTCTGCCAATCGCGCTTGCGCTGCTCGCGTAGCAGCGACAACGTGCGGAAGGTGTAGCCGCTGTGCAATGGAATCGAGTGATCCAGCACGTGCAGTACACGAACCGTCATGCCGCGACCGCCTCCGCCGCTGCGCGCGCTGAGTCTCGAGGCAGATCGCCGTCGACCACGTTGCGCAGGAACGCCTCGAACATCATCAGCGACCACAACGGTGCACTGTGGTCGCTGAGGCCGGACTGGTGGCTGTCCACCAGCAGATGCAGATAGCGGCGATCGAACCAGCCGGTGGCCGCCAACCGCTCACCGAGTACAGCGTCGCGCACGCGTTGCTTCAGCGGCCCGCGGAACCAGCGCGCCAGCGGCACGGCGAAACCCATCTTCGGCCGGTACAGGATGTCGCCGGGCAACTGGGGTTCCATGGCCTTCTTGAGCAGGAACTTGCCCTCCTGCCCGCGTACCTTCATCGTCGATGGCAGCGTCGCCAGCCACTCGACCAGAGGGTGGTCCATCAGCGGCTCGCGCACTTCCAGCGAGTGCGCCATACTGGCACGGTCCACCTTGGTGTTGATATCGCCCACCAGGTAGGTCTTGAGGTCGAGGTACTGGATCACCGCCAACGGATCATCGGTACGGGCCTGGGCGGCATGACGGTCGAAGACCTCGCGCGCCTGGTAGCCGCCGAGCGCGCGTTTGAGCGCGGGGCTGAACATCTCGGCGCGCATGGCGTCGCGCAGGATCGACACCGAGTGAAAGTAGGCCTCCACCGACGTGCGTGCCATGCCCTCGAAAGTGGTCTTGGCGCGAAACACGCGTGGCGCCCAGTCGGCCTTGGGGTACAGCCGCCCCAACGCGCCGAACAGGGGCCGCCGCAGACCCATCGGCAACGTGCTGCGCATGCGTTCTTCCATCAGATGCATGCGGTAGCGGCGGTAGCCACCGAAGGTTTCGTCGCCGCCGTCGCCCGAGAGTGCCACCGTCACGCGCTTGCGGGCCAACTGGCAGACGCGGTAGGTGGGGATGGCCGAGCTGTCTGCATAGGGCTCGTCGTACAGACGGGCGAGGGTGTCGATCAGGTCGAAGTCGTCGCTCTTGACGGTCTCGACGAAATGATCCGTCCTGTATTGCTCGGCCACCTGCCGCGCGAATTCGGCCTCGTTGAACTTGGGGTCGTCGAACGCGATGGAGCATGTGTGCACCGGCTGGTCCGACAAGCCTGCCATCGTGGCCACCACCGAGCTGGAATCCACACCGCCGGAAAGGAAGGCGCCCAAGGGCACCTCAGCGATCATGCGCAGCCGCACCGACTCGCGCAGCCGGGCGCGCAGTTCCTCGCAAGCCTCGGCCTCGCCGATCGGGTCGTCCAGCGTGAAGTGCACGTCCCAGAAGCGCTGTGGCGCAGGCAGGGGTCGGCCGCGGCGCCAGGTGAGCATGTGGCCCGGCTCGAGCTTCAGCGCCTGCTTGAAGACGGTGCGCGGCTCGGCCACGTAGCCGAGCGCGAAGTACTCCTCCGCCGCCAGTGGGTCCAGGTCGCGCTTCAGGCCGCCGTGTGCCAGCAGGGACTTCAATTCGGAGCCGAACAGCACTTGCCCGTCGTCGAGCAGGGCGTAGAACATCGGCTTCACACCGAGGCGGTCGCGCGCCAAGAACAGGGTTTGGCGATTGCGATCCCACAGCGCGAACGCAAACATGCCGCGCAACCGCAGCACACAGGCATCGCCCCAGGCCTCCCAGGCGTGCACGATGACTTCCGTATCGCTCTTCGTGTGGAACACATGGCCCAGTGCCTGAAGTTCCGGGATCAACTCCTGGTAGTTGTAGATCTCCCCATTGAAGACGATGACCACCGAGCCGTCTTCATTGGAAAGCGGCTGTTGGCCGGTGGCGATGTCGATGATCGAGAGCCGGCGGTGCCCGAAGCCCAGCCCGGGCTCCACATGCAGGTTACCTTCGTCCGGCCCGCGGTGGCGCTGCGAATCGTTCATGCGCGCCAGCGCGGCGCGATCGATGTCGCGCACGCCGCGGGTGTCGAAGATGCCGGTGATGCCGCACATGGGTGATCAGGTCCGCATCGCAGGTTGCCGTTTCGAGATTTCGCTTTCGTAGAGCCGCTGATAGGCCGCGACCATGGCTTCCAGGCTGAACCGGCGCTCCACTTCGCGCCGTCCGGCACGGCCCATGGCTTGCGCACGTTGCCGATCGCTCGCCAGGCGCACCAGCGCCTGCGCCAGAGCCTCCACATTTTGCGCCGGCACGAGCCAGCCGGTCACGTCGTCCGTCACGAGTTCGGCATTGCCCCCCACATTCGTGGCAATCACCGGCAGGCCGGAGGCCATGGCCTCAAGCACGGTATTCGAGATGCCTTCGGCCTGGGAAGGCAGCACGAACAGATCCAGCGTGCGCATGACTTCCGGCACGTCGTCCCTATCGCCCGGCAACCAGGCCAACCTCGCCACGCCCTGGTCGACAAGCAGGCCCTGCGCCAGCTGTCTGAGCGGCCCGTCACCCACCATCACCAGACGTGCGAATTCGCGCATCGCGGGCATGAGCTCGAGGGCCCGGCAGAAGGCCTGCGCCAGCAGGATCTGGTCCTTCACCGGCTGCATGCGCCCGACGGTGCCGATCCACCAGGTGTCTGTCCCGTCGAAGGGGCAACCGGGGATGGATTCGCGCACTTCGCCTCGGGGCCGGAATCGCAGCGCATCCACGCCGTTGGTGATGCGCTCGACGCGTTCGTTCGCAATGCCCACCTGCCTCGTCAGGTAGCGATGCAGTTCCCCGGAAAGCGCCACATAGCGGTGCACGAATGGCGAGTACAAGCGCCGCACCCTCTGCAGCCTGCGATTGCTGCCATCCAGATCGCCCACGTCGCGCCCGTGTTCGCCGTGGATTCTTACCGGCACGCCTGCCGCCCAGGCGGCGGGCTGCATCTCCAATGCGGCCAGGTTGCGCGTGTGGACCACGGCCGGGCGCAGGTTGCGCAACAGCTTCCACATGGCCGGCAGCAGCCGGGTGCCCGGCCCGGGTGCCTTGTTGAGCGCGAGATAGGTCACGTCGGTCGGCAGCACGCGGCGCTTGAACTCCGTCACCTCCGTGAGCGCGATCACGGCGTGGCGGAACGACGATGCCGGCAGCCGGTTGATCAGGTTGACCACACCGTTCTCCAGCCCGCCCGTGTCGAAACGGTAGAGCACGTGGGCGATCAACGGCCGCCGGTCGGGGCTCACGATGCCGCGCTGGCTCGGGCGGCCAGCACATCGTCGATCCGCCGGTCGAGCGGCCGCAGTCGGGCCGGCCAGCTGTAGTCGCCCACCACGCGGGCTCGGGCGGCTTGGCCGATGGCCCGCGCACGCTGGGGATCGGCGATCAGCGCAAACAGCGCGGCTAGATAGTCGTCGCGATCCCGTGCGGGTAGCAGTTCGGACCCCGGGGTCGCATCGATGGCTTCGACGCAGGCACTGGCCGCCACCACGGGGCGCGCCATGGCCATGGCTTCGAGGATCTTGTTCTGCACGCCCCGCGCCAGACGAAGCGGCGCGACCACCACCGCGGCATGCTGCAGGTATGGGCGCACGTCGGGCACAGTGCCGGTCACATTCACGCCAGCCGAGCGCAACGCCTGCACGGCCGTGGAGGGGCTACGCCCGACCACGTGAAAGCGCGTTGCAGGCCATCGCGCCCGCAACGCGGGGAGCATGGCATCGGCAAACCAGGTCACCGCATCCACGTTGGGCCAGTAGTCCATCGCGCCGGTGAAGACGATGGGGATTTCGCTATCACTAAACGGCGACACCAGTGCATCGCCCGGTGCGAAGTACTCGGCGTCCACACCGTTGCCGATCGCGCAGGCCAGCCCCGCACAATCCGGCGCCAGCGACTCGAACAACTCGACCTCCTTCGAGGTGACGAAGAAGCAGGCCGCAGCGCGCCGCGCGACGAGGCTTTCGTATTCGAGCAGCCGTCGGCCCTCGCGCTGATAGAGCCATGAAAGCGGCCAGGGCCGTTCGGAGCCGTACTGGGCCCATTTGGCGGAATCGACATCGACGAAGTCGACCAGCATCGGCAGCCGCAGCGACGCGGCATACGGTGCCATTGCCGACGAGAAGACGATCGTGGCATCGATGCGGTCGCGGCGCATCAACTCATCAACCCATCTGCCGAGCGACCCGTCACGGTAGTAGGCCAATGTCAGCGCTTCGCCGCGGGCCAGCCCCCAAACGCTTCTCGATCGCGCCCAAACGGGGCGGATGCGCGAGACATGCACGCTCGCGCACAGCGCGCGCACGGCCGGCAGGTGCGGCTCGTCGTCGGGATCGTCGATGAAGGTGCCCAGATGCACTTCATGCCGAGCTGCCAGATGCCTGAGCAGGTGATACGAGCGGACCTTGTCGCCCTTGTTTGGGGGATACGGCAGCCGATGCGCAAGGAACAGAAGCCTGGCCATCCGGCCTCACCCCAGGCCGCGTACCACGTGAGGTCCCAGCCAGTTGGCCACCGGCAGCGGGAGCCGACGCCAGGCCTCGATCATCAGCCTGTACTTGGGATTCGACGGGTTGTTCGAAGGCACGCGGTCGCGCTTGTACAGGCGGTACTCGTAATGCAGCGTCTGCGGCTCGAACCCCCAGTTCTTCTTGAAGGCGAAGGGGCCGGTGCCGACCTTGCTCCGCCCGTAGTCGAAGAGCCTGATGCTGCGCGCGCTGGCATGGCGCATCAGCGCCCAGTACTTGAAATCGTTGGCGGCCAGTTCCCGAGCCGCAACGTCATCGCCTGCGTAGTACGGCAGTATCTCGTCGCGGAAGTAGAAGCTCAGGACGCTCGACAGCGGCTTTCCCTGCGTCGAGGTCACGGTCAACACGCTGCAATCCCGACCGAACACCCTCAGCAACTCGGCAAAGTAGCGTTTGGGCATCGCCGGCGTGCCGTGCCGATGCACGTTGTCCGCATACAGCGCGAAGAACCGATCGACACCCTCGTCCATCTCCGCGATCAGGCCGTTGTTGATGCCCTTGCGCACCATGGCTCTCTGCTTGCGCGGGATCGCCAGCATGTTGGCCTCGTCGTCGGCCAGCAAAGGCTTGCGAAACGTCACGTAGACCACTTGTCGTGGCCAGTCGGCATGCTGCCTCGACAACTGCCGCAGCTCCAGGTGCTGCGCCCCCAGCTTGCGCCCCATCTCGTCGGCCGCGGCTTCGAGCTCGGTCGCGACACCTTCGTCGGCAGCCACGACACCCGCGTAGACCGCGAACGGCAGACTAACCAGCGCGTGGCCGAACAGCAGGCTCTTCACCTCGGCCAACGGCAGCACGCCGACGACGTTGCCCTCGCGCTCGGCATACAGGTAGTGAGTCGCATGCCCGAAGACGCGCTCCAGGATGCCTTGCCACCCTGCGCGATGAAAGAACGTCGCATCTACGTTCGAGAGCACGAACGCGTCCCACCGCGCGGCGGTCGCCGTATCGGTCGACACCAATCGCCTGATCGTGGTCACACGCGAGCGTCAGTGGACAACCTGGTCGAGAAACACCCGGTCGACCCGGTCCCAATGGAAATCGGCCAGCAGCCGATGCAGCCGCGGCTCCACGCGATGCAGGTTCACATAGTGGCGAAACCGCGTCTTCGCACCGACGCCACCGATGCGTGGCTGCGCCGGGTCGATCTCCCACGGATGGAAGTAGAAGATCGCCGCCTGCCGGTCAACCGCATTGACACGGCGGATCATCCAGCGCGAGACGGCGTAGGGCAGCAGGCGAAAGTAGCCCCCGCCGGCGGCGGGCAGGTTCACGCCGCCCACGCGAATGGTCGTGGCCGGCAGCTCGCGGACCCCCTGGTCGCGATCGTGGGCGAAGCGCGGCGCCTCGGGCATGCCGTAGTGGTCGTGCCGGATGGGGAAGATGCTCGAGCTGTAGGTGTGCCCCGCGCGCGCCAGCACATCGAAAGCCCACAGGTTGTCGCGCCCGATCGAGAAGCTCGGCGCCCGGTAGCCGCGCACCGCCACCCCGGCCGCGTCCTCGAGAATCTTCTTCGCGCGATCGACGTCTTCGAAGAATGCCGCTTCGGCAAGGTCGCTGGCCCTGTCGTGCTGGTAGCCATGGCTCGCGAGTTCATGACCCCCAGCAACGATGCGACGCACCAGTTCTGGGTGGCGCTCGGCAACCCAACCCAGCGTGAAGAACGTGGCACGGCAGCCATGATCGGCAAACAACTCCAGTATGCGATCCACGTTTCGTTCGACGCGACACTCCCGCGAGGTCCACTGCTCGCGCGGCACGTGGGGCTTGAACGCCGAGACCTGGAAGTAGTCTTCCACGTCGACGGTCAACGCATTCAAGCGTGCACTGTCCGTTGGCGCGTTCACCGCGATGCTGCCCACCGATCGCCCTAGAACCGGACGCGATACTCGCACGCGACGATGTTCATGCTGTAGCTCGAGGCAGTGGTCAGTTCCTCGAACCGCTGGTGCGACAGCCTGGTGCTGAAGGTGGAGCGGGTTCCGACCTTGCGAGACCACAGCAGCTGCCCGCCCTGTGAGGTGGCCCTGCGCTGCGTGACGCTGCCTTCGGCCCGATTCCAGCCGACGAAAGCGCTCAGGTCATCGGACGGTGTCAACCGGCGAAACCAGAGCAGCTGCACACCCACCTGGTCGATGCGCTCCTCGGCGATGAACTGGTCGCTGACCGGCAGGCTGACGAGCGAATCGAGTCGTCGACTGCTGCCGCCCGACAGGGCTATCGTGATCGTGTTCCTGACGCCAGCCCAGGTGGCACTGACGGAATGGTTCTCCACCAACAGTACCCCGGAGGTCGTGAGCTGTGGATTGACGGCTTGCGTCGGATCGATGCCGTTCGTCCTCAGGAGATCGATGACCAGTACACGTCGACGGTCGACATCCGGCTCCACCGAAGCGAGCTGCAGGAAGAGCACGTCATAGGCCGATCCATAGTGAAACGCGTTCGGATCCTCCAATCCCAGCCCGGGCCTCGAGTTGGTGCGGCTCGACGCGGCGAGCAGCGCAAACTGAGGCAGACGATAACTCAGCAATGCAGTATGGCCTGTGCCGAAGAACCGCTGCAGCGCCTCGGCGTAGAAACGCGTCCGCTCGTTCGGCCGGTAGTCCAGGCTCATACCGTACAAGGTGTTGTAGATGCGGCGACTGCTGTCGAAGTCGTTGCCCTCGCGCCCCGCCACGAGCGAAACCACCGTCTCCGCATCGAACGCCCACCCGGCGTCGCCTCTCACCAAGGCTTCGGTGGTACGGCGCCCCTCGTCTGGATCGTAGATCGCGCCGAATGCCTGGCCTTTCCACGTCGCCGACCTGGCCCGCACGCCGCTGTCGAGAAGAAGCGAACCGGCCTGCGAATGGACGTCGCCGACATCCGAGCCCTTCACCTTGGTTGTCGAGTCGGTCAACCTGGCTTCGGCGCGGCCTCCCTCGCCGAGCCGCCATCGCAATACCGGCGACACGGTGATGTTGGCGGTATAGAGCCGGTTGTCGTTGTCGATCAGCAACGAGCGCTCAGGCGAGTTGAACACGGAGCCCAGCTGCATGCCATAGGTCGCCGCAAGGTCAAGAAAGGCGTGCGATTCGATGAGTTCGGCGTTGAAGCCCGCCCG
Organism: Burkholderiaceae bacterium; assembly: GCA_046348365.1. Taxonomy (GTDB): domain Bacteria; phylum Pseudomonadota; class Gammaproteobacteria; order Burkholderiales; family Burkholderiaceae_C; genus JAEUPI01. The sequence goes on from JAXMEL010000001.1 coordinate 820,445, forward strand.
CAGGTCGCCGCTGCGGCGATAGGTCGTACCGTCGGAGTGGCTTGCCATGCCATAGAGCGACAAGTCGGCCATCCCACGCAGCCGGCGATAGGGAAGATTCACATGGGCGTCCAGCTCAATCTCTGTGCCGATGCCCGACTGCGGATTGATGGGCGAAGCCTGGGCGTTGTCGGTCGCAGACAAGGTGGCCGACGCGCCGAGCTGCCAGACGGGGGTTCGACCCTCGCCGCCTTCTTGCGCGAACGTCGCGCGCGTACCTGCCAACAGCAGCAACAGCAATGCTGCGTATCTAGGCAGCACCCGAGCCTCCGTAGGCATAGCCATAGCCGGCACCGCCCAGCGACTTCCGGTTCACCTGGTTCAGCACCATGAGCCGGACCGGATGCGATGCAATGCTCGCCAGGGCCCGTTGCACGGCCGTCTGCGGCGTGCTGTCGGCCTTCACGACCATCACGATCTGCCCCATATGCGACGCAAGCACGCTGGCCTCAGTGGTCAGCAGCAGCGGAGGCGAGTCGAAGATGATGATGCGGTCGGCATAGCGAGAGGCCATTTCCTCCAACAGCGCACGCATGCCGTCACTCGCAAGCAACTCGGTGGCGCGCGGCCGAGGCGCCCCGCTGGGCAGGATGGTGAGCTTGTCGATGTTGGTCGCAAGCAGCACCTCCTGCAAGTCGACCTTGCCTTCGAGCACGTCCAACAGACCCTCATTCGGCTCGAAGCCCAGCATGCGGCCAAGCGACGGCCGTGCCACATCGGCATCGACCAGCAGCACGGTGTGGTCGAGCTCGGTGGCCAGGCTCATGGCGAGGTTGGCGGCGGTGAAGCTCTTGCCCTCACCGGCCAGCGCACTGGTCACCATGATCAGGTTCGCTCGCGGCTGGCCGGCGTTGCGCAGGTCCGCGACATTCTTGATCAGCGGACGCTTGATCATGCGGAACTGACCGGCGTGCTCCGCTGGGCCAGTGCCGGGTGGAAAGATCCGGGCCAGCGCCATGGCGTCGGTGTTCAATGTCACCGCTCGGGATGCATCGACGCCATGAGGTCGATCATTTTTCGATGGCCCGACTGCACCTACGGCACGGGGCCCCGCGCTCGGGCTTTTTCGCGTCCGACGCTCGGGCGCCGAAGTGTCGGCAGGGCTCACGCCGGCACCCCTCAGCCGCTCGAGCCGTTGCATCGCCTGTTCGATCAGGGTAGACATGGTTCGATCCTCACGCACCCCGCAGCATGGCGGTGATGAGGGCGCCCAGCACGAAGACAACCACCAGACTGCCCGATGCAGCGGTCAGGCGCGCCATCTCCCAGCGTTCGCTTCGTGCGTCGCCTTCGCTCTTGATCGCTGTGATGGCACCGAGCAGCGGTACGCCCAGTTTGGTGGGCAATTCGGCCGGGCGATGGAACACCGGCTGTATCTGGGCCCTCACGAAGGCTGCGCCCAGGCCTGCGCCGACGGCTGCGCCCAGTGCGGCCAGCAACAGCAACGGTCGGTTCGGGGACGACGGTCGCCCAGGCACCCGTGCCGGCTCGATGACCCGGAACTCCGCCAGGCCGGCCGCGTCGTCGAGCTTGTCGTACATCACGGCCGACTCTCTGCGCGCCACCAGCTCCTCGTAGGCCTTCTTGTGAATCGCATAGTCGCGGTTCAGCTGGGCTGCTTCGGCCTCGATCCGCGGCGAGTCCTTCAGCTTGGACCGCGCCTGCTCGAGCCGGCTGCCGTACTCGGCCACGCGCGCCTTCGCAGTCGCGAGTTGAACTTCTGCCGTGGCGAGCAACCGCGAAAGCTCCTGATACGCCAGGCTGCTGTTGCCCAGCTTGGGACTTGGCGGCATGGCCGCCGCCTTCCGCCGAAGCGCTTCCTGCTCCTTGCGTCGTTTGCCTTCGAGATCGGCGACGAGGCGGCGTGCGGCGATCACGTCGGGATGCTCGTCGGTGAAGCGTTGCAGCAGAGCGTCGAGGTTCTTCTGCAGCAGATCGATCCGCGCGTCCAGCTCGGGCGTAGACGAACCCGCCGCCATGGCGGACTCCTGCAACAGGCTCTGCACGACGGTGTCAGCCTGCGACCCCTTCTCGGCTTCGAGCGAGGCCTTGGCTGCCTCACGAGCCTGCTCCGCCTCCCGCTGCTGCAGTTTCGCCGCATCGAGCTGTGACGCGAGCTCGGCAATCCGGGTGGTTGCGTCCTTGCCCTCGATGTTCTGTGCGTCGATGTTTCGAATGCGAAAGTCCTTGAGCTTGGCCTCCGCCTCTTCGAGCTTGGCCTGATAAGCCCTAATCTGCTCGTCGATGAAGGCTCGGGCAGAGTCCGCATCCTTCCGTGACGCGCCGACACTCGACTGCACGAACACCGACACCATCGAATCGACGACCTTCTTGGCCACCTCGGGGTTCTTGTCGCGGTACGCCAGTTGATAGAGGTTGTCGCGTCCGACACTTTGAATCCGCAACTCCCTGGTGACATCCTCGATCCGACGATCGGACTTGGCCACCTTGCCGTCCGACAAGTCCAGATTGGCCATCGCGGCGACCTTCTCGACGTTCGCGCGCGTGATCAGCGTGCGCCCAAGCATCGATACCTGTTGTTCGACGTTGGGCTGCACGGTAAGACCGGACATCAGCGGCCGCAGAATGGTCTGCGTGTCGACATAGATGCGGGCAGATGCTTCGTACTGGCTGGGGATCGACAGCACGGTAGCCACGCCGGCCGCACCGACGACCCACGCGGTGATCACCGCCAGCCAGCGATAACGCCAAACCGACCAGCCCAGCGTGACGACCTGTTCGAGTTGCTCGATCATGAGAGCCTTGGGCTTCTACTTTCCGCCGCAGTGGTGAAGTCCGGACCTGACGCGCATGCGTTAGAAGTAGCTCTGCGGGATGATCAACACATCGCCCGGCCGCATTTCCACGTTGGCGCTGATGTCACCGCCCTTCACGAGATCCTGCACGCGCACGCTGTACTGCTTGTTGCCCTCCGACGTCCGCAGAATCGTCGCCCTGTTGCCTGCGGCGAAATCGGTCAATCCGCCGACGGCGATCATCACGTCCAGCAAGGTCATGCGCTGCTTGAACGGCAGAGCCTGGGGTTTCGCAGCCTCGCCAATGACGCGGATCTGCTCGCTGTAGGGCCCGACGTACGACTGGACGATCACCGTCACTTGCGGATCGCGCACATATCGCGACAACTTGCCTTCCACCTCACGAGCGATCTGGACAGGCGTCTTGCCTTGCACGGCCAGGTCTTCGACCAGCGGCGTCGAGATCTTGCCGTCTGGCCTGACCGGAACGGTGACCGACAACTCCGGGTTGCGCGCGACCTGCACATTCAAGGTATCGCCAGCACCGACGATGTAGCTGTAGTCAGCCGCCGGTGCCACCGCCGGCGCCGGCGGAAGGGAACTCGAAAGCGTTCCGCAGCCCCAGATTGCCACCACCAAAGGCACGGTCAGCGTTGTGCGAAAGAATCTCAGAAACCCGTTCATGGAACCTCCGGCGGGTGCAAGCTGGGTCGCGCCGCCAATCTCTGGGATTGAAGTTGAGCAGGTGCCGCCGCGTCCCCGATTCGGCCATTCGGCAGTATCGAATCGCGATCATACGTGCGCCATGCCGGCACAGCGGTGGTGCCGGCCCCCTATCCTCGTGTGGCAGGGTCAGCAGAATCGGGCGCGCGTGACGTGGGCAACACTGGCCGCCGCAAGCCTAGCGCGAACGCTCTGGGTCGTTGCCGACGACCAACAGCTCGGATCGTCGAGCCCTCAGTGCGCGCCTTCGCGGAACAGCACCACCGTGACCGTTTCGATCAGGATCTGCAAGTCGAGCCAGATCGAGTTGTTCTTCAGGTAGTACAGATCGAACTGGTGCTTCTTGCGCGCGTCTTCGACCGATGCGCTGTAGGTATACCTAACCTGCGCCCAACCCGTCACGCCCGGCTTCACACCGTGCCGCAGGTCGTAGAAGGGAATCTCCTCGCGCAACTGGGCCACGAACTCCGGGCGCTCCGGGCGCGGCCCGACGATGCTCATCTCGCCTTTCAAGACCGTGATCAGCTGCGGCAGCTCGTCGATGCGCATCTTGCGCATGAACGCGCCGACGCGCGTCACGCGCGAATCGTTCTTGGTCGCCCAGCGAGCCACGCCGTCGCTCTCTGCGGTGGTGCACATGCTGCGGAACTTGACGCAGTGGAAGGATCGTCCACCGAGACCGACCCGCTCCTGGCGATAGAGGACGGGGCCTCGACTGTCGAGCTTGACGGCAATTGCGGCCAGCAACATCAAGGGAGCAGTGATCACCAGCAGGGCAGAGGAGGCCAGGATGTCGAATGCGCGCTTCGCAATCCGCCGCGCGGGCCCCTGGACGAATCCGTCGCCATAGACCAGCCAGCTGGCCTTCAGGCTGTCGACCGGCACCTCCGCGTGCGAACGCTCGAAGAAGGCCGCCAAGTCCAGGATCTTCGTGCCGCGTGTGCGGCACGTCACCAGTTGCTCCATCGGCATGACGCCGCCTCGCTGCTCGCGAACGGCGACGACGATTTCGTCCACGCCATAGGCGCTGACCAGATCCTCCAATCTGCGCGAGCGGTCGAACAGCGGCGCACCATCGACCGTCGTGCTCGCATCGCTCTCCGTCGGGAAGAAACCCACCACTTCGCGCATATGCCGCGCATCGGTTCGCAGCGTGTTGAACACCGACTGCGCGTCATCCCCGGCGCCAACGATCAAAACCCTGCGGACGCCCAGAACACTACGAATCGCCGTTGCGCCAACGCGAATGACGACCACGCCGGCCAAGAAGTAGATGATCGCCATCCAGACCAGTGGGCCCGGATGCGGGTGAAGGCGCAGTTCCTTCAGCAGCAGATAGGTGCCGTAGCCGGCGACGAACAGGACGGTGCCGAGCCGGATCGCCAGCGGGAAGAGATTCAGCCGATGCCGGTAGATCCCGATGAACGACTGGAACAAAGCCATGACGATGGCGAACACGAGAGCAGCGCCCAGCACATGGATGTCCATGAGCGACGCAAGCCAGTTGCCAGGCAGGAGCTGCAGGGTGATGGCGGCCGCCATCACTGCCACGAATCCGAGGATGCCGTCCAGCATCGCCTCGAGCACCGCCGCCGATGAAGCCTTGTTCGGGAAGACCCGGAACATGCAATTGCCCCCGCTCAGGTGAAGACTGGTTCGCGGAGGCCCCTCCAACCCCGCGAACCAGTGGCAGGCAGTCTCTCAAGGCTCGTGCAGCGGCGCCTATCCTGCAGACAAGGGAACTGTCGCCTCGCCACCCCCCGGATTCAGGGGGTCCGGCAACGCGGGGATGGCGACTGCCTCAGCAGGCAATGCCCACGTGCAGCGCCACCACACCAGCGGCCAAGTTGTGCACGTCCACATGCCCGAAGCCGGCATCGCGCATCAAGGCCTTCAGCGCAGCCTGATCGGGATGCATGCGGATCGACTCCGCCAGGTACCTATAGCTCGCGCCGTCCCGCGCCACCCACTGCCCCAGGCGCGGCAGCACCTGGAACGAGTACCAGTCATAGGGCTTGCGAAGGGGCTCCGCTATCTTCGAGAACTCCAGCACCAGCAGCCGCCCGCCCGGCCGCAGCACGCGCCGCATTTCGCTCAGTGCACGGTCCTTGCGCGTCATGTTGCGCAGGCCGAACGCCACGGTGACGATATCGAACGCGCCCGAGGCAAACGGCAGCTTCTCGGCGTCGCACAGCAGCGTCGGCAGCAGCAGACCTTCGTCGATCAGCCGCTCACGTCCTTCGCGGACCATCGATGCGTTGATGTCCGACAAGACGACCATTCCCGTAGGGCCCACCTTGCGCGCCATCGCACGCGCCAGATCGCCGGTACCGCCGGCCACGTCGAGCACGCGGTCGCCAGTCTTGGGCGCCGCCACGGCGATCGCGTAGGCTTTCCACAAGCGGTGCAGCCCGAGCGACATCAGGTCGTTCATCAGGTCGTACTTGTTCGCGACCGAGTCGAACACGCCGCGCACGCGGCGCGCCTTGTCGCGCTCGTCGACGGTCTCGAAACCGAAGTGCGTGCCCGCCATGTCCCTGGCCTCAATGATGCGAGCAGCCGCCGCTGGCCATCACCGCCATCGGTTCGTCACGATCCTTGCCCGCGGCCTGGAGCCGCTGCTCGTAGCGTTCCCAGTAGTCGGCCTGCCGGGCGCCCAGGTCGTACAGGTAGTCCCAGCTGAAAATGCCGGACTCATGCCCGTCGGAGAACCTGGGCTGCAGCGCGTAGTGGCCGACGGTTGCGATGTCCACGATCTGCACCTCGCGCTTGCCGGTCTGCAGCACCTCCTGCCCCGGGCCGTGGCCCTGCACTTCGGCCGAGGGTGAATACACGCGCAGCAGCTCGAACGGCAGCTTGAAGGTCGCTCCGTCGTCGAAGCCGATCTCCAGCTGCCGCGACGCCTGGTGCAGCGTGACGGCCGTCGGCGCAGGTGAGCGGTGGGTCCTCGCGTTCATGGTGCTTTCCGCCGAGATCAACAGCGATCGTCGAAGTCCGCTCAGTTTAGCGGCCGGGTACTGCGCCGCTCGCTCGATTGCCGAAAACCGCACGCTCGGCATTGCCGGCAGGGCCCCTCGGGCACCCCGATTCCCGTGGGCCGGGTCGTTCGCATCCCGGGTGCGCGCATTCCTTCGCAGCGCCGTCACGCGTTCGACGGCTATCGTTGCGGCCCATCAACTCCAACAAGTCGCTCGGAGCGCGTGATGTCGCTATCCCTGGTCCTCACCATCATCGGCGCCATCGCCGTCGGTGCCCTGCTGGCGCTCGTGCCGACGGTGATCTACTTCCGTCGTCAACTCCTGCGGCTGACCGAGCGCGCCCAACTGAACGAGCGCGGCAAGGTCAAGGCCCACGAACTGCTGCTCGAAGCGCGGGCGCAGGTCGAGGCGCTGCAGAAGGAGCTCATCGAGGCCAAGCGCAACGGCGTCGTGCAGGCGGCCTCCGCCTCGGCCCGCGCCGCAGCAGCGGCCGCTGAAGCCGAAGCCGCGCGCGAACGCGCCAAGGCCGAGCTGGTCCGTCAGCTCGAAGCCAACGACCGCATCAACGAAAGCCACGCCGCGAGCGAGTTCGCCGACACCCAGCCGCTGGGCACCGGCTTCGGCGCCCTGGCGCGCCACTGAGCCGCCGCTACACCAGCACGCGCTCGATGCCGCCCGCGTTGGCGCGGGCCACGTAGTCTTCCAGCCAGCGCTCGCCGAGCAGGCGCCGTGCCATCTCGACGACGATGTAGTCGGCCTCCAGCAGGCCGGTCTTCAAATCGTCTTCGTAGCGCGACAGGCCCTGCAGGCAGCTCGGGCACGAGGTGAGGATCTTCAGGTTCGCGTCGGCGGCCACGGTGCCGCTGCCGCGCAGCCCGTCCTCGGCGCGGCGGATCTCCTGCTCCTTGCGGTAGCGCACCTGCGTGGCGATGTCGGGCCGCGTGACGCCGAAGGTGCCGCTCTCGCCGCAGCAGCGCTCGTTCTTGATCACCGCGTCGCCCACGAGCGCCCTCACCGTCTGCATCGGCTCGCGCTGCTTCATCGGGCTGTGGCAGGGGTCGTGGTACAGATAGGCCGTGCCACCGGGCAGCGTGATGCCTTTTTCCAGCAGGTATTCGTGGATGTCTACCATGCGGCTGCCCGGAAAGATCTCGTCGAACTTGTAGCCCAGCAGCTGGTCGTAGCAGGTGCCGCATGACACCACCACGGTCTTGATGTCGAGGTAGTTCAGCGTGTTGGCCACGCGGTGGAAGAGCACGCGGTTGTCGGTGATCGTCTTCTCGGCGCGGTCGAACTGCCCCGCCCCGCGCTGCGGATAGCCGCAGCACAGATAACCCGGCGGCAGCACGGTCTGCACGCCGGCGCGCCACAGCATGGCCTGCGTGGCCAGCCCCACCTGCGAGAACAGCCGCTCCGAGCCGCAGCCGGGAAAGTAGAACACCGCCTCGCTGTCGGGCGTGGTGGCGGCCGGGTCGCGGATGATCGGCACGTAGGCCTTGTCTTCCACGTCGAGCAGCGCGCGCGCGGTGCGCGTGGGCAGCCCGCCCGGCAGCTTCTTGTTGACGAAGTGGATCACCTGCTCGCGCAACGGCGGCGTGCCCACCGTGGCCGGCGGCTTGCCGGTCTGGCGGCGGCCGGCCAGGGCAAAGGCATCGGTCGCCCAGCGCTGGGCACGAAAACCCAGGTTGACCATGGCGCTTCGCGCGAGGCGGATCGTCTCCGGATTCGTCGCGTTCAACATGAACATCGCCGCCGCCTGCCCCGGCCGCCAGCGCTTGTGGCCCATCTTGCGCAGCAGGTTGCGCATGTTCATCGACACGTCGCCGAAGTCGATCTTCACCGGGCAGGGGCTGGCGCACTTGTGGCACACGGTGCAGTGGTCGCCGACGTCCTCGAACTCCTCCCAGTGGCGAATCGAGATGCCGCGGCGCGTCTGCTCCTCGTAGAGAAACGCCTCGATCAGCAGCGAGGTGGCCAGGATCTTGTTGCGCGGGCTGTACAGCAGGTTGGCGCGCGGCACGTGCGTGGCGCACACCGGCTTGCATTTGCCGCAGCGCAGGCAGTCCTTGATCGAATCGCTGATCGCGCCGATGTCGCTCTGCTGCATGATCAGCGACTCGTGCCCCATCAGCCCGAAGCTCGGCGTATAGGCGTGCGCGAGGTCCGACGCCTGCACGCCTTCGCCCAATGCGCTGTGCGCCGCGCCGCGCAGCAGCTTGCCCTTGTTGAAGCGGCCTTCGGGATCGATGCGCTGCTTGTAGTCGGCGAACTCGCGGATCTCGTCGTCGGTGAGGTAGTCGATCTTGGTGATGCCGATGCCGTGCTCGCCCGAGATCACGCCACCCAGCAAGCGCGCCAGCGCCATGATGCGGCCCACCACCTGGTGCGCTGATTGCAGCATCGCGTAGTCGTCGGAATTCACCGGGATGTTGGTGTGCACGTTGCCGTCGCCGGCGTGCATGTGCAGCGCCACCCAGAGCCGGCCGTGCAGCACCTCGCGGTGGATCTCCAGGCAGGCCGCCACGATCGGCGCGAAGGCCTCGCCGGCGAACAGCTCGCGCAGCGGCTGCAGCAGCTGCGTCTTCCACGACGCGCGCAGCGTGCCGTCCTGCAACTGCTCGAAGAAGGTGCGCTCGCCGTGCGCGGCGGGCGCATCGAGGCCTTCCAGCCACTGCCGCCACAGCTGGCGCAGCTCGCGGATCATCAACAGCACCTGCTGCACGCGGTCTTCCAGCAGTTCGGGGCTCGGCAGCTCCACCGCGCCGCCGGCGGTGGCCAGCGGCAGCCGCTCCTGCGTGAAGAAGCGCTCCAGCCGATCCAGCAGCTCGAGCTTGTTGCGCAGGCTCAGCTCGATGTTGATGCGCTCGATGCCGAGCGTGTAGTCGGCCATCCGCGGCAACGGGATCACCACGTCTTCGTTGATCTTGAAGGCGTTGGTGTGGCGCGCGATCGCCGCGGTGCGCTTGCGGTCGAGCCAGAACTTGCGCCGCGCCTCGGCACTCACCGCGATGAAGCCCTCACCGGAGCGCGCGTTGGCCAGCCGCACCACCTCGCTCGCGGCGCGCGCGACCGCCGCTTCGTCGTCACCGACGATGTCGCCCAGCAGCACCATCTTGGGCAGCACGCCGGTGCGGCCGCGCACGCTGCGCTGGCTCTTGGTGACGTAGCCCACGGCCTTGAGGTAGCGGTCGTCCAGATGCTCCAGACCGGCGAGCCGGACGGGGGAGGGGCCCTGTCCATCGGCAGTCACGCCGCCGGCCCTCTGCTGCGCGAACAGAAAGTCCTTGATCTCCACGATCGCCGGCACCGCCTCGCGCGGGTTGCCGAAGAACTCCAGGCACACCGTGCGCACTTGCGGCGGCATGCGGTGCAGCACCCAGCGCGCCGAGGTGATCAGGCCGTCGCAGCCTTCCTTCTGCACGCCGGGCAGGCCGGCGAGGAACTTGTCGGTGACGTCCTTGCCCAGGCCCTCCTTGCGAAAGCGCGCGCCGGGAATGTCGAGCCGCTCGCGCTTGCGCTCGGTGCGGCCGTCGGCATCGAGCCAGCGCAGCTCGAAGCTCGCCACCGCCGCATCGTGGATCTTGCCGAGATTGTGGTTCAGCCGCTGCACCTCGAGCCACTCGCCCTGCGGCGTCACCATGCGCCAGCTGGCCAGGTTGTCGAGCGCGGTGCCCCACAGCACAGCCTTCTTGCCGCCCGCGTTCATCGCGATGTTGCCGCCGATGCAGCTCGCCTCGGCCGACGTGGGGTCCACCGCGAACACGAGCCCGGCCGCGTCGGCGGCGTCGGCCACGCGCTGCGTCACCACGCCGGCCTCGGTGCGGATGGTCGGCACCGGGTGGTCCACGCCGGGCAGGCTCGTCTGCTCCACAGTGCCGAGCGACTCGAGCTTCTCGGTGTTGATGACCGCGCTCTTCCAGGTAAGCGGGACCGCGCCGCCGGTGTAGCCCGTGCCGCCGCCGCGCGGCACGATGGTCAGGCCCAGCTCGATGCAGCCGCGCACCAGCGCCGCGGTCTCGTCCTCGGTGTCGGGTGTCAGCACGACGAACGGGTATTCCACGCGCCAGTCGGTCGCATCGGTCACGTGCGACACGCGCGAGAGACCATCGAACTGGATGTTGCCCTTGTCGGTGCAGCGTGCGAGCACGCGCTTCGCGCGTTGCCGCAGGTCGTACACGGTGCGGAAGTGTTCGGCAAAGCGCTGCACCGCGGCCTGGGCCATCGCGAGCAGCTCGCCCACCGCGGCGTCGCGCCCGCTGGCATCGCCCGCCGTGCGGCGCTTCTGCACCTCGGCCAGACGGTGCTCGAGCGCCTCGATCAGCATGCGCCGGCGCTTGACGTCGTCAATCAGGTCGTCTTCGAGATACGGGTTGCGCTGCACGACCCAGATGTCGCCCAGCACCTCGTAGAGCATGCGCGCCGAGCGGCCGGTGCGGCGCTCCTGCCGCAACTGGTTGAGGATCTCCCACGCCCGCTCGCCGAGCAGGCGGATCACGATCTCGCGATCGGCAAACGAGGTGTAGTTGTAGGGGATCTCGCGCAGCCGCGGCTCGTCGCTCGGCGCCTGCGGCGCGCCGGCCAGTGCAGGCAAGGGCTGGGGGGCGTTCATCTCGTGACCTCGAGCCACACCTGTCGCGGCACAAGAGCGGCGATGTTACCGCGGCGCAGCATTTGCCCTCGGGCAAACTCCGCTCGTGTCCCTCGGGCGCGGCGGGTAATTCCCGTTGCCGCGCCATCGCAAGGCATGACAGAAACGGGGTTGTCATCGACAGGCGTCAACATCGCCTGTTCGAACGCGTCTCGTTGAACCCGAACGGAGTCTTCATGCATCGCAGATTCATACTTCCCGGCCTGCTGGCCCTGGTCGGCCTGAGCTTCGGCCCCGCCGCAATAGCCCAGACCGAGATCCAGTGGTGGCACTCGATGGGCGGCGCGCTTGGCGAATGGGTCAACGACCTCGCGAAGGACTTCAACGCCAGCCAGAAGGACTACAAGGTCGTGCCCACCTTCAAGGGCAACTACGACGAATCGATGACCGCGGCCATTGCCGCCTTCCGCTCGGGCAACCCGCCGCACATCCTGCAGGTGTTCGAAGTCGGCACCGCCACCATGATGGCCAGCAAGGGTGCCATCGTGCCGGTGGGCAAGATCATGGCCGAGGGCGGCCAGAAGTGGGACCCGAAGATCTACGTGCCCGCCGTGGCCGGCTACTACACGGCGGCCAACGGCCAGATGCTGAGCTTCCCCTTCAACAGTTCGACCACCGTCTTCCACTACAACAAGGACGCGTTCAAGGCCGCCGGCCTCGACCCCGAGAACCCGCCCAAGACCTGGCCCGAGGTGGCGCTGGCCGCCGCCAAGCTCAAGGCTGCCGGCCACAAGTGCCCGTTCACCACCAGCTGGCAGAGCTGGACGCAGCTCGAGAGCTTCTCGGCCTGGCACAACGTGGAGTTCGCCACCAAGCGCAACGGCTTCAACGGGCTCGACGCGCGGCTGGCCTTCAACACGCCGCTGCACGTGCGCCACATCGAGAACCTGGCCAACATGGCCAAGCAGGGTCTGTTCGTCTACAAGGGCCGTGGCAATGCGGCCGATGCGACCTTCGTCTCCGGCGAGTGCGCGATGACGACTGGCTCGTCCGCGCTTTACGGCAATATCAAGCGCAACGCCAAGTTCGCATCGGGCATCTCGACCCTGCCCTACTACCCTGACGTGCCCGGCGCGCCGCAGAACACGGTGATCGGCGGTGCCAGCCTGTGGGTGATGTCCGGCAAGAAGCCGGCCGACTACAAGGGCGTGGCGGCGTTCTTCACGTTCCTGTCCAAGGCCGAGGAGGCGGCCAAGAGCCATCAACGCACGGGCTATCTGCCGGTGACCATTCCCTCCTACGAGCTAACCGAGAAGAGCGGCTTCTACAAGCAGAACCCGGGCACCGACGTGTCGGTGACGCAGATGATCCGCAAGACCACCGACAAGTCGCGCGGCATCCGCCTCGGCAACTTCGTTCAGATCCGCACCATCATCGACGAGGAGATGGAGCAGGTGTGGGCCGGCAAGAAGTCGGCCAAGGAAGGCCTCGACGCCGCGGTGCAGCGCGGCAACGAACAGTTGGAGCGGTTCGAGAAGGCCAACAAGAGCTGACCGATCTTGGCGGTCGAAAAGAGAGTCCGCTTCAAGCACCGCTGGCTGCCCTGGGCGCTGATCGCGCCACAGATGGCCGTCATCCTGGTGTTCTTCTTCCTGCCGGCGGGCCAGGCGCTGTACCAGAGCGCGTTCGTGCAGGACGCGTTCGGTGCGTCGATGCAGTACGTGGGGCTGGAGAACTTCGAACGCCTGTGGAACGACCCGACCTACATCGCGTCGTTCCGCACCACGGCGGTGTTCTCGGTGCTGGTGACGGTGGTGGGCCTGTCGGTGTCGCTGCTGCTGGCGGTGATGGCTGATCGCGTGGTGCGCGGCGCCATGGTCTACAAGACGCTGCTGATCCTGCCCTATGCGGTGGCGCCGGCGGTGGCCGGCGTGCTGTGGCTGTTCCTGTTCGCGCCATCGGTGGGCATCGTCAGCTACGCGCTGCAGCGCGCCGGCTTCGAGTGGAACCACCTGCTCAACGGCAACCACGCGATGACGCTGATCGTGCTGGCCGCGGTATGGAAGCAAATCTCCTACAACTTCCTGTTCTTCCTTGCGGGGCTGCAGTCGATCCCCAAGTCGCTGATCGAGGCCGCCGCGATCGACGGCGCGCGCCCGTGGCGGCGCTTCTGGACCATCGTGTTCCCGCTGCTGTCGCCGACCACCTTCTTCCTGCTGGTGATCAACGTCGTCTATGTGTTCATCGAGACCTTCGCGATCGTCGACGCCGCCACCAACGGCGGCCCGGGCAAGGACACGGCGATCCTGGTCTACAAGGTCTACTACGACGGCTTCAAGGCGCTCGACCTCGGCGGCTCGGCGGCGCAGTCGGTGGTGCTGATGATCATCCTGATCGTGCTGACCGCTATCCAATTCCGCTTCGTCGAGAAGAAGGTCCAGTACTGAGCTCGCCATGGTCGAACGCCGCCCTGCCTCCGTCGCGCTGTCGCACCTGGTGCTGGTGCTGGGCGTGTTGATCGTCGCCTTCCCGATTTACGTGACCTTCGTCGCGTCGACGCACACCTCGGCCGAGATCGTGCAGCAGGTGCCGATGCCGCTGACGCCGGGCTCGCACATGCTGGAGACCTACCGCGTCGCACTCACCGGCGGCGAGACGAGCTACGGCAGCAAGGTGCCGCCGGTGTGGCCGATGATGAAGATCAGCCTCGTGATGGCGCTGGTGATCACGCTCGGCAAGATCGCCATCTCGCTGCTGTCGGCGTTCGCCTTCGTGTACTTCCGCTTCCCCGGCCGCAGCATCTGCTTCTGGCTGATCTTCGTCACGCTGATGCTGCCGGTGGAGGTGCGGATCTTTCCCACCTACCAGGTGATCTCCGACCTCGGCATGCTCAACACCTATGCCGGCCTCACCGTGCCGCTGATCGCCTCGGCCACCGCGACCTTCCTGTTCCGGCAGTTCTTCCTCACCGTGCCCGACGAGCTGGTGGAGGCCGCGCGCATCGACGGCGCCGGCCCGATGCGCTTCTTCAAGGACGTGCTGGTGCCGCTGTCGATGACCAGCATCGCAGCGCTCTTCGTGATCCAGTTCATCTACGGCTGGAACCAGTATCTGTGGCCGCTGCTGGTGACCACCAGCGAAGACATGTACCCGGTGGTCATGGGCATCAAGCGCATGTTCGCCGGCGGCGATGCGGCCAACGAATGGAACGTGATCATGGCCACCGCCCTCCTCGCGATGCTGCCGCCTGCCTTCGTGGTGTTGGTGATGCAGAGGTGGTTCGTCAAAGGTCTGGTGGACTCGGAGAAATAGGCACGCCGGCCCACACGGCCGGCATTTGGAGCATCGTGGCAGCCATCTCGTTTCGCACCGTCGTCAAGCGCTACGGCAAGGGCCCGGCCGCCAACCAGGTGATCCATGGCGTCAGCGCCGAGATCGCCGACGGCGAATTCATCGTCATCGTCGGGCCCTCGGGCTGCGGCAAGAGCACGCTGCTGCGCATGGTGGCCGGGTTGGAGGAAGTGTCCGAAGGCGAAATCGCCATCGGCGGCGCCGTGGTCAACGACGTCGAACCCGCCGACCGCGACATCGCGATGGTGTTCCAGAACTACGCCCTGTATCCGCACATGAGCGTGCGCGAGAACATGGCCTACGGCCTCAAGATCGCCAAGGTGCCGGCGCAGGAGATCGAGGCCCGGGTGCAGAAGGCCGCGAAGATCCTCGAGATCGGCGCCTTCCTCGACCGCAAGCCGCGCCAGCTCTCGGGTGGCCAGCGCCAGCGCGTGGCGATGGGCCGCGCCATCGTGCGCCAGCCCAAGGTGTACCTGTTCGACGAGCCCCTGTCGAACCTCGACGCCAAGCTGCGCGCGCAGACGCGCCTCGAGATCCAGAAGCTGCACCGCGAGCTGGGCGTGACATCGCTCTTCGTCACCCACGACCAGGTCGAGGCAATGACGCTGGCCCAGCGCATGATCGTGATGAACGCGGGCGTGATGGAGCAGATCGGCTCGCCTGAGGAGGTCTACTCGCGGCCGGCGTCGACCTTCGTGGCCAGCTTCATCGGCTCGCCGCCGATGAACCTGCTGAAGGGCCGCGCCGAGGCATCGCGCTTCACGCTCGACGGGCAGAGCGTCGCGCTGCCCGCGCCGGCGCCGCGCAGCGGCGAGCTCACCCTCGGCGTGCGGCCGGAACATGCGCAGCTCGCCGCCGACGGCGATTGGAGCCTCTCGATCGAGGTCGTCGAGATGCTGGGCGCCGAACGGCTTGTGCATGGCCGCCTCGGCGGCGCGCCGTTCACGCTGCGCATCGAAGGCACGCTCGTGCCGCCGCGCGCCGGCGAGACCGTGCGCCTGCACATGCCGCCGGCGCACCTGCACTGGTTCGATCCGGCCAGCGGCCAGCGCGTGTGATGAGCGTGCCGACATGAGCCAGACCGCGCATTGGCCCTACCCGCTGTGGATCGCGCACCGCGGCGCAGGCAAGCTGGCGCCCGAGAACACGCTGGCCGCGTTCCGCGTCGGCGCGGCCCATGGCTACCACGCGTTCGAGTGCGACGTGAAGCTCTCGGCCGACGGCGTGCCGTTCCTGCTGCATGACGACACGCTGGAGCGCACCACCAATGGCACGGGCCGCGCCGGCGACAAGCCCTGGGCCGAGTTGTCGCGGCTGGACGCCGGCACCTGGCACAGCCGCGCCTATGCGGGTGAGCCGCTCGCGAGCTTCGAGGCGATCGCCGCCTACTGCCTGGCCAACCACTTCAGCCTCGACCTCGAGATCAAGCCCACGCCCGGCCTCGAGCTGGAAACAGGCCGCGCCGTGGGCGAATGCGTGCGCGGGCTCTGGCGCGGCACGCCGCCGCTGCTCAGCTCATTCCGCCCCGAGTCGCTCGCCGGTGCGCGCGAAGCCGCGCCCGAGCTGCCGCGCGCGCTGCTGCTCGACACGCTGTGGCCCGATTGCCTGGCCGTGGCCGAGGCGCTCGGCTGCGCGGCCGTGATCGCCAACCACCAGATCATGGATGCCGCATTGATCGCGCAGATCCATGGCGCCGGCCGGCGCGCACTGGTCTACACCGTCAACGACCCCGACCGGGCGCAGGCCCTGATCGCGCTCGGCATCGACGGCATCGTCACCGATGCCGTCGATCGGCTGTCGCCGCAGGCGATCCGAGCGCCGGTCAGCCCTTGAAATCCAGCGCCAGCCGCCACCCGGGGTTGGCACCTTCGCCGCCGTAGGCGCCGCGGTAGGCGAGATCGCGCGCCTTGCGGTTGAAGTCGAGCCCGGCGTCGGCGAACGCATCGAGACCCGTCGTCGCCAATGGTGATGCGGCTTGCTTGAGCGCGCTGCCCGCCTTCGGGTACAGATCCAGTGAGCCGATGGCACCGCCCGGATTGATCACATAGGCTGCGACATTGGCGTACGAATCGGTCACGTTCTGCGACGCGCTGGCCGCAGTGCCGCTGGTCGAAATCGGCGTGCCGGCGGTGAAGACTGCGTTGCCGAACACCTTCTGCGTAGCGCCGGAGATGCCGCCCGACACCGCGATCGCGGATGAGCTTCCGCTGCTGACCACGGTGTTGCCGAAGATGACGACATCGCGCACCGATCCGTTGTGCGTCTGCACGCGCACCGCCGCGTCGTCGGCCACCATCACGTTGGCGTAGAAGGCGATGTTGCCCTCGCCCTGGAACAGCGACTCGGTGGGATTGCGATGGAAGAAGTTGCCGTAGATGGCAAAGCCGTTGGTCGAGCCCGGGCCGCTGGGCGGGCAATCGCCCACGAGCAGATTCGGCCGCGCGTTCGCGCCGGTGGAACTGCTGCCGGCCGACTTCGCGAACACGTTGTTGCGGATGATCGTGGTCGTCTTGCCCGTGGGCATGCCCGACGGAACGCCGGTCCACACCACCTGATGCTTCACCTGGATGCAGTAGCCGATGGTGTCGAGAATCAGGTTGTTCTCGATGAGCCCGTTCACGAATGGGCTGTCGCCGTTGGAGTTGCCGAGGTACATGCCCGTGCCGGCACCCTCGATCCGGTTGCGGCGGATGATCCAGTTCCAGGTCGGTTGGCCGGTGGTGGAGATGCCGACGATCTGCTGGTCGCCCCCGAGGCCGTGGAAGTAGTTGTCCTCGATCGTGATGTCGTGCGCCGGCCCCTGCGTGGCGACGCCGAACCCCGCAAGGCCCCGGCCGTTCACTTCGAGGCGCCGGACCACCACGTAGCTGGCATTGGCCAGGCGAATCGTGTTGTGGGTATCGCGGCCGAACAGCACGGGCCGCGGCCCCGTGTCGGGCCCGGTGATCACGATGGGCGCGGCGGCGGTGCCGTTCAGGTCGAAGATCGGCAGGCCGGGCGGGCTCGACGTGTCGGCGCCCTGCGCGTCGATGCCGTAGTTGCCGGGTGCCAGCAGCAGCGTGTCGCCGGCCTTGAGTGCCGCCAGCTTGGCCAGGTAGTTCGACGGGTCGGCCTGGATGACGTTGCCGCTCGAGCCAGGCGACGGCGCAGGTGCGGGTGTGGGCGCCGGTGTCGGCGCGGGGGTCGGCGACGGCGATGTGGGCGATGGCGCAGGCGCGGGGTTGGGCGAAGGGCCAGCCACCGGTGCAGCAGCGGCGCCGGTGTCGCCTGCTCCGCCACACCCGCCCGCCGCGAAGCCCGCAATGCCCACGGCGGCGGTCTGCAGAAAGAGTCGGCGCGCGCGCGCAATTCGCTGTGGCTTGCTCATCGGGTCACGACGCCGGGCATGCAGCCGGCGTGCGATGGAATGGAGCCGCATTGTGAGCACGCGCCACGGCCCCAGCGAAACCGCTTGTTAACCGCTGCCGGCTCGGCGGACGAACCCGCCCGCATCCGCGACAGCGGTCACGCCGCTTCCTCCACGCCGCGCACGCGCGAGTAGATCAACGTGTCCCGCGGCTGCCCGTCCACGCCCAGCACGTCGCGCCGCAGCAGCCCTTCGAAGGTGTAGCCCGCGCGCTCGGCCACGCGGCGGCTGGCCGCGTTGGTGGCCGCCATGCGGATCTCCACCCGCGTGGCGCGCAGCTGGTCGAACGCCAGTCGCGTGAGCCGCGCCACCGCCTCGGCGACGATGCCGCGCCGCACGTCGCCGCTGCGGCGCCAGTAGCCGATCTCGAAGCGCGGCACGCTCCAGTCGATGCGGTGCAGCCCGCTGGCGCCGACGATGCGCTCGGCGCCGCCTGCGCCGGGCTCGACGATGAACAGCGGCAGATCCTCGCGCTTGGCGAAGCGCGCGGCCATGCGCCGGCACTCCAGCTCGGACTCCTCCGGCGTCGGCGTCTTCTGCGCCCAGAACATCCACGGCCGCAGCGACTCGATCGACGCGCACACCGCCGCGTTGAGCAGCGCGCCGTCGCCCGGCCGCGGCGCACGCAGCACGAAGCGGCCGGTGTCGATCTCGGCCGGCAGGTCGACCATCAAGGGTTCGAGCGTCGCGTTCATCAGGCACCCTCCAGCGATGTCGTCACCGGCGCTGCGCTTTCGTAGCCCACCGCCTCCTCGGGGACGTGCGGCTTCGGCAGCTCGCGCACCGAGCGCACCACGCCCAGTGCCGCCGCCACGCCGGCCAGCAGCAGCGCGCCGGTGCCGGCGAACGCGAGCGACGCGCGCAGCCCCACGTGTTCGCCGAGCCAGCCGCCGATCAACGCGCCCGGGCCGGCCGGGATCAGGATCAGCCAGCGCATCGTGCTCGTCATGCGGCCCAGCAGCGGCTCGGGCGTGACCGCCTGGCGCAGCGCCAGGAAGTTCACGAAGATCAGCACCGCGCCGACACCGAAGGCGAACAGCATGAACGCGAATGCCGCCACGCCCCAGCGATCGGCCGGCGCCACCGCCAGCGCGAGCCAGCCGAGCGCGCAGATCGCGATGGCCACCGGCAGGCTCGGCCCCGGCCCGATGCGCCGGCTGATCGCATGGCCCGACAGGCTCGCCAGCACCGTGCCGACACCGAGCGCGACGAAGCACAGGCCGATCTGCTGCTCCGACAGGCCCAACACCTGCGTGGCGAACAGGATCGTCACCACCATCGCGCATTGGTGGCAGAGCTGCCAGCAGCCCACCACCGACGCCAGCGCCACCAGCAGCTTCGTGCGCCGCACGAAGCTCAGGCCTTCGCGCAGGTCGCGCCAGAAGTGCGCATCGGGCTTCGGCTCGCGCCGCTCGGTGACGCGGATGCCGCGCAGGATCCACGCCGACCACAGCAGCATCAGCGCATCGACCAGCAGCGCCAGCGGCGCACCGAGCGCGCGGATCAGCAGCCCGGCCAGACCCGGCCCCACGACCTCGGCGCCAGAGCCGGCGAGCGCGTTCTTCGCGTGCGCCTCCACCAGCCGCTCGCGCGGCACCACCTGCGTGAGCACGATCTGCGCCGCGCTGCCGGCGGTGGTGAACACCGTGCCGAGCGCGAAGCCCACCGTATAGAGCCACGGCATCGACAGCCAGCCCAGCGCCCATGCCAGCGGCACGCTGGCCACCGTGAACGCGAGCATCGTCTCGCCGCCGATGTACACCGGCAGCTTGCGCACGCGGTCGAGCCACACGCCCGCCGGCAGCGAGAACAGCACGAAAGGCGCGATCTCCATCGCCGTGAGCAGGCCCATCTGCGTCGGCGAGGCCTTCAGCAGCACGGCCGCGGTGAGCGGCAGCGCGAGCATCGTCACCTGCCCGCCCAGCGAGCTGACGAGGATCGAGCTCCACAGCCGCCGATAGGTGGCCTGGCGCAGCAGGTCGTGCGGCGGCAGCGCGAGCCGTTCGCGCAGCGCCTGCATCAGTTTGTTGTTCGTTCTTCGCATCGTCTTCTTTCGTTGTCGACTGGTGCCCTCGTGAGGCAACCGCGTCGACGGTGGAACAACAGCGCGGGAGATCGAGAAATCCGCCACTCCCGCTGACTTCTCAGCGGGGGCCTCGATCAGAGGCTGTGTACCGAGAGAAGCGCTTGGGCTATCGCAGCGCGAACGAATTGTTCGCGGCCGCGGAGCCGATGGTCGACGGCAGGCCGACGCATGCGGCGAGGCCCACGGCGACCGTCGACGCACGCACGATCAGCGTGCCGCGGCCGGCCCGTTGATGCATGGTGGTGAGGTCTTTCATCGTGAGTCCTCGCGTTGAAGTGGGAAGCATGCTAGCAGCCCGGGTTGATCCCGCGCAAGAGGGGTTGGCGCGATGCGCCACGCCCGATGTCACACGAACTAGGGAGTCCGCCGCCCTACGGCCCGCGGATCACGAGCGGTAGTCGGCGTTGATGCTCACGTAGTCGTGCGAGAGGTCGCAGGTCCAGACCTCGCCCGTGCTGCTGCCGCGATGCAGGTCCACGCGCACGGTGATCTCGGCTTGCTTCATCACGCGCTGGCCCTGCTCTTCGCGGTAGTCGGGGTGGCGCCCACCCTGGCGTGCCACGTGCACGTCGTCGAGGTAGAGGTCGATGCGCGTCTGGTCGAGGTCGTCGATGCCGGCATAGCCCACCGCAGCGAGGATGCGCCCGAGGTTGGGGTCGCTGGCGAAGAACGCGGTCTTCACCAGCGGCGAGTGGCCGATCGCATACGCCACCTTGCGGCATTCGTCGTCGCTGCGGCCGCCTTGCACGCGCACGGTGATGAACTTGGTGGCGCCCTCGCCGTCGCGCACGATGGCCTGCGCCAGCTGCTGCGCGACCGCCACCACCGCGTCGCGCAGCGCGCGGCCGTCGGCGCAATCGAGCGCGTCGATGCGCGCGTGGCCCGCGCGCTGCGTGGCCATCAGCACGAACGAGTCGTTGGTCGAGGTGTCGCCGTCGATGGTGATGCGGTTGAAGCTCGAGTCGGCCGCTTCGCGCACCAGCTGCTGCAGCGCGGCCGGCGCGATCACCGCGTCGGTGGCCACGTAGCCGAGCATCGTCGCCATGTTGGGCCGGATCATGCCGGCGCCCTTGGCGATGCCAGTCACCGTCACCGTCTTGCCCCCGACGGCAACGCGACGCGACGCCGCCTTGGGCAGCGTGTCGGTGGTCATGATGCCTTCGGCCGCGTCGGCCCAGGCGTCGGCCTTCAGCGCGGCCACCGCGGCGGGCAGGCCGGCTTCGATGCGCTCGATCGGCAGCGTCTCCATGATCACGCCGGTCGAGAACGGCAGCACCTGCTCGGGTTCGCACTTCAGCAATGCGGCCAGCGCGACGCAGCTGCGCCGCGCGCGAGCCAAGCCGTCTTCGCCGGTGCCGGCATTGGCATTACCGGTGTTGACCACCAGCGCCCGGATGCCGCCACTCGCCGCCAGATGCTCGCGGCACAGCTGCACCGGCGCGGCGCAGAAGCGGTTGCGCGTGAACACGCCGGCCACCGCGGCGCCCTCGTCGAGCGCGAAGACCACCAGGTCCTTGCGGTTGGCCTTGCGGATGCCGGCCATGGCCACGCCGATGCGCAGGCCGGGTACGGGGTGGAGCTCGGCCGGGTTCGGCGCTTTCAGGTTGACGGGCATGGCGGGAGCAGCTGCGCGGTGGAGTCGGGTCGCGGCAGTGTATGCGTGCCGGAACGAACCCGAACTCGGCTTGAACCGCAGCGCCGCGAGCCGCAACCCACGCCCCGACCAGCCCGGCGGCGATGCGCACGATCACCCACCCTCTCGGCCCCGTGACCCGCGCTCCGTCCGCCGGCGGTCGTCCTTCTGCAGGGGATGCCATGACGCGCTCTTTCGTTGTTGCCGGCTTGATCGTGGCGCTCCTCGGCGGCTGCGCCGGCGTGAGCCAGGCGCCGTACCAGCGCCCCGATGCGCCGGCCAAGACGAGCTGGTCGAAGCCGGCCTCGGCCACGGTGTCGGCCGCCGAAACGATCTCGCCCACCTGGTGGACCGAGTTCCGCGACCCGCGGCTCGACGCGCTGATCGAGCGCGCGATCGCCGGCAACCTCGACCTCAAGTCGCTCGCCGCACGCATCGACGTCGCGCAGGCGCAGATCGCCGAGGTGCGCGCCGGCGCGCAGCCCACGCTGGACCTCGGCAGCGGCGCCAGCCTGGAGAAGACGACCGGGCAGCGCTTCTCCAAGCAGTTCAGCGTCGGCACGCAGGTCAACTGGGACCTCGACATCTGGGGCCGCGTGGAGCGCGGCGTGCAGGGGCAGACCGCCGAATTCCACGCCACCGAGGCCGACTGGCGCGCCGGCTACCTGCAGCTGGTGGCCACGGTGTCGACCACCTACTTCCAGATCCTGCAGCTCGACGAGCAGATCGGGCACCAGCAGACGTCGATCTCGAAGAGCGAACGCACGCTCGCCATCTTCGAGACCATGCGCGTCAACGGCCTCGTGCCGCAGACGCAGGTGCTGCGCCAGCGCGCCGAAAACAACCGGCTGCAGAAGGAGCTGCTCGAGCTGCGCCGCCTGCGCGACGTGGCCGAGAACGCGCTCGCCACGCTGGTGGGCACGGCAGCCGGTGACTTCCGCCTCGAAGCCGGCCGCCTGAACGATCGCGTGCAGATCCCCACCGTGCCCGCCGGCCTGCCGCTGGATCTGCTCTCGCGCCGGCCCGACGTGGTGGCCGCCGAGTTCCGCGTGCTCGAGGCCTACCACCTCGTCGGCGAGGCGCGGCTGGCGCAGCTGCCCTCGGTGAGCCTCACCGGCCGCGGCGGCTCGTCGGCGTTCTCGGTGCGCGATCTGCTGCGCACGTTCACCTTCGGGCTGCTGCCCAGCATCAACCTGCCGGTGCTCAACCCCGGCATCCAGGCGCACATCAAGACCGTCGAGGCGCAGTCGCGCGTGTTCGAGAACGACTACCGCCGCACGGTGATCGCTGCGTACGAGGAAGTCGAGAACGCGCTCGTCAACCTGCAGGCGCACCGCAGCCAGCGCGAGGAGCTGGCGGCCCAGGTCGAGCACCTGCGCACCGTGTCGGCGCAGGCCGACGAGCAGCTCAAGGCCGGCCTGGTGTCGCAGCTCGAGCTGTTCGAAACCGAGCGCTCGCTGCTTACCGCGCAGCTGGCGCTGCTGGCCAGCCACCAGCAGGTGCTGGCCGACACGGTGACGCTCTACAAGGCGCTCGGCGGCGGCTGGGCTCCGATGCGGGTGGCCCATGCACGTGATTGAGCGCCCGCTGCCGCAGGCCATGCACACCACCGCGATGGGCCCGGCCCTGCACGCCGCCGCCAACACCAACGACGCCGAGGTCATGCTCGAGCCGCTGACGCGGCCCGAACTCGGCGCGATCCGTCTCGACGGCCCGGTGCTCGCCATCGGCCGCAACGAGGCGCCGTTCGCCTCGTTCCCGCCCGAGATCCTGGTGATGCTGTCGCGCCGGCATGCGCGCCTGTTCCGCGAGCACGGCGCGCTGTACGTGGCCGACCTCGACAGCAGCAACGGCACCACGGTGAACCGTGTGCCGGTCAACGGCAAGCCGCGCGCGCTGCGCGACGGCGACGAGCTGGGCTTCGGCGGCGTGCTCGCCTACCGCGTGCGCATCGACGCGCACACGCTGGTGCCGCGCCCGGCGCCGCTGACGCTCGAGCTCAGCCCGGCCAACACCGACACCGAGCTGCAGCCGGTGACGATCGCGCGCTTTCCGTTCCTCGTGAGCAAGAGCGAGGCGACCTTCGCGCGCTACCGCGCCACGCACGCGCAGCAGCTCGACTACCTGTCGCGCCGGCAGGCGCACATCTTCCAGAAGGGCGGCGAGGTCTATATCGAAGATCTCGGCAGCACCAACGGCACCTTCGTCGACGGCCAGCGCCTCGACGAGCACGCCGTGCCGCTGCGCGACGGCGCGCGGCTCGCCTTCGGCGGCGAGCATTTCGTCTATCGCGTCGCGGTGCGCCGGCCCGCCGCCGTCGACGACGCCGCGACGCAGCTGCGCGGCGATCCTGCGCCGGCGGCCGCGCCGACTGCTGCCGACGCGCAGCCGGCCCCGCTGCCCGCACCGGCCAACGCCGGCAAGACCACCTTCGTGGCCGCGCCCGATTCGTTCCTCGACATCTTCTGCGTCGACACACAGCAGCCCGAAGACCAGCCGGCCGAGGCCGCAGCCGCGTCGTCGGGCGGCCAGGCGCTGGCGCCCGTGCCCGCGTCGGCGCCCAAGGCCGTGCGGCGCGGCCGCGTGGCGACCCGCCTGGTGACCTTCGTGAGCGAACTCGCCACCACGATCGCCGACGGCCGGCGCGACCGCCTGCGCTCCAGCCTGATGTACGGCGCGGCACTGGTGGCCGGCGCGTGCGCGATCATCGTCACGCTCGCGGTGTGGACCACGACGCAAGGCGAGCTGAAGGCGCTGCTCGAACGCGGCGATGTCGCCGCGGCGCTGCGCGTCGCCGACGAGGCACTGCGCCGCTCGCCCGACGATGCCGAGATCCGCGCGCTGGCCACCGAGGCGGCGCTGAAGACGCATGTGCCGGCGTGGCTCGGCCGCATCGCAGGGCACGATTTCGACGCTGCGCGCGCCGCGCTCGCCGCGCTCACGGCGCTCGGCGCGCGCAACCCCGAGCTGCCGCCGCTGGCCGCCGAGCTGGCGTGGCTGGGCGACCTGCAGCAGCTGATGCACACGCGCGGCGGGCCGGACCAGCCGATCCGCATCTATGCCGACGAGGAGCGCATCGCCGGCGTGCTCGAGCGCTGGAACCGCGGCACCGGCGAGCACCAGCGTGCGCTGGCGCGCGTGGCCTCCTACGTGCCCGAGTTCGCGCAACCCTATGCCGACGCGCTGACGCAGCTGCGCAAGCTGCAGAGCGAGGCCACGGTGGTGCTGGCGGCGATCGAGCGGTTGAAGTCCAGCGTCGCCGCCGAGCTGGGCCGCGACCGGCCCGATGCGCTCGAGCCGATGCTCAAGGAATACGCCGAGCGCTACCCCAACCTCGGCGGCCTCGACGCGCTGCGCGCCGACCTGCAGCGCCTGCTGGCGCTGCGCGGCGCCCGCGCGCGGCAGGACCGTCTGCTCGCGCTGATGGCCAGCGCGCGCTTCGCCACACCGCCGTTCCAGCAGGCGTTGCGTTCGATGAGCGCCAGCGGCCAGCTGCCGCCCGAGGCGCTGGTGCGCGAGGTCGGCGCCGCCACCGATGCCTGGCGCCGCGGCGAGACCGAGCCGGCGCAGGCCGCGCTGCAGCGCCTGGCCGATGATCCGCAGCGCGCCGGCGCGTGGTCGGTCGCGCTGACGCGCGAGATCGAGCGTCGCCGCGGCGTGCTCGCCCGCTTTGCCGCGTTGCAGGCGGCGCGCGGCATGCCGGCCTATGTGGAGCAGCTGCTCGCCTTCCGCGAATCGCTCGAAGCCGACGAGGACCAGCACTACCTGCGCGCCACCGACGCCGACGTGGCGCAGCAGAAGGCGCGCATCGTCGAGCGCGCCGAGGCGCTGCTCGGCAAGGCGCGCGGCCTGTGGCAGGACTACCGCAGCGCCGGCGCGATCGACGCCGCGCAGCGCATCGAGATCACGGTGTCGGGCAACTTCCGCACCCGGGCCAAGCTACTGGCCGACGCCCATCGCGCCGCCGGCCAGGGCCAGAAGATCCTCGCCTCGCTCCCCGCCCAGCCCGGCAGCGCCGACGCCGGGGCCTGGGCCGCGATCACCCAGGAAATCCGTGGGGAGATGCAACTGCAACGAAACGCCTTGCAGGACTTGCGCAACGTACTGGAGCCCGAGCTGCTGAAGTCCAAGCTCGCCCTGCTGGGAGACGCCACCGAATGAGCACGACGATCCGCCTGCGCCCGCTGGCCGAAGCGCTGGGCGACCACAGCAGCGAAGGCATCGCGATCCTCACCGCCGAGCCCTGGCGCGTGATGCACGCGGTGGTCTACACGATGATCGCGCTGGTGCTCGCCGGGCTGGGCTGGTCGTTCATCGGCCGCGTCGACGTGATCGTCTCGGCGCCCGGCGCGCTGACGCCGGACTCCGAGCTGCGCCGCTTCTACGCGCCGGTCGACGGCGAGCTGACCAACCTCTACGTCGCCGAGGGCCAGCCGGTCTCGAAGGGCGACGTGCTGGCGCGGCTGAACGCGCGCGGCGCCGTCGAGGCCGCCACCAGCGCGCTGCAGGCGCAGCTCAAGCTCGAGAACGCCGAGCGCGAATGGCGCCAGCTGCCCGAGAAGCGCGCGCTGCTCGAACGCAAGGCGGCCACGCTGCGCCAGGCCATCGAGCTCGAGGAGCAGCAGCACCAGCGCCGCGTGGCGCTGGGCACCACCAAGCTGGCCGAGGTGCAGCGCGCCCAGGTGGCCGAGGCGCGCGCCAACCTCGAAGACGCGCGCCGCGCCCGCGAGGCGGCGCGGCTCGAGGCCGAGAAGTTCGACAAGGTGTTCCAGGCCACCGGCGGCGGCGGCGTGTCGCAGTTGCAGGTGGAAAGCAAGAAGAACGCGCTGCTCGCGGCCGACAACGCGCTGCGCGTGGCGCAGTCGCGCGTCACCGAGATCGGCGCACGCCACAGCCAGGAGTTCGTGACCGCGCAGTCGCAAGTGGAAAGCAGCGGAGAGGAGCTGAAGAAGCTGCGCCTGGAGTACGAGGCCGCCACCAACGACCTGGTCAACCTCGAAGACAAGCTGCGCCTGCAGCTGCAGAACGCGCGGCTGGAGTCCGAAGCCGCGGCGCGCATCCGCTTCGACAACATCGACAAGGACAACTTCCTGCTGATCGTGGCGCCGGTCTCGGGCGTGATCACCGACTTGAGCTCCACCCAGCCCGGCGACAAGGTGCATGCCAACGCGCCGCTGGGCGGCATCGCGCCGGCCGGCGCGCGCGCGGTGGTGAAGGTGGAGATCGCCGAGCACGACCGCGCCTTCCTGCGCGAGGGGCAGACGGTGAAGCTGAAATTCGCCGCCTTCCCGTACCAGCGCTACGGCACGCTCAACGGCACGCTCGAATACATCTCGCCGGCCACCAAGCCGTCGGCGCAGACCAAGCAGCCGGTGTACGAGGGCCGCGTGTCGCTGGAGCGCGACCACGTGCTGGTGGCCGACGCCAAGGTGCCGCTGCGCTACGGCATGACCGCCACCGCCGAGATCGTGGTGCGCGCACGCCGGCTGATCGACCTGGCGCTCGACCCCTTCCGCAACATCGGCGGTTGAACCGGTAGCGGGCCACGCTGCAACCCAGGGGCTCCAGGAGGCCAATGCCATGACCACACTCGTGAAGATCGACGGCGAAACCATCGACGTCGAGGCGTTCCTCCGCACCCTCAAGCTGACCGGCCAGTACGAGACGCTGCTCGAACAGATGGTGCGCGACCGGCTCGCCGCGCGCGGCGCCCGCAAGCTCGGCATCCGCGTCAGCGAGGCCGAGATCCAGGAGCGCGCCGACCAGTTCCGCCGCGTGCGCGGGCTGCACCGCGCGGCCGACACCAACAAGTACCTCGATGCGATGCGCATCAGCCTCGACGAGTTCGAGGCCTTCATCGCCGACACGCTGTACCAGGAGAAGATGATGCAGCGCCTCACCGGCGACGAGGCGGTGCAGGCCTACTTCAACCTCAACTCGCCGCGCTTCGATGCCATCGAGGTCAGCCACATCGTGCTCGAAGGCGAGGGCCAGGCCCGCGAGATGCTCTCGGTGCTGGAGGACGACCCCGACAGCTTCGAGGAGATGGCGCGCGAGCACTCGATCGCCGACTCGCGCGAGCGCGGCGGCCTGATCGGCCGCGTGCTGCGCGGCTCGCTGCGCACCGACGTCGAGGCCAAGGTGTTCCATGCCGCGGCGGGCGAGCTGATCGGCCCGTTCGTGTCGGCCGACCGCTCGGTGTACGAGATCTTCCGCGTCAACGCGCGCCACCCGGCCAGGCTCGACGACGACACCCGCACCGAGGTGCGGCGCCTGCTGCGCGAGAACTGGCTGCGCGAGCGCGCGCAGGAACACGCGATTCAAGCGGCCTGAGATCCGATCCGGCCATGGCCACGACAGCGCCGAATCGCCCGCCACGCGGCGACGAGCGCGCGCAGCCCGAAGGGACCCCCGTGAGCGCATCCGACATCCAGCCCCGCGCCGAGTTCCTGGCCTCGGTGGGCCTGTTCTCGGCCCTCACCCGCGCCGACCTCGAGCGCCTGGCCGCAGCGGCGCAGCAGCGCTTCGCGGCCTTCGGTGAATCGATCTGCAAGGCCGGCGACGCGGCCGAGGGCCTCTACGTCATCAAGTCGGGCTCGGTGCGCGTGTTCGCCGACGACAGCGGCAAGGAGATCAGCCTCGGCGTGCGCAAGGCCGGCGAGGTGGTCGGCGAGATGGCGATGGTGCGCGACCACCGCCACGAGACCTCGGCCCGCGCGTCGGCCAAGGCCGAGCTGCTGTACATCCCGCGCAGCGTGATCGCGCCGATCATCGCGGCCAACCCCGCCGCGCGCGCGCTGGTGGCCAGCCGCGTGGCGATCGGCTCGGCCGGCGGGCTGCTGAGCCAGCTGTTCGACCTGCGCGGCAAGGTCGAGCCGCAGGAGCTGGAAGAGCTGATCCGCAGCGTCGGCATCAAGCAGATCCCCGCCGGCAAGATCATCCTCGCGCAGGACGCGCGCGAGGACCGGCGCCTGTACGTGGTGCGCCACGGCGAGGTGCGCGTCACCCGCAGCGAAGACGGCACCGAGCACACGCTGGCCACGTTGCGCACCGGCGATCTGTTCGGCGAGCGCGCGTGCCTGATGCGGCAGGAACAACCCGCCACGGTGACGGCGATCACCGACGCCACGCTGCTCGTGATCCCCGAGAAGACGGTGGCCTTCCTGCTCGAGCGCAACACCAAGCTGCGCGAGGCGCTGGAAGAGCGCATCCGCGCACTCGAGCGCGAGCTGCAGCGCCAGCGCAAGCTGGCCGAGCGCCGCGCGCTGCCGATCAAGCTCGACCTCGCCTCGAAGCCCGAGCTGGGCGAGAAGGTGATCCAGCGCTTCTCGTGGATCCAGCAGGCCGAGGAGATGGACTGCGGCGCCGCCAGCCTGGCGATGATCTGCAAGCACCACGGCATCGGCATCACGCGCGGCAAGCTGCGCGAGATGGCCAACGTGACCACCAGCGGTGCCACGCTCGACAGCCTGGCGCGCACCGGCGAGGCGCTCGGTTTCACGACGCGCGCGCTGCAGTGCGACTTCGACACGCTGCGCGGCCTGGAGCTGCCGCTCGTTGCGCACTGGGAGAACTACCACTACGTGGTTGTCTACGGCGTGTCGGCACGCCAGGTGTGGGTGGCCGACCCGGCCACCGGCTTCAAGAAGCTCAGCGTCGAGGAATTCCAGCGCGGCTGGAGCGGCACCTGCCTGACCTTCGCGCCGGGCGAGAACCTGGCGCAGGTGGCGGCGTCGCGCTCGCCGTGGGTGCGCTTCGCGCGCTATCTGGTGCCGCACAAGAAGACGCTGCTGCACCTGTGCCTGGCGACCTTCGTGATCCAGGTGCTGGGCCTGGTGCCGCCGATGATCATCCAGAACATCCTCGACGGCGTGATCGTGCACCAGAACGTCAGCCTGCTGCACCTGCTGCTCGGCGGGCTGATCATCTCGAGCGTGTTCACGCAGCTGATGTCGACCATCCGCGCGTCGCTGTCGAACTTCCTCGTGCGCAAGCTCGACTTCAACATGATGTCGCAGTTCTTCCGCCACACGCTGTCGCTGCCGTACTCGTTCTTCTCCAAGCGCAAGACGGGCGACATCTTCGCGCGCTTCCAGGAGAACCAGACCATCCGCGCCTTCCTCACCGAGTCGTCGGTCACCACGGTGCTGAACCTGCTGATGATCTTCGTGTACTTCTCGGTGATGTTTCTCTACAACGTGAAGCTCACGCTGCTGCTGATCGCCTTCGTGATCCCGATCATCGGCCTCACGGTGGCGGTGACGCCGCGCATCAAGGGCTATGCGCGCGACGTGTTCTCGGCCGCCACCGACGCCAAGTCGTACCTGATGGAAGCGCTCGGCGGTGCCGAGACGATCAAGGGCATGGGCATCGAGCGCCCGGTGCGGCTGAAGTGGGAGAAGAAGTACGCCAAGTCGCTGCAGGTGCAGTACAAGTCGCAGCAGTTCAACATCTGGGTCGGCCTGGCCGGGCAGCTGCTCAACGCCGCGACCACCATCGCCATCCTGTGGGCCGGCGCCAACCTGGTGCTGGCGCGCGAGCTCACGATCGGCCAGCTGATCGCCTTCAACGCGCTGATGGGCAGCGTGCTGGCGCCGCTGATGAGCCTGGTGGGGCTGTGGAGCATGCTCAACGATGCCGCGGTGGCGATGGAGCGCCTCGGCGACGTGCTCGACATCGAGCCCGAGCAGAAGCCCGAAGACATGGCCTCGCTGGTGGCGCTGCCCGACCTGCGCGGCCACATCAAGATGCAGGGCGTGTACTTCCGCTACGGCGGCGCCGACACACCCTACGTGCTGGAGAACATCGACCTCGAGATCAAGCCCGGCGAGCTGGTGGCCATCGTCGGCCAGAGCGGATCGGGCAAAACCACGCTGGCCAAGATGCTGGTCGGCTTCTACGGCGCCAGCGAAGGCAAGCTGCAGGTCGACGGCTACGACATGGCCTCGATCGACCGCGCCAGCTACCGCGCGCAGGTAGGCTACGTGATGCAGAGCAACCTGCTGTTCTCGGGCACCGTGGCCGAGAACATCGCCAGCGGCGACGAGCACCCCGACCGCCGCCGCATCGAAGACGTGGCCAGGCGCGCCGACGCGCACGGCTTCATCAGCAAGATGCCGCGCGGCTACGAGCAGATGGTGGGCGAGCGCGGCGTGGGCCTCTCGGGCGGGCAGATGCAGCGCCTGTGCATCGCGCGCGCGCTCTACCACGACCCGCGCCTGCTGGTGTTCGACGAGGCGACCTCGGCGCTCGACACGCAGTCGGAGGCCAACATCATGGCCAACATGGACGACATCCTGCGCGGCCGCACGGCGGTGGTGATCGCGCACCGCCTGTCCACCATCATGCGAGCCGACAAGATCGTGGTGCTCTACGAAGGCAAGATCGTCGAGCAGGGCAAGCACGACGAGCTGGTCGGCCGGCGCGGCATGTACTACCAGCTGGTGCAGAAGCAGCTCGCCGCCGCGGCATGAAGATCCTCGATCAGGCCGAGGGCGGCGGCTCGGCGCCGTCGTTTGCCGTCCTGATCGAGCAGATCGAGATCCTGCGCTCGGCGCTGCGCTGGGCCTCGCGGCTGGAGCGGCCCGAGATCGAGCGGCTGGCGCGCCAGGCCGGCGCGCTGCGCGACGAGGTGATGCGCCTGTCGTACCAGGAGCGCTTCGTGCATGCCGCGGCCAACGCGCCCGATCGCGCGAGCCTCACGCAGCGCGAGCGCCGCGACGCCTTGCTGGCGCGCCGCTTCGTGTTCGACGGCGTGTTCGGCGAGAACCCGCTGCTGCTCGAGGCGCTCGAGATCGCCGAGAAGGCGGCGCCGACGCCGCTGCCGGTGCTGATCGACGGCGAGAGCGGCACCGGCAAGGAGCTGATGGCCAAGGTGATCCATGCCAACAGCGGCCGCGCCGGCAAGCCCTTCGTGTCGGTGAACTGCGGCGCGATTCCGGCAGACCTGCTGGAATCCGAGCTGTTCGGGCACCGCAGGGGCGCCTTCACCGGCGCGATGGCCGATCGCGCCGGCAAGTTCGAATGCGCGCACGGCGGCACGATCTTCCTCGACGAGATCGGCGAGCTGCCGCTGGCGGGCCAGGTGAAGCTGCTGCGCGTGCTGGAGTCGCACGAGATCCAGCGCGTCGGCGCCGACCAGCCGATCCGCGTCGATGCCCGCATCGTGGCGGCGACCAATCGTGACCTGCGCCGCCTCTGCGCCGACGGCCGCTTCAGGGACGATCTGTACTACCGGCTCGGCGTGATCCACCTGCGGCTGCCGCCGCTGCGCGAGCGCAAGGACGAGATCGCGCTGCTGCTGCAGTACTTTCGCGACGAGGCCGCCGAGGCGCTGAAGCGCCGCCCGATCGACATGAGCCGTGCGCTGCGCAGCTTCCTGGTCGAGTACGACTACCCCGGCAACGTGCGCGAGCTGCGCAACCTCGTCTACCGGTTGTCGTGCCTGGCCGGGCAGACGGCCGACCTCGAACACCTGCCGGCCGAGATCCGCCCGGCGCCGAGCGCGCACGCGTCTCACGCGCGAACGGGCTCAGGCGCCAACACACCCGACCTCGATGCGCAGGCCCTGGGCGAGGCCCGGCGCGGCGCCAGCGATCGCGCCGAGCGCGCCTTCCTCGAGCGCGGCCTGCAGGCAGTGGGCGGCCATGTCACCGAGCTGGCCAGGCGCTGTGACATGAACCGCTCGCATCTGCAGCTGCTTCTGAAGAAGCACGGCCTGCGATCGAAGGACTTCCGCCCGCGCGCGGGCGCGGCCAGCGCCGCACCGTGAGCAGCCCGTTCTAGGCCGACAGCCGCAGCTTCACCGTGCGGTCGGGGCTGCCCAGGTCGTCGGCGCGCACCACCACGGCGGTGATGTTGTCGCGCCCGCCGCGCTCGAGCGCCGCGTCGACCAGCGCCTCGCTGGCCAGGCGGCAGTGGCCCGGCAGCAGGCTCTCGGTGATGCAGAGGTCCGACAGCTCGTTGCTCAGGCCGTCGCTGCACAGCAGGAACACGTCGCCGTCGAGCACGTCGAGCGTCACGCTGTCGAGCTGCAGGTGGTCGCTGCCGCCCAGCGCGCGGGTGATCCAGTTCGACGGCGGCCGATGCAGCGTGTCGTCGCTGCTCGCGGCGCGGCGCGCGCGCACCGCCTCGAGCTGCGAATGGTCGCGCGTGAGCTGGCGCAATCGGCCGTCGCGGCAGAGATAGACGCGGCTGTCGCCGGCCCACACGCAGGCCGCGCGCCGCCCGAAGGCAACCAGCGCGGCCACGGTGGTGCCGATCACGCGCACGTCGCGCCGCTCGGCCTCGTCGCGCAGGCGGCGGTTGGCGTCGTGCAGGCGCTGCTCGATTTCGCGCACGCGCTCTTCGATCGCGGTGCCGGCGGGCAGGTCGACGAGGCAGCGCACCGCCAGGCGGCTGGCGTACTCGCCGAGCGAGTGCCCGCCCATGCCGTCAGCCACGGCCCACAGGCCGTTGTCGGGCTGCTCGATGCAGGCATCTTCGTTGACGCTGCGCACGCGGCCCGGATGCGAGCACGCCGCCGACGTCCAGCGCAGCGAGTCGGTGGCATCCATGCGGCTGGCACGGGATGCCGGTTGCATCGTCGCTGCCGGTGCGCTGGCGCGTGCCCAGGCTCGAGCGCCGCCGCCGTCAGCTGACGGCGTGCGAGCCGAGCAGCACGGCGGTGACGTTGGAGTTGTCGCCGCTGTTGTTGATGTCCAGCACGGTGAACTGATTCACCATCTGGTCGATGAAAGTGTAGTTGTTGGTGATCTCGTAGAAGTTCACCACGGGCATCGCGCTCGGTGTCGGCGTGGTGTAGGGCCGGAACGAACCGAAGACCCAGGGCGCGCCGCCGCCGCGCAACGACGACATGGCCTGCATGTCCAGGGCGCGGCTGACGGGCAGGTCGGTGATGGTGATCATGGTGTTCTCGCGAGGTGGATTTCGGATGACGGGCGTGCGCGTCGCGCTGGCGGATCCGGCACATCGGCCCGACCAACCCGATGCCCGGCGTCGCGGACGTCGAGCCTTGGATCGGTCGGGCGCTTCCCGGGCGCTCGTTCAGCCCTGGATCAGGCCCGTGGTGGCCGACGCGACGATGTTCGCCACGTTGAGGTCCAGGTTCAGATCGGTGGCCGTGGGCACGATCGTCTGGATCTGCGGGTTCACCTGGATCACGGGGCTGCCGATGCTGACGCCGCCGCCGCCATTGGCCAGCGCCGAGCCGGCCATCATGGCGGCCACGTTGTTGGTGGCGGCGCCGCCTTCCACGGCTGCGCGCTCTTCTGCGCTGAGTTCGCGGCCGGGTTCGAGGTCCTTGATCATCATGTTGGATTCTCCTTGGGTGTGTTCGAGGCCCGGCGTCGCCGCGTGAGCGGTGCCGCCGGGCCGCGCGTCATCGACTTCAGAACTGGCCGAGCAGCGTGTTGGCCGACGCGATCACGTTGGCAACCTTGCTGTCGAGGTCGACGTCGGTCGCCGTGGGCGTGATGGTCTGCGATTGCGGGTTGGCCTGCACCACCGGGCTGCCGACGCTGACGCCGCTGGCGCCGTTGAGCAGCACCGAGCCGATCATCGCGGCACCGACGTTGTTGGTCGCAGCGCCACCGGCGACGGCGGCCTGCTCGTCCTTGCTCAACTCGGCGCTCAGGTCTTGGATCTTCAGGGATTGCATGGTTGACTCCTGGTGAATGAAGGTTGGAATGGCGTTCGCCGGGCGTTCAGCCCTGGAACAGGAAGGTGCCGGCCGAGCCGACGACGTTGGCGACGTTGTTGTCGAGGCTGACGTTGGTCGCGGTGGGCGTGATGGTTTGCGATTGCGGGTTGGCCTGCACGACCGGGCTGCCGAT
Organism: Burkholderiaceae bacterium; assembly: GCA_046348365.1. Lineage (GTDB taxonomy): Bacteria > Pseudomonadota > Gammaproteobacteria > Burkholderiales > Burkholderiaceae_C > JAEUPI01. The sequence goes on from JAXMEL010000001.1 coordinate 854,838, forward strand.
GGACACGCCCGAGCCGCCGTTGACCAGCGCGGAGCCGACCATCAGCGCGAGGACGTTGTTGCTGGCGCCGGTGCCGCCATGGACTTCGGCCTGCTCTTCGCGAGCCAGTTCGTGCGACTTGTCGAGATCCTTGATCTGCATGGGAACTCTCCTGAGGGGAAGTGGAGGAAGGACAGAGGGACTTGGTTTGAGCAAGTTGTGCTGCTCGAGCCGTGAGTTGCATGGCGCGTGCCAGCGTTCAAAGTAATTGCGTTGCGCAGGCGAAGGTGCGTGCGTGGCGCGGTGCGTCGTTCGAGGTGTCGGATCGCGGCCGACAAGCGGCGCTGCCGTTGTCGGCCAGGGCCCGACAACGGCAGTGGAGCGCAGCGCGGGCCGGCGGCGCGCACAGGCGGCGTCACCGGGGCTGGAAGACGACCTGCCCTTCGGCAAATGCACCGGGGGCGGCCGCGGCGAAGGCGCGGCGCACCTCGTCGAGCGAGCCGACGGGAAGCGTCGCGAAGTCGGTACCGAACACCGCAGCCGGCAGCACGCGGTCGAGGTCGCGCCCGGCGGCGAAGCAGGCCACGGTCTCGGGCAGCCCGCGCGCGTTGGCGACGATCTCGAAGCGCATCGCGCCCGGAAGCTCCAGCGCGGCGTCGGCCTTCACGAGCGACGAGGCACCGAAGCGGTTCGGATAGAAGCGCACGACGCGCGCGTTCTCGTCGCGCAGGTAGCAGTAGACGTGGGCGTCATGGCTGGTGGTCAGCTGCAGCGCGATGCGCTCGCCGCCTTGCACGGCCTGGCCATCGGCGCCGCGGCGGCTCAGCGACAACGACAGCACCTGGGCCGCCGGCGGCTCGGCCGGCTGCGCGGCTGCCGCGAGCACCGGCACCGACGAAAGCGCGGCAGGGGCTGCGGGCATCTGCGCGGGCTCCATCCTCGACGGCGGCAGCGGCTTCGCCGACGCCGCGGCGGCTGACGCATCGGACGGCTCCACCAGCTGGGCTCGCGTCCAGGCCACGCCGGCGAACACCGCGCTGATCGCGACGGCCGAGGCACCGATGCCGAGCCAGGGAAGCCTGCGCGCAGGGCGGTCGTCGGTGATCTCCGATTCCGCCGCGGCAGCGGGCATCGGCGACGCGTCGATCGCCTGCAGTGCCGGATTCACCACCGTGCGCAGCTGCAAGTCGTCGTCGCCTTCGGCGGGCGCTGCCGGCATCGCCGAGCCCATGTCGGCCATGCAGCCGTCGATCGCCGCCGCGAAGTCGCGCGCGGTCTGGAAGCGCGCCGCGGGGTCCTTCTCGAGCGCGCGCATCACGGCCAGGTCCACGCCGAGCGGCAGGCCGCTGACCTGTCCGCGCAACGGCGGCGGCACCTGCTCGAGCTGCGCCTTCATCAACGCGAGGTCGTTCTCGTCGTCGAACGGCGGGCGGCCGGCGAGCAGCGTGTACAGCACGATGCCCAGCGAGTAGATGTCGGAGCGCGCATCGGCGCCCTGGCCGCGGATCTGCTCGGGCGACATCACCTTGGCCGTGCCGGCCACGTGGCCGATGCGCGTGAGGTGCTCGCGGCTGTCGAGCGCGCGGGCGATGCCGAAATCCATCACCTTCACCTCGCCGTTGTCGGCGAGCATGATGTTGGCGGGCTTGAGGTCGCGGTGCACGATGCCGCGGCCATGCGCATGGTCGACGCCATCGAGCACGCGGCGAAAGATGTGCAGCGCGCGCGCCACCGGCACCGGGCCGCCGGAGCGCACGAAGTCCTCCAGCGAGATGCCGGCCACGTACTCCATCACCATCAGCGGCTTCTCGGCTTCCTCGAGAAAGGCGAACACGCGCGCGATGTTGGGGTGGTTCAACTGGGCCTGCAGCTGCGCCTCGTTGCGAAAGCGCGCCAGGAAGCCCGCGTCGGCGGCCAGCTCGTCGCGCAGCACCTTGACCGCGACCTCGCGCTTGAGCATCACGTCGACCGCCTTGAAGACCTCGCCCACGCCACCGGCGCCGAGGCGCTTGGTGATCAGGTAGTTGCCGACGCGGCCGCCCACCAGCGAGGCCGGCAGCGGCATCAGCGTCGGCTCGTCGCGCAAGTGGGGCGCCGCGCGGCGCGTGGCCGGGCCCGTCGCGGGCGCGTCGTCGGCGGGATCGCGGGCCGCGAACAACCGGGTGGTCCAGTCAGCAAGGCTCATCATCGCTCCCGAGGCAGGGCGCGGGCGCGCAGGCGCCCCGCAGGTCACATCGATGGCGATGGGTTGCTGCCGGCCGGGGGCCGGTTCAGTCTTCCGGTGGCCGGCCGCTCAGGCCAGCCTGCCGTGGCAGTGCTTGTACTTCTTGCCGCTGCCGCAGGGGCAGGGGTCGTTGCGGCCGACCTTGGGCACCTCGGCCACCGCGGTGGCGGCGTCGGCCTCCTGCGAGACGCTGCCGTCCTCGTTGGGATGGGTGTAGGTCACGTTGCTCACGTGGCTGGCGCGCTCCTCGATCGCCTCGGCGGCTTCGGCGGCCTGCTCCTGCGACTGGATGCGCACCGTCATCAGCAGCCGCGTGACCTCGAGCTTGACCAGATCGAGCAGCTGCGCGAACAGCTCGAAGGCCTCGCGCTTGTATTCCTGCTTGGGGTTCTTCTGCGCGTAGCCGCGCAGGTGGATGCCCTGGCGCAGGTAGTCGAGCGCCGCCAGGTGCTCGCGCCAGTGGCTGTCGATCGACTGCAGCAGCACCATGCGCATGAAGGGGTTGAACTGCTCGTCGCCCACCAGCGCCACCTTGCCGGCGAAATGCTGGTGCGCGGCGGCCACGACCTTCTCGACGATGTCGTCGTCGGTGATGGCGTCGCTCTTGGCGACTTCGCCCTGCAGGTCGACCTCGACCTGCCATTCGTCCTTCAGCACCTTCTCGAGGCCCGGCAGGTCCCACTGCTCCTCGACGCTCTCGGCCGGCACGTAGGTGCGCACCACGTCGGTCATCGCGGCGGTGCGCAGGTTCTTGATCTGCTCGGTCACCGCGTCGGATTCGAGGATCTCGTTGCGCTGCTGGTAGATCACCTTGCGCTGGTCGTTGGCGACGTCGTCGTATTCGAGCAGCTGCTTGCGGATGTCGAAGTTGCGCGCCTCGACCTTGCGCTGCGCGCCTTCGATCGAGCGGCTCACGATGCCGGCCTCGATGGCCTCGCCGTCGGGCATCTTGAGCCGGTCCATGATGGCCTTGACGCGGTCGCCGGCGAAGATGCGCATCAGCGGATCCTCGAGCGAGAGGTAGAAGCGCGACTGCCCCGGGTCGCCCTGCCGGCCCGAGCGGCCGCGCAGCTGGTTGTCGATGCGCCGGCTCTCGTGGCGCTCGGTGGCGATGATGCGCAGGCCGCCTTCGGCCTTGACCTTGTCGTGCAGGCTCTGCCACTCGCCCTCGAGCTTCTGGATGCGCGAGGCCTTCTCGCCGGCCGGGATCGCCTCGTCGGCCTGGATGAACTGCACCTGCTTCTCGACATTGCCGCCGAGCACGATGTCGGTGCCGCGGCCGGCCATGTTGGTGGCGATGGTGATCACGCCGGGCCGGCCGGCCTGGGCCACGATCTCGGCCTCCTTGGCGTGCTGCTTGGCGTTGAGCACCTGGTGCTGCAGCTTGGCCTCGGCGAGCAGGTTCGACAGCAGCTCGGAGTTCTCGATCGAGGTGGTGCCCACCAGCGTCGGCTGGCCGCGCTGGTGGCATTCGCGGATGTCTTCGAGCACGGCGTTGTACTTCTCGCGCGCCGTCTTGTAGATGAGGTCGTTGTCGTCCTTGCGGATCGTCGGCCGGTTCGGCGGGATCACCACCGTCTCGAGGCCGTAGATCTCCTGGAACTCGTAGGCCTCGGTGTCGGCGGTGCCGGTCATGCCGGAGAGCTTGCCGTACATGCGGAAGTAGTTCTGGAACGTGATCGAGGCGAGCGTCTGGTTCTCGCTCTGGATCTTGACGCGCTCCTTGGCTTCCACCGCCTGGTGCAGGCCGTCGCTCCAGCGCCGGCCCGTCATCAGGCGGCCGGTGAACTCGTCGACGATGATGATCTCGCCGCCCTGCACCACGTAATGCTGGTCGCGGTGGAACAGGTGGTGCGCGCGCAGCGCCGCGTACACGTGGTGCATCAGCGTGATGTTGGCGGCGTCGTAGAGGCTCGCACCTTCGACCAGCAACCCGGCGGCGCGCAGCAGTTCCTCGGCATGCTCGTGGCCCTGTTCGGTGAGGTAGACCTGGTGCGTCTTCTCGTCGACGGTGAAGTCGCCCGGCTCGATCACGCCCTCGCCGGTGCGCGGATCGGCCTCGCCGATCTGCTTCTTCAGCTTGGGCACCACCGCGTCGATGCTGACGTACATCTCGGTGTGGTCCTCGGCCTGGCCGCTGATGATCAGCGGCGTGCGCGCCTCGTCGATCAGGATCGAGTCGACCTCGTCGACGATCGCATAGTGCAGCCCGCGCGCGACGCGGTCGGCGGTCTCGTAGACCATGTTGTCGCGCAGGTAGTCGAAGCCGAACTCGTTGTTGGTGCCGTAGGTCACGTCGGCGGCGAAGGCCGCCTGCTTCTCGGCGCGCTCCATGCCGGGCACGTTGACGCCCACCGTGAGGCCGAGGAACTCGTAGATGCGGCCCATCCACTCGGCATCGCGACGCGCGAGGTAGTCGTTGACCGTCACCACGTGCACGCCCTTGCCGGTGAGGGCATTGAGGTACACCGGCAGCGTGGCCACCAGCGTCTTGCCCTCGCCGGTGCGCATCTCGGCGATCTTGCCCTGGTGCAGCGCGATGCCGCCGATCAGCTGCACGTCGAAGTGGCGCATCTTCAGCCGCCGCTTGCCGGCCTCGCGCACCACCGCGAAGGCCTCGGGCAGCAGGTCGTCGACCGCGGTGCCGGCGGCGATGCGCTGGCGGAACTCGTCGGTCTTGGCGCGCAGCGCCGCATCGTCGAGCTTCTCGAACTGCGGCTCGAGCGCGTTGATCTTCTCGACCACGCGGCGATAGCCCTTGAGCAGCCGATCGTTGCGGCTGCCGAAGATCGAGGTGAGGATTTTGGGCAACATGCGGATGTGTCGTTCGGAGGGTGCGCGCCGGGCTCGGGGCTCACGCCGCCGCGCGACATCAGGGGTCGCGCGCCTGGGGCCAGGCACGCTGTCCCGGGCCAAGCCCCGCCGCTGCGAAAGCGGCGAAGTTTAGCACCGCGCCCCATGCGGCCGGAGCGGCGGTGCGCTCTGTGGCCAGCGGCTAAGGCGCGTCGTCGGCAGCGGCAGCCGCTGTCGCGGACGGCGTGGCCGCCGCTGCCGGCTGCGGCTCGGGCGCGGCCGCCGCTGCGGCCGGCGATGGCGTCGGCGCGCTGTCGGCTGCAGCTTGCGCCGCCGCCATGGCTCGGCGCTCACGCCGCGATTTCGGCGCCGGCGCTGCAGCGTCGGCGCCGGCCGCTTGCGCGCTCGCCCGGCCGCGCGCGGCCGCGGTGCCGGCCGAGGCGTCGGCCATCAGCATCGGCACCACGTCCTTGCCCTTGCCGGCGAGGAATCGCGTGGGGTTCTGCGGCACGCCGGCCACCAGCACCTCGAAGTGCAGGTGCGGGCCCGTCGAGCGGCCCGAGCTGCCGACCTCGGCGATCTTTTGCCCGCGCTTGACGAGCTCACCGTTCCTGACCAGCAGCTTCGACGCGTGCGCATAGCGCGTGATCAGCGAATTGCCGTGGTCGATCTCGAGCAGCTGGCCATAGGCCGGGTGGTTGTTGCTGACCACCACCATGCCGCCGGCGGCGGCGTGGATCGGCGTGCCCACCTCGGCCGGGAAGTCCAGCCCGGTGTGCAGCGCGGCGCGGCCGGTGATCGGGTCGAGACGGAAGCCGAAGCCCGAGCCCACGGTGCCGGCCACCGGCGGGCTGCTGGGCACGAGCAGCGATTGCAGCCGCGCCTCGAACAGGCGCGATTCGACGAGCGTGTACACGTCGCTGCCGAGATCCACGCGCTCGTCGAGCCGCTTCAGCGCCTCGTCGAGCTCCTTCAGCGTCGGGCGGTCCAGCGGCACCAGCGGGCCGCCCTGGCCGCCCTTGGCGGCCGTGCGCACCGGCAGCGCCTTGAGTTCGTCGCTCTTCACGCCGGCCATGCCGGTGACGCGCTCGCTCAGCGCCTCCAGCTTCACGAGCTTGGCCTGCATCTCGCCGACGCGACCGGCCATCGCGTCGAGGTTCTCGCGCATGAAGCGCTCGCGCTGCGCGAGTTCGTCGCGCACCACCAGCTTGACGAGCTGGCTCACCACCGGCCAGCCTTCGCGCGCGGCGGTGAGGAAGACGAAGTGGTAGATCGCGCCGGAGATCAGCAAAAGCAGCGTGGCCAGCGACAGCGCGACCAGAGCGAGCTGCCAGCGCTTGAAATGCAGCGCCCGCGTGCGGATCAGGCTGCTGTCGGTGATCAGGATCTGCATCGCTACACTCCTTGCCATGACCGCACTGGCGCGCAACGTGTCTGCCCTCTCGTCGGCCCTGCAGGCCAGCGAAACGCTGCTGCGCCTGGCCGAACGGCTGCAGGAATCCCGTCTGCGCCTCGAAGCCATCCGGCCCCTGCTGCCGGCGGAACTCGCCGCCCACGTGCAAAGCGGTCCACTCGACGCCGACGGATGGACTTTACTGGCCGCCAGCCCCGCGGTGGCGGCGAAATTGCGTCAACTCGTGCCGCGATTGCGCACGCTGCTGACGGAGGGCAAATTCACGGATATTCAGATCCGCGTGAAGGTGTTACCGCTGTGAGGGATCGCGCGCGCCGCGCGAGCGCCGGGTGTGGTGCCGACTATCTGACTCGAACAGATGACCTACCGCTTACAAGGCGGTTGCTCTACCAACTGAGCTAAGTCGGCACGGGCCGCGAAATTGTAGGCGGCACGATCACTTCACGCGCTTGAGCGTCGGGCGCGGCGGGGCCGGGCCATCGGGGGGCGGCTCGTCGTTCTGGCGTTCCGGGCTCGGGCGTGCGGGCGCCGCAGCCGGCGGCGGCACCTCGTCGTCGCTGCGGGCCAGGCGCAGGCCGCGGCCGATCGATTCGGTGCGCGCGTCGAGCGCGCTCGGCGCGGTGTCGGCGCCGTCGGCGCTCGGCGCGGGAAAGGCCATGCCCTGCCCGTTCTCGCGCGCGTAGATGGCCACCACATGGTCCACCGGCACGACGATGTCGCGCGCCACGCCACCGAAGCGGGCCTTGAACTCGATCGCGTCGTTGCCGAGCTTCAGGCCGCTGGTGGCCTCGAAGCCGACGTTGAGCACGATCTCGTTGTTCTTCACGTACTCCATCGGCACCTGCACCGTGCGGTCGACGAACACCGCCACGTAGGGCGTGAAACCGTTGTCGGTGCACCAGTCGTGCAGGGCGCGGATCAGGTAGGGCCGCGTCGAGCTGCCCTGCGCCGCGCTGTCGGTGGGCTTGGTCATGGCGCGAACATGTCCGCTACTTGCGCATCACCTTCTCGGACGGCGTCAGCGCCTCGATGTAGGCCGGGCGCGAGAAGATGCGCTCGGCGTACTTGAGCAGCGGCGCGGCATTCTTCGACATGTCGATGCCGTAGAAATCCAGCCGCCACAGCAGCGGCGCGATCGCCACGTCGAGCATCGAGAAGTCGTCGCCGAGCATGAACTTGTTCTTCAGGAAGATCGGCGCCAGCTGCGTGAGGCGATCACGGATCTGCGAGCGCGCCTTTTCCATCTGCTTGTCGGTCGGCTTGATGCCGCGACTCTCGAGGATGTTGACGTGCGCGAACAGCTCCTTCTCGAAGTTCAGCAGGAACAGCCGCACGCGCGCGCGGGCCACCGGGTCGCCCGGCATCAGCTGCGGGTGCGGGAAGCGCTCGTCGATGTACTCGTTGATGATGTGCGACTCGTAGAGGATGAGGTCGCGCTCGACGAGGATCGGCACCTCGTTGTACGGATTCATCAGCGCGATGTCTTCCGGCTTGGCGAACAGGTCGACATCACGGATCTCGAAATCCATGCCCTTCTCGAACAGCACGAACCGGCACCGGTGCGAATAGGGGCAGGTGGTTCCGGAGTAAAGCACCATCATGGTGTGGAAGCTCCCAGGATCGAATCGAAACGAAAAACGCAGCGCCCGGCGTTTGCGCGCGCTGCGTGAGAGAGTCGGGGCGCCCTGCGCCGGACGACGGACTTGTCGGTGTTTACTTGATGTCCTTCCAGAACGCCGCGTTCAGCCGCCAGGCGATGACCGTGAAGATGGCCAGGAACAGCATCACCCAGACGCCGATGCGCACGCGCTGATTCTGCGCCGGCTCGCCCATCCACTGCAGGAAGGCCACCAGATCGGCCACCGCGCCATCGTAGGCCACCTTGTCCATCGTACCCGGGGTCACCTGCTCGAAGCCGTTGAAGGCGTGCGTCGTCTTCTTCGGGTCGTGCGGGTCGGCCGCTTCCACGAACACGGCCCGCTGCTGGCCCTGCAGCTCCCACAGCACGTGGGGCATGGCCACGCTGGGGAAGACCAGGTTGTTCCAGCCCGTGGCCTTGGTGTCGTCGCGGTAGAACGTGCGCATGTAGGTGTACAGGTAGTCGGCTCCGCTGCCGCCGTTGCCTGCGCGCGAGCGCGCGATCACGCTCAGGTCGGGCGGCGCGGCGCCGAACCACTCCTTGCCCTGCTTGGGGTCGAGGGCGACCTTCATGGTCTCGCCGACCTTCTCGGCGGCGAACAGCAGGTTGCCCTTGATCTGCGCCTCGGTGAGGCCGAGGTCGGTCATGCGGTTGTAGCGCATCGACGCGGCCGCATGGCAGTTGAGGCAGTAGTTGACGAACAGCTTGGCGCCGTTCTGCAGCGCGGCCAGGTCGGTGACGCGCTGCTTCGGGAAGGTGTCGAGCGGCGGGCCGGCCTCCGACGCCCAGGCCGACACCGTGAGCGCGGCGAGCAGGCAGGCGAGGATCTTCTTCATCGCGTCGTCTCCCGGCTCAGTGTGGCGCGAAGGTGACCCGCTCGGGCACCGGCTTGAAGGTGCCCCAGGTGCTCCACCACGGCATCAGCAAGAAGAAGCCGAAGTAGATCAGCGTGCAGGCCTGCGACAGCAGCTCCAGCGCGGAGCCGCTCGGCGCAGCCGGCTGCGTGCCCTGATAGCCGAGGATCATGAAGGCCACGACGAAGACCGCCAGCACGCCCTTGTGCCAGCCGGGCCGGTAGCGGATCGACCTGGCCGGACTCTGGTCGAGCCAGGGCAGGAAGAACAGGATGATCACCGCCCCGCCCATCAGCACCACGCCCCAGAACTTGGCGTCGAAGGTCTTCATCAGCGCGACCAGCACCACGGCGGCGGCCAGCACGCCGAGCCTGAGCATCATCGCGCCCTTGCCTCGCAACAGGTTCCCCAGCGCGGCCAGCCCGACCAGCACGCACAACGCGTTGACCATCGGGTCGGTGGTCGCGCGCAGGATCGTGTAGAACGGCGTGAAGTACCACACCGGCGCGATGTGCGCCGGCGTCTTCAGCGGGTCGGCCGGAATGAAGTTGTTGTACTCGAGGAAGTAGCCGCCCAGCTCCGGCGCGAAGAACATCACCGCGCAGAAGATCAGCAGGAACACGCTCACGCCGAGCAGGTCGTGCACCGTGTAGTACGGGTGGAACGGGATGCCGTCGAGCGGCCGGCCCTGGGCGTCTTTCTTCGCCTTGATCTCGACGCCGTCGGGGTTGTTGGAGCCCACGTCGTGCAGCGCCAGCAGATGCGCCACCACCAGGCCGATCAGCGCCAGCGGCACCGCGATCACATGGAAGGCGAAGAAGCGGTTCAGCGTGGCGTCGCCCACCACGTAGTCGCCGCGGATCAGCAGCGCCAGGTCGGGCCCGATGAAGGGCACGGCGGCGAACAGGTTGACGATCACCTGCGCGCCCCAGTAGCTCATCTGGCCCCAGGGCAGCAGATAGCCGAAGAAGGCCTCGCCCATCAGGCACAAGAAGATCGCGCAGCCGAAGATCCACACCAGTTCGCGCGGCTTGCGGTAGCTGCCGTAGATGAGCCCGCGATACATGTGCAGGTAGACGACGATGAAGAACGCGCTGGCGCCGGTGGAGTGCATGTAGCGGATGATCCAGCCGCCCGGCACCTCGCGCATGATGTACTCGACCGACGCGAACGCGGTGGCCGCGTCGGGCTTGTAGTGCATCGTCAGGAAGATCCCGGTCACGATCTGGATCGCCAGCACCAGCATCGCCAGCGAGCCGAAGAAGTACCAGACGTTGAAGTTCTTCGGCGCGTAGTACTCCGACATGTGCTTCCGGTACTCGTCGAAGACGGTCGGGAAGCGGCTTTGCAGCCACACCGACATCTTCACGCCCAGCGGAGCGTCTGCGGGAGCTTCCTTCATCTCTGCCATGAAAGACCTCGGTTCGGTTGTTCGACGGGGGCGCCGGCGGGCTCGATCGGGCCGTCGCGTCGCCTCAGGCCTTCTTGTCGTCGCCGATCAGCAAACGCGTGTCGCTCAGGTACATGTACGGCGGCACCTCGAGGTTGTCGGGCGCCGGCTTGTTCTTGAACACGCGGCCCGCCAGATCGAAGGTCGAACCGTGGCACGGGCACAGGAAGCCGCCTTGCCAGTCGTCGGGCAGCGAGGGTTGCGGCCCCGGCGTGAGCTTGTCGCTCGGCGAGCAGCCCAGGTGCGAGCAGATCCCCACCGCGACGAAGATCTCGGGCTTGATCGAGCGACCGGGGTTCCTCGCGTACTCGGGCGTCGGGTACTGCGTGCGCAGCGACTTCGGGTCGGCCACCTGCGATTCGGTCTTCTCGAGCGACGCGAGCATCTCGGGCGTGCGGCGCAGGATCCACACCGGCTTGCCGCGCCACTCGACAACGGTCTTCTCGCCGGGCTCGAGCGCCGACACGTCGACTTCCACCGGGGCTCCGGCCGCGCGGGCGCGATCCGACGGGGTGAGGCTCGCCACGAACGGCACGGCGGCAGCGATGCCGCCCACGGCGCCGGCCCCGCAGGTGATCAGGACCCAGTTTCGGCGCTCGTTGTCGACCGGGTTTTCGCTCATGGGAATCCTCGAAGAAGAAATGCGAGGGCTCTGCCGTGTACGCGGCTTGAGGCCAAGCAACCTCAAATTCTAGCGGAGCCCGAACTGTCTCCCTTAGGTGTGGCCCGGCATTGACAGCGTTGTCGCCGTGGCAATACTGCGATCCGGACCCGCGGGACGGGCGGAAACGACAATCAAGCAGGAGTGAGAAACATGAGCTTCATGTCCGAATTCAAAGAATTCGCGATGAAGGGCAACGTCGTCGACCTCGCGGTCGGTGTGATCATCGGCGGAGCCTTCGGCAAGATCGTCGACTCGATCGTCGGCGACCTGATCATGCCGCTGGTGGGCAAGGTGTTCGGCGGCCTGGACTTCAGCAACTACTTCGTCGCGCTGGCGGGCCAGACCGCCACCAACCTTGCCGACGCCAAGAAGGCCGGCGCGGTGTTCGCCTACGGCAGCTTCATCACCGTGGCGCTCAACTTCATCATCTTGGCCTTCATCATCTTCATGATGGTCAAGCAGATCAACCGGCTGAAGAAGGAGGCGCCGCCCGCCCCGCCGGCCGCGCCGCCCGAGGACATCACGCTGCTGCGCGAGATCCGCGACTCGCTGGCCAGGCGCTGAGCGCGCGCGCATTTCGCGCGCCCGGGCTCGGCCCGGGAAACACGCCGTAACACCGCGCCACGGCGCGCGAGCGGAGCGTGAAGCACGCCCGCTTTGCGCGCCGTACTTCGTGGGATTGCGTCGATGAAGGGTCGCATACTCCTCGTACCGACGAGGTCTGCAGACCCCGATGACGACGACAGCGCCCGCAAGGCTGCCCTCCGCTCTCGAACCCGCTCTCAAACGCGTGCGCTTCGCGGCCCGCACCGCCGCAGAGCGCACCGTGGAGTCATTGAGCCTGGCCGCGATGTCGGCGCGCAGCACGGCGCAGCGCGACACGCTGCTCAACGCCCAGTTCGAGCTCAATCGCAAGCTGGCGATCTTCACGCTGAGCTTCGACGAGGCGCTCGAGCACCAGGTCGTCAAGCAGGTCTGGCCGCGCACGAGCAACCCGTCGGCGCCGACCACCTGGGACACCATGACCCTGGTGGAGGACCACGAGGTCGAGATCAAGGTCGCCGCCGAGCGCTTCGCACTGGACATCCAGAACCACTGCGAGTGGGAGATCCGCGAGCTCGATCAGTACATGGGCGCGATCCTGCGCCTGGGCAGCGCCGACAAGAACCGCAACCCGCTGCGCCCCGAGCTCATCGGCCAGGCGATGGTGCGCGCGGTGGAGGCCACCGCCGACCGCCCTGAGTTGCGGAAGGTGCTGCTGGCGGAGGTCGGCCGCTCGATGGCCGGCACCATGCGCCAGACCTACATCGACATCATGACCGAGCTGCGCGCGCAGGGCGTGCGGCCCACCGGCCTGTCGGTGCGCGGCACCGAAGGCCCGGGCCTGCAGGTGGGCAGCCTGAACAGCAACGTCGACCGCCTGCCGGGCGCCGATGGCGGCGGGCCCTCGCCGTCGGTGCTGGCCGCGCTCGGCCAGGTGAGCGGCAACTCGGCCACCGGCGACCTCGCCACCCAGCCGGCCACGCTGCCGCTGGGTGACGCCCCGGGCAGCGGCCTCGGCCGCGACGGCCGCCTCGACAGCGGCTCGAGCACGCGCGGTGGCAGCCTGCCGCGCGGTGGCGGCACGGCGATGGGCCATGTCGACGCCACGCTGATGGCGCTGATCCGCCGCCTGGCCTTCAGCACGCCGCTCGACGTGGCCTCGGCCGGCACCACCGGCGGCTCGCTCAGCGGCATCGGCAGCCTGTCGGGCCCCGGCGGCCTGCCGGCGTCGAACCTGATCGTCGCCAACCGCGACGTGCTGCGCCAGGCCACCACCGGCGCGCTCGATCACATGGTGATCGACGTCGTCGGCAGCCTGTTCGACCAGATCCTCTCCGACCCCAAGGTGCCGCCGCAGATGGCGCGCCAGATCGCGCGGCTGCAGCTGCCGGTGCTGCGCGCGGCGCTGGGCGACCCCACGTTCTTCTCGTCGCGCCGGCATCCGGTGCGCCGCTTCGTCAACCGCATCGCGTCGGTCGGCGTCGCCTTCGACGATCTCGAAGCCGAAGACGGCCGCGCCTTCCTGAAGCTGGTGCGCGATCTGGTGCAGGAGATCGTCGAGGGCGACTTCGACCAGATCGAGACCTACGAGCAGAAGCTCGCGGCGCTGGAGCTGTTCGTCGTCGAGCAGAGCCGCCGCGAAGTGCAGCGCGACGGCGGCAAGGCCGACGAAGTCCTCAACAAGAAGGAAGACCAGCTGCGGCTGCAGCAGCGCTACGCGACGCAGCTGCGCCACGGGCTGAAGGACCTGCCGGCGCCGGAGTTCCTGCGCGACTTCGTCTCCTCGGTGTGGAGCCAGGCCGTGATGCAGGCGGTGGTGAGCGACGGCATCGACAGCCCGTCGGTGGCGCGGCTGCGCCTGGCCGGCCGCGACCTGCTGATGAGCGTGCAGCCCAAGGGCTCGCCGGCGCAGCGCAAGGCCTTCCTGATCGGGCTGCCGGTGCTGATGAAGACGCTCAACGCCGGCATGGACATGATCAAGTGGCCCGAGCCGGCGCGCAAGGACTTCTTCGCCAGGCTGCTGCCCGCGCATGCCGAATCGCTCAAGGGCGAGGCGCTGACCACGCTCGACTACAACCTGCTGACGCGGCAGGTCGATGTCGTGCTCGGCATGCCGATCCCCAAGGCGAGCGAACTGCCGCCGATGCCGGCCTCGGAGCTGCCGGTGCTGCTCGACGCGGTGCAGGAGAACACCTTCACCGAGGCCGAGGCCAGATCGATCGGCCTCGTCGACGAACGCTCGATCGACTGGGATCGCAAGATCGACATCGAGCTCGAGGTCGAGCCCGAGGTGCAGACGGCCGACATCAAGATCGAGGGCCTGCCGGTGCCCGACGAGCCGGCGGAGCCGTCGCGCGGCAAGTCGCTCGCCGACCACGTGCAGATCGGCTTCGCGTACCAGATGCACATCGACGGCCACTGGCACAAGGTGCGCCTCGCGCACGTGAGCGCGGGCCGCACGTTCTTCGTCTTCACGCGCGGGCAGAAGCACAAGCGCACGATCTCGATGACCTACCGCATGCTGAGCCGCATGTGCGAGACGAACCGCCTGCGAGCGTTCGAGAACGCCTACCTGATCGAGCGCGCCACGGCGCGCGCCCGGCGCCAGCTCGCCGAGCTGCGCCCCGCCGCCGCCGCGCGCGTGCCGGCCTCAGCCGGTGCCAGCGCGGTGATGCGCTCGGGCACCGGACAGCTCGTGCGCCACTGACAGCGCGTGCGCCAGGCTGCGCGGGTCCGCGCGGCCGCTGCCGGCGATGTCGAACGCCGTGCCGTGGTCCGGGCTGGTGCGCACGAACGGCAGCCCGAGCGTGACGTTGACGCCGTGCTCGATGCCGAGGTACTTCACCGGGATCAGCCCGTGGTCGTGCGTCATCGCGACCACGACATCGAACTCGCCCGGGTGACCCGCCGCATCGCGCGCGCGCATGAAGACGGTGTCGGGCGCATGCGGCCCGCTGGCGGCGATGCCTTCGCGGCAAGCGGCCGCGATCGCCGGCGCGATGATGCGGCCCTCTTCGTCGCCGAACAGGCCGCCTTCGCCGGCGTGCGGGTTGAGGCCGGCCACCGCGATGCGCGGCGCCGGCCGGCCCGGCCGCACGAAGGCCGCATGCGCGATGCGGATCGTCTGCAGCACCGTCGCTTCGCTCAGCAGCTCGATCGCGCGCCTGAGGCCGACGTGGATCGTCACCAGCACCACGCTCAGCTCGTCGTTGGCCAGCATCATGCGCACCTCGGGCGCAGCGCCGCCGTTCCCCGCGGCCAGCGCCTGCAGCATCTCGGTGTGGCCCGGGAACGGCGAGCCCGCTGCCGACAGCGCCCGCTTGTGAATCGGTGCGGTGACCATCGCGCGCACGCGCCGCTCGCGCGCCAGCGCGGCCGCGGCCTCGACGCAGGCCATGGCGGCCCGACCGGCCGCTGCGGCCACCCGCCCCATCGGCAGCTCGGCGAGCGCGCCGGGCAAGCCGGGCGGCTCCCACACGGACAGGCAGGCGGGCGGCGCGGCGAGCGCCTCCTCGGGCGCATCGAGCTGCGCCACGGGCACGCCGATGCCTGTGTGCGCAACGGCGCGCCGCATCACACCCACATCGCCCACCACCACGCAGCGCGAAGGCGTGGTGCCGGCGAGTGCACGCGCGACGATCTCGGGCCCGATGCCGCACGGATCGCCCATCGTGACGGCGATCAGATCGGGCAGCGGTGCATCGCTCATGCCGGATTGGCGATGTCGATGAAGCGGTGCTGCAGGCCGAACTGCGCGGCCAGGTGTTCGCCGAGCGCCGCTGCGCCGAAGCGTTCGGTCGCGTGGTGGCCACAGGCGAGAAACGCCACGCCGGTCTCGCGCGCGATGTGCGCCTGCGGCTCGGAGATCTCGCCGGTGATGTAGGCGTCTGCTCCCGCGCCGATCGCGGCCTCGAAGTGGCCTTGCGCGCCACCGGTGCACCAGCCGATGCGCCGCAGGGGCCGGCCGTCGCCGGCCACCACGACGGGCTCGCGACCGAGCGCTGCCGTCACCTTGGCCTGCAGCGCGGCGAGCGAATCGAGCGGCCCGGCCGCAGCGCACACGCCGAGATCCTGTTCACCAAAGCTCAGCTCGATCTGCAGGCCCAGACGCTGGCCGAGCTGGGCGTTGTTGCCGAGCGTCGGGTGCGCATCGAGCGGCAGGTGATAGGCGAACAGGTTGATGTCGTGCCCGAGCAGCTGCTTGAGCCGCTGCTGCAGCCAGCCGACGACGCGACCGTCCTGCCCGCGCCAGAACAGGCCGTGATGCACGACGATGGCGTCGGCGCGCTCGGCGATCGCCGCCTCGATCAACGCGAGGCTGGCCGTCACGCCGCTGACCAGTCGACGCACCTCGGAGCGACCCTGAACCTGCAGGCCGTTCGGCCCATAATCCCGGAAACGCTCGACCTGCAGCAACGCTGCGAGGTGCGATTCGAGTTCACTGCGCGTCACCATCGGCGTGCGCTACTCCGTGCATGCGTAGACTCTGGCTCCTATTCTCGCAGGCCGCCACCGTGGCGCTGGCCGTGCTGTTCGTGGTCGGCACGCTCAAGCCGCACTGGCTGCCGCGCAGCGGCGGCGTCGTGTCCGAGGTCGTGGCCATCCGCACCGCGCCGTTGCCGGCCGTGGCCGCGTCGGCCGCCGGGCCCGCCGCGCTGCCGCAGATGGCGAGCTTCTCGTCCGCCGTGCAGCGCGCGGCGCCCGCGGTGGTCAGCGTGTCGGCGGGCAAGGGCAATGCCAAGAACCCGCACGCGCAGGATCCGTGGTTCCGCTACTTCTTCGGCGACCGCAACGGCAGCGCCGAGCTGCAGGTGGGCTTCGGCTCCGGCGTGATCGTCTCGGCGCAGGGCTACATGCTGACCAACAACCATGTGGTCGAGGGCGCCAGCGACATCGAAATCCGCCTGAGCGACGGCCGCGAGGCGCGCGCGGCGCTGGTCGGCACCGACCCCGACACCGACCTCGCGGTGCTCAAGCTCGAGATGGACCGGCTGCCGGCGATCACCTTCGGCGACGTGGAATCGGCCCGCGTCGGCGACATGGTGCTGGCGATCGGCAACCCGTTCAACGTCGGCCAGACGGTGACCTCGGGCATCGTCAGCGCGCTCGGCCGCAACCAGCTCGGGCTGTCGACGTTCGAGAACTTCATCCAGACCGATGCGGCGATCAACCCCGGCAACTCCGGCGGCGCGCTGGTGGACTTGAACGGCCACCTGCTGGGCATCAACACCGCCATCTATTCGCGCTCGGGCGGCAGCATGGGCATCGGCTTCGCCATCCCCGTGGACCTCGCCCGTCAGGTGATGGAAGGCCTGATCAAGGACGGTCGCGTCACGCGCGGCTGGATCGGCGTCGAGCCGCGCGACCTGCCGCCCGAGTATGCCGAGACCTTCAAGCTGCCGGTCAGGGACGGCGTGCTGATCGCCGGCGTGGTGAAAGACGGCCCGGCCAGCCGCGCCGGCATGCGCCCGGGCGACGTGGTGCTGACGATCGGCGCGCGCCACGTGGCCAACACCATGCAGCTGCTCAACGCCGTGGCCGCCCTCAAGCCCGGCACCGAGGCGGCGATCGGCGTGCAGCGCGGCACCGAGCAGGTGCATCTCAAGATCGAGGTGATCCAGCGCCCACCGGCCACACGCCGGCCGCAGTAGGCCGGCGTGTGGCCGGCGTCGTCGTTTCCGTAGACCCCAATAGGTCTGCGGGTTCAAGTCTTCGCCGCAGGCTCCTCGGCCGGCGCCGCCGTGTGGCGGATGAAGACCCTGGCCGCCCAGATGCCCAGCTCGTAGAGCAGGCACATCGGAATCGCCAGCGACAGCTGCGACACCACGTCGGGCGGCGTGATCACCGCGGCGACGATGAATGCGATCACGACGAAGTAGCCGCGGAAGGCCTTGAGCTTGTCGAC
Source organism: Burkholderiaceae bacterium (assembly GCA_046348365.1). GTDB lineage: Bacteria > Pseudomonadota > Gammaproteobacteria > Burkholderiales > Burkholderiaceae_C > JAEUPI01. The sequence continues at coordinate 872,303 of JAXMEL010000001.1, forward strand.
GCTCACCACGCCCATGCGCGCCAGCACCACCACGGCCACCGGCACCTCGAACGCGGCGCCGAAGGCGATGAACATCGTCAGCACGAAGCCGAGGTAAGCCTCGATGTCAGGCGCCGCCGTGATGCTCTTCGGCGCGAAGCTCTGGATGAACCTGAACACCTGGCCGAACACGAAGAAGTAGCAGAACGCCACGCCCAGCAGGAACAGGATCGTGCTGGAGATCACCAGCGGCAGCACCATGCGCTTCTCGTGGCTGTACAGCCCCGGCGCCACGAAGGCCCACACCTGGTACAGCACCACCGGCAGCGCGATCAGGAAGGCCGCCATCAGCGTGATCTTCAGCGGCACCAGGAACGGCGAGATCACGTTGGTGGCGATCAGCGTTGCGCCGGCCGGCAGCTGCGCCACCAGCGGCGCGGCCAGCAGGTCGTAAAGCCCGCCCGGCCCGGGCCAGATGCACAACGCGCCGAAGGCGATGCCCACCGCGATCAGCGCGCGGATCAGCCGGTCGCGCAGCTCGATCAGGTGCGAGACGAACGGCGCTTCGGTGCCGGCGAGTTCGTCTTCGGGGTTCGGGGAGGACATCAGCGCCTGTGCGATGCGCGGCTACTTCACGCGCGGCGGGCGAAAGCGCGCCACCCGCGCTGCACCCGACATCGCCTTGGTGCGAATGCCCTGGCGTTGCTTGTACCACTGCGGCATGGCGCTGCGCTTCAGGCGCCAGCGCTTGTTGGGCCGCTTGTAGGCGAGCGGCGGCAGACCGAGCGGGTCGCCGGCCGTGCTGGCGTCGCTGCTGCCCATGGCGCTCGATTCCAGCCCTGCCGTGGCCTCGCTCCAGCTGGATTCGAACCCGCTCTTGGCCTCGTTGATCTCGCGGTCGACGCTGCTCTTGATGTCGCTGGCCGCCGACTCGAACTGGCTCTTCATCTTCTGCAGTTCTTCCAGCTCGATCGAACGGTTGACCTCGGCCTTCACGTCGGCCACGTAGCGCTGGGCCTTGCCGATCAGGTGGCCGACCGTGCGCGCCACGCGCGGCAGCTTCTGCGGGCCGATGACGATCAGCGCCACGGCGCCGATCAACGCGATCTTGTCGAATCCGAAGTCGATCATGCGGGCCGTCCGCCGTGACGACGCGGCCTCCCGGCCGCCTCAGCGCACGAGAGGTTCAGGACTTGGTCTTGGCCTCGACGTCGACGGTGTTGGCGTCGTTCTTCTTCGCGGCGGTGACCTGCTGCGGTGTGCCGTTGCCGGCCTCGGCCGTGGTGCCGCCGTCGCGCACGCCGTCCTTGAAGCCCTTGACCGCGGCGCCGAGGTCGGAGCCCATGTTCTTCAGCTTCTTGGTGCCGAAGATCAGGATCACGACGAGCAGCACGATCAGCCAATGCCAGATGCTGAACGATCCCATGATGGATCTCCTGTATGCGTTGCGCCGATTCTAGGCTTCCCCACGGCCCGACCTGCATGTCGGGCCGCTTCGCCAGCCGTGACTTAGCCCGCAGTGGGCTAAGTCACGCGCGGGCTCAGCCCTTCAGCCACGGCCTCGGCCCGCCCATCACGTGCAGGTGCAGGTGCGGGACTTCCTGCCGCCCGTCGGGCCCGGTGTTGATCACGTGCCGGAAACCGTTGGTCACGCCCAGCTCGCGCATCAACCGCGGCGAAAGCGCCATCATGCGCCCGAGCAGGCCGGCATGCGAGTCGCCCACGTCTTCCATGCTCTGGATGTGCAGCTTCGGCACCAGCAATATGTGCACCGGCGCCCAGGGGTTGATGTCGTGGAAGGCGAGAATCTCGTCGTCCTCGTAGGCCTTCTTGCACGGGATCTGGCCCGCGACGATCTTGCAGAAGATGCAGTTCGGGTCGGCAGTCATGGCGCGCGATCCTTCCGTCACATCGGCATGGGCTTGCGGTCGTTCAGCGCGAGCCAGCCGCGCGCCACCCGGTACAGGAACCAGATCGACACCACGCCGAACATCAGCCAGGCGATCGGAATGAGCACGATCGTGAACACCAGCACCCACGCCAGCGCATAGAGGACCATCGCCCACACCACGCTGCGGATGCGCCACGAGAAGTGCGACTCCTGCCAGGTGCCGCGCGCGTCGCCCTTCTTGATCACGTCGAGCAGAAAGGCCGCCACCAGCAGCAGGATGCTGACCTGGAAGCCGGGCACCACCGCCGCGACCGCGACGATGGCGTGCAGCGCATAACTGATGTGGCCGATCGCGCGCAGCGACGATTCGCGCTCGGGATCGAGCGTCACCGTGGTGACCGAGGACTCGCTCATCTACAGACCCTCCTTGTCGCGTTGCCCGGCCTTGCGGCGGGCGAACTCTTCCAGGCCCGACAGGCCCTCGCGACGCGCGAGCTCGTCGAGCACGTCCTGCGGCTTCAGGCCATGGGCCTCCAGCGCGAGCAGGCAGTGGAACCACAGATCGGCCATCTCGGCGACGATGCGCGCCGCATCGCCGTCCTTGGCGGCCATCACCGTCTCGGTGGCCTCCTCGCCGATCTTCTTCAGGATCGCATCGGGCCCCTTGCCGAACAGGCGCGCCACGTAGCTCTGGTCGGGGTCGCCGCCACGGCGCGACGCCACCACCGCGGCCAGCCGCGCCAGCACGTCGTTGCCCGAATCAGCACCTGCAGCCATTGCGCCCTATCTGTAGATCGCGGCCGGATCCTTCAAGACCGGATCCACGGATTGCCATGCACCGTTGTCGTAACGCTGGAAGAAGCACGAATGCCGACCGGTGTGGCAGGCGATGCCGGGCTCGTGGCCGAGCTGGGTCACCGACAGCAGCACCACGTCGTTGTCGCAATCGAGCCGGATCTCGTGCACCTGCTGGAAGTGGCCGGATTCCTCGCCCTTGTGCCACAGCCGGCCGCGCGAACGGCTCCAGTACACGGCCTGGCCCAGCGCCGCGGTGCGCGCCAGCGCCTCGCGGTTCATGTAGGCGAACATCAGCACGTGGTTGCTGCCGCGCTCCTGCGCGATTACCGGCACCAGGCCGTCGCCGTCCCATTTCACCTGGTCGAGCCAATCCATTCTTGCCCCCTTGCTTGGCCCTGCGGGCCGTCCCCCAGGGCTTCGAAGGAGCCCCTTCGTGGCTCCCGGGGAGCGAGCACCTTCGGAACGGCCGTGCGGTGCTCCATGACGGGCAGTCTAAGGCCGGCGCCGTCACGCCGCGTGGGTAGGGCCGCGATGGCCTCGCTCGGCGGCGAACCAGCGCAGCACCGGCACCGTGCCGGGCAGCACCGGCGCGCATTGCACGGGCAGGTTCTCCCAGGCCATGGCCTGGCCCTCGCGCATCTGGAACTCGCCCTGCCACGCGAACACCTTGCGAAAGTGCAGCCGCACGAGGGCGTGCGGGTAGTCCACCAACTCCTCCTTCCAGGCTTCGGAGCCGCCGATGGTGATGCCCAGCTCCTCGTGCAGCTCGCGCCCCAGCGCCTGCTCGACGCTCTCGCCCGGTTCGAGCTTGCCGCCCGGGAACTCCCAGTAGCCGGCATAGACCTTGCCCTCGGGGCGGCTGGTGAGCAGGAAGCGGCCGTCGGGGCGGATCAAAACTCCTACCGCTACATCGACCGGCGTTCTGCCCGCCCTCACGTCTCCTCTCGCCCGGCGTAGTCGCGCGCGAACTGCCAGGCCACGCGCCCCGAGCGCGAGCCGCGTTCGAGCGACCACACCAGCGACTCCCTCTGCGCGGGGGCGATCCGCGCCTCGGCCACGCCGAACGCGCGCAGCCACTGCGCCACGATCGCCAGGTATTCGTCCTGGCTGAACGGGTAGAAGCTCAGCCACAGCCCGAAGCGCTCCGACAGCGAGATCTTCTCCTCCACCACCTCGCCCGGATGCACCTCGCCGTCCTCGGTGTGCTGGTAGGTGAGGTTCTCCTTCATGTACTCGGGCAGCAGGTGGCGGCGGTTGCTGGTGGCGTAGATCAGCAGGTTGTCGCTGGTGGCGGCCACCGAGCCATCGAGCACCGACTTCAAGGCCTTGTAGCCGGGCTCGCCTTCGTCGAAGCTCAGGTCGTCGCAGAACACCACGAAGCGCTCGGGCCGCGCCGCGACCAGATCCACCAGATCAGGCAGGTTCACCAGGTCGGACTTGTCGACCTCGATCAACCTCAGCCCCTGCGCCGCATATTCGTTGAGGCAGGCCTTGATCAGCGAGCTCTTGCCGGTGCCGCGCGCGCCGGTGAGCAGCACGTTGTTGGCCGGCCGGCCCGCGACGAACTGCTCGGTGTTGCGGCGCAGGCGCTCCATCTGGCGGTCGATCTCCTTCAGATCAGCCAGGCGGATGCGCGACACGTGGCGCACCGGCTCGAGCACCGCGCTCGCCCCGCGCCGGCGATAGCGGAATGCGACCGCGGCGGTCCAGTCGGGCGCCGTGGGTGCGTGCGGCAGCACGGCTTCGAGCCGCGCGAGCAGCGCTTCGGCGCGGGCGATCAGGTGGGTCACGGCGTCGTTCATGTCGCCCGCAGTTTAGAGGGCCGATCAGAGCGCTCATCAGAGGGCCATGACCGCGCCCTCGGCCACCGCATAGACCCGGTCGCCGCACTCACGCGGCAGCGTATGCCCGCCGGTGAACTCGCCGAACGCGGGCAGCACGCCCACGCGACGGCCGAAATGAAAGCACGGCAGCCTCAGCCGGTCGAAACCGCGGCCGGCGACGACGGTGCACGGATGCAGGTGGCCTGCCAGCACATAGCCTTCGTCGTGCGGCGCGGGTTCATGCGCCAGCCGGTACGGCCCGAGCGCGAGCGGCGCATCGACGCTGTCGATGCCGAGCATTGCCGGCGGATCGCCGGCACGCGCATCGTGGTTGCCGCGCAGCAGCGTCACCCCGAGCGAGGCGTGCCGTTCGCGCCATGCGGCCAACGCGTGCAGCACATCGGGCGAGCGCGCGCGCGGCGAATGCAGGAAGTCGCCAAGCACGATCAGCCGGCGCGCCTCGGTGGCCTCGATCGCACGGCTCAGCCGATCGAGCGTGGTGGCCGTCGCTCCCGGCGGCACCGGCACGCCCAGGCCGCGAAACGACGCGTCCTTGCCCACGTGCACGTCGGCCACGAGCAGCGTCTGCAGGTCGGTAACGAAGGCCGCCCGATCGGCCAGCAGTTGCAGCCGGCCACCGCCGACCTCGATGCTCAGCATCGCGGGCTGCCCCGGCGCGAACGCAACACCCTCAGGCAGTGAGGCGCTGCAGCGCCGCTTCCATGTGCTCGGTGGGCCCGCGCTTGAAACCCGAGCGCGCGTAGCGCTGCAGCCGGCCCACCACGTAGGCGGTGAGCACCGAGGCCAGTGCGCCGGCATCCACCGTGGGAGTCATCGAGCCGGCCTGCTCGGCCGCCTGGCGCAAGCTCTGGCGCAGCTGCGATTCGACGCGGTCGAAGAACTGGTTCATGCGCACGGTCAGCCGCTCGTGCTCGAACACGAGGGCGTCGCCGACCATCACGCGCACCATGCCGGGGTTCTTCTCGCCGAACTGCAGGATCAGCGCGACGATGCGCTGCGCCTGCGCGGCACCCGAGGTTTCGCGCTCGGTGATCTGGTTGACCAGCGTGAACACGCTGCTCTCGATGAACTCGATCAGGCCCTCGAACATCTGGGCCTTGCTGGCGAAGTGGCGGTACAGCGCCGCCTCGCTCACGTCGAGCTTGGCGGCCAGTGCCGCGGTGGTGATGCGCTCGGCGCCCGGCTGCTCGAGCATGCCGGCCAGCGTCTGCAGGATCTGCACGCGGCGCTCGCCGGGCTTGGGGCGCTTGCGCCCGGCCGCACCGCGCGCCGATGCGGATACGGGTGCGGCATCGGTATTCGCTGCTTCTGCCTCGACACTGCCGCCGGTGGCCTCGGCGCTGATGTCGGTCTCGGACGGGTCACTCATCGGGGGCAATCGGGCAGCAGCAGGGGTCAGGCGGGGCATTCTGGCATAGGCGCCTGAACGCTCCGGGGGCAGGTAAACACTTACTGAGCAACGGCGCCGCGCCGAGGCGCAACAGGGCAATTCAGCACGGCGGCCGGCGCTGCAACTGGCGCAGGGCGAGCACCTGCCGGTCCACGTAGGCGGGCCGCCCGCAGCGCCGCAGGCGCGGTGCCGCGGGCCGGCGCTGCGCGTAGCGCCGCATCCACACCGTGCGCATGCCCACCGCGCGCGCGGACTTCTGGTGCACCAGCGTGTCCTCGACCAGCACACAGCTCGCCACGCTCACGCGCAGCCGCGCCACCAGCGCGCGCAGCATGCGCGCATCGGGCTTGGGGCGCAGGTGGCCGAACATCACCATGTCTTCGATCGAGATCACGGCGTCGAACAGGTGGGCGATGCGCAGCGCGCCGAGCACGCGCTCGGCGTAGGCGCGCGGCGCGTTGGTGAGGACGAGCCGCGTGCCGCGCAGGCGACGGATCGCCGCGAAGTCGTGCCGGTGGCCGCTGACGCGCTCTTCCAGCCCCGGCAGGCGGTGCGTGTCGTGCAGGAAGTGCGCGGCCTTGACGCCATGGTGGTGCACGAGCCCGAGCAGCGTGGCGCCGTAGCGCAGCCAGTAGCGCCGTCGCAGCGCGTCGGCCTGCTCGCGCGTGAGCTGCAGCTCGCGCTGCATGTAGGCGCCCATCGCCTCGTGGATGCCCGGCATCGATGCCCGCGCGGCGTCGTGCAGCGTGTCGTCGAGGTCGAACAGCCAGATCAATGCACGCTGATCAGTGGCTGCGGATCATCGTGCCGTAGGCCTGGTCGCTCAGGATCTCCAGCAGCATCGCGTGCGGCACGCGGCCGTCGATGATGTGCACCGCGTTGACGCCGCTCTTGGCCGCGTCGAGCGCGCTCGAGATCTTGGGCAGCATGCCGCCCGAGAGCGTGCCGTCGGCGAACAGCTCGTCGATCTCGCGCGCCGACAGATCTGTCAGCAGCTTGCCGTTCTTGTCGAGCACGCCGGGCGTGTTGGTCAGCAGCACCAGCTTCTCGGCCTTCAGCACCTCGGCCAGCTTGCCGGCCACCACGTCGGCATTGATGTTGTAGCTCTCGTTGTGCTCGCCGAAGCCGATCGGGCTGATCACCGGAATGAACTGGTCGTCCTGCAGCGCGCGCACGACGCTGGGGTCGATGGCCACGATGTCACCGACCTGGCCCACGTCGTGCTCCTTGGTGGGGTCGTCCTTGTCCATCATCTTGAGCTTGCGCGCGCGCACCAGGCCGCCGTCGCGCCCGGTGAGGCCCACGGCCTTGCCGCCGGCGTGGTTGATGAGGCCCACGATGTCCTGCTGCACCTCGCCGGCGAGCACCCACTCGACGACTTCCATCGTCTCCTCGTCAGTCACGCGCATGCCCTGGATGAAGGTGCCCTTCTTGCCCAGGCGGCCCAGCGCCTCCTCGATCTGCGGCCCGCCGCCGTGCACCACCACGGGGTTGAGCCCCACCAGCTTGAGCAGCACCACGTCTTCGGCGAAGTCCTGCTGCAGCGCCGGGTCAGTCATCGCGTTGCCGCCGTACTTGATGACGATGGTCTTGCCGTGGAACTTGCGGATGTACGGCAGCGCCTGGGCCAGGATCTCGGCCTTCTCGCGCGGGGTGATCCTGCTGAGGTCGGGGGCGATGTGTTCGGGTGTTGACATGTGGCGGATGCCTCGCGCGCCGTGGGTCGGGTCAGGTGTGAGGCATTGTAGGCATCACCCCTGTGCGCTCATGGCGCGCGACGGCCGCGCCGCGCTCACGAATCGACCCCGCGCCTATACTGCGCCCGCAATGCGACGCGCCGTCTGGTTGATCTGGTTGTGCATGGCCCTGCTGCCGCTGCGCGGTCTGGCGCATGCCGACATGCTGGTCAACGGCGCCGGCACACCGACGCCGGCCGCCGGCGCGATGCTCGATTCGCCCTGCCCGATGCACGCTGGCATGGCGAGCGAGACATCGGGAACCGCGACCGACGTCGCAACGCTCGATCACGGTGTCGGCTGTCAGCTGTGCGGGGTGTGCCATTCGGCCATGCTGCCGTCGATGACGCCGGCTGATGTGACGGGTGCAGCGCCCGCGCAGCCCCCACAGGCCTGCGACGGCCTCGGCGCCGGGCTCGACGTGCCCGACGGCCTGTTCCGACCTCCGCGCGCGGCGGCGTGATCCGCCCGGGCGCACGCGCGCCCGGTGCTTTCGCCCGCGTGCTGCGTCGTGCGCCACGACGCGCGCGCCCGTTTCGCAACTCCCTCGCGACGCCGGAGGCCCTGGATGTCGATCTCTCGTCACCTGCTCGTACTGATGGGCGCGCTGGTCGCGGCCGGCACTTCACCCGCCGCACCCGACCCGCTCGACGCCAAGGTGGCGGTGCCGCCGCTCAACCATCGTTCGGTGTTCGACGGCTACCGCGGTCACGACGACGTGAAACCCGTCTCCTGGCGGCAAGCCAACGACAGCGTGGGCCGCATCGGCGGCTGGCGCGCCTATGCGCGCGAGGCGGCGGCATCGCAGCCTGCCGCAACGCCGCCTGGCCCGGCGGCATCCGGTGGAGCAGGCCGACATGGTCATCACTGACAGGACGCGTGCCGTGCCCGCCGCGCCCCTGCCGCCCTTGCCGACCTTGCGTTCAGCACTGACGTTCTTGTTCGCGTTGCTGCTGGCCGGTTGCGCGACGCTGCAGCCCGACGCCGGCTTCGACGCGGTGCGTAACGTTGGCCGCGAGCATCTCGGGCAGGACCTCGCCTGGCCACGCAGCGCTGCCGAGCGCGAGGCGATCGAGCGCAGCGTCGCCGACATCGTCGGCAGCGCCTCGCCGCTCGACGCCGATGCGGTGGTTCGCGTCGCGCTGCTCAACAACCGCGCACTGCAGGCCGCGTATGCGGAGCTTGCCGTCGCCGACGCCGACCGTGTGTCGGCGTCGCGGCTGCCGAATCCGGGCTTCTCGTTCGCGCGGCTGCGCCGCGGCGACGAGGTCGAGATCGAGCGCAGCCTGCACCTGGACCTGGCTCGACTCGTCGCGCTGCCCTGGGCCGCCGACGCCGCCGCGCGCCAGCAGCAGGTGGTGCAGCGCGAAACGGCGGCCCAGGCGCTGGCACTCGCGCACGACACGCGCAGGGCCTGGGCCCAGGCCGTCGCCGCCGAGGAAGGCGTGCGTTACGCGCGCCAGGTGATGGAAGCTGCCGACGCATCGGCCGAGCTGGCGCGGCGGATGGCGCAGGTGGGCAACTTCAACGCGCTGCAGCGCGCGCGCGAACAGGGCTTCTATGCCGATGCGGCGATGAACGTCGCACGCGCCGAGCAGCGGCGCCTCGCGGCGCGCGAGCGGCTGACGCGGCTGATGGGCCTGTGGGGCGAGCAGACCGCGTACACGCTGCCCGAGCGGCTGCCCGATCTGCCGCGCGAGCCTCGCGAGCTGCCCGCGGCCGAACAGCTGGCGATGGCGCAGCGGCTCGACGTGCAAGCCGCGCGCGCAGCGGTGCAGCAGACCGCCGCCAACCTGGGGCTGACGCGCACGACGCGGTTCGTCAACGTGCTCGAACTCGGACTGCAGCGCAACTCGTCGAACGAGGCGCCGACGCAGCGCGGCTACGAGATCAGCGTCGAGTTGCCGCTGTTCGACTTCGGCCAGGCGCGCGTCGCGAAGGCCGAAGCCATCTATCTGCGCGAGCTGAACCGCGCCGCCGCCACCGCGGTGCAGGCGCGCAGCGAGGTGCGCGAGGCCTACGGCACATACCGCCACGCCTGGGACATCGCGCGCCACCACCGCGACGAGATCGTGCCGCTCTCCAAGCGCATCGCCGACGAGAACCTGCTGCGCTACAACGGCATGCTGATCGGCGTGTTCGAACTGCTCGCCGACGCGCGCTCGCAGATCGCCGCAGTCAACTCGAGCATCGAGGCGCTGCGCGACTTCTGGATCGCCGATGCCGACCTGCGCCAGGCGCTGGTCGGCCGCGCCGGCATTGCACCGCTCGCTGCCGGCACACCGGCCCCGTCGGCCGAACCGAGCGGCGCGCACTGACCCACACGAGGATTCCTTCTATGCTCGATCGACGCAAGCTCTTCCTCGGCGCCGGCACCCTCGCGGCAGCAGCGGTCGGCCGCGCCGCGCTGGCCGCGCTGCCCGAACCGGTGATCCAGGCCAAGCCCGACACCATGCCACCGCTGGTGCCGCAAACCGGCCGACCCTATAGCCCCGTCATCACGCTGAACGGCTGGACGCTGCCGTGGCGCATGAACGGCGGCGTCAAGGAGTTCCACCTCGTCGCCGAACCGGTGGTGCGCGAGATGGCGCCGGGCTTCAAGGCGCACCTGTGGGGCTACAACGGCCAGAGCCCGGGGCCGACGATCGAGGTCGTCGAGGGCGACCGCGTGCGCATCTTCGTCACCAACCGCCTGCCCGAGCACACCAGCATCCACTGGCACGGCCAGCGCCTGCCCAACGGCATGGACGGCGTGTCGGGGCTGACGCAGCCGGCGATCCAGCCCGGCAAGACCTTCGTCTACGAATTCGTCGCGCGGCGGCCCGGCACCTTCATGTACCACCCGCACGCCGACGAGATGACGCAGATGGCGATGGGCATGATGGGCTTGTGGGTCACGCATCCGCGCGGCCGGCACCCACTGATCGACGTCGTCGAGCGCGACTTCTGCTTCCTGCTCGCCATGTACGACATCGAGCCCGGCAGCGCGACACCGAAGATCATGACGATGCTCGACTTCAACCTGTTCGCGTTCAACAGCCGCATCTTCCCCGGCATCGACTCGTTCAACGTGCGGCGTGGGGATCGCGTGCGCATTCGCGTCGGCAACCTGACGATGACCAATCACCCGATGCACCTGCACGGCCACGAGTTCGTCATCAGCGGCACCGACGGCGGGCCGACGCCGCGCGCGGCGCGCTGGCCCGAGGTGACGGCCGACATCGCGGTGGGCCAGATGCGGCAACTCGAGTTCGTTGCCGACGAGGAAGGCGACTGGGCCTTCCACTGCCACAAGAGCCACCACACGATGAACGCGATGGGCCACGACGTGCCGACGATGATCGGCGTCGACCACCGCGGGCTGGCGCGCCAGATCACGCGGCTGGTGCCCGACTACATGGTGATGAGCGAGCGCGGCATGGCCGACATGACCGAGATGGAGATGCCGCTGCCCGACAACACGGCGCCGATGATGACCGGCCAGGGCCCTTACGGCTCGGTCGAGATGGGTGGCATGTTCACGGTGCTGAAGGTGCGGCGCGACCAGCAAGCCGGCAACTACGCCGACCCGGGCTGGTTCAAGCCGCCCGCCGGCACCACCGCCTTCGAGTGGACCGGGGCGCTCGCCGCGCCGGCGCGTTTCGCCGCCGAGGGCGGCGGTGCGATGCCGATGCAGGCGCCGCGCGACCGGGCCATCGAGTTTGCCGTGCGCAAACCCGGTGCGAATTCGACGCGACACAAGCACTGAAACAACCCTGCCTTGCACATTGCGCCGATGCGCCTTCGGCGTCACAACAATTCTTCGGGCGCCAGCGGTGCCAGCAGCTCGAGCAACAGCCGCAGCCAAATGCCCGTCTCGGGCTCGTCGCCGTGCACCTCGCCGTCGTCGTCGCCGGCGTCCAGCCACTCGATCGATCCGTCGGCGGCCAGGCGCAGTCGGTACGCGGCCTGGCGCTTGACCCCTTGCGCCAGCCTCAGAGCCTCGCGGGCGAGTTCAGCGCTGTGCACGATCAACCCCATTTCCGTGTTGTGCAGTTCCGAGCGCAGGTCGAAGTTCAGTGACCCGATGAAGACATCCTCGCGGTCGAACACCACCATCTTGGTGTGCAGGCCGCCGATGGCGAAGCCGAACAGGTCGCGCCGCAACAGGCGCCGCGCGTGCAGCGGGCTGAACTCGTACAGTTCGACACCCAACCGCAGCATGTCGGCGCGGTAGCGACGATAGCCGATGTGCACCAGCGGCTCGTCGGTCGAGGCCAGCGAGTTGGTCAGGATGCTGAGCTTCACGCCGCGCTCGCTGGCCTGCCGGATCATTTCCATGCCCTTGCGTCCGGGGATCAGGTAGGGCGATACGACGACGACTTCGGACCTCGCTCGGCGCGCATGCTCGACGACGCTTAGGCGGACGCCGTCGAAGTCGACCGCCGTCGACACCTCGGTTGGTCGGCTCATCGCGAAGGCCTTCTCGGGCGGGTCGGCGTGGGCCTGCGCGGAGCCCCAGATCAGCCCGAGCCGCCCGTCGTCGAGGTCTTCGATCAGCGGGCCGTAGCCGAGCGCGTCGGTGCCCTGCGCCGGCTGTGGCGGCGGCGTCGAGTCCGGTCCGGTCATCCGCTCGAAGCTGTCGCGCAGCGCGGCCGGCGGCTCATCGGCGCCGACGATCGACAGCAGCGGGAACACTGCGGCACTGTTCCAGTACCGATCGAACAAGCTCGCGAGTTGCGGCACCACGGCGCCAGTGGCGAACACATCGAGGTCGATCAGGTTGCCTACCTCGTGACGCGTGAAGTACTCGTTGCCGATGTTGCGCCCGCCGGCGACCGCCATCGCGCCGTCGGCAATGAACAGCTTGTTGTGCATGCGGTGGTTGACGCGCGCGAAATCGAACAGCGACGCCAGCAACCGGGTCGACAGGCTCTCGCGCCCGGCCGGAAACGGATTGAACAGTCGCACCTCGACATTGCGATGCGCCGCCAGGCCGAGCAGCAGCAGGTCGGTCTCGGCGGTGTAGAGATCGTCCTTCAGCAGGCGCACGCGCACCCCGCGCTGCGCCGCGTCGCGCAGCGTGCGAAGCAGGTATCGCCCCGTTGCGTCGTTGTTGATCGTGTAGTACTGCAGGTCCAGCGAACGCTGGGCGCGCCGCGCCAGTTCGATGCGTGTGCTCAGCGCAAAAGGCCCTGCCGGCATCAGCCGAAAACCGCTCAGTGCGGGATCGGGTGTCGATGCAGCGGCAAGACGGCCGAGCGGCGTGTCGGTCGACGCCGGGATCGCCGCTGAGGGTGTGCGCACGACCGAGTCAGGCAGGGTCGCACACCCGCCCAGCAGCACCTCCATCAGCACGACGAGGCAGGCACTTCGCGCGAAGCGTCGGCCCGGCGCGAACAGCATCACGGCGAAAGACGAGGGTGTTGACGGCTCGGTGACGCAGCCGACGTCGTGTTGATACACTGCGCGCGTGCGCCGATTCACGCTGATCATGCTGATGAGTTTGCTTGCGTTGCAGTCTATCTGGACCGCGGCCGCGCACGCCTGCCAGCATCAGTGCAGCGCGGCGGCTGCGCCGTTCGGTCAACACGATCACGCGCACGACGACGATGCGATGGACTCCGGCCACGGCGCAGTCGAACCGACCGACCCAACAGCAGGCAACGGCGGCACCGACGGCTCCAAGACCCACTGTCACGGCAGCACCGCCTTGGTCGCCGACCTCGTACCCGAGGTGAGTGTGCTCGAGCCCGACGACCTGTCGTGCCCATACGAGCACTCGTTCGCCGACCACGTCCCCGACCGTCTGCTGCGCCCCCCGCTGTCGCGCCCCATGTAATTGGGGCGGCCGGGTGGTCCGCACCGCGCGTGAGCGCGCGCGCCACCGGCTGACCGAACGGTGCTGAATCGCGGGCCGCTCGCGTCCGCGTTCGTCGAGGGATTTCATGAGTGCAAGACACAGGGCTGGTCCGGCCATGGAGCGTTGCGTCGTCGCGCTGGCGATGGCCACACTGGCGTGGCTGGCGGGCATTGCCGGCGCGGCAGCGCAGGCGCAGGACCGGGGCGACGTTCGCGCGTTCACGCTGAAACAGGCCTTCGACGCGGCATGGCAGCGGCAACCCGAGTCGCGCAGCGCGGCGGCGCGCCAGCAGGCCGCTGACGCACAAGCTGCGGTGGCGCGCAGCTGGACGGCCGAGCCGGCCGCACTCGAGTTGTCGACCAAGACCGATCGGCTGAGCGGCAACCACGGCGCGCGCGAGTACGAGGCGGGTGTCGCGGTGCCGCTGTGGCTGCCCGGCGAGCGCCGCGGGGCGCAGGCGCTGGCGCAGGCCGAACTCGACGCGGTGGCGAGCCGCGTCGACGCGGCACGCTGGCGTCTGGCGGCCGCGGTGCGCGAAGCCTGGTGGACGTTGCAGCGTGCGGCGCTCGATGGCGTGCTCGCGCGAGCGCGGCTGGCCAACGCGCAGCAGCTGGCCGCCGACGTGGCGCGCCGGGTCAAGGCGGGCGACCTGTCGCGCGCCGACCAGCACCAGGCCGACGCCGCCGTCGCCGCCGCGCAGGCGGCGCTCGCCGAAGCGCAGGCGGCGCATGTCCTGGCGCGCCAGACGCTGCGTTCGCACACCGGCGCGGCGATACCCGAACCCGCGCCGAGCGCGGACGAGCCGCCACGCAGCGAGCCACCACCCGACGCGGCGCGTGCCGGCGGGGAGCCGCGCAGCGACCACCCTGCGCTGCGCGATCTCGGCGCGCGCGCCGACGTGGCGCGGCGCACGCGCGAGCTGGCGTCGCTGCAGACGCGCGCCAACCCGGAGCTGACGATCAGCACGACGCGTGACCGCGGCGCGTTCGGCGACGCCTACGCGCAGTCGCTGACCTTCGGCGTGCGCATTCCGTTCGGCTCCGACGATCGGCGGCAGGTGCGCCTGGCCAACGCCGCGGCCGAGCTGACCGAGGCCGAAGCCCAGTTCGAGATCGAGCAGACCCGCATCGCGACCGAGATCGCCGCCGCCGAGGCGCGCGCCGACGCGGCACGCGCGATGGCCGACGCGGCCGAGCGGCGCGCCGCGCTCGCCGTCGAGACGCGCCGCTTGATCGAGAAGTCATTCCGCCTCGGCGAAACCGACCTGCCGGCGCGCCTGCGCGTCGAGCTCGAGGCCTTCGAAGCCGAACGCCAGCGCGAGCGTTCGCGCATCGAGCTGGCGCAGGCGATCTCGCAGTGGCGGCAGGCGCTGGGCCTGCTGCCCGAGTAAGGCCCGCACCCCCGCATCGATTCAATGTTGCTACCCGCACCGAGGATCTCCACCATGTCCATCGTCTTCTCCCGATCGTCGCTCGTCGCGCTGGCGCTGGCTGGCGTGATCGCCGCGCCGCCGGCGCGGGCCGACGCCGGCCACGACCACGGCGACGCGCCGGCCAGGGCCGCCGGGCCGGGCCTGCCGCGGTTCGCCGCCATGTCCGACCTGTTCGAGCTGGTCGGCGTCGTCGACGGGCGCAACCTCACGCTGTACCTCGACCGTGCCGCGGACAACGCGCCGGTCGACGGGGCGAAGCTCGAGCTCGAGGTCGGCGGCGCCAAGGTCGCCGTCAGGGCGCTGCCCGAAGGCGTGTTCGAGGCGCAGCTGGCGCAGCCGCCCAGGCCCGGCGTCACCCCAGTGACGGCGACCGTCAGCGCGGGTGCCGACAGCGATCTGCTGGCCGGCGAGCTGACCATCGCCGAGGAGGCGTCAGCCGCGGCGGCAGCGCCGGGGCGCGAACGCCAGCTCGCCGCGTGGTCGGCCGCGGGCGTGTTGGCGCTCGGCGTGCTCGGTTGGCTGATCCGCCGCGCGTTCGGGCGGCGCACGGTGCGTTCCGGAGGTGCGGCATGAAGGCGTCGACGATGTTTCCGGCCGGCCTCGTCGCGCTGCTGCTGATCGCCGCGGCATCGCCGGCCGGCGCCAACGGCGGCCACGACCACGGCCCGAGCGCAGCGGCTGTCGGCTCGAGCGGGCCGCAGCGGCTCAGCGACGGCAGCGTGTTCCTGCCCAAGCCCGCGCAGCGCCAGATCGGCGTACGCACGATCGTCGGCCAGGTCGAACAGCGGCCGCGCGCGGTCGAGCTGTCGGGCAAGGTGACGATGGACCCGAACGCCGGCGGCAAGGTGCAGGCGCTGCTCGCCGGACGGCTGGTGGCCGGCCCGCGCGGGCTGCCGGGCGTCGGCCAGGCGGTACGCAAGGGCGAGGTGCTGGCCTACGTGGTGCCTTCGGCCGGCGCGATCGAGCGTTCGGGCCAGCTCGCGCAACTGGCGGAGCTGCGCGCCAACCGGGCGCTGGCCGAGAAGCGCCTGGCGCGGCTGAACGAGCTGGCCGACAGCGTGCCGCGCAAGGAGATCGAGGCGCTGGAGAGCGAACGCGCCAGCCTGACCGAGCGCATCGCTGCGGTCGGCAGCGGCCTCACCACGCGCGACACGCTGACCGCGCCGGTGTCGGGGGTCATCGCCTCGGCGCACGCGGTCGCCGGCCAGGTGGTCGACGCGCGCGAGCTGGTGTTCGAAGTGGTCGACCCGTCGCGGCTGCGCGTCGAGGCGCTGGCCTACGACGCCGCGATCGGCAGCGACGTGGCGGCGGCCTTCGTCGCCGTCGGCGGCGACAAGGTGGCACTCGAGTTCGTCGGCGCGTCGCGCGCGCTGCGCGAGCAGGCCTTGCCGCTGGTGTTCCGCGCCAGCGGGCCGCGGCTCGGCCGGCTGGCGGTTGGCCAGCCGCTGGCAGTGGTGGTGCAGACACGCTCGCGGGTCGAGGGCGTGCCGGTGCCTTCGGCGTCATTGATGAAGGACCCGTCGAATCAGACCATCGTCTGGGTCAAGACCGCGCCCGAGCGCTTCGCACCGCGCGTGGTCGCCTTCGCGCCGCTCGACGGCGCGACGGTCGTCGTCACCGCCGGGCTGCGCGCGGGCGACCGCGTCGCGACGCAGGGCGCGACGCTGATCAACCAGATCCGCTGACAGCGACGAGGCAACGCATGTTCAAGTGGATCCTGGACAACAGCCTGACCAATCGGCTGATGGTGATCATGGCCAGCCTGGTGTTGATGGGTTACGGCGCGTTCACGCTGTCGCGCACACCGGTCGACGTGTTTCCCGACCTCAACAAGCCGACCGTCAACATCATCACCGAGGCCGGCGGCATGGCGCCGGAAGAGGTCGAACAGCTGATCACCTTCCCGCTCGAGGCGACGATCAACGGCCTGCCCGGCGTCGAGACGGTGCGCTCGGTGTCGTCGGCCGGGTTGTCGTTCATCTACGTCACCTTCGACTGGAGCGTCGACCTGTTCCGCGCCCGCCAGCTCGTCGCCGAGCGGCTGGCGTCGATGGAGGAAGGCCTGGCCGAGGGCGTGGTGCCGCGCATGGGGCCGATCAGCTCGATCATGGGCGAGATCATGCTGATCGCGATCCCGGTCGACCCGACCAAGATCTCGCCGATGGCGGTGCGCGAGTACGCCGACTGGGTGTTGCGCCCGCGACTGCTCGCGGTGCCCGGCGTCGCGCAGGTGATCCCGATCGGCGGCGAGGTGCGCCAGTTCCAGGTCCAGCCCAACACGGTGCGCATGGGCGAGATCGGCATCACGCACGAGCAGCTCGAAGCCGCGCTGAAGGGCTACTCGTCGAACACCTCGGGCGGTTTTCTCGAGCTGAACGGCCGCGAGTATCTGATCCGCAATCTCGGTCGCACCTCGCGCCTGCCAGACCTGCAGAACCTGGCACTGACCGCCAAGGATGGCCAGCCGATCCTGCTGCGCCAGATCGCCGACGTGACCTTCGCGCCGGCGATCAAGCGCGGCGACGCCGGCTTCGAGGGCAAGCCGGCGGTGATCCTGAGCGTGCAGAAGCAGCCCGCGGCCGACACCATCGCGCTGACCCGCACGCTCGAGGACGCGCTGGCGGCATTGAAGTCGTCGCTGCCGGCGGGCATGGAGCCGCCGAAGGTGACGTTCCGTCAGGCGACCTTCATCGACGCGTCGATCACCACGCTGCAGGGCAAGCTGATGGCGGCGTCGGTGTTCGTCGCGGTGATCCTGTTCCTGTTTCTCGGCACGCTGCGGCCGACGATCATCGCGCTGACGGCGATCCCGATGTCGATCTTCCTCACCGCGCTGGTGTTCAGGTACTTCGGCATGTCGATCAACACGATGACGCTCGGCGGCCTGGCGATCGCCATCGGCGGGCTGGTCGACGACGCGGTGGTCGGCATCGAGAACGTCATCCGGCGCCTGAAGGCCGACCGCACGAAGCATCCCACGCATCGACTCAATCCGATGGAAGTCGTCGCCCGCGCGACGATCGAGGTCCGTTCGGCGATCCTGTATGCGACGGTGATCATCGTGCTGGTGTTCATCCCGCTGTTCGCGCTGCCGGGCATGGAGGGGCGGCTGTTCGTGCCGCTGGGCATCGCCTTCATCGTCTCGACGCTGGCCTCGCTGCTGGTGTCGGTGACCGTGACGCCGGTGCTCGCCTACTACCTGCTGCCGAGCATGAAGGCGATGGCGCACGGCGACACCTGGCTGCTCGCCTGGCTGAAGGCGCGCTACCGCCGCGGCCTGCAGCGCGTGCTGAATCGGCCGAAGGCGGCGCTGGTCGTCGGCGGCGTCGCCGTGGTGGCCGCCGCGGCGGCGGTGCCGTTCTTCCCGACCACCTTTCTGCCGCCGTTCAACGAGGGCACGCTGGTGATCGGGCTGCGGCTGAACCCCGGCGTCACGCTCGAGGAGACCACCACACTGGCGCGCAAGGCCGAGCTGCTGATCAAGCAGGTGCCCGAGGTCACGCACGTCGGCCGCCGCAGCGGACGCGCCGAACTCGACGAACACGCCGAGGGCGTGCATGCGAGCGAGTTCGAGGTCGGCCTGAAGCCGACCGCCGAGCTGACGCGATCGATGGACGCGATCAACGCCGACATCCGCGCGCGGCTGGTCAACCTGCCGGCGGCGCTCGCGATCGGCCAGCCGATCTCGCACCGCATCGACCACATGCTGTCGGGCGTGCGTGCGCAAATCGCGATCAAGATCTTCGGCGACGACCTCGACACCCTGCGCGGCCAGGCTGATGCGCTGCGGGCGAAGCTGGCGGCGATTCCCGGCGTCGCCGACCTGGAGATCGAGAAGCAGGTGCTGGCGCCGCAGATCAAGGTACGCGTCGACTACGCCGCCGCGGCCCGCTACGGCGTGCCGACGCCGCAAGTGCTGGCGACGCTGCAGAGCCTGGTCGAAGGCGACAAGGTCGCGCAGATCGTCGAGGGCAACCGGCGCTTCGCGCTGGTGCTGCGGCTGCCCGAGGCGGCGCGATCGGCCGAGGGCCTCGGCGGCATCCTGATCGCGACGCCGAACGGGCATGTGCCGTTGTCGAAGATCGCCGCCATCGAGGACAGCGACGGCCCGAACCAGATCAGCCGCGACGACGGCCGGCGCCGCATCGTGTTGTCGGCCAACACGCAGGGACGCGCGCTGTCCGAAGTGGTGGCCGACATCCGCAGCGTGGTGGCGGCCACCCGGCTGCCCGAGGGCTACTTCATCACGCTGGGCGGCCAGTTCAAGGCGCAGGAAGAGGCCGCGCGGCTGATCGGCGCGTTGTCGATCGTATCGGCGGCGTTGATGTTCGTCGTGCTGTACACGCGCTACAAGTCGGCTGCGTTGTCGGCTCTGGTGATGGTCAATATTCCACTGGCGCTGGTCGGCGCGGTCGTCGGGTTGTGGTTGTCGGGGCAGCCGCTGTCAGTGGCGGCGCTGATCGGCTTCATCACGCTGGCCGGCATCTCGGTGCGCAACGGCATCCTGAAAGTCAGCCACTACATCAACCTGATGCGCTTCGAGGGCGAATCCTTCGACCATCCGATGATCGTGCGCGGCTCGCTCGAGCGCTTGAGTCCGGTGTTGATGACCGCACTGGTCACCGCGTTCGCGTTGGCACCGCTGCTGTTCGAAGCCGAGCGCCCCGGCACCGAGATCCTGCATCCGGTGGCGGTAGTGATCTTCTCCGGACTGATCAGCTCAACGCTGCTCGACACCTTCTTGACGCCGCTGATGTTCTGGCTGTTCGGCCGCCAGGGTGCGTCGCGGCTGATCGATGAGAAGAGCGCCGAGGCGTTCTGATTTCAACCCGCAACCTCCCTCGCCCACCGAAAGGATCCTCATGAAGTTCGCTCCCCTGCTCGCGGCCGCCGCCCTGGCGTTCGCGCCGGCCGCTTTCGCCGCCGACGACCATACCCACGGTGCGAAGCCGCAGCACGGCGGCGTCATCACCGAGGCCAGCGACATCGAGTTCGAGCTGGTGGCCAAGGGTGGCGCAGTCACCATCCACGTCCGCGATCACGGCAAGCCGCTCGCCACCCAGGGCGCCACCGGCAAGCTGACCGTGCTGAGCGGCAGCGACAGGGCCGAAGGCGCGCTGGCACCGGCGGGCGACAACCGGCTCGAAGCCAAGGGCGATTTCAAGGTCGGCCCGGGCAGCAAGCTGGTCGCCACCGTGAGCCTGCAAGGCAAGAAGCCGATCAATGTGCGCTTTGCGATCAAGTGACGCGAAATGCTCGGCCTCGCCCGCTTCCAACATCTCGTCCAAAGGAGATCCTCCGATGCCATTTCTCGCCACCCACCTCGCACGTCGACGCGTCGTGTCACTGCTGGCCGCGTTCGCCGCCGCGCCGCTCGCCGCGGCCACTGCCGACAAGCCCCTGGTCGAAGTCTGGAAGTCGCCCACCTGCGGCTGCTGCAAGGACTGGATCAAGCACCTGCAGGCCAACGGCTTCGAGGTCAAGTCCCATGACGACGGCAACACCGACGCGCGCCAGCGCCTCGGCATGCCGCTCGCGTTCGGCTCGTGCCACACGGCGCTCGTGGGCGGCTATGCCATCGAAGGCCACGTGCCCGCGCGCGAGATTCGCCGCCTGCTCGCCGAGCGCCCGGCTGCCGTCGGGCTGGCGGTGCCGGCGATGCCGGTCGGCTCGCCGGGCATGGATGGCCCCGAGTACGGCGGCCGTCGCGATCCCTACGACGTGCTGCTGGTGCAACGCAACGGCAAGTCGTCGGTCTACCAAACCTACCGCTGAAGGAGCCCCTCGATGACGAACAGAACCCTCCTGCTCGCCGCGCTGCTGATGGCGCATGCCGCGACACCGGCGCTGGCGCAGCAGAAGTCCGACGACCACGCGAAGCATCACGCCAGCGCGCCGAGCGCGGCCGACATGACGGCCGGCGAGGTGCGCAAGGTCGACAAGGAGGCGCGCAAGATCACCATCAAGCACGGCGAGATCAAGAACCTCGATATGCCGCCGATGACCATGGTCTTCCAGGTCAAGGATGCCGCGATGCTCGACAAGGTGAAGCCCGGCGACAACGTGCGCTTCGTCGTCGAGAAGAACGCTGCCGGCGCCTTCGTCGTCACCGAGATGCAGAGCGCGAAGTGATGGCGCACCGGCGCACGGTCCTGGTGCGCCGGAGCTGATCCGCTGGCGACCGGACATTGATCGTGGTCACTGCGCGGTGATCGGTGGGGCATAGAGTGCCAGCCATGTGGACCGTCGAGCGTCAGCGCCGTCACCTACGACTCACCACGCGCATCGCGCTGGTGACGTGGTTGTTCGCGCTGGCCGTCGGCGTCGCCAACGCCTGCCTGCTGCAGGTGGGCGATTCGGGTGCGATCGGCGCTTCGAATGCAGTGCCGCCGACCATGACCATGCACGACGCGCACGGCGTTGAGGATGGTCACACCGACCACGACGGTCGCGCCAACTGCCTGAAATTCTGTGCCGACGAATCGTCGACGGTGGCGAAGGACAGCGCCAAGCTGTTCGACTTGCCGCAGCCTGCGGTGGCCGAGTGCGTCCTGCCATCGCGGCACGATGACGTTGCCGTAGCAGTGCGCGTCGCGCACCGCCTTGCCGAGCCACCGGGCCGGCCTGGACCCTCGCTGGTCGTTCTCCTGCTGCGTCGTACGACGTAGCCCCTGATGCGAAAGGTCCGCGGGACGCGTTCCCACGGCCGGTGCGCGCGCTTTCGCCGCTGCGAGCGCCGGTGCGCCCGCTCGCCGCCGCGCAGGGCCGACATCGGCCAGCAACGACATCGACACGCGCAATGTACGCAAGGAGATCCACGATGAGCAACGACACCCCTGCCTACGGCCTGTGGATGCTGGTGATCCTCAACTCGGCCGTGTTCCTGATGTTCGCGTTCAGCTTCGCGCGGCCGCAGTCGGCGCGCGACTGGCGCAGCTTCGGGGCGTTCGCGGCGTTCATCGTCGCGCTGTTCGTCGAGATGTACGGCTTCCCGCTGACGATCTACCTGCTGTCGGGTTGGCTGCAGACGCGCTATCCGGGCCTCGACATCCTGTCGCACGACGCCGGCCACCTGTGGAACACACTGCTCGGCCTGAAGGGCGATCCGCACTTCGGTGTGCTGCACCTGGCGAGCTTTGGCTTCATCGGCGGCGGCTTCTGGCTGCTGTCGAGCGCGTGGAACGTGCTGTACCACGCGCAGCGCCGCGGTGAACTCGCGACCGCCGGGCCGTACGCGCGCATCCGGCATCCGCAGTACGTGGCCTTCGTCGGCATCCTGCTCGGCTTCCTGCTGCAGTGGCCGACGCTGCTGACGCTCGTGATGTTCCCGGTGCTGCTCGTGATGTACGGCCGCCTGGCCGTCGCCGAGGAGACCGAGATGCGGCAGCGCTTCGGCGCGCAGTGGGATCGCTATGCGGCGGCGACGCCGCGCTTCGTGCCGGCGCGGCGCAACCGCGCCACCGCCTGAACGAGACCACAACCCACTGTCGATTCAGTCCCCACCGTGGACCACCGTCCACGCAACCTCGAAGGAGTTGCACCATGAAGTCGATCGTCTACACCGCCATCACCCTGGCCCTCGCCGCAGCCACCTGGAGCGCGCAGGCGCAGACCGCCGCCGCCAAGCCGCCGGCCGCATCGGCCCCGATGGCGATGGACTGCAGCAAGATGGCCAAGCCGCACGACCACGCGATGGAACGCGGCGCCGGACGCAGCGTGCCGAACCCGTGCGAGCGCGCCGCAGCCGCGTCGGCGCCGAAGGCCAAGAAAGTCCATGACCACGCCAAGGTCCACAAGCAGTGACACAAATGCGGCTGCCGCCGAAGGCAGCCGCGCACACCAACAACATGACCCATCAACACGCCCACGCCCCGCAGCCTCCTGGCGCACACGCGCCGCCCCACGTGCACGCGCATGCGCCCTCGCATGCGCACGCGGATACGCCCTTTGGTGCGCACGCGCACGCGCCTGATCTGGCGCTTCCCGCCGCGCCCGCGACCGCCGCACCGGGCACGATCTACACCTGCCCGATGCACCCCGAGATCCGGCAGGACCGGCCGGGCAACTGCCCCAAGTGCGGCATGACGCTCGAGCCGCTGCTGCCGGGCCTCGACGACGACGAGAACCCGGAGCTGGCCGATTTCCGCCGCCGCTTCTGGTGGACGCTGCCGCTGACCGTCGCGGTGACCGTGCTCGCAATGGGAGGCCACCGCTTCGGCTGGTTCTCGATGACGACGCAGAGCTGGATCGAACTCGTGATCGCGCTGCCTATCGTGTTGTGGGCCGGCTGGCCGTTCTTCGCGCGCGGCGCGGCGTCGATCGCGCAGCGCAGCCCGAACATGTGGACGCTGATCGGCCTCGGCACCGGCGCGGCATTCGTCTACAGCGTCGCGGCGACTATCGCGCCAGGCATCTTCCCGGCGTCGTTCCAATCGATGGGCCGTGTCGGCGTCTACTTCGAGGCCGCCGCGGTGATCATCTCGCTGACGCTGCTGGGTCAAGTGCTCGAGCTGAAGGCGCGCTCGCAGACCTCGGCGGCGATCAAGTCGCTGCTCGGCCTGGCGCCAAAGACCGCCCGCCGCATCGCCGCCGACGGCAGCGAGGCCGACATTCCGCTGAGCCACGTCCACGTCGGCGACCTGCTGCGCGTGCGTCCGGGCGAGAAGGTGCCGGTCGACGGCGTCGTCGTCGAAGGTGCCAGCGCGGTCGACGAATCGATGCTCACCGGCGAGCCGATACCGGTGGCCAAGCGCGCGGGCGATGCGCTGATCGGCGCGACGCTCAACGGCAGCGGCGCGCTGGTAATGCGCTCCGAGCGCGTCGGCGCGCAGACGCTGCTGGCGCAGATCGTCCAGATGGTGGCGCAGGCGCAGCGCTCGAAGGCGCCGATGCAGCGGCTGGCCGACGTGGTGGCCGGCTGGTTCGTGCTGGCGGTGGTGGCGATCGCGCTGCTCACCTACTTCGGCTGGGGCCTCTTCGGCCCCGAGCCGAGCTGGGTCTACGGGCTGATCAACGCGGTCGCGGTGCTGATCATCGCCTGCCCGTGCGCGCTCGGCCTGGCGACGCCGATGTCGATCATGGTCGCCACCGGCCGTGCCGCGACGCGCGGCATCCTGTTCCGCGACGCCGCAGCGATCGAGCACCTGCGCAAGGTCGACACGCTGATCGTCGACAAGACCGGCACGCTCACCGAAGGCAAGCCGGCGTTCGATCGCGTCGTCGCGGCGCCCGGCGTCGAGCCCGACGAAGTGCTGCGCCTCGCCGCCAGCCTCGACCAGGGCAGCGAACACCCGCTCGCTGATGCGATCGTCCGCGCCGCGCGCGAGCGCGGCCTCGCGCTCACCAAGACAGATGACTTCGAATCCAGCTCGGGCATCGGCGTGCATGGCCGCGTCGACGGCCGCGCGCTCGCGCTCGGCAACACCGCGCTGATGCAGCAGCTCGGCGTCGACGTGTCGGCGCTGGTGCCGCAGGCCGAGGCGCTGCGCGCCGAGGGGGCGAGCGTGATGCACCTTGCGATGGACGGCAAGCTGCTGGGCCTGCTCGCCGTATCAGACCCGGTCAAACACAGCACGCCCGAAGCACTGACGGTGCTGCAGCGCGCCGGCCTGCGCGTCGTGATGGCCACCGGCGACGGGCTGACCACCGCGCGCGCGGTCGCCGGCCGGCTCGGCATCGCCGAAGTGCACGGCGAGGTCAAGCCGGCCGACAAGCTGGCGCTGGTGCAGTCGCTGCAGCGCGAGCGCCGCGTCGTCGCGATGGCCGGCGACGGCATCAACGACGCGCCGGCGCTGGCGCAGGCCGATGTCGGCATCGCGATGGGCACCGGCACCGACGTGGCGATGAACAGCGCGCCGGTCACGCTGGTCAAGGGTGACCTGCGCGGCATCGCGCATGCGCGCGCGCTGTCGCAGGCGACGATCGCCAACATGAAGCAGAACCTGGCGTTCGCCTTTGTCTACAACGCGCTCGGCGTGCCGATCGCCGCCGGCGTGCTGTACCCGTTCACCGGCTGGCTGCTGTCGCCGCTGATCGCCGCGCTGGCGATGAGCTTGAGCTCGGCGTCGGTGATCGGCAACGCGCTGCGGCTGCGGCGCGCGCGGCTGGCTGGCGAGTAGAGCGGGTCGCCGTCGACGCAGGGCGCTTCGCGTGGACATCGTCGCGCATGGCCTGTGGGCCGGCCTCGGAGTCGCGTGGCTGCGACGCAGCCGGTCGATCAACCGCCGCACCGCGGTCGCCACCGTGGCGCTGGCGATGCTGCCTGACCTAGCGCAACTGCTGCCGTTGATCGGCCTGGCGCTGGTTGATCCGCGCGGCTTCGGGCTGCTGAAGGCCTACGCGGGTGCACTGCCGGGCTACGAACCGTCGTTGCCGCCGCTGGTGGCGCTCGCGACGCACCATCTGCACTGCATCCTGCACAGCGCCGTGATCGCCGGCGCGGTGACGCTGCTGCTGTGGTGGCGCACGCGGGCGTTCTGGCTGCCGCTCGCCGGCTGGTGGTCGCACATCGTGATCGACGTGTTCACGCATTCGGCCGACTACTACCCGGTGCCGGTGCTGTATCCGATCACCTACCGCGGCTTCGATGGGCTGGCCTGGAACACGCTGGCCTTCATGATCGTCAACTACGCCGCGATCGGTATCGCCGCCGTGCTGCTGGCCTGGCGCGGCCGGTCGCGCCGATTGCCTTAGGTCAAGCGCCGACGCGTCGGCGTCACTACACTGCTTCGCATGGCCCTCGCCCGTTCATTGCTGCGCAGGCTCGCCGTCGTGCTGGCGGCGACGCTGCTGCTGGCGCAATGGGCCACCGCGGCCTACGTCTGCCCGCGCGGCGGCGCGGTTGACACTGCGGCGATGGCCGCGATGCCCGACTGCCCGGGCAGGCCCGCCGGGGCGATGGATACCGAGCAGCCGCAGCTGTGCAAGGCGCACTGCGAACAGGGCACGCAGAGCGTCAACGCGACGCCGCAGCCCGAGCCAGCGACATCGTTCAGCGTCGTCGCGGTGCTCGACTGGCGCACCGCTGCAGCGCTGCCGCTGCCGGGCTGGCCGGCCGCGCGAGCGGCCGATGCCTCGGCGCAGCCGCCGCCCGGCGCAACGCCGCTCTACCTGACGCTGCGAGTCCTGCGCGATTAGGCTGCGCCACGCCGTGCCGCACCCGTTAGGGTGCGACGCGGCCCTTGCGTTGCCCATGTTCCGCATCAGGACTCGCCATGACCCTTCACCTCCGCTTCCGTCTCGTCGCCGCCGCGGCCCTGCTCGCCGCGAGCCACACCGCGCTCGCGGCCCTGAGCCTGGCCGACACCGTGCGTCTCGCGCGCGAACAAGCGCCGTCGCTGCTCGCGCAGCAGCACGCCCTGGACGGCGCGCGCTCGGCCGAGCGCGCCGCCGGCACGCTGCCCGACCCGAAGCTCGGCGTCGGCGTCGAGAACTATCCCGTAGGCGGCCCCGACCGCTACAGCCTGACGCGCGACTTCATGACGATGCAGCGCATCGCGCTGATGCAGGACGTGCCCAACCGCGCCAAGCGCGCGGCGCGCGAATCGCTCGCCCAGGCGCGCAGCGAGCGCGAGCGCGCGATGCTGACGGTGGCGCAGCTCGCGGTGCAGCGCGACGCGACGCTGGCCTGGCTGGCCGTGCACTACGCCGAACGCCGCGTCGCGCAGCTCACCGAGCTGGAGCGCGAGAACCAGCTGCAGCAGGACACGCTCGACGCGCGCATCGCCGCCGGCCGCGCGATGCCCGCCGAGCGCACGATGGCGCGCCAGGAGGCGCTGACGCTGGCCGACCGGCGCGACGACGCGCAGCGCGACATCGCCAAGGCACGCGCCAGCCTGCGCCGCTGGGTCGGCGCGCGCGCCGACGAGCCGCTCGACGGCGACGCCGCGCTGCCTAACGTGTCGCCCGAGCAGGTGCGCGCCGACATCCACCGCCATGCCGAGATCGCGCCGTATGCGGCAATGCACGAGATGGCGCAGGCCGAGGCGCGCGAGGTCGACGCCGAGCAGCGCGGCGACTGGGGCTGGGAGGTCGCCTACAGCAAGCGCGGCTCGCAGTACGGCGACATGATGTCGTTCCAGCTCACCTTCGAGCTGCCGTGGCAACGCGGCGAGCGCCAGCAGCCGCAGCTCGCCGCCAAGCAGAAAGAGGCGCAGCGTGTCGAGGCCGAGCGCGACGAAACGATGCGCCGGCACCGCGAGGAGCTCGACATGCAGCTCGCCGAGCTGCAGGCGCTCGACCGCCAGCACGCGCGCCTCGCCGGCAGCGCTCTGGCGCTGGCCGCCGAACGCGTCGAGCTGGCGCTGGCGAGCTATCGCGCCGGCCGCGGCGACCTGGGCAGCGTGCTCGCCGCGCGCCGCGAGGCGGTCGATGCGCGGCTGAAGCTGATCGAACTCGACGCGCAGCGCGCCGCGCTGCGCGTGCGCCTGACCACGCTGGTTGCGGAGTGACCTGCCATGTTGAACACCATGCTTTCGAAAACCTTGTTCGGCGTCGCGGTGCTGGCTGCCGGCATCGCGCTCGGCTACGGCGTGTCGTCGTGGCGCGGCGCGTCGGGACATGTCGCGCAGACCGCGGCGAGCAGCACGACCACGGCCGTTAGCGGCGCCGCCTCGGCCCCGGGCGAACGCAAGATCCTCTATTGGTACGACCCGATGGTGCCGTCGCAGCGCTTCGACAAGCCGGGCAAGTCACCGTTCATGGACATGATGCTGGTGCCGCGCTACGCCGACGAGGGCGATGCGGCTGGCGGCGGCGGCGTCGCGGTGTCGTCGCAGGCGACGCAGTCGCTCGGCGTGCGGCTAGCGGCGGTGGAGAAGCGCCCCATCGGCGCCGCCATCGACGCGGTGGGCACCGTTCAATTGAACGAGCGCGACGTGGCGATCGTGCAGTCGCGCGCCGCCGGCTTCGTCGAGCGCGTCTATGCGCGTGCGCCGGGCGACGTGATCGCCGCCGGCGCGCCGATCGTCGACGTGATGAACCCCGAGTGGCTGGCGGCGCAGCAGGAATACCTGGCCGTCAAGCGGACCGGCGACGCAGCATTGACGCAGGCCGCACGCGCGCGGCTCGCGCTGCTGGGCATGCCGGCGCCGCTGATCGAGCAGATGGAGGGCAGCGGTGCGCCGGTCGCGCTGCAGACGATCGGCGCGCCGATCGGCGGCGTGATCGCCGAGCTGATGGTGCGCCCGGGCATGACACTGGCCCCCGGCATGACACTGGCGAAGATCAACGGCCTTGCCACCGTGTGGCTCGAGGTCGCGCTGCCCGAGGCGCTGGCGGCGACGGTGCGGCCCGGGCAGACCGCCGAGGCGCGCTTTCCGGCGCTTCCGGACCAGCTCGTCAAAGGCAAGGTGGCGGCGATCCTGCCCGAGGCCAATCGCGACACGCGCACGCTGCGGCTGCGCATCGAGCTGCCGAACCCGGGGCAGCGGCTGCGTGCCGGGCTGTTCGCGCAGGTCAGCCTGCGCGGGCCGCAGCGCGACGCGCTGGTCGTGCCGGCTGAGAGCGTGATCCGCACCGGCAGGCGCGCGCTGGTCTACGTCGTCGACGCGCCGGGCCGCTACCGGCCGGTCGAGGTGCAGATCGGCGAGCAGTTCGACGACCGCGTCGTCGTGCAGCGTGGGCTGCAGGCCGGGCAGCAGGTGGTCGCGTCGGGCCAGTTCCTGATCGACTCCGAGGCCAGCCTGCAGGGCGTGCGGCCCGGCGATGCGGCGCGCGCGGCGAGCCCGGCCGCTTCCGCCGCAGCGGGTGGCGCGGGCCATGCCGCGCACGGCGGCGGTGCCGGTACGCCCGCCACCGCGCCGGCGGTGTACGAAACCCGCGGCACGGTGGTCGACATCGAACCCGACAGCGTCACGCTAGCCCACGAGCCGGTGCCGGCGCTGAAGTGGCCGGCGATGACGATGCCGTTCAAGCTCGCCGACCGCAGCCTCGCGAAGGATCTGAAGAAGGGCCAGCGCGTCGAGTTCGGCTTCGTCAAGCAGGGCGACGACTGGGCGCTCGCGCACATCGCGCCGTCGTCACTGCCCGCGCGAACGGCGAGCGGAGCCACGCGATGATCGCCGCGCTGATCCGCTGGTCGGTCGCCAACCGCTTTCTGGTGCTGCTGGCCACGCTGTTCCTCGCCGCCGCGGGCGTGGTCGCGCTGCGCACGACGCCGATCGATGCGCTGCCCGATCTATCCGACGTGCAGGTGATCATCCGCACCAATTACCCGGGCCAGGCGCCGCAGATCGTCGAGAACCAGGTCACCTATCCGCTGGCGACGACGATGATGTCGGTGCCCGGCGCCAAGGCCGTGCGCGGCTTCTCGTTCTTCGGCGACAGCTTCGTCTACGTGCTGTTCGACGACGGTACCGACCTGTACTGGGCGCGCTCGCGCGTGCTCGAATACCTCAATCAGGTCCAGGGCCGCCTGCCGGCCAGCGCGAAAACAGCGTTAGGGCCGGACGCCACCGGCGTCGGCTGGATCTACCAGTACGCACTGGTTGATCGCAGCGGCCGCAACGACCTGTCGCAGCTGCGCGCGCTGCAGGACTGGTTCCTGAAGTACGAACTGAAGAGCCTGCCCGACGTGGCCGAGGTGGCGAGCGTCGGTGGCATGGTGCGCCAGGTGCAGGTGCAGCTCGAGCCGACCAAGCTCGCTGCCTACGGCATCACCTACGACCAGGTGAAGAACGCGCTCGTCGCCGGCAACTCCGAAAGCGGCGGCTCGGTCCTCGAACTCGCCGAGGCCGAGTACATGGTGCGTGCCAGCGGGTACCTGAAGACGCTGGCCGACTTTCGCGCGATACCGCTGGCCGCGCGCGGCGGCGTGCCGGTCAAGCTGGGTGATGTCGCCACCGTGCAGGCCGGCCCCGAGATGCGGCGCGGCATCGCCGAGCTCGACGGCGACGGCGAGGTCGCCGGCGGCGTGGTGATCCTGCGTTCGGGCAAGAACGCGCGCTCGACAATCGATGCGGTGAAGACCAAGCTCGACGAGCTGAAGCGCAGCCTGCCGCAAGGCGTCGAGATCGTCACCACCTACGACCGCAGCGCGCTGATCCAGCGGGCGGTCGACAACCTGTCGGGCAAGCTGCTGGAGGAGTTCGCGGTCGTCGCGATCGTCTGCGCGGTGTTCCTGTTCCACCTGCGCTCGGCGCTGGTGGCGATCATCGCGCTGCCGCTCGGCGTGCTGGCCGCCTTCCTGGTGATGCGCTGGCAGGGCATCAACGCCAACATCATGTCGCTCGGCGGCATCGCGATCGCGATCGGCGCGATGGTCGACGCCGCGGTGGTGATGATCGAGAACGCGCACAAGCGCTTGGAGGCGTGGCAGCACGCCAACCCCGACCGCGAGCTGACCCCTGACGAACGCTGGGCGCTGATCACGCATGCTGCCGAGGAAGTCGGCCCCGCGCTCTTCTTCTCGCTGCTGATCATCACGCTGTCGTTCGTGCCCGTGTTCACGCTGCAGGCGCAGGAGGGGCGATTGTTCGGCCCGCTCGCCTACACCAAGACCTACGCGATGGCGGCGGCGGCGGCGCTGTCGGTGACGCTGATCCCGGTGCTGATGGGCACCTGGATCCGCGGCCGCATCCCCGACGAGCGCAGGAACCCGCTGACGCGCGGCCTGATCGCGCTGTACCGGCCGCTGCTCGACGGCGTGCTCGCGTGGCCGAAGGCGACGCTCGTGGTCGCGGTGCTGCTGCTCGCCACCACCGCCTGGCCGCTGCTGCGGCTGGGCGGCGAGTTCCTGCCGCCGCTCGACGAGGGCGATCTGCTGTACATGCCGTCGGCACTGCCGGGCCTGTCGGCGCAGAAGGCGTCCGAGCTGCTGCAGGTGACCAACCGGATGATCAAGACGATCCCCGAGGTCGAGCGCGTGTTCGGCAAGGCCGGCCGCGCCGAAACCGCCACCGACCCGGCGCCGCTCGAGATGTTCGAGACGACGATCAAGCTCAAACCGCGCGACCAGTGGCGGCCGGGGATGACGCCCGAGAAGCTGGTCGCCGAGCTAGACGCCGCGGTCAAGGTGCCGGGCCTGGCGAACCTGTGGGTGCCGCCGATCCGCAACCGCATCGACATGCTCGCCACCGGCATCAAGAGCCCGATCGGCGTCAAGGTCAGCGGAGCGGACCTAGCCTCGATCGATCGCGTCGCGGTGCAGATCGAGCAACTCGCGAAGACGGTGCCCGGCGTCACGTCGGCGCTGGCCGAGCGGCTGACCGGCGGGCGCTACGTCGACGTGCAGATCGACCGCATCGCCGCGGCGCGCTACGGCCTCAACATCGCCGACGTGCAGGCCATCGTCGCCGGCGCGATCGGCGGCGAGAACGTCAGCGAGACGGTCGAGGGCCGTGCCCGTTTTCCGATCAACCTGCGTTATCCACGCGAGTGGCGCGACACGCCGCAACGCCTGGTCGAGCTGCCGGTGCTGACGCCGATGGGCCAGCAGATCACGCTCGGCACGGTCGCGAAGATCGCCATCGCCGACGGCCCGCCGATGCTGAAGAGCGAGAACGCGCGGCCGTCGGGCTGGGTCTATGTCGACGTGCAGGGGCGCGACCTGGCGTCGGTGGCGCAGGAGCTGCGGCATCACATCGCGCAGACGATCCAGCTCGAACCCGGCATGAGCGTCGCGCTGTCGGGGCAGTTCGAGTACCTCGAACGCGCGCTGGCGCGGCTGCAATGGGTGGTGCCCGCGACACTGCTGATCATCTTCGTGCTGCTGTACCTCACCTTCCGCAGCATCGGCGAGGCGCTGCTGATCATGGCGACGCTGCCGTTCGCGCTGATCGGCGGCGTCTGGCTGCTGTGGGCGCTCGGGTTTCACCAGTCGGTGGCCACCGGCGTCGGCTTCATCGCGCTGGCCGGCGTGGCGGCCGAGTTCGGCGTCGTGATGCTCTTGTACCTGCGCCATGCGCTCGAAGCGCGCGTGGCCGCCGGCGCGCAGCCGACCGCCGAGGTCGTGACCGACGCGATCCGCGACGGCGCCGTGCTGCGCGTGCGGCCGAAGGCGATGACGGTGGCGGTGATCCTCGCCGGCCTGCTGCCGATCATGCTCGGCGCGGGCACCGGCTCCGAGGTGATGCAGCGCATCGCCGCGCCGATGGTCGGCGGCATGATCACCGCGCCGCTGCTGTCGATGTTCGTGATTCCAGCGGCGTACTTGTTGATGCGCCGGCGCGCGGGCGCGATGACCCGGCGAACGACGTCCTCCCCGGCGAGTGAGAGCGGACCGGCGCCCTCTCCCGGCCGGGCGGGAGAGGGTTGGGGTGAGGGTGGGATCAAGGCACACTGAGCGCCATGGCAGCCCGACATTCGCACGACCTCAGACCCTTCGCGCACAGCCATGCCTTCGGCGACGCGGCGGCGCCGAGTCGCGAGCGCGCGCTGTGGTGGGTGACCGTCATCACGCTGGCAACGATGGTGCTGGAGCTGGCGGTCGGCTATTGGAGCGGTTCGCTGGCGCTGGTGGCCGACGGCTGGCACATGGGCACGCACGCGCTGGCGCTCGGCGGCGCCGCGCTGGCCGCCGCGCTGGCGCGACGTGCGCACGGCAGCGCCCGCTTCGCCTTCGGCGGCTGGAAGATCGAGGTGCTCGCCGCCTACTCCAGCGGCCTGCTGCTGCTCGCGGTCAGCGCGTGGATCGCGATCGATGCGCTGCTCGCGTTGATGGGCCCGCGGCCGATCGCCTATCAGCAGGCCATCGCTGTCGCCGTGGCCGGCCTGGTGGTCAACGCGGTGTGCGCCTGGGTGCTGTCGCAAGGCGGTGCGGCGGGGCACGACCGCGGGCACGATCATGCGCACGATCATCGACACGACGATGGGCACGGCCACTCGCATGACCATTCTCCCCGTCACGGTGGCCACGACCACAACTTCCGCGCCGCCTACCTGCACGTGCTGGCAGACGCGCTGACCTCGGTGCTGGCGATCGGCGCGCTGGCGGGTGGTCTGTGGCTCGGCGTGCGCTGGCTCGACCCGGTGGTCGCGATGCTGGGCGGCGCGCTGATCGCACACTGGGCGCTCGGCGTGCTGCGCGACTCGGCGCGCGCGTTGGTCGACGCCAGCGCGCTCGATCCGCTGCGCGATGCGGTGCGCACCACGCTCGAGAGCGACGGCGACGCGCGCGTGGCCGACCTGCACGTCTGGCAGGTGGGCCCCGAGGCATTCACCGCGGTCGTCAGCGTGGTGGCGGACCGGCCGCTCGATGCGGCCGCGTATCGCCAACGCCTGGCCGGACTGCACGCGCTGCGCCACGTGACGATCGAGGTGCACCGCTGCCACGGCGCCGGCGCCGACGACACGCCGGCAGCGCGATCGCGCTGAGGGCGCGGCGCTGCCGGACTCGCGTCGCCGCCGCGCTGCAGGACTTCGTGATGCCTTTGCCACGGACGACTCGATCCGCGCGGCATCAGTTCGCCGCGATCGCGCTGTTCGCCGTTGCGCAGGCCGTGTCCGCGCAGGGGCCGCGGCTCGGCGTCGAAGGCACCGAGTTCGTCGTCACGATGCCCGACGGCCGGGTGCTGCGCAGCGGCCAACTGGTCGGCGCGACGCTGACGGTCGAAGCCGGCGGCAGGCCGATCGAGATCCTGATCGAAAGCGTCGAGGACGACGACGAGGCGGTCGGCGGCCGGGTCGTGCTGCACCAGCTGCGCGTCCGCAACGACGGCGGTCAGTGGGCCCCGCTGTGCAAGCCCGATGCGAAAGGCCGCAACCTCGGCTTCCCGCTGCCGGACGGGCGCGGCGGTTTCGACCTCACCTGCACCGGCGGCGCGGCTGGCAAGTGCGTCCGCTGGGGTTACCGGCCCTGGGAAGAGCACCCCGGCGGCCCGCCGCTGCGCGACCTGCACCGCGCCTGCATCCACATGGTGCGCGCCGACTACGGCGGCGACGGCGGCGCAAACACGCGCGACGGCACGCTGATCGACCTGCAGGACCGCTTCGGCATCCAGGCGTTCGAACCGCCCGGGGCGATGACGTTCGAGGCGGCGTGGGGAGTGAATGGCGCGGTGTGCGTCGCGCACACCCGGATCGCCGCGGTGGTGACGCTCGAGCAGCTGGCCGAGCGCTACCCGAAGCTGCGCGGCCGGCTCGGCGTGCCGGCTTGCAGCGCGGAGCGCGCGCTCGGCGAGCCGGCCGCGCTGCTGTTCAACCGTTCGCTGCCGTAGAGGCAGCGAGCAGCGGCGGCGTCTTCAGCGCGCTGCGCCGGGCAGCGAGAGCTGGATGCGGTCGATGCGCAGCCCGCGCAGCTGCCCGCTTTGCAGGCCGAGGCCCTTCAGGTCGACGCCTTGGAGGTCGGTGCCGTTCCTAATGATTCTCCAGTCGATGGATGGGTCCGGGCTGCGCCCTTCGACCACGCCGGCGCGGCCGAGCACGGCGCTGCGCGGCGCACTGCGTTCGACCGCGATGCCGTCGACTTCGGTGCCGTTTGCCGCGATCGTGGCCTGCGCGGCACCCGCCGCGCCGAACGCGATGACGGCGACCAGGACGGACAGCGGGTGGCGTGTGTTCATGGCGATCCTTGATGGAAGGCAGTGCCGCGCGGGTGCACCCCCGGCGGAACCGTGATGGTGAGCGCGGTGGGCCGGCATCCATTCCCGAAGGCCGCTGCGCGCTGGTGCACCCCACTGCGTTGCTCTGGGCGGGCGCGCGGTTCAATCCTCGATCGGCCTCGCGCTACGATCGCGCACCCTGCGCGCCGGCCCGGCCGGCGCTTTCGACGATCACGAGGCGCGCGATGACCGACCCCGCAACGCTCAACCACCAGATCCGGCTCGCCGCTCGCCCGGTCGGCCTGCCCAAGCCCACCGACTGGCAGCACACCGAGGAGCCGGTCGCGCCGCCCGGCGACGGCGGCGTGCTCGTCAAAGTGCTCGCCCTCTCGCTCGACCCGGCGATGCGCGGCTGGATGAACGAAGGCAAGAGCTACATCCCGCCGGTCGGTCTGGGCGAGGTGATGCGCGCCGGCGGCATCGGCCGCGTGATCGCATCGAAGAACCCGGCCTTCAGCGAAGGCGACGTCGTGAGCGGCGCCCCCGGTGTGCAGGAGTACTGGCCGATCGCCGCCGACCAGGTCAAGCGCAGCGGCCTGGCGACCATCGACCTGCGCCTGGGCACGGTGAACCAGTGGCTCAACGTGCTGGGCATGCCCGGCATGACCGGCTACTTCGGACTGATGGAAGTCGGCCAGCCCAAGGCCGGTGAGACGGTGGTGGTCTCAGGCGCCGCCGGCGCCGTGGGGCAGACGGTGGGTCAGCTGGCTAGGATCTTGGGCTGCCGCGCCGTCGGCATCGCCGGCGGGCCGGCCAAGTGCGACTGGGTGGTCAAGGAGCTGGGCTTCGATGCCTGCATCGACTACAAGGCCGGCGACGTGAAGGCCGGCCTGAAGCAGCATTGCCCCGACGGCGTGGACATCTACTTCGACAACGTCGGCGGCGACATCCTCGACGCGGTGCTCGCGCGCATCCGGCGCAAGGCGCGCATCGTGATCTGCGGCGCGATCAGCCAGTACAACGCCACCGGCGCGGTGGCCGGCCCGAAGAACTACCTCTCGCTGCTGGTGAACCGCGCGCGCATGGAAGGCATGGTGGTGTTCGACTATGCCGAGCGCTACCCGCAGGCGATCGCCGAGCTGGCCGGCTACCTGAAGGACGGCCGCATGAAGAGCCGCGAAGACGTGGTCGAAGGCGGTGTCGCCGCATTCCCGTCGGCGCTGCCCAAGCTGTTCTCGGGCGAGAACTTCGGCAAGCTGGTGCTGAAGATCGCCGACTGAGGTACGGAGGCCCGCGCATGGACAAGGCCCGCTCGCAGCAGTTCATGGCCAAGCTGGTCGGCGACGCGGGTACCGTGCTCGCCGCCGGCGCGCTCTACGTCGGCGACCGCACGGGCCTGTTCCGCGCGATGGCCGGTGCCGGCGCGTTGACGCCCGAGGCGCTGGCGCAGCGCAGCGCCTTGCAGCCGCGCGTCGTGGAAGAGTGGCTCGCCGTGATGGCCGGCGCCGGCTACGTGATCCACGATGGCGATGCCGGCACGTTCACGCTGCCCGACGAGCACGCGCTCTTTCTCACCGATGCGTCGAGCGAGTACTACCTCGGTGGCCTGTTCGCCGGCGTGCAGGGCACGATGGCCTCGCTGCCGCGCGTGGCCGAGGCCATCCGGCGCGGCGAGGGACTGCGCTTCACCGACTACGGCAGCGACATGCCGCTCGCGCTCGAGGCGATGAACCGCTCGGTGTACGAGAAGCGCCTGGTGCGCGACTGGCTCGCGGCTGTGCCCGACGCGGTGCAGCGCCTGCAGCAAGGCGGCCGCGCGCTCGACCTGGGCTGCGGCACCGGCATCGTGCCGATCGCGCTGGCCCGGGCCTTCGAGCGCGCCACCGTCGTCGGCATGGACCTCGACGCGCGCTCGATCGAGCTGGCGCGGCAGCGTGCACGCGAGGCCGGCATCGAGCAGCGCGTGCAGTGGCTGCAGGCGGGCGTGGAGTCCCTGCCCGACGAAGTGCCCTGGGACCTCATCACGACCTTTGACGTGATCCACGACCTGCCCGATCCGCTGGCGGCGCTCGAGCGCATCCGCGGCGCGCTGGCCGAGGGCGGCACCTACCTGATGGTCGAGCCCAAGGTGGCCGACGAGCTGGCCGAGAACCTCGGCAACCCGTTTGCACGCATGCTCTACGGCATGAGCTGCCTGCACTGCGTGCCGCAGTCGCTGGCGCAGGGCGGGCCGGGCCTGGGCGCGTGCTGGGGCGAGTCGCGTGCGCGCCGCCTGGCCGCGCAGGCCGGCTTCGGCACGTTCGAGCGGCTCGACGTCAGGAGCCCGGTGATGGCGTTCTATGCGTTGCGGCGCTGAGGCGTGACTGCGCCGCGGCAGCGGGATGCGATCGAACTCGAATCTGTATCAGAAGTGAATGCCGCGCATCATGTTGGCCATCGCGATCGCCTCCGGCGACAGCTGCGGCTTTGCGCCGGCCTTCTCGCCCTTGTCGCCCTTGGCCGCCGCGCTGTCGGGGAACATGCGGAAGGTGGTGTTCATGATGATCTGCGTGATGCGCGGCGCCAGCGCGTGCAGCACGGCACCGAAGATGCCTAACCTCGTGGCCACGCGCACCGGCTTGTCGATGCAGGCGCCCACCACCAGGTCGGCGGCCTCTTCGGGGTTCAGCAGCGGCATGTTC
Source organism: Burkholderiaceae bacterium (assembly GCA_046348365.1). Classification (GTDB taxonomy): domain Bacteria; phylum Pseudomonadota; class Gammaproteobacteria; order Burkholderiales; family Burkholderiaceae_C; genus JAEUPI01. Next base: position 909,374 of record JAXMEL010000001.1, read on the forward strand.
TCGTAGATCTTGGTCGGCGCCGTCATCGGCGTTCGCACCAGCGGCATGTTCACGGTGGTGAAGGTCACGCCCTGGTCGGCGAACTCGCTCGAGGCGCAGGCCGTCCAGGCATCGAGCGCCGACTTGCTGGCCACGTAGGCCGAGAAGCGCGGCGCATTGACCAGCACGCTGATCGAGCTGATGTTCACCACGTGGCCCTTGTGCTTGGCCACCATGCCGGGCAGCAGGCCCATGGTGATGCGCAAGGCGCCGAAGTAATTGAGCTGCATCGTGCGCTCGAAGTCGTGGAAGCGGTCGTAGCTCGACTCGATGGCGCGGCGGATCGAGCGGCCGGCGTTGTTGACGAGGAAATCCACGCCGCCATGCTTGTCGTGCAGCAGCTTGACGAACTCGGCGCAGCTCGCCTCGTTGGCGATGTCCACCGGGTAGGCGTACACCTGCGCCGACTTGCCGGCATGCTCCTGGATCTCCTGCAGCGCCGCGGCGAGCTTGTCTTCGCCGCGGCCGCAGATGATGGTGATGGCGCCGGCCTCGGCGAAGCGCCGGGCGGTGCACAGGCCGATGCCCGACGAGCCGCCGGTGACCAGCACCACCTTGCCGCCGACGGTGCCCTTCAGGCTGCGGTCGATGAAGAGGGCCGGGTCGAGGTGTCGTTCCCAGTAGTCCCACAGCGCCCAGGCGTAGTCGTGCAGGTTGGGGCATTCGATGCCGCTGCCCTTCAGCGCCGCGTCAGTCTCGCGGCGGTCGAAGCGCGTGGGGTAGTTGACGAAGGTGAGGATGTCTTCGGGAACGCCGAGATCCTTGATCACCGCGTTGCGGATGCGGCGCACCGGCGCCAGCGCCAGCATGCCCTTCTTGACGCTCTTGGGGATGAAGCCGAACAGCGCCGCGTTGACGAACAGGTTCATCTTCGGCGCGTGCGCAGCCCTGGCGAAGATGTCGAGCACGTCGCCAACGCGGTAGCCCCGCGGGTCGACGAGGTGGAAGCACTTGCCGGCCACGTCTTTCTGGTGCGAGATGTGGTCGAGCGCGGCGACCACGAAATCCACCGGCACGATGTTGATGCGCCCGCCCTCGAGGCCGATCGAAGGGAACCACGGCGGCAGGAACTGCCGCGAGCGCTGGATCAGCTTGAAGAAGTAGTAAGGGCCGTCGACCTTGTCCATCTCGCCCGTTCTGGAGTCGCCCACCACCAGCGCCGGGCGGTACACCGTCCACGGCACCTTGCACTCCTTGCGCACGATCTTCTCGCTCTCGTGCTTGGTCATGAAGTACGGGTGGTCGAGGTTCTCGGCCTCGTCGAACATGTCTTCGCGGAACACGCCTTCGTACAGGCCCGCCGCGGCGATGGAGGACACGTGGTGGAAGTGGCCGGCATCGATCGCCTTGGCGAACTCCACCGCGTGGCGCGTGCCCTCGATGTTCACCTGCATCTGGCTCTCGGCGTCGGCGCTCAGGTCGTACACGGCCGCCAGGTGGTAGACCGCGTCGATCTGGCCCTTGAGCGCCTTGATCGCGTCGGCCTCGACGCCGAGCTTGCGTGCGGTCAAGTCGCCGCTCACCGGCACCACGCGGCCCTTGCCGGCGCCCCAGTAGTCGAGCAGCGCGCCGAGCTTGCCCTCGCTGCCCGGGCGCACGAGCACGTGCACCGTGGCGCCGCGCCGCGCGAGCAGTGTCTTCACGAGACGCTTGCCGATGAAGCCGGTGGCACCGGTGACGAAGTAATGCATGGGGAGTCTCCCGTCGTTGTGGTCGCCGCAGGCCGGGCGTGCGGGGCTATTCTTGTGCAATCGCCCGAAGCTCTGCGCAGGCGATTACCCCGATGCAGCGCCGCTCCCGGGTAGACGCACCACCCTAGTGATCGCACGTGCCATCGCGCGCCTCGCTGCCTACACTCGATGCAGCGGTCGCGGGTGATCCGGTGGTTCGGGCTCCGCGGCCATCCGAGGCCCTCACGACAACGGAGTTCACATGGTCAAGAAGCTCAAGGCGATGGCACAGAAGAAGGCAAGCAACCCGGCCGGTCTGCTCGACAGCCAGCTGGCCCAGACGATTCGCGATTCGGCGCAGCAGATCTGGCTGGCCGGCATGGGCGCGTTCTCCAAGGCCCAGGCCGAGGGCACGCAGGCCTTCGACAAGCTCATCAAGGAAGGCGTGAGCCTGCAGAAGAAGACGCAGAGCGCCGCCGAGGAACGCATCGGCGCGGCCACCGCCAAGATGACGGCCATGGCCGGCGAGGTGGGCGCCAAGGCCAACGCGCAGTGGGACAAGCTGGAAGCCATCTTCGAGCAGCGCACCGCCAAGGCCATGAGCCGGCTGGGCGTGCCCACCGCGCGCGACGTGGCCGCACTGACCTCGCGCGTCGACCAGCTGGCCGCCGCGGTGGCCAAGCTCGGCGGCAAGGTTACTCCGGCACGCAAGGCCAGCGCGCGCAAGGTGACGCCGCTCAAGACCGCACGCAAGGTCGCTCGCAAGGTGGGCGCCAAGTCGGTCGCCAAGCCCGCAGCTGCGGCGCGCAAGGCCGCCTGATCCGGGCTTAAGCCATGGCGCGATCACGCGCCACTGCAAGGCCTGCGCGTGGTCCGCGTGTGGGCCTCGCGCTGGCCGGCGGCGGGCCGCTGGGCGCCGTCTACGAGATCGGCGCGCTCGCCGCCTTGCAGGAGGCGCTGCCCGACCTGCGCTTCGAGGCGCTCGACGGTTACGTGGGCGTGTCGGCCGGCGCGATTGTCGTGGCAGGCCTCGCCAACGGCATCACGCCGCGCGAATTGGCGGCCGCCTTCGTCGAGCCCGAATCCGACTCGCCCGATCGCATCGAGGCGCCGCTGTTCTTCCGCCCGGCTTGGCGCGAGTTCGCGCAGCGGCTCGCACAGCTGCCGCTGCACGCAGCCGAAGCGGCCTGGCGCTACGCGGTGCAGCGCCGCTCGGCGATGGCCTCGCTGGAAGCGCTCGGCCGCGTGCTGCCCACCGGCCTGTTCAGCAGTGACGCGCTCGAGGCGCGGATGGCCGAGGTGTTGTCGAGGCCCGGGCGCAGCAACGACTTCCGCCGCCTCGCCACGCAGCTGATCATCGTGGCCACCGATCTCGACAGCGGCCAGGCCGTGCCCTTCGGCACGCCGGGTCACGACGCGGTGCCGATCTCGGTGGCCGCAGCCGCCAGCGCGGCGCTGCCGGGCCTGTTCCCGCCGGTGATGATCGACGGCCGCGCGCATGTGGACGGTGCGCTGAAGAAGACGCTGCACGCCAGCGTGCTGCTCGAGCGCGGCGTGGAGCTGCTGTTCTGCCTCAACCCGCTGGTGCCGTTCGAAGCCGGCGCGCGCCACGCGCCGCCGGTGAACCATGGCCACGCGCCGCCGATCCCGCAGCTCGTCGACGGCGGGCTGCCGGTGGTGATGTCGCAGACCTTCCGATCGCTGATCCATTCGCGGCTGGAGCTGGGCATCAAGGGCTACGAGAGCAGCCACCCGCGTGTGGACATCGTGCTCTTCGAACCCGAGCCGCATGACCGCGAGATGTTCCTTGCCAACATCTTCTCGGTGTCGCAGCGCGTGCGCGTGGCCGAGCACGCCTACCAGAGCACACGCCGGCGCCTGCGCTCGCAGCGCAGCCACATCGGCGAACGGCTGGCGCGACACGGCCTGCAGATCGACCATGCCGCGCTCGACGATCCGCACCGCGTGCTGGTGGCGCCGCCGGTGCGGCGCGCGCAAGACACCGTGCGCCGGCTCGAGGATGCGCTCAACGACCTCGAAGGCATCCTGCGCCGCCGCGGCGCCGCGCTTCAGCCGAGGTAGCGCCGCTCCAGGTGGGCCTTGAAGTGCGCGGGGTTCAGCACCTCGCCGCTGGCGCGCTGCGCCAGCTCATCGGTGGTCCACAGGCTGCCGGCTTGCCAGATGTGGGTGCGCAGCCAGTCGAACACCGGCGCATGGTCGCCGCCGGCGATGTGCGCGTCGAGGTCCGGCACGCTGCGGCGGATCGCCGCGAACCATTGCGCGGCGTACATCGCGCCCAGCGAGTAACACGGAAAGTAGCCGAACGCGCCGGAGGGCCAGTGCATGTCCTGCAACACGCCGTCGCGGTGGTTGCCGCGGGTGTCCACGCCGAGCAGCTCCTGCATCTTCGCGTCCCACAGCGCGGGAATGTCCTCGGCCTCGATCGCGCCTTCGATCAGCGGCCGCTCGATCTCGTAGCGCAGCACGATGTGCGCCGGGTAGGTCACCTCGTCGGCATCGACGCGGATGAAGCCGGGTTTCACGCGCGTCATCAGCCGCGCGAGGTTGTCGGGCTCGAATGCCGGCTGCGGCCCGAAGGCCTCGGCCAGCCGGGGCGCCATGCGCGCCACGAAGCCGGGGTGGCAGCCGAGTTGCATCTCGAACGAAAGCGACTGGCTCTCGTGGATCGCCGCCGAGCGCGCCAGCGAAGCCGGCTGGCCCAGCCACTCGCGCGGCCGGTTCTGCTCGTAGCGGCCGTGGCCGGTCTCGTGGATCGTGCCCATCAGCGCGCCGAGGAAGTCGTCGTCGCGGTAGCGCGTGGTCATGCGCACGTCTTCGGGCACACCGCCGCAGAACGGATGCGTGCTCACGTCGAGGCGGCCGGCGGCGAAATCGAAGCCCAGCTCGCGCACCATGCGCTCGCACAAGGCCCGCTGCGCCTCGACCGGGAACGGGCCCACCGGTGGGATCACGCGTTCACGCGCCTGGCGTTCGAGCACGCGCGCGAGCAGGCCCGGCAGCCAGCGGCGCACGTCGCCGAAGATGGCGTCGAGCCGCGCACTCGTCATGCCGGGCTCGAAAGTGTCGAGCAGCGCGTCGTACGGCGCCATGCCGAGCGACTGCGACAGGTAGCGTGCCTGCTCGCGCGCGAGCGCGAGCACGGGGCGGAAGTTGCCAAGGAAGCCGGCCCAGTCGTTGGCCGGTCGCTGGCTGCGCCAGGCATGTTCGCAGCGCGAGGCCGCCAGATGCGCGCGATGCACCAGGTCTTCGGGCAGCGCGTTGTACTGCCGCCAGGCGCGCCGCATCTCGCGCAGGTTGGCGCGCTGCGCTTCGCTGAGGCTCTCGCGCTCGGCCCGCGCGAGCCGGTCGCGCAACGAGGCCTCGGTGTGCAGCCGGTGCAGCAGCGCGGCCATCTCGGCCATCGCCGCGGCGCGCGCCTCGGCACCACCGGGCGGCATCAGCGCGGCCTGGTCCCAGCCGGCGATCGACTGCAGGTGTTCCAGCTTGTGCAGGCGGTCGAAGGCCTGCGTCAGCGCGTCGTAGCTCGGTGCGGCATGCGCCATGGCACTCCATTCCGGCGCCCGGCTCGTGACCGGGCGCCCTTTGGGTGGTGTTGCGGTGGGCGCGATTGTGCCGCTGCGCGAGTTCGCCGTCGCGATCCCCGCGTCGCACCACACTAGGGGTTGAATCGCCCCGGGAACACCCACAGCAGCGCGGCCGTCATGATCACGTAGCGCGCGAATTTGCCGATCGCCATGTAGCCCACGCAGGGCCAGAACGGCAGGCGCAGCCAGCCCGCCACCGCGCACAGCGGATCGCCCACCGCCGGCAGCCACGACAGCAGGCACGCCTTGGCGCCGAAGCGCTCGAGCCAGGCCAGCGCCTTCAGCTCCGCCGGCTTGCGGTGCGACATCGACTCGTAGGCGCGCTCGGCGCCCCAGCCCATCCACCACGAGATCGCGCCGCCGATGGTGTTGCCCGCCGTGGCCACCAGCACCGTCGGCCAGAACAGCCCGGGGTTGAGCTTCACGAGGCCGAACACCGCCGGCTCGCTGCCCAGCGGCAGCAGCGTGGCCGAGATCAGCGAGACCACGAACACCGTGCTGAGTCCGAACTTCGGCAGCGCGAGCGCGGCCAGCAGCGATTCGAGCCAGGCTTCCACCGCGCCGATTATCGCCAGTGCGCCGCGCCGGCACGCGCGCCTATACTGCCTGCCCGCCTCGCGTTGCACCTGCCTGAATTGCCCATGCACATCGGCCCGATCGCGCTGCCGAACAAGCTGTTCGTCGCCCCGATGGCCGGGGTCACCGACCGGCCGTTTCGCATGCTGTGCCGCCGGCTCGGCGCGGGCTACGCGGTCAGCGAGATGGTGACCAGCCAGCGCGCGCTGTGGCGCACGCTGAAGACCTCGCGCCGCGCCGATCATGCCGGCGAGCCGGCGCCGGTGGCGGTGCAGATCGCCGGCGTCGACCCCGCCGCGATGGCCGACGCGGCGCGCTACAACATCGACCGCGGCGCCCAGGTGATCGACATCAACATGGGCTGCCCGGCCAAGAAGGTGTGCAACACCTTCGCCGGCTCGGCGCTGATGAGCAACGAGCCGCTGGCGATCGCCATCGTCGAGGCCGTGGTGGCCGCCTGCGCGCCGCGCGGCGTGCCGGTGACGCTGAAGATGCGCACCGGCCGCAGCGAGCACGAGCGCAACGCGGTGCGCCTCGCCCGCGCTGCCGAGAGCGCCGGCGTGGCGATGCTCACCGTGCACGGCCGCACGCGCGTGCAGGGCTACGGCGGCAGCGCCGAGTACGACACCATCGCCGCGGTCAAGGCCAGCGTGCGCGTGCCGGTGGTGGCCAACGGCGACATCGATTCGCCGGCCAAGGCGCGCGAGGTGCTCGCGCGCACCGGCGCCGACGCGCTGATGATCGGCCGCGCCGCGCTGGGCCGGCCGTGGATCTTTCGCGAGATCGGCCACTTCCTCGCCACCGGGCAGCTGCTCGCCCCCCCGCGCACGGCCGACGCGGCGCGCTGGCTGGTCGAGCACCTGCACGACCACCACGGCCTGTACGGCGAGTTCACCGGCGTGCGCAGCGCACGCAAGCACATCGGCTGGGCCGTGCGCGGCCTGCCGGGCGGCGAGGCCTTTCGCGCGCGCATGAACGCCATCGACAGCTGCGAGGCGCAGCTTGCCGCGGCGGCGCGCTACTTCGCCGAGCTGGCCGACGCGCATCCGCTGTGGCCCGCGGCCGCCGAGGCCGCCAACGACGAGCGGCTCCGCGTGGCAGCATGACGCGCCGTCACATCGAAGAGTGCGTGCGCGACACGCTCGAGCAGTACTTCAAGGATCTCAACGGCACACCGCCGGCCGCGCTGCACGACATGCTGGTGCAGACGGTGGAGCGCCCGCTGCTCGAGGTGGTGATGCGCCATGCCGGCGGCAACCAGAGCCGAGCCGCCGAATGGCTGGGCCTGAACCGCAACACGCTGCGGCGCAAGCTGCTCGATCACAAGTTAGTCAAATGAAACGACGAGACCCGGTTGCTCACGCAACCGGGTCCGGTGGATATATGAAAGCCCTCACTGCGCTGATTTCCGTCTCCGACAAATCCGGCATCGTCGATTTCGCGCGTGCGCTGCACCAGCGCGGCGTGAAGCTGCTGTCCACCGGCGGCACCGCGCAGCTGCTGGCGCGCGAGGGCCTGCCGGTGACCGAGGTGGCGCAGGTGACGGGCTTCCCCGAGATGCTCGACGGCCGCGTGAAGACGCTGCATCCGCGCATCCACGGCGGCCTGCTCGCGCGGCGCGACAAGCCCGAGCACATGGCGGCGCTGCAGGCGCACGGCATCGCCACGATCGACCTGCTGGTGATCAACCTCTACCCGTTCGCGCAGGCCACCGCCAAGCCCGACTGCACGCTCGACGACGCGATCGAGAACATCGACATCGGCGGCCCGGCGATGCTGCGCGCCGCGGCCAAGAACTGGCCCGACGTGACGGTGGTGATCGACCCGGCAGACTATGCGCAGGTGCTCGCCGAGCTGGCCAGCGGCGGCGTCGCGCGCGCCACGCGCTTCGCACTGGCCAAGAAGGTGTTCGCGCACACCGCGGCCTACGACGGCATGATCGCCAGCTACCTGAGCGCGCTCGCGCCCGGTGCCGAAGAGCGCACGGCGCAGGTGCCCGAGCGCAGCGCCTACCCGGCGGTGTTCAACCTGCAGCTCGCCAAGCTGCAGGACCTGCGCTACGGCGAGAACCCGCACCAGAGCGCGGCGTTCTACCGCGAAGCCGCGCCGGCGCCCGGCACGCTGGCGCTGGCCGAGCAGCTGCAAGGCAAGGAGCTGAGCTACAACAACATCGCCGACGCCGACGCGGCGTGGGAGTGCGTGAAAACCTTCGAGCAAAGCGCGTGCGTGATCGTCAAGCACGCCAACCCCTGCGGCGTGGCGGTCGGCGCGACACCGCTCGAGGCCTACCGCAAGGCGCTGAAGACCGACCCGACCAGCGCCTTCGGCGGCATCGTGGCGTTCAACCGCCCGATCGGCGCCGACGTGGTCGAGGCGATCAACGAGGCCAAGCAGTTCATCGAGGTGCTGATCGTGCCCGGGCTCGACGCTGCGGCGCGCGAGCTGCTGAGCAAGAAGGCGAACCTGCGGCTGCTGCGGCTGCCGCTGTCGGCGCAGACGAATGCGCTCGACTTCAAGAGAGTGGGCGGCGGCCTGCTGGTGCAAAGCGCCGACGCGAAGAACATCGCGCCGGCCGAGCTGAAGGTCGTCACGCGCAAGGAGCCCAGCGCGGCCCAGCTCGACGACCTGCTCTTCGCCTGGAAGGTGGCCAAGTTCGTGAAGAGCAATGCCATCGTCTTCTGCGGCGGCGGCATGACGCTGGGCGTCGGCGCCGGACAGATGAGTCGCGTGGACAGTGCGCGCATCGCCGGCATCAAGGCCGCCAACGCCGGGCTCGCGCTGGCGGGCAGCGTGGTGGCGAGCGACGCGTTCTTCCCGTTCCGCGACGGGCTCGACGTGGTGGTCGATGCCGGCGCGGTGTGCGTGATCCAGCCCGGCGGCTCGATGCGCGACGCCGAGGTGATCGCCGCCGCCGACGAGCGCGGCATCGCGATGGTGTTCACCGGCGTGCGGCACTTCAGGCACTGAGCCGCCACGAGCATGCAGCGTCGCGACGCACTGGGCGCACTGGGCGTCATCGGCCTGGCGGGCGCGGTGCCGAGCGCGGGTGCGGCCGGCGTCACCGGCACCGAGGTGCTGTTGGGCCAGAGCGCGGTGATCTCGGGGCCGCTGGGCGTGCCGATCAAGGCGCTCAACGCCGGCGCGCAGATGGCCTTCGACGCCGTCAATGCGCAGGGCGGCGTGCACGGCCGGCGCATCCGCGTCATCACGATCGACGATGAGCTCGCGCCGCCCAAGGCGGTAGCCAACTACCAGAAGCTGCTCGAGGAACAGGGCGTGGTGGCGATGTTCGGCTGCGTGGGCTCGGGCACCACCGCCGCCGCGGCGCGGCTGCTGCAGCAACACGGCTGCGCCTCGGTGGGCGGCTATGCGGTGGCCGATTCGGCGCGCGAGAAGGCGCGCAACCATGCCTTCTTCGTGCGCGCGAGCACCGGCCGCGAGGCCGAGGTGCTGGTGCGGCAGCTCGGCACGATCGGCATCACGCGCATCGCCGTGGCGCACCTCGACAACCCGGGCGGCCTCGAGGCGCTGGCGCTGGTGACCAAGGCCATGGCCTCGATGCAGGCCAAGCCGGTGGCCGCGGGCGCGCTCGCGGGCGACAGCGGCAACGCCGCACAGCTGGCGCGCGAGCTGGCGGCGCAGCAGCCGCAGGCGGTGATCATGTACCTCGCGGGCCGCGCGCCGGCCGACCTGATGAAGGCCCTGCGCGAGGCCGGATCGAGCCCGATGTTCTACGGCATGTCGATCGTCGCCGGCGAGGTGGTGGCCCAGGTGCTGGGCGAGCAGGCCCGCGGCCTGGCGGTCGCGCAGGTGGTGCCCTACCCGTGGCACAGCGTGGACAACGACATCCTCGCCTACCGCAAGGCGTCGCAGGCGGCCAAGGCGGAGCCGAGCTACTACACGCTCGAAGGCTGGATCAACGCGCAGGTGATGATCGAGGCACTCAAGCGCGCCGGGCGCGACCCGTCGCGCGCGCGGCTGCTGCAGGTGATGCGCGCGCTGAAGATGCGCATCGCCGGCATGGAACTCGACTTCACCGGCGGGGCCATCGCCGGCTCGCGCTTCGTCGAGCTGGTGCAGGTGCGCTTCGACGGCAAGTTCGTCCGCTAGCGTGACGCTGCAGTCGCCGCCGCGGGCCGAGGGACAATCGCGCGCATGACGCGCGCCGACGCCTTCGGAGCCCTGCTCGCCTTCGTGGCGCGCCTCATCACCGGCGCGCAGGGTCACTGGAAGGGCTGCCCGCCCAAGGCCGAGCAGCGCATCTACTTCGCCAACCACCAGAGCCATTTCGACTGGGTGCTGATCTGGGCCGCGCTGCCGCGCGAGCTGCGCGCCGCCACGCGGCCGATCGCCGCGAAGGACTACTGGACCGCCACGCCCTTCAAGCACTGGATCACGCGCGAGGTGTTCCATGCCGTCTACGTGAACCGGCAGCGCACCGATGACCAGGATCCGCTGGAGCCGCTGCTCGAAGCGCTCGCCAACGGCGACTCGCTGGTGATCTTCCCCGAGGGCACGCGCAGCAACCTCGGCGAGCCGCAGCCGTTCAAGAGCGGGCTGTACAACCTGGCGATGGCGCATCCGCAGGTGCAGCTGATCCCGACCTGGATCCACAACGTGCAGCGCGTGATGCCCAAGGGCGAGGTGGTGCCGGTGCCGATCCTGTGCACGGTGACCTTCGGCGCGCCGCTCGAACGCATCGCCGGCGAAGACAAGCGCGTGTTCCTCGACCGCGCGCGCGCGGCCGTGCTGGCGCTGAGGCCCGACGCCGGATGAGTGCGCTGCGCTCGCTCACCGTCGACGAGCAGGTGGCGCTGCTGTTCGTCATCCTGTTCGGCGTGCTGGTGCTCGCCTCGATCGCCCGCTTCGTGTGGTCGCTGCGCGAGCTCGACGAGGCGGCGCAGGCGCGGCACGAGCGCGTCAGGCGCGACCTGCGCGCGCTGTGGATCGGCGCCACGGTGTTCTGGCTGGCCTGGATGTCGGGCGCCGTGGGCGCGACGCTGCTGTTCGGCGTGGTCTCGTTCCTGGCGCTGCGCGAGTACATCACGCTGATGCACACGCGCCGCGGCGATCACCGCAGCCTGCTGCTGGCGTTCTTCGTCGTGCTGCCGCTGCAGTTCGTGTTCGCGGGCGGGCGCTGGTTCGACCTGTTCACGGTGTTCATCCCGGTGTATGCGTTCATCGCCATCCCGGTGGCCAGCGCGCTGGCCGGCGACCCCATGCATTTTCTCGAGCGCAACGCCAAGATCCAGTGGGGCATCATGGTCTGCGTCTACGGCCTGAGCCACGCGCCGGCGCTGCTGCTGCTGGAGTTCCCCGGCTACGCCGACCGCGGCGCGTTCCTGTTGTTCTTCCTGGTGATGGTGGCCGCCTGCGCGCAGATCGTGCAGCAGGCGGCGAGCCGCCGCCTGCGCGCGCTGCCCGCGGCGCGCCACATCGATCGCTCGTTCTCGGGCCGCGCCTGGCTCGCCGGCACGCTGGCCGGTGCGCTGCTGGGCGCGCTGCTGTACTGGATCACGCCGTTCAAGGCACCGCAGGCGTTCGCGCTGGCGTTCATCGCCGGCGGTGCCGGCACGCTGGGCGACCTGGTGATGCGGGCGCTCAAGAAGGACGCCGGCGTGGCCTGGTGGGGCAACGCCAGCGCCGTCACCGGCGCGGTGGGCCTGCTCGACCGCATCGCGCCGCTGGCGTTCGCGGCGCCGGTGTTCTTCCACTCGGTGCGCTGGTACTTCAAGGTCTGAGCCAGGCCATGCGCATCCTCGGCATCGACCCCGGCCTGCAGCGCACCGGCTTCGCCGTGCTGGACTGCGACGGGCCGCGCCTGCGCTACGTGGCCAGCGGCACCATCAGCACGCTGGAGGCGCCGCGCGGCGAGCTGCCGCTGCGGCTGAAGCTGATCTTCGACGGCGTGAGCGAGGTGGTGCGGCGTTACGCGCCGCAGGCGGCGTCGGTGGAGATCGTGTTCGTCAACGTCAACCCGCAGAGCACGCTGCTGCTGGGCCAGGCGCGCGGCGCGGCGCTGGCCGCGCTGGTGGCGCGCGACCTGCCGGTGGCCGAGTACACCGCGCTGCAGATGAAGAAGGCCGTCGTCGGCCACGGCCTGGCCACCAAGGCGCAGATCCAGCAGATGGTGCAGCGCCTGCTCGTGCTGCCGCGCCCGCCGGGCAAGGACGCCGCCGATGCGCTGGGCCTGGCGATCACGCATGCGCATGCCGGCGCGTCGCTGGCCGCGCTGGCGCGCGTGACGCCGCTGGCGCGCAAGGCGCATGCGCAGTACAAACGCGGCCGCACGTACTGACGACTCTCGCTCGCGAAGCTACTGGAGCAGCACGACGAATCGGTCGACGACGGGTTCGCAGCTCGGTGGCTGATCGTTCACATGAAACTGAATCCTACTGCCCTGGGCGGTGGCGAACATCAAGGTGGCAACAAGTACTTTGTAGTTCGGCAAACTTGTCGGAATGAACCAGCGGGTCCCGCCGCAAGTGCTCATCGGATTCGCGTAGCTCGAGAAGAAGATCACCCCCCCGTCAAACGGGTAAAGCTGAGCAAGTGCTGTAGCGTCGCTCCAGAACTCGGCAGCCTGCCCCTTCGATGGGGCACCGAACAACACAGCCAAGACTATCGCGTAGAGCAGCTTCAAGTTCGTTCTCCTTTCTTGCACGAACGAAGATGGCGATATTGCGCAATCCCAATCAGTGAAACTGACATGACCCCATCGACCTAGCCTTCAGTCGACGAGTACTCTCTTACTCCATGACATCGCCGCTGGCGCGCTGAGCCATCGCTCACGCCTTCGAATCGCCGCAGAATTCCCAGACGCCTTGTTCAAAACGGCCGGACCAAAGCCCTTGTCGTTCATGTGGTGCGAAGCATCGCGGTCTGCCATATCCTCCAACGCGTTGCCGCAGCCACTCGTCCGACCGCGGTAGACCTCACCTGTCCTTGCGTTTGTCTTGGTGTAAGTTCGGAAGGTCTTCTCACCCTCTGCTGCATCAGGGGCTAGCCTTTAGCTGCTCAGTCCAGACATTTGGGCGACCCGCAAAGTAGTCGCGAAGACGATCCTCGACTTGCTCAGCCTCCCACGCCGCTGCCGCTTCCAACACCTTGCACTCTTCGAAGGTGCTTTCCCTCGCGTGCCCATCGGAACTGCGGTAGATCGAGTACCGTCCGGTAAGCCGATCCTTGATGAAATACTCAACAGGCGAGGCCAGTTCGGGCTCTAGTGGACGGAAGTCCACCACTGGCCACCTGCCGGATGTCAACGCCGACTTCATTACAGTTAGCTTCCACAGAATCTTCGAGCCAAAGACATCGGCCGACGGAGCGTCGGCCTGCGAGACTCGATGCGCATATGCCGCAACCTGGGAGTTGGGAAGTACGCGCGCGAAAGCATCTGTCCCGTCTCCTAGGCTGATGCGCAGCAAGCTGCCTTCACGCGGCTTTCTCGTAGCCACTATTGACCGAACTCCTTCCTAGCTGCGTCCAGATACGTGCCGCGATTTGGGTTGTTCGGAGAAATGCCGTTGATCAAGTTACCCGACGCTCCACCCGAGGACCGGGCACCACCGTTGGCATCTGTCAGTTGTTGCTCACGCCCTCGAATCGCCGCAGAACTTCGAGAGGACTTGTCCAAAACGGCCGGACCAAAGCCCTTGTCGTTCATGTGATGCGAAGCATCGCGGTTTGCCACATTCTCCAACGCGGTGCCGCATCCACTCGTTCGACCGCAGTAGACCTCACCTGTCCTTGCGTTTGTCTTGGTGTAAGTCTGGAAGGTCTTCTCACCTTTTGCGGCTGCGGCCCACGCCTCTGCCGCCCCCTCCGCCGCGCGCAGCGCCTCCGCCCCGCGCTCAGCCGCGCGCCCGGCCTCCACCGCCCGCTCTGCAGCGCGCGCCGCCTTCAGCGCCTGCCCCGCCGCGGGCACCGGGCTGAGCACCCCCACCGCACTGAGCACCACGTCGCTGGCCGCCTCGCCGATGCCCGAGCCGCTGTACGCCGCCACCCCGAGCTTGCCCAGATCCCACGCCAGAAACGCGATGTCGATCGGGCTGTGCCCGTCAGCGTCGACGTAGCGGTAGGGGTTGTTGTTGGCGTAGGCGTAGCGGTTGAAGCCCGCTGCGGCGTTGCCAGGTTGCAGCTCGGCGGGGTCGATGCCCATGAAGCGCCCGAGCGCCGGGTCGTAGTAGCGCGCACCCATGTAGCCCAGGCCGCTGGCCGCATCGAAGGGTCGCCCGGCGAAGCCGATGCTGTTGCCCGCTGCAGCTGCGGGGTTGTTCAGCCGCTCGCCGTAGGGCCGGTAGTTCTCCTTCCATACCACCGCGCCGTTGGCGTCGGTGGCCAGCACCGGCGTGCCCGAGGCATCGGCATGAAAGTACGTGACCTGCTGCGCCGCGCTCAGACCGCTCAGCAGCCACAGCAGCACGCCGGCGATCAGCGCCCGCACGCGCAGTCGTGTCAGGAGGGAGCGCACTACTTCTTGAGCGTGGGGGAGAGCCATGCTGACAACGGCAACGGGGTGAACCGCGACTCAGCTTCGGCCGGTTTCGCAATGAAGCAGCCCTTCGCTTTCGCGAAGCTGCAAGCAGTCAGCCAATCGTTGGGCTTCGGCTTGCGGCACGCTCAGCGCGAGCAGATTCTCCGACGACCATTCCATCAGTGGCTTCATCGCTTCGATGTCATCCACCAGCGCCTGGCGCTGTGCTGGCACTTGACCGCCGAACCACACGCGCCAGGTCACATGCCAAGACGGACGCACAACTCCCTGAAGAACGAGGTTGGCATCAAGTTCGACCTCGTCGCCCAGCGCAACGTCGTGTACGAAGAAGGGAAAGCTGCACACGACGCATCGTTGTGGCGTCATTTCTTGCCCCCACAGCTGCTTCCATTCATTCTTGCCGTCCTTCGTCCCGTGATGAGCTGCGAAGACGAAATCGACCCTATCGCGCCAGATCGGTTCCGCGTGAACGGAAACGTGTTCGCCTGCTTGATACTTCAAACGCCTTCAGTTTCCCCAGTGCCACGGCGGTCACTTCGCTTACTCAGTAGTTCTGCAGCTCTGCCTCAAGGGCAGATTTCAGATCATCCACGGACGGTGTGACCCCTTTGCTCGTCGGCGTGAAGAAGACGCCCGGCAAGACGCCATCCAGCTTCAGCTTAGGCAACAGTGCTTCCCTGAAATCGCTTAGGCTGATCGAACGCGGCTCGTACCCACTCCACTCTCTTGCAGCGCAAATCTGCGCGTATTCCCTCGCAGGCCACAATGGAAATACGGTTGTCCCATCATCCGCCGCCGCAAGGGCCCATCCGTCCTGGTACAAGCCCCACACCTCCTGCCGATCAGCGATGACCTTAATGAAGTGTTCGAAGCGCTTGATACCTGGCAACGCAAGCACTGCATCGATCTGCTTCGGGTTCATATGTTGCGTTCTTCAGGGTGGGGTCCGCTCGGCGTTGGCTCGGCCGAAATCGTCGTACTTGTGCTGTAGACGATGCAGATCTCGATCTTGCAAATTTGAATGACCGTAGTCATAGCCCTTCGCCGCCTCTCGCCCGCGTTCATGGGCAAGATCCTTACCTGGCGGATTCCGAATCGAGGAGCGTTGACCTCGCTCGATCGCGTTCATCTCTTGCCTAAGCCAGCCGCGATCAGCGGAACCGAGCTTGGAGTCGTTGGCGAGCTCACGCAATCGGGCCTGCCTGCCGGCCCGACCTGCCTCGCTTAGCCCCTCCTTTGCCGCAGCCGCCCCTGCCTCGCCGACTCCTTCGGCGGCGCGCAGCGCCCCCGCCCCGCGCTCAGCCGCGCGCCCGGCCTCCACCGCGCGCTCTGCAGCGCGCGCCGCCTTCAGCGCCTGCCCCGCCGCGGGCACCGGGCTGAGCACCCCCACCGCACTGAGCACCACGTCGCTGGCCGCCTCGCCGATGCCCGAGCCGCTGTACGCCGCCACCCCGAGCTTGCCCAGATCCCACGCCAGAAACGCGATGTCGATCGGGCTGTGCCCGTCAGCGTCGACGTAGCGGTAGGGGTTGTTGTTGGCGTAGGCGTAGCGGTTGAAGCCCGCTGCGGCGTTGCCAGGTTGCAGCTCGGCGGGGTCGATGCCCATGAAGCGCCCGAGCGCCGGGTCGTAGTAGCGCGCACCCATGTAGCCCAGGCCGCTGGCCGCATCGAAGGGTCGCCCGGCGAAGCCGATGCTGTTGCCCGCCGCAGCTGCGGGGTTGTTCAGCCGCTCGCCGTAGGGCCGGTAGTTCTCCTTCCATACCACCGCGCCGTTGGCGTCGGTGGCCAGCACCGGCGTGCCCGAGGCATCGGCATGAAAGTACGTGACCTGCTGCGCCGCGCTCAGACCGCTCAGCAGCCACAGCAGCACGCCGGCTAGCAGATTCGCTGCGCGTCGCGCTACGGTTCGCGTCGTAATGATCATGCGCGGCGTCGGGCGCGGCCTGTTTCAGGCGCGCGCGTTTAGCAGGTCGTGCAAACCCACTGCCCTCGGGTCATTCAGGAGAATCCGCCCGTCCCCGACATAGGTCAGTTCGAAGCATCCTCCTTTGGTGTCTATCGTTCGAGCGCCGTCAAGAACGGCAAGAAGCCCAAACACGGCCTCATGGACTGCGCTTCTGATGACGTCGTTTACCTGCGTCGAATCCTCTGCGGACAAGCTGTTGTACCAGTCAGACCGCGCCCGCTCTTGGACTGCAACTCGCCTGGCGGGTGGTCTCTTCAGATTCGCAATCACATCCTCTACTGCAGCCTCGCTCACATGGCGCCTGAGTCCTTCTACGAAATCCTGGCTGTTCACGCTGGCTTCCTATTGGCTAAGTGCCTCTGGGTACGTTCGCTTGCTTCTAGTCGGGCAAGCGCGCGCGAGCTTCTCCGCTGGTCAACCGAGCGCGGGCCCCTGCACTCTTCAGCAGTCTCGCGCCGAACGCAGGCTGGCGCGCACGCACAGCAGCGCTCCGGTCAATACGCTACTGTCCTTTCTCGTACATCACATAGGCCTCGACCGAAGGCAACGACAATCCTTTGCGAACGATCTGTTGGAGGCTTTCAGGATCATGAACAACTTCGAGATCGTTGAAGTCATCTCCATACCAAAGCGCCAGTCGTCGCGCCGACGTCACCAGCGCCAACAGCAGTTCACGAAGTCTGGTTCTCTCAAAGCTCTCGCCTGCGCCAATCGCTCTTTGCGCTGCGAGGAAGATCGTGTCGAAATCTTCGTTGTCGACGCGCACCGCAACGGCATTACCGACCTTCCCCTTGCCGAAAAGCTTCGCCCCCACGCCGCTCAGAAACGGATCTTCTTCTGCGGGAATCGTCTTGACCCAATGCGGGAGAAGCGACCTGTCAACGCCTTCGGCAAGCAAGAACTGACTCACGGTAGCGGTCCGCCTAAGTCCTTGCGGTTGAGCCGCTCGCGCATCTGGCCAGACCGAATCAAGTAGTCAGCCTTGTCGATATCCGATCCTGATGTTGTGCGCGCTTCCCTCGAAGTGCTCTTCTGGTGGGTCTCGGGGAAGTGGGTATGCGAGACGCCCGGTGCCTTGCCGTCCGTGTGCGTGCTGTGAATCTGGAACCAATCCCCGGGTTTCCTCGAATCTACAAGGTTGAAGTCCTTGTTCGTAGGTATGGCAGTGCCTTTCGACGAAACAAGGAAGTCCGGCTTCACCCCTTTTGTCCCGGCCCCTGACAGTGCCGCCCCCTCGGCCGCCCGCAGCGCCGCAACAGTTCCCGCCGCCTTCTCACCGGCGCGCCCGGCCTCCACCGCCCGCTCTGCAGCGCGCGCCGCCTTCAGCGCCTGCCCCGCCGCGGGCACCGGGCTGAGCACCCCCACCGCACTGAGCACCACGTCGCTGGCCGCCTCGCCGATGCCCGAGCCGCTGTACGCCGCCACCCCGAGCTTGCCCAGATCCCACGCCAGAAACGCGATGTCGATCGGGCTGTGCCCGTCAGCGTCGACGTAGCGGTAGGGGTTGTTGTTGGCGTAGGCGTAGCGGTTGAAGCCCGCTGCGGCGTTGCCAGGTTGCAGCTCGGCGGGGTCGATGCCCATGAAGCGCCCGAGCGCCGGGTCGTAGTAGCGCGCACCCATGTAGCCCAGGCCGCTGGCCGCATCGAAGGGTCGCCCGGCGAAGCCGATGCTGTTGCCCGCTGCAGCTGCGGGGTTGTTCAGCCGCTCGCCGTAGGGCCGGTAGTTCTCCTTCCATACCACCGCGCCGTTGGCGTCGGTGGCCAGCACCGGCGTGCCCGAGGCATCGGCATGAAAGTACGTGACCTGCTGCGCCGCGCTCAGACCGCTCAGCAGCCACAGCAGCACGCCGGCGATCAGCGCCAGTAGGCGATCCGAAGCAACGCGCTGCATAGGCACCTCAGGATCGACGAACCATTGCCAGACCGGCGCTTAGCGCACCTACTCGCCAACGTACGTAGGTACCGGTGCCGAACCGTACGTTGCGATCGTGGCGCAGGAACCCGTCCCCGGAAACCAGAACTGCACTTGCTGGTTGTTCTTCTTGGCCCGCAGCAGCAGCGTCGTCCATACCATGCAAGTTGTGGGCTGGACAGTCAGACCGCTGGTACGTGGCGTTTCTAGGTTGCAAAGGAACGTCCAGTCGCCACGCCCCGTGTGAAGCACGTTGACCGAGCCCTCGTAGTACGACAGCACAGACTGCACCGTGACCGCGCAGGCGAAATCTGCATGAGCAGGTCCGGACAAGGTGAGCGCCACCACACCCGAAAGTGCCACCTTGCGCAAATTGAGTTGCCTGCAGGCAGCGCCACCACGCCTCGTGACGGCTTCACCAGGGCCTTGCCTGGGTTCATGGTTTTGCTCGTGTCGATATGCACTCATGGGCCTCTCCGTCCTATTCAGTCTTCCAACTTGGAAAAAGGGGCTGCCGCTGCCTCACTCGTCGAAAAGCAGTTGAAGCACCGGCAGAAAGTCCTCGGTTGCCATCCTCACCGTAACGGTGACCGTCGAAGAGCTGCCCGCGTTCAGCGCGTCGCCGCTGTAGACCACGGTAACGGTGTGGCTACCCACCGTCGAAAACGTGATCGGTAACGATGCGACCCCATTGGCGACCGCGGCGGTTCCGAGCAGGGTCGTACCCTCGTAGAACGTCATCGTTCCGGTTGGCGCCGAGCCTGCGACCGTCGCCGTCAGCGTGATCGAATGGCGCGCCATGGCCGTCAGGCCGCCGGAGCCGCCACCCGCACTGACCGTGGTGGGCCGCGGCTCGACTTGCGCGATGCGCCTGGCGCCGAGGTAGATGTGTTCGACCAGCCGATTGGACTGCGACGGTGTGTACTCCACGAGCAGTTTGCCATCGGAGCCGTAGAACTCGTAAGTTCGCACGCCAGCACGTTGGGACCACACTCGTTGGTTCAATCCGTCGTACTGGTATTCAACCTTGGACGCCGGATCGTTGCAGTTGGCGCACAGCAGATTGGGTGCGGAATCGTAGGCATGCGCTCTCGAACCCGCTCCGGTCACGTTGCCATATACGTCATACGAGAAGGTGGAGCTTCGATAGCCGCTTACGCTGCCGAGCCGATTGTTGCTGTCGTACGCGTACGAAATGCTGGCCGGCCCGAATACCTGGCTCTTGATGTTGCCGACGGCGTCGTAGCCAATTTGCCCCGATCCCCACGGGCCATTGACCGTCGCCAAGCGGTCGAGTTCGTCGTGCGTCATCGCGCGGTTATAGCTGGCATCGACACTGTCGCTGATGCTGTAGAGATTGCCTACGCCGTCGTATCCGTAGGTGCTGCTCAGATAGGCTGTTCCCGCCTTCGACGTGGCAAACGAACCCGGCCACAAACGAAGGTGTGGTCCATAGGTGGTGGTCGTGCCGTTCGCGTAGTCGATCTGCTTGACCTGACCCCATGCGTGGTAGTCAACGGCACTCACGAACCCGCTGACCAGCCGCGGGCGACCGAGCACGTCGGGCGCATAGTCGACGACGCGGTTCGATATCGGATACCTATGCTGTGCGAGTTGATCGTTCGCGTTGTAGCCGAACATGAGCGTCAACGCTCGCCCATCCACAATGAGTTGTTCGGTCGTCAGATTGCCGTTGTCGTCGTAGTCATAGCTCCTGGCGGCTACCGAGGTGCTCACCGTCTTCAGCTTGTGGGTGCGCGTGTAAGTCTTGGTCACCTGGGGCGTGGCATCCTGATACGTCACCCGCCAGAGGCGGTTCTGCCCGTCGTACTCGTAGGAGACAGTCGACGACGCGCCGACGGTGCGCCAAGTCATGTTCCCGGCATCGTCGCGCCCGTAGTTCGTCGCCCCTGTTTCTGGATTGGTCACCGTCTTCAAGTAGCCGTTGGGCCAGTAGGCGTAGCTGCGGGTGAGAGAGCCCTGCGAGACTGTCTCCACCAAGGTCTTCGCGTTGCGTGTCAGCGCAACCTTCGCGGATGCCAGTTGCGGCTGCACTTCCATCAGCAGCGGCTGGTCCGGATCGCCATAGGCCCTGTACACGTAGGTGGTGCTGAATTGGCGCTCGTTCCGAACAGTCTTCGTTGCTGGGCCATACGTGATCGACCAAGTCGTGCCGTCGGCGTTCTTGCCACCCTTGGGGCGATCGAGAATGTCGTAGTCGTATGAGGTGCCAATCGTCGTCGATCCCGGGTTCGATGCGAAGACCAGACGCCCCAAAGAGTCGTGGCGGTACGCGCGCACGATTCCGCCCAGAGTAACGGTCAAGGGACGCCCGAAGCCGTCGTAGGTCGTGGTTTCCTGCAGCGAGTTCACTGCGCCCCGTGTAGCGGTCTTGCTGTTGTACGTGTAGGCGATATCGACCGGGTTGCCGCGCGGGTAGTCGATCCTTATGATCCGGTTCAGTCCATCGTATTGGTAACCGATGGTCTTGCGCTCGCCATTGGTTTCGCTCGTCACATTCCCCACATCGTCTACCGTCCGGTTCAGCTGTACGCCCTCGGGCTGGTTCTCCGTTCGAGCCACCCCGAGCTTGTAGTCCGAATAGGTGTGAACCAGCAAGCGGGGGAAAGTCGCCTTCTGCAAATTGCCGTTGGGGAAGTACTCATAGCTTGTCGTGACCCCATCGCGGGTGACGATGCGCAGGTTCCCGTTGGCATCGAAATCCCGGGCGATCGCCACCCCGCCATTGGCAACGACTTGATCCTTGATCTGCTTGACGATCCACCTCGCCGCGCCGCTAAAGTAGGTCAGGTCCGTGGTGCGGGAACCGAGGTTTGGACCGTTCTCGACGATCTTCTTGGGATTGCCAAATTCATCATGCAGCGAATACGCTGTCGAGTACGTTTGGCCGTTGCGCGTAATCGTCCTCCCAGTCATTAACGCCGCGTAGGTTGCGCTATCCGACCGGCCAACCCAGGAGCCGGGCCGCTTGAACTGCTGTGGTGATACCGCCTGCTGGCCCCACGCGTACTCCTCCTTCTGGACCAGCGAACTGGCCTCGCTGTACTCCTTGCGCATCAGCAGACCTCCCATCCAGAGGCTACCGGAGAGCGCGTAGTTCGGTCCGACGTGCCAGAACTTCGTAGTGCCGGAGGGCCCCGTCACCGTGGTCGTGTCATAGGTGGAAACGAGACCTGGAGAGTAGGCAAGACTCCAGTTCCCACCGTCACTCGTGCTCTTCGTCTTGACCACCGTCGAACGCGTGGTGCCGTCGAATAGCACATAGTCGCTGTAGGTAGTACCGTATCCGTAATCGATGTTCCCGCCTTCGGGATAGGTGACTCGCTTGATCGCGTAGCTCCCTGGCACGTTGTTCAAGACAGCGTTGTAGTCGTATGTCCATGACGTGTTGTCAGGGCGCGCGACGGACTTGAGGTAGTACGCACCTGGCACGCCGGACACAGGCTCGTAGTTGTAGGTATACGTGTAGAGCGTCGTCGAGATGGTGTTCACCATGCCATTGACGTACCCGAAGTTCAGCGCCCGCCCGTCATTGGTCGAAACATTCACGATCCTGGGGCTGAGCTGCCCTGTGTACGTGATGGTCGCGGTGTTGCCGTTCCGATCGGTGATCTTCTTCGTGTACCAGCCGGTTCGCACATTCGCACCACTGCCCACGTTCACCTGCTGTGTCATCTCGTATCGCACGCCATCCGGCGAGTACACGATCAGACCCATGCCGCCCGACGCGCAGTCGGCCTTCCACCGCTGGGTAGTGAGCATGAGCGGCGACGTGGTTCCTGAATACAGCAGCACCTGTGTTGAACCGTCCGGCAGTTCGACGACCGGATTGGTCGTTGTGTCTACTCCGAAGGCGCTACCTGTGCAGGGTAGCAAGGTCGACTTGTGCAGCACCCGCCCGAAGTGGATCTGCCATCCCAAGCCCGCTTGGCTGTCGAACGCTGCGGGATTGGTCTCGCTGAATGCCACACTGTTGTAAGAGCGCACGACAGACAGATCAAAACCGCCATCCCCGGGTAGATGGATGTCCACATAGTGGAGCTGTAGCGCACCCGTGAACGGGTCTATGTACTCCTTGAAGCTTTGATTGATGTATGACCGGTTCGGCTGGAGACCCGGATCCTTGTAGAAGTCGGGAATGACCTCCACGGCCAAGACCGAGAGCGACAAGCTCGCAAGGGACAAATGCAAGACACAGGCAAGGAGTCGTCTCGCGACGAACGATGACTGAAGCACATTCACTCCTCAAACCCAAATCGTGCGTCGGACGTACCGGGCCGCATCGCCGAAGGCCGCGCGTATCGATCAGACCTACGGACAGGTTAAGCATTCGCTTCCCGACGTTGCATGCGTGAAGACCCGTCTGTAAGACCTTGCAGTTGCGGGTCGGTCGAATCTGCTGTATCAGCGTGAGCGAACGAGCGGCCGCCGCTCACAGCCCCCATCACGCAAGGAACCGTGGAGCCTCCAGATATGACTTCGCCCGTCAAGACGGAATGGATCTCGCTCAGCGTCGCCGGCAGTATCTCGTTCGACGCCTACCTCGCGCGCCCGCCCGCCGGCCGCGGCCCGGGGCTGGTGCTGTTCCAGGAGATCTTCGGCGTCAACGCGCACATCCGCGCGGTGGCCGAGCAGTACGCGCTCGACGGCTTCGTGGTGCTGGCGCCCTGTCAGCGATCGGCATATACCGGCCAGGCGAGAGTCGGCATATTCAGGCCAGCTGAGTCTGGCGTCGGTGACGGCCGGAGTCGGCATATACCGGCCAGCGCAGAGTCGGCGTAAACCGGCCACGGCGTAATCGGCATATACCGGCCAGTCGAGCCGGTGTCCGAGGAGCGCCTCGAAGCCTTCAACCCCAACCCGCGGGGCTACCGTCCGAGCTTTTTTTGCTCGGGAGGTCCAGTCCAGTGGGTCGCAGAAGGATCGAGATGTTCCAGTACCGCCAAGCACTCATGCGCCTGCGCGCGGGCGACACCGTGCGCGAGATCGCGCGCACGCGCCTGATGGGCCGCGACAAGCTCAACGAACTGCGCACGCTGGCGCTGGGCCAAGGCTGGCTGCAGGCCGACGCCGAACTGCCCGACGACGCCACGATCGTTGCGGCGCTGGGGCCGCGCCGGCGCGCCGCCTCCACCGTCTCCAGCGTCGAGCCGCTGCGCGAGGTCGTTGCGCACTGGTTCGACGCCGGCGTGCAGGGCCGCGCGATCCACGCCGCGCTCAAGCGCGAGCACGGCTTCAGCGGCAGCTACTCGGCGGTGGTGCGCATGCTGCAGCGCCTGCGCGCCGCGCGGCCGACGGAGGTGACAGTGCGCCTGAGCTTCGCGCCCGGCGAGGCCGCGCAGGTCGACTTCGGCGCCGGCCCCGTGCTCGAGCACCCCGACGGCCGAACGCGGCGCACCTGGGCCTTCGTGATGACGCTGTGCCACAGCCGCCACCAGTACGTCGAGTTCGTCTGGGACCAGACGGTGGCCACCTGGCTGGGCTGCCACCGGCGTGCCTTCGAGTGGTTCGGCGCGGTCCCGCAGCGCGTGATCGTCGACAACGCCAAGTGCGCCATCGTCAAGGCGTGCGCGCACGACCCGCTGGTGCAGCGCGCCTACGCCGAGTGCGCCGAAGGCTACGGCTTCAAGATCGACGCCTGCCCGCCGCACGACCCGCAGAAGAAAGGCATCGTCGAGTCGGGCGTGAAGTACGTCAAGGCCAACTTCGTACCCACGCGGTCGTTCCGCGACCTGAGCGACCTGAACGCACAGGCGCGCGCCTGGGTGCTGGGCGAAGCCGGCGTGCGCTGCCACGGCACCACGCGCGAGCAGCCGCTGGCGCTGTTCGCACTCGAGGCCCCGCTGATGAAGGCGCTGCCGGCGATCGCGCCGGATCTGGGCACGTGGCAGCGCGTACGCGTGCACCGCGACTGCCACGTGCAGTTCGACCGCGCGCTGTACTCGGCGCCGTTCACGCTGGCGGGCCGGCCGCTGTGGCTGCGCGCCACCGACTGCACCGTCGCGCTGTACGAGGACTACCGGCACGTCTACACCCACCTGCGCGCGCACCGGCCCGGCCAGCGCATGACGCTCACCGACCACCTGCCGCCGCAGGCGCGCGCGTTCTTCGCGCGCGACAAGCACTGGTGCTGCCAGCGCGCGACCGAGGTCGGGCCGCACTGCGCCGAGCTCGTGGCCCGGCTGCTCGGCGACCGCATCAGCGAGCGGCTGCGCGCCGCGCATGGGGTGCTGGCGCTGGGTGCGCGCTACGGCGCGGCACGGCTGGAGGCGGCCTGCGAGCGCGCGCTGGCGCACGACAGCGCGCACTACCGCACCGTCAAGACGATCCTGGCCACCGGCGCCGACCAGCGGCCTGCGGCCATGCCCGAGACGCCGGCGGCTTACACGCGCACGCGCTTCACGCGCTCGGCGGCCGAGCTGTTCGACACGGGCACGACGCTGCATTGAACACCTCGCAGCGCGCGGCAGCTCGAGGCTGTGGACGTGCGCGGCGAGGGCTTCGGCACCCACAGCCTCGACCAAGGAAGAGCCCATGAACCTGAACCCCATCCCTGAGCTCGCGCCGCAATTGAAGCTGCTGCGCCTGTCGGGCATCCTCGACTCGCTCGATGCGCGCAACCGCCAAGCCATCGACGCCAAACTGCCCTACACCGAGTTCCTCGCGATGCTGATCGGCGACGAGGTCGCGCGGCGCGAGAACAAGAAGTTCAGCCTGCGGCTGCGCCGCGCGCAGTTCCGCACCACCAAGACGCTGGAGCAGTTCGACTTCGCGCGGCTGCCCAAGCTCAACCGCCAGCTCCTGCACGAACTGGCCAGCGGGCGCTATCTGCAGGAGAAGGCCCCGGTGCTGGTGGTCGGCCCCAGCGGCATCGGCAAGTCGCACCTGGCGCAGGCGCTGGGCCACTGCGCCGTGCGCCAGGGCATGGATGTCGTGTTCACCACGTGCGCGCAGTTGACGCAGAGCCTGAACGCGGCGCGCGCCACCGGCAGCTACGAGCGCAAGCTCGCCACGCTGGCGCGCGTGCCGCTGTTGATCATCGACGACTTCGGCCTGAAACCCCTGCGCGCGCCGGCCGACGAGGACCTGCACGACCTGATCGCCGAGCGCTACGAGCGCTCCGCCACCATCGTCACCAGCAACCTCGACTTCGACGAGTGGGACCAGGCCTTCGCCACCAACCGGCTGCTGGCCTCGGCCACGCTGGACCGGCTGCGCCACAACGCCTACTGCCTGGAGTTGGAGGGCCCCAGCTACCGCGATCCGAAGGTGCCTCCGCCATCGAAAAATCCGGCCTCGAAGGGATCCGCAAACAACGCAAAATAGCCACCTCAAGAAAGTCCTTCGAGACGCTCCTCGGCACCGGCTCAACTGGCCGATATATGCCGACTCCGACTGGCCGGATTACGCCGACTCGTGACACGCCCGACGTGTTCTGGCGCCAGCAGCCGCGCGTCGAGCTCGGCTACGTGGGCGAGGAGCGCCAGCGCGGCATGACGCTGGCCGGCGAGACAAAGCCGGCCGAGCTGCTGGCCGACATCGGCACAGCGGTGGCCGCCTTGCGCGCGCGCGCCGAAGTCGGCGGCGCCAAGGTCGGCGCGATCGGCTACTGCATGGGCGGGCGACTGGCCTATCTGGCCGCAGCCACCGCGCGCATCGACGCCGCGGTGGCCTACTACGGCGGCGGCATCCACGACCAGCTCGACAAGGCCGCGGCCGTCACCTGCCCGGTGCAATGCCACTACGCTGAGCGCGACGACCACATCCCGCTCGCGGCGGTGGAGAAGGTGCGCGCCGCGCTCGCCGCTCGCGCCGAGGTGCATGTCTACCCCGGCGCGACGCACGGCTTCAACTGCTGGGCGCGCGCGTCGTACCACGCGCCGAGCGCCGCGCTGGCGCACGGGCGCAGCGTGCAGTTCCTCGCGACGAAGCTGTTCTGACGCAGCCGCCGCCTACTTCGACGGCTCCGACGCCGCAGCCTCTGCTGCCTCGGCGCCGGCCGACGGCTCCGACGCCGCTTCGTCGGCCGGCTGCACCACCACCGGCGGCTTGGGCAGCCACTGCGGGAACCAGATCTCGACGATGGCGCCGAACACGCGCGCGAAGATCCAGATGTTGAAGGTGGCCAGCACCACCACCACCGCCCAGCGGAACAGGCCCACGGCGCGCTGGCGTGCGGCGTCCTCGCCGGTGCTGGCGTGAAGCCCCCAGTACATGATCGAGGCCGCGAGGAGCAGCACGGTGAGCACCGCCGAGACGATGAACAGGATCTTCATGGCGGCCCCCTCCTCTTGTTGTCGTTCACAGAAGCACGGCCAGGCGCTCGAGGATCAGCACGCCGAAGAAGGCGGCCGCCGCGAGCAGCGTCCATTTGAGCACCACCAGGCCGCGCCGTCGCCACACCGGCTCGCGGGTGCCGATGTACATCGCGAAGCACAGCACGCTGGCCAGCAGCAGCAGGCCGAAGACCAGCCGGAAGATCAACATCGAGGCAAACGCGCGCTCACCAGGCCGGGGCCAGCTCGGCGAAGCCGGCCGGGGCCTGGGAGGCATCGTCGAAGGTGACGATCTCGTAATGATCGGCGTCGGCGAACAGCCGGCGCAGCAGCTTGTTGTTCAGCGCGTGCCCGCTGCGGAACGCCGAGTAGCGCGCGAGCATCGGCTTGCCGGCGATGTAGAGGTCGCCGATCGCGTCGAGCAGCTTGTGCTTGACGAACTCGTCGTCGTAGCGCAGGCCCTCGGCATTGAGCACGCGCGAGTCGTCGACGACGATGGCGTTGTCCATCGCACCGCCGAGCGTGAGGCCGCGCGAGCGCATGGCTTCCACGTCCTTGCTGAAGCCGAAGGTGCGGGCGCGCGCGATGTCGCGCTTGTAGCGGCCGCTGCCCATGTCGAAGCTCACCTGCTGGCCGGTGGCATCGACCGCAGGATGGTGAAAGTCGATCTCGAAGCTCAGCGCGTAGCCGTGATACGGCTCCAGCTTCGCCCACATGGCGCGCGCGCCCTCGCCTTCGCGCACCTCGACCGTCTGCCGCACGCGGATGAAGCGCTTGGGCGCGTTCTGCAGCTCGATGCCGGCGCTCTGCAGCAGGAACACGAAGCTCGCGGCCGAGCCGTCGAGGATCGGCACCTCGTCAGCATCGATGTCGACGCGCAGGTTGTCGAGGCCGAGGCCGCTGCAGGCCGACATCAGATGCTCGATGGTCTGCACCTTCGGCGCGCCGGGGTCGCCGCCGGCCGAGATGGTGGAGGCCATGCGCGTGTCGCACACCGATTCGGGCCGCACCACGATGTCCACCGGCGCGGCGAGGTCGATGCGGCGGAACACGATGCCGCTGTCGGGCGGCGCCGGGCGCAGCGTGAGCTCGACCTTCTGGCCGCTGTGCATGCCAACGCCCACCGCGCGGGTGATCGACTTGAGCGTGCGCTGGGCGATCATGGCCGGATTGTAGGAAGGCGCGGGCCTTGCCCCCGGGGCGAGCACGGCAAGGCCCCGCAGGTGCGACGCCACACCTGCGGGGAGCTTGCGCAACCGGCCCGGCTTCACTGGGCCCTCGACGATTGCAACCTCAATCGGCCTGTTTGCGCAGGAAGGCCGGGATCTCGATCTCGTCCATGCCGTTGGACGACAGCGCCTCCACTTTGGCCGCGGCCTGCGTGCGGTTGCTGCGCCAGACGCTGGGCGTGTTGAGCGCGCCGTAGTCGGTCTGCGGTGCGGTCTGGCCTTGCTGCTGGCCGTTCTGGCCGTGGGCCGGCCCGCCGTCGGTGCCGGTGCGCTGCATCGTGGTGTTGGACACCACCTGCAGCGGCGTCGCCGAGCGCTTGGCCTGCGACAGCCCGGTGGCGATCACCGTCACGCGCAGATGGTCGCCCAGCGATTCGTCGAACGCGGCGCCGTAGATGATGTAGGCGTCCTCGGCGGCGTAGCGGCGGATGCAGTTCATCGCGTTCTTGCTCTCGTTGAGCTTGAACGTGGCCTCGCTGGCCGCGATCAGCACCAGCACGCCGCGCGCGCCCGAGAGGTCGATGCCCTCGAGCAGCGGGCAGGCCACCGCCGCCTCGGCCGCCTTGATCGCGCGGTCGGGGCCGCCGGCGATGCCGGTGCCCATCATCGCCTTGCCCGGCTCGCTCATCACCGTCTTCACGTCTTCGAAGTCGACGTTGACCAGCGCGTCCATGTGGATGATGTCGCTGATGCCGCCGACCGCGTTGCGCAGCACGTCGTTGGCGTGCGCGAAGGCCACGCCCTGCGGCACGTCCTCGCCGAGCACCTCGATCAGCTTCTCGTTGAGCACCACGATCAGGCTGTCGACGTTGGCCTCCAGCTCGGCCGTGCCGGCGTCGGCATGCCGGGCGCGGCGCGGCCCCTCGAACTCGAACGGCTTGGTGACCACGCCGACGGTCAGGATGCCCATCTCCTTGGCCACGCGCGCCACCACCGGCGCCGCGCCGGTGCCGGTGCCGCCGCCCATGCCGGCGGTGATGAACACCATGTGCGCGCCGTCGAGCGCCTCGCGCACGCGGCCCTCGGCCTCCTCGGCCGCGATCTTGCCCTTCTCGGGCTTGCCGCCGGCACCCAGCCCGGTGTCGCCGAGCTGGATGATGTGGCGCGCGGTGGAGCGGTTGAGCGCCTGCGCGTCGGTATTCGCGCAGATGAAGTCGACGTTCTGCACGCCGCTCCTGATCATGTGTTCGACGGCGTTGCCGCCGCCGCCGCCGACCCCGATCACCTTGATGCGGGTGCCTTGGTCGAATTCCTCGATCATCTCGATGGGCATGTGAACCTCCTGTCGGTCGTGTTGCAGTTGCCGTGGTTGAAGAGCCGTGTGTGGCTGTTGGTACTTCCGTCGTGCACAAACGGGGTCTCGGTCGGACCCCTTCAAAAATTCCCCAGGAACCAATCCTTGGCGCGGCCCACCAGGCTCTTCACCGAGCCCGAGGTCGACGCCGCCTTCTGCCCGCGCAAGCGCGCCGCGCGCGCCTCCTCGAGCAGCCCCATCACCGTGGCCGAGCGCGGGTTGGCCACCATGTCGTACAGCGCGCCGCTGTAGGTGGGCACGCCCTTGCGCACCGGCTTGAGGAAGATGTCTTCGCCGAGCTCGACCATGCCCGGCATCACCGCCGAGCCGCCGGTGACCACGATGCCGGAAGACAGCAGCTCCTCGTAGCCCGATTCGCGGATCACCTGGTGCACCAGCGAGTAGATCTCCTCCACCCGCGGCTCGATCACGCCGGCCAGCGCCTGGCGGCTGAGCATGCGCGGCGCGCGGTCGCCCAGGCCCGGCACCTCCACCTGCGCCTGCGGGTCGGCCAGCAGCTGCTTGGCCACGCCGTGCTCGATCTTGATCTCCTCGGCATCCTTGGTCGGCGTGCGCAGCGCCATCGCGATGTCGCTGGTGATCAGGTCGCCGGCGATCGGGATCACCGCGGTGTGGCGGATCGCGCCGTCGGTGAAGATCGCCACGTCGGTGGTGCCGGCGCCGATGTCGACCAGCGCGACGCCGAGATCCTTCTCGTCGGGCGTCAGCGTGGCCAGCGACGACGCGCTCGGGTTGAGCACCAGCTGCTCGACCTCGAGCCCGCAGCGGCGCACGCACTTGAGGATGTTCTCCGCCGCGCTCTGCGCGCCGGTGACGATGTGCACCTTCACCTCGAGGCGGCTGCCGCTCATGCCGATCGGCTCTTTCACCTCGTGGCCGTCGATCACGAACTCCTGCGGCTCCACCAGCAGCAGGCGCTGGTCGTTCGGGATGTTGATCGCCTTGGCCGTCTCGACGACGCGGCTCACGTCGACCGCCGTGACCTCGCGGTTGTCGCGCACGATCACCATGCCGGTGGAGTTCTGGCCGCGGATGTGGCTGCCGGTGATGCCGGTGTAGACGCGCTCGATCTTGCAGGCGGCCATCATCTCGGCCTCGCGCAGCGCCTGCTGGATGCTCTGCACCGTGGCGTCGATGTTGACCACCACGCCGCGTTTCAGGCCGTGCGAGGCGGCCACGCCGAGCCCGGCCACGCGCAGCTCGCCGCCGGGCAGCACCTCGGCGACGACGCACATCACCTTGGCGGTGCCGATGTCCAGGCCGACGACGAGATCCTTGTATTCCTTGGCCATGGTCGTGCTCGTGTCCTTCAGTTCGGTCCAGGTGTGCGCCCGCGCGGCGCGGCGGTGGTCACGCCCTTGAGGCGCAGCGCGTAGCCGTCGGGATGGCGCAGGTCGGCGCGCAGCAGCGGCTGCGGGTAGGCCGAGCGCACCTGCGGCAGCGTGCGCACGAAGGTGCCCGCGCGCGCCGCGATCTCGGCCACCTCGCCGCGGCCGAGCTCGATCACCGCGCCGTCAGCCAGCACCGCGCGCCACGAGCCGCGGCCCGACAGGCGCAGCGTGACGACCGGCTGCTGCAGCGGCGCGAGCACCGGCGCCAGCGCGCGCAGGGCCTCGAGCAGACGCGCCGAGCTGCCGGCCGGCCCCGACAGGCGGGGCAGGTCCTCGTCCTCGACCTCGGCCACGTTGGCGTCGAAGACCTCGCCGAAGGTGTTCACCAGGCGGTCGTTGCCGTCGTCGCCGACCCACAGCGCCGCCGCCTTGTGCTCCTCGATGCGCACGGCCAGGTGGTCGGGCCACACGCGGCGCACCACCGCGCGGCGCACCCAGGGCACGCGCTCGAAGGTTTCACGCGCCTGCTCGAGGTCGATGGTGAAGAAGTTGCCGCTGATGCGCGGGCTCACCTGCGCGCGCAGCGTGCGCATCGTCTGGTGCGTCAGCTCGCCTTCGAGCGTGATGCCGCGCATCTGGAACAGCGGCTGCCGCCCGAGCCACCACGCCAGCGCGGCCAGCAGCACCAGCGCCGCGAACGTGCCGAGCGCGCGCGCCAGCGCGGCGGTCATGCGCACGTCGAGCGGCAGGCCGGCGGCGGGGAGGGTGGCAGCGGCGCGGGCCATGGCGTCAGGCGCTCCTCGGCGCGTCGGCGTCGAGCCTGGCGGCGCCGAGCAGCAGCAGGCACAGCTGCGGGTAGTCGATGCCGGTGGCCTTGGCCGACATCGGCACCAGCGAGTGGCCGGTCATGCCGGGCGAGGTGTTCATTTCGAGCAGGAAGGGCTTGCGGTCGCGCGCGCGGATCATCAGGTCGGCGCGGCCCCAGCCGCGGCAGCCCAGCGTGCGGTAGGCCGCGAGCACGATGCGCTGGACCTCGGCCTCCTCGGCCGCGGGCAGGCCGCTGGGCACGTGGTAATGCACCTCGTCGGTGAAGTACTTGTTTTGGTAGTCGTACTTGCCCTCGGGCGCGGCGATGCGCACCACCGGCAGCGCGCGCGCCGCGGCGCCCTCGCCGATCACCGGGCAGGTGACCTCGGGGCCCTCGATGAATTCCTCGCACAGCACGTCGGGGTCGTAGCGCGCGGCGAGCGTCACCGCATCCTGCATCTGCGAGTAGCCGGCCACCTTGGTGACGCCGATCGAGCTGCCCTCGCGCGGCGGCTTGACGATCAGCGGCAGGCCCAGGTCGTCGGGAACCGTGCGCACGCGCTCGCGGCTCTGCTCGCTCGGATCGAGCCGCACCCAGCGCGGCGTGGGCAGGCCCTCGGCGAGCCAGACGCGCTTGGTCATCACCTTGTCCATCGCGATCGCCGAGGCCATCACGCCCGATCCGGTGTACGGAATGCCGAGCAGCTCGAGCGCGCCCTGCACCGTGCCGTCTTCGCCGTGGCGGCCGTGCAGCGCGACGAAGCAGCGCGCGAAACCATCGGCCTTCAGCGCCGACAGCTCGCGTGCCGCGGGGTCGAACGCATGCGCATCGACGCCCACCGATTGCAGCGCCGCGAGCACGCCCTGGCCCGACAACAGCGAGATCTCGCGCTCGGCCGAGGTGCCGCCCATCAGCACCGCGGTCTTGCCCAGCGCACGCACATCGATCGTCATGCCGCGAGCCCTCCTGCTGCGCCGTGCCCACCCGCCTGGTCGCCCAGCAGCTCGACCACCTGCGCCGGCACCGCGCCGATCGAGCCGGCGCCCATCACGATCACCACGTCGCCGCCGCGCGCGTGTTCGGCGATCGCCTGCGGCAGCGCGGCCACGTCGTCGACGAAGACCGGCTCCACCGCGCCGGCCACGCGCATCGCGCGCGCCAGCGAGCGGCCATCGGCGGCGACGATCGGCGCTTCGCCGGCGGCGTAGACCTCGGTCAGCAGCACCGCGTCGGCCTGGCCCATGACCTTGACGAAATCGTCGAAGCAGTCGCGCGTGCGCGTGTAGCGGTGCGGCTGGAACGCGAGCACGATGCGCCGGCCCGGGAACGCGCCGCGCGCGGCTTCGAGCACGGCGGCCATCTCCACCGGATGGTGGCCGTAGTCGTCGATCAGCGTGAAGCGGCCGCCGTTGCGCGCCGGCATCTCGCCGTAGCGCTGGAAGCGCCGGCCGACGCCGGTGAACCCGGCCAGCGCCTTGACCACCGGCGCGTCGGGCAGCTCCAGCTCGGCCGCCACCGCGATCGCCGCCAGCGCGTTGCGCACGTTGTGCACGCCGGCGAGGTTCAGCGTGATGTCGAGATCGGGCATCGGCGCGCCGTTGCGGCGCCGGCAGGTGAAGCGCATGCGGCCGCCGGGCAGCGGCTGCACGTTCACCGCGCGCACCTGCGCGTCGCTGGCGAGGCCGTAGCGCACCACCGGCCGCGAGATCAGGCCGACGATGGCCTGCACGCCGGGGTCGTCGGCGCAGACCACCGCCGCGCCGTAGAACGGCATGCGGTGCAGGAACTCGACGAACGCCGCGCGCAACCGGCCCACGTCGTGGCCGTAGGTCTCCATGTGGTCGGCGTCGATGTTGGTCACCACCGAGAGGATCGGCATCAGGTTCAAGAACGAGGCGTCGCTCTCGTCGGCCTCGACCACGATGTACTCGCCCGAGCCGAGCCGCGAATGCGCGCCGGCGCTGTTGAGCCTGCCGCCGATCACGAAGGTCGGGTCGAGCCCGGCCTCGGCCAGCACGCTGGTGACGAGCGAGGTGGTGGTGGTCTTGCCGTGCGTGCCGGCGATGGCGATGCCTTGCTTCAGGCGCATCAGCTCGGCCAGCATCACCGCGCGCGGCACGATCGGGATGCGCGCCGCGCGCGCGGCGACCACCTCAGGGTTGTCGGGCTTGACGGCGGTGGAGGTCACCACCGCCTCGGCACCGGCGACCTGCTTCGCGGCGTGGCCGATCGACACGCGCACGCCCAGCGACGCCAGGCGCCGCGTGGTGGCGCTGTCGGCCTGGTCGGAGCCCGACACCGCGTAGCCCAGGTTGTGCAGGATCTCGGCAATGCCGCTCATGCCGGCGCCGCCGACGCCGACGAAGTGGATCCGCTTGACCGCGTGTTTCATGCGCGGCCTCCGCAGGCATGCAGCCGCTTCGTCGGCACACGTGAATGCGCGACGAAATGGATTCGTTTGACGGCGTGCTTCATGCCGCCAACCTCTCGATGATGTCGGCCACGCGCGCCGCGGCCTGCGGCCTGGCGAGCGCGCGCGCCTTCTCGGCCATCGCCTGCAGCGCGGCCCGGTCGAGCTGCTGCAGCAGCGCGGCGAGCGAGGCGGCGTTCAGCTCGGCCTGCGGCAGGTGCCGCGCCGCGCCCTGGCGCGCCATGTACTCGGCGTTGTCGCGCTGGTGCGCGGTGGTCGAGACGATCAGCGGCACCAGCACGCTGGCCACGCCCGCCGCGCACAGCTCGCTCACCGTGATCGCGCCGGCGCGGCAGACGATCACGTCGCACGCCGCCAGGCGCGCCGGCATGTCGTCGATGAACGGCAGCACCTCGGCCGCCACACCTGCAGTGGCGTAGGCTGCGCGCACCGCATCCGCATGCGCGGTGCCGCTCTGGTGCACCACGCGCGGCCGGCGCGCAGGCTCGATCTGCGCCAGCGCCGCGGGCAGCGTCTCGTTGAGCACGCGCGCGCCCAGGCTGCCGCCGACGACGAGCAGTTGCAGCGGCCCGCTGCGGCCGGCATAGCGCGTGGCGGGCGCGACGATGGCCTCGATCTCGGCGCGCACCGGGTTGCCGGTGACCTGCGCGTGCGACGTGCGCCGCGCCGCGTCGCCGTCGAAGCCGAAGGCCACCGCATCGGCCACCGGCAGCAGCGAGCGCGTCGACAGCAGCAGCGACGCATCGGCATTCACCAGCACCAACGGCTTGCCGAGCAGCGCGGCCATCAGCCCGCCGGGGAAGCACACGTAGCCGCCCATGCCCAGCACCGCGCGCGCACTGCGCCGGCGCAGGATGCGGAAGGTATCGACGAAGGCCTTCAACAGGCGCAGGCCGCCGGTGAGCGCGCCCATGAGCCCCTTGCCGCGCAGCCCGGCGAAGGCGATCGCGTCGAGCGCGATGCCTGCCGGCGGCACGAGCTTGTTCTCCATGCCGCTTGCGGTGCCGAGCCAGCTCACGCTCCAGCCGCGGCGCTGCACCTCGCGCGCCACCGCGAGGCCCGGGAAGATGTGGCCGCCGGTGCCGGCCGCCATGATCACGAGGTGGCGGGCCGTCATGGCCGACCTCCCCGCATCAACTGCCGGTTCTCGCTGTCGACACGCACCACGATCGCCAGCGCCACCAGATTCATCATCAGCGCCGAGCCGCCGTAGCTCAGCAGCGGCAGCGTGAGGCCCTTGGTGGGCAGCACGCCGAGGTTGACGCCCATGTTGATGAAGGCCTGCCCGCCCGTCCAGATGCCGATGCCCTGGCACATCAGGCCGGCGAACACGCGGTCCAGCGCGATCGCCTGCCGGCCGATCACGAAGATGCGCCGCGTGATCCAGAAGAACGCCACGATCACCGCGGCCACGCCCACGAAGCCCAGCTCCTCGCCGATCACCGCAAGCAGGAAGTCGGTGTGCGCCTCGGGCAGGTAGTGCAGCTTCTCGACGCTGCCGCCCAGGCCCTGGCCGAACAGCTCGCCGCGGCCGAAGGCGATCAGCGAATGCGTGAGCTGGTAGGCCCTGCCCTGCGCATGCGCCGGGTTCCACGGATCGAGGTAGGCGAAGATGCGCTCGGCGCGCCACGGGCTGGTCACGATCATCAGCGCGAAGGCCGCCAGCAGCACGCCGGTGACGAGCACGAACATGCGGCCGTTGACGCCGCCGAGAAAGAGAATGCCGAGCGCGATCGCCGCGATGACCATGAACGCGCCCATGTCGGGCTCGGCCAGCAGCAGCAGGCCGATCACCGCGAGCGCCACCGCCATCGGCCACACGGCGCGCACGAAGTTCTCCTTCACGTCCATCTTGCGCACCATGTAGCTGGCCGCGTACATGCAGATCGCCAGCTTGGCCAGCTCGCTCGGCTGAAAGCTCGCGCCGGCGAACGCGAACCAGCGCCGTGCGCCGTTGACGCCCTTGCCCAGCCCGGGGATCAGCACCAGCGCGAGCAGCAGCAACGACGACACGAACAGCCACGGCGCCCACTTCTCCCACAACCGCACCGGCACCTGCAGCGCCGCGCCGGAGGCCACCAGCGCGATGCCGATCGCCACCGCGTGGCGCAGCAGGAAGTGCGTGGGCGCATAGCGCGCGAACTTCGGGTTGTCGGGCATCGCCACGCTGGCCGAATACACCATCACCAGGCCGAAGGCGAGCAGCGCGATCACCAGCCACACCAGGCCCTGATCGAAACCGGCGATGCGCGCCGGCCGCCCGGCACGCGCCAGGCTGTCGCGCACCGGCAGCTTCGGCGCGCGCGTGGCGTTCCAGCGCTGCAGCAGCGCTTGCAGGCCGAAGCGCGACAGCTCCTGCTTCATCCGAGTACGTCTCCGCGTTCGGCCGCGAGGTCGGCCACCGCCTGCACGAACACCTCGGCGCGGTGGCCGTAGTTGCGGAACATGTCGAAGCTGGCGCAGGCCGGGCTCAGCAGCACCGCGTCGCCGGGCTGCGCCTGCTCGAAGCACCAGCGCACCGCGGCGGGGAGGTCGGCGTGCCGCTGCATCGGCAGGTTCAGCGGCGCCACCACGGCCTCGATGGCCGGCGCATCGCGGCCGATCAGCGCGATCGCGCGCGCGTGGCGCGCCAGCGGCTCGACGAGCGGCGAGAAGTCCTGGCCCTTGCCGTCGCCCCCGAGAATGATCACGAGCCGCTTGGGTGCGCGGTCGGCGCCCAGGCCGTCGAGCGCGGCCACCGTGGCGCCGACGTTGGTGCCCTTGCTGTCGTCGAAGGCCTCGACCTCGCCGATGCGGCCCACCGACTGCACGCGATGCGGCTCGCCGGCGTATTCGCGCAGGCCGTGCAGCATCGGCGCCAGCGGACAGCCGATCGCCGTGGCCAGCGCCAGCGCCGCCAGCGCGTTGGCCGCGTTGTGGCGGCCGCGCACGCGCAGCGCGTCGGCCGGCATCAGGCGCTGCAGGTGGATCTCGGGCGCTTCGTCCTTCTTGCGCTTGAGACCGTCCTCCTCCGGCATCGCGCGAACGAGCCAGGCGATGCCGTTCTCGCTCGTGAGGCCGAAGTCGCCCGGAGCCTCGGGCAAATCGAGGCCGAAGCGCACCACCGTGCGCGGCGTTGCCTTCGGCGCCTTGGCCTTGGTGGGTTTCGGCGCGGTGATCGCCGCGACCAGCGCCTCGACGGCCGCGTCGTCGCGGTTGACGACCATCACCGCGCGCGTGCCGAAGACATGCGCCTTGGCCTCGGCGTAGGCGGCCATGTCGCCGTGCCAGTCGAGATGGTCCTGCGTCAGGTTGAGCAGCGCGCCGGCCGCGGGCTCGAAGCCGCCGGCCGCGTCGAGCTGGAAGCTCGACAGCTCGAGCACCCACACCTGCGGCAGCAGGCCGGCATCGAGCGCGTCGGCCAGCGTGTCGAGCATCGTCGGGCCGATGTTGCCGGCCGCCGCCACGCTGCGCCCGGCGCGCTCGACCAGCAGCGCCGTCATCGCGGTGGTGGTGGTCTTGCCGTTGGTGCCGGTCACCGCGAGGATCTGCGGCGCGTAGTCGCGCTCGGCGCGCAGCGCCTCGAGCGCCTGCACGAAGAGCTGCAGCTCGCCGGCCACCGGCACCGCCTGCGCCTGCGCCCACTGCAGCGCCGGTGCGATGCGCGCGTCGCGCGGGCCCAGGCCCGGGCTCTTCAGCAGCAGCTGCGTGCCGCGCAGCATCGCCTCGTCGATCGTGCCGCCGAGCAGCGCGGCCTGCGGGCATTGCTCGCGCAGCGCGGCCGCCTGCGGCGGCGCCTCGCGCGAGTCCCACACGCGCACGGTGGCGCCGGCGCGCACGCACCAGCGCGCCATCGCCAGCCCCGATTCGCCGAGGCCGAGCACCAGCACCTGTCGGTCGCGCAGCGGCGTGTTCAGCATCGCGTCACCGCAGCTTCAGGCTGGCCAGGCCCACGAGGCACAGCAGCATGGTGATGATCCAGAAGCGGATGACGACCTGCGTCTCGGTCCAGCCGCTCTTCTCGTAGTGGTGGTGCAGCGGCGCCATCAGCAGGACGCGGCGGCCCTCGCCGTACTTGCGCTTGGTGTACTTGAACCAGCCCACCTGCACCATCACCGACAGCGCCTCCATCACGAACACGCCGCCCATGATGGCGAGCACGATCTCCTGGCGCGTGATGACGGCGATCGTGCCGAGCGCGCCGCCGAGCGCCAGCGCACCGACGTCGCCCATGAACACCTGCGCCGGGTGCGCGTTGAACCACAGGAACGCGAGCCCCGCGCCGGCCATCGCCGAGCAGAAGATCAGCAGCTCGCCGGCGCCGGGGATGTGCGGGAACAGCAGGTACTTGCTGTACACCGAGTTGCCGACGACGTAGGCGAACACGCCGAGCGCCGAGCCGACCATCACCACCGGCATGATGGCCAGGCCGTCGAGCCCGTCGGTGAGGTTCACCGCGTTGCTGGCGCCGACGATCACCACGTAGGTCAGCGCGATGAAGCCGAACACGCCCAGCGGATAGCTCACCGACTTGAAGAACGGCAGCATCAGGTCGGCCTTGGGCGGCAGGTCGTTGGAGAAGCCGCTCTGCACCCAGCGCAGGAAGAGCTCGACCACGCGCAGGTTGGTCGTCTCCGACACGCTGAACGCGAGGTAGATCGCCGCGAGAAGGCCGATCACCGACTGCCAGAAGTACTTCTCGCCCGACGGCATGCCCTCGGGGTTCTTCTGCACCACCTTGCGCCAGTCGTCGATCCAGCCGATGGTGCCGAAGCCGAAGGTCACCAGCATCACGATCCAGACGAAGCGGTTGCTCCAGTCGAACCACAGCAGCGTCGACACGCCAACGCCGATCAGGATCAGCACGCCGCCCATCGTCGGCGTGCCGCGCTTGGCCAGGTGGGCCTGCACGCCGTATTCGCGGATCGGCTGGCCGATCTTGAGCTCGGCCAGGCGGCGGATCACCCAGGGCCCGAAGGCCAGGCCGATCAGGAGCGCCGTCATCGCCGCCATCACCGCGCGAAACGTGAGGTACTGGAACACGCGCAGGAAACCCAGCGACTCCGGGAAGTGGCTCTGCAGCCATTGCGCCAGCGTGATCAGCATGCGGCGCCTCCGTGCGGCGGGCGATCAATGCGCATGCGCGCCTCCGCTCGGCACCAGCGCCGCGACGACACGCTCCATGCGCATGAAGCGCGAGCCCTTGACCAGCGCGGCACCGCACGCCGGCGCCTGCGGCAGCGCGGCGACCAGCGCCTCGACGCTGTCGAACTGCCGCGCCGCGGCGCCGAACGCCTGCGCCGCATGCGGGCTCAGCGGCCCGACGGTCCACAGCGCCGCGACGCCCTTCGCGCGCGCATAGGCGCCGACCTCGGTGTGGAACTGCGGCCCCTGCTCGCCGACCTCGCCCATGTCGCCCAGCACCAGCCAGTGCGGGCCGGGCATCGCCACCAGCATGTCGACCGCGGCGCGCACCGAGTCGGGGTTGGCGTTGTAGGCGTCGTCGACCAGCGGCACCTGTTGCTCGCCGCGCCGCCACGTCAGCAGCCGCGAGCGGCCCGCCACGGGGCGAAAGCGCTCGAGCCCCTGCGCGATCGCCGCCAGCGGCGCGCCGGCAGCGAGCGCCGCGGCCAGCGCCGCCAGCGCGTTGCGCACGTTGTGCGCGCCGGCGGCGTGCAGCGCGAACGCCAGCGCGCCTGCCGGCGTGCGCGCGCGCACCACCCAGTGGTCGTGCACCCAGCGCGCCTCGCCGGTCACGTCGGCGGCGCCTTGCGTGGCGAACGTGAGCTGCGGCCGCGCGCCGGCGAGCGCGCGCCACACGCCGGCCTGCGCGTCGTCGGCCGGGAACACCGCCACGCCCGAGGCCGGCAGCGCCTCGATCACCGCGCCGTTCTCGCGCGCGACGGCCTCGACGCTGTGCATGAACTCCTGGTGCTCGCGCTGCGCGTTGTTGACGACCGCCACCGTCGGCGCGGCAATGCGGGCCAGCATGCCGATCTCGCCGGGATGGTTCATGCCGAGTTCCATCACCGCAGCGCGGTGCCGGGTCTCGCCGTCCTGGCGCAGGCGCAGCACGGTCAGCGGCAGCCCGATGTGGTTGTTGAAGTTGCCCTCGGTGGCCAGCGCCGCATCGCCGCACCAGGCGCGCAGGATCGATGCCAGCATCTGCGTGACGGTGGTCTTGCCGTTGCTGCCGGTCACGGCGATCAGCGTCAGCTCGAAGCGCCGGCGCCAGCCCGCGGCCAGCTGCTGCAGCGCGTGCAGGCTGTCGCTCACCTGCAGGCCCGGGAGCGCGGCCTCGGCGATGCCGCGCTCGGCCAGCGCCGCCGCCGCGCCGGCCGCGCGGGCCTGCGGCAGGAAGTCGTGCGCGTCGAAGCGCTCGCCGCGCAGCGCCACGAAGAGATCGCCCGCGCGCAGGCTGCGCGTATCGCTGTGCACGCGCGTGAAGAGCGTGTGCGCCGCGCCGACCAGCACCGAGCCGGGAATGAGCGCCTGCGCCTGCGCGAGCGTCATCATGCGCGCGCTCCAGAGGCTCGCGCGCGGAGCGCGGCGAGCGCGACCTCGACATCGTCGAACGGCTTCTTGACGCCCGCCACCTCCTGCGTCGTCTCGTGGCCCTTGCCGGCGAGCAGGATCACGTCGGCCGCGGCGGCGCGACGCACGGCGTCGTCGATCGCGGCGCGCCGGTCCTCGATCACGGCGGCGTGCTGCGCGTCGGGCGGGTCTTGCCCCCTACGGCCTTCGGCCGGTCCCCCCGAGGGGGAGCGAGCGCCTTCGGGCGGCCGTACGGCGCTCATGCCGCCCATGATCTGCGCGAGGATCAGCGTGGGGCTCTCATCGCGCGGGTTGTCGCTGGTGAGCACCACCTCGTCGGCCTGCCGGCGGGCGATGGCGCCCATCAGCGGCCGCTTGGTGGCGTCGCGGTTGCCGCCGCAGCCGAACACGCACCACAACCTTCCGCCGCGCGAGTCGGCCAGCGGGCGCAGTGCATGCAGCGCCTTCTCCAAGGCATCGGGCGTATGCGCGTAGTCCACCACCACCAGCGGCGCCGGCGTGCCGTGCGCCACGCGCTGCAATCGGCCGGGCACCGGCACCAGGTGCGAAACCGTCGACACCGCGTCGGCCAGCGAATGGCCCAACGCACGCAGCGCGCCGATCACGGCGAGCAGGTTGCTGGCGTTGTAGTCGCCGATCAGGCTGGTGCGTACCGCCGCCGATGCGCTGGTCTCGACCAGATCGAACGCGAGGCCGCCGTCGGCGTAGCGCAGCCCTTGCGCGGCGATGCGCGCGGCGCCGCGGATCGACGTGGTCCACACGTCGACGCGGCCGCCGCGGGCCAGCTCGTCGGCGAGCGCGGCGCCGACCTCGTCGTCGATGTTGATCACCGCGGCGCGCAGCCCTGGCCAGTGGAACAGCCGCTGCTTGGCCGCCCTGTAGTGCTCCATCGTGCCGTGGTAGTCGAGGTGGTCGCGCGTGAGGT
This sequence comes from Burkholderiaceae bacterium, assembly GCA_046348365.1. Classification (GTDB taxonomy): domain Bacteria; phylum Pseudomonadota; class Gammaproteobacteria; order Burkholderiales; family Burkholderiaceae_C; genus JAEUPI01. The sequence goes on from JAXMEL010000001.1 coordinate 950,508, forward strand.
TGGTGAACAGGGCCAGCGCGATGCGCGTGCCGTCGATGCGGTGCTCGTCGATGCCGATCGAGCTGGCCTCCATGGCGCAGGCCTGGATGCCCGTGTCGACGAAGCGCCGCAGCACCGCGTGCAGCATCACCGCGTCGGGCGTCGTCAGGCCGGTGGGGTCCATCGTGTGCGCGGCGTCGCCGGCGCGCGGCGGCTCGCCGACGCCGAGCGTGCCGATCACGCCGCAGCGCCGGCCGAGCGCGCTGAGCGCCTGCGCCGTCCACCACGCCACCGAGGTCTTGCCGTTGGTGCCGGTGACCGCGATGACCGGGATCGCCGCGCTCGGCGCGCCGTACCAGCGGTCGGCGATCGGCCCCGCCGCAGCCTTGAGCTGCGGCATCGCGGCCAGGCGCACGTCGTCGAACGCGCTGGCGTCGAGGCCGTCGTCGTTGCGCACGGCGGCGTCGAGCCCGCCGTCATCGATCAGGCAGCGTGCCGCGCCCGAGCGCAGCGCCGCGCCCACGAAGCGCCGCCCGTCGTGCGCGCGCCCGGGCCAGGCGAGGAAGGCATCGCCCGGCCGCACCGCGCGGCTGTCGGTGCGCAACGCGGCGGAAGCGGCGACGCCGCCGCGCAGCCACTGCACGGCGGCGTCGGCATCGGCCAGGCGCATCAACGCCACGCGGGGCCCTCCAGGCCGGGCTCGTTGCCGGCGATGATCTGCGGCCGCACCTCGATGTCCGCCGGCACGCCCAGCAGGCGCAGCGACTGCTGCACGACCTGGCTGAACACCGGCGCGGCCACGTCGCCGCCGTAGTGCACGCCGGCGCCCGGCTCGTCGACCATCACCGCGACCACGATGCGCGGGTTCTTGATCGGCGCGATGCCGACGAACCACGAGCGGTATTTGTCGCGCGCGTATTCCTTGCCTTCGAGCTTGTGCGCGGTGCCGGTCTTGCCGCCGACGCTGTAGCCGATGGTCTGCGCCTTCTGCGCGGTGCCGCCGGGGCCGGCGGCCAGCGCCAGCATCTGCCGCGTCTGGCGCGCCACCTCGGGCGACAGCACGCGCACGCCGGTGGCGGGCTTGGCCTGCCGCAGCATGCTCACCGGGATCACGTCGCCGTCGCGCGCGAACACGGTGTAGGCGCGCGCCATCTGCAGCAGCGACGCCGACAGGCCGTAGCCGTAGGCCAGGCGCGACTGGTCCACCGGCTTCCAGCTCTTGTAGGGCCGCAGCTTGCCGGTGACCGCGCCGGGGAAGTCGATCTGCGGCTTCTGGCCGAAGCCGACGCTGCTGTAGAGCTCCCACAGCTCCTTGGGCTCCATCTGCATCGCCAGCTTCGCGGCACCGATGTTGCTGGACTTCTGGATCACCTCGGCCAACGTCATCGACTCGCGCGGGTGCGTGTCGTGGATCGGCTGCCCGCCGACCGAGAACGACGCGGTGGAGATCACCGTGTTGGGGTTCGCGCGCTTGGTCTCCATGGCCCAGGCGGCAACGAACGGCTTCATCACCGAGCCGGGCTCGAACACGTCGGTCAGTGCGCGGTTGCGCGCGCGCTCGCTGAACTGCTCGCGCGCCAGCGAGCCGCGCTGCGCCGGGTTGAAGCTCGGGTAGTTGGCCAGCGCCAGCACCTCGCCGGTGGCCACGTCGAGCACCACCACCGAGCCGGCGCGGGCCTTCTGCTCGGTCACGGTGTCGCGGATGCGCTGGTAGGCGAAGAACTGCACCTTGGTGTCGATCGACAGCTGGATGTCGCGGCCATCGGCCGGATCGACCATGTCGCCGTAGTCCTCGACGACGCGGCCGAAGCGGTCCTTGACCACGCCGCGCTGGCCGTCGCGGCCCTCGAGGTCCTTCTCGAACGCGAGCTCCACGCCCTCCTGGCCGCGGTCTTCCACGTTGGTGAAGCCCACCACGTGCGCGGCGGCTTCGCCCTCGGGGTACTTGCGCTTGTAGGCGCGCGCGTCGTACAGGCCCTTGATGCCGAGGGCCTTGACCTCGCGCCACACATCCTCGTCGATCTGGCGGCGCACCCAGGCGAAGCTCGTGCTGCCGCCGGCCAGGCGCTCGTCGAGCTCGCGGCCGGTGAGGCCGAGCAGCCGCAGCAGCTGGCGGCGCTGCTGCGGCGTGGCCTCGAACTCCTTGGGGATCGCCCACACCGAGACCGCGCTCACGCTGGTGGCGAGGATCAGCCCGTTGCGGTCGACGATGCGGCCGCGGCTGGCCGGCACGTCGAGGTTCTGCACGTAGCGCTTCTCGCCCTGCTTGACGTAGAAGTCGGTGCCGATGACCTGGATGTACGCCGAGCGGCCGAGCAGCACGATGAAGCCGACGGCCACGAAGCCCACGATCAGCCGGCTGCGCCACGGCGGCGTCTTCTCGGCCAGCAGCGGGCTGCTCGAATAGGCGAGGCTGCGCGCGCTGGCCGCCGACTTGCGATTGCGAAAACCGATCATCGTGTCGTCCCCGCCGGCTTGGCCGGCACATCGCTCACCACATGCGTCACGGCCGGCGTGACGGTGCGCATCGCCAGGCGCTCGCGCGCCACGCGCTCGACGCGCAGATGCGTCGCCTGCGCCTGGCGCTCGGCCTCCAGGCGCTTGTGCTCGGCATCGAGCCGCGTCAGCTCGTTGCGCGCGCGCTCGAGCTCGGCGAACAGCTGGCGCGTCTCGTACGACTTGTGCACCAGGCCGAGGCAGCTGGCGATCAGCGCTGCCACCAACATCACGTGGACACGCGTCATGCCACGACTCCGTCGGCCGTGCGCTCGGCCACGCGCAGCACGGCCGAGCGTGCGCGCGGGTTGGCCGCCACCTCGGCCGCGCCGGGCATGATGCGCGCGATCGCCTTCAGCCGGGTGGGCGCCGGCGGGGCGAACGGCGCGCGGCGGTCGGGCTCGGCGCGGCTCTCGCGCGCGATGAAGCGCTTGACGATGCGGTCTTCGAGCGAGTGGAAGGCGATCACGGCCAGGCGGCCGCCGGGGATGAGCAGGTGCATGGCCGCGTTCAAGCCCTGTTCGAGGTCCGCGAGTTCAGCGTTGACGAAAATCCGAAGAGCCTGAAACGTGCGCGTTGCAGGGTCCTGGCCCGGCTCGCGGGTCTTGACCGCACGAGCCACGACTTCGGCCAGTTCGGCAGTGGTTCGAACGGCACGCCCACCTGCGCGGCGAGCAGCAATCGCCTTTGCAATCGGAACAGCAAACCGCTCTTCGCCGTATGTGCGGATGACTTCGGCGATCTGACGCTCATCGGCTCGCTCCAGAAAGGCGGCTGCGGTCTCGCCGCGGGTGGTGTCCATGCGCATGTCGAGCGGCGCATCGAAGCGGAAGCTGAAGCCGCGCGACGGGTCGTCGATCTGCGGCGAGCTGACGCCGAGATCCAGCAGCACGCCGTGCACGCGTGAGATGCCGAGTTCGGCCAGACGTTCGCGCATCGCCGCGAAACTGGCATGAACGATCGTGAAGCGCGCATCGGCGATCGACGCTGCCTCGGCCACCGCCTGCGGATCCTTGTCGAAGGCCACCAACCGGGCCTGCGCCGCCAGGCGCGCCAGCAGCGCGCGCGAGTGCCCGCCGCGACCGAAGGTGCCGTCGACGTAGACGCCCTCCGGCGCGCTCACCACCGCGGCGGTGGCTTCGTGCAGGAGGACGGGTGTGTGCTGCCATGCGCTGCCGGTCATCAGAAAACGAAGCTCTTGATGACGTCGGGCATCGGCCCCTGCGTGACCTCGGCCTCGTGGGCGGCGTAGCGCGCGGCGTCCCACAGCTCGAGGCGCTGCCCCATGCCGATCATCAGCACGTCGCGCGTCAGCGCGGCGCGGCTGCGCAGCTCGGGCGAGATGTGGATGCGCGAGCCGGCGTCGATCTCGACGTCGACCGCGCTGCCGAGGAAGATGCGGCGCCAGCCGTCGGCATCCATCGGCAGGTTGATCAGCCGCTCGCGCAGCTCGTGCCAGGCGGGCCGGGGCAGCACGAGCAGGTAGCCCCTGGGGTGGCGGGTCACCGTGAGTTCGCCGTTGACGGCCTTCATCAGCGCGTCACGATGCCGGGTCGGGACGGCCACGCGGCCCTTGGCGTCCAGCGTCAGCGCTGAAGTCCCTTGAAACACAAGTTCCGGCACGTTCACCCACACTCCCCCACGAATCGACACTTTATCCGAGATTTCTCACCGCAGCAATCGCGCTCCTTCGAAAAAATCAATGAAATCAAGCACTTAGTAACATTCTCTCAAGCCGGTTCTCGTCGCACCGAAAATTGATTACAAATGAACGACTTGCGCGTGTTTATGAAAGTTTTGCATTGCATCAGTGCCTAGGGGACCGCCGGGTTAACGAGCATGTGCGCGCGAACAGGTATCGAGCGCCCAAACGAAACGGCCGCCGGGCGAGCCGGCGGCCGTAGGTCAGTGGGGTGAGCCCGCGCGGGCGATCAGTTCGACTGCTTGATCAGCCGCCCCGCGGCCTGCTGGATCGGGCGCGCATTCATCGGGTACAGGCGCGAGAAGACATCGATCTGCTCGGGCGAGATCGACACCGGCTGCTGCATCACCATCCACAGCACGCCTTCGCTGCACGGCGGCGTGGTGAGCGAGCCCATGTAGGTGTAGTAGCGCCGCTCGCGAGGCAGCAGCGCCTCGAGGTCGATCGGCGCGCGCGCCGGCACCTCGACGTTGCGCTCCAGCGGCAGGTTGTTCCACACCTGCTGCACCAGCGCATGCGCGAGGCCGCGATCGAGCAGCACGGCCACCACGGCCAGGCGCCCTTCGGCGTCCTTGTGCACGAGGTGCGCGACCATGTCGAACTGGCGGCCGTCGATGCGCTCTTCGGACGGGCGATGGAAGTGGAACTGCAGCAGCTCGTAGCGCCGCCCCGTGACCTCGATCGAGTTGCCGGCGGCCACGTTGACCTGCACGGTGTGGCCGTTGTCGATGACGCGGAACGCGCTCGGGCGGTAGTCGAACTGCACCGGGTCGAGTTCCACGCGGATGCCGTCGCGGATATCGATCGGGCTTTGCCGCGAGCCGGTGGCGCACTTGGCGAACTCGGGTTTCAGCTGGGCCCAGGCCTCGGGGCCGGTGTCGCCCTCGTAGCTCCAGTGCGCGGCGTGGCCTTCGTGCGTGGCGGGTTTGGTGGCCGCTGCACGTCCGGGTTTGGCCGGCGCTGCGGCGTGGCCCGTGGCCGCCGCGCCCTGGCCGGCATCGGCGGCGGTGCTGATGCGCACCACGTTCGGGTGCTTCGCCAGCGGCGCCGGCGCGGCGTTGAGCCTGGCGGCGAGCTTCTCGCGCAGCGTCTGCATGGGGTCGACCGGGGCGGCCTTGGCCTTGCGCGCCGGCGATGTCACCTCGTCGTGCTGTTCCTCGGCAGGCCTGGCCTTGCCGGCCGGCGCATGCTCATCGGCCGCCGCGGCCGCGGTGGCCAGGGCCAGGAGTGCGAACAGGACGCCGATGGGTCGGTGGGCTGGCATGGCAGGAGTTGGCTACAGGGCGCCCGGCGCCCGATCCGCCATGACATCGGCCGCCGCGCGCCGATCTTGAGGGCGCGGCCGCGGCCAGGCAGTGCCCGCGTGAACAGTGTGAAGCAAGCCGATAGGCCGGATTCTGTGCAGCCGCGAGCGCCCGAAGGCGCCGCGGCCGTGACCGCCATTCGTCTGGGCCAGGCGATCGCTCGCCCGGCTCGGTGCCACCTACCCGCCGGCTCCGCGGGCCGCATCGATGCCGGCCTATTTGGTGTTGCTGCGCGCAAAGATTGCCGCGTTTCACCCCCTCCGGCTCGCGCCGAAGGGACTCGTCTCTGTGGCTCTGATTCGCACCTCGCGGTGGGGAGGCGTTACCTCCTGCGCTGCCCTGTGCAGTCCGGACCTTCCTCCAGTGCGGCCTTTCGGCGATTGCACCAGCGGCGGTCTGGCTTGCTTCACACTTGCGATTATCCTCTGGCGCATCCCCGGAGTCCCCCCATGAAGGCGAACACCATCCTCGACACCATCGGCCGCACGCCGCACATCCGCGTCAACCGCCTGTTCGGCAGGAGCCACGAGGTGTGGATCAAGAGCGAGCGCGCCAACCCCGGCGGCTCGATCAAGGACCGCATCGCGCTGGCGATGGTCGAAGACGCCGAGCGGCGCGGCGCGCTGAAGCCCGGCGGCACGATCGTCGAGCCCACCTCGGGCAACACCGGCATCGGGCTGGCGATGGTGGCCGCGGTGAAGGGCTACAAGCTGGTGCTGGTGATGCCCGACAGCATGAGCGTGGAGCGCCGCCGGCTGATGCTCGCCTATGGCGCGAGCTTCGTGCTGACGCCGCGCGCCGAAGGCATGAAGGGCTCGATCGCCAAGGCGCAGGCCATCGTGGCCGAAACCCGGGGCGCCTGGATGCCGCAGCAGTTCGAGAACCCGGCCAACATCGAGGTGCACAGCCGCACCACTGCCGAGGAGATCGCCGCCGACTTCACCGACGGCCTCGATGCGCTGATCACCGGCGTGGGCACCGGCGGCCACATCACCGGCTGCGCGCAGGTGCTCAAGGCGCGCTGGCCGAAGCTGCAGGTGTTCGCGGTCGAACCCAAGGCCTCGCCGGTCATCAGCGGCGGGCAGCCGTCGCCGCACCCGATCCAGGGCATCGGTGCAGGCTTCATCCCGAAGAACCTGAACACCGAGTTGCTCGACGGCGTGATCCAGGTCGATGCGGAGGACGCGCGCGAGATGGCGCGCCGCGCGGCGCGCGAAGAAGGCGTGCTGATCGGCATCTCCAGCGGCGCCACGCTGGCAGCGATCGCGCAGAAGCTGCCGGCGCTGAAAGCCGGCGCGCGCGTGCTCGGCTTCAACTACGACACCGGCGAGCGCTATTTGTCGACCGAGGGCTTCCTGCCGGCGGAGTGAGCGGCCTTCCCCCTCTCCCACTCGTGGGAGAGGGTTGGGGTGAGGGTCTTGGTGCGCGCCCCACCCTCACCCCCGCCCTCTCCCGCCCCGGCGGGAGAGGGAGCGCCAGTCAACCTCGAGCCGTCTTCGCCTGCCGCTTGTCGCGCACGCTCATCTGGCTCGTGCCCTCGTTGGCGAAATCGAACAGCTGCGTCGCCGCGAGCAGCTTGCTCAGCGTGGCGTAGCCGTAGTTGCGCGGGTCGAACGAGGCCTGGTTGCTGATCTGCTGGCCCACCGCGCCCACGCGCGCCCAGCCGTCTTCGCCCTCGGCGGCGGTGACGGCGTTGCGCAGCAGCGTGACGAGCTTGGCATCCTGCTTGAGCTGCGAGGTGCTCATGCGCAGCGGCGCCTGCGCGGCGGGGGCATCGTCGCTCGTGTCGGCCGCCGGCTCGCTCAGCCGGTCGAGGAACAGGAAGCGCGAGCAGGCATTGACGAACGGCGACGGCGTCTTCTTGGCGCCGAAGCCGTAGACGGCGGCGCCCTTCTCGCGCAGGTGCATCACCAGCGGCGTGAAGTCGGCGTCGGACGAGACGATGCCGAACGCGTCGGGCTGGTCGGTGTAGAGCAGCGCCATCGCGTCGATCACCATCGCCATGTCGCTGGCGTTCTTGCCCTTGCTGTAGTCGTACTGCTGCATCGGGCGGATCGCGTGCTCCTGCAGCTGCTCTTCCCAGCCCTTCAACTCGCTCTTCTTCCAGTTGCCGTAGGCGCGGCGGATGCTCGTCTCGCCGAAAGTGGACAGCTCGTTGAGGATGAGATCGATCTTCGAGGCCGGCGAGTTGTCGGCGTCGATCAGCAGCGCCACGCGGGGCTTGCGTTCCATGACGGATCCTTCAGGTGGACATCAATCGCCAGCCGAGCGCTTCGCCGCCGCGCAGCGGCTTGAGCGTCGCGTCGCCGAACGGCAGCTGCTCGGGCAGCGTCCAGCGCTCGCGGCGCAGCGTGACGGTGCCGGTGTTGCGCGGCAGGCCGTAGAACGCCGGGCCGTTGAGGCTCGCGAAGGCTTCGAGCTTGTCGAGCGCGTTCGCGGCCTCGAACGCCTCGGCATAGAGCTCCAACGCGGCGGGTGCCGTGTAGCAGCCGGCGCCGCACACCGAGGCCTCCTTCAACGCCGCGGCGTGCGGTGCGCTGTCGGTGCCGAGAAAGAACTTCGCGCTGCCCGACGTGGCGGCGCGCACCAGCGCCACGCGATGCTCCTCGCGCTTGAGCACCGGCAGGCAGTAGTAGTGCGGCCGCAGGCCGCCCAGGAAGATCGCGTTGCGGTTGTAGAGCAGGTGATGCGCGGTGATCGTGGCGGCGGTGTGCGCGCCGGCCTCGGCCACGTACTGCGCGGCCTGCATCGTGGTGATGTGCTCGAACACCACCTCGAGCTCCGGGAAGTCGCGCCGCAGCGGCTGCATCACGCGGTCGATGAACACCGCCTCTCGGTCGAAGATGTCGACCGCCGGGTCGGTGACCTCGCCGTGCACCAGCAGCCGCAGGCCCTCACGCTGCATCGCCTCGAGCGTGGCGCGCACATGGCGCATGTCGGTCACGCCGGAGTCGCTGTTGGTGGTGGCGCCGGCCGGGTAGAGCTTGAAGGCCACGACGCCGGCCGCCTTGGCGCGCGCCACCTCGGCCGGCGGCGTGCGGTCGGTGAGGTACAGCGTCATCAACGGCGTGAAGCCGCTGCCGGGCCCGGCCTGCGGCCGCGCGGCGAGGATGCGCTCGCGGTAGGCGAGCGCCATCGCGGTGGTGGTGATCGGCGGCCTCAGGTTCGGCATCACGATCGCACGCGCGAACTGCGCCGCGCTGGCCGGCAGCACGGCGGCGAGCGCCGCACCGTCGCGCAGGTGCAGGTGCCAGTCGTCGGGGCGGGTGAGCGTGAGGGTGTCGGTCATGCCGCGATTGTCTCGTGCGCCGACACGCGCCCATGGCCCGGGCTCACTTGCCCGCGCCGTCGGCACCGATGTGCTGTTTCAGGAACTCGAGCATCTGCGTGTAGAGGTCGACGTTGTTCTCGAGCTTGCCGAAGCCGTGCCCCTCGTCGTTCTTCTGGATCCAGCGCACCGGCTTGTTCTGGGCCTCCAGCGCCTGCCGCATCTTCTTCGGTTGCTCGATCGGCACACGAATATCGTCGACGCCGCTGTACATGAACACCGGCGCCTTGATGCGACCGGCCAGGTACGCGGGCGACACCGCGCGCATCGCTTCGGCATCCTTCGGGTTGCCCGGATTGCCGACCAGTTCGAACCAGAACTGCAAGCCGCCGCTGCTGGTGCGCGGTATGTCGCCGTAGCTCGACGTCAGCAACAGCTCGATGTCGGTCACCGCCAGGCCGGCTATGGCGCAGCGGTATTTGTCCGGCGTCTTGGCCACACCCATCAACGCTGCGTAGCCGCCATAGCTGGCGCCCGACAGGCAGATGCGGTTCGGGTCGGCCACGCCCTGCGCCACGGCCCAGTCGGTGGCGTCCTCGATGTCCTCCTGCATGGCCTTGCCCATCTGGCGCATGCCGGCCTCGAAGATCTTCGAACCGAAGCCGGGCGTGATGCGGAAGTTCGGGATCACGACGGCATAGCCGCGCGATGCGAGCAGCTGCCCCTCGCGGCTGCCGAAGGTGTCGAACCCCCAGGCATCGGCCCTGACGTGCGGCCCGCCATGGATGTGCACGACCGTGGGCAGGCGATCGCCCTTCTTGGCGCCGGGCGGCAACATCAGGTAGCCCAGCATCTCCAGCCCGTCGCGCGACTTGTAGAAGAACGGTTCCATTGCCGCGAGGTCACCGCTCTTGAACCACGGCGCGCTGTCGAAGAGCGGCTCCAGCGCGCGCTTGTCGGTCTGCAGGAAGAACCATCTGCGCGGCTGCCGATCGCTGTACGAGCTCACCAGCAACCGCTTGCTCTTCGGGTCGCCCGAGAAGCGGTTGATCGCACCGGGCAGCGCGGCATCGATCATCGCCTGGATGCGGGCGTAGTCGTCTTCGAGCCAGACGGTATCGAACTTCTCGGTGTGGACGGTGAAGCCGATCAGGCGCCGCGACTTGGGTTCGAGGATAGGCCCGGCAATGCGCGAGCGCATCTGGTCGGCGCCGATGTCGAAGCGGCCGTGCGCTGCAAGACGCTCGCCCAGCTGGCGCGTCTTCGGGTCATAGACGAAGATGGCCATCGTGTCGCGCCCGCGATTGGAAGCGACGATCAGCGTCTGATCGTCGTCATCGAACGCCAGCGGCTCGATCAGCTCGCCCGTGCGCGGCTGGCGATACAACTCCTGCCACGCGGCGTCAGCCGATGCCCGGTACCACACGATCTGGTCGGTGCTGTCCTTGACCCGGGAGACCGCGACCCGGGGCACGCGCGCCCGATCCAGCACCCACCGATCCACCAGGGGCGGCCGCCCTTCCGACAACACCGTCTTGCGGCCCGTGCGCACGTTCAATCGCACCACGTGCCGATTCCCTGGCGCCTCGTACTCGTCGGCGATGATCTCTTCGTCGCTGCCCTCCACCGATGCCAGGTACTCGAGCGACCGATAGGCGATCTGGTGGTTGTTCAACCGCTCGCGCCAGGTGGGCAGCAGCTTGCGGATTTCCTTGCCGTCGCGACCGACCATGAACATGCCGCCGCCGTCCTGAAACTCCGGGCCGGTCGGTGAATTCAGGCGGCCGAGCGAGAAGACCAGGCGTTCGTTGCCCACCCAGTGCACGTCGATGACGTCGAAGTCGTCGATGCTGGTCAGCAGCTTGGCTTCTCGCGTCTCGGCATCCACGACCGCGAGATTCATGCGGTCGCGCAACGGGACGGTGACCGCGATATATCGCCCGTCGGCCGACAAGATCGGATTCCGGTACGCGGGCGGGCGAAGAAAGGCGTCGATCGGCGGCGCCGCGGCGGCCACGGCCGGCAGCACACACCACAGCACGCCGACAACCGCGGCCAGACAACGCTTCACGAACCGATGCATGGACATGCCCTCCTTCGTCGTTTGCCACGCGGCCCCAGGTTGGCAGCGCCGTCGTCGCTCAAACGGTGACAGGCTCCTCGGCCTGCTGCAACCCCCACATCTGCGCATAGCGCCCGTCGCGCGCGAGCAGCTCGGTGTGCGAACCGACTTCCACCACGCGGCCCGCGTCGAGCACCACGATCGCGTGCGCATCGACCACCGTCGACAGCCGGTGCGCGATCACCAGCGCCGTCTTGCCCTGCGCGGCGCTCTTCAGCTCGGCCTGGATCGCGCGCTCGTTGGCCGAATCGAGCGCGCTGGTGGCCTCGTCGAAGATCAGGATCGGCGGGTTCTTCAGCAGCGTGCGGGCGATCGCCACGCGCTGCTTCTCGCCGCCCGAGAGCTTGAGGCCGCGCTCGCCGACCATGGTGTCGTAGCCCTTGGGCGTGGCGGCGATGAAGGCGTGGATGTGCGCCGCCTGCGCCGCCGCCTCGACCTCGGCCGTCGTGGCGCCCGGCCGGCCGTAGGCGATGTTGTAGCCCACGGTGTCGTTGAAGAGCACGGTGTCCTGCGGCACGATGCCGATCGCGCGGCGCAGGCTGTCCTGCGTGACGGCGCGGATGTCCTGGCCGTCGATGGTGATGCGGCCGCCGCTCACGTCGTAGAAACGATAGAGCAGCCGCGCCAGCGTGCTCTTGCCCGCGCCCGAGGCACCGACCACGGCCACCGTCTTGCCGGCCGGGATGTCGAAGCTCACGTCGTGCAGGATCGGCCGCGTCGGGTCGTAGGCGAACGACACGTTCTCGAAGCGCACCTTGCCCTCGCGCACCTGCAGCGCCGGCGCGCCGGGCGCGTCGGCCACCTCGCGTTCGCGCTCGAGCAGCACGAACATGCGGTCGAGGTCGGTGAGGCTTTGCTTCACCTCCCGGTACAGCACGCCGAGGAAGTTGAGCGGGATGTAGAGCTGGATCAGGAAGGCGTTGATCATCACCAGGTCACCGAGCGTCAGGCGGCCGTCGACCACGCCCTGCGTGGCGCGCCAGAGCATCGCCACCAGGCTCGTCGCGATGATCAGCTGCTGCCCGGTGTTGAGCAGCGACAGCGTGGCCTGTGACTTCACCTGCGCGCGGCGATACGACTCCAGCCCCTCGTCGTAGCGGCGCGTCTCGAAGGCCTCGTTGTTGAAGTACTTGACGGTCTCGTAGTTCAGCAGCGCGTCGATCGCCCGCGTGTGGGCCTTGGAATCGAGCTCGTTCATCGTGCGCCGGAACTGCGTGCGCCATTCGGTGACGGTGATCGTGAACACGATGTACACCGCCAGCGCGCCGAGCGTGATCCACACGTAGCCGGCATCGAAGCGCCAGCCCAGGAAGCCGAGCACCAGCGCCACCTCGACCAGCGTGGGTGCGATGGTGTAGAGCGAGTACTGCACCAGCGACTGCAACGCCCGCGTGCCGCGCTCGATGTCGCGCGACAGGCCGCCCGTCTGCCGCTCGAGGTGAAAGCGCAGGCTCAACGCGTGCAGATGGCCGAACACCTCGAGCGCGATCTGCTTGGAGGCGCCGAACGAGGCCTTGGCGAACACCAGCTCGCGCAGCTCGGTGAAGAGCGAGGTCGACAGGCGCAGCCCCGCGTAGGCGAGCAGCAGGCCGATCGGCACAACGAGCACCGCGCGCGCGTCTCCGGGCTTGAGATCGAGCGCATCGACCAGGTGCTTGAGCAGCACCGGCACGCCCACGTTGGCCAGCTTGGCGGCGAGCAGGAAGGCGAGCGCCAGCGCCACGCGCCAGCGGTATTGCCACAGGTAGGGCCACAGCCGCGCGAGCACTTTGGCGTCGGACCGCGCAGCGCCCGGTTGGACGGCTTCGGGTACCGGCAAGGTGGTGGCAATTCGGCGCATGGCGGCGTGGAAGAATGGTTCTACGGCACGAGAAGCCGGTTGCAGGTGGAGACGATGAACACGAACACAACCCCGCCCCCGCGACTGACCGCACCGACTAGTTTGCCCGATGGCTCCGAGCTGGTGCTGCGCGTGATGCCGATGCCCGCCGACGCCAACGCCAACGGCGACATCTTCGGCGGCTGGATCATGGCGCAGGTGGACATCGCCGGCGCCGTGCTGCCCTCGCGCATCGCCAAGGGGCGCATCGCCACCGTGGCGGTGAACCAGTTTCTCTTCAAGCAGCCGGTGTCGGTGGGCGACCTGCTCTCGTTCTACGCCCGCATCGTGCGCGTGGGCACGACCTCGATCACCGTGCACGTGGAGGTTTTCGCCGAGCGCAACCCGGCGAACCTGCAGGTGGTGAAGGTCACCGATGCGAACCTCACCTACGTGGCGATCGATCACGCCGGCCAGCCGAGGCCGGTGCCGAAGGGCTGAGCCGCCAGCCAGGCCCCGGCACGCCAACGTAGGGGGATGCGCCGGTCCGGCCGCCGGATTGCGCGTGGGGCGGCCTTACGATCCTGACCGCAGTGCACACACCCTTCGATTCAACCTCAGGAGCGACCATGACGACTCGGATCGGGGCCTCGGGCCTGTTCATCACCTTCCTCGGTGCCTGGCTGATCGCAGGCTGCGGCAGCATGTCCGGCAACAAGACGGCCAGCGCGCCCGCCCCGGCCACCACCGCGGCAGCGCCGGCCGCAGCGGCGCCGGCTGCGCCCAAGGTCGGCCCCGGCATGAACGAGCGCGGCGAGGTGGTCGACCCGAAGAAGGTGGAAGCCGGCTACGGCCAGAAGGTGAAAGGCATCAACGACTGGGAGGGCGAGATCACCGGCAAGCCGGCGCCTGGCAGCAAGTTCACCCAGCTCCAGATCGGCATGAGCTGGGGCCAGGTGCAGGGCATCCTCGGCGTGCCGACCGACCAGGGCTCGTACATCACCGGCAAGGCGTTCATTCCGTTCTTCTTCGGCTCCGACCGCTACCGCCATGAGCTCGTCTACAAGGGCCAGGGCCGGTTGATCTTCGCCGGTTCGGGGGGATTCGACATGAACGCCCACCTGGTCTGGATCATCCACAGCGCCAACGAGACGGGCGTGCGCTGAGGCGCGGCCGGGCGGGCCGATCGATCTTGCCGAGCGGGCTCGCCGGCCCCGGCCCGCTCAATCGACGAAGAAATCGGGGATCAGGTCCTTCGTCCCCGGCACCACCGCATAGCGGTCGAAGTCCTTCACGCCGTGCTCGCCGAGCAGCGTGTCGTCGATGAAGAAGTTGCCGCTGACCTCCTTCGCATCCGACGTCAGGATCACGTGCGCCGCGTCGGCCAGGATCTCGGGCTTGCGGCATTTGTTCAGGTCCACGCCCGGGATCATCTGCAGCGCTGCGGTGGCGATCGCCGTGCGCGGCCACAGGCTGTTCACCGCGATGCCGTGGCGCTTGAACTCGGCGGCATGGCCCAGCGTGCATTCGCTCATGCCGTACTTGGCCATCGTGTAGGCCACGTGGTTCTGGAACCAGTGCGGCTTCATCGAAAGCGGCGGGCTCATGTTGAGCACGTGCGGGTTGCGGCCGGCCTTGGCGCTCTTGATCAGCTCGTCCAGGCAGGCCTGGGTGCAGCAGTAGGTGCCGCGCACGTTGACGCCGAACATGAGGTCGAAGCGCTTCATCGGCGTCGCCGCGGTGGGCGTGAGGCTGATCGCGCTGGCGTTGTTGACGAGGATGTCGATGCCGCCGAAGCGCGCCACCGCGGCCTGCACCGCGGCGGCCACTGCCGCCTCGTCGCGGATGTCGGTGGGCACCGGCAGCGCCTGGCCGCCGGCCTTGCGCACGGCCTCGGCCGCGGTAACCAGCGTGCCCGGCAGCTTGGGGTTGGGCTCGGTGGTCTTGGCCACCAGCACCACGTTGGCGCCGTCGCGCGCGGCGCGCTCGGCAATCGCCAGGCCGATGCCGCGCGAGCCGCCGGTGACGAACAGCGTCTTGCCTTTCAGGCCGTGGTGCGTGGTGCTCATGCTTGTTCTCCTCGGGGGGTCGGTCGATGCGCGAGCCGCTCGGTGAGTTCGCGTCAGAACTTCGAGAAGTCGGGCTTGCGCTTCTGGAAGAAGGCCTGGAACGCCTCCATCGCCTCGGGGCTGCGCAGGCGGGCGCGGAACAGCTCGCCCTCGTCGCGCATCGCAGCGATGATGGGCTCATGGCCCCACTTGCGCATCAGACGCTTGGCGTCGCGCACGGCGCCCGGCGGCAGCGCGTTGAAGCGCTCGGCCACGCGACGCGCCTGGTTCACCACCTCTGCCGCCGGCAGCACGGCGTTGGCGAGGCCGCATTCCACCGCCTGCTCGCCGGTGAACGGGTCGCCGAGCAGCAGCTTCTCGGCCGCGCGGCGATGGCCCATCAGCGCCGGCATCAGCAGGCTCGACGCATACTCGGGCACCAGCCCCAGGCTCACGAACGGCGTGGCCAGGCGCGCCTCGTCGCTGACGTAGACGAAGTCGCAATGCAGCAGCATCGTGGTGCCGATGCCGATCGCGGCGCCGGTGACGGCAGCGACCACCGGCTTGTCGCACTCCAGCAGCGCGCGCATGAACTGCGCCACCGGCGAATCCTCGCTCTGCGGCGGCCGCTGCATGAAGTCCTCGAGGTCGTTGCCCGAGGTGAACACGCCGGGCTGGCCGGTGATGAGCACGGCGCGCACCGCGGCATCGGCGGTGGCCGTGCGCAACGCGTCGGCCATCGCCTGGTACATCGCGATGGTCAGCGCGTTCTTCTTCTCCGGCCGCGCGATCTCGATCGTGGCCACACCGTTGAGCGTGGCGGTCTTGATGCTCATGACGTCCTCCTTCAGGCGCGCAGGTGGCACGCCACCCAGTGTCCGTCGGCCTTGCGCTTCAGCTCGGGCGCCTGCGTGTCGCACAGGCCCTTGTTGGCGATCGGGCAGCGGGTGTGGAAGTGGCAACCCGGCGGCGGGCGGATGGGGCTCGGCACGTCGCCCTGCAAGCGCACGCGCTGGCGCTTGATCTTCGGGTCGGGGATCGGCACCGCCGACAGCAGCGCCTCGGTGTACGGGTGCAAGGGGTTGGTGTACAGCGCCTTGGCCGGTGCCAGCTCCACCACGCGGCCGAGGTACATCACCGCCACGCGGTCGCTGATGTGCTCCACCACCGACAGGTCGTGCGCGATGAAGATGTAGGTCAGGTTGAACTGGCTCTGCAGGTCTTCCAGCAGGTTGATCACCTGGGCCTGGATCGACACGTCGAGCGCGCTCACCGCCTCGTCGCACACCACCAGCTTGGGGTTCACCGCCAGCGCGCGCGCGATGCCGATGCGCTGGCGCTGGCCGCCGGAAAACTCGTGCGGGTAGCGGCGCATGTGGTCGGGCGAGAGGCCCACGGTCTGCAGCAGCTCGGCCACGCGCTGCTCGATCTCGTGCGCGCTCGTCGCCAGCCGGTGGATCACCAGGCCCTCGCCGACGATGGCGCCCACCGTCATGCGCGGGTTCAGCGACGCGAACGGATCCTGGAAGATGATCTGCATGTCGCGCGCCAGTGCGCGCAGCTCGTCCTTGCCCGCAGCGGTGACGCTGCGGCCGTCGAACCACACCTCGCCGGCGGTGGGCTCGATCAGGCGCAGGATGCAGCGCCCGGTGGTGCTCTTGCCGCAACCCGATTCGCCGACCACGCCGAGCGTTTCGCCGCGCGCGAGGTCGAAGCTGACGCCGTCGACCGCGTGCACCTTGTCGACCACGCGCTGCAGAATGCCGCCGCGGATCGGGAAGTGCTTCTTCAGGCCCTGGACCTCGAGCAGCGGTTCGGTCATGGCTTGACGTCCAGGATGCAGGCCACGCGATGCCCCGCCGCCACCGCGCGCAGCGGCGGCGTGGCCTGCAGGCATTCGGGCCTGGCGTGCTTGCAGCGCGCCGCGAAGCGGCAGCCCTCGCGCGGCTCGATCAGCTGCGGCACCACGCCGGGAATCGCCTCCAGCCGCACGTGCTGCGTGGCCGCGGTGTCGATGCGCGGGATCGAGCGGATCAGCCCTTGCGTGTACGGGTGGCGCGGATCGGCGAACAGCGCGCCCACCGGCGCCTCCTCCACCACCTTGCCGGCGTACATGACCACCACGCGCTGCGCCACCTCGGCCACCACGCCCATCGCGTGCGTGATCAGCATCACCGCCATGCCCATGCTCTGCTTCAGCTCGGCCAGCAGGTCGAGGATCTGCGCCTGGATCGTCACGTCGAGCGCGGTGGTCGGCTCGTCGGCGATCACCAGCTGCGGCTTGCAGGCGAGCGCGATGGCGATCATCACGCGCTGGCGCATGCCGCCGGAGAACTGATGCGGGTAGTCGTGCACGCGGCGCTCGGGCGTGGGGATGCGCACCATGCGCAGCAGCTCCACCGCGCGGTCCATCGCCGCCTTGCGGCTTAAGGCCTCGTGCAGGCGCAGGCTCTCGGCGATCTGCTCGCCCACGGTGTACACCGGGTTCAGCGAAGTCATCGGCTCCTGGAAGATGATCGAGATCTCCTTGGCGCGGATCTTCTGCATCTCGTCGGCCGGCAGCGGCACCAGGTCGCGCCCCTTCCACAGCACCTGGCCGGCGACGATCTTGCCGGGCGGCATGTCGATCAGCTTCATCACCGTCTTGGCGGTGACGCTCTTGCCGCAGCCCGACTCGCCGACCACGCCCACCGTCTCGCCGGCGTCGATGGCGATGTCGACGCCGTCGACGGCGTGCAGCCAGCCGTCGTCGGTCTTGAAATGGGTCTTTAGGCCCTTGATGTCGAGAAGGGCCACTACATGACCCTTCTGGGATCCAGCGCGTCACGCAGCCCGTCGCCGATGAAGTTGATCGTCAGCACGGTGACGAAGATCGCCAGCCCCGGGAACATCGCCCAGTGCGTGGCCAGGTCCATGTAGTCGCGCGCGTCGTAGAGGATGCGGCCCCAGGTCGGGATGTCGGGCGGAAAGCCGAGGCCGAGGAACGAGAGCGTGCTCTCGGCGATGATCGCCGCCGCCACGTCGATCGTCGCCGCCACGATCACCGGCCCCAGGCTGTTGGGCAGGATGTGCCGCACCACCTGGCGCCGCGTGCTGGCGCCGAGCGCACGCGCGGCCTCGACGAACTCCTTCTCGCGCAGCGAGAAGAACTGCGCGCGCACCAGCCGCGCCACCGGCATCCAGCGAAAGCCGCCGATCACCAGCACGATCAGGATGAAGATGCCGACCTCGATGCCGAACGCCTGCTTCAGCGGCTCGCGGAACAGGAAGATCAGCAGCAGCAGCAGCGGCAGCTGCGGCAAGCTGAGAAAGAGATCGGTCACCCACATCAGCGCGGCGTCGATCCAGCCGCGCGCCATGCCGGCCAGCGCGCCGATCAGCACGCCCACGGTGATGGCCATCAGCATCGCCGCGAAGCCCACGGCGAGGCTGATGCGCCCGCCGTACATCATGCGCGCCAGCAGGTCGCGGCCGAGGTCGTCGGTGCCGAACGGATGCGCCAGGCTGGGGCCCGCCAGGCGCGACTTGAAGTCGACGTCGTTGATGCCGACCTTGTAGGCGAGCGGCCCGATCAGCACCGCGAGCACCAGCAGCGCGAGCACCCACAGGCTCCAGTAGGCGAGCTTGTGCCGCTTGAAGCGCCGCCACGCCTCGCGCCACGGCGAGACGCTGGCGCGCGCCTTGCCGAGGCTAGCCGTAGCTGATGCGGGGGTCGAGCCAGCCATAGAGCAGGTCGGCGATCAGGTTGAACAGGATCACGAGGCAGCTGAACACGAAGGTCACCGCCATGATCACCGGCGTGTCGTTGCGCAGGATGGCGTCGATCAGCAGGCTGCCGATGCCGGGGATGCGGAAGATCTGCTCGGTGACGATCGCGCCGCCGAACACGGCCGGCATCTGCAGCGCCACCAGCGTCACCACCGGGATCAGCGCGTTGCGCACCACGTGCTTGAGCACCACGATACGCTCGGTGAGGCCCTTGCTGCGCGCGGTGGTCACGAAGTCGAGGCGGATCACGTCGAGCACCGCCGAGCGCACGTAGCGCATCATGCTCGCGGCCTGGAACAGGCCGAGCACCGTGATCGGCATGATCGACTGCTTGAAGTGCTCCCACAGGAACTGCCAGCCGGTGGCGGCGATGTCGCTGCGGTAGACGAACGGCAGCCAGCCGAGGTAGATGCTGAAGAAGAGGATGAACACCACCCCGGTGAAGAACGTGGGCAGCGAGAACCCCACCAGCGCCAGCGTGCTGGCGATGCGGTCGAACCACGAATAGGGCTTCACCGCGGCCAGCACGCCCACGGGAATGGCCACCAGGATCGCGAACACCTGCGACAGGCCGATCACGACGATGGTGGTCGGCAGCCGCTGCAGGATCAGCTGGTCGACGTTGATGCGGCTGACGAACGAGAACCCCCAGTCGCCCTTGAGCATGCTGGCGAGCCAGTGCAGGTAGCGCTGCCACACCGGATCGTCGAGCCCGAACTGCGCGCGCAGCGCCATGCGCACCTCGGGCGGCACGTTGGGGTTGGTGGCCAGTTCGTCGAACGGGTCGCCGGGCGCGAGCGCGAGCACCGTGAACAGAACGATGCTGATGCCCAGCAGGCTGGGCACCGCGAGCATCAGGCGCCGGACGATGTAGTTGAACAAGGGCGCGCGGAGGTTCTTCGCTGGCCCGCTCGGGTCAGGCCTCCCGGTACCAGTAGTTCATGAACGAGGTCAGGTTGTCCCACGCCGAGATCGGCGCGGCGAGCTTGTTGACCACCCCCACCGGCCGCGGGCGCGCGAACAGCGGGATGATGTGGCCGTCGTTGACGACCATGTCGTTCATCTTGATGAACAGCGCCGCGCGCTTCACGGGATCCAGCTCCACCTGCGCGGCGCGGTGCGCGGCGTCGTAGTCGGGGTGCCACCAGCGCGAGAGATTGCGGCTCGCCCACTTGTTGGCCTTCTGCGCCAGCTCCCACGAGCAGTACTGCTCCATGAAGGTCTGCGGGTCGGGCTGCGTCATGGTGGTGGTGAACATCTCCATGTCGGCCCAGAACTTCTGGTAGGTGTCGGGGTTGGCGAAGTCGCTGCCGAAGAACACCGCCGCCACCACGCTCTTGAGTTCGAGGTCGATGCCGGCCTTGGTGCAGGCGTCCTTGATGATCGCCTGGCACTTCTGGCGCGGGCCGCTCACCGAGGTCTGGTAGACGAACTTGAGCTTGACGTTGCCCTTGGCGCGGATGCCGTCGGCGCCCTTCTTCCAGCCCGCCGCGTCGAGCACCTGGTTGGCCTTGTCGATGTTGAACTCGTACTTGGTGCTCTTGCTGACGAAGCGCGGCGGGTTGTTGAGGAAGTTGCTGGTGGTGATGGCGCCGCGGCCGTAGATCACGTCGGCGATGCCCTTGCGGTCGATCAGCAGGTTCATCGCGTCGCGCACGGCCTTGTCGCTGAAGGCCGGGTGCTTGCTCTTGGCGCTGGCGCGCTCGCCGTCGACTTCGTTCCACGGGTCGGTGACGTTGAGCGCGATGAACTCGATGTCGCTGCCGACGTAGAAGCTCATCTTGCCCTTGCCGGAGCCCTCGAGCCGCTTGAGGATCTCGTCTTCGACCGCGAGGTTCCAGCCCACGTCGTACTCGGCGGTCTGCAGCACGGCGCGCGCGGCGCTCGTCGCGTCGCCGCCGCCCTTGACCTCGAGCGTGTCGAACGCGGGTTGGTTGGCGATGTGGTAGTCCTTGTTGGCCTCGGCACGGATCAGGTCGCCCGGCTTGAACTCGACGATCTTGTACGGCCCGGTGCCCACCGGCTTGGTGTTGGCCGGGTTCTCGCGCGACTTGGCGCCCATGAAGGGCTCGAACACGTGCTTGGGCAGGATCAGGCCCACGCTGCCGACGAACGGCTCGGCCCAGAACGGCGTGGCCTTGGCGAACTCGACGCGCACGGTGTGCGAGTCGACCTTGACGACCTTGAGGTCGCGGTAGACGCTGACGGTGATCATGGCCGCGGCGGGGTCGCCGGCGTACTGCCAGGTGAACACCACGTCGTCGGCGGTGAAGTCCTTGCCGTCGTGCCACTTCACGCCGCGCTTGAGCTTCCACGTCACGCTCTTGCCGTCGGCGGCGAGGCCGCCGTTGGCCTGCGTCGGGATCTCGGCCGCGAGGAACGGCACCAGGTTGCCCTCGGTATCCCAGCCGGCCAGCGGCTCGTAGAAGATGCGGCTCGCGTCCTGGTCTTTCGTGCCGCCGGCGTAGTGCGGGTTCAGGTGCACCGAGGCCTGCCAGTAGATGAGCTTCAGCGGCCCGGCGCCACCGCGCTTGGTGGGCTTGTACGGGATCGCCGGCGCCGTCTGCGCGATGCCCTCGTGCATCAGCATCATCGAGGCCATCGGGGCCGTGAGGCCGAGACCCACCATGCGCTGGATGAACGAACGGCGCGCCATCCGGCCTTCGCGCACGCTCTCGATCAGGGCTCGCAGTTCACGCTCTTGCATGTCGTCTCTCCTAGGGCCCTGTCGCCGGGCCGCCAATGGTTGACCGGCCCGGACGGGCCCCGGGCACGGTGGTGCGCGCGATCGTAGCAACCGGCCTCGAACTTCCTATCGGGGTCGCCCCGGGCATCCCCCGGGTGTGCCGCGGGTTTGCTCGGGGGATACTGAGGCGGTGCACGACAGGCGCGGTTCACCTCGATGAGCGATGACGTGTTCGTGGTCCACGGACCGCGCGCAACCCTGCAGCCGCTGGTGCTGGATTCACCGCATTCGGGCCGGCGCATGCCGGCGGACTTCGGCTCGGTGCTGAGCGAGCACGACCTGCGCGACGGCGAGGACTGCTTCATCGACGAGTTGTACCGGCCCGCCGCAGAGCACGGCATCCCGCTGCTGGCGGCGCAGTTTCCGCGCACCTACCTCGACCCGAACCGCCACGCGGGTGACGTGGACCTCGATCTGCTCGACGGCCCGTGGCCGCACGAGCACCGGCCGAGCGGCAAGGCCCGCATCGGCAAGGCGCTGATCTGGCGCACGCTCGACGACGGGCGGCCGATCTACGCGCGGCGCCTGGGCGTGGGTGAGGTGCGCTCGCGCATCGATCGCTACCACGCGCCGTACCACGCGCGCTTGCGCGACCTGCTCGACGCGGCGCACGCCAGGCACGGCGTGGTCTACCACATCAACTGCCATTCGATGAATGCGGTCAGCGGCGCGATGGGCGAAGGCGGCGCCGGCCGCGCGCGCGCCGACATCGTGCTCGGCGACCGCGACGGTACCACCTGCGCGCCGGCCTTCACCGCCTTCGTGCGCGAGCGGCTGGCCGCGCTGGGCTACGACGTGGCGGTGAACGACCCGTTCAAAGGCGTGGAACTCGTGCGCGCGTTCGCTGACCCCGCTGCCGGCCGCCACAGCCTGCAGCTCGAGGTCAACAAGCGGCTCTACATGGACGAGGCCACGCAGCAGAAGCACGACGGCTTCGTTCGGCTGCAGCAGCACCTGATGGCGCTGTTGCAGGCCATCGTGCGCGACTTCGCCCCGACCCGGCATGGCTGAGACCGCCCGCATCGAGCTGACGCCGCCCGACCTCTCGCGCTGGCGCGCCGGCAACACCGGCGTCGAGTACGTGCACCGCTTCGACAGCGGCCGCGCCGGCCCCGCGGTGATGGTGCAGGCGCTGACGCACGGCAACGAGATCTGCGGCGCGATCGCGCTCGACGCGCTGCTCGCCGAGCTGCCGCCGATCCGCCGCGGCAGCCTGACACTGGCCTTCGCCAACATGGAGGCTTACGCCCGCTTCGACGCGGCCGACCCGCACCGCTCGCGCTTCGTCGACGAGGACTACAACCGCGTCTGGGGCGACGACCAGCTGCTCGGCACGCGCGACTCCGCCGAGTTGCGCCGCGCGCGGGCGCTGCGGCCGTTCGTCGACGCCGCCGAGCTGCTGCTCGACATCCACTCGATGCACGAGCCCTGCCGGCCGATCATGGTGTGCGGCCGCGTCGACAAGAACGCCGCCTATGCGCGCGAGCTGGGCGTGCCGGCCGACCTGCTGATCGACACCGGCCACCCGGCCGGGCTGCGCATGATCGAGCGCGGCGGCTTCGGCGATGCGGCGAGCCCGAAGCGCGCGCTGCTGATCGAATGCGGCCAGCACTGGGAGGCCTCGGCGCGCGACGTGGCGGTCGACACGCTGATGCGCTTCCTGGCGCTCACCGGCGTGGTCGAGCGCGACTGGGCGCTCGCGCGCACCGTGCTCGCGCCGCCGCCGGTGCAGCGGCTGGTGCGCGTGACCGAGGCGGTGGTGGCGAAGTCGACCGACTTCCGCTTCCTGGTGCCGATCGTCGGCCTCGGCGTGGTGGCCAAGGCCGGCACGCCGATCGCGCGCGACGGCGATCACGTCTGGCACGCGCCGTATGACGACACCGTGCTCGTGATGCCGTCGATGGGCCATCTGCGGCCGGGCAACACGCAGGTGCGGCTGGGGCGCTACGAGCCGATCTGACGATGGCTCAGGCGCCGGCCAGGCGGCCGAGCCATTCGTGCAGCGCGATGTTCACCATCATGTAGCCGCCGCGGCTGGGCAGCCAGTCGGCGAGTGAATAGGGCGCTTCCTCGGCGACGGCCACCGGCGCCGCGGTGATCTGCATCGGCATCGCCAGCCGCTGCGCGGCCCGGTCGAAAGCCGCCCGTGCGCGATGCATGTGGAAGACGTGCGTCACGAGCACGATGTGATCGATGCCCTCGGCCTTCAGCAGCGGCAAGGTGAACAGCGCGTTCTCGTTGGTGTCGCGCGAGCGCTGTTCGGCCCAACGCAGCGTGACGCCGAACTCCGATGCGGCAATGCGCGCCGCGATCTCGGCTTCAGGCGGCCCTGCCATGCCGCCGTGCGCGATGCCGTGCGCGATGCCGCCGCTGAAGGCCAGCGGCAGCGCGGTGGCTCGCGCGAGCCATACGCCATAGCGCAGGCGCTCGATGCCGAAGTTGTTGAGGCTGGCCGCGCCGTACTCCGGCGCGAACGGCCTGCGCCCGCCGCCCAGCACGACGATGGCCGTGTGCGGCGCGCCCTTCAGTTGCTTGATCCGGTCTGCGCTCAGCGCCGGCGGCGGCGACAACAGCGCACGCGTCAGCATGGAGCCCATCGCGCCCGTGCTGCCGAGCCAGATGCCGAGCGCTGCGACGATCCACAGCAGCCACGCCGCGCTACGTCGGCGGCCATGCACCAGAGCACCGGCCAGCACCATCAGCACGAACGGCAGCGGCGGCAGCAGTAGCGCACCCAGCGCCGGCTTCCATCCCTCGATGCCCAGCGCGATCAGCGCGTCGTTCATCAGGGCCCGCGTCACGGATCGCGCACCCGAGCGCGAGCGAGGTCGCGCATCAGATCGCGCACGCCATAGGTCCACGGCGCGAGCGACTCGCAGGTCTGCACGCGGTTGACCAGTTCGCCCAGCCGCGCGCTGCGGATGCGCACCACGTCGCCCACATGGTGCGTGAAGCCGCTGCCCGGCGCGCCGCGGTCCTGCGTCGGCGCGAACAGCGTGCCGCAGAAGAGCACGAAGCCGTCGGGGTACTGGTGCATCGCGGTGGTCTGCGCCACCAGGTCGAGCGGGTCGCGGCTGATCTCGCGCATCGTGCTGCGGCCTTCGAGCACGAAGCCGTCGGCGCCGTGCACGGTGAGCGTGAGGTCGGCACGGCGCACGTCGTCGAGGCCGAACGTGTCGTCGAACAGGCGGATGAACGGCCCGATCGCCGTGGAGCCGTTGTTGTCCTTGCTCTTGCCCAGCAGCAGCGCGCTGCGGCCCTCGAAGTCACGCAGGTTCACGTCGTTGCCGAGCGTGGCGCCGACGATGGCGCCGCGGCTGTCGACCGCGAGCACGACCTCGGGTTCCGGGTTGTTCCAGGCCGAATCGCCGCGCACGCCGATGGCCACGCCGGTACCCAGCGCCGACAGCAGCGGCGCCTTGGTGAACACCTCGGCATCGGGCCCGATGCCCACCTCGAGGTACTGGCTCCACAACCCGCGCGACTGCAGCGCGGCCTTCAGCGCCGCCGCCTGCGGCGAGCCGGGCCTGATGTCGCGCAGGCTGGCGCCGATGGCCTGCTGCACATCGGCGCGCACGGCATCGGCGCGCGCCGGGTCGCCCTTGGCCTGCTCCTCGATCACGCGTTCGAGCAGGCTCGAGGCGAAAGTCACGCCGGCGGCCTTGATCACCTGCAGGTCGATCGGCGCCAGCAGGTGCGGCAGCTTCGCGTCGCGCACCGCGCGGCCGGTGTTGCGCAGCATGTCGGCCAGCGCGCCGATGCGCTCGCCCGGCACGCCGCGCGCGGCGCCTGCGGGATCGGCCTCGTCGAGCAGGTCGCTCATCGTGGCGAAGCGTTGCGACAGGTCGAACACGCCGTCGGCGCGAATCGCCACCACCACCGGGCCGCGGCCGTGCACGAAGGCACGGCCCACCAGCGTGCCGGCCGTGCCGTCGTCGGGCAGGCAGGCCGCAGGGTCGATCGCGATATCAGTCATCCCGCGCTCCAGCATCTTCAGCGCGGCGATCTTACGCACCGGCGCGATGCCGGTGCGCGGCGGCTCACACGCGCTCGAAGATGCCCGCGGCGCCCTGCCCCGTGCCGACGCACATGGTGACCATGCCGTACTCGAGCTGCCTGCGCTGCAGCGCGTGGATCACCGTGGCCGAGCGGATCGCGCCGGTGGCGCCCAGCGGATGCCCGAGCGCGATCGCACCGCCCATCGGGTTGACCTTCTCGGGGTTGAGGCCCACGGCGTTGATCACCGCCAGCGCCTGCGCGGCGAAGGCCTCGTTGAGCTCGATCCAGCCGATGTCGTCGAGCTTGAGCCCGGCGGATTTCAGTGCGGCGGGGATCGCCTCGATCGGGCCGATGCCCATGATGTGCGGCGGTACGCCCTTGACGGCGAAACTGACGAAGCGCGCCAGCGGCTTCAGGCCGAACTGCCTGACCGCCTTCTCGCTGGCCAGGATCAGGCAGCCGGCGCCGTCACTGGTCTGGCTCGAGTTGCCTGCCGTCACACTGCCCTTCGCGGCGAACACCGGCTTGAGCTTGCCCAGCGCCTCGAGCGAGGTGTCGGCGCGCGCGCCTTCGTCGAGCGAGACGGTGCGCTTGCCGATGCGGATCTCGGCGCTCGCCAGGTCGGGCGTGCGGTCCTCCACCTCCACCGGCGTGGTCTCTGCCGTGAACTCGCCGGCCGCCTGCGCCTTCACCGCCTTCTGGTGCGAGCCGAGCGCGAACGCGTCCTGCGCCTCGCGGCTGACCTTCCACTGCTCGGCCACCCGCTCGGCGGTGAGGCCCATGCCGTAAGCGATGCCGATGTTCTCGTCGCGGTCGAAGATGCGGGCGTTGAACGACGGCTTGTTGCCGGTCATCGGCACCAGGCTCATGCTCTCGGCGCCGCCGGCGATCATCACGTCGGCCTCGCCGACGCGGATGCGGTCGGCCGCCATCTGCACCGCGGTGAGGCCCGAGGCGCAAAAGCGGTTGATCGTGACGCCGCCCACCGTGTGCGGCAGCCCGGCCAGCAGCGCGGCCACGCGCGCCATGTTCAGCCCCTGCTCGCCCTCGGGCATCGCGCAGCCGACGATCGCGTCTTCGATCGCCTTCGGGTCGAGCGACGGCACCTGCTTCAGCGCGCCCTGTATCGCCGCCACCAGCAGATCGTCGGGCCGCGTGTGGCGAAACACCCCGCGCCCCGACTTGCCGATCGGCGTACGCGTGGCGGCGACGATGTAGGCCTCTTGCACTTGCTTGCTCATGTGTCGTATCTCCGCCGTCAATTCCGAACAGGCTTGCCCGTCTGCAGCATGCCCATGATGCGTTCCTGCGTCTTCGGGTGGTCGAGCAGCGCGCAGAAGTGCTTGCGCTCGAGCGCCATCAGGTACTCCTCGCTCACCAGCGAGCCGGCGTCGACCTCGCCGCCGCATACCGCATCGGCGATCAGGCTGGCGATGTGGAAGTCGTGCGCGCTGGCGAAACCGCCATCGCGCAAGCCCACCAATGACGCCTTGATGGTCGCGATGCCGTCGCGGCCGGTCACCGGGATCAGCGCCTTCGTGGGTGCGCGCCAGCCGGAGTCGGCCATCGCGTGCACCTGGGCCGTGGCCACCGTGAGCAGCTCGTCCTTGTGCGGCACGACCACGTCGCTCCACAGCAGGTAGCCGAGCTGCCGGCTCTCGATCGCGCTGGTGCCCACCTTGGCCATCGCGGCCGCCGTGAACGGCTCCTTCAGGAACGCGAGCAGATCGGTGCCCGGCGCCGCGGCGGCCTGCTCGGCGGCGCGGCGCGCGATGTACGCCAGCCCGCCACCGGCCGGCACCAGGCCGACGCCGACCTCGACCAGGCCGATGTAGGTCTCCATGTGCGCGACGCGCCGCGACGAATACAGCGCCAGCTCGCAGCCGCCGCCGAGCGCGATGCCGCGCATCGCGCTGACCACCGGCACCTGCGCATAGCGCATGCGCAGCATGAAGTCCTGCAGCTTCTTCACCTCGGGCGCGATGCCCTTGGAGCCCATCTTCATGAACACCGGCATCAGCGATTCGAGGTTCGCGCCGGCCGAGAACACATCGTCGGGCGACCAGATCACCAGGCCCTTGCACTTCTCCTCGGCGATCTCGAGCGCCTTGCTCAGGCCCTCGATCACCGCCGGGCTGATCAGGTGCAGCTTGGCGGTGATGCTGGCGATCGCCACCTCGCCGTCGCGCGTCCACACGCGCACCTCGTCGTTCGCGAACAGCTCGGTGCCGCTCTTCAGCGGCTGCGGCGCACCCGCGCCGAGCACGCTCTCGGGGAAGGGCTGGCGCGCATAGACCGGCAGCGTGCTGCGCGGCACGTAGCGCTTGCGGCTCGGGCTCCACGAGCCATCGCTGGTGTGCACGCCATCGCGGCCGTCTGTCACCCAGCCCGGCAGCGGCGCGCTGCAGAGCGCCTTGCCGGCGGCGATGTCCTCCGCGATCCAGGCCGCCACCTGCTTCCAGCCGGCCTCCTGCCACAGCTCGAACGGACCCTGCTTCATGCCAAAGCCCCAGCGCATCGCGAAGTCGACCTCGCGCGCGGTGTCGGCGATCGACTCCAGGTGCACCGCCGCGTAGTGGAAGCCGTCGCGCAGGATGGCCCACACGAACTGCGCCTGCGGGTTCGTCGACTCGCGCAGCAGCTTCAGCCGCTCGGCCGCGGGCTTCTTGAGCATGCGCTCGACGATCGGATCGGCCTTGCCGCCGGCGGCCACGTAGTCACCCTTGGCCGGGTCGAGGCGCAGGATGTCCTTGCCCACCTTCTTGAAGAAGCCGGCGCCCGTCTTCTGGCCCAGCGCGCCCTTGTCGATCAGCGCGGCGAGCACCTTGGGCGTCGCATAGTTCGGATAGAACGGATCGGCCTGCAGGTTGTCCTGCAGGGTCTTGATCACGTGGGCCATGGTGTCGAGCCCCACCACGTCGGCGGTGCGGAAGGTGCCGCTGCTGGCGCGGCCCATCTTCTTGCCGGTGAGGTCGTCGACCACGTCGTAGCCGAGGCCGAACTTCTCGGCCTCGATCATCGTGGCCAGCATGCCGGCGATGCCGACGCGGTTGGCGATGAAGTTGGGCGTGTCCTTGGCGCGCACCACGCTCTTGCCGAGCGCGGTGGTGACGAAGGTCTCGAGCTGGTCGAGGATCGTGGCGTCGGTGGTCGGCGTGGGGATCAGCTCCACCAGCGCCATGTAGCGCGGCGGGTTGAAGAAGTGGATGCCGCAGAAGCGCGGCTTGATCTCCGCCGGCAATGCCTCGGACAGCTTGGTGATCGACAGCCCCGAAGTGTTGGAGGCGACGATCGCGTGCGGCGCCACGTGCGGCGCGATCTTCTTGTAGAGGTCGAGCTTCCAGTCCATGCGCTCGGCGATCGCCTCGATCACCAGGTCGCAGCCTTTCAGCTGGTCGAGGTGCTCGTCGTAGTTGGCGGGCTGGATCTGCGCGACATCGGTCACGACGCCGATCGGCGAGGGCTTGAGCTTCTTCAGGCCGTCGAGCGCCTTGAGGACGATGCCGTTCTTGGGCCCGTCTTTCGCGGCCAGGTCGAACAGCACGACCGGCACCTTCACGTTGACCAGATGGGCGGCGATCTGCGCGCCCATCACGCCGGCGCCGAGCACGGCCGCCTTGCGCACGGGGAATCGATTCATGCGAACTCCGAAGTAAGGCGCGTCACTCGACGCGCTGCCACACCTGGGTGCGGAAGAAGGGGCCGATGTAGCCGCGCATCTGCAGCTGCTTGCCGCCCTCGATGGGCTTGATGCGGGCCTTGTAGGTCTTGCCGTTGTTGGGGTCGAGGATCTCGCCGCCCGCCCACGTGTCCTTGTCGTCGGCGTCGGGCCGCAGGTTGGTCAGGATCGTCATGCCGAGCACCGGCTTGTCCTTGCGGTCGTCGGTGCACTTGTCGCACTTGGAGTCCTGCTTGGCGGCGTCGAAGATCTTCTCGATCTTGCCCACCAGCGCGCCGCCCGATTCGACGATGCGCACCAGCGACTTCTCGGTCTTGCCGTCGTCGTCGATCGTCTTCCACAGGCCCACCGGCGAGTTCTGTGCCGACGCGGCGCTGCCCAGGGCGGCCAGCGCAAGGGCCGCGATCAGGTGTTTCATCTTCGTCTCCTAGCGTGGGGTTCGTGGGGTCTCATTGTTGGATCAGAACAGCGCCTCGTCCATCTCCATCAGCGGCTTGACGCCGGCGCGCGCGCTGCGGATCAGCATCGCCGTCTCGGGCAGCAGCTTGGCGAAGTAGAAGCGCGCGGTGGCCAGCTTGGCGGTGTAGAACGGGTCGCCCGAATCCTTCTTGGCGAGTGCAACCTTGGCCATGCGGGCCCAGAAGTAGGCGAACACCAGGTGGCCCACCACGCGCAGGTAGTCCACCGCGGCGGCGCCCACCTCGTCGGCATTGCCGAAGGCCTTCATGCCGAGCTCGGTGGTGAGCTTGGTCAGCTTGTCGCCCAGGTCGGCCAGCGGGTTCACGAACTCCTGCATCGCCTCGTTGGTGCCCTCTTCCTCGACGAAGGCGGCGATCCGCTTGCCGAAGGCCTTGAGCTTGGCACCGTTGTCGCCCAGCACCTTGCGCCCGAGCAGGTCGAGCGACTGCACGGTGTTGGTGCCCTCGTAGATCATGTTGATGCGGGCATCGCGCACGAACTGCTCCATGCCCCAGCCCTTGATGTAGCCATGGCCGCCGAACACCTGCATGCAGGCGCTGGTGGAGATCCAGGCGTTGTCGGTGAGGAAGGCCTTGACGATGGGCGTCAGCAACGCAATCGTGTCTTCGGCCTGCTTGCGCTCGCCGGCATCGTCGCTGCCGAGCGCCTTGTCGATCTGCAGCGTGGTGAACATCGCCAGCGCGCGGCCGCCCTCGGCATAGGCGCGCGCGGTGAGCAGCATCTTGCGCACGTCGGGGTGCACGATGATCGGATCGGCCGGTTTGTCGGGCGCCTTGGGGCCGCTCAAGCTGCGCATCTGCAGGCGATCCTTCGCGTAGGCCGCGGCGTTCTGGTAGGCCACCTCGGTCAGGCCCAGGCCCTGCATGCCGACGCCGATGCGCGCGGCGTTCATCATCACGAACATCGCCGGCAGCCCCTTGTGCGGCTCGCCGACCAGCCAACCGGCGGCGCCGTCGAGCGCGATCTGGCAGGTGGCGCTGGCATGGATGCCCATCTTGTGCTCGAGGCCGGTGCAGTAGATCGCGTTGCGCGCGCCGAGCGAGCCGTCGGCGTTGGGCAGGAACTTCGGCACCACGAACAGCGAGATGCCCTTGCTGCCCGGCGGCGCATCGGGCAGGCGCGCGAGCACCAGGTGCACGATGTTCTCGGCCAGGTCGTTCTCGCCGCCGCTGATGAAGATCTTGTTGCCGGTGATCTTGTAGCTGCCGTCGGGCTGCGGCTCGGCCTTGCTGCGCAGCAGGCCGAGATCGGTGCCGCAGTGCGCCTCGGTGAGGCACATGGTGCCGATCCACTGCCCGCTCACCAGCTTGGGCAGGTACAGCGCCTGCTGCTCGCGCGTGCCGTGCGCGTGCAAGGCCTCGTAGGCGCCGTGCGCGAGGCCGGGGTACATGGTCCAGGCCTGGTTGGCCGAGTTGAGCATCTCGTAGAAGCACTGATTCACCACGTGCGGCAGGCCCTGCCCGCCGTATTCGGGGTCCGACGACAGCGACGGCCAGCCGCCCTCGACGAACTTGGCGTACGCCTCCTTGAAGCCCTTGGGCGTGCGCACCGCATGCGTGGCGGCGTCGAGCGTGCAGCCTTCCTCGTCGCCGCTCGAGTTCAGCGGCGCCAGCACCTCGGCGCAGAACTTGCCGCCTTCCTCGATCACCGCGTTGACGGTGTCGACGTCGATCTCGGCGTGCCGGGGCAGCTGCTTCAGCTCGTCGGTGACCTGCAGCAGCTCGTGCAGCACGAAGCGCATGTCGCGCAGCGGGGGGGTGTAGTGCGGCATGGGGCCTCCTTGAATGGCATCGAGTGAAGTCGGTGGCGGGTGGTGGCGGGTTCTAGCGGCCCGCCGGCTTGCGGCGCCCGGTAGCCGGGCGAATCGGAACGGTTGAAGGGGCAGCGTCGTGCGCCAGCAGGCGCTCGAACGCGCGGTGCGCGCGATCCAGCGCGCCGGGCAGGCGCAGGAAGCGCGCGTCGTGGTGCAGCGAGAGGATCAGGCCGTGGATCTCGAACAGCAGCTGGTGCGCGTCGGTCTCGCGGCGCAGATGGCCCTCGTCGATCGCCAGCTCGATCGCGCGGCCGAGCGCGGCGTGCCAGGCGCGCACCATCTCGGCCAGCGCATCGCGCACCGGGCCGGGCCGGTCGTCGAACTCCACGGCGCCGCTGATGTAGATGCAGCCGGCATCGAGCTCCACCGACACGCGGCGCAGCCAGGCCTCGAACAGCGCGCGCAGCCGCGGCAGGCCGCGCGCGGCGCGCAGCGCGGGGCGAAACACCTCGTCTTCGAAGCGCGCGTGGTATTCGCGGATGACCGAGATCTGCAGCTCCTCGCGCGAGCCGAAGTGCGCGAACACGCCCGACTTGCTCATCTGCATCAGCTCGGCCAGCGCGCCGATCGACAGGCCCTCGAGCCCCACCTGCGCCGCCAGCGCGAGCGCCGCGTCGACGATCGCCGCGCGCGTCTGCCGGCCCTTGGGCTGGGCGGCGCTGCGGGTGGCGGTGCGCATCGGCGCAGCAGCGGTGGGCGGCATCGGGTCGGGCGGGGGCGGTCAATGAAACGAACGGTCGTGCTATTTGTACCTCAAAGCGCGGGCCGGCGATGGCGCGAGGTCGGCACTTTTTCTAGGCTTCTTCTTCTAGATCCGCTGCAGCGTCGTGCGTACCGCCCGCTGCGGGCGCGGGTGCGGCATGCCACGCGGCGGGTGCCGATCGCCGTTTTGATACCCTATGGGGCTCGAGGAGTGCGTGTGGCCGTGGATGTTCTTCAGCTCGACGTGTCCGGCCGGCCTCAGGCGTGGATCTCGCCGTACGAGGCCGCCGTGCTGTATGCCAGCGACGATGTGGCGTGGACGCTGGGCCGCGCCATGCGCGTGCTGCGCGGCGGCATCCAGCGCGCCACGGGGCTGCAGTCGCGCATCGAGTTGCACCCCATCATCGCCGTCAAGGGCGCGGTGCCGAGCCGCGCGTGGCGCCAGATCCCCGCGCTCACGAACCCCAAGCTGTTCGTACGCGACCGCCACGTGTGCGCCTATTGCGGCCGGCGCTTCGGCTTCGACCATCTCACGCGCGAGCACGTGGTGCCGATCTCGCGCGGCGGCCGCGACACGTGGATGAACTGCATCACCGCCTGCCGCGCCTGCAACGGCCGCAAGGGCAACCGCCTGCCCGAGGAAGTGGGCATGAGCCTGATGTACCTGCCGTACATCCCGAACCTGCACGAAGACATGATCCTGCGCGGCCGCCGCATCCTGGTCGACCAGATGGAATTCCTGCTCGCGAGCGTGCCGCGCTCGAGCCGCCTGCACGGCTGAGTGCCGGAGATGGCGGCTGCCGTGCGATGAACCCGCGCAAGCCGGCGTCGACATCGCGGCGGCTGCGCCTGGCGCTGGCCGCCTGCACGCTCGTGCTCGGCGCCTGCGTGAGCGTGCCGCAGGACGAGCGCATGCTGGCGCCGCGCGCCGACGGCCGGGTCGATGCGCTCAGCCAGCCCTGCCGCGCCCGGGCCCCGCTGGCGGCGATGCCGGTGGTGCTCACCGCCGGCAAGACACTCGACCCGCACACGCTGCGCCTCGTGTCGTGGAACCTGCACAAGGGCGAGGACGACGGCTGGCAGGGCGACCTGCGGCGCTTCGCCGCCGAGGGCGACCTGCTGCTGCTGCAGGAGGCGGTGCTCAACGCGCCGGTGCGCGAGACGCTCGAGCGCGCCGGCCACAACTGGCGCATGGCGGGCGCCTTCGCCTACAACGGCGAGGAGCGCGGCGTGCTGGTGGCCGCGCGCGCGCAGCCGATCGACGCCTGCACGCTGCGCGCATTCGAGCCGCTGGGCCGCATGCCCAAGTCGGCCATGGTGGCGCGGTATCGGCTGTCGACCGGGCCGGTGCTCGCGGTGGCCAACCTGCACGGCATCAACTTCACGCTCGGGCTCGAGGCCTTCGGCGAGCAGATCGAGGCGGTGGCCGAGGTGATGGCGCGGCACGAGGGCCCGGCGATCCTGGGCGGTGACTTCAACACCTGGAGCGACGAGCGCCACCAGGCGCTGCAGCGCGTGGCCGCGCGGCTCGGCATGACGCCGGTGGAGCTGTCGCCCGACGGGCGCCGGCGCACCTTCGGCCGCCATCTGGACCATCTGTTCGTGCGCGGCCTGCGCGTGGTGGACGCCCACGCGCCCGAGGTGACAACGTCGGACCACAACCCGATCATCGTGACGCTGAGCAGCCCGTGACGCAGGCTTCGGTGCTGCCGCCGGACCACCCGCTGCGCGCGGCGCTGGCCGACGAGGTGCACGCGCGGCCGCCCGAACCGCTGGACACGCCGTCGCGCGCCACCTATGTGGCGCTGCTCGTCGACCCCGCGCAGCGCGACGCCGAACAGGCCCACTTCGCGGCCCTGTGCGAACGCCACGGCGTGGCACCGCCCCAGCCGGCCGCCACTCACGTCAGCGCCGATCTCGGCGCGCTGCGCGTGAAGTGGGAGCGCCATGGCGAGTTCTCGGGTCTCACGATGTTCGCGCGCGGCCTCGGCAGCGCAGCGTTCGCCGAGCCGGCGTCGGCGCTGCTGCCTGCGGGTTGGCTCGCCGCCTGGCCCGGCCGCACGCTGGTGGCCGCGCACGCGGAGCTGGTGCCCGGCGGCAACGAGGCGCCCGACGCCGACACGCTGGCACGGCACTTCGGCGCACACATCGTGGTCGGCGCCGAGATCGGCGAAGGCGCGGGCATGGCGTTCACCGACTTCCGCCTGCACGACGACGGCTTCAGCCGCCTGCTCGTGTGCAACCGCAGCTTCACGCCGCGGCAGGCCGGCCGCATGCTGCAGCGGCTGTTCGAGATCGAGGCCTACCGCATGATGGCGCTGCTCGCCTTTCCGCAGGCGCGCGAGCTGTCGCCGCAGCTCGGCGCCACCGAACGCGCGCTGGCCGCGCTGACCGAGCGCATCGCCGCCGGCGGCGGCGACGACGAGGCGCTGCTGCACGAGCTGACGCGCCTGGCCGCCGACGTGGAGCGCGGCCTGTCGGCGAGCCAGTTCCGCTTCGGCGCGTGCCGCGCGTACCACGAGCTGGTGACGCGGCGCATCGCCGAGCTGCGCGAGCGGGGGCTGCCCGGCGTGCAGACCATCGACGAGTTCATGGCCCGCCGCCTCACGCCGGCGGTGGCCACCGTGGCCACGGTGTCGCAACGCATGCACGCGCTGTCGGAGCGCGTGGCGCAGGCGAGCAGCCTGCTCTCGACGCGCGTGGACATCGCGCGCGAACGCCAGAACCAGAGTCTGCTCGCCTCGATGGACCGACGCGCGCAGCTGCAGCTCCGGCTGCAGCAGACGGTCGAAGGCCTGTCGGTGGCGGCGATCACCTACTACGTGGTCGGCCTCGTGGCCTACGTGGCCAAGGCCGCCAAGGCGGCGGGGTGGAAGATCGAGCCGGACCTCGCCGTGGGCGTTGCCATTCCGCTGGTCGCGGTTGCGGTCATCGTGGCGCTGCGGCGGGTGCGGCGGGCGTTGCACCGCGATGAGTCGGCGCCGCACGGCGCCGCGTGAGCCCGGCGCAGATCGGCCTGCGATGCAACGATGGCGTGCAATCGGCGTCGTATCCGCCGCGTCGCTGCTGGCCAGCTTGACGGCGTGCGGGCAGCCGGTTCCGGCCGAGAAGGCAGCCTATGTGGGCGACTGGCACGGGACCGGGATGGACCTGTACATCGATCAAGACGGCACGGTGGCCTACAAGCGCTACGGCGGCGGTTCGAGCCGGTCGCTCGAGCTTCCTCTCAGGGAGTTCCAGGGCGACGACTTCGTGGTGGGCGTCGGCCCGCTGTCCACGACATTCCAAGTCTCCGTGCCGCCCCATCAGGACGGAACCGGCTGGAAGATGACCGTCGACGGTGTCGAATTGCACAGGTGAGTGTCGGCGCAGTTTGCGCGCGGCCGACAGGCCGAGGCGTCGATGCGTCTGGTAGGCCGTGTTGGGATCGAACCAACGACAAGCAGACTGAGCGAGGTGCAGCGTCCGGCATGATGCCGTAGCGCTCATGGTTTCCTGCCTGCTGCCTTTTGCATGTCCAGTCGCCGCATCGCCAGTTCTCGCTCGCGCTCCAACTCGCGCTCGAGTTCTTCCTCGCTGGGCAGGTAGGGCAGGTATTTGGCCGCGAACAACTGCTGTTGCTCGGCAAGCACGGAATAGCGCACAACCGCCTCGCTCTTCTCGCTGCACAGCACCAGACCGATCGTGAGGCCGTCGTCGGCCCCTTTCAC
Organism: Burkholderiaceae bacterium; assembly: GCA_046348365.1. Taxonomy (GTDB): domain Bacteria; phylum Pseudomonadota; class Gammaproteobacteria; order Burkholderiales; family Burkholderiaceae_C; genus JAEUPI01. The sequence continues at coordinate 986,143 of JAXMEL010000001.1, forward strand.
CTGTTCGTCATACAGGCGGACATAAGTGTCCATCTGCCCCATATCCTGGTGCGTGAGCTTGCCCAGCTTCAAGTCGACCAGCAGGAAGCATTTGAGCTTGAAGTTGTAGAAGACCAGATCGATGTAGAAGTCCTCGTCGGCAAGGCTCACGCGCTTCTGTCGAGCGACGAAGGCGAATCCCCTGCCCAGCTCCAGCAGGAAGTCCTGCAGGTTGTCGATGATGGCCTGCTCCAGGTCGCCCTCCAGAAAACGGCGCCCCAGGTTCAGGAAGTCCAACACATAGGGGTCGCGCAGGAAGTCCTTGCGGGTTTCTGCCAGCGGCGCGGTCTGCTCTTGCGCCTCAGCCTCGACGAGGTGCCTTTCCTTGCTGCTCAACAGGCGCTCGTAGTACAGAACGTCGATTTGCCGTTCCAAGGCGCGGCTGCTCCAGCTCTGGTCAATGGCTTCGCGCAAGTACCATTCACGCGCGGCAGGGTTCTTCACCCGCAACAGGGCACGGTAGTGGGTCCAGCCCAATTCGAGACGCACTGCGTCTCGAATCGGAAACGCCAGATGAAAGCGGCGCATGTTGCGTAGATTGCTGGCGTCGAAACCCTTGCCGAACAGCGCGGTGAGCCGTACGGACAGTTCGGCCAGTTGTCGCTGGCCGTACGCGGCGCGAGCCTTGCCTTGCTGTTCGTGTTCCACGATCAGGCGGCCAATTTCCCAGTAGCTGGCCACCATCGCGCTGTTCACGCTTTGGCGAACATGCCCCCGGGCCTGCTCGACGACTCGGGCAATCTGGGCGACCAGGCGAGTCAGGTCATCGGCATTCTTGGTGTTCACGCGCCTTCGCTCGCCTGCTCACGGGTCATCATCTGCGCACAGGGTCTCGCTGGCTACATTGCGGCTCGAGCAATACATGAACCAGCAACTGGTAGGCCGTGTTGGGATCGAACCAACGACCAAAGGATTATGAGGCCCGCCTCAGACTCCGCGAGTCGCCAATCTACACCAAAAGTCGCGCCGCAAGAATGCGAACAGGGCCGGCTGCTTGGTCCGTCGCCAGTTGCGCTACAGCGCCTTGAGTCAATCCGAAGGCGCCGCGTGACAGCTGCCTGAGCTAGATGCTCTCGAACTTCTTCCGTGCTGTATGCCGCCACGGCACGCGGTGAACGCCGCCGCGCGTCAGCCGAGCGTGCTGCAACACCTGCGGCCACCAAACCACGAGCTGCGCACACTTGGCCCAATACGGGTGCGACGACCAAGCGGGCTCGAGCACATACACACCGTAGCCCTCGCGTCTTAGCGCCTCACGTTCGGCACCCTTGCTCTTACGAAACTTGTCCTGCGAGACGACGTACCAATCGTCGCCGTGGGTCTTGAGACCTGGAATCCAGACCAAGTCATCTGTTCCCGGAGGGAACAACTCGCGTAGATGGACGATGCGGCCTACGCCTTCTTCGGCGTCAGACAGTGCGGCAATGGCGCACGCTATCGCAGGTGGGAGATTCGCGTCGAAACAGAAGTTCACGCCGCCATGCGTCGCTCGAAAGCCACTGCTGCACCAACTGCCGCGGGCGAAACGCGGAACAGTCGCGCCACCCGCTTGCGGTCCCCGCTCTCCGCTCGGACGGCCGCCGCGATGGTGTCTGTTGGCACGCCGGCGGCGGCGATGATGGGTTCGCCGAACTGAATCCCAGGGTCAAGCACGATCACCTTACGTCCGCGCACCGGGAACCAGCGGAGCGCCTTGCCTTCAGGGTCATACTCAATACCAGCAAATAGGCTCGGCCGGATCACCTCGTCAACAACGTACTGACGACCGCGAACGTCAAGCAACTTTCGATTTCCCGTCGCGCGCTCGACGGCATCAAGGAATAACCGCTGCCCGTCGGTCAAGAAGCGGCGGGTGTGCAGTGGGTAAGGGCCGAGACCTGCCTCGTTCGCAGCCTCGATGGTCGCGCGGATCACGATCATCGGCACTCGGCGCTCGATGAATTTCGCAACCGCCCGCAGCTCTAGCAAATCGTGAAAGCCGAGCACTTGTTCGCGCCCGAGTTCATCGTCGTCAGCGTACTGAAGGCGCCACAGAGGGCCCGAGCTGCTGCGCCCATCACGGTAGCGCCACGAGTAACCGCGGAGCCAACGACGCACTGATCGGGCCTCAGCGCCGACCAGGCGCGCGGCCTGGGTCAGCGGATATAGGCCGCTGCCGAGCAAGTGGAGTGGTTCCATGAAAAATTGGCCCGAACGGTAGCACGGCGCGGGCGCCCCTCAGTATCTCAGGCCCGCCCTGCTAGCGCGCGCGGCGCGGTGAAGCAAGGTGGTCGCCCAACATCCCGCCAAGCCCCGACGCAGGCCGTGCCTCGCGAGTCCCTACGCAACTGCCGACGTGCCTGTACATTCACCCGATGATCTTCCCGAACGGCGACCAGTGGTCGGCAGAATTCCTTTCCAGCGAGCCGGCCTATGACGAACCGGCGTGGGTCGACGCGTACACGTTGGCCATCGGCAGACTCAAGCCCGAGCTGACGCCGGCGACAGCGCTAACCCTCGCGCGTGACGCGTACGCCCGCGAAGGTTCGTGGAACAACCCGAAGATAGCCGCCGGCTGCGATGCTGTCCTCGGACCGCTGATCATGTAGCGATGGCGAATGCAGGCCGATGGCGGCACGTTGAGCGCCATCAAGCGCCTGCAGACTGACATCGGACCCACGCATCGATCGATGCACATCGCGCTGGCCAGGCGATAGAAGCATGGCGGACTTCGAGGCGTCGCAATTCTCCCCGTGGATAGCTACGCCGCGCCCGTGCTGGTGGTGTCGCTGGTATGACGGCGTTGACGCCGGCCGCAGCGTGGCGCTGTGTGCCCATTCAGGGTGCAGCCGTGTCCGGTCGCAACCAGCGGACGGTTGCGCCAGCTTCGAACGCGAGCCAGGCGCGGATGACGATCCAGAGTGGTCGCCGATCACCACGGCCCAGCATCGAACTGATCTTCACGCGTGAGGAGTGCCAGCGGGCGCGGCGGCAAACCGCTCCACCGGGGGCAATCTCACGAGCTGCTTCGCCCGCTCGATCGGAGCGAACAGCCACTCGTCAACGTCATCGACCTCGATGGGCACGACGCAGCGCTTGTCCTGTTCATCGGGTCCGAGTTTCGGGTCCGGCTTGTGCATGCGCGCCATCAGCGGGTGCGCGTCGGCATTGATGGTGAGCATGGTGTAGCTTTCGACGACTTCTCCCGTGGCCTTGTCGGTCCAGGTGTTCCACAGCCCGGCCAACCCCCACGGGGTGCCGTCCGCGCGCGCGAATCGCCACCACACGTTGCGACCGGTCTCCCAGCATGGTTCATCGAACGACCAAGCTGGGATCACGCACCGCCGGCCGTGCCGCCATGAGTCCTTGAATGACGCCTTGGCCGTGATCTCCTCGAACCGCGCATTCACCGTCGCGTAGGGCAGCTTCGCGGACTTGGCGAACCACGGGATCAGTCCCCACTGGCCGATGACCAGCTCGCGTTGCGGCGCCGTGCTTTCGCGGGCGGCTCGGACGAACGGGCCCGGCGAACGCGGAAACAGCTGCAGCCCACGCCAAGCATTGCCGCGACCGACGTGCCAGTGCCGCTCGATGTCTGACGCCTCGGGACTGATGTAGCGCGTGCACACCCGGCGATCGTAGCGAGTGCGAGGCGCGCAGGTTCAATGCGCCGGCCCCAAAGCCCGACGGGTGCGCGGGAGCCTCATCAGTTCGGCCAAGTCCGTCCAATCGGTCAGACGCGCCAGACCGGCGTGCAGTAACCGTGCGGCGCGCTCCGGCTCGACATCGAACCTCATGTTCGGCAGAACGCGCACGCCGTTGGACACGATGATGCGCAGCGCAAGCATCTCGATGCGCCGGCCACTCATCGCGGCGTCATCCACTTCGGCCTGCCGGCAAACGCCCGATCCAATGCTCGAGGGCCACCGAATAGACCTGCCGACTCCTGTGCGAGCGCACCAGGCCATGGCAGCGGAAGGTGCGTGCTGCGCGGCGCCTTCGCCAACGCAACATCGCGGCATAGGTAGCGCGCTTCGCAGCCCCCCATGTCATAAGGGCGTCCCCTTGCGCGCTGATCCGACTCCTGCGAGCGGATCGGGGTGTCGGTCATGGGGCATTGGCGTGCGCGAACGTGGACACACGACGGGCCTCGCCTATGACCGACTCCTCGGCCAGGCCCTCCAATTGGGTTGCGCTGCGGCTGAATCACAACCGCGCCGCCTGATACGCGGCATGACCTGGCCGCGACAAGTCGTTGATGATCTTGCGCTCGAGCGCGATCAACGAGGGCTGCACGGCCGCTGCATAAGCCGCAGGGCTGATGCCGGCCGGCACGTTGAAGTGAATCGCCCCGATCTGCACGCCTTGCCTGCCGCCGTTGAGGCGGTGGCGCGCATCGCTGCGTGCGATCACCTCTTCGCCGCGGCGCAGGATCGCGGGGACTTCGTCGCTGGCCAAGCCACCGACGTGATAGCGCGGCGCGCCGGCGAACGCCAGGGCGCCAACGCGCCGTGCCGTGCCCCCCACGCCGGCAATTCCACCGGAGTGAAACGCCCAGGTGCTCAGGCTGCCGCCGAAGTCGCCAGGGCCGGTTTCGGTGAGATTGCCGCCGGCAGCCGCACCGAGCCACGTGAGCACCTTGTCCATCAGGTCTTGGAACGGCTTGGCGAGGTAGCGATTCCAGCCGATGCGGGCCAGCTCGTCGTTGAACGCGTCAACGAACTGGCGGCCCGCGCCCTTGCCGCCGCGCAGGAGCGTTGACCACGCGCTCGCCGCCGACTGCTCAAGGTTGACCATGGCCTGATCGAAGTTCGCCTTGATCGCCTTCGGCGTGTCGCCGAACATCTGTTCGCGCCGCTTCTGCCATTCGGGCTTGAGCTGCTCGGTGAGCTGCTTCTCACGCAACAGCGTGTATTCGGCTAATCCAGCCTCGATCACCTTGGACTGCTCAGCGTTGGCGTCCCGCGCCAGCAGGCGCTTGCGCTGCTGGTCAACGTCGATGGCAATGAGTGCCTGGCCGCGATCGCGCTCCTCGGTGATGAGTTCGGCGCTGAGTTTGCGGTTGCCCTCGATCAGATCGTCGATGGCCTGCTGCGCGGCGTAGTTGCGCGCTGAGAACGTGGGGTCGGCGGCGCGCTGTTGTTCAAGCTCAGCACGACGGAAGGCCGTGCGCGGATCTTCGTACTCGGCCCTGTCTTTCGGGACGTTGCGCAAGTGCGCAGCGATTTCACGCTCGAGCGCCGCACGCTTGGCCTTCACCTCGACGAGCTTGGTTTCGAGTTGGATCTGCGCGGCCGCGCTGGCTCGCTGTTGCTCCGGATTCTCGGCAGCTGCTGCACGCCGCTGCTCGAGTTCGATCTGAGCGCGTACGTTTGCCTCCTCGCCCGCAAGGCGTGCGCGGTCGATGCGGTTGAGGCCATTCGTATAGTCGGCCCGCGAGGCCTGGAACAGCGTGTAGGCGCGCTCGATCTGGAACGCCTCTGCGTCCAACGCCGCGCGCTGCTGTGCCAGGTACTTGTCAGCTCCCGCCTGTGAAATGCGCGCCTTGGTGTCGACCGCTGCGCGCGTAGTGTCCTCGGTTTCCTGCTTGGCCTTGGCGGCAGCCTCCGAGCCCGACGACACGCGATCGATGTTGCGGAAGACCTCCTTGGACGCCGCGAACTGCTGCTCGGCGTAAGCCTTGAACTGCTCGCGGGCAAGGGCGTTGTACTTGCCGCTTCTGAGCGTGCTTTCCATCCGCGAGTTCAGGTCTTTCAGCTTCTGCTCCAGCGTCTGAGGTTCCAGGCCTTGGGCGATCCAGTCGAACGCTTTGGCGCCCCATCCATGCATTTCGCGCAGGGCGCGCGTGAAGTCGTCGACGGCGGGCGTCGATCGCGACTTGAGCGTTTCGCCGAGCAGGCGGAAATTCTCGATCGCCGCCTCTTGCTTGCTGCCGCCCGCCTCGAGCGCGCGGATGTGCTCGAACTGGGCGGCCGTGAGGTAGCTGTAGGCCTTGTTACCCTCGGCAGCCCAGCGCGTGACGCTGGCACCCGATGCGATGAACCGCTTGGTTATGTCACCGATGCTTTCGCCGGTGAGGCGCTGCATCTGCAGCGCGGCAAGGCCCATCTCTGCCATGGCGCCGGCCGAGAACTGGCCGCTCGATGCCAGCTCCTGAAGGGCCGTCTTCGCGGCACCGATGGTGTGCCCGGAATCGGCAGCGATGGTCTTGGCCATCGCGTCGAATTGGGCCTTGGTGATGCCCGCGGCATTGCCGGTAAGCGCCACAGACTCGGCGAACTTCTGGTTTTCCTCGCGGCCGTGCGCCCAGGCTGCCGCCAGTCCTACGAGCCCGGCCACCGAGCCGATCGCTGCAACGCGAGTCACGGTGAGCGAGTTCGCTACTGCCTTGAACACGTTGTCGAGCCCGCCGAACTGATCGCGCAGTTGGCCGCCCTGCTGCAGCAGCACCAAGAACGGTGACTGTCCGCTGGCCAAGCCGCTGACGATGTCCGTGATCTGGTAACTGAGCGCCTGCATCTGCCGCGCCGTGATCTCGCCTTGCTTGCCGAAGTTGAGGAAGGCAACGCGCGTGCGGTCGGCCGCGGCATCGGCACGCTTGAGCGCCTCTGTCGCGGCGTTGATGCCGACGACACCGCTTTGCGTGTCGGCCGTCAACGCGTAGTTGATGCCCCGAAGTTCGAGTGACATCTCAGCTACCTCGCACTGGACATGGCCTGCTCCAGCCGGGCGGCAAAGCGGGCCTCGTATTGGGCGACCACCGTGCGGCGCACGGCGTCATGGAACCGATAGAGCGCTGTGTAGTGGGCGCCCGTGACGAACAGCAGCACCGCGCGCACGCGTTGCGCCGGCCCCTGGAACTTGCGGCGCTCGGTGGTGAGCCGCCGCTCGTAGATGCCAGGGGCAAGGCCTTTGTCGCCGGGCTGTACGGCGAAATACTCGACGCCGAAGCCGCCGGTGATCTTGCGATTGCCGAAGCCTTGTTTGAGCCGCGTGCGACCTTCGGCCGTGGTGTTGATGGCCATGCGCCGGCCGCGGCGCGACCTGGGCCCGTAGGCTTCGAAGTACGCCAGGATGTGCAGCAGCTGGCGGATCTCGATGTTCCCGTAGCTGTCGAGCCGGGCCGCGCGCCCGGGCACGGCGTACATGCCGCGGGGCAGGATGCCCTTTCGCTGCAACAGCACTTCGCTGCGCTTGAAGCGCCGCGCTCCCCCTTGCACCTCGGCGAGCACCGGCTTGCCGGCCGGGAGCGTTGCGAAGGGCTCGCCTTCCGCGCCGGCCGAACCGCGCACGGTCGGAATAACCAGCTGGCCGGCCAGGTCTGTCTTGCTGGCCTTCTCCACGCGCGGCCCGTGCAGCGTGAACTGCGTCGGCCGGTCGAATACGCTCATGGCCCGGATGGCCTCGCGCCGCGCCTCGAACAGCGTGTCGTTGATGGCATTTGCGGTGGCGAATGGGATCTGCCTGGCCATGCTGGCCAGGTGCGCCGCCTCGGCGCGGAAGTTGTGCGTGACGCGGTAGCTCATGGTCGCGAAGTCAGTTTGCGTTGCGCGCCTTGATGGCTGCCACCTCAAGCACCTGCAGCTGCTCGAGGAGCGCTGGCCAGTCCCGACGCAGGTGCGGTGCGATGGCAGGGCGCAGGCAGCGCTCCACTGTGCGCATTGGCGTGTAGTCCAGACCCAGCCACACCGTGCGCGCGCGACCGGCCACGGCGCGCCACTGTGTGCTCATGGCGCAAAACACCTGCCAGGCGTGCCAGTGCTCCGGCCACACCTCGGCGTGCACGAAGTGAGCGCGGGCCATCAGCGCCTTGCGCCACGCCGCAACCCGTTCCGGCGACGCGCCCAACAGGCGCAGGGCCTCGAGGGGCGATTCGTCGATCTGAGGTGCACCGTTCGCCCATGCCTCGGCGACCTCTGTCAGTTTTTTTCCGCGGCCGGGCTGCGCGACTCGAAGAACGCTGCCACGATGGCCGTCGCCGCGCCGGGCACATCGAGCAGCGTGCCCAGGTTGTCGTTGCTGTATGGCAGCGACGCGCCTGATTCGTCTTGCACCTTGCGGAAGTTGCGCAGCACGCGCGGCACGATCTGCACGTCGCTCAACTTCTTCTCGGTGATTTCGCGGATGAACTGCGCGAAGGCCTTTTCTCCCAGGCGATTGAATTCCACTTCGAATTCGCCCTCGTTCAGCTGGCCGGCAGCGTCACCGCCCGCCGGTGTGCGGACCTTGACGGGCCACCAGTAGGCGGGGCTCAGCGCGAGATTGAACATCGCAGAGGTTCTCCTTGATTCACAGCGAGGGGTTGTCGGTCGGCCTTTACGCCGCACCAGTGCGCGCCGCGGAGCACGGTCCTGCGGCACGGAAGGGAATGAGGTAGCTGTACGAGGTCCAGACGTCGATATCGCTGACCACGCGGTAGGCGTCCCGCTCGTTCGCGAAGCCTGTCAACTCCGCAGCGAGCAGCGGCACATCCTCGATGGAATGAACAATCACATGCGCGCGGTCTTCGAGGCGGAAGGTCTGCGCCAGGTGGTTCAGCCGACCCTGCAACAGGTCGGCGCACAACAAGGCGCGTTCGATGTTCGGCAGATCGAATACGCGCCAAGTCGCGGCATACCGATCTCCCTTGCGGACCACGTTGGGGGCCCAAATGGCCGTCCGCTGCTCGTTCTGCATCGCGCTTCCTCTACGGCGCCGTAACGACGGCAGGCGCCAAGTCGCGTAGGTCTGTCGCGTCGACCCGAAGCGCTTCAACGTCGGGCGTTGCCACGAAGCGCGCCAAGCGCAATACCGAAGCGAGCGGGACGAAAGTCAGCGGCGCCTCGCCTGCATCCTCTGGCGCGCACAGGCATCGGCGAGGATCGAACACCGACACGGGGTCGGCCAAGGCGGCCAGCATGCTTGTACGCACGGGATCCGGCACAGCCTGCCGTTGAGCAGCCACGGCCGTCGACACAGCGATGTTCGCCAGGAATGCGTCGAGCGCGGTGTCATGCCGCACACGGGCCAGCTCGGCCTGACCGAGCTCGGCACCTGCCATCAGCGCGTCGAACTGGCGAACGATCTCGGCGTGCTCAGTCTGTGCTGCTTCCAACGTTTCGGCTGCCGCGCCGCGACTTGCTGTTCCTGGCGCCTGATCAGCCACCCGGGTTCGCAGTTGGGCAATCTGTGCTTCGATCCGCTCGCGTGCCCGCGCCGCAGCAGGGAGGCCTGCCTCGGCCTGCGCAATCCGCTTCTGCGCACGCTGCAGATCCTGCCGCTGTTGCTCGACGACGCGCCTGTCTGCGGCTGCGAGCGCATTGCGCTCGATCAGGGCCTCAACCAATTCGAGCTGCCGCTTCAGCATGACTTGCCGCGGACCGCCTGGCGTAGCCACCGCCACACGGGGCCGCAATCTGTCGCGCTCGATCTCGCAGCCGTTCACCGTGCGCAGCCTCGACGGCACCGCGTCCGGCACCAACCAAGCGAGCGGCGGTCGCGCGCCCGACTCCTGGCCTCGTCGGCTCATCACGCACCGACCGCCTTGTACAGCCCGCGGAAGTCGATCGCCTTGGCGGCGAAGTCATGGCGGCAGCGAATCATCACGCCGTCGACCTCGAAACCGCTCTTGGCCTCGATCACCGGCGCGTCGACGCCGTTGAGGTAGCAGTACTCGACGCCGTCGACTTGCCCGCTGTCGGCTGCCAGATACCAGGCGGTCACGCTGTTGGCATCGAGGATGGGCTCCACGATCGGCTCGAGCGACGTGCGCCCGCCCTGACGAAACTCGCTGACGGCCGACTGCGTGGCCGGCACATATTGACTGCTGGTGAGCTGGTATGCGGTGCCCTCGAGCGAAGCCGGCACGATCAGCCTGCTCGGCGCCAGGTTGAGTTCTTCACCCTGCAGCCCCTTCTGCACGCGCATGGCGGCGCGGGCGGCGCTCAGTGCGCTGAACTGCAGCGCGCTGCCTGCGCCGGTGGCCAGGTTCTTGTGCGTTCCAGCTTCGAAGAGTGCGAGCCCGTCCGTCGCCAGCGTGGGGTTGCTGGTGAGTTGCGCGTAAACGAGGCGGTTTTCGAGGCGGGCCGCCGCGGCGCCGAAACCGGTGATGACGCGATCGAATGCGCGCAGGTCATCATTCACCATGGCCTGACGCGAAACGCCAGTGGTGCGCCCGAACGTGAGCAGCGCATACGCTTCGCTTCCGCTGACGGCGTTGCCGTACTTGAATTCGCCGTGTTCGTTGACCTGCAGCAGGTCGGGCATGGCCGACAGTTGCGCGACCGTGATGGGCTTGAAGTCCATGGCGTCGGGCGCGCGCCGGGCCCAGCGGCGATAGGTGCCTGGGTTCTCCTCGTAGGCCTGCCGCAAGCGCTTGCTTGCCACGTTGGCCAGGATCTGGCTGAAGTCGCTGGTGGTGCCGTAGCCGGCCCGATGCGTCAGCGCTACGCCCGCCAACGTCATCCGGTCCATGCCGCGGGTGCTGATGCCGCGCGCCTCGAGGCAGTCGCGCGCGAGTTCGATGAGGCTCATGCCGCGAAAGCGCCGGCCGTTGTCGGTCAGTGGCGAGCGACTGTCGAGCCGGTGAAGCAGCGCTTCCTCGATGCAATTGGCGCGTTGCTCCTGGGAGAGGTCTTGAGTTCGATACATGGCGATCCTTGAGTCAGTTCAGAACAACGCCGGCCGCCTGGGCCTCATCGAGAAGGCCTTGCTCCTGGGCCCGCAGGTCGACCAGGCGCTGATCGATCTCTTCGAGCCGCCGCTGCCGCTCGACCAGCGGCAGGCCCTCATCGGGCCAGATCGACTCGTCGAGCGCCTTGTGCAGGGCCTTCACCAGCTGCGGGCCGAAGAGCGCGCACAGGGCCACGTCGAAGTCGCGCGCATTCGCGGCCTCGCCGAAGCCGGCCGGCATCACGATCGAAAGCGACAGACCCGCACGCCTTTCGTCTTGCATCGTGTGGGGCGCACGGATCACCTCGCGCAGTGCGGCCTGCAGGACATCCCCATAGGTCGACCCGCACCGCTGCACCCAGGACTCGACGAACACCTTGACATCTGCGCGCGCCGCTGGCGCGTACTTCACGGCGTCGCGTTCGCGCTCGAGCCTGTCGATCTCGGTGCGCAGCGCCGCCAGCTGCTCGGACAGCGATTTCGTCGCGCGTCGAAGCAAGCTACCGATGGTAGAAAGGTCAAAGCCGGGCATGGCTGCTCCATTGGTCATGTGGCCATCTTCGTCACTACTGCAGGACATTTCTCGACCAAAATTTGTCCGGCAAGAACTCGCCCGAGTTGCTTCGCGCACAGGCTTTCGCCGTCGTTCTCACGCGTGGCATGAAACAACGCGCGACTGAATTGCGATGCATCCGTCGGCGGCTCGAGTTCATCTCGCCACTGGCGCCACGGCCCGCGGGTGATGAATTGCTCCCAATCACGGTGTAGCGCGCGACAGAACGCCGTTGGGCCCGCGGCTTGCGGAGCATGCCTGGCGGCCTCGCTGATCCACAGGTCCCGGCTTGCGGCGCGCCACTTCGCGGCCGTCGTCGGGAGCCTGAGTCGCTGCTCCAGGCTCGGCCCCGCACCGTGGTCGCGCAGTAGTCCACCGCAGGCCTTGGCCATGGCATCCAAATCGGCGGGAGTGGCGCGCCGCCCGGCGAAGCGACGGATCATCTCGATCGGTGCTGAGGCCTCGCCCATCATTGCCATGGCGGCCGGCGCGCTCACTCAGGCGAGTCTTCCGACCCAGGCTGGTCACCGACGTTCGCGGCCGTGTCGGCAGCGGCCCGTTCGGCTGCGATCACATCGAGCCTGGCGTCGATAAGGGTGCGCGTGCCGCGCACCCATTCATTGCGCGCATTTGCGACAGTCTTGTCGATGGCTTCGCGTGCCGCCGTTGGCATGTCGGGCCATGCAATCTTCAGCGCCGGGGCGAGCGAATCAATGCGGTCGGCCACTGCTGACGAAGCGAGGCCCAGAACATCGCCGAGCAGCTCGATTGACGCGTACTGCCCGCGCGTCACGGCGTTCTTGAGCTCCTGCGCTTCACGCTGCGCGCGCGCGAGCAGGGCGCGTTCGCTGACCAACATTCCGTCGGGATCGCGCCCTGCGGCGATGTCGCGCAGCCGCGCGATGTACGCCTGCAGCCACTCTCGCGCGGTTGCACCTGTTGCCAGGAGGTCAGCGGCGGCGAGTTGATCGACTCGTTGGCGCGTCATCCCGGTCAACTCGGCAAAGTCCGAGCGCGAACACGGCACGGTGATGTCGGTGATCACTCAGACCGCCCCAATGACCAAGGCAAGGCCCTTGGTCGGACCGTCCAACAGCGCGAGAACGAGGCTAGAACGACCCTCGCGCTGTCTTGTCAGGAAGGACCCACCAACATAGCGAACACACCCGGGCGCCGTCGATAGGCTGGCCCTTGCGCGGCGTCTGTGGACCGGCTCACAGGTGCCATCCATACGCGGCACGGTTGCCGGCACTTGCTCGCGCGCATCAGCCGCGCCCGATTGAACGGGCAGGCACAAATCGGCCCGAACATCAGAGGGGCGGCGTGCCGAGCCACCACCTGGGCGACGAGCTTGCCGGCCAACGCGGGGCTCGGCTGCCGTCCCAGTGGGCCGTCCTACCCGGCCACGCCGATCGAAGCTAACGTGTTGATTCATTGTCCTTCGTCCTACCGTCCTACCGTCCTACCTACCTACTCACATGTGCAGGCGCGGGCGCACGCACCTGCGCATACGCGCCTGCGCACGCACCCGCGCGAACCCGGTGGGACGCCGGGACGGTTCGCGTCGTCATTGACGAATTGCAGCCGTCCCACCGCGTGCGCAGGTGTGGGACGGCCCTGGGACGTGGGACGTCGCCGCGCAACACCAGGCCCGCACCCGCGCCACTAGAGCCGCCCACGGGACGCCAGGGCGTGCCCTGGCTGACTCGGCAGGCGACCCTGGCACTCATGCCCAGACGGCCAGCTCGCGCCCTTGCAGGCGCACTACGAGAACGCAAAGCAGCTCGTCGGTGCGTGCGATCAGCTGTAGTCATGCACCGACGCCTCTTCCGCCAAGGCGGCATTCACCGCCCGCTCGTCCATCGTTCGATCCGGTCCGCGCAACACGGGCTGCGCCGGCGGCAAGCGACCGTCCCGGTTGTCGTTGTCCAGCCTTCGCTCGGGGCGGTGATAGCGCCACAACCGAGCGCCGCCGCCGTCGCGTTTGCGCTCCCAGCCCAGTTGATGCATCACCACACCGACGCGAGTCGCCATCTGGCGACCGGAATCGATGCGATCGACCGGCACGCCGCAGCCCCACGTCAACAGCTCGTGCGCTGTGAATTTCCTGATGCTGCGCACCGGCGTCGCGGCCTCACCCACTGACACGTCACTGTCGAGCCAGACCGCCAGCTTCTCGAACCACGGGTCGCTGATCTGTCGCGCGTCCTGCTCATCTTTGAGGTATTCGCGGGTCTCGGCTTCGGTCGGCCAATAGCGCCGCGTCTCGCGGGCCAACTCGTCATCCCCTGGAGTGTTCAACCTGGCCAGTGCCTCCGCGAACAGCTGATCTCGGCCTTGCTCCAACAGGTCGATGCGGATCTCGCCTGTGCAATTCACCGGCCACATGCGCCGCGCACCCGTCGGATCCTTGAAGTACTGGTGTTGGTTGGTTGAGCCACCGAACACACCGCTGCGCGGGCGATCGACGAACCGGCGCGCAAACGGCTCGCGCACTCGGTCAACACGGCTCGACACGTACTGCTTCACCGCGGTGACCTCTGCCTTGTTGAAGGCGTCCAGTTCGCCCACCTCGTACAACCACACACCCGCCAAGCTGAGCAGGGCATCCTTGTCGCCGATTCGTATTGGCGTGTCGGCAAACCACTCGGGTCGAACTGCGAGCGTGCGCAGCCCCGTGCTCTTCCGCAGCCCTTGAGGCCCTTCGAACACGATCATGTAGTCCATCTGGCAGCCGGGACGCCGGATGCGGTTGACCATCCCCATCAGGAACCATGTACCGACGAGCTCGAGGTAACGCGGCTTCTCTGACGTTGCGCCCATCCAGTCAGCGAGCCAGTGCCGCAGCCTCGGCGTGCCGTCCCAAGGTGGAAGCCCATTGAGGTAGTCACGCACCGGGTGAAACTTGTTGCGCGCCGCAGCCATTGCAACGCCCTGCACCAGCGTGGATTCGGCCTGCACATGCAGTCGCCAATTGCGCGCCAGACAGTCGCCCAGCTCGTAGTCGTCTTCCTGGGTCCACTCGCCGGGCGGACTCGCCCAAGGCGTTTTCCGCAACTTCATCACCCGGTGCGCGAACTCGTCGTATCCCACCAGGCCTCTGAAGTCGGGCGCGTTCATCAGGAACACGCAAACGTTCTCGCGGCAGTCCCGCCAGCCGTTCCGATCTCGGAACAGGCGCTGCAGCCACTCGGGCTGTATGCTGGTCTGATCTTCCGGCGGCGGCTCAGGCCGTGCCGGTGGTGCCGCGACATTTGGTGTGAGCTGTGACGGCGCTGCTGCGCCTCCCGCGCCCACTCCTGAGTCAAGCGGCATGACGTGCGACATGAAGTCCAGCAACTGGTCGCGCGACCATCCTGCCGCGATGGCGTCGGCACAGTCCCAGCCGTCGGTCCGCGTGCCAGGCGGCCCAACGTCGACGATGCGCACCACGCAGCCCTGCCGATCCAGCAGCTCGGCCAGCTTGAGCATCGCCGCCAAGCCGGGCTGCTTCTCGGCCGCCAGCAATGCCCCGGTCTTGCGGTCGCGCTGGCTGTCGGCATCGGGCCAGGCCAGCACCTGCGTACCCTCGGGCAGCACCGCCCAGTCGGCCAAGTGCACCACCTTGCAGCCGCCCGGCCAGGCCAGCACCGGCACCTCGCGGCCCAGCGCGTCGTACAGCGCATCGGCCTTCCGCTCGCCCTCCACCAGCACCACGCGCGGCGGCACCGGCTGCGCGCTCGGGCCCAGCCGCCACAGCCCGTACAGCGGCCGCGGGTTGGCGAACGCCTTGTAGCGCCACTGGCGGCGGTTCTTCGGCCCCCAGCACCACGACAGCGGCTGCACGTCCTTGCTGCCGTCGCTGGCGTTGAAGCGCGCCACCACGCCCAGCAGCCGGCCGTCGCGGTCGCGGTATTCCCAATGCAGCGGCGGCACCCCGCGCGCGTAGTGGCCCCACTGCGTGTGATAGTCCGGCGCATCGTCGGGCACCGGCCGCACCGCCTGCCAATCGACCGCGGCATCCTTGCGCGGTGGCGCCACCGGCGCCGCCCGCCAGCCCGTATCGCCCAGCAACTCGCGCGCCGCCTCGAGCATCGTCGCGCAACCGCGCACCCGCCTGTACAGCGACAGCAGATCCGCCCCGCGGTCGGCCGGCCCACCAGCGTTGTCGCCCCACCGGCCCGTGGCTAGGTTCACGTTGGCGCTCTTGCCGGCGCCGCCGTCGAAGTCGCCCACGTACCAGTAGCGGCCCTTGCGGTGGCCAGCCGGCAGCCATTGCGGTACCAACGCCTCGGCCCGCTCGAGCAACGCTGCCGCCAGCGCCGCGAAGTCGATCGGCCCGCGGTTGTCGCCGCCTGGATGGATACGCGAACTCATTCCCAGTGGAGATGCGGTTCGACTTCACCGCGCGTCACGTAGCATGCAAAGACGCGCGGCGCACCTTCGCGCAGGTCAGTGCGAAGACGCAACGCCGGTTGCGCAATTACTCCGGAGCCGAGGTGCTGGTGCGCTGCTCTGTCGCGGCGTCCAACTCGGCGCGGCGTCTCGCCTCACTATTGGCAATCTCAACCATCGTCTGATCCATCAATCCCGGCACGACTCGCACACGCCCAGCGACGATCACCAGCGCGCCGAGTTTGAACAGCATGGCCTTCTTGTGCGCGATCAGCCAGCGCAGCGTCGGTACTCCGGGGTAGATCCGTGGTCGCAGCTCGCAGTACTCCTCGGGGAGCATGCTCGAATGGAGCACATCGACGTCGGAATAAAGAGAATTCATGAAGAGCCTCGTTTCGACGGGCAGACAGGGTCCGCGGAAGACATTGGACGCGACGCACGGAGCGCGTCGAGCGGCGGGAATCACCGAATGAGCTGCTGCCCCCGCAAGGGGCCGGGCGCACCCGTGGTGGCATCGCGCGTTTTCGCGTCGTCCAAGCTGGCGCGGCGGCGGATCGCACTCGCAGCGATCTCGGCCACTGCTCGATCCATGCGATCCGGCACGATCCGCAACCGGCCGCCGTGCATCAGCAACGCGTCGGCCTCGATGAGCCTGGCTTTGTTGTCCCTCACGAACCAACGCACCGCCATGACTGACGGGAAGAGTTGCGGTCTTCGCTCGCAATATTCGTCGAGACGCACACTCGAAAGGAGCGCATCAACCTCTGTGGAGAGTGAAACCATGATTGAAAGAACCTCGCTTCGATGGGCCGACAGGGTCCGCGGATGGCACTCTGCGCGGCGCGTTGTCTCATTTCTCGGAAAAGTGAGACGATTTGCGTAGCGTGGCGCATGCGGCGGCCTGTGCGCCTCGATCGGCGTCCCTTTCGTGGACCGTGTGAGGACGCGCAGAAGCGCGCTCCGCTCAGTGCCAAGTTGCGCGGCCTGGCGAAGGACCAATGATTGAATTGCAGCCACCTGAAGACGTGGCGCTCGCCTTTGGCGGCAATCACCCGACGGCGCTTCGTAGGGTCGGCCTTTGATGCCGAGCCGACCCTACGAGCAGCCACCGCGCACTCGCGGCTACTTGATTGCGCCGAGCACCCTCTGCACCAGCTGGGCTTTGTGGCCGGTCGCCAAGTGGGCATACCGGCGCGTGACGCTGATCTGCCGATGTCCAAGCACGTCGGCTATCTCGAGAAGGCTGGCGCCAGATTGGGCCAACCAGGAGGCGCAGCTGTGCCGCAGGTCGTGCATCCTGAAATTCCTCACCCGCGCCACGCGCAGCGCCTCCCGCCATCGGTTCTCCAGGTGATACGGCACGTCCGGCCGGCGCGTTGAGGCGAACACGAGGGCCGTCGGCGCACCCTCGAATCGCTTCATCTCCTCCACCGCGGCAGGCACCAGCGGCAGTACGCGCGCATCGGAGTTCTTCGAACGCACGATGTGCGCCTCGGCCCGCGCCATATCGATGTCACGCCAGCGCAGGCCCAGCAACTCGCCGCGCCGCGCGCCGGTGGTCATTCCCAACAGCACCAGCAGATACAGCCGCGGCCACTTCGACGCCTTGCAGGCGTCGAGCAGCCGCACGCGCTCGTCGTCGCTCAGAAACCGCGTCTTGCCGTTGCCCTCGGGCCGCCTGGCGATCGCGCGGCATGGGTGCTGCCACCCTTTGGGCGTGATGCGCTTGCGCATGGCCCAAGAGCAGACGGCGCCCAGCGCGGCGCTGTAGCGGTTGACCGTCGCCGGACCGATGGGCTTGCGCCGGGCGCGGTAGATGGGCTTGCCTTCGGCGTCTTCACCGGCATAGAAGCGGTTCGGCAGCTGCGCCAGCCGCTCGAGCGCCGCGTGCACGGCATCGTCGTCGAGTTCGTCAAGCCGCAGCTTGCCGAGTTCGCCCTTCCACCAGGCCATGCGCTGCACCCGCGACGTATCTCGGCCGGCATACTGGCCCATGTACCAATCGATCACGTCGGCCAGAAGCACCGAGCCATCGCGCATCGGGAGGATGGTTTCGCTCATGACGCACCACCTCCCTTCACGCTGCTGTCGCCGGGCGCGAGGCCGAGCGTCTTCCTGATGGCCAATGCGCGTTCCAGGCGCTGGCCGGCGCAGAGGAGTTGCACGAAAGCCGCGCCCGTCTGTCCGCGCCGGGCAATGGCGGCAAGCACCTCCTCGCATGCGGCGCGGTCGTCTGCAATTCCTTCGGCGAGGGCCTCGAGCACGACGGAGGCGAGCGGCACCGCCTGCCCTTCGCCGACGTGGTGCGGCAGGTCGAGTTCGAGCGCACGGAGGGCGCCTGCTGCTGACGGTAGTGCCAACAATTCGGTGAGCGTCATTGCGTGCCTCCCTTGCGGTTCGGCCTGAACTCGCCGATGGTGATCAGCCCGCCCTTGAACTCCGGATCGCGCGAGATACTTTCGTTCACCGTGTCCACGAAGTCGCGGTAGGGTGAGGCGTGCCCAAGGATCCCGCAGCAGAACATCACCGCCCCGCCCGGCCGTAAGAGGAGAACGGCGCAGACTTTGTCCTCGGGCTTGCCGAATGCAATCTGCTCGCACACCACCACGTCCAAGCCCTGAAGCTGCGCGAACGCGATCTCGCCCCTAACGTACGTCTCGTCAACGCCGAGTTCCTCGCACAGCACGGACACGCTCCCGTAAAGGCGCTGGCCGATGATGGGGAAGTAGAGGGGCTCGACGTCGACGAGGTCACTGCGAATGGGTGTCGCGGTCATCACAGACCCCCTTTCGCATCGGCGTCGCTGTCCTGCTGCAGGATGACTGAAGCCACCGTGACCACGCGCGCAATGGCGACGCCGGACAGTTCGAGCAGAAACTGCAGCTGCTGCTCGTAGGCCTTGATCGCCTCGACGACGGCCACCATCTCCGAGCCGTCAGCGTCGGTGCTGAACCCGTCGTAGAGCTGCTGGCCACTGCGCGTGAGTACAGCCAGCATCATGCGGCGGTGGCGATTGTCGATGCGCGTGGACTTCTCGCGCTCCTCGACCTGCGCCATGGTGAGCGCCGCGCCGAAGGCGAGCGGATCCGGTGAGTTGTGGGTGAGTGCGTTCATTGCGCACCCCTTTCGGCTGCACCCGCGGCGATGTCGACGAGGTCTGACGCCAGCTCGTGCAACTGATAGAAGACTAGGGTCAGGCTGTTCTCGTTCAGCTGTCGCGAGCCCTCCTCCTGGGCCGCCACGGCGGCCGACGCCACGTCGACCAGGGCCTGGATCCGAGCCACGCAACAGGTGGTGCGAGAAAGCGCATCCACAGCGAAGAAGAGCGGACGCGGGCCGTCGTCGAGGGGCGGTCGCGCCGAGGCCACCGCCTCACGAGGTGGCCAGCCGGCGGGCCGATCTACAGCCGCGCCAGTACTGCCCTCGCGGCACGAGGGGAAGCCGGCTTGCATCGTGCTGTCGGACACGATGCCGTCGCCGGCGGACTGATGAGAATTTGCCATTTGAAGCTCCGGGTGAGTTGAAACCCGCCGTCACCGGCGGACCAAAACCGCGGAGCCCTGAACGGCCCATCGAATGCGAGAAAGCCTAGATGCTACAGGAACTTAGCTGCAGCACCCTTCGTCGTTGGTAGGCCGTGTTGGGATCGAACCAACGACCAAAGGATTATGAGTCCTCTGCTCTAACCGACTGAGCTAACGGCCCTGCGCATGCGCGCGGGAGATTGTAGGAGGCGATTGCTCGCGGTCGGCCTTGTCAGCCCTTGGTCGACAGCGCGTTGCTCACCAGCCGCGAGGTGATGTCGACGATCTGCACCATGCGCTCGTAGGCCATGCGCGTCGGGCCGATCACGCCGAGCGTGCCGACGATGCGGCCGTCGACCTCATAGGGAGCCGACACGATCGACAGCTCCTCGTAGGGCACCACGCCGCTCTCGCCGCCGATGAAGATGCGCACGCCGTCGGCGCGGCTCGACACTTCGAGCAGCCGCATCAGCTGCGTCTTCTGCTCGAACAGGTCGAACAGCTTGCGCAGCGAGCCGAGGTCGCTGCCGAAGTCCTGCACGCCGAGCAGGTTGCGCTCGCCCGAGACGACGACCTGCTCGCTCTCCTGCATCGCCTCGGTGCCGGCCTGCACCGCCGCCTGCATCAGCTGCGCGATCTCGCCGCGCAGCACATCGATCTCGCTGCGCAGGCGCTCGCGCACCTCGTCGAGCGCGAGGCCGGCGTAGTGCGCGTTCAGGTAGTTGGTGGCCTCGACCAGCTCGTTCTGCGCGAAGTCACGCGCCGTCACGATCACGCGGTTCTGCACGTCGCCTTCGGGTGACACCAGGATCACCAGCACGCGCCGCTCCGACAAGCGCAGGAACTCGATGTGGCGGAACACGCCGGGCCGCCGCGGCGCGGTGACCACGCCGACGAAGTGCGACAGGCTCGACAGCAGGTGCGCCGCCTGCGCGATCACGCGCTGCGGCTGGTCGGGGTGCAGCTGCTCGCGCGCGCTGGCCAGGTCGGCCGGGATGTGCTCCAGGTCGATCGGCCGCGCCGTCATCATCATGTCGACGAAGAGGCGGTAGCCGCGCGCAGTGGGCACGCGCCCGGCCGAGGTGTGCGGGCTGGCGATCAGCCCCATCTCCTCCAGATCGGCCATCACGTTGCGGATGGTCGCCGGCGACAGCTCCATGCCCGATGCGCGCGACAGCGTGCGCGAGCCCACGGGCAGGCCGTCGGCGATGTAGCGCTCGACCAGCGTCTTGAGCAGCGAACGGGCGCGTTCGTCCATGGCTGCTTTTCATTGTACGAAGCCGCGTTCTGCGCGCTGCGCGCGGCAAAACCCCTGTGGTGTAATCCCGCGCATGGGCAGGCGTTTCCGGCACGCGGCGCTGGTGGGCAAGCATCAGGCCGAGGGCATCCGGCCGGTGCTGGAGGAGATTGCCCGCTTCCTGGTGCAGCAGGGCGTGAAGGCGTCGTTCGAGCGGCAGACGTCGCAGGCGACCAAGGTCGCCAGCTTCGGCGCGCTGTCGCCGGCCGAGATCGGCGAGCACTGCGACCTCGCCATCGTGGTCGGCGGCGACGGCACCATGCTCGGCATCGCGCGCGAGCTGGCGCGCTACGACGTGCCGCTGGTGGGCATCAACCAGGGCCGCCTCGGCTTCATCACCGACGTGCCGGTGGGCCAGGTGCAGGAGGTGCTCGAGCCGATGATCGCCGGCGACTTCGAGGAAGAGCACCGCGCGATGCTCGAAAGCGAGGTCTGGCGCGGCGGCAAGCGCATCTTCGAGGGCCTGTCGATGAACGACGTGGTGGTGAGCCGCGGCGCCACCGCCGGCATGGTCGAGCTGCGCGTCGACATCGGCGACGAGTTCGTCGCCAACCTGCGTGCCGACGGCCTGATCATCGCCTCGCCCACCGGCTCCACGGCCTATGCGCTCTCGGCGGGCGGGCCGATCCTGCACCCCGGCATCTCGGGCTGGGTGCTGGTGCCGATCGCCTCGCACACGCTGTCTAACCGGCCGATCGTGCTGCCCGATTCGGGCGTGATCCGCGTCGAGATCGTCGCGGCGCGCGACGCCTCGGCCAACTTCGATATGCAGAGCCTGACCAGCCTGCACCATGGCGACCAGGTGCGCGTGCGCCGTTCCGAGCACCGCGTGCGTTTCCTGCATCCGCGCGGCTGGAGCTACTACGCCACGCTGCGTCGCAAGCTGCGCTGGTACGAAGGCGTGGTGTAGGCCGTCATGCTGAGGCGACTCGTCCTGCGGGACTTCGTGATCGTGCCGGCGCTCGATGTCGAGTTCGGCGCCGGCTTCACCGTGCTCACCGGCGAGACGGGCGCCGGCAAGTCGATCCTGATCGACGCGCTGCAGCTCGCGCTCGGCAGCCGCGGCGATGCGGGCTTCGTGCGCGAGGGCGCGTCGCGCGCCGAGGTCGGCGCCGAGTTCGACGCCGTGCCCGCGTCGCTGCAGCCCTGGCTGGCCGAGGCCGGGTTCGACGCCGACGACAGCGCCCATGGCACGCTGCTGCTGCGTCGCACGCTCGATGCGCAGGGCAAGAGCCGGGCGTGGATCAACGGCAGCCCGGCCACCGTGGCGCAGCTGCGCGAGGCGGCCGAGCACCTGGTGGACATCCACGGCCAGCACGCCTGGCAGAGCCTGACGCGCCCCGCCGCCGCGCGCGCGCTGCTCGATGCGCGCTCAGGCCACGACCCGGCCGAGACGGCGCGCCGGCACGCGCGGTGGAAGTCGGCGCGCGAAGCCCTGGAGCGCGCGCGTGATCGCCACGACGACATCGAACGCGAACGCGAGCGCCTCGCCTGGCAGGTGGGCGAGGTCGAGCGCCTGGCGCCCGGCGACAACGAATGGGACGAGCTGAACGCCGAGCACGCGCGCCTGGCGCACGCGCAGTCGCTGCTCGAGGCCGTGCGGCTGGCGCTGGAGGCGGTCGCCGACGGCGAGTCGACCGCGATCGACCTCGCCGATCGCGCCCGCGCCGCGCTCGACGCGGTGACGAAATTCGATGCCACGCTGCAGCCGGTGGTGCAGGTGTTGCGTGACGCGCAGGCGCAGCTGCAGGACGCCGGCCACTCGCTGCGCGGCTACCTGCAACGTGACGTGGACAGTTCGCGCCTGGCCGAGCTCGATGCCAGGTTGTCGGCCTGGATGGGGCTGGCGCGGCGCTTCCGCCGGCCGCCGGCCGAGCTGCCGGCGCTGCTGGCGCAATGGCAGCAGGAGCTGCGCTCGCTGGAGGCGGCCACCGACCTCGCGGCGCTGGAGAAGGCCATCGACGAGGCCGAACGCGACTACCGCGACGAGGCCGCGCGGCTCAGCGCGGCACGCCGCAAGGCCGCCCGCCAGCTCGGCGATGCCGTCACGCAGGCGATGCAGGGCCTCGGCATGGCCGGCGGCTGCTTCGAGGTGGCGCTGCTGCCGCAAGAGGCACCGCAGAGCTTCGGCCTCGAGAACGTGGAGTTCCAGGTTGCGGGGCACGCCGGCACCGCGCCGCGCGCACTGGCCAAGGTGGCCTCGGGCGGTGAACTCTCGCGGCTGGCGCTGGCGATCGCGGTGACCACGGCGCGCGCAGGCGGCGCGGGCGACGGCGCCGCGACGCTGATCTTCGACGAGGTCGATGCCGGCATCGGCGGCACCGTGGGCGACACCGTGGGCGCGCTGATGAAGCAGCTCGGTCAATCGGCGCAGGTGCTCGCGGTCACGCACCTGGCGCAGGTGGCCGCCTGCGGCGACCAGCACTTCGTGGTGCGCAAGCAGCAGCTCGACGGTCAGGCGCGCAGCACGCTGCAGGTGGCCAGTGGCGAGGCGCGCGTGGCCGAGATCGCGCGCATGCTGGGCGGCGAGCGCTTGTCCGGCACGGCGCATGCACAGGCGCTGCTGCAAGGCGCCGCCACGAGCGCCGCGCCCAAGGCGCGCGCGACGCCCGGCAAGAGACGGTCGCGCACATGAGCGCATCGGGCGAGCAGAAGGCGGCGGCCCACGAAGGCGCCGCGGCGCCGGCCGCCACCGCAGGCCCGGCTCCCGCGGCACCGGCCGACACGCGGCGCGAGGTCGTGCTCGTCACCGGCATCTCGGGCTCGGGCAAGTCGGTCGCGCTGCACGCGCTGGAAGACGCCGGCTACGTTTGCGTCGACAACCTGCCGGCTGAGCTGCTGCGCGAGTTCGTGCGCCTGGAGCATGCGCGCGGCACGCAGCGCGTGGCGGTGGCCGCCGACGTGCGCGCGGCGCGTTCGCTGCCGGCGCTGACGCCCGCGCTGGCCGACCTGCGGCGCGAGGGCGTGCAGGTGAAGCTGCTGTTCCTCGACGCGACCGCCGACGCGCTGGTGCGCCGCTTCTCGGAAACCCGCCGCCCGCATCCGCTGGCCAACGCCGCCGACCCCGACGCGCGCCATGCGCTGGTCGACGCGATCGAGCTCGAGCGGCAGCTGCTGGCCTCGCTGCGCGAGGCCTCGACCGTGATCGACACCAGCCAGCTGCGGCCGGCGCAGCTGGGCAGCTGGATCCGGCGCCTGGTGGCGGCGCGCGGCAGCGCGCTGACGGTGGTGTTCGAGTCGTTCGCGTTCAAGTTCGGCGTTCCGCTGGATGCCGATTACGTGTTCGACGTGCGCATGCTGCCCAACCCGTTCTACATCCGCGAGCTGCGCGCGCTCACCGGCTCCGACGAGCCGGTGGCCGCGTATCTGCGCGGCCAGCCCGAGAGCCACGACATGCTGGCGCTGATCGAGCAGTTCCTGCGCCGCTGGCTGCCGGCGCTGCAGTCGGAGCAGCGCAGCTACCTCACGGTGGCCATCGGCTGCACCGGTGGCCAGCACCGCTCGGTGTACATCGCCGAGCAGCTGGCCGCGCGGTTTCGCACCGACTCGCGCGTGATCGTCCGCCACCGCGAACTGGACCCGCGGGAGTGAACCACCCCAACACGCTCAGAGCGCTGCCGCTGTTTCCGCTGCAGAGCGTGCTGTTCCCCGGCGCGCAGCTGACCTTGCGCGTGTTCGAGCCGCGCTACCTGGATCTGGTGAGCCGGTGCCTGCGCGACCAGCAGCCCTTCGGCGCGGTGTGTCTGCGCCAGGGCTCCGAGGTGCGGCAGCCGGGCGAGCAGGTGCAGTTCGAGACCACCGGCGTGCTGGCGCAACTCGACGAAGTCGATGCCGACCAGGCCGGCGTGCTGCGCGTGCGCTGCCACGGCGGCCGCCGCTTCGAGATCGATGCGCCGTCGCAGGAGTCCGACGGTCTGTGGGTCGCCGAGGCCTGGCTGCTCGACGAGGACGTTACCGTCGCGCCGCATACGTCGCTGATCCCCACCGTGCGGGCGCTGGCCAACGCCATCGGCGCGCTGGAGCGCCAGGGCGGCTCGCCGTTCACCAAGCCGTATCAGTTCGACGATGCCGGCTGGGTGGCCAACCGCTGGTGCGAGCTGCTGCCGATCTCGCTGGCCGCCAAGCAGAAGCTGATGGAGCTCGACGACCCGCAGATGCGGCTGCGGCTGGTCGACGAGTATCTGCGCGGCAAGGGCGTGGTCTGATCGAATCGCCTGATTGAGTCACCTAGTCGGCGCTCGCGGCCTGGAGCAGGCGGCGCACCGGCGCCGGCAGGCTCGCCTGCAGCGCCTGCGTGAGCGTGAACCAGCGCGCCCCGGGCAGCGCGGCGGCGATGGCCTCGCGGCGCGCGACGCTGCAGCGTGCGGGGAGCTGCACCTGCACCGGCATCAGCTGCCAGTCGAAGTGCGTCAGCGCGTGGTGGATCGTCGGCAGATCGGTCAGCTCACGGCCCCAGCCCTGCACCGCATCGGCCAGTGCTGAGCGGTTGGTGAACTCGGGCAGGCTCCACAAGCCGGCCCACACGCCGCGCTCGGGCCGGCGCACGAGCAAGAGCTGGTCGCGCCAGCGCAGCCACAGCAGCGCGTGGCTGCGCCGGCCGCGCCGGATCGGGCGCGACTTCACCGGCAGCTCGTGCACGCGCGCGTCGCGATGCGCCACGCAGTCGGCGCGCAGCGGGCAGGCCGCGCACGTCGGTCGGCGCGCGACGCACACGGTGGCGCCGAGGTCCATCAGCCCCTGCGTGTAGGCCGGCATGTCGGCGGCATCGGGCAGCAGCGCCTCGGCCCGGGCCCACAGCGCGCGCAGCGCAGGCGGGCGCGCGAGGTCGTCGCTGATGCCGAGGTGACGCGCCAGCACACGCTTGACGTTGCCGTCGAGGATCGCCACGCGCTCGCCGTGGCAGAACGCGGCGATCGCCGCCGCGGTCGATGGCCCGATGCCGGGCAGCCTTGCGAGCGCGTCGCGCGACGCGGGCCATCGCCCGCCATGCTCGTCGACCACCTGCTGCGCGCAGCGGTGCAGATTGCGCGCACGGCTGTAGTAGCCGAGGCCGCTCCACAGCACGAGCACGTCGTCGAGCGGCGCGCGCGCGAGCGCCTGCACGTCGGGGAACCGCGCCAGGAAGCGCTCGTAGTACGCGAGCACGGTGCCCACCTGGGTCTGCTGCAGCATGATCTCCGACAGCCACACGCGGTACGGGTCGCGCGAGCCCTGCCACGGCAGATCGTGGCGGCCGTGCGCGCGCTGCCACGCCACGACGCGCCGCGCGAAACCGGAAGAGGCTCGGGCCGAGCGGCCCATCAGCCGCACATCAGGCGCGGCTGCTCGCGGTCTCGGCGGCCGCCGCCGTGTTGCCCTTCACCAGCGACAGGTGCGTGCCGCGGTCGGCGTCGGCGTCCATCTGCGGCGGCGAGGCCGCCAGGTCGCGCAGCGCCTTGGCCAGTGCGTCGATGCGGCTCAGCCACTGCTGCAGCCGCTCGTCTTGCGACTGCACCTCGCTGATGCGCCGCTCGAGGTCGCCTGAGGCGGTCTGGATGCGCTCGAGCGCCTCCTTGCGGCGCTTGAACGCGCGGCGCCGGTCGCGCAGCTGCGACTCGATCTGCGCCGTTGTGGACTTGCTCCACATCTCGATGTCGCCAGCCGCGTTCTCGAACACGACGCGCAGCTTGGACACCAACATGCGCAGGAACTGGTCGAGGAAGCCGGGTTCGGCCAAGCGCCACGCATTGGCCGCGCCGAGGTACTTGGTGTAGCTGGTCTCGATCAGCGTCAGCTCGCTCAGGTAGCCGTCCATGCCCGGCACCGGCGTGGTGGCCAGCGCGAAGCCGAAGTCGGCGTTGAGCTGGCGGAAGGTGCCGCCGAGCATCTGCTCGATCTCGACCGATTTCACCTGCGCCTGCGCGACCATGCTGCGCAGCCGCTCGGCCAGCGCGACGAAGGCCTTGCGCGCGCCGAGCTTGAACCAGCTCGAGTCGGCGGCCTTGCGCATCTGCTCGACCTCGTCGCGCACGCGGTCGCTCGACAGCAGCAGCATCACCTGCTTGAGCTGGCGCGTGTGCACCGCCTTCAGCGCCGACAGGCGCACGGTGCACTTCTCGAAGTCGGCCGCGTCGGCCTGCGTGCGCCCGAGCATCAGCTTGACCTTGGCGCCGCTCTTGCCGCGCAGGCCCTGCAGCTCGAGCATCTGCTCGGCGAGCTGGCGGCGCTGGTCGTTCAGCCGGCGCACGGCCTGCTGCTGCAGCAGCGCCATGCCGTCGACCGCGATGCGCCCGATCACCGCGCTGCGCTGCGGCATCAGCTGTGCCGACAGCGCCTCTTCCAGCGCCGGCAGGCGGCTCGCGGCGAGCGCGGCCTCGTCGCCTGACACGCGCGCGCTCAGCGCATCGCGCGCCGACAGCGGGAAGATGCGCGAGCCGTCGACCTGCAGCGTCTGCGCCACCTGCTCGCACTGGCTGCGGATCTGCGCCTGCACCTCGTCGGGCGTCGACAGCGGGTCGGCCAGCGTGTCGATCTTGTTCAGCACCACGAAGCGCTCGAGCGCGCGCCCGTCGAGGTGCTCGCGCCAGATCTCGAGGTCCGACTTGGTGACGCCGGTGTCGGCACCGAGCACGAACACCGTGGCATGCGCCGACGGCAGCAGGCCCAGCGTCAGCTCGGGCTCGGCACCGATGGCGTTGAGGCCCGGCGTGTCGATCACCACCAGGCCGCGCTTGAGCAGCGGATGCGGGTAGTTGATCAGCACGTGGCGCCAGGCCGGCACCTCGACCTTGCCGTCGGCCGTCTGCGGCGGGTTGTCGTCGGGGTGTTCGTCGCTCCAGAAGCCGAGCGCGCGCGCCTCCTGGATCGAGACATGGATCGTGCGCTTCACCTCGGCCAGCGCCTCGGCCAGCGCATCGGCATCGGCCGGCGGCAGCTCGATGCGCTGCCACAGATCGGCGCGCTCGCGCAGCTCGGCCAGCGAGAGCGTGCGCAAGCGCGTGTCGATCGGCAGCAGCGTGATGCCGGCGCTTTGCTCGGGCTCCCAGGCCAGCTCCACCGGACACATCGTGGTGCGCCCCGGCGTGGCCGGCAGCACGCGGCGGCCGGCATCGGCGAAGAAGATCGCGTTGATCAGCTCCGACTTGCCGCGCGAGAACTCGGCCACGAAGGCGAGCACCAGGCGATCGCTGGCCAGGCGCTGGCGCAGCGCATCGACTTGCGACGCGGCATGGCTGTCGCGCAGCTCCTTGTCGGCCAGGAAGGCGGCGAATTCCTCGACGGCACGGTCGAGCACGCGGCGCCAGTCGGCCAGCGCATCGAGGCGGCGCGCGAGAGTCGAAGTCATGCCTGCGGGATCGTCACGGGTGAGCGCGAGGCATGCTAGCGCAGGCCCCTCGCCCACGAGGACAGGCGATACATCTGCTGACAGCCGCTGCGGCGGGGCCGCCACATAGTGCGCAGCGCACTCGCCGCGCGCACTCGACGCCCGCATTCAGCGGCGCTGGCAGCGTGGGCAGAAGTAGGTCGAGCGCTGGGCCTGAACGATGCGTCGGATCGTCGTGCCGCAGCGCGGGCAGGCCTCGCCTTCGCGGCCATAGACCTGGGCCACCGCCTGGAAGCTGCCGGCCACGCCGTGCGCGTCGCGGAAGTCGCGCAGCGTCGAGCCGCCGAGTTCGATCGCGCGCGCGAGCACCTGTCGCACGGCGTCGAGCAGCCGCGCCAGCCGCGCGCGGCCCAGCGTGTGGCAGCGCGCACGCGGGTCGATGCCGGCCGCGAACAGCGCTTCGCAGGCGTAGATGTTGCCGGCCCCGACCACAAGCTCGCCCGACAGCAGCGCGGCCTTGATCGATGTGCGCCGGCGCGCGCAGGCCGCGCGCAGCGTGTCGGCGCTGACCCCGGGATCGAACGGCTCGGGCCCGAGCTTGTCGAGCAGCCGGCGCGCCGGGTCGGCGTCGAGCGAGGCCGACCACACGACGGCGCCGAAGCGCCGCGGATCGGTCAGGCGCAGCGTGCCGGCGCTGGTGAGCAGGTCGAAGTGATCGTGCGCGCCTGCCGGGGCGCCTGGCGCCAGCAGCGCCAGCGAGCCCGACATGCCCAGGTGCCACAGCAGACCCGCCTGCCGCCCCGACGCTGCAGCCAAAGGCATCCAGATGTATTTGCCGCGTCGCGCCAGCGTGCCGATGGTCATGCCGCGCAACGCATCGGGCCGGCAACCGAGCGGCCAGCGCAGCGCCTTGCCCCGCCGCACGCCGAGCACCGTGGCGCCGGCCAGGCGATCGGCGAGCCCGATTCGCGTGACTTCGACCTCGGGCAGTTCGGGCATCAGCGCCCGCCCGGCCGCCCGAAGGGCGCTGAGCGCCCCCTCGGGGGGCAGCGAACGCAGTGAGCTCGGGGGTCCATGCAGGAATTATCGCGATCGCGTCTGGGGCAGCGACCTAGAATGGTCGGCCCACGTGCCGGAGAACGCCCCAAGTGCCCGTACGACGCCTGCTGCAACGCCTGCCGATGGCCGCGGCGCTCGCGTGGTGCTGCACCATCTGGCCGGCGCTGGGCCAGACCGCGCAGCCCGAGCCGGTGGAGAACTCGACGCTCGACTCGCCGCTGTTCTATCAACTGCTGATCGGCGAGATCGAGATGCGCGCCGGGCGCGCGGGCACGGCCTACGAGGTGGTGCTCGACGCCGCCAAGCGCACCGGCGACGACAGCCTGTACCAGCGCGCGGTCGACATCGCGCTGCAGGCGCGGGCCGGCGAGCAGGCGCTCGCCGCGGCGAAGGCCTGGCGCCAGGCCAAGCCGGCGTCGGTCGATGCGCGCCGCTACCAGATCCAGATCCTGATCGCGCTGAACCGGCTCGACGAGGTGGCCGAACCGCTGAAGGGCTGGATCTCGGCGCTGCCGGCCGACCAGCGCAGCGGCCTGATCACCGCCACGCCGCGATTGCTGTCGCGAGTGGACGATCGGCAGAAGGTGGCCACGCTGCTCGAGCAGTGGCTCGCGCCCTATCGCGATGTGCCCGAGACGCGCACCGCCGCCCGCGTGGCGATGGCGCGCGGCTGGCATGCCGCGAGCAACTCGGGCAAGGCGCTCGAGTTCGCCGAGCAGGCCGCCGCCGACGATCCCGCTGCGCCGGGGCCGTACCTGCTGGCGCTCGACCTGATGCCGCAGCAGCCGGCGGCCGAACGCATCGCCACGCAGTTCCTGGCGCAAGACAAGGTCGACGCGCCGCTGCGCCTGGCCTACGTGCGCGCGCTCACGCAGTCGCAGCGTTATGCCGAGGCGACGCAGCAGCTCGACATCGTCACCCGCGCCGAGCCGCAGCTCGCGGCGCCCTGGTTGACGCTCGGCGCGCTGCGGCTCGACATGCGCCAGTTCAAGGAAGCCGAAGCAGCGCTGCTGCGCTACACCGAGCTGGCGCAGAAGCAGCCCGATGCGGCGGCCGACGACGATGGCGCCGACGGCGACGATCGCGGCCTCACGCAGGCCTGGCTGCTGCTGGCGCAGATTGCCGAGCAGCGCGGCGACCTCAAGGCCGCCGAAGGCTGGCTGGCGAAGATCGACGATCCCAAGCGCGCACTCGAGGTGCAGAGCCGCCGCGCCACGCTGCTCGCCCGCCAGGGCAAGCTGCAGCAGGCGCGCGAGCTGATCCGCCAGGTGCCCGAGCGCACCGAAGACGAAGGCCGCGCCAAGATGCTCGCCGAAGCGCAGGTGCTGCGCGAGGTCAAGCGCTGGCGCGAGGCCGCCGAGGTGCTGGCCGCCGCCAACAAGCGCTTCACCGGCGACGCCGACCTGCTCTACGAGCAGGCGATGGTGGAAGACAAGCTCGATCGCCATGCCGACATGGAGCGCCTGCTGCGCCAGGTGATCGCGCTGAAGCCCGACCATGCGCATGCGCACAACGCGCTCGGCTACTCGCTGGCCGATCGCAGCCAGCGCCTCGACGAGGCGCGCAAGCTGCTGCAGCGCGCGCTCGAGCTGCAGCCGACCGACCCGTTCATCATCGACAGCATGGGCTGGCTGGAATTTCGCTCCGGCAACCGCGACGAGGCCGTGCGCCTGCTGCGCAAGGCCTACTCGGCGCGGCCCGACACCGAGATCGCCGCCCACCTGGGCGAGGTGCTGTGGGCCACCGGCCGGCGCGACGAAGCCCGCCGCATCTGGGGCGACGCGCGTGGCCGCGACGCCGGCAACGAGGTGCTGCGCGACACGCTCGCCCGCCTGAGAGTTCATCTGTGAATCGCCGCGCGCGGGCGGGGCGGGCCGCGGCCTGCTTGATTCGCGCGCTCGGTTTCACCGCAGCACTCCTGGCCGGCTGCGCATCGCTGCCCGAGCCACCGGCCGACGCGCCGCGTCTGGCCGGGCGGCTGGCGGTGCGCGTCGACAGCGATCCCGTGCGCGCGGTCACCGCCGCCTTCGAACTGCGCGGCGATGCGCGCCTCGGTGTGCTGCGCCTGAGTTCACCGCTGGGTGACACGCTGGCCGAGGCGCAGTGGTCGCCGGTGGCCACGGTGCTGCGCTCGGGCAGTGCTCGCGCGCAGTTCGCCGACCTCGACGACCTCGCCGCCCAGACGCTCGGCGAGCGCCTGCCGATGGCGGCGCTGTTCGACTGGCTGCGCGGGCGGCCCTGGCCGGGCGCCGCCTCCGCCGCCCTGCCCGCACCGGCCAGCGGCTTCGAGCAGCTCGGCTGGCAGGTGCGGCTCGAACGCTTTGCCGACGGCCTGGTCGAGGCCCGGCGCGAGGCGCCGCCGGTGGTGACCCTGCGTGCGCGGCTGGAGGAAGCCGCGCCATGAAGGCGCTGTACGACCTGAGCGCGCCGGCCAAGGTCAACCTGTTCCTGCACATCGTGGGCCGGCGCAGCGACGGCTACCACCTGCTGCAATCGGTGTTCGCGCTGATCGACTGGGCCGACACGCTGCACGTCGAGCGGCGCGACGACGGCCAACTGCAGCGGCACGACCTCGGCCGCGTGCTGCCGGCCGACGACCTGTGCCTGCGCGCGGCGCGTGCGCTGCAGGGCGCGAGCGGCACGCGCCTGGGCGCCGACATCAGCATCGACAAGACCGTGCCCTGGGGCGCGGGCCTCGGCGGCGGCAGCTCCGACGCCGCCACCACGCTGCTGGCGCTGAACCGCCTGTGGGGCCTGAACTGGCCGCGCGAGCGCCTGGCAGCGCTGGCGCTGCCACTCGGCGCCGACGTGCCGTTCTTCATCGGCGGGCGCGCGGCCTTCGTCGAAGGCATCGGCGAGCGGCTGACGCCGATCGATCTGCCGCCGCTGTGGCTGGCCGTCGTGAAGCCTGCGCAAGGCCTCGGCACCGCTGAGATCTTCGGCAGCGCCGAGCTCGAGCGCCAGACACCGGCTGTTATACTTGCGGACTTTCTTGCAGACACCCAGCTGGGCGTGAGCACAGCCGCGGGGTTCGGCCGCAACGACCTGCAGCCGGTGGCCATCGGCCGCTGCCCGCAGGTCGGCGAGGTGGCTCAGTGGCTGCAGGCCCGCTTCGGCAACAGCCGCATGTCGGGCTCGGGCAGCGCGGTGTTCGCAAGGGCCGGCACGGGCGACCGACCTGTGGCGACATTCACGGCGGCAGATCTGCCGCCGGGTTGGGTGGGCCGCATGTGCCGCAGTCTGGTTGCGCATCCGCTGAGGGCGTGGGCAGACTGAACCGGTTCTTTCGAGGGCGCGGCGCGAGCCGGGTCCTGTGTAGGGGAGTCGCCAAGTTGGTTAAGGCATCGGATTTTGATTCCGACATGCGAGGGTTCGAGTCCTTCCTCCCCTGCCAAATCTCCCGCCGAACCTTGTCGCCGCCCTTGACCGCTGCCTGCCCCCGGACCGCGCCGTGCTCTTCAACACCGTCCTGTTCACCGGCAACGCCAATCCGGCGCTGACCCGCGAGATCGCTTCGTCGCTGTCGGTCGAGCTGGGCAAGGCGAAGGTCTCGCGCTTCTCCGACGGCGAGGTCGACGTCGAGATCCAGCAGAACGTGCGCGCGCGCGACGTGTTCGTGGTGCAGCCCACCAGTGCGCCGACCAACGAGCACCTGATGGAGCTGCTGATCATGGTCGATGCGCTCAAGCGCGCCAGCGCGCGCCGCATCACCGCCGTGATCCCGTACTTCGGCTATGCCCGGCAGGACCGCCGCCCGCGCAGCACGCGCGTGCCGATCAGCGCCAAGGTGGTGGCCAACCTGCTCGAAACCGTGGGCGTCGAGCGCGTGCTGACGATGGACCTGCACGCCGACCAGATCCAGGGCTTCTTCGACATCCCGGTCGACAACATCTACGCCTCGCCGGTGCTGCTGTCCGATCTGAAGAGCAAGGCCTACCCCGACCTGGTGGTGGTGTCGCCCGACGTGGGCGGCGTGGTGCGCGCGCGCGCACTGGCCAAGCAGCTCGGCAGCGACCTGGCCATCATCGACAAGCGCCGCGCCGCGGCCAACGTGTCGGAGGTGATGCACGTGATCGGCGAGATCGAAGGCCGCAACTGCGTGATCATGGACGACATGATCGACACCGCCGGCACGCTGGTGAAGGCGGCCGAGGTGCTGAAGGCGCGCGGCGCCAAGCGCGTGTACGCGTATTGCACGCACCCGGTGTTCTCGGGGCCGGCGATTCCGCGCATCGCGGCGAGCCAGCTCGACGAGGTGGTGATCACCAACACGATCCCGCTGTCGGCCGAGGCGCAGGGCTGCGCCAAGATCCGCCAGCTGTCGGTGGCGTTCCTGTTCGCCGAGACGATCCGGCGCATCTCCGATGGCGAGTCGGTGACGTCGCTGTTCGCAGAACAAAACAACAACTTCTAGGAGACCAAGCCGGTCCCGGAGGGACCATCACCGAAAAGGGTTCGCGCTGGCGAACCCGCTATCGTTGTCTCGAGTCGCCTGGTCGCGGGCGCTCGCGTTCCGGCTCCGAAGGAGCCGCAACCGGACAGGGTTCGCGTTAGCGAACCCGCTTTCGTTGTCAACATTCGGAGTGAATCATGAAATTCGTCGCTTTCGAGCGCACACAGCAGGGGACCGGAGCGAGCCGCCGCCTGCGCAACACCGGCAAGGTGCCGGGCATCGTCTACGGCGGGGGTGACCCGCGCACGATCGAGCTCGATCACAACGCGCTGATCCACGCGCTGAAGAAGGAAGCCTTCCACTCGACGCTGCTCGAGATGGAGATGGACGGCAAGTCGCAGAAGGTGCTGCTGCGCGACTTCCAGATGCACCCGTGGAAGCAGCAGGTGCTGCACGTGGACTTCCAGCGCGTCGACGATTCGACCCGGCTGCGCATGAAGGTGCCGCTGCACTACAGCGGCGAGGAAAACGCGCCGGCGGTGAAGACCGACAAGTGCCTGGTGAGCCACGTCGCCAACGAGGTCGAGATCGAGTGCCTGGCGGCGCAGCTGCCCGAGTTCATCGCCGTCGACCTGAGCGGCCTGGTCAAGGGCCAGTCGCTGCACGTGTCCGACATCGTTGCGCCGGCCGGCGTGCGCGTGGTTCGCCACGGCAAGCTCAACCCGGTGATCGTGGCCGTCACGACGCCGAAGGTCGAGGAAGAGGAAGCCGCCGCGACCGCCGAAGGCGCCGCCGGGGCGGCGGGTGCCGCGCCGGCCGCCGGTGCCGCGCCGGCCGCCACACCTGCTGCCGCGCCCGCTGCGGCCAAGGCCAAGGCCGCGGCTCCGGCCCCCGCCGCCGGCAAGGACGACAAGAAGAAGAAGTGAAGCGCCTTCCCCCGAGAGGGTGTGTCCAGGCCCCGCCTCGGCGGGGCTTTTTCATGCCGGGGCGCCACGGATAATCGCCGCCATCATGATTCGATTGATCGTCGGCCTCGGCAACCCCGGCAGCGAATACGAAGACACGCGGCACAACGCCGGCTTCTGGTGGCTCGACGCGGCCGCGCGCAAGCTCGGCGCGACGCTGGCGCGCGAGCGCGCCTATCACGGCCTGGTGGCGCGCGTGAACCGCGAGAGCGGGCCGTTGTGGCTGCTCGAGCCGCAGACCTACATGAACCTGTCGGGCAAGTCGGTCGCCGCGCTGGCGCGCTTCT
Source organism: Burkholderiaceae bacterium (assembly GCA_046348365.1). Lineage (GTDB taxonomy): Bacteria > Pseudomonadota > Gammaproteobacteria > Burkholderiales > Burkholderiaceae_C > JAEUPI01. The sequence goes on from JAXMEL010000001.1 coordinate 1,020,566, forward strand.
TCAAGATCGCGCCGGCGGAGATCCTCGTCGTGCACGACGAGATCGACCTGCCGCCCGGCCAGATGAAGCTCAAGCAAGGCGGCGGCGCCGCCGGGCACAACGGGCTGAAGGACATCCTGGCGCAGCTCGGCAGCCCCGACTTCTGGCGCCTGCGCCTGGGCGTGGGCCATCCGGGCGTGAAGGCCGAGGTGGTCGATTGGGTGCTGCGCACGCCGCGCCCCGAGGAACGCGTAGAGATCCAGCAGTGCATCGTGCGCTCGCTCGATGCGCTGCCGCTGCTGATCGACGGCCCGATGGAGCGCGCGATGATGAAGCTGCACGTCAAGCCCGCCAAGCCGACCCCCGCCGCGAAGGCGGCGGATGCCGGTGCCAACCCCTCTCCGGCGCCGCAGCCATGAAGGCGATCGTCGCGCTCGCGCTGTGCGCCTGCGTGGCGGGCTCGCCGGCGCTGGCGCAGGAGCGCATCTACCGCTGCGGCAGCAGCTACTCGCAGTCGCCGTGCGCGGCGGCGGTCACGCTCGTGGTCGACGACGCACGCACGGCCGACCAGCGCCACGACGCGCAGCTGGTTGCCGCGCGCGACGCCAAGCTGGCCGAGGCGATGAGCCGCGAGCGCAGGCAGCGCGAGAACGCCACGCAGCGGCAAGGTGCCGGGCACATCGGCCCGTCGCGCGCCGCGAGCGCGCCCGAGAAGGCGCCGCGGCCCAAGGCGCCGCGCAAGGGCGACGGCCGCCGCACGCACGAGGATTCGCGGCTCACGCCGCCGCTCAAGGCGCTGCAGCCGGCGGGCTGACGAAGGCTCAGGCGCCGGCGTCGGCGCGCGCGCGCACCAGCCGGTCGAACTTGCTCATCAGTTGCTCGCGCGTCTCCACGCGCTTCGGGTTCACCGGAATGCAGGCCACCGGGCACAGCTGCACGCATTGCGGTTCGGCGAAATGGCCGACGCATTCGGTGCAGCGGTCGGGGTCGATCTCGTAGATCGATTCGCCGAGCGAGATGGCATCGTTCGGGCACTCGGGCTCGCAGACATCGCAGTTGATGCACTCGTCGGTGATCATCAGCGCCATGGCCGGCTCCCGACGGCAGCGGATCAGGCCTGCTCGCCGTTGGTCACGCGGTCGCGTAGCCGGCTGAGCACCGACGGCGCGACGAACTTCGACACGTCGCCGCCGAGCATCGCGATCTCGCGCACGAAGGTGCCGCTGACGAACTGGAACTGGTCCGACGGCGTCATGAAGATCGTTTCCACCTCGGGCATCAGCTGGCGGTTCATGCCGGCCATCTGGAACTCGTATTCGAAGTCGCTCACCGCGCGCAGCCCGCGCACCACCACCTTGCCGCCCGACTCGACCACGAAGTCGCGCAGCAGCCCGCGAAAAGCCACCACCTCGACGTTCGGATAGGGTTTCGCGACCTCGTTGGCGATCTCGATGCGCTCGGCGATGGTGAACATCGTGCGCTTGTGGTGGCCGGCCGCCACCGCCAGCAGCAGCTTGTCGAACAGGCGCGAGGCGCGCCGCATGAGGTCTTCGTGCCCCAGCGTCATCGGGTCGAAGGTGCCGGGGTAGATTGCGATCAGCGGGCTGCGTGGCGCCATGGTGCACTCCTCCCGGGGCAGTTTAGCTGTTGCGGCGCAGCACCTGAACATGCACCGCACCGGCCCGGTCGTGGCGCCAGAGCTCGAAGCCCGGCGGCGGCTCGGCCAAGGCCACCGGCCCTTCGACATACAAGTAGCCGCTCACACGCACGAGAGGCGCGGCGGCCGCGATGGCCTCGGCGCGCCAAGGGGCGTCGAACGGTGGGTCCAGCAGCACGAGGTCGAACGACTGCGGCGCTGCCTGCCGCATCCAGGCCAGCGTCTCGGCGCGCTCGATGCGCAAGTGGCTGGCGCCCAGTCGCGCCTGGGTCGCGCGCAAGCTCGCCACCAAGGCCGGCTCGCGTTCGAGCAGCACGACCTCGGCCGCGCCGCGCGAACCCGCCTCGAAACCGAGCGCGCCGCTGCCGGCGAAGGCATCGAGGCAACGCCAGCCGGTGAGGTCCTGCCCCAACCAGTTGAACAGCTGCTCGCGCACGCGCTGCGGCGTCGGCCGCAGGCCGGGCGCATCGCGCACCGGCAGCACGCTGCGCTTCCAGCGTCCGCCGACGATGCGTACCTCATGCGGCAGCGCGGCCTTGCAAGATAACCCGCCCGGCGATCGCGCCCGACTCACGGCCGCACCGCAACGCCATGCGATGCCAGCAGTGCCTTGGCCTGCCCGACGGTGAACTCGCCGTAATGGAAGATGCTCGCCGCCAGCACGGCGTCGGCGCCGCCGATGCGGATGCCGTCGACCAGATGCTCCAGCGCGCCGACGCCGCCCGAGGCGATCACCGGCACCGGCACCGCGTCGACGACGGCGCGCGTGAGCTCGAGGTCGAAGCCGATCTTGGTGCCGTCGCGGTCCATGCTGGTGAGCAGGATCTCGCCGGCGCCGGCCGCGGCCATCTGCCGCGCCCAGGCCACGGCGTCGAGCCCCACGTTCTTGCGGCCGCCGTGCGTGTAGACGTCCCAGCCCGGGCCGCGCGCGGCGAGGTCATCACCTTTGCGGCGCTTGGCGTCGATGGCCACCACGATGCACTGCGCGCCGTACTTGTCGGAGGCGTCGGCGATCACCTGCGGGTTGGCCACCGCGGCCGAGTTGAAGCTGACCTTGTCGGCGCCGGCGTTGAGCAGCCGCCGCACGTCGGCCACGCTGCGCACGCCGCCGCCCACGGTGAGCGGGATGAACACCTGCGAGGCCACCGCCTCGATGATGTGCAGGATCACGTCGCGCTCGTCGCTGGTGGCGGTGATGTCGAGGAAGGTCAGCTCGTCGGCGCCCTGCTCGTTGTAGCGCGCGGCGATCTCCACCGGGTCGCCGGCGTCGCGCAGCTCGACGAAGTTGACGCCCTTGACCACGCGGCCACCGGTCACGTCGAGGCAGGGAATGATGCGTTTGGCGAGCACGGCAGCGCCCGTCGAGCGGGCCGGTTAGGAAGGAAAACGCAAGACGCCGTCAGTCCGGCAGCAGTTCGTCGGCGCGCTTCTGCGCCGAAGTGAAATCGAGCGCGCCGTTGTAGATCGCGCGGCCGCAGATCACGCCGCTGATGCCTTCGGAGGCCACGCCGCAGAGTTTCTCGATGTCGGCCATGCCCGCCAGCCCGCCCGATGCGATCACCGGAATCGTCAGCGCCTGCGCGAGCTTGACCGTGGCCTCGACGTTGATGCCGGTGAGCATGCCGTCGCGGCCGATGTCGGTGTAGATCACGGCTTCGACGCCGTAGTCCTCGAACTTCTTGGCCAGGTCGACCACCTCGTGGCCGGTGAGCTTGCTCCAGCCGTCGGTGGCGACCTTGCCGTCCTTGGCGTCGAGGCCGACGATGATGTGGCCGCCGAAGGCGCTGCAGGCATCCTTCATGAAGCCGGGGTTCTTGACCGCGGCGGTACCGATGATGATGTAGCTGAGCCCGTCGTCGAGGTAGCGCTCGATGGTGTCGAGGTCGCGCACGCCGCCGCCGAGCTGCACCGGGATCTCGTCGCCGACCTCGCGCAGGATGGCCTTGACCGCGCTCTCGTTGACCGGCCGGCCGGCGAACGCGCCGTTCAAGTCCACCAGGTGCAGCCGGCGCGCACCGGCGTCGACCCAGCGCCGGGCCATCGCGGCCGGGTTGTCGCCGAAGGTGGTGACGGCTTTCATGTCGCCTTGTTCGAGGCGCACGCACTTGCCGTCCTTGAGGTCGATGGCCGGGATCAACAGCATGGCTCGACGCGCACGGGGTTCGCGGAAGTGATCGGGCTATGGGTGTGGAGGTGCGTCCGGCGCATCGCTGCGGGCGCCGCGCGCGGCGCTCAGGGCATCCAGGACAGGAAGTTCCGGTAGAGGGTCAGGCCGTGTTGCGAGCTCTTCTCGGGGTGGAACTGCGTGGCAAAAATATTATCCCGGGCGATCGCGCAGGTAAAGCGGCCGCCGTAGTCGGCTTCGGCGGCCGTGTGGCGCTCGTCAGACGGGCAGGCGTAGTAGCTGTGGACGAAGTAGAAGAACGCGCCACCGGGCACACCGGCCCACAGCGCATGGCGAACATCACCGTGGCGCGCGGGCCAGACCTCGTTCCAGCCCATCTGCGGCACCTTGAAGTGGCTGCCGTCGGCCTGCAGCCGCCCTTCGAGGCGAAAGCGCAGCACGCGGCCGGGCACGAGGCCAAGGCCCGGCGTGTCTTGTTCCTCGCTGTGCTCGAGCAGCATCTGCATGCCCACGCACACGCCGAAGAGCGGCTTGCGCTGCGCCGCGTCGCGCACCGCCGGCTCGAGGCCCGAGCGCTGCAGCTCGGCCATGCAGTCGCGCATCGCGCCCTGGCCCGGCAGCACCACGCGCTCGGCGGCCAGCACCTCGCTGGCCGACGCGGTGACCACGACGCGGGAGTCGGTGCCTGCGGCCACGTGCATCAGCGCCTGCGACACCGAGCGCAGGTTGCCCATGCCGTAGTCGACGACCGCGACGGTGCGTTGCATCGCTAGCCTTGCAATGTGCCCTTGGTCGACGGCACCACGCCCGCGCTGCGCGCATCCGCGCTCGCGGCCATGCGCAGCGCACGGCCGAAGGCCTTGAACACCGTCTCGCACTGGTGGTGCGCGTTGTCGCCGTGCAGGTTGTCGATGTGCAGCGTGACCATCGCGTGGTTGGCGAAGCCCTGGAAGAACTCGTAGACGAGCTGGGTGTCGAAGCCGCCCACCATGCCCGACCTGAACGGCACGCGCATGTGCAGCCCGGGCCGGCCGGAGAAGTCGATCACCACGCGCGACAGCGCCTCGTCGAGCGGCACGTAGGCATGGCCGTAGCGCGCGATGCCGGCCTTGTCGCCCACGGCCTTGGCCACCGCCTGGCCGAGCGTGATGCCCACGTCCTCCACCAGATGGTGGCCGTCGATGTGCAGGTCGCCCTTGGCGTCGACGAGCAGATCGATCAGGCCGTGCCGCGCCACCTGGTCGAGCATGTGGTCGAAGAAGCCGATGCCGGTGGCAAGCTGCGCGGCGCCGCTGCCGTCGAGGTCGACGCGCACGCGGATCTGCGTTTCCTTGGTGTTGCGTTGGACGTCGGCGATGCGTTGGGTCATCACAGGCTCGCTTTCAGCGCCTCGATCATCAGGGTGTTCTCGTCGGGTGCGCCGACGGTCAGGCGCAGGCAGTTGGCCAGCAGCGGGTGCAGCGCCGACACGTTCTTCACCAGCACGCCGCGGGCCTTCATGCCGTCGAACGCGCGCTTCGCGTCGGGCACGCGCACCAGGATCATGTTGGCCTCGCTGGGGTACGGCTTCGCGCCGGGCAGCTCGTACAGCGCGCGTTGCAGCCGCTCGCGCTCGCTGCGCAGCACCGCCGCCTGGCGCGCGTATTCGTCGGCATGGGCTAGCGCGAACAGCGTGGCCTCGGCATTGAGCACGCTCACGTTGTACGGCGGCCGCACCTTGTCGATTTCGTCGATCAGCGCGGCATGGCCGCACAGGTAGCCCAGGCGCACGCCGGCGAGGCCGAACTTGCTCAGCGTGCGCAGCACCAGCACGTGCGGGTGGGCTGCCATGCGCGGCAGCCAGGTGCGCGAGCTGAACGGCTGATAGGCCTCGTCGAACACCACCAGCCCCTGCTGCGCGCCGACCGCGGCAACGATGTCGTCGATCACCGCATCGCTCCACAGGTTCGCGGTCGGGTTGTTCGGGTAGGCGATGTAGGTCAGCGACGGGCGCTCGCGCTCGATGGCCGCCAGCATCGCCGCGCGGTCGAGCTCGAAGTCGGCCGTCAGCGGCACGCCGGTGAAACGCAGCCCGCGCAGCCTGGCCGACATCTCGTACATCACGAAGCCCGGTAGCGGCGCCAGGATGCCGGCGCCGGGCACGTCGCAGGCCACCGCGAGCAGGTCGATCAGTTCGTCGGAGCCGTTGCCGAGGATCATCTTGCAGCCTGCGCTCAGCTGCACGTGGCGCGACAGCGCGGCCACCACGTCGGCCACGCATTGCGACGGATAACGGTTGATCGCCACCCGCGCGAGCCGCTCACCGAGTTCGCGCTGCAGCGGCTCGGGCAGGCGGAACGGGTTTTCCATCGCATCGAGCTTCACCAGCCCGGCGCTGGGCTGGATCGCGTAGCCGTGCATGGCCTGCACGTCCTGCCGGATCACGCGGGCGATGCGGTCGGCGAGCGGCGTCATTTCGCGTCCCTGGCCTTCAGCCGCATCTCAGCGGCCCGCGCATGCGCCTGCAGCCCCTCGCCGTGCGCCAGCGCTGAGGCCACCGGCCCCAGCACCTGCGCGCCGGCCGCACTCACCTCGATCAGGCTCGACCGCTTGACGAAGTCGTAGACGCCCAACGGCGAAGAAAAGCGCGCGGTGCCCGAGGTCGGCAGCACGTGGTTGGGCCCGGCGCAGTAGTCGCCGAGGCTCTCGCTGGTGTACGCGCCGAGGAAGATCGCGCCGGCGTGCCTGAGCAGCGGCTCCCAGCGCTGCGGCTCGCGCGAGCTGATCTCCAGGTGCTCGGGCGCGATGCGGTTGCCGATCGCGCAGGCTTCTTCCATCGAGCGCGTGCGGATCAGCGCGCCGCGGCCTTCGAGCGAGGCGCGGATCACGTCGCGCCGCGGCATCTCGGGCAGCAGCCGGTCGATCGCGGTGTGCACGGCGTCGAGATAGGCCGCATCGGGCGCGAGCAGGATGCTCTGCGCCAGCTCGTCGTGCTCGGCCTGGCTGAAGAGGTCCATCGCCACCCAGTCGGCCGGCGTGCTGCCGTCGGCCAGCACCAGGATCTCGCTCGGGCCGGCGATCATGTCGATGCCCACCTGGCCGAACACGCGGCGCTTGGCGCTCGCCACATAGGCATTGCCCGGCCCGGTGATCTTGTCGACGCGCGGGATGGTTGCGGTGCCCCAGGCGAGCGCAGCCACCGCCTGCGCGCCGCCGACCGCGAACACGCGGTGCGCGCCGCTCAGGTGCGCCGCGGCGAGCACGAGCGCATTGCGTTCGCCCTTCGTATCGCCCGGTGTGCCGTCGCGACGCGCCGGCGTCGGCACCACCATCACGATCTCGCCGACGCCCGCCACCTGCGCGGGTATCGCGTTCATCAGCACGCTCGACGGATACGCCGCCTTGCCGCCCGGCACGTAGATGCCCACGCGGTCGAGCGGCGTTACCTTCTGGCCGAGCAGCGTGCCGTCGTCGTCGCGCATCTGCCAGCTCCGGCTGGTGGCCTGCAGCTGCTGCTCGTGGTAGCGGCGCACGCGGGCCGCGGCGGCGCTCAGCGCGTCGCGTTGCGCCGGCGGCAGGTTGTCGAAGGCGCGAGCCAGTTCGTCGCGGCCGATCTCGAGATCGGCCACCGACGCGGCGCGCACGCCGTCGAACTTCGCCGTGTATTCGAGCACCGCCGTGTCGCCGCGCTGGCGCACGTCGGCGATGATCGCCGCGACCGCGCTTTCGATCGCGCCGTCGGTCTCGGCCGACCAGTGCAGCAGCTTCGCGAAATGCGCCTCGAAGTCGGCATCGCTCGTGGACAGGCGCGAGATGGCCACGCGGCTCACGTCGACGCTCCGCATGCGGCAGCGAGCGCGTTCAGGATCGGCCGCAGCGCCTCGCGCTCGAGCTTCAGCGAGGTGGGGTTGACCACCAGCCGCGCGCTGATGTCCATGATGCGCTCCACCTCGACGAGCTGGTTGGCCTTGAGCGTGCTGCCGGTGGACACCAGATCGACGATCGCATCGGCCAGGCCGGTCAGCGGCGCCAGCTCCATCGAGCCGTAGAGCTTGATCAGGTCGACGTGCACGCCCTTGTCGGCGAAATGCTGGCGCGCGAGCTGCACGTACTTGGTGGCGACGCGGATGCGCGAACCCTGGCGCACGGCGGCGGGGTAGTCGAAGTCGGCGCGCGTGGCCACGCTGAGCCGGCAGCGCGCGATGCCGAGGTCCAGCGGCTGATAGAGCCGCGTGCCGCCGTGGCCCGACGCTGCGCCGTGTTCGAGCAGCACGTCGAGCCCGGCAACGCCGAAGTCGGCGCCGCCGTATTCCACGTAGGTGGGCACGTCGCTCGCGCGCACCAGCACCACGCGCAGGTCGGCGCGGTTGGTGGGCAGGATCAGCTTGCGCGAGGTCTCGGGATCCTCGAGCACGCGGATGCCGGCCTTGGCCAGCAGCGGCAGCGTGTCGTCGAAGATGCGGCCTTTGCTCAGCGCGAGTGTGATGGCATTCATGCGCATGGCTCCGCTTCGCTTCGCGCGACCCGCGACGCATGAAACGAGAGCAGCCGAGCGGCCGCCGCGGAACCGGCTCTGCCGGGCCGCTGGCGGCGCCCCCTCGAGGGGGAGGCGCCGAAGGCGCTTCGGGGGGGAGTCATTTCACACGCTCGATGTCGGCGCCGACGCGGCGCAGCTTGTCTTCCATGCGCTCGTAGCCGCGGTCGAGGTGGTAGATGCGGTCGACCAGCGTCTCGCCCTCGGCCACCAGCCCGGCGATGACCAGGCTCGCCGAGGCGCGCAGGTCGGTGGCCATCACGGTGGCGCCCGAGAGACGCGGCACGCCGCGGACCATCGCCGTGCGGCCGTCGATCTCGATCTCGGCACCGAGCCGCAGCAGCTCGTTCACGTGCATGAAGCGGTTCTCGAAGATCGTCTCGGAGATCTGCGCCACGCCGTCGGCGATGGCATCGACGACCATGAACTGCGCCTGCATGTCGGTGGGAAACGCCGGGTACTCGCTGGTGCGAAAGCTCACCGCATGCGGCCTGCCCTCGGCGCGCACGCGGATGCCGTCGGGCAGCGCGTCGATGCTCGCGCCGGCCACGCGCAGCCGCTCGATCACCGCCTCGAGGTGCTGCGCGTTCGCGCCGCGCAGCATCACGTCGCCGCCGGCTGCCGCCACCGCGCAGCAGAAGGTGCCGGTCTCGATGCGGTCGGCGATGAAGCGGTGCGGCTCGCGCGGCGGGTGCAGCGACGCGACGCCTTGGATGCGGATGCGGCTCGTGCCGTGGCCCTCGATGCGTGCGCCCATCGCGATCAGCAGCTCGGCGAGGTCGGCCACCTCGGGCTCCTGCGCGGCGTTTTCGAGCACCGTCTCGCCCTCGGCCAGCGTGGCAGCCATCAGCAGGTTTTCGGTGCCGGTGACGGTGATCATGTCGGTGGTGATCGACGCGCCCTTCAGCCGCTTGGCCTTGGCCAGGATGTAGCCGTGCTCGACGCTGATCTGCGCGCCCATGGCCTTGAGGCCCGCGATGTGCTGGTCCACCGGCCGCGAGCCGATGGCGCAGCCGCCGGGCAGCGACACCGTGGCCTCGCCGAAGCGCGCCAGCAGCGGCCCGAGCACGACGATCGCTGCACGCATCGTCTTCACCAGCTCGTACGGCGCCTCGGGCGAGGTCACGCTGCCGGCGTCGACGCTCACCTCGTCGGGCCGCGACGCAGAACGCTCGGCCCCTGCGCCCATGTTGCGCAGCAGCTTGAGCGTGGTGTTCACGTCCTGCAGCCGCGGCACGTTGGCGAACGTGACGGGCCGCTCGCACAGCAGCGCCGCGGCCAGGCCCGGCAGCGCCGCGTTCTTGGCGCCCGAGATCGCGATCTCGCCGCTCAGGCGGCGGCCGCCGCGGATCAGCAGCTTGTCCATGCGCGGGTCTTTCGGGGCGAGGGCAGCCTGGGCATTTGAGTACCGCGCCGTGCGCCAGGGAGGTCGATCGGCGCTGCCTCGTGCGGCCGCACCCCGTCAACCGCCGCTGCCGCCCGGCAGCGGAGGATCAATGGGGGTGGGTCGACCGCGGGTCTTGCGCGGCCCATTCGGCGGGCGTGAGCGTCTTCATCGACAGGGCGTGAATCTGCTCGCGCATTCTATCGCCGAGCGCGGCGTAGACCGCCTGGTGGCGCCGCACCTTGGGCAGCCCGTCGAAGGCGGCCGAGACGATGGTGGCGAAGAAATGCCGCCCGTCGCCCTCCACCTCCAGGTGCTGGCAGTCCAGGCCCGCCGCGATGAAGCTGCGAACGTCGTCGGGTGTGGGCTCGCTCATCGCATGCGCTCCGGCCGGCGTCAGCCGAGTTCCTTCTGCTGCTCGACGACGCGCGAGACGATGCCGTAGGCCACCGCCTCTTCGGCGCTCATCCAGTAGTCGCGCTCCATGTCGGCCAGCACCTTCTCGAGCTTGTGGCCGGTCTCGCGCGCGATCACGCGGGCGATGCGCTCGCGGGTCTTGATGATCTCCTTGGCCTGGATCGCGATGTCGGAGGCGCGCCCGCCGGCGCCGCCGGCCGGCTGGTGGATCATGAAGCGCGTGTTGGGCAGGCACAGGCGGCGCTGCTTCGGTGCGGCGAGGAACACATGCGTGCCGGCGCTGGCCACCCAGCCGGTGCCGATGGTGGTGACCGGCGCGCGCACGAAGCGGATCATGTCGTGCACCGCGTCACCCGATTCCACATGGCCGCCGGGCGACGAGATCAGCAGGTGGATCGGCGCGTCGGACTCCTGCGACAGCGCGATCAGCCGCTCGCAGGTGGCGCGCGCGAGGCGGTCGTCGATCTCGCCGAACAGCAGCACGAAGCGCGACTTGAACGACAGCTGGTCGACCAGGCTGCTGCGCTCGGGCGCGGGGGCCTTGGGTTCGTCGGTCTCGCCGAGGTGGGTGTTCATGACTGGGGTGCTCCGGTGCGAGGTGACGATTATCCCGCGACAGCATCACGACCGGATCTTGTAGCCGCGTTCGAGCAGCTTCAGCGCGATCGTGGCCACGACGACGAAGCTCGTGCCCACGATGGCCAGGCTCAGCCACGGCGACACGTCGCTGGCGCCGAAGAAGCCGCGGCGGAAGCCGTCGATCATGTAGAAGAACGGATTCAGGTGGCTCACCGCCTGCCAGAACGACGGCAGCGAGTGCACCGAGTAGAACACGCCGGAGAGAAACGTCATCGGCACGATGATGAAGTTCTGGAACGCGGCCATCTGATCGAACTTCTCGGCCCACAGCCCGGCGATCAGCCCCAGCGAGCCGAGCATGCCGGCGCCGAGCACCGCGAAGACCACGATCCACCACGGTTCGGCCAGCCGTGGCGTGGCGAACCACGCGGTGACCAGCAGCACGCCGAGCCCGACCACGAGCCCACGCACCATCGACGCGCCCACGTAGGCCGCGTACCAGGCCCAGTGCGACAGCGGCGTGACGAGCAGGAACACCAGATTGCCGGTGATCTTGCTCTGGATCAGCGAGGAGCTCGAGTTCGCGAACGCGTTCTGCAGCACGCTCATCATCACCAGCCCCGGAATCAGGAACGCCGTGTAGCGCACGCCCGGGAACACCTGCACGCGGTCTTCGAGCACGTGGCCGAAGATCAACAGGTACAGCACCGCGGTGAGCACCGGCGCGGCCACGGTCTGGAAGGCGACCTTCCAGAAGCGCAGGATCTCCTTGCGCAGCAGCGGCCCGGCGCCGGCAAGCGTCATGCTCGGCCCCCGCTCATGATCTCGACGAACACGTCTTCGAGGTCGGCGCGGCCGATCTCGAGGTCTTCCACCGTCACGCCGGCGGTGCGCAGCGCGGCGAGCAGCTGCTCGACCTCGCCCGCCGAGTGCGCGGCGATCTGCACGATGCGGCCCGTCACCCGCGCGCGTGCGGCCACGTCGGGCGGAAGCGTGTTGTCGGTCTTGAAGCGCAACATCTGGTGCGCGGTGCCGGCCAGCAGCGCCGAGGTCTTGTCGAGCGCCACCACGCGGCCCTGCTTGAGCATGGCGATGCGGCCGCACAGCGCCTCGGCTTCTTCGAGGTAATGCGTGGTCAGCAGCACGGTGTGGCCTTCGCGGTTGAGCCGCGCGATGAACTGCCACAGCATCTGCCGCAGCTCCACGTCGACGCCGGCCGTCGGCTCGTCGAGCACGATCACCGGCGGCCGGTGCACCAGCGCCTGCGCCACCAGCACGCGGCGCTTCATGCCGCCCGAGAGCTGGCGCATGTTGGCGTCGGCCTTGTCGGCCAGGCCCAGGTTGGCGAGCAGCTCGTCGATCCAGGCGTCGTTGTGCCGCACGCCGAAGTAGCCGCTCTGGATGCGCAGCGTCTCGCGCACGTTGAAGAACGGGTCGAACACCAGCTCCTGCGGCACGATGCCCAGCGCGCGGCGCGCCGCGGCGTAGTCGGCCACCACGTCGTGGCCCATCACGCTGACGCGGCCCTCGCTGGCGCGCGAGAGCCCCGCGAGGATGGAGATCAACGTGGTCTTGCCGGCCCCGTTGGGCCCGAGCAGGCCGAAGAACTCGCCTTGCTCGATGTCGAAGCTCACGCCGTCGAGGGCGCGCACGCTGCCGCGGGGCCCGCTGTAGGTCTTGGCGACCTGCTGGAACGACACGGCGGGCATGGCGCGCGATTGTAGGCAGGCCTTGCGCCGCACGCTTCGGGCACGCGGGTGTTGGTGCTAGATTGCATGCGCGCCATGACCAAGCCCACCAAGAAGCCGCGCCGCACGGCCGAGCGCATCCTCGAAGTCACGCTCGAGCTGTTCAACCGCTTCGGCGAGCCCAACGTCTCCACCACCGCGATCTCGGCCGAGCTGAACATCAGCCCCGGCAACCTCTACTACCACTACCCGGCCAAGGACGAGCTGATCAACGCGCTCTTCGACCGCTACGAGGAGGCGCTGGCCGAGCTGCTCGGTGCCGCCGACAGCGTGCGCAACGTGGAGGACGCCTGGCTCTTCGTGCACATGCTGTTCGAGCTGATCTGGAACTACCGCTTCCTGTATCGCGACTTGAACGACCTGCTCAGCAAGAATCGCCGCCTCGAAACCCACTTCCAGCGCGTGCTCGCCGACAAGGGCCGCGCGATGCGCGCGGTGCTCGCGGGCCTGGCCCGGGCCGGGGCGACCAGCGTCGACGCGCCGCAGAGCGACACGATGGCCGACGCGATGGTCGTCGTGCTGACCTACTGGCTCAGCTACGAATACGTGCGCGACCCGCGCAACGCGCTGGAGCCGGCTGCGGCGGCGGCCGCCCTGTCGCGCGGCGCCTTCCACGTGCTGTCGCTGCTCGCGCCGTACCTCGGCGCCGACGAGCGGGCGCACCTGCAGACGCTGGCCGGGGCTTACAAGGGCAATCACTGACGCCGCCGGGCGGGGTTTTTCTCCACCATCCGGGCGACGAGCGAGACCGCGCGAGGAGACGCCCCGATGGCCAAGTGGACCGCCTTCCCCTACGACAGCGACGACTACACCTACGACCTGCCCGCGCTGAGGAAGAAGTGGGCGCGGCTGCACGCCGGCGACGCCGAGCCACCGCCGAAGGACGACAAGGTGCTCGCGGCTTGGGCGCTGTACCACGCCGGCGAGTTCCAGAAGGCCTACGACGCCGGGCTCAAGGCCGGCGGCGCCGGCATCACGGTGGCCAACAAGGCGCAGTGCATCTACGCCAACTACCTCGAGAAGAGCGAGAAGACCAAGCTCGCGATGTTCCAGGAGGCGGCCGCGCGTGCCGAGGCGCAGGCGCAGGAAGACCCCAAGAACGCCAACGCGCACTACCTGATGGCCTACGCGCTCGGCCGCTACAGCCAGAGCATCAGCGTGGCCAAGGCGCTGGCGCAGGGCCTGGGCAGCAAGGTCAAGACCGCGCTCGAGACGGCGATCAAGCTCTCGCCCAAGCATGCCGATGCACACATCGCGCTCGGCACCTTCCACGCCGAGGTGATCGACAAGGTCGGCAAGCTGCTCGGCAAGACCCAGGGCGCCGATGCCGCCACCGGGCTCAAGATGTTCCAGAACGCGATCAAGATCAACCCGGCGAGCGCGATCGCGCGGGTCGAGTACGCCAACGGCCTGGTGATGCTCGAAGGCGACAAGAAGATGAAGGAGGCCGAGAAGCTCTACGCCGACGCCGCGGCCAGCGAGCCGATGGACGCGATGGAGCGCCTCGACGTCGAGATGGCCAAGGAAGAACTCGACGAGTGAGCCGGGCCGCGCCGCGGCCTGCCGCTACCGCCCGCCCGGGCTCACCAGCGTGCGCTGTACCCAGCCGCTGAAGTTGGCGGAATCGACCTTCACGAAGCCGTTCTTCACCTCGCCGCTGGCGATCAGCTCGTCGCCCTTCTGCAGCGTGGCCACCACCGCGCTCTCGCGCGACGGCTCGGCATAAGCCTTCACGTTGGCGATGCGCGGCATCAGCATCTGCCCGGCCTGCTGCGGCGCCTCGGCCTTCGTGGAGGCCTGCGCGTTGGCCTGCGATTCGGCGCTGCCGGTCTGGATCAGCGACGGCTTGTCGCGGATGGCGAGAACGATCTTGTTGTAGTTGTCGAGGAAGCTCGCGGCAACGATCTTGCCTTCCGGCGTGCTGGTGTAGCCGCCGAGCGCGCCCAGCACGCCGCCGGCGAGGCCCCAGCCCCCGACGCTGAAATCGGTCTTGGTCGCCTTGCCTTCGGCCGCGGCGACCTGGATGCTCGAGCGCACGTCGGCGATCAGCAGGCTGGTGGCGGCTTCCTTGAACTTCAGGCCGCCGGCCACGGCGCCCAGGCCCGGCAGGCCGATCTTGTTGCCGAGCAGCCCGCCCACCGCGCCGCCGACACCGCCGGTGTTGGAGGCGGAGAGCTGCACGTCGGGCGTCATCACGAAGTCGGCGGCCTGCATCTGGCCCTGGCCGACGTTGGAATCGCTCTTGAGCTGGCCCGATTGCGCCAGCGCGCGCTCCTGCTGCAGGTTCTGCATCGCAACGCCGCGCTCGACGACATCGAAGCAGCCCGAGGCCTGGATCATCGAGCGCAGCAGCGTCGACGGCGATCCGAGGCCCACGCGCTGCAGCCCGCCCAGGCCGCTGCGCGGATCGACGACCGCGATGGTGCCGAGCTTCTTCGCGCACTTCTCGACCGACGACGTGTCCTGCGCCCATGCCGGCCCCGCGACGGCCGACACCGCCAGCACCACCGCCGCCCCAACTTCGTTCGTTCGCATCTCGGACTCCTGGGCCGGCACGGGCCGGCATCACCGAAAAATCTTAGTCGAAGCACCATCGCCGGCCGGCGCGGCGTTGCCCCCCAATTCAGCGGGCCAGGCGGGTGCCGATTCTCTTCCCGCTCTACGACGCTACGACGCGGCACTCTCCCACGGCAGCATCAGCGCCAGCAGCAGCAGCTTCTGGAACTCCGGCTCGAAGCGCGCGATGATCTTCTGCGGGTCGGGGCACAGCGCGGCGTCGGTGATGAGTCCGAACTGCACGCCGCCGGCGTACGACAGGATCGACACGCCCATGCCGATGTCGCCCGACGCCGGCACCCAGAACATCGTCTGCGTGATGGTGGCGCCGCACAGGGTGATCGGCTTCGCGGGCCCGGGCACGTTGGTCATCACCGCGGTGGTCTTCTTGGCGAACAGGCTCAGGATCGCGTCTTGCACCGGCTTGATCGTCAGGCCGGCCACCGCGAGCACCGCGAAGGCCAGCAGCGGCTGGTAGCTGCCCTTCAACTCGCCCATGCGCCGGCGCACCGAGTAGACGCGCTCGATCGGGTTGTCGATGCCGATCGGCAGCACCAGCGGCGCGAGGCCGAACTTGTTGCCGAGCTGCCAGGCCTTGTCGAGCGGGCGCAGGTTCACCGGCACCATGGCGCGGATCTCCTGGCCGGTGGGGTCGTCGCCGCGGTCGCGCAGGTACTGGCCGATCGCGCCGGCCACGCACGAGAGCAGCACGTCGTTGACCGAGCAATGCAGCGCCCGGCCGACGACCTTCACCGCATCGAGCGGGATCGGCTCGTTCCACGCCACGCGCTTGCGCCCGGCGGGCTTGCCTTTCAGCCGCGTGGGCGAATCGTCGGGCATCAGCGCGAGCGCGGCGACGTCGGAGATCACCTGCACACCGGTGCGCGCGATCTCCACCGAGCCGAACAGCTGCTCGGGCTTGGCCAGCGCATCGATCGACCGCACCATGCCGTCGCCGGTGGCGCCGAGCGCCTTGACCATGATGTCGGTCAAGGGCTTGACGACGGCCTCGCTGAGCCAGTCGTGCTCGATGTCGCCGGCCTCGCGCGGGTGGCGGCTGGGCGGATCGGCGCCGCCGTCGGCGAGCGACATCGTCACCGTGATCAGCGCGATGCCGTCGCCGATGCAGTGGTGGATGCGCGCGATCAGCGCGCTGCCGGAGCCGTAGTGCTCGATCAGGTGGAACTGCCACAGCGGATGCGCGCGATCGAGCGGCTGCGTGGCCAGCGCCGCGCAGCGCGCCTGCAGCGCCGCCTGTTCGCTCTGGCCCTTGCGCGGCGCGAGCACTTCGCGCACCACGTGGCGGCGGATGTCGAAATCCTCGTCGTCCACCCACTGCGAGCCGATCGCATCGTCGACCACCTTCTGGCGGAAGCGGTCGTACTTCAGCAGCTTCTCGGCCAGGCGGGCGCACACGGCTTCGTACTCGACGCGCGGCTCGAGCATCCACACGCCGACGATCATCATCAGGTTGACGTCGTTGTCCATGCGCAGCCACGCGTGATCGACACGCGACATGCGTTCAGCGGCCATCGGGTTTCTCCTCGTCTCGTGCGGCTCGGGCCGTGGTCACGATGCTGGGTAACATCGAGAGCGTCAAGCTGATACTTTCACCCACGGCACCGAGCTGCCGTGCGCATCCCCGGGAGACCCGCCATGGCCAACCTGAAAGCCGCCTTCGACAAGGCCGTCGCCGACAGCAAGACGCTGCCCGAGAAGCCCGACAACGCCACGCTGCTGAAGATCTACGCGCTGTACAAGCAGGCCACGGCGGGCGACGTGGAAGGCAAGCGCCCGGGCTTCGGCGACATGGTCGGCCGCGCCAAGTGGGACGCGTGGAACGGCGTCAAGGGCAAGGCCGGCAACGAGGCGATGCAGGAATACGTCGACCTCATCGAGTCGCTGAAGTAGCGCCTCTGCGGCTGCTTGCGGCTACTTCTTGCGCGCCGCGCCGGTCTTGGCTGCCGCGGCCTTGGGTGCAGCGGCCTTCTTCGCCGGCGCGCCCTTGCCGGCGCCGGCCTTGCCGAGCAGCGCGTCGAGGTTGTTCTCGATCTCGCCTTCGATCGTCTTCGCGAACGCGCCGAGCAGGAAGCCGAGCTTCGCGTTCAGGTCGAAGTGGTCGGCCGCCACGATCAGCGTGCCGCTGACGCCCGAGCGCGTGAACTCCACCGTGTCGCTGTATTCGCCTTCGATCACGGTGCACGCCATGTCGAACTTGCGCTCCACCTCCTCGGCCCAGGCCCAGGCCACCTTGCGTGCCTTGGCCAGCCCCAGGCTGTGTTCGCGATGGATGCGGATGTCGGGCATGCGCTGTCTCCGGCAGGCGTGGGTGGGTGTCAGGGCGCGCGCAGTGTCGCGTGCCGTTCGGCTTTGGGCAAGGCGGCCAGGCGCTTGCCCTCGGCGTAGAAGCGATCGAAGTCGCCGCCCTCGCGCGCGAACACGCGCTCGAAGCCGGGCACGAGCTCGTCGTAGGCGGCCTGGATCGCGAAGGCGGCGTTGTTGGCGCGCTCCACCCAGCCGTCGTAGCCGGTGAAGCCGGCCCAGCGCTCGGCCTTCAGCCGGGCGTAGTCGTCACGAAAGCGCGCCATGCGCTCGGCCTTGCGCGCGCGCTGCGTCGCCGCGTCGGCTTGGCTGCGGTAGATCGCTTCGAGGTCGGTGCGCACGGCCAGCGTGAGCGCCTTGAAGTCGCGCCGGCGCGCATCGAGCGCGCGGTAGGCCTCGCGCGAGGCGTCGCTGCCGTGCTGCTGCAGCCAGCGCGCGCCGCCGATGCGCTCGACGGCGGTGGCGAACGACTCGTTGAACATCGTGTCGTCGGCGGCGTAGACCACCTGGTGCGCGAGTTCGTGGAACAGCAGTCGCGCCAGCTCGCCTTCCGTCCAGCCGATGAAGGTGTTGAGCAGCGGGTCGCCGCCGAGCCAGTTGGTCCAGCCGAGCGTGGAATACGCCGGCACCCCGTAGACCATCGCCTCCAGGCCCTTGGCGCGCAGCTCGGCGGCCAGCGCGTCGGCGTCGGCGCGATCGAAGTAGCCGCGGTAGCCCACGCAGCCCATCACCGCGAAGCACCAGGTTTCGAGCTGCAGCGACAGCTCGGGCGTGGCCACCACGTTCCACACCACGGCGCTGCGCTTCAGATCGGCATAGCGGCGATAGCTCGCGTTGTCGGGCAGGTGCAGCTCGCGCACCGCGAACTCGCGCATGCGCTGCGACAGCGCGAGCCGCTCGCGCAGCTCGGCCGGCGTGCCGGCGTCGTCGATCCAGTCGGCGACCGGCCGCGCGGCACGCATCACGCCCAGGTGGCCGCCCACGCTCTGCGCGTAGTAGCCGAGCGAGCCGCAGCCGACGAGCAGGCAGACGGCCGCGACGGCCGCCGCGCCGGCGACGCCGAGGCCCGTCATGATGCGTTGCGCAGGTCGCAAGGCTTCAAGCGGGCGCGACCTCGACCAGGCAGTCGTAGAAGCACGGCCCGCGGCCGATGTCGGTGAGCTGCTGATGCGTCAGCTCGTTGACGTTGGTGCCGTCGGCCGCGAGCTTGCGCCACCACACGCCGAAGCCGTTGACGACGCCCGGCCGCGCGCGATCGGTCAGCGCCGCCTTGCAGCGCGTCTCGCCGCGATCGTTGAACACGCGCACCGCTGCGCCCTCACCGATGCCGCGCGCGGCGGCATCGGCCGGATGGATCTCCAGCGTCGGCTCGCCCTCGATCGCGCGCAGGCTGCGCACGTTGACGAAGCTCGAGTTCAGGAAGTGCCGCGCCGGCGGCGAGATCATCGCCAGCGGGTAGCGCCGCGCCAGCGCCGGCGTGCTGACGGTGCTTTCGTGCGGCGGCACGTAGTCGGGCACGCCCAGGCCGGCCGCGTCGACCTGCGCGCGGCCGTCGGCGGTGGCATAGCGCCCCTCGGCGAACGGCGCATCGGGCAGCGGCAGCTGCACCCAGCCGTCGCGCCGCAATGCGTCGAAGTCGATGCCGCGCAGCGCCGTGCGCGCGAGCTGCTCGTCGCTGTCCTTGAAGCAGGGTTCGTCGAAGCCCATGCGCGCGGCCAGGCGGCGAAAGATCTCGGCGTTGGGCAGCGCCTCGCCCAGCGGCGCGATCGCCGGCTCGTTGAGCTGCACCGTGGTGTGGCCGTAGGCGGTGTGCAGGTCGAGGTGTTCGAGCTGCGTGGTTGCGGGCAGCACGATGTCGGCATGGTCGGCGGTGTCGGTCTGGAACTGCTCGAGCACCACGGTGAACAGATCCTCGCGCGCGAAGCCCTGCGCCACGCGCCGCGAGTGCGGTGCCACGGCCACCGGGTTGCTGTTGTAGACCACCACCGCCTGCACGCGCGGGCCGAACGCGGGGCTCGCTTCGCGCAGCAGATCGTCGCCGATGGTGGCCATGTTGATCGTGCGCGGCTGCCGCCCGGCGAGCAGCTCGGGCCGCTCGAGCGCCGCGGTGTCGCGCACGTCGCGGAACCAGCCCGAGCTCGACAGCAGCAGCCCGCCGGCGCGGTGGCGCCAGGCGCCCACCAGGCACGGCAGCAACGCGATCAGCCGCACGGCGTTACCGCCGCCGCGCACGCGCTGCACGCCGTAGTTGAGCCGGATCGCCGCCGGCGCCAGCGTGCCGAGGTCGCGCGCGAGGCCGCGCACGGCGTCGGCCTCGATGGCGCATTCGGCTGCCGTGCGCTCGGGCGTCCAGGCCTCGGCGCGCTCGCGCAGCAGCGCCCAGCCCGCCACGTGGCGATCGAGATAGTCGCGGTCGATCCAGCCGTGCGCGAACAGCTCGTGCATCAGGCCGAGCGCGAGCGCGCCGTCGGTGCCCGGGCGCAGCGCGATGTGCTGGTGGCACTTGTCGGCCGTTTCGGTGCGGCGCGGGTCGATGCACACCAGCTTCGCGCCGCGGCGCTTGGCCTCCTGCGCGAGCGTCCAGAAGTGCAGGTTCGAGGCGATCGAGTTGCTGCCCCAGACGAGGATCAGCCGGCTCTCGGCGAAGAACTGCACCTGCATGCCGATCTTGGC
The DNA here is from genome assembly GCA_046348365.1 of Burkholderiaceae bacterium. GTDB lineage: Bacteria > Pseudomonadota > Gammaproteobacteria > Burkholderiales > Burkholderiaceae_C > JAEUPI01. Next base: position 1,040,519 of record JAXMEL010000001.1, read on the forward strand.
GCCGTAGGTCGCGGCCAGCGCCTCGCCGCCGGCCGACGAGCAGATCGTGCGATCCAGCCGCGACGCGCCGAGCCGGTTGAAGAAACGCATGGCCATGCCCTCGCCCTGCACCAGGCCCATCGTGCCGGCATAGCTGTAGGGCACGATGGCCTGCGCATCGCGCGCGGCGATCGCGCGCAGCCGCTCGGCAACGGCATCGAGCGCCGCGTTCCAGCTGATGCGCTCGAACTGCCCGCGGCCTTTCGCGCCCGTGCGGCGCAGCGGATGCAGCAGCCGCTCCGGGTGGTGCGTGCGCTCGGCATAGCGGCTGACCTTGGTGCACAGCACGCCGGCGGTGGGCGGATGCGCCGGATTGCCCTGCATGCGCACGACGCGGCCGCCTTCCACCGTGGCCAGCCACGAGCAGGTGTCGGGACAATCGTGCGGACACACGCCGCGCACGACGCGGGCCTGGGCATCGGTGTGGAAAGCGCTCGCCATGCGGCCACTGTGCCACAGCCGCCGGCCCGAGGGCCTCGTGGTGTCTTGCATCGCCCGGTGACGACTTGTCGCTGACGACGCGCGACGGCAAGGTCCGCCGCTGAGGCGACACCGCCCGCTTGCGGCGTGAGGAAGTCACGTCGGCTCACCCGCGACGCACGCAGCCGGCCCGCGCGCCAATTTGACGCTTGTAGCGACACGGTGTCGCGCCTAGTCTGCGCGGCGTCCGGCGCGATCTCGCTCCGCCGGACGGCACCACCGGAGGTTCTCCCATGCGCCGTCGTCTCCTGCTGAAGTCCCTGGGCAGCGTGGCCGCCACGGTGGCTGCGCCGCATCTGCACGCCGAGCCGCGCACCCGGCTGCTGATCGGCCAGTCGGCCGCGATGAGCGGCCCGGCGGCGCAACTCGGCATCCAGTTCGCGGCCGGTGCGAAGCTGTTCTTCGAGCGCACCAACGCCGCGGGCGGCGTGAACGGCAAGACGATCGAGCTGAAGACGCTCGACGACGGCTACGAGCCCGATCGCTGCGTGGCCAACACCAAGAAGCTGATCGACGAGGACGTCTTCGCGCTGTTCGGCTACATCGGCACGCCGACGTCGGTGGCCGCCCTGCCGCTGGCCACCAACGCCAGGATCCCGTTCGTCGCGCCGTTCACCGGCGCACAGGGTCTGCGCGACCCGCTCAACCGCTACGCCTTCCATGTGCGCGCCTCGTACTTCGACGAGACCGCGCGCATCGTGAACCAGCTCTACTCGGTGGGCATGAAGAACATCGCCGTCTTCTACCAGAACGATGCCTACGGTCAGGCCGGCCTCGCCGGCGTGAACCGTGCGCTGGCGGCGCTGGGTTCCAAGCCGGTGGCGCTGGGCACGGTGGAGCGCAACACGGTGGACGTGGCCGCAGCCGTGAAGGCCATCGCGTCGACGCGGCCCGAGAGCGTCGTGCAGATCAGCGCCTACAAGAGCTGCGCCGCCTTCATCCGCGAAGCACGCAAGGCCGGCGTGGCGGGGCAGTTCTGCAACGTCTCGTTCGTCGGCACGTCGGCGCTGGCCACCGAGCTGGGCAAGGACGCGCGCGGCGTGGTGGTGAGCCAGGTCATGCCCTACCCGTTCGCGGCAACGTCGCCGCTGTCGGACGAGTTCGTCAAGGCCGCGTCGGCCGCCAAGGTCGACCTGAACTACAGCAGCATGGAAGGCTACGTGGCCGCCAAGGTGCTGGTCGAAGGCCTGCGCCGCGCGGGCGCGAATCCGACGCGCGACACGCTGGTGGCCGGCCTCGAGACGATGAAGGACGTGAACCTCGGCGGCTTCTTCGTCGACTTCAGCCCCACCAAGCACACGGGCTCGAGCTACGTCGACCTGACGATCCTGACCGACGACGGCCGCGTCCGGCACTGAGTCCGCGCGCAGGGTCGCCCACTGCGGGCGACCCTGCGGCTGACGAAGGACCGAGCGCGTCTCGCGCGCGAGGGCCGAGTCCGCGCGCAAGGCCCTGACGGCAGCGGCCCGGCACACCGCAATACGCCGCGGCGCTAAGATGCCTCGACCATCGTCGAGGTCATCGCCATGAAGCTGATCGACTCCATCGTCGCCGACGCGGCCGCCATCGTCGCGATGCGGCGCGACATCCATGCCCACCCCGAGCTGTGCTTCCAGGAGGAACGCACCGCCGACCTGATCGCCAACGCGCTGCAGAGCTGGGGCATCCCGGTGCATCGCGGCCTCGGCAAGACCGGCGTGGTGGGCATCGTGAAGAACGGCATGTCGGACCGCGCCGTGGGCCTGCGTGCCGACATCGACGCGTTGCCGATGACCGAGCACAACCACTTCGCGCACGCGAGCCGGCACCCCGGGCGCATGCATGCCTGCGGCCACGACGGCCACACTGCGATGCTGCTGGCCGCGGCGCGCCACTTCTCGCAGCATCGCCACTTCGACGGCACGGTCTACCTCGTGTTCCAGCCGGCCGAAGAAGGCGGCGGCGGCGCGCGCGAGATGATGAAGGACGGCCTGTTCGAGAAGTTCCCCATGGAGGCGATCTTCGGCGCGCACAACTGGCCCGGCATGGCGGTGGGCCAGTTCGCGCTGCGCGACGGCCCGGTGTTCGCGTCGAGCAACGAGTTCAAGATCACCATCCGCGGCAAGGGCGCGCACGGCGCGATGCCTCACAACGGCATCGACCCGGTGCCCGCGGCGTGCCAGATGGTGCAGGCGTTCCAGACCATCATCTCGCGCAACAAGCGGCCGCTGGACACCGGCGTGATCTCGGTGACGATGATCCACACCGGCGAGGTGACCAACGTGATCCCCGAGGCCTGCGTCGTCGAGGGCACGGTGCGCACCTTCACCACCGCGGTGCTCGACCTCATCGAGTCGCGCATGAAGACGATCGCCGAAGCCACCTGCACCGCCTTCGAATGCGGCTGCGACTTCCAGTTCGTGCGCAACTACCCGCCGACGGTGAACCACAAGGCCGAGACCGATTTCGCGCGCAAGCTGCTCGGCGACGTGGTCGGCGCCGGTAACGTGCACGAGTTCGAGCCCACGATGGGCGCCGAGGATTTCAGCTACTTCCTGCAGGGCAAGCCCGGCTGCTACTTCCTGATCGGCAACGGCGACGGCGGCCACCGCGAAGGCGGCCACGGCCTGGGCCCGTGCATGCTGCACAACCCGAGCTACGACTTCAACGACGATCTGATCCCGCTCGGCGCCACGGTGTGGGTGCGTCTGGCCGAGGCGTGGCTCGCCACGGCGCGTCGGTGATGGGCGCGCCGGCCAGCAACGGCTTCGCGCAGAGCTATCGCGAGGCGCGGCAGAAGTTCCTCGCGGCGGCGGCTGCGCGCGGCCTCGCGGTGCGCTCGCATGCGCATCCGCTGCGCGGCCGCGACGGCGAGGAGCTCGCGATGGACATCGCGCGCAGCGGGCCGGCCGATGCGCGCTCGGTGCTGGTGATCAGCAGCGGCTGCCACGGCGTGGAGGGCTTCTGCGGCTCGGGCGCGCAGGTGGCGATGCTCGGCGACGACGCGCTGCACCAGCAGGCCGCCGCGGCCGGCGTGGCGCTGCTGTACGTGCACGGCCTGAATCCCTACGGCTTCTCGTGGTGGCGGCGCACGACGCACGAGAACGTCGACCTCAACCGCAATTTCCACGACTTCTCCAAGCCGCTGCCGCGCAACACGGCCTACGACGAGATCGCCCACCTCGTCGTGCCGGCAACGTGGCCGCCCGACGCCGACACCGTGAAGGGCCTCGAGCGCTTCGTCGCGGCGCACGGCTTCAAGGCATTGCAGGCCGCCGTCACCGGCGGCCAGTACGACCATCCGCAGGGCCTGTTCTTCGGCGGCCGCGAGCCCACGTGGAGCCACCGCACGATCCGCCAGGTGCTGCGCGAACATGCGCAGCGCTGCACCCGCCTGGGCTGGATCGACCTGCACACCGGCCTCGGCCCCACCGGCCACGGCGAGCGCATCTTCGCCTGCCGCGACGATGCGCAGGCGCTCGGCCGTGCCCGCGCGTGGTGGGGCCCGCAGGTGACGTCGATCTACGACGGCTCGTCGACCTCGGCACTGCTGACCGGCATGATGTGGATGGCCGTCTACGAAGATTGCCCACAGGCCGAGTACACCGGCATCGCGCTCGAATACGGCACCGTGCCGGCCAACGAGGTCGTCGACGCGCTGCGCGCCGACCAGTGGCTCGAGCTGCATCCGCAGGCCAGCGCCGCGCAACGCGACGCGATCAAGCGGCGCATGCGCGATGCGTTCTACACCGACACCGACGCGTGGAAGACGGCCATCGTCGAGCAGGCGCTCGACGCCACGCGGCTCGGTGTGAACGGACTCGCGGCGCGCTGACGCGCGGTGCGCGGCAGTCTTCAGGTGCGCGCTACGCGCGCGTGTTCAGGGGCGCGCTACGCGCGCCGGCCAGCGGCGCACGAACTCGCGCTGCGCCTCGGTCTCGGGCGAACGCGGCGACAGTGCCAGCCGCGACACCACGCTGCGCTTGGCGGCGATCGCGGCCAGCGCAGCTTCGCCGCTCAGGCCCTGCTGCACCAGCCAGCAGCCCACCGCCGTGCCGGTGCGGCCGACGCCGGCATGGCAGTGCACGTAGACGCGCCGCTCCTCGGCCAGCGCAGCGTCGATCGCCGCGAGGATGTCGCGCATCAGCGCCTCGCCCGGCGTGCCGAAGTCGACGATCGCAAATCCATGCCAGCGCGCGCGCTCACCCATCTGCACCGCATAGGGTGACGGCGTGCTGCCCGAATGCGTGAGATCGACGAAGGTGCCGATGCCGGCGGCGAGCAGCGCGTCGAGATGCAGCGCCGGGTGCGAGCCCGCCAGCAGCCGCCCCGGCACCACCCAGTAGCTGTCGCCATGCGGGCGCGGCATCGCGTCGCCTCCGGCGGCGAGCCAGTCGGACTCGAACGGCGCCATGGGCTCGCGCTCAATGCGACAGGATCTTCGAGAGGAAGTCCTTCGCCCGATCGCTCTTCGGATGGTTGAAGAACTCGACCGGCGTGTTCTCCTCGACGATCTGGCCCTGGTCCATGAAGATCACGCGGTCGGCCGCCTGGCGCGCGAAGCCCATCTCGTGCGTGACGCACAGCATCGTGATGCCCTGCTTGGCCAGATCGATCATCACCTCGAGCACCTCGTTGATCATCTCGGGGTCGAGCGCCGAGGTCGGCTCGTCGAACAGCATGATCTTGGGCGTCAGGCACAGCGCGCGCGCGATCGCCACGCGCTGCTGCTGGCCGCCCGAGAGCTGCAACGGGTACTTGGCGGCCTGCTCGGCGATGCGCACGCGCTTCAACTGCTGCATCGCCTTGTCCTCGGCGTCCTTCTTCGGCATCTTGCCGACCCACATCGGCGCCAGCGTGAGGTTCTCGAGCACCGTGAGGTGCGGGAACAGGTTGAACTGCTGGAACACCATGCCGACTTCGCGGCGCACGGCGTCGACGGCCTTCACGTCGTCGGTCAGCTCGATGCCGCCCACCACGAGCCGGCCGCTCTGGTGCTCCTCGAGCCGGTTGATGCAGCGGATCAGCGTGCTCTTGCCCGAGCCCGACGGCCCGCAGATCACGATGCGCTCGCCCTTGGGCACGGTGAGCTGGATGTCGCGCAGCACGTGGAACTGGCCGTACCACTTGTTGACCTTGTCGAACTCGATGATCGGTGTCATGTGAGCCCCTCGGGCGCGAGTACGCGCCCGGTCCCCCGGGGGGACCTCGCCCGGCTTGGGGCGGCCCGGCGCCGGGCTCGCAGCTGCGTTGACGAACGGCGTTTCACTGCCGGCGCATGCCTGTGTTGAGGTATGCCTCGACCCAGCGGCTGTAGCGCGACAGCGCGAAGCAGAACACGAAGTACACCGCGGCCACGAACAGCTGCCCTTCGAGGAAGAACTTGCGCCAGTTGGCGTCGCCGAGCGCGAGCTGCAGCGCGCCGGTGAGGTCGTACAGGCTGACGATGGTGACGAGCGAGGTGTCCTTGAAGGTACTGATGAAGGTGTTCACGATCGCCGGCACCACCAGCCGCAGCGCCTGCGGCAGCACGATCTTGCGCACCGTCTGCCAGTAGTTGAGGCCCAGCGACTGCGCCGCCTCCACCTGGCCCTTGGGCAACGCCTGCAAGCCGCCGCGCACCACCTCGGCCAGATAGGCGGCCGCGAACAGGATCATGCCCACCAGCACGCGCAGCAGCACGTCGATCGTCATGCCCTGCGGCATGAACAGCGGGAACATGAACGAGGCCATGAACAGCACCGAGATCAGCGGCACGCCGCGGATCAGCTCGACGTAGAGCACGCACACCGCGCGGATCGCCGGCAGGTGCGAGCTGCGGCCGAGCGCCACCAGCACGGCCAGCGGAAACGCCACCACCAGGCTCACCACCGACAGCCCCAGCGTCAGCGGAAAGCCGCCCCAGCGCGACGTTTCCACCGGCGTGAGGCCGAACACGCCGCCGCGCATCAGCACGAAGCAGGCCGCCAGCACCACCACCCACAGCCCGACGAGCCAGCGCCGCCAGAACGGGCGCAGACAGCTCGCCACCAGCAGCGCGATCAGCATCGCGCAGGCCAGCAGGGGGCGCCACTGCTCGTCGAACGGATAGCGCCCGAACAGGATCAGCCGCCCCTTCTCGGCCACCACGCCCCAGCAGGCGCCGGTTTCGTGCGCCGCGCGGCAGGCCGCGTTGTCGGGCGCCGCCACGGCATGCAGCACCGACCAGCCGAACAGCGGCGGCAGCAGCCACAGCAGCAGCGCGATCGTGACCAGCGTGGCCAGCGTGTTGGCCCAGCCGTCGAACAGGTTGCGCCGCAGCCAGGCGAGCAGCCCTTGCGTGGCGACCAGCGGCTCGCGGCTGGCGATCGGCGCGTAGACGGTGCCCGACACGGCCTATCGCTCCTTGATGGCCGCGCGGCGGTTGTACCAGTTCATCAACGCCGAGGTCAGCAGCGACAGCGTGAGGTAGCAGGCCATCACCAGCGCGATGCATTCGATCGCGCGGCCGGTCTGGTTCAGCGAGGTGGTGGAGATAGACACCAGGTCCGGGTACCCCACCGCGACCGCCAGCGACGAGTTCTTCGTCAGGTTGAGGTACTGGTTGGTCATCGGCGGGATGATCACGCGCAGCGCCTGCGGCAGCTGCACCAGCCGCAGCTCCTGCGCGCGGGTGAGGCCCAGCGACACGCTGGCCTCATGCTGGCCGAACGGCACGGCCTGGATGCCGCCGCGCACCACCTCGGCGATGTAGGCCGCGGTGTAGACGCTCAGGCCGATCAGCACGGTGAGGAACTCCGGCGTCACCGCGCCGCCGCCGACGACGTTGATCTCGGTCTTCTCCGGCGCATCGATGCCGCCCGGCGCGCCGCCGGCCAACCAGCCGGCGACCGCGGCGAGCAGCACGATCGCCAGCCCCGGCAGCACCACCGGCAACGGCCGGCCCGTGCGCTCGAACCGCGAGCGCGCATGACGCGACCACAGCCACGCCCCGACGACGCCCAGCGCCGCGCCGAGCAGCGTGAACAGATGCCCCTCGGCCCAGGTGGGATGCGGGAACTGCAGGCCGTTCTTGCTGAAGAACACGCCGGGCAGCGGCTGCAGCGCCTCTTCGATCGGCGGCAGCTTCTCGGTGAGCACGAAGTACCAGATGAACAGCTGCAGCAGCAACGGCACGTTGCGCAGCAGGTCGACGTACGCGCCGCTGAGCGTGCGCACGAGAAAGTTGCCCGACAACTTGCCGATGCCCACCAGCGTGCCGATGACGGTGGCCGCGACGATGCCGAGGATCGCGACGCGGAAGGTGTTCGACAGGCCGACGAGGAAGGCCTTGCCGTAGCTCTCGGCCGAATCGAACGGCACCACGCTCTCGCCGATCGCGAAGCCGGCGGGCTGCGCGATGAAGTCGAAGCCGCTCTGGATGCCGCGCACACGCATGTTCTCCAGCGTGTTGTGCATCAGGTAGGCGGCGGCCAGCGCGATCAGCCCGAGCACGATCACCTGGTACAGCACGCCCCGGAAGGCCTTGCTGCGCCAGGAGAACGACCTCGACTTGCTCGGTGGCGGAGACATCGACCGGACAGGGTTCGCCGCAGGCGAACCCGCTATCGTTGTCCGTGCAGTTGTCCGCGAAGCGCTATCTCACCGGCGGGGCGTACATGAAGCCGCCCTTGTTCCACAGGTTGTTGGCGCCGCGCGGCAGCTTCAGCGCGCTCTTGGGGCCGACGTTGCGCTCGAAGATCTCGCCGTAGTTGCCCACCGCCTTGATGGCGCGATAGGCCCAGTCCTTGTCGAGGCCGAGCAGCTTGCCGGTGTCTTCGCTGGTGCCGAGGATGCGCTGCACCACCGGGTCCTTGCTGTCGGCCTTCATCTGGTCGACATTGGCCTGCGTGATGCCGTACTCCTCGGCTTCGATCAGCGCGAACACCACCCACTTCACGATCGCGAAGAACTCGTCGTCGCCGCGGCGCACGCTCGGGCCCAGCGGCTCCTTGGAGATCAGCTCGGGCAGGATCACGTGGTCCTCGGGATTGCCGGCTTCCTTGTTGCGCACCGAGGCGAGGCCCGAGGCGTCGGTCGTGTAGGCCTGGCAGCGGCCGGCGAAGTAGGCCTTGTTGGTGGCCTCCTGCGTCTCGAACACCACCGGCTTCATGTTCAGGCCGGCGGCCTTGGAGTAGTCGGTGAGGTTCTTCTCGGTCGTGGTGCCGGACTGCACGCACACCGTGGCGCCCTTCAACTGCTTGGCCGAGGTGATCTTGCTCTTCTTGGTGACCATGAAGCCCTGGCCGTCGTAGTAGGTGACGCCGGTGAAGTGCAGGCCCAGCGACGCGTCGCGCGTCAGCGTCCAGGTGGTGTTGCGCGACAGCACGTCGACCTCGCCGGATTGCAGCGCGGCGAAACGCTGCGACGCGTTGAGCGGCACCCACTTGATCTTGCCGGCATCGTTGAGCGTGGTGGCGGCGATCGCCTTGCAGACGTCGACATCCAGGCCGGTCCAGTTGCCCTGGCTGTCGGCCGACGAGAAGCCCGGCAGGCTCGGGTTGACGCCGCAGACGAGCTGGCCGCGCTGCTTGATGGCGTCGAGCGTCTTGCCGGCATGGGCCACGCCCACGCAGCACAGGGCAAGCGCGGCGGCGATGGTGTGTTTGAGCATGGTGCGTCCCTTGGGTCGTGTGGAGATGCCGGGATTGTCGTGACGACATGCGCCGCGGCAACCGAGCAAACACCGATGCACGATGCGTGCCCGGCGGCCCGGCGGCCCGAACTAGGGATGAACCCTAGCGGCGCAGGCGTTGCAGCAGCGCCGCGGTGGAGGCGTCGAGCCCCTGCGTATCGCCGCTGGTCCAGCGCGGCAGCAGCTCGTTGCACAGCGCCTTGCCCAGCTCGACGCCCCACTGGTCGAAGCTGTTGATGCCCCACAGCACGCCGCTCGTGAACACGCGGTGCTCGTACATCGCGATCAGCGCCCCGAGGCTGCGCGGCGTGAGTGCGTCCAGCACCAGCGTCGTGCTCGGCCGGTTGCCGGGAAAGGTGCGGTGCCGCGCCAGCCGAGCGGCGTCGATGCCCGGCGCTGCGGTGGGCACGCGCTCGCCGCGCGCCTGGTCGGCCGTCTTGCCCACCATGAGGGCCTGGGCCTGGGCGAGACAGTTGGCCAGCGCCTTGGCGTGCAGCTCCACGTGGCCGTGGCTCGGCGTGCGCACGGCGATGAACTCCACCGGCACGACATCGGTGCCCTGGTGCAGCATCTGGAAGAACGCATGCTGGCCGTTGGTGCCCGGCTCGCCCCACACCACCGGGCTGGTGGCGTAGGGCAGCGCCTCGCCGTCGAGATCGACGCGCTTGCCGTTGGACTCCATCTCCAGCTGCTGCAGATACGCCGGCAGCCGCTTCAGCCCCTGGTGATACGGCGCCACCGAGCGGCTGCCGAAGCGGTGGAAATTGCGATACCACACGTCGAGCAGGCCGAGCTGCACCGGCAGGTTGCGCTCGAAGGGCTCGATGGCGAAGTGCCGGTCCATCGCGTGCGCGCCGGCCAGCAGCGCGCGAAAGTGGTCGGCGCCGATGGCGATCGCGATCGGCAGGCCGATGGCGCTCCACATCGAGTAGCGGCCGCCGACCCAGTCCCAGAAGCCGAAGGTGGTGCTGATGCCGAACTCGGCCGCGGCCCGCAGGTTGGTGGTGGTGCCGACGAAGTGGCGCGCGATGTCGCGCCCGCCGCGATCGAGGAACCACTGGCGCGCGACCGCCGCGTTGGCCATCGTCTCCTGCGTCGTGAAGGTCTTGGAGGCGATGATGAAGAGCGTCGACTGCGGGTCGAGCCGCGCCAGCACCGGCGTGATGTCGTGCCCGTCGACGTTGGAGACGAAGTGGAAGTCGATCTGCGGATGCACCACGCTGTGCAGCGCCGGCACCACCATCTGCGGCCCGAGGTCGGAGCCGCCGATGCCGATGTTCACCACCGCGCGGATGCCGCTCGCGGCGGTGTCGCGGATGCCTTCGGCGAAGACCAGCATCGCGTCGAGCACGGCATGCACCTCGTCGGCATGCAGCGCGGCCCCCTTGGGCGCGCGCAAGGCGGTGTGCAGCACCGAGCGGCCTTCGGTGACGTTGACCGGCTCGCCGGCCAGCATCGCGTCGCGCCGCTCGGCGAGGCCGCATTCGCCGGCCATCTCGATCAGCAGCTTGCGCGTGGCCAGGTCCCACAGGTTCTTCGACAGGTCGGCGAAGACCTCAGGCGCCTCGCAGGCGAACATCTCGGCGCGCTGCGGATCGCGCGCGAAGGCCTCGCGCAGGTCGAGGTCGCGGCCATGGGCCTCGAAGTGGCCCTGCAGCGCACGCCAGGCGAGCGTGCGGTCGCAGCGCAGGAACGGTTCGCTCATCGTGCCCCCTTGGCCCTGCGGGCCGTCCCCCCGAGGGGGAGCGAGCGCCTTCGGAACGGCCGTGCGGCGCTCATCGCTGCTGCTCGGCCACCAGCTTGTCGAGCTTTGCCGAATCGGCGGCGAACGCGCGGATGCCCTCGGAGAGCTTGTCGCTGGCCATCGCGTCGTCGTTGTGCGCGTAGCGAAAGCGCGGCTCGTCGAAGTGCAGCTCGGGCACGGCCTGCGCCTTCGCCGCCGCCACGTCGAGGCGGCGCGCGACGGGGTCGGTGGCCTTCTGCAGCTGCGCCATCAGCTCGGGGCTGATCGTCAGCAGGTCGCAGCCCGCCAACGCCAGGATCTGGCCGACATTGCGGAAGCTCGCACCCATCACCTCGGTGCGGATGCCGTGGTGCTTGTAGTGCTGGTAGATGCGCGCGACCGAGCGCACGCCGGGGTCGTTGGCGCCGGCGTTGGCGGCTTCGTCCCAGCCGGCGCCGGCGGCCTTCTTGTACCAGTCGTAGATGCGGCCCACGAACGGCGAGATCAGCCTCACGCCGGCGTCGGCGCAGGCCACCGCCTGGGCGAACGAGAACAGCAGCGTCAGGTTGCAGCGGATGCCTTCGCGCTCCAGCTCGGCCGCGGCCTGGATGCCCTCCCACGTGGCGGCGATCTTGATCAGCACGCGCTCGGGCGCAACGCCCTGCGCGCGGTACAGCGATACCAGGTGCCGCGCGCGGGCGATGGTGGCGGTCTTGTCGAACGACAGCCGTGCATCGACCTCGGTCGACACGCGGCCCGGCACGATGCGCAGGATCTCGCAGCCGAAGCGCACCAGCACCGCGTCGACCACCGCCTCGAGCGGCTGGCCCTTGCGCGCGGCCACCGTCTCGGCGAGCAGCGGCGCGTAGGCGCTCTGCTGCACGGCCTTGAGGATCAGCGACGGGTTGGTCGTCGCGTCGCGCGGCGCGTATTGCGCCATCTGGTTGAAGTCGCCGGTGTCGGCGACGACGGTGGTGTATTGCTTGAGCTGGTCGAGCTGGTTCATGGGGCGTATTAGAACGCGGACGGCGCAGCGACGCTGCGCCGCGGATGCGCTGCCTAGAATCCCTCGCCGACCCCATTCACGGCCTGCATGCTCCAGGAAGACACCGCGCGCAACCGCCGCATCGGCATCGGCCTCGTCACCCTCACCACGATCTGCTTCGCGGCACTCGACACCGCGGCCAAGTGGCTGGTGGTCGCGCTGCCGGTGTTCCAGGTGGTGTGGATGCGCTTTCTCACCCACGTGCTGTTGACCTCGGCGCTGCTGGCGCCGATCTACGGCCGCGAGCTGGTGCGCGTGCGCCAACCAGGCCTGCAACTGCTGCGGGCGGCGATGCTGGCGTCGATGACCGCGCTGAACTTCTGGGCGCTTCAGTACCTGCAGCTGGCCGAGACGGGGGCCATCCAGTTCTCGGTGCCTCTGCTGATCGCGCTGGTCAGCGCGTGGCAGCTCGGCGAGCGCCTCGACGCCAGGCGCTGGCTCGCGATCGGCGCCGGCTTCGCGGGCGTGCTGCTGGTGATCCGGCCGGGCTCGCATGCGTTTCATCCGGCGATCCTGCTGTCGGTCGCCAACGCGTTGATCTATGCCGCCTTCAACCTGCTCACGCGCCGCATGGCGGCCACAGAGTCACCAGCGGCCACGCAGCTGATGTCGGCTATCGGCGCCACGGTGCTCATCGCGCCGTTCGCATTGACGCACTGGGTGGCGCCGCCCGACTGGCGGACCTGGGCCCTGCTGGCGCTGTGCGGCCTGTGCGGCGGGCTTGGGCATTTCTTCGTCGCGCTGTCGCACCGCTATGCCACGGCGGCGACGCTGGGTCCTTTTCTGTATCAACAGATCGTCTACATGGCGCTGGGCGGCTGGTGGGTGTTCGGCCAGGTGCCCGACGGCTTCGTGGCGCTCGGCGCGATGATCGTGGTCGGCAGCGGCCTCTACCTGCTGTGGCACGCGATGCGCGCGGAGCCCGAGGCCGAGGTGTGAGGTGCCGGCGCTACCGCGCCTCGACCACCGAGACCCCGGTGCCCGCGAGCTGCAGCGCCACCGCGTCGCCGGCCGACCAGGCGCGCGAAACGTCTGGCGAGACGACGAAGATCTCGCCCAGCTCGGTGACGATCGTCAGCTCGAGCAAGCTGCCCAGGTAGGCGCACTTGGCGAGCTTGCCCTGCAGCGCACCCGGCGTGCCCGGCGCCACCAGCGCCCAGGCCTCGGGCCGCACCGCCACCTTCACCGCGCCGGCCGCCACCGGCTGCGCGGCGCGCAGGCTCAGCGGGCCGAACGCCACGCGGCCGGTCGCGTCGGCCGTGCCGGCGAACAGCATCGCCTCGCCCATGAAGCCGGCCACGAATTCGCTCTTCGGCTGTTCGTAGAGCTGCCGCGGCGTGCCGGCCTGCGCGATGCGGCCGGCGTCCATCACCACGATCTGGTCGCTCACCGCCAGCGCCTCGGCCTGGTCGTGCGTGACGTAGGCCACCGTGAGTTTCAGGCGCTGCTGCAGCGCGCGGATCTCCTCGCGCATCGCGCGGCGCAGCCGCGCGTCGAGGTTCGACAGCGGCTCGTCGAACAGCATCACCGAGGGCTCCAGCACCAGCGCGCGCGCCACCGCCACGCGCTGCTGCTGGCCGCCCGAGAGTTCGCTCGGCAGGCGCTCCCCGTAGCCGGCCAGGCCCACGCTGTCCATCGCCGCGCGGGCACGGCGCAGCGTTTCGTCCTTGCCGACGCCGCTGACCTCGAGGCCGTAGCCGACGTTGCCGATCACGCTCATGTGCGGGAAGAGGGCATAGCTCTGGAACACCATGCTCACGTTGCGCTCGGCCGGGCCGAGCGTGGTCACGTCGTGCCCGTCGATGAGGATCTGCCCCGAGGTCGGCGCGTCGAGCCCGGCGATCATGCGCAGCGTGGTCGTCTTGCCGCAGCCGCTGGGGCCGAGGATCGTGGTCAGCGTGCCCTTGGGCACCAGCAGGTCGATGCCCTTGACCACCAGCGGCGAATCGGCGCCGCCGTAGCGCTTGGTGACCTGGCGGAATTCGATGCTCATGTTCTGCTTCTCCGGCCCAGCTTGCGCTCGCCCACCAGCGCCTGGATCAGCGCGGTGGCCAGCGACATCAGCACGATCAGCACCGTGCAGTAGGCGAGCGCGACGCCGTAGTCGCCGTTGCCCACGCGGCCGATGATGTAGGTGGTGGCCAGCTCGTTCTCGGCGGTGACGAGGAAGATCACGGCCGAGACGGTGGTCATGCTGCGCACGAAGCTGTACACCAGCGCCGCCACCAGCGCCGGCTTGAGCAACGGCAGCACGACGCGCCGCAAGGTGGTGGCGGTGCCGGCGCGCAGCATGGTCGAGGCCTCGTCGAGCGATTTGTCGATCTGCTTGAAGCTCGCGGTGCCCGCGCGCACGCCGACCGGCAGGTTGCGGAACACGAAGCACAGCACGATGATGAGCCCGGTGCCGGTGAGCTCGAACGGCGGCACGTTGAACGCCAGGATGTAGCTCACGCCCAGCACCGTGCCGGGGATCGCGAAGGCGAGCAGCGCCGAGAACTCGAACGCGCGCTGGCCGACGAAGCTGGTGCGCGCCAGCAGCCATGAGATCAGCAATCCGATACTCGCGCAGATCGGCGCGGCGATGGCCGCCAGCCTGAGCGTGGTGGCCAGCGAGTTCCACGCCGTGCCGGCCCACACCAGGCCGTGGCTGCCCCACTGCAGGTCGAACGCGGTGCCAAAGTGCGCCAGCGTGGGCGTGTAGTCGCGGCCCCAGGTCTGCACGAAGCCGCCGACGAAGGCGAACACGTAGATCACCACCGTGAACGCCAGCCAGGGCCCGGCCACACCGTGGCACAGCCGGCGCACGCGATCGGGCAGCGGCATGGCCATGCCGGCGTCGCCCTTGCCCGACAGCGTGGTGTAGCTCGTCTTGCCGAGCACGCGCTGCTGGATGAAGAACACGCTGAGCGCGAACACCGTGAGGATCAGCGCCAGCGACGCGGCGCGGCCCTGGTCGTACTGCGCGCCGACGATGGCGAAGAAGATGTCGGTCGACAGCACCGCGTACGGTCCACCGACGATGATGGGGTTGCCGAAGTCGGCGATGCTCTCGATGAAGCCGACCAGAAACGCATTGGCCAGGCCCGGCTTCATCAGCGGCAGCGTCACCGTCATGAAGGTGCGCTGGCGCGAGGCGCGCAGCGTCTGCGCCGCCTCTTCCATCGACGGGCTGATGCCCTGCACCACGCCGCGCATGATCATGAAGGCGATCGGCGTGAAGGCGAACATCTGCGCCAGCCAGATGCCGAACAGGCCGTAGAACCAGCGCGTCGGCGCGATGCCGAAGGCCCATTCGAGGAACTGGTTCACCAGCCCGGCGCGGCCGAACAGCAGGATCAGCCCGAGGCCGACCACGAACGGCGGCGTGATGATCGGCAGCAGCGCCAGCACGTTGAGCGGCCGCGCCAGGCGCTTCGATCCGCGCTCGGCCATCAGCGCGATCAGCGTGCCCAGCGCGGTGGTGCCGGCCGCGGTGAGCAGCGCGAGGAACAGCGTGTTCCACGCCACGCCGCAGCGCACGCCGCCGGCCAGGCAGCCCAGGCCCCACACGCGTTCGTGCGCCACGCGGTCGAACCACGCGGTGGCCGAGAACGCGCCCGACTCGTCGAACCAGGCGCCCATGAGCGCCTTGCCCACCGGCAGCGCCACGAACAGCAGCAGCAGCGCGCCGCACAGCACCACGGCCGAGGCGACGAACAGGTCGCCGCGGAAGTAGCCGAGCCGCGCGATGCCGGCGCCCAGCAGCACCAGCAGCGCCAGCAGCACCAGCGCGCCGCCGAGCCCGATGCCGAACTGGCCGCCGGGCAGCGCGCCGAAAGCAGACTCCAGCCATGCGAAAGACCAGCCCTGCGCGCCGATGGCAAAGCCGCTGGCGAGCAGCGCCAGCAGCCCGAGCGCCGCGCCGGCGACCAGCAATCGGCCCTGCGCGCGCCCGGCGTGCCGTGACGCCGCGATGGCGATCACGCCGAGCGCCACGAGCGCCGACCACAGCCACGGCTTGCCGTGGCGCAGCGCCTGCACCAGGCCGCTCGCGGTGTCGGCACCGCCGAACACGCCCGGCAGCGACTTCAGCAGCGTGAGGTTCTGCGGCAGGTACCAGGGCAGCAGCACGAAGGCCGCCGCGCCCAGCGCCCACCAGGCCCAGACCGTGCGCTGCGGCGATCGCGCCAGCGACAGCTCAAGCGGCATGGCAACCCAGCGGCCGCAAGCCGCTTCGGCGGGGCGTCATTTCGGAATCGAGTTGACGTCCTTCTCCCAGCGCGCGATCAGCCGCCGCCGCTCGGCCGATGCGCCGTACTTGGCGTAGTCGTAGTTGATGAACTTGATCGACTTGAAGTCGGGCACGCGCGGATCGATCGGCGTGGACTTGTTCGACGGCAGCTGGAACTGCTTGGACGCCGCGCCGAACTGCTGCGCCTGCGGCGTCAGCGCCCATTCGTAGAACTTCTTGGCCGACTCCAGGTTGCGTGCGCCCTTGATGATCGACATCGAGCCGATCTCGGCGCCGGTGCCTTCCGACGGCGTGACCGTCTCCACCGGAAAGCCCTGCATCTTCTCGCCCGGGCCGTCGTGCACGAAGCTGATCGACACCGAGGCCTCGCCGCGCGCCACGGCCTTGATCGGGCCGGTGCCCGAGCGCGTGTAGGTCTGGATGTTCTTGTGCAGCGCCTTCATGTAGTCGAAGGCCTTGTCTTCGCCCATCAGCTGCACCAGCGTGGCGATCATCGTGTAGGCGGTGCCGCTGGACGCCGGGTTGGCGACCTGGATCTCGCCCTTGTATTCGGGCTTGAGCAGGTCGGCCCAGCTGCGCGGCACCGGCAGCTTCTTCTTGGCCAGCAGCTCGGTGTTGTAGCCGAAGCCGAGCGGGCCGCTGTAGATGCCCACGGTGCGGTACTGCGACTGCGCCGCCTGCTGCTGCGCCCAGTTGTGCAGCTGATTCAGCGCGGGCGACCTGTACTCGACGCTCAGGCCCTGCTCGGCCGCCTGCAGGTGCGGATCACCGGTGCCGCCGAACCACAGGTCGGTCTTCGGGTTGGCCTTCTCGGCGATCAGCTGCGCGAGCGCCTCGCCCGAGCCCTTGAGCGACATGTTGACCTTGATGCCGGTGGTCTTGGCGAACACGGTCTGGATCATGTTGCACCACTCGGCCTGCACCGAGCAGATGACGTTGACCTGGCCGGCCTCCTGCGCCTGGGCGGCACCGGCGGCGAACATGGCCGCGGCTGCGGCGTAGCGGAACATGCGCATCGAAACTGTCCTCCTCGTGCGATCGTAGCCAGCGTGATGGTCCGCTGCGCGTCACGCGCGCATCGGACAAACCCGATGCCGGCCTTGACGCTGATGAAACCGGGCCATGATAATCGATGAAACAAAGTTTCATTGCCACGGGACAAGCCCCATGTCGTTCGACCTCGTGCTCTTCGGCGGAACCGGTGACCTGGCGTGGCGCAAGCTGATGCCCGCGCTGTTCCAGGCCTTCCGCCACGGCAAGCTGGCGCGCGACGGGCGCATCCTCGCCGTGGCGCGCGATGCGCGCAGCGACGACGCGTATCGTGCCTTCATCAAGGAGCGCTTCGCCGAGGTCGACAGCGCCAAGCGGCCCAACGACGAGGAGTTCGCGCGCTTCGCGGCGCTG
The DNA here is from genome assembly GCA_046348365.1 of Burkholderiaceae bacterium. GTDB lineage: Bacteria > Pseudomonadota > Gammaproteobacteria > Burkholderiales > Burkholderiaceae_C > JAEUPI01. Next base: position 1,058,073 of record JAXMEL010000001.1, read on the forward strand.
CTGCACTACCGCCGCATGGACCTCTCGCACGCGCAGGACTACGCGCAGCTGAAGGCCTGGCTCGACGAGCGCCGTGCCGACACCACGGTGATGTACCTCGCGACGAGCCCGCATCTGTTCCCCGTGATCTGCGCGCAGCTCGGCCAGGCCGGACTCAACGCGCCGCACGTGCGCGTGGTGCTCGAAAAGCCGCTGGGGCACGATCTGGCGAGCGCGCAGGAGATCAACCGCGTCGTCGCCGGCGCCTTCAGCGAGCGCCAGGCGCTGCGCATCGACCATTACCTCGGCAAGCCGTCGGTGCAGAACCTGTCGGCGCTGCGCTTCGGCAATGCGCTGTTCGAGCCGCTGTGGCGGCGCGAGAGCATCGCCAACATCCAGATCACGCTGGCCGAGAGCATCGGCGTGGGCACGCGCGGCGACTTCTACGACCGCACCGGCGCGCTGCGCGACATGATCCAGAACCACGCGCTGCAGCTGCTGACGATGATCGCGATGGAGCCGCCGTCGACCAACGACGCCGACGCCATCCGCGACGAGAAGCTCAAGGTGCTCAAGTCGCTCAAGCCGTTCACCGCCGAATCGGTGGCGCGCGACGTGGTGCGCGGCCAGTACAAGGCCGGCACGGTCAACGGCGCGGCGGCAGCCGGCTACCTCGACGAGGCCAAGGTGCCGGCCGGCAGCACCACCGAGACCTTCGTCGCGCTGCGCGCCGAGGTGCAGAACTGGCGCTGGGCCGGCGTGCCGTTCTACTTGCGCACCGGCAAGCGGCTCGGTGCGCGCAGCGCGCAGATCACGGTCAACTTCAGGCCGGTGCCGCACCCGATCTTCCCGGGCTCGTCGCGCGCCAACAAGCTGGTGATCAAGCTGCAGCCCGAAGACGGGCTCGAGCTGCACCTGCTGGCGGCCAAGGGCGGCAGCCAGGGCGAAGCGCTGGCGCCGGTGTTCCTCGACCTCGATTTCGACAAGGCCTTCGCCGCCGAGCGCGTGGGCGCCTACGAGCGCCTGTTGCTCGATGCGATCGCCGGGCGGTTGAACCTGTTCGTGCGCAGCGACGAGCAGGAGCAGGCCTGGCGCTGGGTGGAGCCGGTGCTGCATGCCTGGGCCGGCGATGCCGCAGGGCCGCGGCCCTACGCCGCCGGCACCTGGGGCCCGCCGGCGTCGAGCGCGATGGTCGCGCGCGACGGCTGCGTGTGGGACGAAGAGCAGTAGCGCGCGCGAAGGCCCGCCGATGCTCGAACGCGTCCGCGCTGCGTTGCCGGCCCTGCCGCCGGCCGAGCAGCGCGTGGCCCGGCTGCTGCTCGCCGATCCGCGCGCCTTCGCCGGCGCGCCGGTGGCCGAGCTGGCGCGGCAGGCGCAGGTGAGCAAGCCCACCGTGGTGCGCTTCTGCCGCAGCGTGGGCTACGGCGGGCTGGCCGACTTCAAGCTCAAGCTCGCAGGCTCGGTCAACGAGGGCGTGCCGTACGTGCACCGCTCGGTCAGCGAGACCGACTCGCCGGCCGAACTCGTCGTCAAGGTGGTCGACAACGCGGTGGCCGCGCTGCTGCGCTACCGCAACGCGGCCGGTGGCCAGGCCTTCGCGCGCGCTATCGATGCGCTGGCCGAGGCCGCGCGCCAGGGGCGGCGCATCGAGTTCTACGGCGTCGGCAACTCGGGCATCGTGGCGCAGGACGCGCAGCACAAGTTCTTCCGCCTCGGCGTGCACACCGCCGCCTGCAGCGACGGCCACGTGCAGGTGATGAGCGCGACGATGCTGCACGCCGGCGACTGCGCCGTGGTGATCTCGAACTCAGGCCGCAGCCGCGACCTGATCGACACCGCCGAGATCGCGCGGCGCAAGGGCGCGACGCTGATCGTCATCGGCGCCAGCGATTCACCGCTGGCGCGCATGGCGCTGGCGGCGAACCAGATCCTGCTGCCGGTCGATCATGCCGAGGATTCCGACCGCTACAGCCCGATGGTGTCGCGGCTGCTGCATCTGGTGGCCGTCGACGTGCTGGCCACCGGCGTGGCGCTGCGCCTGGGCAGCGCGCTGCTGCGGCCGGTGCTGCAGGAGATCAAGCGCACGCTGCGCGCGCGGCGCTACGTGGAGAGCTGATCAGGCCGCCGCCGGCGCGGCGAAGGCGAGCAGCGAATCGACGCCGTACAGGCGCACCAGCTCACCGAGCTTGACCGGCGCGCCGTGGACCTCGAAGCCCTTGTTCCAGCTGCGCGCCATGCGCCGGCATTCGAGCAGCACGGCCACGGCCGAGCTGTCGAAGGCGCGCAGGCCCGATGCATCGACGATCAGCGTCGCGGCGTCGTCGCGCGCCAGCGTCTGCTCGAACATGCGCAAGGCCGTGGTGGCCTCGCGCAGCGTGAGCGTCTCGGGCAGGACGAGCATCAGTTCTTGGCCGGCTCGCCGGTGGACTTGTTCTTCTCGGCCAGGCGCGTGATCAGCGCATCGACGCCGCCGGCGCTCAGATCCTTCGAGAACTGGCTGCGGAAGCTGTCGGTGGCCCACAGGCCGAGCACGTTGAAGTCGTAGATCCGCCAGGCCTCGCCGTCCTTCTCGAGCCGGTAGTCGAGCTGGATCGGATCGCCCTTGTTGACGATGTCGGTGCCGACCACGAGCTCGGTGGCGCCGGCAGCGGCGCGCAGCGGCCGCACGCGAACGGTCTGGTCCTTCACCTGCGTCAGCGCGCCCGAGTAGGTGTTGATGAGGTAGGTCTTGAACTCCTCGGACAGGCGCTTTTGCTGCTCGGGGCTGGCGCTGCGCCACGGCGGGCCGACCGACTTGACGACCATGCGCTGCAGGTTCACGTTCGGCATGACCTTGCTGTCGACCAGCGCGCGGATGCGCGTCACGTCACCGCTCTGGATGGCCTTGTCGGCCTTGACGGCGTCGATCACCTCGTTGGACAGCTTCAGCACGAAAGCATCGGGTGCCGACTCGGCGGCGAAGGCGGCCGCAGCGGCACCGACGGCCACGGCGGCGATCAGGCGTCGAAACATTCGGTTTCCTTCAGGTCGCGGGTCTGACCTGCCAGACGATAACGCAGCAGGTCGGTTGCGGGTTCACTTCTTCGTGGCGTCCTTGGCGGCGCCGCTGGCGGCATCGTCCTCGGGCTCGGACTCGGGTTCCTCGGGCGGATCGCCGTCGTAGACCAGGTTGCGCCGCCGCGCCAGGTAGCCGTCGCGAACGAGCACGTACTTGTCGAGTGCGACGTCGTCGACCACGCGGCTCACCGACAGCAGCTTGGCGCGGGTGTTGACCAGGCTGACCGCCGTGGTGGCGTTGCTGTCGCGCGGCTCGCGCAGCAGGCCCGATGGGCTGGCCTTCCAATCCGCCGGCAGCGCGGCGGCGTCGCGGATGTTCGACGGGCCCAGGAACGGCAGCACCAGATATGGCCCCGGCCCCAGACCCCAGCGGCCGAGCGTCTGGCCGAAATCTTCGCTGCGGCGTTCGAGGCCGGCGTCGCTGGCGATGTCGAACAGGCCGCCGAGCCCGAACGTGGAGTTCACGACGAAGCGGAATCCCATCTCGATGGCCGCCACCGGCTTGGCCTGCAGCAACTGGTTCACCGCCGACCACAGATCGCCGATGTTGCCGAGCACGTTGTCGACGCCGGTGCGCACCAGCTCGGGCACGACCTTCACGTAGCCGGTGGCCACCGGCTTGAGCACGATCTCGTCGACCTTCTCGTTGAAGGCGAAGACGGCGCGGTTCATGCCTTCGAACGGGTCGCCCTTGGCGGGCGGCGTGCCCGCGCAGCCGGCCAGCGCCGCCACGACGGCGACGGCAGCGAGCCGGCGCAGCGCGTTCACTTCTTGGCCCCGCCGCCTTCGGTGCCGGCCTCGTTGGCCTTGTTGAAGAGGAACTGGCTGATCAGCGACTCCAGCACCACCGCCGACTGCGTCTGCTTGATCGTGTCGCCGGGGGCGAGGTTCTTGTCCTCGCCGCCGGCCTCCAGGCCGATGTACTGGTCGCCGAGCAGGCCCGAGGTGAGGATCTTGGCCGAGCTGTCCTTGGGGAACAGCACGTCGCGGTCGATGTCCATCGTCACCAGGCCCTGGAAGGTCTTGGCGTCGAGCCTGATCGACGTGACGCGACCCACCGTGACGCCGGCGCTGCGCACCGGCGCGCGCGGCTTCAGGCCGCCGATGTTGTCGAAGCGCGCGCTGAGCGAATAGCTGTCGCGCGAGCCGAAGCTCGCGAGGTTGGCGGCCTTCAGCGCCAGGAAGGTCAGCGCCAGCAGACCGAGCAGGACGAACAGTCCGACCAGCGTTTCGATGCCTTTCTTGCCCATGGTTGGAACCCTCTCGCGAAGCTATCTCACGGCGTGGAGAACATCAGCGCCGTGAGGATGAAGTCCATGCCCAGCACGGCCAGCGACGACACCACGACGGTGCGCGTCGTCGCGTAGGCCACGCCCTCGGGCGTGGCCTGTGTTTCGTAGCCCTGGTACAGCGCCACGAAGGTGCAGATGACGCCGAACACCGCGCTCTTGACGATGCCGTTGCCCACGTCGCGCCAGATGTCGACGCCGCTCTGCTGGATCGACCAGAAGTTGCCCGGGTCGATGCCGATCAGCAGCACGGCGACGATCCAGGCACCGACGATGCCGATGGTCGAGAACAGCAGCGCCAGGATTGGCATCGCGACGATGCCGCCGAGGAAGCGCGGCGCCAGCACGCGCGCGCGCGGGTCGATGGCCATCAGCTCCATCGCGGAGAGCTGCTCGCCGGCCTTCATCAGCCCGATCTCGGCCGTCAGCGAGGTGCCGGCGCGGCCCGCGAACAGCAGCGCCGTGACCACCGGCCCCAGCTCGCGCACCAGCGACAGGTTGACGATCAGGCCGAGCGACTCGGTGGCGCCGTACTTGACCAGCGCGTAGTACATCTGCAGCGCCAGCACGAAGCCGACCGCCAGGCCCGAGGCCACGATGATGATCAGCGAGCGGTTGCCGATGGCATGCACCTGCGCCACCACGAGGCCGAAGCGGCGCAGCGCCGCCGGTGCGTAGCGCAGCAGGTCGAGGAAGAAGTACGCCGAATGGCCCAGCGACAGCAGCCACTTCAGCGTGGAGCGGCCGAGCGCGGCGATCCACTCGGTCATGTTCGCCCCCTACAGCGCTGCGCGCTGGTCCCCCCGAGGGGGATCTCGCGCCTTCGGAGCGGCCGTGCGGCGCTCATGAGGGCATCTCCAAGTCCTCGGCCAGCGGGCGCGCCGGGTAGTGGAAGCGCACCGGCCCATCGGGCTCGCCGCGGATGAACTGCCGCACCTCGGGATCGTCGGAATCGCGCAGCGTCGCGGGCTCGCCGTGCGCCACGACCTTGCCGGCGGAAGACATCAGGTACGCATAGTCGGCGATCGTGAAGCACTCTTGCACGTCGTGCGACACGATCAGCGAGGTGGCGCCGGTGGCGTCGTTCAACTTGCGGATCAGGTTGGCCGCCACGCCCATCGAGATCGGGTCGAGCCCGGCGAACGGCTCGTCGTACATGATCAGCTCGGGGTCGAGCACGATCGCGCGCGCCAGCGCGATGCGCCGCGCCATGCCGCCGGAGACCTCGGCGATGCGCAGCTTGGCCGCGCCGCGCAGGCCCACCGCGTTGAGCTTCATCAGCACGATGTCGCGGATCATCGACTCGGGCAGGTCGGTGTGCTCACGCAGCGGGAAGGCCACGTTCTCGAACACCGTGAGGTCGGTGAACAGCGCGCCGAACTGGAACAGCATGCCCAGGCGCCGGCGCAGGCGGTAGAGCTGCGCCTTGTCTTGCGCGTGGACCTCCTCGCCGTCGAACAGCACGCGCCCGGAGTTGGCCGCGTGCACGCCGCCGATCAGCCGCAGCAGCGTGGTCTTGCCGCAGCCCGAGCCGCCGAGGATGGCGGTGACCTTGCCGCGCCGGAAGCGCAGGCTCACGTCGTTGAGGATCGTGCGGCTCGCGTCGTAGCCGAACGTCACACGCTCGATCTCGATCAGGTATTCGGAATTCAAGAGGGCGATGACGCCGTGGCGACGCGCTTGTTGTTCGGGGTTCTGGGTAGCCGGCCCGCAGGCCGCGGGAGCGCCGCAAGCATAAGGGATGACCCGAGGCCGGCCGTCACACCGGCCTGTCGCGCCCTGGCCACACCCGCATTCAGCGCGGCAGCACGCTCGACCCCATCAGGAAGCGGTCCACCGCCTGCGCCGCCTGCCGCCCCTCGCGGATCGCCCACACCACCAGCGACTGGCCGCGGCGCATGTCACCGGCAACGAACACCTTGTCGGCGTTTGTCACATAGCCGTTGCCCTCGTCGGTGCCCGCCTTGGCATTGCCGCGCGCGTCGCGCTCGACCTCGAAGGCCTCGAGCAGCGCCGGCTCGGGGTTCACGAAGCCCATCGCCAGCAGCACCAGGTCGGCCGGCCATTCGCGTTCGGATCCCGGCACCACGGCCATCTTGCCGTCCTTCCACTCGAGGTGGACGGTCTTCACGGCCTTGACCTTGCCCTTCTCGCCGACGAAGGCCTTGGTGGCGATCGCGAACTCGCGCCGGCAGCCTTCGTCGTGGCTGGAGCTGGTGCGCAGCTTGATCGGCCAGTAAGGCCAGACCAGCGGCTTGTTCTCCTGCTCGGGCGGCATCGGCAGCAGTTCGAACTGCGTGACGCTCGCCGCGCCGTGGCGGTTGCTGGTGCCGACGCAGTCGCTGCCGGTGTCGCCGCCGCCGATGACGACGACGTGCTTGCCCGCGGCCGAGATCTGAGCCTTCAGCTTGTCGCCCGCCAGCACCTTGTTCTGCTGCGGCAGGAACTCCATCGCGAAGTGCACGCCGTCGAGATCGCGGCCCGGCACCGGCAGGTCGCGGCTGACCTCGGCGCCGCCGGCCAGCACCACCGCATCGAAGGTGGCGAGCAGCTCGTCGGCACCGAGCGTTTCCTTCGACCAGTTGGTGATGCGGCTGCCCGCCGACAGGCCCGCCACCAGCACGCCGGTGCGGAACGTGACGCCTTCGGCGCGCATCTGCTCGACACGGCGGTCGATGTGCGACTTCTCCATCTTGAAGTCGGGTATGCCGTAGCGCAGCAGGCCGCCGATGCGATCGTTCTTCTCGAGCACCGTCACCGCGTGGCCGGCGCGCGCGAGCTGCTGCGCGGCGGCCAGGCCCGCGGGGCCCGAGCCGACCACGGCCACCGAGCGGCCGGTCTTGCGCGCCGGCGGTTGCGGAGCGACCCAGCCCTCGGCCCAGGCGCGATCGATGATCGCGTGCTCGATCGACTTGATGCCCACCGGATCGTTGTTGACGTTGAGCGTGCACGCTGCCTCGCAGGGCGCGGGGCAGACGCGGCCGGTGAACTCGGGGAAGTTGTTGGTCGAGTGCAGCACGTCGATCGCGGCGCGCCAGTCGCCGCGGTAGACGAGGTCGTTGAAGTCCGGGATGACGTTGTTGACCGGGCAGCCGTTGTTGCAGAACGGCGTGCCGCAGTCCATGCAGCGTGCACCCTGCACCTTCGACTGCTCGGCCGTGAGGCCGATGACGAACTCCTTCCAGTTCTTCACGCGCTGCTCGACCGGCTGGTAGCCCTCTTCGAGCCGCTCGAACTCCAGGAAACCTGTGACCTTGCCCATGTGCGGGTGCCTCGATGATTGCGGTGCCTACTTGGCGGCGACGGTGCGCGACTTGGCGCCGCCCCGGGCCTTGGCGATGGTGGCGCTGGCGTCGGCCGCGGCCTTGCGCTCGCCGAGCGCGCGGCGGTACTCGTGCGGGAACACCTTGACGAAGCGCCCGCGCGACTCGGCCCAGTGCTCGAGGATCTCTCGCGCGCGCAGCGAGCCCGTCCAGCGGTGATGGTCCTCGATCAGGCGCTTGAGCTGCATCTCGTCGGCCTGGCCGTTGTGCCAGGTGGCCGGATCGCCCAGCTGCTTCTGCTCGTCGGCGCCGAGCACCTTCTCGAGCGCGACCATCGCCGTGTTGCAGCGCTTGGCAAACTGGCCGTCGGGATCGTAGACGTAGGCCACGCCACCCGACATGCCGGCCGCGAAGTTGCGGCCCGTGGCCCCGAGCACGACGACGGTGCCGCCGGTCATGTACTCGCAGCCGTGATCGCCCGTGCCCTCGACGACGGCGCTCGCGCCCGACAGGCGCACCGCGAAGCGCTCGCCCGCCACGCCGCGGAAGAAGGCCTCGCCGCTGGTGGCGCCGTAGAGCACCGTGTTGCCGACGACGATGTTTTTCGTGGCGTCACCGCGGAAATCGATGCTCGGCCGCACCGCCACGCGGCCACCGGACAGGCCCTTGCCGGTGTAGTCGTTGGCATCGCCGATCAGGTACAGCGTGATACCGGGCGCGAGGAAGGCGCCGAAGCTCTGCCCGCCGGTGCCCTCCATCTGGATGAAGATGGTCTGGTCGGGCAGGCCCTGCGGCCGGTGGCGCACCAGCTCGCCCGACAGCATCGCGCCGACGCTGCGGTTGCCGTTGCGCACGGTTTCGAGCAGCTGCACCTTCTCGCCGCGCTCGATGGCGGGCTTGCATCGGTCGATCAGCTTGAGGTCCAGCGCCTTGCCGAGGCCGTGGTCCTGCTCCTCGACATGGAAGCGCGCCACGTCGGCCGCCACCTTCGGCTGGTGGAACACGCGCGAGAAGTCGAGCCCCCTGGCCTTCCAGTGCGCGACGCCCTTCCTGGTGTCGAGCAGGTCGGAGCGGCCGATCAGCTGATCGAACTTGCGGATGCCGAGCTGCGCCATGATCTGGCGCGCCTCTTCGGCGACGAAGAAGAAGTAGTTGACGACGTGCTCGGGCCGGCCGGCGAACTTCGCGCGCAGCACCGGATCCTGCGTGGCCACGCCCACCGGGCAGGTGTTGAGGTGGCACTTGCGCATCATGATGCAGCCCTCGGCCACCAGCGGCGCGGTGGCGAAGCCGAACTCGTCGGCGCCGAGCAGCGCACCGATCACCACGTCGCGGCCGGTCTTCATCTGGCCGTCGGCCTGCACGCGGATGCGGCCGCGCAGGCGGTTGAGCACCAGCGTCTGCTGTGTCTCGGCAAGGCCCAGCTCCCACGGCGTGCCGGCATGCTTGATCGAGCTCCACGGCGACGCGCCGGTGCCGCCGTCGTGGCCGGCGATCACCACATGGTCGGCCTTGCACTTGGACACGCCCGCGGCCACGGTGCCGACGCCGACCTCAGACACCAGCTTGACGCTGACGCTGGCCTTGGGGTTCGCGTTCTTGAGGTCGTGGATCAGCTGGGCCAGGTCTTCGATCGAGTAGATGTCGTGATGCGGCGGCGGGCTGATCAGGCCCACGCCCGGCACGCTGTAGCGCAGGAAGCCGATGTACTCGCTGACCTTGCCGCCCGGCAGCTGGCCGCCCTCGCCCGGCTTGGCGCCCTGGGCCATCTTGATCTGGACCTGATCGGCCGAGACGAGATATTCGGTGGTCACGCCGAACCGGCCCGAGGCCACCTGCTTGATCTTCGAGCGCAGCGAATCGCCGTCCTTCAGCTCGTAGTCCGATTCGATGACCTTGGCGCCGACGATGTCGGACAGCCTGGTGCCCGCCTTGACGGCGATGCCCTGCAGCTCCTGCCGATAGCGTGCGGGATCCTCGCCGCCCTCGCCGGTGTTGCTCTTGCCGCCGATGCGGTTCATCGCCACCGCCAGCGTGGTGTGCGCCTCGGTGGAGATCGATCCGAGCGACATCGCGCCGGTGGCAAAGCGCTTGACGATCTCCGAGGCCGGCTCGACCTCGTCGATGGCGATCGCCCTGGCCGGATCGACCTTGAACTCGAACAGGCCGCGCAGCGTCATGTGGCGCCGGCTCTGGTCGTTGATGATCTGCGCGAACTCGCGGTAGGTTTCGAAGCGGCCCGAGCGCGCGCTGTGCTGCAGCTTGGCGATCGCGTCGGGTGTCCACATGTGTTCCTCGCCGCGCGTGCGCCAGGCGTACTCGCCGCCGGCATCGAGCATGTGCGCGAGCAGCTGGTCGTCGCCGAAGGCGGCGCGGTGCAGGCGGATCGCCTCTTCGGCCACCTCGAACACGCCGATGCCCTCGACCTGCGACGCCGTGCCGCGGAAATACTTGTCGACGAAAGGCCTGGCCAGGCCGATGGCCTCGAAGATCTGGGCGCCGCAGTACGACATGTACGTGCTGATGCCCATCTTGGACATGATCTTCGAGAGCCCCTTGCCGACGGCCTTGATGTAGTTCGCGCAGGCCTTGTCGGCGCTGATGCCGCCGGGCAGCGCGGCGTGCATGTCGGCGATCGTCTCGAGCGCCAGGTACGGGTGCACCGCCTCGGCGCCGTAGCCGGCCAGCACCGCGAAGTGGTGCACCTCGCGCGCCGAACCGGTCTCGACGACGAGACCCGCCGTCGTGCGCAGGCCTTCGCGCACGAGGTGGTGATGCACCGCCGAGAGCGCCAGCAGCGCGGGGATCGCCACCTGCGCACGATCCATGCGGCGGTCGGTGATGATGAGGATGTTGTGCCCCATGCGCAGCGCGTCGACCGACTCGGCGCACAGCGACGCGAGCTTGGCCTCCACGCCTTCGCGGCCCCAGGCCAGCGGGTAGGTGATGTCGAGCTCGTAGGGGCGGAACTTGCCGGAGGTGTTCTGTGCCACGCCGCGCAGGCGGGCCATGTCGTCGAAGTCGAGGATCGGCTGCGTGACCTCGAGCCGCATCGGCGGGTTGATGGCGTTGATGTCGAGCAGGTTCGGTTTCGGGCCGATGAAGCTGTTGAGCGACATCACGATCGCCTCGCGGATCGGGTCGATCGGCGGGTTCGTGACCTGCGCGAACAGCTGCTTGAAGTAGTTGTAGAGCGGCTTGCTGCGGTCCGACAGCACGGCGAGCGGCGAGTCGTTGCCCATCGAGCCGATCGCCTCCTCGGCCTGCGTGGCCATCGGCGCGAGCAGGAACTTGATGTCCTCCTGCGTGTAGCCGAAGGCCTGCTGACGGTCGAGCAACGATTCGCCGGGCGCCTGGGCCTGCACCTGGGCGTCGAGATCGTCGAGCCGCACGCGCACGGTCTCGATCCACTGCCGGTAGGGCTTGGCGAAGGCGAGCTGGTGCTTCAGCTCGTCGTCGTCGACGATGCGGCCCTGCTCCAGATCGATCAGGAACATCTTGCCCGGCTGCAGGCGCCACTTCTTGACGATGCGGCTCTCGGGGATCGGCAGCACGCCGGACTCGGAGGCCATCACCACGAGATCGTCGTCGGTGACGCAGTAGCGCGCCGGGCGCAGCCCGTTGCGGTCGAGCGTGGCGCCGATCTGCTTGCCGTCGGTGAAGACCATCGCGGCCGGCCCGTCCCACGGCTCGAGCATGGCGGCGTGGTACTCGTAGAACGCGCGGCGGCGTTCGTCCATCAGCTCGTGCTGCTCCCACGCCTCGGGGATCATCATCATCGCGGCATGCGCCAGCGGATAGCCGGCCATCACCAGCAGCTCGAGCGTGTTGTCGAACGTGGCGGTGTCGCTCTGGCCCTCGAAGGTGATCGGATAGAGCTTCTTCAGGTCGTCGCCGAGCACCGGCGACTTCATCACACCTTCGCGCGCGCGCATCCAGTTGAAGTTGCCCTTGACGGTGTTGATCTCGCCGTTGTGCGCCACCAGGCGGTACGGGTGCGCGAGCGGCCACTCGGGGAAGGTGTTGGTCGAGAAGCGCTGGTGCACGAGCGCCAGCGCCGAGGTCACGCGCGGATCCTGCAGGTCCTTGTAGTACTTGCCCACCTGGTCGGCGAGCAGAAGGCCCTTGTAGATCACGGTGCGGCAGCTCATGCTGGGCACGTAGTACTCGCGGCTGTGCGTGAGCTTGAGCGCCTGGATCGCGGCGCTCGCGGTCTTGCGGATCACGTAGAGCTTGCGCTCCAGCGCGTCGGGCACGATCACGTCGGGCCCGCGGCCGATGAAGATCTGGCGGATCACCGGCTCCTTGGCGCGCACCGCCGGCGACATCGGCATTTCGCGGTCCACCGGCACGTCGCGCCAGCCGATCAGCACCTGGCCCTCGGCGCGCACGGCGCGCGCCAGTTCCTGCTCGCAGGCCAGGCGCGACGCGTGTTCCTTCGGCAGGAAGATGATGCCGACGCCGTATTCGCCGGGCGGCGGCAGTTCCACGCCCTGGGCCGCCATTTCGGCGCGGTAGAAGTCGTCGGGGATCTGGATCAGGATGCCCGCGCCGTCACCCATCAGCTTGTCGGCGCCGACGGCGCCGCGATGGTCCAGGTTCTCCAGGATCAGCAGGCCCTGCTCGATCAGGGTGTGCGAGCGCTGACCCTTGATGTGGGCCACGAAGCCGACGCCGCAGGCGTCGTGTTCGGCGTCGGGCCGGTACAGGCCGTGCTGCTGCAGATCGGTTTGCTCGCTGGGGCCAGCACCTGCGGGGAACGGCTGTGACATGGATGCGCCTTCGGGTCGGATGGGGAACCGAGCGAATTTACTGCGGCGCAACAGACTCACCAAGCAAATTAAATGGAGTCTGACCCTATTTGATTGACTGTATGGCGTCCTATCTCATTAATTAGGGACACTTTGACGCATCGATCGCGGGCGACCGCGCGGCCGCGGTGCCACCGGCCGCTCGACTCTCGCCTGTACCTGCGCCAGGAACGCAGCCGAGCCGATAGCCCACCCTTTGGTGGCGGCTTCCGCGAGAGCCTGCGCGCGGGCGGCAGGCAGCATGTCCTGCACCAGCGAGCCATAGGCGGCGGCGCGGTCGAACGGCGTGTTGCCCAGCGCCCAGTACTCCGCCGCATCGCTCACCAGCGGATCGGACAGCGCGCCCAGGTGGTGCGACGCGCTGGACCAGGCCCAGTCACCGGCCGCCGCCGACAGGCCCGAGCGCACGGGGGCCTGCTCGACGAACAGCATCGCGTCGCGGACGCCCTGGCCGGGTTCGACCACGGTGCAGCGGTAGCGGCCGTCCCACAGCGTGCCCGCGCGACCATGACGCCGGTTGTACGCGGTGGTGTAACTGCGGCCCAGGTTCTGCAGCAGGCGGCTCGAGTCGGCTGCTGCCGTGGGCGTCAGCAGCAGCCACAGCCGATCGGCCAGCAACGCGTAGGCATGGAGCCTGACCGCGCCGCCTTGAAGCGCCGCACGCAGGCAGCGCAGGAACTCCACCCGGTCGGCGTCGTCGGCGAACAGCGTGCGCTCGCCATGTGCGCGTTGCGTGACGAGGTGAGCCATGCCGGCCAGCGCCAATCGCGGCAGACGCGCCATGTTCAGGCCCTGGGTTCCGGCAGCCCCTCGAGCGAACTGAACTCCGCGAATGCAGCGCGCCCGGTCAGGCGGTGGTGCTCGCGCAGCGCGAAGCGGTCGGTCATGCCGGCCACGTAGTCGGAGATCGCGCGGTGGCGATCCTCGCGGACCGCGAAATCGGCCGGCATCTCGGCCGGCCGGTCGAGGTAGGCCAGGAACAACTCGCGCACCACCTGCTGCCCGAGCCCGGTGGTGTGCACCACGCGGGGGTGGCGGTACAGCTGCTCGAACAGGAAGCGCTCGAGCTGCGAGCCGAGCGCGCGCATCTCCGCGGAGAAGCCCATCAGTCGGGACGCATGCCGCACGTCGTCGACGCCCGCCGGCCGCAGCCGCTGCAGCGCCGCCATCGAATTGGCGATCACGTCGTGCACCTGCTCCGACAGCACGCGCCGGATGGTTTCGTAGAGCCAGCGCCGGTCGCCGCGCCCGCGCAGCGACGGATGTTCACGCGCCGCGGCCTCGCGGTGGCGCCAGACCAGCGGTACCGCCTCGAACTGCTCCATCGCCAGCAGACCCGATCGCACGCCGTCGTCGATATCGTGCGCGTTGTAGGCGATCTCGTCGACCAGATCGGCCAGCTGTGCTTCGAGCGTGGGCTCGAGCCGCGCCATGAAACGATGCGCCGGGCCGCCGGGCTCGGCCGACTCCAGCTCGCGAGCGTCGGCCACCGAGCAGTGCTTGAGGATGCCCTCGCGCGTCTCGAAGCTGAGATTGAGGCCGTCGAACGCGGCGTAGCGTTGCTCGAGTCTGTCGACCACCCGCAGGCTCTGCAGGTTGTGCTCGAACCCGCCGTGTTCGCGCATGCACTGCGCCAGCGCATGCTGGCCGGCATGGCCGAACGGCGCGTGGCCCAGATCGTGCGCCAGCGCGATGGCCTCGACCAGGTCTTCGTTCAGCGCCAGCGCCCGGGCAATCGAACGGCCGAGCTGCGCCACCTCGAGCGAATGCGTCAGCCGCGTGCGGAACAGGTCGCCTTCGTGATTGAGGAACACCTGCGTCTTGTAGACCAGGCGCCGAAACGCCGTGCTGTGCACGACGCGGTCGCGGTCGCGCTGGAAGGCGTCGCGCTCATCGGAGGCCGGTTCGTGGTGACGCCGGCCGCGCGAATGCGCCGCATCGCAGGCGTATGGCGCCAGCGGCCGCACGGCAACCATCAGGCCGGGCCGGCGCTCGAAGCCACCAGCACCTCGCGCACGACGGCATCGGCTGCCGGCCGCACCGCGGCGCTGCCTGGCCCGTCGAGCAGCACGAACTGGATCTCGCCGCTGCGTGCCTTCTTGTCCAAGCGCATGAGATCGAGGTAGCGCTGCGGCGCGAGCGCTGCCGGGCCCTGCACCGGCAGCCCACAGCGCGCGAGCAGGTGCTGCAGGCGCTGCGCGACCTCCGGACGGGCGAGGTTCATCCGCACCGACAGGCGCGCGGCCATCACCATGCCGCAGGCCACGGCCTCACCGTGCAGCCAGGTACCGTAGCCGAGGCCGGCCTCGATCGCATGGCCGAACGTGTGGCCGAAGTTGAGGATCGCGCGCACGTCGCCCTCGCGCTCGTCGCGGCTGACGACATCGGCCTTGATCTCGCACGACCGCCGCACGGCATGGGCCAGCGCATCGGCGTCGCGCGACATCAGCTCGTCGGCATGCGCTTCGAGCCACTCGAAGAACGCCCAGTCCGCGATGGGGCCGTACTTGATCACTTCCGCCAGGCCGCTGCGAAACTCGCGCTCGGGCAGGGTCTTCAGCAGGCCGAGGTCGCACAGCACCCGCAACGGCTGATGAAACGCGCCGATCATGTTCTTGCCCAGCGGATGGTTGATCGCGGTCTTGCCGCCGACCGACGAATCCACCTGGGCCAGCAGCGTGGTCGGAATCTGCACGTACGGCACGCCGCGCATGTAGCAGGCCGCCGCGAAGCCCGCCATGTCGCCGACCACGCCGCCTCCGAGCGCATAGAGGGTCGTGCGTCGGTCGCAGCCGGCGCCGAGCAGCGCGTCGAAGATGCGGTTGAGCGTCGGCCAGTCCTTGTGCGCCTCGCCGTCCGGGAGCTGTGTGACGTGCACCCGCGCGTAGCGCTCCTTCAGGGCTGCGAGCACAGGGGCGAGGTGCAGCGGCGCCACCACCTCGTTGGTCACGATCATCGCGTCGGCGGAAGCCTGCAGACCGTCGAGGCTCGACGGCCGCTGCACCAGCCCGACGCCGATCAGCACGTCGTAGCTGCGATCACCGAGCGACACATGAACGCGATCGACAGGCTCTGCGCGAAAGTTCATGCGCCAAGTGTAGGCGCCGGCGTCGTCAGGACTGTCGGTTGCCGGCGGTGGACCCATCCGGCGCGTGCGAGGCGCCGGGGTCGGCCAGGCCTGCCATCTCGAGCTGCATGAGGACGGTGCTCACCAGCATCTTCACCGTCGGCCGCCCCGTCTCGACGACGAAATGCGCCACGGCGCGGTACAGCGGATCGCGCTCGCGATAGAGGTCGCGCAAACGGCGCAACGGATCGGCCACTTGCAGCAGCGGCCTGTGCGTGTCGTGTCGCAAGCGGCGAAACAGCTCCTCCGGCGTCGATCGCAGGTACACCACGAAGGAGCGATCGGCGAGTTGCCGTCGATTCGCTTCGCGCAGCACGGCGCCCCCGCCCGTGGCCAGCACCTGCAGCGGGCTGTCGAGCAGCCGCTCGATCACCTGCTGTTCGACGTCGCGAAATGCCGCTTCGCCGTGCTGCTCGAAGTAGCTGCGGATCGAGCAGCCCAGTTCACGCTCGATGGCCGCATCGCTGTCGGCGAACGGCCAGCCCAGACGGCGAGAAAGCTGACGCCCGACCGTGGACTTGCCACTGCCGGGCATCCCGACCAGCGTGACGATCGGCACGCGAAGTGGCCGGAGATCGTGCTCGCCGCGCCTGGCTGCCTGACGTCGTGCGCCGCGTCGCCGCGTTCAGCGCGCGGCGGTACGGTCGGTCACGATCTTGGGCGTCAGGAACACCAGCAGCTCGGTCTTGTTGGCCGTGCGCACGGTGTTCTTGAACAGGTTGCCGAGGATCGGCACATCACCCAGCAGCGGAACCTTGTTGACCTCGTCACGCTCGTTCTGCGTGAAGATGCCGCCGATGACCACCGTGCCGCCGTTATCGACCAGAACCTGCGTCTTCACGTGCTTGGTGTCGATGGCAAAGCCCGCGGCGGTGTTGCGGCCGACGCTGTCCTTGTTGACATCGACATCGAGGATCACGTTGCCTTCCGGCGTGATCTGCGGCGTCACCTCGAGCTTGAGGTTGGCCTTGCGGAACTGGACCGACGTGGCGCCGCTCGAGGTCGCGGCCTGGTAGGGCAGCTCCTCGCCCTGCTCGATCAGCGCCTTCACCTGGTCGGCCGTGATCACGCGCGGGCTGGAGATGATCTTGCCCTTGCCGTCGGCCTCCAGCGCAGACAGCTCGAGGTTCAGGAACCGCTGCGACGCCGAGCTGAACAGCGACAGCGCGAACGACGCGGGCGCCGTGCCGAGCGCGGACGTGTTCGCCGGCAGGTTCACGAACTGCGTATTCGGGATGTAGCTACCGCTGGTGATCGCCGCCTGGCCGGTGGATTCACCGACGCCGAGGTAGTTGCCGCCGAAGCCGAGCCGGTTGTTGCCGCCCAGGCTGAAGCTGCCGGCGCCGTTGTCGAGCGCGCCGAGCTTGACGCCCAGTGCGCGACCCCACTTGTCGTCGGCCTCGACGATCCGGGCCTCGATCAGCACCTGCCTCACCGGAATGTCGATCTTGGTGATCAGTGCCTGGATCTCCTCGAGCTTCGACGGGATGTCGGTCACGAAGAGCTGGTTGGTCCGGCTCTCGGAGATGACGCTGCCTCGCGGAGACAGGATGCGCGCCGACGCGCCACCGGCACCGCCGCTCGCGCCGCTGCCCGAGATGCCCTTGGCGACGTCTTCGGACTTGGTGTAGTTGAGCTGGAACGACTGTGTGCGCACCGGTTCGAGATCGGTGATCTGCTTGCGCGACTCCAGCTCGAGCTTCTCCTTCGCCGCCAGCTCGTCCTTCGGCGCGATCCACAGCACGTTGCCGGTCTTGCGCACGCCCAGGCCCTTGCTCTGCAGGATGATGTCGAGCGCCTGGTCCCACGGCACGTCCTTCAGACGCAGCGTGACGCTGCCCGTGACCGTGTCGCTCGTCACCACGTTGAAGTTGGTGAAGTCGGCGATCACCTGCAACAGCGCGCGCACCTCGATGTTCTGGAAGTTCAGCGACAACTTCTCGCCCGAGAAGCCCGGACCCTGCGTCAGCTTGTTCGGGTCGATCTTCATCTGGCGCACTTCGAGCACGAACTGGTTGTCGGTCTGGTATGCGCTGTGCTCCCACGCGCCACGCGGCTCGACGACCAGTCGCACGCGGTCGCCGCTCTGGAACGCCGCGATCGATTGCACCGGCGTGCCGAAGTCGGTGACGTCGAGGCGACGCCGCAGCGAATCAGGCAGCGACGAGCGCAGGAATTCGACGATCAGGCTCTGACCCTGCTGACGGATGTCGACGCCGACCTGTGTGTTCGCGAGTCCGACGACCACGCGCCCCGCGCCGTCGGGGCCGCGGCGGAAGTCCACATCCTTGATCGGCAGCTGTTCGCGGTTCTGGCTGGCCGCGAAGTGCACCGGCTCGCCGGTGCTGGCCACGGCAGCCGGCGCGGCGGGCGCACCCTCGAGAACGATCAGCAGCGCCTTGCCCTGCAGCTCGGCGCGGTAGTTCGCGGCCTGCTTCAGGTTGAAGACCAGCCGCGTGCGGTCACCGGCTTGAGCCACGCTGACCGTGCGCAGGTTGCCTTGATTGATGTCGACCGTCGACCGCCCCAGGCCATTGCCGACGCCGGGCAGGTCGATCGCCACCCGTGGCGGCGCCTGAACCGTGAAGCCGTTCGGAATAGCGCTCAGCGCCTCGGCGAATTCGACCCTGACGACCTCGCTGCTGCCTTGCTGCGAACTCGTGATCGACTGGACGGTGTTCTGTGCCCAGCCGAGCAGCGGCGCAGCGATACCGAGGACGAATGCCGCCGCCTTGAGGCGCCAGTTCAGCATGTTGGAACTCTCCTGCTTTCGATTCATCGCGCCTTCTCCTGGAGCTGCAACGAGCTGGGTCGCTCGATCCACTCGCCCGCCGCGTCCTGGACGATCTCCCGCAGCGCTATCTCGGTTTCGGTGATCTTGGTGATCTTCCCGTAGTTCTGGCCGAGGTAGTCACCCACCTTGACCTGGTACAGCAGGTTGTCGACCCGCAGCAAGGCGAACGGACGCCCCTGCTTGGTCACGCTGCCGACCATCGACATGCCGTCGAGCGTGAAGAACTCCAGCGGTTCCTTGCGACGATTCAGCTCGGCCGAGAGCAGCGAATTCGGCTGCCGCGCCTCCTGCTTGAGCGCAACCGACAGCTTCTGCGCGCTGAACGGCTCCACCGCCTGCGCGCTCGCGTACGGTGCCGGGTCGAACTTCTTCGGCGCCACCAGCGGCGTGATGCTGGGCTTCACCTCGCGCCGCTGCTGATCCATCCAGGCCTGCAACTCGTCGTTGTTCGACGTGCAGGCACTGACCATCGGCAGCGCCAGCAGCGCGAGCGACGCGCAGGTCAATCGAAGCCGGCTCATTTGGTCGCTCCCGGGGCGCGCGCAGGCTGGCTCTTGCGCTGTGCATCGACCTCGGCAGCATCGAGGTAGCGGTAGGTTCTGGCCGTGGCTTCCATCGACAGGTTTCCGGCGGCATCGCGCGACGCGGACGCGAGAGTCAGGTTGTGCAAGGTCACGATGCGCGAGAGGTTGGCCACGTCGGCCGTGAAGGCACCGATGTCGTGGTACCGGCCGCTGATCTTGATGGCGATCGGCAGCTCGGCGTAGTACTCCTTCACCGCGACCTGCCCGGGCCGGAACAGCTCGAACTGCAGACCGCGCCCGAGGCCCGCCTGGTTGATGTCGGAGAGCAAGGCGTCCATCTCGGCCTTGCCCGGCAGCTGCTTCTCGAGCTGAGTCACGTATTCCTGGACCTGCAGCTTTTGCTTGCGCAGCTCCGTCAGGTTCACGGCCTGCCCCAGCTTCGATCGATAGTCGGCCTTCAACGCGGGCTCGCGATCGCGCTCGGCCTGCAGCTCGTCGGCCGACGAGTTGAGCACGCCGAACCAACCCAGCGCGACCACCACCGCTGCCGCGCCGACGAAGGCCGCCGTCTTCGGCAGCGCAGGCCACTGGCCCGGCTCCTTCGGATTCAGGCCGCGAAACTGCGACGCCGCCTGATCGAGGAACGTCGTCACGTCGAAATTCATCTGGCGAGATTTCTGTGCCATGGCGCCCCCTTATGCCGCCTTGGCCGACGCCGGGGCGCTCGCGCCCGCCGCCGGCACTGCGGGAGCCGCCGGGCGCTTGATGCTCAGGCGCATCGAGAACTCGAACAAACGCCGCTGTTCACGATTGGCGGTCTGCGCCGTGGTGGCCTTGATCTCGACAAGGTCGGGGCGCTCGAGCCACTTGGAGTTGTACTGTGCATTGCGCAGGAACTCCGACACCCGCTCGTTGGTCTGCGCCACGCCGGTGACCGTGACCACGTTCTCCGCCTGGCGAATCGACGACAGGTAGATGCCTTCGGGCGTCTGCTTCACCAGTTCGTCCAGCAGATACACCGGCACGTTCCGGTTGGTCTGCAGGTCCTCGACGGCCTTCTGCCGCGCCTTGAGCGCCTCGATCTCGGAGCGCAGGTTCGCGATGTCCTTGATCTGCGATTCCAGCTTGGCGATCTCGGTCTTCAGGAAGGCGTTGCGCTCCTGCTGGGCCGACGTGAGCTGCTGCAGCACGCTGTACCACACGCCGAGCACGACCAGCCCTGCGATCGCGGCAACGCCAATGCCGACGAAGAACGCGCGCTTGCGCGCCCGTCGCTTCTCCTCGCGATGAGGCAGTAGGTTGATCAGGATCACTGCACGAACCTCCGCATCGCCAGGCCGCAGGCGGTGAGGTACGACGCCGCTTCGCGCCGCATCTTCGCCTCGCGGATGCCGGAGCCCAGACGCATGCTGTCGAAGGGGTTCACGACCATCGATGCGAACCCGGTCAGTTCGGTCACGCGGTCCTTGAGCCCGGGCAGCGTGGCGGTGCCGCCGGAAAGCATCACGTAGTGCACCTTGTGATGCGGCGTGCTGGTGAAGAAGTACTGCAGCGCGCGGCCGATCTCCTGCGACAGGCTGTCCACGAAGGGCACCAGGATCGAGGCCTCGTAGTCTTCCGGCAGATCGCCGGCGAGCTTCTTGGCCTCGGCCTCCTCGAACGAGAAGCCGTACTGGCGCGAGATCAGCTGCGTCAGCTGCGAGCCGCCGAAGGCCTGGTCGCGGTCGTAGAGCATTTCGTCGTCGCGCAACACCTTCAGGCTGGTGGTGTCGGCGCCGATCTCGAACAGGGCCACGAGCGCGTCCTTGCCCTCGTTGGGCAGCGCACCGATGACGCGGCTCATGGCCAGCCGCGACGCGTGCGACTCGATGTCGAGCACCACCGGCTTCAGCCCGGCGGCCTCGGCCAGACCCTGGCGATCCTGCACGCGGTCCTTGCGCGACGCGGCGATCAGCACCTCGACGTCGCCCACCGACGTGGAGCTCGGGCCGATCACGCAGAAGTCCAGGCTCACCTCGTCGAGCGAGAACGGGATGTACTGGTTCGCCTCGGATTCGACCTGCAGCTCCAGCTCTTCCTCGCGCAGGCCCGCCGGCAGCATGATCTTCTTGGTGATCACCGCCGACTGCGGCATCGCCATCACGACCTGCTTGGTTCTGGTGCCGCTTTTCTGCACCACGCGGCGAACCGCATCGGCCACCTCGTCGAACTTCTCGATCTGACCATCGGTGATCCAGCCCTTCTCGAACGGCTCGGATGCGAACCGCTCGAGGATGAATTCACCACCAGAAGATTGACCGAGCTCGACCAGCTTGGCGCTCGACGAACTGATGTCGAGGCCGATGACTGGCGGATGTTTGCGGCCCAGTATCAGGTCCAGGAAGCTCACAGGCTGGCTCTCCCAACACGCGACATACGGCGTGATCGGCTCTTAATAAGTCACTTCAATGCTAGCAGTAAAGCCTTTGTGCACCAAAGGAAAATTCCCGCCCCCAACGGTGTGCTCGTTGTGATTCGCCGACGTCGATTCTCATAGGTGAATCAACGCTATTACAGCGCGCGCGGCCGTGGCTGCCGGCATGCGCGCAGTGGCGAGAAGCAGTTCACACTCGGCCGGCGTTTGACACCCCCTTCCTATAATCCCGCGCACGCCATGGATGACACCGACCACCCTGATCGCGGCCCCGACGCCGGGCGGCGAACGAGCCTGACCGGGAGTTGGCCAAGGTGGGCCCAGGTGCTGGCCCGTGTCGCCGTCTGGGCGCTCGGCCTCGGTGTGTCGGCGGTGATGGCGGCGCTGGCCATGGTGGCCATTGCGCTGGCCGTGGCCTACCCCAATCTGCCCGACATTCACGGGCTGACCGAGTACAGGCCCAAGCTGCCGTTGCGCATCGTGTCTGCCGACGGCCAGGTGCTCGGCGAGTTCGGCGAGGAACGCCGCAACTTCACGCCGATCGGCCAGATCCCCAAGGTGCTCAAGGACGCGGTGCTCGCGATCGAGGACGCCAACTTCTACGAACACAGCGGTGTCGACTACAAGGGCGTGCTGCGGGCCGGCGTCGCCAGCCTGAGCGACTTCAAGAGCCAGGGCGCATCGACGATCACGATGCAGCTCGCGCGCAACTTCTACCTGTCCACCGAAAAGACCTTCACGCGCAAGATCTACGAGATCCTGCTGGCGCTGAAGATCGAGACACAGCTGTCCAAGGAGCAGATCCTCGAGGTCTACATGAACCAGATCTACCTCGGGCAGCGGGCCTACGGGTTCGCGGCAGCGAGCGAGGTCTACTTCGGCAAGCCGCTGGCCGAACTCTCGGTGGCCGAGGCCGCCATGTTGGCCGGGCTGCCGAAGGCGCCATCGGCCTACAACCCGATCGCCAACCCGCGGCGGGCGCGTGCGCGGCAGCAGCACATCATCGACCGCATGGTGGACAACGGGTTCATCACCGCGCAGCAGGCCGACACGGCGCGCCAGCAGACGCTGCGCTACCGCAACGGCACCGACAGCCGCTTCCATGCGCAATACGCCGCCGAGACGGTGCGGCAACTCATCTTCGCGCAGTACGGCGAAGAGACCTACTCGCGCGGGCTCGTCGCGCACGTGACGATCAACACCGACGCACAGGAAGTCGCCTACCGCGCCTTGCGCCGCGGTCTGCTCGAGTACGAGCGGCGCCAGGTCTATCGCGGCCCCGAGGCCTTCGTCGACCTGCCGACCGATCCGAAGGAAATGGACGTGCGCATTGCCGAGGCGCTGTCGGACCATCCGGACAACGACGAACTCAAGGCGGCCGTGGTCACCGAGGCCTCGCCGAAGAAGGTCGTCGCCATGCTGCAATCCGGCGAGGCCATCACCGTCACCGGCGAAGGGCTGCGCCCGGTGACCTCCGGGCTGTCGGAGCGCGCCGATGCCAAGAAGCGCATCCGGCCCGGCGCGGTCGTGCGCGCCGTCAAGGGCGCCAAGGGCGACTGGACGCTGACGCAGCAGCCCGAGGTCGAAGGCGCGTTCGTGTCGATGGATCCGAACGACGGCTCGGTCTTCACGATGGTGGGCGGATTCGATTTCGACAAGAGCAAGTTCAACCACGTCACGCAGGCCTGGCGCCAGCCGGGCTCGAGCTTCAAGCCGTTCATCTACTCGGCCGCCCTCGAGAAGGGCTTCACGCCGCAGACGGTGATCAACGATGCGCCGCTGTTCTTCGATGCCACCGCCACCGGCAGCCAGCCGTGGGAGCCGAAGAACTACGACGGCAAGTTCGACGGGCCGCTGCCGCTGCGCACGGCGCTGGCCAGGTCGAAGAACATGGTGTCGATCCGCATCCTGCAGGCGATCGGCCCCACCTATGCGCAGGAATGGGTCACCCGCTTCGGCTTCGAGGCCGACAAGCATCCGGCGTTCCTGACGATGGCGCTCGGTGCCGGCACCGTCACGCCGTTGCAGATGGCCTCCGCCTACGGCGTGTTCGCCAATGGCGGCTATCGGGTCAACCCGGTGCTGATCACGAAGGTGACCGACTCCAACGGCAAGGTGCTGCAGCAGACGCCGACGGCGGCGTTGGAGGACATGCCGCGCGCGGTCGATGCCCGCAATGCATTCATGATGACGCAGTTGCTCCAGGAGGTGACCCGCAGCGGCACCGCCGCCAAGGCGCAATCGCTCAGACGGCCCGACATCGCCGGCAAGACCGGCACGACCAACGACTCGATGGACGCCTGGTTCGCGGGCTTCCAGCGCAACCTCGTCGCCATCGTGTGGATCGGCTACGACACGCCGCGCAAGCTGGGTGACCGCGAAACCGGCGGCGGCCTCGCGTTGCCGGTGTGGATGGAGTACATGGCCTTCGCGTTGAAGGGCACGCCGGTGCAGACGCTGGCGCCGCCACCCGGCGTATCGCTGCACGGCAGCGACTGGATGTACGAGGAGTTCGGCCCCGGTGCCGGCGTCACCAGCCTGGGCATGGAAGACCCGATGCCGCCTCAGCCCCCGAGCGAGGACGAGCGCAAGGGCATCCTCGACCTGTTCCGGCGTTAGCAGCTACCCGTTAGCCGGCCGCAACAGGCTCGACGCGCAGTGCGGTGCCCGCCTGCGCGCTCAGCTCGCGCGAGAGCACGGCGAAGAACTCGCTGCCGTCACGCGTATCGACCCAGCGCGGTCGCACGTAGCGGAAGTGCCGACCACCGGCGCGCGCCGCCAGCCACAGCTCCTGCAGCGGCGGCTGCGTGTTCACGATCACCTGACTGCCGCCGGGCAGCGTGAGTTCGAGCAGGCCGCCGGTGCGATGACCGTCGATGTCGACGACGTCGTTCTGCAGCCATGCGTCGAGCGCGGATTCGATCCGCGCCAGCACATCGCGCGTGAGCGCGTCGTACTCGGCCTGGGTGAGCGGCGTGGCAGCAGGCACGGCAGCCATGGTCGATAGAATTCCGTGATGACGAGTTCGACATGCAGTGTAGCCACGCGCTCTCGCGCGGCCATGCGCCCGCGGCGCACGACCCTCGGCGCGTGGGTGTCTTGGGCGCTGCTGGCCTTTGCGCTGACCGGCTGTGGCCAGAAGGGCCCGTTGAAGCTGCCGCCTTCGGCCGCGCAGAGCGCGTCGGCCGCGGCGTCGTCGCCATGAACACGCTCCCCGGCGCGCCGTTCGTGCAGCGGCGCGGCAGCGAGCTCTGGATCGAGCAGGTGCGCCTGGCCGATCTGGCAGCGCAGCACGGCACGCCGCTGTTCGCCTATTCGGGCAGCGCCATCTCGGCCGCCCTCGCCGCCTACCAGCAGGCGCTGCGCGGGCGCGCGCACCTGGTGTGCTACGCGGCGAAGGCGAACGCCAATCTCGCCTTGCTGCGGCGCTTCGCGGCGGCCGGTTGCGGTTTCGACATCGTTTCCGGCGGCGAACTGCAGCGCGTGCTCGCCGCCGGATGCAGCGCCGACAAGGTGGTGTTCTCCGGCGTCGGCAAGACGCGCGCGGAAATGGAGCTGGCGCTTCGCTGCGGCGTGCGCTGCTTCAACGTGGAAAGCGACAGCGAGCTCGCGCTGCTGTCGAGCGTGGCCACGTCGATGGGCAAGACGGCGCCGGTGAGCCTGCGCGTCAACCCCGACGTCGATCCGCGCACGCATCCCTACATCTCGACGGGCCTGCGCGGCAACAAGTTCGGCATCGCGCACGACCAGGCCGTGGCCACCTATCGGCGCGCCGCCGGCCTGCCCGGCATTCGCATCGCGGGCATCGACTGCCACATCGGGTCGCAGATCACCGCCATCGCGCCCTACCTCGAGGCGCTCGATCGTCTGCTCGACCTGGTGGAGGCCGTCGAGCGCGAAGGCATCGCGTTGCACCATGTCGACGTCGGCGGCGGGCTGGGCATCACCTACGCCGACGAGCAACCGCCCGATGCCGGCGCGCTGATGACTGCCATGCTCGCGCGCATCGACGCGCGCGGCCACGCCCAGCGCGAGATCCTCGTCGAGCCGGGGCGATCGCTGGTGGGCAATGCCGGCGTGCTGCTGACCACCGTGCTGGTGCTCAAGAAGGGGCAGGAGCGCAACTTCTGCGTCGTCGACGCGGCGATGAACGACCTGATCCGCCCTGCGCTGTACGACGCGTGGATGGCGATCGAGCCGTGCACGCTGAAGGACGATGGCGTCACCTCGTGGGACGTCGTCGGCCCGATCTGCGAATCCGGCGACTGGCTGGGCCGCGATCGCCGGCTGGCCGTGGCCGAAGGCGATCGGCTCGCCGTTCTGTCGGCCGGTGCCTACGGCATGGCAATGGCCAGCAACTACAACAGCCGCCTGCGTGCGGCCGAAGTGCTCGTCGACGGCGACCGCGTCACGCTGATCCGCCGCCGCGAGACCATCGACGACCTGCTCGCACCCGAACGGCTGGGCTGAGCCCGCGCGCGTCTCGCGCGCGAGGGCTCAGCCACCGAGTCAAGCGCTCGGCAGCGCGCCGGCCGCGGCGCGGCCTTCCATCACCGCGTGGCAGGCCACGCGGATGCCGTCGATCGCGGCCAACGCAGGCCGCTCGGCGCGGCAGCGCGCGGTCGCCAACGGGCAGCGCGGATGGAAGCCGCAACCACTCGGCGGGCTCAGCGGGTTCGGCACCTCGCCGCGCACCGGCGTCCGGGCGCGTCCGCTCATGCGCAGGTCGGGAATCGCATCGAGCAGCATGCGCGTGTACGGATGCCGCGGCGACGCGAACAGCGCGTCGGTGTCGGCCAGCTCGACCAGGCGGCCGAGGTACATCACACCCACGGCGTCGCTCACGTGCCGCACGACGGCCAGGTTGTGCGAGATGAACAGGTAGGTCAGGCCACGCTGGCGCTGCAGGTCCTTCATGATGTTGAGCACCTGCGCCTGCACCGACACGTCGAGCGCCGAGGTCGGCTCGTCGCAGATCAGGAACTCGGGCTCCGTGGCCAGCGCACGCGCGATCGAGATGCGCTGACGCTGCCCGCCCGAGAACTGGTGCGGGAACTTCGCCAGATCGGCCGCCGCCAGCCCCACCTGCTGCAGCAGCTGCGTCACCCGCGCCGACAGCGCGGCGTCGCCGGTCACGAGCCGATGCTCGGTCAACGGCTCGGCAACGATGTCGCGCACGGTCCAGCGCGGGTTCAGGCTGGCGTAGGGATCCTGGAAGATCATCTGCATGCGCCGCCGCAGCGCGCGCCCTTCGGCCGAACGCCAGGCCTCGTGCGTGTTGCGGCCGTCGAACCGCACCTGCCCGCCGCTCGGCTCGTGCAGGCCCACGAGCAAGCGCGCGACGGTGCTCTTGCCGCAGCCGGACTCGCCCACCAGCGCGAGCGTGCGGCCCTGGTCGATCGCGAAGCCGACATCGTCCACGGCATGCACGAACTGCCGCGGCTTGCGCTCGACGACGCGATTCAGCCACGGCGCCGAGACATCGAACACCTTCGACAGCCCGATCGCCTCGACCAGCACGCTCATGACGCTTCGGCTCCCGCGTCGGCCTGCACCAGCCAGCACGCTGCACGCGTCGCGCCGGCCGGCATCAGCTCGGGCCGCTCGTGCCGGCAGCGCGCGAGCGCCTTCGAGCATCGCGGATGGAACGCGCAGCCCGGCGGGATGTCGTGCAGGCGCGGCATCGCGCCGTCGATCTGCAACAGCCGCTCGCGCGCGCGATCCATCGACGGGATGGCGCCCATCAGCCCGGCCGTATACGGGTGCGCGGGATGGTGGATCACCTGCTGCACGGGCCCGATCTCGGCGATGCGGCCGGCATACATCACCGCCACGCGGTCGCTCGCCTCGGCGATCACGCCCATGTCGTGCGTCACCAGCATCACCGCGGTGCCATGGTCGCGCGTCATGCGCTCGAGCAACGCGATGATCTGGGCCTGGATCGAGACATCCAGCGCCGTGGTCGGCTCGTCGGCCACGATCAGCTTCGGCTCGGCCGCGAGCGCCAGCGCGATCACCACGCGCTGGCGCATGCCGCCCGAGAACTGATGCGGGTAGTGGTCGATGCGCGCTGCGGCCGCCGGAATGCCGGTCTCCTCGAGCAGCGCGATCGCACGCGCGCGCGCGTCGTCGGCGCCGACGGGCAGATGCACCTGGATCGTCTCCACCAGCTGCCGCCCGATCGTGTACAGCGGGTTCAGCGAGGTCAGCGGATCCTGGAAGATCGCGCCGATCTTGCGGCCGCGGATGCGACGCATGGCCTCGTGCGGAAGATCGTCGATGCGCTGGCCTTCGAGCACGATCTCGCCGCGCGCGATGCGGCCCGGCGGCTCGAGCAGCCCGATGATGGCCGATCCCGTGAGCGACTTGCCCGCGCCCGACTCGCCCACGACGCCGAGGATCTCGCCCGGCGCGATCTCGAACGACACATCGTCGAGCGCCGTCAGCGTGCCGCGCCGGGTGGGGAACTCCACGCGCAGATGGCGTACCTCGAGCAAGGGCGGCGGCATCTGCTGCTCTCGTCGATCAGCGCAGGCGCGGGTTCAACGCGTCGCGCAGCCAGTCGCCGAGCAGGTTCACCGACAGCGCGATCATCACCAGCATCGCGCCGGGGAAGACCGTGATCCACCACTCGCCGGAAAACAGGAAGTCCTGGCCGACGCGGATCAGCGTGCCCAGCGACGGCGACGTCGGCGGCACGCCGACACCGAGGAAGCTCAGCGTCGCCTCGGTGATGATCGCGCCGGCGATCTGGATCGTCGCCAGCACCAGCACCGGGCCGAGCACGTTGGGCAGCACGTGGCGGAACATCACGCGCACCGGTGCCACGCCGATCACGCGCGCCGCCTGCACGTACTCCTTGTGGCGCTCGACCATCGTCGAGCCGCGCACCGTGCGTGCGTATTGCACCCAGCCGGTGAGCGCGATCGCGAACACCAGCACCGAGAAGGCCAGCGTGTCGTGGGCATCGGGGAACAGCGCGCGCCCGACGCCGTCGATCAGCAGCGCGACCAGGATCGACGGGAACGACAGCATCACGTCGCACACGCGCATGATGAACGCGTCGAGCCGCCCGCCCGCGAAGCCCGACAGCAGCCCCAGGCCGACGCCGATCAGCACCGACAGCGCCACCGACGCCAGGCCCACGATCAACGAGATCCGCGAGCCGTACATCAGCGCCGACAGGATGTCGCGCCCCTGGTCGTCGGTGCCGAGCACGTACCTGGCCGAGCCCTCGGGCAGCCAGGCGGGCGGCAGCCGCGCATCGGCGAGGTCGAGCGTGGCGAGATCGAACGGGTTGTGTGGCGCGATCCAGTTCGCGAACAGCGCGCAGACCACGCAGGTGGCGGCGATCAGCGTTGCCGCGATCGCCGTCGGCGAGCGGCGGAAGGCGAACCACAGGTCGCTGTCGACGAAACGGGCCCAACGCCCGGCTGCGGCACCGGTGCTCATGCGCAGGCGGTCAATGCACCGAGGCCGGACGCTCGATGCGCAGGCGCGGGTCGACGGCGAAGTACAGCAGATCGACAAGCAGGTTGATCAGCACGAAGATCAGCGCGATCAGGCACAGGTAGGCGGCCATCACCGGGATGTCGGCGAATTGCACGGCCTGGATGAACAGCAGCCCCATCCCCGGCCACTGAAAGACCGTTTCGGTGATGATCGCGAAGGCGATCAACGCGCCGAGCTGCAGCCCGGTGATGGTGATCACCGGCACCAGCGTGTTCTTCAAGGCGTGCCCGAAGTAGACGCTGCGATCCGGGATCCCGCGCGCGCGCGCGAACCTGATGTAGTCGGTGCGTAGCACCTCGAGCATCTCGGCGCGCACCAGGCGCATGATCAGCGCGAGCTGGAAGACCGCCAGCGTCACCGCCGGCAGCACCAGGTGCTTCCAGCCGTCCGCGGTGAGCCAACCGGTGGTCCACGCACCGAGCGCCACCGTATCGCCGCGCCCGAAGCTCGGCAGCACCTCGAGCGTGACCGAGAACACCAGGATCAGCAGGATGCCGATCAGGAAGGTCGGCAGCGACACGCCGAGCAGCGACACCATCATCATCGCCTGCGAGGCCACACCGCCTCTTCGCAGCGCCGTGTACACCCCCATCGGGATGCCGATCACGAGCGCCAGCACACCGGCAGAGAGGGCCAGCTCCAGCGTGGCCGGCAGCCGCTCCACGATCAGCGACGATACGCGCCGGCCCTGGCGCAGGCTGAGGCCGAACTCGCCGCGCACCGCATGGCCGACGAAGCGCGCGAACTGGACCGGAAACGGCGCATCGAGCCCCAGCTCCGCGCGCAGCTGCGCGCGCTGCTCCGGCGTGGCGTCCTGCCCGAGCAGATTGGTCACCGGGTCGCCGACGTACTGGAACAGCGTGAAGGCGATGAATGCCACCGTCAGCATGACGATGACGGCCTGGACCGATCGGCGAAGGATGAAGGCCAGCATGCGCCGCGATCATCCGTGCTGCGCCACCGCGGTCGCAACGGTGGAATCCAGAGCGGCGGGACCGATCAGATCAGCACCACGTCACCGTACCAGGCCTCGGCCCGCGTGCCGGTGTTGTCGGCATCGGTCATCAGCGCGATGCCCACGATCGGCCCCGGCGGTTCGCCGAAGGCGCGCATGAAATCGGCCGCCAGTGCGCGGCGATGCACGCACCAACGATTCAGATTCCTGTCGCCCGACTCCAGAACGATCTTGCGGATGCGGTCGCTGCGCGGACTGTGCACGATGCTCTCCACCGGCGCGAGGTTGTCCCAGACGTACATCAGCGTGGCATAGGGCGGCACCTCGCCGGTGAGCACTTCGGCCAGCTGATACTGCATCCGCGTGCGCGTCGGCAGTCGCGCATGGTCGCCGTCGAATGCGAAGGCCACGCGCACCGGCGAGTCAGCAGTTTCGGCGCGCGAAAGATCGGCGCCGGCGATGGTGAAGGGCACCCACCAGGCGAACTCCACGCTGCGGCCGCTTGCGTCCACACGCGGCAAGGCGCGCCGGAGCATGCTGGCCGATGATTCGGCCCGCGCGTGCCAGGCCGGGCGGCCCTCTTTCTGCGAGGCCACGTAGCGCGTCTCGCGCTTGCCAGGCAGCGTGAAGGGCTGCCAGCTCTGCGTCGGATCGACCGAAGCCGGCGGCGCCGCCGCGCAGCCGAACAGCCAGGCCGGCAACGCAGCCACCAGGGCACGCCGCCGAAGGCATGGCTCCGCGCTCGAGAGTCGTGTTGTCACGACTCGAGCTTAGCCGCGCAGGCAAGAAAAAGCCGCCCCGAAGGGCGGCTCTCGAGATCGGAGGAAACCCGATCAGAACGCGTGACGCAGGCCGACTTCGACGCCGGTGGACTTGGCGCCGACCGCGTTGCCGACACCGCCAGGGATCAGCTGGTTCGAACCATTGGCGGCACCGCCCTTGTTCTTGATCTGCGCGTAGGTGCCGTACACCGCGGTGCGCTTGGACAGGTTGTAGACGTAGCCGACCGCGATTTGGTCGGCATCGTCGGCGTTCTCGTTGGAGGTACCAGCCGCGCCGCCCTTGCGGTCCTGCTTGTCGTAGGACACGTGCAGTTCACCCTGGCCGATCGGCACCACGGCACCGATCAGGTAGGTGTTCTGCTTCACGGCAGCCAGCTTCTGCGTGTCGTACTGCGCCATCAGGTTCATGAAGCCGAAGTTCCACGAACCGGCGATGTTGCTGTGCTTCCAGTCGTTGGCGCCCTTCTCGGTGATCTGGTGCGAGGCCGCGACGTTCACCGGACCCGCAGCAAAGCCGATGCGGCCGCTGGTCTGCTGTTGCCCCAAGATGCCTTCGGAAGCGGAGCGCTGAACCTGACCATACAGGCCGCCCAGGTTGCCCGGGAGGAAGTAGCCCACGGTGTTGTTGGAACGCACGTAGGTGGCCGACTCGAGCGACGCATTGATCGACAGGTTGGTGAATGCGCCGACGCCGTTGGTGCCGAACGGATCGAAGACCGTGGTGTTCCAGAACCCCGAGGTGTAGTCGCGGCCGAGGCGGATCTCACCGAAGCGGCCCATCAGGCTCACGGTGGAACGGCGGTTGAAGAACACCGAGGCCAGGCTGTTGCTGCCGCCGACCGCGCCGAGGCCGTTGTCCATGCCGGCTTCGAGCCAGAAGCCTGCGCTCAGGCCGCCGCCGAGGTCTTCGACGCCGCGGAACCCCAGACGGCTGCTGTTGATGCCGTCGGTGGCCATCGTCTTCAGCGCGTTGTTGGAACCGTTCTTCACCTGGCGTGCGCTCAGGTCGACGATACCGAACAGCGTGACCGACGACTGTGCCGACGCCACGCCCGCGAAACTGCCAAGCACAGCGAGAGCGAGCAGAGATTTCTTCATTGCATTGATCTCCTAGGGTTTGAACAAGAGGCCCCGATCCAAGTGGGACAACCGTGTCGCCGAACTCAGCGCCGGCCGATCAGGCCAACCTCCTCATCGGAAGTTGCGGCTATTGCACCAGACCCCCTGTGGCGATGCAAAGACTTGGCCTCGAAAACCGCCCCGGGTTGTTGCCTGGCAACAACGCGTATCTGCCTGAGCTGCCTTCCCAGCTACGACCCCGCTCACGAACCTGGGAAAACCCTCGTCGGGATAGCGATAAATGACCGGGTGAACACCACTTGCCGGGCGGTCCGCCCGCTATGGCTGAACGATCTCGTGACTCGTCGTGACCGCGGCCGTCTTGCCGAGCATGATGGTCGCTGAACAGTACTTCTCGTGCGAGAGCTTGACCGCCCGCGCGACCGCTGCATCGGGCACGTCGCGGCCGGTGACGGTGAAGTGCAGGTGGATGCGCGTGAAGACCTTGGGATCGGTCGGTGCCCGCTCCGCCGTGACCTTCACGCTGCAGCCGCTCACCTCATGCCGACCGCGCTTGAGGATCTGCACCACGTCGTATGCGCTGCAGCCGCCTGCACCGGCGAGCACGGTCTCCATGGGCCGCGGCGCCAGGTTGCGGCCGCCGCCGTCGGGCGCGCCGTCCATCGTCAGCAGGTGCCCGCTGCCGGTCTCGGCGACGAAGCCCATGCCGCTCGCAGCAACCCAGTGCACGGTGCATTCCATCGGTGCGCGTCCTTGATCTGTCGCAGTGCGCGTCGCGCACGTGTTGTGATCTGCCGCACGTCGACCGTCATCGTGTGTGGCTCGCAGGGCACGATGATATTGCGATGCAACATCCCCGCGTTTAGACTGTTTTTCGACGCGCTGCTGTCGATGCAGGAATGACCGATGCGGCGCGACCGGTTGTCTCCTCCACCTCCTCCCATTGGTGGATTCGGCCCGGGGTGCAAGCCCCGGGCTTTTTTCTTGGCCGGGTCGCCTTGCAGCGCTGCCGTATCATCCGGCGCCCTTCGAACTGCCTGGACCCATGGCCCGCGCTTCGCGCGCGCCGCGCGCCGCCGCGCGCCGTGCGCCAACCGACTACCTGCAACGCATCCTCACGGCGCGCGTCTACGACGTCGCGATCGAGTCGCCTCTGGAGAGCGCGCGCGCGTTGTCGCGCCGCCTCGGCAACCACGTGCTGCTCAAGCGCGAGGATCAGCAAAGCGTCTTCAGC
The DNA here is from genome assembly GCA_046348365.1 of Burkholderiaceae bacterium. Taxonomy (GTDB): domain Bacteria; phylum Pseudomonadota; class Gammaproteobacteria; order Burkholderiales; family Burkholderiaceae_C; genus JAEUPI01. The sequence goes on from JAXMEL010000001.1 coordinate 1,090,893, forward strand.
TTCAAGCTGCGCGGCGCCTACAACAAGCTCGCGCACCTGAGCAAGGAGCAGCTGGCTCATGGCGTGATCTGCGCCTCGGCCGGCAACCATGCGCAAGGCGTCGCGCTCGGTGCGCGGCGCCTGTCGTGCCGCGCGGTGATCGTGATGCCGGTGACCACACCGCGCGTCAAGATCGAGGCCGTGCAGGCGCTCGGCGGCGAGGTGGTGCTGCACGGTGACAGCTACTCGGACGCGTACGAGCGCGCGCTGCAACTGCAGCGCGAGCAGAGCCTGACCTTCGTGCATCCGTTCGACGACCCCGACGTCATCGCCGGCCAAGGCACGGTGGGCATGGAGATCCTGCGCCAGCACCAGGGGCCCATCGATGCGGTGTTCGTGGCCATCGGTGGCGGCGGGTTGATCTCGGGCGTCGCGGCCTACATCAAGGCGGTGCGGCCCGACGTGCGCGTGATCGGCGTGCAGACGCGCGACTCCGACGCCATGACCCGCTCGGTGCGCGCCGGCAAGCGCGTGCAGCTGGCCGAGGTGGGCCTGTTCTCCGACGGCACCGCGGTCAAGCTGGTGGGCGAGGAGACGTTCCGCCTCACGCGCGAGCTGGTCGACGATTTCGTGCTCGTCGACACCGACGAGGTCTGCGCGGCGATCAAGGATGTGTTCCAGGACACCCGCAGCGTGCTCGAGCCGGCCGGCGCGCTCGGCGTGGCGGGGCTCAAGCAGCACGTGGCCCGCCACAAGCTCAAGGGGCAGACGCTGGTGACCATCACCTGCGGCGCCAACATGAACTTCGATCGGCTTCGGTTCGTGGCCGAGCGGGCCGAGTTCGGCGAGAAACGCGAGGCGCTGTTCGCGGTCACGATCCCCGAGCAGCGCGGTTCGTTCAAGCGCTTCTGCGAACTGATCGGCGAGCGCGCCGTGACCGAGTTCAACTACCGCATCTCCGATCCGGACGTTGCGCATGTGTTCGTCGGCATCGCCATCGCCCGGCGCGACGAGGCCGACCGCATCGAACGCCATTTCGTGCGCCATGGCTTCCCGACCGTGAATCTCACCGACGACGAGCTGGCCAAGGAGCACGTGCGCCACATGGTGGGCGGCCGCTCGGAGCTCGCCCACCACGAGCGGCTGCTGCGGTTCACTTTCCCGGAGCGGCCGGGCGCATTGATGAAGTTCCTGTCGGCGCTGCATCCCGACTGGAACATCAGCCTGTTCCACTACCGCAACCAGGGCGCCGACTACGGCCGCATCCTGGTCGGCATCCAGGTGCCGGCCGGCGACCGTGCCGCCTTCGACGAATTCCTGACCACGCTGGCCTATCCGTATGTGGAAGAGTCGCGCAATCCGGTCTACAAGTTGTTCCTCCGCTGATCCGCGCTGCGTACACTAGACGGATGTCGGTCGACCGCTCGCTGATCGCCCCCACCTCCAAGCCGCTGCTCGAAGGCGCGTTGAAGGAGAAGCTGCTGCGCCGGGCCGAGGCCACGGGCAGCCTGGGCGAGCTGGAGCCGCTGGCGATCCGGCTCGGCCTGATGCAGAACACGCTCAAGCCGCGCTTTCGCGATCCGCAGCTCGTGATCTTCGCGGCCGACCATGGCCTCGCGGTCGACGGCATCGCCTCGCCGCAGCGCAAGCAGACGCACGAGCAGGTGCGCCAGCTCCTCACCGGGCAGTTGCCGGTGGCGGTGTTCGCGCGCATCCAGGGCCTCGAGCTGTCGGTGGTCGATTGCGGCGTGGCCGACATGGTGGCCCCGCACGACCGCCTGATCCGCCGCAAGATCGCGCACGGCACGCGCAACGCCCGCGTCGGCCCCGCGATGACGGTGGAGCAGGCGCATGCCGCCATCCGCGCCGGCATGGAGATCGGCGACACCCTGCGCGGCAACCTGGTGGCCGTGGCCGGCGTCGGCGTCGGCTCGCACGAGAGCGCGGCACTGGTGCTCTCGCGCCTCACCAACTCGCCGGTGCGCGACCTGATCGTCAGCGGGCCGCAGATGAATCCCGAGCTGCTCGGCCACTTGATGACGATCGTCCAGGGCGCGCAGACGCGCCACAAGGACGTGGTCGATCCGGTGGAGGTGCTGGCCGCCTTCGGCGGCTTCGAAGTCGCGGTGATGGTCGGCGTGCTGCTGGTGGCCGCGAGCAAGCGCCACCTGATCATGATCGACGGCATGGCCGCCTGCGCCGCGCTGCTGGTGGCCTCGCGCATCGCAACGCCGGCGACCGACTACTGCGTGTTCTGCCGCAGCCACAACCACCGCGGGCTCGACCAGGCGCTCAATCTGTTCCGCGCCTCGGCGTTGCTCGAGCTCGGCATGGAAAGCACCGACGGCACCGGCGCTGCACTGGCGTGGCCGCTGGTGCGCTGTGCCGCAGCCCTGCTGACCGAAGTGGCCGAAGGCGAAGACCCCGGTCCGTCGCGGCCGCACGGCATCGGCGGCACCACGCTGCAGGCCGATCTCGGTCCGCCGCTCGAGCCCTCGAGCGCGACCGGCTCGCCCGCGAGCTGAGCGGCTGCCGGCCGGCTACCGCGTCTCGGGCGCGTTGGTACGCGGCACGCCGCCTGGCGTGGGCGGCCCCGGCGGCGGCGCGGTCGCTGCGCCCGGCATCAGCGGAGCCTGCATGATCGGCGCCGCCCCCGGTACCGGCATCGGCGCAGCACCCGGCACGGGCATCGGCGTCGGCACCGCCACGGGCGCCGGCATCGGCATCGGCATCGGCATCGGCGTGGGCACCACGGTGGGAGCACGCACGGCGCGGTTCGGTTCGGGCGCCAACGGCAAGTCGAGCGTGACGGTGGCCTGCCCGCCCGATGGCCCCAGCTCCGCGCGGCGATGGTTCACCGCCAGCAGCACCAGCGAGCCGTCGACCACACCACCGAGGCCGATCGGCTTCGGCGCCTTGCCGTCGACGGCGATCAGCGCCAGGCCGCTGTCGGGCCGCGCACCGCGCGAGGCCACCACGCCGACCAGCTTGAATCGCGCATTCACCGCCGGCTCGGCCGAAGCCACCGCCGCTACCGGTGCATCGACGCGCGTGCTGCCGAGCACGCGCGACAGATCGGCCGACGCGCTGACGAGCGACTGACCCGCCGTCACCGCGTGCGCCGGTGCGGGCGCGCCCTGCGTGAGCAGGCGGCTCGCCCAGAACACGGCGGTGGCCGATACAAGTGCCCACACAGCGAACGACAGCAGTCGCATCGTCATGCGACGATTATGATCCACGCCTCTCGCGAGAGCTGCAACGCAACATGACGATCCCTTCCGCCGCGCGCCGCCGCCGCATGCCTCGCGTGCACGGCTTCACACTGATCGAGCTGATGGTGGTGCTCGTCATCATCGGCGTGCTGGCAGCGCTGATCGTGCCCAACGTGCTCGACCGCGCCGACGATGCGCGCGTCACCGCCGCGCGCACCGATGTCAACAACCTGATGCAGGCGCTGAAGCTCTACCGTCTGGACAACCAGCGCTATCCGTCGGCCGAGCAGGGGCTCGACGCGCTGGTGCGCAAGCCCACCAACGGCGTGGTGCCGCCGAACTGGCGGCCGTATCTGGAGAAACTGCCCAACGACCCCTGGGGACGCGCGTATCAGTATGTCAATCCGGGTGTCAAAGGTGAGATTGATGTATTCAGCTTCGGCGCAGACGGTCAGCCCGGCGGCGACGGCAAGAACGCGGACATCGGTTCCTGGCAGTAGACGGCGACGCGAGCTTCCCGCCCTGCCGCGCCGCGCGCGCGGCTTCACGCTGATCGAGATCATGATCGTGATGGCGCTGATCGCCATCGCGGTCGGCGTGGCTTCGCTCGCGCTGCGCGATCCGGCCGCGGCGCAGCTCGATCGCGAGGCGGTGCGGTTGGCTGCATTGCTCGAAGGCGCGCGCGCCGAATCGCGCAGCACCGGCGTGGCGGTGCGCTTCGAGCTCGTCAATCGGCCGCCGGCCGAGCAGAGCTTTCGCTTCGCCGGCCCGGCGACGCTGGAATCGGTGCCCACCACCTGGCTCGCCGAAGGCGTGAACGCCGAGATCATCGGCGCGCGGGCGCTCACGCTCGGCCCCGAGCCGCTGATCGGCGCGCAGCGCATCGTGCTGCGCCTGGGCGAGCGCAACCTCGCGCTGGCCACCGATGGCCTCGGGCCGTTCGTGCCGGTGGACGCGGCGCCGGCGAATCCATGACACGCGCGTCGAGCGGCTTCACGCTGGTGGAAGTGCTGGTGGCGGTGGCGATCGTCGCCATCTCGCTGGCAGCCGGCCTCAAGGCCGCCGGCTCGCTGACCGACAACGCCCAGCGCCTGAACGACGTCGTCGGTGCGCAATGGTGCGCCGACAACGCGCTCACCAACCTCAAGCTCGGCAAGCAGTTCCCGGGCATCGGCGACACCGACTTCGACTGCCACCAGCTCGGCGCGGACTTCAAGGGCCGGCTCGTCACGCGGCCGACACCGAACCCGAACTTCCGTCGCGTGGATGCGGTGGTGCAGGACGGTGCCGGCCGGCCCCTGCTCACGTTGTCCACCGTGCTGCCGAGGTACTGACATGCGATTCGCGCGCGGCTTCACGCTGGTCGAAGTGCTGGTCGCGCTGCTGATCATGGCCATCCTCGCGGCCATGGGCTGGCAGGGCATCGACGGCATGGTGCGTGCGCGCGATGCCAGCCAGGGCGCGGCCGAACGCATCCTGCGTCTGACCACGCTGATCGCCCAGTGGGAGCGCGACCTGGGCGCGCTGTACGACAGCACCACGGCGCCGGCCATCGCCTTCGACGGCGCCACGCTGCGCCTGGTGCGCCGCGCCGAGACCGGCGCGCAGGTCGTGGCGTGGTCGCTGCGCGAAGGCACCTGGCGCCGCTGGAACAGCCCGGTGGTGGCCACCACCACCGAGCTGCAGCAGGCTTGGCTCGCGAGCCAGCAGCTCATCGGCACCGAACCCACGCAGGTCAAGCTGCTCGACGGCGTGTCGGAGTGGCAGGTCTACTTCTATCGCGTCAATGCGTGGAGCAACGCGCAGTCCACCGCCGACGTGGCGCCGGCCACACCCGCCGCCGCGGCCAGCGGCGCCGCGCGCAGCGTGTCGCCGGGCGGCGTGCGGCTCGTGCTCACGATCGACCAGCAGCGCCTGACGCGCGACGTGGCGCTCGGCCCGCAGTTGCCATGAGACCCGTGAATCGATTGATGCCGCACCACCGCCACGGCCAGCGCGGCGCCGCGCTGCTGATCGCCATGGCGCTGATGACCCTCGTGGCCACGCTGGCCGCGGGCATGATCTGGCAGCAGTACCGCGCGATCCAGGTCGAAACCGCCGAGCGCTCGCGCACGCAATCGGCGTGGATCCTCAACGGCGCGCTCGACTGGGCGCGGCTGATCCTGCGCGAGGATGCGCGCAACGGTGGCCCCACCGCGCTGACGGAGCCCTGGGCCACGCCGCTGGCCGAGGCGCGCCTGTCGACCTTCCTCGCGCTCGACCAGGACAACAACGCCGACAGCGGCCCCGACGCCTTCCTCTCCGGTTCGATCGTCGACCTGCAGAGCCGCTACAACCTGCGCAACCTCGTCGTCGAAGGCAAGGTCGCCGAGGCAGAGCTGGCGTCACTGCAGCGGCTGTGCGAAGTGGCCGGTGCGCCGACCGACACCGCCCAACGCATCGCCAACGGCTTCGCCGCCGCGGCCAGCGGCGCCGCCGGTGCACCGCTCGCGCCGCAGACGATCGACGAGCTGCGCTGGCTCGGCGTCGATGCGGCGGTGATCGAGCGGCTGCGGCCGCTGATCGAGATCCTGCCCGTGCGCACCACGGTGAACATCAACACCGCCGAGCGCGACGTGATCGTCGCGGTCAGCCCGGGGTTGGACACCGGCGCTGCCGAGGCGCTGGTGCAGGCGCGCCAGCGCCGCGCGTTCAAGGACGTCGAGGCCGCCCGCGCGACACTCGCGAAGCCGCAGCTGCTGGACCCGCGTCGGGTCGGCACGCAGTCGAGCTTCTTCGAGGTCCGCGGCAGGCTACGCTTGGAGGACCGCACGCTCGAGGAACGCTCGATCGTCGAGCGACGCGGCCTGGAGATGATCCCCATCCTGCGCGAACGGGTGGCGAGCGTGTCGCCCGCGCACGCCCAGGAGGCGGTCACGGCTCCGGGACGCTAGAGAATTGGCAACATATTTCGCGTGTAAGTACTTGATTTTCATAGCCTCGGCCTTGTAACACGCCCGCAAGCGGGTTAGCCTCGCAGACTCGATGTCGATCCTGGTCGTCCTATTGCCGCCGCGCGAGCGGACGGGTGCAGCCGTCGCGCAGCGCGATGACGCGGCGCCCGAATACGCCTATGTGCTCAGTGCCGACGGTCTGGGCGTCGGCCGCCAGGGTCGCGCCACGGCGTCGCTGCTGCCCAAGGCCGACACGGTCATCGCCTGGGTGTCACCGACCGACCTCAGCTGGCACCGCGTGACGCTGCCCAAGGCGCCTGCCGCCAAGATGCGCGCGGCACTGGTCGGGCTTCTCGAGGAGCAGCTGCTCGACGACGAGAACGCGGTGCACGTGGCGCTCGCGCCCGATGCGGCGCCCGGCGCGCAGAGCTGGGTCGCCGCGATCCACAAGCCGTGGCTCGCCGGTCATCTGTCCGCGCTCGAGAAGGCCGGCGCCTTCGTCGAACGCGTGGTGCCCGCGGTCTGGCCCGGTGATCTGGCGCAGGGCCATTTCTTCACCTCGTCCGACGCGGCCGACGGCAGCAGCGCGCAGACCTGGGTCGTGTTCGGCGATCCGCACGGTGTGCAGTGCCTGCGCATGGCCGGCACGCTGATCCGCAACCAGCTGCCGATCTGGGCCGCGCAGGGCGTGCGCTGGAGCGCGTCGCCCGCCGTCGCGGCGCAGGCCGAGCGCTGGCTCGGTGCTCCGGTGGCCGTGCTGTCGGAAGCCGAGCATGCGCTGCTGGCGGTGCGCTCGCTGTGGAACCTGCGCCAGTTCGACCTCGCGCCGCGCGCGCGCGGCATGCGGCTGTTGCGCAATGTGTGGAAGCGCGCGCTCACACCTGCCTGGCGCCCTGTGCGCCTGGGTCTGGCGAGCCTGGTGGTGCTGCAGCTGGTGGGGCTCAACCTCTGGGCGTGGCATCAGCGCCAGGCCATCGACGACAAGAAGCAGCAGATGGTCAGCCTGCTCAAGGCGAGCCATCCCGCGATCGGCACCATCGTCGACGCACCGCTGCAGATGCGCCGGGCCACCGACACGCTGCGCGCATCGGCCGGCCGCATCGGCGACGGCGATCTGGAGGCCGCGCTCGCGATGGCCACGCTGGCCTGGCCCGATGGGCAGGCGCCGGCGCAGTCGCTGCGCTTCGAGTCGAGCAAGCTCACGCTGGTGGTCAGCGGCTGGAGCCCGGACCAGATCGAGCGCTTCCGGGCCCGCTTGCGCTCGGCCGGCTGGGCGCTCGACAGCGCCGAGGGCCGGCTGAGCCTGTCGCGCGCCGAAGCGCCGCGGAGCACGCTGTGAACGGGCAGACGCTCAACGAGCAAATCACGGCATGGCGCGCCGTGGCCGGCGAGGCCTGGCGCTCGCGCTCGCCGCGCGACCGCGCGGCGTTGGCGATCATGGCGCTGGTGCTGGGCGCCTTCGTGGTCTGGACGCTGGCCATCGCGCCGGCGTGGCGAACGCTGCAGAGCGCGCCGGCGCAGATCGAGGCGCTCGACGCCCAGCTGCTGCAGATGCGCGGCATGGCCGCCGAAGCACGCGAACTGCGCAGCACCACGCCGATCGCCGCCGCGCAGGCCGGCGTGGCCATGAAGGCAGCCGCCGAGCGGCATGGCGACAAGGTGCGCCTGACGCTGCAGGGCGACCGTGCCCTCGTCACCTTCAACGGCGCGAGCCCGGAGCAGCTGCGCGCGCTGCTGGTCGAAGCGCGCAGCGCGGCGCGCGCACGGCCGGTCGAGGCGCAGCTCACGCGCGGCGCGAACGGATTCAACGGCACCCTGGTGCTGAGCCTGGGGGCCGGCTGATGGAGCTGCGCCTGCCGTCGTGGTTGCGTCGCCGCTCGAGCTTCTCGCGCTTCGGCGGCAGCGGCTTCGCCAACTCCACGCTCGCCGAGATCGCCTGGCAGCGCGCGCGCAACGCCGCGCGGCGCTGGGGCATCTGGGGCGCCATCGTCGGTGCCGTCGTCGGCATGATCGTGTTCGCGCCGGCGAGCTGGCTGGCGCGCGGCGTGGCCGCGGCCAGCGGCGAGCGCGTGCTGCTGGCCGACGCGCAGGGCAGCGTCTGGACCGGCAGCGCCCAGCTGGTGCTCGCCGGCGGCCCGGGCAGCCGCGACGCCTCGGTGCTGCCCGGCCGCGTGAACTGGGAGCTGCGCCCGGCGTGGAACCGCTTCGAGCTGCGGCTGCGCCAGCCCTGCTGCCTGGAACGCGACCTGATCGTGCAGATCAGGCCCGGCCTGGGCACGATGGCCTTTGCGCTGCCCGGCCAGACGCAGGCGATCGGCCAGTGGCCCGCGGCCTGGCTGTCGGGGCTGGGCACGCCGTTCAACACCCTGCAGCTCGGCGGCGCGATGCGCCTGTCGACCACCGGCGTGACGCTGGAATCCGCCCAGGGGCGCTGGCGCCTGATCGGCTCGCTGGATCTCGACCTGCTGGGCGTGTCGTCGCGCCTGTCGACGCTCGACACGCTGGGCAGCTACCGCCTCGGCGTGCGCGGCGGTGCCGCCGCCGGCGACACCGCGACCGTGTCGCTCGACACGCTCGACGGCGCGCTGCGCCTGAGCGGCAGCGGACAATGGGCGGGCTCGAAGATGCGCTTCCGCGGCGAGGCCAGTGCCGCGCAAGGGCAGGAGGCAGCGCTCAACAACCTGCTCAACATCATCGGCCGACGGCAAGGCGCCGTGTCGGTCATTTCGATCGGATGACCATGCCCTACCGCGCCCCTATCGCGCTTCAACCGACGCAGCCGCTGATGGCGTTGCGCACGGCCGCCGCCGCGCTGGCGCTCGCCGGTGCGGCCAACCTGGCGCACGCGCAGACCCCGGCGCCGGCACCGGCGGCTCCTGCCGCGCCCGCCAAACAGTCGGCGCGTGCCACGCCCCCGGCGGGTCACAGCCCGGCGCTGAAGTCCAAGACGCCGGTCACGGTCAACTTCGTCAACGCCGACATCGAAGCCGTCACGCGCGGCGTCGCGGTGATGATCGACCGCCAGATCCTGGTCGATCCGCGCGTCAAGGGCACCATCACCGTCTACAGCGAACAGCCGCTGTCGGTGCGCGAGGCCTACCTCAACTACCTGGCTGCGCTGCGCGGGCTGGGCTTCACGCTGGTCGACAGCGCGGGCCTGCTCAAGGTGGTGCCCGAGGCCGACGCCAAGCTGCAGGCGGGCACCGTGTCGGTGGGCCAGCCCAACCAGCGCGGCGACGTGGTGCTGACGCAGATCTTCAAGCTCAACCACGAGAACCCGAACAACCTGGTGGCGATCCTGCGGCCGTTGATCAGCCCCAACAACACGATCAACGCCAACCCGGGCAACAACACGCTGGTCATCACCGACTACGCCGACAACCTGCAGCGCATCGGCAAGATCATCGCCGCGCTCGACCAGCCGTCGTCGACCGACGTCGAGGTGATCCCGATCCAGCACGGCGTGGCGAGCGACATCGCGGCGATGGTGCAGCGGCTCGGCGACGGCGCGGTGGCCGGCGCCGCGGTGCCGGGCGCCGCCGCCGGCGGCGCGTTCGCCGTGATGGTCGACCCGCGTGCCAATGCCTTGATCGTGCGCGCGGCCAATCCGGCGCGCCTGGCCGCCATCCGCGCGCTGATCACCCGGCTCGACCAGCCGCTGCAGGGTGCCGGCGCGGCCGGCAACATCTGGGTCGTGCACCTGAAGAACGCCGATGCGACCAAGCTCGCCACGGTGCTGCGCGCCGCGTTCTCGGGCTCGGGCGGCAGCGCCGGCGCTGCGCCCGGCACGACGCCGGCGCCCGCGCCCGCCGCGGCACCGGGTGCGCAAGGCGCCACGCCGGCCACCACGCCGCTGAGCGCGTCGGCGCAGCCCTCGACGGGCGGCTTCATCCAGGCCGATCCGTCGACCAACTCGCTGATCATCACCGCGCCCGAGCCGCTGTACCGCCAGGTGCGCACGATGATCGACCAGCTCGACTCGCGCCGCGTGCAGGTCTACATCGAGAGCCTGATCGTCGAGGTCTCGGGCGACAACGCGGCCGACTTCGGCTTCCAGTGGCAAGGGCTGATCGGCCAGAGCGGCGACCGCTACGGCGTGTTCGCCGGCACCAACTCCTCCGTCGGCGGACCGAGCATCGTCGACCTGTCGGCCACCATCGCCGGCGCGGGCACCACCAAGCCGGGCGAGGGGCTGAACATCGGCCTGATCAAGAACTACGGCGGCACCTACGCGCTGGCGGCCATCGCGCGCATGCTGCAGAGCCAGAGCAACACCAACATCGTCTCGACGCCGAACCTGATCACGCTCGACAACGAGGAAGCCAAGATCATCGTCGGCAGCAACGTGCCGTTCATCACCGGGCAGTACACCAACACCGGCACCGCGACGTCCAACCCGTTCCAGACCATCGAGCGCAAGGATGTCGGCATCACGCTGCGCATCAAGCCGCAGGTCGGCGAGGGCGGCACGGTGCGGATGACGATCTTCCAGGAGTCCTCCAGCGTCAGCGACAAGGTCGCGCCCGGCACCTCCAACGCCGGCCCGTCGACCGACAAGCGCTCGATCGAATCGACCGTGGTGGTCGACGACGGCGCGATCCTGGTGCTCGGCGGCCTCATCGAGGACAAGTTCACCGAGAAGAAATCCAAGGTGCCGCTGCTGGGCGACATCCCGGTGCTCGGCGCGCTGTTCCGCAGCGAGAGCCGCACGCGCAACCGCACCAACCTGATGGTGTTCCTGCGGCCGGTCGTGCTGCGCGACACCGACGCCACCAACAAGCTCTCGCTCGACCGCTACGACATCATCCGCGCCAAGCAGAAGGACGCGCAGCCCGCCTCCAGCCTGGTGCTGCCGATCAACGAGTCGCCGGTGCTGCCACCGCAGCGCGAGCCGCAGTCCGGCGCGCCCGCCGCTGCCACGCCGCCGGCGTCGGCGGCGAGCAACTGAGCCCGGGCATGGCCGCGCGCCACCCTCTGCCCTACGCCTTCGCCAAGGCCCACGCGCTGCTGCTCGAAGACGACGGCACGCAGCGCGTGCTGTGGGCGGCCGAGGGCAGCAACGCCAGCGCGCTGTCGGAGGTGGTGCGGCTGTTCGACGTGACGAGCTTCGAGCGCGAATCGTCGACCACGCTGGCGCAGCGCATCGCCGCCGCCTATGCCGGCGGCGAGTCGAGCGCCGCGGCGGTGGTCGGCGAGGTGGAAAGCGCGGTCGATCTCTCGCGCCTGATGCAGGATCTGCCCGCGGTGGAAGACCTGCTCGAAGCCGCCGACGACGCGCCGATCATCCGCATGCTCAACGCGCTGCTGACGCAGGCCGCGAAGGACGGCGCGAGCGACATCCACATCGAACCCTACGAGCGCGCCTCGGCGGTGCGCTTTCGCGTCGACGGCACGCTGCGCGAGGTGGTGCAGCCCAACAAGGCGCTGCACGCGGCGCTGATCAGCCGCCTCAAGATCATGGCCGAGCTCGACATCGCCGAGAAGCGCCTGCCGCAGGACGGCCGCATCTCCTTGCGCATCGGCGGGCGCGCGGTCGACGTGCGCGTGTCGACGCTGCCCTCGGCGCACGGCGAACGCGCGGTGCTGCGCCTGCTCGACAAGACCGAGGCCCGCTTCACGCTCGAGGGCCTGGGCATGAGCGGCGACCTGCAGCGCCGCTTCTCGCGCCTGATCGAGCAGCCGCACGGCATCGTGCTCGTCACCGGCCCCACCGGCTCGGGCAAGACGACCACGCTGTATGCCTCGCTGGCGCGGCTGCCGACCTCGACCACCAACATCCTGACGGTCGAGGATCCGGTGGAATACGAACTGGCCGGCATCGGGCAGACGCAGGTGAACCCGCGCATCGAACTCACGTTCGCCAAGGCGCTGCGCGCGATCCTGCGCCAGGACCCCGACGTGATCATGATCGGCGAGATCCGCGACTACGAAACCGCGCAGATCGCGATCCAGGCCTCGCTCACCGGCCACCTGGTGCTGGCCACGCTGCACACCAACGACGCGCCGTCCAGCGTCACGCGGCTGATCGACATGGGCGTCGAGCCGTATCTGCTCAGCAGCTCGCTGCTCGGCGTGCTGGCGCAGCGCCTGGTGCGCAAGCTGTGCCCGCACTGCAAGCGCCGCGACGACGCCGGCCGCTGGCACCCGGTGGGCTGCGCCGAGTGCAGCAACACCGGCTACAAGGGCCGCACCGGCGTCTACGAGCTGATGGAAGTCGACGACAAGCTGCGCTCGCTGATCCACAACCGCGCCGCCGAGAGCCAGCTGTTCGTGGCTGCCGAGGCCAACGGCCTGAAGCCGATGCGCGAGGACGGCCAGCGCCTGGTCGACGAAGGCCTCACCTCGCCCGAGGAAGTGCTGCGCGTCACGCGCGATTGAATGTTGGCCCCCACGCTCGTCGCTACGCTCTGTCGCTGCCCCCCGAGGGGGCTGGCCCGGCTTCGGGCGGCCGGGCGCCGGGCCGGCCGCGCTGACTGAGACTGTCATATGCCCGCGTACCGCTTCGAGGCCCTCGACGCCCAGGGCAAGGCCCGCACCGGCCTGCTCGAAGGCGATAACCCGAAAACCGTGCGTACGCAGCTGCGCGCGCAGGGGCTGGTGCCGATCGGCGTCGAGCCGGTGGCCGCCGCGCTCGAAGGCGGCTCGAAGACGCGCTTCACGCGCCGCGTGTTCTCCACCACCACGCTCGCGGTGTGGACGCGCCAGCTCGCCGGCCTGGTCGGCGCCGGGCTGCCGCTGGAGCGCGCGCTGACGGCGTTGTCCGAGGAAGCCGAAGACCCGCGCCAGCGCGACCTGGTGGCGCACCTGCGCGCCGAGGTCAACGCCGGCACGTCGTTCGCGCGTGCACTCGCCAGCGCGCCGCGCGAGTTCGACGACGTGTTCCGCGCCGTGGTCGCCGCCGGCGAGCAAAGCGGCGCGCTCGGCACCGTGCTCGAACGGCTGGCCAACGACCTCGAGGAGCGCCAGGCGCTCAAGGCCAAGCTGCTCGGCGCCGCGCTGTACCCGGCCATCGTGTCGCTGATCGCGCTGGTGATCGTGATCTTCCTCGTCACCTACGTGGTGCCGCAGGTGGCCGGCGTGTTTGCCAACAGCAAGCGCGCGCTGCCGGCGCTGACGGTTGCGATGCTCGCCATCAGCAGCTTCGTCCGCAGCTGGGGCTGGCTGGTCGCGCTGGGTGCCATCGCCGGTGGCATCGCGCTGGCGTTCTCGCTGCGCAACGAGGCCTTCCGCGAGCGCTTCGACGCCATGTGGCTGCGGCTGCCCCTGGTGGGCCGGCTCGCGCGCGGCTACAACGCGGCGCGCTTCGCCGGCACGCTGGCCATGCTGGCCAACGCCGGCGTGCCGATCCTCAAGGCGCTGCAGGCGGCGGCCGAGACGCTCGGCAACCGCGCGCTGCGCGCCGATGCGATGGATGCGCTGGTGCAGGTGCGCGAAGGCGCGCCGCTCGCCTCGGCGCTGGCCGGGCGCAAGCGCTTTCCGGGCTTGCTGGCGATGTTTGCCCGCCTCGGCGAGCAGACCGGCGAGCTGCCCAAGATGCTGGCCCGCGCGGCGGCGCAGCTCTCCGGCGAAGTGCAGCGCCGCGCGATGGCGCTGGCCACGCTGCTCGAGCCGCTCCTGATCGTCGCGATGGGCGGCGTGGTGATGCTGATCGTGCTGGCCGTGCTGCTGCCGATCATCCAGCTCAACACCTGGGTGCGCTGAAGGCGCGACGCCGGCGCCCCAAGTCCCCCGTTCGGGGGCACGGGCGAACCGTTCAGGGAATTCCCGCAACCCAGTCGGTGCGCAAATGCGTGACAAGTCAAGCGCAAATCGCGCCGCCGCCGGGCGCGCCGTTTGCTTCAATGTCCCCGAGGCTGTCGCAACTGGAGGTCCGAAATGACCGCAAGCCACGAGCTGGTGCCTGTGCCCAAGCGGGGCGCGATCCCGATCGCGACGATGCGCCGCGTCTACCGCTGCGACGACGTGGAGCGTCGGCTGCAGAAGCTGCCGCCCAAGGAGCATGAGAGCCTGCGCGCCACCTACGAGCGCATGCTCGAGAAGGGCCCCGAGCGCTTCCAGGTCAAGCCGGCCGGGCTGCCGGCGATGGAGCACCTCTACGACGAGATGCCGCATTTCGCCGAGGTGCTCGACGACGTGAAGCGCCAGCTCGCGCTGTGCGAGGACAGCCGCGACGCGCTCGAGATCGCGCCCACGCTGCTGCTCGGCCCGCCCGGCGTGGGCAAGACGCATTTCGCGCGCCAGCTCGCCGGCCTGCTCGGCACCGGCATGGGCTTCATGGCGATGAGCTCGCTCACCGCGGGCTGGGTGCTCAGCGGCGCGTCGTCGCAGTGGAAGGGTGCGCGTCCGGGCAAGGTGTTCGAGACGCTGGTCGACGGCCAGTACGCCAACCCGGTGATGGTGATCGACGAGATCGACAAGACCAGCGGCGAGCATGCCTACGATCCGCTCGGCGCCCTCTACAGCCTGCTCGAAATCGATACCGCGCACGCCTTCACCGACGAATTCGCCGAGGTGGCCATCGACGCGAGCCAGGTCATCTGGGTCGCCACCGCGAACGACGATCGCGACATCCCCGAGCCGATCCTCAACCGGATGAACGTGTTCGAGGTGCGCGCCCCCGATGCCGACGCCGCGCGCGGCATCGCGCTGCGGCTGTACCGGAGCATCCGCGCCGGCCACGACTGGGGCCAGCGCTTCGACCCCGAGCCGCCGCTGCCGGTGCTCGACAAGCTCGCCGAGCTGGCGCCGCGCGAGATGCGCCGCGCCTGGATGACGGCCTTCGGCAACGCCAAGCTCGACGGCCGCCACGCGATCGAGCTACGCGATCTGCCCGATGCGGGTGGCCGCCGCCGGCCGATCGGCTTCGTGCAGTAGCCGCGAGTCGACGCGCGCCGCATCGACGGCCGCAACCCGCCCGTATCATCGCGGGCATGGGTGCCACGCTGGCCGGCCAGCTCGTCGTTGCGATCTCCTCGCGCGCGCTGTTCGATTTCGAGGAGGAGAACCGCGTCTTCGAGGCCAGCGACGATCGCGCCTACATGCAGCTGCAACTGCAGCGGCTGGAGCGGCCGGCGCGCGCCGGCGTGGCGTTCTCGCTGGTCAACAAGCTGCTGGCCTTCAATGCAGAACGACAGCGGGTCGAGGTGGTGATCCTCTCGCGCAACGACCCGGTCTCGGGCATGCGCGTGTTCCGCTCGGCGCAGCACTACGGCATGCCGATCCAGCGCGGCGTGTTCACGCGCGGCCAGAGCCCGTGGCGGTATCTGAAGCCGCTGGCCGCGAACCTGTTCCTCTCCACCAACGAGGCCGACGTGCGCTCGGCGCTCGAAGCCGGCGTGCCCGCCGCGCGCGTGTACCCGCACAGCGCGCGCGCCTCCGACGCGCACCCGCACGAGGTGCGCATCGCGTTCGACGGCGATGCCGTGCTGTTCTCCGACGAGGCCGAGCGCGTGTTCCAGCGCGACGGGCTCGACGCCTTCCAGACCCACGAGCGCGAGCGCAGCGACACGCCGCTCGCGCCGGGCCCGTTCAAGCCGCTGCTCGAGGCGCTGCACCGGCTGCAGCAGACGCCGGCGCGCGACATGCGCATCCGCACCGCGCTGGTCACCGCGCGCAGCGCGCCGGCGCACGAGCGCGCGATCCGCACGCTGATGAACTGGCGCATCGAGATCGACGAGGCGATGTTCCTCGGTGGCCTGCCCAAGGGCGAATTCCTGCGCGAGTTCGAGCCCGACTTCTTCTTCGACGACCAGACGCGCCATGTCGATGCGGCGGCCGAGCATGTGCCGGCGGGGCACGTGGCGGCCGGCGTGGCGAGCGGTTGAGCCACGATCCTCACGCGAGGCACGGCCCGGCATGAGCACCGATCGACTGCTGGCCGACATCGGCGGCACCCATGCCCGCTTCGCGCTGCAAGGCGGCGCCGGTGCGCCGCTGGCCGACCTGCGCGTGCTGCCCACCGCCGCGCATGCCGGCATCGAGGCTGCGATCGACGCCTACCTGCGCGACGTGCAGCGCCCGGTGCCGGCGCACTGCGCGATCGCCATCGCCACGGCGATCACCGGCGACGAGGTGGCGATGACCAACCACCCGTGGCGCTTCTCGATCCGCGCACTGCAGCAGCGCTTCGGTTTCGCACAGCTGCGCGTGATCAACGACTTCACCGCGCTGGCACTCGCGCTGCCGCTGCTGTCGCGCGACGTGCTGCGCCAGATCGGCGGCGGCGCGCCGGTGGCCGAGCGCGCGATCGCGCTGATCGGCCCCGGCACCGGGCTCGGCGTGTCGGGCCTGGTGCCGGTGGCCGGCGCCGACGGCCGCACGGCGTGGGCGCCGCTGCAGGGCGAAGGCGGCCACGTGACGCTGGCCGCGCACGACGAGCGCGAGGACGCCGTGATCGCGCTGCTGCGCAAGCGCTTCGGCCACGCGTCGGCCGAGCGCGCGCTGAGCGGGCCGGGCCTCGTGAACCTGCATGCAGCCGTGGTCGCGCTGGCCCACGGCAGCGCGCTGCAGGCCGAGCTGCCGGCCCCGGAGATCACGCGGCGTGCCGTGGCCGGCGATGCGCAGTGCCGCCGTGCGATCGAACTCTTCAGCGCCTTGCTCGGCACCGTGGCGGGCAACCTCGCGCTGACGCTGGGCGCGCTGGGCGGCGTGTACATCGGCGGCGGCATCGTGCTGCGGCTGGGCGACGCCTTCGACCGCACGCTGTTCCGCCGGCGCTTCGAGGCCAAGGGGCGGTTCGCGCCGTACCTGGCCGCGATTCCCGTCTACGTCATCGACGCCGATGCGTCGCCCGCGTTGATCGGCGCCGGGCGCGCGCTCGAGTCCTGAGCGATTCGCCTCAGGCCCGGAAGCGCCGCAACCCGTCGAGGTTCAGCACCCGCACGCCGCCGTATTCCACGCGGATCAGCCGCGCCGCCTGCAGGCTCTTCAGCGCCTCGTTCACGCGTTGGCGCGACAGGCCCACGAGAAAGCCCAGCTCCTCCTGCCGGATGCGCAGCAGCTCGCCGACGCCGGGGTACAGCACCGGGTGGAACAGCGCTGCCAGGTTGCGCGCCACGCGCGTGTCGGGGTCGCCGAGCCGATCGGTCTCGCGCGCGGCGATGAACTGCGACAGCCGCTCGTTGAGCTGGTTCATCACGTAGCGGTTGAACGCGATGCTGTGATCGAGCAGCCACTCGAAGGTCTCGCTCGGCAGCCCGGCCACGACGCTGCGCCGCAGCGCCTCGATGTTGTAGCGATAGGCCTCGCGCTTGAGCACCGTGCCCTCGCCGAACCAGGCCCCGGGCGGGATGCCGGTGAAGGTCACCGCCGGGCCGGCCGCGGGGTCGTTGCTCATCTTCAGCAGGCCGTCGATCACGCCGAACCAGAAGCGCACCGGGCGGCCGATCTTGCAGACGAAGTCGCCCACCTCGGCATCGGCCACCTGCAGCGTGCGCACCGCGTGCGCGCGCTCGTCGTCGCGCAGCAGCGGCAGCCACGGCACCATCGCCAGCTCGGCCGGCGTGGGTGCACGCGCACGCTGCAGCAGCGCAGAGCGCGGGCGCGATGTGACGTCGACGGATGTCATGGATACAGCGATGGCCCCGGGAAAGCCCGCTCCGGATGGACCCTAGGATTGTCGTCGCAACGACAACTCGGCGTCAAAGCGCTGCCCACAATCGCGCTCCAACGCAACGATCAGCGGCCTCGCTGATCGATGCGGCCCAGGAGCGACCGTGCAAACGACCTTCCCCCGCCTGATGCTGGAGCACGCGAGGCAGCGCCCGCAGGCACCGGCATTGCGCGAGAAGGAATACGGCATCTGGCAGACGATCACCTGGGCGCAGCTCGCGCAGCTGGTGCGCCACCTGGCCTGCGGCATGGCCGAGGCCGGCGTGCAGCGCGGGCAGCATCTGGTGGTGATCGGCGAGAACCGGCCGCGGCTGTATGCATCGATGCTCGCTGCGCAATCGCTCGGCGCGATCCCCGTGCCGCTGTACCAGGACGCGGTGGCCACCGAGTTCGCGTTCCCGATCAACAACGCCGAGGTGCGCTTCGCGGTCGTGGAAGACCAGGAACAGGTCGACAAGCTGCTCGAGTTGCGCGAGCAATGCCCGCAGCTCGCGCGCATCTGGTACGACGACGGCCGCGGCCTGCGCAACTACGCCGAGCCGGGGCTCGCGTCGCTCGATGCACTGATCGAATCCGGCCGCGCGTACGACGGCTCGCACGCCGGCTTCTACGACGCCGAGGTGGCCAAGGCCGACCCGCACGACGTGGCGGCGATGTTCTTCACCTCGGGCACCACCGGCAACCCCAAGGGCGTGGTGCACACGCACTTCACGCTGCTCGACCGCGCCAACGCCGGCAAGAGCTTCGACAAGCTCACCGACCGCGAGGAGGTGCTCGCCTACATGCCGCCGGCTTGGATCGGGCAGAACATCTTCTCGTACGCGCAGTGGCTGGCCTGCGGCTACATCGTCAACTGCCCCGAGTCGGCCGCCACGGTGATGATCGACCTGAAGGAGATCGGGCCGACCTACTACTTCGCGCCGCCGCGCATCTTCGAGGGCCTGCTCACCAGCGTGACGATCCGCATGGAAGACGCCGGCGCGCTGAAGAAGTGGATGTACCGCGTCGGCATGGAGGTGGCGCGCCGCGTCGGCCCGACGCTGATGGACGGCAAGCCGGTGTCGTTCGTCGACCGCCTGGCCTACCGCCTCGGCGACTGGTTCGTGTTCGGCCCGCTGCGCAACACGCTCGGCTTCTCGCGCGTGCGCGTGGCCTACACGGCCGGCGAGGCCATTGGTCCGGACCTCTTCACCTTCTATCGCTCGATCGGCATCAACCTCAAGCAGCTCTACGGCTCCACCGAGACCGCGGTGTTCGTCTGCCTGCAGCCCGACCACGAGGTGAAGGCCGACACCGTGGGCGTGCCGATCGACGGCGTGCAGATCCGCCTCGCCGACTCCGGCGAGATCCTCGTCAAGAGCCCGGGGCTGCTGAAGGAGTACTACAAGAACCCCGCCGCCACCGCCGAGGTGCTCACCGCCGACGGCTGGTACCACACCGGCGACGCCGGCTTCCTCGACGCCGGCGGCCACCTAAAGATCATCGACCGCGCCAAGGACGTCGGGCGGCTGGCCGATGGCAGCATGTTCGCGCCCAAGTACATCGAGAACAAGCTGAAGTTCTTCCCGCACATCAAGGAGGCGGTGGCCTTCGGCGACAAGCGCGACAAGGTCTGCGCCTTCGTCAACATCGACTTCGAAGCGGTGGGCAACTGGGCCGAGAAGCGCAACCTGCCCTACGCCGGCTACACCGATCTCGCCGGCAAGCCCGAGGTCTGCGAACTCGTGCGCGAATGCGTGCAGAAGGTCAACGCCGACCTGAGCCAGGACGAGAAGCTCGCCGGCTCGCAGGTCAGCCGCTTCCTGATCCTGCACAAGGAGCTCGACGCCGACGACGGCGAGATGACGCGCACGCGCAAGGTCAAGCGCGGCTTCATCAACGACAAGTACCAGGTGCTGGTCGACGCGCTCTACAGCGGCAAGGCCGAGCAGTTCATCGAGACCGCGGTGAAGTTCGAGGACGGCCGCACCGGCAAGGTCGCGGCCACGCTGCGCATCGTCGACGTCAAGACCTTCCCCGTCATGCGGAGGGCGGCGTGACGGCCGACGCCGCCGTGGCGCCCAGGCCCGCCGCCGCCGCGCCTGCCGCGGGCAAGGCGCGCCGCGTCGGCGAGGTGATCCTCGACGTGAAGAACATCTCGCTCGCCTTCGGCGGCGTGAAGGCGCTCACCGACATCAGCTTCAACGTGCGCGAACACGAGATCCGCGCCATCATCGGCCCCAACGGCGCCGGCAAGAGCAGCATGCTCAACTGCATCAACGGCGTCTACACGCCGCAGCAGGGCTCGATCAGCTTTCGCGGCAAGGCCTTCAGCCACATGAACAGCCGCCAGGTGGCCGAGATGGGCGTGGCGCGCACGTTCCAGAACCTGGCCCTGTTCAAGGGCATGAACGTGATCGACAACATCATGTCGGGCCGCAACCTGAAGATGAAGACCAACATCTTCCAGCAGGCGGTGCACCTGGGCGCGGCGCGGCGCGAGGAGATGGCGCACCGCGCGTTCGTCGAGCGCATCATCGACTTCCTCGAGATCCAGGCCCACCGCAAGACGCCGGTCGGCCGCCTGCCCTACGGATTGCAAAAGCGCGTCGACCTCGGCCGCGCGCTCGCCATGGAACCACAGATGCTGCTGCTCGACGAGCCGATGGCCGGCATGAACGTCGAGGAGAAGCAGGACATGTGCCGCTTCGTGCTCGACGTCAACGACGAGTTCGGCACCACCATCGTGCTGATCGAGCACGACATGGGCGTGGTGATGGACATCTCCGACCGCGTGGTGGTGCTCGACTACGGCAAGAAGATCGGCGACGGCAGCCCCGACGAGGTGCGCACCAACCCCGACGTGATCAGCGCCTACCTCGGCACCTCCCATTGACGCCATGGGATTCTTCCTCGAAGCACTGATCGGCGGCCTGATGACGGGCATGCTCTACAGCCTGGTCGCGCTCGGCTTCGTGCTGATCTTCAAGGCCAGCGGCGTGTTCAACTTCGCGCAGGGCGCGATGGTGCTGTTCGCGGCGCTGGCGATGGCGCGCTTCTCGGAGTGGCTGCCGCGGCTGTTCGGCTTCGACAGCAAGCTGCTGGCCAACCTGCTCGCCTTCGCCGCCGCGATGGCGGTGATGATCGCGGTGGCCTGGGCGATCGAGCGCTTCGTGCTCGGCAAGCTGGTCAACCAGGAGGGCATCACGCTGCTGATGGCCACGCTGGGCATCACCTACTTCATGGACGGCTTCGGCCAGTCGGTGTTCGGCAGCGACATCTACAAGATCGACATCGGCCTGCCCAAGGACCCGCTGTTCCTGTTCGAGAGCGTGTTCCAGGGCGGCGTGCTGGTGAACAAGGAGGATCTCTACGCCGCGGTGATCGCGGCGGCGCTGGTGATCGCGCTGACGCTGTTCTTCCAATACACCGGCACCGGCCGCGCGCTGCGCGCGGTGGCCGACGACCACCAGGCCGCGCAGTCGATCGGCATCCCGCTGTCGCGCGTGTGGGTCATCGTCTGGAGCGTGGCCGGCTTCGTGGCGCTGGTGGCCGGCGTCATCTGGGGCAGCAAGCTCGGCGTGCAGTTCTCGCTGTCGGTGCTGGCGCTCAAGGCGCTGCCGGTGGTGATCCTGGGCGGGCTCACGTCGGTGCCCGGCGCCATCGTCGGCGGGCTGCTGCTGGGCATGGGCGAGAAGCTCTCCGAGGTGTTCATCGGCCCGATGGTGGGCGGCGGCATCGAGATCTGGTTCAGCTACGTGCTGGTGCTGTTCGTACTGCTCGTGCGGCCGCAAGGCTTGTTCGGCGAAAAAATCATTGACCGGGTATGAAATACACGGGCAATGATTTTTCGGCGCAGGCTAACTTGCGAAGCAAGTTAAGCGAAGCGGGCCGTAGCCAAAAGATCATCGACCGGGTCTGAACCATGCTCTACAGAGAAAACGGTCAGTTCAAGACCACCTACCCCGCCGACCAGCAGATCTTCCCGATCGGGCAGGACCGCGTGTTGATCCTCGCGCTGGCGGCGGCGGCGTTCGTCGTCGTGCCGTTCGTGGCCAGCGAGTACCTGTTCCGCGCGATCCTGATCCCGTTCCTGATCCTGTCGCTGGCTGCGCTGGGCCTGAACATCCTCGTCGGCTACTGCGGCCAGATCTCGCTGGGTACCGGCGGCTTCATGGCGGTGGGCGCCTACGCGGCCTACAACTTCCTGATCCGCATCGACGGCATGCCGGTGGTCGCCGCGATCCTGCTGGGCGGGCTGTGCGCCACGGTGGTGGGCGTGCTGTTCGGCATCCCGAGCCTGCGCATCAAGGGCCTGTATCTCGCGGTGGCCACGCTGGCGGCGCAGTTCTTCTGCGACTGGGCGTTCCTGCGCGTCAAGTGGTTCACCAACAATTCGTCGTCGGGCTCGGTCAGCGTGGGCGAGCTGTCGCTGCTCGGCTGGACGATCGCCACGCCGGCCGAAAAGTACCTGTTCTGCCTCGGCTTCGTGGTGCTGTTCGCGCTGGTGGCCAAGAACCTCGTGCGCAGCCACATCGGCCGCGAGTGGATGGCGATGCGCGACATGGACGTTGCCGCGGCGGTGATCGGCATCCGCCCGGTCTACGCCAAGCTCACCGCGTTCGCGGTCAGCTCGTTCTTCGTCGGCGTGGCCGGCGCGCTGTGGGCCTTCGTGTACCTCGGCTCGTGGGAGCCGGCGGCGTTCAACACCGACCGCTCGTTCCAGCTGCTGTTCATGATCATCATCGGCGGCCTGGGCTCGATCATGGGCAGCTTCTTCGGCGCCGCGTTCATCGTCGTGCTGCCGATCCTGCTCGACAACCTCGGCGTCGCGGTCGGCTTCGACACCGCGTTCGCATCGCACCTGACCTTCATGGTCTTCGGCGTGCTGATCGTCTTCTTCCTGATCGTCGAGCCGCACGGCCTGGCGCGGCTGTGGTCGATCGGCAAGGAAAAGCTTCGGCTGTGGCCGTTCCCGCATTGACCCGCGAAAACCCCGAGCAACCCACAGCCATCCCGCGCGTTCAACGACTCACCGATTCACCCACCTCTGGAGGCCCCATGAAACTGAAATCGATCGCCTTGGCTGCCGGCCTGGCTGCCGCCGTCGTCGCCAGCACCCTCACCGCGCCCGCGTTCGCGCAGGCCAAGGAGCAGTTCTTCCCGGTGCTGGTGTACCGCACCGGCGCCTACGCGCCCAACGGCGTGCCGTTCGCCAACGGCTACGTCGACTACCTCAAGTACGTCAACGCCAAGGGCGGCATCAACGGCGTGAAGATCAGCTTCGAGGAATGCGAGACCGGCTACGCCACCGACAAGGGCGTCGAGTGCTACGAGCGGCTGAAGGGCAAGAACGGCGGCGCCACGGTGTTCCAGCCGCTGTCCACCGGCATCACCTTCGCGCTCACCGACAAGGCGCCCGGCGACAAGATCCCGCTCATCACCTCGGGCTACGGCCGCGCCGACACGGTCGACGGCATGGCCTTCAAGTGGAACTTCCCGCTGCTGGGCACCTACTGGACGGGCGCCGACATCATCATCCAGCACCTGATCAAGAAGGAAGGCGGCTCGCTCAAGGGCAAGAAGATCGCGCTCGTGTTCCACGACAGCCCCTACGGCAAGGAGCCGATCCCACTGCTGCAGGAGCGCGCCAAGCACGACGGCTTCGAGCTGCAGCTGCTGCCGGTCACTGCGCCCGGCGTCGAGCAGAAGGCCACCTGGCTGCAGGTGCGCCAGAGCCGCCCCGACTACGTGCTGCTGTGGGGCTGGGGCGTGATGAACTCCGCCTCGCTGAAGGAAGCGGTGGCCACCGGCTACCCGCGCGAGAAGATGTACGGCGTGTGGTGGTCGGGCGCCGAGCCCGACGTCAAGGACGTCGGCGCCGCCGCCAAGGGCTACACCGCGCTGGCGATGCAGCACGGCGCCGAGCCTAATTCCAAGATCGTGCAGGACATCCTGAAGGAGCTGCACGCCAAGGGCCAGGGCACCGGCCCGAAGGACGAAGTCGGCCAGGTGCTGTACATGCGCGGCCTGATCGCGGCGATGATGGCCGTCGAAGGCGTCAAGCGCGCGCAGGAGCGCTTCGGCAAGGGCAAGGTGGTCACCGCCGAGCAGGCGCGCTGGGGCTTCGAGAACCTATCGCTCGACCAGAAGAAGCTCGATGCGCTGGGCTTCGCCGGCGTGATGCGCCCGGTGTCGACCAGCTGCGCCGACCACCTCGGCTCGTCGTGGGCGCGGCTGCACACCTGGGACGGCGCCAAGTGGGCCTTCAGCTCCGACTGGTACCAGGCTGACGATGCGCTGATCAAGCCGCTGGTCAAGGCCTCGGCCGAGAAGTACCTGGGCGAGAAGAAGATCCAGCGCCGCGATCCGCAGGATTGCCAGAGCTGACCCACCCCCGAGGACGGCTGCGCACCTGAACCGACACGCGACATGAGCAATGTTCTCCTCAACGTCAACGGCATCGAGGTCATCTACAACCACGTGATCCTCGTGCTCAAGGGCGTGTCGCTGCAGGTGAGCGAGGGCAGCGTCGTGGCGCTGCTCGGGGGCAACGGCGCCGGCAAGACGACCACGCTGCGCGCGGTGAGCAACCTGCTCGCCGGCGAGCGTGGCGAGGTCACCAAGGGTTCGATCGAACTGCGCGGCGAGCGCATCGAGAAGCTCTCGACCGCGCAGATGGTCGATCGCGGCGTGATCCAGGTGATGGAGGGCCGCCACTGCTTCGCGCATCTGACGATCGAGGAGAACCTGCTCACCGGCGCCTACACGCGCAGCGACGGCAAGGCCGCGGTCGCGCAGACGCTGGAGAAGGTCTACGCCTACTTCCCGCGCCTGAAGACGCGCCGCGGCTCGCAGGCCGCCTACACCTCGGGTGGCGAGCAGCAGATGTGCGCGATCGGCCGCGCGCTGATGGCCAACCCGAAGATGGTGCTGCTCGACGAGCCGAGCATGGGCCTGGCGCCGCAGATCGTCGAGGAGGTGTTCGAGATCGTGCGCGACTTGAACGCCAAGGAGCGCGTGACCTTCCTGCTCGCCGAGCAGAACACCAACATGGCGCTGCGCTACGCCGACGTCGGCTACATCCTCGAGAACGGCCGCGTGGTGATGGACGGCAAGGCCGCCGACCTGCGCGAGAACGAAGACGTGAAGGAGTTCTACCTCGGCATGGGCGGCGGCGACCGCAAGAGCTTCCGCGACGTGAAGAGCTACAAGCGTCGCAAGCGTTGGCTGGCATGACGTGCTCGAGCCATGCCTGACGAACCCGACTTCGGCTTCGCCCCGCCGCCCTTCGACCCCGATGCGGCGCTGATCCAGCTGCGCCGCGCGCTGCGCGAGCTGCAGCTCACCGAGCGCGGCGCCGGCGCCGAGCTGCGCGGCAAGCGCGTCGTCGAGTGGGTCGTGCAGGGCGACGAGATCACGCTGCGCATCGCGCGGCGGCTCGCGCTCACGCCGGAGTGGGACAAGGCCACGCTGAAGTCCGCCGCCGACCAGCGCAAGTGGCTCGACGAGATCAAGAAGCGCCTCGCGCGCTGGCGCGACGACGACTGAACACGCCCTGCGCCGTGCGCGGCACAGGGCCCGCACCTGGGACACCCGATCATGACCACCGATTTCTACGACGCGCTCGAAACCCGCGACCCCGCGGCGCGCGAAGCCGCCGCGCTGGCGGCGCTGCCGGCGCTGATCCGGCGCGCGCAGGGCACGCCCGCCGGTGCCGAGCGCCTGGGCAAGGTCGATGCAGCTGCCGTCACCAGCCGCGCTGCGCTGGCGCTGCTGCCGGTGCTGCGCAAGACCGAACTGCACGAGCGCCAGAAGGCCGGCCGCAGCAGCGCGCAGGCCTGGGACCCGCTCGGCGGCTGGAGCGCCATCGGCTGGCGCGGCATGCGCGCGGCCAGCGGCGCGCGCCGCGTGTTCCAGTCACCGGGCCCGATCTACGAACCCGAAGGCCACGGCAGCGACCCCTGGCGCATGGCGCGCAGCATCTGGGCCGCGGGCTTTCGCGCCGGCGATCTGGTGCATTGCAGCTTCAGCTATCACCTCACGCCGGCCGGCGCGATGATGGAAGGCGGCGCGCACGCCATCGGCTGCACCACCTTCGCCGGCGGCGTGGGCAATACCGAGCTGCAGCTGCAGGCCGCGGTGGACCTGCGGCCGCACGGCTACATCGGCACGCCGAGCTTCCTGAAGATCCTGCTCGAGAAGGCCGACGAGGCGAAGCTCGACCTGCGCTCGATCACCAAGGCGCTGGTCAGCGGCGAGGCCTTCCCGCCGTCGCTGCGCGACTGGCTTCGCGCGCGCGGCATCGAGGGCTACCAGGCCTATGCCACGGCCGACGTGGGCTTGATCGCCTACGAGACCGCTGCGCGCGAGGGCCTCGTCGTCGACGAAGGCGTGCTGCTCGAAATCGTGCGCCCGGGCACCGACGATCCGGTGCCCGACGGCGAGGTCGGCGAGGTCGTGGTCACCGTGCTGGCCACCGGCGACTACCCGCTGGTGCGCCTGGGCACCGGCGACCTGAGCGCCGTGCTGCCGGGGCGTTGCCCGAGCGGCCGCACCGCCACGCGCATCAAGGGCTGGATGGGGCGCGCCGACCAGACCACCAAGGTGCGCGGCATGCTGGTGCATCCGAGCCAGGTGGCCGACGTGACGCGACGCCACGCCGAGATCGTGCGCGCGCGCGTCGTGGTCGAAGGCGAGATGGCCAGCGACCGGCTCACCTTCAAGGCCGAGGTCAGCGCGCGGCCCGAAGGCCTGGCCGAGGCGATCGCCGCCAGCGTGCGCGACGTGACCAAGCTGCGCGCCGACGTGGTGCTCGCCAGCCCCGGCACGCTGCCGAACGACGGCAAGGTGATCGAGGACGCGCGCAGCTACCGGTAGCCCGCGCGCCGGCCTCGAACCCTCACTCGCCGAGCATGCTGCCGGTGCTGTCGTAGACGATGCCCGGAGTGCCGGCGGTGCCGGTATCGGTGCCCGCCGAGGCGGTGCCGGTGGTCGAGCTCGTCCTCAGGTTCGACAACCCGGGCCTGGCGGCCGCCGGGGCGGAAGGCAGCGGCTGCCCCTCGCTGAGCACCAGGCCTTCGCTCAGCACCAAGCCTTCGCTGAGCACCAGGCCTTCGCTGAGCACCAGGCCTTCGCTCAGCACCAGGCCTTCGCTCAACACCAGGCCTTCGCTCAGCACCAGGCCTTCGCTCAGCACCAGGCCCTGACTCAGCATGACACCGCTGCCGCTGGCGAGCCAGGCCGACAAGGTCGCGGTCGGCATGAAGGCGCCGGTCTTCCCGATCAGCGAACTCATGCCGGCCAGCGCATCGGCGCGCATCACGCCGGGGCCGACCAGCGTCTGGTTCGGCGCCGCGACATCGGTGAAGGTGCGCGGATAGGTCGCCGGCGCAATGCCCTTGCCCGACCAGTACACCACGTCGCGCTTGCGCACGACATTGCTGGCCCAGGTGAGCCGCGGGTCGTAGATCGGCTGGTACTTGGTCAGCAGCGCCGTGCCGCTGACGACACGATTGCCGCCGACATAGACCACGCGCGACCAATCGAAGGCCGTGCCGTTGATGGTCGACTTCATCAGCGGCAGCACCTTGCCCGCAGCCAGCATCGACGACCCGGTGTTCAGCGTGCCCGCGGCGATCGCCGAGGCCAGATCGGTGCGCAGCACCTTGGCCACCGCCACCGCACCATCGACGTTCAGCGCGCCTGCGCCCTGCTGCAGCAGGCTGTAGCCGGCCAGCGGCTGGGCGGTGTACTGCAAGATGGCCTTGACCAGCGGCGGCGTCAGGCCCGGGTTGGCCTGCAGCATCAGCGCCACCGTACCGGCGACCGCAGGTGCCGCGATCGACGTGCCGCTCAGCAGCATCTGCGTCTCGGGCACCAGCTGCTGGATGCCGATCGGCGCCACCAGGTTCGAATAGTATTGGCCGGCTAGGTAGTTCCAGGTCAGCGTGCCGGTGGTCGACCCAATCGCCGCGGCGCCGATGATCTTGTTGCCGGGCGCGACGAGGTCGGGCTTCAGCAGATTGTCGACGCGGCGCACGCCGCTCGCGTCGATGTAGGCGCCGCGCGTCGGCCCGCGCGAGCTGAAGTTGTTGACGGTGTCGTCGCTGCGGCCGATCGTGCCCTTGTCGTTGACCGAACCGACGGTGATGACCGACGGCTCGTTGCCCGGCGAGCTGATCGCACCGTAGACCTCCTGGCCTTGGATCGACTGGCCGAAGTTGCCTCCCGCCACGACCACGGTGATGCCGGCCGCCGTGGCGCTGCGCAGCGCGATGCACAACGGGTCGGTCTGCCACGATTCGGTCGAGGCCGCGGCCAGGCTGACGTTGAGCACGCGGATGTTGTATTCCTTGGCGTGGTAGATCACCCACTGGATGCCTTCGAGCACGTCGCTCATCGAGCCGGCGCCCTGATCGCTGAGCACCTTGACGTCGTACAGGTCGGCGTTGGGCGCGATGCCGGTGGTGTCGGGCGTGCCCGCCGAGTAGTACTTCGCGCGGCCGGCCGCCACCGATGCGACGTGCGTGCCGTGGCCGTAGCCGTCCTGCGTCGTCGCCGCGGCGTTGTTGATGGCGCTCTCGTACGATGACAGTGCGCTGCTGCCGGGCTTGAGCGAGCTGATGGTGTCGACGCCGACGGTCCAGTTGGCGAGCGTCGTGTTGAGCATGTTGACGCTCTTCTTCACGCGCGTCACGCCCGAGCCGTTGAGGAAGCCGGCATGCGAGCGCATCACGCCCGAATCGAGCACCGCGATGCCGACGCCGCTGCCGTCCACGCCGCTGTAGCTGGCCCGGGTGCTGTTGGCGCGGACGTTTCCGGTCAGCGCGCCGGTGATCGATTCCAGCGCGCTCGCGGTGCGCCGGACTTCGCGGTTGGGCGAAATGCTCAGCACGTCGGGCCGTTGCGCCAGCGCGCCGATCTGGTCGGCACGCAGCTGCACGGTGATCGCGCCGAGGCCCGGGTGCGTGGCGTGCACCGAGCCGCCCAGCGCGCGCACATGTTGGCGTACGGCGGTCATCTCCGGGTCGACCCCGTCGCCGAAGACGATCACCTGCACATGGTGCACGCCGTGGATGTCGCGCGACCACTTCGCGCGCTTGGCGCGCATCGAACCGATCTCGTCGTCGAGGTCGCGGGCGACCTTGTCGCCACGTTCGGAGCCCGCCGGGCGGGCATGCGCGACCGCCGGAACCGCGCCGGTCAGCGCCATCGCCACCGCCAACAGGCCGGCCAGCACCCGCCGCAGCAGCAGGCGTCGCCGTTCGATCAGCACGATGAAACCGGTCAGCAGATTCATGTTTCCCTCTCGAGGGCCGGTGGCTTCGAAGGCGCCGGCCGCGATCCCGCCGGCACAGCGCCGAGGGGTGACGAATCTTTGCTGATTGTTTCCGGCGTCGAACGGATGTAACGGCTGCGCCGCGACCGAAGTCGCGTGCATTCGTCGCAATTCGCCGCGCCGTTACGACGCGCCGATCGCGGGGCCGTGGCGGTTCTCGAGTCGATCCGGCTTTGCCGGGCGACTCGACCCCCTCGGGGGGCGGCGGCGTTTGCGCCGCCTGGGGGCGCTCACGACTCGCCCTTGACGCCGGCTTCCTTGACCACCTTGGCCCACTTGATGCGCTCGTCGCGCATGAAGGCGTCGAACTTCGCCGCGCTGCCGCCGCCGTCCTCGGCGCCGTACTGGTCCATGCGCTCCTGCACGTCGGGCATCGCCAGCACGGTGTTCACGTCGGTGTTGATCTTCTGCGCGATGGTGGTCGGCAGCTTGCCCGGGCCGACCAGCCCGTACCAGGTGGTGGCCTCGAAGCCGGGAAAGCCCTCTTCCTGCATCGTCGGCACGCCCGGGTGGCCCTTGGCGCGCTTGGTGCGTGTCTGCGCGATCGCGATCACGCGGCCGCCTTTCACGTGCGGCGTGGCGGCGGTCATGGTGTCGAAGCTGTATTGAATCTGGCCGCCGATCAGGTCGGTCAGCAGCGGGCCCGAGCCTTTGTAAGGCACGTGCAGCGCATCGACCTTGGCGCGCAGCTTGAACATCTCGAGCGCCAGGTGCTGCGCCGAGCCCGAGCCCGCAGAGCCGAAGCTCACCTGCCCCGGCTTGGCCTTGCACAGCGCGACGATGTCCTTCACCGTCCTGGCCGGCGCATTGGGATTGGCGATCAGCAGGTTCGGCGTCACGCCGACGAGCACGATCGGCACGAAGTCGCGCTCCAGGTCGTAGCGCAGCTTGGGCTGCAGGCTGGGCGCCAGCGCGTGGCTGTTGATGTGCGCCATCAGCAGCGTCGAGCCGTCGCTCGGCTGCGTGGCGGTGTATTCGGCCGCCAGCACGCCGGCCACGCCGGCCTTGTTCTCGACCACCACCTGCTGGCCCCACATCTGCGTCAGCTTGACCGACAGCACGCGCGCCAGCGCGTCGGTGCCGCCGCCCGGCGGAAAGCCCACCAAAATGCGCACCGGCCCGAACGGCCACTGCTGCGCCCACAGTGCGGGCGCGGCCACTGCGGCGGCGCCGGCGCCGATGCCGCGGATCACGGTGCGTCGATTCGTCATCGTGGTTTCCTTCGACGGTGTCATTCGAGTCAGGCCGCGGCCTTCAACGCCGCCGCCTGGGGATGCGCGGCAAAGTACGCCATCGCCGCCTGCACACCGCTGCCGGCCAGCGGCACGCCGTGCAGCCCGAGGCCCATCTCCACGCCGGCCAGCGTGGCCAGCAGCGTGAGGTCATTCGTGTCGCCGAGGTGGCCGATGCGGAACATGCGGCCCTTCACCTTGCCGAGGCCGGTGCCGAGCGAGAGATCGAAGCGGCGATGGATCAGCTGGCGCAGCGCATCGGCATCGACGCCGGCCGGCGTGATCACGCCGGTGAGCACCGGCGAATGCACCGCCGCATCGGCGCACTGGATCGGCAGACCCCACGCGCGCACCGCCGTGCGCACGCCCTCGGCCCAGCGCTGGTGGCGCGCGAACACCGCGGTCAGCCCCTGCTCGAGCAGCATGTCGAGCGCCTCGCTCAGGCCGTACAGCAGATTCGTGTTCGGCGTGTACGGCCAGTAGCCGCCCTTGTTCATCTCGACGATCTCGTCCCAGGCCCAGAACGACTTCGGCAGCATCGCGCTCTTCGACACCGCGATCGCCTTCGGCGACAGCGCATTGAAGCTGATGCCCGGCGGCAGCATCAGCCCTTTTTGCGAGCCGCTGATGGCCACGTCGACGCCCCATTCGTCGTGCCGGTAGTCGGCGCAGGCCAGGCCCGAGATGGTGTCGACCATCAGCAGCGCCGGGTGGCCGGCGGCATCGATCGCGCGACGCACCGCCGCGATGTCTGACGTGACGCCGGTGGAGGTTTCGTTGTGCACCACGCACACGGCCTTGATGCGGTGCTGCGCGTCGGCTCGCAGCCGCTCGCCGATCATGTCGGCCTGCACGCCGCGGCGCCAGCCGTTGGGCAGCCCGGTCTGCGTGTCGGTACCCGGCACGCTCAGGAACTCGGGTTTCAGGCCGAGGCGCAGCGCCATCTTGTGCCACAGCGACGCGAAGTGCCCGGTTTCGAACATCAGCAGCGCGTCGCCCGGACACATCGTGTTGGCCAGCGCCGCCTCCCACGCGCCGGTGCCCGAGGCCGGGTAGATCACCACCGGATGCTGGGTCTTGAACACCTGGCGCAAGCCGGCGAGCACCTTCTGGCCCAGCGCGCCGAACTCCGGGCCGCGATGGTCGATCGTCGGCAGGCTCATGGCCCGCAGGATGCGATCGGGCACCGGGCTCGGCCCGGGGATCTGCAGGAAGTGGCGGCCGCTTAAGTGCTGGTCGAGCGGGATCATCGGGGCCGGACCTTTCGATACACGACGGACGGACAATGCGGGCGATGATGACACGCCGATTCGAACCCTGAGCGCATGGATTCCCCCACCAAACCGGCGGCCCATAGCGCCGCGGTAACGGCGCACAACGACACCAGCATTCGCCTCGAACAACGCCTTCGCCGCGCCGTGCGCGGCGAGGTGCATGTCGATGCCGCGTCGCGCGCGCGTTATGCCACCGACGCGTCGATCTACCAGGTGATGCCGGTGGCGGTGTGCGTGCCGGCCGACGACGCCGACGTGCATGCCGCGCTCGACGTGGCGCGCGAGCTGAAGGTGCCGGTGCTGCCGCGCGGTGCCGGCACCAGCCAGTGCGGGCAGACGGTGGGTGCATGCCTGGTCATCGACGGCAGCAAGCATCTGCGCCAGGTGCTCGAGGTCGATGCCGCGCATCGGCGCGCCACCGTGCAGCCCGGCCTGGTGCTCGATCACCTCAACGCGCTGCTCAAGCGCGAAGGACTGTGGTATCCGGTCGACGTGTCCACCAGCGCGCAGGCCACGCTCGGCGGCATGGCCGGCAACAACAGCTGCGGCTCGCGCTCGATCGCCTACGGCAACATGGTGCACAACGTGCTCGGCTGCGAGATGTGGCTGGCCGACGGCAGCAGCCATCGCTTCACAACGCTGCAGCAATGCACCGGCCGCGCGGCACAGTTCGGCCGCTTCGTGCAGCGGCTCGCCGAGGCGCAGGCTGCCGAGATCGAAGCGCGCTGGCCACGCGAGCTGCGCCGCGTCGGCGGCTACAACCTCGACATCTTTCGCCCGGCGAGCGAACGCCCCTACACCGCCGACGGCAGCGTCAATCTGGCGCAGCTGTTCGTCGGCGCCGAGGGCACGCTCGGCTTCACGCGCTCGCTGACGCTGCGGCTGGCCGAGCTGCCCAAGCACAAGGTGCTGGGCGTCGCCAACTTCGCGCGCTTTCACGATGCGATGGCCAGCGCGCAGCACATCGTCACGCTGAAGCCCACCGCCGTGGAGCTGGTCGACCGCACGATGATCGAGCTGGCGCGCGCCAACCCGGCGTTCCGGCCGGTGATCGAGTCGGCGCTCGCCGGCGAGCCCGAGGCGATCCTGCTGGTGGAGTTCTCGGGCGACGATCGCGCCGCATTGCTGGCGCAGCTCGAGCGGCTGGTGAGCCTGATCGG
The DNA here is from genome assembly GCA_046348365.1 of Burkholderiaceae bacterium. Classification (GTDB taxonomy): domain Bacteria; phylum Pseudomonadota; class Gammaproteobacteria; order Burkholderiales; family Burkholderiaceae_C; genus JAEUPI01. Next base: position 1,123,613 of record JAXMEL010000001.1, read on the forward strand.
CGACCTCAGCAGCGGCGGTCGCGTGGTGCGCATGCCCGACGAGAGCGCGCAGAAGGCGCTGTGGGAGGTGCGCAAGGCGGGCCTCAACATCATGATGAGCCTCAAGGGCGACGGCAAGCCGGTGAGCTTCATCGAAGACTGCGCGGTGCCGCTGGAACACCTGGCCGAGTACACCGACGCGCTGACCGAGGTGTTCGCGCGCCACGGCACGCGCGGCACCTGGTACGCGCATGCCTCGGTGGGCACGCTGCACGTGCGGCCGATCCTCGACATGCGGCGCGACGGTGCACAGAAGATGCGCGCCATCGCCGACGAAGCCAGCGCGCTGGTGCGCCGCTTCAAGGGTGCCTACAGCGGCGAGCACGGCGACGGCCTGTGCCGCGGCGAGTGGATCGAATGGCAGTTCGGCCCGGCGCTCACCGCGGCGTTTCGCGCCATCAAGCGCGAGCTGGATCCCGATGCACTGTTCGCGCCCTACCGCATCGTCGATCCGCCGCGCATGGACGATGCGTCGCTGTTCCGCTTCCCGCCCGGCTACAAGACGATCGCGATCACGAGTGCGCTCGACTGGTCGGCGTGGAACGTGCAAAACGATCCGCGCACCGAGGCGATCAGCGCGCCGGGCAGCGGCGGTGACGTCACCGGCGGCTTCGCCAAGGCCGTGGAGATGTGCAACAACAACGGCCACTGCCGCAAGTTCGACGCCGGCACCATGTGCCCGAGCTACCGCGTCACGCGCGACGAGCAGCACCTCACGCGCGGCCGTGCCAACACGCTGCGCCTGGCGCTGGCCGGGGAACTTGGCCCCGGTGCGCTGACCGGCGAGGCCGTGCGCGAGGCGCTCGAGCTGTGCGTGAGCTGCAAGGGCTGCCGCCGCGAATGCCCCACCGGCGTCGACATGGCGCGCATGAAGATCGAGGTGCTGGCGCAGCGGCGCCGGCGCTTCGGCGTCAGCTGGCACGACCGTCTGATCGGCCAGCTGCCTGACTACGCGCGGCTGGCCAGCCGCTTCGCCTCGCTGGCCAATCTGCGCAACCGCTGGCCCTGGTTGGCGCGGCAGATGCAGCGCGCCACCGGCATCGCGGCCGAGCGCCAGCTGCCCAGCTGGCGGCGCGACACGTTCTGGCGTTCGATGAGCGGTCTGGGCCTGGTCTCGCGCGAGGCTGTGCTCGCGGCAGCCAAGGGCGTGGTGCTGTGGGCCGACACCTTCGACGCCTTCTTCGAATCGGAGAACCTGCATGCCGCCGTGCGCGTGCTGCAGGCCGGCGGCTACGCGGTGCACGTGGCGCAAGGGCCGAAAGGCGAGCGCCTGTGCTGCGGCCGCACGCATCTGTCGGTGGGCGACGTGGAGGCTGCGCGCGCCAGGGCCCGTGCGCTGGTGGAGGCGCTGGCACCGCTGGCCGAACGCGGCCTGGCCATCGTGGGGCTGGAGCCCTCATGCCTGCTGACGATGCGCGACGAGCTGCTCGCGCTCGGCCTCGGCCCCACCGCGCAGGTGGTGTCGCGGCAGGCGCTGCTGTTCGAGGAGTTTCTCGAACGCGAGGCGCGCGAAGGCCGCTTCGCGCCAGCCTGGCGTGCGCTAGAGCGGCCGCTGCGCGTGCATGGCCACTGCCACCAGAAGGCTTTTGGCGCGATCGAGCCGGTGCTGGCGCTGCTCAAGCGGCTGCCGGGCGCCGACGTGGCGCTGATCGACAGCTCATGCTGTGGCATGGCGGGCAGCTTCGGCTACGAGGCCTCGCACCTGTGGGCCTCGCGCCGGATGGCCGAGGCCGCGCTGCTGCCCGCCGTGCGCAACGCGCCCGAGGCCATCATCGTGGCCGACGGCACCAGCTGCCGCCACCAGATCGCCGGCGGCGCGGGCCGCGAGGCGCTGCACGTGGCGCGCGTGCTGGCCGATCATCTGGCGTGACCCTGGCACGCGGGCTCGACATTGATCTACATCGAATCAGGGCTTCACCGGTCGTCGCCGTACGTAGTTCCCGCGTTGCAGCGCGGTGGCCCGGCTCCTAGCATGCCGGCCAACTGACTGACACCACCAACCCGCCTTTTCGTTCGAGGAGACTTTGCATGAAGCGCCCCTTGCTGCTCGCCGCTGCCGCCCTGGCCACCAGCGCCGCCTGGGCCGACTACCCCGAGAAGCCGGTCACCATCGTCGTGCCCTTCGCCGCCGGCGGCCCCACCGACAAGGTGGCGCGCGACCTCGCCGAAGTGCTGCGCAAAGGCCTGAACAACCAAACCGTGATCATCGACAACGTGGGCGGCGCCGGCGGCACGCTGGGCGCGGCCAAGGTCGCCAAGGCTGCGCCCGACGGCTACACGCTGCTGCTGCATCACATCGGCATGTCCACCTCGCCGGCGCTGTACCGCAACATGCCCTACAAGACGCTCGACGACTTCGAATACGTCGGCATGGTCAACGAGGTGCCGATGACGCTGGTGGGCCGCAGCACGCTGCCGGCCAACAACTTCGCCGAGCTGCGCACCTGGATCAACGCCAACAAGGGCAAGATCAATCTGGCCAACGCCGGCCTCGGCGCCGCCTCGCATCTGTGCGGCCTGCTGTTCCAGCAGAGTGTGGGCGTGGACATGACCACCGTGCCCTACAAGGGCACGGCGCCGGCGATGACCGACCTGCTCGGCGGCCAGGTCGACCTGATGTGCGACCAGACCACCAACACCACGCAGCAGATCGAGTCCGGCAAGATCAAGGCCTTCGCTGTTACCACCACCAAGCGCCTTAGCACGCCGGCGCTGGCTAAGCTGCCGACGCTCGACGAATCGGGCCTCAAGGGCTTCAACGTGACGATCTGGCATGGCCTGTACGCGCCCAAGGGCACACCGAAGGCAGCGCTCGACAAGGTCAACGCCGCGCTGCGCAATGCGCTGAAGGATGCCGACTTCATCAAGCGCCAGGAAGCACTGGGCGCGGTGGTGATCAGCGACGCGCGCGTCGGTGGCGCCGAGCACAAGGCCTTCGTCACCGCCGAGATCGCCAAGTGGGGCCCGGTGATCAAGGCCGCCGGCCAATACGCTGATTGAAGGCTTCGCCACTATCAACAGGGTGCCTGGCGGCACCCTGTCCGGTTGCCAGGCCGCTCGACAGCGGCCCGATTCACCTTCGGAACGTGCGAGCACGGAGCCGATGAGCGATCACGAGCCGGCCCTGCGTGACGCGCTCGCGCGCGTGCGCCGCGGCGCGCTGTCGCGGCGCGGCTTCGTCGGCGCGGTGTCGGCGCTGGGCCTGCCCGCGCCGATGGCGCTGCAGCTGCTGGCGCATGCCGGCCTCGCGCAGGCGCAGCCCGACTTCGCCTACGCGCCCACGCGGCGCGGCGGCGGCGGCACGCTGAAGATCCTGTCGTGGCAGGGGCCGACGCTGCTCAACGGCCACTTCTCCAACGGCAGCAAGGACCAGCTCGCCACGCGGCTGTTCTACGAGCCGCTCGCCACCTGGGACCGCGACGGATCCATGTACCCGGTGCTCGCCGCCGAGATCCCGAGCCTGGCCAACGGCGGCGTCGCGAAGGACGGGCTGTCGGTGACGTGGAAGTTGAAGCGCGGCGTGAGCTGGCACGACGGCGAGCCTTTCACCGCCGACGACGTGGTGTTCTCCTGGGAGTTGCTGCGCAACCCCGCATCGGCGGCCTTCACGATCGGCACGTTCACGCCGATCAAGGAGGCGCGCAAGATCGACAGCCACACCGTGCGCCTGATCTTCGAGAAGCCCACGCCGGCGTGGTACGACGCCTTCGTGGGCGACCCGGTGCTGCCGAAGAAGCACTTCGCGGCCTACATGGGAGCCAAGTCGCGCGAGGCGCCGGCCAATCTCAAGCCGGTGGGCACGGGCCCCTACAAACTGGTCGACTTCAAGCCCGGCGACTGGGTGCGCGCCGAGGCGAACACCGCCTACCACATGCCCAACCGGCCGCACTTCGATGCGGTCGAGATCAAGGGCGGCGGCGATTCGGTATCGGCCGCGCGCGCGGTGCTGCAGACCGGCGAGTACGACCTCGCCTGGCTGATTCAGGTGGAAGACGAGGTGCTGCAGCGGCTCGAGAAGGGCGGCCAGGGCCGCGTCGAAGCGGCGCCGGGCGGCGACGTCGAGTACCTGATGCTCAACCAGGCTAACCCCTGGGTCGAGATCGACGGCGAGCGCTCGCATGTGTCGACGCAGCATCCGCTGTTTCGCGATCCGGCGGTGGCGACGGCGATCGCGCACCTGATGGATCGCGAGTCGATCCAGCGCTTCATCTACGGCCGCGGCGGCGTGGCCACCACCAACTTCCTCAACAATCCGCCGCAGTACCAGTCGCCGCGCCGGGGCGAGGCCTTCGACGTGGCGCGCGCCAACGCGCTGCTCGACGCCGCAGGCTGGGCACGCGGCGCCGGCGGCATCCGCGCCAAGGGCGGCCAGCCGCTGAAGCTGCTGTTCCAGACCTCGACCAACGCCTCGCGGCAAAAGGTGCAGACGATCTTCAAGCAGGCCGCCGCACAATGCGGCATCGATGTCGAGCTGAAGGCCACCTCGGCCACCGTGTTCTTCTCGGGTGACGCGGCCAACCCCGACACCAACGCACGCTTCCAGGCCGACCTGCAGATGTACACCATCACCCGTGGCGGGCCCGACCCCGGCCGCTTCATGGAACTGTTCTGCTCGTGGCTGGTGGCCGGCAAGGCCAACAAGTACCTCGGCCGCAATATCACGCGTTGGCGCAACGACGAGTACGACAAGACCTTTCGCGCCGCCGAGACCGAGCTCGACCCGGTGAAGCGCGCGGCACTGCTGATCAAGCTCAACGACCTGGTGTGCAACGCACACGTGGTGGTGCCCATCGTCGCGCGGCCGAAGCTGGTGGCGATGGCCAACAAGCTGCGCGCGCCGATCAGCGGCTGGGCGGTCGAGAGCGGCCGCATCTTCGACTGGTACAAGACCGCCTGACGAGGTGCCGATGTCGATCGTCCTGCCCTCCGCGCTCGTCCATCCCTTCGATCTGCGCTACGTCGCCGACGACGTGCACGTCATCGCCTACTTCAGCGGTCATCCGCAATACGAGTGCGTCGAGGCGATGCTGTCGGTGCGCGACGATGGCACGTTTGCCGTTCGAGCGATCCTGACGCAGCACGACCAGACCCAGATCGACCTCGTCAACGACGACACTCTGCTGGCAATGGCGGCGCACGACGTCCGGCGCACGACGGTGCGCTGCGAAATCGATGTGACGCTCGACGTCGCGGCGCGCCTGCCGTTCGCCGAGGTGCGCTTGCGCTCGCCTGCCGGCGAGCCGGTCGTGCTGCGTGTGGCCTGCGCATCGCCGCCTGACGTCGCCCGCGGCGGTCTGACCGACCCCGGCGATCATGCGCTCGACAGCAGCCTGCCGATCATGCTGCGCATGGCGAGCGCGATGGCGGCACCGTCGTCGTCGGTGCACATCGCCGGCGTCGCGTATGCGATTCCCGAGAAGCTGCGCGCGGGCCCGCACTTCGTGGCCCATGACGGTTACTTCACGCGAGGCTTTCACATGGCCGCGCTCCGCAACGCCAGGCGCACGCTGCGCGTCGTGCGCCAACCTGCCGTGCTGGCAGCAGGCGAGCGCTGGGAATACGAGTCACCGCAGGGCGATCGCGCGTACGAGATCGTGTCGCGCGACACCGATGGCCACCTCCAGATCATCTCGACAAGCGGGCCGCAAGAGTCCGTGCACGCCTTCGCGACAACTGACGGTACGCTCCGTCTGACCGAGGTCGTGCTGCATTCACCTCGTCACCGCGGCCAGGGCCTCGCGGTCCGCTTCGCAGCCGACGGTGCGTTCGCGATTCACATCGACGCACAGGCAGCGATCAGCGGTACCGCGCAGACGTCGGGCGTGAACGCGTTGATGCTGCATCCGGATCGACCGGCCTGGGCTGCGAGGCGACCGCTGCACGTTCGCTGGCAGCACGCGGGCGCGGAACTCACGATTGAGTCCTCGCGCGCAGCCAGTTGACGCGCGCGGCGCCGCTCACGCGATCCGCAGCGGTATCGTCACCGGCCCGTCGTTGACGAGCTCCACCTGCATGTCGGCGCCGAACTCGCCGGCTTCGACCTGCGGATGCCGCTCGCGCGCGAGGCGCAGCACCATCTCGTAGAGCGCGCGCCCTTGCGCCGACGGCGCGGCGGCCGAGAAGCTCGGCCGGTTGCCGCCTGCGGTGTCGGCCGCCAGCGTGAACTGGCTGACGATCAGCAGGCCGCCGGCCACATCCTGCACGCTGCGGTTCATCTTGCCGGCCGCGTCGCCGAAGATGCGCAGCTTCAGCAGCTTGTCGACCAGACGCTGCGGGTGAGCCTCGCCGTCGGCCGGTTCGGCGCAGACGAACACCAGCAGCCCGCGGCCGATGGCGCCGCGCACCGCGCCTTCGATGCTCACCTGCGCGCGCGTCACGCGCTGCACCAGTGCCAGCACTATGCGAGGTCCTTCTCGTCGCCGAAGTGCGCTTCCACGTCCATCGGCAGCAGCTGGATCGTCGCGCGCAGGCCCGGCACGGCGCTCATCAGCGCCTGTTCCACCGAGGTGCGCACCGCGGCTGCGCGGCCCAGCGTCCAGTTCGAGGGCATGTGCATGTGCAGGTCGACGAAGCGGCGCGCGCCGGCGCGGCGGCTGAACACATGGTCGAAGCGGATGGCCTGGTGGCGAAAGTCCTCCAGCGTGCGCTCGATCTGCTCGCGCACCTCGGGCTCGAGCGCGCGATCCATCAGCCCGTCGGCCGAGCGCCAGACGAGCATCACGCCCTCGCGCACGATGTTGCCGGCGACGACGATGGCGATGGTCGGGTCCAGCCACAGCCAGCCGGTGAACTGCACCGCCACCAGCGCGGCGACCACGCCCACCGAGGTCCAGACGTCGGTGAACAGGTGCCGCGCATCGCCTTCCAGCGCCATCGAGCGGTGCTCGCGCGCCTTGCGCAGCATGGCCCAGGCCAATGCGCCGTTCATCGCCGAGCTGACGATCGACAGCGCCAGGCCCAGCCCCAAGGCTTCGAGCGGCTGCGGCGCGAAGAAACGCTGCACCGCGGCCCAGATGATCGCCAACGCCGCCACCAGGATCAGCACACCCTCGAAGCCGCTCGAGAAGTACTCGGCCTTGTGGTGGCCGTAGGGGTGGTCCTCGTCGGGCGGTTGCGCGGCCACCGTGACCATCATCAGCGCGAACACCGCGCCGGCCAGATTGACGAGCGACTCCAGCGCATCCGACAGCAGGCCCACCGAGCCGGTGAGCCACCAGGCACCGAACTTGAGCACGATGGTGGCCAGCGCCACGGCAACCGAGAGCTTGAGATACGACCCGATCTGCATGCCGGCATTGTGACGGCGGGCCCGCGCCCGCTCGGTCTTCGGACAACCCCGCGGCACGCTCCGGTATTGCGCCGGCTCACAATGCGCGCGCCCCCGATCGAACGAGGAGAACCCCGTGCCCCGTCTGAACGTCAACGGCAAGGATCGCGACGTCGATGTCGAACCCGACACCCCGCTGCTGTGGGTGCTGCGCGAGCAGCTCGGCCTGACCGGCACCAAGTACGGCTGCGGCGTGGCGCAGTGCGGCGCCTGCACCGTGCACATCGACGGCGAGCCGGTGCGCAGCTGCGTGCGGCCGCTCTCCTCGGTGAGCGCGAGCCAGAAGATCACCACCATCGAGGGCCTGGCGCCCAACGCCACGCATGCGCTGCAGAAGGCCTGGGTCGAGCTCGACGTGCCGCAGTGCGGCTTCTGCCAGAGCGGCATGCTGATGACCGCCGCCGCGCTGCTGAAAGCGAAGCCGCAGCCCACCGACGCCGACATCGACGAGGCGATGACCAACATCTGCCGCTGCGGCACCTACAACCGCGTTCGCGCGGCGATCAAGCTGGCCGCCAGGAAGTGACCCCCCCGAAGCGCCTTCGGCGCCTCCCCCCAAGGGGGCGCCGCCAGCGGCCCGGCAAAGCCGGTTCCGCGGCGGCCGCTTGGTTGGCACTGTTTCATGCGCAGGGACACACAACACCGGAGACCGTCATGAGTACGCCTGCCACGCTGTCGCGCCGCCGCTTCCTCGGCGCCGCCGCCTCCACCACCGGCGCACTGGTCGTCGGCTTTCACATCCCCGACTCGCCGCTGGTGTCGCGGGCCGCGGCGCAGTCGGCACCCGAGGAGGTCAACGCCTGGGTCGTGATCAAGCCCGACGACACCGTGGTCATCCGCATCGCCCGCAGCGAGATGGGCCAGGGCACGCTCACCGGCCTGGCGCAGCTCGTCGCCGAGGAGCTGGAATGCGACTGGGCCAGGGTGACCACCGAGTACCCCACGCCGGGGCAGAACCTGGCGCGCAACCGCGTGTGGCAGAGCTTCTCCACCGGCGGCAGCCGCGGCGTGCGCGAGTCGCACGACTACGTGCGCAAGGGCGGTGCCGCGGCACGCATGATGCTCGTGCAGGCCGCGGCCAACGGCTGGGGCGTGCCGGCCGCAGAGTGCACGGTGAGCCAGGGCGTGATCACGCATGCCAAGAGCGGGCGCAGCACGCGCTACGGCCAGGTGGCCGCGGCAGCGTCGAAGCTCACGCCGCCGGCCGAGGTGACGCTGAAGGATCCGAAGAGCTGGAAGGTCGCCGGCAAGCCCGTGAAGCGGCTCGACACCGCGCGCAAGGTCGACGGCTCGCAGATCTACGGCATGGACCTCACGCTGCCGGGCCTGCTCAACGCGGCGATCCGCGACTGCCCGGTCTTCGGCGGCAAGGTGAGGAGCTTCGACGCCGCGGCCATCGCGAAACGGCCCGGCGTGAAGAAGGTGGTGCCGGTCGGCGACAGCGCGGTGGCGGTGGTGGCCGACACCTGGTGGCGCGCCAAGACCGCGCTCGACGCGTTGCCCATCGAGTGGGACGAAGGCCCCAACGCCGGCGTCTCGAGCGCCAGCGTCGCCGCGACGCTCGAGGCCGGGCTCACGGCCAATGATGCAGCGGTCGGCACCAAGGTCGGCGACGCCAAGGCCGCGCTCGCCAGCGCGGCGCGCACCATCGAGGCGGTGTATGCGTACCCGCACCAGAACCATGCCTGCATGGAGGTGATGAACGCCACCGCGCGCTGGACGCCCGAGCGCTGCGAGGTGTGGTGTCCGACGCAAAACGGCGAGGCCGCATTCGCCGCGACGGTCGAGGCCTCGGGCCTGCCGAGCGCGAAGTGCGACGTCTACAAGATCCACCTCGGCGGCGGCTTCGGCCGGCGCGGCATGACCGACTACGTGCGCCAGGCGGTCGAGATCGCCAGGCAGATGCCGGGCACGCCGGTGAAGCTGATCTGGTCGCGCGAGGAAGACATGCTGCACGGCCGCTACCACCCCGTCACGCAGTGCCGGCTGGTGGCCGGGCTCGACAAGGACGACAACCTGCAGGCGCTGCACATGCGCCTGTCGGGCCAGTCGATCCTGGCCTCGGTGGCGCCGCAGAACGTGCGCGACGGGCTCGACCCGGTGGCGTTCCAGGGCCTCGCCGCGGGCGGCGCCGAGGCGGCGATCGGCTACACCATCCCTAACCTGCTGATCGATCATGCCATGCGCAACCCGCCGGTGCCGGCGGGGTTCTGGCGCGGCGTGAACCTGAACCACAACGCGATCTACCTCGAGTGCTTCATCGACGAGATCGCCGCGGCGACGAAACGCGATCCGCTCGCGCTGCGCCGCCAGCTGATGGCGAATCACCCGAAGCACCTGGCGGTGCTCGAGGAGGTGGCCGCCAAGGTCGGCTGGGGCACGCCGCCGCCCAAGGGCGTGTTCCGCGGCCTGGCGCAGACCATGGGCTTCGGCAGCTACGTGGCGGCCTGCGCCGAGGTGTCGGTGAGCGACGCCGGTGCGCTGAAGATCCACCGCATCGTCGCCGCCACCGACTGCGGCCACGCGGTGAACCCGCAGCAGATCGAGGCGCAGGTCGAAGGCTCGTTCGTCTACGGCCTGTCGGCGATGCTGTACCAGGAATGCACCGTCAAGGGCGGCCGCATGGAGCAGACCAACTTCGACAACTACCCCGTGCTGCTGATGAAGGACATGCCCAAGGTCGAGACCAGCATCAAGCCCTCGGGCGGCTTCTGGGGCGGCGTGGGCGAGCCGACGATCGCGGTGGCCGCGCCTGCGGTGCTCAACGCGATCTTCGCCGCCACGGGCAAGCGCATTCGCAAGCTACCGCTCAAGCACCACAACCTCGCGAAGGCGTGATGCGCGCACGCGGACTGTTCTCCGCGCTCACGCTGGCCGCGGGCGGCTGCGCGTCGATGCCCGTGCCCGACCCGGCCGCCGCCGAGGTCGCCGCCGACGGCATCGCCACGCCGCTCACCGCGCTGCCCGGCCGGCCCGACGAAGGCCGCCGCATCGTGGCCGATCGCCAGCTGGGCCTGTGCCTGCTGTGCCACAGCGGGCCGTTCCCCGAAGTGCCGTTCCAGGGCGACATCGCCACCGACCTCGCCGGCGCCGGCTCGCGCTGGAACACCGCGCAATTACGGCTGCGCCTGATCGATCCGGCGCGGCTGAACCCGAACTCGCTGATGCCGGCCTACGGCAGGAGCGAGGGCTTCGCGCGCACGGGCGAAGCCTGGCGCGGCAGGCCGGTGCTGCAGCGGCAGCAGATCGAAGACGTGGTGGCCTTCCTCGCCACGCTGCGCACGCCGCCATGATGCGCACGCTGCCGGTTCCGCTCAAGCGGCGCGACGTGCTCGTCGCCGCCGGCGGCCTGCTGCTCGCATCGCGCAGCGCGCATGCGCTGGCGCCCGAGCTCGAGGCCGCGATGCGCGGCTTCACCGCCGGCGCGCCCACGCGCGAGGGCCGCGTCAAGTTCGACATCGAGCCGCTGGTGGAGAACGGCAACGCCGTGCCGATCACGGTGAGCGTCGACAGCCCGATGACCGCCGCCGACCACGTGCGGCAGATCGCGGTGTTCAACCAGAAGAATCCGCAGCACGACGTGATCGTGGCCACGCTGAGCCCGGCGCTGGCGCAGGCACGGCTGGCCACGCGCATCCGCCTCGCCACCTCGCAGCAGCTGGTGGCGGTGGCCCGCATGAGCGACGGCAGCCTGTGGACGCATGCGGTCGACGTGATCGTCACGCTCGCCGCGTGCCTGGAGTGAGAGCCGCCTCGACATGGCACGCGTGCTGATCCAGGTGCCGGCGACCGCCAAGCGCGGCGAGACGATCGAGGTCCGCACGCTGATCGCGCACGTGATGGAGACCGGCTACCGCGCCGGCGTCGACGGCCGCACGCTGCCGCGCGACATCATCCGCCGCTACGTCTGCCGCTTCGACGGCGAGGTGGTGTTTGCCGCCGAGCTGGCACCGGCGATCGCGGCGAATCCGTACTTCGCGTTTCCAATGCGCGCGACCGCGAGCGGCACCTTCACCTTCACCTGGGACGGCGACAACGGCTTCGCGCAGACCGAGACGGCCACGCTGACGGTGACATGACGCGCGCATGCAGCGTCGCGGTCGCGCTGGCGCTCGGCCTGCTCGCCTGTGCATGCGCGTGGGCGCAGGCGCCCAAGCGCTCGGGCTTCGACGCCCTGAGCCCGAGCCTGCAGGCCATGCAGCGCGACGACGCGCAGAACCCCGGCATGCTGTGGGTGGCCGACGGCGAGCTGCTGTGGCGCACGTCGGCGCCGGGCGCGCAGGCCTGCAGCGATTGCCACGGCCCCGTGGCGCAGAGCATGGCCGGCGTGGCCGCGCGCTACCCGGACTGGGACGCCGCCGAGCGCCGCCCGATCGACCTCGCACAACGCATCAACGCCTGCCGCACGCGGCACCAGCGCGGCAGCGCCTGGCCCGCCGAGAGCCAGGAGCTGCTCGGCCTGGAGGCGTACGTGGCCCGCGCCTCGCGCGGCCGGCCGCTCGCGCCCTCGCGCGCGCCCGAACTCGCCGCCGCGCGCGCCGAGGGCGAGCGGCTGTACCACCAACGGCTGGGTCAGCTCAACCTGGCCTGCACGCAGTGCCACGACGAACTGCCCGGCCGCAAGCTCGGCGGCACGCCGATCCCGCAGGGCCACGTCAACGGCTATCCGCTGTACCGGCTCGAGTGGCAGAGCCTGGGCTCGCTGCGCCGGCGCATCCGCAACTGCATGAGCGGCGTGCGCGCCGAGGCGTTCGGCTTCGACGCGCCGGAGATGATCGCGCTCGAGGCGTACCTCGCGCAGCGCAGCGCGGGGTTGATGGTCGAGGCGCCCGCGGTGCGGCCCTAGGCCTTCAGCTCCGCCAGCGGCGCCGCATCGAACTGCCGCAGCTGCAGCGCGCGCCAGACGCGCTCGGCCGTCACCGGCATCTGGATGCGCTCGGCGTCACGGCCGAGGCCGGCATGGGCGAGCGCGTCGATCACCGCGTTGACCACCGCCGGCGTGGCGCCGATGGTGCCGAGTTCGCCCACGCCCTTCACGCCGAGCGCGTTGTTGGTGCTCGGCGTGGACTCGTCGAACTCGGTCACGAAGCCGCGGAAGCCGTCGGCGCGCGGCAGCGCGTAGTCCATGAAGCTCGCGCTCAGCGCCTGCCCGCTCTCGCCGTCGTAGACCATGTGCTCCATCAACGCCTGGCCGATGCCCTGCACCGCGCCGCCTTCGATCTGGCCGCGCACGATGGCCGGGCTGATCACGCGGCCGATGTCGTTGACCGATGCGTAGGCCACGATCTGCACCTCGCCGGTGGCGGCGTCGATCTCGACCTCGCACACATGGCAGGCGTTGGGCCAGGTGGGGCCGGCGACGGTGCTCGTCGAATCGACGTGGATGCGCGCTTCGGCCTGGCGGCCCGCCAGCTCGAACAGGTCGATGCCGAGGTCGGTGCCGGCCACCGCGAAGCGGCCGGCGCGGTATTCGATGTCGGCCGCCGGCGCCTCGAGCGCGTCGGCGGCGAGCGCCTTGGCATGCTCGATCGTGCGCTGCGAGGCCACGCGCACCGACGAGCCGCCGGTGAAGATCGAGCGCGAGCCGGCGCTGCCGAAGCCGTTGTTGCGGTCGGTGTCGCCCATCACCACGCGGATGCGCTCGATCGGCACCTGGAACACGTCGACCGCCAGCTGCGCCAGGCTGGTGGCGATGCCCTGCCCCATGCCCTGCACAGCCGACATCAGCTCGATCGTGCCGTCGGGCGTCACGTCGACGGTCACGCGCTCCTCGAACACGTTGCCGCCGGTCCATTCGAGGAAACTGGCGATGCCGCGGCCGCGCAGCCTGCCGCGCGCTTCGCTGGCCGCACGCCGCGCGGCAAAGCCGTGCCAGTCGGCGAGCTGCAGGCCGCGGTCGAGCACGCGCTCGAAGCGGCCCACGTCGTACACCTGCGCCATCGCATTCGTGTACGGCATCTGCTCGGGCCGGATCAGGTTGCGCCGGCGCAGCTCGGCCGGGTCGAGCTTCATCTCGCGCGCGGCGGCGTCGAACAACCGCTCGGTGATGTAGATCGCCTCGGGCCGGCCCGCGCCGCGGTATGCGCCGACGGTGGCGGTGTTCGTCATCACCGCGGTGAGGTGCAGGTCGATCGTGCCGATGTCGTAGATGCTGGTCGTCACCCACGGCCCGATCAGCAGCGGGATCGCCATGCCGGTGCCGGTGGCATAGGCACCCACGTTGGCGATCGCGCGCACGCGCAGCGCCAGCACCTTGCCCTGCGCATCGAGCGCCATCTCGGCGCGCGAGAGCACGTCGCGGCCGTGCACCGCGGCGAGGAACTCTTCCAGCCGCTGCGCCGTCCACTTCACGGGCCGCTTCAGCGCGCAGGCGGCATGGGCCACCGCCACGTCCTCGGGGTAGATGCCGGTCTTCATGCCGAAGCCGCCGCCCACGTCGCCGACGACCACGCGCACGCGCGCCGGCGTCATGCCGGGCAGGCAGTCGGCCAGGCTGTTGCGGATGCCGGTGGGCATCTGGCTGCTGAGGCGCACGGTGAGGCGCTCGCTGGCGCTGTCGAATTCCGCCAGCACCGCGCGCGGCTCGATCGGCGACGGCGCGAGCCGCTGGTTCACGACGTCGACCTGCACGCGATGCGCCGCCGCGGCGAAGGCCTTCGCGGCGGCGGCTGCATCGCCGTGGCGCATCTCGGCGGCAACGTTGTCGGGCGCCGCGTCGGTGAGCGCCGGCGCGCCGGGCTGCATCGCGCGCAACGGGTCGGTCACCGCCGGCAGCTCCTCGTAGTCGACCATCAGCGCGTCGGCGCCGGCACGCGCTGCTTCGGCCGATTGCGCGACCACCATCGCCACCGCCTCGCCGACGAAGCGCACGCGCTCGTGGGCCAGCGCCCGGCGCGGCGCGGTGGCGAACGGCGTGCCGTCGGGGCGCCTGAACGCAGAGGCCACCGCCAGCGGCTTGACGCCGGCCGCGGCGAGCTGCGCGCCGGTGAACACCGCCACCACGCCGGGCATCGCGGCCACGGCCTGATCATCGATGGCGACGATGCGCGCATGGGCGTGCGGCGAACGCACGAAGGCCAGGTGCAGCAACGCGTCGGGCACCACGTCGTCGGTGTAGCGGCCCTGGCCGGCGAGCAGCGCGGCGTCTTCGACCCGCCGCACCACCTGGCCGCTGCCGAAGCGGCCGGCCTCGAAAGCGGCGCTCATCGTTGCGCCTCCCGAGAGACGGTTCCCGCGGCCTGCTGCACCGCGGCCACGATGTTCACGTAGCCGGTGCAGCGGCACAGGTTGCCCTCGAGCGCATCGACGATCTGCGCCTCGGTGGGCCGCGGATGCTCGCGCAACAGCGCAGCCGCCGACATCAGCATGCCCGGCGTGCAGAAGCCGCATTGCAGGCCGTGGCATTGCGCGAAGGCCTCCTGCAGCGCGTGCGGCCGGCCGTCGGTGGCCAGACCTTCGACCGTGGTGATCTCGCGCCCCTGCACCTGGAGCGCCAGCACCGAGCAACTGCGCACGGCGGCGCCGTCGAGCATCACGGTGCAGGCGCCGCACTGGCCGGTGTCGCAGCCCACGTGGGTGCCGGTCAGCCGCAGCGCGCCGCGCAGCACGTCGACCAGCAGGGTGTGCGGCTCGACCTCGATGCTCACCGGTCGGCCGTTGACCGTACAACTCAGCTTCGGCATGCGTGACCCCGCGCGTCTTGAAGCGGAGCATCGTAGCCGGAAAGACGCAGGCCCCGCCGGAGCGGGGGTCCACAAGCAGCAGGCCCCGCCGCAGCGGGGATCCACAAGCAGCAGGCCCCGCCGCAGCGGGGCCTGGGCATGCAAGCGCCGGTGGATCAGGCGGCTCGTACGCCGCGGCGGCTGCCGAGCATCAGGTCCTGCAGCCACAGCGCCGACTGCGTGATCAGGTCGTGCCGACGCGGCGCTTCGTGGCGCAGCCCGATGGCCACGCGGCCCGTCCAGTAGATCGTGCGGCCGCTGCCGGGCAGCGTCACCGGGCCCACGTACTGTGGCGGCACGGGAATCGGCGGCGCGCTGTCGCAGAGGTGGATGAAGTCACTCGCGTCGCTTCGGTCATCGCATTGCAGGTCGGCCAGCATCTCGTGCTCTCCGTGGGTTCGATGGCGCGCATCATTGCGGCAGGCCGTGTAACCTGCACTGCCCAACACTAGGGAGTTCATCCCGGGGGGACGCGGCGCCTGCGCGCTTGCGTGCGGCGCAACTTACAGGTGCAACGGCCCTCGCGCGGTGTCGGCAGCCGATCGCCCCAGGGGCCGAAGCATGCCGAAGCGGCAGCACCCGCGTCACGCACACACCGTGTAACGAGATCTACACGCGTGCCCGAGGGCCGTCCGCGCGCGCCGCCACCTACTTGCAGGATGCCGGCGCGGCGCATCGCGGCGTCGACGCCGCTGCCTCCCACATCGGCATCGCCAGCCACCACAGCAGCGGCATCACCGCCGGCGTGATGTCGCCCACGCGCCCCGGCAGCCACATCTGCTGCAACTCCAGCAACAGCGCCCAGAGTGCCAGAGCGATCGCCAGCGGGCCGCTGCGCCAGCCGGTCGCGCGCCCGGTCAGCATCACCGCGCCGAGCCAGAACGCCTGCCAGCACAGCGCCAGCGTGTTGATGACCAGCGAGCCCCGCAGCGACGCGACGAACGGAATCCAGCTGAACGACGATGCATCCGACGTCCACGCGAACGGCCTGAGTTCGTCGAACGTGAAGTAGCCCAACGCCAGGCACAGCACCAGCGCGCGGGCCGCGCGGTCCTCGAGCCGCCACACCAGCGCCCCCGACAGCATCAGGCCGGCGATCCAGCCGGCGGCGTGCGGCATCGAGATCACCTGGCCGTGCAGGAACAGCTTGCCGATCGCCGCCGCAGCCACCAGGCCCGGCAGAACCACGACCCGGTGCGGCGATGCCCGGCCGAGTTGCGCAACGACCATCAGGCTCAGCGCCGCCTCGACGAACGAGCGGCCGTTCCACTGCGGCGAGAGCAGCAGCGGCTTGAGCGCGTTCTTGACGTGCTGCCAGTCGATCGTCGGCAGGAACGGCCACCACTCGATGGCCAGCCACAGCAGCGCCATCACCAGCGCAGGTGATGCGGCCGCCGGTTCGTGCCGGCGCTGCCGAGGGCGCAGCCGAACCCGGATCGCGTCGATCGCCTGCCCGAGCGCCATGCCGACGGCGTTCCACAACATGTCGGACACCGCCGCCGAGCGTTCGGGCACCCAGAACTGCAGCACCTGCAAGGCGAGCGCGAAGGCCGTGCCGAGCAACCAGATGCCGAGCGCGATCGCCGCGCGCGGGTGCACGCCCGGCGCGATCGCGCGCGCTGCCAGCAGGCCCAGCGGCACGAACAGCACGACGTTGCCGACCACATCGCCGAGGCTTGTCCACCAGCCGGCCTCGGCCCACATGCGACTCCAGGCCGCCGTGCCCGACACCGATCGATCGAAGTGCCACGGATAGAGCGACCCGTGCGTGACGAGCAGCACGCACACCGCGAGCAGCCAGCGCCGGCGCGCAACGCGGACGGCCGGCACGCGCTGCTGCGCGATCCCCGGATCCGGGCCCGAAAGCCTCGAGTTGGATGGCATGGCGCGGCGCAAGGCCGGCGATGTTATCAACCGAGGATGGCGCGGCGCACTGCCGCCAGCGGCGCATCGTCGCGCAGGCCGTCGGCGCCGACGCCGAGCTCGCGCCACAGCGCATCGAGGTCGACGCGCGCCGGGCGGTCCTTCATCTCGTCGTACAGATCGACCAGCGTGTGCCCGCCCACTGCGGCGTCGGCGGCGGCGAGCACGCGCGAGGCGATCCAGCGCACGCGGTAGTCGCCGCCGGTGGCCAGCACGCCGCGCAGCGCCTGCTGCAGCCCGCGCTGCGCATCGCCGCTGCGGCGCAGCCGCACGTCGGCGACCAGGCAGAACAGCGCGCCGCCCCAATAGGTGCGCGCCCAGGTGGGCGTGAAGTCCAGGCCGCGGTCGTGCTCGGCCGGCTGGCCCTGCGCCATCGCGCGCTGCCAGCCCTGCCACACATCGGCCGCAGCCACCGTGCCGGCGTGGCCGCGCGCCAGCGCTTCGACGTAGGTGGCGATGCCTTCGTGCAGCCAGCGCTGGCGCAGCGGCAGCTGCGGCACCGCCAGGTGCACCATCTCGTGCGTGAGGATCCAGTCGGCGCGCAACTGTGCCTCGCTCACGTCGCGCCCGGCGCGGATGCGGATCAGCGGCGACGGCACGCCGAAGCTGGCACCGCCTTGCACGCCGTCGCCGTCCACCGGCAGCAGCAGCAGCTCCGAACGCGGCACCGGGAAGCGTCCGAACCATTGCGCCACCGCCGCCGCGCCGGCGCGCACCCACGCGAGCAGCCGCTCGCGCGCCGGCGCGTCGAACCCCGGCGCGAACTGCACCTCGATCTCGCCGGCGGGCACCGGCAGCGACACCACCGTCGGCGGCTCGTCGGCGGCCGCCCGCGCAGGCCAGGCGCCGGCGAGGGCGGCGGCGAGCAGCAGGCGGCGCCGCCGCGGGGCGGCGAGGGTCTCGTGCTCGTTGCGATGCATGGTCTGCCCGGCCGTGTCGGCCCGCCCAGCATACGGCGCCGGCGGGAATCTCGGCGCGGTGCATGGGCATGGGCGTTGCGCGATGATCGCGGCCGCCGGGAAACCCTTGCGCATGCCCGAAACCCCCGCGCGCCCACGCAACGCGTTGATCCGCGCGCTGCGGCTCGCCCTCGCGCTGCTCGCGCTCGCCGCCTTCGGCGGCTGCGCGTCGCTGCCGAACGTGGACCACCAGGCCATCGCCGGCGAGGCGATCGCGGCGTCGAACGACACCACGCTGGGCCGCATCGCCAACGCCTACCGCCCGCAGCCCGATCAGTCCGGCTTCCGGCTGATGCCGCTCGGCAAGTACTCGCTCGACACGCGGGTGCAGCTCGCGCGCCGCGCCGAGGCATCGCTCGACGTGCAGTACTACCACTTCGAGAACGACGAAACCGGCCGCTGGCTGCTGCGCGCGCTGCGCGACGCGGCCGAGCGCGGCGTGCGCGTGCGCCTGCTGATCGACGACTTCTACACCAGCGGCGCCGACGAGCTGTTTCTCGCGTTCGCCGCGCACAGCAACGTCGAGGTGCGCATCTTCAATCCGTTCACGGTGGCGCGCAACGCCAGCCAGGCCATGCGGTTCGCGCTCTCGATCGGCGACTGGAAGCGCGTGAACCACCGCATGCACAACAAGCTGTTCATCGCCGACGGCGCGATGGCGGTGATCGGTGGCCGCAACGTGGCCAACGAATACTTCCTGCGCAGCCCCGACGGCAACAACTTCATCGACGTCGATGCCTTCGTCGTCGGCTGGGTGCTGCCGCCGCTGCAGGGCCTGTTCGACCGCTACTGGAATGCCGACGTGGTGGTCCCGATCCACGCCGTCACGCGCAGCCCGCTGTCGAACGAGGCGCTGCGCCGCTACTTCGAGCAGGTGACCGGCCCCGCGCAGACGCCGCCGCCGGCGGCGCTGCCGCCAACCGACATCCTGGGCTACGGCCCGATCGCCGACGATCTCGACGACGGCAAGCTGGGCCTGATCTGGGCCGAGGCCTATGTGTTCGCCGACCACCCCGACAAGCCGTTCGACGGCGAGGCCGGCGGCGAGCTGCAGGATTCCAGCGTCACCTACAACGTGTTCGAGGCGCTGCGCAAGGCCGAGAAGGACCTGGTGCTCTCGTCGCCCTACCTGGTGCCCGGCCCGGTGGGCATGGCGCTGTTCGAGGAGCTGCGCAAGCGCGGCGTGCACATCACGGCAATGACCAATTCGCTCGGCTCCACCGACGAGCCGCTGGTGCACGCGGGCTACACCCGCTACCGCGACCCGATGCTCGAGCTGGGCGTGGAGCTCTACGAGATCAGCGGCACGCGGGTGAAGAAGAACCGGCGGCTCAACCTGTTCGGCTCGTCGCTCGGCCGGCTGCACGCCAAGCTCGCGGTGGTGGACAAGAAGACGCTCTTCGTCGGCTCGATGAACCTCGACCCGCGCTCGGCGACCATCAACACCGAGCTGGGCGCGGTGATCCACAGCCCCGAGCTGGCGCGCGAGATGCTGCGCATCATCGACATCGACCGCCTGCAGAGCGCCTACAAGCTGCGCCTGGGCGCGCGCGGCGGCTGCGAATGGCTCAGCGTCGACGACGAACAGGAGATGGTGCTCACCGACGAGCCCGACTCCACCGCCTGGCTGCGCATCAAGACCTTCCTGCTGCGGCCGCTGGTGCCCGAGTCGCTGCTGTAGCGCTCAGCCGCGCGGCGGCTGCGGCCGCGGGTGGTGGTAGATCGTGTCGTTGAGGTGACGCGCCACTTCGTCGACGTCGGCATCGGTCCACTGCAGCTGCTGCGTGCCCTGCCAGTGCCGCACCCACGTGCGCAGGCTGTCCCAGTCGCGGGCCAGGCGCTGGTCGCGCCAGTGCATGCGCTGGTCGTGGCAGGCGACGCAATGGTTGCCGTATAGCAGCTGCCCCCGCGTGGGCTCGCCCTGCGCGAAAGCCGGCGCCGCGGCCAGCAGGGCCAGCGCGGCTGCCAGCTGCCGGCCAGTGGAGCTCGAGCCTGTGCGCATCGACGGGGCCCTCCTCGATTCAATGATGTGTTCAATCTAGCCGCCGGCCGCGACGGCCGGCTTGCGCGCGGTGAAACCCGACCCCGCAGATCGGCGGCAGCGGTGCGCCGAACGTCACGAGGCCACGGAATGCATCGCGCCGCCGATGCGTATACGTTGCAGGCGAGAAACGCGCCCGAAGACGCTCGTCCGTGCCCGAGGAGATTGCAGATGTTGCCAGGCCCCGCATGGGCGATCCTCACCGATCCGGTTTGCGGCCGGTCGGTCGAACACACCTCGCCGTACCGCCTCGTGCACGGCGGCGCGCTGTTCGCCTTCTGCAGCTCGGCGTGCCAGGCGCACTTCATGGAGCTGCCGTCGCGCTACGCGATCATCGTGCCCGCCGTACTGCGGCGGCCGCAGACGCCGGCCAACGAACCCCGGGTCGCGGCGCCGGCGCCTGAGGTGCCGATCGCAGCCGCGGCTGCGCACGTCGCGGCGCCTGTCACGGCGCCCGTCGCGGCGCCCGTCGCGGCCCCTGTCGCGGCCCCTGTGGCGGCCCCTGTCGCGACATCGGCGAGCCTGCGAGCGCCGTGGGCGCCGCTGCCCGACGGCATGCTGCTCGCCGCCGAGCGCGGGCCGCTCACCTGGCTGCATGCCTGGCGCGAGCGGCGTTACGCACGCGAATGCGCCCGCGAGCTGCTGCGCCATCACCAGGCGCTCGCCACGCGGCATCCAGAACTCATGGGCCACGGCCTGTACCGCCGCGCCGTGGCCGCGCGGCTCGGCGGCGACGACCTGGCTGCCCAGGCCGTGCTGGAACACGCGACGCAGAGCTTCGCCATCTGGCCGGTCGAACGCGCGCTGGGCTTTCGCGACGTGGTGCACTACCTGGCCGTGTCGCAATACGTGGCCACGCACCCCGGCACGCGCTGGGTGCATGCCGACATCAAGCGCGTGGTCGAGACGCTGATTCCCGCTTCGCTGTGAGGCCGGGCTCCGGCCACGCGCCGGAGGCGACGGTTCGCGCCGGACAACCGACGTTTCGTCGCAGCGTGCGCTGCGCGCCGCGCGCGCCGCCTAGTATGCGGCCCACGTTCACCACCAGGAGCCCAGATGCACGACGTGCTGGAAGTCCGCGCCCTGCACAAGCGCTACGGCGAGCGCACGGCGGTGGCCGGCGTGTCGCTGACCGTGCGCGCCGGCGAGGTGCTGGGCCTGCTCGGCCCCAACGGCGCCGGCAAGAGCACCACGGTAGGCATGATCAGCGGCATCACGGTGCCCGATGCCGGCAGCGTCAGTGTCGCCGGCCACGCGCTGGATGCCACCGCGCGCGAGGCCCGCCGCCGCATCGGCCTCGTGCCGCAGGACCTCGCGCTCTACGAGGAGCTGCCGGCGCAGGACAACGTGCGCCTCTTCGGCGCGCTCTACGGCATGGCCGGCGCCCGGCTCGCGCAGCGCAGCGCCGAGGTGCTGGCGCTGGTGGGCCTGGCCGATCGCGCGCGCGATCGGCCCGCGACCTTCAGCGGCGGCATGAAGCGCCGCCTCAACATCGCCTGCGCGCTGGTGCACGACCCCGACGTGCTGCTGCTCGACGAGCCCACCGCGGGCGTGGACCCGCAGAGCCGCAACGCGATCTTCGACAACCTCGAATCGCTCGCGCGCGCCGGCAAGGCGCTGGTCTACACCACGCACTACATGGAGGAGGTCGAGCGCCTGGCCGACCGCATCGTGATCATCGACCACGGCCGCGTGGTGGCGCAGGGCACGCTGGCCGAGCTGATGCGCACGCTGCCGGCGGCGCAGACGCTGCAGCTCGACATCGACGGCACCCTCGACGAAGGCGCGCTGCGCGCCCTGCGCGGCGTGCCCGGCGTCAGGCAGGTGCAGCTGCAGGGCGAGCGCCTCAGCGTCGGCCTCGACACGCTCGCCGGCACCGCCGCGGCGGTGCTGCAGGCATTGGCCGCGGCCGGCGTCACGGTGCGCCATGTGCAGTCGGGCCGTGCCAGCCTGGAAGACGTGTTCCTCGCGCTCACCGGCCGCCAGCTGCGCGACGGAGCTTCGGCATGAACGCCTTCATCGCCCTCGTGCGCAAGGATCTGCTGCTGTACTTCGGCAACCGGCGCGCGGTGATCATGAGCATCGCGGCGCCGATCCTGATTGCCGCCTTCTTCGGCAGCCTGTTCGGCAGCGGCGACAACCAGCCCGCACACGTGAAGGTGGCCGTGGCCGACCTCGACCGCAGCGAGCTCTCCGCCCGCGTGGTGGCCGCCTTGCGCGGCGATGCCGCGCTCGACGTCACCGAGGCGGCCGCGGCGGATGCCGAAGCGCAGGTGCGCGCCGGCACGCAGCGGGCGGCGATCACGCTGCCGGCCGGCTTCGGCGCGCAGGCCGCGCGTTCGCTCTTCGGCAGCGGCGCGAAGCCGGTGATCACGCTGCACGTCGATCCGTCGCAGGCCATGGTGCTGCCGCTGGTGCGCGGCCTGCTGGCGCAACACGTGATGCAGCAGGTCATGCAGCAGTCGTTCGCCACGCCGCAGAGCCCGGCGCTGCACGAGCTGCGCGACCAGGCCTCACGCAGCGCCACGCTGCCGGCCGACCAGCGCGGCGAGCTGGTCGCGATGTTCGACAGCATCGCGCGGGTGCAGGAGCGCACCGCCGCGCGGGCGAGCGCCGCGGCATCGGCGGCCTCGGCCGCATCAGCCACGGGTGGCCCCGCCACCGCCGGCATCTTCAACCTGCCCTTCACCACGCGCGAAATCGAAGCCAGCTCGCGCCCCGAGGTCAAGTACAACAGCTATGCCCACTCGTTCGCCGGCATGGGCGTGCAGTTCATCCTGATGATGGGCGTCGACCTGGCGGTGGGCCTGCTGCTGATGCGCCGGCTCGGGCTGTGGAAGCGCCTGCGCGCGGCGCCGCTGCCGCGCCGCACGCTGCTGGCGAGCCACGTCAGCAGCTGCGCGCTGATCGCGCTGATCATCTTCGCGGTGGTCTACGCGGTGGCGATCGCCGCGTTCGGCGTGCGCATCGAAGGCAGCGCCTGGGGCTTCGCGGTG
Organism: Burkholderiaceae bacterium; assembly: GCA_046348365.1. Lineage (GTDB taxonomy): Bacteria > Pseudomonadota > Gammaproteobacteria > Burkholderiales > Burkholderiaceae_C > JAEUPI01. Next base: position 1,146,619 of record JAXMEL010000001.1, read on the forward strand.
GTGGTGGTGGCCTTTGCGGTGCTCACCGCGAGCTTCGGCCTGCTGGTGGCGGCGCTCGGCCGCACGCCCGAGGCCACGCGCGGCCTGGCCATCCTGGCCACGCTGCTGATGGTGATGCTCGGCGGCGCCTGGGTGCCGAGCTTCGTGTTCCCGGCCTGGCTGCAGACGGTGTCGCTGTACGTGCCCACGCGCTGGGCCGTCGACGGGCTCGATGCGATGACCTGGCGCGGCCAGCCCTTTGCCGCCGCGGTGATGCCGGTGACGGTGATGCTCGGCTTTGCCGCCGCGTTCTTCGCGATCGCGCTGGCGCGCTTTCGCTGGGACGAGTAGCCGCCCGCGCGCGCCCTACTTCTTCTTCGCGGCGCCGGCCTGGCCGGCAGGCGGTGTGCTGCCGGGCTTGGGCGCATCGCCGAGCACCGTCTTCAGCGGACAGATCGACACCGCAGGGCACTTCTGGCAGCCGGCAACGACGGCGATGGGGCAGATCGTCATGGCGCACCTCCAGGCCAAGGGTGGGTGGCAGCATACGTCGCTCAGGGCCGCATGGCCAGCCGGGCTTGCCGGCACGCGGCACTGCCTTGCTACGCTCGCCACCCATGGCGAGCACAGCGAGAACGAAGGCCCCACGGCACCGCCACCATGTGTACGTGGTGGCGCTCGACGACCGCGTGTGGAACGAACCCGCGTTCCGCCGCGCCAACCCCGACTACGAGCTCGGCAAGCCGTTCGTCTACGTCGGCATGACCGGGCTCGACCCCGACCTGCGCTTCGACCGCCACAAGGCAGGCATCCAGGCCAACCGCTTCGTGCAGGCCTACGGCGAGCGGCTGCTGCCGCAGCTGTACGCGATGTACAACCCGATGCCCTACGAGGCCGCGCGCGAGATGGAGGTGGAGCTGGCGATCGCGCTGCGCGAGCAGGGCTACGGCGTGTGGCAGGCCTGAGCTTGCGCCGCGACGGCCCGCGCTACCGCGACGCCGCGCGCGACGCAGGTTCCGGCGCGGCCTGAGGCGGCTTGGGCGCGGCCGATTCGACCACGTTCTTGTCGGCGTCGATCGGCACCGGCACCATGCTGCCGGTGCAGGCGCCCGTTTGCGTGTAGACGATGCGGCCGTTGGGCTCGCGGCACTTGATGACCATCTGCCGCGCATCCTCGGCCGGCCGCGGCGCCGCCACCGAGGGCGGCGTGGCGCGCGGCGGCGCGCCGGGCGCGGTGCCGCCGATGCTCGGCTCGGGCCCCTTCGCGACGGGTACCGATGCCGGCGGCAGCGGCAGCAGCCCCGTCGGCGCCGCGGTCTTGTTCGCCGCCGCCTTGCGGCTGCCGCCGGTGAGCTCGAGCAGCGCCGGGATCGACAGCAGAACGACGACCACGACGCCGGCCCACAGCAACGGGCTCTCGTACCACTCGCGCGGCGGCGGCGGGGCCAGCGGAGCGTCGTGCGGCGTCTGGTCGTCACCGGGCGGCGGGTCGACGATGACGGTGTCGGGGTGATCGCTGGCCATGCAGACCGCTACCTTGTCGGATTCGGCGGTTCAGGTCAAGTCGGGCGTATCAGCGTGCGCCCATTCAGTAACCGATCGCCGCCCCATCGCTGCGCGGATCGCTGCCGCCGCAGCGCATGCCGCTCTCGGCGTCGAGCGTGATGCCGTGCGCGTGGCCGGCCAGCTCGGCGAAGTCGGCCCAGCGGTCGAGCACGTGGCCGCGGCGCTGCAGCTCGTCGAGCGTGGCCTGCGGAAAGCGTGATTCGATGTGCAGCGTGTCGCGCGCCTCGCCGAGCGCGAAGCGGCCCGAGAGCCAGCGCGGCGCCTCCACCGCCTGCTGGATGTCGAGGCCGTGGTCGATGAGGTTCACGTAGGTCTGCAGGTGGATCTGCGGCTGGCCGTCGGCGCCCATGCAGCCGACCACCGCCCACAGGCGATCGCCTTTGAACGCCATCGACGCGATCAGCGTGTGCAGCGGCGTCTTGCCCGGCGCCACGCAGTTGGGGTGCGCGGGGTCGAGCGAGAAGTACGCGGCGCGGTTCTGCAGCAGCACGCCGCTGCGGCCGGCCACCACGCACGAGCCGAAGCCGCCGTACAGGCTGTTGATCAGCGCCGCCGCGTTGCCCTGCGCGTCGACGACAGCGATGAACACGGTGTCGCCGCGCAGGCTGCCGGATGAGGGCACGCGGTCCCACGACAGCGCGCTCTGCGCATCGATGAGCGCTCGCCGCTCGTCGGCATAGGGCTTGGAGATCAGCCGCGCCATCGGCACGTCGACGAAGCGCGGATCGGCCAGATGGCGGTCGCGGTCGTGGTAGGCGAGCTGCTTGGCCTGCACCATCAGGTGCGCGGCGTCGGCGCCCAGGCGCGGCAGGCGGTGCAGCTCGAGCGGCTCGAGCAGGTTCAGCATCTGCAGCACCGTGAAGCCCTGCGTCGGCGCCGGCGTTTCGCAGATCGTCACGCCGCGGTAGCTGCCGCGCAGCGGCTCGCCCCAGCGCGCGGTCTGCGCGGCGAGATCGTCCGTCGTGAAGAAGCCGCCGTGCTCGTGCGCGAAGCGCGCCATCTCGCGCGCCACCTCGCCGCCGTAGAAGCCGTCGCGGCCGCCTGCGGCGAGCGCGTCGAGCGTGCGCGCGAGGTCGGGGTTGCGCAGCGCGCTGCCGGCACGCGGCGCGCGGCCCTGCGGCATGAAGATCGCGGCGGCCCCGGGCTGCGCAGCGAGCTCTGGCGCGGTGGCGTCGATCCAGTGCGCGAGGCGTTCGGTCACGGGAAAGCCGTCGCGCGCATAGCCCGTGGCCGCCTCCAGCGCGCGCGCCAGCGGCACGCGGCCGTGCGCGCGATGCGCCTCCACCCAGCTGGCCACCGCGCCCGGCGTGGTGAGCGTGGCCGGCAGCACGCCGCGAAACGGGATCTCGCTCATGCCGCGCTCGATGAACCACGCGGCGCTGGCCGATGCCGCAGCGCGTCCGCCGCCGTCGAGGACCTGCACCGCGCGCGTCTTCGCGTCGTGGATCAGCCAGAACGCGTCGCCGCCCAGGCCGGTCATGTGCGGGTAGATCACCGCCAGCGTGCTGCTGGCAGCGATGGCGGCATCCACCGCCGAGCCGCCGGCGCGCAGCACGTCAACGCCGGCCTGCGACGCCAGCGCGTGCGGGCAGGCGACCATGCCGCGCGGGGCCAGGGTCACGGGGCGGCCGGTGGTGATCTGCATGGGCGTTGTCGTCGGCGCGTTGCGAGGCGAGAGACGCAGTATCGTCGCTGCTCGCCGCTCACGGCGCCTGCAGCAGGCCCGGCAGTTCGGCGGCGAGCGCGTCGAACACGCGCCGCACCACGGCATTGCCGCGGATCTCGCGGTGCACGGCGAGCCAGCACGGCAGCGGCGGAATCTTCAGCATCGGCAGCAGCGGCACCACGCCGCGCGCCTGGCGCAGCGTGTAGGCCGCGAGGAAGCCGATGCCGGCGCCCGCGGCCACCAGGCTCACGTGGGCGCGCTGGTCGTCGGTGCGCACGGCGAAATGCTCGCGCGTGATGGTGAAGCCCATGGCCGCGAAGCCGCGCAGGATCGCCGTGTCGCGGTCGAAGCCGATCAGCCGGTGGCGCAGCAGATCGCGCGGCTCGCGCGGCGTGCCGTGGCGCTCGAGGTAGCTCGCGTGCGCGGCCGGCACGATCGCGATCTCGCCGAGCTTGCGCGCGATCAGCGAGGCCTGCGCCGGCCGCACCATGCGCACGGCGATGTCGGCCTCGCGGCGCAACAGGTTGCTCAGCTGGTTGCTCGCCACCAGCTCGATGGCAATGCCCGGCTCGGCCGCCTGCAGCCGCGCGATCGCCTGCGGCAGCAGCCAGCTGGCCGCCACCTCGCTGGTGGTGATGCGCACAGGGCCGCTGGTGGCCGCGGCGCGCCGCTGCAGCGCGCGCTGTAGCGCCGCGGCGCCGCCGTGCATCTGGCGCGCGGCGTCGGCGATCGCCAGCGCCGCGGCGGTGGGGCTCACGCCGCGGCCGGTGCGCTCGAAGAGCGGCACCTGCAGCTGCGCCTCCAGCTCGGCGATGTGGCGCGAGAGCGTCGGCTGCTGCGCGCCGATGCGGCGCGCAGCGCCCATCAGGCTGCCGGCGTCGAGCACGGCGAGAAAGCTCTTCACCAGCGCCCAGTCGAAGCTGGGCAGGTCCGGCGGCGTCGACGGGGCCGGTTTGGTCATGCATGAATGTATAGCTCGCATGCCGGCCTCGGCGATTGCCGAATGCCCGGCGCCGCCCCACACTGTGGCCATGGACGCGAAAGACCCTCGCACGACAGCCCCCGCCGCGCTCGTGCTCGGCGCCAACGGCCGCTTCGGCGGCGCCGCGGTGCAGGCCTTTGGCGCCGCCGGCTGGCGCGTGCTGGCGCAGGCGCGCCGTGCGCCGGAGCAACTGCCGCCCGGCGCGCGCCACCTCGGCATCGACATGGCCGACACCGCGCGCCTCGCCGCCGCCGCGCAAGGCGTGCGCGCCGTGGTCTACGCGGTGAACCCGCCCTACACGCAATGGGCCGCGCAGGCGCTGCCGCTCGCGCGGCAGGGCATGGCGCTGGCCGAGCGGCTGGGCGCCACGTTCATGCTGCCGGGCAACGTCTACAACTTCGGCGCGCACATGCCGGCCGTGCTGCGCGAAGACACGCCGCAGCGCGCCGACACGCGCAAGGGCCGCCTCCGCTTCGAGATGGAAGCCGAACTGGCCGCGCGCGCCGCACTTGGCCTGCGCAGCGTGGTGATCCGCGCCGGCGACTTCTTCGGCGCCGGCAGCGGCAGCTGGCTCGACCTGGTGATCGCCAAGGACCTGCGCCGCGGCAGGCTCGTCTACCCCGGCCCGCTCGATGTGCCCCATGCCTGGGCCTATCTGCCGGACCTGGCGCGCGCCTTCGTCGCCGCCGCGAGCCACGGCGCGCTGCCGGCGTTCGCGCGGCTGCATTTCGCCGGCCACACGCTCACCGGTGCGGAGCTTCTCGCCGCAATAGAGCGCGCCGCCGAATCGCTCGGCCAACGGCCGGCGCGCGGCTGGCGCCACGGCAGCATGCCCTGGGGCGTGATCCGCATCGGCGGCCTGGTGGTGCCGATGTGGCGCGAAATCGCCGAGATGGCTTACCTGTGGCGCGTGCCGCACGCGCTCGACGGCCGCGCGATGCGCGACGCGCTGGGGCCGCTGCCGACGACGGATCTGCACGTCGCGATGCGCCAGGCGCTGATCGCGCTGGGCCATGCCGATGCCGCGGCCAGCGCGCCGGCCGCAGCGGAGGTCTGAGGCTGGCGACTTAGTTGACAGGGAATCGCGCAGTCACCGCCAACCCGGGCTCGGCCCGGCCGAAGCCGAGCTTGCCGCCATGCGCCACCATCACCAGCCGGCACAGGTACAGGCCCAGGCCGACGCCGCCGGTGGATCGCGCTCGAGCAGCATCGGCACGATGAAACGGCTCGGCCAGATGCGCGAGCTGTTCGTCGCTCACGCCGGGGCCGAAGTCGCGCACGGTGAGGTCCACGTGAGCCTCGGCCTCGCGCGCCAGCGAGATCACCGGCGGCCGCGCGGCGCCGGCGCCGTGGCGCAGCGCGTTGTCGATCAAGTTGCGCAGCAGCAGCTTCACGCGCGTGGGGTCGGCCTGCAGCGTGGGCAGGCCCTCGGCCAGCTGCAGCTCGAGCGGCACGCCGGCGAACTGCGCCGCCACCGCTTCGCGCACCAGCGCCGCCAGCTGCACCGGCTCGGTCTGCAGCGCGGCATGGCCGGTGGCGAGGCGTTCGCTTTCGAGCAGGTCGGCAATCAGGTCGCGCATCGCGCCGAGGTCGCGCAGCAGCGCATCGCGGTGCTCGCCCTCGCCCACCAGCTCGGCGTTCACGCGCGCGCGGGTCAGCGGGCTGCGCAGCTCGTGGCTGATCGCCAGCAGCAGCGCACGCTTGGCGTCGAGCATGCCGTGCAGGCTGCGCGCCATGGTGTTGATGCGATCGGCCAAGTCGCCCAGCTCGTCGCGCCGCTGCACGGGAATCGGCTGCGTGAAGTCACCACCGCCGAAGCGCGCCACGCCGGCGTTGATGGCCTTCAGCGGCCGCAGCAGCCGGCGCACCGCGGCGTAGGCCACCGCCGTCAGCAGCAACAAGGCCGCGAGCGTGAGCCAGCCGAAGGTGCGCGGCCGCTCCACCGCCAGCGGCGAGGCGAGGCCGAACGTGACGCGGTGGCCGTCGGCCGTGTGGCGCACGAGCGAGAAGCCCTCGCCGTCGTGCTCGTCGCCGCGGCCGAAGCGGCGGTAGGCCGCGTAGCCCGGATGCGAATCGAACTGCACCCGCGGCCCTTCGATGCGCACGCGGATCGGCAGCCGGCCGGCGAGCGCCTGCGCGCGCGCGGCGTCGGGCGGCGAGCCGATCTCGGCGGCGAGGCGATCGGCGTAGTCGGACACCATCGGCTTGACGTAACCCTGCCAGCCGCCGGCGATCACCCGCTGCATGCCGAACAGGAACACGCCGCTGGTGGCCAGCGCGAGCAGCAGGAACAGCGTGACGAGCCGCCACTGAATGGAATGCCGCCAATGCCGCCGCGCCGCATGCCAGCGCGCGCGTCGCGAGCGCGGTTTCGCGCTCATACCCGCACCCCGGCGAACGAGTAACCCGCGTTGCGCAGCGTGTGGATGCACGCCAGCGGCTCGAGCTTGCGCCGCAGCCGGCTCACCAGGATGTCGACCGCGCGCGAGTGGATGTCTTCGGCCGAGCGGCCGCGCAGCCGCTCGAGGATGTCGTCGCGGCTGAACACCTTGTGCGGCGCGCCGGCCAGCAGCGCCAGCAGCTCGAACTCGGTGCCCGTCAGCTCCACCGGCTGGCCCTGGCGCAGCACGGTGCGCCGGTCGAGGTCGATCGCCAGGCCCTCGAACTGCAGCAGGCGCTGCCCGTTGGCGGCCGGCACCACGCGGCGCAGCACGGTCTGGATGCGCGCCAGCAGCTCGCGCGGCTCGAAGGGCTTGGGCAGGTAGTCGTCGGCGCCGAGTTCGAGGCCGACCACGCGGTCCATCACGTCGCCGCGGGCGGTGAGCATGACGATCGGGATCCGGCTCTCGCGGCGGATCGTGCGGCACAGCTCGAAGCCGTCCATCTCGGGCAGCATCACGTCGAGGATGGCGGCGTCGAAGCCGCCGGCGCGCAGCCGCTTCAGGCCCTCGCTCGGCCGCACGGCTTGCTGCAGCTCGACATCGAAACGCCTGAAGTAGGCCGCCAGCGGCGGCCCGAGTTGCTCGTCGTCGTCGATCAGCAGCAGGCGCGGCATGCCTTCACACGGTGTCAGAACCAGCGGCGCACCGAGGCCGCGTAGTCACTGTACCAACCGCCGAAGGCGGCGCGCAGCTGCGCCTCCTCGTGCGGGATGTGCACGCGCTGCACGATCGCCGCGAACGCCGCGGCCGCCAGCACCAGGCTCGGCGCGCCGAGCATCGCAGCCAGGCCCAGCACGGCGACGGCCGTGCCCAGGTGCATCGGGTTGCGGCCGAAGCGATAGGGCCCGTCGTCGACGAAGCGCAGCCGCCCCGCGGCGCGCAGGTGCCACCCCGCCCACGCCATCCACGCAACGCCGAGCACCGCGATGGCCAGGCCGCCCCACGGCGCGCGGCCCAACGGCGCGCCCGCCCCCCAGATCGCCACGTGCGTGAGGAGTGCGGCGGCGACGAGCGCGAGTGCAATCCACGATGGCCGCCAGGCCAGCGCACGCGCCGGCCCGGTGACAACGGGCGCCGTGCCGGCCCCGCCCAGGCCCGGCATCAGCCCACGGCCGTCAGCCGCGCCAGCCATGGTGGCCGCCCCGGCGCGCCATGAACTCGCGCACCTTGGCCTGCTGCTCGGGCTTGAGGCTGTCGTAGAAGTCGGCCATCGCGGCGATCACCTCGGGGCTCTTGGTGGCGATGGCGCCGGTCTTGGCGTCGACCAGCGCCTTGGCCTTGGCGCGGTCGAACGTGGTGCCGGCGATCACGCCGGCGAACTCGGCGCGCGGGTCGCCGCCGGCCACCAGCGCGTTGCGCTGCTCGCGCAGCCTGTCGGCCAGCACGCCGAGCTTGGCCTTCTGCGCCTCGTCGAGGTCGAGCCTGCTGCCGACGCGATCGACCATGCGCGCCTTGAACTGCGCTGCGTCCTGCTCGCTCATCGATTGCCAGCCGTAGCCGTGGTAGCGATGCGAGCAGGCGGCCAGGCCGCCGAACAGCACCGAGGCGCCGAACAGACCGAACAGCGTGCGCTTGAGCCAGGGTTTCATGGGAGTCCTTTCCGGGGCGTGCGGCCCCATGCGTTGCTGAGGGCTCCCATCGTGCGCGGCGGGGCGCGGCGCGTCCTTTCGCCGCGGTATCGCTGCGTAACGTTTCTTGTCGCGCTGCCGCGCGAGGGTTTCTTGTCGCGCCGCCGCGCGGCTACAGATGCGAGAACGGCCGCGAGGCCGGCGGCAGGCTCAGCGGCGGCGTGTGCCAGATCTCGTGCGCGTACTGCGCGATCGTGCGGTCCGACGAGAACGGCCCCATGCCGGCGACGTTGAGGATGGCCTTGCGCGCCCACGCGTCGCGGTCGCGGTAGAGCCGGTCGACCTGCTCCTGCGTGGCGACGTAGCTCGCATAGTCGGCCAGCAGCAGGTAGTGGTCGCCCCAGTTCAGCAGCGCATCGACGATCGATTGGTAGCGCTCGGGCTCCTCGGGGCAGAAGGTGCCGTCGCCGATGGCGTCGACCGCCGCGGCGAGTCGCGCATCGGCCTCGTAGAAGCGGCGCGGCTGGTAGCCGCGCATGCGGATATCGGCCACCTGCTCGGTGGTGTTGCCGAAGATGAAGATGTTGTCGGCGCCCACCTGCTGGCGGATCTCGACGTTGGCGCCGTCGAGCGTGCCGATGGTCAGCGCGCCGTTGAGCGCGAACTTCATGTTGCCGGTGCCCGAGGCCTCGGTGCCGGCGGTGGAGATCTGCTCGGAGAGGTCGGCCGCCGGGATGATCAGCTCGGCCAGGCTCACCGAGTAGTTGGGCACGAACACCACCTTGAGCCGGTTGCCGACGCGCGCGTCGGCGTTGATGGTTCGCGCCACGTCGTTGATGAGGTGGATGATGCGCTTGGCCATCTGGTAGGCGCTGGCCGCCTTGCCCGAGAACAGCACCACGCGCGGCAACCAGTCGCCCTGCGGCTCGGCGAGGATGCGCTGGTAGCGCGTGATCACGTGCAGCACGTTGAGCAGCTGGCGCTTGTATTCGTGCATGCGCTTGACGTGGATGTCGAACAGCGCATCGGGCTCCAGCGCGAGGTTCGCCTGCGGCAGATGCTTCGACACCCACTGCGCCAGGCGCTCCTTGTTGCGCCGCTTGGCGGCGGCGAACGCGGCCACGAACTCGGGCTGGTCGGCCAGCGGGCGCAGCGCCTCGAGCTGCGACAGATCGCGCCGCCAGCCGCTGCCGATGCGCTGGTCGAGCAGCGCGGCGAGCGCCGGGTTGGCCTGCGCCAGCCAGCGCCGCGGCGTGACGCCGTTGGTCTTGTTGTTGAAGCGCTCGGGCCACAGCTTGGCGAAGTCGGCGAAGATGCTCTGGCGCATCAGCTGCGAGTGCAGCTCCGACACGCCGTTGATCGAATGGCTGGCCACCACCGCCACGTAGGCCATGCGCACGCGGCGCTCGCCATCCTCGTCGACCAGCGACAGCCGGCGCATGGCCGCCACGTCGTGCCCGTTGCGCTCGGTGAGCTTCTCGAGGAACGCGGCGTTGATGTCGAAGATGATCTGCAGGTGGCGCGGCAGCACGCGGCCGAGCATGTCGACCGGCCAGGTCTCGAGCGCCTCGTGCATCAGCGTGTGGTTGGTGTACGAGAACACGCGCTGCGTCAGCGCCCAGGCGGTGTCCCACGGCACGCCGTGCTCGTCGATCAGCAGGCGCAGCAGCTCGGGCACGGCGAGCACGGGGTGGGTGTCGTTGAGGTGGATGCTCACCTTGTCGGGCAGCGTGTCGAAGCCCGGGTGCGTGCGCAGGTGGCGGTGCAGCAGGTCCTGCAGGCTGGCCGAGCAGAAGAAGTACTCCTGGCGCAGCCGCAGCTCGCGGCCCGAGGGCGTGGAATCGTCGGGATACAGCACGCGCGAGACGTTCTCGGAATGCGTCTTGCCTTCCACCGCGGCGAAGTAGTTGCCCTGGTTGAAGGCCTCGAGTTTCATCTCCTCGGTCGCCTTGGCAGACCACAGCCGCAGCGTGTTGGTGGCCTGCGTGCCGTAGCCGGGCACGATGGTGTCGTAGGCCATCGCCAGCACGTCTTCGGCCGGCAGCCAGCGCCGCCGGTCGCCCGGCTTGGCGCCGTGCAGGTGCTCCACGTGGCCGCCGAAGCAGACGCGGTAGGTGACGTCGGGCCGCGGGAACTCCCACGGGTTGCCGTGCGTGAGCCAGTAGTCGGGCACCTCGACCTGGCGCCCGTCGACGATCGACTGGCGGAACATGCCGTACTCGTAGCGGATGCCGTAGCCCATGCCGGGCACGCCGAGCGTGGCCATCGAGTCGAGGAAGCAGGCGGCCAGGCGCCCCAGGCCGCCGTTGCCGAGCGCGGCGTCGGGCTCGAGCTCGACCATGGCGTCGAAGTCGACCTCGAAGTCGGCCAGCGCCTGCCGCACCGCCGGCGCGATCTCGAGCGCGAGCAGCGCGTTGGTGAAGCTGCGCCCCATCAGGAACTCGGCCGACAGGTAGTAGGCGCGCTTCACGTCCTGCGCGTACTGCGCGCGCGTGGTGCCCATCCAGCGCTCGACCAGCTGGTCGCGCACGGCCAGCGCCGCGGCGTGCAGCCAGTCTTCGGGCCGGGCGGTGACCGGGTCCTTGCCGATCGCGTAGATCAGCTTGTTGGCGATGGCGCGCTTGATGGCGGCCACGTCGCGGTCGGGATGGTCGTAGTTGAAGTCGGTGAGCGGCATCGCCGCCATTGCATCACAGGTGCGGGGAGCGTCGCGCGATCACGCCGTGACGCGCCGGCCGCCGCCGTGCAGTGCTGACGCTGCGCCGCTCAGGCGCCGGCCAGCTCGCGGTACAGCGCGGCGTAGCGGGCGGCCGAGGCGGTCCAGCTCACGTCCTGCGCCATCGCGCGGCGCTGCACGGCGCGCCAGTCGCTGCGCCGCGCGTGCAAGGCGAAGGCGCGGCGCACGGCGCGCTGCATGTCGTCGGCATCGAAGCGGTCGAACACGAAACCGGTGGCGCTGCCTTCGGCGATGTTCTCGAGCGAGCTGTCGACCACCGTGTCGGCCAACCCGCCGATGCGGCGCACCAGCGGCAGGCTGCCGTAGCGCAGACCGTACATCTGCGTCAGCCCGCAGGGCTCGAACCGCGAGGGCACGAGCGTCACGTCGGTGGCGGCGAACACGCGGTGGGCGAACGGCTCGTCGTAGCCGATCTGCACCGCCACCTGCCGCGGCGTGGCATGCGCGGCAGCGGTGAAGGCCGCTTCCAGCGCCGCATCGCCCGAGCCGAGCAGCACCAGCTGCCCGCCGCGCGCCACGATCTGCGGCAGCACGGCCAGCAGCAGCGGCAGGCCCTTCTGCTCGACCAGGCGGCTGACGATGCCGAACAGCGGCCGGGCAGCGTCGACCGCGAGGCCCAGCGACTCCTGCAGCGCGGCCTTGCAGCGCGCCTTGCCGGCGATGCGCCGCGCGTCGTAGCGCACCGGCAGCATGGCGTCGGTGGCGGGGTTCCACACCGCCTCGTCGACGCCGTTGAGGATGCCCGAGAGCACCGCGGCGCGCTCGCGCAGCAGGCCGTCGAGGCCGCAGCCCTGCTCGGGCGTCTGGATCTCGCGCGCATAGGTCGGGCTCACGGTGGTGATGCGCTCGGCGTAGACCAGGCCCGCCTTCATGAACGACAGCGCGCCGTGGAACTCCACGCCCTCCACCGCGAAGGCCCGCGCCGGCAGGCCCATGTCGGCCAGCACGCGCGCATCGAACAGGCCCTGGTAGGCCAGGTTGTGCACCGTGTAGACGGTGTGCACGCCGCGCGCCGGCTCGAAGGCGAGGTAGGCATTGACCAGCGCGGCATGCCAGTCGTGGCTGTGCACGATGCGTGGCGCCCACGCGCCGTCGAGCCCGTGCGCGAGGCGCGCGGCGGCGAAGCCGAGCAGCGCGAAGCGGCGGTGGTTGTCGCCATAGGGCCGGCCGGCATCGTCGTGATACGGGTTGCCGGGCCGGTCGTACAGCTGCGGCGCGTCGATCACGTAGCCGGCCTGATCGCCGAGCGCGGCGAAGCGGCCGTGGCGCAGCCGCGCGCGCTCGCCCCAGGGCGCGGTGAATTCGGCCACGTCGGCCGCGTCGGTGAGCTGCGAGGCGATGGCCGGGAAGCCCGGCAGCAGCACGCGCACCTCGCAGCCGGCTTGCGCCAGTGCCGCCGGCAGCGCGCCGGCCACGTCGGCCAGACCACCGGTCTTGAGCAGCGGGAAGATCTCTGCGCTGACCTGCAATACGAGCGTCATCCGCTCAGAATAACTTGGCCAGCATCTCCCGCGTGACCAGCACCACGCCCTGCTCGGTGCGCTCGAAGCGCTCGGCGTCGAGCTGCGGATCCTCGCCGATGACCATACCCTCGGGGATCGTGCAGCCGCGGTCGATCACCAGCCGGCGCAACCGGCAGCCGCGCTCGACCGTCACGCCGGGCAGGATCACCGCGTCGTGCACGACGCTGAACGAGCGCACGCGCACGTTGGAGAACAGCACCGAGTTCATCACCTCGCTGCCCGAGACGATGCAGCCGCCCGAGACGAGGGTGTTCACCGCCTTGCCGTGCTGGCCGTCGCGGTCGGGGATGAACTTGGCCGGCGGCAGCTGGCGCTGGTAGGTCCAGATCGGCCAGTCGGTGTCGTAGATGTCGAGCTCGGGCGTGATCGACGCGAGGTCGAGGTTGGCGGCCCAGAAGGCGTCGATGGTGCCCACGTCGCGCCAGTAGGGCCTGGCCTCGGGCGACGTCGACACGCACGACATCGAGAACGGATGCGCCAGCGCGCGGCGCGCGGCCACCACGCGCGGGATCACGTCCTTGCCGAAGTCGTGGCTGGAGCCGGGATCGGCGAGGTCGTCTTCGAGCTGCCGGTAGAGGTACTCGGCGTTGAAGACGTAGATGCCCATGCTGGCGAGCGCCGTGTCGGGGCGGCCGGGCATGGCCGGCGGATCGCTCGGCTTCTCGACGAAGCTCACCACGCGGCGCGCGTCGTCGATGGCCATCACGCCGAAGCCGCTGGCCTCCTCGCGCGACACCTCGATGCAGCCCACGGTGCAGTCGAGGCCGTGCTCGACGTGGTCTTCGAGCATCAGCGAGTAGTCCATCTTGTAGACGTGGTCGCCGGCCAGCACCACGATGTACTCGGGCCGACTGGAGCGGATGATGTCGAGGTTCTGGAACACCGCGTCGGCGGTGCCGCGGTACCAGTGCTCCTCGTCGAGCCGCTGCTGCGCGGGCAGCAGGTCGACCATCTCGTTCATCTCGGCGCGCAGGAAGCTCCAGCCGCGCTGCAGGTGGCGCAACAGCGAGTGCGACTTGTACTGCGTGATCACGCCGATGCGGCGGATGCCGGAGTTGACGCAGTTGGACAGCGCGAAGTCGACGATGCGGAACTTGCCGCCGAAGTAGACCGCCGGCTTGGCCCGGCGATCGGTGAGCTGCTTGAGCCGCGCACCGCGCCCGCCGGCCAGCACCAGAGCGATCGTGCGCCGCACCAGCTGGGTACTCTGGGCCGCCCGTTCCATGACGCGTCTCCCTGTGGCGCCCGCGCGGCGCGGGCCGTTCGAGTATGGCGTGCGCGCGCCGCGCCGCCTAGCCGACGGTGCGGTGCGTCAGCGCTGCGGATTGCGATGCGTCATCCGGGCGCTGCGTCACCCGGCCCGCGCCTCGAGCGCCCACACGCTGCGCGGTGGCAGCTCGATGCGCGGGTCCGCCACCGGCTGCGCGGTCTGCGGCACGCCGTCGGCCGGCGCGTCGGTGGCCAGCACGCGCTGCCACGCCAGCGGCGCGGAGCCGCGGCCGAACGGCAGCTCGAAGGCCTGGGGCTGCAACTGGGCATTGACGAGCAGCAGCAGCTCGGGCTCGTCGCTCGCCGCCGGGTGCAGCCAGACCTGCATCGCATGCACGTCGTGCGCCTGCCAGTCGGCGCTGCCCAGCAGCTGGCCTTGCGGGCTGAGCCACTGCACGTCGCTGCCGTCGAGCCAGCGGTCGCGGCGGAACAGCGCATGCCGGCGGCGCAGCGCGATGCAGCGGGCCACGAAGGCGGCCAGCGCAGCGTCGGCCGCGGCCCAGTCGAGCCAGGTCAGCGCGTTGTCCTGGCAGTAGGCGTTGTTGTTGCCGCGCTGCGTGTGGCCGATCTCGTCGCCGGCCAGCAGCATCGGCGTGCCCAGCGACAGCAGCAGCGTGGCCAGCAATGCGCGCTGCAGCTTCGCGCGTTCGGCGAGCACGGCCGCATCGTCGGTGTCGCCCTCCGCGCCGCAATGGATCGAGAAGTTGTGGTGATGGCCGTCGCGGTTGTGCTCGCCGTTGGCCTGGTTGTGGCGATGGCTGTAGCTCACCAGGTCGCGCAGCGTGAAGCCGTCGTGCGCGGTCACGAAGTTCACGCTCGCCGACGGCGGCCGCCCCGTGCCGGCGAAGACGTGGCTGCTGCCGGCGAGCGCGTCGACGAAGGCGCCGCGCGGCTCGTGGCGCAGCAGCCAGAAGCGGCGCATCGTGTCGCGGTAGCGGTCGTTCCACTCGGCCCAGCCCGGCGGAAACTGCCCGAGCCGGTAGCCGCCGTGGCCCACGTCCCACGGCTCGGCGACGAGCCGCGCGTGGCGCAGCACCGGGTCGTCGCGCAGCGCGGCGAAGAGCGGCGCCTCGCGCGAGAAGCCGCCGGCGTCGCGCGCGAGCACGCTCGCGAGGTCGAAGCGGAAGCCGTCGACGCCGATGCGCTCGTACCAGAAGCGCAGCGAGTCGAGCGCCAGCTGCCGCGCGTGCGGCCGCGTGAGATCGAGGCTGTTGCCGCAGCCGGTCCAGTTCTCGTACAGCGCCGCGTTGTCGGCGCGCAGGTGGTACCAGGCGGCGTTGCCCATGCCGCGCAGGTGGAAGGTCGGCCCCAGTTCGTCGGACTCGGCGCTGTGGTTGTAGACCACGTCGAGCATCACCTCGAGCCCGGCGGCGTGCAGCGCCTTGACCATCGCGCGGCACTGCTGCAGCGGCGAGTCGGTGTCGTCGGCCGCGGCATAGCGCGGCTCGGCGGCGAACCAGGCCACCGGGTTGTAGCCCCAGTGGTTGACGAGGCCCAGTGCGAGCAGGCGCGGCTCGTCGGCGCGCTGCTGCAGCGGCATCAGGCTGACCGTGGTGACGCCCAGCGCGAGCAGGTGGTCGAGCACCGCCGGATGCGCCACGCCGCGGTAGGTGCCGCGAAAGGCCGCCGGCACCGCGCCGTGGCGCATGGTCTGGTTCTTCACGTGCATCTCGTAGAGCACGGCCTCTCCCGGCGCGACGTGCACATGCTCGGCCTCGGGCACCGCCGGCGGGTCGGCCACCACGCGCGCCTTCAGCGCGACGGTGGCGTTATCGCGTGTGTCGGGGCGCGAGGGGCCGGCGGCGTCGTGGCCGATGAAGAGATCGCTGCCGCCGTAGTGGCCGACGACCTCGCGCGCCCTCGGGTCGAGCAGCAGCTTGGCCGCGTTGAAGCGCTGCCCGAGCGCCGGCGCCCAGGCTCCGGCGACGCGGTAGCCGTAGACCCGGCCCGGCGCGGCGCCGGGCACGAAGCCGTGCCACGTATCGCCGCCGTGCGCGCTCAGCGCCAGACGCTGCGTCTCGTGCACGCCGTCGTCGCCGAACAGGCACAGCGTGACCGCGCTGGCCCCGGGCGCGACGAGCGCGAAGCTCACGCCGCCCGGCTCGACGCTGGCGCCCGGCTGGATCGATTGGCTCACGTGGCGGACAGCGCCCACATCAGCGTGGCCAGCGGCGGCAGGTCGATCACGATCGATTGCGCATGGCCGTCGCAGGCCACCGCCTCGGACAGCACCGGCGCGTTGGCCACGCCGCTGCCGCCGTAGATGGCGAGGTCGGTGTTGATGATCTCGCGCCAGGTGCCCCCCGCCGGCACGCCGAAGCGCCAGCCGTGGCGCACCACCGGCGTGAAGTTGCTCACCACCACCACCGCGCTGCCGTCGTCGGCGCGGCGCTGGAACGCGAACACCGAATGGTCGGCATCGTGGTGGCGGATCCATTCGAAGCCGCGCGGGTCCACGTCCCAACGGTGCAGCGCGCCGTAGTGGCGGTACACCGCATTGAGGTCGCGCACCAGGCGCTGCACGCCGACGTGGCGCGGCGCGGTGTCGGCCTGTTCGAGCAGATGCCAGTCGAGCGATTCATCGGCATTCCACTCGCGCTCCTGCGCGAACTCGCCGCCCATGAAGAGCAGCTTCTTGCCCGGGTTCGCCCACATCCAGCCGTAGTAGGCGCGCAGGTTCGCGAAGCGCTGCCACGCATCGCCCGGCATGCGGCCGATGAGCGAGCGTTTGCCGTGCACCACCTCGTCGTGCGACAGCGGCAGCACGAAGTTCTCGCTCCACGCGTACATGAAGCCGAAGCGCATGCGGTCGTGGTGCCAGCGGCGGTGCACGGGCTCGTGCGCCATGTAGGCCAGCGTGTCGTGCATCCAGCCCATGTTCCACTTGAAGTGGAAGCCCAGCCCGCCCGGCTGCGCCGGGTCGCCCGGCGGGCGGGTCACGCCGGGCCAGGCGGTGGATTCCTCGGCGATGGTGATCGCGCCGTCGGCCTCGCTGCCGACGATGTGGTTCATGCGGCGCAGGAACTCGACCGCCTCCAGGTTTTCGCGGCCGCCGCGCACGTTGGGAATCCATTGCCCCGGCTCGCGGCTGTAGTCGCGGTAGAGCATCGAGGCCACGGCGTCGACGCGCAGGCCGTCGATGCCGAAGTGCTCCAGCCAGTACAGCGCGTTGCCGACCAGGAAGTTGCGCACCTCGGCGCGGCCGAAGTTGTAGATCAGCGTGTTCCAGTCGCGGTGCAGGCCCTCGCGCGGATCGGCATGCTCGTACAGATGCGTGCCGTCGAAGCGCGCGAGCGCGAACGCATCGGCCGGAAAGTGCGCCGGCACCCAGTCGAGGATCACGCCGAGCCCGGCCGCATGCGCGGCCTCGACGAAGGCGCGAAAGTCCGCCGGGCTGCCGAAGCGCGAGGTCGGTGCGTAGAGCCCGGTCGGCTGGTAGCCCCACGAGCCGTCGAACGGATGCTCGTGCACCGGCAGCAGCTCGAGGTGCGTGAAGCCGAGGTCGCGCGCATAGGGCACCAGCGTCTGCGCGAGTTCGCGGTAGCCGAGCCAGCGCTGGCCGTCCGCCCTGCGCCACGAGCCGAGGTGCACCTCGTAGATGCTGATCGGCGCCTCGAACGCGTTGGCCGCCTTGCGCTCGGCGGTTCGCGCCACCTTGGGCGGCAGGCGCTCGACGCGCGAGGCGGTGCCCGGCCGCAGCTCGGCCGCGAAGGCGTAGGGGTCGGCGCGCAGCGTGAGCGCGCCGTCGGCCCCGCGCAGCTCGTACTTGTAGAGGTCACCCGCGGCCATCTGCGGCACGAACACCTCCCACACGCCGGCCTCGCGGCGCAGCCGCATCATGTGGCGGCGGCCGTCCCACTGGTTGAAGTCGCCCACCACCGACACGCGCGTGGCGTTGGGCGCCCATACCGCGAGGCGCACGCCGGCCACGCCCTCGTGCTCGACGAGGTGCGCGCCGAGGCGCTCGAACGGCCGGTGGTGCGTGCCTTCGGCGAGCAGCCAGAGGTCGACGTCGCCGAGCAGCGGCGCGAAGCGGTAGGGATCGTCGATGCGCGAGCGCTCGCCGGTGGACCACAGCACCTCGAGCCGGTACGCGAAACGCGTGCGCGGGCCTTCGACGCGCGCCGCGAACACGTCGCTCGCACCTTGCCGCAGCAGCGGCGCGATCGGCGCGTTATCGTCGGCGCGACATGCGAGCACCTCGCGCGCGCCGGGCAGCAGCGTGCGGATCCACCAGCCATCGCCTTCGGCATGCAGCCCGAGCACGGCATAGGGATCACCATGCTCGGCGCGCATCAGCACGGCGAGGGTCGCGGCATCGAGCGCGGCGGCGGGCTTCATGGCCGCCGATGGTGCCATGCCGGCATGCGCAGTCGCCGCGCCCAGGTCAAGGCGCCAGCTGGCGGCGGATGTGCGTCATCAGCACGAGGCCCACGGCAGCGCAGGCGCCGGTGGCCAGCCAGGTGAACTGCCAGCCGCCGGCGCGGCTCGCGATCCACGCCACCAGCGGCGGGCCGGCGAACTGGCCGAACGCCGACCACTGCTGCACCCAGCCCACCGTGGTGCCGAGCGTCTGCGCATCGGGCGCCAGGCGCACCGCCAGCGCGAACAGCGTGCCAGGTATGAGGCCGCCGACGGCCGAGTACAGCAGCACCGCCGCGTAGCGCGCAGCCGGCGGCAGGCCCTGCCCGGGGCCGCCGGCAAACGCCGCGGTTGCGGCCAGCCCCATGATGACGAAGCCGATCGCGAGCAGCCGCGTCGGCGCGATGCCGGCATGCTGCAGGCGGCCCGCGGCCATGTTGCCGCTCATGTTCACCGCGGCGGCCAGCGCGGTGAGCGCGCCGGTGGTGGCGCCCGAGATGCCGGCCTGCGTGTAGATCGTCGGCAGGAAGCCGATCACCGACAGCCACTGGCTCGAGTACATCGCGAAGCTCACCGCCACCAGCCAGGGCCCGCGCGTGCCGAGCGTGCGCCGCACGCGCGCGACCCAGGCGCCGGCATCGGGGCCTGCCTGCGCGGGCGCATCGCCCGCCGCCGGCAGCACCTGCGCAAACACGATGGCCATCGCAGCCGAGATCGCCGCCAGCAGCCACCACCACGCGCGCCAGCCGAAGGCCTCGATCCACAGCGGGCCACTCAGCAGCGCCACCGCGGTGCCGATCGGCATGTAGGCACCCCAGATGCCGAGCAGCACGCTCGAACGGCCGGGCGCGGCCAGGCGATGCACCAGCCCCGGCGCCGGCAGCACCACGAGCAGGAAGCCGAAGCCCTCCACTGCGCGCAGCAGCATCAGCAGCGGCACGGCATCGGACAGGCCGCCGAGCGCGCTGGCCAGCGACAGCGTGGCCAGCCCCAGCAGCACGCTGCGCCGCGGGCCCAGCGTGTCGGCCGCGAGGCCGAATGCGACGCCGAGCGACATGCCCGCCAGCTGCACCAGCGACAGCAGGAAGCCGGCCTGCACCAGCGTGAGCCCGAGCGCGGCCTGCAGCGCGGCGATCGCCGGCGGCAGCTTGCCCACGTGCAGCGCGGCGCACACGCCGGCGGCGATCACGGTCAGCGCAGGGTCCAGCCCGAGGCGGCGCAGCGGCATCGTTGCATTCATTGACCCGCAGTGTGCCTGCATCGGGAACGCGGCCGTCAGAATGCGCTCATGCCTGTCATGCGACGCCTTGTCCGCAACACCCGCAGCGAGCTCGGCGCCAGCGCCCGGTCGCGCCGCGAGATGCTGCTCACGCTGCCGGCGCTCGCCGCAGCGGCAGGCTTGGCATCGACGCTGCCCGGCTGCGCGATGCGGCCACCCGAGTCCGCCGCCTGGAGCGGCGCCTTGCAGGGCCGCACGCTGGCGCTGCTCGGCGAGGTGCACGACAACCCGATCCACCACCGGCTGCGCGCACAGGCGCTGCGCGCGGCGTGCGCGGCCGGCTGGCGGCCGGCGGTGGTGATGGAGCAGTTCGACCTCGAGCAGCAGGAGCTGATCGATCGCGCGCGACGCGACAAGCCGCGCGATGCACGGGCGCTGATCGCCGCCACCGGCGCGGCCAAGGGCTGGCATTGGGACGACTACGCGCCGCTGATCGCGATCGCGCTCGACCACGAGTTGCCGCTGCTGGCCGGCAACGTGTCGCGCGCCACCGCCTCGCGCGTCATTCGTGACGGCTACGAGGCCGCGCGCGGCGCCGAGCGCGTGGCCGCCTGGCGGCTGGCGCGCCCGCCGGAGGCCGCCTGGCAGGCCGCGCAGGAAAGCGAGATCGACCGCGGCCACTGCGGCGCGCTGCCGCGATCGATGTGGGCCACGATGGCCCGCGCGCAGTTCGCACGCGACGCCGCGCTCGCGCACCTGCTGCGCCGGCACGGCGAGCGCGGCGCGGTGCTGCTCGCCGGCAACGGCCATGTGCGACGCGACATCGGCGTGCCGCGCTGGCTCGACGCGGCCGACGCCGCGCGCTCGGTGAGCGTGGGCTTCGTCGAGCGCGACATGCCGGCCGACGAGCTGGGTCCGTTCGATCGCGTCTTCGACCACGTGGTGCGCACCGAGCCGGCGTCGCGGCCGGATCCGTGCGCGGGGTTCGAGGCGCCGCGCGACCGGGGTTCGGCCTGAACCCCGTGCAGCGCGCCGCGAGGTGAGTTAAACTGGTCAGCCAACTGGTCAGAAGGAACCCACCGTGCACACCTGGCCCGTGCAGGACGCCAAGGCGCGTTTCAGCGAATTCCTCGATGCCTGCCTGGCCGAAGGCCCGCAGCTGGTGACCCGCCGCGGCGCCGAGGCGGCGGTGCTGGTGCCGGTGGACGAATGGCGCCGCCTGGCGGCCGCCGACCGCCCGTCGTTGAAGGCGCTGCTGCTGCAGGAGGCTGCACGCACCGACGCCCTGGTGCCGGCCCGCGGCACCGCGCGGCGCCGCAAGATCGTGGCCGCGCGCTGACGCGGCGATGTACCTGCTCGACACCAACGTCGTCTCCGAGCTGCGCAAGCCCCGCCCCCACGGCGGCGTGCTGGCCTGGCTGCGTGCAGCCGACGACGCGGTGCTGCACCTTTCGGCCGTGACCCTGGGCGAAATCCAGGCCGGCATCGAACTCACGCGCGAACAAAGCGCGGCCAAGGCCGCCGACATCGAGGCCTGGCTGGGCCAGCTGGCGCGCTCGATGCAGGTGCTGCCGATGGACGGCACCGCCTTTCGCGCCTGGGCGCGCTTGATGCACCGCCGCTCGAACACCCTGTACGAAGACGCGATGATCGCCGCCACCGCGCAGGTGCACCGGCTCACCGTGGTGACGCGCAACGTGGCCGACTTCAAGGCCCTGGGCGTGCCGGTGCTCAACCCGTTCACCACGCCGCGCCGCTGACGCCGAGGCGCCCGGCGCCTGTGCAAACGACCTACGGGCGGCCTCACACCAAGCGCTTCGCCACCTCCTCCAGCATCACCTCGGTCGCCCCGCCGCCGATGGCCTGGATGCGCGCATCGCGCGCCATGCGCTCGATCGCGGCGCCGCGCATGTAGCCCATGCCGCCGTGGAACTGCACGCAGTCGAACATCACCTCGTTGACCAGCGTGCCGCACAGCGCCTTGACCATCGACACCTCCTTCGTCACCTGCTGGCCCTGCGCGTCGCGCCAGGCCGTCTGGTACACCAGCGCGCGGGCGGCCTCGACCTGCGCCGCGCGCATCGCCAGGCGCTGGCGGATCGTTTGCTTGTCCCACAACGGCGCGCCGAAGGCCTGGCGCTGCGTCACCCATTGCAGCGTCAGCTCGATTGCGCGCGCGGCCTCGCCCATCGCCTGCGCGCCGAGCACGATGCGCTCGTTCTGCAGGTTCTTCATCAGCGCGTAGAAGCCCTTGCCGGGCTCGCCGAGCACGTGGCCGGCGGGGATGCGGCAGTTCTCGAACACCAGCTCGGCGGTGTCGCTGCTGAGCCAACCGTGCTTGTCGAGCGTGCGCGCGACGCGAAAGCCCGGCGTGCCGCGCTCGACGATGAACATCGTGATGTCGCGGTTGCGCCCCGGCTCGCCGGTCTTGGCGGCGACGAAGAACAGGTCGCCGTGCACGCCGTTGGTGATGAACATCTTGCCGCCGTCGAGCACCCACGGCGCGTCAACGCCTTCGCCGTCGCGGCGCGCGCGCGTGCGCATCGACGCCAGGTCGCTGCCGGCGTCGGCCTCGGTCATCGCGATGGCGCAGATGGTGCGGCCGGCGATCACGTCGGGCAGCCAGCGCGCCAGCTGCGCCGGCGTGCCGGCGTTCACCAGGTGCGGGCTCGCCATGTCGGTGTGCACCAGCACCGTCACCGCGAAGCCGCCGTAGCTGCTTCGGCCCAGCTCCTCGGCCAGCACCACGGTGGCCAGCGTGTCGAGCTCGCTGCCGCCGTAGGCGCTCGGGTAGCGAATGCCCAGCAGCCCGAGCGTGCCCATCTCGCGCAGCACCTCGCGCGGCACGCGGCCCTCGCGCTCCCAGGCGTCGGCCTCGGGCAGCACGCGCGCGGCGACGAAGCGACGGATCGTGTCGCGCAGCGCCTCGTGCTCGGGGCCGAAGAACGGGTGCGCAGTGCTCATGCGCTCGATAGCGCCGCGAGCGCCGCCGCGGACGTGCTCAGTGAAATGCGCAGGCGCCCGGGCCGTCGGGGTGGCCGCAGTTGCCGCACGGGCCATCGGCCATCGCCGGCATCTTGGGCTCGCTCTCGGCGGTGGCGAACACCGACAGCTGCTTGTTCAGGTGCGTGCCGTGGCAGGCCGGGCACTCGGGCGTGGTGTCGCTGCGCACCAGGGCCTCGAACTCGCGGCCGCAGTCGGCGCAGGCATATTCGAAGATGGGCATGATGTTCTCCTGAGATTCCTTGCTGTGGCGATTGTGCGGCAGCGCGCGCCGGACCTGTGTGACCGCGCGCACGGAGCCCGCATCCGCAGGCTCAGGCCCGCAGCGCCTCGAGCACCGAGCGCACCGGCTGCGGGATCGGCACCGGCCGGTTGGTGGCGCGGTCGACGTACACATGCACGAACTCGCCCACCGCCGAGGCCAGGATCTCGGCGTCGCGGAACACGCCCAGCTCGTAGCGCACGCTGCTCTTGCCCAGCTGCACGACCTTGAGCCCCACCTGCACCGGCTGCGGGAACCCGATCGACGAGAAGTACGTGCAACGCGTCTCGACCACCAGCCCGACCACCGGATTCGCCGCCACGTCGAGCACGCCGGCGTCGATGAGCTGCTTGTTCACCGCGGTGTCGAACCAGGCGTAGTAGACGACGTTGTTGACATGCCCGTAGGCGTCGTTGTCGGCCCAGCGCGTGCTGATCGGCGTGAAGTGGCGGTAGGCGCTGCGCGTGGTGGGTTGCGGCTTGTCGCTCAAGTCGGGGCTCCGGCTTTGCCGGCTTATTTTGCCGCCGGTGCAGCGCTGAAGTGCGCGGCGTAGTAGGCCAGCGTGTCGAGGTCTTCGGCCGAGATCGTCGCCGTCGCACCGATCATGGCCTGCGTGTAGCCCGGGCGCTTGCCGGTGCGAAAGCCCTGCAGCGTGCCGCTCAGATACTCCTCGCGCTGGCCGGCGATGCGCGGCACCTGCTGGCCGCCGGCGAAATCGGCGCCGTGGCAGAAGTTGCACTTGTGCAGCTGCGCCAGCGCGCGGCCGTTGCTCATGCGCACCGGGTCGGCGGCAACGGGCGCCACCGGCGCCGGCTGCGGCGCCAGCGTGCCGATGTACGCGGAGAAGCCGCGCAGGTCGGCGTCGGTCATCGTCTTGGCGACGCCGCTCATCTCGGCGTTGTCGCGGCGGCCCTCGCGGAACAGGAACAGCTGCGTGATGACGTAGAAGCTGTGCTGCCCCGCGAGCACCGGCACGCCGGGCTTCTCGCTGCGCCCGCCCGGGCCGTGGCAGGGGGTGCATTCGGCTGCGAAGCGCTGTGCGTATCGCGCGCTGTCGGCCGCGGCGGCCGGCTCGCTCGCCGCCGCAGCGGTGCTCGCCGGCGCACGCGCCGGGCGCGCGGCCTTCTTCGCCGGCGTCTGCGCGGGCGCGCTGCCGGCGACGAGCGCGGCGCAGGCCAGCGCGGCAATGCCCCGGGCAGGGCCGCGCCGCCGCGCCATCGTCACTTGCCGTAGCTGATGCGGTAGATCGCTCCGGCGTGGTCGTCGCTGACGAGCAGCGAGCCGTCCTTCATCACCAGAAAGTCCACCGGCCGGCCGAGGTATTGGTTGTTCTCGACGAAGCCGGTCATGAACGGCTCGACCTTCGCGCCGCCCTTGCCGTCGGGCCACGCGACGAACACGCCGTTGTACTTCTGCGTGCGGTTCCACGGCCCGTGCTTGGCGATGAACATCGCGCCGCGGTACTTGGCCGGGAACATCTTGCCGGTGTAGAACTTCAGGCCCAGCGAACCCGCGTGCGGCCCGAGCAGCGCGGCGGGCTTGGTGTAGTCGTCGCAGTTCTTGCCCCAGCCGAACTCCGGGTCGGGGATGTTGCCCTGGTGGCAGTACGGGAATCCGAAGTGCTGCTTGCCCGGCTGCGTCACGTGGTTCAGCTCGTCGTTGGGCAGCTCCTCGCTGAACCAGTCGCGGCCGTTGTCGGTGAACCAGAGCGAGCCGTCCTTGGGGTCGAAGTCGAAGCCCACGGTGTTGCGCACGCCCGAGGCGTAGACCTGCATGTCGCTGCCGTCGAGCTTGATGCTGTAGATCTTGGCCCATTCGCCGGGATCGCAGATGTTGCACGGCCCGCCCACCTCGTAGTAGAGGCGCTCGTCCTTGATGCGCAGGTACTTCCAGCTGTGGTCGCCGCCGCCGGGCATCTTGTCGTAGATGACCTTGCCTTCGCCGAGCTTGTCGAGTCTGTCGTCGACGTTGTCCCAGCGGTAGATCTTCGTGTTGGTGGCCACGAACAGCGAGCCCTTGTGGTACTCGATGCCGGCGGCCATCTCCATCTTGTCGATGATCACCTTGGCCTCGTGCTTGCCCTTCTCGGGAATCGCGTAGACCTTGTTGCCGACGAACAGCGTGCTGACGAAGATGGTGTCCTTCGGCCCCTGGCGCAGGCTGCGCGCGTCGAGCACGCCCGAGGCCCACACCTCGGCCTTGAAGCCGGGCGGCAGCTTGAACTTCTTCACCGGCAGCTGATCGGCCGGCGTGGGGATCGGAAACGCCGGCACCGGCGCCATCTTCATCGCCGTCTCGGTCTTCGGCCGACCCTTGGCCCAGCCGGGCTCGTCGGCGGGCGCCTGCTGCGCCCAGGCAGCGCCCAGTGCGGCGCCGAGCGTGGTCAGCGCCACGAGTGATCGGAAGTGAGGCATGCTGGGTCTCCTTCGTGTTTGTGGTTGACAACAATGCCGGCGGCGATTCTGGGGGAGTCGCCCGTTGCAAGCAATGGGTTCCATGCGCGGCGTGCGAGGCCCGCACGCGACAATGCAGGCCCTGCTGCAGCCTGCGCGATGACTCCACCTTCACCGATTTCCGCGCCGAGCCCCTGGCGCGTGGCCAACGTCGTGGCGCAGATCGGTTACGGCCTGCTCGCGATGACGATCTGCCTGCCGTCGATGCCCGAATGGAGCCGCGCCTTCGACGCCTCGCCGGCCGCGGTTCAGCTGACCTTCAGCGCCTACGTGCTCAGCTACGGCACGCTGCAGCTGGTGCACGGCCCGTGGTCCGACCGCCAGGGCCGCCGCCGCGTGCTGATGATCGGCCTCGCGCTCGCCGCCGCGGGCGCCGTGCTGGCGGCGCTGGCCACGCGCATCGACGCGCTGATCGCCGCGCGCGCGCTGCAAGGCGCCGGCGCGGCCGCCGGCATGGTGGCCGGCCGCGCCATCGTGCAGGATCTCTTCACCGGCGCGCAACGCACGCGCGTGATGGCCTACGTGGGCATGGCGATGGGCCTGATCCCGCCCACGGCCACCATCGTCGGCGGGCAGATGCATGTGCACCTGGGCTGGCAGGCCGCCTTCGTGGCGATGGCGCTGCTCGCCGCCGCACTGCTGGTGGCGGCCTGGCGCGGCCTGCCCGACGATCGCCCGCCGCCCGGGGCGAGCGCACGCGCGCGCGGCGGCGCGCGCGCGCTGGCCGGCGCCTACGCCACGCTGCTCGGGCACCGCGGCTTCGTGCTGCACGTGGCGGTGCTGTCGTTCACCGTGGCGGCGTTCTATGCCTTCCTGAGCGGCGCGCCGCTGGTGCTCGCGCATCTGGGCGTGGGGCCGGCGAGCGTGGGCTTCTACATCATGACGGTGCCGCTGTCGTACATCGCCGGCAACTTCACCTGCAGCCGGCTCGTGCAGCGGCGCGGCGAACCGTGGCTGATGCGCGCCGGGCAGGCACTCACGCTGAGCGGCATCGTGGCGATGCTCGCGCTCGGCGTGGCGGGCGCACGCCATCCGCTCGCGTTCTCGCTGCCGCTGATGCTGCTCGGCATGGGGCACGGATTGCTGATGCCGCCGACGCTGGCGCGCACCGTCGGCGCGGTGGGCGCGCTGGCCGGCTCGGCGGCCGCCGTCGCCGGCGTGATGCAGCAGCTGATCGGTGCGCTCGGCGCCTATGCCGTGGGCTGGGTGCCGCACGAGTCGCAGGTGAACCTGGCGCTGGTGATGCTCAGCTTCACGCTGGTGGCGCAGGCCGCGCTGGCCTCGCTCGCGCGGCGCCCGGGCGGCCTGTCCGCGTCGCCACCATCACCGCATAGGCCTTGAACACCGCCGTCGCCGCGGCGCCGACCTCGAGCCCCAGGGCCTCGACGCCCTCGTTGGTCACGCTTGCGGTGATGTGCGCGCCACCGGGCAGCGTGAGCACCACCAGCGACGACACGGCCCCGCGCTCGAGGCGCGACACCGTGCCCGCGAGCTGGTTGCGCGCCGAGAGCTGCCAGCCGGCAAAGTCGCTCACCAGCACCACCGCCGAGGCCTTGACCAGCGCGAGCGCCTCCTGGCCCTTCGCGAGCTTCAGCCGCTTGGCCGCGTCGGCGGTCATCGTGGCCGTGATGTCGTCGCCGCTCTTGAGCGTGATCGTCACCGTGGCCGACACGGGGCCGCGCTGCAAGGCCTTGACGGTGCCGGCGAACTGGTTGCGGGCAGTGGTCTTCATCGACATCCTCCGGAGCAGCCCGTGCAGGGCCGGCAACTGGTCGAGCTTGTCTTCCTGCCTGCGCAGGAACGCGAGGTGGGCGTCGCGCAGCCGGCGCCAGGCGTCGAGCAGCGCGAGCGCAGCCGGTGCGAGCGTGGTGCCGCCGCGCTCGGTGTGCAGCAGCGGTTCGTGTGCCAGGTTGCCGGCCGATTCGAGCATCAGCCAGGCGCCCTTGTAGCTGAGGCCCGCGGTGCGCGCGGCCTTGTTGATCGAGCCGGTGTCTCGGATGGCCTGCAGCAGCGCGAAGAAGCGCTCGTCGAGCCGGCCTGCCAGGCGCAACTCGCCACTGAGCAGTCTCCCTTCGCTCACGCTCACTCCATCAACGCCACGGTCTTCACCTGCACCCACACGGACAGGCCGGCCGCGAGACCGAGCGCATCGATCGAGCGCCGCGTGAGCCGGGCCACGATCGGCGCGCGGCCCACCCGCACGCGCACCAGCGCGAGCGCCGGGTGCTCGTCGTCGGCGATCGCCTCGACGGTGCCGGGCAGCTGGTTGCCGATGCTGCTGCCGGTCTGCGCCACGCGGGCCAGGCTCACGTCGCGCGCGAGCACGCGTAAGCGCACGCGTCGCCCCGGCGGCAAGCCCTGGTCGCGCGCCCAGAAGCGGCAGGCCGGGCCGTCGACATCGAGCCGCGCGAGCTGCCAGCGCTCGTCGCGCTCGCCGATCACGCCGTCGAGCACGACGCCGGCCTCGTCGCCCCGCGCCACCGGCAGGTCGAGCCGGGCCAGCATGTCGGCCACGGGCCCCTCGGCCTGCACGCGCCCGGCCGCGAGCAGCACCAGGTGATCGGCCAGCCGCGCCACCTCGTCGATGGCGTGGCTCACGTAGACGATCGGAAGCCCCAGCTCCTCGTGCATGCGATCCAGGTAGGGCAGCAATTCGGCCTTGCGTGCGGGGTCGAGCGCGGCGAGCGGCTCGTCCATCAGCACCAGCGCCGGCTGCGTGGCGAGCGCGCGCGCGATCGCCACGCGCTGGCGCTCGCCGCCCGAGAGCGTGTCGGGTCGCCTGTCCATCAGGTGGCCGATGCCGAGCAGCGCGACCGTCGCATCGAGCGCGATGCGCGGTGCGCTGCCCCCCGCGCGCACCAGGCCGTAGCGCAGATTGCCCTGCACGCTCAGGTGCGGGAACAGCGCCGCCTCCTGGATCACGTAGCCGATCGGCCGCCGGTGCGTGGGCACGAAGACCTGCGACGCGTCGTCCTGCCACGCGACGCCGTCGACCGCCACGCGCCCGGCGGCGCGCTCCAGCCCCGCGAGCGCGCGCAGCAGCGTGGTCTTGCCGCAGCCCGACGGGCCGAACAGCGCCGTCACGCCGCGCGACGGCAGCGACAGGTCCACATCGAGCGCGAAGCCGCGCCGCGGCAGGTTGAGGCGCGCCTCGATCATGCGGCAGGCTCCGCGCGTTCGCGCCGCGGCCGGTTCACGGCGTACAGCGTCACCAGCACGGCGAGCGCGAACACCACCATGCCCGCGGCGAGGCGATGCGCCTGCGCGAACTCGGTGGCCTCGACATGGTCATACAGCGCCACCGACAGCACGCGCGTCTTGTCGGGGATGTTGCCGCCGATCATCAGCACGACACCGAATTCGCCCACCGTGTGCGCGAAGCCGAGCACGCCGGCGGTCACGAAGCCAGGGCGCGCCAGCGGCAGCGCGATCGTGGCGAAGCGGTCCCACGGGCCCGCGCGCAGCGTGGCCGCGGCTTCGAGGCTGCGCTCGGGAATCGCCTCGAACGCCTGCTGCAGCGGCTGCACCACGAACGGCAGCGAGTAGATCACCGACGCCACCACCAGCCCGGCGAAGGTGAAGGGCAGGCGGCCGAGCCCGAGCGCCTGCGTGAGCTGCCCCACCGCGCCCTGCGGGCCCATCAGCACCAGCAGATAGAAGCCGATCACCGTGGGCGGCAGCACCAGCGGCATGGCCACCAGCGCCGCGGCCAGCGGCTTGACGCGCGATCGCGTGCGCGCCAGCCACCAGGCGATCGGCGTGCCGACGCCGATCAGCAGCAGCGTGCTCAGCGCCGCCAGCTGCGCGGTCAGGCGCACGGCGCTCCACTCGGCCGGGTTCAGCATCGCCCGTGCAGGTGGCCGATCACGGAGCGGGCACGCCGTAGCCGTGTTCGCGAATCAGCTGCAGCGCTGCATCGGACTTCAGGAACGCGAGCAGCGAGCGCGCTGCGGGATTGCCGGCGCCGGCGCGCAGCAGCACGGCGCCCTGCTCGAGTTCGTCGTGCAGGTTCTGCGGCACGAGCCACCATGAGCCAGCAGCCGGCTTGCCCGGCGCTGCCGCCTGCGACAGCGCGACGAATCCGATCTCGGCGTTGCCGGTGGCGACGAACTGAAAGGCCTGCGCGATGCTCTCGGCCGTGACGAGCCTGGGCGCCAGCGCCTGTGCCAGGCCGCGCGAGCGAAGCACCTGCATCGCGGCGGCGCCATAGGGCGCGACCTTCGGATTGGCGATCGCGATGTGCCTGATGGCGTCGCTGGCGAGCACCGCGCCCTGCGCATCGACCAGCCCGGGCTGCGCGCTCCACAGCACCAGCCGGCCGATCGCATAGGTGAACGCCGTGCCGGCCACGGCGTGGCCCTCGGCCACGAGCCGCGCCGGCGTCTCGTCGTCGGCCGCCAGCAGCACCTCGAACGGCGCGCCCGACACGATCTGCGTGTAGAACTTGCCCGTCGCGCCGCTGGACACCACGAGGCGATGGCCGGTGGCGGCGCCGAAGGCCTCGGCGATGCGCTGCAGCGGCCCGGCGAAGTTGGCGGCGACGGCGACCTGCACGTCGGCGGCCGCCGCGACGGTCGAGAACAGGCAGGCCGCGATCAGGAGCGCAAGGCGGTACATCGGTCGATCGACGAACAGCGACGGTTGCGCAGTCTACCGCAATGTTTATGTACCTTGCTACATAACCAGCTACCGGATCGCCCAGGTCGCCCGCAGCGCCACGCTGCGCCCCAGCGGATTCGACAGCAGGGGGTTGTAGCCGCGCGAGCCGCGTGCAGCGCGACGCGGCGTCGAGGCACACTTGGCGGTCCACATGCCGGAGGACCACCCATGCTGCCCGCGCGCGACCGCACGACGATCTGCTTCGCCCACGCCGCCTACCGCATGGCCGAGCGCTTCGCGCAGCGCGGCACCGGCATCGCGCACTTCCAGGTCGGCAGCGCCGACGAGCTGGTGCAGCGCCTGCCCGAGGCCGACGTGCTGGTGGTGTCGATGATGTGGAAGAACGCCTACGCGGCCCTCGCGCCGCGGCTGCGCTTCATCCAGTCGATCAGCGCCGGCACCGACCAGTACGACCGCGCGCTGCTGCGCGAGCGCGGCATCCGGCTGGCCAGCGCCGCCGGCGTGAACGCGCATGCGGTGGCCGAACACGCGATGGCGCTGATGCTCGCGCTGCAGCGCCGCCTGCCCGAGGCGCGCGACAACCAGAACGCGCGGCGCTGGCGCGGCATGATCGGCGACATCGCCGCGCGCGAAGACGAGCTTGGCGGCAAGACGCTGCTGATCGTGGGCCTGGGCCGCATCGGCGCGCGGCTGGCGCGGCTGGCCAAGGCCTTCGACCTGCGCGTGATCGCCGTCCGGCGCGACCCGTCGGGCGGCGCGCCCGCCGGGGTGGATGCCGTGCACGGTCAGGGCAGCTTGCGCGATCTGCTGCCCGAGGCCGACATCGTGGCGCTCGCCTGCCCG
This sequence comes from Burkholderiaceae bacterium, assembly GCA_046348365.1. GTDB lineage: Bacteria > Pseudomonadota > Gammaproteobacteria > Burkholderiales > Burkholderiaceae_C > JAEUPI01. The sequence continues at coordinate 1,177,112 of JAXMEL010000001.1, forward strand.
CTCACACCGCAGACCGAGGGCCTGATCGATGCCGCGGCGCTGGCCGCGATGAAGCCCACGGCGCATCTCGTCAACGTGGCGCGCGGCCGCGTCGTCGACGAGAGCGCATTGATCGAGGCGCTGCAGCAGCGGCGCATCGCCGCCGCCGCGCTCGACGTGACGCGCGAGGAGCCGCTGCCGGCTGCCTCGCCGCTGTGGGCAATGCCCAACGTGCTGATCACGCCGCACACCGCCGGCGAGACGCAGCGCTACGAAGACGCGGTGATCGACATCCTGCTCGACAATCTCGAGCGCCTGTGGCGCGGCGAGGCCGCACTCGTCAATCAGATCGCGTGAGGCCCCTTGCAGCGCGCAGCTCACGACATGAATCGACGCGCACCGAAGCGCGCACGCTGCCGCCGGGCCCGATCGCCGCTGGCGGCGTTGGGCGTCGCAGGCGTCAGCCTGCTGCTCGCGCTGTGCGCCGCAGCGTCTGCGCGGGCCTGGACCGAGCGGCGCGCCGGCGACGTGCTGGCCAGCGCGATCCCGCTGGCCACGCTGGGCACCGAGCTGTGGCGCGGCGATCGCGAGGGCGCCTGGCAATACGGCCTCGCCTTCGTGGCCACCACGGCCGGCGCCGAGGCGCTGAAGCACGCGGTGCACTCCGAGCGGCCCGATGGCAGCAACGACCTGTCGTTCCCGTCGGGCCACGCGGCGCGCGCCTTCTCGGCCGCGGCCTACGTGCGCCAGCGTCACGGCGTCGAGGCGGCGCTGCCGCTCTATGCGGCGGCGCTCTACGTCGGGCACACGCGGGTCGCGGCGCACCGCCACCGCTGGGCCGACGTGGCCGGCGCTGCGCTGCTGGCCGAAGCATCGGCCGCATGGCTCGTCGAGCGCCGCATCGGCCCGAATGCCGCGCTGTCGGCCGAGATCGGCCCGCACCACGCGAGCGCGCGCTTCGTGGCGCGCTGGTAGCTGAACACCAGCTCGCTGCCCGGTGCCGCGCAGGCGGCGATCGCGCGCAGCGCATCGCTGTCGAACCCGGCGCCGACGATCACGTACTGCGTGGCGCCGCGCGCCACGGCCGCGTGCAGTGCATCCTCGGCGAACCGGGCCCGCGTGATGACCGACGTGTAGGCAGCGCTGGCGCGCAGATGGGCATCCACCCGTGCATCCGACGTGCCCGCCACGGCGCCCGCGCGCTCGCGCAGCGCGTCGATCGCCTCGGGCGGCACCAGCCGGTCGCCCCACGGATCGTCGATCAGCGGCGCGGGGTCGGCCCGGCTGTGCAGCGCGCGCATCAGCGCGGTGCCCAGGGCCGTGCGGCTGGCTCGATGCTCTTGCAGGGTCGACCTCGCAGTGCTTGCGGTTCGGTGTGCCCGGTGCGGCTCAGGCGCGGCGCGTCAATACGCGCGCGGTGTTCATGGCCGCGATGGTGGCACAGGCAGCGGCGTTGCGATCGCGCACGCGGCACGCGATGACGCGCCTGGCCTTGAGAGGCCGCAATGCCCCTCGAGCGGCGCGTGGCTATGGTGGGTGCATCGCTCTGTTGGAGCAGGAGTAGCACATGAAGCTGTTGCGCAAGACCCTGATCGCATCGTGCATATCGCTCACCGCCGCGCTGGCGCTGGCGCAGCCCGCCAGCGCGCCCGGCGCCGGGCCGGGTGCCAGTGCGCCCGGTGGACCCGCAGGCATGGGTGGCATGGGCATGGGCGGGATGCGTGGCATGGGCATGGGCCCGGGCGCAGGCCGCGGCGCAGGACGCTGGGGCTCGAACTACACGCCCGGCTGGGCCCTGATGACGCCGCAGGAGCGCAGCGAACACCGCGCTCGCATGCAGGCGATGAAGACCTACGACGAGTGCAAGGCCTACCAGACGCAGCAGCACGAGCAGATGGTGGCCCGCGCCAAGGAGCGCGGCGCCAAGCCGATGGCGGAGCCGCGGCGCGATGCCTGCGCCGGCCTGAAACGCTGAGTTGCCTTCCGGGCGCGCGCAGCCGCGCGAGCGCGCGCCGCAGTCGGGTCTTCACGCTCGCCTCACGCGGGCGCAGGGGTGGGCTGGCATCATCGCCGCCATGCGCGTGCTGCTGGTCGAAGACGACACCATGATCGGCGAGAGCCTGCGCGAGGCGCTGCGGCGCCAGGCCATGGCCTGCGACTGGGTGCGCGACGGCCGCGCCGCCGACGCCGTGCTCGCCAGCGAACGCTTCGACGCCGTGCTGCTCGACCTCGGCCTGCCGCAGCGCGACGGCCTCGCGGTGCTGAAGAGCCTGCGCGCGCGCGGCGACACCACGCCGGTGATCGTGCTCACCGCGCGCGATGCGCTGCCCGACAAGGTGTCGGGCCTGGACAGCGGCGCCGACGACTACCTCGTCAAACCCTTCGAGCTCGACGAGCTGCTGGCGCGGCTGCGCGCGGTGAGCCGCCGCCACGGCGGCCGCGCCGACACCGCGTTGAAAGTGGCCGACCTCGCGCTCGACCCGGCCACGCGCGAGGTCACGCGCGGCGGGCGGCCGGTGCTGCTGTCGGCGCGCGAGTTCGCGCTGCTGCAGGCGCTGCTCGAGCGCCCCGGCGCCATCGTTTCGCGCGCGCAGCTCGAGGACCGGCTCTACGGCTGGGGCGAGGAGCTGGAGAGCAACGCCATCAGCGTCTACATGCACCAGCTGCGCCGGAAGCTCGGCGACGATCTGCTGCACACCGTGCGCGGCCTCGGCTACTACGCCGGCCCGGCCAAGGACGGCGCCAAGGACGCCTAGCGCGCCATGGCTGCTGCGCTGCGGAGCCTGCGCGCGCGGCTGTTCGCCTTCCTGCTCGCGCTGGCCGGCGTGAGCGCGCTCGCCGTGGCCGGCGCCACCTACGTGAGCGTGCGCGCCGAGGCCGACGAGCTGTTCGACTACCACCTGCGGCAGACGGCGCTGTCGCTGCGCGACCAGGGCCGCATCGCCGACGACGAGCGCGAGGCGCTGGCCAACCCCGAGTTCGACTACGTGGTGCAGGTGTGGTCGGTGGAGGGCCTCGCGCTGTACACCAGCCGCCCGCAGGGGCTGACGCAGGCGCTGCCGCCGCGCGCCGTGCTCGGCTTCAGCGCGGTGCGGCTGGCCGGCGAGGACTGGCGCGTCTTCGCCGCCGCCACGCCGCTGCGCGTGGTGCAGGTGGCGCAACCGCTCGCGGTGCGGCGGCGCCTCGCCGCGGCGGCCGCGCTGCGCAGCGTGCTGCCGATCGCCTTTGCCGCGCCGATCGTGGCGCTGGGGCTGTGGTGGTTGATCGGCGTGTCGCTCGCGCCGCTGCAGCGCGTGGTGCGGGCGGCACGCTCGCGCGAGGCCGAGAGCCTGCACCCGCTGCCCGCCGATGGCCTGCCGCAGGAGCTGCAGCCGCTGGTCGGCGCCTTCAACGGCCTGCTCGAACGCCTGGGCGTGGCGTTCGAGGCGCAGCGCCATTTCGTGGCCGACGCCGCGCACGAGCTGCGCACGCCGCTCACCGCGCTGAAGCTGCAGATCGGCCTGCTGCAGGGCACGCCCGCCGGAGCCGCGCAGGAAGGAGCCATCGCGCAGCTGCGCGCCGGCGTCGACCGCGCCGCGCATCTGGTGGAGCAGCTGCTCGCGCTCGCCCGCGCCGAGCCCGGCGCCGCGGCGGCGCCGCTGGAAGACATCGACCTCGCCGACGTGGCGCGCCAGGCCATCGCCGACGCCGAGCCGCTGGCCGCGCGCGGCGGCGTGGCGATCACGCTGCACGCGCCGGCGCCGGTGGCCGCGCGCGGTGACGCGCCGGCGCTGCGCAGCGCCATCCGCAACCTGCTCGACAACGCGGTCAAGTACGGCGGCACGCACGTCGACGTGACGGTGGGCGCGCCCGACGGCGGCGGCTGGCTGGTGCGCGTCGACGACGACGGCCCCGGCATCGCGCCCGAGCAGCGCGAGCGCATGTTCGCGCGCTTCCAGCGCGGCGCGGCGCGCGACGGCGAAGGCAGCGGGCTCGGGCTGGCGATCGTGCAGGCGGTGGCCAGGCGCCACGCGGCCGGCGTGCGGCTCGCCACGGCGCCGCGCGGCGGGCTGAGCGTGGAGCTGCGCCACCCGGCACCGGCCTGAACCTCGCGCCAGGCCTCCCCTCTCGCCGCCCCTCTCGCCGCACCTCTCGCCTCACCTTGGCCTCACCTTCGCCTCACGCGCGCCTCACGCACGCTGCCTAGAGTGCTCCGCACGGCGCTGCCCTGCGCGCAGCGCGTAGACGCAAGGAGCCTCACATGTCCCGCATGCTCACTGCCACTGCGGTCGCCTCGGCGGTCGCGACGCTCGCCCTGGCGGCCGGCACCGCCGACGCCTTCTCGCTCCCGGCCTGGCTGCACCACGACACCGCCGCCGCGCAAGCGCCGGCCACCGCGGCCGCGTCGGCCGCGACAGCAGCCACCGCGCCGGCACCGCTTTCGCCACCGCCGAGCGCGCTGCCCGCGGCCCAGCTGCCGAACTACCGCGCCATCGTGCAGGCCCAAGGGCCGGCGGTGGTGGGCGTCACGGTGGCCGGGCTGCGCAACGTGGGCGGCATGGCCGAGAACAACGACGACGGCGACGACCCCGGCGCCGACGAGCCGTTCTTCCGCTTCTTCCGCGGCATTCCGGGCCTGCGCCTGCCGCCGCTGGGCGCGCAGCCGTTCCGCGGCCAGGGCTCGGGCTTCATCGTCAGCGCCGACGGGCTCGTCCTCACCAACGCGCACGTGGTGCGCGGCGCGAAGCAGGTCACCGTGAAGCTGAGCGACCGGCGCGAGTTCGCCGCCAAGGTGCTGGGCAGCGATGCCAGCACCGACGTCGCGGTGCTGAAGATCGACGCCAAGGGCCTGCCGACGGTGACGTTAGGCGATCCGCGCGCGATGCAGGTCGGCGACTGGGTGCTCGCCATCGGCGCGCCCTACGGCTTCGAGCAGACGGCCACTCAGGGCATCGTCAGCGCCAAGGGCCGCTCGCTGCCCGGCGACAGCACGGTGCCGTTCATCCAGACCGACGCCGCGGTCAACCCCGGCAACTCCGGCGGCCCGCTGTTCGACGCCGCCGGCCGCGTGGTGGGCATCAACGCGCAGATCTACTCGCAAAGCGGCGGCTTCCAGGGCCTGGCGTTCGCGATTCCGGTCGACGTGGCGCTGCACGTGAAGGACCAGATCGTGGCCCACGGCCGCGTCGACCATGCGCGGCTGGGCGTCACGCTGCAGGACCTGACGGCACCGCTGGCGGCCTCGTTCGGCCTCGCCTCGCCGTCGGGCGCGCTGGTCGACAGCGTGGTGCCGGGCAGCGCGGCCGCGCAGGCCGGGCTGAAGCCGGGCGACGTGATCACCGCCGTCGACGCCCAGGCGGTTCAGGTGGCGGGCGATGTGTCGAGCCGCGTCGGCATGGCCCGGCCCGGCGAGCGCGTGGATCTCACCGTGTGGCGCGACAAGGCGCGCATGGAGCTGAAGGTCACGCTGGGCCGCGCCGAGCCCGAGCGCACGGCGGCCACCGCGCGCGCCGGCGGCGGCACGCTCGGCCTCGCGGTGCGCCCGCTCGATTCGACCGAGCTGCGCCGCGCCGGCGTCGACCATGGCCTGCTGGTGGAGCAGGTCTCGGGCCCCGCGCAGCTGGCCGGCGTGGTGCCGGGCGACGTGCTGCTCGCGCTCAACGGCAAGCCGGTGCAGCGCGTGGAGCAGGTGCGCGAGGCACTGCGCGGCCAGCCGCAGCACGTGGCGCTGCTGGTGCTGCGCGACGGGCAGCAGATCTTCGTGCCGGTGAGCCTCGGGTGAAAGCGATTCGAGTTCAACCGCATAGAAGGTACCTGCTTCCTGCAGGAGTCTGCGCGGCGCGACCGAGCGCTTCGAATGCCCTTCTTCGCGGGGCTCGGTGGTGTTCGCTGCGCCGTGGTCGTGGGCTGTGGGGTCCGGGAGCGAATCTGCGGCGGCGAGCAGCGCAGCAGCGAGGGGGAAGTCTGGCGCGTCAGCGCCAGACCGGCGAGCGCGGGCTTTATGCGGCGCCGCGTTCAGCGGCGCTCAGCGAAGTTCGCGCTCGACGCCCCTTGCTGCGAGCAGCGGAGCGAACCCCGGTGGCGCAGCCGCCGGGGCGCCGCAGTCTGAGCGCACGGGCCCCACGGCCCGCGGCCGCGGCGCAGCGCGCGCAATCCCCGCGCATCACGCAGCCTCGCGCTCGAACCCGCCATCGCCTCAAAGACCCGAACGCGACAGCGTCCACGCGATCGATCGCGAATCCGCATCAGTCGGCGCGTCACCGCGGCGGCATGACCGCCGTGTTCTCGCCGCGCCGCTCAGGCCGGCTGGCGCAGCGGCTTGCCTGCCGTCTGCACGATCCAGCGCGCGATGCCGGGCAGCGGCACCACGTCGTCGACGGCGCCGAGCTTGATCGCCTCGCGCGGCATGCCGAAGACGACGCAGCTCGCCTCGTCCTGCGCCGCGGTGTAGGCGCCGGCATCGTGCATCTCGCGCAGGCCGAGCGCGCCGTCGTCGCCCATGCCGGTCATGATCAGGCCGATCGCGTTGCGCCCGGCGCAGGCCGCCACCGACTTGAACAGCACGTCGACCGACGGCTTGTGGTGCTTGATCGCCGGGCCGTCGCGCACCTCGACCACGTATTGCGCGCCGCTCCTCTTGAGCTGCATGTGGCGGCCGCCGGGGGCGATCAGCACGCGGCCGTTGAGCACGCGGTCGCCGTCCTTGGCCTCGAGGATCTCCATCTGGCACAGGCCGTTCAGGCGCGAGGCGAGCGAGGCGGTGAAGCGCTCGGGCATGTGCTGCACCATCACGATGCCGGGCGCGGTGCGGTCGAGCTGACGCAGCACGACCTCGATCGACTGCACGCCGCCGGTGGAGATGCCGATGGCCACCACGCGGTCGGTGGTCACGCTCATCGCGCCGGTCGCCCGCGGGGCAGCGGCGGCGGCCGGCGCCGGTGACGCGGGTGCCGCGGCGCTTGTCGCAGCACCGGTCGCAGTACCTGTGGCAGCACCCGTGGCAGCACCGCGTGCAGCGCTGAGTGCGCGCAGGTTGGCGCGCGCCGCGGCCTTCACCGCGGGCACCAGGCCGTTGTCGCGGTCGACGAGGAAGTCCTTCAACCCCACCTTGGGCTTGGTGACGAAGCTCACCGCGCCGGCGGCCAGCGCCTGCAGCGTGGTCTCGCAGCCGCGCTCGGTGAGCGTCGAGCACATCACCACCGGCAGCGGATGCTCGGCCATGATCTTGCGCAGGAAGCTGATGCCGTCCATGCGCGGCATCTCCACGTCGAGCACCACCACGTCGGGCCATTGCGCGGCCATCTTCGGCCACGCGAACAGCGGGTCCGGCGCGGTGCCGAGCACCTCGATGCCGCCGGCGGCGAGCGTCTCGCTCAGGTGCTTGCGCACGACGGCCGAGTCGTCGATCACGAACGCGGTGATGGTCATGGCTGGGTGCCTTTCGCAGTGGGCTGGCCGCGGCGCATCGACACGTCGCCGCTGTGCATGTCCATGTGCACATGCCGCGGCACGTGGTCGCCCACGTCGACGGCGACCAGCTGCAGCCCATGGGCCTCGATGGAGTTCCAGCCCTGCTCGATGTTGCGTTCGCCGATGTTGAGCTTCACGCCGGCGCGATCGGGCATGGTGTCGGCGCCGCCGTAGAGATGAACCTCGTATTCGCCGGGCGCGGTGCCGCTGTGGTGCATCTGCGCCAGCATCAGCTCGACGGCCTCGTCGCCGAAGCGGCCGTCCAGCGGCGCGCCCACCGGCCGCCGGCGCGACGGCAGCAGGTAGTGGCACATGCCGCCGATGTGCTTGACGGGATGCCACATGGTGAGCGCCACGCACGAGCCGAGCAGCGTGCGCACGCGCGCGGCCTGGTGGCCGAAGTACAGCTGTCCGGGCAGCAGGTTGAGTTCGTCGCCGCGCCGGGCATGCACCACGCCGAACGCCTTATGCATGGCCGTACACCGCCGGCGCATGCGCGCGCAGCGGCAGCCCGAGGTTGGTGATCGATTCGGAGTGGCCGGTGTAGAGCACGCCGTGCTCGGCCAGGTGCCCGAGCACCCGGCGCACGATCTCGCGCTTGCCCTCGGCGTCGAAGTAGATCAGCACGTTGCGCAGGAAGATCACGTCGAAGCGGCCGATCTCCGTCATCGGCTGCATCAGGTTGCCGGGCATGAAGCGCACGCGCTGGCGCAGCTCGCGCGACACCAGCAGCTGGCCGGTGTAGATGTCGTTGCCCTTGAGGCAGAAGCGGCGCAGGTAGGCCTGCGGCACGTGGCGGGCGCGCTCCATCGTGTAGACGGCGCGCCGCGCCTGCTCGACCATGGCGTGCGACAGGTCGGTGCCGAGCACGAGCCACTCCGGTGCGCCGGGCTCCAGCCCCAGGTGGTCGGCCAGCACCATCGCGATGCTGTAGGCCTCCTCGCCGGAGGAGCTGGCCGCGCTCCACACGCGCAGCGCGGCCGAGCGCGGCGGCCGCTGCGCCACGAATTGCGCCAGGTGCTCGAAGTGCTGCGGCTCGCGGAAGAAGTAGGTCTCGTTGGTGGTGAGCCGGTCCACCACCTGGCGCAGCTCGTCGGGGTTGCGCGTGCGCAGCAGCTCCCGCACGTAGGCGTCCACGTCTTCCTGGCCGCGGGTCTGCGCCAGCTTCTGCAGCCGGCCTTCCACCAGCGCCATCTTGGCGCCGCTGAGCTGGATGCCCGAGGCGTCGCGGAACAGCTCGGTGACGGCGTCGAAGGTCTTGCGCGAGAGCATGTCGGGGGGTCGGCGTCGGGGTTCGGGTTCAGCGTGCCGGCGTGACCGCCTTCGCTGCGGGCGCGCTGCGCACGAAGCTGGCGCTGCGCGGGCGCGCGAGCTGCCCCGCCGCCGGCGCCGCCTGGCGCGTGGCTCCGGACTCCAGCCTGAAGAAGCCCATCATCTCCTGCAGCGCCGCCGCCTGCCCCGACAGCTCTTCGGCCGTGGCACTCAACTCTTCGCTGGCGCTGGCGTTTTGCTGCGTGGCGCTGTTGAGGTGGTTCATCGCGGTGGTGATCTGGTTGACGCCGCTGGCCTGTTCGCCCGAGGCGGCCGAGATCTCCTGCACCAGCTCGCTGGTCTTGTTGATGGTGGGCACCATCTGCGTCAGCACCGTGCCGGCCTGTTCGGCCAGGCTGACCGAGGAGCCGGCGAGCTGCCCGATCTCTTGCGCCGCGACCTGGCTGCGCTCGGCGAGCTTGCGCACTTCGGCGGCCACCACGGCGAAGCCCTTGCCATGTTCGCCGGCACGCGCGGCCTCGATGGCGGCGTTGAGCGCCAGCAGGTTGGTCTGGTAGGCGATGTCGTCGATGATGCTGATCTTGGTGGCGATGCTCTTCATCGCTTCGACGGTGCGGGTGACGGCCTGGCCGCCTTGCAGCGCCTCCTGGCTGGCCTTGCTGGCCATGCCGTCGGTGACGTTGGCGTTGTCGCTGTTCTGCTTGACCGAGGCGGCCATCTGCTGCAGCGACGCGGTGGTCTGCTCGACGCTGGCCGCTTGCTCCGAGGCCGACTGCGACAGGCTCTGCGACGTGCTCGAGACCTGCCCCGCGGCGGAGGTCAGCGACTGCGCGGCGTTGTCGACATCGCGCAGCGTGCGCAGCAGCGTGTCGAACAGGCCGTTGAGCTGCTCGCCCACGGTGCGGAAGAAGCCCTGCTTGCCCTGCAGCGCGATGCGCTGCGTCATGTCGCCGCCGACGGCGGCAGCCGTGACCTCGGCGATCTCGCTTTCGGCGGCGAGCTGCTCGGTGCGGTCGACCCACTGCCCCACGCTGCCATGCAGGCGGCCGTCGCCGGCGACGATCGGCGTCGTGCTGACATCGTAGGTGCGGCCGCCGAGCACCATGCGCTCGTCGCGCCGCTCGCGCAGCGTCTTCAGGCCCGCCACGACCTGCTCGGCGTTGTCGTAGAACATGCCCACCGAACGGCCGACCACGCGCGCCGGGTCGAACGCCGGATTGGCCTTGCGGAAGGCCTCGGCATCGCGCTCGAGCACGGCCTGCAGCGCGCGGTTGACGTAGATGATCGTGCCCTCGGCGTCGGCGATGCGCACCGGCAGCGCCGCGACATCGAGCGCCTGCTGGATGCGCAGCGCCTCCTCCTTGATGCGGCGCTCCTCGGCCTGCATCGCCTTCTCGCGCTCCTCGGCGGCGAGGGCCTGCGTCATGTCCTTCCACTCGACCACCACGCCGAGGCGGCGGCTCGCGGCGTCGATCACCGGGTTGAGGATCAGGTCGAAGCGGCGGCCGCCGATGGCCAGGCGCGCGCGGTGCTCGCCCGTGAGCCGCGCCAGCAGCTGGCGCTGGTGTTCGGGCCGCTTGTGGAACTGGTCGATGTTGACGCCGACGATGCGCTTGGCATCGAACTGCGGCAGATCGCGCCGCAGCTCGGATTCGACGGTGTCGAACATCTGCTGCAGCGCCTTGTTCAGGTAGACGATGTTGAGGTCGGCATCGGCCACCATCATGTTGGTCGCCGCCACGTCGAGCGCCTGGCGGATGCGCTCGGCCTCGGCAGCGCGACGCGCGGTGTCGGCGACCTCGAAGCCCAGGCGCACCTGCACGCAGCGCAGCGCGCGCATCAGCTCGGCGATCTCGTCCTCGCCGTGCGCCTCGACCAGGCCGTCGAAGCGGCCCTGGCCGAAGCGCTGCAGCCACTGCACCGCCTCGTTCAGACCGCGCCGCTGCGCACCGAGCAGCCGCACGCCGCCCCAGGCGCAGCCGGCAGCCAGCACGCCGGCCAGCGCGATCAGCGCGCCGAGGTGGAACCAGCCGCCGGCCACGGCCGCCACCAGCGCGAGCGCCGCGCCGGCGCCGAGCAGCGCCGCGCGCCGGGCGATCGGCGCCGTGGCCAGCCGCGCGGCGATGCCGGGGCCGCGCGCGGCGGCGACCTTGCCGTCGCGGATCGTCTGGCCCTTCGCGCGCCCCTCGCGGAATGCGCGATAGGCGGCGTCGGCGCCGTCGATCTGCGTGCGCGTGGGCACCGAGCGCACCGACAGGTAGCCGGCGATCGTGTCGCCCTCGAACACCGGCGTCACGTTGGCCACCACCCAGTAGTGGTCGCCGTCCTTGCGCCGGTTCTTCACCACGCCGGTCCACGGCCGGCCCGACTTGAGCGTGCGCCACAGATCCTCGAACGCCTCGGGCGGCATGTCGGGGTGGCGCACCAGGTTGTGCGGCTGCCCGATCAGCTCGGCCTCGGCAAAGCCGCTGGCCTCGATGAAGTCGCCGTTGACGAAGGTGATGCGCCCCTTGGTGTCGGTGCGCGAGACGATGGTCATGCCCTCGCGGAGCAGGTACTCGCGCTGGGTGATCGGCAGGTTGGTACGCATGACGGTCCTTGTGCGGGAATAACGGTGAAGTTCAGTGGCCGGGGGAGTGCGCGCCCTGGTGTGCGCTTTGGTGTGCGGCGATCAGGCCCGACAGCGCCTGCAGCTCCAGCACGGCCTCGAGATTCAGCTCGGGCGTGACGAGGCCGCGGGCGCGGGTGATGCAGCGCACGAAGCGCGGGTCGACCCGCGTGCCCATGCGCGGCACCGGCTCGCACTCGCCGGCGCGGAAGTCGAACACCTCGTGCACGCCGTCGACCAGCATGCCGAGCGTCATCGGCGCGCCGCCGTCGACGGGCACGTCGACGATCACCACGCAGCTGCGTCGGCCGACGACCGTGGCCTGCAGGCCGAGACGCGCGCCGAGGTCGAGCACCGGCACCACGACACCGCGCAGGTTCATCACGCCGCGCACGAACGCCGGCACCAGCGGCAGCGGCGTCATCGGCATCAGCTCGAGGATCTCGCGCACCGATTCCACGCGCACGGCGTACGACTCGGTGCCGATCGCGAAGCGCAGGTACTGCAGCGCCGGCTGCGGCTCGGCGCGTGCCACGGCCGCCGGTGCGGCGGGCGTGGCCTCGGCGGCGAAGGCATGTTCCATGGCGACGTCTCCCGCGCGTCAGAAGCGCCCGAAGTGCGCTTCGTCGACGTCGTGGCCATCGGCCGGCGCGCTCTCGCGCTCGCGCTCGGGCGCGGGCCGCGCCGGCGCGGCGCTGCGCGTGAAGCTGGCGCTGCGCGGGCGCGCGAGCTGCCCCGCTGCCGGCGCCGCCTGGCGCGTGGCTCCGGACTCCAGCCTGAAGAAGCCCATCATCTCCTGCAGCGCTGCCGCCTGCCCCGACAGCTCTTCGGCCGTGGCGCTCAACTCTTCGCTGGCGCTGGCGTTTTGCTGCGTGGCGCTGTTGAGGTGGTTCATCGCGGTGGTGATCTGGTTGACGCCGCTGGCCTGTTCGCCCGAGGCGGCCGAGATCTCCTGCACCAGCTCGCTGGTCTTGTTGATGGTGGGCACCATCTGCGTCAGCACCGTGCCGGCCTGTTCGGCCAGGCTGACCGAGGAGCCGGCGAGCTGCCCGATCTCCTGCGCCGCGACCTGGCTGCGCTCGGCGAGCTTGCGCACTTCGGCGGCCACCACGGCGAAGCCCTTGCCATGTTCGCCGGCACGCGCGGCCTCGATGGCGGCGTTGAGCGCCAGCAGGTTGGTCTGGTAGGCGATGTCGTCGATGATGCTGATCTTGGTGGCGATGCTCTTCATCGCTTCGACGGTGCGGGTGACGGCCTGGCCGCCTTGCAGCGCTTCCTGGCTGGCCTTGCTGGCCATGCCGTCGGTGACGTTGGCGTTGTCGCTGTTCTGCTTGACCGAGGCGGCCATCTGCTGCAGCGACGCGGTGGTCTGCTCGACGCTGGCCGCCTGCTCCGAGGCCGACTGCGACAGGCTCTGCGACGTGCTCGAGACCTGGCCTGCGGCGGAGGTCAGCGCGTTGGCCGCGGCCGAGACGTCGGCGATGGTGCTCACCAGCTGCGAGGTCATCGCGTTGACGTCGCTTTGCAGCTGCTCGAACACGCCGTGGAACTCGCCTTCGAGCTGGCGCGTGAGGTCGCCCTGCGCGACGCGGTTGACCGACGCGCTCACCTGCTGCAGCGAGCCCTCGGTGGTCGTCATCAGCGCATTGAGGTGCTCGCCGACGAGCTTGAAGAAGCCCTGGCGGCCCGACACGTCCATGCGGCGCGAGAAGTCGCCGCGCGCGGCGGACTCGACCACCGCGGTGACGTCTTCCTCGGCCTGCACCTCGGCCGTGCGGTCCACCCATTCGAGCACGCTGCCTGCGCGGCCGCCCTGGCCGTCGAAGATCGGCGTGGCAACGAGGCGGATCGTGCTGGCGCCGAACTTGAACTGCGCGGTGTGAGGCTGGCGCAGGCCGTCGACGATGCCGCGCTGGTGCGACGGGTTGCGGTGGAACGCATCGAAGTTGCGGCCCAGCACCTGGTCGGCCGAGAAGTCGGGCACGCGCTGGCGCAGGTCGCCCTCGATGCGGCGCAGCAGATTCATCACCGCCGAGTTGGTGAAGCGGATCACGCCTTCCTTGTCGGTCACCATCACCGCGCTCGGCACCGATTCGAGCGCGAGCCGGATGCGCAGGTTCTCGGCGGCGGCGGCAGCGGCGGCCAGCTCGGCGGTGCAGTCGACCCACTCGAGGATGGTGCCGGCGCGCGCGCCCTGCGCGTCGCGGATCGGCGAGGCGATCAGGCGGATCGTGGTGTCGCCGAACCTGAACGTGGCGGTGTGCGGCTTCGTCAGTGCCTCGACGATGGCGCGCTGGTGGCCCGGGTTCTTGTGGAAGACGTCGAAGTTCCTGCCGAGCACGTTGTCGACCGAGAAGCTCGGCACCAGCTGGCGCAGGCCGCCCTCGATGCGGCGCAGCAGCTCGGTCACCGCGGGATTCATGAACCGGATCACGCCTTCGCGATCGGTCACCATCACTGCGCTGGGCACCGCCTCGAGCGCCATGCGGATGCGCAGGTTCTCGGCCGCGGCCACGGCGGCCTCGCCGAGCTGGGTGCGCACGCGCTCGAACGATTCGGCGATCTGCGCGAACTCGTCGCGCGACTCGACCTGCGCCGCGCGCGAGAAGTCGCCGGCGGCCAGCGCCGCGGTGGCGCCCTGCAGCGCCAGCGACGAACGCCGCACCGAGCGCGCGACCGCCAGCGAGAGGTAGATCGACAGCAGCACGCCGGCGATGGCCAGCGCGATCATGCGGTTGCGCTCGCCCGCGATGCGCTGCGCGCGCGCGTCGAGCAGATGCTCCAGGCGGTGCACGGCGTTGGTGTGGAAGGTGTCGACCTTCTCCAGCGCCTCGCTGCCGGTCTTGAACAGCGCCATCGCATCGCCCTTGAGCTTGGCGGCGGTGCCGAGGCCGGCGACCTGGGCCATGAACGCCTCGGTCGCCGCGGCGGCTTCCTTCCAGCCCTCTGGCGTGGCTTCGCCGGTGCGCTCCAGCGCCGCCAGCTTGAGTTGCAGCGCCGCGGTGGCGAGCTGCATCGCGCGCTGCGCCGCCGCGAAGCGGGCGACGTCCTCGGTGGTCCATTCGCCGCGCGCCAGCGCGCCGGCGCCGACGCCGCGCATCTGCGCCGCGGCCTCGGCATAGTGGTTGGTGCGCTCGACCGCGATGTCCATCAAGGTGTAGGTCGGGGCTTCGGGGTCGAGCTGCAGGCCGCTCTTCTCGGACATCAGCGTGACGAAGTCGTAGGCGCGCCGGATCAGCAGCGTCTGCTCCTGGAAGCTGGCCTGGCCGGCGGTGCTGCGCGCGATCTCGTCGCGCAGCGCGGCCCAGGGCTTGGCCAGATCGAGGCCCGACCTGGCGAGCTGCGGCTCGACCGCCTCGGACAACTTCGCGATCGACGCGCGCGACTCGCGCACCAGCGCCTCCGCCGCGGCCTGGCCGGTGGTGGCCATGGCGCTGTGGCCGCGGTGGCTCTGCATCGCCGAGGCCAGGTCGAGCACGCTGCCGATCACCGGCACCGCGGCCAGCTCGGCGCGCGTGAGCACCACGTCGGCGCTCTGGCGCAGCACGATGGTCACCAGCGTGGCGGCCAGCGGCACGATCAGCACGATGGCCACCAGCGCGAACTTCGCGCCCAGGCTCAGGCGGTTGGTGAGCCAGGCGATCGGCGCGTAGAGGCGATCGGCCCAGGTCGACGGCTGTGCCGCCGCATCGGCGCCGGGAGCTTGAGTGCGTGTCTTCATGATGGCTTTCGTCGTGAGGCCGTGGGACATGGTTGAACTCCCTGCTGTCTCAGTTGTGGGCGCGCGCGCCGGGGCGCTGCGCGGCGCCGTGGTCGCTCACCAGCTCGAGCAGCGCCGGCACGTCGACGATCAGCGCGACTTCGCCGCTGCCGAGGATGGTGGAGCCGGCCAGGCCGCGCAGATGCGCGAAGGCCGGGCCGAGCGGCTTGATCACCGTCTGGTGCTCGCCGAGCAGGCGGTCGACGACCAGGCCGACGCGGCTCGCGCCGTCTTTCACCAGCACCAGGCTGCGCCGTCCGCCGGCGTCGCGGGCGCTCGTGTGCGCATGCCGGTAGAAGCGGCCGAGGTCCAGGTACGGCAGCACCTCGCCGCGCAGGTCGAAGTGGCCCACCACGCGCTCGGGCTCGGCCTCGCATTCGCGCGGCACGCCCAGGCATTCGGCCACCAGCTCCAGCGGCAGCACGTAGCTCACGCCGCCGACGCTGGTGAGGAAGCCGTCGATGATCGCCAGCGTGAGCGGCAGGCGGATCTGCACCGTGGTGCCGGTGCCCGCCTGGCTGGCGATCTTGATCTGGCCGCGCAGCGCGTCGACGTTGCGGCGCACCACGTCCATGCCGACGCCGCGGCCCGAGAGGTTGGTCACCTGCTCGGCGGTGGAGAAGCCCGGCTCGAAGATCAGCTGGTGCACCTGGTCGTCGTCGAGCTGCACATCGGCGGCCACCAGGCCGCGCTCGACCGCCTTGGCCAGGATGCGCTCGCGGTTCAGGCCGCGGCCGTCGTCGCTGACCTCGATGATCACGCTGCCCGACTCGTGGTACGCATGCAGCGCGAGGTGCCCCTGCGCGCTCTTGCCCGCGGCCTGGCGCTCGGCGCTCGGCTCCAGGCCGTGGTCGAGGCTGTTGCGCACCAGGTGCATCAGCGGGTCGGCGATGGTTTCGACCATCGACTTGTCGAGCTCGGTGTCGCCGCCGGTGATCTGCAGGTCGACCGTCTTGCCGAGCTCCTTGGAGACATCGCGCACCACGCGGTGGAAGCGGCTGAAGGTCTCGCCCACCGGCACCATGCGCAGGCCGAGCGCGCCGTCGCGCGCCTGCTGCACCAGGTCGTGGATGCGCTGCGCCGCCTCGCCGAAGCGCGGCGAGCTTTCGGCCTGCGCCACCATCTGCGCACCGGAGCTGGCGATCACCAGCTCGCCGATGAGGTCGATCAGCGTGTCGAGCTTGTCGGCACGCACGCGGATGAAGCGCGATTCGTCGCCGCGACGGTCCTTCGGGCCGCCGCGCCGCTCGGGCTCGTTGTGCCGGCGGTCGGCCGGCGCCGCCTCGGCGCGGCGCTCGATGAACGGTTTCGCGGCCGGGCCGGCCAGCGCCTGCCAGTGCGCGAGCAGCGCCTCGCGCGCGGCGGCATCGCCCGCGCGCTGCGCGAGCAGCGCTTCGTAGGCCGGGCCGTCGGCCTCGGGCGGCAGCAGCGCGAGGTCGCAGTCCTCGCGCAGGAACTCGAACACCTGCTCGATCGCCTCTCGCGTCGCGCCGGTGCGCAGACGGATCTCGAAGCCGAGATGGCAGCCCTCGGGGTCGAGCGCGGCCAGCGCGGGCACCGCCTCGGTGAGCAGCCGGATGCCCGCCACCTGGCCGATGGTGTCGAGGTAGCGGATGAACGACATCGGGTCGAGGCCGTGACGCAGCGCGTCGCTGCCCACGCGCAGCGAGATGTGCCATTCGCCTGTGGCGGCGGCGGCAGCGGCGGCCGGCGTCTCGGCTGCGCCCTTGGCGGTCGATGCGCCAGCGTCGGCGGTCGCGCCGCGCAGCGCGCGCAGGCGCGCGCCGAGCGAGGCGCTGACCTCGTCGACCTCGGCATCGGAGGCGCCGCCGGCGATGGCGTCGAGCAGCCGCTCGATCTGGTCGCGCGAGGCGAGCAGCAGCGCCATCGCCTCGTCGCTGCCGCCCAGGCGCGACTCGCGCATCGCGTCGAGCACGCTCTCGACCTCGTGCGTGAAGCCGACGATGCCGGCGTAGCCGAACAGGCCCGCGGTGCCCTTGATGGTGTGCGCGGCACGGAACGCACCGTGCACGGCGTCGCCGTCGGCGCCCTCCTGCTCCATCGCCAGCAGGCTGCGCTCGAACAGGTGCAGGTTGTCGCGCGCCTCCTCGAGGAAGCCCTCGCGGGCGGCGGCGATGATGTCGTCGTCGGCAGACATGATGCTCACTCCGCATTGGCGGCGCGATGCTCGAGCCGCTCGTCCAGGCCGTAGCGCGCCAGCGCCTCGATCACGCCGGCGCTCGGGTTCGACCACGCCACGCGGCGCCCGGCGGCGGCGGCGCTGGCGCGCGCGGCCAGCAGCAGCTGCACGCCGGCGCTGTCGCATTCGCCGACGGCCGAGAGGTCGATCGCCTCGGCGCCCTGCTCGATCCAGCCGCGCAGCTGCTCGTGCAGCGCCGCGGCATGGTGGATCGTGAGGTCGCCGTCGATGCGCGGCGCGTGCGTCGCTGGCGCGGCCTTGCGCGAACGGGGCTTGGCGCTCATAGCGGAACCTTCGCGCTGATCGCGCTCCGGTGTGAGCGCTTTGGAGCGGCCATGCGCGCTCACGGGCACAGCACCTTCACGGCGTCGACCAGCTGCGACGGCTGGAACGGCTTGGTGATCCAGGCCCGCACGCCGGCCGCCTTGGCCTCGGCCTTCTTGGCCTCCTGCGACTCGGTGGTCAGCATGATCATCGGCGTGAACTTGAACGGGCTCGCCTTGACGTGGCGCGCGAAGTTCAGGCCGTCCATGCGCGGCATGTTCACGTCGCACACGATCAGGTTCGGCTTGGTCGTCGGCAGCTTCTCGGCCGCGTCCTGGCCGTCGACGGCCTCCACCACGGCATAGCCGGCCTTCTGCAGCGCCAGCTTGACGACGGTGCGAAAGCTCCCCGAGTCGTCCACCACCATGACTGTCTTGCTCATGACCGACTTCTCCCGTCCTCGATGCGTGCGCGCTCCGCTCGGGCCGCGCTCAGAAAAACTCCACTTCGGCCTGCTTGTCGATGGCCACCGTGCCGTGATGCGTCGAGCGCATCTCCTCCATCGTGTAGCTCGACTCCAGGCGTTCCAGCCAGCTGGCGGCCGATGCCGCCGCCGGATCGCCGGCGCCGTGCAGCCAGTGCGTCATGCGCTGCATGTCCTGCGTCACCGAGCTGAGCATCTGGCTCAGCCGGTCCTGCGCCTGCAGGCCGATCAGGATCTGCTCGATGTCGCTGCGCACCTGCCGGCTCGCTTCGCGCAGCGCGAGCGATGCGCGCGCCGATTGCGTGATGCTGCCCACCATGGCGCGCACCACGGTGCGCGCGCTTTCCTCGGCGCGCAGCCGGATCTCGTCGTCGTCGCAGTCGGGGTCGTCGACGCGGCGCAGCAGCGCGGCCAGGCGCTCCTGCATCTCGCCGACGCGGCGCACGATCTGCACGCCGGTCTGGCGCGACTGCGCCGCCAGCGCGCGCACCTCCTGCGCCACCACCGCGAAGCCGCCGCCGGCGGCGCCGGCGCGCGTGGCCTCGACCGAGGCGTTGAGCGCCAGCAGATGCGTCGCGCGGCCGATGGCCTGCACCTCGCGCGCCATCGGCGCCATCGCTTCGACCACGCCGAGCAGCTCGCGCGCGGTCTGGATCAGTTCGTCGCGGGTGCGCACCGCCTGGCGCGTCGTCTCCAGCAGCGCGTCGAGTTCGCCGCGATGCTGCTCCAGCAGCTGGTCGGTGGCACCGAAGATCAGGTTCGGCAGCGTCACGTCGGCGCCGATGGCGGTTTCGAGCTGCGCCAGCACGCTGGCAAAGCGCTCGGTGAGTTGCTCCATGCTGCGGTCGGCATGCCGGCGCGCGCCTTCTAGGCTGCGCTGCCACACCGGCATCACCTGTTGCGCCAGCGACGCGGGTTCGCTCGTCAGCACCGGCTCGGGCAGCAGCGCGGCGGCCTCGCGTGCCTGCGCGCCGCGCAGCGCCAGGCCCACCGCCACCGCGGCCAGGGCCAGCGCGGCCGGCCAGCCGCCGAGATGCCATGCCGCAGCGCCGGCGATCACGCAGGCCGCCCGCCAGACCGCCGCGCGCCATCGCGCGGGCGCGGGCACCGGCACGGGCGCGGGCTCGTGCGCGGGCAGCGCGACCGTCGCGCCTGCCCCGACGCGGGGGCCGGCGGGCGCGGCATCCGGATGGTGGACCTGTCTATTCATCAGTTGCGGACTTGGCGCTGCCTCGGGGGCAGCATCGCGCGGGCACGGCCGGCACCCTTGCCGGCTGGGTCGACGCCCGCTCAGGCAGTGTTGGCCAGGCGCTCGGGCGGGCAAGCGCGGAAAAGGCGGGTTTTCCGCCCCGTTCATCGACCGTGAAGGTCGGCGCGCAATCGTTACGGTAGGCCCCTGGACCCATCAACCGGGGCCGGCGTGCGCGTGGCGTGCGCGGCCTCGGCACAAGGTGGACAACGCTGATCGCATCAAGTCGATGAGTTCCGAGTCTTCCCATCACGCTGCCGCGGCCGGCGCGTCGGCCGGCATGCCGGCGGCATCCGGCTTCGCGGCGCGCGCCCGCGCGGGTCTGCGCCGGCTGCTCGCGCGCCGCCGGCACGAGGCCGGCGCGCGCACGTCGCCGCACGGCATCTGGTCGCCCGGCGTGCGCTGGATGCGCAACCTCGACATCGCGCGCAAATCGCTGGTGGTCGGGCTGGTCACGGCGCTGCCGCTGGCGGTGCTGGTGCTCGATGTATGGACGGCCTGGCATGAGCGCGTGCGCGCGGCCGACCGCGCCGCGCTGGCACAGATGCAGATCGCCGCCATCGCCGACGAGGCCGGGACGATCGACGTGATCGCCTTGCGCCTGTGGCTGGCCGCCTACGGCGCGGCCGGCGCGACCGAGGCCACCGACCGGCACGAGGCCGTGCACTTCGCTGCCCTCACGCAGGCGCTGGCCGACGGCCGCGGGCTCGGCGAGACCGAAAACGCCGAGCTGCAGCGCATGAGCGAGCGGCTGACGGCAACGCGGCGGGCCTGGCTCGCGCTCGCCGCGCCGGCCGATCACGACGCCCAGGCGCCGGCCGACGACGCGCTGCAGTCGCGCCAGCGCGCACTGCGCGAGCTGACCGCCGAGCTGGCCGAGGCGCACCGCCACATCGGCTACCGCTGGTGGTCGGAGCTCGCCGACGAGCGCGGCGAGCTGATGCTCTTCGTCGGCGTGGCACAGGCCGGCTTCGAGCTGGGCCAGCTGGTGGACCGGCTGCTCGGCGCCGGGCTGGCGGTGCAGCAAGGCCGTGTCAGCCCGTCGACGCTGCACGAGATGGCCGGCGCGCTGTCACAGGCCGAGCGCCTGCTCGCGCGCAGCCGCGCGCCGGTGCAGACGGTGCAGACGCTGCAGCTGCTCGACACGTCGGAGGTCGACCGCCACTTCGGCGCCATCCGCGCCTTCGTGCAGCTCGGCACGCAGCTCGAGCTGGCCGCCGCGCGCGCGCCGGCGCTGCCGCAACACGGCGGCGGCCGCGTCAGTGTCGACGACGGCTTCGTGCGCGCCGCCGCGCAGGCGCAGTCGGCCGCGCATGCGCTGCACGCGCAGGCGATCGATCAGCTCGGCCGGCGCGTCGCGGCGCGGCGCGCGGATCTCGCGCACGAGCTTGCCGCGCGCGCCACGCTGCTGCTGGCGCTGGTGTTGCTGGCCGCGTACCTGATGGTGTGCAGCTTCAAGGTGCTGCGCGGCGGCCTGCAGACGGTGGTGCAACAGCTCGACCGGCTCGGCCAGGGCGACCTCAGCATCCGGCCGCGCGGCCTGGGCCGCGACGAGATCGGCCAGGCGCTGCACAAGCTGGGGGACTCCACCGCGCGCATGTCGCGCCTGTTCGAGGCCGTGACGCAGGGCGTGGCCGCGGTGTCGCATGCCTCGCGCGAGGTGGCCTCGGGCAATGCCGGCCTGTCGGGCCGCAGCGGCGAGGTCAAGCAGTCGATCGACAGCGTGACCGAGCGCGCGACCGTGTTCTCCGCAGCGATGGACCGCTGCGCCCAGGGCGTGGAGCAGGCGGCCGAGCATGTGCGCGCGATGCGCCTCGACGCGCAGCGCAGCCGCAAGGCGATGGACAGCCTGCGCGAGCGCATGCAGGCGCTGCAGTCGATGAGCCGCGAGATCTCGCACGCCGTGCGGCTGGTGGAAAACGTCGCCTTCCAGACCAAGCTGCTGTCGCTCAATGCCTCGGTGGAGTCCGCCCGCGCCGGCCCGGCCGGCCGCGGCTTCGCGGTGGTGGCGCAGGAGGTGCGCGCGCTGGCCCAGCGCAGCGAGGCGGCGGCGCGGCAGATCCACCGCATCCTCGGCGGCTCGGTGGCCGAGATCGACGAAGGCCACCGCATGACCGAACGCGCCAGCCAGGCCGTGACCCACACCGACGAGGAGATCCACGCGGTGGATCGCATCATGGTCGAGATCGTGCACATCGCGCGCGAGAGCATGGAGCAGTCGCAGCAGGTGCTCGGCATCTCGCGCGGCGTGGAGCAGACGGTGCGCGGCAACACCCAGCTGGTCGACCAGCTGGCCGAGGCCTCGACCGCGCTGCGCGACCAGGGCGACGCGCTCAGGCGCTCGCTGCATCACTTCGTGCTGTCCTGAAGGCCGCTGCCCGATGTTCTTCACCCCACTCCGACCCGACGCATCGGCCACCGCCTGGCCGCGCTGGCTGCGGCCGGGCCAGCACCTGATGCGCCGCCTTCGGCTGGGTGGCAAGCTGCTGCTGCTGCTCGCCGCGACCGTGCCGACGATGAGCTTGCTGGCGCTGCACGAGATCACCGAGGCCTACCATAGGGTGGGCACGGTGGACGCCGAGCGCGCCGGCGCCGACCAGGCCCGGCGCGTGCTGCAGCTGGCCGCACGCGTGAACGACCAGCGCGTGGCGATCGCGCGGCTCGCGCCGGGGCAGACCGACAGCGCCGCGCGGCACGCCGCCGGCCGCGAGCTGACGGCTGCGCTGGCGAACGTCGACGCGGTGCTGCCGGCCACCAGCATCGCCGGGCAGATGTGGCAGCACGAACGCCAGCTGCTGCAGCAACTGGCCGCCGAGGCGCCGGACATGTCGCGCCGGGCCCGCCTGGCCGCGCACGAGGAGCGCGCGCAGGGCCTGCAGCTGCTGCTGCTGCAGATCGGCGAGCAGTCGATGCTGACGTTCGACGGCGCCCCCGCCACCAATCTGCTGGCCGACACGGCCCTCAGCTTCGCGACGCGCTGGATGACCACATTGGGCGAGCTGCATGGCGCCGGCCTGATGCTCGCGCAGGGCGTCGGCGTGGCGAGCGACCCGGCGCGCGCGCAGCTGGCGGTGCAGCGGCTGCGCCAGGCCACCGAGCAGCTGAACATGCGGCAGCGCGCCCTCGCCCGCCACCATGCCGCGCCACCGAGCAGCGCCGACACCCTGCATGCCGCGATGAACACGCTGGCCGACCGCGCCGACGCACTGCTGCTGGTCCACGACGAGCCGGCCACGGCGCGCGCGTTCGACGAGGCGGCCCTGCATGCCGAGGCCGCGCTCGCGCGCTGGCTCGACGACGGCTGGTCGCTGTGCGAGCGCCTGCTGCTGGAGCAGCGCCAGACCACGCTGCACACGACGGCGACGATCGTCAGCGTGCTGGCGGCGTGCGCGCTGCTGATGGCCTACTTCGCGCTCGCCTTCACGACCTCCATCGGCGAGTCGCTGCAACAGCTGTGCTGCGCCGTGCGGCGCGTGGCCAGCGGCAACCTGCTGCAGCCGGTGCAGCTGCGCGGTCGCGACGAGCTGGCCACGCTGGGCGCCACGCTCGAGGGCACGATGGTGCGGCTGTCGGCCATGGTCGGCGAGATCCGCAGCAGCGCGGTGCGCGTCGACGAGGCCGGCTCGTCGGTGGCCGTCGACGGCAAGGCGCTGGCCACGCGCACCGACGACCAGTCGCAGATGCTGCGCCGTGCCCAGCACGCGCTGACCGACATGAGCGCCGCGGTGAATCGCCACGAGACCACCGCCGCTGCGCTGCACGAGCTGGCCGGCGCGCTGCGCGACAGCGCCGAACGCGGCAACACCTCCATGGAGGGCACGGTGGCCGCGATGGCCACGCTGGAAGACAGCGTGCGCCGCGTCGCCGAAGTCAACGCCGTGATCGACGATCTGGCGTTCCAGACCAACATGCTCGCGCTCAACGCGTCGGTGGAGGCCTCGCGCGCCGGCGAGTCGGGCCGCGGCTTCGCGGTGGTGGCCGGCGAGATCCGCCAGCTCGCGCACCGCTGCGCCGAAGCGGCGGCCGAGGTGCGGCAATTGATCGAGGCCACGACCGAGCAGGCTGCGCTGTCGAAGCAGAGCATCGACGACGCGCGCGCGCAGCTGCGCGCGGTGGGCGACGGCGTGCACGACGTGGCGCAGCGCATGCGCGACGTGACCGGCGTGGGCGAGCAGCAGCGCGAACGCACGCAGCAGCTCGCCGAGGTGGTGGGCCAGCTCGGCGCGCTCACGCGCCGCAACGCCGACGCCGCCGACAAGGCCTCGCAGGCCGCGCAGACGATGGCGCATCAGGCCGCCGCGCTGCGCGCGTCGGTGGCGGCCACGCGGCTGCGCCGCGGCACGGCCGACGAGGCGCGCGCGCTGGTCGAACGCGCCGTGGCGCACATCGCCGAAGTGGGCTGGAACCGCGCGGTGCGCAGCTTCAACGAAGCGACGGGGCACTTCGTCGATCGCGACATGTACATCTTCGCGCTCGACGCCGAGGGCCGCTACCTGGCCTTCGGCGCCGATCCGTCGCTCGTCGGGAAGCTCGCCAGCGAGCGCCGCGACATCACCGAAGGCATCGTCGAGCGCTTCATGCAGGCCGCCCGCGCGGCGGTCGCTCAGGGCCAGGGCTGGATCGACTACAGCGTGCCCGGCCCCGACGGCGAAGGCGAGGTGGCCAAGAGCGCCTACATCGTCGCGCTCGACGAGGGCGCGTTCATCGGCTGCGGTGTGGTGCGCGAGGCCGTGGACCCCGCGGCAGGGCGTGCCGCGATGCCCGAGCTGACCGCGGCGGCGTAGCGCCGGCGCGGCGCCGGCTTCGGTGCGGCGTCAGCGCCGACGCCGGCGCGCCACGCCCACTGCGCCCAGGCCGGCGAACGCGAGCGCCAGCGACGACGGCTCCGGCACCCGGCCCCAGTGCAGCTGGTCCTGCGCCGTCGGCGACTTCAGCACCCGCACGTCCATCGTGTTCGCCCAGTTCTGCGACGCACCGAGCAGCGCGGTCGCGTACGACGCGTAGCCGCTCGTGTCGCGGAAGGCGCCTGTGCCGAGCGTGTAGTCGGTGTCGTACACGATGTTCCAGATCGCGAGCTGCAGCGACGTCGATTCGGCCGAGCTGTCGACCGCACCCGCGTGGTCGTTCACATAGCTGAGCAGGCGACCGAGCTTGTCGGCCTTGTTGTCGGGGCCCGAGAAGTAGCTCGACGCCGCCAGGTCGGTGTAGTTCGTGTAGACGGCATCCCAGTAGAACACCTGCGTCAGCTCGACGCAGTAGGTCTGCAGCGACTCGCCGTCGAGCAGGCCCGAGAAGCCGCCGGCCTGGCCGTTGTAGACCGGCGCCGACGTGTGCACGGTGTGGCCGGCACCGAAGGTCCAGTCGTCGAGCGTGACCACGGCCGCCTGGGCGGACAAGGCGCCGGCAGCCAGGGCGGCAGCAGCGGTCGCGCGAAGCGCCAACCGCGTCGAGGCAGAGGTGTGTGTACGCATGACCCGCACGGTAGAGGGGTCGCGCGGCCACGTCATCCCGCGCATCCGGGTCCGAGGCCCCTCGAACGGGGCGTCTATCGGCCGGTGCCCGGCGTGCGGCCCCGCGGACGAGGGGTCGGGCGCCGGTCTGTGTCGTTTGGTGACCCCTGTGCACCGAGCCCTGCAGGCACCGGGCCGGATCGACGCTCAAGTGCCGCAGAACGTGCGGTAGCAGGCCGTGACTTCGCGCGGTGCCGGCTCGGCATAACGCGCGAGTTCGGCATCCTCGTCGAACGGCCGGCGCAAGGCGCCGAGCAGGCGCTGCAGCGGTGCCAGGTCGTCGTCGTTCGACGCCGCGGCGAGCGCTTCCTCGACGCGGTGGTTGCGTGCGATCAGCCACGGGTTGACGCGGCGCATCGCCGTCGCGCGCGCGCCCGCAGCGCGCTCGTCGTGCGCCAGCCGCGCGCGCCAGCGCGCGAGCCAGGCCTCGAGCGGCGCCGCATCGGCGAAGAGCGCGCGCAGGCGGGCCTCGCGGCCCGGGTCGTTCGCGGCGCCCTCGGCAGCATCGGCGAGATGGCGCCAGGCGAGCGTGAAGTCCACCGCCTGGGCCTGCAGCAGCGCCAGCCAGTCGTCGGCAAGCGTGGCGTCGGCGGCGTCGTCGCCGCCGCTCAGGCCGAGCTTGGCGCGCTGGCCGCGCCGCCACGCGGCGTCGAACGCCGCGGGGAAGGCGTCGATCACCTCGGTGCACTGCGCCACCGCGCGCTGCACCGAGGCTTCGTCGTCGGGTGCGGCCAGCAGCGGCAGCAGCGCCTCGGCCAGGCGCGCCAGGTTCCAGCGCGCGATGTGCGGCTGATTGCCGAACGCGTAGCGGCCGCCGTGGTCGATGCTCGAGAACACGGCCGCCGGGTCGTAGGCCTCCATGAACGCGCAGGGGCCGTAGTCGATGGTCTCGCCGGAGATGGCCATGTTGTCGGTGTTCATCACGCCGTGGATGAAGCCGACGTTCATCCACTGCGCCAGCAGATCGGCCTGGCGAGCGGCCACCGCGCGCAGCAGCGCCAGCGGGCGCTCGTGCGTGTCGAGCCCGGCGAGCGCCGGATCGTGCCGCGCGATCGCGTAGTCGAGCAGCTGGCGCAGCGTGTCCAGTTCGCCGCGCGCCGCGAAGTACTGGAAGGTGCCCACGCGCAGGTGGCTCGCCGCCACGCGCGTGAGCACCGCACCGGGCAGCGGCGCCTCGCGCAGCACCGGCTCGCCGGTGGCCACGACGGCCAGCGCGCGCGTGGTGGGAATGCCCAGCGCGTGCATCGCCTCGCCGAGCAGCACCTCGCGCAGCATCGGGCCGACTGCCGCCTTGCCGTCGCCGCCGCGCGAGAACGGCGTGCGCCCCGAGCCCTTGAATGCGATGTCGCGGCGCCGGCCGGCGCGGTCGATCACCTCGCCGAGCAGCAGCGCGCGGCCGTCGCCGAGCTGCGGCGAGAAGCCGCCGAACTGGTGGCCGGCGTAGGCCTGCGCGATCGGCTCGGCGCCGGCCGGCAAGGCGTTGCCGGCGAACAGCGCCGCGCCGGCCTCGCCGCGCAGCGCCGCCGCATCGAGCCCCAGCTCGGCGGCCAGCGGCTCGTTCAGCACCAGCAGCCGCGGCGCCGGCACGACCGCCGGCTGCCACGGCACGTAGGTGCCGGGCAGCTCGCGGGCATAGGTGTTGTCGAAGGCGAATTGGGCAGCGGCAAGTTGCGGCATGTTCGCCGCAGTGTGCCCGCGATCGAACGCCCTTGCCGGCCGACGGGTTGCGCCGGCCGCAGCGGCTACACCTGCCGCCGCGCCAGCGCCAGGTAGGCGCCGAGGCCCAGCATCGTGACGCCCGAGGCACGCGTGAGCAGCCGCGCGCGCGCGGCACGCGCGGCACCCGAGTCGAGCAGGCGATGGGCGGCGAAGACCGCCACCACGTCGACCAGCGTGTTGAGCGCGACGCAGATGCTGCCGAGCGCCATCAGCTGCGCGATCACGGGCTCGCCCTGCGACGCGAACTGCGGCAAGAAGGCGAGGAAGAAGAGCGCGGTCTTGACGTTCAAGGCCTCGACGACGACGCCCTCGATCAGCGCGCGGCGCGCACCCCGGGCCGCGACGGCCTCGACCGCGGGCACGGGATGGCGGCTGCACAGCATGCGGATGCCCAGGTAGATCAGGTAGGCCGCGCCGAGGAACTTGACGACGTTGAACGCCGCGGCCGACTGGGCCACGAGCAGCGACAAGCCGAGCGCTGCCGCCAGCACGTGCAGCAGCCCGCCGAGCCCGGTGCCGACGCAGGAGGCCAGCCCTTCGGAGCGGCCGCCGGCGACGGTGCGCGCGACCACGTAGGCGATGCCCGGTCCGGGCGTGATGGCGAGCACGACGGCGGCGACGAGGAAGGCGAAGAACGACATGGCGCCGCGATCTTACCGGGGCGCACCGACCGTTCGAGCTGAGCGACCCTCGTTCGCGCGCACCTCGCGCAGCAGCGTGCGCAGCGCGGCGGCCGAGGGCCGACGGCGGGCACCGGGCACGGTCATCGCTGCCGCGGGCCGCGCGCTCACGCGGCCGGCGCGGCGCGCTCCGGCACCGTCACCTCGACGATGAAGTCAGGGTCGAAGGCCGAGTTCTCGTTGCGGCCGCCGAGCGCATAGCCGCGCGGGTTGCAGACCACGCGCGTGCCGTTGACGCGGTGGTCGAAGCTGTCGTGCGTGTGCCCGTGGATCCACAGCGCCGCGCGCTCGTCGCGCAGCAGGTGGTCGGCATCGGAGACGAAGCAGGTGTTGAGCAGCGAACCGGCGAAGCGCGGATGGATGCTGTGGCGCGACGGCGCGTGGTGCGTGATCACCACCGTGGGGCCGGCATGCGGGCTCGCCAGCCGGCCTTCGAGCCACTGCGCATGGCGCCGGAACAGCGCCACCGAATCCTCCGGCGTGAAGGGCTCGTCGGCGCCCTCGCGCGCGCGGATGCGGCTGAAGTCGCGCATCGAGCGCAGCGCCTCGGCCCTGGCCGCGGCGCGCTGCTGCGGCTCGGCAAAAAGCTCGAAGTCGGTCCACAGCGTGGCGCCCAGGAATCGCACGCCGCCGAGCACCAGCTCGCGCTGGTCGAGCACGTGCACCTGCGTGCCGGCGCTCAGGCGTTGCAGCTCGTCGAGCCGGCCGTCGATGGAGCCGCCGTAGAACTCGTGGTTGCCGGGCACGAAGAGCACGGGCTTGTCGAAGCGCAGCGCCCAGGCGACGGCTTCGCGCGGTCGCGAAACGTCGCCGGCGAGCACCACCACATCGGCGTCGTTGACGGGCCGGTCCAAGGTGCCGAAGCCGAGGTGCAGGTCAGACAGGATGTTCAGCTTCATCGTGGCCGGCACCGCGCGGGCTCGCCGCTTCTGCGTTGCTACGCGGGCCGGGCCTCGAACGGCGGGAACAACACGTCGTTCTCGAGGCGGATGTGCGCCTGCACGTCGTCGACGAAGGTGCGCAGGCCCGTGTACAGGCGGCGCCAGTCGTCGCCGGCGTCGGCCGGCGGCGTGGCGGCGCGCGTCAGCGCGAGCAGCTGGGCCAGGCGCTCGCCGTGCGACACGTGTTCGCTGCGCATCACGGCGATCGGCCGCGCCGCGAACGGATGGCCGCCGCGCGCCAGCATCGGGAAGAGGATGGTCTCCTCCTTGGCCATGTGGGCGTGCAGCTCGGCGGCGATGGTCTGCAGCAGGGCGCTCAGGCCGGCCGGCAGCTCGGGGTGCTGCGCCTGCGCCGCCTCCACCTTCGTGGCCAAGCCCTGCAGCTCGACGAGCTGCGCACGATGGGTGTCGTGGTAGCGGCGCAGGATGTGCGCAATCAGCGCCGGCGGCTCCTTCGGTGCCGCGGGCTCGGCGTTCGGGTGGGGCGCGGGTGCGGCGGGTGTGTTCACGAGCGTCTCGTCGTTGAAAGATGTATGGTCAGTGCATCTTATCGCCCGGCCGCGGACGGTCAAGCCGCGCCGGGGTCGTCGGGGTCGGCAACGCCGCGCCGCGCGCGCATCGCGCGGCCGATGCGGTCGAGCTCGGCATCGCCCAGCAGCCGCCGGGCCATCGGCAGCAGCTCGGACTCCTCGCGCGCGATGTGCCGCTCGTAGCGGCCGATGAAGCCGAGCACCTCGTCGGCGGCCAGCGCCGCGGCATCGCCGGCCACCACGCGCGCGAGCACGGCGCGCAGGCTGCGCCAGCCGCGGTCGAGTTCGCGGTGGTCGGCCACCAGCGCGGCGGTCAGCTCGCGCAGGCACACCGGGTCGCTGCCGGCCATCGATTCGAGCAGCGCCGGGAACAGGTCGACCTCCTCGTCGTCGTGGTGGTGGCGCGCCGAGGTGTCGAAATAGCGCATCACCGCGGCAGCCGCCTCCTGGGCCTGGCGGTCGGCGCCGTGGCGCGCGGCGTGGTCGAGCAGCCGGCGCAGCGTGGCGCACTGCTGCTGCACGCGGCCGTGGCAGGCGGCGAGCATCTCGATCGGCACCTCGAAGCCGGCCGCCGGCGCCGAATGTCCCGGCAGGCCCGGACGGGTGGCCGCTGACGCGGGCTTAGGCATCGGCGCGTGGCCTACTCGGCGCCGCCTCGCCGACGGTGAGCCGCCGCGGCAGACGGCCCGCGCAGCGCATCGGTGCGCGCAACGCGCAGTCGGTGGTGGTTTCAGCGAGCCGCACGACATGCCCCTCGAGAATCGTCCAATGTACGCCGTTCGGGCGCCCTGGCTCGGCCGATGTACCTCAGGTGGCCGCCGCACCCTGCGCCGCAATCGGAGGCGCCGAAGCCGGGCACCCACACGGCGCCCGGCGAACGCTGGTTCAACCGGCATTCCTCGATCGCCGAGCGCACGACCCGCGTGATCGTCACGCCCGGTGCGGCGAGCAGGTAGTCGATGTGCCAGCGCAGCGTCTTCTCGGCGCGAAGATGCCGCGCGATGCGGGCCTCGAAGGCGCGCCGCGCCGAGCCCGTGTAGAGATAGCGGCCCGCGGGAAAGTCGAATTCGCCGAGACGGCCGATGGCGCAGCGGCAGGGCCGCGCCAGCGTGATCGCCAGTTGGTAGCTGATGTATCGACCC
Source organism: Burkholderiaceae bacterium (assembly GCA_046348365.1). Classification (GTDB taxonomy): domain Bacteria; phylum Pseudomonadota; class Gammaproteobacteria; order Burkholderiales; family Burkholderiaceae_C; genus JAEUPI01. The sequence continues at coordinate 1,206,899 of JAXMEL010000001.1, forward strand.
ATGATGGTCGGGAGTTGCTGCGCCCCCGGCGACCGAGCGCCCCTATGCGCACGTGGCCGCCTCAGGCGGCGCTGCGTTCCTCGCTTCGCTCGTCTGCCGCCAGCAGCGAACCGACCCGGTCGTAGGCGATTCTCACGTGCGCGGCGATCGCCCGCGCCGCTTCCTGCGCATCGCCGCGCGCGATGGCGTCGAGCACGGCGGCGTGCTCGTCCCACACCACGCGGGCCAGCTCCGGGTGGCGAAGCACCTCGCCCATCGAGCGACGCAGATGCTGCCACTGCGCCTGCATGGACTGCACCACCAGCGGATTGCCGCTGACCCGGTAGATCCACTCGTGGAAGTCGACATCGGCCAGCAGCGCCGCGCGCGCGTCGCCCGCCGCCGCCACCTGCCGGCCATGGTCGACCAGCGCGCGGCCGGCGTCGATCTGCTCCTGTGTCGCGCGCCGGGCCGCCAGCGATGCCGCCAGCGGCTCGAGCGCGGACCGCAGCTCGTAGATGGCATCGAAGCGCGCCGGGTCCACCGGCGCGACCTGCAGCCCGCGTTTGCCGCGCTCGACCAGGAAGCCCTGCTGCTTGAGCTGGCCCACGGCGGTCATCACGGGCTGGCGCGACACCTGCAGCCGCAGCGCCAGCTCGTCCTGCGTCACGCGCTCGCCCGGCGCCAGCGCGCCGTCGCAGATCGCGTCGAGGATGCGTTCGTAGGCCTGCTCGACCAGCGATTTCTGGGGTTTGACCGACTCGATGCTCATTTCTGCGGGCGATTATGCGCTGCCAAGAGGTTTTTCGCTTGTTTCGCATTCCGCATACCGTATGCGATACTTCGCCGACCTCCCGCCGAACCCCACCCCCACCCACCGAACGGATTGCCCACCATGGACAAGAACCCGATCCGCGTTCTGCTCGCCAAGGTCGGCCTCGACGGCCATGACCGTGGCGTCAAGGTCGTCGCCCGCGCGCTGCGCGACGCCGGCATGGACGTCATCTACTCCGGCCTGCACCGCACGCCCGACGAGGTGGTCAACACCGCGATCCAGGAAGACGTCGACGTGCTCGGCGTCAGCCTGCTCTCCGGCGTGCAGCTCACCGTGTTCCCGAAGATCTTCAAGCTGCTCGAAGACAAGGGCGCGAGCGACCTGATCGTGATCGCCGGCGGCGTGATGCCCGACGAAGACGCGCAAGCCATCCGGAAGATGGGCGTGCGCGAGGTGCTGCTGCAGGACACGCCGCCACAGGCCATCGTCGATTCGATCCGCAGCCTGGTGGCTGCGCGCGGCGCTCGCTGAGCGCCGCAAGTGGAGACAGGCGCCATGGAAGAGTGGAGTTTCCCCGTCAGGTACGACGAGAGCTACTTGCCGCCGGCCGACAGCCGCTACTGGTTCCCGCGCCGCGAGACCATGCCGGCGGCCGAGCGCGACAAGGCCATCCTCGAGCGGCTGCAGCAGGTGTGCCGCTACGCGTGGGATCACGCCCCGTTCTACCGCCGCAAGTGGGACGAAGCGGGCTTTCACCCCAGCCAGTTGAAATCGCTGGAGGACTTCGAGCAGCGCGTTCCGGTGCTGAAGAAGGCCGACCTGCGCGCGTCGCAGGCAGCGCACCCGCCGTTCGGCGACTACGTGTGCGTGCCCGACGCCGAGATCTTCCACATCCACGGCACCAGCGGCACCACCGGGCGGCCGACCGCTTTCGCCGTCGGCCGCGACGACTGGCGTGCGATCGCCAACGCGCATGCGCGCATCATGTGGGCCATGGGCATCCGGCCCGGCGACATGGTCTGCGTCGCCGCGGTGTTCAGCCTCTACCTCGGCAGCTGGGGTGCGCTGGCGGGCGCCGAGCGGCTGCGCGCCAAGGCCTTTCCGTTCGGCGCCGGCGCGCCGGGCATGAGCGCGCGCCTCGTGCAGTGGATGGACACCATGAAGCCGGCCGCGTTCTACGGCACACCGAGCTACGCCATCCACTTGGCCGAAGTGGCGCGGCAGGAGAAGCTCGATCCGCGCGGCTTCAAGCTCAAGTGCCTGTTCTTCAGCGGCGAGCCCGGCGCATCGGTGCCCGGCGTGAAGGACCGCATCGAGGACGCCTACGGCGCCAAGGTCTACGACTGCGGCTCGATGGCCGAGATGACGCCGTTCATGAACGTCGCCGGCAGCGAGCAGAGCAACGAGGGCATGCTGTGCTGGCAGGACATCGTCTACACCGAGGTCTGCGATCCGGCAACGATGCAGCGCGTGCCGTACGGCCAGCGCGGCACGCCGGTGTACACGCACCTGGAGCGCACCAGCCAGCCGATGATCCGGCTGCTCTCGGGCGACCTGACGCTGTGGACCAACGACCCCACGCCGTGCGGCCGCACCTACCCGCGGCTGCCGCAAGGCATCTTCGGCCGCATCGACGACATGTTCACCATCCGCGGCGAGAACATCTATCCGAGCGAGATCGACGCCGCGCTCAACCAGCTGGCCGGGTACGGCGGCGAGCATCGCATCGTCATCACGCGTGAAGCCGCGATGGACGAACTGCTGCTGCGGGTCGAGCCGAACGAGCAGATCCACCGTGCGGGCGCGTCGGCGCTGGAGGCCTTCCGCGCCGAGGCATCGCGTCGGGTGCAGACCGTGCTCGGCGTGCGCGCAAAGGTCGAGCTGGTGGCGCCGAACTCGATCGCGCGCACCGACTTCAAGGCGCGCCGGGTCATCGACGACCGCGAGGTGTTCCGGGCGCTCAACGAGCAGCTTCGCGCCGGCGCCTGATCACAGAGTTCGAGCCGGGCGAACGCAATGTCCTACGTCCCTTCCCACGTGCTGCTCGAACAGCTTCGCGCCGGCAACCCGCGCGCGCTCGGCAGGCTCATCTCGCGGGCCGAGTCCGGCGTCGCCGAAGCCCGGCCCGCGCTGGCCGAGGTCTACCGCAGCGCCGGCGCGGCCCACATCATCGGCCTCACCGGCGTGCCCGGCAGCGGCAAGTCGACGCTGGTGGCCAAGCTCACCGCGGCGCTGCGCCAGCGCGGCGAGAAGGTGGGCATCGTGGCCATCGACCCCTCGAGTCCGTACTCGGGCGGCGCGATCCTCGGCGACCGCATCCGCATGACCGAGCTGGCCAACGACAGCGGCGTCTTCATCCGCAGCATGGCCACGCGCGGCGCCACCGGCGGCATGGCGCGCGCTGCGCTCGATGCGGTGGACCTGATGGACGTGGCGGGCTACCGCACGATCATCCTCGAGACGGTGGGCGTCGGCCAGGACGAGGTCGAGGTGGCGCACGCGTCGGACACGACCGTCGTCGTGTCGGCGCCCGGCCTCGGCGACGAGATCCAGGCCATCAAGGCGGGCGTGCTCGAGATCGCCGACATCCACGTGGTGAGCAAGTGCGACCGCGACGACGCCGACCGCACCCTCACCGACCTGAAGCAGATGCTGACGCTGGGCACGCTGGTGGGGCCCCCGCGGGCCTGGGCCATCGCAGTCGTCGGCGTCAGCTCCTACACCGGGCAAGGTGTCGACGAGCTGCTGCAGCGCATCGCGGCCCACCGCGCCGCGATGACGGGCACCGATCTGGGCCGCGAGCGCCGTCGCCGGGTGGCCGAGTTCCGCTTGCGCAAGACCGCCGAAACGCTGCTGCTCGAACGCTTCACCACTGCGGCCGAGGCCTTCGCGCCGGCGCTGGCCGACGACCTCGTCGACCGCGGAACCGACCCCTATGCCGCGGCGCGGCAGCTCATTGCCAAGACCATCCGCGAGGAGTATTCGAATGAACTGGCTTGACGACAAACAGCGCAGCGGCCTCGAGTCCGAGCGCGCCGACTGGGAGTCCAACGAGGTTGCCGCCTTCCTGAAGAAGCAGCCGGAACGCAAGCAGCAGTTCCACACCACGGGCGACTTCCCCGTGCGGCGCACCTACACGGCGGCCGACATCGCCGACACGCCGCTGCAGGACATCGGCCTGCCCGGCCGCTATCCGTTCACCCGCGGCCCGTATCCGACGATGTACCGCAGCCGCACCTGGACGATGCGCCAGATCGCCGGCTTCGGCACCGGCGAAGACACCAACAAGCGCTTCAAGTACCTCATCGAGCAGGGCCAGACCGGCATCTCCACCGACTTCGACATGCCCACGCTGATGGGCTACGACTCCGATCACCCGATGAGCGACGGCGAGGTCGGCCGCGAAGGCGTGGCCATCGACACGCTGGCCGACATGGAGGCGCTGCTCGCCGACATCGACCTCGAGAAGATCTCGGTCTCGCTGACCATCAACCCGACGGCGTGGATCCTGCTCGCGATGTACGTGGCGCTGGCCGAGAAGCGCGGCTACGACCTCGACAAGCTCTCGGGCACGGTGCAGGCCGACATCCTGAAGGAGTACATGGCGCAGAAGGAGTACATCTACCCGATCGCGCCGTCGGTGCGCATCGTGCGCGACATCATCACCTACAGCGCCAGGAATCTGAAGCGCTACAACCCGATCAACATCTCGGGCTACCACATCAGCGAGGCCGGCTCGTCGCCGGTGCAGGAAGCGGCCTTCACGCTGGCCAACCTGGTGACCTACGTGCAGGAGGTGACCACGACCGGCATGCACGTCGACGAGTTCGCGCCGCGGCTGGCGTTCTTCTTCGTCAGCCAGGGCGACTTCTTCGAGGAGGTGGCCAAGTTCCGCGCGCTGCGCCGCTGCTACGCCAAGATCATGAAGGAGCGCTTCGGCGCGAAGAACCCGGAGTCGATGCGCCTGCGCTTCCATTGCCAGACGGCAGCAGCCACGCTGACCAAGCCGCAGTACAAGGTCAACATCGTGCGCACGGCGCTACAGGCGCTGTCGGCCGTGCTGGGCGGTGCGCAGAGCCTGCACACCAACGGCTACGACGAGGCCTTCGCGATCCCGACCGAAGACGCGATGAAGATGGCGCTGCGCACGCAGCAGATCATCGCCGAGGAGACCAACGTCACCAGCGTGATCGATCCGCTGGGCGGCAGCTACTTCGTCGAAGCGCTGACCACCGACTACGAGAAGAAGATCTTCGAGATCCTCGCCGACGTCGACAAGCGCGGCGGCACGATCAAGCTGATCGAGCAAGGCTGGTTCCAGAAGCAGATCGCCGACTTCGCCTACGAGACCGCGCTGCGCAAGCAATCCGGCGCGAAGCCGGTGATCGGCGTGAACCGGTTCGTCGAGACCGATCAGGACCACGAGATCGAGATCCATCCGTACGATCCGAGCACGGCCGATCGCCAGATCGCGCGCACGCGCCGCGTGCGCGCCGAGCGCGACCCCAGGAAGATGCAGGCGCTGCTCGATCGGCTGGAGGCCGTGGCCCGGGACGATGCGCAGAACATCATGCCGGTGACGATCGAACTGGTGAAGGCCGGGGCGACCATGGGCGACATCGTCGAGCGGCTGAAGGCGCTCTGGGGCACCTACCGCGAGACGCCGGTCTTCTGAACAGCGCACGACCATGACGCTCACACCGACGACACCGCCGCCTCTGGGCGCAGACAGCGCTGCAGCCGTGATCGCGCGAACGCTGAAGGCGCGCGGCGTGGACCGGGTGTTCGGCCTGTGCGGCGGACACATCATGCCGATCTGGATGCGCCTGGATGCCGAGGGCATCGCCATCGTCGACGTGCGCGACGAGCGGGCCGCGGTCTACATGGCCCATGCCTATGGCGAGCTCAGTGGGCGACCGGGCGTGGCGCTGGTGACGGCGGGCCCCGGCGTGACCAACGCCATGACGGGCATCGCGAATGCGCACGTGGCGCGTGCGCCGGTGATCGTGCTGTCGGGCATCGCGCCGCAGCCGCAGACGCACAGGGGCGCGCTGCAGGACCTCGACCACATCGGCATGCTGCGCGGCATCACGCGGTTCGCGCGAACGGTGCGCCTGCCAGCGCAGGTGCCGCAAGCGCTCGACGAGGCCTTCGCCACCGCGCAGGGCGAAGCCGGCGGCGAGCCCGGCCCGGTGTTTCTGGACTTTCCGACCGACGTGCTGCGCGCCGAGGTGCCGCGCGCGCTGCAGCTGAGCGAACACCGGGCCAGGCGCAGCGTGGCTGAGATTCCCGCGGACGCTGGCGCCATCGAGCGCGCCGCCGAGCTGATCCGGCAGGCCCGGCGGCCGCTGGTGATCGGGGGCCGTGGCGCACGCGCAGCGCGGGCCGAACTGATCGCGTTCCTCGATGCGTCGGGTGCGCTGTTCCTGGACACCGGCGAGTGCAAGGGCGTGGTGCCCGACGGGCATCCCGCGTCGGTGGCGGCCGTGCGCGGCTCGGTGATGGGCGATGCCGATCTGGTGATCACCGTCGGGCGCAAGCTCGACTTCCAGCTCGCCTACGGCTCGCCGGCCGTGTTCGGCGCGGCGCGCTGGATCCGGATCGCCGACAACGCTGCCGAGCTGCGCGACAACCGCCGCGGCGATGTCGAGCTGTTCGCGTCGCCGCGGCAGGCCCTGCAGGCTCTCGCCGCCGCAGGGCGCGGCCGCACGAGCGCGCTCGACCGCGCGTGGCAGGCCCGGATGCGCAGCGCGCATCTGGAGCGATCGCGCAAGCTCGCGGCATCGATGGCCGCCGCGGCCGATGGCGCCGACGGCTTCATGCATCCCAACCGCCTGATCGCCGAAGTGCAGCGCGCCGTCGGCGACGAGCCCATCGTCGTTGCCGACGGCGGCGACTTCCTGTCGTTCGCGCGCGTCGGCGCGCGTTGCAGTGCCTACCTCGATCCGGGCGCGCTGGGCTGCATCGGCGTGGGCACGGCGTTCGGCATCGGCGCGGCGCTGGCCGCACCCGGGCGCACCGTGGTGGTGCTCACGGGTGACGGTGCGTTCGGCTTCAACGCGATGGAGATCGATACCGCTGCGCGGCACGGCGTGCCGCTGCTCGTCGTGGTGGCCAACAACGGCGCGTGGCAGATCGAAGTGCACGACCAGACCACCACGCACGGCAAGGTCGTCGGCACCACGTTGCAGCGCGCCGACCATGCCGCCATGGCGCGCGCCTTCGGCGCGCACGGCGAGCGCGTGGAGCGCGCGGCCGATCTTGCCGCGGCGCTGGGCCGCGCGATGGCGGCGCTCGAGTCGGGCCGCCCGGCGCTGCTCGACGTGCTGGTCAGCGGCGAGCCGATGTCGTCCGACGCCAAGTCGGGGCTGGCCTGGGTGCCGGACCTGCAGCCGCTCGCCGCATGGGACGAAGCCGAACGGCGCTGGCGCTCCGACGCGCCGGACCGCTAGAGCGTTGCCGATGCACCTGATCGCCTACAACGGCAGCCTGCCGCTGATCGCGGCGCCGCAGCGTGGCGCCCAGGCTGGCCACGCCGTGATCGGGCGCGTGACGCTGGGGCCCGACGCCTGGCTGGGCGCGGGCTGCGTCATTCGCGCCGATGGCCACTACGTGCAGATCGGCCACCGGCTGCATCTGGGGCGCGCGGCCACGATCCACATCGCGCACGATCTGTACCCCACGCTCATCGGCAACGACGTCTGCGTCGGTGCCGATGCCGTGGTGCACGCCTGCACGGTCGGCGACGACGTGGTCGTGGAAGAGCGCGCCATCATCCTCGACGGCTCGGTCGTCGGCGCCGGCGCGCTGCTCGAGGCGGGCAGCATCGTGTATCCGCGCAGCGAGCTGGCGGGTGGCTTCAGATACGCCGGCCAGCCCGCGCGAGCAGTGCGGCCGCTTTCGCGCGCCGAGCTGCTGGCGCACGCCGACCAGCTGCGCGCGCGCAACGAAGCGGCAGACGCGCAGTGGGCGTGCCGCCCGCACGCATCGCGCGCCGGGTCGGACGCTTTCATCGCCGACACCTGTGACCTCGTCGGCGACGTCGCGCTCGCCGACGGCGCCAGCATCTGGTTCGGCTGCCGCCTCGATGCTCGCACCGGGCCGATCGCGCTGGGTGTTCGCTGCAACGTGCAAGACAACTCCGTGCTCACGGCAGGCCGCGGCGGGCTGACCCTCGGCCCCGACACCACCATCGGGCACAACGTGGTGCTCACCGACTGCACCATCGGTGCGCGTTGCCTTGTCGGCATCGGAAGCCGCATCGCGGCCGGCACCGTGATTCCCGACGACACCTTCGTGGCCGGCGGCTGCGTCACCGAGCCCGGCCAGCAGCTGGAGGCCGGCCAGGTGTGGGGCGGCCGGCCCGCTCGGCCCATCGGCAAGCTCGACGACGCGAAGCGCGCATCGGTCCTGAAGATCGCGACCGTCTACGCGCGCTACGCCCGCGAGATGAGCGGCGGCACGGCCCGGGGCTGATCGGCCGCGGTTGCGTTTTCTGCACGACCCGGCTGGCCCGGGTGGGCAACGGCCCGAAAGGCGGGCATAGTTCGGCAGCCCGCGCCGGCACATCAAGAAACCCACACCACCGGAACACATGGACGCTTATCTCCTGAGGGAAGACGCACGCCGCATGGCGTTCGAATCGATCTGGAACCACGACATCGACGACGTGTTCCGCGATGTCGCGCCCTACTACGACCGCGCCAACGTCTACGCGACCCTCGGCCGGCTGAACAGCCTGCGCACGCAGTTCATCGACACGATCAAACTGAAACCCGGCGACAAGGTGCTCGACGTCTGCGCCGGAACCAACGTGATCGGCATCGACCTGCTGCGGCGGCAGCCCGACCTGGAAGTGCACGCCATCGACCGCAGCCGGGCGATGCAGGAGGTCGGCGGCCGCACGGCCCGGGATCTCGGGTTCAAGATCGACAGCGTGATCGGCGACGTGCACCGCCTGCCCTTTCCCGACAACACCTTCGACGTCGTGACGCTGCAATGGGCGACGCGCCACCTGCGCGTGATCGAGGTGTTTTCGGAGATCAAGCGCGTGCTCAAGCCCGGCGGCAGCTTCTATCACTGCGACATGCTGCGCCCGGCCAACCGATTTGCCGAGCGGCTCTACTGCCTCTATCTCGATGCCTGCGTCGACGTCATCTCGCTCGCGTTCGGCAGCGGTGCAGCGGCGCGGCGCTGCCGCCGCTACTTCACCGACGCGATCCGCCTCTTCTACTCGTCCGACGAGCTCTCGGGCCTGCTGAGCGAACTCGGCTTCCAGGACGTGGTGGGCAAGCCCGTGCTGTGGGGGTCGGTGGCCTTCCACCGGGCGCGCAAAGCCTGAGACGATCGTCAGGGCCGACGGGTGTGTCCGGCCCTATCCTCCTATGCGGTCCGGTTCATAGCGCGGCCGAAGGCTCTGTGGCGACTTTGCACGTCGTGAGCAATAAACGTGATTCACGACGCGGATGCGCGGCGATCGTGCCGTAGCAACCCGCTCGCGAAGAGCACGGCGAATCACAATCCAAGCGCTGTTTGTTGTCGCCGTGGGTGGCTGCTGTGAAACGACGCTCGCTCCTTCTGTTCATCGTTCCGTCGATCGCGCTCTCGATCCACGGCATCGCAGCGGCCCAGGTTCGCGACATCAACGACGCCATCAACAAGGCTGGCCGCCAGCGCATGCTCAGCCAGCGCGTGGCCAAGGCCTACCTCGCACTGGGTCAGGCGGTGCGCAAGGACCATGCGGAGAGGGTGCTCGGCGAATCGATGGCGCTGTTCGATCGCCAGCTGTTCGAGCTCAAGGCCTTCTCGCCCAAACCCGAAATCAAGGCCACCTACGAGCAGCTCGAAACTGCGTGGAGCGCGTACAAGGGCGTTCTGGTGGGTGCTGCGGCGAGCAAGCCGGGCGCCGAGTCGGTCGTCACTTCGGCCAACCAGGTGCTCGCGCTTGCCAACCAGGGCACGGTGCAACTCGAATCGCTTTCGGGCAAGCCGGTCGGCAAGCTGGTCAACATCGCCGGCAGGCAGCGCATGCTGTCGCAGCGCATGGCGGTGATGTACCTTGCCGCGAGCTGGGGCGTGCAAGCCGACACCGCGGTCAAGGAGATGAACACCGCCCGCGACGAGTTCGTCAGGGCGCAAGCGGTGCTCGAGGCGGCGCCCGAATCCAGCGCCGCCATCAAGGCCGAACTCGAGCTGGCCGAACAGCAGTACAGCTTCTTCGACACCGCGCTGCGCACGCTCAGGCCCGGCTCGGCCAACCCCACTTTGCTGGGCGACGTGTTCACCACGAGCGAGCGCATCCTTCAGGTGATGGATGGCGTCACCGGCATGTACGCGCGGCTGACGGGCTGATCGCAGCCGGCGATCCGATCGCAGCTGTTCCAAGCCAATAGTGTCGTAAACAGCCATCGAGAGTCGGCGCGGGTTCGCGGCGAGGCGATTCAGCCACAGGTCACTGAGAAGTCGTAAACGCGTTAGTCAGACTGCCCTCCGAGGCGCAGATACCCACAAACAAAGTCGAAAACAGCTTATTCGGCCGCGGAACTACCGGGTGCGTTGGATTGCTGTCACTGGCCGGCGGGTGCGCCCGTCATGGCTTTTGCAAAGCCGCTTCGAGCACGGCCTCCAGTTCCTGTTGCACCTCTTGCAGCGGTCGCGCGCTGCGTTCGGCTCGACACAGGGCCACGGTGCCTTCGATGGCCGCTACGGTCAGGGTGGCCAGCCGGCGCGCGCGCGCGCTGGCCACGCCCTCCTTGCGCAGCGCATCCGCCAAGATTCCCTGCCAGCGGACAAAGGCCAGGTGCGCCAGTTCACGCAGGCCTGCCGACGTGGGGTTGCTCTGCGCTTCCACATCGACTTCGGAGTCGATGGCCACGGCCAAGATGGGGCAACCCGCATCGAAGTCGGAGTGTTCCAGCACCCTCTGCCACCACAAGACAAAGGCGCGCAAGCCGGCTATCGCCCCGTGCTCGTCCATCAATGCCGCCAGGGGGCCGGCCACGCTGTCACTGGCATAGCGGATCGCTTCCTCGACCATCTGTTGCTTGCCGCCGGGGAAGTGATGGCTCAGCGAGCCGCGAGGGGTTCCGGTGCGCTGCACGACATCGCGCAGCGTGGTCGCGCGCACTCCGCGCCGGCTGATCATGTCAGCGGCACCGGACACCATCTTCTGCTTCGTCGAGGCGGTCATGAGCGTATCCGACTATGCCACGAGACATAGTTCTTGTTCCCCTTGCCCACCACCTTGTTGATATGTCGAGCGTCATAGTCTATGATTCGATGCACTATGACAATTGACATATCGACAAGCGTAGCGCCGCGAACCATGGACTCTCAGGTGAGGTACCTCCGAACTCTCATCTGGCTGAGTCTCTATGCGGCTGCGGTCCACTTTGCGGACAACGTTTACCGTTTCGACCAGTACCCTGAGCCGGCATGGATGTCGCAGCCGCTGCTGGCTGCACTTCTGATCCCGCTGGTGCTGCTGGCCCACCGGGCCGTGGACCACATCTACAACGGCCACCTCGAACGCAGCTTCTCGCTGGTGCATGGCCTGGTGTGCGGTCACCTGATCTCGCTGGGGCACTACGTGTTCGCCAGGCCTTCGGACATCCCCCTGCGGGTGAACCTCTCGGTCGGCTTGCAGATTGGAATGGCCCTGGTGTTGCTCGTGTATGCGCTGTGGCTCCAGTTGCAAAGGCATCCCGACTCCATGCGCCGGACCCGCAGGGCGTGGGTGAAGAACGTGGCGATGTACGTGGTGCTGGGCTTTGCGCTCGAGACGGTCTGGCCGTCGCGGTTCGTGACTTGGTGGATGGAGTGAGCGCCAAGCCCGACGCGCTGGACCGTCTGCTCATTCGCCTGGCCTGGGCGGGGCCGGCGCTGCTCGTCGTGGTGCTGCGCTGGCAGATGTCGCTGGACCAGTGGTACGTGCCGTTGAACAGCCCGGATCTGGCCCGGATGAGCAACGACATCACCGAGGCCGCAGGGCCCTGGCTGTCTTCCTTGGATGCGGCGGGCGGTCGGCGGCTGTTCCTGCTCACCGATCCGAACTGCGCGTGCACCCCGCCGGCCATCCTGCGCGTGAAGGCGGCCATGGCCGAGGCGCAGCAGGCGTTCCGGTCTCCCATGGCCTTGAAGGTCATCGCCGTCGACGACCGGCATGCCCTGAGCAACGTGGCGTGGCGCCGGGTGGTGCAAAACATCCCGGCGACGCCCAGCCTGATCGTGGTGGATGGCAATCGCTTGCACTACGTCGGACCTGCGGTCAGCGGCAGCCTGTGCATAGCCGATGCCAACGTGACCGGACTGTTCGGCGCCGGTCCACCGGGCGATGGCACGACCGTGAACTTCATCGACAAAGGCTGCTTCTGCACTTCAAAGGGGCGCCTGAGCGCAGGCCGGGACGCCGGTATCCCATAAGATGCGCCAGACAAGCCAGCCCTTGCTGGCCAGCGGCCAGCCATGCCGCTCACCCCAGAGTCGGCGTCATGCGATACGAACTGACGGACCTGAAGCTCTTCCTGGAGATCGCCCAGGCCCGCAACCTGTCGGCTGCCGCGGCGGCGGTCCATATCACGGCATCTTCGGCCAGCTACCGGCTCAAGAACCTCGAACAGGCCTTCAATGCGGCGCTGTTCGAGCGCACACCGCGCGGCATGCGCCTGACGCCCGCGGGCGAGGCCGTGCTGCCGCATGTACGCGAGCTGTTCGACGAGCTCGAACGCATGCACGGCAGCGTGGGCCGTTTCAGCGCCGGCCTCAAGGGACATGTGCGCCTGGGCGCCAACAGCAGCGCGCTCAACGGCTTCGCCACGGCGTCAGTGGGGCGCTTCCTGATCAGCAACCCCGAGGTCGAGGCCGACATCGAGGAGCGGCAAAGCGAGGCGATCCCGGCGGCGGTGGCCGCGAAGGAACTGGACATCGGCATCTTCGCCGGCCCCACCGAAGTGCCGGGCCTGGACGTCCGCCCCTATGCCGTGGATCGTCTGGCCATCGCGATCCCCGGCGACCACATCCTGGCCGGCGAAAAGGAGGTCAAGTTCGGTGCCGCACTGGACTTCGACTTCGTCTGCATGAGTCGCACGAGCAGCAACTTCCTGTTCATGCGCGACACCGCGCGACGCCTGGGCAAGCCCATCCGCGCACGCCTGCATGTGCACAGCTTCGAGGCGGTGCTGGCGCTGGTGGCCGCGGGCCTGGGCATCGCGCTGGTCCCCAGCAGCGTGCTGGGCCACCCGCCCGCGGGCGTGAAAGTGCTGGCCCTGGCGGAGCCCTGGGCACGCCGTGAGTTGAACCTGGTCACGCGCGACGAGAAGCGGCAGCCCGTCTTCGTGAGCGCGCTGGTGCGCCACCTGCTCGAAGACCCGAGCGTCGCCGCGACGCGCGAGGGCGCCCTGAGCGGCGATGCGGACACTGCAGTCGGCTGAGAGCCCGAGAGTCTTTCGCTCATGCCTGCTCGGCACCCCAAGAACGCAACCGCTCGTCGTTGCAAATTCCGGATCAACGCGATGGCGTCTGCACACCAGCGTCCGTGGTGAACCACCCGCCGCCCAGAACCTTGTAGAGCGTCACCAGACTCGACTGCTGCGACAGCTCGGCCTGGATCAGCGACTTGCGTGCGTTCAGGTCGGTGCGCTGCGAATCGAGCACCTGCATGATGAAGCCCTCGCCGCCGAAGAAGCCCACGCTCAACCGCTGTTGCAGATAGATGCCCAGCGACACGCCGCGCGCGGCGCACAGGAACGCGTCCTTCTGGCAGATCAGCGTGCCGCCGAGCTGGCGCAGGTCCATCGCCATGATCTTGCCGGGGTACGGCGCGGCGAACGCCACGAGCTGCTTGTGGCGCGCGTTGTTCGTATAGACGGTGGTGAACAACGACTCGCCGGTCACCAGCCGCTTGCCCGCGCCCAGCAGCTTGCCGAACAGCCCGCCGCCCTGGCTGGCCGAGCCGTCGCCGAACACGGTGTCCATCGCGATGCCGGCGTCCATGAACATCATGCTGCCGGCCTCGCCGACGGCCGCCTCGCCAGGGTCGAGTTCGACCTCGACGAACTGCATCTCGGCACCTTTGATCTCGTAGTCGACGACGTCCATCGCCATGGCGTGCACCTCATTGGCTGTACAACACGAGCCGCCCGTCAGCGGGCGGCGGCGCGAAGTCTAGAGCCTGTTCGATGTTCCATACTCGATGCCGCCGCCTGCCCGCGAGGTGGCCGAGGAGTCCCGTGTGAACCAGACCCTGCTCCTGTTCGCATCCGTCGCCTTCATCGGCATTGCCATGCCCGGCCCCACGGTGCTGCTCGCGCTGTCGAACGGATCGCGCTTCGGCGTGCGGGCATCGCTCGCCGGCATGGCGGGCGCCGTGCTGTCGGACTTCGTGCTCATCGGTGCCGTGGCGGTGGGCCTGGGAGCCTTGCTGGCGGCGTCGGAGTTCTGGTTCGCCGTCGTCAAGTGGGTCGGCGTCGCCTACCTCGCGTACCTCGGCTTTCGCATGCTGCGCTCCAGCGGCACGCTCGCGCTGCCGGAGACGACCGGTGCCGTCGGCGCTTCCTCGTCGCGCGCCATCTTCCTGCGCAGCCTGCTGGTGGCGGTGACGAACCCCAAGGGCTATCTGTTCTTCTCGGCCTTCCTGCCGCAGTTCATCGCGCCCGCCGAGCCGCAGCAGCCGCAGTACGCCGTGCTGGCCTGCACCTTCGCGGCGATCGACTTCGCCGTCATGCTCGCCTATGCCGGCGCGGGCGCGCGAGCGGTGCGCATGCTCCGACACCGCGGCGCGCTGTGGCTCGACCGCGTCTGCGGCGGCGCACTGCTGGCGCTGGCGGGCTCGCTGGCGTTCTACCGCCGCAGCAGCGTCTGACGACCGAGAGGAATGCCCAGCCGGCATGCGCCGTGTCGTGCCGCGGCGAGATCATGCGGCGCTATGCCGCTTCACGCCGCCGTCTGCGCCGGCGCATCCGCCAATCCCGCCTGCACGCCGAGCACCGCGCACGCATGCTGCGCGATCATCCGTTCCTCGTCGGTCGCGACGACGGCGACCGCGACGCGGCTCGTGGCCGTGCTGATGAATCCGGCGCCGCGCCGGTTGTTCGCGTCGTCGAGTTCGATGCCCAGCCAGCCGCCCGCGCGGCACACGCTTTCGCGCACCCGCGCGCTGTGCTCGCCGATGCCGGCGGTGAACACCAGCGCGTCGAGCCCGCCGAGCGCCGCGGCCAGGCTGCCCAGTTCGCGCGTGATGCGGTGGCAGAAGAGTTCGATCGCCGCGTCGGCCTGCGGCGTGCCGCTGGCTTCGAGCGTGCGCATGTCGCTCGACAGCCCCGACACGCCGAGCAGGCCCGAGCGTTCGTTCAGCAGCGTCTGCACCCCGTCGGCGCGCATGCCGAGCTGCGCGATCAGGTAGAGCACGACGCCGGGGTCGAGGCTGCCGCAGCGGGTGCCCATCATCAGGCCGTCGGTGGCGGTGAAGCCCATCGTCGTCGCCACGCTGCGGCGCTGCTTCATGCCGCACATGCTGGCGCCGTTGCCCAGGTGCGCGACCACCACGCGGCAGTCGGCGCGCTCGCCCAGCAGGCTCGGCAGCACGCTCGCGACGTACTCGTACGACAGACCGTGAAAGCCGTAGCGCTTGATGTCGGCGAAACGCGGTTCGTTCGGCAACGCGAAGGCCTGCGCGACCGACGACTGGGTCACATGAAAGGCGGTGTCGAAGCATGCGACCTGCGGCAGCGCGGGCTGCAACCGCGACATCGCGCGCACCGCGGCCAGGTTGTGCGGCTGGTGCAGCGGCGCCAGCGGTTCGAGCGCGGCCAGTGCTTCGAGCGTGTCGGGCGTGATGCGGATCGGCTGCCGGAAGCGCGCGCCGCCGTGCACCACGCGATGCCCCGCGGCCACCAGGTCGTGCTGGCCGCGATGTTCGGTCAGCCAGCGCAGCACGTGCACGAGTGCCGAATCGTGGGCCTGCGTTGCGTCGCCCGGTGCGGCGACGGACTCGTCGGTCAGCAGCGCATCGTCGTGCCCCCACACCGCGAGCTTCGGCGCACCTGCGATGTCGCTGACGCGGCCGTGGGCGACGCGCTGCAGCGCCGGCGCGATCGCGTAGACGGCGAACTTCAGGCTCGACGAGCCCGCGTTGATCACCAGCACGACGTCGCTCATGCCGCCGCCTCGCGCTGATGCCGCACCCACAGCAGCGCGATCGCGCACGACGCGATGCGCGAGTGGGCCGAATCGGCGCGGCTGGTCAGCACGATCGGCACGCGCGCGCCCATCACGATGCCGGCGGCCTGCGCGTCGGCGAGGTATTCGAGTTGCTTGGCGACCATGTTGCCGGCGTCGAGGTCGGGCACCACGAGCACGTCGGCGTCACCCGCCACCGGCGAGACGATGCCCTTCGTGCGCGCGGCGTCGATCGACACCGCGTTGTCGAACGCGAGCGGCCCGTCGACCACCGCGCCGGTGATCTGGCCGCGCTCGGCCATCTTCGCGAGCGCCGCAGCGTCCATCGACGACGCGAGCTTCGGCGTGACCGTCTCGACCGCCGACAGCACCGCGACCTTCGGCTGCGCGATGCCGAGTGCGTGCGCGAGATCGACCGCGTTCTGCACGATGTCGACCTTGGCCTCGATGTCGGGCGCGACGTTGATCGCCGCGTCGGTGATCAGCAGCGGCTTCGGATAGCGCGGCACGTCGAGCACGAAGACGTGGCTGATGCGCCGGCCGGTGCGCAAGCCCCCTTGCGTGCCGACGACTTCGGCCAGCAGCTCGTCGCTGTGCAGGCTGCCTTTCATCAGCGCATCGACCTCGCCGCTGCGCGCCAGCTCGACCGCCTTCGCCGCCGCGGCGTGGCTGTGCGGCACGTCGACGATGTCGATGCCGGTCAGGTCGAAGCCGTGTTCGGCTGCGAGGCTGCGGATCTTCGCCTGCGGGCCGACGAGTCGCGCCGCGATCAAGCCCATGCGCGCAGCGTCGAGCGCGCCTTCGAGCGCGTCCTTGCTGCACGGATGGACCACCGCCATGCGCACCGGCGCGCAGTCGCGCGCGGCCGCCAGCAACTGCTCGTAGCGCAGGTTCTTGTCGGCCAGCAGCGGCTCGGGCAGGTCGGTGCGGCGGATGCGCAGCTTCTCGGCCGGCGCGATGACTTCGGCTTCGCCTTCGATCACGACTTGCGCGTCCTGGTTGACGCAGCGCGTGGCGAGCACGACGCGGCGCTTGGCCGCATCGAGCGACTTCACTTCGACCGTGACGGTCAACGTGTCGCCGATGTGGACCGGCTTCGCGAAGTGCAGCGTCTGCCCGAGGTAGATCGTTCCCGGGCCGGGCAGCCGGGTGCCGAGCACAGTCGAGATCAACGCGCCGCCGAGCATGCCGTGGGCGATGATCCCGTGGAAGCGGCTGCTGCGCGCGTACGCCGCATCGACGTGCGCCGGGTTGACGTCGCCCGACACCGCGGCGAAGAGCTGGATGTCGCGCTGGCTGACCGTGCGCACGAGGCTCGCGCTGTCGCCCGGCGCGAGTTCGGCGAACGGCCGGTTCTCGAGGAAGTCGCTGTCTTCGGCAGCGGTCGAAAGGTTCTTCGTGTCCATGTGGTTGTCGTACTTCAAGCCATCGCGTGGAAGCCGCCGTCGACGTAGACGACGTTGCCGGTCAGCGCGTGCGCCGCGTCGCTGAACAGCATCGCGACGACGCGGCCGACGTCGTCGATCGTCACCAGTTGATGGGTCGGCGCGCGTTGCGCGGCTTCATCGAGCAGATCGTCGAAGTCGCCGATGCCCGAGGCGGCGCGGGTCATGATCGGCCCCGGCGACACGGCGTGCACGCGGATGCGCTTCGGGCCCAACTCGGCGGCGAGATAGCGCACGCTCGCCTCGAGCGCCCCCTTCACCGGCCCCATCACGCCGTAGTGCTGCACCACGCGCTCGGCGCCGTAGTAGCTCATCGTCGCGAGCGCGCCGCCGTTGCGCATCAACGGTTCGGCCAGGCGCGCGATGCGGATCAGCGAGTGGCACGACACGTCCATCGCGCGCGCGAAGCCGGCGGCGCTCGAGTCCACCACGCGGCCGTGCAGGTCCTGCGCCGGTGCGAACGCGATCGAGTGCAGCACGAAGTCGAGCGAACCCCAGCGCCGCTCGATCTGCCGAAACACGGCTTCGAGCTGGCCGGGTTGTTCGACGTCGAGCGGGGCGATGATCTCGGCGCCGAGCGATTCGGCGAGCGGGCGCACGTGCGGTTCAGCTTTGGCGTTGAGGTACGTCACCGCGAGGGTGCCGCCGACGTCGCGGATCGCTTTCGCGCAACCGTAGGCGATGCTCTGGTCGTTCGCGATGCCGACGATCAGGCCGCGCTTGCCGGCCAGCGTGGGTTGCCATGCGGCGTTGTTGCTGTTGTTGTCCATCGTCGTCTTCACGGCACCAGCACGTAGCTGCCCGGCGCGTCGTCGATCGCCGCGCAGCCGGCGCGCGCATTGCCCATCGGCGGCGGTGCGACACGCTGTCCCGAGCGTCCGTTCAGCCACTCGAGCCACGCCGGCCACCACGAACCTTCGTGCGACGGCGTGGCCGCGACCCACGTGTCGGGGTCGACGTACTTGCCGTCAGCAGCGCGCGTGGCGACCTGCCAGCTGCGCGGCACGCCGGCGCCCGGCGGATTGACGACGCCGACGTTGTGGCCGCCGCTGGTCAGGCAGAAGCTGACCTCGGTGTCGGTCAGCAGATGCACCTTGTAGACCGACCGCCACGGCGAGACGGTGTCCCGCTGCGTGCCGAGCACGAACATCGGCACGCGGATATCGGACAGCGCGACCGGTTTTCCGTCGACGCGGAAGCGCCCTTCGGCGAGATCGTTGTCGAGATACAGGCCGCGCAGATATTCGCTGTGCTGGCGATACGGCATGCGCGTAGCGTCGGCGTTCCACGCGCTGAGATCGGTCACCTCCTGCGCACGGCCGAGCAGGTAGTCGCGCACGATGCGCGAGAAGACGAGGTCGCGCGAATTCAGCAGCGTGAACGCACCGGCCATCTGCTTGCCGTCGAGATAGCCGCGCTCGGCCATCATGTCGTCGAGGAACGCGAGCTGGCTTTCGTCGATGAAGAGGCCCAGTTCGCCCGGCTCGGTGAAGTCGAGTTCCGACGCGAGCAGCGTCAGCGAGCCGAGGCGCTGGTCGTCGTCGCGCGCCATGCGCGCCGCCGCGATCGCCGTCAGCGTGCCGCCCAGGCAATAGCCGAGCGCGTGGATCTTCTTGCTGGCGGTGATCGCGGTGACGGCGTCGAGCGCGGCCATCACGCCGGACTGAAGGTAATCATCCACGCCGATATCGCGATCGGCCGCGTCGGGGTTTTTCCACGACACGACGAATACCGTGTGCCCGGCCTCGACCAGATACTTCACGAGCGAGTTCGCCGGCGACAAATCGAGGATGTAGAACTTCATGATCCACGACGGCACCAGCAGCACCGGCTCGGCGAACACGGTCTTCGTCTGCGGCGCGTACTGGATCAATTCGATCAGCCGGTTGCGCAATACCACCTTGCCGGGCGTCAGCGCGACGTCGTGCCCCGGCTTGAAGCGCTCGGTGCCGGCGGCAGGTTTGCCCGCGGCCTGACGCATCGCATCGCCGGCCCATTGCAGCGCGCCCTGCATCAGATTCGCCCCGCCCGACGACATCGTCGCCGCGAGCACTTCGGGGTTCGACCACGCGAAGTTCGACGGCGAGACCATGTCGAGCAACTGGCGCGTGTAGAACGTGGTCAGTGCCTCGTGGTGCCGTGTCACGCCGCGCACGCCGGTGGTCGCGTGGTGCCACCACTGCTGGTTCAGCAGGAAGGCCTGATAGATCAGGTTGAACGGCCACTGCTGCCACTCGGGTGCGCTGAAGCGCTTGTCCTGCGCCAGCGGCTCGATGCACGGCGCGCTGTCCTGCGCCTCGGTGCGCCACGCCTGCGTGGCCAGGCGCTCGGCCTGGCGCCACGAGCGCGTCAGCAGCGCGAGCTGCTTGTCGGGCGACTGCGCCAGGTGCGCGCCCCAGTCGAGGTAGGCGCCGATGATCGCGGCCGGCGACAGGCCTTGCGTGAAGCGCGCGAGGCGCGTGTGCAGGGTTTGGTCGAGGCTGCGCGGCGGTGTGTTCGTCGTCGTGGCGGTCGCGGCGGCGGCGCTCGCCGATGGATCGGGCTCACGCGTGCTTACCGGTACCGGCTGCGGGCGCACCTGCGCGCGCGCCATCTTCGTGTTCGCTTTCGTGGTCATGTTCATGATCGTGTTCATCGATGGACTCGTTCGTTCGGTTCATTCATGCGGATCAACGCGAAGGCGTCTGCGCGCGAGCGTCCGTGGTGGACCACCCGCCGCCCAGAACCTTGTAGAGCGTCACCAGACTCGACTGCTGCGACAGCTCGGCCTGGATCAGCGACTTGCGCGCGCTGAGATCGGTGCGCTGCGAATCGAGCACGTTCAGCCAGCTCGAGACGCCGCTCGCGTGGCGCTGCCGCACGAGGCTCAACGCCTCGCCCGAAGCCTCGACGCGCTTGCGTTGCGCGGCGAGCCTTCCGTCGACGACCGCGCGCTGGGCCAGCACGTCGGCGACTTCGCGGAACGCGGTCTGGATGCTCTGCTCGTATCGAGCGAGATAGATCTCGCGCTGGACGCGCGCGGTCTCGAGCTGCGCTTCGAGCCGCCCGCCGCTGAAGATCGGCACGCTGATCTGCGGCGAGAAGAGCCACGTGCGGCCCGCGAACAGGCCGGACAGTTCGTTGCTCGCGCGCCCGAACGTCGTGGTCAGGCTGATGTTCGGAAAGAACGCTGCACGCGCCGCGCCGATGTTGGCGTTCGCGCCGATCAGCGTGTGCTCGGCGGAGAGGATGTCGGGGCGGTTGCGCAGCAGATCCGACGGCAGGCCGGGCGGGATGTCGTGGTTGGCGAGCAGGCTCGTCAACCGTCCGCTCGTGGGCAGAAGCTCGGTCGGCAGCGGTGCACCGACCAGCAATTCGAGCGCGTTGCGATCGGCTGCGACCTGCTGGTCGGCGCCCAGTTCCTGCGCGCGCGCATCTTCCAGTTCACCTTCGGCCTGGCGCACTTCGAGCTTCGAGTCACGTCGCGCGCGCAGGCGCTCGAGCTCGAGTTCGTACGAAGCCTGCCGGCTCTTCACGGTCTGCTGCGCCAGCGTTTGCAGATCCAGATCGGCCGCGAGCGAAAGGTACGCACCGGCCACCTCGGCGATCAGGCTGATGTGGGTCGCGCGTCGAGTCTCTTCGGTGGCGAGGTACGACTGCAACGCCTCGTCCTTCAGGCTGCGCAGCCGGCCGAACAGGTCGATCTCGTACGAGCTGATGCCGACGTCGAGTGCATAGCTGCGGCTGACGACGTCGGTGCCGGTTCCCGACACCGAAGCCGGCGTGCGCTGTGCCGTCTGCGAGCCGCCGGCGGCAACCGTCGGCACGAGCTCGCTGCGCTGGATGCGGTACTGCGCGCGCGCCTTCTCGATGTTCAGCGCCGCGACGCGCAGATCGCGGTTGTTCTCGAGGGCCATCTCGATGACGCGGCGCAGGTTCGGGTCGGTGTACAGCTCGCGCCACGGCAACTCGACCGCGGTGCGGTTGGTGTTCGAAGCCGCGTTGCTCGCCGCCTGCGGCCATTGCTGCGCGATCGGCGCGGCGGGGCGTTCGTAGGGCGGCGCGAGCGTCGAGCAGGCCGCGAGCAGCAGCGCCGTCGCTGTGCCGGTGGCCCAGGGTCGCAGCCGCATGAAACGGCTTGCGCTGGTGTTGTTCATGGTTTTGCTTTCTTCGGTTGCGTTTGCGTTTGTGGCGGTCCGGCCGGTGCAGGCAGATGGGCTTCCACGTCGGCCATCGCCTTCGCGAGGCGCTCGCGAACGTCGGCCGGCAGCGTCGATAGCACGGCGCGATACGCATCGGCCGCAGTCTTGTTCAAGCCTTCCGGCAGGGCCTTGCCTGCCGCCGTCAACTCGACCCGCTTCTGACGTCGGTCCTGCGGGTCCTCGACCCGGGTGACGTAGCCCACCTCGACCAATCGATGGACCAGGCGACTCGCCGCGTTGTCGGTGATGCGGGCGGCCTGCGCGATGTCGGCGATGCGCATCGGCCCGTGGGTGAAGACGTGCATCACGGCCGCGAACTGGGTGAAGGACAGGTCGCCGCCCTCCATCAGCGTGCTCAGCGCCGGGAACACGCGCTCCATCGCGAGCATGTGGACGCGCTGGAACGAGGCCGCGACTTGCGCCAGGTGACGGTTGCCGGGAGGACTCATCGTTTGTTCGCCTTCTTGCATTGGGTGCAGAAGTGCATATAATATTTGAGTGCAGTAGGTTCCGTCAAGAACGTTGTGCAGGATCGACCGGAACCCGTACCCCCACATCCCTTCGCTTCCCGAACGAGTCCACCGTGATGAACAAGAAGTCGCTCTTCCTTTCCCTGGGTCTTGCCGTCGTGCTGGCGGCCGCGGCCGTGCCCGCGTGGCGCTGGTGGCAGGGCCGGCAGGCCGGCCCGCCGGCGGGGCTGGTGTCGGCCAACGGCCGCATCGAGTCCGATCAGGTCGATGTCGCGGCCAAGACCGCCGGGCGCCTGACCCAAGTGCTGGTGCAGGAAGGTGACCTGGTCGAGGCCGATCAGGTCGTCGCGCAGATCTCGGTCGCCGAACTGAACGCGCAACGCGCGAAGTACACGGCCGATCTGGCGATGGAGCAGGCGACGATGCTTCAGGCCAAGGCCACGGTCAGCCAGCGCCGCGCCGAGTTGAAGCTGAAGGAGGCCAACTTGAAGAGCGCGACGCCGCTCGCGCGCCGCGGGGCGATCAGCGGGCAGTCGCTCGACGAAGCGCAGAGCGAACGCGATGCCTCGAGGGCCGTGCTGTCGGCGGCGGAGACGTACCTCACCGCGCGCGAACGTTCGATCGAAGCGGCCAAGGCGCTGGTCGATCAGACCGACACGCAGATCGCCGACGCGACGCTGAAGTCGCCGGTGCGCGGCCGCGTGCTGTATCGCCTGGCGAACCCCGGCGAAGTGCTCAGCGCCGGCGGCAAGGTGCTGACCATCGTCGACCTGTCGCGCGTGTACATGGAGATCTTCGTGCCGGCGCAGCAGGCCAATCGGATTCCGCTCGGCTCGCAGGCGCGCATCCAGTTCGATGCTGGCGTCGACTTCGCGATTCCCGCGAAGGTCAGCTTCGTCTCGCCCGACGCGCAGTTCACGCCGAAGTCGGTCGAGACGCGCAGCGAACGCGACAAGCTGGTCTTCCGCGTCCGGCTGCGCGTGCCGCAAAGCCTGATCGACCGTCACGTCGATCAGGTGAAGACCGGCGTGCGCGGCACCGGCTGGGTGCGGCTCGACCCCGATCCGCCGGCGTGGCCGCAGAGTCTGCAAAAGCGCTTGGCGGGCGACCCGATCGACGCCGGAGATTGAGCATGGATGCGGTCGTTGCGCAGCCCGTCGCCCGGGTCGGCGACGTGAGCCATGCCTATGGCGACGTGAAGGCGCTCGACAACGTGTCGCTCGAACTGCCGAGCGGCCGGATGATCGGCGTGATCGGTCCCGACGGTGCCGGCAAGTCGACCCTGCTCGCTCTGATCGCCGGCGCGCGCAAGCTGCAAACCGGCAGCGTCGACGTGCTCGACGGCAGCATGGGTGAAGCGAAGCATCGCCGTGCCGTCTGCACGCGCATCGCGTACATGCCGCAGGGGCTGGGCAAGAACCTCTATCAGGAGATCAGCGTCGCCGAGAACCTCTCGTTCTTCGGCACGCTGTTCGGCCTGTCGGCGTCCGAGCGCGAAGCGCGCATCCGCAGGCTGACCGCGGCGACCGGCTTGCTGCCTTTCCTCGATCGTCCGGCCGGCAAGCTGTCGGGCGGGATGAAGCAGAAGCTCGGGCTGTGCTGCGCGCTGATCCACGACCCCGACCTGCTGATCCTCGACGAGCCGACGACCGGCGTCGACCCGCTGTCGCGGCGCCAGTTCTGGCAACTGATCGCCGACCTGCGACAGGAGCGGCCGTCGATGACCGTGCTGGTGTCGACCGCCTACATGGACGAGGCCGCGCACTGCAGCTGGCTGGTCGCGATGGACCATGGGCACGTGCTGGCGTCGGGCACGATCGAGGAACTGCGCAGCCGCACCGGCGCGCAGGATCTCGACGCCGTCTTCATCGCGCTGCAGGCCGGCGGCAAGTCCGCTCATCAGCCGCTGGTCATCGCGCCGCACCAGGCAAGCACCGAAGCGCCGGTCATCGTCGCGAAGGATCTGACGATGCGCTTCGGCGCGTTCACCGCCGTCGAGAAGGTGAGCTTCTCGATCGAACGCGGCGAGATCTTCGGCTTCCTCGGCTCGAACGGCTGCGGCAAGACGACGACGATGAAGATGCTGACCGGCCTGCTGGCGCCGAGCGAAGGAACGGCCGAGGTCTGCGGCCGTCCGGTCGATGCGCACGACATCTCGGTGCGCCGCCGGGTCGGCTTCATGACGCAAGCCTTCTCGCTCTATGGCGAGTTGACGGTGCGCGACAACCTGATGCTGCACGCGCGGCTGTTTCATCTCGACGATGAGAAGGCGACGCAGCGCACCGCGCAGCTCATCACCGAGCTGGGCCTGGCGGAGTACGCGGATGCGAAGGCGTCTTCGCTGCCGCTGGGCCTGCGCCAGCGCCTGTCGCTGGCGGTCGCGATCGTTCACGACCCCGAGCTGCTGATCCTCGACGAGCCGACCTCGGGTGTGGACCCGCAGGCGCGCGACGACTTCTGGCGCATCCTCGCGGACCTGTCGCGCAAGCAGGGCGTGACGATCTTCGTGTCGACGCACTTCATGAACGAGGCCTTGCGCTGCGACCGCATCTCGCTGATGCACGCCGGGCGCGTGCTGGTGTGCGACACGCCGGCCAGGGTCATCGAGTCGAAAGGCGCGCGCGATCTCGAGGATGCGTTCGTGTCGTACATCGAGCAGGCCGAGGCCACCGGCACTGCAACGGCGCCCGCGACCGCCGCCGCCACCACGCCGCTGACCGCTGCGGCCGGTGCCGAGTCGCAGCACGCCACGAGATCGCCGCTGTTCACGTCGCTGCACCGCCTGCTGGCCTACACGCGCTGCGAGACGCGCTCGCTCATACGCGATCCGATACGACTGGCCTTCGCCTTCGTCGGCTCGTTCCTGATGCTGCTGATCTTCGGCTTCGGCGTGTCCAGCGACGTGACGAACCTGAGCTACGCCGCGTTCGACCAGGACGAGACGCCCGAGAGCCGCGCCTATCTCGCGAACTTCTCGAGCTCGCGCTACTTCACCGAAAAACCTGCCATCCGCAGCGCCGCCGAGATGGAAGCGCGGATGAAGTCCAACGACATCACGCTCGCGATCGAGATCCCCTCGGGCTTCGGGCGTCTGGTCAAGCGCGGCTCCGACTGGCAGGTTTCGGCCTGGATCGACGGCGCCAACACCTCGCGCGCGGCGACGATCGAGGGCTACGTGCAGTCGGCGCACAACCTGTACTCGCAACAGCGCAGCCGTGAATCGAGCAGCGCGTCGACCTCGAGCGCGAGCACGACGATCGTCGTTCGCAACCGCTACAACCCGACCGGCGAGAGCATCTACGCCATCGGCCCGGCGGTGCCGGCGATGCTGCTGATGATGTTCCTCGCGATCCTCACCGCGGTGAGCGTGGCGCGCGAGAAGGAGATCGGCACGATCGCCAACTTCTACGCCACGCCGATCACGCGGCTCGAGTTCCTGCTCGGCAAGCAGCTGCCCTACATCGCGATCGGCATGATCAATTTCCTGATCATGACCGCCACCGTGCTGTGGCTGTTCGGCGTGCCGTTGAAAGGCAGCGTCATCGCGCTGTCGCTCGGCGCGGTGATCTACGTCGCCGCGGCGACCGGCTACGGCCTGTTCATCTCGTCGTTCACCAGCAGCCAGGTCGCGGCGATCTTCGCCGCGGCGGTGCTGTCGATGCTGCCGACGATGCAGTTCTCGGGAATGATGCAGCCGGTGTCGACGCTCGAGGGCGGCGCGCGGGTGATGGGCTCGATCTGGCCGACGACCTACTACATGCACATGAGCGTGGGCGCCTTCACCAAGGGCTTGAGCTTCGCCGACATGCGCACCGACCTGCTGGCGCTGATCGCGGCCCCGCTGGTCTTTCTCGGGCTGTCGGTGCTGCTGTTGAAGAAGCAGGAGAAGTAGCCGATGTCCAGCCTGATCAACATCTGGTGGCTCGGCACCAAGGAGCTGAAGGAGCTCGTCAAGGACGTGACGATGATGCTGTTCATCGTCTGGTCGTTCGGCTTCAGCATCTACACCCAGTCCACCGGCGCCGGCGAGACCGTGAACAACGCGGCCATCGCGATCGTCGACGAAGACCAGTCGCAGCTGTCGCGTTCGATCATCGAGCTGTTCTACCCGCCGTACTTCCAGAAGGTGCAGACCATCGGCGCGGCCGAGATGGATCGTGCGATGGACCAGGGCCGCTTCACCTTCATCGTCGAGATCCCGCCGCGTTTCGAGGCCGACACAAGGGCAGGCAAGGACACTGAAGTCCATGTCAGCGCCGATGCGACCGCGGTGCAGCAGGCCGGCACCGGCAGCGGCTACATCCGCAACATCATTGCGCAGGAAGTGACGCGCTATCGCCAGCAGGTGCAGAGCTATCGCGGGCTCGAGTCCACGCTGGCGCAGCGCCGGGCCTTCAACCCCAATGGCACGCAGGCCTGGTTCAGCGCGGTGGTGGCGCTGTCCGATCAGCTCTCGATGCTGATGATCATCCTGACCGGTGCGGCGCTGCTGCGCGAGCGCGAGCACGGCACGATCGAGCACCTGCTCGTGATGCCGCTGACGGCGGTGGAGATCGCGCTGGCCAAGGTCTGGGCGAACGGCCTCGTGATCGTCGTCGCGTTCACCCTGTCGATGCTGTTCGTCGTGCAGGGCGCGCTGCACGTGCCGATCGCCGGGTCGCGCGCGCTGCTGCTGGCGGGCACGACGATCTACGTCTTCGCGGCGGCGTCGATCGGCATCTTCCTCGGCACGATCGCGCGCACGATGGCCCAGTTCGCGCTGCTGATGATGATGTCGGTGATGCCGATGATGATGCTCTCGGGCGGCATGTCGCCGGTGGAAAGCCAGCCGCAATGGGTGCAGTACTTGACCTGGTTCTTCCCTTCACGCCACTACATCGCGTTCATGCAGGGCATCGTGTACCGGGGGGCGGACTTCTCGATGGTCTGGCCTGAGTTCGTCACCATGATCGGCATGGGCGCCGGCTTCCTCGCGGCCAGCCTGGTCCTGTTCAGACGATCGCTTGCCGGCTGAGAGCCCCGGCGCATCTACGGCCCGAGCCGAACCCGGACGAGCAGCTGCGACCCACCGCGCATTCATCACGTATGTGATTGAGTGCCAGGTGACGCGCCCCAAGAATTCAGTCCGTGCAGCGCCTTCTGCCAGGTCGCCAAGACCGCAGACATCGGCGCGCAATGCGCACTCGGGCGCTGAATCAAGGGGACCAGCATTGTTGGCGCCGACCGAAAACTGAGCCACTTCTGAAAGTCGTGCCGACCCAAAACTGAGCCAGGTGTTCAACCTACCCTGCTGCTTTTTTGTGCAGCGGGGTGCCAGGAGTGATCACCATGGATCAGATCGGATGGATTCGTCGGCTGCACCGCCGCGAGCACAAGAGCGAGCGCGAGATTGCGCGCATCACGGGCTTGTCGCGCAACACCGTCTCGAAGTGGCTGCACGGCGAGCTGGTCGAGCCGAAGTACCGGCGCGTCGGGCGGCCCAACAAGCTGGCGCCGTATTTCGAGGTCTTGCAGCAGGCGCTGGTTGCCGACGCGAAGCGGCCCCGGCACGAGCGCCGCACGGCCAAGGCGCTGTACGCGCAGATCAAGGCGCAGGGCTACACCGGCGGCTACACCCGCGTGACCGACCACATCCGGCGCTGGCGCGCCAGTGCGGGAGCTGCGGCAACGAACGCGTTCGTGCCGCTGGCCTTCGAGCTCGGCGAGGCCTACCAGTTCGACTGGAGCGAGGAAGGCCTGGTGGTGGGCGGCATCTACTACCGCGCGCAAGTGGCGCACATGAAGCTGTGCGCCAGCCGCGCGTTCTGGCTGGTGGCCTACCCCAGCCAAGGCCACGAGATGCTGTTCGACGCGCACAACCGCGGCTTCGCGGCGCTGGGCGGCGTGGCCCGGCGCGGCATCTACGACAACATGAAGACGGCGGTGGACCGCGTCAAGAAGGGCAAGGGCCGCGAGGTCAATGCGCGCTTCAGCGCGATGTGCGCGCACTACCTGGTCGATGCCGAGTTCTGCAACGTCGCCGCCGGCTGGGAGAAGGGAGTCGTCGAGAAGAACGTGCAAGACAGCCGCCGGCGCATCTGGCAGGAGGTGCTCGAGCGGCGCTGGAGCAGCTTCGCCGAACTCAATGCCTGGCTCGGCGAGCGCTGCCGGCAGCTGTGGAGCGAATTGCGCCACCCCGAGCAGCAGCGCTTCACGGTGGCCGAGATGCTCGAACTCGAGCGCGAACACCTGCTTGAGGTGCGCGCACCGTTCGACGGCTACGTGCACAAGCTGGCCCGGGTGTCGAGCACCTGCTTGGTGTCGGTGGCGGGCAACCGCTACTCGGTGCCGTGCGAGCTGGCCGGCCAGACGGTGAGCACGCGGCTGTACCCGGGCCGCGTGACGATCGTCTTCGACCAAGTGATCGTCGTCGAGCATGAGCGGCTGGCCGACCGGGGCAAGACGGCCTACGACTGGCAGCACTACGTGCCGCTGCTGCAGCGCAAGCCCGGCGCCTTGCGCAACGGCGCGCCGTTCGCCGACTTGCCCGAGCCGCTGCAGCGGCTGCGCCGCGTGCTGCTGCGCGAGGACGGCGGCGATCGGCTGATGGCCAAGGTGCTGGCCCTGGTTCCCACGGCCGGACTCGATGCGGTGCTGGTGGCCGTGGAGCTGGCGCTGGAAGCCGCGCCGCCCTCGGGGCGCGTCAGCGCCGAGCACGTGCTCAACGTGCTGGCGCGGCTGAACGCCGCACCGGTGCCCGAGAGCGCGGCCACGGCGTTGCGCGCCAAGACGCCGCCCGTGGCTGACACGGCGCGCTACGACGCGCTGCGCGCGACCAAGGAGACTGATCATGCGTGACCTCATCGTCGAGCTCAAGCAGTTGCGCCTGCACGGCATGGCGCTCGCCTGGTGCGAACTGCTCGACCAAGGCAAGAACGCCGGCACCGACAGCGCGCGTTGGTTGCTCGAACACTTGCTGGCCGCCGAGAGCACCGATCGTGCGATGCGCTCGGTGAGCTACCAACTGCACGCGGCGAAGTTCCCGGTGCACCGCGACCTGGCGGGCTTCGACTTCGAGGTCTCGCCGGTCGATCGCGCGCTGGTGACCAAGCTGGCCGGCGCCGAGTTCGTCGAGCCTGCGCACAACGTGGTGTTCGTCGGCGGGCCGGGCACGGGCAAGACGCACCTGGCCAGCGCGATCGGCATCGAGGCAATCACGCGCCACGGCAAGCGGGTGCGCTTCTTCAGCACGGTGGACCTGGTCAACGCGCTGGAGCAGGAGAAGGCGCAGGGCAAGGCCGGGCGCATCGCCGGCACGCTGCTGCGGTTGGACCTGGTCGTTCTCGACGAGCTGGGCTACCTGCCCTTCAGTCAGGCCGGCGGCGCCTTGCTGTTCCATCTGCTCTCGAAGCTGTACGAGCACACCAGCGTGATGGTCACCACCAACCTGGACTTCGCCGAGTGGTCCACGGTATTCGGCGACGCGAAGATGACCACCGCGCTGCTCGATCGGCTCACGCACCACTGCCACATCGTCGAGACGGGCAACGAGTCGATCCGCTTCAAGCGTTCGAGCACCGAGGCGGGCAAGCGCGTGAAGGCCCGTGAAAACGCGCGCAAGACCTCCGGCAAGGCAACCGCCGCGACCACCGACTGATCGAGCACCGCGCGCGGCAAGCCGCCTCGGGCTACGCCCTTCGCGTCTTGCCGCGCGCATCCATCGCCACCACGACCACGATGAAAGGAGCCAAACCCCTACACTTGTCCACAGCCGAGCAGCCCGCTGCCGGCTTCAGCCCCTGGCTCAGAATTGAGTCGGCACGGTGGCTCAGAATTCAATCGGCGCGGACATCTCCCGAAGCGTGGCCCTCATGCGGTCGCCCCGGGTTTTGCGGTGGAGCATGAAGGCTCCACGCCGGGACTTGCCGCAGATGAAGATGAACCCCAGGAAGGCGAAGGTCGCTGGCTTTCCCTGCCCGCGCCACCGGCGCCGTGCCGCCGCGAAGCGGCCGAACTCCAGCAAGCGGGTCTTGTCCTCGTGAAGCTCGAGTGCGAACTGCTCAAACCTCTTTCGCATCGCGTCCCAGAACTGCCTTGCGTCGACTTCATGCTCGAAGCCGACAACGAGTCGAGTCGCCCGGAGGAACCACCCCTCCAGGCGCTCACAGATCCGGACGTGAACGTCTCCGCTCATCCGGCTCTTCCCATCCCAGTCTGCCCTCTCAGCAGGTGCCAGTGCGCGAACAAGCCGGTCCTGGAGCGCGCAACGCGCTCCAGCCAATGGGATGCACGCCGCCGATGGCGGCGCAACCGCTTGTATTTTCGGGTTGCCCACAGCGCGAGTTTGCGATCCAGGTGCCGCAACGTCGGGTACATCGCCGACTTGTAGAAGGCGGTGTAGTAGTTCACCCAGCCCCGGATGCACTGGTTGTACATGCGGGCCAGTTCCTCCAGCGTCTCGTCGCTGCGCATATGCAGCCGCCAGCCGTGGATTTCCTGACGGATGCGCTTGCCGGCTTTGGCACTCATGCCTGGACTGAAGTTGACGAAGAACTTGCCCCACCGATTCTTCGACCGACGAGCCCGGAACGTAAAACCCAGGAAGTCGAAGTTAGTGTGGGGATGGTCGCCCCGTCGATCGTCGTCCTTGCAGTAGACCAGCCGAGTCTTCTGCGGGTGCAGCGTCAGGCCGCAGTCCGCAAACCGTTGCGTCAGCCGCGCCAGCACAGCCTCCGCCTGCGTCCGAGTCCGGCAATGGCACAGCGCATCGTCGGCGTACCGTTCGAACGGCACATCCGGGTGATGGCGCTGCATCCACACGTCGAACACGTAGTGCAGGAACAAGTTGGCCAGCAGCGGACTGATCACCCCGCCTTGCGGTGTGCCCAGCGTCCGCACCTGCGTCTGACCGTCGGCCAGTTCCACCGGTGCTTCAAGCCAGCGACGCACGTACAGCAGGATCCAGCGTTCGCTGGTATGCCGTTCGAGCGCACGCATCATCAACGCATGATCGATGGTGTCGAAGAATCCCTTGATGTCGAGATCGACGACCCACGCGTAGTCCCAGCAGCGGCGCCGGGCACGGTCCAGCGCTTGGTGCGCCGACTTCCCCGGTCGATACCCGTACGAGTCCTCATGGAAGTGTTCTTCCAGTGTCGGCTCCAGGTGCTGCTTGACCACCGTCTGCGCGATGCGGTCGGCCACCGTCGGGATCCCCAACGGTCGCGTCCCGCCATCGGGTTTGGGTAGTTCAACCCGCCGCACGGCGCGCGGCATGTAGCTGCCCGAGGCCAGCCGATTCCACAGCTTGTAGAGGTTGTTGGACAAGTCCTCTTCGAACCGCTCGATCGTCTGGCCATCGACGCCTGCTGCGCCTCCGTTGGCCTTCACTCGCTTGTAAGCTTCCCACACCTGACGTTTGCTGATGGGGAAGGACTTCGCCGATTCCGCCACGATCCTCCCGCTGGCGTTGCCGCCCACGGTTGTCGTGCCGTCCTCGGCTGGATGGGTCAGCCCCTTTGCTCCAGCCCCATTACGGGCCTTCATCGCTCCTACGGGCTGATCCGCCCCTGTGCCCCGCATCGGTACTCTCACGCTCATGGGGTCTCCACTTGCGTTTCTCCCTTCGCATCGGGGCGACAGGTTCCCACGTTCCACACAAGAGCCTGCATCGAAGTCACGCCGCCTTCATGCCGGATGCCGCCCGGGCCATCAACAGGCACCCCCCGAGCTTGTCCCGCGGTAACGACACCCCCGCGGTTTCGACATCGTTCCTACGCTTTCGACACGTCATCAGCGGTTCACTTGCGTTCGTCTCGTCGACGCTCACCTGATCGGGTCAAGCCCGACCTTTTCCCAGCTCGCTCACCACCACGCCTCTTAAGCGCAGCAGCAGTGGGCGGTTTGGAGCCTGCGCCTGTACGCCGGCTCCGAGGGGCCTGCCCTCATCTCTTGTGCAGCATGGCTGCTCGGAAGAATTCCTCCTTCTTCGCGCCTTCGTGGCGCACTATCGTCAGCGTATCGCACGACGATGACGTTGCCGGTGGCCTCGCGCCGTCGCCATTGCGCAGCCCAGAGATCGAAGACGTAGTGAAGGTAGACGTTGGCGAGCAGTGGCGATGCCACCGCGCCCTGCGGAGTCCCCGTCTCACTCACGCTCCATACCCCGTCGTCCAGGACGCCCGCCTTGAGCCACTTGCGCACAAGGCGGATGACGCGCTCGTCACCGATCCGATGTTCCAGGAACCGGACCAGCCATTTCTGGTCGATCCGATCGAAGTAGCTTCGGATATCGGCGTCAAGAATCCAGTTCACGCGGGCGGTGCCGATCCCGACGGCCAGGGCATCGAGCGCATCGTGTTGACTGCGCCCGGGCCTGAACCCGTACGAGAACCCGAGGAAGTCTTCTTCGTAGATCGCATTGAGCACCATGACCACCGCGCGCTGGACGATCTTGTCTTCCAGTGCGGTGATCCCCAGCGGGCGCTGTTTGCCATCAGGCTTCGGGATGAACCGTCGCTTGACGGGCAGCGCCCGGTACGTGCCGCGTTGGACCCGCGTGTGCAAGTCTTCGAGGTTGCCCTCCAAGCCCGCTTCGTAGTCCTGCCATGTCAGCCCATCCACCCCGGGTGCGGCATGACGCTTGAGCGCCAGGAACGCCTCCCTCAACAGATCGACCGTGACATGGTGCAGCAGCGCCGTGAACCGCTCCTTCTTCCGCTGCCTCGCAGCGTTGCGTACACGGTCCAGCCCCGGTGACACACTACCTCGGCTCTGAGTCCGTTGCGTGCGTGGTTGGCCCGCGTTCCCCTCGGCCCTCGCCCTTGGCTCCACCCACTCCGCCGCCGGTGGCCCGGCATTGTTCGCAGGCTTCATCGCTACTATGGCGAGGTCTGACTTCTCCAGCCCGTGCATCATCGGCTTCGGCTCCTCGCCTTCCCGATGCGGGCCGTCGGCCGGTACTGGCGCCGACGGTCAGGCTGGAGATCTCCCGGTTCCCGTGCAAGGAGCGTACGAACATGCCAGGTTCTCAGACCCCGCGGAGCCGGGTCTGCACTTGCGTTGACGCGCAGACCCGTGTTGCCTTCCGCCTCGCTAACGGCGTGGGCGCCCCGGAAAAGTTTCATTTCGTGGCTCAATGGCTGGCCTATTCGCACCCCTGTCAACGCTTCGCGCCGCACCTCACGGTGCGTCACGCATGACTCGGGGATGGCGTGACTCGCTATGTCTTCGCCATGGGGGACTTTCACCCTTCACTCCTTGCCGGTTTGTGCCGGCGCACTAGCGACCAACCTCAGCCACACGAATAACGTGCGCCGGGGTCGGCATTGAGAGGCAGGCAGCACGAAGCAGCCTGGGCAAGATGGAGCGCAGATTGAATCGGCGGTTGAATCGGTACTGGGCCTCGGCCAGATAGCGATGGGCGTACTTGGCGAAGTCGAACGCGTGGTAAGTGCCGCTGAGCGAGCACTTGAGGTTGCCCAGGAAGGTATTGACGGCCTTGAACTGCGCCAGCTCGGTGCTGGCCCTGCCGCCGCCGGTGACCACCCGCTCGTGCTCGGCCCCGACGAGCTGCACGGCGCCGAAGCACCACAGCCCGTCGGTGACGACGCTGGCCGTGGGCGCGATCGAGCGCGCGGCGAACACCGCCACCGCCTGGTGCGTGAACGGCTGCTGGCGCAGGCACACGAACTGCGGCTGGCCCTCGGGCGTGGTCTGCACCGCCGCGACGAAGGGCACCTTGTTCTCCGAGCCGCGCCCGCTCTTGCCGCCCGAACGCTCGCCGCCCAAGTAGGCGTCGTCGAGTTCGACCCGGCCGTCGAGCTGACGGCCGTCCTCGCGCACGCGCATGACCTCCATGAGCTTGTGCTTGACGAGCCAGGCGGTCTTGTAACAAACGCCCAGGTGACGCATCAGTTCGAGCGCAGCCACGTTGTTCTTGGACTGGGTCAGCAGGTGCATGGCCAGGAACCAGCGCGCCAGCCCCAGCTTGGTGGCCTCGAAGATGGTGCCGCTGATGACGCTGCACTGGTAGCGGCAGGCGGTGCACTGGAAGTACAGCCGGCCCTCGCGCCGGCACGAGCTGCTGTGGCCGCCACCGCACACCGGGCAGGCAAAGCCCGAGGGCCAGCGCGCGGCGATCAGCGCCGCCTCGCATTTGTCATCGCTGCCGTAGCGGTTGATGAATTCGGCCATCGAAAGTCCGGGCTGAAACTGCACGCGGTTCATCGTCATGGTTCACCTCCTGGGGCGGTGAACCCATCCTCAGCCCTCGGTGGCTCACCACGTGAGCCGGCTGAGGTTCGTCGCTAGTGCGCCGGCACAAACCGGCAAGGAGTGAAGGGTGAAAGTCCCCCATGGCGAAGACATAGCGAGTCACGCCATCCCCGAGTCATGCGTGACGCACCGTGAGGTGCGGCGCGAAGCGTTGACAGGGGTGCGAATAGGCCAGCCATTGAGCCACGAAATGAAACTTTTCCGGGGCGCCCACGCCGTTAGCGAGGCGGAAGGCAACACGGGTCTGCGCGTCAACGCAAGTGCAGACCCGGCTCCGCGGGGTCTGAGAACCTGGCATGTTCGTACGCTCCTTGCACGGGAACCGGGAGATCTCCAGCCTGACCGTCGGCGCCAGTACCGGCCGACGGCCCGCATCGGGAAGGCGAGGAGCCGAAGCCGATGATGCACGGGCTGGAGAAGTCAGACCTCGCCATAGTAGCGATGAAGCCTGCGAACAATGCCGGGCCACCGGCGGCGGAGTGGGTGGAGCCAAGGGCGAGGGCCGAGGGGAACGCGGGCCAACCACGCACGCAACGGACTCAGAGCCGAGGTAGTGTGTCACCGGGGCTGGACCGTGTACGCAACGCTGCGAGGCAGCGGAAGAAGGAGCGGTTCACGGCGCTGCTGCACCATGTCACGGTCGATCTGTTGAGGGAGGCGTTCCTGGCGCTCAAGCGTCATGCCGCACCCGGGGTGGATGGGCTGACATGGCAGGACTACGAAGCGGGCTTGGAGGGCAACCTCGAAGACTTGCACACGCGGGTCCAACGCGGCACGTACCGGGCGCTGCCCGTCAAGCGACGGTTCATCCCGAAGCCTGATGGCAAACAGCGCCCGCTGGGGATCACCGCACTGGAAGACAAGATCGTCCAGCGCGCGGTGGTCATGGTGCTCAATGCGATCTACGAAGAAGACTTCCTCGGGTTCTCGTACGGGTTCAGGCCCGGGCGCAGTCAACACGATGCGCTCGATGCCCTGGCCGTCGGGATCGGCACCGCCCGCGTGAACTGGATTCTTGACGCCGATATCCGAAGCTACTTCGATCGGATCGACCAGAAATGGCTGGTCCGGTTCCTGGAACATCGGATCGGTGACGAGCGCGTCATCCGCCTTGTGCGCAAGTGGCTCAAGGCGGGCGTCCTGGACGACGGGGTATGGAGCGTGAGTGAGACGGGGACTCCGCAGGGCGCGGTGGCATCGCCACTGCTCGCCAACGTCTACCTTCACTACGTCTTCGATCTCTGGGCTGCGCAATGGCGACGGCGCGAGGCCACCGGCAACGTCATCGTCGTGCGATACGCTGACGATATCGTTGTCGGCTTCGAGCATGAAGTCGACGCAAGGCAGTTCTGGGACGCGATGCGAAAGAGGTTTGAGCAGTTCGCACTCGAGCTTCACGAGGACAAGACCCGCTTGCTGGAGTTCGGCCGCTTCGCGGCGGCACGGCGCCGGTGGCGCGGGCAGGGAAAGCCAGCGACCTTCGCCTTCCTGGGGTTCATCTTCATCTGCGGCAAGTCCCGGCGTGGAGCCTTCATGCTCCACCGCAAAACCCGGGGCGACCGCATGAGGGCCACGCTTCGGGAGATCAAGGCGCAGCTGCGTGAGCGCCGGCACCATGCCATTCCCGACCAGGGACGCTGGCTGAGGGCGGTGGTCACGGGCTACTTCGCGTACCACGCGGTGCCCACCAACTTCCGGGCGCTCGGCGCGTTCCACCATCACGTTACCGCTCTCTGGCGGCGCAGCCTTCGGCGACGCAGCCAGCGCGACGGGATGACGTGGCACCGCATGACGAAACTCGCCGGCGACTGGCTCCCACGACCTCGCATCCTTCATCCATGGCCCGAGCGGCGCTTCGCCGTCAACTACCCAAGGTGGGAGCCGAATGCCTGAATTGGGCACGTTCGGTTCTGTGCGGGGGGCGCCTAGCAATGGGCGTTCCTACCGCGATATCAAGAATGGTGTTGAGGCGCCGAGCAGCGACAACCTGAGCTCATGGGCTGCGGGCGGCGGCCGATACCGGCCGTCATCCGTAGCGGGGCTCTCGCGCTCCGGCTGGTCCAGTTCACACAGCCTCCGCCGCAGGCGTCCCAGCTGGGCGTTCACCAACGCGCACTCGAAGTTTTCGACTCTATTGCCGCGTTTACGACATTAATGTCCTGTTTACGACTATTTTTGGCCGGAACACAGCGCTTCGACGCCCGAGTCCGCCTACTCCACCGTCACGCTCTTCGCCAGGTTGCGCGGCTTGTCGACATCGGTGCCCCGCGCCACCGCCGTGTGATACGCCAGCAGCTGCAGCGGCACCACGTGCAGGATCGGTGACAGCGCGCCGTAGTGCTCGGGCAGCCGGATCACGTGGATGCCGGGGCTCGAATCGATGCGCGTGTCGGCATCGGCGAACACGTAGAGCTCGCCGCCGCGGGCGCGCACTTCCTGCAGGTTGCTCTTGAGCTTTTCGAGCAGGTCGTCGGCCGGCGCCACGGTGACCACCGGCATGCTGGCGTCCACCAGCGCGAGCGGGCCGTGCTTCAGCTCGCCGGCCGGGTAGGCCTCGGCGTGGATGTAGCTGATCTCCTTGAGCTTGAGCGCGCCTTCGAGCGCCACCGGGTAGTGCCGGCCGCGGCCGAGGAAGAGCGCATGCTGCTTCGGCACGAAGGCCTCGGCCCAGGCGATGATCTGCGGCTCCAGCGCCAGCACCGACTGCACGGCCGCCGGCAGATGGCGCAGGTTGCGCATCGCGGCCTCCTCGCCCTTGGCCGGCAGCTTGCCGCGCATCTTGGCCAGCACCAGCGTGAGCAGAAAGAGCGCCACCAGCTGCGTGGTGAAGGCCTTGGTCGACGCCACGCCGATCTCCACGCCGGCGCGGGTGATGAACGCGAGCTTGCATTCGCGCACCATCGCGCTGGTGGCCACGTTGCACACGGTGAGCGTGCGCTCCATGCCGAGGCTGCGCGCGTGCTTCAGCGCCGCGATGGTGTCGGCCGTCTCGCCGCTCTGGCTGATGGTGACCACCAGCGTCTTCGGGTCGGGCACGCTCTCGCGGTAGCGGTATTCGCTGGCGATCTCCACCTGCGTCGGCAGGCCGGCGATGGCTTCGAGCCAGTAGCGCGCAGTGCTGCCGGCGTAATAGCTGGTGCCGCAGGCGAGGATCAGCACGCGGTCCACGCCCTCGAGCACGCGCGCGGCGCCGTCGCCGAACAGCGACGGGTCGAGCCCGCCCACGCCTTCGAGCGTGTCGGCGATCGCGCGCGGCTGCTCGAAGATTTCCTTTTGCATGTAGTGGCGGTACGGCCCCAGCTCGGCGGCGCCCGAGTGCGCGTGCACGGTGCGCACTTCGCGCTGCACGCGCTTGTAGCTGCCGTCGGCCTGGCGCGCGACGATCCAGTGCTTGCCGAGCTGCAGGTCGACCACGTCGCCTTCTTCGAGGTAGACGATCTGGTCGGTCACGCCGGCCAGCGCCATGGCGTCGCTGGCGAGGAAGTTCTCGCCCTGGCCCACGCCCATCACCAGCGGCGAGCCCTCGCGCGCGCCGACCACGCGCTGCGGCTCGTCCTTGCAGAAGACGGCGATCGCGTAGGCGCCCTTCAGCCGCAGCGTGGCGCGCTGCACGGCGTCGAACAGGTCGCCGTCGTACAGATGGTTCACCAGGTGCGCGATCACCTCGGTGTCGGTCTGGCTTTCGAACTTGAAGCCCTTGGCCTGCAGCTCGGCGCGCAGCTCGTCGTGGTTCTCGATGATGCCGTTGTGCACGAGGGCGATGCGGTCACGCGAGAAATGCGGGTGCGCGTTGTGCACCGCCGGCGCGCCGTGCGTGGCCCAGCGCGTGTGCGCGATGCCGGTGCCGCCGGCCACGCTGTCCTTGGCCACCAGCGCATCGAGCTCGGCCACGCGCGAGGTGCTGCGCGTGCGCTTCAGCGCGCCGCCCTGGTGCACCGCCACGCCGCAACTGTCGTAGCCGCGGTATTCGAGCCGCTTGAGACCCTCGACGAGGATCGGGACGATGTTCTTCTGGCTCACTGCGCCGACGATGCCGCACATGGTGGGAGGCCTTCTCTCGGGTTCCGGGGTGGCGCGATGCTAGGCAAGTCTCGCTGGCGTTTGTGATCTAATTCGATGGCACATCGCAATAATTGGTCGCTTGCAATTTGTTGCAGACCATATTGATCTGAAGACACCGATTTCTTGCAATGAATAGTCAAGTTACTCCCCTGGATGAGGTGGACCACCGCCTGCTCGCGCTGCTCCAGCAAGACGCCGCGCGCTCCAACCTGGCGCTCGCCGAAGCCGCCCATGTGTCGCCCGCCACCGCGATGCGCCGGGTGCGGCGGTTGGTGAAGGCCGGCGTCATCGAGCGCCAGGTGGCGATCGTCTCGCCGGCCGCGTTCGACCGCGGCCTCACCGCCGTGGTCGAGGTCTCGCTCGACCACCAGGCCGCCGAGCGGCTCGACGCGTTCGAGGCCCGCGCCGGCGCCGAGCCGGCGGTGCAGCAGTGCTACCGCGTGTCGCCGGGGCCGGACTTCGTGCTCGTGGTGTGGGTACCCGACATGCCGGCCTACCATGCGCTGGTGCAGCGCCTGTTCACGGCAGACGCCAACGTGCGCAACGTGAAGAGCTACTTCGCGACGCGACGCTCGAAGTTCGAGCCGCGCATCGAGGTCAAGGCTTCGGCGTGACGCGCGGCGCCGAATACCGCTCACGCGATGAACGCCCCCGACGCTCGCATCCACACCCCCGCCGCCGAGCGCAACCGCGGCCCCATCCTCGATCAACTGCGGCGCGTGCTGCCGCCGCGCGGCCGCCTGCTCGAAATCGCCGCCGGCAGCGGCCAGCATGCGGTGCACTGCGCGTCCGCGCTGCCGGGCTGGGTCTGGCTGCCCACCGACCCGGACCCGTCAGCGCTGCAATCGATCAGCGCGTGGCAGGCCGAGGCGCGCCTGGCCAACCTGCTGCCGCCGCAGGCGCTCGACGTGATGCAGCAGCCCTGGCCCGTCGCGTGCCCGTTCGACGCCGTGCTCGCCGTCAACCTGATCCACATCGCGCCGTGGGCCTGCTGCCGCGCGCTGATGCGCGGCGCCGCGGCGGTGCTGCGCGACGATGGGCTGCTGATCACCTACGGCGCCGTCTTCGTCGACGGCGAGCCGCCGGCGTCCGGCAACCTCGCCTTCGATGCCGACCTGCGCGCGCGCAACCCCGCGTGGGGCGTGCGCACGCTCGCGGCGGTGACAGGCGAAGCCGCCGCGGCGGGCCTCGTGCTCGATGAATGCGTGGCGATGCCGGCCAACAACCGGCTGCTGGTGTTCAGGCGCGCGGGCGTCAAGCCATCGCCTTGATCAGCGCCAGCCCCTTCAAGTACTCGCCCTCTGGGAACGCCACCGTCGTCGGATGATCGGCCGCGGCTTCGAGCCGCTGCACGATCGCCGCATCAGCGCCGGCATCGATGCCGGCGCCGGCCACGATCTTGTGGAACAGCTCGGCGCCCACGCCGCCCGAGCACGAGAAGGTGAACAGCAGCCCGCCGGGGGCGAGCAGCTTGAGCGCCAGGCGGTTGATGTCCTTGTAGGCGCGCGCCGCGCGCTCGGCATGCGCCGCGGTGGGCGCGAACTTCGGCGGGTCGAGCACGATCGCGTCGTAGCTCGCTCCGGCCTTCAGCGCGTCGCGCAGCGTCTGGTTCACGTCGGCATCGACGAACTCGGCGTTCGCGTGGCCGAAGCCGTTGCGCGCCAGGTTGTCGCGCGCCTGCGCCAGCGCCGGCGCCGACGAGTCGACGCTCGTCACGTGCTGCGCGCCGCCGGCGAACGCGGCGACGCTGAAGCCGCCCGTGTAGCAATAGCAGTTCAGCACGCGCCGGCAGCCGAGGCGCCGCACCCAGTCGGCGAAGTGCCGGCGGTTGTCGCGCTGGTCGAGATAGAAGCCGGTCTTGTGGCCGCTGGCCACATCGAGGCCGAGCTGCCAGCCGTGCTCGCGGATCACGACCGCGGTGCTGCCGTCGCCGCGCAGCCAGCCGGTGCGAGCGGCCAGGCCTTCGAGACCGCGCACGCTGGCGTCGCTGCGCTCGTAGACGCGCGTCACGCCGGTGGCCTCGACCAATGCATCGACGATCGCGTCGCGCCAGCGGTCGGCGCCGGCCGACGAGCACTGCAGGCTCAGCACGTCGCCGTAGCGGTCGACGATCAGGCCCGGCAGCCCGTCGGCCTCGCCGTGCACCAGGCGCACGCCGTCGCTGGCCGGCGCGAGGCGCTGGCGGAAGCCCACCGCGGCGTGCACGCGGCGCGCGAAGAACGCGGCGTCGATGCGCTCGGCCTCGCTGAAGCTCCACGCGCGCACGCGGATCGTCGAGCGCGGGCTGAACGCGCCCCACGCGGCGAAGCGCCCCTCGTGCGTCTCGACGCGCACCGTCTCGCCGGTGTCGCCGCCGCCCTTGGCGATGCTGCCCTGGAACACCCACGGGTGCCGCCGCAGCAGCGAGCGCTCCTTGCCCTCGCGCAGCCGAACGCTCTTCATTCGCGCGATTGTCTTGCTACTTGCGCCGCGCACGCGGATGCGCGGCGTCGTACACCTTGGCCAGGTGCTGGTGGTCGAGCTTGGTGTAGACCTGCGTCGTGCCGATGTTGGCGTGGCCCAGCAGCTCCTGCACCGCGCGCAGGTCGCCGCTCGACTGCAGCAGGTGCGACGCGAAGCTGTGCCGCAGCATGTGCGGGTGCACGTGCGTGGGCAGCCCGGCGCGCTGCGCGCGCAGCGCCAGCCGCGCGCGTACCTGGCTCGGCGACAGCCGCGTGCCGCGCCGGCTCACGAACAGCGCCGCCTCGTCGCGGCCGCGCAGCGCCTCGGCGCGCAGCGCGCACCATTCGTCGATGGCCGTTGCCGCGGCCGCGCCGATCGGCACGCTGCGCCGCTTGCTGCCCTTGCCGAGCACGTGCGCGGTGCGGTCGGCGCGGTCGATCCAGGCCACGGCCTGCGCCGAGGCCTGCGCGTCGAGCGCCACCAGTTCGCCCACGCGCAGGCCGCAGCCGTAGAGCAGCTCGACGATGGCCTGGTCGCGCGCGTGCAGCCAGGCGGGCTCGTCGTCGTCAGCGCCCTGCTCGGCCAGCGCCACGGCCTGGTCCACCGCCAGCGCCTTGGGCAGCGGCTTCGGCGCCTTGGGCGCGCGCAGGCCGTCGGCCGGGTTGTGCTGCACGCGGCCCTGCGCGCCCCACCAGCGATACAGGCCGCGCCAGGCGGCCAGCGCGATGGCGATGCTGCGCGCGCCGAGGCCGCGCGCGCGCAGGCTCGTGACCCAGCCGCGCACATGGTGCGTGCGCGCCTGTTCGAGCGCGATGCCCTCCTCCTGCGCCGCGCGCTGCAACGCGCGCAGCGCGTCGCGATACAGCGCCAGCGTGCGCGCGGCGAGCCGGCGCTCGACCGCCAGGTGCTGCACGAAGCGCTCGAGTTCGGGCAGCAGGTCTTCGTGCACGGTGCGCGATGCGGCGCTGCTGGATCGAAGCTAGAACGCCGGCAGCAGCCGCGACAGCCCCGCGCTGGCGATCTCGCCCACGCGCGCGAGGAACTCGGTGCCCATCTCGGCGCTGTAGCGCGTGGGGTCGGGCGAGCCGAGCACCAGCAGGCCGAACGCATCGGGCGTGCGGTGGTGGCGCAGCGGGATCATCGCCACCGAGGCCACCGTGGCCGGATCGTCGAGCCAGCTGCACGCCTCGAAGCCGGAGTTAGGCCCGCAGTACGGGTGCGCCAGGCTGGCGGCGAAGCTGCGCACGTCGTCGGTCGCGCCCTGCGCGAAGCGCAGCGCGGCATACGGGTCGGCCGCGCCCCAGATGCGCAGCGCCGCGCGCGGGATCATGAACTCGTGCTTCAGCTCGCGCACGATCACCTCCGGCAGGTCGGTGGCGTTGGCGGTGAGCAGGATCGCGCGCGTCCAGCGGTGCAGGCGGTCGGCGATGGTCTCGTTCTCCTGGCCGTGGCGCACCATCTGCAGGATCTTGAGCTCCAGGCCCTTGATGCGCTCGCGCAGCATCTCCATCTGCCGCTCCTGCAGCGACACGGCGCGCTGGCCGTGCGGGCTGGTCAGCCGCGCCAGCGCGAGCAGCTCGGCATGGCGCTCGAAGAACTCGGGCGTCTCGACCAGAAAGGTCGCGATCTCCTCCTCGCTCACGCCGGGAATGCTCATAGATCGATCTCTCCTTCGTACACGGATTCGGCGGGCCCGGTCATGCGCACGCTGGCGTCGCCGCCGGGCCATTCGACACTCAGCAACCCGCCGCGCGTGGACACGTCGACCCGCGCATCGAGCCAGCCGAGCCGGATGCCGGCCACCACCGCGGCGCAGGCGCCGGTGCCGCAGGCCAGCGTTTCGCCGGCATGGCGCTCGTAGACGCGCAGCGCGATCTGCTCGCGCGACAGCACCTGCATGAAGCCGGCATTGACCTTGCGCGCGAAGCGCGCATGCGATTCGATCATCGGCCCCAGCTCGGCCACCGGCGCGCTGCGCACCTCGTCGACGCGCTGCACCGCATGCGGGTTGCCCATCGACAGCACCGCCACCTCCACCGTGCGGCCGGAGTCCACCTGCAGCGGCCACAGCTCGAAGCCGCCGACGCGCCGCGGCTCCAGGCCGCCGGCATCGAACGGCAGCGCGGCGTGCTCGAACACCGGCGCGCCCATGTCGACGCTGACGCGGCCGTCGCGCTGCAGCTGCAGCTCGAGCACGCGGTTCATCGTCTCGACGCGGATGCGCTCGCGCTGCGTGAGCCCCTTGTCGCGCACGTAGCGCACGAAGCAGCGCGCGCCGTTGCCGCAGTGCTCGACCTCGTCGCCGGTGTTGTTGAAGATGCGGTAGCGGAAGTCCACGCCGGCGCTCGTCGACGGCTCCACCAGCAGGATCTGGTCGGCACCGACACCGAAGCGCCGGTCGCCCAGGTGGCGCAGCTGCCCGGCCGTGAGCTCGATCGGTGCGCGCGTGGCATCGAGCACGACGAAGTCGTTGCCCGCGCCCTGCATCTTGGTGAAACGTAAGCGCATCGGCGGCGATTATCGTCGGCGCCGAAGCATCAATAGAACGCGCGCTCGCCCGGCGGACGCGTCTTGAAACGCTTGTGCACCCAGAGGTACTGCGCCGGCATGCGGCGCACCTCGCTCTCGATCCAGCGGTTCAGGCGCGCGGTGTCGGCCTCGGCGTCGGCGGTGGGGAAGTCGCTCCACGGTTCGAGGAAGCGCACGCGGTAACCCTGGCTGCCGGGCAGCACCTCGCCCACCACCGGCTGCACCACCATGTCGAGTGCGCGCGCCAGGCGCGACGGCGCGAGCAGCGTGGCCGCGGGGATGCCGAAGAACGGCACGAAGGCGGCATCCTTGAGGCCGAAATCCATGTCTGGCAGGTTGAAGAACGCGTGGCCCTGCTTCACCGCGCGCATCAGCGGCTTGGCGCCGTCGCCGCGCGAGAACAGCTCGGCGCGCCCGAAGCGCAAGCGGCCGGCGCGGATGGCGTGGTTGAACACCGGGTTGCTCTGCGCCTGGTAGATCGACGCCGCCATGCGCGTCTGGAACAGCTGCGTCGCCGCGCCGGCGATGTCGAGCGCCACGAAGTGCGGCACCAGCCACATCACCGGCCGCTCGCTGCGCTCGGCGAGCTGCACGTCGCCCTCCACGTGGATCATCGCTTTCAGCTGCTCGGGCGACGCGAACCACAGCAGC
The DNA here is from genome assembly GCA_046348365.1 of Burkholderiaceae bacterium. GTDB lineage: Bacteria > Pseudomonadota > Gammaproteobacteria > Burkholderiales > Burkholderiaceae_C > JAEUPI01. The sequence goes on from JAXMEL010000001.1 coordinate 1,250,862, forward strand.
CCGCGCTCGACGAGGCTGCGTCCGAGCAGCGCGAAGTGTTCGCGCGCGATGTCGCGGCGCTCGGCTGCCGGCAGCTCGGGCAGGCACAGCTCGAGGTTGCGCAGCGCGATGCGCCGGCGCGGCGCCGCCAGCCACCACGCCACGCGACCGATGCCGCGGCCCACGGCCACCTGCAGCGCGAACGGCCAGCGGTGCATCAGCCGCAGCAGCGCGATCAGCGCCTTCGACGCGAGGCCGCGGATCACGGCGTCGACTCCGCCGCCGACGGCCGGCGCGGCTGCTTGTAGCGGTTGTAGCCCCACAGGTACTGCTCGGGCGCGCGCAGGATCAGCTGCTCCATCTCGCGGTTGATGGCAGCGGCGCAGGCCTTGACGCGCGCCTCCATCTCTTCGCCGGCCAGCTCGGGCAGCGGCGCGCCCACGTGCACGTGCGCGAGCCAGCCGCGGCCGCCGCTCAGGCGCTCGGCCCACAGCAGCAGCCACGGCGCGCCGGTCTGCAGCACGAGCTTGGCCGCCAGCGTCATGGTGTAGGCGTCGGCGCCGAAGAACGGCACCCACTCGCCCATGCCCTGCGGCGGCACCTGGTCGGGCAACATGCCCAGCGTCTCGCCGCGACGCAACGCGCGCAGCATCTGGCGCACGCCGGCCAGCGTGGCCGGCGCCGTGTGCAGCCCCGGCCGCGTGCGCGCCGTGAGCTGCCAGCGGCTGAGCCAGGCCTGGCGCGCCGGGCGATACAGCACCGTCAACGGCGCCTCGCGGCCCCAGCGCTCGGCGAACGACATCGCCAGCACCTCGAAGCAGCCCAGGTGCGGCGTCAGCAGCACCATGCCCTTGCCGGCCGCCAGCGCGCGCTCGATCGGCGCTGCGTCCTCCCACTGCACCAGCGGCCCCAGCGGCCGGTCTTGGGAGCGCAGCCACAACCACGGCATCTCCAGGGCCATGCGCCCGGCATGGCCCACCGACGCGCGGCGCTGCGCCGGTGTGAGCCCGGCGCGCGCGGCATGGGCGCGCACGCGGGCCCGGTACGCCGGCGACAGCGCGTAGACCAGCCAGCCGATCAGGCCCCCCAACTGGTGGATCAAGCCCAGCGGCAGCCTCGATATCCACGCCAACGACAAGATCGCTTTCCTATAATGGCCGCGTCGCCGAGTTATTGAACTACTTGCGGGGCGATGCACCAGGCAGCGCATGCTGCCCGGGTGGCGGGCAGGGTCGACGACCCGGCCCCACAAATACCGCTAAAGCGTTCGCCGCTCTCCTCCCGCAGTCCGAGCCGGCAACGCAGGTTGCCGACTTGGCATGCACGACTGCAGGAGTGTATTGAATGGCGAACGACTTCCTTTTCACCTCCGAATCCGTCTCCGAAGGCCACCCCGACAAGGTGGCCGACCAGATCTCGGACGCGATCCTCGATGCGATCTTCAAGGTCGACCCGCGCTCGCGCGTGGCCGCCGAGACGCTCACCAACACCGGCCTGGTGGTGCTGGCCGGCGAGATCACCACCAACGCGCACGTGGACTACATCCAGGTGGCGCGCGACGTGATCAAGCGCATCGGCTACGACAACACCGAATACGGCATCGACTACAAGGGCTGCGCGGTGCTGGTGGCCTACGACAAGCAGAGCAACGACATCGCGCAGGGCGTCGACCACGCCAGCGACGACTACCTCAACACCGGCGCCGGCGACCAGGGCCTGATGTTCGGCTATGCCTGCGACGAGACGCCCGAGCTGATGCCCGCGCCGATCTACTACGCGCACCGCCTCATGGAGCGCCAGGCCCAGGTGCGCCGCGACGGCCGCATGCCCTACCTGCGCCCCGACGCGAAGAGCCAGGTGACGATGCGCTACGTCGACGGCAAGCCGCACTCGATCGACACGATCGTGGTCTCGACCCAGCATGCGCCCGAATGGAGCCTGGGCTCGAAGATGAAGCCCGAGTTCGTGGAGGCGGTGGTCGAGAACATCATCAAGCCGGTGATCCCCAAGGAGTGGCTGAAGAACACGCGCTACCTCGTCAACCCCACCGGCCGCTTCGTGATCGGCGGGCCGCAAGGCGACTGCGGCCTCACCGGGCGCAAGATCATCGTCGACACCTACGGCGGCGCCTGCCCGCACGGCGGCGGTGCCTTCAGCGGCAAGGACCCGAGCAAGGTCGACCGCTCGGCCGCCTACGCCGCGCGCTACGTGGCCAAGAACGTGGTCGCCGCCGGCCTCGCACGCCAGTGCCAGGTGCAGGTGGCCTACGCGATCGGCGTGGCCAAGCCGATGAACGTGACCGTCTACACCGAAGGCACCGGCAAGATCGCCGACGAGAAAATAGCTGCGCTGGTGACCGAGCACTTCGACCTGCGCCCCAAGGGCATCATCCAGATGCTCGACCTGCTGCGGCCGATCTACGAGAAGACGGCGGCGTACGGGCACTTCGGGCGTGAAGAGCCGGAGTTCAGCTGGGAGCGAACCGACAAAGCTGCGGCCCTGAAGGCCGCAGCCGGCCTGTAAGGCCGCCGCGCGCGCAGCGCGCGGTTTGTCGGTTCGAACGGCGAAGGCTAACTTGGCGCAGCCAAGTTAAGGCCCATAGGGCCGTGCCGTAGCCAAAAGAAATGCACGGCGGAGCCGCTGACTGGACGGGCGACGGGAGTCGCCCGTCGTCGTGTTTGGAGCCCTCCTTACGTCTCCTCACGCGCCCGTGCCGGCGCCAGGGGCACTTGATGACCGCCCCGATCCGGCATAGGCTTCGCACCCCCAGTGCTCACCGGGAGTTGCCATGAAGTGGATGTTCGTTGCGCTCGCCCTCGCCAGTGCCGGTGCGCTGGCTTGCCCCGACGGTAAGGACATGCAAGCCGGCCTGCAGAGCAAGCAGCCCGTTGCACAGAAGGCGCCCGTGCGCGCGCAGGCCGACGCCGCGGCCAAGCCGGTGGCCGCTGCCAAGGCGCAGGCCAACACCAAGGTGGTCGACAAGTCAGCCGCCGTGGCGGCGGGCAAGTCGTCGCTGTAGACGGCGCGAGTTCCTCCTTGCACGGCGCCACACGGCGCCACCGCGGCCGCCGCCCTGGCGGCCGCGGCGCTTTGCGGCGTGCGCGAGGCCTGTGTGAGACTGTCGCAGTAAACGAGGTCAAGCAGCAACGAGCCGGCCGCGCGCGGGCCGATCGTCGTCAGGGCGCGCGCGAACGCGGCACCGGGCCGCTGGCGCAGATCGAGACCTGGCGCGAGCCGGCGTGGCGGTCGACTACGTCACCTACGACGGCGTCACGCTCGCGCCCGGCGTCAACGCCGAGCAGATCCGCTTCTGGGAAGACGCGCTGCGCACCATCTCGCAGGACAAAGCCTGGATCGCGATGGTCGAGAAGTCCGGCAACAAGGCGATCTTCCGCGACTACGTCGAATCGCACCGCTATCTGCAGTCGAAGTGGAAGGCGGTGCTCGAGCTGGCGTCGGACTTCGGGTTGGTGCCGAAGAACTGAGATCGAGCCTGGAGGTCCTTCCGACTTCGACCGGGCTGACCGGCCTGTCGAAGTACTTCGCGCGCGATTCGATGCAGCCGGGCCAGGGACACCCGACTGTTGCTGACGTTGACAACAGTCCGCCGTGTTGCTAGCATGAGCAACATGAAAGCCGAACTCCTGATGCGCGAACGCCGCGTATTGGAAGTGCCCTACGTGTTCGTCTCCGTCGACCAGCTGCTCGACGATTTCCTGGCCGACGTTGCCGCATGGAAGGGGAATTGAGATGGGTGCTGTGACGATCACGGTCGACTCGACAGAGTCCTTCAGGCAGCGCGCAAAGGCCGCTTTCGCAGGCAAGCGGCAGCAAGAGCGGATCTCGTTCGAGTCATTCGACTTGCTCTGGAAGGTGCTCGCGCCCAACCGCATGGCACTCGTGCAGACGCTGACCGGCGCCGGGCCGGTCACGTTGCGCGAGGCCGCGCGGCGCGTCGGACGCGACGTGCGCGCCGTGCATTCGGATGTGCACATGCTGCTGCAGGCCGGCGTGTTGCGCAAAGACGATGAGGGTCGAATCGAGTTTCCTTACACCGCAGTGCACGTTGACTTCATGCTGAAGACTGCTGCGTAGGCGTCTTTCGCCTGGCCGCCGATACCGCAATCCGCCACGCTCCCACGTCTTGCAAGTGCAATCAGCAGGAGCGTTGAGCACTTCGTCAAGTCGGCGAGTGGCCGCATGGGTTCTCGCAGCCATCGCGCTGGCAGCCGTGCTGCTGGCCGCAGCTTGGTGGTCTCGTGCAGCCGCAGGCGCTGCACCGGCGCTGCCCCTTGGCCTGGCCACGGCCGCCGACATCTCCAGCTCCTTGTCCCGCGGCGCGGCCTGGATCTGGCCGGGCAGCAACGGGCCGCTGGTCGGCACGCAGGCTGCCGCGCCGTATCGCGAGGCGGCCGTGTTGGTGGAGTCCATGTTGATCCGCCAAGGGCACATCGAGCGCAGTGCACGCACGCGACCGTATCGCCTGCCTGCCGGCGCGCGTCTGCTGCCGGTCCTGCATGTGGAAGCAGCCGGCGATGCGCCCGATGCGCTGACGCCCGCTCAGCAACAGACCATCGTGGCCGCGGCCTTGCGGCTAACAGCCGAATCGGCCGGCTCCGGCTGGCTGCAGCTGGACTTCGAGGCTCCGGCCCGCCAGCGCCAGGCCTATGCGCAGCTGGTGGCGGCCCTGCGCGCGGCCCTGCCGCCGCAGGTGCGCCTCAGCGTCACCGCACTGGCGCACTGGTGCACCCAGGGCGACTGGCTCGACCGCCTCGCCGCCGACGAGGTGGTGCCCATGCTGTACCGCCTGGGCAGGCAGGCCGAGCGCTGGCGCGAGCGCTTTGTCGACCCCGCTGCCGCCGGCCTGGCCCGGCGCTGCCGTGGCCCGGCCATGGGCTTTGCCACCAACGACCCGCCGCCGGTGGCACTGCTCCACCGTGTGGCCCGGCCTTACTGGTTCGACGAATCCGCCTGGTCCAACCCCTCCCACCCACCTCCAGCCTTGCTGCAACCATGACCTTTCGCTCGATCGACCTGCATCACCGCACGCTCATCCTGGCCCTCACCGGCGCCCTGGGCTTGGCTGGCAACGGCCAGGCCGCCGGCGCCGACGACGAAAAGGATCTGCCCGAGTCCTTGCGCTCCGGATATGTCGATCCCGTCGTCGGGCCGGCCCATAGCGAGAGCTACGCGCGCGGCCAGCTGGGGCTGGTGCGCAGCAGCTTCGGCCGTGCGTCGCTGTACGTGGCCTGGCGGGTGATGCAGTTGCCCGCCGGGGCCCTCGCGCAGGAGAGCCACGACCGCAAGATCAGCTGGGTGGACCGCGAAGCCGCCAAGGCGCCGGCCGAAGACGAAGTGCAGGGCTGGCTGCGGGCGCGCAACGCCATCGAGGCCCAGCCGCCCGCGGTGGCACCAGACTACTTCCGCAGCGGCAAGCTGGACCTAGGCAACGGGCGCTCGGTGACCACCGCGAGCGGCCATTGCGGCCCGGGCAGCTTCGTGCTGGCCACGAACACGCTGCGCGAGCTGCGCGCCGACGCCAAGCTGTCCGACGCGCAGCGCCGCTTCTGGGTCGCCGGCCAGGACGCAGTGTTCGCGCGCTGCAGCACCGTGCCCACCGGCACCGGCGCCACCGCGCTGCCGGCCGCACCGCCTGCCGACGCACCGGCCAAGCTGAAGGCCTTGCACGCCTACCAGCGCGCCGCGGCGCTCTTCTACGGCGACGAGTTCGCCGAGGCGCGCAAGGAGTTCGACGCCCTGGCCGCCGTGCCCGACCATCCGATGCGCCCCTGGGCCGTGCTGGGTGCACTGCGCAGCATCGTGCGCGAAGCCGTGCTCGACAAGGAATGGTCCGCCGCCATGGCCGATGCCTGGACCCGCCGCGGCCTGCGCGGGCCTGAGTTCCGGGCGGCGGTGGCCGAGCCGGCGGCCCGCCGCCGCGCGCGGGTGGACAACGCGCTCAAGGAACTCGACACGCGGCTGCCGGCTGCGCTTGCCGATGCCTCGCTGGCGGCGGTGCATGGGGCCATGCGCTATACCGCGCGCCGCGCATACGTGCAGCTGGCGCCGGCGCTACCCCTGCAAGACGCGATGAAGGCGCTCGACGAACCCAAGAACAACCCCTACACGGTGGGCGCGCTGGACTTGTTCCAGCAGCTCTACCCGCGCCTGGCCCCCGACCGCCCGGAAGGCGCCACGGCCACGGCGCTGCGCAAGCATGAGTGGTTCGACTTCATCCAGGCCGTGCAAGCCTGCTCCGACCTGGCCGGTGCACCCGGCCCGCAGGCCTGCAGCACCGAGCACGCACAAGCCGTCTCACGCTGGCAGGCCACGCGCCACAACGCCTGGCTGCTGGCGGCATTGATGACCGCCCGCCAACCCGACACCGCAGACCTGCCCTTGGCCGAAGCGGCCCTGGCCGTGGGCAACGACCGCCCCGAGTGGCTCAGCTTGCAGTTCTACGCTGCGCGCGTGCTGCGCGCCCTCGGCCGCGCTGACCAGGCCCGTGGCATATTGGATTCCGTGGCCGTCGCCAAAGACCTGCACAAGCGCGACCGCGTGCTGGTCGAGGGTGAGCGGCGCAAGCCCATGTGACTGACCTCGCTACCGAACATCGCACAGCAAATGCGCGACAGAAGACTCCATGAAGACTGCCCAGCTGCCGTTCAGGCCGCCCGCAGACGCAAGGCGCGGCAGGAGTTCCTGGCACGCGGACGAGCCTCGTTGGCCAAGGCCAAGCGCACCGGTGAGTTCTACCTCGCCGAAGAGGTTCTCGATGGCATGCGCGGGCGCCTGCAGTCGAGGATGCAGTCTCTTCGCAAGGGCAAGGGAACGGCGTAAGCGCGGCCTACTGCTTCTCACTTCTCGTTCCCACCACCCGGTACCTCCAGCCTTGCGAGAGCGACCGAGACAACTTTGACGCCGTACGGCTGCTCGAACTCCACGCGCAGCCAGACGCCATCGAGTGTGGCGTGAGGTCCATCGCCTCCGATTCCGATGACGCGCCCGACGCCGAACTTGCGGTGGCGCACCATCGAGCCGAGAGGAAACGCAGCGGCGCCGGGGCCAGGCAGGTCAGGCTCGGGCGCGGCGTGCTCACCATCGTCGACGAACTCGTTGACGCCGCACGTCTTGATCTCGTCGTCGAGCCATGAGGGCGGGCGGAAACGCTCGTACAGCGCGTCGGCACCGAAGAGGTCCAATGCCGCATCGAACACCTCGCCGTTGTGCCATTCCTCGGCGCCGGTCAACTCGCAACGCGTCGTGCCGTGCTCGGTGCGTCGCCAGAACGGGCACAACACCCGTTTGGCGTGGGCTCCGAAGCGCCCATGCCGGACTTCCTTGCCGAAGCGGCTGAAATCGTTCACCAGCACCTCGCCCGGCTCGACCTTGTGCACGCAGTAGCAGAACTCGCCGGCCGGCACCAGCGCATGCCTGCTGTCTGGTTGCGTCATCGATGCTGCGCTCGCTCGAGGTTCAGCGCCAGCAGCCGCCGCAGGATCTCGTCGTCGGGCATCGCCGGCGTGTAGTCGGCCCAGCCGTAGGCGGCGGCCACTGCGGCATCGAGCGCCTCGTGCGCCTGCGCGAGCCACGCCGGCCGCTGGTTGTAGAGATTGGTCAGCGTGCGCTTGGCGAGTTCCTTCTCGAAGCCCGGTTTGGCGACGATGCGATCCGGGTACGGCGAGCGGTCCATGCCCAGCGGCACGACCTCGGGCACGCGCTGGCTCCACTCGGGCGGGTTGAGCCAGGCGTCGCGCAGGTCGACGAGGCGCTTGGCGGCGCGGGCGATGGCTTCGGCGTGCTGGCGCACCGCGGGCGCGAGACCGGCCGGGATCAGCGCGCCGCCGGGCAGCGCCTCGGTGCGCTGGTGGGCGGTGTCGGCGGGGGTGAGTCCGGCGGGGAAGGGGAAGGTCTCGAAGCAGGTGGTCGGCGTGTAGCGCGGGCGGTCTTCGAGCGACGTACCCATGCGAAACGCCCAGAGCTCATGAAATCGACTATGTAGGAGCCCGAGGCTCATGTCGTCCGCTCGGGCGATCAGTATCAATGCCTGGTCCGGCGAAGTCGTGACCGGGAGCCAGACGAAGGTGCGGTACTTTGAGTGCGCGATCGTCGCGACAAACCGCGGCACGCCTAGAAGCGCGACACGCAACTCGACGCGTGGTCGACCAAACCGCCACCAGTATTCACGCAGCGCGGGCTCTGTCTTTGCAGTGCGCTCTGCCTTGATGTGTGCAACCACGTAGGAGAACGGAGCTTCGTACAGCGCCGCCTCCTGTTCAGTCATGGAGTTCCCGAAGTCAATGATCCATTGCTCCTGCGGCCGCCGGCTCAATTCAAAACCATTGGCCCAAGGTCGTAGCACATCGCTGTTCGGTCGTCCGTTCGGATTGGGTTGCCCAAGCCACTCGCGCGCGAGCGATGCGTCAATCTCGAACTTGGCCTTCTTTGACGCACCCTGGAAGCTCGCGCCGACATTCGCGTCCAGAGTACGGGCGAGCGTGACGTTCGTATCCTGGCCAGCCACCGTCGGTGCTGTCAGGTCGGCATAGATCTCCGGCACGGTCGAACCATCGAGTCGGACTTCATCGCCATTGCCAAAGCAAACAAGCGACACACGCACCGCGGCTCCCTCGTTGACCCACGCCTCGTCGGACCAGGCCTCGAAAAGGCGACCTCGCTCGACAATGCGTTCCAACACGCTGCGATTGGCGCCGCCGCGAATCGAGTTCGTGGCTACCAGGCCTGCGCGGAGCAATGCGCCGTCTTCGATTGCCCGCTGCGCCTTGTCGAACCAGTAGCACACCAGGTCGGCACCGCCGGGCACGCGCGGCGCAAAGACACGATCGAGTGCTTCCACATACGTGTCACCGAGTTCGCGGCGCTTTCGAGACACGCCCACGAACGGCGGATTGCCCACCACCGCATCGGCCTTCGGCCAGCTCGCCTCGCTGCCGTCGGCGGCGAGCACCGCATCGCGGCACTCGATGTGGTCCAGCGGCTCCAGCACCGGGTGCGTCTTGAACGCATAGCCGCGCTGGATGCGCCACTGCAGCTCGCCGATCCACACCGTCACGCGCGCCAGCTCGGCGGCGTATTCGTTGAGCTCGATGCCCAGCACGTTGTGCGGGCCGGTCATGTCGTGCTGGCGCGTGAGGCCCAGCGCCTCGGCCTCCAGGTTCACCTGGTGCTCGATGTCCTTCAGGCACTTGAGCGCCAGGTACAGAAAATTGCCGCTGCCGCACGCCGGGTCGAGTACGCGGTAGTCGCGCAGCCGCTCCAGAAAGCGCACGAACTCTGCCTGCGCGTCGCGCCAGGCCTTGTCGCCGTACTTCCTGCTCTTGCCGAGGGTCTTCTCGATGGCCTGCCTGCGCCCGGCCCAGTCGGCCAGCAGCGGCCGCTGCACCACCGGTTCCACCAGACGAAGAATCGTGGCCGGGTCGGTGTAGTGCGCGCCGAGCTGGCTGCGCTTGGCGGGGTCGAGCCCGCGCTCGAACAGCGTGCCGAAGATGCTGGGGTCGATGGCGCTCCAGTTCATCGCGCTGGCGATCTTGAGCGCGGCCACGTCGTCGGCGGCAAGCGGCGGCACGTCGATGGCCTGGAACAGGCCGCCGTTGAACCACGGCACGCCGTCGACGCCGAACAGGCCGCCGTCGCGCATGGTCTCGAAGAGCTTGCCGAGCTGCGCGCGCATCTTCGCCGGTGCGATGCCCACGCCCACCAGCCGCTCGAACAGGCGCTCGGGCAGCAGGCCCACGTCTTCGGCGAAGAAGCAGAACAGACACTGCGTGAGGAAGTGGCTCGCCGCCGCGGGCGCCACGCCGGCGCCGCGCAGCCGCTCGGCGGTGGCGGCGAAGGTGCGCGCGGCTTCCTCGGTGATGTCGCGGTTGGTGCGCCTGGGCTTGTAGCTCTCGGGGTCGCGCCATAGCGCACGCAGGCGCTGCTGCACGTCGGGCCGCGTCAGCTCGTCGTGCGCGAACACGTGGCGCTCGCTCGGCGTGCCGGTGAAATGCGTGTGCACCTCGATGCGCAGGCGGTCGCTCACCACCAGCAGCGGCGGGTTCTCGAGCGGCAGCGCGTACTGCATGAGCTGCTTGAGCGCCGTCTCGAGCTTCCCGCCCGGGGCCTTGTATTCCCACGCGAAATGCCCGCGCAGCCACACGTCGGCAAAGCCGTCGGTGCGGCCTTCGGCGCTGCCGGTCTTGGTGAGGCCGCGCTCGAAGCAGTAGTTGTCGGGGTCGCCGGGCTCGGGCACGCCGAGCATGCGGCACAGGTCGATGAAGTGGGCCTGCGCGCCGGCGCGTTCGCTCAGGTCGTGCGCGAGCGAGCCGGCCCGCCATTTGCGAACGAACTCTGCGGCCTCCATGTGCCCTTGCCTCCCCGTGTCTTGCCCCGGCGCGGATTTCACCACGCCCCCGCTGCTCTGGTGACGCCGCCCTCATCACCGGGCACACTCGGCATGTGGCGGGCGCGGCCGCCCAGTGACCTGCAAGGAGCGAATCGGTGACGACAACGACAACGCAGATGATGACCGGCGGCGAGGCCCTGGTCGACGCGCTGCTGCGCCACGGCGTGAGCCATGTGTTCGGCATTCCCGGCGTGCAGACCTACGGCTTGTTCGACGCGCTGCAGCGCGCCGGCGAGCGCATCCGCACCATCGGCGCGCGCCACGAGCAGACCGCCGGCTACATGGCCTTCGGCTACGCCAAGGCGTCGGGGCGCGAAGGCGTGTACAGCGTGGTGCCGGGCCCGGGTGTGCTCAACACGGCGGCGGCGCTGTGCTCGGCCTACGGCGCGAGCACGCCGGTGCTGTGCCTCACCGGGCAGGTGCCATCGCAGTTCATCGGCTCGGGCATGGGCCACCTGCACGAGCTGCCCGACCAGCTCGGCACGCTGCGCACGCTCGTCAAGTGGGCGGCGCGCGCGGCGCACCCCAGCGAGGCGCCGCGGCTGGTGGCCGAGGCGTTCGCGCAGATGCGCGTCGGCCGGCCGCAGCCGGTGGCACTCGAGATGCCGTGGGAGGTGTTCGCGCAGCGCGCGCCGGTGCAGCCGATCGACCCGCCCGCGGCCTACCCGCGCGTTGCCGTGGACACGGACGCCATCGCGCGCGTGGCCGATCTGCTGCAGCAGGCGCGCCAGCCGATGATCATGACGGGCAGCGGCGCGCAGCACGCCGCCGCCGAGGTGCGCGCGCTGGCCGAGCTGCTGCAGGCGCCGGCGGTGCCGTGGCGCGGCGGGCGCGGCGTGGTGGCCGAAGACACGCCGCTCGGCTTCAACTGCGCGTCGGGCCTGGCGCGCTGGGCCGACACCGACGTGGTGATCGGCATCGGCTCGCGCATCGAGCTGCAGTGGTTCCGCTGGCCGGCGCCGCCGCGCGGCATGCCGGCCGTGGCGCTGATCGACATCGACCCGGCGCAGATGGCGCGGCTGCGCCCGCGCGTGGGCGTCGTCGCCGACGCGCGCGAGGCCACCGCGGCGCTGGTGGCCGAGCTCGAGCGGCGCGGCCACCGCGCGGCGTCGCGCCACGCCGAGTTCGACGCCCACAAGCGCCGCGTGCAGGAGGCCGTGCAGGAGGTGAAGCCGCACGTGGACTACCTGCGCGCGATCCGCGCCGCGCTGCCGCGCGACGGCTTCTTCGTCGAGGAGATCTGCCAGACCGGCTTCGCCTCGTACTTCGCCCTGCCGGTCTACGAGCCGCGCAGCTTCGTGACCTGCGGCTACCAGGGCACGCTCGGCTTCGGCTACCCGACGGCGCTCGGCGTCAAGGTGGCGCGGCCCGACAAGGCGGTGGTGTCGATCGCCGGCGACGGCGGCTTCATGTTCGGCGTGCAGGAGCTGGCCACCGCGGTGCAGTACGGCATCAACGTGGTCTCGATCGTGTTCGACAACGGCGCCTTCGGCAACGTGATGCGCGACCAGCAGCAGCGCTTCGGCGGCCGCGTGATCAGCTCCGAGCTGCGCAACCCCGACTTCGTGCGCCTGGCCGAGAGCTTCGGCGTCAGCGCGTGGCGCGCGCGCTCGCCCGACGAACTCGGCACGATGCTGCACCGCGCGATCGAGCTCGATCGGCCGGCGCTGATCCACGTGCCGGTGGATCGCGCGGCCGAAGTGTCGCCGTGGAAATACCTGATGCCGGCGCTGGCGGCATGACCTGATGCCCACGCCGCCGGCGTGGGGTACGCCGGGTTCGTTCGCGCCGCCTCAGCGATCGACCACCATGTCGCCCTCGAGCGCGAGCACGCCGCTGGCCGCGAGGTCGCGCACCAGGCGTTCGGCCCAGGCGGCGGCCGAGCCGGCATCGGAGCGGCCGTGCTTGCGCCAGTTGGCCTCGACCATCGGTGCGGCCACCGCCCACGCGCACAGCGCATCGAGCGGCACGCGGCGCACCTCCATCACGTGGTACTTGATCAGCACCTTCACCGCATGCCGCACATGGCGCGCCGGCTCGGTGACGAAGCCCGCCAGCCGCGAGCGTGCGCGTGCCAGCGCGCCGGCCACGTCGGTGAACGGCGCGCCGTGGCCGGGGATCACCACGCGCACCGGCAGCGCCGCGATGGCATCGAGCGTGGCGCCCACCTCCTCGAAGCCGCCTTCGTCGAACAGCTCGGGGAACACCACGCCGAAGCCCTGCTCCCACAGCGCATCGGCCGAGATCAGCACGCCGTGCGCGGCATCGAAGAACATCAGCGAATGCGGGTCGTGCCCGGGCGCGGCCACCGCCTGCCACGTGCGGCCGCCGGCCACGAACGATTCGCCCGCGGCAAGGGTGTCGTGCACGATGAAGCGCTCGCGCAGGCCGAAGTCGTCGTGGCCGAGGCGTTCGAGGTCCCAGGCGCGAGCGGCATCGGCCTGCCCCGGCGGAATCGTCAGCGTGGCGCCGAACTCGCGCTGCAGCGCCGCGTTGCCGCCGCAATGGTCGGAATGCAGGTGCGTGTTGACGATGCGCACGAGCCGCCCGCCCTCGCCCAGCGCATGGCGCACCAGCGCCACCGTCTGCTCGCGGTGCGCCACGTGGCTGGCGTCGACCAGCACCGCGCCGGGTTCATCAGCGGCGGCGTGGATCACGATGTTGTTCGACGACAGCCAGCCGCGCTCGAGCACGGTGAGGCCTTGCAGCGAAGAATGCATCAATGCCCGCCCGGCCGCCCGAAGGGCATTGAGCGCCCCCTCGGGGGGCAGCGAACGCAGTGAGCTCGGGGGTCCATGCCGCGATTGTCGGCGAGCGCCCGCGGCACTACTTCCACGCGAACGCGGGCTGGTCGAAGTGCGCCACGCGCGTCTCGCGGCCGAGCACGCACCATTCGCGAAACTGGTACATGAACGCCGCCGTCGGCGCGGCGATCCAGCGCCGGCCGACCGGCATGCGCAGCACCGGGTGCGCCGCGCCCTTCACGTGGTTGAGCAGCGGCGCGTCGTCGCGCAGCAGCTCGCGCACCGGGATGCGGTGGATGCTCGCCACCTCGTCGGCGTTGGGGCTCACGTCGCGCGCGGCGCCGGCCCACACCACCACCGGCGTGATCACGTAGCCCGAGCGCGTGGCGTAGTCGTCGAGGCGGCCGAGCACGGCATCGGCGCCGAGCGCGAGGCCCACCTCTTCGTGCATCTCGCGCAGCGCCGCCTGCTCGGGCGTCTCGCCGTCGTCGACGCGGCCGCCGGGCATGGCCCATTGGCCGGCATGTGCGCGCAGGCTCTCGGCGCGCTTGGTGAGCAGCAGCGCCGGGGCACGGCTCCACGCCGCGAGCGCCGGCATGCCCTCGACCTCGGCGCCGCAGCCCTCTTCGGTGAGCGCGACGGCCACCGCCGCGCGGCGGCGGCCGGCGGGGTCGATCGCGTGCACGGCGAAACGCAGCACGCGCTCGCGCCACTGCGCCGGGCCCAGCTCGAGGCCGTCGTCCATGCCGCGAGGATAGACCCCGCGCGCGGGCTTCGCCGCGCAGGCATGATCGGGGCCCCATGCCACCACCCACGCTGTCGCCCACGCTGCAGCAGCTGCGCCGCCACGCGATCGCGCGCAGCCTGTTCGCGCCGACCACGCTCGCCGGCGCGATCGGGCGCCTCGGCTTCGTGCAGGCCGATCCGCTGCGCGCCCCGGCGCGCGCGCAAGACCTGACGCTGCGCCACCGCGTGGCCGGCTACCGCGCCGGCGACCTCGAGCGCGACTATCCCGCGCTCGACGTGGAGGAAGACTTCTTCGTCAACTACGGCTTCCTGCCGCGCGCGCAGCAGGCGCTGATGCACCCGCGCGTGGCGCGGCGGCGCTGGGGCGGCGCGACGTGGGGCAAGGCGCAGGCGGTGCTCGCCTTCGTGCGCGAGCGCGGCGCCGTGCACCCGCGCGAGGTCGATGCGCATTTCAATCACGGCAAGGTGCGCAACTGGTTCGGCGGTACGAGCAATGCGAGCACCGAGCTGCTCGACGGCATGCACTACCGCGGGCTGCTGCGCGTGGCGCGGCGCGATGCGGGCACGCGCGTCTACGCCGCGCGCGAGCCGTGGCCCGAGGCCGGCGGCCGCGCCGCGTGCCGCGCGCGCATGGATGCGCTGGTCGACCTGGCCGTCGCGCTGTACGCGCCGCTGCCGACCGCCACGCTCGCGCTGCTGGTGCGCTTTCTGCGCGGCGCGGCGCCGCAATGGGCGGGCGATCGTACGCGCGCTCTCGCGGCGGCGAAGTCGCGCCACGCCGGCGCACGCGTCGACGGCACCGACTGGCATTGGCCCGCCGGCGAAAACCCGGCCGCGGCCGCCGACACGCTGGGCGACGAGGTGCGGCTGCTGGCGCCGTTCGACCCCGTGGTGTGGGACCGCGATCGCTTCGAGCGCTTCTGGGGCTGGCCGTACCGCTTCGAGGCCTACACGCCGCCGGCGCGGCGCCGGCTCGGCCACTATGCGTTGCCGCTGCTGTGGCGCGAGCGCGTGGTGGGCTGGGCCAACATCGGCGTGCGTGAGACGCGCATGACGGTCGAGGTCGGTTTCGCGGGGCCGCGCATCGCCGATCCTGCCTTCACGGCGGCGATGGACAACGAGCTGCACCGCGTGCACGCGTTCCTCGGGCTCGGGCGCTGACCCGGGCGCAGCCCGGCGCAACAGACCAGGATCCGCTATCGCGCGGCCAGCACCACCTGCGCCACCTCGGCAAAGCCCTGCCCGCGCTCACCCGCAGCCAGATACGCAGGCCAGGTGTGCAGCTGGCCGGCAAAGCGCATCAGGTTGGCGACGCCGACGCTGAGCGGGAAGTGCGCGAACATCTCCTGGTCGTTGGTCGAATCGCCCACGTAGACCCAGCGCTCGCGCTCGGCGTCGAGGTCGCGGCCGAACAGGCGCTGCACGATCCAGCGCGCGCCGGTGAGCTTGGTGTGCTCGCCGAACCAGCCGTTGACGTGGATCGAGCTGACGGTGGCCGTCATGCCGGCGTCGCGCATGATGGCCACCACGCGCGCGACCTGCGCCGCGTCGAGATGGGCGAACTCGTCGTGGTCGACCGCGATGTCGGTGGCGCGGCCGGCACTGTCGCGCGCCAGCGTGGCGCCGCTCACCTCGCGCAGCACCTGCGCGGCCACCGCGCGCAGGCGCTCGAGGTTGCGCGCGCGCGTCGGCGCGTCCTGCACGTAGGCCTCGCGCAGCGCGCCGGCGTCGCGGTACCAGGCCCCGGCACCGTTCTCGGCCACGATGACCGGCAGCGTGCCGTCGCGCACGAAGGGCTCGCTCCAGCCCATCGGCCGGCCGGTGACGGCCACCACCGGGATGCCGCGTCGCGCCAGCTGCTGCAGCGCCTGCCGCGCGGCCAGCTCGATGGCGCCGTGACGCGTCAGCGTGTCGTCGATGTCGGTCAGCACGCCGCACACCGCGGCCCACTCAGGGCCCGGCGCCCGGGGCAGCGGGCGCGAAGGTGTGGCCGGTGTGGCCTGCGTCATGCCCGCAGTGTCACACGGCCACGGAGGCATTGACGGGGCTCAACCTCCGGCACGGTCTGCGGCGCAAGATGATCTGCTTTTCCGCTCCCGACAGACCACTTTCGCCATGGCCAAGGAACGCAACAGCAACAGCCCCGCGCCTGCCCAACATGCACCGGCGCGCAGCAGCACGACCACGCGCCGCCCGGTGGCACGCCGGCGCGACAGCGCCGTGCGCCCGGTGCGCGCCGGCGACACGCCGGCCGTGCTCGATGCGCGTGGCATCGAGCGCCACGTGGTGCAGGCCGCCGCGGCGCGCACGCAGGCCATCCAGGCCGGCGTGCTGCAGGATCTGCTCGCGCGCCACGCGCGCGGCGAAGCGCCGCAGGGCGTGATCGCCCAGCTGCAGACGCTGCTCGAAGGCGCCTCGACCGACGA
Source organism: Burkholderiaceae bacterium (assembly GCA_046348365.1). GTDB lineage: Bacteria > Pseudomonadota > Gammaproteobacteria > Burkholderiales > Burkholderiaceae_C > JAEUPI01. The sequence goes on from JAXMEL010000001.1 coordinate 1,267,163, forward strand.
GACGCGCGAGCTGCAGAAGCTGCTGTTCCGCGAGGGCACGCCGGCAGGCCGCGCGCACGACCCCGACATCGAGCTGTCGGCGCGCTGGCGCGAGGGTGCCTATCCGTACCAGAACCTGCTCTCGCGCAAGAGCTACGAGAAGCAGAAGTACAAGCTGCAGGTGGAGCTGCTGAAGCTGCAGGCCTGGGTGAAGGAGACCGGCCAGCGCGTGGTGGTGCTGTTCGAGGGCCGCGACGCGGCCGGCAAGGGCGGCACCATCAAGCGCTTCATGGAGCATCTCAACCCCCGCGGCGCGCGCGTGGTGGCGCTCGAGAAGCCGAGCGAGGTCGAGCGCGGGCAGTGGTACTTCCAGCGCTACATCGAGCACCTGCCCACGCGCGGCGAGATCGTGATGTTCGACCGCAGCTGGTACAACCGCGCCGGCGTCGAGCGCGTGATGGGCTTCTGCTCCGACAACGAATACGACGAGTTCATGCGCCAGGCGCCGGAGTTCGAGCGCCACCTGGTGCGCAGCGGCGTGCACTTCTTCAAGTTCTGGTTCTCGGTCAGCCGCGCCGAGCAGCGCCGCCGCTTCAAGGAGCGCCAGGTGCACCCGCTCAAGCAGTGGAAGCTGAGCCCGATCGACATGGCCTCGCTCGACAAGTGGGACGAGTACACGCGCGCCAAGGAGGCGATGTTCCTGCACTGCGATACCTCCGACGCGCCGTGGACGGTGATCAAGAGCGATTGCAAGAAGCGCGCGCGCCTGAACGCGATGCGCTTCCTGCTGCACCGGCTGCCCTATGCGAAGAAGGACGTGCAGTCGCTCGGCGCGGTCGACCCGCTGATCGTCGGCCGGCCCTCGCTGGTGTCGAGCCGCGGCGACGACCAGCTCGCCTCGACCGGCAACGGCTGAAACGCCGAAAAGCACCCGTTTCGGCGGTGGCATTTCACCGGCAGCAGCGCGGGCGCCGCTGCTAGAATGCGCGCCAGTTCCGAGGAGCGTTGCAAGGCCGCCTCAGGTCCCAGGCTCGGAGCTGCTTCCACTGCAACCGCGCTCACCCGTCGACCGTGCGTCTGGGTGAGTCCGCACCCAGCATCGTCATCGGCCGGCGGGCACATCATTCGATGGAGCCGACGATGAACGCCGTTCTGAAGCCTTTGCACGACAGCCAATACGCCGTGGCCGACCTGTCGCTTGCCGACTGGGGCCGCAAGGAAATCAAGATCGCCGAAAGCGAGATGCCCGCGCTGATGGCGATCCGCGCCGAGTACGCCAAGACGCAGCCGCTCAAGGGCGCGCGCATCACCGGCTCGCTGCACATGACGATCCAGACCGCGGTGCTGGTCGAGACGCTGCAGGCGCTGGGCGCCAGCGTGCGCTGGGCCTCGTGCAACATCTTCAGCACCCAGGACCACGCCGCCGCCGCGCTGGTGAAGGGCGGCACGCCGGTGTTCGCCTACAAGGGCGAGTCGCTGAGTCACTACTGGGACTACACGCACCGCATCTTCGAGTTCGCGCCCAAGGGTGCAGACGCCGAAGGCCCGAACATGATCCTCGACGACGGCGGCGACGCGACGCTGCTGATGCACCTGGGCAAGCGCGCCGAGAAGGACGCTTCGGTGATCGCCCACCCCAAGAGCGAGGAGGAGCGCGAGCTGTACGCCGCCATCAAGGCGAAGCTGGCGAGCGATGCCAGCTGGTACAGCCGCAAGAGCGCGCAGATCATCGGCGTGACCGAGGAAACCACCACCGGCGTGCACCGGCTCAAGGAGATGAGCGCCAAGGGCACGCTGCTGTTCCGCGCCATCAACGTCAACGACTCGGTCACCAAGAGCAAGTTCGACAACCTCTACGGCTGCCGCGAGAGCCTGGTCGACGGCATCAAGCGCGCCACCGACGTCATGGTGGCCGGCAAGATCGCGCTCGTGGCCGGCTACGGCGACGTCGGCAAGGGCAGCGCGCAGGCGCTGCGCGCGCTCTCGGCGCAGGTGTGGGTGACCGAGATCGACCCCATCAACGCGCTGCAGGCGGCGATGGAAGGCTACCGCGTGGTGACGATGGACGACGCCGCCGACAAGGCCGACATCTTCGTCACCGCCACCGGCAACAGGGACGTGATCACCTACGCCCACATGGCGAAGATGAAGGACCAGGCCATCGTCTGCAACATCGGCCACTTCGACAACGAGATCGACGTCGCGTCGCTCGAGAAGCAGTGCAAGTGGGAGGAGATCAAGCCGCAGGTCGACCACGTGATCTTCAAGGACGGCAAGCGCATCATCCTGCTCGCCAAGGGGCGGCTGGTGAACCTGGGTTGCGCTACCGGGCACCCGAGCTACGTGATGAGCAGCTCGTTCGCCAACCAGACGATCGCGCAGATCGAGCTGTTCACGCACAGCGACTTCTACGAGCAGGGCAAGGTCTACGTGCTGCCCAAGCACCTCGACGAGAAGGTGGCGCGGCTGCAGCTGTCGAAGCTCGGCGCCAGGCTCACCGAGCTCACCGACGAGCAGGCCAACTACATCGGCGTGCCCAAGCAAGGCCCGTACAAGCCCGACACCTACCGCTACTGAGGCCACGCGTGGGCACGATCGCCGAGCTGCCGATCAGCTTCGAGTTCTTCCCGCCCAACACGCCGGTGGGCAGCGAGAAGCTGAAGACCGTGGTGGCCGATCTGGCCGCCACGCGGCCGCAGTACTTCAGCGTGACCTACGGCGCCGGCGGCGCCACGCGCGACAAGACGCTGGCTACTGTGAGGCAGATCGCCGCGGCCGGCTTCGAGGCGGCGCCGCACCTGTCGTGCGTGGGCTCCACGCGCGAAGGCATCGCGCAGATCCTGCAGACCTACCGCGAGCAGAACATCCGCCGCATCGTGGCGCTGCGCGGCGACCTGCCGAGCGGCACCGCCACGGTGGGCGAGTTCCGCTACGCGGCCGAGCTGATCCGCTTCATCCGCCTCACGCAGGGCAACGACTGGCACATCGAGGCGGCCTGCTACCCAGAGGTGCACCCGCAGCAGCGCTACGCGAAGCGCGACCTGCAGTACTTCGCCGACAAGATGGCCGCCGGCGCCGACTCGGCGATCACGCAGTTCTTCTACAACGCCGACGCGTACTTCCACTTCGTCGACGAGGCGCGCAAGCTCGGCGTCACGGCGCCGATCGTGCCGGGCATCATGCCGATCCTCAACTACTCGCGCATCGCGCAGTTCGGCGCGCGCGACGGCATCGACATCCCGCGCTGGGTGGCGATGAAGATGGAGGGCTACCTCGACGACGCCGAATCGATCCGCGCCTTCGGCCTCGACGTGGTGACGCGCCTTTGCGAGCGCCTGATCGCCGGCGGCGTGCCGGGGCTGCACTTCTACACGCTGAACCAGAGCGCGCTGTCGCTCGAGATCTGCCGGCGGCTCGGGCGCGTGCCGGCCTGAGCCGGGCGGGCACCCGGCGAACGGTGAGTTAGGCCCGTGCCGCCTCAGCGGCGGCTCAGCGAGTTGCCGCCGCGGGCACCAGCACCTGCTCGAGCCAGCGCGCCAGCGCATCGGGCCGCGCCGGCAGCACCTGCGCGCCGCCCGTGAAGGCCTGCCAGGCCTCGCGGTGGCGCGTGGCCACGGCCGTCAGCAACGGCACGCCCTGCGCCATCAGCTCCAGCAGCTCGGCGCGAAAGCCGGCGCCGTCGGCCTCCAGCTGGCCAAAGCGGTTGCAGATGACCAGCTCGGGCGCCTGGCCGAGCGCGGCGCGCAGCACGTTGCTCGCGCGCGCGAAGCCCTGCGGGTCGGCGCGGCATGCGGTGGAATCGCTGCCCAGCGGCTGCGACACGAGGTAGTCGTCGCCGGTGCGGATGTCTTGCAGCACCATCTCGCGCGCGCAGTCCTTGCTGCCGCCGCGAACTTTCATCAGCAGGCCGCAGACGCGGCGGCCGCGCTCGCGCTGCTCGCGCGCCACGTCGGCCAGCAGCGCGTCGGTGTCGGCCGAACCGTCGGCAAGGACCGCGGCGACGGTGGAAGGTGTGTCGGACATGCAGCGGTGCTCGAAGTGCCCTGCCACTATAGCGACAAAGCAGCGGCCTTCAGCGCCGCTGCGCGCGCTCGAACGCCGCTGCTGCGGCCTTGGCCTGCTCGGTGACCGCGCCCGGATGGTCGTGGATGTACTGCAGCACGATGTCGGTGAACGCGCGGTCGGGCTGCAGGCCCAGCTTCTCGGCGCGCGCGGCCACCGCGCCCTTGCTCCAGCCGCCGACGATGCGCACGATGGTGGGGTCCGGCACGTGCTTGACCAGCGCGCGCGTGGCCTTGCCGGCCACGGCTTCGAGCGCGTCGAGCATGTCGCTCACCGTCACGTTGAGCGCCGGCAGGTTCATGCCCGCGCGGCCGCCGAGCTGCGCCTGCGTGGCCTCGTAGACGGCGATCAGCCCGGCCACCGTGCTCGCCGGCGAGGCCACCGGGTGCGACACCGACGGGTCGACCGGCAGGATCGCCTCCTGCCCCGCCAGCGGCTCGCGGATGATGCCGCTGAAGAACGAGCTGGCCGCGCCATTGGGCCGGCCCGGCCGCACCGTGACCGTGTTCAGCCGCGCCGAGCGGCCGTCGATGAAGCCCTTGCGCGTGTAGTCGGCCACCAGGTGCTCGCAGATCAGCTTGTGCGTGCCGTAGCTGGTCTGCGGCGTGGGCAGCGTGTCGTCGCGCACCAGCGGCGGCATCGGGTTGCTCGCGTCGGGGCCGTACACCGCCACCGAGCTGGAGAACACGAACCGCGGCACCGGCGCGCCGGCGGCCACGCCGGCGCGCAGCGCATCGAGCAGCGCGCGCGTGCTGTCGAGGTTGGAGCGCAGGCCGAGCTCGAAATCGGCCTCGCATTCGCCCGACACCGCCGAGGCGAGATGGAACACGCCGTCGAAGCGGTCGGCCGCGAACGCCGCGCACTGCTGCAGCAGCGGCCCGGTGCGGGCCTCGACGCGCGCATCGGCCGCCAGGTCGGCCGGCGGGGCGAACTGGTCGGCGATCACCAGCTTGTCGATGGTCTGGCCCGCGAGCGAGCCCTTCGCGAGGAGGGTGCGCGCGAGCCGCGCGCCGACGAAACCGGCACCGCCGGTGATGAGCAGCTTCATGATGGTCAGGCTTCCTTGTAGGGTTGGAACCAGGCGAGACCCGCCGACGTGGCCGCGCGCGGCTTGTACTCGGCGCCGAGCGGCACCTGCCAGCCGAGCCGGTCGATCAGCGCGAACAGGTACGGATGATGCAGCTCGCCGACGTCGGGCTCGTGCCGCTCGGGCACGCCGGCGAACTGGATGTGGCCCACGCGGCCGGTGGGCAGGTACTCGCGCAGCTTGGTCGCCACGTCGCCCTCGCTGATCTGGCAATGGTAGAGGTCGAACTGCACCTTCACGTTCGGCGCGCCGAGTTCGGTGACCACGGCATGCGCCTCGGCCTGGCGGCTGTAGAGGTAGCCCGGCGCGTCGCGCGGGTTCAGCGGCTCGAGCATGAGCGTGATGCCTTCGGCCGCGGCGATCGGTGCGGCCCAGCGCAGGTTGGCGATCAGCGTCGCGGCGCACGCGCTGCGCTCGCCGCCGGCCGGCACGGTGCCGGCCATCACGTGCACGCGCGCACAGCCGAGCGCGCGCGCATACGGCAGCGCCTGCTCGGTGAAGCTGCGGCGGAACTCGGCCTCGCGGCCGGGCAGCGCGGCGATGCCGCGCTCGCCGGGCGCGCCGGGCGGCGCGTTGATCAGCACCTGCTGCAGGCCGTGCTCGCGCAGGCGCGCCGCGACCTCGGCCGCCGGCGCCTCGTAGGGGAACTGGCATTCGACGCAGCGAAAGCCGTCGCGCGCCGCGGCGCCGAAGCGATCGAGGAACGCGTGTTCGGCGTACATCAGCGAGACATTGGCGGCGATGCGGGGCATGGTGGCCTCACCAGCGGGTGCCGAAGGCGCGCGCGATGTCGTCGAGCTGCGCCTCGGTGAGCGGTTGCGGTTTGGTGGCACTCATCAACCACAGGCGTGCGGTTTCTTCCAGCTCCTCGAGCAGCGCCATCGCGGCTGCCGGCGAGCCGTGCCACACGTTGGGGCCGAGCCGCTCGTGCAGCACCGCGTGGATGCGGCGGCCCGCGCCGCGTGCGCGCTCGATGGCCAGCACCAGACGCGCCGCCATCTCGGGGCTGCCGGGGCGGAAGTACGGGATCAGCGGCACGTGGCCGACCTTCATCACCTGATACGGCGTGATCGGCGGCAGCACGTCGTCGGCCGACCACACGCCCTGCAGCGTCAGTGCCACCAGGTGCGTGGAATGCGTGTGCAGCACGCAGCGCGCCTCGGGCTCGGCGGCGTAGATGCGCCGGTGCAGCGTGAGCGTCTTGCTGGCGCGCTCGCCGGCGACCTGTTCACCCTGCGCCGACACCTGCGCCAGCGCGTCGGGCTGCAGCAAGCCGAGGCAGGCATCGGTGGGCGTGATCAGGTAGCCGGCGTCGTCGGGCAGGCGCACGCTGATGTTGCCCGCCGTGCCGGTGACGTAGCCGCGGTCGTACAGGCTCTTGCCGACGCGGCAGATCTCGCGCCGCAGTTCGTCTTCGCGCGGGGGTTCAGGTGTCATTGCCCGCCCATCATCGACCACCTTCGTGCCCGAGCGCCTCGGCGAAGAACTCCGGCCCGCCGAAGTTGCCGCTCTTGAGCGCGAGCTTCAGCGGCCGGCCCTCGGCCAGCGTCCACGGCACGCCGGGGCAGATCGCCGGCCCGATGCGCAGCGCGCGCACACCCAGCGCCTGCACCACCGCGCCCGAGGTCTCGCCGCCGGCCACCACGAGGCGCTTCACGCCGAGTTCCACCAGCCCCTGCGCGATCTGCGCCAGCGCGCGCTCCACCAGCTCGCCGGCGCGCGCGCTGCCCAGCTCGGCCTGCACGCCGCGCAAGGCCTCGGGCGCCGCCGTCGCGCTGACCAGCACCGGGCCTTGCGCCAGATGATGGCGCGCCCAGTGCAGCGCCTCGCCCACCGCCGGCTCGCCGCGCGCCAACGCGCGCGGATCGACGGTGAAAAGCGGCCGGCCCGCCGCGTGCCAGCGCGCGACCTGGCCGTTTGTCGCCACCGAGCACGAGCCCGAGATCACCGCGGCGGCGCCGCCCGCCGCGGGCAATGCAGCGGCGCGCTCGTCGAGCGCGAGCCAGCCGCGGCGCGCATACAGCGCCGGCAGCCCGAGCGCGAGCCCCGAGCCCGCGGTGAGCAGCGGCAGATCGGCGCAAGCCTCGGCGAGCACGCGCAGGTCGTCGTTGTCGATCGCATCGGCGATCGCGATACGCACGCCCTCGGCGCGCAGCGCCGCGATGCGCTCGCGCGTGGCCGGCACGCCGGCGCGCACGGTGTCGTAGCGCAGCAGGCCGACGCGCCCTTCGCACTGCGATTGCAGCACGCGCAGCAGGTTGGCGTCGGTCATCGGCGTCAGCGGATGGTCGCGCATGCCGGAGTCCGACAGCAGCTGGTCGGCCACGAACAGGTGGCCGCGGAAGATCGTGCGGCCGTTCTCGGGAAAGGCCGGGCAGGCGACGGTGAAGTCGGTGCCGAGCGCGGCCATCATCGCCTCGGCCACCGGCCCGATGTTGCCGCGCGGCGTGGAATCGAAGGTCGAGCAGTACTTGAAGTAGAACTGGCGTGCGCCGGCCGCGCGCAGCCACTGCAGCGCGGCGAGCGATTCGCGCACCGCGTCGTCGACCGGCGTGGTGCGCGACTTCAATGCCACCACCACCGCGTCGGCCTGCGCCGGCGGCGCGCCGCTGGGCACGCCGATCAGCTGCACCGTGCGCATGCCGGCGCGCACCAGCATGCTGGCCACGTCGGTCGCACCGGTGAAGTCGTCGGCGACGACACCGAGCACCGGCGCAGCGGCGGCGGCCATGGCCTGAGCCGGCCCTCTCAGCGGCGGCGCGGCTTGGCCGCGCCCTCCGGCCGCCCGCGCCGCCGGTTCGCCACCACGCCGCCGTCGTGCAGCCGCGCCTCGCCCTGCAGCAGGTGCGAGGTCGCGGCGCGGCGTGCCGCGGCGGCATCGCCCGCGGCGATCGCCTCGACGATGGCGCGGTGCTCGCCGCGCACCTGCTGCATCCAGTCGGCGCTGCGGGCTTCGTTGCCGCGCGTCACGCGCATGCCCTCGCGCAGGTACTGCTCCAGGAAGCCGAGCATGCGGCCGAACTGCGGGTTGCCGGTGGCCTCGCCGATGGCGCGGTGAAAGCGCAGGTCTTCGTCGACCGCGTCGCGGCCTGCGGTGCTGGCGGCGTCGATCGCGGCCAGCGCGCGGCGCAGCCCGGCGAGCTGCGAGCGCGTGATGCGCTGGGCCGCCAGCGCCGCCATCTCGCCCTCGATCACCCGCCGCAGCTCGAGCACCTGCACCACGGCCTCCACCGATTCGAGCACCGACGGGTCGAACGCCAGCGCGCGGTTCGGCGACAGCGGCGCGACGAAGACGCCCGAACCCTGGCGCGAGCTGAGCAGCCCGTGCGACTTGATCTGGTGCACCGCCTCGCGCACCACCGAGCGCGACACGCCGTGCGTGGCGGCGAGCTGGGCCTCGGTGGGCAGCCGGTCGCCGGGCTTCCAGGCGCCGCCTTCGAGCTGCTGCATCAGGCGCCGTGCGAGACGGTCCGACAGCCGCTCGGGGTGCAGCGGCTCGAAGCCGGCGCGCGCGCGGCGCTGGCGCGGCGCGGCAGGCGCTGCAGCGGTAGCCATGGTCGTCAGGTTATCAGACAACTTTGCAGGCCGCTCAGCGGGAAACTCCTTAACCACGCCGCGAGGGCCGGCGCGTATCGTGCGCGGGTCGCCACCGGGGAGCCGCGCAGGCTCCGCAGACGCATGGCCAGTGTGCAGATCGAATCGGTGAAGAAGCGCTTCGGCGACGTCGAGGTGCTGCACGGCGTGAGCATCGACATCGGCGATGGCTCGTTCACCGTGCTCGTGGGCCCGTCGGGCTGCGGCAAGAGCACGCTGCTGCGCATGATCGCCGGCCTGGAGAGCATCACCGACGGCAAGATCCGCATCGGCGGCACGGTGGTCAACCAGATGCCGCCCAAGGAGCGCGACATCGCGATGGTGTTCCAGAACTACGCGCTCTACCCGCACATGACGGTGCGCGACAACATGGCCTTCTCGCTGATGCTGGCCAAGAAGGACAAGGCCACCGTCGACCAGAAGGTGCAGCGCGCGGCCGAGATCCTCGGCCTCACGGCGCTGCTGCAGCGCTTTCCGCGCCAGCTCTCGGGCGGCCAGCGCCAGCGCGTGGCAATGGGCCGCGCGATCGTGCGCGATCCGCAGGTGTTCCTGTTCGACGAGCCGCTGTCGAACCTCGACGCCAAGCTGCGCGTGGCGATGCGCACCGAGATCAAGGAGTTGCACCAGCGGCTGAAGACGACGTCGATCTACGTCACGCACGACCAGATCGAGGCGATGACGATGGGCGACCGGATCGTCGTCATGCGCGACGGCAATGTCGAGCAGATCGGCAGCCCCTTGCAGCTGTATGACCATCCGGTCAACCTGTTCGTGGCCGGCTTCATCGGCTCGCCGGCGATGAACTTCCTGCCCGGCACGCTGCGCCGCAACGGCAGCGGCGCGCGGGTCGAGCTCGCCGGCGGCGCGAGCGTCGGCGCGCCGCCGTCGGCCGGCGGCGCCGACGGCCAGAAGGTCATCTTCGGCACGCGGCCCGAGCATCTGGGCCTCGCCGGCGAGGCCGGCATTCCGGTGCAGGTGGCGGTGGTCGAGCCCACCGGCGCCGACACGCTGGTGTCGTGCCGCCACCAGGACGCCGAGCTGTCGGTCGTGTTCCGCGAACGCTACGAGTTCTCGCCCGGCTCGACGATCCGGCTGCAGCCCGACCTGCGCCAGGCCCATCTGTTCGACGCCGACAGCGGCCGCCGCCTGACGGCCTGACGGCACGCAACGCATTCCAACCGGTGCACATGTCGACGCACCCACCTCACACCAAGGAGACCGCCCGATGAGCCACGAATTCAACCGCCGCAAGTTCCTCGAGGGCACGGCCGGCGTCGCCGCCGGCGCCACGCTGGGTACCGGCACGCTGTTCGCGCCGGCGATCGTGCAGGCGCAGTCGCTGAGCTTCAAGCCCGAGAAGGGCGCCAAGCTGCGCGTGCTGCGCTGGAGCCGCTTCGTGCAGGGCGACATCGACGCCTACATGGCCAACGTCAAGCGGTTCACCGAGAAGACCGGCGTCGAGGTGCGCGTCGACAACGAGGGCTGGGAAGACGTGCGGCCCAAGGCCGCGGTGGCCGCCAACACCGGCGCCGGGCCCGACATCATCCTGTCGACCAACGACGACGCCAACCTCTACCCCGAGAAGCTGCTCGACGTGACCGACCTGGCCACCTACCTGGGCAAGAAGTACGGCGGCTGGTACCCGGCCTGCGAGGCCTATCTGCGCCCCGACGGCAAGAAGTGGATCGGCATTGCGCTGGGCGCGGCCGGTGCGATGCTGGTCTATCGCGGCAGCCAGGTGAAGGCCGCCGGCTTCGACACCTTCCCCAAGGACACCACCGCCTTCCTGGCGCTGCTGAAGGCGCTGCATGCCAAGGGCACGCCGGCCGGTTTCGCGCTCGGCAACGCCACCGGCGACGGCCTGTGGTGCAACTGGCTGCTGTGGGCGTTCGGCGGCAAGCTGGTCGACGAGAACAACAAGGTGGTGATCGACAGCGCCGAGACGCTGAAGGCGCTCGAGTACGCCAAGGAGATGTACGCCACGTTCATCCCGGGCACGCTGTCGTGGCTGGACCCGAACAACAACAAGGCCTTCCTCGACGGCCAGATCAGCCTGACGAACAACGGCATCTCGATCTACTACGCGACCAAGACCTCGACCGACCAGAAGGTGCGCGACCTGAAGGAGGACGTGCAGCACGCGCAGTACCCGGTCGGACCGGTGGGCGTGCCGACCGAGTCGCACCTGTTCTTCAACCAGATGGTGATGAAGTACACCAAGTACCCGCAGGCGGCCAAGGAGTTCCTGCGCTTCATGATGGAAACCGAGCAGTTCGATCCCTGGCTCACCGCCGCCGGCGGCTACATCGCGCCGCCGCTGGCCGAGTACACCAAGCTGCCGGTCTGGACGGTGGACCCGAAGCACACGCCGTACCGTGATTGCGTGAAGAACCTGCGCCCGGCCGGCTATGCCGGCAAGCTGGGCTACGCGTCGGCCGGCGCGGCGGCGGACTTCATCGTCGTCAACATGGTGGCCGAGGCGGCGAGCGGCTCGAAGACGCCGAAGGAAGCCGCCGAGCGGGCGCAGAAGCGGGCGGAGAGGTACTACAAAGTCTGATCGCACGAGTCCCCTCTCCCGCTGGCGGGAGAGGGCCAGGGTGAGGGTGGCGTTCGGCGCTCCGCCTTGACCCTCACCCCAACCCTCTCCCGCAAGCGGGAGAGGGAGCGGAGCAGTTCAATGCTCGAACGCCTGCAGAACAGCCGCAACGCCCTGGGAGCCTTGTTCATGCTCCCGGCGGCGCTGCTGCTGCTGCTGTTTCTCACCTACCCGCTGGGCCTGGGCACCTGGCTCGGCTTCACCGACGCCAAGGTCGGCCGCCCCGGCGAGTGGATCGGGCTGGAGAACTACGCCTTCCTGTGGAGCGACAGCGTCACGCGGCTGGCGCTGTTCAACACGCTCTTCTACACCGTCGTGGCCAGCGTGGCGAAGTTCGGGCTCGGCCTGTACCTGGCGATCCTGCTCAACAAGAACATCCGCATCAAGAGCTTCTTTCGCGCGGTCATCCTGCTGCCCTACATCGTGCCCACCGCGCTGTCGGCGATCGCCTTCTGGTGGATCTACGACTCGCAGTTCTCGGTCATCAGCTGGGTGCTCGTGAAGCTCGGGCTGATCGACACGTACATCGACTTCCTCGGCGTGCCGTGGAACGCGCGTGCCTCGGTGATCGCGGCCAACGTGTGGCGCGGCGTGCCGTTCGTGGCGATCACGCTGCTGGCCGGGCTGCAGACGATCTCGCCGTCGTACTACGAGGCCTCGGCGATCGACGGCGCCAGCCGCTGGCAGCAGTTCCGCCACGTCACGCTGCCGCTGCTCACCCCCATCATCGCGGTGGTGATGACGTTCTCGGTGCTGTTCACCTTCACCGACTTCCAGCTGATCTACGTGATCACGCGCGGCGGCCCGCTCAACGCCACGCACCTGATGGCCACGCTGAGCTTCCAGCGCGCGATCTCTGGCGGCGCACTCGGCGAGGGCGCGGCGATCTCGATCGCGATGGTGCCGTTCCTGCTCGCGGCAATCCTGTTCAGCTACTACGGGCTGCAGCGCCGCGCGTGGCAACAGGGAGGTTCGGAGAAGTGAGCACCTCCGCGGCCACCGACACCATCGTCGGCATGGACTTCCTGGAATCGCGCACGCGCAAGCTGTTCACGATCTACCTGCCGCTCGCTGCCTTCCTGTTCGTGCTGCTGTTCCCGTTCTACTGGATGGCGATCACCACCTTCAAGCCGAACGAGGAGCTGCTGTCGCGCGAGGGCAATCCGTTCTGGGTCATCCACCCGACGCTGGCGCACATCAAGAAGCTGCTGTTCGACACCGCCTATCCCGAGTGGCTGTGGAACACGGTGGTGGTGTCGGTCGTCGCCACCTTCGCGTCGCTGGCGGCGTCGGTGATGGCCGCCTATGCGATCGAGCGGCTGCGTTTTTCGGGCGCCAAGCAGGTGGGGCTGTCGATCTTCCTCGCCTACCTGGTGCCGCCGTCGATCCTGTTCATTCCGCTGGCGGCCATCGTCTATCAGCTCGGCCTGTTCGACACGCGCTGGGCGCTGATCCTCACCTACCCGACCTTCCTGATCCCGTTCTGCACCTGGCTGCTGATGGGCTACTTCCGCTCGATTCCGTTCGAGCTGGAGGAATGCGCGCTGATCGACGGCGCCACGCGCTGGCAGATCCTGACCAAGATCGTGCTGCCGCTGGCGGTGCCGGGGCTCATCAGTGCCGGCATCTTCGCCTTCACGCTGTCGTGGAACGAGTTCATCTATGCGCTGACCTTCGTGTCGTCGTCCGAGGTCAAGACGGTGCCGGTGGGCGTGGTCACCGAGCTGGTCGAAGGCGACGTGTACCACTGGGGCTCGCTGATGGCCGGCGCGCTGCTCGGCTCGCTGCCGGTGGCGTTCATCTACTCGTTCTTCGTCGAGTACTACGTGTCGGGCATGACCGGTTCGGTCAAGGAATGACGTGCCCATGAAGATCGGCTTCGTCGGCCTCGGCGCGATGGGCGCGCCGATGGCGCGCCAGCTGGTGCGCTCCGGCCACGCCGTGCGCGGCTTCGACGTGCGGCACGACGCGTTGCGCGATCTCGTGCAGGCCGGCGGCCAGGCCGCGGCCAGTGCCGCCGACGCCGCGCACGATGCCGAGCTGCTGTGGTTGATGGTGGTGTCGGGCGACCAGGCCGAGCAGGTGTTGTTCGACGGCGGCGACGGCGGCGCCGCGGCCGCGCTGCCGCGCGGCGCCATCGTCGTCGCCGCCTGCACGCAGGCGCCGGCGCAGGCGATGCGCACCGCCGAGCGGCTGGCGGCGATGGGCCTGGCGATGCTCGACGCGCCGGTGTCGGGCGGCGTCAAGGCCGCGGCCGCCGGCACGCTGACGATCATGGCCTCGGGCGAGGCTGCGGTGTTCGACCGCGCGCGGCCGGTGCTGCAGGCGCTGGGCAAGAACGTGTTCGACGTCGGCCGCCGCGTGGGCCTCGGCTCGACCGCCAAGATGGTCAACCAGCTGCTGTGCGGCGTGCACATCGCCGCCGCCGCCGAGGCGCTGCACGTGGCCGAGCGCGCCGGCGTGCCGCTGCAGACGATGATCGACATCATCGCGCAGTCGGCCGGCAGCAGCTGGATGTTCGGCGACCGCGCGCCGCGCATGCTGCGCGACGCGCCGCCGGTGGCGAGCGCGGTGGACATCTTCGTCAAGGATCTCGGCATCGTGCTCGACCAGGGCAAGCGCATGCGCCAGGGCCTGCCGCTGGCGTCGGCGGCGATGCAGATGTTCCTCGCCGCGTCGGGCCTCGGCCACGGCGCGGCCGACGACAGCCAGGTGATCCGCGCCTACCGCGCGCTCAACGGCGCTGCGCCAGCCGTCGACGACTGACGCCGCAGCGCGACGAGCGCCAGCGCGCACGCCGCCATCGCCAGCACGATCACCGCGCCCGACGGCAGATCGGCCAGCGCCGACAGCGCGAGGCCGATCACGTAGCCGGCCGCGCCGACCGCGTAGGCGACGGCCGTGCGTCGCTGCGTGGTGCCGCTCGCGCGCGTGGCGAGCGCCGGCACGATCAGGCTCGAGAACACCAGGTACACGCCGACCAGCTGCACCGACGCCGTGACGGCGATCGCGAACACGGCGTAGAAGCCGAAGCGGCCGAGCCGGCGCGCGATGCCGAGCCCCATCGCCGCCAGCAGCAGCACGGTCACCACGGCGAGCGCGGCGAGCTGCGACGCGTTGACCCACAGGATCTGGCCGACCAGCAGCTCCTTCAACTGCTCGCCGCCGTGCGGGTGATGGGCCAGCAGCACGATGCCGGCGCAGGCCGACAGCACGAACAGCACGCCGATCAGCGCCTCCTGCTGCTGCGCGGCGCGGCGTTCGGTCCAGGTGAGCAGCAACGCACCGGCGAGTGCCGCGCTCACCGCGGCGGCCTGCACCGCGATGCCGCCCTGCGGCAGCCCGAGCGCATCGGCGGCGATGACGCCGAGCCCGGCGATCTGCGCGATCGCCAGGTCGATGAAGACGATGCCGCGCGCCAGCACCTGCATGCCCAGCGGCACGTGCGTGGCCAGCACCAGCAGGCCGGCGAGCAGCGCGGGGCCGATGATCGTCAGATCCAGCGCGCCAACCTCGAGACTCATCGCGCCGCTCCGCCGGCGGCCTGCAGCAGCCGCGCCAGCGTGTCGTCGAACAGCGCGAACAGATCCTTCGCGGCCGGCGTGCCGCCGACGGTGAACGGCAGCGTGACCACCGGAATCTGCGCCTGCGCATTGAGCCACTGCGACGGCCGCGCGTCCTGGTAGGCGGCATGCACGACCATGCGCGCGGGCGTGCCCTTCAGCGTCGCGAGCACGGTCTGCAGGTGCGCCACCGTCGGCTCGACGCCGGGCTTGGGCTCGAGCACCGCCACTTCCTTCAGGCCCAGCCAGTCGTAGAGGTACACGAAGGCCTTGTGCTGCGACACCACGCTCTGGCCCTTCAGCGGCGCGGCCTGCGCCTCCCAGCGCGCGATCGCCTGGCGCCAGCGTGTGGTGAAGTCGGCGAGCCGGCCGGCGTAGTGCGCCGCGTTGGCGGCATCGATCTGCTGCAGCCGCTGGCCGAGCGCGGTGGCCACCGTGGCGATCAGCCGCGGGTCGGTCTGGATGTGCGGGTTGCCGGCGGCGTGCACGTCACCCTGCGCGCGGTCGAGCTGCGCCGGCCGCTCGGCGAGGCGCACCTGCTCGGCCGCCGCGAAGTGGCCGCTCTGCCCCGGCTGCACCTTGGCGTTGCCCGACTGCTGCAGCAGCAGCGGCAGCCAGCCGATTTCCAGCTCGGCGCCGGTGCACACCACGAGGTCGGCACTGCGCGCGCGCGCGATCAGGCTCGGCCGCACCTGGATCTGATGCGGATCCTGCAGCGCGGTGGTGGCCGACACCACGTCGACCTTGTCGCCGCCCAGCTCCTGCGCGAGCGCCGCCCATTCGGGTTCGCAGGCCAGCACGCGCAGCGCGGCCAGCGCCGGCGTCGCGGTCACGGCCGCAAGCGCGCAGGCCAGCGTGAAGACGGTTCGCCGCGCGAGGCGGCGCATCGAATGACGACGAGGGTGCATTGCGTGTCTCCTGCGATCGAAGGCGTTCAATAGCCATGGGCGCCATGCGCGCCCAGGCTCATCTGGTACTGCAGCGAAAGCTGGTTGTCGACCCGCCCGTCGCCGCGCGAGCGGTCGCGCGCGAGCTGTGCGCGAATGCGCGAGAACTCGCTCGGACTCCAATCAACCATCAGGCTGTGCTTGCTCGGGTGGGCGGCAGGCGTCGACAACGCGGCCGCGTTGAGGCCGTAGTCGGGCGTGCCGGCGTCGAGGCGCTCGGTGCGCAGGCCGACGCGCCAACGCGGCATGAACTGGTAGACGCCCTGCACGTACCAGCCCGATTGCACGGCGCGGTAGCGATCGGCGCTGTCGACGCCGGCAACGTCGTACGCCAGCCGGCCGTCGCGCGTGCCACGCAGCACCTCGCCTTGCAGCTTCAACGACGTGCGCGTTGCATTGCCCTGCGGCGCCCACTTCCATACGCCTTCGGCGATCCACACCCGGCTGCGGCCGCTGAAGGCGTTGGTCACCGCGCGGCCGGCCGCGTCGGTGGCGGCGAGCCGCTGGCCGTCGGCGCGCGTGCCGAGCAGCGACACGCCGGCACGCCAGTCGTGGCTGTCGCCCACGTCACCGCCGGTGCGCAGCGACAGCGCGTGCAGGCTCGCGCCGTTGCCCGTGATGTCGCCGCCCGGAAACCCGGTGGCGCGGCCGAGTTCGGCGCCGACCTCGAGGTAGCGATCGAGCGGCGCGATCCACGTCAGCTGCACGCCATCGTTGCCGAGCTGCGTGCCGAGCAGCGCCTGGTAGGCCAGCGGGTTGTCGACGAAGTCCCACGCATGCGCATGCTGCGGGTTCAGGTAGCCGATGTTGGCGAACGTGCGGCCGGCCTTCGCCGACACGCCGTTGCCGAGCGCCGTGGTCTGCACGAACGCCTCCTCGACCGACCCGGTGTTGTCGCCGCGCAGCGCGAACGTGGCCGCGCCGCGCCACCACGGGTCGATGCTGGCCGCGACGCCGAGTTCGGATTCGCCGAGGCTGAAGCCGCGCGGCCCGGCGCCGACCTCGGCATCGGCCGGCAGCGCGAAGCCGGCAATCGTGGCGCCGGCCGGATCGCGCGACGTGCGCGTGTAGCGCCCCGACAGGATCAGCGAGATCGCCGGGTTGAATGCATTGGCATTGGCATTGCCGCTGCCCTGCGCTGCGCCGGTCTGGGCGCCGCACGGCAGCGTCACGGCGAGCAGCGCGCCCGCCACGCAACGGAATCTGTTCATCGATGTCGAACCCTCGCTCGGGTTTGATGGAGCCGGCGCCCGCGATGCGCTGCGCATCGCGGCCAAGCCGTGCACGTGCCGCGACCGCGCCGTGGTCAGGCGCGCGACAGCGGCGGGTCAGCGAGGCTCAGCGCGGCGGTGCGCGGCTGCGGTAGACCGGTGCGCGATGCCGCGCGCCGACGCCGGTGTCGGCGACGCGCCCGTGCACCGCCGGTGCGGCGAGCGCGCCCCAAGCCGGCGCCGCTGCGGCCAGCGCCCCGGCCGCGACGGCGGCGGCGCCGAGGCACAGATCGCACGCCGGGGCCGACAGCCCAGCGTCGTCGCGCTCGCCGGCGACGGCCACGCTGGCGTGGTGCGACAGCAGGTGCCACTGCGCCGCCAGCTGCCCGAGCGGCAGCGCCAGCAGCAGCCACGCCAGCCACGCATGCCGGCGTGCGCGCGCGACCGTGGAGCCGAAGGCGGCAAATGGCGTGACCATGGGGCCGCGATGTTAGCGGCATCGCTGCGATCGTGCCGCGGCGCGCCGGCCCGATCGGCGGCAGGCCGCCCCCCGGCCGGGGTGCGGGTTTTCAGGGGCGGGCCGCACGCCGCGCCGGCGCGAAGGCGTTATCCTGCGCCAATGCTTAGGTCGGCTAACTAATGGCTCCCCCCGATGCCCTGGTCCTCGAGCGGGCGCGCGCCGCCAGCGCCGCCGCCGACACCGACCCCGCCCGCTGCGCCGATGCCGTGCTCGACACCGTGCCGGCGCTGATGGATGCGCTGCGCATGGCGATGCGCCGCCATGTCGGCGACCAGCTGTCGGTGCCGCAGTTCCGCTGCCTCAACTTCGTGGCCCACAACCCGGGTTGCACCATCGGCGCGGTGGCCGCGTTTCTCGGCGTGACGATGCCCACCGCCTCGGCGATGGTCGACCGCCTGGTGCGCGCCGGCGCCGTGCGCGCCGGCACCACCGCGTCGGACCGCCGCCGCTCGCTGCTGCAGCTCACGCCGGCGGGCCGCACGCAGCTGCGCAAGATCCGCCAGGGTGCCCACGACGAGTTGCGCCGCGCGATCGCAGCACTGCCGCGGCATGAACTGCAGCGCCTTCGCGACGGCCTCGACGTGCTGCGCGCGGCCTTTCTCCTCGGCAACTGACGCTGCCGCATGCGCCCTACTCTGTCCGCACCCTCAGCCCCTCCCGACACCATGCCCCGGTTGCCCTCGCCCAGCCGCCTGCTCCTGGCGCTCACCCCGATCGTCTGCGCCGCGCTCGTCGCTGCCTGCAACCGTGCCGATGCGCCGGGCGCGGCCCTGCCCGCCGCGGCGCCACCGGCAGGCGATGCGCCGGCCGCCATGCCGGCCGCGGGGGACCCGCCCGTGGCTGCCGCATCCGCCGCCTCGGGGCCGGGCAATGCGCCGGTGCCGGTGACGACCGTGCGCGCGCAAAAGCGCGACCTGCCGGTGCAGCTGCTGGCCAATGGCGCGGTGTCGCCGCTGGCCAGCGTCGACGTGCGCGCGCAGGTCACCAGCGTGGTCACCCGCGTGCACATCAAGGAAGGCCAGTTCGTCAAGGCGGGCAAGCCCCTCTTTACGCTCGATGCGCGCGCCGACGAGGCCAACGTGGCGCGCGCGCGCGCGCAGCTCGCGAAAGACGAGGTCGCGCTGGCCGACGCGCAGCGCCAGCTGGCGCGCAGCCGCGAGCTGGTGGCGCAGAACTTCGTGTCGCAGACCGCGGTGGATACCGCGCAGACGCTGGTCGATTCGCAGGCCGCGGTGGTCACCGCCGACCGCGCCGCGGTGGAGGCGGCGCGCGTGACGCTGTCGTACAGCCGCATCGCGGCGCCCAGCGGCGGGCGCATCGGCGCGGTCAACGTCTTCCCGGGCAGCTCGGTGCAGGCCAACAACACGGTGCTGGTCACCATCACGCAGCTCGACCCGATCGCTGTGGCCTTCGCGCTGCCGCAGCGCCACCTGGCCGATGCGCTGGCCGCGCTGCGCGACGGCGGCGCCACGGTGGAAGCCGCGCTGCCCGAGGCCGGCGGCCGCCTGCAGGGCCGGCTGCAGTTCGTCGACAACGCCGTCGACGCCGGCTCGGGCACGGTGAAGGTCAAGGCGGTGTTCGACAACCGCGAGCGCAAGCTGTGGCCCGGCGCCTTCGTCGACGTGGCGATGACGGTGCGCACGCTCGGCGATGCGGTGGTGGTGCCGCAGGCGGCGATCATCCAGGGCGCGCGCGGCCCGATCGTCTACGCGGTGGAAGACGGCAAGGCCGTGCTGCGGCCGATCACGATCGTGCAGGCGCAGGGCGACGATGCCGCGGTCAGCGGCGTCAAGCCCGGCGAGCGCATCGTGCTCGACGGCCGGCAGAACCTGCGGCCCGGCTCGCCGGTGCTCGAGCGCGATCGCGCGCGCGAAGGCGCAGGCCGCGCCGCCAGCGCCGCACGCGCGGGCAGCGCAGCGGGCAATGCGGGCGGCGCGGGCAATGCGGCGAACGCGGCCAGCGCAGCGCTCAAGGACAGGAGCATGCAGCCATGAATCTGTCGGAACTGTTCGTGCGCCGTCCGGTGATGACGGTGCTGCTGAACCTGGCCATCGTGCTGGCCGGCGTGATCGGCTACCGCAGCATCCCGGTGGCGGCGCTGCCGAGCTACGACACGCCGGTGATCAACGTGTTCGCGTCGCTGCCCGGCGCGAGCCCGGAGACGATGGCCTCGTCGGTGGCGCTGCCGCTGGAAAAACAGTTCCAGACCATCTCGGCGCTGAAGGTGATCAGCTCCTCCAGCACGCTGGGCACGACCAGCCTGACGCTGGAGTTCGAGGAGGGCCGCAACATCGACGCCGCCGCGGTCGACGTGCAGGCCGCGCTGCTGCGCGCGCAGCGCTCGCTGCCGCAGGACATGACGGTGCCGCCGTCGTACCGCAAGGTCAACCCGGCCGACGCGCCGGTGCTGCTGGTGGCGATGACCTCGCCCTCGCTCACGCCATCGGACCTGCAGGACTACGCCGAACACCTGATCGCGCCGAACCTGTCGACCGTCGACGGCGTGGCGCAGGTCAACATCTTCGGCGCCAAGCGCTTCGCGGTGCGCGTGCGCGTGCTGCCCGACCAGCTGGCCGCGCGCAACATCGGCCTCGACGAGCTGAGCAGCGCGCTGCGCGCGGCCAACGCCAACACGCCGGTGGGCACGCTCGACGGCACGCGCCAGACGCTGACGCTGCAGGCCAACCGGCAGCTGAAGAACGCGGCCGAGTTCTCCGAGCTGATCATCAGCAACCGCGGCGGCAACTCGGTGCGGCTGCGCGACGTGGCGGTGGTGGAAGACAGCGTCGAGAGCATCAAGTCGTGGGCCACGCTCAACGGCGAGAACTCGATCACCCTGGCCATCCTGCGCCAGCCCGGCGCCAACACCGTGCGCGTGGTCGACGCCGTGCGCGCGCAGCTGCCCGAGCTGCGCCACCAGCTGCCGCAGTCGATCGCGCTGACGCCGGTGAACGACCGCTCGGTGTCGATCCGCGAGGCGCTGCACGACGTGACGCTGACGCTGATGGGCACCATCGCGCTGGTGGTGCTGGTGATCTTCCTGTTCCTGCGCCGCTTCGTGGCCACGGTGATCCCCACGCTGTCGCTGCCGGTGTCGCTGATCGGCGCGATCGCGCTGCTGTGGGGGCTGAACTACAGCCTCGACAACGTGTCGCTGCTCGGCGTCACGCTGGCGGTGGGGCTGGTGGTCGACGACGCGATCGTGATGCTCGAGAACATCATGCGCCACGTCGAGCACGGCATGTCGCCGTTCCAGGCTGCGCTGCGCGGCTCGCGCGAGGTGGGCTTCACCATCATCTCGATCTCCAGCTCGCTGGTGGCGGTGTTCATCCCGATCTTCTTCATGCCCGGCGTGATCGGGCTGCTGTTCCACGAGTTCGCGGTGGTGGTGGGGCTGGCGATCATCGTCTCGGCGTTCGTGTCGCTGACGCTGGTGCCGATGCTGGCGAGCCGCTTTCTCACCGACGAGGCGCACAAGAAGCCGCCCGGCGCGCTGGTGCACTCGTTCGAGCGGGCGTTCGACGTCACGCTGCGCCTGTACACGCGCACGCTCGATTTCGCGCTGGCGCATCGCGTGTCGGTGATGCTGCTCGCGGCGCTGACCTTCGCCGCCACGGCCTGGCTGTTCGTGATGATCCCCAAGGGCTTCTTCCCCGAGGAAGACATCGGCCAGATCAGCGTCGCCACCGAGGCCGCCGAAGACACCTCGTTCCCCGAGATGGTGCGGCTGCAGGAACGCGTGGGCGCGATCTTCCGCGCCGACCCGAGCGTGGCCGCGGTCAGCTCGTTCAACGGCGGCCTGGGCGCGCAGAACACCGGCCGCATGTTCATCACGCTCAAATCCCGCGACCAGCGCGCGCCGATGAAGCAGGTGATCGAAGACCTGCGGCGCAAGACGCGCGAGGTGGCCGGCATCTCGGTGTTCATGCGCCCGATCCAGAACCTGCAGCTCGGCGGCCGGCAGAGCAAGGCGCGCTACCAGTACGTGCTGCAGAGCGTGCGCACCGACGAGATGTACGACTGGGCCCAGCGCATGCAGGAGCGGCTGCGCGCCGACCCGCGCTTTCGCGACGTGACCAGCGACGCCCAGCTGCGCGGGCTGCAGGCGCAGCTGCGCATCGACCGCGACCGCGCCAACACGCTGGGCCTGTCGATCGAGGCCGTGCGCACCGCGCTCTACAGCGCCTTCGGCGAGCGCCAGGTGTCGACGATCTACCTGCCCACCGACAGCTACCAGGTGATCATGGAGGTCACGCCCGACTCCAAGCAGGACGAGCGCGCGCTGGGCAACATCTACGTGCGCTCCAACACCGGCGCGCTGGTGCCGCTGGCGGCCTTTGCCACCGTCGAGCGCACGGTCGGCCCGACCTCGATCAACCATGCCGGCCAGCTGCAGGCGGTGACGATCTCGTTCAACCTCGCGCCCAACGTGGCGCTGGGCGATGCCACCAACTACATCGAGCACACGCGCGAGAAGCTGCGCATGCCCTCGTCGATCATCACCACCTACGGCGGCGACGCAGCTGTGTTCAAGAGCTCGCAGGGCAGCCAGGCGATCCTGATCATCGCCGCGCTGCTGGTGATCTACGTGCTGCTGGGCGTGCTCTACGAGAGCTACATCCACCCGATCACGATCCTGGCCGGGCTGCCGTCGGCCGCGGTGGGCGCGCTGGGCACGCTGATGCTGTTCGGGCAGGACCTGACGCTGATCGCCACCATCGGCATCCTGCTGCTGATCGGCATCGTGAAGAAGAACGCGATCATGATGATCGACTTCGCGCTCGAGGCGCAGCGCCACCAGGGCATGACACCGGCGCAGGCCATCCGCGAGGCCTGCATCCTGCGCTTCCGGCCGATCATGATGACGACGCTGGCCGCGATGATGGGCGCGCTGCCGATCGCCTTCGGCATCGGCGCCGGCGCCGAGCTGCGCCAGCCGCTGGGCCTGGCCGTGGTGGGCGGCCTGGTGTTCTCGCAGGCGGTGACGCTGTACATCACGCCGGTGATCTACCTCGCGCTCGATCGCTTCTCCGGCAAGGGGCCGGTGACGACGCCCGAGGTGGCGGTGGCGGCGGGCGCCGACTGAGAACGGCCCGCGTCAGCCGCGCACGAACAGCGTCACCAGCGGCTCGGCGCCGACCTGGCGGCTCCAGTGGCCGTGGCGCTGCGCGTCGAAGGCCTGGCCGGCGGGCACGCCATCGGCCGAGTAGAAGTGCTCGCCGGGGCCGAACACGCGCGAGCTGCCGTCGCGCAGCCCGATCTCCATGCGGCCGCGCAGGATGAACACCCACTGCGGGTTTTCGGTGCAGTGGAACTCGCTGCGAAACCCCGGCGGGCTCTCGCGCAGCTGGTAGCCGCCGCTGGCCATCAGCGGCGACAGGCGAGCCGCCGGCTTGCCTTCGCTGAGCGCGACGCTCTCCTCGCGCCAGCGCGCCAGGCCGTCGGAGTCGGTGAAGAGAATGATCTTGGTGAACGTGGCCATGCGCACCTGCGGGTTTGACCGCTCGCATCGCGCGAGCGGCGATTCATACTACGCGAACCGGCCTGCGGGCCAACCCACCACACCCCAACCGAGATGAGCAACCCACCGCGCAAGAAACCCGATCAACTCCGCAGCCAGCAATGGTTCGGCCGCCAGGACCGCGACGGCTTCGCGTATCGCAGCTGGCTCAAAGGCAAAGGCATCCCGCACGACCAGTTCGACGGCCGGCCGGTGATCGGCATCTGCAACACCTACAGCGAGCTGAACCCCTGCAACTCGCATTTCCGCACGCTCGCCGAGCAGGTGAAGATCGGCGTCTACGAGGCCGGCGGCTTTCCGCTCGAATTCCCGGTGATGAGCCTCGGCGAGGTGCTGATGCGGCCGACCGCGATGCTGTACCGCAACCTCGCGAGCATGGACGTCGAGGAAAGCATCCGCGGCAACCCGATGGATGGCGTGGTGCTGCTGATGGGCTGCGACAAGACCACGCCGAGCCTGATCATGGGCGCGGCCAGCGTCGACCTGCCGACCATCGGCGTCTCGGGCGGGCCGATGCTCAACGGCAAGTGGCGCGGCCAGGAGCTGGGCTCGGGCACCGGCGTGTGGAGCATGAGCGAGCAGGTGCGCGCCGGCACGCTGAGGCTTCAGGACTTTCTGGAGGCCGAGAGCTGCATGCACCGCAGCCACGGCCACTGCATGACGATGGGCACGGCCAGCACGATGGCCTCGATGGTCGAGGCGCTCGGCGTCGGCCTGCCCGGCAACGCGGCGTATCCGGCGGTCGACGGCCGGCGCAACGTGATCGCGCGCAACGCGGGCCGGCGCATCGTCGAGATGGTGCACGAGGATCAGCTGCTGTCGAAGGTGCTCACGCGCGAGGCGTTCGAGAACGCGATCAAGGTGTTGGCGGCGATCGGCGGCTCCACCAACGCGGTGATCCACCTGATCGCCATCGCCGGCCGCGTCGGCGTCAAGCTGACGATCGACGACTTCGAGCGCCTCGCCAGCGAGCTGCCATGTCTGGTCAACCTGCAGCCCTCGGGCGAACACCTGATGGAGGACTTCTGCTACGCCGGCGGCCTGCCCGCGGTGATGAAGGAGATCGCAAGCGTGCTGCACCTCGACCACGTGACCGCCAGCGGCAAGACCGTGCGCGAGAACATCGCCGATGCGCAAAACTTCGATCCGCGCGTGATCAAGACGATGAAGGAGCCCTTCAAGGCCAAGGCCGGCATCGCCGTGCTGCGCGGCAACCTCGCGCCGCGCGGCGCGGTGATCAAGCCGAGCGCGGCGACGCCGGAACTCATGGTGCACAAAGGCCGCGCCGTGGTGTTCGAGGACAGCGACGATTTCCACGCGCGCATCGACGACCCTAACCTCAACGTCGACGAGACCTGCGTGCTGGTGCTCAAGAACTGCGGCCCCAAGGGCTACCCCGGCATGGCCGAGGTGGGCAACATGCCGCTGCCGCCCAAGGTGCTCAAGAAGGGCATCACCGACATGGTGCGCATCAGCGACGCGCGCATGAGCGGCACCGCCTACGGCACCGTGGTGCTGCACACCGCCCCCGAAGCCGCCGCCGGCGGGCCGCTGGCGCTGGTGAAGAACGGCGACCTCGTCGAACTCGACGTGCCCAAGCGCAAGCTGCACCTGCACGTGAGCGACGACGAGCTGGCCAAGCGGCGCGCGCAGTGGAAGCCGCCGACGCCGCGCCTGAGCAGCGGCTACTGGAAGCTCTACATCGACCATGTGCTGCAGGCCGACGAAGGTGCGGACCTGGATTTCCTGGTCGGCAAGCGCGGGGCGTTCGTGCCGAAGGACAATCATTGACGGCGAAGCCAAGTTAAGGCGCGCAGCGCCGGCCGTAGCCACAATCACTGACGACCGCCGATGGACACCGCCGCCCTCGCCCCCGTCACCGAACGCGAGATCCTCGAGTGCGTCGCCGCGCAGCGCGACGAAGCCGTCGCGTTCCTGCAAGATCTGGTCGCGCACCCGTCGCTGCTCGGGCACGAAGCGTCGGCGCAGGCGCTGATGAAACGGCAGTTCGGCCGCCTCGGCCTCGCGGTGCGCGAGTTCGCGATCGACGACGCCAAGCTCCGCTCGCATCCGGGCTACTCGCCGAGCATCGTGGCCTACGACGGCCGGCCCAACGTGGTCGGCGTGCACGAGCCCAAGGGCGCGGTGCGCGGCCGCTCGCTGATCCTCAACGGCCACATCGACGTCGTGCCGGTCGGCGCCGAACGCCTGTGGAGGCGCCCGCCGTTCGAGCCGCACATCGACGGCGACCGGCTCTACGGCCGCGGCGCCGCCGACATGAAGGCCGGCATCGTGGCCTACACGATGGCGTTGCGCGCGCTGCAGCGCCTGGGCTTCGAGCCGGCGGCCAAGGTGATCGCGCAGTCGGTGATCGAGGAGGAGTGCACCGGCAACGGCGCGCTCGCCTGCCTGGTCGAGGGCTACACGGCTGATGCGGCGATCATCCCCGAGCCGTTCGAGGGCCTGATGAGCGCGCAGATGGGCGTGATGTGGCTGACGATCGACGTCTACGGCGTGCCGGTGCACGCGGCCTATGCGCACACCGGCATCGCGGCGATCGACTTCGGCCACCACCTCGTGGCCGAGCTGCGCATGCTCGAGGCGCAGTGGAACCGGCCCGTATGCCGGCACCCGATGTACTGCACGCACGAGCACCCGATCAACTTCAACCTCGGGCGCTTTGCCGGCGGCGAGTGGACGTCGTCGGTGTCCACGCATTGCCGCGTCGACATGCGCCTGGGCTTCTACCCGGGGCGCAGCTGCGCCGAGGTGCGCGCCGAGGTCGAGGCGCTGCTGCAGCGCGCGCACGCGGCGCATCCCGCGCACGCCAGCGTGCGCTACGAGGTCACCTACCAGGGCTTCCAGGCCGAGGGCTGCGTGGTCGACCTGCAGGTGCCCGCGATGCGGCAGCTGATGCAATGCCACCGCGACATCGCCGGCGCCGAGCCGCCGGTGCGCGCGTTGACCGCCACCACCGACGTGCGCTTCTTCCACCTCTACGGCCGCATCCCGGCCACCTGCTACGGCCCCGACGGCGAGAACATCCACGGCATCGACGAATGGGTGTCGATCGCCAGCCTGCAGCGCGTGACCGCCGTGCTGGCGCTGTTCGTCGCGCGCTGGTGCGGGCTGAACCGGCTGGCGCCGAGCGGCGCCCCAGCATGAGCGGGTCAGGCAGGGCCGCACTCGTCGTCGGCGCCGGCGACGCCACCGGCGGCGCGATCGCGCGGCGCTTCGCGCGCGAGGGCTTCATCGCCTGCGTCACGCGGCGCCAGGCCGATTCGCTGCAGCCGCTGGTCGATCGCATCCGCGCCGACGGTGGTGTCGCGCACGGCTTCGGCTGCGACGCGCGCAGCGAGGCCGAGACCGTTGCGCTGGTCGATCGCATCGAGCGCGAGATCGCACCGATCGAAGTGGCGGTGTTCAACATCGGTGCCAACGTGCGCTTCGACATCACCGCCACCACCGAGCGCGTCTACCGCAAGGTGTGGGAGATGGCGGCGCTGGCAGGCTTCCTGATGGGCCGCGAGGCGGCGCGCGTGATGAGCCCGCGCGGGCGCGGCACGATCGTCTTCACCGGGGCCACGGCCAGCCTGCGCGGCAGCGCGGGCTTCGCGGCCTTTGCCGGCGCCAAGTTCGCGCTGCGCGCGCTGGCGCAGAGCATGGCGCGCGAGCTGGGGCCCAAGGGCATCCACGTGGCGCACGTCGTGATCGACGGCGCGATCGACACCGCGTTCATCCGCGACAACTTCCCCGAGCGCCATGCGCTGAAAGGCCAGGACGGCATCCTGAACCCCGAGCACATCGCCGACGCCTACTGGCAGCTGCACGTGCAGCCGCGCGACGCGTGGACGCACGAGCTCGACCTGCGGCCCTGGATCGAGCGCTTCTGACACCCCACGCCGACACCTCACGCGAGAACACCGCCATGAGCAAGACCATCGAGTTCTTCTTCGACTTCGGCAGCCCCACCACCTACCTCGCGCACACGCAGCTGCCGCGCATCGCGCGCGAGGCAGGCGCCCAACTCGTGTATCGCCCGTTCCTGCTCGGCGGCGTGTTCAAGGCCACCGGCAACGCGAGCCCGGTCAACGTGCCGGCCAAGGGCCGCTGGATGGGGCAGGACATCGCGCGCTGGGCCAGGCGCTGGGGCGTGCCGTTCACCTTCAACCCGCACTTCCCGGTCAACACGCTGACGCTGATGCGCGGCGCCGTGGGCCTGCAGCTGCGCCGGCCGCAGGACTTCGCCCGCTACGTCGACGCGACCTTCCACGCCATGTGGGTCGCGCCGCGCAACCTCGGCGACGCGGCCGTGCTCGCCGGCGTGCTGCGCGAGGCGGGCTTCGACGCCGATGCCTTCGTGGCGTTGACGGCCGATGCCGAGGTCAAGGCCAAGCTGATCGCCAACACCGACGAGGCGGTGGCGCGCGGCGCGTTCGGCGCGCCGAGCTGCTTCGTCGGCGACCAGCTGTTCTTCGGGCAGGACCGGCTCGACTTCGTGCGCGAAGCCGCAATGGCCTGAACGCGAAGTGCGTGGCGTGCGCCCTCAGCACGCCCAGCGGTTGCGGCCGTCGCGCTTGGCCTGGTACAGCGCCACGTCGGCGCGCTGCAGCAGCGCGCTGCCGCCGGTGTCGGTCGAGGCGAGCGCCGCCACGCCGACGCTCACCGATATCGCGAGCGGCTCGCCGGTCACCATCTCGAGCCGCATGTCGCGCACGGCGGCGAGCACGCGTTCGGCCACCTCGCAAGCCTGCTGCAACGTGGTGTCGGGCAGCAGCACCACGAACTCCTCGCCGCCGTAGCGCGCCAGCGTGTCGTACGGCCGCAGGCTCGATGCGCAGGCATCGGCGATCTGCTGCAGCACGCGGTCGCCGGTGGCGTGGCCGAAGCGGTCGTTGACGCTCTTGAATTCGTCGGCGTCGATCATCAGCACCGCGAGCGCCTGCGCGGTGCGCGTCGCGCGCATCGCCTCGGCCTCGAGCCGCTCGATGAAGTAGCGGCGGTTGAAGGTCTGCGTCAGGCTGTCGCGCGTGGCCAGGCGGTGCAGCGCGGCGCGCGTGCTCTCCATCTCGTAGACCAGCGTCACCAGCAGGTTCAGCAGCAACGGTGCCGCAACCAGCGGCACCACCGCCGCGACGAGCATCGCCGTGGCCATCGCGCGCGAGTCCATCGCATAGCCCAGCGCCACGAGCAGCAGGAACGTGAGCGCCATCGACGTCAGCACCGCGAACGCGGTCGACACGGCGAGCACGCGCCAGCGGCCCCAGCGCACGAGCTCGGTGCGCCAGCCGGGCGGCAGTTCCAGTCGAGGGAAATCGGTGGCCATGAAGCAGACCGACCGATGCTAGGCGAACGCACTCTTGCGGTGGTGCGCGCGAGCTGGCGCCAGCCCTCGCGAGCCCTCGGATGCGGCCCCCGTGATCGGGTGGCCGCGGCGCGTTTTCAGGTATTCCCGCAGCCGAGGCGATCGGCGAGTTCGAGCAGGCTCGCGACCTCGATGTCCACCGGCACGCGCGCGCGCGACTCGCCGCGGCCCGGGCCCTTCTCGTTCGGCCGCGCGACGAAGGCGGTGCGCAGCCCCGCGTCGGCCGCTGCGGCGAGGTCGTCGGAGTGCGCCGCCACCATCAGCACCTCGCCGGCCGCGCAGTCGAAGGCTGACGCCGCGCTCTGGTAGACGACGGGCTTGGGCTTGTAGTCGCGCGCGAACTCGGCGCCGAGGATCGCGTCCCATGCAAAGCCGTTGCGCCGCGCCAGGTC
The DNA here is from genome assembly GCA_046348365.1 of Burkholderiaceae bacterium. Taxonomy (GTDB): domain Bacteria; phylum Pseudomonadota; class Gammaproteobacteria; order Burkholderiales; family Burkholderiaceae_C; genus JAEUPI01. The sequence continues at coordinate 1,296,000 of JAXMEL010000001.1, forward strand.
GACCATCAGCGACACGTTGCCGTTGCTGCACGGCGCGAGACGGAATCTCGTGCGCAGCCGCTGCAGGCCCGGGCTCACGTCGGGCCAGGCATCGAGGCGGTGCCAGGCGAGATTCAGCTGCTGCTTCACGTCGTCGGGCAAGGCGCCGAGCCCGAAATCGCCAGCGATCGCCTCGAGGTTGCGCCGGTGCAGCACATCGAGCTTCGAAAACGGCAGCCGGCCGGTGCGCACGTCTTCCATCGCCGGCTGGTACTGCGCGCGCCAGGCATCGGCAAAGGCCTCGCCGTCGATCGCGATGCCATGCGGCGCGAGCAGCGCACGCGCCTCGCGCGCGACCCCGCCGCGCCAGTCGACCAGCGTGCCGAAGACGTCGAACACCAGGGCCAGGATGCCGTTCATGCCAATAGCCTACCGCGGTACCTCGACGCGCCCCAACCCGGCTCACGTATGAAACGCGCGCGCAGTCGATGCCGCATCAGACGAGCTCGCGCAGCAGCCGCGGCGCCGGCGCGACGCGAACGCCTTCGGCGCTGAGGTAGTCACGCTGGCCGTGGGCGGACACCTGCCAGGCCGTCGTTCCCGGGAAGCGCGCCAGCAGGTAACGCAACCCCGGCGACACGGCGTCGTCATCGAGCTTGCACTCGACGAAGGCGATCGGACGCCGGCGCTCGGTGACGACGAAGTCGACCTCGCGCCCGTCGATGTCGCGGAAGTAGCGCAGCTCGAGGTCGCGGCCTTCGGTGTCGACCTGGAACTCGACCCACTTCAGCAGGTGGCTCGCCATCAGGTTCTCGAAGCGCGCCCCGGGTGCGGCGACGACCGACCAGTCGTAGTGGTAGTGCTTGAGCGCCTTCTTCAAGGCGCGCAGCTTCGGCGCGCCGAACGGCGCGATGCGGAAGATGCCGTACACGCGCTCGAGCACGTCGACCCAGCGCGCGACGGTCGGATGCGACACCTGCAGATCCTCGCGCAGCGCGTTCAGCGACAGCGGGCTGCCGACGCGCTCGGGCAGCGAAGCGGCCAGCAGCTCGAGCCGACCCAGGTCGGACACGGTCTCCAGGCTGGTGACCTCCTCACGCAACAGCCGCTCGCGGTAGGCAAGTGACCAGCGCCGCGCGAAACGTTCGCTGCCCGAGAACAACGGCTCGGGAAAACCGCCGAGCGCCAGCAGCGACGGCAGTGCGTCGGCGTGCCCGCCCAGCTCGGCGACGCTGAACGGATGCAGGCGCAGGTAGAAGTAGCGGCCCTGCAGCGAATCTCCGCCGAAGCGGTAGAGGTCCAGCCGTGCCGAGCCGGTGACGAGGATGCGCCGGCGCGTACCGAACTCGTCGAACAAGCCCTTCAGGTAGTTGCGCCAGCCGCGGAACTTGTGAATCTCGTCGAAGAACCAGAAGTCGCCCGGCGGCAGCTCGCGCCGCAGGATCGCGTCGCGCTGAGCGGCGACGTCGTAGTTCAGTTCGCTGCGCCGATCGGGCAGCAGCGCACGCGCCATCGACGTCTTGCCGACCTGGCGTGGCCCGCCGACGAAGACCATCTTCGACGCCAGGTCGGCGAGCACCTGCGACGCGAGGTAGCGCGCGCCGGAGGCCACCGGGGCACGGGTGGTGGTCGAGCTCGGATCGGGCACCGGGCGATTTTAGCCAGACATGAAAAAACTCGCGAGCTTTTTCAACCCTGTGGCAGTCGACATGGAGGGCCGGCCAGGCCTTCCGGTCGCGCCGCTCAGCGCCCGTTGGCCTTGCGCCACGCCGCGAACGCCTCGCGGTTGTGCTCGTCGGTGGGCGGGTACAGCCCGAGGATCGACTGGCCCTGGCGCACCTTCTCGGTCACGAAGTCCTCGAACGCGGTCATCTCGGTGGCCTCGGCGGCGATCTCGTCGGCGATTCGCGCCGGGATCACCACCACGCCCTCGGCGTCGCCCACCACCACGTCGCCGGGCCATACCGGCACATCGCCGCAGCCGATCGGCACGTTGATGTCGAGCGCCTGGTGCAGCGTGAGGTTGGTCGGCGCGCTCGGCCGCTGGTGGTAGGCGGGGATGTCGAGCTGCGCGATCTCGGGGCTGTCGCGAAAGCCGCCGTCGGTGACCACGCCGGCCACGCCGCGCTTCATCAGCCGCGTCACGAGGATCGACCCGGCCGAGGCGGCGCGCGCGTCCTTGCGGCTGTCGATCACGAACACCGCGCCGCTCGGGCATTCCTCCACCGCCTTGCGCTGCGGGTGGGCGCGGTCCTGGAACACGGTGATCGGGTTCAGGTCTTCGCGCGCCGGGATGTAGCGCAGCGTGAAGGCCTCGCCCACCATGTTGGGCAGCTTCGGGTTCAGCGGCCGCACGTCCTGGATGAACTGGTTGCGCAGGCCGCGCTTGAAGAGCGCGGTGCACAGCGTGGCGGTGCTCACGTGCATCAACAGCTCGCGGGTGGTGGGGTTCATCGGGGCTCTTTCGCGGGTCAGAAGATGTCGGGCTCGGGCACCGGCGCGCCGAAGCCGGGCTCGAGGAAGTCGAAGTCGCAGCCCTGGTCGGCCTGCGCGATGTGTTGGCGGAACAACCACCCATAGCCGCGCTCCCAGCGCGGCTTGGGCGCGACCCAGGCGGCGCGGCGGCGCGCCAGCTCGTCGTCGCTGACCTCGAGGTGGATGCGCCGCGCCGGCACGTCGACGGTGATGCGGTCGCCGGTCTTCACCAGCGCCAGCGGCCCGCCGATGGCCGCCTCGGGCGCGCAGTGCAGCAGGCAGCCGCCGTAGCTGGTGCCGCTCATGCGCGCATCGGACAGGCGCAGCATGTCGGACACGCCGGCCTCGAGCAGCCTGGCCGGGATCGGCAGCATGCCCCATTCGGGCATGCCCGCGCCCTGCGGGCCGGCGTTGCGCAGCACCAGCACGTCGTCGGCCGTGATGTCGAGCGCGGGGTCGTCGATGCCGGCCTTCAGGCTCGGGTAGTCGTCGAACACGAATGCGCGGCCGGTGTGCTTCAGCAGGTGCGGCGCCGCCGCGCTCGGCTTGATGATCACGCCGTCGGGCGCGAGGTTGCCGCGCAGCACCGCCAGCGCGCCCTCGGCATAGATGGGCTTGTCGAGCGGGCGGATCACGTCGTCGTTGTAGACCTCGGCGCCGGCGATGTTGTCGCCGATGGTGCGGCCGTTGACGGTGAGCGCGTCGCGCTTCAGGTGGCCGCCCAGCCGCATCAACAGCGCGCGCATGCCGCCGGCGTAGTAGAAGTCTTCCATCAGGTAGGTGTCGCCGCTGGGCCTGATGTTGGCGATCACCGGCACCTTGCGGCTCGCAGCGTCGAAGTCGTCGAGGCCGACCGCCAGCCCCGCGCGGCGCGAGATCGCCACCAGGTGGATGATCGCGTTGGTGCTGCAGCCCATCGCCATCGCCACGGTGATGCCGTTGGCGAAGCTGGCCTTCGAGAGCATGCGCGCCGGAGTCAGGTCTTCCCACACCATCTCGACGATGCGCCGCCCGCAGTCGGCGCTCATGCGCACGTGGTTGGCGTCGGCCGCGGGGATCGAGCTGGCGCCGGGCAGCGTCATGCCGATCGCTTCGGCGATGCCCATCATCGTGGCCGCCGTGCCCATCGTCATGCAGGTGCCGTGGCTGCGCGCGATGCCGGCCTCCATCTCGTGCCAGGCCTCGGCGCTGATGCGGCCGGCGCGGCGCTCGTCCCAGTACTTCCAGCCGTCGGAGCCCGAGCCCAGCGCCTGGCCGCGCCAGTTGCCGCGCAGCATCGGGCCGGCGGGCAGGTAGATGCACGGCAGCCCCATCGTGAAGGCGCCCATCAGCAGGCCCGGCGTGGTCTTGTCGCAACCGCCCATCAGCACCGCGCCGTCGACGGGGTGGCTGCGCAGCAGCTCCTCGGTCTCCATCGCGAGGAAGTTGCGGTAGAGCATCGTCGTCGGCTTGACCAGGCTCTCCGACAGCGAGATCGCCGGCAGCTCGAGCGGAAAGCCGCCCGCCTGCAGCACGCCGCGCTTGACGTCTTCGACGCGCTGCTTGAAGTGCGTGTGGCACTGGTTGGCGTCGCTCCAGGTGTTGATGATCGCGATCACCGGCTTGCCGGCGTAGTCGGCCGGGCCGAAGCCCATCTGCATCACGCGCGAGCGGTGGCCGAAGGAGCGCAGGTCGTCAGGCGCGAACCAGCGCGCGCTGCGCAGCTCGGAGGCGGTCTTGCGGGGGCGGGTGGTCATCGTGTCTCGTCCTCTTGAAAACTCGTGCATGCGCTCGACGCGTCAGCGCACGGCAGCGGGCATGGACAATGCGAGCGCCGCACCATGAACATGGCCACCCGCATCCCCACAGCGCGCCTGGACCGCTCGCGCCAGGCCGCGCCGCAGATCGCCGACGCGCTGCGCGAGCGCATCCTCGCGCTCGACCTGCCGCCGGGCACGGTGCTGCCGCGCGCCGAGCTGGCCCAGCGTTTCGGCGTCAGCCAGACGCCGGTGCGCGACGCGCTCACGCAGCTCGGCACCGAAGGGCTGGTCGACATCTTTCCGCAGCACGCCACGATCGTCAGCCGCATCGACGTGCCGGCCGCGCTGCGCGCGCACTTCCTGCGCCGCGCGCTGGAGCTCGAGATCGTGCGCGAGCTGGCCGGCCGCAAGGCGGCCGACCTGGCGCCGGTGCTGCTGCTGCTGCGCGCGCGCATCGCCGAGCAGAAGCGCGCACTGGCCGCGAAGGACTACGGCGCGTTCACGCGCGCCGACCACGCCTTTCACCGCGAGATGTACGAGGCGGCGGGCCTGGCCGAGTTGTGGCCGCTGATCCGCCAACGCAGCGGTCACGTGGACCGCCTGCGCCGGCTCAACCTGCCGGCGCGCGGCAAGGCGCAATCGGTGCTGCGCGGCCACCAGGCGATCACCGACGCCATCGCCGCGCGCAGGCCCGAGGCCGCGCAGACGGCGCTGCGCACGCACCTCGCGGGCACGCTCACCTTCGTGGAGCAGGTGCGCGAACGACATCCCGACTGGGTGATCGGCTGAGAGCTTAGGTCAGCAGGCGCCCAGCTTCAGGCTGCCACACCCTTCGCATCGACCAGCCAGGCCGGCGCGTCCTGCAGCGCCACCGGGCGCAGGAAGCGGTCGAGCGCGGCATAGCCGACGCTGGTGGTGAAGGCCTGCGTCGACGACGGCCACGGCCCGCCATGCTGCTGCGCGGCGGTGACCGCCACGCCGGTGGGCACGCCGGCGAAGAGCACGCGGCCGGCGAGCTGCTCGGCCGCGCGCACGAGGCGGCGGTTGTCGGGCGTGTCGGCATCGGCGCCCCACAGCGTCACGGTGAGGCTGCCCTGCACCGCAGCGAGCACGGCGAGCGTGTCGTCGAGCGAGCGCACGCGCACCACGAGGCACGAGGGGCCGAACACCTCCTCCTGCAGCGCGTGGTTGGCGATGAATGTCTTGGCGTCGGTGGCGAACAGGCGTGCCTTCGGCGCATCGCCGGCATTCGGCGGCGCGACGAGTGGCTTCACGCCGGGCTGCGATTGCACGCGCTGCACGCCGGCATCGAAGCCCGCGCGGATGCCGGCATGCAGCATCGCGTGCGGCGTGGCGGCCTCCAACGCGGCCGCGAGCTGCTGCACGAACGCGTCGGACGCCGCGTCGCCCTCGCGCACGATCACGATGCCGGGGCTGGTGCAGAACTGGCCGCAGCCGAGCGTGATCGACCCGGCGAGCGTGGTGGCGAGCGCCGCGCCGTTGGCGGCCAGCGCCGCCGGCAACGCGACCACCGGGTTCACCGAACCGAGCTCGCCGTAGAACGGAATCGGCTTGCTGCGCGCGTTAGCCTCCTTCCACAGCGCCACGCCGCCCTTGACCGAGCCGGTGAACGCCACCGCGGCGATCTGCGGATGGCGCACCAGCGCCACGCCGACCTCCACCGACGCGCCTTCGACGAGGCCGAACACGCCGGCCGGCAGCTTGCACTGCTGCACCACGCGCGAGGCGAGCGCGGCCACCGCGCGCGACAGCTTCGGATGCCCCGGATGCGCCTTCACCACCACCGGGCAGCCGGCGGCGAGCGCGGCCGCGGTGTCGCCGCCGAGCACCGAGAACGCGAACGGGAAGTTGCTCGCCGCGAACATCGCCACCGGCCCCACGGCGACGCGCACGCGCGTGAGGTGCGGCCGCCCGGCCGGCGGCGCGCCGGGCACGGCCGCGTCGTCGACGACGGCGAACGGCACGCCGGCGCTCACCTGGTCGGCGAAGCCGCGCAGCTGGAACGTGGTGCGATCGAGCTCGCCGTTCAGCCGCACGGGGCCGAGGTGCGTCTCCTCGTCGGCCAGCGGCACCAGCGTGGCGCGCTCGGCCTCGAGCGCGTCGGCCAGCGCGCGCAGCAGCGCGGCGCGCACGGCGCCGGCGCTGGCACCGAAACTTTCGGCGGCCGCGGCGGCTGCGCGAACCGCGGCGTCGATCTGTGCAGGGGTGCTGTCGGTCATGCTGTTCGACATGGAAGTCTCACTCCGCCTTGATGCCCGCGGTCTTGATCACGCGCGTCCACAGCTCGATCTCGCTCTTCACGAAGCGCGTGTACGGCTCCGAGCCTTGCGCCGGGATCACGAAGCCCACCGACTCCATGCGCTGCTTGATCTCGGGCGAGGTCATGATCTTCTTCATCGCCGCTTCGAGCTTGTCGACGATGGGTTTGGGCGTGCCCTTGATGGCCGAGAGGCCCGACCACGACAACGCCTCGTAGCCCTTGACGCCGGTTTCGGCGATCGTCGGCACGTCGGGGTACAGCGGGTTGCGCTCCTGGCTCGTGACGGCCAGCGCGCGCAGCTTGCCGGCCTTGATGTGCGGCAGCGCCACGTCCTGGTTGATGAACATCATCGGGATCTGGCCGCCGAGCAGATCCTGCATCATCGGGCCGCCGCCGCGGTACGGAATGCCGACGATGTACAGCGGCCTGCCGCCCTCGCCGCCCACCTGCTTGAGCAGCTCCATCGCCATGTGGCCGCTGGCTGCGTGGGTGTAGCCGTAGTTGAGCTTGCCCGGGTTCTTGCGGATGTAGCCGATGAGGTCCTGGAAGGTCTTGAACGGCTGCTCCGGGTGCACCACCAGCACGTTGGGCCCCGAGTGCACCTGCGTGATGTGGATGAAGTCGCGCATCGAGTCGTACGCGAGCTTGGGGTCGAGGCCGTGCGCCACCGCGTTCTGGCCGACGCCCGTCTGGATCAGCGTGTAGCCGTCGGGCGTGGCCTGCGTGGCGCGCAGCGTACCGATGGTGCCGCCGGCGCCGCCGATGTTCTCGACGATGAACTGCTGCCCCATCTCCTTCGACAGCGCCTGCGCCACCATGCGCGCCATCACGTCGCTGGTGCCGCCGGCGGGGAACGGGCTGATGATCTTGACCGGCTTGGTCGGCCAGGCATCCTGCGCCCGGGCGGTGGGCGATGCGGCGCCGAGCGCGCTCGCGGTGACGATGGCCGCGGCAACGGCCAACCAGGGACGACGGTTCACGGGCGAGCCTCCTGTGGTGAGCGGCCGGCGGCACGGCAGCCGACGGCCGTCGAGCGGTGCGGCGATTATGGCACTGATATATTAGTGTGTCTGTGCCGCCGCCGCGGCGCCGGCGTCAAGCGCTCTTCAGGTGGTAGCCGCGCCCGGCGTAGTCGAATTGCACCAGCTCGTTGATGGGCGCGCCCGGGTTGGCCGGCGATGCGTAGTAGGCGCGGATCTCGCTGATCCTGCCGCCGTCGAACACATACCACTCGGCGCCGCGCAAGGCGGTGCCGCTCCTCGTCTTCCAGTGCGTCCACTCGATCGCCGCCTCGGGCTTGTCGTGGCTGATCAGGATGCGCTCGATCGTCCACTGCGAGCCCAGCATCTGCACGCACCAGATCCACTTGCCGGCGATCGTGGCGGCGCCGCGCCAGGGCACCTCGGGCAGGCCGGCCGGGAAGTAGTGCACCGCGTCGGGCGTGAAGCAGTCCTCCAGCGCCTGACGGTCGGCCGCGTTGCAGGCGTCGAAATAGCGCCGGATCAGCGCGTCGTAGTAGGCGGGGGTGTAGGTGGCCATCGTGCGATCTCCGAATTCAGCGTGCACCTTGTGGATTCACGGGTGGGCGCACCGGCGCGATGGCCGGCCGCCCGGCGGCGACCCAGGCTTTGTACTGCCGGCGCGTCTCGTCACTCGGCGGGTACAGGCCCCACAGCGGCTCGCCGGCGCGGATGCGCAGCGCCAGGTAGGCTTCGATGTCGTCGCGCTTCTCGCACAGATCGGCCATCTCCTCGGCGAGCTGCGCGGGGATCACGGTGACGTTGTCGCCGTCGCCGTGGATCACGTCGCCCGGGTAGATCGCCACGCCGGCACAGCCGATCGGCACCTGCAGGTCGGCCACGTGGTGATAGGCGAGGCGCGTGGTGGCGGTGACGCCGGTGGACCAGATGGGGAAGTCCATCTCCGCCAGCTCGGTGCCGTCGCGGAACGATCCGTCGGTGACCACGCCGCGCGCGCCGCGCATCATCATGCGCGTGATCAGCATGTTGCCCATCGAGGCGGCGCGGCCGTCCCTGTTGCTGTCGATCACCAGCACGTGGCCGGGCTCGATCTGCTCGACGCCCACCCATTGCAGGTTGTCGGCCGAAGGGTTGGTGGTGAGGTTGGCGTAGACATCGACATCCTCGCGCGCGGGGATGAAGCGCATCGTGTAGGCGCGGCCGGCGAACGGCCTGATGCGCTTGTTCAGCGGCCTCAGGCCGTGCAGCACCGGCTGGCGGAAGCCCTTGATGTAGAGCTGCGTGGTGAGCGAGCCGCTGCTGGCCCGGGCCAGGCGGTCGAGCACGGCGTCGGGCACGTGCGGCGCGCTCGCGCGCTGCGGGATCGTCTTCAACGGTGGCGGGTTCACGAGGCTCATCGGATCCTTCCTCGGCGTTCACGGCCGCTTGCCGAACTCGTGCGTCTCGCTCGTCCAGCGCAGCGCCTGCTCGCTGAGTGTGAAGCCGAGGCCGGGCCGGTCGGACACGTGCATGCGGCCGTCCTTCAACTGCATCGGCTCGTTGAACATCGGCCCCAGCCACTCGAAGTGCTCGAGCCAGGGCTCGAGGCCGTAGGCGGCGGCCAGGTGCAGGTGGATCTCCATCGCGAAGTGCGGCGCCAGCTTGCGCTGCTTGAACTCACCCAGCGCCATGATCTTCAGGAACGGCGTGATGCCGCCCACGCGCGGCGCGTCGGGCTGGATGAAATCGGTGCCGGCGAGGATCAGCTGCGCATGCTCGTCGAACGAGGTGAGCATTTCGCCGGTGGCGATTGGCGTGTCGAAGCGCTCGGCGAGCAGGCCGTGGCCATCGAAGTCGTGCGCGTCGAGCGGCTCCTCGATCCACGTGAGGTCGAATTCCTCGAGCGCGCGGCACGCGCGCGTGGCCTGCTGGCGGTCCCACTGCTGGTTGGCGTCGACCATCAGCGGGAAGCCGTCGCCCAGCAGCTTGCGCACCGCGGCCACGCGCTGGATGTCGATGGCGAGGTCGGGCTGCCCCACCTTGAGCTTGATGCCGCCGATGCCGCTCTCGCGCGAGATCGCCACGTTCTTCAGCACCTGCTCGAGCGGCGTGTGCAGGTAGCCGCCCGAAGTGTTGTAGCACTGCACCGAGTCGCGCTGCGCGCCCAGCAGCTTGGCCAGCGGCAGCTTCGCGCGCTTGGCCTTCATGTCCCACAGCGCGATGTCGAACGGCGCGATGGCCTGCGTGGTGAGGCCCGAGCGGCCCATGCTGGCGCCGGCCCACAGCAGCTGGGCGAACAGGCGCGAGATGTCGTTCGGGTCTTCGCCGATCAGGTTGGGCGCCAGCTCCTTGGCATGTGCGTACATGCCAGGCCCGCCGGCGCGCTTGGAGTAGCCGAAGCCGATGCCATCGTGCCCGTCGCGCGTGCAGATCTCCGCGAACACGAAGGCGATCTCGGTCAGCGGCTTCTGCCGGCCGGTGAGCACCTTGGCATCGCTCACCGGCGTGGCCAGCGGCAGCACGGTGTACGACAGCTTGACCCAGGCGATGCGGTCGCCGCTGTCGGCGGCGGTGCGCGCGTCGGCGCCGGCCTTGGCATACGAGACGATGTTGGATTCGACGGCCTTCATGATGCGTGTGCAGTATTGCGGCGACAGAGGGTGGCGGTCACTCGGACTTCAGGCCGCCGGGCGGAAACGGCACCACGGCGATGAAACGCCGGCGCATGCGGTGTCCTTTGTCGGTGCAGCTGAAAGAGGCGTGTGAAAGAATGGAAGCGCTTTCAGCATAAGCCACGAATTCGCGCAACACAAGACTGAAACCTGTCTGAAAGCGCTACCATCGGGGCACCGGCGCCGTGCCGGCGACCGCCGAGATCCCGAGATCCCGAGATCCCTCTACGCCTCCTCGATCGCCGACCGATGCCGCGTGCCCTCGCTTCGACCCGTGTCCGCATGAGCGACGTGGCCAGTGCCGCTGGCGTGTCGCTGGTCACCGTGTCGCGGGCGGTCAACACGCCCGACAAGGTGGCCGCCGAGACGCTGGCCGTCGTGCGCTCGGCGGTGGCGCGGCTGGGCTACGTGCCCAACCTCACGGCGGGCAGCCTGGCCTCGAGCCGCTCGCGCATCGTGGCCGCCATCGTGCCGACGATCTCGAACCAGGTCTTCTCCGAAACCATCGAAGCGCTGACGCGAACGCTGGCCGAAGGCGGCTATCAGCTGCTGCTCGGCCAGAGCGCCTATCGCAACCGTGACGAGGACGCTCTCGTCGAGGCCTTTCTCGGCCGCCGCGTCGATGGCCTGGTGCTGACGGGCTGCGGCCAGAGCGCCGCGCTGCGCACGCGCCTGCGGCGCGCCGGCGTGCCGGTGGTGCAGACCTGGGACCTGCCCGACGGCGATGGCCGCACGGCGCCGCGCGTGCTCGACATGGCCGTCGGCTTCTCCAACGTGGCGGCAGGCGGCGCGGCGGCGCGCCACCTGATCGAGCGCGGCTGCCGCGCGTTGGGCTATGTCGGCGCCGACGAGGAGCGCTCGCGCCAGCGCTTCGACGGCTACCGGGCCGAGATCGCCCGCGCAGGCCTCGGCGACGCAACCGCCGACCTGATGCGCCCGCCGGTGCAGATCGACCAGGCCGCCGCGCAGCTGGCACAGCTGATGGCTCGCCGCAGCGATCTCGACGCCGTGTTCTGCAGCAACGACCTGCTCGCCGCCGGCGTGCTGTTCGAGTGCCATCGCCTGCGCATCGACGTGCCGCGGCGGCTGGCCGTGATGGGCTTCGGCGACCTGCCGATCGCCAGGGCCGCGTCGCCCCAGCTGTCGACCGTGAGGGTGCGTCGCGCCGAGATGGGCGAGCGCGCGGGCCAGATGCTGCTGGCCCGACTGGCCGACAAGGATCCGGGCGCCCGGCAGGTGAACATCGGGTTCGAGGTCGTCGCCCGGGCCAGCACGTGAATGCGCACGTCGACGTCGACAAGGAGCCTGTGATGGATCTGCCTGCCCTGCTCGATCGCTTCGCATCGGCCGTCGCCGCCGGCGACGACGAGCGCTTCGCCGCCCTCTTCACGCCCGACGGCGTCTACGACGACGGCTTCTTCGGCGTGCACCGCGGGCGCGCCGAGATCGCGGCGATGCTGCGGCGTTTTCACGTCGGCGGCGAGGCCTTTCGCTGGCAGTTCAGCGAGCCGCTGGCCGATGCGCGGCTCGGCTACGCGCGCTACGTGTTCAGCTACCGTTCCAGGGAGCCCGAGAGCGCCGGGCGCGTGATCGCGTTCGAAGGCATCGCGCGCCTGCGCTTCGAGGGTGAACTGATCGCCGATTACGCCGAGGCGTTCGACCGCGGCGTGGCCTTCAGCCAGCTCGGCTATGCCGAGGCGCGCATCGCCAAGCTGCTCGCGCGCTACGCGCAGCCGAACGAACGCGTGCGTGCGCACCTGGCGTGGCGAGCGCAGGCGGGCGCGGGCTGAAGTTCACTCGGGCCCATTCAGCGGCCGCGCGCCCACAGGCGCAGCAGCGCGGCGTCGAGCTGCGCATGCGCCTGCCAAGCGCGCACGAACGCGCGCTCGCTGCGGCCGGCCTTGCCGCGCGCCAGCGCCACGAGCGCCAGGCGTTCGCCTGCTGTCCAGCGCGCCAGCGGCAGCCGAGCCAGCAGCGGTGCGAGCCGTTGCCAGGCGCGCCAGGCGTCGCTGCCGCGCGGTGGCCGCAGGCCCGGCGCGCACGCGTGCCACAGCTCGCTCGCCAGCGCGTGCACGCCGCGATCGGCATCGCGTGCGCCGCACGATACGAGCGCCGCGCTCACCGCATCGCCGGCCATTGCCGGCGTCACGAGCGGCCGCGGCGCTGCCGGGTCGAGGTCGAAGTACAGATGGCGCTGCGCGAGCCGCGCCAGCATCGCCGGCGACGTGCGGTGCGACGGCCTGCGCTGCTGCCGCTCGCGCTCCTGCTTCGCCAGCGCGCGCGTCGCGGCATCGCGCGGCACGAAGCCGAGCTTGGCGTAGAACCACCACGCGCCCGAGGCGATCGCCTCGTCGTTGTGCGCGCCGAGCTGGTAGGGCTCGATCGTGAAGCTCGTGCAGCCGAAGAGCGCACGCAGCGCCGCCAGCCAGCGCGCGAAGGTGTGCGCCGCCTCGGCGCCGCGAAAACTCTCGAAGGTGTTGAACGACAGCGCCGCGCTCGGGCCCAGCACGTCGGCCTGCGTGTAGCCGATCGGCACGCCGTTGCGCAGCGTCAGCGCGCCGTAGTACGAGAACACCGCATGCCGGCGCTCGGGCACCACGCCGGCGAAGGCATAGGCCAGGCCGTCGCCGTCGTCGACCAGCCAGGCATCGCGTGCGTCGGCATACGCGAAGGCTTCGAGCGAGCGCTCGCGCGTGACCATCGCGCCGCGCGCGAGGTCGATCAGCGCCTGGCCGTCGGCGAGCGGCAGGCGCCGCACGCGGCGCGGCGGCCGCTGCAGCTCGGCGCGCAGATCGGGCCGTGCACGCGGCGGCGGCGTGCGCCGGAACACCAGCGGCGCCTTCGGCCAGACCGCGGTGCTGCGCGACGGCGTGCCCGGGCCGGGCGCCAGCGTGTAGCTGGCATCGACGGCGTCGGAGAACGCCTCGCGCGTGAAGCCGTCGCCGGGCATCGCGGCAATGCGCCGCAGCAGGAACACCGCATCGGTCTCGTCGCGGCCGCGCAGGCGATCGAGCGTCGCGAAGCCGGGCCGCGGCACCTCGCGCAGCGACACGCCTTCGGCATGTTCGAGCAGCACCTGCAGCGCGCGCGCGATGCGCTCGTCGGCGTCGCGGTCGCGCCGGTCCAGGCTCAGCTGCGCCGGCCACAGCGCGGCCAGCCACTGCGCCTGCGCGGCGAAGAAGCGAAAGTGGATCGCCGTGCCGGCAATGCCGCTGGTGGCCAGCGCGGTCGCGTGCGCGCGCAGATCGGCGCGCTGCGCGAAGCCGTCGAGCATGCGCGCGGCCTGCGCGCGCACGGCCGCATCGTCGGGGTAGGCACGAATGAAGCACAGCAGTTCGTGCAGGCGGCGCACGGCCGCGGCGCTGGCCAGGCGGGTGCGCGCCAGCAGGCGCAATCCGCGCAGCCGCGCCGCCGCCGCATCGGCGCCGAACTCGAGTCGGCGCCGTTCCAGCTCGGCCAGCGTGCGCATCGGCATGGGCGGCGATGGTAGGGCATGGCCGAGGGCGGCCCGATGGCGACGCGCGCAGCGTCGGGAGGTCCGACAACACAGGGACTTTCCCGCATGCCGCGCGCCGACGCCGCGCACGGGCTGCATGATGACGCGACCCAGGAACATCGGCGCCCCGGCGCGCCGCAACTCACGGAGACTCGTCCATGCGCATGGCCTTGAAGTGGCTCGCCGCGAGCGCGGCACTCGTCGCATCGGTGTTCGGCGCCGCGCACGCGGCCTATCCGGAGCGGCCCATCACGCTGATCGTGCCGTGGGGCGCCGGCGGCGGCACCGATGCCGTGGCGCGCATCCTCGGCACGCTGATGGAGAAGGATCTCGGCCAGCCCGTCAACGTCGTCAACCGCACCGGCGGCTCGGGCGTGGTGGGCCACCAGGCGATTGCCGCGTCGCCGCCCGACGGCTACACCATCGGCATGATCACGGTGGAGATCGGCATGATGCACCACCAGGGGCTCACCGACCTCAGCGGCGCCAGCTACACGCCGATCGCGCTCGTCAATGCCGACCCCGCCGGCGTGCAGGTGCGTGCCGACGCGCCGTACAAGAACGTTGGCGAGCTGCTCGCCGCCATCAAGGCCAGCCCGGGCAAGTTCAAGGCCTCGGGCACCGGCCAGGGCGGCATCTGGCACCTGGCCATCGCCGGGCTGCTGCGCGACCAGAAGATCGATGCGGGCGCGCTGCCGTGGGTGCCGTCCAACGGCGCCGCGCCGGGCCTGAACGATCTGGTGGCCGGCGGCGTCGAGGTCGTGCCGTGCTCGCTGCCCGAGGCGCGCGCGCTCATCGAGGCCGGCAAGGTGAAGAGCCTGGCGGTGATGGACGCCAACCCCGCGGCGCTGTTCCCGAACGTGCCGACGCTCAAGGCCGCCGTCGGCAGCGGCTGGACGATGGCCGCCTGGCGCGGCATCGCGGCGCCCAAGGGGCTGCCGGCCGACATCCAGAACCGGCTGCTCGCGTCGCTGAAGAAGGCGCACGAGTCGAAGGAGTTCAAGGAATTCATGGCCAACCGCGGCTTCGGCGTGCTGTGGGCGCCGCCGGCCGAGTTCGCGAGCTTCATGGCCAAGAGCGACGCCGACCTCGGCGCGACGATGAAGGCCGTGGGCATCGCGAAGTGACGCGCGCCGTGGTGGCCTCCCGAGCGCGATGGCGCGCGCTGCGATGAAGCTCAACGACGCCGTCTTCGGTGCGCTGTTCCTCGCGCTGGCGCTGCTGGTGCTGTGGACGGTGCAGAGCTACCCGAAGATCCCGGGGCAGAACGTCGGCCCGGCGGCGTTTCCCGGCGTCGTCGCGTTCGGCCTCGCGGTGTGCGCGCTGCTGCTGATCGCGCAGGGCGTGCGCGCGCGCGGCGACGCACGCTGGTTCGCCCTCGGCGCCTGGACGCGCGAGCCGCGGCTCGTGCTGGCGTTCGCCATCACCGTCGGCGGTCTGCTGCTGTACGTGCTGGCCGGCGACCGGCTCGGCTTCCTGCTCACCGGCGTTTTGATGCTCGGCTCGCTGATGCTCGTGCTGCGCGTGCGCGCGCTCACCGCGGTCGTGGTGGCGGTGGTGGCCACCATGGCGATCCATGTCGCGTTCTACAAGGGGCTTCGCGTACCGCTGCCGTGGGGCGTGCTGCCGGTGCTGTATTGATGGCAGCGATCGTGATGCGTCGTCGCGGCGTCACCCGATGACCTGGCCCGTCCTCGCCCAGGCCTTCGCGCTGGTGTTCGATCCCTACGTGATGTGGGTGATCCTCGCGTCGTCGCTGTTCGGCCTGTTCGTCGGCGCCGTGCCGGGGCTCACCGCCACGATGGCCACCGCGCTGCTGGTGCCGGTGACGTTCTTCATCCCGCCGGTGCCGGCGGTGGCGGCGATCGTCAGCTGCACCGCGATGGCGATCTTCGCCGGCGACATCCCCGGCGCGCTGCTGCGCATCCCGGGCACGCCGGCGTCGGCGGCGTACACCGACGAGGCCTATGCGATGACGCGCAAGGGCCAGGCCGAACTCGCGCTCGGCGCGGGGCTGGTGTTCTCGGCCATCGGCGGGCTGTTCGGCACCGCGGTGCTGATCGCCGCCGCGCCGACGCTGGCCGAGGTGGCGCTGAAGTTCTCGTCGTTCGAGTACTTCTGGCTCGTCGTGATGGGCCTCGCCGCCGCGGTGTTCATCGGCGCCAGCAGCAAGCTCAAGGCGATGACGTCGCTGATGCTCGGGCTGCTGGTGTCGGCGGTCGGGCTCGACAACCCCGGCGCGCATCCGCGCTTCACGTTCGGCAACGCCGAGCTGACCGGCGGCGTGTCGCTGATCCCGGTGATGGTCGGCATGTTCGCGATCAGCGAGATCCTGCGCTACGTCACGTCGCTGCACCCGATGCCGGCCGTGGCCGCCGAGAAGATCGGCAATGTCTTCCGCGGCATGTGGACGTTGACCAGGCAGTACAAGTGGCAGCTCGTGCGCGGCAGCGCGATCGGCACCGCGATCGGCATCCAGCCCGGCGCCGGTGCCGATATCGCGTCGTGGATCACCTATGCGACGAGCAAGCGCTTCTCGAAGGAGCCCGAGAAGTTCGGCACCGGCCACGTCGAGGGCATCGTCGAGTCGGGAGCGGCCAACAACTCGGCGCTGGCCGGCGCGTGGGTTCCGGCGCTGGTGTTCGGCATCCCGGGCGACTCGATCACCGCGATCGCGATCGGCGTGCTGTATCTGAAGAACATGAACCCCGGGCCGACGCTGTTCGTCAACAACCCGCAGAACATCTACGCGATCTTCCTGGTCTTCATCGTCGCCAACATCATCATGCTGCCGCTCGGCTGGATGGCGATCAAGGTCGCCAAGACCGTGCTGCGCGCGCCGCAGAACGTGCTGATGCCGGTGATCCTGCTGTTCTGCGCGGTCGGATCGTTCGCCATCAACAACACCGTGTTCGGCGTGCTGCTGATCCTGGTGTTCGGCGTGGCTGCCTTCGTGCTGGAGGAAAACGGCTTCCCCAGCGCGCCGGCGATCCTGGGCGTGGTGCTCGGCGGCATGCTGGAAGAGAACTTCGTCACCTCGATGATCAAGTCAGACGGCAACCCGCTCGCGTTCTTCACGCGGCCGATCGCCGGCGGCCTGGCCACCGTCACCTTCGTGATCGTGCTGTGGCCGCTGCTGGCGCCGCTGTGGCGGCGGCGCGCCCGTTAGCGCAATTCTCAGCCGGACACGCGCGGCTCGCTCAGCCCTTCTCGACATGACCGCCGAACTGCCGGCGCATCGCCGACAGCAGCTTCTCGGCAAAGGTGTGCTCCTGCCGCGAGCGAAAGCGCGCATAGAGCGCCGCCGTCAGCACCTCGGCCGGCACCGCCTGCTCCACGGCAGTCTGCACCGTCCAGCGGCCCTCGCCGCTGTCGGCCACCACGCCGGTGTAGCGGTCGAGGTCACGGTCCTCGGCCAGCGCCTGCGCCGTGAGGTCGAGCAGCCACGACGACACCACGCTGCCGCGACGCCACAGCTCGGCGATGTCGGCCAGCTCGAAGCGGTAGCGCCGCTCTTCGGGCAGGTGATCGTCGCCGGCGTGGCGCAGGATGTCGAAGCCTTCGGCCAGCGCCTGCATCATGCCGTATTCGATGCCGTTGTGGATCATCTTCACGAAGTGCCCGGCGCCGGCCGGTCCGCAATGCAGCCAGCCGCGCTCGGCGCTCGGCGCCAGGCCTTCGCGGTGCGGTGTGCGCGCCGCCGGCCCGGGCCCCGGCGACAGCGCATCGAAGACCGCCTGCAGCCGCTGCACGGCCGACAGCGGCCCGCCGATCATCAGGCAGTAGCCGCGTTCGAGGCCCCACACGCCGCCGCTGGTGCCGATGTCGAGGTAGTCGATGCCACGGCTGGCCAGCGCGCGTGCACGGCGGATGTCGTCGCCGTAGTGCGTGTTGCCGCCGTCGATCAGCGCATCGCCCGCGGCGAGCAGTGCGCCGAGCGCGTCGATCGCGCCATCGGTGGGCGCACCGTGCGGCAGCATCACCCATACCGTGCGCGGCGGCGCCAGCGCGGCCACCAGCGCCTCTAGGCTCGCGACGCCGGTGGCGCCCTCTGCCCGCAGGCGCTGCACGGCCGCGGCATCGCTGTCGTACACCACGCAGTCATGGCCGGCGCGCATCAGCCGGCGCGCGAGGTTAGCCCCCATGCGACCCAGACCCACCATCGCCAGCTGCATCGCGCGTGTCTCCTGCATTCGCCGCGCCGCCATCGCACCGGCGGCCGGGCATGCTAGCGCGACGGCGACGGCCGATCGCGGCGCGCGTGACGGAGTGCCGCCCGACGAGCCCCGGCCACGCGGGCCGCGCCGCACAATGCAGCCACCATGAACACGCTCGCGAGCATCGCGCTGTCCGGCCTACAGGCCGCGCAGCAGCGCATGGGCGCCTCGGCGCACAACATCGCCAACGCGCAGACGCCGGGCTTTCACCGGCAGCTCGTGCAGCAGCAGGCTTCGCCTGACGGCGGCGTGGCCACGCAGCTCGCCGGCTCGCCGCTCGAAGGCGACTCGCTGGCCGAGGACATCGTCGCGATGAAGAGCGCGGCGCTCGAATTCAAGGCCAACCTGCGCGTGCTGAGGACGCAAGACCAGCTGCTCGGCAGCTTGCTCGACGAGGTCGCCTGAGCGCGGCTCAGGGCTTGCAGCGCTGCAGCACCGTCTGCAGCGGCTCACCCTCGCGCCAACCCCGCGCACGCGCTGCGTCGTTCAGGCGCGAGATCACGCCGTGCTCCCACACGTCGAGCGCGTCGCCGATGCGTGCGCTGGTGTGCGCCACCGCGAGCGCGGGCACGCTGCGCTGCTGCAACATCGCCAGCGCCGCGATGCCGGCCTCGTCCTTGCCGACGCCGGCGTCGTTGAACACCACGCCCGCCAGCGGCAGGCTGCACGCCACCTCGCCGGAGGAGGTGCCGCCGTGCGAGCCGGCCACCACGAGCGTGCCGGCGTCGCCGGGTTCCAGCTGCGTGATCGAGTCCAGCAACAGCACCTGGCGCCCGGCCCCGAGATCGATCAGTTGCCTGCGCATCGCGCCGCGCCCTCCTTGCGGGTCCGCATGATGGCACCCGGCCCGGCCGGCGGACATCATCGACCGCCCGCCAGCGAGAAGCTTCGTTCCGACGACCGCTCGCACGATCCTTCGGCCGAGGTGGCCGAGGCGATCCGCGCGCACGTGCTGCGCGCGTAACCAAACGTTGATTCGATGCCATCGGCTGCATGTCGCTGCTGCCCGAGTCGATGCTGCGCGGCCGCCGCGGCGTGAACTCCGTCACGCCGGACACCCCCCGGCGCCTGCCATTCGCCCTCAAGTCGGTGCCTCACATGTCGTTACATCAATCGTTGATCACGACAACGAGGGGCGACGATGAAGGGCAAGACGGTGGGTATCGCGCTGGGCGCGGCGGGTGTGGCGGCGGCTGCGTGGGTCGGCAGTGCCGTGGTGATCGGGCAGCAGGCCGAGCAGACGTTGAGGGCGCTGAAGAGCGCCCCGCAAGGCAGCCTGCGCCTCACGCAGCTGACGCATGAACGCAGCCTCTTCGGCGCCAAGGGCCAGGCCGAGCTGCGCCTCGAGGCGCCGTGCGCCGCGGAGCCGGGCAGCGACCAGCCGCTGCGGCTGCGCGTGGACTACACGATGGCGCACCTGCCGCTGCCGGGCAGCCTGATGCGCGTCGACTGGCAGGCCTCGCCGCTGGGCGACACGGCCGACGCGTTCAGCGCGGTGTTCGGCCCGGTGGCGCAGCTCTCGGGCCGCGGCACGGTAGCGTTCAACGGCGCCTTGCGCACCGAGATGGCGCTGCCGGAGCTGGCGTTGCAGCGCGCGGGCGAGGCGATCCGCGTCGCGCCGTCGCAGGGCTTCCTCGCGGTCAACGGCGACGCACTGGCTTTCGGCTGGAAGATCGAGCGCATCGTGGTGCGTGGCGGCGGACAGGCCCTGGAGGTCAAGGACATGGCCGTCGACGTCGACCTGACCAACCGCCGCCTCGGCACGGGCACGATGCAGTTCAGCGCGCAGCAGGTGGGCTTCGGCCTCGGCACGGCCGAAGGCGTGTCACTGAGGTCGACGGCGGTCGAGCGCGGCGACCGGCTCGACGTGACGCTGGTGCCATCGGTGCGCCGCATGCAAGGCGCCGGCGTCGATCTGAGCGAGCTGTGGCTCGAACTGGCGATGAAGGGCCTCGACACGCGCAGCGTGCAGACGCTGGCGAGCCTGGCCGAAGCCAGCTGCGGCATGCAAAGCCTCACCGCCGACGAAGGCCGCCAGGCGCGCGAGGCCGCCATGCGCCTGCTCGCGCGCGGCCTGTCGGTGGGCATACCCAAGGTTTCCGGCCGGGGCGGCGGCGGCGAGTTGAGCGGGCAGTTCCTGGTCGAGCTGCGCGAGGCGGCGACCGGCCGGCCGTCACTGGCCGGGCAGCTCGCCGCGCGAGGACATCTTGAACTCAGCGGCGATATCGTCTCGCCGGCGCAGCGCCAGGCCGCGCTCGCGGCGGGCATCGCAGTGGCCCAGGGCGACACGCTGCGCGTGGCCTTCGACTATGCCGGCGGTGTGCTGAAGCTCAACGATCGCGCGCTCGACGGCAGCCAGGTGCTCGCCGGGCTGAGCCGGGCCGATGCCGAGTTGCAGGCGCTGGTGTCGGGCTGGGCCGCGCCCGCCGGCACCGAAGCCGGGTCGGAGGTCGTTTCGTCGCGCTGACTCAGGGTGCTGCCAGCGCGCACGCGCCGTGCGGCGCCTGCGCCGCGGCGTCGGCCGCCAGCGGCGTCTTCCTGCCCTCGGCCACCTGCGCGACCAGCGCGCGCAGCCAACGATGGCCGGGCTCGCGCTCGTGCCGGCGGTGCCACAGCAGGCCGACGTCGATGCGCGGCAGCGGGCACGGCACGGCGCGCGCAACCAGATCCTGCGCCGCGCCGCACACCGGCAGGTAGCTGCGCGGGAACACGGTCAACAGGTCGGAGCGCGCCACCGCCTGCGCCGCGGTGGAAAAGTGGCTGACGGTCAGCACCGAGCGGCGCGAGCGGCCCCGGGCGGCCAGCGCCTCGTCGACGAAGCCGTGCGCGCGGCCGGCGAAGCTCACGCGCACATGGCGCGCGGCGCAGAACTCCTCCAGCGTCAGGCGCTCGCGGCGGGCGAGCGGGTGGCCGCGCCGCATCACGCACACGTATTCGCAGGTGTAGAGCGCATCGATCACGCTGTCGTCGCGGCCGGCGGCGGCAGCCAGCGTGCGCGCCACGTCGGGGAAGAAGCCGACCGCGGCATCGGCGCCGCCGCGGCCGAGCTGCGCCCGCGGGTCGCGCGAGGTGAGCGGCTCAACGCGCAGGTCCACCGCGGGGTAGCTGCGCTCCAGCTCGTCGAGCATCGGCGGCACCAGCACCGCGGCCGTGGCGTCGGCCATCAGCAGCGTGAAGCTGCGGGCGTCGTGGCGCGGGTCGAAGCCTTGCGGGTCGAACACCTCGCGCAGCCGCGCCATGGCCGAGCGCACCGCCGGCCACAGCGACTCGGCCTGCGCGGTGGGGGTCACGCCGGTGGGGCCGGGAACGAACAAGTCCTCGCCGACCGCTTCGCGCAGGCGGCGCAGCGCATTGCTCACGGCCGGCTGCGTCATCGCCAGCTCGGCGGCGGCCCGCGTGACGTTGCGCTCGACCATGACGCGGTCGAAGACGCGCAGAAGGTTCAGATCCAGTGTGCGGAAATTCATACGGGTTCTATGTTCTGGTGCAAGTGGGCATTCGCGTTCGTGATGACCGGATTCCCACTGTCCATTGGCCAATCATAGGTGTAAACCCTAGCATGGGCGTACCGGGCTGATAAAGCCCCGTGAGGAAAGGCCACAAGCCATGTCTGACTTCCAACGTGTGGCGCCGATCCCGGCGCCGGCGCGCGCACCCCGCGGCGCCGAGTGGGCGGCACGGGCCGCGCTGTACCTGGGCCGCCAGGCGGCCGCGCTGTGGCAACGCGCCGGCGCCGAACCCGGCCGCAGCGGTCGCAGCGCCGACGAGCTGCTGAGCCTGGCGCGCGCCGTGCAGATCGAGCAACCCGCTCTGGCCAACGAGCTGCGCAGCATCGCGCTGCACGCCGCGGCCCGCGTCGCCATGTCGCCGTCGCTGGCGCTGGGCGGAGGTGTGCGATGAGCGCGCTGACCCGCGTGCGGTGGTGGGCTCCCGCGGTCGACGTGCCCTCGCCGTACCGCCGGCGCACGCAGTGGCTGCTGCCGTCGGTCGGCACCGCCATCTGGTCGACCCTCGAGCGCTGGTGGCGCCGCGCTGCGCCGGGCCGGTCCGAGCGCGCGCTCAGCCCGGTCGAGCGCGCGACGCGCGAAGCGGCTGCCGTGCGCGCGATGGCCGATCGCTACATGCAAGTCGATTGTCGTTTCGCGCACGAGCTGTACTGCGCAGCAGACCGCCACGAGCGGCTGGCCGAGCTGGCCGAGTGATCGCGGCCTAACGCGGCCGACCCCGACTGACCCCAACCGAGCGCGCCGGCGAGGCGCGCTGATCTTCCTGCCCGTCGCGCGCCGCAGAGCGCCGCGGCGGGCAGGCGGCGTTCATGGTGCAATGGCGGGCCCTGCCGCCGCCGCATCACCCGCCCATGTCGCACACGCCCCGCCCCGTGGCCTTGCTGCTCAACGTGGCGCACGCGCTGGACCACCTGTTCCTGCTCGTGTTCGCCACCGCGGTGGTGGCGATCGCGCGCGACTTCGGCTTCGCGCGCTGGGAAGATCTGATGCCCTACAGCGTCGGCGCCTTCCTGATGTTCGGCCTCGGCTCGATGCCTGCCGGCCGCCTCGGCGATCTGTGGGGCCGGCGCCGCATGATGCTGGTGTTCTTCTTCGGCATCGGCGCGGCGTCGCTGCTGGCCGCGCTGGCGCACAACGCCTGGCAGATGGCCGGCGCGCTCGCGCTGCTGGGTACCTTCGCGTCGATCTACCACCCGGTGGGCATTCCGATGCTGGTGCAGCACGCCAAGAACCCCGGCGCCATCATCGGCGTCAACGGACTGGCCGGCAACCTGGGCATCGCGGTGGCGGCCGTCGTCACCGGCTACCTCGTCGAAGGCTTCGGCTGGCGCATGGCGTTCGTGGTGCCGGGGCTGGTGACGATCGGGCTCGGCCTGGCCTTCGCGCGCATGACGCCGCACGAGGCCGAGCCGCCCGCCACGCGCGGCCGCAAGTCGGCTGTCGAGTTGCCCGCGCGCATGCTTGCGCGCGTGTTCACGGTGATGACGGCGGCCGCGGTCACCGCGAGCCTGCTCTTCAACCTCACCACCAATGGCAACGGCCAGCTGCTCGCCGAGCGCATGCGCGGCGTGGTCGAGGACCCGGCGACGCTGGGCGCGCTGCTGGCCTGCGTGTATGCGGTGGCGTCGCTGGCGCAGGTGGTGGTGGGCCGGTTGATCGACCGCGTGCCGCTCAAGCGCCTGTACCTCGGCATCGCCAGCGCGCAGGCGCCGCTGCTGGCAGCCGCCGCGTTCGCGCAGGGCTGGTGGCTGTACGCGGCGCTGGTCGGCGTGATGGTGCTGATCTTCGGCGCCATCCCGTTCACCGACGCGATGATCGTGCGCTACGTCGACGACCGCATGCGCTCGCGCGTGGCCGGCATGCGGCTGACGGTGTCGATCGGCATCAGCTCGCTCGCCGTGTGGCTGCTGGGGCCGGCGGTCAAGGCCGGCGGCTTTCAGACGCTGATGCTGGCGATGGCCTGCATCGCGCTCGGCACCACGGCCATCGTGGCCTGGCTGCCGGGCGAGACCGGCGCCCGGCGCGCGGCCGAGGTCGCTGCCGCCGGCCGACTCGCCCTGCAGCGGCGGCCCGGCGCCCAACAGCTGATGCCGGACAAGGGCCGGAGCCTGCCGGCGCCATGGCTTTGCGGCTGCGCAAGCTCCGCCGCGGGCGGGGGGCGCTCAATCGATGCAGGTCGGTCACTCAGAGGAGATGAACCATGCGCATCCTGCAGGAACTGTTCAGCACCGATGTCGGACTGATGAGCGCGGTGGTGCTGGCCATCACGCTGGGCATGGCGGTGTTCTACATCCGCTTCTTCATGCGGCACGCGCGCGAGAACCCACCGGCCGAGAAGCGCTGAGGTCGCGCGGACTTCAGCGCGCGCTCTTCGGCGGCTCGGGGCTGGCCTGCTGCCCTTCGCCGCGCTCGCCCGCGGCGAACGCCTGCAGCGCCTGCCTGAACTCGGCCTGCGACTCCGCGCTGACCGCGGCGCCGCATTCGTAGCAGGTGCCGTGCATGCGGTCGAACCAGCGGCAGCCGCATTCGTCGCAGGCCAGCTCGGGCGCGCCCGACGGATTGCGGAAGATCATCGGCAGGCGCCCATGAACGCGAAGCCGAGCGCGTCGAGCAGCTCGTCGTAGCCGCGCTCCTCGAGGTGGCAGCGGCGGCGCAGCATGTAGCACACCACGTGGCCGGATCGGATGCCGGCGCGCAGCACCTCGAACAGCGACGCGGCGCTTGCATCGCGGATTGCGGCGAGCGATTCGTCGTCGGCCGCGAGCACGATGTCGGCGCCGCTGTGCGAGTAGCCGGCGAAGGGCTCGAAGCGCGCGTCGACGCTGCCGTGCGCGTCGGCCTGCCACAGCAGCATCGTCGACGGCGCCGAGCGCGCCACCAGCGCCACGCGCGCGCCGGCATCGAGCGGCTCGAACAGCCCGGCGTGCCAGCGCGCGGCAGCGCTCCAGGCCTGCGCGTCGGGCAGCGCGACGGCTGCCACCGTTGCAGTCACAGCCTCACCCCGAGCCTGAAGCCCTCGGCGATCGCCTGCTCGAGCCCGCGCGGCACCATCGCGTCGCCGATGCCGTGCAGCTCGTCGACCATCCACTCGAACTCGTGCAGCAGATCGTGCGCCGGCGCGGCGCCGGCGGCGAGCACCACGCTGTCGGCCTCGACCAGGCGCTCGGCGCCCAAGCCATCGCGCACCGTCGCGCCGCGATCGTCGACCTTGACCAGCCGCGTCGACGTGAGACACGTGATGCCCAGCTCCTCGACCCACGACGCGTGGCGCCACTTGAACGACGGCTTCACGTCGCCGGCGATGCGCTTGTCCGCCTCGACCACGGTGACTTCGGCGCCCTTGTGCTTGCGCAGCGACTCGGCCAGCGTGAGCCCGACCTTGCCGCCGCCGACGACGACGACGCGTTGGCCCACCGTCGCGCGGCCGTGCGCGACCTCCATCGCATCGATCAGCCGTTCGGCGCCCGGAATGTGCGCCACGCGCTCGCGGTCGATGCGCGCGCCGGCCGCCACCACGCACACGTCGTACTGGTGCAGCACGCTGCGCATGAACTTGGCGTGCACCTCGGTCTTCAGCTTCACCTCGATGCCGAGCTTCTTGGCCATCACCTCGTAGTGCGACACCACCGACAGCAGGTCGTCGGGCCGCGCCAGATCGTTGTTGGCATAGGCCAGCAGGTTGCCGCCGATGCGGTCGGCCTTGTCGAACACCGTCACGTCGTGGCCGCGCTTGCGCGCGCTGATCGCGCACTCCATGCCGGCCGGGCCGGCGCCGATGACCATGATCTTCTTCTTCACCGCCGCCGGCGTCACGTGGTATTCGGGCTCCACCTCGTGGCCGAGCGCCGGGTTCATCGTGCAGGTGTAGGGCAGGTCGCGGAACAGGCGCGACAGGCAGTTGAGCGAGCCGATGCAGCGGCGCACCTCGTCGAGCCTGTCTTCTGCCGCCTTGTGCACGAGGTCGGGGTCGGCGAGCAGCGGGCGGCACACTTCCCAGAAGTCGAACACGCCGTCGCGGATGCACTGGTCGGCCATGCGCGGGTCGGGCAGGCGGTTGCCGAAGGTGATCAGCGTGTTCGGGAAGCTCTTCTTCGCGCGCTCGGACAAATAGTTCCAATAGCCGGGCTCGATGTCGCGGCCGATCGACGATTCCGGCGCCTCCTGCCAGCCGACGGTGACGCTGATCATGTCGACGCCGACATCGACCGCCTGCTGCATCAGCTCGAAGCATTCGTCTTCGGTGTTGCCGCCCCAGCGGTCCATCAGCTCGGCGCCGTTCAGGCGCACCACGAGCGGGTTGTCGGGCGTGGCCTGCTTGATGCCGTCGATCAGCTCGCGCATGAAGCGGCCGCGGTTCTGGATCGAGCCGCCGTATTCGTCGGTGCGCTGGTTGGTGAAGCGCGAGTTGAAGTTGGCCAGCAGATAGCCCATGAAGCTGGTGACCTCGGTGCCGTCGAAACCGGCGCGCACCGCGCGCTTGGCGGCGTCGGCGTGCTGCGCGATGCAGCTCCTGATCTCCTCCTTGGTCATGATCTTCGGCGGGCGAAAGTGCGGCAGCGTCTGCGGCACGTCTGACGGCTGGATGCAGTAGCCGAGGTCGATGCCGCCGTAGCGCCCCGCATGCAGGATCTGCTGGATCGCCACCGCGCCGTTGGCCTTGATGTCGGCGGCGATGCGCTCGAACTGCGGCAGGAACCTGTCGTCGAAGATCGCCACCTGGCGGAAGTAGGCCTTGCCTTCGCCGAGCGGATCGGGGTACGCGCCCTGGTTGGTGATCATGCCGCAGCCGGTGCGCGCGATGACCTTCATGCGCGCGAACTCGCGCTCGGTGACGAAGCCGTCGCGCGTGTTGTAGTTCGACACGCAGCACGCGCCGTACTTGATGCGGTTGCTGGTCTTGAAGCGGCCGATGCGTGCGGGCTCGAACAGCTTGGACAGTTTGGCTTCGCCGGGTCGGGTCACGGGGTCTCCTCGTTGTGTCGGCACCTGCGTCACTGCGGCACCTGTGGTTGCATTGTCGCGATCAGCCGCTCGCGCAGCTCGCGCTTCAGGATCTTTCCGACCGGGCTTTGCGGCAGCGCAGGCACCAGCTCGAGCCGCTCGGGGAGCTTGAAGCTGGCGATCTGCTGCTGGCGCAGGAAGGCCACGAGGCCCGGCAGATCCAGCGTCTGCCCGTCCTTGGGCACCACGAACGCGCAGGCCTTCTCGCCGAACACCGGGTCGGGCATCGCCACCAGCGCCACCGCCTTCACCGCCGGGTGCGCGAAGATCAGGTTCTCGACCTCGTCGCACGAGATCTTCTCGCCGCCGCGGTTGATGAGGTCCTTGCGCCGGCCTTCGGTGTACACGTAGCGCCCCTGCTTGCGCACGATGTCGCCCATGCGGTACCAGCCATCGGGCAGGAAGGCCTCGCGGTTCTTCTCCGGCGCGTCGTAGTAGCCGCGGATCGTGTACGGGCCGCGCGTGACAAGCTCGCCGGGCGTGCCGTCGGGCACGTCGCGGCCATCGTCGTCGACGACGCGGATCTCGTCTTCGGCCAGCACCGGCGCGCCGGAGCTTTCCAGCAGCAGATCGTCGGGGTCGGTGAGGCGCGTCATGTTGATCAAGCCCTCGGCCGTGCCGTAGATCTCCTGCGGCGTGCAGTGCAGCTGCTCGCGCAGGCGTCGGCGCAGCTCGGGCGCGAGGCGCGCGCCGCCGTTCTGGATCACCTGCAGCGACGACAGGTCGTGGCGCGCCGGCACGTCGGAGTTCAGCCATGCGGTGATCAGCGGCACCACCGCCGCGATCACCGTGACGCGCTCGCGCTCGACGAGGCCGAACACCTCTTCCGCGCTCGTGCCCTGCGCGACCACCAGCGTGCCGCCGACGTAGAACGCACCCAGCATGCCGGGCGAGGCGAGGTTGTAGTTGTGGCCCAGCGGCAGGATGGCCATGAACACGGTGTCTTCGTCGAAGCCGGCCGCCGCGCCGCAGGCGCGCGCGTTGAGCACGTAGTCGTCGTGCGTGCGCGGGATCAGCTTGTTCAGCGACGTCGTGCCGCCCGACAGCAGCATCGTGCACAGGTCGCCCGGCTCGGGCGCCAGCGGCGCGATCGCAGCGCGCAGCTGCGCGAGCGGCAGTGCGGTGTCGGTCATCGCGGCGAGCGAGCGCTGCCCGGCGCCGGGTTCGCCGGCCACCGCCACCCAGCGCAGCGCAGGGAACTCGCGCTGCATCTGCGCCGCCATGTCGCGGAAGTCGAAGCCGCCGACGACATCGGGCACGATATAGGCCACCGCGCCCGACGCGCGGATGAAATGCCGCACCTCGGCCTGCCGGTGCGGCCGCAGCGCCATCACCGGCACTGCGCCGATCCAGTTCAGCGCCAGATAGGCGAGCACGAAGTCGATCGAGTTCGGCAGCTGCAGCACCACGCGGTCGCCGCGCGTGAGGCCGGCGCGCGCGAAGCCGAGCGCGAGGCGCTGGCTCGCCTCGACCAGATCGCGGTAGCTTAAGTGCCGCTCGCCGCACACCACGGCCAGCTTGTCGGGCAGGCGCTGCGCGGTGCGCTCGACCATGCCGCCGATCGTCAGGCCTTCCCACAGGCCGAGCCGGCGCCAGCGCGCGGCGAGTTCGTCGGGCCAGGGAACGAAACCTTCCATGCCGGATTCTCCTGTGTGCGTGCGCGTCAGCGCGGCGCGACTTCGGGATGCAGCGCCTCGTAGGCGCGCGCCAGCGCCGGGTCGCGGCGGCGCACCTCGGTGTGGTCGACGCGGCCGGTGCGCGTGAGGTAGTCGTAGGCGAATTCCACCGGCGTGCGCGTGGCGACCCGCCGATCCATGTCTTCGTACCAGCGCAGGCTCACGTTGGCGGCGTCCCAGATCTTCTTCATCGGCGGCATGCGCAGTTGCTGGAAGTGTGCGAGCGCGGCACTCACGTCGTTGCCATGCTCGCGCAGCGACTTGGCGAGCGCGACCGCATCTTCCATCGCCAGCCGCGTGCCCGAGCCGATCGAGAAGTGTGCGGTGCGCAGCGCGTCGCCGAGCAGCACGATATTGCCCACGCTCCAGCGCTCGTTCCAGATCGCCGGGAACAGGCGCCAGTGCGAATGGTTCGACAGGATCGCGTGGCCTTCGAGGTCGTCGGCGAACACGCGCTCGCACAGGCGCACGGTGTCGTCCGGGCTCATCGAGGCGCAGCCGGCGCGCTCCCAGGTGTCGGCCTGCAGCTCGACTAAGAAGGTGCTGCGGTCGCTCGCGTAGCGGTAGTGGTGGGCGCAGAACACGCCCCACTCGGTGGGGCGGAAGGTGAGCGTCAGCGAGTCGAAGGCCTTGGTCGTGCCGTACCAGATGAACTTGTTGGGCCGCCAGTCGATGGTGGTGCCGAACTCGGCCTCGCGTTCGCCGCGCACGCGCGAGAACGCGCCGTCGGCGGCCACCACCAGGTCGGCCTCGCCCATCGCATCCGGCGACGCGATGTCGGTCTCGAAGCGGATCGGCGCGCCCAGTGCCTCGACATGCCGGTACATCAGCGACAGCATCTGCAAGCGGCCGATCGCCGCGAAGCCGTTGCCGGCCAGCGGCACGCGCCTGCGGTCGTGCACGATGGTGATGTCGGGCCAGGTCTCGAGGTGCGGCGTCAGCAGCTGGTGCAGCGCCTCGTCGTCGGCGCGCAGGAAGTCGAGCGCGCGGTCGGAGAACACCACGCCGAAGCCCCAGGTCGCGGTGCGCGGGCTGCGCTCGAAGACCACGATGTCGTGCGACGGGTCGTGGCGCTTCATCAGCGCGGCGAAGGCCAGGCCCGCCGGGCCGGCACCGAGGATGCGGATCTTCATGCGGGGGCGTGCGTGCTGCGAGCCCGCAGTGTGACCAGCGCCGGCCGATCAGCCCATGGAAGCCCGTGAATGCACATCATCAGCCATTGTGATGGTGCCACGCGGCGATGGAGCTGACCGACCTCGACCTCGACCCGCTGGTGGTGTTCCACCGCCTGATGTCAGGTCGGCGCGCGCAGGCGGCTCAGCGTTTCGGCGCAGGGCTCGCCGGCGTAGAAGCGCTCGAGCGCGGCGTCGAACACCGAGCCCGTGCCTGCGGCCTGCGCGAAGAGCGTCAGGCACGAGCGGCACTTCATCGCGTCGACCGCGCCGAGCATGCCGTGCGCGCTCGAGCGCGCGTGCGCGCACATCGCCGCCACGCATTCGTGCAGCCGCGGCCCGAGCACCGGGTGCGCGAGATAGGCCCGGGCCTCGGCGAGGCCGGTGATGCCGTAGCGCTCGGACATCGCGCTCATGCCCAGGCCGCGCAGCTGCGGCAGCACGTACCAGATCCAGTGCGAGCGCTTGCGGCCGGCGCGCAGCTCGGCCAGCGCCTGCGCGTAGCTGCCCTGCTGCGCCGCGACGAAGCGCGCCAGGTCGAACGGATCGCCGGCGTCGTCCACGTTGGCCTGCGGCGCGCGCTGCGCGTGCAGCGCCCTCAAGCCCGGGGCTCGAGCACGAGCTGCGTCTGCGTGACCACGGCGCAGAGCCTGCCGTCGGCGTTGGCTATCGTGGTCTGCCAGACCATGGTCGTGCGGCCGCGATGCAGCGCCACCGAGGTGCCGCGCACCACGCTGCCGACCTTGGCGCCGGCGATGAACTTGGTGCTCGAATCGGTGGTCGTCGTGCCCTTGCCGCCGCTCAGGTTCACGAAGGTGCCCACGGCGCCCAGCGTGTCGGCGAAGGCCATGATCGCGCCGCCGTGCAGGATGCCGCCGGTGGTGCACAGCTCGGGCCGCACCGGCATCTCGGCCACCACGCGATCGCTCGCCAGCTCGAGCAGCCGGATGCCCATCAGCCCGGGGAACAACGGGTCCAGGATGGCCTGGATGGCGGCGAGGTCTTGCGTCATGCGCGCCAGCGTAGCGCCTTTCGCGCCACACTGCCTGAATTGCCGCACCGGGAGACCCCCACCATGAGCACCTCCACCATCCGCCTGCACCGCGTGCTGCAGGCCCCGCCCGAGCGCATCTACAAGGCCTTCACCGACGGCCCGGCGATGTGCAAGTGGCTGCCGCCGCACGGCTTCACCGGCACCATGCACCACATGGAGGCCAAGGTCGACGGCAAGTTCAGGATGTCGTTCACCCACTTCGGCAGCGGCCACAGCCATTCGTTCGGCGGCGAGTTCCTCGAGCTGGTGCCGCACGAGCGGCTGCGCTACACCGACCGCTTCGACGACCCCAACCTGCCCGGCGTGATCACGGTGACGGTGACGCTGAAGGCGGTGAGCTGCGGTACCGAGGTCCACATCACACAAGAGGGCGTGCCCGAAGCGATACCGGCCGAGCAGTGCTACCTCGGTTGGCAGCAGTCGCTGCTGCAGCTGGCGCAGCTGGTCGAGCCCGAGTTCCCCGGCTGACGCGGCGCGCTACAGGTCGGCCGCGTAGCGCCGCGCCATCTCCTCGCGCGTCTCGGGCACGAAGGCTAGGGTCTGTTGACATACGAATCACGCCCGCGCCGGGGTGGCCAAGGGCGCAGGCGTAGGCGCGTCGCGCAGCCAAGGCTGGACGCCTTGGCAAGCGGCGCAACGCCCGCCTGTGCCCTTGGGTACCCCGGCCCGAAGGGTGAGGCCCTGCAAGGGGCGCACTCGTCGTTGCCGATGCTCGCCGGGTGTCCAACCCGGCTGCGCTCGGCGCCTAGATTGCGCCCCTTGCAGGGCCTCACGCGGGCGCGATTCGTATGTCAACAGACCCTGGCCCCGACTGATCGCGGATCATCTCGCCGATCGTAGGCAGCGCCGAGCGGTCGACCTGCGCCGCGGGCTGCCACAGCCGCGAGCGCATGAAGGCCTTGGCGCAGTGCAGATAGGCCGCGGTGACCGCAACGCGGATCACCAGCTTCGGCGCGCGACGCTGGGTGGTGCAGGCGCCGATGGCGTCCGCATCGGTGGTGAGCACCGCGCCGCCGTTGACGCGCAGCGTCTCGTCGAACCCCGGGATCAGGAACAGCAGCCCGGCGCGGCCGGTGCGCACGATGTTCTGCAGCGAATCGAGGCGGTTGTTGCCCGGCGCATCGGGAATCAGCAGCCGGCCCTGCGCATCGACCTTCACGAAGCCCGGCTCGCCGCCGCGCGGGGAGACGTCGAGGTCGAACTGCTCGTCGCAGGTGCCGACCACGACGAACGGCGCGAGCGCGATGAAGGCGCGGCAGTGCGCGTCGCGTGCGTCGATCTGCTTCTTCACCGCCCGCTCGCCCGGCTGGGCGTAGAGCTGGCGCAGGGTATCGATGCTGTGGATGTCCATCGTCGCTGCCTCTCGCGGGGTTTTCAGTCCTCGCCGGCCAGCCCCAACCGGCGCAGGGCGGCGGCCGTCTCGGCCACGCCGCGCACCTGGTGTGCCTGCATGCCGGCCTCGCGCGCGGCGGCCACGTTGGCCGGCAGATCGTCGAAGAAATGCACCTCGCCCGCCGCGACGCCGAGCTGCTCCAGCGCGCGTGCGTAGATCTCGGGCTCGGGCTTCATGTGGCCCACCAGGTGCGAGGCGATGCGGTGGTGGAACACGTCGAGGTCGCGGCCCATGTGCGCCCAGTGCGCGGCGTTGGTGTTGCTGAGGCAGGCCAGCGTGTGGCGCCGCCTCAGGCGCGCGAGCAGTTCGAGCGCGCCGGGGTAGAAACCGGTGACCCAGGCCGTGAAGGCGGCGATGAAGGCGTCGGGCGCCATCTCGATCGGCCATTCGGCGAGGAACTCGCGCGCGAAGCGCTCGGTGTCGACCACGCCGCGCTCGAAGCGCCCCACCGCCGCCGAGCCGTGCCAGCGCGTGGCGATGTCGGCCTCGCGCCAGTGCGGCAGCAGCCGCTTCAGCGCCGCGAGGCCGGTGGAATCCACCAGCACGCCGCCGAGGTCGAACAACAGCACCGTCATGCGCGGCAAGCGCTGCGCGCTGCTATCGCCAGACCCACACCGCCGCCAGCACGCTCGCCAGCCCCAGGCCGAGGTTGAACGCCACCAGCGAGCGGATGCGCTGCAGCTCTGCGCCAGCCTCGGGCCACGAGGCCGCGGCGGCGAGCGCCACCAGGCGCGGAAAGAGCCGCGCCACGATGAACACGAACACCAGCGCCATCACCACGCCGCAGCCCATCATCACGTGCCAGCCGACCGGCGCCTGCAGCAGCCCCACGCGCGCGAGCAAGGCGAAGCCCGAGCCCAGCACGGCGATCACCGCCACCGTCACGAAGCCGAAGAAGCGCCGCAGCGCGGCCACCATCAGCGCGATGCGCTGCGGCGGCGGCAGCACCTCGGCCGCAGCGGGCCGCAGCGCGAAGTGCGCGAAGAACATGCCGCCGACCCAGACGATCGCGCCAAGAAGATGCAGCAGCAGCAACAGCGCATGCCCCATGGTGGCCGGCATTGTGCCTGCGCCCGGTCGGCGCCGCTGCCCGAGCGCGAGCGCTTCGCCCTACACCGGCAGCCAGGTGTGGCGGTCGAGCGTGCGCTGCATCTCCAGCTGGTTGCTCCTGTAGAGGCGAATCGTCAGCTGCAGCGCATCGATGTCGAGCAGGCCGAAGTTCCGGCGCTGCGCACCGACCACCACCGCGTCGCGCACCGCCGCGCCCGATGACGTGGCCTCGTGCATCGGAAAGCCGCCGGTGTAGAACGCGTCGAGCCGGTTGCGATGGATGTCGCCGCTCAGCACCAGCAGGCGCTGGTTGGCGGCCAGCCCTTCGAGCCAGGCCAGGTCGGTCGCATAGGGCTGCCAGCCGGCCACGGTGGAGCCGCTGGCGAACAGATGCAGCGCCTGCGGCTGCGCTGTCACCGCTTGCGTGAACGCGTCGCGCTGCGCGGCGCCGAGGATGGTGCGCCGCGACTCGCGCACGCCCCAGGTGCGCGTGCGGTTCGTGCGGCCGTCGCTCAGGTGCAGCCACACGTCGGGCGCCAGCGCGATGCTCGGCGCGGCCAGCGGGCCTTGCGCGGCGTTCCACAGCGCCGCATCGTCGATCGCCGGCGGAAAGGCAGCGCCGGCCAGGCCCTGCGCGAGCGCGGCACGAAACGCCTCGAGCAGCGCGGTCGACAGCCGCAGCTTCTCGCTGTGCAGCGGGTGCACGTTGGCGCCGCAGGCATCGTTCCACAGGAAGTCGTGGTCGTCCCAGATCGTGTGCACGCGGCCCGGCAGCGCGGCCACCAGCGCGGCGAACTCGGGCTGCGCCACCAGCTCGGCGTAGAGGTCGAGCTGGTGCTGCGCGAACTCCAGGTCGGTCATCGCCTCCGGATGTGCCGGGCCGGCCACGTCGAGGTAGAACTTGTCGCCCAGCAGCAGCAGATGGTCGGGCTGCTGCTGCGCGATCCAGCCCCACACCGGCTGCTGCGCGAACACGCGCGTGAAGTGGCACGACGTGAAGGCGATGCGCATCGCGGCCGGCAGCGATCAGGCCCTCACACGCATTGCAGCGGCGTCGCCGCACGCGGGCCGCGCGCGGCGATGTCGTCCCAATCGGCGAGCACCTGGTCGGCCACGCGCAGCGCGATGGCCGAGATGGTGAGCGCCGGGTTGACGCCGAGCGAAGTGGGCACCATCGAGCCGTCGGCCACGTAAAGACCTGGGTACACCGCGCGCACCGCAGCGCCGCGGCGGAACACGCGGCCGGTCTCGTCGACCACGCCGCTGGCGGCCGAGTCGCCCATCGGGCAGCCGCCCAGCGGATGCGAGGTCAGCACCACCGGCCGCACGCCGGGCAGCGAGCCGTCTGACAGCGGCGCGATGAAGCGCGCGTTGCTGCCCTCGGGGCGCAGCTGCTGCGCGAGCTTGTCGAGCGTGGCCTCCATCGTGCGGTAGATCGGGTCGTCGACGAAGCGCTGGCCTTCGGGGCGGCTCACGCGCAGGCGATCGTCTTCGAGGCGGAAGCGGCCGTCGGCCGCGTCGCGGCCCTGCACCACCACGCACATCATGCGCGCGGAGAGTTCGTCTTCGGCCTCGGGGCGGTCGGCGCTCAGGTCGGCCGCGCCGCGGGGCGCATAGGTGCGCGTGGGCCGCGACGAGAAGATCTCGCTCGCCGCCTTGATGCTGTTGCCCAACGCCTCGATCCAGCGGTCGAGGCCTTCGTCGTGGGCGAGGCGGTTCATCACCTCGACGCCGTAGCCGGTGAGCGGGCCCATCGATCGCGGTACGCCCTGGTCCTCCAGGTTGTGAAAACCCTGCGCCTGCGGCGCGTTCGGCGCGAACCAGGCGAACGAGGTCGTCACCGGCCCGTAGGTGAGGTTCACGCGCTCCTTGGTCTCGGGCAGGAAGGCGATGTGGTCGCCGTTGCCCGAGAAGGCGTGGCCCAGCGTGTCGCTCAGCGCGTGCAGGCCCGACGCGCCCTTGGACTCCACGCTGCGCTGGCGCGAACGCAGCAGCAGCTCGGCCGTGCCCAGGCTGCCGGCGGCGAAGACCACGCGGCTCGCGCTCACCACCGTGGCGCGCGGCGCGGCGGCGGGGTCTTCGATCGGGCGCTGCACGTAGTGCACGCGGTAGCCGCCTTCGGCGAGCTCGGACACATGGTCCACCTGCGCCAGCGCGCGCAGCTGCAGCGCCACGTGCGTCATCACGCAGCTGCCGCTCCCCGGCGCGCCGGCATCGAGCCCGCCGGTGGCGAGCTTGCCGTAGATGGCGCGCTGGATCTGCTTGTTGAGCGTCTGCCCGGCACCGGGCAGGCAGCCGACGTTGCAGCGGCCGTGGCGCTCGCAGACGTTCTTGCCCATCGGCTTGGCATTGGGCGCCTTGGCATTCGCGTCGAACTCCATGTCGTTGATGCCGAGGTCGACCGTGCCGTAGAGCGCGGGCTTGAGCGCGGCCACCGCGGTCTGGAACACGCGCGCGCGGTCGATCAGCTCGCCCTCGGTGTCCTGGATGCGGCGCGCGTCTTTCGGCGCGATCTGCAGCAGCTTGCGATCGCTGTCGAAGCGCGGCACGAAGCGCACCGCCGGCGTCCAGCCCGGCGCGCGCGTGACGATGTTGCTCGGCCCGGTGAGGCCGGTGTCTTCGTTGGCCTTGCCCGGCATCAGCGTTTCGACGCCGCGCGTCACCGCCTGCAGCGCGCGGCGGTAGTAGCGGTTGCGCATCGCGTTGCCCGATGCGCCGCGCCACGCGCCGGGCCAGCGCGGATCGTCGTACACCGATTCCGGCGGCCGGATCAGGATCTTCGAATAGATCAGCGAGCCGCCGCCCACGCCGCTGGCGCGCAGCACCGACACGCCGTCGTTCTGCAGGTTGAACACGCCGCGCTTGCCGATCGGCATGAAGTCGTACAGCCCCTGCGGGCGCTCGGCGCTGTAGCGGCAGCGGCGCAGCAGATCCACCATGCCGCGATAGTCGGCAAGCGAACTCCACTCCTGCGTCGGCTGGCCCTTGGCGACGAGGAAGTCGCGCGTCTTGACCTGCTTGTCCTGGATCGTCTCGGTGGGCGTGGTCCACCACGTGCCGCGCTCGAGCATCAGGATGCGCAGCGGCGCGGCACTCGCGCGGCCGGCCAGACGCGAATCCATTTGATAGGCCACGGTCAGCGCGGTGAGCGTGCCGCCGAAGCCGCTGCCGATCACCACGAGGTCGAAGTGTTCCTGCGCCGCAGGCCACTCCGTCTGGCGCAGGCTGCCGCAGGCGGCGATCGGCGCCACCGCGCCGCCGATGCCGAAGCGGCCGAGCAGGTCGATGAAGGAACGGCGCGTGCTCATGACAGCCTCCCGACCGATGCGAGGGTGCACGAAGCTAGCGCCGCGGCGCGCGAGCGTACACCCCTACCTGCGAGGCGTTACATCTGCGCGCAATGCGCGCCGCGTGACCGCCAACCGGCGCCCCGATACGATGCGCGCTCGCATCGCCACGCTTCGAGCCGAGCCATGGGTTGGGACGCCTGCCTGGTTGAAACCGACACCGCCACGCGGCTGCTGCTGCAGCGCGCGGTGCAACAGGTGCTCGGCCAGCACGCGGCGATCACCGTGGCCAGCAGCGCGGCGCAGGGTCTCGCCGTCGCACGCATGCTGCCGCACGCGGCCGAACACGGTGCGACGGCCGAACTCGCGATCGTCGACGGCGAGCTGCCCGACTGGGGCTGCATCGAGATCGTCGGGCTGCTGCGCCGGCGCGTGCAGAACACGCTGGTGAGCCTGGAGCGGCTCGACGGCGAGTTCCTGCACGCGGCCGTGCGCGCCGGCGCCGACGGCTTCGTGATGAAGGCCTGGGGCATCGACGAGATCACGCACCTGCTGCGGCAGCTCACCGAGGAGCGGCTCGGCCTGCAGTGGGAGGTGGCCGAGGCCCTCGTGCAGCGCCACGGCCTGCCGCGCCAGCGCGAGGCGCTGCAGCTCACCGATCTGGAGGCCGAGCTGCTGGTCTATCTGAGCAAGGGCTTCACGCTGCCCGAATGCGTGGCGCTCACCGCGCGCGCGCACGGCGATCTGCAGCGCTGCGTGCGCTCGGCGCTGCAGCGCATCCGCGCGGTGTAGGCGGCTGGCGGTCGGCGGGTGCGGCGCCGCTACTCGAGCCGCGCCCAGGTGCCGGATTCCGGCCGTCCGCCGCTCGTCTGGCCATCGCGTTGCCGTTTCGAAAACCGCGCTGCAAACGACGTGACCAGCGCGTCGAACGCGCACGTGCGCGCGCGGCTGCAGCGCCCGGACGACGTTGATCGCGCGCAAACAAGGCCCATGTCGCGGGGCGCAACGTGCGCGGCCAGAGCGGGGAGCAACCGACGATCGGACACCGGCAGCGCTGAGCACGGCAGATCCGACGAGGACAGGAGACGAGCCATGCGGGCGATCGCCAGAACGATCCTCACCGCCGTTGCGGCTGCTGCCGCCGGCACTGCCGCCGCCCACCCGGGCCACGCCACGTTCGGCCCCCTGGCAGGGGCGATTCACCTGCACGCGCTCGACATCGCGCTCGCGCTGCTGGCGGTGGGCGCGCTGGCGCTGATCGCCCGCGGCACGAGGAGGAGGAGATCACGATGAGCGACACCACCATCGAGCAGATCGCAACGTCGGCGCTGGCCGTCGAGCAGCGCCTGGGCATCTCGCGGCGCGAGTTCGCGCAGTTCTGCGCCGCCACCGCGACCACGCTCGGCCTGGGCGCCGGCAGCGACGCGGCGATCGCGCAGGCCGTGAGCAAGGCCAAGCGGCCGAGCGTGATCTGGCTGCACTACCAGGAGTGCACCGGCTGCAGCGAGTCGATGCTGCGCGCCGAGCATCCGACGCTCGAGAAGCTGATCCTCGACGTCATCTCGCTCGACTACCACGAGACGCTGATGGCCGCCGCCGGCCACCAGGCCGAGGCGGCGCGCAAGCAGTCGATGAAGGACAACAAGGGCAAGTACGTGCTCGTCGTCGAGGGCGCGATCCCGACG
Source organism: Burkholderiaceae bacterium (assembly GCA_046348365.1). GTDB lineage: Bacteria > Pseudomonadota > Gammaproteobacteria > Burkholderiales > Burkholderiaceae_C > JAEUPI01. The sequence goes on from JAXMEL010000001.1 coordinate 1,333,642, forward strand.
CGCGACAACGGCGTGTACTGCAAGGTCGCCGGCCACACGGCGGTCGACATCGTCAAGGAGTGCGCCGCCGACGCGGCGGCGGTGATCGCGATCGGCTCGTGCGCCTCGTGGGGCGGCATGCCGTCGACCGACCCGAATCCGAGCGGCGCGACGGGCGTGGCGCAGGTGCTCGGCAAGCCGGTGGTGACGATCCCCGGTTGTCCGCCGAACCCGTACAACTTTCTCGCCACCGTCGTCCACTACCTGACGTTCGCGTCGCTGCCAGCGGTCGACAAGCTGGGGCGGCCGCTGTTCGCCTACGGCCGCATCATCCACGAGCACTGCGAGCGCCGCGCGCACTTCGACGCCGGCCGCTTCGCGATGGAGTTCGGCGACGACGGCCATCGCAAGGGCTGGTGCCTCTACAAGCTCGGCTGCAAGGGCCCCGAGACCTATGCCAACTGCTCGACCATCGGCTTCGGCGACGTCGGCGAGTCGAACTGGCCGGTGGCCTGCGGGCATCCGTGCATCGGCTGCAGCGAGCAGGGGGTGGGCTTCATCAAGCCGATCCACACCACCGCCAAGCTGGTGGGCATGAGCCCGCCCGCGGGCTACCCGAAGGTGGTGGAGCCGCAGGGTGAAACGAGCTTCGCCGCCGCCGCCGCGCTGGCCGCGATCGCCGGCGCGGCCGCGGGCGCGGCGGCGATGCTGACGAAGAACCTCGGCAAGGCCGACGCGGCGCAGGCGGCAGCGCGCGAGCCAAAGGATCAATGACCATGGACCGCCGCACCTTCCTCGCGCAGGCCGCCGGCGGCGCAGCCGCCTGCGCGGCAGCGCAGCGCACGCACGCCCGCGACACCCGTGCGATGTCGCCCGACGCGGTGGGCCTGCTGTTCGACTCCACGCTGTGCGTGGGCTGCAAGGCGTGCGTGGCCGCGTGCAAGCAGGCCAACGACATGCCGCCCGAGAACCACACCGAAGACGGCCTGTGGGACACGCCGCTCGACCTGTCGGGCAAGACGCTCAACGTGATCAAGGTCTACAAGCACGGCGAACTGCGCGCGAAAGACCAGGAGGAGAACGGCTGGGCGTTCGTCAAGAAGAGCTGCATGCACTGCGTGGATCCGTCGTGCGTGTCGGCTTGCCCGGTCAGGGCGATGCGCAAGGACGAGCGCACCGGCATCGTCAGCTACGACAAGGACGCCTGCATCGGCTGCCGCTACTGCGTGGCCGCGTGCCCGTTCGGCGTGCCGCGCTTCACGTTCGACCGCGCGGTGCCGCAGATCAGCAAGTGCCAGCTGTGCATCCACCGCCACAAAGACGGCAAGTACGCTGCCTGCGCCGAGGTCTGCCCGACCGGCGCCACGCTGTACGGCAAGGTGTCGGTGCTGCGCGAAGAGGTGCGCCGGCGGCTGGCCCTGAAGCCGGGCGAGGCAACCGAGTTCCCGCGCGGGCATCTGCGTGGTGCGGACGAGCGGGCGCTGGGCGGCGCGCCCGAAGGCAAAGGCGAAATGCGGCGCCAGGGCTGGAACGACGACGGTGCCCAGCGCTACCCGGGCGTCGCGGCCAAATACCTGCCGCACGTCTATGGCGAGAAGGAGTTCGGCGGCACCCAGATGCTGATGCTCGCCGGCGTGTCGTTTCAGAAGCTCGGTTATCCGGATCTGCCGCCGCGCTCCGACGCTGCCGCTTCCGAGACGCTGCAGCACTCGCTGTACGGCGGCCTGATCGCACCGATTGTCGTGTTGGGCGCGCTGACGTTCATCGCCAAGCGCAACGTCGAGCCCGCGGGCGGCGGTGAGGAAGGGCAACATGGCTGATCACGCACACGCACAAGCGCACGCGCCGCGCCCGCTCGGCGGCAGCGTGTTCACGCCCTCCACGTTCGCGCTGGGCGTGCTGGCCGCCGTGGCCGGCGCGATCCTGGTCTATCGCTTCATCCACGGCCTGGGGGCCGTGACCAACCTCAACGACGGCTACCCGTGGGGCATCTGGATCGCCTACGACGTGGTGATCGGCTCGGCGCTGGCCTGCGGCGGCTACGCGATGGCGCTGCTGGTGTACATCTTCAATCGCGGGCAGTACCACCCGCTGGTGCGGCCGGCGCTGCTGGCGAGCCTGTTCGGCTACACGCTGGCCGGCGCGTCGGTCATCTTCGACCTCGGCCGCTGGTGGAACTTCTGGCACATCTTCTGGCCAGGCTACGCGCAGCCGAACTCGGTGATGTTCGAGGTGGCGGTCTGCATCTCGGCCTACATCCTGGTGATGTGGATCGAGTTTTCGCCCGCGTTCCTCGAGAAGTGGGGCATGAAGGACGCGCGGCGCAAGCTCGACCGGCTGCTGTTCTTCTTCATCGCGCTCGGCGTGCTGCTGCCCTCGATGCACCAATCGTCGCTCGGCTCGCTGCTGGTGATCTTCGGCCGCCAGATCCACCCGCTGTGGCAATCGGGCTGGATGCTGCCGGTGATCTACCTGATGACGGCGATCCTGCTCGGCTTCGCGGTGGTGATCTTCGAAGCCACGTTGTCGGCCGCCGGCTTCGGGCGGCCGCTGGAGACGAAAGTGCTGACGCCGCTGTCGCGCATCATGCTCGGGCTGCTCGCCGCCTACCTGATCGTGCGGTTAGCTGACCTGATCTTGCGCAGCGCGCTCGGCAGCGCCTTCGAAGCGAGCTGGCAGGCGTTCTGGTTCTGGGTCGAGATGGCGTGCTTCGTCGTGCCGCTGGTGCTGCTCGCGCGCGAGCGCTCGCGCCGCAGCGCCGCCAAGCTGTTCGCCGGTGCGGTGCTGCTGATGCTGGGCGGCATGCTGCTGCGCATCAACGGCTTCCTGGTCGGCTACATGACGGGCGACGGCTGGCGCTACTTCCCGAGCGTCGGCGAAGTGCTCGTCACCGTGGGGCTGATCGCGTTCGAGATCCTGGCCTACATCGTCATCGTGCGCCGCTTCCCGGTACTGCCGGCGCCGGCCGTGCATTGACTTTCAGGAGACCCGCATGGGACGTCGCATCACCATCGATCCGATCACCCGCATCGAGGGCCATCTGCGCATCGACTGCGAGGTCGACGGCGGCAAGGTCACCAAGGCCTGGTCGAGCGGCCAGATGTGGCGCGGCGTCGAGCTGATCCTGCTCGGCCGCGACCCGCGCGACGCGTGGGCGATCACGCAGCGCATCTGCGGCGTGTGCACCACCGTGCACGCGATCGCCTCGGTGCGCGCGGTCGAGAACGCGCTGGCGATGGAGATCCCGCTCAACGCGCAGTACATCCGCAACCTGATCATCCTGGCGCATGCGGTGCACGACACGATCGTGCACTTCTATCACCTGTCGGCGCTCGACTGGGTCGACGTGACCTCGGCGCTGAAGGCCGACCCCGAGGCCACCGCCAAGCTGGCCGAGAGCCTGTCGAGCTGGCACGGCAACGGCAAGCACGAGATGAAGGCGGTGAAGGAGCGGCTGGCCGGCTTCGTCGGCGGCGGGCAACTGGGCATCTTCACCAACGGCTACTGGGGTCACCCGGCGATGAAGCTGCCGCCCGAGGTGAACCTGCTCGCGGTGGCGCACTACCTGCAGGCGCTCGACGTGCAGCGCAAGGCCAACAAGATCGTCTCGATCCTCGGCTCCAAGACGCCGCACATCCAGAACATGGCGGTCGGCGGCGTGTCCAACGCGATCGCCACCGACGCGCAGTCGGTGCTCGGCATCGAGCGGCTGCTGGCGATCAAGGGCTTCATCGACGAGCTGGCCGACTTCGTGAAGAACGTCTACCTCGTCGACGTCGCCGCGGTGGGCGCCTTCTACCCGGAGTGGACCAAGGTCGGCGCCGGCGTCACCAACTACCTGGCCGTGCCCGACATCCCGCTCGACACCAAGGGCACGCAGTTCGCGATCCCCGGCGGCAACATCGCCGGGCGCGACCTCGCCGCCTTCAAGCCGATCAAGACCTTCGGCGACGAGTTCTGGGTCAAGGGCGTGGCCGAGAGCTCCAAGCACAGCTGGTACGAAGGCTCGGCCTCGCTGCACCCCTACAAGGGCGAGACCAAGCCGCAGTACACCGACTTCAAGGACAACGACAAGTACTCATGGCTCAAGTCGCCCACCTTCTACGGCAAGCCGGCGCAGGTGGGGCCGCTCGCGCGCGTGCTGTGCGGCCTGGCCGCGGGCCACGAGGGCATCAAGAAGTACGCCACCGCCACGCTCGACACCGTGTCGGCGCTGGCCAAGACCAAGGTCGGGCTCGACGCCATGCACTCGACCATCGGGCGCCACGCCGCGCGCGCCATCATGTCGGCGGTGCAGACCGACGAGCTGACGAATCAATGGAACCTGCTGGTGGCCAACATCGGCAAGGGCGACACCAAGACCTACAACAAGCCCACCTTCCCCAAGCGCGAAGTGATGGGTGTGGGCTACCACGAGGCGCCGCGCGGCGCGCTGTCGCACTGGGTGGTGATCGACGACGGCAAGATCAAGAACTACCAATGCGTCGTGCCCAGCACCTGGAACGCCTGCCCGCGCAACGAGAAGGACGAGCCCGGCCCCTACGAGGCCTCGCTGGTCGACACGCCGATGGCCAACGCCGAGCTGCCGCTCGAGGTGCTGCGCACGGTGCATTCGTTCGACCCGTGCATCGCCTGCGCGATCCACCTCACCGACAGCGAAGGCGGCCATGCCATCAGCGTGCGCGCCGTCTGAGCCTGCAGCCGCCGCACCGCGGCGCGTGGTGGTGCTCGGCATCGGCAACACCATCCTCGGCGACGACGGTGTGGGCGTGCACGCGGCGCTGGCGCTGCAGCAGGGCTTCGAGCTGCCGCCGGGCGTGCAGGTGATCGATGGCGGCACCGCCGGCATGGAGCTGCTCGACCCGCTGGCCGAGCTCGACCTGCTGCTGGTGCTCGACGCCGTGAAGGCCCCTGCGCCGCCGGGCAGCCTGGTGTGCCTGAAGGGCGCCGAAGTGCCCGTGTTCTTCCGCAGCAAGCTGAGCCCGCACCAGGTGAGCATCTGCGACGTGCTGGCGAGCCTGGAATTCGCCGGCGTGGCGCCGCGCGAGCTGCTGCTGGTGGGCGTGGTGCCCGAAGTGATGGATCTGAGTCTGGCGTTGAGCGACAGCGTCGCGGCGAAGGTGCCGGCGATGGTCGACGCCGCCCTCGAGGCGCTGGCCGAACACGGCCTCGCGGCGCGGCCGCGCGTGCACTGAGCCGGAGCCGCATCGTGTGCATGGCCCTGCCCTCGCGCGTGCTCGCCATCGACGGCGAGATCGCCACCCTCGACAGCGGCGGCCAGCAGCGCGAAGCGAGTCTGGCGCTGATGGAGCCGGGCCGCGTCGCGGTGGGCGACTGGGTGCTGGTGCAGCTCGGCCGCTTCGTCGTCGAACGACTCGAGCCCGCCGACGCCCATGCCGCGCTGGCGCTGATCGACGAGATCGTTGCCGCCGCCGAGGGCGGCGGCACCCGCGCCTGGCGGTGAACGCGGTGACGGCGCCCGGCACCGCTGCGACCACCCCGCCGCGCGTGCACGCCGATGAACCGTCGGCGGCGGTCGAAGCCGCGTTCTCGCGCATCGAGCGCGATCGCATGCAGAGCGTGCCCATACTGAACCCGGCCTTGCGCGTGCAGGCGCTGCCCTTCGAACGCTGGCACGGCCAATGGCTGGGCGCGCTCGTCACGCCGTGGTTCCTCAACCTGATGCTCGTGCCGGGCGATGCCGACGGCTGGCGATCGGCGCGCGAAGGCGAGCGCGTGTTCCACCGTTTCGCGGCCGGCGCCTTCGCGTTCCTCGGCGGGACCGAAAACGAGATCGGCGAGTTCCAGAGTTGTTCGCTGGTGTCGCCGATGACGCAGTTCACCGATCAGGTCAGCGCCATGGCCACCGCACGCGCAGCGCTGGCGATGCTGCACGTGCAGCCGCGGCCTGACGCCGACGTGGCGCCGCCCGCCGGCGACACCGCTGCGCGCGCGCCGGCGCGGCGGGTGTTTCTGTTCGGGAAGGCCTGAATCGATGCGGCGGGTGCAGCGGGCGCTGCTGCGATGGCGCTCGGCCCCGTTGTCTCAGACCGATGCCAGCGCCTGCGCCAGATCTGACAACAGATCCTCGGTGCCCTCGACGCCCACCGACAGCCGCACGGCGTTCGGCGCGATGCCGGCCACGCGCATCTGCTCGTCGTTCATCGTGCCGGCCCACATCGCCGCTGCGTGCACGACGAGGCTTTCCACACCGCCGAGGCTCACGGCCTGGCGCGGCAGCTCGAGCGCGTGCACGAAGCGGCTGGCGGCGTCGTAGCCGCCGCGCACCAGCACGTTCATCACGCCGCCGAAGCCCTTCATCTGCGCCCGCGCCAGCGCATGCTGCGGGTGCGAGGCGAGCCCAGGGTAGTACACGCGCTCGATCTTCGGCTGCTGCTCGAGCCACTGCGCGAGCGCGAGCGCGCTGGCGTTGTGCTGCCGCACGCGCAGCGCGAGCGTGCGCAGGCCGCGCAGCAGCAGCCAGGCGTCCATCGGGCCGAGCGTGGCGCCGAGGCAGATCTGCGTGGTCCACAGCCGATCGATCAGCGCGCGCGAGGCCACCACCGCGCCGGCGGTGAGGTCGTGGTGACCGCCGAGGTACTTGGTGGCGCTGTGCACCACGATGTCGGCGCCGAGCGCGAGCGGCTGCTGGTTGATCGGGCTGGCGAAGGTGTTGTCGCACACCGTGAGCGCGCCTTGCGCGCGCGCCAGCGCCGACACCGCGGCGATGTCGGTCAGCGCGCAGGTGGGGTTCACCGGCGTCTCGGTGAACACGAGCGCGGTGCCGGGCGTGATGGCGCGGCGCCAGGCGTCGAGGTCGGTCTGGTCCACCAGCGTGCAGCGCACGCCGAAGCGCGGCAGCAGCTCCGAAAAATGCTTGGCGCTGCCCATGTAGTGGTTGGTCTGCGCGACCACGTGGTCGCCAGCCTTCAACAGCCCGAGCAGCACCAGCGAGATGGCACCCATGCCCGAGGCGGTGACGAGCGCATCGTGCGTGTCGGCGCCGGCGCCTTCGAGCGCCACCAGATTGGCCGCCACCTGCTCGTGCAGCGGATTGCCGTAGCGCGTGTAGTAGCGCGCATGGCGCGGCTGGCTGGCCATGGCAGCGAACTCGGCGGCGTCGCGCGCGGCGAAGGTGGCGCTGTAGACGATGGGCGGTACGAGCGCGCTGTCGTCGCTCGGCGCGCCCTGGGCGCAGAGGGTCTCGGGGCTGGGAGTCTGTGGCATGGCATGAACCGGCGCTGACGATCGTGGTGGCGCACATCATGCCGTGCATGCAGGCCGCGCGGTGCTTGCCGCACAATGCCCGCGCGGTGCAGGATGCGCCGCGATCGCGCGCATGACCGCAGCCACCCGCATCGCGCCACCCACGGCGCCGGACTCCGTCGCTCGCCCGGTGCCGCGAAGGGTACCCGTGGGGTTCGCCGCTGCCTGGGCGCTGTTCTGGCTGCTGATGCTCGTGATCGCCATCCAGGACCACGCGCGCGAACCCGGTGCCGCGTGGTGGAAGCCGCTGTTGTGGGAGGGCAGCTCCTGTCTGGCGGCCACCGCGCTGCTGGCGCTGATGTGGCACCGCACAGCGGCGGCCGATGCCTGGCTGGCGCAGCCGCTGCGATGGTTCACGCGGCATCTGGTGTGGCTGCCGCTGCTGGCCCCGGCCTTCGTGGCGGCCATCTTCGGCCTGCGTCACGCCGTGTACGCGCTGATCGGCCAGACCTACGCACACGCGCCGTGGCGCGAGGTGTTCATCTACGAATCCACGAAATTCTCGCTCTTCTACCTGTTGTTCGTGGCCGTGGTGTTCGGCCTGCGCACGCATGCCGCGTTCGTGGGCGAGCGGCTGCGCACGCGCGAGGCACAGCTGGCGCAGCTGACGCAGCGGCTGGAGCCGCACTTCCTGTTCAACGCGCTGAACACGATCGCGGCGACGATCCACAGCGAGCCCGACAAGGCCGATGCCTTGCTCACGCGCCTGGCCGCGCTGCTGCGCGCCGCCACCGACCTCACGCGCCGGCCTACCTGCACGCTCGACGAGGAGCTGAAGCTGCTCGACGGCTATGCCGCCATCATGTGCGAGCGCTTCGGCGATCGCGTGGTGTTGCACTGGCAGATCGACGACGGCGCGCGAGCGTGCCGCGTGCCCACGCTGGCCGTGCAGCCACTGCTCGAAAACGCCTTCCGGCACGCCGTGGAGCGATCGACCGAGCCGGTCGAGCTGTGGGTCACGGCGCACGCATCGAGCGGACGCCTGCGTGTGGAGGTGGCGCAGAATCGCGGCGAGCTCGACGCCGCGACGACACCGGGCGTCGGGCTCGACACGCTGCGCCAGCGCCTGCAGGCCAGCCACGGCGAGCGGGCTTCGGTAGGTCTGGCGCCGCGTGCGCCCGCCGGCCTGACGGCTTGGTTCGAGCTGCCCTGCGAGCGCTGAATGGCCGAGGCTCTGCGCGTGCTGCTGGTCGATGACGAGGCGCCGGCGCGGGCACGTCTGAAACGCCTGCTGCTGGCGCACCCGGAGGTGCAGGTGATCGCCGAGGCACGCGACGGCGCCGAGGCCCTGCAGCTCGTGGCGCGGCACCAGCCCGATGCGCTGTTTCTCGACGTGCAGATGCCCGGCGTGGACGGTCTCGCCGTGGCCGCGTCACTGCCGGAACCGGCACCGGCGGTGGTCTTCGTCAGCGCGCACGACCACTACGCGCTGCGCGCCTTCGATGCCGCGGCGGTCGACTACCTGCTCAAGCCCGCCGACGCGGCGCTGGTGGCACGCGCTGTGCAGCGGCTGCACTCACGCGCACCACGCGGCACGGCCGCGGCCATGCCCGCGCCCGAGCAGTTGTTGATCGCCGAGCGCGGGCATGTGCAGGTGGTCAAAGTAGCCGAGATCACTTGGCTCGAGGCGGCCGACAACTACGTGGTGCTGCATACCGCCGGGCGCGCGCCGCTGATGCGCCGCACGCTGGCCGGGCTGCTGGCCGACCTGGGCGAGGGCTTCGTGCGCACGCAGCGCGGCGCCGCGGTGGCGCTGGCGCAGGTGCGCGAGGTGGTGCCGCTCGGCAGGGGCGACGCGCAGGTGCGCCTCGAAGGCGGTGCGACGGTGCCGTGCAGCCGGCAGTACCGCGCCGCGCTGATGGATCGACTGGCCGAGCGCGGCTGATCGGCGCGGATACGCGAGCGCCGCTTCGCCCCGGGCGAGAACCGTTTCGTCCCGCAGCGCTAGCCGCCGCGCCGGCGCATGGCGAGCATGCGCGCATCACCCACTCCGATGCGTTGCCCGCCATGACCGCCTCCACCCACGCGCCGCCCGCCTCGCGGCTGTACTTCCTCGACGCGCTGCGCATCGCCGCATTCGCGCTGCTCGTGCTCTACCACGTGGGCATGTACTACGTGAGCTGGCCGTGGCACGTAAAGAGCGCGCTGGCCAGCACGACGCTGGAGCCGTGGATGCGGCTGTCGTCGCCGTGGCGGCTGTCGCTGCTGTTCCTTCTCTCCGGCGTCGCGACCTCGTACATGCTGCGACGCGATGGCGCCAGCGGCGCCCTGCTGCGTGCGCGCAGCCTGCGGCTCTTCCTGCCCGTGCTGCTGGGCATGGTGATCGTGGTGCCGCCGCAGGCGTACTTCGAGGTGCGGCAGTTCCATGCCTATCACGGCAGCTTCGTCGACTTCATGCGCCTGTACTTCGCCAGCTACGGCGGATTCTGCACGGCGGACCGAGGCTGCCTCCAGCTGCCGACCTGGAACCACCTGTGGTTCGTGGTCTACCTGCTGGTCTACACGGTGGGCCTGTGGCTGCTGGTGCGCCTGTGGCCCGCACTGCCCGCTCAGGCGGGCGCTGCGCTGTGGCGCGCGCTCGCCGGCGCGCGGCTGTGGTGGCTGCCGGTGAGCGTGCTCGCGGCGCTGCGCATCGCCCTGCTCGACCGCTATCCGCCCACGCATGCGCTGGTCAACGATGCGTATCTGCATGCCTGCTACTTCGGCCTGTTCTGCATCGGCGCGGCGATGGCTCGTGTGAACGCACCGTGGCCGCGCATCGAGCGCGTGCGCTGGATCTCGCTCGCGCTGGCGCTCGCGGGTTGGCTGGCGATGGTGGCCTTTCCGTGGCTGGATGCGATGTGGGGCATGGCGATGGCGCGTGCCGCGGCGCGCACGGGCTTCGCCACGATGCAGTGGTGCGGCGTGCTCGCAGCGCTCGGCTTCGCGCATCGGCATTGGAATCGCGACTTCGCGTGGCGCGCGACGCTCACCGAAGCGGTGTTTCCCGTCTACCTCGTGCACCAGACGCTCATCATCGGCCTGGCCGTGGCCCTGGCGCCGCTGGCATGGCCCATGAGTCTCGAAGGCCCGCTGCTCGTGGCGGGCACATTCGCCCTGAGCTTCGGCTGCTATGCGATCGTGAGGCACGTGGCGCCGCTGCGGCCCTGGTTCGGGCTTGCGCGTCGGCGCGCACTGCCTGCGACGCTGACAGCCGCACCGGAGGCGCTGCGATGACACGCACGATGACGAGCGCCGTAGCCACGCTGATCGGGGTGATATGCGCGAGGGCGCTGATCGCCTGCGCCGATGCGCCCCGACCAGACGACATCGCCCGCCACCTGCGCCGCGGCGGCAGCGCGCAGCCCACGGTGGTGCTGCAGGCCGGGCATGGCGACGGCGCGCGCAGCTGGGATCCAGTGTTCGACCGGCTCGCCGCGCGGCACGCGGTGATCGCCTTCGACCGCCCGGGCTACGCCGGGCGCACTGCCACCGCTGCGCCACGCGACCCGTGCACGATCGCCGACGAGCAGCACGCGCTGCTGCAGCAACTCGGCGTCAAGACGCCCGTCGTGCTGGTGGGCCATTCGCTCGGCGGCCGCTACCAGTGGGTGCACGCGGCGCTGTATCCCGACGATGTGGCAGCGCTGGTGCTGATCGAGCCAACGCATCCCGACCATTGGCGCCGACTGCAGACCGAGGCGCCGGCGATGGCCGGAGTGGTGAAGGTGGCGCGGCTCGGCTTTTCGGCGATGATGGCTGCGGAGTTCGATGCGCAGGACGGCTGCCTGCACGAGCGCCTGGGGCCGGCCGCGCGCGCGGCGGCGCGACGGATCCCGGCCCGCGTGCTGGTGCGGCAGGACTACCAGGGTCTGGAACGCGGCGCGTTCGAGACGATGCACCGCGCTCTGATGCAGGGCTGGCTCGAGCTGGTCCACGCGCCGCGCCTCGATGCCGTGGCCGGCGCGGGCCACTACGTGCACCGCGACCGGCCCGATGCGGTGGTCACGGCGATCGACGAGGCGGTGGCCGCCGCGCGTTCCTCGGCGAAGGCCTGGGTTCGTCGGCGGCGAGTTGATGCGCGGCGGGCAGTCCGCTTCGCATTGCGGTATCTCCGGCATCGATTGCGTGCACTCCTGCCCGCTCGTCACCTCGCGAAACACTGCGCCCGCAAGGCTCGGCTAAGGTGCTGGGTGGAAGGGCGCCGCGTTCGAGCGCCCGACGACATCGCAAAGGAGTGAACGCATGAAGACGTCGACGAAGCAAACGTTGGGGCTGGCCCCGGTGGTGATCGCCTGCCTGGGCGCGCTGATGAGCGCCTGCGGGCCGTCCGACGGTGGCAGCGCATCGCAGGCCGCGGCCCAGGCGACCGCCGGCACCTCGCAGGCCATCGCCGCGGCTGCCGCGACTCAGGCGATTCAGGCACCCGCGCCGGCTACGGCGCAGCCCCCGCTCGTGGCGGCCAAGCCGGCCCCGGTGCACAGCACCGCCAAGGCACCTGCGATGCAGAAGGTGGCCACGCAGCAAAGCGCACCGGCGCCGGTGGCGCCGCGCCCCGACACCGTGGGTGCGGTGAAGGCGATCGAGCCGATCACCGAGACCCGGTCGTCCGGCGCGGGCGCCGTGGTGGGCGGCTTGCTCGGTGGCGTGGTGGGTCACCAGTTCGGCAAGGGTGACGGCAAGAAGGCGATGACGGTGGTGGGCGCCGTCGGCGGCGCCGTGGCCGGCAACGAGGTCGAGAAGAGCCGCAACCGCAAGGTGCTGGGTTACCGCGTGAAGGTGCAGCTCGACAACGGCGAGTCGCGCACCTACGAGCCGACGCAGATCGGCGACCTCAAGGTCGGCGACCGCGTGCGCATCGACCAGGGCCAGCTGCACAAGGCCTGACCCACAAGGCCTGACCCACAAGGCCTGACCGAAAGCGCTCGCGAAACGCCCCATCGAGCTCGCACTGTCGAGCTCGCCCTGTCGAGCGCGCCATGGTGAAATGCCCGCCATGGCCGCATCGAGCCTGCTCGCCCTGATCGACGACATCGCCAGCGTGCTCGACGACGTGGCGGTGCTGACCCAGCTCGCCGCCAAGAAGACGGCCGGCGTGCTCGGTGACGACCTCGCGCTCAACGCGCAGCAGGTGGCCGGCGTGCAGGCCGACCGCGAGCTGCCGGTGGTGCTGGCGGTGGCCAGGGGCTCGCTCGTCAACAAGGCAATCCTGGTGCCGCTGGCGCTGGCCATCAGCGCCTGGGCGCCATGGGCGGTGACGCCGCTGCTGATGATCGGCGGCGCCTACCTCTGCTACGAGGGCTTCGAGAAACTGGTGCACCGCTTCGTGCACAGCCGCGCCGAGGATGCGCAGCACCACAGCGAGCTGCTCGAGGCGATGGCCGATCCGGCCGTGGACATCGTGGCCTTCGAGCGCGAGAAGATCAAGGGCGCCGTGCGCACCGACTTCGTGCTCTCGGCCGAGATCATCGTGATCGCGCTCGGCACGGTGGCCGGCGCGCCGTTCGGCACCCGCCTGGCGGTGCTGGTGGGCATCGCGCTCGCGATGACGGTGGGCGTCTACGGCCTCGTGGCCGCGATCGTGAAGCTCGACGACCTGGGTCTGTACTGGAGCCGCATGGCGCAGCGCGTGCCGCCGGCGCGCGTGCGGCCCGCGCTCGGTGCCGCGCTGTTGCGCGCCGCACCGTGGTTGATGAAGTCGCTGTCGGTGGCCGGCACGGCGGCGATGTTCCTCGTCGGCGGCAGCATCGTGGCGCACGGCGTGCCGGCGCTGCACCATGGCATCGAGGCCGTGACGCAGCGGCTGGGCGGCGTGGCCGCCGCGCTGTGGCCGCTGCTGGCCGATGCGCTGGTGGGCATCACCGCTGGCGCGGTGGTGCTCGGCGTGGTGTCGATGGCGCGGCGCGTCGCCCTTCGGCGCCAGCCGGTGGACGTCGGCTGACCCGGCGCCGGCCCGGCGCTACGACGGCAGGAAGTCCACCGGCCAGGAGACGACCATGAGGTCGACGTCCTTGGCGCCGAAGTCGAACTGCCGGATGCGCGCCAGCAGCTTGGCCTCGAGCTCGTGCGCCTTCAGCTCGCTGGAGACGATGCGCAGATCGGTGACCTGGCCCGACGGCGCGATCTTGAGTTCGAGCACCACCTTGCCCTGCAGCGACGGGTCTTCGCGCAGCGCGCGGTTGTAGATCGCGTAGATCGCACCCTTGTTGCGTTCGAAGACGAGCTTGATCTCCTCGATCGAACGCGAGGCCTTGCCGCTGCCGCCCTTGTGCAGCGTACCGCCGGCGCCGGCGCCGCCGCGGCCGGCGCCCGTGCCGTCGCCGCGCACGCCGCCCGCGCCGTAGCCGCCGCCACCACCGCCGCCGGCCACGCCTTCGACCAGCGTGGTCGCGCGGCCGGCCAGGCCACCGCCGCCGGTGTTGCGGCTGAACGCTGCGGTGTTGATGCCGCCGGAGCCGTTGGTGGCGTTGCTGGTGATCAGTGCGCGCACCGGAATGCCCTGCTCGTCACCGGCGCCCACGCCCGGGCCCTTGCCGGTGCCGACGCCCGGGCCGGGCTTGATGTCCTGGTTGAGCTGCACCGCCACCGGCGCGCCGCGGATCTCGGCGAGCTGGTCCTTCATGGCGAGCAGACCCACGCCCGCGGCCTTGCGGCGCGCGCCTTCGATCTCGCCCGGCGGCTTGTTGGGCTGCGGGCGGCGTGCCTCGGGCATCGGCTCCTTCACCGTCTCGGGCTTCGGATCGTCGGGCTTCTTCGGGTTGGCGTTGGCAACGGGTTGCTCGTCCTTCTTCTCGACCTTGGCCGGCTGCGGCGGGGGCGGCGGCGCGGCTTCACGCTCGAGCAGCACGCGCGCCAGCTGCGGCGGCAGCTCGGCCACGGCAGTGCGATCGATCTTGGGCTTGGGCAGCAGCAGGAACAGCAGGCACAGCAGCGCGCTCACGATCAGCACGATGTTGCGGATGCGCTTGAAGCGCGCCTCGTCCTCGGGCGACAGCGACCACGGCAGCACCGAGCTGCGGAACGAAATGGCGTGAATCACCGCTGCGGTCATGCTTCGAGCCTCTGTCGCACCGCGAACGACACGTCGGTGAAATTCGCTCTGGCGCTGGTGACCATCACCTTGCGCAGCAGGCGGTAGGGGATGTCCTTGTCGCCCATGATCGTCACCGCGGCCTGCGTCGACTGGTTCTCCTTGCGCAGCACCTGGCGCTTGGCCAGCAGCTCCAGCTCGGCCTTCAGCGTGGGGATCACGTCGTCGGTGAGCTTCATGACCTCGGCCACGTCGGCCACCTTGCGGCCGTCGACGATGATCTCCTCGCCGCTGACGGTCACCACGATGGTCTGCTTGGGCTGGGCCTCGGCATTCGACTCCGGCAGCTTCACGGCCTTGAAGCTGGGCAGCGTCTCCACCTCGGTGGCCGCCGACAGCAGGAAGAAGATCAGGATCGTGAAGATGTCGATCAGCGACACCAGGTTCAGGTCGAGCTGCTGCTTGTTGCGCTCCTTGCGGGCGGCGCGCTTCTGGATCGGCGTGAGGTGCATCAGGCGCCTCCCTTGCCGCCGCGCAGCGGCGCGTCGCCGACGGCGACCTCGGGGAACAGCTCCACGCGCACGAGCTTGGTGCCGCCGTTGGCGCTGCGGCCCGAGCGCACGGCGTCCATCACGTGCACCAGCGCGTCGTACGACGTATCGGGCTCGGACAGAACCGTCGCGGCCTTGGTGTCGGGGAAGCGCTGCTTGATCTGCAGCATCAGCGCGTTGAGCGCCTTCACGTCGTGGTGGCTGTCCTTGTTGTCGATGCGCTGGATCAGGCCGCCGATGCGGTCACCGACCTCCAGCGCGTCCTTGCGGATCACGACCTCGAGCTTGAGGTCGTTGCCCTTCAACTGCTCGAGCTTGTTCTGCGACTGCGCCGGCAGCGCCATGTCCATCACCGACAGCCGCGTGAACACGGCCGTCGACAGCAGGAACGGCACCAGCACCACGATCAGGTTGATGAACGCGGTGACCTCCAGCGCGGCCACTTCCTTGCGCAGGCGTCTGACTCGCATGACGAGCGATCCTCGTGTCGGATGCGGGGCGTCGGCGGGTCAGCGCGCCGGAGCGGCTTCGGCCTTCACGCGCTGCACGAGGTTGAGGAAGCTGATCTTCGCGGCCTCCAGGCCGTCGACGATCTCGGCCGTGCGCGCCTGCAAAAAGGCGTGGATCAGCAGGAACGGGATCGCCACCATCAGCGCGAAGGCGGTGTTGTTCATGGCGATCGAGATCGAGGCCGACAGCATCTCGGCCTTCTCGGCCGGGTTGACCTGCGCCACCGCGGTGAAGCCCTTGATGAGGCCGATGATGGTGCCGAGCAGGCCGACCAGCGTGATCACGTTGGCGAAGGTGGCGATGTAGTGGGTGCGCTTCTCCAGCCGCGGCACGATCTCCATCATGCCCTCTTCCATCGCGGCGTCGAAGTCCTCGCGGCGGCCGGGGCTCTGCATGCGCTGCAGGCCGTTGGTGACGATCTTGCCGATCGCGGCGTCGCTCTTGGCGGAGAGGTGATGCACCTCCTTGAACTTGCCGTTCTGCAGCATCGGCAGCATCTGGTCCCACAGCTTGCGGTTCTCGGAGCGCGCGCGGGCGAGAAAGGCAAAGCGCTCGATCGCGATGGCCAGGCCAAGCGCCATGATCAGGATGCTCGGATAGATGAACAGGCCGCTGTCTTGAAAGAACTTCACGGCGGTGTCGAACGCACTCATCAAAATCTCTCCTGTTGCGGTCTTCGTCGGTCTATTTGGTTGCCACGGGCTGCGCACGCGTCTGGCCGTCGTAACGCACCTGGCGCCTGAACACATCGCGATCCACCGGGCCGAGTGCCTCGTCGAGCACGCCGCCCAGCGGCCTGCCGGAGAGCTCACCGGGCAGCGGCTTCTTCCACGGCACGATGTAGAGCACCTTCGGCAGTTCGCGGTTGCCAATGATCTGCGTGCGATCGATGTCCGCGCGGTCCTGCGCGAAGGCCGGTGTGGCACCGGTCACGGCGATGGCGAAAAACACAGTCACCAGCGGTTGCATCGTCACCGGCGGTTTCATTCGCGCTCCTTGTGGCTGACGAGCACCTGGTCGGGCTTGCGGTTCTTGATCTCGGCCACCCACTTGGTGACGGTGGCGTCGCCGCCGGGCGAGAGCACGAGGAAGCGCATGTACATCTCGAGCGCGCGCTGGTTGTCGCGCAGGTACAGGTCGCTCAGGATGCCGAGGTTCAGGTACGGCGAGGCGTAGTTCGGGTCGAGCTCGATCGCGCGCTCGTAGGCCTCCTTGGCCTTCGTGAACTGGCCGGCGTGGCGATAGGTGATGCCGAGCTGGTTGTGGAACACCGCCTGCTTCGGGCTCGCCTTCACGGCCTTTTCCATCGCCGCCACCGCCTCGGGCATCTTGCCGGCCTGCCGGTAGATGACGCCGAGGTTGGCGTGCGCACCGCCGAGCTCGGGATGCTTGTCGGCCAGCGCGCGGAAGCCGCGCTCGGCTTCGTCGGTGCGGCCGGCGCGCAGCGCGCGGCGGGCCTGGTCGAACGCGGCCTGCGCCTGCGCATCGACCGGTGATTCGACGGCCACAGGGGCAGCCACCGGGGCGACGATCGGCGCCGATGCGCTCGGCGCTGCAGCGGCAACGCGAGCGGGCTCGGGTGCAGATGCTGCCGATGCCGCCGGCGCCGGCGCCACCGCATCGGCCACCTTGGCCGCGGTGTCGCGCACGAACTGCATCGGCTCGGCCATTGATGCGCAGCCGGCGAGCACCCACGCCGCCAGCAGCGGCGCGAGATGCGTGCGCAAACGGTCAGCGGATCGCATCGATCACGCCCTCGCTGCGTTCGGCCTTGCCGTAGCGCACCGGCCGCAGCTGCGCCAGCGCGGTGAAGCTCTCCTTCACCCACTTGTCATAGATGCCGGTGGTGGTGCGCCTGGCGTTCATCTCGTGCAGTTCGGCGGCCTTCTCCTCGAACGGGAAAGCCTGCTCCTCGAGCATCACGTTGTATTGCTCGAGTTCGACCTTCGACAGCTTCTTCGGTCGTTGCGAACTCAGCATAGCCTTGCCGAAGTCCTGATAGACCGCGGCAGTGTGATAAGTCGCAGCCGTCGTGACCTCGGCCACGCCGGCCTGCGAGGCCACGGCATAGGCCTTCAGCACCTCTTCCATCTTCTGTTTCTTGAGCTTGAGGTTCTTCGCCAGCGGCTCGACCAGCGCTACGTTTCGATACGCTTGCAGCGCCGGCTCGGCCATCGCCAGCGCGCCCAAGGCGCCGAGGTGGCGCGTGCGGTCGGTGCGCGCGGCGCCGCCGGCCTGGTCGGCCTTGTAGATCTCGGTCATCAGCGTGCGCTCGCGCGCCGCATTGCCATCGGCCTTGGCGATCTGCGCCAGGCGGTATCGCGCCTCGAGGTTGGTCTGCAGCGGATCGGGATAGAGCTTCAGGTAGCGCTCGTAGGCCTTCACCGCCGCCGGCTTGGCGTTGCCCTTCTCGTGCAGCTCGGCGGCCTGCCACAGCGCGCCACGGGCGATCTTGTCGTCCTTGGCGGTCGCGGCCACGCGCTCGAACTCGCCGGCCGCTTGCGACCAGTTGCCCTTCTCCAGGTAAGCCACCGAGAGCTTGGCGCCGACATCGGCCGCCAGCGGATGGTTGGGGTGCTGCTGGCGGAAGGCCTCCAGCGCGCGGGTGGCGTTGTCCCAGTCCTTCAACGCGATCAGCGCCGCCGCGGCGTCGAACTGCGCCGTCACGCGGACGCTGGACGCCGGCGCCACGGCCGCCACGCGGTCGAAGTGGCCCACCGCGGCGCGCAGGTCGCCGTCGGCGCGCGCCTTCTCGCCCTGCTTGTAGACCGAGGCCGCCATGCGCTCGACGAGCTCGTTGCGGCGCGCGTCCTTCTCGGGTGTCAGCGCGATCACCTCGGCATAGCCCTTCTCGGCCTCGGCGTACTTGCCGCGCTCGAAGGCGCCGTGCGACACCACCGTCCAGGCCACACGGCGCTGCGCCGCGTCGGCCGGCGGCTCGAGCGCCAGCACCTGCTGCGCCACGCCCGCGGCGCGTTCGCCGTCGCCGAGGGCGAACAGCTTCTCGGCGGCGTTGGCGAGCACCTGGCCGTTGCGGCCATCCTTCGGGAACGCCTTGGCGAAGCGCAGCGCGCTGTCGACGCCCGCGCGCTGCAGCTTCGGCAGATCGGCTGCCGCGGCCTGCTTCTCCTGGCCCGCGTAGGCGAGCAGCGCGGCATAGCCGGCATCGGCGCTCTTGGCATGCTGCGGATAGCCGTAGGCCGACTTCTCGTATTCGACCGCGGCCTCGGCGAGGCGCTTGTCTTCGAACAGCAGCTCGGCGAGCAGGAAGTTGTTCTGCGCCGCCTCGGGATCCTTGGGGAACGAGGCGATGTAGGCGCGATACCAGCGCACGGCCTCCTGGTAGTCGGCGCTTGCCTTGCTCTTCTGCGCGCTCGCGTGATAGTGGCGCGCCAGCTCGGTGAGGTGCGTCTTCACCAGCGGCTGGGCCTTCTCCCAGCCCTCGGCGTTGGCCTTGCGGAACTCGCTCGCGATGCCGTAGCGCGAGACGTAGTCCTTCTTCGCGTCCAGGGCCAGCGTGGCGAAGCCGGTGCGCTGGTAGATCTCGATCACGCGCGCCTGCAGCAGCGGCGCCTGTTCGTGCAGCGGCTGGCGGCGCGCGAAGGCGCCGAAGGTGTCGGCAGCGTCCTTGATGCGCTCCTGCTTGAGGTACAGCTCACCGAGCTGCTGGTAGACGCGGAACTCGTAGCTGCGGCGCTCGTCGCTGGTGATCAGCGGCGCGATGCTCTCGGCGCCCTGCAGGTTCTGCAGGCTCAAGGACGTGACGCGGAAGGTGTCTTCCACCAGCTCGCGGTCGGCGCGCGTGAGGCCGGGGATGGCATCGAGCTCGCCGCCGGGGTCGCGCTTGCCGGCGAGCTTGCGGTCGAGCACGCCCATGAACGACTTCAAGCCGTCTTCGAGCCGGCCCTGCTTGAACAGCGACCAGCCGTGCATGTAGAGCGAGCGTTCACGGTACGGGTTGGCCGAATCGCCCTGCATCACGAGCGCGAACGCCTTCTCGGCCCTGGCGTAGTCGCGCGTGGTGAACAGCAGCTCGCCGCGGCGGAACTGCGCCTCGTCGAAGTAGTGCGTCTTCGGGAACTCCGACACCAGACGGTCGAGCCACTTCAGCGCCGTCTCGAGATCGCCGTTCTGTTCGTAGGCCCGCGAGAGCTGGTAGAGCACGCGGTCGTTGCCCGGATCGTTGGGGTAGGCCTTGAGGTACTCCTGATAGCGGCCGATCGCGGCCTTGTAGTCGGGCGAATTCGTGGCGCCGCTGGCCAGACGGTTGTCGGCCTCGTCCATCGACAGGTCGCCGAGGCGGCGCATCGCCTCGTTGCGCTGCGCGGCCTTGGGCGAGGTGTCGAGGAACTTGCGGTAGGCGGCGATCGCATCGCCCACGTCGGCCTGGATGCCCTTGTCCTGCGGCAGCTCGGCTTCCTGGCCCGACAGCGACTTCAGCGTCGGCGCGGTGTCCTCGGGCACGGTGCGCTTGCCGGCACAACCGGCGAGCGCGAGCGCCACGGCCAGCGCGCTCAGCGTGGGGCTACTTGCTCGCATCGGAGGAGCGCGCCAGCGCGGCGCGGTCGTAGAGCTGGGCCACGGCGAATTGCGCCTGCGTGGTGTAGGCGGCCAGGCGTTCCTGCTGGCGCGTCAGCTCGGCCACGGCGAGTTCCTGCACATAGCCCTGCTGTTCGTTGGTGAGCGCCGCCACCTTCGGGATCAGCGCCTGCACCTGGCGGCCGAGTGCGGCGATGCGTTGGGCGAACTGCTCGTGGCGCGCCGGCTCGTCGTGCTTGGCGCGGGCCAGCGCCGCTTCGCGCTGGCGCGCCTCGGAGATGCCGGCGTCGGCCAGCGTCAAGGCCTTGCGCGCCCGCCACAGCCGATCGGGGATCGACTGCGCGAGGTTCCAGACGTGGGCGCCGGCAACCAGCCGCGCCCGTTCGCGCGCCTGCGCGCTCTGCGCATCGTCGCCCATGCGCGACAGCGTGGCCTGGATCGACTTGATGCGATCCATCTGTTCGCGCTCCTTGTCGTTCATGAACGCGAGGCCGTCGGCCGCGTTCTCTGCACTGGCCAACTCGCCGCCGAGCAAGGCACCGCGCACCGCGAGTTCGGCGAGGCGCCCGTCGCTCGCGCGCGCCATCACGCCCGGCAGGCGCTCGGCATAGGCCTGCCGCCGGTTGGCGAGCATGTCGTTGTAGACGCCCAGCGTATCGACCCAGCCCTGCAGGTTGCCAGCCAGGAAGCGCAGGTCGCGCCAGTTCTTGAACGCCTCCTGGAATTCGTGCTGCGCCAGCACCTGCGTCAGGTGGCTGGCATGCGGCAGCTCGGGCAGTTCGCGGATGGTCCAGAACCAGCCCATCTCGTCGCCCGGGTTGCGTTCGAGCAGGCCCTGCACGAGCTTGCCGCTGCGGATCGCCGCGATCGACTCGTCGAGCGCCACGTGCTCGCGCTCGTAGGCGCCGATGGCGTCCTTGTAGCTGTCGAGCGACTGGCCGAACGCGCCGAGTTCGCCGTAGGCATGGGCCACGGCCATGCGCGCCTCGAGCACGGCGGCGTCGCCGCTGTCGCGCTGGCCCGCGGTGAGCTCCTGCCACGGCACCAGCGCCTTCTTGTATTCGGTGAGCGACGCCGACGCCCAGCCGAAGCCGAGCAGCGCCTTGTTGGCCAGCATGCTCGACAGGCGCACGCGTTCGAGGTAGGCGCGCGCGGCCTCGGGCTTCTCGCCCTGCAGCGCGGCGAAGCCGAGCGCCACGTTGGCCTTGTCGCGCAGGGCTTTCAGGTCCTCGCTGGCCACCGGCGTCTTGCCGATCTCGTCGAGCAGCTTGATGCCGCGCTCGGCATCGCCGGCGCGCAGCCACGCGATGCCGAGGTTGTAGCGGGCATAGGTGCCCACGTCGCTGCTCTTGGCCAGCGTCTCGAGCACCGCCGCGGCGCCGGCGTAGTCGGCCTTGGCCATCAGCAGCTGCGCCTGCAGCAGCGCGCGGTCTTCCTGCATCGCGCCGGGCAGCGGAGCCTCGATGCGCGCGATCGCCTCCTCGGCCTCGGCGATGAAGCCGCGCTGGTAGCGGATCTTGGCGAGGAAGTACCACGCGCGGTCGCGCACCGCCGGCGGCGCGCCCTTGTCGATCAGCTGCGCGAAGATGCGGCCGGCCTCGTGGTGCATGCCGTAGGACAGCAGCATGCCGCCGCGCAGCACCTCGGCCTCGTCGGCATGCTGGCTCACGCGATCGAAGTGCTGCGAGACCATCAGGCTCGTGATGGCCGAGAAGTACTGGTCCTGGTAGAAGCGGAACAGCGTGTCGCCGTAGTGCGGAGCAAGCACCGGGCGGACCTTGTAGGCGTCGGCCTTGGCCTCGCGCGTGGCGTCGGGCGCTGTTGCAGGCACGGCCTTGTCCTGCGCCAGCGCCACGGCGCCGGCACAGGCGAGCGCGGCGGCCACGCCGCGCGCCAGCAGGGTCAACGAACGGAAGTTGTGCATCGCCCTTATTGCCAGACCTTGACGTCGAATTCGGGCTGCAGCTTGCCGGTGGAATCCTTGATGCGCAGCTCGATGTACTTGGGATCGGTGGTCTTGTCGAACTTGATCGTCGTGCCGCGCTTGTAGTCGCGGTCGTGCGGGCCCTTGCCGGTGAAGAAGGCCACGATCTCGTGGTTGCCGGCCTTGAGATTGCCGACGAAGACGCGCTGCACGCCGCCGCGATGCAGCGCCGCCACCTCGTTGGGCGTGTAGAGGTAGCTGGTGACGACCTTGTCGTCGAGCTTGATTTGCACCGAGTCGAGCTCGAACAGCTTGCCGACGTCCATCGACACGAACAGCGCCACCTGCGTGCTGGCCGGGAACAGCAGCTCCTCTTCGAGCACCATCAGGTCGCGGTTCAGGCGGATCACGTCGCCCTTGAGGTCCTGGATGCGGTTGTCGAGGCTGGCCGGCGCGGCCTGCGGCGCGGTGGCCGGCGCCGCGGCGGTGGTGGTCGCGGTGGTGGTGGTCGCGGGGGCGGCTGCCGGCGCATCGGCGGCCGCTGCCGGCAGCGCGCTGAAGGCCAGCGCCGCGCCGAGCGCGGCGATCTGGAGGAGTCGGGTTGTCATGCGAGGCTTCATGCTGCACTTCCTCGGTGAGGTCTTTGTGTCAGAACGTGGCGGTGGCCATCAACTGCAGCACATGCGCGCCGTAGTCGTACGGCTTGCCGGTGCGGATGTCGGTGAAGTCGGAGAACTTGTACTGGATGTACTCGTAGTTCAGGTGGGCCTTGATCTCGTACTGGCCGGGCACCTGCTTGTAGACATAGGTCACCTTCGCGCCCGGCGCGATGGAGTGGAACGCGCTCAGCTGCCGGTTGCGCGACACGTAGGCGGTCTCGGCCAGCGCGTTGTCGCTGTAGAACAGCGCGTGGCCCTGCTTGTAGTAGCGCAGCGTGGCGTCGATCAGGAACGATTCGCCGACGTACTTGCTGGCGCCGAACTCCAGCGTGTGGGCCTTGATGTCCCAGGTGTCGTAGAAGTAGCGGTAGCTGCCCTGGATCGACGTGCGCGGCATGATCTCGGCCACGCTGCCGAGCTTGATCGAGCGGCTCGACCGCGTGCGCGGGTTGCGCTCGGGCACGGCGGCGCCGAACACGCGCGCGGCGCGATAGGCGCTGCCGAGGAAGCCGTCGTCCGACACCGCCTCGAGGTTCAGGCTCGCGAGCCAGCGCGGCGTGAGGATCTGCGTCACGCCGGTGCGGTAGCGCCAGTGCTTGGCATGGTCGAAGTAGCCCACGTCGCCCTTGCGGCCGACCTTGTCGGCGCCGCGCGAGTAGCCGAGCGTGATCGTCGTCATGCCGCCGAACACCTCCTGCGAGACGTCCATGCTCACGCCGTCGGCCAGGTAGTCGGGCTCCTTGCTGCGCGTGACCGACAGGTTGAGCAGCGCATCGCGGTACACGTAGTCGAGGCCGATGCCGTACTCGTTGCGCGTTTCCTTGAACGGGCTGGCGGTGGTGACGACGTCGATCGACGCATTGCTGACCATGTCGACGTAGTAGCTGCCCGACAGCGACACCTTGTCGAACAGGCTCTTGCGCACCAGCAGCGCCGGGCCGCTGGCGCGCACGCCGCCGCCGTCGTACACGTGGTACAGCGCCTCGGCACGATCCTCGGGCAGCGTGACGGCCTCGGCAGCGCCGCTCGACAGCGCACCGCCGACGAGGCCGGCCACCGGCGCCGCCACCTGCGCCGCGGGCGTGCGGCGCAGCGCAGCGCGAATCTGCCGCACGGCGCGCGCCAAGCAGGCCAGGAGATCAGTTGCAGCCACAGCCGCCTCCTTGCACGCCGTTGCCGCCGCGCGAGCCCTCGCGCACCTCGCGGATGTGCTCGCGGTTCTTCGCCGCCAGCGATTCGCGGGCGACGTTCATGATCGGATCGGCCAGGCGCTCGCGCTCGTAGGGCTTGACCCACGGCTCGATCGCGCAGCCGCCCAGGCCGAGCAGCGCAGCGGCCAGCGCGAACGCCGCGAAGCTGCGGCGCATGGTCGGTTGTGTCGAGTGGGTGCTCATTCCTTGAGAAGCTCCCGGATCTGTCGGTCGTAGGTGTTCTCGTAGCCGTTCTGGTAGCCGCGGTGCACGTGGCGCACGCGGCCGTCGCGGTCGATCAGCACCGTCGAGGGCATGGCGCTCAGGTCGTACTGCTTGCTGACACGCTTGTCGGCGTCGGCTAGCACCGGGAAGCGCACGCCGAGCTTGTCGGCCACGGCCACGGCGTTGCGCGTGTCCTCGTCGACATTGACGCCCAGCAGCACGAAGCCGGAGTTCTTGTACTTGTCGTAGAGCTTGTTCAGGTGCGGCATCTCCTGCCGGCACGGGCCGCACCAGGTGGCCCAGAAGTTCACCAGCACGACCTGGCCGCGCTGCTCGCCCAGGCGCAGGTTCTTGCCGTCGAGCGTGCGCAGCGTGAAGTCGGGCGCCTGCGCCTGCAGCGCGAGCGAGGCAGCCATGGCCAGCGCGCTGCCGGCAGCGAGAGCGGCGACCAGCGCGAGGCGCAGCAGGCGGCGGGTGAAGGCGGTTTGGTGCATGTTGCTCTGGCGTTACGCGATCAGAAGTAGTAGCTCAGGCCGGCGGTCCACTCGAGGTTCTTGGTGGTCTCGTTGCGGCCGAGGATGTCGAGCGTGAACAGGTGCTGGCGCACGTCGACCTGCGCCGAGAGGCGGTCGAGGAACATCACGCGCAGCCCGCCGCCGTAGTTGATGGTCTGGCGGCTGCGGCGGTTGATCTTGGTGCTGTCGACGAAGTTGGTGCTGCCTACGCCGCCGATCAGGTACAGCGACGACGCGAAGGCCGTGTTCTTGCCGAAGAACACCTCGCCGGGCAGCACGTTGTAGCCGGCCGAGAGGTTGTAGTACTTCAGCGTCTCGGTCGGGTGCGCGAACAGGCCGTTGGGCAGGATCAGGCGGAAGTTCTCGTCGCTGACCTTGGTTTGCCCGTAGACGCCCTGCACGAAGATGTCTTCGCTGACGTGGTAGCCCAGGCGCACGCCATAGACGAGATTGCTGCCGAAGTTCTGCACCGCGTAGGTGCCGGTGTACAGGCCGATCTCGAAGTCCTTCGACGGCAGCTTGGGCAACTTGATCTGCCTGCGCTCGACCTGCGGCTGGATGACCTGCTCGCTGGAGGTGGCGTTCGGCGTGCCGGCGGCGGGTGCGGCCGGCGCGGTCTGCGCCGGCGCGGGCGGCGCCGCGAGTGCGGCGGTGGTGAGGGCTGCGAGGAGCGCGATCTTGTGCATGGTCTTGCTCAGAAGAAGAAGGACAGGCCGATCGTCTTGGCGCGGTATTCGCCGGTGCGCGTGTCGCCGATGAACGCGGTGTAGATCGAGTAGTCGGTGCGGATCACGAAGCGGTCGGTCAGGTAGTAGCGCAGGCCCAGCGAGGCGTTGGAGAGCTTGGCGTCGGTGGGAATGGCGCCGACGAGCGTCTGGTTCGGCAGGTTCTTGAAGCGGCCGACGCCGATGGCGAAGAACGGCGACAGGCGCTGGTCCGACCAAGGCTCCGACATCAGGTTGACGTGCCAGATGTCGGTGCCCGAGAACAGGCCCTGCACCTGGCCGACGGTGCCTTCGATGCTGAGCGTTTCGGAGAGCTTGTAGCTCGTCCACAGCTTGAGCATCGGCTCGGTCTTGAACTTGCCCCAGGCCGCGCCGAGCTGCACGCGGCGCGCGAGGTAGTCGTCGAGCGCGACGTCGCGGAAGCTCTTGGGCACGCCGGCATCGGTGAGCGTGGTCACCAGCTGCGAGCGGTGCACCCAGCCTTCGCGGCCGTTGTCGGTGCGAACCTTGTACCAGTCGGTGGCGCGCAGCTCGAGCGCGATCCACTCCTCGCGCGCGGCGACGTAGAAGATCGGATAGCCGCGGCCCGGGCCGGTGCGCAGCTCGATGTACGGATCGGTGATCTTGAGGCGTTCGGCGATCTCCGCCTGTGCCCGTGCGGCACCGGGCCATGCCGCACCGACCAGCAGCCCCAGGGCGAACAGGCTCGCGCACCACAGCTCCCGGCTCCGGGCGGCCCACAGAACCAGGGCGCGTTTCATTGTGTGTTGCAGGCTCCGGTGTTGGGGTTGTCCGGCGTGAACATGCCGGTGGTGGTGGAGAACTCGCTCTGCCCGCTGGCCACCGGGTGGTTGATCCAGTACTCGATGGTGCGGGCATTGGGATCGGCGGCGCTGTCGAAGATCACGCCGCCGCCGTGCAGCACGTTGTTGACCATCGGCTTGGCCAGCAGGCGCGAGGCGAGCGGCGAGCCGAAGACGACCTCGCCCTGTGCGGAGTAGAAGTTCTTGTACATGTCGCTGCCACGGATGATGTCAGCGGTGTTGGCCGGATTCGTCACGTCGACCGGTTGAGCGTTGGGTATGACGCGAAATGCGCCACCGGTGCCCGATGCGTTGTCGTGGCAACCCGACGCCGCGCAGGTGTTGATCGACGTCTGGCCGTTGATGCGGATCGGCAGCTGCGCATTGAAGATCGGGAACACGCAGCGCTGGAAGTACGCGAAGGCGAGCTTCTGCGCGCCGCTGAGCTGCCCGTTGGCCAGCGTGTCGGGGTTGTCCAGCGGGCTGCTGCCGCCGCAGCCGGCCAGCACCACAAAGGCAGCGGCCGCTGCAACGGTGCATCGCACCGTCGCAGCGGACCGCGGGGTTCGCTGCTCGAATACCGTCATCGCGCTCGGGCCCTCGCATTGGCGGTCTGCACCGCGCAGCCGCTCTGGATCCACGCGGCGATCGCGTTGTAGTTGGCGCTGCCTACCGGCAGCACCGCGCCGGTGCCGCCGGAGGGGTGCGGGTTGGTCGACGGCCGCGCCAGCAGGTAGCTCGTCGCGGGGCTGCAGGTGTCGGAGATCATCGACAGCGTCACGCCGTAGTCGCCCTCCACGCTGCCGGTCAGCACGAAGCGGTTGCCGGCGAACGTGGTGCCCGGCGCGACGTTCGAGCCGGCGAGGCCGGCCTGGTGGCACATCGCCGCGCAGGTGCTCGACAGGATCGGGAACACCTGCGTCTCGAACGTCGCCTCGCTGAGCGGCGAGACGGTGGCCACGCCGCCGTCGAACGGGTCGTTGTAGTACTGGCCGCCGAGATCCATCCACTCCGACATCAGACGCAGCTCGCCCTTGGTGAGCATCGCGCCGTGGTCGGGCGCCGTGTTCGGCGGGTTCGGATGCGCCTGACGCGCAGCGGCGCTGGACTTCAGCTCCTCGCCCCACATGATCTCGCCCAGGCGGCTGGCGCGCGTCATGCCCAGCGCGTTGCTGCCCGGCATCGACTCCACCAGCGGCGACCCACGCACGACCTCGGGCTCGCCGTTGCGGATGCGGATCTGCGGCAAGCCCGTCGCGGGGTCGATCACCGGGTCACCGATCAGCAGCTCCTCGTACGAGGTGAGGCGACCGGTGCCGGCCATGGTCGAACGCAGGTCGAGCTTGGCCGGGTCGTTGTGGCAGCCGGTGCAGGTGGTGTTCACGCCGTTGGTCGTGCGGGCACGGGTCCAGATCGGCGCGATGTGCTGCGGGTAGTTGATGAGGCCGTTGCTCGGCGCCGGCGTGCCCTGCAGGTCATCGGCCGGGTTGGCGTTGCCCGTGTACTTGATCGAGATCGACGGGCGCGCCACGCCGCCGGCGGCGGTGTTGGCCCAGATGTCGGCCGACACCATGTCGGGCTTGACGTCCAGCGCCGTCGGGTCCAGGCGGGTCCGCGTGGACGCCATGGTCTCGCCCTTGCTGTGGCCGGTGGCCATCGCAGGCGTCCACGCCGCCGGCACGGTGTCGACGGTGGCGCCGGAGTTCAGCGATGCGCCGCGGCGCGGGCTGTGGCAGCCGTCGCAGGTGCGGCGTTCGCCGGGCCGCACCTGGATCCAGTTCAGGTGCGTCTGGATCGCGCGCCCCTTGGCGTCGAGCATCGCCAGCCCCAGCGGCGTGTCGGCCGGAACGTGCAGCTTGAACGAACCGTCAGGCTCCACCGGCGCATAGCCGAGGATCTGCTGCTCCTCGAAATCGGTGGCGCCGATGGCCCGGCGCAGGCCCAGGCCCGAAGTCGGCGGCGGCACCGCGCGGAAGGCGCGCACGAAGCGTGCCGGCGCGCACTGGTAGGCCACGTCGGCCGGGTCCTTGATGCGCTTCAAGTCGGCGACGCGGGCGCGCGTGTCGAGCGTGTCGGTGGGCGCGATCTTCTTGATCGATTCGCCATCGCAGGCGCCGCCCTGCTCGGCCGCGGTGAGCATCGTCTCGCCCATGCGGTCCAGGCCGTCGGTGTCGTAGATGCTGCGCACCTCGATCAAGCCGGTGTTCTGCGCGGCGAGCGGGGCGTCGACCAGCGTGTCCTGCGCCACCTGCGGCTCGGGACGCGGTTGGATGGCTATCGGGTCCGTGTACATGTAGCCCGCCGGCGGCGCGGCCACGATCTGCTGCGTCTGCGTGGCCGGGTCGTACATGTAGACCGCGTACGACGCGGGCACGTTGTCCTGCACGGTGTCGGCCGCCACGTCGGTGGCCATGCGCTCGGTGTTGCTCAGGCGCGTGATCTCCTCGGGCGTCAGCGTCGCGCAGGACACGACCACGCCGTTTTTCGTCACTTCGCACGGCCGATACGACATCAGGATGCGGTTGGTGCCGTCCCACAGCGGATACGGCGTCGTGATGCGGCCGTACAGCGAGAAGCCGCGCTCGTCGTTGAGCGTCTGCTGCGTCATCTGGCGCTGGCCCTCGGTGGCCGCGACCAGCGCGTTGGCCTTGGTGTTGTTCTCCGAGAAGTTGGCCGCGTCGATCAGCATCAGCGCGCCGCCTTCCTGCGAGCGTTGCAGCGGCATCAGCGACGATGCGAGCTGGCCCTTGTAGGGGCCGCGCGAGTCCATCTCGCGCGGGTGCAGGAAGCTGTTGCCCGGGCTCAGCGCGCCGTAGAACACGAACATGTCGGTGCCGTCGGGCTTGACCTGGAAGATCGCGAAGCGGTTCTTCTGGCCCACGTGCTCCCAGCGCGAGAACATGACCATGCCGTTCTCGCGGATCACCGGGTTGCGGTCGTGGCTCTGGTTGACCGAGATCTGCGTGATCGCGCCGCCGTCGGCGGTCATCGTGTGCAGGTTCAGCACGCGCTCGCGTTCGTACTCGTCGAGCGCGAAGTACGGCTGCGCGCCGATGGCCGCGCCGTTGAGCGCCTTGGTCTTGGTCTGCCGGTTCGACGCGAACACGAAGCCCTTGCCGCCGGGCAGGTAGTACGGGTCGACGTCGTCGTCGGTGGTCGACGCGGTGATGCGGCGATAGCTGCCGCCGGTGAAGCCGCTGGCCGGCAGCGTGTATTCCCAGATGTTCCAGCGGCCGGTGCAGGCCGGCTGGCCGTCGATCTGCGCCGTGTTGCTGGTGGGGCAGCGCATCGAGAAGACGATCTTCTTGCCGTCGTACGACACCTCGGGGTCGGACGCGTCGCCCGTGCCTTGCGTGAACTGCTCGGTGATGTTGTGCTCGGGCGCGCTGGGCGAACTCTTCTCGCGGACGATCAGGTCGCCGCCGGCCGCGAACGGCGAGCCGTTGGTCGGGTTGATGGTCAGCGTGTTCACGCGCTTCGCGTAGACGATGGGCACGTCGCCGTTGACGGCCACCGTGTCGGAACTGCTGCCGCTGCCGGAGCAGCCCGCCACCACCAGCGCCAGCAACGTCAGCGCGCTGCCGGCGCCCATGCCATCCCGGATCCGATACCGCTTGCTCATCTCCGCCTCCTTGAATGTCGTCGAATCATTGCGGGGTGTCGCCCTCGCGCTGCGGACGTGCGTCCATCAGCCCCGAGGAGACATGCAAGGCCCCTGCAGCATCGACCACGATGGCGTCGACACCCGGCAGCGATTCGACCCATCGCATGCCTTTATCCAGTCCCATTACGAACACGCACTTGCCCAAGGCCTCGCACGTGAGGCCGTCGGCGGCGAGGATCGTGACGCTGCGTACCGTGCGCGGCGATTCACCCGTGCGTGGATCGATCAGGTGGTGATGGCGCACGCCGTCGCACTCGAAGTAGCGCTCGTAGTCGCCCGAGGTGGAGATCGAGGTGTCCTCCAGCGGCAGCACGGCGACGATGGCATCGGCGTTGCGCGGATCGCGCACCGCCACGCTCCACGGGCGGCCGCGGCGGTCGCCGAGCACGCGGCTGTCGCCTCCCGCCGAGACGATGGCGTGGGCGATGCCGTGGTCGCGCAGCAGCGCCACGCAGTTGTCGACCGCATGGCCCTTGGCGAAGCCGCCGAGATCGATGCGCATGCCGTCGCGCGCGAAGCGCACGCTGCGCGCGGCCGCGTCGAGCTGCAGCATGCGCCAGCCCACGGCCTGCCGTGCGCGCTCGAGCGCCTCGACCGTGGGCCGCACGCCGGCGCGGTAGTCGTACAGATGCCCGACCGCCGCATAGGTGATGTCGAACGCGCCGTCGGACAGGCGCGAGAAGTGCTGCGCGCGTTGCAGCAGCGTGAACAGCTCGTGGCTCACGCTCACCGCTGCAGCATGGGCCTCGCGGTTGATGCGCGACAGCTCCGAGTCGGGCTTGTACGGGCTCATCGCGCGATCGATGCGGTGCATCTCGCGGATCACCGCGTCGGCCGCAGCGCGCCCGGTCACCGCGTCGTCGCACCACAGCTCCACATGGATGGCCGTGCCCATGATCGCCTCGTCGCGGGCGAACCACTGGCCTCGCGCCGGCGCGCGGGCGGCGGCGGCGTGAAAGGCACGAGGACGTGTCGCGTGAGCGGCGAGGTTGGAAGGCATGGGTGACGGATGTCGCATCGCGGCTTCGGCTCGGCCTTAAGGCCTGCTCGGCGCGCAGCGGCATCTTCACGGAACGCCATGCCCCATTTGCGTCAAGAAGTTGGCATTGCGCAGCCTCCTTACGAACCGTCGCACCCGAAACTGTGAGGCGTGGTGCCGATGCGCGTGCAGTTGCGTCGGATGTGAACAGACGCAACGAGGCCGACCGTTCGTCGGCCGCCTTGTGCGACCTGTTGCACGAACGCGCGCGATGTGCTTGACGCAGCGCAAACCCGCCGGCGCTGCGGTCAGGCTCGGCGGCGCCGCATCAAGGCAGGTGCGAGACCGACTCCATCTGCATGCACCAGTGCCGCAGATCGTCGACGCCGACGCCGCCGGGGCCGCGCTGCAGCGCCGGGCGCCAGCCCTCGCGCGTGTGCAGCCCGGGCCCGATCGCGACGGCGGCATCGATCGGCGCATCGGCGAAGTAGTGGCTGCGCGTCACGACCACCGGCACGCCTGCGGCCTGCGCGGCGGCCACGCCGCCCGGAGAATCCTCGATCGCCACCGCTTCGGTGGGCTCGAGCGCAAGCACTTGCAGGCAGCGCTGGTAGACCTCGGGGTCGGGCTTCTTGTGCCGCACGTCCTCGCCGCAGACGACGGCTTCGAACACCCGCGACCAGGGCGTGCCGAAATGGTGACCGAGCAGCGCGGCCACGTTGGCACGGCTGGTGGTGGTGGCGATGGCCATGCGCCAGCCGTCGGCGAGCGCGGCGTCGATCAGCTCGCGCACGCCGTCGCGCAACGGCGTGGGCCGCTCGCGCATCAGCTCGGCATAGCGCGCGGTCTTGCGCCGATGCAGCTCGTGCGCGAGCGCGATGCGCTCGTCGGCCAGCACCGGCGCGTCGCTGCGCCGCGCCATGTCGTGCAGCAGCCGTTCGCGCCCGCCGGTGATGCGCAGCAGCGCGCCGTAGTGCGCCTCGTCCCAGCGCCACGGCAGCCCCATCGCCTCGAAGGCGTGGTTGAACGCCACGCGATGCCCGTCATGCTCGGTCTCGGCGAGCGTGCCGTCGACGTCCCAGACGATGGCGCGGATCATCGCGCCAGCTCACCCGCGCTTGCGCGGCCCAGTTCGGCCGCGATGCGCTCGCCGATCGCCTCGGGCGTGAGCCCGAGGTGGCGATACACCGCCGGCCCCGGCGCCGATTCGCCGAAGCGGTCGACGCCGAAGGCCAGCCGGCAGCCGTAGGCGCCCCAGCCGCGCGTGACGCCGGCCTCGATGGCAAAGCGCGGCAGCGCGCCGCCGAGCACGGCCTCGCGATACGCGCGCTCCTGGCGATCGAACACGCTGGTCGACGGCATCGACACCACGCTCACCGCCAGGCCGCGGGCCTCGAGCAGCGATTGCACCTGCATCGCCAGCGCCACCTCGGAGCCGGTGGCGATCAGCACCGCACGCGCATTCGGCCGCTCGCTCAGCACGTAGCCGCCGCGTTGCGCCTGCGCCAGCTGCTCGGCGCTGCGCGGCTGCGGCGGCAGGTTCTGCCGCGACAGCAGCAGCGCGCTCGGCCGCGCGGGCCCTTCGAGCGCGTGGATCCAGGCCACCGCCGTCTCTGCGAGATCGCAGGTGCGCCAGACGTCGAGGCCGGGGATCAGCCGCAGGCTCTCGGCATGCTCGACCGCCTGGTGCGTGGGGCCGTCCTCGCCGAGGCCGATCGAATCGTGCGTGAACACATGCACCACGCGCTGCTGCATCAGCGCGGCCATGCGGATCGCGTTGCGGCTGTAGTCGCTGAAGGTGAGGAAGGTGCCGCCATAGGGCACGAAGCCGCCGTGCAGCGCCATGCCGTTCATCACCGCGGCCATGCCGAATTCGCGCACGCCGTAGTTGACGTGGCGGCCACCCGCAGCGCCGGCGCGCACCGCGCCGCAGCCGGGGAAGTCGGTGAGGTTGCTGCCGGTGAGGTCGGCGCTGCCGCCGAGCAATTCGCTCACGCGCGGCGCGATCAGCGACAGCACCTTCTGCGAGGCCTTGCGCGTGGCCACCGTCTCGCCGCTGCCGCCGAACTCGGCCAGCGCCGCGGCGCGCACGGCCGCCCAGTCGGCCGGGCGCTCGCCGCGCATGCGGCGCTCGTATTCCGCCGCCAGCTCCGGAAACGCACGCCGGTAGGCCGCGAAACGCTGCGACCATTCGGCCTCGCGCGCGGCGCCGGCCTGGCGTGCGCTCCACGCCGCGGCGATGTCGGCCGGTATCTCGAACGGGCCATGCGGCCAGCCGATCGCCGCGCGCGTGGCGGCCACCTCGTCGGCGCCGAGCGGCTCGCCGTGCGCCTTGGCGGTGCCGGCGCGGTTCGGCGAGCCACGGCCGATGGTGGTGCGGCAGACGATCAGGCTCGGGCGGTCGGCGCTCAACTTGGCCGTCGCGATGGCGGCGCTCACCGCCTCCACGTCGTGGCCGTCGACGGGGCCGATCACCTGCCAGCCGTAGGCGGCGAAGCGCGCCGCCGAGTCGTCGCCGAACCAGGCCTGCACCGCGCCGTCGATGCTGATGCCGTTGTCGTCGTACAGCGCGATCAGCTTGCCGAGCTTCCACGTGCCGGCGAGCGAGCAGGCTTCGTGGCTGATGCCTTCCATCAGGCAGCCGTCGCCGAGGAAGACGTAGCTGTGGTGGTCGACGATCGCGTGCCCGGGCCGGTTGAACTGGTCGGCGAGCAGCTTCTCGGCCAGCGCCATGCCCACGGCGTTGGCCAGGCCCTGCCCCAGCGGGCCGGTGGTGGTCTCGACGCCCGGCGTGAGGCCGACCTCGGGATGCCCCGGCGTCTTGCTGTGCAGTTGCCTGAAGCGCTTCAGCTCGTCGAGCGGCAGCTCGTAGCCGGTGAGATGCAGCAGCGCGTACAGCAGCATCGACGCATGGCCGTTGCTGAGCACGAAGCGGTCGCGCTCGCTCCAGCGCGGGTTGGCGGGGTTGTGCGCGAGGTGCGTGCCCCACAGCGCGAGCGCCATCTCGGCCATGCCCATCGGCGCGCCGGGGTGGCCGGAGTTGGCCTGCTGCACGGCGTCGATGGCCAGCGCGCGCAGCGCGTTGGCGCGCGGGTCGAAGCGGCCGCTGTCGGGCCGCTGCACGCGATCGGTGGAGGTGCCGGCCATCACAGGGCTCCCCGGCTGCGCTGGCGGCGCTCCATCATGCGCCAGATGAACGGCGTGAAGATCAGCTGCATCGCCAGCTCCATCTTGCCGCCGGGCACCACGATGGTGTTGGCACGGCTCATCCACGAGTTGTCGATCATGTTCAGCAGGTACGGGAAGTCGATGCCCTTGGGGTTGGCGAAGCGGATCACGCAGATGCTCTCGTCGGCGCTCGGGATGTCGCGCGCGATGAACGGGTTGCTGGTGTCGACCACCGGCACGCGCTGGAAGTTCACGTGCGTGTGGGCGAACTGCGGGCAGATGTAGTGCACGTAGTCGGGCATGCGGCGCAGGATGGTGTCGGTCACCGCCTCGGCGCTGTAGCCGCGCACGTTCTTGTCGCGGTAGAGCTTCTGGATCCACTCCAGGTTGATCACCGGCACCACGCCGATCAGCAGGTCGGGGTACTTGGCGATGTTGACCTCGGGCGTGACCACCGCGCCGTGCAGCCCCTCGTAGAACAGCATGTCGGTGTCGCCGGGCAGGTCCTCCCACGGCGTGAAGGTGCCGGGATCCTGCTGGTACGGCGCGGCCTCCACCGGATCATGCAGGTACTTGCGACGCCGGCCGCCGCCGGTCTCGCTGTAGTTGCGAAACAGCTGCTCGAGCTCGGGGAACAGGTTGTTCTCGGCGCCGAAGTGGCTGAAGTTCTTGTTGCCGGCCTTCTCGGCCTGCGCCTGGCGCTCGCGCATCTCCTTGCGGTCGTAGCGGTGGAAGCTGTCGCCCTCGATGACGGCGGCGCGCACGTTCTCGCGCCGGAAGATGTTGTCGAAGGTGCGCGTGACCGAGGTCGTGCCGGCGCCCGAGGAGCCGGTGATCGCGATGATGGGGTGGCGTTCGGACATGGCGTCAGGCCCTGAAGAGGCTGCGGGGGGCGAACAGCGGCGCCGGCGCCTCGGTGGGCACCAGCTCCTGGTGGTAGCGCTCGATGCGCTCGACTTCGTTGCGCGAGCCGAACACGAAGCCGATGCGCTGGTGCAGCTCCGACGGCTTGACGCCGAGCATCGGCTGCCGCCCCGTGCTGGCGCGGCCGCCGGCCTGCTCGATCACGAAGCCGATCGGGTTGGCTTCGTAGAGCAGGCGCAGCCGGCCGTGCTTGGCGGGATCCTTGGTGTCGCGCGGGTACATGAACACGCCGCCGCGCATCAGGATGCGGTGCGCCTCGGCCACCAGGCTGGCGATCCAGCGCATGTTGAAGTCCTTGCCGCGCACGCCGCTCTTGCCGGCCAGGCATTCGTCGACGTAGCGCTGGATCGGCGGCTCCCAGAAGCGCCGGTTGGAGGTGTTGATCGCGAACTCCTGCGTGTCGGCCGGCACGCGGATCTCGGGATGCGTGAGCTTGAAGTCACCGAGGTTGGGGTCGAGCGTGAAGCCGACCACGCCGTCGCCCACCGTCAGCACGAGCATCGTGGCAGGGCCGTAGATGGCGTAGCCGGCCGCCACCTGCTGCGTGCCGGGCTGCATGAAGTCGGCCTCGGTGCAGTCGCGCGTGGGGTCGGGCGCGCGCAGGATCGAGAAGATGCTGCCCACCGAGACGTTGACGTCGATGTTGCTCGAGCCGTCGAGCGGGTCGAACACCAGCAGGTACTTGCCGCGCGGGTAGGCGGCGGGGATCTGCCGCACCTGCTCGGCTTCCTCCGACACCTGGCCGGCGAGGTTGCCCGACCATTCGGTGGTGCGCACGAAGATCTCGTGGCTGATCACGTCGAGCGGCTGCTGCACCTCGCCCTGCACGTTGAGCGCGCCGCCCTGTGCGACCTGCCGCACCGCCGGATCGCCCAGCGCGCCGAACGATACCGAGCGCGCGATCGCCTTGCAGGCGGTGGCCACGTCGAGGATCAGCGCGTTGAGCTCGCCGCTGGCCTGCGGGAAGCGGCGGCGCTGGTCGATCAGGTACTGCGTGAGCGTGCGGCGGTTGGACAGCGGCATGGCATGGACTTTCTGTGAAGGCGTATGGATTCAGTGCGTGGGCAGCTGGAAGACCCGGCTGGCCAGGATGTCCTCGGCGGCGAGCGTGCTCAGTTCATCGGGCGTGAACGCGCGGTCGCGCTGCGCGAACAGGCGCCCGGCCTGGCGCAGCCGCGCGCGGTCGAGCGCGTTGCGCACGCTGCGGGCGTTGGCGAAGTGCGGCTGCGCGATGCGCCGCTGCAGGTACTGGTCGAACGCGGCAACGGCGGCCTCGTCGAAGCGGTAGTGCAGGCCCTCGAGCATGCGCTGTGCGATGCGCATCAGCTCGTCGCGCGAATAGTCGGGGAAGTCGATGTGGTGCGCGATGCGCGAGTTCAGGCCCGGGTTGCTGCGGAAGAAGGTGTCCATGCGGTCCTTGTAGCCGGCGAGGATCACCACCAGGTCGTCGCGGCGGTTCTCCATCACCTGCAGCAGGATCTCGATCGCCTCCTGGCCGTAGTCGCGTTCGTTCTCGGGCCGGTAGAGGTAGTAGGCCTCGTCGATGAAGAGCACGCCGCCCATCGCGCGGTCGAGCACCTCCTTGGTCTTCGGCGCCGTGTGGCCGATGTACTGGCCCACGAGGTCGTCGCGCGTCACGGCCACCAGGTGCCCCTTGCGCACGTGGCCGAGCCGCTTCAGGATCTGCGCCATGCGCAGCGCCACCGTGGTCTTGCCGGTGCCCGGGTTGCCGGTGAAGCACATGTGCAGGCTCGGTGCCGCGCCCTCGGCCGCCGCGAGGCCGGCGCGCGCGCGCAGCCGCTCGATCACCAGCAGCGCCGCAATGTCGCGCACGCGCGCCTTCACAGGCGCGAGGCCGATGAGGTCGCGGTCGAGCTCGTCGAGCACCTCCTGCACCTGCGTCTCGGCGAGCACTTCACCAACGGTGCGCGCGTTCGACGGCGCTGCCGAACTCGTAGCCTCCGGCGCCGGCGTGCTGCCGGGGATGGCGTACAGCGGCGCGCCCATGGGTGGAGCCTCAGGCGGCGCGCGCCAGCGGCGAGGCGAGGCGGCGCCGCAGCGCGCCCAGCGCAACGCGGCAGTCCGGCGCCGCGAGCAGCGAGGTGCCGACCACGAAGGTGTCGGCGCCGGCCTCGCCGAGCTGGCGCACGTTGTCGATGCTCACGCCGCCTTCGATGCCCAGCTGCACGGCGCGGCCGCTGGCGGCGATGATCGCGCGGGCGCGTTCGAGCTGCGTCAGCGCGGCCGGCATCAGCCGCTGCACGCCGTCTGCGGCCAGCGTGCCGAGGATCAGCACGTCGTCGACGGCGTCGATCGTCTGCTCGAGCGCGGCGAGCGGCTGCAGCGGGTCGAACACCAGGCCGCTGCGGCAGCCGGCGGCGCGGATCGCGCGCAGCGCCGCCGCCAGCTCGCCCTGCGGCGCGTCGGCGTGGCAGGCGATGAGGTCGGCACCGGCTTCGGCGAAGGCATCGGCCAGCGCCTGCACCGACCGCACCATCAGGTGCACGTGCAGCGGCACCCAGCTGCCGTCGGCCGCGCGCGAGCCGCGGCGCGCGGCCTGCACGATGGCTGGGCCGGTGCGCAGGTTGCGGCTGTCGTCGTCGTCGTCGCGGATGTCGATGTGCAACGCGTCGGCGCCGGCGGCCACCACGCGCCGCGCGTCCATCGTCACGCGCGCGAGGTCGGCGGTGGGGATGCTGGCAGCGAAGCGGACCATCACGCGTTCTCCGGCGTGTAGCGCTCGCCTTCGGGCGTGTCGATGCCGTAGCCGCGCACGCTGTAGTGCATGCGGCGGCCATCGGCCTCCTGCCGCTCCAGCCTGAAGCCGGGCTCGCTCGGCGGCCGGTTGACGATGAAGCTCATCGCGATCGTCTCGACGCCACGCGTGGCGTCGAAGGCCACGAGCCGCACGTAGTGGCGCGGGAATGCCTTGCGGCAGGCGTTGAGTTCGTGCATCACGCCGGCGGCGTCGCGCAGGTCGAACATCGGGTTGCCGTACATCTCCCAGTAGGTGTTGCGCGGGTGCGGGTCGTCGGTGTACTCGACGCTCCACGCATAGCCCTTGCCGAGCCCGTACTCGATCTGCTGGGTGATCTCGGCGTCGGTGAGGTCGGGCAGGAAGCTGAACTGGCCCTGCGTGAGGCGGCCGGTGGGGTTGGTCATCATGGTGTGCTCTTCCCGTGCGTCAGGCCAGCGCCGGCGTGACGGCGTAGTCGGAGGTGTCGGTGCTGGTGTAGTTGAAGGTCACCTCGCCCCAGGTGTCGAGCGCCTGCTGCAGCGGGGCGCAGAACTTGGCGGCCTGGCGCAAGATCTGCGGCCCTTCGGCCAGCAGGTCGCGGCCTTCGTTGCGGGCCTTGACCATCGCCTCGAGCGCCACGCGGTTGGCCACGGCGCCGGCCTGGATGCCCTGCGGGTGGCCGATCGTGCCGCCGCCGAACTGCATCACCACGTCGTCGCCGAAGAGCTCGAGCAGCTGGTGCATCTGGCCGGCATGGATGCCGCCCGAGGCCACCGGCATCACCTTCTTGAGGTCGGCCCAGTCCTGGTCGAAGTACAGGCCGCGCGGCAGGTCGGTCTTGGTGTAGCTGTCGCGGCAGACGTTGTAGTAGCCCTGCACGGTGAGCGGATCGCCCTCGAGCTTGCCCACCGCGGTGCCGGCGTGCAGGTGGTCGCAGCCGGCCAGGCGCAGCCACTTGGCAATGACGCGGAAGCTCACGCCGTGGCTCTTCTGCCGCGTGTAGGTGCCGTGCCCCGCGCGGTGCATGTGCAGCAGCATGTCGTTCTTGCGGCACCAGTTGGCCATGCTCTGGATCGCCGTCCAGCCGATCACCAGATCGACCATGATGATCACGCTGCCGAGCTGCTTGGCGAACTCGGCGCGCTCGTACATGTCTTCCATCGTCGCGGCGGTCACGTTCAGGTAGTGGCCCTTGACCTCGCCGGTGGCGGCGCTGGCCTTGTTGACGGCCTCCATCACGTAGAGGAAGCGGTCGCGCCAGTGCATGAAGGGCTGCGAGTTGATGTTCTCGTCGTCCTTCATGAAGTCCAGGCCGCCCTTGAGCCCTTCGTAGACCACGCGGCCGTAGTTGCGGCCCGACAGCCCCAGCTTGGGCTTGGTGGTGGCGCCCAGCAGCGGCCGGCCGAACTTGTCGAGCCGCTCGCGCTCGACCACCAGCCCCGTGGGCGGGCCCTTGAAGGTCTTCACGTAGGCCACCGGGATGCGCATGTCCTCGAGCCGCGCCGCCTTCAGCGGCTTGAACGAGAACACGTTGCCGATCAGGCTGGCCGTGAGGTTGGCGATCGAGCCTTCCTCGAACAGGATCAGGTCGTAGGCGACCCAGGCGAAGTACTGCCCCGGGTTGTTGGGCACCGGCTCGACCTTGTAGGCCTTGGCGCGGTAGCTGTCGCAGGCGGTCAGGCGGTCGGTCCACACCACGGTCCAGGTCGCGGTGCTCGATTCGCCGGCCACCGCGGCGGCGGCCTCGACCGGATCCACCCCCTCCTGCGGCGTGATGCGGAACAGGCACAGCACGTCGGTCTCGCGCGGTTGGTACTCGGGCTGCCAGTAGCCCATCTGGCGGTACTTGAGCACCCCGGCGGCATAGCGCTTCTTGGCATCGCCGGTGATGTCGGTGGCGTCGGTGCGGATGGCGGCGGATTCGGTCTTCGGCATGGCGTCTCCTGGGATGGAAGCCACTCTAGGGACCGCATTCATTCAGGTCCATTCAATTCTTCTTGCGCTCAGATTAAGATTCTCTGAATGAAGAACGTCACCGTGCGCCAGATGCGCGTGTTCTCCGAGGCTGCCCGGCAGCTCAACTTCGCGCGGGCGGCCGAGGCGCTGCACATCACCGCGCCGGCCGTGACCATGCAGATCAAGGAGTTCGAAGCGCAGATCGAGCTGCCGCTGTTCGAGCGGCGCGGGCGACAGGTTCAGCTCACCATGGTGGGTGAGTACATGCTCTCCTACGTGCGGCGTGTTCTCTCGGTGTTGAAGGATGCCGAAGACACCCTCGCCCGCTTCAAGGGCCTCACAGGCGGCCAGCTGGCGATCGGCATGGTCAGCACCGCGGAGTACTTCGTGCCGCGGCTGCTGGCGCAATTCCGCGCCGAGCATCCGGCGGTGGACTTGCGGCTGCGCCTGGCCAACCGCGAGCAACTGGTGGAGCTGCTGCAGCGCAACGAGGTCGACCTCGCCGTCATGGGCCGGCCGCCGCGCGAAATGGCCACCCGCGCCGAGCCGTTTGCGATGCATCCGCACGTGCTGATCGCCCCGCCCGGGCATCGCTTCACGCGGCGCGAGCAGGTGGGCCCGCGCGCACTCGCCGACGAGCCGTGCATCGTGCGCGAGAGCGGCTCGGGCACGCGCGCGGCGCTGGAGGAGTTCGCGCGCGAGCATCGGGTGGAGCTGCGCATCGCGATGGAGATGACCACCAATGAGTCGATCAAGCAGGCCGTGATGGCCGGCATGGGCGTGGCGCTGATCTCGCTGCACACCATCGGGCTCGAGCTGCGGCAGGGCCTGCTCGCGGTGGTGGAGGTCGAAGGCCTGCCCGTGATGCGCCGCTGGCACGTCGTGAACCGCCTGTCGAAGGCGCTGTCGCCGGCGGCGGAGGCGTTTCGCTACTTCGTGCTCGAACGCGGCGAGGCAACGCTGGCCGAGATGTTCGGCCCCGCCCCGGCGGGTGGGCCGCCGGGCTGAGCACGCACCTTGGCCGCAGCGTTAGGTCGGTTCGGTGATTTCTGACTATGGGTGCTAACAAATCGCCGCAATCGCGTCTGTTTGACAACGCTCCAGTCGGCAGCGGGAACGCTATGGTGAAATTCGCAGTGATGCGCCACCCCGGTCGCGCCATGCCGCACCTGCCCCGATGCTGCCGAAGACGCTGGCCCTGATCGAAGACGACAAGATCTACAGCGAAGCGCTGTCGAGTTTCCTGCGCGAACAAGGCGTGCACGTCGATGTCTACAGCGACAGCAACGACCTGCTCACGCAGACGCAGCCGTACGACTACGACTTCTACGTCGTCGACCTGATGCTGCCCGGCATCGACGGCGAAGACCTGGTCAAGGTGCTGCGCCGGCGCAGCGATGCCGGCATCCTGGTGATCACCGCACGCGGCGACGACGACGACGTGTTCGAGCAGGTGCTGGGTGCCGGCGCCGACATGCTGCTCAACAAGCCGGCGAGCCTGAAGCAGGCGATCGCGGCGATCCGCGCCGTGCACCGTCGCGCGAGCAAGGCAACGCAGCCTGCCAGCGAATGGGTGCTCGACAAGCGCGCCGGCAAGCTCGTGGCGCCCGACGGTTCGCGCGTCGAGCTGAGCGAGACCGACATCGCGGTGCTGCAGTGCTTCGTCGAGGCGCAGGGCGAAACGGTGAGCCGCGACACGCTGCGCCAGCGCCTCGGCAAGACCGCCGACCAGGACGCCGAGGACGGCTTGAACGCCACGATGTACCGGCTGCGCCGCCGCGTCGAACGCGCCACGCCGCATCTGTTTCCGCTGCAGTCGAAGTCGCGCGTGGGCTACCAGTTCCGCGGCACGCTGAAGCAGGTGTAGCCGTCTGCGGCACACTCGCCATGGGCCAGCACCAGGCCCACAGCGGAGACCCTGCCCATGACGACGAATTCGAGCGACCGCGCCGAGGCGCTGCTGCAGCTGGCCACCGAGCGCTACAGCTGCCGCGGTTTTCTCGCCGAGCCGCTGCCGCGCGCGACGATCGACCGCATCCTCGCCATCGCGCAGCGCAGCCCCAGCTGGTGCAATTCGCAGCCCTGGCAGCTCACGGTCGGCAGCGCCGCGGCCACCGAACGCGCGCGCCGCGCCTTGCTGCAGTACGTGGCTTCGGCCGGCGCGCCGCAGCCCGATCTCGACTGGCCGCACGAGTACCGCGGCGTGTACCAGCAGCGGCGCCGCGAGTGCGGGCTGCAGCTGTACCAAGCCACGGGCGTGGCGCGCGGCGACCCGCAGGCCGCGAACAGGCAGCGGCTGGAGAACTTTCGCTTCTTCGGCGCGCCGCACGTGGCGATCGTGACCACCGAGGCGCCGCTGGGCACCTACGGCACCATCGACTGCGGCGCCTACGTGTGCCTGTTCATGCTCGCGGCGCGCGCCTGCGGCGTGGCCTCGATCGCGCTGGCCGCGCTCGGCGCCTACCCGGCGTTCTGGCGCGAGCACTGGGGCATCGACCCCGAGCGGCGCATCGTCTGCGGCCTCGCGTTCGGCCACGAGGATCCCGCGCATCCGGCCAACGGCTTTCGCACCTCGCGCGCGGCCATCGCCGACGCCGCGCGCTGGGTCGACTGACGGTCCGCGCGCCAACCGCGACAATGCGCCGATCCTCATTCCGCTTCGCCGCGACCGAACCATGAACGCCACTGCATCCGCCTCCTCCACGCCCGGCGTCGCCGTCGTCACCGGCGGCGCGCGCGGCATCGGCCTGGCCACCGCGCGCTGGTTCCTCGCGCGCGGCTGGCGCGTCGCGCTGTGGGACATCGATGCCGACACGCTCTTTGCCACCGAGAAGGCACTGGCAGATCCCCAGCGCGTGCTGGCGCTGCACATGGACGTGTCCAAGCCCGAGCTGGTGCAGCGCGCCACGAAGGACACCGATGCGCGCTTCGGCCGCATCGACGCGCTGGTCAACAACGCCGGCGTGGCGGTGTTCAAGCGCATCCTCGACACCACGTGGGTGGAGTGGCGCCACGTCATCGGCACCAACCTGGAAGGCGCGTTCCTGTGCACGCAGCACGTGGCGCCGATCATGCTGCGCGGCGGCGGCGGCGCAATCGTCAACATCGCCAGCATCTCGGGCCTGCGCGCGAGCACGATGCGCGTGGCCTACGGCACCAGCAAGGGCGCGCTGATCCACCTCACCAAGCAGCAGGCGATCGAGCTCGGCGACGCGGGCATCCGCGTCAACTGCGTCGCGCCGGGGCCGGTGGACACCGAGATGAGCAAGCTCGTGCACACGGTGGCGATCCGCAGCGACTACTACGACGCGATCCCGCTCAACCGCTACGGCACGACCGAAGAGATTGCCGAGGCGGTGGGCTGGCTGTGCAGCCCGGCGGCGAGCTACATCAACGGCCAGACGCTGGCCGCCGACGGCGGCTTCGACGCCAGCGGGGTGGGGCTGCCGACGCTGCGCAAGAACAAGGTCTAGCGGAACCCTAGAGGAACCCGATCGAGATCCACGGCACCGCCGCGATGACCAGCAGCGCGACGAACAGCGCGCCCAGGTGCGGCCACACGCGGCCGAAGGCCTGGTCGGGCGCCACGCGGCCGATCGCGCACGCGGCGTAGAAGCCGACGCCGAACGGCGGCGCGAACAGGCCCAGCCCCATCGCGAAGATCACGACCATCGCGTAGTGCACCTCGTGCACGCCGAGCGCGCGCGCCACCGGGAACAGCAGCGGCCCGAACAGCACGATCGCCGGGATGCCTTCCAGCACGCTGCCGAGGACGACGAACGCCAGCAGCGACACCACCATGAAGCCGAGCTTGCCGCCCGGCACCGCGGTCATCATCTGCACCAGGCTGTTCGAGAAGCCCGACTGCGTGAGCGCCCAGGCCATCGCGGTGGCGCAGCCGATGATCAGCAGGATCGCGCCCGACAGCGACGCCGTCTCGACCAGCATCGGCCGCAGCTGGCGCCAGTCGAACTGGCGGTAGATCACGAGGCCGGCGACGATGGTGTAGGCGATGCCGACCGTCGACACCTCGGTCGCGGTAGCCACGCCCTCGACGACGACGGTGCGGATCACGAACGGCAGCGCCAGCGCCGGCAGCGCGACGAGCAGCGCGCGGCGCACCTGCGCTCCGCTGGCCCTGGTGACGCCGCTCATGTCCTCGCGCCGCGTCTGCCACCACACCACCGCGCCGAGCGCGAGCATGCCCACCACCGCCGGCAGCAGCCCGCCGGTGAAGAGGGCCGAGATCGACACGCCGGTCACCGCGCCGATGGTGATCAGCACCAGGCTCGGCGGAATCGTCTCGCTCATCGCGCCCGAGGCCGACAGCAGCGCCACCAGGTCGCCGCCCTTGGCGCCGCGCTTGGACATCTCGGGAAATAACGCCGGCGCCACGGCGGCCATGTCGGCCGCCTTCGAGCCCGAGATGCCCGACACCAGGTACATCGCGCCGAGCAGCACGTATTGCAGCCCGCCGCGCACGTGGCCGATCAGCGCGGCGAGAAAGTCGACCATCGCGCGCGCCAGCCCCGTCATCGCGATCAGCGCGCCGAGGAACACGAACAGGGGCACCGACAGCAGGATGATGTGGCTCATGCCCTCGTCCATGCGGCTGACCACGATGGTCAGCGGCGTGCGCGTGGTCAGCGCCAGATAGGCCAGCGTCGCGAGGCCGAACGCGAAGCCGATCGGCATGCCGAGCGCGACGCACACGCCGACCAGCCCGACGAAGAAGATCAGCAGGTTCAGGTTGCCGAGCTGCATCAGCATGGGCTTGGCCCACCACGACAGCGCGACGATCACGCCGATCAGCGCCGCGCAGCCGAGCAATTGCGTCCAGCCCGCGCGCTCGAGCAGCCGCGCCAGCGCGATCAGCAGCATCAGCGCAGCGCCGACGCCGATGGCCGCCACGCGCACGCCGTCGTGCCACTCGAGCGCCGGCGTGGTGACGACCCACTGGTCTTCGAAGTGCTCGTACGCCGGCTTCATGAGCAGCGCGACGAACAGCACCACCGCGCCGGTGGTGAGCGTCTCGACGAAGACGCGCGTGCGCGGCGCGAAGCCGTTGACGATCGTCGTCAGCCGCATGTGCTCGCCGCGGCGCAGCGCGATCACCGCGCCGAGCATCGCCAGCCACAGGAACAGGATCGACGCCAGCTCGTCGGACCACGTCAG
Source organism: Burkholderiaceae bacterium (assembly GCA_046348365.1). Lineage (GTDB taxonomy): Bacteria > Pseudomonadota > Gammaproteobacteria > Burkholderiales > Burkholderiaceae_C > JAEUPI01. Next base: position 1,378,140 of record JAXMEL010000001.1, read on the forward strand.
CGGCGAGTTGAAGACGTAGCGCGCCACCACGCCGGCCAGCAGGATGCCGGTCTCCAGCAGCACCAGCAGCGCCGCCGGCCACTCGGTGAGCACGGTGACGACGCGCTCGAACGCGACGAACGCGCCGGCGCGCGGCGCCTCCATCAGGCCAGCTTGCCCGAATACTTCTCGAGCTTGGCCATCGCCTCGTCGCCGAACTTGCCGCGCCACTCCTTGTAGAAGCCGGCCTTCGACAGCGCGTCGCGGAAGCTCTTCACGTCGGGGTAGTTGAACACCATGCCCTTGGCCTTGAGCTGCGCCTCGATGCTGTTGTTCAGGCGCCGGATGTCGTCGCGCTGCTTGATCACCGCGTCGGTCACGTGCTTGGTGATCAGCGCCTGCACGTCGGCCGGCGTCGAGCCCCAGCGGCGGCCGTTGGCGAGGATCCACTGGCCGTCCCACATGTGGCCGGTCATCGACACGTACTTCTGCACCTCGTACAGCTTGGCGATCTCGATGATCGCCAGCGGGTTCTCCTGGCCCTCGACCACCTTGGTCTGCAGCGCCGAGTACACCTCCGAGAAGTTGATGCTCGCCGGCGCCGCGCCGAAGGCCTTGAACATCGACGTCCACAGCGGGCTCACCGGCACGCGAATCTTGAATCCCTTGAGGTCCTCGGCGCTGTTGATCGGCTTGGTGCTGGTGGTGATGTTGCGAAAGCCGTTGTCGAGGCACTTGTCGAACACGTGCAGGTTGACCTTGCCGATCGCCGCGCGCACGAAGGCGCCCAACTCGCCGTCCATCGCTGCCCACACGGCGGGATAGTCCTTGAACGCGAACGCGAGGCCGTTGATCGCCGCCACCGGCACCAGCGTCTGCAGGATCAGACCCGACAGCGGGAAGAAATCGATCGCGCCCGAGCGCACCTGGCTCAGCATGTCGGTGTCGCCGCCGAGCTGGTTGTTGGGGAACACCTGGATGTCGACGCGGCCGTTGCTCTCGCGCTTGATGGCCTCGACGGCTTCGCGCACGCGGATCGTGCTCGGGTGCGTGGCCGGGATGTTGTTGGCCCACTTGAAGCTCAGCTCGGGCGTCTGCGCAAAGAGCGGCGCGCCCACGCTGGCCAGCGCGCCGGCGGCGGAAGCGCCCTGGATGAAGCGGCGGCGGCCGTGGAGGTGTCGGGTCATCGAGAGTTCTCCTGGTTCAGGGTGAAGGGTCTTCGGGGCAATCGTATCGGGGCCGCGCTCAGCGACCGTGGGGCGCCGCCAGCTTGCGGCGCGATTCGAGCAGGCCGCGTGCGGCAGCGGCGATCTTGTGCGGCGTGAGCCGCGATTCGGCTTCCAGCACCGGCGCGTAGCCCACGTGAATGCGCGGCGCACCCAGGCGCGCGACGCGGCAGCCGGTGGCCTCGGCGGTGGCGGCCGCCACCTCGGCGCCGAAGCCGGCCACCTGCACCGCCTCGTGCACCACGAGCAATGCGCCGGTGCGCGCCGCCGAGGCGCACACCGCTTCGCGGTCCCACGGCCACAGTGTGCGCAAGTCGATCACCTCGACCGACACGCCGGCGAGCTCGGGCTCGTTCAGCGCCGCCAGGCTCGGCGCCAGGCCGCGCGACCAGGTCGCGAGCGTGAGGTCGCTGCCGGGGGTGACGCGGCGGGCCTTGCCGAACGGCACGGCCAGCGCGTCGTCGACCTCGCCCGCCTCGGCCCACAGCTCCTTGTGCTCCAGGTAGACCACCGGGTCGCCGCTGGCGAGCGCGGCTTCGAGCAAGGAAAAGTTGTCCTGCGGCGTGGCCGGTGCGGCCACCAGCAGGCCCGGCAGATGCGCGAACCAGGCCTCCAGCGATTGCGAATGCTGCGCCGCCGAGGCCGTCCAGATGCCGATCGGCATGCGCACCACCAGCGGCACGCGGCCCTGGCCGCCGAACATGTAGCGGTTCTTCGCCGCCTGGTTGACGAGTTCGTCCATCGCGCACAGCGCGAAGTCGATCACCCGCATTTCCACCACCGGCCGCAGGCCCGCCAGCGCCATGCCCACCGCGGCGCCCATGATGTTGGCCTCGGAGATCGGCGTGTCGATCACGCGCGCGGCGCCGAACTCGCCCTGCAGCCCGCGGTACTGTCCGAACACGCCGCCGCGGCCGAGGTCTTCGCCCAAGGCCACCACGCGGTCGTCGGCGCGCATGGCCTTCTGCAGCGCGAGCAGCGCCGCCTGCGCGTAGGTAAGTTGAGCAACGCTCATCGCCACACCCCCGCGCCGACGTTGAGCACGTCTTCGTAGGCGGCCGCGGCGTCGGGCCAGGGCGCGTTCGAGGCGATCTCCACCGCGCGCGCCATCTCGGCCTTGGCCTCGGCCAACACCGCGTCGAGCGCCGCGGCGCTCTGTCCGGCCGCGAGCAGGGCCTCGCGGCACTTCAGCAGCGGGTCGTCGCGCAGCGCCTGCGCCACCTCGCCGGCGTCACGGTAGGTGCCGGGGTCCACCGACACATGGCCCTTGAAGCGATACGTCACCGCATGCAGCAGGCGCGGCCCGCCGCCGCGGCGCACCTCGGCCACCAGCTCGCCCGTGGCCTGCGACACCGCCTGCACGTCGTTGCCGTCGACGCGCAGCGCGCGCACGCCGAGCGAGGCCGCACGCGCCGACACGCCCTCGCCGGCGGTCATCGCCGCGGTGGGCGTCGTCGCCGAGATGCGGTTGTCCTCGCAGACGAAGAGCACCGGCAGGCCGTAGACCTGCGCCCAGTTCAAGCCCTCGAGAAACGGCCCGCGGTTGGCCGCGCCGTCGCCGAAGAAGCAGGCCACGATGTGCGGCGAGCCGCGCACCTTCAGCGCATGCGCCGCGCCGGTGGCGATCGGAATGCCGGCGGCCACCACACCGTTGGCGCCGAGCATGCCGACCGAGAAGTCGGCGATGTGCATCGAGCCGCCCTTGCCGCCGTTGCAGCCGTTGGCGCGGCCAAACAGCTCGCACATCATGCGCACCACGTCGGCGCCCTTGGCCAGCGTGTGGCCGTGGCCGCGGTGGGTCGACGTGAGCAGGTCCTCGCGGGCGAGGTGCGCGCACACGCCCGCGGCCACCGCCTCCTGGCCGGTGGACAGGTGCAGCGGCCCGCGCACGAGCGCCGGCTTGTCGCTCGCCGCCAGGCCCCAGGCCGCGACGCCACCCTGGCTGGCGATCTCGGCACAGTCTTCGAACGCACGGATGCGGCACATCGTGCGGTACAGGTTTGGCAGGGATGGTGAACTCAACGGCAGGCTCCGGTCACAGCCCGCCATTTTGGTCTGACCAGTCGGGCCGGGCACTTGGGTGTTGCCCGTGCGTCACTGCGCTGGCGCAGGCGTCTCTCGCAAGCTTCAACCACGCGCGGGCCCGCCGCGCGGCACCCGCAGCAGCGTCCACGCGCACAGCAGCGCCGCGGGTGCGAGCAGCGCGTAGCCGGTGCGGTAGCCACCGCCGACGCTGGAAGCCACGCCGAACAGCGCCGGCCCGAGCACGACGCCGAAGAACGTGACGGCCAGCGTTCCACCGGTGGCCGAGCCGGCCATGCCCGGCGGTGCGCGGCGCGCGACCTCGGCCAGGTAAACGCCGTTCCACCCCGTGGCCGAGGCGCCGAAGAGCGCCAGCAGCGCCAGCACCAGCGCCGGCGCGACGCCGCTCGTCAGCGCCGCGGTGGCCGTGGTGCTCGCGGCCATCAGCAGCGCCAGCAGCGCGAGCACGCGGATCGGCTGCGCCCAGCGGTCGGCGAGCCAGCCCCACGCAACGCGGCCGACCACGCCGCCGATCTGCGCCGTCGACAGTGCAGCGCCGGCCGCCACCAGCGACCAGCCCAGCATCGACGTGAGGTAGGTGACGATGTAGGCCGCCAGGCACATCTGCACCGCCGAGAACACGAACGACACCGCCGCCAGGCGGCGCAGTTCCGCATGCCCTGCCACCAGCTTCAGCGGGCCGCCGAGACCGGCCAGGCCGATCGCGTGGCCGGGCCGGCGATCGGCATCGAGGTCGCGCCGCATCATCTGCGCCGCGGCGGCGCAGGCGATGCAACCGGCGCACACCGCCCACAGCGCGACGGCCACGCCCGCGCCCACCGTCACCGGCGGCACCAGCATGCCGGCCAGCACGCCGCCCAGCGGCACGCCGGTCTGCTTGATCGAGAACACCAGCGCGGCGCGCTGCGGCGGCGTGCTGCGCGCCAGCAGGTGCGAGCTGGCCGGCGTGATCGGGCCGTAGCCCAGGCCGGTGAGCACCGCCGCGACGACGGCTGCGGGCACGCTCGGCACCAGCGCCATCAGCGCCATGCCGAGCGCACAGGCGACGAGCCCGCACTGGCTCATGCGCAGCGCGCCGAAGCGCAGCACCATCGGCCCGGCCGCCATGCTCGCCAGCGTGGCGCCGAGGTACAGCGCCGTGACGTAGCCGCCGACCAGCGATGCCGAGATGCCGAGCCGCACCGCCACCGCCGGCGCGATCGCCGGCACCGCGAGCGCGGCCATCGACACCAGCGACTGGATCGCCAGCGTGACCGCGAGGACGGTCCAGGGCCCGGCGCCGCGTCGCGGCTCGCGGCCGGTGGCGCCTTCAGTCAACGGTCGCGCCGGACGTCTTGACCACCTGGCCCCACTTGGCGATGTCGGCATGCACGAGCGCGCCGAAGGCCGCCGGATCGGTGGCATGGACATCGGCGCCGACGGCGGCGAACTTCTCGGCCACGTCCTTCGTCGCCAGCAGCTCGTTGATGTCGGCGTTGATCTTGCGCACCACCGCCGCCGGCGTCTTGGCCGGCGCGAACAGGCCGAACCACGGGTTGACGTCGAAGTCGCGGTAGCCGTTCTCGGCGATCGTCGGCACGCTGGGGAACGCGGCCGAGCGCTTGGCGCTCGTCACCGCGATCGCGGCCAGCGTGCCCTGCTTGATGTGCGACGCCACCGACGGCAGGCTGGTGAACACGAGGTCGATCTGGCCGCCCATCAGGTCCTGCATCGCCGGCGCGGCGCCCTTGTAGGGGATGTGGACCAGCTTGGTGCCGGCGGCGCCGTTGAACATCACGCCGAGCAGGTGGTTCACCGAGCCGTTGCCCGCCGATCCATAGGTTAGCTGCCGCTTGCCGGCCTCGGCCACCAGCTCGGGCACGGTCTTGAAGCTCGCGCTCGGCTTGGCCACCACCACGAACGGCAGCGTCGCCAGCGTGGCCACCGGTGCGAAGTCGCGCTCGGTGTCGAACGGCAGCTTCTTGTACAGCGCGCCGTTGATCGCATGCGTGCCGACGTAGCTCATCAGCAGCGTGTAGCCGTCGGCCGGCGACTGCGCCACCGCCTCCATGCCGATGTTGCCGCCCGCGCCGGCGCGGTTGTCGACGATCACCGTCTGGCCCCACTTCTCGCCGAGCTTGGCGGCGATGATGCGCGCCAGCGCGTCGGATGCGCCGCCCGGTGCCTGCGGCACCAGGATCTTCACCGGCTTGGATGGAAAGTCCTGCGCCGCGCAGGTCAGCGCGAAGGCGGCCGCGGCGAGGCCGGCGGCCCATCTCGTCAATCGCTTCAGCATCGTCTTGTCTCCTCTGGAGTGGGTGTGAGCGGCAGTGCGCCAATGGCCGTGCTCACCTGTTGCGCGAACGGCGCGTCGAACACGCGCGCATCGAAGCAGTCGACGACCTCGGCCACGCGGCGTTCGAGCAGGCGGCGCAGCCGGTAGCGCGCACGGTGGAGCGCGAGCTGGCCGCGGCGCCCGTGCGCGTCGAGCCAGCGCTGGTGGTCGTCGATCGCCTCCGACAGCGCCGCCACCGACGCCGGATCGCGCGACGAGGTCAGCAGCACCGGCGCGCGCCAGGTCTCGGCGTCGTGCGGCGCCAACGCCGCGATGCGCCGGATGTCGGAGGCCATGCGCGGCGCGCCGGCGAGGTCTGACTTGTTGACGACGAAGATGTCGGCCATCTCCATGATGCCGGCCTTCATCGCCTGCACCGTGTCGCCGCTGTCGGGCAGCAGCACCAGCACCAGCGTCTCGACCTGCACGCGCGCCGCGTATTCGGTCTGGCCGACGCCGACGGTCTCGAGGATCACGTCGTCGAAGCCGTGCGCGTCCATCAGATCCAGCATCTCGGGCAGGTTGTCAGACAGGCCGTCGCAGGCCGAACGCGAGCCGATCGAGCGGATGTACAGCTCGCTCGCACCCGGCAGCTCGTCGATGCGGATGCGGTCGCCGAGGATCGCGCCGCCGGTGCGCGGGCTGCTGGGGTCGATCGCCAGCACGCCGACGCGGCGGCCGGCCGACGGGTGCTGCGTGCGGTGCAGCGCGAGGTGGCCGGCCAGCGTGCTCTTGCCGGCGCCGGGCGCCCCGGTGAGGCCGATGCGCCGCGCCGGCGCGGCCGGCGTTTGTGGGTCGCTGCGCTCGAGCAGGTCGGCCGCGCTCGCGTTGGCGAGTTGCGTCAGCGCGCGGCCGAGCGTGCGGCGGTCGAGCGGTGCGCGCGTCATCGCGCAGCCACCTCGCGCAGCACCTCGGCGTGATGCTCGTCGAGCAGCGGCGGCGCGCCGTAGCGCGGCGCGTAGCCGTCGAAACGCAGCGGGCTGGCGACGGCACGCAGCGGCGCCGCGCCATCGCCGAGCGGCACGACCATGCCGCGCGATCGCGCGAGGTCGCTCGCCAGCGCCTGCGCCAGCGTGCCGACGGCGGCAACCACGAGCCCGAGCGGCGCGAGGCGCCGCACCCATTCGTCGGCGCTGGCGCGCAGCAGCTCGTCGCCGACGGCGGCCAGCACCGTCGTGCGGTGGCTGCGCCGCGCTTCCATCGTCGCGAACACCGGGTCGGTGGTCCACTCCGGCTTGCCGATCTCGGCGCAGAAGATCTGCCAGAACTTGTCGTGGCTGATGAACAGCGTGAGCCAGCCGTCGGCGGTGGGGAAGATCTGCGCCGGCACCATGTACGGATGCGACGAGTTCGCCAGGCGCTGCACCACCTCGCCGGTGTTCAGCGCGGCGCCGGCCAGGTAGTTGAGCTGCGACAGCATCACGTCGTACATCGCGACATCGACCTGCCCGCCCTTGCCCTCGACGATCTTGGCCAGCAGCCCCATCGCGGCAACGATGCCGGCCGAGTTGTCGACCGCCGAGTAGCCGGCCTTGGTCGGCGGCGCCGACGGGTCGCCGGTCAGGTCCATCACGCCGGTGATGGCCTGGATCACGTAGTCGTAGGCGGGGTTCTCGGCGTAGGGCCCGTCGAGCCCGTAGCCGGTCAGCGCGACGCAGACGAGGCGCGGATTGCAGGCCTTCAGCGCGTCGTAGGTCAGCCCGAGCTTCTTGATCGCCGACGGGCGCAGGTTGGTCACCAGCGCGTGCGCGCCGGCGGCGATCGTGCGCAACTCGCGCCGGCCTTCGACGCCGGCCAGATCGAGCACGACGCTCTTCTTGCTGCGGTTCAGGCTCGCGAAGTAGGCGTTGTGCGGGCCGACAAAATGCGGGCTCACCTTGCGCGCGATGTCGCCTTCGGGCGGCTCGATCTTGATGACCTCGGCGCCCATGTCGGCCAGCAGCAGGCCGCAGTACGGGCCGGCCAGCATGTGGCCGACCTCGATCACGCGGATGCCGGCGAGCGGGCCGTGACTCATGTCGACGACAGGCGCGCGGCGAGCGTCGCGACAACGCTCGCCAGCGGCATCTCGGCGGTGAACACCTCGGCCACGCCGAGCCGGCGCAACTCGTCGTGATCCTCGCCCGGGATGGTGCCGCCGACGAAGACCTTCACGTCGCCGGCGCTGCGCGCGCGCAGCGCCGCCAGCACGTCGGCCACCAGCTCCTTGTGGCTGCCCGAGAGGATGCTCAAGCCGAGTGCGTCGACGCCTTCGTCGACGACCACCTGCGCGATCTGCTCCGGGCTGCGGCGCAGGCCGGTGTAGATCACCTCGGCGCCGGCGTCGCGCAGCGCCAGCGCGACGATCTTGGCGCCGATGTCGTGCCCGTCGAGCCCGGGCTTGCCGATCAGGATGCGGCGCCCGGCCAGCGGGCGCGCCTGCGCGGTCTTGCTCATAACTTCACCGGCTCCTTGAACTCGCCCCATTGCCGCTTCAGCCGCTCGACCATCTCGCCCACCGTGGCATAGGCGTGGCAGCAGTCGACGAGATAGGGCATCACGTTCTCGCGATCCTTGGCCGCGGCCTGCGCGAGGCGCGCCAGCGCGGTGTCGACGCTCGCCTGGTTGCGCGTGTCGAGCACGCGCTGGAACTTCTCGAGCGCGCGTTGCGCGACGGTGGGGTCGAGCCGGAACACCTCGCCGACCGACGGCCTCTCGCCGGCCTTGCCGAAGTGGTTCAGCCCGACGACGACGTTGCGCCCGCTGTCGGTGTCGAGCTTGCGCTCGAGGCCGCGCTCGGCCAGCCGCATCTGGATCCAGCCGTCCTCGATCGCCTTGATCACGCCGCCGTAGGCGTCGATCTCGGCCATCACCGCGAGGATCTGCTTCTCCATGCGGTCGGTGTGCTGCTCGAGCACGTAAGCGCCGCCCAGCGGGTCGACCGATCGCGCGATGCCGCTCTCGTACGCGATGATCTGCTGCGTGCGCACGGCCAGCTCGGCCGAGAACTCGGTGGGGATCTGGAACGCCTCGTCGAAGGCGCAGGTGAAGATCGACTGCGCGCCGCCGAACACCGCGGCCATCGTCTCGACCGCGACGCGCACCACGTTGTTGTACGGCTGCGGCGCCACCAGCGACGAGCCGCCGCACACCACGCCGAAGCGGAAGTGCTGCGCCTTCGGGTCCTGCGCGCCGTAGCGCTCCTTCATGAAGCGCGCCCACAGCCGCCGGCCGGCACGGAACTTCGCGATCTCGTCGAAGAAATCCATGTGCACGTAGAAGAAGAACGACAGCCGCTTGGCGAACTTCTCGACGTCGCCGCCGCGCGCGCGCAATTCGTCGACGTAGGCCAGGCCGTTGGCCAGCGTGTAGGCCATCTCCTCGGCCGCGGTGGCACCGGCATCGCGCACGTGCGCGCCGGCGATGCTGATCGGGTTGAAGCGCGGCGTTGCGTCGTTGGCGTACAGGATCGAGTCGGCGATCAGCCGCATCGACGGCCGCACCGGAAAGATCCAGGTGCCGCGCGCAACGTACTCCTTCAGGATGTCGTTCTGGATCGTGCCGGTGAGCTTGCTGCGCGGCACGCCCTGCTTGTCGGCCACCGCGAGGTACATCGCGTAGACGATCGCCGCGGTGCCGTTGATGGTGAACGAGGTCGAGATGCGCGAGAGATCCAGCCCGTCGAACAGGATCTCGGCTTCGCTCAGGTTGGACAGCGACACGCCGACCTTGCCGATCTCGGGCCGAGCCATCGGGTGCGTGGGGTCGTAGCCGCACTGCGTGGGCAGATCGAGCGCCACCGACAGCCCCGTCTGCCCCTGCTCGAGCAGGAACTTGTAGCGCGCGTTCGATTCCTCGGCGGTGCCGAAGCCCGAGTACTGGCGGATGGTCCACAAACGGCCTTGATAGCCGTCGGCAAAGATGCCGCGCGTGAACGGGTACTCGCCCGGCGCGCCGATGCGTCGTGCGTCGACGGCCGACGCGTCGACGCGCGGCGGCACCTCGATGCCGCTGCGGCTCGCCGGGCCGAGCACCGGCTCGGCCGTCATGGAAGCGGGACGTGGGGCATTCATCATCAGCCTCGCGAGAGAACCTTCTCGGCCGCCGCCCAGTGGTCGTCGTGCAGCCAGGTGTCGATCAGGTGGCGTTGCTCGACGCGGCGGTGCGCGGCCCAGTCGCCGCCGCTGCGCGCGCAGCGCGCCTGGGCCTTGATGCCGCGCAGCACCTGCGGCGGGCAGGCGTTGAGCGGCTTGGTGAAGGCGGTGATGTCGTGCCCCTTCGCGCCGTCGGCGATCACCGCGTCGGCCAGGCCCCAGGCCAGCGCCTGCGTGGCGTCGATCAGCTCGCAGCGGCTCATCATGCGCATCGCACGCGCCGGGCCGATCAGGCGGAACAGGTCCGGTCCGCCGCCCCAGGCCGAGGTGATGGCGAGCTTGGCCTGGATGAAGCCGATGCGCGCGTGGCTCGCCTGCAGCCGCATGTCGCAGGCCAGCGCCAGCTCGGCGCCGCCGCCGATGGCGTCGCCGTTCAGGTAGGCCAGCACCGGCACCGGGCAGTCGCGGATGGCGTCGAGCGCGGCGCAGGCGTCGTCCATCATCGCGCGCACCGCAGGCTCGTCGCGCACGCTCGACAGTTCCTTCAAGTCGCCGCCGGCGGCGAAGTAGCGCTCGCCGGCGCCGGTGACGACGACGTAGCGCAGATCGGCGCGCTCGCTGGCGCGGCGCACCGCGGCGGCCAGCTCGGCCAGCACCGGGCCGGCCAATGCGTTGTGCTTGTGGGCGCGCGCCACCGTCACCCAGACGGCACCGGGCGCCACCTCCTCGACCCCGATGCTGTGGCCGGGGTCTGCTGCAGGCGATGTCGACATGCGGCGATGCTAGGCGGCATGGAATTCCGCTGGAAGAATGGGAGTTCCGTATTTCGAACAACAAGCGAGCGCATGAAGGATCCGGCATGAACAGCGACGGCGCTGTTCCAAATACCGAACAAAACGGGCAACGCGGCCCGGCCTCCGCTGTGCCGGCGGCCGGCGTCGCGGTCACCGCAGTGCGGCGCGTGCTCGACATCCTCGAGGCCTTCGAGCGCATCGGCAAGCCGCTGTCGCTGACCGACCTGGCCGAGGTCACCGGCATCCCGAAGAGCAGCTGCCACGCGATCGTCAGCACGCTGATCGCGCGCGGCTATCTGTATTCGCTGAGCCGGCCGCGCGCGCTGTACCCCACGCGGCGCGTGTTCGACGTCGCGCGCGAGATCCACGCCCACGACCCGTTCGTCGAGCGCGTGATGCCGCTGCTCGAGCGGCTGCGCGACGCCTCGCGCGAGACCGTCATCCTCGGCAAGCGGCAGGGCGACGCGGTGATCTACCTGCAGGTGGTGGAGAGCACCAACCCGATCCGCTACTCGGCGCGGCCGGGCGAATTCAAGCCGCTGCACTCCAGCTCGATCGGCAAGGCGCTGCTCGGCAGCCTGAAGGAGGCCGACGCGCGCGCGCAGATCGCCCAGTGGCCGCTGGCCGCGGTCACGCCGGCGACCATCACCGACCCCGACGCGCTGCTGGCCGACATCGTGCACAGCCGCAAGCGCGGCTACTTCGTCACGCGCGGCGAGAACGTGGCCGATGTGTGGGCGGTGTCGGCCTTCGTGTCGGTGCATGCCGAGACGCTGGCCATCGCCATCGCCGGGCCGCGGCACCGCATGGAGCACAACGTGGTGGAGTGCGCGCAGGCGCTGGTGGCGACCTGCAGCTTCATCGCGCGGCAGATGGCTGGAGCGGCGGGAGGCGCCGGGGCCTGAGGCCTGGTCACCCGCAGCGATTCAATCGTCCGGGATCTCGGCGAAGCGCTGGGCCAGGAAGTCGATCAGCGCGCGCACCGACGGCAGCAGCCCGCGCCGCGACGGAAATACCGCGTGCACGACGGCGCCCTTGGAGCACCACTGCGGCAGCAGCTTGACCAGGCGGCCGCTGCGCAGCTCCTCGCCCATCATCATCGCCGGCAGCTGCACCACACCCAGGCCGGCCACCGCCGCGGCCAGCAGCGCGTGCATGTCGTCGGTGACGAGGCGCGGCCGGTGCGGGATGTCGGCCACCGCGCCGTCGGGGCCCACCAGCTGCCAGACATGCCCGCGCTCGGCGGGGCCGCTGCCCAGCGACGGCAGGTGCTCCAGGTCGGCCGGCACCACGGGCTGCGGATGCTGCGTGCACATCTGCGGGCTGGCCACGAGGTAGAGGTCGCGCTGCGCCAGCTCGCGCATCACGAGGCTCGAATCCTCCAGCGGCGGCGTGCGCGCACGGATCGCGATGTCGAAGCCTTCGGCCACCACGTCGACGCGGCGATTGGTGGCCTCGAGGTGGATCTCCACGCGCGGGTGCAGCTGCATGAACTCGACCAGCATCGCGGCGACGCGCCCATGCAGCAAGGCGATGGGGCAGCTGATGCGCACCACGCCCTGCGGCTCGGCGGTGGCCTGGGCGATCGACTCCTGCGCCGCCTGCGCCTCGACGATGATGGCCTTGCAGTGCCGGTAGTAGCTCTCGCCGACCTCGGTGACCGAGAAGCGCCGCGTCGAACGCTGGATCAGCCGCACGCCCAGGCGCTCCTCGAGCAGCGCAATGCGCCGGCTGAGCTTGGACTTGGGCACCGCCAGGGCGCGCGCCGCCGGCGCGAAGCCGCGGTGGTCGACCACGTGGGCGAAGTACACCAGGTCGTTCAGATCTTGCATCGGCCCGCTCATCGTTCCTTTGGTGGAACGATGAGACGCAATTCTAGGCACTACCGGCCAGATTGACCCACGAATACATTCATCGCACGACGAAGGAATCGATCCTTCGCAGCCGAAAGGAGCGTGAGATGAAGACGATCCTCGGCCTGTACGGCAACCCCGGGGCCGGCGCGGCCGGCCCTTCACCACGTCGACCCACGAGCTCCACCATGAAGACACTTCTGCACATCAAGGCCAGCCTCTTCGCCGACCACGGCCAGTCGAGCCAACTCTCCGACGCCTACGTCGGCAACTGGCGCGCGCGTCACGCCGACGGCCGCGTTATCACGCGCGACTTCGCGCGCCAGCCGATGCCGCACCTCGACGGCGCCGCGTTCCAGGCCTTCCTGACGCCGCCCGAGCAGCGCGACGCCGAGCAGCGCGCCGCGGCCGACCATTCCGACGCGCTGATCGCCGAACTCGCCGGCGCCGACACGCTCGTCATCGGGCTGCCGATGTACAACCTCGGCGTGCCTTCGATGCTGAAGTCGTGGTTCGATCACGTCATGCGTGCCGGCAAGACCTTCCGCTACACCGACGCCGGCCCTCAGGGGCTGCTCACGGGCAAGAAGGCGCTGGTGTTCGCCACCCGCGGCGGCCGCTATGCGGGCACGGCCGGCGACGTGCAGACGCAGTACGTGCGCAACGTGCTGGGCTTCATGGGCATCACCGAGGTCGAGTTCGTCTACGCCGAGGGCCTGGCGATGGGCGACGCCGCCAAGGCCGCCGGCCTCGCCGCTGCGCACGGTGCGCTGGCCGAACTCGCGGTCTGAGTGACGCCGCGCCGATGAGCGGCTACCTGCTCCAAGGCCAGTGGCACCACGGCTGGGTCGACACGCGCGCCACCGGCGGCGAGTTCGTGCGTGCCGACGCCGGCTTCAGGGGCCAGGTGAGCGCCGACGGCGCGAGCGGCTTCGCCGCCGAGCCGGGGCGCTACCACCTCTACGTGTCGCTCGCCTGCCCGTGGGCGCATCGCACGCTGATCGCGCGCAGCCTGAAGGGCCTGGACGGCGTGGTGTCGGTCTCGATCGTCGAGCCGGTGATCGGTGACGATGGCTGGGCCTTCGGCAGCGGGCCGGGCTGCATCCCCGACACGGTCAACGGCTTCGCGTTGTTGCGCGAGGTCTACCTCGCCGCCGACCCGCGCTACAGCGGCCGCGTCACCGTGCCGGTGTTGTGGGACAAGCAGCGCCGCACGATCGTCAGCAACGAATCGTCGGAGATCCTGCGCATGTTCGACAGCGCCTTCGACGCCTTCACGCCGGTGCGCACCGATCTCTATCCGCAGCCGCTGCGCGCGCGGATCGACGAGGTCAACGCCTTCGTCTACGGCAAGGTCAACAACGGCGTCTACCGCTGCGGCTTCGCCGGCAGCCAGGCCGCCTACGAGCGCGCCTTCGCCGAGCTGTTCGCCGCGCTCGACGCGCTCGATGCGCGCCTCGCGCGCAGCCGCTTCCTGGTCGGCGACGCGGCGCCGACCGAGGCCGACTGGCGCCTCTTCACGACGCTGGTGCGCTTCGACGCCGTGTACCACGGCCACTTCAAGTGCAACCTCAAGCGCATCGCCGACTACCCTCGGCTGTCGCGCCTGCTGCACGAGCTGATCAATGTGCCCGGCATCGCGCGCACGGTGGACATCGACCACATCAAGCGCCACTACTATCAGAGCCACCGCCACCTCAACCCGAGCGGCATCGTCCCGGTGGGGCCGCTGCTCGACTTCCTGCCCGCTCCACATGGCCAAGAAGTTCCCGCTGCACCCCAAGCATCCTGAGCGCGTCTGCTGGGGCTGCGACAGGTACTGCCCGGCCGGCGACATGGCCTGCGGCAACGGCTCCGACCGCACGCAGCACCCGGTGGAGCTGCTGGGCGACGACTGGGCCGAGTGGGCGCCGCTCGACGACAAGCCCAGCGCGCCGGAGCCGGCCGAGGCCCCGGGCGCGACAGGACCGATGCGATCGATTGCAAATCGATACCAGGCCTAGCCCTGCACCGGCCTTCACTGCATGCGGCCGAACCTGCCCGCGTTGAAGTCCTCGATCGCCTGCACGATCTCGGCCTGGCTGTTCATCACGAACGGGCCGTAGCCGACCACCGGCTCGTCGATCGGCTCGCCGGCGAGCAGCAGCAGCTTGGCGTCGCCCTCGGCCGCGATGCGCAGCTCGGTGCCCTCGCTCGACAGCGAAGCCATCTGCGCGGCATGCAGCACGGTGCCGCCGTTGAGCGTGACCGTGCCGGCCAGCACCACCAGTTGCGCCGGCCAGCCAACGGGTTGCGGCAGCGACACCGAGCGGCCGCCGCGCACGCGCACGTCCCACACGTTCATCGGCGTGAAGTTGCGCGCCGGCCCGCGCGCATCACCATGGGCACCGGCGATCACGCGCACCTGCCCGGCGCCCTCGCCGGCGTCGTCGCGCAGCGGCACCACCGGGATGTCGGCGCTCACGATGGCCTGGTAGCCCGGCGGCGTCATCTTGCTCTTGGCCGGCAGGTTGACCCACAGCTGCACCATCTCGAACGGGCCGCCGCTCCTGGCGTAGTTCGCCGAGTGGAACTCCTCGTGCAGGATGCCGCTGCCCGCGGTCATCCACTGCACGTCGCCCGCGCCGATCACGCCGCCCTGGCCGGTCGAGTCGCGATGCTCGACCTCGCCGTCGTAGACGATGGTCACCGTCTCGAACCCGCGGTGCGGATGCTGGCCGACGCCGCGGCGCAGCTTGGTCGGCTCGAAGTGCGTGGGCGCCGCGTAGTCGAGCAGCAGGAAGGGGCTGCGCCCGCGCGCGCCCGCGCCGTAGTCGAACATGCCGTGCACCGGGAAGCCGTCGCCGACCCAATGGCGGCTCGGCGCGCTGCGCGTGGAAAGAACCTTCTTCATGCTGTGCTCCTGTTGCGTCGGGCAGCGATCGCGCCGCCCGCATGTCGCGAATGATGGGGGCGGCCGGGCGACGAGAGTAGCCCTTGCGCGGCGAACGCATCGTTTCAACGCTGGGACGCTGCCGGCCGCGCGGCGGGCGCGTCACGCCCAGGCCGGCTCGAGGATCGCACCGTGCGCGCGCAGCCGCGTCTGCAGCGCGGTGACGTCCACCGCGTGCGCGTCGCCACCGGCCGCAAGGCTCGCCGCAGCACCCAAGCCCGCCGCTTCGCCCAACGCCAGGCACGGCCCCGCGACGCGCACCGACGCCTGCGCGGCATGCTCGGCCGACAGGTTGCGCCCGGCAACGAGCAGGTTGTCGAAGCCCTGCACCACGAGGCAGCCCCACGGCACGCCGTACCACTGGCCGTCGGGCAGGAAGTCCCACGCGGTGGCGCGGCCGCGGCCGTGCTCTTCCAGCGGCCACGCCGAGCACGCGATGCGATCGTCGGGCTTGGCACAGCCGCGCACCTGCGCTTCGGTGAGCAGCTTCTCGCCGCGCACGAGCCGCGTCTCGCGTGCGCCGACGCGCGCACCGATGTCGATCACGCGCGCGCGCTCGAAGCCGGGCACGAAGCGGCGGAACGCTTCTTCGTACATCCGCACCTGGCGGCGGCCTTCGCGTTCGGCGTCGCCGAGGTCGCGCGGCTCGGCGAGGTCGAACGGCGAGCCGTCGGGGCGGCCGAGCTTGGTGACGTTGAGGTGTGCGACGCCCTCGATCGGGTTCACGTGCACGCCGGTCGCGGTGCGCGGCAACGGATAGCCCTGCGCCACCGCCCGCTCCAGGCAGTCGCGGATCTCGGTGCGCGTGAGTTCGCCCGCGCGCGCGGTGTCGACGCCGCCCAAGCGGAACATCGCCGAGCCGAACTGCGTATCGCCCTGTGCATCCCCGACGGTGTAGCGTGCACCCGCGCGCACCGCCACGTCGCCGTCGCCCGACGCATCGACGACGACGCGCGGCACGATCGCGCCGCGGCCGCCCTTGTTCTCGACCAGTACCGCGGCGACGCGGCGGCCCTCGGTGGTGACCGCGACCGCCGAGGTGTGCAGCAGCACGTCGACGCCGTGCGCGGCCGTCATCTCGTCCAACACGCCCTTCAAGCGCACCGAGTCGTACGGCACACCGATGATGCGGCCATGCCGCTTCGGCGGCCGGATGGCGTCGACCGCGGCGAGGCGATCCTCCAGCTCGAGCAGCAGGCCGCCGACGACGCGGCCGACCTGCGCGTCGTCGCGCACCGCGTAGACGCCGCACAAGCCGCCGAGCGTGACGATCGTCAGCGTGCCGCCGAGGCAGCCGTAGCTCTCGACCAGCAGCGTGCGTGCGCCGGCGCGCGCCGCCGCGCATGCGGCGCCGATGCCGGCCGGCCCGCCGCCGACCACCAACACGTCGGGCTCGGCGATCACCGGCACGTCGCGCGCCGGCTCGCGGATCGTCTTCGGCACGTCGCTCACGGCCCCGTGCGCTTCGGCGCCACGAGCACCGCGCCCTGCGTGATCGGCTGCACCACGCGCTCGTAGATGTGCAGCCAGCCGCGCTCGTCGGCGCTCACGTGCGCGGGGCGCTCGTTGGCGCGGCGCGCCAGCTCGTCATCGCTCACGGCCAGCGTGACGCGGTGCGCGTCGATGTCGATCACGATGCGGTCGCCGTCGCGCACCAGGCCGAGCGGCCCGCCGAGCGCGGCTTCGGGCGACACCTGGCCGATCGCAATGCCGCGGTTGAGCCCCGAGAGCTGCCCGTCGGTGATGACGGCCACCGTGGTCGACAGCCCAGCGCCGTCGACCGCCGCGACGAAGCCCGACGCCAGCGCCATGCCCGGGCCGCCGCGGCAGCCCATGCCGGCGAGCACCACCACCGTGCCGGGCACGAGGCGGCCGTCGCGCAGCGCGGCCAGGGCGCTGTCCTGCGAGCCGAACACGAGCGCGCGGCCCTCGAACCTCGGCTGCTTGGCGCTCGCGTCGCCGAGCTTGAGGATCGAGCCTTCGGGCGCGAGGTTGCCGCGCATCACCACGACCGACGGCTTCGTCGACAACGGTTTGGCCAACGTGCGGATCAGCGCACCGGGCTCGCTCGCCTGCGCGAGTTCGGCCTCCCAGCTGCGGCCCGATACCGTGATCGCGTCGCGATGCAGCAGCGGCGCGAGGCGCTGCAGCACGCCGCGCGTGCCGCCGGCGGCCTCGAGCTCCTCGATGCGCGTGTCGCCGTTGGGGCGCACCGCGGCGAGCAGCGGCACGCGCGGCCCGAGCCGGTCATACAGCTCGTAGATGTCGACCGCGCAGCGCGCCTCGGCCGCCACCGCCTGCAGGTGGCGCACCAGGTTGATCGACGCCGACAGCGCGAGCCCCACCATCACCGCGTTCTCGAATGCCTGCGGCGTGAGGATGCGGCTCGGCAGCAAGCCCTCGGCCACCATCGCGACGATGCGCGCGCCGGCGGCCTCGGCGCAGGCGAACATGCGCTCGCTGTTGGCGAGCACCGGCGTCGAGCCCGGCAGCGCGAGGCCGAGCGCCTCGGCGGCGATGTGCATCGTGTTGGCGGTGCCCATGCCGGCGCAGACGCCGGGGCCGCGGATCGCTGCGTCGCACATCGCGCCGAGTTCGTCGAGCGTCAGCGCGCCGGTGCCGAGCTTGCCGACGCTTTCGTAGACCTCCTCGATGTCGACCGCGCGGCCGTTCAGCTCGCCGTGCGGCTGGTAGCCGCAGGCAACGACGATGCTGGGGATGTCGAGCCGCGCCGCGGCCATCAGCTGGCCCGGCGCCGTCTTGTCGCACGACGCGAGGCACACCATGCCGTCGAGCTGCGCGCCTTCGACCTGCACCTCGATGTCGTTGACCAGCAGGTCGCGCGACGGCAGGATGTAGCGACCCTGGCGGCCGGCGCTGGTGATGAAGTCGCTCGGCGCCGCGGTGCGCACCTCGAAGGCCACGCCGCCGGCCGCGCGCACCGCGGCCTTGACGCGCGCGGCCACGCCGTCGAGGTGGCTGAAGCACGACGACAGCTCCGACGAGGTGTTGACGATCGCGATCTTGGGCTTCTCGAGGTCGGCGTCGGTGAGGCCCAGCGCCTTCCACTGCGCGCGCCGCACCGCCCAGCGCGGCGTGCCCGGCTCGAAGTTGCTGCGCAGCTTGCGCGGTGTCGTCATCGTTTCGTCCTCCGTTGCGCCGGCGGCTGCGCGCGCGCGGTCGAGCTGCGGATCACCAGTTCGTTGGCGAGGCAGCGGCGCACCACGGGCCGGTCGCGGTCGGCGATGCGCGCCAGCAGCAACTCGATCGCCTGCGCCACCATCTGCTCCATCGGCTGGCGCACGGTGGTGAGGTCGTAGGCGCCCCACGACGCGAGCTCGATGTCGTCGTAGCCGACGACCCACACGTCCTCCGGCACGCGCACGCCGCGCGCGCGCACGCCGTCGATCACGCCCATCGCCAGCACGTCGTTGACGCAGAAGATCGCGTCGGGCGGCGACGCCAGCTCCATCAAGCGCTGCGCCGCCTGCACGCCGCTGGCGTGCGAGAAGGTGTCGGAGCGGAAGCAGTAGTGCGGCCACAGCTGCACGCCGCGGCGCGCCAGCGCCTCGCGAAAGCCCTGCTCGCGGTTGCGGATCGTGCTCGCGCGCGGAATGCCACCGACCAGCGCGATGCGCTGGCGGCCGCAGGCCACGAGGTAGTCGGCGACGCGCCGGCCGCCGTCGAGGTTGTCGCTCTCGACCTGATCGCCGCCGTACTCGATGACGACGCGGTTGAGCAGCACCACCGCCGCGCGCAGCGCCGGCACCTCGCGCAGGAACTCGCTCTCGCCGGTGGCCGCGGTGAGGATCACGCCATCGACCACGCCCTGGCGCAGCGCGCGGATCGCCGGCGCGTCACCGCCATGGTCGGAGTCCCACACGATCATGCGCAGGCCCAAGCGCGCGAGCTGCGCGCCGATGGCCTCGAGCATCGCCGGGTAGAGCTGGTACGACAGCCGCGCGACGACGACGCCGATCGAGTCGGCGCGGCCGGCGCGGAACGCGCGCGCCGCCGCGTTGGGTTCGTAGCGCGTCTCGGCCAGCACCTTGAGCACGCGCTCGCGCGTCTCGCGGCGCACCTTGGGGTCGTCGCGCAGCACGCGCGACACGGTCGCCTGCGACACCTGCGCCAGGCGCGCCACGTCGTGGCTGGTGGTCACCGTGCTGCCGGCACTGCCCGCGGCGCGCGGGCGCGCCGCCACCCTTGCCGTCGCGCGCGGGCGCGCCGCCACCGTCGCCGGCGTGCGCCGAGGCGTCACGCTACTCGAGCGCGATGTTGTTGTCGCGCGCGACCTTGCCCCACTTGGCGATCTCGTCTTTCACGTACTGGTCGAACTCCTCGGGCGTGCTGCCGACGATGATCGCGCCCAGGCCCTTGAGCTTGTCGGCGATGTCGGGCATCTTGAGGATCTTGTTGATCTCGGTGTTCAGCCGCGTGACGATCTCCTTCGGCGTGCCGGCGGGCACCATCACGCCGCCCCACGACACCGCCTCGTAGCCCGGCAGCGTCTCGGCCACCGTCGGCACGTCGGGCATGCCGTCGAGCCGCTTGGCTCCCGTGACGGCGATCGCGCGCAGCTTGCCGCTCTTCACGTGCGGCAGACCGGCCACCGTGGTCGGCAGCGCGAGCTGGATCTGGCCGCTCATCAGGTCGACCAGCGACGGCGCATCGCCCTTGTACGGGATGTGCTGCATCTTGATGCCGCCGAGCGCGTTGAGCAGTTCGCCCGACAGGTGGTTCGACGCGCCGATGCCCGCCGAGCCGAAGCTCACCTTGCCCGGGTTGGCCTTCACGTAGGCGATCAGCTCGGGAATCGACTTCACCGGCAGCTCGGGGTTCACCACCACCACCTGCGGCACGATGGTGGTGAGCGTGACGCCCTGGAAGTCCTTGATCGCGTCGTACGGCAGCTTCTTGTAGACGACCGGGTTCAGCGCGTTGGGCCCCAGGTTGGCCATCAGCAGCGTGTAGCCGTCGGGCGCGCTCTTGGCGACGAACTCGGTGGCGACGATGCCGTTGGCCGCCGGCTTGTTCTCGACCACCACCGATTGGCCGAGGATCTCGCCCAGCTTGCCGGCGAGCAGCCGCGCGGTGACGTCCGACGCGCCGCCCGGCGGGTAGACGACGATGAACTTGATCGACTGCTTGGCGGGCCAGGCCTGCGCGTGTGCCGGCAGCGGCGCCATCAACAAGGTGGCCAGTGCCAGCGCGAGGCTGGCGAGTTTCGAGGCGAGATTCATCGTGGTGTCTCCTCTTGCAGTGAACGTCGGCGCCGCTAGATGACGCCCTTGCGCTTCAACTCGGCGATGCGCGCGGCATCGAACCCGAGTTCGTCGGCGAGCACGCGCTCGGTGTGCTCGCCGAGCAGCGGCGGGCCGTGGCGGTACGCGATCGGCGTGCGCGAATAGCGGATCGGGTTGGCCACCTGCGGCACGGTGCCCGCCGCGGTGTGCGGCAAGTCCATGCGCAGCTTGCGATGCTTCACCTGCGGGTCGGCAAACACCTGCGCGATGGTGTTGATCGGGCCGCACGGCACGCCCTGCGCCTCGAGCGCGGTCATCCACTCGGCGGTGGTCTTCGTCTTCATCGCCGGCGTGATGATCGCGATCAGCGCGTCGCGATGGGCCAGCCGCGACTTGTTGTCGACGAAGCGCGGCTCCAGCGCGATGTCGAGACCCGCGACGGCGCAGAACTTGCGGAACTGGCCGTCGTTGCCGATCGCGAGGATCAGGTTGCCGTCGCGCGTCGGGAACGACTGGTACGGCGTGAGGTTCGGATGCGCGTTGCCCCAGCGCTTGGGCACGGTGCCCGAGACGAAGTAGTTGAGGTTGTGGTTCATCAGCCACGACACCTGCGCATCGAGCAGCGCCATGTCGATGTGCTGGCCGAGGCCGCTCGCGTCGCGTTCGCGCAGCGCGCCGAGGATGGCGATCGCCGCGTACATGCCGGTCATCAGGTCGGCGATCGGCACGCCGCACTTCTGCGGGCCGCCGCCGGGCAGATCGTCGCGCTCGCCGGTGATGCTCATCAGCCCGCCCATCGCCTGGATCATGAAGTCGTAGCCGGCGCGCTGGCGGTACGGGCCGTCCTGGCCGAAGCCGGTGACCGAGCAGTAGACGAGGCGCGGGTTCTCCTTCGACAGCGTGGCGTAGTCGAGCCCGTAGCGCTGCATGTCGCCGACCTTGTAGTTCTCGACCACGACGTCGCAGCGCTTGGCCAGCGCGCGTGCGATCGCCTGGCCCTCGGCGCTCGCGATGTCGAGCGTGATCGAGCGCTTGCCGCGGTTGGTCGACGCGAAGTAGGCCGAGTCGGTGGTGTCGCCGCCACCGGCTTTGGGCAGGAACGGCGGCCCCCACGCGCGTGTGTCGTCGCCCGCGCCGGGGCGCTCGACCTTGACGACCTCGGCGCCCAGGTCGGCGAGCAGCTGCGTCGCCCACGGCCCGGCGAGGACGCGCGACAGGTCGAGCACGCGGATGCCGGCCAGCGGTGCACTCATGCGAATCCCCTGGCGCCGGTCATCGATCGAGCAGGATGCCGGGGTTGAGGATCCACTTCGGGTCGAGCGTCTGCTTGCTCGCGCGCAGCACGTCGCGGTACAGCGGCGGCACCTCCTTGTCGTACCAGGTGCGGTGGTCGGGCCCGAGCGAATGGTGGTGCGTGATCGTGCCGCCGGCGTCGCACATCGCATCCGACGCCGCGGCCTTGATGGCCCAGAACTGCTCGACGAGGCGCGACTTGTCACCCAAGGCGTGCCAGGTGAAGTACGGTGCCGGCCCGTCGGGATAGACGTGCGTGAAGCGCACGGTGCAGGTGCCGTCGCGGCCGGTGATGTCGCGGATCGCCTTCAGCGTGCGCGCCTTGACGCTGGCCTGGAAGTCGAGGTAGCGGTCCCAGGTGATGCAGCTTTCCATCGTGTCGCGCATGACGCCGCGCGCGATCGCGTGCGGCCGCAGGTACGGGCCGCGCAGGAACTTGTCGCGCCAGTTGCCGGCGGCGCCGCTTTTCTGCGACTGCGCGTCGTCGAGCGCCCGGGCGTCCCACTCGCCGCCGAAGTCGCCGCAGATCTGCAGCGCGCGCGCCATCCACGCATCCTGCGGATGGTCGCCCGATTCGAAGGTGAGCACGAGCACGTCCTTCGTGCCGTCGCCGGCCTCGGTGAAGCGCGCCTCCTCGCGTTCGAGCAGCCGCGCGTTGGCGGGGAACAACCCCGCCTGGCTGATCACGCGCACGGCGTTGACGGCCTTCTCGTAGTCGCCAAAGCGCACCGTCGTCGCCGAGCGATACGTCGGCTTCTTGTGCAGCCGCACCCAGGCTTCGGTGATGACGCCCAGAGCGCCCTCCGAGCCGAGGAACAACCGATCCGGATTCGGGCCGGCGCCCGACGTGGGCCAGCGGTGCGAGGCGATCGTGCCGCGCGGCGTGACGACGCGCAGGCTCTCGATGTGGTCGTCGATCTGCGTGTAGTTGGTGGCGTAGTGGCCCGCGGCGCGCGTGGCGATCCAGCCGCCGAGCGACGAGAACTCCCACGCTTGCAGGAAGAAGCGCATCGTCAGCCCGCTGGGCTTGAGCTGGCGCTCCATGTCGGGGCCGAGCACGCCGGCCTGGATGCGCGCCGCCTGCGACGTGGTGTCGACCTCGAGCACCTTGTTCAGGTTGCGCAGGTCGATCGTCACCAGGCCCTTGTAGCGATCGTCGCGCGTGTGGTTCACGCCGCCGGTGACCGACGAGCCGCCGCCGAACGGCACCGCCGCGAACGCGTGCTCGCCGCACCAGTCGAGCACGTGGGCAACCTCGCGCTCGTCGCGCGGCGCCGCCACCACGTCGGGCGGGTTGGTGAAGTCGCGCCGGTGGATCATCTTGGCGATGTCGTGCACCGAGCGGCCCCAGGTGTGCTGCAGCCGCTCGTAGCGCTCGTCGCTGCAGAACGCGCGCAGCGCAGGAGGAATCGCGACGCGCGACGGCCGCAGCGCGATCTCGCCTTCGGCCGGCATCGGTGTGGCCTCGAAGCGATCGACCTTGAACAGCTGCGCCCAGGTGCGCTCGAACCAGGCCATCTCGTCGGCGCCGACGGCGTCGTCTTCGTAGCCCCAGCCGTAGAAGCTGCGGCGCCTGCCGCGTTGCACGTCGCCCATCCGCTGCCCGCCTCCTCGCGGGTGATGTCGATGCGCGTCGGCAGGATGACTACCTAGTCATCCGGCGCGCCCGAGAGGGGACCGACACGCAGGCCGACATCATGAATTCGTAGTCACCGCGTGTCAACCCGGGGCTGACCATGGACCGGCGCGTCTCGGGCGGGTGGATCGGCGCGAACCCGGCCGGATCGCGACCTTCGAGGCTTCATGGAACTGAATGCGTGCCGCGGGACGACACGCGCAGCGTCGCCGCCACTGGCACCACGCCTGCCGCCGCGGGGAACGCGCGGTGGCGCCATTGGCACCATCGGATGTTCCGTTGGCGGCACTTTCTCGGCCGCGGCGTCGGCCGGAAGATGAACGCCCACGAGCTGCGTCCGTGCCGGTTCGCTCTCGCGCGACAACAGGAGGAGACCCCATGATCGTCAAGCCGTGGTGCAAGCGCGTGTTCGGACTCCAGTTGGCCCTGCTGGTGTGCAGCCTGCTGTTCGCCGTGGGCGCGCGTGCGCAGATTCCCGACGAAACCTACGGTGCGCTGAAGCTCGACAAGTCGGCCACGCCCAAGCAGCTGTACGACGCGCTGGTCAAACGCTACAAGGACCCGGCCGAGGGGGCCGGGCGCGGCACGCACGCGAAGTACTGGGAGCCGATCCCGTTCAGCAAGTACCTCGACCCGGCGTCGTCGTACAAGCCGCCGTCGTCGGTCAAGGAGGTCGCCTCGCGCGAGCAGTGCGTGAAGTGCCACGCCGACGAGACGCCGGTGTGGGTCAGCGCCTGGAAGAAGAGCGCGCACGCCAACCTCGATCGGATTCGCAAGCTGACGCCGAAGGACGCCACCTTCTACAAGAAGGCCAAGCTGGAGGAGGTCGAGAAGAACCTGCGTTCGCACGGGCGACTGGGGCCCGGCGAGCGGCTCGCGGAAGTGGGCTGCATCGACTGCCACGTCGACGTGAACGCGAAGAAGAACGCCGACCATCGCGCCGACCTGCGCATGCCCACGGCCGACGTTTGCGCCACCTGCCACCTGCAGGAGTTCGCCGAGCGCGAGAGCGAGCGCGACACCATCACCTGGCCGAAGGACCAATGGCCCAAGGGTCGCCCGTCGCACGCCCTCGACTACAAGGCCAACGTCGAGACGACGATCTGGGCCGGCATGCCCGAGCGCGAGATCGCCGAGGGCTGCACGACCTGCCACCAGAACCAGAACAAGTGCGACACCTGCCACACGCGGCACACCTTCGAGGCGGTCGAGGCCCGCAAGCCGCAGGCCTGTGCCACCTGCCACAACGGTGTCGACCACAACAACTGGGAGGCCTACAGCCTGTCCAAGCACGGCAAGGTGGTCGAGATCATGGGCAGCCAGTGGAACTGGAACGTGCCGCTGAAGGACGCGTTCACCAAGGGTGGCCAGACCGCGCCGACCTGCCAGACCTGCCACATGGAGTACCAGGGCAAGTTCAGCCACAACATGGTGCGCAAGGTGCGCTGGGCGAATTACCCGGCCGTGTCCGGCATCGCCGAGAACATCAAGAGCGCCTGGTCCGACAAGCGCCTCGAGGCCTGGGTCAAGACCTGCACCCAGTGCCACGGCGAGAGCCTGGCGCGCTCGTATCTCGAGCTGATGGACAAGGGCACGCTGCAGGGCCTGGCCAAGTACCAGGAGGCGCACAAGGTGGTGCAGAAGCTGTACGCCGACAAGCTGCTGCCCGGCCAGACGACCAACCGTCCGGGGCCGCCGCCGCCCGACAAGGACGACGTGGCGCAGTTCTTCCAGCTCTTCTGGACCAAGGCCAACAACCCGTCGTCGATCGAATTCGAGGTCATCGAGATGGGCGAGAACGATCTGGCCAAGCTGCACGTCGGCATGGCGCACGTCAATCCCGGCGGCTGGACCTACACCGAGGGTTGGGAGCCGCTGAACCGCGCCTACTCGAAGATCATGAGCGAGGACGTCAAGCTGCGTGACATGGCAGCGCTGCAAACGCGGATCGCCAAGCTCGAGACCGGCACGCGCACCACCTGGCTCGACAGCGACAGCACCGTGGCGCGTGCATCGCTCGGCGGGCTTGGCGGGGTGCTGCTGCTCGGCGGCATCGCGCTGGCGCTGCGGCGTCGTCGCGAAGCGTCGGGGCGCTGAGCATCCGCGATGGAGGCGGTGCTCGCATCGAAACCCGCCCGCGGGGTCGCGCCGTCGCTGGGTCTTGCCCTGGTGGCGGCGGGGCTCGCGCTGCTCGCCTGGCTGGCCTATTCGTGGCCACAGCCGGGCCGTGCGCCCTACCGCTATCAGTTGGTGGAAGAAGGCGGCGTGGAGCGCTTCGCGGCGCTCGGCCTCGAGGCTTGGCCCGAGCTGAAGATCGGCAAGTACGAGGTCCGTGTCGACGGCGTCGACCAGCCGATCGCGGTGGCGCATGTCGCGCGCAGCGGCGCAGCGGGCCCGGTGATGCTCGACTGGGACAACCGCAGCGGCGAGCCGCTCGTCTTCGCCGACACCAAGCCGGGCGAACTCGCGACGCTGGCGCAGGCCATCGCCAAGCACGCACCCAAGGATGCGCTCGTGCTGGGCTGGTGGGACACCGCGCGCCAGCTGCGCCTGCTCGCCGGGCGCGAGACGCTGGTCGACGCGCACGTGGGCGAACCCTTCATCGCGCCGCAGATGTGGCAGGCGCGCGCCGCGGCAATCGCGCAACACGAGGCCGAGTTCTGGGGCAGGCCGCCGAGCGCGGCCGAGGCGCAGCGCTTCCGCCGTTTCGCCGAGGCGCTGGCCAGCGAACCCGACAGGGGCGCGGCCATGCTGCGTGAACTGGCCGGCGGCCAACCGGCCTATGTCGCGGTGCATGTCTCGGATCTGTACAAGCTCGGGCTGCTGCTGCCCGATCGGCTCGGCGTGGCGTTCAAGGACTTCCCGGTCAAGGCCGACGTGCATGGGCCGATCGCGTTCGTCAAACGCTGGATGACGCAGAACAAGTACACCGCCTACACGCTGCATGAGCTGTCGGACCGGCGGGCGCGCGTGTACTTCGTCGCCAACGAGCGAAGCGCTAACACGCTGCTCGCGCAGATGCTGCCGTTGACCACGTCGAAGCCGGCGGATCTGTCGGCCCTGCAGCTCGTCTATCGGCACGGCGGCTACTGGGTGTACCGGTTGCGCTAGCAGCCGAGGAGCGAGTCATGAGGTTTCGCCATGCCGCGGCGCTCGCAGCCGGCCTGATGCTGTGGGCCGTCGCGACGCAAGCCGCACCCAGCTACGAGGGCCGCAAGAAGTGCGGCTCGTGCCATCGAAGCCAGCTCGAATCGTGGCAGAAGACGGCCCACGCCAACGCCCTCGATTCGCTGGCGCCGAAGGCCAAGGCCGAGGCCAAGAAGAAGGCCAAGCTCGACGTGAACAAGGACTACCGCCGGGATCCCGATTGCGTCGGCTGCCACACCACCGGTTTCGGCCACGATGGCGGGCTCGATCCCAATGATCCGAGCAAGTACCTGATCGGTGTCGGCTGCGAGATGTGCCATGGCCCCGGCTCGGAATACCGCCTCGTTCACCGCAAGGCCGGCCAGGCCTTCGAGAAGAAGAAGCAGCCGGCGCCGCGCCAGCAGCTGGTCGACGCCGGGCAGGAATTCCAGTTCGAGGAGCGCTGCGCCTCATGCCACCAGAACTACGAGGGCTCGCCATGGAAGGGCGCCAAGAAGCCGTACACGCCGTTCACACCCAAGGTCGACAAGAAGTACGCCTTCGATTTCGCCAAGGCGGTGCGCAACGACAAGGCCATGCATGAGCACTACAAGCTCGAGGAGGTGTTCAGCGGGCCGCCGGTGCCGTCGTTCCGCGACGAGTTCCAGGCCAAGGCCAAGCCGGGCGTGAAGGGGAAGGAGGAGTGAACCCAGGCGCGCTGCGCCAGTACCTGAAGCGCCAGCGCGGCGGGTTGTTGCTCGGCGCAGCTGCAGCGCTGGCGTTGACCATCGGCCTGATCGGCGGCGAGGCCGCCGTGTCGACCACGCAGTTCTGCGTCAGCTGCCACTCGATGGGCTACCCGGCCCAGGAGCTGAAGAAGTCCACCCACTACGGCGCGCTGGGCGCCAACCCCGGCTGCAAGGACTGCCATGTCCCGCAGGGCTTCGCGAACCTGCACCTGGCCATTGCCACCCACGTGCTCGACGGCGCCCGGGAGCTGGTGCTCGAGTTCAGGAACGATTACTCCGACATCGCCAAGTTCGACGCCCGGCGCGCCGAGATGGCGCACGATGCACGCATGAACCTGAAGCGCTGGGACAGCGTGACCTGCCGCGCGTGCCACAAGGACCCGCAGCCGCCCGGCGCCGACGCGCGCGCCGCGCACGACAGGATGCGCACGCACAAGGCGACCTGCATCGACTGCCACCAGAACCTGGTGCACAAGGAGGTGCCCGAGTCCGACCTCGACGCCAGCCTCGCGCAGGGGCGCCGGGTCGCCAAGGGCAACTGAGTGGTACCAGCGGCAAATCCGGATGTGGCTCTATGGACCCACACGACTTCGGGCCTAACATGGGACCAACCCGCTCGAAGCATCTCATCGCATCATCGGCGCCCGTGCCGGAGGAGGAGGGTCCATGGACATCCCGATCTCGCTCGACGCCGGGAGCCGGCAGTCGCTGCAGGCCCAGCTTTACGAGCAGGTGCGCAAGCTGATTCTCGGCGGCCGCCTGAAACCCGGCACTCCGCTGCCGGCCAGCCGTGCGCTGGCGGGGCAGCTCGGCGTGTCGCGCAACACCGTGATGCTGAGCTACGACCGGCTCGCGGCCGAAGGCTATGTGCAGATGCGCGAGGCCATCGGCACCTACGTCAGCTTCGATCTGCCCGAGGACTGCCTCACCGCCAAGCGCCTGGCCTCGGCGCACGACAACCGCGCCCAGGACCTCGCCGTGCGCCGCCCGATCGCCTTCGACGGGCGCGCCCAGGCGGTGGTGAACGACAGGCCTCTGGCCTACGACTTCTGGCTCGGCCGGCCCGACCCGCATTCGTTTCCGCTCAAGGCGTGGCGCCGGCTGATGAACCGCGCGCTGCTCGCCGCCGGCACGCGGCTGACCGAATACCGCGATCCGGCCGGCCTGATCGACCTGCGCAGGGCGATCGCCGATCACATCGGCCCGGCGCGCGGCATCAACATCGAGCCCGACCAGGTCATCATCGTCGCCGGCTGTCAGGAAGGCCTGAACCTGACGGCACGGCTGCTGCTGCGCGAAGGCGTGAGCGTGGCGATCGAGAACCCCGCCTATCAGGGCGCCGCCTATCTCTACGAGAGCTACCGCGCGCGGCTGGTCCCGGTGTCGGTGGACGACAGCGGGCTGCGCGTCGACGATCTGCCGGCGCAGGGCGCGGCGCTGCTGTATGTCACGCCCTCGCATCAATACCCGATGGGCTTCACGCTGCCGCTCGAGCGGCGCCTGCGCCTGCTCGACTGGGCCTGGCGCACCGGCACCTACATCGTCGAGGACGACTACGACAGCGACTTCCGCTACCGCGGCGCGCCGATCCCCGCGCTGATGGGTCTCGACAGCCACGGTTGCGTGATCTACATGGGGACCTTCTCCAAGTCCATCGGCGCCGGCCTGCGCCTGGGCTATGTGGTGGTGCCCAAGCACCTCGCGGGGCCGGCGCGCGGTGCCAAGGCGCTGCTCGACAACGGCCATCCGTGGCTCGAGCAGGCGGTGCTGGCGCAGTTCCTCTCCGGTGGCGGCTACGACAACCACCTGCGCCGCATCCGGCAGAACTACGCCGAGCGTCGCGACTGCCTCGTCGACCGCCTGAAGCGGCATTTCGGCGAGGTCAACGTCTCCGGCGCGGAATGCGGCATGCACATCGCGTGGCACCTGGCCGATGACCTGCCGCGCGCGGCCGAGCTGCAGGCCTTGGCGGCCGAGCATGACGTGGGCATCTACACCTTGCAATCCGGTGCCGCCTACGACTTCGGCGGCTGCGCCTATTCGGAGCGGGCGATCGTGCTGGGGTTCTCGTCGTTGAACGAGCGCGAGATCCGCTGCGGCGTCGAGCGCATCGCCGCAGCGGTCGATGCGACGCGCGGCTCGCCGCAGGCCATGGCGAGCTCAGGCCGCTCCGCCGCGACGACTCGCACGATGCCGGCCGGACTGCGCGCCCTCGGGTGAGGATTCGCCGCGACTGCGTTGCTCGGCTCACACGCCGAGGAAGCGGTGCGCGACCTCGGCCTGCGCCTCGAGCTGTGCGGGCGACCCTTGCCAGACCACGCGGCCCTTCTCGATCACGTGGTGCCGGTCGACGAGCGCCGCCATCTCGTGCAGGTTCTTGTCGATCACCAGGATCGTCTGCCCCTCGCCCTTCAGCCTGCGCAGGCAGGCCCAGATCTCGTCGCGGATCAGCGGCGCGAGGCCTTCGGTGGCCTCGTCGAGGATCAGCAGGCGCGGGTTCGTCATCAGCGCGCGCGCGATCGCCAGCATCTGCTGCTCGCCGCCCGAGAGCGTGCGCGCCGATTGCATGTGCCGCTCGCGCAGCCGGGGGAAGAGGGCATGCACGCGGTCGATCGACCAGCCGGCGGCGCCCGCGGCTGCCGGCGCGCGCGCCGTCGCGAGCAGGTTCTCCTCGACGCTGAGCGAGCCGAAGACGCGGCGGCCCTCGGGCACGAGCCCGATGCCCAGCCGCGCGATGCGGCTCGGCGCGAGCCCGGCCAGATCGCGGCCGTCGAGGCTGATGCGGCCGCTGCGCGTCGGCAGCAACCCCATGATCGCGCGCACGGTGGTGGTCTTGCCCATGCCGTTGCGCCCGATCAGCGAGACGACTTCGTGCGCCGCCAGCTCGAGCGTCATGCCGAACAGCACCTGGCTCGAGTCGTAGCCGGCGTCGACGGCGTCGAGCACCAGCATCAGGCGCCCCCCAGATATGCGCTGCGCACCTCGGCGTTGGCGCGCACCGCGTCGGGCGTGCCGGTGAAGATCGCGCGGCCGTAGACGAGCACGGTGATGCGGTCGGCGAGCGCGAACACCACGTCCATGTCGTGCTCGACGAGCAGGATCGCGCAGTCGCGCTTCAGCTCGGCGAGCAGCGCGGCCATGCGGCGCGACTCCTCGGCGCTCATGCCGGCCATCGGCTCGTCGAGCAGCAGGATCGAGGTGCCCTGCGCGAGCGCCATCGCCAGCTCGAGCTGGCGCTTCTCGCCGTGCGCCAGCTCGCTCACGCGCACGCGCGCGCGCTCGCTCAAGCCCACCCGCGCGACGGCCTCGCGCGCGGGGCCGCGCAGGCGCGGATCGCGCCGCGCGTTGCGCCACACGTTCAGGCCACCGGCCTCGCGCGCCTGCACCGCCATCGCCACGTTGTCTTCGACGTCGAAGCGGTGAAACACCTGGCTGATCTGGAACGACCGGGCCAACCCGGCCGCGGCGCGTGCGTGCGCCGGCAGCGATGTGATGGGCCGGCCGTCGACCAGGATCTCGCCGGCGTCGGGCTGCAGCTCGCCGCTGATCTGCGCGATCAGCGTCGACTTGCCGGCCCCGTTAGGCCCGATCAGCGCGTGCACTTCGCCGGCGCGAACCGTCAGGTTCACGTCGTCGGTCACGCTCAAGGCGCCGAACGACTTGCGCACGCCGCGCAATTCCAAGCGCACGCGTTCAGTCATGGTCGCGCTCCGGCACCAGCCAGCCGTACACGCCGCGCCGCCCGAACAGCACCACCAGCACCAGCACCGGGCCCATCACCAGCATCCAGTGCTCGGTCCACCCGGTGAGCACCTGCTCGAGGCCGATGAACAGCGAGGCGCCGATCACCGGCCCGAAGATCGAGCCCATGCCGCCGAGGATCACCATCGCCATCAGCTCGCCGGACTTCTGCCACGACGTCATGTCCGGGCTGACGAACAGCGCGTAGTTGGCCCACAGCACGCCGGCCAGGCCGGTGCCGGCGGCCGACACGATGAACGCGATCAGTTGGTAACGCAGCGGCGCCAGCCCCAGCGCCACGCTGCGCCGGCGGTTCTGCTCCAAGCTGCGCAGCGCCATGCCGAAGCGCGATTGCACGATGCGCCGGCACAGCACGATCCAGCCGACCAGCAGCGCGACGCACAGGTAGTAGTAGACGACGGCGTTGCGCACATCGAGCCCGGGCAGCGTGTTGCGCGTCTTGATCGCCAGGCCGTCGTCGCCGCCGTACACCATCAGCCCGACGAGGATGAAGTAGAACATCTGCCCGAACGCGAGCGTGATCATGATGAACTGCACGCCCGCGGTGCGCAGCGACAGGAAGCCGACCACCGCGCCCGCGGCCGCGCAGATCGCAACGGCGAGCGGCCACAAGATCAGCGCCTGCGACGTGCCCGGCCAGCCGAAGATGCCCGAGCCGTCGGCGGTGTGGAACGCCACCACGCCGATCACGTAGCCGCCGAGGCCGAAGAACGCCGCGTGGCCGAAACTCACCAGCGCGCCGTAGCCGAGGATCAAGTCGAGGCTGACCGCGGCGATCGCATAGATCGCGAAGCGCGTGAACAGGCTGACCAGGAACGGCTGCTGCGCCGCGCGCGCGATCGCCGGGATCAGCACGAACAGCGCCAGCCCGGCCAGTACGAGTGCGAGCCGGCGGTTCATCTCAGCAGGCTCCCTCTCCCGCAAGCGGGAGAGGGGGTCTGGTTCAGTGCGGCAGGTGTCTTCTTTCACTTCAGTCAACTGCGCGCCGCGAGGCCCAGCGGCCTGACGAGCAGCACCAGCGCCATCAGGATGTAGGCGCTGGCCGAGATCAGGCTCGCGGCCAGCGGGTCGGCGAGCTGCGGCGGCATCAGCTGCGACAGCAGCGTCGGGATGTAGGCGCGGCCGAAGGCGTCGGTCATGCCGATCACCAGCGAGCCGATCAGCGCGCCGCGCACCGACCCCACGCCGCCGATCACGATGACCACGAACGCCGTGATCAGGATGCGCTCGCCCATGCCGATCTGCACCGCCATCAGCGGCGCCGACATCACACCGGCGAAGCCGCACAGCACCGCGCCGAGCGCGAACACCAGCATGTACAGGCGCCGCACGTCGACGCCGAGCGCATCGACCATCTCGCGGTCGTCGGCGCCGGCGCGCACCAGCATGCCGACGCGCGTGCGCGCGATCAGCAGCCACAACCCGACCGCCACCGCCACGCCGGCGGCGATGAACGCGAGGCGCATCAGCGGATACGACAGCCCCGGCAGCACCTGCACCGAGCCGCTCAGCGCGGGCGGTATCGCCATGAACGGCGGGCTGCGCCCGAACACCACGGTGACCAGCTCGTTGGTGAACAGCACCATGCCCAGTGTCGCGAGCACCTGGTCCAGGTGGTCGCGGCGATAGAGGTGGCGCACCACCAGGCGTTCGGCCAGCAGCCCGTAGGCGCCGGCGCCAACGAGCGCGGCCACGATCGCCGCGGCGAAAGAGCCTGTCTTCGCGGCGGCCGCCGCCGCGCAGAACGCGCCGACCATGTAGAACGAGCCGTGGGTCAGGTTGATCACGTTCATGATCCCGAACACCAGCGTCAGGCCCGCCGACAGCAGGAACAGCAGCGCGCTGTACTGCAGCCCGTTGAGCGACTGCTCGACGAACATCAACATGGCATCGGCGCCGGTCGGCCGGCTCGGGGCCTCAGAGCTTGCAGTCGCGGGCGTGCGGGTCGCCGTGGTCGAGCGCGATCGGTTTGAGCGTGCGATACGCCAGCTTGCCCGACGCGTCGGGCTCGATGCGCAGCAGGTACCAGTTCTGGATCGGATGCTGGTTGTTGGCGAAGCGGAACTTGCCGCGCACCGATTTGAAATCGGCCTTGCGCAGCGCGGCGCGGAACTGGTCGGTCTTGCCGGCGATGTCGCCGCCCACGGCCTTCAGCGCCGAGGCGATCAGCCGCGCGGTGTCGTACGACGTGGCCGCATAGTCGGTCGGGATGCGGCCATAGGCCTTGACGAAGCTCTCGACGAAGCGCTTGTTCTCGGCGTTGTCGAGGTCGGCGCTCCACGACGCGACCACGTAGTAGCCGTTGCCGGCGTTGCCGGTGGCCTCGAGCATGCGCCGGTCCATCGAGTAGATCGGCGTGATCATCGGGATCGACGAGGCGAACCCCGAGTTGGCGTACTGCTTGGCGAGGTTGATGCCGGCGCCGCCGGGGTGGAACTGGAAGATGGCATCGGGCTTCAACTCGCGCACGCGCGCCATCTCGACCGAGAAATCCGACTGCTCGAGCTTGGTGTAGATCTCGGCGATCACCTGGCCCTTGAACGTGCTCTTGAAGCCGCTCAACGCATCGCGCCCGGCCTGGTAGTTGGGCGCCATGATCACCATGCGCTTGTAGCCCAGCTCGTTGGCGGCGAGGCCCGCGGTGTCGCTGTACGAGTCGTTCTGGAATGCGACCGAGAAGTACGCGGCGTTGCAGTCCTTGCCCGCGTAGGTGGACGGCCCCGCGTTCAGGCTCACGTAGGTGCCGCCGCTTTCGAGCACGGTGGGCGCCACCGCGACCAGCACGTTGGAGAAGTTGATGCCGGTGAACAGGCGGATGCCGTCCTGCACCATCTTGTCGGCGGTCTGCTTGGCGTTGGCGGGCTTGAGCGCATCGTCTTCGATCTGCACGCGCACCGGCACGCCGCCGAGCTTGTCGCCCTCTTCGCGCACCGCGAG
The DNA here is from genome assembly GCA_046348365.1 of Burkholderiaceae bacterium. Classification (GTDB taxonomy): domain Bacteria; phylum Pseudomonadota; class Gammaproteobacteria; order Burkholderiales; family Burkholderiaceae_C; genus JAEUPI01. Next base: position 1,412,103 of record JAXMEL010000001.1, read on the forward strand.
CATGAAGCCGTCGCGCTCGTCTTCGCCGATGTAGCCCGCCGGCGTCGACAGCGTGGTGATCAAGCCGATGCGAACCGGCGTTTGGGCGTTGGCAGTGAGCGCCGCCGCGGCAACCGCCAGCATCAGCGCGCCTTGAACAAGCGATTTCATCGGGTGTCTCCTTCGTGTTGGTTGGGATCTCGTTGCGCCCGCTCGGCCTCCAGCTTCGCGGCAATGATCGCACGCAGCTCGCGCCGCAGGATCTTGCCCGCCGGGCTGAGCGGAAACGCGTCGACCAGTTCCAGCCGCTCGGGCAGCTTGAACTTGGCGATGCCGCGGCCGAGCAGGAAGCTCTTCATCGATTCGAAGTCGAGCGACGCGCCGTCCTGGGTGATCACGAACGCGCAGGCGCGCTCGCCGTACACCGGGTCGGGCATCGCGACCACGCACACGTTGCGCACGGCAGGATGCGCGATCAGGTGGTTCTCGACTTCGTCGCTGCTGACCTTCTCGCCGCCGCGGTTGATCAGGTCCTTGATGCGGCCCACCACGTAGACGTAGCGGCCGACCTTGCGCACCGCATCGCCCATGCGATAGAAGCCGTCGGCGGTGAAGGCGGCAGCGGTGGCCTCGGGCGCTTTGTAGTAGCCGCGGAACGTGTACGGCCCGCGCACCACCAGTTCGCCCACGCGGCCGTCGGGCACTTCGGCACCGGCGTCGTCGATGACCTTGATCTCGTCGGCCTCCGACACCGGGCGGCCCGAGCTCTCGAAGCGGATCTCCTCGGGGTCGTCCAATCGCGTCTGGTTCAGCAGCCCTTCGCCGGTGCCGTAGCTCTCGACGTAGGTGCAGCCCAGGCGCTCCTCCATCTTGCGGCGCAGCTCGGGCAGCAGCCGCGCGCCGCCGTTCACGTACACGCGCAGCGACGACAGGTCGCAGCGCGCCGGCCAGTCCGACGCGAGCCAGTTCACCGCCAGCGGCACGCCGCCGCAGACGACCGTGACGCGCTCGCTCTCGATCAGCGGGAACACGGTTTCGGCGCGCGCGTCGGGCGCGATCACCACGCGGCCGCCATGCGCCAGCACCGCGAGGATGCCCGGCGAGGCCAGCGTGTAGCCGTGCGCCATCGGCAGCAGCGCGAGGTAGACCGTGTCGGGGCCGAAGCCGGCGACGGCGCCGCTTTGCGTGCAGTTGTAGATGTAGTCGTTGTGCGTGCGCGGGATCAGCTTAGGGGCACCGGTGGTGCCGCCCGACAGCATCATCAGCGCGACATCGTCGGCCGCGCACGCCGGCGCGGCGCGCACGCGCGCGAGCGTGGCCCGCGTGGCCGGCGCCGAGAGCAACGCGTTGAGGCCGACGATGCCGGCGCCGGCCGCGCTGGCCTCGCCGCTGTCGCCCGCGCCGATGATCGTGCGCAGCGACGGCGCCTCGGCTTGTACTTGGCGCGCCAGCGCGCGATAGTCGAAGCCGTTCGCGCCGCCGTCCGGAATCAGGTACGCCGCCGCCTGCGCATGCTCGGCGAAGCGGCGCACCTCGGCGAGCCGATGCGCCGGCAAGGCCATCACCGGGATCACGCCGATGCGCATCAGCGCGAAGAACGCGACGACGAACTCGACCGAGTTGCCGAGCTGGAAGATCGCGCGCTCGCGCGGCCGCAGGCCCAGGTCGGCGAGGTTGGCGGCCAGCTGGTCGACGCTCTCGACCAGCTGCGCATAGCTCACGCGTCGCGCGCCGGCGGTGAGCGCGATCGCATCCGGGCGCCGCGCGGCCGAGCGGCGCAGCATCGCGTCGAGCGTGATGTCTTCCCAGTAGCCGTCGGCCCGGTAGCGGCGGGCGAACTCCTCAGGCCAGGGCGTGCAACCGTCGAGCACGGCTTCGACCCGGTTGGCGCTCAGGCGGTGGCGGTCGCGTCGGCCTCGTGCCCGGCGCCGGGAGCCTGCGGATCGAATTGCACCGATTCCGATGCCGGCCCGGCGTTGCCGTTGGCATCGCACGCGCGAACGAAGTAGCGGTAGCGCATGCCGCCGAGCACGCCCGGATCGGTGAACACCGGCAGCTTCACGCCGTCTACCAGCCGCGCCTCACCGCCGTCGTCGCCGCGGTAGACGTCGTAGTGCACGGCGCCCGGCGCCTTCTTCCACTTCAGGTGCACCGCGCCGCCTTCGAAACGGATCGTCAGGCCGGCGCCACCCTCGGGCCAGGCCGGTGGCTTCGCGGCGCCGCCGGCGTCGGCCGGCGCCTGCATCGCGCCCTTGGGCCACAGGAAGCACGTCACCGGCATGTGCGAGCCGTCGAGCTGCTTGCAGACGTTGCAGTAGTCGCACTTGACGATGCGGTCGAGCTGACCGCTGCGCACCTTCTTCACCCAGTCGGGGTCGGCGAGCAGACCGCGCGCGATCGCGACCATGTCGACCTTGCCCGAGGCGAGCACCGCCTCGGCGGTGGCCGGGTCCGACAGCTTGCCGGCGGCGATCACCGGCACGTCGAACCCCTTCGACGCGAGAAACGCCTTGATCTCGGCAGCGTACGGCACGTGCAGCGCATCGGGGAACGAGGCGCCCGGCATGCAGCGCTCGCCCGAGTAGCCCGAGTAGCCGTGCAGCACGTGGCCCGGCGTGTGCACCGCGTCCTCGAACTTGCCGCCGACCGACAGCGACAGGTAGTCGGCGCCGAGCTGCGCCATGCGCAACCCGATGAGCTTGGCGTCCTCGACCGTGTAGCCGCCGCGGATGAACTCGTCGGACAGGTAGCGGATGCCGACGGGGAAGTCGCGCCCGACGTGGCGGCGCACGCTCGCCATCACGCGGCCGATCAGGCGCAGCCGGTTCTCGAGCGACGTGCCGCCGTACTCGTCGGTGCGCGCGTTCACGCGCGAGACGAACGACGCCAACGTGTAGGCATGCGCGTTGTGCAGCTCGATGCCGTCGAAGCCGGCCTCGCGCGCGCGCGCCGCCGCCTCGCCGAACTGCTCGATGATGCGCTCGATCTCCTCGGGCGCCAGCATGTCGACCGTCTGCCGCCAGCCCGAGCGCGCGATCTTCAGGAAGTGGATGATCTGCGGCACCACCTTGGAGTCGGACGCGTCGTGGATCCTGCGCACCATCTGCCGCAGGCCCGGGATGAACTTGTCGTCGCTGATGCGCAGCAGCGGCCCGGCGTTGCTGCCGTGGATCGCCATCGCCTCGACCACGATCAGCCCCACCTCGCCCTGCGCATAGCGCAGGTAGCGGTCGGAGATCGTGTCGTTGACGAAGCCGTCCTCGCCCGACAGCCGCGTGACCATCGCCGGCACCATCACGCGGTTGGGCACGCGCAGGCCGTTGATGGTGATCGGTTCCAGCAGTTTCATCGCCGCAGTTCCCCGTGTCAGGCCGATTGGTTCAACTCTAAACCAATTGATCGATCCGGTGCGTGCGTGCGCCGCAGCATCGAGCGCGCCGACTTGAACTGCGTCAAACACGCGCCGCTTCGCCCCTACGGCATCAGCTCGCCGCCGGCGAGCACGATGCTCTGCCCGGTGACCGACGCCGCCGCCTCGCTGCACAGCCAGACGATCGTCTCGCCGACTTCGGCCGGCTGGATCAGCCGCCCCTGCGGGTTGTGCGCGACCAGATTGGCCAGCGCCTCGTCGCGCGAGCGGCCGGTCTTGGCGACGATGTTGGCCAGCGCATCGCCGACGATGTCGGTGTCCGAGTAGCCGGGGCAGACCGCGTTGACCGTGACGCCCTTCTTCGCGGTCTCCATCGCCAGCGCGCGCGTGAAGCCGATCAGCGCGTGCTTGGCTGCGCAGTAGGCGGTGACGTAGGGCATGCCGGTCAGCCCCGCGGTCGACGCGACGTTGACCACGCGGCCCCAGCCGGACGCGAGCATGCCCGGCAGCACGGTGCGCGTGGCATGCACCGCGCCCATCAGGTCGACGTCGAGCACGTTGCGCCAGAGCTTGGCGTCGCTCTTCAGGAACGGCGCCGACGGCGCGATGCCGGCGTTGTTGACGAGGATGTGCACCGGCCCGCGCGCGGCGACGCAGGCGGCGATCGCCGCCGTGATCGCGCCCTCGTCGGCGATGTCGGCGACGGCCGTGCCGACCGCCACGCCGTGATCGGCGGCCAGCCGCTCGGCGGTGGCTTCGAGCGTCTTCGCGGTGCGCCCGAGCAGCGACACCGTCGCCCCGCGCGCGGCGAGCGCAGCGGCGATCGCCACACCCAGGCCGCGCCCGCCGCCGGTGACGGCGGCATGCCTGCCGGCGAGCGGCCGGCCATCGTGCGAAGCTGCTGACATCGTTCCTCCTCGTGGTGTCTACGTCGATTCCGACTGTCCCGGCTCGCGCCACATCGCCGGCACCCGGGTGCGCGTGGCGAGCGCCACCGGGTGGAGTTGCCGACAAAATTTAAGCTTGAACTAACGGCCGGTCAAGCCTGGTGCCCGTTCACGCTGCCGGGGCGATCGGATGCTTCGGCTATTCTTCCCCGCGACGCGAATCGTCGGCCGGCCGCGCGCCCGCCGCCGGATCGCCGGTCAGCCACAGGGAGGACCCGTTGGTGAGTGATCGCGCAAAGGCGCCGCGTCGGAAGTCGACGCCGGTTTCGGACGATGACGCGCTCGCCGGTGCCCGCGCGCGAGCGTCCGCCGGCACGGTCTCGGAGACACGGCTGTGGCTTCGCCTGCTGGCCTGCTGCAATCTGGTGGAGGCCGAGCTGCGCAGCCGAATGCGCGCCGAATTCGGCAGCACGCTGGCGCGCTTCGACGTGCTGAACCAGGTGGCGCGCCCGCCGGAGGGGCCGACGATGGGCGAGCTATCCGAGCGGCTGATGGTCACCAAGGGCAACATCACCGACGTGATCGGCCGCCTCGAAGCCGAGAACCTGGTCGAGCGCAGGCGCGACGCGGTCGACGCACGGGTGCAGCGCGTCCACCTGACGAAGGCCGGGCAACGCTCGGTGGCGAAGATGCTGCCGGCGCACAACGAGTGGCTGGCCGAGCTGATGCGCGACGTGGATCGCCGCGACCTGAAGGCCCTGGAGGAGCTGCTCGGCCGTTTCCGGTCTGCCTTGCGCGCCGCGCGAGGGGCGTGACGCCGCGAACGAACGGCCCCGGCCAGCCCGCGATCGAGCTCAGCAGCAGCGCGGGCCGCAGCCGCACCCCGTTGCCGCTGATGAAGCGGCCGGTGTCGCGACCTCGGCCGTCTTGGCCGACGTGAGCGGCTTGCGCGCCCGCACGAAGCCGCTCACGAAGCGACCGTCCACGTCGCGCGCCAACTGCTGCAGCTGCTCGGGCTGGCCGGCCAGAAACTCCTTCGCGTCGTCGGCCGTGTAGACCCGCGTCACCTCGATCGCCGCGTGCTCGAAGCCTGCGGCCTGCAGCTTCGCGATGTAGTCGGCATCGCGCAGCGCGCCGGCCACGCAGCCGATCCATAACTCCATGTTGCGACGGATCGCCTCGGGCACCTCGCCGCGCACCACCACGTCGGACACCGCGAAGCGCCCGCCCGGCTTGAGCACGCGAAAGGCCTCGCGCAGCACGCGGTCCTTGTCGGCCGCCAGGTTGATCACGCAGTTGGAGATGATCACGTCCACCGAATTCGCCGGCAGCGGGATGTGCTCGATCTCGCCCATCAGGAAGTGCACGTTGGCGAGGCCGCTCTCGAGCTTGTTCTCCTGCGCCAGGGCCAGCATCTGCTCGGTCATGTCCAGGCCGTAGGCGGTGCCGGTGGGGCCGACGCGCTTGGCCGACAGCAGCACGTCGATGCCGCCGCCGGAGCCGAGGTCGAGCACGGTCTCGCCTGGCTTCAGCTCGGCCAGCGCGGTCGGGTTGCCGCAGCCCAGCGACGCCAGCATCGCCGCGGCGGGCACATCGGCGGCCTGCGCCTGGTCGTACAGGTTGGAAGTGATCGGATCCCATTGCTCCGGCGATGCGGCAGACCCGCCACAGCAGGCATTGCGCCCGCCCTGGCTCACACGCTCGGCCGCCGCGCCGTACTTCTGCTTGACCACGTTCTTCACGTCGACCGTCTCGTTCATCGCTTTCTCCTTCATCGAAGTTCCATCTCAGCCGCAACAGGTGATGCGCCTGGGCTCCACCGCCTTGCTGCGCGTGCAGCACTCGGCGTACAGAAAACCCAGCAGTTGCTCAAGCGCCGCCGCATTGGCCGTGCAGCGCAGGAAGGTGCCTTCGCGCTGAACTGCCACCAGAGCCTCGTTCTTGAGCTTGTCGAGGTGGTGCGACAGCGTCGACGCCGCCATGCCCAGCTCGGCAGCGATCTCGCCCACCACCAACCCTTCGGGATGCGCGCTGAGCAGCAGCCGCACGATGGCCAACCGGGGCTCGGTGCCCATCGCGGCGAGCATGCGGGCGAAGCGGGCGGTGGCGACGGGCTGGCGGGTGCGGGTCATGGCCTCAGGCTTCTGTCACGACATTTCCACAATAATCGAAATGCACTCCGGCTGTCAATCGCTCGTGGCTCGACCGCTGCGCACGTGGCGCCCGCGAGTTGCCTGAACCGCGAGGCGCGACTTGCCCGGAATAGGGTGCGTCTTCAGCGGAGACGGGCGCGCAAACCGATCGGTCTTCCCTTGGTCACATGCCTGGCCCTTGACGCCGGACCGGGCTCCTCATGCCGACAGCCAGTAGCAAGCCAGCGGCGCCGGAATCGAGATGATCTGTGCGTCGAGCTTGGTTTGTTCCTTCCCGGCACGAGCCGACGTCACGTCGAGCACCTTGAAATCGTCCCAGCGCTGCGTGATCACGTAGCCCTGCTGCACGTTGCGCTCTTCCAGGAACAGGCGCATCCCCTTCACGCGCTTGAGCGTGACCTCGGCGTCCTGGTACTTCACTTCGAAAGGCACCAACCGCTCGCCGAGTTCGGCGATGAGGTCCACCTCGAGGTCGCGGTTGCGCTTGTCCTGCCAATAGCTGAAGCGCGGCGTCTGGCCGTAGTAGCGCGTGTAGACGTGCTTGAAGAAGGCTGTCTCCACCGCGGCGCCCAGGCGCTGAGGGTCCTGCAGCAGCTTGCGGCCGAGCAACAGCACTGCGCCGGGCAGCGCGGCATCGGCGAGGTAGACCTTGTCGCGCCCGCGCAGCACCTCCTTGCCGTATCCATGCGGCTTGAGGCGGTAGATGAGGTGCGTGCTCTCGAACAGCGTGAGGAAGTTCAGCGCCGTCTGTTTGTTCACGCCCTCGAGCTGCTGGGTGAGCGTGGGGATGTCGAGGATGCCGCCGTCGTGGTAGCAGAGGTAGAGGAAGATTTTCTCCACCTCCAGCACGCGGCGAACGCCGTACAGCGCGGTCATGTCGCGCTTGAGCACCTTGTCGACGATGTCCTCGCGCAGCAGGCGCTGGCAGCGCGTGAGGTCGCTCACCATCGCGGGCTCGGGGAAGCCGCCGCGCAGCAGGTACTCGTGGAAGTGCGCGGTGAGTGGCTGCGCGAGCTTGGCCACGCGGGCGAACTCCGCCGGTGACCAGCCGAACAGACTGCGCAGAGATTTCAGCGGCGGCAGGTCCTCCGGCACCTGCACTTGGCGCAGCCGCAGATACTCGGCAAACGACAGCGTGGGCAGCGCGATGGTCTCCCAGCGCCCGACGCCGGACTCCGCCGAGCCGCCGTGCAGCGGGTCGGCCGAGCCGGTGACGGCGACGCGGTGCGTGCGCCGAAAGTCGACTTGGTGCTTGAGCCAGGTTTGCCAGTCGAGCACGTACTGGATCTCGTCGAGGAACAGGATGCGCTGGCCGCCCGGTGTGGCCGGGTAGAGCTCATCCCAGGCCTGCAGCGTGCGCTGCAGGCCGGCCAGCTTGAGCAGCGGGTGGTCGAAGGTGGCGTAGAGCACATCGCCGCCCGGGAAGCCGCTGCCAATGAGCTTGCGGATGATCTGGCGGAAGATGGTCGTCTTGCCGACCTGCCGCGCGCCCGAAAGCAACAGCGAACGCCGGTTCTCGGCGTCCTGCACCCACTCCCACACCTGGCGGGTGGCGCTGCGCTCCCAGTCCGGCAAGTCGGCCAAGGCCTGGCCCTGCCACCAGGGGTTGAACTCCTGGAGGACGGAGAACAGCTCAGTCTTCGGTATTTCCACGCCTAATGATGCGAAATAAGCATGTCACACTTTACCTATTACTCACGAATTGTCAATCGACCTGGCCAGACCGGAGCCGACGGTCGTGGTCAGACCACCAACCGCCCCTGCACCGCAGCCAGCTCGACCGTGGCCTCGACCCCCGCCGTGAAGCGCAGGAAGTCCGACTCGATGCCATCGGAGAAGATCACCCCGTGCTCCGGCATGCGCGAGCGGATCTTCAGCGTTCGATCCGCATCGATGTGTCCGAACACGATCTCGGTCTGCGACGCGCGGCTCGGGAACGGTTCCCTCACCGCGAAGAGCAGTTCGCGCGCGTCCCAGGGCAGCGGCTTGTACTGTCTCGACGACTCCTGCGCTCCCAGTGCCGCCGCGATCGACAGCGACCCCGTCACCACGCTCTTCATCCACGCCGTCGAGCCGAGCCCCGTGCAGACGATCAGCCCGGACGACGACTGGTTCTCGCTCCGTCCGGCATGGCTCAGCTCGTACAGCGCCGAGGTGTGCGTGCGCGGCCCGATGAACAGGTCGTTCACCGCGCGCAGCACCTGCCCGTCCGACAACCGGGCCTCGGCCATCGACACCGCCTTCAGCGGCGAGCGCTGCGCAGCCACCTCGGGCAGCACCTCGGCCAGCTGCTGCGGCGCGAACGGCAGCAGGATGCCGTCCCAGCGCGACGGCTCGGGGTTCAGCCCCACCAGCGGCTGGCCGTCGAGGTACTTCATCGTGTTGGCCACCAGGCCGTCCTGGCCGAGTGCGACCACGATGTCGCTCGGCGCGAAGACGAAGTTCGGCACCAGCGTGCGATCGACGATCTGGTAGCGGCCCCAGGCCTCGAGCGAGCGCACCGTGACGCGCAAGCTCTGCGCGTAGGCCGCGTTCTCCGCCAGGTAGTCGCCGAAGTCCGCGCCGAGGTGCTCGACGTAGAAGCGCGCCTGGCCGAGCGTGTTGTGGCGCGCGACCAGTTCCTCCAGCCGCGTGCGGCGGGTGACCAGCACCACGCGGCGCTCGCTGTCGCTCACTGCGCACTCCTGCGCGCCGGCGGCGCATGCGTGCCGACCAGCGCGTTGAGCAGTTCGGGCGAGACGTTGAGCTGCCCGATCCGCTCGGCCTTCTCGGCGATGCCGCCGAACGCCTGCGCGATCAGCTGCCCGGGCTGCATCCCGGCCGCGGCCAGCGCCTGCACCACGCGCGGGTCGGCGTGCTCGAGCGCCGCCATCACCGCGCCCACCCGGTGCGCCTCGGCCTCGGCCATCGAACGCGTGTTCTGCGCCTGGTTGGCCACCAGCGCCTTGCGCCGCTCCTCGAGTTCGATGTCGGAGCCCATCTGCTCGGCGCGCAGCTCGTTCTCGCGGCGCAGCACGGCCGCCTTGGCCTCCATCTGCGTTTGCTGGATCTCGCGCTTCTTGTGCTCGACCGCGATCTCGGTGTCCAGCTCGTTCTGCCGGATCGCACGCTCGTTCTGCACCGCGCCCATGCGGCGCTGGTAGATCGCCTCGTCGGCCGACTTCAGGTGCGCCTCGCGCGCCTCGGCCTCCAGCGCCCGCGCGATGTCGGGCGTGGGCTTGATCGCCACCACCGACACGCCCAGGATCTGCAAGCCCAGCGCCTGCATCTCGGGCTGCTCGGCCAGCTGCGCGTGCGCCGCGCGCGCGATGGTTGCCGAGGCTTTCAGGGCCTGCTTCAGCTCGAGCGCCTGCACCGCCTGCTGGATGATGACCTTCAGCTGCATCACCACGCGCTCGCGCAGCCGCGGGGGATCCTCCGAGGCATAGCTCTTGCCGTCGGCGCCGAGCGAGAAGTCCATCATCGCCGCGGTGCGGGCCGGGTCGCTGACGCGGTAGGTCACCTGCCCCTGCACGGTCACGGCCTGGTAGTCGGCGCTCACGAGTTCCAGCATGAAGCCGCAGTCCTGGCTGCCGACGGGAACCGACACCAGCGTGCTGGCCGGTGCGTAGTAGAAGAACGACAGGCCTGCGCCCTGGCGCACCAGCCGCCCGCGGCGGAACTGCATCAGGTGGGTGGTGGGTTGCGTCTTGATGAACCGGATGCCCAACATGGTCTGCTCCCGATGTGGAGTTGTACAGTACAACTCCTAGTGAGTTGTATAGTACAACCCAAACACGACTTGTCAAGCACCCGGAATCGCCGACCATGAAGAAGATCTCACCCATTCGCGGGAGCGCGATCGCGCAGCGCCCGCTGGTGACGGTGGACCTGGTGATCTTCACGCTGCGCGAAGAGCAGCTTCAGGTGCTGCTGGTGCGCCGGCCTGACGGCGGCGGCGAGCCGTATCCGGGCCGCTGGGCCTTGCCGGGCGGGTTCGTCGACGTGGCGCGCGATCGCTCGTTGCTCGATTGCGCGCGGCGCAAGCTGCACGAGAAGACCGGCGTCGCGGCGCCGTACCTCGAGCAGCTGGGCAGCTGGGGCGGCGCCGAACGCGATCCGCGCGGATGGTCGGCCACGCATGCGTACTTCGCGCTGATCCCGCCGCCCGACGCGGCGGCGCACGGTGAGGCCGAATCAGCGTGGTTCGAGGCCGACGAAGCGGCGCGCAAGCGGCTGGCCTTCGACCATGCCGAGATCCTCGGCGCGGGCCTCGAGCGGCTGCGCGGCAAGGTCGAATACACGTCGCTGCCGGCGTTCCTGCTGCCCGAGCCGTTCACGCTGCCGGAGTTGCAGCGCACCTACGAGATGGTGCTCGGGCGCGCGCTGGACAAGAGCGCATTCAGGAAACGGATGCTCGATGGGGAGTTTCTCGAGGAGACTGGCGCGATGGCCGGCGCGTTCGGGCGCTCGGCGATGGGGTACCGGGTGCGCGATCGGGAGCGGGCAGCGGTGTTTCCGCGCACGTTCAGGTCGGGGGAAACGTAGCGCGGGTCCCGGCTTGTGCGGGCGCAACCGGTGTCGGGCATCAATGCCTATGGGCTGTATGCCTTCTTCAGACTGGACAGAGTCATTCGAGCTCGCCGGCCGAGTGTCGGTGGCATCCGGGACCGCCGATCGATCTGGGTTCCACGGAGCGGTCGTTCGTGGGCATCCCGCCTGAGCGCTGATTGAGATCGATGCCTACGCCTGCGGGAACTACAGGCGCATCCTGCATGGCCCTTAACTCGATGGAAGACCATCATGGGAACCGCAGGCAACGCCACGCATCGCGAGCCGTGGAACAAGGGCAAGATCGTTGGGCAGAAGGCGCCCTTCAAGCCGAAGGACATTTGGGCGCTGCGTGTCCGTCTCCAGATGGAAGGCCGGGTGCGCGAACTCGCGCTGTTCAACTTGGGCATCGACAGCAAGCTGCGCGGATGCGATCTCGTCGCTCTCCGGGTCCGGGACGTGTGCCACGGCGACCAGCTGGCGTCGCGCGCCATCGTCATGCAGCACAAGACTCAGCGCCCGGTGCAGTTCGAGATAACGCAGGCCACCCGCGATGCCTTGCAGGCGTGGATCAAGCAGGCCGGGCTGAAGTCGGAGGACAGCCTCTTTCCGAGCCGACTGCACGACTCGCCTCATTTGGGAACGCGGCAGTACGCGCGGATCCTCGGGCGTTGGGTCGACGAACTGGGATTGGATCGAGCTGACTACGGGACGCACTCGATGCGAAGGACGAAGGCGACGCTGATCTACCGCCGCACCAAGAACCTTCGCGCTGTGCAACTGCTGCTTGGACACTCGAAGCTGGAGTCGACCGTGAGGTACCTCGGCATCGAGGTCGATGACGCGCTCGAGATTTCTGAGCAGACGGAGATCTGAGTCCGTCGACGGTGGCTGCGCCGGCCGTCGTGTCGGGCGGTCACCCTGAACGGCGGCTACCCGGAGCAGCATCGAGCTGGAGGTCCCGGCCAGCTGCGGCCACTCGCGGACCCTCACCCCAGCCCTCTCCCGCGAGCGGGAGAGGGGGTGGCTCCCTCGCCCCCATAGGGGGAGAGGGTTGGGGTGAGGGGGAATGCCACCGCGAAGGACAGCACCGGGTCGGATCGAGTCTGACGGGCGGACAGGGACCGGTCGTTCACGGTGGGACGGCACGGCGGCAGCGCTTGTGGCTGTTGTCCAACCCTTCGCCGACATTCATGGTGCCGCCGGCCGCTTGCCTGAAGGTCGGCTTGGCGGTGGTCAGCGTGAGTTCGCCAAGCCGGGGCGGCCGGCAGCAACCGTTTAGGGTTGTTCGACACCTGCCCGGGTATGCGCTGACGCCGCGAGTGACCGCGAGCTGAGGGCAGGTGTTGGACAACCCTCGAGGGAGGAAACCGCGGCGGACGCGGCGATGGTGGCCAGCGCTATGGCGATTGCAAGGGCAGCGGTGCACTCGGGGCGCGCCTGCCGGTAGCGCTCAGATTCGACGTGAGGATGCTGGCCTCCCGCACGGTGCGCCGCGTCGTGATCGGCGAGAGCTCGACCGGTCCGGGACCGGTCGTTGCAGGGTGCCGGATGCAAGATTGCCACGCCGACTCCGGAAGGGTCGGCGAATTCATGAGGCGACGGAGAGCGCTCATGGCATCGGGCGTGCGGGCGGGGCGCGTATCGGCTCGCCGCGCACGAAGATCTGCACCACGATCATCGCGTGGCCGCAGTGCGGGCAGTAAAAGGCTGGGCGCGCTTCCTCAAGCACGGCATCGGATCGCGGGTCCTGAGGCAGCGGCGGCACGTTCAGCAGCTGTCGTCCGAGCGCAAGATGGGCACTGCGGTTGCAGTTGGCGAGGAACCCGTAGTGGCGAATGCGATGGAAGCCGCCGGGAAGCACGTGCAGCAGGAAGCGACGTATGAACTCGCCGGGATCGAGGATCATGGCCTTGTAGCGGGTCCGGCCCTTGGCGCGGTAGTCCTTCCATCGGAACGTCACGCCTCGCTCGTCCAGCGCTATGAGCCGGCCGTTGGAAATGGCAACCCGGTGGGTGTAGCGCGACAGGTACGCCAGCACCGCCTCCGGACCAGCGAATGGGCGCTTGGCATAGACCACCCACTCGCATTGGCGCAGTGACCCAAGCCAGCGACTGAAGGCACTGTATGCCGCAAGCCCCGCATGCTCGCCGAAGAACTTCAGCCGGCCATCATGGTGCACTCGCAGCAGTTCCTCGAGGAAACGCCGTCGGAATAGCCGAGATAGCACGCGCACCGGCAGGAAAAAGCCCGGCCTGCAGGCGACCCACCGCTGGCCATCGACGGAGAGTCCGCCGCCGGGCACGATGCCGTGTACATGAGGATGGTGCGTGAGCGCCGAACCCCACGTGTGCAGCACCAGCGTGACGCCGAGGCGCGCGCCGAGGTGCTTCGGATCGGCGCCGATGGTCAACAGCGTCTCGGCCGCGATGTCGAACAGCAAGCCATAGACGACGGCCTTGTTGTAGTACGCGATGTCGGCGATGGGCGCAGGCAAGGTGAAGACCACGTGGTAGTACTCCACCGGCAGCAGATCGGCCTCGCGGGCTTCGAGCCAGCGCTGCGCCGCGCTGGCCTGGCACTTCGGGCAGTGCCTGTTGCGGCACGAGTTGTAGGAAACCTGATCGGCGCCGCACCCATCGCAGTGCAAGACATGCCCGCCCAGCGCCGCGCTGCGGCACTGCTCGATGGCCGACATGACCTTGAGCTGGGCCAGGCTCAGGTGACCGCGCTGCGCCTCGCGCCAGGCAGGCCCGTGGATGCGGAAGATGTCGGCGACCTCCAGGGCGGCACGCCCCACGGCTGCCGGTCTATGACGGCGGCAGGTTCTCCAGTGGGCTGATCACCTTGCGCAGGACCTCTGTGGCCACGTGCGTGTAAAGCGCGGTGGTCTCCAGGCGCTTGTGACCAAGCAGCACCTGGATGACACGGATGTCGACCTTTTGCTCCAGCAGGTGGGTCGCGAAGCTGTGCCTCAAGGTGTGCATCGACACGCGCTTGTCGATGTGCGCCGCTTCGGCCGCGTCGTGGATGGCACGGTTGAGCTGCCTCGGGGTCACTGGGTCAATCTTGTTGAGCCCTGGGAACAGCCATCCATTGGGCAGGATCTTCCCTTGGGCGTGGCCGACGCGCCACCACGCACGCAGCCGCTCGAGGAGCACCGGTGAGAGCATGGCGTAGCGGTCCTTGCGGCCCTTGCCTTGCTCTACACGCAGGGTCATGCGCTCGCTGTCGATGTCGGTGACCTTCAGCGAAATGACCTCGCTGGCACGCAGCCCGGCACCGTAGGCCACTGATAGCGCGGCCTGGGACTTGAGGTTCGGCGCTGCGGCAATCAGGCGGGCGACCTCCTCGCAGCTCAACACCACGGGCAGCTTGCGCGGCTGCGGCACCGGCTGCATCTTGACCATCAGTTCGCCACGCCCGAGCGTGACGTCGAAGAAGAACTTGAGCCCGCTGAGGGTGCAGTTGATGGTGGCTGGCGAGGTACCGGTGTCGACCATATGCAGCTGGAAGCTGCGCAGTTCTTCCGCGGTCGCGGTGTCGGGTGAACGCTTCAGGAACGCAGCGAACCTGCGCACTGCACGGATGTAGCCGATCTGGGTCTTGCCGTTGAGCTTGCGCATGCGCATGTCGTCGATCATGCGTTGCCGCAGCGGGGAGACCGTGGGCGTCAATGAGGTCATGGCGTTGCTCCAGTCGAAGAGCGAGGCGGATCGCCTCGCTCGTCAACTTGGCACAGCCATGGGCGCTACGAGCGGCGGAAACGCTGCCGGAGCGCTTACCGCGCGAGCGGTTTAGTCCATCGCTGCATCGTGACCACTCGGGCAATAGCGAACTGCCCCTTCTGCGCAGCGCTGTGGTACGCGCGAGGGTGAGGTGGACGAGGCGCAGCTTACGACCGCGAAGCGCGACAGCGACGCCCGCCGGCCGTCAGGTCGTGGTCCGGCAACGCTCGATCCAGGCCGCCGTCTGACGCTCCTGCAATGCGTTCTGCGCGAGTCGCTGCGCCAGCGCCGGGAAGTCGACCTGGTCGAGCGGCTGATCCTGGTTGAAGCACGAGAACACGTAGCTCACTGCACCGGTGACCGGGTCCTTGTGCGGTTGCAGGCACTGCGCGCACACTTCCTTCATCATGCACTGCATCGGTGAGTTGATCGAGCCGAATGCGCGGTGTTGCGGCTTCAGGTACGGACCGAGCTGCGCGTGGCGCGCGGCTGCCACCGCGGCCATCATGCGGTCGGAGCCGATCGCGACGATGCGATCGGCGTCTTGCATGCGCAGCGCGCCGGGCTGCTGCAGATCCGCGAGCTCGCCGCGCGCATACGCGGTCATCGCTTCGACGATGTTGCCCACAGCGCTGCGGTCCTGCGGCCGACCGGGCTCGAAGCCCGGTGCTTCGTCGCAGCACCAGACGATCACGTCGGCGGCGGCCTCGATCTCGGCCACCTTGTAGCGGTCGACGCGCTTCTTGTAGCCGGCGAAGTAGAGCACGCGCGACCCCGCCGCGCGAAACGCCGCGCCGATCGAGCAGCACCGCATTGCCGAAGGCCGCCACCCACCAGCACGACGGTCTCGCCGGGCTCGATCTCGGTGGGCGCTCCGGTCGGGCCCATCAGCACCACCGGCTCGCCCGGTTGCAGGTCGGTGCACAGGTTCGATGAGCCACCCATCGAGCACGATGGCCGACACCAGGCCGCTCGCCGATCGACCCAGGCGCCGGTCAGTGCCAGGCCTTCCATCGCGAGCGTCGTCGCTGGCCGTCGGGGCTCGCCCGCCGCGCGCGCGTTTCAGTTCTGCAGCCGATAGAACTGGCCGGGCTGGAAGCGGCGCGCCGCCATCGGCGCGCGCGCACGACCACCTCGACGATGTCGGGCGTCAGGCGTTCGACGCGCTCGACGCGGGCGCGCAGCAGGTCGTCGAGCCGCGCGGCGAACGCCGAAGTCTCCGCCGCCGACCGGCTCACGGCGCGCGAGCACGTCGCACACCACCGGATAGCCATGCCGCGCCGAGGCCATCGCCTTGACGACGTTGCCGAAGTAGCTCGGGTGCAGATCGCCGAAGAACGACAGCATGCGGCCGTCGTCCACGCGCGCCAGCAGCACCTGCGCGGTCTCGGGCTTGGCGTTGCCGTAGGCGGGCTTGACCGGTCGGCCGTCGGCGTCGATCGCGCGAAAGTAGCGCCCGTCCAGCGCGAAGTGCGTCGCGTCCTCGCGCGCCAGCACGGTGTTGGGCTGCGTGCCGGCGGCCACGAAGACGGTGCGCGCCCGCGTGCGCCACGCCTGGCCGTCGCGCCAGCGGCCATCGTCGCCGCGCAACTGGCGCGCGAAGCTGATCGACTCGACGGCGCCGCCGGCATCGACGTCGATGCGGGTGGGCGCCAGGCATTCGGCGAACCGGATGCCTTCCTCGAGCGCCTTCTCCACTTCCTCGTGGTTCAGCGTGTACGACGGGCTGTCGACCAGACGCTTGCGGTAGGCAATCGTCACCGCCCCATTGCTGCAACAGCTCGACGACCCGCGCAGCGCGCCTTCGCGCTGCGCCGCCTCGCGCTCGGCGCGGATCGCGCGCGCGTGCGCGAGGAACTCCTCGGCAATCGCCTGGTCTTCGGCGCCAGCCGGCGCGCGCCCCGGCTTCGCCCAGCCGAGCCGCCAGCGCCTCGTGGCGGGCGAGGAACTTCTCCACCTGCACCGCGTAGTACGCCAGCGATTCGGTCGCGGTGTCGATCGCCGTGAGCCCGCCGCCGATGACCACCACCGGCAGCCGCAACTGCATGTTCGCCAGCGAGTCCTTGCGCGCTGCGCCGGTCAACTGCAGCGCCATCAGGAAGTCGCTCGCGGTCCGCACGCCGCGCGCCAGCCCGTTGGGGATGTCCAGCGTGGTCGGCTTGCCGGCGCCCATCGCCAGCGCGACGTGATCGAAACCGAGCGCGAACGCGTCGCTCACGGTCAGCGTGCTGCCGAAACGCACGCCGCCGATCAGCGAGAAGCGCTCGCGCCGCTCGATCAGCAGCCGCACCGGTTTCCGGGAAGTTCTTGTTCCACCACGTACGGTGATGCCGTACTCGGCAACGCCGCCAAGCCGGCCATCACCCGCTCGCCGAGCGGTTCGTACAACGTGCGTACGTCGTGGATCGGCACGAACGGCACGCGCGCGTGCCGTCGGCGCGCACGCCGTTCACGGCTTCGTCGAGCGGCTCGATCTTCAGGCCATCGATGCCGACCACACCGTGGCCCACTCGTTCAGCAGGTGGTGCGCCAGCGTGAAACCGGCCGGCCCCATGCCGACAACCAGCACCTTGTAGCCGCCGTCGGGTTTGGGCAGCGGCCGGCGCCAGAGATCAGCGGATTCCAGCGCGTCAGCAGCGAGTAGATCTCGAAGCCCCACGGCAATTCCAGCACGTCCTTCAGCGCGCGGGTCTCGGCCTGCGGAATGTCGACCGGCGCCTGCTTCTGGTAGATGCAGGCCTTCATGCAGTCGTTGCAGATGCGGTGACCGGTGGCGGCCAACATCGGGTTGTAGGCCATGATCATCGCCAGCGCGCCGATCGCGTGGCCCTGCGTCTTCAGCAGTGGAACTCGGAGATGCGCTCCTCCAGCGGACAGCCGGCGAGGCTCACGCCGAACGGCGACCGCTTCCACGGCGTGGCTGCATCCGGCCCTGCGCGTCCTTCAGGCCCTTGGAGCACGAATCCTTGCCTTGCTTGTGGCACCAGATGCGGTAGTTGGTGCTGATCGAGCGCGCCGCGCAGGTCGGTGCCCGGATCGGTCGGCGCGAAACCCTCGCGCCGGCGCAGATGATCCGGGGCTATCGTGAATGTGCGAACGCCTTGATCTTCATGCTCGCGGGCGTGGCCGAGCAGGCAGCGGATCGACCCTTGCCCGGCTTGAACCGAAGAGCACGTCCATCGCATGGCGCTGCCCGCCGGCTTCGGTCGTCGCCGCCCATGCGCTGTAGCGCAACGCCACGGCGAGGCGAGCCTGGGCTTTCGCGCGGAGATCGCCCGATGCGGGCTCCATCGGCCTCGGTGCGTTGCGCGTCGAGCACGGCGCGCGCGAACGCCAGCTCGTCGAACGGCCCGCCGAGCCACGCCTCGATCTCGTGCAGAGCACCGTCGGG
The DNA here is from genome assembly GCA_046348365.1 of Burkholderiaceae bacterium. Lineage (GTDB taxonomy): Bacteria > Pseudomonadota > Gammaproteobacteria > Burkholderiales > Burkholderiaceae_C > JAEUPI01. The sequence goes on from JAXMEL010000001.1 coordinate 1,430,141, forward strand.
GTCGAAGCCGGCCAGCTCCGCCGGTGCGAGCTTCGTGGCTTCGCGCCGGACGAACTTCAGCTTCGCTTCGTAGAGCGGATCGAGCGCGCGGTGAGCATCTTTCAGCGTGGCCAGTGTCGTCGATGCCGAACAGCCGGCCGATGAAGGCATCCAGATGAGGACCGATCTCGACCAGCAGCGCCGCCTCGTCGCGCGCGGACGGTGCTGCGGCACGTGCGTCGGCGAGCCGCTGCGCGAGCCCGGCGTCAGCGGCGCGCAGCGCACCGACGAAGGCCTCGTCGATGCGACGCAGCCCCTCACGCGAGTACAGGTCTTCGAAACGCAGTCCGTCAGCCAGGTCGAGAACGGCAGCCAAGTGGGCTCCTTGTTCGAGGTGGACATCGGTCAGGCCGCGGGCGGTGCCCACGGAGCCGGCGTCAACCGGCGCTTGCCGTCTTTCGTCTTGCGCACGCCAGGCTCATCGAGCCCCGTGCGGTCCCAGAACTGGCATGTGACCTCCTCGTGCTTCTCGTCGAGCGCCTCGCAGTAGTTCGCGTAGATGCACAGGTTGATGGCGTCGCCGTGGCCGGTGCGTACTTTAATGAACCAATCCAGACCAGCGAAGGGCTGGCGCAGGCCGAATCCGACCACGTCGGCGCGGTCGGACGCGAGCAAGTCCTCGGCCTGGGCAAAGCCGTGGACGCCGCCCGTGACGACGACGGCGTCGGCAGACCGGCGTTGCAGATCGCGGCGCGAATGCGCGCCGAGGCCTCGACATTGCGGCCGAACGGGCCGCGTTCGTCCGACACGTGGTGCGGCATGCATTCGTAGCCGCTCGGCCCGTGTACGGATACGACGACCAGCCGATCGCCGGCTGCTTGGCATCCTCGAACTTGCCGCCTCGACAGCGACAGGAAGTCCATGCCGGCGCGCGCGCGAACGCCACGCCGTAGTGCATCGAATCCTCCACGGCGGAGCCTCCGCGATGCAGTCTTCCGACGGGAATCGGCAGCCCACGGCATAGTCGGTGCCGACCTCGGCACGCACGCGCTCGAACACTTCCAGCGCGAGCCACCACGCGTCCGTCGCCAGGACCCGCCGTAGCCGTCGTCGCTGGTGTTCAGCGCCGAGAGGAACGAAGCCATCGTGTACGCATGCGCATAGTGCAGCTCGACGCCGTCGAAGCCTGCTTCGCGCGCCCGCCGCGCCCGCGAAGAGGGCGGGCAGCACCTGCGGCAGCTCGCGGATGTGCGCCAGGTGCGTGTCGGTGACCCGCTCGCGCGCACCCATGCGCAGCGCCTGAGGTTCGCGTGCATCAGCGCCTCGGTCTGCCAGCGGTCTTCCGGCAGCCCGAGCAGGGCCTGCCGCACCGCCTGCTCGTCGCCATTTGCCATGCCCAGCGCGGCGCGATGCCGATCGGTAGTACGCAGGTGCTGGCCCAGGAAGACTTCGCCGGCTCCGGGCGGCGACGGATCGACAGGAAGTCGATCAACTGGATGAAGAGCTTGGTCTCGCCGTCGCTCGCCTGGCGGACCGCATCGGCGATGCGCCGCAGGCCGGGCACGAAGCGGTCATGACCGATGCGCAGCAACGGACCGCTCGGCACGTCGCGAATACCGGTGGCTTCGAGCACGATGGCGCCCGGCCGCCCCCGCGGCGAAGCGCGAGTACCAATCGACGTTGTCGTCGGTGACGAAACCGTCTTCGGTGGCACGCCACGGCACCATCGCAGGCACCCACGTGCGGGTCGCCAGCGAACGGCCCGGCTGGTGGGCTGAACAGCCGCGAGCGGCTGGCCGCGTCGCGCGTGGGCCATGGGCCGGGCTTCGTCTTCCACTTGATCTTCTGCGGGGGCGCCACATGGATCAGTCCTCCTCGGCAGCTGCGATCCGCCATACGATTTAGGCTTGAACTAATAGCGCCGCAAGACGACCCGGCCCCACCCGCCCGTCCTCAGCGCAATGGCTGCACGCGCTCGGTGCCGACCGGCGGATCAAGGCAGGGCGAGGCCGAGCGCCCGCCAACGTGCATCGAGCGCCTGACCCGACGCGTCCTGCGGCGCCGCCTGGCGCAGGCTGGCCAGCAGCGCGGCAGCATCGTCGCGTCCGGTGAGCGCGCGCGCGGCGCCCATCAAGCGATCGAAGCGGCTGCTGCCGCGGGCATGCGTATCGGCGTAGCCCTTGATCAGTTGACGACAGCGAACGATCTCGAGCGCGAGCGCCGGATCGCGCGCGCAGGTTCGCTGCACGTCGGCGAGCCAGGCGTCGAGGTGTTGCTGCTCGCGTTGGTGCCGCAGGCTGCCGCGTCGCCAGCGGCGCAGTGCGGCAACCATGCGCAGCTGCAGGTGCCCGCGCACGGTGCCCGGTCGGATGCGGCGGCTGCGGTCGATGCGTGGCGCGAGCCAGCCGCGCACGCGCGGCGAGGCCTCGATCCAGCGCGCCAGCCGGATCGGCAACGCCGCGCACACTTCATCCAGGCGCGGGTGGAGGAACTCTTCGATATGGACCACCTCCCCGGCAGAGGCGCCCAGTTCGCTGTAGATCCGCGTGAAGCGTTCGCCACGGGTCTTCAGGTCGGCGACGCGAATCACGTCGTCGTAGGCCATCGCAACGGCCACCTGGCGTGCGGCCTCGCGCGTGAGCGGATGGCCGCGTGCGGCGCCGCCCCCGCTGCGCTCGACATGCAGCACCCGCGCCATGCGGTCGAGATACTCGCTGCCGTAGCGCGCGTCCTGGTACTCGACGACGCGCGCCAGCCCGGCGCCGAGCATCGGCCACGCCGCCTCGGGGTAGTCGCGGCGGATGCGGTCGATGAGCGGCTGCAGTTCGGCACTGGCCGCCTTCTCGGGCAGCGGCGGCGGCGGCGTCTGCATGGAGTCGGCGACCTGAATCACCGCGGGTGTGCGCCGCGCCACATCGGCCGCTGCGCGCAGCGCGCGAAGACTCGCCTCGACCCCGACGCCGGCACGCTGCACGGTCGCCTCGAAGGCTGCTTGCTCGAACGGCAGTTCACCGCAACCGGCGAGTGCGCCGAACAGGCTCGCCGAGATCACGCTGCCGCTGCGCACAGCGAGCGCAGCCATGTCGTCACAGACCAGACGCCGCGCCTGCGCACGCACCAGCTCGATCACGGTTCCCGCGTCGGCGATGCCGTTTCCGGGCACCACCTTTTCGTCGGCCGAATAGGTCCGATGCGACGATGCGATCACCGTCGTGCGCGCCGGCGTCACGAAGCCGCGCTGCACCGCTCGCCCTGCCTCCATCAGCTCGGATGCGATGACGATGTCGACCTCGCCCGGCACCGGCATCTGGGCGAGCACCGGCTGCCGCCCATCAGCGGGCAGCGCGCTGCGCGGCAGCATCTCGATGTAGTAGATGGTCGCCCCGGTGCGCTGCGCGACGCCGGCCACCGACGTCGACTGCGCGATGAAGCCGTTGCTCTCGGCGAGATCGACGATCCAGTCGACCAGCACACCGCCGCCCTGCCCGCCGAGCGCCTGCACGCAGATCGTGACGGGCCACTCGCGCTGCCTGTGCGCGTTCACGCCGGCTCCTGCCGGTAGATCGCGCGCCGGCGCAGCGCCGCCGCCTGCCGCGACTGCAGCAGACCGATGATGCGTGCGCGCAGCGCATGCACCCAACGCTCGACGCGCCGAGGGTTGCGCACCCACTGCGCCTTGTAGAACGACGGACACAGCGCGGCCGCGTCGGCGACCTCGCCGCAATGACCGCAGGCCACGCAGTGTTCGTCGACGTGCGCGACGGGGTCGGGCTTCAGCGGGTCGCCGCTGGCAGCCAGCGTCAGGCTCGGGCAGCCGGACACGCGCATGCAGGCGTGGTCGCCGCTGCAGACGGCCGCGTCGACACCGAAGCGCTCCTTGACCACACGCTCGCCGGCCTGCAGCGCCGCGGCGGCACGCGGCCGCTCGCGACGCTGGCGATTGAGCATGCACTCGGTCTGCGCGATGATGACCTTGGGACCCTGGTATGCGGTGGTCAGCGCTTCGTGCAGCGTCGAACGCATGCGCGCCACGTCGTAGGTGCGGTCGACGACGCGCACCCACTCGACGCCGACGCCGCGCACTGCGCGCTCGATCGGGTGCATCGTGCTGCGACGCGGGTTGAGGGCGCGCGACGAGAGGATGTCCTGCCCGCCGGTCGCGGCGGAGTAGTTGTTGTCGACGATGACGGTGACGCCGTCGTTGCGATTGAACACGGCGTTGCCGATGCCGCTCGACAGCCCGTTGTGCCAGAAGCCGCCGTCTCCGATGAAGGCGATGGCCCGTTTGCCGCCCTTGACGTTGAAGGCCGACGCGCTGGCGACGCCGAGGCCGTAACCCATCGTCGTGGCACCGATCTCGAACGGCGGCAGGATCGAGAACAGGTGGCAGCCGATGTCGGCCGACACGTGATGGCGCCCGGTCTCTTGTTCGACCAGCTTCAGCGACGAGAAGATCGGCCGTTCGGGGCAGCCGACACACAACCCGGGCAACCGTCGCGGCAGCACCGCGTCGAGCGCCGCCGCGGGGCCGGCTGCCGCGTTGGGTGGCTCGGTCTTCGGCGCGCGCACCGGCGGCGCGATCGGCACCGCCGGCGCGAGCGCCGCCGGATGGTGCCGCTCGAGGAAGGCGCGCAGCCCCTGGCGCAGCACGGCAACGGTGTAGTCGCCGCCCATCGGCAGCAGGTCCTTGCCGTGCAGCACCGTGTCGATGCCGGCGCGGCGCAGGATCTTGCTCAGGGCCTGCTCGTGGAAATCGGGCTGCCCCTCCTCGACGAGCAGCACCGCCTTCTTGCCGCGACAGAAGCGCTCGACCTCGGCATCGACGACCGGGTAGGCGACGTTCATCACGTACAGCGGGATGCGCGACGCGCCGAACAAGTCGGCGAGCCCGAGCAGGCGCAGCGCGCGCAGCATGTTGTTGTAGTGGCCGCCCAGCATCACGATGCCCAGGTGCGCGAGATCGCCGTCGAAGAACTCGTTGAGCCCGCGTTCGGTGATGAACTTCACCGCCGCCGGCCAACGCTGCTCGACCTTCTCACGCTCGTGCAGGAACGACGCCGGCGGCAAAACGATGCGGTCGGTGTCGCGCAGCGGTGACTCGAGCGCCTGCTGCAGCGTGTACGCGGGGCGCCGGTTCTCGCGCGTCACGAAGCTGCCGTGCAGGTGGCACGAACGGACACGCAGCTGCAACATCACCGGCGTATGGCTCGCCTCGGACAGCTCGAAGCCGTCGTGCACGGCCTGCACGATGCGCGGCAGGTGCGGCCGCGGGTCGAGCAGCCACATCTGCGACTTCATCGCGAAGGCATGGGTGCGCTCCTGCATGATCGAGGAGCCCTCGCCGTAGTCCTCGCCGATGATGATCAGGGCGCCCCCGGTGACACCCCCCGAAGACAGGTTGGCGAGCGCGTCGGAGGCCACGTTGGTGCCGACGGTGGATTTCCAGGTCACCGCCCCGCGCACCGGATACATGACCGACGCCGACAACGTTGCCGCGGCGGTCGCCTCGCTGGCCGCCGGCTCGAAGTACACGCCAAGCTCCTCGAGGATCGGCTGCGCGTCGGCGAGCACGTCCATCAGGTGCGAGATCGGCGAGCCCTGATAGCCGCTGACGTAGGCGACGCCGGCTTCGAGCAGCGCTTTCGTGACGGCAAGGATTCCCTCGCCTCGGAACTCGGTGCCGGGCGGGACTCGCAGCGTCTCGACTTCGCGGGCGAACGAACGCTCGGCCATGGCGTCAGCCTTCCGACGCCAGGTGAAGCACCGCCGCCGCTTCCGGCTCGGCGTCGAAGCGGTCGAACCCGCAGTAGCACAGGAAGTGCTTGTTCGCGGCGCGGCCGAACAGCGTCATGCCCAGGCGCTCGGCGAGCTGGTGGCCCATCGCGGTGATGCCGTTGCGCGAGACGATGATCGGCACGCCCATCTTGGCCGACTTCATCACCATCTCGCTGGTCAGACGCCCGGTGGTGTAGAAAGTCTTGTCGCCGCCCTCGATGCCGTGCAGCGCCATCCAGCCGGCGATGGCGTCGATCGCGTTGTGGCGGCCCACGTCTTCGACGAACACCAGCAGCTCGCCACCGGCAAACAGCGCGCAGCCGTGCACCGAGCCGGCCTGCTTGTGCACGCTATGGCGCTGGCGCATCTGCTCGAGGATGTGCGCCAGCGTGCGCTGGCCGATGCGCGCGGCCTGCGCGCCGGGCAGCCGCACCGCGTCGATCTGCGCCAGCGCATCGCCGAACACGGTGCCCTGGCCGCAGCCGGTGGTGACGACGCGGCGCGCGGCCTTGCGCGCGAGGTCGGCCACGCCGGTGCGCGTCTTCACCGCGGCGGCCTCGACCTGCCAATCGACCTCGATGCTGCGCACGTCGGCCACGCCGCCGATCAGCGCCTGGTTCAGCAGGTAGCCGAGCACCAGCAGCTCGGGCGCGGCGCCGAGCGTCATCAGCGTCACCAGCTCGCGCTTGTCGACGTACACCGTCAGCGGCCGCTCGACCGGGATCTCGATCATGCGGCGCTCGCCGTGCTGGTCGAGGATGCGGATCGGCCGCATCAGCACGGTGTGCGCGCAGCTCAATCGCGGCGCCGCGGCCACCGGTTGCACCGATGGCGTGGCTTCGAAGGCCAGCGAGCGTTCGCGCAGCATGGTCCTGGTCGTCGCCTCGGATCAGGTGCCCACCAACGCGAGCACGCGCAGCGGGCTGCCCGAGCCGTTGTGCATCTTCAGCGGCGCCGCGATGACCACCGCTCCCTGCGGGGGCAATTGGTCGAGGTTGTTGAGGCACTGCAGACCGAATCGGTTGGCGCCGTGCATCAGCGTATGGCACGGCAGCGGCGGATCCCAGGTGTGGGCCTGCCCGGCGTCGGTGTTGATCGTCTCGACGCCGAAGCCGCAGACATCGCGCTCGGCGATCAGCCACTGCACCGTCTCGCGCGACGGCCCGGGCGTGTGCGCACCGTCTTCGCGCAGGTTGGCGAACGAAGCAGGATCAACGATCCGCTTGGACCAGTCGGTACGGAACAGCAGCCAGCCACCGGGCGGGATCCGGCCATGCTTGGCTTCCCACGCGAGAAGGAACTCGCGGGTCAGCACCCAGTCGGGGTTCCCGGCCACCTCGGCGCTGGCGTCGACCACCGCCGCGGGCGCGAAGAAACGCGCCGGATCGATGGTGTCGACGGAGTTGCGCGGATGGTCCTTGCCGCTCACCCAGTGTGCCGGCGCGTCGAAGTGGGTGCCGGTGTGTTCGCAACAGGAGAAGTTGTTCCAGTACCAGGCCGGGCCGGCTTCGTCGTAGCGGGAGATCCGCTCCTGCTTGAACGCCCAGGCCTGACCGTACTCGGGCGGCAAGCGCAGAGCAGGGAAATCGGGCGACAGCGTGTGCGTGAGGTCGACCACGCGCAGCGTGCGGGCGGCGATGTCGGCGGCAAAACGTGCGAGGCGTTCGGTCATGGCGCTCTCCTGGGCGGGTTCGGCAGCCCCGCCATCGTGGCGGCGCACGGAGGTGAGCGCTATCCGCTTCGTGCGCCAACTAGCCGATTGCTCGCGCCGCAGTCAGTGCTTCAGCGTTGCCGACGGCGATTCGCCGAACCAGCGCTTGTAGTCCGACGCGAAGCGGCCGAGGTGCGTGAAGCCCCAGCGCAGCGCCACCGCCGTGACCGTCTCGTCGCTGGAGCCGGCCGACTGCAGCGCCTCGCGCACCCGCTGCAGGCGAACCTGCCTGAGGTGCGACATCGGGCTGGTGTTGCGAAACTCGCGGAAGCCGGCGAACAGCGTGCTCATGCTGATGCCCGCATGGGCCGCGAGGTCGCCGATCGTCAGCGGCTCGTCGGCGTGCGCGGCGATGTACTCCTCGACGCGGCGCACGAAGGCGGGCGCGATCGAAGGACCCGGACGCGTGAGTTCGTCGTGGTAGCGGTGCGGCTGGGCCAGCAGCAGCGTCGCGACCACCAGTTGTTCGACATGGGCGCGCGTCAACGGCGACGTCAAGACGTTGTTCTCGCGGTCGAGCTCGGATACCAGGTAACGGATCAGCCCGCACCAGCTCTGGCCGCCCGGCGTCGAGAGATCCATGCCGAGCTCGAACTCGACCGGGCGCCGCAGCTCGTGACCGAGGTGCTGTGCGCACTGGCGTTCCAGCAGGCCGCGATCGATGCGCACCATGATCTGGTCCGCATCGTCCTGGCTTTGCATGCGCAGCGGCAGCGTCGGCGAGATGACCGATGCCACGCCGGGCGTCGAGCGCACTGCGGCGTCGCCGCACCGGACCTCGGCGCTGCCGGCCAGCGGCATCATCACCAGCACGAAATCGTTGGTGCAACCGACGTCGATCCCCACCGTCGCGCCGTAGCGCAGGCGGTTGATCGACACGCCTCCCAGCGGCGCATGGCACATCTCGGCATCGATGCGCTCGCCTTGCCGCGCGATCCGCAAGTCGTGCGGGGAGAAGATGTCTGCCACACGCTTGCGTGCCTCGTCGAGATCGCGCGTGCGCAGGATCGCGAAGGCACCGAGCGTGCGGCGCGGCAGGCTCGTCGACGAACTACCTTTGAGCTGCTCCATGCGGATCTCCCGCGCGCCCTCCGACACGGCGCGGCCGATACTCTAGTTCAAGCCTATATCAGGACTCGCAGGCGTCGGCGGCGGCTGCGACGCGGGTAAACCCTCAATCCGCCGTTGATCGGCAGCCGTCGCTCGCGTCAGCCGAGGCCGGCGGTGTTGGCGCTGCGCGCAGGTCTCTCGAAGTCCGCGGATGCCCGGCGCACGAATCGGATAGCGGGCCCGATCGCGGCACAGCACCCTTGCGCTTCGAGGCATTCGCAAAGGCCAATGGCGACATGGGCGTGACCGCAGCGACCCCAAGCGCGCGCAAGCGCGTCCCGACCTATTGCTACCAGTGCGTCAACGGTCCCGACGTGCTGAAGGTCGAGGTCGTCGATGGCGTGGCGACCAAAGTCGAGCCGAACTTCGACGCCTGCGGCGTGCACCCGGCCGACGGCAAGATCTGCGTCAAGCCCTACGGCCTGATCCAGAAGATCTACAACCCCAACCGGCTGCTGCACCCGCTCAAGCGCACCAACCCGAAGAAGGGCCGCAACGAAGATCCCGGCTGGGTGCCGATCAGCTGGGACGAGGCACTCGACACGATCGCCGCGAAGCTCAACGGCATCCGCGCCGCCGGCCTGCTCGACGAGAACGGCAACCCGAAGTTCGCCTTCAGCACCGGCGGCGCCGGCACGCCGATGATGTTCATGGGCGCCTTCCCGGCGTTCTTCGCCGCCTGGGGCCCGCTGGACATGAGCCTCGGCGCGGGCGGCACGGTGAAGTGCAAGCACTCCGAGCACCTGTACGGCGAGCTGTGGCACCGCGGCTTCACGGTCTGCCCGGACACGCCGCGCGTCGAGTACATCGTGTCGTTCGGCCTGAACATCGATGCCTCCGGCGGCGTCACCAGCGTGCGCCGCGGCGCCGACGCGCGAGCGCGCGGCATGAAGCGGGTGCAGATCGAGCCGCACCTGTCGGTCACCGGCGCGCAGGCGAGCGAATGGGTGCCGATCCGGCCCAAGACCGACGCGGCGTTCCTGTACGCGATGCTGAACGTGCTGCTGCACGAGCACCGGACGGACGAACTCGACGTGCCGTTTCTCCAGCACCGCACCGGCGCGCCGTACCTGATCGGCCCCAACGGCTGGTACCTGCGCGACCCGGCGAGCCGCAAGCCGCTGGTGTGGGACCTGAAGACCGCGCGCGCCGTGCCGCACGACACGCCGGACATCGACCCGGCGCTGGTGGGCACCTATGCCGTGACCGCGCTCGAGCTCGGCGCCGACGACGAGCAGTGGCAGCACACCGGCGCCGCGGCCCAGCCGGCGCACGCCAGGCTGATGCAGCACGTCGCGCCCCACACGCCCGAGTGGGCCGCGAAAGTCTGCGATGTGCCGGCCGCGACGATCCGGCGCATCGCCAACGAATTCCTCGCGCACGCCCGCATCGGCGAGACAACCGAGATCCTCGGCCGGACGCTGCCGTTCCGCCCGGTCGCGGTGACGATGGGCAAGTCGATCAACAACGGCTGGGGCTCGTACGAATGCGTCTGGGCGCGCACCGTGTTGATGGTGCTGGTGGGTGGGTTGGAAGTCCCCGGCGGTCTGCTCGGCACGACGGTGCTGCTGTCGAAGGGCGGGCTCGACCACGACCGCTGGGCGACCGTCGAACCGGGGCCCGACGGCTTCCTGTCGTACCCCTTTCACCCGACCGACCGGCAGAACTGGATTGCCAAGCCGACGATCCGCCACGCCTACAGCACGCTGATTCCGGGCACCGGCGATGGCCCCTATGCGCAGGCGGTCGGATCGACCACGCTGTCCTGGCTGCGCTTGCAAGGCCGCGCGGCGCCGACCTGGCCGGTGCCCAAGCCGCCCGAGGTCTGGTTCGTCTACCGCTGCAACCCGCTGATCTCGTTCTCCGAGACGACGCGGCTCGGCGAGACGATAGCGGGCTTTCCGTTCATGGTCGCGTTCGCCTACACGCACGACGAGACCAACCACTTCGCCGACATCCTGCTGCCCGATCGCACCGATCTCGAAGGCACGCAGCTCGTTCGCATCGGCGGCACGCGCTACGAGGAGCAGTTCTGGGAATCGCGCGGCTGGGTTCTGCGCCAGCCGGTGGTCGAGCCGATGGGCGAGACCAAGGAGTTCACCTGGATCGCCGCGGAGCTCGCGAAGCGCACCGGGCTGCAGGAGCGCTTCAACGAGATGATCAACGCCGGCGTCTGCGGCCTGCCGCTCAAGACCGATACTTACGACTTCTCGCTGACGCTCGACCGGCAGCACAGCGTCGAGGCGATCTGGGACGCCGTCTGCCGCGCCGCCAGCATCGACACCACCGACGGCGCCGCCAGCGACGGCCTCGACTGGTTCAAGGAACACGGCTATCGGCTAAAGCCGTTCTCGCGCCTGAACTGGTACCTGCACCCGCGCATGGTCGAGCTGGGGCTGCGCTACGAGCTGCCGTACCAGGAGCGCGTGCTGCGCATCGGCCGCCAACTCGCCAACCGGCTGCACGAGAACGGCATCGACTGGTGGGATCTGCAGCTGCACGACTACGCGGCGCTGCCCGCGTGGGATGACCTCGAGGCGCGCTGGGCCGAGGTCTATCGGCGCAACTTCAAGGTCGATATCGCCGAGTTCCCGTTCTGGCTGTTGACTGCGCGCAGCATGCAATACGCCTGGGGCGGCAACGTCGGCATCCAGCTGATGCGCGAAGTGGCCGAGAACGTCGCCGGCCACAGCGGCATCCTGCTCAACAAGGGCACGGCCGACCGCATGGGCATCGACGAAGGCGACACGATCGAGGTGACCTCGCCGGTCGGCACCACGCGCGGCCGGGCCCGGCTGCGCCAGGGCGTGCGGCCCGACGTGATCGTGATGGTGGGGCAGTTCGGGCACTGGAAGACGCCGTTCGCGAAAGACATCCCGATGCCGAGCCTGAACGATCTGGTGCCGATGACGATGGACCTCATCGACGGCACCGGGTCGTCGATCGACGCCGTCAAGGTGCGCATCCGGCGCGTGGGAGCGCGCACGTGACGCGCTACGCGATGGTGGCCGATCTGCGCCGCTGCGTCGGCTGCCAGACCTGCACCGCCGCGTGCAAGCTGACCAACGCGACGCCGCCGGGCGTGCAGTGGCGCAAGGTGCTCGACGTCGAACTGGGCGAATACCCGAACGCCGAGCGCGTGTTCATGCCGGTCGGCTGCCAGCACTGCTCGGACCCGCCATGCCTCGACGTGTGCCCGAGCACCGCGACGCGCAAGCGCGCCGACGGCATCGTGACGATCGACTACGACATCTGCATCGGCTGCGCCTACTGTGCGGTCGCCTGCCCGTACCAGGCGCGCTACAAGGTCGAGCAGCCGCGCCTGGCCTATGACAAGCCGACGCGAACGGAGGAGCAGCGCTTCGACGAGCGCCGCCTCGGCGTGGCGCAGAAGTGCACGTTCTGCGTCGATCGCATCGACGAGGGTACCGCGCAAGGGTTGACGCCCGGCGTCGACCCCGACGCCACGCCGGCATGTGCCAACGCCTGCATCGCCAACGCGCTGGTGTTCGGTGACCTCGAGGACCCGCAGAGCAACGTCTCGCGGCTGCTCGACGACGTTCCCTGGTTCCAGATGCACCAGGAGCTGGGCACGAACCCCGGCTTCTACTACCTCTGGGACAAGGAGCGGACATGATTCGCTTCGCCACCGTGCTGCAGTCGCACTGGGACTGGCGCGCCGCGGGCAACTTCGTGCTCGGGGGCACCGGCAGCGCCCTGCTCGCGCTGACAGCCACGCAGGCGATGGTCGCGGGCCGTGTGTCGCCATGGCCGACGCTGCTCGCGCTGGCGCTGATCGGTGCCGGGCTCGGTTGCGTCTGGCTCGAGATCGGCCGGCCCTGGCGCGCGCTCAACGTGTTCCGCCATCCGCAGCGTTCGTGGATGACGCGCGAGGGGATGGTCGGGACGCTCGTCATGGCCGCCGGCCTCGCCGCCGCAGCAACGGGCTCGTGGAGCTTGTACCTGGCCGCCGGCGCGCTCGGCATCGCGTTCTTGTACTGCCAGGCGCGCATCCTGCAAGCCGCCAAGGGTGTGCCGACGTGGCGCGAGCCGGCGATCGTGCCGCTGATCGTCGCCACCGGTCTCGCCGAGGGCAGCGGTGTGCTGGCGGTACTCGCCGTCGCTGCCGGCCGGCCAAGGTGGCTTCCATTCGCGCTGGCAGTGCTCGCCTTGCTGCGTTGGCTCGCCTGGCGTCGCTACCGGGCCGGCCTGCAGGCGGCGCAGGCGCCGGCGGCATCGCAGGCGCGCCTGGCGCAGCTCGATCGGTGGCTGGGCGCCGGCGCATGGGTCGCCGCGGCGCTTGCCGTCGCAACCGCGTTCGCGCCGCCGCCGCTCGCACCCGTCCTGCTCGGGCTCGCCGGACTTGCCGTCGTGGCCGCGGGCTGGGCGATGAAGGCCGCGATCGTGACCCGTGCCGCGCAGTTGCAGGGCTATGCCTTCGGGCGCCTGCGGCATGGCCATCCCCTGGCGCATTCCCCCACCAACTCCACCATGAGGACGACACGATGAAGATCACTCACAAGCCCCTGGCCCTGGCCGCCGCCTTTCTGTGCGCCGCGGCGGCGCACGCCGAATGGTTCCCGCTGCAGGTCAACTCGACCGGCGCCGACGGCAAGCCGGTGCCGACCAGCTACGTCGCGCTCGACAAGGCTGCGCAGGCGTGGGACATCTGCGTGTCGTTTCCGCACCTGAAGGATTCGTTCTGGCTCGCTGCCGACTACGGCGTCACCGAGGAGGCCAAGCGCCTCGGGGTGCGCGTGGTGGTGCTCGACGCCGGCGGCTTCACGCAACTGAACAACCAGATCTCGCAGATCGAGAACTGCGTCGCCGGTGGCGGCAAGGCGGCGATCATCGGCGCGATTTCGCAGGACGGTCTGGGCAACCTGCTGACCGAGCTCAAGCGCAAGAACATCCCCGTGGTCGACGCCTACAACGGCATCGCCTCGAAAGACGTCGGCGCCAGGTCGTTGACACTGCCGCGCGAGGAGGGTTGGCGCGCGGGGCACTACCTGGCCGAGAAGCATCCGAAGGGCAGCAAGCCGGTCAAGGTCGCCTGGTTGCCGGGGCCGGCCGGCGCCGGCTGGGTGGAGCTGTTCAACGGCGGGTTTCGCGACGCGATCAAGGACAGTGCGGTCCAGATCGCCGAGACCAAGTACGGTGACACCGGCAAGGAAGTGCAGACGCGGCTGATCGAGGACATCCTGCAGACCCACAAGGACATCGACTACGTGGCCGGCACGGCGGTCACTGCCGAGGCGGCGGTGCCGGTGCTGCGCGCGCGCAACCTGACCTCGAAGATCAAGGTGGTTTCGGTGTACCTGACGCCGGGCGTCTACTCGGGCCTGAAGGACAAGGCGATCGAGGCCTCGAACATGGCGCCGGTCGTTCTGGTCGGACGCATCGCGGTCGACCAGGCGGTGCGGCTGATCGAGGGCAAGGAGGTGCTGCGTGATGTCGGCGCGATCGGGCGCATGTACACGAAGGACGACATCGGCACGCTGAAGACCGACACCGTGCTTGCGCCGGCCAGCTTCAAGCCGGTGTTCAAGGTCGGGAAGTGAATTCGGCTGCCGGGGCCGGCAAGGCCTCGACGGCCGAAGCACCGCTGCCCGCGCTGCGCGTACGTGAGCTGAGCAAACGCTACGGGACCCATCTCGCGCTCGCGCCGGTCAGCCTGGAGTTCATGCCCGGCCGCGTGCACGTGCTGTTCGGGGAGAACGGCGCCGGCAAATCCACGCTCATTTCGATGATTGCCGGCGCCAACGAGCCGAGCACCGGCACGATCGAGATCGGCGCGCACGGCGGTTCGTTCCGCTCGGTCAGCGAGGCGCGGGCTCACGGCGTGCGGGCCGTGTTTCAGGAGTTCTCGCTGATCCCTCACCTGACGGTGGCCGAGAACATCGCGCTCGGCGAGGAGCCGATCGGGCCGATCGGGCTGCTGTCGCGATCCGCCGCACGAGCACAGGCGAGGCGCGTGATCGAGGAGCTGGGATTCGACTTGCAGCCGGATACGCCCGTCGACCAGCTCGCGCGCGGCAAGCAGCAGATGGTGGAGATCTGCAAGGCGGTTCGGCATGACCCGCGCGTGCTGATCCTCGACGAGCCGACCGCATCGCTTTCCGAGCACGATACGAAGGCGCTGTTCGCGCTCATCGGTCGGTTGCGCGACCAGGGCACGGCGATCATCTACATCACGCATCGCATGCACGAGATCCCGCTGATCGGCGACGAGGTGACCGTCCTGCGCGACGGCTGTCTGGTCGCGACGGTGCCCGCCGATACGCCGGAGTCCAGGCTGGTCGAGCTGATGACGGGCCGTGCGCTGTCGGACATCTATCCTGCCTCCGTGCCCGTCGCGGCCAACGCGCAGGTGCGACTCGCCTTGCGCGGGCTGTACACAGCCGACGAATCGGTGGTCGACGCGAGCCTGGAGGTGCGCTCCGGCGAGATCGTCGGCGTCGCCGGCCTGGTCGGTTGCGGCAAGAGCGAACTCGCACAGGCGTGCTTCGGCCTGCGGCGGATTTCTGCGGGCGAACTGTTCGTCGACGGGCAGCGCAGGAGATTTCGCCACCCGGCGCAAGCCATCTCTGCGGGGGTGTGGTACTCGCCGGCAGACCGCAAGCGCGATGGTCTGGTGATGATGCGCCCGGCGCGCGAGAACATGTCGCTGTCTTCGCTGTCGTTCGGACACCTGTCGGGGCGCCTCCTGCGCCGACGCCGCGAAGCCGAGCTCGTCGGCCAGGTCTCGCGCAAGGTCGACTTCCCGATCGGCCGCATGGGTGAAGCCGTGAGCAACTTCTCGGGCGGCAACCAGCAGAAGGCGCTGCTCGCCCGAGGGCTCGGCCAGGCAGTGGGCGTCTACGTGTTCGACGAGCCGACCGTCGGCGTCGACATGGGCGCGCGGCATTCGATCTACGAGTATCTGGCCGGCCTCAGCGCCAACGGCGCCGCCATCCTGCTGGTGTCGTCGGACCTGCCCGAGCTGCTCGGCCTGACGCACCGCCTGCTCGTGATGAGGGGCGGACGGCTCGCTGCAGCATTCCAGCGCGGCGACTACGACGAACAGCGCATCCTCGAGCAGTTCTTCGACTAAGAGCCCCGCCCTGTCCGCATCGATGCCTCCGCTCGCCCCCGCTCGACCCTCGCTTCCCGCGTCCGCCTCGGCTTGGAAGCGGCTGATTCGGCATCGCGAAGCCATCGTGCTGCCGGCACTCTTCGTGCTCGCCGTCACCGTGTTCGCGCTCGGAGCGCCCGGCTTCCTGAGCACCGACAACCTGATCAACGTGTCGCGACAATCGGTGTACCTGATGATCGTGTCGCTGGCGCAGCTCGTGGTGCTGATCGGCGGCGGCCTCGATCTCTCGGTCGGCACGGTGGTTGCACTGTCGTCGGTGGTCGGCGCGACCGTGATGGCCGCGGCGCACGCCGCCTGGCCCGACGCGCCGGCTGTGGCCATTGCCGCCGGCAGCGGCGCCGGCCTTGCGAGCGGCATCGTGATCGGACTGATCAACGGCATCGGTACCGCGGTGCTGAGGATTCCTGCCTTCATGATGACGCTGGGAATGTCCTCGGTGGCATTCGGCCTGACGCTGCTGGTGAGCGGGGGCGTGCCGGTCTCCGGCCTGCCCCCGGCGTTCGGCGCGATGTTCGGCTTCGGCCGCATCGCGGGGCTTCCGGTGCCCTCCTTGATCGCCGTCGCGCTCGTGATCGTGATCTACGTGCTGCTGGAATGGACGCGCTACGGGCGCCACCTGTACGCGACCGGCGGCAACCTTCGCGCGGCCGAGCTGTCGGGCGTGCGCACCACGCGCGTGACCATCGGCGCGTTCGTGATCGCCGGTGCGCTCGCGGCGCTTTCCGGGCTGCTGCTCACCGCGCGCCTGGACACCGGCGAGTCGAACATCGGCGCCACCCTGCCGCTCGAGTCGATCGCCGCATGCGTCATCGCCGGCGTCAGCCTGTCCGGCGGCTTGGGTCGAACGTTCAAGGTCGTGGTCGGCACTTTGCTGATCGTGCTGGTGCAAAACGGCATGAACCTGATGCAGATCGGCGCCTATGCCCAGACGATCGCGATCGGCGCGATCCTGATCTTCGCGATGGCGCTGTCGCGGCGCTGAGCGGCGGCTGACGATTCCCGCGCGACTCCACGAATCGCCGAGCCACCGGAGCACAGACCGGTGAATCAGGCTGTGCGGGTGGCCGCACGGCATGGCACCACCGACTTGCCCACCGTGTCGGTCGTTCGTCGTAAGCGACGCCCGCCGCCGTGGACAAGTCTCCGAGGCCTCGCGCACAGAAATTCAGACAGCCCCGGCAGAAAGGACGCACGGGTTCAGTTCTGGATGTCGCTTGACAGCTGTGACGACACAGACCTCGTCACAAACCTCGTCACAGAGCCCCAGAAACGTCGAAGCCCGCTCGGGGCGGGCTTCGCAACTTTGGGTTATGAGGCTGAAAACCTAACGTGTAGGTCATTAGGTTTGGATCGGAGAACCGATGAACCTCAGCCAGCAATCCAGGGCAACTCTCCCTATGAAACTCACGCTATTCTGCTATGACTCGTGCGCCGTGACAAGCGGCCGCACGCCAAGGTCCCGGACGTCTGCACTGGTCACAAGAACGCCCTTCGCCACTTGCGACCGATCACTCGGCAAAGGCGTCGCGCGACCGTTAGGTCTGATCTCGCCAAATGCAATAGAGGCCCGACCGTCATCAGGAACTGCGGCGACCTTCCCTCATCAGGGGCTGCAATCGGAACCTCAAATCCTCGATGACCGGCGAAAGGTCGAGAGCAGGAATTCGCGCTCGCAGGCAGTACGCTGTCCACATTTGTTTGAGCGTCTTGTCGGCTGCGGCCTCGGGGCCGAAGGCAAGCGGAATGCGCATCGGCGACTCCGCCCCGTTGAAGCGACTCGCGATGGCGCGCACAGCTACCGCTGGCCTGAAATCCTTGAACCGAAGTAGGCGACGAAGGTCAAGGTAGGACTTCGGGCGCAGATGGGTCACGCCAGACCGGGCGAGTTGGTAAACCAGGTCGGCAAGCAGAACCTCCGGCGCGCACGCCATCGGGCGAGACGGATCCGTCTCGTTCAGCGTTGGCGGAAACCTCAAGTCAGAGGGCTCGACCTCCGGTACGGGATCCTCGCTGATGCGCACTCGGATCGGGCACACAGACTCACCCAAGCGCGCCGTCACCCGCGCCTCGACCATGCACGGTTCTCCTCGGCTCGACGCTTGCCTCAGTTCCGCCGCGGGCTCGAACACAAGTCCATCAGACCCGTCCACGCTCGCCACGTCAGCAAGGGCGCCGGCCAAGTCCTTGGCGTCGAGTCCGGCGCGCCGCACCAATTCGGCCGTCCACACGCGCGGTACCCCGGCCGGTTCGAGCGCGTGAAGGATGAGATCTCCGTACAGGAGCAGATTCGCGCGGTGTCCCGACTGCTCGAGACGCTGTGTGAAGCGCTCAGCAACATACCAATTCATCATCGCCCCGAATTGCACGTCTGCGCGACGAGCCTCTACGAGAAGAAGGCGACCTACTTCGTCGGCAGTCACGTCTGGAATGCAATTCGCATGTACGGGCTCATAACCTCGCACATGCCGTGTCTCTGGGCATGCACCCAAACGTCATCGCTGGCGGCAAGCCCGAGTCGCCGAGCCTCCGTGAGCGCCTGGACTGCAACGTCTAGACCCAATACTGTTCAGATAGAAATCGGCGTGTCAGAATCCGGTTCCGTCCTGACCACGAGGGGCGGAGCGGATGGCGAGAACCCGAAAGGCGTTGCCGGAGAAGGTCGACGTTGCGCACCTGATCAGCACTGGCGTGCTGGCCAGCGTGTGCCCGCGACCGCTGATCGACGAGGTACTTGAAGAGACGGGACGAGGCAGTCAGCGCAATCGGCTGCTTCCGGCGCCGGCAGTCGTGTACTACGTGATGGCGCTGGCGCTGTGGCGCGAGGCGCCGCTGGAGGAGGTGCTGCGCGTGGTGTGCGAGGCCTTGTCGCTCGGTGGCGGCCAGGCCGAGCGGTGCAGGTAGCGCAAGTCGGCGATCTCGCAGGCGCGAACGCGACTCAGGCGGAAGTGATGCGGCTGGCCGAGCGTGTGCTGCGCCCGCTGGCGGCGCCCGATGCGCCGGGAGCGTGGTATCGCGGCTGGCGCGTCATGGCGCTGGACGGCAGCGGCATGGACGTCGCCGACAGGCCAACGCCGAGTTCTTCGGCTATCCGACGGCTACGCGCGGCCAGAGCGCCTTCCGCAGGCGCGTGTACTCGGCCTGGTCGAATGCGGCACGCATGCACCTCACGGCGGCCGACATCGCCACCCACGCGCACAGCGAGAAGGCGACAGCGCCGAGCGGCTACCGGGCTGGCTCGACATGAGCATGCCGACCAGGGCTTTTACAGCTTCAAGCTGTGGCAAATCGCCAGCGCCACCGGCGCGGCGCTGCAGCGGTGAAACCACACTGAAGCTGCCGGCGCAGGAGGTGTTGCCCGACGGTTCGTACCTGAGCACCGTCTACGACAGTACCGACACCGCGCAAGCACGGCGTCACAGTACGCGTAGTCGAGTACGAGTTGGACGGCTCGGCCACCGCGACGCAAGACAGCTATCGGCTGCGCCTTCAACGTGCTCGATGCGAGCCAGGCGCCGGCCGAGGAGTTGGCAACGCTATCCTGAAGCGCTGGGAGATCGAGGGCGTGTTCAGCAGTTCAAGACGCACCTGCGCGCCCAGCAGTACCGTGCTGCGCAGCAAGACGCCCGATCTGGTACAGCAGGAGCTGTGGGGCCTGTTGCTCGCGCACTTCGCAGGTGCGGCTGATTGATGGCGCAAGCTGCGTGGGATCGCGGCTTGGACCCGGACCGCCTGAGCTTCAGCCATGCGGTGCGCGTGATCAAACGGAAAATGCCGCAGGCCGCGGCCCTTCCCCCCTGAGCGGCTGCCAAGTTGGCGCGCAGCGCTGCTCGCCGAGATCGCCAGCGGCAAATGCGTCAGCAGCCGCGGCCGCTTCAACCCGCGTGGCGTCAAGCGCAAGATGAGCAACTTTCAGGTTCGGCACCGAGGCGCCAAGCTGCATCAGCGACATCAGCCCGTACCCCGAATATGTATCTGAACAGTATTGCGTCTAGACCGACTTTGTTGCGAGCCTTGAAGCAATCAACCACGGTCCGACCGACTGTGGTGACTCGCATATCGGTGCCTTCAATGACCTGCGAAACGACACCGTCTTTGAGCGTCTCGGCGCTGCATCGAACGACCTCCAGGGGTATGTCCACCTTGGGGCGACGATCGTGATGGCCGATGCTGATCCAAACTTCTGCGGGCGCATCCAGCATTCCATGGAGATGGAGCGCGCTCATGTGGCTGAAGACCGTGCCGGGCCGCGCTAACGCGATCGTCAACTCATCACGATGCGGTGACCACTCGGCCGCCGGACCTGCGTAGGCGCCGCGACCAAGTTTGATTAGGTCTCCGGTGTCCACCCGATATCGGATGGCTCCAACGCCCAGCGCGCCAGAGTCCCCGCCTGGAGGCACTTCACCAACGAGTTTGGTTCGCTTTGGCATTGAACTCCCAGCACCGATGCCACTCCGGCTCAGTGTCGTATTTTATTCACATTGTACGACGTTATGCGCCCATGCCCGTCTGAAGCACCGGGTTTGTTTTTGATAGTGCAGGTTGAGCGGTCCTTTGCGCCATCAACCGGTGGCTTCTGCGCCCCCAAAGTAACGGAATGTCGAAACACCAGCTCACTGCGCATTACCCAGCCGCCGTCGTCGAGGTTCGCGCCCGGGCACCTTAGTCCCACCCATTAGGGCGAGGCGAAGTTCGCCTCACGGAATGCCACTGCCATCGGGCGGCGGCATCCGTAGCCCACCGCTCCGAGTCATGTCGCCGGAATTCGAACCCGGCTCGGCAGGGCTTGGTCTTGTCTGCCAATGCATCCATCGCACATGGAAGCTACCAACAAATCTCCAAACGACCCTCCTGCCCACGAAGTCACGCATGCGGGACAGAGGCTGCTCGGTGCCGTGGACGCGCCGATCGACTTGGACGGCGCAGTGCCGGCTAGTCGCCAAGCCAGGAACTGTGTCCTCCAAGGCGCGAAGGTCTACCCGTCCGTCGTGTCGCCCGATTGGGGCACCGAAGCAGTCGAAGTGCACAACTCGCTGCGACGTGTGTCTGAACAGAACCCTCGACTGAACACATTGCCAAGTTCCAGCGAAGTCTCTGCCACCTATGAGGCCTTTGCCCAGCCACTGAAGTCGAACCTGTCGCGCGAGGTCGCTGCCCAGGTCGATGCCGCCATGGGCGCGATCATCGTGGCGGAGGCGTCGGTAGCGCGAACTGTTCCGGCCGCGGTCACTGCTGCCTACCGAACCCTGCACCAGTCCGGCACTGCGAGACGTGGTCGTCATGCCGACTGGGCCGAGTTGCTGGGACAACTCCCTCTTTCGCTTGAAGCTGCCGAGGCCTGGGAGCAAAGGGAAACTGAACCGGGCATTGCTCGCTTCGTTGCGGCCCTCAGCTCGGCTTTGCGCACTCCGCCACTCGCGCCGAATGAGCTGGTCCAGCCGGGCAGCGGTGCGCGGGGCGAAGTGGACGACCCGGAGTACGTCGAGGTCGAACGGGGTCCGGGTACGGGCCACGGTCGGCGCTCCGATGCCGATGCCGACGTCGACGCATCTCGCGACGATGAAGACGAAAAGGACGCCCCCGCGAGTCTCGTTGGCTGGCTGCGCGGGCGCGCGGATCTCTCAGGCTACCTCAGCCGTTTCGGGGTCGAGGGCCGGTGGGAAAGGCAAACCAAGGCTGAGCTGACCGCCGTTTGCAAGGGCGTCCGCGAGGCGCTGGCCCCCGACCACCCGGATCGGCATTTCGCCTTCTTCGCGACGGTCTGCCTGGGCACCTCGCTTCCTGCGCGGCGGAGTTCGGAGATCAAGCTCTCCAAGAACACCGACTTGTGGATCGACGTGCACATCGGAGCGATCCGCTGGTACCTCCTGCGACTGCTCGATGCCGAGCGCGCGAGCCAGAAGCCGCTGGAGACCATCGACGAGCATCACCTCGTCGACATCTGGTTGCCAGTGTTGGCGCCGACCGAAAACTGAGCCACTTCTGAAAGTCGTGCCGACCCAAAACTGAGCCAGGTGTTCAACCTACCCTGCTGCTTTTTTGTGCAGCGGGGTGCCAGGAGTGATCACCATGGATCAGATCGGATGGATTCGTCGGCTGCACCGCCGCGAGCACAAGAGCGAGCGCGAGATTGCGCGCATCACGGGCTTGTCGCGCAACACCGTCTCGAAGTGGCTGCACGGCGAGCTGGTCGAGCCGAAGTACCGGCGCGTCGGGCGGCCCAACAAGCTGGCGCCGTATTTCGAGGTCTTGCAGCAGGCGCTGGTTGCCGACGCGAAGCGGCCCCGGCACGAGCGCCGCACGGCCAAGGCGCTGTACGCGCAGATCAAGGCGCAGGGCTACACCGGCGGCTACACCCGCGTGACCGACCACATCCGGCGCTGGCGCGCCAGTGCGGGAGCTGCGGCAACGAACGCGTTCGTGCCGCTGGCCTTCGAGCTCGGCGAGGCCTACCAGTTCGACTGGAGCGAGGAAGGCCTGGTGGTGGGCGGCATCTACTACCGCGCGCAAGTGGCGCACATGAAGCTGTGCGCCAGCCGCGCGTTCTGGCTGGTGGCCTACCCCAGCCAAGGCCACGAGATGCTGTTCGACGCGCACAACCGCGGCTTCGCGGCGCTGGGCGGCGTGGCCCGGCGCGGCATCTACGACAACATGAAGACGGCGGTGGACCGCGTCAAGAAGGGCAAGGGCCGCGAGGTCAATGCGCGCTTCAGCGCGATGTGCGCGCACTACCTGGTCGATGCCGAGTTCTGCAACGTCGCCGCCGGCTGGGAGAAGGGAGTCGTCGAGAAGAACGTGCAAGACAGCCGCCGGCGCATCTGGCAGGAGGTGCTCGAGCGGCGCTGGAGCAGCTTCGCCGAACTCAATGCCTGGCTCGGCGAGCGCTGCCGGCAGCTGTGGAGCGAATTGCGCCACCCCGAGCAGCAGCGCTTCACGGTGGCCGAGATGCTCGAACTCGAGCGCGAACACCTGCTTGAGGTGCGCGCACCGTTCGACGGCTACGTGCACAAGCTGGCCCGGGTGTCGAGCACCTGCTTGGTGTCGGTGGCGGGCAACCGCTACTCGGTGCCGTGCGAGCTGGCCGGCCAGACGGTGAGCACGCGGCTGTACCCGGGCCGCGTGACGATCGTCTTCGACCAAGTGATCGTCGTCGAGCATGAGCGGCTGGCCGACCGGGGCAAGACGGCCTACGACTGGCAGCACTACGTGCCGCTGCTGCAGCGCAAGCCCGGCGCCTTGCGCAACGGCGCGCCGTTCGCCGACTTGCCCGAGCCGCTGCAGCGGCTGCGCCGCGTGCTGCTGCGCGAGGACGGCGGCGATCGGCTGATGGCCAAGGTGCTGGCCCTGGTTCCCACGGCCGGACTCGATGCGGTGCTGGTGGCCGTGGAGCTGGCGCTGGAAGCCGCGCCGCCCTCGGGGCGCGTCAGCGCCGAGCACGTGCTCAACGTGCTGGCGCGGCTGAACGCCGCACCGGTGCCCGAGAGCGCGGCCACGGCGTTGCGCGCCAAGACGCCGCCCGTGGCTGACACGGCGCGCTACGACGCGCTGCGCGCGACCAAGGAGACTGATCATGCGTGACCTCATCGTCGAGCTCAAGCAGTTGCGCCTGCACGGCATGGCGCTCGCCTGGTGCGAACTGCTCGACCAAGGCAAGAACGCCGGCACCGACAGCGCGCGTTGGTTGCTCGAACACTTGCTGGCCGCCGAGAGCACCGATCGTGCGATGCGCTCGGTGAGCTACCAACTGCACGCGGCGAAGTTCCCGGTGCACCGCGACCTGGCGGGCTTCGACTTCGAGGTCTCGCCGGTCGATCGCGCGCTGGTGACCAAGCTGGCCGGCGCCGAGTTCGTCGAGCCTGCGCACAACGTGGTGTTCGTCGGCGGGCCGGGCACGGGCAAGACGCACCTGGCCAGCGCGATCGGCATCGAGGCAATCACGCGCCACGGCAAGCGGGTGCGCTTCTTCAGCACGGTGGACCTGGTCAACGCGCTGGAGCAGGAGAAGGCGCAGGGCAAGGCCGGGCGCATCGCCGGCACGCTGCTGCGGTTGGACCTGGTCGTTCTCGACGAGCTGGGCTACCTGCCCTTCAGTCAGGCCGGCGGCGCCTTGCTGTTCCATCTGCTCTCGAAGCTGTACGAGCACACCAGCGTGATGGTCACCACCAACCTGGACTTCGCCGAGTGGTCCACGGTATTCGGCGACGCGAAGATGACCACCGCGCTGCTCGATCGGCTCACGCACCACTGCCACATCGTCGAGACGGGCAACGAGTCGATCCGCTTCAAGCGTTCGAGCACCGAGGCGGGCAAGCGCGTGAAGGCCCGTGAAAACGCGCGCAAGACCTCCGGCAAGGCAACCGCCGCGACCACCGACTGATCGAGCACCGCGCGCGGCAAGCCGCCTCGGGCTACGCCCTTCGCGTCTTGCCGCGCGCATCCATCGCCACCACGACCACGATGAAAGGAGCCAAACCCCTACACTTGTCCACAGCCGAGCAGCCCGCTGCCGGCTTCAGCCCCTGGCTCAGAATTGAGTCGGCACGGTGGCTCAGAATTCAATCGGCGCGGACAATTGGTACGTCCGGGTGGATTCGAACCACCGGCCTCGACCTTCGGACGGTCGCGCTCTCGCCACTGAGCCACGGACGTGTCGATGAATTGGTAGCCCCTGACGATTTCGAAACGTCGGCCTTCGCTTTGTAGGAGCGCTGCTCTGCCTCTGAGCTAAGGGGCTGGAGGAATGGCGGCGGCGGTTGGATTCGAACCAACGTCCCCAGCTTCAAAGGCTGGTGTCTGAGGCCGCTCGACTACGCCGCTATGGGTCTGCTGATGCGGGCGCAGGGCGTCGAACCCTGGCCTGCCGGTTAAAAGCCGGCTGCTCTGCCCCTGAGCTACACCCGCTTTGCGATTTGGCGGAGAGCGAGCGAATCGAACGCCCGCGGCGATCCAGTCGCCGGCCTCGGCTTAGCAAGCCAGCCCCTTCCCACTCGGGCAGCTCTCCGTTGTTCGTTCCTGCTCGCTGTTAACGCTCGTAGTGATTGCGATTCACGCCGTCAAAAGCAGCCGCTGCGCAAGCAGCAGCGCTTGAAACGACCTGCCCGATCCGCAAGGACACGGATCATTGCGGCCGAGCTTCTCGGCGAGTTCCTTGACTCCGCGAACGATGCGCTGACCTCGCTTCACCGCCGTCTCAGACGGGAAGCCTTTGCGTCGCTTGCTCGTGATCTCGAAACCACACGTGGTCTTCTTCGATCGGTTTCATGGCACACCTCCTCGTTGGTTGGTGGTCGTCGTCAGTGTTGATGTCGCTGGTAGTCCGGGGTGGACACGATCCACCGGCCTTCGCCTTTTGAGGGCGCTGCTCTGCCGCTGAGCTACCGGACTGCTGGTTGGTCCCCTTGGTCCGAGTCGAGCGGACATGCCCTGTAGGGCTCCGGTTTCTGAGACCGGTGCGTATGCCGATTCCGCCACGAGGGGGTGTTCTGGTGCGTCGCCAGGGGCTCGAACCCTGACCGCCCGGGTTAAGAGCCCGGTACTCTGCCGCTCGAGTTCGCGACGCGTGGGTGGTGCATGCGCTTGGGGGTGACCGGCCGGAGTCGAACCGGCACCGGCGGGGTCACATCCCGCAGCTCTGCCATTGAGCTACGGTCACGCCCAAGCGCACGCAACCTATCTGATGGTGATCCGGCGCGCCCGAGCCCAGCGCTCGAGCACGGTGCGCTCATCCGCGCGCGCGATGCGGTTGGCGAGCCCGCGCACCTGGACCGCCTGTCCTTGCTGGTCGACTTCGATGGTCAGCAGGCGGTCGATGCGATCCTTCGTGCACCGCCGGAGCGACCAGATCGACGCGCGACCGGCGATGCACTTGGCAGCGTAGGTCGACACGCAATGGCGCATCGCCCGGCTTTCCATCACCAGGTCCTCGGCCCGCTTCAGCTGACGGACCACGAAGCGTTCGCCCTTGGCCTTGGCTTCTTCGTCCGAAGGCGTCCACTCCCAATCCGAGAGCGGTGAACCGAGCCACGCCGCGTCGGCTGCACGTGTCTGGGCGCCGCGGGCGGTGCCCCGGTGGCGGATCGCCTCGATGCGCTCGATGGCCGCGATGTCGCGATGCCACTCGTGCATGCGCCGGTTGAGCGCGGCCAGGGTGCGCCCGTGGAGGCTGTAGTTGCGGTCACGCCGTCGGCACTCGACCAGGTAGTCGCACAGGTCGTCGATCACTTCCACCGGCGCGGGGTTGGCGCAGAAGAACCGCGCCACCTCGCGCCAGAAGGAGTTCTCGT
This sequence comes from Burkholderiaceae bacterium, assembly GCA_046348365.1. Lineage (GTDB taxonomy): Bacteria > Pseudomonadota > Gammaproteobacteria > Burkholderiales > Burkholderiaceae_C > JAEUPI01. The sequence continues at coordinate 1,456,134 of JAXMEL010000001.1, forward strand.
CGCGCGGCGCATGCGCGATCTTCGAGCGTGCGATGCGAATCGCCAAGCCGGCATCGGTGGCGTATGAGCCCGCGATGGCGTGCCAGAACGCTTCGCTGAAGCTCAGACCGCTCGGTGGATTGAGGAACGCGTGGACTTCTCTGCGTGTCAACCAGGCGCTGGCGCCCGCCTTGTAGAGCGATCCACCGCGCGCGGCGACGACGTACCAGTGCCTGCGCAGCCGTACTTCCTCTGCGCCGAGCCCTGCATCGTCGATCCAGATGCGCTCGAGGGTGGCGGCAACCGGATAGAGCGCGAAGAGATGCCGTGCCGCGGCCAGGCGCAGGCGTGCAGCGTCGCGTGTCTTCATCTGCGGATGCCACGACTCGGGATCGCGCACGACTTCGTCGGCGAAACCGCGTTCGGCTTCTTCGATCGCCTTGCAGAAATCCGGTGTGGGCCGCGGCCGGCGAACCACGCGGCGAAGCATGTCGTCGCAAATCTCAATTCGTTCGCGCTCGGCATCCTGCCTGCGCTGGATGGTCGAGCGTGCCATGGTGATTTGACTCGGTTGGGTTGAAGACAGCCGAGGTGCACCGGGGTGCATCGGCAAGGGAATGCGTCGATCCTGTTTGCGGTGTCACGGTTTGACTCCTTGGGGTGAACGGTTGAAATGAAGGTGGTCTCGGTGGCAGGTCTCGAACCTGCGACCCCATGCTCCCGAAGCACGTGCGCTTCCAACTGCGCCACACCGAGATGGAACTGGTTCTCGCGGGTGGGAACGATCCACCGACCTGCGCCTTATCAAGACGCTGCCCTGCCGCTGAGCTACGCGAGATCAAACTGAAAATGGCTCCCCGACGTGGCCTCGAACCACGGACCTCCTGGTTAACAGCCAGGCGCTCTGCCAACTGCGCTACCGGGGAAATGATCTGGTGCCTCGTGACCGATTCGAACGGCCGACCCGCCGGGTAGAAGCCGGCCGCTCTGGTCCGCTGAGCTAACGAGGCGTGGACTCGACGGTCCGATTCGAACGGACGCGGGCTTCTCACCGTCTGGTTTGCAGCCAGATGCCTTCGGCCACTTGGCTACGTCGAGATGTTCGGCACCGGACCACGGGATCGAACCGCGAACCTTCGGCTTTGGAGGCCACTGCTCTGTAAGCGGCTGGCCGCGCCACCTTGAAGTCGCCCGGTGGGCCAAGGACGATGGTGTCCACCTAACTTGCGAGGTGGACACCTATGCACTCCAAGGCCGCGCCGCGCCGGCGCCATAGCGATGCGCTCAAGGCCAAGGTACTGATCGAATGCGACGAGCCTGGCGCGTCGGTGGCCGCGGTGGCCCAGTCCCATGGCTTGAACGCGAACCTGGTGCACAAGTGGCGTCGCCAAGGGCGGCGCCGGGAAGCGGCGAACGAGGCGGCGCCGGTGAACGACAAGGTAGCTGGCGCCTTCGTCGCGCTGCAGCTGCCGGCACCGCCCACAGCGCAGCCGGTGCCGGACATTCGCATCGAACTGCGCCGCGGCGCGACAACGATCACCATCGCCTGGCCCGGCCAGGCGGCCGGTGAGTGCGCCGCGTGGCTGCGGCAGTGGCTGCGATGATCCGCATCGACGCGGTGTGGCTGGCGGTCGACCCCGTCGACATGCGCGCCGGTGTCGACGGACTGCTCGCGCGCGTCGTGCAGGTCTTCGGCGCGGCCAAGTCGCACCACGGCTACCTGTTCGCCAACGCGCGCGGCACGCGCATCAAGCTGCTCGTGCACGACGGCTTCGGCGTGTGGTGCGCGGCGCGACGCTTGAACCAGGGGCGCTTCATCTGGCCGCGCCAGGGTGCCGGATACGCCGCGTCGGCCACACTGACGCAGGCGCAATTCAACGCTCTGGTGCTCGGCCTGCCGTGGCAGCGACTGGAGCAGATGGCCGTCATCACGCACGTGTGAGACAGGCGCGCTCGGGGCAATCGGCAGATGACCCGATGACAACGTGCTTCGTGCGCGGCACGATTGCGTTCCATGCTCGACGTGGACGCGATCGTGGATGCAGACCTGCAGCGTCTGAGTCCCGAGGCCATCACGGCGCTGGCGCAACGGATGCTGGGCCATATCCGCGAACAGCAGCAGCACCTGCGGCAACGCGACGAACGCATCGCGCAACAGGCCGGCGAGATTGCGCAGCAGGCCAGCGAGATCGAGCGCAAGGACGCCGAGCTGCAGTTCAAGACCGCCAAGCTCGAAAAGGTCAACTTCGAGCTGGCGCGACTCAAGGGCTGGAAGTTCGGCGCCAAGACCGAGGCGATGAGCGCCGAACAGCGCCGCTTGTTCGAAGAGACGATGGCCGAAGACGAGGCCAGCCTGCAGGCGCTGCTGGAGCAGCTGCAAGGCAAGACGGCGCAGGGCCAAACGTCCAACGACCAACGACGCCGCCCCAAGCGCCAGGCGCTGCCCGCCCACCTGCGTCGCGTCGAACACCGCCACGAGCCCGACGACACCACGTGCCCGACGCCGGGCTGCGGACGGCCGATGGTGCGCGTGGGCGAGGACGTGAGCGAGAAGCTCGACATCGTGCCGGCCGAGTTCTTCGTGCACCGCCACGTGCACGGCAAGTGGGCCTGCAAGTGCTGCCAGGTGCTGGTGCAAGAGCCGGTGCCGGCGCAGATCATCGACGGCGGCGTGCCCGCCGCGGGGCTGGTGGCGCACACGCTGATCAGCCGCTTCGTCGATCACCTGCCGTACTACCGGCAAGAGGCGATCAACGCCCGCTCGGGCGTGCACACGCCGCGCTCGACGCTGGCGCAGTGGGCCGGCCGTGCCGGCGCCGCCTTGGAGCCGCTGTACGACGTGCACAAGCGCTTCGTGCTCGATGCCGGCGTGCTGCACGCCGACGAGACGCCGGTGGCGATGCTCGATCCGGGCGCCGGCAAGACCAAGAAGGCCTACGTCTGGGCCTACGCGAGGGGTGCGTTCGATCCGACGCCGGGCGTGGTGTACGACTTCTGCGTCGGCCGCGGTGCGCACTACCCGATCCAGTTCCTCGGCCCGCCGCGCGAAGGTGAACCAGGCTGGCGCGGCACCCTCGTTCGCGACGAGTACGGTGCCTACGACAGCGTCGTCGATCCGACCAAGCACCCCGGGCGCAGCGCTGCCGGTTGCCTGGCGCACGCGAGGAGGAAGTTCGACGAGCTGATCAAGCACAACGCCAGCGTCGTGGCGCCCGAGGCATTGCGGCGCATCGCCGAGATCTACCGCGTGGAGCGAGAACTCGTCGCCATGAGCGCCGCAGACCGGCTGGCCGCACGCCAGCAGACGAGCGAACCGCTGTGGAAGAGCTTGCGTGCGTGGCTCCAAACCCAGCGCGCCAAGGTGCCCGACGGCAGCGCCACGGCCAAGGCGCTGGACTACAGCCTCAAGCACTGGAGCGCGCTGACGCGCAACCTGCTCGACGGCGATGTGCCGGTGGACAACAACCATCTGGAAAACCAGATACGCCCATGGGCCATGGGGCGTCGTGCATGGTTGTTCACCGGCAGCGAACTGGCCGGGCAACGCGCCGCGGTCGTGATGAGCCTGGTGCAGTCGGCCAAGCTCAACGGACACGACCCGCACGCATACCTGCGCGATGTTGTGCAGCGACTGCCGACGCAGCAGGCCAGCCGGATCGAGGACTTGCTGCCGCACCGCTGGCAGCCGGCTGAATAGCCGTCAACAACAACACCCGCGCGCCGTCAAGGATGGCGCGGCCAGCCGCTTACACTGCTCTGCCAGTTGAGCTAGCCCGGCATGTGCCTGGTGGGTGCGGATGGATTCGAACCACCGTGTCTTCGTGGGTGCTTTACAGGCAGCCGCAATCAACCTCTCTGCCACGCACCCTGTGTTGGTACCTCGTGCACGATTCGAACGTGCGACCTCCGGCTTCGTAGGCCGGCGCTCTGAAGTTCAGCTGAGCTAACGAGGTTCTGTGAGTCTGGTGCCGAGAGAGGGCTTCGATCCCCCGACGCACGCGCTTTCAACGCGCCGCTCTACCTGCTGAGCTATCTCGGCAAACTGATTTGGCGCCTCGTGCGGGAATCGAACCCGCGGCTTCCGGCTAGACAGGCCGGCGCTCTGGCCGCTGAGTTAACGAGGCATTGGTGGAGGTGACAGGGTTCGAACCTGCGGCCTGCCGCTTGCAAGGCGGCTGCTCTACCGGAGCCTGAGCTACACCCCCAATGAAATCCATCCGGTCACGGGTTCCGGCGCCGCCCTATCGTCGCGGTCGGTTTCCACCTCGAAGCGCGAGCTCGACGAGGTTCCTTGTTCTGGCGTCGCGTGCGGGGTTCGAACCCGCGTTCCCGGATTGAAAGCCCGGTGTCCTGGTCCGCTAGACGAACACGACTTCAATGTCTGGTGCCCTCGGCGACGGATCGAACGCGCGGCCTGCCGCTTACAAGGCGGCTGCTCTGCCTGCTGAGCTACGAGGGCGATGTGAATCCACTTCGGTTGTGCCCAAACGCGAGCATTCCGTCGAATGTGGTGTCTCGCTGCACGTGACTCTGGCCCTGAATCGCGCACATCCCGTACCGCCAACACCATGGATGCGGCCACGGAGTGCATGGACACACCCGAAGTGGAGCGGATGACGAGCTTCGAACTCGTGGCCTCGACCATGGCGTGGTCGCGCTCTGCCTGCTGAGCTACATCCGCAAAGGTGCAAGACGAACCATCGGCCAGTACCGAGGTTCGTCTTGCGGCAACTTGTTAAAGAGCGTCCACCGTTGCCGGTGGTGCGATCCATCGATCGCTGGCCTGCGCCGATGCGCAGACCCGTTGAGTTCAGAAGGAACAAAGGCCCGGATCCTTTCGGAATCCGGGCCTCTGCGTACAGAGCTTTGGAGGGTGTGCGCCTACGCCACTCCCTCTCCCGGATACATACGGTCCTCGTTCCAATCAAGCTGATAGCCCGTTGGGAAACTCGGTCGCTGTGCGGTCACGCACGCGCCCAACGACTTCATCGTCGCGGCACGCGTGAACGCGACCAGACCCATGACGGGTCGGTGTGTTCTGACGACGTGGCGGGATTTCACGATGAGCTTTCGGTGTCTGGTATGCCCCGGTACCTCGGGGCGTTCAATGAGGCGCGGACTGTAAAGAGTCTTTATGCGCGCGTCAAGCCCCTGTCGCGATGCCATTCGCCGGCGTGGCGTCCTGCACAAACGAGCAGCTATCGCTCCCAAAGATACTGCTGACCTGCAGCACGCCGCACGCGCCGTCGGGCAGCGGTCGTCGGCCTCCCGAATGGCTACTCTCGACGGATGCCAACTGACGCGAGTGACCAGAGCAGCTGCTTGGCACTGCACAAGCCGACAGGGAACGTCACTGAGGTACTCGTCCACGCTCAGCAATAGCGTGATCGTCAGGCCAATCGACTGCGCAACATTCAGGATAGACCTGCTCCATGCGCAAGTTGCCGAGCTCCCGGGTCAAGGCGCACCCCGCTATGCTTGGGCGCGCGGATAGTCAACTGAATCGGAAACTCCATGCAAATCGCGGGCGCGACCGCTCGTTGGACAAGACGGGCCGTTGTGGTTGCCCTGTGGCTTGCGCCCATCGCATCACTGGCTGCTGATTCCATTGTGTGGCCAACGGACGGATGGCAAACGTCCTCGCCCGAGGAGCAAGGCGTGTCGCCGGGGGCACTGGCCGACCTCGTCGAGTTCGGCGCTGTCAACGCGATGGACAGCGTGCTGGTGATACGGCACGGACGAGTCGTTCTAGACGCGTACTACGCCCCGTTCGGACCGGGCATGAGGCACCGCGTGAATTCGGTGACGAAAGCCGTGGTCGGCACGCTGGTCAGCATTGCGTTTAACGAAGGCAAGCTCGACCGCCTCGACGCGCCGGTGCTCGAATTCTTTCCCGGGCGCAACATCGCCAACGTCGATGCGCGGAAGTCGGCGATGACCGTGCAAAACCTGCTCGACAGCAATTCCGGCTTGAGCTGGCGTGAGCGGCCGTCGGTCGATACATTCGAGTCCTTGCTGCAGATGGATGGCAGCGCCGACTGGGTCGGCTTCGTGCTCGATCAGCCGATGGCACTCAAGCCCGGCGTCTCGTTCAACTACAACAGCGGCACCTGGCATCTGCTGTCGGCCATCATCGGCCGGCAGACGGGCAACGATGCGCTCGAATACGCCAAGCAGAAGCTGTTCGCGCCGCTGAGGATCACCGACGTCGCATGGCTCAACGATTCGCACGGGATTCCGGTCGGCGGCTACGGCTTGTTCATGCAGCCGCGCGACATGGCCAAGATCGGCTATCTCTACCTGCACGGTGGCCAGTGGGCGGGCGCCCAGGTGTTGCCGCCGCAGTGGGTGGCCAATATCCTCAACGCCCAGGTCGACATGCATCTTCGCGGCGGGCAGCGCTACGCCAACGGTTGGTGGGTCTTCCCGGAAAAGCATGCTTTCATGGCCGTGGGATGGCTGTGCCAACTAATTGTTGTGCTTCCAGAGATCGACACGGTCGCTGTGGTCACGGGCCGAAGCAACTATCCGGGCGCGCGACTGATCGATCTCGTCGTCGGTGCAACGAAATCGCCAACGCCGCTTCCACCCGATGCCATGGGGAGCGCGCGGCTGGCGCAGCGCATCGCCGAAGCGAGTACCGGGAAACGACCGTAAGCGCGACGCGACGGGACCCGCGAAGGGCCCGCGGTGATGACGCCCGCGCGCGCAACATGGAGCTCGGGTGCGCCCAACTCGTGCCGGGCGTAGCGATGAGCGCTGGTGCGTTCGCCCAGTGAGCCGCGACCGGGCGCCAATGACCGCTTCACCGCGCGAGTGTCAGCGTCTGCAAG
>JAXMEL010000002.1:0-852184 GCA_046348365.1 Burkholderiaceae bacterium
GAGCCCCACAACGAAGGGCATTCGAAGCGCTCGGTCGACCTGCGCGACAGGGGGTACCCGCTCGGGGCGATTTATGGATCGGCGAGCAGCACAGGTCTTGCGGCCCGCGCGCGCGCAGCGCGCGCCTCCACTTCTGACTCGCTGACGATGGTCGAGCGCAGCGGCCGCAGGCCGCGGAGCGAGTTCGGCAGCGGGGCCGCAAGGCCGAGCAGCGCAGCGCAGTCGGCACGCAGTGCCGACCGATCCATCATGAGCCCCGGGCGGGTACCCCCTGGCGCGCCGCGCAGACTCCTGCAGGCAGCAGGCGCTCAGACACTATCTATGCGATCGAACGCGAACCCGTATCAGTAGTTCAACCGCGCGTAGTACGTCTTCTGCGCCGCCTCGCGCGCCTGGCCGAGGGTGTGGATGTCCATCTCGGCCAGCAGCGGGATCAGCTTCACGAACACCTCGGCGGTGACCATCGCGTCGCCGAGCGCGGTGTGGCGGCCCATCACCGGCACGTCCAGCCGCTCGGCGATCGCTTCCAGGCCGTGCGAATCCTGCGCCGGGTGCACCACCGCCGACAGCAGCAGCGTGTCGAGCACCGGCTGGTCGAAGCGCACGCCGGTGGCCTCCTCCTTCAGCTGCAGGAAGCGCATGTCGAACGCGGCGTTGTGCGCGACCAGCACGCTGTCTTGCGCGAAGGCGTGGAAGGCGGGCAGCACCTCGGCCAGCGTGGGCTGCCCGGCCACCATCTCGGGGCGGATGCCGTGGATCGGGATCGACGCCGCGGGAATCGGTCGCTGCGGATCGACCAGCTGCTCGAAGCATTCCTGCCGCCGCAACTTGCCGTTGACGATGCGCGCGGCGCCGATCTGGATGATCTCGTCGCCCTTCGACGGTTCGAGGCCGGTGGTCTCGGTGTCGAACACGGTGAAGCTCAGGTCGACCAGCCGGCGCTCGGCCCATTCGCGCGCCGGTTCGCTGGCCTTGAAGAGGTCGAAGTCGTAGTACTCGGGCCGGCTGTCGCTGCGCACGAACAGACTCGCGTCGAGCTCGGCGCTCTCGGGGGCCAGCGGCAGCAGGAAGCGGAACAGCGCCGCCTGCCGCGCGCGCTCGCGTTCGAACCAGAACTCGCCGCCGTGGCGCTCGACGACATCGCGGATGCTCAGCGCGCTCGCGTCGCCGCCGACCTTCATCGCCTCGGTCTCCCAGCCGATGACGGTCTCGGTGCTCATCGCCTGGCCGATCCACAGCAGGTCGAGCTGCGCGCGGCCCGCCACGCCGCCGGCCGCGGCCAGGCGCAGCTGGAAGGCGCGGATCTCGTAGTCCTCGGCCAGCCGCGCGGCCAGGAAGGCGAGCGCCTGCAGCAGCGAGAAGCTGTCGACGCGCAGCCACAACGCGGCGTCGACCTCGGTGGCGGCGACGCGCACGTCGAGCAGCGCCTCGATGCGGCGCTGCGCGGCGCTGACGAGGTCGGCGCCGAGCATGTCTTCGAGCGGCCAGCGCGTCTTCTGCGTCTGGCTGCTGTGGCTGGCCAGCTCGTTGACGCGCGCGCCCATGCCGCGCGCCTCGTCGCGGATGACGGCGAGGAAGCGCTCGCGCTCGGCCTCGTCGAGGTCGGGGTACTCGAGCATCTCGAGCGCGGCCTGCAGGTTGCCGAGCGAGGCGCGGTTGCCCTCGGCCAGCTGCTGCAGCAGCCGGTCGCGCTGCGATTCCTCGGCGAAGTCGCGCGTGATGTTGTCGAGCATCAGCACGAAGCCGCTCAGCTCGGCGTCGGCGGCGGGCTCGGCGCCAATACGAACCGGGGCCATCTGCGCGCGCAGCAGCTGGCCGCCGCGCGTGGCGGTGACGAACTGCGTCGACGGCTGCGCCGCGCCGCGCTGCATGCGCTGGCGGATGCTCTCCAGCGCATGCGTGACGAGCTTGCGGTCGAACACCGCGTAGATCGAGCGGCCGAGGCCGATCAGCTCGCCGCCGCCGGCCACCGCCGGCGCATCGGACAGCGCGCGGAACTGGATGCGCGCGCGGTTGTTGTAGAGCAGGATGCGCCCGTCGAGGTTGCAGACGACGACGCTTTGCGTCAGCTCGCTCATCAGCGCGGCGAGGCGGCTGCGCTCATGCTCGATCTCGCGGCTGCCGGCCTCGAGCGCCTCGCGCACCTTGCGGTTCATGTCGGCGCGCAGCTCTCCGCGCTGGCGCGCCAGCGCGTTGATCGCCTCGCGCAGGCTCTCCAGCGCACGACCCGGCAGCGGCGCGATCTCGCGCGCGCTGTCGCTCGCCACGAGCAGCCGCGCCTGCTCGGCCAGCTGCGCCGGCGGCGCCACCCAACGGCTCCAGGCCTTGTGCATCGCCACGCTGCAGGCCAGCGACAGCAGCAGCCAGCCCAGCACCAGCGGCGCGGCCAGCGGCTCGAGCGCCTGCACGAAGGCGTGCCGCGTGGCATCGTCCATCGTCGCGGCCACGAAGGCCGTGGCGCCGGCCGCCCACAGCGCCAGCACCAGCGCCGGCAGGGCCGCGACCAGCGCGTGCCGCCAGTCGAACCTCATGCCGCGCCCGCTCCCAGCAGCTCGCGCACGCGCGCCGCGAGGTCCTTGGTCGAGAACGGTTTCGTCACGTAGGCGTCGGCGCCGAGCGCGGTGCCCTTGGCCACGTCGGTGTCGCGGCCCTTGGCGGTGAGCAGCACGATCTTCACCGCGGCCAGCGACTCGTCGGCGCGCACCGCCTGGCAGACCTCGAAGCCGGTCTTGCCGGGCATCATCACGTCGAGCAGCACCAGCTGCGGCCGCTCGCGCTGGATCGCCTCGAGCGCCTGCACGCCGTCGCGCGCGACGAGCACCTGGTAGCCCTCGCGCTTCATCAGGAACTCCAGCGAGATGACGATGTTGGGCTCGTCGTCGGCGATCAGCACCTTGTGGCTCATGCGGTGGTCTCCTGCGCGGCAAGCGCGAGCGGCAGCTCGAACCAGAAGCAGCTGCCCTGCCCCGGCGTGCTCGCCACGCCCATGCGCCCGCCGAAATGTTCGACGATCTGGCGGCTGATCGGCAGCCCCAGCCCGGTGCCGGGCGGCCGGTTGGTGGCCTCGCCGCCCTGGCGGAACTTCTCGAAGATCAGTTCCTGCTGCTGCGGCGGCACGCCGGGGCCGTTGTCGTGCACCTCGACGCGCAGCGCATCGGCGCCGCGCCGCAGCTGCAGCGTCACGCGGCCGCTGCCGGCGGGCACGAACTTGGCGGCGTTGGACAGCAGGTTCAGCAGCACCTGCGTCAGCCGGTCGGCGTCGGCCATCAGCTCGGGCAGCGCGCCGTCGGCATCGATGTGCACCTGCGCGCCGCGCTCGCGGAACAGCTCGCGCGTGGTCTGCACCGCGGCTTCGGCGAGCGCCTCGAGGTTCACCGGCGCGTTGTGCCATTCGGCGTGGCCCGATTCGATCTTGGCCATGTCGAGCACCTGGTTCACCAGCCGCGACAGGCGCTCGGTCTCGGCGACGATGATGGCGGTGAACTGGGCACGCTGATCGGCGGGCATGTCGGGGTCGTCGACCATCAGCTCGGCCAGCGCGCGGATCGAGGTCAGCGGCGTGCGCAGCTCGTGCGTCACCGACGACATGAAGTCGTCCTTCAGCCGGTCCAGGCTCTCGAGCCGCTCGTTGGCCGCGCGCAGCTCGGCGCTGGCGCGCTCGAGCGACAGCGACTTCTCCTCCAGCGCGGCCGAGTACGCGCGCAGCTGCATCGCCTCGCGCGACGCCTCGTCGAGGATGCGCATCACGTCGTCGATGGCCAGCGTGTCCTCCTGCACCGTGCCGGCCACCAGCACGCGCGCCGACGCGCTGCCGATCGCGCCGGCGAGCTGCGTCTCCACCATCGACACCAGGCGCGCGTCGGCCGGGATCGCATCGGGCCCGCCGACGCCGATGCGCCGCGCATGCTCGGCGAACAGCCGCCGCGCCGCCTCGGCGCCGAGGAAGCGCTGCGCCAGCGCCAGCAGGTCGGCAGTGTGCGCGGTGCCGCGCCAGAACACCGGCTGCTGCGCGTCGCCTTCGCGCGGGCGCCGCATCGCGTCGACGAACAGCAGCGCCTGGCTCATCTCGCGCGCGCTCGGCACGCGCCGCAGCGACACCGCCACGTACAGCGCCAGGTTGGCGAGCAGGCTCCAGAACAGCGAGTGCGTCAGCGGATCGAGCCGCGTGAGGCCGAACAGCTGCTCGGGCTTCAGCCACGCCCAGCCGAAGGGGCCGTCGGTGAGGAAGCCGCTGCCCATCCAGCCCGACTTGGCGATCGACGGCAGCATCAGCGTGTAGACCCACAGCGCGAAGCCCGCCGCCAGCCCGGCCAGCGCGCCCTCGCGCGTGCCGCCCTTCCAGTACATGCCGCCGAGCAGCGCCGGCGCGAACTGCGCCACCGCGGCAAAGCTGATGAGGCCGATGCTCACCAGCGCGTAGGCCTCGCCGGCGATGCGAAAGTACAGGTACCCGAGCAGCAGCAGCACGACGATCGCCGCGCGGCGGATCGCCAGCAGCACCGCGGTGAGGTCGCCGGCGTCGCTGCCGGCTCGGCGCGCGCCGAGCCGCGTGAAGCGCAGCAGCAGCGGCATCACGAGGTCGTTGCACACCATCGTGGCCACCGCGATCGTCTCGACGATCACCATGCCGGTGGCCGCCGACAGGCCGCCCACGAAGGCCAGCAGCGCCAGCGCGGTGGAGCCGCCTTGCAGCGGCAGCGACAGCACGAAGGTCTCGGCGTCGCCGCGGCCGGGGCCCGTGTGCAGCAGCCCGCCGACGGCGATCGGCAGCACGAACAGGTTGATCGCCAGCAGGTACAGCGGGAACGCCCACGACGCGCGCGCCACGTGGCGCTCGTCGACGTTTTCCACCACCATCACCTGGAACTGCCGCGGCAGGAAGATCACCGACAGCCCCGCCAGCAGCGTCAGCGCGAACCACTGGTCGTAGGCGAACGCGCCGCCGCCTTGCAGCACCTGCTGCAGCTCGGGCACCGCGGCCGCGCGCGCGAAGATGTCCTGCGGCCCGGCGAACAGGCCCCAGGTCACGAACACGCCGACGGCCACGAAGGCGACCAGCTTGACCACCGACTCCAGCGCGATCGCCGCCACCATGCCCTCGTGGCGCTCGGTGGTGTCAAGGTGCCGCGTGCCGAACAGCACCGTGAAGCCGGCCAGCGCCAGCGCCACCATCAGCGTGCCGTCGCTCCACCACGCGCCGTGGCTGGCCGGCGTGCCGGTGAGCACCGCATAGCCCGAAGCCACCGCCTTGAGCTGCAGCGCCATGTACGGCACGATGCCCACCACCGCGATCAGCGTCACGAGCCCGGCGATCAGCGGGCTCTTGCCGTGGCGGCTGGCGATGAAGTCGGCGATCGAGGTGATGCGCTGCGCGCGCGCGATGCGGATCATCTTGCGCAGCAGCAGCGCGGCCAGCACCATCGCCAGCGTGGGGCCGAGGTAGATCGGCAGGAACCACACGCCGGCGCTGGCGGCGCGGCCGATGCTGCCGAAGTAGGTCCACGCGGTGCAGTACACGCCCATCGACAGCGTGTAGACCCAGGCGTTGCCGATCACCGAGCGGCCGGCGCGCGCGCGCGCGTCGCCGAAGCTGGCCACCGCGAACAGCAGCAGCAGGTAGGCCAGCGAGGCGCCGATCACCAGCGCGGGGCTCAGCATCGGCGCTCAATCCTCCGCGGCGCGTTCGGCCAGCAGCGCCAGCACCGCGATCAACAGACCCCACAGCACGAACAGCGCCAGCGGCAGCCGCGGCAGGCCGAGCCAGCTGCCCGGCCCTTCGAACACCGACAGCAGCGGAAAGCCGAAGATCAGCCAGCCGGCCGCGAACACGGCCAGCAGCCGCGCGCTGCGCAGGCCTTGCGGCCGCCGGCGTTCCGGGCCTTGCCCCATGCTCGTCTCCTGCGGTGCGGCACGCTGGCAACGCACCGTCGATGTGCCGACCATTCTGCGCGTCGCGCTGACGCCCGTCTGACGCGGCCTACAAGGTCTCGAGCCTGAACTGCTGGCGCAGATGCGCGCGGAAGCGCTTGATGATCGCCAGCGCATCCTGCAGCGGCTCGCGCTCGAGCGTGCCCAGCTCCGACGGGCGCACCAGGTTGCTCGGCGGCTGGCCGAGCCGGCGCTCGCGCAGCTGGTGGGCGAGCTTGAGCGCCATCATGAAGTGCAGCGCATCGACGAGGTCGCGCGCCAGCGGCTCGTCGAGCACGCCCAGCGCCACCAGCTCGCGGATGCGCTCGGCCGTGCCGACGGCATTGACGCGGTGCTTCAGCGCGAACGCGCGCACGCCGTGCACGATCGGGAAGGTGCCGAGCTTCTTGAGGTCGAGCACCTGCTCGTCGCGGCGCGTGCTGAGCCAGCTCCACCACGGGCTGCCGTCGGCGAACTGGTCGGCCGCGGCGGCGAAGCGGGCGAGGAACGCGTCGTTGTCGACCAATATGTTCTGCAGATGCTGCCGCGCCGCCTCGAGCAGCTTGGGGTCGCCGGCAACGCAGCTGGCGTCGAAGAAGATCGCCAGCCGCATCGGGCCGTCGGGGTCGGCGCCGAAGACCCAGTCGCGCAGCGTGGCGCGAAAGCCGCTCACCGGCTGGCGCCACATCGGGTTGGTGACCATGATGCCGCCGGGGCACGGCGGGTAGCCCAGCTCGGCCAGGCCGGCCGAGAAGCGCGCGACGATCGCGTCGATGCCGTCGACGTCGACACCGTCGCGCAGCAGCAGCGCGTTGTCCTGGTCGGTCTTCAGGATCTGCTCGCCGCGGCCCTCGCTGCCCATCACCAGCAGGCAGCTGTCGGCGATCAGCTCGGGCGGCGCCACCAGCTGCCACAGCTTGGCAAAGAGGCGCGTGTTCAGCTCGCTCACCAGCCGCGTGATGCGCTCGATCTTGATGCCGCCCTCGTGCAGCAGGCCCACCATCTCGTCGATGCGCTGGGCGGCGGCCTTCAGCTCGGCCACCGAGGTCGCTTCGTCGATCTGCACCGCGACGATGTGCGAATGGTTGGCCACCAGGCTCACCAGGTCGAGCTGGCCGAGCACGCCGCGCACCGCGCCGCCCTCGCGCACGACGAGGCGGTGCACGCGGTGGCGCACCATCAGCCACAGCGCCTCGAAGAGATCGGTGTCGGGGTCGACCGCCACCAGGTCGAAGCGCGCGCACTCGCGCACCGGCAGCTGATGCACGTCGCGCGGCCCGGCCAGCGCGTGCAGCAGGTCGGTGGTGGTGAACATGCCCAGGCGCTCGCCGTCGCGCACCAGCACGAAGGTGGTCTTCTGCTCGGCCATGCGGCGGCAGGCGCGCACCACGTCGAGCGCGCCGTCGACGAACACCGGCTTGCGGATGTAGGCGTCGCGGATGCGCGCCGTCACCAGCGACAGCATCTCGCGCTGGGCTTCGGGGGGCGTGCTGGCGTTCATCGGGAATGACAAGGGGACCGCGGGCGGCGCGCCCGCAGTCCCCGAGGGCCGCGACCGTGGAAGGTCAATGCCCGCTGGCCTGCGCCGCGCCGATGCCGGTTTCGGAGCGTACCTGCTGCGCCAGGAAGCCGGCGCGGTCCTTCGCCGCCTGCTGGCTGCGGTCGAGGATCGAGAACAGCCAGATGCCGACGAAGCCGATCGTCATCGAGAACAGCGCCGGCGAGGTGTACGGGAACAGCGCCGAGCCCTTCGGGTTGCCGAGCGTGGCCTCCCACACCGACGGCGACACCACCGTCAGCACCACCGAGCTGATGAGCCCGAGGAAGCCGCCGATCACCGCGCCCTTGGTGGTGCAGTCCTTCCACAGCACGCTCATGAACAGCACCGGGAAGTTGGCCGACGCGGCGATCGCGAACGCCAGGCTGACCATGAAGGCGATGTTCTGCTTCTCGAACACGATGCCCAGCACGACGGCGATGATGCCCAGCGCGATGGTCGTGATCTTCGACACCCGCAGCTCCGACGCGCTGTCGGCCTTGCCCTGCCTGAACACCGTGGCGTAGAGGTCGTGCGACACCGCCGAGGCGCCGCTGAGCGTGAGGCCGGCCACCACCGCGAGGATGGTCGCGAAGGCCACCGCCGAGATGAAGCCGAGGAACACGTTGCCGCCCACCGCGTTGGCGAGGTGGATGGCCGCCATGTTGCCGCCGCCCTTGAGCGCGCCCTTGGCGTCGAGGAACTCGGGGTTCGTCAGCACGAAGGTGATGGCGCCGAAGCCGATGATGAAGGTCAGCACGTAGAAGTAGCCGATCCACGTCGTGGCCCAGAACACCGACTTGCGCGCCTCCTTGGCGCTCGGCACGGTGAAGAAGCGCATCAGGATGTGCGGCAGCCCGGCGGTGCCGAACATCAGCGCCATGCCGAAGCTGATGGCCGAGATCGGGTCCTTCACGAAGTTGCCGGGGCCCATGATCGAGAAGCCCTCCTTGGCCGCCGCATCGGGCGCCTTGCCGGCCGCGGTGGCGAGCTGGGTCTTGACCTCCACCGCCTTGGCGAACATCGCCTCGGGGCTGAAGCCGAAGTTCCACAGCACCATCAGCGCCATGAAGGTGGCGCCGCCGAGCAGCAGGCAGGCCTTGATGATCTGCACCCAGGTGGTGGCCGTCATGCCGCCGAACAGCACGTAGATCATCATCAGCACGCCGACGATGATCACCGCGTACATGTACTCCAGGCCGAACAGCAGCTTGATCAGCTGGCCGGCGCCGACCATCTGCGCGATCAGGTAGAACGCCACCACCACCAGCGTGCCCGAGGCGGCGAAGGTGCGGATCGGCGTCTGCTTGAAGCGGAAGGCAGCCACGTCGGCGAAGGTGAACTTGCCGAGGTTGCGCAGCCGCTCGGCCATCAGGAAGGTGATGACCGGCCAGCCGACGAGAAAGCCGATCGAATAGATCAGCCCGTCGTAGCCGCTGGCCATCACCGCGGCCGAGATGCCGAGGAACGATGCCGCGCTCATGTAGTCGCCGGCGATCGCCAGCCCGTTCTGGAAACCGGTGATGCCGCCGCCGGCGGTGTAGAAGTCGGCCGCGCTCTTGGTGCGCGCCGCGGCCCACTTGGTGATGAACAGCGTGAGCACGACGAACACGCCGAACATGCCGATCGCCGTCCAGTTGGTGGCCTGCTTCTGGGCCTGGCCGAGGTCGGCGCCGGCAGCGAGCGCGCCGGCCGCGAGGCCCAGCAGCGCCAGACCGGCCAGCGGCTTGAGAAGACGTTGCGCGCCGATCATTTCAGCACCCCCTTGTTGATCTCTTCGGTCATCGCGTCGAACTCGGTGTTCGCGCGGCGCACGTAGATGCCGGTGATGACGATCGTGAAGACGATGACGAACAGGCCGATCGGCATGCCCATGGTCATGACGCCGGCGCCGAGCCGCTGCGACAGGAACGGCTTGTCGAAGGCCACCAGCACGATGAAGCCGTAGTAGACGATCATCATCGCCAGCGTCAGCCACCAGCCGAAGCTCGAGCGCTTGCTTCTCAGCTCGCGGTACTTGGGGTGACTCGCGATCTTCTGGGCGAGTTGCGATTCCATGCCGGTCTCCTTTGCCGCGGCTGCGGCTTGCAGCAGGCGCGCATCATTGGTCGCCGGCCTGACCATGCTCTGACGCGAATCCAACACAAGCTGACGCGCGCGGCGGCGCGATGCCGCGCGCGCGGCTCAGGCTGTCTCGGGCGCGGCGGCCAGGTGCATCTCGACCACGAAGCCGCGGTCGCCGTCGCTGCCGCCCAGCTTCAGGCGGCCGCCGTGCGCGCGGGCCACCACGTCGGCAAGCATCAGGCCGAGGCCGGTCAAGTCTTCGTACTGGGCGGCATCGAGCGCGGCCTGCAGCCCAGCCCGGCGCGCGGCGTCGAGCCCGGGGCCGTCGTCGCCGAGCCGCACCACGTAGGGCCCGGGCATGTCGACGCGCACGTTTCGCGCGCCGTGGCGCAGCGCGTTGTCGAACAGGTTGGCCAGCGCCGCCGACATCAGGTCGGGGTCGGCATTCACGCGTGCCTGCTCGTCGCCGAGGGCGATGTGCAGGCCTTCGACGGGCAGGCGGTCCACCAGCTCGGCCAGGGTCACCGGCCGGCGACGCAATTCGGCACCGCTGCGAAACAGCGTCAGCAGCGCCGTCACCACCTGCTGCAGCCGCCGCGTGGCCTGGCGCATGCGGTCCATGCGCGGCCGCATCGCCTGCGGTGCCTCGCGCTGCGCGACGGCCAGCTGCGCGTCGAGCCCGGCCAGCGGCGTGCGCAATGCGTGCGCGGCATGTGCGCTGAAGGCGCGCTCGCTGGCCATGCGCTGCTGCAGCCGCTGCGCCAGATGGTCGATCGCCTCGTGCATCGGCGACAGCTCGGCGCGCGTGGCGGCGCCCAGCGTGGCACCCGGCTGCAGCGGGTCGTAACCCGCCAGACGCCGCGACAGGTCGCGCAGCGGCCGCAGCTCATGGCCCAGCGCCGTGCGCAGCA
This sequence comes from Burkholderiaceae bacterium, assembly GCA_046348365.1. GTDB lineage: Bacteria > Pseudomonadota > Gammaproteobacteria > Burkholderiales > Burkholderiaceae_C > JAEUPI01. The sequence continues at coordinate 10,420 of JAXMEL010000002.1, forward strand.
ACACCCAGCCGAGCAGGCTCGCCGCCAGCGTGGCGAGCATGGCATGGCGCCCGACCTCGAATCGCGCCTCGCGGCGTTCCTCGCGCGACTGCGCCACCAGCAGCATGCGGCCGTCGGCGCCGAGCGCCTGGACGTAGACGCGCCAGTTCGGCGCGGTGACGAATCCGGCCACCGGCGCGCTCACGTACGGCTCGGCCGGCGCGCCCGGCGAGCGCAGCAGCACCTCGCGCGCCGGGCCCACGATCTGCCAGGCGAAGCGGTTGCCGCCCGAGGGCACGGCCGACGGCGGCGAGCCGCCGCTCTGCGCGGCGATCAGCGCGTCGGCCTGCGGCCGCAGCAGCTCGGCCGTCACGTCGGCCGAGGCGAGCAGCGCGTCGTCGAGCAGTTCGTCGACCTCCTTGTGCACCGCCACGCCGACCGCGAAGGCCACGGTCGCGCCGAGGGCCACCGCCCACAGCAGCAGCGCGCGCGCCAGCCGGCGCCGGATCGACGGCGGCGCGGTCACGAAACCACCGCACTCACGTCGGGCGCGCGTCGAGCCGGTAGCCGAGCCCGCGCACGGTCTCGATCAGCGAGCGGCCGAGCTTGCGCCGCAGGCTCGACACGTGCACCTCGAGCGCGTTGCTGGCGATCTCGCCGTGGCCGCCGAACACCAGCTGCTCGAGGTCGCCCTTGTCGACGATGCGCCCGGCACGCAGCGCCAGCGCCTCGAGCACCGTCCATTCGCGTGCGGTCAGCTCCACGCGCTGGCCCTCGCGCAGCGCCGAGCGCGCATGCAGGTCGATCAGCACCTCGCCGACCTGCAGCTGCGCATGGGCGCCGCCGGCATGGCGGCGGCCCACCACGCGCAGCCGCGCCGCCAGCTCCTCGGGCGCGAACGGCTTGACGAGGTAGTCGTCGGCGCCGCTGTCGAGGCCGAGCACGCGGTCGTCGAGCCGGTCGCGGGCGGTGATCATCAGCATCGGCGTGGCGTCGCCGCGGGTGCGCCGCGCGGCGATCCAGTCGCGGCCCGAGCCGTCGGGCAACTGCCAGTCGACCAGCACCGCGTCGAGCACGTCGCCGCGGTGGGTGTCGGCCTGCGCCAGGCTCTGCGCCCATTCGACCTGGTGGCCCTCGGCGCGCAGGAAGTCGCGCAGGCCCTCGCCCAGCGTGACGTCGTCCTCGATCAGCAGCAGGCGCATGTGCGGGTGGCGCGAAAATGGGTTGACGCGCAGTGTCGCATCATTGCGCCTTCGCAATGCCGCAGCGATGCCGGGGCACTGCCCGGGCAAAATCCAGTCGATCTCCGGCCCCGTTTGCATCCCATTGCCGCTCATGTTCTCGAAGCTGCCCGTCGACGGCCGCGCGCCCGCCGGGCGCGCGGGCCGTTTCACGATCCCCGCCACGGTGGAGCAGATGCTGCTGGCGGCCAGCGTGTTCTGGGCGCTGGCGGCCAACGTGTCGTTCCTGTCGGCCGCGCTCGACGGCCGCGAGCGCAGCGCGCCCGCCACCTGGGGCTTCGCGCTCGCGCTGCTGGTGCTGCTCGGCGCGGTGCACTTCCTGCTGCTGGCGCTGGTGGCCAACCGCTGGACCGTCAAGCCGGTGCTCGCGGTGCTGGCCATCGCCACCGCGGCGGCGACCTACTACATGAGCCAATACGGCGTGTACCTCGATCCGTCGATGCTGCGCAACGTGCTGCGCACCGACCCGGCCGAGGCGCGCGAGCTGCTCGCGCCGGCGCTGTGGCTGCAGTTGCTGCTGTACGCCGGGCTGCCGATCGCGCTGCTCACGCGCGTGCGCGTGGTCAACCGCCCGTGGCCGCGTGCCACGCTGGTGCGCATTGGCGTCATCGTGGCGGCGCTCGCGGTCGCTGCCGGCGCGCTGCTGTCGGTGTTCCAGCCGATGGCCTCGCTGATGCGCAACCACCGCGAGGTGCGCTACCTGATCACGCCGGCCAACCTGGTGTGGTCCACCGGCGCGGTGGCGATGGCCGACGCGCGCGGTGCCGCCGCGCCGCGCCAGGCGATCGGGCTCGATGCCAAGCCCGGCCCGCTGTGGGCGCAGCGCACGCGGCCACAGCTGGTGGTGCTGGTGGTCGGCGAGACGGTGCGGGCGATGAACTGGGGCTTGAACGGCTATGCGCGGCAGACCACGCCGGAGCTCGCTGCGCTGCCGGTGATCAACTTCACCGACGTGACCGCCTGCGGCACCAACACCGAGGTCTCGCTGCCGTGCATGTTCGCGCCGGTGGGCCGGCGCGACTATGACGAGTCGCGCATCCGCGGCAGCGAAGGCCTGCTGCAGGTGCTGGCGCGCGCCGGCGTGGCCGTGCACTGGCGCGACAACCAGTCGGGCTGCAAGGGCGTGTGCGATGGCGTGCCGAACGACAGCGTGAAGGCCCTCGAGCTGCCGGGGCTGTGCGCCGACGGGCGCTGCCTCGACGAAGGCCTGGGCGCCGACCTCGAGCAGCGCCTGGCCAACGCGCAGGGCATGCAGCTGCTGGTGCTGCACCAGCTCGGCAACCACGGGCCGTCGTACTTCCGCCGCTACCCGAAGGCCTTCGCGCGCTTCGTGCCGGCCTGCGAGCACGATGACCTGCAGCGCTGCTCGCGCGAGGAGATCGTCAACGCCTACGACAACGTGCTGCTGTACACCGACCACGTGCTGGCGCAGCTGCTGCGCAAGCTGATGGCGAGCGAGTCGCGGGTCGACACCGCGCTGGTCTACGTGTCGGACCATGGCGAATCGCTCGGCGAGAAGGGCCTGTTCCTGCACGGCATGCCCTACGCCATCGCGCCCGACGAGCAGACCAAGGTGCCGATGCTGATGTGGCTGTCGGCGGGCCTGCAGCAAAGCCTCGGCATCGACGCCGGCTGCCTGCGCCAGCGCGCCGCCAAGCCTGCGGCGCACGATCACCTGTTCCACACGCTGCTGGCGCTGCTCGACGTGCGCACCGCGCTCTATGCCGCCGACTGGGACCTCACCCGCGACTGCCGCCGCGCGCCGGCGACCAAGCCATGAGCGCCACCACGATGCCGGATTCGACGCCGCGCCCGACGCTGCTGCGCGACGCGATCGTCACGTTCGCTGCGCTGATGCTGGTGCTGGCCTGGGACTATTCGGGCCTGGACCTCGCCGCGGCGCGCGCCTACGGCAACGCGAGCGGCTTCGCGTGGCGCGACGCCTGGCTCACGCGCGACGTGCTGCACGACGGCGGCCGCTGGCTGGCCTGGGGCGTGATCGCGGCGCTGGCGATCGACGCGGCGCGGCCGCGCAGCAATGGCCTGACGCGGCGCGCGCGCTGGTACTGGGTGGCGATGACGCTGGCCTGCGCGATGCTGGTGCCGGCGATCAAGCGGCTGTCGCTGTCGAGCTGCCCGTGGGAGCTGGCGGAGTTCGGCGGCCTGGCGCGCTACGTCACGCACTGGCAATGGGGCATCGTCGACGGCGGGCCGGGGCACTGCTTCCCGTCGGGCCACGCGGTGGCGGCGTTCGCGTTCTTCACCGTCTACTTCGCGTGGCGCGAATCGCGCCCGCAGCTGGCGCGGCTGTGCCTGCTGGTGGTCTGCGTGGCCGGCGTGCTGTTCGGCTGGGCCCAGCTCGCGCGCGGCGCGCACTACCCGAGCCACACGCTGTGGTCGGCGTGGCTGTGCTGGTTCGCCTGCGTGGTGGCGGCGCAGCTGCCGCGGCTGCGGCAGCGCCCGGTGATGGCGCGGCCGGCGGTCGGCGATCGCGCTGGTGTCTGATCAGCGCTAGCGCCGCACACCCGGCGGCGCCGATGCGGCGGCCTGCCACGCCGGGCCGTCGAACCACGCATCGCCCTGCAGCGCGGCCTTCAGCATCGGCAGCGCATCGAAGCCCCAGAACACGCGGCCGTCGAGCTCGAAGCTCGGCACGCCGAACAGGCCCTTGGCCACGGCCTCGTCGACGAGTGTGCGCAGCTCGGCCTTCACCGCATCGCCGGCGGGGTCGCGGCGCGGCGCGACGGCCTGCGTCAGCGCCGCCAGGCGCACGGGGTCGTTCGCGTCCTCGCCGCCGTGCCACACATGGCGCATCAGCAGCTCGACGACGCGGCGGTTGGGCATGTCGCCCGCCTCGCCGGCGGCCAGCGCCAGGCGCAGCAGCGGCAGCGGGTTGAACGGATGCGTGCGCGGCAGCTCGAGCGTGAGCCCGTGCCGGTGCGCGAGCCACGCGATCTGGCGGTACGTCCACGCGCGCTTGGGTTCGATCTCGGCCGGGCCCTTGTGGCCCCAGTGCTTCAGCAGCGCGGCGAACAGCACCGGCCGGTACTGCACCTCGTAGCTGCAGCCCACCAGCGCCTGCGGCAGTTGCTCGAAGGCGAGGCAGGCATACGGCGAGACCGGATCGAACCAGAACACGATGCGCTTCATCGCGTGCTCCCGGCTGCGATGCCGGCGCCCGCCACGCCCGCGCCGGGTTGCGCGACGCGGCGCGCGTGCAGCCGCGCCCACACCGCGCGCTTGGCTGCGTCGTCGAGCGAACCCCAGGCGGCGATCTCGTCGATGGTGCGCAGGCAGCCCTCGCACAAGCCGGTGGCCGGGTTCATGCGGCAGACGTCGACGCAGGGCGACGGCACCGCAGCGCTCGAGGCCTTCGTGCTCATTGCGGGTTCACCACCACATCGGCCACCGGCGCACCGGTGAAACGCTCCAGGTCTGCCGGCGCGAGGCGGAACACGCCGTTCGGATGCCCGGCCGCGGCCCAGATCTCGGCGAAGCGGAACAGCTCGCGGTCGATCAGCGTCACCGGCGCGTTGGTGTGCGCGATCGGCGCCACGCCGCCGATCGCGAAGCCGGTGCGCGACTTCACGAACTCGGCGTCGGCGCGCGCCAGCGCACCGGTGATCGCGCCGACCTTCTTCTCGTCGACGCGGCGGTCGCCCGAGGCGATCACCAGCACCGCGGCATCGTCGCTCTTGCGGCGGAAGATCACGCTCTTGGCGATCTGCCCCACCACCACGCCCAGCGCGTCGGCCGCCTCCTGCGAGGTGCGCGCCGACACCTCGAGCCACAGCGGCTGGTGCGGATGCGCCAGCGCGCGCAGCGCCTGCGCCACGCGCTGGAAGCCTTCGGGCCGCTGCGCCAGATCGCTCATGCTCGCGCTCACGAGGCCAGCACCTTGCCGCGCCGGGCCAGCACCGCACGCGCCACGCGCGATGCCGGCGGGCGGCCGAGCTGCTCGGAGATGAACGCGCCGGCGTCGACCAGCTTGTCGAGGTCGACGCCGGTGTCGATGCCCAGGCCGTCGAGCATGAACACCACGTCTTCGGTGGCCACGTTGCCGGTGGCGCCTTTGGCATACGGGCAGCCGCCGAGGCCGGCCACGCTGGCGTCGAAGGTAGCGATGCCCATCTCGAGGCAGGCGTAGATGTTGGCCAGCGCCTGGCCGTAGGTGTCGTGGAAATGGCCGCTCACCTCGGCCAGCGCAAAGTGCCGCAGCGCGCGCTCCATCGCCTGCTGCGCCTTGCGCGGCGTGCCGACGCCGATGGTGTCGGCGATGCCGCAGTGCTGCACGCCGATGCCCTTCAACAGCTTGACCACGTGCTCGACCTCGTCGGCCGACACCTCGCCCTGGTAGGGGCAGCCGAGCGCGCACGACACCGCGGCGCGCACCTTGGTGCCGGCCGCGCGCGCGCCGGCCACCACCGGCGCGAAGCGCTCGATGCTCTCGCCGATCGAGCAGTTGATGTTGCGCTGGCTGAAGGCCTCGGTCGCGGCGCCGAAGACGACGATCTCGTCGGGCCGCGCCGGCAGCGCGGCCTCCAGGCCCTTCATGTTCGGCGTCAGCACCGACCAGCGCACGCCCGGGCGGCGCACGATGCCGGCCATGACCTGCGCGTTGTCGGCCATCTGCGGCACCCACTTCGGGCTCACGAAGCTGGTGACCTCGATCTCGCGCAGCCCGGCATCCATCAGCCGCTCCACCAGCGCCACCTTGTGCGCGGTGGTCACCGGCTGCTTCTCGTTTTGCAGGCCGTCGCGCGGACCGACCTCGACCAGCGTGACACGCGAGGGAATCATGACGGAATGCTCATCGTGTGGAGCGGTCACTATAGCGGCCGCGTCGCGGTGTGCAGTGTGAACGCTCCGCGCCCCTGCCCGAGGGATGGTGGCGTGCCGCGCGCGGCCGAAGAATGCGAGCGAGCCTGCCCCGACGACCATGACAACGCGCCTGCGCCCCAACCGCCTGCAGATCGCCACGCGCATGCACTTCGTGCTGATGCGCGAGCTGGGCCACGGCATCGACGTGGCCCGCATGCTCAAGCACGAAGGCTACGCACTCGACGTGCTGCTGGTGTGCGACGCCTATCGCGGCCACGAGCTGGAACAGCTGGCGCGCGCCTTCCGCGCCGCCAACGACGAACCGGCGCCGACCGCCGCCGCACCGCTGTCGAGCTACGAATTCCGCGATTCGCAGTTCGCGCCGCCGGTGCCGCACGACACCCCACCCGCGGCGCCGCGCACCTGGTTCGACCGGCTGCTGCGCTGAGGCCGTCCACTGCGGACGGCCGCACGGCTGGCGAAGGCCGGACGGCGTCTCGCGCCGGCCGGCTGAACCCGCACCTTCAAGCCTTCAGCCGCAACAGCTCGCCGCCCTCGGCGACCTGGTCGCCCACCGCATAGAGCAGCTCCGCCACCTCGCCGTCGCGCGGCGCGTGGATGGTGTGCTCCATCTTCATCGCCTCCATCACCGCCAGCGCCTGGCCGCGCGCCACCTTGTCGCCCACCTTGGCCAGGTACGACACCACCTTGCCCGGCATCGGCGCGGTCAGGTTGCCGGCATCGGCCGCGCCCTCGCCGGCATGGGCGATCGCGTCGACCTCGTGCACGACGATGCTGCCGCGCGGCGTGAACACCGCCACGCGCTCGCCGTGCACGTACACCTGCAGCCGCAGGCGCTGCCGGCCGAGCACGACGTCGTAGCCGTCGTCGCCGAGCGCGCGCGAGTCGAACAGCCAGTGCGACGCGCCGAGGTGCAGCTGCAGCGCGCCGTCGTGCAAGCGCGCGAGCTTGACCGCATGGTGCTCGCCGTCGTGCTCGAGGTCGAAGTGGCGCACGGCGCCGCCGTGCAGCCGAAAACCGTCGCGGCGCGACCAGGGGTCGGCGCTCTCCAGCCGCGACTCGGCGGCCAGCGCATGCGCGGCCATGCCGGCGGCGGCGATCTCGAGCGGCAGCGGCGGCTGCTTGAACAGCACGGCCGCCTCGCGTTCGATCAGCGCGGTGTCGAGTTCGGCGGTGGCAAACGAGTGCGAGCCCACCACGCGCCGCAGGAAGGCCACGTTGGTGTGCAGGCCCACGATGTGCGTGGCGGCCAGCGCAGCATCGAGCCGCGCCAGCGCCTGCGCGCGCGTCTCGCCCCAGACGATCAGCTTGGCGATCATCGAGTCGTAGTACGGCGAGATCGCATCGCCCTCGCGCACGCCGGCATCGACGCGCACCGGGGCCGGATCGTGGAACGGCTCGGCGTCGGCGTTGCGGCGGAACGCCACGTGCTCGGGCCAGCGCAACGTGCCCATCGTGCCGGTGGCGGGCAGGAAGTTCGATTCGGGGTTCTCGGCGCAGATGCGCGCCTCGATCGCGTGGCCCTGCAGCCTGAGCTGCTCCTGCGCCAGCGGCAGCGGCTCGCCGGCCGCCACGCGCAGCTGCCACTCCACGAGGTCGAGCCCGGTGATCGCTTCGGTGACCGGGTGCTCGACCTGCAGCCGCGTGTTCATCTCCATGAAGTAGAAGCCGATGTCGCCGTCGTCGCGCTCCTCGGCGATGAACTCCACCGTGCCGGCGCCGACATAACCCACCGCTTTGGCGGCCGCCACCGCGGCGGCACCCATCTCGGCGCGCCGCGCGGCCGACAGGCCCGGCGCCGGCGCCTCCTCGAGCACCTTCTGGTGGCGGCGTTGCACCGAGCAGTCGCGCTCGAACAGGTAGATGCAGTGGCCCAGCGTGTCGGCGAAGACCTGGATCTCGATGTGCCGCGGCCGCGTGACGTAGCGCTCGACGAGCACGTGGTCGTCGCCGAAGCCGGCCTTGGCCTCGCGCTGGCACGAGGCCAGCGCGGCGGCGAAGTCCTCTGCCTTGTCGACGCGCCGCATGCCCTTGCCGCCGCCGCCGGCGCTGGCCTTGATGAGCACGGGGTAGCCCATCGCCTGCGCCTCGCGTGCGAGCAGCGCGGGGTCGTTGTCGTGGCCGTGGTAGCCCGGCACCAGCGGCACGCCGGCCTTCGTCATCAGCGACTTGGCCGCGGCCTTGCTGCCCATGGCGCGGATCGCCGCGGGCGGCGGGCCGATGAACACCACGCCGGCATCGGCACAGGCCTGCGCGAAGCCTTCGTTCTCCGACAGAAAGCCGTAGCCCGGGTGCACGGCCTGCGCGCCCGTGGCCTTCGCCGCCTCGAGGATGCGCTCCCAGCGCAGGTAGCTGTCGCGCGGCGCGTTGCCGCCGATGTGCACGGCCTCGTCGCAGACGGCGACGTGCTTGGCATTGGCGTCGGCATCGGAATACACCGCCACGGTGCGGATGCCCAGGCGCTTGGCGGTGGCTGCGACGCGGCAGGCGATTTCGCCGCGGTTGGCGATCAGGATCTTGGTGAACATGGGTCGGCGTGGTTGTGTCTTATTGGCTGCGCTTCGAGCGGCGCCGCATGCAACGGCTGGGCGAGGCAAAGGCGGGCATGGGCACGCCTGGGCGCTTCGATGAGGCGCCCCTACGCTTCGCTCCGGGGTTCCCTGCGGTCCTCGCACTGCGAGGGCGGCTGCGGAACTCGCCCTCGCGCGGGCGCGACGCTCCTGCGGAGCGCCGCTGCGCTCGGAGCTCGAATTCCTCGCCGTCCCATCGCCTTACGGCGATGGGCAACCCTCGCAGTGCTGCGGTCCTCGGCGCCTCATAGGCGTGCCCAGTCGTGCCCATGCCCACCTTTGCCCAGCACCGCTCGCTGCCTTCGTCGAACGCCACGAGCGCTGCAGCGCGGTGGGCGGTACCCGCTGGGGGCGATTTGTGGGGCGGCGAGGAGCGCAGCGACGAGGGTCGGCGCGCACCGCAGGTGCGCGCTTCGTGCTCTGACTCGCCGACGATGTTTGAGCGCAGCGACCGCAGGTCGCGTAGCGAGTTCGGCGGCGCGACCCTCGGCGCGAGCACCGCAGCGGAGTCCTCGCCGCAGGCGAGGACCGACCCAGTATGAGCCCCCGGCGGGTACCGCCCGCCGCGCCGCTCCAGCCCAGCATGCGACAAGCGAACCACTAGGCCCCCGCCACCAGCGCATCCGAATCCCCGCGAAACCGCCGCACCAGCCCCCGCAGGAAGCGGAACAGCACCACGATCAGCGCCAGCATCACCACCAGCGCAACCGCCAGCGCCACGAAGAACAGCGCCGGATGCGTCCACGACAGCCACAGCATGCCGGGCACCGCCGCGTCACCCGCCAGCGACAACGCGATGTTCGAGAACGGCTCGGGCGAGGTGTTGGCTGCCGCGCGCGTGGTCGCCTTCGCGGTGTGCGACGTTGCCGCCAGCGCGCCGCCCATCAGCGCGGCAATCACCGTCCACGCCGCCGAGTCGCCGCCGAACACGCCGGCGGCCAATGCCATGCCGGCCGGCACGCGGATGAAGGTGTGCACGGCGTCCCACACCGTGTCGAGGCCCGGGATCTTGTCGGCGAAGAACTCCACCGCCAGCATCAGCCCCGACGCGCCGAGCACCAGCGGGTTCTGCAGCACGTGCAGCCCTTGCGGCAGCGGCACCCAGCCGAGGAAGCCGGCAAGCCCGGTGAGGAACACCACCGCGTAGAGCCGCAACCCGCTCGCCCAGCCCATCGCCGCGGCCAGCGCGAAGAGCTGCGTGGTGTCGAGGTTCACGCCTGCAAGGTTCAGGTCTGCCATGGCGGACTCCGTTTCTGCAGAAAGGCCTGCACGCCGGCGCGCCCCTCGGCGCTCGCGCGGATGTCGGCGATGCGGCGCGCCGTGTCATCACGCAGCGCGGCGGTGATCGGTTGACCGGCCACGTCGTGCACCAGCTTCTTGCAGGCCTTGACCGCGGCGGGGCCGTTGGCCACGAGCAGCGCCACCAGCTCGTCGACCTTGGCGTCGAGCGCCTCGGGCGCCACAAGCTCGTGCACGAAGCCGAGCCGGTGGGCCTCGGCGGCCGAGAAACGCTCGGCGCTGACGAAGTAGCGCCGCGAGGCCTGTTCGCCGAGCGCGCGCACCACGTAGGGCCCGATCGTGGCCGGCAGCAGGCCGAGCCGCGCCTCGCTCAAGCAGAAGTGCACGCCCTCGGCGGCGACGAGCACGTCGCAGGCCGCGGCCAGGCCCATGCCGCCGGCATAGCAGTCGCCTTGGATGCGGCCCACCACCGGCAGCGGGCAGCTGTAGACGGCCCACAGCATGTCGGCCAGCCGATCGGCGTCGGCGCGGTTCTGCTCCCACGAATAGTCAGCCATCGCGCGCATCCAGTTCAGATCCGCGCCGGCGCAGAAGGCCTTGCCGTGGCCGCCGAGCACGATCGCGCGCAGCGATGCATCGGCGCCGAGCGTGGCGAAGGCCTGCGCCAGCTCGGCGATCACCGCGTCGTTGAACGCGTTGCGCACGTCGGGGCGGTTGAGGAACACGCGCGCGACGCCGGCCTGCCGCGAGATGTCGAGCGTGGGCGTCGTCACGGTGGCGTCTTGCCAGCAGTGCCATACAGCACCGGGATCAGCAGATCGATCTCGGGGCATTCGTGGCCCAGCATCGTGATCGCGGCCGTGATCTGCCCGCGGTGATGCGTGCCGTGGTTGAACGCGTGGCTCAACGCAGCGGTGAACGGCACCGAGCGCGACTTGCCGTCGGTGCTGGTGTAGGCGAGTGGGCCGTCGAACCGCGCTGCGGGCCACGACTCGATCGCCGGCACCCATGCCCGCGATGCGGCGCGCATCGCGGCAGCGAGTTGGGCGCGGTCGGCGTGCACCTCTTCGTTCAGCTTGCGGTTCGGCGACGTGCCGTTGGCGAAGCGCTCGAACCACAGGTGGTGGTCGGTCAGCAGCAGGTGGTTCAACGTGCCGTGCACGCTGTTGAAGAACAGGCCGACGTCGCGCCGGTACTCGTCGTCGCTCAGCTTCGCGACATGGCGATCGAGCAGATGCTCGGTGGCCCACGCATGGTAGCGAGCCAGCATCAGGAAATGGTCGCGTGCGTTCATCGCGTCGCTCCAATCACATGCGGAACACGCCGAAGCGCGTGTCGGCGATCGGCGCGTTCAGGCTCGCCGACAACCCCAGCGCCAGCACACGGCGCGTGTCCGCAGGGTCGATGACGCCATCGTCCCACAAACGCGCCGAGGCGTAATAGGGATGTCCCTGGCGCTCGTACTGCTCGAGGATCGGCGCGCGAAACGCTGCTTCGTCTTCGGCGCTCCAGCTGCCGCCCTTGGCCTCCAACGCGTCGCGGCGCACGGTGGCCAGCACGCTGGCCGCCTGCTCGCCGCCCATGACGCTGATGCGCGCGCTGGGCCACATCCACAGAAAGCGTGGGCTGTACGCACGACCGCACATGCCGTAGTTGCCGGCGCCGAAGCTGCCGCCGGTGATGATCGTGAACTTGGGCACCTGCGCGCAGGCCACCGCGGTGACCATCTTGGCGCCGGCGCGCGCGATGCCTTCGTTCTCGACCTTGCGCCCGACCATGAAGCCGGTGATGTTCTGCAGGAACACCAGCGGCACCTTGCGCTGGCAGCACAGCTCGATGAAGTGCGCGCCCTTGTTGGCGCTCTCGGAGAACAGGATGCCGTTGTTGGCCACGAAGCCCACCGGCATGCCCTCGATGTGCGCGAAGCCGCACACCAGCGTGGTGCCGTAGCGGGCCTTGAACTCGTCGAGCTCGGAGCCGTCGACGATGCGCGCGATCACCTCGCGCACGTCGTACGGCTTGCGCCAGTCGGGCGGCACCACGCCGTGCAGCTCCTCGGGCGCATACGCCGGCGCGCGCGGCGCGGTGCACAGCAGCTGCTGCGGCTTGCGCCAGTTGAGGTTGGCCACGATCTGCCGCGCCAGCGCCAGCGCGTGCAGGTCGTTCTCGGCGAGATGATCGGCCACGCCCGACAGCCGGGTGTGCACGTCGCCGCCGCCGAGATCCTCCGCGCTCACCACCTCGCCGGTGGCCGCCTTCACCAGCGGCGGGCCGCCGAGGAAGATCGTGCCCTGGTTGCGCACGATGATGGTCTCGTCGCTCATCGCCGGCATGTAGGCGCCGCCGGCCGTGCATGAGCCCATCACGATGGCGATCTGCGGAATGCCCTGCCCGCTCAAGTTGGCCTGGTTGTAGAAGATGCGGCCGAAGTGCTCGCGGTCGGGGAACACGTCGTCCTGATTCGGCAGGTTGGCGCCGCCGGAATCGACGAGGTAGATGCACGGCAGCCGGTTCTGCGCCGCGATCTCCTGCGCGCGCAGGTGCTTCTTCACCGTGAGCGGAAAGTACGAACCGCCCTTCACGGTGGCGTCGTTGCAGATCACCATGCATTCGGCGCCGCTCACGCGGCCGATGCCGGCGATGATGCCGGCGCTGGGCGCGGCGTCGGTGCCGTCTTTCTCCTTGTAGACGTTGAAGCCCGCCAGCGCGCCGATCTCGAGAAACGGCGTGTCGGGGTCGAGCAGCCGCTCGACGCGCTCGCGCGGCAGCAGCTTGCCGCGCGCCGTGTGGCGCTGGCGCAGGTCTTCGGGGCCGCCGCGGGCGACGCGCTCGAGCTGCGCATTCAGGTCGGTCACCAGCGCGCGCATCGCCTGCGCGTTGGTCTTGAAGGCCTCGCTGCGCGGATTGAGCTTACTGCTGATCACGGCCATCACGCGGTCTCGGCAAAGAGTTCGCGGCCGATCAGCATGCGGCGGATCTCGCTGGTGCCCGCGCCGATCTCGTAGAGCTTGGCGTCGCGCCACAGCCGGCCCGCGGGGTAGTCGCTGGTGTAGCCCACGCCGCCGAGCGCCTGGATCGCCTCGCCGGCCATCCACGTGGCCTTCTCGGCCGAGTAGAGGATCGCGCCGGCTGCGTCCTTGCGCAGCGTGCGCGCGTGGTCGGCGTGGTCGCAGGCGCGGCCCACCGCGTACACATAGGCGCGGCAAGCCTGGAAGGTGGTGTACATGTCGGCCAGCTTGCCCTGCATGAGCTGGAACTCGCCGATGCTCTGGCCGAACTGCTTGCGCTCGTGCAGGTAGGGCACCACCACGTCCATGCACGCGGCCATGATGCCCAGCGGCCCGCCGGAGAGCACGGCGCGCTCGTAGTCGAGGCCGCTCATCAGCACCTTGGCGCCGTTGCCTTCGCCGCCGAGCACGTTCTCGGCCGGCACCTCGCAGTTCTCGAAGAACAGCGGGAAGGTGTTGGAGCCGCGCATGCCCAGCTTGTCGAGGTGCTTGCCGTGCGTGAAGCCCTCGAAGCCCTTCTCGACGATGAAGGCCGTCATGCCGCGCGCGCCCATGTTGGCGTCGGTCTTGGCATAGACGATCAACGTGTCGGCATCGCCGCCGTTGGTGATCCACATCTTGCTGCCGTTGAGCACGTAGCGGTCGCCTTTGGCCTCGGCCTTGAGCTTCATGCTCACCACGTCGGAGCCGGCGCCGGGCTCGCTCATCGCCAGCGCGCCCACGTGCTCGCCGCTCACCAGCTTGGGCAGGTACTTCTTCTTCTGCGCCGGGCTGCCATTGCGGTGGATCTGATTCACGCACAGGTTCGAATGCGCGCCGTAGCTCAGGCCCACCGCGGCGCTGGCGCGGCTGATCTCCTCCATCGCCACCATGTGGGCCAGGTAGCCCAGCTGCGTGCCGCCGTACTCCTCGGCCACCGTGAGGCCGAGCACGCCCAGATCGCCGAAGCGGCGCCACAGGTCGGCCGGGAAGTCGTTGGCGCGGTCGATCTCGGCGGCGCGCGGCGCGATCTCGTGGCGGGCGAAGTCGCGCACGGCGTCGCGCAGCGCGTCGATGTCGTCGCCGAGATCGAAGCGGAAGCTGGATTCGAACATGGAGCTCTCCTGCTGCGGCGCGCCCGCGCCCAGAGTTGAGCCGGGCTCAGATCGAACCGCAGTCGCAGGTTAGCAGAGCCGGCGTGGCGGCTCAAGCAGAACTTGAGTGATACTCAAGCCATGGCCAACCGCCCGACCCGGCGCGCCCAGGCGCGAGCCGACGCCCCTGCACCGCGAAGCGCCCCCGCGCGCACCGGCGGCAGCGCCGCGGCGCGCGTGCAGCGGCGCGCGCCGGCCAGCGCGAAATCCGAGCAACGCGTGCGCGACATCGTGCGCGTCGGCCGCGAGGTGTTCTCCGAGCGCGGCTACGAGCGCGCCACCACCACCGAGATCGCCCAGCGCCTGGGCGTCAGCGAGGCCACGGTGTTCACCTACTTCCGCGGCAAGCGCGAGCTGTGCCTGCGCGTGATCACCGAGTGGTACGACGAGATCATCGCCGCCATCGAGCAGGGCCTGCCGAAGCACAAGTCCATCCGCGCGCAGCTCGAGTTCATCGTCGCCACGCACCTGCGCCTGTTCCTCGTGCACGGCACCGGCATGTGTGCGGTGGTGCTCAGCGAGGGGCGCAGCAAGGGCCCGAGCGAGCTGGGCGACATCGTGCAGCCGCTGCAGCGCCGCTACACCGCGCCGCTGATGGACCTGCTCGCCCGCGGCCAGGCCAGCGGCGCGATCCGCGCCGACGTGCCGTTGCGGCTGCTGCGGCCGCTGGTGTTCGGGCCGATGGAGCACATCCTGTGGGAGGCCGTGGCCACGCAGCGCCGCATCGACATCGATGCCACCGCGGCCACGATCAGCGAGCTGCTGTGGGGCGCGCTGCGCGCGCCGTCGGCCGAGCTGGCGGCGCTGCGCGCGATGCGCGGTGCGCTCGAGGACGTGCTGGAGCGCGCCGGGGCGCGCTGATGCCGGGCCCCGCGGCCGGCGTCAGATGTACCAGGTGAAGTAGAAGCCGATGTGGTTGCCGTCGGCGCTGGGGCTGCCGTTCTTGGGCTTGTAGGTCTCGCTCACGCCGCGCAGCTTCAGGCCGATGTTCGGCGTCACGAGGTACTCGCCTTCGAACACCGCGCCGGTGGTCGACTCGAAGTCGAGCCCGGTGCCCGAGAGCACGCCGCTGCCGCGGATCTTGGGGCTGTTGACCAGGCGCAGGCCGCCGCCGAGGCGGAAGGCGGGGTTCAGCTGGTAGTGCGCCAGCACCTCGATGGGGTAGCGCGAGAAGCGTAGCGAGCCGTTGCTGCCGCGGCTGGTGTCGTCGACCTGGTAGCCGCCGTTGAGCTGCATCGTCACCTGCGGCGTGGCGCGGAATTCCACGCCGCCGAACACATGCACCAAGCCGCCGGCCTTGATGCTCTCGGTGGTGCCGTCGGTGAACACCACGGTGGCCAGCGTGTCGCCGCCGGTGGTCAGGCCCATGCCGAGCAGGCCGCGCGCGCTCGTCTGCGCCATCGCAGCGCCGGAAGCCATCAACGCAACCGCACCAGCCAACACAAACCGTTTCATGGAGAGACTCCTGCCGTCATTTGGATCGACCTCGAATTGTCGTGACCGCAATGCATCGCGGACCGCACAGCGTGGCACGAGCGCCACGGACCGGCGTGAACAGTTGTCACACCGTCAGCGGCGCCGACGCAGGCCCAGCGCCATTACCGCGCCGACCACCAGCAGCGCGCCCAGCCACTGCACCGGTGCGATGGCCTGCCCCAACAGCGCCCAGGCCATCACCAGCGCGGCCACCGGCTCGACGTTGAGGATCGGCGAGTTGCCCACCACGCCGAGCTTGGGCAGCAGCACGAACAGCGACGTGAACGCGGTGCCGTAGAGCGCCGTCAGCGCGGCCAGGCCCCACCAGCCCGCCGGCGCCGTGGGCCAGTGCAGCCCGCCCTGCAGCGGCGCTGCCGCCAGCGCGAGCACGCCCACGATGGCCATCGTGATCGCGCTGCGCAGCCGGCCGTCGAGCGCAGCCACCTCATGCTGCGTGAGCGCGAGCACGAGGCCGAACGCTGCGCCGGCCGCGACCGCGAGCGCGACGCCGGGCCCGATCGCCGACCACTGTGCGCGCGCGCCGAGCCCCGAGGCCGCGCCCCACACGTCGAGCGCGAGCGCCAGGCCGACCAGGATCACCGGCATCGCCAGCAGCACGCGGCGTTCGGGCGCATGGCGGTACAGCGCGAAGGCCCAGAGCCCCGTCCACAGCGGATAGCTGTTGAAAGCCAGCAGCGACAGGCCGACCGGGATGCGCGCCACCGAGGCATACAGGCACACGCTCTGCACCGCCACCAGCAGGCCAATCAGCGGCATCACGGCGCGCTGCCGCGGCGCCAGCCCGAGCGGCACGCGGTTCATCCACACCAGCAGCGCCGCCACCGCCGCGGTGACCAGGCTGCGTGAGGCCACCGCGGTGATCACGTCGGCGCCATGGTCGAAGGCCACGCGCGCGGCGACGTGGTTGCCGCCGAAGAGGCAGGCCAGCAGCAGCAGGGCGAGAAAGGCTCGGGGGCTCGGTGCGGCGACGCTCATTCGCGCGCCCCAATGTCCGAGACCGCCGCGGGTGACGGCGACCCTGGTGGCCCAGTCAAGGCCCGCTCCACGACCGGCCACGGAATGCGCTCTTGCTCGAGCCGGACGCTCGGGCCCCAGGTGTTTGCCAGCAGGTCGTCGAAGAGTGCTCGCTCGTCGGCACTGAGATGTTCAGGCGCTGGACCCGACCACGGTTCCGACTCCTGGCCCCACAAGTCGCGGTGCGAAAGCAACGTGCCACGATCCATTAGCAGCGATTCGGCGTGCGGCCAACTGGTGCGCAGCCGGGCGAGTATGGCGAGTCCATGGCTGTCGATGTCGCCCCAGCAACGCAATCGAGCGCAGCGCAGCCACGGCACACCGGCCAACAGCCGGACGGCATGTCCGAGTTTCATGAAGACAACGGTGCCCGGCCGCTCAGGCAGCGCCAGCGCGGATGCGAGGTTCTCGACCACAAGTACCTCGTCCGGCTGCAGCGACAGTGCGGCGATCTGTTCGGTTGGCGCCTCGACGTCAGCCAAGCCGCCGAGCTGGCGAATCAAGCCAGGACACAACATCCGAAGTCTCAAGCGCGGCGGCGCCCGCGTGAGGCCGAGCAGCCTATGCAGTTCGCGATCGACTGTGCCACGGTTCCAAGGCAAGGCGGCCGCAAACTCGGTCACGACGCCACTGCGCCGTTCGACCCACTTGCTGTCTAGTCCTTCTACTGGAAGTTGCCTGAGAAGCAGCCCAGAGGCAGGGTGTCGACTCACCCATCCGATCAACGCGGCAAGACGATCGATGTCGGGTTCGGGCCAATCTGCCAGTGCTTCGAATACGCGCGCCCCGGTGGGCGCGATCGCACCGCGCGGCAATGCGTCTGCCAGCCGCCGCCGGCGCTCGACGGCTCGCCGCCAGCGCTGGCCTTGGTCCACTACCTCGGCAATGGCCTCGCAACGCGCGAAGACCAGGTTCGCTGGTAAGCGTTGAGTACCCAGTCGCGGCCAATGGCGCTCCTCCCAGCGCACCTCGCCCGGACCCGGCCAGGCCCGCCAAGCCTCCACCCACTCGCGCACTTTCGCCACATCCGCGCTGGCTTCCACAGACGTAGGTATCCCCAGGGACAACTTCAGGGCGTCGCAATCGTTGCCTGCTTCCGCGCACTCGCTCGCCCACCATTGCAGGTGAAGACGTGCGTAACACCGCGCCACTTCAGCGCGCACTGTCTCAGGCAGCAGCAGCTTGCGCATCTTGGTTGGGTGAGGCCGATGTAGCGCCGCCTTCGCCTAGTGCGAGTTTCAGACGGCGTCGATCATGGTCGTAGTCGATGCGCAGCACGCTCGAGCCGCGCCGGTCAGGGTTGTGCACGACGCAGGCGCCGCCGATGAAGGGTTCCAGCGTCATCACCGACTTCATCGGCGTGGCCACGATCATTTGGAAACCGAAGGTCGTGAAGATGTTCATCGCCATGCGCGTGAACTCGGCGTCGGCCTTGTCGAAGGCTTCGTCAAGCACGACGGTGGCAAACGTCGGACGGGCGCGGTCGGCGCCGCTCAGCTGGTATCGCAGCGCTGCAGCCAGGCAGGTGGAGGCGAGCTTCTGCCGCTGTCCGCCGGACTTGCCGGCACCGCTACGGTAGGCCTCGACCTCGGCGCCGCTCGCATCGTCGATCTCGCGCGCCATGAACTCCACGTGCTGCCGCACGTCGAGCACCAGCGCGCGCCAGTGCCGATCGGTCGCCTCCTGGCTCGCCAGACGCTTGACCAGTTGCTGCAGCAGCGCGAACCGGCGTTCCTCGATGCTGGTCAAGCCGCCGGCCGCCCGGTTCGCGTCGGTCGCCGCGCCATCCAGGCTCTGGCTCAGCGTGTCGCGCAAGGTCTGCTTGAATTGCCTCACCTCGTCGCCTTCGCGCGGCAAAGTGTCGATGACCAGATGCGTGCCGGGATTGAATGGCGCCCCGAGCAGGCTCTCGTTGACCAGCTCCATGCGCTGGCGGATCGCACTCCTCTCCTGGTCGATCTTGCTGGCCAGGAGCGTCAGGTTCTGGTCGCTCTGCTCGCGCAACAGCTGTAGGAAGCGCTGTTCGTAGTTCGGCAGACCATCGGTGCGCAGGCGGGCCAGCTTGCCGAAGTAGTCGGCAGCGGCGCCAAGCGCGGCATCGAGTCCGCCGGCTTCGGCCGGCCACAGGCGGTTGAACTCGGCGAACCGCTGCTCGACAGTGTTGCGCAGTTCGGTCATCCGCACATCGAGCGAGCGCACGTCGTTGGACAAACCGCGGTCGATCTGCCGGGTCAGGTCGTCCAGGTTGTCGAGCGTCACGGGCCTGTCGAGCCGCGCGAGGCGCTGACCGATGCCCATCGTCTGCGTCGGCGTCATGGCGATCAAGGGTTGGCCGTGCGGAGCCAGCAACATGGCGTCGAGTCCGGCAATCTGGCGGGCCAGCTCGCGGGCGCGCGCATCGCTGTCGTTGCGCGCCGCAACGGCCTTGCGATGCAGCTCCTCCTGCCGCGTGATGTAGCGCTCGAGGGCGTCCAGCTCCGGACGCGACGAGCGCTCGGCGGCCAGGCGTTTCTGCAGGTCGGCCGCCAGCGTGACGAGCGAGGCGACGTCGATGTCGTTCCAGCTCAGGTTCTGCAGCGTGATACAGGCCTCGTCCTTCCGACGAGCCAGTGCCTCCTGGCCGCGCAGCGCGGACAGTTCGCGCTCGAGATCGGCGATTGCCTGGCCCAGCTCGGCCGCGCGGCGCTGGTACAGAGCCAGCTTGTCGCGGTTGTCGAACCCAAGCACCCACTGGCTGCGGTCGTCGATACGCTGGCGATCGTTCTTCTCGTGCCGCGTGCTGTCCCGCTTGACCTGGCCTTGCCGGGTCACCGCTCGCTGTGCAGCGCGGAAGGCCTGCAACGATTCGGCGCATTCGAAGTCGAAGTGGACTCGCAGCTCGTCGCGTAGCCAGTCTGCCGTGCCGCGGTCGATGTACGGAGCAATGTCGAGCTTGCGCACCATCGAGGCGAGGCCCGGCGAGCGTTGCCCCGCTTGCTGCGGCAGCATGCGGTTGTACAACAGTCGCTCGCCGGTATGGTTGTCCTCCAGCCAGCCGGTGACCGCGGCATAGTGCTTCTCGTCGACCAGCATCGACCGCGCGAAGCCGCCAAGCACACGCTCGATCGCGCCCTGCCACGCCAACTGGTCGGGCTTGACCTGCAGCAGCTCGCCGGCGAACGGCAGTTTGTCTTCCGCGAGACCGAGTTCGCGGGCCATTCGTTCACGCAGGTCGAGTAGCCGCGACGGGACGTTCGAGCGCTGTCGCTCCATCGCGCGCACCTCGCGCACGGTGTCGGTGAATGCGCGTTCGGCGTCGAGCTTGCGGCGTTTCAGATCGTCCTTGAGCAGTTCCAGCTCGGCGCTGCGTTCGGGCGCACGCCGCACATGTTCGCGCGCCGCTTCGGCCCGTTGCACGAACGGCACCACCTCGTCGGGCAGCGACCAGCCCATCACGTCGCACGCGGCGCGCGCCAACTCACGCTTCTTGATTCGCTCGGGCCGAATCCGCTCGGCGTCGCCGAGCTGGCGCTGCAAATCCTCGATCAGCTGGCCTCCGTGATCATGGCGACGGCGCTTGAGCTCGGCCAATTTGTCGGACTCGCGGTCGGCCACTTCGGTAAGCAGTCGCGTCTGCTGTTGCATGCCCTGGAGATCTACCGTCAGCTCGGCCTTGCGCTCGGCCACCAGGCGCGCGCGCTCGTGATCGCGCCAGACGTCCAGGCCGGCCTGCACCTCGGCGATTTCGCTCTTTTCGCGGGCGCAGCATTCACGCTCGGCGTGGGCCTGCTCGGCGGGCGCCAGCGTCTCGATCTGCCGGCGCGCGGCCACCACGGCCTGGTGCGCCGCATTCAGCTCGCCGAACTCGGTCACCAGCCGGTCGGCCACTTCGAAAGTCTCCGGCGCGTCGAGCATGAAGTCGCGCAAGAAGGTGTTGAGGTCACCCAGGTTCTTGGCCGACTGGGTCTTGTGCAGCAGCCGCAATGCGCGTTCGCTGGCGATGCCGAGCAGCCCGCGGAAGCGCTCCTGGTAGGCGCTGAATTCGCGCGTGACGTAGGCGTGCGGCAACTCGTGCTTGAAGTGGCGCAGGTCGAAGTCGTGCTGCGGGAAGAATTCGAGCGCCGACAGCTCCAACGGCTCGGTAAGCACGAGATAGACCTTCTGCACATCGCTGGTCAACGCCGTCTTGCCCTTGACCCACAACACCTGGGCCAGCACCACCACGCGGCCCTCGCCGTTCGTATAGGTTTCGGCGATCGCCGACCATGTGGTGTCGGCGCGAAGGAACTGCGAAACGACTTCGCGGCCTTCACCGCTCTGTTGCGCCCATGCGCCGCGCAGGTAGGTGAGCAGGCTGCGGTCCTTGCCCTGGCGCTCGCTCTCGCGAGCGGCGACGTTGAAGTCCACCCACTTGGGCGGTGTCAGCAGGCTGGCGTGGGCGTCCAGCAGCGTCGACTTGCCCGACCCCGATGCGCCGACGAACAGATAGCCCTCAGGCGGGATCGTGAAGTCGAACAGTCCGGCAAAGGTCCCCCAGTTGAAGATTTGCATCCGCGCCAAGCGGAACTGGTGGTCATCGGGTTGCGCATCCTCCGCAGCGTCGAACAGCGAAGGCGTCATGCCGCGCCACCTTCGTCGTCATCGTCGTCGGCCGCAGCGGCCGCCATTGCGGCACGTCCGCCGCCGGCCAGCACGGCCTGGTAGGTGTAGGTGAGGGCCTGGATCGCTTCGGCCGGAAAAAGCAGCTTGAGCGTCGGCGCAACCTCGAAGCGCTGCTGCCCGCCCGGCAGCAACCTGACTAGGTTGAGCCGCTTGGCCTTCTCGATCGCAGCGATCACCTGTCGACCGAAGCGGGCCTGGTCGGGGTTGGCGACGCGCTCGAAGACAGCCAGGTGCGATTGCATGTCCTCCCACGACACGACGGCGCGCTCGCCGGCAGCGTCGGCCTGCGTGAGACGTTGCCGCAGATACAGCACCAGTGCAGTCTCCAGGAAGGTAAGGTGCGACTTCCTCAGCAGCACAGGCGCATCGATGTCCTCGGCCACCACCTGACGCGTGAAGGCCACCTGCTGATCGGCGTCGATCACCAGATCGAGGAAGAGCTCGTGCAGGCGCGAGCGGATCACCATTTCGTCGCGCAGCAGCACTGGCCACAGCCGCTTCTGGCGTGTGGCGTCGATCGAGGGCCCAAGCAGCAACTGCACCAGCACGCGGCGGGTGTCCAGCGGCAGCCCGCCAGTATCGCCGGCGAAGCTGGCGCCCCCGCCGGGCTCGCCCGACACCGAGCCGTCCTGCCGTCCATCCTCATCCATCGACAAGTTCGACATAGCGCTCCCTGATGAAGTGGATCGCCGGTACCCGAGCACGACGCCGGGTGCCGTCCTTGCCGATCCAGCCCACCTGCTGCGTGCCAGACGTCAGCTCGCCATGACGCGCACCCAGGGCGACGTAGCCGACTACGCTGCCCAGGCCCTGCTCGGCGGGATAAGCATCCAGCAGATCCGCCACCGAGATCTGCGGCACTCGCTCGAGCGCCGCGCGCACATGCGCACGCAGCGTGCGGAAATCGATCTCCGACTGTTTGACCAGCTCGGCCACCAGCTCGAGGCTGATTTCCGCTGGTGGCTCGCCGGCCATGCGGGCGTCGGCCACACGCTCGGCTGGGTCATACAGTTGCCACTGCGATGCTGAGCGGATGCGGCTCGAAGTGAGCGTGAGTACGAAGTCCAGCGTCTCGTTCGGCCGCACCTGCTCCTTGACCTGCAACGCCACTTGCGTCGCGTGCTTAAGCAGCGTGTGCAGACGACGTTGCTCGCGGAACTCACGACTCTGCACGAAGGCCTTCAGGCTGCGGGCGAAGTGCTGCAACACATCGTGTACCTGGCCGCCTTCGGTCATCAATGTGGCCGTCAGGCCGACGAGGAAGCGGCGCTCGCGCAGCGTCAGCTGGCGCGCGAACGGCCGCGCGACCACCGCTTCTAGGGCTTCGAAGAGTGCAGCACTCTGCAGCGGATCGGTCAACAGACGCCAGAAGGCGGCGAAGGTCTTGCCGGCCTCGCTCTGGCCAATGACGTCGATGCCCGCGAACAGCTGCTCGAGCACCGCGCCGCGGCTGCCGTCGTTCTCGACCAGGCTCTGCCGTAGGCCGCGATGCAGCTGCTCGAAGTCATCGCGCACACGTCGGAAGTCGCCGGCGAGTTCATCGGCCAGCGCGATGACCTCACGCGCACGCTCCAGCGCTCGCTCGGGCGCCAGCGTGCGCACGACACCAGCGCGCAGCGCGGCCATATCGCGGTCGATGCGATCGCGCTCGGCCTGCAGCGCGGCGATGCGATGCTCGGCGTTGGTGTCGGTCTCGTCGGCGAGATTCGCCAGCTGCGCGATGACCGTGGTCAGCCGGCTTTCGGTGGCGCTGACCTTGGGCGCCACCAAGCCGCCAACGAATCGCAACGCCGCCGCAGCGTCGACGCTCAGTTCGTACATTTCCTCCGGCGCGCCCTCCGGCAGCCGCCGCGTCAGCCAGCCCTGACGCAGCCAGTCGGCGATGTACTGCTGAGCGCTTTGCGGTAGGTCCTCACCGGCGTCTTGCAGCCCGATGAGTTCGCGTCCCAGGCGTTCGTGCAGCGTAGAGCTGGCGAGTGTCGACTCGCCATCGGCAAACGTAGCGCGCAGCAGCGCGAGGACGGCCGGCGCCTTGATCGCGGCCAGCAGTTGCCACAGCGGCTGGTCGCGCAGAGCCTGAAATGACGAAGCGTCGCGAACAGTATTCACGACGCCAAGTGTGCAACAACCGTTGGCTCGTGCAGCGAGCCCCCGGCGGTTAGTTCTGTTGGAACGGCTAGGGCCCGGTCAAAGCGGGCTGAAGCCTCACTTCCTGCTCTTGTCCTCCGGGTGAACAAACCCGATGGGGCGCTTCGCGGGCTCGGGCGGCGCCATCAATGCACGCAGGGCATCGAACACCTGCTTGAACTGGGCGCGCGTGTTGCGGTTGAGCGTGTCGTGGCTCATGGCCAGCGACTCGGTGGCCTGCTCGAGATCCTCGAGTCGCCTGGCTAGTTCGCGGTGAGAAGCGACCAGCTCGCGCAGCTTCACGAACGCGCGCACCACGTAGACCGAAACCTCCACCGCCCTGGGCGTGTTGAGCACGGTGGCGGCCATGATCGCGCCATGCTCGGTGAAGGCGAAGGGCAGCTTGCGCCGGCCGCCCCAACTTGATGTCGCAGTTTGCGACTTCAAGTTGGCGAACTCCTCGGCCGACAGCTCGAAGATGAAATCCTCCGGAAACCGCTCCCGGTTCCTGCGCACCTGCTCGTTGAGTCGGCGCGTCTCGACGCCGTACAGCGCCGCCAGATCGGCGTCGATCAGCACCTTCTGCTCGCGCAGCACGACGATGCGCTGGGTGATCGCCTCCAGCGGCAGGAGCTGAGTGCCGCTCATCGCGTGCTGGCCTGGGCCAGCGCCAGCTCGATCTCTTGCATCACGACCTCCCGCTGCGGACCAAACGCCATTCTCGGCGCCAAGTGTGCAACACCTGCAGGGCGCGGCGAGCTGAGCAGCAGTCAGCGCCGCTGCTCAGCTCGCGGCCCGCGCAATGCCCTGTGCTTGCGCTCCGTCGCCGCGCTTCAACTCGTCGAACGACACCAGCCGCCCCGCGATCGCGCTGGCCGCCACCGTGGGCGCGCTGGCGAGCCACACCGCGCCGGGGCCCGAACGGCCGGGGAAGTTGCGGTTGATCGCGCTCACCGTGACCTGGCCTGCGTCGGTCGACGCGCCGGGGCCGCAGTTGGCGCAGGCGCCGCAGGCCGGCTGCAGCAGCTCGACGCCGACGCGCTCGAAGGCATCGAGGTAGCCGCGCGCGATGCAGTGCTCGCGCACGTCGACGGTGCCGAACTGCAGGTACAGCTTCACCCCCGGCGCGACGCGAAGCCCGTGGTCCGCGGCCCAGCGCAGCACCGCGTGGTAGTGGTCGAAGTCCTCGCGCTTGCCGGCCGTGCACGAGCCGCCGTAGGCGATGTCGATGCGCGGCCGCTCGGCGAGCGTGGCCAGCGGCGTGCCGCGGCCGGGGTCGCCCGGCGCGGCGACCATCGGCGACAGCGCCGAGCACTCGATGGCGATCGTCTCGGCATACGGCGCGCCGGCGTCGCTCGTCATCCATGGCTCGACGGTGAATTCGATGCCGCTGCGCTCGCGCAGGAAGGCCACCGTCTGCGCGTCGGGCGCGACGATGCCGGTGAAGCCGCCGAGTTCGGCCACCATGTTGGTCAGCGTCGCGCGCTCGTCAATCGACATCCCGCGCACCATCGGGCCGGTGAACTCGAACACGCGGCCGACGCCGGCGCCGGCGCGGATCGCCGGCAGCGCCAGCAGGTGCAGCACCACGTCTTTCGCGGTCACGCCGGCGGCCAGCGTGCCGCGCAGCTCGATGCGGATCGATTCGGGCATCACGATGCGCACCGCGCCGGTGACGAAGGCGTTGGCCATGTCGGTGGTGCCGATGCCGAAGGCCACGCAGCCGAGCGCGCCCGCATGCGGCGTGTGCGAGTCGGTGCCGGCGATCAGCTGGCCCGGCAGCGCGTAGCGCTCGGCGACCATCGCGTGCGAGATGCCTTCGGAGCCGGTGTTCGCGCCGTCGCCGGCGTCGAGCGCGCGCTGGTAGCCGTGGTGCGTGAGGCCGTGGCGCTGCACGAACGCGCGGTGCGCCTGCGACAGCCGCCGCACGTCGGGGAGCAGGCCCTGCACGATATGCACCGGGCTGCGGTGTACGTACGAGAGGTGGTCTTCGAACGCGACGATGGTGGCGCGCTCGTGCAGCTGCAACGCGGCGCCGAATTCGCCCGCGAGCAGTTGCGCGCACAGGCCGGTGTAGTACTCGTGGATGAAGCGCAGGTCGGCGTGGACGAAGCCGCCTTGGCCCGGCGCGAGGCGTGCGGGCGTGTCGGCGGTGGGGAGGGTGTGGCGGTCGATGATCTTCTGGAACAGCGTGCGCGGCATGCCAGTGTTATCCGCTGAGGCCGACCCACCCTCACCCCAGCCCTCTCCCGCCCGGGCGGGAGAGGGAGCATTGAACGTCTCGCGCCCATAGCGAAGCAGCCCGCCCGCGCGCACGACGGCGGCCGACAGCGCGTCGCGGCCGGCGAGCAGCTCGTCGAGCGCGATGACGTCGCCGCGCGCGATGCGTTCGACGAGGCCGAAGTCGGTGCTGGTCAGCAGGCCCAGGTTGTCGGCATTGCCGCGGTAGATGCGCTCGAAGCTCTCGGCGATCACGAGGCGCACGCCGGCCGAGCGCTCGGCCAGCACGGCATGCTCGCGCGAGCTGCCCTTGCCGTAGCGCCGGCCGGCGACCACCACCTCGATGCCGGCGCGGCGCACCGCGTCGCGGCCGATCGGCCGCTCGCCGCCGGCTTCGAAGCCGGCGTACGGATAGCGCCCCAACGTGGCGTCGAAGTGCACCATCGCCGGCAGCGGGATGATCTCGTCGGTCGAGACGTCGTCGCGCAGCGGCTGCGCCTGGGCAAGCGTCAGCGGCGGGCCAGCATCCGCCAGCTGCGCGCGAACGCGCGCCGGATCCGTGGCGAGAAACAGAAAGCGCGGCGCGAAGCGCAGCAACGTCACTGCAGCTCGATGCCGGCCTTCTTGACCAGCCGAGCGTACTTGTCCTTCTCGCTGCGAAAGTACTGCTGCGCGAACTCGCTGGTGCTCACGGCGATCGTGTTGCCCTGCTTGGCCATCGCCTCCTTCACGCCCGGGTCGGCGAACGCAGCGGCCACGGCCTCGTGCACGCGCTTCACGTCGGCCGCGCTCATGCCCTTGGGGCCGAGCATGCCGAACCAGGCCTCGACGACATAGCTCGCCAGGCCCTGCTCGACGAAGGTGGGGATCTCGGGCGCCGCCGGCGTGCGCTGCGCGCCGCCGACGCCGATCGCGCGCAGCGCGCCGCTCTTGATGTGCTGCTGCACGCTCGGCAGCGCGAGCGTGGCGAAGTCGATCTGGCCGCCGATGAGGTCGGTCACCATCGGGCCGACGCCCTTGTACGGAATGTGATTCGCCTGCGCGCCGATCTCGTCGAGGTACTGCGCGCCGGTGAGGTGCAGGATGGTGCCGTTGCCGCCCGAGCCGTAGTTGAACTGGCCCGGCTTGCTCCTGAGCAGCGCGGCGAATTCCTTGTGGTCCTTGGCCGGCACCTTGTTCGGATTCACCACCAGCACCAACGGCGTCGCACCGCAGACGGCAATCGGCGTGAAGTCGCCCGGCATGTCGAACGGGATCGACTTGTAGACGCTCGGAAAGATCACCACGTTGTTCGACACGACGCTCAGCGTCATGCCGTCGGGCGCCGAGCGCGCCAGCGCCTGCAGCCCGACGATGCCGCCGGCGCCGGGCTGGTTGTCGACCACCACCGCATGGCCCAGCGCCTTGGCCAGCGCCGGCTGCACCGAGCGCGTGATCGCATCGACGCCCGAGCCGGTGGCGTTGGGCAGGATGAAGCGCACGGTCTTCTCGCCGGGCGTCTGCGCCCGGGCGTGCGGCAGTGCAGTGGCCGCGAGGCCGAGCGCGAGCACGTCGCGGCGGGTGGGCATCGAAGTCATGGCGGTCGTCTCCTGTGTCGGGTCTTCGCGCACGCCCGGCCGCCGTCAGGCGACGGCGTGCGCGGCGATCAGCGCGTCGATCTCGCCATCGGCATAGCCGAGGCCGCGCAACACGCTGCGCGTGTGCTCGCCGCGCCGCGGCGGGTTCATGCGCACGCCGGGCCGATGCCCGTCGAGCGTGAACGGGAACAGCGTGGTCTTCACCGTCGCGCCGGCGCGCTCGCCGTCGGTGAGCGCGATGTCGGCCAGGCCCCCGGTGGCCAGCAGGTGCGGGTCGTCGAGCAGCTGCTCGGGCCGGCTGATCGGCGCGAACGGCAGGCCAGCCGCCTCGAAGCGCTGCGACAGCTCGGCGGCGCTGATGTCCTTCAAGCGCCGCGACAGCTCGGGCAGCAGCGTCGGCCGCGCGCGCACGCGGTCGTTGTTGAGTTTCAGGCTCGCGTCGGCCTTGAGATCAGCGAAGCCCAGCGTGTCGCAGAAGATGACCCACTGCGCGTCGCTCACCGCGGCGAGAAAGATCTGCTCGCCGTCCTTGACGGTGAACACGTCGTAGATCGCCCACGGGCTGATGCGCGCCGGCATCGGCGCGGCCGGCTTGCCGGTGATGGCGTACTGCAGCATGTGCTGGCCGACGAGGAACACGTTGTTCTCGAACAGGGCGCTCTGCACCTCCATGCCGCGGCCGGTGATGCCACGCTGCACCAGCGCACCGAGGATCGCGATCGCACCGAAGAGGCCACCCATGATGTCGTTGACCGAGCTGCCCGCACGCAGCGGGTCGCCGGGGCGGCCGGTCATGTAGGCCAGGCCGCCCATCATCTGCACCACCTCGTCGAGCGCGGTGCGGTGGTCGTAGGGGCCCGGCAGGAAGCCCTTGAGGCTGGCGTAGATGAGACGGTCGTTGGTCTTGGCGAGCGACGCATGGTCGAGCCCGTACTTGACCATCGTGCCCGGCTTGAAGTTCTCGGCCACCACGTCGGCACTCGCCGCCAGCCGCCGCGCGACCGCGGCGCCCTCGGGCTTGTGCAGGTCGATCTGGATGCTCTTCTTGTTGCGGTTGAAGAGCGGGAAGAAGCCGCTCCCCGCGCCGAGCAGCGTGCGCGTGCGGTCGCCGTCGATCGGCTCGACCTTGACCACGTCGGCGCCCAGGTCGGCCAGCACCATGCCGCAGGTCGGGCCCATCACCATGTGGGTGAACTCGACCACCTTCAGCCCGGCCAGCGGCAGCGGGGTCTCGCGCGTCGTGTGAGTTGTGGTGTTGCTCATGCAGCGCTCGCGGTCATCGTCTTCGGCAGGCCGGCGCGCCAGATCGCACCGTGCAGGGCCTCGCCATCGAGCCATTGTGCGACCTGCGCGCGCAGCGCGATCAGCGCGTCGAAGTCGAGGCCCGTCGACACCCCCATGCTGGCGAACAGATAGGCCAGGTCTTCGGTGGCGACGTTGCCGCTCGCCCCCGGCGCATGCGGGCAGCCGCCGAGGCCGCCGGTGCAGGCGTCGAAGCGGCGGATGCCAGCCTGCCAGGCAGCGAAGGCATTGGCCGCGCCGAGCCCGCGCGTATCGTGAAAGTGCGCGCAGTGCAGCTTGTCGCCCGCCACGTCGAAAGCCTGCTCGAAGAGCGTACCCACCTGCAGCGGATCGGCGTAGCCCACGGTGTCGGCCAGGCCGACGCGGTCGGCCCCGGCGTCGAGCGCGGCCTTCACCAGACGCAGCACTTCGGTCGGCTCGACGCGGCCCTGGATCGTGCAGCCGAACGCGGTCGACAGGCCGATCTCGACCAGGCAGTCGCTGCCGCGCGCATCACGCAGATCGACGATGCGGCCGATGTCGGCCACCACCTCGTCGGGCGTGCGCTTCATGTTGGCCAGGCTGTGCGCATGGCTGGCCGACAGCGGCAGCAGCATCGCGTGTGGCTTCGCCTCGATCGCGCGCTCGGCGCCCTGGAGGTTGGGCACCAGCACCGAGGCCTTCAGCCCCGGCAGCGTCTTCGCGAAGGCGACCAACTCGGCGGTGTCGGCAAGCTGCGGCATCAGCCGCGGCGGCACGAACGAGCCGACCTCGATCTCGCGCAACCCGGCGGCATGCGCGAGGCGGATCCACTCGAGCTTCTGCGCGGTGGGCAGCACGCGCGGCAGGATCTGCAGCCCGTCGCGCAGGCCGACTTCGCGCACGATCACCGGCGCGTGGGCAGCAGCTTGGCCAGGGTTCATGGCGCGCACTGTAGACGTTCCGATCGGCGCCGACAGCGGTATTTCGGCAGCCTTGCCGTTCCGATCCGGCATGCCAGAATCCGTGGGCCATGCCACGCGAACTCGATTCGGTGTCGCTGCGCCTGTTCGTCGCCGTCTGCGACGAGCGCAACATCGCGCGCGCCGCGGCGCGCGAGGCGATCGTGGCCTCGGCGGTGAGCAAGCGCATCGCCGCGCTGGAGGCCGAGCTGGGCACGCCGCTGGTGGTGCGCGGCCGCCGCGGCATCGAGCCCACCGCCGCCGGCGAACTGCTGCTGCGCCAGGCGCGCGAGCTGATCGACCAGATGACGCGGCTGCGCGCAGAACTCGCCGGCTTTGCCGGCGGCGTGCAGGGCAGCGTGCGCGTGCTGGCCAGCGTGAGCGCGCTGGCCGAAGAGCTGCCCGACGACGTGGCCGCGTTCCTCGCCGGGCATCCGCGCGTCAGCGTCAGCCTGGCCGAGCGCGTGAGCGCCGACATCGTGCGCGCGCTGCGCGGCGGCGCGGCCGACCTCGGCGTGCTGTGGGACGCCGCCGATCGCGACGGCCTGCGCAGCGTGCCCTACCGCGAAGATCACTTGGTGGTCGCGCTGCCGGCCGCGCATGCGCTGGCGGCGCGCAAGCGGCTGCGCTTCGACGACGTGCTCGGCGAGCCGCTGATCAACGTGGCCACCGGCGGCCTGATGGACGCGCTGCTGCGGCGCCAGGCCGCGCTGCGCGGCCGCGCGCCCGAGTACCGGCTGCAGGTGTCGAGCCTCGACGCCGCGTGCCGCCTCGTGGCCGCAGGCCTCGGCCTCGCGATCCTGCCGCGCGAGGCCACCGCGGCGCAGTCGCGCGCGGCCGGCCTGGCGATGCGCCCGCTGCACGAGGCCTGGGCACGGCGGCGCTTCGTGGTCTGCTCGCGCGCCGGCACGACGCTGAGCGCGCCGGCGCGGCTGCTGTTAGAGCATCTGGAAGCCGCCGCCTCGGCGCGTTGACAAGCCCGGCGCACAATCGCGCGAACCCGTTCGAGAACCGCTGCAGATGATCTCCGACGCCGACTACGTCCGCCACGACGCCGTGGCGCTGGCCGCGATGGTGCGCCGGCGCGAGGTGAGCGCCAGCGAGCTTCTCGAGGCCGCCATCGCGCGCATCGAGCGCCTGAACCCCGCGCTCAACGCGGTGGTGCGCACGCGCTTCGACGCCGCGCGCACCGAGGCCGCGGCGGTGGACCCGGGCGCACCGCTGGCCGGCGTGCCGTTCCTGGTGAAGGATTTGCTGGCCACCATCGCCAACGAGCCCACCAGCGGTGGCAACCATCGGCTGGCGCAGGTGGCGATGCCGCGCGACAGCGAGATGGTGCGCCGCTATCGCGCGGCCGGGCTGGTGATGGCCGGCCGCACCAACACGCCCGAGTTCGGCCTCACGCCGTACACCGAGTCCACGCTGCTCGGGCCGGCGCGCAACCCGTGGAACACCGCGCACACGCCGGGCGGATCCAGCGGCGGCTCGGCGGCGGCGGTGGCCGCGCGATTCGTGCCGGTGGCCAGCGGCGGCGACGGCGGCGGTTCGATCCGCATACCGGCGTCGTGCTGCGGCCTGTTCGGCTTCAAGCCCAGCCGCGGCATGACGCCCACCGGCCCGATGTTCGGCGAGCTGTGGCACGGCTTCGCGATCGAGCATGCCATCAGCCGCAGCGTGCGCGACAGCGCCGCGCTGCTCGACGCCACCGCCGGCGCCGATGCCGGCGCGCCCTATGCCGCGCCGCACCGCGAGCGGCCGTACGTTGATGAAGTGGGCATCGACCCCGGCCGGCTGCGCATCGCCTTCACCAGCCAGCCGGTGTTCGGCCGGCGCATGCACAACGACTGCGCCGAGGGCCTGCGCTTCACCGCCAAGCTGCTCGAGTCGCTCGGCCACGAGGTGGTGGAGGCCGCACCCCCGCTGCGCGGCGACGAGCTGGCGCGGGCCTTCGTGACCGTGCTCGCCGGCGAGGTGCGCGCCGAGATCGACGCGATGGCCGGGCTGCTCGGCCGCGCGCCGAAGCCCGACGACTTCGAAGCCGCCACCTGGTGCCTGGGCCTGCTGGGGCGCAGCTTCTCGGCGGCCGACTCCGCGGGCGCATCGCGCACGCTGCAGCTGGCCGCGCGCCGCATGGCACCGTTCTTCGCGCAGCACGACGTGCTGCTCACGCCCACGCTGGCCGCGCCGCCGCCGCGCATCGGCGAGCTGCAGCCCACGCCTGCCGAGCTGCGCGCCATGCGCGGCATCAACGCGCTCGGCGCCGGCTGGTTGATGCGCGCCACGGGCACCGCGATGCAACTGTCCGAACGCACTTTCGACTTCATGCCGAACACCTCGCTGTTCAACGCCACCGGCCAGCCGGCGATGAGCGTGCCGCTGGTGTGGAACGGCGCCGGGCTGCCGATCGGCATGCAGTTCGTGGGCCGGCTCGGCGACGATGCGCTGCTGCTGCGGCTGGCCGGCCAGCTCGAGCAGGCGCGGCCGTGGCGCGACCGCGTCGCGCCGGGGTACTGAACATCACATGGAGACGTCGATGACCTTCTTGCGCATGCTCGCCGCCACGGTCGCCGTGCTGGCCACTGCCGGCACCGCCTGGGCGCAGGCCGCGTGGCCCGACAAGCCGATCCGCGTGGTGCTGCCGTATCCGCCCGGCGGCCCGAGCGACATGGTGATGCGCCTGGCGGCCGAGAAGATGCAGGCCGCGCTGAAGCAGAACGTGGTGATCGACAACAAGCCCGGCGCCGGCGGCAACCTCGGTGCGGCCGAGGTCGCGCGGGCAGCGCCCGATGGCAGCACGTGGCTGTTCGGCACCGACTCGTTGGTCACCGTGAACCCGCATGTCTACAAATCGCTCGGTTTCAAGGTCGACGAGCTGGTGCCGGTGAGCATCGCCTCCTCGTTCAACCAGACGCTGGTGTGCAACCCGGCGGTCGGTGTGAAGACGCTCGCCGAGCTGGTCGCCAAGGCCAAGACCACGAAGATGAGCTATGCCTCGGGCGGCAACGGCGTGCCGGGGCATCTGTCGATGGAGCTGCTGCGGTACATGGCCGGCTTCGAGATGACGCACGTGCCCTACAAGGGCCCGGCGCCCGCGATGCAGGACGTGATCGGCGGCCAGGTGCCGTGCGGCCTGCTCGCCGGCCCGACGGTGCTGCCGCACGTGCGCGCCGGCAAGCTGGTGGCGCTGGCGGTGTCGGGCGCCACGCGCTCGCCGACGCTGCCCGAGGTGCCCACGATGGAGCAAGCCGGCGTCAAAGACTATCGCGCCGACTTCACGCTGGTGATGTTCGCGCCCAAGGGCACGCCGGAAGGCGTGATCACCAAGTTCCGCCAGGCCTTCGTCGACGCGCTGAATTCACCCGACGTGGTCGACAAGCTCAAGGCCGGCGACCAGACCGTGGTCGGCAGCACGCCGGCTGAAGCCGCGCGCGAGCTGGCCGCGGGCTCGCAGAAGTGGGGTGAGGTGGCGCGGCGCATCCGGCTCGGGCTGGACTGAAGGCGGCCCTCAGCGCCGCGTCACCACCACCTCAGCGTACTCGCCCGGCACCACCAGCGACGCGTTGCCGGCGCGATTCAGCTTGGCCAGCAGCGCGATGATGTCGGCCTCGAGCGCCGCTGCCTTGTCGGTCGGCAGCGCGGCAAAGGCCTTGTGCGTGGGCCCGTACCAGGTGCGGAACACGTCGACGAAGTGCGCCGGCGAGCGGTAGCGGAAGTTGAAGACGCGCGGCGTGATCGCGATCGTCGCCACGGCGGGCGGAAAGAGTTCGGTCAGCCGGGCTTCGGTGCCCCATGCCGAAGGCGGCTTCACGCCGGCCGGCGGCGGCACGTGGCGGCCAAGCGTCTTGAACAGCTGGCCGATGAAGCCGTCGGGCGTCCAGTTGGCCATGCCGATGCGGCCGCCGGGCCGGCACACGCGCAGCAGCTCGGCCGCAGCCTTGTCCTGATCGGGCGTGAACATCACGCCGAAGGTCGACAGCACGGCGTCGAACTCGCCGGCCGAAAAAGGCAGCGCCTCGGCGTCGGCGCTCTTGAACGTCACGTCGAGCCGCTCGGCGCGGGCGCGCTCGGCGCCGCGCTCCAGCAGGGCGTTGACATAGTCGGTGGAGGTCACGCGGCAGCCGCGCCGGGCAGCGGCGAGCGTGGCGTTGCCGTTTCCGGCCGCGACGTCGAGCACGCGCTCGTCGGTGCGCAAGTCGCAGGCTTCGGCGAGCTGCTCGCCCACGATCTGCAACGTGGTGCCGATCACCGCATAGTCGCCAGACGACCAGGCCGCCTGCTGGCGGGCCTTGACGGCAGGCAGATCGGCCGCTGGCGCGGCGGCGAGGGGTGCTGACAAAGTGTTCATGGTGGACTCCTGGTTGAATCTCCCACGAACGGATGTGGGAGACGGTGACCACAGTGCCGGCAAGCCGTTGTGCCGGGCGTGTGCATCGGCGTTCAATTGAGCGTTCAATCGAGCGTGCAAACGCATCCGCATCCAGCCATGGCCCCGTCCGCGCCGACGTTGCATCTGCGCCTGCTGGGGCCGATGGCCGTGCTGCGCGCGGGCGTGCCGATCGAGCTGCCACGCTCGCGCAAGGCGCGCGCGCTGCTGGCCTTGCTGGCGCTGGCACCGCGGCCGCAGCCGCGCGAGCAGTTGTGCGAGATGCTGTGGGACAGGCCGTCGGATCCGCGTGCCGCCCTGCGCGGGGCCCTGACGCAGCTGCGGGCCGTGCTCGACGAACCCGGCCGCCGGCGCGTGATGGCCGATGCGCAGGGCGTGCAGCTCGATCTGTGCGACGCGCGGGTCGACGTGCATGACCTCGAAGCCACGGTGCGCGGCGATGCAGCGCAGGTGGCGCCCGCCGACTGGGCCGAGGCCACGGCCGTCGAGGCGGAGTTCCTGCAAGGGCTGGAGATCGACCGTGCGGCGGCCTGGGCCCACTGGCTGCTCGCGCAGCGCCGCCGCTTCCGGGGCCTGCAGGTGGCTTTGCTCGAACGCATGGCCGACCAGCTGCTGCCGCAATCCGACGACGCCATGGAGTGCCTGAACCGCTGGCTCAGGCTGCTGCCGCACGATCGCCGCGCGCACGAGCGATTGCTGGATGCGCTGGCGCGCCGCGGCCTGCTGCGCGAGGGCGATGCGCACCTGGCCGCCGCCGTGCGCCAATTCGAAAGCGAGGGGCAGGACGCTGCGGGCCTGGTGAAGGCCTGGCGCGACGCACGCGAGCGCCACGGCGGCGCGTTGTCGAATGCCCCGCGCGCCGAGCCGCTGCTTGTGCGCGCGGACCTAGCGCCAATACTGTTCAGATAGAAATCGGCGTGTCAGAATCCGGTTCCGTCCTGACCACGAGGGGCGGAGCGGATGGCGAGAACCCGAAAGGCGTTGCCGGAGAAGGTCGACGTTGCGCACCTGATCAGCACTGGCGTGCTGGCCAGCGTGTGCCCGCGACCGCTGATCGACGAGGTACTTGAAGAGACGGGACGAGGCAGTCAGCGCAATCGGCTGCTTCCGGCGCCGGCAGTCGTGTACTACGTGATGGCGCTGGCGCTGTGGCGCGAGGCGCCGCTGGAGGAGGTGCTGCGCGTGGTGTGCGAGGGCCTTCAGTGGCTCGGTGGCGGCCAGGCCGAGGCGGTGCAGGCCAGCAAGTCGGCGATCTCGCAGGCGCGAACGCGACTCGGAGCGGAAGTGATGCGGCGCTTGGCCGAGCGTGTGCTGCGCCCGCTGGCGGCGCCCGATGCGCCGGGAGCGTGGTATCGCGGCTGGCGCGTCATGGCGCTGGACGGCAGCGGCATGGACGTCGCCGACGAAAAGGCCAACGCCGAGTTCTTCGGCTATCCGACGGCTACGCGCGGCCAGAGCGCCTTCCCGCAGGCGCGTGTACTCGGCCTGGTCGAATGCGGCACGCATGCCATCACGGCGGCCGACATCGCCCCTTACGCGCACAGCGAGAAGGCGATGGCCGCCGAGCGGCTGCCGGGCTGGCTCGACATGAGCATGCTGCTGCTGGCCGACCGGGGCTTTTACAGCTTCAAGCTGTGGCAAATCGCCAGCGCCACCGGCGCGGCGCTGCTGTGGCGGGTGAGCTCCACACTGAAGCTGCCGGCGCAGGAGGTGTTGCCCGACGGTTCGTACCTGAGCACCGTCTACGACAGTACCGACACCGCGCGCAAGCACGGCGTCACGGTACGCGTAGTCGAGTACGAGTTGGACGGCTCGGCCACCGCGACGCAAGACAGCTATCGGCTGCTGACCAACGTGCTCGATGCGAGCCAGGCGCCGGCCGAGGAGTTGGCGGCGCTGTATCACGAGCGCTGGGAGATCGAGGGCGTGTTCGACGAGTTCAAGACGCACCTGCGCGCCAACAGTACCGTGCTGCGCAGCAAGACGCCCGATCTGGTACAGCAGGAGCTGTGGGGCCTGTTGCTCGCGCACTTCGCGGTGCGGCAATTGATGGCGCAAGCTGCGTGGGATCGCGGCTTGGACCCGGACCGCCTGAGCTTCAGCCATGCGGTGCGCGTGATCAAACGGAAAATGCCGCAGGCCGCGGCCCTTCCCCCCTGAGCGGCTGCCAAGTTGGCGCGCAGCGCTGCTCGCCGAGATCGCCAGCGGCAAATGCGTCAGCAGCCGCGGCCGCTTCAACCCGCGTGGCGTCAAGCGCAAGATGAGCAACTTTCAGGTTCGGCACCGAGGCGCCAAGCTGCATCAGCGACATCAGCCCGTACCCCGAATATGTATCTGAACAGTATTGGACCTAGCGCCGCTTGTGCACGTTGCGACAGCGCCGCAGGAGGCAGCGGCCGAATCGCCGCGTGGGCGTCGTGCATCGGTAGCGGTGATGCCGTTCGAGGAGATGGCCATGGCCGGCCCCGGCGGATTCGGCCGCTACCTCGCGCACGACGCGACCACGCGGCTGGCCAAGCTGCGCAGCCTGTTCGTCATCGGCCAGGGCAGCACCACCGCGCTCCATGCCCGCGGCATGGGGGCCGAAGAGGCCGCGCGCGCGCTCGACATCGACTACGTGGCCGGCGGGATGCTGCGCCAGCAGGCCGGGCGGTTCGTGCTGCTGGCGCAGCTGGTGCACACGCGCAGCGCGCGCATCGTGTGGGCCGACAGCCTCGAGGCGGCGGCGGCCGAGCCCTTCGCGATGATCGACGACCTGTGCAACCACCTCGTGGCCGCGATCGCCGACCAGATCGAGGATGCCGAGCGGAAGCGCGCCGTGCTGAAGGCGCCCGCCACACTCGATGCGTGGGAGGCACACCACCGCGGGCTGTGGCACATGTATCGCTTCCGCCGCGAAGACAACGAGCACGCGCGGCACTGGTTCGAGACCGCCGTGCGCCTCGAGCCGAGCTTCTCGCGCGCGCCGGCGGGCCTGTCGTTCACGCACTGGCAGAGCGCCTTCCAGGGCTGGGGCGACCGCGAGCGCGACACCGAGCTGGCCTGGCGGCATGCCAACGAGGCGCTGCTGGCCGACGACCAAGACCCGGCCGCCCACTGGGTACTCGGTCGCGCGCATTGGTTGCGCGAGCGCGTGGCCGAGTCGCTCGTGGAGCTGAATCACGCGGTGCAGCTGAGCCCCAACTTCTCGCAGGGCCACTACGCGCTCGCGTTCGTGCAGGCGCAGTCGGGCGACGCCTGCGCGGCGATCGCCTCGGCCGACCTTGCGCGCGAGCTGAGCCCGTTCGACCCGATGCTTTTCGCCATGCACGGCGCGCGGGCGATGGCCCTGATGCGCCTGGGCCGCATGGGCGAGGCGGCCGACTGGGCGCTGCGCGCGGCGGCACGCCCCAACTCGCACCAGCACATCCTGGGCATCACGGCGCATTGCCTCGAACTGGCTGGGCGCCACGACGAGGCGCTGCGCGTGGCCGCCGCGTTGCGCCGGGAGCATCCCGGCTACGACGTGGCCGACTTCCTGCGCGCGTTTCGCTTTGCCGATGACGGCGAGCGCCTGGTGCGCCAGGCCGCGGCCGGGCTCGGCCTGGCATGACGCCGCGCGGCAGGCGCGCGCGTCAGCTCGTGCGGCCGAAGATCGCCGCCTCCTGCCAGCCCAGCGCGGCCATATCGTCCACGCGCAGATGTGCCTCGCTCGGCATCATGAACTCATCGAGCTGCGGCGGTTTCACCGCAGTGCCGGCGAGCATGGCATGCACCTGGCCGCGGTGGTGCACCTGGTGGTTCAGCATGTGCGCCAGCACATGGGCCGCGCGGTCGCGCTGCACATGGTCGGCGCGCTCCATCTCGATCACCGCATCGAGCGCGGCGGCATCGGCGGCGTCGCACCAGGCGATGAGGCGTTCGTCGCTCGCCGCCTGGCGCGGCGCGAAGGCGGCCAGGTCATCGGCCGGCACGAAGGCGCGGAAGGCCACGCGCAGATCCTTGTCGCGATGCAGCGCGCCGATGTAGTACAGGTCGACCGCGAGAATGTGGTTGAGCGTCTGCGCCAGGCTCGGAAAGTAGCTCGTGCGCGGCGCGTGGAACTCGGCGCGCGACAGCCCCGCCATCGCGCCGAGCAGGCGGTGGTTGGCCAGGCGATTGGCGCGTGCCTGTATGCGCAGGTAGTGCAGCAGATCCACGGCCCGGCGCGCTGCGTTCAGGCCGGCTTCTTCGGCTTCTCGGCGACGGGGCCGCCGCCCTTCTTCCAGGCCTCGAAGCCGCCTTCGATGTGGGCCACGTTCTCCAGCCCCATCTCCTGCAGCGTCTTGGTCGCCAGCGCCGAGCGCCAGCCGGCGGCGCAGAACAGCACGTACTGCGTGTCGGGCCGGGCGAACACCGGCTTGTGATACGGCGACTCGGGGTCGACCCAGAATTCGAGCATGCCGCGCGGCGCATGGAACGCGTTGGGGATCACGCCCTCGCGGTCGAGTTCGCGCACGTCGCGGATGTCGATGAACTGCACGTCGTCGCGGCCGTGCATCGCGATCGCGTCGTCGACGCTGTGCGTGGTGATGGCGGCCATCGCCTCGTCGACCATCGATTTCACTGTCTTTCTCATGGCTGCTCGCCCCTCTACCCTAGAACGCCCCTTGCGCCAGCCAGCGCTCGATCTGCGGCTTGCGGTCGTTGCCCCAGAACGGCTCGCCGTCGACGACGAAGAACGGCGCGCCGAACACGCCGGCGGCGATGGCCGCCTCGTTGGCGCGCTTCAAGCGGTCCTTCCACTGCGCATCGTTCCACACGCGCTCGGCCTCGCCGGCGTCGAGGCCCGACTCGGCGGCCAGCGCCTTCAGCGCCGCCGGCTCGTTGAGCGCCACGCCGCGCGTGAAGTACGCGCGCAGCCCGGCGCGCGCCCAGCCCGCAGCGGCCTCGGCGCCGCGCGTGTCGGCCAGCCACCAGAACAGGCGCGCCGCGTTCTGCGTGGCGATCGGGAACGGCTCGGGCTGCGTGTAGGGCACGCCCTCGAAGCGCGCCGAGCGCGCGAAATCGCGCAGGCTGTATTCGCGCTTGATCGGGTAGCTCACCGGGCTCTTCAGCTCGGCGGCCTGGAAGGTCACGCCGAGCAGGATGGCGTGCCACTGCACCGTGCGGCCGTGGCGTGCGGCGAGCGCCTCGATCCATTCCGAGGCGATGTACGAGTACGGTGACGAGAAGTCGAACCAGAACTGCACGGGGTTCCTCATGCCGGCACGCTACGCCGGCGTCGGCGTGAAGTCCATCGGCGCCAACACCGTGGCCGCTTGCGGGGTCTCAGCGGCGGTCGGCACGCTGCAACGCAGAATGCCGGCATGGTTTTGGAACTCGCGCTCGCGGTGCTGGCTTTGTTCGCCGCAGCGGCGATGCGGCCCTGGCGCATGCTGCCGCCGGCGGGGCCGCCGTGGGCCTGGATCATCGCGTGGGCGCTGACGCCGCTGCTGTGGAGCGCCGACCATCTCGCGCGCTCGCCGGCGGCGCAGCCGCTGTCGGGCGCGAGCCTGCTGGTGCTGCTGGCCGGCTGGCCGCTCGCGGTGCCGGCGTTGGCCGCGGCCGCAGTCGTGGCCGTGCTCGTGGGTGCGCTGCCGGCCGAGCTGGCGCTGCACCGGCTGGTGTGGCTCGGCTTCGTGCCGGCCAGCTTGGCGCTCGCGCTCGGCGCCGCCGTGCGGCGCTGGTTGCCGCATCACTTGTTCGTCTACATCTTCGCGCGCGGCTTCTTCGGCACGCTGCTCGCCACCGCGGCAGCGGGCTGGCTGGCGCTGTGGCAGCAGGGCGCGGCGGTGGGCTTCAGCGCGGGCGACCTGCTCGTCGGCCGCTGGCTCGCGGCCTGGGCCGAGGCGATCGTGACCGGCATGCTGGTGTCGATCTTCGTGGCCTTTCGCCCGCAGTGGCTGGCCACCTACAGCGATGCGCTGTACCTGCCGCGGAGCTGATGGCGCTCAGTCGGCGCCGGGCCGCTCCCAAGCCGACTGAGCGCCCCCTCGGGGGGCAGCGAACGCAGTGAGCTTGGGGGTCGTCATGTCAGCGTGCGACCCACGGCGGACGCGGCAGCAGCGGCCCGATCGCGTCGAGCGTGTTCTTCAGCGTCAGCCCGAACTCGGTGTCGCCCTCGATCACCAGCGCGCGGTCGAAGAACAAGCGGTCGGCGTCGTCTTCGCCGCGCAGCAGCCGCCACAGCGCATCGGCGCGCGCGCGGATCGTCACCACCGGTTCGATGCCGGCGCGCGCGACGGTGAAGCCGCGCTCGCCGAGCAGCAGGCGCACGCGCAGCCCCGGCTCGATCACCTCGACCTCGACCGCGCGATGTGACAGCTCGCGCCGCTGCGCTTCGTCCAGGCGCGGCAGCAGCAGCCGGTCGAGCGCCAGCGCGGCAAGCAGCGACGGCGGCTGCACCGGCAACCGCCGCACGAGGCGGCGCACGCGCAGCCCGAGCGCGGCGAGCGGCGGCGGCCACGCTGCGAATGTGGATGTCGATGTCGATGCCGTGTTCGTGGCCGATGTCGGGCCCGACGTTGCGGCCGTCGATGCGCCGAGGTGCGGGTTCATGCCGTGATCGCCTCCATGCCCGGCCTGGCGCGCGCGTAGCCGTCGACCAGCGCGCCGGGCAGCGCGAGCGACGCCAGCGTCTCGCGCGCCTCGCGCACCGAGCCGCCGCGGTTGTAGACCGCATCGAAGACCTGCAGCACCTGCGCGAAGCCGCCGCTGCAGGGCGACAGCCGCACGCGCGACACGCCGGCAGCGCGCAGCGCATCGCCGTGCGCCAGCAGCGCCTGCACGCCGGCCGACTGCGTCTGGATGCCGTTGAGCACCAGGAACGGCTCGCCGGTGCTGCTGCACATCAGCAGGCCGTCGGCATCGTCGCGGCAACGGAAGTCGCACTCGTCCTTGTTGAGGCGGTGGTGCCGCGCGGTGAAGCAGCGTGCCGAGAACGCCAGCGGCAGGCGGCCGAACACGAACATCTCGGTGACGATGGCTCCGCCGGCGCCCGCCACCGGCTGCTGCGGCGGGTTGATCGCGGCCACGGCCTCGATCGGCAGCTCCAGCGGCGGCACCCAGGCGCCCGCGCCCAGCCGCGCATGCTCGACCAGCGCGGCGCGGTTGTAGATGTTGACGTGCGGCCCGATCACGAACGGCAGGCGCGAAGGCCGCGCCGCGTGCGCCGCCGCCAGCGCGCGCAGCGCCGACGCGTCGCCGGCCTCGACCGCGAACTCGTCCTGCTCGACGATGCGGCGCAGCGTGCGCAGCTCGGCCTCGCTCATCACCAGCGCCTGCGTGGCCAGCGTAACCGTCTTGCCGGCCTGCGCGAGCTCGCGCGCGATCGCGATCCAGTCGTCGAGCTTGAACTCGTTGCGCCGCGAGCACACCAGCTCACCGAGCACCACGTGCCGCGCCGGGCTGTCGGCCACCTCGGCGTACAGCGCCATCAACGCCGGCCGCGGCCACCAGTACTGCAGCGGGCCGACCGTGAGCTCGAGCGCGGCAGCGGGGATCGTCATTGCGCTCGTGCCTCAGCGCCAGGGGCGGTCGTAGGCGCCCAGCGTGTGTTGCTGGCCCTCGGCCCAGCGCGCCAGGCCGGCGCTCCACGCCGGCTGCACCGACCAGCGCGCGCCGCTGGCCGCATGGTCGATCGCGGCGCGCCACACGCGCGTGACCTCGGCCACGTAGTTGGTGCTGCGCTGGCGGCCCTCGATCTTGATCGCCGCCACGCCGGCCTCGATCAGCTGCGGCAGGATGGCCAGCGTGTCGAGGCTGGTCGGCTCCTCGATCGCGTAGCCGCGCTCGCCGTCGACGACGAAGCGCCCCTTGCACAGCGTGGGGTAGCCGCGCGGCTCGTCGGGCGCGTAGACGTCGATCAGCACGCCGCCCAGCCGCGCGCGCACGCCGTCGGCGCCCTCTTCCCAGCGCACGGCCGCGGCCGGCGAGCACACGCCGGCGTTGTTGGGCGACTTGCCGGTGACGTACGACGACAGCGCGCAACGCCCCTCGACCATCACGCACAGGCTGCCGAAGCCGAACACCTCGATCTGCACCGGCGTGTGGCGGATCACGTGCTGCACCTGCGACAGCGTGAGCACGCGCGGCAGCACCGCGCGCTGGATGCCGTAGCGCTCGCGGTAGAACTCGATCGCCTCGTAGGTG
This sequence comes from Burkholderiaceae bacterium, assembly GCA_046348365.1. Lineage (GTDB taxonomy): Bacteria > Pseudomonadota > Gammaproteobacteria > Burkholderiales > Burkholderiaceae_C > JAEUPI01. The sequence continues at coordinate 52,265 of JAXMEL010000002.1, forward strand.
GTGGCCGAGGCCTGCACCGACAGGTGCAGCCGCAGCTGCGGCTGATGGTCGCGCGCATAGGCCATCACCGCGGTGTCGGCGACGATCAGCGCATCGGCGCCGAAATCGGCCGCGCGGTCGACCGCGCGGCGCCACGGTGCATCGTCGCGCGCGTCGGCAAAGGTGTTCAGCGCCATCAGCACCTGGCGCCCGCGCGCATGCGCGTAGCGCACGCCCTCGCGCACCTGTGCATCGTCGAAGTTCAGGCCCGCGAAGTTGCGCGCGTTGGTGGCGTCCTTCAGGCCGAGGTAGACCGCGTCGGCGCCAGCATCGACGGCGGCCTGCAGGGCCCGCAGCGAGCCGGCGGGGCAGACCAGTTGGGGCTTGCGCGGCGCGTTCATCATGCGGGTCGGGCACTGTGCCCCACGCCGGCGCCGCGGCACCTTGTCGCAGTTCAAGGATCGGGCTTGAGGCCGGTCAAGCGGCCGGCGGCAGCGCGGGGCCCGGCACGAAGCCGACGTGCCTCAGCATGCGGTCGACGTCCGCCGTCACATGCGTCACGTCGACCTGAATCCCGGGGTGGGCCTCGCGCCATACCCTGAACACCTCGTCGGCGAAGCCCTGCTTCATGCGCTCGACGCCGGCGAAATCGAAGGTCACGCTGGTGAATCGATCCAGCCCCAGCACCAAGCGCTTGCCCTGCGAACGGGAGACAAGCTCGCCGTCCGCATGCCGCAGCAATCCGACCTGCACCAAGGTGCGATTGAAGCGCAGCTCCGGCTGCGGACAAAACTCGTCGAACAGCCGCTTCAAGTCCGGAACGTTCGGGCGGCTGACCCGGGTGCGGATGCGCGTGCCGGCAACGCGCTCATCGGGCGACTCGAACGCCCAGGCGCCAGGCGTCTCGAGCGAAAGGCCCAGTGACGACGACTGAATGCAGAACCACTCGCAGACCCGCGCCGCAAAGAACAGGCCTTCGCCGGTATGCCGCCGTGGATCGCTCGTGACCTTGCCCTTGAGCAGCAGCAGGGCGGCATCTTCCAGCGATGTCAATCCATGCGCCGCCCGCACGACCTCGAAGACGCCGAGGCCGTTGTCCTCGATGCAAAACGCGACGGAGTCGGTGCTCCAGTCGAAGCCCACCTCAGCCAGCGCCGCCGACGAATGGTCGACGACGTTGTTGAGAAGCTCCGTGCAGACGTATTCGAGCGCGCCGAGACAGGCCGGCTCGATGCCGGCGGCCAGCAACACGGGCCGCATCTGCTGCCCCCAGACGCGAAACTCGTCGAAGGGCACCGACTGCGTGAACCGCTGCCTCAGCGTCGTGTCCATGGTTCGAGTGTAGATGCGGCCTCGCCCACACGAGAGGTCGCATCGCGCCATGCCGGCGCCCGCCCGACATCGCGGGCGACCGTCGCGCCGGCTACGCCAGCGCCCGGCCGATCAAGATCTTCTGCACCTCGCTCGTGCCTTCGTAGATCTGCGTGACGCGCACGTCGCGGTAGATGCGCTCGACCGGGAAGTCGCTCACGTAGCCGTAGCCGCCGAAAACCTGAATCGCCGCCGAGCACACGCGCTCGGCCATCTCGCTGGCGTTGAGCTTGGCCATCGCGGCTTCCTTCAGGCACGGGCGGCCGGCGTCTTTCAGCACCGCGGCGTGCCAGATCAGCTGGCGCGCGGCCTCGATCTGCGTGGCCATGTCGGCCAATTTGAACTGCACCGCCTGGTGCTCGAAGATCGGCTGGCCGAAGGCCTTGCGCTCCTTGGCGTACTGCAGCGCCGCCTCGAACGCTGCGCGCGCCATGCCGACGCTCTGGCTGGCGATGCCGATGCGCCCGCCTTCGAGGCCCGACAGCGCGATCTTGAGGCCCATGCCTTCGTCGGCCAGCCGGTTGGCCGCGCTCACGCGGCAGTTCTCGAACACGATCTGCGCGGTGTCGCTGGCATGCTGGCCCATCTTGTCTTCGAGCCGGGCGACGACATAACCCGGGCTCGACGTGGGCACCAGGAACGCGCTGATCCCCTTCTTGCCGGCGGCCTTGTCGGTCACCGCCATCACGATCGCCACGTCGCCGTTCTTGCCGCTGGTGATGAACTGCTTGACGCCGTTGAGCACGTAGTGGTCGCCGTCGCCATCCTTGACTCGCACCGCGGTGGTCTTCAGCCCACCCGCCTCGGAGCCCACGTGCGGCTCGGTAAGGCAGAACGCGCCGAGCATGTCGCCGCGCGCCAGCGGCGCGAGAAAGCGCCGCTTCTGATCCTCGTTGCCGAAGGCCATCAGGATCGAGCACACCGGGCAGTTGTTGACGCTGACCACCGTGCTCGTGGCGCCATCGCCGGCGGCGATCTCCTCGAGGATCACCGCCAGCGCCAGGTAGTCGAGCCCGGCGCCGTCGTGCTCGGTGGGCACGGCCACGCCGTAGCAGCCCAGCTCGGCCAGCCCGCGCAGCTCGGCCTTCGGAAAGTGGTGCTCCTTGTCCCAGCGCGCGGCGTGGGGTGCGATGCGCTCCTGCACGAAGGTGCGCACGGCGTCCTGCACGGCGCGGTGGTCGTCGCTCAGCAGCATGCGAATCGTCTCCTCGGGGTCCGCGCTCGGGCGATGTTCACCACGCGATGGTCACCACGCGATCGGTTGACCGTCGTGGTTCAGGAAGCTGCCGTTCGATTCGGCACCGACGCCGTGCAGCGTGCGGCGCAGGTCGGCCACACTCTGCTCCACGGCGAGCGTGGCCTGCGCGCCGCCCATGTCGGTCTTCACCCAGCCGGGGTGGAAGGCCACGCAGATGGCCTTGCCGGCGAGGCCGAGCGATGCGTCCTTGACCAGCGAATTCATCGCCGCCTTCGATGCGCGATAGAGCCAGCCGCTGCTCGCGCTGCGCGAGCCGATCGAGGCCATGCGCGTCGACAGCACGCCGATGCGCGCGAGCGGCGCGAGGTGCCCGGCCACCAGCGGCAGCAGCCGCATCGCGGCCAGCACGTTGGTGTGCATCACGCGGTCGAAGTCGGCCGGCAACGGCGGCTCCAGGCCCTGCGTGCGCGGGCCGTACACGCCGGCCACCAGCCAGACGGCGTCGAAGGCCTCGCCGTCGAGCGACCACGCGAGACCCGCGCAGCTGGCCAGATCGGCCACGTCGAGCGTCAGCGGATGCGCGCCGAGTGCGGCCAGCCGCGAGGCGCCGGCATCGTCGCGCGCGGTGGCCGTCACCGCGTGGCCGTCGGCGCGGTATTGCCGCACCAGCTCGAGGCCGATGCCGCGCGATGCGCCGAGTACGAGCACCTTCATGATCGTCGTGGATGGGTCGAGGCCGTGCGCTCGATTGTCGGCGCCGCGCCGGCGGGCATTCTGCGCTTGCTCACGCCGCCGATGCTGCAGCCGGCGGCGGCGACGATCCGGCCGCCTGCAGCGCCGGCCATTCGGCGGCCTGCAGCGCGGGCCATTCGGCCGGGTACAGCGCCGCGAGCGCGTCGGCCGCCGCCGCGCGCATCAGCGGCTGCAGCGCCTGCGCGATGCGCTCGCGTTCGTCGGGCGCGTCGAGCCGGTCGGCGCGCGTGCCCCACAGCGCCTGCAGCGCGGCCTGATGCGGCGCCAGCGCGCTGTCCACCACCTCGCGCCAGTGCGCCGGCGCCTCGCCCTCGGCCCACTGCCCGCGGCCGCGGCCGAAATGCGCCACGGCGAGGTAGCGCAGCAGCGCCGACTCGACGATCGGCCCCATCGCCTGCGCGCTCCAGCCCACCCACGGCGCGCCGCCGCCGCGCATCACGTTGATGCCGCGCGCCAGGCCTGCCGCACCGAGCGCGCCGAGGATGCCGCCGGCCAGCAGCCCGCCGCCGAGCGTGAGCCCGCCGGTGGCAAGGTCGGCCTTGAGCCCGGCCAGCGCGCCCGAAAGCATGCCGCCGAGCACCGCGGCCTTGCCCTCGTCGACGCGATCGCGGCGCTCGAACTGCGTCGCCACGCGCGACAAAATCTCGCCCTGCGCGCGGCCCTCCAGGCCGTGCAGCGCGATCAGCTCGCCGGTGCTGGCGCGCACCTCGTCGTCGAGCGCGGCGGCGAGCGCCGCCTGCGCGCGGTCGGCCGGGCCGTTGTCGGCGCGCTCGCCGAACAGCTGCGTCAGCCGGCGCATCGCCTCCGTGAAGCCACCACCGCCGGATTCGACGGCCTGCCGCGCCGCGGCGAGCCGTGCCACGCTGCGCGACAGCCCGTCGAGCGCGCGCTCGAAGGTGGCCTTGCGCGTGCGCGTCCAGCTCTCGCGCAGGCGCTGCATCGCCGCGGCCTTGTCGGCCGGCAGCGCGGACTCCACCGCGCGCAGCAGCGTCAGCTCCTGCACCCAGCAGCGCGCGAAGGCGTCCATCGGCAGCACCTGCGCCACCTTGGCCAGCGGCGCGAGGTGGCGCTGCCAGGCCTGCACGTCGGCCGCCTCGGCGGCGGGCGGCCGCGGCGCGCCGAGCTGGTTGAGCAGCACCACCACCGGCCTGCCGGTCCAGGCCAGCAGCTCCATCTCGCTCGCCACATAACCCGCAGCCTGAGGGGACTCGGCGGCGTTGACGAGGTACAGCACCACGTCGGCGCCGTCGCGCACCTGGCGCAGCGCCTGCTGGCTGCCCCAGAACGGCCGGTCGCGCCAGCGGTCCCACACGGCGCTCAGGAACCAGCCGATCGGGTTGCCCTGCTGCCGCATGCGCCGGGCCAGCCGCACGCTGTCGCCGAAGCCGGGCGTGTCCCACAGGCGCAGCTCGTCGCCGGCATCGGTCTTCAGCAGCAGGTGGTCCTCGGCGAACTCGGTCACGTGCGGCGCGTCGCGCACCTCGCCGATGTCACGCCGCAGCAGCGTGCGCGCGAGCGTGGTCTTGCCGGCGTTGGTGTGCGAGACCAGGCTGATCGCCACGGTCTGCCCCGGGGGGGTCACCTCGGCGTTCATGTCGCGAACAGCGTGTCGATCGCCGCCTTGGTGGCGTCGGCGAGCGGCGCACCGAGATCCACGCTGAGGCAGCGCAGGCCTTCGCGCGCGGCCCAGTCGCGCCAGGCGACGCGGCGCTCCTCCAGGCGAGCGGGCAGTGCCGCGAAGCGGCGCACGAAGTCGGCCTCGTCGACGATCCACAGCAGCGCGGCGCCCGGCGCACGCGTGCGCAGCGCGCGCACGAAGCGGCCGTGGTGCTCGACCTCGGGCGTGGAGCCGAGCTCGGCCAGGCCCACCAGCAAGGCGGGCTCGCCGTCACCAGCGCGCTCGGCTCCGGCGTCCTCGTCGCCGACGGCGATGGTGGCGCCGATCTGCAGCTGCATGTCGTCGCCGTAGACCTCGGCCAGCAGCGCACGCAGGCCGAGCGCGGCCTGCGCCGCCGGCGGCGCCGCATAGGGCAGCACGCGCACGAGCACCGGGCCGTGGCGGCGGTAGCGGTGCAGCGCGGCGAGCGCCGGATCCTCCTGCAGCGGCAGCTCGACCCGCCGCGAGCGCACCCAGGCCTGCGCCGCCGCCACCGCGGCGAGCGCGAGCCGCGGCAGCACCACCACCAGCAGCAGCGTGGCCGCGTACAGATGGATCCACGGCGCCGCGCTCGCGCTGGCCTGCGGCGCCTGCGGCGTGATGCGCAGCGCCGCGATGCCGGCGGCGTCGGGCACGCCGATGCCGGTGAGCGCGCTGGCCGGCGCCATGCCGAAACCGAGCAGCGTGTGCACGGTCTCCGCAGCGAGGAAGGTGCTCTGCCAGCCGACGCGGTAGTCGAACACCAGCCCGCGCAGGTAAAGCCCGGCCATCACGCCGCCGGCCAGGGCAGCGGCGGCCAGGTGCATCACCAGCGTCGCCCGCGCCAGCGTGAGGCCGCCCGAGGCGCGCGCCCAGCGCAGGCTCGCCTGCCGCAGCGGCCCGCGGCCGGCCGCGCGCTGCCACCAGCGCGTGAGCGTGCGCCTGACGAGGCCGGGCCGGTCCGGTTTGCTGCGCAGCGCGTGCACCACGAGCCAGGCGTAGACCACGAGGTTCCAGGCCACGATGGCCCACACCGGCGGCGCCAGCAGATCGATGTGCGGCTCGCGGCCGAGCAGGTCGGCCAGCAGGCCGAAGGCCGCGCCCACCGCTGCGGCGCCGAACAGCCAGCGCCAGCGCCAGGGCGAGCGCTCGATCCAGCGCCGCACGCCGGCGTCGCGCGGCGCGAGGCGCTGCACCGCATGGTGCGCGCGCTCGGCGAGCAGCGCCTCGGGCGATGCAGCGGCCGGCGCCGTCTGCGCCGCGAGCCTGGAGGCCCAGTCACGGTCCTCCGGGGTCCACAGCGGCGAATCGGCAGCGTCGAAGGCCTGCACCAGCACGAGCTGGCGCGCGCGGCGTTCATCCATGCGCGCGCCGCAGCCGTGGCCAGCCGCCGGGGCTCAGAGCAGCTCCACCGCCAATGCCGTAGCCTCGCCGCCGCCGATGCACAGCGCGGCCACACCCTTCTTGAGGCCGCGCTTCTTCAGCGCGCCGAGCAGCGTGACGACGATGCGCGCGCCGCTGGCGCCGATGGGGTGGCCCAGCGCGCAGGCGCCGCCGTGCACGTTGACGATCTCGTGCGGCAGCTTGAACTCGGCCATCGCCGCCAGCGTGACCGCGGCGAAGGCTTCGTTGACTTCCCACAGGTTCACGGCCTTGGCGTCCCAGCCGGCCTTGGCCAGTACCTTCTGGATCGCACCCACCGGCGCGGTGGTGAACCACTCGGGCGCCTGCGCGTGCACCGCGTGCGCGACGATGCGCGCCACCGGGCGCGCGCCGGTCTTGGCCGCGGTGGACTCGCGCATCAGCACCAACGCGGCAGCACCATCGGAGATGCTCGACGAGGACGCGGCCGTGATCGTGCCGTCTTTCTTGAACGCGGGCTTCAGGCCTGCGATCTTGTCGAGCTTGGCCTTGAACGGCTGCTCGTCGCGCTTGAATACGGTGTCGCCAGCCTTGCCCGGCAGCGTGACCGGCGCGATCTCCCACTCGAAGCTGCCGTCCTCGTTGGCGGCCTTGGCGCGCTGCGTGGAGGCGATGGCGAACTGGTCCTGCGCCTCACGGCTGAAGCCGTACTTGGCGACGCATTGCTCGGCGAACACGCCCATCGCCTTGCCGCGCTCGTAGGCGTCTTCGAGGCCGTCGATCGCCATGTGGTCGTACAGCTGCGCGGCGCCGTACTTGATGCCCTTGCGCGCGAACGCGAGGTGCGGCGCGTTGGTCATGCTCTCCATGCCGCCGGCGACCATCACGCTGGCCGAGCCGGCGGCCAGCATGTCGTGCGCGAACATCATCGCCCGCATGCCCGAGCCGCACATCTTGCTCAGCGTGACCGCGCCGGTGGAATCGGGCAGCCCGGCCTTGCGCATCGCCTGGCGCGCCGGCGCCTGGCCCTGGCCGGCCATGAGGCAGTTGCCGAGCAGCACCTCGTCGACACTGTCGCGGCTCACGCCGGCGCGCTCGATGGCCGCCTTGACGGCCACGGCGCCGAGCTCCCAGGCCGCGAGCGGTGCGAAGTCGCCGAGCAGGCCGCCGATGGGGGTGCGGGCCGCGGATGCGATGACGATGGAATCAGCCATGATGAATATCCTCCGTGGGTTCGGTGGTCAGAAAACCGAGGGCAGAATGCCGCCGCGCTCCGCCTGCGCGACGCCCTTGATGTACTGCTGGAACTGCGGATCCTCGCCGCGCAGCAGCAGCGGCAGGGCGTTGTAGAAATCGTCGCGGCGGCACCATTCGCGCATGTAGTCGTCCCAGCTGTTCCAGCGCCGCTGCTCGATCTCGCCCATGTCGGTCTTGTACGCCACCAGATACGCCCGCTCGAAGAGCGAGATCAACATGTCGAAGATCACCATCATGCGCTCGTTCTGCTCCGGCGAGGGGCTCGGCAGCGGCGTGTTGGTGCGCAGGTGCAGGTCGGCGTTGGCGAGCACGACCTTCAGGAAGTCGTTGTACGCGTCGGAGAGGTGCTGGTAGGCCTCCTCCTCCTCGTTCTCGCGCTCCTTGCGCTGCTGCAGCACGAACACCGCGATCGCGAACGGCAGGCCGATCACCGTGACGGCGAAGCTGGCCAGCTCGAACCAGTCGCGCACGATCAGGCCGGCAGCGGCTGCGCCGCCTCGGCAGCGCGAGCGCGCCGCTGCGCCTCGAAGCGGCGCTCGGGGTCGTAGGGGAACACGTCGTGCACGTGGCCGGCGAGGATGCGCTCCTTGTGGCCCTGCCAGAACGCCGGGTCGAGCAGGTCGGCGTGGTGGCGCATGAACACGTCGCGCACCTCCGGGTTGCCGAGCAGGAAGGGGCCGAAGGTCTCGGGGAAGACATCCTTCGGGCCCACCGCGTACCAGATCTCGCCGGAAAGCTCGTCCTCCTCGGTGCGCGGCTCGGGCACCTTGCGGAACTTGCAGTCGGTGATGTACTCGATCTCGTCGTAGTCGTAGAACACCACCTTGCCCTGGCGCGTGACGCCGAAGTTCTTCCACAGCATGTCGCCGGGGAAGATGTTGGCGGCGACCAGGTCCTTGATCGCGTTGCCGTACTCGATCACCGCGGCCTCGATCTGGCGCCGGTCGGCATCGTGCAGGTAGATGTTCAGCGGGATCATGCGCCGCTCGATGTAGACGTGCTTGATCACCAGCGTGTCGCCCACCTCCTCGATCATGCTGGGGCAGTAGTGGCGCAGCTCGGCCACCAGCTCGGGCTCGAAGCGGTGGCGCGGGAAGGCGACGTTGCTGTACTCCAGCGTGTCGGCCATGCGGCCGACGCGGTCGTGCTGCTTGACGAGCTGGTACTTGTGCTGGATCAGCTCGCGCGAGGTGTCCTTCTGCGGCGGGTAGAAGTCCTTGATGACCTTGAACACGAACGGGAAGCTCGGCAGGTCGAACACCTGCATCACCATGCCCTTGATGCCGGGCGCGACGCGGAAGCGGTCGCCCGAATGGCGCAGGTGGTAGAGGAAGTCGCGGTAGAAGAGGTTCTTGCCCTGCTTCTGCAGCCCGAGCGCGTTGTAGATCTCCGAGCGCGGCTTGCGCGGCATCAGCGTGCGCAGGAACTGCACGTAGGCGCTGGGCACCTCCATGTCGACGAGGAAGTAGGCGCGCGCGAAGCTGAACAGCAGCTGCAGGTCGTCCTCGCCGAACAGCGCGGTGTCGATCACCAGCTGCCCGCCCGGCGTGTGCAGGATCGGCAGCGCGAACGGCGTCTCGACGAAGCCGTTGACGATCTTGCCGACCACGTAGGCGCCCTTGTTGCGGTAGAACAGGCTCGACAGCGCCTGGATCTGGAAGTTCGTGCGCAGCCGCACCTCGCCGGTATGGGCGTGCAGCGCGGTCATCACGTCGTGCACGTCGCGCGACAGGTCCTCGAACTCGCGGCGCAGCTGGAAGTTGTCGATCACCCGCATCAGCGTCTCGTGCAGCGACTCGCGCGTCGGGTAGTAGGCGCGGTAGGTCGGCAGCGCCGCCGGCTCGTCGTTCTCGATGTACTCGGTGGAGACCGCCGGCCGCACGAAGATGAAGTCGTTGCGGAAGTAGTCGCGGTGCAGGATCTTGGTGGTCACCGAGTTGAAGAAGGTCTCGGCCAGCTCGGGCTGGTGGTGGTCGATCAGCAGGCCCACGTAGTGCAGCTTCACCTGCTGCCAGCTGTCCATCGACAGATGCGTGATGTCGAACTCGCGCTGCAGCCGCTGCACGGCCTCGTCGACGCGCTGGTCGTAGAACTCGATGCGCTCGCGCTGGGCGCGCTGCTGGCCGTGCCAGTCGGCCGCCTCGAAGCGCACCTTGGCCGCCGCGCTCGCGGCGCGGAACAGCCGGTAGTGGCGGTTGAAACCGTCGAGCAGCGCCTGGGCGATGTGGAACGCGCGCGTGTCGTTGAGCTGGGTGGGAAACGTCATGGGGCGATCGTCATGTGCGTGCGTAGCGCGTCTTCAGCGCGCCCAGGGCCAGCCCGTAGGCCGCGCCGACTTCGGCCGCGCCGGGCACCGTCATCTGCAGGTCCTGCAGCAGGCCGTTGTGCAGGCCGTAGACCCAGCCGTGCACCACCACCGACTGGCCGCGCGCCCAGGCGTCCTGCACCACGGTGGTCTCGCAGACGTTGAGCGACTGCTCCAGCACGTTGAGCTCGCACAGTGCCTGGTGGCGGATCTCGTCGTCGCGCAAGGCGTCGACGAAGACCTTGTGCTTGTTGCGCACGTCCTGCACGTGGCGCAGCCAGTTGTCGGCCACGCCGACGCGCGTGCTGAGCATCGCCGCGCGCACGCCGCTGCAGCCGTAGTGACCGACGACGATGATGTGCTGCACCTTCAGCTGGTCGATCGCGAACTGCACCACCGACAGGCAGTTGAGGTCCGAATGCACCACCACGTTGGCCACGTTGCGGTGCACGAACAGCTCGCCCGGCAGCAGCCCGACGATCTCGTTGGCCGGCACGCGGCTGTCGGCGCAGCCGATCCACAGATACTGCGGTGCCTGCTGCTGCAGCAGCCGCGTGAAGAAGCCCGGCGAGCGGCGCTCGGTGGCCTCGGCCCAGGCGCGGTTGGTGTCGAACAGTTCCTTCAGGTCGGTGCTCACGGCCGGGGCGGGTGGATCGGGACGAATCCCGATTCTGCCCGTTCGCCGATCGCGCCCCGCCGGCGGGCCGCCGCGCATGAAAAACGGCGGCAGGCCTGATCAGCCTGCCGCCGCCCGAGCCTGTTCTGTCGGCCCCCCTCTCCCTAACACCCCCTCCGCTTCCACAGCAACGACAGCGGAGCCGAGAGTGTGCACCATGCCAGCGCCGCCGGCGCATCCCCCGCTGTGGGGATTTCCCGGTCAGTCGAACGCCGGCATAGCGTCTTCGTCAAGCTGCCTGCGCGCGTGCTCGTACTGCGGCGCCACCGAACGCACGATGTCCCAGAAGGCCGGGCTGTGGTTCATCTCGCGCAGGTGCGCGAGTTCGTGCGCGGTCACGTAGTCGATCACCGGCAGGCCGAAGTGGATCAGCCGCCAGTGCAGCCGGATCGAGCCGTTGGCATTGGCGCTGCCCCAGCGCGTGGCGGCCGAGCTGAGCGCCAGGCGCTTCACGCGCACGCCCAGGCGCGGCGCGATCTGCGCGCAGCGCTCCTCGAACACCCGCCGCGCCTGGCGCTGCAGCCAGCTTTGCACCGCGTCGCGCACCTGGTGCGACAGCGCCTGGCGCGGCAGGCCCACGTGCAGGCGCGGCTCGTCGGCGCTGGCCTCGTGCAGCACCGCGCCGACGATCTCGGGATCCAGCACCACGCGCACGTGGCGCCCCAGGAACGGCACGCGCGCGCCGTCGCCCCAGGCGATGCGCGCGGCCTCCAGCCTGGCGCGGCGCTCGCGCTGCTCGCGCAGCTTGCGCACGATCCACTCGGCGCGCTCGCGCAGCGCCTGCTCGATCTCGCCGAGGCCGACCCAGCGCGGCGCGCTGACGGCCAGCCCCTCGAGCCCGACCGACATGCCGATGCTGCGCCGGCGCGCGCGGCGCAGCTCGTAGTGCACGCGCGCACCGGCGAGCAGCACCATGCGGTTGGCGCGCGGGTGCGCCAGCGGCGCGTCGGCGGCGCCCGGCAGCGCCGGCTCGTGCGGCCGATCGGCCGGGCGCGGTGCGGCGGGCGCAGCAGCCACCGGCAGTGCCGGCTCGAACGGATCGAACAGCGACAGCTGCAGCGGGTCGCCGGCGCGGTCGAGCGGCGTCATGCCCGCGCTCCGCGGTCGAAGCGCGCACCGGCCCCGACCGGCGGCGACGCCGGATAGGCCTCGGGGTCGAGGCGGCGCATCTCGGCCTCGATCCAGGCCTCGACCTCGCGCATCAGCTCGTCGGGCTCGCGGCCGACGCTCGCAATCGGCTTGCCGATCGACACGTCGATCACGCCGGGCCGCAGCAGAAAGCTCTTGCGCGGCCAGCAGCGGCCCGAGGTGACGGCGATCGGCACGATCGGCGTGCCGGTGGTCACCGCCAGGCGCGACGCGCCGCTCTTGTAGGTGCCCTGGCTGCCGCGCGGCGTGCGCGTGCCTTCGGGGAACATGATGACCCACACGCCCTCGCTCATCAGCCGCCGGCCCTGCGCGGCGACCTTGGCCCAGGCCTCGGCGCGCTTGCTGCGGTCGATGTGGATCATGTCCATCCGCGCCATGGCCCAGCCGAAGAACGGGATCAGCAGCAGCTCGCGCTTGAACACGTAGGCCAGCGGGTGCGGCATCAGCGTCGGCAGCGCGAAGGTCTCCCAGGTGCTCTGGTGCTTGGGGGCGAGCAGCACGGCGGCCGTGCCGTCGGCCGCGGTGGGCACGTTCTCGAGGCCTTGCACCCGCGCGTGCACGCCGCAGATCCGGCGCGAACCCCACATCGCCATGCGCAGCCACACCACCATGAACCACCACAGCGCCGGCCCGCGCAGCACCAGCGAGGCCAGGATCACGAGGATCGCGTAGGGCACCACGGTGGCCAGCAGCCACAGCATGTACAGCGCCGAGCGCAGCGCCCAGCCGAGGCGCTGCATCGTCAGTGCAGCCCGCCGGGGCCCGAGGTCGGCACGTGTTCGCGTTCGAGCAGGAACTCGGCGAACGCGCCGAGGTCGCGGTGCACCTCGGTGGCGGGCACCTGCGCGACGATGGCGCGCAGCTCGTCGGCCGTGAGGCGCTCGGCGCGGCCGCTGCGCACCAGGTGCGGCTCGCAGCCGGCGGCCTGCGCGGCGAGCAGGTCGCGCAGCGTGTCGCACACCATCGGCACGCTCTGCAGCTCGATACCGTAGCGCCGCGCGATCTGCAGCATCAGCCCGGGCTTGGGCTTGCGGCAATCGCATTCGTCTTCCGGCGTGTGCGGGCAGAAGAACACCGCATCGAGCCGGCCGCCGGCCTGGTGCAGGCAGTGGATCATGTGCGCATGGATGGCGTTGATGGCCGCCATGTCGATCATGCCGCGGCCGATGCCGGCCTGGTTGGTGGCCACCACCGTGTGCCAGCCGGCGTGGTTGAGCCGCGCCACGGCCTCGAGCGCGCCGGGCACGGGCTCCCACTCGTCGGGCGACTTCACGTGGTCGTCGCGGTAGGTGTTGAGGATGCCGTCGCGGCCGAGGATCACGAGCTTGTCGATGGGCTGCATGCGGCGTGCTCCCCGGTATGGATCAAACGGCCAGGCGCGACAGATCGGCCACGCGGTTCATCGCACGGTGCAGCGAGGCCAGCAGCGCCAGGCGGTTGGCGCGCAGCGCCGGGTCTTCGGCATTGACCATCACGCCGTCGAAGAAGGCATCGACCGGCGTCTTCAGCGCCGCCAGCTCGCGCAGCGACTCGGTGTAGCGCCCGGCCTCCACATGCGCGTCGGCCCCGGGCTGCACGGCGCGCACCGCGTCGGCCAGCGCGCGCTCGGCCGGCTCGACGAAGCGCGCCGGGTCGGCCGTGGCGGCAGGCGCCGACTCGCTCTTGCGCAGGATGTTGGCGATGCGCTTGTTGGCGGCGGCGAGCGACGGGCTCTCGGGCAGCGCGGCGAACGCACGCACGGCCGCGAGGCGCTGCGGCAGCTCGCCCCAGCGCGGCGGCCGCACGGCGACCACCGCGTCGACTTCCTGCGCGCTGTAGCCGAGATCGCGCAGATAGCCCACCAGCCGCTCGTCGATGAACGCCGTCAGCGCCTGCAAGGCCTGCGCGTCGGTGCCGCAGGCGCGACCCGCCAGCGCCACCAGCTCGGGGGCGGCGAGCGGCAGGTCGCGCTCGACCAGCATGCGGATCACGCCGAGCGCATGGCGGCGCAGCGCGAACGGATCGCGGTCGCCGGTGGGCACCTGGCCGATGCCGAACAGCCCGGCCAGCGTCTCCAGCTTGTCGGCCAGCGCGACGACGAGGCCGACCTCGTTGCGCGGCAGCGCGTCGCCGGCGAAGCGCGGCTTGTAGTGGTCTTCCACCGCGAAGGCCACGGCCTCGTTCTCGCCGTCGTGGCGCGCGTAGTAGCCGCCCATGATGCCCTGCAGCTCGGGAAACTCGCCGACCATGTCGGTCAGCAGATCGGCCTTGGCGAGCTGCGCCGCGCGGTCGGCCTGCGCGGCGAGCGCGGCGCCGCGCAACTGCGCGCCGATGGCATGCGCGAGCGAGCGCACGCGCGCCACGCGCTCGCCCATCGAGCCCAGCTTGGCGTGATAGACCACCTTGTCGAGCCCGGCCAGGCGCGACTCGAGCGTGCGCTTGCGGTCCTGGTCGAAGAAGAACTTGGCGTCGGCCAGCCGCGGCCGCACGACGCGCTCGTTGCCCTGGACCACCGCGCTCGGGTCGGCGGGCCGGATGTTGCTGACCACGAGGAACTGATTGGTCAGCTTGCCGTCGCGGTCGAGCAGCGGGAAGTACTTCTGGTTGGCCTTCATCGTCAGGACGAGGCACTCGGGCGGCACGGCGAGGAACGCCGCGTCGAAGCGGCAGCGCAGCACCTGCGGGCGCTCGACCAGCGCGGTCACCTCGTCGAGCAGCGCGTCGTCGTCGATCGGCTGCAGGCCCTGCTCGTGCGCGGCATGCTGCAGCTGGCGTGCGATCTCGGCGCGGCGATGCTCGAAGCGCGCGATCACCGCGCCCTGCTCGAGCAGCTGCTGTTCGTAGTGGTCGGCACCCTGCAGCATGACCGGGTCCGCCGCGGCCTCGAAGCGGTGACCGCGCGTGGCGCGGCCGGAGCTGAGGCCGAGCGCGCTGACCGGCACCACGTCGGCGCCGTGCAGCGCCACCAGGCCATGCGCCGGGCGCACGAAGTGCACGGTGGTCCAGCCCGGCTGCACCTGCGGCCCCGATGAGGCGTCGAGCTGGTAGCTCATGACCTTGGGAATCGGCAGCTTGGCCAGCGTGTGGTCGAGCGCCGCTTGCAGCCCGGCCGCCAACGTGACGCCGCGTTCGAGCGAGCGCAGGAAGATCGCGTCGGCCTTGCCGTCGCTCTGCACGAGCAGGCGGTCGTGGCCGTCGCCGGCGTTGGGCCAGGTGTCTGCCAGCGTTTCGCGGCCGAGCTTGGCCAGCGCCTTGCGCAGCGCCGGCGTCGGCCGCTCCTGCGCGTCGAGCGCCACCGCCACCGGCATCACCTTGCGCAGCACCTCGCGGTCGGCGGCCACTGCGGCCACCGCCGTCACCAGCGCCGCCAGGCGCCGCGGTGTGGCAAACGCGGTGACCGCTGCATGTTCGCCGGCCAGGCCCTGCGCCTTCAGGCTCGCGAGCAGTTCGTGCGCGAAGGCCTCGCCCAGGCGCGACAGCGCTTTCGGCGGCAGCTCCTCGACCTGCAGCTCGACGAGCAGGTTCCTCGCTGCACCCGTCATACCTTCGCCCCCGCGTCGTCGCCCTTCTTCTTCGCCGCGAGCTGCGCCAGCACTTCGCCGGACCAGGCCTTGGGCGCCATCGGGAAGCCGAGCCGGGCGCGGCTGTCGAGGTAGCTCTGCGCCACGGCGCGCGCCAGGTTGCGGATGCGGCCGATGTACGCCGCGCGCTCGGTGACGCTGATCGCGCCGCGCGCGTCGAGCAGGTTGAAGGTGTGCGCGGCCTTGAGCACCTGCTCGTAGGCGGGCAGCGCGAGCTGCTGCTGCATCAGGTTCTGCGCCTGCGCCTCGTGGCGGCCGAAGGCGAGCAGCAGGAACTCCACGTCGCTGTGCTCGAAGTTGTAGGCGCTCTGCTCGACCTCGTTCTGGTGGTACACGTCGCGATAGCTCACGCCCGGCGCCCACACCAGATCGAACAGGCTCTCGACGCCCTGGATGTACATCGCCAGGCGCTCCAGCCCGTAGGTGATCTCGCCGGTGATGGGCCGGCACTCGATGCCGCCCACCTGCTGGAAGTAGGTGAACTGCGTCACCTCCATGCCGTTCAACCACACCTCCCAGCCCAGGCCCCAGCAGCCGAGCGTGGGGTTCTCCCAGTCGTCTTCGACGAAGCGCACGTCGTTGGTCTTGAGGTCGAAGCCCAGCGCCTCGAGCGAGCCGAGGTACAGCTCGAGGATGTTTGCCGGCGCCGGCTTGAGCACCACCTGGTACTGGTAGTAGTGCTGCAGCCGGTTCGGGTTCTCGCCGTAGCGGCCGTCCTTGGGGCGGCGGCTCGGCTGCACGTAGGCCGCCTTCCACGGCTCGGGGCCGAGCGCGCGCAGAAAGGTCGCGGTGTGGCTGGTGCCGGCACCGACTTCCATGTCGTACGGTTGCAGCAGTGCGCAGCCCTGGCCGTCCCAATAGGTCTGCAGTCTGAGAATGATCTGTTGGAACGTGAGCATGCGCGGCGTCGGCGTCAGCGGCAATTCTATGGGTCGTGCCCGCGGCCGCCGGGCGCCGATGCCCCTGCCGCCGGCGCGCCCCGAGCCCTGCGCGACGCCCATGCGCCGAGGCCGAACACCAGCGCCACCGCGAGCGGCCACGGCCACAGCCCCAGGCGCGAGACCCAGAACGCATAGGGCGTGAGCCCGCTGCGGCCCTGCACCGTGCCGTCGAGCACGCCACGCGTGAACGGCGCGAGCATCGCGCTGACGCGACCCTGGTGATCGACGATCGCCGTCGCGCCGGTGTTGGTGGCGCGCAGCATCGGGCGCTGGAACTCCAGCGCGCGCAGGCGCGAGATCTGCAGGTGCTGCTGCACTGCGACCGTGTCGCCGAACCAGCCGATGTTGCTCACGTTGGCCATGATCGTCGGCGCGCGCGCCGCATCGGCGAAACGCAGCGCCAGCTCCTCGCCGAACAGATCTTCGTAGCAGATGTTGGGCGCGATGCGCTCGCCGCGGAAGGCGAACGACGGCGCGTCGCGCGGGCCGCGCGCGAAGTCGCCGAGCGGGATGTCCATCAGCGTCGTGAACCAACGAAAGCCCGTGGGGATGAACTCGCCGAACGGCACCAGGTGCACCTTGTCGTAGCGGTACGGCGCCGTGCCCCTGGCCGTCAGCGCGACCACCGAGTTGGTGTAGCCGCGCTCGTAGTCGCCCAGCGGCACACCCAGCAGCGCCGCCTGATCGTTGCGGTCGAAGCGCGCCTGCAAGGCCGGCCAGTAATCGGGCACGAACTCCTTCAGCTGCTGCGGCAGCAGCGGCACCGCGGTCTCCGGCGCCACGACGAGATCGCCGCTCGTGGCCTTCAGCGTCTCGGCCAGCCAGGCCAGCGTGGCCGGCATGCGCTCGGCGGCGAACTTCTCGTCCTGCGCCACGTTGGTCTGCACCAGGTTCACGCGCAGCGTGCCGGTGGCCGCGGTGAAGTCCGGGCGCGGCAGCAGCGCGAGCAGCGCCAGCACGCCGAGCGCCAGCAACGCGGCCGCCGGCCGCTGCCGCGGGCGCGACAGCGCAACGCCGAGCGCGGCCGCTGCCGCGCCGATGCCGAGCACGCCGACCCAGGGCGCCAGCGCCGCAAGCGGCGAATCCACGTGTGCATAGCCGGCGCCGGCCCACGGGAAGCCGGTGAACAGCACCGTGCGCGCCCATTCGGCGCCGACCCAGGCGGCGACGAAGGCCGCGCCGTCGAGCCCGGCGCGGCCCGTGCGCCAGCGCGCCGCGAGCGCGAGCCCGAGCGCGAGGTACAGCGCCAGCGCCAGCGCCAGCAGCGCCACCGCTGCAGCCGACATCAGCGCCGGCAGATGACCATAGCGGTGCATGCTGATGAACAGCCACCACACCGCGGTGCCGAGCCATGCGCTGCCGAAGGCCAGGCCGAGCAGCGCGGCACGCATCGGCCGCGCCTGCCGCACGCGCCACGCCAGCACGGCCACCGCGGCGAGCTGCAGCGGCCACGACGAGGTGACGGCGATCGCCAGCGTCTGCGCGGCGCCGGCCGCCGCGGCGACGAGGGCGTCGACGGCCCGGGGCCAGGGCCGCGCAATCTCTGCCCTCACGCCGGGCGCGCTCAGGGCGCGGGCTCGCCGCGCGGCACCGGCGTCACGCGGAACCAGCGCACCGCGCCGCCGCGCGTGAGCATGACGGTGAAGTTCAGCGCACCCACCACCACCGACTCGCCGCGCCGCGGCACGCGGCCCAGTTCGTGCGCGACCAGGCCGCCGATGGTGTCGAACTCGGCGTCGGGCAGCGCAACGCCGAAGACCTCGTTGACGGCAGCGATCGCCGCGTCGCCGGCCACGCGCTGCGTGCCGTCGGCCAGCGTGTAGACGCCGCGATCGGTCTGCTGCTCGTCGAACTCGTCTTCGATCTCGCCGACGATCTCCTCCAGCACGTCCTCGATGGTGATCAGCCCGGCCATGTTGCCGAACTCGTCGATCACGATCGCCAGGTGGTTGCGGTTGGAGCGGAAGTCGCGCAGCAGCTCGTTCAAGTTCTTCGATTCGGGCACGAACACCGTCGGCCGCAGCAGCGTGCGCAGGTTCAGCTCGGGCGCGCGCTGCAGCTTCAGCAGATCCTTGGCCAGCAGGATGCCGATGATGTTGTCGCGCTGGCCCTCGTGGACCGGGAAGCGCGAGTGGCCGGTCTCGATCACCTGCGCCAGCAGCTCGTCGTACGGCGCGTCGATGTCGAGCAGGTCCATGCGCGGCGCGGCCACCATCACGTCGCCGGCGATCATGTCGGCCATGCGGATCACGCCCTCGAGCATGATGCGCGACTCCGGCGCGATCAGCTCGCGGTGCTCGGCGTCGGCCAGCGTCTCCATCAGCTCGTCGCGCGAGTCGGGGCCCGGCGACAGGAACTCCACCACGCGCTCGAACAGGGTGCGCTTGTCCTTGGCTTCGCCCGCGCGGGCGTCGAGCCGCATCGGGCGACTAGGGGGATCGGACACGTCGGGTGTCGGGATTGGCGGTCGCGCGAGAATACCCGATCGTGCCTTCGGCGCGGGCCGACTCGAGCCCGGCTTGAAGCAGCGAGCGCCGCCCTCACCTGCGCCAGCCACCCCTGGAGCCACGCACCATGTCCAACGCCCTGATCCCCGCCACCATCCTCACCGGCTTCTTGGGCTCGGGCAAGACGACGCTGCTCAAGCGCGTGCTCACCGAAGCCCACGGGCAGAAGATCGCCGTGATCGAGAACGAGTTCGGCGAGGAGAGCATCGACAACGAGATCCTCGTCGCCGACACCGGCGAGCAGATCATCCAGATGAACAACGGCTGCGTCTGCTGCACGATCCGCGAGGATCTGCGCTCGACGCTGTCGAGCCTGGCGGAGAAGAAGCGCAAGGGCGAGCTCGATTTCGAGCGCGTGGTGATCGAGACCACCGGCCTGGCCGACCCCGGCCCGGTGGCGCAGACCTTCTTCATGGACGACGAGATCGCCGAGAGCTATCTGCTCGACTCGGTGCTGACGCTGGTGGACGCCAAGCACGCCGACGGCCAGCTCGACACGCGCCAGGAGGCGCGGCGCCAGGTCGGCTTTGCCGACCAGATCTTCATCAGCAAGTCCGATCTGGTCGACGGCGAGGCGGTCGATGCGCTGGCGCACCGGCTCAAGCACATGAACCCGCGCGCGCCGCAGTCGCGCGTGCACTTCGGCGAGGTGCCGCTGGCGCAGGTGTTCGATCTGCGCGGCTTCAACCTGAATGCCAAGCTGGAGATCGATCCGGAGTTCCTGGCCGCCGACGACGGCCACGACCACCATCATGACCATGGCCATGACCACGATCACGAGCACGGCGAGCACTGCAACCACCCGCATCATCACCATCACGACGACGACGTGAAGTCGTTCGTCTTCCGATCCGACCGCGCCTTCAATCCGGCCAAGCTGGAAGACTTCCTCGGTTCGATCGTGCAGGTCTACGGCCCGAAGATGCTGCGCTACAAGGGCGTGCTCTACATGAAGGGCAGCGACCGCAAGGTCGTCTTCCAGGGCGTGCACCAGCTGATGGGCAGCGACCTCGGGCCGAAGTGGTCGGCGGGCGAGAAGAAGGGCAGCAAGATGGTGTTCATCGGCATCGATCTGCCCAGGGAAATCCTGGTGCAGGGCCTGGAGGCCTGCCTCGTCTGAAGGGCCGATCCGCGGCGCGCTTGCGTGGCTACAATCCGCGCGCCCGAAACGACGCAGGAATACCACCCCCGGCCTTCGGGAAGCGGGTATAACCAGCCCCCCGAGGAGTGATGTCGACGTGAGCAAGAGCCCGGCCAAGAAGGCGCCAGCCAGCCGCAGCAAGGGCGCGGCCGGCAAGGCGAGCGCCAAGGCGGCACCGAAGCATTCACCAGCCAAGAAGGCGGCCAAGCCTTCGCCGAAGGCGAAGGTGGCGCCCGCCAAGGCCGCCGCCAAGCCCGCATCCAAACCGGCCAAGAAAGCGGCCAGGCCGGCGCCGCCGGCCAAGAAGACGCCGGTCAAGCCGGTGGCCAAACCGGCGCCCAAGGCGGGCACCAAGCTGGCTCCGAAGGCCGCCGCGGCCAAGCCGGCGGGCAAGCCCACGGCCAGGCCGTCGTCGCACGTGCCGGCGCCCGCGTCGGCGACTCCCGTTCCCTCAACCGTCTCCCCTCCCTTGCCCAAGAGCCAAGACAAGCCGCAGTCCAAGCCTGCGCCGACCCTGCCGCCCGCCGCGACCGCTGCGCCGAACCGTTTTGCCGAGCGCTTCTCGCCGCCGCGGCCGCCGCAGCGCGTGCTGCCCGAGCCGATCGAGCCGGTGCGCCCGGTCATCAAGGCCGACCCCAGGCTCGCCAACGCGTGGAAGAGCAAGGCCGGCCGCGACCTCACCGAGGCCGAGCTGCTGGCGATGCCCGATGCCGAGTACATGAACGAGAAGCAGCTCGAGTTCTTCCGCGGCCGCCTGCAGGCGCTGAAGGACGATCTGCTGTCCAACGCCGGCGAGACGACCGAGCACCTGCGCGAGGACACGTCGATCGTTCCCGACCCCGCGGACCGCGCGACGATCGAGGAAGAACACGCGCTCGAACTGCGCACGCGCGACCGCGAGCGCAAGCTGCTGAAGAAGATCTCGCAGTCGCTGTCGCGCATCGAGGCCGGCGACTACGGCTATTGCGACGAGACCGGCGAGCCGATCGGCCTCGGCCGCCTGCTGGCGCGCCCGACGGCCACGCTGTCGCTCGAAGCCCAGCGGCGCCGCGAGCTGAAGCAGAAGATGTTCGGCGACTGACCGCGACGGCGCGGCACGCGAGTTTCGAGGCACCCGATGGCCGAGCAGCAACCCAAGGACGGGAAGGACGAAAGTTTCTTCCGCAAGGTGGTGCGCTTCGTGGCCAATCCGGCCACCGACTGGGCCGACCTGAACAGCAGGCAGGACGACGGCGGCGAGCTCGACCTCGAGAAGTCCGAGCTGAAGGCGATGATCGAGCGCAAGCGGCGCAACGATTTCGTGCGCAAGCGCGAGTTCGACATGCTGCGCAAGATGCGCCGCGACGGGCTGTCGCCCGACCAGCTGGCCGCGCTGGGCCATTCGTCGCGCATCGACGACTCCGAAGTGCGCATGACCGACAGCCCGGCGCGCGGACCCGACACCGCGGTCAAGGCCAAGATCGACGAGATCGAGCAGCAGATGGTGGGCGACGGCGGCATATCCACCGCGCAGCGCCGCACGCCTGAGTTCTACAACGCCCCCACCCAGCCGGCTGCGCTGGCGCGCGACCGCACGGTGAGCGCACCGCTGGCGCCTGCTGCGCCGTCCGCGCCCGATCCCGACAAGCTGCCCGCGCTGCCGGTGCTGTCGGACATCGAGATGCCGCCGGCCGCCGCGCCGGCGCCGGTGGTGATGGGCGGCGGCATTCCGCCGCTGGCAGCTGCCGGCGCCGCCACCGGCGCGGCGGCCCGTGCCGAGGCGCCCCGGCCGCTGCCGGGGCAACCCAGCTTCGAGGTCGAGGTCAGCGAGATCGCGCACGACCCCGAGCTCGACGAAGCCGTGATCGCCTTTGCCAATGCCGACTTCGCGCTGTGCGAGCAGTCACTCACGAACCTGATCGGCGCCGGCGGGTCGCGCCGGCAGCATGCCGATACCTGGCTCGTGCTGTTCGACCTGTACCGCGCCATCGGCCAGCACGCCAAGTTCGAATCGCTGGCGGTGGACTACGTACACCAGTTCGGCGTCTCGTCGCCGCAGTGGTTCTCGCTGCCCAAGCTGGTGGCCGAGGCGGCGGCCGAGGAGCGGCCGTCGGCGGCACGCGTGGCCGGCGAGGTCGGCTGGGTCTGCCCCGAGCTGATCGACACCGACGCCGTGGCACGGCTGCGCTCGGTGGCGCTGCAGCTGCCGCTGCCGTGGGTGTTCGACTGGTCCGGCCTGCGGCGCATCGATGCCGACGCGGCCGGCCAGCTGTCGGAGCTGTTCCGCCACTGGGCCGGCCAGTCGCTCGAGATGCGCTGGCTGTCGGGCGAGCAGCTGTTCACCGTGCTGCAGGAAGCCGCGCCGACCGGCGTGCGCGACGCCGACCCGGCCTACTGGCTGCTGCGCCTCGACGCGCTGCGCATCGCCAACCGGCCCGACCAGTTCGACGAGGCGGCGATCGACTACTGCGTGACCTACGAGGTGTCGCCGCCGTCGTGGGAGCGCACCAAGTGCAGCGTGCGCGTCAGCGGCTCGAGCCTGTCGACGCGCTCGCCGCCGATGTCCATCGTCAGCGAGGTGTCGACCACTTTCGTCGAATCCACCGCCGACGAGGCCGCCGCCGGCGTGCAGGTGGCCACGGTGGAGCTGTCTGGGCAGTTGGTGGGCGACATCGGCACCACGCTGGCCAAGCTCGACCGCGACCTCACGCAGGCACCGATCGTCGCGGTGTCGTGCGCGCGGCTGATCCGCGTGGACTTCATCGCCGCCGGCGACCTGCTCAACTGGGTGCTCGCCAAGCGCAGCGAGAACCGCGCGATCAACCTCGTCGACGCCAATCGCCTGGTGGCTCTCTTCTTCGGCGCGATGGGCATCAACGAACACGCCAAGGTGCAGATCCGCCGGATCTGACAAGCAAGTGCAGCGCCTCGGTGCGCTGCACGCATGAGCCGGACTCCCGATGGCCGACGCCCCGCAATTCCACGGCACCACCATCGTCAGCGTGCGCCGTCCGCCCGGCCAGGGGCCGGTGGTGGCGCTCGGCGGCGACGGCCAGGTCACGCTCGGCACCATCGTCGTCAAGGCCAGCGCGCGCAAGGTGCGCAAGCTGCACCGCGACCAGGTGCTGGCGGGCTTTGCCGGCGCCACGGCCGACGCGTTCACGCTGTTCGAGCGCTTCGAGGCCAAGCTCGAGAAGCACCAGGGCCATCTGCAGCGCGCGGCGATCGAGCTGACCAAGGACTGGCGCACCGACCGCGTGCTGCGCCGCCTGGAGGCCATGCTCGCGGTGGCCGACCGCGAGAGTTCGCTGATCATCACCGGCAACGGCGACGTGCTCGAGCCCGAGCACGGCATCGTGGCCATCGGCTCGGGCGGCGCTTATGCGCAGGCCGCCGCGCGCGCGCTGCTCGCGCACACCGCCCTGCCGGCCGACGAGATCGTCAAGCGCTCGCTCGAGATCGCCGGCGAGCTGTGCATCTACACCAACCAGCACCACTCGATCGAGGTGCTGGTCTAGCCTGGAGCGGGCGCTTCGCGCGCCCGCACGCGACATGTCCGCCAGCATGACCCCGCAGGAGATCGTCTCCGAACTCGACCGCCACATCGTCGGCCAGCGCGCGGCCAAGCGCGCGGTGGCCATCGCGCTGCGCAACCGCTGGCGCCGCCAGCAGGTCGACGACAAGCTGCGCGGCGAGATCACGCCGAAGAACATCCTGCTGATCGGCCCCACCGGCGTCGGCAAGACCGAGATCGCGCGGCGGCTGGCGCGGCTGGCCGACGCGCCGTTCATCAAGGTCGAGGCGACCAAGTTCACCGAGGTCGGCTACGTGGGCAAGGACGTCGACACCATCGTGCGCGACCTGGTCGACATCGCCGTCAAGCGCGAGCGCGAAGCCGCCAAGCAGCGCCATCGCGCGCGCGCGGAAGACGCCGCCGAGGAGCGCATCCTCGACGCGCTGGTGCCGCCGCCGCGCAGCGAGCCCGGCTTCGGCTCCGGCGCCCCGGCGCCGGACAACACCGCACGCCAGGTGATGCGCAAGCGCCTGCGCGAAGGCGCGCTGGCCGACAAGGAGATCGAGCTCGAACTCACCGAGCCGCGCACCGGCGTCGACATCATGACGCCGCCCGGCATGGAAGAGATGGCCGAGCAGCTCAAGGGCCTGTTCAGCCAGATGGGCCAGGCCAAGCGGCGCACGCGCAAGCTCAGGATCGGCGAGGCGCTCAAGCTGCTGGTCGACGAGGAGGCGGCCAAGCTCGTCAACGACGACGAGATCAAGACACACGCGGTGGCGCATGCCGAGAACAACGGCATCGTGTTCATCGACGAATTCGACAAGATCACCTCGCGCGCGGAGGGCAGCGGCGCCGACGTGTCGCGCCAGGGCGTGCAGCGCGACCTGCTGCCGCTGGTGGAGGGCACCACGGTGACCACCAAGTACGGCATGGTCAGGACCGATCACATCCTGTTCATCGCCTCGGGCGCGTTTCACCTGTCCAAGCCGAGCGACCTGATCCCCGAGCTGCAGGGGCGCTTCCCGATCCGCGTCGAGCTGGGGTCGCTGTCGGTGGACGACTTCGAGGCCATCCTCACGAGCACGCATGCGAGCCTGATCAGGCAGTACGAGGCGCTGCTCGCCACCGAGGGCGTGAGCCTGCAGTTCGAGCCGGCGGCGATCCGCCGCCTGGCGCAGATCGCCTACGACGTGAACGAGCGCACCGAGAACATCGGCGCGCGGCGGCTCGCCACGGTGATGGAGCGCTTGCTCGACGACGTGAGCTTCGACGCGCCCAACCGCGGCGGGCAGACGGTGAACATCGACGCCGCGGCGGTGGATGCCAAGCTCGCCGACCTGGCGCGCAACGAAGACCTGTCGCGCTACATCCTCTGACCGCCGCTCAGCCTGACGCGATCTTCAGCAGGCCGTCGAAGATCAGCGAGTCGATCATCTCGAACGGCAGATCGGTGATCGGCGCGAGCTTGACCGCAGCACCGCCGCCCATCAGCAGCAAGGGCTCCTGGCCCGTGCGCTCGCGCAGCCGGCGGTACTGGCGCTGCACGGCACCGGCGATCGCGTAGGCGCCGCCGCTCATCAGTGCGTCGCTGGTGTTGGTGGGGAATTCGACGATCTCGCCGGTCGGCACGCGCAGGCCTGCGGTGCCCATTTCGAGCGCCTTGAGCATGACGCCGAAGCCCGGCAGGATCAGCCCGCCGAGGAAGTGGCCGCCGGTGTCCAGCGCATCGACGGTGACCGCCGTGCCGACCATCACCACCAGCGCCGGCCGCGCCGGCCCGCGATGCAGCACATGCCAGCGTGCGCCGATCATCGCCACCCAGCGATCGGCACCGAGCCGCGACGGATGGTCGTAGCCGTTGCTGATGCCGGCCTGCTGCACGCCGGGCACCACCCAGCGCGGGCTCAGGTCCCACAGCTCGAGCTGCTGCTCGACGCGCAGGCGCACCGCGTCGCCGGCCACCACGCAGCCGAGCACGGCGTCGGGCGCCGGCAGGTCGCGCCAGTCGGCCTCGGCCAGCTCGTCGATCGTTTCGAGGAACACGGCGCCGCTGTGGCTCGGCGCGCTGCCCGGCGCCAGGCGCGGGTACAGCGCCCACTTGAGGCGGGTGTTGCCGATGTCGAGCGCCAACAGGCTCATGACCGCGAGCGTAGCAGCGGCGGAGCCCGCACGGCCCGCGGGATTGCCTGGGCGCGCCGGCTCAGCCGCGCTCGGCCGGCAGGCTCAGCAGGTGGCGCACGTGGCGCATCGTCTGGGCGACGACGATCATGCGCCGCGGCTTGCGCAGGCGCTGCTCCACCTCGTCGAGCAGCGATTCCATTTCGTCGCGCGTCGACGCGCGGCGCAGCTTCATCAGCGTCAGCGAGCCCGCGACCGGCGCCTGCTCGCGCAGCGCCTTGACCAGAAGCGAGCGCGCCTCCTCCAGCGGGGCGTCGACCTCCGGCGCCAGCGGCACGCCCGACAGCGTGGACCAGCCCGACTCCGGCAGCAGCGAGCGCGCGGCGGGCAGCAGCGACGAATCGCCGGTCACGGTGTCGGCGACTGCAGCCGGCCGCCCGATACCGCCGCCCGGCGGCTGCCGTTCGTCATCGGGCGGCTGCGCCGTCACGAACCGGCGCGCGAGCAGTTCGTCGAACACGGCCCGTGACGCGCCGGCTGCCTCGGCGAGCGCGAGGATCTGCTGCACCGTGCGCCGGCCGTCGACCAGCAGCAGCACGGTGCGGTGGCGCTGGCTCAGCCCCCGGGTGCGGCGGGCCAGTTCGTCCACGCCTTCGGCCGTCTTGACCGGCACCTCGTCGATCCGCATCCGCCTTCCCCGCATCGCCCCGCCTTGCCGCGCGGTATTGTCGCCAAGGCCGCGCACGCCTCGGTAACCACCGGTGCGAGGCGTTGCGTTCGGCGACGCATACTCGCCACATGAGAGGCACCATTCCGGCCCTGAGCCCCGAGCAAGCGGCGCGACTGGTGGCCGACGATGCCACCGTGGTGTGCGCCGGCTTCGTCGGCGCAGGCCATGCCGAGGCGGTCAGCCGGGCCATCGAGGCGCGCTTCCTCGCCGAAGGTCATCCGCGCGGCCTGACGCTGGTGTATGCCGCCGGCCAGGGCGACCGGTTGCGCCGCGGCGTCAATCACTTCGGCCACGAGGGCCTGGTGCGGCGGGTCATCGGCGGGCACTGGATCTCGGCGCCGCGTCTGGGCGCGCTGGTGAACGCCGACGCGATCGAGGCGTGGAACCTGCCGCAAGGCGTGATCGCGCAGCTGTTCCGTGCCATCGCCGGCGGCAAGCCGGGCGTGATCAGCGCGATCGGTCTGCACACCTTCGTCGATCCGCGGCACGACGGCGGCCGCCTGACGCCCTGCACCGCGCGCTCGACGCTGGAGCCGCGCGTGGAGTTGATGACGGTGCGCGGCCGCGAGCAGCTGTTCTACCCGTCGCTGAAGCTCGACGTGGCGCTGATCCGCGCTACCACCGCCGACGAGCGCGGCAACCTCACCACCGAGGAAGAGCCCTTCCACCAGGACCTGCTGGCCATCGCGCAGGCGGCGCGCAACAGCGGCGGCACGGTGATCGCGCAGGTCAAGCGCATCGTGCCGGCCGGCACGCTGGACCCGAACCGCGTGCGCGTGCCCGGCGTGTTCGTCGACCACCTGGTGATCGCCGACGACCCGGCCGATCATTGGATGACCTTCGGCGAGGCGTTCAATCCGGCTTATGTGGGCCAGGGCCTGCGCGGCGCCGCGCAGGCCGCGCAGCCCGCAGCAACGCCGCTGGACCTGCGCAAGATGATCCAGCGCCAGGCCTACCTCGAACTCGCCTCGCTGCCGCACCCGGTGGTGAACTTCGGCGTCGGCATGCCGGCCGGCATCGGGGCCATCGCGCACGAGGAGGGCCACGAGGACTACATCGTGACGGTCGAGTCGGGTCCGGTGGGCGGCATCCCGGCGCAGTACCTGAGCTTCGGCGCCAGCGCCTTCCCCGAGGCGGTGATCGACCAGGCGGCGATGTTCGATTTCTACGACGGCGGCGGTCTCGACATCGCGTTCCTGGGGCTGGCCGAGTTCGATCCGCACGGCAACGTCAACGTGAGCCGCTTCGGCGAGCGCGTGGCCGGCGTGGGCGGCTTCATCAACATCACGCAATGCGCGCGCTGCGTGGTGTTCATCGGCACGCTCACCGCGGGCGGGCTGCAGGTGGCCGGCGGCGACGGGCGGCTGCGCATCGTGCAGGAGGGCCGCGTGCACAAGCTGGTGCCCACGCTGCAGCAGCTGAGCTTCAACGGCCCCTACGTGGCCTCGCTCGGCCACCGCATCGTCTACATCACCGAGCGCGCGGTGTTCGAACTGCGCGACGGCGCATTGACGCTGACCGAGATCGCGCCGGGGCTCGACCTGCAGCGCGACGTGCTCGCGGCCTGCGGCGCGCCGGTGGCGGTCGCACCGGAGCTGAAGACCATGGACGAGCGCATCTTTCGCGACGCGCCGATGCGCGCGGGCTGAGCGCCGGCGCGCCTGCCGCACCGACACGCAATGCGCCGACAATGGCGGCCATGACGCGCCGAACCGCCACCGCCACGCAGACCTTCACCGACGCGCACGCCGCGCTGCGCCATGCCACGCAGCTCTACCGCGACGCGACCAGCCGCCTGCGCAAGGCGCTGCATGCGTTCGTCGGCGGCCGCCATTTCCACACCCGGGTCAGCGAGTGCTATCCCTGCGTGCGCGTGCGCACCGACACGGTGGCGCGCGCCGATTCGCGCCTGAGCTACGGCTTCGTGGCCGGGCCGGGCGTGTTCGAGACCACGCTGACGCGGCCCGACCTGTTCGGCGACTACTACCTCGAGCAGTTCACGCTGCTGCTGCGCAACCACCGCGTGGCGCTCGAGGTCGGGCCGGGCAGCGAGCCGATCCCGGTGCACTTCTCGCTCGCCGAAGACGAGCACCTCGAAGGCACGCTGAGCCCCGAGCGGCGGCTGCTGATGCGCGACCTGTTCGATCTGCCCGACCTGGCGGCGATGGACGACGGCATCGCCAACGGCACCTTCGAGCCGCGCGAAGGGCAGCCGTATCCGCTGGCGCTCTTCACTGCGGCGCGGGCCGACTACTCGCTGCACCGGCTGCGCCACTACACCGGCACCGCGCCCGAGCATTTCCAGAACTTCGTGCTGTTCACGAACTACCAGTTCTACATCGACGAGTTCATCCGCCTCGGCCGCGAGCAGATGGCGCTGAAGCGGGGCGACTATGCGGCCTTCGTCGAGCCGGGCAACGTGATCTCGCGCCGCGCCGGCAGCCGTGCGATGTCGGGCGACGAGCTCGGCAAGGCGCCGCCGCGGCTGCCCCAGATGCCGGCCTACCACCTGGTGCGGCCCGATCGCAGCGGTATCACGATGATCAACATCGGCATCGGCCCGGCCAATGCCAAGACCATCACCGACCACATCGCCGTGCTGCGGCCGCATGCGTGGCTGATGCTCGGCCACTGCGCGGGCCTGCGCAACACGCAGCAGCTCGGCGACTACGTGCTCGCCCACGGCTACGTGCGCGAAGACCACGTGCTCGACGAGGAGCTGCCGCTGTGGGTGCCGATCCCGCCGCTGGCCGAAGTGCAGCTGGCGCTGGAGCAGGCGGTGGCCGACGTCACGCAGCTCAAGGGCTACGAGCTCAAGCGCATCCTGCGCACGGGCACGGTGGCTTCCACCGACAACCGCAACTGGGAACTGCTGCCGCACCCGGGCCCGGAGCGCCGCTTCAGCCAGAGCCGCGCGATCGCGCTCGACATGGAGAGCGCGACGATCGCCGCCAACGGCTTTCGCTTCCGCGTGCCCTACGGCACCTTGCTGTGCGTCAGCGACAAGCCGCTGCACGGCGAGATCAAGCTGCCGGGCATGGCCAACAAGTTCTATCGCGAGCGCGTCGACCAGCACCTGCGCATCGGCATGCGCGCCGTCGAGCTGCTGCGCAAGCTGCGGCTCGATCAGCTGCACAGCCGCAAGCTGCGCAGCTTCGCCGAGGTGGCGTTCCAGTAGCTGCGCGTGGCGGCGCTGCGCTTCAAGCGCGCAGCAGCGGCCGCAACGCCAGCAGCCCGAGCGCCGGGCCGATGGCCAGCCACGGCAGCAGTTGCGCCAGATCGACGCGCTGGGCGAGCGTGGTGAAGAGCTGAATGCTGGCGATCGAGATCGCGAAGCCGATGCAGTTCGTCAGCGTCAGCACGCTGCCTTGCGCGAGCGTCGGTGCATTGCGCGCGGTGAGCGTCGAGAACTGCGGCGAATCGCCGGCCACCGTGGCGCCCCACAGCAGCAGCCAGGCGATGAAGATCGGCACCGGTGCCGCGAGCGCCCAAGGCGCGATCAGGCAGCACAGGCCGCTCGTGGCGAGCTGCGCCCCGGCCACGCGCGCGCTGCCCCAGCGCAGCGAGGCCCAGCCGCCGCCCACGCAGCCCAGCACGCCGGCCGCCATCACCGCGAAGGCCGCCCACGATGCGGCCGCGCCCTGCCAATGCAGGGCCACGATCAGCGGCACGAGAACCCATAGCGAATACAGCTCCCACATGTGGCCGAAGTAGCCGAACACCGAGGCGCGCAGTCGCGCCTCGGTGACCATGGCCACCAGAGCGCGCGGCGACAGCACCATGCTGCGGCCGCTCGCGCTCGCCGGCCGCGGCGGTTCGGGCACCGCGACGATCACCAGCACGCCGGCTAAGGCCGACAATGCCGCGACGGCGAAGAACACCAGCGACCAGTCGCCCGCCGTGCCCCAGGCCCGCAGCGCATGCGGGCTCGCGCTGCCGAGCACCAGCGCACCGATGAGCAGGCCCAGCGCGGCGCCGAGGCCGCGCGTGTACCACTGCGCCGCGATCTTCATGCCGACCGGATAGATGCCGGCGAGGAAGAACCCGCCCAGCGCGCGGCTGAGCCACAGCGCGCCGAACGAACCCGCCAACGGCACGGCGATGGCCGTGGTTGCCGCGCTCGCGAGGGCGCAGACCAGGAACACGCGGCGCGTGGAGAACCGATCGGCGATGCCGGCCAGCGCGAACACCAGCGTGCCGACGATGAAGCCGAGCTGCACGGCCGAGGTGAGCGTGCCCAGATCGGCGGCCGCATAACCGCGCTCGCGCTGCAGATCGCCCATCACCGCATTGACGGCGAACCACGGCGACGTGCCGGCCAGCTGCGCCAAGACAATCACCGGCAGAACGCGCCGCGGTACGGTGGCACCGTCTGGCGGTGCTGCCTCGCGAGGGCTCTTGGCGTCGGAAGGCGGCATGGGGCCCGCGAGGGTATCAGGGCAGCGATGCTCTTGTGCCCCGCGGGCCGATCCCTTACGCTGGATCGACCATCACCTTTCCCCCCCGGCCGCGCCGCAGCGACGGCCCCTGTCGAGGAGACATGTCCATGCCAAGCCCATCGAATGCCGGCGTCGCGGCGATCCGTACCCTTGCCCTCGTGGGTCCCGCGGCCGCCGGCAAGACCAGCCTGGCCGAAGCGCTGCTGCACCGCGCCGGCATGATCGGCGCCACCGGCAGCCTCGAACGCGGCACGACCGTCAGCGACTTCGACCCCATCGAGCGCCGCATGCAGCATTCGCTGAATGCCGCGGTGCTGCACTTGCAGCACGCCGACACGCGCATCCACTGCATCGACACCCCCGGCAGCCCCGACTGCCTGGGGCAGTCGCTGCCGGCGCTGGAAGCGGTGGAGACCGCGGTGGTCGTGATCAACGCGGCCATCGGCGTCGAGCCGATGGCGCAGCGGATGATGGAGTACGCGGCATCGCGACATCTGGACCGGCTGATCGTGGTGAACAAGATCGACGCGCCCGAGACCAGTCTTCCTGCGGTGCTGGCGCAGATCCAGGCTGCCTTCGGCAAGGAGTGCCTGCCGCTGAACCTGCCCGACGCCGGCGCGAGCAAGGTCGTGGACTGCTTCTACAACCGCGACGGCCACAGCGACTTCGGCTCGGTCGATGCCGCACATCGCGCGCTGGTGGAGCAGGTGGTCGAGGTCGATGCGCAGTTCGTCGAGCGCTATCTCAACGACGGCGACGTCGACGCCGCCGAGCTGCACGCCCCGCTCGAGCAGGCGCTGCGCGAGGGCCACCTGATCCCCGTGTGCTTCACCTCCGCGCGCAGCGGCGCAGGCATTGCCGAGCTGCTCGACGTGATCGTCAAGCTGCTGCCCAACCCCACCGAGAGCAACCCGCCGGACTTCCTCAACGGCGAGGGCGCGTCCGCCAAGCCGATGCAGGCATCGCCCGACCCGGCCCTGCACGTTCTGGCGCATGTGTTCAAGGTCACGGTCGATCCGTTCGTCGGCAAGATGGGCGTGTTCCGCATCCACCAGGGCACGGTCACCAAGGACAGCCTGCTCTACGTGGGCGACGGGCGCAAGCCGTTCAAGGTGAACCACCTGTTCATGCTGCAGGGCAAGGGCCATGTGGAGGTGCCGAGCGCGGGGCCGGGCGACATCTGCGCGGTGGCCAAGGTCGACGAGCTGCACTTCGACGCCGTGCTGCACGATGCCGCCGAGGACGACCACATCCACTTGAAGCCGCTCGCCTTCCCGGTGCCGGTGCACGGCCTGGCCATCGAGCCCAAGCGCCACGGTGACGAGCAGCGCATGTGGGAGATCCTCAACAAGCTGGTGTCGGAGGATCCGTGCCTGAAGGTCGAGCACGTGGTCTCGACCAACGAGACCATCGTCTACGGTCTCGGCGAGCTGCACCTGCGCGTGCTGCTGGAGCGGCTGCGCGAGGTCTACAAGTTCGACGTCAACACGCGGCCGCCGCGCATCGCCTACCGTGAGACGATCACCGCCAAGGCCGAAGGCCACCACCGCCACAAGAAGCAGACCGGTGGTGCCGGCCAGTTCGGCGAGGTGTTCCTGCGCGTCGAGCCCTTGCCGCGCGGCAGCGGCTTCGAGTTCGCCGACGAGGTCAAGGGCGGCACGATCCCGGGCCAGTTCATTCCTGCGGTCGAGAAGGGCGTGCGCGAGGTGCTCGCCCATGGCGCGATCGCCGGCTATCCGGTGGTCGACGTGAAGGTCACCGTGTACGACGGCAAGCACCACTCGGTGGACAGCAAGGAGATCGCCTTCGTGACGGCAGGGCGCAAGGCCTTCATGGCGGCGATCCGCGAGGCGCGCCCGATCGTGCTCGAGCCGATCGTGCAGGTGGAGATCACCGCGCCCGACGCAGCGATGGGTGACATCACGGGTGATCTGTCGAGCCGTCGCGGCCAGGTCAGCGGCAGCACCAACGCCGCCGGGGCCCAGATGGTGATCCAGGGCCTCGCACCGCTGTCGGAGCTGACGGGCTACCAGTCGCGCCTGAATGCCCTCACCGCGGGCCAGGGCCGCTACACGGTGAGCCTGTCGCACTACGACCCGGTGCCGCCGGCGGTGCAGCAGCAGCTGATGGGGCAGTTCCGCGTCAAGGACGAGGACTGATCTCGGCGCGCTGCGGCGCCGGCGCGCCGACCCGGCGGCTCAGCGCATCGCCAGCGGTTGCGCCTGCGTGGGCGCAGGGAACATGGCGTCGAGCGCCTTGCGCGTCTCCAGGTCGAGATCGATCTGGCGCACGTGCCAGTTCTCCACCAGATGCGCGAGCTTGGCAGCCTTGGGAATCGCGATCACGCCGGGCTGCGAGGCCACCCAGGCCAGCGCCAGCTGCGCCGCGCTGAGCCCGAGCGGCTGGGCCAGCGCGGTGAGTCCGCGATGGCGCGGCAAGGTGCCGCCGTCGATCGGGCAGTAGGCCATCAGCGGCATCGAGCGCCGGCGCATCCACGGCAGCACGTCGAACTCGACACCGCGCTCGCTGAGCGAGTAGTAGACCTGATTCGATGCGCACTTGGCATCGGCCGTGAGGCCCTTCAGCTCGCGCAGGTCGGCCAGCGCGAAGTTGCTGACGCCCCAATGCCGGATCCAGCCGCGGCGGCGCAGCTCGTCGAACCCGTTGAGGGTCTCGGCCAGCGCGACACCCCCGCGCCAATGCAGCAGATACAGGTCGATGTAGTCGACGTGCAGCCGGTGCAGGCTCGATTCGCAGGCGCGCAGCATGCCGGCCGTATCGGCATGGTGCGGGTAGACCTTGCTGACGATGACCAGGTGCTTGCGCGACAAGCCCGGCTGGCGCAGCGCCGCCCTGACGCCCATCCCCACCACGCGCTCGGCGCCGCCCTCGCCGTACATCTCGGCGGTGTCGATGAGTCGATACCCGAGCTCGATGGCCTGCTGGACCAGTTCGGCCTCGCGCTCTTGCTGGCGGGCCTGCTCGCCAAGGCGCCAGGTGCCCAGCCCAAGCGTCGGCCAGCGCTCGCCGTCGGGCAGGGTCACCATCGATTCCGCACGGCGCGCCATCATGGGGCAGGATCGTACCGACCGGGCCCGGTCTGCTGCGGCGCGACAGCCGGGCTTCCGTGGCAAAGGCCGCAGCCTGCGCCGCCGGTGGCACCCCGGATGGGGCCTGCACCCAACAGCGGGCTCAAGCCCTCGCGACCGCCCGCCGATATGCCGAGAGCAACCCAGGCCCTGGCCAGCGAATCGACCATGTCCGCCCTGCCCCACACTCCGGCCCGCAGGCTGCCCCGAGGGGCGGACGGCTGGGTGTCGGCCTGGCGGCACGCGCAGATTCCTGTGCTGGCCCGGACGGCGCAGGCGCTGGCCGAGTTGATGGAGCACCAGGAAGAAGTCGACGCCAAGCTGCTCGCGGAGACGATCGGCGGCGACCCGCTGATGTGCCTGAAGCTGCTGGCGCATGTGTCGTCGCACCGGCCGTCGAGCCGAGTCACCGACGCCGAGACGGCGACGGCCGCATTGGTGATGATGGGCATCGGCCCGTTCTTCCGCCATTTCGGCGAGCAGCCCACGGTGGAACAGGAGCTTGCCGCGCAGCCCGAGGCGCTCGAAGGCCTGCAGGCCGTGCTGCGGCGTGCGCGGCGAGCCGCGGCCTTTGCGCTCGGCTTCGCGGTGCACCGCATGGACCACGACGCGGAGGTGATTCACCAGGCCGCGCTGCTGCACGACTTCGCCGAGATGCTGCTCTGGTGCCACGAACCGCAGCTGGCGCTGGCGATCGCGCATGCCCAGCGGGCGGACTCGACGCTGCGCTCGGCCGCGGCGCAGATGTCGGTACTGGGCGTCGAGCTCGGCGACGTGCAGCAGGGCCTGATGAGGGCCTGGCGATTGCCGGAGCTGCTGGTGCGCATCAGCGACGATCACCACGCCAACACGGCTCAGGTGCGCAACGTGCACCTGGCGATCCGCATCGCGCGCCACAGCGCGGTGGGTTGGGACAACGCGGCGCTGCCCGACGACGTGCGCGAAATCGCCGAGCTGCTGACGCTCGGCCACGACCCGACCTGGCGCCTGCTGCGCGAGCTGGACAGCTGACGCCGATGCGCTAAGCCTGCTGGTCGATGGGCTCGCGTGCGCCGGCGGCGACCGCGGTGCGCGCGATCACGTCGTCGAGCACCTGCGACTGGAATGCCAGATGCACATGGGCCACGCCGGGCACATGCCGGTTGTCGGCGCCGGGCAGCGTGGCAGTGCCCGCGGGAACCACGATGTTGTCGCAGTGGCCGAAGTAGCAGGTGAAGAGCGCGCGTTGACTTGGCGTCTCGGCGGCCTGCAGCGCAGCGAGCCAGCGGCTGTGGCGGCGCATCTGTCGTGCATTGCGGCTGAGGCCGAAGCGGGCGAGCACGGTGCCGTGATGGGGCGTTCCGATCGTGACGATCGAATGCACGCGTTCGGCGCCCGCACAGGTGTTCATCCAGGCACGCACGGCCAGACCGCCCATGCTGTGCGCAACGATCAACGGCTCCGGGTGGCCTGCGGCGTGCAAGCGTTGCACCGCCTGCTCGATGATCGGCACGTAGCGGTCGATCGAACCGAAGACCGGCTCCAGATTCACTGCAATGAACGGCACGCCCTCTGCCGCGAAACGCTCCATCCAAGGGTTCCACAGGCCGCGGTTGCAGACGAAGCCGTGCACCAGGAGGACGCCGCGCCTGGGCCCAGGGGCGCGGCCGATCGGCCGGTCGGGCACGGTTTCGGCCCTGAAGGGTTGGCGCCAGCCGAAGACTCGAAATCCGGTCCAGACCTCGCCCCACCACGCGCGCAGCAATGCGCCCGGTTGCGGCCGCGGGATGCCCGGCCCCGGATCGACCCTGGCCAGCAGCATGAATTCAAATGCCAGCACCAGCGCGTGGAGATGAACGATCGCGAGCATCATCAGCAGCACCTGCCACCCTGGCGCTCCGGCCGCCAGGGCCACCCAGGCGCCGCCGGCCGCCACCAGCAGCACGGTCACCACCCAGATGCGCTGAAGTCGCGCCAACATCCGGCTAGGGCGTCGCCGCGCAGGCCGGGCGGACCGGTCCTGCCTGGGCGGCACGCATGCTGACGCACATCTGCGCAGTGTGACATCGTCGCGGTAGGCTCGCGGCATGGTCACCGAGTTTGCGTCGATCGAGGCGGGGCTCGCGCGCGTGCGCGAACTGCGTGCCGATCGGCTGGCCGACCGCGAGCTCGCGGCCAAGGTCGATGCGATCAAGCGCTTTCAACACGCGCGGCTGCAACGCGACTACATCGCCTGGCTTGCCGACCCGCGCTACCGGGCGGCGGCCCGGTTCTTCCTGGAGCATCTCTACGGGCCACATGACTTCACCGCCAGGGATACGCAGTTCGAACGCATCATCCCTGCACTGCGACGCATGTTGCCCGAGGTCTTCCGCGCCACGGTATCGGCATTGATCGAACTGCATGCGCTGACAGAGGAGATGGACCAAGCCATGGCCCGCTGCCTCGACGGCCTGGAGCCGGACGCAGCGGCATACGGGCGGGCATGGCGACGCGTGGGCAGACCGGAGGCCCGAGAGCGCCAAGTGGCGCTGATGCTGATCGTCGGCCGCTCGCTCGACAGGCACACGGGCAATCCTCTTCTGGGCGCCACGCTGCGCGTGATGCGGGGGCCTGCGCACGCGGCGGGGCTGGGCGCACTGCAGGAGTTTCTCGAGAGCGGATTCCAAGCCTTCAAGGCCATGAAAGGCGCCGAGGAATTCCTGGTGGCCGTGGCGCACAACGAGCGCGCCCAGATCGCCGCGTTGTTCGGTGCGTCGACCGACCAATGAGAAAAGCCCGACCAATCACTTGGCCGGGCCTTCTCGAATACTAGCCTGACAATGTCCTACTTTCACACGGGAATCCGCACTATCATCGGCGCAGAGGCGTTTCACTGTCCTGTTCGGGATGGGAAGGAGTGGGACCACCTCGCTATGGTCATCAGGCTTAACTTGTCGCCTACCTGCGCGCGGCAGATAAGCCAATTCATGGAATCGAATCAGCAGATTGCGTTCTTTGGCATAACCCGTTGACGATCAACGTCAAAATTATAGGGTCAAGCCGCACGAGCAATTAGTACCGGTTAGCTCAACGCATTACTGCGCTTCCACACCCGGCCTATCAACGTCCTGGTCTCGAACGACTCTTCAGGGGGCTCGAGGCCCCGGCAAGACTCATCTTGAGACGAGTTTCCCGCTTAGATGCTTTCAGCGGTTATCTCTTCCGCACATAGCTACTCGGCGATGCCACTGGCGTGACAACCGATACACCAGAGGTGCGTCCACTCCGGTCCTCTCGTACTAGGAGCAGGCTCTCTCAATCTTGCAGCGCCCACGGAAGATAGGGACCAAACTGTCTCACGACGTTTTAAACCCAGCTCACGTACCTCTTTAAATGGCGAACAGCCATACCCTTGGGACCGGCTACAGCCCCAGGATGAGATGAGCCGACATCGAGGTGCCAAACACCGCCGTCGATATGAACTCTTGGGCGGTATCAGCCTGTTATCCCCAGAGTACCTTTTATCCGTTGAGCGATGGCCCTTCCATACAGAACCACCGGATCACTTAGTCCTACTTTCGTACCTGCTCGACTTGTCAGTCTCGCAGTCAAGCACGCTTATGCCTATGCACTATCAGCACGATTTCCGACCGTGCCTAGCGTACCTTCGAACTCCTCCGTTACCCTTTGGGAGGAGACCGCCCCAGTCAAACTGCCTACCATACACTGTCCCCAACCCGGATCACGGGCCAAGGTTAGAACCTCAAACACACCAGGGTGGTATTTCAACGTTGGCTCCACGATACCTAGCGGCACCGCTTCAAAGCCTCCCACCTATCCTACACAGATCTATTCAAAGTCCAATGTAAAGCTACAGTAAAGGTTCATGGGGTCTTTCCGTCTTTCCGCGGGGAGATTGCATCATCACAAACATTTCAACTTCGCTGAGTCTCTGGAGGAGACAGTGTGGCCATCGTTACGCCATTCGTGCAGGTCGGAACTTACCCGACAAGGAATTTCGCTACCTTAGGACCGTTATAGTTACGGCCGCCGTTTACTGGGACTTCAATCAAGAGCTTGCACCCCATCATTTAATCTTCCAGCACCGGGCAGGCGTCACACCCTATACGTCGACTTTCGTCTTTGCAGAGTGCTGTGTTTTTATTAAACAGTCGCAGCCACCGATTCTCTGCGACCCCATTGGGCTCCGTCTGTACGACTTCACCTACTAAGGGCACACCTTCTTCCGAAGTTACGGTGTCAATTTGCCGAGTTCCTTCTCCAGAGTTCTCTCAAGCGCCTGAGAATACTCATCTCGCGCACCAGTGTCGGTTTGCGGTACGGTCGTGTGCAGCTGGAGCTTAGTGGCTTTTCCTGGAAGCAGGGTATCACTCACTTCGGCGGCAAGCCGCCTCGTTGTCACCTCTCATCTAAGCCCTCCGGATTTGCCTAGAGAGCACGACTACAGGCTTGAACCGGGACATCCAACACCCGGCTGAGCTAACCTTCTTCGTCCCCACATCGCACTGCACGTCGGTACAGGAATATTGACCTGTTTCCCATCAGCTACGCATCTCTGCCTCGCCTTAGGGGCCGACTCACCCTACGCCGATGAACGTTGCGTAGGAAACCTTGCGCTTACGGCGAGGGGGCTTTTCACCCCCTTTAACGCTACTCATGTCAGCATTCGCACTTCCGATACCTCCAGCAGGCCTCACGACCCACCTTCACAGGCGTACGGAACGCTCTCCTACCATCTCTTTCGAGATCCGCAGCTTCGGTTACTGGCTTAGCCCCGTTACATCTTCCGCGCAGGACGACTCGATCAGTGAGCTATTACGCTTTCTTTAAATGGTGGCTGCTTCTAAGCCAACATCCTGACTGTTTTAGCCTTCCCACTTCGTTTCCCACTTAGCCAATATTAGGGACCTTAGCTGGCGGTCTGGGTTGTTTCCCTCTCGTGTCCGGACGTTAGCACCCGGTGCACTGTCTCCCAAGCTGTACTCATCGGTATTCGGAGTTTGCAATGGTTTGGTAAGTCGCCATGACCCCCTAGCCATAACAGTGCTCTACCCCCGACGGTAATACACGAGGCACTACCTAAATAGTTTTCGGAGAGAACCAGCTATTTCCAAGTTTGTTTAGCCTTTCACCCCTATCCACAGCTCATCCGCTAGTTTTGCAACACTAGTCGGTTCGGACCTCCAGCACGTGTTACCGTACCTTCATCCTGGCCATGGATAGATCACCTGGTTTCGGGTCTACACCCAGCGACTGAGCGCCCTATTCGGACTCGGTTTCCCTTCGCCTTCCCTATTCGGTTAAGCTTGCCACTGAATGTAAGTCGCTGACCCATTATACAAAAGGTACGCCGTCACCCTTGCGGGCTCCGACTTTTTGTATGCATGCGGTTTCAGGATCTATTTCACTCCCCTCCCGGGGTTCTTTTCGCCTTTCCCTCACGGTACTAGTTCACTATCGGTCGATTACGAGTATTTAGCCTTGGAGGATGGTCCCCCCATCTTCAGACAGGATTTCACGTGTCCCGCCCTACTTGTCGCACACTTAGTTCCACTGCCCACCTTTCTCATACGGGGCTATCACCCGCTATGGCCAGCCTTTCCAGACTGTTCTGATAGGTCGACAGCTAAAGAGCGCAGGCTCTTCCGATTTCGCTCGCCACTACTTTCGGAATCTCGGTTGATGTCTATTCCTCGAGCTACTGAGATGTTTCAGTTCGCTCGGTTCGCTTCCTGCTCCTATGAATTCAGAACAGGATGCCCTTGCGGGCGGGTTTCCCCATTCGGACATCTCCGGGTCAAAGCTTATTTGCCAGCTCACCGGAGCTTTTCGCAGGCTATCACGTCCTTCATCGCCTGTAATCGCCAAGGCATCCACCACATGCACTTAGTCACTTGACCCTATAACTTTGACGCCTCGGCACGAGGCATCGTCAAGGACTGCTTGATCCGTAGATCAATTGAGTATCGCGTTATGCCATTACCGGCCCGGATGGGCCGGCATTTGGTGACGCAATCATAGATTGCCGACGGCACGGTGCACCCGAAGGTGCTTTCCGTCGGCAACGCTGATTCGACTCTATGAATTGTTAAAGAACGACAGCCGATCCATCGATCGCACTGGCAAGGTATCGCGTGAATACCTTGCCGGTGCGCGAGTGGTGGAGGTGAACGGGATCGAACCGATGACCCCCTGCTTGCAAAGCAGGTGCTCTCCCAGCTGAGCTACACCCCCGTGGACGATCGTGGTGGGTCTGGTTGGATTCGAACCAACGACCCCCGCCTTATCAAGACGGTGCTCTAACCGACTGAGCTACAGACCCTGATGGATGCGTTCGATTGCACACCCCGGGCGCCAGCCGACACCACGGGCGGCGTCACATAACACCGGCCCGGACGGCTCACGATTCACTCACTGTCGTCAACTACAGCCGATAAGTGTGGGCGCAAGAATTTGAATGCTTTTCCAGAAAGGAGGTGATCCAGCCGCACCTTCCGATACGGCTACCTTGTTACGACTTCACCCCAGTCACGAACCCTGCCGTGGTAATCGCCCTCCTTGCGGTTAGGCTAACTACTTCTGGCAGAACCCGCTCCCATGGTGTGACGGGCGGTGTGTACAAGACCCGGGAACGTATTCACCGCGGCAAGCTGATCCGCGATTACTAGCGATTCCGACTTCACGCAGTCGAGTTGCAGACTGCGATCCGGACTACGACCGGTTTTCTGGGATTGGCTCCCCCTCGCGGGTTGGCAGCCCTCTGTACCGGCCATTGTATGACGTGTGTAGCCCTACCCATAAGGGCCATGAGGACCTGACGTCATCCCCACCTTCCTCCGGTTTGTCACCGGCAGTCTCATTAGAGTGCCCTTTCGTAGCAACTAATGACAAGGGTTGCGCTCGTTGCGGGACTTAACCCAACATCTCACGACACGAGCTGACGACGGCCATGCAGCACCTGTGTCCAGGTTCTCTTTCGAGCACCAAGCCATCTCTGGCAAGTTCCTGGCATGTCAAGGGTAGGTAAGGTTTTTCGCGTTGCATCGAATTAAACCACATCATCCACCGCTTGTGCGGGTCCCCGTCAATTCCTTTGAGTTTCAACCTTGCGGCCGTACTCCCCAGGCGGTCAACTTCACGCGTTAGCTTCGTTACTGAGAAGAAACCCTCCCAACAACCAGTTGACATCGTTTAGGGCGTGGACTACCAGGGTATCTAATCCTGTTTGCTCCCCACGCTTTCGTGCATGAGCGTCAGTGCAGGCCCAGGGGATTGCCTTCGCCATCGGTGTTCCTCCGCATATCTACGCATTTCACTGCTACACGCGGAATTCCATCCCCCTCTGCCGCACTCCAGCCATGCAGTCACAAAGGCAGTTCCCAGGTTGAGCCCGGGGATTTCACCTCTGTCTTACATAACCGCCTGCGCACGCTTTACGCCCAGTAATTCCGATTAACGCTTGCACCCTACGTATTACCGCGGCTGCTGGCACGTAGTTAGCCGGTGCTTATTCTTCAGGTACCGTCATCCTCCCGAGGTATTAGCCCAGAAGATTTCTTCCCTGACAAAAGCGGTTTACAACCCGAAGGCCTTCTTCCCGCACGCGGCATGGCTGGATCAGGCTTGCGCCCATTGTCCAAAATTCCCCACTGCTGCCTCCCGTAGGAGTCTGGGCCGTGTCTCAGTCCCAGTGTGGCTGGTCGTCCTCTCAGACCAGCTACAGATCGCAGGCTTGGTAGGCCTTTACCCCACCAACAACCTAATCTGACATCGGCCGCTCCAATAGCGCGAGGTCTTGCGATCCCCCGCTTTCACCCGTAGGTCGTATGCGGTATTAATCCGGCTTTCGCCGGGCTATCCCCCACTACTGGGCACGTTCCGATGCATTACTCACCCGTTCGCCACTCGTCGCCAGGTTGCCCCGCGTTACCGTTCGACTTGCATGTGTAAGGCATGCCGCCAGCGTTCAATCTGAGCCAGGATCAAACTCTTCAGTTCGATCTTGAATGTTTGCTCACGGAATTGAAGTGAACTTCACTTCTTCATCCGTGAGCGTTTGCGGACATCGGCCCGGAGACCGAATGCCCATGGCACTCGCCTTCAAACGCCCACGCTTATCGGCTGTTGCTTGTTAAAGAGCTTCGTCTTGCGACGCGCCGGTCAGCGACCGGCAAAGAAGCGGAAGTATGACACGCAAATTCCGCATCGTCAACCACCGTCGATCTGCGCGACTCGCCCTCGAAGCAGGCCGATACGGCTGAGCCGGGGCAAACGCAGAGCCTGCGACTGTAGCACGGCGTCGGCAGCGCCCGCTCCGCCCGCGCCGCGAACGGTCAATGCGGCTTGGCTCGGTCGGATGCCGCCAACACACGCTCCCAGTCGCGTTGCGGGCTCTCGCTGACAAGGACCGACGGCACACGCGAGGCCAGGCGAACGGCATCGGCACGCAGGATTCGCTGCTTCACGGCAGCCACCTGCGAGGGGTGCATCGAGAAGCTGCGCAACCCGAACGCGAGCAGCAGTTCGGTGAACGCCACGTCGCCGGCCATCTCGCCGCACACGCTCACGTTCTTGCCCGCCAAGTTCGCTGCCTCGATCGTTCGAGCAATCAGCTGCAGCACCGCCGGATGCCATGGATCGTAGAGATGAGCCACCTCCTCGTCGGCACGGTCGATGGCCAGCGTGTACTGAATCAGATCGTTGGTTCCGATCGACACGAAATCCAGGTCGCGCAACATGGCCGTCGCGATCATCGCCGCGGCCGGCACCTCGATCATGGCGCCGAGCTCCACCTGGCCACTCGCCACGCCGGCATCGGCCAGCTGCTGCGCCGCCCGCGCCAACGCCTCGCGCGCCAGGCGCACCTCGGCCAGGTGCGCCACCAGAGGAAGCAGCACGCGAACCTTGCCGAAGGCGCTGGCCCGCAGAATGGCGCGCAGCTGCTGGCGGAACATGGCCGGCTCCGCCAGGCTCCAGCGGATGGCCCGCAGACCCAGGGCGGGGTTCAAGGCATGGTCGTGCCGCAGCTCATGGATCGTCATGCGGTCGAGCGGCTTGTCGGCGCCGATATCGACCGTCCGGATCGTCACCGGCAGCCCCTTCATGGTCTGCACCACGCTGCGATAGGCCTCGAACTGCTCGTCCTCCGACGGCAACCCCCCATCGCGGTTCATGAACAGGAACTCGCTGCGGAAAAGGCCCACACCGACGGCCCCGGCATCCAGCGCCACCGGCGCGTCCACGGGCAACTCGATGTTGGCCAGCAGCTCGACGGCCTGCCCATCGAGCGTGACCGACGGCGTGTGCCGAAGACGATGCAGCTTGGCGCGCTCCAGCTCGCTCTGCCGCTGGCGGTAGCGGTATTCCTCGAGCACGATCGGTGACGGATCGACGATCACGACTCCGAGATCCCCGTCGATCACGAGCCAATCGTCCTGACGCACCAGGCGGCTCGCCTCGCGCGCACCGACCACGGCGGGAATGTCCAGGCTGCGCGCCACGATCGCGCTGTGCGACGTGCGACCGCCGACGTCGGTCACGAACCCCGTGAACACGCTGCCCTTGAACTGCAGCATGTCGGCCGGCGCGATGTCGTTGGCCACCAGCACCAGCGGATCCTCTCCGGCCCCCTGCACGCCGCGGGCTGCGGCCGGCACGATGGGCTGCTCCTTCGACATCGCCCGCAGCAGCCGTTCGACCACTTGCTCGAGATCGGCCTTGCGCTCGCGCAGGTACTCGTCGTCCATCTCGTCGAACTGTCGGGCCATGACCTCGAGCTGCGCCGACAGGGCCCATTCGGCGTTGTAGTGACGGGCGGCGATCCAGTGCTTGGTGGCGCTGGTGAGCGCCTCGTCGTGCAGCAGCATCAGGTGCACGTCGAGCAGCGCCGGCAACTCCGCCGGTGCCTCGGCCGGCAACTCGCGCTTGAGCAGCGCCAGTTCGGCGGCCACGACGTCGCGCGCGTGCCGCAGCCGGTCGATCTCGTGAGCGACCCGCGGTTCGTCGATGAAGTAGTGCGCCACGTCGACCCGGCTCGAGGCCACCAGCACGGCGCGGCCGATGGCCACGCCACGCGAGACCGGCAATCCGAAGACCTGGATGCTCACGAAACGAATCCGTCCTGATGGATGTGGCGCCCCTGCGTCACTGACCTTCGCCGAACTTGTCGTTGACCAGCGCCACGATCGCGTCGACCGCCGATTGCTCGTCGGGCCCCTCGACCTCGAGGTCGACCTCCGAGCCCATGCCCGCCGCGAGCATCATCACGCCCATGATGCTCTTGGCATTGACGCGTCGACCGCTGCGCGACAGATGGACCTCGCTCGCGAAGCTGCTGGCGAGCTTGGTCAGCTTGGCCGACGCACGGGCATGCAGGCCGAGCTTGTTGTTGATCGTGAATGCCGTCTTGATCATGTTGCGTCGATTGCAATGGCCTAACCTTCGGGCCGAGTGGTGGGCAGTTGCATCACGCCCTGGATCCCGCCGGCCACCGCGCGCTCGGTCAGTTCGTTCAAGGGCAGGTGCCGATAGCCGAGGGCACGCCACAGCATCGGCACGTTGACGCCCGCCACGACGCGCACCTGGGCATCGTCGGCCAGCTTCAGCGCCACGTTGCACGGCGTCCCGCCGAAGGCGTCGGTCAGCACCAGCAAGTCGGGATCACGCACCTGCGCGGCCAGCTCGCGCGCGACCGTCGCCAGCGTCTCGGGCGATGCATCG
Source organism: Burkholderiaceae bacterium (assembly GCA_046348365.1). Classification (GTDB taxonomy): domain Bacteria; phylum Pseudomonadota; class Gammaproteobacteria; order Burkholderiales; family Burkholderiaceae_C; genus JAEUPI01. The sequence goes on from JAXMEL010000002.1 coordinate 96,670, forward strand.
CTGGCGACGTCGAGCGCCGCCAGGCGCGACTCGCCCGGGAACACATGTGCGGCGACGGCTTTCAGCGTCGACGCCAGCGGCGCGTGGGCAACGATCAGAAGGCCTGCCATGGATCGATCGGTTTGCGGCCGATTATCCGTGGTGCGAAGCCAGTGCCATGCGCCGCCTCACGGACGCACCTGCAGCCCGCCGAGAAAGGCGTCGACAGCCCCCGCGCCGGGGTTCGGCCAGCAGGGCCGCCAGCGCAAGCGCCCGGCTCCCCATCGTGCGCCGACTGTGTCCAGCCCCCCTCACCTCGATGGCACCTGTGACGCACTGCACGGGCCACAAGGTCGCCGACTTCGCGTGCCCCGCGCACATGGGATCGACCGTCGGCGACTGCAACGTGACGATCGTTCGCGTACCCATCGATCAACCGCAACGCTACGGCTCTCGTCATGGATCTATCCGAACTTCACCCCACTCGCACTGCCGGCGACGCCTTCGCGCCGCCCGGTTCGTCCGGCACGCCGAGCGATCAGGGTTGGAGCGTCGCGTCGCAGGTCGGCGTCGAGATCGCCACGACGCTCACCTCGGCGCTCGACCGCATGCTGGAGCTGCAGCGCACGGGCGCCATCGACCGCCAGGGCTTGAGCACCTTGATCGACGAGGTCAGGCACGCGCGTCGCACGAGCTTCGTTGCGCAGCAGCTGGGCCGGCTGGCCCGCGGCGGCATCCAGCAGCAGCACGAGGCGGTGGCCGTGGCCCAGATCCTGGCCGAGGTCGCGGCGCAGCACGAAACCGCATTGGCCGCCCACGGCATCGCGCTGCGCCAGTCGGTCAAGCCGGTCGAGGTCGTCGTCGATGCCTCGTTGCTCGCGAGCTTCGTCCACGCCGTGCTCGATTGGGCGGAGCGGCACGCGCGCACCGCCGTCGAACTGCGGCTGGATACGCAGGGCTGGCCCGCGATGGCGCGGCTGCGCTGCCGCTTCGGGCATGTGCCGACCGACCAGGCCGATCAGGCGATCGCATCGACCAGCGCTGCGCCGCCGGGCGAGTTGACGCACGTGGACGAGCTCGATTGCCTGTGGTGGCGACTGGTGCAACACCTCGCCACCACGATGCAGCTCAAGCTGAGCCGCAACGACACCGCGGCGACCACCTCGCTGACTGTGGAGTTCCCTCACACCACCAACGACACGCTGGAGGGCGCAACCTCGTTCGAGATCGACACCGGATTCGCGATGTCGGGCGACTCGCGGCCGCTGCTCGGCAGCCATGTGCTGGTGATCGCGGCGCGACGCGAGGTGCGCAACCAGGTGCGCGAGGCCGTCGCCCACATGGGGCTGATGCTCGACTTCGTGACCTCGATCGAAGCCGCGCTCGAGTTCTGCCAGCAGGGCCTGCCGCACGCCATCATCTACGAAGCCGGACTCGGCGATCGCAGCCTCGCGCGCCTGCGCCAGGAAGCGTCGCAATCAGGCCGCACGCTGGCCTGGATCGAGATCGCCGAGCAAGGCGAGGGCTTCGAGGTGTCGACGCTCGGCAATGTCTCGCTGGCCCGTGTCGGCCGCGAGGCCATTGCCGCCTCGCTGCCGTCGGCGCTGATGTTCGAGCTGGCGCGCGCCGAATAGTCCGGCGGCTCAGCCGCCGAACACCTTGCGCAGGATCGCGCTGCCGGTGCCGATCGGATCCTGGCGGATCTTGCGCTCCTCCTCGCCGATCATCAGGTACAGCCCGTCGAGGGACTTGCCGGTCACGTAGCGCTGCAGGTTCGCGTCGTTGCCCTTGACGAACCCGAGCTGGCTGGCCCGACCGGCGAGCGCGTTGTACTTCTCGGCCAGCGACACGCGTTCGGTGGCGCGTGTGACGATCGGCAGGAACTTCTCGGTCAGCGGCGAGCGCGTCTTGCCGGCGAAATAGTCGGTCACCGAGGTCTCGTTGCCGCGAACGATCTTCACCGCGTCGTCGGCCGTGATGGCCTTGGCGGCCTTCACGAGGATGGGCTTGGCCTCCGGCACGGCCAGCTCCGCCGCGCGGTTCATCGACACCACCAGCTCGTCGACGCGCTTGCCCTGCCCCACCGCATTCAGCAGCTTGGCGGCCTCGTCGAGAAACTTGGGCAGCGGGATGCGCACCTTCGGATTGCCGAGGAAACCGTCGGTGCGCCCGAGCAGGCCGACCGCCGACACGGCGCCGCGCTCCAGCGCGGTGCGGATGCCGGCCGTGGCATCGGCCTGGCTCAACAGCCCGGCGCGGGCAGGAAGAACCCACCAGCAGCCCGTGCAGGCCAACGCCGGGCCGGCCATTCGCACCAGGGCCCGGCGGCGACTCGACGGCAGAGATGGTGGTTCAAATCGCATGCGCAACTCCCGCCTGCGCGGCCTGCCGATCCGCGTGATAGCTCGATCGCACCAGGGCCCCCACCGCCGCGTGCGAGAAGCCCATCGCACGCGCCTGCTGCTCGAACAGGCCGAAGGTGTCGGGATGCACGTAGCGCAGCACCGGCAGATGGTGCCCCGAGGGTGCGAGGTATTGCCCGATCGTGAGCATGTCGATGCCGTGCGCGCGCATGTCGCGCATCACGGCGAGGATCTCGTCGTCGGTTTCGCCCAGCCCGACCATCAGCCCGCTCTTGGTGGGAATGTTCGGGAACAGGGCCTTGAAGCGCTTCAGCAGTTCGAGCGACACCTGGTAGTCGGAGCCGGGCCGGGCCCGCTTGTACAGGCGCGGCACGGTTTCGAGGTTGTGGTTCATCACGTCGGGCGGCGCCGCTTGCAGCTCCTGCAGTGCGCGGTCCGTGCGACCGCGGAAATCGGGCGTCAGGATCTCGATGCGCGTGGCCGGCGACAGCGCGCGCACCTGCCGGATGCACTCGGCGAAGTGCCCCGCGCCGCCATCGCGCAGGTCGTCGCGGTCGACGCTCGTGATCACCACGTACTTGAGCTTCAGCGCCGCGATCGTCCGTGCCAGGTTAAGAGGCTCCTCGGCATCGAGCGGGTCGGGCCGGCCGTGGCCCACGTCGCAGAACGGGCAGCGGCGGGTGCACTTGTCGCCCATGATCATGAACGTGGCGGTGCCGTGGCCGAAGCATTCGCCGATGTTGGGGCACGAGGCCTCTTCGCACACCGTGTGCAGCTTGTGATCGCGCAGGATCTGCTTGATCTCGTAGAAGCGCGTCGAGGGCGACCCGGCCTTCACGCGGATCCATCCCGGCTTCTTCAGCGTCGGCGCTGCGACCACCTTGATCGGGATGCGCGCGGTCTTGGCCTGCGACTTCTGCTTGGCCGCGGGGTCGTAGCCCTTGGCTGAGGTGTGAGGGGACGGATCGTCGGACATCGTGAACCTCGCGCGGCGCGGCGCCCGCTCAGGGGCTGAGCAGTTCGCTCAAACGCTGCCCCAGCTGCCGGGCGATCGTCTCCCACGTCGCGTCGATGCCCAGTGTAGCCAGATCGACCGTCGCCAGCCCGGCATAGCCGCAGGGGTTGATGGCCTCGAAAGGGCTCAGATCCATCGCCACGTTGAGCGCCACGCCGTGATACGTGCAGTGGTTGCTGATCTTCACGCCCAGCGCCGCGATCTTGGCCAGGCCGTCGAAGGCCTTTGCCGCAGCCGCGCCGGCAGGCAGCGGCGCGAGCCCGAACGGATCGTCGCGTCGCACATAGATGCCGGGCGCGCCGGCCACGCGGTGGCCGGTCACGCCGTGCAGGGCCAGCACGTCGAGCACCGCGCGCTCGAGCCGGAACACGTATTCCTTGACGTAGATGCCCAGGCGCCGCAGGTCGACGAGCGGGTAGGCCACCACCTGCCCCGGCCCGTGATAGGTGATCTGGCCGCCGCGATCGGTGCGCACGCAGGCGATCTCGCTCGCGCGCAGCAGATGCTCGGCCCTGCCGGCAATGCCCTGCGTGTAGACCGGCGGGTGCTCCACCAGCCAGAGTTCGTCGGCGGTCTGCGCGTCGCGCTCCAGCGTGAAGGCCCGCATCGCGCGCCACGTGGGCGCGTACTCGCGCCGACCCAACATGTGGATGCGCATCGACATCGTGGTTTCGAAACGCAGCCGGCGCCGACGCGCACGGGCTACAGCACCACCTTGACCATCGGATGCGTCGACAAGGTGCGGTACAGCTCGTCGAGCTGCTCGCGGCTGGTGGCGGTGACGGTGATCGTGATGCCGAGGTAGTTGCCGCCGCTGCTCGGCCGCAGCTCGACCGTCGACGCGTCGAAGGTCGGATCGAAGCGGCGCGCCACGTCGACGATGGCCTCGACGAAACCGTCGACGCGCGCGCCCATCACCTTGATCGGGAAGGCGCTCGGGTACTCGATCAGCGAGGGTTTGTCAGGCGGTGTGTTCATGCTGGCCGCCGTGCGGCGCCTCGGCCGGACCCGCTCAGATCGACTGCTCGACCTTGGCGCGCTGATAAGCCTCGTAGAGCCGCGAGTAGACCGGCCCCGGCTTGCCGCGCAACGCGCCATGGCCCACCGGCTGGCCGTCGAGCTTGGTCACCGCGAGCACCTCCTTGGTGGCCGAGGTGAGCAGGATCTCGTTGGCGCTGCGCACGTCGTCTTCCGAGATCGGGCGCAGGTTGTAGGCGATGCGCTCGTCGGCGCACAGCTCCTGCAGCAGCTCGACGCGGATGCCTTCGAGCACGAGTTCGCTGCGCGGCGGCCCGAGCAGGGCGTCCTCGTGCACGATCCAGACGTTGCTGCCCGAGCCTTCGGTGAGCCAGCCGTCGCGGAACATGATCGTCTCCACCGCGCCGTGGTCGGCCGACATCTGCCGCGCCAGCACGTTGCCGAGCAGCGAAACGCTCTTGATGTCGCCGCGCTCCCAGCGGAAGTCGCGCGCCGTCACGCAGGCCACGCCGTGGTGGCGCTGCTCCGGCGTCGGCGGCTTCAGCGGGCTGGTCATCGCGAACACGGTGGGCGCGATGCCCTGCGGCATTACATGGTCGCGCAGCGCGACGCCGCGCGTGACCTCGATGTAGACGAGCTGGTCCGCGGCCGCCTGCGCCGCGACCAGCGGGCGCACCAGGCTCAGCCAACCGTCGCGCGAGTGGGGATTCGCGATGCGCAGCTTGTCGAGGCTGCGCGCCAGGCGCGCCATGTGCTCGTCGAAGCGAAACAGCCGCCGGCCATAGACCGGGATCACCTCGTAGATGCCGTCGCCGAAGATGAAGCCGCGGTCGAGCACCGAGACCTTGGCCTCGTTCAACGGCAGCATCTGCCCGTTCAGGTGGCACAGGGTGTCGGGCAGCGTGGTCATCTCGGCCTCGGCGGGGGTTCGGCGGCTTGCGGTTGGGCGAGCTTAGCGGAGATCACCCGCGGATCATTTGATCCACAGCCGCAGCGAGTCCCAGGCGCGGCCGAACAGGCCCGCCTCCGGCACCGCCTGCTGCACCACCAGCGGCACGGTCGCGAGCGGCGCCCCGCCGGCGCTGGTGACCCGGATCGAGCCCACCCGCTGGCCCTGCGCCAGCGGCGCCACCAGCGGATCGGTGCGCTCGATCACGGTCTTGATCTTGTCGCCCTCGCCGCGCGGCACCGCCACGAAGAGCGCCGCCGGCGCGCCCAGCGCCGCCTCGGCCTGCTTGCCCTTCCACACCGGCACGCTGACGATGGGCTTGGCGTTGTCGAACAGGCGCACGGTGTCCCACGCGGTGTAGCCCCAGTTGAGCAGCTTCTGGCTTTCGCTGGCGCGCGCTTCGCGCGAGGCGGTGCCCAGCACCACCGACAGCAGCCGCCGCTTGCCGTTCGGGAACTCACGCTGCGCGCTGGCCACCAGGCAGTAGCCCGCGCTGTCGGTGAAGCCGGTCTTCATGCCGTCGACGGTGGGGTCGCGGCCGAGCAGCAGGTTGCGGTTGTCCTGCTTGATGTTGTTGAAGGTGTAGTTGCGCATCGAGTAGTACGCGGCGTAGGCCTGCGGGTGCTCGCGGATGATGTGCATGGCGATCGTTGCCACGTCGCGCGCGCTGCTGTAGTGACCGGCCTCGGTGAGGCCGGTCACGTTCTTGAACTGCGTGTGCTTCAGGCCCCAGGCCTGGGCCTGGCGGTTCATCATCTCGACGAAACCCTCGACGCTGCCGCCCACGCCCTCGGCCAGCGCCACCGCGGCGTCGTTGCCCGAGACGGCGATCATGCCCTTGAGCAGTTCATCGATCTTCACCGTCATCTTGGGGTCGATGAACATCAGCGAGCCGCCGCCCTTGCGCTCGTTCCACGCCCGCACCGACACCGGCAGCGTCTGTTCGAGCGCGAGCTTCTTGTCCTTGAGCGCGTTGAACACCAGGTAGGCTGTCATCAGCTTGGTGAGCGATGCCGGGTCCACCTGCGCATCGGCCTCGCGCTCGGCGAGCAGCTGGTCGGCCGTGAGGTCGAGCAGCACGAAGTTGCGCGCGGCCACCTCCGGCGGCTGCGGCGCCTGCGCGTGCGCGAACGACATGGCGCCGGCGATTACCCAGGCCAGACAGGCCGATCTCATGCGGTTCATCATCGAGTGGCTCTAGATTGCTGAAGTCAGGGCCGGGTTCCCCAGGCCTGCGCGACCAGCGCGCGCAGGCGCGTCAGCTGGCCATGAAAGAAATGCCCCACGCCGGGCAGCACCACCACCGGCAGCGCCTGCGGCCGCGCCCAGTCGAGCGTGGCCGCGAGCGGCACCACGTCGTCGGCCTCGCCGTGGATGACGAGCGTGTTCTCGGGCACCGGCGGCATCTCGAAGGTCGAGGTCGCCGGCCCCACCAGCACGAGGCGCTCCACCGGCACCTCGGCGCCCAGCCGCGCGCGCGCCTGCGCGGCCACGTAGCCGCCGAACGAGAAGCCACCGAGCGCGAGCGGCAGCGACGCATCGCGAAACGCCTGCACCACCGCCAGCGCGTCGTCGACCTCGCCGATGCCATGGTCCCAGTGGCCCTCGGACCGGCCGACGCCGCGGAAGTTGAAGCGCACGCTGCGATAGCCGAGTTGCACGAAAGCGCGAGCCAGGGTCTGGATGACCTTGTTGTCGAGCGTGCCGCCGTGCACCGGATGCGGATGGCACAGCACCGCCACGCCGCGCACCGGCGCCGGCGGCTCGTCGATCACCACCTCCAGCCGGCCGGCCGGCCCAGGGCATTCGGTGCGCCGCTGCGTGGCGTGCATCAGCGCCCGACATCGGCGGGCAGCAGCAGGCGCTCGACCACGCGTCCGCGCTGCAGATGCGATTCGACGATCTCGTCGATGTCGGCATCGTCGACGTAGGTGTACCAGACGGCCTCGGGGTAGACCACGGCCACCGGTCCGCCGGCGCAGCGATCCAGACAGCCGGCCTTGTTGATGCGCACGCCGCCGGGGCCGGCCAGGCCGGCCGCCTTGATGCGCGCCTTGCAGCGGTCGAGCGCCGCCTGCGCACCATGCTGCGCGCAGCAGGCCTCGCCGTTGTCGCGCTGGTTCAAGCAGAAGAAGACGTGATGCTTGTAGTAGCTCATCGCGCCGCGATTGTAGGGAGCGCACGTGGGTCACTCATCCCGGCTTCCGAGGCGAACCATCAGCCAGGTCATGGCCACGTAGGGCCAGCCCCAGCCGATCCAGCGCGCCAGGCCGTGGAAGCGGATGAACCGCCCCTGCTCCCAGGCGCTCAGGCTTTCGGCGAAGTACGGATCGGCCGGCGCCTGCGCCACCAGTGCGATCGACGCGGTGATCGCCACCAGCCCCAGCGCAGCGGCCAGACGACGGCCCACGATCACCAGCGCGCACGCGAGCACCAGGCCGAGCCCGATGCCGCCCAGCGACGTGGGCGTGACCCACGCCAGCGCATGCTGGGGCCCGAAGTTGAGCGCCGTCGACAGCGTCGTGACGCCGGCGGCCAGCGCGGCCGCGCCGACGGCGAGCAGCCAGCGCCGGCCGGGGCGCAACGACATGCAGTAGGCGGCCATGCACGGCCCGAGCAGACCGAGCGCAACGGCCAGCAGCTCGGTCAGCGGCGACAGCGGTGTCGCCACCACGCGCCCGGGCTCCAGGCCCACGAGCAGGGCATCGGCCCACGACCAGCCCTCCAGCGCCTCGACGAGCAGATCGCGCAGGCGGTCCCACACCTGGCCGAGGCCCAGCGGCACCGGGGCCGGGAACAACAAGGCCAGCGGCCACAGCACCAGCAGCGCGACGCCGTCGGCCCCGTGCCGCTCGAACCAGCGCGCGCGCGCGTCGTCGATGCGCCGAGGCAGCGGCGTGCGGCGCAGCATCACGCCTGCGGCGGCACCGACCGCGGCGCCGGCGCTGTTGAGCAGCCAGTCGAGCAGCGAGGGCACCCGCCCGGGCAACGCGTGCTGCAGCACCTCCATGGCATACGACAGCGCGCAGGCCAGCGCGATCGCGCGCGCGGCATCGAGCAGCGCGCCGCCGCGGGCGCGCCACACCAGCAGCAGCCCGAGCGGCAGGTAGGCGGCCAGGTTGGCCCAGATGTCGAAGCGGTCGTGATACCGCGGCCACGGCAGGATCCACGACACGCCGCCCGACCAGCGCCAGCCGCTGAACGGGAACAGGCTCGCGTAGACGATCAGCGCCAGCCAGACCCACGCCATCAGCGTCGAGGTGCGACGCCCGGGTGTCTGCGAAGCGCTCACGCCTTCACAACGGCTTGACGACCACCAGCACCACGATCGCGGCGAACAGCAGCACCGTGGCCTCGTTGAACACGCGATACCAGCGTTCCGAGCGCCGGTTGGCCAGCTGTTCGAACCGGCGCAGCAGGCCGCCGCAGGCGAAGTGGTAGCCGATCACCGCGAGCACCAGCAGCAGCTTCAGGTTGAGCCAGCCGTGATGCCAACCGCGCCAGGTGTCGAAGCCGAGCCAGAGCCACAGCCCCAGTGCGAGCGCGATCCACGCCAGCAGGCCGGCAAAGCGATACAGCCGGCGCGCCATCAGCAGGAGTCGCTCGCGTTCGGCATGGCTGTCTGCCGCCACGCCGGCGAGGTTGACGAAGATGCGCGGCAGGTAGAACAGGCCCGCGAACCAGCTCGCCACGAACACCACGTGAAAGGCCTTGACCCACAGGTATGCCGTGCTCATCAGCGCATTATGGTCAGCCGAAAAAAAGCCCCGATCGCATGGATCGGGGCTGCAAGCCTTAACGCTGTCATCACGGTAAGGCACCTGCTCAGGGAGGAAAAGCAGGGAACGACAGCCTTGCAGCTATCATTCAGCGCGGATATTAGCAGAGGGACGCCGAGGTGTGACTCCGCGTAACACCGGATGGAAGGCGGGCAGCCGCGACGATGCGCCCTCGCCACAGCCGGAGGATTCGCACATGCCAGGTCTGCCGCCGTTCCCTGCCAGCCGTCCGCGGCGCCTGCGCCGCGACGCGTTCACCCGGGCCCTGGTGCGCGAACACCGGCTCGACCCCTCCGACCTGATCCTGCCGGTGTTCGTGCGCGACGGCGCCAACCAGGCCGAAGACGTGCCCAACATGCCCGGCGTGCAGCGGCTCAGCGTCGACCGCCTGCTCGGCGTGGCCGAGCAATGCGTGGCGCTGGGCATCCCGGTGATCGCGCTGTTCCCGGTGATCGACGCCCGGCTCAAGACGCCCGACGGCCGCGAGGCACTCAACCCCGACGGCCTGGTGCCGCGCGCCGTGCGTGCGCTGAAGTCGCACTTCCCGCAGCTGGGCGTGCTGACCGACGTGGCGCTCGACCCCTTCACCAGCCATGGGCAGGACGGCCTGCTCGACGACACGGGCTACATCCTCAACGACGAGACCGTGCGCCTGCTGGTGCAGCAGGCGCTGGTGCAGGCCGAGGCCGGCGTCGACATCGTCGCGCCGAGCGACATGATGGACGGGCGCATCGGCGCGATCCGCTCGGCGCTCGAATCCAAGGGCCGCATCCACACCCGCATCATGGCCTACAGCGCCAAGTACGCGAGCGCCTTCTACGGCCCGTTCCGCGACGCGGTGGGCTCGGCCGCCAACCTCGGCAAGGCCGACAAGAAGGTCTACCAAATGGACCCGGCCAACAGCGACGAAGCGCTGCGCGAGGTGTCGCTCGACATCGCCGAGGGCGCCGACATGGTGATGGTCAAGCCCGGCATGCCGTACCTCGACATCGTGCGCCGCGTGAAGGACGCGTTCCGCATGCCGACCTTCGTCTACCAGGTCAGCGGCGAGTACGCGATGCTCAAGGCGGCGGCGGCCAACGGCTGGCTCGACCACGACGCGGTGATGATGGAATCGCTGCTCGCCTTCAAGCGCGCCGGGGTCGACGGCGTGCTCACCTACTTCGCGCTCGATGCAGCGCGCAAGCTGCGCAATGGCTGACGCAGCGCCGCTGCTGCGCGTCTTCCATCTCCAGAGCGATCAGTTCGCCGAGCTGCCCGACTTTCCGGAAGCGCTGCCGCCCAAGGGCTTCGTGTGGGTCGGCATCAGCCGGCATGCGCTGGAGGTTTCGGCGCCCGATCTGCAAGCCGCGCTGCAGCGCTGGACGGGCGGCCAGCTGGTGGACCTGCACGTGTCGGACCTGCTCAACACCCAGCTGCCCTCGCACTTCGACTTCACCTCGTGGTACGACCTGATGGTCTTCCGCCGCCTGATGGTGCCGCGCGGTGACGCAACGGCCGACCCCACCAAGGCCGAAGCCCCCGACGCCGCCCGCCAGACGCTGGCCGCGCTCGACACCAGCCCGGTGGGCTTCGCGGTGTTCGACCGCGTGCTGGTCACCGTGCATCCGCTGGACTGCATGGTGCGCGAATACTTCGCGCAGCGCCTGTCGCAGCGCGGCCAGGTGCCCGACCTGCGCGGCGGCTCGCGTCTGCCGTCGAGCCCGGCCGACCTGATGCTGCGCATGCTCAACCACGTGGTCGACGGCTACCTGGAGCTGCGGCGCCAGCTCACGCGCCAGCTCGGCGCGCTGCAGGAGCAGCTGCTCAATGCGCACAGCCACTTCTCCAACTGGCAGTGGCTGCTGCAGTCGCGCAACCAGCTGCACGCGCTGGAAGACGTGTGCGAAGACCAGCGCAGCGCGATCCAGGAGTGGATCGACGCGCTGGCCGAGTGGCCGCAGCCGCCCGAGCGCGCGGCGCAGCGCGAGCAGGAGCTGCTGCGCGTGCGCTCGCGCGACGTGCTCGAGCACATCGAGCGCGTGCTCTCGCACGTGCGGCGGCTGGAGCAATCGGCAGAGGGCGCGGTGCAGCTGCACTTCTCGGCGCTGGGCAACCGCACCAACGCGATCATGCGCACGCTCACGGTGCTGACCGCCATCTTCCTGCCGCTGAACCTGATCACCGGCATCTTCGGCATGAACTTCGACGCGCTGCCGCTGATCCACACCGCCACCGGCGTGTGGATCGCCTTCGGCATCATGGGCGTGGTGGGCGTCGGGCTCGGCGTGTTCTTCTGGCGCAAGCGCTACCTCGGTACGCACCCCGCGCCGTAACGCGAGGATCAGGCGGCGTAGGGGTCGGCGAAGCCCAGCGAGCGCATCACCTGGGACTCCAACGCCTGCATGCGCCGCGCGTCGCGCGCGCGTTCGTGGTCGAAGCCTTGCGCATGCAGCGCGCCGTGCACCAGCAGATGGGCGTAGTGCGCCGCGAGGTCGATGCCCTGTGCCTTCGCTTCGTCGGCGAGCACCGGCGCGCACAGCACGAGGTCGGCCAGCACGTCGGGCTCGGTGCGATACGCGAAGGTCAGCACGTTGGTGGCGTAGCGCTTGCCGCGATAGGCCTGGTTCAGCGCCTGCCCTTCGTCGCGGCCGACGATGCGCACCGTCAGCTCGGCCGGGCGCTGCAGCGCGGCGCGCAGCCAGCGCTGCACGCGGTGCCGCGGCAGGCGGTCGCGGTGCGTGGCGTCGGCGAACTGCAGCGAGAGCTTCAGCGCCGGCCGCGTCACGCCGGCTCCCGCCGACGCCGCGCGTCGTAGGCCTGCACGATGCGCGCCACCAGCGGGTGGCGCACCACGTCGGCCGCCGTGAACTGCGTGAACGCCACGCCCGGCACCTCGGCCAGCACCTGCTGCGCGTCGACCAGGCCGCTGGTGGCGCCACGCGGCAGGTCGATCTGGCTGGTATCGCCGTTGACCACGGCCTTGGTGCCGAAGCCGATGCGCGTGAGGAACATCTTCATCTGCTCGGGCGTGGTGTTCTGCGCCTCGTCGAGGATCACGAACGAATGGTTGAGCGTGCGCCCGCGCATGAAGGCGAGCGGCGCGATCTCGAGCGTGCCGCGCTCGAAGGCCTTGGTCACGCGCTCCAGGCCCATCAGGTCGTACAGCGCGTCGTACAGCGGGCGCAAGTAGGGGTCGACCTTCTGCGCCAAGTCGCCGGGCAGGAAGCCGAGCCGCTCGCCGGCTTCCACCGCCGGGCGCGTGAGCACCACGCGCTGCACCGCGCTGCGCTCGATGGCGTCGACCGCGCAGGCCACCGCGAGAAAGGTCTTGCCGGTGCCCGCCGGGCCGATGCCGAAACTCAGGTCGTGCGACAGGATCTGCCGCAGGTACTGCACCTGGTTGGGCGTGCGGCCGGCCAGCCCGCTGCGGCGCGTGTGCAGCACGATGGCGTCGTCGTCGGCCGGCGCTTGCGGCACGGCGCCGTCACCGGCCAGGGCGAGATCCACCGCTTCGTCGTCGATGGCCCGGCCGGCGCGCGCGTACAACTGCACCAGCACGTCGGCCGCGCGTTGCGCCCGCGCCTTGGCGCCTTCGATGCGAAACGCCGCCTGGCGGTGCGTGATGCGCACCTGCAGCGCGGCTTCGATGCGGCGCAGGTGCGTGTCGGTGTGGCCGCACAGGTGGGCCAGGCGCCGGTTGTCCAGCGGCGTGAATTCGTGACGGACGATCATCGGGTGGCTCGCATTGCGCCATTTTCCCGCCTGTGCGGCCGCACGGCCACGCCGCGGCTGCAATGCACCCTGCGCGGCCGGGCCCGTATTGCACAATCGTCGGCCGCCTGCCCATGCCGCTTTCGCCTCTGCTCCGCAACTGGATCGTCCGCCTGTGTCTGCTGCTCGCGTGCCTGCCGGGCACGATCGCGGCGCCGGCGTTCGCGGCGGCGGGCGCGCCGTCGATGCGCTTCGACCGCGCGCTGGCGGTCGCCGCCGACACCGAGTTCTTCCCCGACGCCTCCGGCGCGCGCAGCGTCGACCTGCCCGACGACTGGTCGGTTACGCACCCGGGTGATCTGTCGGCGGTGTGGTACCGCGTGACGTTCGATGCCGAGGGCGTGCGCGCCGGCGGCGAGCTGATGGCGCTGTACATCGAGCGCGCGTGCAGCAGCGTGGCGGTGATGCTCAACGGCCGCTTGATCCACGTGTCCGGGCGGCTCACCGAGCCGGTATCGCGCAACTGCCAGCGGCCGCAGCTGGTGGCCCTGCCCGGCGCGCTGCTCGAGGCCCACGGCAACCGGCTCGATCTGAAGGTGGTGGGCTTTCCGTTGCACCGCGTGGCATCGCGCCAGCGTGCGGGCGGGCTGTCGGCCATCGAGCTGGGGCCCTATGCCGCGCTGGCCGAGAAGCACCGCTGGCGCACGGCCTTCGCGATCAACCTGCCGCAGGTGGTCACCGGCAGCCTGGTGCTGGTGGGCTGCCTGATCTTCGCGATGGGCTGGGTCAACCGCGCGCAGAGCTTCCTCGCCTACTACGGCGCCATGCTGATCGGCTGGTCGCTGGTGCTGTCGCGGCAATGGGTGTCGGACATGCCGTGGCCGCATGCGAGTTCGGAGTTCCTGCTCGCGATCCTGGCTGCCTTCGTGACGTTCGCGGCCGTGCAGTTCCTGCTGCGCTATGCCGGCGAGCGCCGGCGCTGGGTCGACATCGGCCTGCCCGCGCAGTGCGCCGTGATGCCGCTGTCACTGATGCTGGCCGGCGCGCCGCGCCTGCACCAGATGGCCACGCTGTGGTACCTGCTGTTCGCCGTGGAGATCGGCGCGGCTGCCGTGTTCTACCTGCGCAAGATCGCGCCGGTGCGGCGCCGCCAGTTCTGGCTGATGGCGGGGCTCGGCAGCGCGATGGCGGTGGCGGCGGCGCTGGAGTTCCTCGCCCAGCAGGTCGGCCTCGACCAGCGCCTGGTCGATGGGGCCCAGCTCGTGCCGCCGCTGCTGTTCATGGGCCTGGGCCTGCGTCTGGCGCAGCAGTACGGCCGTGCGCTCAACGATGCGCAGAGCGATCGCCAGGAGCTCGAGCGCCGCGTGCAGGAAGCCGCCGCGCAGATCGAGCGCAACTTCGCGCAGCTGGCCGAGATGAAGGTCGAGCAGGTCACCGAGCGCGAGCGCAAGCGCATCGCGGCCGATCTGCACGACGACCTCGGTGCCAAGCTGCTGACCATCGTGCACACCAGCGACAACGAGCGCATCTCGACGCTGGCGCGCGAGGCGCTGGAGGAGATGCGCCTGTCGGTGCGCGGCCTCACCGGCAAGCCGGTGCCGCTGCTCAACGCGCTGGGCGACTGGCGCGCCGAGGTGATGGCGCGCCTGGCCCAGGCCGGCGTCGACGGGCACTGGCAGGCGCCGGCCGAGGAAGACGTGCCGCAGACGCTGTCGGCGCGAGCCTATGTGCAGACCACGCGCATCCTGCGCGAGGCGGTAAGCAACATCATCAAGCACAGCGGCGCGTCGCGCTGCACGATCCGCTGCACGATCGCCGACGGCGACTTCCAGCTCATCGTGCAGGACAACGGCAAGGGCATCCCGATGGAGCTCGACGGCCGCCTCGATCGCGGCCACGGCATGGCGACCATGAAGCACCGTGCCAAACAATTGCAGGGACAATGTCTCGTCGAGTCCGGCCCCGGTTACGGAACCGTGATCCGCCTCACGCTTCCGGTGGATCGCAACGTCGCGGTCGCCTGACCCACTGTTACGATGCGACCGATCCCTGCCGTGGAGGCACGATGAAGACGATCCTGCTGCTCGAAGACCTGCCCGAGATCCGCTCCTGGCTCAAGGCGCTGGTGACTCAAGTCTTCCCCGACGCGCACATCGTGGAGTGCGCGCGCGTGCACGACGCGCTGGCGCAGGTGTCGGCGCAGAAGTTCCAGCTCGCGCTGATCGACCTCGGGCTGCCCGACGGCTCCGGCGTCGACGTGGTCTCGGCGCTGCGCGAGCAGCAGCCCGAAGCGCAATCGGTGATCGTGACGATCCACGACGACGACGAACACCTCTTCCCGGCGCTGCAGGCCGGCGCCTACGGCTACATCCTCAAGGAGCAGCCGCGCGAGCTGATCACCGAGCAGCTGCAGCGCATCAGCCAGGGCGAGCCGCCGCTGTCGCCGTCGATCGCGCGCAAGGTCATCGCGTACTTCGCCGCGCAGGCCAAGCCGCAGGCCAATGCGCTGCCGCACGTGTCGCTGACCGAGCGCGAGAGCGAGGTGCTGCTGCGCGTGGCCAAGGGCTTCACGCTGCCCGAGATCGGCGTGCAGCTCGGCCTGTCGCGTCACACCATCGCCGACTACGTGAAGCAGATCTACCGCAAGCTCAACGTGAGCTCGCGTGCCGAAGCCGCGCTCGAAGCGCAGCGCCTCGGCCTGTTCCGCCGCTGACGGCCGCGGCGCTGGCGCGAAGCGGGAGCCTTCGCTTCGTCGTGCCCGCTTCCCGGCGCACGCCGCACCGCGCCACCACGACGGCCCTGCTGATCGCTGCCGCCGGCATCGCTCACGCCGGCCGGCCGCTCACCGTCGACGATGCCGGCACCAACGCCAAGGGCGAGGGTCACGTCGAGCTCTGGGGCTCGCGCGCCGACGGCGCGACCACCTGGAACGTCTCGCCGGCCTACGCGCTGACCGAGGGCCTGGAGCTGGCGGCGCTGGCATCGCGCGATGCCACGCACCGCATCACCGGCACCGCACTGCAAGTCAAGTGGCTGGCCACGCCCAGCCGCGAGAGCGGCTGCAACGCGGGCCTCGCAGGCGGTGGCTCGCGATCGAGCGACGGCGGCGGCGGCATCAACGCCGCGTTCGTCAACGGCATCGTCAGCTGCAACGGCACGCTGCTGGGCGCCGTGCACCTGAACCTCGGCGCCGAAAGGACCTCCGGCGCATCATCCACCGGCACCTGGGGCATCGCACTGGAGCGCGAGGTCGGCCGCGTGACGCCGCATGTGGAATGGTTCGGTGCCGAAGGCAGCAAGCCGGCGCTGCAATTCGGCCTGCGCGGCGACGTGGCACAGAACCTCCAGCTCGACGGCACGTTCGGCCGACGCGACGGCAGCTCGCTCTACAGCGTCGGCATCAAGCTGCGCTTCTGAGCGCGCGATGCGCGCCGCGATCGGCGCCGCGGCCGCGAACCTAGAATTCGCCGCATGATCGGCCGGCTCACGGGCACGCTGGCGCTGAAGGCGCCACCGCAGGTGCTCATCGATGTCAACGGCGTCGGCTACGAGCTCGACGTGCCGATGAGCACCTTCTACAACCTGCCGGCGGTAGGCGAGCGCGTGACGCTGCTGACGCACTTCGTCGTGCGCGAGGACGCGCAGCTGCTGTTCGGTTTTGCGCAGAGCGACGAGCGCGCCACGTTCCGGCAGCTGCTGCGCATCTCGGGCGTCGGCCCGCGCACGGCGCTGGCGATCCTGTCGGGCCTGTCGGTGGCCGAGCTGGCGCAGGCCGTGTCGCGACAGGAGGGCGGCCGCCTCGTGAAGGTGCCCGGCATCGGCAAGAAGACCGCCGAGCGGCTGCTGCTCGAGCTGAAGGGCAGGCTCGGCCCCGAGCTCGGCACCGCCGAGCCGGTGGCCAGCGACGCGCAGGCCGACATCGTGCAGGCGCTGGTGGCCCTCGGCTACAACGAGCGCGAAGCTGCCACGGCGCTGAAGAGCCTGCCGCGCGACGTGGGCGTCAGCGACGGCATCAAGCTGGCCCTCAAAGCCTTGTCGCGCTGACGCGTTGCGTGCCCGCAGGGCGCGCACGCCGGGGCGCGGCACAATCGCGCCAGCACTGCGCCACACCCATGGGCATCCGGACCGACGACTTCAGCGACGACTTCAGCGCCGCGCCGACCGCGGCGCGCACGGTCGATCCCGCGCGCAGCTCGCCGCAGGAAGAGGCGCTGGAGCGCGCATTGCGCCCGCGCCGCCTGGGCGACTACGTGGGCCAGGCCAAGACGCGCGAGCAGCTCGAGATCTTCATCGGCGCCGCGCGCAACCGCGGCGAGGCGCTCGACCACGTGCTGCTGTTCGGCCCGCCCGGGCTGGGCAAGACCACGCTGAGCCACATCATCGCCGCCGAGCTGGGCGTGAACCTGCGCCAGACCTCGGGCCCCGTGCTCGAGAAACCGAAGGACCTCGCCGCGCTGCTCACCAACCTCGAGAAGAACGACGTGCTCTTCATCGACGAGATCCACCGCCTGAGCCCGGTGGTCGAGGAGATCCTGTACCCGGCGCTGGAGGACTACCAGATCGACATCATGATCGGCGAGGGCCCGGCCGCGCGCTCGATCAAGCTCGACCTGCAACCGTTCACGCTCGTGGGCGCCACCACGCGCGCGGGCATGCTCACCAACCCGCTGCGCGACCGCTTCGGCATCGTGGCGCGGCTGGAGTTCTATTCCGCCGAGGAGCTGGCGCGCATCGTGCGCCGCTCGGCGCAGCTGCTCGACGTGCCGATGGACGCACCGGGCGCCGACGAGATCGCGCGCCGCTCGCGCGGCACGCCGCGCGTGGCCAACCGCCTGCTGCGGCGCGTGCGCGACTACGCGCAGGTGAAGGGCCAGGGCCGCATCACGCACCCGATCGCCGACCGGGCACTCGCCATGCTCGACGTCGACCCGCTGGGCTTCGACCTCATGGACCGCAAGCTGCTCGAAGCCGTGGTGCACCGCTTCGACGGCGGCCCGGTGGGGCTCGACAACGTGGCCGCGGCGATCGGCGAGGAGCGCGACACGATCGAAGACGTGATCGAGCCCTACCTGATCCAGCAGGGCTACCTGCAGCGCACGCCGCGCGGCCGCGTGGCCACGCAGGCCGCCTACCGGCATCTCGGCCTCGCGCCGCCCAAGCGGGGCGGCGAGCTGTTCGACTGACGCGAGCGGCGACTACGCCGCGGCAGCGAGCGGCGACCGCCGCGCGGCCCGCCCGCAGATCCGGCCCACGAGCCAAAGCCCGGCGACGATGGCCACCGCGGCAGCGAGCTGCGCGGCGAGCGACCAGGTGTGCGCCTGCCACAGCAGCACGCTGACGCCGGCGAGCAGCACGGCGAACAGCACGACCACCGCCACTTGAGCGACCGGGCTCATCGGCGGATCGAAGCGCCGCACCGCGTCGAGCCGGAATGCAGGCTTCGGGTCGGCCCGCGCCACGTCGGCCGGGCGCCAGCCCGGCGGCATGAACCAGATGCGCAGCTTGTCCCACCACGACCGCGCGCGCCACGCGTCGCGCCCCAGTGCGGCGTAGACCTCGACATTGGCCCACAGCGGGTCGAAGCTGCGCAGCGGCGAGCGCGTGCCGTACACGCAGGGCTCGTCGGCGCGCTCGTCTTCGAAGCTGCCGAAGAGCCTGTCCCACACGATCAGGATGCCGCCGTAGTTGCGGTCCAGATAGCGGTCGTTCACCGCATGGTGCACGCGGTGGTTCGACGGCGAGCAGAACCAGCGGTCGAACCAGCCGAGCCGCCCCACCTGCTGCGTGTGCACCCAGAACTGGTAGAGCAGGTCGATCAGCGCCACGCCGGCGAACACCAGCGGCGGCACGCCGATCACCGCCAGCGGCAGGTAGAAGATCCAGCCGAGCAATGCGCCGCTCGAGGTCTGGCGCAACGCGGTGGAGAGGTTGTAGTCCTCGCTCTGGTGGTGCACCACGTGCGCAGCCCAGAGGATCGCCACGCGATGGCCCGCGCGGTGCAGCCAGTAGTAGCAGAAGTCGTAGAGCACCAGGGCCAGCAGCCACACCGCCACCGAGTCGGCCGGCAGGCGAGCGACCGCCACGCGCTCGTACACGGCGGCATAGATGCCCACCGCCAGCAGCCGCGTGAACAGGCCCACGATCTGGCTCATCATGCCCAGGCCGATGCTGGCGAGCGCATCGTGCAGGCGGTAGTTGTTGCGCCCGCGCGCGAGGCCGACCGCGAACTCGAGCGCGATCAGCAGCAGGAAGACCGGCGTGGCGAGGACGATGATCTGGGCCGGGGTCACGGCGCGATTCTATTGATTGGTCGAGACCACTGCGCGCCACTTGCGCAGCGTGCAACGTCAGCCCGAGCTGATTCGAAAGTACTTCGAGCGTGGACCACATCGCTACGCGGCTCGATTCAAATTCGTTGATGCCGGCTCGATAACGCCGCCCCCGCGTCGAAGTCGCATGCCCATGCGGCGGGCCCGCACCCACATAGAACGCGCTAGCGCGTGTGAGCCGACGCTCACGGCCGACGTGAACAAGTTCACTGATTCGCGGAGTCGTTAGCCGCTCATCTTCGTCTGGGCCCCACTCGTCCGATCGCATGCGCACGACACGCGGGCCTTCGGAATAATCGCGCCCGAACACGAGGTTTCGCCGGACAGCCGCCAGTGCCGGCACGTCCTGCACGCAGATGCGCATTGCCAAGAGGTTCCCATGCAACGAACCATGAGTGCCGGCTTCACGCTGATCGAAGTGATGATCACGATCGCCATCGTGGCCATCCTCGCCACGGTGGCGCTGCCTTCGTACCGAGACCACGTGCGCCGGAGCCAAGCCAACGATGCCACCGCCACGCTGGCAGCGGGGCGCACTCGGATGGAGCAGTATTTCCAGGACAACCGCAACTACGGCCCGACGGCCGGCACGGCTTGCGGCCCGACTGCGCCGACCAGCAAGTACTTCACCTACAGCTGCTCGACCAGCAACTCGGGCGCCAATTTCGTATTGCAAGCTACCGGTACACCCGGCGGCACGACCCACACCTACACGATTTCCGACAACGGCACTCAGACCACGACCAGCTTCAAAGGGGTCGCGCAGTCTCCTGTGAAGGCGTGCTGGCTGATCAGGGGCAACGAATGCTGAGCCGCACGCATCGCCGCGGCGCGTGCAGCGGCTTCTCGCTGATCGAGTTGGTCGTCGCGCTGGTCATTCTCGGCATCGTCGCCGTTGCAGCCGGCCCGTCGTTCCAGGTCTTCCTGCTGAACACGCGCATCCGCAACGTGGCCGAGTCGCTGCAGAACGGCATGCGACTGGCGCAGGTCGAGGCCACCAAGCGCAACGCGCAAGTGGACTTCGTGATGACCACAGCGTCTGAGTTCAGCGCCAACCCGAACAACGGCGCACCCACTGCCAGCGCCTCTGGAACGGCGTGGGTAGTTCGCGTGCCAGCATCCACCTTCGTCGCCGGCAAGGTGTCGGCCGAAGGCAGTTCGTCGGTCAGCATCACCGCCAGCGTTCCGGGGGGCTGCGCCGCGTTCGACGGCAACATCGGCTTCGACGGTCTCGGCCGCACCACGCTGCCTTGCGCGCTCACGCTGGCGGTCAACGACAGCAGCAGCACCGATTCGGCCAAGCGTCCGCTGAGCGTGCTGGTTTCGCCGGGCGGCAAGGTGCGGATGTGTAACCCGCTGTTCGCCGCGGGCGACCCACAGGCCTGTAGTTGAAGGACGTGAAGATGCTTCATTCATCGTTGCATGGCCGCGCAGTCGGTAACCTGCGCGAGCGTCGCTCGCGCGCACGCGGCGTCGTGCTGATCGAGATCCTGGTTGCGATTGTGCTGTTCTCGATCGGCGTGCTGGGCCTGATCGCACTGCAGGCCGCATCGATCAAGAACGTCGGCGAGTCGCAATACCGCGTCGAGGCAGCAATTCTCGCCAACACACTCGATGCCCAGATGCGCACGTCGCCGGCGGCCACGCGCGTCATCGACTTTGCCTCGCCCGGCGGCTCGCGCTACGCGACTTGGGCCAGCACCGTCACCACCACGCTGCCCGGCGCCGACACGACGCCGCCCACGGTGGATACGAGCAACTACCCCACCGTCACGGTGACGATTACGTGGCGCGCCATCAATGACAGCGGCACGCGCCAGTACGTCACGACGACGACGCTGGACTGACGCGACTGCAGACGGAGCGTAGCGATGAAGAACAAACGTCCGGCGACGCCCCATCGGCAGCATGGGGTCACGCTGATCGAAATGCTGGTCGGCATGACCATCGGCGTCATCACGCTACTGATCGTGACTCAGTTGTTCATGGGCACCGAAAGCACCAAGCGCACCGTTACCGGCGCCAGCGATGCGCAGCAGGCCGGCAGCTTCTCGACCTACGCGCTCGAACGCCACCTCCGTCTGGCCGGCACTGGCTTCTCGCGCATGAATGCGGCCATCTGGGGTTGCCCGCTCAAGGCGTGGCGCAGCAACGCGGCAGTGGTGCCGCTGCCGGCCAGCCTCAGTCCTGCTTCGGTCGCTTATGTCAATCACTTCAAGACACCGATCGACGCCGGTCTCGCCGGCCAGCAGTTGCGCGTCACGCCGGTGCTGATCATCAACGGTGGCGGCAACACCGACGCCGACGCCGGCAGCCCCACGCCCGACACGCTGATCGTGATGGCCGGACAGCACGAATCGGCCACGCTGCCCTACAAGTCCACCGGAACGCCACCGTCGGCGACCACCGCGTCGATCAGGAACACCGTGGGCATCAACCAGAACGATCTGCTGATCGCGCGCGACATCGATCCGACCCCCGGCGTCACCGATTGCCGCGTCGTGCAGGCCACGGATGCGGTAGCGCCGCCGACCGCGGTGGGCGTGGTCCCCAATCCACTGAACTTCGCGGGCGGCACGTATACGCCGTCCTCCGGCACCCAGGCACTGAGCGGCTACTCAGCCACGTTCGACATCGGCAATCTCGGTGCGAATCCCGCGTTCATGGCGTACTCGCTCGGATCGGACGGAACGACGCCGGACTCGCTGTTGACCTATGACTTGTTCGGCGGCAGGCTGGCCAGCCTGGCCGACAACATCGTCAATCTGCAAGCGGCGTACGGAGTGGCCGCCGCCTGGAACAGCCCCGACATCGCAGCCTGGCAGGCACCCACCGGGGCATGGTCGGCCAGCACCTTGATGGACGGCACCGCCGCGTCGGCCGACAAGATCCAGCGCATCCGCGCCGTTCGCCTTGCCATCGTTGCGCGCAGCGCGCAGTACGAGAAGAGCGCCGACTGGACGGCGCCGGCCCTGCCGCTGCTGTCCGACTTGAGCGCTGCCACGCCGGCGGCCAACGTGTCGATGACCTTCTCCGGCAACGCGCAGCGCTTCCGCTATCGCAGTTACGACGTCGTCGTGCCGCTGCGCAACATGCTGCTGAAGGATCTCTGAGGCCGCTATGCAAGACCCAAGAATGCTCATGCCGCGCCGCGCACGCGCTTCGTGCCGTGCGCCGAGGAACAGTCACTCGCAGCGCGGCGTCGTGCTGTTCATCGTGATGCTGGTGCTGGTGGTGATGGCGCTGGCCGCGGGCGCATTGGTGCGCTCGGTGGACATCTCCACGCTCGCTGCCGGCAACCTGTCGTTCAAGCAGAGCGCGCTGTCGGCCACCGACATCGGCGTCGAGGCATCGATTGCGAAGTTCCGCACCGGCGGCACCTTTGCGATCCCCACGTACACGGAGTCCGACATGGCTTCGGAGGCTTACTTCGCCACGATCCAGGCCGCCGATTCGCGTGGTGTGCCGACCGCGCTGCTCAACACGACGACCTTCGACGCCGCGTACGCGAGCAACTGCTTCTGGGCCACGCCCGGCTGGGCGACGACCCGGACGGCCTGCACATCCGCCGCGCCCGCGTCGAGCATGGGGCAGGTCCGCTACATGATCGATCGGCAATGCACCGTCGCGGGACCCCACAACGAGGACACCTGCAACTACTTTGCTGCGGAAGCCGGCGCAGTCGGTGGCAGCGCAAACGGTTCGCCAACCGGAACCGAGAGCTCGCCGATCTACCGCGTCAGCGTTCGCGTGGATGGACCGAAGAACACGGTGAGCTTCACGCAAGTCGTCTTCCGACCGTGAGTATCGATACCCAGGGAGCACCCATGAAACCGAAGTCTTCCACCGCGATCAAGTCCTGGCTCGCATTGGCGTTGATCGGCGTCCAGGTCTGGGGCCCGTTCGTCAGCCAGGCACGCGCGTCGCTGCTGGCGATCGGCGATGCGCCGATCGTCGCCGGTTCGGCCGTTCCGCCGAACATGATGCTCAATTTGTCGGTCGAGTGGCCTACCGGTGTGGTCGCCGCCTACAACGACAACGCCAACACCACCGCCGGCTACGCCTGTCCGGGCCGCGCCACCGACAGCGGCATCTCCAACGTCGGCCGCTGCTACTTCGACGCCCGTCAGTACCTGGGCTACTTCGACCCGAAGAAGTGCTATCTGTACGATGGAACCGCCGATTACTTCTACCCGAGCAGCCTGGCCTCCGGCACGAACTCGCACAGTTGCTCTGGCGCGTGGAGCGGCAACTACCTGAACTGGGCCACGTCGCACTCGCTCGACGTGTTCCGCTTCACGATGACCGGCGGCGACCGCTACATCGACACCGCAAGCACCACGGTCATCGAGAAGTCGTTCCATAGCGGCACTGGCGGACACACGCAGTTCCCGATCAAACGCGTCCGAGACAGCGCTGACAGCAGCGGCACGCCCACGATCCCCGCAGTCGCGCCCAATACCATCTCGACGTATGCCTACTCGACGCTGTATGCGCGCGTGACCAATGGAGGTACGGCGATCTCGAAGGCCGCGGTGGCGAACTCGCTGGGGCGCGTAGTCCAGTTCTCCGACAAGCCCGACTTCAGCACCAACCTGGAGACCTTCCTCGTTCGCGTCAAGGTCTGCGAAAGCAGCGTCGGCCTCGAAGCGAACTGCACGCAGTACGGATCGTCGTGGAAGCCGACTGGGCTGATCCAGAACAACGCCGCCCGCATGCGCTTCGGCGTGATGTCATACCTCAACGACAGCAGCCAGGCGAGGCCGGGCGGCGTGCTGCGCTCGGCGCTGAAGTTCCTCGGCGCCAACAACGTGGTACCCAACGGAACACCGACAGTTAACCTCAACAGCGAAATCAACGCCGACGGTACGTTCACGGCCAACCCTGATCCGACCGACGCCAGTGCCTCGGGCGTCACCAACAGCGGGGTGATCAACTACCTCAACAAGTTCGGCAAGACCTCGCAGTCGTACAAAGGGTACGACACGCTGTCGGAGATGGTGTACGAGACCACTCGGTACATGCGCAACCTGCCGGCGTCCGGCCAGTACACCGCGGGCATGACTACCACGATGGCCGACGGCTTCCCGGTGATCACCAATTGGGACTCGAGGGATCAGTCGCAGCCGCAGAAGCGGGCGATCCAGTATTCCTGCCAGAAGTCGTTCTTCGTGGGCATCGCGGATTCGAACACCTGGTGCGATGTGGCGGTACCCGGCAACACCTTGGTGCCCGACAGCTGCGGCACGCACCCGTCGAGCTACACCGGTACCGACAGCCAGATCAACGTCGCCACCGTGGGCAACGCGATGGGCGCAGCCGAGGGCAGGGGAAACCTTGGCACGACGTTCGCCAACACCGGTCGCGACAACACTTTCCACGCGGCGAGCATCGCCTATTGGGCCAATGCCAACGACATGCTGCCCGACGATCCCACCAAGCCGTGGACCTTTGGAAACCAGACTGCGCAGACTTACTGGGTCGACGTGCGCGAGACCGGCAGCAGCGAACCCCCACCCGGCAACCAGATGTGGCTCGCCGCCAAGTACGGTGGCTACAACAACAAGGGCACGGCCGGCGCGCTCAAACCGGCACCCACTGCGCCCGCCGACTACGACAAGGACGGCGACGGCACTCCCGACAACTACTACACCGGCGAGCGCCCGGACAAGATGAACACGGCCTTCAAGTCGGTGTTCCAGAACGTGCTCGACGTGACGTACTCGGGTGCCGGGGCCTCGATCTCGACCCAGAATCTCAGTGCAGCCGGGAGCTCCTACGAGGTGCGCTACTCGACGGCCGGTTGGAGCGGCGATGTGCTGGGCAACACACTGACGCTGAGTGTCGACAACCCTGCCACCCCCGCCGACGAGGGCGGCATCCCGACCGAAACCAACGTCTGGAGCGCAGCGGCCAAGCTGAACACGCTGGCCAGCGGCTCCGGCTGGAACACCGCGCGCAAGATCGTCACCTTCAACGGTACGGTGGGCGTGCCATTCCGCGCGAGCGGCTCCCCGGGCATGACGAGCACGCAGCTTGGCTACCTGGGCAGCACGAGCGCCGAGCAGACCGATCTGATCGAGTACACGCGCGGGAATCGCGCCAAGGAAGACGTTACGCTGCGCAAGCGAACCAGCCTGTTCGGCGACATCATCAACTCGGAAGCCACGTACGTCGGCGCGCCGCCGGAGCGCTACAACAACTCGACGCATCCGGGTTTCGACGCCTTCAAGGCCACGACCGCGGTGGCCAGCCGCACGCCGATGCTCTACGTGGGGGCCAACGACGGCATGCTGCATGCGCTCAATGCCAGCACCTCCACCAGCGATGGCGGCAACGAGAAATGGGCCTACATCCCGAGCTTCGTGCTGTCGGGTCCGAGCTCGCCAGCGAACCCGCAGGCCGACGGCCTCGCCGCGCGCGCGAGCCTCGGCAGCTTCACGCACAAGTACTACGTCGACCAGACGCCGAGCGTGCGCAGCGTCAACTTCGCGCACACTGGCGTCGCACCCTCCGGCGGCTTCGGCAGCGGCTCACCCGACTGGCGCTCGCTGCTGGTGGCTGGCCTGAACAAAGGCGGACGCGGCTACTACGCGATCGACGTCACCGACCCGGCGCAGTGGACGTCGGAAGCCAACGTCGCGAGCAAGGTACTGTGGGAGTTCAGCGACGCCGACATGGGCCTGAGCTACGGGCGGCCGATGATCGTCTACACCAAGAAGTACGGCTGGGTGGTGATCGTCACGTCGGGCTACAACAACACGCAGGGTGCGGTTGCCGACCGGGGCAAGGGCTTCCTCTACGTGCTCAATGCGAAGACTGGCGCGTTGCTCGAGAAGATCGGCACCGGCGTCGGCAGCGCCGCCACGCCAAGCGGCCTAGCCCAGGTGAACGCCTTCGTCGCCGACTACCGTGAGATGACGATCGACTACGTGTATGGCGGCGATCTGCTCGGCAACCTGTGGCGCTTCGATCTCACGCAGATCGCGGGCAGCGCCGGCACCTACCCGGCGCCGGTGAAGCTCGCCGTGCTCACCGACGGCACCAACCCCCAGCCGGTCACCACCGAACCGAGGATCGAAATCGCGCGCGATCGAGTCTCGCGCTGGCTGTTCATCGGCACCGGTCAGTTGATGAGCGACGCCGATATCCCATCGACAGCCACGCAGACCTTCTACGCCTTCCGGGACGGCACGGTGACGACGCCGAACACGTCGGGCTCGTTCCCGCTGGACCGCAGCTCACTCGCTCCGATGACCGACCCGCTCGCTGGAGTCACGCCGACCAGCGACGGCTGGTACATGGACCTGACGCTGCACCCCGGCGCGTCCGGCAGCCCTGCCGAGCGTGTCGTCACGGCGCCGAGCGCCAACGAGGGTTTCATCGCCTTCATCGGCCAGAAGCCGAACAACGACCCTTGCTCGCCCGCGCTGACGAGCTACATCTACGCGGTCGAGTACGCGACCGGCAGGTCGCGCCTCGAGGACGGCAGCGGCAACCGTATCGACTCATTCCTCGTACCGTCGACCAGCGGCTACGGGTTGGGAGTCATCTGGGTTAAGGATGCCCAGGGCAAGATGCGGCCGATCTACTCGACATCCTCCGGCGGACCCAACCGGCTCCAAGGCAACTTCAACACGCCCAGTGGAGTCCCCACCCGGCTGCAGTGGCGCGAGGTTCTACAGTAGCGCGAGCGCCGACCCTGGCCGCAGGGGGGGGGCGCCCTCACGCTTCAGCCGTCTCCGGCGCCGCCGCGTCGAGATGTCGGCTGTCGCCCCAGCCCACGAGCATCAGGCCCTGGTCGCTGTGGAGCAGGCGGTTGATGGCCGCATTGCCGAGTGGCCAGCTGCGCGGCGCGTCGAGCGCGATGCGCGTGGCGGCGCGATACAGGCAGTCGAGCACGCCGCCGTGCGTGAACCACACCATCGTCGCGCCGGCATGCGCCGCGCACAGGCGCTCGGCGGTGGCGATGCAGCGCTCGTTGAATGCCACGAGGCTCTCGCCGCCCAGCGGCGCGAAGTGCGGGTCGCGCTGGCGCCAGCGCAGCGCGCCTTCGGGCCAGCGCTCGTCGATCTCGGCGTAGGTGTGGCCCTGGAACTCGCCGAAGCTGCGTTCGCGCAGCCCCGGCTCGGGCTGCAGCGGCAGGCCGAGCGCGCGCGCCAGCGGCGCGGCCGTGCGCATCGTGCGCTGCAGGTCACTGGCGATGACGCGGTCGATGCTCTCATAGCGCAGCGCCTCGGCCACGCGCTCGGCCTGTTGCTCGCCGGTGGCGTCGAGCGCCGCGTCGAGCTGGCCCTGCATGCGCGTCTGGGCATTCCACGCCGTCTGCCCATGGCGCACGACGAACAGCCGCGTCGGCTCGTTCACGCGCGCACCGGGTTCACGCGCGCATCAACCGCCGGTTCAGCGTGTAGGTGCCCGAGAGCGTGGCCTCGGCGAGCACCTTCTCGGCCAGTGCCTGGCGCACTTGGGCGCCGGTGAAGGCACCCTCCACCGCGAGGCGGTCCACCGACACCGCGTACAGCGTGAACACGTAGTGGTGCACCAGCGAATCGTTGAACGGCGGGAACGGGCCGTCGTAGCCGAAGTACTGCCCGGCCATCTGCGCATCGCCGGCGAACCAGCCGGTGTAGTCGTTGAGGCCGTGGCGCGCGCCGTGCAGCGTGGCCGGCCCGGGCTTGCCGCGCGCGCTGAAGCCGCGGCTGAACTCGCCCTCGGCCAGCTGGCCCAGCGCCGGCGCGATGTCGACCATCACCCAGTGAAAGAAGTCCACGCGCGGCAGATCGGCCGGCACCTCGCGGTCGGGCTTGTTCACGTCGTCGCCGCGGCTCGGCACGTCGAAGTCGTGGCAGATCAGCACCAGCGAGCGCGTGCCCGTGGGCAGTTCGCTCCACGCCAGGTGCGGGCTCACGTTGTCGGAGAAGGTCACGCCGCCGCCGTCGGCGATGCGGCCGGCCGCGTAGCGCGCGGGGATCGCATCGCCGTTGGCCCAGCTCTGGCTCCAGAGTTTCATGGTTCGGTCCTGTGGGAAGAGCGAGGCGCTACACGCCCCAGACGATCGGCTCGCCGGCGGCCTGCGCGCGCTTCATCATCTCGATCATCGGCCACACGCGCTGGCGCAGGCTCACCTTGTCGGCCCGCGGTGCCGCCGGGCTGCTCGCGCGCTCGGCCTCCTCGGCGGCCACGGCCTGCTGCAGCTCGGCGATGGCGGCAAACATCACTTGCGGTTCGATGATGCCTTGCGGCGCGGGCTCGCGGCCGAGCAGCCGCAGCAGCTGGTCGCCGCTGGGCCCGAGCATGATCAGGTCGGCAGTGGCCTTGCTCTTGAACTTGTAGATCATCGCGCCGCGCGCTGCGTGCCTCAGCGGTACATGTAGCCGCGCTGGAAGGGGTAGCTCGATTGTGCACCGCGCATCGCGCCGTCATCGAGCTTGCCGCTCGGGCGGCCGGCGAGCATCTGGTTGAGCGAGATCCAGCCGTGCTCGAAGCTCATCGCCGAGCCGGCCAGGTACAGCCGGTAGGCGCGCACCACGGCGTCGCCGGTGATCTCCATCGCGCGCGCCAGGCGCGACTCCAACGCGTCGGACCAGGCCCACAGCGTGCGCGCGTAGTGCGGCCGCAGGTTCTCCACGTCGAGCGGCTCGAGGCCGGCGTCGGCCATCACGCGCAGCACGTGCGACACGTGCAGCAGCTCGCCGCCAGGGAAGATGTAGCGCTCGATGAAGTCGCCGATGCCGGCGCCGAGCTGCGCGTTGCGCGTGCCGCCGGCGGTGATGCCGTGGTTCATCAGCAGGCCGCCCGGCCGCAGCAGGCGCCGGATCTTGCCGAAGTAGGTGGGCAGCATCGCGCGGCCCACGTGCTCGAACATGCCGATCGAGGCGATCTTGTCCCAGGGGTGATCCTCGGGCAGCGCGCGGTAGTCGAGCAGCTTCATCTCGACGCGCCCGGCCAGGCCCTTGGTCTCGATCAGGCGGTTCACGTAGGCGTGCTGGTTCTTCGACAGCGTGATGCCGGTGCCGCGCACGCCGTAGTGCTCGGCGGCCCACAGCAGCAGGCCGCCCCAGCCGGCGCCGATGTCGAGAAAGCGCTCGCCCTCGCGCAGCATCAGCTTGCGGCACACATGGTCGAGCTTGGCCTCCTGCGCCTGCGCCAGCGGCATCGTGCCGTCGCGGTAGTAGGCGCAGGAGTACACGCGCCGCTCGTCGAGCCACAGCGCATAGAAGTCGTCCGACACGTCGTAGTGGAACTGCACCTGCCTGGCGTCGGCCTCGGCGCTGTGGCGCGCGAGCGATTTGCCGTGGCGGATCAGCGAGCGCCACCAGGTGGAGCGCGTGCCGTCGGCGCGCGCCGGGTCGGCATCGAGCATCTGCGCGGCCACGGCCATCAGGTTGCGCATCGAGCCGTCGAGCTCGAGGCGGCCCTCGACGTAGTCTTCGGCCAGGCGGCCCACCTGCCCCGCGGCCAGATGGGCCAGCGGGCTCAGCTC
This sequence comes from Burkholderiaceae bacterium, assembly GCA_046348365.1. Classification (GTDB taxonomy): domain Bacteria; phylum Pseudomonadota; class Gammaproteobacteria; order Burkholderiales; family Burkholderiaceae_C; genus JAEUPI01. The sequence goes on from JAXMEL010000002.1 coordinate 126,241, forward strand.
CTTGAGCCGCAGCGTCACCGGCGCGTCGGCCGAGCCGATGCGCCGGCCGCCGGGCAGCTCGACCTGCGCCTGCGCTTGCAGCGAGGCGAACTTGCGTTCGATCAGGCTTTCGAGGGCGTTCATGGCGGCCGCAAGAGCCTGCCATGTTGTGGCAAACGGCGCGCCCGCGCAATTGGTGACCCTGCCCGCCGCCGGGGCCGGCCGACGCGCTGTTGCGCAGGCTCAAGCGGTGCCGGCTGCGCCGCGTTCGCGTCAGTCGCCGACCACGCGCAGCCGTCGCCGGCTGCCGGCCTGCGCGTGCAGCCGCTCCTCGAAGCTCACGGCGTCGAGCGCCGGCGCCACCAGGAAGCCCTGCAGCTGGTCGCAGCCCTCGCGCGCCAGGTACTGGCGCTGCGCCTCGGTCTCCACACCCTCGGCGATCACCTTGAGGCTGAGCGCGCGCGCCATCTGGATGATGGCGTGCACGATGCCCGCGTCGCTGTCGTCGCCGGGCACGCCGCGGATGAAGCTGCGGTCGATCTTGAGCTTCTCGATCGGGAAGCGCTTCAGGTACGCCAGGCTCGAGTAGCCGGTGCCGAAGTCGTCGATCGCCAGCCGCACGCCCAGGTGCGCCAGCGAATCGAGCCGCTGCAGCGCCTCGCCGGCGTCGCGCACGAGGATCGATTCGGTCAGCTCCAGCTCCAGCAGCGAGCCCGGCAGCTCGGCCTCGCGCAGCGCCTGCGCCACGCGGTCGACGAAGTCGGCCTGCTGGAACTGCAGCGCCGACACGTTGACCGCGATCGGCAGCGCGAAGCCGCGGCTGCGCCACAACGCGGCCTGGCGCACGGCCTGGCCGAGCACCCAGTCGCCGATGGCGATGATGAAGCCCGACTCCTCGGCCACCGGAATGAACTGGCCCGGCGGCACGTCACCCAGCTCGGGGTCGCGCCAGCGGATCAGCGCCTCGGCGCCGACGATGGTGTCTTGCGCGATGTCGAGCTGCGGCTGGTAGGCGAGGCGGAAGCGGTTGGCCGCCAGCGCCTGGCGCATCGCATGGTCCAGCCGCATGCGGCGGCGCAGGTCGGCATCGTGCCCTTGCTGATGGAAGCGGAAGGCGGCGCGGCCGCCGAGCTTGGCCTCCTTCATCGCCGTCTCGGCATGGCGCATCAGCGTGCCGGCATCGGTGGCGTCGCTGGGCAGCAGGGCAATGCCCACGCTGCAGGTGAGCGTGAACTGCGTGCCCTCGAGCGTGTAGGCGCGGCCGGTGGCCTCGAGCACGCGCAGCGCCGCCGTCTCGGCACCGCGGTGGTCGGCACCCTGCACCAGCATCGCGAACTGGTCGCCGCCCACGCGGGCCAGCATGTCGCCCTGGCGCAGGCAAGTGCGGATGCGGTCGGCCACCTCCTCGAGCACGCGGTCGCCGGTGGCCATGCCGAGGCTGTCGTTGATCTGCTTGAAGCGGTCGAGGTCCAGCAGCAGCAGCGCGAGCCGGCTGCCGTCGTGGCGCGCCCAGGTGATGGCGCGTTCGAGCGCGTCGGCGAAATGCCGGCGGTTGGGCAGGTTGGTCAGCGCATCGGTGGTGGCCAGCGCCTCGATGCGGCGATCGGCCTTGACGATCTCGGTGCGGTCGCGAAACGCCCACACGCGGCCGATCGGCCGGCCGCGGCTGATCTGCGGCTGCGTCACCATCTCGAGCGTCTGGCCCGACAGCAGCTGCACCGGCTCGTGCGCGCGCATCAGCGCCGAATCCTGCAGCGCGGCAAGGCGGCGCTGGTAGCTGCGCGCATCGGTCACGCTGCGGCGCATCCAGTCGAACACGGCGTCGTCCTGGTGGCCGCTGAGCAGATCCTCGGGCATGCCCCAGATGGTGGCGAAGCGCCGGTTGAAGGCGCGGATGCGGCCGGCGAGGTCGGTCACCAAGATGCCGTCGGCGGTGGACTCCAGCGTCGCCTGCAGCTCGGCGAGCAGGGTCTCGCGCTCGGTGGCCGCGCGCAGGGTTTCGGTGCGGTCGTGCACGCTGACCAGGTAATGCGCCGGCTCGCGCCCGGCCAGCGCCAGCGGCGCGATGCTGCGCGACACCTGCACCAGGCGGCCGTCGGCGCTCATCGCCACGGCCTCGGAATTCAGGCGCGCCGGGCGGCCGGCGCACACCTCGTCCCAGAACGCCAGGTCTTCGGGCGAGCCCACCAGATCGAGCGCATCGAGGCGTTCGAGCGCCGACGGCGGCAGCGCCAGCAGCGACACCGCGGCGCTGTTGATCGCCACCACGCGCAGGCCCGGTGCCTCGACGATCCACGCCGCGTCGGGCAGCGTGTCGAGCATCGCGCGCCAAGCGCCGAGCGCGGCCGGCCCGCGCGCGCGCCGGGGCGCCGCCGGCGCGTCGCCGCCATCGGCCCGCCGTTCGGCAATGCTCATGCCGCCTGCTCCTGGCCGAAGCTCGATGTCGCGGTGCCCGCAGGCTCGAAGAAGTAGATCACGCGCTGCCGCGGCGACAGGTATTGCAGCGCCGGCGCGGGCAGCTGCTGCGGCCGCAGGCTGCGGCGGATGCCGAGATCGTTCTCGCGCTCGAGGTTGAGGTGCAGCGCCTCGGCGGCCGGCACGTCGGGGTCGTAGACGATCACCCGCGGCTTGAGCGGCCGCGTGGAGTTCACGTTGGTCACCAGCGCGTAGCGCTCGTCGGTCAGCTGCACCACCGAGCCCGGCGGATAGACGCCCATCATGCGGATGAAGGCATTGAGCATCGAGGCGTCGAACTTGCTCTTGGTCTGCGCGAAGATCAGCGACAGCGCCTCGTGCGGCGTCAGCGCCTGCGCGGCCTGCGCGGGCTCGCACAGGTTGTCGTAGCGGTTGACCAGCGCCACGATGCGCGCGGCGGCACTCATCTTGTCGACGCCCAGCTTGAGCGGAAAGCCGCTGCCGTCGGCCATCTCGTGGTGCTGGGCGATCACCAGCAGCGCGCCCGGGCTCAGGCCGATGCGCTTGCCCTGGGCCACGCCGCGCGCCACGTGCTCGCGGTAGGCCGCCACGTCGGCCACGCTGGCCTGCGGATCGGCCTGCCGCACGCGCTCGGGCTGCTCGAGCTTGCCCACGTCGTGCAGCAGCGCGCCGACGCCCACGTCGAGCATCTCGGCCTCGGAGAAACCGAACACCCGGCCCATCAGCATCGAGATCACCGCGACGTTGAGGGCGTGGGCGGTCGCGCGGTCGCCCTGCACCTCCGACAGCACGCGGATGCAGACCTCACCGTCGACCATCATCTTGCCCATCAGCGCGCGCGTCAGCCCCACGGTGGCCTCGCGTGCGAACTGCGGCTGCTCGAGCACCTGGTCGGACGCGGTCTGCCAGGCCTTGGCCGCCTCGTTGTACTGGCGCGTGCACACGGCGGTGGCCTCGTGCTGCGCGCTCAGGCGCTCGCGCCGCTCGCGCGAGCGGCGCTGCTCGGGCGTTTCGTCGCGCAGGGCGCGCGCCGGCTCGGGCTCGCCGCCGGCTGCGTCGGCCACGCCCGGCGATGCTGCGCCGGCTGCGGTGGGCGTGCCCGGCTCGTCGTCGAGCGCGCTCTTGTCGGGGCTCCAGCGCACGCGGTCCAGCCCCAGGCCACGGATGGTGGCGATCTGCTCGGGCGAGGCGATCTTGAAGCTCGACAGCGCGAACGGATGCGCCCACCAGGCAAGGTCCAGATGCACGAACATGCCGACCCTAAGGTCGTTGACGCCGATGCTGGTCGACACGGTTGCGGTCCCGTCGCTGCGGCGGGCCCGACATGGGCCGCCCAGGGCCCTAGATCGGCAAGCCGGCGCGCGAACTTGAACCGCAAAGCCGGCACTGTGTCGCACGCCGCGCCGCCGGCGCGGGGCCCGCGCGTGCAGCCGGTGACCGCGGCTACCTCTGGATACGCGTCGACAGCACGATCGCCGAGGTGGTGCGCTCAACGCCGTCGAGCGTGCCGATGCGGTCGATCAGCGCGTCGAGCTCGCCGATCGACGCGGCGGCCACCACCGCGATCAGGTCGAACGGCCCGCTCACCGAATGCAGCGTGCGCACCTCGGGAATGCGGCGCAGCGCGAGCTCGATCGGCGCCGCCTTGCGCGGCTCCAGCGTGATGAGGATGTGGGCACGCACCAGCGCGGCCTCCTCGTCGGCATGCGCCGTCACCGTGTAGCCGGCGATGGCGCGGCTGCGCTCCAGCCGCGCCAGCCGGCTCTGCACCGTGGTGCGCGAGAGCTTCAGGCGCCGGGCCAGTTCGGCCGTGGGCGCGCGGGCGTTCTCGCGCAGCAGCGCGAGCAGGGCGCGGTCGGTGTCGTCGAGCAGGGTTCGGCTCATTGCCGGCCAGTATCGGCGATTTGCCGATTTACTGCGGGCGTATCGTCTGGCTGACTTGTTCAGTTTGCCGCTGTTCTGACGAAAATCAACCCATCACCGACCCACCCTTCGGAGACCGCGATGACCCACCCCGTGCTCGTGATCGGCGCCGGCAAGATCGGCCAGGTGGTGGCCGACCTGCTGGCCCGCGCCCCCGGCCGCGACTACAGCGTCACGCTGGCCGACCGCAACGAACTCGCGCTCGCCGCGGCCGGCTGCGGGCCCGAGGTCGGCACGCGCGTGCTCGATGTCGGCGAGCCCGGCGCGCTGCACGCCGCGCTGTCCGGGCAGTTCGCCGTGGTCAGTGCCGCGCCGTTCCATCTCACGATGGGCATCGCCGACGCGGCTCGCGCGGCCGGCATCCACTATCTCGATCTCACGGAAGACGTGGCCAGCACGCGCCACATCCGCGCGCTGGCGCAGGGCGCCGATCGCGCGTTCGTGCCGCAGTGCGGCCTGGCGCCGGGCTTCATCTCGATCGTCGCGGCCGACCTGGCGCGGCGCTTCGACAAGCTCGACAGCGTGCGCATGCGCGTCGGCGCACTGCCGGCCTACCCGAGCAACGCGCTGAACTACAACCTCACCTGGAGCACCGAGGGCGTCATCAACGAGTACATCGAGCCCTGCGAAGCCATCGTCGAGGGCAAGCGCACCGAGGTGCCGGCGCTCGAGGAGCGCGAGGAGTTCGCGCTCGACGGCGTGCTCTACGAGGCCTTCAACACCTCGGGCGGCCTCGGCACGCTGGCCGAGACGCTGGAAGGGCGCGTGCGCACGCTCAACTACCGCACCATCCGCTACCCCGGCCACGCGGCGATCATGAAGGCGCTGCTGCACGACCTGCGGCTGCGCGAGCGCCGCGACCTGCTGAAGGACATTCTCGAACACGCGGTGCCGGCGACGATGCAGGACGTGGTGGTCATCTTCGTCACCGCCAGCGGCTGGTGCGACGGCCGCCTGATGCAGGAGACCTACGCGCGCAAGATCTACGCGCAGCCGCTGGCCGGCCGCATGAGGAGCGCGATCCAGGTCACCACCGCCAGCAGCGCCTGCGCGATGCTCGACCTGCTGGCGCACGGCGCGCTGCCGACGGCAGGCTTCGTGCGCCAGGAAGACGTGAGCCTCGACGCCTTCCTCGCCAATCGCTTCGGCAGCGTCTACGCGCCGATCGACCAGCTGCGCGCGGCCTGACACCACGCGCCGCCGGCAGGCCGTTTGCGGCTCTGCGGCGGGCTCGCCGTCTTCGGTACAGTGCGCGTGCTCGCGCGCGGCCGGCGCATCGCGCCTGGCCGGCGCCGATGCCATCGAAAGAAGAGGATCCCCATGCGCACCCAGGTCGCCATCGTCGGCGCGGGCCCGTCGGGCCTGCTGCTCGGTGCCCTGCTCACCCGGGCAGGCATCGACAACGTCATCGTCGAGCAGCGCAGCCCCGAGTACGTGCTCGGCCGCATCCGCGCCGGCGTGCTCGAGCAGGTGGCGGTGGACCTGCTCGACGAGGTGGGCGTGGGCGCGCGCATGCATGCCGAGGGCCTGCCGCACGACGGCTTCGACCTTTGCTTCGACGGCGAGCGCCACCGCATCGACCTGCACGGCCTGACCGGCAAGCGCGTGATGGTCTACGGCCAGACCGAGGTCACGCGCGACCTGATGGACGCGCGCCGCGCGAGCGGCCGGCCCACGATCTACGACGCCGCCGACGTGAGCGTGCACGACTTCGACGGCAAGGCGCCGCGCGTGCGCTACGTGAAGGACGGCGCCGCGCACGAGATCAGCTGCGACGTGATCGCCGGCTGCGACGGCTTTCACGGCGTGTGCCGCGCCAGCGTGCCCAAGGATCGCATCGCGCTGCACGAGAAGGTCTACCCCTTCGGCTGGCTCGGGTTGCTGGCCGACGTGCCGCCGGTTTCGCACGAGCTGATCTACGTGAACCACGAGCGCGGCTTCGCGCTGTGTAGCCAGCGCAGCCGCACGCGCAGCCGCTACTACGTGCAGTGCTCGCTCGACGACAAGGTGGAGGACTGGTCCGACGACGCGTTCTGGGCCGAGCTGAAGCGCCGCCTGCCCGCGGCCACCGCGGCACAACTCGTCACCGGTACCTCGATCGAGAAGAGCATCGCGCCGCTGCGCAGCTTCGTGGCTGAGCCGCTGCGCTTCGGGCGCCTGTTCCTCGCCGGCGACGCCGGCCACATCGTGCCGCCCACCGGCGCCAAGGGCCTGAACCTCGCGGCCACCGACGTGGGCTACCTGTCGCAGTCGATCACCGAGTTCTACAAGGGCAGCGAGCGCGGCCTGGCGAGCTACTCCGAGCGCTGCCTGCGCCGCATCTGGCGTGCCGAGCGCTTCTCGTGGTGGATGACGCAGCTGATGCACCGCTTCCCCGAGGCCGGCAGCTTCGGCCAGAAGATGCAGTGGGCCGAGCTGGACTACCTGGTGCACTCCGACGCGGCGATGAAGGTGCTGGCCGAGAACTACGTGGGCCTGCCGCTCTGAGGCGCGGTCCGCATCGGCTGCAGGTGAGCCCATGAGCCTCGCGATCGCCGACATCCGCAGCGCCGCGCTGCAGCGCGCGGCCGGGCACTTCGACAGCGGCGACTTCCAGCGCACGCTCGCGCGCCGCGTGGCGTTGCCCACCGAGAGCGAGAACCCGGCGCGCGCCGCGGTGCTGCGCAGCTACCTGAGCGACGAGATCGGTGCCGCGCTCGATGCGCTGGGCGGCACGGCGGCGATCCACGACAACCCGGTCGCGGGCGCACCGCCCTTGCTGATCGGCCAACGCGTCGAGGATCCTGCGCTGCCCACCGTGCTCGTCTACGGCCATGGCGACGTGGTGCGCGGCCACGAAGGCCGCTGGCGCGACGGCCGCGACCCGTGGACGCTCGCGGTCGACGGCGAGCGCTGGTACGGCCGCGGCGCGGCCGACAACAAGGGCCAGCACGCCATCGCCCTCGCGGCGCTCGCCGCGCTTTATGCGGCACGCGGCGGCGCGCTCGGCTTCAACTTGAAGTTGCTGGTCGAGATGGGCGAGGAGACGGGCTCGCCGGGGTTGGCCGAGTTCTGCGCCGCGCATCGCAGCGAGCTGCGCGCCGATGTGCTGATCGCCAGCGACGGCCCCCGGCTGCGCGCCGACCGGCCCACCGTGTACCTCGGCACGCGCGGCGTGGCTAACTTCGACCTCGAGCTGAAGCTGCGCGACGGCGGCCACCACTCGGGCAACTGGGGCGGCCTGCTGCGCAACCCGGGCACGGTGATGGCCAACGCCGTCGCCAGCCTCGTCGACGGGCGCGGGCGCATCCTCGTCGAGGGCCTGCGGCCGCCGCCGATCCCGGAATCGGTGAAGCGCGCGCTGGCCGACATCGAGGTCGGCGGCGACGTCAACGACCCCGCGATCGACCGCGACTGGGGCGAGCCCGGCCTCACGCCGGCCGAGCGCGTGTTCGGCTGGAACACGCTCGAGGTGCTCGCCTACACCAGCGGCAACCCGGCGCAGCCGGTCAACGCGATACCGCCCGACGCGCGCGCGCACCTGCAGCTGCGTTTCGTGGTCGGCACCGATGTGGCGCGCTTGCGCGCGTTCGTGCAAGCGCATCTTCGCCAACGCGGCTTCGGCGACATCGCGGTCAGCGAGCCGGTGATCATGGCCGCCACGCGGCTCGACCCCGACAGCGATTGGGTGCGCCTCGCGATGGCGTCGATCGAGCGCACCACCGGCACCAAACCCGCGCTGCTGCCCAACCTGGGCGGCTCGTTGCCGAACGACGTGTTCGCCGACATCCTCGGCCTGCCCACGGTGTGGGTGCCGCATTCGTATCCGGCGTGCTCGCAGCATGCACCCAACGAGCATGTGCTGGCGCCGCTGATGCGCGAGGGCCTGCTGATGATGACGGGCCTCTTCGCCGACGTGGCCGAGCAGGCGGCCACGCTGCCGCGGCGCGGCGCCTGACTCGACTCCTGGGGCGCTCAGATCGCGAGCGCGATGCCGAGCAGCGCCGCGGCCTCGCGCGCCGAGCGCGCGGGGTCGAGCACGTCGAAGTGCACCGTGTGCAGCCCAGCGCGCCGCGCGCCCTCCACGTTGCGCAGCTGGTCGTCGACGAACACCGCGTCGGCGGCGGCGATGCCGAGCTGCGCCAGGCAGTCGGCGTAGGCGCGCGGATCGGGCTTGAGCACGCCGGTGTAGGTGGCATCGACGATCACGTCGAACAACCGCAGCAGCGCCATGCGCTCGCGCAGGGTGCGGCCCCAGAACAGGTCGAGCTCGTTGGACAGGATCGCGAGCTTGCGGCCCGCGGCATGCGCCGCGCGCACCAGCGCAGCCGTTTCGGGCCGCAGCACGGCCTCGGGGTCGTCGCCGCGCGCGCGCTGCACCAGCTGCTCCATGCGGTCCCAGCGCTCGCCGAGCAGCGCACCGACCTCGCGCGTGCGCGCCAGCCAGTAGTCGCGCTCGCTGATGCGGCCGGCCTGCATGTCGCGCCACAGCGCGTCGTGCGCGGGGTCGAACGGCCCGCGCCAGCTGAGCGTGCCGGGCGCGAGGCCGAGCGCGCGCTCGCTCGCCGCATGCGTCTCGAACAGCGTGCGGCTGATCACGCCGCCGAAGTCGAGGATGAGTGCGCGGTTCATGGCTTGCCGGGCACGATGCGGCCCTGTGCCACCCAATCGTCGAACACACGCAGCGCGGCGTCGCAGAACGCAGCGTCGTTGATGTGGGCGTCGAGTTCGATGCAGCGCGTGGCCGGCTGCACCGCGGTGCGCATCGCATCGATGAACGCTGTCAGCCCCTCGGGGTCGTGCAGCGGTTCGCCCGGCTGGTCCCACTGCTCGACGCCGCGCAGCGGCAGCAGCAACACGGCGGGGCCCTTCGCCGCGCCGAGCCGCGCGCCGATCTCGCGTGCGATCTCGCGCCGCAGCGGCGGCGCCGAGGTGGCGCTCGCGATCAGCCGGTTGTGCACGTGCACGCTGCGGCCCTCGAGCGCGCGCGGCACGCTCTGCCAGGCCGGAAAGTCCACCATGTCGACCGCACCCGGTGCCACGATCTGCGGCGTGCCGCTGGCGCCGGCGCCGGTGAGCCGGCCCGCGCCCGAGGTCACCACCGAGCCGCCGAGGTGGTTGGCCAGCTCCTGCAACGAGAAGTCCATCACCGCGCAGAAACGCCCCGCGGCGGCCAGCGCCTCGAACGCGCGGCCGCCCATGCCCGAGCTGTGGAACACCGCCACCTCGTAGCCGCGCGCCTCCAACGCCGGTTTCAAGGTGACCATGTAGCGCAGGCAGCTCTTTCCCAGCGAAGTCATGCCCACCAGCGGGCGGTCGCTGCGCGGCGGCATCGCCGCGCGCGCGGCACCCACCACCGCGCCCGCGCCCTGCGCGAGCGCGCTCTTGCACAGGCTGTTCAGGCCGTACAGGCCGCCCGCCCACAGCACCATGATCAGGTCGGGCGTGATGCGCTCGGGCGGGATCAGGTGCGAGTACGCCACCGTCGAAACCACCACCTTCGGTACGCCCAGCGGCAGCGCCGCCGCGACGTCGAACGCGAGGTCGGTACCCATCGAGCCGCCGAGCGCGAGCATGCCGTGGATGCGGCCTTCGGCGTGCAGCCGCGAGGCGATCGCCGCCGCGCCGCGCGCCATCAGCGTCATCGCGGTGTTCTCGTCGCCGGAGTCGATCACCGCTTGCAGCGTGGTGCCGGCCGCCCCGGCGACCTCGGCGTTGGCGATGTCCACCGGCGCATGGCCGGCCGCGAGCACGCCGACGTCCATCACCAGCGGCGTCGCGCCCTGCGCGCGCACCTGCTCGCGCAGGAACGCGATCTCGTCGCTCTTGGTGTCGGCGGTGCCGATCAGCAGGATGGTCGGGGTGGTATTCATGTTTGCTCCCTCGCCCCGCTTGCGGGGAGAGGGAGACCTTCGCCGCTCACGCTGCCGCCACCTCGTCGAACGCCGCCTCCAGCGTGCTGCACAGAAAGTCGAGTTCGCTCTCGCTGATCACCAGCGGCGGCGACAGGATCAGGTTGGCGCCCGACACGCGCACCATCAGCCCGCGCCGGTAGGCCGCCTTCGCCAGCCGTGCCGGAATGTCGCTCGTCTTCGGCAGCGTTGCGCGCGTGGCCTTGTCGGCCACCATCTCGATGCCGAGCATCAGCCCGCGGCCGCGCACGTCGCCGACGAAGGCGTGGCGCTGCACCAGGCCGCGCAGCCGCTGCTGGAACGCCGGCGCCACGCGCGCCACGTGGCCCGGGATGTCGCGCTCGACCAGCAGTTTCAGCGTCGCGATCGCCGCCGCCGCGGCCACCGGATGCGCGCTGTAGGTGTAGCCGTGCGTGATCGCGCCGGCGCCGGTGGCGTCGGCATCGAACACGTCGGCTACCTTCTGCGACACCGCGGTCGCGCCGAGCGGGATGTAGCCGCTGCTGATGCCCTTGGCCAGGCACCACAGGTCGGCCTTCACGTTCCACAGCCGCGTGCCGAACATCGCGCCGCCGCGGCCGAAACCGGTGACCACCTCGTCGGCGATCAGCAGCACGCCATGCTTGTCGCAGATCTCGCGCACCAGCGGCCAGAAGTTGGCCGGCGGCACGATCACGCCGCCGGCGCCCTGGATCGGCTCGGCGATGAACGCGGCCACGGTGTCGGCGCCCTGGAAGGTGATCTCACGCTCGAGCTGGCCGGCGATGAGCTTGCCGAGTTCGGTTTCGTCCTTGGTGTACGCATTGCGGTACAGCCAGGGCGAATCGATGTGGAACACGCCGGGCAGCAGCGGCTCGTACGGCCGGCGGAAGTTGGCGTTGCCGTTGACGCTCATGCCGCCGAAGTGCACGCCGTGGTAGCCCTGGCGCATGGCGATGAACTTCACGCGGTCTTTCTCGCCGCGCAGCTTGTGGTACTGGCGCGCGAGCTTGAGCGCGCCTTCGACCGCGTCGCTGCCGCCGTTGCTGAACATCACCGCGGCCACGCCGTCGGGCTTCATCAGATCGACCACCGCGCGCGAGGCTTCGATCGCGCGCGGGTGCGTGGTGCCGCGGAAGGTGTTGAAGAACGGCAGCTCGTCGAGCTGCGCGACGATGGCATCGCGCACCTCGCGGCAGCTGTGGCCGAGGTTGCTGCTCCACAGGCCCGCCACACCGTCGAGCATCTTGTGGCCGTCGATGTCCCACACCCAGCAGCCCTCGCCGCGCGCGATGATGTCGGGCCGCGCCTGCTTCATCTGCTGCGGATGCGCCATCGGATGCCAGAGGAACTGCGCGTTGTCGCGCTTGAGCGCTGCGGTGTCGGTCATCGTGAATCCTTGGTCGTGCAGTCAGTCGGGTGAGCCGACGGTGATGGTCTTCAGCTCGGTGTACGGCAGCAGGCCCTCGGGGCCCATCTCCTGGCCGGTGCCGGAGTCCTTCCAGCCGCCGAACGGCAGCTCGGGCTGCGACACGCCGTAGTGGTTGATGCCGACCATGCCGGCCTCGATCTGCTCGCCCAGGTGGTGCGCCGTGGCGAGGTCGCGCGTGAAGGCGTAGGCGCCGAGCGCGTAGGGCAGCTCGTTCGCGCGCGCGATCGCATCGTCGAGCGAATCGAACGGCGCGATCACCGCGATCGGGCCGAACGGCTCGACCGTCATCACGCGGCTTTGCGGCGGCGCATCGACGATCACCGTCGGCTCGAAGAACCAGCCCTTGCGCGGGGCACGCTGCCCACCGCACAGCACGCGCGCGCCTTGCTCGCGCGCGTCGCTCACGAAGCGCGCCATGTCGTCGAGCCGCCGCGCATGCGCCAGCGGCCCCATCTGCGTGGCGGCATCGCTGCCGGGGCCGAGGCGCAGGGCCTGCGCAGCGGCGACGAACTCGCGCACGAAGCGCTCGTACAGGCTCGCGTGCACGAAGAAGCGGATCGGCGACGCGCACACCTGGCCCGCGTTGCGGAACTTCGCCGGCACCGAGAGCTTGAGCACGGGCCCCAAGGCGGCATCGGCGCAGACGATCACCGGCGCGTGGCCGCCCAGCTCGCCGGTGAAGCGCTTGCCGTGCCGCGCGCAGGCCTCGGCGAGCTGCCGGCCCACCGCCACCGAGCCGGTGATCGACACCTTGCGGATCGCCGGGTGCTCGATCAGCGTGGCGGCCACGGTCGGCGGATCGCCGAACACCAGCTGCAGCGCCTCGGCGGGCAGCCCGGCGTCGAGCAGGCAGTGCACCAGCGCGACGACGCTGCCCGGCGCCTCTTCGGCTGCCTTGAGCACCACGCTGCAGCCGGCGGCCAGCGCGCTGCCGAGCTTGCGGCTCGCCAGGTTGACGGGGAAGTTCCACGCCGTGAACGCCGCCACCGGCCCCAACGGCTGGCGCAGCACCGTGTGCGAGAGGATGCCCTCCACGCGCGGCGGCACGGTGCGGCCGTACAGGCGCCGCGCCTCGTCGGCCTGGAAGTCGATGATGTCGGCCGACAGCGTGACCTCGCGCTTCGCTTCGGCGATCGGCTTGCCCTGCTCGCGCGTGAGCGCCTGCGCGATCGCATCGGCGCGCTGGCGCATCAGCTCCGCGGCGCGGCGCAGCACCTGCGCGCGCTCTAGCGCCGAGCGGCTGCGCCAGACGCGAAAGCCCTCGCGCGCCACGTCGGCCGCCTGCCGCAGCTCCGCCACGCCCACCAGCGGCAGCTCGCCGATCACCGTTTCGTCGGCAGGGTTGATGACGGGCCGCGTGCCGCCGGAACCCTGCGCGAGCCAGCGACCGGCGATGAAGGGACCGAACGGCGGCAGGCTCATGACGACAAGTGCAACTCGAGGCGGCGGGAAAGACCGCACCGATGTTCACCGGCCCGCGCGCCGAACGGCGATCGAGATTGCGCACAGGAAAGCCCGGGTTTTCCCGAGGCGTGTGGCGGCGCCGACAGCCCGGGAGAACCCGCAGCGCGCGTTGCACGAAATCGATAGCGCCGCAGCGGTCTGCGGCGATAGCGTCGCGACCGCAATCTCGCCTTGTCGCCTGCATGAACTCAGCCACCGAATCACCGTCGCTCGGCCTGCTCACGCTGCTGGCGGTGGCGGTGGGCGTCATCGTCGCGCAGAGCACGATGGTGTCGCTGCTGCAGGCCACCGCCATCGGCGGCTGGGGCTTCTTCGGCGCGATGGCGGTCGGCGTGGTGCTGATGCTGTGCAACTCGGCCACCTACGCCGAACTGGCGCTGATGATGCCGCGCGCCAGCGGCATGAGCGCCTACATCCAGGCCGGGCTCGGGCCGCTGCCGGCGATCTTCGCGGTCTTCGCAGGCTACGTGGTGCCGGCGCTGTTCGGCCCGGCGGCCGAGCTGCTGCTGGTCGACGCGGTGCTGGCGCAACTGCTGCCGGCCACGCTGCCGGCGCTGGGCTGGGCCGCGCTGCTGCTCGGCGTGCTGGTGGTGTTGAACCTGTTCGGCACCGACGTGTTCGCGCGCGTGCAGACGGTGCTGACCTTCACCATGCTCGCCTTCCTGGTGCTCACCGGCCTGGCCGCGCTCGCCGCACCGGCGGCACTGCCGGTGGCGGGTGCCGCCGGTCCGTCGACGATGGGCGAGGCGGTCACCGTGTTCGGCGTCGTGGCGCTGGTGATGTACTCGCTGATCGGCACCGAGTTCGTCACGCCGCTGACCGCGCTGGCGCGTGATCCGGCGCGCAACGTGCCGCGCGCGATGTTCCTCGGCCTCGCGGTGGTGGCGCTGGCCAACGGCCTGTTCTGCCTCGGCGCGGCGCATGCCGTCGGGCGCGAGAAGCTGGGCAGCAGCGCGCTGCCGCACCTCGATGCGGCGATCGCCGCGTTCGGCCCGCAGGTGAAGCTGCTGTTCGCCGCGATCGCCGTCACCGCCACCGCGAGCCTCGTCAACACCGTGCTCGCCGCCGTGCCGCGCATGCTGATGGAGATGGCGCGCGCCGGCGAGGCGTTCCCGATCTTCCGCCGCGTCAACGCGCGCGGCGTGCCCTGGGTCGGCACGCTGTTCGTGGCGGCGCTGCCGCTGGTGGGGCTGGTGTGGTCGGGCGGCGATGTCAACCGCATCGTGCCGCTGCTGATCGCCGCGGCCAGCGCGTGGCTGGTGTCGTACATGGTCGCGCACGGCGCGCTGATGGCGCTGCGCCGCCGCGCGCCGCGCTGGCCGCGGCCCTGGCGCGCGCCGTGGGCGCCGCTGCCGCAGATGCTGGCGATCGCCGGCATGGCCTACGTGATCGTCAATGCCGCGCCGGCGCCCGAGCTCGAGAAGCCGATCTTCACGGCGCTGGCCGCGGTGCTCGGGCTGGTGGCCGCGATCGGCACCTTCTGGGTGCTGGCGGTGATGCGCCGCTCGCCGTTCGCGCCGCTGGAGCACGACGATGCTGCGCAACCCTGATCGAGCGCCGCGGCGCGGCGCGGCCGGCGCGAGCGCGTTCTTGCCAGAACGTGATAGCCGCGCCCGCGGTGGATTCCCAGAATGCGGGCGCGGCGCACCGGTGCGCTACCCGTCCGCGTGGAGGTCGACGACGATGACGACAACCGCTCAACAGACCGCACGCCGTGGCGCTGCTTCGGGCTTCGGGGCACGGGCCGTTTCGGCCCTTGGAGCACTCACCGCCGCGATCGTCCTGGGCGCGCCGGCGCAGGCCGCCGCGCCCAAGAATCCGCCGCCCGAGCTGGCGGCCGAGAAGCTCACCACCGCCACGCTGGCGGGCAGGGCCGGCGAGCGCATCTACGTGGCCGACGTGGCCATCTCGCACATCGTCGACGGGCGGCTGCGCGTGTTCGACGCCAAGGCCGGCAAGCTGGTCGGCATGATCAACACCGGCTTCGCCGGCAACTTCGCGCTCAGCGCCAAGGCCGACGAGATCTACGTGGCCACCACCTACAACAGCCGCGGCGGCCGCGGTGATCGCGCCGACGTGCTCGAGGTGTGGGATGCCGAAACGCTCGGCTTCAAGCGCGAGGTGCTGCTGCCGCCCAAGCGCGCGCAGACGCTCAACTACCGCGGCCTCGTGCGCGCCACCGGCAACGGCCGCTTCGTGCTGGTGCAAAACGCCACGCCGGCGACCTCGATCACCGTGGTCGACCTCGCCGAGAACAAGGTCGCCGGCGAGATCGCCTCGCCGGGCTGCTGGGGCACGCTGCCCAGCGCCAGCCAGGGCACGCGCTTTGCCATGCTTTGCGGCGACGGCAAGATCGCCACCGTGACGCTCGACGACAAGGGCCAGGTCGCCGACCGCCAGCTCAGCGAGAAACTGTTCGACGCCGACACCGATGCCTGGTTCCACACCGCCGAGCAACTCGGCGACCGCCACTGGTTTCTCTCGTTCAAGGGCGTGCTGACCGAGGTCGACGTGAGCGGCCCCACCGCCGCGGTGAAGTCCACGCGCGACCTCATGAAGGGCGCGCCGCAAACGCAGGGCTGGCGGCCCGGCGGCTACCAGGCCCTCGCGGTGCACCCGAGCGGGCGCTGGGCCGTGGTGGCGATGCACGACAAGGGCCGCGAGGGCTCGCACAAGACGCCGGCCAAGCAGCTGTGGACCTTCGACCTGCAAAGCGGCAAGCGCATCGCGGCCTCGCCGGGGCTGAACACCGCGTCGCTCACCTTCTCGCGCAGCGGCAAGCGGCTGCAGGCGCTCGACGGCGTGGCCGGCGCGCTCAACGTGTGGGCATGGAACGACGGCAAGCCGCTCGGCAAGCCGGCGGTGGTGGTCAAGCCCGCCGGCGAAGCGGCGTTGCAGCTCGAATCCCATGATTGAATCGTTCGACCCGCTGCCGCTGTGGATCGCGCGCGCGTGCCTGGCCACGCTGTTCGCGCATGCGGCGCTCGCCAAGTGGGGCGACGCTGCGTTGTTCGAGCAGCACCTGGCGGCCTACCGCGTGCGCGCGGGGCTCGCGCCGCTGCTGCGCGTGGCGCTGCCGACGGCCGAGGCGCTGGCTGCCGTGCTGCTGCTCACGCCGTGGCGCGCCGGCGGCGCGGTGCTGGCGGCGGCGCTCCTGCTGACCTACGGCGCAGCGATGGCCTGGCACCTCGCGCACGATCGCGTGCTCGACTGCGGCTGCGGCGGCGAGCCGCTGCCGGTGTCGTGGGCACTGGTGGCGCGCAACGCGGCGCTCGTCGGCATGGCCGCGCTGGCCGCGGCGCCGGCGACTGCGCGCGCGATGGGGATGGCCGATTTCATGGTCGTGGCCGCCAGCGTGTTGCTGGCCACGCTGCTGTACGCCGCGCTGCACCAGGTGCTGCGCCACGTCGCGCGGCCGGCTGCCGCCGGCTGGAGGAGGAGCTGATGGATGCGATGACGATCTCGGTGGTGCTGCTGTGGCTCGCGGTGCTGGTGCTCGGCATGCTGCTGTGGGCGCTGTCGCGCCAGGTGGGCGTGCTGTTCGAGCGCGTGGCACCGATGGGCGCGCTGGTCACCGATGCCGGCCCGGCCGTGGGCACCGCGTCGCCGAGCTTCGCGCTGCGCGGCATCCAGAGCGAGCCGGTCACCATCGGCGGCGAGGCGGCGCAGCCGACGCTGCTGTTCTTCCTCTCGCCGACCTGCCCAGTGTGCAAGAAGCTGATCCCGGTGCTCAAGGCGCTGGTGCGCGACGAGCGGCGGCGCCTGGCGGTGGTGCTCGCCAGCGACGGCGAGGCCGACGAGCATCTGCGCTTCGTGCGCGAGCAGGCCTTGCAGGCGCTGCCTTACGTGCTGTCGACCGAGCTGGGCATGAGCTACCGCGTGTCGCGGCTGCCGTATGCGGTGCTGCTCGACGCCAAGGGCGTGGTCGCCGCCAAGGGCCTCGTCAATTCGCGCGAGCAGCTCGACAGCCTGCTCAACGCGCACGACATGGGCGCGCCGACGATCCAGCAATACCTCGGCAGCCCGGCTGCCTGAACCGCCACGACCAAGGAGAACGCGCGATGCGCTGGCTTCTCGACCTGATCGACCGACATTCCGAGCGCGCGGTGCGCCGCGTGGCCCATCAGCACGGGCGGCGCAGCCTGCTCGGCAAGATCGGCGTGGCCCTCGTGGGCGGCGCGGTGCTGCCGATGCTGCCGTTCGACCGCAGCGGCCCCTTCGGCGGCCCCGGCTCCGCGCATGCCGCCGGCGGCGGCAAGAAGGCCAAGGCCGACCCGACCGACGACCCGGGCAAGTGCGAATACTGGCGCTACTGCGCGTTCGACGGCTACCTGTGCACCTGCTGCGGCGGCAGCCTCACGCAGTGCCCGCCGGGCACCGAGGCGTCGAAGGTGTCGTGGGTCGGCACCTGCCAGAACCCCAAGGACGGGCGGCAGTACCTGGTGTCGTACAACGACTGCTGCGGCAAGGGCTCGTGCGGCGAATGCCTGTGCAACAACAACGAGCGCGAGCGCCCCGGCTACCGGCTCGGCGTGCACAACGACATCAACTGGTGCATGGCCAACACGAGCTCGATGTTCCACTGCACCACGTCGATCATCGTCGGCGTCGCATGAGGCTCACGCTCGTGTTCGCCGCTGCGCTCGCCGCCGCCGCACCAGCGGGTGCCCGGGCCGACGGCGCGGCGCTGTTCGCGCAGCACTGCGCCACCTGCCACCAGGCCGACGGCTCGGGCACGGTGGGGCTGGCGCCGCCGCTCAAGGGCGAGCACTGGGCCAAGCTCGGCGCCGACCGCGGCTACCTGCCCACCGTGGTGGTGCACGGCATGTCGGGCTCGATCAAGCTCGGCGGCGGGCAGACCTTCGTCGGCGCCATGCCGCCGCTCGGGCAGCAGCTCGACGACGCGACGATCGCCGAGATCGCCACGCATGTGCGGCGCAAGCTGCACGGCGCGGCCGATGCACCGGCCTACACGCCGGCCGACGTGAAGGCCGCGCGCGAGCAGCCCGGCAGCCCGCCGCAGACGCGGCAGCGCCGAACCCAGCTGCTCGGTTGAACCACACGCCGCACGAAAGCCCAACATGCGTCGCGCATCGATCGCCGCCCGTCTGCTGCCGCTGCTGATGCTGCTGCTCGCCGGCCGCGGCGCCGGCGCCGAAGCAGTCGACATGGTGCTCGGCCGCATCGTGCTGCCGCCCGGCAATGCGCCGTCGGTGGTGGCCACCACGTCGCCGCGCGCGCACTACGTGCTGCATTGCGCCGGCTGCCACGGCCTCGACGGCGCAGGTGCACCCGAGAAGTACGTGCCCGACCTGCGGCAGCTCGGCGCGTTCTTTCGCGTCGACGGCGGGCGCTCGTTCATGATCCAGGTGCCCGGCGTGATGGGCTCCGGGCTCGACGACCGCCAGGTGGCCGAGGTCGTCAACTGGCTGCTCGCCACGCTGGCGCGGGCGTCGGTGAGCGAAGCCGTCGCGCCCTTCACCGCCGACGAGGTGGCCCGCGCGCGCGCGCAGCCGCTCGTCGACGTGGCCGCCGTGCGTGCGCGGCTCGTGCAACAAGCCCAGGCGCGCGGCGTCGCGCTTCCGTAGACAGGCCCTAGCCATCGTGGAGCAGCGCCCGCGCGCTGAATAGGAGAGCACATCATGAAGACAACGAAACTCACCCTGCTCGCCGCGGCTGCCCTGCTGCTGGCGGCGCAGCCGGCGACGCGCGCCGCCACCGAGGCGCAGGCGCAGGCGCTCGGCAAGGACCTGACGCCCATGGGCGCCGAGCGCGCCGCGAGCAGCGACGGCACGATCCCCGAGTGGAAGGGCGGCGACGTGCAGGCGCCGAGCGGCTGGAAGCCGGGCAGCGCCCGGCCCGACCCGTATGCGGCCGACAAGCCGCTCTTCTCGGTCACCGCGGCCAATGCCGAGCAGTACAAGGCCAAGCTCACCGAGGGCCAGATGGCCATGCTCAAGCAGATCAAGGGCTACCGCATGGATGTCTACCCCACGCGGCGCAGCTGCGGCTATCCGCAGGCGGTGTACGACAACACGCGCAAGAACGCCACCGGCGCCAAGCTCGCGGCCAACGGCTTCGACCTCGGCGCCGCCGTCACCGGAGGCATCCCGTTCCCGATCCCCGCCAACGGCGCCGAGGCGATGTGGAACTACAAGATGCACTGGGTCGGCGAGGGCCGCACCGAGCGCTACTCCACCGTGTTCTCGCAGCCGGGCGACGGCAAGTTCGTGCCGCTGGTGCAGGACCAGTGGACGCTGACGCCGCTGGGTGACCTGAAGGGCAAGCCGGTCGACCCCGACGCCAACGAATGGCTGGTGCTCAACGAGGTGGTCACGCCGGCGGCGCGCACCGGCGAGATCATCCTGGTGCACTACTTCCTGCAGAAGGACAACGACGCGTGGCTGTACTTCCCCGGCCAGCGCCGCGTGCGCCGCGCGCCGACCTTCGCCTACGACAACCCGGTGCCCGGCTACGAGAACCTGCTCGCGGTCGACCAGTACCCGATGTTCGGCGGCCGGCTGGACCGCTACGACTGGAAGCTGGCGGGCAAGCAGGAGCTGCTCGTTCCGTACAACACCTACCGCTTCAACAACCAGGACGCCAAGCTCGCCGACGTGTTCGGCGCCGACAGCCCCAAGCGCGAGCTGATCCGCTACGAGGCGCACCGCGTGTGGAAGATCGAGGCCACCGTCAAGGCCGGCCAGCGCCACCAGTTCCCCAAGCGCGTGATCTACCTCGACGAGGACAGCTGGATGATGGTCGCGGCCGACAACTACGACGCCCAGGGCAAGGTCTGGCGCGTGCAGGAGAGCTACCCGTACGTGGCCTGGGAGCTGCCGGCGTGCGTGTACCAGGGCTACATCGTCTACGACCTCAACGTCGGCCGCTACATGGCCGACAACATGCCGCAGGAAGGCAAGGTCGACTGGCTCGCCGGCAAGGAAGGCAAGTTCGACATCAAGAAGTTCAACCCCGACGAGCTGCGTCGCGCCGGCGCGCGCTGAGCCGGTGCCACGAGGAGGAGACACACACCATGACGACCCCGCGTTTCACCCGCCATCCCGTCGCGGCCGCTGCCGCATGCACGATCGCGCTGTTTGCCGGCACGCCGGCGCAGGCGGTGCGCACCACCACCGACGGCGGCACCGAGATCGACTTCAGCTCGACCATCAGCTTCGGCCTGCAGTGGCGCACCGCCAAGCGCTTGCCCTCGACGATCGGCAACGACAACGGCGGCAACGTGCCCACCGGCTCGGCGTTCGGCGCGCAGATGAACCCCAACGTCCCGGGCAGCGAGGCCTTCGCGAGCCCCGACTTCAACTTCCTGCAGGCCGACGACGGCAACCTCAACTACAACCGCGGCGACATCGTCTCGGCGGCGCTGAAGGGCACGCATGAGTTCGGCCTCAAGACCACCGACGGCTGGCGCGCGCTGGCCCGCGGCACCTGGGTCGGCGACGCGCGTGCCGGGCACACGCGTCGCACCGAGCTGTCCGAAGACGCCAAGGACATCGCGACGCGCAACTTCACGATGCTCGACGCCTGGGTGTCGAAGGACTTCGCCCTCATCGACGGCCGCAACACCACCGTGCGGCTGGGCAACCAGGTGCTGTCGTGGGGCGAAGACATCTTCATCGTCGGCGGCATCAACCAGATCAACGCCTTCGACCTGCGCAAGATCCACACCCCCGGCACGCAGGTGAAGGAGATCCTGCGGCCGGCGCCGATGCTGTCGATCAACAGCGGCATCACCGACGCCATCAGCGCCGAGGCCTACTACCAGTTCAAGTGGAACGCGTTCCGCTTCGACCCGGTGGGCACCTTCTTCTCCGCCGGCGACGTGGTCGGCGCGGGGCAGCGCGCGGCATACATCCCCAGCTCGATGCTGAGCGGCGCCGGCCTGTGCACCGCGCCGCCGTGCGGCGACATCGGCGCCGGCATCCAGAACGGCGTCAACGTCGCGCCGTTCGAAGGCGACCACGTGCCGCCCAAGGGCCAGCAGTTCGGCCTCGCGATGCGCTTCAAGCCACCCGGCTGGGGCACCGAGTTCGCGCTGTACTACGAGCGCTATCACGACAAGCTGCCGTTCACGACGCTGTTCACCGACCCGAACTACCTGGCGTTCAACGTCGCCGGCATCGGCTACTACAACGAGTACGGCAAGAACAAGAACCTGTTCGGCGCCTCGTTCAACACCAAGGCCGGCCCGGTCGCGCTCGGCGGCGAGATCTCGTATCGGCCGAAGGATTCGGTCGCCATCGACGGCAGCGTCCCGTCCGACCCGAACTACCCCGGGAGCTGGCGCTACAGCATCTTCAACCCGGCCAACGACAACGGCACCGGCCGCTACGTGGTGCGCGGCTACGTCGAGGAGAAGAAGATCCAGGCCCACCTCACGGGCCTCTACTTCACCGAGGTGAACTCGCCGATGGGCGCGCTCGTCAGGGCGCTCGGCGCGGCCGAGGGCACCCTGCTGGCCGAGGTGGCGGTGACGCACTACCCCGACCTGCAGATCGGCACCATCCCGTACCTGATCTTCCCGAGCTATGCCAACCCGACCAAGACCTCGTGGGGCTACGCGCTGGAGTTCGACCTCAGCTACCCGCGCGTGTGGGGCACCGACTGGAACCTGACGCAGACCACGGTGTTCACGCACGACGTGTCGGGCATCTCGCCGAACACGCTGCCGTTCGTGAAGGGGCGCAAGTCGCTGTTCATCGGGCTGAACTTCGACAACAGCTCGGTGTGGAAGGTGCAGGCCGGCTACACGGCGTTCTTCGGCGGCGGGCTGAACAACATCGTGCGCGACCGCGACAACTTCGCGCTGAGCATGTCCTACAACTTCTAGGCATCCCCCCTCTCCCGCTGGAGCGGGAGAGGGGGCCAATCCATGCTCGAGAGATTCGTCCGCGCCGCCGAGCGCCTGATCTTCGGCCATCGCGTCGCGGTGCTGGCGCTGCTCGCGCTGGTGACGGCGGTGGCGGCGCTGTTCGCCGCGCGGCTGCACATGACGGCCGGCTTCGGCAAGCAGCTGCCGCTCGGCCACGAGTACACCGACACGTTCGTCAAGTACCGCGACGTGCTGTTCGGCGCCAACCGGCTGATCGTGGTGGTGCACGCCAGGCAGGGCGACATCTGGAAGCCCGAGACGCTGAAGAAGCTCAACGACGTGACGCAGGCGCTGCTGTACCTGCCGGGCGTCGACCGGCGCTCGGTCACGTCGCTGTGGACGCCCAACACGCGCGTGATGCTGGTCACCGAGGAAGGCTACGAGGCGCGCGACGTGATCGGCGGCGACGTCACGCCCGAGAAGCTCGACGCGGCCAACATCGCGAAGATTCACGACAACGTGATCCAGGGCGGCTACCTCGGTTCGCTGGTGGCGAGCGACTCCTCCGGCGCGATGGTCACCGCCGACCTGCTCGACGCCGACCCGCGCACCCGCGAGGCCACCGACTACATCGCGCTCGGCCCCAAGATCGAGGCCGAGCTGCGCGCGAAGTTCGAGGACGCCGGCCACGAGATCCGCATCATCGGCTTCGCCAAGCAGATCAGCGACATCGCCGAGGGCGCGCAGGGCGTGGTGGTGTTCTTCGCGCTGGCCTTCGTGCTCACCGCCGCGGCGGTGTACTGGTACTGCCGCTCGCTCGCCTTCACCGTGGCGGCGCTGGTGTGCTCGCTGGTGTCGCTGGTGTGGCAGTTCGCGTCGCTGCAGCTGCTCGGCTACGGCCTGGATCCGCTGGCGATCCTGGTGCCGTTTCTGGTGTTCGCCATCGGCGTGTCGCACGGCGTGCAGCAGATCAACACCATCGTGCGCGAGATCGGCGGCGGCGTGGCGCCGTTCGACGCCGCGCGCCACAGCTTCGGCGCGCTGCTGGTGCCGGGCACGATGGCGCTGGTGACGGCGTTCGTGGGCTTCGCCACGCTGCTGCTGATCCCGATCCCGATGATCCGCGAGCTGGCGATCACCGCCTCGCTCGGCGTCGCCTACAAGATCGTCACCAACCTGGTGATGCTGCCGGTGGTGGCGAGTTACGTGTTGCTGCCGGCCGACTACGGCGCGCGCATGCAGCGCATCCGCGAGCGCCGCTCGATGGCGGTGATCGCGCTGGCGCGGCTGGCCGAGCCGGCGCAGGCGCGGCTGGTGCTGCTCGTCGGCGTGCTGCTGTTCGGCCTGGCGATCTGGGGCGCGCGCGACCGCCACGTGGGTTACGTGCAGCCCGGCGCGCCCGAGCTGCGCGACAGCGCGCGCTACAACCGCGACGCGGTGGCCATCGCCGAGAAGTTCGCCGTCGGCCTCGACGTGCTGACCGTCGTGCACGAGACCACGCCCGACAGCTGCTACGAACACGCCAAGATGGTCTTCATCGACGACCTGGCGTGGGAGCTCGCCAACACCGACGGCGTGATCGGCACCGCGAGCCTGCCGGCGCTGGTGAAGCTCGGTGCCGCCGGCTTCGCCGAGGGCAACCCCCGGTGGGGCGACCTGCCGCGCGACAAGCGCTCGATGGCCAGCTTCATCGGCCTCGTCGGCGAGGGCTCGGGCCTCTATGACCCGCGCTGCACGGTGCTGCCGGTCAACGCCTTCCTCACCGACCACAAGGCCGACACGATCAAGCGTGCGATCAGCGTCATCAAGCGCTACCGCGAGGCGAATCAGCTCGACGGCGTGAAGGTGCGGCTGGCCAGCGGCAACGCCGGCGTGCAGGCCGCCACCAACGAAGTGCTCGAGGCCACCGAGCTGCCGATGATGCTGTACGTCTACGCCACCATCGTCGTACTGGTGTTCCTCACCTACCGCGACTGGCGCGCGGTCGTTGCCTGCTGCCTGCCGCTGACGCTCGCCACCTTCGTCGGCTACTGGTTCATGAAGGTGCTGGGCATCGGCCTCACGGTGGCCACGCTGCCGGTGATGGTGCTGGCGGTGGGCATCGGCGTCGACTACGCCTTCTACATCTACAACCGGCTGCAGCTGTACCTCGCCGACGGCATCGACATCGTGTCGGCGTTCCGCCGCGCGCTCGCCGAGACCGGCATCGCCACCGTGTTCACCGCGCTCACGCTGTCGATCGGCGTCGCCACGTGGGTCTTCTCGCCGTTGAAGTTCCAGGCCGACATGGGCCTGCTGCTCGCCTTCATGTTCATGCTCAACATGCTGATGGCGATCACCGTGCTGCCGGCGCTGGCGGTGTGTCTCGACACCTGGCTGCCGCGGCGCGGTCCCGTTCACCGGCCTTTCATGGCGCACTGAAATGACTCCCCCCCGAAGCGACCTGCGGTCGCCTCCCCCTCAAGGGGGCGACGCCAGCGGACCGGCAGAGCCGGATCCGCGGCGTCCACTTGGGTGGTCGCTGATTCGCCGTGGCTTGCTCGTGTCTGCCGCCTCGTGGTTGTTGCCGCGCCCATCGTTCGCGATTGCCTTTGCGGTTGACGGTCCTGCACGCCAGCGTCCGCTCGCAACCAAGGGTGTGTGCCTGGATCTCGTCAAGGCCGGCGATCGGCTCGTCGCGGTGGGCGAGCGCGGCCACGTGCTGCTGTCCGACGACGCGGCCAAGAGCTGGCGGCAAGCCGCCGAGGTGCCCACGCGCACCACGCTGACCGCGCTGCACGTCACCGACGCCAAGACGCTGTGGGCCGCGGGGCACGGCGGCGTGATCCTGCAATCCACCGACGCCGGCGAGCACTGGCGCATCGCCGCCGGCAAGGCCGACGGCCCCGACGTGCTGCTGGCGATCCGCGTCGAGCCCGACGGCCGCGGCCTCGCGGTGGGCGGCTTCGGCGCGGCGCTGGCCACGCGCGACGGCGGCAAGAGTTGGAATGCCGCGCCGCTGCTGCCGGGCGAGGCCGGCGAGAAGCACCTCAACCGCATCGCCGTCACCGCCGCCGGCACCTGGCTGATCACGGCCGAAGGCGGCCAGGTGTTGCGCAGCACCGACCGCGGCGACAGCTGGACGGCCGTGAAGACGCCCTACGCCGGCTCGCTGTGGTGCGCGCTCGCGCTGGCCGACGGCAGCGTGCTGGCGGGCGGCATGCGCGGCAACGTGCTGCGAAGCCGCGACGACGGGCGCAGCTGGACGCAGCAGGCGATCGCCGAGGCGGGCTCGATCACCGCGATCGCCGAACTGGGCGATCACCGCGTGGTGCTGGTCGGCGTCGACGGCACGCTGGCCACCGCCGCGCCCGGTGCCGAGGCCTTCGTCTTCAAGCGGCTCGACGACCGCGCCACGTTGACGGGCGTGGTTCCCCTCTCGACACGCGAGCTCGTGCTGGCCAGCATGGGCGGCATGCGCGTGGTGAGTCTGGAAAGCTGATGGCCTCCTGGCTCGAACACCGCTCGGCCGATGTCGACGATCAGGCGGCGGCGCTCGCAGGCTGGCAGCAGCATTACGAGCAGCTCGGCCGCGGCAGCTTCCGCGGTGCGGCCTGCCAGCTGCTGATGTCCGACGGCGTGCTGCTGCGCGAGCAGACCAACCGCCAGCTGCGCGAGCAGATCAGGCCGCCGCGCGACCATCTGGTGATCGCCGTGCCGCTCGCCGTCGAGCCGGGCTCGGTGTTCGCCGGCCGGCCGCTGGAGCGCGAGTCGGTCGTCGTGCTCGATGGCGATCACGACTACGAGCTGGTCTCCGCCGGCGAGCTCGATCTGGTGGGCCTCGCGGTGCACCGCCGCTTCGTCGAGCAGCTGTCGCCGGCCGAGGCCGACTGGCTGCAGGGCGCGCAACGCCAGCAGCTGCTGCCGCTGGCGCCCGATGCCGCGTCCGCGATCCGCCAGATGCTGCTGGTGCTGGTTGGCGACGGCGCGTCGCAGTGCGACCAGCTGGCCGATCCGCGGCAGGAATCCGCGCTGCTGGCGTCGACGCTGGCGCAGACGGTGCTGCTGGCGATGCTGGGCGCCGCCGGCAGCAGCGGCGATCCGGCGCAGGCCATCCCGCGGCGCACCGAGTCGCGCCAGCGCGTGGTGCGCCGCGCGATCGACTTCATGCGCGCGCACCTGCACGAGCCGATCGGCGTGCCCGACATCTGCGCCGCGGCGTGCGCGAGCCGCCGCTCGCTGCAGTACTGCTTCGAGGAGTTCATGCACACGACGCCGCAGGCCTATCTGCGCGCGCTGCGCCTGAACGAGGCGCGCCGCGTGCTGAAGAGCCACGCCAACCCGGCCATCACCGCGCTGGCCGGCGAGTTCGGCTTCTCCAGCCCGAGCCACTTCACGCGTCACTACCGGTTGATGTTCGACGAGGTGCCGTCGGAGACGCTGCGCCTGCACGGCGAGGCCATCCGCCAGCCCTGAGCCCCGTCGCCGCCACCCGACTGGAGCATCGCACGATGAACAGCCCCGCAACCGATCCACGCGTTCCGCACGGCGGCCTGTCGCAGGTGCGCGGCACCGTCGCCGAGCCGCTGGCGAGCGACACCGTGTTCGGCCTGCTGCAGCGCACCGCCGCGCGCTGGCCCGATCGCACCGCCGCGGTGTTCTGCGAGCAGGGCATCCGCTGGACGTGGGGCGAGCTGCTGCAGCAGGTGGAGCGCGCCGCCGCCGGGCTGGTGCGCCTGGGCGTCGCCAAGGGCGACCGCGTCGGCATCTGGTCGCCCAACCGCGCCGAGTGGCTGGTCACGCAGTTCGCCACCGCGCGCATCGGCGCCATCCTCGTCAACATCAACCCGGCGTATCGGCTGTCGGAGCTGGAATACGCGCTCGACAAGGCCGGCGTCAGCCTGCTCGTCACGGCCAGCGCGTTCAAGACCAGCAACTACGTCGGCATGCTGGGCAACCTCGGTGTCGGGCACGCCGGCCGCGTGAAGCTGCCGGCGCTGCGCACGGTGGTGCAGATGGGCACGCAGCCGGTCGCCGGCATGCTGAGCTGGCGCGAGGCCTGCGAGGCGCCGGCCGAAGGCGCGGCGCTGCCGCGGGCCGACGCGCTGCGCTGCCACGAGCCGATCAACATCCAGTTCACCAGCGGCACCACCGGCGCGCCCAAGGGCGCGACGCTGACGCATCACAACATCGTCAACAACGCGATCGCGGTCGCGCGCTGCATGCGCTTCACCGAGGCCGACCGCCTGTGCATCCCCGTGCCGCTGTACCACTGCTTCGGCATGGTGCTGTCGGTGCTGGCGTGCGTGGCCACCGGCGCCGCGATGGTGTTCCCCGGCGAGGGGTTCGACCCGCGCGCCACGCTGGCGGCGGTGGAGGCCGAACGCTGCACCGCGCTGCACGGCGTGCCGACGATGTTCATCGCCGAGCTCGATCACCCGGAGTTCCGCGTCTTCGACCTCGGGTCGCTGCGCACCGGCATCATGGCCGGCGCGCCGTGCCCGATCGAGGTCATGAAGCGCGTGCAGCGCGACATGCACATGACCGAGGTGACGATCGCCTACGGCATGACCGAGACCTCGCCGGTGAGCTTCCAGAGCGCCACCGACGATCCGCTCGACAAGCGCGTCACCACGGTCGGCCGCATCCTGCCGCACCTGGAGGTCAAGGTGGTCGACATCGACGGCCGCGTGGTGCCGGTGGGCGACAAGGGCGAGCTGTGCACCAAGGGCTACTCGGTGATGCAGGGCTACTGGGACGACCCGGCGCGCACGGCAGAGTCGGTGCGGGACGGCTGGATGCACACCGGCGACCTGGCCACGATCGACGAGCAGGGCTACTGCAACATCGTCGGCCGCGTGAAGGACATGGTGATCCGCGGCGGCGAGAACGTCTATCCGCGCGAGGTCGAGGAGTTCCTGTTCCGCCACCCCAAGGTGGCCGCGATCCAGGTCTTCGGCGTGCCCGATGCGCGCTACGGCGAGGAGCTGTGCGCCTGGATCATCACCAAGCCCGGCGCCGCGTGCACCGAGGAGGAGATCCGCGCCTTCTGCCAGAACCAGATCGCGCACTACAAGATCCCGCGCCACATCCGCTTCGTGCAGGAGCTGCCGGTCACCGTGACCGGCAAGCCGCAGAAGTTCCTGATGCGCGAGGCGATGATGCGCGAGCTGGGATTGACCATTGCCGCGACGGCCTGAGCGCTGCGCAGTAGAGTGCCCGCGATGGGCAAGGCGGTGATTCCACGGCGCCGCGTCGTCGGCAGCGCGGCGGCGTTGCTGGGCTTGAGCGCGCTCGGCGTGCAGCGCCTGCGCGCCGAGCGCGCGCTGCCGCGCGACGAGCGCGCGATCCGCCCGCCCGGGGCGGTGGCCGAAAGCGAGTTCCTCGCCGCCTGCGTGCGCTGCGGGCTGTGCGTGCAGGCCTGCCCGTTCGACACGCTGAAGCTCGGCACTGCCGAAGCCCACTCGCCGGTGGCCGCCGGCACGCCGTACTTCCGCGCCCGCGACGTGCCGTGCGAGATGTGCGAGAGCATTCCGTGCCGGCGCGCCTGCCCCACCGGAGCGCTGGTGCCGACGCTGGTCGACATCGACGACGCGCGCATGGGCGTCGCCTGGCTCAGCTCGCCCGAGGGCTGCTACAGCTTCATCGGCGCGGCGCGCTGCGACAGCTGCTGGCGCGCCTGCCCGCTGCAAGACAGCGCGATCACGATGCAGCAGGGCCTCACGCGCCTGGGCGGCCGCTTCACGCCGACGGTCGATGCGCAGGTCTGCACCGGCTGCGGCCTGTGCGAGAAGGCCTGCATCGCGCTCGAGCCGGCGATCACCGTGAAGGCCTCGCGCGATGGCCAGCCCGCGGCCCGCCGCGCCTGAGGCCGCGGCCGCGGCACCTTCGCGCGCGCGCGCCGGCCCTCACGCCCGTGCGCGCGTGCCGCGGGCGCTGCGTCGCACGCGCTGGCTGCTCGCGCGCCGGCTCACGCAGGCGGCCGTGCTCGCGGCCTTCGTGAGCGGACCGTGGTGGGGCGTGCCGGTGGCCGAAGGCACGCTCGCCGCCAGCCGCTGGCTCGGCGTGCTCGAGCTGAGCGATCCGCTGGTGGCGCTGCAGGCGCTGCTGGCCGGTCATGTGCTGGCCGCGGCCGGCCTGGCGGGCGCGGCGCTGGTCGCGTTGTTCTATGCGCTGCTGGCCGGTCGCCTGTACTGCGCCTGGGTGTGCCCGATCAACCTGGTGACCGATGCCGTCGAGGCGCTGCGGCGCGCTTTCGGGCTCGGCCGCTTCGCGCTGCTGCGCGCCGACCGCCGCCTGCGCCACGTGGTGCTCGTGCTGGCGCTGGCGGCCAGCGCGGCCACCGGCAGCGTGGCCTGGGAGGCGATCAACCCGATCACCATCTCGCTGCGCGCGCTGGTCTTCGGCGCCTGGAGCGGCGGCCTCGTCGCGCTGGCCACGGTGGCGGCGATCGACCTCGTGGTGCTGCGACACGGCTGGTGCGGCCACCTGTGCCCGGTGGGCGCGTTCTACGGCTGGCTCGGGCGCTTCGGCCGCCTGAGCGTGCACGCCGTGCACGCCGAGGCCTGCACGCGCTGCGGCGACTGCTACGCGATATGCCCCGAGCCGCACGTGATCGCGCCGGTGCTGCGCCCGGGCGCGACGGCGATCGCCATCGCCGATGCCGACTGCCTGCGCTGCGGCCGCTGCATCGACCATTGCGACGAAGATGTGTTCGCGCTGCGCTTGGCCGCCAGCACGCCACACCGGCGCGGGTAGCCGCGCCGTCGGTTCCGCGCGGGTAGCCCCGCGCTGTCGATCCGGCGCCGCCTTTGCTAGAGTGGGCCGAGCCGCATCGCCCGCCGCATCGCCCGCCGCATCGCCCGCCGCATCGCCCGCCGCATGGAACCGCGCACCGCGCCCGCCAGCCTGCCCACCGGCGCAACGCCGCTGGGCGCGCAGGGCTGCTGGGCGTGGTCGGCACAGGCCCACGATGTCGACACGCTGGCGCGTGCGCAGCCGTGGTGGCACCTGCACTACGAGCAGCTGTCGCCCGGCGCGTTCGACGGCCGCGTGCGCCACGCGCAGCTGCCGGGGCTGCGGCTCGTGGTCGAGACCTCGGGCCGCGCGCTGCGCCAGCGCGGCGACCTCGGCCACGGCAGCTACGGCTTCGCGATGCCGTTGAACACCTCGGCACCGGCGATCTTCAACGGCCAGCGCGTCGAGCACCACGCCATCATGGTCGGCCGCAGCGACGAGCTCGACCTGTGCACGCCCGACGACTTCTCGCTCATCGGTGCGGTGGTCGACCGCGAGCTGCTGGCGCCGCTGTGGGAGCGCATGTATCAGAAGCCGCTGGCGCACTGGCTCGAGAAGCAGCTCGTGGTGCCGGCGCGCCAGCCCGCGGCCGACGCCCTGCGCGAGCTGCACCTGCAGGCGATGGCGCGCATCGAGGCCGCCGACGCGCCGCTCGCCGAACCGACGGCGCTGCTGCAGCTGCGCGACGCGATCCTGATCGAATGGATCGAGACGCTGCCCGAGGCGGTCGACATCTCCGAGCTGCCCACCGCGGCGGCGCGCAAGCGCATCGTCGATCGCGCCTGCGAGCTGATGCTGTCGGCGCCCGACGAGCCGCTGTCGATGCTCGAGGTCTGCCGCCGCATCGGCACCAGCCGGCGCAAGCTCAACTACTGCTTCCAGGACGTGCTCGGCACCAGCCCGGTGAAGTACCTGCGCGCGGTGCGCCTGAACGGCGTGCGCCGCGAGCTGCGCCGCGGCGAGGCGCCGGTGCAGGACGTGGCCGCGCGCTGGGGCTTCTGGCACCTGGGCCAGTTCTCGCTCGACTACAAGCGCCAGTTCGGCGAGCTGCCGTCGGCGACGCTGAAGTCCGCGCGCAAGATGCCCTGACGACGTTCGCCCGCGCCCGGTGTTTGCCCTAGACCGGAGCGCCCGGGGCGCGCCCGCACAATCGTCGCGGGCGGCTCGTTGCGAGCGCTGCCCGAACACACCTCACGACACTGGAACTTTCACCATGCCGCTTCGCCGCCGAACCCTGCTTGTCTTCACGCTGGCCGCCGCCGCGCTGGCCCTGCCCCATGCCGCGCTGGCGCAGGAGAAAGTGCTGCGCATCGTGCCGCACTCCAACCTCGCGGTGCTCGATCCGATCTGGACCACCGCCTACATGAGCCGCAACCACGGCTACATGATCTACGACACGCTGTTCGGCACCGACGAGCATTCCAAGATCAAGCCGCAGATGGTGGAGAGCTGGACCGAGAGCCCCGACCACCGGCTGTGGAGCTTCAAGCTGCGCAAGGGCCTGGAGTTCCACGACGGCAAGCCCGTCACCGGCGAGGACGTGATCGCCTCGCTGGCGCGCTGGGGCAAGCGCGACGCGATGGGCTCGGCGCTGATGCAGTTCGTCTCGAAGATGGATGCGCCCATGCCCGACACCTTCCGCATCTTCCTCGGCGAGGCCTGCGGCTTCGTGCTCGAGGCGCTGGGCAAGCCCAGCTCCAACGTGCCGTTCATCATGCCCAAGCGCATTGCCGAGACCGATGCGTTCAAGCAGATCGAGGAGCACATCGGCTCGGGGCCGTACGTGTTCAAGAAGGACGAGTTCAAGCCCGGCGACAAGGCGGTGTACACCAAGTTCGCCAAGTACGTGCCGCGCAGCGAGCCGCCGTCGGGCTCTGCCGGCGGCAAGCACGTGTACGTCGACCGCGTGGAGTGGAACCTGGCGCTGCGCGATGCGCAGGCGCAGGTCAGCGCGCTGCAAAAGGGCGAGGTCGACATCATCGAGCAGCTGTCGTTCGACCACTACGCCACCGTCAACGCCGACTCGCGCCTGCAACTGCCGCGGGTGGCCAACCTCGGGTTGCAGTACATGGCGCGCTTCAACCATCTGCACAAGCCGTTCGACAACGAGAAGGTGCGCGCCGCCGCGATCGCGGCCTTTGCGCAGGAGCCGTTCCTGCGCGCGCAGGTGGGCGTCAAGGAGCTCTACAAGACCTGCTACAGCATGTTCATCTGCGGCACGCCGTTCGGCTCCGCGGCGGGCAGCGACATCCAGGGCAAGAGCAGCCTGAAGAAGGCGCGGGATCTGCTCGAGGCGAGCGGCTACGACGGCACGCCCGTGGTGCTGATGAAACCCACCGACCTCGCCGCCATCGCCAAGCTGCCCGACGTGGCGGCGCAGCTGTTGCGCCAGGCCGGCTTCAAGGTCGACCTGCAGGCGATGGACTGGCAGACGCTGGTGAGCCGCCGCGCCAAGAAGGACGCGCCCGACAAGGGCGGCTGGAACCTGCTCATCACCGGCTGGCAGGCGCACGACGTGTGGAATCCGATCGCCAACCCGGCCATCGACGGCCGCGGCGACAAGTCGGGCTGGTTCGGCTGGGCCAAGGACGATCGCCTCAACGCCCTGCGCGACGAATTCATGCGCGCCACCGACGACGGCGCGAAGAAGAAGCTCGCCGAGCAGATCCAGACCCGCGCCTTCGAGATCGGCACGCACGCGCCGCTGGGCGAGGTCGACGTGCCGCTGGCCGCCAGCGCCGCCGTCAGCGGCTTCTTCGTCTCGAACGGCCATCTGTACTGGAACCTGAAGAAGAAGTGACATGTTCGACTGCCTGATCCGCGGCGCCACCGTCATCGACGGCACGCGCGCGCCGCGCTTCGATGCCGACGTGGCGCTCGAGGCGGGCCGCATCGCCGCCATCGGCGATCTCTCCGGCGCGACGGCGCGCACGGAGCACCGCGCCGACGGGCGCATCCTGGCGCCCGGCTTCGTCGATTCGCACACCCACGACGACCATGCGCTGCTCGCCCAGCCCGACCTGACGTTCAAGGTCTCGCAGGGCGTGACCACGGTCATCGGCGGCAACTGCGGCGTGAGCATCGCGCCGCTGCCGGCGGGCGGCGAGCTGCCCGCGCCGCTGAACCTGATCGATGCCGGCGCGCAGGGCCGCTTCGCGTCGCTCGGCGAGTACTTCGCCGCGCTGCGGCGCGCGCCGGCGGCCGTCAACGTGGCCATGCTCGCCGGCCACACCAGCCTGCGCGTGTGCTGCATGGCCGACCTGCAGCGCACCGCCACCGCGGCCGAGGCGGCGGCGATGCGCGGCCTGCTCGAACGCGCACTCGACGACGGCGCGATCGGCCTGTCCACCGGCACCTTCTATCCGCCCGCGGCCGCCGCCTCGACCGAGGAGATCATCGAGGTCGGCCGGCCGCTGGCCGCGCGCGCGGGCCTGTTCACCACGCACATGCGCAGCGAGGCCGACGCGGTGATCGAGGCGATGGAGGAGACCTTCCGCATCGGCCGCGAACTCGGCGTGCCGGTGCTGATCTCGCACCACAAGGTGATGCTGCGCGCCAACCATGGCCGCTCGGGCGAGACGCTGGCGCGCATCGTCGAGGCGCGCCGCCACCAGTGCGTGGCGCTCGACTGCTACCCCTACACCGCGGGCTCGACGATGATCCGCACCGAGCCGGCGATGCTCGAGGCCCGCGTGCTGATCGCCAGCAGCGTGCCGCACCCCGAATGCGCCGGCCGCGAGCTCGCCGACATCGCTGCCGAGTGGAACGTCAGCCGCGTCGAGGCGGCGCGCCGCCTGCAGCCCGGCAGCGCGGTGTACTTCCTGCAGGACGAGGCCGACGTGCGCGCCATCCTGGCGTTCGACGATGCGATGGTCGGCTCCGACGGCATCCCGCTCGGGCCGCAACCGCATCCGCGGCTGTGGGGCACCTTCCCGCGCGTGCTCGGCCGCTACTGCCGCGAGCTGGGGCTGTTCCCGCTCGAAACCGCGGTGTGGAAGATGACGGGGCTCACCGCGCGCCACTTCGGGCTGCGCGAGCGCGGCACGATCGCGGTCGGGCATCACGCCGACCTGGTGCTGTTCGACGCGGCCACGGTGCGCGACACCGCCACCTACGAGCAGCCGGTGCAGCCGGCCGCCGGCATCGACGCGGTGTGGGTCAACGGGCAACTCAGCTGGCACGGCGGCCGGCACACCGGCGCGCGCGGCGGCGCGGTGATCACCGGGGGCGGCGCGGCGCCGTGACGGTGCAGGTGCGGGTGTTTGCCCTGATCGGGCCGCGCGGGTGCGGCGCCGACAATTGCACGTCACGCGAGGCGGCGCGGGCATGCGCCCGCAACACGCCGCCGCTCACCTGGAGTCGCCATGAAGAACCTGTCCCGTCGAACCCTGCTGGCCCTGAGCATCGCGGCCGGCGCGCTGCTGCCCGCCGTGCCCGCGCTGGCGCAGGAGAAGGTGCTGCGCATCGTGCCGCACTCCAACCTCGCGGTGCTCGATCCGATCTGGACCACCGCCTACATGAGCCGCAACCACGGCTACATGATCTACGACACGCTGTTCGGCACCGACGAGCATTCCAAGATCAAGCCGCAGATGGTGGAGAGCTGGACCGAGAGCCCCGACCACCGCCTGTGGAGCTTCAAGCTGCGCAAGGGCCTGGAGTTCCACGACGGCAAGCCCGTCACCGGCGAGGACGTGATCGCCTCGCTGGCGCGCTGGGGCAAGCGCGACGCGATGGGCTCGGCGCTGATGCAGTTCGTCTCGAAGATGGATGCGCCCACGCCCGACACCTTCCGCATCTTCCTCGGCGAGGCCTGCGGCTTCGTGCTCGAGGCGCTGGGCAAGCCCAGCTCCAACGTGCCGTTCATCATGCCCAAGCGCATTGCCGAGACCGATGCGTTCAAGCAGATCGAGGAGCACATCGGCTCGGGGCCGTACGTGTTCAAGAAAGACGAGTTCAAGCCCGGCGACAAGGCGGTGTACACCAAGTTCGCCAAGTACGTGCCGCGCAGCGAGCCGCCGTCGGGCTCGGCCGGCGGCAAGCACGTGTACGTCGACCGCGTGGAGTGGAACCTGGCGCTGCGCGATGCGCAGGCGCAGGTCAGCGCGCTGCAGAAGGGCGAGGTCGACATCATCGAGCAGCTGTCGTTCGACCACTACGAGTCGGTGAAGAACGACCCCAACATCCAGCTGCCCAAGACCGCCAACATCAGCCTGCAGTACATGGCGCGCTTCAACCACCTGCACAAGCCGTTCGACAACGTCAAGGTGCGGCAGGCCGCGCTGGCGGCGATGACGCAGGAGCCCTTCCTGCGCGCGCAGGTCGGCGTGAAGGACCTGTACAAGCCCTGCGAGGCGATGTTCATCTGCGGCACGCCGTTCGGCACCACCGCCGGCAGCGACATCCAGGGCAAGAGCAACATGAAGAAGGCGCAGGATCTCCTCAAGGCGAGCGGCTACGACGGCACGCCGATCGTGATCCTCAAGCCCACCGATCTGGCCTCGATCCAGAAGCTGCCCGACGTGGCGGCGCAGCTGCTGCGCCAGGCCGGCTTCAAGGTCGACCTGCAGGCGATGGACTGGCAGACGCTGGTCGGCCGCCGCGCCAAGAAGGACGCGCCCGACAAGGGCGGCTGGCACATGTTCCTCACCGCCTGGGGCGCGTTCGACGTCTGGAGCCCGATCGCCAACCCGGCGATGGACACGCGCGGCGAGAAGAGCACCTGGTTCGGCTGGGCCACGGATGACAAGATGGTCGAGCTGCGCAACCAGTTCATGCGCGCCACCGACGAGGCGGCGAAGAAGAAGCTCGCCGAGCAGATCCACGTGCGCGCGTTCGAGATCGCCACGCACGCGCCGCTGGGCGAGTTCGACGCGCCGATGGCCGCGCGCAAGAACATCAGCGGCTTCTTCATCACCAACAACAACATCTACTGGAACCTGAAGAAGAACTGACCGGCCCCGAGGCCGCCGGCCATCAGCCGGCCGACGCGCGCGCCGCGGCGCAGCGCGCCAACCGCCGCGGCATCCGGCTGATGGCGGCCTCGATGGCCTGCTTCATCGTCAACGACACGCTGGTCAAGTTCGTCAGCCAGTCGCTGCCGGCGGGGCAGTTGATCGCCGTGCGCGGCGTGATGGCCTGCGCGCTGGTGCTCGGCGCGATGCGCGCGCTGTCGGTGCCGCTGGTGCCGCGCCAGCTGGCCCTGCCCGCAGTGGCGCTGCGCGCGGCAATCGATGCGCTGGCCACGCTCGCCTACCTGGCCTCGCTGTTCCACCTGCCGATCGCCAACGCCACGGCGATCAACATGGCCACGCCGCTGGTCATCACGCTGCTGGCGGTGTGGTGGCTCCACGCCCGCGTGAGCGTGGCGCGCGCGTTGGCCGTGGTGGCGGGCTTCGCCGGCGTGCTGCTGGTGATCCAGCCCGGCCTCGACGGCCTGAACGCCTGGGCCTGGCTGTGCCTGGCGGGCACGGTGCTGCATGCGCTGCGCGACCTCGTCACGCAGCGCATCGCGCGCGAGGTGCCATCGCTGGCGATCACGCTGTCGACCGCGGTGGCGGTGACGGTCGCCGCGCTCGCGCTGTCGCTGGCGCAGGGCTGGCAGCCGATGGGCGGCCGTGCGTTCGCCATGCTGGCCGCGGCGGCGGTGTTCCTGTCGGGCGGCTATCTGCTGCTGATTCGCGCCACGCGCGCCGGCGACATCGCGGTGGTGGCGCCGTTTCGCTACAGCGGGCTGCTGATGGCCGTGCTGCTCGGCTGGTTGGTGTGGGGCGACGTGCCCAACGCGCTCGCCTGGTGCGGCATCGCGCTCGTGGTCGGTGCGGGGCTGTACCTGCTGCGCAGCCGCCACGGCTGAGGCGTGCCGCATGCTCGCAGCCTGATGTTTGCCCTGATCGCCGCCGCCTGAGCGCCCGGGACAATCGACGCGCCATGTACGCCTTCCTCGCCCGGCGCCTGCTGTCGACCGTTCCCGTGTTGCTGGTGGTGGCGGTGCTGGTGTTCCTGATGCTGCGCCTCACGCCGGGCGACCCGGCGGCGGTGCTCGCCGGTGACGCGGCCACCACCGAGCAGATCGCCGCGATCCGCACGTCGCTGGGGCTGGACCGCAGCATCCCCGAGCAGTTCGTGATCTGGTTCGGCCACCTGCTCACGGGCGACCTCGGCCAGAGCTACTACTACAAGACCGCCGTCACCACGCTGATCGGCCAGCGGCTGGAGCCCACGCTGTCGCTGGCGCTGATCACGATCACGATCGCGGTGCTGGTCGCGGTGCCGCTGGGCGTGCTGGCCGCATGGCGCTTCGGCAGCTGGCTCGACCGCGGCCTGATGGGCTTCTCGGTGCTCGGCTTCTCGGTGCCGGTGTTCGTGCTGGCCTACGTGCTGATCTGGCTGGTCTCGCTGCGCCTGGGCTGGCTGCCGGTGCAGGGCTACCAGCGCCTGGCCGACGGCATCGGGCCGTGGCTGGAGCACCTGGCGCTGCCGGCGATCACGCTGAGCGTGATCTACATCGCGCTGATCGCGCGCGTGACGCGCGCCTCGGTGCTCGAGACGCTGGGCGAGGACTACATCCGCACCGCGCGCGCCAAGGGCCTGCCCGAGGCCAAGGTGCTGATGCGCCACGCGCTGGCCAACGCCGCGGTGCCGATCGCCACCGTGATCGGCATCGGCATCGCGCTGCTGATCGGCGGCGTGGTGGTCACCGAATCGGTCTACGCGATCCCCGGCCTCGGCCGGCTGACGGTCGACGCCGTGCTGGCGCGCGACTTCCCCACCATCCAGGGCGTGATCCTGCTGTTCTCGTTCGTCTACGTGGCGATCAACCTGCTGGTGGACCTGTCCTACGTGTTCTTCGACCCGCGCATCCGCTATTGATGGCCCACCCCCGTAACGGCCTTCGGCCGCCCCCCCTCGAGGGGGCGCCACCAGCGAACCGGCAAAGCCGGATCCGCGGTGGCCGCTTGACTGCTTGAACATGGCCGCCGAACCCACGTCCCTGCCCACCGTCGCCGAGGAGCAGGCGCTCTTCGCCAAGCTGTCGGTCGAGTCGGCCGCGGTGGTGGCGCAGCCGAGCGCCTGGCAGCGCGTGCGGCGCAACACCTCGGTGCGCATCGGCGGCGCGGTGCTGCTGCTGCTGGTGGCGGTGGCGCTGCTGGCGCCGTGGCTCGGCACGGTGGATCCGTCGCTGTTCGACCCCGCGAGCCGCGACCTCGCGCCCGGCAAGATCGGCGAGATCACCACGCTCGAGGGCGAGACGCTGAAGCACCGCTTCCTGATGGGCAGCGACAGCTTCGGCCGCGACATCTACAGCCGCGTGATCTACGGCACCCAGGTGTCGCTGATCGTCGGCATCGCCACCGCGATCGTCGCGCTGGCCTTCGGCATCGCGCTCGGCCTCAGCTCGGGCTTCCTGCGCTGGCTCGACGGGCCGCTGATGCGCGTGATGGACGGCCTGATGGCGATCCCGGCGATCCTGATCGCCATCGCGCTGGTGGCGATGTGGCGCGGCAGCCTGCCGACGGTGATCGTCGCCATCGCGATCCCCGAGATCCCGCGCGTGACGCGGCTGGTGCGCTCGCTGGTGCTGACGATCCGCGAGGAGCCCTACGTGGAGGCTGCCGTCTCGCTCGGCACGCCGACGTGGAAGATCATGCTGCGGCACATCCTGCCCAACTGCATCGCGCCGCTGGTGGTGCAGGGCACGTTCATCTGCGCCTCGGGCATCCTGGTCGAGGCGATCCTGTCGTTCCTCGGCGTCGGGCTGCCGCCCGACATCCCCACCTGGGGCAACGTGATGGCCGAAGGCCGCGCGCAGTTCAACGAGCAGCCGCACAACATCTTCTTCCCCGGCGTGTTCCTCGCCGTCACCGTGCTCGCGGTCAACATGCTCGGCGACGGGCTGCGCGACACGCTCGACCCCAAGATGGCCAAGCGCGTATGAACACCCAGGTGCAGGCCGATCGCCCGGTGCTCGAGGTGCGCAAGCTCTCGATCGCGCTGCCGCCCGGCGGCGACCGCGCCACCGCGGTGCGCGACGTGTCGTTCACCGTCGGCGCGCACGACATCGTGTGCCTGGTCGGCGAGTCGGGCTCGGGCAAGAGCGTGATCGCGCAGGGTGTGATGGGCCTGCTGCCGAAGTCGCTGCCCGTCACCGGCGGGCAGATCCTGCTGCAGGGCGAAGACATCACGCACGCGCCGCTGGCGCGGCTGCGCGAGCTGCGCGCCACGCGCATGAGCATGATCTTCCAGGAGCCGATGACGGCGCTGAACCCGGTGATGACCTGCGGCGACCAGATCGACGAGGTGCTGCGCGAACACACCAAGATCTCGGCCGCCGAGCGGCGCGAGAAGGTGCTGGCCATCATCCGCGAGGTGCTGCTGCCCGACCCCGAGCGCATGATGGCGAGCTACCCGCACCAGCTCTCGGGCGGGCAGCGCCAGCGCATCATGATCGCGATGGCGCTGGTGCTCGAGCCGGTGCTGCTGATCGCCGACGAGCCCACCACCGCGCTCGACGTCACCACGCAGAAGCAGGTGCTCGAGCTGATGCTGGCCCTGCAGCGCAAGCACGGCACCGGGGTGCTGTTCATCACGCACGACTTCGGCGTGGTGGCCGAGATCGCGCAGAAGGTAGCCGTGCTGCGCCTGGGCGACCTGGTGGAGGTCGGCCCCAAGCACGACGTGCTGCAGCGCCCGCGGCACGACTACACGCGCATGCTGATCGGCGCGGTGCCCACGCTGCGGCTGGTCGAGCGGCCGGTGGATGCCAACGCGCCGGTGGTGCTCAAGGCCACCCGGCTCGAGAAGACCTACCACGACCGCAGCTGGTTCGGCCATGCGCGCAACGTGCACGCCGCGCAGGACGTGAACCTCGAGATCCGCCGCGGCCAGACGCTGGGCATCGTCGGCGAATCGGGTTCGGGCAAGAGCACGGTGGCGCGCTGCATCGTGCGGCTGATCGATCCCACCGGCGGCAGCGTGATGCTCGGTGCCGACGACATCGCGATGATGCCGCCGGCGCGGCTGCGCCCGCTGCGCAAGCGCGTGCAGATCGTGTTCCAGGATCCGTACCGCTCGCTCAACCCGCGGCGCAACGTGGCCGAGGCGATGATCGAGGGCCCGGTCAACTACGGCATGGCGCGCTCCGCCGCGCTCGCCAAGGCGAAGGAGCTGCTGGCGATGGTGCGCATGGACGTTTCGGCCATGGAGCGCTACCCGCACCAGTTCTCCGGCGGCCAGCGCCAGCGCATCTGCATCGCCCGCGCGCTGATGATGGAGCCCGAGCTGCTGATCGCCGACGAGGCGGTGTCGGCGCTCGACGTGTCGGTGCAGGCGCAGGTGCTGCGCCTGTTCGAGGAGATCCGCGCGCGGCTGAACCTGGCGATGCTGTTCATCACGCACGACCTGCGCGTGGCCTCGCAGGTGTGCGACCAGCTGGCGGTGATGAGCAAGGGCCGCGTCGTCGAATACGGCCCGGCGCACCAGGTGTTCGGCGCGCCGCAGCACGAGTACACGCGCGCCCTCTTCGCCGCGGCGCCGGGGCGCGACTTCGCGTTCGGCACCGCCTGAGCGCGACCGGGGCTGAGGTGTGGTGCGGCCGTGGCTGATCGCGCCGATGCTTGCCGTGGCCTGGGGCTTGAACTGGCCCGCGGTGAAGATCCTGCTCGCCACGCTGCCGCCGTTCACGATGCGCGTGCTGGGGCTCGGCGCGGCCGCGCTGCTGCTGGCCGGCGTGGCGCGTGCACGCGGTCTGGCGCTGGTGCCGC
Source organism: Burkholderiaceae bacterium (assembly GCA_046348365.1). Classification (GTDB taxonomy): domain Bacteria; phylum Pseudomonadota; class Gammaproteobacteria; order Burkholderiales; family Burkholderiaceae_C; genus JAEUPI01. The sequence continues at coordinate 166,717 of JAXMEL010000002.1, forward strand.
CGCGCGCGCAGTGGCCGGCGCTGGCGCTCGCCGGCACGCTCAACGTGGCGGCGTTCAACGTCTGCACCGCGTTCGCGCAGCTGAACACCAGCACCTCGCGCGCCGCGGTGCTCACCTACTCGATGCCGATGATGTCGGCGCTGCTGGCGGTGTGGCTGCTCGGCGAACGCCTGAGCCGCCGCGCGCTGCTCGCGCTGGCCAGCGGCAGCGCGGGGCTGGCGCTGCTGGCCTGGCCGGCGGTGCGCGCGGCGGGCGCGCCGGGTTCGGGCGTGTCGATGCTCGGCCTCACGATGCCGCTGGCCGCCGCGCTGGCGTGGGCGCTCGGCACGATCGCCACCAAGCGCTGGCCGCTGCACGGCGATCGCATCGTGCACACCGCCTGGCAGCTCGCCATCGGCGCGGTGTGCGCGGCGCTCGGCGTCGCGCTGGCGCACGAGAGCTGGCCCGCGCAGTGGCCCGCGGTGACGCTGGTCGCGCTGGCCTACCACGTGGTGATCGCGATGGCGCTCGGCTACCTGCTGTGGTTCGTGCTGCTGCAGCGCCAGGGCGCCGCGGTGGCGGCCCTCACCACGCTGGCGGTGCCGGTGGTGGGCGTGCTCGGCGCGATGGCGCTGATGGGCGAGCGCCCGAGCGCGGCCGACTGGAGCGGCTTCGTGCTCGTGCTCGCGGGCGCCGCGCTGATCCTGCTGCCGCAGCGGCGCGGTGCCGACCTATCAGAGCGTTGACACGGACACCCAAAGCATGCCCCGCATCCTGATCGCCGGCTACCAGCACGAGACCAACACCTTCGCGCCGAGCCTGGCCGACTGGGCCGCCTTCACGCGCGGCGATTCGTTCCCCGCCTTCGTGCGCGGGCCCGAGATGGTGGCGCAGCTGTCGGGCATCAACATCCCGGTGGCCGGCTTCATCGCGTTCGCGCGCACCCGGGGCTGGAGCCTGGTGCCCTCGGGCTGGGCCGGCGCGATCCCGTCGTCGTACGTGACGCGCGACGCCTTCGAGCGCATCGCCGGCGCGATCTGCGACGACGTGCACGCAGCCGGCAACCTCGACGGCATCTACCTCGACCTGCACGGCGCCGCGGTGGCCGAGCACGCGCTCGACAGCGAGGGCGAGCTGCTGGCGCGGCTGCGCGCGATCGTCGGGCCCGAGCTGCCGATCGTGGCGAGCCTCGACCTGCACGCGAATGTCACGCATCGCATGCTGAGTCTGGCCGATGCGCTGGTGGCCTACCGCAGCTATCCGCACGTGGACATGGCGCGCACCGGCGAGCGCGCGGCCGAGCTGCTGGCGCGGCGCCTGGCCGCCGGGCGCAAGGAGCCCGTGCACGCGCGGCGCGTGCCGTTCCTGATCCCGCTGAACGCGCAGAGCACGTGGATGGAGCCCGCGCGCACGCTGTACGACGAGCTGGAGGCGCTCGATCGCGAGCACGGCACCTGCTCGAGCTTCTGCATGGGTTTTCCGGCGTCGGACTTCGACGAATGCGCGCCGATGGTGTGGGGCCATGGCGCGCGCGCAGAAGCGGCGGTGGAACGCCTCTTCGCGCGCGCGGCCGAGCCGCGGCAGTGGCAGCTCGAGTGTCTGCCCGCCCGCGAAGCCGTCACGCACGCGATGGCGCTGGCCGCGAAGGCAGACAAGCCGGTGGTGATCGCCGACACGCAGGACAACCCCGGCGCCGGCGGCGACAGCAACACCACCGGCATGCTGCACGCGCTGCTCGCGCAGGGCGCGGGCCGACGCTTCCCGGGCCAGGTGGCGCTGGGCCTGATGTTCGACCCCGCGGCCGCGCGCGCCGCACATGACGCCGGCATCGGCGCAACGATCGACATCGCGCTCGGCACCGCGGTGCCCACCTTCACCGGCCAACCGAGCGACGCGCCGGTGCGCGGCCGCTATCGCGTGGTCGCGCTGGCCGACGGCCGCTGCACGTTGACGGGGCCGATGATGACCGGCCTGACCGTGAAGCTCGGCCCCAGCGCCTGCCTGGAGATCGACGGCGTGCGCATCGCGGTGGTCAGCGGCAAGAAGCAGCTGCTCGACCGCGAGCTGCTGCGCATGGTGGGCATCCACCACGAGCATCAGCGCATCGTGGTGGTGAAGAGCAGCAACCACTTTCGCGCCGACTTCCAGCCGAACGCGTCGCATGTGCTGGTGGCCAAGGCTGCGGGGCCGATGGCCGCGGATCCGGCTGACTTGCCGTGGACGCGGTTGCCGGATGCGATTCGGCGGAGGCCTTGAGGTGTTGACGTGTGCGGCCTGGTTCACGTTTGATGGGCTGACGCGGCGCGGCGGGCGGTACCCGCTCGTTGTGCTCGTCGAAGACAGCGAGTGTTGCTGGGCAAAGGTGGGTTCGGGCGGGCATGGGCGCGCCTATGAGGCGCCGAGGAGCGCAGGGCTGCGAGGGTTGCCCATCGCCGCAAGGCGATGGGACGGCGAGGACTTCGAGCTCCGAGCACAGCGGCGCTCCGCGAGGAGCGTCGCGGCCGTGCGAGGGCGAGTTCCGCAGCCGCCCTCGCAGATCGAGCACCGCAGGGAAGTCCACGCGAAGCGTGGACCGCCTCATCGAAGCGCCCAGGCCCGCCCGAACCCGCCTTTGCCTCGCTCCAACATCTGCGAGTCGAATTGAGGAGTCGCCAACATGACAACCCCCTGGTTCACCGAAGACGCCACTGCCCTCGCGCAGCACATCGTGCGCGGCGAGTTCACCGCCATCGAGGCCCTCGAGCGCACGCTCGCCGACGTCGGCGCTCACAACAAGACGCTCAATGCCGTGTGCCTGCTGCGACCTGAAATTGCACGCCGCGAAGCCACCGAGCGCGACGCCGAACTCGCCGCGTGCAAGACCGACGCGGCACGCGCCGACCTGCTGCAGCGCAAGCCCTTCTTCGGCGTGCCGCTGCTGCTGAAAGACGTGGGGCCCGCCACCGCACATCCCGACTTCCCGTCGCGCATGGGCTCGCGCGTGTTCGGCAGCCAGGGCTTCGCGTGGCCGGTGAAAGGCGCGCTCACCGAGCGCTACCTCGCCGCCGGCTTCGTGCCGTTCGGCCGCAGCACGTCGCCCGAGATGGGCATCAGCGCCAGCACCGAAGCGGTTGCCTACGGCGGCCCCACGCGCAATCCCTGGAACACCGCGCATTCGGCCGGCGGCTCCAGCGGCGGCGCGGCCAGCGCCACGGCAGCCGGCATCGTGGCGATCGCGCATGCCAACGACGGCGCGGGCTCGATCCGCATTCCGGCATCGGCCTGCGGGCTCGTCGGCCTCAAGCCTTCGCGCGGGCTGATGCCCTGCGGGCCGCTCGCCGGCGAGGGCTGGGGCGGGCTCGCGCTCGACCACGTGGTGTCGCGCAGCGTGCGCGACTGCGCGCGCGCACTCGATGCCACGGCCGGCGCCGATGCCGGCGCGCCCTATGCCGCGCCAACGCGCGACGCACCGTTCGCCGCGGCCACCACGGCTCCGCCCCAGGCGCTGCGCATCGCGCTCGTGAACCGCTTCTACGAAGGCGACCCGGTGCACCCCGAGGTCGCGGCAGTCGTCGCCGGGTTCGCGCAGCAGCTGCAAGGCCTGGGTCACCACGTCGATGAGGCCGACCTCGGCTTCACGACGCTCGACGTCGTGCGCCCGGTGATGCAGGTGATCGCCGCCGGCACGGCGATGGTGCTCGATGGCATCGCGCAGGCGCGTGGCCGCGCGATCACGCCCGACGAGCTGGAGCCGGTGGTGTGGGGCGCGCTGCAGACGGGCCGCTCGATCAGCGGCGGCGACTATCTGCGCGCACTCAACGTGCTGCACCTGCTCGGCCGGCGCATGGGCGCGTTCCACCAGCGATTCGACCTGCTGCTGACGCCCACGCTCGCCGAGCCGCCGGCGGCGATCGGCCGCTTCGCGATGACCAACCCCGACTTCCTCGACTACCGGCTCGGCCCCAACGGCCTGTGGCGCTACACGCCGTTCACGCCGCTGGCCAACGGCACCGGCGCACCGGCGATCTCGCTGCCGGTGGGCTTCTCGGCGAGCGGCCTGCCGATCGGCGCCATGCTCGCCGCGCCGCTCGGCGGCGATGCGCTGCTGCTGCGCGTGGCGGCGCAGTGGGAGGCGGCGACACCAGGGCGGCGCACGATGGCCCCGCGCGGCGGAGCATGATGAGGCCATGACGTACCACGCCACCAACAACCCGATCACCGACCCGATCACCGACCTCGACGCACGCGCGCTCTCGCGCGCGATCCACGCGCGCGACATCTCGTGCGTCGAGGTCATGCGCGCATATCTCGCGCGCATCCACCGCCTGAACCCGCGCTTCACGGCGATCGTCAGCCTCGCGCCCGACGACATGCTGCTCGCCCAGGCCGCCGAGCGCGATGCCGAGCTCGCCAAGGGCGCGAGCCGCGGCTGGATGCACGGCATGCCACAGGCGATCAAGGACGCGAGCCCCGCGGCGGGCTTTCCCAACACCTTCGGCAGCCCGCTGCTGAAGAACGCGATCGCGCGCACCGACTCGATAGTGGTCGAGCGCATGAAGGCGGCCGGCTGCATCGTCATCGGCAAGACCAACATGCCCGAGTTCGGCCTCGGCTCGCACACCTACAACAACGTGTACGGCACCACCGGCAACGCGTGGGACGTAGCGGTCAGCGCCGGCGGCTCCAGCGGCGGCGCGGCCGTGGCTCTGGCACAGCGCCTGCTGCCGCTGGCCGACGGCTCCGACTTCATGGGCAGCCTGCGCAACCCGGCGTGCTGGAACCATGTGTTCGGGCTGCGCCCGAGCCAGGGCCGCGTGCCCTACGGCCCGACGAGCGACGTGTGGGTGCGCCAGCTCGCCACCGAAGGCCCGATGGGCCGCACCGTGCGCGACGTGGCGCAGCTGCTGTCGACGCAGGCCGGCCACGACCCGCGCGCGCCGCTGTCGATCGCCCAGGGCCCGAAGGACTTCGTGCCCGCGCCCGATGCGTCTGTGCGCGGCAAGCGCATCGCGTGGCTCGCCGACCTGGGCGACCACCTCGCCACCGAGCCGGGCGTGCTCGATGCGTGCGCCCAGGCGCTGCGGTGCATGGAGCGCGGCGGCGCGATCGTCGAGCCGCTGGCCTCGATCGGCGTCGACCTCGAACGCGTGTGGCAGGCCTGGCTGCTGTGGCGCCGCGCGCTGGTGGCGCCCAACGTGGGCACGGTGATGCACCTGCCCGACGCGCGCGCGCAGATCAAGCCCGAGGCGCTGTGGGAGTTCGACCAGGCGCAGGTGCTGAGCGCGAGCGACTTCATGCGCGCGAGCGAGGTGCGCACGCGGCTGCATGCGGCGCTGCTGCAGCTGTTCGAGCGCTTCGACGCACTGGCGCTGCCCGTTGCGCAGGTGTGGCCCTTCCCTGTCGAGCAGCATTGGCCGAAGACCATCGCCGGCCGCTCGATGGACACCTACCACCGCTGGATGGAGACCACGCTGTACGCCACCTTCGCAGGCCTGCCGGCGATCAGCGTGCCCGCGGGCTTTCACGCCAACGGCCGCTGGCCGATGGGCGTGCAGCTCGTCGGCCGGCCGATCGGCGACGCCGCGCTGCTCGAACTCGCTGCCGGCTACGAAGCGCTGATCGGCGACTTGCTCGCGCGGCGGCCGCCGGAGCCCGGCACCGCTAGCTGAGCAGCGACCAGACGCCTGCGTCCTCGCGCGCGCGGCCATCGGCGCGCAGCTTCAGCAGGTGCGCGCGCAGCGAACGCGCGGCCACGGCATGCAGCGGCTTGGGCACCTCCTGGTACACCACCGCGAGCAGCGCATCGAGGTCGGCGCTGCCAGCCGCACGCAGCGCATCGACCACCTTGGCCTCGCGCTGCAGGCGGTGCGCCACCGTGCGCCGCGCCACCTCGTGCGGCCGGTCCATCAGGAAGCCATGCCCGGGTGCGAGCCACTCGAGGTCGAGCGCGAGCAGGCCGGTGAGCGAATCGAGGTACGCCTGCATGTCGCCGTCGGGCGGGTTGATCACCACCGTGGAGCCCTGCATCAGGTGGTCGCCGGTGAAGAGCAGTTTTTCCTGCCCGAGCAGGTAGCACAGGTGGTTCGACGCATGCCCCGGCGTGTGCACCGCGCGCAGCGTGCAGTCGGGCCCGAGCGCGACCTCGTCGCCATGCGCGAGCACGTGGTCGGGGCGGAACGTCGCGTCCTGCCATTCGGGGTGCTCGGCCACGCGGCCGTAGAGCGGCGCGCCGGTGGCTTCGCGGATGGCCTGCGCGGCGGGTGAATGGTCCTTGTGCGTGTGCGTGACCAGGATGCGCGTGATGCGGCCCGGCGCGTGCACGAGCAGCGCGCGGATGTGCTCGTCGTCGTCGGGGCCGGGGTCGATCAGCGCGCACTCGCCGCTGCCGGGCTCGTGCACGAAGTAGGCGTTGGTGCCGGGGCCGGTCATCATGTTGCCGTTGTCGGCCGTCACGCGCACGACGCGCGGCGACAGCCGCACCGGCCGGCCCGGCATGAGCTCGATGCTCACGTCGCCGCGGCCCTCCGGATCCAGCCGGCTGATCTCGGCATAGGCCCATTCGCCGGGCAGCACCGGCCGCGGGCCCTTCGCGCCGGTGCCCAGGCGCGGCATCATCAGCGGCACCTCGCGGCGCGCGTCGGCGGCGGCGATCGTGTCGGCCACCGTGCGCTGGGTGGCGAGCGATTTCAGGGTTTCGCGCGTCACCGGCAGCAGCTTGAGGCCGCGCTCGGGCGCCAGCGCCTCCTGCGGCGTCAGCCACATCAGCTCGGCGGTCTCGGTCTCGTCGGCGATCGCGGTCTGCGCCGGCGGCGCCTCGGCGACGAAGAAGCGCGTGTCGAAGCGCTTGAGCCGGCCCGGTGGCGTGAGCCAGTGGCTGTGGTAGTGCAGCGCGTCGGTGGCCAGCGTGAGGCCCCATTCGCGGCACAGGCTCGTGAGGTCGGCCTCGCCGGCGTGCAGGCGGTGGCGGCGTTCGCGCAGCTCGGCGGCGTCGTGCGCGTCGAGCTTCGCCCAGCGGCCCGACGCATCGACCGCGAACAGCAGGCCCGCCTCCTCGAAGCACTCGCGGATCGCGGCGACCCAGTAGTCGAGCCCGCCGCTGCCAACGCCGAGGCGCGCGCTGGCCGTGGCGTCGTCGGGCCCGCGCGCGAGTGCGTGCACGCCGCGGTCGTGGCCGTCGAGCAGGCCGCCGGGGAACACGGCGGCGCCGCTCTGGTGGTGGTCGCTCGCGCGCTCGGCGCGGCGCAGCATCAGCACCTCCATGCCGCGGTCGGTATCGCGCAGCACGATCACCGACGCGGCCAGCCGCGGCGCGGGGTTGCGGTGCGGCGCGGCCGTATCGCTCATGGCGCTGCTGCCTGCAGCAGCACGCCTGCGGCGCGCAGGCGCGCGATCTCGTCGGCCGCGACGCCGGCCTCGGCGAGCACCGCCTCGCTGTGCTCGCCGACCCGCGGTGCCGGCTTCGGCGCGGCCGGCCCGGTGCGCGAAAAGCGCGGCGCCGGCGCGGCCTGCGTGACACCGCCCACGTCGATGAAGCCCGCCCGCGCGCGCGCGTGCGCATGCGTCGGCGCTTCGGTGAGCGCGAGCACCGGCGCCACGCAGGCGTCGGTGCCTTCGAGCAGCGAGGCCCAGTCGTCGCGCGTGCGCGTCGCGACGATGGCGGCGATGGCGGCACGCATCTCGGGCCAGAGCTTGGCGTCGTACTGGCGCTTGACGAAGCGTTCGTCAAGCCCGATGCGCTGCGCGAACTCGGCGAAGAACTTGGGCTCCAGCGCGCCGAGCGCGATGTGGCGGCCATCTGCCGTGGCATAGGTGTCGTAGAACGGTGCACCGCCGTCGAGCAGGTTGGCGCCGCGTGCGCCATCACTCCAACGGCCGGCGGCCATGAGGCCGTGGAAGATCGACAGCAGCGACGACGCGCCGTCGACCATCGCCGCATCGACCACCTGGCCGCGGCCCGAGCGCTGGCGCTCGAACAGCGCGGCGAGCAGCCCGAACGCCAGGTACAGCGCACCGCCGCCGTAGTCGCCCACCAGGTTGAGCGGCGGCACCGGCTTGCCGCCGGCCGGGCCGATCGCGTGCAGCGCGCCGGTGAGCGCGATGTAGTTGATGTCGTGCCCCGCCGCCTGCGCCAGCGGGCCGGTCTGGCCGTAGCCCGTCATGCGGCCGTAGACGAGGCCCGCGTTGCGCGCGGCGCAATCCTCGGGGCCGAGGCCGAGGCGCTCGGCCACGCCGGGGCGCCAGCCTTCGATCAGCACGTCGGCCCGGGCGATCAGGCGCAGCGCAATGTCGCGGCCCTCGGCGCGCTTGAGGTCCAGCGCCACCGAGCGGCGCCCGCGGCCGGTGACGTCGAAGCGCGCGTCGGTGGGCACGCCCAGGCCGCTGGGCTCGGTGCGGTCGATGCGGATCACGTCGGCGCCCAGGTCGGCCAGCAGCATCGCGCACATCGGCCCCGGGCCGATGCTCGCCAGCTCGATCACGCGCAGTCCTGTCAAAGGCCCCATCGCCGGCACACCCCGTGAAGCTCGAAAGCCACAGTGTGCCGCAGGACCGAAAAGCCGGCGTCGCTACCCGTGCTCCTGCAGCTGGCGCGCGCGCGCGAGCAGCTTGTCGAGCGCGCTGTCGAGCGCGCTGCGCTCGTCGGCATCGAGGCTTTCGAGCAGGTAGGCCTCGCGCGAGCGCGCCATCGGCACGATCTTGCGATAAAGCGCGCGGCCGGCGGGCTTCAGCCGCACGACCAGGTTGCGGCGGTCGGCGGCGTCGGGCTGGCGCTCGATCAGGCCGTTGCGCTCCATGCGCGTCAGCGCGCGGCTGACCTGCATCTTGTCGAGCGTGGCGAGGCTGCCGAGCTCAGTGCCCTTGATGTCGTCGCGGACAGCCAGCGCCGCGAGAATGCGCCACTCGTCGCGCGTGAGATTGAAGCGCTGGGCATACACCGCGGCCAGCGAGCGGCTGACCGCTTCGGCCACCACGGCGAGCCGGTAGGGCATGAAGGCTTGCAGGTCCATGATCGGCACGGGCCGGTGCGCGACACCGGCAGAGACGGTAACGAACTATACGATCCGCCGGTCGCGGCTTCAGCGGGTTGACATTCCGCAATTAGTAACGTATGTTATCGATGAAATCCGAAGGAGACTGCGATGAAGATCGAGCGCATCCACCACGTTGCCTACCGCTGCCGCGACGCCAAGCAGACCGTGGAGTGGTATCGCAAGTACCTGGGCATGGAGTTCGTGCTGGCGATCGCCGAAGACCAGGTGCCCTCGACGCACGAGCCCGACCCGTACATGCACCTGTTCATGGACGCCGGCCGCGGCAACATCCTGGCCTTCTTCGAGCTGCCCAACTCGCCGGCGATGGACCGCGACCGCAACACCCCGGCCTGGGTGCAGCACATCGCGTTCAAGGTCGCCAGCGTGAGCGACCTGGAGCAGACCAAGGCGCGGCTCGAGGCCGACGGCATCGAGGTGGTCGGCATCACCGATCACACGATCTTCAAGTCGATCTACTTCCACGATCCCAACGGCCACCGGCTGGAGCTGGCCGCCGACACCGCGACGCCCGACATGCAGCGCAAGCTCGACGACGTGAAGTGGGCGATGCTCGACGAGTGGAGCCGCACCAAGCGCGCGCCCAAGCACGCGGCCTGGATGCACGAGAAGGAATTCGCGTCGAAGTGACGCCGGCCCCATGCTGAAGACCTACGCCTACCCGCAGTTCCCGTACTGCCGGAGCGACGAGCAGAAGGCCGGCCGGCCCAGGCGCCACGCGGTGGTGGTGATCGGTGCCGGCCCGATCGGCCTCACGATGGCGCTGGACCTCGCCGCGCGCGGCCTCGAGGCCGTGGTGCTCGACGACAACAACACCGTGAGCATCGGCTCGCGCGCGGTGTGCTACGCCAAGCGGCCGCTGGAGATCTGGAACCGCCTCGGCGTTGCAGCGCCGATGGTCGAGCGCGGCGTGAGCTGGAAGGTCGGCAAGGTCTTCTTCCGCAACGACCTCGCCTACAGCTTCGACCTGCTGCCCGAGCCGCAGCACCAGATGCCGGCGATGATCAACCTGCAGCAGTACTACCTCGAGGAGGCGCTGGTGGCGGCGTGCGAGCGCCACCCGCGGGTCGACCTGCGCTGGAAGCACAAGCTGACGGCGCTGACGCAAGACGAGAGCGGCGCGCGGCTCACCGTCGAGACGCCCGACGGCGCGTTCACGATGGAAGCCGACTGGGTGGTCGCCTGCGACGGTGCCAACAGCGACACCCGGCGCATGCTCGGCGCCGAGTTCACCGGCCAGTTCTTCCAGGACCGTTTTCTCATTGCCGACGTGGTGATGACCGCCGACTTCCCCACCGAGCGCTGGTTCTGGTTCGACCCGCCGTTCCACCCCAACCAGTCGGTGCTGCTGCACAAGCAGTCCGACAACGTCTGGCGCATCGACTTCCAGCTCGGCTGGGACGCCGACCCCGAGGCCGAGAAGAAGCCCGAGCGCGTGATCCCGCGCATCCAGGCCATGCTCGGCCCCGACGCGAAGTTCGAGCTCGAATGGGTCTCGGTCTACCAGTTCGCCTGCCGGCGCATGAAGGACTTTCGCGTCGGCCGCGTGCTGTTCGCCGGCGACGCGGCGCACCAGGTGTCGCCGTTCGGCGCGCGCGGCGCCAACAGCGGCGTGCAGGACTGCGACAACCTGGCGTGGAAGCTGGCGCTGGTGCACGCCGGCCGCGCACCGGCCGCGCTGCTCGACAGCTACCACGAGGAGCGCGCCTTCGCCGCCGACGACAACCTGCTGAACTCCACGCGCTCGACCGACTTCATCACGCCCAAGAGCACCGGCAGCCGGCACTTCCGCGACGCGGTGCTGGAACTCGCGAAGACCGAGCCGTTCGCGCGGCCGCTGGTCAACAGCGGGCGCCTCTCGACGCCGACGCCGTACGCGACGTCGTCGCTGAACACGGCCGACGAGTCGCCGTTCAAGGGCCGCATGGCGCCGGGCACCAATTGCGCCGACGCGCCGGTGACGAAGAGCGGCGCGCCGGCCTGGCTGCTGCCGCAGCTGGGCGACGGCTTCACGCTGCTCGTCTTCGGCGACCCCGGTGTCGCGTCGCTGAACGCCGGCGACGTGGCGGTGCGCGTGCTGCGCGTCGGCACCGACATCGTCGACGCGCAGGGTGTGCTGGCCGAACGCTACGACGGGCAAGACGGCACCTGCTACCTGATCCGCCCCGACCAGTACGTGGCGGCGCGCTGGCGCCGATTCGACTCCGCCAAGGTCGAGGCCGCGCTGCGCCGCTGCCTCGGCATGCATTGACCACGAGGAGCGACGACACGCCATGCCGCTGATCCGCACGCCGCACATCGCCGACCCCGACGGCTTCTACGAGGAGCTGATCAACTCGCAGCGCGACCTGAGCGACGAACAGGTCGCGCTGATGAACGCCAAGCTGGTTCTGGTGCTCGCCAATCAGGTGGGCGACCGTGCCACACTCACCGAGGCGCTGGCGCTCGCGCGGCCAGGCACGCCACGGCAGCGCAGCTGAAGGAATCCGACACCGCCATGAACACCAAGAAGTTCGCCTCGCACGCCGACCTCGAGGCAAAGAAGGTCACGTTCTCCAGGCTCTCCGAGCACGCCTGGGCGTACACCGCCGAGGGCGACCCCAACACCGGCATCGTGATCGGCGACGACGCGGTGATGGTCATCGACACGCAGGCCACGCCGGTGATGGCCGGCGACGTGATCCGCCGCATCCGCGAAGTGACCGACAAGCCGATCCGCTACGTCGTGCTCAGCCACTACCACGCGGTGCGCGTGCTGGGCGCCAGCGCCTACAAGCCCGATCACGTCATCGCCAGCCAGGACACCTACGACCTGATCGTCGAGCGCGGCGAGGCCGACAAGGCGAGCGAGATCGGGCGCTTTCCGCGCCTGTTTCGCGCCGTGGAGTCGGTGCCTGCGGGGCTGACCTGGCCGACCATCACCTTCACCGGCAGGATGACGCTGTGGCTCGGCAAGCTCGAGGTGCAGATCCTGCAGGTCGGCCGCGGCCACACCAAGGGCGACACCATCGTCTGGCTGCCGCAGGAGAAGGTGCTCTTCTCGGGCGACCTGGTCGAGTTCGACGCGACGCCCTATGCCGGCGATGCGTACTTCCAGGATTGGCCGAAGACGCTCGACAACCTCGCCGCGCTGAAGGCCGACAAGCTGGTGCCCGGCCGTGGCGCTGCGCTCTCGGGTGCCGCGCAGGTGAAGGCCGGCCTGGACGGCACGCGCGCCTTCGTCAGCGAACTTTTCGCCAGCGTGAAGGCCGGTGCCGCAGCGGGCCGCGATCTGCGCGCGGTGTACCGCGAGACCTTCGACAAGCTGCGCCCGAAGTACGGCCAATGGGTGATCTTCGACCACTGCATGCCGTTCGACGTGACGCGCGCCTTCGACGAGGCCACGCAGTACCCCGACCCGCGCGTCTGGACCGCCGAACGCGACCAGCAGATGTGGCAGGCGCTCGAAGGCTGACGCGTCGAGCGGCAGCGCCTACGACAGCGTCACGCGCGCAAACTTGCGCTTGCCCACCTGCACGACGAAGGTGCCGGCGGCGAGCTTGAGCGCCTTGTCGCTGACGACGGCGCCGTCGATGCGCACGCCGCCCTGCTCGATCAGGCGCAGCGCCTCGCTGGTCGACGGCGCGAGCCGCGCCTGCTTGAGCAGCGCGCCGATGGCCAGCGGCGCACCGGCCAGGCTCACGGCATCGATCTCGTCGGGCACGCCGCCGCGCGCGCGGTGCGCGAAATCGCGCTCGGCCGCATCGGCCGCCGCTGCGCTGTGGAAGCGCGCGACGATCTCGCGCGCCAGCAGCACCTTGGCGTCCTTGGGGTTGCGGCCGGCTTCGACCTCGGCCCTCAGCCGGGCGACCTCGGCCTCGGGCCGGAACGACAGCAGCGTGTAGTAGCGCCACATCAGCTCGTCGCTGATCGACAGCACCTTGGCGAACATGCTGTTGGCGTCCTCGGTGATGGCGATGTAGTTGTTCTTCGACTTCGACATCTTCTCGACGCCGTCGAGGCCCTCGAGCAGCGGCATCGTCAGGATGCACTGCGGCTCCTGGCCGTACTCCTGCTGCAGGTGGCGGCCCATCAGCAGGTTGAACTTCTGGTCGGTGCCGCCGAGCTCGAGGTCGCTCTTCAGCGCCACCGAGTCGTAGCCCTGCATCAGCGGGTAGAGGAACTCGTGCACGCTGATCGGCGTGTTCGACTCGAAGCGACGGCGGAAGTCGTCGCGCTCCATCATGCGTGCCACGGTGTAGCGCGCGGCGAGCTGGATCATGCCGCGCGCACCGAGCGGGTCGCTCCACTCGCTGTTGTAGCGGATCTCGGTCTTCGCCGGGTCGAGCACCAGCTTGGCCTGGTCGTAGTAGGTCCTGGCGTTGGTCTCGATCTGCTCGCGCGTGAGCGGCGGCCGTGTGCTGTTGCGGCCCGACGGGTCGCCGATCATCGAGGTGAAGTCGCCGACCAGGAAGATCACCTGGTGCCCCAGGTCCTGCAGCTGGCGCATCTTGTTGAGCACCACGGTGTGGCCCACGTGCAGGTCGGGCGCGGTCGGGTCCAGCCCCAGCTTGATGCGCAGCGCACAGCCGGTGGCCTCGGCGCGGGCCAGCTTCTTCAGCCAGTCGGCCTCGGGCAGCAACTCGTCGCAGCCGCGCTTGGAAACCGCCATCGCCTCGCGGACCCGGTCGGTGATCGGGAAATCGGACATTGTTTGCGGGTAAGAAGTCAGCGAACTGGAGGGCCCGCGTGGGTGGTTTTCCTCGGGTGCCGCAGGGCGGGGCCGCTATACTCCGCAGGGTGAGCTGATGTGCAAGCGTCTGCTCACTTCGTGCGCAGCAACCCAGGTGGAGCTGCGCAGAATTGTAGGGGTATGGGGTGGCACGGCCTCGCACCGCCGACACGGCGGCCAGCGAGGTGGTCCATCGATCGGGGCGGGCCCGGTCTCGTGTGTCGGGCTTGCCAGGAATGCAATTGACTCCACGTTTCGAAGCCTTCGCCGCGCGCGCATCGTCGCAGGTGCAACGCAGCCTCCAGGCCCATCGCCGCACGCTGGCGACCGGCATGGTGGTGCTGATGGCCGGCTTCGCGATCACCGCGTTCGGTATCGCGCCGATGGCGCCCGATGCCGCCCGCCTGCCGCGCACGACCGTGGCGATGCCGATCGAACCGCCGGGGCTGCCTGGCCAGCTGCTCGCGCTGGCGGCGACGAATCCGGTGCTGTCGCGCACCGAACTCACGCGCCCGAGCGACAGCGCCGACAGCCTGCTGAAGCGGCTCGGTGTGTTCGATCCCTCGCTCGCCACCTTCATGCGGGCCAACAACGACACACGGCGCCTGTTCGAAGGCAAGCCCGGCAAGCAGGTGATCGCGCGCGTGGATGCCGATGGCCGGCCGGCCGAACTCGTCGCGCGCTTCGCGCCGTCGAACGTGGCGCAGCAGAACACCCACTTCCAGCGCGTGAGCATCGAGCGCTCGAGCGGCACCTGGCGCGCCAGCGCCGAGCTGGTGCCGCTGCAGAGCCAGGTCCGCGTCGGCGGCGGCACGGTCCGCACCACGCTGTTCGCCGCGACCGACGAAGCCAACTTGAGCGACACGCTGGCGGTGCAGCTCGTCGAGCTGTTCTCGGGTGACATCGATTTCCACCGCCAGCTGCGCAAGGGCGACAGCTTCAGCATCGTCTACGAGGTGCTCACCGCCGACGACGCGCCGATCACCTGGAGCGACGGCACCGGCCGCATCCTCGCCGCGGAGTTCGTCAACGGCGACAAGGTGCACCAGGTGATGTGGTATCCCGAAGCCCGCGGCGGCAAAGGCGACTACTTCGGCTTCGACGGCCACAGCCGGCGCCGCACCTTCCTGGCCAGCCCGTTGGAGTTCTCGCGCATGACCTCGGGCTTCGCGCTGCGCATCCATCCGCTGCTGCGCGACTGGCGGGCCCACCATGGCGTCGACTATGCGGCGCCGCAGGGCACCGCGGTGCGCACCGTGGGCGAGGGCGTGGTCGAGTTCGCCGGCTGGCAGAACGGCTACGGCAACGTGGTGCAGATCGAGCACGGCAACGACAAGAGCACGCTGTACGCCCACCTGAGCCAGATCGACGTGCGGTTGGGCCAGAAGGTCGAGCAGGGCCAGCGCATCGGCGCGGTCGGCGCCACCGGCTGGGCCACCGGGCCGCATCTGCACTTCGAGTACCGCCTGCGCGGCCAGTACCAGGATCCGACGCAGATCGCCGGTGACGGCGAGCCGTCTCCCGTGCTCGGGGCCGGGCGGCCGCGCTTCGAGGACGCGCTGCGCCACTACCAGCGCCAGCTCGAGGTGGCCGAGACGCTGCGCGTGGCGCAGGGCGTCTTCGAGTAGCAGCCTCGATCGGCGAACAGTCGCCGAACGGACCCGAGAAGCGCAGCGGCCACCCGAAGGTGGCCGCATGGCGAGGTCGGAGCCGGCCGTTCAGACCGAGAAGCTCGAGCCGCAGCCGCAGGTGGTCGTGGCGTTGGGGTTCTTGATCACGAACTGCGCGCCCTGCAGGTCTTCCTTGTAGTCGATCTCGGCGCCGGTGAGGTACTGCAGGCTCATCGCGTCGATCAGCAGCGTCACGCCGTTCTTGCTCATCTGCGTGTCGTCGTCGTTCACCGCTTCGTCGAAGGTGAAGCCGTACTGGAAGCCCGAGCAGCCGCCACCCTGCACGAACACGCGCAGCTTCAGCTCGGGGTTGCCTTCCTCGTCGACCAGCTCCCTGACCTTGGCTGCCGCGCTGTCGGTGAAGATCAGCGGCGCGGGCATTTCGAGGGTTTCGACGGCGGCGTTCATGGGCACTCCTGTGGATACGCCCAAGTGTATGTCACGAGGGGAATTTCAAGGCCTGTGTGGGGTCTTCGGGCGACCCCGGAGCCCCGCGATCAGGCGTCGTTGGAGGCCGCCAGCACCAGCGGCGGCGAGGACCGATCGCCCGCCTTGAGCGGGCGCAGTTCACCGTCGACCTGCGCGCCCTGATGCATCTCGAGCGCCTCGTAGCGGATGTCGCCCACCACGCGCGCGCGAGGCTGCAGCTCGAGCAGGGCGCTGGATTCCACCGGGCCGTTGACCTCGCCATTGACGATCACGTGCGCTGCCCTCACGCGGCCGTGGACCTTGGCGTTCTCGCTGATGACCACGACGCTGGGCACCGACTCGTCGGCCAGTACGTCGCCGCGGATCTCGCCGTCCACGCGCAGGCCCTCGGTGAAGCGGACCTCGCCTTGCAGAACCGTGCCTTCGCCGATCAGCGTGCGGATCGGGGGCTGAGCCTTCTTGCCGAACACCATGGTCTTGTTGCCTCCAACGATTCGCCGATGGCGCGACTGTACGCCTCAGAGCCTCACGGTCTGCGTTGCGCGTACGCCACCCGTGTCATCGGTCACTTTGACCTGAACGGTCTTCACGATCGCCTGCGCCGGGAACTGCAGCACGCCCTCGACGCGCGCGTACTGCTTGAGCTGCAGCGGCTTCGTGCCGCCGGGCATCGCCAGCGTCCACGGACGCCCCTCCAGCGTGCCGCCCAGCGTCAGCTCGTAACGCCCGTTGAACTCGGAGACCGCCTTGCCGTTTTGCATCACCATCATCTGGTAGCGCAGCTGGCCAGGGCCCCGCGGCTCGGCATGCAGCGCGCGCACGGCCAGGCCGCTGGTGCCGGTGGGCGGAAACATGCGCTCGAAGAAGCCCAGGTCACCCTTCAGCGCGAGCTGATCGGTCTCCAGATCCTTGAGCTGCCGGGCCAGCCGGTCCTGCGCCGCGCGCTCGGCCTTGAGCAGGCTCTCGGCGCTGTTGGCGATCGATTGCGCCTTGTCGCGGTCGGCGCGCAACTGTTGCACCTCCACACGAAGGCGGTTGAGCTCCGCCTTCGCGTCGCGGTCGAGGCCGGCGATGTCCTTGCCGAATTCGAAGGCCCACAGGCCGATCGCCGCCGAGAAGCCGAACACCACGGCGATCACCGCCCAGCGCAGCGGCCAGGGCAGGTGACGCGTGACGATGACGCGCGGCGCGCTGATCGAATGACGGCGGCGGAAGGTCTTCCAGCGCATGCGCGGCAACGTGGCGAAACCCAAACGGACGAGGCCGCATCGTAGCGGCCTCGTGCGCGGTGAACGTGACGGTGTGTGCCGTCAGCGCTTGCTGAACTGCTTGCGGCGGCGGGCACCGTGCAATCCGACCTTCTTGCGCTCGACTTCGCGCGCATCGCGCGTCACGAATCCGGCGCGGCTCAGGTCGGGCTTCAGCGCCGTGTCGTAGTCGATCAGCGCGCGCGTGATGCCGTGCCGCACCGCGCCGGCCTGGCCGCTCTCGCCGCCGCCGTGGACGTTGACCTGGACGTCGAAGGCGCCATCGTTGTTGGTCAGCAGCAGCGGCTGCTTGACCACCATGATCGAGGTCTGGCGGCCGAAGTACTGTTCCACCGGCTTGCCGTTGACCGTGATCTCGCCCTTGCCCTTGCGGATGAACACCCGCGCCACCGACGACTTGCGGCGGCCCGTTCCGTAATTCCAGTTGCCGATCATCATCCGCTCCTTCAGATTGCCAGCGCCTTGGGCTGCTGGGCGGTGTGCGGATGTGTCGCGCCGCCGTACACCTTCAGCTTCTTGATCATCGCGTAGCCCAGCGGGCCCTTGGGCAGCATGCCCTTGACCGCCTTTTGCAGGGCGCGGCCGGGATGCTTGGCCTGCATGTCCTTGAACTTGGTGCCGTAGATGCCGCCCGGGTGGCCGGTGTGCCGGTAATACACCTTGTCTTCGGCCTTGTTCCCGGTGACACGGATCTTGTCTGCATTGACGATGACGATGAAATCACCGGTATCGACGTGAGGCGTGTAGATGGCCTTGTGCTTGCCGCGCAAACGGAGTGCCACTTCGCTGGCGACACGTCCGAGCACCTTGTCGGTGGCGTCAATCACAAACCACTCGTGCTTCACTTCGGCCGGCTTGGCGCTGAAGGTCTTCATGAGGGTCTTTCGGAAATGGGCCCGGCCTTCGGGCCCGACAGGGCGGCTGCCCGGGAGGCCATCGAGGCATTGCTTGTGTAACGCAACCGCTCGAGGGAACGACATCCCGCCCCGCCGCCGGCGGGAAAAGCTGTGCAGTATAGCCCACACGGGGTGTCAAAACAGGTTGCGCTCCCAAATGCTGCATAGCAACATACCGTGGTCAGACCAGATCCTTGTCCGACGATGAGGGTAAACCCTCGCAGAGAGGTTTCAGATGAACCAGATCGACACCCAGAGCCCGGCGCCGAGGCCACAAGCCCCGGTCAGCGCTCCGGCCGCCGACCCGGCTGGCAAGGCCAAGCTGTCGTGGATCCCCATCCGCTCGCTCTCCGAGCGGCACCGCAGCCGCATCCTGGCGCACCTGCTGGACCTGCCCGAGCAGGATCGCTACCTGCGCTTCGGCTACGCGGCCTCGGATTCGCAGATCACGCACTACGTCGACCAGCTCGACTTCGAGCGCGACGAGGTGCTCGGCATCTTCAACCGCCGCCTGCGCCTGCTGGCGATGGCCCACCTGGCCTACCTGAGCACCAATGACGGCAAGCCCGCGGCCAAGGCCGAATTCGGCGTCTCGGTGGCCGCCCGCGCGCGCGGCCGGGGCTACGGCAGCCGGCTGTTCGACCTGGCGGTGCTGCATGCCCGCAACCGCGGCGTGCAGACCCTGATCGTGCATGCCCTGAGCGAGAACTCGGCCATGCTGCGCATCGCCCGCAATGCGGGCGCGGAGGTGGTGCGCGAAGGCGGTGAGTCCGAGGCCTCGCTGCGGCTGCCGCCCGAGACGCTGGCCTCGCACGTGGAGCAGATCGTCGAGGACAGCGTCGCCGAGATCGACTACCAGATCAAGCACCAGGCCCGCCGCGTGGGCGACCTGCTGCACACGCTGGCCAGCATCGCCGGCATCGAATCCAACGACGACGCCAAGCCGTCGTAGACGCGCCTGCGCGCACGGCCACGCGGGCACGCGCCCGTAAGCGTGGGGTCACTGCGCGCATGACTGCGGTTAACATCGCGCCCAGCCCGAACAGGGCCCTGCACGCGCCGGGCCCTCGGCGCTGCGGAGACACCACTTGGCTGCCACCCTTTGCCTCAGAGCTGCCTGAGCCATGCAGCAGGCCCTTCCGTGGATCATTGCGCTGGTGGCCGTGGCGGTTCTCGCGCCCGCCGTTGTCTGGTTCGCGCTGCGCCCCCGCGCGCCCAAGGCCAAGCCGCTGCCCAGCGAGTGGAATCTCTCGGCACGGCCGGTGTTCAGCACCGACGAGCGCCGCGTGTACCGGCAGCTGCGCGAGGCGCTGCCGCACCACATCGTGCTGTCGAAGCTGCCGCTGGTGCGCTTCTGCCAGCCGACCGATCCGCAGGAGGTGCGCTACTGGTACGAGCTGCTGGGCTCGATCCACGTCACCTTCGCCGTGTGCAGCGCCAACGGGCGCGTGCTCGCGGCGATCGACCTCGATACCGACCGCGGCAATTCACGCCGCGTCATGCAGATCAAGCAGGCCGTGCTGACCGCCTGCCGCGTGCGTTACCTGCGCTGCCCGGTCGACCACATGCCGTCGATACCGGAGCTGCAATTGCTGGTGCCGCACAGCGCCGCCGCGTCGCGCGGCCCGCAGCCCGCAGCGCCGGTGCAGCACCCGCGGCGTGAAGCACTGCCGCAGGCGGCTGCACCCTCGCGCCGGCGCGAGCGCACCGCCCTGTGGCAGGACTCGAACTTCTTCCAGGATTCGTTCTTCGCGCCCGACAACCGCTCCGATGCAGCGCAGGGCAGCGAATTCGGCGCGCTGGGCGAATCGCCGCAGCCGGGCCCCGAATCGAGCGAAGGCCCGCCGACCGAGCCGCCCGAAGCCGGCGGCGCCGTGGTGATCGACTCGCCGCGCGTGTCGTCGGCCACACGCCACTGAAGCGCAATCGCCGCCGGTGCCGACGCGCGGTGCCGCCGCGGCACACCCCTACGATCGCCTCACGCCGCCGGTGCTGCTGGCGGCGCTCGACGCCAGCGGCGTTCGCGGCGACGGCCGCCTGCTGCAGTTGAACTCCTACGAGAACCGCGTCTTCCAGGTGATGCTGGAAGACGGCAGCGCGGTGGTGGCCAAGTTCTACCGCCCCGCACGCTGGAGCAGCGCGCAGATCCTCGAGGAGCACCGCTTCGCGCTGGAGCTGGCCGCCGAGGAGCTGCCGGTGATCGCGCCGCAGCGCCTGGCGCCGGAGCCCGATGCGCCCGGCCTGCGCTGCCTCGGCGACCCGCCCACGCTCGCCGAGCAGGACGATGGCGACGCCACGTTCCGCTGGGCCGTCTACCCGATGCGCTCGGGCCATGGCCCCGAGATCGACTCGCCACAGGTGTTGCAATGGCTGGGCCGCTTCGTCGGCCGCATGCATGCGGCTGCCGGCACGCGGCGCTTCGCCGTGCGGCGCACGCTCGACCCGCAGAGCTTCGGCCACGACCGCCTGGCCGCGCTGCTCGCCACCGATGCGCTGCCCGACCAGAGCCGCGACGACTACCGCTCGCTGTGCGCGCAGGCGCTGCAACGCGTGGATGCCGCGTATGCCAGCCTGCCCGGTCTCACGCTGCGCCGCGTGCACGGCGACCTGCACCCCGGCAACATCCTGTGGCGCGACGCGGGCCCGCACGTGGTGGACCTCGACGACTGCTGCAACGCGCCGGCGGTGCAGGACTTGTGGATGCTGCTGTCGGGCACGCGCGAGGCCATGCGCAGCCAGCTGGTGCACTTGCTCGACGGCTATCGCAGCTTCACGGCCTTCGACGCGCGCGAGCTGACGCTGATCGAGCCGCTGCGCACGCTGCGCATGGTGCACTACAGCGCCTGGCTCGCCGAGCGCTGGGCCGACCCGGCATTCCCCGTGGCGTTCCCGTGGTTCGGCACGCCGAACTACTGGCAGCAGCAGATGCAGCAGCTGCGCGAACAGATCGCGGCGATGGACGAGCCGCCGCTGGCGATCTGATCGCCGCTCAGGCCGGCGCGCCCGCCAGCAGGCGGTTGACCCGCTGCACGTAGTCGGCCGGGTTCTCGAGCTGGCCGCCTTCGGCCAACCAGGCCTGGTCGAACAGCACCTGCGCCAGATCGTCGAAGCGCTCGTCGCCGTCGCGCAAGCGCTTGACGAGCGCGTGCTCGGGGTTGATCTCGAGGATCGGCAGGCTCTTCGGCGCGTCCTGACCGGCCTGCTTGAGCAGGCGCGCCAGATGGCCGCTCATGTCGCCTTCCTCGACCACCAGACACGCCGGTGAATCCACCAGCCGCGTGGTCACGCGCACGGCCTTCGCGCGTTCGGCCAGCGCGGCCTGCAGCCTGTCGAGCAGCGGCTGCAGCTCCTTGGCGGCGGTTTCGGCCTGCTGCTTCTCGTTTTCGTCCTGCAGCTTGCCGAGATCGACCGCGCCCTTGGCCACGCTTTGCAGCGGCTTGCCCTCGAACTCGTAGAGGTGGCTCAGCATCCACTCGTCGACGCGGTCGGCGAGCAGCAGCACCTCGATGCCCTTCTTGCGGAAGATCTCGAGCTGCGGGCTCGATTGCGCGGCCTTGAGCGAATCGGCGGTGATGACGTAGATCGCCTCCTGGCCTTCCTTCATGCGCGACACGTAGTCGGCCAGCGACACGCCCTCGGCGGCATGGGTCGAGGCGAAGCGGAACAGCTTGGCCAGCCGCTCGCGGTTGGCGAAGTCCTCGCCGATGCCTTCCTTGAGCACGGCGCCGAACTCCTTCCAGAACTTCGCGTACTTGGCCTTGTCGTCGGCGCTGTCGCTGTCGGCCAGGCCCTCGAGCATGGTCAGCACGCGCTTGGCTGAACCCTCGCGGATGGCCTTCACGTCGCGGCTTTCCTGCAGCAGTTCGCGGCTGACGTTCAGCGGCAGGTCGGCCGAGTCGATCACGCCCTTCACGAAGCGCAGGTACACCGGCATCAGCGCCTCGGCGTCGTCCATGATGAACACGCGCTTGACGTAGAGCTTCACGCCGCCGCGCTTGTCGCGGTTCCACAGGTCCATCGGCGCCTTGGCCGGGATGTACAGCAGCTGCGTGTACTCGCTGCGGCCTTCGACGCGGTTGTGCGTGTAGGTGAGCGGCGGCTCGCTGTCGTAGCTGATCTGCTTGTAGAACTCCTGGTACTGCGCGTCGGTGATGTCGCTCTTGGGCCGCGTCCACAGCGCCGCGGCCTTGTTGATCGTTTCCCACTCGTCGGTGGCAACCTGCGCCTTCTTCTCCTCGTCCCACTTCTCCTTGCGCATCAGGATCGGCAGCGAGATGTGGTCCGAGTACTTCGAGACGATCGACTTGATGCGCCAGGCCGAGAGGAAGTCGGCCTCGTCGTCGCGCAAGTGCAGGATCACGTCGGTGCCGCGCTCGGGCCGGTCGATCGGCTCGACCTCGAAGTCGCCGCTGCCCGTGCTGCTCCAGCGCACGGCCTGCGCCGGCGAGAGCCCGGCGCGGCGTGTTTCCACCGTGATGCGGTCGGCGACGATGAAGCCCGAGTAGAACCCGACGCCGAACTGGCCGATCAGGTTCGCGTCCTTCTTCTGCTCGCCGGCCAGCTTGGCCATGAACTCGCGCGTGCCGCTCTTGGCGATCGTACCCAGGTGCGCGATCGCCTCCTCCTCGCTCATGCCGACGCCGTTGTCGCGGATCGTCAGCGTCTTGTTCTGCGCGTCGACGAGGATGCGGATGTCGAGGTTCGGCGCGTCCTCGTACAGCCCGGGCTTGTCGAGCGCCTCGAAGCGCAGCTTGTCGCACGCGTCCGACGCGTTGCTGATCAGCTCGCGCAGGAAGATCTCCTTGTTCGAGTACAGCGAGTGGGTGACGAGATGCAGGATCTGCTGGACTTCGGCCTGGAACGAATGGGTCTGCTTGCTCATGGTGACGTGATTGACAATGATCGGTGCGCGGGGCGACATGGGGGCGCCGGCCCCGAATTCAAGCATCGCCGCGCAAGGTCGTGAAACCGATCGCGGTTTTCGTGGACAAACCCCTGCCGGCCCGACACCATGGCCGGCCCCTTGAGCCGACCGGCCCGCAGACGCCCAGACCGAGATGACCTCCCTGGCCCAACAACTCAGCAACTGGATCGCCGAGCTGCTGCGCGGCCCGATGACCGCGCTGCGCGGTGCCGACCCCGTGCTCGGCCTGGCCCTGGTGGTGCTGCTGGCGCTGCTGGTGGCCAACGCGCTGCACCGGCACGCGCGGCTGCCGCGCCTGTTCGGCTATCTGCTCGTGGGTGCGCTGGCCAGCACGGCGATGTTCGACCTCATCAGCCGGGCCGACCTCGACCCCTGGAAGCCGCTGATCGACCTCGGCGTCGCGGCGCTCGTGTTCGAGCTCGGCACGCGGCTGCGCCCGCGCTGGCTGATCGACAACCCATGGCTCACCGCGAGCTGCGTGCTCGAGGCGCTGCTGGCGGCGCTGGCGGTGGGCGCCGCGCTGGTCGCACTCGGCGCGCCGGGCGCCAGCGCCAGCGTGGCTGCGGCCGTGGCGGCGGCCACCTCGCCGGTCATCACGATGGCGGCGGTGCTCGAGGGCAGGCCGCGCGGCCAGGTGGCCGAGCGGCTGCTGACGATGAGCGCCTTCAACAGCGTGCTGGCCATCCTGGGCATCAAGCTGTGGCCGCTGTGGGGCCAGATCGGCAGCTCGGCGGCACACGACTGGTCGGCCCTGCTGGCCAGCGCCGGCGTGGTGATCTTCGGCTCGCTGCTGCTGGGCCTGGCCGGCGGCTGGGTGCTCGACCGTGCCAGCCGGCTCGACGGCCAGGCCGCCACGATGCCGGTGATGCAGATCGCGCTGGTGATCCTGATGGCGCTGCTGGCCGTGGCGCTGGGCCTGTCGCCGCTGATCAGCCTGCTGGTGGCCGGCGTGACCGCGCGCACCCGCATGGGCCACCGGCTGACGGTGGAGCCGCACCTGGGCAGCGCCGGTGCGGCGCTCACGGTGCTGCTGTTCGTGAGCTTCGGTGTGATGTCGACGCTGAGCAACCTGAGCCAGCTGTGGCCCTGGGTGCTGGCCATCATCTTGGCGCGGCTGCTCGGCAAGGGCGCGGGCGTCGCGGCCACGGCGCGGCCGAGCGGCCTGTCGTGGCGCCAGGCGCTGGCACTGACGCTCACCTTGCAGCCGATGAGCGGTCTGGCGGTGCTGCTGGTGGCCGATTCATTCTCGTGGCGCGGGCAGCTGGCCGGCGCCGATGGGTCGGTGATGCAGGCGCTGTTGATCGCCACCACGCTGATGCAGATCAGCGGCCCGCTGTGGGCGCTGTGGCCGCTGCAGCGCATCGCCCGCGAATGCCCGCTCGACGACAGGAGTTGATGACATGGCGCTCGAGGCCTTCACGCGGTCCGAGGCGCTGACGCTCGGCGTCGAGCTCGAGCTGCAGCTGCTCGACACGCACGACTTCGACCTCACGCCGCGCGCCGAGGATCTGCTGCGCGAACTCGACGGCCACAGCGGCGCCTGGGACGTGAAGCCCGAGATCACGCGCAGCATGATCGAGATCGGCACCTCGATCCAGCGCAACCACCAGGGCCTGCGCGACGAGCTGCACGACCTGCGGCGCCAGATGTCGCGCGCCGCGCGCAAGCTCAACCTCGGCATCGCCGGCGGCGGCACCCATGCCTTCCAGCACTGGAGCGCGCAGCAGATCTTCCCCACCGAGCGCTTCCGCTACATCAGCGAGCTTTACGGCTACCTGGCCAAGCAGTTCACCGTGTTCGGCCAGCACGTGCACGTCGGCGTGGAAAGCGGCGACGAGGCGATGTGGCTGCTGCACGCGCTGTCGCGCTACGTGCCGCACTTCATCGCCCTCTCGGCCAGCTCGCCGTTCGTGCAGGGCGTGGACACGGGCTTCCACTCGGCGCGGCTGAATTCGGTGTTCGCGTTCCCGCTGTCGGGTCGCGCGCCGTTCGTGCTGAGCTGGAGCGCGTTCGGCGAGTTCTTCGACAAGATGACGAGCACCGGCGTCGTGCAGTCGATGAAGGACTTCTACTGGGACATCCGGCCCAAGCCCGAATACGGCACGATCGAGCTGCGCGTGTGCGACACGCCGCTGGCGGTCGACAAGGCCGCGGCGCTGGCGTGCTACCTGCAGTGCATCTGCCGCCACCTGCGCGAGGAGCGGCCGTTCGAGCCGGCCGAGGACGACTACCTCGTCTACACCTTCAACCGCTTCCAGGCCTGCCGCTTCGGGCTCGACGGCGAGATCGTCGACCCCAAGACCAAGCAGCGGCACAAGCTGCGCGACGACATCATCCGCACGCTGGCGCGCATCGACGAGCATGCGCTCGACCTGCAGGCGCTGGAGGCCAGCAACCTGATCCGCGACTCGGTGTTCGACGGCAACGACGCCAGCTGGCTGCGCGGCCTGCAGCGCAAGGCGCTGCCGATGCCGGCGGTGGTGGAGGCCGCCGCAAAACGCTGGATGGCGTAAGACGACGCCGCGTCAGCGCGGCGTTGCGTTGACTTCCTTCTCCCAGCGCTCGAGCAGCCGGCGCCGCTCGCTGGCCTTGCCGTACTTCTCGAAGTCGTACTTGATCAGTCGCACGTTGTCGAGCGACGGGATGCGCGGGTCGGGCTTGAAGGTCTTGTTGGCCGGCACCTGCAGTGAATTGGCGCGCGCGCCGATGCCCTGGCCGACCGGGCCCATCAGCCAGTCGTAGTACTTCTGCGCCGCGTCGCGGTTGCGCGCACCTTTCACCAGCGCGATGCCGCCCACCTCGTAGCCGGTGCCTTCGCACGGCGCGGCGCTGCGCACGGCAAAGCCCTGCTGGCGCTCGTTCTCGAAGCCGAAGATGAAGCTCACGCCGATGGCCACCTCGCCCTTGGCCACGTTCTTCGCCTGCGCCTGGCCGCTGCGCGTGTATTGCGTGACGTTGCGGTGCACCTTGCGCAGATAGTCGAACGCGGCGTCCTCGCCCATCAGCTGCACGAGACCCGCGAGGATGGTGTAGCCCGTGCCGCTGGAGCCGGGGTGCGAGGTCTCGATCTCGCCCTTGTACTTCGGGTCGGCCAGGTCGGCCCAGCACTTCGGCGCCGGCAGCTTCTTGCGCCCGAGCACGTCTTCGTTCCAGCCGAATCCGATCGCGCTGGTGTAGAAGCCGCCGACGCGGTTGCCGCTCATCGCGTACTGGCGCACCGACCAGCCGTGCAAGTCGTTCAGGTACGCGGGCCGGTAGGCGTCGAGCAGGCCGGCCTCGGCGGCCTGCAGGTACGGGTCGCCCGTGCCGCCCCACCACAGATCGGTCTTCGGGTTCGCCGCCTCGGCGCGGATCTGCGCCAGCGCCTCGCCGGTGGCCTTGTGCGACTGCAAGACGCGCACGCCGGTGGCAGCCTGGTATTCCTTGGCCGCCAGCTCGCACCAGCTCTGGTCGGTGGAGCAAATGGCGTTGACGGTCGTGCCCTGCGCCCAGGCGGCGCCGGCGATCATCGACAAGGCGGCCAGCCAGAGGCGGCCGCGTAGGCGTGCAGTCATCGTTGATTCCCGCTTGTTCGTCGCGCGCGATTATCGCGGCGAGGCCGCGCGGCCGTCGGCGCCTACAGGTCGGTGCGCAGCCGCCACAGCTCGGGGAACAGCACCACGTCGAGCATCTTGCGCAGGTAGCCCACGCCGCTGGTGCCGCCGGTGCCGCGCTTGAAGCCGATCACGCGCTCCACCGTCGTCACGTGCCGGAAGCGCCAGAGGCGAAACGCGTCCTCCAGGTCGACCAGCTCCTCGCCGAGCTGGTACAGATCCCAGTGCTCGCGCGGATCGCGGTACACCTGCAGCCAGGCGCGCTCGACCGCGTCATCGGCGCGGTAGGGTTGCGTCCAGTCGCGCTCCAGGTGCGAGGCCGGCAGCGCCAGGCCGCGGCGCGCCATCAGGCGCAGCGCCTCGTCGTACAGCGACGGCGCGCGCCAGGCGGCGCGCACCAGCGCCAGCCGCTCGGGCGCGTGGGCGTGCGGCTTCAACATGGCCGCGTTCTTGTTGCCCATCATGAATTCGATGCAGCGGTACTGCCAGCTCTGGAAGCCGCTGCTCGCCTTCAGGTAGGGCCGGATCGCCGAATACTCGGGCGGCGTCATCGTAGCCAGCACGTCCCAGGCATGCACCAGCTGCTCCATGATGCGGCTCACGCGCGCGAGCATCTTGAACGCCGGCGGCAGCTCGTCGCGGGCCACGTGCGCCATCGCCGCGCGCAGCTCGTGCAGCATCAGCTTCATCCACAGCTCGCTGGTCTGATGCTGCACGATGAACAGCATCTCGTTGTGGTCGGGCGACAGCGGATGCTGCGCGCCGAGCACGGCGTCGAGGTGCAGGTAGTCGCCGTAGCTCATCTCGCGGCTGAAGTCCAGCCGCGGTTGCTCGCCGGCATCCGGATTCGATGCATCCGTCATCGATCAACTCCCATCGCTGCGGGGCAGGCCCCGGGATTCACGCCATCACGGACTTATCAGCTCGAATGTGACCGTGATGTCGCCAATGCCCTTCAGGGTTTCGGCTCCCGAATCGATACGGCCGACCTTTTGCAGATTGGAGATCCGCTCGCCGTTCTGCGCGTACATCAGAACGAAACTGTGCCGCGGCGTCCAGTAGACGATGTCTCCCACCTCGTACCCGCTGGTCGTGGTTTCGTTGGCCGGCAGCGGATCCGGGAAGCGGTAGACCAGCTCGCGGCCGTAAAGGTCGCTCATCGGCACGGTCAGGGGGAATCGGGCCACGAGAGCGCGCGCGGTAGCGTTGTCCAGGAAGGTCGCGGTCAGCGTCTGGTCGCCCGCGCGGATCCGGACCTTGTAGTCCCTTGCTTCGGCCAGCGAAGGCGACATCGCCGCAACGGCTAACGAACCGAGGGTGATCAGCACAGATTTCAGCATAAGCCCTTCATGTCGAGGATTTCAGCTTCTGCGTTGTAGCCGATGCCGTCACTTCCCATCGGCCTCGACTGTGATCAGTCGGTTCATCTGCTCGTCACCGGCTCCGGCGAACGCGCCACGCGCGCCGCATCGTGCCACCAGCGGGGAAACCGCTGGTCATCGGCGATCCAAACCGGCTCGCCGATCATCGGCGTCAGCAGCCGGTACGGCTTGCCGGTGCTGGCCGCGTCGATCCGCTCGAAGGGTTCGCTCCAGGCATGGCGGGCGATGCTGAAGCGGCCAACATGGCCGGGCAGCAGCGACCGGGCCCGAAGTTCCACAGCGGCCAGCGCCGCTTCCTCCGGCGTCAGGTGGATCAACGGCCAGCGCTCGTCGTACTGCCCCATATCGAGGGCGACCAGATCGAAGCCGTCGAACCTGCGCGCGATCTGCTGGACGTGCGGCCCGTACCCGGTGTCGCCGCTGAACAGCAGACGGCGCCGATCGGACTCCAGCACGAAGCCGGCCCACAGCGTCCGGTTGCGCGTCAGCCAGCGGCCCGAGTAGTGCCTCGCGGGGACGGCGTGCACGGACAAGCCGTCCGCCGCCCTCACGTACTCGAACCAGTCGACCTCATCGATCTTCGCCGGCGCGATCTTCCAGCGCTCCAGATGCGCGCCGACGCCGAGCGGCACGACGACGCGGCGAACCTTGTCCGCCAGCGCGGTCACCGTGGCGTGGTCCAAGTGATCCCAGTGATCGTGCGTGATCAGCAGCAGGTCGATCGGCGGCATGTCTGCGGCGGTGTAGAGCGTCGTGCCATCGAACGCCCGCGTCGAGAACGACACCGGCGCGGCGTAGGGGCTGAACACCGGATCGATCAGGATGCGCTGCCCCGCCAGGATCACGAAGTACGACGAATGCCCGAGCCAGACGACGGCATCGCGCCCGGCGTCGAGGGCGCGAAGATCGGTCTTGACCGACGGCACCGGCGCGGCCGGGCGAAGGTTCTTTCCGGGCTCGCGCAGGTTGCCCCACAACACCGAAAGCGTGCTCTGCCCATCGACCAGGGTCGGTGTGTCCACCGGGTAGCGGAACATGTCGCCGGCATGCTGCGGCGAGCGCCGGATGCGCTCCAGGCGCTCGCCTTCGGGGTGAGCGCCGAACTTCGGGTGCTGCAGGTAAGCGCAGGCACTCGGTGACAGCACCGCCGCGAGGACCGCGGCGCCCACGAATAGTCTTTGCCAGCGAACCATCGTCACGCCCGCCATGACGGCCCGGGGCTCAGCCATCGATCATCACCTTGATCGCGCGCCGCTCGTCCATCGCGCGGTAGCCCTCGGGCGCCTCGTCGAGGCGGATCACGCGGTCGAAGACGCGGCCGGGTTCGATGCGGCCTTCGAGCACGTCGGGCAGCAACTCGTCGATGTAGGCGCGCACGGGCGCCGGACCGCCGCCGACGATGACGTTCTTGTAGAAGGTGGCATCGGCCGGCACACCGGCGTAGTGCGGCACGCCGACGCGACCGATCGCGCCGCCGGGGCGCGCCAGCGCGACGCTGCTGCGCATCGCCTCGTCTGTGCCCACGCACTCGAGCACCGAATGCACGCCGCTGCCGCGGGTCAGCGCCATCACCTCGGCGACGGCCTCGTCGCCTCGCGAGGTGACGACGTCCGTCGCGCCGAACTCGCGCCCCAGCGCGATGCGCTCGGGGTGGCGGTCGAGCAGGATGACCTGCTCGGCGCCGAGGCGCCTGGCGGCCAGCACGCCGCACAGCCCCACGGCCCCGCCGCCGATGACGGCCGCGCGCTTGCCCGGCGCGACCCGCGCGACGCGTGCGGCGTGGTGGCCGGTTCCCATCACGTCCGACAGCGTCAGCAGCGAGGCGAGCAGCGCCGGGTCCGGACCGCTGGACAGCGGATACAGCGTGCCGTCGGCCAGCGGCACCCGGACGGCCTCGGCCTGCGCGCCGGCGACCTCGCCGACGCCGAAGAAGCCGCCGTGGCGGCAAGCCGTGTGCAGCCCTTCGTCGCAGAACTCGCAGTGCCCGTCCGAATAGGCGAACGGCATGATCACGAAGTCGCCCGCGCGGATCCGGGCGACGTCGCGCCCGACGGCCTCGACGACGCCGATTGCCTCATGGCCGATGCGTTGCCCCTGCGCTTGGCGTTCGGTTTCGCGGTAAGGCCACAGGTCGCTGCCGCAGATGCACGAGCGGACGACTCGCACCAGCGCGTCGGTGGGTTGGACGAGCGTGGCGTCGGGCACGTCGGCGACGCGAACCTCGCGGGCGCCGAACATCAAGGTTGCGCGCATGGCTTCTCCCTTCGGATCAGGCGCTGCGCGCGCCCGTGGATTTCAGGTTCGCATCGAAGAAGGCCGCGATCGCGTCGAACGGGATCTTGTCCCTGCGGTCGTACAGGTCCACGTGCTCGGCGT
This sequence comes from Burkholderiaceae bacterium, assembly GCA_046348365.1. Lineage (GTDB taxonomy): Bacteria > Pseudomonadota > Gammaproteobacteria > Burkholderiales > Burkholderiaceae_C > JAEUPI01. Next base: position 196,971 of record JAXMEL010000002.1, read on the forward strand.
TCGGGATGATCAGCAACTCCTTCGGTTCGGCAGCGGCCTTGTACGCATCCTCGCTGAAGTAGCGCGAGTGCGCGTTGGCACTGGCGACCAGCAGCACCGGACGCGGGGCGATCTCGGCGATGTAGGTCAGCAGCGGCATGTTCATGAACGACAGCGCCGAGGTGGCGGTCCAGGCGCCATTCGAGGCGGGCGAGCGCTCGTGGAAGCCGCGCGGCGTGCGGTAGTAGTCGAAGTACATCCGCACCACCGGGTCGGTCACGCCGTCGAGCGTCTCGGGCAGGATGCGCGGGCCGGGGGCCGGGCTGCCCTTGGCCGCGTCGGCCCAGCGCTGCAGGCTCATCTGCTCCAGGGCGTGCGTGCGCTGCTCGCGCGTCATCTTGTCGTGGTAGCCGCGCGCCATCACGCGCGACATGTCGTACATGCTGGTCGTGACGACGGCCTTGATGCGCTTGTCCACCGCCGCCGCGTTCAGCCCCATGCCGGCATAGCCGCAGATGCCGATGAGGCCGATGCGCTCGCGGTCGACCGCCGGCTGCAGGCCGAGGCAATCGACCGCGGCGCTGAAGTCCTCGGTGTTGATGTCCGGCGAGGCCACGTGGCGCGGCGCGCCGCCGCTCTCGCCGGTGAACGAAGGATCGAAGGCCAGCGTCGCGAACCCGCGCTCGGCCATCGTCTGCGCATACAGACCCGAGACTTGCTCCTTCACCGCGCCGAACGGGCCGCATACCGCCAGCGCGGCCAGCTTGCGGCCGTCGGCGTTCTTCGGCAGGTAGAGGTCCGCGGCCAGCGTGATGCCGTAGCGGTTCTTGAACGTCACCTTGCGGTGATCGACCTTGGAACTCTTGGGAAATTTCTTGTCCCAGGCTTGATTCAGTGACATGGCACGGCCTGCAGTTGGCGCGGCAGAGGTGTTCGCCAGGGCCGCTCGGGGGTTGACGATCGCCGCGGCCACGGCGGCGGCGGAACCTTGCAGAAAACGCTTGCGAGACAGGGATGTGTTCATTGAGATGGCTCCAGCTGATTGAACGACATGCGCCCCGGACAGCTGGCCGCGAAGCGCCTTTGATGCATGCTGCTCATTGTTCCGATCCGGCCCGAAGACCGGTAGAACGTTTCTGCAGGGTTCTTGCCTGATCCTCCAGCAACGCGGACTGACAGACCGGATTCGGCTACGCTTCCTCGTCAGCGTCCAAGTGCTCATTCCCATGCAGACCTCGTCCGAGAAAGACCGTCCTGGCCGCATCGCGAAGATGCAGGCCGACATCGCACTCGTCATCGAACGACACACGCGCGGCGTGGCGGACTGTGCGACGCCTATCCCCGAGCTCAGCCTCTTCCGGCGCGAGGCTCCGGCGCGCCCCGCCGTCTGCATGGTGGAGCCCAGCATCGTGATGGTGGCCCAGGGCACCAAGCGCCTGTTCGTCGGCGGCGAGGGCTACGCCTACGACGCCGAGCGGTTCCTGGTGACATCGCTGGACCTGCCGGCCAATTCGGAAGTCATCGACGCCTCGGTGACCAAGCCCTGTGTCGGGCTGGTGCTCGAGTTGGACATCCGCCTGCTCGCCGAACTGATCGCGCAGGCACCGGAAGCACCGCCGCGCGAGCGTTCGCTGCAGACCAGCGTCGGTGTCGCCTCGATCACGGTGGCGATGCTCGAGCCGATCGCTCGCCTTCTTGCGCTGCTCGACGAACCGGCGGCCATCCCCGTGCTCGCCCCGTTGATCCAGCGCGAGATCCACTTCCGGCTGCTGGCCACCGACCAGGCGCCCCGTTTGCGGCAGATTGCGTCAGTCGGCAGCCAGAGCCACCGCGTCGCGCGAGCGATCGATTGGCTCAAGCTCCACTACGCGGAGCCCCTGCGCATCGAGGACTTGGCAGCCCGGGCCCAGATGAGCGTTTCGGGCCTGCACCACCACTTCCGGAAGCTCACCGCCATGAGTCCGCTGCAGTACCAGAAGTGGCTGCGCCTGAACGAAGCGCGGCGGCTGATGCTCAGCGAAGGAGCGGAGGCCGCGACGGCGGCATTCGGCGTCGGCTACGAGAGCCCCTCGCAGTTCAGCCGCGAGTACGCACGGTTGTTCGGCGCTCCACCCCGGCGGGACGTCGAGGCATTGAAACCGCAGGGCGGCCTGCCGGTTGCTCGCGGCCACGCGGCGAGGCCGAGTCCACAGAACAGCGCAGCAAGGGCTCGAGGCTCGCAGCGGCCGGTCGACCATGCCACGGTCCCGCGGGCCGCAGCGGCGTTGCCGTCATGAACGCTGCTTCACGTGCGCGGCTTTGAGGGGAATGATGGTGGCCTGGGGCTCAACCCAAAGATGCCTGGAACGCCGCATCAAGACCAGGCTGACTCCACTACACAAAGCTCGGTGACTGCCCGCCTTACTCCAACGCTCCACAATCGAGCACGGCGCGGAAGGTTTGGTCGTGGCGAACGTGAAGCTGGCTCATGTGCCGCCATGTGCCACGCTTCTGATCGGTCGCTACGTCAGCCGCCCGGTGCCATTGCAGCCGGTGACTTGCAGCACGGCCCCAGCCGGTGTTCGCAACGAGCCCGAACTGCTACCTGAGACGCCCCAGCGTCTCGCCGATCGCCTGCCGCGCGATCGCCGGCTCCGATGCCGACGGCAGACGCAGATCGTCGGGCTGGGGCCTGAAGTACTTCGAGATCTTGTGCCCGATCTTGTCGGTCAACGCGTCCATGTTCGACAGCGGGTCCACCAGCTCCTTCCACACCGACAGCAGGTTCTTCAACGTCTCGGCGCGGAACTCGCGCGTGCCGGTGTCGATGGTGCCCGCCAGGCGTGGCGTCACGAGCACGATCGCGGCGTCGCGGCTCTGCGTCTTGGAGCGCTCGTTGAACAGCAGATTCGCGACCGGCACGTCTCCGAGCACCGGCACCTTGGACGTCCAGCCCGTGTTCACCGCCTCGTACAGGCCCGAAAGGATCAGCGTCTTGCCGAACTCGACCTCGGCCGTCGCGCCGACCGTCTGCTTGAAGGTCGTGACCGACTGCGTGAACGTGCTGTTGGTGTTGTTGACCGGCACGAAGAACGAGCGCACCGTGTCGACGCGGAACTTGGTGCGCTCGCGCGAGATCTCCAGCGGCGAGAGCTTGACCGAGGTGCCCACCTCGATCGTTTGCAACGCGCCGGTGTTGATCCCCGTGACGCCCACGCTCAATGTGCGGCCGATGAAGAACTCCGATTGCTGGCCGAGCGTGGCCACCAGCGACGGGCGCACCACGACGTCGTAGAAGTCGTCGTGCGTGTTGAACAGGTTCAGGCTGTAGGTGAGCTGCGGCACGCTCAGCGCGGTGGTGATCGTGCGGCTGAAGGTGTCCGGCGACCCCCAGCTGCGGTGCCTCTCGGTCTTGCGCTCCGCGCCGAACTGCAGCCTCAGGCCGTCGAGCAGGTTGATGCCCACGCTGTGCTTGCTGGTGTCCTGGCTCAGCAGCAGCGTGACCTCGACCATCACCTGCTGCATCGTCTCGCCCGGCGCCTGAGCGGCGTCGGCGGGAGGCTGCGCCTGGGGCCGTTGGCCGTCGGACGGTGCCTGCTCGGGGGCGAGCGCAGCGGTGCGCAGCAGTTGCGCGAGTCTCGATGCGTCGGCAGCGCGTCCAGCCGATGAATGCGCCAGGGCGTTGGCCCGCTCGGTCATCGCGGCAAGTCGTTGCCTGTCGCCGCCGGCGGCCGCGACGTAGGCCGCGGTCCTGAGCGCCAGCCGATCGTCCGGTGCCAGCGCCAGGGCTCGGTCGGCGGCCAGGCGCGCCACGCCGAGATCGCCGGCGTAGTAGGCCGATGCCGCCAGGCCCGCGAACGCCAGCGGCTGGTCGGGCTTGTCCAGGATCGCCGCCGCGAACTCGTCGGCCGCCGCCGAGTAGTCCTGCCGGCTGAATCGCGCCAGCCCGGCGTAGTAGTGCGACCAGTGGTACCCGGGTGCGAACGTCACCGCGGCGTCGTAACCCACCTGGGCCAGTTCCGCCGAATGCTGGGACGCATCGGCGAGCTGATAGGTCAGCCCGTTGAGCAGATGCAGGTAGCCGTTCTGCGGCTCGGAGCGCAGCGCCGCGGCCACGAGCTGGCGCGCCGCCTCGGGCTTGCCCTCGTTGAACGCCAGCGCAATGTCGTTGTGCGCGGCCGGCACGGTTGTCGCCGATGCGCTCGGCGTCGGGCCCGGGGTCGCGCAGCCTCCCAGCCCGATCAGCAGGGCCAGGCAGGCGAGCGCCACGGGGGACAGCGCGGACCAGCGCCGAGCCCGATCCGACACACGCCGCGATGGGAGATGTGCGAAACGCATGGGTACCTCGTCGTCGTGTTGTCTTGGCGCGCGGTTCCGCGCGACGCCGGGTGTGCGCATCCGTCGCCGATCCATTAGTTGCGAATCCGGATCTCGCACTGCGTGAAGGCGGGCCCCGATTCGGCACCGCGCTCGCCGACCCAGAACTTCAACGTCTGGGCCACCGGCGAAATGCGATTGGCGCAAGGTGTCCCGGCCGAGGTGTTGCCGCCGTTGGCACGAAACGGAATCTGCTGGAAGGTGCCGGTGGCCGGCGCGGTGAAGCGGCCCAGGCCGCTCGCGCTGCTGTACGTCACGGCGTTCGAGCCGGCGGCCACACACAGCCGGTCCTGCGCCTCGATGCTGATGAGCTGGCCCGAGCCCGCCGCCTGCTGCGCCAGCCTGAGCTCGCACTGGAACGAGTCGTTCGCGTTGATCGTGGTGCCGGTGGTCTGGTTGCGGCAGACGCAGGCCTGCGTGAACCCGTTCGCAGCCCCCGGGACGCTCATCAGCGTGAGCGTGTCAGACCGGTTATTGGGCGTCGCGATCTGCAGCGTCGAAGTGCGCGTGGCGCTCGTGCCGCGGATGTTGGCCACGTTGCCGGCGAAGGCCATCTGCTTGACAGCGCGATACCCCTCGGCGGAAGTGCTGGAGCCGGGCGCGATGCTCAAGTGCGCCGGGAACTGCACGGAGTACCTGAACGCTCCGTCGACATCGATCTGCGTCGCGCTCGTCGGCCTGACGGTGGTGTTGATCCGCACCGCGCAGTTGCTCGTGTCGGTGCTTGCGCCCGGCGGCAGGTTGATGATCACGCGCGAGTTGTCGAGGTCCTGCACCACGCTGCCGACGTCCTTCGTCAGGCAGCGGGCCGGCGTTTGGACCACGTTCGTGATCGTCCAGGCGGGCGTGGGGTGCGGCACCACCTTGATCGCCAGGCGCGACTCGTCGCCCAGCGGCATGCGGAATCGCAGCGAGCGCTCGCGCGTCGCCCCCGCGTTCTCCGGCGAGTTGACTTCGACCTCCACCGACCCTTTGGCGATCTTGCAGCCTCGGCCCAGGTTCTCGACCCCGTTGTGCGCGCGAACGATCCGCGCGGTGACGAGCGCGTCCACCGGGTCACCGTCCACCGTGACGCGGACCGACGGATTGATGTCGATGCCGTCGCCCCAGACTTCGAACCGCATGCCGTTGCCGGCCAGCACCGACAAGCGTTGGTTGTCGCTCTGCGTGTCCACCCTGGTGCAGGTACCGGTGGTGACGAACTCGACTGCCGCGAGACTCGTGCTCGGCAGCATGGCAAGCGTTGCCGCCAGCGCCGCGACGGCCGTGGCGATGTGTCGCGACCCGCTCGAACGAGGCGGCAGTGCGGTGAAACGACGTCGGGTCATGTTCGCTCTCCTCTCATGTGCTCGAAGGGTGGTTCCGGACCTGCACGCTAGTCACGCGGCGTTTGTCCAGCGTTTGCCGGTGCGCTGGCGCCTTCGGCCGGCGGCGCTGCCTCGGTGCTGGCCTGGCGCAGGAACTCGCCGAGCTGCGCGGGCTCATCGAACAAGCGCGGCTCCGCCTCGTCCACGCCGCGCACGGCCGCGCGGAACTGGCTCAGGTGTTGCCATACCCGCACGAGAAACAACCGGGCTTCGTTCATCGGTCCGTCCTCCTGCCTGCGCGCTCCGCCGGCATGGCCCGGAGCGATCGCATCTGCGGTGGCCACTGCGCCATCGCGTGGTCGCAGACCCTAGTGCGCCGGCGTTTGCCCAGCGTTTGCCGCAGGCGAGCAGGCCATTGGCGCGCGCCGGCAAACGCCGGACAAACGCCTGTGTCCTACGGTGCTCTACCTGCGACCCCCGTCGCATGGCAACCCGGTGAGGAGAGACCTCGATGAAGAACGCATCGCACCCATTTCCTGCCGCTGTTCTTGTCGCCACGGCGCTGTGGCTCATGCCGATGCAGCTGTTCGCTGCCGCTGGAGCGACCTCGGGCAGCAGCTCGGCGTGCACGGTCACCGTCTACACGACTAACGAGGACGGCAGCACCGACAACTCGGTCAAGCCGTTCCAGGCGGCGTGCCGGCCCGGGCAGCGCAACGGCGACGTCGAGTATTACAACCCCTACACCGACAGCTATGAGACGGGCAAGGACCCGCGGATCGAACCGCTGGTGATCAAGAAGCGGTCGTCGAGCAGTTCGCGCACCGGGACCGGCACGTCGCAAGGCGGCAGTCGGAGCACGACGGGCTCGTCGACGTCGCAGTCCGGCGCCGGCAGTTCGGGCGCGCCCTGCACGTCGTCGGGCACGTCGTCGAAGGCCATCAAGAAGACCCGCAGCACCGCGTCCGGGCGGCCTTGCACGTCGACGCCCCGATAAGGCCGGCAGGCGCGGCCGCTGCTTTCGTCGACGCGAGGCGCAGGTCGCAGCGGCGGCGTGGCGGCCCACGCGCTGCTGACGGATCGGTCGCTGCTCAGCCTTTGTCGGACGGCGGTGGGTCGTCGGCGCGCGCGCGGTCCGACAGCAGGCGGTCCATCACCGCGGTGAGTGTGACTTGCGCGCGTTCCGGCTGGTCCTCGAGCGGCGAATCGAGCCTCGGTGCGAGGCCCCAGCGCTGCGCCCGTTCGCGCATGCCGGCATCGGCCTGCGGATGCGAGGCCACCATGCGCCAGATCCGCGCCGCGTCGGCGCTGCGTCGGTCCTCACGCAGCCACTCGCCGTACAGCATCGCGATATGCAGGCACATGTTGGTCCAGCCCCGTTCGCTTGCACCGTGGGCCGCTGAACGCAGGCGGTCGAGCGCTGCCGCTCGCTGACCACGCAAGGTCGCGATGCGTCCGAGATTGGCCTCGGCATTCACCGTGATCATCGGGTTGTCGGCGCTGCGGCTGCGCTCCAGCGCCCGCAGCAGGTGCCGCTCGGCGTCATCTAGCTCGCCCATCTCGAGCAGGGCTTCGCCGAGGCCGCAGGCGTGAACCGGCACGAAGAAGTCGATGTGGAATCGCTCGCTCAGGCGCAGGCCCTCGTCCATGCATTGGCGCGCCGCCGCCCAGTCGCCGCGCGACAGATGCATGCCGCCCAGCGTGCTCAGGCAACGCACGACCGCGGCGTGGCGCCCCTGCTCGCGCTCGATGGCGAGCGCCTGCTCGTAGTGCCCGAGGGCATCGTCCCAGCGGCCTTCGTTCTTCGCCACGATGCCCAGGTTGTTCAGCGCGGTCGCGATCTCGATTGCCACGCCGTCGTCGCGGCCGATCGCCAGCGCGCGCTCGAAGCAAGGGCGGGCGGCGCTCCACTGCGCCTGTGCCGAATGGCAGCTGCCGGCATTGGTGAGGCAGCGGTACAGCGCGCGCCGGTCGCCGCACTGCTCGGCCAGTTCGGCGCCCGAGGTGGCGATCGCCAGGCCCGTCTGGTGCTCGCCGCGCAGATAGTGCATGCGCGACAGTGCGGAGCGCAGGTCGGCCGCCAGCGACTGCCGACCCGGCCCGTGCGCACCGAGCCCCATCGCGCCCTGAAAATGGGCAATGCCCTCGCCGGCGCGGCCGCGCACCTCGAAGTAGTTGCGCCAGGCGCCGATCGTCTGGGCGAGCCGTTCGGTGGCGCCGAGGGCCAGCGCATGACGCCAGGCTGCGCGGCAGTTGGCGTACTCCGCCTCGATCCCCTCGACCAGCGGCCGGTGGTCGTTGCCGGCGCGCGTGGCCAGTTCGGCGAGGTGCTGCGCATAGTGCGCCGCGTGCCGCCGTGCCAGCTCGTCCGCGCGTGCACTGTCGTGCTCCAGCCGCTCGGCCGCGAACGCGGCCACCAGCGGATGCAGGCCGAAGCGGCCTGCGTCGTCCGCCGCGAGCAGGCTCTTGTCGACCAGCGACGACAGCAGCGGCAACGGCGCCTGCGCCACGGCGAGCGCGGCCGCTCGCGTGAAGCCGCCCTGGAACACCGCCAGCGCCGCCAGTGCGTCGCGCTCGCGCGGCGCCAGCAGGCTCCACGTGCGTTCGAGCACCGCACGCGCGCTGTCGTGCTCGGGCCGCGCCGGCGCGCCGGGCGAGGCCGGGTCGCGCTCGAGCAGGTCCATCGAGCGGCGCAGGTCGTGCGCGATCTCCTCGGCGGGCAGCAGCCGTACCCAGCCGGCGGCCAGCTCGATCGCCAGCGGCAGCCCGCCGACCGACTCGACGATGTCGATCACCGCGCCCAGGTGTCGCGCGAGCGAGAAGCTGCGCTGCGCCACCATCGCCCGCATCTCGAACAGCCGCACGGCATCGAACGCGACGGCGGCCTCCAGGTCGCGGCTGTCTTCGTCGGGTACGGCGAGTCCGGCCAAGGGCAGCAACTGTTCGCCGGCATGGCCGAGCCGCACGCGCGAGGTAACCAGCAGCGACAAGGCCGGCGCGGCGGCGAGCAGCCGCTCGATCAGCGCCGGCAGCTCGGGCAGCAGTTGCTCGGCGTTGTCGAGCACGCACAGCACGCGCTCGCGCCCCAGGCGGCTGCCGATCTGCGCCACCGGATCGTGCGCATCGTCGATCGGCACGCCGAGCTGATCGGCCACCCGCACCAGCACGGCGGGCAGACCGGTCAGGTCCTGCAGTTCGACCCAGGCGCGCCCGCCGGCAAAGCCATCGGCCGCGGCCTGCAACGCACGCCGCGCGAGGCTGCTCTTGCCGACGCCGCCGGGGCCGAGCACGGTGATCGCGCGCGCATCGTCGCGCGCGAGCAGCCGCATCAACTCGGCCAGCTCGCTGCGGCGGCCGACGAACGTTGCCGCGGCCTCGGGCGCCAGCGGCGCGGAGGGCGTCGCACCGACGGTGTCGAAGGCCGGCGCCCGGCGTTCGTTCGCGGGGCCAGCCGGCGCCTCGCGCTCCAGCAGATCGCGCAGGCGGTGCGACGGCTCGACGCCGAGGACTTCTGCCAGGCTGTGCGCATAGTCGCGATAGAGCTGCCACGCACGCGCCGGATGACCGAGCTCGATCTCGGCGCGCAGCTGCGCTTCGAGCGCGTCTTCGTCGAGCGGGTCGACGGCCTGCACGCGGCGCGCCAGTTCGGCGCGCTGCGCCGGCGCGGCAGCGGCCAGCGCGACGAGCGCCGCCTGACGCCAGCGCTCGTCGAAGCGCTGGCGTTCGGCGGCCAGCCACTCGGTGAAGGCCGGGTTGGCGGCATCGTCGAGGCCGTCGAGCAGCGTGCCACGGCGCAGCGCGACCGCCTGCGCCGCTTGCCCGGCGGCGAGCAGCGACTCGAACGCGCGCAAGTCGGTCGTCACGTCCCAGCACAGTGCGTGGTCGCTAGCCTGCAGTTCGGCCGCGATGTCGCGCGCCTTGAACACCACGTGGCGCAGATTGCGCCGCGCCTCGGCGTTGGGCCGCTCGGGCCACAGCAGCGCGGCCAGTCGGTCGCGCGCCACCCATTGCCCCGGCTGCATGGCCAGCAGCGCGAGCAGTTGGAATCGGCGCTCGGGCACGAAGACCACGGGCTGCGCGACGTCGGTCAGCTCGGGCCGGCCGAGCAGCAACATGCGCGGCGTTGCCGGATCGGAGGCGGGTGGCCGGGCGCTCATGGTGCGCGACGCGCGCGCCGAAGACCGACCGGGCGACAAGCCACGGCGCTGTTGCTGATGACGCAGCTGCGTCGCGTGACCTGGGACATCGAGCAGGCCCCCCGTGGCCGGATGCTAAGGACGCGCGAACCGTGCGCATTGACCTCGAACAGGTTCGGTCGGCCGCTTCCGAACGAGCGCATCGACCGGCTCCGCAGGCGGACGGGCAACACCGCGGCAGGGGTCGCGCGCTTCGCTCCGCACCGCGCTTTCGGTGACAGTTTGGCGTAGATATGAGCAAGGAACAGGAGCCCTCGACGTGTACGCCGTCAGCGCCGCGCTATGAAGTCCTCTGGTTTCTGCCAACATTGCAGCCAGCAAATCCGCGCAGTCGGCGACCGTCAAGGCGCTGCTCAACCGCTATCAGCTCGCCGGCCTGCCGAACGGCAGGCTCGAGGCGCCCGCGCTCCAGTCTTCGTACGACTGGCCTGTCGCCACCAGCCGGGTCGGCTTGATCGAAGCCGTGAAGGTCGGCGTCCCGAATCGAGGAACCTGACATCCGGACATCACGTTGAAGGAGGCAAGCATCGACAATCCCGACATCCTGATGGTCCACGCCAACCGCCCTGGCCGGCGAACCGGCACGAGCGCTGGCCCCGGGCGCTGACAGGGAGATGACGATGACTGCTCCGACCGTCCGCCGGCGCTGGCTGCTGGCGGCCTCGCTCGTGGCCGTGGCCTTCGGTCTGCTGACGCTGAAGGAAGGCGGCACGGTCCTGTTCGGCGGCCGCGAGGCGCGCGCCGCCGCCGGCCAGATCGTGCCGTTCGTGCTGTGGTTCAACTTCGGGGCCGGCTTCGCCTACGTCGTTGCCGGCGTCGGGTTGTGGATGCAGCGACGCTGGGCACTGTGGCTGGCCGTCGCCATCGCCGCATCGACCGCGCTGGTGTTCGCCGCCTTCGGCGTGCACGTGTTCGCCGGCGGCGCGCACGAAACGCGCACGGTGATTGCAATGACGCTGCGCACGCTCGTGTGGATGGTGCTGGCCGCCATCGCTTGGCAGGCGCTGGCGCTGCGCCGGAGTTGATCCCCGCCGCGAATCCGAAAAGGCCGGAGTTGCTTCATGAACATCACCGTTCTCGGCGCCGCGCGCGAGGTCACCGGATCGTGCCTGCTCGTCGAGACCCAAGCCGCGCGCTTCCTGGTCGACTGCGGCATGGTCCAGGGCGGGCGCGAGGCGCCGGCGCGCAACCGGCAGCCGTTCGCGTTCGATCCGCGCCGACTCGACTTCGTGCTGCTGACGCATGCCCACATCGACCACAGCGGCCTGCTGCCGAAGCTGACGGCGAGCGGTTTCACTGGCCCGATCCACACCACCGACGCTACCGCCGAGCTGCTGGCCGTGATGCTGCCCGACAGCGCGCACGTCCAGCAGGCCGACGCCGAGCGCGCGAGTCGCCGGCGCGAGCCGGCAGCCCGGCAACCGAGCGCCGATGCGGCGCCGCTGTACTCGATGCAGGACGCGGTGGACTGCCTGCGGCAGTTGCAGACGGTGCGCTACGACGAGCAGATCGAGCCGCACGCCGGCGTGCGCTGCCGGTTTCGCGACGCCGGGCACATCCTGGGTTCGGCCATCCTCGAGCTGTGGGTCACCGAAGGCGGCAAGACGACCAAGCTCGTGCTGTCGGGCGACCTCGGCCAACCCGGCCGGCCGATCCTGCGCGACCCGGCGACGATCGCCGACGCCGACGTGCTGTTCATCGAGTCGACCTACGGCGACCGCGCCCACAAGGACCAAACCGCGACGCTCGACGAGCTGGCGCAGGTGGTGGACCACACGCTGAACGTCAAGCACGGCAACGTCATCGTGCCGGCGTTCGCGGTCGGGCGCACGCAGGAGGTGATCTACCACCTGCAGTGCCTGAGCCGCGAGGGCCGGCTGCGCAACCTGCACATCCACGTCGATTCGCCGATGGCCGCGGCCGCCACGCGCATCACGATGCGCCATCTGGAGCTGTTCGACGAGCCGGCACGGCGCCTGGCCGATTGGCACGCCAACGGCGGCGAGCAGCCGCTGCTGCGCTTCACCGCCAGCGTCGAGGAATCGATGGCGCTGAACCGCATCCGCGCCGGCGCGATCATCGTCGCGGCCAGCGGCATGTGCGACGCCGGCCGCGTCAAGCATCACCTGCGCCACAACCTCGGCCGGCGCGAATGCAGCGTGCTGATCACCGGTTTCCAGGCCGAGGGCACGCTGGGCCGCAGGCTGGTCGACGGCGCGAAGCGCGTGAGCATCTTCGGCGAGGAGATCGCGGTGCGTGCGTCGATCCACACGCTGGGCGGCTTCTCGGCCCACGCCGACCAGCCCGCGCTGCTGGCCTGGGCAGCCGGCTTCGCGCAGCCGCCGCGCCAGACCTTCGTCGTGCACGGCGAGGAAGCGGCCGCGCTCGCGTTGGCCGAACGGCTGCGCTCGGAGCGCGGCTGGAACGTCAGCGTCCCGGCGCGCGGCCAGACCATCGGTTTGTGAAGGAGGTTCAGATGCAAGGCAAGAAGAACATCGCCGCGGGGTTCCTGTTCCTCGCTGCGTTCATGCTGTACGGCTTCGTGCTGATCTACCTGCGCGACTTCGCGCCGGGCAAGACGGCCTGGATCGCCGACTACGCGGTCGGCAAGCACTTCGAGTCGCGCCTCGCGCACGTGCACGGCAACCTGTTCGCGTTCATCAACGTCGTGGTCGGCTATCTGCTGCTGCGCCTGCCGCTCGGCGCGTTCGCGGCCAAGGGCATCTCGTGGCTCACGCTGGCCGGTATGCTGATGCCGGTCGGCATCCTCGCCGAGGTGCTGTTCGGCGTGCCGCCGCTGATGGTGATGGTCGGCGGCGTGTCGATGGTGGCGGCGATGATCTGGTTCGGCGTCGCGGCGATCGGCCTGAGGCCCACCGGCGGCGGGGCGGCACCGCGAGCGTGATGGTCCGCGGCGGGCGGGCCTGCCGGACGCGCGCGTTCGAAGAGCAGACCTCCCGGCATGGGTACGGCTCAGGCGCGCGCGAACCGTCCCTGCCCGTCCGTCGTCACGCGTCCCGCGGCGAGCAGCTCGTCGAGATGCTGAGCGATCGTGCGCCGTTCGGCGGCATCGATCCAGATCTCGTCGTACTCGGGCGGATAGATCAGCCGCTTCGCGACGAGTTCGTCGAGCGTCTGCTGGCCGCCGCCCAACATGCCGAGCAGGCGCTCGGTGTAGACGCCGCGATGGTGCGCGGTGACCCACACCGCGGCTGGCACATCCGCCACGCGCGCCAGCGTGCGCCGAAAGGCCGCAAGGCTCGAGGTGTGGCTCGGCATGTGGATCGCGCGCACGCGCGAGCCACCGAGCTCCCACAGCGTGCCGTCGCGGTATCCGGTGGCGTCGGGCCGCGGCGCGTAGAAGAATTCGCGTTGGATCTTGTGCAGCGTCGCGCCGGCCGCGGACGCCGACAGGCCGTAGTGCCGCTGCAGCCCCTCCCAGCTTCGCACCGCGTCGAGGTCACTCTCGTGCACCTGCACGGCCGCCTTCGCAACGCGGTGCAGGCCGGCCATGTGGTCTTCGTGCGCGTGTCCGAGAATGACCAGCTCAGCGTCGTCGAACTCGCGGCCGATGCGGTTGGCAACCAGCGGCGTGTCGAATACGGCGCGTGTGTCGCTGCCGCGCACGACCACCTGGTTGCCGTCGGGATACTCGCCCGACTTCGCGCCGACGAAGACGCTGACGCGGCCGAAGTCGAGGCGGCGCAGCGGCTCGGTCATTCGACGCCGACGGCGCCTCGTCGTGCCGGGAGCCCGGTCATCCGCGGCGCAAGCCGCGACACCTCGTTCACCGCCCGGGTTCGATCACGAAGCGCACCACGCCGGCATCCTTCTTCGCCAGGTGCCCGAGCGCATCGTTCACCTCGGCCAGTGCGTAGGTGCGAGTGACCGAGCGCGACAGATCGAGCCGCCCGCGCGCCACCCAATCGAGCAGGTCGGCGATGTCGCGCTTGTCCATGCCGAACGAACCGATCACCGAGTGCTCGCGGGCGATGAAGCTCATCAGCGGCGGCAGCGCCGGGCGACCCGGCCCCACGCCCACCAGCACCGCGCGCCCGCCGGTGTCGAGACAGCGCAAGGTCGCTTCGACGGTCTCCGGACGACCGACGAACTCGAGCGCGAGATCGACACCGCGGCCCAGTCGCGCGCGGATCGCGCGGCCGGGGTTGGCGTGCTCGGCGGGGTCGATGGCGAGGTCGGCGCCGAATTCGAGCGCGCGCTCGCGCGCCTGCGCCTGCGTGTCGACAGCGGCGACGAAGCCCGCTCCCATCATCCGCGCCAGCAGGATCGCGTGCGCCCCGAGCCCGCCGCAGCCCACCACCGCCACCGCCTCGCCGGCACGCAGCGCGCCGCGCGAGCGCAGCGCATGCAGCGGTGTGGACACGCCGTCGGTGATGATGGCCGCGGTAGCGAAATCGACCGGGTCGGGAATCGCGATCGCACCCGCCGCCGGCGCCACCAGGTAGCGGGCGAGCGCCCCGTCGGCCGACATGCCGTAGGCCTGCGTGGCCTCGCACAGCGATTCGCGCCCGGCCCGGCAGAAGCGGCAGTTGCCGCAGATGGGCGACGGAAAGAGCGCCACCCGCTGCCCGAGCGCGAAGCCGCTCACCGCCTCGCCGAGCGCCACGATCGTCCCCGCGGCCTCGTGGCCGAGCGTGATCGGAGCACGCGCCACCGGAATGTCGCCCACCACGGCCAAATGGATGTCGGTGCCGCACAGGCCGCACGCCGCGACCTCGATCAGCAACTGGCCCGGCCCCGGCCGTGGGACGGGGACGTTCTCGATCCGAAGCGGTTCACCCGCTTGGTGCAGGCGGGCAGCCTGCATGCTGGTGGCGATCATGACTTGTTGCTCCTTCTGGCGCGTCGCTGCGGCGGCTCGTGCAAAGCTGCGGCGCGCGCTTCGTCGGGCACGGGCGAGCCGGTGCCGGACGCGAAGCCGAATCCGCGCCGGATGACGTCGAACACGCGGGCGCGCGTGCCCAGGTGCTCGCGCGATCGGCCATGACCGAGGTTCGCCCGCGACGCCTCGCCGATCGTCAGCCCGAGGAACAGCGACCAGATCAGATCCGCGAGAACACTGCCCGGCGTGCTGCTGTCCACGCGAGCGAGCAGTAGGCCAAGACGCCGGAAGTTCTCGCCCGATCGACGTGCGATCTCCTCCTTGACTTCGGGCGAGACGTTCTCGAGCACCTGCGGCTGTGCCAGATAGGTGGAGATGACGAAGTAGTCCGGGTGCTCGCGGTAGACCTGTTCGTGAAATTGCCAGATGGCGTCGAGCAGCGCTGCGGGCGGCAACGCCTTGGCGGCCAGCGCGTCGAGCCCTTCGGCGAAGAACGAGATGCTCTCGAAGATCAGCGACAGCAGGATCTCGTCCTTGCTCTGGAAGTAGAAGAACAGCGTCGCCTCGGACAGCTCGCAGCGCTCGGCGATCTGCTTGGTCGTGGTGCCGCGCAGCCCCTGGCTGAGCAGCACGTCGCGCGCCGCCTCCAGGATGGCTCCGCGGCGTGCCTCGCGTTCGCGCTCGCGTCGCTCCGATACGCCCATCAGCTACCGCCCCAGGTGTCTGAAGATGGTTTCGCGCTGGATCTCGCTGGTGCCCTCGCCGAGCTCCAGCACCTTGCAGTCGCGATAGAAGCGCTGCGCTGCGCTCTCGCGCATGTAGCCCTGGGCGCCGCACAGGTGCAGCGCACGTTCGCAGACATGGGTGCAGGTCTCGGTGGCGAACAGCTTGGCCATCGCGGCCGCGCAGTCGTGATCGCCGCCGGCCTCGACGAGGCGTGCCGCGTGCAGCGTCAATCGCCAGGCGGCCTCGACGCGGGTGGCCATGTCGGCGAGAGTGAAACGCACGAACTGGTGGCGGTTGATCGGCGCGTCTGCCTGCATGCGGCTGGCACTGTAGCGCAACGCCTCGTCGAGGGCCGCGCGCGCGAGCCCGACGCCGAACGCCGCCGAGGCGATGCGCCCGAGCGTGAGCACTTTGAGCGCCTCGATGAAGCCGAGGTTCTCGGTACCCAGCCGGTTTGCGACCGGTACGCGCACGCCGTCGAAGACGATCTCGGCCATCTCGGAGGCGCCCATGCCGAGCTTCTTGAAGGGAGCACTGACGCGCACACCCGGCGTGTCGCGATCGACGATGAACACCGACATGCCCTTGAGCCCGCGCCCGGGTTCCGTCTGCGCGACGATCACCATGAAGT
The DNA here is from genome assembly GCA_046348365.1 of Burkholderiaceae bacterium. GTDB lineage: Bacteria > Pseudomonadota > Gammaproteobacteria > Burkholderiales > Burkholderiaceae_C > JAEUPI01. Next base: position 213,009 of record JAXMEL010000002.1, read on the forward strand.
CGGCGAACGGCGAGTTGGTGATGTAGAGCTTGGCGCCGTCGAGCGCGTAGTGGTCCCCGTCGCGCCGCGCACGCGTGCGCACGCAGCTGATGTCGGCGCCGGCCCCTGCCTCGGCATAGCCCCAGCAGCCGATGCGCTTGCCGGCGAGCGCAGCGGGGAGGTAACGCGCCTTCTGCTCGGCCGTGCCCAGATGCAGGATCGCCGACGACGCCAAGGCGGTGTGAACATACAAGCCCAGCGCGATCGCCGCCGAACCGCGCGCCAGCTCGCCGCACAGCACCGCATAGAGCACGCTGCCGCCGCCGCTGCCGCCGACATCCTCCGGAAAGCCGACGCCGAGCCAGCCGAGTGCCGCCGTCTCGGCGAAGAGTTCGCGCGGATAGCGCTCCTCGAAGTCCCAACGCGTGGCGTTGGGGACGATGCGCTTGTCGACGAACGCGCGCACGCTGTTCTGGAACTGGATCTCCTCTTCGTTCAATCCGATGTCAGTCATCGTTGGCGCTCCATGTCTTCGCTGCGTTTCACACACCGCGGAAGACCGGCGCCCTCCGCTCGCGGAACGCGGCAACGCCCTCGCGGTGATCGGGGCTTTGCAGGCACTGGACCTGCGCGAAGATCTCGTAGTCGAACTCGCCGTCCATGTCGCGGTCGAGCGAGCGGCGGATCGCGCCCTTGGTGAAGGCCGTGGTGCGCGGCGCGAAGGCCGCGAGCTTGTCGGCCAGCGCATCGGTGGCCGCATCGAGCCCGTCGTCGGGCACGACCTGACTCACCAGGCCGATCGCCAGCGCCTCGCTCGCCTCGACGACGCGCGCGGTCATCATCATGTCGGTCGCGCGACCGAGGCCGATGAGGCGCGGCAGGAAGTACCCGGCCGACATGTCGCAGCCCGCCAGCGCCAGCTTGACGAAGGGGGCGCAGAACCGCGCCGTGCTGGTGGCGACGCGAAAGTCGCAGGCGATGGCCAGCCCCAGCCCACCGCCGAAGACGTTGCCGTGCAGTCGCGCGATCACCGGCTTGCCGATGCGCGAGATGGCGCGGATCGGGTCGAGGTAGTGGGCGACCGTGCGCTCCCAGTCGTCGGGGGTGCGCTCGATCATCTGGCCGATGTCGGCTCCGGCGCAGAACGAGCCCCCTGCGCCCGCGATGACGATGGCGCGCACCTCGGGGTCGCGTCCGGCCGCTTGGAGCGCCTCGGTCAGCGCATCGAGCAGCACCACGTCGATCGCATTGAGCTTGTCGGGGCGGTTGAGCGTCAGGCGCAGCACCTTGTCGCGGCGCTCGCTGAGCAGTGAGTCGGTCATCGTGTCCTCCGGCGAATCGCGTAGCGAAAGGTTCCCTCGAAGACGACTTCGCCGCCCGGGTCGCGGACGACCACCTCGATCGCGAGACGGCCGCGCCCGCTGTCGGCGAACTCGCGCGCCAGCGCCGCGGTGTCGGCGGCCGCATCGAGCCGGGCCTCGGCCTCGAGCGCACCCTCGGCACGGCGCGTGTAGCGCGCTTCGGCTGCGCTGAGCAGGATGAAGCCACCCATCGGCGCGGCGATGCCGTCGGCGGCCACCCCGGCGGCGGTCTCGGCCAGCGTGTAGAGCGCGCCGGCGTGGACCGTGCCGATGTAGTTGTGCAGATCGGCACGGTCGGCCTGCGCAACGACCACCCTGCCCGGTTCCTGCAGGCGCAGCCTGTGGCCGTGCCAGGCGACGTAGGCGATCGAGTCGAGCAGGCGCTGGGTGTCGCCGCTCACAACTCGAGCCTCAGCGCGCGCAACAGGTTGTCGCGCACGATCTTGCGGTAGACCTTGGCGTCGACGCCCAGCGCCTCGAGCTCGCTCAGCGTGCGGTCGAAGCCGAGCAGCGGGTAGTCGGTGGCCCAGATCACCTTGTCCTGGCCCCAACCCTTGGCGAAGTCCACCAGCGACTGCGGCCACTGGCGCGGCCCGCGCGCCGACGTTTCGAGATAGACGTTGGGGTGCTTCCAGGCCAGCACCATCATCTCCTCATGCCAGGGCTGGCCGACGTGGCAGCCCAGGATCGCCAGATCCGGAAACGACAGCGCCACCTCGTCGAGATAGATCGGCCGCCCGCACTCGGACGGCAGCAGCGGCCCGGTGTGACCGACCTGCACCGCCACCGCGACGCCCAGTTCGCTGCAGCGCATGTAGACCGGCCAGTAGTGCTTGTCGTTGGGCGGCAGGCCGGTCATGCCGTCGCCGTACATGTAGGGCTCGAGCCGCAGGCAGCGCAGGCCCAGGTCCTTGACCAGGTGGTCGACCTCGCGCACCACCTGCATGGGCTTTTGCATGATGTTGACGGTGCCGGCACCGATGAAGCGGTCAGGGCGCTCGCGCACCATCCGCGCCACTTCCTCGTTGCTGAGCACCCACTGGCCGCCGTAGAAGAAGGCCGACAGCACGATGCGGTCGACGCCGGCGGCGTCCATCTCGGCGAGCATCGCCTGCACCGTGCCGCCTTCGAGCATGTTCGGCGGGCACTTGTACTTGCGGAAGATGTGCAGGAACTCGGGCGGCCACTTCTTCGCGCCCTCGGGCGAGATGTAGGTGGCCCAGGCGTCGATCGCGATCTTTTCTCGTGCCATCTGCGTGTTTTCCTTTCAATGTCCGGTGAAATTGGCGCTGCGTTTCTCGATGAACGCACGCACGCCCTCGGCGGCGTCGTCGCTCTGGCGCAGCGGCTCGGCGAGGAACTGCTCGAGCCGCAGCGCGGCATCCAGCGGCAGTGCCAGGCCCTGGTACACCGCGTCGCGCGCCGCGCGCACGGCCAGCGGCCCGTTGGCAGCGATGCGTGCGGCGATCTCGAGCGCGCGCTCGAGCAGCCCTGCGGCCGGCACGACATGGCTCACCAGCCCCCAGCGCAGCGCCGCCGTGGCGTCGATCGAAGCGCCGCTCAGGATCATCTCCAGTGCCGCGCCCAGTGGCAGCGCGCGCGGCAGCCGCTGCGTGCCGCCGGCCCCGGGCAGGATGCCGCGGCAGACTTCGGGCAGGCCGAAGCGCGCGTGCTCCGCCGCGACGCGGATGTCGCAGGCCAGCGCGATCTCGAGCCCGCCGGCCAGGCAGGCACCGTTGATCGCCGCGATGGTCGGCTTGCGCGGATCGAAATTGCGGGTGAGCGCGCCGAGGCCCGGTTCACGTTCGCCGCGTTCGCGGCGCTGGAACGGTGTCATCGAGCGGTAGAACGCGCCGAGTTCCTTCAGGTCGGCCCCGGCGCAGAAGGCTTCGTCGCCGGCACCGGTGAGCACCGCGACGCGCAGCGCGTCGTCGTCGCGAAAGCGCAGCCACTCGCCCTGCAGCGCCTTCTGGGTCGGGGCATCGAGCGCGTTGCGCGCCGCCGGGCGATCGATCGTCAGGACGAGCACGCCATCGCGAACGTCGCGTCTAAGGCTCACGGCGCCACCAGGTTGTTCGCGCGCGCGATGAGTCTGCGCATGATTTCGCTCGATCCGGCGCCGATGGTCATGGCCAGCGCGTCGCGATGCAGCCGCGCCATCAGCGACTCCTCCATGTAGCCCAGCCCGCCGTAGATCTGCGCGCATTCGGTGGCAGCGAAACGGGCCGTCTCGGTGGCGAAGAGCTTGGCCATCGAGATCTCGGACTGCGCGGCGCGGCCGCTCACGTACAGATCGATGCCGCGCAGTGTCAACGCCTCGGCTGCTTCGATGCGCGTCAGCACGTCGGCCAGGCGATGCTGCCAGACCTGGAAGCCCAGCAGCGGCTGGCCGAAGGCGCGGCGCTTTTGCCCCCAATCGCGCGCCTCCTCGAACATCAGCCGTGCATGGCTGCACGCCATCACCGCAAGCACGAGCCGCTCGCCCTCGAAGCCCGACATGATCATGCCGAAGCCGGCGTTCTCGGCGCCCAGCAGGTTCGCCACCGGAACCCGGCAGTTTTCGAGGAACAGCTCTGCCGTGTCCGATGCATGCGTGCCCAGCTTGCGCAGCCGCCGCCGCGTCAACCCCTTGCTGTGGCCTGGCACCACGACCAGCGACAGCCCTTTGGATCCGGGGCCACCGGTTCGCACGGCCATGGTGATGTAGTCGGCGATCGTGCCGTTGCTGATGTAGAGCTTCGATCCGTTGATCACGTACTCGTCGCCGTCGCGCACGGCGCGGGTACGGATCGCGGCGACGTCACTGCCCGCGTCGGGCTCCGAGACACCGAGCGCGCCGATCAGCCGCCCCTGCGTGGCACCGCGCACATAGGTGTCGCGCAAGGCCGGCGCGCCGTAGCGATCGATCAGCATCGTGGCGAACTCCGCGTGCGCCATGACGCTCACTGGCACGCCGATCGAGCCGCATCGCATCAGCTCCTGGAGCAGAACCACGGTGAACCAGAAGTCCTGCCCGCCGCCGCCGTATTCGGGCGAAAGCCTCAACCCCAGCACGCCGAGATCGGCCAGATCGCTGAACAGGCTGCGCGGCACTTCTCCGGCCGCCTCCCAGGCGAGCGCATGCGGCGTCACCTTCGCGCGGACGTAATCGCGCAGCGAGCGCCGCAAGGCGTCCTGCTCCTCGGTCCATTGCCTGTGCACTGCCGCCTCCTGCGTCGTTGGTGCTCGAGGGGTGAATCGCGCGCATCGCGAGTTGTTTGAATAGTACTCAGCTTTCGTGTGATAATCAAGCTCTGGCGCTTCGGAGCCGGCCGAATCGAATGGGCGCGGCACCGAAGGAACGTGAGACAGCCGCCGTGAATCGAGTCGTCATCGCGGGAATCGGACACACGAGCTTCGGCCGCCTCGCAGGTCGGAGTGCGCTGGACCTCGAAGCGCAGGCAGCTCGGCTTGCGGTGCAAGACGCGGGTCTGAGTCCGCGCGACATCGACGGACTGATCACCGACCCCGGCGCGGCGCAGGGGGCACTGCAAGGCATCGAGCCGCACTATCTGCGGCTCGGTCGTTCGCTCGGGCTCGATCCCGACTTTGCCGGCACCGAGATCCTCGGCGGCGCATCCAGCGTGGGCAGCATCCAGCGGGCGGCGATGGCGATCGAGGCCGGGCTGTGCTCGGTGTGCCTCTGCGTCTACGGCGACACCGCACAGTCGAGCGCCGGCTCGTACGCCTATGGTCGCGGCGACGAGGCGGCCTTCGGCTTCTTCGGCGCCGCGGGCCTGCACGCGCTGGCCGCGCATCGGCACATGGCGCTGCATGGAACCCAGGCACAGGCGCTGGCCGAAGTCGCCATCGCCGCACGTGCGCATGCGGTGCGCACGCCGCATGCGCAGTTGCGCAAGCCGCTCGACATGGCGGGCTACTTCGCCTCGCGCATGCTCGTCGAGCCGCTGCGCCGCGCCGACTGCTGCCTGGTTTCGGACGGTGCAGCGGCGGTCGTCGTGTGCGCCGGCGAACGCGCGAAAGACCTGCGGCAGCGCCCGACGCATATCCTCGGCATGGGCCAGGCGCACAGCCTGGGCACCTTCTCGAACCCCGCGCACTTCGACACCTTGCCGGCCGCGCGCTGCGGCCCGCGCGCGCTCGCGCGCGCCGGGCTCGCCGCCGCGGACATCGACGTCGCGATGCTGTACGACTGCTTCACCATCGTGGTGCTGATGCAGCTCGAAGCGTATGGCTTCTGCGCGCCGGGCGAGGCGGGCGATTTCGTGGCCGGCGGCAGGATCGGCCCGGGCGGGGCCTTGGCGGTCAACCCCAGCGGGGGTCTGCTCGCCGAGGGCTACGGTGGCGGCATGCTGCATGTCATCGAGGCGGTGCGTCAGTTGCGCGGCACTGCCGGCGAGCGCCAGGTGGCGGGCGCGCGCACGGCGCTGGTCACCGGTCACGGACTGGGCATGAACAGCCATGCCACGCTCATCCTGGGAGGGCAGACATGAGCCTTCGGCGCCACGCCACGCAGGCGTCCGCAGGCCTGCTCGAGGCGGCAGCGTGCCAGTCGTGCGGCCACCTCTTTCTGCCCATCGGCCCGGTCTGCCCGCGATGCTGGAGCCACCAGCTCGACAGGCGAGCGCTCTCGGGGCTGGGTGAGGTGGCCACGTTCACCGTCTATCGGCACCAATACCATCCCGGCTTTGCGCCGCCCTACGTGATCGCGCTGATCGCACTGCGCGAAGGGCCGCGCATGATCTCGAACATCGTCGACTGCCCTCCCGAGGCAGTGCGCGTCGGCATGGCGGTGCGCGTGCGGTTCGAGGCGCGCGGCGAGCGGCAGCTGCCGCTGTTCGTCCCCGCGGCGGGGCAGGCCGATGCGGCCAGCGTCAAGCCAGGAGGCAAGACATGAGCGAAGCGCAAGCGCCGCGCGCGCGGCGTCATCACATCGGCGAGTTCGTCGCCTCGGGCGACTGGAGCGACTACTGGAGCACCTGCATCAGTCAGGCCGGCCACGGGCGCATCCTGGTGCGCGGCTATCCGGTCGAGGAGATCATCGAGCGGCTGAGCTACACCGAGACCGCCTTCCTGGTGCTGCGCGGCGAGTTGCCAGACGAGCGCCAGACGGCGCTGTTCGATCTCGTCTTGCGCAGCGGCGTCGATCAGCAGTTCATCAGCGCCGCCGTCGGCGCGGCGCGCTTCACCGCCTCGGCGTTCCCCGATTCGCCGGTGCCGGCGCTGGCCAGCGGCATGCTGGCGTCGGGCTCGGTGACCGGCTCGCCGCAGGAGCCGGCGCAGATGCTGATCGAGGCCGTGGGCTGGAAGCTGCCGGCTGCGCAGGCCTGCGCCCGCATCGTGCAAGTCTGGGGCGAGCGACGCGGACGCGTCCCGGGGCTCGGCCACCCGCTGCACAAGTCGGCCGAGCCGCGTGCCGTCACCGTGCGCCGCCTCGCGCGGCAGCTCGACGGCTGGCGTGAGCACGGGCAGATGCTCGACGCGGTCGAATCGCATCTCGCCGAGGTCAAGGGGCGCAAGATCCCGATCAACCTCGCTGGTGCGCTGGGGGCGCTGCTGGCCGACCTCGAGTTCGATCCGTTGATGATCGGCGGGCTCGGCGCGCTCAGCTATGGCATGGCGCTGCTGGCCCACGTCACCGAGGAGATCCGCGACGGCGTGCCGCTGCGAATCATCCCCGATGCTCTCGGGGCTCACTACGACGGGCCCGCCGAGCGTCACATCCCGACGCGCAGGAGCTGACCATGATGCATCCCTATGCGTACTACCCGGCGCGTGCCGCGCGGCTGTGGCCGGACCGTATCGCGGTGATCGACGGCGAACGCCAGTTGACCTTCGCCGAACTCGATGCGCGTGCCGGCGCCCTCGCCGCCGCGCTCATCGCACGCGGGCTGCAGCCGGGCGAACGGGTGGCGCTGATCCAGTACAACTGCATCGAGTTCGTGGTGGCGGCGGTCGCCATCGCCAGAGCGGGCGGCGTCTGGTGCCCGATGCTGGGTGTGCTGACCGCGGCCGAACACGGCTACATCGTCGGCGACAGCGACGCGCGCTTCGTGCTCGCACTGACGCCCGAGCATCTCGAGCGCGCGCGCGCCGTGACGCCGAACGCCGACGCAGCCTTCGGCGTGGGCGCCTTCGCGGGCAGCGCCGACCTGCTCGCCGGCGCGCAGAACGCGGCAACGCTGCCCGGCTTCGACCGCCCGCCGCAGACGCTGGCGCAGATCCTCTACACCTCGGGCACCACCGGAAAGCCGAAAGGGGTGACGCACAGTTTCGCCTCGGTATCGGCGGCGATGAACTTCTGGGCCACGACCTTCGGCCATCGCCCGGGAGATCGCGTCCTGGGGCAGCTGCCGCTCAGCCATTTCTGCGCACGCGCGATGGACAGTGCCTGGATCGGCGGCGCGGCGCTGGTGATCCTGCGTGACCCATCGCCCAAGCCGGTCATCGAAGCCATCGCCCGGCACCGCGTCAACTTCATGCTCGGCGTGCCGACCTTTCTGCGCATGCTGCTCGACGACCCGGCGACCGAGAGCGCCGATCTGACCAGCCTGCGCAACATCGTCTACGCCGCAGCACCCGCGGCGCCGACGCTCGTCGAACGCGCGATGAAGCGCTTCGGCCCGGTGCTCAACACGGGCTTCGGGCAGACCGAGGCGTACGGCCTGTGCACGTACATGGGGCCGGCCGAACACGCGCAGGCGCTGGCCCAGAACCCGGCGCGCCTCACCTCCGTCGGCCGCGAATTCGGCGCCGCGCAGGTCATGATCCGCAGCGAGGACGGCAGGCCCTGCGCGCCGGGCGAAGTGGGCGAGATCTGCATCTGCGCACCCTGGGTGACGCCCGGCTTCTGGAAGAACGCCGAGCTCGATGCCCGGCGTCTGCAAGGAGGCTGGCTCCTCACCGGCGACCTCGGAAGGATGGAGCCCGACGGCTATGTCTACCTGGCCGATCGGAAAGAGGACATGATCATCTCGGGCGGCTACAACGTGTACCCCGCCGAGGTCGAGCATACGCTCGTCGCCCACGAAGCGGTGGCCGAATGCGGCGTCTTCGCGGTGCCCGACGACAAATGGGGCGAGGCCGTGCATGCCGCCGTCGTGTTGCGCCCCGGCGCGAAGGTCAGCGAGGCCGAGCTGATCGCTTTCGTCAAGGAGCGCGTGGCGTATTTCAAGGTGCCCAAGGCGGTGCACTTCACCGACGCGCTGCCCAAGACCCCGGTGGGCAAGATCGTCCGCCGCGTGCTGCGCGAGCCGTACTGGGCTGGACACGCGCGGCAGGTGCATGGGGCGGGCTGAGGCTGCCGCCTGCCTCAGGACGGGCCGACGGCCAGATTCATTTCATAGGCTCTCCAGCAGGCGGGCAATGGCTTCGGGCGACGGCAGTTGATCCTTCAGCTTCTTCGGCAGCGTCTTGGTGATTTCGTAGGTCGCCACGCCGATGGGCTTGCGCGCGTCGAGCAGCGCGTATTCGACGATGGTGCGCTTCTTCTCCTTGCACAGGATGATGCCGATGGACGGGTTCTCGTCGTTCTGCCGTACCTGCGCGTCCAGCGCGACCAGGTAGAACTGCATCTTGCCGACGAACTCCGGCTCGAACTCGCCGATCTTCAGCTCGATGGCGACCAGCGCACGCAGGCGCCGGTGGAACAGCAGGAGGTCGATGAAGTATTCCTTGCCGTCCACCTCCAGCCGGTACTGGCTGCCCATGAAGGCGAACATGCCGCCCATCGCGCGCAAGAAGTCCTCGATGCGGGCGATCAGCGCGCGCTCCAACTCGCGTTCGCTGTGCTGCTCGCCCAGTTCGAGGAAGTCGAAAGCGTATTCGTCCTTCACCGCCAGCTTGGCCTGCGCACGCAGGGCCGGGGTCAGCGTCTTGTCGAAATTGGTCTGGCCCAGGAGCGATTTCTCGTAGCTCTGGTTGTCGATCTGGTGCGCGAGCACGCTCTTCGACCAGCCGAACTTGCGCGTCATGCGCAGGTAGAACTCGCGCTCCTGCGCGTCCTTGCAGCGCGACAGGATGAGCAGGTTGTGCGCCCAGCCGATTTCTCCAACCAGTGGTTGGAGTCTTGGCGCGGCGCTGTATTCCTGGAAGAACTGGCGCATGTACCACAGGTTCTGCGCCGAGAACCCGCCCACGCCGGGGAAGGCCACGCGCAGGTCGGTGGAAAGCCGCTCCACCACGCCCTTGCCCCAGCCTTCGCTACGCTGCCGCTCCACGATCAGCTGCCCGATTTCCCAGTACAGGCCGACCAGCTCCTTGTTGACCGCGCGCAGCGCCGCGTACTGCGCGGACTGGATGCGCGCCTTCACCTCGGCCAGCAAGGCCGCGTAGTCGTGCGCCGTGGCGGCCTGAACCGCGCCGATCTTCGGCACCGCTGGCGCGGGTTTCTTGCGGGTGGTCTTCCTACTCGTCGCCATCGGCACCCTCCTCGTCGGTGCTGCCCGCGTCATCATCGCCCGGCGCGGTCAGATCGTCCTCACCGACAGGTTAGCGCGATGGCCCCGGGCTCACTGGCCGAGGCCAGGCACGAACGTCTCGCGCAGCACGCGCTTGAGCAGCTTGCCGGTCGGGTTGCGCGGCAGCGGCTGATCGCTGAGGATCAGCCTTTTGGGAATCTTGTACTTGCCGAGCTTGCCGGCGCAGTACGCCTGCACCTCATCGAGGGTCAGCGATTGCCCCTCCTTCAGGCGCCCGATCATGCAGACCGCCTCGCCCCACTGCGGATCGGCGACGCCGATCACCGCGACCTCGGCGCATTGCGGCAACATGCTGAGGACGCTCTCCACTTCGGCCGGGTAGATGTTCTCGCCGCCGGAGATGATCATGTCCTTCATGCGATCGACGATGTACAGATAGCCGTCTTCGTCGAGTTTGGCCAGATCGCCGGTGTGCAGCCAGCCGTCGCGCACCGTGTCTGCCGTGGCCCGCGGGTTGCGCCAGTATTCGCGCATCACGTGCGGGCCACGGATGATGACCTCGCCGACCTCGCCGGGCGCCGCATCGCGGCCATCCAAGTCGACGACGCGGATGTCGGTGTGGAACATCGGCAGGCCGGTCGAACCGACCTTGTCCAGCGCGCGCTGCGAGCTCAGCACCGCCGCTCCGCCCGTGCATTCCGTCAAGCCGTACACCTGCTGAATCGCGATGCCCTGCTGCGCCCAGGCCTGAATCAACGGCACCGGCACCGGCGCGGTTCCGCACAACGCCCAGCGCACCGACGAGAGGTCGAAATCCTTGATCGTCGGCACCTGGAGCATGAAGTTCAGCATGGCCGGCACGGCGAGGAACGAATTGATCTTCTGGTCCTGCAATGTCTTCAGGAAGCCGACCGGATCGAAGGCCGCCATCAGCACCGTCGTCGAGCCGACGTGGACGTCGATCACGACATCGATCAGCGCGCCGATGTGGAACAGCGGCAGCGCAACGAGAACGCGATCGTCGCAACGCCAGTCGGTGCTCATCGCCACCGTGCACGAGTCGTAGAAGAGGTTGTCGTGCGTCAGCACGGCCCCCTTCGGCGTGCCGGTCGTCCCCGACGTGAACATGATGACGAGCGGGTCGTCGGCGGCGCCTGCCGCTTGCGGTTCCGCGTCGGATGCCGCCGCAGTGAGCGCCGCATAGCCGTGATCCCCACCCGGCGCGTTGCCCACCGCGACATACGTCTTCGCCGAGATACCCTCGCGCATCGCCGCCACGGTCTGCGCGTAGTTCGCGCCATAGGCGAGTGCGCTGATGCCGGCGTCGTCGGCGATGTAGGCGAGCTCTGATGCCGTCAGCCGCCAGTTCAGCGGCACGACGATGGCGCCGATCTTGGCGAGGGCGAAGAAGCATTCGAGGAACTCGGGCGAATTGGCCATCAGCACGCCGACGCGGTCACCGGGCTTGACGCCGAGTCCGACAAAGCCGTTTGCCGCTCGATTCGCGCGCGCGTTCAATTCCCGGTAGGCGATCTCGCGCCCTTCGAAGATCAAGCCCGGCTTGTCCGGGTTCATGCGAGCGCGCTTGGTCAGGAACAAGCCGATGTTGGTTTGCACGGTGGAGTCTCCGTTTCAGCGCGGTGAACTGAACTCCGCTTCATTCCCGGTAGTGCATCGAACCCGTCAGCGCCACCCATCGCCCCTTCTGGATCTGGGCCAGGAAGGTCCGCCGGGACGCAAGGTGGTTGTCGGGCGTGAACGAGATCGGTGCGGTGCCGAAGATGTTGCGGAAGTCGCGCACGCGCTCGAGCCCGGCGACCAGCGAGTCGACCGTGAGATCGCGGCCGGCATTGGTGATGCCCATCGCGGTGGTGGTGATCATCGAGTAGCCGACGACGTTCTCGACCGTCGGATCCTGATTGAACTTCGCCTTGAAGCGCTTGATCCAGTCGAGCACCTGCGGCGAGGCGGTGTCCGGATACGGGATCGGCGTCATCGCCCCGGCATGGAGGTCTTCGACCACGTCCTTGCCGAGCTGTGCGACCACCGGCGCGTAGCCTGCCTGACTGGTCAGGAAGGCGGGACGCCAGTCGAGGTTGCGCGCCGCGGTCATGGCGCCCACCGTCTCGCGCACGACGGTGCCCATCACGACAAGGTCGGCTCCCTCGGCCTTGAGGCGGGCGATCTGGCTGGAGAAGTCGGTCGCCCCGCGCTTGAAGCTGGTCGCCACCACGGGCTTGAGGCCGGATTCGGCCAGCTGATCCTGCGCCGCCCTGAGGATGTCGGCGCCGAACTCGTCGTCCTGATAGAGCACGCCGACGCGGCTGTAGCGCTTGTTGGCCAGCAGGTACTTCAAGCTCGTGCGGACATCGTCGTAGTAAGGAGCGAAGTACGCGAACTTCAGCCGGTCGAACGGCAGCGCGAACATCTCGGCCGGCGTGATCGGGAAGAGGTGCGGCACCCCGCGCTTGAGGACCAGCGGCATGGTCGCCGCCGAGGTGACCGTGCCCATCGAGCCGACCATGGCGAAGATGCGATCGTTGGTCAGCAGCTTCTGGGCCGCGAGCACCGCTTTCTTCGGGTCGTAACTCATGTCCTCGATCACCAGGCGCAGCTTGCGGCCGTGGATGCCGCCGGCCGAGTTGATCTCGTCGACGGCCATTTCCATGCCGGCCTTGACCGGCAACCCCCAGAAGTTGATCGGCCCGCTGAGATCCAGCAGCGTGCCGAGCACGATCTCGGTATCGCTGACCCCCTGGGTCTGCGCCTGCGCTGGCGCCATTGGCAGCAGCGCCGTGAATGCGGCGAACACCGCGCTGACGAGATTCGCGATCTTCATGCTTGCTTCTCCTGCGGTTGGTCGTTGACCATGGCGCGCGCAGCGTGTGCCGACGCGTTCGTAGTGCCTTCCCGGTCGCCCCGGTACATGTCGTCGATCAGTGCCTTGTGGCGGCGCGCGACGACACTGCGCTTGAGCTTGAGGGTGGGCGTGAACTCCTCGTCTTCGGTCGTCAGCTGCACGTCGATCAGACGGAACCGCTTGATCTGCTCGACGCGCGCGAAGCGCGCGTTGACCGCCTCGACCTCGACCTGGATGAGCGAGCGGATGTCCTCGTGCGCGCAGAGACTGGCGTAGTTGGTGAACGCGATCGCGTGGTCCTGGGCATAGCGGGCGACGTTGTCGTAGTCGATCATCACCAGCGCCGTCAGGTAGGGCCTGGCGTCGCCGATGACCACGGCGTCCATGACATAGGCGCTGAACTTGAGCTCGTTCTCGATCTCCGAGGGCGAGACGTTCTTGCCGCCCGAGGTGATGATGATGTCCTTCAGCCGATCGACGATCCGGATGAAACCATCGCCGTCGATCGTGCCGATGTCGCCGCTGTGCAGCCAGCCATCGACCACCGCCTCGGCGCTCTTGGCCGGGTTGTTCCAGTAGCCGCGGAAGACGTGTGGACCGCGGATCAGCAGTTCGCCCTCCCCGGAGAGCCTGATCTCGGTGCCCGGCAGCGCCTTGCCGACGGTGCCGTGTCGACGCGCGCCCGGTGGCGGCAGCGACGCCACACCAGCGGTTTCCGTCATCCCGTAGGCCTGCACCATGTCCAGGCCGAGCCCGCGATACCAGCGGATCAGTTCGGGTGCGATGGGCGCGGCGCCGGTGGTGACGAAGCGCGTGCGCTCCAGGCCGATGAGCTTGCGTGCGCGATGCAAGACGGTGCGGTCGGCCAACCGGTGGGCAACCTTCAGCCAGACCGGCACCCGGCCGCCTTCGGCCTCGAGCGCGAGGATCTTGTCGGCGGCCGCGAAGGCGAGCCGGAACGCCAGGCGCTCGAGCGGTGTACCGTCGCGCACGGCGATCGTGGTGCGCGAGTGGAACTTCTCCCAGATGCGCGGCACGGCGAAGAACACGGTCGGCGAGATCTCGCGCAGGTTCTGCGCCACCGTGTCCGGGCTCTCGGCGAAGTTGACGACGGCACCGTGGAAGATCGGACGCACCGCGCTCAGCAGGCGCTCGGCGATGTGGCTGAGCGGCAGAAAGCTCAATACCTCGTCGGCCGGCGACAGCGGCATCACCACGTGCAGCGCAGCGGCCTGGAACACCAGGTTGCGGTGGCTGATGACGGCTCCCTTCGGTGGCCCCGTGGTACCCGAGGTGTAGATGAGGATGGCGGCATCGTCGGGCGCGACGGCCGCCGCTCGTGCCTGCCACTGCCCGGTTAGCTCCGGCGTCTGCGCGGCGCCTTGGGCGGCGAAGTCGGCCAGGCTCGTCACCATCGGATCGCGCAGAGCCTTCAGGCCCTCCATGTCGAAGACGACGATCCGCTCGAGCGCCGGCAGCGTGTGGCGCATCTGAAGCACTTTGTCGAGCTGTTCCTCGTTCTCGAGAAACACGATGCGCGCGCCGCTATCCCGGAGCACATAGGCCACCTGCTCCGGCGCGTTGGTGGCGTAGATCCCCACCGAGATGCCGCCCGAGGTGATCACCGCGAGATCGGCAAAGAACCACTGCGGGCAGTTCTCGGCCAGGATGCAGGCGCGATCACCGGGCGCAAAGCCGCGAGCCATCAACGCCAGAGCCACACCCCGCACCTGTTCGCCGTACTCGGCCCAGGTCACCGGGCGCCAGAGGCCCCGGACCTTGTGACGCATCGCGATGCGCTCGCCGCGCAACTTCACCGCCGCATGGAACGCCGCCGCAAGGGTCGTCGCGGGCGTGGGCGCGATCTCCTGCCCCTGCCCGAGGATCGCCCGATCGGCGACGCTCGCCCAGGTGTGTGTCAGCGCCACAACTTCGCCCTCTTCCAGCGCCGCGTGCCGCGGGCACCCACCTCCTTGATGCCGAGGTAGAACTCGCGGATGTCGGGCTTGTCGGCGACCTCGCGCGCCGGCCCTTTCATCACGATCCTGCCCACCTCGAGCACGTAGGCGTAGTCGGCGACCTCGAGCGCCTTGTGCGCGTTCTGCTCGACCAGCACGATGGTCGTGCCCGCCTCGACGTTGATGCGCCGGACGATGAGGAAGATCTCGCCGACGAGTCGCGGCGAAAGCCCGAGCGAAGGCTCGTCGAGCAGCAGCAGTCTCGGCCTGACCATCAGGGCCCGCGCGATCGCCAGCATCTGCTGCTCGCCGCCCGAGAGACTCATCGCCGGCTGCGCCGATCGTTCGCGCAGAATCGGGAACATGCCGCAGACGCGCGCCAGATCCGCATGCACCGCGTCGCGGTCGCGACGCGTGAAGGCACCCATCAGCAGGTTCTCGCGCACGCTCAGGAACGGAAAGACCTCACGCCCCTCGGGCACGTGCGCGAGACCGAGGGCGACCGCCGCGTCGGGCTCCCGGCCGACGAGATCGTGGCCTGCGAAGCGGATCGTGCCCTTCTGCGGCTCGACGAAACCCGAGATCGACTTCAGCACGGTCGACTTGCCCGCGCCGTTGGCGCCCAACAGCGCCACGATGCTGCCCTCGGGCACATCCATGCTGACGCCCTGGATGGCCAGCACCGGCCCGTAGTAGGCCTCGATGTTGCGCAGGGCCAGCAGCGGCTCGTGCACGTCAGCCTCCAAGATAGGCTTCGACCACGCGCGGATCGGTCATGATGGCCTGCGGTGGCCCGATCGCCAGCGCCGCGCCCCGATCCATCGCCATGACACGGTCGGAGACCCTGTCGACGAGACGCATGTCGTGCTCGATCAGCAGAACGGTGATGCCGAAATCGTCGCGGATGTCGCGGATCCAGAACGCCATGTCCTCGGTCTCCTCCGCGTTGAGCCCCGACGAGGGTTCGTCGAGCAGTACGACGCGCGGCTCGGCAGCCAGCGCGCGACCGATCTCCACCACCTTGCGGGTGCCGTAGGCGAGCGCCCCGACCGGGGAATCGCGGTGCGCCTGCAGGTGCAGCAGCTCGATGATCTGTTCGACCTTGTCGCGGTGCGCGATTTCGGCCTGACGGTTGGCACGCGTGAAGAGGAGCTCCGCCAGCGGCGCCGCGCGGCCGCGGCAGTGCCTGCCCACGAGCAGGTTGTCGAGCACCGTCGAGCGTTCGAACAATTCGATGTTCTGGAAGGTGCGGGCCACGCCGAGGGCGGCCACGCGATGCGGCGCGATGCGGGTGATGTCCCGACCTTCCAGGAGAATCTGCCCCTTGTCGGCTGGGTACACGCGACTGATGAGGTTGAACAGCGTCGTCTTGCCGGCCCCGTTCGGGCCGACGATCGAGAAGATCTCGCCTTGATCGACCGACAGGCTCACGTCGCGCAAGGCCTCGATGCCGCCGAACCTGCGCCCGAGATCGCGAACCTCGAGCAGGCTCATGAGGCCCCCTTGGCGCTTCGCGCCGTCCCCCCGAGGGGGAGCGAGCGCCTTCGGAGCGGCCGTGCGGCGCTCATCGCAGCTGCTCCGACCTGTGATACTGGCGTTGGCGCTTCGAACTCGCACGGCGGTAGAAGGGGAAGAGCTCGAGGTACGTCCGCACCTTCACCCAGCGGCCGTAGATGCCGCGCGGCTCGAACAGCATGAACACCACCATCAGCACGCCGTAGGCGCCGGCGTCGAGCCCGGCCTGATACGCCGTGCTGATGCCGAGAGCGTCGCGCAGCATGAGGATGAGCTGCGGCAGCATCACCACGAAGACGGCGCCCAGAACCGCACCGTGCAGCGAACCGAGGCCGCCGACCACGACGAGCACGAGCAGTTCCACCGAGACCATGATCGTGAACTGGTCGGGCGTGATGAACTGGATCTTGTGTGCATACAGCGCCCCGGCAATTCCGGCGAGGGCGGCACTGATGGCCAGCACGACGCCCTTGTACAGGGCGACGTGGATGCCCAGGCTCCGGGCCGAGATCTCGCTGTCGCGGATCGCCGTGAGCGCACGGCCACTGCGCGACCGCAACAGATTGGCGGCACCCAGCAGCACCACCGCCAGGATGGCGACGCACAGGTAATAGAACCGCCACTCGGCGTCGAGGGGCAGCGAGCCGAACGCGATGCTGCCGACCGTGAGCCCGGAGTTGCCCCCGGTCAGCGATGCCCAGCGCATGAGCACCTCCTCGACGATCAGCGCGAAGGCCAGCGTGGCGATCGCGAGGTAGATCCCGGCCAGCCGCGACGTCGACAGCGCCAGCGCGACGCTGAGCAGCGCGGCCATCGCACCGGAGGCCGGCAGCGTCAGCGCGAAGGGCAGCCCCTTCGCGCGCAGGATGGCCTCCGTATACGCTCCGACAGCGAGGAACGCGGCATGGCCGATCGATATCTGCCCCGCATAGCCGATCAGCAGCATCATCCCCACGCCCGCGATCGCGTAGATCGCGGCGACGCTGAGCTGCGACAGCAGATACTCGCCGGCCACCGCCGGCGCGAGCAGCGCAGCGAGCGCCAGCAACGCGTACCAGAAGGCCGCTCCCCGATGCTCGAACAGGCGCAGGTCCTGCTCGTAGCTGGTTTTCATCGGCACGTGCATGGGCTCAGACCTTCTTGGTGACGACCTGCCCGAAGAGCCCTTGCGGGCGCAGCGCGAGCACCACCAGCAGCAGGACGTAGGCGGCGACGTCCTTGAACCCTTCCGGCAGATAGAACCCGGCCAGCGCCTCGACGATGCCGATGACGAGCCCGCCGACGATGGCGCCGGGAATCGAGCCGAAACCGCCCAGCACCGCCGCCGGGAACGCCTTGAGCCCGATAAACCCCATGTTCACGTGCACGAACGTGATCGGCGCCAGCAGGACCCCGGCGAGTGCGGCCGTCGCCGCGCTGATGGCCCAGATCTGCGACAGGATCGACTTGACCGGAATGCCCACGTGATAGGCGGCCAGCTGGTTCTGCGAGGTCGCCTGCATGGCCATGCCGAGCGTGGTCCAGCGGAAGAACGCGTACAGCGCGAGGATCAGAACCAGCGTCGCGGCGATGATCGCGAGGTGCTCGTTGCCGATCGCGACACCGGCGGCCTTGACGACGCCGCCCGCATACGGTGTGACGATCGCATGGGTTTCGGCGCCCCACCCCGGCACCATGATGACGATGCTGCGGATCACGAAGCCGATGCCGACGGTGACGATCACGATGGCGAAGACCGGTTCGCCGACCATCGAGCGCAACACCAGGCGATCGAGTGCCGCCCCCACCAGCGCCATACTGATCGCGGCGAGCGCCAGCCCGACGATGAACGGCATGCCGAGCGCGCCCACGAAGGTGAAACCCAGGAACGCGCCCAACATCATCAGGTCGCCTTGGGCGAAGTTGACGATCTCGCTGGCCTTGTAGATCAGCACGAAGCCGAGGGCGACGATGGCGTAGACGCTGCCGATCGCCGCACCGCTTGCCAGCATCTGAGCGAACTGACTCAGCCCCTGCATGTCACCGCCCGCCATGCGCCCGTTCGATCCCGATCCACCGGCAATCCTCCGGGCCGGTCGTCAGCCGCCACCCCTTGGCGCGAAGGTTACTTTATAGATGCTCAGTATTCAAGTAGTATTCAATGATGCCGCAGAGCATCGACGCTCGCCCCTTGCCGGGGCGCCGCAAGGAAGGTGCGACATGACGCTGCCCGACGACATGCAGGCTCTCGTCGTGACGCAGGACGGCCAGACCAGTACGCAGGGCGGCCTGGCGGTCGACGATCTGGCACAGCTCCTCGCGCTGCGCCGGATCCCGGTTCCGAGCCCCGGCCCCGGTCAGGTGCTGGTGAAGGTGGCCATGTCGCCGGTCAATCCGTCGGACCTGCTCTTCGTGCAGGGCCGCTACGGCCTGCCTCGCGTGCCCGGCGCGGTCGCTGGCTTCGAGGGCACCGGCATCGTGGTCGCCGGCGGCGACGCGGCGACGTCGGCGCTGGTCGGACAACGGGTGAGTTTTCTCGCCGGCGCATCGGGTGCCTGGGCCGAATACGCATTGACCGACGCGGCGTCGTGCGCCGCCAGCGCCGACGAGCTGCGCGACGAGGATGGCGCCGCGCTGCTCGTCAACCCGCTGACCGCGATAGCGATGATCGAGCTCACCGCCGCTGCCGGCGCGCGAGCGCTGGTGCTGACGGCAGCCGCCTCGGAACTCGGGCGAATGCTGATCGGTCTGGCGCGCGAGCGCGGCATGGCCGCGATCGCCGTGCTGCGCCGCCCGGCCGAGGCGGGTGCACTGCGCGCGCTGGGTGCCGCGGAGGTGCTTGTTAGCGGCGCGCCCGAGTTTCGTGAGCGCCTCGAATCGGCGCTGCGGGCACACAAGCCGCGCATGCTGCTTGACGCGGTCGGCGACCAGGTGTCGGCGGACATCTTTCTTGCCATGCCTGCGCACAGCACCTGGATCTCCTACGGAGTCCTCGCGGAGCGCGGGCCCTGCCTGGCCGACATGCGGCAGTTCGTCTTCGCGAACAAGCGCATCGAGGGTTTCTGGCTCAGCCGCTGGCTGCGCGCGGTCGGGCCGGAAACCCGCGCGCACGCCGTGGCGCAGGTGCAGCAGCGCTTCCTCAGCGGCACATGGCGCACGCGGATCGCCGCCCGGATCGCACTGGAAGACGCCCTCGCGAGTCTGCCTGCGGCGCTCGGATTGCGCGGAAAGGTTCTATTGGCCCCGGGGCAGCAGCCACGGCCCGCACCTTGATCGAGTGCCTTGGTGGTACTGCCGGTGATCGAGGCCCGGTTGAAGGCAGCTGCAGCGAGGATCAAGGAGATTCGAGATGGCAAGACGAGTCGTTGAAAGCATCAAGATCGAGCGCAGCTCGGGCAACGTGTTCGCCGATCTGGGCTTGCCGGACGCCGACAAGCTGAAGATCAAGTCTGGCCTAGTCATCGAGATCACCAAGGCCATTCGGCGTCTGGGGCTCACGCAGCATCAGGCCGCCGAGCGCATGGGCATCTCGCAGCCCAAGGTGTCGGGCCTGCTCAAGGGCGATTTCGAGAACTTTTCCGAGCGCAAGCTGATGGACTGCCTCAATCGCCTGGGCTACGACATCCAGATCAGGGTGAAGCCGGCGAAGGCCGAGGTAGGCGTATTGACCCTGGCCGTTCCCTGACCGTCCAAGATGGCGGCGCCGGCGGTCCGCGGTACTCCGGAGATTCGCCGAATTCGCTGGATGGTGGCCTGGGGCGGAATCGAACCACCGACACGCGGATTTTCAATCCGCTGCTCTACCAACTGAGCTACCAGGCCAGGAGCCGGAAATTATAGGGGGGTGCCTACATCGCGCTGCCGCGCTTGTTGCGCGACAGGTCGACGCCGAGCTGCTTGAGCTTGCGGTAGAGGTGCGTGCGCTCGAGGCCGGTCTTTTCGGCCACGCGGGTCATCGAGCCGTTTTCCTTGGCCAGGTGGAACTCGAAGTAGCTCTTCTCGAACGAGTCGCGCGCCTCGCGCAGCGGCCGGTCGAGGTCGAACGACTGTTCCGACTGCGGGCCGCTGGGCAGCGGCGCGAGCATCGGCGCCATGCCGGCGCCGGGCATCGGCGCGTCGTGCGCCAGCGCCGCCGTCTCGAAGCGATAGATCGTGGCGCCGCCGCTCGGCGCCGCGGCGGGCCGCGGCGCGGGCTTGGCCAGCGCCTGCTCCACCGAGCGCAGCAGCTTCTGCAT
The DNA here is from genome assembly GCA_046348365.1 of Burkholderiaceae bacterium. GTDB lineage: Bacteria > Pseudomonadota > Gammaproteobacteria > Burkholderiales > Burkholderiaceae_C > JAEUPI01. The sequence continues at coordinate 233,316 of JAXMEL010000002.1, forward strand.
CGTGATCGGCTTTTCGAGGAACGCGGTGGCGCCGAACTTGGTGGCCTCCACCGCGGTGTCGATCGTGCCGTGGCCGCTCATCATGATGACGGGCATCGACAGCTGGTTCGCCGCGCCCCATTCCTTGAGCAGCGTGACGCCGTCGACGTCGGGCATCCAGATGTCGAGCAGCACGAGGTCGGGCCGCATGCGCTCGCGCACGGCGCGCGCCTCGGCCGCGTTCTCGGCCAGCTCGACGGTGTGGCCTTCGTCGGAAAGAATGTCTGACAACAGGCCGCGTATGCCCAGCTCGTCGTCCACTACAAGAATCGTTGCCATGCGCGCTCAGTGCACCTGCGTTGTGGCGTTGCCGCCCGACCCGCCAGGGCCTTGGCCGCTGCCCTTCTCGGGCGTTGCGGGACTCAATCTCGAAAATGATAACGAAACTTGGGCGCCCCTCACCGGGCCGGCCGGGTCGTCGCCTTCGCGCAGGTTGCCGATGCGCAAACGCGCGCCATGCTCGTCGGCGATCTTGCGCACCACCGCCAGGCCCAGGCCCGTGCCCTTGGCCTTGGTGGTGACATAGGGTTCGAACGCGCGCTTCAGCACCTTCTCCGAGAAACCGGGGCCATTGTCCGTCACCGCGAGCCGCACCGCGCGCACCTCGTCGCTGGCGCCGTGCGCCAGCTCGGTGTGCAGCTCGATGCGGCCGTCGGGCCGGTCGGCCACGGCGTCGAACGCGTTCTGAAGCAGGTTGTGGATCACCTGGCGCAATTGTGTCGCATCGCCGTCGATCAGCGGCAGCGCGCCGGCCAGGTGCGTGCGCAGCCGGCCCTGTTCGACCGCGCTGCCGTACAGCGCGAGCACCTCGCCGATCAACGCGTTCAGATCCACCGGCGCCGGCTGCGCCGAGGGCAGGCGGCCGAAGTCGCGGAAGGCGTCGACCAGCTGCTTCATCGCCTGCACCTGCGCCACGATGGTGCCCACCGAGCGGTCGAGCACGGCCTGGTCGGTCTCGTTCAGGTGCGGCTCGAGCTTGAGCTTGAGCCGCTCGGCCGAGAGCTGGATCGGCGTCAGCGGGTTCTTGATCTCGTGCGCCAGACGCCGCGCCACCTCGCCCCAGGCCACCGAGCGCTGCGCCGACACCACCTCGGTGATGTCGTCGAACACCATCAGCCGCGCGTCGCCCGGCAGCGCGGCGCCGCGCACCAGCAGGTTCAACGTGTCCTGCGGGCCGACCTTCAGCTCGAACGCGTCCTGCCAGTGGTCGCGCTCGCCGGCCTCGGGGCTCGCGGCATGCAGCTCGAAGCGCTGCCACACCGCCTGCGCGAATTCGGCGAGCCCCGGCACCTCGTCGAGCGGCCGGCCCTGGAAGGCCGACATCGGCTGGCGCAGGATGCGCGTGGCACCGGGGTTCACGGTGTCGAGCCGCCGTTCGCGGTCGAACACGATCACGCCGGCCGACAGCGAGTCGAGGATCGTCTGCAGCCGCGTGCGCGCGCCCTCGAGCTGCGCCACGCCGCGGTCGACTTGCGCGCGGGCATCGGCGAGCTGCTCGGTCATGCGCGCGAAGGCCAGCGTCAGGCCGCCGAGTTCGTCGCGCGAGGCGAACACCGGCTTGGCCGCGAGGTTGCCCTCGCCCACCTCGCGCACACCCTCGGCCAGCACCACCAGCGGCCGCGCGATCTGGTTGCCCAGCAGCGCCGCGAGCAGCACCGCGCCGAACACCGCGAGCACCAGCGCCAGCGTCAGCGTGCCGATGTACATGCGGCGAAAACCATCCTGCGCGATCGCGCGCTTCTGGTACTCGCGATACGCGTTCTGCACCGCCAGCGCGTTGCCCACCAGCTGCGGCGACACCGACTGCACCACGAACAGGTAGCGGTCGTCGCCGGGCCTCAGGCTGATGCCGGCGGCCGGCAGCAGCGCGAGCGCACGCAGCCGCACGCGCGTGGTCGCACCGGCCTGCGGCTCGTCGTCGAGGCCTTCGATCTGGCTCGTCGCGCCGGTGGCGCTCGCCTGGCGCAGCAGCGCCGCCGAGGGTCGCTCGGGCGGCAGCGTCTCGGCGCCCGGCCGCGCGCTGGCGCTGGCCAGCACCTGGCCGCCGGAGCCGAGCAGCATCACGTCGCGCGCGGCGATCTGCTCGCGCACGCGCTCCAGTGCCAGCGGCCCGATCGGCGCGCGCGTCTCGGCCAGGCGCTCGGCCGCCAGGCGCGTCTTGGCCGCGAGGTCGCTGCTCAGCACCTCGAGCGTGGTGCGGCCGAGCGCGAGGCCGGAGTCGAGCGCGCCGGCCACGCGTGCGTCGAACCAGGTCTCGATGCTGCGCGAGACGAACTGCACCGAGACGGTGTAGATCAGCAGCCCCGGCACCACGCCGACGAAGGCGAAGATGCCGGCCAGCTTGATCAGCAGCCGGCTGCCGAACTTGCCGCGCCGCAGCCGCAGGAACAATCGCGCCGCCGCGATGGCGATCACCAGCGCGAGCGCCGCAGCCACCGCCACGTTGACCCAGAACAGCCAGACGAAATGGCGCTCGAACAGATCGCGCTCGCTGGTCAGCGCCAGCATGAAGGCGATCACCAGCGCCGCGCCGGTGGCCGCCAGCAGCGCCACTGCGATCGCCCAGCGGATGGCCTTGCTCATCTGAGCCTGCTCATTTGCGCGCGGCTTCGAGCACCTTGTCGCCGAGCTTCACGGTGCGCTCGATGCCGAGCGACCAGTCGCTGCCCAGGCCGATCTGCATCGGCCGCGGCAGCTGGCTGTTGTCGAGGCGGTAGCTGAATTCGAGGTAGTAGCGCAGATCGGGGTCGAGCTGCGACACGTCGGCGATGCGCCAGCCGCTGACGCGCGAGATCACCGCCAGCGCCTCCGACAGGCTGGGGTAGGTCTGGGCGAGGCCGCCGAGGCTGACGCGCCAGCTGGCCGTGAGCGGCTGGTACGACAGCCGGTACGAGCGGTTGACACGCGCCACGCGCTCGTCGCGCCAATACCAGCGCGAGCGCAGCAGCGTGGCCTCGGTCTCGAAGTACATCGGCACGCCGCGGCGCAGCGCGTCTTCCAGTGCGCGCGAGAGTGTCAGCCGCGCGCTGAATTCGAGCGTCAGCGCGCCGTCGACCTGCACCAGCTCCAGCGTGGCGAGCTCGACGCCCTGCGCCCGCAGCCCCAGCGGTGCCAGCGCGAGCGCCAGCCACAGCCCAGCCAGTCGCACGCACTGCGTCAGTCGCGCCAGGCGCGACAGCCAACGGGGCGGAATCGCGCGGCGCATGGGAACAGGCGGCTCAGGGTTTTCGCAGCAGGGCGTAGAAGAACCCGTCGCCCACCACGGCAGGCGCGACGACGGGGCGCGTGGCGGAATTCTCCGGCAGGGGCAGCAGGTGCCCGGGGGCGGCAGGCTCGCGCCGCGGGTTGTCCCCGGCGTGGCGTTGCAAAAAAGCGTCGATCTGCTGTTCGCCCTCGATGCGAAAGATCGAGCAGGTGGCATAGAGCAGGCTGCCGCCCGGCGCCAGCAGCGGCCACAGCGCATCGACCAGCTCGGCCTGCAGGGCCGCCAGGGCGTTCAGGTCCTCGGGCCGGCGCAGCCAGCGGATGTCGGGGTGGCGGCGCACGATACCCGAGGCGGTGCACGGCGCATCGAGCAGCACGGCATCGAACGGGCGGCCGTCCCACCAGCGTGCGGTGTCGCGCGCGTCGGCGCAGCGCAGCGCGGCCTGCAGGTGCAGCCGCGCCAGCGTCTCATGCACGCGCTGCAGGCGCTGCGCGTCGGCGTCCAGCGCCGTCACGTCGAGGTCGGCGAGTTCGAGCAGGTGCGCCGTCTTGCCGCCGGGCGCGGCGCAGGCGTCGAGCACGCGCGCGCCGGGTTTCAGCCCCGCGCCGATGAGCAGCGGTGCGGCGCGTTGCGCCGACAAGTCCTGCACCGAGACCTCGCCCTGCGCGAAGCCGGGCAGCTCGGTCACCGGGCGCGGCTGCGGCAGCCACACCGCCTGCGCGCCGAGCGGCTGCGCAGCAAAGCCGGCAGCGGCCAGGCGCTGCACGTAGGCCTCGGCCGACATCCGCCGTGCGTTCACGCGCAACACCATCGGCGCTGGCTCGTTGGCCGCGCGCAGCAGCGCCTGCCACTGCGCGGGCCAGTCGTGGCGCACGCGCTCGATCCACCACGGCGGATGGTTCCAGGCCGCGCGCGGATCGTGCGCGGCCTGTGCGACACGGGCCTCGCGCTCGCGCACGAAGCGCCGCAGCACCGCGTTGACGAAGCCGGCGGCCGCCGGCAGGCGCGCACGCGTGGCGGTCACGGCCTGGTCGACCAGCGTGTGATCGTCGTACGGCGCGCCGGCGTCATGCGGCCACAGCAGCGCCAGCGCGCACAGCAGCAGCGACTCCACCGGCACCGGCGGCGCCTTGGGCGCCAGCTGCTCGCGCAGCACCGTGGCCGCGCCGAGGTGGCGCAGCACGTCGCTGGCCAGCGCCAGCGTGGCCGGCCGCAGCACGGCCGGCGTGCGCTGCAGCGCGTCGGTCAGCGAGCGCCCCTGGCGCACGGCGCCCACCGCGTCGGCCGCGGCGGCGAGCAATCGGGCGAGCGGGGGCGACATTGCGGACATGGCGGCCATGCTGTCCAGTCTAGGGTCAGCACCGGTGGCGCCCCTGCAAGGCGTAGGACAAGCCGGCCGCCGGGCGACGCGGGCCGCTGCCGCCGGCACAATGGCCGGCCCAGCACCCGAGCCCGCGAGGCCGCCATGTCCGACAAGCCGACCGCGATCACGCGCCTGCTGCGCAGCGAGGACGACCTCGCCGAGATGCCGGCCTCGGAGCGCATCCGCTACCGGCTGGTCGGCGCCGATTGCCGCTACCACGCCAACGACAACATCTCGGCCTTCGTCAAGCCCGGCGAGCTGGAGCAGCTGAAGGACGAGGTGCGCGACAGGCTGCACGACGTGCTGCGCGCGCTGGTGATCGACACCGACGGCGACCACAACACCCACGGCACCGCCGAGCGCGTGGCGCGCATGTTCATCGACGAGGTGTTCCGCGGCCGCTACGTGGCCGAGCCCAAGATCACCGAGTTCCCCAACGCCTCGCGCCTCAACGAGCTGATGATCGTGGGCCCGATCAGCGTGCGCAGCGCCTGCTCGCACCACCTGTGCCCGATCCTCGGCCGGGTGTGGATCGGCATCCTGCCCAACGAGCACTCCAACCTGATCGGGCTGTCCAAGTACGCGCGGCTGACCGACTGGGTGATGACGCGGCCGCAGATCCAGGAGGAGGCGGTGGTGATGCTGGCCGACGCGCTGCAGGAGCGCGTGCGCCCCGACGGGCTGGCCATCGTGATGGAGGCCGACCATTTCTGCATGCATTGGCGCGGCGTCAAAGACGACGACTCCGCAATGACCAACAGTGTGATGCGCGGCGCCTTCCTGAAGAATCCGAACCTGCGGCGGGAATTCCTCTCGCTGCTGCCCAAGAAGGCGCAGAGCTGAAGCGGATGCTGTGATGCTGGTGCGACTGATGTACGCGAGCCGGGCGGTGCCGGCGGTGGATGCCGAGGAGCTGCAGGCGCTGCTGCGCCAGTGCCGCGCCAACAACCCGGCGCTGGGCATCACCGGCGTGCTGTGCTTCGCCTCGGGCATCTTCCTGCAGGTGCTCGAAGGCGGCCGCAGTGCCGTCAATCGCCTCTACGGCCGCATCGTGGCCGACCCGCGCCACACCGAGGTCGAGCTGCTGGCCTACGAAGACATCGACGAGCGCCGCTTCGCCGGCTGGGCGATGGGCCAGGTGCACGTGAGCGGGCTCAACCCGGCGCTGCTGCTCAAGTACTCGGCCAGCGCGACGCTGGATCCGTTCGCGGTGCCGGGCCGGGTGTCGATGGCCCTGTTCGACGAGCTGGTGGCCACCGCGTCGATCAGCTGCGACCGCGGCTGAGGGCCCGCAAGCGCAACAGGAGACCGACCATGAAGACCTGGCTTTCGCTGTTGGTGCTGGCGATGGCGCTGGCGCTGCTGCCGTGCGGCGCGCCGGCGCAGCAGGGCACGTTCGCGAGCCGCGCGCTGACGCCCGAGGCCGCGCTCACGGCAGCGCGCGCCGCGCTGGAGCATTGCCGCAAGAACGGCTGGCAGGCGGCGGTGGCGGTGGTCGACCGCGCGGGGCTCACGCAAGTGCTGCTGCGCGACCGCTTCGCCGGCGCGCACACCATCGACGGCGCGATGAACAAGGCCTGGACGGCAGCGAGCTTTCGCCAGAGCACCGGCCAGCTCGCCGCCGACACCCAGGCCAGCCAGCCGATGAGCGGCGTGCGCGCGCTGCCGCGCGTGTTCGCCAGCCGCGGCGGCCTCGTCATCGAAGCCGGCGGCCAGGTGCTGGGCGCGATCGCGGTGTCGGGTGCGCCCGGCGGCGAGGCCGACGAGCAGTGCGCGGCGGCCGGCATCAAGGCCATCGCCGACCAGATCGAGTTCTGAGCCTCGCCTACGTGCCGGCGACGCCGCGGAAGACTGCGGCGTCGCCGTCCAGCCGCTCGGTGATGGCCGCTGCCGCGGCGTCGCCCGCGCTCGCATGCAGCGCGAGCAGCTCCTGCGCCAGCGCGGCGAAGTGGCGCGCTCCCTCGTCGGCTGCAGTCCGCAGCGCCGCGCCACCGTCACCGTCGCACCACGTCTCGTAGGCCGGCCGCAGCGCGGGGCACAGGCGCTCGCGCCAGCCTTCGAACATCGCGAACCAGCCGTGCAGCGCCCACCGCGCGTCGGCATCGAGCAGCGCCGGCAGCGTGGTCTCCAGGTCGACCAGCAGATCGCGCACCGCACGCACCGGGGCGTCGACGGGGCGCTGGCGCAGCGCCAGCCGCAGCGCCGCCCAGAGCGGCTCCAGGCGCTGCGCGGCACGGAATTCGCCGCGCTCGTGCCATTCGAGCATGGGCAGCAGCGCGTCGACGAGGCCGGCCTGCGCAGCCGCGAAGCGCGGCGCGTCGTGCAGCGCGAACGCGTCGGCGAGCGCGCGCCACGGCGGGCTCGGCGTGCGCTGCAGCGCGATCTCGGCGCGCTCCCACAGCCAGCGCGCCAGCGCCTCGCGCCGCAGCACGATCGTGCGCGCGCCCACCAGCGCCGCCGGCGGCGCGAGCAGGCTGCGCGCGAACTCCTCGGCGCAGTCGAGCAGCGCCGGCGTGTCGTGGCCGGCCGGCTCGGCACGCCGCAGCGCGGCCAGCGCGAACAGCGGCCGGCGTGCGCCGTCCCACGCCGCGGTGTAGACCCAGCCGCGCGGCAGCAGCTCGCGGTTCAGCGCATCGGCGTCGAGCGGATCGAAGCAGCGCCCGGCCCAGGGCAGCGTCGCGTAGCTCGCGTCCTCCAGGCCGTCCCACAGCCGCTCGCGCTCGGCCAGCCAGTGGCCGAGCGCACCGCGGTCGATCGCCGCGTCGAAGCCGAGGCCGCTCTCCCAGCGGTAGTACTCGCGCATCTGCAGCAGGAAGATGCACAGCGGCAGATCGGCGGCGTGGCGCGCGTCGGCGATGTGCGCGTTGCGCTGCACCGCGCGCACGAGCGCATCGAATTCGGCGTCGCCCGAAGCCGCCGGCGCTTGCGGCGCCGTGCGCGGTGGCGGCGGGCAGGCACTGTGCGGCACCGTCAGACGTAGCGTTTGGTCAGCCGCCGCCGACCCGGCACCGACTTCTGGATCACCAGGCCGTGCACCGATTCCAGCGCGACGCTCTGCCGCTGCGTGAACGCCGGGTTCAGCGCGCGCAACACCCAGGCCTCGCCGTCGCGCACCAGCTGGCGCAGCGTGAAGCCGTCGTCGAGCCGCGCGATCACGTAGCAGCCGTCGCGCAGCGCACCGTCGCGCTCGACGATCACGATGTCGCCCTCGTCGAACTCGGGGCTCATGCTGTGGCCGATCACGCGCAGCGCATAGGGCTCGCCGCCGCTGCAGTCGCGGTCGGCCGGGTTCACACCACCTCCGCCGCGATCTGCGATGCCGGCACGCCGGCCTCGAGCAGCGCCGCGCCGAGCGTCGAGACAAAGGCCTCGGGCCCCGCGAGGTACAGGTCGCAGTCGACGTCGAACTGGTCGGCGCGGATCGCCGCCGCCACCTGCTGCGCGCCGCGCTGCGCGTCGGCGTCGGTGAACAGCGCGTACTCGAACAGCTCCAGCGCCTCCGACCAGGCGCGGCACTGGTTGGCCTGGAAGTGCCCGTCGGCGCGCGTGGCGAGCCAGAACAGCGACAGCGACGGCGCGGCATCGACCGCCAGCGCGTGCTCGATCAGGCTGCGCACGGGGGCGAAGCCGAGGTCGCAGGCAGCGAACACCAGCGGCCGCTGGCCCTCGCGCAGCACGAACTCGCCCACCGGGCCGCGCAGGTTCAGCGCATCGCCGGGGCGCAGCGTGCCGTCGAAGACCAGCCGCGCCAGCGCATGGTCGGCCTCGCGCGGCACGAAGAAATGCAGGTTGCGGTCGTCGCAAGGGCAGCTGGCCACCGGCAGCGTGATGCGCGCGTCGTCGCCCGCGGTGGCCGCCGAGGCCTGCAGCGCCAGCGTCACCGACTGCCCGGCGAGGAAGCGCAGCCGGTGGCTGCGCGGCGTCTGCAGGTGCAGCAGCCGCGTGTCGGGCGCCAGCGCGTGCACCGCGCGCACGGTGGTCACGATCTGCTGCAACGCGATGTCGGCCGGGCCCTGGGCCTCCAGCGTCTCGAGCGTCAGCTCGCTGCTGGCGGCCGAGTGTGCGCACATCAAGACATAACCCTGTTGTCGCTCGGCCTCCGACATCGGGTAGTCGCTCGGCCCCACCTTGCAGACCTCGCCCGAGGTGACGCGCACCTTGCACATGCCGCAGGTGCCGTTGCCGCAGCCGTAGTTGAGCTTCAGCCCGGCGCGCAGCCCGGCCTGCAGCAGCGTATCGCGGCCCTCGATCGCGAACTGGTGTCCGCTCGGCCGCAGCGTGACCTGCGCCGACACCACCTTGAGCACGTCGTCCATCACATCGAGCCAGTCGACCGGTTCCGTCGCCAGTGCATGCGCCAGCCCGTCGTTCAGCTGGCGGTGCAGGTCGGCCAGCCGGGCCGCCTCGGCGCCCGGCTCGGCCAGCATCTCGCGCAGGCGATCGCGCAGCTCGATCACCAGCGCGTGGTAGCGCTGCAGGTGACGCTGCATGTCGGCGAGCTCCTGCCCCTGGCGAAACAGCCGCTGCGCCAGCACCTCCTGGCTCGGCAGCAGGCGCTCGCGCACGCGCCGCGCGAAGGCGTCCTCGCGGATGTGCAGCACGCGCTCGGCCATGCCCGAGGGTTCGAGCTGCGCCTGCGGATACAGCCGCGCCAGCGCCTCGGTGGCGACGAGCCCGTCGGAGAGTTCGAGCTCGCCGGCGCGCACGCGCTGCTGCAGCACGCCGCGCGGCACGCCCACCAGCTGTGCCGCGCGCCAGACGGTGACCCACTGCGCCATGACCGCGGCCTTCGGCTCAGCCCCGGCTCGGTGCCGCCAGCCGGTCGAGATAGCGCGCGCGCAGCAGCAGCCTCGGCTGCGCGGGCTCGTCGGCGAAGGCGCTGCGGTCGTGCAGCACGTTGTGGCACACCAGGCCCATGCCGGCGTCCAGCCGCAGCCGCAGCACCTGCTCGTTCGGCTCGTTCAGCCATTGCTCGAGGAACGCGGCGGCCGCGCGCGTGTCGCGGTCGTCCTTCCACGCGATGCTGCGCGTGCGCGCGGTGTAGCGCATGTGCAGCGCGCCGTCGCGCGCATCGACCGAGAACACCGGCCCGCTCTGTGCCGCGCGCACCGAGCCGTCGGCCGCGCGGCGCTCGGGGATGGTCATCGCGTCGCCGGCCATCAGCGCACGCACCCAGGCCACCGACGCATCGCGCAGTGCGATGTAGGCCAGCTCGTGATCGACCAGCGCGTTGATGCCGCCCTCGCGCGCGGGGCGCACGCAGTGCAGCAGCATGGCGCGGATGCGGCGCCCGGCCTCGTGGTAATAGCCGTCGGTGTGCCAGCGGATCGCGCGGTCGGTGTACGGGATGTAGGCGCCGTGCGCGTCGGCGCCGGGCGCCGCCTCGGGCGAGCGCACGGTGATGCTCGACAGGCCGTCGTCGTCGGCCAGCCAGTTGGCATCGAGCATGCGCAGCCCCAGCCGGGCGCCGCGCGCGCGCAGCGCGGCGGCCGGATCGGCCGCCTCGCGCTGCAGGCGATAGATCGCCATGTTCCATGCCGCGCAGCGCTGGAGGATGGCCTCGCGCTCGGCATCTTCCAAGCGCTCAGGGTCGGCGACGTCGACGATCAGCTCGTCGGCGCGGCGCACCCGCGCGGCCAGCTTGCCCGCGCGCCAGCGCCGGTAGCTGTCGTCGTCGTCGAGGTCGAACGGGCTGCCGCGCACCAGGGCCGGCCGGTCGGCAACGGACTCAATCACCATGGGCTCCTTCGCGACGGCGGCGCCGCGGCTCGGTCGAGTAGAGGTTGGCCATCGCGGCGTTGACGATCTTCACCGCCTCGGGCGCCTCGATCGCCATCACCTGGTCGGCGACCCAGTGTTCGTCCTTCGGCGGCACGGTGGCCGCCAGGCGGCTGGCGAAGTAGCGCAGGCCGGCGAAATCGGGCACGTAGCCCGCGTTCGCTGCGTCGGCCTCGGGGTCGGCGCCGAACTCGGCGTAGTGGCGAGCGCAGGCGTTGAACAGCTCGATCAGCGCATCGGCATGCGAGGTGCCGGCGGCCGACGCGCCGAGCAGGTCGCGCGCGCTGTCGTCGTAGGTGGCCGCGCAATGCCGCACCAGCGCCGAGGTGAAAGCTGCGCGTTCGTCGGCGCCCAGCCGCGCATGGGCATTGCGGTCGAGCACGGTGATCAGGAACACGCACACCTCGCGCAGGAAGGCGAAGTACGCGGGCCCGGCGTCGATGTCGAAGCCGGCCTGGCGCATGCGCTGCAGCATCTGGCGCGCCGCGCGCCAGACGATGAAGCCGAGCGCACCGGCCTGCTCCTGCGCGCTCTTGGGCGCGCCGGGCTTGAACCACTGGCTGCGCACGCGCATGGCCATTCCCGTGCGGGCCGCCGCGCTCATCAATAGCCACCTTTGCCGAGCGGCTGCGGCAGGCCGGCCACCTTGGCGCCCTGCTTGGCCGGGCCCACCGGGAACAGCTCGTACAGCGACTTGCTGTCGCAGCCCGGCAGCACGTCGGCCAGGCCCTTGAGCATGTTGCGGAAGTTCGGCGTGTGGCCGTTCTCGCGGTACTCGTCGCGCAGATAGCGCACGACCTTCCAGTGGTCGTCGGTCAGCGCGATGCCCTCGGCGGCGGCGATGACCGGCACCACCTCGTCGCTGTAGTCGGCTTCGAGCAGGTAGCCTTCGGCGTCGGTGTCGAGGCTGCGGCCGTTGACGGTGTAGGCCATGATGGGTGTCTCCCGTTGTCGTCGCGTCGGTGTCGATCAGGCGGCCAGCGCGTGCAGCGCCGCGGCCGAGCGGTGCGCGACGAACACGCCGCAGCCGAGCGTGCGGTGCGGCCCGAGCCCGTGCGTCTGCACGCACAGCGAATCGGCGCTCGCGAGGCCGTCGATCATCAGGCTGAAGCCGCTGGCCGGGCCGACCTGGCCGCGCCGGCCGCAGATCAGCCGGCCGCGCACGCCCAATCGTGCCAGCGCCTCGCCGGCCTCGGCCACGAAGGCGATCTCGTCGGCATGGCCGCTGGCCACCAGCGGCGCATACAGCGTGCCGTGCGGCAGCAGCTCATGCACCTGCGGCGCGCCGAGCTGCACGCGCTGGCCGTCGACGTCGAGGCTGGCGCCGGCCAGCACGGCCAGTTCGCCCAGACGCTCGCGCGGCACGCGCAGGATCAATCGCGTTCGCTGCGACAGCAGCGCCAGCGCCGACGTGCCGGCCACGAGCTTGACGCGGTGGATGCCACATTGCTGCGGGTCGCCCAGCCACGGCAGTTGCGCGGCCAGCGCGGCGGCCAGCGCGCTGGCGGGGTCGCGCGGCAGCATGCGGCCGCGCAGCGCGAAGGCCGCATCGACCACCGGCGGCAGCGCTGGCTCGGCCATCGCTTCAGGCCTGCGCCTGGGTTTCGGCCCAGCGCACCAGCGCCCGGCCCCAGGCGAGCGCGGTCTGCGGGTCGATGTCGAACACGGTGAAGCGCCGGCCTTCGCGGATGCGCGTGCGCAGCAGTGCCATGCCGCCGGCATCGTGCTCGAGCTGCTGCAGCTCGATCTCCTGACCGCCCAGCGGCACGCGCATCTTGGTCAACGGGCTCAGGCGTGGCATGGCTCGCTTCTCGAAAGCGGCATTGAGCGCGGCGGCCCGAGGAGCGTCCATACCCGGTCTGGGTGAGCGGCGGATAACCCATCCGGGTAATGCCGTCACCGGGCAAGCCGACTATCGTTGACCACCGTTTCGGAAGCACCGCCAGCGCGAGAACAACAAGCGGCACGGCGCGGCGGAGCCCACGCAGGAGACATGCACCGATGGCCAAGAAACCGCATGCCACGCCCATGCTCGACGAACTCGAGAGCGGGCCCTGGCCCAGCTTCGTCACCGGCCTCAAGCGCCTGGCCAAGGACAAGGACTACATGGTTGACCTGATGGGTCAGCTCGAGACCTCGTACCGCACGCGCAAGGGCTACTGGAAGGGCGGCACCGTCGGCGTGATGGGTTACGGCGGCGGCGTGATCCCGCGCTTCACCGAGCTGAAGGACGATGCCGGCAAGCCGCTGTACCCCGATGCCGCCGAGTTCCACACGCTGCGCGTCCAGCCGCCGCCGGGCATGCACTACGACACCGCGGTGCTGCGCAAGATGTGCGACATCTGGGAGAAGCACGGCTCGGGGCTGATCGCCTTCCACGGCCAGAGCGGCGACATCATGTTCCAGGGCGCCAAGACGGCCGACGTGCAGGCCGCCTTCGACGAGCTGAACGAGCTCGGCTTCGACCTCGGCGGCGCCGGCCCCGCGGTGCGCACCAGCATGAGCTGCGTCGGCGCGGCGCGCTGCGAGCAGAGCTGCTTCGACGAGCAGCGCGCGCACCGCACGGTGATCAACGCCTTCACCGACGACATCCACCGCCCGGCGCTGCCCTACAAGTTCAAGTTCAAGTTCAGCGGCTGCGGCAACGACTGCATGAACTCGATCCAGCGCGCCGACATGGCGGTGATCGGCACCTGGCGCGACAACATGCGCACCGACGAGACGCTGGCGCGCAAGTGGTTCGCCAAGCACGGCATGAACGAGCTGGTCAACGACGTGGTCACGCGCTGCCCGACCAAGACCATCCTGCTCAAGGAGATCAAGGACGTCGCCAAGGGCGAGCGCATCTCCAGCGTCAAGGTCAGCGACACGCACGCGCTGGAGATCGACAACAGCAACTGCGTGCGCTGCATGCACTGCATCAACGTGATGACCGGCGCGCTGGCGCACGGCACCGACACCGGCGCCACCATCCTCATCGGCGGCAAGCGCACGCTGAAGATCGGCGACCTGATGGGCACCGTGGTGATGCCGTTCATGCCGCTGAAAACCGACGAGGACTACGAGGCGCTGGTCGAGCTGGGCCGCAACGTGATCGACTTCTTCGCCGAGAACGCGCTCGAGCACGAGCGTACCGGCGAGATGATCGAGCGCATCGGGCTGGTCAACTTCCTCGAAGGCATCGGCGTCGAGATCGACCCCAACATGGTCGCCACGCCGCGCACCAACCCCTACGTGCGCACCGACGACTGGGACGACGAGGTCGCCAAGGCCAACGAGCGCAAGGCCAAGAAGGTCATCGCCATCAAATCGGCCTGAGCCGCACGCCGACGCACCCGAGGACAACACCCATGGCCCAACGCGCCCCGATCGAGAGCGGCTGCCCCGATGCCAAGCCGTACATGCATCCCAAGCTGCTGGCGAACTACGGCAACTGGAAATACCACGACCGCCCGCGCCCGGGCGTGCTGCATCACGTTTCGCACTCGGGCGACCAGGTGTGGACGGTGCGCGCCGGCACGCAGCGGCAGATGGACGTGCACACCATCCGCAAGCTGTGCGACATCGCCGACCAGTTCGCCGACGGCCATGTGCGCTTCACGATCCGCAGCAACATCGAGTTCATGGTCGGCGAGGAGCGCAAGGTCGCGCCGCTGATCGACGCGCTGAACAAGGGCGGCTTCCCGGTCGGCGGCACCGGCAACTCGGTGTCGATGATCGCGCACACGCAGGGCTGGCTGCACTGCGACATCCCCGGCACCGACGCCTCGGGCGCGGTGAAGGCGCTGATGGACGAGCTGCACGCCGAGTTCATCCGCGAGGAGATGCCCAACCGCGTGCACATGTCGACCTCCTGCTGCGAGATCAACTGCGGCGGCCAGGCCGACATCGCGATCGTGGTGCAGCACACCAAGCCGCCGAAGATCAACCACGATCTGGTGGCCAACGTCTGCGAGCGCCCGGCGGTGGTGGCGCGCTGCCCGGTGGCGGCGATCCGGCCGGCGCTGGTCAACGGCAAGCCGAGCCTGGAGGTCGACGAGAAGAAGTGCATCTGCTGCGGCGCCTGCTACCCGCCGTGCCCGCCGATGCAGATCAACGACCCCGAACATTCCAAGCTCGCGATCTGGGTCGGCGGCAAGAACTCCAACGCGCGCGCCAAGCCCACCTTCATGAAGATGGTGGCCAGCGGGCTGCCGAACAACCCGCCGCGCTGGCCCGAGGTGAGCGCGATCGTCAAGAAGATCCTCTACACCTACAAGGCCGACGCGCGCTCGTGGGAGCGCCTGTCCGACTGGGTCGAGCGCATCGGCTGGCCGCGCTTCTTCGAGAAGTGCGACCTGCCGTTCACCAAATACCTGATCGACGACTGGCGCGGCTCGCGGGCGAACCTCAACGCGTCGACCCATATCCGTTTCTGACATGAAGATCGCCCTGATGGTCAGCGAGGGGCCGTACACGCACCAGGCCAGCGACACCGCGTGGAACTTCGCCGCGGCGGCGATTGCCAAGGGCCACGAGGTGATGCGCGTGTTCTTCTATCACGACGGCGTCTACAACGCGACCAAGCTCACCGAGCCGCCGCAGGACGACCGCCACATCGTCAACCGCTGGTCCAAGCTCAAGGAAGAGCACAACGTCGACCTCGTGGTGTGCGTCGCCGCGGCGCTGCGCCGTGGCATCAAGGACGAAGTGCTCGCGCCGGGCTTCCGCATCAGCGGGCTCGGGCAGCTGGTGGATGCCGGCATCAAGAGCGACCGCACGGTCACGTTCGGCGACTGACGGGGCAACGAGATGAAGAAGTTCATGTTCGTCAACCGCAAGGCGCCCTACGGCACGATCTACGCGCTCGAAAGCCTCGAGGTGGTGCTGATCACCGCCACCTTCGACCAGGACGTGAGCCTCGTCTTCCTCGACGACGGCGTCTACGAGCTGGTCAAGGGCCAGGACACCAAGGGCACCGGCATCAAGAACCACTCCAAGACCTATCGCGCGCTCGAGGGCTACGATGTCGAGAAGCTCTACGTCGAGCGCGAGTCGCTCGACGCGCGCGGCCTGACCGAAGACGACCTGCTGGTCGACGTGCAGGTGCTGTCGACCGCCGAGATGGCCGAGCTGATGGCCGCGCAGGATGTCGTGCTGTCGTTCTGAATCCGAGTCGCCGATGCTGCATATCGTCAACAAGTCCCCCGCCCAGACCACCGCACTGGCCAGCTGCCTGCGCCTCGCCCGCGACGGCCAGGCGCTGCTGCTGACCGAAGACGCCGTGCTGGCTGCCACGCCGGCGCTGGCGGCGAGTTCGGGCCTCGCGGCCGCGGCCAAGCGGCTGAAGGTCTACGTGCTGCAGCCCGACGTCGAGGCGCGCGGCATGGCCGGCCGCCTGATCGACGGCGTCGCCAGCGTCGGCTACGACGGCTTCGTCGATCTGGTGGCCGAACACTCAACCAACCAAACCTGGCTGTAGAACCTGCAAGGAGAGCGAAGCCATGCCCATCGAAGTCAACGGCAAGTCCTACGAGACCGACGAGGAGGGCTACCTCGTCAACCTCGCCGACTGGAACGAAGACATCGCCAACGCGATCGCCAAGGGCGAGAACGTCGAGATGTCGCCCAACCACTGGGAGGTCGTGAACTTCCTGCGCGAGTACTACAACGAGTACCAGATCGCGCCGGCGGTGCGCGTGCTGACCAAGGCGATCGGCAAGCAGCTCGGCCCCGACAAGGGCAACAGCAAGTACCTCTACGAGCTGTTCCCCTACGGCCCGGCCAAGCAGGCGTGCAAGATCGCCGGCCTGCCGAAGCCGACCGGCTGCGTCTGAGCGCGCCGCCGACCCCCAACGCCGCGAGCAGGCTTCGATGTCGGCGCTGGCGATCGGCTATGCGGTGCTGTTCTATGCCGCGACGGCGATGCTCGTCGTCGGCCTCGCGCTGCGCATCGGGCTGTACCTGCGCACGCCGGCGCCGCTGCTGATCCCCACCACGCCGGCGCCGATCACCACCGGCGGCGTGGTGCTGCGCATCACGCGCGAGGTGGTGTTTTTCGAGAGCCTGTTCAAGGGCAGCAAGTGGACCTGGGGCTTCGGCTGGCTGTTCCATGCCGCGCTGCTGCTGGTGCTGCTGCGCCACGTGCGCTACTTCCAGCAGCCGGTGTGGGCGCCGATCGTGTTCGTGCAGTTCTTCGGCACCTATGCCGGCTTCGCGATGGCCGCCGGGCTGGCCGGGCTGTGGGCGCGGCGCATGCTGGTGGACCGCGTGCGCTACATCTCCACGCCGTCGGACCACCTGCACCTGGCGCTGTTGCTGGCGATCGCGGCGAGCGGCCTGGCGATGCGCTTCGTGGCGCACACCGATATCGTCGCGCTCAAGGCGTTCATGCTCGGCCTGATGCGCCTGAGCATCCAGCCGCTGCCGGCCGATCCGCTGCTGCTGCTGCACCTGAGCCTGGTGGCGCTGCTGATGATCGTGTTCCCGATCTCCAAGCTGCTGCATGCGCCGGGCCTGCTCTTCAGCCCCACGCGCAACCAGGCCGACACGCCGCGCGAGGCGCGCCACATCGCCGCCTGGGCCGCGGCGCTCGACAAACCCGCGCTCGAGAAGAGCTAGGCGCCCCGCGATGGCCACCGCCGCGTTCGAGACGCCCAAGCTCGAGCCCTACCCGGTGATCCCGCTGGTCGCCGAAGGCGCGATGGCGCACAGCAAGCCCTTCGTCGCGACGGCCAAGATCCAGGAGGCGATCGGCTTTCCCGGCGAGCTCACCGACGGCTGGCAGCAGCGCGCGATCGCACGCATGGGCGAGCTGCTCGGCAAGTACCGCTCGCTGCGCGTCTACATGGATGCCTGCGTGCACTGCGGCGCCTGTTCCGACAAGTGCCACTACTTCCTCGGCACCGGCGACCCGAAGAACATGCCGGTGGCGCGGCAGGATCTGATGCGCGCGGTCTACCGCCGCCACTTCACGTTCGCGGGCAAGCACTTCCCGAAGCTGGTCGGCGCGGTCGACCTCACCAAGGACGTGCTCGACCAGTGGTGGAGCTACTACAACCAGTGCAGCGAATGCCGCCGCTGCAGCGTCTTCTGCCCCTACGGCATCGACACCGCCGAGGTGACGATGGCCGCGCGCGAGATCATGGACTCGGTGGGCCTGGGCCAGAAGTACGCCAACGAGATCATCGGCAAGGTCCACCGCATCGGCAACAACCTCGGCATTCCCGAGCCGGCGCTGGCCGACACGCTGACCGGGCTGGAAGAAGACACCAAGGACGAGACCGGCATCGACGTGCGCTTCCCGCTCGACGTGGCCGGCGCCGAGGTGCTGCTGGTGACGCCCAGCGCCGACTTCTTCTCCGAGCCGCACGTGGAAAGCCTGATCGGCTACGCCAAGGTGTTCCACGCCGCCGGCATCAGCTGGACGCTGAGCGCCAAGGCCAGCGAGGCCGGCAACTTCGGCCTGTTCATCGGCAACTACGAGCAGATGCGCACCATCGCGCTGCGCATCCGCGAGGCGGCGCTGGAGCTGGGCGTCAAGCGCATCGTCGTCGGCGAGTGCGGCCATGCCTGGCGCGTGGCCTACAGCTTCTGGAACACGCTGGTGGGCATCGGCGCCGGCGGCACCGATCCGTTCGCCGTCGAACTGCAGAAGCAGCTCGACCCCGCGGTGAAGCAGCCGATGCACATCTGCGAATTCACGTGGAGCCTGATCCAGCGCGGCGCGCTGCGCTTCGACAAGGAAAAGAACGACGACCGCGTGATCACCTTCCACGACTCGTGCAACGTGGCGCGCGGCTCGCGCATGGGCGATTCGCCCGGCGGGCAGTTCGAGATCCCGCGCGCCATCATCCGCACGGTGGCCAACCGCTTCGTCGAGATGGCGCCCGGCACCACGCACGAGGCCACGTTCTGCTGCGGCGGCGGCGGCGGGCTGCTCACCGACGATCTGCTCGAGCTGCGCGTCAAGGGCGCGCTGCCGCGCATGGAGGCGCTCAAGAGCGTCGTCGACGCGCACGGCGTGAACTTCATGGCCACCATCTGCGCCATCTGCAAGGCGCAGTTCAGCAAGGTGCTGCCGAGCTACGGCTTCGACATGAGCCTGGTCGGCGGCGTGCATCAGCTCGTCAGTCGCGCGATCCGGCTCGGCGACGCCGCTTGAACGAACCCGAGAGGAGACCCGACATGGCCCACATCGTGATCATGGGTGCCGGCATCGGCGGCATGCCGGCGGCCTACGAGATGCGCGACACGTTGCCGAAGGAGCACAAGGTCACCGTGGTCAGCGCCGTCGACTACTTCCAGTTCGTGCCGTCGAACCCCTGGGTGGCCGTGGGCTGGCGCAAGCGCGAAGACGTGATCCTGCCGATCGCGCCGCTGCTCGCGCGCAAGGGCGTCGACTTCGTCGGCCGGCCCGTGACCGCGATCGACGCCGCGGCCAACCGTCTGACGATCGACGGCGGCCAGAGCCTGGCCTACGACTACCTGGTGATCATGACCGGCCCCAAGCTCGCGTTCCAGGAGGTGCCGGGCGCCGGCCCGGGCATCTCCGGCGGCGGCGGCTTCACGCACTCGGTGTGCACGGTCGATCATGCCGAAGCCTTCTTCAAGGACTACCAGGCCTTCCTGCAGAACCCGGGCCCGCTGGTCGTCGGCGCGATGCCGGGCGCCAGCTGCTTCGGGCCGGCCTACGAATTCGCCTTCATCCTCGATGCCGACCTGCGCAAGAAGAAGATGCGCCACAAGGTGCCGATCACGTTCGTGACCAGCGAGCCCTACATCGGCCACCTCGGGCTCGGCGGCGTGGGCGACAGCAAGTCGCTGCTGGAGTCGGAGTTCCGCAACCACGACATCAAGTGGGTCGTCAACGCGAAGACGCACAAGGTCGAGGCCGGCAAGCTCTTCGCCACCGAGATGAGCGACCGCGGCGAGCCGGTCAAGGAGCACGAGATCGGCTTCAAGCTGGCGATGATGCTGCCCGCCTTCAAGGGCGTCGACGCGGTGGCTGCGGTGCCCGAGCTGTGCAACCCGCGCGGCTTCGTGCTGATCGACGAGCACCAGCGCAGCAAGAAGTACAAGAACATCTTCTCGGCCGGCGTGTGCGTGGCGATCCCGCCGGTCGAGGCGACGCCGGTGGCCACCGGCGCGCCGAAGACCGGCTACATGATCGAGACCATGGTCTCGGCGATCGTGCACAACATCGCCGACGAGCTGGCCGGCAAGCCCGTCACCGCCAAGGCGACGTGGAACGCGATCTGCCTGGCCGACATGGGCGACACCGGCGCGGCGTTCGTGGCGCTGCCGCAGATCCCGCCGCGCAACGTCAACTGGTTCAAGAAGGGCAAGTGGGTGCACCTGGCCAAGATCGCCTTCGAGAAGTACTTCCTGCGCAAGATGAAGAGCGGCAGCTCGGAGCCCGCGTTCGAGAAATACGTGCTCAACGCGGTGGGCATCGCCCGGCTCGTGAAGTGAGCGCCCGGCACAACCCATCGGAGCGACCCGGAGAACCTTGATGTCCAGTTCCGCCGACAACCTCGAAACCAAACCGCTGACCTTCCGCCGCTACAAGGACGGTGACCACAAGCACCGCCCGTGGCAGCAGGAGATCTTCGACGCCGACCACTCGCACAAGTGCCCGACCTACATCCAGAGCACGCCGCCGTGCCAGGGCAGCTGCCCGTCGGGCGAGGACATCCGCGGCTACCTGAACATCGTGCGCGGCATCGAGAAGCCGCCGGCCGGCATGGCGTGGCAGGAGTACGCGTGGCGGCGCCTCACCGAGGCCAACCCGCTGCCGTCGGTGATGGGCCGCGTGTGCCCGGCGCCGTGCGAGTCGGGCTGCAACCGCAACCAGGTGGAAGACTTCGTCGGCATCAACTCGGCCGAGCACTTCCTCGGCGAATGGGCGATCGAGCACAAGCTGGCGTTTGCCAAGCCCGAGCGCAAGACCGGCAAGAAGGTGGCCGTCATCGGCGGCGGGCCGGCGGGGCTGTCGGCCGCCTACCAGCTCGCGCGCAAGGGTCACGACGTCACGATCTTCGACGAGCGCGCCGAACTCGGCGGCATGATGCGCTACGGCATCCCGGGCTTTCGCACGCCGCGCGCCGTGCTCGACGCCGAGATCCAGCGCATCCTCGACCTCGGCGTGGGCGCGCGCATGAACACGCGCATCGGCACCGACATCACGCTGGAGCAGATCCGCAAGGACTTCGACGCCGTGTTCCTCGGCCTCGGCGCGCAGAACGGCCGGCCGCTGCCCTGCGAAGGCAGCGACGCACCCAACGTGGTGACCGCCACCGCGTTCCTGAAGGCCTTCAACGACGGCCGCATGCGCCACGTCGGCAAGCGCGTGGTGGTCGTCGGCGGCGGCGACACCTCGGTCGACGTGGCCACCGTGGCGCGGCGCCTCGGCCACATCGATCAGGCGCACGAATCCGACCGCCCCGAGATGGCGATCGCCGGCTTCGCGGCGCACGACGCCGCGACGCTGTCGGCGCGCCACGGCGCCGAGGTCACGCTGACTTCGGTGTTCGCGGTCGACAAGATGCAGGCCAGCCGCCACGAAGTGGAGCACGCGCTGGCCGAGGGCATCGCCATCCGCGGCGGCCTGGCGCCGGTGGCGGTGCTGCGCGACGCGCAGGGCCGCGCCACCGCGCTGCGCGTGGTGAAGTGCGAAGCGAAGATGACCGGCGGCCGGCTGGAGATCAAGACGCAGCCCGGCACCGAGCAGGACATCGAGGCCGACCTCATCGTCTCGGCGATCGGCCAGGCGGTGGACTTCACCGGGCTCGAGGCGCTCGACGGCGGCAAGGGCGCGCTGGCCGCCGACAAGAACTACCAGGTGCAGGGCCAGGCGGGGCTGTTCTGCGGCGGCGACGTGATCCGCCCGCACCTGCTGACCACCGCCATCGGCCACGGCGCGATCGCCGCCGACGGCATCGACCGCCACCTGCGCGGCGAGCCGCAGGACAAGCGGCCCAAGGTCGACGTGCATGCCTTCGACCTGATGCGCAAGCTGGTCGAGAAGGGCATCAAGCTGACTGACGTGTCGGAGCCGATGCGCGGCACCGACGCGTCGACCGGTGCGGTGCACAACTTCGACAACCGCTCCGACCGCTACGTGATCCCGCACGGCGAGCTGTTCCTCGGCCACTTCCCGTTCACGCCGCGCAACAAGCGCAAGGTGATCACGCTGACCAAGGAGCAGGCGCTCGACAACTTCGAGGAGCGCATGCTGCCGCTGCTCGAGGCGCAGGCTGTAGGCGAGGCCAAGCGCTGCATGAGCTGCGGGCTGTGCTTCGAGTGCGACAACTGCGTCGTCTACTGTCCGCAGACGGCCGTGTTCAAGGTGCCCAAATCCAAGAGCACGACCGGCCGCTACGTCGACACCGACTACACCAAGTGCGTCGGCTGCCACATCTGCAAGGATGTCTGCCCCACCGGCTACATCCAGATGGGCCTGGGCGAGTGACTCCATGCGCCGCTGGCTGCTCGCGCTGCTGACCTGCACGGCCGTCGCGGCCGTCGCTGCCGACGGTGCCGCGCGCGGCCTCGGCCCGGCGATCGAGAAGGCACGCCAGGGCGAGCGCTGCGTCGACGACACGGCGACGATGCGCCGCTCGCACATGACGATGCTGACGCACCAGCGCGACGCCACGGTGCACGGCGGCATCCGCGGCGCGAAGCACAGCCTGAAGGGCTGCATCGACTGCCATGCCAGCCGCACGAGCGGCAGCGTCGCGGCGGCACCGGGCGACTTCTGCGTCAGCTGCCACGCCTATGCGGCTGTGCACATCGACTGCTTCGAGTGCCATGCGTCCAAGCCCGTGCGAACCACAGCGGTGAAGGCGCCATGAGCGACACCAAGCGCCGCGGATTTCTTGGCACGGCCGCGGCCGCGCTCGGCGGCGTGGCGCTGGCGCCCGGCATCCGGCTGATCGAGGTCGCGCGCGCCGCGCCAACCACCCCGGCCGCCAGTGCCGGCGCTAACCCCAAGGTGCGCTGGGGCCTGCTGGTCGACACCACCAAGTGCGCCGAGGGCTGCACCGACTGCGTCGGCGCCTGCCAGGCCGAGAACGGCCTCGCCGCGCCGACGCGCTCGACCGATGCGCAGTGGATCCGCAAGGTCGAGATCAAGGAGCTGAAGACCGGCCGCCGCGCCTCGGTGCCGGTGATGTGCCAGCACTGCGCCGAGCCGCCGTGCGTCGACGTCTGCCCCACCGGTGCCTCGTTCAAGCGCGCCGACGGCATCGTGCTGGTCGATCGCCACATCTGCATCGGCTGCCGCTACTGCATGATGGCCTGCCCGTACAAGGCACGCTCGTTCGTGCACGAGCCGCTCGCCAATCAGTTGCCCGACGTGCCGCGCGGCAAGGGCTGCGTCGAGAACTGCACGCTGTGCGTGCAGCGCATCGACCGCGGCGAGAAGACCACCGCCTGCACCGAGGCCTGCACCAAGGCCGGCCATGGCGCGATCGTGTTCGGCGACCTCGCCGATCCGGCGAGCGAGATCTCGCGCCGCGTGCGCGAAGCGGGGTCGACGCAACTGCGCGCCGACCTGCGGCTCGACCCCGGCGTGCGCTACCAGGGGCTCTAGATGAACAGCGACCCTCTGTTCGGCAACCGCTTCCAGCGCGTCGAATCGCGCCTGTTCTGGCTGCTGCTCGCGGCGGGCGGCGCGCTCACCGTCGTGGGCCTGCTGGCCGCGCACACGATGGAGCAGCACGGCCACGCCATCACCGGCATGGACAACCAGGTGGTGTGGGGAGCGCCGCACGTGTTCGCGATCTTCATGATCGTGGCCGCCTCCGGCGTGCTCAACGTGGCCTCGATCGGCTCGGTGTTCGGCGAGCCGGTCTACAAGAAGCGCGCGCCGCTGTCGGGCCTGCTGTGCCTCACGCTGCTGGCCGGCGGCCTGATGGTGCTGATGCTCGACCTCGGCCGCCCCGACCGCGTGATCGTCGCCGCCACGCGCTACAACTTCAGCTCGGTGTTCGCGTGGAACGTGTTTCTCTACAGCGGCATGTTCGCCATCGTGGCGATCTACCTGTGGACGATGTTCGAGCGCCGCATGAACGCGTATTCCAAGCCGGCCGGCATCGCCGCGCTGATCTGGCGCTTCGTGCTGACCACCGGCACCGGCTCGATCTTCGGCTTCCTGGTCGCGCGCCAGGCGTATCAGTCGGCGCTGCTGGCGCCGCTGTTCATCGTGCTGTCGTTCGGCTGGGGGCTGGCCGTCTTCCTGCTCGCGCAGTCGTCGATGTACGCGTGGAACGCGCGCCGGCTCGACGCCGCGGTGCAGCGGCGGCTGGCGCGGCTGCTGGGCGTGTTCGTCGCCGCGGCGCTGTACCTGGTGGCCGTCTATCACATGACCAACGGCTACTTCGCGCGCCAGGCCGGCTTCGAGGCCTTCATCCTGCTCGGGCGCAACGGCGGCGGCGCCTATGCCACGCTGTTCTGGCTCGGCTACGTGGTGCTCGGTTCGGTGCTGCCGCTGGTGCTGCTGTTCGGGCCGGCCGCCGGCAGCGCGCGCGCTGTGCTGGCGGCGGCGCTGGCCGTGGTGCTCGGCGCCTTTGCCTTCCTCGGCGTCTTCGTCATCGGCGGGCAGGTGTTCCCGCTCGAGATCTTTCCCGGGCACGAGGCGCGCAGCACGTTCGGCGACGGTGCGGTGGCGCACTACGCGCCGAGCTGGCCCGAGCTGCTGCTGGGCCTCGGCGGCCTGGGCGCCGCCTTCGTGCTGACCACCGTGGGCGTGCGCGTGCTCGACTTCCTGCCGCAGGACGACCTGCCGCCGAAGGAGGCGCCGTGAAGCTGCCGCGCCTGCTGATCTCGGCGGCGCACAAGTCGTCGGGCAAGACCACGCTCACGATCGGCCTCGCGCGCGCCTTCGCGCGGCGCGGCCTGCGCGTGCAGACCTTCAAGAAGGGGCCCGACTACATCGATCCGATGTGGCTCGCGCGCGCCAGCGGCCGCGCCTGCATCAACCTCGACCCGCACCTGATGCACGACGGCGAGATCGCCGCCGCGCTGCCGCGCCATGCCGGCGACGCCGATCTGGCGCTGGTGGAGGGCAACAAGGGCCTGTACGACGGCCTGGCGCTCGACGGCAGCAACAGCAACGCCGCGCTGGCGCACCGGCTCGATCTGCCGGTCGTGCTGGTGCTCGACGCGCGCGGCATGACGCGCGGCATCGCGCCGCTGGTCCTCGGCTACCAGGCCTTCGACCGCGGCCTGGCCATCGGCGGCGTGATCCTCAACCAGCTCGGCGGCTCGCGCCACGAGGCCAAGCTGCGCGCGGTGATCGAGCACTACACCGATGTCAGCGTGCTCGGCGCGCTGCCGCACGACGAGCGCCTGGCGATGACCGAGCGCCACCTCGGGCTGCTCACGGTGGCCGAGGCCGGCGATGCCGACGCGCGCATCGACGCCATGGCGAGCGCCGTCGCCGCGCAGGTGGATCTCGATCGCGTGCTCGCGCTCGCCGCCACTGCGCCGCCGTGGCCGCTGGTGGCGCTGCCGCAGGAGCCGGCGCCGGCGAGCGCAGCCGCGCGGCTGCGCATCGGCATCGCGCGCGACGCCGCCTTCGGCTTCTACTATCCCGACGATCTCGCGGCGCTGGAGGCCGCGGGCGCCGCGCTGGTGCCGATCGACATGCTGCACGACACGCGGCTGCCGGCGCTCGAGGGTCTGTTTATCGGCGGCGGCTTCCCCGAGACCGCGATGGCCGCGCTGGAAGCCAATGCCGCGCTGCGCGCCGAACTGCGCCGCGCCATCGAGGCCGGGCTGCCCACCTATGCCGAATGCGGCGGGCTGATGTTCCTGGCGCGCTCGATCCGCTGGGGCGACCGCGTGGCGCAGATGGTCGGCGCGATTCCCGGCGACGCGGTGATGCATCCGCGCCCGATGGGCCGCGGCTACGTGCAGGTGGAAGAAACCGCCGCCTTCCCGTGGCCGACGCTCGACGGCGCGCCCGCCGCGGGCAGCCTGCGCCAGGGCCATGAGTTCCATCACTCGAGCCTCGAGGCGCTGGATCCCGGCGTGA
Organism: Burkholderiaceae bacterium; assembly: GCA_046348365.1. GTDB lineage: Bacteria > Pseudomonadota > Gammaproteobacteria > Burkholderiales > Burkholderiaceae_C > JAEUPI01. Next base: position 258,723 of record JAXMEL010000002.1, read on the forward strand.
GCTTCGCCTACCGCATGCGGCGCGGCCACGGCATCGACGGCCGCAACGACGGGCTGACGCTGCACCGGCTGCTCGCCTCGTACACGCACCTGCGCGCCACCGGCGGCAACGCGTGGCCGCAGCGCTTCATGGCCTACGTGCGTGCGGCGCGGCAGCAGGCGGCGCAGCGCGCTCAGGCGGCCTGAATCGACGATGAGCACCGCACGATCGCCCACACCGTCGCACGAGCACCACGTGATGGTCGACGGCCGGCCGATCGCCGTCGACAGCGAGGGCTACCTGCTGCATCTGTCGGACTGGTCCGAAGCCTTCGCGCGCGCGCTCGCCGCGCGCGAGGGCCTGGTGCTCACGGCCGATCACTGGGAGCTGATCCGCTTCCTGCGCGAGCACTACGCCGAGCACGGCGTGCAGCCGCAGGTGCGCGTGATGATCCGCCACTTCAGCGCGCGCTGGGGCCGCGAGCGCGGCAGCAACCACCACCTGCACGAGCTGTTTCCGCGCGGCGGGCCGCAGAAGCAGGGCAACCGGCTCGCCGGCCTGCTGCGCACCAAGGGCGAACACTGAAGGCCGCGGCGATGAACGACTTCGTCGACCTCCAGCGGCTGCTGCGGCGCGACGCCAAGGCCGCAGCGTCACCCGGCGGCGCGCAACAAGGCCGCGTCGTCCTGGTCGGCGCCGGCCCCGGCGACCCCGATCTGCTGACGCTGCGCGCGGCGCGGCTGCTGGCGTGCGCCGACGTGGTGGTCTACGACCATCTGGTGGGCGACGGCGTGCTGGCGCTGATCGGGCCGCAGGCCGAGCGCATCTACGCCGGCAAGCAGCGCGCGAACCACGCGCTGCCGCAGCACGACATCAACACGCTGCTGGTGAGCCTGGCCCGCGCCGGGCGGCAGGTCGTGCGCCTGAAGGGCGGCGACCCGTTCGTCTTCGGCCGCGGCGGCGAGGAGCTGCAGGCGCTGGCCGAGGCCGGCATCGCGTTCGAGGTCGTGCCGGGCATCACCGCCGCCTGCGGCGTGGCCAGCTATGCCGGCATCCCGCTGACGCATCGCGACCATGCGCAATCGGTGCTGTTCGCCACCGGCCACCTCAAGGACGGCAGCTGCGACCTCGACTGGCCCGCGCTGGCGCGGCCGCGGCAGACGACGGTGATCTACATGGGCCTGGCCGGTCTGGCCGGGATCTGTGCGCAGCTCGTCGCGCACGGCCTGCCGCCGCACACGCCGGCGGCGGTGGTCGAGCAGGGCACGACACCGCGGCAGCGCGTGGTCAGCGCCACGTTGGCCGAGCTGCCCGCGCGCGTCGCCGCGGCCGGGCTGCAAACGCCTTGCCTGACGATCGTCGGCGACGTCGTGCGGCTGCGCGATCGGCTGGCGTGGTTCGGCGAATCCGTTCGCGAGGGCGCGCCTCAGCGCCCGGCGCCACCCGTCTGACCCTCGCGCGCGCGCGCCTCGACGGCGAACACCGCCGCCTCGACGCGCGAGCTGAGGTTCAGCTTCGACAGGATGTGCCGCACGTGCAGCTTCACCGTGTCGTGGCTGATGTCGAGCGTGCGCGCGATCGCCTTGTTGCTCGCGCCGCGCGCCAGGTGGTCGAGGATCTGGCGCTCGCGCTCGGTCAGCGAGCCCAGCAGGTCGCGCCGGTCGTCGCCCTTGCCGCCGCCTTGCAGCATCTGCGCCAGCTTCAGCGTCATCGCCGGCGCCACGGTGAGTTCGCCGCGCGCGGCACGCTCGATCGCGGCGACGATCTCCTCGGGCTCCATGTCCTTGAGCAGGTAGCCGCGCACGCCGGCGCGCAGCGCCGCGCCGAGATCGGCCTCGGCGTCGCTCATCGTCAGGATCAGCGCCGGCGTGTCGATGCCCTCGGCGCGCAGCCGGCGCAGCAGCGTCAGGCCGTCGGTGGCCGGCATGCGCAGGTCGAGCACCAGCAGGTCGGGCTTGTGCTCGCGCAGCACCGGCGCGACCTGGTTGGGGTCGCCGAGCGCCGCGATGACGCTGATCTGCGTGCGGTGGTGCAGCAGGTCCGACAGGCCGCTGCGGCACAGCGCATGGTCGTCGACCAGGACCACGCGCAACGGCGCGGCCGCGTTCATCGCGCCACCTCCTCGGCGCCGTGGCGCTGCGCGGCGCCGGGCGCCGGGTAGGCCAGACTCAGCTCGACGCAGGTGCCGCCGCCCGGCCGCGACGACACCGCCAGCGCGCCCCCCAGCTGCGCCGCGCGCTGGCGCATGATGCCGAGGCCGAGGTGCGACGCATCCTCGCCGTCGTGCGCCGGCGCCATGCCGGCGCCGTCGTCTTCGATGCGCACGGCGAGGCAATCGTCGCGCTGCTCGATCGTCAGCCACACCCGGCTGGCATTGGCATGCTTGGCGATGTTGGCCAGCGCCTCCTGCACCACGCGGTAGACCTGGAACTCCTGCGCCGGCGCCAGCGCCAGCGCGGGCACGCCGTCGGCGAAGTCGAGCTCGATCTGCGTCAGCTGCTGGAACGACAGCACGGCCATCTGCAGCGCATGCTTGAGCCCGAGCGGGTCCATCGGCGCCTGCAAGTGGGTCAGCACCTCGCGCAGGTTGGTGTGCGCCGCGCTGACGGCGCTGCGCACGTCGGCGCAGTAGCGCGCCGCGCCGCCGGCATCGCCGTCGGCGATGGCCTGCTGCAGCAGCGGCAGGCGCATCTTCACGAAGGCCAGCGTCTGCGCCACCGCATCGTGCACCTCGGCCGCCATCGCCTGCCGCTCGGCGAGCACGGTGGCGCGCAACCGGTCCTGCTCGAGGCGGGCGTTGTGCAGGGCCAGGCCCAGCAACTCGCCCACCGCCTTCAACAGCGCGGCGAGTTCGTCGCCGAGGCTGGCCGGGCCGGCGAAGAACAGGCTGTACAGGCCGAGCACGCGCTCGCGGTGGCGCAGCGGCACGGCCAGCGCGCGGCGGCAGTCGAACGCGAGCACGGCATCGGCATGGTCCTGCGCGCAGGGCGCCAGGTCCTGCGCCCAGACGAGGTCGCCGCGGTTCAGCGCCGCGCCGCAGACGCCGCAGCCTGCCAGCACCTCGCGCTTGGCGCAGCCGATCACCTGGGGCTGCCCGATCGTGCCGACGAGCAGCAGCCGGCTGCCGTCGGCGGCCAGCACGCGCACCGATCCGGCCTGGGCGCCGGCCAGCCGCATCAGCGGCGCGAGGAAGCGCTGCAGCACCTCGTTCACGTCGTCGCCGGCGGCCACGCCGGCGGTGATCTCGGCCAGGATGCCGCCATGCGCGGCGAGGCCGGGCGCGGCCTGCGCGGCGTGCAGTTCGGCGGTGGAATCGCGGCGGAACATCGACGGGCCGTTGTGTCGGCGGCTGGAGCTTGGCCTATTTGACCCCGTTCGGGGCATGCCCGCCATCATGGCATTCGCGGCCCGGCCGGCGGCGGGGCTCGGCATTGACGGTTCTCACGCGCCGGACGATGTGCAGTGGCGCAGGAAGTCTTCCGCGCCGCGACCGAGGTGCTTGTCGCGATGCAGCACGATCGCCAGCCGGCGCGTGGCGCGCGGCAGCCGCGTGGCCAGCTCGACCAGCACACCCTGCTCCAGTTCGCGGGCCACCACCTCGCGCGGCAGGCAGCCGAGCGCATGGCCCGTGCCGACCAGCCGCTTGATCGCCTCGGGGCTGCCGAGCTCGAACTCCACGCGCAGCGAGCCCACATGATCGAGCAGCCAGCGCTCGACCGCCTCGCGCGTGCCCGAGCCGCGCTCGCGCAGGGCCCAGGTGGCTTCGCCCAGCTGGCGCAGCGTGGCGGTGCCGCCGGCCAGCGCGTGCGCCGGCGCGGCCACGATCACCAGCTCGTCGCTGCGCCAGCCGCGCACGATGAGCTGCGGATGCGTCTGCCGGCCCTCGATGAAGCCGATATCGACGTCGAACGCCGCCACCGCCGAGATGACCTCGCTGGTGTTGCCGATCATCAACTGCACCGGGCTCGCCGGATGCGCCGCCTTCCAGTCGGCGAGCAGGTCGGGCAGCATGCACTCGCCGATCGTCAGGCTCGCCGCGAGGCGCAGCGGCGCATCGTGCTCGGCGGTGAACAGCTGCTGCAGCTCGGCGGCACGGTCCAGCAGCGACATTGCCTTGGGCAGCAGCGCGCGGCCGTTCTCGTTGAGCAGCAGCCGCCGGCCGACGCGATCGAACAGCTGCGCGCCGAGCGTGTCCTCCAGCTCCACCAGCGTGGCGCTGGCCGCCGACTGCGATCGCGACACCTGGTCGGCGGCCGCGCGCACGGTGCCGGCGCGCGCGGTGGCCGCGAACACCTCGAGCTGGCGCAGATTGACCCGCAGGCGCTGGCCGGCGAAGGGCGGGCGGGCTTGATCGGATTTTCCGGGCATGCTGACCGCTATTGTCAGCTTTTTCTTTGATTGCGCGGTGCCTAGGATCGCCCCATGAAACCGCTCGTACGCCCTCATGGCGGCGGGGCCCTGCGCCCGTTGTTGCTGGCCGGCGCCGAGCTCGCGGCAGAACGCGCGCGTGCCGCCACGCTGCCGAAGATCCGCGTCAGCTCGCGCGAGCGCGGCGACATCATCATGCTGGGCATCGGCGGCTTCACGCCGCTCGACGGCTTCATGGGCAGCGCCGACTGGCGCGGCGTGTGCGACACCATGCGCATGGCCTCGGGCCTCTTCTGGCCGATCCCGATCACGCTGTCGACCGACGCCGGCAGCGCCGGCGCGATCCAGCCCGGCCAGCACGTGGCGCTGACCGACCCCGACGACGGCCACGTGCTGGCGACGATGCGCGTCGACGAGAAGTACGGCATCGACAAGGCGCATGAATGCGTGCGCATCTTCAAGACCACCGACGTGGAGCATCCCGGCGTCAAGATGGTGATGGAGCAGGGCGAGGTGAATCTCGCCGGCCCGGTCAAGGTGCTGTCGCAGGGCGGCTTCCCCGAGAAGTACGGCGAGCTGTTCCTCACGCCCGAGCAGACGCGCAAGCTGTTCACCTCGCTCGGCTGGTCGCGCATCGCGGCGTTCCAGACGCGCAACCCGATGCACCGCTCGCACGAATACCTGGCCAAGGTGGCGATCGAGGTCTGCGACGGCGTGCTGGTGCATTCGCTGCTCGGCGCGCTCAAGCCCGGCGACATCCCGGCCGAGGTGCGCACCGAAGCCATCGCCGTGCTAGCGAAGAACTACTTCGTGCCGTCCACACTGGTGCAGGCGGGCTACCCGCTCGACATGCGCTACGCCGGCCCGCGCGAGGCGCTGCTGCATGCCCTGTTCCGCCAGAACTACGGTTGCTCGCACCTGATCGTCGGGCGCGACCATGCCGGCGTGGGCAGCTACTACGGGCCGTTCGAGGCCCATCACATCTTCGACGAGATCCCGGCCGACGCGCTCGAGACGCGGCCGCTGAAGATCGACTGGACGTTCTGGTGCTACCGCTGCGGCGGCATGGCCAGCGCGCGCACCTGCCCGCACGACGAGAAGGATCGCCTGCTCGTCTCGGGCACCAAGCTGCGCAAGTGGCTGTCCGAGGGCGACGAGGTGCCGGCCGAATTCAGCCGGCCCGAGGTGCTCGACGTGCTGCGCAAGTATTACGCCGGCCTCGCGGCCGATGAACGCGTGGAAGTGAAGCTCACGGGGCACTCCGCCCGCTGAACGAAACAAGGAGCGACGACAAATGCCGACCTATGTGCGAACCGACAAGTGCGATGGCTGCAAGGGCCAGGACAAGACCGCGTGCATGTACATCTGCCCGCACGACCTGATGAAGCTCGACAAGGACGGCTCCGAGACCGGCCATGCGATGCGGGCCTTCAACCAGGAGCCCGAGCAGTGCTGGGAGTGCTACTCCTGCGTGAAGATCTGCCCGCAGAACGCGATCGAGGTGCGGCATTACGCCGACATCGTGCCGCTCGGCGGCTCGGTGCAGCCGCTGCGCGGCTCCGACTCGATCATGTGGACGATCAAGTTCCGCAACGGCACGCTCAAGCGCTTCAAGTTCCCGACCCGCACCACCGAGGAGGGCTCGATCCAGCCCTACGCGGGCAAGACCATGCCCAAGCTGGCCGACATCGACAAGCCGGGCTACTTCACGCCCAGCGGCGGCTACCGCAAGGGCCGCGACGGCGAACTGCTGCGTGTGAAGTGATCGGCTGAACCCCAGAACCAAGCGAGAGAAACATGGGAACCTTCGAGAACCCCGAAGTCGTCCAGGAAGACCTGGACATCCTGCTGATCGGCGGCGGCATGGCCTGCTGCGGAGCGGCCTACGAGATGATGCGCTGGGCCGAGGCCGTGAAGGCCGAGACCGGCGTCGACCTCAAGATCAAGCTGGTCGACAAGGCCGCGATGGACCGCTCCGGCGCGGTCGCGCAGGGCCTGTCGGCGATCAACACCTACATCGGCCCCGAGCAGGACCCGGCCGACTACGCGCGCATGGTCTCGAATGACCTGATGGGCATCACGCGCGACGACCTCGCCTACGACCTCGGCCGCCATGTCGACGAATCGGTGCACCTGTTCGAGGAATGGGGCCTGCCGATCTGGAAGACCGACGCCGACGGCGTGCGCCACGACGGCGCCGAGAGCCAGAAGGAAGGCCTGCCCGCGCTGAAGGACGGCGGCAAGCCCGTGCGCTCGGGCAAGTGGCAGATCATGATCAACGGCGAGAGCTACAAGTGGATCGTCGCCGAGGCGGCCAAGAAGGCGCTCGGCCTCGACCGCATCCAGGAGCGCGTGTTCATCGTCAAGCTGGTGAATGACAAGAAAGACCCGAGCCGCATCGCCGGCGCGGTGGGCTTCTCGGTGCGCGAGAACAAGATCTACGTCTACAAGGCCAAGGCGGTGCTGCTGGCCGCCGGCGGCTGCGTCAACCTGTTCCGCCCGCGCTCGGTGGGCGAGGGCACCGGCCGCGCGTGGTACCCGGTGTGGAACGCCGGCAGCACGTACTCGATGGCCGCCGAGGCCGGCGCCGAACTCACGATGATGGAAAACCGCTTCGTGCCGGCGCGCTTCAAGGACGGCTACGGCCCGGTGGGCGCGTGGTTCCTGCTGTTCAAGGCCAAGGCCGTCAACGCCTACGGCGAAGACTACATGGTCAAGAACAAGGCGTTGCTCGACGACTACCCGCCGTACGGCCAGGCCGCCGTGCCGGCCTCGTGCCTGCGCAACCACCTGATGCTCAAGGAGATGAAGGAAGGCCGCGGCCCGATCTACATGGACACGGTCACCGCGCTCGGCAAGCTGCGCGAGACGCTGAGCCCGAAGGAAGTGAAGCACCTCGAAGCCGAGGCGTGGGAAGACTTCCTCGACATGTGCATCGGCCAGTGCGGCATCTGGGTCGGCGAGAACATCGAACCCGAGAAGAAGATGAGCGAGCTGATGCCCACCGAGCCCTACCTGCTCGGCTCGCACTCGGGCTGCTGCGGCATCTGGGTGTCGGGCCCGACCGACCTCGGCGCGCCGACCGCGGCCGACGGCGACCTCGACGGCGTGCCGGCGCACCTGCCGCGCGGCTGGAGCTGGGGCTACCGCTCGATGACCACCGTGAAGGGCCTGTTCACCGCCGGCGACGGCGTCGGCGCCTCGGGCCACAAGTTCAGCTCGGGCTCGCACGCCGAAGGCCGCATCGCGGCCAAGGCGATGGTCAAGTACGCGCTCGACAACAAGGACTTCAAGCCCGAGCTCGACACCGATGCGGCCACGCTCGCCGAGCAGATCTACGCGCCGGTGCGCACCTTCCTGAAGCACAAGGACTACACCACCGCGATCGACGTCAACCCGCACTTCATCACGCCCAAGATGCTGCAGTTCAGGCTGCAGAAGATCATGGACGAGTACGTGGCCGGCGTCGCCACCTACTACAACACCAACGACGTGATGCTCAAGGTGGCCGAAGAGAAGCTCGAGCTGCTGAAGGAAGACGCGGCCAAGATGCGCGCCAAGGACCTGCACGAGCTGCTGCGCGCCTGGGAGAACTACCACCGCATCCTGACCGCGGAAGCGCACATGAAGCACATCCAGTTCCGCGAGGAATCGCGCTACCCGGGCTTCTACTACCGCACCGACAAGAACTGCGTCGACGAGAAGAACTGGCACGTGTTCGTCAACTCGACCTACGACAAGAACACCAAGAAGTGGACCTGCTTCAAGCGCAAGCACGTCGATCTGGTCGACAAGAGCAAGCTCTTCAAGCCGGCCGCGCATTGATGGCCCGCACCCGACTCGCCCTGCTCGCGCTCGCCGCTGCTGCGCTGCCCGCGCTGGCGCAGCAGCCGGCGTGGCTCGACGACGCGCGCAAGGTCGCCACCTCGGTGCCGCCCAAGCTGCTTGCCGTGCTGCAGGCCGAGATCGACAAGGGCGGGCCCGAGAACGCGATCGCGGTGTGCAAGGAGCAGGCGCCGCAGCTTGCGAAGGAGGCGTCCGACGAATCGGGCTGGGCGGTGCGCCGCGTCAGCCTGCGCAACCGCAACCCGAAGGCGGTGCCCGATGCGTGGGAGCGCGCGGCGCTGGAAGACTTCGACCGCCGCGCCGCTGCCGGCGAAAACCCGGCCACGCTGGAGAAGGCCGAGGAAGTGAAGGACGACGCCGGCAAGCCGGTGCGCCGCTACATCCGCGCGCTGCCGACGCAGCAGTTGTGCCTGCAGTGCCACGGCCCGGTCGAGCAGCTCAAGCCGGCGGTGGTCGAGCGCCTGCGCGCGCTCTATCCCGAGGATCGCGCCACCGGTTACCAGGCCGGGCAGATCCGCGGCGCGATGACGCTGCGCCGCGCGCCCTGAAGGAGACCGCGATGCGACGACTCTTCGCCTGCGGCGCGCTCGCCGCGGCTTGCGCGCAGGCGCAGGCCGGCACGCTGATGTCAGAGGAATGGACGGCGCAGGCTTGCGAGCAGTGGAACCACACGGCCACACTGACCGACGAGCTGGCCGCCACGTGGATCAAGAACGACGGCGGCAAGGGCTTCAAGGTGGTGCAGCTGTACCGCACCGAGTGCGGCGAGGCCGGCCGCACCGAGCTGCGCATCGCTGGCAAGGACGGCAAGGCGCTGTGCAACTACGGCGGCAAGCTGCAGACGGCGCAGCTCGATTCCGGCGTGGACTACGTGATGCACGCCAGCACCGAGCGCTGGGGCGAGATGGGGCGCGGCGAATACGGCCCGATGCGCGCGATGATGTTCGGCCGCCTCAACTTCGTCGGCCCGAAGATGGAAGCCATGGGCGTGATGGGCCCGTTCGAGAGCTTCCTGCTGCTGGTGGGCAAGGTCGCCGGCGACACGGCCGCGTGCCCGCAGTAGGGCGAGCGGCGTATCCTGCGAGCTCGAAAGCCGGCGCCCGAGCCGGCTTGCAGTCAACCAGCGCCATCATGAGCGACACGCCGCCCTTCGTTGCCAGCCCGGTCACGCCGCAAACGCTCGAGGGCAGCGCGCCGCTGCAGTTCCAATGCCGCAAGGGCATCGCGTGCTGGAACGCCTGCTGCAGCAACATCGACATCGCGCTGACGCCGGTCGACATCGTGCGGCTGAAAGCCCGGCTCGAGCTGGCGTCGTCGCAGTTCCTGGCGCAGTACACGTTGCCGTACGAGATGGAGAAGGACGGCATCGCCGGCGTCAAGCTGAAGCCGGTGGACGGCGGCACCGCCTGCCGCTTCATGACCGACGCCGGCTGCAGCGTCTACGACGACCGCCCCACCGCCTGCCGCTACTACCCCGTGGCGCTGCTGTCGATGCGCAAGCAGGACGAGGCGGTGGACCGCCAGTACTACGCCATCGTGCGCGAGGACCACTGCCTCGGCCACCGCGAGCCGCGCACGCAGACCATCGACGCCTACCGCGCCGAGCAGGGCGTGGTCGAGTACGACGAACTCGCGCGCGGCTGGCGCCAGCTGGTGCTGAAGAAGAAGAGCACGGGCCCGACGGTGGGCAAGCCGAGCAAGCGCAGCCTCGAGCTGTTCTTCATGACCTGCTACGACGTCGACCGCTTCCGCTCGTTCGTGGCGAGCGACGCCTTCTGCGGCGTGTTCGACCTGCCCGACGACGAGCTGCGCCAGGCGCTGATCGACGACCATGCGCTGCTGCTGTTCGGCTACCGCTTCCTGCGCCAGGTGCTGTTCGGCGAGATGACGATCCCGATGAAGGCCGCCAGCGTCGAGCAGCGCCGCACCCGCATGGTCGAGCAGCGCGCGCGCATCGAGCGCGAGGCCGCCGAGCGGCTGGCGCGCGACGACGACGACGGCGGCGCCTACGTCGACGTCTGACGGCGCGGCGCGCCGCGCCGCGCTTGTGTTGCAACCCTGGCCGTTGCAGAAAGCCGCGAGCACGGCGCAGCGCACACGCTGATTGCAGTTTTCATCGCGCCAGGCGTGCGCCGGCGCCGGCAAGCGCTTGGCATGCAAGCTGCTTGTCGACTGCTCGCGAGGAAGCCGAGGTGACGACGAGCAGCTCAGGTTGGTGGTCGCGCTGGCGCATGCGCCGCGCGCACGAACCCGCGCCGCCGCGACCCGAGGTCGACCTGCCGGGCCTGGGCCCGACGCCGATCGCGCAGTCGGTCGACTGCATCGGCGCCATGTGCCCGCGCCCGCAACTGTTGACGATGAAGGTGCTCGGCCATATGCAGATCGGAGAAGTGATCGAAGTGCGCTGCGACAGCGCGCCCGCGGTCGAGGGGTTTCCCGCCCTCGCGCTGTCGCTGACCAGCACGCACCTGGCCACGATCCGCGAGCCCGCCGGCTGGCGCGTCTATCTGCGCAAGGGCCAGTAGACGTGCGTTCGATGGCCCCGGCCCGACCCCTCGCGACCGGCGCGCCGCGCCTGGCGCTTGCCCGCTCGCTCGGGCTGCTGGCGGCGATGGCGGCGCTGTCGCTGTGGGCGCTGGTGATCGACCGGCGCTTCGCCTACATCCTCGTGTACGCCTGGTTCGGCGTCGGCTACGGCCTGTTGCTGCAGTACGGTCGCTTCTGCATGGCCTCGGCGGTGCGCGACCTGTTCGCGGTGCGCGTGCCACGCATGGCGGTGGCGATGATGATCGCGGTCGCGCTGTACGCGCTGGTGGCCGCCGGCGTCGGGCTGGCCGGACTGAGCACGTTCCACCCCAACCCGCTGGGCTGGCACATCGTCGTGGGCGCGACGATCTTCGGCTTCGGCATGGTGTTCACCGGCGGCTGCGCGTCGGGTTCGCTGTACAAGGCGGGCGAGGGCAACCTCGGCTCGGCGCTGGTGATCGTCGCGATCTCGTTCTCGCAGGCGCTGGTGGTCACCGCCGGCGGCTGGGCCGACGCGCTCGCACCGGCGTCGTGGACCGCGTCGGCGCGAGCCAAGGAGATGCCGGCCGAGCTCACCGTCACGCAAGGCTGGTTCGACCTCTTCACCGCCGGCTATGTGTGGGACCTGAAGGCGACGACCGCAGCGCAGGCGCTCGGCGTGGCCGAATCGCCGCTGCTGGCCGCCGCTGTCAACTTGCTGCTGGTGGCCCTGCTGCCGGTGGGACTGGTGTTGCTCGCGCTGTACGCGGTGTATTTCCGCCCCGGCTACATGCGCCGCGAGCGCATCGCCGCGCCGACGCTGCGCCAGCACGCACGCGGCCTGTGGGCGATGGCCACCTCGTCGCGCAACACCTCGATCGCCGGCGTCGGGCTCGGCGTGCTCGCCGGCGCGCACATGTGGGCCACCGGCGTGATGCGCGAGCATTTCGGCGTGGGCAATTTCGGCGAGCTGCTGGCGGCGATGAACCGGCGCGACGGCCTGTCGATCCAGGATACGGTGTTCGACCCCGGCTACTGGTACATCACGACCCAGGAAGCGCAGTGGGGCGGCTGGCTGCTCGAGCGGCTCGGGCTGACGATGCGCGACAACCTGTACTTCGGCCTCGACAACGGCCTGCCCAACCCGCTGCTCAATGCACCCGGCTTCATGTCGGTCGGCATCATCGTCGGCGCGGCGGCGATGGCGATGGCGCGGCGCGAGTTCAAGTGGAAGACGCCGTCGCTCGAGACGGCGTTGTTCGCGCTCGCCGGCGGCGCGCTGATGGGCCTGGGCGCACGCGTGGCGATGGGCTGCAACATCGGCGCGTTCTTCGCCACCGTGACCAACGGCGACCCCAGCGGCTGGCTGTTCCTGGCCGGCATGGCGCTCGGCGCCTGGCTCGGTGTGAAGGTCTTCACCTGGTGGGTCGATTGGCAGTCGGCGCGGCGCGGCGACGAACTGTCGCTGTCCTGAGGCGCGGCCGAGCGAGCGCCATCCGCCAGGGCCACACAACAGCGAAGGAGCAGCGAAGTGACGGTGTCCTTCACCCAGACCGCCGACGGCCAGTGGAAGCTCGACGTGTGCGGCTACTCGTGCCCGCATCCGCAGCTCTACACCAAGAAGGCGATGCAGAAGCTCGCCAGCGGCGACACGCTGACCGTGGTGTTCGACAACCCGTCGTCCGGCGAGTCGATTCTGGCGATGTGCGAGGCCGACGGCAACGACATCGTCGAGCGCACCGACAGCGGTGGCCAGTACGTCTGGACGATCCGCAAGGCCTGAAAGCGATGCTGTTCGGCCTGATCGTCACCGACCAGCGGCACGCCGGCCACGCGGCCGGACTGTTGGCCGCGGCCGCGGCGCGCGGCTGGGACGCGCGTTGCTTCCTGACCGACTCGGGCGTGCTGGCGCTGAGCGATGAAGCCTTCATGGCGCAGGCGAGCGCGCGCCCCAACACCGTGGCGGCGTGCAAGCACAGCCTGGATCACCTGGCGCCGCAGTTCGATGCGGGCTCGGTCAAGGGCACGGTGGTCATCGGCGGCCAGTTCCAGGGCGCGAAGCTGACGCAGTCGGCCGACGCGGTGCTGGTGCTCTGAACAGGAAGGCGAGACGCGCGATGGCCAAGCGGATCCTGGTGGCGGCGATCGACAAGCCGGTGGAGGCGCTGCGCGTCGCCGCCGGCCTGACGCTCATCGACGCCTCGCTGAGCGTCGCGCTGTGGGGCCCGATGCCCACCGGCGAGGCGGCACAGGCGCAACTCGAGGCGCTGCAGTTCGCCGAGGTGCCGGTCGACGAGCTGCCCGCAGCAACAGGCGAACGCTGGCTCGAGCTGGCGCGGCGCATCGTCGCGAGCGACGCGGTGTACTGCCTATGACGAAGGCCGCGAAAGTGTTGATCGTGCACACGGCGTCGGGCGCGCCCGACGCCGGCCCGGGGCACCCGCTGGCGCAGGCGCTGGCGCAGCTCGGCGCGTCGGTACGCGAGCTGCCGCTGGCCGCGCCGTACGACGCGCTGCTCGACGCGATCGCCGACGGCTGGATGCCGGTGGCCTGCAAGTCGCCCGGCGCGGCACCGCCATGAGTCGAACGAGGCGCGGCGACGCGCTCATCCCACCCCTGCAGGAGAACGCACCCATGCAACAACGAGTCTGGACCCTGCTGATGCTGGCCGGCAGCGCCGCGCTGGCGCTGACGCTGCACGGCTGCGGCGGCGGCGCGGCCGAGAGCAACTCGGTCGCCAGCCGCATCAAGGTGAACTCACCGGCGCAGCTCGCCCAGACGTCGGCCGACAGCTACGACGACAACGTCGACGGCATCGTCACCGGCGCCACGCTGAAGCGCTGGATGTCCGACTGGCCGCGCCAGCGGCCGGCCGGCGTGAGCGGCAAGCTGGTCATCTTCCAGGCCACCGCCGGCCCGGCAGGCGCCGAGTACATCAAGCCCGACGGCGTCAATGTCTTCACCTATCTCTCGCCCAGCAGCGAGTGGATCCAGACGCGCCGCAACGGCGTGATCGAGACGCCGAGCATGGTGCCCGACGGCGCGACGATGGACGCCCTGCTCAAGAAGTACAACATCGATCCCGAGCGCGACATGATCGTCGCGGCGATGGGCACCGGCAGCACCGCCAACGCGATGGGGCAGGGCCGGATCTGGTACGCGCTGCGCTACTGGGGCATGGACCGCTCGCACCTCGCCGTGCTCAACGGCGGCAACCAATGGCTCAACGGCAACGGCATGGCCACCGCCGATTTCCAGGCCACCGCGTCGGTCGCACCCAACAGCGGCACGGCGAGCGTCAAGAGCCTGCTGGTGGACAACACGCAGCTCCAGGCCACGATGCAGGACCTGCTGGCCGCGCTGCCCGGCGGCGACTACAACGTCAAGAACGACGGCGTGCTGATCTGGGACGCGCGCAGCCTCGGCCAGTACAGCGCCGGCATGATGGTCGAGCGCGGCGAGGACGTCGACCCCAACACCGCCGGCGCGCAGCCCTGCACCACGGCCTACTGCACGCCCACCGACACGTCCAACTACAAGTGGACGTTCCAGAACAACGGGTCGCGCCAGGGCCATCCGTGGGGCACGCTGCAGCTGCAGTACACCAACCTGCTCGATTCGACCAAGGGCTTCGGCTACCGGCCGAAGTCGGTGCTGGCCGCGTACCTCAGCGGCGCACCCGACGCCAACGGCATCGGCTTCGTCGATTCCAGCTATGCGCTCGTCGGCGCCGGCAACGCCTACCAGGAAGGCGACACGATCTACGTCTATTGCGAAACCACCTTCCGCGCGATGATCACGGGCATCACCAGCGCCGTGATCCTCGGCAAGCCGACGCGCTTCTACGACGGCGCGATGGTCGAGTGGAACTCGCTGTCCTATATCGCCGACAACAAAGGCAATGCGATCCTGCCGGCCAACTCACACTGGCGCACCGACCTGCGCTCGTACTTCCGGCCCGCGCCGAGCTCCGCCGATGTCGCACCGCGCACGATCGTCGGTCCCTACGCCAACTCGGCGCAGGCGATCGTCAACGCCGACAAGACCTACAAGACCGGCGAGAGCGACAGCTCCGACGGCGGCGGCCTGCCCTCCAACCCCTGCGGCGGCTGAGCGGCAGCATGTGGCAACTGCACGGCCTGCACGGCCCGCGCGGCACGCCGCAGCGCGCGCGTCGGAGCCTGCATGATGGCTGTGCCGCTGCCGCAGCGCCGGCTGGCCGTGCGAGCCCTGCTGCTGGCGCGACTGGCGCTGCTGGCGACGCTCATCCTGCCGGCGGGCTGCCAGCGCACCGATCCGGCGGCGCTGGAGCGCTTCGTCGACGCGCATTGGGCCGATCCGCTGCCGCCGCAGGGTGCGCCGCCGCCGTCGTTCAGCGCGCTCGAGGCATCGCTGTCGCCGCAGGCCTGCGGCCAGTGCCACCCGGCGCAGTGGCGCGACTGGCAGACCAGCCTGCACAGCCGCAGCGTCGGGCCCGGGCTGACGTGGCAGCTTCACCTGCTCGACCAGGGCCGTGCCAACCGCTGCCTGCGCTGCCACGCACCGCTGGCCGAGCAGAAGGCGCTGCTCGCGCGCGAGCATGGCTGGCCGGCGCAGCCGGCTGGGCCGCCGCCGGCCTACGTCGAAGCGACGCTGGCGCACCAGGGCTTGGTGTGCGCGGCGTGCCACGTGCGCGGCCATCGCCGCTACGGGCCGCCGGCGCGCACGCGCGCGGACGCCAGCTCGCACGACGGCTTCGTGGCGACCGATGGGTTCAGCGACAGCCGCTTCTGTGCCGCGTGCCACCAGTTCCAGAACGACGGCCCGCGCGTGGCCGGCAAGCTGCACGAAGACACCTATGCGCAGTGGCAGGCGAGCGGCATGGCCGGCGGGCAAAGTTGTCAGTCGTGCCACATGCCCGACCGTCGCCACCTCTGGCGCGGCATCCACGATGCCGAGATGACGCGTCGCGCGATCGACGTGCAGCTCACTGTCGAGGCCGTGGCACCGGGGCGCTTCGAGGCGCGAGCGACGGTGCGCAACATCGGCGCGGGACACCACTTCCCCACCTACATGGTGCCCAAGGTCGAACTGCAGTTCGTGCGCGTGGAGCGCGACGGACGAACCACCGAGCTCGGCCGGCAGGTGATCGGCTGGAGCGTGGATACCGCGATCACGCGCGAGATCGAAGACACACGCATTCCGGCCGGGCAATCGCGCCGCTTCGTACAGCGCTTCGATGCGCCGGCGGCCGCCGGCTGGAGCGTGGAGTTGCGCATCTCGGTGCATCCGGGCGAGCACTACGAGCGCACGTTCCGCGACAGTCTGGCTCGCGCGCAGCGGCTGCCTGCTGCGGCGCGGCCGTTGCTCGAGGAAGCGCTGCGCCGCGTGCAGGCGACGCGCTACGAACTGATGCGGCTGCGCCAGCGACCGAACGGCAACGGGTCTTGAGGAGCCGGCGGCGCGCGCCGGCGCTGCCGCGATGATGCAACGCACCGTCGCCGGCGGCCGCTCGGCCATCGTGTGGGTCGTGCTCGCCGCGTCCGTGGCGCAGAGCGCATTCGTCGCCACGGCTGCGGCCCAAGGCCTGCCGACGCCGGAAGCGGCCGCCTCCGCCGCCGTCATGCCACCCGCCGCGGCGCCGGCGTCGCGGTTGAAGTACCGATCCAAAGGCCCGGTGTGCGCCTGCTCGTCCGATCTCGACGAGGCCGCGATCGAGCGCGCCCTGGCCGCGCGCTTCGGCGCGAGCGCCGCCACGCCGTCGCCTGGCAGCGCGCCAGCGCCGCCGCGCCGAGCGGCATCCCGTCCACCACTGCAACCACAGGAGCAGCGTCGATGACACGCCACAGCGAGAGCACTTCGGGGGAGACCGCACGAGCCCGGCAACGGCCGCGTCGGCGAGCGCGAGCGCGCAGCCTGGGCACCGTCTGCTTCAGCGTGCTGTTGGCGCTGCTGCTGTGGTCGGCCGGGTTCGATCGCCGCGACGCCGACGCGCGCGCCGACGCCGCCGGTTGGGGTGGCGAGGCCGCGCAGGCCCTGGCCGAAGACCCGCTGCACTGGCTGCCGATCACGCCGGCCAACGCCTGCGGGCTGGGCGCATCGAGCTGCTTCAAGTGCCACAACGGCAAGCGTGCCGCGGCGCCCGCGGCCGACCCGGCCAAGGCGCCGTGGCACGTGCACCACGCCAAGGTCAACAACTCATGCGCGGGCTGCCACAAGGGCAACCCGCGCGTGATGAAGGAAGACATCGCGCACACCAAGATGCTGGCCAAGCCACGCGACGATTCGGGCGGCGCTTGCAGCGGCTGCCACGCCTCCGACCTCGCCAAGGTCCAGACCGCCTACACCGGAGGGAAGTGAGATGAGCCACCACACCGCAACGAGGCGTCCGGCCGTTCCCGGCCGGGCCGCACGCAAGGCCCTCTTGCTCGCCGCGGCCGCGCTGCCGCTCGGCGCTGCGGCCGGGCCGACGATCGAGTTCGGCTCGGGCAGCAACCTGAACATCACCTATTCGCTGCAGGGCTGGCTGCAGGGCCGCGGCTTCACGTCGTCGGACAACGGCGCGCGCTCATGGGACATGTTCCTGCGCCGCAACCGGCTCACCTTCAGCGGCCAGTACAACGACCAGATCGGCTTCTACGCCCAGCTCGAGGCCAGCGGCGACAGCCGCGGCGGCGCCGACGACCGCAGCGTGTTCTTCCGCGACGCCTACATCAGCTTCGACTACAGCGACGAGCTGCGCTTCATCGCGGGGCGGTTCAAGAATGCTTTCTCGCGCGAAAACCTCGAGGCCTGCCTCGAGCCGCTGACGATGGACCGCGCCGAGGTGCTCTCCTACACGCCGTTCGCCGGCACGCGCGACACCGGCGTCGCCGTTTGGGGCAACCTGTTCAATGCGCGTGTGCAGTACCGCCTGATGGTGGCCGACGGCCGCGAAGGCAGCTACGTGCCCAAGGACAGCCCGCGCGTGACGGGGCGCGTGCACGTGAGCCTGTGGGACCCGGAGTTCAACTACGGCTACCTCGGCACCTACCTCGGCACGCAGAAGGTGCTGACGATCGGCGCCGCCTACGACACCCAGAAGGACGTGGCGTGGGCCAACTACCTCTCGCGCGCCGACGTCAAGAGCTACAAGGCCACGACGCTCGACGCCTTCATGGAGCTGCCGCATGCCACCGGCGTCTACACGCTGTCGGCGGCAACCTTCAAGTACGACACCGGCGGCGCCTTCGGCCAGTCGCCCGACCCCGAGCTGAACGCCAACTCCGATCTGAAGGGCTGGTATCTCAAGGCCGGCTACATGCTGCCGTCGAAGGTCGGCCCGGGCCGGCTGCAGCTCTTCGGGCGCCACGAGCGGCTCGACTACGCCGTGAAGACCGGCATCGCGCAGTACTACGACAACACCTGGAACAGCCTCGGCGCCCACTACTACTTCGACGGCCAGCGCATCAAGGTCAGCGCCGAGCTGGCCAAGGTCCGCTTCGACACGCCGCACCCGCTCAACCAGGCGCTGCGCGACTACCGGCAGGCTACACTGGGTGTGCAGTTGATCTTCTGAGCATCCCAGGCCCATGACCGCGCCCGGCGTTCGCGAAGAAACGAAGGTGCTGCTGCGCTACAAGGCGAACGGCAGCGCCGTCATGACCGATACGTCATTGGTGCGAGCCCGTGGCGTTATCGGACGCCACGGTGTGAGCCCGCTTCTGAGCATGGTCCGCAGGTCGTCGGCGACAGTGGTGAGCGGCGTGAGCCGCATCCCGTTTGAGAGATCGAGTCGATATCGACGCCTTGCATGGCGCTGCCGTTCATCAACGATGGTGGAGCAGGCTATGGCGATGCGCAAGAGAGAAGACGAGGTGTTCCCGAACGCGGCGGGTATCGACATCGGGGCGTCCAGCCACTGGGTGGCCGTGCCGCGGCATCTGGCCGAAGCGGCCGGCTGCGAACCGGTGCGCGAGGTCGGCACGGTGACCGAGCAGCTGCGCTCGCTGGCTGCGTGGCTGGTGAGCCTGGGTGTGGACACGGTGGCGGTGGAGTCCACGGGCGTGTATTGGATCCCGGTGTTCGAGGTGCTGGAGCAGCACGGCTTGAAGGTCTGGCTGGTCGATGCGCGGCAGCTGAAGTACGTGCCCGGCCGCAAGAGCGACGTGCAGGACTGCCAGTGGCTGCAGAAGTTGATGAGCCTGGGGCTGCTGCGCGCGGCGTGGCGACCGAGCGCCGAGGTGTGCGTGCTGCGCGCCGTGGCGCGCCAGCGCGAGACGCTGCTGACCGAGCAGGCCAGCTGGGTGCAGCGCATGCAAAAGGCGCTGGTGCAGATGAACATCCAGCTCACTGAGGTCTTGAGCGACGTGATGGGCGCCACCGGCCAGGCGATCGTGCGCGACATCGTTGCCGGTGTCCGTGATCCCAAGCAGTTGGCACGCCATCGCCAGCGTCGGGTCAGGGCCAGCGAGACCGAAATTGCCAAGGCGCTGGAGGGTAACTGGCGCGAGGAGCACCTGTTCGTGCTCGGCCAGGCGCTGGCGATGTACGACGACATCGGCCGCCACTTGGCCGAATGCGACGCCCGGCTCGATGCGCTGCTGGACGCGCGCAGCACGGCCAACGTCGACATCGGCCGGCTGCCACGTGCGGGCAGCAAGGTACGCGCCGAGCATGACATCCGCCAGCGGCTGGCCAACTGGGCGGGCGTGGACTTGACGCGCATCAACGGCCTGGGCGTGACGGTGGTGATGAAGCTGCTCAGCGAGATCGGCCCGGATGTCAGCCGCTTTGCCAGCGTCAAGCACTTCTGCTCCTGGCTCGGGCTGTGCCCAGGTACCAAGATCAGCGGGGGCAAGGTGCTGTCCTCGGGCACCAAGCGCTCGGCCAATCGGGCGCGTCAGGCACTGAAGCTCGCGGCCCAGGCTTTGAACCGCAGCGAGTCTGCGCTGGGCGCGTTCTACCGCCGGCTGTGCTCGCGCATGGACAAGCCCAAGGCCAACACCGCCACGGCGCACAAGCTTGCTCGAATGGTGTACTTCATGCTCACCCGAGGCGAGGCCTTCGTCGATCAGGGGCAGCAGCGTTACGAAGAGCAGCAACGCCAGCGCAGCATCGCCGCCCTCAGACGCCGTGCCACCGCGCTGGGGTTCCAGATCAATCCGTTGGAGGCCGCTGCATGAAACCAGCGGTCTTCAGTTCTGTTTCTTGAGAGCATCCCAGGCCCATGACCGCGCCCGGCGTTCGCGAAGAAACGAAGGTGCTGCTGCGCTACAAGGCGAACGGCAGCGCCGTCATGACCGATACGTCATTGGTGCGAGCCCGTGGCGTTATCGGACGCCACGGTGTGAGCCCGCTTCTGAGCATGGTCCGCAGGTCGTCGGCGACAGTGGTGAGCGGCGTGAGCCGCATCCCGTTTGAGAGATCGAGTCGATATCGACGCCTTGCATGGCGCTGCCGTTCATCAACGATGGTGGAGCAGGCTATGGCGATGCGCAAGAGAGAAGACGAGGTGTTCCCGAACGCGGCGGGTATCGACATCGGGGCGTCCAGCCACTGGGTGGCCGTGCCGCGGCATCTGGCCGAAGCGGCCGGCTGCGAACCGGTGCGCGAGGTCGGCACGGTGACCGAGCAGCTGCGCTCGCTGGCTGCGTGGCTGGTGAGCCTGGGTGTGGACACGGTGGCGGTGGAGTCCACGGGCGTGTATTGGATCCCGGTGTTCGAGGTGCTGGAGCAGCACGGCTTGAAGGTCTGGCTGGTCGATGCGCGGCAGCTGAAGTACGTGCCCGGCCGCAAGAGCGACGTGCAGGACTGCCAGTGGCTGCAGAAGTTGATGAGCCTGGGGCTGCTGCGCGCGGCGTGGCGACCGAGCGCCGAGGTGTGCGTGCTGCGCGCCGTGGCGCGCCAGCGCGAGACGCTGCTGACCGAGCAGGCCAGCTGGGTGCAGCGCATGCAAAAGGCGCTGGTGCAGATGAACATCCAGCTCACTGAGGTCTTGAGCGACGTGATGGGCGCCACCGGCCAGGCGATCGTGCGCGACATCGTTGCCGGTGTCCGTGATCCCAAGCAGTTGGCACGCCATCGCCAGCGTCGGGTCAGGGCCAGCGAGACCGAAATTGCCAAGGCGCTGGAGGGTAACTGGCGCGAGGAGCACCTGTTCGTGCTCGGCCAGGCGCTGGCGATGTACGACGACATCGGCCGCCACTTGGCCGAATGCGACGCCCGGCTCGATGCGCTGCTGGACGCGCGCAGCACGGCCAACGTCGACATCGGCCGGCTGCCACGTGCGGGCAGCAAGGTACGCGCCGAGCATGACATCCGCCAGCGGCTGGCCAACTGGGCGGGCGTGGACTTGACGCGCATCAACGGCCTGGGCGTGACGGTGGTGATGAAGCTGCTCAGCGAGATCGGCCCGGATGTCAGCCGCTTTGCCAGCGTCAAGCACTTCTGCTCCTGGCTCGGGCTGTGCCCAGGTACCAAGATCAGCGGGGGCAAGGTGCTGTCCTCGGGCACCAAGCGCTCGGCCAATCGGGCGCGTCAGGCACTGAAGCTCGCGGCCCAGGCTTTGAACCGCAGCGAGTCTGCGCTGGGCGCGTTCTACCGCCGGCTGTGCTCGCGCATGGACAAGCCCAAGGCCAACACCGCCACGGCGCACAAGCTTGCTCGAATGGTGTACTTCATGCTCACCCGAGGCGAGGCCTTCGTCGATCAGGGGCAGCAGCGTTACGAAGAGCAGCAACGCCAGCGCAGCATCGCCGCCCTCAGACGCCGTGCCACCGCGCTGGGGTTCCAGATCAATCCGTTGGAGGCCGCTGCATGAAACCAGCGGTCTTCAGTTCTGTTTCTTGAGAGGGTCGCGCTGCGCGGGGCGAGCCCGGCGCAGCCACCCGGAAGCACGACGGCGACCGGATGACGAGGGCGGGAGCGTGAGCCATCAGCCGTTGAGCCTCCAGCGCGGCGCCGAGCGCACGCCGGCCCGGCCTGCCCGCTTCGCATGGTCAGGCGCCTGGCTGCCGCCGCTGGCCGCCCTCGCGGCGGCAGCGGCCTACACCGTGCTGAGCCGCGCCTGGCATGCCGACGACACCGCCCGCTTCGTCGGCAGCCTGATCGCCGGCGCGCTGACCTGGACCTTGCTGCGCCTCGCGGCCGAGTTTGCCGCGCTGCGGCGACTCGAGCAGGCGATCCATCGTGCACGCGAAGGCCTGCTCGAAGCCGCGCCGGACAGCGGACTGGCGTGGACCACGGCGGGGCGTCTGATCCCGGAGCACAACTCCACCGTGGCCACGCTGGCGATGATGTTCCGCACCGTCGAGGAATGCCAGACGCGCTTCCTCGACGAGCGCAACCGCATCAACGCGATCCTGCAGAGCGTGCCCGGCGCGCTGCTGGGCATCACCGACGAGTTGCAGGTCTCGATCGCCAACCGCCACGCCGAGACGCTGTTCGGCGCTGCGCCGGGCGCGCTCAGCGGCCGCGGCCTGTTCGAGCTGCTGCAGCTCGACGACCAGGGGCGCAACCAGCTGCGCGACGCCTTCCTCTACAAGCACGAGGTGCGCGAGCAGGAGCTGATGCTGAACCTCGGCGCCGGGTCGCGCCCCTTCAGCGTGAACCTCGCCTTCTACACCGACGGCCAGGACGACATCGGCGGCGTGATGATCCTGCAGGACGTTACCGAGCGGCGTCAGCTGCTGCAAATGGTGGCGATGCGCGAGAAGCTGGTGGCGATGGGGCAGCTCGCCGCAGGCGTCGCGCACGAGATGAACACGCCGCTGGGCAACATCCTGGGCTACGCGCAGCTGCTGCGCGCCGGCGCGGCGGCGCACCCGACGCTGCGCGACTACGCCGAGATCATCGCCAGCGAGACGCAGCGCTGTTCGCGCGTGGTGCAGGACCTGCTCGCCTACGCGCGCAAGGATCAGTGCAGCGGCGAGGCGTGCGACGTCAACGAGATGGTGCGCGAACTGATCGACGCCTTCATCCACTGCCGGCTGCGCCGCTACGGCATCGAGATCGACCTGCGCCTGTCGCCGGAGGCGCCGCTGGCCGAGGGCGGCTGCGGCGAGATCGACATCGTGCTGACCAACGTGCTGTCCAACGCGATCCAGGCGCTGGCGCACACGCCCTCGCCGCGCATCGAGGTCTCCACCTGGGTCGAGCGCGGGCAGGCGATGATCGCCATCGCCGACAACGGCCCCGGCGTCGCGCCCGAGGCGCGGGCGCGGCTGTTCGATCCCTTCTTCACCACCAAGGAGGTCAACCAGGGCTCCGGGCTCGGCCTGTTCATCAGCCAGGCGATGGTGGCGCGCCGCGGCGGGCGCATCGACCTCGACGCCGGCCACGCCCCCGGCGCGCGCTTCGTCATCCGCTTGCCGGCGATCGATCGCGCGCGAACGGCTGCGCCGGTTGCCTGATGAGCCCGATCGTCGACGCACCGAAACCGCACGGGGCAGCCGCGAGCGAAGCGGCGCCGCTGGTGCTGGTGGCCGAGGACGACCGCCGCATGCGCGACCTGATCGGCCTGGTGCTGCGCGGTTCGGCGTTGCACTTCGAGGTGATCGCGGTGGAAAGCGCGGTGGCAGCGATGGACGTGATCGAGGAGCGCGACGTGGCGCTGCTGATCACCGATCTGTGCATGCCCGGCGCCGACGGGCTCGACCTGCTGCGTTTCGTCAAGGCGCGGCAGCGCTTGTGCCAGGTGCTGCTGGTGACCGGCTTCGCGACGGTGGACTCGGCGGTGGCGGCGCTGAAGGACGGTGCTTTCGACTACGTGCAGAAGCCGTTCGACACCGACCGGCTGCGCACGCTCGCCGAGGCGGCGCTGCAATACCACCTGGCGCTGGCCGAGGCGGCGCGGCTGCGCCGTGCACCGCGCGCGGCAGGCAGCGATGCGCCGGTGGAACTGGTGGGCCGGTCGGCGGCGCTGGCGCGCGTGCAACGCATGATCGAGGCCGCCGCTGCCTACGACACCAACGTGCTGGTCAGCGGCGAGAGCGGCTGCGGCAAGGAGCTGGTGGTGCGGCGCATCCACCAGCTGGGTGCGCGCAAGGACAAGCCCTTCGTCGCCATCAACTGCGCGGCGATCCCCGACACGCTGATCGAAAGCGAGCTGTTCGGCTACCGCCGCGGCGCGTTCACCGGTGCCGAGCGCCACAAGACCGGGCTGTTCGAGGCCGCCGACGGCGGCACGCTGTTCCTCGACGAGATCAACAACGCCCCGCCGGCGCTGCAGGCCAAGCTGCTGCGTGTGCTGCAGGACGGCCAGTTCTACCCCGCCGGTGCCACCGAGCCGGTGCGCGTGGACGTGCGTGTGATCGCGGCCAGCAACGTGCCGCTGCCCGCGCTGGCCGAGAAGGGTCAGTTCCGCAATGATCTGTACTACCGGCTGTCGGTGATGGAGATCGAGATCCCGCCGCTGCGCGAGCGGCGCGACGACATCCCGCTGCTGGCGATGCACTTCCTCGACCGGCACTCGCGCCGCCTGGGCAAGCCGGCCAGCGGCATCGCGCCCGATGTGCTGGCCGCGCTGATGCAGCACGACTGGCCCGGCAACGTGCGCGAGCTGGAGAACCTGATCCAGCGCATGTTGATCCTCGCCCCCGACGAGCGCATCGATGCCGGCGTGCTGCCGGCGCACCTGGCAAGCGCGCGCCCGGCGGCCGAAACGCAACCGCTCGACTACCTGCACCCGCAGAGCCTGGAGGAGGTGGAGGCCTACATCATCCGCAAGACGCTGCGCAGGACCAGCGGTGACCGCTCGCGCACCGCCGAGATCCTCGGCATCGACAAGTCCACGCTGTGGCGCAAGGTCAAGCGCTACAACATCACCGACTAGACCTGCCGCCACGGCAGGCCGTGCTTGCGCCAGCCGCCGAGGTTGCCGCGGTGGTGCTCGGCGTCGAGCTCGCCCTCGAAACCCTCGAGCACGTTGGACACATGGCTGAAGCCGTGCTTCTCGAGCTCCAGCCCGGCATCGACCGAGCGCTTGCCGCTGCGGCAGATCAGGATGATCGGCCTGTCCTTGCGGCCCGCCATGCGCAGCACCTCGTCGGCGAAATGCGGGTTGACCTCGAAGTCGGGCGCGGTGTTCCACTCGATGTTGATGGCATCGACCGGGTGCCCGACGTAGTAGTACTCGACCTCGGTGCGGCAGTCGATCAGCAACGTGTTGGGGCTGCGCTGCAGCGTCTCGAAGGCCTGCTTGGGGTCCAGATGGTCCATGGCTCGGGTTGGCTCGCAGGTGTGAGGCCCGGCATTGTCAGCCGGCCGGCCGGCGGCACTCGGACGACTTGCTCATATGCGAATGCCGGCGGCGGCATAAGCCGGGCAGCGGCTACTTCTTCTGCGCCAGATCCTGCAGCTTCGTCGGCTGGATCAGGTGGCCGTCGAGCCCGGCCTCCTTGACGCCGCCGCCGTAGGCCACCGTCATCAGCTGGCTGTAGTAGGTGACCGGCATGTTCAGCTTGGTGCTCTGCTTGCGGTTGATCTCGCTCTGGTAGACCTCGACGTTGGCCTGGCACAGCGGGCACGGCGTGACGATCATGTCGGCGCCGTGGTCGTAGGCCGATTCGACGATGTCGCGGATCTGCTTCTGGCTCTTCTCGGGCTCGGAGAAGGCGAGCGCGCCGCCGCAACAGGTGACCTTCTGGTCGTACTGCGTCAGCGGCTCGGCGCCGACGGTCTCGACCAGCTTGTCGAGGTACATCGGGTTCTCGAACGACTCGCCGGCGATGCCGAACGGCCGGTTGGTCTGGCAGCCCACGTAGCCGGCGAACTTGATGCCCGCCAGCGGCTTGACCACCGGCGCCTTGAGTTTCTCGTAGCCGAAGTCCTCGATCAGCACCTCGACCATGTGCTTGACGTCGGCCTTGCCCTGATACTGCAGCCCGGCCTCCTTCAGCGCCTCCTGCGCGTTGGCGAGGAACTCGCGGTCGACGTCGAGCTTCTCCTTGCTCTCGCGCGCGTTGAGCCAGCAGGCGGCGCAGGTGGCCACCACGTTCTGCCCCGGCAGGTGCTTCTCGGCCAGCGCGAAGTTGCGCGCGTTGAGCACGTGGCGCGTCAGCTCGCCGGCGCCGGTGTAGCTGATCGAGGCGCCGCAGCAGTTCCAGTCGGGGATCTCGGTGAGCTGGATGTCGAGCGTCTTGCACATCGAGTTCGTCGAGGTGAGGTAGTTCGACGCCGAGGCCTTGAGCTGCGACGAGCAGCCGGGATAGAACGCGTACTTCTTGGTTGCCACGCTCTCGTCTCCTTACGGCGCCGCGGCCTTGCCCTTGCCGCGCTGCTCGATCGCTTCGGCCTTGGCGAGCATCGCCGCCAGGCCCTTCTGGTCCTTGACCTGATGGCCACCCAGCAGCTCCAGCGGATTGAGCCGCTTGGCCTTCAGCAGGCCGAGCGCCACGTGGCGCATCTCCCAGCCCTTCTTGAGCCCGGCGACGAAGCCGTCCTTGAAGTACAGGCCCATCGTCAGCTTCAGCTCGTTGACGCGGCCGGCCTTGCGGAAGTTGTGAAAGAAGCGCAGCGAGAAGTCGCGCGTCGGCTGCATCTTCGGCGCCAGGCCCAGGCGGTTCGAGTACTGCGCCAGCCCGTGCATGATGGTCGTGATCGGCAGCTGGCGCGGGCAGCGCACCACGCAGTTGTAGCAGCTGGTGCACATCCACATCGCGTCGGACGAGAGCACCTGCTCGCGCTGGCCGGCGCGGATCATCATGAAGATCTTCTGCGGCGAGTGCTGCCAGTGCGGGCCGAACGGGCACGAGCCGGCGCAGACGCCGCACTGCATGCACATCTTGACCATCTCGCCGCCCTCGACTTCGCGCTCGACCTCCTGCAGGAAGTCGATGCGGTAGGGCTTCGGCTTCGATTCGATGACGGCGTTCATGTTGCCCCCTTGGCGCTGCGCGCCGTCCCCCCGAGGGGGAGCGAACGCCTTCGGAGCGGCCGTGCGGCGCTCATGCGAACCCCTTCATCGGGCTCATGCCGATTTGCTTGATCGTTGCCGCGTAGTCGTCGATCAGCTTGGGCAGCCGCTCGACGTCGGTGATCGCCACCTCGTGGCTGACCACGCGCTCGGTCTCGAGGCCGAGCTGCTTGAGCGTGTCGTCGACCTTGCTCATGCGGTAGTGCGCCATCTCGCTGCCCTTGACGAAGTGGCACTGGTAGTCGTCGCCCTTCTTGCAGCCGAGCATCATCACGCCGTCCCAGCCGCCGTTCAACGCGTCGGTGATCCAGATCGTGTTGACCGAGCCGAGGCAGCGCACCGGGATCACGCGCACGAAGGCCGAGTAGGTGCGCCGCTGCAGCGCCGCCATGTCGAGCGCCGGATAGGCGTCGTTCTCGCACGCCAGCAGCAAGATGCGCGGCTTCTCGGAGAACTCGTCGGGCATGTCGACGGCCTTGATCTGCGCACCGACGCTGTCCACCGAGTAGTTCTCGAACGAGATCACGCGCACCGGGCAGGCGCCCATGCAGGTGCCGCAGCGCCGGCAGCGGCTCTCGTTGAAGACCGGGAAGCGCTTCTCGTCTTCGTCGATCGCGCCGAACGGGCACTCCACCGTGCAGCGCTTGCACTGCGTGCAGCCTTCCAGCCGCACGATCGGGTACGACAGATCGCCCGAGCGCGGATGCGCGGCGCGCCCGAGCGCGGCGTTCTCGACCGCCTGGATCGCCTTCAACGCCGCGCCGGTGGCGTCGTCGACGGCCTGCGCGATGTCCATCGGCCGGCGCGCCGGGCCGGCGGCGTAGATGCCGGTGCGCCGCGTCTCGTACGGGAAGCAGATGAAATGCGAGTCGGCGAAGCCGTGTTTCAGCTGCGGCAGGTCCGGGCCCTGGCGGTACTGCAGGTTCAGCACCGAGCCCTTCTGCAGCGTGATCTTCTTCTGCTGCGCCTCGGCCGAGCCCGATTCGGCCTCGGTGACGGTGGCGGTCCACTCGTCGAGGTCGACGCCGGCGTTGGCAACCTGGCCCGTCGCCAGTACGACGAGGTCGGCTTCGACGCTCGCGTCTTCGGCAAGGATCAGATCGCGGAAGGCCACCACTGCGCCGCTGCCGCCCTGCGTCACGCCGCTGGCCTGGCCCTTGGTGAACGTGACGCCCTTGTTCTGCGCGCTGCGATAGAAGTCCTCGCCCATGCCCGGCATGCGCAGATCGGTGTAGAGCACCATCGCGCTCGCGGCGGGGTCGGCGTTCTTGATCACCATCGCCTGCTTGACGCTGGTGGCGCAGCAGTGGCCGGAGCAGTACGGCAGGTGCTTGCCCGTGGTGTCGCGCTGGCCGGCGCACTGGACGAAGACAGCGTTCTTCACCGGCCGGCCGTCGGCGCGCTTGATCGGGCCGCCGTCGGCCGCGCGCGCCAGCGCCTCGAAGCCGGCCTGATCGATAACGTGCGGATTCGTGCCGCCGCCGAGCTCGGGCAGCTTGGCGATGTCGTAGGTCGTGAAGCCGCTCGCCTGCACGATCGCGCCGACGGTTTCTTCGCTTGCAGCGCCGTCGACGGCGGCGATCTGCACCTTGAAGCGCCCCGGCGCGCCGGCGGTCGACGCCACCGTCGAGCGCAGCCGCACGCTGATGCGCGGGTGCGCCGACACCTTCGCGGCCAGCTCGGCCACGCCGGTGGGCTGCGGTTCGCTGTACGGCGCCTTGGCCGGCGTGCGCCGCCACAGCTTGCCTGCCCAGCCGCCGAGCGCGGCCTCGCGCTCGACCAGCAGCACGTCGTAGCCGGCCTCGGCGGCCTCGAGCGCGGCGGTCATGCCGCTGATGCCGCCGCCGACCACCAGCACGCGCCGCGCGTCGGCACGGTTGGGGTTGCCGGCCGGCACCTTGAGCTTCTTGACCTCGGCGCAGGCCATGCGCACGTAGTCGTCGGCCATCTCCTGGCGCACCTCGTCGTGCTCGTCGCCGGCAGCGACGATCCACAGCACGCCTTCGCGCAGGTTGGCGCGCGCCAGCGCCACCTCGGGGAAGTGGAAGGCCTCGGCCTTCATGCGGCGCGAGCACGCGCCGAGCATCACGTGCGTGACGCCTTCTTCGGCGATGTCCTTGCGGATCTGCGCGACGCCGTCGTCGCTGCACAGGAACGCGTGCTCGCGCACCAGCGCCATCTTGCCCTCGCGCTGCGCGACCTTGGCCAGCTGCTTGGCGTCGAGCGCCTCACCGATGCCGCAGCCGGTGCAGATGTAGGCGGCGGTCTTGGTGTCAGCCATGGCTTGTCTCGGCGCGGACCGCGCGATGCACGACCTGGATGCCGCGCAGTGCCGCCGCGGTGGCGCTCTGCACGGCGCGGTTCACGTCCAGCGGGCTGGCCGCGGCGCCGGCGGCGAACTGGCCGCCGCTCGCGCTGCCTTCGATGAAGCCGCTGGAGTCCTGCACGATGTCGGCCGGCAGGCGCACGCCGTCGGTCTCGGGCTGCATGCCCACCGCGAGCACCACCAGGTCGTGCTCGTTGGCGTAGCGCTTGTAGCCCTCGGTGTCGACGCCGTGCAGCACCGGGTTGTCGTTGGCCTGGTTGAGCGCGATGCGCGCGACCTTGCTCTTGACGAAGCGCACGTTGGGGTCGGCATGCACCTTGGCGTTGAAGTCCTCCAGCCGGTCGATGGCGCGGATGTCGATGTAGTACACGGTGGACTTCGCGCTGTCGTCGGGATAGACCTCGCGCACGTATTGCGTCTGCTTCAGCGTGGCCATGCAGCAGATGCGCGAGCAGTGGCGCAGATGGTTCTCGTCGCGCGAGCCGGCGCACTGGATGAAGGCGATGTTCTTCGCCTCCTGGCCGTCGGAGGGCCGCAGCAGCCGGCCGCCCGTCGGGCCGGCGGGGTCGGCCAGGCGCTCGAACTCCAGGCTCGTCACCACGTTCTTGAAGCGGCCGTAGCCGTAGGGCTGGATGCGCGCCGCGTCATAGGGCTTCCAGCCGGTGGCCCAGATCACCGCGCCGACGTCGAGCGTCAGCTCCTGCGCCTTCATGTCGAGGTCGACCGCGCCGACCTTGCACGCCGCCTTGGCCTTCTGGCCGTCGGCCGTGCCGACGATGGACGGATCGATCACGTAGCGCTGCGGATAGGCCATGGCATGCGGCAGATAGGCCGCGGGCATCTCGTCGAGGCCGTAGTTCCACGGGTTGCGGATCTTGGCGTCGACCGCGCGCGCGCAGTCGCCGCAGGCGGTGCAGTTCTCGTTGACGTAGCGCGGCCGCAACTCGAGCTTGACGCGCCAGCGCCCGGGCGCGCCATCGACCGCGGCCACGCGCGCCATCGTCAGCACGCGCACGTTGCGGTTGGCGCGCAGCCGGCGCAGGTTGACCTCCAGCCCGCAGGTGGGGTGGCACATCTTGGGGAAGTAGCGGTGCAGCCGCGCGGTGCGCCCGCCCAGCGTGGGCTCGCGCTCGACGAGGATCACGCGCCGCCCGCATTCGGCGGCCTCCAGCGCGGCGGTGATGCCGGCGATGCCGCCGCCGACCACCAGCAGCTCGCCCGTCGATTCCAGCGCCGCGCTCATGGCGCGCACCCGTCGAGGCCTACTGGGCTGCAGAACGCAGCTCGAAGCACATCGTCGCCAGGTCGCCGAGGATCCAGTGCGACGGCGCACCGATGCCGGCCACCGTGCCGGGGTTGATCAGCCACGTGTGTCCTCCACGGATGTCGGGTTGGCGCTCGATGGCGGCCTCGTGCGAATGGCCGCAGCACACCAGATCGTAGTCGCCGGTGCAAGCCATGCCGCGGGCATGGTGCGGATAGTGCGTGACGTAGACGCGGCGGCCGCCGAGCCGCACGTCGGCGTCGCCGCCGTGGTACGCGAGGCGCCCACCCGAGGCCGCGGCCAGGCGCACCAGCGCCAGCGCGTCGCCGAGGTTGTTGCCGTGCACCACGTGGATCGCCGCCAGCGGCAGCGCGAGCAGCGGCCGCAAGGTGTGCGCGCCGATGACGTCGCCGCAATGGATGAGCGCCTCGGCGCCTTCGGCAAGGCCCGCCTCGACGGCATGGAGCAGGGGGTCGGCACGATCGTGACTGTCCGAGACGATGCAGATCTTCAACGCGCCTTGTTCCCTCGGAGTCCTGTGCTGCCCTCGCTGGCGGCTCCAAGGCGCCGGGCACCGCACTACAGCATAGCCGGGCCGGATCGAGTAATCACCCTTGTGGGTAGGCCCGGGCTACCCGTCGCGGTAATGGACGCTGGCGGGAGCGACTGCCTTAATCGCCGCGACTCCCGGGATCCGCCGCCCGGTGTGCCCGGTCATTGCCTCATCGATGCCGCACGCTCCCCTCCACGACCCGCTGGCCGATCCGCATGCGCGCTCGTCGCAGGAGATGCGCAAGACGACCTGCTACATGTGCGCCTGCCGCTGCGGCATCCGCGTGCATCTGCGCGACGGCGTGGTGCGCTACATCGACGGCAACCCCGACCATCCGCTGAACCAGGGCGTGATCTGCGCCAAGGGCAGCTCGGGCATCATGAAGCAGTACTCGCCCGCGCGCCTGCTCAAGCCGCTCAAGCGCAAGGCCGGCGCCGAGCGCGGTGCCGGCGAGTTCGAGGAGATCGAGTGGGAGGAGGCCTTCGCCACCCTCACCGAGCGGCTGGCGCGCATCCGCGGCAGCGACCCGAAGAAGTTCGCCCTCTTCACCGGGCGCGACCAGATGCAGGCGCTCACGGGCCTGTTCGCGCGCCAGTTCGGCACGCCCAACTACGCGGCGCACGGCGGCTTCTGCTCGGTCAACATGGCCGCCGGCATGATCTACACGATCGGCGGCTCGTTCTGGGAGTTCGGCGGCCCCGATCTCGATCGCGCCAAGCTGTTCGTGATGATCGGCACCGCCGAGGACCATCACAGCAACCCGCTGAAGATCGCGCTGGCCAAGTTCAAGCGCGACGGCGGGCGCTTCGTGTCGATCAACCCGGTGCGCAGCGGCTATTCGGCGATCGCCGACGAATGGGTACCGATCCGCCCCGGCACCGACGGCGCCTTGCTGCTCGCGCTGATCCACGAGATCCTGCGCCTGGGCCTGTACGACCGCGATTTCGTCGTGCAGTACACCAACGGCGGCGAGCTGGTGAACCTCGACGCCGCGCACGACGAGTTCGGCATGTTCGTGCGCACCGAGGTGCCGCAGGAGGAAGCCTGCTACGACCCGCAGAACAAGCTGTGGTGGGACCGGCACAGCGACAAGCCGGTGCTGTCGCACGCCAGCGGCGCCGACCCGTACCTGCTGGGCGAGTTCAAGCTCGCCGACGGCACGCCGGTGAAGCCGGCGCTGCAGCTGCTGCAGGACCGCGTCGAGGCCTACACGCCCGAGTGGGCGGCGCAGATCACCGGCATCACCGCCGAGACGATCCGGCGCCTGGCGCACGAGATGGGCATCACCGCGCGCGACCAGCGCATCGAGCTGCCGATCGCCTGGACCGATGCCTGGGGCCACGAGCACGACACCGTGACCGGCAACCCGGTGGCCTTCCACGCCATGCGCGGCCTGGCCGCGCACAGCAACGGCTTCCAGACCATCCGCGCGCTGGGCATCCTGATGTCGCTGCTCGGCACCATCGACCGCCCCGGGGGCTTTCGCCACAAGCCGCCGTTCCCGCGCCCGATCCCGCCGTGCGCGCGCACGCCCAACGACCCGCGCGCGGTGCAGCCCAACCGCCCGCTCGACGGCATGGCGCTCGGCTGGCCGAGCGACCCCGACGACCTGTTCGTCAACGACGACGGCTCGCCGGTGCGCATCGACAAGGCGTTCTCGTGGGAGTACCCGCTGTCGGTGCATGGGCTGATGCACAACGTGGTCACCAACGCCTGGCGCGGCGACCCGTACCGCATCGACACGCTGCTGATCTTCATGGCCAACATGTCGTGGAACTCCACGATGAACACGGCCGAGGTCAGGAAGATGCTCAACGACCGCGACGAGAACGGCGACTACAAGATCCCGTTCCTCGTCGTCGCCGACGCGTTCCAGTCGGAGATGACGGCGTTTGCCGATCTGATCCTGCCCGACACAACCTACCTCGAGCGGCACGACGTGATGTCGATGCTCGACCGGCCGATCAGCGAATTCAGCGGTCCGGTCGATGCGGTGCGCATCCCGGTGCTGCCGCCGAGCGGCCAGTGCAAGCCGTTCCAGGAGGTGCTGATCGAACTCGGCACGCGGCTGAAGCTGCCGGCCTTCGTAACGCCGCAGGGCCAGCGCAAGTACCGCGACTACCCGGACTTCATCGTCAACTGGGAGACCGAGCCCGGCAGCGGCATCGGATTCCTCGCCGGCTGGCGCGGCAAGGGCGGCGAGAAGTTCCTCGTCGGCGAACCCAACCCGCGGCAGTGGGAGATGTACGAGCAGCACGACTGCGTGTTCCACCACGAGCTGCCGCGCAGCTACCAGTACATGCGCAACTGGAACCAGGGCTACCTGGAGTGGAGCCGCGCCCAGCGCGTCACGCGCTATGCCGAGCCGATCCTGATCCACCTGTACTCCGAGGTGCTGCAGCGCTTTCGCAGCGCGGCGCAGGGCAAGGGGATCACGCGCAAGCCGCCGGCGCACCTGGCCAAGCGCATCGAGACCTACTTCGATCCGCTGCCGTTCTTCTACGAGCCGCTGGAATCGCACATCACCGACAAGCACCGCTACCCGCTGGCCGCGGTGACGCAGCGGCCGATGGCGATGTACCACTCGTGGGATTCGCAGAACGCCTGGCTGCGCCAGATCCACGGCAGCAACGTGCTGCACATCAACACGCAGACCGCGCGCGCGGCCGGCATCGCCGACGGCGACTGGGTCTGGGTCGAGTCGCAATGGGGCCGTGTGCGCTGCCGCGCCGCGCATTCGCAGGCCGTCGAGCCGGGCACGGTGTGGACGTGGAACGCCATCGGCAAGGCCGCCGGCGCCTGGGGCCTCGCGGCCGACGCCGACGAATCGCGCGAAGGCTTCCTGCTCAACCACCTGATCAGCGAGGAGCTGCCGGTGCGCGGCAGCGACGCACGCGTCTCCAACTCCGACCCCATCACCGGCCAGGCCGCCTGGTACGACGTGCGCGTGCGCGTCGTCAAGGCCGATGCCGGCGAGGCGGCCGAGACGGCGCCGCAGTTCGCGCCGCTGCGCCGCTATCCGGGCATGGCCGAGCCGCCGCGCGAGCTGGCCGGCACTGGCCGCGCGAAGGAGCCGCGGTGAGCACGAAGCAGCTCGCGCTGGTGATCGACCTCAACGTCTGCGTCGGCTGCCATGCCTGCGTCACCAGCTGCAAGGAATGGAACACCGGCGGCGCGGCCGGGCCGATGAGCGACCAGAACCCGTACGGCGCCGACCCGAGCGGCACCTTCTTCAACCGCGTGCAGACCTTCGAGGTCGGCGAGTATCCGCACACCGAGACGGTGCACTTCCCCAAGAGCTGCCTGCACTGCGAGGACCCGCCGTGCGTGCCGGTGTGCCCCACCGGCGCCTCCTACAAGCGCGAGCAAGACGGCATCGTGCTGGTCGACTACGACAAGTGCATCGGCTGCAAGTACTGCAGCTGGGCCTGCCCCTACGGCGCGCGCGAGCTCGACGAGCACCAGCGCGTGATGAAGAAGTGCACGCTGTGCGTCGACCGCATCTACGACCTCTCGCTGCCCGAGGCCGACCGCAAGCCGAGCTGCGTGAAGGCCTGCCCGACCTCGGCGCGCATCTTCGGCGACATCCACGACCCGCACTCCGAGGCCTCGCGCGCGATCCGCGAGAACGGCGGCTACGCGCTGATGCCCGAGTGGGGCACGCTGCCGGCCAACCACTACCTGCCGCGGCGCAAGACGCGGCTGCGCATCCATGCCGACGAGCTGGTGCGCGCCGCCAACCCGCTCACCGTCGAGGGCCATCTGCCGCGGCCGGCCTCCGACGCGGCGACCCTCGACGACGCGACATGGTGAGCCCCACGCCATGCGCCCCGCCTGGTCCGTGATCCTGCTCACCACGCTCATCGGCGCCGGCCAGGGCCTGTTCCTCGCGCTGTTCACGGTGCAGAGCTATGCGCTCGTCGCGCTGCTGCCGGCAGCGGCCGGGCGCGGGCTGTTCGTGCCGGGCAGCATCGTCGCCTTCGCGCTGCTCGCCGCCGGGCTGGTGGCGAGCTTCTTCCATCTCGGGCGGCCCGAGCGCGCCTGGCGCAGCGCTGCGCAGTGGCGCACGTCGTGGCTGTCGCGCGAGGTCATCGTGCTGCCGGCGTTCATGGCGGTGCTGGCGCTGTACGCTCTCCTGCATGCCGCGCCCTGGTCGCCAACGCTGTGGACCACGGCGCAAGGCCTCAGCGTCGACCTCGCGCTCGCGGTCGGCGCCGCCGGCAGCGTGCTGGCGTTCGCGCTGTTCGTGTGCACCGGCATGGTCTATGCCTGCATGCGCTTCCTGGCCGAGTGGCATTCGCCGCTCACGCCGCTGAACTACACGCTGCAAGGCGGTGCCTCGGGCTTCACGCTGGCGGCCGCGATCGCCGCGCAGGTCGAGCCGGCGAGCGTGCCGTTCCTGGCCGGCTGGGCGATGGTGCTCACCGCGCTGGCCGCGGCCGGCCGCATCGCGTCGCTGGTGCGCAATGCGCGCCTCGTGCCGCGCTCGACGCTGCAGTCGGCCATCGGCGTCAAGCATCCGCAGGTGGTGCAGCGCTCGATGGGCTTCACCGGCGGCGCGTTCAACCTGCGCGAGTTCTTCCACGGCGCGCAGCCGCGCACGCTGCGTGCACTCCCGCCGGCGTTCATCGCGCTGGCCTTCGTGGTGCCGCTCGGCCTGCTGGCGGCAGGCCGCAGCGGCACGGCACCGGCGACGCTGGCGCTGGCATTCGCAACCCAATACGCGGGCCTGCTCGCCGAGCGCTGGTTCTTCTTCGCGCAGGCCCGCCACCCGCAGAACCTCTACTATCAGGCCACCGTCTGAATGAGCCCGCTGCTCACCCCGCCGTTCGCGCGCCTCGCCGATCCGAGACCTTGGCGCTACGCCGCGGCCGGCGCTGCGCTGCTGGCCATCGCGCCGGCCTGGGCCGCCAGCGGCACGTCGGCCGACATGCCGTGGTGGATCTGGCCGATGGCGCTGTTCGCGACCTGCTTCCTGATGGGCATCGTGGCGGTGCCGGCGGGCATCGGCGGCGGCACGCTGTTCGTGCCGATCGTCGGCGGCTTCTTTCCGTTCCATCTCGATTTCGTGCGCGGTGCCGGGCTGCTGGTGGCGCTGGCCAGCGCGCTGTCGGCGGGGCCGCTGCTGCTGCGCGGCGGGCTGGGCAGCCTGCGTCTGGCGCTGCCGCTGGCGCTGATGGCCTCGGCCTCGTCGATCGCCGGCGCGATGCTGGGCCTGGCGATGCCGGCGCACGTGGTGCAAATCCTGCTCGGCGCGCTGGTGCTGGGCATCGTGGTGCTGATGTTCGTGTCGAAGAAGTCCGAATACCCGCAGGTCGATCGGCCCGACGCGCTCGGCCAGGCGCTGGCGCTGCACGGCTTCTTCGTCGACGGCGCCTCGGGGCGCACGGTGCAGTGGCAGGTGCATCGCACGGTGCCGGGGCTGGTGCTGTTCCTCGGCATCGGCGTGCTGGCCGGCATGTTCGGCATCGGCGCCGGCTGGGCCAACGTGCCGGTGCTCAACCTGCTGCTGGGCACGCCGCTGAAGGTCGCGGCCGGCACCTCGGGCGTGGTGCTGTCGCTGGTCGATTCGGCGGCGGCGTGGGTCTACATCAACAAGGGCGCCGTGCTGCCGATGATCGCCGTGCCGTCGGTCGTCGGCATGATGCTGGGCGCGCGCATCGGCGCCCGGCTGCTGCACGTGCTGCGCGGCGCCGTCGTGCGGCGCATGGTGATCGCGGTGCTGCTGTTCGCCGGCGCGCGCGCGCTCGGCAAGGGGCTGGGGGTCTGGCCATGAACGACGCCGCGCCGAAGCAGCAGCCGCTCGAGCAGCTGCGCTACGCGACGCTGCTCGAGCGCGGCACGCGCCTCGGGCTGGCGGTGCTGGTGCTGAGCTTCGCCGCCTACGCATCCGGCCTGTTGCAGCCCTTCGTGCCGCTGGATCGCCTGCCCGAGCTGTGGGGCCTGCCGGTGGGCCAGTACCTGCAGCAGACGCACACGCCCACCGGCTGGGGCTGGATCGCGCTGGTGACGCACGGCGACATCGCGGGCCTGAGCGGCATCGTGATCCTCACCGGCTGCTCGGTGGCGTGCCTGCTCGCGCTGGTGCCGCTGTACCTGCGCCGCGGCGACAAGGCCTTCGCGCTGCTGTGCGTGGTCGAGGTGGCGGTGATCGTGCTGGCCGCCTCGGGCGTGCTGGCCGGAGGACATTGACCATGACCTCGCCGTTCGCGCGCCTGCTGCTGGCCACCGAGCACACCGAGCACGACCGCGGCGCCGAGGCGCTGGCCTTCGCGCTGGCGCGCCGCTGCGCGCTGCCGCTGGCCGGCGTGATGCCGCTGGTGAGCAACGCCGAATTCGAGGCGGTGGCGCCGCAGATCGCGGCCCGGGACGACAGCGCCGCGGCGGCGAAGCGCAGCAACCTGGAAGACGCAGCGCGCGCCCAGGGCGTGGCGCTGGCGATGAAGCTGCGCCACGGGCCCGAGCTGTACGCCGAGATCGTCGCCGAGGCGCGCGAGTGCGCGGCCGACCTGATCATCATCCGGCCACGCGGCCGGCGCGGCCTGCTGGCCAATTTGCTGGTCGGCGAGATGGTGCACAAGGTCGTCGCCCATGCACCGTGCAGCGTGCTGACGGTACCGAGCGCGGCGTCGATGTGGAGCCGGCGCGTGCTCGTCGGCGTCGACCCGGCGGCGCCCGACGCCGGCAGCCTGCAGCGCGCCTGCGCGATCGCCGCCGAATGCGCCGTGCCGCTGCAGCTGGTCGGCGTGGCGCCCGATGCCGGCGCGCGCACCGCGGCCGAGCGCGCGCTGGCCACGGCGCTGCAGCAGGCGCGCGCGATGCACACCGACGTCGAGGCCAGCGTGCGCGTCGGCCGCGCACACCATGAGCTGCTGGCCGCGGCGCGTGAATGCGGCGCCGACCTGATGGTCGTCGCACGCCACGGCGGCGACAGCCTGAGCCACGCCTGGATCGGCGGCACGGCGCAGAAGGTGATCGGCCTGGCCGAGTGCCCGGTGCTGGTGTGCGTTCCCGCGGCGAGGCCCGCGCCATGAGCGACGCGCTGAACTACCTGCTGAAGACGAGGCCCGATGCGATGGGCCACTACTTCCGCTTCCTCAAGGAGGCCGGCAGCCGGCTCGACCCCAAGACCCGCGCGCTGATCTCGGTGATCACCAAGGTCCACGCGCAGACCGAGCGCGGACTGCGCCAGTACGTCAAGCGCGCGCTGGCCGAGGGCTGCAGCGCAGCCGAGGTGATCGACGCGCTGCTGATGGCGTTCCCGGCGCTCGGCCTGGCGAAGATCGTGTGGGCCGTCGACGTGATCATCGCGATGGCGCTGCCGGAGTTCGCGCCCGAGGCCGTCGGCGGCGAGTCGCGCTGGCACGACGTGATGCCCGTCAGCGCACTCGCGCCGGGCCACACGCAGCGCGTCGCCTGCGACGGCCGCGGCCTGTTCGTGCACCGCGACGACGCCGACAGCTGGCGCGTGTTCGACAGCCGCTGCCCGCACCAGAGCACCGACATCGGCGAGCTGGCGCTCGCCGGCCACACGCTCACCTGCCCCAAGCACGGCTGGACCTTCGACGTGCGCACGGGCCGATGCATCGCGCAGGGCGACAAGCCCCTGCATGCGTTCGACAGCCGCGTCGTCGACGGCCGGCTGCAGGCGCGCTGGTAGGGGGGCAGCGCGCCGGTACACCTTCTTCCACCCCAGCAAGAGGAGCCCACCATGACCCCATTCCCGAAACTGCGCCTCAGCGCCATCGCCGCGGCGTGCGCCATCGCGGCCCCGGCTGCCTTCGCCACCAACGGCTACTTCCCGCACGGCTACGGCATGAAGGCCAAGGGCATGGGCGGCGCATCGGTCGCGCTGGCCGAAGACAGCATGGTCGGCGCGAACAATCCCGCCGCGATGGTCTGGAGCGGTGCGCGCATGGATGTCGGGCTCGACATCTTCATGCCCAAGCGCAACGCCGAGCGCAGCGGCGCCGCCGTGCCGTCGCTGAACGGCAAGGTCGAGAGCGACAAGACCAGCTTCGCGATCCCCGAGTTCGGCTACGTGCAGCCGCTCGGCAGCACCATGGCCGCCGGCGTCACCCTCTACGGCAACGGCGGCATGAACACCACCTATCCGCAGGGCAACTTCAACTGCGGCGGCGGCGCGGCCAACATGCTGTGCGGCAGCGGCACGCTGGGCGTCGACCTGTCGCAGCTGATCGTCGCGCCGACGGTGTCGGTCAAGCTCGCCGAGCGGCATGCCTTCGGCGTCGCGCTGCTGCTGGGCTACCAGCGCTTCAAGATCACCGGCGCGCAGGCGTTCGCCGGCATGAGCAGCTCGCCGGCCGACGTGAGCAACAACGGCTACGACAGCTCCACCGGCGTCGGCCTGCGCCTCGGCTACCAGGGCCGGCTGACCGACCAGATCAGCGTCGGCGCCGCCTACGCGCCGAAGATGAACATGGGCAAGCTCGACAAGTACCGCGGCCTGTTCGCCGGCAGCGGCGACTTCGACATCCCCGAGCACTACAACATCGGCGTCGCCTTCACGCCGATGCCGGCGCTGACGATCGCGTTCGACGCCGGCCGCATCAACTATTCCGGCGTGGGCGCGGTCGGCAACCCGAGCTCGAACCAGGCGCCGCTCGGCTCGGCAGGCGGCCCCGGCTTCGGCTGGAAGAACATCGACGTCTACAAGCTCGGCGTGATCTGGCGCCTCAACGACGCGTGGACCGTGCGCGCCGGCTACAACCGCGGCGACAACCCGGTCACCGCCGGCGACGTGAGCTTCAACATCCTCGCCCCCGGCGTGATGAAGGACCACTACACCGCCGGCTTCACCTTCGGCTGGGACAAGAGCAACGAGATCACCGGCTACGCGATGGTGGCGCCGCGCCAGACGGTGACCGGGCCGTCGATGTTCAATTCGCCGGCGCTGATCCCGCCCGGCGGCCAGGGCGGCAACGAGACCATCGGCATGAAGCAGACGTCGTTCGGCGTCAGCTGGGCGCGCAAGTTCTGATTGCTCGTTCGCGCGGGCTCAGCCCTCGCGCGCGAGACGCGCTCGGTCCTTCGCCAGCCGCAGGCCCGTCCGCAGTGGACGGGCCTGCGCGCGGGCTCAGCGCGGCCGGCGCTGATCGGGGCGCACGCGCGGGGCGAGCACGGCCTGCGCGGTGTCGCCGTCGACGACGCGCCCCGTGCCGTCGACCAGCGGCTGATCGAAGTCGTTCCAGCCGCGCACGCCGGTCTTCAGCGACACCACGTCGCGAAAGCCCAACTCCTGCATCACGTCGGCGGCCAGCAGCGAGCGCTGGCCCGAGCGGCACATGACGACGATCGCGCGATCGCGAGCGCCCGCCAGCGCCGGCATCGTGTCGTCGTAGTCCCATTCGCACGCCGCTTCCAGCACGCCGCGCGACACGTTGAGCGCGCCGTCGATGTGGGCCTGCGCGAACTCGGCGCTCTCGCGCACGTCGAGCAGCAGCGGCGCGCCGGGCCGCGCCATGCGCTCGGCGAGATCCCACGGCATGATCTCGCGCACGCGTCGCGCCGCGTCGGCGAGCAGATCGGCGAAGGTCTTCATGCCGCGATTGTCGGCCGCCACAGCATCGGTGCGTGCTGTTTGCCCGCGATCAAACGCGAGCCGCACGGCCTCTCGACCGCATCGCGCATGCGCGCTGCAATGCCGGCATGCGATCGCACGACGCTAAAGGTTTACACCTACCCCAATGGAGGAATTTCACGGCGCACACCCCTGCCCCAGAATCCGCGCCGTCAACGCACGTCGACCCGACACGCCCGAGCGACGCGATCACGGCGCGCCACGCGCGCAAACAGCACGATGACCGACACTCAGAATTCCGCTCCGGGTCCGGCGTCGCCACGCAGGGGCCTGTGGCAACGGCTGAAGCAGCCGCCGAAGTGCTCGACGCTGAGCATGGCCGTCGGCGGCGTGATCGGCGGCATCGTGATCTGGGGCGCGCTCAACACCGGCATGGAGTGGACCAACCGCTCGGAGTTCTGCCTCTCGTGCCACGAGATGAAGATCCCGTACGACGAGCTGCAGAAGACGGTGCACTTCAAGAACCGCTCGGGCACCACGGTGACCTGCGCCGACTGCCACGTGGCCAGCAGCAAGACGCCGCTGGACTACGCACGCAAGTCGACGATGAAGCTGCTCGCCGCGCGCGACGTGATCGGGCACATCCGCGGCACGGTCGACACGCCCGAGAAGTTCGAGGCGCACCGTTTCGAGATGGCGCAGCGCGTGTGGGCGCGCATGAAGGAGACCGATTCGCGCGAGTGCCGCAACTGCCACGACTTCAAGACCATGGATGCCGCCAAGCAGAAGGACCGTTCGGTGGTCAAGCACGAGGGCGCCATCGAGGACAACAAGACCTGCATCGACTGCCACAAGGGCATCGCGCACAAGCCCGTCCACCAGAAGCTCGAGCAGCAGGGCTCGGGCGACAAGTCCTGATCGAGCCGACCGAAGGGAGACGATCGATGTACGCCAGAGCCCTATTCGTCGCCGCGCTGGCCGCCGCCGCCGGGGCGGCCGCTGCGGCGCCGCCCGACTGGAGCAAGGTGCCGCCGCGCAAGATGACGCTGTTCTACCCCGGCCAAGCCAACCTGGAATGGGTGATGAACAAGGCCGACCATTCCGCGGTGCCCGACATCGTCGACAAGAAGCGCAGCTGCGCCAAGTGCCACGAGGGCGACGCCAAGGAGGTCGGCGACAACATCGTCGCCGGCAAGCCGGTGGGCAGCTCCAAGACCGTGCTCGAACCCACGCCGCCGGCGGGCAAGCCGGGTTCGCTGCCGATCACCTTCCAGGCCGCGCACGACGGCAACCGCATCTACTTCCGCTTCGAGTGGACGCCGCCGAAGGCCGGCACCAAGAAGATGGACGAGAAGAACGAAGTCAAGCTGACGATGATGTTCGACGGCGGCGGCACCGTCGACGGCGCCAACCTCAACGGCTGCTGGAGCACCTGCCACGCCGACCTGCGCACCATGAAGCAGGCCAAGGACGACAAGAAGACCAAGTACATCAAGGGCGCCGACATGGCCTCGGGCAAGTTCATGGACCTGATCCAGTTTCGCAGCGGCAAGGGCGAGAAGCCGGTCGACGGCCATGTCAGCGATGCGCGCCATCTCGAAGGCGGCAAGAGCCTGCTCAAGGCCGAGGGCAAGAAGGAGGGCAACGGCTGGGTCGTGACCTTCGAGCGCGAGCTCGCCGGCAAGGGCCCGGGCGACCACACCATCGCGCCCGACAAGATCTACAACTTCGGCATCGCGATCCACGAGGACCACACCGACGCGCGCTTCCACTACGTCTCGCTCGGCTACCAGTTCGGGCTCGACAAGGCCGTCCCCGAGGTCAAGAACCACATCAACGTCGTCAAGCAGTGAACGCCATCCGAGAAACGGAGAACCCATGAAGATGCATCCGACCCCATCGAGTCTCGCCGGCATCGTCGCC
Organism: Burkholderiaceae bacterium; assembly: GCA_046348365.1. GTDB lineage: Bacteria > Pseudomonadota > Gammaproteobacteria > Burkholderiales > Burkholderiaceae_C > JAEUPI01. Next base: position 300,902 of record JAXMEL010000002.1, read on the forward strand.
GGTGCCTGCATCGTCGCCTCCGGCGCCGCGCTGGCGGCACCGCCGAGCGCCGAGATGCTGGCGCATGCCTGCGCCGGCTGCCACGGCACCGGCGGCGGCAGCGCCGGGCCGTCGATGCCGAGCCTGGCCAGCCAGTCGAAGACGGCGATCGTCGAGGCGATGAAGAAGTTCAAGAGCGGCGACCGCCCGTCGACCGTGATGGGGCGGCTGGCCAAGGGCTACAGCGACGCCGAGATCGACGCGCTGGGCAACTTCTTCTCGAAGCAGAAGTTCCACGCCACCAGCCAGACGGTCGACAAGGCCAAGGCGGCGCGCGGCGCCAGCCTGCAGGAGGCCAACTGCTCGCGCTGCCACCTCGACGAAGGCAAGGACGGCAAGGACGACACGCCGGTGATGGCCAGCCAGTGGCTGCCGTACCTGCAGATGCAGATGGCGCTGTACCTCACCGGCAAGCGCAAGATGCCCGAGAAGATGGAAGAGAAGGTCAAGCCGATGTCGACCGACGACCTCGAGGCGTTGCTGCACTTCTACGCCAGCCAGAAATAGACGGAGCACACGACGATGACACTCAACCGCAGAACCTTTCTCGAGATCGTCGGCGGCGCATCGGGCGCCATGCTTGCCGGCTGCGCGGGCCCGCAGGCGCCGATGGTGGGCGCCGGCAGCGCCGGCGAGCTGATGCCGCTGGGCACCGCGCGCCGCGTGGTGGTGGTCGGCGGCGGCTACGGCGGCACGATCGCCGCCAAGTACATCCGCATGGCCGACCCGTCGGTGGAGGTCGTGCTCGTCGAGCGCGACGACCACTTCATCTCGTGCCCGTTCAGCAATCTGTACATCGGCGGCATCCTGAAGGATCTGTCGCCGCTGACGATCCGCTACGACAAGCTCGTCGCCAACCACGGCATCAAGCTGGTGCAGGCCGAGGCCACCGAGATCGACCCGGCGGCGCAGACGCTGGTCACGTCGAAGGGCCGCCTGCGCTACACGCGGCTGATCCTGTCGCCCGGCATCGACTTCCGCCTCGAGGAGGTGGCCGGCTACGACGCCGCGGCGATGGAACGCATCCCGCATGCCTGGAAGGCCGGCGCGCAGACGCTGCTGCTCAAGCGCCAGCTCGACGCGATGAAGGACGGCGGCACGGTGGTGATGACGGTGCCGCTGACGCCGTACCGCTGCCCGCCCGGCCCGTACGAGCGCGCCAACATGATCGCGTTCTACCTGAAGAACAACAAGCCGAAGTCCAAGCTGATCATGCTCGACGCCAACCCCGACGTGACCTCGAAGGGGCCGCTGTTCAAGAAGGGCTGGCAGGACAACTACGCCGGCCTGTTCGAGTACCGCGCGGCCAAGAAGGTCACCGAGGTCGACGCCAAGGGCATGTCGGTCAGCGTCGAAGGGCTTGAGACCGTCAAGGGCGACGTGATCAACGTCGTGCCGCCGCAGCGTGCCGGGCGCATCGCGCTGGCCGCCGGGCTGGGCGGCCAGCCGAAGAACTGGTGCCCGATCGATCCGAACACCTTCGAGTCGACGGTGCACAAGGGCATCCACATCGTCGGCGATGCCTGCATCGCCGGCGCGATGCCCAAGTCGGGCTACTCGGCCAACTCCGAGGCCAAGGTGTGCGCGGCCAACGTGGTGGCGCTGCTCAACGGCCGCGAGACGATCGAGATGTCGGGCATCAACACCTGCTACAGCTACATCAACGACAAGGAGGCGGTCAGCGTGGCCGGCGTCTACAAGGCCCAGGGCGGCGCGATCGTGGCGGTGCCGAACTCCGGCGGCGTGTCGCCGGCCGACTTCTCCAGCACACGCGCCGAGGCGGTGTACGCCGACAGCTGGCTGCGCAACATCCTGACCGAGATGTCGAGCTGAGGCTACCCGGATGGGCTATCGGCCCACCCCCCATGGCGGTAATAGACGTGCGCGTCGGCCTCGCCGGTAATAGCCGCCAACCCTGGGGTCCGCGCACCATGGCTTGACGCGCGCGTGCGCCGCCGGCGCGCGCGCGGCGGGCCGATTTCGAACGGAGACCACTCGCATGAACTACGACAAGGAATTCGACGCCTCGGGCCTGTCGTGCCCGCTGCCGATCGTGAAGACCAAGAAGTCGCTCGCCGACATGGCCTCGGGCCAGGTGCTGCGCGTGGTGGCCACCGACCCGGGCTCGGTGGCCGACATGCAGGCCTTCACCGAGACCACCGGCCACACGCTGCTCGCCACCACCAACGAGGGCGGCAAGCATGTGTTCCTGATCCGCAAGGCCTGATCGGCCGACAACCCCGTCGCGGCCGGCACGCGGCCGCGCATCGCTGACGCAAGGAGTGGCCATGGCCGGCAAGAAGATGGCGATCATCGCCTCCAAGGGTGCGCTCGACATGGCGTACCCGCCGCTGATCCTCGCCTCCACCGCCGCCGCGCTCGGCTGGGAGGTGCAGATCTTCTTCACCTTCTACGGCCTGCAGATGCTGCGCAAGGATCTGTCGGGCATCGCGATCAGCCCGCTGGCCAACCCGGCGATGCCGATGCCGATGCCGATGCCGGTGATCGTCTCGGTGCTGCCGGGCATGGAGGCCATGGCCACCTCGATGATGAAGGCCAAGCTCGAGAAGAAGGGCGTGGCCTCGCTGGAGGAGCTGCGCTCGCTGTGCCTGGAGTCCGACGTCAAGATGATCGCCTGCCAGATGACGGTCGACCTGTTCGAGTTCGACAAGGCCGAGTTCATCGACGGCATCGAGTACGGCGGCGCGGCGACCTTCCTCAAGTTCGCCGGCGAAACCGACGTCTGCCTGTTCGTCTGAGCGGCCGCCTTGGCAGCCGGCGCCGCATCGCTCGCCACGGTGGTCGTGTGGGGCGGCTTCGCCGTCGCCTTCGCGTTCGGCGCGGTGGCGGCGCGCACCAACTTCTGCACCATGGGTGCGCTGTCGGACATCGTCAACATGGGCCATTGGGGCCGCATGCGCATGTGGCTGCTGGCCATGGCGGTGGCCATCGTGGGCGCCGGCGCGCTGGCGCTGGCCGGGCAGTTCGATCTGAGCAAGGCGGTGATGCAGCGGCCGGTGCTGCCGTGGCTGTCGCTGCTGCTGGGCGGCCTCGCCTTCGGCGTCGGCATGACGCTGGCCGGCGGATGCGCCAACAAGAACCTGATCCGCGTCGGCGGCGGCAGCGTGCGCTCGCTGGTGGTGCTGGTGTTCGTGGCCGTGGCGTCGTACATGACGCTCAAGGGCCTGTTCGGGCAATGGCGTGCGAGCTGGCTCGACCCGGTGTCGATCAACCTCGGCACGCTGGGCTGGAAGGACCAGAGCCTCGCCACCGCGCTGGCCCACGCCACCGGCGCGGCGCCGAAGACGGCCACCATCGCGGCGATCGCCGTGATCGCGCTCGCGCTGCTGGCCTTCGTGTTCAAGGACCAGCGCTTCCGCGCCAACGGCGTGCAGATCGCCGGCGGCGTGTTGCTCGGCGCGCTGGTGGTGGCCGGCTGGTACGTCACCGGCCACCTGGGCTACGGCGAGAACCCCGAGACGCTGGAAGACACCTTCTTCGCCACCAACTCGCACACCATCGAGTCGATGAGCTTCGTCGGCCCGCTCGCCTATTCGCTGGAGCTGCTGCTGCTGTGGACCGACCAGTCGCTGCACATGAGCTTCGGCATCGCCAGCGTGATCGGCGTCGTGCTGGGTTCGCTGGCGTGGGCGCTGTGGTCGCGCAGCTTCCGCTGGGAGGGCTTCGCGTCGCTCGCCGACCTGCGCAACCAGCTCGTCGGCGCGCTGCTGATGGGCTTCGGCGGCGTGACCTCGCTCGGCTGCACGATCGGCCAGGGCCTGAGCGGCGTGTCGACGCTGGCGCTGGGATCCTTCATCGCGCTCGCCGGCATCATCGCCGGATCGGTGGCGACGCTGAAGCTCATGCTCTGGCAGGCCGAGCGCGCGGCCTGAGCGCGCGCTGCCCAGGTGCTGTCACCCGGTCGCGATGCCGGCGTTGCCAGCCATGCCCACCAGCTTGGGCGTGTTGATGCGGCGCGACGCCACGCGGGCGCCCTGGTGCCGCAGCCAGGCCTCGACCACCTCCCACACCGGCTTGACGCCCGGCGCGTTCTTCGCGTCCTCGGCCACCGGCGCCCAGCCGGCCACCTTGTAGGTCTTGCCGGCCTCGACGGGCTTGTCGGCGAGGCGCATGTCGCTGATGCGCGAGCCCGCCTTCGCGTTCGGATCGATCGTGTAGCCGAGGCCGCCCACGCGCACCATGTCGCCGCCCTGCTGGTAGTACGGGTCGGGGTTGAACAGGTTGTCGGCCACGTCTTCGAGCACGGTCTTGATCGTCTCGCCGCTCATCGTCGTGAGCGTGGCATACGGGTAGGTGATGGCGAGCTGGTCCATCAGCAGCTCGCGCGTGATGGCCTCGCCGGGCAGCAGGCTGGTGCCCCAGCGAAAGCCGGGCGAGAACGCGATGTCGGCCCCTTGCACCTCGATCAGCGCATCGCAGATCAGCTGGTCCCAGCTGCCGTTGAAATTGCCGCGGCGGTAGAGAAGACCTTCGGTGACGGCGAGCTTCTCGTCGAGCCTGGCGGCATGCGGCGCGCGCAGCTTGGTGATCAGCGCCTGCATCGCCGCATCGGGCACGAGCGCATCGGAGAACACCGGCAGCAGCTTGTAGCGGAAGTCGCTCACCTTGCCGTCGCGCACCTGCAGGTCCATCACGCCGAGGAACTTGCCGTTGCTGCCGGCGTTGGTGACCAGCGTGGTGCCGCCGGCGTTGGCCACCGGCACCGCCACCGGCACGCCGTCGTGCGTGTGGCCGCCGAAGATCGCGTCGACGCCGCGCACGCGCGAGGCCATCTTGAGGTCGACGTCCATGCCGTTGTGCGACAGCACGACCACCACCTGCGCGCCCTTGCCGCGCGCCTCGTCGACCATCTTCTGCAGGTTCGCGTCCTGGATGCCGAACTCCCAGTCGGCGACGAAGTAGCGCGGGTTGGCGATCGGCGTGTACGGGAACGCCTGCCCGACGATGGCCACCGGCACGCCATTGATCGGGCGGATCACGTAGGGCGCGAACACCGGGTCGCCGAAGTCGAGCGTCTTCACGTTCTGCGCGACGAAGTCGATGCGGCCCTTGAAGTCGCCCTCGACGATCTGCTTGACGCGCTGCATGCCGTAGGTGAACTCCCAGTGGCCGGTCATCACGTCGACGCCGAGCAGCTTGCAGGCGTCGACCATGTCCTGCGCGTTGGTCCACAGCGCGAGCGCCGAGCCCTGCCAGGTGTCGCCGCCGTCGAGCAGCAGAGCGCCGGGGCGGCTCGCCCTGAGCTGCTTGACCAGCGTGGCCAGATGCGCGAAGCCGCCCACCTTGCCGAAGCGGCGCGAGGCCGCGTCGAAATCGAGGTAGGTGTACGCGTGCGCGAGGTCCGAGCCGGCGGCCAGGCGCGCCGAGCGCAGCAGCCGCTCGCCCACCAGATGCGGCCACTGGCCCTGCATGCTGCCGACGCCCAGGTTGACGCTCGGCTCGCGAAAGCGGATCGGGTTCAGCTGCGCATGGCAGTCGGTGAAGTGCAGCAGCGACACGGCGCCCGCGCCGGTGAACGACGGCGGCAGGTCGTACAGCGCGGCCTGGGCGCTGGCCGCGTCGGCGTCGGCCACGCGCGCCAGCGGCAGCCCCGCCGCCGCCGCGGCGGCGAGCATGCGCAGGAACTCGCGCCTAGGCGCGTGCATCGGCACGCCGCTTCATCGATTGACCGGCGACGCCGGGTCGAGCAGCAGCGCCATCACGTCGCGCAACTGCTGCTCGTCGAGCAGGCCCAGGTGGCCGAAGCGCGGCATGTTCGAGCAGGCGGCAAAGGCCCGGCTGTTCCACAGCTTGGCCCAGGTGTACTGCAGCATCGGCGCCGCTGCGGGGTCGGCGGGATCCTTCACGCCGCGGGTCTTGCCGTAGTTCCACAGGCTCGGGCCGATGGTGCCGAAGGAGATCTCGGCCTTGTCGATCTGGTGGCAGTTGTAGCAGTTGGCGCCGTTGTCTTTCGGCTCGGCCGAGGCGTCGGTCCAGGTCATGCCGCGGCCGTTCTGCGCCAGCCGCTCGCCGTTGCGCCAGTCGCCGAGATAGCGGCCGCCGGTGGGCGGTTTCACGCCGGCCAGCGCCTCGGCCTCGAGGCGTTTGGCCACCTCGGCGCTCGGCGGGTGATCGCTCGAACAGGCCTTCTGGTAGGCGTCCTGGTTCAGGCGGTCGACCTTGGCGATGCCCTGGTCGCGGAACGACGCCTTGATGACCGCGGCAGCCTGGCGGTCGAGCTCGTCGGGCGACGGCAGGCTCGTCGTCGCACAGCCGGCCACGGCAGCCACCGCGGCGATCAGGGCACCCAACACACGCGTGCGATGCATCTTCGACGCTCCCTTCAGCGCTTGATCGCCGGCGCGATCGACTCGGCGCCCTTGGCGTTGACGCCCATGTAGACACCCAGCGCGATGGTGGCGTCCGATGCGAACGCGGGGTACGGAAAGCGCTGCTGCCGGAAGCAGTCGTTCAGCCGCAGCTGCATGCTCCACATCTGCCCGTTGCTCACGCGGTAGGCCGGCCAGGCCGCGAAGCCGACGCCGTCGCCGGGGTTCCGGGTCAGGTTCGGCAGCTCCTGCAGGCGGATGCGCTTGCCCTCGTCGCCGTGGCACGACGCGCACGCGAAGTCGTAGGGCCCGCCGCGGAAGAAGAACACGCGCTTGCCGATCTCGTACATGCGCCGCTCCTCGGCATGGCCCTGCGGCAGGTTGAAGCGCAGGCCCCGGGAGGCCGCCGCCACGTAGGTGGCCAGCGCGGTGACGTTCTCCTGCTCGCCGCGGCCGAACGGCGTGCGGGCGATCGCGTCGGCATCGAAACCCTGCAGAACGGCCATGCAGGTCACGAGGCGCGATTCGAGATCCTGCACGCGGCCGGTGTCGGCGAAATACCGCGGCAGCTCGACGAAGGCGCCCTTCACCACGCCGGGCCCCTTGCCGAGGTCGCAGCGCTCGAGCGAGGCGTTCTTCGGACCGCGCTTGGCGGTCCACAAGTCCTCGCCCTTGGCGTCGAAGAGGTCCGACGGATTGCCGTCCTCGAGCATCTTGCGGTATTCGGCGATGCCGTCGGCGGTCGACTTCTGGGCCAGCACCGCCGGCGCCGCGAGTGCGCCGGCCGCCAGCAGCAGCAATGCGTGATTCAAGCCGTGTCTCCTTGTGTTGTGGTCCGCGGCCGTCGCTCTGCGGCCGGGTGTGCCTCTGCGGGCACAGACTGTGCCAGATGCCAGCCGCGCCGGCGAGGCCGGCGCTCGGCGCCGCCTCGCTGCCGCGGCGGCGAACCTCAGGCGACCGTTGCCTCGTCGGTGCGCTTGTCGCCCTTGTTGTCGACCCAGCTGAGCGCGATCTTGTCGCCGACCTTGGCGCCCTTGACCACGAATTGCAGGAACGGGTTCTTCGCCACCGACGGGCCCCACTGCGCTGTCAGCACCGGCTTGCCGTTGAGCGTGGCGCTCACCTCCTGGATGAACCACGCGGGAATCGTCTTGCCGGCGCTGTCCTTGCGCTGGCCGGTCTCCATCTCGTGGCTCATCAGCACGCGCACGGTGGTCTTGTCACCGGCGGCCTGGGCCCGGATGCGCATCGGATCTGCCATGTCTTATCTCCTGTGTCGCTCACCCACCGCACCCGCCGAGGGTGACCTTCACATCCTTCTGCGAGAACAGCACCTTGCCGTCGCCCATCATCGCCACCGCATAGACGTTGCTCGACTGCCCCATCTTGACGCGGGTGGAGAAGTTGGCCTCCACCGCATCGCTGACGTCGAAGATGGCCGACAGCGCCGCGGGGTTCTTCTCCACCAGCAGCAGCATGCGCTTCACGCCCGGCAGCGCGCAGGCGCAGGCGAGCGGCACCACCGCGCCGTTCTCGGCGATGTCGGGCCCGGTCAGCGTGACGTCCTTGCTCTCGGCGGGCGCGGCGCCCCCGAGTGCCTTGACGGCGTCGGCCAGGCTCTTGGCGTCGAAGGCCGCCTGCGCCCAGGCGGCCTGCGCCGGGCCCGGCAGCAGGCCCGCCGAGGCCAGCAGTGCCGCGACTGCCGCACCATGGCCGAGCCATTCACGTCTCGTGTGCATCGTGTCGTCTCCTGATGGGCCGCCGCCACCGTCTGCGACGGCAGCCTGCGCGGCAGGTGCGTAGTGGCACCGGTTGATCCTGCAATGGTCCATGGCGGCAGCGGTCTTCCACATCACCCACATGGGCTATCGACCATCCCCCTTTTCGGTAATGGTGCCACCCCGGGGGTCGCGGCCGGCCTCGCATTCGACGAAGCAGCCGGCCAGCGCCGGCGGCAGCGGGCAATCGAGCAGCAGCGCCGCGATGCGCAGCGCATCGGCGGCGGCCTCGCCGAGCTGGCCGGCGGGCGACAGCGCGACCGCGGCATCGACCCAGCGCCGCACCAGCACGGGCCGCAGCATCCACGGCAGCGATTGCACGTCGCGCAGCGCGCCGACCAGCGCGTCGATGTCGGGCATCTCGCGCGACGCCCCCACGTCGGGCCAGGGCTGCATCACCTCGGTCCACCAGCGCTCGCCGCTGGCCTGGGCACCGGAGATCACGTCGAGGTCGATCTCGGGCGACGGCACCACGCGCGACAGGAATGCGCTCAGCCGGCCGATGTGGCGCGCGGTCTCGGTGGCCACGCCCTCGAGGTCGACATCGGCGGCGGCCGGCCGCGCGAGCGCGCGGTCGTCGCCCAGCACGTGGCGGATCGCCAGCCAGCGCAGCCGGTCCATCGCGTCGGTGCGGCCGTCGGCGGCCATCAGGCGCCGCGCCGCGACCAGCAGCGCCTGGCGGCCGTTCGCCGGGCCTTGCGCCACGCGGCGCGAGAAGAACTCGATCCACGGCATGCGCTCGCGCGCGTCGACGGCCAGCGCCTCGTCGCGGATGACCTTGGCACCGGCCGTGCCCTCGCATTCCTGCTTCCACACCGCGCGTTCGCGCTTGCGCCCGGGGCTCAGCAGCAGCGCGAGCACCGCGGCATGGAGTTGCCCCGGGCCGGCGATCTGCATCCAGCGCGCACGGCGCTGCGCTTGCTCGACCGGGTCGGGTGCCGCTGCCGGCTCGGCCGGCGGCGCTGCGGACTTGTCGTTCTCGGTCATCAGAAAGACCCCGCCGACTCGAAGCGGAACACCGGCACCAGCAAGCTGGTGGGGAACTGCTGGATCGCCTCGTTGTAGGCGCGCCCGGCCTGGTTGAAGCGCTGGCGTGCCTGCAACAGCAGCGGGCCGGTCTCGAACAGCGCCATCAGTTGCGCCGACACGTCGTCGACCGTGGCCAGGCTTTCGTCGGCCTGCACCTGGTTGAGCAATCGCGCCACGGTGGTGCCGAGCGCGTCCTCGGCCGCTTGCAGCGTGGCCACCTGCGTCGCGCGCGACGGCCTGGCGCGCACGGCCAGCGCCGCGGTCTGCAGCTGGTGCTGTGCCGCCGCCAGCGCGTCGAGCGTGGCGCGTCCGCTCGGCCAGCGCTCCCACAGCAGCCGCGCCAGGCTGATCAGCGCCGCGTCGCGCCGCGCCAGCAGCAGGTCGACCTGGGCCCAGGCCTCGCTGATCGCCGCGCGCAGGCCGACGATGCGGTTGTGCGCACCGACCATCCAGAAGCCCAGCACCGCCAGGCCGATCGCGATCCACCAGTTGCCGCTCGTCATCGAGGCCGGGTCTCGATCGCGGCGGCGCGCCTCAACCGCGCCGCTCGCCATTGCCGAGCACCACCCACTTCAGCGAGGTGAGCCCCTCCAGCCCCACCGGGCCGCGGGCATGCAGCTTGTCGGTGGAGATGCCGATCTCGGCACCGAGACCGTATTCGAAGCCGTCGGCAAAGCGCGTGCTGGCATTGACCATCACGCTCGCCGAATCGACCTCGCGCAGGAAACGCATCGCGCTGGCGTGGTCGCGCGTGAGGATCGCGTCGGTGTGGTGCGAGCCGTAGCGGTTGATGTGCGCGATCGCCTCGTCGAGGCTCGCCACCACCTTGACGCTGATGACGGGCGCCAGGTATTCCTCGGCCCAGTCGGCCTCGGTGGCGTCGGCGACATCGGCGCCGGCCACCGCGGCGAGCAGCTTCTTCGACGCCGCGTCGCAGCGCATCTGCACGCCCTTGGCGGCGAACACGGCGCCGATGCGCGGCAGGAACGCGGCCGCCTGGCGCTCGTGCACCAGCAGCGATTCGGCGGCATTGCAGGGGCTGTACTTCTGCGTCTTGGCGTTGTCGGTCACGGCGACGGCCATCGCCAGATCGACCTCGGCATCGACATAGACGTGGCAGTTGCCGTCGAGGTGCTTGATGAGCGGCATCTTCGCCTCGGCCGCGACACGCTCGATCAGGCTCTTGCCGCCGCGCGGGATCATCACGTCGACATGCTCGTGCATCGCCAGCAGGCAGCCCACCGCGGCGCGATCGGTGGTGGCAACGAGCTGCACCGCGTCTTCGGGCAGGCCTGCCTCGCGCAGCGCGCGCTGCACCAGCGCCGCGAGCGCCAGGTTCGAGCGCAGCGCCTCGGAGCCGCCGCGCAGGATCGCCGCGTTGCCGCTCTTGATCGCCAGCGATGCCGCCTCGATCGTCACGTTAGGGCGGCTCTCGTAGATCATGCCGAACACGCCCAGCGGCACGCGCATGCGGCCGACCTGGATGCCGCTCGGCTGACGCTCGAGCTCGAGGATCTCGCCCACCGGGTCGGGCATGGCGGCGATCTGCTCGCAGCCTGCGGCCACGGTGGCGAGGGTCTTGGCGTCGAGCCGGAGCCGGTCGGCCAGCGGCGCGGCCAGGCCGGCGCGCGCCGCGGCGTCGAGATCCTCGCGGTTGGCCTGCTGCAGCGCGGCCGCCTCGGCGCGCAGCAGCCGCGCCAGGGCCTGCAGCGCGGCATTGCGCGCGGCCAGCGACGCGCGCGCCATCGCGCGGCTCGCCTCGCGCGCGACGATGCCCACGTGGGCCATGTACGCGGGGATGTCGGTCGGGGTCATCGGTGGTGCGATTCTCGCACCCGCCCCCGGGCGTCAGCGTGACCGACGGTGAAATCCGCCTGCCGAACGCATCGCCGTGGCCGCAACCGCGACCGCAACGCCGGTCGCAACGGCGCGCCGGCAGCGGCGCGCACAGGCCTCACTTGCGGCCGTAGCGCGCGGTGAAGCTCGCCTGGCCGAGCTTGTTGGCGTTGACCATGAAGCCGACCAGCGCTGCGGTGCCGTCGGCCGGCGCGTCGATCTTCTCGGTCTTCAGCGCGTAGACGGTGAAGATGTAGCGGTGCGGCTTGTCGCCCTTGGGCGGGCAGGCGCCGCCGAAGCCCGGCGCGCCGAAGTCGGTGCGGCCCTGCACCGCGCCGTTGGGCAGGCCCTTGCCGTCGGCGGTGCCGGCGCCTTCGGCCAGCATCGTGGAGGCGGCCGGGATGTTGTAGACCACCCAGTGCCACCAGCCGCTGCCGGTGGGCGCATCAGGGTCGTAGACGGTGACGGCGAAGCTCTTGGTGCCGGCCGGCGGGTTCTTCCACTCCAGCGCCGGCGACACGTTCTTGCCGCTGCAGCCGAAGCCGTTGAACACCTGGGCCTCGCCGAGCGTGCTGCCCGGCTTGACGGTGGAGCTGGCCAGCGTGAAGCCGCCGGCAGCGTGCGCAGACGCGCCGGCCAGCAAGCCGGCCAGGGACAGGGCGATCGCGGTGCGGGTCATGGGGTGTCTCCTCGACGTGAACGGACGCCAGGCGCGATCATGCCCCAGGCCACTGCGGGCCGCCGCGCCGGCGTCAATCGGAGGCCGTTGGCGGCGCCACACGCTGCAGCCAGGCGGCCACGAGCGCTTCGGAGGCCGCGATCGCCAGCAGCTTGTGCCGCGACGCCGCGCCGCGCTGCAGCTGCACCGCGCGGCGCGGCAGGCCGAGCTCGGCAGCGACGAAGGCCACCAGCGCGTCGTTGGCCTTGCCCTCCACCGGCGGTGCGGCCAGGCGGATGCGCAACGCGCCGTCGTGCCAGCCGTCGACGCCCGTGCGCGGCGCCTGCGGCACCACATGCACCGCGAGGCGACAGCCGTCGCGCGTGGCCTGCAGGCCCGGCCGGGTCATGGCCCCTCAGCGCGGTTTGGCCTTCTTCGCGGCGGCCTTCTTCGCCGGAACGGCCTTGGCCGGGGCCGGCGCAGCCTTCTTCGCGACCGCCTTCTTCGCCGCCGGCGGCGTGGCGGTAGGTGCGCGTTCAGCGCCCCTCGGCGCCGCCGCCTTGGCCGCGCCCCGCGCGGGCCGCGGCTCGAACGCGAACACCACCTTGCCGGCCTGCGCGTCGTAGGTGAGCCAGGCCTTGAACTTGCGCCGCGTCTTGTTGGAGACGAAGTTCTCCAGCGTGTCGGTGCGACCGGTGGCGAGCAGCTTGCCCATCTGCTCGCGTGCGATCGGCTGCTGCAGGATGATCTTGCCGCTCTTGAAATCGCAGGTCACGGTCGCACCCACCGCGTGCTCGCAGACGTAGCTGGTGCCGTGCTCGTAGACCTTGCCCTTGCACTTGGGGCAGTGGCCCAGCGGCTCCTGGCCCGAGAAGTCCACCGGTTCGCCGTCTTCCTGCGCGCGGCGCGCGTCGTCGCCGAAGTCGAACTCGAGCTTCCAGTTCTTGATCTCGTCGTCGTAGACCAGCTTCAGCTCGGCCGCGAACGGCCAGCCGGCCTTGGAGCGGAAGCCTTCGAGCGGGCCGATCCGCTTGTCGCGGATGAAGGCCTCGGCCTCGGCGACCTCGAAGCTGCGGCCGCCGGGGATCTTGGTGATCGAGAAGTCGCAGGCCTCGCACGCGAAGCGCCGGTAGTTCTCCTTCACCACGCCGCCGCAGTTGGGGCAGGGCGTGGCGAGCGTGGCGTAGTCGCCGGGGATGGTGTCGCGGTCGTACTCCTTGGCCTTGCGCACGATGCGTTCGGCCATCGCGGCCACGTCTTTCATGAACGCGTCGCGTGCCAGGCGGCCGTGCTCCATCTCGGCGAGGCGGTATTCCCAGTCGCCGGTGAGTTCGGGCTTGGTGAGGTCTTCCACGTCGAGCCCGCGCAGCAGCGTCATCAGCTGGAAGGCCTTGGCCGTGGGCACCAGCTCGCGGCCCTCGCGCAGCATGTACTTCTCGAGGATCAGGCCCTCGATGATCGCCGCGCGCGTGGCCGGCGTGCCCAGGCCCTTCTCGTGCATCGCGGCGCGCAGCTCCTCGTCCTCGATCAGCTTGCCGGCGCCTTCCATCGCCGACAGCAGCGTGGCCTCGGTGTAGCGCGCCGGCGGCCGCGTCTTCAGCGCCAGCACGTCGGCGGCCTCGGTGCGCACGATCTCGCCGGGCTTCACCGGCACGAGGTTGGCGTCTTCCTCCTGCGCTTCCTTGCCGTAGACGGCGAGCCAGCCCGGATTGACCAGCACCTTGCCGTTGGTCTGGAACGCATGCGACTTGCCGCCTGCGCTGACGGTGGACACGCGCGTGGTGACCAGGTATTCGGCCGGCGGATAGAACACCGCGAGGAATCGCCTGACCACCATGTCGTACAGCTTGGCCTCGGCCTCGCTGAGCGAGCCGGGGCTTTGCAGCGTGGGGATGATCGCGAAGTGGTCCGACACCTTGGCGTTGTCGAACACGCGCTTGCTCGGCTTGACGTAGCCCTCCTTGATCGCCTTCTTGGCGTGCGCCTTCAGCTCGCGCATGCCGCCGGGCAGGTCCTCCTCGGCGAGCATGGCCACCGTCTTCTTCACCACGCCGAGGTAGTCCTCGGGCAGCGCGCGCGAATCGGTGCGCGGATAGGTCAGCGCCTTGTGCTTCTCGTAGAGCGCCTGCGCCAGCTGCAGCGTGGTCTTGGCCGAGAAGCCGAAGCGGCCGTTGGCCTCGCGCTGCAGCGTCGTCAGGTCGTACAGCAGCGGGCTGCTCTGCGTGCTCGGCTTGGCCTCTTCGGTGACGGCGGCCGGCTGGCCTCGCACCGCGGCGGCGATGGCCTCGGCGGCGGCGCCGTCCCACAGGCGGTCGGCGCGGGCATCCGGGTCGTCGCCCTTCTTGAACGCCGGGTCGAACCACTTGCCCTCGTAGGTGCCGGCCTGGGCGTCGAAGGTGGCGCGGATCTCCCAGTAGTCGCGCGGCACGTGCTTGCGGATCTTCTCCTCGCGTTCGACCACGATCGACAGCGTGGGCGTCTGCACGCGGCCCACGGTGGTGAGGAAGAAGCCGCCGTCGCGCGAGTTGAACGCCGTCATCGCGCGCGTGCCGTTGATGCCGACCAGCCAGTCGGCCTCCGAGCGACTGCGTGCGGCATCGGCCAGCCCGTGCATCTCGCGGTCGCTGCGCAGCGCGTCGAAACCGTCGCGGATGGCCTGCGGCGTCATGCTCTGCAGCCACAGGCGCTGCACCGGCTTGGCCGCGGCCTTGCGGCCCTCGTCGGCGTACTGCACGATGAGGCGGAAGATCAGCTCGCCTTCGCGGCCGGCGTCGCAGGCGTTGATCAGCTCGGACACGTCCTTGCGCCGCACCAGCTTGACCACCGCGGCGAGCCGCGTCTTGGCCTTGTCGATCGGCGCCAGGTCGAAGTGCGGCGGCACCACCGGCAGGTGCGCGAAGCTCCACTTGCCGCGCTTGACGTCGTAGGCCTCGGGCGCCTTGATCTCCACCAGGTGGCCGACCGCCGAGGTGACGACGTAGCGCTCGTTCTCGAAGTACTCGGCGTGCTTGTCGAACTTGCCCGCCGCCGGGGTGAGCGCGCGCACGATGTCCTGCGCCACGCTCGGCTTTTCCGCAATGATCAGTGACTTTGCCATTCGTGATTCGTCTGCTGTCCCGCCTGTGTGCGGCCGGCGCATCCGCGGATGCGCCGGCCCCGTGCCTACAATCGCCCGTCTCTCGCGCGCGCGCACACGCGCGCGCGCCCACAAATTCAATGTACCGAATGAATTCCGACAAGCAAGCTCGAGACGTTTCGGCCGTCGCGGCCGTGCCACCCGCGCGCGCCCGCCGCGACGCCCGCCGCATCCAGGTGCGCCGCTCCGGCGTGCACGGCAAGGGCGTGTACGCGCTGCAGCCGATCGGCAAGGGCGAGGTCATCGTCGAATACAAGGGCGAGCGCATCACCTGGAAGGAAGCGCTGCGCCGCCACCCGCACGACCCGAAGGATCCCGACCACACCTTCTACTTCCACATCGACGACGCGCTCGTCATCGACGCCAAGGTCGGCGGCAACTCGGCACGCTGGATCAACCACGCCTGCAACCCGAACTGCGAGTCCGACATCGTCGGCGAGCGCGTGTTCATCAAGGCGTTGCGCGCCATCAAGCCCGGCGAGGAGCTGTTCTACGACTACGGCCTGGTGATCGACGAGCGCTACACACCCAAGGTGAAGAAGCAGTTCGAGTGCCGCTGCGGCGCGCGCAACTGCCGCCGCACCATGCTGGCGCCCAAGCGCTGAGCCTCGCGATGAACTCGCCCACTGCAGTGTCGTGGGATGCCGAAACGCTCTGGCATGAGTTGCGCGCGCTGCTGCCGGGCCTGTCGGTCGAGGTGCTGGCCAGCTGCGACTCGACCAACACCGTGCTGGTCGACCGCGCCCGGCGCTCGGCCGGCGTGGCCGACGACCAACCCTCGCGCATGGGCGAACTCGAGCCGCCGATCAGCGGCCCGATCCCCTTGGCCGAGGCCACGCGCCACGGCCGCCGCGCCGGTGACACGCAGCCGTGCCTGCTGGTGGCCGAAGCGCAGACGCGCGGCCGCGGCCGCCAGGGCCGCAACTGGGTGTCGAGCCCCGATGCGTCGCTCACGTTCTCGCTCGCGCTGCGCTTCGACCCGCCCGACTGGTCGGGGCTGTCGCTGGCGGTGGGCGTGGCGCTGGCCGAGGCGCTCGATGCGCGCACCGATGCGAGCGGCCCGCGCGTCGGCCTGAAGTGGCCGAACGACCTGATGTGGTGCGATGGTGCAGGGCCGGCGCGCAAGCTCGGCGGCATCCTGATCGAGACGGTGCCGGTGGGCCAGCGCCGCATGGCGGTGATCGGCGTGGGCCTCAACATCGCGCCGCTCGCCGACGCGCCGGTGGACGAGCTGAGCCAGGGCTACGCGCATCTGCGCGAGCTGCTGCCCGGCATCACGCCGCCGCAGGCGCTGCGCCGCGTGGCGGCGCCGCTGCTGCGCTCGGTGCTGCAGTTCCAGCGCGAAGGCTTCGCGCCGTTCAAGGCCGGCTTCGAGCAGCGCGACGTGCTCGCCGGCCGCGCCGTGCGCACGCTGGCCGAGCCGCCGCTCGAAGGCACCGCGCTCGGCGTCGACGCCAGCGGCGCGCTATGCGTGCGCGTCGGCACCGAGGTGCGCTTGCTCGCCAGCGGTGAGGTGAGCCTGCGCGCCGCCGGCGGGAGCGCCTGATGCGGCTGCTGGTGGCCGCGCTCATGCTGGCCAATGTGCTGGTCGCGGCCTGGCTGCTCGGCTGGATCGGCCCCGGCAACCGCGAGCGCGAACCCGAACGCGTCGCAGCGCAGGCCAACACGCAGGCCGTCGAGGTGCTCGGCGCGAGCGCCGCCGGCGCGGCCGCGACCACCGCTGCCGCGCCGGCCGCGCCCACGACGGGTGCGCCGACGCCCCGCACGACGACCGCGTCGCCCGCTGCACCGGCGTCGGCGCCCGATGCGGCGCCCGACGCCGCGGCAAGTGCGCCCGTCGCCGAGCGGGTGGCTTGCCTGGAGGCCGGCCCGTTCGCCGCCGGCGAGCTGGCCGTGGCGGAGCGCAACCTGCGCGAGCTGCAGGTGCCCGGCCTCGCCTGGACGCCGCAGAAGATCGAGCGCGGCGGCAGCTTCATCGTCTACCAGGGCAGGTTCGCCGACGACGCGGCCTATGCCCGGGGCAAGAACGAGCTGCGTCGCGCGCAGATCCCGTTCGACGAGGTGCGCAACTCGCCCGAGCTGGAGCCGGGCCTGTCGCTCGGCCGGCACGACAGCCGCGCCGCCGCCGAGGCCGCGCTGGAGCAGTTGCGCAACCGCGGCGTCAAGGCGGCGCGGCTGGTGATGATCAATGCGCCGGTGACGGTGACGATGCTGCGAGTGGAGCGCGTGGAGCCGGCGCTGGCGCAGCGGCTGACGCAGCTGGCGCTGCCGCCGCTGGGCGCCGGATTCAAGGCCTGCGCGTCGGGCGGCTGAGCGCGCGCACGGCGCGCGAGCAGCCGGCAGCCTTGCGCGCGACGTGCGCGCGACGTGATCAGGCGCGGCGGCGCAGGCTCGCGGCGGCGATCAGCAGCCCGAGCAGCCAGGCCGGCGACAGCGCGCCGCCACCGCCGCTGCTGCTGCTGCCACCGCTGCTCACCGCGGGATTGGCCACCGCGATCGTCACGTCCTTGGTCGCGGTCGTGCCCGCACTGTCGGTGACCGTCAAGCGCACGGTGAAGCTGCCCGCTCCGCTGGTGCTCATCGAAACGGTCGACGCATTGGTCGCCCCCTGCAGCGTGGCGATGCCGCCGTCGGCCCTCATGGTCCACGCATAGCTGCTGATGCTGCGCGTCGGTGCCGCCACCGACGACGAGCCGTCGAGCGTCACCGTCGCGCCGGGTGTGGGCGCACCGGGCGAGGCATAGGCCAGTGCGGCGGTCACGCGCGTCGCCGCCGCCTGCGCGACGGCGGCGGCGGCATCGAGCATGCCCGCGCCACAGGTGCTCGTGGTGCAGTAGCACTCGAGTTGTTCGGTGCTGCCGGGCGCGACGCAGGCTGTCGTGCCGGCGGTGCCGCCGGTGGTCGGAAAGGCTCGCGCCGTCGACCTGATGGCGCTGCGCACCTGCGCCGGCGTCATCGACGGATTGGCCGACAGCATCAACGCGGCGGTGCCGGCCACCAGCGGCGACGAGAAGCTGGTGCCGATCGACGCGTCGATGCCGTCGCTGTAGGTGTTGGCGGCCGGTGCCTTCGTGCCGGCGTTGGTGGTGGTGAGCAGCGGATACAGGCACTGGCCCGTGCCGTTGATGCAATTGCCGGCCGGCGCCGCGACGCTCAGCTCGGGCCCGATGTTCGAGTAGCCGACCTTGCTGCCGGTCTGCCGCAGGCCGGCCACGCCGATCACGCCGGCACAGTTGGCGGGCTTGCCGGCGGCCAGCCCGTTCTCGTTGCCCGCGGCGGCGACGACCGTCACCCCCGCCGCGATGACTTCGGCGATGGCCGATTCATACAAGGAGCCGGCGCACGCGCCCGACGAACCCAGGCTCAGGTTGATGACGCGCGCCGGGTTGGGGTTGGCGACGGGGTCGCTGCTCACGCCGGCGGCCCAGCGGATCGCGGCCACCACGTCCGACAGGTAGCCCCCGCACTTGCCCAGTGCGCGCACCGGCAGCACGCGCACGTTCCAGCCCACGCTGGCCATGCCGGTGGCGTTGTCGGTGACGGCGCCGATCAGGCCGGCCGTCTGCGTGCCGTGCCAGCTGCTCGATTGGGCCGTCGTGCACGATGCGAATGCACCCTTGCCGGCTTCCGCGGAGGTGATCCAGTCGCCGGGGTCCGACGGATCGGCATCGCGGCCGTCGCCGTCGTTGGCGGTGCTGAAGTCGCCCGGGCCATCCTCGGACACGAAGTCGTAGCCCGGCAGGAGCTTGCCGGCCAGATCGGGGTGATCGCCGCGCACGCCGGTGTCGACGTCGGCGACGACGATTGCTGCCGAGCCCTGGGTGAGGTCCCAGGCCGCCGGCGCATTGATTGCCGACACGAGGCTGGCATCCGGCGTGCGCAGGTACCACTGGCCCACGGCCGGCGTGATCGCCACCTGGCCGCCGGCATAGCGCGAATCGTTCGGCACCCGGCTCGCGTAGACGCGCTCGTCGACCCAGGCCGCCTCGACATCCGGATCGGCGCGCAGCCGCTCGACGAGCGCGTTAGAGCTCAGGCCCTGCGCATGCAGCACCTGCGTGCGCGGCGCGACCGCATGGCCGTCGCTCATCGCCAGGCCCAGGCGCTGCGCCATGCGCGACGCATGCGCCACCCGGGCCTCGCCGCCGGTGCCCGCGGCGAGCGCCGATTCACGCATCAGCGCACCGTCGGCGCGGTACTTGACGATCACGCGCGCACGATCGGGGTGCTCGGCCGCCACGGCCGCGCGGCGCGGTGCGTTGACGCCCTCGCCGGTGGCCGGCGCCGCGGCCAGCGCGGGCAGGCACAGCAACCACAGCATGCACAGGCTTCGGGCCAGGAGCGGCTTGTTCATGAGGTGCAGTTGCGTCGGAAGGTTCGCCGAGTGGATCGATCGCGATGCCGGGCGCTCAACGCGCCGCCTCGCGATCGGGCTTACGCGGAATGCGCTGTCGGGCATCCGGCACGATGGATTGCACGAACGTGCGCACGGCAGCCACGCGGGCGATCGCGTCGCGACACGAGGCGTCGTCCGGGCAGTCGAGGATCATCACGTAGTTGCGCGGCGTGTCGAGCATCGCGCTGCGCACCGGCACGCCGGCGAGGCGCTCGACGCGGCTCGCCACCTCGGCGGCCGACGGCCACTCGACGACGGTGGTGACGATCATGCGCTGCGCGCCCGGCGCCAGCGGCGGCCCTGTCGCCTCGCCGCCTTGCGCACACGCCGCCAGCAGCCAGCCGGCCGCGGCCCACAGGCCCAGGCGACACGGCAGGCGCGGCGGCAACGGGCGGCGTGCGATCACACCCGCAGCCTAGCGGAGACCAGCATGAAGTTGCGTGTCGCTGGGTAAGCGCCGGTGAAACGCAAAGAGCCGCGGACGCGGCTCCTGGCTGACGGCGCGGTGCGCGCCGCGCATCACTTGGCGTTCATCAGCGCGACGGTGGTGTCGAGCATGCGGTTGGAGAAGCCCCACTCGTTGTCGTACCAGGACAGCACCTTGACCAGGTTGCCGTTGGCGACGCGCGTCTGCGGCGCGTCGAACACCGAGCTGTGGCTGTCGTGGTTGAAGTCGCTCGACACCAGCGGCTCGGTGCTGTAGCCGAGGATGCCCTTCAGCGCGCCTTCAGCCGCCGCCTTGACGATGGCGTTGACCTCGTCCTTGGTGGTCGCGCGCGCGGCCGTGAAGGTGAGGTCGACCACCGAGACGTTGATCGTCGGCACGCGCATCGCGAAGCCGTCGAGCTTGCCGTTGAGGTCGGGCAGCACCAGGCCCACCGCGGCGGCGGCGCCGGTCTTGGTGGGGATCATGTTCATCGCCGCGGCGCGCGCGCGGTGCAGATCCTTGTGGTAGACGTCGGTCAGCACCTGGTCATTCGTGTAGCTGTGGATCGTGGTCATCAGACCGCTGACGATGCCGAGCTTGTCGTGCAGCACCTTGGCCACCGGGGCCAGGCAGTTGGTGGTGCAGCTGGCGTTGCTGATCACCGTGTGCGCGGCCTTCAGCACGCCGTGGTTGACGCCGTAGACCACGATGGCGTCGACGTCCTTCTCGCCGGGGGCGCTGATGATCACCTTCTTGGCGCCGGCCTGCAGGTGCGCGCCGGCCTTGGCCTTGCTGGTGAACAGGCCGGTGCACTCGAGCACCACGTCGACGCCGAGCGCCTTCCACGGCAGCTCGGCCGGGTTGCGCACCGCCAGCACCTTGATGCGGTCGCCGTTGACGACGAGGTTGTCGCCGTCGACCGTGACCGTGCCGGGGAACTTGCCGTGCGCGGTGTCGTACTTCGTGAGGTGGGCGTTGGTGGCCACGTCGCCGAGGTCGTTGATGGCGACGATCGACAGATCCTTGTTCGCGCGGCCCGATTCATAGAGCGCGCGCAGGATGTTGCGGCCGATGCGGCCGTAGCCGTTGATGGCGACTTTGAGGGTCATCGAGGTTCTCCGAGGGGTTGAATGCGGTTCACGGCCGGCAGCCCGACTGGCCGCGCTTGGCGTTGTGGAAGTAGCTCAGCGCGCCCGGGCATTCGGGCGTCGGCGACGGCGCGGCCGTGCCCGCCTTGGCGGTGCAGGTGTAGGCGCCGGTCTTCTTGTTCACGCTCTTGGCATCGAGCTTCCACGGCGCCGCGCAGCGCGGGCCTTTGGCCGCGGCAGGCGCGGCGGCCGCAGCTGCGGCGGCCGGCGCCGAGGCAGCCGGCGGCGGCGGCGCCACCACGGCGACCTGCGCGCGCTGCTTGTCGCCGAGGCACTTGAGCGAGATGCCCAGCGTCTTCGGCTCGACCATCACGGTGTAGTTGCCGGGCTTGGCATAGGTGTGCTGCGCGACGAGCGGCACGTCCTTGGCCTGGTTGATCTTGAAGTCCTGCGTCTGGCCGTCGCCCCAGTTCACGCGCACGCCGCACTGCGGGCTGTCGGCGTTGGCGAAATTGGCGGTGAGCTTCACCGGGCTGCCGGGCTGCGCGCTGGCCGGGTCGAGCTTGGCATCGAGCAGGGTCTGCGCGCCGGCGGGCAGCGACAGCGCAGCCACGCTCAGCAGGGCACACACACGAACGGCACGTTGGATGATGGTCATGACGGGATCCTCCTGTTGAAAATCATTCGTGTGGCGCACAGCCGTGGATTGTCGGTGCGATCGATCAGCGCGAGAGCACCGTTCGCACGGTATCCGCCACATTCGCGGGGGTCAGCGCGAAGTACTCGAACAACACGCCGGCGGGCGCGCTCTCGCCGTAGCGATCGATGCCCACCACGCCGGCGCAGCCGTACTTCCACCAGAAATCGGTGACGCCGGCTTCCACCGCGATGCGCGGCATGCCCGCAGGCAACACCGCGCGCTTGTAGTCGACGGCCTGGCGGTCGAACACGGTGGTCGAGGGCATCGACACCACGCGCACGGCGATGCCCTCGCGCGCCAGCGCGGCCTGCGCATGCAGCGCGAGCTGCACCTCGGAGCCGGTAGCGATGATCACCGCCTGCGCCTTCTTGGCCAGGCCCACCTCGGCGGGCTCGGCGAGCACGTAGGCGCCGCGCGCGATGTCGTCGAGCCCGGCCTTCGGCGCATAGGGCAGGTTCTGCCGGCTCAGCAGCAGCGCGCTCGGCCGTTCGCGCGACTGTAGCGCCACGGTCCAGGCGATCACGGTCTCGGCGGTGTCGGCCGGCCGCCAGACATCCAGCCCCGGCATCAGGCGCAGCGTGGCGGCATGCTCGACGCTCTGGTGCGTGGGCCCGTCTTCGCCGAGGCCGATCGAGTCGTGCGTGAAGACGTGGATCACGCGCCGCTTCATCAGCGCGGCCATGCGGATCGCGTTGCGGCTGTAGTCGCTGAAGGTGAGGAAAGTGCCGCCGTAGGGGATGAAGCCGCCGTGCAGCGCCACGCCGTTCATGATCGCGGCCATGCCGAACTCGCGCACGCCGTAATTGATGTGGCGGCCGCCGTTCGGCGCACCCGCCTCGTCGAAGCGCAACGGCGCGGTGCTCGAGGTCTGCGTGAGGTTCGATCCGGTCAGGTCGGCCGAGCCGCCGAGCAGCTCGGGCAGCGCCTTCGTGAAGGCCTCCAGCGCGATCTGGCTCGCCTTGCGCGTGGCCACCGTCTCGGCCTTGGTGTGCGCGGCCACGGCGGCATCGACCGCCGCCTGCGCGAAACCCTTGGGCAAGTCGCCGCGCATGCGCCGCTCGAGTTCGGCGGCCAGCTCGGGATGCGCGGCGCGATAGGCCTCGAAGCGCGCGCTCCAGCGCGCACGCGCATCGGCGCCGCGCTCGCGCGCATCCCACGCCGCATAGGCCTCCGGCGGGATCACGAACGGCGCGTGCGGCCAGCCCAGTGCTTCGCGCGTGAGCTTCACCTCGTCGGCGCCGAGCGCTTCGCCGTGCGCCTTGGCGCTGCCGGCGCGGTTGGGCGAGCCTTTGCCGATGGTGGTGCGGCAGATCACCAGCACCGGCTGCGTGCCGGGCCCGCGCGCCTGCGCGAGCGCAGCGTCGACCGCTGCCACGTCGTGCCCGTCGACCGGGCCGATCACGCGCCAGCCGTAGGCGCCGAAGCGCTGGCGCACGTCGTCGACGTACCAGGGCTTCACGGCGCCGTCGATCGAGATGCCGTTGTCGTCGTACAGCGCGACCAGCTTCGAGAGCTTCCACGCGCCGGCCAGCGCGCAGGCCTCGTGGCTGATGCCTTCCATCAGGCAGCCGTCGCCGACGATGGCGTAGGTGCGGTGGTCGACCACCTCGTGGCCGGGCCGGTTGAACTCGGCGGCGAGCAGCTTCTCGGCCAGCGCCATGCCCACCGCGTTGGTGATGCCCTGGCCGAGCGGGCCGGTGGTGGTCTCCACGCCGGGCGTGACGCCGACCTCGGGGTGCCCCGGCGTCTTGCTGTGCAGCTGGCGAAAGGCACGCAGCTCGCTCATCGGCAGCGCATAGCCGGTCAGGTGCAGCAGCGCATACAGCAGCATCGAGCCATGGCCGTTGCTGAGCACGAAGCGATCGCGGTCGATCCACTGCGGATCGGCCGGGTCGTGCTTCAGGTGGTGGCCCCACAGCGCGACCGCTGCATCGGCGAGGCCCATCGGCGCGCCCGGGTGGCCCGAGCTGGCTTGCTGCACCGCGTCCATGGCCAGCGCGCGGATCGCGTTGGCCATCAAGGTGTGTCGGCTGTCGTCGTTCGATGGCATGCGCGGATCCGGGCGAAAGGGCGCTGCGCGTGCAGCGCCGACGGTGCGAATTCTACCGACCGCTCCTGCGCCGACTCGGGGCTGCGCGCCGCACCCAGCCCGGTCTTGCTTGAGCCGGCTCAAGCCGCGTCGGGCTTGTTCTGTCAGGCTGAGCGCGGCGTCCGCCTGGAGCGTCTCAATGCGCCACACAGCCCTTGCGGTGATGAACGACGAGCATCGCGCGATCGCGGCGATGCTGCGCTCGCTGTCGATGCTGGTGGCGCAGGCCAAGCGCACGCACGGCATGCCCGATTTCAGCCTCATGCGCGCGATGCTGTTCTACCTCGACGAATTCCCCGAGCGGCTGCATCACGCCAAGGAGTCGCGGCTGCTGTTCCCGCGCATCCGCGTGCGCTGCCCGGAGCTGGGCTCGGTGCTCGATCGGCTCGACGCCGATCATGCCCGCGGCGAAGCGGCGATCCGCGGCGTCGAGCGCGCGCTGCTGGCGTTCGAGATCATCGGCGAGTCGCGGCGCGAGGCCTTCGACGATGCGGTGCAGCGCTACGTCGGCGCCTATCTGCACCACATGGCGATCGAGGAAAGCCAGGTGCTGCCGCTGGCGCGCGACCGCCTGACCGACGACGACTGGGCCGAGCTCGACCCCGCCTTCGAGGCCAACCGCGACCCGCTCACCGGCCACGCACCGAGCGACGAGTACCAGGCGCTGTTCAGCCGCATCGTGTCGCAGACGCCGGCGCCGATCGGGCTCGCCTAGCATCGCCTGGCAAGCAGCGCGCAGGTGGGCCGCGCGCGGCCGGCCGAGGCCGGGCCCCTACACTGCCCGACCCATGGCCCAGACCAACCTGCGCGCGCTGATCCTCGCCGCCGGCCGCGGCGAGCGCATGCGCCCGCTGACCGACCACACACCCAAGCCGCTGCTGCGCGTGCACGGCAAACCGCTGATCGAGTGGCACCTCGAGGCGCTGGCGCGCGCCGGCGTGCGCGAGGTGGTGATCAACACCGCGTGGCTCGAAGAGCAGTTTCCCGCCGCGCTCGGCAACGGCGAACGCTGGGGCCTCGCCATCCGCTACTCCACCGAAGGCCGCGACCACGGCGGCGCGCTCGAGACGGCCGGCGGCATCGCCAAGGCGCTGCCGTGGCTGGGCGAGTGCTTCTGGGTCGTCTCGGGCGACATCCACGCGCCGGGCTTCGCCTTCGACGCCGACACCGCGCAGCGCTTCGTGCAGACCACCGCCATCGACGCGCTGCTGTGGCTGGTGCCGAACCCCGAGTTCCACGCGCAGGGCGATTTCTCGCTCGACGCCGAAGGCCGCCTGCGCCGCCCCGACGATGCCGCGCTGCGGCGCTGGACCTACGCCAACCTGGCGCTGATGCGCGCGCGGCAGGTCGACGGCGTGGTGAGCGGCACCCATGCCAAGCTCGCGCCGCTGCTGTTCGCCAGCGCCGCCGACGGTCGCCTCGCCGGGCGGGTGTGGAGCGGCGCCTGGCACAACGTGGGCACGCCGGCGCAGCTGGACGCGCTGAACGCCGCGGCGTGAGCGCGCAGCACCGCGGCGAAGCGTTCACACCGCCAGCGTTGCGCCGGCGCGCGTGCCGTGCGCAAAGGCCTCTTCGAACACCGAGTAGCCCGACAGATCCGCGTGCGCGAACGCGAGCGGCCCACGCAGCGCCGCCAGCGCCGGCAGCGCCGCGTGCGAGCGCAGGCCCGGTACGGGAATGCTCATCGCATGGCCGTGGCGCATCAGGTCGACCTGGCGCACCTTGTGCGGCAGGTCGGGGTGCATCGCGGCGAGGTCGTCGATCACGCGCCGCGACCAGGCCTGCGCGGCGTCGGGTTCGAGCAGCGACGCGCGCTCGGCGACCGGCAGGGCCCAGTACGCGCTGAGCACGGTCGCCCCCGGCGACGGATTCAGCGACTGGTGCTGCGCATCGACATAGCCGAGCGACGGCGCGCCGAAGCGCACGTTGTCCCACGACGGCGGCGCGCCCGAGGCACGATCGAGCAGCATCGCATCGAGCGCCAGGTTAGCCACCAGCCACGGCGCATGCCGCTGCAGCGGCGCGATCGCTGCCAGCGCCGGCGGCAGCGGCTGCACGATCCGTGCCGCGACGGCGAGCGGCACCGCCAGCACCACGGCGCGCGCCTGCCAGCGCTCGGGCCGCTGCGCGCGTTCGTCGATGCACACCACCTCCACGCCCTCGCGTTGCACCTCCACGCGCTGCACGGTGCGCGCGGTGTGCGCCCGGCCCTGCACGAACGGCGCCGCGAGCCTCGCCACCAGCCAGGCATTGCCTTCGGGCCAGGTGAACACGGCGTCGCGCTCGCCGCCTTCGTTACCCGGCGCATGAAAGCCGTGCCGGCTCGCGAAGTAGTGCAGCCCGGCCCAGGCCGACACCGTGTCGAGCCCGGCGCCGTAGTCGTCGCGGCAGGCGTAGTCGAGGTACCAGCGCAGCCGCGGGTCGTGCAGGCCCTGCCGGTCGAGCCAGGCGGCAAAGGTCGTCGCGTCGAGCTGCTGGTGCGCGGGCGTCCACGCGGCGCGATGCGTCGGCAGTGCGAACGCCACCTCGCGCTGCACCTGCTCGAGCGCCGTTTCGAAGCGCTGGTATTGCTGCATCGTGGCCGAGCCCGGCTCGGCCGGCGGCAGCAGGCCGTCGTGCCAGGCGCCGTCGATGAAGAGGCGCTCCTGCGGGCTGTGGCACAGGTGCCGCTCGTCGGGCACCGTGCGGCCGAGTTCATGGCGCAGCAGCCCGATCTCGTGCAGCCACTCTGTGACCTCGATGGCGTGCGGCCCCGGCACCGGCAGGTAGTGCGCGCCGAGCGGGCAGGCCTGCGCGCCGATCGCATGGCCGCGGCTGTTGCCGCCGGGCGCGTCTTCGAGGTCGAGCAGGTGCACGTCGTCGATGCCGCGCCGTGCCAGCGCGCGCGCCGCAGCGAGACCCGCGATGCCGGCGCCGATGACGAGCACGCCGGCCTGTCGCGGCGTGGCGTCGCGCGCATCGATCGCCGCGACGCCGTCGCGCAGCCGATGGCCGCGCTCGTGCGACGCGCCGACCCAACGCACGGCGACCGCCGGCTCGCGGCCGCGCGTGCA
The DNA here is from genome assembly GCA_046348365.1 of Burkholderiaceae bacterium. GTDB lineage: Bacteria > Pseudomonadota > Gammaproteobacteria > Burkholderiales > Burkholderiaceae_C > JAEUPI01. The sequence continues at coordinate 327,460 of JAXMEL010000002.1, forward strand.
GCCCGCGAGCGCCAGCGACGCGGCGGCGCCGAGCCAGGCGCGGCGGCGCATCAGCGTCGCCTCATTGATGCACGCGGCCCCATTCCTCCTCGAAGGTGTGGACCAGCACCTGGTTCGACAGCCGGTTCGGCTCGGCGCTCACGCGCGCCATGTCGGGCGGGAACTGCAGCAACGCCGGCACGCCGTCGACGCTGAGGAAGCGCAGCCCCGGCGGCAGGCTGCGCGGCGGCTGCCACGGCCGGTGCGAGGCGATCACGAAGCCCCATTCGCCGAAACTCGGCACGTGCGCGTGGTACGGCGTGGCCGTGAGGCCCACGGCCTCGATCGTCGCCACCACCGTCCAGAAGCTGCGCCGCGCGATCAGCGGCGAGGTCGTCTGCACCACCGCGAAGCCGCCGGCCGCGAGGTGCTGGTCGAGCCGCTGGTAGAAGCTCGTGGTGTAGAGCTTGCCGAGCGAGAAGTTCGTGGGGTCGGGGAAGTCGACGACGATGGCGTCGAACATCTCGCCGTTCGCTTCGAGCCAGGTGAACGCATCGGCATGCACGATGCGCAACTTCGGCGAGCGCAGCGCGCCCTGGTTCAGCGCGGCGAGCATCTCGCGCTCGGCGAAGAGCCGCGTGATGTGCGGGTCGAGCTCGACCAGCGTGACCTGCTCGACCTGCGGGTAGCGCAGGATCTCGCGCACCGCCATGCCGTCGCCGCCGCCGAGCACCAGCACGCGGCGCGGCGCGCCCTGCGCGGCCAGCGCCGGATGCACCAGCGCCTCGTGGTAGCGGTATTCGTCGCGCGAGTGGAACTGCAGGTTGCCGTTGAGGAAGAGGCGCACGCCGCCCGGCCCGGCGGTGACCACCACGCGCTGGTAGTCGCTCGATTCGCGCACGACGATGCCGTCGCCGTAGAAGCGGTCTTCGGCCCAGCTGGTGAGCGCGTCGGCGCCGACCATCGCCGCCACCAGCACCGCGACCACGCCGGCACAGGCCAGCACATGCGCGCGCAGCGGCCGCAGCTGCGCGCGAAACAGCACCAGCGCCCACACCGCCACCGCAGCGTTGAGCAGGCCGAAGAACACCCCCGTGCGCACCAGGCCCAGCTGCGGCACCAGCAGCAGCGGAAACGCCACCGCGACGACCAGCGCGCCGAGGTAGTCGAAGGTCAGCACCTGCGACACCAGTTCCTTCAGCGCATAGCGCTCGCGGAACTGGCGCTTGAGGATGCGCATCACCAGCGGGATCTCGAGCCCCACCAGCGTGCCGATCACGAGCACGAGGCCGTAGAGCAGCACGCGAAACGCCGGCGTGGCGCCCGCGGGCAGCAGGCTGTGCGCGGCGAACAGGGCCGCCGGCATCAGGCCGCCGATCGCTCCCACCAGCAGCTCGATGCGCAGGAACCGCGCCACCAGCGCGCGCTCGACGAAGCGCGACAGCCACGAGCCGAGCCCCATCGCGAAGAGATAGCTGCCGATGACGGTGGAGAACTGCAGCACCGAATCGCCGAGCAGATAGCTCGCCAGCGCGCCGGCGGCCAGCTCGTACACCAGCCCGCAGGCGGCGATGACGAACACCGACGCCAGCAGCGCCACCTCGGCCGGCCGCGGGCCGGCGGCGTGCGTGTCGTCGAAGGTGCTGCTGCTCAGCACCGCATCACCCTCAGCCGTGAATCGCCGCCGCGACGATCTGCCCGATGGCGATGAACATCGCGCCCACCACGATGGCCAGCGCCACGTTCTTCTTGTCGCAGATCTCTTCCCACAGCTTGTACGGCGTGAGCTTGTCGATGGCGACGAAGCTGAGCCACAGCACCACCACGCCGATCACGGCGTAGAGGATCGATCCCAGCACCACGCCGGGCTTGAGCCATTCGAGTCCCATGGTGTTCACCTCCTGTTCAGTGTGCGCCCTATTTGTGCCCGCCGCCCGAGCTGAAGCCGCCGAACGATCCACCGCCGGTGCGCGTGCCGGTGCGCGCGCTGCGCAGGCATTGCTGGTATTCGGTGCTCGCCTCGCCGAAAGTGGCGCGCACGTCGGCGCAGTCCGATCCGCTGCTGGTGCAAAAACCGATCATCAGCACGACGACGACCACGGCGATGATCAACATCACCTTGGCCAGGCCGCTGTCGATCGTGGCGGTCGCAACCGGTGTGCGGCGCTGCAGCGCCGCCTCGGCTGCTGCACCGAGACCGAATGCGCGCGCCACCGTGCTCTCGGCCAGCACCGCACCTTCGGACCAGGTGAGCTCGCCCTCGGTCTGCTCGCTCGACAGGCGCCGGTCGGCGGCCGCGCCGGTGCCCACGTAGTCGGTGACCGTGACGACCTCGTCGCGGCGCACGCGCCAGTAGAACTCGCCGAGCACCCAGGTCGTCTTCGCGCGATAGCGGTACTGCTTGCGATAGCTGCGGCCCTGCCAGCTCGCGCTGTCGCCGCGCACCTGCGGCGCGCCGGTGAGCGGCCGCACCCAGCTCCAGCCGTCTTCGGTGTCGACGAGGAAGACGAAGCCCTCGCTGCGGTGGTACAGCAGGTACTCGCGCCAGAAGGTCTGTTCGTCGTCGTCGTCGTCGCCCGGCAGATCGCAGCGCTCCTGGTAGCCGACGACCTGCCAGTCGCGCTCGCCGCCGGGCGTGAGCGCGAGGCGGCCGCTGCGGCCGAGCGCGATCTGCGGCTCGGCGCCGTCATGCCCCGAGTTGCTCTGCGCGTAGTGCGCGAGGTCGGCGCCGATGCCTTTGGACACGTCGACCACCGCCTTGCACTGGTGGCAGGCGATCGACAGCGTGGTCGAGAGCTCGAGCTTCAGCGCGGTGCCGCAGTTCGGACAGGCGAAGGCGCGGCCGGCGAGCGACTTCTGGCTCGGTTCGTCGCGCAGGCCCGTCATCTGCAGCTCGGCCAGCCGTACCGGCAGGCCGATCGACCAGGCGGGCGACGCCGGCTCGCCGTAGTCGAGCGTCGCCACCTCGTTGCGCTCGTTGCGCAGGTCGACGACGATGAACTCGCGGCCGTCGAGCTGCGGCGGCCGCGGCAGCTCGCCCTGCGCGGCGATCAGCTTGGCGCGCGTGACGGAGGCGACGCTCCACGCCGCGCCGTGCACCAGGCGCCGTTCGCCGGGAAACAGGTTGCCGGGCTCCGGCGCCGCGCCCTGCAGCGGCTGGTCGAACGCGAACACATAGGCGCCGTTGTCTTCCGACAGCCAGCCGCTGCGGCCGTTGCCGAACAGTGCATGCCATTCGTTCCAGGTGCCGTCGGCGTAGCTGTTTTGTAGCCGGCCGATCAGCGTGAACGGCTCGCCCTGGTAGCGGCCGGCGGCGCCGAGCTGCAGCGGCGAGTGGTCGTCGAACAGCTCGGCGCTTTGGCCGATGCGCCGCAGCGCGTCGCCGTCGCGCACCAGCGTGCTGCGGCAGAAGCTACACACCGCGCTGGCCGACGCTGCCGACGCGAACTCGACCGGCGCGCCGCAGTTCGGGCACGCGGCGCGATAGGCGCGCTGCGGCGAGGTCGCCACGCGTCGGTCAGCCGGGGTTCACGCGGTCGCTCAGGCGAGCTTCTTCAACAGTTCGGCCTTCTTGGCGGCGAACTCCTCGTCGGTGAGGATGCCCTTGGCCTTCAGCTCGCCGAGCTTCTCGATCGTGGCCATCACGTCGGCCGGCTTCACGCCGGCCGCGCCGCCCTGCAGCCCCTGCTGCAGCTGCTGCGCCATCACCTGGCCGAGCGCCACGCCGGCGCCCAGGCCCATGGCGTCGCCGGCAATGCCGCCGCCGCCCGAGGCCGCGCCCTTGGCGAGTTCGGGCATTGACTGCGCCGTCTGGTACTGCATGAACTTGCCCATGTCGCCGCCGACCATGCCCATGCCGATCTTCTGGTCGAGGATCTTCTGCAGCTCCTCGGGCAGCGACACGTTCTGCACCGTCACCGTCTCGAGCTTGAGGCCGAGCGCGTCGAAGCTCGGCGCCGTGGCCGTCTGGATCTGCTTGGCGAACTCGATCTGGTTGGCCGCGAGATCGAGGAACGCGATGCCCGAGGCGGCCACCGCGTCGCTGATGTGCTGCAGCATCAGGCCGCGCAGCTGGCCGTCGAGGTCGGCCACGGTGTAGGTGTCGCGCGTGCCCGAGATCTCGGTGTGGAACTTCTTCGGGTCGACGATGCGGTAGGCGTAGTTGCCGAACGCGCGCAGCCGCACGGCGCCGAAATCCTTGTCGCGGATCGTCACCGGCTGCTGCGTGCCCCAGCGCTGGTCGACCTGCTGGCGCGTGCTGAAGAAGTAGACGTCGCTCTTGAACGGGCTCTCGAACAGCTTGTCCCAGTTCTTCAGGTAGGTCAGCACCGGCAGCGTCTGCGTGGTCAGCTTGTACATGCCGGGGCCGAACGCGTCGGCGGCCTTGCCCTCGTTGACGAACAGGGCCATCTGCGATTCGCGCACGGTGAGCGATGCGCCGTACTGGATCTCGAAGTCCGCCATCGGGTAGCGCCAGGCGAGCACGCCGTCCTGGCCTTCAGTCCACTGCAGGATGTCGATGAACTGTTTCTTGATGAAGTCCATCAGGCCCATGAAAGCCCTCCTCGGCGAAAGCAGCACCCGGACATCCGGGTGCGACGAATAATACGTGCCCGGTGGTTTGGCCACACGCCATTCACACCGGCGCAAAACGTGACTTCGGCGACGCTCCAGGCCCATCTGGCCGTCATCGGTGCCGGCCCGGCCGGCCTGGCGCTGGCGCTGCTGGCAGCGCGGCGCCTGCCGGGCCTGCGCATCACCGTGTTCGACGCGCGAGCGCTCGATCGCGACCTGTCGGCCGATGCGCGCACGCTGGCGCTTTCGCTGGGCAGCGTGCAGATGCTCGAACGCCTGGGCGTGTGGCCGGCCGCGGCGGCGCAGCCGATCACCGAGGTCCACGTGTCGCAGGCCGTGCCGGCGCTGCTGCCGCTGCCGGGCGGTGCGCCGCAGCTGCGCATCCGCGCCGCTGACGAAGGCGTGCCCCTGCTCGGCGCGGTGCTGCCTTACGGCGCGCTGGTGGCGCCTCTGCAGCAGGCCTGGCTGCGGCGCTGCGCCGACCAGCCGCTGCGCTGCCAGGCGCGCTTCGGCACCGCGGTGTCGGCGCTCAAGCCCGTGGACACCGGCGTCGAGGTCGATGCCGGCATCGCCGAGACCTTCGACCTCGCGGTGGTCGCCGAAGGCGGCGTGTTCGGCGCGCAGTCGCGCAAGGCGCTGTCGCACGACTATCGCCAGCGCGCCTGGGTCGGCGCCGTCACGCTCGACGGCGGCACGACCGGGCTGGCCGTGGAGCGCTTCACCGCCAACGGGCCGCTCGCGTTGCTGCCACTTCCTGTGCGCAGCGCCGGCAGGCATCAGGCCGCGATGGTCTGGTGCGTCGATGCCGATGACGATCCCGTCGAGCCTCTCGGCGATGCCCAGCGCATCGCCGTGCTCGGCACGCTGCTGCCCGAGGCGGCCGGGCGCATCGCCGCGATCTCGCCGCTCGAACGCTTCGACCTCGGGCTCAACGCCGAGCTGCGGCTGGTGAACGCACGCACCGTGCGCATCGGCAATGCGGCGCAGACGCTGCACCCGGTGGGCGGGCAGGGCCTGAACCTCGGGCTGCGCGACGCCTACGCGCTGGTGCAGGCGCTGCGCGACCACGGCGACGTGGACGCAGCGCTGCGCCGCGTGGAATGGTCGCGCGCGCCGGATCGCTGGTCGATGATCGCCACCACCGATTTCCTCGCGCGCAGCTTTGCCTGGCGCGTGCCGGGCCTGGCCTCGGCGCGTGCGGTGGGCCTCGCGGCGCTGGCTGCGCTGCCGCCGCTGCGCTCGCTGCTCGCGCGGCACATGATGTTCGGCCAGCGCTGAGCCCGCGCGTGCGGCCGTCCACTGCGGACGGCCGTGCGCGATCGCCCGCGCCGTGCAGAACTTCGCGGCCGCCGCGGCCCGCGGTTGGATCTCGTTACCCCCCGCGCGCAGGCCGACTTCCACAATCGTCCGGCCCCTTCGCGCCCACGACGATGTCACTGCGCAAACCCGTCCCGCCCGGTCGCGACCTGTCGCGCATGCTCGTCACCGCCGCGCTGGCGCTCGCGGCTGCGCTGCTGCTCTCGCTCGAAGGCTGCGGTGGCGGCGGCAGCGACAGCCCCGGCAGCACGCAGAACGCCGCGTCGGCCAACGCCATGCCCACCGACGCCACCTGCAGCCTGCCGGACTTCAGCGCCGAACTCCTGCAGCGCGTGAACGCACTGCGCGCCGCCGGCGCCACCTGCGGCACGACGGCCTACCCGAGCGCATCGCCGCTGGCATGGAACGCGGCGCTCACGCAGGCGTCGGCGCTGCATTCGCAGGACATGGCCACGGCCAACTACTTCACCCACAACAGCCAGGACGGCCGCACGCCGGGCGACCGCATCACCGCCGCCGGCTACGCCTGGCAGACCTACGGCGAGAACATCGCCGCCGGCTACGACACGGTGCAGGCCGCCGTCGATGCCTGGATCGCCAGCCCCGGCCACTGCGCCAACCTGATGAACGCGGCCTTCCGCGACATCGGCGTCGCCTGCGTGCCGCGCGTCGGCAGCAGCACCTACCGAACCTACTGGACGATGGACCTCGGCGCCACGCGCTGAGCGCGCGCCGCGCGCGCTCAGCGCCGGTGCGTCAACGCCGGTGCATCAACGCAGGAAGTTGCTGCCGCACCGACGCGATGCGCGCGCGGTCCATCTCGGCGACGACCACGCCCTCGCCTTCCTCGCGGCAGCCCAGCAGCTCGCCCCACGGATCCACGACCAGACTGTGGCCCCAGGTGCGGCGGCCGTTCTCGTGCCGGCCGCCCTGTGCCGGCGCCAGCACGTAGCAGAGGTTTTCCACCGCACGCGCGCGCAGCAGCAGCTCCCAGTGCGCCTGCCCGGTGGGGTAGGTGAACGCCGAGGGCACGCAGATGAGGTCGCACGGCGGCTGGCCGAGCGCGCGGTATAGCTCGGGAAACCGCAGGTCGTAGCACACCGACAGCCCGACGCGCCAGCCGTCGCAGTCGAGCGCCACCGGCGTCTGCCCGCGTTCGAGCACGCGCGACTCGTCGTGGCGCTCGCGCCCGTTGTCGAACGCGAACAGATGGATCTTGTCGTAGCGCGCGGCGCGCCGCCCGTCGGGCGCGAAGACGAGGCAGCTGTTGCGCACGCGTTGCGGATCGGCCGTGCGCAGCGGCAGCGTGCCGCCCACCACCCACACGCCATGCTCGCGCGCCGCGTTCGCGAGCGCCTGCTGGATCGGCCCCTCGCCGTCGGCCTCGGCGACGGCGAGCTTGTCGGTGTCGGCGCGGCCGAGCAGGCAGAAGTACTCCGGCAAGGCGACGAGTCGTGCGCCGGCGCTCGCCGCCTCGGCGATCAGCGCGCGCGCGGTATCGAGGTTGCGCGCCACGTCGGGCGTGGACACCATCTGCAAGGCGGCGATCTTCATCGCGGGTCTCCTGGTCAAGGCCGCCGGGGCGGCGACGATGCAGCGGCGCTCGGCGCGTCGGGGTCGGGCACGGCGTCGCCGGGCTTGCGTTCGATGCGCTCGACCTTCGGGTCGTCCCAGCCGCCGGTGATGTGGAACTCGCGCGTGTTGGCGGCGATCAGCGGCCGGCGCAGCAGCCACTGCGCGAGAAAGGTGCCGATGCCCAGCGCCGGGTTGATCGCCGCATAGGCCAGCGACGCGGTGCCGGCGTTGATCTCGGGCACCACGATCACGCGCAGGTCCTGCGTCTCGCGGCCGATGTCGGCCTTGCCTTCCATCAGCACCGCCGCCTGCACGCCGCGCATGCGCAGGTTGTTGGTCTGCACGATGCCGGCGGTGAGGCGGAAGTCGCCGCCGATGTTGTCGAACGGGAAGCCTTCCTGGAACAGGTCGCGAAAGTCGAGCGCCAGGCGGCGCGGCAGCGACTGCAGGCTCAGCACGCCGAGCAGCCGCGCCGCGCCGGCGTCGGCCTTGAGGAACTGGCCCGCGTCGAGCGACAGATTCATGGTGCCGTCGAGGCTGCGCGTGTCCCAGGCGAGCGGTGAGCCCGACCACGCGAGCTGCCCCTGCAGCTGGCCCTTGCCGCCCCTGAGCGTCTTGCCGTAGCCCAAGCGCTCGAGGTAGGCGCCGCTGTCGGCCAGCTCGAGCTCGAAATCCATTTCCATGCGGCGGCGGGTCGATCCGACCACAGGCGCCCAGCGGCCCGTGGCCGTCAGCGTGGCCTCCGGCGTGCGCAGCGCGAGCTTGTCGAGCTGCCACACGCGACCAGCGTCGCGCGCCGAATCGGCACCGCTGCCAGCGCGATTGACGGCCTCGACCTCCAGGCGCCCGAGGCGCTTGCCGCGCAGCTCGAAGTCGTCGACCACGATGTCCAGCGCCGGCACCGTCGCCGGCGCCTGGTCGAGCAGCTGCTCGACGCCCTCGACCTCGGCCGGCGGCAGCGACAGCCGCGTCAACCGCGCGAACACGCGGTCGCCCACCGCGGTGCCGCGCACGTCGTGGTACTCGGCCTGGCCGGCCAGCTGGTCGGCGGCGATGCGCGCGCGCCAGAGATCCTCGTCGCCGCGCGTGCTGCGGGCGAGATCGACGCTCAGCCCGGTGATGCGCCGCCCGGCCAGCGTCAGCTGCCGCACCTTGGCGCTGATTTGTTGCGGCACGAAGCCGCTGTCGGTGTCGACCTCCTTCGCAGCGCCGGAGGCCACGCGCGACCACGCGGCGCGCCAGGCATCGAGGTCGAGGCTCGCCAGGTCGACCACCGCCTGACCGCCGACCACCGCCGCCGGCGGCGCCGCGCCGACGCCGATCGCGCTGCGCAGCACCTTGGGCACGTCGCCCTCCACGTCGCGCACGAAGAGCGCCTGCACGGCAGGCCCGAGCTCGACGCGCAGCTGGTCGCGTGCGGCCGTGCCCGCAGCCGCTGCCTCGGGCAGCAGGCTCGCCTGCACGCGCAGCGGCAGCGAGGCCTCGGCGGTCTTGCCGAGCGGCGCGGGCAGGTCGATCGCCATGCCGGTCAGCGGGCTCGTGAGCGCGAACTCGGCATGGCCCTTCACGAAGCCGAGCTGGAAGCGATACGGGCTCTGGCCCTGCATCAGCGTCGCCAGCCGCGCCGGCAGGCCCAGCTCGGGCATGCGCCGCAGCGCTTCGGCGCTAGCGGTGCCCTGGGCCGTGAAGCGCAGCTGGCCGTCGGCCTGCGTGCCGCCTTCGAGCGTGGCGTCGCCGCCGAGCACGCGCGCCTGCACGCCGGCGAGCTGCACACCCTTGTCTGTGAACTCGACGCGCCCGCGCGCCGCCGCGAACAGCGGCGTGTCGGGCCGCAGCCGCACGTCGTTGCCGGCAAGCTGCACGCTGCCGTTGACAGTGGACTGCGCCAGCCGCGCGAACGGCAGGTTCAGCGCCAGCTGCAGCTCGGCAGCGCCCTGGCCGCTCGCCGGGCCCAGCGCGCCGCCGATCCAGCCGCCGACCGGCGTGGCGTGGACGTAGCGCAGCATGTCGGCGAGCGGGCCGCGCGCCTGGCCCTCGATCTCGAGCGCCGGTTGATCGGCGAAGTCGCGCACGTTGCCGTTCACGCCGCGCAGGTCGACGCCGAAGATGCGGCCTTGCGCGTTGCGGATCGACATGCTCGCGCGGTCGAACACCAGCTCGCCGCTGGCGCGCGTGATCGCCGGCCAGGGCGACTCGAATGCCGGCTCGCCGTCGGCGGCCGGCCGGCTCGGCACGTAGGCGAAGGTCACGTCGGCTGCCCGCGCAGCGATGCGGAACTCGCCGTCGCGCGGCGAGCGCGCGCCGTTGTACGGGAAGTCGTAGACGTCGCCCTTGACCTTGAAGCTCGCCTGGCTGACGCTGCCGCCCTGCACCGCGAAGCGCACGTAGTCGCGCGCCGATCTGGGCAGTCCGACCGGCAGGTAGCGCGCGACGCTGGTGGCCACGCCGCGCGTGAGCCTGCCCTGCAGGTCGAGCTGACCCGGAAAGCGCCCGCCGCGGCCGAAAGCCGCGCCGTCGCCGGTGCGCCATTGCGCGCTCAGCTCGCCGGCCGCGTCGTCGTTCTCGAAGCGCGCCTCCTTGACCTGCACCTCGATCGCCCGACCCTGCGGCCGCGCCGCACCCACGCGCCAGACCAGCTGGGCGTCGAATCGCCGCAGCGGCACCAGCGGCCGCTCGAAGACGCCGGGGAACTCCATCGCGCCGTCGGCCATCGTCAGCCGCGCATCGCCGCCCAGTTCGCTGGCCTGCAGCTCGACGTCGGCGTTGGTCCAGCCCGGCCGGCCCACGCCCTCGGGCGCCGGCGCGGCGGCGATCGCGAGCCCCTTCATGCGTGCGCGCACCTGGTACTGCGCCGGCGCATCGAGCGGCCCCTCCCAGCGCGCGGCCAGATCGTTCACGACGCCGCGCGGCGCCAGCTCGGCCAGCAGCTTGCGCACGCTGTCGCCGAGCGGCACGCGCGCGGCCAGTGCGGCCATCAATGCCAGGTCGAGCCGGTCGGCATGGACCTCGCCGCCGACGACTTCGCGCGGCGCTTCGGCCTGCGCCTTCGCCGGCCCCAGGCGCCAGCGTGCGTCGAGGCGGCTCTCGGGCCACTCGACGCCGTCGCCGGTGGCGAAGGCCAGGCGCTCGGCCGACACGTGCACCTGGGCCTCGTTGCGCTCGCCGGCGAGCCGCGTGCGCAGGTACTCGAATTGCATCGGCCCCACCTGCGGCGACAGGCGCAGCGCCACGTCGCGCAGCGCCACATCCACCGTCGCGCCGCCCGCATCGCCGTGGTCCAGGTCGAGCCAGGCGCGCAGCGCGCCGCGGCCTTCGCGCAGATCGAACGGCAGATCCACGAGCTGCCGCAGCTGCGCCACGTCCACATGCGGCAGCTCGGCGTACACCGTGCCGCTCCATTGCCGCCAGTCGCCGGCGCGGGCCATCAGCGGCTGCTGCGCCCGTGCGCGCAGCGAGAAGCGCTCGCCCCAGGCGGCCGGCGGGGTGGCGTCGATGCGCAGCTCGTGATGCAGCAGGCCGTTGCGCACGACGACCACGGCATCGGTGAGTGCCAGCTGCGGCGATTGCCGCTGCTCGTCGATCCACAGCAGCGAGCCGCCGCGGATCACGAACTCATGCTGGCGGAAGAACCAGTCGGCCGCGGCCCGGGTGTTGCCGTCGTCGCCCGCGCCGCCGGTGGCGAGGCCGGCGATGCGGATGCGGCCCTGCGCGTCGCGCCGCACCTCGATCTGGGCGCCGTCGACCAGCAGCTGCTCGAAGCGCAGCTCCAGCGCCAGCAGCGCGGGCACCGACAGCGCCGCCGTCACGCGCGGCAGCCGCAGCGCCTCGCGCCCCTGCGCGTCGAGCAGGACCACGTCGTCGAGCTCGGCCGCGGGCACCCAGCCGCGTGAGCGCACCTCGACGCGACCGATCACCACCGGCGCCCCGATCGCGCGGCTGGCCAGCGCCTCGATGCGGGGTCGCCATTCGTCGATGTGGGGCAAAATCCCCCAGTGCAAGATCAGCCACGCGAGCAGCAGTAGGCTCCACAACAGCACCAAGGCGCCGACAGCCCACGCGAGCAGCCGGCGCGGCGCGCGCCGACGAGGGCGGCGGGGGTCGATCACGGCGGAGTTGGGAGGCATCGGATGAGGACTAGGGCGCACCAAGCGCGACGAGCCGCCGCGAGGGCCGCCGGTGCATGCGGGGCGCGGCTTCCTGAATTGCCCTGCGCGCTTTGGCGCTGCGGGTCGGGCGCTGGGGCACGGCCGGGGCCATTCGCGGCCCCGGAGTGGGTTCCGAATTCAATCTAGCACAGAGCCTTCGCACCGCAGCCCCATGCTGAGCGCCGACGAGACTTCGCGCCCCGAGCTCAACGCGCCGCCGCCGGCGGCCGACTACAGCCGCTTCGTGCAACGTGTGCGCCGGCGTTTCGCCGACGAGCGCGCGTGGCTGCCCCCGGGGCCACCCGACGCGCCGGTGATCGACGCGCTGGTGCAGCGGCTGCTCGACGCCGGCCGCCCGCTCGGCTCGGCGCTGCGCGTGGCGCGCAACGTGGTGATCGAGCGCCTGGTGGTGCTCGACGTCGAGCAGGCCTGCGAACTCGCCGTGGTGACGGCGGCGATGACGGCGCTGGCCGAGGTCGCGCTCGAGCGCGCGCTGGCCGCCGCGCTGGCCGAGGAAGACGCCCGCAGCGGCGCGCCGCTCGACGACGCCGGCCGGCGCATCGAGTTCTGGATCGTCGGCATGGGCAAGCTCGGTGGGCGCGAGCTCAATGTCTCGTCCGACATCGACCTGATCTACGTGTACGAGGAGGACGGCCACACCGCGGGGCCGTCACCGGTGAGCACGCAGGAGTATTTCGGCCGCGTGGCCAAGCGGCTGCACACGCTGATCGGCGACGTCACCGACGACGGCTTCGTGTTCCGCGTCGACCTCGCGCTGCGGCCCAACGGCAACTCGGGGCCGCCGGTGGTGAGTCTTTCCATGCTGGAGGAGTACTTCCAGGTGCAGGGCCGCGAATGGGAGCGCTTCGCCTGGCTGAAGAGCCGCGTGGTTGCGCCGCGCGCGGCGGTCGCCGGCGGGCGCGTGGCGCCGCTGGCGGCGCTGGTGTCGCCGTTCGTCTTCCGCCGCTACCTCGACTACGGCGTGTTCGAGGGCCTGCGCCAGCTGCATCGGCGCATCCGCGAGGAGGCGCAGCGCCGCGCGGCGGGCCGGCCCGAACGCAGCAACGACGTGAAGCTTTCGCGCGGCGGCATCCGCGAGATCGAATTCATCGTGCAGCTGCTGCTGGTGGTGCGCGGCGGGCAGTATCCGGAGATCCGCACGCGCTCGACGCAGCGCGCGCTGCAGCGCCTGGTGGCGCGCGGGCTCATGAAGCCCGAGACCGCCGTGCGACTCGACGAGGCCTATGTGCTGCTGCGGCGCATCGAGCACCGCATCCAGTACCTCGACGATCAGCAGACCCACCTGCTGCCCACCGCCGACGCCGACCTGGCGTGGATCGCCGCATCGTTGCGCCTGGCCGAGCGCTCGGACACCTGCGCCATGCTCAACCAGCTGGCCGAGCTGCGCGAGCAGGTGGCCAACGAGTTCGACGCGCTGCTGCACGACGGGCAGTCGCCGCAGACGCCGACGCGCAACGGCGAGTGCCGAAGCTGCGGCAACGGTGCGCTGCCCATCGACGCGCCGGCGCTGGCCGATGCGCTGCCGCCCGAGATGGGCGAACGCGTGCGCCAATGGGCCGAGAAGCCGCGCGTGCAGGCGCTGCGCGACGAGAGCAAGCTGCGGCTGGGGCGGCTGATCCAGCGCGCGGCGGCGGGCGTGGCCGGCGGCCAGTGCACCGAGCAGGCGGCGCTGCGCTTCATCGACTGGCTCGAGCCGCTGCTGCGCCGCGAAAGCTATGTCGCGCTGCTGGCCGAGCGGCCCGAGGTGATGCAGCGCCTGCTGCGCCTGCTGGGCCTGGCGCGCTGGCCGATGCAGTACCTGATGCGCCACCCCGCGGTGATCGACGAGCTGGCCGACCCGCGGCTGCTGCACGAGCGCTTCGACCGCGACGCGTTCATCCGCGACCTCGAGGAGCGCCACGATGCCTGGGAGCGCGCCGGCCAGGCCGACGAGGAATCGTTGCTCGACACCCTGCGCCATGCCCACCATGCCGAGGTGTTCCGCACGCTGGTGCGCGACGTCGAAGGGCTGATCACCGTCGAGCAGGTGGCCGACGACCTGTCGGCGCTGGCCGACGCGGTGCTCGAATGCGCCGTGCGCTGGGCCTGGGCGCGGCTGAGGAACCGGCACCGCGAGACGCCGCGCTTCGCCGTCATCGGCTACGGCAAGCTCGGCGGCAAGGAGCTGGGCTACGGCGGCGACCTCGACGTCGTCTTCCTCTACGACGACAGCGACGAGCCCGACACCGACCGTGCCCAGGAGGTGTACGGCGCGTTCGTGCGCAAGCTGATCACCTGGCTGACGATCCGCACCTCGGCCGGCGTGCTGTTCGAGATCGACACCGCGTTGCGGCCGAACGGCAACTCGGGGCTGCTGGTGACGTCGATCGCCGCCTTCGAGCGCTACCAGGACGGCCGCGGCAGCAACACCGCGTGGACCTGGGAGCACCAGGCGCTGACGCGCGCGCGCTTCTGCGCCGGCACGGCGGCGCTCGCGCCGCGGTTCGAGGCGGCGCGCGCGCACGTGCTCGCCGCGCCGCGCGACCGCACCGCGCTGGCCAAGGAGGTGGTAACGATGCGCGAGCGCGTGCACGCCGCACACCCGGTGCCGGCCGGCCGCTTCGACGTCAAGCACAGCCCCGGCGGCATGATGGACGCCGAGTTCGCCGTGCAATTCCTCGTGCTGGCGCACGCGCACCGCGTGAGCGCGCTGCTGGCCAATGCCGGCAACATCGCGCTGCTGCAGCGCGCGCAGGCCGAAGGGTTGCTGCCCGACCACGTCGGCGAGCGCGCGGCCGATGCCTACCGCGAGCTGCGCCGCGCGCAGCACCGTGCGCGGCTCGACGAACAGCCGACGCAGTTCGAAGGCGGGGCGCTGGCGCGCGAGCGCGAGGCGATCGTCGCGCTGTGGAGCGCCGTCTTCGGATGAGCCGCGGCGCCAAGGCACGGTGACGGCGCAGCCTCGCACGCCTGGCGGCGCCTGGCTTGCGCTGGCGCTGCTGCTGGCACTCGGCGCGCTGGCGGGCGGGCTGGCCGATCCGCTGCGCTGGTGCTGGCAGCCCTCGCTCGCCGGCGCCGAACCCTGGCGCTGGTGGACCGCGGCCTGGGTGCACTGGAGCCGGCTGCACCTGCTGGCCAACCTGGCCGGGGTGGCGGCGGTGGCGCTGCTCGGCTGGCGCGCCGGCGCCACGCGCGCCGACGCGCTGGCCTGGGCCCTGGCCTGGCCGCTGACGCATCTGGCGCTCGCGCTGCAGCCGACGCTGCAGCGCTATGGCGGCCTGTCGGGCGTGCTGCACGCCGGTGTCGTCATCGTCGCGATGCGCCTCGCATGGGGCGCGCCCGGCCCGCGCCGCACGATCGGCGCCGCGCTGCTGGCCGGCGTGGCGCTGAAGCTGCTGCTCGAGGAGCCCTGGCAGGGCGCATTGCGCCGCAGCCCCGGGTGGGACATCGCGATCGCACCGGCCGCCCATGTGGCCGGCGCCTTTGCCGGCGCGCTGTGCGCCGTGGCCGTCGCCACGCTCGAACGCCTGCTCCGCAAGCCGCGCAGCTGATCGCGGCGGCACGCAACATGCCCTAGCATCGCGGCGATGTCGCAACGCAAGCCCGCTCTCGACGGCAGCGCCGTCGTCCTGATCGTCCTGTGCTGTGTCGTCTGGGGCCTGGGCCAGGTGTCGACCAAGGTGGCGCTGGCCGAGTTCGGGCCCTTCACGCAGGTGGCGATCCGCTCGCTGGGCGCAGCAGTGCTGCTGATGGCCTGGTCGCGCTGGCGCGGCATCGCGCTCGTCGACCGCGACGGCACCTGGGGCGCGGGCGCGCTGGTCGGGCTGCTGTTCGCGCTGGAGTTCGCCTGCATCTTCGTCGGGCTGCAGTACACGACGGCGTCGCGCATGGTGGTGTTCGTGTACCTGGCGCCGTTCGTGGTGGCGCTGGGCATGCCGCTCGTCGCACGCAGCGAGCGGCTGGACCGCTGGCAGCTCGCCGGCCTGGTGGCGGCATTCGCCGGCGTGGCCTGGGCCTTCGCCGAGGGCTTCGCCAAGCCGTCGGCCGGGGACCGGCAGTGGCTCGGCGATGCGCTGGGCGTGGCCGGCGCCGTGTTGTGGGGCGCCACCACGCTGGCGATCCGTGCGACGAGCCTGTCGCAGGCAGCA
Source organism: Burkholderiaceae bacterium (assembly GCA_046348365.1). GTDB lineage: Bacteria > Pseudomonadota > Gammaproteobacteria > Burkholderiales > Burkholderiaceae_C > JAEUPI01. The sequence continues at coordinate 343,199 of JAXMEL010000002.1, forward strand.
GCGGAGAAGACGCTGTTCTACCAGCTGGCGGTGTCGGGGGTCGCGATGGCAGTGGCCGCGTTCGTGGCCGGCGAGCCGTGGTCGGCCCGCTTCACGCCATGGCCGCTGGCCGCCATGGGGTTCCAGGCCGTCATCGTGTGCTTCGTGAGCTACCTGGTGTGGTTCTGGCTCATCCGCCACTACCCGGCCACGCAGCTGTCGGCCTTCACGCTGCTGACGCCGGTGTTCGGCCTGGTGGCCGGTGTGATGTTGCTCGGCGAGCCGATGACGGCGCGACTGCTCGTCGCGCTGGGTACGGTGGCGGTCGGCATCGCGCTGGTGAACCGCCTGCGTCCGGCGCCGCGCACCGCGCTGCCGGCGAGCCCGCCGCAGCCGCGCCAGGGCGACTGATCAGGCCAGGCCGGCCGCCGCCGGGGCCGGCGCCAGCCGCGCAGCGATCTCCTTGCGGTAGCGGTTGAGCTCCTGCACGCTGGCGAAGCTGCTTTCGAGCAGCAGGCTCAGGTTGTGCAGGATGCGCTCGACGACCTTGCCCTCCCAGACCTTGTCGAACTGGATCTGCGTGTCGAGCCAGCGCTCGAGCCAGGCCGGGTCGGGCAGCCGGCTCTGCACGGTGTCGCGCGGGAAGAGCCGGGCATTGACGTGCAGGTTCGTCGGGTGCAGCGCCTGCGCCGTGCGCCGGGCGCTGGCCATCAGCACGCCGACCTTGGCGAACGCGGCGCGCGCCTCGTCGCCGAACTGCGCCAGCGCGCGCTTCATGTAGCGCAGGTAGGCGCCGCCGTGGCGCGCCTCGTCTTTCGCCAGCGTGTCGTAGATCTGCCGGATCACCGGCTCGGTGTGCCACTCGGCGGCGCGGCGGTACCAGTGGTTCAGCCGCACCTCGCCGCAGAAATGCAGCATCAGCGTCTCGAGCGCCGGCGCCGGATCGAACTCGAAGCGCACCTCGTGCAGCTCCTGCTCGCTGGGCACCAGATCGGGCCGGAAGCGGCGCAGGTACTCCATCAGCACCAGCGCATGCTTCTGTTCCTCGAAGAACCACACGCTCATGAAGGCCGAGAAGTCGCTGTCGTCGCGGTTGTCGCGCAGGAACATCTCGGTCGCCGGCAGGGCCGCCCATTCGGTGATCGCATTCATCTTCACCGTCGCGGCCTGGTCGTCGCTGAGCAGCGCCGGGTCGAAGCGGTCCCAGGCGATGTCGCGCTCCATGTTCCAGCGCACGGCTTCGAGTTGCTTGAACAGGTCGGGATAGAGCATGCGTGTCCTTGATCTTTCGCAATCGATTCTAGGGGCCCGCAGAGCCGGCCCACCGGCCGGACTTCGCCGCTGGGCCATCCCCTTGCAGCGCACACCGGCCGGCCGACCCTACTGCGATCGATGGTTTTGCCCCCGGCGCGGAACTCGGGCACGCTTGGGCGATCACAGCGTCCATTCGCGCGCCGGCCGTCGTGGCGCGCAGGTTCTCGGGAGCCCTGTGGAGGATGGGCCCGCACCGTGAATCCAGGCTTTCCTTGTCGTGCAGCCGGCCGCGCCATGCGGCTGAAATCCCCGGGCGACTCTTCTCCTCCTCCCTCCCTCCCTCCTTCGCGCGGGGGCGCTGCACGGCAACTTTGTTCACCGACCCGGCGGGCGCGCCTCTGGCGCGCCCGCCGAACGGCTAACGCAGCCAGCCCTTGCGCCGGAAGTACACGAACGGCGCGGCCACCGAGGCCACCATCAGCGCCAGCGCCAGCGGGTAGCCCCAGGGCAGCTTCAGCTCGGGCATGTACTGGAAGTTCATGCCGTAGATGCTGGCGATCAGCGTCGGCGGCAGCAGCGCGACGCTGGCCACCGAGAAGATCTTGATGATCTTGTTCTGGTTGATGTTGATGAAGCCGACGGTGGCGTCCATCAGGAAGTTGATCTTGTCGAACAGGAACGCGGTGTGCGAATCGAGCGAGTCGATGTCGCGCAGGATCTGCCGCGCCTGCTCGAACTGCTCGGCGTTGAGCATGCGGCTGCGCATCATGAACGACAGCGCGCGGCGCGTGTCCATCACGTTGCGGCGGATGCGGCCGTTGAGGTCTTCCTGGCGCGCGATCGCGGCCAGCGTCGCGGCGGCGACCTTGTCGTCGATCTCCTGCTTGAGCACGTTGTTGCCCACCGCCTCCAGGCTGTCGTAGATGCCCTCCAGCGCGTCGGCGGAATATTCGGCGTCGGCGTCGAAGAGCTTGAGCAGCACGTCTTTGGCGTCCTCGATCAGCGCCGGGATGCGGCGCGCGCGCATGCGCAACAGGCGAAACACCGGCAGATCCTCGGCATGCACCGAGAACAGCACGCCGTCTTTCAGCACGAAGGCCACGCGCACGTTGCGCGAGGTGGCGTCGTCGTCGATCAGGAAGTCGGAGCGGATATGCAGCTCGCCGTTGTCTTCCTCGTAGAAGCGCGCCGACTCCTCCAGATCCTCGTCGACGATGTCTTCCGGCAGCGCCAGGCCGAACCGTGCGGCCACCCATTGCTTCTCCTCCGGCGTCGGCGCTTCGAGGTCGACCCAGATCGGCCGCACCGAGGCCAGGCCGTCGGCGCTGTCGATTTCTTCCTGGAACAGCCGCCCGTTGACGAGCGTGAAGACGTTGAGCATCGGGCTCTCCGGCACACGGCTGCCCATGCTGTGGCGGCATCCGGTGGGGATCGGGTCGGTTCTAAGGCAGCCGCCTCACCCCTGTGCCGCGCGGCCCGGCGAGCAGGCCGCGTTGCAGCGATCGGGTGTGGACGGTCACCGCGGGTGACTGGGGTCCAACGGTTCGCTCCGTCGATGAAACCGGCGGATTATCGCTCCGCTGTACCGGTGCCGCGCAGCGCGGGCGCACCGTGCTTCGACCGCTGACAACTGAAGCATCCTACACGCCTGCGCGGGGTTGCCACGCGGGCGATTTCGGGGGCAAACTGGGTCGAACCGCCGCAGCTTTCGCCGGGCGCCGATCACGCCCGATCCCGATGCGCGACGGCCCTGTGCGCCAACCCCGGAAGGAGGTTTTGATGAATCTGACGATCAGTGGGCATCACCTCGAAGTCACGCCCGCTCTGCGCGAGTACGTGCTTACCAAGCTCGAACGCATCACGCGCCATTTCGACCAGGTGGTCGATGTCAACGTGCTGCTGACGGTGGAGAAGCTGCGCGAGAAGGAACGCCGACAGAGAGCCGAGGTCACGCTGCACGTCAAGGGTCGCGACATCTTCGTCGAGCAATCGCACGAGGATCTGTACGCCGCGATCGACCAGCTGATGGACAAGCTCGACCGCCAGGTCTGCCGCCACAAAGACAGGGTGCAGGACCACCACCACACGGCATCGAAGCGGCTGGCCGCCTGAACGGCCCCGATGAACCTGACGCCAACGGCCCTTCGGGGCCGTTCTTGTTGGGGACTTCCCTCTATTTCGATGCCGATGCAACACCCCGTGGCCGCGTGTCTCGGTGACTGTGCAGTGCAACATCGCATTCCTATAATTCACCGTCCTGTCACGGGGTTCCCGGGGAAGGCTGCCGCCCACGCGCCAGCAGTTCCGGGAGCACAAGCACCATGAACCGTCTCGCTGCCATCCTGCCCGCCAGCAACGTGGTGGTGAACGTGGAGGCCACCAGCAAGAAGCGCGCGTTCGAGCAGGCGGGGCTGTTGTTCGAGAACCTGCACGCGATCGCGCGGGCCACCGTGACCGACAACCTGTTCGCCCGCGAGCGCCTGGGTTCCACCGGGCTGGGCCATGGCGTGGCGATTCCGCATGGCCGCATCAAGGGCCTCAAGAATCCGCTGGCCGCGGTGCTGCGGCTGGCCGAGCCGATCGCCTTCGACGCGCCCGACGACGAGCCGGTGAGCCTGCTGATCTTCCTGCTCGTGCCCGAGGCCGCCACGCAGCGCCACCTCGAGATCCTGTCGGAGATCGCCGAGATGCTGTCGGACCGCGAGCTGCGCGAGCGGTTGAAGACCGAGCCCGATGCGGCCACGGTGCACCGGCTGATCCTCGACTGGCAGGCCCTGAAGTCGGTCGCCTGAGCGCGGCGCCCGAGCAGCCCCGGATGACGCGCCGCGGGCCATGAAACCCACCTCCGTCAGCGCCGAGGCCCTGTTCGAGGCCCAGCGCGAGGCCCTGCACTGGGAGTGGATCGCCGGGCACGCCCACCCCGAACGCCGCTTCGACGATGCCGCGGTGCGCGACGCGCAGTCGGCGGCCGACCTGGTGGGCTACCTCAACTACATCCACCCCTACCGGGTGCAGATCGTCGGCCGCCGCGAGGTGGCTTACCTCTCGTCGGTGTCGGCCGAGGACCAGGAACGCCGCATCTCGCGCATCGTGACGCTGGAGCCGCCGGTGATCATCGTCGCCGACGGCGTGGCCCCGCCGCCGCGGCTGGTGGCGATGTGCGACCGCGCCGACATCCCGCTGTTCGTCACCGGCGAGTCGGCGGGCCAGGTGATCGACGTGGTGCGCAGCTTCCTGGCGCAGCACTTCGCCGAGCGCACGACGCGCCACGGCGTGTTCATGGACATCCTGGGCCTGGGCGTGCTGCTCACCGGCGAATCGGGCCTCGGCAAGAGCGAGCTCGGGCTGGAGCTGATCTCGCGCGGCCACGGCCTGGTGGCCGACGACGCGGTGGACCTCTACAAGGTGTCGCAGACCTCGCTCGACGGCCGCTGCCCCGAGCTGCTGGCCAACCTGCTCGAGGTGCGCGGCATCGGCCTGCTCGACATCAAGGCCATCTTCGGCGAGACCGCCGTGCGGCGCAAGATGCGGCTGAAGCTCATCGTGCACCTGGTGCGCAAGGAGACGATGGAGCGCGAGTTCGAGCGCCTGCCCTACGAGCCGCTGTTCGAGGAGATCCTCGCCATTCCCGTGCGCAAGGTGGTGATCGCGGTCGATGCCGGCCGCAACCTGGCGGTGCTGGTGGAGGCCGCCGTGCGCAACACCATCCTGCAGCTGCGCGGCATCGACACCTACCAGGAGTTCATCACGCGCCACCAGAAGGCGATGGAGCGCGGCGGCGGCGGCGACTGAGCCGCGCGCGCCGGCGGCGCGCTACTTCGGCGGCCGGTGCGGGCAGGTCTTCTTGGTGCAGGTGGCGTACAGCGCGAGCGCGTGTTCGTTCAGCTCGAAACCGCGTGCCTGCGCGATCGCGCGCTGGCGCTGCTCGATCTGCGGGTCGTAGAACTCCTCCACGCGGCCGCAGGTCATGCACACCAGGTGGTCGTGATGCCGGCCTTCGTTGAGCTCGAACACCGACTTGCCCGACTCGAAGTGATTGCGGCTCAGCAGCCCCGCCTGCTCGAACTGCATCAGCACGCGGTACACCGTCGCCAGGCCGATGTCGGAGCCCTCGGTCAGCAGCGTCTTGTAGACGTCCTCGGCCGTCATGTGGCGCAGCTCGGCCTTCTGGAAGATCTCGAGGATCTTCATGCGCGGCAACGTGGCCTTCAGGCCGCTGCTCTTGAGTTCCTCGGCATGGGTCATGGCAGGTGCTTGCACGAGACCGGCCCCGGGGCGGCCCCGATAGAATCGCTGCATCATAGCCAGCCCCGCACGGCAACGCCGGCGCGCGACCCCGATCCATGTCCGGCCATTCGATCGCCTCGCGCCCGGCCCGCAGCCTCGGCGCCTTCGTCTGCGCGGCGAGCCTGGCCGGCTGCACGTCGCTGTCCTCCGAAGGCAACCTGCTCGGCCTGATCACGCCCTACCGCATCGACGTGGTGCAGGGCAACGTGGTCACCAGGGAGCAGATCGCGCTCGTCAAGCCCGGCATGAGCCGCACCCAGGTGCGCGACCTGCTCGGCTCGCCGATGCTGAGCGATGCCTTCCACGCCGATCGCTGGGACTACGTGTTCACGATCAACCGCCCCGGCACGCCGGTGCAACGCCGCAGCATCGTCGCGCTGTTCGACGGCGAGAAGCTCACCAAGGTCGTCGCACCGGAAGACCTGCCCACCGAGCGTGAGTTCGTGGCCGGCATCAGCCGCACGCAGACCAAGGGCCGCGCGACGCCGCTGGAGCTCACCGAGGAGCAGCGCAAGGCGCTGCCGGTGCCGCCCAAGCCCGAGGCCGAGGCGGCCGAGGCACCGGCCGGCCCGGCGCGCGCCTACCCGCCGCTGGAGCCGCAGTGACGCGCAAGCTGGCGATCGCCGTGGCCGGCGCCTCGGGCCGCATGGGGCACATGCTGGTCGAGGCGGTGCTTGCCAGCGACGATGCGCGCTTGAGCGGCGCGCTCGACGTACCCGGCAGCGCGGCGATCGGCCACGACGCGGCAGCCTTCCTCGGCAAGCCCTGCGGCGTGACGGTCACGAGCGATCTGCGCCAGGGCCTGCACGGCGCGCAGGTGCTGATCGACTTCACGCGGCCCGAAGGCACGCTGGCGCACCTGGCGGCCTGCCGCGAGCTGGGCGTCGCCGCCGTGATCGGCACCACCGGCTTCACGCCGGCGCAGAAGGCCGAGGTGGCGGCGTTCGCCACCCGGCTGCCGATCGTGATGGCGCCCAACATGAGCGTCGGCGTCAACGTCGTGCTCGAGCTGCTCGACGTGGCGGCGCGCGCGCTGAACGAAGGCTACGACATCGAGATCATCGAGGCGCATCACCGCCACAAGGTCGACGCGCCGAGCGGCACCGCGCTGCGCATGGGCGAGGTGGTGGCCGCCGCGCTCGGGCGCGACCTGGCCACCTGTGCCGTCTACGCGCGCGAGGGCGTCACCGGCGAGCGCGACCCGTCGACGATCGGCTTCGCCACCGTGCGCGGCGGCGACATCGTGGGCGACCACACCGTGCTCTTCGCCGGCACCGGCGAACGCATCGAGATCACGCACCGCTCGGCCAGCCGCGCGACTTACGCGCAAGGCAGCCTGCGCGCGGCGCGCTTCCTCGTCGGCCGCGCGAACGGCCTGTACGACATGCACGACGTGCTTGGCCTGCGCTGATGCAGGGCCTGCAGCAGTTCTGGCAGCAGACCGACGGCGTGGGCCGCGCGGTGGCGGTGCTGCTGCTGGCGATGTCGGTCAGCGCGTGGGTCGTGATCCTGTGGAAGCTGTGGGTGCTGCAGCGCGCGCGGCGCGACATCGCGCGCGCGGTGCCGGCGTTCTGGGCCGCCGAGTCGCTCGGCAGCGGCCGCGCACGGCTGGGCGCGCTCGACCGCGAGCAGGTGCTCGCGCCGCTGCTGGCCGCCGCCACGGCGCAGCCCGGCAGCGGCACGCTGGAAACCAGCGGCCGCATCGAGTCGCAGCTCACGCGCCGGCTGCGCGATGCGCTGCACGGCGCGCTCGCGCACCTGCAGTTCGGCCAGGTGCTGCTGGCCTCGATCGGCAGCACGGCGCCGTTCATCGGCCTGTTCGGCACCGTCTGGGGCATCTACCACGCGCTGGTGAGCATCTCGGCGGCGGGCTCGATCACGATCGAGAAGGTCGCCGGCCCGGTGGGCGAGGCGCTGATCATGACGGCCGCCGGCCTCGCGGTGGCGATCCCTGCGGTGCTCGCCTACAACCTGTTCGGCAAGTGGGTCGCGGCCTGCGAGGCCGAGCTCGAAGGCTTCGCGCACGACCTGCGCGAAATGGCGCTGGCCGCACCCGCCCAGGGCAGCTGACATGGCCTTCGGCCGACTGCAGCGCGCAGCCACGTCGCAGCCGATGAGCGACATCAACATGACGCCGCTGATCGACGTGATGCTGGTGCTGCTGGTGATCTTCATGATCACCGCGCCGCTGATGAGCACCAGCCTCAAGCTCGACCTGCCGAAGACCGAAGGCGCCAAGCCCACCGACGCGCAGCAGTTCGTCACACTCGCCATCGACCCGCAGGGCCGCTTCTTCTGGGGCGACGAGCAGGTCACCACGGACACGCTGCGGCTGCGCGTGCGCGAGGCCGCGGTGCGCAACCCCGCCACCGAGGTGCAGCTGCGCGCCGACAAGAGCGTGCCCTACGGCCGCGTCGCCGAGCTGATCGGCGTGGTGCAGGAGGGCGGCCTCAACCGCGTGGGCTTCGTCACCGAGAGCGGCGGCGCTGCGCCGGGGGCGCCCGCGAAGTAGCCCCCTCCTACAATTGCGGGGATGAACGACAAGTACATCCCCCGCGACGTCGAGGCCGCCGCGCAGGCCCACTGGAACGCGCGCGACGCCTACCGCGTCGTCGAAGATCCGAAGCGCAAGAAGTACTACGCCTGCTCGATGCTGCCGTACCCGAGCGGCAAGCTGCACATGGGGCATGTGCGCAACTACACCATCAACGACATGCTCGCGCGCTACAAGCGCATGCAGGGCTTCAACGTGCTGATGCCGATGGGCTGGGACGCCTTCGGCCTGCCGGCCGAGAACGCGGCGATCAAGAGCCGCACCGCGCCGGCGGCGTGGACCTACGAGAACATCCGCGTCATGAAGGGCCAGTGCCAGGCGCTGGGCCTGGCCATCGACTGGTCGCGCGAGCTGGCCACCTGCGACCCGGCCTACTACCGGTGGAACCAATGGTTCTTCCTGAAGATGCTGGAACAGGGCATCGCCTATCGCAAGACGCAAATCGTCAACTGGGATCCGGTGGACCAGACCGTGCTCGCCAACGAGCAGGTGATCGACGGCCACGGCTGGCGCTCGGGCGCGCCGGTGGAAAAACGCGAGATCCCCGGCTACTACCTCAACATCACCCAGTACGCCGACGAGCTGCTCGACAGCGTGCAGCACAAGCTGCCCGGGTGGAGCGAGCGGCTGCGCCTGATCCAGGAGAACTGGATCGGCAAGAGCCACGGCGTGAACTTCGGCTTCCCGTACACCATCGACGGCAAGGCCCAGCTGCTGCGTGTCTACACCACGCGCGCCGACACCATCATGGGCGTCAGCTTCGTGGCCATCGCCGCCGAGCATCCGCTGGCCGCGCGGCTGGCGCAGGGCAAGTCCGAGCTGCAGCGCTTCATCGACACCTGCAAGAAGGGTTCGGTGATGGAAGCCGACATGGCGACGATGGACAAGGAGGGCAGGGCCACCGGCTTCCACGTCACGCATCCGCTGTCGGGCGCGCCGGTCGAGGTGTGGATCGGCAACTACGTGCTGATGGCCTACGGCGAGGGCGCGGTGATGGGCGTGCCGGCGCACGACGAGCGCGACTTCGCGTTCGCCAAGAAGTACAACCTGCCGATCCCGCAGGTGATCGCGGTGAAGGGCGAGACCTTCACCACCGAGCGCTGGCAGGAGTGGTACGCCGACAAGCAGCGCGGCGTGTGCGTGAACAGCGGCAAATACGACGGCCTGGCGCTCGAAGCCGCGGTCGATGCCATCGCCGCCGACCTGAAGGCCAAGGGCCTGGGCGAGAAGCAGGTGCAGTTCCGCCTGCGCGACTGGGGCATCAGCCGCCAGCGCTACTGGGGCACGCCGATCCCGATCATCCACTGTGAATCGTGCGGTGTCGTGCCGGTGCCCGAGAAGGACCTGCCGGTCGTGCTGCCCGAAGACCTGGTGCCCGACGGCAGCGGCAACCCGCTCGCCAAATGCGAGTCGTTCCTGCGCTGCACCTGCCCGCGCTGCGGCAAGCCAGCGCGCCGCGAGACCGACACGATGGACACCTTCGTCGACAGCGCGTGGTACTACATGCGCTACTGCACGCCGGGCGCCGAACACGGCGGCAAGCCGGCGATGGTCGACGCGCGCAACGACTACTGGATGCCGATGGACATCTACATCGGCGGCATCGAGCATGCCGTGCTGCACCTGCTGTACGCACGCTTCTGGACCAAGGCCATGCGCGACATGGGCCTGCTGCACTTCGACGAGCCGTTCGTGCGCATGGTCAACCACGGCATGCTGCTGAACCACATCTTCTTCACCCGCAACGACAAGGGCGGCAAGGAGTTCGTTCCGCCCACCGAGGTCAAGCCGGCGCTCGATGCGGCCGGCCACATCGTCGGCGGCACCACCGCCGACGGCACGCGGGTGGAGTACGGCGGCGTGGGCAAGATGGGCAAGACCGAACGCAACGGCGTCGACCCGCAGGAGCTGATCGACACCTACGGCGCCGACACGGCGCGCCTGTTCGTGATGTTCGTCGGCGGGCCGGAGGATGCGTCGGTGTGGTCCGACACCGGCGTCGAGGGCTCGTCACGCTTCCTGCGGCGCCTGTGGCAGTTCGCCATGCGCCAGGCCGACGCGGTGCGCGCGGCGCGCAGCGACGTCGGCCAGCTGGGCGATGCCGCCAAGGCGCTGCGCCGCGAGGTGCATGCGCTGCTCAAGCAGATCGCCTACGACTACGAGCGCATGCAGTACAACACCGTCGTCTCGGGCTCGATGAAGCTGCTCAACGCGCTGGAGGGCTTCGCGCCCGCGCCCGCTTCGGCCGGTGACGCCGCCGTCTTGCGTGAAGGCGTGTCGGTGCTGCTGCGCGTGCTCTACCCCGCATGCCCGCACGTCACGCAGATGCTGTGGCAGCAGCTCGGCTTCGAAAAAGCCCTGGGCGACCTGCTCGACGCGCCGATGCCGCAGGTCGACGAGGCGGCGCTGGTGCGCGACGAGATCGAGCTCGTGCTGCAGATCGCCGGCAAGACGCGCGGCAGCATCCGCGTCAGCGCCACCGCCGACAAGGTCGCCATCGAACAGGCCGCGCTGGCCAGCGCGGAATTCGCCAAGTTCGGCGACGGCAAGCCGGCGAAGAAGGTGGTGATCGTGCCGGGCCGCCTGGTCAACGTGGTGGTCTGACGGGTGGTGCCGCGCCGCGCGCACGCGAGACGCCACCTGCTGGCGTTCGGCGCAGCGTGCGTGCTGGCCGGCTGCGGCTTCCAGCTGCGCGGCACGCCGGAGCTGCCGTTCTCGCGCATCGCGCTCGAAGGCTTTGCCGCTCGCTCGTCGCTGGCCGACGAGCTGCGGCGCGCGCTGGCCGGCAATGCCGAGGTGGTGGCCAACGCCGACCGCGCGCAGGTGGTGCTGCATGCCACCACCGACACGCGCGAGAAGGGCGTCGTCGCGTCGACGGCAGCCGGGCAGGTGCGCGAACTGCAGCTGCGCGTGCGCCTGACCTTCCACCTCAGCACGCCGGGCGGCAGCGAGTTGATCCCGCCCACCGAGCTGCTGCTCACGCGCGACATGAGCTACAGCGAAACGCTGGCGCTGGCCAAGGAGTACGAGGAGACGCAGCTGTACAAGGCGATGCAGTCCGACATCGTGGCGCAGGTGATGCGGCGCCTGTCGCGCGTGAAGCTCGCGCAGGGCTGAGGGCGAGGCATGCAGCTGCGCACCGAACAGCTCGCCGCCGCGCTCGCGCGCGGCCTCGCGCCGCTGTACACCATCCACGGCGACGAGCCGCTGCTGGCGCAGGAGGCCGGTGACGCGATCCGCGCCGCGGCGCGCCAGGCCGGCTACACCGAGCGCAAGGTCTACAGCGTCAGCGGCGCGCACTTCGACTGGTCGGGCCTGCTCGGTGCGTCGCAGGCGATGAGCCTGTTCGCCGAGCGGCAGCTGATCGAGATCCGCATCCCCAACGGCAAGCCCGGCAAGGAGGGCTCCGAGGCGCTGCAGCGCTACTGCGAGAGCCTCGCCGACGACGTGCTGACGATCATCCACCTGCCGCGGCTGGATCGCCAGCAGCTGCAAAGCGGTTGGTTCGGCGCGCTGGACGCCGCCGGCGCGACGATCCGCGTCGAAGCGGTCGAACGCCGCGCGCTGCCGCAGTGGATCGCGCAGCGCCTGGCCAAGCAAGGCCAACGCGTGCAGGACGGCGACGCCGGCGCGCAGACGCTCGCCTTCTTCGCCGACCGCGTGGAAGGCAATCTGCTGGCCGCGCACCAGGAGCTGCAGAAGCTGGCGCTGCTGTACCCCGCGGGCGTGCTGAGCTTCGAGCAGGTGGAATCGGCGGTGCTCAACGTCGCGCGCTACGACGTGTTCAAGCTCGGCGAGGCGGTGCTCGCCGGCCAGACCGCGCGCGTGCTGCGCATGCTCGACGGCCTGCGCGCCGAGGGCGAGGCACCGGTGCTGGTGCACTGGACGCTGGCCGAGGACATCCGCGCGCTCAAGCGCGTGAAGGAGGCGGTCGACGGCGGCAAACCGCTGCCGATGGCGCTGCGCGAGGCGCGCGTGTGGGGCGCCAAGGAACGCCTCTTCGAGCGCGTGGTGCCGCTGCTCTCCGACCACACGCTGGCACACTGGATCGATGCGGCGAGCATCTGCGACGGGCTGGTCAAGGGCCTGAAGCATCCGCACTGGCCGCTCGAGCCGTGGGACGGCCTGAAGCGCCTGGCGCTGATGGTCACGCAGCACACGGCCGCGCCCAAGCCGGCGCAGCCGCTGCGCCTCGCGCTGCAGGCGTCGTTCTGACCACCGTTCGCCGCCGCGCGGGCGCTTCAGTAGCCGCGCGCGCGATCCACCGCGTGAGCGATCGGCCGGCCTTCGGCCACGGCGCGCACATTCGCCGCGGCGACCGCGGCCGCGCTGCGCGGGTCGGTCAGCGCCGCGGCATGCGGCAGCAGCGTCACGCGCTCGTGCGACCAGTAGCGGTGCGTGCGCGGCAGCGGTTCGGTGTGGAACACGTCGAGCACCGCGTGATGCAGGCGATCGTCGTCGAGCGCGCGCAGCAGGTCGTCGTCGACCACATGCGCGCCGCGGCCGAGGTTGACGATCGCGCCATGGCGCGGCATCGCGGCGAAGAAGGCCGCATCGAGCAGGCCGCGCGTGTCGGCCGTGAGCGGCAGCAGGTTGATCACCACCTCGCTCGCGGCCAAGCGCTGTCCGAGCGCCGCGTCGCCGCCGATCAGGCTCACGCCCGGCATCGCCGCGCCGCGGCCGCTGCGCGTCCAGGCCGTGACGCGGTAGCCCGCGCGCACGAGCGCCGCCGCGCAGGCGCGGCCCATCTCGCCGAAGCCGAGCAGCGTGATGGCCACCTCGTCGGCGCGGCGCTGGGCCAGCTGCTGCCACAGCGCCGCGCGCTGCTGGCGCTGGTAGTCGAAGAAGCCGCGATGCAGCGACAGCACGGCCCACAGCGCGGTCTCGGCCATCGCGGCGGCGAGCGCGGGATCGACCATGCGCGCCAGCGGCACGCCCGCGGGCAGCGTGGCGTCGGCCAGCAGCCGGTCCACGCCCGCCCACAGCGACTGCACGAGCCGCAGCCGCGGCAACGCCTGCAAGGTGCCGGGCGCCGGATTGGCGACGATCGCGACCTCGATGTCGCGACGCTCGGCCGCCGTCGGCTCGACGAGCAGCGTGTGCCCGGGCAGCGCGGCTGCGAGCAGCGCGTGCCAGGCCTCGCGCTCGGCGGCGTCGAAGCTGCCGGCGAGCAGCAGCTTCATGCCGCGGCGCCTGCGCGCTGCAGCAGCCCCTGCAGCGCGGCGACGACGGTGGCCTCGCGCACCCGTGCGCGATCGCCGTCGAAACGAAAGTGCTGCGCCTGCGTGGCGCCGCCGCGCCGTGCCCAGGCGATCCACACCGTGCCCACCGGCTTGTGCGCGCTGCCGCCGCCCGGCCCGGCGATGCCGGTGACGGCCACGGCGAGGTCCACTCCGAGCCGCGCGAGCACGCCTTCGGCCATCGCGCGCGCGACCGCCTCGCTCACCGCGCCATGGGCTTGCAGCAGCGCGGCCGGCACACCGAGCAACTCACGCTTGGCCGCGTTGCTGTAGCTCACCACGCCGCCTTCGAACCAGTCGCTCGACCCCGCGCGCTCGGTACAGGCCGCGGCGATCAGCCCGCCGGTGCAGCTCTCGGCGGTGGCGAGGCGTTGCCGCCGCGCCAGCAGCGCGTCGGCCAGTGCGGCCACCAGCGCATCGATGTCGCTCATACCCGCCACAACGCGAAGATCAGCAAGGTGCACAACGCCGCGACCACATCGTCGAACACGATGCCGAAGGCCTGGCGCCAGCCGAACGGCTCGCCCGCGTGCGGCTTGAAGAGCCGGTCGGCCCAGCCCACCGGGCCCGGCTTGGCGGCATCGAACAACCGGAAGATGCCGAACGCGGCCAGCTGCGCCCAGAAGCCCGCCGGGGTGACCAGCCACAGCACGAGCCAGAAGGCCCAGATCTCGTCCCACACGATCGCGCTCGGGTCGGCCTGGCCGAGCGCGCGCGCGCAATGGCCGCAGGCCCACACGCCGATCGGCAGCGACGCGAGCAGCACCACGCCCCATTGCCACTCGCCGAGCCAGCGCTCCAGCATCGCGAAGACGACCCAGGCCCACAGCGTGCCCACCGTGCCCGGTGCCTTGGGCGCGAGGCCGCTGCCGAAACCGAGCGCGATCAGATGCGCCGGGTGCGCGAACATGAAACGCACGCTGGCGCGCCGCGGCGGCACGACGTCGCCGGCGAGCACGCCGTTCATGTCGGCAGTTGCCCGTCGAGGAAATGATCGAAGCCGGTGGCGGCCTCGTCGTGCACGCGGCCATCGCGTTCGACCAGGCGCAGGCCCGCCGCTGCTTCGATGCTGCCGATGCACGTCACCGCCACGCCGGCCGCCTGCGCGGCGCGCTCGACCCGCTCGCGCCGGTCGGGCGGCGCGCTGAACAGCAGCTCGTAGTCGTCACCGCCGTGCAGCAGGCACTCGCGGCGCATGGCCTCGGGCTGTGCAGCCAGCACCGGCGACATCGGCAGCGCCGCGAGCTCCAGGCGCGCGCCGACGCGCGAGCGCTCGAGAATGTGCCCGAGGTCGCCGGCGAGCCCGTCGCTGAGATCGATCGCGCTGTGCGCCACGCCGCGCAGCGCCAGCCCGAGCGCCACGCGCGGCTCGGGCCGCTCCATCGCGCGGCGCACGCGCGCGAAATCGTCGGCCGCCAGCGCGACGCGGCCGCGAAACACCTCCAGCGCCAGCCGCGCGTCGCCGAGGCCGCCGCCGCTTGCATGGCTGACCCACAGCTCGTCGCCGTCGCGCGCGCCGTCGCGGCGCAGCGCCATGCCCGGCTCGACCTCGCCGAACACGGTGATGCAGATCGCCAGCGGGCCGGCGGTGGTGTCGCCGCCGACCAGCTCGATGTCGTGGTGCGCGGCCAGCGCATAGAGGCCTTCGCTGAAGCCGGCGACGAAGGCCTCGTCGATGCGCGGCATCGCCAGCGCGAGCGTGAACGCCAGCGGCGCCGCGCCGCAGGCGGCCAGGTCGCTCAGGTTGACGGCCAGCGCCTTGTGGCCGAGCGCGTGCGGCTCCACCGTCGACAGGAAGTGCCGGCCCTCGACCAGCATGTCGCTCGAGATCGCGAGCTGCTGGCCCGGCGTGGGCGCCACCAGCGCGCAGTCGTCGCCGACGCCCAGCACCGCGCGCCGCGCGGGGCGCGAGAAGTAGCGCTCGATCAGTTCGAATTCACCCAGGGCCATGCCGCGGATTGTCGCCGCGCTGCGGAACGGCTTCGCACGGGCTCAGGCCAGCCCGTGATCGCGCAATCGATTGGCCAGCTCGACGGCGGATTTCACGTGCATCTTGTCGAAGATGTGCGCGCGGTGCACTTCCACCGTGCGCACGCTGATGTCGAGTTCGTCGGCGATCAGCTTGTTGGGCCGGCCGGCCACGATCAGGCGCATCACCTCCTGCTCGCGCTCGGTCAGCTCGGCCAGCGCCCGCAGAGCGCGGGCGTGCTCGTCGCGCTGCGTGATGGCCTCGGCGCTGGCGGCGAGCGCCTGCTCGATGCGGTCGACGAGCCGGTTGTCGGAGAAGGGCTTCTCGAAGAAATCGAACGCACCGCGGTGCACGGCCGAGACGGCGGTGGGCACGTCGCCGTGGCCGGTGAGGAAGATCACCGGCAGCGTGCGCGTGAGCCCGGCCTGCGCCAGCCGGTCGAACAGCGCCAGCCCGCTCAGCCCCGGCATGCGCACGTCGAGCAGCAGGCACGACGGATCCTGCGGCCAGGCGCCGCTGCGGCTCGCGCGCAGGCGCTCGAAGGCCTCGGCGCTGTCGAAGGCCTCCGACACGATCCGCCGCGAGCGCAGCAGCCAGGCGAGCGCGTCGCGCACGACGGCCTCGTCGTCGATGAGGTAGACGATCGGCAAGGCGCCGGTTCTCGCCGTTGCGGGGGTCGCATTCATGCGGCGCTGATCATGCCGGCGCGGCCTCGGGCTGCGTGGCCTCGGCCAGCGGCAGCGTAAACCGGAACTCGGTGCCGCCACCCGTGCGGCCATCCGTGCCGTCGGCCGCGCGCGCCCGGGTCTCGAAATCGAGCGCGCCGCCATGTTGTTCGACCACGGTGCGGCACAGCGACAGGCCCAGGCCCATACCCTCGATGCGCGTGGTGAAGAACGGCGTGAACAGGCGCCGCGCGATGTCCGGCGCGATGCCGGGGCCCTGGTCGACGACGCTGAAAGCCACCCAGCGCCGGTGCACCACGCGCGCGCGCAGGCTCAGCACGCGGCGCTCGGGCTCGGTGTCGAGTTCCATCGCCTGGATCGCGTTGCGCGCCAGGTTCAGCAGCACCTGCTCGATCATCGTGCGATCGGCCATCACCCGGGCATCGGGATCGACCAGGTCGAGCTCGATGCGTGTGCCGTTCTTGCGCGCCTGCAGCCGCACCAGCGGCAGCACGGCGTCGAACAGCGAACCCACCGCCACCGCCTCGCGCGAACGCTCGCGCCGCCGCACGAAGCCGTGCACGCTCTTGATGACGCGGCCCGCGCGTTCGGCCTGCTCGGCGATGTGCGAGATCGCCTGGCGCAGCTGCCGGCGCTGCTCGTCGGCGCCGGCGGCTTCATCGTCGATCAGGTTCATCGAGCCGTTGGCATAGCTGGCGATCGCCGCCAGCGGCTGGTTCAGCTCGTGGCTCAGCAGCGAGGCCATCTCGCCCATCGTGGCCAGCCGGGCGCTGGCCTGCAGCCGCTCCTGCTGCTGGCGCGCGAGATCCTCCGCGCGCCGGCGCTCGGTGAGGTCGACGGCCGCGCTCATCCAGCCGGTGTGCCGGCCCTGGGCGTCGACCAGCGGCGCCTCGAACACCATCACCGGAAAGCGCTCGCCCGAGCGGCGCACGAACTCGGTCTCGTAGCCGTTGCGGCCGCTCGCGCCCTGCGCTTCGCTGCGGCGCTCGGCCTGGCGCGCGCGGTACTCGTCGATGCGGTCGGCGGGCCAGTAGGGCGGCGGGTCGGCCGCGCGCAGCGCGTCGATGTCGTAGCCCACCATGGCGCAGAACGCAGGGTTCGCATAGGTGAGCCGGCCTTGCAGGTCGCCGGCGCGCAGGCCGGTGGCCAGCGAATCCTCCATCGCCTTGCGAAAGGCGAGCGCCTCGCCGAGCGCCGCCTCGGCCCGCGCGCGGCGCCGCACGTCGCGCGCCAGCAGCAGCACCACCGCGAACAGCAATGCCGACAGCCCCATCACCAGCGCGGTGGCCAGATTCGGGATCAGCCGCGGGCTGCCGGCCACGGCATCGGCGCGCAGTTGCAGCGACAGGCCCGGCAGCTCCACCACGCGCTCGGCGCGGTACACGCCCGCGCCGCGCACGGCGCCGGTGCGCGCCAGGCGCGCGCCGTCGCCGTCGACGAACGAGAACTCGTGCTCCTGGTCGCGCAGCGCCTGGCGCGATTCGTCGAGCCAGGCCGCCAGTTGCACGGTGGCGACCACGTAGCCCCGGATCACGCCGCCGTCGAGCGCCGGCACGCACAGGTCGATCACCTCCTGGCCGTGCCCGGAGGCCAGCGGCACGAAGTAGCTGCGCGAGTACAGCGCGGCATTCGCGCGCGCCGCCGCCGAGCAGGCGATCTCGACCTCGACATCGAGCGCCTCGCGCGCGATGGCCTCGAACCAGCCCGGCTCGCCGGGCGCCTGCGCGTGACGGACGATGTGCATCGATGCGTCGCGCCATTCGATGCGCACCCAGTCGCGCTGCTGCTGGAACAGATCGGCCAATGCAGCCGGCGCGGCGGGCGGCTGCGCACCCGACCAGGCCAGCGACTGCAGCGTGCGCAGCGTCTGCAGCCCGAGCCGGCGCACCTCGGAGGCTGCGGCCGCCGCTGCATTCTCGGCCCGGTCCTGCACGCGATTGGCCTCGTAGTCGATCGTCAGCGCCACCAGCGCCGACTGGGCCACGACGATCAGCAGCACCAGCGCCACCCACAGCAGGGCGCGGCGCCGGGCGGGCGCCGACACGACGACGCGGGCAGCCGGAACCTGGATCGGGGCAGCGGGCACGGCAGACATGGCGGGCCATGGTGGCGCAGCCGCGGCCACCGGCACTAAGCAGTTTCTCGCATCGCAGGCCGGCGCCCGCGGCGCCACACTGCGCTCGAACCGAGCGAGCCGACTCCTACAATCCGCGACCCCGAAATCCGCCAAACCGCCATGTCCACCTACGAGGCCAAACGGGCCGAGCTGCGCCGCGCCGCGCTCGAGTACCACGAGTTTCCGGCGCCGGGCAAGGTGGCGATCACGCCGACCAAGCAGCTGATCAACCAGCGCGACCTGGCGCTGGCGTATTCACCCGGCGTGGCCGCGGCCTGCGAGGAGATCGTGGCCGATCCGGTCAACGCCTATCGCTTCACCGCCCGCGGCAATCTGGTGGCCGTGGTGACCAACGGCACCGCCGTGCTCGGCCTCGGCGACATCGGCCCGCTGGCCGCCAAGCCGGTGATGGAAGGCAAGGGCGTGCTGTTCAAGAAGTTCGCCGGCATCGACGTGTTCGACCTCGAGATCGCCGAGAAGAACCTCGACAAGCTGGTCGACATCATCGCTGCGCTCGAGCCGAGCTTCGGCGGCATCAACCTCGAGGACATCAAGGCGCCCGACTGCTTCTACGTCGAGCGCAAGCTGCGCGAGCGGCTGAAGATCCCGGTCTTCCACGACGACCAGCATGGCACCGCCATCGTCGTCGGCGCGGCGCTGCTCAACGGCCTGAAGGTGGTGGGCAAGAGCGTGCGCGAGGTGAAGCTGGTGGCCTCGGGCGCCGGCGCGGCGGCGCTGGCCTGCCTGAACCTGCTGATCAAGCTCGGCCTGCGCCGCGAGAACATCTGGGTCACCGACCTGGCCGGCCTGGTGTGGAAGGGCCGCACCGAGCTGATGGATCCCGACAAGGCCGAGTTCGCGCAGGAGACCTCGATGCGCACGCTGGCCGAGGCGATCGCCGGGGCCGACGTGTTCCTCGGGCTGTCGGCCGGCGGCGTGCTGAAGCCCGCGATGGTCAAGGCCATGGCGCCCAAGCCGCTGATCTTCGCGCTCGCCAACCCGACGCCGGAGATCATGCCCGAGGAGGTGAAGGCCGTGCGCGACGACGCGGTGATGGCCACCGGTCGCACCGACTATCCGAACCAGGTCAACAACGTCCTGTGCTTCCCGTACATCTTCCGCGGCGCGCTCGACAGCGGCGCGATGACGATCACCGACGCGATGGAGATCGCCGCGGTGCACGCCATCGCCGAGCTGGCGCAGGCGGAGCAGAGCGAGGTCGTCGCCGCGGCCTACGCCGGCACGACGCTGAGCTTCGGGCCGGAGTACCTGATCCCCAAGCCGTTCGACCCGCGGCTGATGATGCGCATCGCGCCGGCGGTGGCCCGGGCGGCCGAGGAATCGGGCGTCGCGCTGCGCCCGATCCGCGACTTCGAGGCCTACGCCGAGAAGCTGCAGGGCTTCGTCTATGCCTCGGGCACGACGATGAAACCGATCTTCACGCTCGCCAAGCGCTCGACGCGCAAGCGCGTCGTCTACTGCGAGGGCGAAGAGGAGCGCGTGCTGCGCGCGGTGCAGGTCGTGGTCGACGAAGGCCTTTCGCGGCCGACGCTGATCGGCCGGCCGCCGGTGATCGCGCAGCGCTGCGAGAAGTTCGGCCTGCGCCTGCAGCAAGGGCGCGACTACGACGTCGTGAACACCGAGCACGACGAGCGCTACCACGACTACTGGCAGACCTATCACCGCCTCACCGAACGCAAGGGCGTGACCCAGCAGTTCGCCAAGATCGAGATGCGGCGGCGCCTGACGCTGATCGGCGCGATGCTGCTGCACAAGGACCAGGTCGACGGCATGATCTGCGGCACCTGGGGCTCGACCGCCATGCACCTGGTGTTCGTCGACCAGGTGATCGGCCGCCGGCCGGGCGTGAATGTCTACGCCTGCATGAACGGCCTGGTGCTGCCCGGCCGCCAGGTGTTCCTCGTCGATACCCACGTCAACGCCAATCCGAACGCCGCCGAGCTGGCCGAGATCACCGTGCAGGCGGCCGAGGAGATGCGCCGCTTCGGCCTGCAGCCCAAGGCGGCGCTGCTGTCGCATTCCAACTTCGGCTCCAGCAACCTGCCGTCGGCGCAGAAGATGCGCGACGCGCTGCCGCTGATCCAGGCCCGCGCGCCCTGGCTCGAGGTCGATGGCGAGATGCACGGCGACGCCGCGCTCGATGCCGCCTACCGCAAGCAGCTGATGCCGCGCTCCACGCTGAGCGGCGAGGCGAACCTGCTGGTGCTGCCCGACATCGACAGCGCCAACATCGCCTACAACCTGTTGAAGACCGCCGCCGGTGGCGGCATCGCGATCGGTCCGGTGCTGCTCGGTGCCGCCAAACCGGTGCAGATCCTCACGCCCTCGGCCACCGTGCGCCGGATCGTGAACATGACGGCGGTGACCGTGGCCGCCGCCAACGCTGCCGCGGCCTGAGGCACGCGCGCACCGCAGCACATCGGCAAACCGGGCGTCCGAGCCCGGGCAGACCGTGGCGCCATGCTGCGGCGCACCTATAGACGAGAGTGAGTAGTGGCTCCGTTTCACAATACTTTGCCCATTTTTCGGGCATTGGTCTTGAGCTTTATTGCCCGATCCGCTAACATTACGCATTCAAAGTTCAGGGTTAACCCGTGGATTGGACCGGTCGGTCACTGCTGTCGGGGTCTTGGCGGAAGTTAGGGCTTGCTACTGTGATCGCCGCTTCGGCGGCGTTTTGCCAGCCGGTCCTGGCCAGGGGGCCGGTCACGGCGAGTGACTCGGTGCCGCTGACGGAGCTGCCCCGCGAGGCCCAGCAGACCGAAAGGCTTATTCGAGCCGGTGGTCCGTTTCCGTACGCGAAGGACGGTGTGGCCTTCGGCAATCGCGAACGGCAGCTCCCGAGGCGTGAGCGCGGCTACTACCGCGAGTACACCGTGCCGACGCCGGGGGCGCACAACCGTGGTGCCCGGCGCATCGTCTGCGGCGGCATCGAGGTGCGCAAACCCGAGGCTTGTTATTACACGGACGATCACTACGCGAGTTTCCGCCGCATCGTGCAGTGAGCGCCCGACACGACATTCACCGTTGACACCGACCCTCTGACCCCCGAAGGACCGCGACCATGCTGCTCCAGACAGTCCGTCCCAACATCGTGCAGTCGATCCGCGCCTACCGCGTGGAAGATCTGATGCAGGCGGCCGAAGCCGCCGGGCAGCACTTCCTGTACGCCGACCTGTCGAGCGCGCAGTCCAAGCAGGACGTGCTCGACCGCATCGCCGAGTCCTTCCTGTTCCCGACGCACTTCGGCAAGAACCTCGATGCGCTGTTCGACTGCATGACCGACCTCGTTCACAAGGCCGGCGCCCAGCCCGGTTTCGTGGTCGTGCTCGAGCAGTTGCCCGACAACCCGCGCTTCGACCGCGAGGCGCGCGAGCAGCTGCTCGACGTGTTCCGCGACGCCGCCGATTTCTGGGCCGAGCGCAAGGTGGCGTTCCGCTGCTTCTACTCGTTCGCCGTGCCACGCTCGTCGGCCGACGCCGCCAACTGGGAGCGTGGCGCCGAGGGCCACGCCGCACCGGCCGAGAAGCCCGCGCCCAAGAACGTGCCGAAGAACGGAGCGAATCCCAACTTCGGCATGAACATGCCGCTGATGAGCAGCGCGTTCGACACCGCGATGTGGCTCAGCGCGGCGTAACGCCGCCGCGCACGCCGGCGGCCGCGAGCCGCAGCGCCAGGTCGACGTATTCGGCCACCGGCACCTGCTCGGCGCGGCGCTGCACGTCGAAGGCCACCGCCGCCGCGCGCGCCAGCCACGCACCCAGCGTGTGCCGCAGCAGCTTGCGCCGCTGCGAGAACGCCACGGCCACGATCTCCTCGAGCAAGTCGACATCGACCGGCGGCGGATCGCGCAGCGGCTGCATGCGCACGACGGTGGAGTGCACGCGCGGCGGCGGATCGAACGCCTGCGGCGGCACGTCGAGCAGCGGCTCGATGTCGTAGCGCCACTGCAGCATCACCGACAGGCGCCCGTAGTCCTTGCCGCCCGGCGCGGCGGCGATGCGCTGCACCACCTCGCGCTGCAGCATCAGGTGCTGGTCGGCGATCGACGCCACCGCCTGCATCAGCCTGAACAGGATCGGCGTCGAGATGTTGTAGGGCAGGTTGCCGACGACGCGCAGTGCGCGGCCCGCCTCGCGGGCCAGGTTGGCGAAATCCACGTCGAGCACATCGCCTTGCAGCACATGCACGCCGGCCCGGCCGCGCCAGCGGGCGGCCAGGTCGCGATCGAGCTCGATCACCGTCAGCTGCGCGCCGCGCTGCAGCAGCGGCTCGGTCAGCGCGCCGAGTCCGGGCCCGATCTCGACCAGCGCGTCGTCGGGCCGCGCATCGACCGCGCGCACGATCGCCTCGATGACAGCGGTGTCGACCAGGAAGTGCTGGCCGAAGCGCTTGCGCGGCTGATGCGGCATCGAACGCGCGTGCGGAGCTGGGTCGCGGCGCGCCGCGTCACTGCGGCGGTTCGCGCATCTCGACGTAGGCGCGCGAGCGCAGCTCCTTGGCCCATTCCTGGTACGCGGCGTCGAACTTCTGCTCGCGCAGCGCGTTGCGGGCCTGCTCGCGCACTTCCTTGTCGCTGAGCTGCACGTCGCGCCGCTCCACCACCTGGATCAGGTGCACGCCGAAGCGCGACACCACCGGCGCCGACACGGCGCCCGGGCTCAGGCGGTTCATCGCCTCCTCGAACTCGGGCACGAAGCCGCCCGGCGACACGAAGCCGAGGTCGCCGCCGGCCGATGCGCTGCCGTCTTCCGACACCTCGCGCGCCACGTCCTCGAAGCGCCGCTGGCCGGTCTCGATCACGCGCTTGAGCTCGTCGAGCCGCCGCGTCGCGTCCTGCACGCTGGCCTGTGCCGACGTGCGCAGCAGGATGTGGCGGGCTCGCGTCTGCGTCACGCGGAAGGCCGGCGCCTCGCGGCGCTCCAGCACCTTGATCACGTGAAAACCGGCGCCGCTGCGCACCGGCGCGGGCGTGACCTCGCCGACCTTGAGCGCGCGCGTGGACTCGACGAACAGATCCGGCAGGCGCGACGACGGTCGCGCACCGATCTCGCCGCCCTTGGCGCGGTTGCCGTCCTCCGACATCTCGCGCGCCACGACGGCGAAGTCGGTGCCGGCGCGCACGCGCGCGAGCGCCTGGTCGATGCGCGCGCGCCGTTCGGCCAGCTGCTGCTCCGACGCGCCTTCGGGCACCGTGACGAGGATCTGCGCCAGGTTGAGTTCCACGTCGGCGGCGGCGGCGCCGCGCTGCTGGTCGACGAAGCGGTCGACCTCGGCGTCGCTGATGCGGATGCGCGCCTGCACCTCGCGCTCGCGCACGCGCTCGACCATGATCTGGTCGCGCAGGCTGTTGCGAAAGCGCGGGAAGTCCATGCCGTCGCTGGCCAGCCGCTCGCGCAGCTGGCGCAGCGTGAGCTTGTTCTGCGAAGCGACGCTGTTCACGGCGCGGTCGAGCTCGACGTCGTCGACCTTCTGGCCGCTGTCGCGCGCATAGGTCACCAGCACGCGATCCTCGATCAGCGCGTCGACGATGCGCTGATGCAGCTCGGCATCCGGCGGCAGGCGCGCGCCGCCGCGCCGCGCTTCCTCGCGCGCGCGCGCGAGCCGCTGCTGGACCTCGATCGCCGTCACCAGCTCGCTGTTGACCACGGCAACGATGTAGTCGCCCACCCGCAGCACGCGCTCGGCGGCTGGGGTCTGGGCGTGCAGGCCCGGCGACAGCAGCAGGCAGGCGGCCAGCGCAGTGCAGGCGAGCGGTCGGCGAAGCATCGTGTCAGTCATTCGGAATGGCGGTGGCGGGCGGGCTGCGCTCCTCGCGCAGCAATCGATAGCCGGGGATATTGTCCTTCAACACCTGCAGCGGGCTGGAGCCGATGCGCGACAGCCCGACCAGCTCGAGCTGCAGCAGGAAGCGCGTGGTCGCCTCGCTGCGCCCGGTGGACAGCCGCTCGGCCACCACGCGCGCGATCCAGCAGCCGGCGTCGTACTCGAAGCCGCCGATCGAATCGGTGATGCGGCTGTCGCGCATGCTGTAGTTGACGCGGCCCACGGCATACAGGCTGCCCTGGCAGCGGCCGCCGCCCTGTGCGCCGCTGCCGCGATAGACCGGCCATTGCCAGCCCAGCTCCATCTGCTCCGACAGCCCGCGCGCGAGGCGATAGGTGGCGCTCAGCGCGTGGAACGGCGCCGGCACGTAGCGCACGCCGGTGATCGAGCGCACCGCGCGGTTGATCTCGGCGCTGTACTGCAACGCCACGTCGAACTGCCAGTTCGGCACCAGCGTCGTCGAGCCCTCGATCAGCACGTCGGACAGGCGCTGCGTCAGCGGCACGCCGTCGGGCGTGACCTGCTGGTCGCGGAAGAGGTAGCGCTGTGCGATGCCCAGCCGCAGCGTTTCGGCGCCGGTGGCGGGGTCGATCAGGCGCGTGGTGGCGCCGGCGGTGAGCTGGTGCGCGTCGGAGACGCGGTCGATGCCGGTGAACGCGTTCTCCGAGTAGATCGACACCAGGTTGAAGTCGTAGCCGCTGGCGTCGAAGTTCGGCAGCGTGGCCTGCGCGCGCGGTGGCGTGTTCACGTACAGCAGGCGCGGTTCCAGCGTCTGGCGCTGGTCGCGGCCGAACCAGTGGCTGTCGCGCTCGAATGCGGCACCGATGTCGAGGCTGAAGGTCGGGATCACGCGCGAGGCGCGCGTGCGGCCGTCCGACATGGGCTGGTCCACCTGGTAGGCGGCGGCGTTGGCCGAGAACTTCGGCCGCACCCACCAGCCCGGCGTTTCCCACGACTTCGTCAGGCTGGCGATCGCATGCACGCGCGTGCCTTCGGGCAGCACGAAGGAGCGGTCGTCGAGCGGGCGCACGAAACGGTTGGCCTCGGTCTCGAGCGCCACCTTCAAGCCGCCCGGCACGTCGCTCTGCACGCGCAGGCCGCCTTGCCACAGCCGGTCGTACGGGGAGACGATCGCCGCCGCGGGATCGCTGGACTGCAGCACCTGCCAGCGCCGCGCGCCGGCGTAGAGCCGGTAGTCGATGCCGAGGGCCTCGCCGCTGCGCTCGGCCAGCAGGGCCAGCGGCAGCAGGCGCGGCGTGATGGTCTTGTTGTAGCGCGGGAAGTCCTTCCAGTAGTTGTCGTCCGAGGCGCGCACGATCAGCGCGCCGTAGTGCAGCCCGCCGTCGGTCTGGCCGTCGTGCGTCAGCGTGGTGAGCGAGCGGCTGCGGCCTTCCACGCTGTCGTGCGGCAGCCAGTGCACGCCGGCCACGCCCTCGTCGTTGCGCTCCAGGTAGCGGAACTCGGCGCCGAGGCCCGCGCCGCGCCGGGTGGAGACCACCGGCGTCAGCGTGGCATCGCGATTGGGCGCGATGTTCCAGTAGTAGGGCACGGCCAGTTCGACGCCGCTGCGGTTGTCGATGTTCAGGTCCGGCGGCAGCCAGCCCGACTTGCGCTGGTCGGTCAGCGGGAAGCTCATCACCGGCATGCCGAGGATCGGTACGCCGAGGAAGCGCAGCACCGCGCCGTCGGCGATGCCCTCGTTGTCCTCGAGGTCGAGCCGCACGCGGTCGGCCGAGAGCAGCCAGTCCGGGTCGCCCGAGCCGTCGCGCGGGCAGCTGGTGTAGGTGGCGTTCCACGCCGTCGAGCGCGAGGCGTCGACGAAGTCCACGCGCTCGGCGCGGCCGCCGGCGCCGTTGCGGCCGAGCTGGAATTCGGGCTTGAGGAAGAAACCCTCGAAGCGCTGCACCTGCAGCTGCAGCTCCGGGCCGCGGTAGACATTGCCGTCGCGGCTGATCTGCACCTGGCCGCGCGCCAGCATGCGGTCCTCGGCGTAGTCGTACACGAAGCGGTCGGCGCGCACCACGGTGCCGGCATGGCGGAACTCCACATCGCCCTCGGCCTCGGCGTCGAGGTCGGGGCGCGCGCGCAGCGTCTTCGCCTGCAGCACGATCGAACGCCTGCCAGCGGTGCCCGAAGCCGGCGGCGCGAGCTGAAGGCTCGGGCGCAGCGTGAGCGGCTCATCGGCGGCCGCCGCGCCGATAGATTGCGCCGCAGCGGCGAGCGGCCAGGCGCCGAGCATGCACAGCACGATCGCCACCAGCACCTGGCGATCACGGAGGGGTCGGGTCGGCTCAGGCACGCGCTTCGGTCGGGGGGATGCACCACGCCCCGGTGCGTGCGCGCCGCACGACCATGGGCCGCCGTCGAACGCGTCGCTCGGGGTGCCTTCGTAGAATCGGCGCGATTATCCATGGCGCGCTGATGCCGACCGCGAACCCCCGACCACCGACCGATGCCGCGCCGAGCGCGGTGAGCTGGCCCGATGCCGCGCGGCGCCAGGCCTTCGAGGCTTGGCTCGCGCCGCTGGCGCGCGCGCATGGGCTCGATGCCACCAGCCTCGCGCCGGCCTCGGCCGACGCGAGCTTTCGCCGCTATCTGCGGCTGCGCGGCCGCGACGGCAGCGTCATCGTGATGGACGCACCGCCGCCGCAGGAGGACGTGCGGCCCTTCGTGGCGATCGCCGGCCGCATCGCGCAGGCCGGGCTGCACGCGCCGCGCATCCTCGCCGCCGACGAGGCGCATGGCTTCCTGCTGCTGTCGGACCTGGGCTCGCGGCTGTACCTCGACGCGCTGCGCGAGGCCGACGCCGCCGAGGCCGACCGGCTGATGCGCACGGCGATCGCCGCGCTCGTGCAATGGCAGACCCACGTCGACGCCGCCGGCTGGCCGGCGTACGACGACGCACTGCTGCGCCGCGAGCTCGCGCTCTTCCCCGACTGGTGCGTGCAGCGCGAGTTCGGCCACACCTGGAGCGAAGCCCAGCGCGCGCAGTGGGATGCGATCTGCGACCTGCTCGTCGCCAGTGCGCTGGCGCAGCCGCGCGTGGCGGTGCACCGCGACTGGATGCCGCGCAACCTGATGGTCGCCACGCCCGACCCGGGCATCCTCGACTTCCAGGACGCGGTGCTCGGCCCGATCACCTACGACATCGCCTCGATGCTGCGCGATGCCTTCATCTCGTGGGACGAGGAGCGCGAGATCGACTGGGCGGTGCGCTGGTGGCAGGCCGTGCGCGGCAGCGAGGCCATGGCCGGCCACCGCATGGCCGACGACTTCGGCGAAGCCTGGCGCGCGCTCGAGTGGATGGGCCTGCAGCGCCACCTCAAGGTGCTGGGCATCTTCTGCCGCTTGAAGCACCGCGACGGCAAGCCCAAGTACAGCACCGACCTGCCGCGCTTCTTCGCCTACGCCACGCGCGTGGCCAACCGCTATGCGCCGCTGCGGCCGCTGCTCGGCCTGCTGGAGCCGCTGTCGGGCACGGTGGTGACGGCCGGCTACACCTTCTAGCGCCTCCGGCGCTGAGACTGCGGAGCACTTCGGCGCGATCGTGCCGCGCCGTCAGGCGTTGCCGTGAAGCGGCGTCGCCACCGGCGCCGGCGTGCCGCGAACATCGGCCAGCCAGCGCAGCAGATCGCCGATCACCAGGTCGCGCTCGGGTTCGTTGAAGATCTCGTGCGCCAGGTGCGGATAGCGCAGCGCCGTCACGACCGCTTGCGGCGCGGCGGCGGCGAACGCCGCGCTGCCCCGCGGCGCCACGCAGCGGTCGGCGCCGGCCCATTGCAGCAGCGTCGGCACCGTCCAGCGCGCGGCCAGCGCGCGCACCTGCTCGCCGGCGTCGACGATGAAGCGCGCGAGTCGTGGCGTCACGCGGTCGTGCACCAGCGGGTCGCTGCGGTAGGCCGCCACCACCGCCGGCTCGCGCGAGATCCACTCGGGATCGAGCCCGTTGCCCACGGCGAGGTTCGGCGCCAGCGGGCCGAGCACGGCCAGCAGCAGACGCTGCGCGGCGTTCATGCCCGGGTCCAGCGCCGGCGACGACAGCATCAGCGCCTGCACCGGCCGCCACCACGGCGCCGGCCGCGCTGCCAGGCCTTCGGCCACGAAGCGCGCGGCGACCAGTCCGCCGAGGCTGTGGCCGAGCAGCACCAGCGGCGTCGGCGGCTCCTGCGCGACAGCGTCGATCACCAACGCCAGATCGGCGAGCAGGCTGTCGGGCGCGGCCAGTGCGCCGCGCGCACCGCCCGAGGCGCCATGGCCGCGGTGGTCGTGGCCCACCACGTGCCAGCGCGCGGCGTTGAGCCGCATCGCCAGCGCCTGGTAGCGGCCGACGTGCTCGCCCAGGCCATGGACGATCAGCACGGTGCCGTGCGCGGCGCCGGCGACCGACCAGCGCCGCAGGTGCAGCGGCAGATCGTCGGCGGTGTGCAGGGCCTGCATGCGCCGCAGTGTAGGCACTTGCCGGCTCGCGACCCGACCCGGGCTTGCCCCAGGGTACGCTTGCGCATGCGCCGTCGCCGCGCGGCAGGAGACAACCGATGGACAGCTTCTTCGAGTTGACGCACGACCGCGAAAGCGGCGTGGCCGAGCTGGTGCTGAACCGGCCCGAGCGAATGAACACCATGAGCCCGCCGTTCTTTCCGGCGCTGCGCGACGCGGTGCAGGCGCTCGATGCCGAGGGCCGCACGCGCGTGCTGCTGCTGCGCTCGACGGGCAAGCATTTCTCGGCCGGCATGTCGCTGGAGGTCTTCGGCGGCAGCTTCGAACTGCTGAAGACGCACGACGCGCGGCACCGGCTCGCGTTCCAGGACGGGCTGCGGCGGCTGATGCAATGCTTCGACGCGATCGAGGCCGCGCGCTTCCCGGTGATCTGCGCGGTGCAGGGCGGCTGCATCGGCGGCGGGCTCGACCTCGCGCTCGCCTGCGACTTGCGCGTCTGCTCGGTCGATGCGTTCTTCACCGTGCAGGAGATCCACATCGGCATGGCGGCCGACCTCGGCTCGCTGCAGCGGCTGCCCAAGGTGGTGCCGCAGGGCCTGGCGCGCCAGATGGCCTACACCGGCGAGCGCGTCGACGCGGCGCGGGCACTGGCCGGCGGGCTGGTCAACGCGGTGCTGCCCGATGCCGAGGCGTTGCTCGCGCATGCGCGGCAGCTCGCCGCGCAGATCGCCGCGAAGAGCCCGCTGGCCATCGCCGGCAGCAAGCAGGCGCTCAACTTCGCGCGCGACCATGGCACGGCCGACGCACTCGGCCAAATGGCGCTGCTGCAAAGCGCGATCTTCGACATCGGCGAGATGGAACGCGCCATCGCCGGCTGGAAGGCCAAGCAGCCGGCCGAGTTCGCGCCGCTGCCGGCGCAGCCGCCGGTGTGAACGCCGCGCCGCCGCGCGCGCCGCGCTAGCCGAGGCAGAACGCGTTGAGCTTGTTGCCGTCGAGGTCGCGGAAGTAGCCGGCGTAGAAGCCTTCGCCGCGCGGGCCGGCGGCGCCTTCGTCCTTGCCGCCCAGCTCGAGCGCCTTGCGGTGCAGGCGGTCGACCTTGTCGCGGCTGTCGACCGCAATCGCCACCATGGTGCCGTTGCCGACGCTGGCGGGCTTGCCGTCGAACGGCGTCATGATGCCCAGCGCCGGCTTGTCCATCGCCGTGCCCCAGGCATAGCCGCGCGGCGAGAAGTCCATGATGCGCCGGATGCCGACCTCGGCCAGCAGCGCGTCGTAGAACGCGGTGGCGCGGGGCAGGTCGTTGGTGCCGAGGGTGACGTAGCCGATCATCGAAGCTTCCGTGGGTCGAAGAGTCGCGATGCTGCCACGTTCCGCCGTGCAGCGGCGATCAGCCGTGCTCGAACTTGAACACCGCCACGCTGGCGCGCAGGTTGGGCCAGCGCCGCACGGCGCGGCCGCCGTGCAGCCCGAAGCTGTCGGTCACGCGCAGCGCGTTCTTGCCCGCCAGCACCTCGAAGTCGGCGAAGGTGCCGACGCGGATGTTGGGCGTGTCGTACCACTGATACGGCAGCGTCTTGGTCACCGGCATGCGCCCGCGCAGCACCGACAGGCGGTTCGGCCAGTGCGCGAAGTTGGGGAAGCTGACGATGCCGATGCGCCCCACGCGCGCCGTCTCCTGCAGCATGCGCTCGGCATTGCGCAGGTGCTGCAGCGTGTCGAGCTGCAGCACGACATCGAAGCTGCGGTCGGCGAACAGGGCCAGCCCTTCCTCGAGGTTCAGCTGGATCACCGGCACGCCGCGCTGCACGCACTGCAGCAGGTTGGCGTCGGCATATTCGATGCCGTAGCCGCTGCAGCCGCGATGCGCGATCAAGTGCGCGAGCAGCTCGCCGTCGCCGCAGCCGAGGTCGAGCACACGCGAGCCGCGCGGCACCAGCTCGGCAATGAGTTCCAGATCCCGGCGCTCGCTCATCTTGCCCCCAAGGCGCTGCGCGCCGGCCCCCCGAGGGGGCGCGAGCGGCTTCGGAACGGCCGTGCGCCGCTCATCGCCCGCACTCCGCGGCGATACGCTCGAAGTAAGCCTTCAAGACACCGTGATAGCGCGCGTCGTCGAGCAGGAACGCATCGTGGCCGTGCGGCGCGTCGATCTCGGCGTAGCTGACGGCGATGCGGTTGTCGACCAGCGCCTTGACGATCTCGCGCGAGCGCTCGGGCGCGAAGCGCCAGTCGGTGGAGAAGCTGACGAGCAGGAAGCGGTTGTCGCGCGCCGGCGCGAAGGCGGCGGCGAGGTCGCCGCCGTGTTCGCCGGCGGGGTCGAAGTAGTCGAGCGCGCGCGTGATCAGCAGGTAGGTGTTGGCGTCGAAGTACTCGCTGAACTTGTCGCCCTGGTGGCGCAGGTAGCTCTCGATCTGGAACTCGATGTCGTGCGTGGTGTAGCCGAGCGCGCCGTGGCGCAGCTCGCGGCCGAACTTGGCCTCCATCGAGTCGTCGGAGAGGTAGGTGATGTGCCCGATCATGCGCGCCACGCGCAGGCCGCGCGCCGGCACCACGCCGTGCTCGTAGTAGTGCCCGCCGTGGAACTCCGGGTCGGTGGTGATCGCGCGGCGCGCCACCTCGTTGAAGGCGATGTTCTGCGCCGACAGGTTCGGCGCCGTGGCCACCGCGATGCAGTGGCGCACGCGCGCGGGAAAGCGCAGCGTCCAGGCCAGCGCCTGCATGCCGCCCAGGCTGCCGCCGATCACCGCCGCCAGCCGCTCGATGCCGAGCGCGCGCACCAGCCGCGCCTGCGCGTCGACCCAGTCTTCCACCGTGACCACCGGGAAGTCGGCGCCCCAGGCGCGGCCGGTGGCGGGGTTCGCGTGCATCGGCCCGGTCGAGCCGAAGCACGAGCCGAGGTTGTTGACGCCGATGACGAAGAAGCGCTCGGTGTCCAGCGGCTTGCCCGGGCCGACGAGGTTGTCCCACCAGCCCTCGCTGCGCGCCACGCCGGCGTGCATGCCGGCGACGTGATGGCTCGCGTTCAATGCGTGGCACACCAGCACCGCATTGCTGGCGTCGGCATTGAGCCGGCCGTAGGTTTCGTAGACCAGCGTGTAGTCGGCCAGGCTCGCGCCGCTGCGCAGCGGCAGCGGCTGCCTGAACGTCAACTCATGCGGCTCGACGATACCGACCGATCCCACGCAGACCTCGCACCATGAAAAAACCCGGTGCCGCCAACGCGGCCACCGGGTGGTGGGGCCTGTTTAGCGGCATTTGTTGAGCGCCCGCAAGCCGGAGCAAATCGGCGCTGTGCTGCAGAGTATAGCGAGCCGGCACGAGATGCAGCGAAGAACAATGACAGCATGATCGGCCCGCCCAACAATCGCGCCATGCCACATCGCCGCGCGTGGACCTTCGTCGTCATCGTTGCCGCATCGGCCTGCAGCGAGCCGCCGGCGCCGGCATGGTCGGGCTATGCCGAGGGCGACTACGTCTACGTGGCGGCGCCGCTGGGCGGCGCGCTGGCGCAGCTGGCCGTGCAGGCCGGGCAGGAGGTGGCCGCCGGCGCGCCGCTGTTCGCGCTCGAATCCGACCTCGAACACGCCGCGCGCGACGAGGCGCAGGCCCGCTACACCCAGGCCAGCGCGCAGGTCGACAACGCGGCCAAGGGCCGCCGCCGCGACGAGATCGCGATGACGCAGGCGCAGCTGGCCCAGGCGCGCGCGCAGGCGCAGCTGGCGCAGGCCGACCTCGCGCGCCAGCAGCTGCTGCTGGCGCAGGGCTTCATCTCGCCGGCGCGCATCGACGACGCCAAGGCCGCGCTCGCGCAGGCGAAGGCCCGCGTGGCCGAGCTGGAGGCGGCGCTGCAGGTGGCACGCCTGCCCGCACGCAGCGACGAGCAGCGCGCCGCGCAGGCAGTGGCCGACGCGGCCTCGCAGGCGCTGCGGCAGAGCCAGTGGCGCGAGCAGCAGAAGCTGCAGCGCGCGCCGGCCGCGGGCCGCGTGGCCGACACCTACTTCCGCGTCGGTGAATGGGTCAATGCCGGTGCGCCGGTGGTGGCGCTGCTGCCGGCGGGCGCGGTCAAGGCCCGCTTCTTCGTGCCGGAGACCGAGGTTGCGAGCCTGGCGCCGGGCCAGGGCGTACAGCTGAGCTGCGACGGCTGCGGCGCGCCGATCGCCGCGCGCATCACGCGCATCGCCACGCAGGCCGAGTACACGCCGCCGGTGATCTACTCGAATGCGCAGCGCGCCAAGCTGGTGTTCATGGTCGAGGCGCGGCCCGAGGGCGACGCCGCAGATCGGCTGCGCCCGGGCCAGCCGCTCGACGTGCGGCGCAGGGCAGCCCAGTGACCGACGCGCCGGCGATCGAGGTCGACGGCCTGACCAAGCGCTACGGCGGCCGCACCGTCGTCGACCGCGTGTCGCTGCGCCTGGCGCGCGGGCGCATCTGCGGCTTCCTGGGGCCCAACGGCAGCGGCAAGACGACCACCATCCGCATGCTGTGCGGCCTGCTCACGCCCGACGCCGGCACCGGCCGCTGCCTCGGCTTCGACCTCGCCACGCAGGCGGCGCAGATCAAGCGCCAGGTCGGCTACATGACGCAGCGCTTCGGCCTCTACGACGACCTGTCGATCCGGCAGAACCTCGACTTCGTGGCGCGGCTGTTCGAGCTCGCCGGGCGCGCTGCCGCGGTCGACGCCGCGCTCGAGCGGCTCGGCCTCGTGCAGCGCCAGCATCAGCTCGCCGGCACGCTGTCGGGCGGCTGGAAGCAGCGCCTCGCGCTGGCCGCCTGCCTGCTGCACCAGCCGCTGCTGCTGCTGCTCGACGAGCCCACGGCCGGCGTGGACCCGCGCGCGCGGCGCGAGTTCTGGGACCACATCCACCGCCTCGCCGGCGAAGGCATGACGGTGCTCGTCTCCACGCACTACATGGACGAGGCCGCGCGCTGCCACGAGCTGGTCTACATCGCCTACGGCCAGGTGCTGGCGCAGGGCGACGCGGCGCAGATCATGGCCGCGGCCGGTGCGACCGACCTCGAGGACGCCTTCGTGCGCCTGGTCGACCGCGCGCAGGACAACTTCGCGTGAACGCGCGCGCCGGATTCCCGATGATGAACGGCCTGTCGCTGCAGCGCACGCTGGCGATCTTCATCAAGGAGTTCCAGCAGATGATGCGCGACCGCCTGACCTTCGCGATGGCGGTCGGCGTGCCGGTGCTGCAGCTGCTGCTGTTCGGCTACGCCATCAACACCGACCCGAAGAACCTGCCCACCGCCGTGGTGTCGGCCGACCCCGGCCCGCTGCCGCGCGCCATCGTCGCCGCGCTGCAGAACTCGGGCTATCTGAAGATCACGCACACGCCGGCGAGCGAGCGCGAGGCCGAGGAGCTGATCGCGCGCGGCGAGGTGCAGTTCATGGTCGTGATTCCGCCGGACTTCACGCGCCGCCTCGTGCGCGGCGAACGCCCGGCGCTGCTGATCTCGGTGGACGCCACCGACCCGTCGGCCTCGGGCAACGCGGTGGCGGCGCTGGCCGCGCTGCCGGGCAGCGCGTTGATGCACGATGCCGTGGGGCCGCTGCGCTTTCTCGCCGGCGGCGCCGGCGCCTTCGAGTGGCGCATCCACCGCCGCTACAACCCCGAGGGGCTGTCGCGCTACAACATCGTGCCGGGGCTGGTGGGCGTGGTGCTGACGATGACGATGGTGATGCTCACCGGCCTGGCGATGACGCGCGAGCGCGAGCGCGGCACGATGGAGAACCTGCTCGCCACGCCGGTGCGGCCGCTGGAGGTGATGGTCGGCAAGATCGCGCCGTACATCGTGATCGGCTACCTGCAGATCGCGCTGATCATGGTGGCCGCGCGGCTGCTGTTCGAGGTGCCGATGCAAGGCAGCCTCGTGCTGCTGCTGGGTTTCGTGGGCGTGTTCGTGATCGCCAACCTGGCCGTCGGCTTCACCTTCTCGACGCTGGCGCGCAACCAGCTGCAGGCGATGCAGATGACGTTCTTCTTCTTCCTGCCGTCGATGCTGCTGTCGGGCTTCATGTTCCCGTTTCGCGGCATGCCCGGCTGGGCGCAGGCCATCGGCGAGCTGCTGCCGCTGACGCACTTCCTGCGCATCGTGCGCGGCATCCTGCTCAAGGGCAGCGACGGCGCCGAGCTGCTCGGCGAGCTGTGGCCGATGCTGGTCTTCCTGTTGGCGGCCGGCGCGGTGGCCCTCGTGCGCTATCGCCGCACGCTCGATTGACTCGGCGCAACGCAGCCGCCACGCTGCGCGGCCTTCCATGCAGGATGCACGCCCGGCACCCCTGAGGGTCGCCCGTGGCCGCCGCCGGCCGCCGCATACTGCGAGCCTGCCACACCGCCGCCATATCGTTCGATGAGTCCGCAGGCCCTGCTCAAGCGCTTCTATGCCGCGTTCGCGATCCTCGACGCGCGCACGATGCGCAGCTGCTACGCGAGCGACGCCCGCTTCGAGGACCCGGTCTTCGCGCTGCAGGGCAACGAGGCCATCGGCACCATGTGGCAGATGCTGTGCGAGACGATGCGCAACCGCGGCCAGGCGGTGTTCCGCCTCGAGGCGCGCGACATCGAGGCGATCGAGGACCGCGGCAGCGCGCACTGGGAAGTGCGCTACCGTTTCGGCGCGGCCGGCCGCATGGTGCACAACGTGGTCGAGGCACAGTTCACGTTCGAGAACGGCCTGATCGCCTCGCACGTCGACAGCTTCGACTTCTGGCGCTGGGCGCGCCAGGCGCTCGGCCCCACCGGGCTGGCGCTGGGCTGGACCGACTACCTGCACGAGAAGGTGCGGCGCGACTCCAACGCCAAGCTCGAACGCCGCCTGCAGCGCGACGCTGCACGCATCGCCGGCTGAAGCGGCCGAGGCGGCTGCAGCGTCGAGAACTGACCGCGCCGACCGGCGCTGTTCCCCGATCGCCCGGCTGCGGCGCCGGCCTAGGATGCGCGCTCCACGATCCTCCGCGGAGGTGCGCCCATGCCGGCCTGGTTGCTCGCGCTCGATCGCATGTTCCCGATCCGCTACATCGTGTGGACGGCCTGCGGTGTCGGCCTGCTGCTGAGTGCATTCGTCTGGGTCGCCTACGGCCTGTGGGGATGGGCAGCGCTGGCCTTCGCCGTGCTGGCGGCGCTGGGCCTGCGCGATTCACTGCAGACCAAGCGCGCGCTGCTGCGCAACTACCCGGTCATCGGGCACCTGCGCTATCTGCTGGAATTCATCCGGCCCGAGATCCGCCAGTACTTCAT
Organism: Burkholderiaceae bacterium; assembly: GCA_046348365.1. Taxonomy (GTDB): domain Bacteria; phylum Pseudomonadota; class Gammaproteobacteria; order Burkholderiales; family Burkholderiaceae_C; genus JAEUPI01. Next base: position 378,809 of record JAXMEL010000002.1, read on the forward strand.
CGAGAGCGACAACGAGGCGCATCCGTTCTCGCGCCAGCAGCGCTCGCTCGTCTACCAGCGCGCCAAGGGCGACTCCGACAAGAGGCCCTTCGGCACCCAGCTCGACGTGCATGCACAGGGCTACGAATGGATCAACCATTCGCTGGTGCCGAGCCGGGTGCCGTCGCACGACTTCCGCGTGCTGCTCGGCGAGGGCCGCGCGCAGCCGTACTCGGCCAGCGTGTTCAACATCTCGGCGATGAGCTTCGGCGCCTTGAGCGCCAATGCCATCGTCGCGCTCAACGGCGGCGCCAAGCGCGGCGGCTTCGCGCACGACACCGGCGAAGGCTCGATCAGCGCCCACCACCGCCGCTGCGGCGGCGACCTGATCTGGGAGATCGGCTCGGGCTACTTCGGCTGCCGCAACGACGACGGCACGTTCAGCGCCGAGAAGTTCGCCGCCAACGCGCGCGACGCGCAGGTCAAGCTCGTCGAGATCAAGCTCAGCCAGGGCGCCAAGCCCGGCCACGGCGGCGTGCTGCCGGGGCCGAAGGTGACGCCCGAGATCGCCGCGGCGCGCGGCGTGCCGGTGGGCACCGACTGCGTGTCGCCGGCACAGCACAGCGCATTCACCACGCCGATCGAGCTGCTGCGCTTCGTCGATCGCCTGCGCGAACTCTCCGGCGGCAAGCCCACCGGCTTCAAGCTGTGCATCGGCCACCCGTGGGAGTGGCTGGCGATCTGCAAGGCGATGCTCGAGACCGGCCTGATGCCCGACTTCATCGTCGTCGACGGCGCCGAGGGCGGCACCGGCGCGGCGCCGCTGGAGTTCACCGACCACGTCGGCGCGCCGCTGCAGGAGGGGCTGCTGCTGGTGCACAACACGCTGACCGGGCTGAACCTGCGCTCGCGCATCCGCATCGGCGCCGCGGGCAAGGTGGTCAGCGCATTCGACATCGCACGCATGATGGCGCTCGGTGCCGACTGGTGCAACGCGGCGCGCGGCTTCATGTTCGCGCTCGGCTGCATCCAGGCCCAGCATTGCCACACCGGCGCCTGCCCCACCGGCGTGACGACGCAGGACCCGCTGCGCCAGCGCGCGCTGGTGGTCGACGACAAGACCGAGCGCGTCTACCGCTTCCACCGCCACACGCTGGAGGCGCTGCGCGAGCTGGTGCAGGCGGCCGGGCTGCAGCACCCCAACCAGATCCGCGCCACGCACATCGTGCGCCGCGGCAGCGACCGCGAGGTGCGCCTGCTGGCCAACCTGCTGCCGTTCGTGAAGCCGGGTGAACTGCTGGCCGCCGCGCGCGGCGAGCAGCCCTGGCCGCATGCGGTCTACGAGCTGTACTGGCCGCGCGCGCGGGCCGACAGCTTCGCGCCGGCTGCGGGTTGAGGCCGATAGCGCGAGAGCGCTGCAGCTCGAGCGCCCGAGCGCGAGCAGCCGGCGTGAGCGTTGGCGCCGCGGGCGGCGCGTTCTCAGCTGCGCGGCGGCAGCGTGTCGATGAAGCTCTGCCGCGTGGCGAGCTTGGCCGCGTGGCGCTCGAGGTTGGGGTAGTCGCTGCGCCAGTCGATCTCGGGAAAGCGGAAGTCCAGATAGCCGAGCGCGCAACCCACGGCGATGTCGGCCAGGCTGAAGTGGCTGCCCGCGCACCAGGCCTTGTCGCCCAGGCCCTGGCCCATGGCCTTCAGCGAGGCGCCGACGCGCGACATCTGGCGATCGATCCAGGCCTGCGAGCGCTGGCCCTCGCGGCCCGGCCAGGTGCGCTCCAGCCGCGCCAGGATGGCGGCATCGAGCACGCCGTCGCCCAGCGCCTCCCAGGTGCGCACCTCGGCGCGCTCGCGCCCGCTCGGCGGAATCAGCTTGCCCACCGGCGACAGCGTGTCGAGGTACTCGACGATCACGCGTGAATCGAACACCGCCTCGACGCCCTCGACCACCAGGCAAGGCACCTTGCCGAGCGGGTTGGACTTGAGGATGTTCTCGCTGTTCCACACGTCTTCCAGCACCAGCTGGTAGTCCAGCTTCTTCTCGGCCATCACGATGCGCACCTTGCGCACGTAGGGGCTGGTCAACGCGCCGATGAGTTTCATTGTTGGATCAGGCCTTCCCTGTTGCGATCGATTCTAGCCAGCGCCCCTCGGGGCGCGGCTTCAGGGCTTACGCGTGAAGTCCACCTGCGCCGGCCGGCCGGGCAGCTCGAGCTGCGCCGTGGCCGGCGCGCTGCGGGCGATGACGCGGCCGCCGCGCACCACCGCGAGGCGCTGCGCGCGCAGGCGGATCGCCTCGACGGGCGAGCGTGCCTGCAGCAGCACGCCGTCGGCGCGGCAGCCGGGCGCCAGGCCGTAGCCGTCCAGGCCGAGGATGCGCGCCGGGTTCGCGGTCACCGCGTCGAAGCACCCCCTCATTTGCGTGGTCGAGGTCAGCTGGCCCACGTGCAGGCCCATCGAAGCCACTTCCAGCATGTCGGCCGAGCCGAGCGAGTACCACGGGTCCATCACGCAGTCGTGGCCGAAGGCCACGCTGAGGCCGGCCGCCATCAGCTCGGGCACGCGGGTCATGCCGCGGCGCTTGGGGTAGCTGTCGTGGCGGCCCTGGATGGTGATGTTGATCAGCGGGTTGGCCACCACGCCGAGCTGCGCCTCGACCATCAGCGGGATCAGCTTGGACACGTAGTAGTTGTCCATCGAGTGCATCGAGGTCAGGTGCGAGCCGGTCACGCGGCCGTGCAGGCCGAGGCGCTGCGTCTCGAAGGCCAGCGTCTCGACGTGGCGCGACAGCGGGTCGTCGGTCTCGTCGCAATGCATGTCCACGCGCAGGCCGCGCTCGGCCGCCAGCTCGCACAGCGCGCGCACGCTGGCCGCGCCTTCGGCCATCGTGCGTTCGAAGTGCGGGATGCCGCCGACGACATCGACGCCGAGGTCGAGCGCGCGCTTCAGGTTCGCCATCGCGCCGGGCGAGCGCAGCACGCCGTCCTGCGGGAAGGCGACCAGCTGCAGATCGAGGTACGGCGCCACCTGCCGCTTCACGTGCAGCAGCGCCTCCACCGCCAGCAGCCGCGCGTCGCACACGTCGACATGCGAGCGGATCGCGAGCAGCCCCTTGGCCACCGCCCAGTCGCAGTAGCCGAGCGCGCGCTCGACGATCGCCTCGTGCGTCAGCAGCGGCTTCAGCTCGCCCCACAGCGCGATGCCTTCGAGCAGCGTGCCGCTCGCGTTCACGCGCGGTAGGCCATAGCTCAGCGTCGCGTCCATGTGGAAGTGCGCATCGACGAAGGGCGGGCTGAACAGCCAGCCCTGCGCGTCGAGCTGCGGCACGCCCTCGGGCGCCGGCAGCTTGACGCCGACATCGACGAAGCGGCCGTCGCGCGCGTGCAGGTCGATGCCGCTGCGCCCGTCGGGCAGCGTGGCGTTGCGGATCAGCAGCGCGGCCATCGCCGCGTCACTTCGTGCCGAAGATGCGGTCGCCCGCGTCGCCCAATCCCGGGACGATGTAGCCGTGGTCGTTCAGCGCGCGGTCGATCGCCGCGGTGTAGATCGGCACCTCGGGGTGATGGCCGTGGAAGTTCCTGATGCCTTCGGGCGCCGCGAGCAGGCACACGTAGCGGATCGAGCGCGGCCGCGTCTCCTTGAGACGGTCCACCGCGGCCACCGCCGAGTTGCCGGTGGCGAGCATCGGGTCGAGCACGATCGCATCGCGGTCGCTCATGCCGTGCGGCACCTTGAAGTAGTACTCCACGGCGGTCAGCGTCTTCGGGTCGCGGTACAGGCCGATGTGGCCGACGCGCGCGCCGGGGATCACCTCGAGCATGCCTTCGAGAAAGCCCGCGCCGGCGCGCATGATCACCACGAACACCGTCTTGCGGCCCTCGATCACCGGGCTGCGCATGGTTTCGAGCGGCGTCTCGATCTCGATCAGCTGCGTCGGCATGTCGCGCGTGACCTCGTAGGCCATCAGCATGCCGATCTCGCCGAGCAGGCGCCGGAAGCTGCTGGTCGAGCGGTCCTTCTGGCGCATCAGCGTCAGCTTGTGCTGCACCAGCGGGTGCGTGATGACATGAACCTGCGATTCGCTCATGTGTGCCCCTCGTCCGACGGGTACGTCGGCCGATCCCCCGAGGGGATCGCCGGCCGGCTTGGGAGCGGCCCGGCGCTCGGCCGGCGCCAGTGCTTCGAATCGACTGGTCTCATGCGATCGACTCCTGTTGCGATGTGCTGTTCAGAATACCGTGCCGTCGCTGGCGATCACCACCGGCGGCAGCGCGCCCTCGCGGCGCTCGGCGGCGATCTGCCGCCCCGCGGCCCAGGTGCCGCCTTCGAGCACGCGCGCCAGCGGCAGCGCGGCCTCGTCCACGCCGAGCAGGCCGCGCACGCGCGGCGCCAGCTCGTCGAGCAGCGTCACGGTGAGCGCGCGCCACTCGATCGTCCACGCGTCACCCGGCCGGTAGGCGCGGCCGGCGAACGCGGCATCGCGCGGCACGATCACGCCGGCATCGAGCAGCAGCCCGCCGTTGCGGTATTCGGGCAGGCCGGTCAGCTCGTCGAGGCCGCTCACCTGCACGCCGGCCCATTCGAACGGCTCGAGCAGCGAATAGGTCAGCCACTGCGACAGCTTGTGAAACGGCACCCAGCCCGCGTCGGGCCCACCACCGTCGACGCTCCCGCCGGCGTCCTCGTGCGGCCAGCAGTCGCCCAACGGCACGCCGTGCAGCGCCTGCCCGCTCGGCCAGATGGCGCTGAAGGCGTCGAGCAGCGCGCCAAGGATGCGCGCCGCGCTGACCTGGTGGTGGAAGGTCGACGGCCGCGGATGATGGTTCTGCAGCGCCGGTGCGTGCCGGTGGTGCGTCAGCGCATCGAACAGATGCCCCGGCTGCCCGAGCGCGGTGAAGGTCTGCGGCCGCTCGCGCAGCGCCTGCGCCAGGCGGTGCAGCAGATCGACGCGGCCTTCGAGCCCGACCAGCGGGTTGTCGAGGCTGACCTGGAACATCTCGGCCAGCGCGCGCGCATCCACGCGCGCCAGCGCCGCGGCATCGACGCGCAGCGGATCACCGACCTCCGACGAGAAGCGCCCGGCCATGAAGGCGCGAAAGCTCGCCACCGCCAGGCCCTCGGAGCGCGCGAGCACCTGGCCCGTCTCGCGCTCGCGGTAGCGCCACGCGCTGCCCGCGCCAGCGTCGAGCAGCACGCTCACCAGCGCGAGGTCGATGCGCGCGCGCGCCATCGCCACCGCGCTGCGCCCGGCGAGCTTCGCGTCCAGCTCGGCCTTGCGGTCCACGCCGCCGGCCTCGAAGTGGCGCCAGCGGCTGTGGTACGGGATCGCCAGATCGGGAAAGCGCGCGCGCGTCAGCGTGGCCACGCGCGCGGCCACCTCGTCGAGCCGCGAGCGGTCGACGCGAAAGTGCAGCGACTCGCCGCGCGCCACCGCCTCGGTGATGCGCGCGCAGCGCTCGCGGATCGTGGCCGGCGCGCGCAGACGCTGCACCGCGGCATGCAGCGCATCGGCCTCACTCAAGGGCGCGGCCCTTCACCTGCGCGAGGTCGGCCTCGGTGGGCGTGCGGCCTTCCGGCGTGAAGTAGCCGGCGGCGATCTTGGCCTCCATCTCCACCTTGGCGTCGGCCGGCACCAGCGCGTCGGGGATCTTGACGCGCTCGCCGACCTCGATGCCCGAGCCGGTGATGGCGTCGTACTTGTCGTTGCTCATGCTCACCAGGCGATGGATCCTGCGGATGCCCAGCCAGTGCAGCACGTCGGGCATCAGCTCCTGGAAGCGCATGTCCTGCACGCCGGCCACGCACTCGGTGCGCAGGAAGTACTTGTCGGCGCGGTCGCCGCCCTCCTGGCGCTTGCGCGCGTTGTAGACGAGGAACTTGGTCACCTCGCCGAGCGCGCGGCCTTCCTTGCGGCTGTAGGCGATGAGGCCGACGCCGCCGCGCTGCGCGCCCTGGATGCATTCCTCGATCGCGTGCGTCAGGTACGGCCGGCAGGTGCAGATGTCGGAGCCGAACACGTCGGAGCCGTTGCACTCATCGTGCACGCGCGCCGTCAGCGTCACCACGGGGTTGGCCAGGTCGCGCACGTCGCCGAACACGTACAGCGTCTGCCCGCCGATCGGCGGCAGGAAGACCTCGAGGTCGCTGCGCGTCACCAGCTCCGGGTACATGCCGCCGGTCTCCTCGAAGAGCGCGCGGCGCAGATCGGCCTCGCCGACGCCGAAGCGCCGCGCCACGCCGGGCAGCCACCACACCGGCTCGACGGCGATCTTGGTCACCGTGGCCGAGGCGTCTTCGAGCAGTACGGTGCCGTCGATGGCCAGGCGCTGGAAGGCGATCGCCTGCTTCACCTCGGGCAGGTGGATGTGCGCCTTGGTGACCGCGATCGTCGGTCGGATGTCGTAGCCCTCGGCGATGTACTCGGCGTACACCGACTGCACCGACGCGCCCCAGGGGTCGATCGAGACGATGCGCTCGGGCTCGCCCCACTGCGGATACGGGCCGATCGAATCGGTCGGCGCGGTGTTGGTCAGGTCGGCGCGGTGGCCGCGCGGCAGGTTGCCGGCCGCCACCGCCAGCGCGCGGTAGACGCCGTAGCTGCCGCTGTGCGTGCCGACCACGTTGCGCTGGCTGCGCGTGGTGGTGGTGCCGACGATCGGCCCGCGCTCCATCGGGTCGGCCGCGCCCCAGTGGATCGCCGGCGCGCCGATCGCGCCCTGGCCCGGGTGCGAGGTCAGCCGGATGTGCCGGCCACCGGTGGGTGCTGCAGAGCTCATCGTTCGCCTTTGCGATACGGCTTCATCAGGGCCTGAGGATACGCCGCGCGCCGCGCCACCACCACCAGCGCCACGATGGCCATCACGTAGGGCAGCATCAGGTAGAACTGATACGGCAGCTCGAGCCCGAACACGCCGCCGCCGGCCTGCTGCAGCCGCAGCTGCAGCGCGTCGAAGAAGGCGAACAGCAGCGCGCCGAGCAGCGCCTTGCCCGGCCGCCACGACGCGAAGACCACCAGCGCCACGCAGACCCAGCCGCGGCCGTTGACCATGTTGAAGTAGAAGGCGTTGAACGCCGCCAGCGTGAGGAACGCGCCGCCGATGCCCATCAGCGCCGAGCCCGCCACGACGGCGCCGATGCGCAGGCCCGCCACGCTCAGACCCTGGCCTTCGACGGCCTGCGGGTTCTCGCCCACCATGCGCAGCGCCAGGCCGAGCGGCGTGCGGTACAGCAGCCACGCCAGCGCCGGCACCAGCGCAAGGGCCAGCAGCGTCAGCGGCGTCTGTTGATTCAGCACCGGCAGCGGCAGCCAGCCGCTCATGTCGGCGAAGGGCTGGATCGTCGGCGGGCTCTCCACCTTCGGAAAGCTCACGCGATAGGCATAACTCGCCAGGCTGGTGGCCAGCAGCGTGATGCCGAGGCCCGACACATGCTGCGACAGCGCCAGGCTCACCGTGAGCCAGCCGTGCAGCAACCCGAACGCGGCGCCGACCGCCGCGGCCACGCACACGCCGCTCCACAAGCCACCGCCCTGGTACACCGTGAGCCAGCCGGCGAACGCGCCGGCGACCATGATGCCCTCGATGCCGAGGTTGAGCACGCCGGCGCGCTCGCACAGCAGCACGCCCAGCGTGCCGAAGACGAGCGGCGTGGCGATGCGCAGCACCGCGACCCAGAACGCCGCGCTGCCGAGCAGGTCCAGCGTCTCAGCGGCCACGATGCCTCGCGCGCACGACGGTCGCGCTCCTCATCGCCAGCGCACCCGGTAGCGCGCGAGCATGGTGGCCACCAGCATCGCCACCAGCGACACCGCGACGATCACGTCGGCGATGTAGGTCGGCACCGTCACCGCGCGGCTCATGCTGTCGGCGCCCACCAGCATGCCGGCCACGAACACCGCCGCCGCCACCACGCCGAGCGGATTCAGCGCCGCCAGCATCGCGATCACGATGCCCGAGTAGCCGTAGCCGGGCGACATGTCGAGCGTCACGTAGCCGGCGCGGCCGGCCACCTCCACCGCGCCGGCCAGCCCCGCCAGCGCGCCCGACAGCAACGCCACCTGCCAGACCACGCGGCGCACCGGCACGCCGGCGAACGCGGCGGCGCGCGCGTTGGCGCCCACCGCGCGCAGCGCGAAGCCGAAGGTGGTGTGCCGCAGCACCACGAACAGGCCCGCGGCCAGCGCCAGCGCGATCAGCAGCCCGCTGTGCACGCGGCTCTTCGGAATCAGTCTGGCGAGCTGCAGCTCGTCGGCGATCGCCACGCTCTGCGGCCAGCCCATCGCGGCGGGGTCCTTCATCGGCCCGTCGAGCATGGCCGAAACGAGCAGCAGCACGATGAAGTTGGCCAGCAACGTCGTCACGACTTCGTCGACGCCGAAGCGCGACTTCAACAGCGCCGGCACCAGCAGCAGCAGCGCGCCGGCCGCGCAGGCCGCGGCGATCATGCCGGCGAAGAGCAGTGCATCGGGCAGCGGCCAGGTGGCGCCGCCGTGCAGCCCGCCCACCGCCACCGCCGCGAGCGCGCCGGCATAGAGCTGGCCCTCGGCGCCGATGTTGTACAGATGCGCGCGAAAGGCCACCGCGGCCGCCAGCCCGGTGAGGATGAGCGGCGTCGCGCGCGTGAGCGTCTCGGTCCACGCGAAGCGCGAGCCGAAGCCGCCTGCGAGCAGCAGCGCATAGGCGCGGCCCACCGGCGCGCCGGCCCAGGCCACCAGCAGCGAGCTGATGGCCAGCGTGAAGGCCAGCGCGGCGAGCGGCGCGGCCAGCCACATCCACGCCGGCACCTGCGCGCGCGCCTCAAGCCGCATGGGCCACCGCAGGCGCTTCGGCCGCGGCCATGCCGGCCATCGCGGCGCCGAGCTGGGCCAGTGTCCAACCGTCGACGGGCCGTGCCGGCGTGAGCCGGCCGCGCGACATCACGGCCACGCGATCGGCCAGCGCGAGGATCTCGTCGAGGTCCTCGCTGATCAGCAGCACGCCGGCGCCGCGTGTGGCGGCGTCGAGCAGGCGGCGGTGCAGCTCGGCCACCGCGCCCACGTCGAGGCCCCAGGTGGGCTGGTGCGCGACGATCAGCGTCGGACCTTCGTCGCGGTAGTGCACGCCCGTCAGCGCGCGGCCGACGATCAGCTTCTGCAGGTTGCCCCCCGACAGGCCGCGCACCGGCGCATCGAGCCCGAGCCTGCCGGCGCCGCGCACGTCGTACTGCTCGACCAGGCGCCGCGCGTGCTCGTGCGCCTCGGCGCTGCGCAGCACGCCGAAGCGCGAGAAGCGCCGGCTGCGGTAGCGCTCGAGCACGGCGTTCTCCCACAGCGTGAGCTCGCCGATCGAGCCCACGGCCTGACGGTCTTCGGGAATGCGCGCCACGCCCGCCGCGACCCAGGCGCGCGGCCGTGCCGGCAGCGGCCGGCCGGCCACCTCGAGCCGGCCACCGGCCAGCGGCAGCAGCCCGCACAACAGATCGGCGAGCGTGCGCTGGCCGTTGCCGGCGACGCCGGCGATGGCGACCACTTCGCCGGCTCGCACCTCGAGGCTCACGCCGCGCAGATCGGGCCCGCGGCCGGGCGACGCCACGGCCACGTCGCGCAGCGCCAGCTGCACGCGCGCGGCAGGCGCGAGATCGAGGTCGAGCCCTTCGCGCGCCCTCGCCACCGCGGCCACGTCGCGGCCGACCATGGCCTCGGCGAGGCCGGCCTTGTCGGCACCGCCAGCGTCGCGCACGGCCACCAGGCGCCCGGCGCGCAGCACCGCGATGCGGTCGCTGACGGCGAGCACCTCGTCGAGCTTGTGGCTGATGAAGATGATCGCCATGCCCTCGCCGACGAGGCGCTTCAGCGTGGCGAACAGCGAGGCTGACTCCTGCGGCGTCAGCACCGCCGTCGGCTCGTCGAGGATCAGCATGCGCGCGCCGCGTGTCAGCGCTTTCAGGATCTCCACGCGCTGGCGCTCGCCGACCGAAAGGTCGCCGACGCGCGCGTCGGGGTCCACCGCGAGGCCGAAGCGCCCTGCCGCCTGCAGCAGCCGCGCGCGCGCGTCGCCGCGGCGCGAGCGCAGCCGCCACAGCGGCTCGGTGCCGAGCATCACGTTGTCGAGCACGCTCAGGTTGTCGGCCAGCGTGAAGTGCTGGTGCACCATGCCGATGCCGGCCGCGAGCGCAGCGCTCGGCTGGCCGGGCGGCAGGGGCCGGCCGTCGACCTCGATCTCGCCGGCGTCGGCCCTGTAGTGGCCGAACAGGATCGACACCAGCGTGCTCTTGCCGGCGCCGTTTTCGCCCAGCAGCGCGAGCACCTCGCCGGCGCGCAGTTCGAGCGAGATGTCGTCGTTGGCCAGCAGCTCGCCGAAGCGCTTGGTGATGTGCGTCAGCCGCAGCACGGTGGTTACCATCGCGGCGATTCTCGCGTTGGAGCGCCATGGCCGACCCCGGTGCATGCCTGAACTGCGACCAGCCCCTGGGCTCGCCGCTGCCGCGCTACTGCCCGTCGTGCGGGCAGGAGACCCGGCTGCGCCCGCCGACGCTGCGCGAGTTCGCCCAGCAGTTCGGCGGCGCCTACATCTCGACCGAAGGCGCGCTGTGGCGTTCGCTCGGGTTGCTGCTGCTGAAGCCCGGCGCGATCACGCGCGAGTACCTCGCGGGGCGGCGGCGCCGCTACGTGCTGCCGCTGCGGCTGTACCTGACGATCAGCGTGATCGTGCTGATGGCGCTCGGCTGGACCGGCACGGTGCAGTTCCGCGTCGATCGCGACGCAGCCGACGGCGCCGTCGAGCCGATGGACGTGAGCATGTTCAACGATCGTGCCGGCATCCGGCAGGGGCAGTTCTATTGCCGCAAGCTGCCCGACTGGCTGTGCACGCGGCTGCGCCAGCGCATCGATGTCGACCCGGCCTCGCTGTCGCGCGAGATCGCCGCGTTCGGCCAGCGCTTCTTCTCGCATCTGGGAGCGGCGATGTTCGTGCTCGTTCCGGCCTTCGCGGCCGGGCTGAAGCTCGCCTACCTCGGGCGCCGCATGCGCTACACCGAGCATCTGGTGTTCGCGCTGCATCTGCACGCCTTCTGGTTCCTGATGCTGGGCCTGCTGCTGACGCGGGTCGACGCGCTGGCCGTGGCCGCGTTCGTGGTCACGCCGGTCCACTCGGTGCTGGCGCTCAGGCGCGTGTACGGCGGGCGCTGGTGGGCGCTTGCCCTGCGCGCCGCCGCGCTCGCCGCCGGCTACCTGGCCTTGCTCGGCGCCGCGGTGGCCGCTCTGGGCATCTGGGCGCTGCTGTTCTGAACGGCGCTCATCGCACGTTGCGCCGCGCGGTCACTTGGCCGAACCCTTGGGCTGGGCGTCGTCGACCTTGACGGCGAAGCTGCCGGCGAGGATGGCCTTTTCCTTCGCGCGCACCTTGGCCAGCAGGTCGGCCGGGATCTTCTTCTCGAACGTGCCCAGCGGGCTCAGCTCGCTGCCCTTGACCTTCATGTGCGAGTAGCTGCCGTAGTCCTCGGGCTTGAACTGGCCGGCCTTGACGGCCTTGAGCGCGGCGTCGATCGTCGGCTCCATGTTCCACAGCGCGCTGGCCACCACCGTGTCGGGGTACTTGTCCTGCGTGTTGATGACGTTGCCGATGGCGAGCTTGCCCTTCTCTTTCGCGGCGTCGCTGACGCCGAAGCGCTCGGCGTAGAGCACGTCGGCGCCCTTGTCGATCATCGCGAACGCGGCCTCCTTGGCCTTGGGCGGGTCGAACCAGCTGTTGATGAAGGTGACCATGAACTCGACCTTGGGGTTCACCTCCTTGGCGCCGGCCATGAAGGCGTTCATCAGCCGATTCACCTCGGGGATCGGATAGCCGCCGACCATGCCGATCTTGTTGGACTTGGTCATGCCCCCTGCGATCATGCCGGTGAGGTAGCTCGGCTCCTGGATGAAGTTGTCGAACACCGCGAAGTTGGGCGCCTGCGGCTTGCCCGAGCTGCCCATCAGGAAGCTGGTCTTCGGGTAGTCCTTGGCCACCTTGCGCGCGGCGGCCTCGACGGCGAAGCTCTCGCCGACGATGAAGCCGTGGCCGGCCTCGGCGTACTGGCGCATCACGCGTTCGTAGTCGGCATTGGCGACGTTCTCGCTGAACACGTACTCGATCTCGCCGCGCGCCACCGCGGCCTTCAGCGCCTTGTCGATGCGGCTGACCCACTGCTGCTCGACCGGCACGGTGTAGATCGCGGCGACCTTGATCTTGGCCTGCGCCCAGGCGGGCGCGGCAGCGGCGAGGCAGGTGGCGGCGAGTGCGGCGGCCAGCAGAGGGCGGCGTGTGTGCGACATGGCGTGCTCCTTGTTGTGTGGGCAATGGTGCGTCGTGGCAGCGAGCGATTAGGCAAGAGGCGCTCCGAAACCGTCAATCGGGATCGATCTCGGTGCGCCCACCTAGAATCACCGCGAGATGTCCGCCGCGATGAATCCGAGCCCGCTGACCGCCTTGTCGCCGCTGGACGGCCGCTATGCCGCCAAGGTCGCGGCCCTGCGGCCGCTGCTGTCGGAGTTCGGCCTGATGCACCGCCGCGTGCAGGTGGAGGTGGAGTGGTTCATCGCGCTGTCGGACGCCGGCTTCGCCGAGTTCGCGCCGCTGCCGCCGGCCTCGCGCGAGCGGCTGCGTGCCGCGGTGGCGGGCTTCTCGGAGGCCGACGCGCGATCCATCAAGGACATCGAGCGCACCACCAACCACGACGTGAAGGCGGTGGAGTACTGGCTCAAGCAGCAGTGTCAGGCAGACGCGGCACTGAAGACGGCGGCCGAGTTCATGCACTTCGCCTGCACCAGCGAGGACATCAACAACGCGAGCCATGCGCTGATGCTGCGCGCCGCGCGCGACGAGGTGCTGCTGCCGGCGCTCGACGCGGTCACGGCCAAGCTGCGCGATCTGGCGCATGCGCTGGCCGAGGTGCCGATGCTCGCCCGCACGCACGGCCAGACCGCGAGCCCGACCACGCTGGGCAAGGAGATCGCCAACGTGGCGGCGCGCCTCGCGCACGCGCGCGCGCGCATCGCCGCGGTGCAGCCGCTGGCCAAGATGAACGGCGCGGTCGGCAACTACAACGCGCACCTCGCGGCATGGCCCGGCTTCGACTGGGAGGCCTTCTCGCGCCGCGTGATCGAAGGCGCGCTGAAGCTGCAGGTCAACCCGTACACGATCCAGATCGAGCCGCACGACTGGATGGCCGAGCTGTTCGACGCCGTCGCGCGCGCCAACACGATCCTGATCGACTGGTCGCGCGACGTGTGGGGCTACATCAGCCTCGGCTACTTCACGCAGCGGCTCGAGGCCGGCGAGGTCGGCTCGTCGACGATGCCGCACAAGGTCAACCCGATCGACTTCGAAAACGCCGAGGGCAACTTCGGCCTCGCCAACGCGCTGCTCAATCACCTGTCGGCCAAGCTGCCGATCAGCCGCTGGCAGCGCGACCTCTCCGACAGCACGGTGCTGCGCAACATGGGCGTCGCGCTCGGCCATGCGCTGCTCGGCATCGACTCGCTCGCGCGCGGGCTCGACAAGCTCGAGGTCAATCGCGCCGCGCTCGACGCGGATCTCGACGCCGCGTGGGAGGTGCTGGCCGAGGCGGTGCAGACCGTCATGCGCCGCCACGGCCTGCCCAACCCGTACGAGCGGCTGAAGGAGTTCACGCGCGGCAAGGCCATCACGCGCGAGGCGATCGCCGCCTTCATCGACGCGCTGGAGCTGCCGGCGGCCGAGAAGGCCCGGCTGCGCGCGTTGACGCCGGCCACCTACACCGGCCTCGCAGCGGCGCTGGCCCGGCGCGTCTGAGCCGCGGACGTCGATGAACTTGCCGTTCGTCGACAAGCTGCTGGCCGCCGAACGCGCCAACGGCTCGATGCTGTGCGTCGGGCTCGACCCCGACCCGGCCAAGTTCCCCGGCGCGTGGCAGCACGACGCGTCGCGCATCTTCGACTTCTGCGCCACCATCGTCGACGCGACGAAGGATCTGGTGATCGCCTTCAAGCCGCAGATCGCGTACTTCGCCGCGCACCGCGCCGAGGAGCAGCTCGAACGGCTGATGGCGCACATCCGCCGCGCCGCGCCCGGCGTGCCGGTGATCCTCGACGCCAAGCGCGGCGACATCGGCGCCACCGCCGCTCAGTACGCGCGCGAGGTCTTCGAGCGCTACCAGGCCGACGCGGTCACGCTGTCGCCGTTCATGGGCTTCGATTCGATCGAGCCGTACATGGCCTATCCGGGCAAGGGCCTGATCCTGTTGTGCCGCACCAGCAACTTGGGCGGCGGCGACCTGCAGGCGCAGCGCCTCGAAGGCGGCGATCTGCTGTACGAGCGCATCGCGCGCCTGGCCCAGGGCGAGTGGAACCACAACGGCCAGCTCGGCCTGGTGGTGGGCGCCACGTTTCCGCAAGAGATCGCGCGCGTGCGCGAACTCGCGCCGACGCTGCCGCTGTTGATCCCCGGCATCGGCGCGCAGGGCGGCGACGCCGAGGCCAGCGTGCGCGCCGGCTGGCGCGGCACCGCGGCGCGCACCTCCGGCGCGATCATCGTGAACTCCTCGCGCGCGGTGCTCTACGCCAGCCGCGGCAACGAGTTCGCCACGGCGGCACGCGAGGCCGCCGTGCTGGCGCGCAATCAGCTGGCGGCCGCTCGACAGCCGGGCTGAGCCCGCCGACGCCGTTGCTGAGCCCGTCGCTCATCGACCCGCGCGAGCTGGCGCGCGATCTGGCCACGCGCCGCACGCTGATGATCTTCGCGGCGGTGTTCGGCGTCGCCGCGCTGACCAATGCCTGGGCCAACCGGCACCAGCCCTGGCCGCTCATCGTGCCGGCGGTGGCCTATGCCGTCGGTGCCGCGCTGTGCGCCGCTGCCACGCGCCTGCGCGGCCGGCGCGCCGATGCCGCGCTCGAGGCTGCCGGCGTGGCCGGCGTGCTGCTGGTCGCGCTCGCCGCCGTGGTCTACGGCTGGGGGCTCAACGACCTGGCGCTCGGCTACTGCGCCATCGTGACGCTGGCCTTCGCCGCGTTCTTCTCGGCCCGCGCCGGCGTGGCGATGGCGCTGCTGTGCATCGCGGTGGCCACGGCGCTGGCCTGGGCCGAGCACGAGCACTGGATCGCCGGTGCCGCGGCCGTCGGTGACACGCTGCTGCTGCGGCGCTTGATGACCTTCACGCTGCTCATCGCCACCGCGCTGGCGGTGGGGCTGCTGATGGTGCGGCTGATCGCCCATTGGCTGGAGACGGCGCGCGAGCGCGAGGGTCGCTTCCTCACGCTGATGGGCATCGCCACCGACTGCTGCTGGGAGATGGACGCCGAATACGTCGTCACGCAGGTCTGGCGGCGCGATGCGCGCGGCGCGTTCAAGCCGGTCCCGCGGCCGATGCAGCAGCCGTGGCACGAGGCGAGCATCGAGTACGACGACGGCGCCCTGGCACCGCACCGTGCCGACCTGGAGGCGCGGCGGCCGTTTCGCGAGCTGCATGTGCGCTACCGCTACGACGACGGCCGCGTGCGCGACGAACTGGTCAGCGGCGCGCCGCGCCACGCCCGCGACGGCCGCTTCCTCGGCTACTGGGGCGTCTCGCGCGACGTGACGGCCGAGTACGGCGCCCGCGACAGCCTGCGCAGCGCCGAGGACAGCGCGCACGAGGCGCAGGCGCTGCTGCTGCAGATGCTGGAGACGAGCCCGAACGTGCTGTCGCTGTCCGATGCCGACAGCGGCCAGTTCTTGATGGTCAGCGCGATGTTCGAGAAGACCTTCGGCTACACGCGCGACGAGGTCATCGGCCGGCGCACCGCCGAGCTCGGCATCTGGAAGGATCCGCACGACCGCGAGCGCATGCTGGCCGAGCTGGCGCTGCACGGCCGCATCGAGGACATGAGCTTCGAGTTCCGCGCCAAGGACGGCCACACCTGCGTGCTGAGCTGCTCGGCGTCGATCTCGCAGTCGCACGGCCAGCGCTACCTGGTGATGATCGGGCGCGACCTGTCGGAGCGCGAACGCGAGCGCCGCGAGCGCGACGCCATCCTCGACAACGCCTCGATCGGCATCGCCATGACGCGCGATCGCCGCTTCGTGATGGTCAACCGCCGCTTCGAGACGCTGTTCGGCTGGAGCGCCGGCGCGCTGCTCGGCCAGGCCGGCGCGGCGGTCTGGCTCGACCAGGCCGACTATGCCGAGATCGGCCGCCTCTACGGGCCGGCGCTCGCACGCGGCGAGCAGATCGAGTTCGAGCGCCGCATGCGCCGCCGCGACGGCTCGACCTTTCTCGGCCGCGTCGTCGGCAAGGCCGTCGATCCGCAGCGCGCGGCCGATGGCGGCACGATCTGGATCGTCGACGACGTGACCGAGCGGCGCGAGGTCGAGCGCGCGCTCGCGCAGGCGCGCGACGCCGCCGAGGCGGCCAGCCGCGCCAAGAGTGCGTTCCTCGCCAACACCAGCCACGAGATCCGCACGCCGCTCAACGGCCTGCTGGGCCTGGCGCGGCTGGCGCGCCAGCGCGGCGTCGACGAGGCGCTGCGCCAGAACTACCTCGACCAGATCGCCGACAGCGCCGAGAACCTCTCGGCGATCATCTCCGACATCCTCGACCTGTCGAAGATCGAGGCCGGCAAGCTCGAGATCGAGGCCAGCGACTTCGACCTCCACGCGCTGCTGCAGTCGCTGCACCGAGGTTATGCGTCGGTGGCCGCGCCGCGCGGCATCGGCGTCACGCTGGCCATCGACCCGGCGGTGCCGGTGCAGGTGCGCGGCGACGCGATGCGGCTGCGGCAGATCCTCAGCAACTACCTGCACAACGCGCTCAAGTTCACCGCGCGCGGCCACGTCGCGCTGCAGGCGCGGGCGCTGGCCGACGGGCGCCTGCGCTTCGAGGTGACCGACACCGGCGCCGGCATCGACGCCGCGACGCAGGCGCGGCTGTTCCAGCCCTTCACGCAGGCCGACGATTCGATCACCCGGCGCTTCGGCGGCACCGGCCTGGGCCTGTCGATCTGCCGCGAGCTGGCGCGGCTGATGGGCGGCGACGTCGGCGTCGACAGCCGCGTCGGCCGCGGCAGCACCTTCCATGTCGACCTGCCGCTGCCGGCCGTGGCCGCGCAGCCGCCGCGCCCGGCCGAAGCGGCGAGCGCGTCGTCCACGCTCGCCGGTGCGCATGTGCTGTTGGTGGAAGACAACCCGGTCAACATGCTGGTCGCGCGCACGATGCTCGAGCAATGGGGCCTGCGCATCGAGGCCGCCGCCGACGGCCAGGAGGCGCTCGACGCGGTGGCCGCCGCCGCGCAGCGCGGTGATGCCTTCGACGCGGTGCTGATGGACGTGCAGATGCCCGGCATGAGCGGCTACGAGGCCACGCAACGCCTGCGCGAGCACCATCCGGCGCAGGAGCTGCCGGTGATCGCGCTCACCGCGGCGGCGCTGGTGTCGGAGCGCGAGCAGGCGCTGGCGCTGGGCATGAACGACTTCCTGACCAAGCCGATCGACGGCGAGAAGCTGTTCGCCGTGCTGCAGCGCTGGATCCGCCGGCATTGAACCGGCGCACGGCGGTGATCAGTCGAGCGTGACCTCGGTGTGCACCGCGCCGGCGCGATCGGCCGTGGCGCGCAGCGACAGGCGCGTGCCGCGCGGCGCGCGCACCACCCATTCGGCCACCGCGCGATCGGCGGTGACCTCGCGCGTGGGCATGAAGGCCTGCAGCGAACTCTTCGCGCCATGCCCGGCCAGATGCGGGCCGACGATGCGCGGCTTGCCGGCGACGAGCGAGCAGCCCTCGGGCAGCACGAGCTCGAACACCACGCCGCGCGCCGTCTTGCGCTCCAGCGCGCGCTTGCTGATGTGCGCCGGCAGGTAGCCGGAATTGGTCACCGCCAGGCGCACGCGCCAGGTGTCGGGCCCGAGCGCGCGCACCTCGGTGCGCAGCACCTCGAGCTTGGGCAGCGCGAGCGCGAGCGTGGACAGCCACTTCGGAAAGCGCGCTGCCTCGCGCTCGCGCAGATGCGGCGGCGGGTTGCGCCAGTAGTTGAGGCGGTCCCAGCCGCCGATCTCCACCGCGCCCAGCTGCGGGTGCTGGAACGGCGTCCAGTCCACGTAGGCGCGGCCGCCGCACTGCGTGTCGCTCCAGCGCAGCAGCTTGAGGTCGTCTTCCGGCGGATGCTCGCGGTACCAGTGGATCCAGTCGTAGTCGGTGATGCCGGCTTCCTTGTTCGGCGCCCAGATCTCGACCGTCCAAAACAGCGAGCCGAGGTGCTCGTAGAGCCAGTCCTGCGTGCCGGTGACGATCTCCTTCGGGTGGTAGCGGAAGTCCTCGTAGGTGCTGATCGCCGGGTAGCCGGTCAGCTTCTCGCCGATGGCCGACAGGCGCTTGTAGATCCACAGATCCTCGGGCGTCATGTCGTCGTCGGACTGCGTGCCCATCGGCCGCAGGATCACGCCCGAGTGGGTGTGGAAGCTGACCGCGGCGCCGACGTTCGGATGGCGCGCGATGAAGTCGACCATCGCGCGCACCTCGGGTTCGCTGGTGGGGTACGGCCCGGCGCCGGCCTGCTCGAACTCCTGCCGCCAGTAGGCCGGGAAGTTGCGGTTGAGGTCGAGCCCCTCGCGGTCGGGGTTGACCTTGATCTGCAGGCCGTCGAAATGCTGCAGCGTGCCCTCGGGCATCACGCGGTAATAGCTGCCGCCGAACTCGCCGGGCTCGCGCGGGATCATCAGCCGCGCGTCTTCGGGGTGACACTTCCACGCGCCGTGCGGATCGGGCATGCGCATGTAGAGCACGCGGCCATCGCCGTCGACGTCTTCCACCGTCAGGCCGTCGATGTGCGGCTCGTCGAACGGGTAGGGCCGCGTCGACGAGCGGATGTAGCGCGGCCGGTCGGCCAGGGCCAGCTCGGCGCCGTCGGGGTTCAGGCGCGGGCACAGGTAGACCACGCGCGTGTCGAGCAGATGCGTCGTCGCGGCATCGCTGCCGTAGCCGAGCATCAGCTGGTGCAGCCAGTACAGGCAGGCCGTGCCCGCGGTCAGCTCGCCGGCGTGGATGTTGCCGTCGCACCAGAAGGCCGGCTTGTCGGCGTCGGGGCCGCTGGCCTGGTTGGTGACCACCAGCAGCCAGATGTCGCGGCCTTCGTGGCTCAGGCCGATCGAGCGCAGCTCCAGCAGGTCGGGCCGCGCGGCGGCGTAGTCCTGCAGCAGGCGGGTCAGCTCGTCGTGACGGTAGAAGATGTCGAAGCGCGGAACGGGCAGATCGGTCATGGTGGCTACGGTTCATGGCCGCCGCATGGCAGCGGCGCAGCGCGGAGTGTGGCAGAGCGCCGCGCCATCACGCGGGCGCGCCGTCCACGAACAGCTGGCACATCGCCGTCGCCTGCGCGCGCTATTCGGTGAAGAGGCGGAACATGCCCTTGAGCGTGACCAGATGGCCCGGGTTGCTGGTTTCCTCCAGCACGCCGGCCATGCGCCGGCGCAGCCGCGCGCTGCGCTGCGCGCGCCAGATCAGCAGGTCGGCCAGCCACGGGTATTGATTGACGCGGTTGGCGCGCTCGTAGAGCTCGAAGCGCGGCTTGAGCGCGCGCAGCGCGGCGTCGTAGTCGGCCGTGACCTCGTCATCGGTGCGCGCGGCGCCCTCGCGCGCGATCGCCTGCGCGGCCAGCAGGCCGGTTTCCATCGCCTTGCCGATGCCCTCGCCGGTGAAGGCATAGGTGCTGCCCGCCGCCTCGCCGGTGACCAGCAGCCCCGGGCGGCTCCAACGTGCACCGTCGAGCGTGCAGCGCAGCGGCGCGCCCTTCATCTCGCCGACGACCTCGCCGCCGGCCATCAGCTCGCGCGCCGGTGCGTAGCATTCGGTGAAGGTCTTGAACACGTCGCGCAGGTTCACGTCCTTCATGCTCGCGCCGCCGTCGCTGCGCGCGAGCGTGTGCGCGTCCAGCACGCCGGCGCCGATGTTGAACACGCCGTCGCGGCACGGGAAGATCCAGCCGTAGCCGGGGCGCAGCTTGTGGTGCCAGACCACCTCGAGCTCGGTGATGCGGCCCACCATCGCCGGGTTGCGCACGTAGCCGCGCAGCGCCACGCCCGAGGGCACGCGGCGCGTGCACATGCCGGCGGCCATCAAGGCCTGCGGCACGGCGCCGGTGGCGAGCACCGTCCAGTCGGCCCGGATCTCGCCGTGCGCATCGCCCGACTTGAACACCGCGCCGGCCACGCGGTCGCCGTCCTCGAGCGGCGCGTCGAAGCGCAGCGGCGCATGGAAGGCCGCACCGGCGCGCTCGGCGTTGCGCAGCAGGATCTCGTCGAGCTCGCGCCGCGGCAGCACCGCCAGATGGCCCGGCACGTCGATACGCCCGCCGCGCGGCCCGATGCAGGCCACATGGCCCACGCGCTGCGCCCGCGCCATCACCTCGTCGTACACGCCGAGCTTGCGCAGCGCCGCGTGGGCGTCGGGGATCAGGCCGTCGCCGCAGGTCTTGTCGCGCGGGAAGGTGTGGGCATCGACGAGCACCACGTCGCGCCCGGCGCGTGCGAGCGCGGTGGCACAGGCGCTGCCGGCCGGGCCGGCACCGACGACGAGCACGTCGCAGCGGCTGGGTAGTTCGCGGGTCATGGGGCGGGCGGTGGCGACGCGCGCTCGCGCGGGAAGGCACGCATTCTAGGCAGCGCCATCTGTGGCCCGGTGCGCACGCACGTCGGCCTTCGGTTGAGGCCTGTCAACACTGCGGGCGCGCCCTACTGCGAGCATGAACACGAGGAGAGACGTCGATGAGCTCACACCTGACCCAAGGCCAGCGCGCGATGCTGAAAGCCGCACTCGAACTGCGGCAGCGCGAACTCGACCAGCGGCTGGCCACGCATCAGCGTGGGCAATCGCGTGCCGACTACGCGCGCGAGGTGCTGCAGCAAGACGGCGACGACGCGCCGCAGCGCGATTCGGACCGCGAGGTCGAGCTCGCGTGGTCGGACCAGGAGATGCAGGAGCTCGGCGCCGTGAGCCGCGCGCTCAAGCGCGTGGACGATCCGCACTACGGCCTGTGCAGCGACTGCCACACCGAGATCCCGTTCGATCGCCTGAAGATCGAGCCGCAGGCCATGCGTTGCGTGGCCTGCGAATCCAGACACGAAAGGAAGTTCTGACGATGAGCTTGTTCCACGCCGTCGTGTGGCTCGACCACGCGCAAGCCCAGGTGCTGCAATTCGATGCCGAGCACGTGCAGGCGCAGAAGGTCAAGGCCCACACCCACTACACCACCAAGCACGGCAGCGCGGTGCGCACGCAGCACGAGTTCTTCGGCGAGGTGTGCGACGCACTGCAGGGCATCAGCGAAGTGCTGGTCACCGGCCCCAAGCAGGGCACGGCCGACTTCCGCCACTACGTGGAGAAGCACCGCACGGCCACCGCCAAGCACATCGTCGGCTACGAGACGGTGGACCATCCGAGCGAGAACCAGCTGGTGGCGCTCGCGCGGCACTACTTTCTGCGCTACGACCGCATGGCCGGCACGCCCACTCCAACCTGACCGCGCAGTCGGTCAGCCGGCCTTGACCTTCAGCCGCCAGGCGTGCAGCAGCGGCTCGGTGTAGCCGCTGGGCTGTTGCTTGCCCTTGAACACGAGATCGAGCGCGGCCTGGTAGGCGGCCGACGTGGCGGCGTTGCCGGCCATGTCGCGGTACAGCGGGTCACCGCCGTTCTGCTGGTCGACCACCGCCGCCATGCGCTCGAAGGTCGCACGCACCTGCCCTTCGCTGACGATGCCGTGGTGCAGCCAGTTGGCGATGTGCTGGCTGCTGATGCGCAGCGTGGCGCGGTCTTCCATCAGGCCCACGTTGTGGATGTCGGGCACCTTGGAGCAACCCACGCCCTGGTCGACCCAGCGCACCACGTAGCCGAGGATGCCCTGTGCGTTGTTGTCGATCTCCTGCTGGCGCTCGGCGGCGCTCCAGTCGGCCTTCGTCGCCACCGGCACGGTGAGCAGGTCGTTCATCAGCGCGTCGTATTCGGCGTCGAGGTCGACACCCTCCAGCTCCTTCTGGATCTTCCACACGTCGACCTGGTGGTAGTGCAGCGCGTGCAGCGTCGCCGCGGTCGGGCTCGGCACCCATGCGGTGTTGGCGCCGGCCTGCGGATGCACGATCTTCTGCTTCAGCATCGCGCCCATCAGGTCGGGCATCGCCCACATGCCCTTGCCGATCTGCGCCTTGCCGCGCAGGCCACAGGCCAGGCCCACCAGCACGTTCAGGCGCTCGTAGGCAGCGATCCACTTCGTGGCCTTCATCTCGCCCTTGCGGATCATCGGCCCGGCGAGCATCGCGGTGTGGATCTCGTCGCCGGTGCGATCGAGGAAGCCGGTGTTGATGAAGGCCACGCGGCTCGCCGCCGCGGCGATGCACGCCTTGAGGTTGACGCTGGTGCGGCGCTCCTCGTCCATGATGCCGAGCTTGACGGTCGAATCGGGCAGCCCGAGCAGTTGCTCGACGCGCGCGAACAGCTCGCCGGCGAAGGCCACCTCGGCCGGGCCGTGCATCTTGGGCTTGACGATGTAGACGCTGCCGCGGCGCGAGTTGCGGATGCCGCGCGCGGTGTTGC
The DNA here is from genome assembly GCA_046348365.1 of Burkholderiaceae bacterium. Classification (GTDB taxonomy): domain Bacteria; phylum Pseudomonadota; class Gammaproteobacteria; order Burkholderiales; family Burkholderiaceae_C; genus JAEUPI01. Next base: position 401,324 of record JAXMEL010000002.1, read on the forward strand.
CCTGCAGGTCGTGCAGCGCGATCGTGGTGGTGACCACCGCGTCGAGGATGCCTTCGGGAATCTCGCGGCCTTCGGCGCCCCACAGGATCGCCGGGTTGGTCATCAGGTGGCCCACGTTGCGCACGAACAGCAGCGCGCGCCCGTGCAGCAGCACGTCTTCGCCGCGCGGGCCGGTGTAGGCGCGGTCGGGGTTGAGGCCGCGCGTGAAGGTGCCGCCGCCCTTGGCCACCTGCTCGGTCAGCGAGCCCTTGAGGATGCCCATCCAGTTGCGGTAGGCATGCACCTTGTCGGGTGAGTCGACCACGGCCACCGAGTCCTCGAGGTCGAGGATGGTCGACAGCGCCGACTCGATCACCAAGTCGCTGACGCCGGCGGCGTCGGTGGCGCCGATCGCATGCCGGCGGTCGATGCGGATGTCGAGGTGCAGCCCGTGATGCGACAGCAGCACCGACGACGGCGAGCCCATCTCGCCCTGGAAGCCGACGAACTGCGCCGGATTCTTCAGGCCCACGGTGCTGCCGTTCTTCAACGTCACGGCGAGCGCGTGGTCGACCACCGCATAGCCGGTGGAGTCGACGTGCGAGCCCTTCTTCAACGGCACGCAGCGGTCGAGCACGTAGCGCGCGTACTCGATCACCTTGGCGCCGCGCACCGGGTTGTAGCCCGGGCCGCGCGTGGCGCCGTTCTCCTCGCTCAGCGCGTCGGTGCCGTAGAGGGCGTCGTACAGCGAGCCCCAGCGCGCGTTGGCGGCGTTGAGCGCGTAGCGCGCATTGGTGATCGGCACCACCAGCTGCGGGCCGGCCTGCAGCGCCAGCTCGGCGTCGACATTCTTCGTCGTCGCCTTCACCTTGGCCGGCACCGGCACCAGGTAGCCGATCTTCTGCAGGAAGCTCTTGTAGGCGCGCATGTTGCGGATCGGGCCCGGGTTCGCGCGGTGCCAGGCGTCGATCTCGGTCTGCAGGCGGTCGCGCTCGGCGAGCAGCGCAGCGTTCTTCGGCGCGAGGTCGCGCACGATGGCGTCGAAGCCGCGCCAGAACGCGTCGCGCGCGATGCCGGTGCCGGGCAGCACCTCGTCGTCGATGAATCGTTGCAGGTCGCTGGCCACCTGCAGGCCGTGGATCCGGGTGCGTTCGGTCATGGCGGGGTCGTGATGGAAGAGGAGTTCGCGGCTCGGCGTGGCCGCATCGACCCACACTCTATGCGCTGAAGCCGGCGCGATTCGCACCCGGCGCGCCGATGGATTGCTGACGCGCAAGTCGGTAATCCGCGGGGCCGCACCGTCCATTCCGGCAGCGTTGGAGCTGCCCGCGCGTTGATCATTGACTGCACCGACGCTAATCTCGGCCATGGACCGGCTAAAGCAGATCGAATCGTTCGTGGCCGTCGCCACCAAGGGCAGCCTGACCGCTGCGGCCCAGGCCGAAGGCGTGGCGCCGGCGGTGATCGGCCGCCGCATCGATGCGCTGGAAGAGCGCCTGGGCGTCAAGCTGCTGGTGCGCACCACGCGCCGCATCACGCTGACCCATGAAGGCAGCGCGTTCCTCGAAGACTGCCAGCGCATCCTCACCGACCTCGGCAACGCCGAAGCCAGCGTCGGCGAGGGCGGCGTGAAAGCCAGTGGTCACTTGCGGATCACGGCGCCGGCGGGCTTCGGGCGCCGGCACGTGGCGCCGCTGGTGCCGCGCTTCCAGAGCCTGCACCCCGACGTGAGCGTGTCGCTGAACCTGTCGGACCGCGTCGTCGACCTCGTCAACGAAGGCTTCGACTGCGCCGTCCGCGTCGGCGACCTGCCCGATTCGAGCCTGGTCAGCGTGCGCCTGGCCGACAACCGGCGGCTGTGCGTGGCCGCGCCCGGCTACCTCAAGCGCGCCGGCACGCCGGCCCAGCCCTCGGAGCTGATGCGCCACCGCTGCCTGACGCTGTCGTCCGACGCCGGCCAGACGCGCGGCTGGGCCTTCACGGTCGACGGCCAGGTGATCCACATCCGGCCCGGCGGGCCGCTGGACTGCAACGACGGCCAGGTGCTGCACGACTGGTGCCTGCTCGGCCTGGGCATCGCCTGGCGCAGCACCTGGGAGGTCGGGCACGACGTGGCCACCGGCCGGCTGGTGACGCTGCTGGAGGACTTCGCCGCGCCGCCCAACGGCGTGTTCGCGGTGTTCCCGCAGCGCAAGCACCTGCCGCTGCGGGTGCGGCTGTGGATCGACCACCTGAAGCAAAGCTACGGCGATGCGCGCTACTGGTCGGCCGCGCTCGCCGCGGGCGCCGAGCCGAGCGCCATCGCGGCCTGACGGGCCGCGCTGCGATGCTGCTCGAATCGATCCTCGCCTACCTGCACATCTCGGCCGTGCTGGGCTGGGTGGTGTTCCTCACCAGCCAGACCGCGCTGCTGCGGCCGGCTTGGTGCAATGCGCCGGCGCTGCTGCGGCTGGCCATCGCGGCCCGCATCGCGCATGTGGCGGCGCTGTCCACGCTGCTGACCGGGCTGGCGCGCATGGCATTGGGCATCAAGGGTTTCGGCTGGTACGCCGGGCAGCCGATGCTGCAGGCCAAGCTCGCGCTGATGCTGTTGATGTGGGGCGGCGCGTGGACGGTCAGCCGTCACATCGAGCGCTGGCAGCGCGCGGTGTCACTGGGCGGCTCGATGCCGGGCGCACCGGCACTGGACTGGGCGCGGCGGCGCATGATGCTCGTGACGCACCTGATGGTGGTGCCGCCGCTGCTGGGGGTGTTGATGGCGTATGGGGTGGGGGTGAGGTAGGTCCGCTCGCTGCGTACTGCGGCGATGAACACCCGTACTGCAACCTCACCCCACGGCCCGGCCTGCAGGCCGGGCCGCTACGCACCCCCCAGCCATCGCGCGCGAGACGCGCGATGGCCTTCGCCAGCCGTTCGGCCGTCCGCAGTGGACGGCCTCACGCGCGGGCTCAGCCCTTGAGACACTCGCTCATGAACTTCTTGCGCTCGTCGCCCTTCTTGCCGGCGGCGTCCTTGTTGCAGGCCTTCATCTTGTCCTGCTGCGTCTGCTTCTTGGCCGACAGGCAGGTCTTCATGAACGCCTTGCGCTCGTCGCCCTTCTTGTCGCCGGCTTCCTTGTTGCACTCGGTCATCTTGTTCTGCTGCGAGCTGGGCTTGTCGGCCGCCTGGGCCGAGAGTGCGAACGCAGCGAGCGACAGCGCGATGGCGGGGATCAGCTTCTTCATGGATGGTTCTCCTTCCTCGATGGGTGCCGGTTGGCGGATGTTTCGCCGCGGGCGATTGGACTACAGCCTTCCCTGAGCGGCAAGGGCACAACGCAGGCGCGCCATGCGCGGTGCACAGCAGCCGCTCGCCCTTAAGGGCGCACTCTTCGGAAGGTGCAGCGGCGCGCGCCGCGCTACAGGATGCGCCGCGGGTGCTGCAACGCCTGGTGCGCCGCGTGCAGGCGTCGCACGAGCACGCGGATGAACGCGGCATCGAACAGCTGGCGCGTCGCCGGCGTGAGCAGGTTCATCAGCTCGGGCGTGAAGGCGATGGTGGTCGCCGGATCGGTGACCACGACGTCGGCGCTGTGGACCTTGAGGTCCGGGCTCGGCGCCAGGTACATCATCTCGCCCACCGAGGTGCCCGCGCCGAGCAGGGCCATGCGCTTGCCGTCGCGGAAGATCTCGATCTGCCCGGCCGCGATGATGTGGAAGCTGCCGCCGGCCTGGCCCTTCTTGTAGATCGCGGCACCGAGTTCGTGGCGCTGCCATTGGGCGCGGTGCACCACCTCCCACAGCGACACGTCGCCGAAGTCCTTGAAGAACTCCAGCGAGCGCAGCAGGATGAAGCGCTCGGAGTCGAGCAGCTGGTGATCGATGAGGCTGGCGTCGTCCTGCCGCCTGACGACCGCTGCCAGCGCCTGTGCGAAGGCGTCCCAGTCCTCGTAGCGGTCGAGCCGCGACTTGGCCAGCGCCTTGCGCAGCACGGCATCGAGCGCCGCCGGCACGCCCTGGCGCATCGAGGTCAGCGGCGCCGGCATGTCGTGGCAGATGCGGTTCATCAGCGCGGCCTGGCTCGGCGCTTCCAGCGGCGGCCGGCCCGCCACCAGGTGATACAGCACCGCGGCCAGCGAATACTGGTCGGCGCGCGCGTCGAGCATGGCGCCGTCGAGCTGCTCGGGCGACATGTACGGCAGCGAGCCGACGCGCACCACCTGCGTGCGATCGGCGTTGATGTCGATCGCGCTGCCGAAGTCGGTGAGCTTGACCTCCAGCACCTGCGAATCCTCGACCACCACCAGCACATTGGCCGGCTTCACGTCGCGGTGGATCAAGCCGAGCCGCGCCACGAAACCGAGCGCCTTGGCGCACTTGAAGCCGACCTCGACCACCTGCTCCAGCGGCAGCAGCGCGTCGGCGCGGCAGAAGGTCTTGAGCGTCGTGCCCGGCACGTATTCCATCACCAGGTACGGCGCCAGCGGATCGTCGACGGCGTCGTAGATCTGCGCGATGTTGGGATGCTTCAGCTGGCCCACCAGCGCCGCCTCGGCGGCGAAGAAGTGGTCGCGAAAGCGCATCTCGGTGGCGTCCATCAGCGCCGAGCGGCGCGCGCGCTTGATCGCCACCAGACGGTCGTGGAACTCGTCGTGCGCCAGGAACACCTCGCTGGTGGCGCCTTCGCCGAGCAGGCCGCGCAGCATGTAGCCGCCGATGCGCATCTCGGGCATCGTCGGCACGTCGGCCTCCAGCGGCGCGATCTGGGTGATGAAGTCGTTCATGGTCGAAGCGTCGGCCGCGGCACGGCAGGGCGCACGGTCGGACCATTCTGGAAGGCCGCCTGCACGGCTCCGCGCGGAATAGCGGGGCGAAGCGGTTGCATTTGCTCGCCGTGTGTTGCGCCCGGGCGCGGTGGAGGCGAAAAGTAGAATCGGCCGAATGATCCAAGCCAAGCAGGAGCTGCTGCAGGCGCTCGGTGTCGCGCTGGCGCAGGTGGCTCCCGAAGCGCCGCCCGCGCCGGCCTTCGAGTCGCCCAAGCATGCCAGCCACGGCGACCTGGCGATCACCGCCGCGATGACGCTGGCCAAGCCGCTGCGCTTGCCGCCGCGCGAGATCGCCACGCGGCTGGTGCGGGCGTTGCAGGCGCAACCGGCGGTGCAGCGTTGGGTCGAGGCCGCCGAGATCGCCGGGCCGGGCTTCGTGAACCTGCGCCTGCGCGCCGCCGCGCGGCAGCAGGTGGTGGCCGAGGTTCTCGCGGCCGGTGAACGCTTCGGCTGCCGCCCGCCCAACGGGCAGCGCCTGATGGTGGAATTCGTCTCCGCCAACCCCACCGGCCCGCTGCACGTGGGTCACGGGCGCAACGCCGCGCTCGGCGACTGCGTGTGCCACCTGCTGCAATCGCAGGGCTACGACGTCACGCGCGAGTTCTACTACAACGACGCCGGCGTGCAGATCACCAACCTCGGGCTGTCGACGCAGGCGCGGCTGCGCGGCCTGAAGCCCGGCGATGCGCAATGGCCCGAGGCGGCCTACAACGGCGAGTACATCGCCGACATCGCTGCCGACTATCTGGCGCGCAAGACCGTGCGCGCCGACGACCGCGAGGTCACCGCCAGCGGCGACCCCGATGATCTCGACGCGATCTGCCGCTTCGCCGTGACCTATCTGCGCCACGAGCAGGACCTGGACCTGCGCGCCTTCGGCGTGCGCTTCGACAACTACTACCTGGAGTCGAGCCTGTACCGCGACGGCCGCGTCGCGCGCACGGTCCGCGCGCTGCAGGACAGCGGCAAGACCTTCGACGAGGGCGGCGCGCTGTGGCTGCGCACCACCGACTACGGCGACGACAAGGACCGCGTGATGCGCAAGTCCGACGGCAGCTACACCTATTTCGTGCCGGATGTCGCCTATCACGTCACCAAGTGGGAACGCGGCTTCACGAAGGTGATCAACGTGCAGGGCAGCGACCACCACGGCACGGTGGCGCGCGTGCGCGCCGGGCTGCAGGCGGTGGGGGCCGGCATCCCGGCCGGCTACCCCGACTACGTGCTCTACAAGATGATCACCGTGATGCGCGGCGGCGAGGAAGTCAAGATCTCCAAGCGCGCGGGCAGCTACGTCACCTTGCGCGACCTGATCGACTGGACCAGCCGCGACGCGGTGCGCTTCTTCCTCATCAGCCGCAAGGCCGACACCGAGTTCGTGTTCGACATCGACCTCGCGCTCAAGCGCAACGACGAGAACCCGGTCTTCTACGTGCAGTACGCGCATGCGCGCATCTGCTCGGTGCTGGCGCAGTACGAGGCGCAGACGCGGCGCCCGGCGCACGAAGGCACACCCGATCTGTCGCTGCTCGGCGCGCCGGCCGAGGCGCAGCTGATGCTCGTGCTGGCGCGCTACCCCGAGGTGCTCGCCGCGGCGGCCGAGGCGATGGCGCCGCACGATCTCGCGTTCTACCTGCGCGAGGTGGCCGCGGCGTTGCACACCTACTACTCGGCCGAGCGCTTCCTCGTGGACGACCCTGCGCTGGCGCGTGCGCGCGTCGCGCTGCTGGCGGCCACGCGGCAGGTGCTCGCCAATGCACTGGCGCTGCTGGGCGTGCAGGCGCCGCAATCGATGACCCGCGACGGGCAGGAGGACGGGCAATGAGGGCACAACGGGGCGGATTCGCGATGGGGCTGGTCGTCGGGTTGCTGATCGGTCTGGCCCTCGCGCTGGCCGTGGCGCTGTTCGTCAACAAGGTGCCGGTGCCCTTCGTCAACAAGGTGCCGCAGCGCGCCCCCGAGCAGGACGCGGCGGAAGTCCAGCGCAACAAGAACTGGGATCCCAACGCGCCACTTACCGGCAAGACGCCGGCGCGCGGCGCCTCGACGCCTGCCGCCGGCGCGCAAACGGCGCCGGCCGCGCCGGCCACCCCGTCGCCCGCTGCGCCCGCCACGGCCGCCAAGCCGCCGGGCCCGGCGCAGGCCACGACGCCGGCGCCTGCGCGCACCGAGGCGGCGGCGCCGTCCACCAGACCGGGCACCGATCCGTTTGTCTACTTCGTGCAGGTGGGAGCATTCACCAAACCCGAGGACGCCGAGCAGCAGCGCGCCAAGCTGGCGATGCAGGGCTACAGCGCCAAGATCACCGAGCGCGAGCAATCCGGCCGCACGATGTATCGCGTGCGGCTGGGCCCGTTCCAGATGCGCGACGAGGCCGAGTCCAACCAGGCCAAGCTGCAGTCTGCCGGGGAAACGGCCGCCCTGGTGCGCGTGGAACGCTAAGGCCCTGCCGCCGATCTGTACGCCATCTCTGTCGAGGAACCCCATGAACCGTCGTGACTTCGCCCTGCAACTGGCGCTCGCCGCCGCCGCACCCGCCGTCGTGCACGCCCAGGGCGCGCCCGTGGAGGGCAAGGACTACGCGCGGCTGGCGCAGCCGATCGCGATGCCCGCCACCGGCAAGGTCGAGGTGGTCGAGTTCTTCGGCTACTGGTGCCCGCACTGCAATGCCTTCGAGCCCAGGCTCGAGGAGTGGGCGCGCAAGCTGCCGGCCAACGTGGCCTTCCGCCGCGTGCCGGTGGCCTTCTCGGCCGCGCACGAGCCGTACCAGAAGATCTTCCTCGCGCTCGAGGCGATGGGCCAGCTCGAGGCGATGCACCGCAAGGTCTTCGCCGCCATCCACGTGCAGAAGCAGCGCCTCGACAAGGAGGCCGAGATCGTGGCGCTGATGACGGCCAACGGCATCGACGGCGCGAAATTCACCGAGACCTTCCGCAGCTTCACGGTGGCCAGCAAGGTCAAGCAGGCGCGGCAGCTGGCCGATGCCTACCGCATCGATGGCGTGCCCACGATCGGCGTGCACGGCCGCTACTTCACGTCGCCGTCGATGACCGGCGACCAGGATCGGGCGCTGCGCGTGGCCGAGTTCCTGATCCAGCGCGTGGCGAGTTCCTGAGCGCGCGGCGCCGGCGCGCAATTCGTCGCATGCCGGCCCCCGGGCGGGGCCTAGAATGGTCTGCAAGAACTGTGCCGACCATGCCGTCCCGTCATTCGCACGCCCACCTCTGCCTGGCCGCCGCCTTGGCGCTGGCCGCGGCCGGCGCGGCGGCCGAGAAGGCCGACCGCAACAAGCCCATGACGCTGGAGTCCGACAAGCCGTGCACGGTCGACCTGGCGCGGCAGATCAGCGTCTGCAGCGGCAACGTGTTGATCGCGCAGGGCACGCTGCAGATCCGGGCCGACCGCATCGAGCTGCGCGAAACGCCCGATGGCTACCGGCAGGCGCTGGCCATCGGCTCGGCGAGCGCGCCGGCGATCTACCGCCAGCGGCGCGATGGCGCCGATGAGTTCGTCGAAGGCCGCGCCGACCGCGTGGAGTACGACACCCGCGGCGACACGCTGCGCTTCGTGGGCAATGCCGTCGTCAAGCGCTCGCGTGCCGGCGCCGCGGGCGACGAGGTCTCGGGCAGCCTGATCGTGTGGGACAACACCGCCGAAGTCTTCACCGTGCAGGGCGGCGCTGCCTCGCCGGGCAACCCGAGCGGCCGCGTGCGGGCGGTGCTCTCGCCGCGCGAGCCGGCGTCGGCGGCGAGCGCGGCCGGCACCGAGCTGCGCCCGAGCCCGGGCCTGGGCGACCGGCGCTGAGGCGCGATGCTCGCACCCACGCATGCTGTGTCGGCCAGCCGGCTCGAGGTGACCGGCCTGCAGAAGACCTACGGCTCGCGCCGCGTGGTCTCCGAAGTGCATCTGGCCGTCGGCGCCGGCGAGGTGGTGGGCCTGCTGGGGCCCAACGGCGCCGGCAAGACGACGACCTTCTACATGGTGGTCGGACTGGTGCGCGCCGATGCCGGCGAGATCCGCATCGACGGCCAGCCGGTGCACGGCAAGCCGATCCACCAGCGCGCGCGCATGGGTCTGTCGTACCTGCCGCAGGAGGCATCGATCTTCCGCAAGCTCACGGTGCAGGAAAACATCCGCGCCGTGCTCGAGCTGCAGCGCGACGCCGACGGCCGCGCGTTGAAGGCGCCCGAGATCGAGCGCCAGCTCGAGACGCTGCTGAAGGACCTGGGCATCGAGAAGCTGCGCGATTCGCCGGCGCCGGCGCTGTCGGGCGGCGAGCGGCGGCGCGTGGAGATCGCGCGCGCGCTGGCCACGCAGCCGCGCTTCATCCTGCTCGACGAGCCGTTCGCCGGCGTCGATCCGATCGCGGTGATCGAGATCCAGCGCATCATCGGCTTCCTCAAGCGCCGCGGCATCGGCGTGCTGATCACCGACCACAACGTGCGCGAGATGCTCGGCATCTGCGACCGCGCCTACATCATCAGCGAGGGCCGCGTGCTGGCCGAGGGCACGCCGCAGCAGATCGTCGAGAACGCCGACGTGCGCCGCGTCTACCTCGGCGAGCACTTCCGGATGTAGCGCCATGAAGCCGTCGCTGCAGGTCCGCCTGTCGCAGCACCTGGCGCTGACGCCGCAGCTGCAGCAATCGATCCGCCTGCTGCAGCTCTCGACGCTGGAGCTGCAGCAGGAGATCGAGCAGATGCTCGATCAGAACCCCTTCCTCGAAACCGAGGACGAACCATCCGTCGCCGACGTGGCGGCCGGCCCCGCGGCCGAGAGCCCGCGCGCGGCCGACTCGCCGCTCGAACGCGCGGCCGCCGACGGCGACGAAGCCGCTTTCGAGGCCGCCGACGAAGCACGCGGCCTCGACACCACCGACTTCGGCACCCTCGACCGCGCCGAGTGGGAAAACGGCACCGAGGGCGACGACTTCGACGGCATCCGCGAGCTGCCCGGCGCGAGCGCTGCCGCGTCGGCGGCCGACGACGACGGCGAGGCGCAGGACCGCAGTGCAGCGATGCCCTCGCTGCAGGACCATCTGCGCTCGCAACTCGCCGGCATGCGGCTGAGCCCCGAGGATCGCGCCGCGGTCGAGGTGCTGATCGAATCGCTGGACGTCGACGGCTACCTGGCCGATCCGCTCGACGAGATCGCCGAGCGCGTGGCGGGCGACGACGCGCTCGAACGCGAGCACGTGGCCGAACGCTTGCGCTGCGCGCTCAAGTGGCTGCAGAGCATGGACCCGCCCGGCGTGGGCGCGCGCGACCTCGCCGACTGCCTGTGCCTGCAGTTGCGCGCCGGGCCGCGCAGCGAGGCGCAGGCGCTGGCCATCGTGATCTGCGGCGCGCACCTGGATCTGCTCGCCCGGCGCGACATGAAGCGCTTGGCCGCCGCCACCGGCGCCGACGAGGATCTGCTGCGCCAGGCGCGCGAGCTGATCGTGCGCTGCGAGCCCAAGCCCGGGCGCGGCTTCGGCGAACCCGACTCGCGCGTCGTGGTGCCCGACGTGTTCGTCGTGCGCGGCAACCGCGGCTGGCGCATCCAGCTCAACCCCGACGTGATGCCCAGGCTGCGCATCAACGACGTCTATGCGCAGGCCATCCGCGGCCAGCGCAACGGCAGCGGCGCCGGCCTCAACGCGCGGCTGCAGGAGGCGCGCTGGTTCGTCAAGAACATCCAGCAGCGCTTCGACACCATCGTGCGCGTGTCGCAGGCCATCGTCGACCGGCAGAAGAGCTTCTTCACGCACGGCGCGATCGCGATGAAGCCGCTGGTGCTGCGCGAGATCGCCGACGAGCTGGGGCTGCACGAGAGCACGATCTCGCGCGTCACCACCGCCAAGTACATGGGCACGCCGTTCGGCACCTACGAGCTGAAGTACTTCTTCGGCTCGTCGCTGGCCACCGACGCCGGCGGCAACGCCTCGAGCACCGCGGTGCGCGCGCTGCTGCGCCAGCTGGTCGACGCCGAGGATCCCAAGGATCCGCTGTCCGACGGCCAGCTGTCGCAGATGCTGTCGGAGCAGGGCATCCAGGTCGCACGCCGCACGGTGGCCAAGTACCGCGAAGCGCTGAAGATCGCACCGGCCAACCTGCGGCGCGCGGTGTGAGCGCCGCAACCCTGTTCCTGCCCTGCGCCGGCGGCGTGGAGCCGTTGCTGGCCGACGAGGTGGCAGCCATCGTGCCGGGCGCCGCGCTCGCGCGCGCCGCCGGCGGCGTGCGGGTCGATGCCGACGCGCCGGCCGCGATGCGCCTGAACCTCGAGAGCCGCCTCGCGCAGCGCGTGCTCTGGCGCGTCGCCGAGGGCCCGTACCGCGGCGAAGACGATCTCTACGCGCTCGCCCGCGCGCAGCGCTGGCAGGACTGGATCACGCCCAAGCAGACGCTTCGCGTGGACACCAGCGCCCGCCGTTCGCCGCTGAAGAGCCTGAACTTCGCGTCGCTGCGCATCAAGGACGCCGTGTGCGACCAGCTGCGCGAGGCGCTCGGCGCGCGGCCCGACGTCGACACCCGGCATCCGCAGCTGTCGCTGGTGCTGCATCTGGAGGCCGAGCGCGCGGACCTGTATGTCGACCTCTCGGGCGAGCCGCTGTTCAAGCGCGGCTGGCGCGACGCCGCAGCCGGCAAGGGCGAGGCGCCGCTGAAGGAGACGCTCGCCGCGGCGATGCTCGCCGCCGCCGGCTGGCGCGGCGAGGCCGGCGACGGCGTGCTGCTCGACCCGTGCTGCGGCGCCGGCACGATCGCGATCGAGGCGGCACAGCTCGCCTGCCGCATCGCGCCGGGCCTGTCGCGCCGCTTCGCCTTCGAACAGCTGCTGCGCTTTCGCGATCACCTCGGCGCCTGGCGCGAGATGCAGGCGGCCGCGCGCTCGCGCGTGCGCGTCGCACCGGTGGCCATCCATGCCGGCGACGTGTCGTTTCGCATGACCGACTTCGCCGCACGCAACGCGGTGCGCGCCGGTGTCGGCCAGGCGATCGCCTTCAAGGCCGGCGACGCGCTGCAGCGCCCGGCGCCGGCGGGCGCGGGCACGCTGATGCTGAACCCGCCGTACGGGCAGCGCATCGTCCCTAAGGGCCGCGGCTCGCCGGGTGCGACGCAGCCGCACACCGGCCGCGAGGACGCCGAAGGCGCGGCCGATACCGCTGCCTTCTTCGAGCAGCTGGCCGCGCACTGGAAGCGCCACTACGCCGGCTGGACCGCCTGGGTGCTCAGCCCCGACCCGAAACTGCCCGCAGCGATGCGCCTGAAGGAAAGCCGCCGCGTGCCGCTGTGGAACGGGCCGATCGAATGCCGGCTGTTCCGCTTCGACCTGGTGGCCGGCAGCATGCGCGATCGCCCGGCCGCCGCCGATGGCGGCGGCACCGCGGCGCGCTAACGCCGCGTCAGCATCCCCAGCAGATCACCGATCTGGCCCAGGCCGCCCTGCGGCATCTGGCCCTGCGGCGTGAGACGGTCCACCACCTGCGGCAGCAGTTCGGTGAGCGAGCTCAGCACGTCCTCGTGCGAGCCGCCGGTCTGGCGCGCGAGATGGCCGAGCGTGTCATCGCCCAGCGCGCCGCGCAGCTGATCGGCCGAGATCGGCATGTTCTTGCCGGAGGAGATCCACGACGACATCACGTCGCCGAGACCGCCTTGCTGGAACTTCGACACCAGCCCGCCGAGGCCGCCTTGCGCCGAACCGTTGGCCAGCATGCCGAGCACGGCCTGCAGCAGCGCTGCCTGACCCCCGCCTTGACTCACCTGGCCGCCCTGGCCGCCGCCCGCCGCTCCGGCGCCGAGGGCACCGCCCAAACCGCTTTGCAGCGCACCGCTGATCAATGAATCGAGAAGTCCCATTGCCATGCTCCCTGTTGCGTCACGCGGACAGCGCATTCTGCGTCCGACTGCGCACGCGGGCAAGCCAGGCGATCGCCACGGCAGCGCCGAGCAAGGGCAGCAGCGAGCCGATGTTCATCCACTGCCAGCCGCCGGTGGTGACCAGCGCGCCCGACGAGAACGAGGTCAGCGCCATGGTGGCAGCCACCGTGGTGTCCATCGTCGCCTGCGCCTGCGTGCGCTCTTCGGGCCGATAGCTTTCGGTGAACAGCGTCGTGCCGCCGATGTACAGGAAGTTCCAGCCCAGGCCCAGCATCACCAGCGCACCGACGAAGTGCATGACCTCCTGGCCCGACAGCGCGAACACCACGCAGGCCAGATTCAGCGCGACACCGCAGCCCATGATGCGCAGCACGCCGAAGCGCCGGATCAGGTGCCCGGTGAAGAAGCTCGGCACGAACATCGCGAGCACGTGCGTCTCGAGCACCAGCGCCACCGCCGAGAACGGATGCGAGCACTGCTGCATCGCGATCGGCGTGGCCGCCATCAGCAGGTTCATCACGCCGTAGCCGAGCGCGGCCCCCGCGATGGCCACCACGAAGGTGGGCTGCCGCGCCAGCTCGCGCACGCCGCGCCCGGTCTGCGCAGCGCCGGCGCCGCCCGGCAGCGGCGGGAACGCGATGCGCGTCATCAGCAGCAGCGAGACGAGCGCCACCACCATCAGCGCCACGTAGGCGCCGGCGAAGGCCACCGGCAGCAGCTCGCGCGTGGCGCTGGCCAGGTTGGGCCCGATCACGCCGCCCATGATGCCGCCGGCCAGCACCCAGGAGATCGCCTTCTCCTTGTGCGCCGCGTCGGCCAGCTCGATCGCCGCGAAGCGGTACAGCGCGGCGTTGGCGCTGTAGTAGCCCGCCACCAGCGTGCCGGCGAGCAGCAACGCGAAGTTGCGCGTCATCGCGGCCAGCGCGCACACGCCGGCCGACAGAATCGCCACCATCAGGCCGGCGACGAAGCAGCGCTTGCGGCCGTAGGCCCGCTGGTGGCGCGCGACGAGCTGCGAGGCCACTGCTGCGCCGGTCACGTAGGCCGTCAGCGGCAGCGTGGCCATCCAGCCGTAGGGCGCGATCGCCAGGCCCACGAGGCCGTTGACGGCGACGAAGGTCACGTTGTTGGTGAAGAACAGGCCCTGGCACAGGGTGAGCAGCAGCAGGTTGCGATTCATGCGTCACCCAGCGCCAGCCAGGCCAGCGCCGCCAGCGGCGCGGTGTCGGCGCGCAGCACGCGCACACCGAGCGACACCGGGCGGAAGCCCGCGAGCTGCGCCGCCGCTTCCTCCGCAGCAGTGAAGCCGCCTTCCGGGCCGCTCAGCACGCACACCGCGCTCGCAGCCGGCGGGCGCTGCGGCGCGGCGGCCTCGGGCCCGAGGCTCAGCAGCCAGCGCTGCGGCGCCAGGCCGGGCGAGGCCAGCCAATTCGCCAGCGGCACCGCCGGTGCGACGGCGGGCACGCGATTGCGGCCGCACTGCTCGCAGGCCGCGGCGGCCACGGCCAGCCAGTGCGCGGCCTTGCGCTCGGCACGCTCACCGGCCACGCGCAGCACCGAGCGTTCGCACACCAGCGGCTGGATCGCGGCCACGCCGAGCTCGGTGGCCTTCTCGATCAGCGCGTCCATGCGCTCGTTGGCCGGCATGCCCACCGCCACCGTGACAGCGCGCGACAGCTCGCGCTCGACATCCTCGTGCGCGCCGACGCGCACGCTCACCGCGCGCCGGCCGATGCGCGTGACCTGCGCCTGCCACTGGCCGCCACGGCCGTCGAACAGCGTCAGCGCAGCGCCGGGCTGCAGACGCAGCACCTGCACGTGGCGCATGGCGTTGTCGCCCAAGCCCAGCTCCATGCCGGGCGAGAGGGCATGCTCGACATAGAGGCGCGGCGCGGACATTCGGCCGAGTGTCACATGCGGGTACGCTGTTGCGGGCGGGCTCGGCTCCCCGAGTGGACACCGCGGAGCTGGCTCCGCCAGGCCGCAGGTGGCGCCCCCTCGAGGGGGCCGAGCGCAGGACGAGCAACAGTCCGGGGGACTGTTGCTCGCGCGCGAGGGCCGCTAGGCCGCTCCGGGGGTGGGCCTGTCACGCAATTCGCGCCGCAGGATCTTGCCCACCGGCGTCTTGGGCAGGTCGTTGCGGAACTCCACCACCTTGGGCCGCTTGTAGCCGGTGAGGTTGGCTTCGCAGTAGGCACGCACGGCGGCTTCGGTGACCGACGTGTCCTTGCGCACGATCACCACCTTCACCGCCTCGCCGGCCTTCTCGTCGGCGATGCCCACCGCGGCGCACTCCAGCACGCCGGGCATCTGCGTGATCACGTCCTCGACCTCGTTCGGGTAGACGTTGAAGCCGCTGACCAGGATCATGTCCTTCTTGCGGTCGACGATGCGCGTGTAGCCGCGCTCGTCCATCACGCCGATGTCGCCGGTGCGGAAGAAGCCGTCGGCCGTCATCACCTTGGCCGTCTCGTCGGGCCGCTGCCAGTAGCCGGCCATCACCTGCGGCCCGCGCACGGCGATCTCGCCCGGCTGGCCGAGCGCGACTTCGCGGCCGTCGTCGTCGAGCAGCGCGAGCTCGGTGTTGGGCAGCGGCAGCCCGATGTTGCCGCTGTAGGCGGTGGCATCCACCGGGTTGCAGGTCACCGACGGGCTGGTCTCCGACAGGCCGTAGCCCTCGCAGATCGGGCAGCCCGTCTTCTGCAGCCACAGCCGCGCGGTGGCCTGCTGCACGGCCATGCCGCCGCCGACGCTGATCACCAGGTGCGACCAGTCGACCTTGTCGAAATCCGCGTGATGGGCCAGCGCGTTGAACAGCGTGTTCACCGCCGGGAAGCTGTGGATGCGCTCGTGCGCGAGGTCCTTCAGCACGGCCGCGATGTCGCGCGGGTTCGGGATCAGCACGTTGCAGCCGCCCATGCGCATGCCGAGCATCATGTTCGTGTTGAAGCCGAAGATGTGATACAGCGGCAGCGCGCAGACGGTGACGATCTGCTCGCCCGCGGGGATCTTCTTCAGCGCCGGCTGGTACCAGGCCTCGGCCTGCAGCAGATTGGCCACGAGATTGCGATGCAGCAGCACCGCGCCCTTGCTGACGCCGGTGGTGCCGCCGGTGTACTGCAGCACGGCGATGTCGTCGGGGCCGATCTTCGGCGGCGTGTAGGTGCGCCGGCGGCCCTTGACCAGCGCATCGTTGAAGCGCACGGCTTCTGGCAGCGCGAACGCCGGCACCATCTTCTTGACGTTGCGCACCACGTGGTTGACGAGCGCGCCCTTGAGCGGCCCCATCATGTCGCCCATCGCGCCCAGCACCACATGCCGCGTGGGCACTGCGTCGAGCACCTGCGCCAGCGTGGCGGCGAAGTTCTCGAGGATCACGATCGCCTTGGCGCCGCTGTCCTTCAGCTGATGCTCCAGCTCGCGCGGCGTGTACAGCGGGTTGACGTTGACCACCACGTAGCCCGCGCGCAGGATGCCGGCCACCGCCACCGGGTACTGCGGCACGTTGGGCATCATGATCGCGACGCGGTCGCCCTTGTCGAGCCCGAGCGACTGCAGGTACGCCGCCAGCGCGCGCGACAGGTCGTCGACCTGGCCGAAGCCGATGCCGCGCCCCATGAAGCGGTAGGCCGGCAGCTTGCGGTACCGCGCGAAGCTGTCTTCCAGCAGCGCCACCAGCGACGCATACGCATCCACGGGAATCTGCGCCGGCACGCCCGCTGGGTACTGCTTCAGCCAGATCTTCTCCATGCCACGCGGCTCCTGCTGCGCGGTCGATTCTGCGCGACGCGCCCGACCGCCACGATCAGGGGATTCGATAGCGCGGGCCGACCCCGAGTCGAGGCCTGTTGCCGACGAGCCGCGTACCTAGAATGTGTCGCGCTGGCACGGGGGGACGGATGGGCATCGCGACGCGCGCAGTTGCCGACGCCGCTGCGGGCGGCAGTGCCGTGTGGCAGGTCGCGCTGCTCGGCGGCTTGATCCTCGACGATGGCGCGCAGCGCATCACGCGTCTGCCCAGTCGCGCCGTGACGGCGCTGCTGGCGCGGCTGGCGCTGGCGCCGCAGCGCGTGCACGGTCGCGAGGAGCTGATCGAACTGCTGTGGCCCGGCGTGGCACCCGATGTCGGCCGCAATCGCCTGCGCCAGGCCCTGTCGGCGCTCAAGTCGGTGCTGGAGCCCGCAGGGCGCGAAGCGCCACGGCCGGTGCTGCAGGCCGACCGCCTGGGCGTGCGCGCGGTCGAGGGCGCGTTCGATTGCGATGCGCTGCGGTTCGAGCGCTGCGCGCGCGCCGGCCGCAGCGACGAGGCGCGCGCGCTGTACCGCGGCGAGCTGCTGCCCGGCTTCTACGACGACTGGATCGACGAGGAGCGCAACCGTCTGGCTGCGCTGCACGACGCGCTGCCGCGTGCGTCCGCGGCCAGTGCGTCGACGCCGGTGATGCCGACAGCGGCTGCGCCGATCGGGCCCGAGGCCGGCCGTGCGCAGCGTGTGCTGCTGCCGACCTATCTCACGCGCATGTTCGGCGCCGAGGTCACGGCGCAGCGCCTGCGCGAGGCCGTGCTGGCACACCGGCTCGTCAGCGTGCTCGGCCCGGGCGGCAGCGGCAAGACCCGCCTGGCCATCGAGGTGGCGCACACGCTGCGGCCGCATGCCGACTGGCCGACGCCGCTGGCGTCGGCGCACGAGCCGTTCGACCTCATCGCCTTCGTGTCGCTCGCCGCCTGCAGCGAAAGCCGGCAGGCGCTCGACGCCATCGTCACCGCGCTGCAGATCCACGCCGACGGCGGCGATGCACGCCAGGCGCTCGAGCAGGCCCTGGCCGGCCGCCGCGTGCTGCTGCTGCTCGACAACCTCGAACAACTCGTCGACGGCATCACCGAGCCGATCGCCGAGCTGCTGCAGGCGCTGCCGGGTCTGCACGTGCTGGCCACCTCGCGTCGCGCGCTGGAGCTGGCCGGCGAGGTGGGTTTCGACCTGCAGCCGCTCGCCGTGCCGGCCACGGCAGACGCCGGCGACGGCGCGCTGGCCGCCAATCCGGCCGTCGCCCTGTTCGTCGAGCGCGCCCGCGCGGTGCGCGCCGACTTTCACCTGAGTTCGCGCAACCGCGCCGCGGTGGCCGCGCTGGTGCGCGAGCTCGAGGGCATGCCGCTGGCCATCGAGCTGGCGGCCTCGCGGGTGCGCACGCTCGCGCCGGCGGCGATGCTCGAGCGCATGCGCCACGCGGGTGCGTCGCGCCTGGAGCTGCTGGCGCGCAGCGCCGTGCGCGGCGATGCACCGGCACGGCATGCGTCGATGCAGCGCACGATCGCCTGGAGCTGGCAGCTGCTCGATCCGACGCAGGTGCAGCTGCTGTCGGCGCTCACGGTGTTCAGCGGCAGCTTCGAGCTGCGGGCCGCGACCGCGCTGGTGGGCGATGCGGCGATCGACGCACCGCTGGTGCTCGACACGCTGGTGGCGCATTCGCTCGTCTACCGCCGCAGCGACGGCGACGAGCTGCGCTTCGGCCTGTACCAGCCGATCCGCGAGTTCGCGCTCGCGCAGGCCGATCCGGCGGCACTGCCCGTCTGGCGCGGCCGCTTGCGCGCCTGGTCGCTCGCCTGGGCGCGCGAGCTGCCGCGCACGCCGCCGCTGCCGCTGCTGCGCATCGAGATGCCCAACCTGCTCGCCGCGCTGCACAGCGCGGTGCACGACGATGCGCCGGCCGACGCGATCGAACTGCTGCTGCTGCTGCGGCGTTGCATCGAGGACGTGCATCTGCCGGCCGAAGGGCTGGCGCTGGCCCGCACCGCGGTCGAGCGCTGCGCCGATCCGCTGCTGCGTGCGCGCGGCCAATCGCTGCTGGCGCCGTGGCACTACACGGCCGGTCAGGCGCCGCTCGCGCTGCAGCTCGCCGAGCAGGGCCTCGCGTACGGCGGCCTGGACCGGCTGCAACGCGCCCGCGCACTGCACACACTGGCCCGCGTGCGCTGGCGCAGCCACCGCAAGGCTGCCGAGGCCGAGCCGCTGCTCGACGAAGCCGAAGCCCTGCTCGGCGATGCGCCCGACGACGAGCTGCGCGCCGGCCTGCTGTCGCTGCGCGCCTTCGTGGCCAACGCTGCGCATCGCGACCACGCCCGCGGCGAGGCGCTTCACGCGCAGGCACTCGCGTTGTGGGAGCGTCTGGGCAACCGGCATGCGATCGCCAGCGGACGCTACAACCTGGCCGTCTGCGCGCAGAACGCCAAGCGCAACGCCGACTGCCTGCGCCAGCTCGAACCGGTGATCGCCAGCGCGCGCGAGCTGCAGGACTGGCGGCGCTTGAGCCAGTCGCTGAACGTGCGCGGCAACGCCTGCACCGGCCTGCGCGACTGGGCGCAGGCGGTACGGGACTACCAGGAATGCGTCCGCGTTGCCTGGGATTCGATGAACGCGTACGACCTGTCGATCGGGCTGTGGAACCTGCCGCATGCGCTGCTGCGTCGGCGCCAGGTCGACGCTGCGGTGCGGCTGCAGGCCTTCGCCACTGCGTTCTGGCGCACGGGGTTCGGCGAACTCTCCGACAGCGACCGGCGCACGCTGGCGCGCTTCGAGCGCCTGGCCTGTCGCCTGCTGCCGCGGCCCGACATGCTCGCGCTGTGGCGCGACGGTGAGCAGATGCAGCTGGCGCAGGCCGTGAACCTGGCGCTCAACGCCGGCTGACGCAGCCCGCCGCGCACCTGCTAGCGTTTGCCTAACGGCCGCGCGCCACGCTGCGGTCCGAATCGCCTCGCCGAGGTGATCGAGGACACGCAGAGCGATGACACAACTGGCGCAAATCGACCCGGCCGTGCGCGTGGCCGCCGCCACGGGCGGCACGTGGGTGCAGCACCACCGCGACGACGGCCTGCTGCTGCAGGCGCCCGCAGACTGGCTGGTCGCGGCCCGAAGCGCCAGCGACTTCAGCGTCCGCGAGCCGTCGGGCATCGCCGCAGCCATGGTGCGCGGCCGCGAGGTGCCGCTCGACAGCGACCTGGCCGATTGGCTGTGGCTGCGCTACCCGCACACCGAGCCTGGCCTGCACCAGGTGCGCATGCGCCGCATCGAGAACCTTCCGGCGCAGGCCGCCTGTGCGGTGTTCGACTACGGCAGCCCGATCGCGCCCGGGCGAGCCAGCGCACTGGCCGTGCGCCACGGCAGGCGGGCCACCGTGTTCGTCGCCGCGGCGCTGCAGTCGCGCCATGCGCATTGGCTGCCGCTGCTGCTGCGCGTGCTCGACAGCAGCCAACCCTGCCCCGGCGGCATCACGCCCGCGGCGCGCCGTGCCCTGCTGGCGCGGCTGCTGCGGCTGAGTGCCGAGCCCTGCGACCCGTGAGTCCCCCCCGACCCCGAAAGGAAGACACCATGAGCCCACGCATGGCCTCGAACCTCGCCCGACTGGCTGCTGCCGGCCTCGTTGCCGCCGGCGCGTGCAGCAGCCTCCGGGCCGAGACGCAGAACTGGAACTACAAGACCTATCTGCCCGACAAGACCAGCGGTCGCTACAGCAAGGAGAAGTTCCTCACCTCCACGATCTCGCTGACCGAACAGGACGGCAAGGCGATGTTCCGCATGACCTTGGCGGGCCGCGGCGACCCGTGCATCAGCCGTGGCGATCTGCCCGCCGAGGTGGAGCGCGGCGCCGACACGCTGACGATCACCGTGACGCCGCCGCTGGCGGGCTGCGAGCCCTTCCGCTACGTGATCCGCAACGACGGCAGCGGCGGCGTGCGCATGAATCGGCGCGGCGAGCGCTGGGTGCCCGACGGCCTCGACCACGACCTCACGCCCGCCAAGTGACGTGGATGGTGAAGCGTTGCGTGGCCTGCGCCGACCCGGCCACGCACGAGGCCGGGTGCTAGGGCCCGGATCCGCCGTTCTTTTGCCGCGCCATGCGCGACTGCACCAGCGCCGTCGCCACCGCGCCGATGCCGATGGCGATGACGATCTTCAGGTCGCCGCCGATCTCGAAGTGGTGCATCAGCAGCACCGAGGGCACGGCCGTGGCGAGGAACACCGCCGGCGGCAGCCAGTAGCGCGGGCTCATCGGATCGTCAGCTCTTCAGCGCCGCCAGCACCTCGTCGAGCATCTTCTTCGCGTCGCCGAACAACATGCGGTTGTTGTCCTTGTAGAAGAGCGGGTTGTCGACGCCGGCGTAGCCGCTGGCCATGCTGCGCTTCATGACGATCGAGGTCTTGGCCTTCCACACCTCGAGCACCGGCATGCCGGCGATCGGGCTCGTGGGGTCGTCCTGCGCCGCGGGATTCACGATGTCGTTGGCGCCGATGACCATCGAGATGTCGGTGTCGGGGAAGTCGGCGTTGATCTCGTCCATCTCGAGCACGATGTCGTAGGGCACCTTGGCCTCGGCCAGCAGCACGTTCATGTGGCCGGGCATGCGGCCGGCCACCGGGTGGATGCCGAAGCGCACGTTGACGCCCTTCTCGCGCAGCAGCTTGGTGATCTCGAACACCGTGTGCTGCGCCTGCGCCACCGCCATGCCGTAGCCCGGCACGATGATCACGTTCTTGGCCTCGCGCAGCATCTCGGCGGTCTCGACCGCGCTCACCGGCGTCACCTCGCCCGCGGGCTGCGCGCCGGCCGCCGCGGCCGCGGGCGCGCCGCCGCCGGTGCCGAAGCCGCCGGCGATGACGCTGATGAAGTTGCGGTTCATCGCGCGGCACATGATGTAGCTGAGGATCGCGCCCGAACTGCCCACCAATGCGCCGACGACGATCAGCAGGTCGTTGCTGAGCATGAAGCCGGTGGCCGCCGCGGCCCAGCCCGAGTAGCTGTTGAGCATCGACACCACCACCGGCATGTCGGCGCCGCCGATGGCCATCACCATGTGGATGCCGAACAGCAGCGCGACCACCGTCATCACGATGAGCGGCAGCATGCCGTCGTGGATGCCGTGCGCATTCAGGAACGCGCGGCCGAACCAGATCACGACGAGCAGCCCGATGAGGTTGATCCAGTGCCGCGCCGGCAGCAGCAGCGGCTTGCCGCCGATCTTGCCCGAGAGCTTGCCGAACGCGATCACCGAGCCCGAGAACGTGACGGCACCGATCAGGATGCCGACGTAGATCTCGACCTCGTGGATCGTCTTCTCGGCCGGCGTCGGGAACACGGTGGAGGTGTCGACATAGCTCGCGAAGCCTACCAGGCATGCGGCCAGACCCACGAGGCTGTGCATCAGCGCCACCAGCTCGGGCATCTGCGTCATCTGCACCTTCTTGGCGGCGAAGAGGCCGACGCTGCCGCCGACGGCGAGCGCGCCGATGATCCACGGGTAGCCGGCCGGCAGCACGCGCGGGCCGGCCACGGTGGCGAGCACCGCGATCGCCATGCCGATGATGCCGAACACGTTGCCGCGGCGCGCGGTCTCGGGGTTGGCGAGGCCGCCGAGGCTGAGGATGAAGAGGACGGTCGCGCCGATGTAGGCGACCGTGGCGAGGCTGTCGGTCATGTCCGTTCCCTCTTGTTGTTCTTCACTTGCGGAACATCGCCAGCATGCGCCGCGTGACCGCGAAGCCGCCGAACATGTTGACGGCGGTGAGCACCAGCGCCAGCACCGCCATGCCGAGGATCAGCCCCGAGGGCCGGTCGGCTCCCCCGGCCGCACCACCGAGCGGCGGCGCGATCTGGATCAGCGCGCCGATGGCGATGATCGACGAGATCGCGTTGGTCACGCTCATCAGCGGCGTGTGCAGCGACGGCGTCACGTTCCAGATCACCATGTAGCCGATGAAGCAGGCGAGCACGAACACCGTGAAGTGCGCGAGGAACGACGCCGGCGCGTACAGGCCCACGCCAAGCAGCGCGAGCGCGCCGATGGCGAACACGATGGCCAGCGACTGCGCTGGCATCGGCTCGCTGCTGCCGTGGCCGTGGCCCTTCGGCGCGGCGCTCACCACGGCGCCTGCAGCCGGCTTGGGCGGCGGCGCCGGCAGCTTCAGCGGCGGCGGCGGCCAGGTGACGGTGCCGTCCTTGATCACCGTGAGGCCGCGGATGGCGTCGTCTTCCATGTTGACGTTGACGACGCCGTCCTTGGTCTTGCACAGCTCCTCGGTCAGGCGCAGCAGGTTGTTGGCGTACAGCGTCGAGCTCTGCTTGGCGAGACGACTGGCGAGGTCGGTGTAGCCGATGATCGTGACGCCGTGCTTCACCACCGCTTGGCCGGGCTCGGTGAGCTCGCAGTTGCCGCCCTGCTCGGCGGCCATGTCGACGATCACGCTGCCGGGCTTCATGCTGCGCACCATCTCGGCGCTGATCAGCTTGGGCGCCGGCTTGCCCGGGATCAGCGCGGTGGTGATGATGATGTCGACCTCGCGCGCCTGCTTGGCGTACATCTCGCGCTGCGCGGCCTGGAAGCCCTCGCTCATCACCTTGGCGTAGCCGCCGCCGCCGGAGCCTTCTTCCTCGTAGTCGACCTTGACGAATTCGCCGCCGAGCGAGACCACCTGATCGGCCACCTCGGCGCGCGTGTCGTTGGCACGCACGATGGCGCCCAGGTTCGCAGCGGTGCCGATGGCGGCGAGCCCCGCCACGCCGGCGCCGGCGATGAACACCTTGGCCGGCGGCACCTTGCCCGCGGCGGTGACCTGGCCGTTGAAAAAGCGCCCGAACGCGTTGGCGGCCTCGATCACCGCGCGGTAGCCGCTGATGCCGGCCATCGAGGTGAGTGCGTCCATCTTCTGCGCCCGCGACAGCTGCCGCGGCAGCGAGTCGATCGCCAGCACGGTGGCCTTCTTCGCCGCCAGCTGCTGCATCAGCTCGGGGTTCTGCGCCGGCCAGACGAAGCCGATCAGCGTGCCGCCTTCGCGCATCAGCGCCACCTCGGCCGCGCTGGGCGGGCGCACCTTGAACACGATGTCGGCCTTGGACCACAAGGCGTCGGCCGTGGGCATCACCTCGGCCCCGGCGGCGCGGTAGGTGTCGTCGGCGAAGTTCGCCGCGTCGCCCGCGCCGCTTTGCACCGCCACCTTGAAGCCCAGCTTGACGAGCTTCTCCACCACCTCCGGCACGGTGGCGATGCGCTTCTCGCCCGCCGTGGTTTCCCTGGGGACTCCGATCGTCAATGCCATGGACTGCACTCCTCCGGTCGCGGCCGCATTCTGCCAGCCATCGTTAGCATTGCCGCATGGGTGACACCCGATGGAAGACGAGTGTGACGGTGGCCGCGATCGTCGAACGCGACGGCCGCTACCTGCTGGTGGAGGAGCACACGCCCGAGGGCCTGAAGCTGAACAATCCGGCGGGGCATCTTGATCCAGGTGAAACACCGCTGCAGGCCGTGGTGCGAGAGGCGCTCGAGGAAACCACTCGCCGCTTCACGCCCGCCGCGCTGCTCGGCGTGTACCTGTCGCGGGTGCAGCGCGCGGCGCCCGGCGCCGACGTGACCTTCGTGCGGCTGGCCTTCTCGGGCGAGGTGTCCGAGCCGCTGCCGGGGCATGTGCTCGACGCCGACATCGTGCGCACGCTGTGGCTCACGCCGCAGGAGCTGCGCGCGCAGGCCGCGCGCCACCGCAGCCCGCTGCTGATGCGCTGCATCGACGACCACCTTGCCGGACAGCGCTATCCGCTGGAGCTGATCTACGCCGATGCCTCGGTGCTGGCGGCGCCGCTGGAAAAATAGAATTCGAAGATGCGCAAGTCTCGCGTGGTGGTCGGCCTGTCGGGCGGGGTCGATTCCGCGGTCGCCGCGTGGCTGCTCGTGCGCCAGGGCTTCGAGGTCGTGGGCCTGTTCATGAAGAACTGGGAAGACGACGACGACAGCGAATACTGTTCGAGCAACGTCGACTTCGTCGACGCCGCCGCGGTGGCCGACGTGATCGGCATCGAACTCGAACACGTGAACTTCTCGGCCGAGTACAAGGACCGCGTGTTCGCCGAGTTCCTGCGCGAATACGGCGCCGGCCGCACGCCCAACCCCGACGTGCTGTGCAACGCCGAGATCAAGTTCAAGGCCTTCCTCGACCACGCGCTGCGCCTGGGCGCCGAGCACATCGCCACCGGGCACTATGCGCGGGTCCGATGGAACCCGGCCGCGATGGGGCCCGGGGGCCAGCGCGATGGCCGCTTCGAGCTGCTCGAGGGCCTGGACCCGGCCAAGGACCAGAGCTACTTCCTGCACCGGCTGAACCAGGCCCAGCTCGCGAAGACGCTGTTCCCGCTCGGCGAGCTGCGAAAGACCGAGGTGCGCCGCCTCGCCGCCGAGATCGGCCTGCCCAACGCGAAGAAGAAGGACTCCACCGGCATCTGCTTCATCGGCGAGCGGCCGTTCCGCGAGTTCCTCAACCGCTACCTGAGCCACGCACCTGGGCCGATCGAGGACGATCGCGGCCGCGTGCTGGGGCAGCACGTGGGCTTGAGCTTCTACACGCTCGGCCAGCGCCAGGGCCTCGGCATCGGCGGCGTGAAGAGGAACGTGAAAGAAGGGGGCGCACGCGGCGGCGCCGAGCACGAACCCTGGTACGTGGCGCGCAAGGAGCTCGCGCGCAACGTGCTGCGAGTGGTGCAGGGGCACGACCACCCGTGGCTGCTGTCGGAGCGCCTGAGCGCCGCCGACGCGGCCTGGGTGTCGGGCTCGCCGCCGCTGCCGGGCCGCTATGCCGCCAAGACGCGTTATCGCCAGGCCGATGCGCCGTGCACGCTCGAGCGCCACGACGGCGGCTTCGCGCTGCGCTTCGACGAGCCGCAATGGGCGGTCACGCCGGGCCAGTCGGCGGTGGTGTACGACGGCGAGGTGTGCCTCGGCGGCGGCGTGATCGCCGAGGCGTCGGCGTGATCGCGCAGGCGTCGGCGCTGACGGCCGCTACTGACTCGTGCGGATGCTCACGATACGCCCGTTGCGCGGCTCCACCTCGCAAGCGTAGGTGAAGGGCACGCTGTTCATGCCGGGCGCGCGCTCGAGCGCGCCGCGGCCCTCGAGCACGATGCGGTCGTCGGGGCCTGGCGAGAGGCGGCGCGATTCGCTGTCGAGCACGATGCGGCCGACGCGCGGGTTCTTGGTCTTCAGCGTCGCGGCGGCGGCGCCTTCGCAGGCTTCGGGCGACACGTAGGTCAGGTTCGGCTGCCAGGTCTTCTCGTCGGCCAACGGAGCCAGCTCGCGGAACACCACGCCCGACGTGGCGCCGGTCTTGGCATTGAAGGCGCAGCTGTAGTTGAACGGCATCGCGCGGCCCGACGCACCCTTATAGCGGCCCTCGCCGCGCAGGCTGGTCTCGTCATCGCCAGTGGCGGTGAACACGCGCCTGCTCTTCGCGAACTGCACGTCTTGTGCGTCCTTGCCGCGCATGCGCTTGACCGCTTCGGTGACCGCGGCCTCGCAGTCGTCGGCCACCTTGTCGGACTGCGCCAGCGCGCCGCCGGCGGCGGTGATCGCGGCAAGGGCCAGGGCGCACAGCGGAAGTCGCGGAGTCATGTTGATCGTGCAGGGCAGCAGCCTCGGATGATGAATCGATGGTGTCGGCTTTCGCCGGCGGCGACAAGATCGGAAACGTAAAAGCAGGCGCTCCAACGCCCGCCCACCCCGGGGGGAATCCCTGCATTCACGGCCCCGACCGAGGCGATTCAGGCCGCCGGCTCCAGCGTGCGCAGCCACTGTAACAACAGCGCGTTCACCGCCTCGGGCTGCTCCCAGGTCAACAGATGCCCGGCGCACGCCACGACCTCGAGCCGCGCCTGCGGCACTGCCCGCGCGATCTCCGCCGACATCGCCGGCGGCGTGAGCAGATCGGCATCACCGCAGGCCACCAGCAGCGGGCAACGCACCTCGCACAGCCAGGGCCGCATGTCCTCGCGCGCCATCACGGCGCGGTTCTGCGCGATCAGCTGATCCACGCCGCCGGCGAGGATGCGGCTCACGTAGTCGTCCACTCGCGCCGCGTCGGCCGCATGGTCGGGATGGAACGCCAAGGCCGCATTGATGCGCAGCACGGTCTCGGCGCGGCCCTGCTCGAACTCGCCGATCGCGTCGCGGCGCAGCTGGATCAACGCCGGCGTGTCGGGCTGCGCGGTCGTGGACAGCAGCGCCATCGCCGCCACGCGCTCGGGCGCCTCGCGATGCGCGTGCAGCGCGAGCATGCCGCCCATCGAGCTGCCCACCAGCACCAGCGCTGCGTCGTGCTCGCTCAGCAGCGCGCGCGCCATCTGCGGCAGGTCGGCGTGGCGGCGGTGCACGTCGCTCACGCTAACGCGATGGCCGGCTGCGCGCAGCGCGGGAACTTGATCACGCCACAGCGACTCATCACAGGCCAGGCCAGGCAGCAGCACGATCTCGTACATCGCATCGTCATCGATTGATCGGACAATACGCATCATGACCGAGCTGATCGTCATCCGCCACGGCGAGACCGACTGGAACCGGCAGCATCGCTTCCAGGGGCAGATCGACGTGCCGCTCAACGCCACCGGCGAGCAGCAGGCGCGCCGGCTCGCCGAGCGCCTGGCCGACGAACGCTTCGACGTGGTGATCGCCAGCGACCTGCAGCGCGCGCGCACCACGGCCGCCGCCGCGGCACGCGAAGTCGCGGTGCAGACCGAGCCGCTGTGGCGCGAGCAGGCCTTCGGCGTGCTCGAGGGCCTCGACGTGCCGACCATCGTCGAGCGCCACCCGGAGCTGTGGGCGCAATGGATCCGCCACGATGCCGACTACGCGCTGCCCGGCGGCGGCGAGAGCGTGCGCAGCTTCCATGCGCGGGTCTGGCGCGCAGTCGAAGCGCTGGTGCAGCGCCACGCCGGTGCGCGCGTCGCGGTGTTCACGCACGGCGGCGTGCTCGACATGCTGTGGCGCGGCGCGCAGGGGCTGCCGCTGCACGGCCCGCGCGCCTGCGACATCCCCAACACCGGCATCAACCGGCTGCAGTGGGACGGCGCCGCGCTGCGCATCGTGCAGTGGGCCGACGCCGCGCACCTCGAAGGGCTGCCCGCGCAGCCCGACACCACGCCGATCAGCGCCGCTTGAACTGCCGCCGCTCGATGGCGCTTGCGCGGTCGGGCGCGGTCACTGCCAGGCGAGCGCCGACAGGTCGTTGGCCAGGATCGGCGCGTCCTTCCACAGGCCCTTCAAGCCCGCCTTGGCCACGGTGATCCAGGTCGGCTGGTAGAGGTACGCCGCCACGGCGTCGTCGGCCACCAGGCGCTGCGCTTCGGCGAGGTAGCCGTTGCGCTCCTTGGCGTCGGCGGTGGCGTTGATCTTGGCCCACAGCGCGTTGAACGCCGCCGACTCGTAGCCCCAGTAGTAGCCCGGCCGCGCGAAGTTGCCGAAGTCCAGCGGCTCCACGTGGGCGATCACCGTCAGGTCGTAGGCCTTCTGGCCGTACACGCCCGACAGCCACTGCGCCCACTCGACGTTCTCGAGCTTGGCGTTGATGCCCACCTTGGCCAGCTGCGCCGCGATCACCTCGCCGCCCTGGCGCGCGTAGGGCGTGGGCGGCAGCTTCATCGTCAGCTCCAGCGGCGCGGCGACGCCCGCCTCCTTGAGCAGCGCGCGCGACTTCTCCGGCGCGTAGGCGTTGACCGCGGTGAGATCCACGTAGCCCGGCGCGCCGGGCACGTAGAAGCTGCCGATCGGCGTGCCGAAGCCTTCGGCCGCGCCTTCGATCACCGCCTTGCGGTCGATCGCCATCGCGATCGCGCGGCGCACGCGCACGTCGTCGAGCGGCTTGCGCTTGTTGTTGATCGCGAGGATGGTCTTGGAGCGCGAGCCGCCGATCAGCACCTGGAAGCGCTTGTCGTTGCGGAACTGATCCAGGCTGCGCGCCGCGGCCACGCGCGGGAACGCATCGACGTCGCCCGAGAGCATCGCCGCCACCTGCGCCGCGGCGTCGCTGATGAAGCGGATCGTCACGCGGCGCAGCTTCACCGCCTTGGCGTCGCGAAAGCCGTCCCAGCGCGCGAGCACGATGGCCGAGCCCTTGTTCCACGCCTCCAGGCGGAACGGCCCCGTGCCCACCGGCTGCGTGTTGTTGGTGGCCGCGCTCTTGGGCTCGACGATCGAGGCCGTGGTCTGCCCGAGCTGGAACAGGAAGTCGGGGTTCGGGTTCTTCAGCGTCAGCACCACCGTGTGGTCGTCGGTGGTGGCGATGTTGACGATGTTGGCGAACACCGGCTTGTCCTTGTTCACCGAGCCCTGCGCCACCGCGCGCTCGAACGAGAACTTCACCGTCGCCGCGTTGAACGGCTCGCCGTTGTGGAACTTCACGCCTTCGCGCAGCTTGAAGCCCCAGGTCTTGTTGTCGGGCGTGACCGTCCAGCTCTGCGCCAGCAGCGGCTTGATGCTGCCGTCGGACTCGATCTTGGTCAGCGTCTCCAGCACGTTGTAGTGCACCACCTCGCCGATCGCCGAGGCGGCGCCGGCCGTCGGGTCCAGCCCCGGCGGCTCGAGCGTCATCGCGATCACCGCGGTGTCCTTCCGGCCCTGGGCCTGCGCCACGCTCAACGCCACACCGGTGGCGACGATGCCCGCCACGGCCGCCAGCCGCAGCAGCCACGAACGACGCTGAATCATCGCTATCCCCTTCATGAGTTCACTTGATCTGCACGCCGCGTGCGTCGAACACCTGCACCGTCACCGGAATGCCGGCGCGCACGCTGGCGGTCACGGTGCAGAAATCCTCGAAGCTGGCGAGCACGCGATCGAGGTGCTGAAACTTCGACACGTCCTCACCGATCGTCAGCCGCGCCTGCAGGCCAAGGATGCGCAGGCGCCGCTCGGCGTTGCGGCCGCTCTCGGCCGTCACCTCGGCGCTGATGCGCCCGGCCGCCTGCGGATTGAACTTGCGCAGCGCGAACAGCAGCGACGCCGCGAGGCAGTTGCCCACGGCGCTGGCCAGCAGCTGCACCGGCGAGGGTCCGGTGCCGGCGCCCAGCGGCGCCGGCTCGTCGCTGAGCAGATCCGGCACCGCGGCGCCGAAGCGGTTGTCGAAGGCGTAGTCCTGGCGCTGCGCCAGTTGCACGGTCACGCGTTCCTCGCTCATCGATCGGCTCCTTTCGGGCGCGAACGTCGCGGCGACGTTCAGCGCACCTTGCCCAGCAGCGTCTGCACCTCGTCGAGCACGCCGGCCAGGGCCTGCTCGCGCTTGGCGTCGGGCGCCAGCCGGGATTGCAGCTCCTGCTGCATGAAACACACGGTCATGCGCACGTAGGCGCTGTCGAGCGCCTTGCGCACCGCCGCCATCTGGCCGGCGATATCCAGGCAGGGCTCGCCGCTCTCGATCATGCGCTGCACGCCGCGCAGCTGGCCTTCGGCCCGCTTGAGGCGGTTGAGCAGATCGGTGCGCGCGTCGTCGTCGGTGAGCTTCGCCATGGTGCAGGCCTCCGGAACCCCGGGGGGTGTTCGTTCGGTCGTCATTGTCGCTGCCCTCGGCGCATCGCGCTGCGCGCGGCTTCAGCGTGCCTGCGGCACCACCTTCGGCACCCCGAGCTTCTCGAGCATCCAGCCCAGCGGGCAGACCTGCGTGAAGCCGAACTGCAGCAGGTTGGCGCCGACGAAGGCCGTGAAGGCCAGCCACCAGCGGTTCGCGAACAGCGGGCTGCCCTCGACGCCGAGGGCGAGCGACAGCAGGATGAAGCTGCCGGCGAAGATGCGGATCAAACGGTCGACGGTCATGGGGTCACTCCTTCATGGTGGCGCCGGTACACGGCGTAGTACAGAACCGGGATCACCACCAGCGTCAGCGCGGTGGAGACGAAGATGCCGAAGATCAGCGCCACGGCCAGGCCGTTGAAGATCGGGTCGTCGAGGATGAAGAAGGCGCCGAGCATCGCCGCCAGCGCGGTCAGCGCGATCGGCTGCGCGCGCACCGCCGCCGACGCGATCACGGCGTCGCGGAAGGGCACGCCGGAGCGCGTCTGCAGCTCGATGAAGTCGACCAGCAGGATCGAGTTGCGCACGATGATGCCGGCCAGCGCGATCATGCCGATCATCGAGGTGGCGGTGAACTGCGCGCCGAGCAGCGCGTGGCCCGGCATCACGCCGATCACGGTGAGCGGGATCGGCGCCATGATCACCAGCGGCGTCAGGTAGCTGCGGAACTGCGCGACGACGAGCAGGTAGATCAGCACCAGACCGACCGCGTAGGCGGCGCCCATGTCGCGGAAGGTCTCGTAGGTGACCTGCCACTCGCCGTCCCACTTGATCGCGTACTGGCGATAGGGGTCGCTCGGCTGTGCGATCCAGTACTCGCCGAGCGCGCCGGTGTTGGGCAGCGCGGCGGCCGTCAGCCGCGAGCGGATCGCCGCCAGGCCGTACAGCGGCGAGTCGGCGCCTGCCTTCGAATCGGCGCCTGCGCCGCCGCCGGGGGCCACGTCGCCGATCACGTAGCTCACGGTCTGCAGGTCCTTGGTGAAGAGCGGCTTGTCGATCACGCCGCGTTCCACGCGCACGAGTTCAGACAGCGGCACGAGCTGTCCGTTGGCTGCGCGCAGCGGCAGCGCGAGCAGGCTGTCGAGGCCGACCTGCGACTCGCGCGGCAGCTGCAGCCGCACCGGCACCGGGTACTTCGACTGGCCGTCGTGCAGATACGCGGCGTCGCTGCCCGACAGCGCGGCCTGCACCGTCTGCGCCACCTGCGACACCGCGATGCCCAGCGACTCGGCGCGCTGGCGCTGCACGCGGATGAAGGCGCGCGGCGCGTCTTCCTTCAGCGTGGTGTCGACGCCGACCACGCCCGGCGTCGCCGCGAAGGCGTCGGCCAACCGGCGCGCGAGCTGCTGGCGGCCGGCCTCGTCGGGGCCGTAGACCTCGGCCACCAGCGGGCTCAGCACCGGCGGGCCCGGCGGCACCTCGACCACCTTGACGCGCGCGTTGAACGGCGCCGCGATCTTCTCCAGCTCGGGCCGCAGCCGCTGCGCGATGGCATGGCTCTGCTCGTGGCGGTGCGCCTTGTCGACGAGGTTGACCTGCAGGTCGCCGAGCTCCGCGTCGGCGCGCAGGAAGTACTGCCGCACCAGGCCGTTGAAGGTGATCGGCGCCGCGGTGCCGGCATAGCCTTGCACGTCGCGCACTTCGCTCTGGCGCGCGAGGTGCGCGCCCATCGCCTGCAACGCCGCCGCGGTGTCTTCCAGCGGCGTGCCGGCCGGCATGTCGACGACGACCTGGAACTCCGACTTGTTGTCGAACGGCAGCATCTTCAGCACCACCGCCTGCACCGCCGCCAGGCCGACGCTCAGCGCCAGCGCCGCCGCGATGCCGCCGGCCAGCAGCCAGCGCTTGCGTGCGCTGGCCAGCAGCGGCGCGAGCAGCCGCTGCGCGATGCGCTGCAGCCGGCCCTGCGCGGTGGCGGCCGATGCGCTGCCGTGTGCAGCTCCATGCGGCTTCATCAACTTCAGCGCGAGCCATGGCGTCACCGTGAAGGCGATCGCCAGCGACAGCGCCATGCCCAGCGACGAGTTGATCGGGATCGGCCCCATGTACGGGCCCATCAGCCCGCTCACGAAGGCCATCGGCAGCAGCGCGGCGATCACCGTCAGCGTGGCCAGGATGGTCGGGCCGCCGACTTCGTCGACCGCGGCGGGAATGATCTGCGCCAGCGGCCGGCCCGGCTCGAGCTGCTGGTGGCGGTGGATGTTCTCGACGACGACGATCGCATCGTCGACCAAGATGCCGATCGAGAAGATCAGCGCGAACAGCGACACGCGGTTCAGCGTGAAGCCCCAGGCCCACGAGGCGAACAGCGTCGCGGTCAGCGTCAGGATCACCGCCGCGCCGACGATGACGGCCTCGCGCCGGCCCAGCGCCAGCCCCACCAGCAGGATCACCGATCCGGTGGCGAACGCGAGCTTGCTGATCAGCTTGTTGGCCTTCTCGGCCGCCGTCTCGCCGTAGTCGCGCGTGACCGTCATCTGCACGTCGGGCGGCAGCACGGTGTTGCGCAGTTCGGCCAGGCGCTGCCGCAGCGCGCGCGACACGTCGACCGCGTTCTGGCCCGGCTTCTTGGTCACCGCCATCGTGATCGCCGGATGCACACCGCCTGCCGCCGCCGAGGCAGCGCCGCCAGCCGACGCTGCGGCGCCCGGCGTGAACCAGACGTAGGCCGAAGGCTGCGCCGCCGCCGCGTCGATGCGCGCCACCTCGCGCAGGTAGACCGGCCGCCCCGCCTGCACGCCGACAACGAGGTCGCCCAGGTCGTCGGCCGAACGCAGGAATTCACCGGTCTGCACCGCGAGCATCTGCGCGGCACGCTCGCCCGTCGGCTCCAGCACCGAGCCCGACGGCATGCCCAGATTGGCCGCGGTGATCGCGCCGCGCAGCCGCGTCACGTCGACGCCGCGTTCGCGCAGCCGGGCCGGGTCGAGCGCGACCTGCAGCACGCGCCCGGGCGCGCCGATCGTCTGCACCTCGCGCGTGCCGGCCACGCGCTTGAGTTCGGTCTCCAGCGTGTGCGCCACGGCCTGCAGGTCGAGCGCGCTCGAGGCGTCGCGCCGCCACAGCGTGACGGCGAGGATCGGCACGTCGTCGATGCCCTTGGGTTTGACGATCGGCGCCAGCGCGCCGAGGTCGCGCGGCAGCCAGTCCTGGTTGGCGTTGAGCACGTCGTACAGGCGCACCAGCGCTTCGGTGCGCGGCACACCGACCTTGAACTGCACCGTCATCACCGCCACGCCGGGCCGCGATACCGAGGTCGTGTGCTCGATGCCGGCGATCTGCGCCAGCACCTGCTCGGCCGGGCGCGCCACCATGTTCTGCACGTCGGCCGCAGCGGCGCCCGGGAACGGCACGATCACGTTGGCCATCGTGACGTTGATCTGCGGCTCTTCCTCGCGCGGCGTGACCAGCGCCGCGAACAGCCCCATCAGCATCAGCACCAACGCCAGCAGCGGCGTGATGGCGTTGGCCTGGAAGGCGCGGGCCAGGCGGCCCGAGA
This sequence comes from Burkholderiaceae bacterium, assembly GCA_046348365.1. Lineage (GTDB taxonomy): Bacteria > Pseudomonadota > Gammaproteobacteria > Burkholderiales > Burkholderiaceae_C > JAEUPI01. The sequence continues at coordinate 434,830 of JAXMEL010000002.1, forward strand.
TGCCGAGCGCGGTGTCGATGCTCACGGTTCTTGCCACGTCGATCTCAGCGCGCCGGCGTCGCGCCGGCGAGCCCGGCGCGCACGGCGTCGGCGGCGATGCGGTCGCCCGGCTGCAGGCCGGCCCACACCTGCACCCGGCCGTCGGCGGTGGTGACGCCGCTGCGCACGCTGCGCAGCGAAAAGCCCTCGCCCTGCGCCACGTACACCGCCGTCAGCTCGCCGCGTTGCATCACCGCGGCGCGCGGCAGCCACACTGCGCTGGCTGCCGGCGCGGACGACGCGCCTTCGAACTGCGCCGCCACCGGCTGGCCGGGCAGCAGCGCCTGCGCGCTGCGCGCATCGAGATCCAGCCGCAGCTCCACCGTCTGCGACACCGGGTCGCTGCTCGGCAGGAAGGTCTGTTGCACCGGCTTGACCACCTGCCCATCGGGCAGGCGCAGGCTCACGCGCTGCGCGGCGCGCGCGGCAGATGCGCGCGAGGCCGGGATCTGCACCGCCACGCGCATCGCGCCCGGCGCGTACAGCGTGGCCACCGCGCGGCCCGGCAGCGCGAGGTCGCCCTGCTCCACGTGCGTGGCGAGCACCACGGCCTCGAACGGCGCGGCGATCGTCGCGTAGCCCTGCGTCAGCGCCGACTGGCTGCGCGCGGCGCGCGCCTGGTCGGCCGCGGCCTGCGCGGTGGACAGCTCGGTCTCGGCCACGTCGAGCGCGGACTGGCTCACGAAGCCCTGGCGCCGCAGCTCGCGCGTGCGTTCTGCCGCCAGCCTGGCGCTGCGCAGCACGCCTTCGGCCTGCGCGACACCGGCGTCGCTGCGCTGCAAGGCGGCCTGCGCGTCGCGCGCATCGAGCCGCGCCACCAGCTGGCCGGCCTTGAGGCGGTCGCCGGCCTTCACCGGCAGGCTGACCACGTTGCCGCCCACCTGGGCCGCCAGCGTGGCCTGGCGCACCGCCTGCACCACGCCTTCGAGCTCGAACGCCGCGCTCGCGGCCTGCGGCGCGACGGCGAGCACCGGCACCGGTTCGGAACGCGCCGGGGCGGCGAGCAGCAGCACGATCGCGGCCACGGTGGCCAGCGGCAAGGAGCGATTCTTGATACCCATGCCGGTATGCTATCACATACCCTGAAGGGTATCAACCCGGGACACCGGCGCAGCGCGACTTCCCGCACGGGCGCACAAGACGACAACGCCCCGCCGCGGCGGGGCGTCAGCGCAAACGCCGCTCGCTAGAACGGGATGTCGTCGTCCATGTCGTCGAAGCCGGTGGCGCTCTTGGACTCGGACTTGGCCGCGGGCTTGCCGGCGGGCGCGCGCGGTGCCGGCGCGCTGCGCGGCTCGCCGTGGTCGTCGCCACCACCACCGCCGCCGCCCATGCCCTCGCGGCTGCCGAGCATCTGCATCTGGTCGGCGATGACCTCGGTGGTGTAGTTGTCCTTGCCTTCCTTGTCCTGCCACTTGCGGGTCTTCAGCCGGCCCTCGACGTAGACCGAGCGGCCCTTCTTGAGGTACTCGCCGGCGATCTCGGCCAGGCGGTCGTAGAACACCACGCGGTGCCACTCGGTTTCCTCCTGGCGCTCGCCGCTGTCCTTGCTCTTCCAGTTGCGCGTGGTGGCCAGGCTCACGTTGCACACCGCGGCGCCGCTGGGCGTGTAGCGCACCTCCGGGTCGCGGCCGAGATTGCCGATCAGGATCACCTTGTTGACCGATGCCATGGCGTGCGCTCCTTGTGTCGTCGTGCCGGTGGGGTTGCGTGCAGACCTGCGCGCCCCGATGACGGTCATCATAGCGAGGCGGCCTCGGCGGCCCATCGCCCCGGCGGGTGACCCTTCGGCGGGCCCACTGGAGGGTGTCAACCGCCGCGCAGCCTCGTGGGCGCCACGGGCGCCGGTACCATTGCCGCGCCATGCCCCACAGCACCGACACCGCGCTCGCCGAACCCGACACGGCGCTGTCCATCCTGCAGCAGGTGTTCGGCTACGCCGCGTTCCGCGGCCAGCAGGCGGCGATCGTGCAGCATGTGCTCGGCGGCGGCGACGCGCTGGTGCTGATGCCCACCGGCGGCGGCAAGAGCCTGTGCTACCAGGTGCCGGCGATCGCGCGCCATCGCGCCGGCCACGGCGTGACGCTGGTGGTGAGCCCGCTGATCGCGCTGATGCACGACCAGGTCGGCGCGCTGGAAGAAAGCGGCGTGCATGCCGCGTTCCTCAACTCCACGCTCGACGGCGACGAGGCGCGGCAGATCGAGCGCGAGCTGCTCGCCGGCCGGCTGGTGCTGCTGTACGCGGCGCCGGAGCGCATCCTCACGCCGCGCTTCCTGGCCATGCTCGACTCGCTGCACGAGCGCGGCCTGCTGAGCCTCGTCGCCATCGACGAGGCGCATTGCGTGAGCCAGTGGGGCCACGACTTCCGCGAGGAATACCTCGGCCTCGCGGTGCTGCACGAACGCTATCCGGGCGTGCCGCGCCTGGCGCTCACCGCCACCGCCGACGACCACACGCGCCGCGACATCCTCGAGCGGCTGCAGCTGCAAGGCGCGCGCGCCTTCGTCGCCAGCTTCGACCGGCCCAACATCCGCTACACCATCGTCGAGAAGGACAACCCGCGCGCGCAGCTGCTGCGCTTCGTCCGCGACGAGCACGACGGCGAGGCCGGCATCGTCTACTGCGCGAGCCGCAAGAAGGTCGAGGAGACGGCCGAGTTCCTGCGCGGCGAGGGCATCGCTGCGCTGCCGTACCACGCCGGCATGGAAGCCGAGGTACGCAAGGCGAATCAGGACCGCTTCCTGCGCGAAGACGGCCTGGTGATGGTGGCCACCATCGCCTTCGGCATGGGCATCGACAAGCCCGACGTGCGCTTCGTGGCGCACCTCGACCTGCCGAAGAACATCGAGGGCTACTACCAGGAGACCGGCCGCGCCGGCCGCGACGGCCTCGCCGCCGACGCATGGATGACCTACGGCCTGGCCGACGTGGTGAACCAGCGCCGCATGATCGACGACAGCACCGCGCCCGAGGAATTCAAGCGCGTGCAGCGCGCCAAGCTCGATGCGCTGCTCGCGCTGGCCGAGGGGCTCGACTGCCGGCGCGTGCGGCTGCTCGGCTACTTCGGGCAGGCCAGTCAGCCCTGCGGCAACTGCGACAACTGCCTGGCGCCGCCCGCGGCGTGGGACGCCACCGAGGCCGCACGCAAGGCGCTGAGCTGCATCTACCGCTTCCGCCAGCATTCGGGCCTGAGTTTCGGCGCCGTGCACTTGATCGACGTGCTGCGCGGCAAGACCACCGACAAGGTGCGGCAGCACGGCCACGACCAGCTCTCCACCTTCGGCATCGGCGCCGACCTCTCCGAGGCGCAGTGGCGCGGCGTGCTGCGCCAGCTGATCGCCCTCGGCCACCTGGCCAGCGTGGGCGAGTACGGCACGCTGGAGCTCACGACCTCGGCGCGCGCGGTGCTCAAGGGCGATGCCACGCTGATGCTGCGCGTGCCCGCCGAGCCGGTGAACGCGCGCCGTTCGCGCTCCGGCGGCAAGGCCGGCAAGCCCAAGCCGGCGCCGGTGCCGCTGGATGAATCGGCAACCGAACGCTTCGCCGCGCTGAAGGCCTGGCGCGCCGAGGTCGCGCGCGAGCACAACCTGCCGGCCTACGTGGTGTTCCACGACGCCACGCTGGCCGAGATGGCGCGCGAGCAGCCCGACACGCTCACCGCGCTGGCCGGCATCAGTGGCGTGGGCAGCAAGAAGCTCCAGGCCTACGGGCCGCAGATCCTGCGCGTGCTGCAGGCCGCCTGAGGCCGGCGCTGGGGTCCGCCGGCCCCGATTCAGCGCACCGTGATCGACACCGGCGCGCTGTCGCGGCTCTGCCCCGCCGTGTCGGTGGCGCGAGCCACGTAGCGCAGCACCGTGCCGGCCGCCACGGCGGGCACGGTGACCTCGGCGTCGAAGGGCTGGCTGCGGTCGGTCGCCACCACGATCAAGCTGCCGTCGTCGAGGCGGCGCATGAAAGCCACCTCGTCGACGCCGCCATCGTCGGTCGCCGCGGCGACCAGGCGCACGATCGCGCCGGGCAGCGCCTCGGTGACGCTGGCGGCAAGCGCCACCTCGGGCGGCTGGTCGAGGTCGCCGCCATAGCCCAGCCCGATGCTGATGCCGCCGCCGCAGCCCGCAGCCAGGCCGGCGCAAACCAGCGCGGCCGCCGCGGCGCGCAGGCGGACCGAAACATGCACCAGCCTGGCCCAGCTCATGTCGGCCATGCTAACGGCTCGCCTGCGCCGAAGCATTGACCCCGCGGCAGCGCCCCGCGCGTTGAATGCGAAGTGGCGGCCGCTGCACGGCGGCGCCATGGCAGACTCCGCCTTCCCCATGCGCGACTCGACCTTCCTCGACGACGACGGCGCCGCCGACGACGTGGCCCTGATGGCCGCGTTCGCCGGCGGCGACGTGGACGCTTTCGCGCGGCTGTACGAGCGGCACGAAGCAGCGCTGTACCGCTTCGTGCGGCGGCTGCTCGGCCGCTCGGCGGCCACGCAGGCCGACGAGGTGTTCCAGGACACCTGGATGCGCGTTCTGCAGGCCAAGGACCGCTACCGCGCCCGCGACGGTGCGCAGTTCCGCACCTGGCTGTTCACGCTCGCGCACCACCGGGCGCTCGACGTGCTGCGCCGGAGCGGCCGCGAGCAGTCGCTGCCCGAGGGCGACGAGGCCGAGCCGTTCGAACCCACCGGCGTGCCCTGGACGCACTGGCCCCGGCCCGACGAGGCGATCGACAACATCGTGTTCTGGCGCCGCGCCGGCGCGCGCTTGCTCGACTGCCTGGAGCAGCTGCCGACGGCGCAGCGGGCCACGTTCCTGCTGCACCACGAAGACGGCATCGCCCTCGACGAGATCGCCCGCGCGCTGGAGGTCGGGTTCGAGACCGCCAAGAGCCGGCTGCGCTACGCGATGAGCAAGCTGCGCGGCTGCATGGGCGCCTACCTCGACGCGGCGAAACTGGGAGCGCGGCCGTGAACCCACGCGACGACGACACCGGCGACGCGCCGCGCGACGAACACCTGCGCGCCGCGCTGCGCCACGCGCCCGACCATGGCCTGTCGGCGCCCGCGCACGTGAGCCATGCCATCCTGTCCGCTGCGCGGCAGGTGCATCGCCCGGTGCGCGCCGCGCCCGTGGCGGAGCCGGCGCCGCCGCGCGTGGTGCCCGAACGCCATGTGCCGCTGAGGGTGAGGCTGCAGGCGCTGCTGGCGCCGCGCTGGGCCGGCAGCATCGCCGCCGGCATGGTGGCTGCGCTCGTCGTGGGCCTGTGGTACGGCGAGGACCTGCCGTCGCCGCTGCGCGAGGAACGCGCTGCGGAGTCCGAGGCAACGAAGCCTGCAGCTCCCGAGGCCGCGAGCACGCCGGCGGCAGGTGTGGCGCAGCCTTCGCAACCGACGGCCACGGGCGCGGCGGGCGGCGCGGCAGCGCCCACCGAGCAGACCAAGGCGACCTCGCCGCCGCCGCCCGCGCCGCGGCCGCGAGCTGCGGCAAAGCAAGCAGCGCCGCCTCCGGTGGCGCAAGAGACGCCGCCTGCCGTCGTGCGCGAGGCAGCGCCTCCCGTCCTGGGCAAGGCTCCGGCATCGCCCAGCGCCGCCGACGAGCAGGCCGGCCGCGACACGCCAGCCGCCAAGAGCGATGGAGCGTTGCGGGCATCGCCACCCGCGGCCGCTGCAACCTCTTCGTCCGAGGCCCATGGCAGCGGCGTGATGGCCTTGCAGGCGCCGGCGGCGCCCTCGCCGGCGCTGACGCTGCTGCGTCGCGTGCGCAGTGACGGCGACGCGCACGGCGCGATCTGGACCTGGCAGATCGATCCCGGCACCTCGGCGCGCTCGTTCGATGCCGACGGTCAGGCGTGGCTGGCCCGTCTGGTCTACGCGGCGCGCGGCCGCTGGGCCGACGTGGCCGAGCGCAACGACGGCGGCAGCGCCGCCGAGCTGCGCTGGTGGCGCAACGACGAGCCGGCCGCGCTGCTGCGCATCGAGGAGCAGGGCCTGCGCTGGATCGAGCCGAGCCAGCGCATCCGCTTCGCGCCGATGACGGCCGACGAGCTGGCGCGCCTCGCGCCGCCGCGCTGACCGCTCGCGCCGCACCGGGGCCCTGCAGCCGCGACGAGGCCGCGGCTTAAGATGCCCGGTTTTGCCGCGCCGCCCCGCAGCCGATGCCCCGCCCGCCCGATGAAGGCTCCGCCACCGCGCCGATGCTGCGCGTGCGCGGCGCCCGCACGCACAACCTCAAGAACATCGACCTCGACATCCCGAAGCACCGGCTGGTGGTGATCACCGGGCTGTCGGGATCGGGCAAGTCGAGCCTGGCGTTCGACACGCTGTATGCCGAGGGCCAGCGCCGCTACGTCGAGAGCCTGTCGGCCTACGCGCGGCAGTTCCTGCAGCTGATGGACAAGCCCGATGTCGATCTCATCGAGGGCCTGGCGCCGGCGATCAGCATCGAGCAGAAGGCAAGCTCGCACAACCCGCGCTCGACGGTGGGCACGATCACCGAGATCCACGACTACCTGCGCCTGCTGTTCGCACGCGCCGGCACGCCGTATTGCCCCGACCACGGCCTGCCGCTGCAGGCGCAGAACGTGAGCCAGATGGTCGACGCCGTGCTCGCGCTGCCGCCCGAGACGCGGCTGATGGTGCTGGCGCCGGTGGCGCGCGACCGCAAGGGCGAGTTCTCCGACCTGTTTGCCGACATGCAGGCGCGCGGCTTCGTGCGCTTTCGCATCGGCAGCGGCGGCGCGCCGGCGCAAGTGTTCGAGGCGGCCGACCTGCCGAAGCTGAAGAAGACCGAGAAGCACGACATCGACGTCGTGGTCGACCGGCTGCGCGTGCGGCCCGAGCTGCAGCAGCGCCTGGCCGAAAGCTTCGAGGCGGCGCTGCGCATCGCCGACGGCCGCGCCATCGCGCTGGAGATCGACAGCGGCGGCACCGACGCGGCGCGCCGGCCGGTGCCGGCCCGCGAGCACCTGTTCTCCAACCGCTTCGCCTGCCCGGTGTGCAGCTACGCGCTGGCCGAGCTGGAGCCGCGCCTGTTCTCGTTCAATTCGCCGGTCGGCGCCTGCCCGGGTTGCGACGGCCTGGGCCAGGTGACCGGGTTCGACCCGGAGCGCGTGGTGGCCTTCCCCAGCCTGAGCCTGGCCGCCGGCGCCGTGAAGGGCTGGGACCGGCGCAATGCCTACACGCACTCGATGTTGCGCAGCGTGGCCAAGCACTACGGCTTCGACATCGAGACGCCGTTCCAGGACCTGAGCGCCGAGGCGAAGCAGGTGCTGCTGCACGGCTCGGGCACGCAGGACGTGCCCTTCGTCTACCAGGCAGAGGGGGCCAAGGGCCGCGCGCGCACGGTCAAGCGCTGGCATCCCTTCGAAGGCATCATCCCCAACTTCGAGCGCCGCTACCGCGAGACCGATTCGGTGGCCGTGCGCGAGGATCTGGCCCGCTACCAGGCTGCCAAGCCCTGCCCGCAGTGCGAGGGCACGCGACTGCGGCGCGAGGCACGCCACGTGCGCCTCGCCTCGAGCGACGGCGCGACGTCCAAAGCCATCTTCGAGATCGAGCGTGCCACGCTGGCCGAGGCGCTGGCGTACTTCGAGTCGCTGCGCCTGGCCGGCGCCAAGGCCGAGATCGCCGACAAGGTGGTGCGCGAGATCCGCTCGCGGCTGCAGTTCCTCAACGACGTGGGCCTGGCCTACCTGAGCCTCGAGCGCAGCGCCGACACGCTCTCGGGCGGCGAGGCGCAGCGCATCCGCCTGGCGAGCCAGATCGGCTCGGGCCTCACCGGCGTGATGTACGTTCTCGACGAGCCGAGCATCGGGCTGCACCAGCGCGACAACGCGCGCCTGATCGGCACGCTCAAGCACCTGCGCGACCTCGGCAACAGCGTGCTGGTGGTCGAGCACGACGAAGACATGATCCGCGCCGCCGACCATTGCGTGGATCTCGGCCCCGGCGCCGGCGTGCACGGCGGGCAGGTGATCGCGCAGGGCACGCCCGAGCAGCTCGCCGCCAACGAGGCCTCGCTCACCGGCGGCTACCTGGCGCGGCGCCTGCGCATCGCCGTGCCGCGGCGGCGCACGCCGTGGCAGCACGCCTCGCTGCTCGCCGAGGAGGCCGGCGGCGCGCTGGGCGCCCGCGGCGCGCTGGGCCTGTGCCTGCGCGTCAGCGGCGCCCGCGGTAACAACCTGCAGCGCGTGACGGCCGAGATCCCGATCGGGCTCTTCACCTGCGTCACCGGCGTCTCGGGTTCGGGCAAGAGCACGCTGGTCAACGACACGCTGTACGCGGCGGTGGCGCGGCACCTGTACCAGAGCCAGCTGGATCCGGCGCCGCACGAGGCGATCGAGGGCATCGAGGCCTTCGACAAGGTGATCGACGTCGACCAGAGCCCGATCGGCCGCACGCCGCGCAGCAACCCGGCCACCTACACGGGCCTGTTCACGCCGATCCGCGAGCTGTTCGCCGAGGTGCCGATGGCGCGCGAGCGCGGCTACGGCGCCGGGCGCTTCTCCTTCAATGTGGCCGGCGGGCGCTGCGAAGCCTGCCAGGGCGACGGCGTGATCAAGGTCGAGATGCACTTCCTGCCCGACGTGTACGTGCCCTGCGACAGCTGCCGCGGCCTGCGCTACAACCGCGAGACGCTCGAGGTGCGCTACAAGGGGCTCAACATCAGCCAGGTGCTCGAGCTGACGGTGGAAGACGCGCACGCATTCTTCAATGCCGTGCCGGCGATCGCGCGCAAGCTCAAGACGCTGCTCGACGTGGGCCTGGGCTACGTGCGCCTGGGCCAGAGCGCCACCACGCTGTCGGGCGGCGAGGCGCAGCGCGTGAAGCTGGCGCTGGAGCTCAGCAAGCGCGACACCGGGCGCACGCTGTACATCCTCGACGAGCCCACCACCGGGCTGCACTTCGCCGACATCGAGCTGCTGCTGAAGGTGCTGCACCAGCTGCGCGATGCCGGCAACACCATCGTCGTGATCGAGCACAACCTCGACGTGATCAAGACCGCCGACTGGCTGATCGACCTCGGCCCGGAAGGCGGCGCCGGCGGCGGCCGCATCGTGGCCGCCGGCACGCCCGAGCAAGTGGCCGCGAACGCGGCGAGCCACACCGGGCGGTATCTGCGGGCCGTGCTCGGCGACGTGGCTGCGTAGGCGGCAACAAGAAGGCGGGCGAAGCCGGCGGACCAACAAAAAGGCCGGCGGAGCCGGCCTTTGCGCGGGACACCTTCGGCAGGCCTTGCGGGGCCCGCCGGCGGCGCATCACTTGAGGTGCGCGTTGATGAGCTTGGTCATCTCGAACATCGACACCTGGGCCTGCTTGAAGATCTCCTTCAGCTTGGCGTCGGCGTTGATCATCGTGCGCTTGACCTTGTCTTGCAGGCCGTTCTTCTTGATGTACTCCCAGACCTTCTTGGTCACCTCGGTGCGCGGCATCGGCTTGTCGCCGATCACGGCAGCCAGAGCGGCGCTGGGCGTCATGGCCTTCATGAACGCCGCGTTCGGCGTGCGCTTCTTGGCGGGAGCCTTCTTCTTGGCGGCCTTCTTCGCAGGGGCCTTCTTGGCCGGAGCCTTCTTCTTGGCCGGTGCGGCCTTCTTGGCGGCCTTCTTGGCCGGCGCCTTCTTGGCGGCCTTCTTGGCCGGCGCCTTCTTCGCAGCCTTCTTCGCAGCCTTCTTCGCAGTTGCCATTTGAAATCTCTCCATCACGTGAGTGGTTGATGCCGGGGTCCGGGTGAGAGCCGCGTGGACTCTGCCTTCTCTCATGATCCCTGCGGGCGCGATGGTAGCGCGCGATTTCGCTCGTGCAAAGCCTTTTTCCCTCGTAGAACGCACTTTCTTCCCTCGTAGAACGCGATTTTGTCGCCGTGACGCATCACGATGACACCTCGATGCGCCCTCGTGGATCGCCTCGGCGGCGCGTTCGCGCGCATCGCGCGCGCCCTCGAAACGCCACGCGGCGGAGGTATGCTCCGCCGCATGAAGCTGCTCGTTCGCTGGTTGCTGCTCGCTGCCGCGCTGCTGCTGGTGCCGCAGATCTACGGCGGCGTGAGCGTGGCCAACTACTCCACGGCGCTGCTCGCCGCCTTCGTGCTCGGGTTGTTCAACACCCTCGTGCGGCCGCTGCTGGTGCTGCTCACGCTGCCGGTGACGCTGCTCACGCTGGGGCTGTTCCTGTTCGTGATCAATGCGCTGATGTTCTGGGCGGCGGCCAGCGTGCTCGGCGACGGCTTCAACGTCGCGGGCTTCGGCGCGGCGCTGATCGGCTCGCTGATCTACAGCCTGGCCGGCATGGTGATCGACGTCGCCGTCGAGCGCATCTTCTCGCGGCAGCCGGCCTGAGCGCGCCGGCGCCGCTGCTAGTCGCCGTCCCGACCCTGCGGCCCCTGCGGCCCCTGCTGCCCTTTGCCGCGCAGCTCGGCCATCAGCTGGCGGCGCTGGGCCTCCAGCTCGCGCAGGCGGGCATCGATCACCGACGCCTCGATGAAGTCGCCCTGCGCGGCACCACCGCGCGCCAGGCGCTGGCCGGCACGCAGCCGGTCGATCGCACCGGGGAGGTCGCCGATCGCGGCGTGCGATTCGGCCTGCGCGCGCACCGCGCGCAGCTTCTGCCCCTGCGCCTCGGCGCACTGCGACAGCGTTGTCCAGGCCAGCGCATCGTGGCGCCGCTCGGCCACCCAGGCCTGGAGCGCCTCGGCCTGACGGCGCAGCTGCGCGGGCTCGTTGGCGGCCACGGCGACCTGCGACTTCAGCAGCAGCGCGGCGCGCGAGCCGCTGTCGGGCAGGCCGGCCACGCGCTGCGCCGCGCGGGTGGCATCGCCTTGCGCCAGCGCCAGCTCGACGCCGAGCATGGCCCACAGCTGGCGCGCGCGCGCCTCCTCGCGCGGCAGGGCCTCGGCCAGGCGCGCACCGTCGGTCCAGGCGCGTTCGGCACGCGCGAAGTCGCGCAGCTGCGTCGACGCGAGGCTGCTGGCGTACAGCGCGGCGAGGCGCTCGCGCGGTGCGGCGCCCGGCGCATCGGCGTCGAGCTCCTGCAAGCGCCGGCGGGCCTGCACGGCGGGATCCATCAGCACGCGCGCGCGTGACTGCATCAGCTGGTGCTCGAGGCGGGTGAGCGCGGCGGTGCGCACGGGGCTCGCGCCGGCGCGCGCGCGCGCCTCGGCCACGCGCTCGACGGTCAGCGGGTGGGTGCGCAGGTACGGGAACGCGCCGCTGTCGTTGAGGCGGTTGGCCTGGTCGAGCTTCTCGAACATGGCCGCCATGCCGCCGGAGGCGAAGCCGGCCTGCTGCATCACGCCGAAGCCGACCCGGTCGGCCTCGCGCTCCATGTCGCGCGAGAAGTTGAGCTGGCCCTGCACCGCGGCGGCCTGGCTGCCCATGATGGCGGCGTTGGCCATGTCGGGGCTGTTGCTGCGCGAGGCGGCCACGATGCCGACGATGAGGCCGGCCAGCGCGAGCAGGCTCTGGCGCTGGTTGGTGACGATGCTGCGCGCGATGTGCCGCTGCGTCACGTGCGACAGCTCGTGGGCGAGCACCGAGGCCAGCTCGTCGGGCGACGCGGTGAGCGCGATCAGCGCCAGGTGCACGCCCACATAGCCGCCGGGCAGCGCGAACGCGTTGACGCTGCGGTCGCGCACGAGGAACGATTCCCACGCGAACAGGCCGTCGATGTCGGCCGAGATCTCGCCGCGCTGGCGCGCAGCGGCGACCAGCGGCTGCCAGATCGATTGCAGGTACTCCAGCAGCTCCGGATCGTCGAGGTAGTCCGGGTCGCGCCGGATCTCGCGCATCACCTGCTCGCCCAGCCGCTTCTCGGCCGAGACGGTCACTTCGTCGGAGGCGGCTTCGCCGAGTGACGGCAGGCGCACCTGGCCGCGCACCTCGAGCGGCAGCACGGCCGAGAGCAGCATCGCCGCGGCCAGCGCGGTGGCTGCCCATCGGCTCCGCAACCCACGCGGCGGGCTCTCGCGGCGCGCTGGCTGCGCCTGGGTACGATGAATCATTCGCCTATGATCGCACCGCGGCATTGCCCGAATGTTTCCGTCCGTCGATGAAACGCCCAACGCCTGAGCTGACGCACTTCGACGCCGAAGGCCAGGCCCACATGGTCGACGTTGGCGCCAAGGCCGCCACGCACCGCGTGGCCACCGCGCGCGGCAGCATCCGCATGAAGCCCGAGACGCTGGCGATCATCGCCGCCGGCAGCGCGAAGAAGGGCGACGTGATCGGCATCGCCCGCGTGGCCGCGATCCAGGCCACCAAGCGCACGGCCGATCTGGTGCCGCTGTGCCATCCGCTGCCGATCACGCATGTGGCGGTGGACTTCGAGCTCGACGCCGCAGCCGGCGCCGTGCACTGCAGCGCGCGGGTGGAGACGCATGGGCGCACCGGCGTCGAGATGGAGGCGCTCACCGCTGTGCAGGTCGGTCTGCTCACCGTGTACGACATGTGCAAAGCCGCCGACCGCGGCATGGTGATGGGCGACATCCGGCTGCTCGAAAAGAGCGGCGGCAAGTCGGGCCACTGGGTGGCTCCGGCGCCGTAGGGCGCCGACTCAGCGCGCAACGAACTCGCGCCAGTGCCACACGCGCTCGGGCGGCTGGCACTGGAACGCCCCGGCCGCCTGCGAGGCTTCGGCGCACGGCGCGAAGAACTCGTCGGAGCCAGGGTTGCGGAACTCGCGGATGCGCGCCGCGAGCCAGCGCGCCTGATCGAGCTTGCCCTCGGCCGCCAGCGCCTGCGCCCAGGCGATCATCAGGCGGATGTCGAGCAGGTGGTGTGGCGCACGCGCGAATGCGAGCTTCTGCGACGGCGACAGCGGCGCCTTGGGTTCGCCGAAGGCCGTGGCAGCGGCGTAGTCGGCATGGTGGCCGAAGAGCAGGCTGCGCTGGCCGTGCTCGATGCGGTCTTCGAGCGGGGCGGCGTCATCGGGGGGCTCGTAGATCACGACCACGCGGTGGTAGTCGAGCACGGCGGCGGCCGAGCCGAGCGTCAGCGCGAGGCCGAGGCCGCGCGCGGCCCAGCTGCGAGCGGGCGGCAGCCGGGCGGTCGTGGTGGCCCCGCCCTCGTCTCTGGCGAGTGCATAACCCCAGAAGAACGCTGTCGGCAGCAGCAGGTAGGCGTACCACAGCGGGTATTCCAGCTGACTGTGCAGGCCCACCATCAGGACCATCAACGTCGCGGTCCGCGCAGCCGTGCCGCGATCGCCGTCGAGCGACCAGGCGCGCCGGATCGCCATGACGACACCCGCCACGAGGAGCGCACACACGCCCAGACCGACCGGCAGGCCCAGCTCGATCAGCAGCTCCAGCGGCAGGTTGTGCGTGTGATCGAAGAACGCGACCGGGCGCTTCGGCAGCGCAGTCAGCGTCCACGCGAGATTGAACTCGCCGAAGCCCACACCCAACCACGGTTCGCGTGCCAGCATGACGAACGTATCGCGCCAGATGCCGAAGCGCGAGCTCGAGATGTCGCCGCCGCCCGTTGCCAGCAGATGCCCTTTTCCGCCGAAGGCGTGGTCGGTTGCGTGGGCCCAGCCGGTCAGCGCCAGCCACGCAAGCGCGGTCCACACCGGCGCTGAAAGCAGCAGCATGCGCGACGGGCGCGACAAGCGCCGATCGAACAACGCCCACATCGCGAGCAGCAAGGTGCCCACCAGCCCCGTTCTGGAACCGCTGAGCACCACGCCGAGCAGCAGCAGCGCAAACAGCGCGGCGCCCACCGCGGGAGCCACACGCCGCAGCTCGATCGATGCGATCGCTGCGATCGCGGCCCACAGCAGCAGGCTCGCCAGATGATTCGGCTGGCGCAGATTGCCCACGCCGCGGCCGGCGAGACTCGAGCGGGCGATCCATTCACCGTCGGCCCAATCGGGGGCGAACACCTGCACGCAGGCAATCAACGCACTGAGCGTGCCGACGATGCACAGGCCCAGCAGCAGCATCGACATCGCGCGCACGCCATCGGCCCGCTCCGCACAGTCGTGACCCAGCGTCGCGGTCAAGGCGGCCGCCAGCACGAACACGCCGTTCGCGACCGCGATGGCCGGCGGTTGCGCACTGACCAGCGGCGCCATGCCGGCCGAGACCAGCAACAGGGCCAACGCACCGAGAAGCGGCCATTGATCGCGCCATGCCGTGGCAGTCGGCCGCGCGGGCAGGGCCGTCCAGCACGCGCCCCACAGGCCGAGCGCGAAACACTGGTTCAGCAGCGTCGGCGAAGGCGGCAGGTTCAGCGCCAGCAGGCAGGGCGCGAAGGGCAGCAGCAGAACCCAGGTCGGACCGGATTCGCTGCCCGTGGCGGTGATCGGCGCACGCGTCGCAGGCATGGGGCCGGCGATGGTAGCAGCGGCGAGCGCCGCAACCGCTACCGATTCCGAGCGCGCCTCAGCTGGCCGCGCTCATGCGCCGCGAGGGAATGCTTACCGAAACGACACCGCGATAGTGGCTGCTACTGCATCTCAGGCGGTATCACCACCTCGGCCAGCTTGGGCCATCTCTGCACGGCTGCATGCCAGGCATCACGCCCCTCCAGACAACGCGCCGGCGGATTGATGTGGCAGATGGCGCTCAGCATCCGGGCCGACTCATCCGGCCGCCCGTTCAGGCCGGCGGCCAGCGCGTAGCGCAACAGCGCCGGCGGAAAGTGATTGCGCAGCGTGACGCTGCGCATCCAGTCCAGCTGCTCCGCCGTCATGTCGGGTCGAGCGGGCGTGTTCAGCAGCCTGTGGTACTCACGCGGCGCATCCAGCAGGCGCACATGCGGTGGTGGTACATGTGGCACGGTGTCGACGCCGACACCGGCCATCAGCAGCCGTACGTTGCGCGCGGAGGTTTCGACCTCAAGGTACTCGACCGCGATCCAGAACAGCATACCGACGCTCACGAGCCACGCAGCGAGCGCGGGCCAGCGCCCGCCGGTCGGCGGCGGCGCCGGGGGACCCCGCCCATGTAAGGTGCCGACGAGCAGACCCAGCGGGAACAGGAAGTAGGTGAAGTCGAGCGGAAACTCGGTCAGTGCATGGATCGTGATCGCCGCGATCGCCAACAGGGTGGCCCATGAATCTTGGCTCCGGCACGCCTTGACCTGCCGCCCTAGCCACCACAGCGCAAGACCAGACAACACGACGGCCGCCGGCCAGCCCGCCCAGATCACCAGATCCAAGAAGACGTTGTGCGTGTTGTGCAGCACTTCGGGAGTGATCGGCCGCTCGACCGCGATGGCCATCTGAGCCAACGACACCTGCGTCCAGCCCCAGCCCAACCAGGGCTTGATCTGGCTCGCTTCGATGAACGCCAGCCAGTTGGCAGGTCGCGTCCCACCGCTCGTGCGCTCGTCGATCCCGGTGACCGACCCCGCGAACAGCAGGTCATTCAGCGCAGGCCACAGCGCCGTGCAACACACGAACGCCAGCAAGCCGACGACAACCGCGCGGGCGCTCAGGCGAAGGCCCACGCGGCGGGCCCACCACCAAGCTGCCAGCACGACGGCAAAGACCCATCCGACCCGGGACTGCGTCATGACCAACGTCCAAGCCATCACGGCCACCAACAGGGCGGCCGTGGGACCCGTGATCGTCCGGCGCTCGTAGTGATACAACGCGGCGCAAAGACCGATGCATTGCAGCGTGGCCAGATGGTTGGGCTGACGCAAATTGGCGAACACGCGCGCCCCGGGTTCCAAGGGCTCGATCGGCACGTAGGGCAGGCCGACTTGCAGCCATTGCGCGATTCCGATGGCCGCCGATGCCGCAGCGCCGGCCAGCAGCGCCCACATCAGACTGTCGAGCCATCGCTCGCGTTCGTGGTCAGCGAGTTGATGGCCCGCAGCGACGCACTGCGCGAACCCCATCAGGTACAGCGCCGCGAGCAGCCAGTCGGACAGGAACACCACCTGGCCGGCAAGCCCCTGCGCCACGGGCACCAAGGCGGTAGCCGCGACCACCAGCGCCGGCCGCGGCCAGTACCAGCTCCGGCCGCCAAGGATGGCGCCGAGCGCGATCAGCGCTGCCCCGAGCGCTGCCAGCCATTGCTGCTGGAACGTCGTCCATGGCTTGTAGTGGGCCGGCACCTGCCAGGCCAGGGCCATCGCCACAAGACCCAGCACGATCAACGTGTGTCGACCGCGATCCATCGGCATGCCCCCCAACGAAGAAGGGGCGCTCGCCGAGCGCCCCGTCTGTTGGATCGAAGTCCCTTGGCTTACTTGCACGAGCCCGGCAGGTACTTGGCCGGCATAGCCGTACCGGTGACGCCAGGAGTGCACTTGAACGTACCCACCGTGGTCGGGATGTTGCCCGCAGTCAGGGGACCGCCGGTGGCGTCCTGCGGGCTCAGGCTGACCGTGCGGCTTTGGGCATCGCTCGGCAGATCGGCCGCGCCCGACGACGTGACTGTGATGACACCGTCTTGGTTCGTGGCCACCGAGGCGACGTACTTGCTCGTTTGCGAGGTCGACTCGCAGCCCCAATTATTGGCGCCCGGGCTCGAACCGGCCGTTTGGTACGTCTGATAGACCTCCGCCACGGCCGTGCGGCACTGGCTGGTGGCCAGGATGACTTCCGACACCTTGGCCTTGACGGTGTACTCGCGGTACGCCGGCAGCGCCACCGCAGCCAGGATACCGATGATCGCGACCACGATCATCAGTTCGATCAGCGTAAAGCCTTGTTGAACACGTTTCATCGTTGACTCTCCTTGAGCAGGGTTGGTTGGGGTCACGGGTTCTTCGATGCAGGTGTCGTGCCAGCTCGATTTCGCCCTTTCCGGGGTGCCGTTCGGGCGGTAGTTCACGTCGGTTACAGCCTTTGTGCCGATTTCCGTCATCACTTCGGGCCGGCGGGTGACGCAAACCGTCACAACGCGTCGGTGCCCATGGATCAATCGACCGCGATGACCTGCCCGTGCGTGAGCGCGCGGATGCGGTGCGCGCTGCCGAGCGCGGCGATCTCCGACATCACCACGTCGAGCTCGCCCGGCTTGATGTGGGTGATGAACACGTTCACGGGGTGGTCCAGCCGCGACAGCTCCTGGCCCAGCGCGGAGGGGCACAGGTGCCGGCTCACGCGCGCGAGCTGGCGCTCGTCGTCGCGAAATGCGGTCTCGATCACCAGCGAGGAGATGCGCATGCCGTGCAGCCGCGCCCACAGCGCGGGGTTGGGGCCGGTGTCGCCGGTGTAGATGAACGCGCCGCGCTTGGCCACCGGCGCGCCGAGCACGGCGAAGCCCACCGCGGGCACGGTGTGCGCGGCCGGCAGCACCTCGATGCGGCGCTCGCCGAGCGTGATGATCTGCCCGACCTCGAACGGCACCAGCTGCAGCACCGGCGCGTCGGCCGTCGGCAGCCGCGTGAAGTCGGGCCAGATCACGCCGTTGAAGATGTGCGCGCGCAGCGCGGCGATGGTGTCGGGCAGCGCGTGCACCTGGATCGGCGGCCGGCCGACGCGGCTGCGGATCACGCTGTCGGCCAGCAATCCGATGGCCAGCACGTGGTCGAGGTGCGAATGGCTGAGCAGGATGTGATCGATGCGGCCGAGTTCCTCGAGGCTCAGCTCGCCCACGCCGGTGCCGGCGTCGAGCAGCACGTCGTGATCGAGCGCAAAGGCCGTCGTGCGGCTGCCTGCCGCGATCGATCCGGAACAACCGAGGACTCGAACCTGCATGTGGAACTGCGACTCCGTGCGCGGCGGCATGTTGCGTCGCCACAGGGGCGAACGCAAGGTGGCAAATTGGCACTCGCCGTTGCCGCAGGCACGGTGCGCCGCGCGCTGCGCATTGGGTCACGCGAGGCTGTCACGCCCGCGCGCGGGCGCCCGGCGGTGCTCGCATTGCCGCGCCGCCGGCGCGGCGCAAGGCGCGATCAGGCCTGGATGAACTGCATCTGCGTGCCGGCGAGTTCGATCACGTCGCCGTTCTTCAGATGCACCGAGTCACCCGACAGCGGCGTGCCGTTGATCGCCGGCCGATGCGCGCCTTCCACATGGGCGATCACGTAGCCGCCCGGGCGCTTGGTGATCGAGGCCACCTGCACGCCGGGCTTGCCGACGGTGGTGACGACCTTGGTGAGCGCGACTTCGCGGCCCGCGGCGGCGCCGTTGAGCACCTTGATCGACGCCGGGTTGCCCTGCGGCCCGAGCGCGCCGAAGGCCGAGTTGGTGCCCATGCCCGACGTGCTGGAAAAGCCCGCGCCGGGCGCGCCCGCAGCAGCGGCGGCCGGCTGCGCGGCACCCGGCCGCATGATCATGGTCTTCTCGTAGTCGCCGCCCTCTTCGACCAGGTACTTGATCTTGTACTTGCCGATCTCGACGGTGTCGTTGTGGGCCAGCAGCTGCTTCTTGATCGCCTTGCCGTTGATGTAGGTGCCGTTGGTGCTGTTCAAGTCTTCGATGAAGACGTCCTGGCCCACCATCTGCAGCACGGCATGCTCGCCGCTGACGGCGAGGTTGTCGATCACGATGTCGTTGTACGGCCGGCGACCCAGCGTGGTCTTGTCCTTGATGATCTGGACTTCCTTGATGACCACACCATCGAGCGACACCACCAGTTTGCCCATGCTCATCCTCTAGTCACTTGTTCCCGGCCCGCGGCTCGCGCTGTGGCGAGCGGCATGCGCCCCGATCAGCGCCTGAACGGCCACCACGAACGGCCGGCGGCCCCTTGCCCGCCGACAGCGCGGACGAGGATCAGCGAAATATTATCCTTTCCGCCCGCCTCGTTGGCCGCTTCCACCAGCGCCGGGCCCGCAGAGTCGATCGATTCGTGGGCCTGCAGCAACTGCCCGATCGTGGCGTCGTCGATCATGTCGGACAAGCCGTCGGAGCACATCAGGTAGATGTCGCCGGGCATCACTTCGTGCAAGTGGGTTTCGAGCAGCACCGTGTCTTCGACGCCGACGGCGCGCGTGACGAGGTTCTTGTTGGCGGAAAAAGCAGCCTGCTCGGTGGTGATCAGGCCGGCGTCGATCTGTTCCTGCAGCAGCGAATGGTCGCGCGTGATCTGGCTGAGGCGGCCGGCGCGCCAGCGGTAGGCGCGCGAATCGCCCACGTGGCCGAGCAACAGCCGGTTGTCGCGAAACACCGCCACCACCAGCGTGGTGCCCATGCCGGCGTACTGGGGATTGGAGTTCGCCGCGTTGAAGATCGCGCGGTTGGCGTTGTCGACGCAGATGTCCATCGCCCGGCGCACTTCGGTGTCGGTGGCGTGCCCGGTGGCCTCCTGCAGCCAGCGGCCCAGCTCGGCCTTGATGAACGAGGTGGCCATGTTGCTGGCCACCTCGCCGGCGTTGTAGCCGCCCATGCCGTCGGCCAGCACCGCGAGGTCGTTGGTGGGGTCGATCTCGACCGAATCCTCGTTGTTCGAGCGCGCGCGCCCCGGATCCACGGCGTGAAAATACTCGAAGGTCATCTCGAAACGTCGGCGCGGGGATCTGGCATCGCAGGTTGCGGCAGATTGTGCCTCGGATCAATCGTGCCGCCGCGAGCGCAGCGGCGCGCCAGGCGTGGGGGATTCACGCCCGGACGCCATGCCCCACGCCGGCCACCGCATCCAGGGTGTGCGCGAGGCTGGCCGCATCGGCCGCGCGGCGAGCGGGCACCTTGGCCAGCAGGGCCATCACGGCGCGACTGAGCGCTGCCGGCAGCTCGGGCCGCAAGGCCGACAGCTCGGGCGCCGGTTCGCGCGCCACCGCGCGCAGCAAGGCGCCCAGCGTGGGCGCGCTGTGCGGGCGCCGGCCGGCCAGCAGCTCGTACAGCGTGACGCCGAGCGCATACAGGTCGGCCGCCGGCCCCACCTCGGCGCCGGTCATCAGCTCGGGCGCCATGTAGTCGGGCGAGCCCAGCATCTGCCCGGATTGCGTGATCGAGCGACCGGCCCAGCGCGCCAGCCCGAAGTCGACCAGCTTCACGCCGCCGTGCGTCCAGTCGACGATCACGTTTGCCGGCTTCACGTCGCGGTGGACCACGCCTTCGCGGTGGGCATGGGCCAGCGCCAGCGCCACGCGCTGCCCGATCCAGGCCACCGCGCCGGGCGGCAACAGCCGCGTCGACGTGGCGTAGCGCACCAGGCTCGCGCCGGGCGCCAGCTCCATCGCCAGCCAACCTCGAGCACCGCTCTGGCCGGCACCGAAGACCTCGGCCAGCCCGGGGTGCCGCAGCCGGCCGACAGCCAGCGCCTCGCGCACGAATCGTTCGCGCGCGAGTGCCGCGGCGTCACGGTCCCCGGCGTCGCCGCCGAGATCGATGACCTTCAGCGCGACCAGCGCACCGTTGCGCTCGTCGCGCGCCGCGAAGACCTTGCCGCCGGCACCGCTGCCGAGCAGGCGCAGCAGCTCGAAGGGGCCCAGTCGCTGCGCGTCCGCGTCGGGGGCCTCGTCGCGCGCGCCCGCTTCCGGGGGCCGGGCGAGGCGGGCGAGGCGGGCGTGATCCACGGGTCGATGTCGCGCGCGAAGGTGCGCGGCACCTTACCACGGTCCTCGACCGGCGTATCAGTCGGCCAGCGCGAGCATCACCGCAAGACTCGAAGACACAGCCACCGGCGCGCGCCAGGCCACCACCGGCCCCGCGGGCTGGGTGGGCTGCAACGGCTCGCCGACACGGCCGGCCTTGGGCATGCGCGCGTCGAGCAGCGGCAGCGCCGCGCCGTGGCGGGCCTTGAGCCGCGCGCTGAGCTGCTCGAGCCGACCCTGCGCCAGCACCCATTCGACGCCGGCGCCGTGCGCGGCGAACAGCGGCTCGAGTTCGCTGCGCAGCGCCTGCTGCCAGCGCCGGTGCCACTGCGCGCGGCTGGCCTGCGAGACCCACCTGCCGACGTGACGGCTGAGCCGTGGCGGGCAGCCGACGACGATCCATTGCATCTGCGCGCCGCGCTGGCCGAGCATGGGCTCGATCAGGCGCTTGGCATGCTGGGCGCTGTCGACGAAAACGGCGATTCGGTCCATCTTCGGGCTCCTTGGGGCGGTTGCGGGTTGGGCAGTCAGTTGGCGGAAGAGGTCGACAGCTGCAGCGCAGCGCGACGGGCGGCCCAGCGGCCGCTGATCAGCACCAGCGCCACCAGGCCGACATGGGTGGCCCAGCGCGCCAGCTGGTGCGGGTCGAACACGGCGTCGAGCAAGGGCTCGGAGACGATCATCTGCGCCGCCGTGAAGGCCAGCACCGCGGCGCCGGCGTAGGTGATGACCGCGAAGCGGTCGACCAGCTTCAGCACCAGCGTGCTGCCCCAGACCACGACCGGCACGCTGATCAGCAGGCCGATCACCACCAGCTCGAAGCTGCCGTGCGCCGCGCCGGCGACGCCGAGCACGTTGTCGATGCCCATCAGCGCGTCGGCGACGACGATCGTGCGCATCGCACCCCAGAACGATCCGGCCGGGCTGCCGGGCTCGTCCGTGCCCTCGGCCGGCGCGATCAGCCGGTAGGCGATCCACACCAGCGCGACGCCGCCCACGGCCATCAGGCCCGGGATTTTCAGCAGCCACACGACGGCCAGCGTCATCAGCGTGCGCACGGCGATCGCGCCGAGCGTGCCCCAGACGATGGCGCGACGGCGCAATGCATCGGGCAGCCTGCGGGCGGCCAGCGCGATCACGATCGCGTTGTCGCCCGCGAGCACGAGGTCGATCAGGATGATGGCCCCGAGGGCCGCGAACCACGAGGAAGAGAAGAGTTCCATGCACGCTCCACGCGAAGTTGACGTCGACGAACGACGCGCGCGGGCGCAATGGACGGGCCGAGGCAACGAAGGCAATGACCTCGAGCCGCCGCATCATGCGCGCGCGCGTCGAAGGTCTTGCTCGGCGTGGAGTGGTATGTCTGGCCCGGCCAACCGGAAGCCTTCGGCTTCGTGGTGACGGTTGGTCGCTCCCGGATCCGGCTGTCTCCCTGATCGGCCCGGGTAGAGCTACTCCCCTTCTGGGCCCATTACATCAGTTCGGCAGCATCCCCGCAACATGCCGGGCCTGCGCGGGGTTGCGGCCCTTCAGCCCTGCTCGGCAGCGCGGGCGGCGTGGCGCTTCTGCATGAACATGCCGATGGCCACCACCAGCGCTGCGCCGATCGCGCCGCCGATGTTGACCTGCCAGTGCGGCAGCTCGCCGATGCGTGCCGTGAGCGCCGGGTCGGTGAGCAGCATCTCGCCGGCCAGGAAGCCGAGCAGCGCCGCGCCGGCGGTGATGATGATCGGGAAGCGCTCCATCACCTTCAGCAGCAGCGTGCTGCCGAAGATGATCAGCGGGATGCTCAGCCCGAGGCCGAGCACCAGCAAGCCGATGTGGCCCTTGGCCGCCGCGGCCACCGCGATCACGTTGTCCAGGCTCATCACCAGGTCGGCGATCAGGATCGTGCGGATCGCGACCCACAGGCCGCCCTTGTCGCTGCCGATCTCGCCGTCGCCGTCATCGTCCTCGAGCATCAGCGTCACGCCGATGTAGACGAGCAGGATCGCACCCACGATCTTCAGGTACGGCCACTTGAGCATCTCGACCGCGATGATGGTCAGCAGCACCCGCATCACGATCGCCGCGGCGCTGCCCCAGAAGATCGCCTTCTTCTGCAGGTTCGGCGGCAGCGAGCGCGCGGCCAGCGCGATCACCACCGCGTTGTCGCCCGACAGGATGATGTTGACCCAGATGATCGAGCCGAGCGCGGCCCAGAAGGCGCCGGTCGTGTAGTCCATGGAGTCTCCGTAAGGGATTGCGCAGCCCGCAGGCAACCGGCCGCGCCCGGTTGGTGCCGAGTGTACGGAGACGGGCGCCGGGCGCCCGTTCGTGGAACTACGAAGCGCGAGGCGCCGGCAGCCTCGGCGGAGGCCTCAGACCAGCGACTTGAGCAGCCGCCCCATCTCGCTCGGGTTGCGCGTGACCTTGAAGCCGCACTCTTCCATGATCGCCAGCTTGGCGTCGGCCGTGTCGGCGCCGCCGGAGATCAGCGCGCCGGCATGGCCCATGCGCTTGCCGGCAGGCGCGGTGACGCCGGCGATGAAGCCGACGACGGGCTTGCTCATGTTCGCCTTGCACCAGCGCGCCGCGTCGGCCTCGTCGGGGCCGCCGATCTCGCCGATCATGATCACCGCGTCGGTGCCCGGATCGTCGTTGAACAGGCGCATCACGTCGATGTGTTTGAGGCCGTTGATCGGGTCGCCGCCGATGCCCACCGCGCTGCTCTGGCCGATGCCGATCTCGGTCAGCTGCGCCACGGCCTCGTAGGTGAGCGTGCCCGAGCGGCTGACGACGCCGATGCGGCCCTTTCTGTGGATGTGGCCCGGCATGATGCCGATCTTGATCTCGTCGGGCGTGATGGTGCCCGGGCAGTTGGGGCCGAGCAGCAGCGTCTTCTTGCCGCCGGCGGCCTCCTTGGCCTTCATCTTGTTGCGCACCTCGAGCATGTCGCGGATCGGGATGCCCTCGGTGATGCAGATCGCCAGGTCGAGGTCGGCCTCCACCGCTTCCAGAATGGCCGCCGCGGCGCCGGCCGGCGGCACGTAGATCACGCTGACGGTGGCGCCGGTCTGGTGCTTGGCGTCCTTGACGCTGGCGTAGATCGGGATGCCTTCGAAATCCTCGCCGGCCTTCTTGGGGTTCACGCCGGCGACGAAGCAGGCCTTGCCGTTGGCGTAGTCGCGGCACATGCGGGTGTGGAACTGCCCGGTCTTGCCGGTGATGCCCTGCGTGATGACCCGGGTGTCCTTGTTGATCAGGATGCTCATGCTTCGGTTCTCCGCGGCTCGCTCACTTCACTGCGGCCACGATGCGGGTGGCGGCCTCGGCCATGGTGTCGGCGCTGATGATGGGCAGGCCCGAGTCCTGCAGCATCTTCTTGCCCAGGTCTTCGTTGGTGCCCTTCATGCGCACCACCAGCGGCACGCTCAGGTTCACCGCCTTGCAGGCCGCGACGATGCCCTCGGCGATGGTGTCGCAGCGCATGATGCCGCCGAAGATGTTGACCAGGATGCCGCGCACGTTCTTGTTGCGCAGCATGATCTTGAACGCCTCGGTAACCTTCTCGGCGCTGGCGCCGCCGCCGACGTCGAGAAAGTTGGCCGGCTCGCCGCCGAAGAGCTTGATGGTGTCCATCGTCGCCATCGCCAGCCCCGCGCCGTTGACCAGGCAGCCGATGTTGCCGTCGAGGCTGATGTAGCTGAGGTCGAACTTGCTGGCCTCGACCTCGGCCGGGTCTTCCTCGTCGAGATCGCGCATGGCCACGATGTCGGGGTGGCGGAACAGCGCGTTGCTGTCGAAGTTGAACTTGGCGTCGAGCGCCTTGATCTTGCCGTTGCCCTCGAGGATCAGCGGGTTGATCTCGGCCAGCGAGGCATCGGTGTCCATGTAGCAGCGATAGAGGCTCTTGAAGACCTCCACCGCCTGCGCCTGGCTCGCCGCGGGAATGCCGATGCCCTGCGCCATCTGCTGCGCCTGCGCATCGGTGAGGCCCTGCAACGGGTTGACGAAGACCTTGATGATCTTCTCCGGCGTGTCGTGGGCCACCTTCTCGATGTCCATGCCGCCTTCGGACGAGCCCATCAGCACCACGCTCTGCGTCGCGCGATCGGTGAGCACCGCGGCGTAGTACTCCTTGCGGATGTCGGCGCCTTCCTCGATCAGCAGCCGCCGCACCTTCTGGCCGACGGGGCCGGTCTGGTGCGTCACGAGCTGCATGCCGAGGATCTGGCCGGCCAGCGTCTTGAGCTCGTCGAGCGAGCGCGCGAGCTTGACGCCGCCGCCCTTGCCGCGACCGCCGGCATGGATCTGCGCCTTGACGACCCAGACCTTGCCGCCCAGGCGCTGCGCGGCGTCGAGCGCCTCCTGGACCGTGAACGCCGGGTAGCCGCGCGGCACCGGCACGCCGAAGTTGCGCAGCAACTCCTTGCCTTGGTATTCGTGGATCTTCATCGTCGGCCCGTCGGCGAGGTGGACTCTGGGGGCCTCGTTCGCGCGGCAGGCGCTGCGCGCGCCGGTTGGCGGGCGTGCACGCCGTCGACGGCCGCCCGCCGAAGCGGGCGCAATGTAGCACGGGGGTTGTGGCGCCCCGCCAATGCCGCAGCAGCCGTGTTGCCGGTAAGCCTGGGGTCAGGCCGGATCGACGTCGGCGCCGCGCAGCACGAGCTGGCGCACCACGTCGCTCGAAAAGCCGCGCGCCGTGAGGAACCGGGCCTGCCTGGCGCGCTCGGCCGCCGTGGCGCCGGGAACGCCGAACTTCTTGCGCCAGACCTCCAGTGCGCGCGCCATCTCGCTGGAGCGCAACTGCGCGCGCGTGGCGTCGTCGGGCGCCAGGCCATGGCGGCGCAATTCGGCTTCGATGCGGCGGTTGCCGAAGCGAGCCGCGCGCGCGTGCACCCGCGATTCGACGAAGCGCGCTTCGCTCAGGTGTCCGCGCTGGGCCAGCTGCTCGAGCACGAGCTCGACGCGCGCGTCGGCGTCCGGCTCCTCAGCCGCCCAGCGCAGCAGCTTGGTGCGCAGCTCCTGGCGGCTGTGCTCGCGCCCGGCCAGGGCCTGCAGCGCGCGCGCCATGAGCGACAAGCCGGGGCGCGACCTGGTGCTCGAGGGCCCGGCCATGACCTGCCTTGTGCGCCGCGCAGGCGGCGACCGATCACTCCGCGTCCGGTGCCGAAGCCAGCAGCGGCACACCCAGCGATTCGCGGATCTTGTTTTGGCTCCGGCCGGCCGCTGACGCGGCCTTCACGTGCGCTACGCGCACATGAGCCTGCGCCGAAATCGCATCCGCGCGGCTCATTCCTCCGCCCCCCGGTTCAGCACCGGAACACCGAGCGACTCGCGGATGCGATTTTCGATCTCGTGCGCGATGTCGGGGTTCTCGCGCAGGAACTCGCGGGCGTTGTCCTTGCCCTGGCCGATCTTCTCGCCGTTGTAGGCGTACCAGGCACCGGACTTGTCGAGCACGCCGGCCGTGACGCCCATGTCGACGATCTCGCCTTCGCGGCTGATGCCCTCGCCGTAGAGGATGTCGAACTCCGCGGACCTGAACGGCGGCGCGACCTTGTTCTTGACGACCTTGACCTTGGTTTCGCTGCCGATGACCTCTTCGCCGCGCTTGATGCTGCCGGTGCGCCGGATGTCGAGACGCACCGACGAATAGAACTTCAGCGCGTTGCCGCCAGTGGTGGTTTCGGGGTTGCCGAACATGACGCCGATCTTCATGCGGATCTGGTTGATGAAGATGACCATGGTGTTGGACTTCTTGATCGTCGCCGTGAGCTTGCGCAGGGCCTGGCTCATCAGCCGTGCCTGCAGCCCGGGCAGCGAATCGCCCATCTCGCCTTCGAGCTCGGCCTTGGGCGTGAGCGCCGCCACCGAGTCGATGATCACCAGATCGACCGAGCCCGAGCGCACCAGCGAGTCGACGATCTCGAGCGCCTGCTCGCCGGTGTCGGGCTGGCTGATCAGCAGCTCCTGCAGGTTGACGCCGAGCTTCTGCGCATAGCCGGTGTCGAGCGCGTGCTCGGCATCGATGAACGCGCAGGTGCCGCCCACCTTCTGCATCTGCGCCACGACCTGCAGCGTCAGCGTGGTCTTGCCCGACGACTCGGGGCCGTAGATCTCGATCACGCGGCCGCGCGGCAGGCCGCCGACGCCCAGCGCGATGTCCAGCCCCAGCGAGCCGGTGGAGACGACCTCGATCGGCTCGGCGATCTCGCCGTCGCCCAGGCGCATGATCGAGCCTTTGCCGAACTGCTTTTCGATCTGCGCCAGCGCCGCTTGCAGGGCCTTGGCCTTTTCGGTGTTCAGTGCCTTCACGGGTGCATCCATGGTTCGCCTCCTGGGTTGGCAGGCATTATGGCAGAAGGGCTGGATGTTTGTACAGTACCTGTTCTCGACCCCTGGCGCGCGCCTCCTCTAGGGGCTTCCATGCCCACGCGCGCGAGCCCCGGTTTCTAGAATGGCCTCGGGTCGCGCGGCGGCACAGCCTACTACGTGCGACCCGGAGACCCCCGATGCGCATTCTGATTGCCGAGGATGACCAGGTGCTCGCCGACGGCCTGCTGCGCGCGCTGCGCGCCTCGGGCTATGCGGTGGACCAGGTCGGCAGCGGCACCGAGGCCGACGCGGCGCTCGCCTCGCACGAGTTCGATCTGGTGATCCTCGACCTCGGCCTGCCCAAGCTGCACGGCTTCGACGTGCTGAAGAAGCTGCGCGCGCGCGGCGCCACGATGCCGGTGCTGATCCTCACCGCGGGCGACAGCGTCGAGCAGCGCGTCAAGGGCCTCGACATGGGCGCCGACGACTACATGGCCAAGCCGTTCTCGCTGCAGGAGCTGGAGGCGCGCGTGCGCGCGCTCACGCGCCGCGGCCTGGGCACCGCGTCGAACGTCATCAAGCACGGCCCGCTCACCTTCGACGCCACCGGCCGCGTGGCCTACATCCACGACCAGATGATCGAGCTGTCGGCGCGGGAGCTGTCGCTGCTCGAGGTGCTGCTGCAGCGCGCCGGGCGCCTGGTCAGCAAGGACCAGCTGGTCGAGCGCCTGTGCGAGTGGGGCGAGGAAGTCAGCAACAACGCCATCGAGGTCTACATCCACCGGCTGCGCAAGAAGATCGAGCAGGGCCCGATCCGCATCGCCACCGTGCGCGGCCTCGGCTACTGCCTGGAGAAGATCGCGGCCTGACGACGCCCTCGCGGCACGCTCGCCGGCCCCGCTCCCCGTGCCCAAGTTCGAACCGTTCTCTCCGTCGGAGCAACGCTCGCTGTTCGGCGAGATCCTCGACTGGATGCTCGCGCCGCTGCTGCTGCTGTGGCCGATGAGCCTGGCGCTCACCTACGCGGTGGCGCAGAACATCGCCAACCGCCCCTATGACCGCGAACTCGGCGACATGGCCCGCACCATCGGGCGGCAGATCGCGGTCGAGCCCGCGCTCGACGGCCCGAGCGGCCAGCTGCGGATCCGCCTGCCCGACATCGGCGCCGACGTGCTGCGCAGCGACGACGTCGACCGCGTGTACTTCCGCGTCGTCGGGCTGCACGGCGAGCACGTGGCCGGCGACCGCGAGCTCGACGTCCCCGACGACCGCCCGGCCGCCGACGAGGTGCGCTTTCGCGACGCCGAGATCGCCGGCCAGCCGGTGCGCGTGGCCTACCTGTCGCTGCGCGGCAGCGGCGCCGCCGATGAAACGCCGCCGCTGGTGCAGGTGGCCGAGACGCTGGAGAAACGCTCGCAGCTGGCCACCGAGATCATCAAGGGCGTGATCATCCCGCAGTTCGTGATCCTGCCGCTGGCGGTGGTGCTGGTGTGGTTCGCGCTGGCGCGCGGCATCCGGCCGCTGCACGAGCTGCAGCAGCGCATCCGGCGACGACGAAGCAGCGACCTGAGCCCGATCGACGAGCGCGAGGCGCCCGAAGAGGTCGGCCCGCTGGTGGCCGCGATCAACGATCTGCTGTCGCGGCTGGACCAGTCGATCGCGACGCAGAAGCACTTCCTCGCCGACGCCGCGCACCAGCTGAAGACGCCGCTGGCGGGGCTGCGCATGCAGGCCGAGCTGGTGCAGCGCGAGATCGACGCCGGCCAGCAGGATCCGCGCTCGCTGAAGCGCTCGCTGCAGCAGATCGCGCGCTCGAGCCAGCGCGCGGCGCACATGGTGAACCAGCTGCTGTCGATGGCCCGCGCCGAGGACAAGGAGACTGCGCTGCGCAAGCAGGACGTGCGCATCGCGCGGCTGGCGCGCGAGGTGGTGCACGACTTCGTGCCCAAGGCGATGGACAAGCGCATCGACCTCGGCTACGAAGGCCCCGAGCACGACGATGCGCACGCGCGGCTGATCGGCCAGCCGCTGCTGATCCGCGAGCTGATCCGCAACCTGGTCGACAACGCGCTGCAGTACACGCCCGCAGGCGGCGAGGTCACGGTGCGCGTGATGCCCGATCCGTTCGGCCAGGTGGTGGTGCTGCAGGTGGAGGACTCGGGCCCCGGCATTCCCGAGGCCGAGCGCGAGCTGGTGTTCCAGGCCTTCTACCGCGCGCTCGGCACCGAGGTCGACGGCAGCGGGCTGGGCCTGGCGATCGTGAAGGAAATCGCCACGCAGCACGGCGCGACCGTGACGATCACCGACGCGCGGCCGCGCGTGCCCACGCCCGCCGGCGCGGGGCAGAGCCCGGGCGCGCTGTTCACGCTGCGCTTTCCGTTGCGTACGCCCGAGCCGGCCGCTGCGGCGGCGAGCTGAGCCGACCGCGCGTCGGCACTCAGCTTTGCATCAGCGTGCGGCTGCGCGCGATCGACATCAGCACGCCGAGCCCGAGGCCCAGGCTCACCATCGCGGTGCCGCCGTAGCTGATGAACGGCAGCGGAATGCCCACCACCGGCAGGATGCCGCTGACCATGCCCATGTTCACGAAGGCATAGGTGAAGAAGCTCAGCGTCACCGCGCCGGCCAGCAGCCGCGTGAAGACGGTGGGCGCCTCGGCCGCGATCATCAGGCCGCGCAGGATCAGCAGCGTGAAGCCGATCAGCAGGCCGGCGGCACCGAGCAGACCGAACTCCTCGCCGAACGCGGCGAAGATGAAGTCGGTCGTACGTTCGGGGATGAACTCCAGGTGCGTCTGCGTGCCGTTCATGAAGCCCTTGCCGGTCACGCCGCCGGAGCCGATGGCGATCATGCCCTGGATGATGTGAAAGCCCTTGCCGAGCGGGTCGGTGGTCGGATCGAGCAGCGTGCAGACGCGGTGCTTCTGGTAGTCGCGCAGCAGCGGCCACGGCACCTCGGGCTGGCAGATCGCATCGGCGCTGATCACCACGGCGGCCACCGCCGCCAGGCCCAGCACCAGCACCGGCACGATCAGCTTCCACGACAGCCCGGCGAAGAAGATCACGTAGAAGCCCGCCGAGAAGATCAGGATCGCGGTGCCGAGGTCGGGCTGCTTGACCACCAGCCCCACCGGCACCAGCAGCAGCGCCGCCGCGATCACGAAGTCCATCGCCTGCAGACGGCCCTCGCGTTTCTGGAACCACCAGGCGAGCATCATCGGCATCGCGATCTTCAGGATCTCGCTGGGCTGGATCACCACGCCGAGGTTGAGCCAGCGCGTGGCGCCCTTCTTGGTCACGCCCAGCCCCGGCACCAGGATCAGCAGCAGCAGCACCACGCCCACCACGTACAGCGGCACGGCCAGGCCCATCAACTTCTGCGGCGGGATCTGCGCGATCACCAGCATCAGCAGGCAGGCGATCAGCATGTTGCGGCCATGGTCGACGAATCGGGTGCCGTGGTCGAAGCCGGCCGAGTACATCGTCAGCAGCCCCGCCGCCGCCAGCACCAGCGCCACGGTGGCGAGCATGCCGTCGAACCCGCCGAGCAGCGGTCGCAGGCGCTGCCACAACGTCGGCCGCTCGAAGACGGCGCTCATCGCGGTGCCCGCGCCACGGTCACGGGGTTGGCCACCGTCTGCGCGGCGATGCCCACCATGCCCGGCAGCGGCCATTCGTCGGCCGGCCGTTGCTTGCCCACCGGTGGGCCCGACTTGCCCTGCTGCGTGAGCGCGATGTCTTCCGGGCTCGGCACGAGGCCGAGCAGCAGGTAGTCGAACACACGGCGCGCGATCGGCGCCGCCGCCTCCGATCCGAAGCCCGAGTTCTCGACGATCACCGCCAGCGCCACCGTCGGCGCCTCCACCGGCGCGAACGCGATGTACCAGGAATGGTCGCGCTGGTGCTCCTCCATCTTCGCGGCGTTGTACTTCTCGTTGGCCTTGATCGACACCGCCTGCGCGGTGCCGGTCTTGCCGCCGGTCTTGTACGGCGCGCCCATGAACGAGCGCACCGAGGTGCCCTCCTGCGTGACGCCGTACATCGCCTTGGTGATCAGCTCCACGTGCTCGGGCTTCAGCGGCAGCGGCTCCAGCGCCTCGCTGGCCACGCGCTTGCGCTCGCGCGTGACCACGTCTTCGATCTCGCGCACGAGCCGGGGCTTGAAGCGCAGGCCGCCGGAGACGAGGGTCGCCGTCGCGTAGGCCATCTGCAGCGCGGTGAAGTTGTTGTAGCCCTGGCCGATGCCCAGCGAGATGGTTTCGCCGGCGTACCACTTCTGCTGCTCGGGCCGCTTGTAGGCGCGGCGCTTCCATTCGGTGGACGGCAGCAGGCCGGTGACCTCGCCGTCGATGTCGATGCCGGTCTTGCGGCCGAAGCCGAGCGGCGACAGCTGCTCGTGCATCAGGTCGACGCCGAGCTCGTTGGCCAGCGAGTAGTAGTAGACGTTGCTCGACTTGACGATCGAGCGCGTCATGTCCACCGGGCCCAGGCCATGGTCGCCGTGGCTGCGGAACAGGTGGTTGCCGAACTGGAACGAGCCGCCGTCGTGGATGATCGTGCTCGGGCTGCGCTTGCCGGTGTTGAGCGCCGCCATCGCCATGAACGGCTTGAAGGT
This sequence comes from Burkholderiaceae bacterium, assembly GCA_046348365.1. Lineage (GTDB taxonomy): Bacteria > Pseudomonadota > Gammaproteobacteria > Burkholderiales > Burkholderiaceae_C > JAEUPI01. The sequence goes on from JAXMEL010000002.1 coordinate 466,202, forward strand.
CGAGCCCGGCGGATAGGTGCCGCGCAGTGCGCGGTTGAGCAGCGGCTTGTCGATCGACTCGTTCAGCTCGCGCCAGTTGTCGGCATCGATGCCGTCGACGAACAGGTTGGGGTCGAAGGTCGGCTTGCTCACCAGCGCCAGCACCTCGCCGTTGCGCGGGTCGATCGCCACCAGCGCGCCGCGGCGCTCGCCGAACATCTCCTCCACCAGCGACTGCAGCTTCACGTCGACCGACAGCCGCAGCGTGTTGCCCGGCGTCGCGCCGTGGCTGGCCAGGCGCCGCACCGCGCGGCCGCCGGCGCTGGTCTCGACCTCCTCGAAGCCGGTCGCGCCGTGCAGATCGTCTTCGTAGCTCTGCTCGACGCCGAGCTTGCCGATGTAGTCGGTGCCCTTGTAGTTGGCCTGCCGGTCCTCGTCCCAGTCCTCCATGGTCTTCTTCTCGGCCTGGTTGATGCGGCCGATGTAGCCGAGCAGGTGCGACGCCGTCTCGCCGAGCGGATAGTTGCGAAACAGGCGTGCGCGCACGTCGACGCCCGGAAAGCGGAAGCGCTGCGCCATGAAGCGCGCCACCTCCTCGTCGCTGAGCTTGGTGCGGATCGGCAGCGACTCGAAGCTCTTGCTGTCCTCGAGAAGGCGCTTGTAGCGGCGCCGGTCGCGCGGCTGGGTGTCGACGATGTCCGACAGCTGGTCGATCACCGAATCGGCATCGGCGCGCAGCCGCGACGGCGTGATCTCGAGCGTGTAGGCCGAGAAGTTGGTGGCCAGCACGATGCCGTTGCGGTCGAGGATCAGGCCGCGGTTGGGCACCACCGGCACCACCGAGATGCGATTCGCCTCGGCCTGCGTCGACAACGCCTCGTGCTGCCAGACCTGCAGCCAGACCAGCCGTGTCGCGAGCAGCAGGAAGCCGACGAGCACGAACAGCGCAGCCGCCAGCAGTCGGCCGCGAAAGCGGTCGAGATCGGCTTCGACGTTGCGCAGTTCGGTCATGCGGGCGGGCGCAGGTGCGCCGGGCTACAGCGGCCGATTCTCGTCCGGGTCCGGCGCGCGGCGTTGCGGTGCGAGCAACAGCCAGACGGCCAAAGGCCACAAAAGTGCCTCGATCACCGGCGCCAGCAACAGCTGCCAGCCGGGGAAATGCCCGCCGGCGATCATGCGCACCGCGAGCGACACGCCGTGGGCCGCGGCCAGAAGCGGCAGCACCTGCAAGGCCTGCTCCAGCACCGAGAACCACAGCAGCCGGCGGTGCATCGTCACGGCGAGGAAGCTCAGCAGCGTGTAGGCCAGCGCATGCTGGCCGAACAGCGCGCCCTGGTGCACGTCCATCAGCAGGCCCAGCATGAAGGCCAGCCCGACGCCGACGCGCAGCGGCTGATGCACGTTCCAGAACACCAGCACCAGCGCCAGGAGGTCGGGCAGCGCTGCCTGCCGGCCGAACGGGATCAGGTTGAAGCCGAGCGCGAACAGCAGCGATGCAACGATGAACAGCGGGTTGACCGGCAGCAGCAGCTGGTCGGCTCCACGCGGCATGATCATGACGCGTGCTCCTGCTGCAGCGGCATGATCATGACGCGTGCTCCATGCTCGGCGGCATGATCATGACGCGCGCTCCGTCACCGCTTGCCGCCCTTGCCCTTGACGGCCTTGGCGGCCTCGGGCTCCGGCGCAGGGCGTGGCGGCATCTGCGCCGCCAACGGCTCCAGCACCAGCACATGGCGCACGCCGTCGGCGCGCGCCAGCACCTGCAGCGCGATGCGCGCGAAGCCGGAGTCGACCTTGCGATCGACCTTGACCACCTTGGCCACCGGCAGCCCCGGCGGGTAGACGCCGTCGACGCCGCTGGTGGTCAGCAGGTCGCCGGGCTGCACGTCGGCGTTGCCGGCCAGGAAGCGCAGCTCCATGCCTTCGAACTCGCCGGTCAGGCCACCGAAGGCTGCGCTGCGCTGCTGCGTGCGCGCGTTGAGCACGGGGATCGCGGCGTCCTTGTCGGTCAGCAGCGTGACCTCCGACGACAGCGGATACACGCGCGTGACCTGCCCGAGCACGCCGGCCTCGTTGATCACCGGCGCGCCGAGCGCCACGCCTTGCGTGCTGCCGCTGTCGAGGAACAGCTTGCGCGAGTACGGGTCGGTGGCCTCGTACAGCACCTCGGCGGCGCGGCTCCTGACCTGCAGGCTCGGTCGCAGCTCGAGCAGCGCACGCAGGCGCGAATTCTCCTGGGTCAGCTGTTCGACCCGCGCCGAGCGCTCGGCCTGTTGCACCAGTGCCGCGCGCGCCTCTCGTTCGCCGCTGATCGCGCTCGTGAGGCCCTGCACGTAGTCGCTGCCGCCGCGGACCATGTCCACCGGGATCAGCAGCACGCGCTGCACCGGCAGCAGCGCGGTGGCGATCGCAGCGCGCACCGGCTCGATGTACTTGAGCCGCGAGTCGGCCGCCATCAGGAACACCGCCAGTGCCGAGAACACCGCCAGCTTGGTCAGCGCCGACGGGCCCTGGCGGAAGAACGGCGGCGGCGTGCGGTCGATCGTGCCCAGTGGCATGGATGGCGGCGCAGCTCGCGGACCGGCCGCGTTCGGGCGGCCTTACTCCGACGTGAAGATCGCGCCCAGCCGCTCCATGCGCTCGAGCGCCATGCCGCAGCCGCGCACCACGCAGGTCAGCGGATCCTCGGCCACCAGCACCGGCAGGCCGGTCTCCTCGGCGAGCAGGCGGTCGAGGTCGCGCAGCAGCGCGCCGCCGCCGGTGAGCATCATGCCGCGCTCGGCGATGTCGGCGCCCAGCTCGGGCGGCGTCTGCTCGAGCGCGTTCTTCACGCTCGAGACGATCTGGTTCAACGGATCGGTCAGCGCCTCGAGGATCTCGTTGCTCGAAATCGTGAAGCTGCGCGGCACGCCTTCTGAGAGATTGCGGCCCTTGACCTCCATCTCGCGCACCTCGCTGCCCGGGAAGGCGGAGCCGATCTCCTTCTTGATCGCTTCGGCGGTGGGCTCGCCGATGAGCATGCCGTAGTTGCGGCGGATGTAGTTGATGATGGCTTCGTCGAACTTGTCGCCGCCGACGCGCACGCTGCCCTTGTAGACCATGCCGCCGAGCGAGATCACGCCGACCTCGGTGGTGCCGCCGCCGATGTCGACCACCATCGAGCCGCTGGCTTCGCTGACCGGCAGCCCGGCGCCGATGGCAGCGGCCATCGGCTCCTCGATGAGATAGACCTCGCTCGCGCCGGCGCCGAGCGCCGACTCGCGGATGGCGCGGCGCTCGACCTGCGTCGAGCCGCACGGCACGCAGATGATGATGCGCGGGCTCGGCTTCATCATCGAGCGCGGGTGGACCATCTTGATGAACTGCTTGAGCATCTGCTCGGTGACGGTGAAGTCGGCGATCACGCCGTCCTTCATCGGGCGGATGGCCTCGATGTTGCCGGGCACCTTGCCGAGCATGGCCTTGGCCTCGGCGCCGACGGCCTGGATCGTCTTCTTGCCGTTGGGGCCGCCCTCGTGGCGGATCGCCACCACCGAGGGTTCGTCGAGCACGATGCCCTTGCCACGCACGTAGATCAGCGTGTTGGCGGTGCCGAGGTCGATGGCCAGGTCGGTCGAGAAGTAGCGGCGCAGGGATCCGAACATGCTTGTGCGATCAGGTCAGCTCGCGGTCCTGCGTGTGCTGCGCGTGCGAAAGAACAATCGTGCTTCGCGCGGCGCGCGCCGGGTTGGCTTGTCGATGGCGCGCGATAATACCCCAACCCCTCGGTGATTCCGGCGTTCGACGTGGCACTTCGGACGCATTCCTGCACATGGCGCTGACACCCCAAGACGTGAGCCGCATCGCCCATCTGGCGCGGCTCGAACTGCAGCCGAGCGAGGCAGCGGCCATGCTCGCGCAGCTCAACGGCTTCTTCGGCATCGTCGAGCGCATGGGCGCGGTGGACACGCGCGGTGTCGAGCCGCTGTACACGCCGTTGTCGGCGGTGCAGGCGGTGCAGTTGCGCCTGCGCGACGATGCCGTGACCGAGACCAACCAGCGTGAACTCAATCAGCGCAGCGCGCCGCAGCTCGAGGACGGGCTCTTCCTCGTGCCCAAGGTGATCGAGTGAGCGCGCGACGGGCCGCCCCGAGCGCGCGCATCCCCTCGGGGGACGACGCCGAAGGCGTCGAGGGGCGCACATGAGCGCCTCGACGGTTGAGCGCCTGGGCGTGGCCGAGGTCAGCCGCGCATTGGCCGCCGGCACGTTCTCCAGCGTCGAGCTGACGACACATCTGCTCGCACGGATCACAGCTCAACACGAGTTGGGCTGCTTCGTCCATGTCGACGAGGCCGGCGCGTTGCGCGCCGCCGCGCGCTCCGACGCCCGCCGCCGCGCCGGCGAGCAGCAGCCGCTGCTCGGCGTGCCGGTCGCGCACAAGGACATCTTCGTCACCGCCGATGCACCCACCACCGCGGGCTCGAAGATGCTGGCAGGCTATCGCAGCCCGTTCGACGCCACGGTGGTCGCCCGGCTGGGCGACGCCGGCATGGTCAGCCTCGGCAAGCTGAACTGCGACGAGTTCGCCATGGGCTCCGGCAACGAGAACTCGGCCCACGGCCCGGTGCGCAATCCGTGGGACCGCGCGCGCGTGCCGGGCGGCTCCAGCGGCGGCTCCGCCGCCGCGGTGGCGGCACGCTTGGTGCCCGCGGCCACCGGCACCGACACCGGCGGCTCGATCCGCCAGCCGGCGAGCTTCTCGGGCGTCACCGGCATCAAGCCGTCGTACGGTGTGTGTTCGCGCTACGGCATGATCGCTTTCGCCTCCAGCCTCGACCAGGCCGGCGTGCTGGCGCGAACGGCCGAGGACTGCGCGCTGCTGCTCGCCGCGATGAGCGGCTTCGATGCGCGCGATGCCACCAGCGCCGAGCGCGCGCCGCAGGACTTCGCGGCGCAGATGCGCGCGCCGCGCCCGGGCGCGTCGGCGTCCAAACCGCTGGCCGGCCTGCGCATCGGGTTGCCGCGCGAGTTCTTTCCCGCCTCGCTCGATGCCGACGTGGCGGCGGCGGTGCGCGCCGCGCTGGCCGAGCTCGAGAAGCTCGGTGCGTCGCTGGTCGACGTGAGCCTGCCGCGCACCGAGCTGTCGATCCCCGTCTACTACATCATCGCGCCGGCCGAGGCCAGCTCGAACCTCTCGCGCTTCGACGGCGTGCGCTACGGGCACCGCGCCGCGCACTACGACGACCTGCTCGACATGTACCGCAAGACCCGCGCCGAAGGCTTCGGCGCCGAGGTGAAGCGCCGCATCATGATCGGCACCTACGTGCTCTCGCACGGCTACTACGACGCCTACTACCTGCAGGCGCAGAAGCTGCGCCGCATGATCGCCGACGATTTCCAGGCCGCGTTCAAGCAGTGCGACCTGCTGGCCGGCCCGGTGGCGCCGCGCGTGGCCTGGCGCATCGGCGAGCAAGGCGACGACCCCGTCAAGGCCTACCTGGCCGACATCTTCACGCTGCCCGCCAGCCTGGCCGGCCTGCCCGGCATGAGCGTGCCCGCCGGGCGCGGACAGCACGGCATGCCGGTGGGCCTGCAGCTGATCGGCAACTACTTCGACGAGGCCGGCCTGCTGCGCACCGCCGACGCGCTGCAGCGGGCCACCGACTGGCACCTCGCGGTGCCGCCCGGGGTGTAGGCGATGGTCCCCTCGCCCCTGGTGCGCGGCTACGAGGTCGTGATCGGCCTCGAGACCCATGCCCAGCTCTCGACGCTGAGCAAGGCCTTCTCCGGCGCCAGCACCGCCTTCGGTGCAGCGCCGAACACGCAGGCCTGCGCGGTCGACCTCGCGCTGCCGGGCACGCTGCCGGTGCTCAACCGCGCGGCGGTGGAGCGCGCGATCCGCTTCGGGCTGGCGGTGGGCGCCAAGGTCGCGCCGCAATCGATCTTCGCGCGCAAGAACTACTTCTACCCCGACCTGCCCAAGGGCTACCAGATCAGCCAGTACGAGACGCCGGTGGTGCAGGGCGGCGAGGTGTCGTTCCTGCTCGACGGCAAGCCGCGCACCGTGCACCTGACGCGCGCGCACCTCGAAGAAGACGCCGGCAAGTCGCTGCACGAGGACTATCACGGCTCCACCGGCATCGATCTCAACCGCGCCGGCACGCCGCTGCTGGAGATCGTCACCGAGCCCGACATGCGCTCGGCCGCCGAGGCCGTCGAATACGCCAGGGCGCTGCATGCGCTGGTGGTGTGGCTCGACATCTGCGACGGCAACATGCAGGAGGGCAGCTTCCGCTGCGATGCCAACGTGTCGGTGCGCAAGCCCGGCGCGCCGTTCGGCACGCGCCGCGAGATCAAGAACCTGAACTCGTTTCGCTACATGCAGCAGGCCATCGAGTTCGAGGTCGGCTGGCAGATCGACCGGCTGGAAGACGGCCTCGCGATCGAGCAGGCCACGGTGCTGTTCAACCCCGACAGCGGCGAGACGCGGGCGATGCGCAGCAAGGAAGACGCGCACGACTACCGCTACTTCCCCGACCCCGACCTGCCGCCACTGGTGATCGCGCCCGAGTGGGTCGAACGCGTGCGCGCGCAGATGCCCGAGCTGCCCCGCGCGATGGCCGAGCGCTTTCAGCGCGACGATGGCCTGCCCGCCTACGACGCCGCGATGATGACGCAAAGCCTCGCCTTCGCGCGCTACTACGAGACCGCGCGCGATGCCTGCGGCCAGCCCAAGCTGGCGGCCAACTGGATCATGGGCGAGCTGAGCAAGCGCTTGAATGCCGAGGGGCGCGACATCGGCGCCAGCCCGGTGGCGCCGGCCACGCTGGCGGCGCTGATCGCGCGCATCGTCGACGGCACGATCTCGAACAACGCGGCGCGCCAGGTGTTCGATGCGCTGTGGTCGGGCGAATCGGCCGCGGTCGACGAGCTGATCGCCGCCAAGGGCCTGAAGCAGATGAACGACGCCGGCGCGCTCGAAGCGATCGTCGATCAGGTGCTGGCGGCGCACCCGAAGTCGATCGAGGAATACCGCGCCGGCAAGGACAAGGCCTTCAACGCCCTGGTCGGCCAGGTCATGAAGGCCAGCCAGGGCAAGGCCAATCCGGCGCAGGTCAACGAGCTGCTCAAGCGCAGGCTCGCGCGCTGAACGCGTGCGCTACGGCGCGATCTGCAGCTTGCACGCCAGCGTGCGGCCGCCTTCGTGCAACGTGAGTTCGCCCTGGCGGGCGACGAGCCGGGTGCCCGCCTTGCGGTTGACGTAGTGGGCGTCGCGCGCGGATCTGATCCGCTGCAGCGTCGTCTGCTGGTCGCCGATGTGCAGTTGCGCCTTGCGCGGCGTGAAGTCGACCTTCACCTCCAAGCCCTCGCCGCAGACATAGAGAGCCGGTCGCGCCAGCGCCGGTCCCGCGGCGCAGATGAGCCCCAGCAGGGCGATCAGGCAGCGCGGATGCGGCGGCACGGCCCGATCAGCGCGTGGGCGCGGTCGTGCGCGTGGCGGCCAGCGACACCGAGCCCGGCGTGGCGCCGGCCCAGAGCTTGCGCAGGTGTTCGAGCTCCTGGTCGAACAGGCTGTTGACGCGGGCAATCTCGGCTTCCTGGTTCTTCATCGCCTGGCGTTGCGCCAGCGTGGTGGCGTCGTTGCCGTCGAGCTGCTGCTTCAGGCGCGGCGGCATCTTCTTGCCCTTGTAGAACTCGGCCTCGTTGACCAGCGGCTTGCGCTCGTCGGCCAGCTCGCGCAGGCGTTGATCTGAAGCCTTCATGGCCTGGCGCACGGGCGCGAGCGCGGCCTCGCGCGCACGCTGGTGCGCGGCCTCGTTGGGGAAGCGCACCTTGAGGTTGCGATCGCGTCGCACCGCGTCGGCCTGCGCGGCGCGCTCCTCGTCGCGCTTCTTCTGGCGCGCCTCGATATCGGCGCGCTCGTCTTGCGTGTAGGTCGGCGGCAGGATCTGCCGCAGCGACCCGTCGCTGTTGAGCACGCGCTGTTCGCGGTCGCTGCATTCGGCGATGTAGCGGTCGCGCCGCAGCTGGTGGCCCTTGTCGTCGACGCAGGTGTAGATCGCGCCCGTGCCGTTGGCAGCGGCCTGCGCGAGCGCCTGAGCGAGCCCGCACGCGAGCAACGCACCCGCCAGGGCGGGCAGCGCGCGAACGAGGGGCAGCCTGCGCGGCTTCAAGGTGTGCTCAAACTCCGTAGCGGTCGCGGTACGCCGCCACGCGCGGCGCATGAACGGCAAGCGGGCCGTCGCCCGCCGCCGAAAGATACTCCAACAGGTCGCGCAGGGTCGCAATGGCGATCACGTCCATCCCCAGTTCGGTCATGACGTACTGCACGGCCGAGGCCGGCTTGTCGACGCCGCCTTCTGCCGCCCGCTCCTGCCGGTCCAGCGCGATGGCCACCGCCGCCGGTTGCGCGCCGGCGGCACGGATCATCGCGACGGACTCGCGCACCGAAGTGCCGGCCGAGATCACGTCGTCGACCACCACAACGCGGCCGGCCAGCGGCGCGCCGACGAGCATGCCCCCCTCGCCATGGTCCTTGGCCTCCTTGCGGTTGTAGGCGAACGGCACGTTGCGCCCCAGGCGCGCGAGCTCGATCGCCACAGCGGCGGCGAGCACGATGCCCTTGTAGGCCGGCCCGAACAGCATGTCGAAGCGCAGGCCCGAGTCGACCAGACGCCGTGCATAGAATGAAGCCAGCCGACCGAGCTTGGCCCCGTCGTCGAAGCCGCCCGCGTTGAAGAAGTACGGCGACAGCCGGCCGGCCTTGGTCTTGAACTCCCCGAATCGCAGCACGCCGGCGTCGACCGCGAAGCGGACGAACTCCTGAGCCAGCGCGTCGGTGGGTGTGGATGTGTTCTGCATGGGTGCCACCGTGGGATTCCGGCTCGTCACGCTCAACCTGAACGGCATTCGCTCGGCAGCGAGCAAGGGCTTCGTGCCCTGGGCCGAGAGCGCGGCGGCAGATTGTATGGGCGTGCAGGAGATCAAGGCCCAGGCCGACGACGTGGCCGGCCGCTTCGAGCGGCTCGGCACGTTGAAGGGCCACTTCCACTTCGCGCAGAAGAAGGGCTACTCCGGCGTCGGCCTGTACGCGCGCAAGAAGCCGAGCGACGCCATCGTCGGCCTGAAGCACAAGGAGTTCGACGCCGAGGGCCGCTACGTGGAACTGCGCTTCGACACGCCGCGGCGCAAGCTCAGCATCATCAGCTGCTACTTCCCGAGCGGCAGCTCGGGCGAGGAGCGCCAGCAGGCCAAGTTCCGCTTCCTCGACGTGATCTACCCGCACCTGGTGAAGCTCAAGAAGCAGCGCGAGTTCATCCTCGTCGGCGACGTGAACATCGCGCACAAGGAGATCGACCTCAAGAACTGGAAGGGCAACCAGAAGAACTCCGGCTTCCTGCCCGAGGAGCGCGCGTGGCTGACGAAGCTGCTCGACGAAGCGGGCCTGGTCGACGTGTTCCGCCGCCTCAACGGCCGGCCGGAGCAGTACACGTGGTGGAGCAACCGCGGGCAGGCGCGCGCCAAGAACGTGGGCTGGCGGCTCGACTACCACCTGGCCACGCCGGCGCTGGCCGACAAGGCGCGCCGCGAATCGATCTACCTCGACCAGCGCTTCTCCGACCACGCGCCGGTGACGGTCGACTACGACTTCACGATCTGACCGCCGGCGCGCTGCGTTCCACGCCACAGCCGGGCGTGAATCGATCACTGCGGCGCTTTCCGTTACCGAGGCGCCGCGCCGCAGTCGCGGCTCGCGGCCCACACTTGCGCCATGGCAGTCGCCCGCGGGCGGCCGCCGCCAACGCCTCGATCCACACCGCCGATGTCGCCGCTGCCGCGCGCCCTGTTCGCCCTGCTGATCGTGTCGCTGCACGCGACCGCGCCTGCTCAAGACACCCTGGGCCCGGGTGGCTTGCGCGCCGGGTTGCGCTCCGACGCGCGCGCGACCAGCGGCACCGCAGCGCCGACGCTGCTGGCCGACAACGTGTCGATCGGCAGCATCGATCGCTATCGACTCGTGAGCACGGTGGCCAGGCCCGCGCTCGGCGGCTCGGCGCGCGGGCCCGCGCTCGGCGACGTGCCGCCATCGGTGCGCGACCGGGAGCTGCTGCGTCTGCGGCAAGGCGCCGATGCAGCGCGCACGCTGACGCGGATCTCGCTGAACGCGCGCGAGTGACGCGCCCGCGGCCGCGCCGCGCACGCGGGTAGCATGAGCGCATGCTGCACTACCAGACGGTTCCGGTCACGCCTTTCGAGCAGAACAGCTCCATCGTCTGGTGCGACGAGACGATGGAAGGCGCCATCATCGATCCGGGCGGCGAGCTCGACGTTCTGACGGCCGCCGCTCGCGACCTCGGCGTGACGCTGAAGCAGATCCTGCTCACGCATGCGCACATCGACCATGCCGGCGGCACCGGCACGCTGGCGCGGCAGTTGAAGCTGCCGATCGTCGGGCCGCATGCGGGCGACCAGTTCTGGATCGACGGCCTGCCGCAGCAAAGCCGGATGTTCGGCTTCCCGCCGGCAGAAGCCTTCACGCCCGATCGCTGGCTCGCCGATGGCGACACGGTGCAGGTGGGCCGCTGCACGCTGCACGTGCGCCACTGCCCGGGCCATACGCCGGGGCATGTGGTGTTCCACAGCGCCGAGGCCCGGCGCGCGTTCGTCGGCGACGTGCTGTTCGCCGGCTCGATCGGGCGCACCGATCTGCCCGGCGGCGACTTCGACACGCTGATCGCGTCGATCCGCGAGCGCCTGTGGCCGATGGGCGACGACACGGTCTTCATCCCGGGCCACGGGCCCGAGAGCAGCTTCGGTCACGAACGGCGCAGCAACCCGTTCGTCGCCGACGCCTGAACGCCGCTCGTCAGCCGCCCGCGCTGGCGCTGCCGGAGGCGGCGGGCGCTTTCACCGCCGGCGGGCCGAAGCGGTGCGGCGGCTTGGCCGCCGCCTCGTACAGCGGCAGCACCTTCGGCATGCGCGCTTCGAGGTCGCGGATGCGGCTTTCGCCCGACGGGTGCGTCGACAGCCACTGCGGCGGCGCGCCCTTGTTGGCCGCGAGCATCTTCTGCCACAGCGTGATGCCGCCGCGCGGGTTGTAGCCGGCCTTGGCGGCGAGGATCAGGCCGAGTGCGTCGGCCTCGGATTCATCGTCGCGCGAGAAGCGCAGCGTCAGCAGCTGGCCGCCGACGTCGCCGAGCGCGCGGCCCGCGTTGCCCAGGCCCAGCAGCAGCGACCCGATCTCGATCGCGCCGCGCGCGGCCATGGTCTTGCCCATGCGCTCGCGCGCATGCTCCAGCAACGCGTGCGACACCTCGTGGCCCATGATCGCGGCCACCTCGTCGTCGTCGAGCTGCAGCCGCGCCAGGATGCCCCAGTAGAACGCGATCTTGCCGCCGGGCATGCAGAAGGCATTCAGCTCGTTCGAGCCGAGCAGGTTGACCTCCCACTTCCAGTTCGCCGCCGCGCTGTTGCACTCGGTGGTGAACGGGATGATGCGCTCGGCGATCGCGCGCAGCCGCTGCACCTGCGGATGGTCCTTGGGGCCGAGCGCCTTCTTGCCGGCCGCCTGCTGCAGCATCTGCGTGTACTGCTGGCCCGCCGCCTGCTCGACCTGCTGCGCCGACACCACCTTGGTGAAGCTGCTGCGCTTGCATTCGGGGATGGGCTGCGCGAGCACCGCGCCAGGCAGCGCCGAAGCGCCGAGCAAGGCACCGGTGAACAGGCGCCGGCCGTGCAGCGCGCATCGACACGCCGCGCCATGCGGCGCGACGATGTCGGCATCGGTGCGAAAGTCGTGATCCATCGTCGTCTGGGACCGCCCCGCCGGCAGCGGGTTCCGGGCATTCTAGGCAGCGCCCTCAACGCGCCGGCGCCGCTATCGGTTGGCCTCGCCGGGGCCCGATTCCAGCGCGCGGATCGGAGCGCGCAGCCACCACAGCATCGCCACCGCCGGCACACCGAGCACCATGCTGACGATGAAGAAGCTCGGCCAGCCGATCGATTCGGCCAGCACGCCGGCCAGCGGCCCGACCCACACCCGGCCCACCGAGGCGAAGGCGCTGAGCAGCGCGTACTGCGTGGCCGTGAAGCGCTGGTTGCACAGGCTCATCAGGAAGGCCACGAAGGCTGCCGTGCCCATGCCGCCGGAGAGATTCTCGGCGGCGATCACCATCAGCAGCCCGCCGTCCACCGGCGTCGGCTGCGTGAGCTTGACGAAGCCCCAGTCGAAGGCCGGAATCGTGAGGCCCGGCATCAGGCCCTTGCCCGACACCGCGAGCCACCAGAAGCCCACGTTGCTGGCCAGCTGCAGCAACCCGAACAGCAGCAGCGCACGCCACAGCCCGAGCTTCAGCATCAACGCGCCGCCGAGCAGCGCACCGCCGATCGTGAGCCATAACCCGATGATCTTGTTGACGACGCCGACCTCGGCCGGGCCGAAGGCCATGGCCTGCAGCAGAAAGGGCGTCATCAGCGAGCCGGCAAACGCGTCGCCGAGCTTGTAGAGCACGATCAGCAGCAGAAACGGCCACGCGCCCGGTTGCGCGAAGTAGCTGGCCAGACCCGACAGCAGCGTCTCGAAGCGCGCGCGGCGCGCCGCCCAGGCCGCCAGCGGCAGCGTGACGGCAATGCCCAGCAGCAGCGCAGCGAGATCGATCCAGCGCGCCTTCAGCGCCGCGTTCAGGCGGCTGCCGTCGAGCCAGGGCGCCAGCGCCCAGCCGGCCAGCCGCGTGCCGAACTGCGTGGTGATCACGTAGCCCAGCGCCACCGCGGCGAGCACGGCCGCGAAGCCCAGCAGATCGTGGCGCGCCACGCTGCGCGGCGCCGCAGCGGCCGCCAGACGCGGCAGCGCGAAGGCCGACACCACGGCAGCCACGAGCATCAGCACCGCCATCGTGCGATACACCTCGGGCCAGCTCCAGCCGCCGCCCTGCGCGACATCGGTCCAGATCAGCGCCAGGCCGCCGGAGACGATCATCGCCAGGCGATAGCCCAGCACGTTGAGCGACGAGCCGAGCCCGCGCTCGGCGCCGGGCAGCAGATCGGTGCGATAGGCGTCGATCACCACGTCCTGCGAGGCCGAGACGAAGGCCACCGCGAGCGCGAGCAGCGCGAACATCTGCAGCGACTGCTGCGGCGACGTGGCCGCCAGCGCCCACAGCGCGAGCGCGAGCGCGAGCTGCGTGAGCACGAGCCAGCCGCGGCGACGGCCGAGCACGGGCAGCAGCTCGAAGCGGTCCATCAACGGCGCCCACAGGAACTTGAAGGTGTAGGGCAGGCCCACCAGGCTGAGGAAGCCGATGGTCGCGACGTCGAGCCCTTCGATGCTGAGCCAGGCCTGCAGGGCCTGGCCGGTGAGCGCCAGCGGCAGCCCGGAGGCGAAGCCGAGCACGGTGACCGCCAGCAATCGATACGCGGCGCGCAGGCGTGCAGGCATCGCGCGATTCTAGGGACGCGCTTGCGATGCGCCCCCAGGCAGCGCGCCAGCGCTATCGCTTCGGCGCCGAGGCGCTCTCGGCTTCGGCGTCCTGCCGATGGATGGCCTGCGCCAGCGCGAGCAGCTGTTCGCGCGGCAGCGGGCCCACCAGCGCATAGCCGCAGTGCCCTTCGACCCAGTAGAACAGGCCGAGGTTGCCGCTGCGCTCGTAGGCGAAGGCGGCCGGCACGTCCTGCCCGGCCTTGCGCATATACACCGTCACGCGCTGGCCGCCGGCGTCCTGGTACATCAGCTGCGCGCTCGGCCCGTTGGCGTCGGCGAGCAGGCGGCCACCGACGAGCTCGAAGCCGTGGTCGCGCAGGTCGAACAGGCGCACGTCGACCGCGAGCCGCCGCGTCAGCCAGCGCGCCAGATGCTGTTCCTGTTCGCGCTGCTGCGCGGCGTCGCCCGTGCGCACGCTGACCTCGACCGGATGGCGCTCCTCGGGCGCGAACACCGCATGGGCGATCGCCGCGCGCTGCGTCCAGCGCGGCGCCTCGGCGAGCCGCTCGGCAGGCGCTGCGCGCATCCACAACGCACCGATCAGCGCGCCGGCCACGAACAGGCCCGCCGCCATCGCCGCCTGCAGCCACGGCCCGCGCAGCGCGCCGTCGCGCCGGTGCTGCCGCACCACGTGCTGCAGCCGCTCCGGCACCGGCTCGTCGAGCATCGGCGCCAGCCGCGCGCGCAAGGCATCGCGGTCGGCCGCCCACAGCCGCACGCGCGCGGCGTCTTCCGGGTGCTCGCGCAGCCAGGCCTGCACGCGCTCGTCGTCCGCGCCCTCGACCTCGCCGTCGAGCCAGGCCGACATCAGCGTGTCGTCCGGGCGCATCGTGTGTTCACTGCTCATATCACCCGCCTCAGCGTGCGCGCGCCGGGCACCGGCCGCGCGCTGCCGTCGAGCCACTGCCGCAACGTGGCGCGGGCGCGCGACACGCGCGACATCACCGTGCCCACGGGGATGCGCAACACCTCGGCGCATTCGGCATACGTGAGCTGCTCCACGCTGACCAGCAGCAGCGGCTCGCGCTGCTCGACCGAGAGGTGCGACAGCGCGGCCAGCAGATCGAGCCGCAGACCCACGTCGACGCCGGGGTCGGCGTTGATGGCATCCTGCTCGGCGCTGGCGCGCTCAGGCTCCACCACCGAAACCCGGGCGTCGCGGCGGCGCTGGTCCATGTGCGCGTTGTGCGCGATCGATAACACCCACACCAGCAGATCGCGCCGCTGGTCGAACTGATGCCAGTGCGCCAGCGCGCGCTCGAGCGTGGTCTGCACCAGGTCGTCGGCACCGGCGGCATCGAAGACCAGCGACCGCGCATAGCGCCGCAGGCGCGGGATGGCGCCGAGCAGCTGCTCACGAAAGACGTCGCTGGCTGGCATGACCGGCATACGCAGAGGCAGGCGCGATTATTCCGGCTCCGGCCCCGCCGGCTCGGGTGGCCAGGCTTGAATTCCGGCGCGGCGCGCCCATCATGCGTTTCATGGCCAGTGTGCACGTCGGCTGCCCGCATTGCGGCGCCAAGAACCGGATCCCGCGCGAACGCCTGGGCGACCGGCCCGACTGCGGCCGGTGCGGACAGGGCCTGCTCGACGGCGAGCCGGTGGTGCTCGACGACGCGCGCTTCGACGGCGTGGTCGCGGCCACCGAGCTGCCGGTGGTGGTGGACTTCTGGGCGCCGTGGTGCGGGCCGTGCCGCTCGATGGCGCCGCAGTTCGACGCTGCGGCGCAAACGCTGCGCGGCCGCGCGCTGCTGGTCAAGGTCAACAGCGACGAGAACCCCGGGCTGGCCGGCCGCTTCGGCATCCGCAGCATTCCCACGCTGCTGCGCATCGAGCAGGGCCGCGAGGTGGCGCGCAGCTCGGGCGCGCTGCCGGCGGCGCAGATCGTGCAGTTCGCGAGCTGACGCGGGCTTCAGCTCGACGCGCCGCTTTGCCGACGGCGCGCCAGCGCGACGAACCAGTCCACGCTGTCGGCGTTGGCCATCGCGTCGCGCTTGAGCACCGTGGCCGGGTCGGCGCCCATCAGCAGCTTCTTCACCGGCAGCTCCATCTTCTTGCCCGACAGCGTGCGCGGAATGGCGCCGACCTGGAACACGTCGTTGGGCACGTGGCGCGGTGACAAGGCGACCTTCACCGCGGCCTTGATGCGCGCGATGAGATCGTCGTCGAGCGCGAGGCCCGGTCGCAGCACGACGAACAGCGGCATCCAGCTTTCGCGCCCCAGGTACTCGAGGTCGACCACCAGGCTGTCGAGCACCTCGGGCAGCGACTCCACCGCGCGGTACAGCTCCGCCGTGCCCATGCGCACGCCGTGGCGGTTGATGGTGGCGTCGCTGCGGCCGTAGATCACGGCGCCGCCCTCGGGCGTGATGCGAATCCAGTCGCCGTGCCGCCAGACGTTGGGGAACATGTCGAAGTAGCTGTCGCGATAACGCGCACCGCCCTCGTCGCCCCAGAAGAAGAGCGGCATCGACGGGATCGGCTTGGTGCACACCAGCTCGCCCACCTGGTCGACGAGCGGCTCGCCCTGCTCGCTCCAGGCCTCCACCGCCGCGCCGAGCCAGCGGCACTGCATCACGCCGCGGCGCTGCGGCAGCATGACGTTGCCGCCGACGAAGGCGCCGGCGAAGTCGGTGCCGCCGCTGATGGCGTCGATCCAGATGTCGCGGCCGCCCACCTGGGGGCAGCGCTGCCAGATCCAGTCGTGACACTCCTCCGACAGCGGCGAGCCGGTGGAGCCGATGGCGCGCAGCACCGAGAGGTCGGCCACTTCCATCGGGCGCACGTCGGCCTTCAGGCAGCTGGCGAAGAACGCGGCGCCGGCGCCGAAGAAGGTGCACTTCGCGAGCCCGGCGAAGCGCCACAGCGTGCTCCAGTCGGGCGCCTTCGACGGCCCGCCGGGGCTGCCGTCGAAGATGCACACCGTGGTGCCGCCGAGCAGGCCGGCGAGCTGCGCATTCCACATGATCCAGCCTGTGGTGGAGAACCAGTGGAAGCGGTCGCCGGTGTCGATCGTCGGCCCGAGGTTGTTGTGCAGCGAGCCCTTGAGGAACTCCACCAGGATGCCGCCGTGGCCATGCACGATCGGCTTGGGCAACCCGGTGGTGCCGCTCGAATAGACGATCCACAGCGGGTGGTCGAACGGCAGCCACTCGGGCTCGAACGCAGCGGCGCGGCCGGCCTCGCCAGCCAGCAGCGCGTCGACCTGCGCGCCGCGGATCGCGTGGCGCACGCTGGGCAGCGAGGCGAGCAGCTCGTCGACATGCGCGCGGCGGTCGTAGTGCACGCCGCCCCAGCTGTAGCCGTCGCAGGCGACGAGCACCTTGGGCTCGATCTGGCGGAAGCGGTCGAGCACGGCCACGGGCCCCATGTCGGGCGAGCAGATGCTCCAGACCGCGCCGAGGCTCACCACCGCGAGGAACACGGCCGCCGTCTGCGGCGTGTTGGGCAACACGGCGCAGACGCGGTCGCCGCGCTGCACGCCGAGCGCCTTCAGCGCGGCCGCGAACGCCGCCACCTGGCGCCGCAGCTCGGGCCAGCCGACCTCGCGCAGGCGACCCTCGGCCAGCAGCGATTCGTCGGCGAACACGATCGCCGGATGGCCCGCCACATCGGCCGCGTCGGCATGGCGGAAGACCTGGCGCGCGAGGTTGACCGAGGCGCCGGCGAACCAGCGCGCGCCGGGCATGCGCTCGGCGTCGAGCACCGCGGTGTACGGCGTCGGCGACTCGATGGCGAAGTGGTCCCAGATCGAGGCCCAGAAGCCGCGCAGGTCGCTCACCGACCAGCGCCACATCGCGTCGTAGTCGGCAAAGCTCAGGCCGCGCGTGGTGTGCAGCCAGCGCTGGTAGCGCGCCAGCCTCGGTTCGGGCAACGACGCTGTGTCCATAGCACTCACTCCTTCGGGCGCTTGCTCGGATCGATGTCGACCATGTGCCACCACTCGTTCCAGAACAGCGGCCGCCGGTAGCCCACGACCCACGGATGCAGCATGTCGGCCTCCATGCGGTGCGCCGTGTGCTTGTAGGGCATGTAGGCCACCGCGATCTGCTTGGCGCGCAGGAACAGCTGTTCGCGCTCGGGGCCGTCGGGGATCACGCGCATGCGTTCGTAGATGCGGTCGAACTCGTCGTTCCTGAAGCGTGCGAGGTTCTGGTTCGCCGACTGCGGGCCGAACAGCCGCGCGAATGCACCCTGCCCGTCGGAGCCTGCGGCCGAGGAACCCAGCTGCCAGAACTGCAGCTTGCCGGCGCGCGCGGCCTTGAGGTTCTCCGGCCACTGGGCAGGCTTGAAGTCGATGCGCACGCCGATGGCATTCAAGTTCTTCTTCCACAACTCGTCGAACTTGCGCGACAGATCGTCGGGTTGCGTGGCCATCGCGATCACCAGCGGTCGGCCGTCGGGCAGGTCGCGCCAGCCGTCGCCGTCGCGGTCGACGTAGCCGTACAGATCGAGCAGCGCGCGGGCGCGGGCCGGGTCGTGGTCGCCCATCTCGCTCTTGAACGTCGGGTCGTAGCCCACGGTGTGCGGCACGACCGGCGATTGCGCCCGGATGCCGCCGCGGCGGATCTGGCGGATCTCGACCTCGGTGTCGTAGGCCAGCGAAATCGCGCGCCGCAGCGCGATCTTCTCCGGCGTGTAGCCGCCGACCACGGGATCTTCCATGTTGAAGTAGGCCAGCCCCGAATCGGAATTCAGGTTGCGCAGCCCCTGGATGCCGCGCCGGGCGAGGAAGGGCGCCAGCTTGCCGCCCGGCATCGCCAGCGCCAGAAAGTCCGGCGGCACGCGGCCGGCGTTGGTGGCCAGTGCGTCGACCTCGGCGTTCAGGAAGCTCAGCCACATCGGCTGGCTCTGCTCGATGATCGCGACGCGCACCTCGTCGACCATCGGCAGGCGACGGCCCTTCAAGCGGTTCGCGATCGCCTGGCCGGCGGCGTCGTTGGCGGCGGGCTCGGCGTCGTACAAGCGCTCGCGGTAGTCGGGGTTGCGCTCGAGCACGATCTCCGAGCTGCGGCGCCAGCTCTTCAGCTTGAACGGCCCGGTGCCGACGGGATGCGCATCGATCTGCTCGCCGTAGTACTCCACCACCTCGCGCGCCACGGCGCCGACGAGATCGGAGCCAGCGAATGATCCGACGAAGTGCGGGCGCGGCTCCTCGAGCTCGATGCGGAAGGTGTAGCGCTCCGGCGCCGACAGCCCCGGGATCGGCCTGTCGTAGTCAAAAGGCTTGTTGCCCTTGATTGCCTCGTTGCGCAGCTGCGCGAGACCCACGAATCCCTCTTCGAGAATACTGGCCGCGATCGGGCTCTTGTTCTTCGGGTCGGCGATGCGTTTCCACGCGTACACGTAGTCTTCGGCGACCAGCTCGCGCCGCTTGCCCTTGAAGGCCGGGTCGTCGGCGAAGTAGATGCCCGGCCGGATCCTGACCGTCCACACGCGGTAGTCGTCCGAATGCTCGGGCATCGCCTCGGCCGTCAGCAGCCTCATCTTGAACGGCCGCGCCAGGTGGTCATACGTGAGCGGCGCTTCGAAGATGTGCGCGGTGACGCTACGCGAGTACAGGTCGACGATGCGCGCCGGGTCGAAGCTCGTCTCGGCGCGCGTGAAGGCGAGCCGCAGCACCTTGCGTTCGGGCGTCTGCGCGAAGGCCGCGGTTGCGATCAGGGCCAGCAGCAGGGCAAAGAGTCGTCTCGTCATGTTCGACAGTTCCGTCAGCTTGAGCGGCGCGCACGCAGCGCCGGGTCGATGTCCACCATGTGCCACCAGTCGCTCCAGAACAGCGGCCGGCGAAAGCCGACCACCCAGGGGTGCAGCAGGTCGGTGAAGATGCGGTGCACACGCACCTTGTACGGCATGTAGGCCACCGCGATGCGCTTGGCGCGTTCGATCAGCGCGTCGCGCTCGGGGCCGTCGGGCAGCACCTGCGTGCGCTCGTAAAGGCGGTCGAACTCGGGCATGTTGAAGCGCGCCAGGTTGCCGTTGCCGGCCTGGGGCCCGTAGAACCACGACAGGATGCCCTGCCCATCGGGTGTGCTGGCGCCGTTGCCGAGCATCCAGGTCATCAGCTTGCCGGCCTCGGCCGCCTTGAGGTTCTCGTTCCACTGCTGGATCTTGAACGTCACGCGGATGCCGATCTTCTTCAGGCCCTTTTGCGTCAGCTCGTTGTAGGCGCGGTAGATCTGCTCCGGCTCGGTGGCCATCTCGAGCTCCAGCGGCGAACCGTCGGGCCGCTCGCGCCAGCCGTCGCCGTCGCGGTCGACGAAGCCGTAGAGATCGAGCAACGCATTGGCGCGCGCGGGATCGTAGTCGCTCATCTCGCTCTTGAACGCGCCGTGGTAGCCGGTGGTGTGCGGCAGCAGCGGCGACTGTGCCAGGATGCCCTCGCCCTTGCGGATCTGCTGCAGCTCCTCGCGCGTGTCGTAGGCCAGACTGATCGCGCGGCGCAGCGCCACCTGCGCCGGCGACATGCCGCCGACGACCGGATCGTCCATGTTGAAGAAGGTGAACACACAGTCCGGCGCCAGCTGGCGATAGGCGCGCACGCCGAGCTTGTGCAGATTCGGCGCGAGCTTGCCGCCGGGCACCGCGAGCTGCGCGAACTGGCTCGGCAGGTAGCCGGTGTCGCCGGCCAGCGCATCGACCTCGCAGCCGAGGAAGGCCAGCCATTCGGGCTGCAGCTCCTCGATGATCGCCACGTCGACCTCGTCGACCATCGGCAGCCGCCGGCCCTCGAGCCGCGCCAGCAGCGCCTGGCCCTCGGCATCGTCGGCCGCGGGTTGCGCGTCGTAGCGCACGTCGCGGTAGAACGGATTGCGCTCGAGCACGATGCGCGAGTGCCGGCGCCAGCTCTTGAGCCGGAACGGCCCGGTGCCCACCGGGTGTTCGCCGATCTCCTTGCCGTAGAACTCGACCACCTCGCGCGCCTGGCCACCGAGAAGGTCCGACTTGGCCAGCGCGTAGAGCAGACGCGGCCGCGGCTCGCGCAGCACGATGCGCAGCGTGTGGCTGTCGAGCGCGCGCAGACCCTCGATCGGCGCGTCGTAGTCGAAGGGCTTGCCGCCCTTGAGCGCCGCGTCGCGCGCCTCCTTCAGGCCGACGATGCCGAGCTCCAGCGTGTCGGCCTGCACCGGGCTGATGTTGGCCGGATCGACGGTGCGCTGGAAGGCGTAGACGTAGTCGCGCGCCAGCAGCTCGCGCACGCGGCCCTTGAACGCCGGGTCATCGGGGAAGCGGATGCCGCGCTGCAGGCGGATCGTCCAGCTGCGGAAGTCGGCCGACACCTCGGGCATGCCGTCGGCGGTGAGCGGCACCACCTTCGGCGGGCGCGCCAGATGGTCGTAGCCGTAGAGAGCCTCGAAGATGTGCGCCGTGAACGCGCGCGAGTAGATGTCGGAGATGCGCGCCGGGTCGAGGTTGGTCTCGGCGCCGTTGAACAGCAGCCGCAGCACCTTGCGACCGGCGGCGTCGCCGGCCGCGGGCGCTGCGGCCCAGGTATGCGCCGGCAGCAGGCTGGCGGCCGCGCCCTGCAGCAGCCGGCGGCGGGACTTCGCGTATGGGCTCATGGCTGCCGCACGTGCCGGCCCTCAGCGCGACGCCGCGCGCTGGCGCGGCTGCACGTCGAGGTACTTCCAGAAATCGCGCACGAACAGGTTGCGGTGGTAGCCCTGCACCCATGGGTAGGCCAGGTCGGTCCAAATGCGGTGCGCGTGCGCCTTGTACGGCATGTAGGCCACCATCAGGCGCTTGGTTTGCTCGATCAGCTTCGCGCGTTCGGGCCCGTCCGGCAGCACGCGCTGGCGCTCGTACAGCGCGTTGTAGGCCGGCAGGTCGAAGCGGGCGTAGTTGGCCTGGCCCTTGTTGGGGCCGTAGCCGAGCACGAGGAAGGTATCGGCATCGGGGCCGCCCGAAATGCCCACGCCCCACATCATCAGCTTGCCGGCGCGCGCGGCCTTCAGGTGCTCGGGCCACTGGCGGATCAACGGCACCATGCGGATGCCGATTGCCTTCATGTTCACGTCCCACTGCTCGTAGAGGTCGCGAAAGGCCTTGTCGGGCGACGTGGCGTACTCGATCACCAGCGGCGAGCCGTCGGGCTGCTCGCGCCAGCCGTCGCCGTCGTGGTCGATGTAGCCGTACAGGTCCAGCAGCGCGCAGGCCTTGGCGCGGTCGAACTCGCTCATCTCGGACTTGAACGCCGGGTCGTAGCCCCAGACCTGCGGCGCGATGTGCGACTGCGCCGGGATGCCCTGCCCGCGCCGCGCGACGCGGATCTCGCGCTCGACGTCCACCGCCAGCGAGATCGCGCGGCGCAGCGCCACCTTCTCGGGTGTGTAGCCGCCGACCACCGGATGCTCCATCGAGAAGTACGACAGCGACACGTCGTTGCGCTGGTAGCGCACCATCTCGATGCCGCGCCGCGCCAGGTTGGGCGCGAGCCTGCCGCCCGGCAGCGCGGCCTCGGTGAACTCGTCGGGCACGCGCTCGACGATGTCCTGCTCCTCGTTCAGGAACGACAGCCAGCGCGGCTGCGGCTCCTCGATGATCGAGATCTCCACGCGGTCGATCATCGGCATCGTGCGGCCGTTGAGCGCGCGCGCGATGCGCGTGCGGCGCGCGTCGTCGGGCGCGGGGCGTTCGCTGTAGCGCGCCTCGCGGTAGCCGGGGTTGCGCTCCAGCACGATGCGCGAGTTGCGGCGCCACTGCGTGAGCATGAACGGCCCGGTGCCCACCGGATGCTCGGCGATGCCGTCGCCGTAGAACTCGACCACTTCGCGCGCCACCGCGCCGGTGAGCGACGGGTCGCAGAACAGCAGGTGAAAGCGCGGGCTCGGCTCGGCGAGCCGAACCTCGAAGCGATAGCGGTCGAGCGCGCGCAGGCCCGGCACGTCGCGGTCGTAGTCGAACGGCCGGCCCGACGCGAGCGCTTCGGCGCGCAGCTCGCTCAGGCCGAGGATCTTCTCGGTCTCGAACAGATAGAGCCTGCCGCTCTTCCAGCGCGGGTCGTAGTGGCGCTTGACGGTGTAGACGTAGTCGGCCGCCGTGAGCTCGCGCCGGCGGCCGCCGAACGCCGCGTCGTCGGCGAAGAAGATGCCGGCACGGATGTGGAACACGAAACGCTTGAAGTCGGCCGACACCTCGGGCATCGCCGCCGCGGTGTTGGGCCGGATGCGCAGCGGCTGCGCGAGGTATTCGTACTCCAGCGGCGCCTCGACGATGTTGACGATCACGGTGTTGGAGTACAGGTCGGTCACCTGCGCCGGGTCGAACCCCGACTCGGCGGCCGGAAAGGCGTAGCGCAGCACCTTGAGCGGAGCGGCGCGTTCGCCGGCATCGGC
The DNA here is from genome assembly GCA_046348365.1 of Burkholderiaceae bacterium. Lineage (GTDB taxonomy): Bacteria > Pseudomonadota > Gammaproteobacteria > Burkholderiales > Burkholderiaceae_C > JAEUPI01. Next base: position 488,979 of record JAXMEL010000002.1, read on the forward strand.
GCGCACCGCCGCCGGCGCGAGGTGCAGTGCGAGCGCGAACAGCAGCCATCGAAGCATCGAACCACTCTACACTCGCCCCTCGTCGGCTGCGCGCCGCGGCCTTCGCGCGAACCTTCGTCCACACGATGCTGGCATACCTCATCCGGCGCATCTGGCAGATGGTGCCCACGCTGCTCGGCGTGGTGCTGCTGGTGTTCCTGCTGTTCAAGTTCTTCGGCGCCGACCCGGCGATCATCCTCGGCGGCCTCAACGCCACGCAGGAGCAGATCGCCGCCATCCGCCAGCAGCTCGGGCTCGACCAGGCCTGGTACGTGCAGCTGGGCATCTTCCTGAAGCAGATCGTCACCTTCGACTGGGGCCGCAGCTGGGCCACCAACGAGTCGATCGCCAACCTGTTCGCCACGCGCATGCCGGCGACGCTGACGGTGATGATCCCGATCCTGATCCTCGACACGCTGGTGTCGATCCCGATCGCGCTCGGCGTGGCCTACGTGCGCGGCTCGCTGACCGACCGCACGCTGATGGTGGCGACCACCATCGCGCTGTCGATCTCGTTTCTCGTCTACATCATCGTCGGCCAGTACGTGTTCGGCTTCCAGCTCGGCTGGTTCCCGGTGCAGGGCTGGAGCGATTCGACGCTGACCAACCTGAGCACCTACGTGCCGCTGCCGGCGCTGCTGGCGGTGATGGTGGGCGTCTCGCCGCAGACGCGGCTGTACCGCAGCTTCTTCCTCGACGAGCTGGGGCACGACTACGTGCGCACCGCGCGCGCCAAGGGCCTCGGCGAAGGCGCGGTGCTGTTCAAGCACGTGCTGCGCAACGCGATGATCCCGATCCTCACCAACGTCGGCTACGCGCTGCCGGGCATCTTCGTCGGCTCGTTCCTGATCGAGGTGTTCTTCTCGATCCCCGGTCTCGGGCGCGAGGTCTATCTCGCGGTCAACCGCGGCGACTACCCCGTGATCCAGGCGACGACGGTGTACCTGGCGATGCTGACGATGCTGATCAACCTGGCCACCGACCTGCTGTACAAGGTGGTCGATCCGCGGGTGGTGTTGAAATGACCCCCCCCCGTAGCGCCTGCGGCGCCTCCCCCCCAGGGGGGCGCCGCCACCGGCCCGGCAGAGCCGGTTCCACGGCGGCTGCATGAGCGCTGTGCTGTCCAATCAAGGGATCTCGCCCACGCGCAGCGAAGGCGTGTGGGCCACCGCCTGGCGGCGTTTTCGCGCCGACCGCGTCGGCATGGTGTGCCTCGCGATCGTGGCGGCGTTTCTGGTGCTGATCGTGTTGTCGGCCACGCGCCTCGTCGCCAGCCAGTGGCAGCGCGAGGTCGGCGTGCCCAATGCGCCGCCGACGCTGCTCGGGCCGCGCGCGCCCGAGGACCTCGGCACGATCGAGGTGCCCAAGGGGCCGAACGTGGATCTGTCCGACGTCGACCCGCTGGCGCCGCGCTACAAGGAGTGGGCCGAGCGCGCCGCGAAGATCAAGACCGAGGAGGTGGTGCGCGCGCAGACGCTGCCCTTCGGCGGCGACCGCCTGGGCCGCGACGTGCTCGCCAAGACCGTCAAGGGCACCGAGATCTCGGTCTTCGTCGGCGTGCTGTCGGCGATCCTCGCCACCACGATCGGCACCGTGCTCGGCGCCTTCGGCGGCTTCTTCGGCAAGCGCGTCGACGACGTGCTCGAGTGGCTCTACAACGTGTTCACCGCCGTGCCCGACATCCTGCTGATCTTCGCCTTCGCCGCGGTGTTCGGCCGCGGCATCGGCACGGTGGTGCTGATCCTCGGCCTCACCGGCTGGGCCGGGGTGTACCGGCAGGTGCGCGCCGAGTTCATCAAGCATCGCTCGCGCGAATACGTGCGCGCGGCCGAGGCCATCGGCGCCAGCGTGGGCGCGCGCATGTTCCGCCACATCCTGCCCAACGTGAGCCACGTGATCCTGGTGCGGCTGTCGCTGCTGGTGGTGGGCTTCATCAAGGCCGAGGTGATCCTGTCGTACCTCGGCCTCGGCGTGCCGGTGGACCAGGTCAGCTGGGGCACGATGCTGGCCGAGGCGCAAAGCGAGCTGATCCTCGGCTACTGGTGGCAGCTGCTCGCCGCCACCGTGTTCATGGCGACCTTCGTCACCGCGTTCTCGCTGATGGCCGACGCTTGGCGCGACGCGCTCGATCCCAAATTGCGCGGAGCCGAGTGACGATGCTGCTGTCGATCCAGGACCTCGAGGTGGACTTTCGCGTCGGCGAGCGCGGCGCCGTCACGCGCGTGCCGGCGGTGGCCGGCGTGAGCTTCGACATCCCGGAGAACACCACCGTCGCGCTGGTCGGCGAATCCGGATCGGGCAAGAGCGTGACCGCGATGTCGATGCTCAACCTGCTGCCCGACAACGCCGAGCGCTCGGGTCGCGTCCTGTACCAGGGGCAGGACCTGCTGCAGGCCAGCCTGGCGCAGCTGCAGGCCATCCGCGGCCGGCACATCGCCTGCGTGTTCCAGGATCCGCTGAGTTCGCTGAACCCGGTGTTCACGGTGGGCCACCAGCTAGCCGAGCCGCTGATCCGCCACCTCGGCACGGGCCGGCGCGAGGCGATCGCGCGGGCCGAGGAGCTGCTCGCCGAGGTGGGCATTCCCGAGCCGAAGCGGCGGCTCGACAGCTATCCGCACGAGATGTCGGGCGGCCAGCAGCAGCGCGTGATGATCGCCATGGCGCTGGCCTGCGGGCCGAAGCTGCTGATCGCCGACGAACCCACCACGGCGCTGGACGTGACGGTCCAGCGCCAGATCCTGGAGCTGATCGCCCGGCTGAAGGAGCAGCGCCGCATGAGCGTGCTCTTCATCAGCCACGACCTCGGCGTGGTCGGCGAGATCGCCGACCGCGTGGTGGTGATGCGCCAGGGCCGGGTGCGCGAGCAGGGTCCGGTGTCCGCCATCTTCGCGGCGCCGCAGGACGCCTACACCCGCGCGCTGCTCGCCTGCCGCCCCAGCCTGGCCGACGTGCCGGCGCGCCTGCCGGTGATCGACGACCACATGCAGGGCCGCAGCGTAAACATGCGCCCGCCCAAGCCCAAGGATCCTGAGGCACCGGTGGTGCTCGAGGTGCGCTCGCTGGCCAAGAGCTTCTGGCTGCGCGAAGGCCTGTTCGGCCAGCGCGAGTTCAAGGCCGTGCGCGACGTGAACTTCTGGCTGCGCCGCGGCCACACGCTGGGCGTGGTGGGCGAATCGGGTTCGGGCAAGACGACGATGGGCCTCACGCTGCTGCGGCTGCACGAGCCCACGGCCGGCGAGGTGCTGTTCGACGGCAAGGATCTGCTGAAGCTCTCCGATGCCGAACGCCAGGGCATGCGCCGGCGCATCCAGATCGTGTTCCAGAACCCCTATGCGTCGCTGAACCCGCGCTTCACGATCGGCCAGACGCTCGTCGAGCCGATGGCCATCCACGGCATCGGCGCCGACACCGCCGAGCGCGAGAACCGGGCTCGCGCGCTGCTGGACAAGGTGGGGCTCGACGATGGCGCCATGGCCAAGTACCCGCACGAATTCTCCGGCGGCCAGCGCCAGCGCATCGCCATCGCGCGCTGCCTGACGCTGGAGCCGGAGGTGCTGGTGCTCGACGAGGCGGTCAGCGCGCTCGACGTTTCGGTGCAGGCGCAGGTGCTCAACCTGCTGAAGGATCTGCAGGACGAGCTGGGGCTCGCTTACGTGTTCATCAGCCACGACCTGGCCGTGGTGCGCTTTCTCAGCGACGAAGTGCTGGTGATGAAAGACGGCGTGGTGGTCGAGCAGGCCAGCGCGCAGCAGATCCTCAGCGCGCCGACGCAGGCCTACACGCGCGGCCTGCTGGCCGCCGTGGCGCGCGGCTGGCATGCCGCCTGAGTGCGGGCTTACGCCGGTCGTGCGCCATTGACGCCTTGATACGCCGCAGCGCGGGCTGACCAAGCCCGTCAGGCCTGTAACCAAAGCTATGTCGCGTGCGCCGCGCTGCGGCGGCGCACCCGCGACGCGTTGTGAAGCGGGTCACGAGCAATGGGGTGGGCGCCCTTGGCACGCTTGATGCGCTAGCGAAGGCAGTGGCGGGCTCAGATCCGCCGAAGCGACAGAAGCCACAAGAACCACGGACCTGCCCGACATGCCCAGCGGATTCGCCCCTTTGACCCGCCCGCGCAAGCTGCGCGCCGCCGCCAGCCGTGTGCACGGCGGCGCCTCGTCGTTGTTGCGCTTGGCTCAGCCGGGAGGTGTGCGCTTGCCCACCACCAGCGAACTGGCTGACTGGGCGCACCGTGCCGCGGCCGTGATCGGCCCCGAAATGGTCGAGGTCGCCGACGACGCCCGCGAAGCCTTCGTCACGCCGCTGCAGCCGAGCGCCACCTTGCGCGCAGCGGCGGCCTGGCGTTGAACGCATCGGTGTTGTCGGACCGAGGAACAACCGCATGAGCACCGCACCGACCGTGTTGAAGCCCACGCCGCGTCAGCAGACGCCGGCGCCGAAGCCGATCACGCCGAGCCCGCCGGCCACCGTGCTGCGGACCACGCGGGTGCCGTACCAGCTGGAATTGCAGTTTCATCGCGTGCCCTGAGCATGATCAGGGCCGCCGGGACGTCGAGGTTGTTGGGACAGGGTTGACGTCCACAGGGGAGCGGGCGCGTTCGGGTTGTTGAGAGCGAGCCTGAAACAGCAAGCGTCCCGCTCCCCTTTCTTTTTCACCCGATCCAGACCACCGGCCTGCGCGAGCGCACCCAGGCGTCGTAGTTCGGCGCGTAGACCTCCTCGATCCGGTTGCGCTTGACCTTGAAGGTCGGCGTGATGAAGCCGTTGTCCACCGTCCATGGGTCGGTCACCACGGCCAGGCAGTCGAGCTGTTCGTGCGGGTCGAGCGATGCGTTGATGCGCAACATGTGCTCGGCCAGCGACGATTCGAGCTCGCCGCGGCCGGCCGCCTCGCGCGCGCGAGCGACCGCATCGACGTTGAGCATCACGATGCCCAGCGGCTGGCCGAGGTTGGCGCCGGTCACGCAGCAGGCCTCGACTGCCATGTGCATCACCAGCCGATCCTCGATCGGCGCCGGCGCCACGTACTTGCCCTTGCTGGTCTTGAACAGATCCTTCACGCGGCCGGTGATGCGCAGGTTGCCTTCGGCATCGAGCGTGCCCTTGTCGCCGGTGTGCAGCCAGCCGTCGGCGGTGAACGCGGCGCGCGTCAGCTCCGGCTCCTTGTAGTAGCCGAGCATCAGGCCGGGGCTCTTGACCTGGATTTCGCCGTTGCCGGGGTCGAGCCGGCACTGGATGCCTTCGTAGGGCAGCCCCACGGTGCCGGGGCGGCTCCTGCCGGGCAGCGTGGCGTGCGAGACACCGCAGTTCTCGGTCATGCCATAGACCTCCACCAGGTCGAGGCCCAAGCGGTTGTACCAGCGCAGCAGCTCGGGCGGCATCGGTGCCGCGCCGCCGGCGGCGAAGCGGCAGTCCTGCAACCCGAGCGCGGTGAGGATCTTCCTGCGCACCACGCGGCCGACGATCGGCAGCGACAGCAGCCGCTCGAGCTTCTTCGGCGGCATCCTGGCGTGGATGCCCTGCTGGAACTTGACCCACAGCCGCGGCACCGAGAAGAAGGCGGTCGGGCGCGCGCGCTGCAGGTCGGCGGTGAAGGTGTCGAGGCTGTCGGCGAAGTACACGTGCATGCCCGAGGCCAGCATGCCGTGCTCGACCAGCGTGCGCTCGGCCACGTGCGACAGCGGCAGGTAGCTCAGCATGCGGGCGTTCTGGTCGATCACCGACACCCGCTCGAGCCCCGACTGCACCGACCAGGCGAAAGTCGCGAAGCTGTGCATCACGCCCTTGGGCGTTCCGGTGGTGCCCGAGGTGTACATGATGGTCGCCAGCTCGTCGCCATCGCGCACCGGCTCGCCCTGCAGCGGCTGCGTGCGCGCGACGAGGTCGTCCCACTGCGGATAGTCGTTCGGCGGCGCCAGCGGCGTGGCGATGCACGGCAGCCGCGCCGGCACGCCGGCTTTCATGCCGTCCCAGCCGTCGAGCTTGCCGATGAAGAGCAGCTTCGATTCGCTGTGTTCGAGGATCTGGCGGATCGTCTCGGCCGCCAGCGTCGGGTACAGCGGCACCGACACGCCGCCGGCCATCCAGATCGCCCAATCGGCCATCAGCCACCAGGCCGTGTTCTTCGACAGGATCGCCACCTTGTCGCCCGGTTGCAGGCCCTGGTTCTGCAGATGCGCGGCCATGCGGCGCGTCTGGTCGAGCGCCTGGCGCCAGGTGAACTCGCGCAGCCGGTCGCCGCCTCCACCGCCCATCGGCTGCGTCAACACGATGCGATCGGGCGCGGTGCGCTCCCAGTGGTACAGGCGCTGCAGGGCGAGTTGTGCAGGCGGGACGGTCGAACGGCTCACGGGCGGGTCCTCCCACGGGTCGACGGTCCGCGCAGCGTAGTCCGCGCCGCCACGGCCGGCGCATGGGGCTTTCCAGCCCCGGGACGGCGGGAGGGTGATCGCTCAGCTGCGGCCGGCGACGGCCTGCAGCTGCGCGCCGACGCTGCGCACGCCGCGCAGCACCAGGTGCTCGTCGAGGTCGGCCTGCGCGGCCAGGCCCGGCACCAGCGCCTCGACAGCCTCGGGCGAGCGCATCATCGCGCGCGCCAGCACCGACAGCATCAGGATCGAGCGCTTGGTGATCGACGGCGGCAGCAGCAGCTCGGCCTGCGCCGCGACGTGATGCCGCACGCAGACCACGGCCGCGGCACTCAGGCCCCAGCTTTCGCACAGGGCCGCGCCGAGTGCGTCGTGGCTGACGCCGAAAGCGGCGATCTCGGTTTCGCACAGGGCGCTGTCGTGGGCCGCCGCGCGCAGCATCGCGCGGTAGTGATCCGGCGCATGCCGGAACAGCACGGCCTTGCCGCATTCCTCGAACAGGCCCGCCGAGTGCGCGGCCCAGGCGTCGACGTCGATCGCCTGGCCCAGGCGGCCCATGATCACGCCGCGCAGCGCGGCGCGCTGCCAGATCGGCTCCAGCTCCACCGCCGGCGGGAACACCGCGCGCAGGCCCATCTCGAGCGTGATGGCGGCGATCTCGCGCATGCCGAGGAAGGTGATCGCCTGCTGCACGCTTTGCACCCGGCCCGACACGCCGTACAGCGACGAGTTCACCGCCCGCAGCACCGCCGACGCCAGCCCCATGTCGGCTTCGATCAGTGCGGCCAGCCCGGCGAGGTTGGCGTCTTGCTCGGCCATCAGCAACGACAGCTTGACCAGCGCCTCAGGCTGGCTGGGCACGGCGATCTCGAGCGTGCGGAGTTCGGGGTCGACGGGCATCGCGGGCAGGGACAGTGGAGCTGCAGCCAGCGTAGGCGCCGCGCTTGCTGGCGATCGCCGGAGTCGAACCGGGGCGGTGGCCCAATTCGCGCGCCGGCCACGCCTTTGGACGGGGCAAAGCAAAAGGCGCCAGGCTTGTGGCCTGGCGCCTTCGGCATTGTCTCCTCGGTCCCCCGGCAGAGGCCGCCGCCTGGCGTGCGGCGGGCAGCTCCGCGAGTGCGCGAACTTTAGGTGCCGCATCCGTGGTGGACATCGGGACTAACCCGCCGCGAACGCCGGCGGCTCGCGTGCCGGGCGTGCGCGATGGCGGCCGTACCACGGTGCGGGTTTGCACCGAGCCGGGCCGATGGCGACAAGTGGGACTTATGCTGATAATCCGGCCGCGGACATGTTCCCCGTGTCCCCGGCCCTTGTCTGGAGGCGGCGCCTTTGCTTGATCGGTTCACGCTGGGTTGAAGCTCCACTTGGATTGTTGGTATTGAGAAGGAGCTTCCCCCAATGGGAAACAAGCTTTACGTCGGCAATCTCGCGTACTCCGTGCGCGATGAGTCGTTGCAGACCGCGTTCGCGCCGTACGGCACCGTCACGTCGGCGAAAGTCATGATGGATCGCGAGACCGGCCGCTCCAAGGGGTTCGGTTTCGTCGAGATGTCGTCGTCGGCCGAAGCGCAAGCCGCGATCAACGGCATGAACGGCCAGCAGATCGAGGGCCGCGCCGTGGTCGTCAACGAGGCCCGGCCGCGCGAAGAGCGCCCCGGCGGCTTCGGCGGCGGTGGTGGCGGACGCGGCCCTTACGGCGGCGGCGGTGGCGGGGGTGGCCGCGGCGGCTACGGCGGCGGCGGCAGTGGTGGGGGTGGCGGCTACGGCGGCGGTGGGGGTGGCGGTGGTGGCCGCAGCCCGTACGGCACCGGCCGCGGGCCGCGCGGCGGCGGCGGCCAGGGCTACTGAAGCCGGCAACGCGCTTCGCCATGCACAGGGCGCCCTCGGGCGCCCTTCGTTCTTGCGCGCCGCTTCGCCTGCAGTGGCTTCGCCGACCCGCTCGACGAAGGCGACTACTCGCCGCGCCGGCGCTTGCGCGGCCGGCCGGCGAAGGCGCGATCGAACAACGCGTTAGGCAGCATGCGCAGCAGCTTGGCCGCAACGCCCATCTGCCACGGAATCACGCGGTAGCTGCGGCCGCGCTCGATCGCGCGATAGGCGTTGCGCGCGAATGCGTCGGCCGTCATCAGGAACGGCATCGGGTACGGGTTGCGGCGGGTCAGCGGCGTGTCGATGTAGCCCGGCGCGATGGTCACCACCTTCACGCCGTACGGCCGGCATTCGCCGCGCAGGCTTTCGCAGTAGCTGATCACCGCGGCCTTGCTCGCGCAGTAGGCGCCGTGCCCCGGCAGGCCGCGGATGCCGGCGACGCTGGCGATGCCCACCAGCGTGCCGCTGCGCCGCTCGCGCATCGGCGCGATGAACGGCTGGAAGGTCGCCGCCAGGCCGAGGTTGTTGGTCTCGAAGGTGGCGCGCATCACCTCGAGGTCTTCGCGGCGCGCGCTGTCGATGCCGACGCTGATGCCGGCGTTGGCGATCACCACCTGCGGCAGACCCTGGCGGGCGATGGACTGCGCCGCGGCCGCCGTGATGGCGTCGACATCGCGCACGTCGGCCGCATACACCTGCGCACGCTCGGGGTCGATGCGCTGCGCCGCGACCCACTGCTGCACTTCCGCGGCGCGGCGCGCCACCAGCGCCAGCCGCCAGCCGGCGCGATGGAACTGCAGCGCCAGCGCCTGGCCGATGCCGCTGGAGGCGCCGGTGATGAAGACGAGCGGCGAATCCGCCGAGTTCATTGCCTGCCCTTCACGCCGCCCCCTGCGGCGTCCGTGCTCGTGAGCGGCCCGACGCGGGCACGCACGTGGCCCCGGACGCGCTCATGGCGAGCCGCGCGACGCACCAGGCGCGCCCGGGCGGCCGAAGCTCGCGCGCACCGGACCCGAGAGCTCGAGGCGCTGGGCCAGGTTGTCGTAGCTCATCGCGGCGGCGCGCAGTTCGTCGCTGCCGCGGCGCACGACGACCGGCAGGTGCGTGCGCAGCCTTTCGGTGCTGACGTAGACCTGCAGGAACTCGCTGTCGATCTCCAGCGCGCTGCCGCTGGGCGGCTGCGTGGTGACCTTGGCGCCGCCGGACAGCTGCCACTCGCTGCCGTCGCCGTTGCCGAGCGCGCGCGCGGCACGCGCATGCGTGGTGCGGCCGTCGGCACCGATGGCGCGGATGTCGGCCTGCACGATCTCGAGCCGGTCGGTGTCGGGATAGTGCCGCAGCAGCTGGCCTTCGACACGCACCTTGACGTGACCGTCGGCGGCGAAGCGCGTGATCGCGAAATCGCGCATTTCGTAGTCCGGATCGCTGCGCATCGCGATCGGCTCGTTGTCGGCCGGCGGGCGCGGCGTGTTCTTCACCAGCCACCACGTCGACAGCGCCAGCAGCGTCATCAGCAGCAACGGCAGATAGGCCGAGAGCAGGTCGCGCAGCCGCCGGCGCCACGAACGGCGGTCGCGCCACAGCGCCGGCGGGGCGAGCGTGACCTCGACCTCGGGCAGGTCGGGCAGGTGCAGTTCGGGCGGCGCGGCGGCGTTCATCGCAGCCTCAGCGCGTGTCGAGGCTGCCGAGTTCGCCGTCCAGCAACGCGGCGTAGCGGCCCGCGGCCATCAGCAGCAGGTCGCAGAACTCGCGCGCAGCGCCGTGCCCGCCGGCCAGGCGCGTGACATGGTGCACCGCCGCCTTGACCTCGGCATGCGCGTTGGCGACGGCGCACGAGAAGCCCGCCTGCGCCAGCAGCGGCAGATCGGGCCAGTCGTCGCCGATGGCGGCGATCTCGCGCCACGCCCAGCCCCGTGCCGCGCGCACCGACTCGGCAGCCAGGCGCTTGTCGCCGGCGCCGAACACCGCCTGCGCGATGCCGAGGTCGGCCAGACGGCGGCGCAGTGCCGGCGAATCGCGCCCGCTGATCACCACCGGCTCGATGCCGGCGCGCGCGAGCATCTTCAGGCCGTGGCCGTCGTGCACGTGGAAGGCCTTGAACGATTCGCCGTGCTCGCCGATGTAGAGCTGGCCGTCGGTGAGTACGCCGTCGACGTCGAACACCGCCGCGCGCATGCCCTGGGCCTGCAGCAGCAGCTCGGGCGGGAAGGCCTGGGCCGGCGGCATCAGATGACCTTGGCGCGCATCAGGTCGTTGGAGTTCAACGCGCCGGTCAAGCGGCCCTGCGCGTCGACGACCAGCACGCTGGTGATGCGATGCGTCTCCATCACCTCGGCCGCGTCGACGGCCAGCGCGTCGTCGCGCACGAGCTTGGGCTTCGGATGCATGACCTCGCGCGCCTTCAGCACGCGCAGGTCGCCGCCGCGTTCGATCAGGCGGCGCAGGTCGCCGTCGGTGAAGATGCCCTGCACGCGCTGGTCGGCATCGACCACGGCGGTGAAACCCAGGCCCTTGCCGGTCATCTCGCGCAGCATGTCGGTGAAGCCGGTGTCGGGGCCCACGCGCGGCAGATCGTCGCCGCGGCGCATCAGGTCGGCCACGTGCATCAGCAGCTTGCGGCCGAGAGCGCCGCCGGGATGCGAGCGCGCGAAGTCCTCCTCGCGAAAGCCGCGCGCGTCGAGCAGCGCCACCGCGAGCGCGTCGCCGAGCGCCATCTGCGCGGTGGTGCTCGCCGTCGGCGCCAGGTTCAGCGGGCAGGCCTCCTGGTCGACCGCGCTCGAAAGCACGATATCGGCGTGCCGTGCCAGCATCGACTCATGCTGGCCCGTCATCGCGATCAGCGTCACGCCGATGCGCCGGATCGCCGGTAGGATGGCGGCCAGCTCGTCGCTCTCGCCGCTGTTGGAGATCGCGAGCACCACGTCGCCCGAACGGACCATGCCGAGGTCGCCGTGGCTGGCCTCGGCCGGATGCACGAAGTACGCCGGCGTGCCGGTCGAGGCCAGCGTGGCGGCGATCTTGCGCCCGACGTGGCCGCTCTTGCCCATGCCCATCACGATCACGCGGCCGCGACAGCGCAGCATCGCAGCCACGGCCCGAGTGAAGCCTTCGCCCTGCCGCGACGCCAGCGCCAGCAATGCGCGCGCCTCGATGTCGAAGGTCTTCGCCGCCAGCGCGAGTGCGCGTTGTGGATCGAAGGAGGTGTCGGTGGCGGCCACGGCAGGCGCGAGCGTTGTCTGCGCGACGACTCGCTTTACGATCGGGCATTCTAGGCCGCGCCCTCGCGGCGAAAGCCGGTGATGGCCACCACGCTCGAAGTCGTGCTGCTGTACCTCGTCGCCGCGGTGATGGGCGTGGTGCTGTGCCGCTCGCTGCAGTTGCCGCCGATGCTGGGCTATCTGGCGGTGGGTGTGCTGATCGGCCCCAATGCGCTGTCGCTGGCCGGCGACCCGGCCGGCGCACGCGCACTGGCCGAGTTCGGCGTCGTGTTCCTGATGTTCGTGATCGGGCTGGAGTTCAACCTGCCCAAGCTGCGCAGCATGCGCTCGCTGGTGTTCGGCCTCGGCCTGTCGCAGGTGGGGCTGACCATTCTCGGTGCGGTGGCCGGCAATGCGCTGCTGGTGGCGGTCTTCGCCGCCCTCGGCCGGCCGTGGGATCTCACCTGGCAGGGTGCGATCGCGCTCGGCGCGGCGATCGCGATGTCGTCGACGGCCATCGTCGTCAAGCTGATGGCCGAACGGCTCGAGCTCGACAGCGAGCACGGCCGCCGCGTGCTGGGCGTGCTGCTGTTCCAGGATCTGGCCGTGGTGCCGCTGCTGGTGGTGATCCCCGCGCTGGCCCAGGGCAGCGAACGGCTCGGACCGGAGCTGGCGTTGGCCTTCGCCAAGGCCGCTGCGCTGCTGGCGCTGCTGCTGGCCGGCGGGCAGCGCGTCATGCGCTGGTGGCTGACGATCGTGGCGCGCCGCAAGAGCGAAGAGCTCTTCGTGCTCAACCTGCTGCTGATCACGCTCGGCCTGGCCTGGCTCACCGAACTCGCCGGCCTGTCGCTGGCGCTCGGCGCCTTCATCGCGGGCATGCTGGTGGCCGAGACCGAATACAAGCATCAGGTCGAGACCGACATCCGGCCGTTCCACGACGTGCTGCTGGGCCTGTTCTTCATCACCATCGGCATGAAGCTCGACTGGCGGACCCTGATCGACCAGTGGCTGCTGGTGCTGCTGCTGTCGACGCTGCCGCTGCTGGCCAAGGCGGTGCTGGTGGCGGTGCTGGCGCGGCTGTTCGGCGCCACGCCGGGCCCGGCGATCCGCACCGGGCTGTACCTCGCGCAGGCGGGCGAATTCGGCTTCGTGCTGCTTAGCCTCGGTGTCGAGCAGAAGCTGCTGGTGGGCAACTGGATGAGCCCGGTGCTGGCCGCCATGGTGTTGTCGATGCTGGCCACGCCGCTGCTGGTGACCTGGAGCTCACGCATCGTGATGCGCCTCTCGGCCAGCGACTGGATGCTGCAGTCGGTGCAGCTGACCTCGATCGCCAAGAAGGCCATGCGCACCGAGTCGCACGTGATCATCTGCGGCTACGGGCGCAGCGGCCAGAACATGGCGCGGCTGCTCGAACAGGAGGGCATCGCCTACATGGCGCTGGACCTCGACCCCGACCGCGTGCGCCAGGCCGCAGCGGCCGGGCAGAGCGTGGTGTTCGGCGACGCCGCGCGCCTGCGCAGCCTGATGGCCGCCGGCCTCGCGCGTGCGAGCGCCGTCGTCGTCAGCTACCACGACACGCCGTCGGCGATGAAGATCCTGCACCTCGTGCGCGAACACGCACCGCGCGTGCCGGTGATCGTGCGCACCCTCGACGACAGCGATCTGGAGCTGCTGCGCGCGGCCGGCGCGGCCGAGGTCGTGCCCGAGGCGATCGAAGGCTCGCTGATGCTGGCGGCGCAGGCGCTGGCATTGGTCGGCGTGCCGATGCAGCGCGTGATCCGCATCACCCGCGATGCGCGCGATGCGCGCTACGCGCTGCTGCGCGGCTACTTCCACGGCGCCGACGACGACACGGTGGTCGAACTGCAGCAGGCGCGCCTGGCCAGCGTGACGCTGCCCGCCGCGGCTGCCTGCCTGGGGCAGCCGCTGCGCGACCTGGCACTGCACGCCATCGGCGTGCAGGTGGTGTCGGTGCGCCAGAGCAGCGGCGCGGTGGCGCCACCCGACGAGACACGAACGCTCACCCCCGGCGATACGCTGGTGCTGTCTGGCCTGCCCGAAGCGCTCGCGCTGGCCGAGCAGAAGCTGTTGCGCGTGTGACGGCCACCGTCGCTGTCGCGCAAGGCGATCTGCTCGCGGTGTCTCACTTCCCGACGCAGAAGCGCCCGAAGATCTCGCCGAGCAGATCCTCGGTGGTGAACTGACCGGTGATCTCGCCCAGCGCATGATGGGCCAGGCGCAGCTCCTCGGCCACCAGCTCGAGCGCGGCGTCGCCCTGCGCGGCATGCGCGCGCGCCTGCGCCACGTGCTGCAGTGCACGCTGCAGCGCCTGCACGTGGCGTGTGCGCGCGATGTACAGGCCTTCACCGGCGGCATGCTGCCAACCCGCCTCGCTCAGCAAGGCCCGGCGCAGCGCCTCCAACCCCGCGCCGGTGCGGGCCGAGATCGCGAGGCCGTCTGCCGGCGCAGGCCTGGCCGCGGCGTCGCACTTGTTGTGCACCTGCAGGCTGCGCCTGGCGCCCGCGCGCGCGAGCTGCTCGGCAATGGTGCGGTCGGCCGCGTCGTGGTCGCTCTGGCCCCGGCGCGTGAGGTCGTGCAGGTGGATCACCACGTCGGCGCGCGCGATCTCGGCCCAGCTGCGCTCGACGCCGATGCGCTCGACCTCGTCGGCGATCTGCTCGGGCGGGCGCAGACCCGCGGTGTCGACCACATGCAGCGGCACGCCGTCGATCTGGATCGTCTGCCCGATGCGGTCGCGCGTGGTGCCGGGGATCGGCGTCACGATCGCCAGCTCGGCGCCGGCCAAGGCGTTGAGCAACGAGCTCTTGCCGACGTTGGGCTGGCCCGCCAGCACCACATGCAGCCCTTCGCGCAGCAGCGCTCCTTGCCGCGCGCGCGCAAGCACCGCCTGCAGCGCGGCGTCGATGCGCGCCAGCCGGCCCAGTGCGTCGGCGCTTTGCAGGAAGTCGATCTCCTCGTCCGGGAAGTCGAGCGTGGCCTCCACCAGCGTGCGCAGCTCGACCAGCTGGCGCGCCAGCTCGCCGATCTCGCGCGAGAACGCGCCGTCGAGCGAACGCGCCGCCGAGCGCGCGGCGGCCTCGGTGCTGGCATCGATGAGGTCGGCCACCGCCTCGGCCTGCGCGAGGTCGAGCTTGCCGTTCAGAAAGGCGCGGATCGTGAATTCGCCGGGCTGCGCGATGCGCAACCCCGGCAGCCGTGGCGCCTGCGCCTGCGGCCCCGGCTCCGCCGCCAGCTCGAGGCAGCGCGCCAGCAGCAGCTGCAGCGGCACCGCGCCGCCGTGCACCTGCAGCTCGAGCACGTCTTCGCCGGTGTAGGAGCGCGGGCCGGGGAAGTGCAGCGCCAGGCCCTGATCGATCGGCGTGCCGTCGGCTGCGCGGAAGGTCAGCACCGTGGCCACGCGCGGCGCGAGCGCGCGGCCGCACAGGGCCGCGCTCAGGGCCGCGAGATCGCGACCCGACAGGCGCACGATGCCCACGGCGCCGCGGCCCGCCGCGGTGGCGATCGCCACGATCGGTTCATCCAGGCGGGGCAGCATCGTGCCCGATTGTCATCGAGGCCCCGAATGCGAAGCGGCGCGCCGGTGAGGCGCGCCGCTCGTGTTGGCGCGGGGAGGAGCGCCGAACGATTCGCTTGAATCGCGCGAGTCGCATCCAGAGCCGGCAAAGCCGGGTCGGCCCCGCATTGATCACAATGGCTCGGGGTTACCGAGCCATTCTTGGAGTCTCCGCAGCTGTCTTTCGAGTCTCGAGGTTCACCGACAGCGCGGCGCCATGATGGACCTCGGGCACCGCTGAACCAACCCCCCGAATGCGGCATCGTCCCGCAAGCGTGCGGCCGTCACGGACAAACGCCACGCGACGACGCGCGACGGCAACGCCTCACTTGTTGACGCCGAGCCGGCGATTGATGAACCACTGCTGCGCGATCGACAGCAGGTTGTTGGTCAGCCAGTAGAGCACCAGGCCCGCAGGGAAGAAGAAGAACATGACGCTGAACACCAGCGGCATGATCCACATCATCTTGGCCTGCACCGGGTCGGGCGGCGTCGGGTTGAGCCAGGTCTGGAACAGCGTCGAGCCGGTCATCAGCAGCGGCAGGATGTAGAACGGATCCATCGCCGACAGATCCTTGATCCAGCCGATCCACGGCGCGTTGCGCATCTCGACGCTCGACAGCAGCACCCAGTACAGCGCGATGAAGAACGGGATCTGCACCACGATCGGCAGGCAGCCGCCGAGCGGGTTGACCTTCTCCTCGCGGTAGATGCGCATCATCTCCTGCTGCATCTGCTGCGGCTTGTCCTTGTAGCGCTCGCGCAGCTCCATCACGCGCGGGTTGATCGCCTTCATCTTGGCCATCGAGCGGTACGCGCTCGCGTTGAGCCAGTAGAACGCGATCTTCAGCAGCACCACCAGCGCGACGATCGACCAGCCCCAGTTGCCGAGCACGCCGTACAAGCGGTCGAGCAGCCAGTACAGCGGCTTGGCGAGGATCGTGACGTAGCCGTAGTCCTTCACCAGCTCCAGCCCCGGCGCCAGAGCCTCGAGCTTCTTCTCCTCCTGCGGGCCGGCGTAGAGCGTGGCCTCATGCGCCAGCGTGGCGCCGGGCGCGAGGCCGGCCAGCTTGACCATCATCGCGACGGCGTACTGGTTGTTGCCGAGCTTGGTGGTGACGAAGTCGCGCGGGCCGGGGCCGATCAGCCAGGCCGCGGCAAAGTAATGCTGGACCATCGCGATCCAGCCGTTGTCGGCGCTGGCCTGGTGGCTGGACTTGCCCTTCTCGATGTCCTTGAAGTCGATCTTCTCGAACTTCTTGGCGTCGGTGTAGATGGCCGGGCCGGTGAAGGTGAAGTAGAAGCTCGATTCGCCGGCCGGCGGGTTGCCGTCGCGCACCAGCTGCAGATAGAGCTGCGGCGCCAGCGGCTTGCCGCTCGCGTTGACGATCTCGTGCTTGACGCCGATGCGGTAGTCGCCGCGCCGCAGCGTCAACGTCTTCTTCAGCTTGACGCCGTTGATCTCGGGTGATTCGAGCTCGAGCGTCAACGCGTCGGTTCCCGCTGCGAGCTCCCGCGGGCCCGGCTTGGCCGTCATCGGCGTGTCGTGGTTCGGGTAGGCGACGCCGTCCATGGTGGCCAGGCCGCTGCGCGCGAAGTACAGGCGCGCCGCGCTGCGATCGAAGAGCACGACATGCGACTTCGGGTCGACCGCGTCGCGGTACTGCAGCAGCTCCAGGCGCACGAGGTCGCCACCGCGGGTGTCGACGTTGACGCGCAGCACGTCGGTGCTGAGCGTGACGACCTCGCCGCTCGGCATCGCGGCGGCCGCGGGGACTGCCGGTGTCGCGGTCGTCGTCGGGGCGCCCGCTGTCGCCACGGCGCTCGAGCTGGTCGCGCTCGGCACCGCAGCGGTGCCGGGACCGACTGCAGGCACGCTGCCGGCGCCGGCCGGGGCCGATGCGCCGGCGGCCGGCCGGCTCGCGCCGCCGAACAACGACGGCGCGCCGGTGTGCCTGTTCCAGGCGTCCCACAGCAGCACCAGCGACATGGTGAACACCACCCACAACAGGGTGCGACGCAGATCGGTCATGGACGGGTCTTCGGCAAGATCAGGGAGAACAGCCGCGGGCGCCCGGCAGGCACCGGATCGAGGCCGCCGTCGCACCACGGGTGGCACCGCAGCAGACGGCGCGTGGCCAGGTAGCTGCCTGCGGCCGCGCCGTGCTGCTGCAGCGCCTGCAGCGCATAAGCCGAGCAGGTGGGCTCGAAGCGGCAGGCCGAACCCAGCCACGGCTTCAGGGCCCAGCGATAGAGCCGAACCAGCCCGATCAACAGCCGCTGCGGCAAGCTCGACGCTGCGGCAAGCCAGTCGGCGCGATCGCGCGGGCGCGTGAAATCGGTGGCCATGGTCGGGCTGGCGGCGCGCGGATCAGGCGGCGCGGGCGCGCTGCATCAGCGTCGCCAGTTCCGCACGCGCGGCCAGCCGCAGCGGCTGCGACGTGGCCGAGCGAAAGTGCCGGCGATCGAACGGCGCGCGCAGCCGCACCAGCCACAAGCCGCGCGCCAGTGTCGGCTCGCTGGCGCTGACCACGGCGCGGATCTGGCGGCGGATCAGGTTGCGCGTGGCCGCGTCGCGGGCGTGGCGTTTGGGCACGGCGATGCCCAGCCAGCAGCCTTCCGGAACAGCATGACTTGAGTCATCCACAGGCTGTGTGCAACCGCTTGGATCGCCTGTGGACAACTCAGCCCTAGCAGGCGCGGATTCCGCCTTTGCGCGCAAGCCGGGTCGGCCCGCGACATGATGGGCCACGAAGTGAGCACTTCGCGCCATCGGTGCGGTGGCGAGCAACTGTTGAAAATCCCCCGGGCGCACGATGCGGCCGAGCATGGCGCAACCGGCCCGGAGATCAGAGACCCAGACGCTTGCGGCCCTTGGCGCGGCGGGCGTTGATGACGCTGCGCCCGCCGCGGCTTTTCATGCGGCTGAGAAAACCGTGCGTCCGCGCGCGGCGGACTTTCGACGGCTGGTAGGTGCGCTTCATGGCTTCGATGTCCTGACGAGTAGAAGTGTCGGCGGTTGTCGGCCCGATGCAAGCCCGCATCCGACATCGGATCGGCCGGCCGCCCAGAACATCGCGAACGACCGTGGCTCAGCGGGATCGCGGCGCGGAGCCCAAGCGGCGATTCGCCTGCTTGCCGTGGCCCGAAATGCCTCCCAGACTGCCCCGTCGATGCGACATTCCGTTGCATTCGGGAAACCCGCGATTAGAGCAAAAAGCCCCTTTCGGGTCAAACACTTGCACGGCAGCTTGAGGCTTTGTGCCGTCATTGACCGCTCGCAGCAAACTGTGGATAACCGCGCCTGGTGGCAGCGCGAGTCCTAGAATGCCATCGCTGCGAAGAGAACTTTTCCACAATGAGCGTCGAACTTTGGCAGCGGGGCTGCGAGCGCCTGGCTGCCGAAATCCCCGAACAGCAGTTCAACACCTGGATCCGCCCTCTGCCGCCCGGCGATCTGGCTGACCGCGGCGACGAAGGCGCGGTGGTATCGCTGCGCGTGCCCAACCGGTTCAAGCTCGACTGGATCCGCACGCAGTATGCGGGCCGCATCGAAGGCGTGCTGAGCGAGCTGGCCGGCAAGCCGGTACGGCTCGAGCTGAGCCTCGCCCCGCGCGAAGCGCCGCCCGCACGGCCGCTGCCGGCCGCCCAGGCTCAGCGCCTGGGTCAATGGCTGGGCAGCAGGGGCAGCATCGACAGCGGGCCCCTGTCGGTCGGGCCGACGCCGATCCGCAGCGGCATCACGTCGTCCCCGCATCGCCTCAACACGGCGCTGACGTTCGAGACGCTGGTCGCGGGTCGCGCCAACCAGATGGCGCGCACCGCCGCGCTGCACGTGGCCGGCGCACCGGGCGTCATGTACAACCCGCTGTTCATCTACGGCGGCGTTGGGCTGGGCAAGACGCACCTGATCCATGCAGTGGGCAATGCCTTGCTGAAGGACCGGCCCGATGCCCGCGTGCTGTACCTGCACGCCGAGCAGTTCATCAGCGACGTGGTCAAGAACTACCAGCGCAAGACCTTCGACGAGCTCAAGGCCAAGTACCACTCGCTGGACCTGCTGCTGATCGACGACGTGCAGTTCTTCGCCGGCAAGGAGCGCACGCAGGAGGAGTTCTTCAACGCCTTCGAGGCGCTGCTGGCCAAGCGCGCGCACATCATCATGACCAGCGACACCTACCCGAAGGGGCTGGTGGACATCGACGAGCGGCTGACCAGCCGCTTCGACGCCGGGCTCACGGTGGCGATCGAGGCGCCGGAGCTCGAGATGCGCGTGGCGATCCTGATCCGCAAGGCGCAGGCCGAGGGCACCGAGATGCCCGAGGACGTGGCCTTCTTCATCGCCAAGAACGTGCGCGCCAACGTGCGCGAACTCGAAGGCGCGCTGCGCAAGGTGCTGGCGTACAGCCGCTTCAGCCAGAAGGACATCAACATCACGCTGGCGCGCGAGGCGCTGAAGGATCTGCTGTCGATCCAGAACCGCCAGATCTCGGTCGAGAACATCCAGAAGATGGTCGCCGACTTCTACAAGATCAAGGTCGCCGACATGTACAGCAAGAAGCGGCCGGCCTCGATCGCGCGGCCGCGGCAGATCGCGATGTACCTGGCCAAGGAGCTGACGCAGAAGAGCCTGCCCGAGATCGGCGAACTCTTCGGCGGCCGCGATCACACGACCGTGCTGCACGCCGTGCGCAAGGTCGGCGGCGAACGCGGCAAGAACACCGACCTGAACCAGCAGCTCCACGTTCTCGAACAGTCGCTGAAGGGGTGAGGCCGGCCTCCACCACACTCGCGCACCGCTGTCAAAGCACAACCCCGTGCACAACCCCCGGACAACCGCCACGTCATCCACAGCCCGAACGCGACCGCCGAAGTTGTTGTCAGTCCGTCCCCGCCCAACCGACACTTGGCCCACAAGCTTGCCGGCGCGATAAATCACTGAAAAGACAGGCGAAAATACGCTTCTCTACAGCGGGACGCCGTGCCTACTAGAACGACTAATGAGATCGAGGAAGACATGATTGTTCTGAAAGCGCCTCAGGAAGCTCTGCTGGCCGCGCTGCAGGCCGTCTCGGGCATCGTGGAGCGGCGGCACACGCTGCCGATCCTGGCCAACGTGCTGCTGCGCAAGACGGGCCCGTCGATCGAGTTCACCACCAGCGACCTCGAGATCCAGGTGCGCACGCGCGCCGAACTTGGCGGCGACGGTGGCAACCAGTCGACCACGGTCGGCGCGCGCAAGCTGATCGACATCCTGCGCAGCCTGCCTGCTGACCAGTTGATCACGCTGTCGGGTGCGCAGAACAAGCTGACGCTGCAGGCCGGCAAGAGCCGCTTCACGTTGCAGACGCTGCCGGCCGAGGACTTTCCGCTGGTCAACGAATCGGCCGACTACGGCGCGGCGTTCTCGGTGCCGCAGAAGACGCTCAGGCACCTGATCAACCAGGTGCACTTCGCGATGGCGGTGCACGACATCCGCTACTACTTGAACGGCATCCTGTTCGTCGCCGAGGGCCGCACGCTGACGCTGGTGGCCACCGACGGCCACCGTCTGGCGCTGGCGCAGGCGCAGCTCGAAGGCGAGGTCCCGAAGCAGGAGGTGATCCTGCCGCGCAAGACCGTGCTCGAGCTGCAGCGCCTGCTGCGCGACGAAGACACCGCGATCGAGATGCGCTTCGCCGGCAACCAGGCCAAGTTCGTCTTCAGCGGCATGGAGTTCGTGACCAAGCTCGTCGAAGGCAAGTTCCCCGACTACAACCGCGTGATCCCCAAGAACCACAAGAACGCCATCGTCACCGGCCGCGCGCCGCTGCTGGCGAGCCTGCAGCGCGCGGCGATCCTGACCAGCGAGAAGTTCAAGGGCGTGCGCGTCAACGTCGAGCCGGGCGTGTTGCGCATCGCGTCGTCCAACGCCGAGCAGGAAGAGGCCAAGGAGGAGCTCGAGATCGACTACAACGGCGACGCGATCGAGATCGGCTTCAACGTCACCTACCTGATCGATGCGCTGGCCAACATGCCGCAGGAGATGGTCAGGCTCGAGCTGCAGGACAGCAATTCCAGCGCGTTGATCACGGTGCCCGATCAGGCGGGATTCAAGTACGTGGTGATGCCCATGAGGATCTGAGGCAAAGCCTCAGGCCTCATGGGCTTTGCCCTTTCCGTGAGCACCCCCTGCCCCCGCCGGGCGGGGGTTCCAGTTGGTTCATGGCCCGGGCCCTGCGGGCCCTCTTAGAAGTTCGTGATGAGTGAATCGCAGAGTTCCGATCCCAAGCCCGACGACAACAGCTACGGCGAAGGTGCCATCCAGATCCTCGAGGGCCTGGAGGCGGTGCGCAAGCGGCCGGGCATGTACATCGGCGACACCTCCGACGGCACCGGCCTGCACCACCTGGTGTTCGAAGTCGTCGACAACGCGATCGACGAGGCGCTGGCGGGCTATTGCGACGACATCGTCGTCACCATCCACACCGACAACTCGATCTCGGTGATCGACAACGGCCGCGGCATCCCGACCGGCGTGAAGATGGACGACAAGCACGAGCCGAAGCGCTCGGCGGCCGAGATCGCGTTGACCGAGCTGCACGCCGGCGGCAAGTTCAACCAGAACAGCTACAAGGTCTCGGGCGGCCTGCACGGCGTGGGCGTGTCGTGCGTGAACGCCCTCTCGAAGAACCTGCGCCTGACGGTGCGCCGCGACGGCAAGGTGCACTTCATGGAGTTCAAGCGCGGCGTGCCGCAGGAGCGGCTGATCGAGCAGCGCGACGGCGTCGACGTGTCGCCGATGCGCCTGCTCGGCGACACCGAGAACCGCGGCACCGAGGTGCACTTCCTGCCCGACGACGAGATCTTCACCAACATCGACTTCCACTACGACGTGCTGGCCAAGCGGCTGCGCGAGCTTTCGTTCCTCAACAACGGCGTCAAGATCCGCCTCGTCGACGAGCGCAACGCCAAGGAAGACAACTTCGCCTTCGCCGGCGGCGTGAAGGGCTTCGTCGAGTTCATCAACCAGGGCAAGCGGGTGCTGCACCCGAACACCTTCCACGTCATCGGCGACAAGGCCAGCGAGCAGGGCTCGATGATCGGCGTCGAGGTGGCGATGCAGTGGAACGACGGCTACAACGAAGCCGTGCTGTGCTTCACCAACAACATCCCGCAGCGCGACGGCGGCACGCACCTGACCGGCCTGCGCGCAGCGATGACGCGCGTGATCAACAAGTACATCGACGACAACGAGCTGGCCAAGAAGGCCAAGGTCGAGGTCGGCGGCGACGACATGCGCGAGGGCCTGGCCTGCGTGGTGAGCGTCAAGGTGCCGGAGCCCAAGTTCTCGAGCCAGACCAAGGACAAGCTCGTCTCGAGCGAGGTGCGCGGCCCGGTCGAGGACGTGGTGTCCAAGGCGCTGGCCGACTGGCTGCTCGAGAACCCGGGCGACGCGAAGATCGTCTGCGGCAAGATCGTCGAGGCAGCGCGCGCGCGCGAGGCGGCGCGCAAGGCGCGCGAGATGACGCGGCGCAAGGGCGTGCTCGACGGCATGGGCCTGCCGGGCAAGCTCGCCGACTGCCAGGAGAAGGATCCCGCCCTCAGCGAGATCTACATCGTCGAGGGCGACTCCGCCGGCGGCAGCGCCAAGCAGGGGCGCGACCGCAAGTTCCAGGCCATCCTGCCGCTGCGCGGCAAGATCCTCAACGTCGAGAAGGCGCGCTACGAGAAGCTGCTGTCGTCGGACTCGATCGTCACGCTGATCACCGCTTTGGGCACCGGCATCGGCAGCGACGACTTCAACATCGACAAGCTGCGCTATCACCGCATCATCGTGATGACCGATGCCGACGTCGACGGCGCGCACATCCGCACGCTGCTGTTGACGTTCTTCTACCGCCAGATGGCGCAGCTGGTCGAGCGCGGCCATGTCTACATCGCGCAGCCGCCGCTGTACAAGGTCAAGCACGGCAAGCAGGAGCAGTACCTCAAGGACGGCATCGAGCTCGATGCCTACATGCTCCAGGTCGCGCTGCAGGAGGCCGTGGTCGAGCCGGGCGGCGGCAAGCCGCCGATCGGCGGCAGCGCGCTGGAGGAACTCGCGCGGCAGTACGTGCTGGCGAGCAACGTCATCGAGCGGCTCGGCAACTGGATGGACACCGGCGCGTTGCGGGCGGTGGCCGACGGCTTGGCGCTGGACCTCGACACGCCGGCCGCGGTGCAGGCGAGCGCAGCGGCGCTGCGTGCGGCGCTGGCCGACGCCGACGTCGGCACCGACGTCGACCCGCGCACCGACAAGCCGCTGCTGCGCATCAGCCGGCGCCACCACGGCAACGTGAAGGCCAGCGTGATCACGCAGGACTTCGTGCACGGCACCGACTACGAAGTGCTGGCGCGGGCGGGGCAGACCTTCAAGGGCCTGCTCACCGCCGACGCCGTGGTGCGCCGCGGCGAGGGCGAGCGGCGCAAGGAGCACAAGGCGGCCGACTTCCATGCCGCGATGGCCTGGCTGCTGGCCCAGGCCGAGAACCAGGTGGCGCGCCAGCGCTACAAGGGTCTCGGCGAGATGAACCCCGAGCAGCTGTGGGAGACGACCATGGATCCCGCGGTGCGGCGGCTGCTGCGCGTGCAGATCGAGGACGCGATCGAGGCCGACCGCGTGTTCACGATGCTGATGGGCGACGAGGTGGAGCCGCGCCGCGACTTCATCGAGGGCAACGCGCTGCGCGCGGCGAACATCGACGTCTGATTCAGCCCTCCCGCGCGAGACGCGCTCGGGCCTTCGCCAGCCGCAGACCCGTCCGCAGTGGACGGGTCCGCGCGCGGGCTCAGCCCAGCAACTCGCGCACCAGCTGCTTGTCGAGCAGCACGAGGTCGGTGCGGTCGTCGGCCAGGCGCAGGCCGGCGAGCGCCGACGCGTCGCTGCCGGCCTGGCCCGGCAGGCGCAGTTCGCTGTCGCCGCTGCGCGGATCGGTCGCTGCATAGATGGCGGCAGCGCCGGCCTCCCAGCGCAGCACCATTTCGCTGATCATCGACAGCGGGTGCGGCGTCTCGGCATCGAGCAGGATCACCGCGTCGCCGCGCGCGGCCTCCAGGCCGAGCACGATCGACGAGGCGCGGCCGACGTCGTCGTCGATCGCCAGCAGGCGGTAGCCGGGCAGCTCGCACCACGCGCGCAGCACGTGCTCGGTGCCGTCGGTGCTGCCGCTGTCGACGATGATCGTTTCCCAGGGGTAGCCGCATTCGGTGAGCAGGTCGCTCAGCAGCGGCAGCAGCTGGCGCAGCTGCTGCAGGTGGTTGTGCACCGGGATCACGCACGACACCGAGTGCCGCGTGCCGTACAGCTGCGCCCAGCCCGAGGCATGGGCCCAGCCGGTGGTGCCGGTGTCGTCGGCGGCCGGATACCAGCGGCTGTTCGGCGCGCCGCCGCGGCGCAGGTCGAGAGGCGAGGGCGACATCGCAAGGCCCTATGCGGAGCTGCTCGCGCGATTCTGCGGGCCGACCCCCGATGTGCCGATGGGGGGTCGCCCGAGATGTGGTGAAAAAGCGTAAGCGCGGCGCTCCGGTGCCGCGCGGCCGCGGCCCGGCGCGCTCAGCCCACCAGGCGGATCACCGCGATCGCGGCACCGAGCGTGTCCTGCAGGATCGCGAAGCGGCCGATGTTGGGGATCTCTTCCGGCGTCGACAGCACCTGGCCACCGAGAGCCCGCGCGCGCGCCACGGTGGCGTCGCAATCGGCCACCGCCACGTAGGGCAGCCACATCGACGGCGCGTTGGGGTCGACCGACTGCATCAGCCCGGCGCGCGCCACCTCGCCGGTCTTGAGCATGTAGTAGGTGCCCATCGGCCCCATGTCCATCGCGTCGCGCCGGTAGCCGAAGACGCGCTCGTAGAAGCCGAGCGCCTGCGCCGCGTTGTTGGTCCACAGCTCGTTCCAGCACCAGTCGCCGATGGGTGTCTTCTCGGCGTCGGCGCGGTCGCCCTCGGCACTGCGCCAGAGCGAGAACACCGCGCCGGTCGGGTCGCGCAGCGCGGCGCCGCGGCCCACCGGGCCGTAGTCGGTCGGCGCCGACACGCTGGTGGCACCGGCGGCCAGCGCCGCCTGGTAGCTGGCGTCGACATCGCCCACCGAGAGGTAGCTCATCCAGTGCGGCCGGGTGCCGGCGGCGTTGGCGCCATAGCCGCCGATGCCGGTGCTGGTGGTGCCGTCACCGTTGAGGATCATCGAGTAGCGCTGGCCGCCGATCGGCATCGCCTCGGTGTGCCAGCCGAACAGCGCGTCGTAGAACTTGCGCGCCTTGGGGATGTCGGGCGACCGGTGCTCGAACCAGACGAATTTGCCGGGGATGTGGCTCATGGGTGCGCTCCTTGCCGAGGACGGGAAAGGGGACCATACGCCGCAGCGGTCGGCTTGGAAAGGGGAAGACACACCTTCGACGCTGCGGCGGCCGGCCGCGTGCTAGCGTGCGCCCGATGAACGGCTGGCGGAGTTGGCGCGCGCGCGTCGTTGCGGCGCTGCTCGTCTGCGCCGCGGCGGTGCACGCGGCCGAGCCGCCACTGGATGTCTTCACAGACGAGGCATGGCAGACGACGCTGCTCGGCCTGTCGGCGCCGCTGCCGCGCCGCGTGCGCGAGGAGCAGACGCTGTTCGAGCCGCGCTCGGGCGGCGTGCTGTCGACGCAGCGCGTCGAGATGAGCTTCGACGAAGGCGGCCGGCTGTCGGTGGTGGCGCTGCGCCGCGAACCGCGTGGCGAACGCATCCACGAACACGTGTGGCGCTACCAACATGATGCGCAGGGGCGCATCGTGCGCATCGACGAAGACGGCTCCGACCGCCCGGCGCTGGAGCGACGTTTCGACGCGCAGGGCCGCCTCGTCGAGGAAGCGCGCGGCGAAGGGGCGGTGACGGCGCGCACCCGCTGGCGCTACGACGCCGCCGGGCGCGAGATCGAGCGCGTCGAAACCGCCGCTGGCCGCGAGGCCGTGACGCGGACGCGCTACCGCCGCAACGGCAGCCGTGAACGCCAGTTCGTCGACCGCGGCGTGCTGCAGTCGAGCGACCTGCGCTTCGATGCCCAGGGTCGCCCGACGCGCGAAGTGGTCCACGACCTGGTCGAGCGCCGGACGACGACGGTCCACTACCCGCACCCGCGACGCGCCGTACACACCATCGTGGCGAGCGGGTTGTCCAGGGACGGGCCCTTTCGCAGGCAGTGGGTGCGGACCTTCGAGGTGCGCAGGCCGGAGGAGCTGCTGCAATGGCCGGAGCCAGCGAGCCCCGTGCTGCGCGCCGAGAGCTTCGCCGGATACGAGAGCTCGACGCGCACCGAGTTCGATGCCCAGGGCCGGCCGCTGCGGCAGCTCGAGCAACGCGGGGCGACCCTGCGCTGCCAGACCGACTTCCGCTATCACGCGTGCGGTCTGCCGGCGTCGATCACCACCACGCGGCTGGATGCGCCGGGTGCCTGCCCCGAGACCACGCAGGCGGTCGAATACGAGGTCGAGGTCGACGAGCGCGGGCGCTGGACGCGCCACGTCATCCATGCGGTCGATGCGGGCGGCCAGCGCATGCGCATGGCCGAGCATCGGCGGCAGATCGAGGACCGCTGAGCCTCAGCGGGCAAGTACCCGGCGCAGGAACGCGTTGAGGTCGGTGATCTCCGGCAGGCACACCGCATGGTCCATCGGGTACTCGTGCCACTCGACGTCGTAGCCCAGCGCGAGCAGCGCATCGCGCGAGGCTTCGGCACGCGCGAGCGCGATCGTCGGGTCGAAGCGGCCGTGCGCCAGGAAGATCGGCGTGGCGGCGTTCGCGTGGCTGCGCTCGCCGGCGGTGTGCCCGGCCAGCGGCAGGTAGCCCGACAGGCCCACCAGACCCGCGAGCCTATGCCGGTGCCGCAGGCCGGTCAGCAAGGTCATCGCGCAGCCCTGCGAGAAGCCGGCGAGCACGATGCGCGAGGCGGGCACACCGCGTGCCACTTCGCCGGCGATCAGGCCTTCGACCAGCGTCTGCGAGGCGCGCAGCCCGGCTTCGTCTTCCCCTGCGGTCCCGCCCAGCGCAGCGATGTCGTACCACGCCGGCATCACGGCGCCGCCGTTGATCGTCACCGGCCGTTCGGGGGCATGCGGCAGCACGTAGCGCACGTCGCCGCAGTCGGCAAGGTCCAGCTGTTCGCACACCGGCACGAAGTCGTCGCCCGAAGCGCCCAGCCCGTGCAACACGATCACGCTGGCCTCGGGCGAAGGGCCGCTCTCCAATTCGATGGCATCGAGCGTCATGGCGGTCGATGGTACGCGCCGGCGTTGGCGCGGCGACAATGGCGCTCCCTTGCACACCGGCTGTGGCTGCCATGACCGTTGCCTCGACCCTCGCCGCGCTGGCTCGCGCCGGCGCGTTCACCATCGTGCTGGCCGGCGCCGGCGGGGCGCTCGCGCAGACCGCTGCCACACCGCCAGCGGCGGCCTCGGCGCCCTCCGGCCCGGTGCTGCGGCCCGAAGTGGCCAACGCGGTGAACGCCGCGCAGGAGGCCGGCCGCGCCGGCCAGAAAGACGCCGCCGAGGCCAAGCTGAGCGAGGCCGCCGCGGTGCCGTCGCTGAACCCGTACGAACAGGCGGTGATCGAGCGCGGCCGTGGCGCCGTGGCGCTGAGCCTGAAGGACTGGGACGGTGCCATCCGGGCGCTCGATGCGGCGGTCGCCGCCAACCAACTCGCGCCGGCCGACCAGTTGCCCCTGGTGGAACTGCTGGCCAAGCTGAACTACCAGCAAAAGCAGTACCCTGCGGCGGTCAACTGGATCCGCCGCTACAAGCAGTCCGGCGGCACCGACGCAGGCGTGGTCGAGCTGCTGCCCCAGGCGCTGTACCTGACCAACGATTTCGCCGGCGCGGCAGCCGAACTCGAGCCGCGCGTGGCAGCCGACGAAGCCGCCGGCAAGGCGGTGCCGGAGAGCACGCTGCGGCTGCTGGCCAGCAGCTACATCCAGGGCAAGGACGATGCCGGCTACCTGCGCACGCTCGAGCGCATGGCGCTTGCCTACCCCAAGCCCGAGTACTGGGGCGAGCTGTCCGCGCGCGCGACCAAGCAGCCCGGTTTCTCGGAGCGGCTGTGGCTCGACGTGTACCGCCTGCGCTTCGCGGCCGGGCTGCTGAAGCAGACCGACGAATTCGTCGACATGGCCAATCTCTCGCTGCAGGCCGGCTACCCGGCCGAGGCGCTGCGGGTGATCGACAAGGGCTACGCGCTGTCGCTGCTCGGCAACGGCAAGGACGCAGCCGCGCACACGCAGCTGCGCCAGCGCGCCGACAAGGCCGCCGAGAAAGACAGCGCCGACATGGCGCGCAGCGAGGGCTCGGCCAAGGCGGCGCGCGAAGGCGATGCGCTGGTCAACCTCGGCTTCGCGATGGTGTCGGCCGGCCAGGCCGGCCGCGGCCTGCCGCTGATGGAAGCCGGCCTGGCCAAGGGCAACCTGCGTCGCGCCGACGAGGCGCGGCTGCACCATGGCATCGCGCTGTGGACGGCCGGCAAGCGCGACGAAGCCGCCAAAGCCTTCGCCGAGGTGAAGGGCGGCGACGGCAGCGCCGCGCTGGCGCGCGTGTGGTCGCTATTCGTGCGCAGCCCGGCCGGCGCGCGCAGCTGAGCGGCCGGCTCCGGCTGCCCGCACAATCGGCCCCCATCGGGCGCAGGTGCCCGCCAACCGACGCGGATGACGAGATGGGTGCCTTGCTGCTGGGTCTGGTGCTGTTCCTCGGCATGCATTCGGCGCGCATCGTCGCCGACGACGCGCGCACGCGATTCATCGCGCAGCGCGGCGAGGGGCTGTGGAAGGGGCTGTACACGCTCGTCTCGGCGCTGGGGCTGGCGCTGATCGTCTGGGGCTACGGCCAGGCGCGCGCGCACCCGACACCGCTGTGGACTTCGCCGGTCTGGGCGCGTCACCTGGCCTTGGCGCTCACGCTGGTGGCGTTCGTGCTGCTGGCGGCGGCCTATGTGCCGCGCAACGGCATCAAGGCGCGGCTGCACCACCCGATGGTGCTCGGCGTGAAGACCTGGGCGCTGGCGCATCTGCTGGCCAACAACACGCTGGCCGATGTGCTGCTGTTCGGTGGCTTCCTGGCCTGGGCCGTGCTCAGCTTCCGCGCCGCGCGGGCCAGGGACCGCGCAGCAGCAACGGTCTATGGCGCGGGCTCGACCTCGGGCACGGCCACCGCCGTCGTGGTCGGCGTTGTGGCTTGGGCGGCCTTCACCTTCTGGGGCCATGCGGCGCTGATCGGCGTGAAGCCGTTCTGAATGCAGAGCGCCTCAGGCGGAGCGCATCAGCGTGATGTGCTCGGTGCCGCTTTCGGGCAGCCACACCTCGCCCGGCCGGCCGAGGATCTGTCGCACGCCGGCCGCCTCGCGCGGATGGGTCCAGCTCTCGAAGGTCTCGGTGGCGGGGTCGAAGCGCAGCACGGCGTTGGCGCCGAAGTCGCTGAGCCAGACCTTGTCCTTCTCGTCGACCCAGACTGCGTAGGTGCGCGGGTTCGCGCCGGGCAGCTTCCAGGTCTTCCACAACCCGCCGGCGCTGCGTGCGCGCGGATCGTGCATCGACAGGTTGCCCGAGTTCCATTCGCTGACCCAGATGCGGCCGGCGCTGTCGCTCCACACGCGGCGCGCGCCCTGGCCCCTGGTGGGCGGCTCGACGACGCGCGACTCGCCGCTCTTGAGGTCGATCTGCGCGATGAAGCTGCCGGCCAGCGAGCAGTACCAGATGTCGCCGCGCGGCGTGGCGCAGATGCCGTACGGCCCGCGGCCCTTCGGCGCCTCCTTCACGCTGACGATGCCGGTCTTCAACGCGACCTTGCCGGTCACGCCGCTCTGGCCGGTGAACCAGAGGTCGCCCTCGCCGTCGAAGGCGCAGGTGTTGAGGTTGGCGTACGGCGTGCCCTCGGGCAGGCGGTACAGGCGCAGCTGCCGGTCGGGCCAGCCCACGCGCACGATGGCCTGCAGCCCGCCGTCGGTGAGCCAGGCCGCCTTGTCGGGGCCCTGGATCACGCCGTGCGGCGACGAACCCGAGCCCAGTGCGATCAGCTCGCTCTTGCCGCTTCGGGGGTCGAACCAGCCGAGGTGGCCGCTGCGCTGTGCGCTGAACCAGACGCCGCCGTCGGGCGCGGGCGCGACGTCGTGGATGCCGGTGCGCTGCGGCGTGGCGAGCGGCCAGCTGTGCATGGTGGCGGCTGCGGCGCTCGCCGGCCGCGCGGACAGCCAGGGCGCCAGGGTGGCCGCCGCGAGCACGCTGCGGCGGGCGAGGTGGTGCGTGTGGCTCATGCGGCGGCCGCCTCCAGGTCGGCCGCCACGGATGGTGCCCCGGCGCACCGGGGCGGGTCAACAGGCGGGCTGGGCTCAGCCGCAGGGCCGTCCGCAGTGGACGCTCCTGCGCGCGGACTCAGTGATTGGCCGACGGATCGCCGAAGAAGTGCTTGAACACCTCGTCGCCGACGATCTCGCGCACCAGCAGGCCGTCGACCGCCTCGACGAACGGTGCGGGCCCGGGCGCGGGCTCGACCGACATCAGGCCCATCGGCTCGGTGCTGTGCCACACCGAGCCGCGGGTGGTGAGGAAATCACTGCGGCGCAACGCGCCCGTCAGCGACGGCAGCTCCTCCCATTCGAGCGCGTCGCTCACGCGCGGCCGGCTGAACAGCGGGCTCTGACGGGAAGGCCGGGCGAGGAAGGGATGATGGTTCATGGTTCGACAGCGTAGGCCTTGTTTGTCGACCGCGCCGGCAGATCAGCAAAGGCTTCGGCAGGCAGTTTTTCCGCGAAGCGAGTGAAATATGCCCAGCCGCCGGCGCGCGCCACTTGTGCCATTGACAGAACAAACGGGCATTCGTACGGTGCGGGCCATGACGCCCGTGCAGCCGACGCCGCTGGCGCAGAGCCTGGCGCAGAAGTTGATCGCACGTGCCTGCGGCCGCCCGTCGGTGCGCGTCGGCGAGATCGTCACCTGCCGCGTCGACCTCGCGATGTTCCACGACTCCGGCGGCCCGCGGCGGCTCAAGCCCTTGCTGGCCGAGCTCGGCGCGCCGATCTGGGACAAGAGCAAGGTCGTGCTCGTCATCGACCACTATGTGCCCGAGGCCGACGACGAAGCGCGGCGCATCGTGCGCATCGCGCGCGACTGGGCCGGCGAACAGGCGCTGCCGCATGTCTACGACGGGCAGGGCATCTGCCATGTCGTGGTGCCGCAGCACGGCCACGTGCGGCCGGGGTCGTTCTGCGTCGGCGGCGATTCGCACTCGCCCACCGGCGGCGCATTCGGTGCCTACATGTTCGGCATCGGCACCACCGAGATGCTCGGCGTGCTGGTCAGCGGCGAGCTCTGGGTGCGCGTGCCGCAGACCGTCTTCATGCGCTGGAGCGGCCGCCTCGGTTTCGGCGTGACCGCCAAGGACATGATGCTCGCGATGCTCGGCCGCTTCGGCATGAACGGTGTCCACTACCAGGCGCTCGAATTCTGCGGCGAGGCGGTATCGGCGCTGCCGATGGACGAGCGCATGACGCTGGCCAACATGAGCGCCGAGCTCGGCGCGCAGGTCGGCCTGATCGCGCCCGACGAGCAGACGCGATCGTGGTTGTGGGACGCCGGCGCGCGCGATATCGAGATCGAGCCCTGGCGCAGCGACGAAGACAGCGCCGGCACGCGGCACTTCTTCGATGCCTCGACGCTGGCGCCGCAGATCGCGCTGCCGGCCAGCCCGGCGCATGCGCGCGAGGTCGCCGACATCGAGCCAACGCCGGTGCAGATCGCCTACATCGGCGGCTGCACGGGAGCCAAGCTCGACGACCTGCGCGCCGCCGCGCGCGTGCTGGCCGGCTACCGCATCGATGCGCGCGTGCGGCTGCTGGTGGCGCCGGCCAGCGTGCGCGACCGCGAGGCCGCCGATCGCGAAGGCATCCTGCGCCGGCTGCACGAAGCCGGCGCCGAGATCCTGCCGAGCGCCTGCGGCCTGTGCGCCGGCTACGGCGGCAGCGTGCCGGAGCACAGCAACGTGATCGCCTCGACTGCACGCAACTTCAAGGGCCGCATGGGCGCGGCCAGCGCGCAGATCTTCCTCGGTTCGCCCTACACCGTGGCCGCCTCGGCACTGCGCGGCCGCATCACCGACCCGCGCGAAGTGCTGTGGGACGGCGACAGCGAGGCCGCGCGATGAGCCACGCCCCAGGGGATCGCGCGGGCGCCGCATGTTCGGGTCTGCTGCACGTGGGCCGCCGCGCGCAGCCCGACGCGGCGCTGGCCGGCCGGCGGGTCTGGCGGCTGCCGGCCGACGTGGACGCCGATGCGCTGGCGCCCGGCGCGTGGATGAAATACGGCGTCGAGGTCATCGCGCAGCACTGCCTGGAGACGTTGGTGCCCAACTTCGCGCTCGAGGTGCGGCCGGGTGACGTGATCGTCGCCGGCCCCAACTTCGGCATCGGTTCGTCGCGCGAACAGGCAGCGGCGGCGCTGGTGCACCTCGGGCTGGCGGCCGTGATCGCGCCGTCGTACGGCGGCCTGTTCTTCCGCAACGCGTTCAACGTCGGGCTGCTGCTGCTGACCTGCCGCGACGCCGACGCCATCGCCGACGGCGATCGCGTCGAGTTCGACGTCGCGCGCTGCGAGCTGCGCTGCGTGGCCGACCACGCCGGCGCCCGCCGCGACGGGGCCGCGCCGGCACTCGCCTGCGAACCGATCCCCGACTTCCTGCTCGAGATGGTGCGCGCGGGCGGCCTGCTGCCCCAGCTGCGCCAACGCCTGGCCGGGCCGCGCTGAGGCGTGTCACCGGGCTGCGCGCAGGCGTCGCGCTTGCGTGCCCGGCCCGGCGGCGGCACTACGACGGCTGAGGCAGTGGCTCGATCAGTGCGGCGCCTTCGTTCGCGGATCGGCTCACCGCACGCGAGACCGGCCAGGCCTGGAATGCCGCATCGGGCAGGCCGCGCAACAGCGGTGGCAGCGCTGCGGTGTCCTGGTTGGCGCGCGACAGCCACGCGGCCCAATGCTCGGGCGCGATCATCACCGGCATGCGGTCGTGGATGTGCGCGAGCCGCGCGCTGGCGTGAGTGGTGATCACGCAGCAGCTGAGCAGCCACGCAGCGGACTCGTGCGCACCCGGCGCGCGCCAGGCCTCGAACAGACCGGCCATCGCGAACAGATCGGCACCGTGCGGGCAGATGTACCACGGCTGCTTGAGCGGCTTGCGCGAGGGCTCGCCGTCGGGTGGCGCGATCGCCTGCCACTCGTAGTAGCCGCTGGCCGGCAACAGGCAGCGGCGGCGTCGCACGGCCTGGCGGAACGACGGCTTCTCGGCCATGCCCTCGACGCGCGCGTTGTTGAGCTTCGCGCCGATCGACTCGTCCTTGGCCCAGTGCGGCACCAGGCCCCAGCGCATCAGCTCGCCGATGCGCTCGCCCTCGCGCGTCTCGTAGACCACCGGCACCAGCGCTTGCGGCGCGACGTTCCAGCGCTTCGGAAACGGCTGCACGCGGGTGAGGCTGAAGCCCGAGACCAGCGTGTCGGGGTCGTAGGCGACGACGTAGCGGCCACACATGGGGGTGATCTTGACACGCGGCGGTTCTCCCCCGTCGGAGGGCACTCCGCATTCCGCCGGCGGGGCGATGGTGCAGCCGTGGCCCGCGGCCGACGATGCACGCCATCAACCACGCAGGAGGACCCTTTCGATGAACAGCCTGATCGCATCGCTGCCCTGGCCCCGGCCCGCGCGCATGAGCGCACGGCTGCAGCCGCTGGCCGTCACGCTGGCCGAACTCGCGCTGGTGCAGGCGGAGCCGCCGGCCGCCGCTGCCGAGGCCGAACGCGACGACGAGGTGCGCAGCGGATGGCTCGATTCCAGCCTCGACCTGGCGCGCGGCCTGGAGGTCATCGAGTTCACGGATCGCCTGCCCGACGACCTGCAGATCGACGGCCTGCTGTGGCCGGAGCGCGGCGCCTGAAGGTGGCAGCGCAGCGGTTCGTCGGCCGTGCGGGCAGGTCGTCGCCCGCACTCGGCGGCTGGTCGCACGGCGCTCGCGCGAGCGGCAGCGGCTGCCTAGAGTGCACGGCATCGACACCGACACCGATGCTTCGAGGAGTCCACCATGACCCACAGCCTGCGCACCCGCTTCGCGTGCCTCGGTCTGGCCGCCGCCGTCACGCTCGCCACGCTGCTGGGGCTTCACGTCCTGGCGCACACCGAGACCGCAGCCGCGCCGATGGCGGCCGCCGCTGC
This sequence comes from Burkholderiaceae bacterium, assembly GCA_046348365.1. Classification (GTDB taxonomy): domain Bacteria; phylum Pseudomonadota; class Gammaproteobacteria; order Burkholderiales; family Burkholderiaceae_C; genus JAEUPI01. The sequence continues at coordinate 523,250 of JAXMEL010000002.1, forward strand.
GCAGCAATCGGCCTGACGACGCATCGTGGCAGTTGCAGATGGCGCGGCCGCTGCGCGCGGCCTACCATCGCGGCCGACGAAACAGCAGGAAGGCAGCGATGAAAGCGGTCTGGAACGACGTGGTGGTGGCCGAGAGCGACGACACCGTGGTCGTCGAGGGCAATCACTACTTCCCCGAGAGCGCGCTCAAGCGCGAATACACCACCTTCAGCAACCACCGCACGAGCTGCCCGTGGAAGGGCCAGGCCCGCTACCTGAGCCTGCTGGTCAATGGTGAGCTGAATCCCGACGCCGTGTGGTACTACCCCGAGCCCAGCGAGGCCGCGGCCCAGATCAAGGGGCGGGTGGCGTTCTGGAAGGGCGTCTCGGTCGTCGCATAAGCGGCCCTCGGCACCACGCCGTCGCCGGCGGCCCGGCCGACGGCGAGGCGTTCGGGCCGGCGGGCGTCCGCGCGGCGGAGGTCATGTCAACCATCCCGACCAGCGACCTGACCGCGACGCACCGCCGCCGACTGCGCGAGATCTGGCGCTCGGCCGGTTGGCCCTGCCAGGATCTGATCGAGGTGGAGCTGCTCGCTGCCGGGCTGCTCGAGCGGCTGCGCGATGGCGATGGCCGCGAGACGCTTCGCGTCACCGAAGCCGGCATCGTGATGCTGGCAGCCACCTTGCAGCGCAACCGCGCCGCGCGCGAGGCCCACGAGATGCTGGTGGGCCGCGTGGCGCGCGAGATGCAGCGCGCCGGGCGCGTGGTCTGGCGCGGTCTTGCGTTGCGCGCCCGCGTGGGCGAAGGCGATGCCGCCGCCTGGGCGATCGCGATGCCCGATGTCTACTCGATCCGCCACACCACGGTGGAGGACTACGTGGAACCGATCGCCCACGAGATCAAGGTGCGGCGCGCCGATCTGCTGGCCGACCTGCGCCGCGCCGAGAAGGGCGGGGCCTATCGCTGGCTGAGCAGCCAGTGCTGGTACGTGCTGGCCGACGGCATCGCGGGCGTCGACGAGGTTCCCGAGGCCTACGGCGTGATGTTCGCGGCACCCGACGGCGCGCTGACGGTCGCGCGGCCGGCGCCCGCGCGGCCTTTTCGACTGCCGTTCGCGGTGTGGATGGCGCTGGCCCGGGCCAGCCCGGAACCGCTCGATGACGATGCGCAAGCCTGGCTCGGCGCGCCACCGGAGCCGGGCCAACCCTGATCGCCGGCGTGCACGCGCCGGCGCCGGGCGCGACAATGCGGGCCGTCGATGGCCTTGGCGGCGATGTCGACCGGGAGGTGTGATGCAGGTGGCAACGGGTTGGAAGGCATGGCTCGCAGCGGCGATCACGGTGGCTGCCGGCGCAGCGCAGGCCGCCGGCGTGGCCTGGCTCGACGCGGCAGGCGACGCCGACATCGAGCGTGCCTTCACGCAGGCCCGCGCCGAGAACAAGCCGCTGCTGCTGTACTGGGGCGCCAAATGGTGCCCGCCGTGCAACCAGCTCAAGGCCACGCTGTTCAACCGGCAGGACTTCGCCGAACGCAGCCGCAGCTTTGTCGCCGTCAACATCGACGGCGACCTGCCCGGCGCGCAGAAGCTCGGGGCGCGCTTCAAGGTCAGCGGCTACCCGACGATGGTGCTGATGAACGCCGACGGCGCCGAGATCACGCGGCTGCCCGGCGAGGTCGATGCGCCGCAGGTGATGCAGGTGCTGCAGCTCGGCCTCGCGGGCGGGCGCCCGGTGAAGGCGGTGCTGGCCGATGCGCGCGCAGGCAAGCCGCTGGTGGGCAACGAGTGGCGCGTGCTCGCGTTCTACGCCTGGGACACCGATGAGTCTCAACTGCTGCCGGCCGCCGAGCGGCCCGGCGTGCTGGCGCAGCTGTCGCGGGCCTGTCCGCCGTCGGAGGCCGACAGCGCGACGCGATTGATGCTCAAGGCCTTGGCCGACAGCGACGACGGCAAGGGCGTGAAGCCCGACGACGCGCTGCGCGAACGGGTGCGCGGCTGGCTGGGCGATGCCGCGCTGACACGCCGCCAGATGGACGTGGTCGTCAACTACGCGCCCGAGATCACGAGGGCGCTGGCGCCCGACGGCGGCGCGCCGCGCAAGGCGCTGGCAGTCGCGTTCGAGCGGGCGCTCAAGCGCCTGGAGGCCGATGCAACGCTGTCGCGCGGCGATCGCCAGTCGGCGCTGATGGCGCGCGTTGAGCTCGCGCGCATCGATGCGCCGAAGGACGAGCGGCATCCGGCGATCGCAGCGTCGCTGCTGAAGGAGGTGCGCGAACACAGTGCGCGTGCCGACCGCGAGATCACCGACGGCTACGAGCGCCAGGCCGTGGTCACCGCCGCCGCGCACATGCTCGCCCAGGCCGGGCTGTGGAAAGAGTCCGACGCGCTGCTCGAGGCCAACCTCGCGAAGAGCCATTCGCCGTACTACCTGATGAGCCAGCTCGGCGGCAACGCGCGCAAGCTCGGCCGCAAGAGCGAAGCGCTCGACTGGTACGAGCAGGCCTGGGTGAAAAGCGAAGGGCCGGCCACGCGGCTGCAATGGGGCAGCAGCTACGTTAACGCGATGGTCGAGCTGTCACCGCAGGATCCGGCGCGGCTGGAGAAGACGGTGTCGCAGCTGATCCGCGAAGCCGCGGGCGACGCCGGCGCGTTCGACGGTCGCAGCGTGCGCGCGCTCAGGCGCGTCGGCGACAAGCTGGCGGCGTGGAACACCGACGGCCGGCACGACCCGGTGATCGTGCGGCTGAAGAGCCAACTCGACGCGGTGTGCGCGAAGATGCCCGCGGCCGATGCCCAGCGTGCCGCCTGCGAAGGCATCCTGCGCAAGGCGATCAAGACCGGCGCCGCCTGATGATCCGGCGCCGGGCTGTGTCACCGGGGCTGCGCGGCCAGCCCCGGGCGAACCGGGCTACTTGACGAGGCCCTCGGCCTTCAGTGCCGCCTGAACGGCAGGCCGCGCGCCGACGCGGGCCATGTAGGCCTGCACGTTGGCAAGGCCGCTGATGTCGACGCCGACATGCTTGGCCCAGGTGCTCACGGTGAAGAGATAGGCATCGACGGCGGTGAACGTGTCGCCCGTCAGGTACTGCTTGCCTTCGAGCTGCTCGTTGACGTACTTGTAGCGGTCTTTCAGGCGCGCGCGGTACACGGCTTTGCCCTCCTCGGGCATCGCCGGGTTGAACAGCGGCGAGTAGCTCTTGTGCAATTCGCTCGACACGAAGTTCAGCCACTCGATCTGGCGGTAGCGTGCCATCGTGCCCGCGGCGGGCATCAGGCCGCTGGCCGGCGCCTTGTCGCCGATGTACTGCACGATCGCCGGGCCTTCGCTCAGGCGCTGGCCATCGTCGAGCTCGAGCAGCGGCACGTAGCCCTTGGGGTTGATCGTGTAGTAGTCGGTGCCGTCGGCCAGCTTGTGGGTCTTGGTGCTGGCCATCACGAGATCGAACGGCGTGCCGGTTTCGCGCAACACGATGTGCGGGCTCAGCGAGCAGGCGCCAGGGCTGTAGTAGAGCTTCATCTTGCTCCCGGGTGGGTCGGTGGATGGGGCCGCCAGCATAGGCGCCCGGCCAAGACTGCGCGGCACACTCGGGCTTTGGGCTCGGGCGAAGCGCCGCTCGCCTTGCCGTCGATCGGTTAGTCTTGCGGCCACCACCCGAGCCCTGCACGATGCCGCGCGCCATCCTCGACGAAGCCCAGATCCATCCGGCCATCCGCGATCGGGTGGCGCAGCACCACGCGTCGATCGTGCAGGAGGTACAAGCCGCCGTCCGTGCGCATGCGGTGGTGGTCGTCGGCATGGCCATGAATCCGTTTCCGAAGAAGGCACGGCGCCTGCTCGACGCCGCAGGCGTCGCCTACCACTACCTGGAATACGGCAGCTACCTGAGCGAATGGCGCCGGCGCAACGCGCTGAAGATGTGGACCGGCTGGCCGACGCTGCCGATGATCTTCGTGCGCGGCACGCTGATCGGCGGCGCCGACGATCTGCAGCGCCTGATCGCCAGCGGTGAACTGCGCACGATGCTCGGTTGACGTGGTGGCGGCGACGCTTCGGCGGTCGGTCCGGCACCTCGCGACCTGCGTCGCGATCGTCTGGGCGGCGCATGCCTCCGGCGCCGAACTCGAACCCTGCCGCCTCAAAGGTGTGCCGCACGAGGCGCAATGCGGCCATGTGCGGCGCCCGCTCGACCCGGCCAGGCCCGACGGCCCGACGATCGACGTGCACTTCGCCGTATTGCCCGCGCTGGCCAGGAACAAGCGGCCCGACCCGGTGTTCTTCTTCGCCGGCGGGCCGGGCCAGAGTGCGATCGCCCTGGCCGGGCCCGTCGCGGCGCAGCTCGGCCGCTTCGGCAACCGGCGCGATCTGGTGTTCATCGATCAGCGCGGCACCGGGCGCAGCGCGCCGCTGTCGTGCGACGAGCCGGCCGATGCGCGGCGGCCGCTGGCCGAGCTGCTCGACCCGGCACAGCAGCTGGCCCGTCTGTCGGCCTGCCGCGAGCGCTTGATGCAGCTGCCGCATGGCGACCTGCGCCACTACACGACGACGATCGCGATGGGCGATGTGGAGGCCGTGCGGCAGGCGCTCGGCGTCGGTGCAGTCAATCTGATTGGCGCCTCCTACGGCACGCGTGCGGCGCTGGAGTACCTGCGGCTGCATCCGCAGGCCGTGCGACGCGTGGTGCTCGACGGCGCGGCGCCGCCCGACATGGTGCTGCCGCAATCGTTTTCCACCGACAACCAGGCTGCGCTCGATGCGATGTTCGACGCCTGCGCCGCCGAGCCGGCCTGTCGCGAGTCGCATCCGCAGCTGCCGGCGCAATGGCGTGCGCTGCTGCGGGCCCTGCCGCGCGAGGTGGTGGTGGCGCATCCGCTGCTGGGGCGCGACGAACACCTGAGGCTGACGGTCGACATGGTGCTGGCCATGGTGCGCAGCACCTTGTACGTGCCCACGCTCGCCGCGGCGCTGCCGCAGGCGATCGCCGACGCGGGCGCGGGCCGCCTGGCGCCGTTGTTCGGTCTTGCCTCGGCGCTGGGCGGCGGGCGCTCGGATGCGCGGCTGTATACCGGCATGCACTTCTCCGTCGTCTGCGCCGAGGACCTGCCGCGCCGCGCCGCCAGTGCCGATGCACCTGGAGCGGACTTCGGCACTGCGTTCGGCGACTGGTACGCCAGGGCCTGCGCCGAGTGGCCGCGCGGCCCGGTCGACCCGGCGTTCTACACCGTGCCGCCGGCGCGGGTGCCGGTGCTGGTGCTCTCGGGCGGGGCCGACCCGGCGACGCCGCCGCGGCACGGCGCGCGTGTGGCCGCCGCGCTCGGGCCGGCGGCGCGGCACGAGGTGGTGCCGCATGCCGGGCACGGCGTGATGAACCTGCCGTGTCTGCGCGAGCTGGTGTTCAAGTTCATCGACGCGGCCACCGACGACGCGGCACGCGCGCTGGACTTCGGCTGTGCCGCGGGCATGCCGCGGGCCACCGCCTTCGTGCCGCTGTCGCGTGCGAGCGGGAGCCGGCCGTGATCGAGGTGCGCGATCTTCACAAGGTCTTCGTGCAGGGGCGCGGGCGGTCGCGGCAGGAGATCCGCGCACTCGCCGGCCTGGCCTTCAGCGCGCGCAACGGCGCCATCACCGGGCTGCTGGGGCCCAACGGCGCCGGCAAGACGACGAGCCTGCGCATCGTGGCCGCGTTGATGCGGCCCGACGCCGGCGAGGTGCGCGTCGACGATCTCGACGTGGCGCGCGAGCCGCGCGCGGCGCTCGCGCGCATGGGCGTGCTGTCGGATGCGCGCGGCCTCTATCCGCGACTGACCGCACGCGAGAACATCGTCTACTACGGTCGCCTGCACGGCATGGATGCCGCACGCGCCGGGCAGCGCGCCGACGAGCTGGCCCGCGTGCTCGACATGGCCGAGCTGCTCGATCGCCGCACCGAAGGCTTCAGCCAGGGCGAGCGCATGAAGACCGCGCTGGCGCGAGCGCTGGTGCACGACCCGCCGAACATCATCCTCGACGAGCCGACGAACGGCCTCGACGTGATGGCCACGCGCGCGCTGCGTGACACCTTGCGCCGCCTGCGCGACGAGCAGGGCAAGTGCATCGTCTTCTCCACGCACATCATGCAGGAGGTCGAGCGGCTGTGCGATCGGGTGGTGGTGGTGTCGCACGGGCATGCCGTGGCCGAGGGCACGGTGGCCGAGCTGCTGGCGCGCACCGGTTCGCGCGACTTCGAGCAGACCTTCGTGCAGCTGGCCTATCCGGGCAAGGGGCCACCGCCGTGATCGGCGCCACCTGGAACGTCGTCGTCAAGGAGTGGCGCGACGCGCTGCGCGATCGGCGCACCTTGCTGATGGTGGTGCTGTCGTCGGTGGCAGTGGGGCCGCTCGTGCTGATCGGCCTGTCGGCCTTGATCGCGAGCCTGGAATCGCGGGCCGAGTCGCGCGAGGTCTGGGTGGCCGGCATCGAGCATGCACCGACGCTGCGCAATCACCTCGAACGGCAGACCAGCGTCATCAAGGCCGCGCCGCCGGACTACGAGCGCCAACTGGTGGAGCGCCGGCTCGCGGAGGCGGTGGTGGTGGTGCCGCCGACGTTCGAGGCCGATCTCGCCGCCGGCGAGCGGCCGCTGCTCGAAGTGGTGAGCACCAGCGCCGACAACCGCGCCGAGGCGAGCCTGCGCCGGGTGATGCGGCTGCTGCGCGGTTTCAACAACGAGATGGCCGTGTGGCGGCTGACGCACCGCGGCGTCGCGCCGGCGCTGCTCGAGGCGGTGCAGGTCGAGGAGCGCGACCTGGCCGACCCGCGCGCGCGCGCCGCGCGCCTGACCGGCATGCTGCCGTTCTTCGTGCTGATGGCGGTGCTCTACGGCGCGCTGGCGGCCGCGCTGGACACCACGGCCGGCGAACGCGAGCGCGGCTCGCTCGAGCCGCTGCTGATGACGCCGACTCCGCGCGCGGCGCTGGTGCTCGGCAAATGGGGCGCGGTGGCCTGCGTGGGCATGCTGATCGCGGTGTTGAGCTGCGTCAGCTTCCTGCCGGCGCAATGGCTGCTGCGCAGCGAGACGCTGGCCGCGATGTTCCAGTACGGCTGGCGAGAGGCGGTGCTGTTCCTCGCGCTGCTGCTGCCGCTGGCGGCTGCGGTGTCGGCGTTGATGATGGCAGTGGCCATCCGCTGCCGCACGTTCAAGGAGGCGCAGAGCAGCAACACGCTGGTCATCCTCGTGGTCTCGCTGCTGCCGATGGCCAGCATGATCCAGCAGGAAGGCGAGCAACCCTGGCATCTGTGGGTGCCGGCGCTGGCCCAGGTGACCCTGATGGGTCGCGTGCTCAAGGGCGAGGCGATCGGCGCGGCAGACCTGCTGCTTCCGCTCGCGGTTGCCGCGGTGCTGGCGGCGTTGTGTCTGGGCTACGTGGCGCAGCAGCTGCGCACGGCCGCACTGCGCTGAACCGGCGGGCGGGCGATCTGACGCAGATCAGCCCGCAGCCACCTCACCGACGAACAGCACGCGCTCGACTTCCTCCTGCCACGGCGTGGCATGCACCATCTCGTTCAGGTGGCGCAACGATTCCAGCGGTGGCAGGATGTCGCCGTCAGTGTCGACCAGGTTGATGTTGGTGATGACCGAAAGAGGATCGGCCATGGTGACGATGCCGCGCGACAGTTGGACCCAGTCCCAGGCCATGCCCGCGGTGCCATCGCCGGTGCCCACGGTCCACAGCGTCTGGCCGGCGGGGCGGTTGGCGGGGTCTCCGGGGCTGGTGACACGCGTGCCCAAATGCCGCAACTGCAGCGGCCGCAGCCGCTCGAGCTGCCACAATAGCGGCGGCCAGGCGCGGAGTGTCCAAGGGGGGCATGCGTGCGACGACAGTTGCATCATGGTTGCGCGACGGGATTCGACGTGGCGTCGAGTGTTCGGCAATTCACGATCGATGAACACCTGTAAGACCTTTCAGGTTCGTGTGGAACGGTCGTCCGACCGTTGAATGAATCACATGCTGCCAGGTGGTTACGCGTCGGTGCTGCAGTCGCGGACTCGCGATGAGTTCCGCGACGAGATCGTGCGCTTCGCCCGCGGCCTCGGCTTCGACATGGTGTCGGCATTGGCGGTGATCGACCACGGCATCGGCCGCAGCGAGTTCATCACCGTCGACAACACGCCGGATGAATATCTCACGGTGTTCCACGACCCGAAGGCCATGCGGCGCGACCCGGTGATGCAGCACTGCAAGCGGCAGAGCCTGCCGATCATCTGGGACCAGCACACCTACACCTCCAACGGCCAGGGCGAACTGTGGGAGGAGCAGGCGCGCTTCGGCTACCACACCGGCATCGCGATGGCGCTGCATCTGCCCGAGGGGCGCCACTTCCTGATGGGTGTCGACCGCGACCGCGCGTTGCCCAGCGACCGGCATGAGCTGACGCGGATGGTGGCCGACCTGCAGCTGTTTGCGGTGCACGCGCTGGAAGCCGCGATGCGCGTGCTGATCCCGAAGGGCGAGTCGCCCGAGGTGCCCACGCTGACGCCGCGCGAACTGGAAGCGCTGCGCTGGACCATGGACGGCAAGACCGCCTGGGAGGTGGGCGCGATTCTCGGCATCACCGAGCGCACGGCGGTGTCGCATCTGAACAATGCCATGCGCAAGCTGGGATGCGTGAACAAACATCAAGCGGTTCTCAAGGCGCTGCGGATCGGTCTGATCCATTGAACCGACGCAAGCGCAGGCTCGGTTCAACGATGCTAGGCACGGTTCCGGCGCGCTGTCACCCTGTAAGACCTGACAGTATTCAGCGCTGATGCACGCTGCTGAAATCTCCGCCATGCGCCGAATTCGCGGCGCTGCAGCCCGAACGGAGACCGCACATGCAGCAAAACCGCAAGCCCTCGTTCCTCAAGTCGATCCTCGGCCTGAAGCAGCAGCAGCCGAAGAAGAGCTCGCGCAAGGCCGCGCCGACGCCGCTCGACGAGCGCCAGATTCGCCAGGTGGCTGGTGGTGAAGGCACCACAGGATTGCCCAAGGGCGGCTGGTAAGCCCACCTTTTCGGCGCGCCGGCGCTACTTCCCCCCTCCGGCTGGCGTGTCGGCGGCCCGGTTCTTCCGGGCCGTTCTGCTTTGTGGAGCGCGTCTTCGGTGAGCACGCTGTTTCGCGCTGAAGCGCTCGAAGCCCGCCGACGCCAATGGCTCGGCGAGGTGCGCCTCGTGCGGCCGGTGGGGCTGAGCGTGCTCGTCGCCTTGCTGGTGGCGTCGGCGCTGGCCACCGGCGCCTGGTTCGTGCTCGGCCAGTACACGCGCAAGGCGCATGTCGTTGGCGTACTCGTGCCCGACCGCGGCTGGGTGCGGCTGGTGGCACCCGAGGGCGCGATGGTGGTCGAGCGGCGTGTCGCCGAAGGGCAGGCCGTGAAGGCCGGCGACGTGTTGTTCGTGCTGTCGCTGGATCGGCAGACGCGTTCCGGCGCGGCGCAGCAGCGCGTGCAACGCAGCCTCGACCAGCGCCAGAGCAGCCTGGCCGACAGCCTGCGGACGCATCAGCGCCTGGCCGTGGAGCAGGATGCCGCGCTGCGCCAGCGCCAGCGTGCGCTGGCCGGTGAAAGCGCCCAGATCGACGCCGAGACAACGCTGCAGCAGCAGCGGCTGGCCCTGGCCCAGGAAGCGCTGGCCCGGCTGGAAGCGTTGCGTGGCGAGAACTTCGTATCCTCGGCCCAGGTGCAGGCCAGGCATGAAGAGGTGCTGGGGCTGCAGGCGCAGTTGAAGAACCTCGACCGCCAGCGCGCAGCGCTCGCGCGCGAAGCCGCAACGCTCGAAGGGCAGCGCCGCGAACTGCCGCTGGCGATGCAATCGCGTGCCGCGGAACTCGAGCGCGAGGCTGCGGGCCTGGCGCGCGAGGCAGCGGAAAGCGATGCGGTGCGCGAGATCGTGATCCGCGCTCCGGCCGATGGCACCGTGGGCGCCGTGACGGCGGAGCCCGGCCAGACGGCGCCGAAGGACACGGCGCTGGCCAGCCTGCTGCCGGCCGACGCGAAGCTGCAGGCGCACCTGTACGCGCCATCGAGCGCGCTCGGCTTCCTGCAGCCGCAGCAGCAGGTGCAGCTGCGCATCGCGGCGTTTCCGTACCAGAAGTTCGGCCACCAGGGCGGGCGCATCGACCAGGTGGGGCGCACGCCGCTGCAGGCGGGTGAGCTCGCGGCCCTGCCGCTGGCGGCACGCCCCGGCGAGCCGATGTATCGCGTCACGGTGGCGCTGGATCGGCAGGACGTGGTCGCCTACGGGCAGCCGCAACCGCTGGCAGCCGGCATGCAGCTGGAAGCCGACGTGCTGCTCGATCGCCGGCGGCTGATCGAGTGGCTGTTCGCGCCGGTGCTGGGCATCGCGGGCAGGGTGTGACGATGCTGCGCGCGCTGAAGATCGGGTTCGGTCGCGCGGCGACACCGGTGATCCTGCAGTCCGAGGCGGCCGAGTGCGGGCTGGCGTGCCTGGCCATGGTGGCTGCGGCGCACGGCTTGCACGTGGACCTGTCCACGCTAAGGCAGCGTTTTGCCATCTCGCTGAAGGGCGCCACGATGGCCGATCTCTCGGCGATGGCGCATGCGATGCGCCTGCAGCCGCGCGCCGTGCGCGCCGAGATCGACCAGCTCGACCAGCTGCCGCTGCCGGCCGTGCTGCACTGGGATTTCAACCACTTCGTGGTGCTGGTGAAGGTGAGCGCGAAGGGCGTGGTGATCCACGATCCGGCCCGCGGCCTGCGCCGCCTGCCGATGGCCGAGGTGTCGCGTCACTTCACCGGCGTGGCGCTGGAGCTGACGCCCGATGCGGGTTTCAGGCCGCGCGAGCTGCGTCGCGAGGTCACGCTGCGCCAGCTGCTCGGGCGTGTGGTCGGGCTCAGGCGATCGCTGGGGCAGATCGTCGCGCTGGCGCTGGTGCTCGAGTTCTTCGTGCTGCTCAGCCCGTTCTTCATGCAATGGGTGGTCGACGACGTGCTCGTCAGCGCCGACCGCGACTGGCTGGTGACGCTGGGCATCGGCTTCGCGCTGCTGGTGGGCATCCAGGCGGCGACCGCGGCGGTGCGGTCCTGGGCCGTGCTGCACCTGTCGGCCACGCTGAACCTGCAGTGGCTGGGCAACGTGTTCGCTCACCTGATGCGGCTGCCGCTGGGCTGGTTCGAGCGCCGGCACCTGGGCGACATCTGGTCGCGCTTCTTCGCGGTGCAGGAGATCCAGAAGACGCTGACCACGAGCTTCCTCGAAGTGCTGCTCGACGGCCTGCTCGTGGTGGCGACGCTGGCGATGATGTGGATCTACAGCGCGCTGCTGTCGGCCATTGCGCTGACGGCCGTGGTCGTCTACGCGGCGCTGCGCTGGGCGCTCTTCGCGCCGATGCGCCAGGCCACCGAGGAGGCGCTGGTGCACGATGCGCGCAAGACCAGCCACTTCCTCGAGTCGCTGCGCGGCGTGATGGCCATCAAGCTCTTCGGCGCCGAGCACGACCGCCAGGGGCGCTTCATGAACCTGGTGGTCGATGCGATGAACGCCGACATGGTCGTGCGCCGGCTCGACGTGGTGCTGGCGGTGGCCCAGCGCGCCCTGTTCGGGCTCGAGCGGGTGGCGGTGATCTGGGTCGGCGCGATGCTCGTGCTCGACCAGCGTTTCTCGGTCGGCATGCTGTTCGCGTTCGTGGCCTACAAGGAGCAGTTCTCGCAGCGCGTCGCGGCGCTGATCGACAAATGGGCCGCGCTGAAGATGCTCAAGCTGCAGGGCGAGCGGTTGGGCGACATCGTGCTGTCGGAGCCCGAGGCCACGGTGCCGGTGGCGCCGGATGCACAGACCAGCCTGGCGTCGCCGCGGCTCGAGCTGCGCGAGGTGAGCTTTCGCTACTCCGACAGCGAGCCCGAAGTGCTGCGCAAGGTGAGCCTGGCGATCGAACCCGGCGAGTCGGTGGCCATCGTGGGGCCCTCGGGCTGCGGCAAGACCACGCTGGTGAAGCTGATGCTCGGCGTGCTGAGCCCGCAGCGCGGCGACGTGCTGGTGGGCGGCCGCAAGCTGCAGCACATCGGCCACACGCAGTGGCGCTCGATGATCGGCACGGTGATGCAGGACGAGCCGCTCTTCGCGGGCTCGATCGCCGACAACATCAGCTTCTTCGACCCCAGCCCCGACATGGCGTGGGTGGCCGAGTGCGCGAAGCTGGCGGCCGTGCACGACGAGATCGCGGCGCTGCCGATGGGCTACCACACGCTGATCGGCGACATGGGTGCCACGCTGTCGGGCGGGCAGAAGCAGCGCGTGCTGCTTGCGCGAGCGCTGTACAAGCACCCGTGCATCCTGTTCCTCGACGAGGCCACGAGCGCGCTCGACATCGAGCGCGAACGGGTGGTGAATCAAGCCGTGCGCCAGCTCGAATTGACGCGCGTGATCGTTGCACACCGCCCGGAAACGATTGCCAGCGCCGACCGCGTGATCGCGCTCGACGCCGGCGGCGTGACGCATGATCTTCGCGCGGTGACGCGATCCGGCGCGCAGCAATCCAGGCCGCACTGAGCCGGCGGCTGCCCCTGGCCTGTCTGGCCGGCGCCTGGCGGCTCAGGCCCTCTTCATCGGGCAGGTGTTCAGCCCGATCAACGTGTACAACGGGCAGAAGCTGAACAAGCCGGTGACCAGCGGCACCACGCCGATCCAGCCCCACGCGCCGATCGTGCCCGCCAGCGTGAGGCCGATCAGCGCAAGGCCGGCTACGACACGCAACGCGCGGTCCCATCCACCTACGTTGAGTTTCATGGTGTTCTCCTTCAGATCGTCTTCGGATTCGCGATGCGGCCACTGTGCACCCGCACAGCCCGTGCGGTCGGTGACCCAGGTCACCGAGTGCCGGCGGCGAGGCCGCGCAGCGATACGGCATCGACCAGCTCGATGCGTTCGCGGCCGAGGCGAACCCAGCCCGCGCGCTCGAAACGCTTGAGCAGGCGGGTGACGATCTCGCGCACCGTGCCGAGTTCGTCGGCCAGTGCCTGATGGGTGAGGGCCACGTTCGGGCCGTGGCCGAGCAGGGCCGAGGCCAGCCGCTGGTCCAGACGCTGGAAGGCGACGGCTTCGGCCAGAGACATCAGGTCGGCCAGGCGATCTGCGAAGACGCCGAGCACGAAACGCCGGAACGGCTCCACCGGGATCCACTGCTCGAATCCAGCCGGCGTGAGCGCCACCAGGTCGCAGGCCGTCACCGCCACGCCGTGTGCCACCAGCGGCACGTGGCCGAACACGCAGGAGGTGGAGACGACGCAGAGCTCACCCGCCGTCACGCGATAGAGTTCGAGCGCGCGGCCTTGCGGCGAGCCGCGCGCCACGCGGATTTCACCGCTGAGCAGCAGCGGGAAACCCTGGCAGGGCGAGCCCTCGTGGAACAGCAGGTCGCCCGCCGACACGGTCATCGCACGCGCCTCTTCGGCGAGGACGCGCTGGCGCAGCGGCGCGGGTATCTGCGCGAGCGCCGGATACAGCGCGAGCAGCCGATCGGTGGTTGTCGTGGGGTCGGTCATGGGCGGATTCGCGGCGTCGCCAATGCCTCGGCGCCGTGCACGTTCATCGTGGCATGGCGGGGTGGCACCGGCAGGCTTCACCGCATGGGGTGTCCCTTCGGCGCCACGGCGCGGTGCCGGTTCCTACAATCCGGCCGGCACTGCGGGCGCGTGCCGGGGATGGCAAAGGGCATGTGGTACCCGAAGCAGTTCGATGTGATCGTGGTCGGTGGCGGACATGCCGGCACCGAGGCGGCGTTGGCGGCGGCACGGATGGGCTGCGTCACGCTGCTGTTGACGCACAACATCGAGACGCTGGGCCAGATGAGCTGCAACCCCTCGATCGGCGGCATCGGCAAGGGGCATCTGGTCAAGGAAGTCGACGCGTTGGGCGGAGCAATGGCCTGCGCGACCGACGAGGCCGGGATCCAGTTCCGCATCCTCAACAGCTCCAAAGGGCCGGCGGTGCGCGCGACCCGCGCGCAGGCCGACCGGGTGCTCTACAAGGCGGCGATTCGACGGCGGATCGAAAACCAGCAGGGGTTGTGGCTCTTCCAGCAGGCGGTCGATGATCTGGTGCTCGAAGGTGACCGTGCTACCGGTGTTATCACGCAAGTGGGTGTTCGCTTTCATGGAAGTGCGATCGTGTTGACTGCGGGCACATTCCTGGACGGCCGCATCCACGTTGGGCTCGAGAACTACGCCGGTGGCCGCGCCGGTGATCCGCCTGCGCAACGCCTGTCGGCGCGACTGAAGGAGTTGAAGCTACCCCAGGGGCGGCTCAAGACCGGAACGCCGCCGCGCATCGATGGCCGGACGATCGACTACTCGGCGCTGCAGGAGCAACCGGGAGACAGCGATCCGGTGCCGGTGTTCAGCTTCCTGGGGCGCCCCGAGCAGCATCCGGCGCAACGGCCCTGCTGGATCACCAGCACCAACGAGCGCACCCACGCGATCATCCGCAGCGGATTCGACCGCAGCCCGATGTTCACCGGCGTGATCGAGGGTGTGGGTCCGCGCTACTGCCCGAGCATCGAAGACAAGATCAACCGGTTCGCCGGGAAGAGCTCGCATCAGGTGTTCCTGGAACCCGAAGGGCTTGAGACGCACGAGGTCTATCCCAACGGAATTTCGACCTCGCTGCCGTTCGACATCCAGCTGGCTGCGTTGCACACGATGCCGGGGCTGGAGCAGGCGCACATCCTGCGGCCGGGCTATGCGATCGAATACGACTACTTCGACCCACGGCAGCTGAAGTCCAGCTTCGAGACGCGCGCGATCGCGGGGCTGTACTTTGCCGGGCAGATCAACGGAACAACCGGCTACGAGGAGGCGGCGGCGCAGGGCTTGTACGTAGGTGCGAACGCCGCCGCAGCCGTGCTGGGCCGGCCGCCGTTGGACTTGCGCCGCGATCAGGCGTACCTCGGCGTTTTGGTCGACGACCTGATCAACAAGGGTGTGAGCGAGCCGTACCGGATGTTCACCAGCCGCGCCGAATACCGGCTGCAGTTGCGGGAGGACAACGCAGACCTGCGCCTGACCGAGATCGGGCGCGGGCTGGGCTTGGTGGATGACGACCGCTGGGACGCGTTCTGCCGCAAGCGCGATGCGATCGGCCGCGAAACCGAGCGCTTGCGTTCGACCTGGGTGCAACCGACGAAGCTGGCGCCCGATGTCGCCGAGCGCTTGTTCGGCAAGGCGCTGGAACGTGAGTACAGCCTGTCGGACTTGCTGAAGCGTCCTGGGGTGGGCTTCGACGCGGTGTGGGAGGCCGCGGGGCAATGCCGGCCGGAAGCCATGGTTTCACGTGAAACATTGCACGCGGAGTGGGGTGCTCGATTTGCGGATGCCGTGATCGAGCAGGTGGAGATCGGCACGAAGTACGCAGGCTACGTCGACAAGCAACAGGACCATGTACAGCGCATGGCCCATCTGGAGCGTCTGCCGCTACCGGCCGAGCTGGACTACGCCGCGGTCACGGCCTTGAGCCATGAGGTGCGCCAACGGCTGGCTCAGCACCGCCCGGCGACCCTCGGCGAGGCGTCGCGGATCTCCGGCGTGACACCGGCGGCGATCTCGCTGCTGCTGGTGCATCTGCGAAAAGGGCGCTTTCGGGGCTTCGCCGGCGAGCCGCAACGCGGCGGTCTTGCGGTGTGATGGGTGCAGGCCCGGGCGGGAGCGAATGGCGCGAGCGGCTCCGGGCCGGCGCGCAGACGATCGGCGTAACCGATCTCACTACAGAACAGGTCGATCGCCTGGCCCACTACGCGGGTCTGCTGATGGCGTGGGCCCGTGTCTTCAACCTGACTGGCCTCCGGGATGCCGACGGCGTGCTGTCGCATCACGTGCTGGACTGCCTGGCGATCGTGCCGGCGATCGACCGCTGGGCTGCCGGCCGCCCCCTGCGCATCCTCGATGTCGGTAGCGGTGCCGGGCTGCCTGGGGTGGTGCTGGCGGTGGTGCGCCCGGGCTGGCGCATCTGCACGGTCGATGCCGTGGCCAAGAAGGTGGCGTTCGTGCGCCAAGCCGCCGGCGAGTTGGGGTTGGGCAACGCTATCGCGGTGCACGGGCGTGTCGAAGATGTGCCGCCGGGCGATGGCGGCTTCGATCTCGTGGTGTCGCGTGCGTTTGCAGACCTGGCGGATTTCGTCTCCAAGACCGCGAGGCACCTGGCGGTTGGCGGTGTTTGGCTGGCCATGAAAGGGCAACGGCCTCAGCCCGAGATCGATGCGCTACCCGCCGACTGTGAGGTGTTTCACGTGGAACAGTTGGCGGTGCCGGGACTGGATGCGGCGCGTTGCCTGGTGTGGATTCGGCCCCACTGAGCAACCGACACCCGATTGCGAGCGGCGATACTGCCGGCATGGCGAAAGTCTTCTGCGTCGCGAATCAGAAGGGGGGCGTCGGCAAGACCACCACCACCGTGAACCTCGCAGCGGGCTTGGTCGGGCTGGGCCAGCGCGTGCTGCTGGTCGACCTGGATCCCCAGGGCAATGCCACCATGGGGTCGGGCATCGACAAGCGCTTGTTGCCGCTCAGCGTGTACGACGTGCTCATCGGCTCGGCCTCGGTCGCCGAGGCGCGCAGCCGCTCCATCGTGGGTGGCTACGATGTGCTCGGCGCGAACCGCGAACTCGCCGGAGCTGAGGTGGAGCTGGTCGACGTCGATCGCCGCGAGCGTCGGCTGAAAGACGCCATCGATGCCGTCGACGCCGAGTACGACCTAGTGGTCATCGATTGCCCCCCCAGCCTCAGCCTGCTCACGCTGAATGGTCTGTGCAGCGCCCATGGCGTGATCGTGCCGATGCAATGCGAGTACTTCGCGCTCGAAGGGTTGACCGACCTGGTGAACACGATCAAGCGCGTGCACGCCAACCTCAACCCCAAGCTCGAGATCATCGGGCTGCTGCGGGTGATGTTCGACCCGCGGATCACGCTGCAGCAGCAAGTCAGCGAGCAGCTGAAAAGCCACTTCGGCGACAAGGTCTTCAACACGGTCATTCCCCGCAATGTGCGTCTGGCCGAGGCACCGAGCTACGGCCAGCCCGGGATCGTCTTCGACCCGGCGTCCCGGGGCGCGCAGGCCTACCTGGAGTTCGCACGCGAGATGGTGGCGAGGGTCAAGCTGATGTGAGTACAAACCTCCGTCTTCCGGATACCCTTCTGTCTCGGGTGGAAGATGCCGGGTTGAACGCCAGCGCGCCGCCCCAGCAACGCTGGGTCGACGGCTGGCTGGTGCGGTTTTCGCCGGGCAAGGCCAAGCGGGCGCGGTGCATCAATGCGGTCGCTGCCGGTCGCATGACGCTGGGCGACAAGTTGGTCGTCTGCCGACAGATCTTCGACGAGGCAAGCCTGCCGCTGGTCTTCCGCATCACGCCGTTCTCGCAGCCGGCATCGCTGGACGACGAACTCGACGCCATGGGTTTGACGCGGCTCGACGACACCCGCGTCATGGTCTGCACCGAGCTGCCGACGGCGAGCGCCGAGGCCTGGCCCGACCGCGTCAGCCTGCAGCGGATGGGCCAATCGGCGTTTGCCCATACCGTGGGCCAGCTGCGCGGGTCGCCGCTGGCGCAGCGGCAAGCGCATGCCCAACGGCTCGAGCTGTCTCCGGTCCCATTCGAAGGCTGGGCGCTGAAGCGCAGTGACGACGGTGCGGTGTTTGCCTGTGGGCAGATCGCGCGCGAAGCCGATCTGGTCGGCATCTACGACGTGTTCACGGCTCCCGAGGCCAGGGGCCAGGGCTGGTCGCGGCGGCTGTGCGAACACCTGCTCTCACTCGCGCGGCAGCAGGGCGCGCGGACCGCGTACCTGCAGGTCGACGCCGACAACGCTCCAGCGCGGGCGGTCTATCACCGACTCGGCTTTGCCGACGGCTACGCCTACCACTACCGCACACCGAGCGCCGCCTCGGGCTGAGCCCAGCCCCAGGGCGCGGCCACGCAACGGACTACAGCCCGAGCCCCTCGTCCACCCCAAGGTGCACGTTCATCGACTGCACCGCGGCCCCGCTGGCACCCTTGCCGAGGTTGTCGAGCCGCGCCATCAGGATCGCCTGATCCTGGTTGCCGAACACGAACAGCTCGCAGCGGTTGGTGTCGTTGCAGGCCTGGACGTCGAAGAACCCCTCGTCGAGATTGGCCGCATCGTCGAGCGGCATCACGCGCACGAAGCGCTCGCCGGCATAGTGGCGCGCCAGCGCGGCGTGCACGGCCGCAGCGCTACAGCCCGTTCCAAGTGCACTGAAATGCAAGGGCACACTTACCGCCAATCCCTTGTAAAAGCTGGCGACGATGGGCATGAAGATCGGCCTCGCCGCGAGGCCGGTGCGGCTCATCATCTCCGGAATGTGCTTGTGCGAGAGCGCAAGCCCGTACGGGCGGGGCGCGCCGAAGCGGCCGTTCGACGCACCGGCCTCGTACTGCTCGATCATCTTGCGGCCGCCCCCCGAATAGCCGGTGATGGAGGTGGCCGACAGCGTGGCCGTCGGCGCAAGCAGCCCGGCATCGATCAACGGGCGCACCAGCAGGATGAACCCCGTGGAATGGCACCCAGGATTGGTGATGCGCTTGGTCTTGCGCAATGCCTCACGCTGGCCGGGTGCAAGTTCGGGCAGGCCGAAGGTCCAGTCCGCCGCGGTGCGATGTGCCGTGCTCGCATCGATGATGCAGGTGCGCGAATTGGTCACCAGCGCAGCGGCCTCGCGTGCCGCGGCGTCGGGCAGACACAGGAAGGCCACGTCGGCTGCGTTGAGCAGCCGCGAACGCTCGGCAGGATCCTTGCGGCGCTCGGTGTCGATGCGCAGCACCTCGATGTCATGGCGGCGGCCGAGCAGCTCGTGGATGCGAAGGCCCGTGGTGCCTTCCTGGCCATCGACAAAGACCTTCCATGCCATCGCGATCACCTCATGAACGGACGCCGCATGCAGCGCTGACGTGCAAGGATAACCGCCTGCCCGTAGCCGTGCAGGTGCAGCTGCCGGTTTGACACGCCGGCGCGCCGGTGCCGATGGCTGACAATCGCGCGCATGGTCACCAAGAAACCCAAGGGCCTGGGCATGGGCCTGGAAGCCCTGCTCGGCCCCAAGGTCGCCGAGGCGGTCACGGCCCCGGCCGGTGCGCCGACCGCGCTGCGCCTGCGGCAGATCCAGCCCGGCAGGTACCAGCCGCGCACGCAGATGGACGAGGCGTCGCTGTCCGAGCTGGCGCAGAGCATCAAGCAGCAAGGCCTGATGCAGCCGGTGCTGGTGCGGCCGGTCGGCGGCGATCGCTACGAGATCATCGCCGGCGAACGCCGCGTGCGCGCCGCCAACATGGCCGGCCTCGATGAAGTTCCGGTCCTCGTGCGCGAGGTGCCCGACGAAGCCGCTGCGGTGATGGCGCTGGTGGAGAACATCCAGCGCGAGAACCTGAATCCGCTCGAAGAAGCGCAGGGCCTGCAACGCCTGATCGACGAGTTCAACCTGACCCACGAGCAGGCTGCCCAGGCGGTCGGTCGATCGCGCAGCGCGGCGTCGAATCTGATGCGCCTTCTGCACCTGAGCATGCCGGTGCAGAAACTGCTGATGGCCGGCGACCTCGAGATGGGGCATGCACGCACGCTGGTGTCGTTGCCGGCCGCGCAGCAGATCCTGCTGGCCAACGAGATCGTGGCCAAGCGGCTGTCGGTGCGCGAGGCCGAGAAGCAATCCGCGCGGCTGCAGCAGGGCCAGCCGGCCGACAAGCCCGAAGCTGCCGGTGCGCGCGCGAAGTCGCGCGACATCACGCGGCTCGAGGAGCAACTTGCCGACAGGCTCACTGCCAAGGCCGAGATCCGCCTGCGCGGTCGACGCGGCGATCGCGGCGAGATCGCGATCGGCTTCGGCTCGATCGACGAGTTGAACGGGTTGCTCGACAAGCTCGGCGTGCACGATCGCTGAACGCGCCGGCGCGAGCGCAACATCTGTCGCGCGCTGTTCGCGCCGGTGTCAGGTGCACGCCACAACACGGCAGATGGTGGCAGTATTCACGCGGAGCCCGGCACCGCTCGAGCGCATCATGTGTTCGACAGGCCTGTCGGCCGGCACGCCTGACCGGACGTTGTGGCCTTGAGGCGAAAACTGTCCCGCAATGCGGGCTTTACTCGGAGGCTACAGTGGCTCACGATCGGACATGCTGGCTCGCATGTCCTGCGCTCTAGAGTCTGAACGACAGGACAACAACAAGACGCTCATGTAGACCGGAAAGCTCTGATGGAGCCTGGGCCTGTGCAGCCGGGACTTCATCAGAACTTCCCAGATGCGGCAGCGTCGAATGCTCGGCGCCGCATCGGCCCGACAAGGAGGTCCGCATGGACGTGATCAGCAACTTCGCTGCTCGTTTCGAACGCACGCGCGAAGAAGAGCTTTCGCTCGAGGACTACCTCGCCGAGTGCAAACGCAATCCGACGGCGTATGCCACGGCGGCCGAGCGCATGCTCAAGGCGATCGGCGATCCGCAGATGATCGACACGCGCAACGACCCGCGGCTGTCGCGCATCTTCGCCAACAAGGTCATCAAGATCTACCCGGCGTTCGCCGAGTTCTACGGCATGGAAGACTCGATCGAGCAGGTCGTGTCGTACTTCCGGCATGCCGCGCAGGGCCTGGAAGAGAAGAAGCAGATCCTCTACCTGCTGGGCCCGGTCGGCGGCGGCAAGAGCTCGATCGCCGAACGCCTGAAGCAGCTGATGGAGCACGTGCCGTTCTATTCCATCAAGGGCTCACCGGTGAACGAATCGCCGCTGGGCCTGTTCGATGCGGCCGAGGACGGGCCGATCCTCGAGAAGGAATACGGCATCCCGAGCCGCTACCTCAACCGCATCCTCTCGCCCTGGGCCGTCAAGCGGCTGGAGGAATACGGCGGCGACATCCGCAAGTTCAAGGTCGTCAAGCGCTATCCGTCGATCCTCAAGCAGATCGCCGTCAGCAAGACCGAGCCCGGCGACGAGAACAACCAGGACATCAGCGCGCTGACCGGCAAGGTCGACATCCGCAAGCTCGAAACCTACGCGCAGGACGACCCCGACGCCTACAGCTACTCCGGCGGCCTGTGCCTGGCCAACCAGGGCCTGCTCGAATTCGTCGAGATGTTCAAGGCGCCGATCAAGGTGCTGCACCCGCTGCTCACCGCCACGCAGGAAGGCAATTTCAAGGGCACCGAGGGCTTCGGCGCGATGCCGTTCGACGGCGTGGTGCTCGCCCACAGCAACGAGAGCGAGTGGAAGGCATTCCGCAACAACAAGAACAACGAGGCCTTCCTCGACCGCATTTACATCGTCAAGGTGCCGTACTGCCTGCGCGTGAGCGAGGAAGTCAAGATCTACGAGAAGCTGATTCGCGGCTCCTCGCTGGCCGATGCCACCTGCGCGCCCGGCACGCTGAAGATGATGGCGCAGTTCGCCGTGCTGACGCGGCTGAAGGAGCCCGAGAACTCGTCGCTGTTCTCCAAGATGCAGGTCTACGACGGCGAGAACCTCAAGGACACCGATCCGCGCGCCAAGAGCTATCAGGAATACCGCGACTATGCCGGCGTCGACGAGGGCATGAGCGGCATCAGCACGCGGTTTGCCTACAAGATCCTGTCCAAGGTCTTCAACTTCGACAGCCAGGAGATCGCTGCCAACCCGGTGCACCTGATGTACGTGCTCGAGCAGCAGATCGAGCGCGAGCAATTCCCGCAGGAGCAGGAACAGAAGTACGTCGGCTACATCAAGGAGCAGCTGGCGCCGCGCTACGCCGAGTTCATCGGCAAGGAGATCCAGACCGCGTACCTGGAGAGCTACAGCGAGTACGGCCAGAACATCTTCGACCGCTACGTCACCTACGCCGACTACTGGATCCAGGACCAGGAATACCGCGACACCGACACCGGCGAGGTGTTCGACCGCTCGGCGCTGAACGCCGAGCTCGAGAAGATCGAGAAGCCCGCCGGCATCGCCAACCCGAAGGACTTCCGCAACGAGATCGTCAACTTCGTGCTGCGCGCCCGCGCCAGCAACCACGGCAAGAACCCGCTGTGGACCAGCTACGAGAAGCTGCGCACGGTGATCGAGAAGAAGATGTTCTCCAACACCGAGGAGCTGCTGCCGGTCATCAGCTTCAACGCCAAGGCCAGCGCCGACGAGGCCAAGAAGCACGAGGACTTCGTCAACCGCATGATCGACAAGGGCTACACGGGCAAGCAGGTGCGCCTGCTGTGCGAGTGGTACCTGCGGGTGAGGAAGTCGAGCTGAGGGCGCGATTTCGATGCTGCAGCAGATCATCGACC
Source organism: Burkholderiaceae bacterium (assembly GCA_046348365.1). Classification (GTDB taxonomy): domain Bacteria; phylum Pseudomonadota; class Gammaproteobacteria; order Burkholderiales; family Burkholderiaceae_C; genus JAEUPI01. The sequence goes on from JAXMEL010000002.1 coordinate 545,507, forward strand.
GCAGGCTGGCCGGCAAGAACAAGTCGATCGGCAACCGCGAGCGCTTCCTGCGCCGCTACAAGGATCAGATCCGCGAGGCGGTCAAGCGCGCCGTCGACGGCCGTGGCATCCGCGACATCGAGCGCGGCGAGGAAGTGCGGATCCCGAAGAAGGATGTCTCCGAGCCCGTGTTCCACCACGGCCAGGGCGGCGTGCGCGAGATCGTGCACCCCGGCAACAAGGAATACGTGCGCGGCGACCGCATCGAGCGGCCCAAGGGCGGTGGTGGCGGCGGTTCGGGCAAGGGGCAGGCCAGCGATTCGGGCGAGGGCGAAGACGATTTCACCTTCGCGCTCAGCAAGGAAGAGTTCATGCAGGTCTTCTTCGAAGACCTCGCCCTGCCGCACCTGATCCGCACCCAGTTCGCCGAGACGCCGGAATGGAAGAGCCAGCGCGCCGGCTTCACCGCCGAGGGCACGCCGAACAACCTGCACGTGGTGCGGTCGATGCGCGGCGCCATCGGCCGGCGCATCGCCATCGGCTCGGGCTCGCGGCGCGAGCTGCGCGAGCTCGAGGAGCAACTCGCGGCGCTCAAGCGCTTTCGCGATCCGGCCGACGCGGTCAAGGAAGGCGAGATCAAGGCACTGGAGGAGCAGATCGAGGCGCTGCGCGCGCGGCTCGGCCGCATCCCGTACCTCGACCCGATCGACCTGCGCTTTCGCAACCGCATCAAGGTGCCGGTGCCCACCAGCAAGGCCGTGATGTTCTGCCTGATGGACGTGTCCGGCTCGATGGACGAGGCCCGCAAGGACCTGGCCAAGCGCTTCTTCATCCTGCTGTACCTGTTCCTGACGCGGCACTACGAGAAGATCGACCTCGTCTTCATCCGCCACCACACGCAGGCGCAGGAGGTCGACGAGGAGAACTTCTTCCATGCCCGCGAAACCGGCGGCACGGTGGTCTCCAGCGCGCTGGTGCTGATGGAGGAGATCATCCGCGCGCGCTACAGCCCGAGCGAGTGGAACATCTACGGCGCGCAGGCGAGCGACGGCGACAACTGGCACCACGACTCCGGCCGCTGCCGCGAGATCCTGGCCGACAAGCTGCTGCCGCTGTGCCGCTACTTCGCCTACGTGCAGGTGGCCGAGGAAGAGCAGAACCTGTGGGAGGAGTACACCCAGCTGGCCCAGGGCCACGCCCACTTCGCGATGCGCAAGGCCATCGAGGCGTCGCAGATCTACCCCGTGTTCCGCGACCTGTTCAAGAAAGAGGGCGCCGCGGCTGCGGCCTGAGCGGGCGCACCGCCAAACGATGGACAAGCCGCTCGACGCTCCGTTGCCGCTGAAGGGCCCGGTGCAGCGCCTGCCCGGCCCGAGCGACTGGTCGTTCGAGCTGATCGAGCAGTACCACGAGGTCATCAAGCAGACCGCGCGGCGCTTCGGGCTCGACACCTACCCGAACCAGCTCGAGATCATCACCGCCGAGCAGATGATGGACGCCTACGCCAGCGTGGGCATGCCGGTGAACTACCGCCACTGGAGCTACGGCAAGGAGTTCATCGCCACCGAGAAGAACTACCGCCGCGGCCACATGGGCCTGGCCTACGAGATCGTCATCAACGCCAACCCCTGCATCAGCTACCTGATGGAGGAGAACACGATGGCGATGCAGGCGCTGGTGATCGCCCACGCCGCCTACGGCCACAACAGCTTCTTCAAGGGCAACTACCTGTTCCGCATGTGGACCGATGCGTCGTCGATCATCGACTACCTCGTCTATGCGAAGAACTACGTCGCCGAATGCGAGGAGCGCCACGGGCTCGAAGCCGTCGAGGAATTCCTCGACTCGTGCCATGCGCTGCAGAACCACGGCGTAGACCGCTACCGCCGGCCGAGCCGCAAGTCGCTGGCGCAGGAGCTGCGCGAGCGCAAGGAGCGCGAGGCGTATGCGCAGCGCCAGGTCAACGACCTCTGGCGCACGCTGCCGCGGCGCAGCGAGAAGGCGGGCGAGGCGGCCGAGTCCAAGCGCTTCCCCGAGGAGCCGCAGGAGAACCTGCTGTACTTCGTCGAGAAGAACGCGCCGCTGCTCGAGCCCTGGCAGCGCGAGATCGTGCGCATCGTGCGCAAGGTGGCGCAGTACTTCTACCCGCAGCGGCAGAGCCAGGTGATGAACGAGGGCTGGGCCACGTTCTGGCACCACCGGCTGCTGAACCAGATGTACGACGACGGCTACCTCACCGACGGCGTGATGATGGAGTGGCTGAAGTCGCACACCAACGTGATCTTCCAGCCGCCGGTGGGGCATCCGGCCTACAGCGGCCTCAACCCGTATGCGCTCGGCTTCGCGATGTACTCCGATCTCAAGCGCATTTGCGAGGCGCCGACCGACGAGGACCGGCAGTGGTTCCCCGACATCGCCGGCGCACCCTGGATCCCGACGCTCGACCACGCGATGCGCAACTTCAAGGACGAGAGCTTCATCGGCCAGTACCTGAGCCCGAAGCTGATGCGCGAGTTCCGGCTGTTCGCGATCCTCGACGACGAGAAGCAGAACGAGCTCGAGGTCGCGGCGATCCACGACGATGCCGGCTACCGCCGCGTGCGCGAATCGCTGTCGCACCAGTACGACCTGGGCTCGCGCGAGCCCAACATCCAGGTGTGGAACGTGAATCTGCGCGGCGACCGCTCGCTGACGCTGCGGCACTTCCAGCACAACGACCGCCCGCTGCACGACAGCGCGCAGGAAGTGCTCAAGCACGTGGCACGGCTGTGGGGCTTCGGCGTGCAGCTCGAGAGCGTGAACGGCAAGGGCGAGGTCACCGGCCAGTGGGCGGTGCAGGCGCCCGAGAACGCCTGACGCGCGAGCGCGCGTTCCGGCACGCGCGCGCCACACGCGTGCGACCGCTCAATCGAGCGTGAACATCTTCCCCGGGTTCATGATGTTCTTCGGGTCGAGCGCACGCTTGACCTGACGCATCATTGCCACCGTGCCGTCGCCGGCCTCGTCGACCAGGTAGCGCATCTTGTGCAGCCCGATGCCGTGCTCGCCGGTGCAGGTGCCTTCGAGCCGCAACGCGCGTTCGACCATCTGCACGCCCAGGCGCTCGATGGTGGCGAATTCGCCTGCGTCGTTGGGGTCGATCAGATAGCTCAGATGGAAGTTGCCGTCGCCCACATGGCCGACCAGCCAGTACGGAATGCCCGAGGCTTCGGCCTCGGCCACCGACTCGTTGATGCTCTCGGCCAGGCGCGAGATCGGCACGCAGGTGTCGGTGCTCTGGCAGCGGCAACCGGGGCGCGTCTGCAGCGCTGCGAAATAGGCGCGGTGGCGCGCCGTCCACAGCCGGTTGCGCTCCTCCGGTGTCGAGGCGAAATCGAACGCCGCGCCGCCATGCTCGACGGCGATCTGCTGCACCGTGTCGATCTGCTCCTTCACGCCGCCTTCGCTGCCGTGGAACTCCATCAGCAGCAGCGGCTGCTCGCGCAGCGTGAGGTTCGAATGCTTGTTGACGCCGCGGATGGCGTTGGCATCGAGCAGTTCGCAGCGGGCGATCGGCACACCCATCTGGATCACCTGGATCGTCGTGCGCACGGCGGCGTCGACGCTCGGGAAGTGGCAGATCGCCGCGCTCACCGACTCGGGCAACGGATAGAGCTTCAGCGTGATCTCGGTCATCACGCCGAGCGTGCCCTCGCTGCCGACGAACAGGCGCGTCAGGTCGTAGCCGGCGGCCGATTTCTTGGCCCGCGTGCCGGTGCGGATCACCTCGCCGGCGGCGGTCACCACCGTGAGGCCGAGCACGTTCTCGCGCATCGTGCCGTAGCGAACGGCGTTCGTGCCGCTGGCCCGCGTGGCGCTCATGCCGCCGATGCTGGCGTTGGCGCCGGGATCGATCGGGAAGAAGAGCCCCGTCTCGCGGATCTCGCGGTTGAGCTGTTCGCGCGTGACGCCGGCCTCGACCGTGACGGTGAGATCCTCCGGGTTCACGCGCACAACACGGTTCATGCGCGACAGGTCGATGCTGATGCCGCCTTGCACGGCGAGCAGGTGGCCTTCGAGCGACGAGCCCACGCCGAACGGGATCACCGGCACCGCATGCCGGTCGGCCTGGGTGACCACGAAGGCCACCTCGTCGGTGGACTCGCAGAACACCACCGCCTCCGGCGGCGTGGTGGCGTAGACCGACTCGTCGCGGCCATGCTGCTCACGCACGGCGGCGGCGGTCGAGTAACGATCGCCGAAGCGCGCGGCCAGCGCCTTGTGCATCGCAGCCGGCATCGGGCGGGTGGTGACGACGGGCAGCAGTTCGTTCGGCGCGTTCATGGTCGGCGGCTCCGAGAGCGGTGAACGGCCATTGTAAGAAGCGCTAGCATGGCACATGGACCCGCAAGCTCACTTCGTTCGCTGCCCCCAGGGTTCCGTAGGAGCCCCTGCGTGGCTCCTGGGGCGCTCAGCGCCTTTCGGGCGGCCGGGCAGGCGCTGATGAGCCACCGCCTATCGCAGATCGCCACCCGAACCGGTGACGACGGCACCACCGGCCTGGCTGACGGCACGCGCTTGGCCAAAGACCACGCGCGGGTGCAGGCCATGGGCGATGTCGACGAGCTGAACTCGGCCATCGGCGTGCTGCTCGCCGAGCCGCTGCCGGCCGACGTGCGCGAGCTGCTGGTGGCCGTGCAGCATGAGCTGTTCAACCTCGGCGGCGAGCTGTCGATGCCGGGCCACGCCCTGCTGCAACCCGAGGCGGTACTGCGGCTCGACGAAGCGCTGGCGGCGCACAACGCGCAGCTGCCGCGGCTGAAGGAATTCATCCTGCCCGGCGGCACGCGCAGCGCCGCGTTGGCGCACCTGTGCCGCACGGTGGCGCGGCGCGCCGAACGCTCGCTGGTCGCGCTGGCCGCGGCCGATGCGGTGAACGCGGCGCCACGGCAGTACCTCAATCGGCTGTCGGACCTGTTGTTCGTGCTCGCGCGCGTGCTCAACCGCGCCAACCTCGACGGGCTGGGCGGCGACGACGTGTACTGGCGCAGCGAACGCCTGCGGCGCGAGAACTCGGGCGACTGAACCGCGCCCGTGTTCAGCGGCGCCGCGCCTTCACGGCTGCGGCCAGCGTGTCGAGCATGGCCACCGAATCGTCCCAGCCGATGCAGGCGTCGGTGATGCTCATGCCGTAGGCGAGCGCGCCCGGGTCGTCCTTGCCGGCGCTGAACTTCTGCGCCCCCGGCAGCAGATGGCTCTCGACCATCACGCCGAAGACACACCGATTGCCGGCGGCGAGCTGGCCGGCCACGTCGCGCGCGACGTCGATCTGGCGCTGGTGCTGCTTGCTCGAGTTGGCGTGGCTGCAATCGACCATCAGGCGGCACGGCAGCCTGGCGGCCTCGATCTCCTTGCAGGCCGCGGCCACGCTCGCCGCATCGTAGTTGGGTGTCCTGCCGCCGCGCAGGATGACGTGGCAGTCGCTGTTGCCCTTGGTCTCGACGATCGCCACCTGGCCGTTCTTGTGCACCGAGAGGAAGTGGTGCGCCCGGGCGGCGGCCTGGATCGCGTCGACCGCGATCTTGAGGTTGCCGTCGGTGCCGTTCTTGAAGCCGATCGGCGCCGACAACCCCGAAGCCAGCTCGCGGTGCACCTGACTCTCCGTGGTGCGCGCACCGATCGCGCCCCAGCTGATCAGGTCGCCGATGTACTGCGGGCTGATCACGTCGAGGAACTCGCTGCCCGCCGGCATGCCCACGCGGTTGATCTCCACCAGCAGCTGCCGGGCGATGCGCAGGCCCTCGTCGATGCGGTAGCTCTCGTCGAGATACGGGTCGTTGATCAGCCCCTTCCAGCCGACGGTTGTGCGCGGTTTCTCGAAATACACCCGCATCACGACCTCGAGCGTGCCGGCATGCCGCCTGCGCTGCTCGAGCAGACGCCGCGCGTATTCCAGCGCCGCGGCCGGGTCGTGGATCGAGCAGGGGCCGATCACCACCAGCAGCCGGTCGTCCTGGCCCTGCATGATCGAGCGGATGCTGCTGCGCGTGCGGCCGATCAGCGTCTCCACCGGCGTGCCCGCGATCGGGAAGAAGCGGATCAGGTGCTCCGGCGGCGGCAGCGGCGTGACGTCGCGGATGCGCGCGTCGTCGGTCTCGCTCGTCTTCTCGCGGTGGGCGTAGCGCTGGCCCATCTCGGTGCTGGCGGGCTTGGGTGCCATCGGAAAGTGCTCCTGTCGGTGGTGACGCCTGAAAAGAAGAAACCGCCGGGGTTGCCGGCGGTTTCTGGAGTTCGGTGCGCGTGTGTCGCTTACGTGCGCTTGCCTTCCCAGCCGCCGGTGACGGGCGAGAACCAAAAGTACGCAAAGAAGTACGCGGCACGACGCATGGGGCGGGACTGTAGCACGGCCACTGGACCGCCCGGCGCGCTCATGCGGTGCCGCCGACGGTCAGGCGATCGATGCGCAACGTGGGCTGCCCCACGCCGACCGGCACGCTCTGCCCGTCCTTGCCGCACACGCCCACGCCGGTGTCGAGCGACATGTCGTTGCCGATCATGCTCACGCGTGTCAGCGCGTCGGGCCCGTTGCCGATCAACGTCGCGCCCTTGACGGGATACAGCACCCGGCCCTTCTCGACCCAGAACGCCTCGCTGGCCGAGAACACGAACTTGCCGCTGGTGATGTCGACCTGGCCGCCGCCGAAGTTGGTGGCATAGATGCCGCGGTCGAGGCTGGCGACGATCTCTTCCTTGGTCTTGTCGCCGCTCAGCATGTAGGTGTTGGTCATGCGCGGCATCGGCACGTGCGCGTAGCTCTCGCGGCGGCCGTTGCCGGTGGGCTTCACCTTCATCAGCCTTGCGTTCAGTGCGTCCTGGATGTAGCCGCGCAGGATGCCGTCTTCGATCAGCACGTTGCGCTGCGTCGGGTGGCCCTCGTCGTCGACGTTGAGCGAGCCGCGCCGGTCGGGCAGCGTGCCGTCGTCGAGCACCGTCACGCCGCGGGCCGCCACGCGCTGGCCGACGCGGCCAGCGAAGGTGGACGAACCCTTGCGGTTGAAGTCGCCCTCCAGGCCATGGCCCACCGCCTCGTGCAGCAGCACGCCGGGCCAGCCCGGGCCCAGCACCACGCTCATCTCGCCGGCCGGCGCAGGGCGCGATTCCAGGTTGGTCAGCGCGGCGTTGACCGCATGGTCGACATAACCCGCGAGCACAGCATCCTGGAAGTAGTTGAGCCCGAAGCGGCCGCCGCCGCCGCCGCTGCCGATCTCGCGCCGGCCGTTGGACTCGGCGATCACCGTGACCGACACGCGCACCAGCGGCCGCACGTCGGCGGCGCGGGTGCCGTCGGCGCGCGCCACCATCACCACGTCGTACTCCGAGGCCAGGCCCGCCATCACCTGCACGATGCGCGGGTCGCGCGCGCGCGCCATGCGCTCGATGCGTTCGAGCAGCGCCACCTTCTGCGTGCTGTCGAGCGTGGCAATGGGGTCGATCGAGGCGTACAGCGCATGGCTGGGCGCGATCTGCGCCGGCGCGCCGACCTTGACGCGCCGGCTCTGCCCGGCCGCGGCGATGCTGCGCACGGTGGTGGCCGCGTCGAGCAGCGCCGCGGGCGAGATGTCGTCGGAATACGCGAAGGCGGTCTTCTCGCCGGCCACGGCGCGCACGCCCACGCCCTGGTCGATGCCGAAGCTGCCGCTCTTGACGATGCCTTCCTCGAGGCTCCAGCCCTCGTGGCGCGTGATCTGGAAGTACAGATCGCAGTCGTCGACGCGATGCGCGCCGATGGCATCGAGCGCGCCCTGCAGGTGCGCATCGTTCAGGCCGAACGGCTCCATCAACAGAGCGCGGGCCAGCGCCAGGCGCTCGAGGGTGGGTTCGCGCGAGATCATCAGGGCCCGCCCGGCCGCCCGAAGGGCGCTGCGCGCCCCAGGAGCCACGCAGGGGCTCCTGCGGAACCCTGGGGGCAGCGAACGCAGTGAGCTTGGGGGTCCATATCTTTGATTGTAGGAGTCGCGGTCTGAATCAGTCGGGTGCGCCCTTGCGTCGCGCAAGGGCGGCGTCGTACAGCTCGTTGCGCGACTCGCCGCTGATGCGCGCCGCCAGCGCCACCGCCTGCTTCAACGGCAGCTCGGCCAGCAGCAGATCCAGCGTCGCCAGCGCTCCGGCGCTGATGCCTGCGGCCTGCGCGCTCGGCGCCTGCGCATGCAGCACGAGCACGAACTCGCCGCGCTGCCGGTTCGCATCGGCCACCAGCCACTGCGGAAGTTCCGAGGCGGCCATCGTGGCCACGGTCTCGAACTGCTTGGTCAGCTCGCGGCACAGCGTGGCCGTGCGCTGCGGTGCCGCCGCGGCCCATGCCTGCGCCAACGCGACGATGCGATGCGGCGTCTCGAACCACACCTGCGCCTGGGTGTCGGCGCACGCCTGAGCAATCGCGGCGTCGCGCTCGCGCCCCTTGGCGGGCACGAAGCCGCAGAAGCGAAAGCCCGCCGCCTGCACGTCACCGGCGACGCTGAAGGCCGCGATCGCGCTGCTCGGGCCGGGAATCGGGATCACGCGATGCCCAGCCTGGCGCGCGAGCGCGACCAGCCGCGCGCCGGGGTCGCTGATCGCCGGCGTGCCGGCGTCGCTCGCATAGGCCACGCGCTGGCCCTGCGTCAGGCGCTCGATCACGGCGGCCGCAGCCTCGCGCTCGTTGTGCTCATGCAGCGCGACGAGCGGCTTGTCGAGGCCGAGGTGGTGCAGCAGCGCACCCGAGACGCGGCTGTCCTCGCAGGCGAGCGCGTCGACGAGCCCGAGCACGGTTATCGCGCGCAGGCTCAGGTCGGCGAGGTTGCCGATCGGCGTGGCCACCAGGTACAGCGCAGCGGAGGGATACTGCTGGCCGCCGGCGGCCGCGGCGGCTGCCTGCTGCAACAGGTGGGCATCGATGTTCAAGGCGGGCGGGCCGTTGACGAGCAAGTCGGTGGGCGATCGAGCGGAGGAGCGCGCCCTCGCGCACCTGCTGGGTCACGGCCTCGAACTCGTGTGCCGCAATTATCGGGTCGCGCGCGGCCCCGGGGCGCGCGGCGGCGAGGTCGACCTGATCATGCGCGAGCGCGACGGCACGCTGGTGTTCGTGGAGGTGCGCTCGCGCACGCGCAGCGACCATGGCGGCGCGTCGGCCAGCATCTCGGCGCGCAAGCAGCAGCACATCGTGCTGGCCGCGCGCCACTACCTGCAGCGCCTGCGCCAGTGGCCGCCGTGCCGCTTCGACGTGGTGGCCATCGACGGCGGCGAGCTGCAGTGGCTCCGCGCGGCGTTCGACAGCGGCTGACTTATCATCGCCCGCCATGCTCGAGCAGCGCATCCAGCAGCAGTTCTTCGACGCTGCGGATCTCAAGAACCAGACCGCCGAGGCACTGGCCCGACCGCTGGCGCAGGCCGCGCAATCGATTGTCGGCGCGCTCACCGGTGGCGGCAAGCTGCTGGTGGCGGGCATCGGCGCGGCCTCGGCACTGGCTGCGCTGTTCGCCGCCCGCACGATGGGCCGCTTCGAGCGCGACCGGCCGGGGCTCGCCGTGCTGGCGCTGGACAGCGACGCCACCGTGCACCACGCGCTGGCCGCCGATGGCGGCGGCGACAGCGCATTGGCGCGACAGGTGTCGACGCTGGGCCAGCCGGGCGACCTGCTGCTGCTGCTCGATGCCGAGGGTCGCACCGGCGCCGCGCTCGCGGCGGCGCGCGCCGCGCACGGCAACGACATGGCGGTGATCGCGCTGGTCGGGCGCCAGGCCGGGGCGCTGGGCGAGGAACTCGGCGACACCGATGCGCTCCTACCGGTGCCGCATGACCGGGCCGCGCGCGTGCTCGAACTCCACCTGATCATGTTGCACTGCCTGTGCGACGCGATCGATCTTCAACTGCTGGGTGAACAGGAAGCTGCATGAAATCCAACGCTCTTCGTCGTCACGGCCGCTGGCCTCGGGTGCTGCTCATGGCCTGCATCGGCACCACGGTGTTGCCGGCGTGCGCGCCGCTGGTCGTCGGCGGCGCCATGGTCGGCGGCACGCTGGTGTTCATGGACCGCCGCACCACCGGTGCGCAGGTCGACGATCAGGCGATCGAGCTCAAGGCGGGCAACCGCATCAAGGAGATCGGTGGGCCCTACGCCCACGTCAACATCACGAGCTACAACCGCACCGTGCTGCTGACGGGCGAGGTGGCCACCGAGGCCGACCGCGGCGCCGTCGAGCAGACCGTGCAGCGCATCGACAACGTGCGCTCCACCGTCAACGAACTCGCCGCGATGGCGCCGAGCTCGCTCGGCGCGCGCTCGCAGGACACGGTGCTCACGAGCAAGATCAAGGCCACGCTGGTCGACGCGCGCGACCTGCAAGCCAACGCATTCAAGGTCGTCACCGAGCGTTCGGTGGTCTACCTGATGGGCCGCGTGACCGAGCGCGAGGCCAACCGCGCCACCGAGCTGGCGCGCGGCGTCAGCGGCGTGCAGAAGGTGGTGCGCGTGTTCGAGATCGTCACCGAGGCCGAGCTGGCCGAGAGCGCGCCGAAGAAGTAGCCGCCCTGTCGAGCGCTGGCAAGGCGGCCGCGCAGGTGCGCCTACGTCAGCCGCTTGATCAGGCTGGAGGTATCCCAGCGTCGCCCGCCCATGGCCTGCACGTCGCCGTAGAACTGGTCGACCAGCGCGGTCACCGGCAGGTGGGCGCCGTTGCGGCGCGCCTCGTCGAGCACGAGGCCGAGGTCCTTGCGCATCCAGTCGACCGCGAAGCCGAAGTCGAAGGTGTCGTCGACCATCGTCGTGCCGCGGTTGTCCATCTGCCAGCTCTGGGCCGCGCCCTTGCCGATGACCTCGAGCACGAGCTTCATGTCGAGCCCGGCCTTCTGCCCGAAGGCGATGCCCTCGGCGAGGCCCTGCACCAGCCCGGCGATGCACACCTGGTTGACCATCTTGGCGAGCTGGCCGGCACCGCTGCCGCCCACCAGCGTCACCGCGCGCGAGAACGCCATCGCCACCGGCTTCATCGTCTCGAAAGGCGCAGCGTCGCCGCCGCACATCACCGTCAGCATGCCGTTGACCGCACCGGCCTGTCCGCCCGACACCGGCGCATCGACGAACTGCAGCCCCTTGGCCTTGGCCGCGGCGCAGAGCTCGCGCGCGACCGCCGCCGATGCGGTGGTGTGGTCCACGAACACCGCGCCCGGCTTCATGCCGGCCAGCGCGCCGTGCTCGCCCAGCACCACCGAGCGCAAGTCATCGTCGTTGCCGACGCAGGCGAACACGAGATCGGCATCGCGCACCGCCTCGCGCGGCGTGGCCGCGGTGCGGCCGCCGTACTCCCGGGCCCACGCCTGCGCCTTGGCGGCGGTGCGGTTGTAGACGGTGACGCCGTGCCCCGCGCGCGCGAGGTGCCCCGCCATCGGATGCCCCATCACACCCAGCCCCAGAAACGCGGTCTTGCGCGGTGGCGTCGGCTCGTAGGTCTTCATCGCGGCCTCTTGTTCGAGAGGCGGCAGTTTACGGTCCGATCCCGACGCGCGGCGGCATCGGGGCATTCGAACCCGCCGCAACGGGCCGCCGCGGGCGGCCCGGCGCTCACACGATCGTCAGATGCTCGGTGCCGGCCGACAGATCCTGATTGCGCGCGCGCTGGCTGGCGAGCTTGATCTGCAGGCGCAGGTCGTTGACCGAGTCGGCGTTGCGCAGCGCGTCTTCGTAGCTCACGTGGCGGCTCTCGTAGAGATCGAACAGCGCCTGGTCGAAGGTCTGCATGCCGAGCTCGCGCGAGCGCTTCATCAGCTCCTTGAGCTCGCCGACCTCGCCCTTGAAGATCAGGTCGGCCATCAGCGGCGTGTTGAGCATGATCTCGACCGCCGCGATCCGGCCCTTGCCTTCCTCGCGCGGCAGCAGGCGCTGGCTGACGATGCCCTTGAGGTTCAGCGACAGGTCCATCAGCAGCTGCGCGCGCCGCTCCTCGGGGAAGAAGTTGATGATGCGGTCCAGCGCCTGGTTGGAGCTGTTGGCGTGCAGCGTGGCCATGCACAGGTGGCCGGTCTCGGCGAAGGCCACCGCGTGCTCCATCGTCTCGCGGTCGCGGATCTCGCCCATCAGGATCACGTCGGGCGCCTGGCGCAGCGTGTTCTTCAGCGCGGTTTCCCAGCCGTCGGTGTCGATGCCCACCTCGCGCTGCGTGACGATGCAGTTCTTGTGCGGATGCACGAACTCCACCGGATCCTCGATCGTGATGATGTGGCCGTAGGAGTTCTCGTTGCGCCAGTCGACCATCGCGGCCAGCGACGTGCTCTTGCCCGAGCCGGTGGCGCCCACCATGATGACCAGCCCGCGCTTGGTCATCGCCACGTCCTTCAGGATCTTCGGCAGCGCCAGCTGGTCGATCGTCGGCAGCGTCTGCGGGATCAGGCGGAACACCAGGCCCACGTGGCCCTGCTGGATGAAGGCGTTGCAGCGGAAGCGGCCCACGCCCTGCGGCGAGATCGCGAAGTTGCACTCCTTGGTCTTCTCGAACTCGGCGGCCTGCTTGTCGTTCATCACCGAGCGCGCGAGCGCCATCGTGTGCTGGCCGGTCAGCGGCTGCGGGCTGACCTTGGTGACCTTGCCGTCGACCTTGATCGCCGGCGGGAAGTCGGCGGTGAGGAACAGGTCCGACCCGTTGCGCGCGATCATCAGGCGCAGCAGGTCGTTGATGAATTTGGAGGCCTGATCGCGTTCCATGTGGGGTCCTCCGCGGCGCGCCGCGTCAAGCGTTGGTCAGCAGCGCGCTCAGCCGCGCGCTGGCCTGGCGCAGGCGCAGCGACAGCCGGCGCGCCAGCGCGGCCATCAGCACGGCCGCCAGGCGCGGGTCGTCGTTCATCATGCGGTCCAGGGCCTTCGCCTCCAGCACCGCCAGCATGCACGGCGTGATCGAGCGGCACGACGAGAAGCGCGTGCCGGCATCGAGCAGCGACATCTCGCCCAGCAGATCGCCGGCCTTGGCCTCGCCGAGCCGGGCACGGCCGCCCCAGGGCTGTTCGCGGTCGACCGCGATCGTGCCGTCGAGCACGATCAGCAGGTAGTCGCCCTGCTCGTCCTGCGTGATCACCTCGCGTTCGGCGTCGATGTTCACGAAGTCGAGGTACTCGGTGAGCTTCTTCAGCTCGCCCTCGCGCAGCAGCACGGCATGGCGGTCGTCGTTCCAGGCGCGGGCGAACTGGATCGCGCCGGTGCTGTGCTCCACCGCCCGGGCCTGCACGTCGGCTGCGCGTGTGGCCCAGGGCACGAGCCGGGGCGTGGCCTCGTCGTGCTCGAGGAACATGGTCGAGAAGTAGCCCGAGTCCTCCTGCGGCTCGCGGGCACCCGGCCGCGTGCCCGACAGGCCCTTGAGCAGTTTCTTCACCGTGGCCATGGTGCGCTCAGCCCGGGAAGTTCTCGGGGAACTTGGCCTTGGCGCGCGCCTCGGCCGGCGAGATGATGTTGCGGCGGACGAGATCGGTGAGGTTCTGGTCCAGCGTCTGCATGCCCAGGTTCTGGCCGGTCTGGATCGACGAGTACATCTGCGCGATCTTGTTCTCGCGGATCAGGTTGCGGATGGCCGAGGTGCCGATCATGATCTCGTGCGCCGCCACGCGGCCCGAGCCGTCCTTGAGCTTGCACAGCGTCTGCGAGATCACCGCGATCAGCGACTCCGACAGCATCGCGCGCACCATGTCTTTCTCGGCGGCGGGGAAGACGTCGACCACGCGGTCGATGGTCTTGGCCGCGCTCGAGGTGTGCAGCGTGCCGAACACCAGGTGGCCGGTCTCGGCCGCCGTGAGCGCCAGGCGGATGGTTTCGAGGTCGCGCATTTCGCCGACCAGGATCGCGTCGGGGTCCTCGCGCAGCGCCGAGCGCAGCGCGTTCGAGAAACTCAGCGTGTGCGGGCCGACCTCGCGCTGGTTGACGAGGCACTTCTTGCTCTCGTGCACGAATTCGATCGGGTCCTCCACCGTCAGCACGTGACCGTACTCGTGCTCGTTGAGGTGGTTGACCATGCCGGCCAGCGTGGTGCTCTTGCCCGAGCCGGTGGGGCCGGTCACCAGCACCAGGCCGCGCGGCTTGAGCGACAGCTCGGCGAAGACCTTCGGCGCGTTGAGCTGCTCGAGCGTGAGGATCTTGCTCGGGATCGTGCGGAACACCGCGCCGGAGCCACGGTTCTGGTTGAACGCGTTGACGCGAAAGCGCGCCAGCCCCTGGATCTCGAAGCTGAAGTCGCACTCCAGCGTATCCTCGTAGTGCTTGCGCTGCGCATCGTTCATGATGTCGTACACCATGTCGTGCACCTGCTTGTGTTCGAGCGGGTCCACGTTGATGCGGCGCACGTCGCCGTGCACGCGGATCATCGGCGGCAGGCCGGCCGACAAGTGCAGGTCGGAGGCCTTGTTCTTCACCGAGAAGGCGAGCAGCTGCGTGATGTCCATGTAGGCGCGCGTTGGAGTAGGCTGCAATCATTATGAGCAGCGTCGAAGCGAAGTTACAACAAGTGCGCACGCGTATCGCGACCGCGTGCGAGCGCGCGCAGCGTCCCGTGCAAAGCGTCACGTTGCTCGCGGTCACCAAGACATTCGGGCCACACCTCGTGCGCGAGGCGCACGCGGCCGGGCAGCGCGCCTTCGGCGAGAACTATGTCCAGGAGGCGCTCGAGAAGATCGAGGCGCTGGCCGATCTGCGCGCCTCGATCGAGTGGCATCTCATCGGCCCCTTGCAGAGCAACAAGACGCGCGTCGTCGCCGCGCGTTTCGACTGGGTGCATTCGGTCGACCGCCTCAAGCTCGCCGAGCGCCTCGCGGCGCAGCGGCCGCCGGATCTGCCGCCGCTGCAGGTGTGCCTGCAGGTCAACATCAGCGGCGAGGCGAGCAAGAGCGGCGTCGCGCCCGAAGACGTGCCGATGCTGGCGCAGGCCGTGGCGGCGCTGCCGAACCTGCGCCTGCGCGGCCTGATGGCGATCCCCGAGCCGGTGGGCGACATCGAGGCGCAGCGGGCGCCGCACCGCGCGCTGGCGCGGCTGCTCTACGAGCTCAACGCCGCCGGCCTGGCGCTCGACACGCTGTCGATGGGCATGAGCGCCGATCTCGAGGCGGCGATCCTCGAGGGCGCGACGATCGTGCGCGTGGGCACCGCGATCTTCGGCTCGCGCTGAGCCGCGTTCACTGATCGAGCTTGAGCCCGATCTTGTGGATGATCGCGCTCCAGCGCGCGGTATCGGCCTGCACCTGGCGCGCGAACTCGGCCGCGCTGCCGCCCACCGGCGTCAGGCCCTGCGCATCGAGCGCGGCGCGCACCGCGCTGTCCTGCAGTGCCGCGTTCACGTCGGCGTTGATCTTCTGCACCACCGCCTCCGGCGTGCCGGCGGCGGTGAACAGGCCGTTCCAGGCCAGCGACTCCACCGCCGCGAAGCCCGACTCGGCGAGCGTGGGCAAGTCCTTCAGCGATTCGGGCCGCTGCGCACTCGACACCGCGAGCATGCGCACCTTGCCGGCGCGCACATGCGCGAGCAGCGCGGGCGCGACCATGAACGTGGCGTCGGCCTCGCCCTGCGCCACCGCCAGCGCCGCCGGCGGCGAGCCGTTGAACGGCACATGGGTGCCGCTGGCGCCCGCTTCGGCGAGGAAGAGTTCCATCGTCAGGTGGGCCGAGCTGCCCATGCCGAGCGACGAGTAGTTGAACTTGCCGCCACGCGCGCGCAGCCAGTCGACGAATTCCTTCACCGTCTTCGCCGGTACGTGGGCGCCCACGGCGAGCACGTTGGGCTGCGAGGTCGTCATCACCACCGGCAGCAGGTCCTTCGCCGGGTCGTACGGCATCTTGCGGTACAGCGCCGGCGCGAAGGCGATCGGGCCGTTGAAGCCCATCGCCAGCGTGTGGCCGTCGGGCGCCGCCTTGGCTGCCACGTCGACGCCGAGCATGCCGCCGGCGCCGGGCTTGTTCTCCACCACCACCGGCTGGCCCCAGCGGTCCTTGAGCTTGTCGCCGAGCAGCCGCGCGATGATGTCCAGCGAGCTGCCCGCCGGCGCCGGCACCACGACGCGCACCGGCTTCGTGGGCCACGACTGCGCAGCCGCGAGCGGCGCGATCAGCGCCAGCGCGGCCGCGGCCAGCAAGTGTCGACGCAGCGTCATGGCGATCGTCCTTCTCGAAGTCGCGGCCGGGTTCACGGATAGAGCCCGCGTTCCTTGCGCGCCATCAGGATGCGTTCGCACGCCACCGCGAAGGTGGCCGTGCGCAGCGAGATGCGGTGCTGGTCGGCGGTGTCCCAGATCTTCTTCAGCGCGCCGACCATGATCTTGTCGAGGCGCAGGTTGATCTCGTCCTCGGTCCAGAAGAACGAGCTGAAGTCCTGCACCCACTCGAAGTAGCTCACCGTCACGCCGCCGGCGTTGCAGATCACGTCGGGCACCACCAGGATGCCGCGGTCGCCGAGGATGTCGTCGGCCGCCGGCAGCGTGGGGCCGTTGGCGCCTTCGAGCATCAGCCGCGCCTTGATGCGCCGCGCGCGCGCCGCGGTGATCTGGCCTTCGAGCGCGGCCGGGATCAGGATGTCGCAATCCACGTCCCAGAACGACTCGTCGTCCGCCGCCTCGGCGCCGCGGTAGCCGCCGACGCCGCCGGTGTCGCGCACATGCGGCATCAGCGTGGCGAGGTCCATTCCCTTGGGGTTGACGATGGTGCCGGTGTGATCCTGCGCGGCGACGATCTTGGCGCCGGCGGCGTGGAACAGCTCGGCCGCTGCCGAGCCCACGTTGCCGAAGCCCTGCACCGCGACGCGCGCGCCCTGCAACTCCAGGTTGATGCGTCGCGCCGCCTCGCGGCCGGTGACGAACACGCCGCGCCCGGTGGCCTTCACGCGGCCGAGCGAACCGCCGAGATGGACCGGCTTGCCGGTGACCACGCCGGTGGCGGTGGCCCCGGTGTTCATCGAGTAGGTGTCCATCATCCACGCCATGATCTGCGCGTTGGTGTTCACGTCGGGCGCGGGGATGTCCTGCTGCGGCCCGATGATGATGCCGATCTCGCTGGTGTAGCGCCGCGTCATGCGCTCCAGCTCCTTGATCGACAGCGTCTTCGGGTCGACGCGGATGCCGCCCTTGGCGCCGCCGTAAGGCAGGTTCACCGCCGCGTTCTTGATGCTCATCCACGCCGACAGCGCCATCACCTCCTCCAGCGTCACCGCGGGGTGGTAGCGCACGCCGCCCTTGCCCGGGCCGCGCGAGAGGTTGTGTTGCACCCGGTAGCCCTCGAAGTGGGCCACCTCGCCGTTGTCCATCTCGATCGGGATGTCGACGATCAGCGCCCGCTTGCAGCGCTTGAGCGTCTCGACCCACCGCGCCAGCGGGCCGAGGTAGGGCACGACGCGATCGACCTGCGCCAGGTAGGTCTGCCACGGGCTGTCGGGAAGATCGCTGACGTAAGACAGGTTGCTCATCGTCGGGGCTCCTTGGCGCCGGCGGCGGCGCGCCCGGATTGTCGCTCTGGTGAGCCGGGGGCCGGCCGGCCCCTCGTTCGCAGGTGCATGTCGCATCGGCGGGCGGACGGCCGCAGCGGCGTGGCTACACTGATCGCGTCATGCCAGAGATCAAGAGCGAGATCGCCTTCATCGGCGGCGGCAACATGGCCAGTGCGCTGATCGGCGGGCTGGTGCAGTCGGGCCGCGTTCCGGCCACCATCCTCGTCATCGAGCCCGACGATCGCCAGCGTGCGCGCGTGGCGCTGCAATACGGCGTGCTCGCGCTGCCCTTCGGCGGCAGCTCGCTCGAGGATCTGCCGCTGGTGGTGTGGGCGGTCAAGCCGCAGAGCTTCGCGCTGGCCGCGCGCAACAGCGTGCCGTACGTGGCGCGGGCGCTGCACCTGAGCGTGATGGCCGGCATCCGCACCGAGAGCATCGCCGCGGCCACCGGCGCCACGCGCATCGTGCGCGCGATGCCCAACACGCCGGCGCTGATCGGCCAGGGCATCGCCGGCCTGTTCGCCACGCCCAGCGTCAGCGCCGCCGAGCGCGCGCTGGTGGAGCAGGTGCTCGCGCCGAGCGGCGAGCTGCTGTGGGTGAACCAGGAGCGCGATCTCGACGCGGTGACGGCGCTGTCGGGCTCCGGGCCGGCCTATGTGTTCTACTTCATCGAGGCGATGATCCAGGCGGCCGGCGAGATGGGCCTGAGCCCGGAGCAGGGCCGGCGCCTCGCGCTGGCCACCTTCGCCGGCGCCACGGCGCTCGCCCGCGGCAGCGACGAGTCGCCCGCGGTGCTGCGCGAGCGCGTCACCTCCAAGGGCGGCACCACCTATGCCGCGCTGATGTCGCTCGACCACGACGCCGTGAAGGCCGCCTTCGTGCGCGCGCTGCATGCCGCGCGCGATCGTGCGCAGGAACTCGGCGACGAGTTCGGCGCCGGCGCTGCGCCGGCGGCGGCGAGCCCGGGTGCGGCGGGCAACGGCGCCAACGGCAACGGCCGCGGCAACGCCGGCCCTAGCGCAGCGCGAGGTCCAGCGCCACGCCCGCAAACACCGTCGCCCCGAGCCAGTGGTTGGCGCGAAAAGCCCTGAAGCAGCCGTCGCGCGCGCGCGTGCGGATCAGCGTGTAGTGCCATAGCGCCTGCGCCGCGGCCAGCGCGATGCCGAGCTGGTACCACACGCCGAGCCCGAGCAGGCGGCCGATCAGGCTCCAGCTCGAGAGGTACAGGGCGTAGAACGCCATCACCGCGACCACGTCGAAGCGGCCCAGCGTGATGGCCGAGGTCTTCATGCCGATGCGCAGGTCGTCGTCGCGATCGACCATCGCGTACTCGGTGTCGTAGGCCAGCACCCAGAACAGGTTGCCCGCGAGCAGCCACCAGGCGTGTGGCGGCACCGCGTCGGGCACCGCCTGGGCCGACCAGTCGCGGCCACCGAGCACTGCCGCGAAGGCCATCGGAATGCCGAAGCTGAACGCAATGCCGAGCACCGCCTGCGGCATCGACAGCGCACGTTTGGCATAGGGATAGGCCAGCGTGATCGCGAAGCCGGCGAACGACAGCAGGATCGTCGGCGGGTTGGTGGACAGCACCAGCGCGAAGGCCAGCAACGCCAGCGCGGCGCCGAGCAGCAGCGCCTCGCGCACGCTGACCTGCCCGCTGGTGACCGGCCGCTGCGCAGTGCGCTTCACGTGGCGGTCGAACTCACGATCGGCCACGTCGTTCATGCAGCAGCCGGCGCTGCGCATGATCACCGTGCCCAGCACGTACACCACCAGCAGGTGCCAGCCCGGAAAGCCGTCGGCCGCGATCCACAGCGCCGACAGCGTGGGCCACAGCAGCAGCAGCCAGCCCGCGGGCCGGTTCCAGCGGATGAGGTCGAGGTAGAGCGCCAGGCGCGAGGGCGATGGGCTGGCGAGGCTGTTCATCGGGTCGGCATGACCGGCTCCTGCAGGGCCGGGTGGGCTATTCTCGCCCGCGGTTCACACCGCAACGCCATCGCACGATGAACCCAGCGCTCTGGCTCGCGCGCACCGCGCAGCAGCATCCGGCCCGCCCGGCCGTCGGCCACGGCACCGACATCTGGTGCAACTACGCCGAGCTGGCCGACCGCGCCGCGCGGCTGGCCACCTGGCTGCGTGCGCAGGGCGTGGCGCCCGGCGATCGCGTGGGCCTGTTCCTGCCCAACCGGCCCGAATACCTGGTGATGCTGTGGGGCAGCTGGTGGGCCGGTGCGGCCGCGGTGCCGATCAACGCCAAGCTGCATCCGCGCGAGGCGGCGTGGATCCTGCAGCACAGTGGCGCGAAGCTCGCGTTCTGTGCCGAAGCGCAGCGCGACGAACTCGCGGCGCTGACGCCCGGCGTACCGCTGCACGATGCGCTGCCGGAGCTGGATGCACACGAACCGAGCGCAACGCCGGTCGAGCGCCGCGCCGGCGATCCGGCGTGGCTGTTCTACACCAGCGGCACGACCGGCCGGCCCAAGGGCGTGGTGCTCGGCTCGCGCCAGCTGCGCGAAGCCAGCCTCGGCTACCTGGCCGAGGTGCAGGCCGTGGCGCCGGGCGACGTGATGCTGCACCCGGCGCCGCTGTCGCACGGCGGCGGCCTCTACCACCTGCCTTACGTGATGCACGGCGGCGTCAACGTCGTGCCGCGCTCGGGCGGCTTCGAGCCGGCCGAGATCGTCGCGCTGGCCGCGCATTGGCGCAACGCATCGTTTTTCGCGGCGCCGACGATGGTGCATCGCCTCGTCGATCACGTCGAGCGCAGCGGGCAGCGGCCCGAAGGCCTCGCCACCATCGTCTACGGCGGCGCGCCGATGTACCGCGCCGACATCGAGCGTGCGCTGCGCGTGGTCGGGCCGCACTTCGCGCAGATCTACGGCCAGGGCGAAAGCCCGATGACGATCACCGTGCTGCCGAAAGCGGTGATCAACGATGCCACGCATCCGCGCCACGGCGAGCGCCTGGCCTCGGCCGGCCACGCGCAGCCGATGCTCGAGCTGTCGATCCGCGGCAGCGCAGGCGCCGAGCTGCCGGTGGGCGAGGCCGGCGAAGTGTGCGTGCGCGGCGACGTGGTGATGGAAGGCTACTGGCAACAGAGCGAGGCCACCGCCGCGGCGATCCGCGACGGCTGGCTCTACACCGGCGACGTGGGCCGCCTCGACGCCGAGGGCTACCTGACGCTGCTCGACCGCAGCAAGGACCTGATCATCAGCGGCGGCAGCAACATCTACCCGCGCGAGGTGGAAGAGGCGCTGCTGACGCATCCGGCGGTCAGCGAGGTCAGCGTGATCGGCCGGCACGACGCGCAATGGGGCGAGTCGGTCGTGGCCTACGTGGTGCGGCGCTCGCCGGTGGACGCGGCCGAGCTCGACGCGCATTGCCTGGCGCAGATCGCGCGCTTCAAGCGGCCGAAGATCTACCGCTTCGTCGACGCGCTGCCGAAGAACAACTACGGCAAGGTGCTGAAGACCGAGCTGCGGGCGATCGAGATCGCGCGCGAGGCCGGCTGACGCGCCGTCAACGCTGCGGCGCGTCGAGGTCCAGCGCCCGCTCGCGCAGCGACGCATCCTCGCGCAGCTTGTACTTCGCCACGCGATGCGTCGGCGTCTGCGGCAGCGCGTCGACGAACACCACGTAGCGCGGCACCTTGATCGGCGCCAGCCGCTCGCGGCACCAGGCCGCGATGGCCCGTGCATCGACCTCGCCGCCAGGCTTGCGCACGATGGCCACCAGGATCTCGTCCTCGCCCAGCGCATCGGGCACGGCGATCGCAGCGGCCTGCAGCACCGCGGGATGCGACTCGATCACGCGGTCCAGCTCAGCGCCGGAGATGTTCTCGCCGCGCTTGCGGATGATGTCCTTCTTGCGCGCGACGAACCAGAAGTAGCCATCGGCGTCGCGCCGGGCCAGGTCGCCGGTGAGGAACCAGCCGTCGCGCAATGCTGCTGCAGTCTGCGCCGGATCGCGGTAGTAGCCCTGCATCACGAGCGGCGTCTTCACCACCAGCTCGCCGGTCTGGCCGTCGGGCAGCTCGCGGCCGTCGTCGTCGACGATCTTCAGCTGCGCCAGCTGCACCGCAGGGTCGGGGTGCACGCTGGGCGTGCCCATGCTGCCGATCTTGTGCGGGCCCTCGAACGGGTTGTTCAGCGCGCCGGGGATCTCGCTCATGCCGTAGCCCTCGATCAGCGTGGGCACGCCGAACTCGCGCCGGAACACCTCGTAGGTCTCGGCGCTGAACGGAGCGCCGTAGATTTTGCGCAGCGCGTGATTCGCAACGAACTCGCTGCGCGGCCGGCGCAGCAGGATGTTCGACACCGCGGCGATCGTGTTGGCCTCGGTGGCGCGCGTGCGCGCCGCGTCGGCCCAGAACGTGCTGGCCGAAAAGCGCGGCAGCAGGATCAGCGTGGCGCCGGCCGCCAGCGCGCCGGCCAGCGAGTAGAAGAGCGCGTTGACGTGGAACATCGGCAGCAGGCACAGCAGCCGATCATCGGGTTGCAGGTGCATGCGCTGCACGAAGCCCTCGCCGGCCAGGATCAGCGCGCGCTGGCCGTGCATCACGCCCTTCGGGAACCCGGTGGTGCCCGAGGTGTAGATGAACACGCATGGCGCATCGGGCGTGCCGGCGTCGGCCGGCACGTCACCAGAGGTTGCGGCCACGGCATCGTCGAACACCGGCAGATCCGCGCCCGCGTCGGCGCGGTTGAGCATCAGCCACGGCGCGGGCGCCAGATCGCGCACCGCCTCGCGCACGGTGGCCAGCACCTCGGGCGCGCACAGCACGCCGCTCACCTGCGCATGGCCGAGCACGTAGCCGGCTTCGGTGGCGCGGTAGTCCGGGTTCACCGGCACCATCACCGCGCCCAGCCGCGCCAGCGCCAGCAGCGTGATCACCGTCGACGGATGGTTGGCCGACACCACACCGATGCGCTCGCCTGGCTTCACGCCGCGCGCGGCGTACATCGTCGCGGCCCGCAGCGCCAGCGCCTGCAGCTGCGCATAGCCGATGGCGCGGTCCTCGAACACCAGGGCCTCGCGCTGCGGCGCTACCGCCACGCGCGCGGCCAGCAGCGAGGCCAGCGTGCCGCCGTGCGGCGCGTAGAGCCTCAGCACCTGCAGCGGACGCAGCATCGCCGGTCAGCCGACGGTGTTGTTAGCGTTTGCGCGGCCCGGCGCGCGAGGCCTTGCCCGGGCGCAGCCGGCCGCGCGTGGCCGCGGTGGCCTCGGCCTCGGTGCGGTGCCACACCGCGGTGGCCAGCGGCTGGCGCAGCTCTTCGAGTGCGTGGCCGACGAGGCCCACCGCGCGCGCCATCACGCCGATGCCGCGGCAGGCCTGCCAGGGCAGGCCCATCTCGCAGGCGATGGCGCCGATGGCGCCGGTGGCATTGATCGGCAGCGGCCGCTGGTGCACCCGCTCGGCGCGCCGGGCGATCGCCTTCATCAACTCGATGTAGCGGCCCGCGAAGCCTTGCGCCCGGGCGATCGCGAACAGGCGCGGCGTGCGCGGGTCGATCGGCTTGTGGATCGGGTGCCCCAGCCCCGGCAGGATGCGCCGCTGCTCGCGGTGCTGCTCGACGATGCGCTCGGCCACGGCCTTCAGCGACACGTCGGCCGAGGGATCGGGCAATGCATCCTTCAGCAGCCGGGCCGCGGCCTCAGTGGAGCCGACGAACACGCTGCCCAGCCCCAGCAGGCCGGCAGCCACCGCGGCCTGCAGCGCCTCGGGCGCACCGGCCACCGTCATGCGCGTGGCCAGCGTGGAGGGCACGATGCCGTGCTCCACCAGCGTGACCAGCAGCGCGTTGAACATCGCCGATTCGCGTGCGTTCGGCAGGCGCCCGGTGATTTCGAGGAAGCCCATGTCGCCGAGGTCGACGCGGCCGATCAGCTCGCGCACCAGGTCGTGCCCGAGGACGCCGATGCGATCGGGCGTGCTCCAGGCGATGTCGGAGCGGATCGCTCGCTGCTCGCCGCGGCTCATGCCGCCGCGGCTTCGCGCTTGCCCGCCGTCCAGCGCTGCAGGATCTCGCGCGCGCCGTTGCGCGCCGGGTCCATCGCGCCGTCGTGGCCTTCCTTCTTCGTGCACAGCTCGATCACGTAGCCGTTGGGGTCGCGGAAGTAGATCGAGTCGATGAAGCCGTGGTTGCTCACGCCGCGTGTCTCGATGCGGCTCGCCTTGCCCTTGGCGAACATGGCCTCCAGCACCGGCCGCTCGACCTCGAGCGCGATGTGCAGGTCGTAGTCGTGCTGGGGCTTGAAGTCGAAGGCCATGTCGGGTGCCTCGAAGAAGGCCAGGTGCGAGCCGTCGTCGAGCCGGTAGAAGGTGTGCAGCGTGTTCGTCTTGCGCCCGCTCTTGGTCTCCTTGATCTCCAGCGTGCCCACCAGCGGCAGGCCGAGGAAGTCCTCGTAGAAGGCGCGCGTTTGTTCCGAGTCGCGGCAGCGGTAGGCGTTGTGGTGCAGCTTGAGGATCATGACGGGCCTCACACGGCCAGCATCGGCTGGCCCTTCAGCGACGCGCCGTAGCCGTTGATGACCTCGTTGACGCCGGCCCAGTGCTTCAGCGCCTTCATGCGGCCGAGCCAGGCCTTGATGTTCGGATACTTGTCATACGTGCTGCCCGTCAGCTCGCCCAGCGCGACGAACGAGGCGCCGTAGTAGTCGGCGATCGTCATCGTGTCGCCGCACAGGAACTTGGCGCCGGTGCCGAGGATGTGGTCGTTGAGCACCTTCAGCCAGCCCTGCGCGCGCTCCTGGCCCCATTGCAGCGTGGCCGCGTGCGCCTCGTCGCTGCGGCGCTTGTGGAACGGGAAGATCTGCGGATAGATGAAGCCGTAGGCGAAGTCGCGGCACAGCTGGGTGTTGATCCAGTCCATGCGCTCGTTGACGCGGGCGCGGGCCTGCAGCTCTTTCGGGTAGGCGCTGGAGTTCGTCTTGTCGGCGAGGTACTTCAGGATGGTCGAGCTTTCGGTGAGGCGGAAGCTGCCGTCTTCGAGCACCGGCACCAGGTGATTCGGGTTCACGTCTTCGTAGGCGGGCTTGTAGTGCTCGCCGGTGAACAGGTCCACCACCTGCATCTGCAGCGCGATGCCGCTCTCGGCGGCGAACAGCATGATCGGCCGGCTGGTGGTGGAGGCGGGGTGGTAGTAGAGCTTCATCGCGATCTCCTTGTCGGCCAGGTTGTGGACGTTGCGCAGCGTGCCGCGCGGGCTCAGCCGTCGAGCTGCTTCTGGAACACCAGCCCCGCGTGTTCGCGCAGCGCGTGGAACCTGATCTTCGGCCAGTTGCTCTCGATCGCCCGCAGCTCGGGCGCGTATTCCACGAGGAGCGTCGGGGCATTCACCGCGTCGTAGGCCACGCGGTGGGCGTTGGCGTCGATGAAGCGCTGCAGCTCCTTGGCGTCGTCACAGGTCACCCAGCGCGCCACCTGGAAGCGGCTCGGCAGGATGCGCGCCTTGCAGCCGTATTCATGCTCCAGCCGGTGCGCCACGACCTCGAACTGCAGCTGCCCCACGGCACCCAGCAGCAGCACGCTGCCGGCCGCCGGCCGGAAGACCTGGATCGCGCCTTCCTCGCCGAGCTGCGTCAGGCCGGCCTTGAGCTGCTTGGTCCGCAGCGGGTCGGCCACCTCGACGCTGCGGAACATCTCGGGCGCGAAGAACGGCAGCCCGGTGAACTGCAGCGGCTCGCCTTCGGTGAGCGTGTCGGCGAGCTGCAGCACGCCGTGGTTCGGGATGCCGATGATGTCGCCGGCGAAGGCCTCGTCGAGCAGCTCGCGGCGCTGGCTGAGGAAGCTCACGACGGTGTTGGGCTTCAACTCCTTGCCCGAGCGCGTGACCTTGAGCTTCATGCCGCGCTCGAAGTGGCCCGAGGCCACGCGCACGAAGGCGATGCGGTCGCGGTGCGCCGGGTCCATGTTGGCCTGGATCTTGAATACCACGCCGCTGAACTTCGGCTCGTCGGGCTGCACCACGCGCTGCATGGCCGCCTTGGGGCCGGGCGGCGGCGCCAGATCGACCAGCGCATCGAGCACCTCGCGCACGCCGAAATTGTTGATCGCCGAGCCGAAGAACATCGGCGTCTGGTGGCCGGCGAGGAACTCGGCCTCGTCGAACGCCGGCGCGGCCTCGCGCACGAGCTCGATGTCGTGCTTCGCGTGCTCGTACTGCGCGCCGAAGCGTGCGCTGTACGCTGGGTTGGCGATGCCTTGCAGGATCTCGTCGTCGTCCCGATTGCGATCCTCGCCCGGCACGAACACGCGCATCTGCTCGCGCTCGAGGTCCATCACGCCGTGGAACACCTTGCCCATGCCCACCGGCCAGGTGAACGGCACCACCGCCATGCCCAGCTCGCGCTCGATCTCGTCCATCAGTGCCAGCGGCTCGCGCACCTCGCGGTCCATCTTGTTCACGAAGGTCAGGATCGGCGTGTTCCGCGCGCGGCACACCTGCAGCAGCCGCCGCGTCTGCGGCTCGACGCCGTTGGCGGCGTCGATCACCATCAGCGCCGCGTCCACCGCGGTCAGCACGCGGTAGGTGTCTTCGGAGAAGTCCTGGTGGCCGGGCGTGTCGAGCAGGTTGATGACGCAGCCGCGGTACTCCATCTGCATCACCGATGAGGCCACCGAGATGCCGCGCTGCTTCTCGATCTCCATCCAGTCGGAGGTGGCGTGGCGCGACGCCTTGCGCGCCTTCACGCTGCCGGCGATCTGGATCGCGCCGGAGAACAGCAAGAGCTTCTCCGTCAGCGTGGTCTTGCCCGCGTCGGGGTGCGAAATGATGGCGAACGTGCGGCGGCGCCGCACCTCGGTGGCGATGTCGGACATGATGGGATGCGTCGAGCAGCCGCGGCGGCGCCCATCGTGGGGTCGCCTTCACCGGCGTCAGGTTGCCCCGATTATCGCGGCTCATGCTGCGGCACACTGCGGCGCATGCCCGAGCTGCCGGACATCACCGTCTACGTCGAGAGCCTGGGCGCCAAGCTGCGCGGCGACCGCCTGCAGCGGCTGCGCGTGCTCAACCCGTTCGTGCTGCGCACCGCGCTGCCGCCGGTGCCGGACATCGAAGAGCGCAGCGTCACCGGCGTCGAGCGGCTCGGCAAACGCGTGGTGATCGCGCTCGACGGCGAGCGCTTCGTCGTCATCCACCTGATGATCGCCGGCCGCCTGAAATGGCTCGCGGCCGGCGCCAAGCCGCCGGCGCGCGGCGCGCTGGCGAGCTTGGCCTTCGCCGCCGGCACGCTGGTGCTCACCGAGGCCGGCACGCAGCGCCGGGCCTCGATCCACCTCGTGCAGGGCCGCGAGGCGCTGGCGGCGATGGACCCCGGCGGCATCGATCCGCTGGCCGCTGATGCAGCCGCTTTCGCCGCGCGCCTGGCGCTCGAAAACCACACGCTCAAGCACGCGTTGACGAATCCGCACTTGTTCAGCGGCATCGGCAACGCCTACTCCGACGAGATCCTGCACCGCGCGCAGTTGTCGCCGGTGACGCTGACCTCGCGCCTCGCGGCCGCCGACGTGGCCCGCCTGCACGCCGCCACGCGCGAGGTGCTCGCCGAATGGACCGCGCGCTTGCGCGGCGAGGCACGCTCACACGGCGGCTGGCCGCAGAAGGTGACGGCGTTCCGCCCCGAGATGGCCGTGCACGGCCGCTATGGCCAGCCCTGCCCGGTGTGCGGCAGCCCGGTGCAGCGCATCGTGCACGCCGATAATGAAACCAACTACTGCGCGCGCTGCCAAACCGGCGGCAAGCTACTCGCCGACCGCGCGCTGTCAACGCTGCTCAAGCGCAGCTGGCCGAAGCACATCGACGACCTCGACTGACGCCCCGCTTGGCGCTCGACCCGCGCCGCGCGCCAGCGGGTTGGGCGTCGACGTCGCGCGGCTCGGTGCAGATGTCGGCAGGGAAAGGCTCGCTCCCGATCTCGTCTCGAACAGGCGTCAACCGGTGAGCCGCTTCGCGCCGCGCAGCTCGCAGGCATAGACGGCATTGCGCAGCGCGGCGATCGCCTCGTAGCGCGTGAAGCTGCGCCGCCACGCCAGCACCACGCGCCGCGACGGCACCGGCGGCTCGAAGGCGATGTACTTCACGTGCTCCTGCGCCTCGCGCGGCACGCTCATCTTGGGCACCACCGTCACGCCCATGCCCGAGGCCACCATGTGCTTGATGGTCTCCAGCGAGCTGCCCTCGAAGCTCTTGCGGATGCCCTCCGCGTCGCTCGAGAAGCGCGCGAACTCGGGGCACACCTCGAGCACCTGGTCGCGAAAGCAGTGGCCGGTGCCGAGCAGCAGCATCGTCTCGCGCTTGAGCTCCTCGGCGCTGACCGCCTTGCGCCTGGCCAGCGCATGCGTCTTCGGCACCGCGACCATGAAGGGTTCGTCGTACAGCGGCGCGATCGCCAGGCCGGTGTCGGGGAACGGTTCGGCCATGATCGCGCAGTCGAGCTCGCCGGTGCGCAGCATCTCGAGCAGCTTGACGGTGAAGTTTTCCTGCAGCATCAGCGGCATCTGCGGCGTCAGGCGGATCGCGTGCTTCACCAGCTCGGGCAGCAGATAGGGCCCGATGGTGTAGATGATGCCGAGCTTGAGCGGCCCGGCCAGCGGATCCTTGCCGCGCTTGGCCAGCTCCTTGATCGCCGCGGCCTGCTCGATCACCTGCTGCGCCTGGCGCACGATGGCCTCGCCCAGCGGCGTGACGCTGACCTCGGTGCCGCCGCGCTCGAAGATCTTGAGGTCGAGCTCCTCCTCGAGCTTCTTGATCGCCACGCTGAGCGTCGGCTGCGACACGTGGCAGGCCTCGGCCGCGCGGCCGAAGTGCCGCTCGCGGGCCACGGCAACGATGTAGCGCAACTCGGTCAGGGTCATGCGCCGATTGTCGACGAAGGCACTGGTATCACCCCGTGCGCCGGCCGGTAGCGCGGCGCGGCACGGCGCGTGTGCGCGCACCACAGCGCATCGCCGCTTCCCATACTGGCCGTGCGGCATGTGCCGCGCACTGCAGGTTCACTCGATGAACGAGATCCGCTCGAAGACCCGAACTGCTCAGTTGCTCGCGACGCTGGCCGTGGCCGGCGCCGCGCTCGCCGCCTGCGTGGCGGTGCCGGTGGATTCGCGCACCGGCACGATCGCGCCGTGGCCGCCGGCGGCGGCCGCTGCAACGCCGCGCGAGGTGACGGTGATCACGCCGCCCGCACCGGTGGCGCCGGCGCCGCCGGTGGTGCTCACGGCGCGGCTGTACCCGGTGAACGACGTGGCCAACCGCGGCGGCCTGCTCACCGCGGTGATCACCGATTCACACAGCGGCCGCGGGCAGATCAGCTTCAGCTACCTCGGCGACGCGATGCAGGGCGAGGCCACGCGTGTGGAGGCCGGTCACCCGGGCTTCGGCCGCATCCATCGCGAGGTGCTGGGCCTCGCCGCGGTGCAGGTGCAGGGCCGCCGCGGCATCGCCAACGCATTCGGTGCGCGCGGCGTGAATGCCCAGTGCGAATACGTGCTGACGGGTCAGGCGCAAGGCACCGGCGCCTGCGTGTTCTCCGACGGTGCGCGCTACCAGCTGCACTTCGGCTGATGCCGGTGGCGATGCTGCCGCGGATCAGGCCTTGACGTAGTCGGTCCGCCCCCCGAGCCAGCGCTGCACGTGTGCGCGTGCGGCCTCGGGGTGCTCGGCGAGCAGGCGCGGCGCCACCGCGCGCGCCTGGCGCAACAGCGGCGCGTCCTCGGCCAGGTCGGCGAAGCGCAGCAGCGCATCGCCGCTCTGGCGCGCACCCATGAACTCGCCGGGGCCGCGGATCTCGAGGTCGCGCCGCGCGATCTCGAAGCCGTCGTGCGTGTCGGCGATCGCGCGCAACCGCTCCTTCGCGGTGGCCGACAGCGGCGAGCCGTACAGCAGCACGCACACGCTGGCGGCGCTGCCGCGGCCGATGCGGCCGCGCAGCTGGTGCAGCTGCGCCAGGCCGAAGCGCTCGGCATGCTCGATCACCATCAGGCTGGCATTGGGCACGTCGACGCCGACCTCGATCACGGTGGTCGACACCAGCAGCGGCATCTGGCCACCGGCGAAAAGGCTCATCACGGCCGCCTTCTCGGCCGGCGGCATGCGGCCGTGCAGCAGGCCCACCATCACGCCGGGCAGCGCCTCGCTCAAGCGGCGATGCGTCTCGGTGGCGTTCTGGAGATCGAGCTTCTCCGACTCCTCGATCAGCGGGCACACCCAGTACACCTGCCGGCCGCGCGCGATCTCGTCGCGGATGCGCGCGACCACCTCGTCGCGCCGCGTGTCGGCGAACACTTTCGTCAGCACCGGCTGGCGGCCGGGCGGCAGTTCGTCGAGCGTGCTCACGTCGAGGTCGGCGAAGTAGCTCATCGCCAGCGTGCGCGGGATCGGCGTGGCGCTCATCATCAGCAGGTGCGGCTCCAGGCCCTGCAGCGCGAGCTTGCGCCGCAGCTGCAGCCGCTGCTGCACGCCGAAGCGATGCTGCTCGTCGACGATGGCCAGCCCCAGCTTCGCGAAGCGCACGTCGTCCTGGATCACCGCATGCGTGCCGATCACCAGCTGCGCGGCGCCGCTGGCCACCTGCTCGATCATCTGCGCTCGCGCGCGGCCCTTGCGGCTGCCGGTGAGCCAGGCCACGCCGATGGCCAGCGGCTCGAGCCACGCCACCAGCTTACGAAAGTGCTGCTCGGCGAGGATCTCGGTGGGCGCCATCAGCGCGCATTGCCAGCCGGCATCGATGGCGATCGCGGCGGCCAGCGCCGCCACCACCGTCTTGCCCGAGCCGACATCGCCTTGCAGCAGGCGGTGCATCGGCTGCGGATGCGCGAGGTCGCCGGCGATCTCGCGGCCGACGCGCTGCTGCGCGCGCGTGAGCGCGAAGGGCAGCGCGGCGCGCAGCCGCTCGTGCACGCCGCCGGGCGTGGCGCGCACCACCGGTGCCTTCAGCCGCGCGCGCTCGAGCCGCGCCTCGTGTTGCGCCAGCTGCTGGGCGAGCAGCTCCTCGAACTTCAGCCGCTGCCAGGCGGGATGCGAGTGGTCCTGCAGCGCGGCGATCGCGGCGTCGGCGGCAGGCTGGTGCAGCGCGAACACCGCGTCGCGCAGGCTCGGCAGCCCCGCGGGCACGGTGCCTTCGGGCAGCAGCTCGTGCAGCGGCGCGCGCGCCAGCGCCGAGGCGATCGCCTTGCGCAGATAGGCCTGCGGCAGCTGCGCCACCGTGGGGTACACCGGCGTCAGCGTGGTCGCCAGCGGTGCGCCCGGCTGCACGGCCTTGAACGTCGGGTGCACCATCTCGCGGCCGAGGAAGCCGCCGCGCAGCTCGCCGCGCACGCGCACATGCGCGCCACGGGCCAGCGTCTTCTGGTGCGACGGATAGAAGTTCAGGAAGCGCAGCACCAGCGAGCCGCTGCCGTCGTCCAGGCGCACCACGAGCTGCCGGCGCGGGCGGTATTCGATGCGCGCATCGGCCACCACGCCTTCGACCTGCGCCGTCTCGCCCTCGCGCGCGTCGGCGATGCGCTCGATGTGCGTCTCGTCTTCGTAGCGCAGCGGCAGGTGCAGCGCGAGGTCGATGTCGCGCTCGAGGCCCAGGCGCTGCAGGGCCCTCTGCGGCGCCGACAGCTTGGACGGCGCGGATTCGGTTATGGTGTGCGCAGACGAACGCGGGCGACCGGCGATGCGGGCGCGTCCAGGGGCCTCGGCCATGGAACCATTGTCGCCCTGCGCTGGTCTCGTCGGCCGGTACAGCCTGAAGGGAGCCCATGAGTCAACGACACTACGCGCTCGGCGATTTCGATTTCTCGCTGCCGAGCCGCCTGATCGCCCAGCATCCGGCGCCCGAGCGCGGCGCCTCGCGTCTGCTCGACGGCACGGGCCGGCTGCCGGTGGACCGCGCGTTTCGCGAGCTGCCGTCGCTGCTCGCGCCGCAGGATCTTCTGGTGCTCAACGACACGCGCGTGCTCAAGGCGCGCCTGTACGGCGAGAAGCCCACCGGCGGCGCGATCGAGGCGCTGGTCGAGCGCGTGCTGCCGAACCACGACGTGGTGGCGCAGTTGCGCGCGAGCAAGGCGCCGCGGCCCGGCAGCACGATCCGTTTCGCCGACGCCTTCGATGCCGAGGTGCTCGGCCGCGCCGGCGCCGACGGCTCGATGTACCTGCTGCGCTTCCCGTCGGAGCCGCACGCATTGCTCGAGCAGCATGGCCATGTGCCGCTGCCGCCGTACATCACGCACCGCGACACGGCTGCCGATGCCGAGCGCTACCAGACGCTGTTCGCCACGCGCGCCGGCGCGGTGGCGGCGCCGACCGCGTCGCTGCACTTCGATGGCGCGGTGCTGCGCGCGCTGGCGCAGCGCGGCGTGGCCACCGCGCGGCTCACGCTGCACGTGGGCGCGGGCACGTTCCAGCCGGTGCGCACCGACGATCTGTCGGCGCACCGCATGCACGCCGAGTGGTACGAGGTGCCCGAGGCCACGGTGGCAGCGATCACTGCCGCCCGCGAGCGCGGCGGCCGCGTGGTGGCGGCCGGCACCACGGTGCTGCGCGCGCTCGAATCGGCTGCTCTTGCCGCGCACGATGCCGGCGCGGCCGGGCCGGTGCTGGCCGGCGCCCGCGAGACGACGCTGTTCGTGACGCCGGGCTTCGAGTTCCGCGTCGTCGACCGGCTGCTCACCAACTTCCACCTGCCCCGCAGCACGCTGCTGATGCTGGTGTGCGCCTTCGCCGGCTACGAGCACGTGATGGCGCTGTACCGCCACGCCATCGAGGCGGGCTACCGCTTCTTCAGCTACGGCGACGCGATGTTGCTGGACCGCGCGCGCTGAAGGTTAGCCAGCGGCGCGCGCAGCCTCACTGCAGCGCGGCGGAGAGGTCGCCGATGTTGGCGCGCACGCCCGGCAGCGGCTCCAGCGCCCAGCGCCGGGTGATGAACTTGATGATCGAGCCGGTGTCGTAGACCGTGTGGTCGACATGGCCGCGCTTGACGTGCGGGCCGACGATCAGCGCCGGGATGCGCGTGCCGGGGCCGAAGCGGTCGCCCCAGCCGGGGCCGGCGGGTGGCGGCGCGTGATCCCAGTAGCCGCCGTTCTCGTCGTAGGTGAGCACCACCAGCATGCGGCCCCATTGCGGGCTGGCACGCAGCTTCTCGAGGATCGCGGCCATGTGCTCGTCGCCGCTCTTCACGTCGGTGTACGACGGATGCTGCGTGTAGCGCCCCGCCGGCTTGTAGAAACTCACCGCGGGCAGGCTGCCGGCTTCGATGTCGCGCACGAAGTCGTCGCCGTCGCGCAGGTGCGTCTCGCGGTCGCGCTGGCCGGGCGCGAAGCGCGTGTAGTAGTTGAACGGCTGGTGATGCGGCTGGAACATCGGGCTGCCGTCGTCGCGCGCGTAGATCACCTTGCGCTTGACGCTGGCCGGCTGCTGGCCGTCGGCCAGCGCGAGGTTCCAGCCGCCGGCGTACCAGCGCCACGACACGCCCTTGGCGCTCAGCGTGTCGCCGACCGTGCGCGCGCCTTGCGGCGGCAGCGCCGCGCCGAGCTGCGGCGTGCCCTTGGGGTCGGCCATCGTGAGCGCGCCGCCATCGGCCGGCGCGATGCCGCTCGGCTGGTACGGCGGCTGCGTGGTGTTGACCGACCAGCCGTCGGGCGTGACCTGGCCGCCGAGGCCGGAGCTGAACACCTGCACCGCACCGTCGTTGGCCGACGGCGAGCCGGGCCGCTTCTCGAGCTTGCCGCCAGCGTCGAGCCGCGCGCGCATCGCCGGCGGCGCATCGTCGTGGCGTGGTGCGCAGGCGCAGATCAGGTACTGGTGATTCAGGTACGAGCCGCCGAAGGCGCCCATGAAGAAGCGGTCTGCCAGCGTGTATTCGCGCGCCCATTGCCACAGCTTGAGCGACGAGCCGTCGTAGTGGCCCATCGCCCAGCCGCCGACGGTGGACATCGCGGCGAAGCGGTTGTTCCTGCCGCCGTTGATCTGCTCCTGGTTGTGGAAGAACGCGTGAATCGGGCTCGGCGCGAGCTGGTCGATGCGGCGATCCACCGGCGCAGCGTCGATGCGAAAGGGCTTGTTCGGCAGCCGCGGAAAGCGCGCATCGGGCTTGCCGTCGGCGCCGAAGACCACCAGCTCCTTCAGCGGTTGGCCGTCGTGGTCGAGCTGCGTCGCCTGCTCGGCCGTGGCCTGGGCCACGCCGTCGGCGCCGGGGAACAGGCCGTAGAGATGGTCGAAGCTGCGGTTCTCGGCGTAGATCACCACCAGGTGGTCGATGCGGTTCAGCGCCGCGTCGGGCCGCGGCGTGCTCGTGCCGAGCGGGCTGCAGGCGGCGATCAGCGTCAGGGTCAGGGCGAGCGGCACGGCCGCATGGCGCGCAGATCGATTCACGGCGGTCTCCTCCAATCGCTGTGGGGTCGGTGGCGGTGTCGCGCGATGGTAGCGTCGCGGCGAAGCCCGGCTGCGACAATCGCGCGCATGCTGGCGTTCGAGCTGCTGCACACCGAAGGGCTGGCCCGCCGCGGCCGCCTGGTGCTGAACCACGGCGAGGTCGACACGCCGCAGTTCATGCCGGTGGGCACCTACGGCAGCGTCAAGGGCGTGCTGCCCGCGGCGCTCGAGCAGATGGGCGCGCAGATCATCCTCGGCAACACCTTCCATCTGTGGCTGCGGCCGGGGCTCGACGTGATGCGCGCCTTCGGCGGGCTGCATGGCTTCGAGCGCTGGAGCAAGCCCATCCTCACCGACTCCGGCGGCTTCCAGGTCTGGTCGCTCGGCGCGATGCGCAAGATCAGCGAGCAGGGCGTGCACTTCGCGTCACCGGTCAACGGCGACAAGCTGTTCCTCACGCCCGAGCTCAGCATGCAGATCCAGACGGTGCTGAACTCCGACATCGTGATGCAGTTCGACGAATGCACGCCCTACGAAAGCGGCGGCCGCCTCACCACCGAGCGCGAGGCGCGCGCGTCGATGGAGCTGAGCCTGCGCTGGGCGCGGCGCTGCCAGGCCGAGTTCGCGCGCCTGGCCAACCCGCATGCGCTGTTCGGCATCGTGCAGGGCGGCATGTTCGAGTCGCTGCGCGAGGCCTCGGTCGCTGGCCTGGTCGAGCTAGACCTGCCGGGCTACGCGATCGGCGGCGTCAGCGTCGGCGAGCCCAAGGACGACATGCGCCGCATCGTGGCGCACACGCCGCAGCGCCTGCCGTCGCACAAGCCGCGCTACCTGATGGGCGTGGGCACGCCGGAGGATCTGGTCGAGGGCGTCGCGCACGGCGTGGACCTGTTCGATTGCGTGATGCCCACGCGCAATGCGCGCAACGGGCATCTCTTCACCCGCTTCGGCGACCTGAAGATCCGCAACGCGCGCCACAAGGCCGACCCGCTGCCGATCGACGAGACCTGCAGCTGCCCCACCTGCACCGGCGGCTTCTCGCGCGCCTACCTGCACCACCTGGACCGCTGCGGCGAGATGCTGGCGCCGATGCTGGCGAGCATCCACAACGTGCACTACTACCTGAACCTGATGCGCGAGATCCGCGAGGCGATCGCGGCGCAGCGTTTCGCGGCCTTCGCGGCGCAGTTCGCGCGCGACCGCGCACGCGGGGTGTAGCGCACGCGCCGCGTGGCGCGCGCCGTCAGTGCCGCAGCAGCTCGGCCACGCGATCTTGCAGCGCCTGCGGCGAAACCGCGACCGCCGGCATCGGCACGGCGGCGATCAAGCCGACGCGACTGAACCAGCCGCGCCGGAACGGCCTGACCATGGCCGTGCCGCCCTCGATGCGCGAGAAGTACGAGCCCCACAGGTTGCGCAGCGCCACCGGCACCACCGGCACCGGGCGCCGCTCGAGGATCTTCATGATGCCGCCCTTGAAGGGCTGCAGCTCGCCGTCGCGCGTGATGCCGCCTTCGGGGAAGATGCCGAGCAGGTCGCCCTCGGCGAGCACGCGGTCGGCGGCCTCGAACGCGGCGGCGTAAATCTGCGGGTGCTCCTTCTGCGGCGCGATCGGGATCGCCTTGGCGAGCTTGAACAGCCAGCCGAGCACCGGCACGGCGAAGATGCGATGGTCCATCACGAAGCGGATCGGCCGCGGGCTGGCCGCCATGAGCAGCACCGCGTCGACGAAGCTCACGTGGTTGCACGCCACGATCGCCGCGCCCTCGGTGGGGATGTGCTCGTCGCCGCGCACCCTGAAGCGGTAGACGAGGCGCGAGGCCACGAAGGCCACGAAGCGCAGCAGGTATTCGGGCACCAGCAGGAAGATGTAGCCGGCGACGATCGCGTTGGCCAGCGCCGTGAGGCCGAAGACCTGCGCGATCGAGAGGCCCGACGCCAGCAGCGCGCCGACGATCAGGCTGCTGGCGATCATGAACACCGCGTTGAGGATGTTGTTGGCCGCGATGATGCGTGCGCGGTGGCTGGCCGGCGAGCGGATCTGGATCAGCGCGTACATCGGCACGCTGTACAGCCCCGCGCAGGCGCTGAGCAGGAACAGATCGGCCAGCACGCGCCAGTGCGCGCTCTCGGCGAGGAAGGTGCCCACGGTCTGCGTCGGCACGCCGGGCAGGCCGCGCGAGGCGAAGTACAGGTCGGCCGCGAACACGCTCATGCCGATCGCGCCCAGCGGCACGAGGCCGATCTCCACGTGCCGGCGCGACAGCGTCTCGGTGAGCAGCGAGCCCGCGCCGATGCCCACCGAGAACACCACCAGCAGCAGCGAGGCCACGTGCTCGTCGCCGTGCAGCACGTCTTTGGCGAACGACGGGAACTGCGACAGGAACACCGCGCCGAAGAACCACATCCACGAGATGCCCAGCAGCGAGCGGAACACCACCAGGTTCTCGTGCGCGAGCCGCAGGTTGCGCCAGGTTTCGGTGACCGGGTTCCAGTTGATGCGCAGATCGGGCGCCGAGGCCGG
This sequence comes from Burkholderiaceae bacterium, assembly GCA_046348365.1. Taxonomy (GTDB): domain Bacteria; phylum Pseudomonadota; class Gammaproteobacteria; order Burkholderiales; family Burkholderiaceae_C; genus JAEUPI01. The sequence continues at coordinate 581,827 of JAXMEL010000002.1, forward strand.
CGTGGCCGGCACCCATTGCGACACCGCGCGCCCTGCGATCGCCAGCGCCAGCGACACCACCGCCACCGCCTGCGCGCCGGGCAGCCCCGCGCCGGCCGGCAGCGCGATCAAGAGGCCGCCGGCCACGTTGCCGAGCAGGATGGCCACGAAGGTGCCCATCTCGATCATGCCGTTGCCGCCGGTGAGCTCGCGTTCGCTCAGGTGCTGCGGCAGGTAGGCGTACTTCACCGGGCCGAACAACGTGCTGTGCAGCCCGAGCAGGAAGATGCAGCCGAGCATCAGCGCCACCTGCGTCGTGAGCAGGCCCACCGCCGCCAGCACCATGATCACGATCTCGAGGTTCTTGACCATGCGCGTCAGCGTGGCCTTGTCGAACTTGTCGGCCAGTTGGCCCGAGGTGGCCGAGAACAGCAGGAACGGCGCGATGAACACCGCGCCGATCGCCAGGCCCGCCATTGCCGGCGGCAGCCAGCCCACCTGCAGGCGATAGGTCACCAGTACCGTGAAGGCGAACTTGAAGACGTTGTCGTTCGCCGCGCCGAGGAACTGCGTCCAGAAGAACGGCGCGAAGCGGCGCTGGCGGAGCAGGGCGAACTGGTTCGGGTGCGATGGCGAGCTCATGGGCTCCTCGTGGGTGGGGCGGACCGTGGGCACAGTGGCCGACGCCGTCGCTGTCGTCGCGGGCCACTGTAGTCGTGATGAATCGTGATGGGCTGGCATGCTCATGTGTCAGAGATCACGGTGCATGTCGCGCCGCTCGGCAAACCGCGAAGATCGCCTCAGGCATGGCGGCCTCCCGCTGCGGGCGGTGTATCGCCGGCAGTGCGGAAATGACGTCCTGCGGCGAACAGCTCGTCCGACAGGCGGTGTCCGCGCCAGCGCAGCCTGCGCTTGAGGGCGAAGTCGAACAGGAGCGGGTTGAGCTCGCGCACGCGTTCGAGGTCGGCGGCGTCAGCAGTGCTCAGCACTCCAGCGCGCACGAGTGGCGGCGTGCGCAGCAGCAGCGGCACGCAGGGCAGCGGATAGTCCGAACCGTGCATCAGGCGCGGATGCCAGCTGTCGCGTTCGATCACCGTGCGCCAGACCTCGGGCGATCGATTGACCTGCCAGACGGCGGACACGTCGCCGCAGAGTCGGTCGTTCCATTCGGGCTCCGACATCAGACGCGCAAACAGCGAAAACGCGCTGACATCGCCCGGACGCCGCGCGTCGAGATCGCGAGCGGTGCCCAGCGAGGCGCAATGCGCGACGATCACGCGCACGCCGTGGGCCAGCGGCACGCGCGCCAGCAGCGGGTTGCCCAGGTCGTCGCGCCCCGCACCGGGCACGGCCTTCTCTTCACCGCCATGAATCAGCAGCGGCGTCCGCGTGCCGGCGAGCAGGTCGTAGACGGGCCGGCAGCGCGGATCGCGCAGGTCGATGTTCATCGCACTCGGAAGCCACTTCACGGCCACGGCGCCCTGCGCGATGGCCTGGCGCAATCGCTGTGGCGCGTCGTCGCGGTAGGGGTGGACCGACGCGATCCAGGAAAACGCCGCTGCGTGGCGCCGGGCCTGTTGCAGGGCCCATGCGTCCGGGACGTGGAACGTGGTCGATTGCGGCGCCACGCGGCCGCCGTCGTCGTGCGCGTGTTCGAAGGCCAGCAGAAGCCACCGTGCGCCTGCAGGGAAATCCTGCGTCAAGTCCAGCAGGCGCTGCACGTAGTCGTCGTCGATGCGACGCGAGCGCGCATCGACACCGGCGCCCTGGAGGATGACTCGCTTGCGCATCACCTCCATGGGGTGACGCCAGGAATCCAGCTGCGGGTTGACCCAGCATCCCGATCCGCTGTCGCCCGTGCCGAGCAGGTGGGTGTGCACGTCGCAAAGCTGCGCGGGGTCGAGGCCTTCGAACACCTGGGCCACGAGATCGGCAACGCGCGACGGCCAGTTCTGTCCGGGAACACGAGCTTCATCGGGCGTGCGCGCGTCGATCAGGCTGGTGAACAGACCACCCAGCGCGGCGGCTCCGCAGCACAAGGCATGGCGTCGAGAGATACGGTGGTGCATCGCGGCTCGCTCGAAGAATTCGACGTGGGATGCATCCTGCCGCTTGCGCTGCGTTTGGTACAGTTCAACTATCCAATGTCTCGATGGCATGGCCATTCGGTATCTCGATTCGATACCAGTTGCCGGCACCGCATGTCTACCACCCAAACCCTGATCGACCGCCTGAAGGCCGAGCTCAAGAGCGCGGGGCTCACATATGCCGCGCTGGCGCGCGAGCTGGGCATGGCCGAGTCGAGCATCAAGCGCATGTTCGCCAAGGGCGAGATGCCGCTGACGCGCGTCGACGAGATCTGCCGCGCGTTGAAGATCGACTTCTCCGACCTCGCGCGCCAGGTGGCCGACGCGGCGCCGCTGCGGCGCGAACTCACGCCCGAGCAGGAGCGTGCGGTGGTGGCCGATCGCAAGCTGCTGCTGATGGCGATCTGCTGCCTGAGCCTGTGGACCTATGAGCAGATCGTGGCCACCTACACCTTCAGCGACGCCGAGTGCGTGAAGTACCTGGCCCAGCTCGACCGCATCGGCATCATCGAGCTGCGGCCGCTCAACCGCTACCGGCTGCACGTGGCCAAGACGTTTCGCTGGCGGCCCGACGGGCCGGTGATGCGCTACTTCCGCGACAAGGTGGTGGCCGACTACTTCTCCGGCGGCTTCGACGGCGAGGGCGAGATGCTGATGCTGGTGCACGGCCAGATCGGGCGCTCGCTCGCCGCGCTGTTCAACGAACGGCTGCAGCGCGTGGCGCAGGACTTCGCGCAGCAGCACCTGGCCGACCAGAAGCTGCCGCCGGATCAGCGCCGCGCCTACACGCTGGTGATCGGCATGCGCTCGTGGCTGTTCGCCGCCTTCCGCGATCTCAAGCGCCACCCCGACGCCGATGACTGAGCTCGCGCACGGCCTCGTGCGCGACGCGTTTCGGCTGCTCGCCACGCTGGCAGCTGCTACCGCAGCGGCGCTCGTGTGCGTCTACCTGCGCGTGCCGCTGCCGTGGATGATCGGCCCGCTCATGCTCACGGCCGCCGCCGGCATGGCGGGGCTGCCGGTGCGCGCGTCGACGCGCCTGCGCCATGCCGGCCAGTGGGCGATCGGCGTCGTGCTGGGCCTGTACTTCACGCCACCGGTGTTCGCGGCCACGCTGCAGCTCGCGCCGGTGCTGGTGGCCGGTGCCGTCTGGGCCCTGCTGCTCGGCGACGCGTTCGCGCGCTGGCTGCGCTGGAGCCATCGCGGCGAGGCGCCGTTGCATCCGGCCACGGCCTACTTCAGCGCGGCAATCGGTGGCGCCTCGGAGATGGCCGTGCTCGCCGAGCGCCATGGCGGCGCCGTCGACGCCGTGGCCGCGGCGCATTCGCTGCGCGTGCTGCTGGTGGTGGTGATCGTGCCGTTCGCGCTGCAGCTGACCGGCGTGCACGGCGTCGAGCCGGCGCTGACCGCGCTGGGGGGCTTCGACGCGCCGGGCCTGCTGGCGCTGGTGGCGCTCACGGTGGCCGCGGCGCTCGCGGTGCGGCGCCTCGGCCTGCCCAACCCCTGGGTGCTGGGCGCGCTCGGCGTCACGATGGCGCTGACGGCCAGCGGCACGCATCTGTCGAGCCTGCCGCGCTGGGCCGCGAGCGCCGGGCAGCTCTTCATCGGCGTGGCGCTCGGCACGCGCTTCACGCCGGCGTTCCTGCGCCGCTCGCCGCGCTGGCTCGCCGCCGTGGCCGGCGGCACGGTGGCGATGATCGCCGCCTCGGCGTTGTTCGCCCTCGCGCTGGCGGCCCTGGCCGGCCTGCCGGCGGCCGGCGTGGTGCTCGGCAACTCGCCCGGCGGCATCGCCGAGATGGCCATCACCGCTGCCGTGCTGCACCTGGGCGTGCCCACCGTCACCGCGTTTCACCTGCTGCGCTACGTGGTGGTGCTCACGGCCACCGGGCCGATCTACCGCTGGCGCTTCGCGCGCGGCGCCGGCGGCCGCGCACCCGGGTAGCTCGCCGATCCCCCGGTCGGATGGGTTCGCCTGCTTGCTGCATGCGCTTTGACGCCATGCAAGCCACCGCTGTCCCCCGCCTTCCGGTGGTTACCGCCCGATTACACTGAGACCAGAATCCGAACAGGCCGCTGGCCAGAGACGATCATCAGCCCTCCAAGCTGTTGAAGTTGGCCCACACACACGTTCTCACCGCCCGTTCTTCGCGCTCCAATCCCCCTGAACGCCGCATTGGCCGAGCCCCGCAACCGCGGGCGAGGCTGGGCCAATACCGCTTCAACAAACCTCGATGACTGGAACCCCGATGAACCATCCCGCCATGTTCGGCTTGAGCGTGAAAGCGCCGGCCCATGTGAAGCACGCCCGCCTGATCGCCTGGGTGTCCGAGATCGCCGCGCTCACCGGCGCGAAGGACGTGGTCTGGTGCGACGGCAGCCAGGCCGAGTACGACCGCATGTGCGAGCTGCTGGTCGCCGGCGGCACGATGAAGAAGCTCAACCCGGCCAAGCGGCCGAACAGCTTTCTCGCGCTGAGCGACCCGAGCGACGTCGCGCGCGTCGAAGACCGCACCTACATCTGCAGCGAGCGCCAGGAAGACGCCGGCCCCACCAACAACTGGATGGCCCCGGCCGAGATGCGCGCGCTGCTGCAGACCGGCGACAAGGCCCTGTTCAAGGGCTGCATGAAGGGCCGCACGATGTACGTCGTGCCGTTCTCGATGGGGCCGCTGGGCTCGCACATCTCGCACATCGGCGTCGAGCTGACCGACAGCCCCTACGTGGTGATCAGCATGCGCACGATGACGCGCATGGGCAAGGCGGTCTACGAGATCCTCGGCGATGACGGCATCTTCGTGCCCTGCGTGCACACCGTGGGCGCGCCGCTGGAGCCGGGCCAGAGGGACGTGGCCTGGCCCTGCAACAAGACCAAGTACATCGTGCACTACCCCGAGACGCACGAGATCTGGAGCTACGGCTCGGGCTACGGCGGCAACGCGCTGCTCGGCAAGAAGTGTTTCGCGCTGCGCATCGCCTCCAACATGGGCCGCGAGCAGGGCTGGCTGGCCGAGCACATGCTGATCCTGGGCGTCACCACGCCGGCGGGCAAGAAGTACCACGTGGCGGCGGCGTTCCCGAGCGCCTGCGGCAAGACCAACTTCTCGATGCTGGTGCCGCCGGCCGGCTACAAGGGCTGGAAGGTCACCACCATCGGCGACGACATCGCCTGGATCAAGCCGGGCCAGGACGGCCGCCTGCACGCCATCAACCCCGAGGCGGGCTACTTCGGCGTGGCGCCGGGCACCAACTACCACACCAACCCCAACTGCATGGATTCGTTGAAGCGCGACGTGGTGTTCACCAACGTCGCGCTCACCGACGACGGTGACGTGTGGTGGGAAGGCATGACCGACGAGCCGCCAGCGCACCTGATCGACTGGCAGGGCAAGGACTGGACGCCGCAGATCGCCAAGGCCACCGGCGCCAAGGCCGCGCATCCGAACTCGCGCTTCACGGTGGCCGCCACCAACAACCCGGCGCTCGACCCCGAGTGGGATTCCACCAAGGGCGTGCCGATCGATGCCTTCATCGTCGGCGGCCGCCGCTCGACCACGGTGCCGCTGGTGGCCGAGGCGCGCGACTGGGTCGAAGGCGTCTACATGGGCGCCACCATGGGCAGCGAAACCACCGCGGCCATCGCCGGCCAGCAGGGCGTGGTGCGGCGCGATCCGTTCGCGATGATCGCGTTTGCCGGCTACAACATGGCCGACTACTTCCAGCACTGGCTCAACGTCGGCAAGCACCAGGCGCAGCTCGGCGGCCACGTGCCGAAGATCTACTGCGTCAACTGGTTCCGCAAGGGCGACGACGGCAAGTTCATCTGGCCCGGCTACGGCGAGAACATGCGCGTGCTCGAATGGATCGTCGGCCGCGTCGAGGGCAAGGCCGGCGGCGCCGAGAACGCCTTCGGCATCAGCCCGCGCTACGAAGACCTGCGCTGGGAAGGCCTGGCCTTCACGAAGGAGCAGTACCAGCGCGTGATCGGCATCGACCGCGCCGCCTGGCAGCAGGAGATGGTGCTGCACCAGGAGCTGTTCACGCAGCTCACCTATCACCTGCCGGCCGAGCTGCCGGCCACCAAGGCGCGCATCGAGCAGAAGCTGGCCGCCTGAGCGGCCGGCGCGGCGCACCGACAATCGGGCCCATGGGGCCCGATGTCGTTTCTGCAGCGCGAGTGACGCGAGCGGTGTCGCGATGAGGCTGCAGCTGCTGTCCGACCTGCACCTCGAAACCGAGGCCTTCGAGCCCGAGCCGGCGCCGGGTGCCGAGGTGCTGGTGCTGGCCGGCGACGTCGACGCTGGCTGGCAGGGCCTGGAGCGCTTCGCGCGCTGGCCGGTGCCGGTGATCTTCGTTGCCGGCAACCACGAGTTCGACGGCCGCGAGTGGCGCGACGCGTGGCCCGCGCTGCGCGCGCATGCGCAGGCGCTGGGCATCCGCATGCTCGAGCGCGAGAGCCAGCTGATGCGCGACGCGCGCGGCCGCACGATCCGCTTCGTGGCCACGGCGCGCTGGGCCGACGGCGATCTCTTCGGCGCTGCGGGCCGCGAGCGCGCGCTGCGCGCGGCCGGCTACTACCTGCGCCTGATGGCCGCCACGCGCGACGGCCGGCCCTTCGATGCCGAGGCCATGCGCGACGAGGCGCTCGTCTGCCGCGCGTGGCTGGAGCGCGCGCTCGGCGTCGAGGCGGTGCGCGAGCCCTGCGACGCAACGGTGGTGATCACGCATTTCGCGCCCAGCCTGGCCAGCGCCGACCCGCGCTACGGCGCGCAGGCCGGCACCGCGAGCTTCTGCAATGCCGACGACGACCTGATCCCGAAGGCCGACCTGTGGCTGCACGGCCACCTGCACTGCCGGCACGACTACCTCGTGCCGCGCGCCGGCCGCGCGCCGACGCGCGTGGTGTGCAACGCGCGCGGCCTGGCTGCCAAGGGCGAGCACGAGGGCTTCGACCCGCAGTGCGTGATCGAGGTCTGATCGCACGCGCACCGCCAACGGGTGATAACCATCAAGGCCCGCCTGGGTGCCGATGGGATACTGCGCCGCAGCCGGCCCGCTGCGGGCCGCGATCGAGGAGTCCGGCGATGAAGATCCTGGTTGCCGCGGACGGCAGCAGCTACACCAAGCGCATGCTGGCCTACCTGGCCGCGCACGACGAATGGCTGGGCGCGCAGCATCGCTACACCGTGATCACCGCCGTGCCGGCGGTGCCGCCGCGCGCTGCGCGCGTGCTCGACCGCGAGATCCTGCAGGACCACTACAACGAGGAAGCCGAGAAGGTGCTCGCGCCGATACGCAAGTTCTTCGCCAAGCAGGGGCTGCAGGCCGAGTTCGTGCAGAAGGTCGGGCCGGCGGCCGATGCCGTGGTGGCCACCGCCAAGGCGGGCAAGTTCGACCTGCTGATCATGGGCTCGCACGGCCACGGCGCGATGGCCGGCCTGGTGCTGGGCTCGGTGACCACGCGCGTGCTGGCGGGCACCGACGTGCCGTTGCTGATCGTCCGCTGAGGACGCGCTACTTCGGCGGGGTTCGTTCCAGCCAGTGGCGGATCCAGCGCAGCGGATCCTGCTCGTCGGCTTCGCCCTTGCCGGCATCGGCGCCGGCGATCGACAGGTCCATGCCGAACGCCGTGCCCACATCGGCCGGATCGGGAGCGGGCTCCTCCGGAAGTCGACGCGGCGGTGTGCGCGGTTCGGTCATGGGCGGGCCTGGCTGGGTGGCCGCAGTGTGCGCGCGGTCAAGCCCTGCCGCGCGGTGATAAACCACGTCAAGCCGATCCAGATCGCGGCTTCGCGCGTTTAGGTGTCGATGCTGCGGCGCGGCGAGCCGGCGGCTGCGGGCCGGTCAGGTCGGCCAGCAGCAGCACGGCGCGCACCAGGTCTTCGACCGCCTCGCCGAGCGACTGCGGCGGCTCGAGCTCGTCGATCACCGGAGCCAGCGCGGCCACGGCCGGCCAGTCATCGGCGTCGAGCACGCGATAGATCAGCGCAAGCGGCTCGTCGGCGCCGCTGCCGGTGCGCGGCAACGGCAGCGCGAAGCGCTCGGCCGCCAGCGCAAAGCCGGCAGCCCACGGCATCACGGCCTGGGCCGGATCGTCGTCGTCCTCGAGCTCGAACACCCAGGGGTCGAACCAGCTTCGTTGCGTGATCGCTTGCCGCAGCGCCAGCGCGCGCGACTGCAGCAGCGTGCCGGCGTGCAGCGCCGCTGCGCCGGCCACCGCGCGGCCATCGATGTCGAGCACCCAGCGCGTCCACTGCGCCGGCGGCAACGCTTGCGGCCGCAACTGCAGCGCGCACACGAAGCCGTCGGCCATCACCACGTCGAGCGGTTCGGCCGGCGCAGCCAGCGCGTCGAGCGCGCGCTGCAACGCGTCGGGCTCGACCTCGGTAACAGGCATGCCGCATTGTCGGTCAGCGACAGTCGCCAACATGTGACCGCCATCGGGCCGACCCGTAGGGGCTCGAGCCGGGTTAGGGATGTGAGTTTGCACAGCGTGCGCCTACAGTGAATTCAGCCGCTGTCATCCGGCAGGCGGTGTGCGAGAGGGGCGCAACTGCCGATGCCACCGCCGCTGTGCGGGTGTGCAGCCGTAACGATCCCAACGACGTCCTCGCTGAGGACTTTGGCCCGCCCAGCAATGGGCGGGCTCTTCTTTCTTCGCTTTCCCCATTCGCTGCGCGTGGCCATGGGCCAGCAGCGCGCGCGTAGCATTGGCAGCCGCGCAGCGCTGGCGCGGTAACGCAGCGACTATTTTCGAGGGGACATCACGATGGGCGCACCCGAAGCCTTCACCACCACGGCCGACGTGGGCCACCACATCGGCGGCGCCGTGCGCGCCGGCACCAGCGGCCGCCGGCAGCCGGTGTTCAACCCGGCCACCGGCAAGGTGGCGCGCCAGGTCTGGCTCGCCGGCGCCGACGAAGTGGCCGCCGCGGTGGCCGCGGCCAAGGCCGCGCAGCCGGCGTGGGGCGACGCGCCGCCGCTCAGGCGCGCGCGGGTGATGAACGCCTTCCTCGGCCTCTTGCAGCAGCACCGCGACACGCTGGCCGCGATGATCACCGCCGAGCACGGCAAGGTCTTCACCGACGCGCAGGGCGAGGTCACGCGCGGCATCGACATCGTCGAGTTCGCCTGCGGCGCGCCGCAGCTGCTCAAGGGCGACTACACCGACCAGGTCTCCACCGCGATCGACAACTGGACCTTCCGCCAGCCGCTCGGCGTGGTGGCCGGCATCACGCCGTTCAACTTCCCGTGCATGGTGCCGATGTGGATGTTCCCGATCGCGCTGGCCTGCGGCAACGCGTTCGTGCTCAAGCCGAGCGAGCGCGACCCGTCGCCGTCGCTGTTCATGGCCGAGCTGCTGAAGCAGGCCGGGCTGCCCGACGGCGTGTTCAACGTCGTGCAGGGCGACAAGGTCGCCGTCGACGCGCTGCTGGCTCATCCCGACGTCAAGGCCGTGAGCTTCGTCGGCTCGACGCCGATCGCGCAGTACATCTACGAAACCGGCGCCAGGAACGGCAAGCGCGTGCAGGCTCTCGGCGGCGCGAAGAACCACATGGTGGTGATGCCCGATGCCGACATCGAGCAGGCCGTCGACGCGCTGATCGGCAGCGCCTACGGCTCGGCCGGCGAGCGCTGCATGGCCGTCAGCGTGGCGGTGCTGGTCGGCGACATCGGCGACAAGATCATGCCCAAGCTCGCCGCGCGCGCGAAGCAACTGAAGATCAAGAACGGCATGGAGCTCGACGCCGAGCTGGGCCCGGTGATCACCAGCCAGGCCAAGGAGCGCATCGAGGGCTACATCGACCTCGGCGTGAAAGAAGGCGCCCAGCTCGTCGTCGACGGCCGCGGCTGCAAGGTGCCGGGGCACGACGGCGGCTACTTCGTCGGCGGCACGCTGTTCGACCGCGTGAGCCCGGCGATGCGCATCTACAAGGAAGAGATCTTCGGCCCGGTGCTGTCGTGCGTGCGCGCGAAGGACTTCGCCGAAGCGGTGCAGCTCGTCAACGACCACGAGTTCGGCAACGGCGTGGCCTGCTTCACCAGCGACGGCCATGTGGCGCGCGAGTTCGCGCGCCGCGTTCAGGTGGGCATGGTCGGCATCAACGTGCCGATACCGGTGCCGATGGCCTGGCACGGCTTCGGCGGCTGGAAGAAAAGCCTGTTCGGCGACATGCACGCCTACGGCGAAGAGGGCGTGCGCTTCTACACCAAGCAGAAGAGCGTGATGCAGCGCTGGCCCGAGAGCATCGGCAAGGGTGCCGAGTTCGCGATGCCGGTGTCGAAGTAGCGCCGCACTGACAGGCAAGCGTGCCGGCTGCCTCAGCGGCAGACGAAGCTCGCCTCGCTCTTCGGCTCGCCGCCCGCATAGCGCGCCACCTGCGGCCACGGGCACAGCGGCCGCGACACGCCGGGCAGCATCTGCGTGCCCTGGGCGATGATGCGTTCGGGCGCGCGGCCCTGCTCGACCCACGCGACGATCGCGGCCAGCCCGTCGTAGCCGTCGGTGGCCGGGCCGCCGGCGCAATGCGTCATGCCCGGCACGATGAAGGTGCGCGCGAATTCCGCGGCGCGTGCCGCGCCGTGCGCGCTGTTGAGCCGCTGCTGGTAGTCGACGACTTCGAGCGCCGAGAAGATCGGGTCGGCGCTGCCGTGAAAGAACATCAGCTTGCCGGCGCGCGCGCGAAAGCCCGCGAGCTGCACGTCGTCTGCGGTGTCGTAGACGCGGTGAAAGGCCTGCATGCGCGGCGGGTCGCGGTCGAAGTCGAAGTTCAAGGTCGAGAGCGCCGGGTCCGGCGGCGTGACGAACTCATGGCCCAGCGCGCCGGCCATCAGCGTGATGTGGCGCGCGTTCGGCGCGCCCTGCTGCGCGGTGCCGAGCGTCCAGTTGCGCCAGTCGGGCGCGGCGAGGCCCGGGTCCCACGGCCAGCCGAAGTACAGCGCCTGCCCGGCGCGGTTGCGCGGGCCGGCCATCATGTCGCGCAGCGCGCTCACCTGCGGCGCGCTCAAGCAGCCGTCGCCGCCGGCCGGGCATTGCCAGGCGGCGGGGTCGGGCTTGCACGCGGCCATGTCCTGCACCATGCCGTCGGCGAGGCCATCGACAGCGTCGCAGGCGTCGAGCACGCCGCGGGCCACGCGCTTCAGGTTCGCGTCGCCGAGCGCGTTGGCGAGCACCGGCTGGCCATCGGCGCCGTTCGGTGCGACGGCGAGGAACTTCTGCACCGTCCACGCGGCGGCGATCGTCGCGCCTTCGCTGACGCGCATCGCCGGCGCGCTGGCGATGACGCCGTCGAACAGATCGGGGAAGCGCTGCGTGAACATCATGCCCTGGCGCCCGCCGCCCGAGCAGCCGAGGAAGTAGCTGCGCTCCGGCCCGCGGCCGTAGTAGGCCGCGACGAGCGCCTTGGCCGTGAGCGCGGTGCGCTCGTGCGCGCGATACGCATGCTCGACGCGCGCCTGCGGATCGAGCCCGAACTCCGGCGTCGGGCTCTGGTGGCCGGCGTCGGTGCTCACCACCGCGAAGCCGCGCGTCAGCGCGTTGTCGCGAAAGCCGGTGCCGCCGGTGTTGCGGCCGATGGCGGGGTTGATGATGCCGTCGTTGCCGCCGCCGCCTTGGTAGAAGAAGCGGCCGTTCCACACCGTGGGCAGGCGCAGCTCGAAGCCGGTGTGATACGGCTTGCCGTCGGCGCCGGTGCGCTCGTCGATGCGGCCGGCCACCTTGCAGTGCTCGGGCAGCGCAACGTCGCTCGCGTCCTGCCCGTTGGGCAGCTTGGGCTTCTCTGCGCCGGCGGCCACCAGCACCGAGGCGGTGACGCGCACGCCGGGCAGCGATGCCTGCTGCGCCAGCGCCGGGCAGGCCGAGGCGGGCTGCGCCTGCGTCGATGCCCGCACCGGGCCTGGCGAAGGCGCCGGGCCTTGCGCGGTGCAGGCCGCCAGCAACAGCACGGGCGCGACGAGTGCACGCATCACAGCACCTTGCGGTACTGCACGAAGCCCGAGCGGTCGGCGATGCGGTCATAGAGCTGCATCGCGGTCGCGTTCGTCTCGTGCGTCAGCCAGTGCACGCGCGCGCAGCCGCGCGCCTTGGCCTGGGCATAAACGTGCTCGATCAGCGCGCGGCCGATGCCGGCGTTGCGCACCGTGGCGTCGGTGAACAGGTCCTGCAGGTACATGTAGTTGCCGCTCGTCCAGCAGCTGCGGTGCTCGATGAAGTGCACGATGCCCATCACGCGGCCGTCGCGCTCGGCGAGCGAGCAGTGCATCGGCTCGGCGTCGTCGTGGAAGCGTCGCCAGGTTTCGCGCGTCACCGCGTCGGCGATGTCGACCTTGTAGAAGAGCTGGTAGCCGCGCCACAGCGGCAGCCAGGCGTTGAAGTCGCTCGGCCGGGCCGGGCGCACGCTGACGGGGTTCATGCCGCCAATGTAGCGATACGCCAAGGCCTTGCCAGCCCGGGCCAGCCCGTAGGGCCACAATCGGCGTTCGTCCACACGCGCCACAGGAGAGCCGCATGCCCGCGCCGCGCACCGCACTCGTCACCGGCGGCAGCCGCGGCATCGGCGCGGCCTGCGCACTCAGGCTCGCGGCCGCGGGCTGGGACGTGGCCGTGAACTACGCGCGCGATGCGGCCGCCGCCGAGCACGTCGCGGCGCAGGTGCGCGTTCAGGGCCGCCGCGCGCTGGTGCTGCGCGCCGACGTGGCCGACGAGGCGGCCGTGCGCTCGATGTTCGCCGCGATCGACGCGGCCTGGGGCCCGCTCGGCGCGCTGGTCAACAACGCCGGCATCGTCGACATGAAGGCGCGCTTCGACGAAATGAGCAGCGAGCGTTGGCGCCGCATGTTCGACATCAACGTGCTGGGCACCGTGTTCTGCAGCCGCGAGGCGGTGCGGCGCATGAGCACGCGCCACGGCGGCGCCGGCGGCGGCATCGTGAACCTCTCGAGCGTGGCCGCCGCACTCGGCGCACCGGGCATGTACGTCGACTACGCGGCCAGCAAGGGCGCGATCGATTCGCTCACCGTGGGCCTGGGCCGCGAGCTGGCCACCGAGGGCGTGCGCGTCAACGCCATCCGCCCCGGCATCATCGACACCGAGATCCACGCCGCCAGCGGCGACGCGCAGCGCGCGTTCAACTCGGCCTCGGTGGTCCCGATGCAACGGCCGGGCACCGCGATGGAATGCGCCAACGCGGTGGCCTGGCTGCTGTCGGACGAGGCGAGCTACGTCACCGGCACCGTGCTCGCCGTGAGCGGCGGGCGCTGAACTGAAGGAGGCTGCGATGCAAGGATGTGCGTATGTCGGCGGCGAGTTCGTGCCGCCCGAGCAGGCGAAGATCTCGGTCTTCGACTGGGGCTTTCTGCATTCGGATGCCACCTACGACGTGGCGCATGTGTGGCAGGGCCGCTTCTTCAGGCTCGACGCGCACCTCGACCGCTTCTTCGCCAGCTGCGACGCGCTGCGCCTCAACCCGGGCCGGAGCCGCGACGAGATCCGCCAGATCATGCACGAGTGCGTGCGCCGCGCCGCCTTGAGCAACGCCTACGTCGAGGTGCTGTGCACGCGCGGCCAGCCGGCGCCGGGCTCGCGCGACCCGCGCACCTGCACGAATACGTTCATGGCGTTCGCGATCCCGTTCGTGTGGATCGCCGACCCCGAGAAACAGAAGCGCGGCATCGACCTCGTCGTCGGCTCGCCGCGCCGCATCCCGAGCTCGAGTGTCGATGCGCGCATCAAGAACTACCACTGGCTCGACTTCGTGAAAGGCCTGTACGAGGCCTACGAGCACGGCGGCGAGACGGTGGTGCTGCTCGATGCCGAAGGCCACGTCACCGAGGGGCCGGGCTTCAACGTCTTCGGCGTGTTCGACGCCGGTGGCGGCGCCAAGCGACTGGTCACCGCCGCCAGCGGCGTGCTCGAAGGCGTGTCACGCCGCACGGTGATCGAGCTCGCGCGCGCAGCGGGCCACGAGGTGCAGCTGCGGCCGTGGACGGTCGACGAGCTGCGCGCCGCCGACGAGGTGTTCCTCTCCAGCACCGGCGGCGGCGTGATCGCCATCGCCAAGCTCGACGGCCGGCCGATCGGCGGCCGCAGCGCAGGCACGTTCGGTCCGGTGACGCAGCAGCTTCAGAACGCCTACTGGGCGCTGCACGAGGATCCGAGGTACACCGAGCCTGTCTAGGGGTGCTCCCGCGCGCCGCGCCGCGCGCCGTGATGCCGTTCACGACCTCGGGCAAGTCCTCCCTGCAGACGCGGGAGCGTGTTCCCACGCACGCGGGATGTGGCTGTCCGCGCGACTGATCACACTGCGTTGCAGAGGTCAGCGCGATCACGCGCGACAGGGGAGACGGCCATGGCGAGCACGACGACGCTGCAGCGGCGCGAGGAAAACGCCAACACGGCCAGCCACGGCATCGGTGTGCTGCTGGCGCTGGCGGCGATGCCGGTGCTGGCCGCCGACGGCGCGGCGCGCGGCTCGATGCGCGAGGCCGGGGTGTGGATCTTCGCGGCGACGATGCTGCTGCTGTACGCGGTGTCGTCGGCCTACCATGCGGCGCCCGTCGGCCGCAGCAAGGTCTGGCTCAGGCGCGCCGACCATGCGGCGATCTTCGTTTTCATGGCCGGCAGCTTCACGCCGTTCGCGCTCGGCCACGCGCTGGGCGCACCGCTGCTGGCCGGCGTGTGGGCCGTGGCGCTGATCGGCGCGATGCTCAAGCTGGCCGGCTTCTTGCGCCACAAGGCGCTGTCGACGGCGCTGTACCTGGCCTTCGGCTGGTTCGTGCTGGCGGCGGCGCAGCCGCTGCTGGCCAGCCTGGGGCGCGAGGGCGTGCTGTGGCTGCTGGCCGGCGGCATCGCCTACACCGTGGGCACGCTGTTCTTCGTGATCGACGCGCGGCTGCGCTTCGGCCACCTGGTGTGGCACTTGTTCGTGCTCGCCGGCAGCAGCTGCCACTTCATTGCCGTGCTCAAGCACGCGGGCTCGATGGCCTGAGCCCGACGGCTCAACGGCGCTCGACGATCAGCGGCACCAGCTGCAGCTCGCCGCGCAGCCGCTCGGCGGCGGCGAAGGCCTCGCCGCGGGTGGCGTAGGGCCCGGCCTGCAGCCGGTGCAGCTCGCGATCGCGGAAGACCGCCAGCAGCGGGCCCAGCCATTCGAGCTCGCGCTCGACCTTGCGCTGGAAGTCGAGCGCACCGTCGCGCTCGCGGAAGGCGCCGAGCTGCATCCAGAAGCCGCGTGGTGCATCGGCCAGGGGGCGCGTGGCGCTGGTGCCCACCTCGGGCGCGCCGGCGAGCGCACCTGCCGCGACGGGCGCGGGCTCGGCGGCCGCCGCCTCGCTCGCTGGTGGCGCTGGCACCGGCGCCGCCTCTGAAGCCGACGCCGCCGCACCGGCCGCGGCAACGCGCACATCGCCGCCGCGCCACGCGCCGGTGCGAATGGCCTCGAAGGTGATGCGCTCGACCTCCACCGGCGCCACTGCGTTGAGCACGCCGAGCTTCAGCGCCGCGGTGTAGCTGAGGTCGATCACGCGGCCGGCATGGAACGGGCCGCGGTCGTTGATGCGCACGATCACCTCGCGCCCGTTGGCCGGGTTGCGCACGCGCGCATAGCTCGGGATCGGCATCGTCTTGTGCGCGGCGGTCATCGCGTACATGTCGTAGATCTCGCCGTTGGAGGTCGGCCGGCCGTGGAACTTGCGGCCGTACCACGACGCGAGGCCGCGCTCGGCGAGCGGCGCGTCGGTGGCCAGCGGCGAATAGGCGCGGCCGAGCACCTCGTAGGGCTTGTTGGGGCCGCCGCTGCGGATCGGCTCCACGCGCGGCTCGGCATCGGGCACCTGCATCAGGTTCGGCGGCGGGTTTGCGCCGGGCCCGTCGCGGCCGCTGCGCAGTGCGGTGCCGCAGGCGGCGAGCACGGCGAGCATCGCCACGAGCAGCGATGCGGCGGCATGGCGCAACACTCCGGCCGGCATGGCGCGACCATACACCAGCGCAGCGCGCGCGCAGCCGCCGGGCGCGCATGAGCTACGCTGCGCGCTCCACGATCCGGAGACGCTGCATGAAGACACGCGCCGCGGTGGCCTGGAAGGCCGGCGCGCCGCTCGCCATCGAGACCGTCGACCTGGCGGGGCCGCGCGTCGGCGAAGTGCTGGTCGAGGTGAAGGCCACCGGCATCTGCCATACCGACCACTACGACAAGGTCTGCTACATCGGCTGCGGGGTCACCACCGGCGTCGGCGCGGTGCTGTTCACCGCGAAGGTCGAGGCCGGCGCCAACGTGGTGGTGTTCGGGCTCGGCGGCATCGGCTTGAACGTGATCCAGGGCGCGAAGATGGTCGGCGCCGACCGAATCGTCGGCGTCGACATCAACCCGGCGCGCGAGGCCATGGCGCGGCGCTTCGGCATGACGCACTTTCTGAACCCGAAGGAGCACGCCAACATCGTCGACGCCATCGTGCAGCTCACCGACGGCGGCGCCGACTACAGCTTCGAGTGCATCGGCAACACGACCACGATGCGCCAGGCGCTCGAGTGCTGCCACAAGGGCTGGGGCAAGAGCGTGATCATCGGCGTCGCGGCGGCAGGGCAGGAGATCGCCACGCGGCCGTTCCAGCTCGTCACCGGCCGGGCGTGGATGGGCTCGGCCTTCGGCGGCGCGCGCGGCCGCACCGACGTGCCGAAGATCGTCGACTGGTACATGGACGGCAAGATCCAGATCGACCCGCTGATCACCCACACGCTGAAGCTGGAGGACATCAATCACGGCTTCGAGCTGATGGAGCGCGGCGAGTCGATCCGTTCGGTGGTGGTGTACTGAAGGTGCACTGAGCGGCAACCATGCAGCTCGACGAACTCAGGCACGCGCTGCGCCGTCACGGCGCGGCGCCGCTGCACGAGGCGCGCATCCTGCGCCAGTGGCTGCGCGCCAGGCCGCTGCACGAGGGGCGAACGAAGGCCCAGCACTTCCTGCCGCTCGCCGTGCGCGAGGCGCTGCCCGCGCTCGGCCGCGAGCTGCAGGCCCTGGCCACGCTGCGCGAGGCCCACGCGGCGGCCGACGGCTCGCAGCGTTTGCTCGTGGCGCTGCATGACGGCCAGACGGTGGAATCGGTGCTGCTGCCCAAAGGCGGCCTCTGCGTGTCGACGCAGGTCGGCTGCGCGGTGGGCTGCAGCTTCTGCATGACCGGCCGCGGCGGCCTGCAGCGCCAGCTCGGCAGTGCCGAGATCGTGGCGCAGGTGGTGCTGGCGCGCGCGCGCCGCGCCGTGGCCAAGGTGGTGTTCATGGGCATGGGCGAGCCGGCGCACAACCTGGAGGCGGTGCTCGAGGCGATCGAGCTGCTCGGCACCGAAGGCGGCATCGGCCACAAGAACCTGGTCTTCTCCACCGTCGGCGACCGGCGCGTCTTCGATGCACTGCCCAGAGGCCGCGTGAAGCCGGCGTTGGCGCTGTCGCTGCACAGCACGCGCGCCGAGTTGCGCGAGCGGCTGCTGCCGAAGGCGCCGCGCATCACGCCTGCCGAGCTGGTGGCGCTCGGCGATGCCTACGCGCGCGCCACCGGCTACCCGATGCAGGTGCAGTGGACGCTGCTGGCCGGCATCAACGACGGCGACGACGAGGTCGAGGCGCTGGTGCCGCTGCTGCGCGGCCGGCACGCGATGCTCAACCTGATCCCGTACAACGCCGTCGAGGGCCTGTCCTTTGCGCGCCCGAGCGCCGAGCGGGCCTGGGCGATGGCGCGCGCGCTCAACCGCCGCGGCGTGCTGACGCGGCTGCGCCAGTCGGCCGCGCAGGACGTGGAAGGCGGCTGCGGGCAGTTGCGCGCCCGCACACGCCCTTCCTTCGTGGTGAACGCGGCCGTTCAGTCGCCGTCCAGCGCGTCGTAGCCGTCGTCGCCCGGAAGGCGGATGCCCAGCACGCGCCGCGAGGCATCGAGCACGAGGCGCGGGTGCAGCGCTTTCAGCGAGCGCTGCGCGCCGGCATGATCCAGCAGCGCCTGCACGCCGCGCGGCGCCAGCGGCAGCAGCGAGCGCACCGTGCTCACGGTGGCGAACTCCATCGGGAACGCGCCCTGCGCATGCTGCGCCATCGCCTGCTCGGGCCGCACCCAGGCGAGCGTGGTCGTTTCGCCGGCATCGACCGTCGGCTGCTGCCCAGCCGGTGCGCGCACCGCGAAGAACAGCGTGTCGAAACGCTTGGGCACGCCGAGCGGCGTGACCCAGTGACTCCAGGGCTGCAGCGCCGACGCGCGCAGCGGCAGCGCAGCATGCGACGCCACCTCGACCATCGGCGCGCCGCCATGCAGCCGCGCGCGCAGCGCAGCGAGATCGGCGCCCGGCGCGTCGTCGCCGAGCCAGAGGCCGCATTCCTCCAGGCACTCGCGCAGCGCCGCCACGGCGTAGGCGAGCGCCGCATCGCCGACGCCGGTGACGGCGCCGATGCGCGCGGCCAGCTGCGCCGTCGATTCGTCGCAGGCTTCATGGGCCAGCGCGTCGGCTGCATCGACCGCGCCGCCGGGGAACACGTAGGCGCCGGGCATGAAGCTCGCGTTCGGCGAGCGGCGCACCATCAGCATCTCGGCGCCCTGCGCGCCGTCGCGCAGGATCAGCGTGGTGGCGGCCGGCCGGGGCACGACGGCGCGGGCGGCGGTGGCATCGAGGGCTTGCATCGGTGTTCGGGGGTGTGGCAGGTCAGCGGGGTGCCGCACGGCGCGGCGGGCCAGCATAGCGCCCGGCCGCGGCGGCGCTACGACTCGACACGAACTGGCGGGTGTTGGCCGTCTTCTTCGGCGCGGCCGCGCCGCAAGGCCACCGACAATGCCACGTCCACCGTCATCGCGCCGTCGCGCCTGGAGCCGCCCATGTCTCACACCCGCCTCGCTGCCGTGTTCGCCCTGCTGGCTTGCGCCGGCGCAGCCCACGCCGGCGAGATCTACACCAAGTTCGGCATGCCCGGCGTGATGCTCGGCTACGCGCAACCGCTGTCGAGCCAATTCGGCGTTCGCGCGGACTACGCGACGCTCGGCAGCCGCAGCGACCGCTTCAACGAGGAAGGCATCGCCTACGACGGCAAGCTGCGCACCGGCCGGCTCGCGCTGCTCGGCGACTGGTTCCCGATGGGCGGGAGCTTCCGCCTCACCGCCGGCGTCACCGCCAACGACTACAAGCTCGACCTGCTGGCCAGCGGCGCCGGCGGCTCGCTGACGATCGGCAACACCACCTACACCACCACCGCGCAGGACCGTCAGCGCGTGCTGGTGAAGTTCCCGTCGACGACGCCGTACCTCGGCCTCGGCTGGGGCCATGGGCTGGGCGGGGGCCTGCGTTTCTCGTTCGACGTCGGCGCGTCGATCGGCAAGGCCAAGGTCTCCTACGAGCTGTCGGGCCCGGCGGCGAGCGCGGTATCGCAGAGCGACATCGACATCGAGCTCGCGCAGCTGCGCGACGGCGTGGCCAAGGTGCGGGCCGTGCCGCAGCTGAGCTTCGGCCTGGGCTACAGCTTCTGACGACGCATCGGGCGCTGCCGGGCAGCGGTGGCCGGCCGCGCGTGCGGTTCCAGGCCGCGAGCCACACTAGACGTCGGTCGGCGCGCGGCTCAATTCGTTGTTCGACTCCACCAGCGTCTTCAGCAGCCGCATGAAGGTGCGCCGGTCGGCGCGGGCCAGCGGTGACAGGATGCGCTCCTGCGCCCGCTTCATCGCCGGCAGCACGTCGGCCAGCGCCGCAGCGCCCTGCGGCGTGAGCGTGAGCAGCCGCACGCGGCGGTCGGTGTCCGATGCGCTGCGCGCCAGCAGCGCGCGGGCTTCGAGGCGGTCGATCACGCCGGCGACGGTGGAGGTGTCGAGGCCGATCAGGCGCGCCAGCGAGCGCTGGTCGAGCCCGGGCTGATTGGCCACCGACTGCAGCGCCGCGAACTGCACCGGCGTGAGGGCGCTGACCCCGGTTTCCTGCAGGAACACGGCCACCGCGATCTGCTGCAGGCGCCGGATCAAATGGCCCGGCTGGGCAGCGAGGTCCACGGTTGGCGGCGCCGCGCGGGCGCGGGTCTTGGCGCTGGGCATGGCGGAAGCGGTCGAGAGCGCGGATGCGAGCACCGATGTTCGGCAGGCTCGCGATCGCCGGGGTTGCTGGTTTTCCCGCATGCAGGGCGGTGTCGCGAACCTATACTGATCATCAGCATACTGATGATACGCCGGGCCGGCGCGCGGCCCTGGAGGTGTGGCCATGGCCGCAGCGCAGTCCGAACTCCCCGTGATCGTCGCCGGCGGCGGCATCGGCGGCCTGGCCGCCGCGCTGGCGCTGGTGCGCCGCGGCTTTCGCGTGCAGGTGCTCGAGCAGTCGCCCGAGATCGGCGAGATCGGTGCCGGCATCCAGCTCGGCCCCAACGCGTTCTCGGCGCTAGATGCGCTGGGCGTCGGCGAGAAGGCGCGCGGCCGCGCCGTCTACACCGACTACATGGTGATGCACGACGCGATCGACGAATCGCTGGTCGGCCGCATGCCCACCGGCGAGGCGTTTCGTGCGCGCTTCGGCAACCCGTATGCGGTGATCCACCGCGTCGACGTGCATCTGTCGCTGCTGGAAGGCGCGCGCGAGACCGGCCGCGTCGAGTTCTTCACTCGCACGCGCGTGGAGCGCGTGGAGCAGAGCGCCGGCGGCGTCACCGCGCACTGCGCCGACGGCAGGGCCTTCAGCGGCTGCGCGCTGATCGGTGCCGACGGCGTGCGCTCGGTGGTGCGCGCGCAGTACGTGAACGATCCGCCGCGCATCACCGGCCACGTGGTGTACCGCGCGGTGGTCGACAAGAACGACTTCCCCGACGACCTCAAGTGGAACGCCGCCAGCCTGTGGGCCGGGCCCAAGTGCCACCTCGTGCACTACCCGCTGCGCGGCGGCGAGCAGTACAACGTGGTCGTGACCTTCCACTCGCGCAACGCCGAAGAGTGGGGCGTCACCGAGGGCAGCAAGGCGGAGGTGCAGAGCTACTTTCAGGGCATCAGCCCCAAACCGCGGCAGCTGATCGACCTGCCGAAGAGCTGGAAGCGCTGGGCCACGGCCGACAAGGAGCCGATCGCGACCTGGGTGTTCGACCGCGCCACGCTGCTCGGCGATGCCGCGCATCCGACCACGCAGTACATGGCCCAGGGCGCCTGCATGGCGATGGAAGACGCGGTCACGCTCGGCGAGGCGCTGCGCGTGCACGGCAACGACTGGCCGCGCGCGCTCGCGCTGTACGAGAAGAGCCGCGTCGCGCGCACCGCGCGCATCGTGCTCTCGGGCCGCGAGATGGGCCGCATCTACCATGCGGCCGGCGTCGAGCGCCTGGTGCGCAACTCGCTGTGGCAGGGCCGCACGCCCGAGCGCTTCTACGATGCGCTGGAGTGGCTCTACGGCTGGAACGTCACGAACTGCCTCGCGCAGGCTTGAACGCAAGGAGACCTGCATGGAAGCCCTCGGCCGCCTCGAAGACCTGCCGCAAAGCTACCGCGACGAACTCACCCAGCTGAACCTCGTGCCGCTGTGGCCGAGCCTGCGCGCCGTGCTGCCGCCGAAGGTGCCGGCCCGCCGCACGCAGGCCACCTGCTGGCCATACCGCACGCTGCGCCCGCTGCTGATGCGCGCCGGCGAGCTGACGCCGATGGAAAAGGCCGAACGCCGCGTGCTGGTGATGGCCAACCCCGGCCACGGCCTCGAGAAGATGCAGGCCAGCGCCGCGATCTACCTCGGCATGCAGCTGCTGCTGCCCGGCGAGTGGGCACCGTCGCATCGCCACACGCCCAATGCCGTGCGCATGGTGGTCGAGGGCAACGGCGCCTGGACCACGGTGGGCGGCGAGAAGTGCCCGATGAGCCGCGGCGACCTGATCCTCACGCCCACCGGCCTGTGGCACGAGCACGGCCACGACGGCAAGGATCCCGTGGTGTGGCTCGACGTGCTGGACCTGCCGCTCGTGTACTACACCGAGACCTCGTACGTGATCGGCGGTGCGCGGCAGAGCGTCGAGCCCGGCAGCGGCAACCGGGCCTACGCGCGTGGCGGTGTTGCGCCGAGCCCGGTGTTCGCGCGCTCCGACGCCGGCTATCCGATGCTGCGCTATCCGTGGGCCGACGCGCGCGCGGCGCTGCTCGCGCTCGCCGAGGACAGGCCCGGCCTCGAATGCGTGCAGGTGGAATACGTGAATCCCGAGAGCGGCGGCCCGGCGCTGAACATCCTCGGCTTCTACGCGCTGATGCTGCGCCCCGGGCAGACGCTGCGCCTGCCGGCGCGCTCGCCGGCGGCGGTGTTCCACACCATCGAGGGCCGCGCCACGCTGCGCAGCGACGACGGCGCGAGCTTCACGCTCGGCGAGGCCGACACCGCCTGCACGCCGGGCTACACCGGCGTCACGCTGGCCAACACCTCGGCCACGCAGCCGGCGTTTCTGTTCGTGGCCGACGAATCACCGCTGCATCGCAAGCTCGGCGTGTACGAGGTGCGCGACTGAATCGGCAAGGTCAAGACACTGCGCCCAGGCCGTACCGGCCGACCAGCAGGGAGCCCGTGGCGAAGCGCTCGATCGAATACGGCTCGAGCGCAACGGCCGTCGCCATCCCCAGCGCGGTCTGCGCGAGCACGAGGCCCACGGTCGGCGAGAGCTTGAAGCCGTGGCCGGAAAAGCCGAAGCCCATCACCAGGCCTTCGACGCCGGGCAGCCGCCCAAGCACCGGGTTCCAGTCCGGCGTGACGTCGTAGACGCCGGTCCACGACGAGGCCAGCCCGGCCGACTCGTACGATGGAAACCGCCGCGCCACCTGCGCACCGACCTCGGCCACGACGTCGAGCGACACGTCGCCCTGCTGATCATTCGATGCCGACAGCTTCTCGCCGACGAGGCCTTCGCTGACCAGCATCTGCTTGCCGCCGTAGCTTCGGCAGTACAGCATGCCGGGCGACGACAGGTCCTTGAACACGGGCATCGCGAAGGTGTAGGGCGCGGCAGCACACTCCAGCGCGAGCACGGCGTGGCGCTCGGGCACCACCGGCATGGCGATGCCGACCCAGCGCCCGAGCTCCGGCGTCCAGATGTTCTGCGTGCTCACGAGCGTGTCGCAGGCGAATTCACCCGCGCTGGTGGCGACGCCGACCACGCGCGACCCCGCCATGACCAGGCGTTGGACCGACACGCCCTCCTTGATCTTGACGCCGCCGCGTCGCGCGCCCTTGGCGAAGCTCGTTGCCACCAGGTAGGCGTCGGCGAAGCCCGCATCGGGCTCGAACCCGATCAACGCGGCATCGTCGAACGACGCGATCGGCAGCAAGGCGGCAGCAGCGCTGCGGTTCAGGTACTCGAGCCGGATGCCCTGCGCCTGCTGCTGCTCGAGCGAGGCGCGCAGCGGCTCCAGCTTGTCGCCTTCGGCAGCGGCGATCAGATAGCCGCACTTGACGAGTCCGCACGACGCCTCGTCGTCCTCCATGTACGCGGCAAAGTCGTTGAACGCGGCCCACGAGCGGCGGGCCAGCTCGACGTTCTCGCGCACCGAGTAGTGCGTGCGCAGGATGCCCGACGACTGCGACGTCGTGCCGGCGCCGATCGTCTGCCGTTCGAGCAGCAGCACGCTGCGAGCGCCGAGCTTGGCGAGGTGGTAGGCCACCGACGTGCCCATGACGCCGCCGCCCACCACGATGATGTCGAACTTTTCCACCGATGGCTTCCGATCAGCTCGCGAATGCGTTGACGCGGAGCCGGCGCTGCAGGGCCCGCGCGCCCTCGATCCGGATCTCGGTCACCGTCATGCCCCGCCTTCGTCTTGCAGCAGTGCGTGGATCACCATGCCGGCGTCGGCCGGTGGCGGCTGCAACCAGGCCTTGTGCCGCAGCGCGCGCTCGGCGTCGCGCCGGCCGGTTTGCCAGCGGCGCTCGATGCGGCTGCGCGCGAAGTCGATGTCCTTGTTGTGATCGTCCTCGGGCGTGGCCTTCAGGATCAGCCGCACGATGTCGATCGTGCTGCCGCAGCCGAGCCGCGCGGCACGCTGCAATCGCGGATTCGCCCGCTGCGCCGGGCTCGCCTGCCGCCACAGCAGATCGACCGCGCGGCGCAGGTTCTGCATCGTGCGGTGATCCTCGAGGTGCTCGCGCGTGCGGCTTGCATACTGGATGTCCTTGTGGCGCATCAGCGCGGCGCTGATCGATCGCGGCTCGTCCTCGGTCGGGTCCCACAGATCGACCATGAAGGCCAGCGTGTCGCGGCGCTCGGCGTCGTCCATCACCACGTCGACCGGCGTGTTGGAGTAGATGCCGCCGTCCCAGTACGCGCGGCCGTCGATCACGATCGGCGGGAAGCCCGGCGGCAGCGCGCCGCTGGCCATGATGTGTTGCGGGCCGAGCCGGTGCTTGCGCGTGTCGAAGGTCACTTGCTCGCCCGCCGCGATGTCGACCGCGCAGACGGTACAGCGCACGGGGCCGGCGTTGAGGTACTCGAAATCGACCAGGCGCTCGAGCGTGCGCCGCAGCGGGGTCGTGTCGTAGAAGCTCGCCTCGCGCGTCGGCAGCGTCCTGCGGATGTCGAGCGCGGCGCCGCCTCGGGGCTCGAAGAAGCCGGGGATGCCGCGCGTCAACGTGTCCCACACCACGCCGGCGCTGGCCCACGGCCCGAACCACGGCGCGAGCCACGCGGCCCACGGCGACGCGGCGATCGGCGCCAGCGGTTCGTCTCGCGCGATCTCGTCCCAGAACGCGCGCAGCCGCTCGAGCCGCCGCTCGGGCGGATTGCCGGCGATGATCGCGCCGTTGATCGCACCGATCGAGGTGCCCACCACCCAGTCGGGCTGATGCCCGTGCGCCGCGAGCGCCTCGAACACGCCGCCCTGATAGGCGCCGAGCGCGCCGCCGCCTTGCAGCACGAGCACGGTCTGCGCATCGCGCGCGGCCACCGGTTTGCGAGAGCTGGGCATCGGTGTTCAGGAGTCGCGTTGCGCGAAGGCCGCTGGGGACGGCGAGACTAGCACCTCGCGCGGCGCAGCCGGCACGGCGCACGCAAGAGCCCGATGCGGCGGCAGGGGACCGGCGGAACGCCGTGATCGACGCGTGCCGCTGACCCGTCGCTACGCAGCCATGTGCAGGACGCGAGCGAGCACCGCAAGCGCTGCCGCGCCCGCTGACAGCAGGACAAGGGCACGCATCATGGTTCGGTGGCGCCTGCGACGATGCTCCGGCCAAACGACGCCGAGCCCCTTGGGCTGAAACATCGCGCCGGCGCGCCAGTTCGATGGGTCGGCGTGCCAGTCGTGCCGCGTCTCTTCGAAGGTGGGTCGCGCGTTGCTCATGGCGCCATTGTCGGCATCCGGTCGCTGAATCGAAGTCCCCAGCCGACGCACCCTGTGCACTTGGCGCGTGCACTTTTTCGTACGCGACCGCGGCGTTACGTCGGCCGCTGCGAGCGTCGCCGAGCGTTGCCCAGGCGAGTGAGGGCTGTGCCCCTGAATGCGGCCGTCGCCGGCCTCAGCGCCCGGCGTCGATCGCGTCGCCGCGCCAGCGCCCGTCGCGCACGCGCGCCAGCAGCAGGCCCCTCAGCACGTCGTATGTGGCGCGCGCCGCCCGGTTCAGCGGCCGCGCCGCGGCATGGCCGATCGCGATCGTGCGCTCGAGCTCGGGCTGCACGATGCGCTGTGCCGACACGTGGCCGTCGGGGAAGAACTCGCGCACGCTCGGCCAGTTGGCCACCGTGGCGGCGAGCCCGGCGCGCACGAAGCCGGCGATCGTGTTGGCCGAGCGCTGCTCGTGCGCGACGTTCAGTGCGAGGCCGAGCGCCGTCGCCTGCCGTTCGAGATAGCGGCGCAAGTGAAGGCTGCGCGGCCCCAGCACCAACGGCACCGCCGCGGCCTCGGCGAACGGAATCTGCGCCGGCTGCACGCCGGCGCCCTCGGCGCGCCGCAGCAGGTACAGGTGCTCGTGGAAGAGCGGCTCGCTCTCGATGCCCGGCACCTCGTCGGCATTGGGCACGACGCCGAAGTCGACCATGCCCGACTCGAGCACGTGCCCGGTCTGCGTGCTGGCGCCGTCGATCACCTGGAGCGTGACCCTCGGCAGCGCGGCAGCACGTTCAGTCGGCCTTGATGTTGGCTTCCTTCGTGAGCGACTGCCAAAGCGGGATCTCCGTCTTGACGACCTTGTCCAGCTCACGGGCGCTGCTGCCCACCGCGGTGGCACCCTGCTTGAGCAGTGCCTGTTGCACCTCGGGCTGTCGCGTCACGGACATCACCGCCTGCTCGAGTCTCTTGACCACGGCCGGCGGCGTGGCCGCGGGCACGAACATCGCGTTCCAGGAGTCGACGTTGAAGCCCGCAATCGTCTCGGCCACGGTCGGCACGTTGGGGAATTCGGGGAACCGCGACAGCGTCGACACCGCCAGCGCCTTCACCTTGCCCGTCTTGATGTACTGCGCGATGGCGGGCAAGGACACCCACAGCAGCGGGATTTGACCGCTCAGCACGTCCACGGTGGCCGGACCGCCGCCACGGTAGGCGACATGCACCATCGGCAGACCGGTCTTGATGCGGTACAGCTCACCGGCCATGTGGCCCGGCGAGCCCGTGCCCGCCGAACCATAGGAGATGCCTTCCTTTCTGCCCCGCGCGTAGCTTGCCAGCTCGGCAAGGCTGGACGGCGGAAAGCTCGGATGGGCCACCAGCATCTGCGGCGTGGAGGCCACCAGCGACACGGGGGCGAAGTCCTTCTCGGTGTCGAAGGGCAGCTTGCTGTAGATGGCCGGATTGATGGTGTGTGACGAGAGCGTGAACATCACCGTGTAGCCATCGGCCGGCGCCCGTGCCACCTGCGCCGTGGCGATGCTGCCGCCCGCCCCGGCGCGATTGTCGACCACCACCGGCTGACCCAGCTCGCGCGCCAGAGGCCCCTGAAGGATGCGCGCGGTGACATCGACGCTGCCGCCCGCAGGGTAGGACACCAGTAGCGTGATCGGCTTCATCGGGTAGTCGGCGGCACCGGCAGCGGCGGCGACGAGGCTGGCCGCGACGGCCAGCAGACCGGATATCCAGACCTTCATGGCGTTGTGTCTCCTTGATGGATTGCCGCCACCGTGTGCGGCCTGTGGAACCGAATGAAAAGTCCCAAAATTCAGGACACGTTTCCTACTTTGACGAGAGATAGTAGGGAGACATCGCTTACTTTGTCAAGCCACAAACTCCCGACATGCAGTACACTGATCCTAGATTTTGAACAACCTATTCGTCTGAACGGAACCTGCCGATGGACAAGACGCTGCTGAAGGGCCTGGCCGTGCTGGAGGCGATCGCCGACATGCAGGGGCAGGCGCGCGTCATCGACGATGTCGCGGCGCGCACCGGGCTCACGCGCAGCAACGCCCACCGCACGCTGCAGACGCTCATCCACGCCGGCTACGTGGAGCGGGATCCGATCGACGGCAGCTTTCGGGGCACCCTGAAGATGTTCGCCATGGGTGTGCGCCAGCAGGGCCAGCTCGACGTGCGCAAGATCGCGCCGCCGCACATGGCCACCCTGGCCCGCGAGAGCGGCGAGACCATCCACCTGTCCATCCTGGACGGCCTGGACGTCATCTACATCGACAAGATCGACAGCGTGCAGCCGATCCGCGCCTACTCGATGGTGGGCGGTCGCGCACCGGCGCACGCCGTGGCCACCGGCAAAGCCTTGCTGGCCGCGCAGTCGTCGCTGCAGCTCGACGCGATGCCCAAACGGCTCCAGCGCTTCACCGCCGCGACCATCACCGACCGCGAGGTGCTGAGGGCCGAACTCGCCAAGGTCAGCCGCGTGGGCTACGCCGTCAACCGCGGCGAGTGGCGCGACGGCGTCGGTGGCCTGGCGGCGACCGTGTTCAACGGCTTCGAGCGGCCGGTGGCCGCGCTGGGCATCTCCGGGCCGCTGGACCGCCTGACCCCGGCGCGCATGAAGACGCTGGCCCCGCGCGTCATCGAGGCGGCGGGCCAGCTTTCCAGGTCCATGGGCTACACCAAGGGCTACTTCGGGGAGTCGGTCTGACGCCCCGCGCACCAACGAGAGGACCCTTCAAATGACCAAGCCCCTGCCACTGGACGGCGTACGCGTGATCGAGGTCTGCAACGTGGCCGCCGGCCCCTTCTGCGGCATGCTGCTGGCCGACATGGGGGCCGACGTGGTCAAGGTCGAGCACCCCGAGGGCGGCGACACGCTGCGCGCCTGGCCGCCGATCAACGACGGCTACAGCGAGAACTTCGCCTCGCTGAACCGCAACAAGCGCTCGGTCACGCTCAACCTCAAGGACGCGGGCGACCTCGCCCTGCTGCGCGAGCTGGCCGCCGGCGCCGACGTGCTGATCGAGAACAACCGGCCCGGCGTGATGGAGCGCCTGGGCGTCGGCTACGCGGCGCTGTCCGCGCTCAACCCGAAGCTGGTGTACTGCTCCATCTCCGCCTACGGCCAGAGCGGTCCGCGCTCGCAGGAAGGCGGCTTCGACCTCACCGTACAGGCCATGAGCGGCATCATGAGCGTCACCGGCGAGGCCGACCGCCCGCCGGTCAAGTGCGGCGTGCCGCTGGCCGACTTCGCGGCCGGCCTGTACGCCAGCCTGGGCATCGTTGCGGCATTGCGCTCGGCCCAGGCCAGCGGCCGGGGTGCGCACCTGGACGTGCCGATGCTGGGCGCCACCCTCGGCATCGCCGCACTGCAGACCTCGGAGTACTTCGGCAGCGGCCGCGACCCCGTGCGCCTGGGCTCGGCCCATCCGCGCAACGCGCCGTACCGCGTCTTCCGCAGCCGCGACGGCTACTTCGGCATGGCCGCGGGCAACAACGCGCTGTGGCGCGGCGTCTGCGACGTGCTCGCCCGAGCGGACCTGCTGGACGACGAGCGCTTCGCCACCCCTTCGACACGGGCCAGGCACCAGGACGCGCTGCTCGTGATCCTCGAGCAGGAGTTCGCGCGAGCCGACACGGCCACCTGGCTGGATCGATTCCGCGCCGCCGGCGTGCCCTGCGCGCCCATCAACACCTACTCGCAGGTGCTGGCCGATCCGCAGGTCGAGCACATGCAGTGGGTGCAGCCGCTGGAACTGCCTAACGGCGTGCAGACGCGGACCTTCGCCTCGCCGATGCGCTTCGGTGGAGAAGGGTTTCCCGTGCGCCTTCGTCCGCCCGCTCTGGGCGAGCACAACGACGAGATCCTCGCGCCGCTGCGCGCGGGCCGGGGAGCAGGGCGATGAGCGAGCCAAACGAACCGCTGCGCATCGAGCGGCGCGACGGCGCGTGGACCTTCGTCCTGCAGCGCCCGGACAAGCGCAACGCCCTCTCGGCCGGCCTGGTCGAACGCCTGCTCGACGGCGTCGCCGAGGCCCATGCGCAGCACGCGCGGGTGCTGGTGTTCCGCGGCGAGGGCAGGAACTTCAGTGCCGGCTTCGACTTCGCCGACCTCGACCAGCACAGCGACGGCGACCTGCTGCTGCGCTTCGTTCGCATCGAGACGCTGCTGCAGGCCGTGGCGTCGTCGCCGTGCCTGACGGTCGCCCTCGCGCACGGCAGGAACTTCGGCGCCGGCGTCGACCTGTTCGCCGCCTGCCGCCAACGCATCGCCAGCGCGGACGCGAGCTTTCGCATGCCGGGGCTGAAGTTCGGGCTGGTGCTGGGCACGCGCCGCTTCGGCCGGATCGTCGGCGCCGAGCGCGCGGCGCGGATCCAGCAGCAGGCCGCCACCTTCGACGCCGCCCAGGCCATCGAGATGGGGTTCGTGCACGAACTGCAGGAGCCGAACCGCTGGGATGCGGCGATCGCCGAGGCCCTGACCGCCGCGACGACGCTGGACGACTGGAGCCGCAGCGCGCTTTACGGCGCGCTGAATGGCTCGCACGTGGCGCCGCAGCATGACGCCGACCTGGCCGCGCTCGTCCGCTCCGCGGCACGACCGGGCTTGCGCGAGCGCGTCAGGCACTACCTCGGCACACCCTGACCGGCCGGGCCCTGAAGCAGGCAAGGCACGCTGCGTCGCGCCGGCAGCATTCGTCCGTGAGGCAACATGGGGGGTCAGTTCTTCATGGCGCCCGACATCGGCGACGCGTTGCGTTCATTGGCAGACCCCATCGATGTTCAGAACACGGCGGTTCGCATACTCAGCAAGCACCTGAAGGCGTGCGCGGCTGACCAAACATAGATGGTGCGAGCGTTTCGAGCCTGTCCTGCTGGCGGGCCAGTAGAGATGTTCGGGGCCTCGCCAGATCCCTGACAGACGGCATCGCGGGGGACGCTTGCGGCAGCACGTGCGGCTGCCCGGTGTGGTGCACGACTTAGAACAAACAGCGGTGTTCCGGCATGGAACTGCCGTCGGGGGCAACGCGGCGAAGGTCCGCAACCGCGGCATCGGGACCATTCCGGCGACAGCGCACTGCGGTCGCCATGGGCTCGTCCCGAAAGTTGAACAACGACGCGAGGGCCTTCGCTCCGAAACGACCGAAGCGCGCTGATGAGGTTGCGTCGACGCCGTGCTTCATGACGATTCCTCGGTCAGCAGCGCCAAGCCATGCGATTGCTTCAGGTCCCGCTCGGGCAGAATCGGCCGATGGCAACCGCGAGGATCATCGATCGGCCGCAGACGCTGGGCGAGGAGATCGCCAACGCGATCAGTCACGGCCTGGGCTTCCTGCTCGCGATCGCCTCGTTGCCGATCCTGGTCTGGCATGCGGGGCGGCAAGGCACGGCGGTGGATGTGGCGGCGGTCAGCGTCTTCGCCGGCACGATGATCCTGCTGTACCTGGTCTCGACGCTGTACCACGCGCTGCCGGTGAGCCGCGCCAAGCACTGGTTCGCCCGCTTCGACCACGCGGCGATCTACCTCTTCATCGCCGGCAGCTACATGCCGTTCAACTTCGGCGTGCTGCGCGGCGCGTGGGGGCTGACACTATCGGGCATCGTCTGGGCGATCGCGGCCGTCGGCGTGGTGGTCAAGCTGCTGAACCGGCTGAAGCATCCGCTGTGGTCCACCGCGCTGTACGTGGCGATGGGTTGGGTCGCGCTCGTCGCCGCAGCGCCGCTGACGCAGCGCATGCCCGGCGCCGGACTGGCATGGCTGGCGATCGGCGGCCTGAGCTACACGGTTGGCGCGATCGTGTTCCTGTTCGACAACCGGCTGCGCTATGTTCACTTCGTGTGGCACCTCTTCGTCATCGGCGGCAGCGGCTGCCACTTCTGCGCCGTGCTGTGGTACGCGCGGGGGTGAGTGTGGACGAGCAGCACTCCGCCCGCCGCGGGCTGCACCTCGTCTTGCGAAGCTGAGCTTCTCGAGACGAGCGGCGAAGAGCACCCGTGGCCCGGCCACTGACCTTGACGCTAATCTCGGCGCCGGTACGGCCCGAACCACGGATCGTTCGCCGCGTCCGTGATCCGCGCAACCGACCCGGCCGGCTTGGCCGCCAGATCCGACAGCGGCCGAATCTCGATTGCCGCCAGGGCCAACCCGGGCTGTGCGAACAGCCAGGCGGTCAGTTCGCGCCGATCGTTAGCGTCAAGCTCACGCTTCAGCGCGAAGATGATGCATTCCTGACCGCGGATCACGAGCACCAGGCCGCGGGCGTAGAGGTAGCCTGCGAGTCGCCGATGCCACTCGGTGGGTCGAACGCCAGCCGGTCCGTCACTGAGCGTGCAGGTGAGCCACAGCGCCAGCTTGCTCGAGCGTTGGGTCTTGGGATGGTTCACGGTGAGGTCCTTTGCAGGTGTGGGACGACTCGCAGGCACGAGCCATCCCGTCGCGGCGTTGAAGTTGGCCGCGAGGTTTCAGATGCGATGACGTTCAGGCTGCGCGATGCACGCGGCGTGGTGGCGGCCGCGCGGCGGCGCAGGGTGCGTCACACGACCGAGTCCTTGAGCCCGCTGGCTGTTTCATGAGTCCTCCGTCCCTTCGACGAGTTGTTCAAGGCTACGCCACGGCAACCCGGTCACAGACCTTGTCGCCGCCGTGAATCGCAGGTAGACCGACTCGATGCCGTTGCGGACAACTGGTGCAGAACTGGCCTGCACTGAGCGACTCGACGGCGAAGAGAAGCAGCCGCTGCTCGGCTCGGGTCACCGGCCATATAGCTCGGGCATCGAGGTAGGCGCTATTTGGCCGCGATGGCGCGAAGCTGCCGCCGCAGCAGCTTGCCCGTCGCCGAACGTGGAAGCTCGTCAATGACGAGGTAGCGGTCCGGCTGCTTGAACTTGCCCAGTGATTGTTGCGCGGCGTCTTCGAGCTGGCGAACCAGCGCGGTTTCGCATCCAGGCTGCCTCTTGTCTGCCACGACAAATGCGACCGGGCGTTCACCGAAGCGATCGTCCTCGATTCCCACGACAGCGATATCCCAGACGCCGCGGACCTGCCGCAACGCTGATTCGATCTCCTGCGGGTAGATGTTGACGCCGCCCGAGATGATCACGTCGTCGGCACGATCGGTGAGGTAGAGATAGCCCTCTGCATCGACGTGACCGATGTCGCCGAAGCTCTGCCAACCCGCGGGCAGCTTCCATCGCGCGGTCTTCTCGGGCGCCTTGTAGTACGAGAACGGTGCCCCACCGGAGAAGCAGACGAGGCCCGTCGAGCCGACTGGCACTTCATGGCCGAGTTCGTCGGCGATGTGCAGTTCGCCCTTCATGGCGCGGCCTACTGAACCCGGATGGGCCAACGCCTCGTACGAGTCGATCAACGTGAGACCCACGCCCTCGCTGCCCGAGTAGTACTCGAGCAGGATCGGCCCCCACCAGTCGATCATTGCCGCCTTCAGTGAGGGCGGGCAAGGCGCAGCGCCGTGGATGGCGGTGCGGTGAGCCGGTGCGCGATGCTGCGCCCGGCGTTCGGCCGGCAGCGCGAGCAAGCGCTGGAACATCGCGGGCACCCACTGGCTGTGGGTGATCGCCTCGTGTTCGATCAGATCGAGCGCGCGAGCGGCGTCGAAGCGGTTCATCACGAAGACCGTTCCGCCGCCCGCCGTGACAGCCAGCGCCACGCGCAGCGGGGCCGCGTGGTACAGCGGCGCCGTCGACAGGTAGCGCACGTCGCGGCCACCCACACCGAACAAGGCGATCAGATCGGCCGCGAAGGGCGGCGTGCCGCGCCAGTCAGGCGGCAGCAGCGGCCGGTGCACGCCCTTGGGTGCGCCCGTGGTGCCCGACGTGTACATCATCAGCGCGCCCGGCGGCTCGTGCGCGGCGGGTTCGGGCGACGCGGACGCGATTTCGGGCCGCAGGTCAATCGCGCTGTCGATGCCGCCACGCACGGCGAGCCGCTGCGCGCCGCTCGGCCAGTCGGCGGCGTCCACCAGCGCCGCGCAGTCGGCGTCGACGAGCACCGCCTTCGCGTCGCTGTCGTCGACGAGATAGCGCACCTCGGTCGCAACGAGCGTCGTCGGCACCGGCGTCACATACAGGCCCGTACGCCAGGCCGCCCACGCCAGCGCCAGACCTTCGGGGCGGTTGCCCATCAGCGACGCGATATGGTCGCCACGCTGCAGTCCGCGTGCGCGCAGCACCGCGGCGAGCCGGTTGGCGAGCGCTTCGAGCTCGCCGTAGGTGAGGCGTTCGTCGCCGCACACAACGGCGATCCGGCCGGGTTCTGCGCGTGCGTGCTGCCGCAGATCGGCGATGTCGGTCACGGCTGGCGCGGGGATTTCAGCCCGTGCTGCGCTGCGCCTTCTCCTGCGCGGCGCGTCCGCGCACGAGCTTCTTGGCCTCTTCCCAGTCCTCGGCCGTCAGCTTGCCGAGCGCCGCGAAAGTGCTCGGCGCGGCCAGGTGGTGGCCGCCGTCGATGGCGATGTTCTGGCCGGTCAGGTACTCGCAGCCGTCGGCCTGCAGGAAGGTCAGCAGGTTGCACAGCTCATGCATGCGGCCGAAACGCCCCATGGGCACCTCCTCGCTCGACGCGGCTCCGACGTTCGCCTTCGGGATCGGCGCCAGCTTCTCCCACGCACTCTCGGTCGGGAAGGGGCCCGGCGCGACCGCATTGACGCGGATGCTGTGGCGGCCCCATTCGACCGCCAGCGACATCGTCATCGCATGCACGGCGGTCTTGGCCATCGTGCTCGGCAGCACATAGGCCGATCCCGTCCAGACCCATGTGACCAGCATGCTGACCACCGAGCCCGGCAAGCCGTGGTGGATCCAGCGCCGGCCGCAGGCAAGGGTGGCGAACAGCGCGCCGTCCATCACCGTGGAGCGCACCGCCGCGAAGCCGCGCGGGCTGATATCCACCGACGGCGAGATGAAGTTGGCGGCTGCGTTGTTGACGAGGCCGGTCAGCGCGCCGCCTGACCAGATGCTGTCGACCATAGCCTCGATCTGGTCGGCCTCGCGCACGTCGCACACGTGATACTCGGCGCTGCCGCCGTGCTGTGCGGCTTTGCGCAGTTCGGCCACGGCATCCTGCAGCACGGCCTCGCGGCGGCCGCAGATGTGCACCGCTGCGCCGTGAGCAACGAATTGGCGCGAGATCTCCTTGCCCAGGCCGGTGCCACCTCCGGTGATGAGGATGCGCTTGCCGGCCAGCACGTCGGCACGAAAAGTCGATGGCGTCATGTCGACAGCTCCTTGTTCAAACCGGATTCACGCCGGTCAGGCCGTTGGCCGGCGTTGCCGCCGGGCGGTAGTTGGCGAACAGGTGACGGCCGATGATGTGCTTCATCACTTCGATCGAGCCGCCGGCGATCTTGACGACACGCGCATCGGCATACGCACGCGCGATCGGGTACTCCCACATGTAGCCCCAGCCACCGAACAGCTGCAGGCATTCGTCGACGACGCGGCAGTGCAGGTTCGACAGCCACATCTTGGCCATCGCGGCATCCACCGCGTCGAGCTCGCCCTTCATGAAGTTGGCGATGCACTTGTCGGTGAACTGCCGGCCGACCACGGCCTCGGTCTTCAACTCGGCGAGCTTGAACTGCGTGTTCTGCATCTGGCCGATCGTGGAGCCAAAGGCCTTGCGCTGCGCCGTGTATTCGACCGTGTAGTCGATCACCGTCTCGGCCACCGTGGCCGAGCGGATCGTCTGCGCCAGGCGCTCCTGCGCCAGCTTGGTCATCATCAGCTCGAAGCCACGGCCTTCCTCCCCGAGCATCGCAGAAGCCGGCACGCGCAGGTCGTCGAAGAACAGTTCCGACGTGTCCTGGCCCTTCATGCCGACCTTCTTGAGGTTCTTGCCGCGACGGAAGCCCGGCAGACTCGTGTCCACGAGAAAGAGCGTTACCCCCTTGGCACCCGCGGCGCTGTCGGTCTTGGTGGCCAGCACGATCACGTCGCACAGCTGGCCGTTGCTGATGAAGACCTTCTGGCCGTTGATGACGAAAGTGTCGCCCTGCCGGACCGCCTTGGTGCGGATCGCCTTGAGGTCGGAGCCGGCATGCGGCTCGGTCATTCCCAGCGAGCCGATCGCCTCGCCGCGCACCATCTTCGGCAGCCAGTGCTTCTTCTGTGCCTCGCTGCCGAAGCTGGCGACATAGGTTGCGACCAAGTCGCAGTGGATCATGAAGCCCGGGCCGGTGAAGCCTGAGCGCGCCATCTCTTCGAACACCACCACGTCGAACAGATAGTCAGCGCCGGCGCCGCCGTATTGCTCCGGCACGGTGCAGCAGAGCAACCCTGCAGCGCCAGCCTTTCGCCACAGTTCGCGCGGCACCATGCCGGCTTCCTCCCACTTCTCGTGATAGGGCGCGATCTCCTTGCCGATGAAGCGCCGCACCATATCGCGGAAGGCTTCGTGGTCCTGACTGAACAGTTCGCGTTTGAACAATGTGCTCTCCCTCAATAGCTCTTCGGCAGGTCCAGCACCTTCTCGGCGATGAACGACAGGATCAGCTGCTCGGTCACCGGCGCGATGCGAGTGATCGTCACCTCGCGCAGCAGCCGCTCCACGTGGTATTCCTTGGCGTAGCCGAAGCCGCCGTGCGTCAGCACGGCCTGCAGCGCGGCGTCGTAGCCGGCGCGCGCACCGAGGAACTTGGCGGCGTTGGCCTCGGCGCCGCAGGGCTGGTGCTGGTCGTACAGCCACGCGCCCTTCAACACCATCGCCCACGCGGCCTCGAGGGCCATCCAGCGCTCGGCCAGCGGGTGCTGGATGGCCTGGTTCTGGCCGATCGGGCGGTCGAACACCACGCGCTCGCGCGCATACTGCGCGGCGCGACGCAGCGCGTCGCGACCGATGGCGATCGCCTCGGCGGCGACCAGCAGCCGCTCGGGGTTGAGGCTGTGCAGGATGTACGAGAAGCCCTTGCCTTCCTCGCCGATGCGGTCGGACTCGGGGATGAAGAGTCCGTCGATGAAGATGGCGTTGGAGTCCACCGCCTTGCGGCCCATCTTCGGGATGCGGTGCACGTCGATCTTGCTGCGATCGAGGTCGGCGTAGAAGATCGTCATGCCGTCGGTGGGGCGCTTGCAGTCTTCGAGCTTGGTCGTGCGCGTCAGCAGCATGATCTTGCTCGCCACCTGCGCGGTGCTGGTCCAGACCTTCTGGCCGTTGACCACATAGCCGCCGTCGACCTTCTTCGCAAACGTCTTGATCGCCGTGGTGTTCAAACCGGCGTCGGGCTCGGTGAAACCGAACGCCACCTGGTCCAGCCCCTGCACCAGCCGCGGTAGCCAGCGCTGGCGCTGCTCGGGCGTGCCGAACACGACGATCGGATGCGGGCCGAACAGATTGATATGCACCGTCGACGCGGCCGCCATGCCGCCGCCGTGACTGGCCACCTCGTGCATCATCAGCGCGGCCTCGGTCACGCCGAGCCCGGCGCCGCCGTATTCGGGCGGCATCGTGATGCCGAGCCAGCCGGCATCGGCCATCGCGCGATGGAACTCGCGCGGGAACGCGCCGTCCTCGTCGCGCGCGAGCCAGTATTCGTCGTCGAATCGCTTGACGACGGCAACGACGCCGTCGCGGATCGCGCGCTGGTCGTCGGTTTCTGCGAAGTCCATACGCGTGCTTTAGTCTCGTTGTGCCAGCGTGCGCTGGGCCTGGGTCAGATGCGGTTTGTCGACCATCACGCCGTCGATGCTGAGAGCGCCGGCATCGGGTTGCGCGGCGAATGCGTCGACGATGTGCTGTGCCCGCGCGATCTCCGCTGCGCTCGGCGAGTAGGTCTCGTTGATGACGGCCACCTGATCGGGATGGATCGCGATACGACCGCGAAAGCCGCGCCGACGCGAGGCGCGGCATGTCGCGGCGAGGCCGGCGGAGTCCTTGAAGTCGGCGTGCAGCGTATCGATCGGCACCACACCGGCCGCGGCGGCGGCGCACAGGCAGAGCGACCCCGCCAGTTGATACAGCGGCGAGTAGTTGCCGTCCTCATCCCGGTTCGACAGCGCACCGATTGCCGCCGAGAGGTCCTCGGCGCCCCAGGTGACGCCGACCAGGCGCGGCAGCCGGGCACCGACGAAGCTGCCCATTTGCAGCATCGCCTCGGCTGTCTCGGTGGCCACCGGCACGATGCGCACACTGCCCGATTCGACACCGGCGCGCGGCTCGAGTGTGTCGAGCATCTGTGACAGCGCGGCGATGTCGGCTGCGCTGCGGATCTTGGGCAGCACGATCCCGGCCAGCCCTGGCGTCACCACGCCGGCCAGGTCGGCGGCGGCCAGCACTGTGTCGAGCGGGTTGATGCGCACGAACAGCCGCGGCCTGATTTGCGCCGCACGCTCGGCGATGAAGCGCGCCGCCATCTCGCGCGCGAGCGGCTTGCGCGCCTCTGCCACCGCGTCTTCGAGGTCGAGGA
Organism: Burkholderiaceae bacterium; assembly: GCA_046348365.1. GTDB lineage: Bacteria > Pseudomonadota > Gammaproteobacteria > Burkholderiales > Burkholderiaceae_C > JAEUPI01. Next base: position 619,604 of record JAXMEL010000002.1, read on the forward strand.
TCAATACGTCGGCGGCGCTGCCTTCCGCCTTGGCGAGCTTGCGTTCGCTGTCGGCCGGCACGAACAGCATCGAGCGCAGCTTCATGGCGCGGCGCTTGCGGGCGGCCGGCGCAGCATCAGTGCCTGGCGCACCGTGGTGCAAACCTCTTCGCCTCGCTGGTTGAAACCCTGGTGATGGAAGGTCACGATGCCGGCGTTGGGCCGGCTCCGGCTGTCGCGCAGCTCGCGCACCGTGGTGCGCGCGCGCACCGTATCGCCGTGGAACACCGGCTTCGGAAAGCGCGTGTCGGTCATGCCGAGGTTGGCGACGGTGGTGCCGAGCGTGGTGTCCTGCACCGATAGTCCGATGACGAGGCCGAGCGTGAAGATGCTGTTGACGAGCGGACGGCCGAACTCGGTGGTCTTGCAGTACTCGGCGTCGATGTGGATCGCTGCCGGGTTGTAGGTGGCATTGCAGAACCACATGTTGTCGGCCTCGGTCACCGTGCGGCGGATCTCGTGGTCGAAGACCTGCCCGACGCTGAACTCCTCGAACCATCGACCTGCCACGGCTTCACTCCTCGCGCCGGCGCACCGAGCCGAGCGTACCGATGCCCACGCCGGCGTGGGCGCCGAGCGTATGGATGCACATGGTACGCATATGTACTATATCCGGCAGCCCCGGAAAACCCTGCGCCGCCCTGGTCAGGCCTTTCAGCGCGGCGGCATGCCCGGCAGCTGCAGCCAGTGGTCGCTGGCCGTATCAGGCAGCAACGGGCCGCGCCGGAACACGCCGCTGGCGCGCATGACCGGTACGCCGTCCGCATGGATCATCCCCTGCGAGAACACCAGCGTGCGTGTGACCTTCAGGATCTCGGCCTGCCCCTGCACCCAGCTGCCGAGCGGCGCCGGCGCCAGGAAATCCGACTGCAGGCTGATCGTCGGCAGGAACGCGCGCGGTATCTCGGTCTGGTACTGCGCCGCGCTCGAAATCAGGATGTCGGCGAACATGCCCAGCATGCCGCCGTGGCAGGCGTTGCCGGGGTTGACCTGGAACGGCTGCACGCGAAATCCGAGCTGCAGGTGTGCATCGTGCCAGCGCGCGTACAGCGGGCCGTTGTGCGTGGCGAAGGTGCCGCCGATCTGCACGCGCACGAAGCCCTCGGGCGCAGGTGCACCGGGGTCGGTATGGGAATGGTGGCGCGTCATCGGCAACTCGCGTCTACAAGGCGCGACGGATGTCGTGCCAGGCCTTGGCGAGCGCCTCGCGATGCTCGGGCGCGGCGATCGCAATCAGTGCCTTCGCGCGTGCATCGAGCGGGAGGGCACGCAGTTCGGCCACGCCATGCTCGGTGACCACCGCGTCGGCCTGGTGCCGCGGCAGCGTGCACAGCGCGCGGGCGTCGAGTGCCGGGACGATCCGCGACGTTGTTGCGGGCGCTGCACCTTCGGCACTGCTGCCCTTGCGGCGGCGAGCAGTCGACGGCAGGCAGATGACCAGCCGGCCGCCGGGAGCCATCTGTGCGGCACGGGCGAACGCCGGCAGCCCACCGGCACCGGCTTGCAGTGCGCCGCCAGCGCGCTCGGCGTTGACCTGGCCGAACAGGTCGATTTCGACCGCGGCGTTGATGGCCACGAAGCGGGTGTCGGGCAGGCGGGCGATCGCCTCCGGGTCGTGCGTGTGGCGCACATCGGTCAACCACAAGGTCGGGAGCTCACGCACGAACGCGTGCAGCGTGTCATCGCCGAGCACCACGCCTGTCGTGATTCGCGCATCGCGGTCGAGCGCGCCGGCATTCCACAACGTGCGCAACGATTCGGTCACCATGCCACCGTGGATGCGCAGTCGGCGGTGGTCACTCAGGGCGGCCACCAACGCCACCGGTACCGAGCCGATGCCGAACTGCAGCGTGTCGCCGTCGCGCACGAGCTGTCTCACGTGGACTCCGATGCGTGACTCCACCTCTCCGGCGCGGGGCTCGGCCCAGGTCAGCAATGGACGGTCGGCTTCGACAGCCTCGTCGAGCTCCGAGATGTGGACTCGGAAACTGCCCGGCGTGCGCGGCATGCGCGGATTCAGATGCGCGACGCGCGCACGCGCACGCGGCCACACGAGCGGCATGAAGTCGGCGCAGAGTCCGGCGCTGCACCAGCCATCGGCATCGGGCGGGCTCAGCTGCGCGATCGCCACGTCGGGTGGCGGGCCATCGAGCAGATGGCGCGCGATGCCGGGATAGTCGAGGGCATGGAGCACTGCGCGTCCATCGGCCAGCCCGTTGCGCACGGCAGGCGACATGAAGTGCGCCTCGAGCCGGGCCTCGGCGTGCACAGCCAGATAGTCGGCGCGGTCTATGCCTGGAAACTGCACGCCGCAGAAGGTGACGCCGCGTGCGCGCCCGGGGTCGGCAGCCAGCGCCTCGGCAAGCAGCGCCAATTCAGCGCTCAACGTGCTGACGAACGCGCGCGCGCCCGGACGCAGGTGGCGAAGCAGAGCGTGCATTACCGGTGCGTGGCGCGGGCGTTGATCTGCGCCCGCCTCACGCAGAAACCGACTGCGATTGCGCCCAGGTCAGCGGCCCACCGCTCCAGGCCGGCGCCAGGCCTGCCAAGCATGCGGCGACATCGAGAAACGCCGGATCGCCGGCGCCGGGCATCGCCGCAAGCTGCGCGGCGCGCGTGGCCTGCTCGGCCAGAGGCAGGCCGCGCAGCTGCTGCAGGACGGATCGCGGGCCCGGAGTGCGCCAGGGCAAGGCCCACAGGCGTGCCGAAAGCGCCGCTGCCGCGTCACCCGCGGCGCTCGATGCACCGACGACTTCGACGATGCACCCGTACTCGCTCGACGGGCCGAGCACGAGCTGCGGCAGCTCGCTCGTGGGAGCGTCGTTCGCGACGCCGTCGAGCACACGCAGGGCCACCGTGTGACGGACCCCGTCGGACGTGACGATCACGAGCGTGTCGGCGCCGAGCGTGTCCGACTCGCTCTGTGCGATCTTGAGTTTGGCGAGCGCGCCGCTCCATGCGGCGCGCGGGGGCGTGATCGCGCCGCGTATCAGACGGTCGACGCGCAAACCCTCGGGCGGCGCCAGCTCGCGCTCGGCGCGCAGCCGCTCGAGGAACAGCGTGCGGATCATGCGACCGGCGACCTGGCTGAACATCAACCGCAGGAAGACGTTCATCTCGACCGCGGTGGCTTCGTCCAGTGGCATCCGCGCGCCTTGCAGCACGCCATCGCAGATGGCACGGTAGGCGGGATAGCGCTCGTAGCGGTCCGCATCCACGCCATGGAGTGCCGCGAGAGCGCGTGCGGCCTCGTCGCTCCACGCCGGCACATCGGCCTGCGCCAGCCGCGCGAACTTGGCCCGGTCGTCGTACGGCTGGCCCTGCAGCGAGCGCGCCAGCGCGGTGGCGCGAGCAATCAGCTCGCCGGCCGGTACGACGGCGTTGACGATCCCCAGCGTCAGTGCCGTCGCCGGGTTGATCGAGCGCCCGCTCAACAGAAGGTCCATCGATTCGACAAACGGCGCCAGCCGCGGCAGCCGCTGCGTGCCGCCGGCCCCGGGCAGCAGGCCCCAGCGCACCTCGGGCACGCCGAGCTGGATGCGCGGATCGTCGGCGACCAATCGCTGGCGGCAGGCCAGCGCCAGTTCGAGCCCGCCGCCCAGCGCGATGCCGTTGACCGCGGCGACCCAGGGCTTGACGCTGCGTTCCAGCCGCACGAACTGGCGGCCGAGCCGGCCGCATTGCTCGAACATCTCGTCGTGGCTTGCGGTCTTCGCCCGATCGGTGAAACCGCGCACCATCGCCAGATCGGCGCCGGCCAGGAAGGTGGGCTTGCCCGACGTGACGACCACGCTGCGCACGGCGGCATCACGTTCGACGCGGTCCATCAGCGCGTCGAGCGCGTCCATCAACGCCCACGAGAACACGTTCATCGTGCGGCCGGGCATGTCGATGACGACCAGCAGCACGCCGTCGGCGTCGAGCGTGGTGGTGATCAGGCGATCGGCGATGTCTTCCACGGCGGCGGCCTCGCTGGCGGACTCAGGTGCGATCAGCTGACGTACTTCTTGAAGTCGGGCTTTCGCTTTTCGTTGAATGCCTTGACGCCCTCGCGCGACTCCTCGGTCTGATAGTAGTGCTTGACGGTCTGGATGCCCATGAAGCTGACGCCGCGGATGTTCTCGCTGTCGGCGTTGAACGAGCGCTTGGCGATCGCCAGTGCCGTCGGGCTCATTTCATTGATCTCCTTGCACCACTGGTCGACCTCGGCGTCGAGCTGGTCGTGCGGCACGACCTTGTTGACCAGGCCCATCTTCTCCGCCTCGGCGGCCGAATAGCGCCGGCAAAGGAACCAGATCTCGCGTGCCTTCTTCTCACCGACGATGCGCGCCAGGTAGGCCGTGCCCCAGCCCGGGTCGACCGAACCGACCTTCGGGCCGACCTGGCCGAACATCGCCTTCTCGCTGGCGAGCGTGAGGTCGCAAAGGGTCGCGAACACGTTGCCGCCGCCGATGGCGAAGCCCTGCACGCGAGCGATCGACACCTTGCGCAGGTCGCGCAGCGCGGTCTGCATCTCCTCGATCGGCATGCCGATCGTGCCGCGCGGGCCATACAGGCCGCCTTCGTTGTTGTGCACCTTCTGGTCGCCGCCGGTGCAGAAGGCCTTGTCGCCGGCGCCGGTGAGCACCATCACGTTGGCGCTCTTCTCCTCATCGGCACGGCGCAGAGCGTCGATCAGCTCCTCCAGCGTCTGGTTGCGAAACGCGTTGTAGACCTCGGGTCGGTTGATCGTGACGCGCACGACGCCGTTGCGCACCTCGTAGAGGATGTCCTTGTATTGCTGAGTCATCGGTCGCTCCGTGGGTAATGTGGTCAGCCGTGCATCGTCAGCCCGCCCGACACGCTGATCGTCTGGCCGGTCATGAACGCCGCGTCGTCGCTGGCAAGAAACGCCACGAGGCCGGGGTAGTCGTCGGGCAGCCCGATGCGGCCGAGCGGCACGCCCTTGACCATCGCGTCGCGGATCTTCTGCCCCTGCTCGCCGCTGCCGACGAAAGCATCCATCGCCGGCGTGTCGGTCGGTCCGGGGCAGATGGTGTTGATCGTCACCTGGTGGCGCGCCAATTCGCGCGCCAGCGCCTTGGCGAAAGCGATCGTTGCGCCCTTGCAGCCGGAATACACCACCTCGCCGGTGGAGCCGACGCGGCCGGCGTCGCTGGCGATGTTGATGATGCGGCCGCTCTTGCGGGTGTTCATGCCCTGCGCGATCGCGTGCGTCATGTGCAGCGGACCGAACCAGTTGATCGCGGTAACCTTCTTCCAGAAGGCCTCGTCGGTCTTCAGGAAGGGCATGGGCAAATCCCATCCGGCGTTGTTGACCAGAATGTCGGTGCCGCGCCCGGTCTGCTGCTCGAAGGCCGCTACCGCAGCAGTGACTTTGGCGTAGTCGGTGACGTCGCACGCCATCGCAATGGCCTTGCCCCCCGCCGATTCGATGCTCTTGACCGTCTCGGCCGCGCCGGCCGGGTTGATGTCGAACACGCCGACCGTCACGCCCTCGGCGCCGAGCCGTGTCGCGATCGCGCGGCCGATGCCGCTGCCACCGCCGGTGACGATGGCGGTCTTTCCTTTCAGTCCTCTCATCGATTGGATCTCCTGCGTACTGTGTCAAGCCCTGTCGCGGCCGACGATGGCGACCGCGCAGACGTTCTGGTGCGGATGTCCGCCTAGGTTGTGGGTCAGCGCGAGATCCACGTTGGGCAGTTGCCGCTCGCCGGCACGACCGTGCAACTGCAGATAGGCTTCGTAGACCATGCGCAGCCCCGACGCGCCGATCGGGTGGCCGAAGCACTTGAGTCCACCGTCGGGCTGCACCGGAAGCGCACCGCCGCGGTCGAACACGCCGTCGAGCACGTCATGGATGGCCCGACCCGGTGCGCTGAATGCCAGGTCCTCCATCAGCACTGTTTCGGTGATCGAGAAGCAGTCGTGCACCTCGGCCATCTGGATCTGGCGTCGCGGATCGCTGACGCCGGCAGCAACATAGGCGCGCGAGGCGGCTTCGCGCGCCGTGGCGATGTGTGCGCCGTCCCAGCGATTGAAGCTTTGTTCTTCGCCGTTGCTCACCGAGATCTCGAGCGCCTTGATCGTCACCACCTCGACCGCTGGCTTCAGCCGGCGCGCGATCTCGGGTGTCGTCAGGATCGCGCAGGCGGCGCCGTCGCTGACGCCGCAGCAGTCGTACAGCCCAAGCGGCGCGGCGATGGTCGCTGCCTTCAGCACATCGTCTTCGGTGATCGCGTTGCGCAGGTGCGCCTTCGGGTTCAGCGCCGCGTTGGCATGGCTCTTGACCGACACGTGCGCCATCGCGCGCTTCAAGTCGACCATCGCGACACCGTGCTTGGCCGCGTAGGCCGAGGCCAGTTGAGCGAACGCCCCCGGCGCGGTGGCGTTGGGCAGCCACAGGTCGTTGGACGTGCCGCGCGTGCGCACCGGCAATCCGCCGTAGCCGGTGTCCTTGAGCTTCTCGACGCCGAGCGCGAGCACGATGTCGTACGCACCTGCGGCCACGGCGTAAGCCGCACCGCGCAGCGCCTCGGTGCCGGTGGCGCAGGCGTTCTCCACGCGCGTGGCCGCGATGCGCGGCAGCCGCAAGGCCTGCGCCAGCGGCCCCGCGGTCTTGCCGACGTTGTTCTCCTCGAGGCACACGCCGAGCCAGGCGGCCTCGATCTGCCCGCTCGCGACACCGGCGTCGGCGAGTGCCTCGTTGAAGGCCTCGAGCATCAGGTCGTCTGCGCCGCAGTCCCAGCGCTCGCCGAAGCGCGAGCAGCCCATGCCAACGATGGCGACCTTGTCGCGGATGCCGCTGGCCATATTCAGGCACTCCGAGGATTGCTCCCTCTCCCGCTCGCGGGAGAGGGCTGGGGTGAAGGTGCACTGTCTCGAACCGGCGTCGCCTTCCAGAAATAGCGCCTGAAGCCGCGCAGCCGGTCGATGTCCTTGATGCGGTAGACCATGCGCACCGGCAGACCCACGCGCAGCTCGTCGGCGTCGCAGTCGGCGAACTCCATCATCACGCGGCCGCCACCGTCGAAGTCGATGTGGCCGAACTGGAACGGCGGACTGGGCGAGTAGGCGAGGAAATCGCTGGTGTGTGACAGCACGCGCGCCGGCGTGTCGGCGAGGCTGGTGGCAACCTGTGTGTCCTGCGCGCGGCATTCTGGGTTGACGCACAGGTGGGTGCGCGGAAACTGCACGGTGCCGCAGCGGCTGCAGCGTCCGGCCTCGAAGCGCGCGGCGCGCGCATGGTCGCGCCAGGCGACGGTGAGGGCGGTCTTGTTGTCCATCTCGGCGCGCATGCCCCATTCCAGCTCGATCTGGCCGGTGAACGACAGGTACTTCATGTATTGCGTTTCGGCGCGACCGGTGTCGGGCGATTCGGGCGTGCACGGCTGCGCGGTGCGACGCAGCAGCAGCGCATCGCAGCCGCTGCCGAACGCTGTCACGAGGATCACATCACCTTCGTCTGCCCGACGCAGCGCGGTATCGAGCATCGCGAGCGGCTGCGCGCATCCGAGGTCGCCGACGCTGTCATGCTGCGCCGGCACCAGAGCGTCGGCGGGGATGCCCAGTCGCTTGGCCACTGCTTCGTTGACGCGTGCCAGCGGTGCTGGCATCGCGAAGTGCTTGACCTCGCCCGCCGCCACGCCGGCGTCGCGCAGGCATTCGCGCAGCGTGCCGACGGCAATCTTCATATAGCCCTCGTCGCGGATCCAGCGCTCCTCCCAGCCATAGTCGTGCGCGTCGCCGGCAGCTCGGAAGTGGTCCACGAGGTCGGCATGCGCGCTGCGGTGGGCCATGAACGTGGCCAGCGCGGTGCCTGGCCCGACCAGCGCAGCCGCGGCGCCATCGCCGGCGATCATCTCGAGCGTGCTGGCCGGCCGCGGCACGCGGCGCTCGGCGGCGACGACGGCATGCGGCGCATCGCCGGCACGGCGCAACGCGCCAGCCAGCTCCGACAGCGCGGCACGTGCGCTGCTGGTCACGTCGCGCACGTGCGTGGACTCGGGCAGCGCAGTCGCAGCGGCGACGATGCCGGCGTTGGAGCGCTCGGCGAATGGCAGCGTCGTCGATGCCAGCGTCAGCTCGGCGGGCGATGCTCCGGGAGCCGCGCGCTGCAGCGCCCGCACCGCCTCGACCGCCATCGTGACGCTGTCTTCGTCCCAGCTGGCCATCGTGCGCCGACCGCGCGCCAACACGCGCAGGCCCGGCGCCATCCAGCGGTGAGCCGCCAGCACTTCGCTGCGCTCGAGGCGCAGGCACGGCAGATAGTGCGAAGTGGCCAAGACGCCATGCGACGCAGCTGCAGGCATGGCTCGGCTCATGGTGTGGCGCGACAGCGCTCGGGCATTCGCGTTTTCCGCTAGGTCGTTCTTGCTGTGATGCATGATACGCTAGCGAACGATAAAGGAGTCGTCGCCGCGATCCAGGGTTTTCCACGAGCGCGGCCTTTCGCATCAACACAGCGATGTCCAGCGAGTCCTCCACCGCGCGCGTGAACACCGTGCTGCTGCGCGACTGGCTGCGCCGCCAGCGCGGCGTTGCGCTCGACGACTACGAGGCGCTGCGGCGCTGGTCGATCGAGCGGGTGCCCGACTTCTGGCAGGCGATGTGGGACTACTTCGACGTGCGCTCGCCGACGCCGACGCGGCGCGTCTGGTCAGGCCCGCACATGCCGGGCACCCGCTGGTTCGATGGCGCGCAGGTCAACTACGCGGCGCATCTGCAGCAGCAGGCGGCGGCAGGCGACGCTGCCGGCGTACCGGCGATCGTGTTTCGCAATGAGCGGATGCAGCGTGAAGGCCGCAGCATCGAGATCGGCTGGCGCGAGCTGACCGATCAAGCTGCCACCGTTGCGGCGGGCTTTCGCGCGCTCGGCGTGCGCCGTGGCGACCGCGTCGCGGCCTATCTCCCGAACATCCCGCAGGCGGTGGTGGCTTTCCTGGCCTGCGCATCGATCGGTGCGGTCTGGAGCATGACAGCGCCCGACATGGGCGTAGGCACGGTGCGCGACCGCTTCCGCCAGATCGAGCCGGTGCTGCTGCTCGCGGCCGACGGCGCCGTCTACGGCGGCAAGGTCGCTGACCGGCGCGATACTGTAAGCGCGCTACTGCGTGAATTGCCGAGCGTGCGCACCCTGGTTCGGGTGCCCAATCTCGAGCGTGCCGGTGCATCGGGCGGGCCGTTCGGGTTCGACGTGCGCGGCTTCGTCGGCCGCACGATCGACTGGTCGACACTCGTCGAGGCGAACGAGCGCGTGGCGCCCGAGCCGGTGCCGTTCGAGCATCCGCTGTGGATCGTCTACAGCAGCGGCACCACAGGCCTGCCCAAGCCCATCGTGCACGGCCACGGCGGCGTGATGCTCGAGATGCTCAAGCTGCACGCGTTCCACCTCAACCTGCAGCCGAGTGCCACGAGCGATGAGCGGCTGCACTGGTACAGCAGCACGGGTTGGGTGATGTGGAACCTGGCCACTTCGGCGCTGCTGCACGGCACGACGGTGTGCGTTTACGACGGCCATCCGTCGTACCCGGATGCCGACACGCTGTGGCGCTACGCCGACGCGGTGCGCGCCACGTTCATCGGCGGCGGTGCTGCCTACTTCAGTGCGTGCCTGAAGGCTGGCGTGTCGCCCAAGGCGAGCATGCCGGGTGTAGCTCGCGTGCGTGCACTCGGCTCCACCGGCTCGCCGCTGCCGCCCGAGGCTTACGAATGGGGCTGGCGCGAGGTGAAGCCCGACCTCTGGTGGGCCGTGGTATCGGGCGGCACCGATCTGGCCAGCGCGTTCCTCGGTGGCACACCCGAACTGCCGACGGTGCCGGGCGAGATGCAGGCGCGTTGTCTGGGTGCAGACGTGCAGGCATGGAACGAAGAGGGCCAGCCCCTGATCGACGAGGTCGGCGAACTGGTGTGCACGCAGCCGATGCCCTCGATGCCGCTGTACTTCTGGGGTGACACGCCGCTTGCCGGCGTCTCGTGTGACACGCCGCTCGCCGGCGTTTCGTGTGATACGCCGCTCGAGAGCGGTGCAGGCAGGCCGGGCATCGTCGGGCGCCGTTACCACGACAGCTACTTCGACATGTTTCCCGGCGTGTGGCGTCACGGCGACTGGCTGCGCATCACACCTTCCGGTGGCGCCATCGTCTACGGCCGCAGCGACGCCACGCTCAACCGTCACGGCCACCGGCTCGGCACCGCCGAGCTGTACCGTGTGGTCGAGGCGCACCCGCAGGTGCTCGACAGCCTGGTCGTGGACATCGAGTACCTCGGCAAGCCGAGCTTCATGCCCCTGTTTGTCCAGTTGCGCTCCGGTGTCACGCTCGACGATGCACTGCGTGCCGAACTGGCGCAGCGCATCCGCGAGCAGCTGTCACCGCGCTTCGTGCCCGATCGCATCGTGCAGGTCGAGCAGGTGCCGCGCACGCTGACCGGCAAGAAGCAGGAACTGCCGGTCAAGAAACTCATGCTCGGCCGCCCGGTGGCCGAGGTCGTCAACAAGGATGCGTGTGCCAACCCCGAGGCCTTCGACTGGTACGTCGACTATGCCCGCACCCACGCACAGGCCTGACTGTGAACACTGGAGGATCAATGCCATGACCCGACTGCTCGAAGGCAAGGTCGCGCTCGTCACCGGAGGTGGCCGAGGCGTCGGACGCGGCATCGCGCTCGCGCTGGCGCGCTCCGGCGCCAAGGTGGTCGTCAACGACCTCGGCGCGACGCTCGACGGCCAGGCCAGCGCCGAACGGCCGGGCGACGAGGTGGTCGCGGCGATTCGCTCGGCCGGCGGGCAAGCCATCAGCGACGGTGGCTCGGTGTCGGACTGGAATCAGGCGCACAAGATGGTCGAGGCGGCGGTCAACCAGTTCGGCCGTATCGACATCGTGATCAACAACGCCGGCATCCTGCGCGACGTGATGTTCCACCGCATGAGCGAAGCCGAGTTCGACGCAGTGATCGCCGTGCACCTGAAGGGCAGCTTCAACGTGAGCCGCGCCGCGGCACCGCACTTCAAAGCGCAGGCCAGCGGCTGCTACGTGCACATGACCTCGACATCGGGCCTGATCGGCAACTTCGGTCAGGCCAACTACAGCGCGGCCAAGCTCGGCATCGCGGCACTATCGAAGTCCATCGCACTGGACATGCAGAAGTTCAACGTGCGCTCCAACGCCGTCGCGCCCTTCGCCTGGACGCGCATGATCGACAGCATTCCCGCCGAGACGCCCGAGCAGAAGCAGCGTGTCGAGGGCCTGAAGAAGCTCGACCCGGATCGCGTGGCGCCGTTCGTCGTCGGCCTGTGCGCCGATGCGGCTAGCCACGTGACCGGCCAGATCTTCGGCGTGCGCAACAACGAGATTTACCTGTTCAGCCAGCCAAGGCCGATCCGCAGCGCGCACGCCGGCGACGGCTGGACGCCAGAGTCGGTCGTGGCGACCGCGTTGCCCATGCTGCAGCGCGACTTCTATGCGCTCGAGCGCTCGGGCGACGTCTTCACGTGGGATCCGGTGTGACGGCGACCAAACCTAGAATGTTCACATCTAAACAGTAAAGGACCGGCCGACAAAGCCGCGTGCACAGCAATGGTCGATACCCACAGCATCGATTGGGAGTTGCGGCTTGGCTTCCTGATCCACGACGTGTCGCGGCTGCGCCGCAGCGCATTCGACCGCTGCCTGAAGCCGTTGAACGTGACGCGCTCGCAATGGTGGGTGCTGGCCTACCTGTCGCGCGAGGACGGCATGACTCAGTCGCAACTTGCCGAGGAGCTCGACCTCGGCAAGGTGGCTGTCGGCGGCCTGATCGATCGGCTCGAGAAGTCGGGCCTTGTGCGCCGCGAGGCCGACGCGACCGACCGCCGTGTCAACCGGATCTTTCTCGAGCCCAAGAGCAAGCAATTGGTGACACGCATGCGCAAGGTCAGCCACAGGATGAACGCGCAGATCCTGTCCGGGCTGGCCGACAAGCAGCTCGAGACTGCCGCGAGCACGCTCGACGCGATGAAACGCAACATCCTCGGCTATCTGCAGTCGAACGAGGTCTGAAGGAGCCTTGCCGCGTGAACACCGCCGCCTTTGACAGCCAGGCCCACGCGCGCGCGATGCGTGCGAGCGGGCTTTGGCAGGATCGGACGATCGACGAGTTCCTCGCCGAAGCAGTGCAGCGCGTGCCCGACAAGACGGCGCTGGTGGCGTATCGGGCAGACAGATCCCAGCCGCGGCGCTTCAGCTACCGTGAGTTCGCCGAACTGGTGGACCGTGCGGCCGCTGGACTGGAGGCATTGGGCGTCGGCCGCGGTGACATCGTCGCGATCCAGATGCCGAACTGGTGGGAATTCGCGGTCGCGGCAATTGCCACCAACCGCATGGGTGCGGTGGTCAACCCGCTGATGCCGATATTCCGCGAGCGCGAACTGTCGTTCATGCTCGGATTCGCAGAGGCCAAGGTGCTGATCGTGCCGAAGCTGTTCCGCGGTTTCGACCACGCGGCCATGGGGCGCGGACTGCGTGCGCAGTGTCCAAAGCTCGCGCACGTTGTCGTTGTCGACGAAGACGGCCCGGATGGATTCGACGCGCGGCTGCTCGCCGGACGCGCGCGCATCGGCTGCGCGGCCAACGCTGCCGACGCCGCGCTGCAGCCCGACGACCTCGCGGTGCTGATGTTCACGTCGGGCACCACCGGCTCGCCCAAGGGCGTGATGCACAGCTCCAACACGTTGATCGCTTGCAACAACTCGCTGGCCGGACGATTCGGACTGGGCGAAAACGATGTCCTGTTCGGCTGCTCGCCGCTGGGCCACATGACCGGCTATGCGGCGGTGCTGATGCTTGGCCTGCGCATGGGCGCTACGGTGGTGCTGCAGGACATCTGGGAGCCGCGACGCGGCGTACAGATCATGGCCGACGAGGGCGCGACCTACACCGCGGCGTCGACGCCTTTCCTGTCCGACATCTGCGAGACGGTGGCGGCCGGTGCGCCACGGCCGCAGCGGCTGCGCAGCTTCTTGTGCGGTGGCGCGCCGATACCGCCGGTACTGATCGAGCGCGCAGCGCGTGAACTCGACTTGAAGGTCTGCTCGCTGTGGGGCATGACCGAGTCGCTGTCCAGCACGCTGACCGAGCCGTCGCGCGCTGCCGACAAATCGAGCAAGACCGACGGCAGGCCGCTCGAAGGCGTGGGCATCCGAATCGTCGATGACGCCGGCCAGCCGTTGCCGGCCGGTCAGACCGGCCGGCTGCTGGTACGCGGCGCGCAGATGTTCATGGGCTACTACAAGCGTCCCGACATCCGCACCTTCGACGCCGACGGATGGTTCGACACCGGCGACCTGGCCTACGCGGACGATGAGGGCTACATCCGCATCAACGGTCGCACCAAGGACGTGCTGATTCGCGGCGGCGAGAACGTGCCGGTGGCCGAGATCGAGGCACTGATCTACAAACACCCTGCGGTGCTGGACGCCGCGCTGGTGGGTTATCCCGACGAGCGCCTGGGCGAGCGCGGGTGCGTGTTCGTCACGCTGCGGGCGGGCGCGGAGCTCGATTTGGCCTCCTTGCAGGCCTACATGGCGCAGTGCAAGGTCGCCAAGCAGTACTGGCCCGAGCGCATCGAGGTGCTCGACGCGCTGCCGCGCACGCCGAGCGGCAAGATCCAGAAATTCAAGCTGCGCGAGCTTGCCTCGGCACGTTGACGCGCCGACCGGGTGCGGCGGCGGGGAAAACACCAAGGTACGGATCCATATATTGCGGTAGTGTACGGTATGCGCGTGCAAGCCTCCGCAGCCGTTGATGCGTCCCTGCCGACAGGGCTGGGGCTGGCCGTCGAAGGCGTCGACCTGCGCTTTGGCGGCATCCACGCGCTGCGCGGCGTGTCGTTCGCGGCGCAGCCCGGCCAGGTGACCGCGATCATCGGGCCCAACGGCGCCGGCAAGACAAGCGTCTTCAATACCATTTCCGGCTTCTACAGGCCATCGGCGGGCCGCGTCGTGCTCGGCGAGCGCGACGTTTCGGCGGTGCCGGTGCATGCGCGCGCGGCGATGGGCCTGGCGCGCACGTTCCAGAACATCGCGTTGTTTCGCGGCCTGACGGTGCTCGAGAACATCAAGCTCGGCGGTCACCATGCGATGGGCGCGAACCTGCTGTCAGCGCTTGTGTACGGCAAGTCGGCGCGCGAGGAAGAAATGGCGCTGCGCGAAGAGGTCGAGCGCCGCGTGATCGACTTCCTCGAGATCGACCACATTCGGCATCGCAGCATCGACGCGCTGCCGTACGGCCTGCAAAAGCGCGTCGAGCTGGCGCGTGCACTGGCGATGCGGCCGCGCGTGCTGCTGCTCGACGAGCCGGTGGCCGGTATGAACCGCGAGGAAACCGAAGACATGGCGCGCTTCATCCTCGACGTGCAGGAGGAGTGGGGCGTCACCGTGCTGCTGGTCGAGCACGACATGGGCATGGTGATGGACATCTCGAGCCACGTGGTGGTGCTCAACTTCGGCCAGGTGATCGCCGCCGGCACGCCCGACCAGGTGCGGCAGCATCCCGACGTGATCGAGGCCTACCTCGGCGCCGAGGCTGCGGCATGAGCCCGCACGGCCGCCCGAAGGGCGAATTCCCCCTCGGGGGGACGGCGCGCAGCGCCTTGGGGGCGGCATGAGCGAGTTTCTGGAGTACAGCCTGCTCGGCCTGCTCTCGGGTGGCGTCACCGCGCTGGTGGCGCTGAGCTTCGTGCTGATCTACAAGGGCACCGGCGTCGTCAACTTCGCGGTCGGCGAGGTGATGATGCTCGGCGCCTATCTGTACTATGCCGGCGCGGTGAGCTTCAACCTGCCGCCGTGGGCTGCGTTCGTGATCGCCCTGGCGCTGATCGGTTTGCTGGCGGTGCTGGTCGAGCGCGCGGTGCTGCGACCACTGTCGGGCCAGCCGGTCGTCGCCGTGCTGATGGCCACCATCGGCATGGCCAGCATCATCCACGGCGGCGTCGAGGCGGCGTGGGGCGGGGACACCTATTAACCACCGACGCTGCTGCCGCGCACGCCGCTCACGTTGGGCGAGATCCTGATTCCCGGCACGGTGCTCGGCAACTTCGCGGTCGCCGCGCTGCTGATCGCCGCCTTCCTGGCGTTCTTCCGCTATTCGCGCACCGGCATCGCGCTGCGTGCCACCGCCAGCGACCCGGTGACGGCGGCCACGCTGGGCATCGACATCAACTCCGCGCAGCGGCTGACGTGGGTACTGAGCGGGCTGGTCGGCACGGTGGCAGGCGTGTTGATCGCCAGCTCGGCCGGCCTGTCGCCGCTGCTGGCGTCGGCCGCGCTGGGTGTGTTCGCCGCGATCATTCTCGGCGGCATGGACAGCGTACTCGGCGCCATCGTCGCCAGCTTGCTGGTCGGCTGGGTCGAGGCGCTGGCTGCCGGCTACCTGGGCGGCAAGTCACGCGACATCGTGCCGTACGTCGTGGTGCTCGCGATCCTGGTGGTGCGGCCGTACGGCATCTTCGGCACGCGGTCCATCGAACGGCTATGAAAGTCGCTCGGTACCTCATAGCGCGCGGCGGGCCGAGCGCCGGGCCGCTCCCAAGCCGGCCCGCATCCCCCCGGGGGATCGGGCGGCGTACCCGCCGGCCGAGGGGCTAACCATGCGTACCGCCGTCTTCCACGAAACGTTCGCCTCCGAGCAGCGGCTGTGGGACTCGCCGACATCGCGCGCCTGGATGGCGGCGTTCGCCGTCGCGCTGTTCACGCTGCCGCTGTGGGCCGGCGACTACGTGCTGGCGATGGTGTGCATCGTCGGCATCCACGTCGTCGCGACGCTGGGTCTCAATCTCACCACCGGCAACGCAGGGCTGATCTCGCTGTCGCACGGCGCGTTCGTGGGCGTCGGCTGCTATGCGGTGGCTTGGCTCGGCAAGCTGGGCGTGCCGTTCTACCTCGCGATGCCGGCCGCCGGGCTGCTCGCAGCCGTGCTCGGGCTCGTCGTCGGCCTGCCGAGTCTGCGCGTCAAGGGCATCTACCTGGCCGTGGCGACGCTGGCTGCGCACTTCATCCTCACCTTCGTGTTCCGCGAGTGGGTGTCGGTGACAGGCGGTGTGCCCGGCACCAACATCGCGCGCGCCAAGTTGTTCGGTTTCGAGTTCATCGGTGACCGCCGCAATTTCTACCTGATCTTCGTCGTTGCCTTCCTTGCCGCGATCGCGGCGCGCAACCTCGCGCGCACGCATTTCGGCCGCGCGTTCGTCGCGGTGCGCGAGCGCGACTTTTCGGCCGAAATACTGGGCGTCAACCTGCTGCGTACCAAGCTGCTGGCGTTCTCGATCGGCGCCTTCTACGCCGGCGTGGCCGGCGCGCTGCTCGGCTACTTCTACGGCGCCATCACGCCGGAGTACTTCGCGCTCACGCTGAGCATCTTCTACCTGGCGGCCACCATCGTCGGGGGTCTCGGCACGGTGCTGGGCAGCGTGCTCGGGGCCCTCTTCATGACCTTCGTGCCCGAGGTGCTGCGCATGCTGGCGCACACCAGCTCGCAGTGGTTCCCTGGCGTCGCCAGCCTGCTGCTGCCGATGCAGCAGGTGGTGTTCGGCCTGTTGATCATCGGCTTCCTCGTATTCGAGCCGCACGGCCTGGCTGCGATCTGGGCGCGCGTGCGGCGCGTCTTCCATCTTTGGCCCTTCAGAACCTGAACGCTCTCAGTCGTTGTTCATCGACCACCCTCGCAGGAGACACCATGACCATCCGCATCACCCGTCGCCAGCTCGTGCAATCGATCGGCGCCGCCGCATCGCTCGGTCCGTTCGCGATCGGCTCGTCGCAGGCGCAGGCCCACAAGGGCGATATCGTCATCGGCGCTGCGCAGCCGATCACCGGTGTGTTCTCGTTCGCCGGCGTCGCGATGAACATGGGTCTCAACGACTTCTGCGCCTGGAAGAACAGCAAGGGCGGCGTCATGGGCCGCAAGCTGAAGTACGTGTCGGAGGACTCCGGCTTCAAGCTCGACCAGAGCGTCGCGATCTTCAAGAAGATCATGGCTGCCGAGAAGCCCAACTTCTTCTACGGCGAGAGCACGCAGTGGGTCAAGGCGATCACGCAGGACGCCGTCGCCGCCGGCACCATCATGACCAGCTCGACGTCGCTGGCGTCGGTGGTGGCTGACCCGGTCAACATGCCGCAGCACATCGTGCCCGGGCCGACGTATCCGCGTCTGCACGAGATCCTGATGGAGTACATCGCGAAGGTGCACAGCGGCGCCGCGAAGAAGCCCAACATCGCCTACGTCTATGCCGACACCGAGTTCGGCAGTGACGGCATTCCGGCCGGCAAGGCGCGCGCGCAGAAGCTCGGGCTGCCGCTGGTGGCCGAGATCGTCACCAAGCAGTCGGGCATCGACGTCGCGCCCGAGGTCGCCAAGCTGCGCCGCGCGCGACCCGACATCGTGATCTTCCAGGGCTACATCCTGGCGCCGATGCCCGAGTTCGTGCGCCAGATGGCCGAGGCCGGACTGAATCCGCAGATCATGGGCACGGCCTGGGGCCTGGACCGGCCCGCCTACGACGCGCTCTCCAAGCTCAACGTCAACCTGACGGGCGCGTCGATGTACCGCTACGGCCACGAGACCGACTCCGACATGATCAACAACATGCGCGAGTACATCGAGAAGAACCGGCCCGACATCAAGAACATCTCGCCGTTCTACGTCTCGACCTGGCTGTCGGGGATGGTGTTCGCCGAGATCGCCGAGCGCTGCATCAAGGCCAACAAGCCGCTCACGCTGCCCAACATGAAGGCCGCGCTCGAGAGCATGAAGCAGTGGGACACCGGTGGCATCTTCGGCCAGCTGGTCGACGTGTCGAGCCATCAGATTCCGGTCGGCCGCATCTACTCGTACGACCCGGCCAAGAAGAGCATGGAGCCGGCGAGCGGGTGGATCAAAGTCTGACAGCGGGCGGCCTCGCGTCATGACCGCCGCGCTCGCGATCGAGAACATCGAGGTCGTCTACCACCACAGCGTGCAGGCGCTTCGAGGCATGTCGATCGAGGTGCCCGAGGGGCAGATCGTCGCGCTGCTCGGCAGCAACGGCGCCGGCAAGACGAGCACGCTCAAGGCCGTGGGGGGCGTGCTGCCGTACGAAGATGGCCGCGTCGCGTCCGGGCGCATCCGCTTCTTCGGCGACGACATCGCGGGACGCGTCGCCTACCAGCTGGCGCGCACCGGACTCGCCCACGTGCGCGAGGGGCGGCACATCTTCGCCGACCTGACCGTCGAGGAGAACCTCATCGCGGCCGGCAATGCGTTGAGCGGCCGTGGCAACGGCGCACTGGACATCGAGCCGGTGTTCCGCTACTTCCCCCGGCTGCTGGAGAGGCGCAAGCAAGTCGCCGGCTACCTGTCGGGCGGCGAACAGCAGATGCTGGCGATCGGCCGCGCGCTGGTCGGCCGACCGCGCCTGATCCTCCTCGACGAGCCTTCGCTTGGATTGGCGCCGCTGGTGGTCAAGGACATCTTCGAGATCATCGCGCGCATCAACCGCGAACAAGGCGTGGCGATGCTGCTGGTGGAGCAGAACGCGCAAGTGGCACTCGGCGTCGCGCATGCCGGCTACATCATGGAAAGCGGCCGCATCGTGATCAGCGGGCCGACGGCAAAGTTGCTCGGTGACCCCGACGTGCAGCGCTTCTACCTTGGAGCAGGGGATGAAGGCGAGGCACGCGTCAACTACCGTGACGTGAAGCACTACAAACGTCGCAAACGCTGGCTGTCATGAACGTGGACCCCAAGGATCTGCCGCTGCCGCAGCAACTGCAGCGCTGGGCGCAGTCCGAACCCGAGGCGGTTGCGCTGCGGCAGAAGGAGCACGGTGTCTGGCGGCCGGTGACGTGGCGCGAGTACGCCGATCGCTCGCGCTGGTTCGGACTCGGGCTGCTGAAGCTGGGCCTCGAGCCCGGGCAGAACGTTGCAGTGTTGAGCGAGAACCGCGAGGAATGGGTGTTTGCGCAGCTTGGCGTCGCGATGGTCGGCGGCGTCACTGCGGGCGTGTATCCGACGTCGCCCGCTCATGAGATCGAGTACCTGCTGACGCTCGCCGAGGCACCGGTGATCGTTTGCGAAGACCAGGAGCAGCTCGACAAGGTGCTCGAGGTGCGCGAACGGCTTCCGCAGCTGCACACGCTCGTGGTGATCGATCCGCGTGGCCTGCGCCGCTACTCGCGCGATGGCATCCATGAGTTTCACGATGTCGTCACGATGGGGCGTGCCTTCGAGAAGGCTGATCCGACCGGCGCCGCGGCCGCGACGCGCGGACCAGCGCCAGACGACATCGGGCTGATCGTCTTCACCAGCGGCTCCACCGGCCGGCCGAAGGCCGCAATGATGAGTTGGCGCGGCCTCGGCGCCGCGGCCCAGGGTCTCAACGCCATGCTCGGCTGTCATCGGCGCGACGAGTTGCTGTCGTATCTGCCGCTGTGCCACGTGGCCGAGCAGATGTTCTCGGTGCACATCCCGATCGCCAGCGGCGCGGTGGTCAGCTTCGCCGAGAGTTTGCGCACGGTGCAGGAAGATCTCCGCGAGATCTCGCCGCACATCTTCTTCGGCGTCCCGCGCATCTGGGAGAAGTTCCACTCCGGCATCCAGACCAAGCTGCGTGAGGCGGGCGGTCTGCGGCTCGCGCTGTACCGGCGCGCCATGGATTCGCTGCGGTCGACCGCACAGCGCCCGCGGGCGCATTGGTCGGCTTTCGAGCGGCTGCGTTGGGCGTTCTGGTACGTCGTGATCCTGCGCGCGCTGCTCAACTTCGTCGGCCTGCGCCGCTGCCGCATCGCGGTGTCATCGGGTGCGCCCATCGCGCCTGAGATCCTGGCGTTCTTCCGCACGCTCGGCGTGCCGATCCGCGAGGCCTATGGTTTGACCGAGGCGAGCGGCGCGACCACGATGCAGCCGAGCGACGAGTCGCCCGTGGGCACGGTCGGCGTGCCGTATCCCGGTATCGAGCTGACGCTGGCCGACGACGGCGAGATCCTGGTGCGCGGACCGGTGGTGTTCCGCGGCTACTTCAAGAACGAGGCAGCCACCCGCGAGGCGATCGATGCCGATGGTTGGCTGCACACCGGAGACGTGGCGCGCTGGGAGGACGGCCATGCCGGGCGCGAGCTGCGCATCGTCGACCGCAAGAAGGACATCATGATCACCGCCGGCGGCAAGAACATCACGCCGAGCGAAATCGAGAATGCGCTGCGCTTTTCACCGTACATCAAGGAGGCGATCATCGTCGCCGACCGCAGGCGCTTCGTGTCGGCACTGATCCAGATCGACTACGACGGCACCTCCAAATGGGCCGAGGAGCAAGGACTGACGTACACCAACTACCGAAGCCTGGTGGAGCTGGAGGCGGTGCGCGCCCTGGTGCAAGGCGAGGTCGACGCTGTCAACGCCAAGATGCCGCAGGCGCAGCACGTGCGCAAGTTCCACTTGCTGACCAAGGAACTGGATCACGATGACGGCGAAGTGACGGCGACGATGAAGGTGCGCAGAGCCAGCGTCAACCAGAAGTACGCCGACGTGATCGAGAAACTCTACGAATGACAAGAGCCGGCGGCAAACGCGCAACGGCGCCTGCCGCGGCAGGCGCCACCGAGGAGCTGCGCGTCCAGTGGCCCGACTCGGGCATCGCCGTGCTGACTTTCGACCGGCCAGCACAACTCAATGCGCTCACCGACGCCAGCGTCGCGGCGCTGGCACGCGCACTCGATGCGCTGGCCGCGGACACTGCGCTTCGCGCGTTGGTGATCACCGGTGCCGGGCGGGCGTTCTGCGCCGGCTTCGACCTCGCGCTCGCCGCCGACGCGCCGCTTGCGCGCGAGCTCGGCAGCGAGGCGGCGGCGTGGACGGCGCGCCAGGAGGCCTTTGCCGGCATCGTGACTCGGCTGCGTTCGCTGCGCGCTCCGGTGATCGCGGCGGTCGATGGGCCTGCCAGCGGCGCTGGCCTCGGCATCGCGCTGGCTTGCGAGATTCGCCTCGCCTCGCCGGCGGCGACGTTCAACGCCGCCTTCGTCAAGGTCGGCATGAGCAGCTGCGACATCGGTGTGTCTTGGCTGCTGCCGCGCTGCATCGGCTCGAGCCGCGCGTTCGAGATCATGCTCAGCGGTCGCATGGTGGCCGCCGACGAGGCCGAGCGCATCGGCCTTGTATCGGCCGTCGTGCCGCAAGCCGATCTGCTGTCCGGTGCGATCGAAACGGCGCGCCGCATTGCGGCCCACGACGCGTTCGCGGTCTGGATGACCAAGCGCGGCGGCTGGGCCAATCTGGAGGCCGCCAGCCTGCAGGCGGCGATCGAGCTCGAGAATCGCACGCAGATCCTCGCGCGTTCGACCGGCGCGCTGCAGCGCGCGGCCGAGCAGTTTGTGTCGCGCAAGGGCTCGCGCGCCGGATCGCGCGGTTAGACAACCGCGCAGCTGCTCGGCCTGGCCGTCAGTCGGCGCCAGCTGCGCGACTGGCGGCAGCAGCACCCTCGGCGGTGAGAAACGGATCGATCAGAAGCTGTTCGCCCGCCGCGATGTAGCGCTCGATGTTGATCGCCGGCTCGAGCGCCCAGCGCTTTAGCGCCCAGCTATGGCCGTACATCAGGAACTCGCAGGCCATGACGCGGGTGTCGGGCACCTTCATCAGACCGGCAGTGATCGTTGCGTCGAGCCGGCGCCGGATCGCGGCGACGATCTCGAGCTCAGCTTCCTTGATCGCCTGGCGTTGCGTGTTCGACAAGTTCTTGGTCGAGCGGTAGGCGAGCAGCGTCTCGCGCGTGTGCTCGTGCGCCACCATGCAGTGCACACGCAGCATGCGGCGCAACGCGTCGAGCGGGTGTTCGTCGTCGACGCGCCGCCCCACGAACTTCTCGGTCTTGTACTCGGCCTGCACCGCGCTGATGGCGTGAAACAGCACGTCCTGCTTGTCGCGGAAGTAGCGGTAGATCAGGCCCTTGCCGGTGCCGATGGCGTTGGAGATGTCCTCGATCTTGGTTTCGACGTAGCCGTGTTCGGCGAACAGCGTCACCGCGGCATCGCAGATCTGGCGGTAGCGCTGCTCGGCGAGTGTCGCGGCGGGCGCTGCCTCTGGCGCGTCGGGGTCGAGCGCAGCGGCAGACTGGGGAGGAGGGGGCATGGCGGTGTGAGGTGTCGGCGCGCGCCGCCAGCACTATGCCAGGGTGCCGGCGCCTGCCGGCGTTGCCGCTGATCGCACATAGACGTCGCAGTACTCGGCTGCCGCGGTGCCGGCAGCATCTTCGAAACAGGCGATGCACGCGCCGGGTTCGGGCTCGTGTGCGATGACCTGCACGTCGAAGCCGATGCGCCGGTACTCGGCGACGATCTCGCTCAGACGGGGCTCCGTCGCGGTCGTGCGTCGCACATAGCCGCGTTGCAGCAGCTCGGTGGCGCGGCCGGGCTCGGTCGCGTTCTGGCCAACACGCCGATGGAACACGACCGGCGCTACCCCCGGCGGCAATCGGCTTGGTGGTCCGCAGCTCATTCGTTGCACCTGGGCGTTGCGCAGTCGCCCGCTTCAGGCGCAGGCCGCACCGGCGGCCTGGGCAGGCTTCAGTCGTGCCGCGGCATCGGCGCCGCGCTCCGGCGCGGTGAGCCGTTGCTGGCCAAGCAACGCACAACCCAGCGCGGCGCAGTATTGCGGAAGATCGCCCTCGGGCACGTTGACCGGCATCTTCAGCTGCAGCCCGATCGCGTCGGCAATGCGAGCCCAGCGCAGGATGCCGCCGACCAGCGTCAGCTCAGGTTCGATCTTCACGCGCTTGAGCAGCTGCACCGAGCGGCCCATCAGCGACATGCCAGCGCCGAACATGATGTCGTCGGGCGACACGCCGTTGCTCAGATGATTGATCACCTCGGACTCGGCGAACACCGTGCAGACGCCGGAGATCGACGCGGCGGCGGTCGCGGCGTCGAGCATGCCCTCGATGTGCTGCGTGTCGAAGCCCATGTAGCGTACGGTCTTCTCGAGGAACATGCCGGTGCCCGACGCGCACTTGTCGTTGAGGCGGAAGGTGCGCACCTTCTTCGCGTCGTCGATGCGGCTGGCCTTCATCGTCTGCCCCCCGATGTCGAGGATCGTGCGCGTGCCGGGAAACAGGAATGCCGCGCCGCGTGCGGCGGCCGTCAGGTCGGTGACCTGCAGGTCGCGATCGTCGACCTGGTGCCGGCCGAAGCCCGTGGTGATGCAGTAGGCCACATCGTCGTCGGCCAGGCCGGCGAGCGCGACGACGCGCTCGCGCACCTGCGCCGCGGCCTGCTGCAGGCGCGCGCCGCTGGCCTGCATGAAGCGCGCGACGATGCGCTGGCCGTCATCGAGCAGCACGCCCTTGGTGTAGGTCGATCCGATGTCAAGTCCGAGGCTGTAAGGCATGGCGTTCACGCTCCCTGTGCTGCCGGCGCGTCCTGGCAGCACGCCGATGGCTCCGTGGCGCCCGTCGGCTCTGCGCGCGGCGATGCGGTGTCGCCGGCGCGCAAGGCATCGCGCGCGAAGAGGGCGGCGCCGAGCGCGCCCATGTAGTGGCTGTCCTCACTGACGTTCAGCGTCTTGCCGAGCGCCTCCTCAAGCGCCTTGACCATGCCCGGGTTGCGGGCGACGCCACCGGTGAAGGTGATCCGCTCTGCAATGCCCACGCGCCGCAGCAGGCCGAACGAGCGCGTGGCGATCGACTTGTGCACGCCCCACAGGATGTCCTCCACCGAGCGGCCCTTGCCCAGCCACGACAGCACCTCGGACTCCGCGAACACGGTGCACGTGGTGCTGATGCGCACCGACTTCGCGGCGCGCAGCGCGGCCGGGCCCAACTCGTCCAGGCTCAGGCCGAGCGCCTTCGCCGCCGCACCGAGAAATCGTCCCGTACCGGCGGCGCACTTGTCGTTCATGCAGAAGTCGACGATCTCGCCGTCGGCGCCGACGCGAATCGCCTTGCTGTCCTGCCCGCCCATGTCGATCACCGTGCGGGTGTCGGGGAACATGTGCACCGCGCCGCGGCCGTGGCAGCTGATCTCGGTGACCTGCTTGTCGCCGAAAGTGACCTTGTAGCGGCCATAGCCCGTGCCGACCACGTAGCGCACCGCGCCCGGCTCGATGCTGCCGTCGAGACACGCGGCGTCGAAGGCCTTCTGCGCGGCGGCGGTGACGTTGGCGCCGGTGTCGATCAGGCAGCGCGCCGCGATGCGGCAGTCGTCGTCGAGGATCACGGCCTTGGTCTGGGTCGAGCCGACGTCGACGCCGCCGGTGTAGTGGATCGTCATCGTGTGCGCTTTCGGTCAGTCGAAGATGAGGTTCTCGACGAAGGTCTCCATCTGGATCGAGATGTCGTCGAACGTGGTCTGGTTCTCCTCGAACTCCGAGATGAAGTACGGGATGCCCTCGTGCTCCAGTGTCTTGGCGTAGCCGACCTGTTCGTCGAGCCCCGGCTCGCACATCTTGGCCGACGCCAGGATGACTGCGGCGGCGTTGGACTCGCGCACGCGCTGCAGCAGCATCTTCTCGCGTGGCTTGTCGTTGTCGTGCTGCACCGGAGAGTACGAGCTGCGGTCGAGGTAGGCGGCTGCGAGGTTGGCCACGGGGTCGTCGTCGGTCCCAACGTCACGCAGCAGATAGCGCAGACCGATGAACACGTCATCGTCGACCACGTAACAGGCGCGCGAAACGGCCTGCAGCAGTTCGTACGGCGGCACTTCGCAGAATCCGCCCTCGAACACCACGCGCATCTTGTCCTGTTCGCGGGCGGCACGCGAGGTCACGAGCGGCAGCACGATGTCCATCAGCCGCACGTGCTGCTCGCGCGGCAGCAAGCCGGCCAACCCGATGAGCGCCATCGACTCGTCGGCGCCAAGCTTCCACGGCGTCTCGCGACGGATGCGATAGAGCTCGCGCATCTGCGCGCGCGAGCGGTCGTACAGCACGATCGACGCCCGCAATGCGTCGTCGGTAAGCGCCTTGCCGCCGGCCGCGACGATGTCGCGCGCCAGGCGCCGGTACTCGGCGGCGAGGAACGGCTGCGCCGCTTTGGTGTTCGGGTTCTGCGGCAGGTGCAGCACCTGACACTTGTACGAGAAGTTGCGGCCCCAGATGCCCGCGAGGTTGCGCGCGCCGTCGCAGATGGGGTGGCTGACGAACAGGTCGAGCTCGATGTTCCTGGCCAGCGCCAGGTCGAGCGAGGTCTTCAGGATCGAGCACAGGTAGGAGCCGAAGTGCTGGCTGGCCTCCACGCCGTCGGCCTGACCGCCGCGGATCTTCACCGGCAGCCAGCCGCACGCGTGCACGATCTCCTCGGGGAAATAGACCTGGAAATGGCCGAGCACGCGACCGCCTTGCGCGCGCCAGTGCGCGACGGTGGGGAAGTCGGGATCCTCGAGCAGATCGCGGCAGCGGGCCACCACGTCTTCCAGGCGCCGGCCGCGGCAGCTTTCCACCCAGGCCGCGGGGTCGGTGCTCAGGCGATTCGTCGCAGTCATGGGCAGTTCCTCCTGCGGCGTCAGGCCATGGCCTTCTGGCGTCGCGCGATCAGGCCCTCGAAGAACGCGTCGGCCCGGTTCTTCATCTGCGCCTTCGATACCGCGCGCGGGTCGACGATGTCGCTCTCGAGCAGCAGCGAGGGAATGCCGCGGGCCTCGAAGGTGTGCAGCCGCCGGTCGGCCAGCGCCGAGCTGCCGGTGCGGCAGCTCTTGACGCCGTGGTAGACGATGCCGTCGAGCTGGAAGTTCGACTCCGTGGACTCGATGTCCGGGAAGTCGAACAGCACCTCCTGCTGCGTGTTGCGCACCGCCAGCATGGTGCCTTCGGCGAAGCTCTCGATCGGGTTGGCGAGGTCGAACTCGTAGCCGATCGCCGTGCCGCCCGAGGCGATGCGGATGTAGCTCGACGTCACGAAGATGCCGCCCCAGTCGGAGAAGAACTCGTTGAAGCCGCGGAACAGCGCGTAGCACGGCACACCCATGAAGCCGAGGCGGAAGCGCTGCTCGACCGGCACGTCGACGCCGTCCTTGCGCACCATGGCGCCGACGCCATGCTCGCTGCGCCACGCCATCTCCTCGTACAGCTCCTCGAAGTACTTCGCACCCTCGGGCGTGGCGCGATAGCAGTTGGCCATGCCGAGGAAGGCCAGCCCGTCGGTTAGCGCGCTGAAGACGGCGGGCGTCCGCGCGTTCAATGCGAGCAGCTTCTTCCAGTAGCGGCTCATCGTGTTGGCGTAGCCCAGGTGCTCGCGAAACTTGTCGATGTCGAACTTCTTGCCGCTGATGCACTCGCATTGCGCGATCAGGTCTTCGATCTGGCCCTTCACGTAGGCCAGCTCGAAGCCGTAGTCGTCGTCGCCGCGCTGGCTCTCGGCGCGCACGGCGCGCGGATTCGGTACGTCGATGCTGACGATCGGCGATCCGTAGAGCCGCTCCCAGGCCTCCGTCCACTTGAAGTAGGTGTTGCATGCGTTGGTGGCGATCGCGATGGCAGGCTTCGGGATACGGCCCATCGGGTGGCCGCCACCGGCCAAGTGCATCGCCACATCGGCCTTCAGGTAGCCACAGATGTCGGGCGAGTAGCCGTAGTCCTCGGCCGCCATCAGGTAGTCCTGCGACGTGCCGCGCACGGCCGTCTGCAGCGCGGTCACCTCGGGAAACACGATCGGAAAGTCGAAGTTGCGCAGCACCTCGCTCATGCTGCCCATGACGAACACGAACGCCGCCTTGCGGCCGGCATCGGCCGCTTCGGTGAGTTGCTGGAACCAAAGGCGCGTGAGGCGCGCCGACTCACGCGAACCGCGGCCGACCAGCGGATGGTCTGCACCGGCGGGATCTGCCGCAGCGAGCGTGGCGGTCGAGGGGTGGGACATCAGGTTGGCTCCCGGTTTCTTCGGCGGACTGACCAGTCAGTCCGCATATCGTGATGCGGACCCGGCCCGATCTATTTGCGCTGGATCAAACCCGCCAGGGCCAACGGGCGACGGCGTTCAGC
This sequence comes from Burkholderiaceae bacterium, assembly GCA_046348365.1. Lineage (GTDB taxonomy): Bacteria > Pseudomonadota > Gammaproteobacteria > Burkholderiales > Burkholderiaceae_C > JAEUPI01. The sequence continues at coordinate 646,612 of JAXMEL010000002.1, forward strand.
CGCCGATCCGACACCGGCCGCGGTCGAGCAGCAGCACGTCGCGTTCGAGTGCGGTCGCGCGAAACAGCACATCGCCGGAGCCGCCTTCACGGCACAGCTCGATGCGTACCGTGTCGCCCGGAAGGCCGGGCTGCACAAATCGCACAGCCATCGCTCGCAGCATCGTGGGCTGGTCTGGCGCGAAATGCTTCAGCACCGCGCGGCACGCCAGCCCCAAGTTGTGCAGGCCGTGCGAGATCGGCCGCTCGAAGCCCGCGCGCCGAGCGACATCCGGGTCGGCGTGGATGGGCATCAAGTCACCGCTGGCCAGCCGGTACATCAGCGCCGACTGAGGCGTAGTACGATAGTCAACGCTCACGTCGGTAGAAAAATCACCAGGAAGGGGCGGCAGTGGCGCCCGATGGGCGTCGCCCCAGTCGCCGCAGCCGCCATCGTCGCGCAGGAACTCCACCGAGCGCAGGCTCGCGAGCCGCTCGCCGCTCGCCGCGTCGGCCAGTTCCTTGTCCACGTGTATGACAGCGCCGCGGTCGATGCCCTTGTCCTGGACCGATGCGATTCGATGGGTGGCCCGCACATGGCCCTCGACGGCGAGCGGCCGGTGCAGCTGGAAGTGGAACTCGCCGTGCACGATGCGCTGCCAGCCGATCGCCAGCGCCGGGTCGTCCTGCCAGAACGGTACCCAGCCGAGCGTGGCGCAGAAACTCGGCACCACGCGGAGCTGGCCGGCGCCGCCCCAACCGCCGGCGCAGTAGCCCTCGTAGACATACGGCAGTTCTCCGGCGTCGAGCGGGTCGGTCCCCAGGCCGAGCGCCAGCGCGTACAGCGCGCAGTCGCGCCAGCCGTAGCGCTGCTCGACCGGCGCAAAGCGCCGCGCGACCACGGCCTGCAGGTTCATGCCGGCATCGTCACCACGAGCTTCCCGAACTGCCCGCCACGCTCGAGAACCTGATAGGCCTCGTTGATGCGATCGAGCGAAAACGTACGGTCGATCACCGGCGCGATGCGGCCGCGCGCGAACAGGGCGACGACATGGCGGAACTCGTCGAGACTGCCGCCGGTGGAACCGTAGATCTCGAGCTGGCGGATGAAGATGCGCTGCAGATCCGCCCCGGGATTCGAGCCGGTGGTCGCACCGCAAGTCACCAGGCGTCCTCCGCGGCGCAGGCTCCGGAGCGACTCGGCCCAACTCTTCTCTCCAGAGCTTTCGAGCACCATGTCGGCGCCTTCGCCGTCGGTAAGCTCGAGCACCCGCCGCGAGACCTGATCGGTGCCGTAGTTGATGCCAGCCGACGCGCCGAGCGCCAGCGCGCGGGCAAGCTTGTCGTCGCTGCTCGACGTGACGATCGCGCGTGCGCCAGCCATGACCGCGTACTGCAGGCAGGCCACTGCCACGCCGCTGCCGATGCCAACGATCAACACCGTCTCGCCGGCGCGCAAAGGCCGCTTGCCGAACACCATGCGCCACGCGGTGAGATGGGCCACCATCAGAGCGCCGGCGGATACCAGGTCGGCGTCGTCGGGAAGCGGCAGGAAACACGTTGCGGGCATCGCGATGTACTCGGCGAAAGTGCCGTGGCGATGCTCGCCCATGATGTTGGCCCTCAGGCAGAGCGTCTGGTCGCCCGCCAGGCAGTAGCGGCAGCGACCGCAGAAGGCATTCGAGAACAACACCGCCTTCTGGCCGACGCGCAGGCCGCAGTCGGCGGGCGCCTCGGCCACAACACCGGCGGCCTCGACACCCTGCACCAGCGGCAGCTCGTGCGTGATGCCGGCGCCGCTGTCGCGCATGTACAGGTTCACGCGGTTCAGCCCGGCAGCATGCACCCGCAGCAACGCTTCGCCGGGCGTCGGCGTCGGCTTCGGAAACGCGCGCACGCGCAGGCCTTCGCGGCCGCGCTGCTCGAGCACGGCGGCTTGCATGGTGGTTGCAGGCATGTTCAGCCGTCCTTTGATGCTGCAGCGTACGCGACAGTACGCATGCGTACGAATCATGGAAAACACGGGGCGCGCGCCGTGCGACGCCGCCCATAATCGCCAATCGTACGGTAGCGTACCAAGCATGTCGACGACGCCCCAGCCATCCGTCGGCCGCCGCCTCGAAGCGACCGTCTGCGTCGTCACCGGCGCAGCCCGCGGCATCGGGTTGGCGATCGGCGAGCGGCTGGCCGCCGAGGGCGGCCGGGTCGCACTGCTCGACGTCAGCGAGCGCCGGCTGCTGCCGGCGGCCGACGGGCTCGCCGCGCGCGGGCTCGCGGTGGCGCCGTTCGTGTGCGACGTCGCGTCACAGGCGGCGGTGAGCGAGACCTTCACGCGCATCGAGCAGTCGTTCGGCGCGCCGGTCGGCGTCGTCGTCAACAACGCCGTGTGGGCACGGTTCCAGCCGCTGGCCGAGGTCGACGACGAGGTGATCGACCGCACCATCGCGGTCGGCTTGAAGGCCATGGTCTGGACGCTGCAGGCTGCGGTGCCGCAGATGCAGCGCCGCGGCGGCGGCAGTGTCGTCAACATCGCATCGGTCGGTGCGCGCTATCCGCAGGCGAACTCGATGATCTACGGCGCGATGAAGGGCGCGGTCATCGCGCTGACGCGTGCCGCGGCGATCGAGCTGAGTCCTCTGCGCATCCGCGTCAACACCGTGCTGCCGGGCATGGTCGGCACGCCGGCGTCGAAAGCCCAGTTCGACGCGGCCACACTCGCCGCTCGCGAGGCGGCGATGCCGTTGGGCCGCTTCGGCGAGCCCGAGGATGTCGCCGCTGCGGTGGCGTATCTGGCGAGCGACGACGCACGCTACGTCAACGGCGCCGACCTGACCGTGGACGGCGGCTGGACGGTCGGCAGGGCATGAATGCGAAGGGGAATGCGATGAACCGGCTCGCGGGCAGGCGCTGCATCGTCACCGGCGGCGGCAGCGGCATCGGCCGCGCCAGCGCGCAGCGGCTCGCCGCCGAGGGGGCCGCGGTGCTCGTCACCGGCCGCAGCGCCGACAACATCGCGGAGACGGTCGAGTTGATCCGCGTAGCCGGCGGCCGCGCCGTTTCGATGCAGGCCGACGCCAACGAGGAGGACGCGGTGCAGGCGACGGTGGCGCGTTGTGTCGCAGAGTTCGGCGGCCTGGAGGCGTTCCTCGCCAACAGCGGTCACCCCGGTACGAACACGCCGCTGCTGGATCAGACCGTCGACGAGTGGAACGACGTCTGGCGCTTCAACGTGATCAGCAGCTTTCTTGCGGTCAAGCACGCCGGGCGCTACATGGTCGCGCATGGCGGCGGTTCGATCATCCTGGTGTCGTCGGCGGCCTCGCTGCGCGCCAACGCCGGCACGGTGCACTACAGCGCGAGCAAGGCCGCAGTGAACAGCCTGGCGCAGTCGGCCGCCAATGCGTTTGCCGGCAAGAACGTGCGCGTCAACGCCATCCTGCCGGGCCTCGTCGAGACCAAGATGACGCGGCCGGTGTTCGACTACGCGCGCGAGCGCGGCAAGCTCGATCGCCTCGGTCATATGACGCCGCTGCAACGCCCGGGGCAGCCGCACGAAATCGCGGCGATGGCTGCATTCCTCGCGAGCGACGACAGCTCGTTCGTCACCGGCCAGCTCTACGCCGTCGACGGCGGCGTCAGCAGCACGCATCCGCACGGGCGGATTCCCGTGTGAGCCCGCGTCATAGCTGCTGTGTCGGTGTCGCCGGCGCTGCTGCGCCGATGATCAGTCACGCGCCGCGGCGCGGCCGATGAACAGGAGTCAGGCTCATGGACTTCACCCTTCCTGCCGAGATCACCGCCAAGCTCGCCGAGCTCGATGCCTTCATCGACAAGGAGATCAAGCCGCTCGAGCGCGAGCACATGCAGTTCTTCGACTACCGGCGCGAGTACGCGCGCACCGACTGGGAGCGCGACGGTCGTCCGCGCGCCGAGTGGCGCGCGTTGATCGAGGAGATGGAGCGTCGCGCCGACAAGGCGGGGCATCTGCGCCTGGGCCTGCCCAAGTCCATTCCTGGCGGCGGCGGGGCGAGCAACCTGATGATCGCCGCGATCCGCGAGCATCTTGCCGCCAAGGGCCTCGGGCTGCACAACGACTTGCAGGACGAGTCGTCGATCGTCGGCAATTTCCCGATCGTACCGGTGCTCGATGCGTACGGGTCGCCGGAGCAGAAGACCTACATCGAGGGCATCATCACCGGGCGCAAGCACTTGAGCTTCGGACTCACGGAACCCGGCCACGGCAGCGACGCGACGTGGATGGACACCCGTGCCGTGCGTGCGCCCGACGGTACGGGCGACTGGATCATCAACGGCATGAAACGCTGGAACAGCCAGGTCGCGCGCGCGCGCGGCAACCTGATCTTCGCGCGCACGTCGGGCAAGCCCGGTGAAGCCGAGGGCGTCACGGCGTTCATCGTGCCGACCGACGCCCCGGGGCACAAGGTTCTGTACAACCACTGGACCTTCAACATGCCGAGCGACCACGCCGAGACAGAGTTGAAGAACGTGCGCGTGCCTGACAGCGCGATCCTGCACAGGGAGGGAGAAGGGCTGGTTGTTGCGCAGCGCTTCGTGCACGAGAACCGTATCCGGCAGGCGGCGGCCAGCGCCGGTGCGGCGCGCTACTGCATCACGCAGGCCGCAGCCTACGCGCGGCGGCGCACTGCCTTCGGTGAGCCGCTGGCGAAGAAGCAGGCGATCCAGTTCCCGCTGGTCGAGCTCTATGCCGAATGCGAGTTGGTGCGCAACTTCATCTTCAAGACGGCGTGGCAGATGGACCGCGTCGACCCGCTGTCGATCAGCGACATGGTCTCGATCTGCAACTACCGCGCGAATCGCCTGGCCTGCGACGCTGCCGACCGCGCGATGCAGGTGCACGGCGGCATGGGCTACAGCCGCGCGCTGCCGTTCGAGCACATCTACCGCCACCACCGGCGCTATCGCATCACCGAGGGCACCGAGGAAGTGCAGATGCGCCGCGTCGCGCAGTACCTGTTCGGCTTCTCGGGTAAGAAGGCGACTTCGGACAAGGCTGTGACATCCGGATGATCGCGAGCGCCGACGCCAGCGTCACCGCAATGGCGACCGACCGCGACATCGACTTCGACGTTGCACGTCTGGCCGACTACCTGCATGCACTGCCCTCCAGCGGCAGCGGCGCGCTGCGCGTGCGCCGCACGGAAGGCGGCATGTCGAACCCGACCTACTACCTGCAGCGCGAAAGCGGCTGGCAGGCGGTGCTGCGCAAGCAGCCGGGCGGCTCGGTGCTGCCGTCTGCACACGCCATCGATCGCGAGTTCCGGGTGCTGACCGCACTGCAGGGTACGCCCGTGCCGGTGCCGCAGCCGCTGCACTACTGCGCTGATCGCGACGTGCTCGGCACGCCGTTCTACTTGATGGAGTGGCTGCACGGCCGCGTGCTGGCCACCTACGACGCGCCCGGTCTCGAGCCTGCCGAGCGCGCGGCGATCTTCGACGCCATGGTGGCCACGCTCGCCGCGGTCCATCGCCTCGACGTGGCCGCGATCGGCCTGGCCGACTACGGCCGGCCGGGCAACTACTTCGCGCGCCAGCTCGAGCGCTGGGGTCGGCAGTGGGCACAGTTTCGTCGCGGCGACGACGACAACCCTGCGCTCGATCGCTTGGTCGCATGGCTTGCCGAGCGGGTGCCGGCGAGCGAGCTGGTGACGCTGTGCCACGGCGATTTCCGTATCGGCAACATGATCTTCCACGCCAGCGAGGCACGTGTGGTCGGTGTGCTCGACTGGGAGCTGTCGACGCTCGGCCATCCGCTGGTCGACCTGGCCTTCAATGTGCAGGCTTGGCGCATGGCGCCCGACGAGAACGGCGGGCTGCTCGGTCTGCCGCTGGCCGAGCTCGGCATTCCGAGCGAGGACGAGTACCTCGAACGCTACTATGAACTTGCCGGGGCGACCGAGCGCATGACCACCTTCCACAAGGCGTTCGCGATGTTCCGCGGAGCGGTTGGCAGCGCCGGCGTCGCGCGACGCGGCGAGGCCGGGCACGGCTTCCTGCCCGACGCGGAGCGCGTCGGGCGCAAGCTCGCGCTGGCCTACGCAATGCGGGGGCTCAATCTGATCGAGGAGGCGGCGGCGTGAACACGATCCGGCCGGGCGCACCGGCGAGTGGGCCGCTCGAGGGACTGCGCGTGATCGAATTGACGGCGATCGGGCCGGTGCCGTTCGCCGGCGCGTGGCTTGCCGACATGGGCGCCGATGTCGTGCACGTCGATCGACCACCCGGCACCGACCCGACCCGCACGACGCCGCGCTTCGACTTCTACAACCGCAACAAACGCTCGGTGGCGCTCGATTTGAAGCAGCCGGCTGCGGTCGGGAGGCTTCTGGCGCTGGTCGAGAAGGCCGACGTGCTGCTCGAGGGCTACCGTCCGGGAGTGGCCGAGCGCCTGGGGGTGGGGCCCGACGTCTGTGCTCAGCGCAACCCGAAGCTCGTCTATGCCCGCATGACCGGTTGGGGCCAGCACGGGGCGCTGTCGCAGGAGGCCGGACACGACATCAACTACCTTGCGCTCACGGGCGCGCTGCACTACATCGGGGGCCCCGGGCAAGCGCCGGCGCCGCCACTGAACCTGGTCGCCGACCTCGGCGGCGGCGCGATGTACCTCGTGGCCGGCGTGCTCGCCGCACTGCACGAGGTTGCGCGCTCGGGCCAGGGGCAGGTGATCGACGCGGCGATGGTCGACGGCGTCGCGCACCTGATGTCGGCTTTCCAGGCTTACCGCCAACAGGGCACCTGGACCGCCAACCGCGGCGAGAACATCGTCGACGGCGGCGCACCCTACTACGGAACTTACGAGACGCAGGACGGCAAGTATGTTGCCGTGGGCGCGATCGAGCCGCACTTCTACGCGAACCTGCTGGCCGTGCTCGGGCTCGACGCGGCAGCGCTGCCGCCGCAGAACGAGCGCAGCGCGTGGCCCGCGATGCGTGAACGCTTCGCCGCGATCTTCCGGTCGCGTACGCGCGAACAGTGGGAGCGCGCGATGGCGGGTCGCGAAGCCTGCTTCTCGCCGGTGCTCGACATCGACGAGGCCTGGACGCATCCGCAGATGGTGGAACGTGGAACGTTCACACGCTTCGACGGCTTGCGTCATCCGTCGCCCGCCCCGCGCCTGTCGCGCACGCCGGGAATGCTGTGCCGGCCCACGCCCACACCAGGCCAGCACGACGACGAGGTGCGACGCGACTGGGGCGTTGCCGCCACCTGATTCCTGTCGAGGCCGCATCCGCCTCAGGCGAAACCCGCTGCGGCGTCGATCGTGCGCTAGTGTAATATTTCGGTGCGGCCTTGCTTTGCGGCCGTCGCACGCCGGAGACCGCGCGCATGGTACTCACCGAAGATCAGAAGGCATTGCAGGAGACGGCGCGCCGCTTCGCGCGCGAACGGCTGCTGCCGGACTACCAGCGGCGTGAGCGCGTCGGTACGCTCGATCGTGCGCTGGTCGCCGAGATGGGCCGGCTCGGCCTCCTGGGCATGGATCTGCCCGAGGCTTGCGGCGGCATGGGCTCCGACGCGGTGACCACCGGTCTGATCGCCGAGGAGCTCGCGTATGGCGACTTCAACATCAGTGCCGTGCCGGTCGGCATCTCGCTCAACGGCGCGATCCTGCAGCGCCACGGGTCCGATGCGCTGCAGCGCGAATGGATACCGCGCATGTGTCGCGGCGACGCCGTGGTCGCGATCTGCCTGACCGAGCCGCGCGGAGGATCAGACGCGAGCAACCTGCAGCTCAGAGCGCGACGCGACGGTGACCACTATGTCATCAATGGCGAGAAGACCAGCATCACCTTCGCCGACCGCGCCGACGCCTACCTGATCTTCGCCCGCACCGGTGCGCCGGAGGAAGGCGCACGCGGCGTCAGCGCATTCTTCATCCCATACGCAGGCACCAAGGGCATCTCGCGCACGCACTTCGACGATGTGGGCAGCGCGGTCATCGGCCGCGGCTCTGTGTTCTTCGACGACGTGCGTGTGCCGGTGTCGCACCGCCTCGGTGACGAGGGCAAGGGCTTCACGCAGGTGATGCAGGGCTTCGACTACAGCCGAGCGCTGATCGGGCTGCAGTGCGTCGGCGCCGCGCAGGCTTCGCTCGACGAGGCCTGGGCCTACGCCAAGGAACGCGAGGCCTTCGGCCGCCCGATCGGGCAGTTCCAGGGGGTCAGTTTTCCGCTTGCCGAGTTCGACTCGCAGATCGCCGCGGTACGGCAGCTTTGCTATCACGCACTGTCATTGCGCGACGCGGGTCTTCCGCACACCGCTGAGGCAGCGATGTGCAAGTGGATGGGGCCGAAGACGGCATTCGACTGCATCCACCAGTGCCTGCTGACCTTCGGCCACTACGGCTGGAGCAAGGATCTGCCGCACCAGCAACGCCTGCGCGACGTGATGGGGCTGGAGATCGGCGACGGCACCGCGCAGGTGATGAAGCTGATCATCGCGCGCGAGCGCATTGGGCGTGTCGCGGTTCAATACTGACGTCGTGCATACCTAGGACAAGCGATGCCATATCAATCGATCTTCCGGCCTGGGCTCTTCGCAGGCCAGACCGTCATCGTCACCGGTGGCGGCAGCGGCCTGGGCCGTTGCACGGCGCACGAGCTGGCGGCGCTCGGTGCACACGTGGCACTGGTCGGCCGCACGGTCGACAAACTCGACAAGGTGGTGGCCGAAGTCCTCGAGGACGGCGGCAGCGCGAGCGCACACCCCTGCGACATCCGCGAGGAGACCCAGGTCGTCGCCACAGTTGACGCCGTGCTGGCCGCGCGCGGGCGCATCGACGGACTCGTCAACAACGCCGGCGGCCAGTATCGAGCGCCGATGAAGTCGATCAGCACGCGCGGCTTCGAAGCCGTCGTGCGCAACAACCTCACCGGCGGCTTCATCTTCATGCGCGAGGTCTACAACCGGGCGATGGAGAAGACCGGCGGGGCGATCGTCAACATCATCGCCGACATCTGGCACGGCTGGCCCGACTTCGCGCACTCGGGCGCCGCGCGCGGCGGCATGCTCACGCTCACCGAAACCGCGGCCTGCGAATGGGCGGTGTCCGGCGTGCGCGTCAATTGCGTCGCCCCCGGCGGCATTGCGTCCAGCGGTTTCGACCACTATCCGCCCGAGGCGCAGGCCAAGATCCTGGAGTTTCCGCCGACGGTGCCGCTGCAGCGCTTCGGCACCGAGAGCGAGATCGCAGCGGCGATCGTCTACCTGCTGTCGCCGGCGGCGGCCTACATCACGGGAAGCTGCGTGCGCGTGGACGGCGGCACGCCGAACAACCGCACCCCATACTGGAAGGTCGCAGGCCCGTCACGCAGCGTTGCGTTCAACGGCTTCCATCGTTCGGTGATGCCCGAGCTGCTGAAGCGCGGCGCGCCCTCTTCCTCCTCTTCATGAAACTGGTGCTCGTGCGCCATGGTCGGCCTGACGAGGACGACGCGACACGTCCGCATGACCCGGGCCTTCGCGACGATGGCTGGCGCCAGGCGCGCGCGGTGGCGCGACTCCTCGCGGGCGAGCGCGTGGACCGCATCGTATCGAGCCCACTGCTGCGCGCGCGCCAGACCGCCGAACCGCTGGCCGAGCGCTTGAAGCTGCCGGTCGACATCGTCGATGGCTGGGCGGAGGCGGACCGTGGCAGCGCGCGCTATCGCAGCACCGAGACGCTGCGCGCGATGGGTGAGGAGAAGTGGCAGCGCTTCCTCGCTGACCCGGTGCGCTTCGTCGGCGGCGACCCTGAGCGCTTTGTTGCCGATGTGCTGGGTGCCCTCACGGCGGTGCTCGACGCTGCGCGGGCCGACGACCAGGTGGTGATCTTCACCCACGGATTGCCGATCAACGTCGTGCTGTCGCGGCTGCTGGGGCTGCAGCGCATCGTGCACTTCCAGCCCTTCTACGGCTCGATGACGCGGCTGCGTGCGCGCGGTACCGGTGGGCAGGCGCTGCAACGCGGGGCGATCGGCGTTGTGAGTGTCAACGAGACCGCCCACCACGCCTGGCCCGACGAGGAGGCCACCACGGCATGACGACCGGCACCGCTGACTCCGACGCCGTGCTCGCCCGGCGCATCGAGCAAACGCTGCGCGAGCTGAGCGGCGCTGCGCAGGTGCGCGTCGTTGCGATCAAGCGCTTCACCGTCGGCTTCTCGTGGCGCACGCTGGGCGTCGTCGTCCGTGGCCTGCCGCTGCGCGGCGACCCGGCGCAAGAGCCGGAAACCGAGCGCGAACTGATCCTGCGCCTGGGCTCCGATGCGGGCTTGTTCGCGCCATACAGCTCGCGCCCCGAGGCGCTGGCGTTGCGCGCCCTCGAAGGAAGCGCTGTGCCGGTGCCGCGCGTCTACTGGGCGAGCGACGATGCGCAATGGCTGGGCGCGCCGTTCATGTTCTGCGAGAAGGTCGACGGGTCGGCGGTCGTCCCGTGGGTGCCGCCGGGCTCGCCGCCGCTGCCCGACGATGTTCGAAAGAGCCTTGGCACTGACTTCATCGACGCGCTCGCAGCGCTGCATCGGCTGCCGTGGCAGGACCGGCCGATCGCCGAACTGGAGCGTCTGACTCCCGGCATCACCGCGTCCAGCGCAGCGCTGCTCAACGTCGAGTTCTGGGAGCGCCAAATTGAACGTTGGGCGCTGCGGTCGTACCCGCTGGCGCAGTGGGGCATCCGCTGGCTGAAGACACATGCGCCGCCGGCGCCGCGCGTCGCGGTGGTGCACGGCGACTACCGTACCGGCAACTTCCTCGAGCGCGGCGGGCGCATCACCGCGATGCTCGACTGGGAACTCGTGCATCTGGGTGATCCGCACGAGGACATCGGCTGGCTGACGCTCCCCATGTACATGGGCGGCAGCCCGCACTACGGGCGACTGTGCGAACCGGCGTGGTTCTACGCGCGCTATGCCGAGCGCTCGGGCATCGCGGTCAGCGCGGAATCGGTGCACTACTACCAGGTCTTCAGCTTCCTCAAGCTTGCCGCCACGCACATGGCCGCCGCGCGCTGCTTCGAGGACGCGCGCAGCAACGACATGCGCATGCCGGCCATGGGCAGCCAGATCGCCACCTGCCTGCGCCAGATGGACAAGACCATCGAACGCGGCCCAGCGCCCCTGCCAGTGGCCTGACGAAAACGGGAGGCCGAGCACGATGAACAACAGCTTCGCACGCCTGATCGATGGCATGTGCCACCAACTGGAGCATGAGGTGCTGCCGGGCGTGGCGGACGACTATGCACGCAGCCAGCTGTGGGGCGTGATCAACGCCTTGAACACGTTCCGGGCGCGTGCCGACTGGTCATCGCCGCTGCTGGTGCAGCAGATCGGCGCGCAGCAGCAGGCGTTGGCCGCGGTGGCGCCGTTGCTGCCCGGCACCGAAGTGCCACCGCCGCCGGGAACGGTGCCTTCCACAGCCGACCTGATGGCGCTGCGCGAACGGGGCAGCCGCGCGATCGCCGAATGCCTGCGGCGCCTGGCCGACCCCGCTACCGCACCCTCGGCCGGCGCAGCGACCCAGGCCGAATCGCTGCTGCGCACGGCCATGCGCGCCGAGGTCGACCTCGAGCTGAAGTACTCGCCGCGGCCGCTGTTCGCGAAGATGTCGGGAGAGGCCGGATGATGGATCGCGCTGTCTTCCAAGCCACCCTTGCCCAACGGCCGCAGAAGGCGACTGCGCGTCACAGGATCTGTGATTGCGCGCGGGCGAAGCCCGTCATTCGACTTTCCCCCCATTGACACGTCGCAGCAGGCGGCTAGTCTTGCGCCGGCGATCAATACGCTAGCGAACGAATTTTCCGGCGCGGCGGCTCGCGCCGCGTGTGGTCCTTGTCGCACCTAGGAGGCGCCATCATGTTCAAGCTTTCGCGTCGCTGCTTCGGGCTCGCGGCCGCCGGTGCATTGGCCGCCCCGGCCCTGTGGGCGCAGCCGGGCGGCAACATCAGGGTCGGCCTGATGCTGATCGACAGCGGCCCGTTCGCGTTCCATGCATCGATCATGGAAGAGGGCGCCAAGGCGGCGGTCGAGATCCTCAATGCCGACCCCGGCATGCCGAAGATCGAGCTGGTGACCCAGACGCACTCCGGCACGCCGGCCACCGCGCTTGCCGCCGCCACCAAGCTGGCGCAACAGTCGGGCGTGCACATGATCATGGGCCAGACGACGAGCGCGATGTCGCTCGCGCTGGTGCCCAAGCTCGACAGCCTGAACGTCATCTTCGTCGACCACTACGCGCAGAGCAACGACCTGATGACCAAGTCGTGCGCGCCGAACTACTTCCGGGTCAACACGCCCGATGCGTTGACGACGCGGATGATGAACGACTACGTCAAGTCGACCGGTGCCAAGACCTGGAATCTGATCTCGGTCGATTACGCAGCAGGCCAGAGCTTCAGCAAGGCCTTCGGCGAGCTCGTCAAGGGCATGGGCGGCACAGTGCAGCAAAGCCTGTTCGCGCCGGTGGGTACGACCGACTTCGGCACCCACATCTCGCAGCTGTCGAAGCCGGCCGACGCGCTGGTGGTCACGCTGTTCATGAGCGACGGCACCAACTTCGCCAAGCAGAGCAAGCAGTTCGGTTTGTTCGACAAGTACAAGACCGTCATCGGCAACGGCTTCGCCACCGACTTCCAGCTCGAAGCGCACGGCGACAACGTGCTCGGCGTCGTCAACTCGTTGAGCTACACGCCCGATCTGCCGGGCGCTCGAAACGCGCATTACGTCAAGGAGTTCGTGCTGAAGGCCAAGCGCCGGCCGTTCTACACCGACGCCGACGAAATGGCTGCGCTCGAGACGTTCCGTGCCGGCGTTGTCAAGGCCAAATCGACCGACGCGGCCAAGGTGCGCAAGGCACTCGAGGGTTCGAAGATCGACACGATCTTCGGCAACGTCGAGATGCGCGCTGCCGATCACCACCTGATCCGCCAGCACGGCATGGCGCAGGTGGTCAAGAGCCCCGGCGGCAAGAACACGTTCCAGATGAAGGTCGTGAAATCGGGGCCGGAGATCTATCCGCCGCCGAGCCCCGACTGCAAAGTGAACTGATCGAGCGGCGCTGCGTTCGCGTCGAGTCCGTCTTCGCCGCGCAACGCGTGGATCTCGCCCAACTCTTCAGCGTCGGCCAGCTGGCCAACGCGCTCGCGCTGGCGTCGCTGCTGACGATCCTCGCCAGCGGGCTGGCGCTGATCTTCGGTCTGCGCGACGTGATGAACTTCGCACACGGCGCGCTGTACATGCTTGGCGCCTATCTCGGCTACACGGTCGGCCGTGCATTCAGCTTCTGGGCCGCGCTGGTGCTGGTGCCGTTGGCGCTGGCGGTTGTTGGGATGGTGTTCGAGCTGGCCGTGTTGCGACCACTGCAGAAGCGTTCGCACATGGACGTGGCGCTCATCACCTTCGGCCTCGCGTTGATCATCGGGCCGGCCATTCACAAGATCTGGGGCACCGTGCCGCTGTCGGTCGACGCGCCGCCGATGCTGGCGGGGTCGGTAAGCCTGTTCGGCACGCTGTACCCGAGCTATCGCCTGTTCATCATCGCGTTCGGCTTCGGCATTTGTCTCGCGCTCGCGGCATGGCTCAAGTTCACCACCAGCGGCATGCACACGCGCGCCGTGAGCCAGCAGCCGCACGTGGCGCGCATGATGGGGGTGAACACCGATCGCCTGAGCCTGATGGTGGTGTGTCTGGGCAGCGCGTTCGCCGGGCTCGCCGGCGTGCTGGCGGGCCCCTATCTGTCGGTCGATCCGGGCATGGGTGCGAGCATCCTGATCAGCTGCCTCATCGTGGTCGTGGTCGGGGGGTTGGGCAGCATCGGCGGCGCGATCGCCGCGGCCGTCGTGTACGGCTTCATCCAGGTCATCGGCACCATGCTCGTGCCGACGATTGCGGTGCTGGCGCCGTACGTGTTGTTGTTCGTCGTGCTGCTGTGGCGGCCGCAGGGGTTCGGACGTGGGCGCGTCGGCTAGCCCGGTGGCTCCAAATGCGGTGGCCGCCCCGCAAACCGCGGTTGGGCCGCTGTTCGGCCTGTCGGGGCGGCGCGCGCTGGTCTTCGCCGCGGTCATGCTGCTCGGCCTGGCCGTGCCATGGGTGCTCACGAGCAGCTTCTACCTCGGCTTGCTGATCAACGGGCTGCTGCTCGGCGTGGCGGCCATCGGTATCGGCTTCCTGATGCATCAGTGCGGCTTCGTGATGTTCGGCGTCGCGGCCTTCATCGGATTGCCGGCCTATCTGCTCGGCATCGCATCGAACCTGCTCGGGCTGAACCTGCATCTCGCCGTTTTGTTCGCGCTGGCTGGCAGCGCGCTCTTCGCCCTGGCCGCCGGCGCGCTGGTCGTGCGCGCCAGACCGCTGCCGTTCGCGATGCTGACGCTGGCGATGGCGCAGATGCTGCGCTCGGCGTCGATGCTGCAGGCGCTGCGGCCGGTGACGGGCGGCGACGACGGGCTGACCATGACCTTCAACGGCAGCTTCTTCGGCCTGACGCAGGCAGCGCTGGGCAAGCCGTCGAGCTTCTGGCCGGTGGCCTGGCTCGTGTTGTGCGCGGCGGTGGCGATCGCCTGGCTGGCCGCGCATTCGCGCTTCGGCCAGATCCTGCGCGCCACGCAGGCCAACGAGGAGCGCATGCGCTTTTGCGGCTTCGACACCTATGCGCCGCGACTTGCCGCGTTCGTGCTCGCGAGTGTGATCGTGTCGCTCGGCGGCGTGGCGACCGCACTGAACAGCGCCTTCGCGTCGCCCGAGTCGCTCGACTTCGCCACCGGCGGCCACGCGTTGGTGGCGATGCTGATCGGCGGCGCCGCCACAGTCGGCGGCCCGCTGCTCGGCGCCTTGCTCTACACGCTGGGCCAGGACGTGTTCGGCGCCACCGGCTACCTGGAGTTGCTGACCGGCATCGCGGTGGTGGTGATGATCGCGGCGTTCCCCAAGGGCGCCATGGGTTTCGTGATCCAGCTCGCGCGGCGGCTGCGCGGGCGCGGCTGAGCAACGAGGAATCGACTCGATGCTGCGCGTGCAAGACCTGAGCGTGAGCTACGGCAGCGTGCAGGCGCTCGAGGGCGTCGACATGGAGGTCGCGCGCCGCGGCGTCTTGCACGGCATCATCGGTCCCAATGGCGCCGGCAAGAGCACGCTGATGGACGCCATCACCGGCCGCCGCAAACCGACGCGCGGCCGCGTGTTCGTCGACGGCCAGGACATCACCGAGCGCAGCGTGCGCTGGCGGCGGCGCGCCGGCATGTCGCGATCGTTCCAGCGCACGAGCATCTTTCCGGGCCTCACCGTGCGCGAGCAACTCGACCTGGTAGCGTCGCAGCTCGGCGAGCCGGATCTGGCCGAGATCATCGACGCGTTCGAGCTGCGCGGCGCCCTCGACGAGGTCGCCGACACCATCGCCTACGGCGACCAGCGCCGCGTCGATATCGCGCTGGCGATGGTGGGCAAGCCGACGCTGATGCTGCTCGACGAGCCGGCGGCCGGACTTTCGACCACCGAGACGGTGGCGCTGTTCGAACATCTGACCACGCTGGTGCGCCATCGCGGCGTCACCGCGCTGGTGGTCGAGCACGACGTCGATGCCGTGTTCCGCTTCTGCGACGACGTGACGGTGCTCGACCTCGGCCGCGTGATCGTCACCGGCAAGCCCGACGCGGTGCGCCGCGACGCGCGCGTCATCACCGCCTACCTGGGCTCGCAGGCCTGAGCCGACGATGAGCTTCGTCAGCATCCAGGGCCTGAGCGCCGGCTACGGCAAGTCGGTGGTGCTGCGTGGCGTCGACCTCGACGTCGACGCCGGCGAATCGGTAGCCGTGGTGGGCAAGAACGGCGCCGGCAAGTCGACACTGTTGATGAGCTTCTTCGGTGCCACCACCATACGGGGCGGTCGCATCGTCGTCGGCGGCACCGCGATCGAACAGCTGCCGGCCTACGCGGCGCCGCAGTACGGCGTGAGCGTTTCGCCGCAGGGCCGGCTGATCCTGCCGCACCTGACGGTCGAGGAGAACCTGCGCCTGGGTGCCGCCGCGGCCCGCCCAGGACACTGGTCGCTGCCACGCGTGTACGAGCTGTTCCCCATCCTGCACGAGCGGCGCCACAAGATGGGCACGGCGCTGTCGGGCGGGCAGCAGCAGATGCTGGCCGTGGGCCGCGCGCTGCTCGGCAACCCGCGCGTGCTGCTGCTCGACGAGCCGAGCGAGGGGTTGTCACCGATCCTGGTGGACGACCTGGCCAACACCTTCAACAAGATCCGCGACACCGGCACCGGCGTGCTGATCGTCGAACAACACCTGGGCCTGGTACGTCGCACGACGCGGCGCTTCGTCGTGATGTCCAAGGGCGCGATCATCGACCGCGGGCTTACGGCCGAGATCGACGAGCCGAAGCATCAGGCGGCGCTGGCGTTCTGACTTCCTCCCTCTCCCGCAGGGCGGGAGAGGGCAGGGGTGAGGGTGGGACGGTGGCGGCTCGCGGGCCCTCACCCCAGCCCTCTCCCGCAAGCGGGAGAGGGAGCCCGTTCGGTGATCTCCCGAGTCGCATGCTCGCGACGGTCACGGAGTGACTTCGAAACCGGCCTGGGTGAAGTGGTGGCCGCTCGTCAACACCAGGCGCATCCGGTGCTCTCGAACGCGGCCTTGCCTCTCACGGTTTGCCGTAGAGCACCCTGTCGTGGTCAGCCGACGTCATCGCGTCGCTCGAGCGGCCGACCGCCGCGGCGCGATACAGCGGGTCCCGGTCGAGCGGAACACCGTCGTGCTGATGACCATCCGCTGGCACGACGCGAAATGCCGGCCTGCTTCGATACAGCACCGTGAAGCGCTCGCCCCTGCGCACGCGTTCGACGATCGAAGGCAGCGATGCGCGCAGCTGCTTGGCGTTGATGGTCTTGTCCATGGTTAACTCAAGTTAAACCGATGTCGCATGGGATCCGCGCCCCGCCATCGTGAAACCTCGGGCCTCTTCGCGCGATGCGATCAGATCGGCGGATGCCGCTGTACTTCGGCGTACTTGGCGTAACCCTTGCCGACGCCGTATTCGATGATGCCGTATCCGACTTCGTCGCCGTCGCGCACCTCGATCACCTGATCGGCCAGCGTGCGCACCTTGCGCCGCACGGCGGCGTCGGTGAGGTCCCACACGTCGTGCGCAGTGAAGAGTTCATTGCCCTTGTCGTCGCCGTGAAACCAGCCGTCGAGGCCGCCGTACAGGCCACCCTTGAGGTAGTAGCGCGTCGGCAGCGTGCGCAGGCGCACCGTGCGCCTCTCGCCGCTGGCGAAAGTGAGGTCGAAGCTCGCGTTCGCCATGCTCTGGCCCAGCGGGTCGTCGTGCCACGTCACGTCGTGTGCCACCACGGCCAGCTGGTCGCGGCCCGACGCCTTGCTGCCGACTGGCCGCACCTGCTCGCCGCTCAGGTAGATCAGGTCGCCGGGTGCGCGCTCCTTGAAGAAGATCACCAGCCCGTGGTTCTTGAACTGCACCGTCGTCCAGCAATAGAAGAACGGCGGGTAGAACGTCAGCGGCGGCGACGACTCGTCGGTGCGCATCTCGCCGCGCACGCCCCAGCTGTGGTCGCGCTGGCCGAGCCAGCCGCCGACGTCGACGCGCCGTCCGTCGAACTGCAGCCAGCCTTCGTAGCGGCCCATCTGTTGCGCGCGGTACATGTGCTCGGTGATGCGGCCGTCGCGCCGGCGCAGGTGGCCCGCCTCCTCGTGCGGGTTCAGCGTGGCGTGGAAGTCGATGGCGAAGCGGATGCCCGATGCGTTGTCGTCGAGCGTCAGCGTGTGGCGGCGCAGCCCCTCGACGACGCGGATCACCAGCGGCCCGACAGTCGTTTCCAGCGGGCCCGGCCCGCCTGCAACACGCAGCCGGCGCGACACGCGAAAGTTCCACTGCCGCCCCGGCACCGCGACGCCGGCAAACGCGTCCATCACGTTGCGGTTGGGGTTGTAGCCCAGGCCGATGTCGAACATCAACTCGCCGCCGGGCACCGGATGGCCGGTGTACCAGAGACGCTCCATCCATGCCGGATCGCTGTTGTCGATCTGGTCGAAGGTGGTCGGCAGCTGGTGGCCGATCAGGTCGTCCTGCGGGCTGAGCATGGGCTTCGGGCAACTCGGGATGTCGGAGGTCGTACGGTAGCGTACAGTCGGCGCCGATACAACCCGGGAGAGCCTCCCCATGACCATAGCCACCGAATCGATCCGCGTCGAGCAGCAGGGAGCGCTCGCCGTGGTGGTGCTGGCACAGCCCGCGCGCGGCAACCCGATCGACGGCGCCTTCACCCGCGACTTCAAGATCGTCGCGTTGGCGTTGAACGACCTGTGCGAGGCCGGCGGGCTGCGCGGCATCCTGCTTCAGGCCGATGGACCGAATTTCTGCTACGGCGGCGATTTGAAAGCCTTCTACCCGATGCGCGATCGTCTGGGGCCGCCGGTGCGGGAGTGGACCGCGAACCTGCATATGGGGCTGCAGCGCTTCTGGCAGTTGCCGGTGCCGGTGGTGGCGGCCGTGCAGGGCTTCGCGATGGGCGGTGGCGTCGGCGTGCTTGCGGGCGCCGACATGGTGGTGGCCGGCGAATCGTCGCGTTTCGGCTCTGCGTTCGCGCAGCTCGGCTTCAGCTGCGACTCGGGCTCCAGCGTCACGCTCACGGCGCGCATGGGTTGGGCACGGGCGCGGCGCTTCGTGATGCTGGCCGAGGTGCTGACCAGTGCGCAGGCGCTGCAGGCCGGCCTCGTCGACCAGGTCGTCGCCGACGAGCAGGTGCAGGCCGAAGCGCTCGCGCTTGCCCAGCGGCTGGCCGACGGCCCGACGCGCGCCTACGGCGAGATCAAGCGACTGTTCATGCGCGCCGGAGCGGCCCAGCTCACCGCGCAGCTCGAAGACGAGGCGCTCACGCTGGCCCGCGTGTCAGCCAGCGCCGACGCACAGGAAGGCATCGCGGCGATGGTCGAACGCCGCAAGCCGGTGTTCAAGGGCCGTTGAAGTGAAACGGACGCGTGCCGCCGAGGCTGTTGGCTCCCTCTCCCGCGTGCGGGAGAGGGCGAGGGGTGAGGGCTACGAGACCCTGCTCGTCGAGCGCAGCGGCGACGGTTTCGCGACGATCACGCTGAACCGACCCGACAAGCTGAACACGCTGTCGTTGCGGCTGCGTCAGGAGCTGGCAGCGGCCACTGCAGCGCTGGAGGCTGACGCGAAGGTCCACGTGGTCATCCTCACCGGTGCGGGGCGCGCTTTCTGCGCCGGACTCGACCTCGACGAGTGGGGCGCCACCGAGTTGCCGGCTGCAGGCTCGTACGTGCACGACGCGGTGGCCGCGTTGCTGCAGTTCACCGGCCCGGTGATCGGGGCGATCAACGGCTTCGCCGTCACTGGTGGCGTCGAGCTGGCGCTGGCCTGCGACCTGCTCATTGCCAGCAACACCGCGCGGTTTGCCGACACCCACGTGTGCGTCGGCCTGCTGCCGGGCTGGGGCGGGTCGGCCCGCATGGTGCAGCGCATCGGGTTGGCGCGCGCCAAGGAGCTGGCGCTGACCGGGCGCTTTCTCGCCGCCGACGAGGCGCTGGCCTGGGGCTTCGTCAACCGCGTCGTCGCGCCCGATCAGTTGCTGCCCGAGGCGCAAGGCCTGGCGCGGCAGATGCTCGAGGGCGTGCCGTCGGCGCTCAGAACCTACAAGCGGCTGCTCGACGACGAATCACGTGTCACGTTGCCTGAGGCGCTGCGCATGGAGCGCGAGGCCTCGATGGCCAGCAACGTGGGTGTGACTCGGGCCGACATCGACGCCAGGCTCGCGCGGCTGCGTCGTCGCGGGCAGCGTTGATGCAGGCGCGGCGAGCACGATGACCACGCCTGCCGTGCCGGCCTGGGACGCCGGGGACTTCGGCGAACTCATCGCGATGGATGCGCTCGGCCCGATGCGCTTTCGCACGCGTTGCGGCGATGCCAACGAACACGGGCGTTCCTACGGCGGGCAGATCCTCGCGCAGGCTCTGATGGCCGCTGCACGCACCGTGCCACCGGGCGACGATGTACAGCGCGCACGCCTGCCGTCGATGAAGCAGTTCCTGTTCCTGCAGGGCACCTTGCACGCGCAGGCCATCGACCTCACGGTGACGACGCTACAGGACGGCAAGCGCTTCAGCTCGCGCCACGTGCGCGGCATGCAGGGTGACGGCCGCGCCGTGCTCGACGCGCAGGTGACCTTTGCCCAGACCATGCCGGCGCCGGCGCACGACGCGCCGCCGCCTTTCCCGGCCGACGAGGATCCCGAGCGACTGCCGTCTCTGAGCGATCTGCCGTCCGCCTGGGGCGCGACGATTCAGCGTGCTGGCGGTTACACCCTCATGACCAAGCCGGGCATCGACTTCCGGATCGCGGCTGTGCCCGAGCGGCTCCTGCTCGACGCGCGAGAGCCGCGACTGCGCAGCTGGGTGCGTCTGCGCGCGCGGGTCGGCGACGCGGCGGCCGACCATGCGGCGGCGTTGGCGTATCTGTCGGACTGGTGGGTGAACTATCCGGCGCTCGGGGCGCATCTCGACGGCCTGAGCGACGGGCCCGGCCTCTACGTCGCGAGTCTCAACCACTCGATCTGGTGGCATCGACGACCGCGCGCGGACCAATGGCTGCACGTGGAATCGGTCAGCCCTGCCGCTGGGGCCGGGCGTGGTTTCAACGTTGCGCGGCTGCACGATCGCGCCGGCCAACTGGTGGCGAGCGTGACGCAGGAATGCTTGATGGCGCCGCGGCAAGGCTGAGGCACTACGGTCGCCATCGGGTTGGGACTGACCCGTGGCGACCCTAACCGGACGTACGCCCTGTCGACCTGATCAGCCCGAATGCTGCCCCTAACGACCGCACCCACACTAGGGTAGCTGGCCTTCGGCGATCGGAAACGAGCCGATCGCCACCGGTCAAGCCTCACGGGGTACAGTCACCAGATCTCTCGAGATCTCAACTCCGGGCGACCTATTCAGGAAGCACAACGTGTCCGTATCTGTGGAACTGGCAGAAGGTCGGTAAGCATGGCAACCGCAAAGGAAGGCGTGCCCGTCACTCCCGCTGTCGTGCAGTGGGCGCGTGAAAGGTCTGGATACTCGATCGAAGACGCAGCGCGTCACTTCAAGAAGATCGCTGCCTGGGAGGCAGGGGAGGCACTGCCGACCTACGTGCAGCTCGAGGACATGGCAAACCGGTTCAAGGTGCCGGTAGCCGTCTTCTTCTTCCCTAGGCCACCGGAGGTTCCACCGCTCGAAGAGTCGTTCCGCACTCTTACGGCCGAGGACTTCGCCGCTATCCCTCGACGGGTGCGGTTCTTCTTGCGTCAGGGCCAGGCGATGCAGCTCAACCTAGCCGAGTTGAACGACGGCAAGAACCCGTCGCAGCGTCTCATCACTCGCGATCTCAATGTCACGCCCAACACGTCGCTCGACAAGATCGCCGCCGAGGTGCGCGCTTATCTTGGTGTCAGCATCGACGAACAGGCGACTTGGAAGAACGTTGAAGAGGCTCTGGAGAAGTGGCGCGAGGTGTTTGCAACGACGGCCGGGATCTACGTCTTTAAGGACGCTTTCCGCGCGCCGAACTACTTCGGATTCTGCCTCTACGACGACGAGTTCCCGGTCATTTACATCAACAACAGCTCAGCGAAGTCGCGCCAGATCTTCACGCTGTTCCACGAATTGGGGCACTTGCTCTTTCACACGAGTGGCGTCGACCTGCTCGATGACCCGTTCCTCAAACACCTCGGTGATGCAGAGCAGAAGATCGAGATCATCTGCAACGGCCTGGCCGCTCGTGTTCTGGTGCCTGACGCCGTGCTCGACAAGATGCTCAAAGGCGTCAAGGTCGGCCGGCTGGCTGCAAGTCAGCTTGCCAATCACTTCAATGTCAGCCGCGAGGTCATCTACCGTAAGTTCCTCGATCGCGGGTTGATCGAGGCCGACGAATACGTGGCGGCCGCCAAAGAGTGGTCTGCACAGACGAAGAAGCCCGAAGGCGAAGAGTCGACGGGCAACTACTACAACAGCCAACGCGCCTACCTTGGCCAGCGCTACATCGATTTGGCATTCACGAGGTACTACCAGCATCGCTTTGACCAGCGGCAACTGGCCGAGTACCTGAATATGAAGCCGAAGAGTCTGCCGACCTTCGCAGAGCGATTTGCGGGGGGCGGACTCTGATGTACGTCCTGGACACCGGCGTCATTTCCAACCTGCACAAGAACTACTACCGCAAGCGCTTTGTGTCGCTGTGGAAGGAGTTCGACCAGCTCGTGGCCGACGGCAAGATCACGTCGACGCGCGAAGTCTTCCATGAACTCGGCGAAGGTTCACCGGGCGCTGATCTCGAGTGGGCCAAGGCCAACGCCAAGCTCTTCGCGATGCCGGACGCAAAGGAAGGGGCGTTCGTGGCCAAGATCTATGCCGTCGCGCACTTCCAGGCCAACATCGAGAAGCAGAAGCTCTACAAGGGCGGCCGCAACGCTGACGCCTTCGTCGTGGCTCGCGCTTATGCGATCGGCGGGACCGTGGTGACGGCGGAAAGGCTAAAGTCGAACGCTGTGAAGATTCCCAACATCTGCGCTCACTTCAAGATTCCCTGCCTGGATCTCGAAGGATTCATGGAGCGCGAAGGTTGGGAGTTTTGAGCAAGCGTGCGCAGCTTTGAAGCTGCAGGGCGGACTGTCGTAAGCGGGCGCTCCTGGCCGACAGCCGTCGCGCCAGCCAAGTCAAAGCGCGGTCAGACGCTCGCGACTCGCCCGACCTAGATCCAATACTGTTCAGATAGAAATCGGCGTGTCAGAATCCGGTTCCGTCCTGACCACGAGGGGCGGAGCGGATGGCGAGAACCCGAAAGGCGTTGCCGGAGAAGGTCGACGTTGCGCACCTGATCAGCACTGGCGTGCTGGCCAGCGTGTGCCCGCGACCGCTGATCGACGAGGTACTTGAAGAGACGGGACGAGGCAGTCAGCGCAATCGGCTGCTTCCGGCGCCGGCAGTCGTGTACTACGTGATGGCGCTGGCGCTGTGGCGCGAGGCGCCGCTGGAGGAGGTGCTGCGCGTGGTGTGCGAGGGCCTTCAGTGGCTCGGTGGCGGCCAGGCCGAGGCGGTGCAGGCCAGCAAGTCGGCGATCTCGCAGGCGCGAACGCGACTCGGAGCGGAAGTGATGCGGCGCTTGGCCGAGCGTGTGCTGCGCCCGCTGGCGGCGCCCGATGCGCCGGGAGCGTGGTATCGCGGCTGGCGCGTCATGGCGCTGGACGGCAGCGGCATGGACGTCGCCGACGAAAAGGCCAACGCCGAGTTCTTCGGCTATCCGACGGCTACGCGCGGCCAGAGCGCCTTCCCGCAGGCGCGTGTACTCGGCCTGGTCGAATGCGGCACGCATGCCATCACGGCGGCCGACATCGCCCCTTACGCGCACAGCGAGAAGGCGATGGCCGCCGAGCGGCTGCCGGGCTGGCTCGACATGAGCATGCTGCTGCTGGCCGACCGGGGCTTTTACAGCTTCAAGCTGTGGCAAATCGCCAGCGCCACCGGCGCGGCGCTGCTGTGGCGGGTGAGCTCCACACTGAAGCTGCCGGCGCAGGAGGTGTTGCCCGACGGTTCGTACCTGAGCACCGTCTACGACAGTACCGACACCGCGCGCAAGCACGGCGTCACGGTACGCGTAGTCGAGTACGAGTTGGACGGCTCGGCCACCGCGACGCAAGACAGCTATCGGCTGCTGACCAACGTGCTCGATGCGAGCCAGGCGCCGGCCGAGGAGTTGGCGGCGCTGTATCACGAGCGCTGGGAGATCGAGGGCGTGTTCGACGAGTTCAAGACGCACCTGCGCGCCAACAGTACCGTGCTGCGCAGCAAGA
Source organism: Burkholderiaceae bacterium (assembly GCA_046348365.1). Classification (GTDB taxonomy): domain Bacteria; phylum Pseudomonadota; class Gammaproteobacteria; order Burkholderiales; family Burkholderiaceae_C; genus JAEUPI01. Next base: position 670,454 of record JAXMEL010000002.1, read on the forward strand.
CGCCCGATCTGGTACAGCAGGAGCTGTGGGGCCTGTTGCTCGCGCACTTCGCGGTGCGGCAATTGATGGCGCAAGCTGCGTGGGATCGCGGCTTGGACCCGGACCGCCTGAGCTTCAGCCATGCGGTGCGCGTGATCAAACGGAAAATGCCGCAGGCCGCGGCCCTTCCCCCCTGAGCGGCTGCCAAGTTGGCGCGCAGCGCTGCTCGCCGAGATCGCCAGCGGCAAATGCGTCAGCAGCCGCGGCCGCTTCAACCCGCGTGGCGTCAAGCGCAAGATGAGCAACTTTCAGGTTCGGCACCGAGGCGCCAAGCTGCATCAGCGACATCAGCCCGTACCCCGAATATGTATCTGAACAGTATTGGACCTAGATCCTCTTCTCCCTCCCAACCCAGTACGGCTCGCGCAACACGTTCTTGCGCACCTTGCCCAACGGTGTCACCGGCAGCGGCTCGGTGCGGAACTCGTAGCTGCGCGGCACCTTGTAGCCGCCGATGTGCTGGCGGCAGAAGGCGGTCAGCTCCTCGGCGTCGACGCTGAGGCCGGGCTTGAGCACGATCACCGCGTGCACGCTCTCGCCCCACTGCTCGCTCGGGATGCCGATGATCGCGGCCTCGCTGACCGCGGGGTGCATGAACAGCACGCGCTCGACCTCGATCGAATACACGTTCTCGCCGCCGGTGACGATCATGTCCTTGACGCGGTCGGCGATGTACAGGAAGCCGTCCTCGTCGAGGTAGCCGGCGTCCCCCGTGTGCATCCAGCCGTCGCGCAGCGCGACCGCGGTGGCTTCGGGGTTGTTGAAGTAGCCGCTCATCAGCATGTCGCTCTTGACGAGTACTTCGCCCAGCTCGCCGGCCGCCGCCGCGCTGCCGTCGGACCGCACCACGCGGATGCGGTTGCCGAAAGCCGGTTGGCCGCACGACTTGAGCCGGCGCACCTTGTCGCCGCTGACCAGGTGGTCGCGCCAGCGCAGGAAGGTGGCGAAGCCACCGGTCTCGGTCATGCCGAAGACCTGAAAGAAGCGCAGATTGGGCAATCGCGCCATCGCCGTCTTCATCAGTGCCTCGGGCATCGGGCTGCCGCCGTAGACGCAGGTGACCAGGCTCGACAGGTCGTAGCGCTCGAACTCCGGATGATTGACGAGCATGTTGATCATCGTCGGCACCAGCGTGATGTTGGTGACGCGGTGCTGCTGGATCGCGCGCATCGTCGGCACGGGGTCGAATTTCGGGCGCAGGACGTGTGTGCCGCCGGCCAGCGTGATGAACATCAGCGGGCTGGCGCCGGCAAAGTGGAAGAAGCCGGCGACGTAGCAGTAGCTCAGGTCCTCCACCGACGGCAGCAGGGCCAGATAGGTGACGGTGGCGACGAACAGCGCCCGGTGCGACATCATCACGCCCTTGGGGTGTGCGGTGGTGCCGCCGGTATAGAAGATGACCCACAGGTCTTCGCCCTGGCGATTGGCGTCGGGCATCGGCTCGTGACGCGCCACCAGCTCCTCGAACGACAGCATGTCCGCGGGCGTCTCGCCTTCGCCCATGTAGACGACGGTCCGGACCCAGTCGAGCCGGGCCTTCAACTCACGCGCGGCATCGAGAAACGAGTCGTCGACGAACAGCACAGAGGCGCGTGAATCGGTCAGCGCGTATTCGCACTCGGCCACCGACCATCGGATGTTCAGCGGCGCGAACGCGCCGCCGGCCCACGGCACGGCGAAGAAGAGCTCGACGTAGCGGTCGGAGTTCATGCCCAGCGCCGCCACGAATGCGCCGCCGTCGATGCCCAGCGCGCGAAGCGCGGCCGCCAACCTGGGCACGCGCGCGCCGACCTCGCGCCACGTGCGCGTACGCGTGCCGCTCGGCGTCTCGGTGACGGTGGCGGTGCGCGCCGCCGCGCAGGCCACGGCCTGCTCGAGGAAACTGGTGCCTTGCATCAGCCGAATGCTCCGTTGGCGCGCAGCCGCTCGCACGCGGCCGCATCGAGTTGCAGCAGCTCGCCGAGCACCGCGTCGCCGTCCTCGCCGACCCGTGGCACGTGCGCGCCGATGCGCGAGGCGGAGCCGCTCATCAGCCACGGTGCGTTCACGCCGTCGAAGCGGCCGGCGGCGTCGTGCACCGCAGAGAACAGGCCGCGGTGCCGCAGCTGCGGATCGGCGAACTGATCGGCCGGCATCGCATACACACCGCACGGCACGCCGGCGGCGTCGAGTGCGGCGATGCACTCGGAGACGCGCCGTGGCCGCGTCCATTGCTCGACGATGCGCATCATCTCGCTCCAGTGCGCGCTGCGCGATTGCAGCGACGCGAACCGCGGGTCGGTGCGCAGCGCGTCGAGCTGCGTCACCTCGCACAGCGCCTCGAAGTTGCGCGGCGTGATCGGTGCGATCAGCACGTCGCCGTCGGCGGCGGCCAGCGGGCCGTAGGCGGGCCGGGCCAGCGGCGCCGGGAACTGCGCCTCCTGCAACTCGTAGATCAGCAGGTTGAGCATGCCGTCCATCAAGGCGACGTCGATCTGCTGGCCGAGCCCGGTGCGGGCACGCTGCACCAGGGCAGCCTGGATAGCCCCGAACGCGAAGATGCCGCCGAGCAGGTCGGCGATGAAGGTCGCTGTCGGCGCCGGCCGGTCGCTGTGCCCTGCGTAGTGCGCCAGCATGCGCTCGTAGCCGCTCGCGGCCTGCACGATCATCGCGTAGGCAGCGCGCTGCGCTGACGGGCCGCTCTGGCCGTAGCCCGACACCGAGCAGTACACCAGGCGCGGGTTCAGCGCCCGCAGGGCGTCGGCACCCAAGCCGAGGCGATCCATCACGCCGGGACGGAAGTTCTCGATCACCACGTCGCACTGCGCCACCAGCCGGTGCACCAGTGCGACCGCGTCAGGGTGCTTCAGGTCGAGCGCGATGCTGCGCTTGCCGGCGTTGAGCTGGCCGAAGTAGGCGCTGTGGCGCGAGCCGTCGGCGCCGGGGCGCAGCGGCTGGCGCAAGCGCATGTCGTCGCCCTCGGGCGGTTCGACCTTGATGACGTCGGCGCCCAGGTCGGCCAGCAACCGGCCGCAGTAGGGGCCGGCCAGCATGATCGAGAAGTCGAGCACCCGGATGCCGTCGAGCGCGCGCGCCGTGTCGTCCGCCATGGCGGTGATGCTCGCGCGCATGCCCGGCGGCGACCATGGCGTGCGGCGCACAGATGCTGTGCGGCGCGGCTGTCTTGGCGTGCCCCCGGGTAACGAATAGCCTGAGGGCCGAATATCACGAGAGCCCCGCGCGCATGAGCTTCACCGAGGAACAGATCGCGTTTCGCGACAGCGTGCGCCGCATGGCCGAGAAGCACGTCAAGCCGATCGCCGCCGAGGTCGACGAGCACGACCGCTTTCCGACCGAGCTGGTCAAGCTGTTCGGCGAGATGGGGCTGATGCAGCTGTGGATCCCCGAGCGCTACGGTGGCCCCGAGGGCAACCTGACCATGATGTGCATCGCCCGCGAGGAGGTCAGCCGCTTCTCGCCGGCCTGCGGCTCGATCGCCGGGCTCAACACGATGTTCATCATGCCGCTGCTGCACTTCGGCAGCGAGGAGCAGCGACAGCGTTTCCTGCCGGCGGTGGCCAAGGGCGGCGTCGTGACGGCGATCGCGATCTCCGAGCCGCAGGCCGGCAGCGACGTGAGCGCCATGACCACGCGCGCGAAGAAGGACGGCGACTCCTACGTCATCAACGGCCGCAAGCAGTGGTGCAGCTACGGCGTCGAGGCCGAGTACATCGTGCTGATGGCGCGCACCAGCGGTGACCGTGGAGCCGAAGGGATCAGCGCGTTCGTCATCGAGCCCAAGCGGATGAAGGGCATCACCTTCGGCCGCCACGAACGCAAGATGGGCTGGCGCGGCGCGCCGAACACGCCGATCTTCCTCGACAACGTGCGCGTTCCGGTGGAGAACCTGATCGGCGAAGAGGGCAAGGGCTTTCGCGCCAGCATGCGCGCGCTCGACCTCAACCGGCCGACCATCGGCGCGCAGTGCGTCGGGCTGGCGCAGGGGGCGCTCGAAGCGAGCGTCGCCTATGCCAAGGAGCGCAAGCAGTTCCGGCAGAGCATTGCCGAGTTCCAGGGCGTGCAGTTCATGCTGGCTGACATGGCGATGAACATCGAGGCCTCGCGTGCGCTGGTCTACGAATGCGCGCGGGCCGGCGACGCCGGCGACTGGGACCGCCTGAATCGCCTGGCCAGCATGGCCAAGTGCGTGGGCAGCGACATGGCGATGAAGGTCACCACCGACGCGGTACAGATCTTCGGCGGCTACGGCTACACGATGGACTATCCGGTCGAGCGCATGATGCGCGATGCCAAGCTGGCGCAGATCTTCGAGGGCACCAACCAGATCCAGCGCGTCGTTATCGCGCGGCATCTGCTCTCGTGACCACACTTCGACCGTGAGGAGACACACGTTGAGGAGCTTCTTCGCTGCATGCCTGCTGGCGCCGATCGTCGCGCTGGCGCAGACCTTCCCGAGTCGACCGATCCAGATGCTGATCCCGTACCCGGCCGGGGGCACGACCGACGTGATGGCGCGTGCGCTGCAGGAGCCGCTGCAGAAGTCGCTCGGCCAGCCCATCGTGGTCGAGAACAAGAGCGGCGCGTCGGGCGTGTTGGCGGCGCGTGAGGTCGCGCGCGCCAAGCCCGACGGTTACTCGCTGCTGTTCATCAACAGCGGCATCGTCGCGGTGACGCCGCACGTGCAGAAGGATGCCGGCTTCGACGGCGTGAAGGACTTCGCCCCGGTGGCAATGGTGACGTCGGCGCCGCTGTTCGTGCTGGTGCCGGGCAGTGCGCCCGTGAGCGACCTGAAGGGCTGGATCGAGTGGGCGAAGAAGCAGCCGCCGGGGCTGCCGTTCGCGTCGGCTGGCGTCGGCTCGTTCGGCCACCTGACCAGCGAGCTGTTCGCCAAGCAGGCGGGGCTGAAGATGACGCACGTGCCGTATCGCGGCCAGGCGCCCACCACGCAGGCAGCGCTGACCGGCGAAGTGGCGTTGTTGATCACCAGCATGAGCAGCGCGATGCGCGAGCACATCACCGCCGGCAAGCTCAAGCTGCTGGCCGTGACGGCGCCGACGCCCGACCCGCAGAACCCGGGCGTGCCGCCGGTGGCCAGCGTGCTGCCGGGCTTCTCGGCCGTCACGTGGTTCGGCTTCATCACCACCGCCGGCACGCCGCCGGACGTGGTGGCGCGACTGAACCAGGACATCAACGCCGCGCTCGCGCTACCCGACATCCAGGCACGGATGAAGGGCCTCGGGCAGCAGATCGTCACCATGACGCCGGCACAACTCGGGGCATTGATCGCCGAGGACAACGCGCGCTGGGGCCAGGTTGTCCGCGACAACAACATTCGCAGCGAGTGAGCGGCAGGGCCGCGCTGGTTGCAATCGACTCACCATTCACGCGAGAACAAACACCATGTCACGCTACGCCAAGTACCAAGACCTGAAGATCGAGGTGGCCAACCGGGTGGCCACCGTCACGCTGAACCGCCCGCAGGCGCGCAACGCGATCAATCAACGGTTGATCCGCGAGTTGCGCACGATCTGGGACGATCTCGGCGACGACCCGGCGGTGAATGCCGTGCTGCTCACTGGTGCGGGTGACTGGTTCAGCGTCGGTGGTGACGTGAAGGCGATGAGTGAGCGCACCGGCGGCGACGTGCTGGAGGAGGGTGAGGTGCACGACCCGATGATCAGCCGCCGCGTGGTCACTCGCCAGCTCGAGCTCGACAAGCCGATCGTCGCAGCAATCAACGGCGACTGCGTCGGCCTGGCCGCCACCACTGCACTGATGTGCGACATCACCGTGATGGCCGACGACGCGCGCATCGGCGACAGCCACGTCAACAAGGTGGGCCTGGTCGCCGGCGACGGCGGCACCGTGATCTGGCCGCTGCTGGTGGGCGTGAACAAGGCCAAGGAATGCCTGATGCGCGGCACGCTGATCAAAGGGCCCGAGGCCGAGCGCATCGGCCTCGTCAACCACGTCAAGTCGCGCGCCGAGGTGGTGTCGTTTGCGCGCGCGATCGCGCAGGAGCTGGCCGACGGGCCGGCGTGGGCCACGCGCTGGACCAAGCTGTCGATCAACCAGATCCTCAAGGACCGCGTGAATCGGCTGCTCGAGGCGAGCATGGCGCTCGAGCAGGTGACCTTCGAGCTCGACGATCACAAGGAAGCCACGCGCGCTTTCAAGGAGAAGCGCAAGCCGAAGTTCGGCAAAGGGTGATCGATCGTTTCAGCGCAACGCAGCGGAGTTGTTCGCGCTACCTCCTCGGAAACCACAATTCGGCTCTGCCGGGCACTGACGGGTCCTTCAGGATGTCGGCAGGCGTCGGCCTGTATACCTCGACGATGTACGGCGGCGTCAACGTATCCAGCAGCGCCTCGAGGCGTGGCACCGTGCGAACGAAGTTCCGTGCAAGGCCCGCCGTCGTGGCATGTCCCATCAGGACCACCAGTCCGACCTTGAATCTCCTCACAGCGGCGAGCTCGTTGGCGACGTATCGAATCCGCACGTTGTGAGTGAGGCCGATGCGCGCGTTCTTTCCACAGTACTCCAGCCATTGCTCATCGCTGCCGTCTTGTGCAAAGAAGTCCTTGTGTCGCTCAACAGCGATCCCGGAGTCTGCCAGGATGCTCGGAAACTGCTTGCCGAGGTCGCGGTCGCTGAAGTATGTACGGCTCACGCGGCTCGGGAATAGACCACTGCCTGCTCGATCTCCTCAGGGGAGAGGTCGTAATCTTCCGCGAGTGCCTTCACCGTCTCGCCGGCGTCGAGCCGCTCGACGATAGCCGCCGTTGAGATGCCAGCGCGACGCACGATCGGTCTACCGAATGCGATCTTCGGGTCGATCGCGATGACCCGTGCGGAGCTCTCCTGGAGCGCCCCTGCGTACGGGTACAGGCGCACGGGGAACTGCCACTCGTCCCATTCGACTCGCTGCAGGTGATCCTCGAAGACTTTACGCAGGGCCAACTGACCGGAGCGGCTCAAGTTGATCAGTTCGACATACCGGTCAAAGAAGATCTCGCCGCCATGTGTGCAGAGATCATGGCTCAGCAGCAGCCGATGCACCTCCAGCTTCTTCTGTGCGAAGGCGATCGCCTTGCGAAGCTCGGCTAGCGCAACCCCGTGCTCCGTGCGCAGTGAGCGAAGGACGTGTGCCTCGATGAGGTTGTAGAAGGACAGGTGAAGCGGATGCTTGGAAGCTGGCTTGATGAGCGGGTGAAACGTTGCTTGCGAGTCGCCCTTGGGGTAGTCACGTCCGAGCAGCCACGTGCGCAGCGTCGCCGGCGGCAAGCGCAAGTAGCGCGCAGCCTCGGTAAGGCCGTACGCTGCCTGATCGCGTATGTCGGGCGCTTCGTGTTTCATCTGTGCCCAGGGGCGATGTTCGCCACTGCCTGTCGTCAGGATTATGCGGCTTTGGCAGCTACCGCGGCAGCCCGAGCCCGCGCTGCGCGATCAGGCTGCGCTGGATCTCGTTGGTGCCGATCGAGATCACCCACATCAGCGAGTGCCGCAGGTTCTGCTCGTAGCGGCCATTGCGCAATGCGCCCGGCGCGCCTTGCGACAGCGCGGCGCGCGGCCCCAGGAGGTCGAGCGCCGCTTCGCCGAAGCGCTCCATCAGTTCGCCCGAGAACACCTTGCTGATCGCGCCGAGTTCCGGCGGCGTGGTGCCGCCTTCGGCCAGCTCGGCACAGTGCAGCATCAACTGGCGGCCGACCTCGATGTCGGCGGCCAGCGTTCCGATGCGCTCGCGCGCCAGCGCGTCGCGGCGCAGCGCGGGGTCGGCACGCACGTCGTGACACAGCAGGTCGAATGCGTGCGCCACCTTCAGCACGATGCCGCCACCGACGAAGCCGCGCTCCATCGCCAACGCGTCGGTCAGCACCTTCCAGCCGCCGTTGACCGGCCCGACGATGTGGTCGGCTGGTATGCGCACGTCGTCGTAGAAGATGTTTGCAAAGCTGCCGTCGTACATCGTGGTCGCCGGCTTGACGGTGATGCCCGCGGTGTCCATCGGCACGATGAACATGCTGATGCCGGCGTGCGGCGCGGTCTTGGTGCGCTCGGGGTCGGGGTCGGTGCGGGCGGCGAGGAACATGTACCGGCCCCACCACGTCGTGGTCCAGATCTTCTGGCCGTTGATGACCCAGTGGTCGCCGTCCGCGCCGTGGACGAGCGCGGCCCGCGTGCGCAGCGACGCCAGGTCGCTGCCGGCGTCGGGTTCGCTGTAGCCCATGCCGTGCATGACCTCGCCGCGCAGGATCTCGGGCAGGTAACGCGCCTGCTGCGCCGGCGTGCCGTGCATCAGCAGCGCGTTGGCCTGCACCGCGGCGCCGAAGCGCGGCGCTTCCGCACGCTCCATCGCTTCGCTGAACGCCAGCTGTTCGCGCGCCTCGCGTGCCTGGCCGCCGTGCGCGGTCGGCCACGCGAGGCCGATCCAGCCGGTCGCGCCCAGGTCCTTCAGGAACGTCGGATCGAATTCGCGATCGTGAAACGGCAGACGGTCGAACGCCGCCTTGCGCTCGCCGCTCCAGTGTGTCTGCAGCCAGTCACGCACCTCGTCCCTGAAGGCATTGCCCGCCTGCCCCAGGTCGTACTCCGGCAGACGCGCCGCGTCGTCGTCGAGCAACGCGGCGGCCAGCTCGCGCCGAGCCTGCGTCGCGCCGCCGAGCACGATGCAATCGAGGTGCACGCGACGAAAGTGTCGCGGCGCCTCGTGCTCCTCGGCATAGCCGATCGCACCGAACGCATGGTGGGTCTGCAGCGACACCTGGCGTAGGGCCTGCATGCCGTAGGCCGGCGCCGCGGCGGCGAAGTAGGGCCAGTGTGCCGCGCGCAGGTCGTAAGTCCGCGCCGCGTGCACCAGCGTCAGGCGCACGCCTTCGAGCGCGATCAGCGCGTCGGCCAGCTTGTGTTGCACCGCCTGAAAGCGGCCGATCGGCTGGCCGAACTGGCGGCGCTCCTTCGCGTAGTCCACAACGAGCTCGAAGGCACGCCGCGCGGCGCCGTGCGCCCGCGCCAGCAGCAGCAGACGCAGCAGGCGCGGCACGTCGTCGCGTCGCACCAACGGCAGCCGCGTGCACGGCGCGTTGTGCAGCCGCACCTCGCCCCAACCGGCATGGCCGTCGAGCCCCATCGCGCGCGCTGGCTCGACCTGCGCGCCGCCATGGTCGAGCGCGATGCAGGCCAGAGCGTCGAGGTCATCCTGCGGCTGCACCAGAAGGTGGGTGGCATGCATCGCGCCATCGACCCACGGCACGATGCCGTTGGCCTGGCCATCGTCGACGCGCAATGTGGCGGTGCGGCCGTCGTTGCCGAGAGCTGCGCCGATCGGCGCGATGCCCAGGCGCACGGCGCCGCGGTGCAGACGCTGCAACAAGCCGGCGCCGGCGTCGCTGCGGGCCAGGGCCAGATTGGCCAGCAGTGCGCCGGCGAGTGGGGCAGGGCAGGCAGCGCGTCCGGCTTCCTCCATGACGACCAGCGCCTCGCGCAATCCACCTTCGGTGCGATCGGCACCGAGCGCAGCGAGACCCTGGCCAACCAACCCACTCCACAGTGTCGCGACGGCCGCGCGATCCACGGCACCCTCGATGGCGTGCGCAACCGGCCAGTGCGCTGCCAGGAACCCGCGCACCGATTCGCGCAGAAGCGCGCGCTCCTCGTCGCCGGGCAGCAGCGCCGGGTCGAGGTCGGGCGTCTTCATCGTGCCCCGAGCACGCCGGCGGCACGCAGGGAGGCAATCGCGTCGTCGCTCATGCCGAGTTGGTCGCGCAACACCTCGGCGCCGTGCTCGCCGAGCGCGGCGAGGCGCCCGCGTGCATGTGTAGGCGTGCGGCTGAGTCGAAACGGCAGGTTCGCGCACTTGAAGCGGTCGTCGCCACCGCCCAGCTCGGCGAGGAAGCCGCGTTCGATCACCTGCGGGTCGGCCATCGCATCGGCCACGCTGCGGTAGCGGCTGCACGGCACGCCGGCGGCCATCAGCACGCGTTCGCATTCGGCGCCGCTGCGCTGTGAAGTCCAGCCCTCGATCAGCTCGAGCAGCGCATCCCAGTTCGACTCCTTGGCCGCCACGGTGGCGAAGCGCGGATCGGTCTTGGCCTCGGGGTGTCCGATCACGTCGAACAGCACTTCCAGGTTCTTCGGCGTCACCGCGGCCACCATCACCCAGCCATCGGACGCGCGCACCGGTTCGTACACCTGGCGCCGGCGGTCGGGCGGGAATTGCGCGGCCTGCATCTCGTAGATCAGCATAGCCAGCACCGACTCCATCAACGACACATCGATGTGCTGGCCGCGGCTGCTCTTCTCGCGCTCGTACAGCGCCATCTGGATGGCGCCGAACGCGTACGACGCTCCCAGCACGTCGGCCAGGAAGATGCCGTTGTTCATCGGCCGGCTGCGATCGTGCTGGTAATCGAGATTCGCCACCTCGTAGCCCGACGCCGCGTGGATCACCGGCGCATAGGCCGGTGCGCCCGCTTTGGGACCGGTCTGGCCGAAGCCGGAGATCGATGCGTAGATCACCCGCGGGTTGCGCGCAGCCAGAGTGGCGTAGTCGAGGCCGAGGCGCTTCATCACGCCGGGGCGGAAGTTCTCGACCACCACGTCGGCCTTGACGGCGAGGTCGTGCGCGATGCGCCGCCCGTCGACCGTGCCGAGGTCGAGCACGATGCTGCGCTTGCCGCAGTTCATCGATGCGTAGTAGGTGCTGATGCCGCCGCGAATCGGCGCGCGCTGGCGCACGACGTCGCCGTCGGGCGGCTCGATCTTGACGACGTCGGCGCCCGCATCGGCCAGCATGCGGGTGCACATCGGGCCGGACATCACGATCGTGAAGTCGACCACCCGGAGGCCGGCCAGTGCGTCGGGAGAGGAAGCGGCAGCGTGCATGCGACCAGCATCGCGACGACCGCGTGGAACGGCAAGGCAGGCCCCGACCAAGCAACTGTGCGGCCGCAGCACAGCCGCGCCGCGCTGCGGCCGCCGTCAGGTTTCGCCGTCGTCGCCGAACTGTCGCGTCGCGTGGTCGAGAAAGCTGCGCACGCGCGGGCTCAAGTGGCGCTTGCTCGCGAAGACCGCATAGATAGGCTCACGGTCAAGGGCATGGTCGTCGAGCACGGTCACCAGCTGGCCGGCCTCGAGCTCGGCGTCGATGTGGTAGTCGGCCAGCCGGGCGATGCCCAGCCCCATCATCGCCAGCGTACAGAGCATGTCGCCATTGTTTGCCGCGGCCAGCGCCTTGGGTTCGTGGATGGCAACCTGTTCATCGAGCTTGAACGGCCATCGGCTGCGAAACGACCCGGGCAGGAAGTTCAGGCAGCGATGACGTTGCAGATCGTCGGGCGTCTTCGGCGTGCCGGCGTGCGCCAGATATTCCGGCGCCGCACACAGCTGCCAGCGTGCCGTGGTGACGCGCCGCGCGACCAGCGTCGAGTCGGGAATGTTGCCGCTTTGGAACGAGATGTCGATCTGCTGCTCGAACAGATCCGGCGGCGTCGCTGCAACCACCACCTCCACGCGAACGAGCGGATGGGCCGCCAGATAGCTCGGCAGCAGCGGCGCGATGCGCCGCCGCGCGAAGGCCGCCGTGCTGCTGACGCGCAGCACACCGGTCACCTCGGTCACCGCCGGGCTGACCGAAGCCTCGGCTTCCTCGAGTGCCTGCATCACCTTCTGCGCCGCGGCGAGGAACTGCTCGCCCTCCTGCGTGAGCTGCAGCACGCGTGACGTGCGATGGAACAGGCGCACGCCGAGGCGGTTTTCCAGCCGCTGGATGACCTTGCTGATGGTCGACGGGTCGAGGTCGAGGCTGCGCGCGGCCGCGGAGAAGCTGGCTTCCTCCGACACGCGGAGGAAGAAGCCGAGTTCGCGGATGCGGTCGTTCACGGTCGGTCAGGCAGATCGCAGTGATTCGTGACGCGCCGTGCACAGCTGCCTTGCGCGCCCACCGGGCTTAAGGCGCTGGACGCGCCGGGCCTGCGGCGCCGAGAATCTTAATGGTTCAACCATTCAGGACGCCTCCATGCTTTCCCGCGACGACAACGAACGCCTGGTGCGTGTGGGCCCCGGCACGCCGATGGGCACGCTGATGCGGCTGTACTGGGTGCCGTTCCTGCTGTCGCGCGACGTCGAGCGCGACGGGCCGGCCCATCGTGTGCGCGTGTTCGGCGAAGACCTGGTGGCGTTTCGCGACTCGAGCGGTCGCGTCGGGCTGGTCGACCACGCCTGCCCGCACCGTGGTGCGCCGCTGGTCTTCGCCCGCAACGAGGAGGACGGGCTGCGCTGCATGTACCACGGCTGGAAGTTCGGCGTCGACGGCAGCTGCCTCGACACGCCGGCCGAGCCACCGAACTCGCCGCTGTGCCGCCACGTCAAGGTCAAGAGCTACCCGGTGCGCGAACGCCATGGCGTGCTGTGGGCCTACATGGGGCCTGACGCCGAGCCGCCGCCGCTGCCCGAGCTGGAGTGGAACCTGGTGCCCGACGAGCATGTCGCGCTGTCGATGCGCATCCAGGAGTGCAACTGGCTGCAGGCGCTCGAAGGCGAGATCGACTCGGCGCATGCCGCCATCCTGCACGGCCGCGCCGACCAGGGCGGCACCATCAACCAATGGCGACAGGCGGGCGACCTGGCTCCCAAGTTCGAAATTCACCAGCACGACGCCGGCATCCACATCGCGAGCCGGCGCAAGGTGCCCGACAAAGCATCGACCGAATACATCCGCGTCAACCAGTTTCTGATGCCGTACTGGACGCTGGTGCCACCGCAGAAGCAGTTTCCTGAGTTGAGCGGTCACGCCTGGGTGCCGATGGACGACGAGCACACGCTGTGTCTGATGTTCACCTACACGCCGGCGCATCCGCTGTACGAGCAGACGCGCCGGGTGTTCAAGACCGGCGGCAAGGGTGGTCGCGAAACCGGCCACCCGTCGGATCAGGCGTTCGAGCCGCGGCCGGCGATGACGCCGTATCCCAAGTACTGGAGCAAGTACAACCGCGCCAACGCCTATCACTTCGACTACGAGTCGCAGCGGACCACCTACAACATGGGCATGCCGGGGCTGTGGCTGCAGGATGCCGCCTGCCAGTCTGGCGTTTCGCCGATCTACGACCGAACGCAGGAGCACCTGGGCACCACCGATCTCGGCATCGCACGCACGCGGCGCATGCTGCTCGACGCGCTGAAGCGCCTCGACGGCGAAGGCCAGCGCCCGCCGTCGGCGCAGAACCCGTCGTCGATGATGTGGCGTGCCGTTTCGCTCACGGTCGACGCGGGCGCCGACTGGAAGCAGGTGGGTGCCGAGTTCATGCGCGCGCGGTTGGGCGCCGACTTCGGCTACACGCCGTGAACGCGGACGCCCGATGCTGGACACGTTGACGCAGGAGTTCCCGCCGCACGTGCCGCGGCCACGCGGTGCGCCGCTCGCGTTGCAGGGCGTGCGCGTGGTCGATTTCTCGCACTTCATCGCTGGCCCGCTGGCGACGATGTTCCTCGCCGACCTCGGCGCCGAGGTCGTCAAGATCGAGCCGCCGGGTCGAGGCGACGATCTGCGGCGCTATCCACCCGAACTGCCGCAGCTGCCCGACCAGGGCGGCCCGTTTCTGTGGAGCAATCGCGGCAAGAAGAGCGTCGCGCTCGATCTGAAGCACCCGCAGGGCGTTGCGCTGGCGCGCGAGCTGATCGCGAAGGCCGACGTGCTGGTCGAGAACTTCTCGACCGGCGTGATGGACCGCCTCGGTCTCGGTGCCGACGCCTGTCGGGCCGCGAACCCGCGCCTGATCTTCTGCTCGGTATCTGCGTACGGTCGCGACGGTCCGTTCGCCGACCGCCTGGGATTCGACCCGGTGGTGCAGGCCGAGAGCGGCTTCGTGTCGATGAACGGCTATGCCGACCGGCAGGGCGTGCGTGCCTCGGCCGCAGTGATGGACATGGGCACCGCGATGATGGTGAGCAACGCGGTGCTCGCCGCTCTATTTGCACGCACGCATACCGGCGAGGGCCAAACGGTCGAGGTTGGCCTCTACGACACCGGCATCCTGATGACCGGTTGGGCGCCGATGCAGCACCTGCTCACCGGTCGCGAGCCGCAGCGTCACGGCAACACCAGCGTCGACACCTGCCCGAGCGGCGTGTTCAGCGCGAGTGATGCCGACTTCTACATCAACTGCGGCAACGACCGCGTGTACCACCGTCTCGTCGCCGACGTCGTGCAGCGCGCCGACCTCGCGAGTGATCCCGAACTTGCCGGCCGCCATGGCCGGCAGGCGCGGCGCGACGAGCTGTTTCGCGAGCTCGGCAAGGAATTCGCCAAGCATCCGTTCGCCGTCTGGGGCGAACGGATGCGCGCCGCCGGCGTGCCCTGCGGCCAGGTGCGCACGGTCAGCCAGGCGCTGCGGTCCGACGAGACGCGCGCGCGCGGTATCGTCAGCTGGACCCTGCATCCGCAGGCCGGGCCGATACCCAACATCGCGCCGCCGTGGCGCTTCTCGGCAACGCCGGTGGCCGACCCGGTGGCCGCACCGACGGTCGGGCAGCACACCGATACCGTGCTTCGCGACGTGCTCGGCAAGAGCGACACGCAGATCGCCGCCTTGCGTGCCGCTGGCGCCTGCGGCGAGCCACCCCCTCTCCCGCCCGGCGGAAGAGGTTCACTCCCTCTCCCGCTCGCGGGAGAGGGGACGGGGTGAGGGCCGGGGTGAGGGTGATGGCACAGCCCCGCACACTGCGCGGTCGCGTCGCGGTCGCCGGCATTGCCGAGACGCAGTACTACAAACACGGCCAGTCCCCGGCGCCCGAGTTTCGACTCGCGCTGCAGGCGATCATCGATGCCTGCGGCGACGCGGGCATCGAAGTTGGGGAGGTCGACGGGTTTGCCAGCTACAGCAACGACCGTAGCGACCCGTCGCGGCTGGCCGCGGCGCTCGGCCTGCCGCGCCTGCGCAGCACGACGATGCAGTGGGGAGGCGGCGGTGGCGGTTGCGCTGCCGCAGTGGCCAACGGCGCGGCGGCGATTGCCGCCGGCTTGGCTGACTGCGTGGTGGTGTTCCGCGCGCTGGCGCAAGGGCAGCACGGTCGCTTCGGCCAGAGCAAGCCGGCGCCAACCGCCGGTGCGGAGATGGCATGGATGGCGCCTTACGGCGTGCTGAGCCCGGCGCAGAAGTACGCGATGAAGGTGCGCCGCTTCATGCACGAGCACGGCGTGCGCCAGGAGGCGGCGCGTGCGGTGGCGCTGGCGTCGTACCACCATGCCCAGGCCAATCCTCGAGCAGTGATGCACGGCAAGCCGCTCGACGAAGCGAAGTACGACGCGTCGCGCTGGATCGTCGAGCCATTCCATCTGTTCGACATCTGCCTCGAGAACGATGGCGCCGCGGCGATCGTGCTGGTGAGCGGCGAACGTGCGCGCGATTTGAAGCAGCCGCCGGTGTTCGTGCTCGGTGCGGCGGCCGGCAGCGACCACCGCACCTTTGCGCAGCCGCACAACGCACCGCACTACGCCAGCGCAAGCTTCGTCAACGTGGCGCAGGAGGCCTATCGCATGGCGCAGCTGACGCCGGCTGACATCGGCAGCGTGCAGGCATACGAGAACTTCACCGGCGGCGTGGTGATGGCGCTCGTCGAGCACGGCTTCTTTGCACCGGGCGAAGCAAACGAGTTCATGACGCTCGCCAACCTGAGCGCGCCTGCCGGCAAGCTGCCGCTCAACACCAGCGGCGGCAATCTCGCCGAGTGCTACATGCACGGCTTCGAGCTGGTGCTCGAAGCCGTGCGTCAGGTGCGCGGCACCTCGACCAGCCCGGCCGCGCGACGCGATACCGCGATGGTGATCGGCGGTCCGCTGGTCAGCCCCGTCAGCACGCTGGTGCTCGGCTCGGAGGCCACGCTGTGACGGCAGCCACCACCACCTATCTGCCGCCCGGCCTGCCGGCGCCGCTCGACGACGAGGGCGTGTCGGCGCCGTACTGGCAAGGTCTTTCGCAAGGTGTGCTGCTCGTGCAGCGCTGCGCGGCGTGCGGCACCTGGCAATTCGGCGGCGAATGGCTGTGCCACCACTGCCGCAGGTTCGACCCGCCGTGGGTCGAGGTCGAGCCGCACGGCCGCATCTACAGCTGGGAGCGCGTGTGGCATCCGGTGCATCCGGCGCTGAAGGAGCACGGTCCGTACCTCGTGGTGTTGGTCGAGCTGCCGCACGCGGGCCACGTGCGCATGCTCGGCAACCTGCTCGGTGATCCATTGCAGCGCGTGACCATCGGTGCTGAGGTCAACGGCGTCTTCGAACACCACGCGGCCACCAACAACCAACCGTCGTACTCGCTGCTGCAATGGCAACTGCGCTGAGTCCACCGCGTAGTCCGCGCGCGTTCGAGGCGATCGCCTCGCAGATTCGCGCCGAACTCGCCGCTGGCCGCCTGGGCGTTGGCAGCCGCCTGCCGGCCGAGCGCACGATGGCTGCCGCGTTCGGCGTTTCGCGCAACACGCTGCGCGAAGCGCTGCGTTCGCTCGAACACGCCGGGTTGCTGCAGCACTACAAGGGCGCGCGCGGTGGCGCCGTCGTCACGCAGCGCAGCGGCGACGCGATTGCCACCGGGCTGCAGGATCTGTTCGACCTCGGCGCCGTGCAGCCTGCCCAACTGACCGAGGCGCGGATCTGGCTCGAGGCCGTGGTGGTGCGCGAGGCTTGCGCGCGGGCCACCGACGCCGATCTCGCAGAACTGCGCACCAACGTAACGCAGACGGCTGCGGCGCAGGCCGCTGGTGACTTCGCGCAGCGCGCAGAGAAGAACATCGAGTTCCACCGCATTCTGGCGCGCATCACGGGCAACCCGGTCATCGTGGTCGTGATGAACGGCGTGCTCGACGTGCTGCGGCATTTCATCGACCGCATCGGGCCGCGAGCCAATCCGCACGTACTGCCGTCGCGGCGGCGCTTTCTCGCCCACCTGGAAGCGCGCGACGCCGACGCCGCAGTGGCCGAGATGCAGCGTAGCCTGCTGAAGCTGCAGCGCGAGTACTTGTCGAGATCGCGCTGACACACTGCATTCGTCAGCAAGGAGACCTGCACATGCGTGCCGCCTACTACGAACGCACCGGCCCAGCCGGCGAGGTGCTGCATCTGTCCGAACTGCCCGACCCCGCGCCAGCGGCCGGTGAAGTGCGCGTGCGCGTGCGCTGCAGCGGCGTCAATCCGTCGGACGTCAAGAGTCGCGGCGGGCTGCGCAGCCAGGTGATGCCGTTCCCGCGCGTGATTCCGCACAGCGATGGCACTGGCATTGTCGATGCGGTGGGCGAGGGCGTGGACCGCCGGCGCATCGGCGAACGTGTGTGGGTTTGGAACGCCGCCTGGGGACGTCCGTTCGGGACCGCAGCCGAGTTGTGCTGCCTGCCGCAGCAGCAGGCCGTGCCGCTGCCCGATGGCACGGCCGACGAGGCGGGCGCGTGCCTGGGCATTCCGGCGCTGACCGCCATCCATGCCGTGATGATGGATGGCGGTGTCGCCGGCAAGCGCGTGCTCGTCGCCGGCGGCGCCGGTGCGGTGAGCCACTATGCGCTGCAGTTCGCCAGCCGCATGGGGGCGGCGCAGATCCTCACGACGGTGAGCAGTGCCCAGAAGGCGGCGATCGCGCGCGAGG
Source organism: Burkholderiaceae bacterium (assembly GCA_046348365.1). Classification (GTDB taxonomy): domain Bacteria; phylum Pseudomonadota; class Gammaproteobacteria; order Burkholderiales; family Burkholderiaceae_C; genus JAEUPI01. Next base: position 688,114 of record JAXMEL010000002.1, read on the forward strand.
CCGGCGCCGACGCGACGATCGACTACAGGAACGAGCCGGTGGCCGAGCGCGTGCGCGAGTTGACCCGGGGACACGGCGTCGATCGGGTTATCGAACTCGACATCGCTGCCAACGGCGCGCTCGACGTCGAGTTGCTGCACCCCGGCGGCGACATCGTCGCCTACGGTTCCAGCCAACCGGTGAACCTGCCGTTCTTCCCGCTGATCTCGAAGAACGTGCAGGTCAGGTTCTTCATGGTCTACCACCTCGCAGCGATCGATCGCGAGCGCGCGACGGCGGCGCTGCAACGCTACCTCGCCCGCAACGAACTGCATCACAACGTGGCGTTGACGCTGCGACTCGACCGCATCGTCGAGGCGCACGAAGCGGTGGAACAAGGGCGCGTGGTGGGCAATGTGGTGCTGCAGGTGGCGTAGAGGATTGACGCGTACTGCCCGAGCGGATGCCTTGACAGTCAGCGCATGAAATTCGATCCGGTCCTGGCAAAGCCTCGTGTCGCTCCGATGCGGGCAAGGGGCTTGTGGTCCGACATGACGCTCGCCGCCTATCTCGAGCGGGCGGTACGTACCTGGCCTGACAAGACTGCACTGGTCGACTTTGCGAGCGACGATAGCCAGGTCACGCGTCTGAGCTTTTCCGAGCTCGACCGGCGATCGAACGCGATTGCCCTGGGTCTGCGCAACCATGGCATGGAGTTCGGTGACGTGGTGTCGGTTCAACTGCCGAACTGCTGGCAGTTCATGGCGCTGGTGCTCGCCTGCTCGAAGATCGGCGCCGTCATCAACCCGCTGTTGCCGATCTACCGCGAGCACGAACTGGAGTTCATGCTCAACTTCTGCGAAAGCAAGCTGCTCGTCGTGCCTGCGAGCTATCGGGGCCGCGACCATGCGGCGATGGTGGCCGCCATGCGGCCGGGCCTGCCGCATCTGAGAGACGTCGTCGTGCTCGGCGATGGCAGCCCGCGGGGCTTCGATCGCGCACTGTGCGTCGATGACGTCGGTTCGTCGTCGACTCAACACCCGCGGCCGCAGCATGCCGACGACGTGGCGCTGCTGATGTACACGTCGGGCACGACCGGCCAGCCCAAGGGCGTGATGCACACGTCGAACACGCTGATGTCGACGCTCGAGGCCGCGCGGCGGGTCTTGACCATCGACGACCGCGACGTGGCACTGTGCGCCGCCCCGATCGGGCACATGCTGGGGCTGGCGCTGCTGGGCATCCTGCCGCTGATGGCAGGCGCCACCACGGTGATCATGTCGGCGTGGGACGCGCCCAAGGCGCTAGCTCTCGCACGCGCCGAGTCGGTGACCTTCGGCGCCGGTGCCACGCCGTACCTGTCTGACATCCTGCAGGCCGTGGCCGGCGGCGTGCCGTGGGCGCCGACGTGGCGGCTGCTGTGCTGCGCTGGCGCACCGATTCCGCCGGTGCTGGTCGAGCGCGCCGACAAGGAGCTCGGACTGACGGTGTGCTCGATGTACGGCATGACCGAGGTGCAGGCCGGCGCCGTCACCGACTTCTCGGCCGGTAACCGCTACTCGGCGGTGGCCGACGGCAAGCCGCCTCCCGGCATGGAGATGCGCATCGTCGACGAGCGTGGGCATGACGTCGGACTGCGCGAAACGGGCCGCCTGCTGGTTCGCGGGTGCGGCGTGTTCGCCGGCTACCTGAAGCACCCCGAGCTCAACGCCGTCGATGCCGACGGCTGGTTCGACACCGGCGATCTGGCCTACTTTGTCGACGCCGAGGGCTACGTGCGCTTGAACGGGCGCAGCAAGGACATCCTCAAGCGAGGCGGCATCGGCGTGCCGGTCGTGGAAGTCGAGGCGCTGATCGCGAGGCACCCGTCGGTGGCTGCGGTGGCCATCGTCGGCTGGCCCGACCCTCGTCTGGGCGAGCGCGTCTGCGCCTTCGTCTCTTTGCGGCCCGGCGCGCGGCTCGATCTGGTCGAGCTCAAGGCCCATCTCGAGGCCGCGCGACTCACGCCGCAGTACTGGCCCGAGCGACTCGAACTGTGCGATGAGCTACCTCGCACGGCCAGTGGCAAGGTGCAGAAGTTCAGGCTGCAGGCGCTCGCGCGCGAATTCCCGCCGTACGTGGAGACCTCCTGAACGGCCGCCGTCTACCATGTGCGGCATGCCGTCGCCGCGCACCAGACCCGTTCTCTCGGACGCTCCCCCGGCCGCCGCCGCCGAGGCCAGGCCGACCGGCCACCCGGTGGTGCGGGCCATCCTCGCGTACCTGCAGGAGCGCCGGCTGCAACCCGGTGACCGGCTGCCGGGCGAGCGGGCGTTGGCGCAGCAGCTGGGCGTCGGGCGCAATGCGGTGCGCGAGGCGGTCGCCGCGCTCGTTACGCTGCGCATCGTCGAGACGAGGCCGAACTCGGGCATCTACCTGAAGCGCCTGTCGAGCGAAAGCAGCTTCGAGACGCTGGTGGTGCTGGCCGACCTGGGCGAGCATCCGGACAATGTTCAGATCGCCCAATCGACGGAGGTGCGCTCGGCGTTGGAGACCCTTGCCGCCCGGCTGGCCTGCGAGCGGGCCGACGATGCCGATCTGGCCCGGCTCGATGCCGTGCTCGCACAGACCGAGGCCACGCTCGCGCGTGGCGGCAACATCGTCGACGATGACACGGCCTTCCACATGGCGTTCGGCGAGTCCACGCACAACAGCGTGCTGGTACGGGTGCTCAACGCCTTCTATCGGTTGACCGCAGCGCGCCGGCGCGCCTGGTTCGGCAATCCCACGCAGGGCCGGGCATCGGCCACCGAACATCGCCGCATCGTCGCCGCGCTTCGCGCGCGCGATGCCGAGCGCGCGCAGGCGTTGATCAGCCGCCATATGTCACGCGCGCTGGCGTACTGGCAGCAGGTACTCGGCGACCAATAGCCCAGCGCGGTGCGCTGCGCTGACGCACAGCGCCTGTTGGGGTTCACCCTAATCACGCACGGCCCAGTGCAGTTCTAGTATTGGCCCCACCAAACTGGTCCTACCAGATTGGTGGGGCCGATCGATCCTCTGCGTGCGGGCATCGGCCGACTGCTGGCGGGGAGGAGGTGCCACATGGACGCTGCCGGTGCGATCGTCGAGCGCTGTCGCGAGCGCGTCGAGGACGCGTCGTTCGGCTTCGTTCAGGCGTGGAAGCGCGACCATCCGGGCGCCAAGGTGGTCGGCTACTTTCCCGTGTACTTCCCGAGCGAGCTGGCGCACGCGGCCGGCATGCTGCCTTTGGCGATCTTCGGCGGCGGCAACCGCATCACGCTGAAGCAGGCCGACGCGCACATGTATTCGTTCATGTGCTCGATCTGCAAGTCGACGCTGGAGCTGGCGCTGAGCCATCGCCTGGCCGCGCTCGACCTGTTCGTCGGCACGCCGATCTGCGATGCGGCGCGCCACATGCCCGGCCTGATGGAGCGCAACCAGGACGGCCTGGCGATCGACATCCTGTACCTGCCCGGCAATCTGCGCACCGAGCTGGCGGTGCCGTACCTCGCGCGCGAACTCCAGCGCCTGCGCGAGTTGCTGCAGTCGATCGCCGGCCGGCCGATCACCGACGACGCATTGCGCGCCAGCATCGCGCAATACAACGAATGGCGCTCGCTCGTGAACCGGCTCTACGCGTTGCGCCGCCGAGCGCCGTGGCAGTTGTCCGCCGTCGAGTGCTATGCGGTGGTTCGCGCCGGATCGTTGATGTCCGTCGACGAGCACCTGCCGTTGCTGCGCGACTTCGTCGCTGCCGTCGAGGCGCGCCGCGCACGGTCGCTCGACAAGATCCGCGTCGTCTACGAGGGCGGGTTCTGCGAGCAACCGCCGCTGGCCTACATCGGCGCTATCGAGGAGGCCTGCTACATCGTCGACGACGACTTCGCCGTCGGCACGCGCCTGATCGACGGCGACATCGACGCGAGCGGCGATCCGTTGCTCGCACTCGCCCGGGCCTACCGCGATCACTCAGCCTGCACGCCGGTGCAGCACGACATGCGGCGCGCCAAATCGGACGCGCTGCTGGCCAAGTTCCGCGCGGCTGGCGCACAGGCGCTGTTGCTGGGGCCAGCCAAGTTCTGCGAACCCGGGCTCGACGACCAGGTGCATCACTTGAAGCGCGCCGAGAGCGAAGGCATCCCTTGCCTGCAGATGGAGTTCCAGGAGCGAATGAAGGACTTCGACGGCGTGCGCACGCAGACCGAGACCTTTGCCGAGGCGCTGCTGTTCTACGCCGATTGACGAAAGAGCTAGCCGTGACGACAACGACCCCGACCGACGCTCCGACCCAGCCCGCGCCGGCCACCCGCGTCGAGGCGAAAGCGTTGGTCAAGAACGCCTTCGCCGACGCGTGGGCGGCCAAGGAGGCCGGGCGCAAGATCGCCTACCTGTTCGTGCTCGGGCCGGCGGAGATCCTGCGTGCATTCGACATGCACCTGATCTACCCCGAGATCAGCAGCGCCAACATGGCCGCCAAGCGCGCCTCGCTGCCATTCATCCGCAAGGCTGAGGAGTACGGCTATTCGGCCGACACCTGCTCGTACGTCACCGCCGACGTCGGGCTGTACCTGAGCGGCAACGAGCATCCGCTGGGCCGCTTCCCGCCGCCCGATCTGGTGGTCAACGACACGCTGTGCAACACCTACTACAAGTGGACCGAGGCGATCCACGACTTCTGGAAATGCCCGGTGTTCACCGTCGATCACCCGGTGCGCATCAAGCGCGACGGCGGCTACCCGTACGACATCGAGGCGGTCTACCGCGCCGACGTGCGCTACGTCGTCGAGCAACTGAAGGAGCTGATCGCCGATTGCGAGACGCTGACCGGACAGCGCTTCGACGAAGACAAGTTCAAGGAAAACCTCGTGCTCGGCAACCGCATGTCCGAGCTGTGGTGCGAGATCATCGAGAAGACACGCCACCATCCGTCGCCGTTCGACGCCGTGCTCGACGGCTACGGCTACATGGGAGGCATGAACACGCACAAGGGCACGCCGGAGGGCGTGACCTATCTCGAGAAGGTCAAGTCCGAACTCGACGCGCGCATCGCGGCCGGTCGTGGCGTGGTGCCCGATGAGCGCTTCCGCCTGCTGTGGATGAGCGCGCCGTGCTACCCCTACTTCCGCAAGATCCCCGAGATGTTCCACAAGTGGGGCGCGGTGTTCGTCTACACGCCGCAGTTCATGCAGGGCACCCGCGGCACCTACCGGCCGCGCATGTACGACCTCGATCGGCCGCTCGAGAGCTACGCCGAGAGCCTGATCGACTACTTTCATGCCCGCAACCCGCGCCAGCCGCCGCAGTGGTCGATGGGCTGGTGGGGCGGGCGCGACGACGTCGGTAACCAGCTCGACCTGATGCGCCGCTTCGACGCCGACGCGATCGTCTACCACGCGATCAAGAGCTGTCGCCTCAACTCTGGCGGCTTCGCCGATCTGCGCGAACACGTCAGTCGGCGCGGTGCGCCGATCCTGATGCTCGAGTCCGACATCGCCGACCCGCGCTTCTTCTCCGAGGCGCAGGTGAAGAACCGCATCGAGGCGTTCATGGAAGCGCTCAACGAACGCAAGTACCACCGCGCCAGTGTGGCGGAGGGCAGCGCATGAGACCGCTGTTTGCAGCCGGCGTCGACTCCGGTTCGACGCAAACCAAAGGCATCGTGATCGACGAGCACCGGCGCATCGTCGGGCGCTCGATCATCGACACCGGCGCCAACACCGTGCGCTCGGCCGAGCGCGCATTCGTTGCCGCATTGGCCGACGCAGGGCTAGCGCGCGCCGACATCGCTTACACCGTCGGCACGGGCTACGGCCGCTACAAGATCAGCTTCGGCGACACACAGATCACCGAGATCACGTGCCATGCCAAGGGCGCGCATTGTGTGTTTCCGGGTACGCGCACCGTGGTCGACATCGGCGGGCAAGACACCAAGGCCATCCGCGTCGGCGCCGACGGGGAGGTGCTCGACTTCGTGATGAACGACAAGTGCGCCGCGGGCACCGGGCGCTTCCTCGGCGTCGCTGCGCAGGTGCTCGAGTTGTCGCTCGACGACCTGGGGCCGATCTCGCTGCGCTCGACCCGGCCGGTGGACATCAGCAGCACTTGCACCGTCTTCGCCGAGAGCGAGATCCTGTCGTACCTGGCGCAGAAGAAGAAGCTGGAGGACGTGCTGATGGGCATGCATCAGGCGATCGCCGGGCGCACCGCGTCGCTGCTGCGGCGCGTGGGCATGCATGACGAACTGACGTTCACGGGCGGCGTGTCGCGAAACGCCGGCATGGTGCAGGCGCTGACCGAGACGCTCGGCGTGCAGTTGAACGTCAGCGCCGAATCGCAGTACATAGGCGCGATCGGCGCGGCCGTGTTCGCGTTGGAGCGAGCGATCGAGCGCTCGGCCGCCGGTGCGGCCGTCGCGCAGGCCTGAGGCGAAGGGACGGCGGCCATGTTCACGCTCGGCATCGATGTCGGTACCGCAAGCACGCGAGCGGCCGTCGTGGCCGATGGCCAGCAGCTGCGCGCCTTGCGCAGCGTGCGCACCGGGTCCGACCTCGAAGCGGCGGCCGAACGCGTGCGTGACGAGGTCCTGACGGCCGCGGGCCTGGATCGCGACCAGGTCGACTACACCGCGAGCACCGGTTTCGGCCGCAGCACGGTGGGCTATCGCGACATCCAGATGACCGACCTCACGGCGCACGGTCAGGGCGCGCGGTTTCTGTTCCCCGCCACGCGCACCGTGCTCGACATCGGCGCGCAGAGCACGCGCGCGATGCGCATCGCCGCCAGCGGCCAAGTGCAGCTGCTGCGCATGAACGACAAGTGCGCGGCCGGCGCCGGCACCTTCCTCGTGCGGGTGGCCAAGTACCTGGAGCTGTCGATCGAGGAAATCGGCGCGCTGGCCGTGGCGGCCACCGAGCCGCAACAGATCAGCTCGGTGTGCGCGGTGCTGGCGGAGTCGGAGATCATCAACCACGTCACCGCCGGCAAGCGCATCGAGGACATCCTGAAAGGTGCGATGGTCTCGATCGCTTCCCGTGCGCAGGCGCTGGTCAAGCGCGTGGGCATCGAGCAGGAAGTGACGCTGACCGGCGGCATCGGCCTCAACCCGGGCATGCGGCTGGCGCTGCAAGAGTGTCTGGGCCAGCCGATCAACTTCGACCTCGAGAAGAGCCCCTATGCAGGCGCCATCGGCGCAGCCGTGCTGGCACGTCGGCGGCTCGCGCTGCGGGGTGCCGACGGAACGCGCGCGCCGCTGGCGGCGTGATGGGCCCGCGACACTCGTCGCCGCCCGATCACTCCTTGATGTTGGCCTTCTGGATCACCGGCCCCCACTTGTCCAGCTCGCCTCGGATCAGCGTCTCCATCTCTTGCGGCGTCGAGCTGCGCGGCTCGACATTGCGATCGATGAACAGTTTGCGCACCTCGGGCCGGGCCACCGCCTTGACGATCGCGGCGTTGAGCTTGGCGGCAATGTCGTCGGGCACCGCGCGCGGCGCCAGCAGGCCGAACCACACCACGCTGCTGAAACCGGGAACGTCTTCGGCGATCGCCGGCAGCCCGGGCAGCACGTCGGTGCGCTGCGGCGCCGCGACGCCGATGTAGCGGATCTTGCCGGCCTGCACCATGGCCGCACCATCGAGGCCGGTGACGAAGGCCATGTGCACCTGGCCACCGGCAAACGCGGTCACCAGCGGCGCGCCGCCGGCATAGGGGATGTGCTGGATCTTGGTGCCGGCCAGCTCGTTGAAGAACTCGCTGGTGAGGTGCGAGCTGCCGCCGATGCCGGTGGAGCCGTAGTTCAGACTGGTGCCCTGCCCCTTGGCCCAGCCGACAAAGTCCTTGACCGTCTTGTGCGGGCTGTCGGCCGCAACGGCGAGGATCATCGGCACCATCACCACGGTCGACAGCGGCCGGAAGTCCTTGATCACGTCGTACGGCAGCTTGCGCATCAGCGAAGCGGTGACGCTCGGCCCGCTGTTGCCGAACACCAGCGTATAGCCGTCGGATGGTGCCTTGGCCACGAGGTCGGTGCCCAGCGTGCCGCCGGCGCCGGGCTTGTTCTCGACGACGATCGTCTGGCCGAGCAGCTCCTGCAACGGCTGCTGGATCGCACGCGCCAGCTGGTCGGTGGTGCCGCCTGCGGGGTAGGGTACGACGATGCGGATCGGCCGGCTCGGGTATGTGTCCTGGCCCAACGCCAGCGATGCGAACGCCGCGCCGCACAGACCGACGGCAGCGCCGATGAACCAGCGACGATGGCAGAGCTTCATGATCGGTGTCCCCTTCCGTTTTCGAACGCTGGTCGTCACTCCAGTTTCAGCACGACGGCCTTGGTCTGCAGATACTCACGCATGTGCTCGACGCCGCTCTCGCGGCCGAAACCGCTCAGCTTGTAGCCGCCGAACGGGATCGCCGGGTCCATCACCTGGTAGCAATTGGCCCACACGGTACCGGTGCGCAGGGCGCGCGCGACCTTGTGGATGGTGTTGACGTTGCGGCTCCACACCCCGCTGCCGAGACCGTAGCTCGAATCGTTGGCGCGCGCGACCACCTCGTCGAGCGTGTCGAACGGCATGGCGCTGATCACCGGGCCGAAGATCTCCTCGCGCGCGATGCGCATGTCGTCCTTCACGTCGGCAAACACGGTCGGTTCGACGAAGTAGCCTTTCGCGAGTGCACCCTGCGTCAGGCGCTGCCCGCCGGTGATGGCGCGCGCGCCCTGTTCGCGGCCCACCTGCAGGTAGCCGGTCACGCGGTCGAGCTGCTCCTCGCTGACCACGGGCCCGAGCTGCGTCGCGGGATCGAGCGGGTCGCCCACCTTCAGCGTCTTGGCGTGCGCAGCGACGCGTTGGATGAACTCCTCGTAAATCGGTCGCTGCACGTACAGCCGCGTGCCGGCCGAGCAGATCTGGCCCGAGTTCTGGAACACGGCCATTGCTGCGCCGGGCACGGCGGCATCGAGGTCGGCGTCGGCGAACACGATGTCGGGGCTCTTGCCTCCGAGCTCCATGCTCATGCGCTTCATGTTAGCGGCGGCGGCGCGCACGATCTGCTGGCCCACTGAGGTGCTGCCGGTGAACGCGATCTTGTCGACGCCCGGGTGTTCGGCGAGCGCGGCGCCGGCATCGCCGAACCCGGTGACGACGTTGACCACGCCGGGCGGGACGCCGGCTTCGATGCACAGTTCGGCCAAGCGCAGCGGCGACAGCGGCGCCTGCTCGGCCGGCTTGAGCACGACGGTGCAACCCGCCGCGAGCACCGGGCACAGCTTCCAGATCGCCAGCCCGACGGGTCCGTTCCACGGGTTGATCGCGCCGACGACGCCGACCGGCTCCTTGAGCGTGTAGCAGAAGTAGTCGCCCGGCGCCGAGTTCGGGATCGTGTCGCCCTGCGTGCTGGTGGCCAGGCCGGCGTAGTAGCGCAGCAGCCCGATCGCGCGGCGGCGGCCGAGCGTGGTGCGCGAGATCGGGCCGCCCATGTCGAGCGTATCGAGCAGCGCCAGCTCGTCGTAGTGCTTCTCCACCAGATCCGCGAGTTTCAGCATCACCTGCTGGCGGTCGAACGGCTTGAAGCGGCTCCATTCGCCTTCGAAGGCGCGCCGCGCAGCGGCCACCGCGACGTCGATGTCTTCCTTGCCGGCCTGTGCCACGCGGGCCAGCACCTCGCCATTGCGCGGACTGACGGTGTCGAAGGTCTTGCCCGACAGCGCGGGCTGCGGGCGGCCGTCGATGAACAGGCCCTTGACCTGACCGTCGAGAAACGCGGGACGCAACCGTTCGGGGGCGTTCATGCGGGAGTCCTTTCCGGCACCGCGCGCGGCACCACTGTCTGGCTGTCAGCATCGAGGATGAAGTGCGCCGCCCGCTCGCCGATCATCATCGCCGGCGCGGCCGTGTTGCCGCCGATCAGGTTCGGCATGATCGATGCGTCGGCGACGCGCAAGCCTTGCAGGCCGTGCACGCTCAGGCTCGAGTCGACGACGGCCATCGGGTCCGACGATGGGCCCATTTTGCAGGTGCCCACCGGATGGTAGGTCGTCGCGACGCGCTGGCGTATGAACGCCTCGAGCGCGGTGTCGTCACCGTTGGTGATCGCCGGGCCGGGCAGCAGCTCGTCGCCCGATAGACGCGCGAGCGCCGGCATGCGCACGATGCGTCGAGCCTCGCGCATCGCGTGCATCAGCGTCTGCACGTCGCGACGGTCGTCGAGGAAGGCCGGATGCAGCAGCGGTTTCGCGTCGGGGTCGCGCGATGCCAGCTCGATGCGGCCCCTCGTCGTCGGCCGCAGCACAGCCATGTGCAGGTAGTAGCCGTGCTTGCGCGGCAGGGTGCGCGGGTTGTCCTTCATGCCGACCATGAAGGTGTACTGCACGTCGGGCCGGTCGAGCCCCGGCTGCGTGCGGATGAAGCCACCCGCTTCGGCCGCGTTGGAGGCCAGCATGCCGCGCCGGCCGAACGCATATCGCAGCGGCGCCAGTGCAACGCGCGGCGCAGTGCGCCAGCTGAAAGCGTAGCTCTCGGCGCTCGGGTTGGCGACCGCCAGCGAAACGGTGGGATGGTCCTGCAGGTTCGCACCCACGCCGGGCAGCTCGTGCGCGAGCCGAATGCCGTGCGCGGTGATCGACGAAGGCCCGATGCCCGACAGCATCAGCAGTTGCGGCGAATTGACCGTGCCGCCGCACAGCACGACCTCGGTGCCGGCGTCGAGCTCGATCGTGCGGCCATCGTGCCGCAGCGTGACCCCGACCGCGCGGGTTCCCGCCATGCGCACGCGCGTGACGAGCGCATCGGCGAAGACCGTCAGGTTCGGGCGTCCCAGCACCGGATGCAGGAACGCGCGGCTCGCGCTCCAGCGCACGCCGTCGCGCTGGTTGAGGTCGAAGATGCCGAAGCCGTCCTGCTGCGCGCCATTGAAGTCGTCGTTGTGCGCAAAGCCGGCCTCGACGGCGGCCTGCACGAACGCGTGCGCCAAGGGGTTGCTCTCGGCCGGCCGCTGCACGTGCAGTTCGCCGCCGCTGCCGTGCCAGGCGTTGGCGCCGCGGTCGTAGTGTTCATGGCGCTTGTAGAACGGCAGCACGTCGGCCCAGCTCCACCCGCCGCTGCCGAGGGCGGCCCATTCGTCGTAGTCGAGAGGATGGCCGCGCATGTAGACCGTGCCGTTCACCGACGTGCAGCCGCCGAGCAACCTGCCGCGCGGGCAGGGGATCGCGCGATTGCCGACGCCCGCGCCACCACTGAACTCATGCTGCCAGTTCGTCTGCGCGTACGGGAGCAGGAAGATGTTGCCGATCGGAAGCGTGGTCTTGAGGTTCAGCGGAAAGCGCCGGTCCGACGGGCCCGCCTCGATGAGCGCGACACGGCGCTTGGGGTCAGCGCTCAGCCGGTTGGCAATCACGCAGCCGGCGGCGCCGGCGCCGACGACGATGGTGTCGAATCCTGTAGCGGAGGTGCTCATCGGGGTCAGCCAGCATGCGAGCCCGGCTATCGGCTGGCAACGCGCGCCCGGGCATACGAACTGTGATGGCGGGGCACGCCGGCCGCCGGCGGGTCAGACGTCGGGCAGGGACACGCAGACCTGGCCGTCGATGATGCGCACCGGCCAGCTCCTCAGCGGCTCGGTGCAGGGCATCGTGCAGGCCGCACCGGTGCGGATATCGAAGCGGCCGTTGTGCCAGCTGCACTCGACGAACGAACCCTCGATCGAGCCATCTTCCGACAGCGAGGCCGCACCGTGCGTGCAGGTGTCGTCGGTGGCGTAGACCTCGCCGTCGAGCCGGTAGAGCGCGAGCTTGTGGCCGCCGGGCAGCGTCGCGCCGACTTCCGGACGCTCCTCCATGCCGTAGCTGCATGCTGTCCGAGGTCGCAGCCGCCATCGCGGCTCGTCACGGAATTGCGGAGCGCACTGCCGCCGGTGATTTCACAGCCGACCAATGCCATGCGGCTGCGCTGAGCGCGTGTCCGGCGCCCGATATCCTGGTACTTCCCTCGCGGCCAGCACCGCGATTGGCGCGCCCGGCGCGGATCGAACGCGCGACCCCTGGCTTCGGAGGCCAGTACTCTATCCACTGAGCTACGGGCGCTGGTGGAGCGCGGCATTGTAGCCAGCCGCACCCGCGCACCCTGCGCGAGCCCGCGCATGCGGTGGCCCTACACCATGCGGTGACATCACCGGCGGCCGCGTGAAGACCGATCGATAATTCGCCTCCCTCGCCCAGCTGCAGGGCGCGCAGCAGCACACGGATGCCGGCGTCGCCGGCGCATGCACGCGGGATCAGCCATGAGCGACGCCACCCACGATGCCCACGAGGGCCTGATCAAGACGCCCAGACAACTGATCTGGACGGTCGTTGCCGCGTTCGTGGTGCCGGTGGTGCTGATCATCCTGTTCGCCAACTTCGTGGCCTGGGACAAGAAGCCCGGTGCCGGCAGCGATGTGCTGGGCGAGGAGGCGGTGGCGCGGCGCATCCAGCGCGTCGGCGTCTCCGAGTACAAGGACGTGAGCGACGTGAAGTCGCTGCGCACCGGCGAGCAGGTGTTCCAGGCGCAGTGCTCGGCCTGCCATGCCGCCGGCGTCGCCGGCGCGCCCAAGTTCGGTGACGAGGCGGCCTGGGCGCCGCGCATCAAGACCGGCTACGACGCGCTGCTCGCCTCGGCGCTCAAAGGCAAGGGCAACATGACGCCGCAAGGCGGCGGCGAGTTCAGCGAATACGAGATCGGCCGCGCCGTGGTCTACATGGCCAACAAGGGCGGCGGCAAGCTCGAGGAGCCCAAGGCCCCGGCCGCTGCGGCGAGCGCGGCGTCGAAGTAGCCGCGCCGCCGGCGCGCAGGTGCGCGCGCAGCCTCAGTGTCCTTGGCCCAGCAGCCGCTGCGGGCTGATCACGTAGCCGAAGCGCCCCGGCATCGCGTCGAACGCGATCTCGCCGGGCAGCCACAGCCCCGACTCGACGGCGCGCGAGGCCTCGATCATGTCTTGCGTGTGCACGATGCCGAGGCCCGGCGCCGCGGCGAGAAAGAGGCGGCCGCGCTCGTCGAGCCAGGGCGTGCACGTGCTCGGCTCGGCGGCGCGGCCGGTGTGGTCGTGCATCTGCAGTTGCCCGCCCGCCCAGGCCAGGCGCCACACCAGCGGTGCCGCCTCGAGCTCGACGTACACGCGCTGCGGGCCGTTCTGGAAGAACCAGCAGCCGCGCTCGTCGCTCTCGTAGTTGCGCGCGATGAACTCGATCAGCTTGTCGTGGCGGATGCGGCTGCCCTTGACCTGCGGGAACGGCCCGGCGCGCTGCACGCGGTCGTCGCGCATGTACCAGTCGCCGCGGGCATCGAGCGCGAGCCAGCCCAGGCAGTGCGGCACGTTGGGCCACTTCTTCAGCGCGGCCTTGACGATCTCGTCCACGGCGACGACCTTACCTCAGCCGCCGGCCGCGCGCAGCCATGCCATCACGCTCGCCGGCAGCGCCATCAGCTGCCCGGGAAAGGCGCCGTGTGCAAAACCCACGTGGCCGCCATGGGCCGGCTGCCACAGCGTGACGAAGCGCCCGGCATCGGCCGCGCCGGGCAGGCTCGCCGCGGGCACGAACGGGTCGTTGCGCGCATTGAGCAGCAGCGCCGGGATGCGGATGTGCTGCAGGTGCGGCCTGGCCGATGCGCGGCGCCAGTAGTCGTCGGTGCCGGCAAAGCCGTGCAGCGGCGCGGTGAACACGTCGTCGAATTCGTAGAGGTCGCGTGCGGCGAGCAAGCGCTCGCGATCGAACAGGCCCGGGTGCTGCGCCAGCTTGGCCAGCGCCTTGGGCACCATCGTGCGCAGGAACATGCGCGTGTACACCAAGCGGTTGAAGCCGCGGCCGATGGCGTGTCCGCCGGCCGCGAGGTCGAGCGGCGAGCACACGGCGGCCACGGCCCGTGCCGTGCTGCCGGCCGTATCGCCCGCCTCCTGCGCCCAGCGCATCAAGGCATTGCCGCCGAGCGAGATGCCCACCGCATGCAGCGGCGCGCCGGCGCGTTCGCGCAGCCGCTGCAGCATCCAGCCGACCTCTTCGAAGTCGCCCGAGTGGTAGGCGCGCGGCGCGAGGTTGATCTCGCCCGAGCAGCCGCGAAAGTGCGGCACCGCGAAGCGCCAGCGCGCCTCGCGCGCGGCATGCGCGAAGGCGCGCGCGTAGTGGCTCGCCGACGAACCCTCGAGGCCGTGGAACAGCACCAGCATCGGCGCGTCGGGCGCGGCGCCGGCGTCGAGGAAGTCGACGTCGACGAAGTCGCCGTCGCTCGTGCGCCAGCGCTCGCGGCGCCACGGCGTGGCCGGCGGCCGGCGCGCGCCGAGCGCCGGCCAGATCGTTTGCGCATGGCCGCCGGGCAGCCACCACGGCGCGCGGTAGCGCCCGCTGCCGAGCAGCGGCACGCTGTCGCGCCCGGGGCCCGGCGCCGCAGCCGCGGAGGGGCTCATCAGTGCAGCGTGGACTGTGCGTCGTCGGCCGTGCCCAGGTCGCGGCCGTCGCCGGGGCTGGCGTGGTGCGCCACCAGGCGCCAGCCCAGCGCCGTCTTCAAGTAGACGTTGGTGGCCACCACGCTGGTGCGCTGCATGCCGTCGGCCGACAGGACGGCCACCGTCTCGACCAGGTTGTGCATCGCCGCGCCGAGCGTGTGCACGCGCTTCACGTTGTCGGCCTGCAGCGGCACGCCGCCGTTGGCGAAGATGGCCTCGAACGACGCGCGGATCGCGCGCACACCCACCACGCGCAGGCCGTTCGGGTGCACGCAGACGATGTCGTCGTCGTCGCTCCACACCGCCATCAGCCGGTCGAGGTCGGCCTCGCGCAGCGCGTCGTAGAACTGCGTCTCCACGTCGTCGGGCGAGGCCAGCAGGTGGGCCTTGGACGGTTTGCCGGGGTCGGGCATCGGCGCGCATTGTAGGCAGCGCGTCCGGCGGGCAGCCCGGTTGCACGTTGGCGCCCGGCGTGCCGTCAAGTGCGAAAACCCGGGGCCGGGCGGCACTCCGTCACGAAGTGGCCGTCGAATGTGTCTCGGCACATACAACCAACCCCACGATTGAGAGCTATGGTCACGTTACAACTTCGCAGCCCCCGCGGCTCGGCACACCAGCAGTCCCACCGCGCCCCGAGGCTCCTGCGGCCGCATAGGAGGCGAACCATGGGCAGTCTTTGGCGCGATTCGGTGCACGGTGCGCTGTGCCGCGAGAGCGGCGACGATGCCTCGGAGGCCACGCGGGCCACGGCCTTGCTGCTGGGCATCGACCCGCTGCGCGCGAGTGCCCTGGTGCGCAGCCTGTCGCCGCTGGCGCGCACGCGGCTGGCGTCGGACCTGGCGCACGCGCTCGAGATGGCGCGCGAGCTGCAGCCGGACCTGATCATCGCCGGCGCCGATGTCGGCGGCAGCGAAGTCGGCGTGGCGCTGCGCGCGTTCGAAGCCGATCTGCAGCTGCAGGAAATCCCGGTCATCGTGCTGGCCTCCAGCGACGACGACAGCACGCGCATCAGCGCGATGCGCGGCGGTGCGCTGGCGTGGCTGCCGCACACGGCCGACACCGAAGCGCTGCTCGCGCGCGTGCGCCTGGCGGTGCGCATGCGCCGCAACACGCTGCTGCGCGCTGTCGCGCCGAGGGTGTCGGCGCGCAGCTGAGCGTGCCGCTGCGCCATGGCCCGACAATGCGGGCCCGTGGCCCCCGCGCGTTGTTCAGTCCCCGCCTGCGTTGCCGCCGTCGCCCGCGCCGGTGCGGCGTGCGTGGCGTCGTTGGCGGCCCTGCTTGCCGGCTGCGCGCTGCCCGGCTCGGTGAGCGAGCCGGTGGGGTTCGGCCCCACGCAGGCGCGCGAGGCGATCCTCGCGGTGCTGCCGGCACGCCTCGACGATCGCGCCGGCTGGGCCGCCGACGTGCATGCCGCGCTGTCGGCGCTCGAATTGCCGTCGACGCCGCAGAACCTGTGCGCCGTGCTCGCCGTCACCGAGCAGGAATCGAGCTACCGCGCCGACCCGTCGGTGCCGGGCCTGGCGAAGATGGCGTGGAAGGAGATCGACCGCCGCGCCGAATCCGCCAGCGTGCCGGTGTTCGCGGTGCATGCGGCGCTGAGACTCGAGTCGCCCACCGGCCGCAGCTACGCCGAGCGCATCGACGCCGCGACCACCGAGCGCCAGCTGAGCGAGATCTTCGAGGACTTCATCGGCATGGTGCCGCTGGGCAAGACCTTCTTCGCGAGCAAGAACCCGGTGCGCACCGGCGGGCCGATGCAGGTGAGCGTGGCCTTCGCCGAGGAGCAGGTGAAGTCGCGCGCCTATCCGTATCCGATGCCCGCCTCGGTGCGGCGCGAGGTGTTCACGCGCCGCGGCGGGCTGTACTTCGGCAGCGCGCACCTGCTGGCCTATGCGGCGCCGTACGAGCAGATGATCTACCGCTTCGCCGATTTCAACGCCGGCCGCTGGGCGAGCCGCAACGCAGCGTTCCAGAGCGCGCTCGCGGTGGCCTCGGGCCTGCCGGTGACGCCCGACGGTGATCTGCTGCCGCACGCGGCGAACGCTGCACGCGGCGAGACCGAGCGCGCGGCGTTCTCGCTTGCCAACCGGTTGGGCCTCGGCGAAGCCGCGATCCGGCGTGACCTCGAACAGGGCGAGGGCGGTGACTTTCACAAGACCGCGCTGTACGAGCGCGTGTTCGCCTACGCCGAGAAGCTCGACCGCCGCGCGCTGCCGCGCGCGGTGCTGCCGCGCATCGACCTGAAGAGCCCGAAGATCACGCGCTCGCTCACCACCGAGTGGTTTGCCAAGCGCGTCGATGAACGCTACCGGCGCTGCCTCGGCGTGATCGGCACGCCGCGCGTCGACTGAGCCCGCGCGCGTCTCGCGCGCCTACGCCGAGCGACCGTCAGTGCCCGCCGGCGACCTTCTCGCCGGCCCTGAGCCGGTATTCGGTGCCGCAGTAGGGGCAGCGGCCCGCGCCTTCGGTGGCGACGTCGATGAACACCTTCGGGTGGCCGCTCCACAGCGGCATCTTCGGGTTCGGGCAGAACACCACGCCGGGGCCCTGCAGGTCCTTGGCGGTGACTTCGACCGTGGCAACGGCCTTGGGTTGTGCGCTCATACGAGGGTCAGCCATTCGGCGTACTTGGGGTTGCGGCCGTTGACGATGTCGAAGAACGCGTTCTGGATCTTCGTGGTCACCGGCCCGCGCTCGCCGGCGCCGAGCGTGACGCGGTCGTATTCGCGGATCGGCGTGACCTCGGCCGCGGTGCCGGTGAAGAAGGCCTCGTCGGCGATGTAGACCTCGTCGCGCGTGATGCGCTTCTCGACGATCTTCAGGCCGAGGTCGGCGCAGATCGAGAAGATGGTGTTGCGTGTGATGCCGTTGAGCGCGCCGGCGGAAAGATCCGGCGTGTAGACCGTGCCGCCCTTGACGATGAAGAGGTTCTCGCCGGCGCCCTCGCTCACGAAGCCGGCCGCGTCGAGCAGCATCGCCTCGTCGTAGCCGTCGTCGGTGACTTCGACGTTGGCAAGGATCGAGTTGGTGTAGTTGCTTACCGTCTTGGCCTGCGTCATCGTGATGTTCACGTGGTGGCGCGTGTAGCTCGAGGTCTTGACGCGGATGCCTTTCTTCAAACCCTCTTCACCGAGGTAGGCGCCCCAGGCCCAGGCGGCCACCATCAGGTGGATGGTGTTGCCCTTGGGGCTGACGCCGAGCTTCTGGTCGCCGATCCAGGCCAGCGGGCGCAGGTAGCAGCTCTCGAGCTTGTTGGCGCGCACCACCTGCGCTTGCGCCTCGCACACCTGCTCGAACGAGAACGGCAGCTTCATGCGCAGGATCTTGGCGCTGTTGAACAGGCGCTCGGTGTGCTCGCGCAGGCGGAAGATCGCGGTGCCCTTGGGCGTCTTGTAGGCGCGCACGCCCTCGAAAGCGCCGCAGCCGTAGTGCAGCGTGTGCGTCAGCACGTGGATCTTGGCGTCGCGCCAGTCGACGAGCTTGCCGTCGAACCAGATCTTGCCGTCGCGGTCGGACATCGACATGGGGAGTTCCTTTGAACCGGCCCGCCGCGCAGGCCGGACGACGATTCTAGGCCGTCGCCCCCGCGCCGTACGCCGCGCGACGTGCGCTCAGGCCTCGGGCGGCGCGGTGCGCACGAGCGTCCACGTCGCCAGCCGCGCGCGGCGCAGCTCGGCGCGCACGCAGTCGCCGCCGGGGTCGGTCCATTCGAAGGTCTCCGGGTCGTCGGCGACCTTGCGGCCCAGGCTCTTCGTGAGCGTCACGATCTGCGGCAGCCGCATGCCCGCGTGCAGCTTCGCGTTGAGCATCACGGCGCTCGCCACATGCCCCACCGGCGCCTGGCTGGCCGCGCGCAGCACGCGCAGCGCGCGGCTGAACTGCAGCAACAACCAGAACACGACCAGCGTCACGGCCAGCACCACGCCGCGCCAGCCCCATTGCACCCAGCCGACGGCGATCGCCGCCGCGGCGAGCGCCCATGCCGCGAGGGCCTGCGCCGTCATGGCGCGCCCGACGCGGCGCGAGGCGGCTGCGTGCCGTCGGCACGGTCCCAGCCGTAGGCGCGCTCGACGCGGGCGATGCGCAGCTCGTAGTGCGAGTACCACTGCGCGCGGCCGCGGTCGCGCGTGGCGCTGTGCTCCACGTGCCTGCGCCAGGCGGCGATGTCGTCGAGGCTGCGCCAGTACGACACCGTGATGCCGAGCCCTTCGTCGTCGCGCGCGCTCTCGGCGCCGAGATAACCCGGCTGCTGCGCGGCCAGCTCGACCATGCGATCGGCCATCGCGGCGTAGCCCTGGTCGCCGGTGGTGCGCTGCGAGGTGAAGATCACCGCGTAGTACGGCGACTCGGGGCGGGGGGCGAAGCGTGACATGCAAGAGCCTCTGGCGTCGGAGGGGCGCGAGCATATCGCGCGCTCCGCGCCGCGGCTACAGCGCGCGCACGACCTCGATCGCCTCCTCGATGCGCTCCACCGCGTGGATCGTCAGCCCCTCGAAGCTGCGCGATTCACCTTTCGGCGCATTGGCCTTGGGCACCACGGCCACCGCGAAGCCGAGCTTGGCCGCCTCGCGCAAGCGCTCCTGGCCGCGCGGCGCGGGCCGCACCTCGCCGGCCAGGCCCACCTCGCCGAAGGCGAGAAAGCCGCGCGGCAGCGGCTTGCCGCGCAGCGAACTCTGGATCGCCAGCAGCACCGCCAGATCCGCCGCCGGCTCGCCGATGCGCACGCCGCCCACCGCGTTGACGAACACGTCCTGGTCCATGCAGGCGATGCCGGCGTGGCGGTGCAGCACCGCCAGCAGCATCGCGAGGCGGTCACGGTCGAGGCCCACCGACAGGCGCCGCGGCGCCGCGCCGCCGGAATCCACAAGCGCCTGGATCTCCACCAGCAGCGGCCGCGTGCCTTCGAGCGTGACCAGCACGCACGAGCCCGGCACCGGCGCGCCGTGGGTCGAGAGGAAGATCGCGCTCGGGTTGCTCACGCCCTTCAAGCCGCGCTCGGTCATCGCGAACACGCCGATCTCGTTGACTGCGCCGAAGCGGTTCTTGATCGCCCGCACGAGGCGGAAGCTCGAATGCGTGTCGCCCTCGAAGTACAGCACCGTGTCGACGATGTGCTCCAGCACGCGCGGGCCGGCGAGCGCGCCTTCCTTGGTCACGTGGCCCACCAGCACGATCGCCACGCCCTGCGCCTTGGCCGCGCGCGTGAGCTGTGCCGCGCACTCGCGCACCTGCGCCACCGAGCCGGGGGCAGAGGTCAACGCGTCGGAGAACAGCGTCTGGATCGAGTCGATGACGCAGAACTTCGGTTGTTCCGATTCGATCGCCGCGAGGATGCGCTCGAGCTGGATCTCGGCCATCACCCGCACTTGCGACTGCGCGAGGCCGAGCCGCCGCGCGCGCAGCGCGACCTGCGCGCCGCTCTCCTCGCCGGTCACGTACAGCACCGGCAGGTGCTGCGCCAGCCGCTCGGCCGCCTGCAGCAGCAGCGTGCTCTTGCCGATGCCGGGGTCGCCGCCGATCAGCACCACGCCGCCTTCGACGATGCCGCCGCCGAGCGCGCGGTCGAGCTCGGTCAGACCCGTGGGTTGGCGCTCGACGTCGGCGGCCTCGATGTCGGCCAGCGTCATCACCGGCTGCACGCGCGCCACGCCCTGGAAGCGATGCCGCGTGCCGCCGGCGGCAGGCTCGGCCGCGGTCTCCTCGAGCGTGTTCCATTCGCCGCAGTGCGGGCACTTGCCGAGCCACTTGGGCGTGCTGCCGCCGCAGGCGCTGCAGGTGTAGGCGGTCTTGTCGCGGGCCATGGCCGCATTGTGCGCGGGCGGGCTGGGCCTTCGACGTACAGTGCGCGTCTTTGCCTGCGCCGCCGCCCTTGTCCCTTCGCCTGCTCGAATCGCCTCGCGTGCTGTTCTGGATCCCGACGCTGATCTGGGCGTCGACCTGGTACGTGATCCTGTTCCAGCTCACCGGCGGCGTGCCGGCGGCGGCGAGCGTGGCCTGGCGATTCCTGTTCGCGTCGGCGCTGCTGTTCGCGATCGCCGCCGCGCGCGGCGAGGCCTGGCGCATCGCGCCGCGCTGGCACGGCCAGCTCGTGCTCACCGGCGTCGTGCAGTACGGCATCAACTACTGGGGTGTGTACGAGTCGGAGCGCCACGTGCCGAGCGGGCTCGTCGCGGTGCTGTTCTCGCTGATGGTGTTCGGCAACGCCCTGCTCGGCTGGTGGGCGTTCGGCCAGACGGTGACGCGGCGCTTCCTGCTCGCCGCGGCGGGCGGCGTGGTGGGCGTGGTGCTGATCTTCTGGCCCGAGGTGGTGGCCACCGGCGCGCGGCCGCAGGCCGGCCTCGGCCTGGCGATCGGCCTCGGCGCGGTGGCCTGCGCATGCGCGGGCAATGTGATGACGCTGCGCCTGTCGCGCCAGGGCCTGCCGCTGGTGAGCGTGCTCGCGTGGTGCATGGGCTATGCGGCGCTGGCGCTGCACGCGCTGGCGGCGCTGCAGGGCGCGCCGCTGGCCGTGGGCAGCGGCTGGGCGTGGTGGATCTCGCTCGCCTACCTCACGGCCTTCGGCTCGGTGACGGCGTTCCTCACCTACTTCAAGCTCGCGCAGCGCGTGGGGCCGGCGCGCGCGGCGATGACCGGCGTGATGATTCCGCCGATCGCGCTCACGGTGTCGGCGGCGCTCGAGGGCTGGCGGCCCGACGTGTTGTCGCTCGCCGGCGTTGCGCTGTGCGTGGGCAGCGTCTACGTGGCCACGCGGCCCGAGACGGCGCGCTGAGCGCACGCGCCACGCGTCGTGCGCAGGGGCCGGCTACGCGTCATGCACGCGCGGCCTACGCCTCGCGCACGCGGCCGCGCCCCGCCTTCACCGCACCCTTCTTTGCCTTCGACTCGAGCCGCCTCTCGCGCGAGGCGCGCGTCGGTGCGGTGGCGATGCGCCGGCGCGGGATCGTGGCCGCGGCGTCGATCAGCTCGCGCAGCCGTTCGACGGCGACCTCCCGGTTGCGCGGCAGGCTGCGGTGCTCCTGTGCCTTGATGGTGACCACGCCGTCGTTGCCGATGCGCTGGTCGCTGCGCGCGAGCAGCCGCGCCTTCAGCGCATCGGGCAGGCTGGAGGCGCCGATGTCGAAGCGCAGCACCACGGCGTTGGACACCTTGTTGACGTTCTGCCCGCCGGCACCCTGCGCGCGCACGGCGTCGAACTGCAGTTCGCGCTCGTCGAGCGTGTAGGCGATGCGCGGCATGCTGTCGCTCCGGCCTCAGGCCAGGTGAACCGGCACGCGCGGCGCCAGCGCGCACATCAGCTCGTAGCCCACGGTGCCCGCCGAACGCGCCACCTCGTCGATGGCGAGCAGGCTGCCGTTCGGGCCGCGGCCCCACAGCGTCACCTCGCTGCCGGGCTGCGCGCCGGGTATCGGCGTGAGGTCCACGCTCAGCATGTCCATCGACACGCGGCCCACCGTGCGTGTGCGCACGCCTTCCACCAGCACCGGCGTGCCGGTGGGCGCCACGCGCGGGTAGCCGTCGGCATAGCCGCAGGCCACGATGCCGATGCGCAGCGGCCGCTCGGCGACGAAGCTGCTGCCGTAGCCGACGGTGGCGCCGGCTTGCAACGACTGCACCGCGATGATCCGCGCGCGCAGCGTCATCGTCGGCTGCAGGCCCCAGTGCGCGATGTCGTGATCGGGGTAGTCGGGCGCGCTGCCGTAGACCAGGATGCCGGGCCGCACCCAGTCGGCCGTGGTGGGCAGGCCGTGGCGCAGCAGCGCGGCGCTGTTGGCCACCGTGCGCTCGCCGGGCAGGCCGGCGGTGGCCGTCTCGAACGCAGCCAGCTGCGCCGCCACGCCGGCCGCGCCGTCGGCATCGGCGAAGTGCGTCATCAGCGCAACCTCGTCGACCTGCGGCAGCGCGTTCAGGCGCGCCCACGCGCTGCGATAGGCTTCCGGCGCGAAGCCGAGGCGGTTCATGCCGCTGTTGAGCTTGAGGAACACGCGATGCGGCGTCTGCGTCTTGTGCGCGGCGAGCCAGCCGATCTGCGCCTCGCGGTGCACCGCATGCCACAGGTTCAGGCGCGAGCACAGCTCGAGGTCGCGCGGCTCGAAGCAGCCTTCGAGCAGCAGCACCGGCCCGCGCCAGCCGAGCGCGCGGATGCGCTCGGCCTCGGCCAGATCGAGCAGCGCAAAGCCGTCGGCGCCGCGCAGCGCTTCGAACACGCGCTCGATGCCGTGGCCGTAGGCGTTGGCCTTGACCACCGCCCACACGCGCGCGCCGCCGGCACGCTGCCGCGCGACGCCGAGGTTGTGCGTCAGCGCATCGGCGTGGATCAGGGCTTCGATCGGGCGGGGCATGGTCGGGTAAAGCCTGCGTTCGAGGGGCGGGGGAAGCCCGCAACGATTCTGCCAGCCGGCCTCGCGCGCGGCGTTGCCCAGGGGGCCGCGTGCTATAACGCCCGCGCCCCGTTCTTTGCGCCCGTGCCCGGGCGCCGGCCGTGCTGGAGCGCCGACTTCGCGCCCCGATTGCGACGACGATGAAAAAAGGCTTCTACACCATCATGTCGGCGCAGTTCTTCAGCTCGCTGGCCGACAACGCGTTGCTGGTGGGGGCGATCGAGCTGCTGAAGACGTCGCATGCGCCGGCCTGGCAGGTGCCCGCGCTGACGCCGATGTTCGCCCTCTTCTACGTGGTCCTCGCGCCGCTGGTGGGCGCCTTCGCCGACGCGATCCCCAAGGGCAAGGTGATGTTCGTCTCGAACAGCATCAAGGTGGTCGGCTGCGCGATGATGCTGTTCGGCGGCCACCCGCTGATGGCCTATGCGGTGGTGGGGCTCGGCGCGGCGGCGTATTCGCCGGCCAAGTACGGCATCCTCACCGAGCTGCTGCCGCCGTCGCAGCTGGTCAAGGCCAACGGCTGGATCGAAGGCCTCACGATCGGCTCGATCATCCTCGGCGTGCTGCTGGGCGGCCAGCTGGTGGGCCCGCGCGTGGCGCCGGTGCTGCTCGGCTTCGACTTCCCGTTCATCGACACCAGCGTCGACACGCCGCCCGAGGCGGCCATCAGCGCGATCGTGCTGCTGTACGTGGTGGCCGCGATCTTCAACCTGTTCATCCCGCGCACCGAGGCCGTGCTGCAGCCGCTCACCGCCAACGTGGCCGAGCTGGTGCGCGACTTCTCGCAGTGCAACGCCAAGCTGTGGGCCGACAAGCTGGGCCAAATCTCGCTGGCCACCACCACGCTGTTCTGGGGCGTCTCGGGCAACCTGCGCGTGATCGTCTTCGCCTGGGCAGCCGCAGCGCTCGGCTACGGCACCACGCAGGCCTCGTCGCTAGTGGGCGTGGTGGCCATCGGCACCGCGCTCGGCGCGGTGGTGGCGTCGTGGGCGATGCGGCTGGACCGCGCGACCTCGGTGATCCCGCTGGGCATCGCGATGGGCGTGCTGGTGATCGGGCTGAACTTCATCCGCGACGCCTGGTTCGCCGCGCCGTTCCTGATCATGCTCGGCGCGATCGGCGGCTTCCTGGTGGTGCCGATGAACGCGCTGCTGCAGCACCGCGGCCACAACCTCATGGGCGCCGGCCGCTCGATCGCGGTGCAGAACTTCAACGAGCAGGCCGCCATCCTCGGCCTCGGCGCCTTCTACACCGGCATGACCAGGCTCGGCCTGTCGGCCTTCGGCGCGATCGCCATCTTCGGCGTCGTCGTCGCCGGCACGATGTGGTGGATCGGGCGCTGGCACCGCACCAACTGCGTCCGCCATCGCGAAGAGGTCGAGCGGCTGCTGGCCATCGCGCGGACGGACCGGCATTGAGCCGCGCGGCAGCGCCGCGCGCAGCCGCCTGGCCCGCGCTGGCGCTGGTGTTCAATGCCTTCACCTGGGGCGTGTCGTGGTGGCCGTTTCGCGAGCTGCAGGCGCGCGGCCTGCATCCGCTGTGGGCCACGGCGATGATCTATGTCGTGGCGGCCGCTGCGCTGGCGCTCGCGCGCCCGGCCGCGCTGCGCGAGGTGGCACGCCACCGCGGCCTGTGGATGCTGGTGCTCGGCTCGGGCTTCACCAACGCGGCGTTCAACTGGGGCGTCACCATCGGCGACGTGGTGCGCGTGGTGCTGCTGTTCTATCTGATGCCGCTGTGGGCATTGCTGCTGGCGCGGCTGGTGCTGCGCGAGCCGCTCGGCGTGCATGCGGTGGTGCGCGTGGCGCTGGCGCTCGGCGGCGCGGCGGTGGTGCTGTGGCCCGACGGCGGTGGCTGGCCGCTGCCGCGCACGCCGGCCGAATGGCTCGGCGTGGCCGGCGGCTTCAGCTTCGCGCTCAACAACGTGATGCTGCGGCATCAGGCGCATCGCAGCGAGGTGGCGCGCGGCCTGGCCATGTTCGTCGGCGGCGCTACGGTGGCGGGCGCGCTGGCGGCCACCCAGGCCGCAGCGCCGGCGCTCGCGCAGGCCGCGGCCTGGGCACCCGGCGCGGCGGCGCTCGCGTTGTGGTTCGTGGCCTCCAACCTCGCGCTGCAGTTCGGCGCAGCGCGTCTGCGCGCCAGCACCACCGCGGTGGTGATGGTCAGCGAAGTGCTGTTCGCCAGCGTGTCGGCGATCGCGTTGGGCGCGGGCACGCTGGGCCCGCGCGTGGCGATCGGCGGCGCATTGATCGTGCTGGCGGCGGTGCTGGCGGCGGCGCCCGGGGCGCAACGCGAACGCGGCGCGCGCGGCTGAGGCCGGCGCGCCGGAGGCTCAGGCGCGCGGCCGCCTGCGCCGGCGCTTCGGCGCGCTGCGCACGAGCCGCGCCACCAGGTCGGCCAGCTCCGACTTCTGCAGCGGCTTGCCCAGGTGGGCGTCGGCGCCGGCGAGGCTGCCGCGCACGCGGTCGATGGAGCTGTGGTGGGCGGTGACGAAGGCCACCGTCGGCGCGGGCTTCATTTCGCGTTTGATGTGCTGGCACAGCGCCAGCCCGTCGGTGTGGCTGTCGTCGCCGAGTTCGACGTCGAGCAGCGCCAGCCGCACGCGATGCTCGGCCAGGAAGGCGAGCGCCGCCTGGCTGGTGGCCACCGACTGCGCGCGCAGGCCCAGGTCGGCGAGGCAGCGCTCCAGGAAGCGCTGGGCGATCTCGCTGTCGTCGACGATCAGCGCGTCCCAGACCTCGGAGGCCGGGGTCGGCCGCGCGTCTTCCTGGCGGTCGGGAAACAGGTCGGCCAGCTCCGACAGCGACGCGGTCGGCAGCGCGGACGGTTCGGTGCTGGCGTGCGTGTCGCGGAAGTCCTCCTTCGGCACCGCGGAAAGGCGCGGCATGGCCGGTGGCGTGGCCGGTTGCGAGGCCGGTGGCGTGCCTTGCGGTGCAGTCGACACGCGCAGCAGCAGCGCGGCATCGAGTTCGCGCAGCGCGGCCAGTGCGTCGATCGGCCGCGGCAGCCGGGCCAGTGCGCCGTCGGGCGCGCGATGGCCGATATAGACGCTGTCGCCTTGCCGGCGCTGCAGGGCCACCTCGCTGCAGGCCGCCGTGGCGTCGGCATCGACCACCGCGAAGCGTGCCTGCGCGAGCGTGTCGACGAGCGAATACGCCGGCGTGCGGCGCGACGCGAGGCGGAAATGCACGGCCAGCGCTTCACGCTCGAAGGCGGAGAAGCCGAGCAGGCAGACGGGGTGGACGGTGGTCATCGGGGCGATGCGGCGGACATGACCATCGTCGACGCAGGGGCCTCGAGCGTCAATCCGCCGGTCACGGGAAGGGCAGGGATAACATCACACCGAGGCCGACTGCGCATGTAACCGCGCCGCTGTCGGCCGCAACGGCCGGAGCAGGCGATGGCACAGGGCGACGTGTGGGGCTTCGAGGCGCAGTCCATCGACGGCAAGCGCGTGAAACTGTCACGGCACAAAGGCAAGGTGCTGCTGATCGTCAACACCGCGAGCCGCTGCGGCTTCACGCCGCAGTTCGACGGCCTCGAGGCGCTGTGGCAGGCCTACCGCGACCAGGGCCTCGTGATCGTCGGCTTCCCGAGCAACGAGTTCGGCGGCCAGGATCCCGGCAGCAACGACGAGATCGCGTCGTTCTGTCGGCTCAACTACGGCGTCAGCTTCCCGATGATGGCGCGGGTCGAGGTCAACGGCGCGCAGGCGCACCCGCTGTACCGCTGGCTCACGCACGAGGCGCCCGGCCTGCTCGGCAGCACGGGCATCAAGTGGAACTTCACGAAGTTCCTCGTCGGCCGCGACGGCCGCACGATCAAGCGCTACGCGCCGCAGGACGAACCGGCCCAGCTGGTGCACGACATCGAGGCCGCGCTCGCGGCCTGAGCCTCCCGCTCGCTGCCCGGCGCGACCGCCCCGCGATAATCGTCGCTCCCGGTTGGAGAGCAACGATGTTCGAGCATGTCGAGCCCTATGCGGGCGATCCGATCTTCGCGCTGGTCGATGCGTTCAACGCCGACGCGCGGCCGCACAAGGTGAACCTGTCGATCGGCATCTACTTCGACGAGAACGGCAAGCTGCCGGTGCTGCCCAGCGTGCGCGAGGCCGAGGCACGCATGCTGGCCGCCGGCGGCGCCAAGCCCTATCTGCCGATGGAAGGCGCGGCCGACGCACGCCGTGCGGTGCAGGCGCTGCTGTTCGGGCCCGAGCACGAGGCGGTCCGGTCGGGTCGCGTGGCCACCATCCAGTCGGTGGGCTCCAGCGGCGGGCTGAAGGTCGGCGCGGACTTCCTGAAGCGCTGGTTCCCGGCCAGCGAGGTGTGGATCAGCGACCCGAGCTGGGACAACCACCGCTCGATGTTCGAAGGCAGCGGCTTCGCGGTGAAGGCCTACCCGTACTACGACGCCGGTACCGGCGGCGTGGCCTTCGACGCCATGCTGGCCGCCATCGAGACACTGCCGGCGCGCACGGTCGTGCTGCTCCATGCCTGCTGCCACAACCCCACTGGGGTGGACCTCACGACGGCGCAATGGGATCGGCTGATCCCGGTGCTGAAGCGCCGCGAGCTGATCGCCTACCTCGACCTCGCCTACCAGGGCTTCGGCGACGGCCTCGAGCAGGACGCCTACGCCGTGCGCGCCATGGCCGCGAGCGGCGCGGCATTCATCGTCGCGAACTCGTTTTCCAAGAGCATGAGCGTTTATGGCGAGCGCTGCGGTGCGCTGTCGGTGGTGTGCCCGACGAAGCGCGAGGCCGAGCTGGTGCTCGGCCAGCTCAAGCTCACGGTGCGGCGCATCTACTCCAGCCCCGCGATCCATGCCGCGGGCATCATGGCCCAGGTGCTCGGCGACGCCAAGCTGCGCGCGATGTGGGAGGCCGAGGTCGGCCAGATGCGCGAGCGCATCCTGGCGATGCGCCGCTCGCTGCATGCGGTGCTCAGCGCGCGCGTGAAGGGCCGCGACTTCGGCTATCTGCTGTCGCAGCGCGGCATGTTCAGCTACACCGGCCTGTCGGCGGCGCAGGTGGACCGGCTGCGCGAGGAGCATGCGGTGTACCTGATCCGCTCGGGGCGCATGTGCGTGGCCGGGCTCAACGCCGGCAACGTGGAGCGCACCGCGCAGGCGATGGCTGCGGTGATGGCCTGAGTCGCGCTGCGCGGGCTCACGCCGCCGACCAAAAAGCAGCGGCTTACGCCGCCGAACATGGAGCAGCGGCTTATGCCGCCGAACATGGAGCAGCGGCTTACGCCGCTGCGTGAGCCGCGCGCGCCAGCACCTCGCGCAGCCAGCGGTGCGGGGCGTCGTTGTCGCGGCGCAGGTGCCACAGCATCTCCACGTGCACCAGGCCGGGGTCGAACGGCAGCTCGCGCGTCACCAGCTCGGCGTACGCGCCGGTGGCCTCGAGGAAGCTCAGCGGCAGCACGGTGAGCAGGTTCGACTCGCGCACCACGCGACCGGCGGTGTAGAACTGGTTCACGGTGAGCACGATGCGTCGCTGGCGGCCGAGGTCGGCCAGCGCACGATCGACCAGCCCCTGCGGTCGGCCCGAGAAGCTCACCAGCAGGTGGTGCGCGGCGCAGTAGGCGTCCAGCGTCAGCTTGCGCCGCGCCAGCGGATGGCCGCGCCGCATCACGCACACGTAGCGCGTGTCGTACATGCGCTGGTGGCGCAGCGTGGCGTCGTCGCCCTGGGTCAGCAGCGCGGCGACGAGATCGGGGAAGTGGCCGACCGCGAGATCGGCCTCGTTGTTCTCGAGCAGGCGGCGTGGCTCGCGCGTCACGAGGGGCAGCACGCGCAGGTTGGCCAGCGCCTGCGTCGACTCGATGGCCCGCACCGTGCCCGGCATCAGCAGCGCCGCGGTCGCGTCGGCCATGGCGATGCGGAAGTTGACGGCGTCGGTGCGCGGATCGAAGTCGCCCGGCGCCAGCGAGCGCTGCAGCGAGGCCAGCGCGGCGCGCACCTGGGGCCACAGCGCCTGTGCGCGAGCCGTCGGCTTCATGCCGGAGGCGGTGCGCGTGAAAAGCACTTCGCCGAGCGCCTCGTGCAGCCTTTTCAATGCGTGGCTGGCCGCCGGCTGGGTCAGCGCCAGCGCCGCGGCAGCCCGCGTCAGGCTGCCTTCGGCCATCAACGTGTCGAAAACACGCAGCAAATTGAGATCCAGCGTGCGGAAGTTCATGGCATTCCAGCGTTGTGCCGGCTACGAACAGTACATGCATGATGTTTATATCGTAGTTGCACATTCTTCAGTTGCATGAACTAAGTACTTACCCTAGTCTTCGTGTCGTGGCCACCTTCGGCCAGTCGATGGGAGTGCAAACAACATGAGTGCCGTCACCACTGTCCAGGTTGCCCCGATCAGCGCTCCGCGCGGTTCGGTGTGGGCTGCCCAGGCCGTCATGGCCTTCGCCGATGCGCTGCATCGCGTGTTCACGCGCCGTGCCCCAGCACAGCGCACGCCGGCCGAGGAAGCCGAAGCCCTGCGTCGCTACGCGACCAGCTTCCGCAACAGCGACCCCGGCTTCGCGTCGGACCTGATGGCCGCCGCCGACCGCCACGAACTGCAGTCGCAGTGATCACACGGCGGCGCCAGCCGCCTGGGGCAAGGAACAGCGGCGCCAGCCGCCCGAGGTAGTGCCGCTGCCTCAGATGCAGCGGCCGCCGTCGACCTCCATCGCCACGCCGGTGATCATCGAGGCTTCGTCGCTGCACAGATAGCAGGCGGCGTTGCCGAGGTCTTCGGGCTGCGAGAAGCGCCCGAGCGGGATGGTCGAGAGGAACTTGGCCCGCATCTCGGGCGTGTCCTGGCCCATGAACGATTTCAGCAGCGGCGTTTCGCCGGCCACCGGGTTCAGCGCCACCACGCGGATGCCGAACGGCGCCAGTTCCACCGCGTTGGCGCGCGTGGCCGTGATCACCCAGCCCTTGCTCGCGTTGTACCAGCCCAGCCGCGGCCGCGGGCTCACGCCGGCGGTGGAGGCCATGTTGAGCACCACGCCGCGAATGCCGCCGGCGCCCTTGGCGTTGGCCTTCATCAGCGGCACCACCTCGCGCATCGCGAGGTAGATCGCCTTCATGTTGACCGCCACGATGCGGTCGAAGTCGGCTTCGCTCACCTCTTCGAGCGGCGTCGGCAGGTGCGTGACGCCGGCGTTGTTGACCAGGATGTCGAGGCCGCCCATGCGCTCGACGGCGCTGCGCACCATCGCGCGCACGTCGGCGGCCTGCGCCACGTCGGTGCGGATCCAGCTCGCGCCGGTGGCCTCGGCCACGCGCTTCGCCGCGGCCTCGTCGCGGTCGGCGATCAGCACCTGCGCGCCTTCGGCGCGGAACTTGCGCACGATGCCTTCGCCGAAGCCCGAGCCGCCGCCGGTGACGATGGAGCGCTTGTCCTTCAGCCGCATGGAACTCTCCTGTCGATGCCGGGCTCGTCCAGCCCCTGCGGCAAGCATAGATCACCCATCGACCACGGTCCGGCGGCGTGGCCCCGCCGGCGACGCGCCGGCGCAGCACCACGCAGGCTCAGATGCGTTGCAGACGCGCCTGCGACAACGTGACGAAGCGCAGGCCGCGCGCCTTCAGCACCGGCAGCACCTCGGCGAACGCCTCTGCCGTGAAGCCGGCGGGCTTGTTCACGTGGGCGATGACCACGTCACCGGGGCGCACTGCGCGCAATCGCGCCACGATCGCTGCGCGGGGCAGCGTGGCGCCCGCATCCGCGTTGACCGAGAAACCGGCGACGCGGTAGCCCATCGCATCGATGGTCTGCAGCGCCTGCGCGTCGTACTGCGCCGTGGCGCCGCGGTAGTACGAAGGCGCATGGCCGGTCAGTCGCTCGATCGTGCGGGCAGCCCCGGCCACCTCGGCCTGCAGGTGCGCCAGGTCGGGCTCGCCGGCCAGGCCATAGATGCGGCGGCCCGCCCCGATGATCGCCGGCACATGGGCCGTGCCGTGGTCTTGCAGGTCGAACAGATCCGGATGCGCGAGCAGCACCGCCACGCCGGCCGGGTTGCGCGCGAGCCAGCGCTGCGTGACGAACACCGTCGCGGGCACGCGTTCGGCGATCAGCGTGTCGACGAGCGCGCGGTCGAACTCGCCGCCGCAGGCATCCAGCGTGATGGCCACCGCGTCGGCCGAGCCGGCGTCGGCCAAGGCCAGGCGATCGTGCACCTCGATCGGCCGAGCGCCCTCGGCCCAGGCCGGCGCTGCACCGGCGAGAAGGCCCAGCGCGAAGAGGCAGACGGCAGCGAGGCGTTTGGAATTCATGGCGATGCAACGCACCGCACTTCACGCGGGCTGACGCGGGCTGACGCGGGCTGACGCGAGCCGAAGCGGCTCGCGTGCCTACAGTCACGCCAGCGTGGCGAGCAATCCCGCGAGGCCGAGGCCCAGCGCGGCGAGCGCGTCGCCGGCGATCAAGCCGCCACCGAGCAGCGACACCGTGCTCATGTCGGCCGGCAGGGCCTCGCGGTCGTGCTCCGGCGCGCGGCTCGCGAACACCTGGCTCAGGCTGGCGACGACGCTGCCGGCGCACAGCCAGGCCGAGGTCGCGACGCCGAAGAAGGTGCCGAACGAGTACGCATACGGCGAGGGCAGCAGCACGGCATCGAACACGAAGTCGGCCGCGCGCGTGGCGCGGCTGCGCTCGCGCCAGCGCTGGTAGGCCTCGCGCGCGAACAGCCGCCGGCGCAGCGCCTGCACCGCGAGGCCGATCGCCACGCCGAGCACGATCGCCCAGCGCTGCTGCGGCTGGTCGTTGGTGATGCCGCGCAACGCGCCGACGAACTTGTAGGTCATCGCCGACACCCACTGCGCGGGCTGCTCGTCGGCCTTCATCACGGTCTGGTCGGCGAGCAGGATCGGGTACGCGCGCATGAAGACCTCGGCGAACGCCACCGACGCGATGGCGCCCACCAGCAGCCCGAGCACCTGATAGCGGAACTGCAGCGTGCGCGGCGTGCCGAGGCGCCAGCCGGTGGAGCGGTCCTGCTGCATGTCGCCGGCCACGGCGGTGGCCACCAGCAGGATGCCGCCGGCCATCAGCCCCACGGTGGGCTCCTTCAACCCGAGCGCGGCCATCAGCACGATCGCCACCACGAAGGCCGACGAGATCGGATTGCTGTCGCTGATGCCCAGCGAGATGCCGTTGACGAGCACGATCACCAGGCTGAGCGCGAGCGCGACGGCGAGGAACACGAACGGCTGGTGCATCACCGTCACGCCGAGGCCCAGCACCGCCGCGCCCCAGCACGCCGTCCACAGCACGAGGCGGCTGGTGTTGGTGCGCTGCCAGGGTTCGAGCGCCGGCGCGGCAGCCGGCGCCGACGTGGATCGCCAGCGCGCCGCGGCCTGCAGCAGCAGGCCGCCAACGTCGAGCACCGCCGCGCCGAGGATCATGCCCAGCCCGATCAGGAACGTGATCTTGCGAAACGGATCGCCCGGCGCGAGCCAGCCGATGGCCACGAACGCCGGCACCAGCGCCGCGCCGGTGAGCCCGGCCATCAGCGCCGGCACGCCGATGCGCGCACCGATCAGCATGCCGGCGCCGAAGGTCGAGGTCGACATCTCGATCGCCGCGATCCACGCCACCTTGGCCGATGCCAGCCCGCCGGCCAGGCCGAGGCCCATGCCGCCGACGAGCCGCGCCACCGAACGGCGCAGCAGCACCGGGTCGGTCATCGCGCGCAGGATGTTGGCCACCGCGAGGCCCGACGGGAACGTCAGCCGCATGCGGTCGACCACGATCGGCGTGTACAGCATGCCCACGCCGGCGCCGAACATGCCGACTGCGCCGAGGAAGAGCATCAGCTGCCACGCCGGCGGCCGCGGCATGCCCATCCAGGCCATGGCCTGGATCAGCACGCCCATGCCGGCCATGCCGGCCACCGAGGCGGCCGCCGTCTGCA
This sequence comes from Burkholderiaceae bacterium, assembly GCA_046348365.1. GTDB lineage: Bacteria > Pseudomonadota > Gammaproteobacteria > Burkholderiales > Burkholderiaceae_C > JAEUPI01. Next base: position 720,851 of record JAXMEL010000002.1, read on the forward strand.
TGCAGTTCGCGCCGTGCTTGCCGTCGGGCCCGTAGCCGAGCGTGACCACCGAACCGAGGATCCCCGCCAGCACCTGCCCGCCGACGAAGAAGCCGATCGAGAAGTTCATGTACGAGGCGGTCACGCCGCCCAGCGGCCCCAGCACCAGCGCGCCGAGCAGCGCGAGCATCAGGTGGTAGCGCGCGCTGCCGATCGGCGGCAGCCAGGCCCAGCGCTGCGCGTGGCCGCGCATCAGTCGTGCTTGATCGCCACCGTCTTGAGCACCGAGAAGCCGTACAGCGCCTCGAAGCCCTTCTCGCGGCCATGGCCCGAGTGCTTGACGCCGCCGAACGGCAGCTCGATGCCGCCGCCGGCGCCGTAGTTGTTGATGAACACCTGCCCGCACTTGAGCCTGCGCGCCACGCGCAATGCGCGGCTGCCGTCGCGCGTCCACACGCCGGCCACGAGACCGAAGGCCGTGCCGTTGGCCTGCGTGACGGCATCGGCCTCGCCGTCGAAGCTCATCACCACCTGCACCGGGCCGAAGATCTCTTCCTGCGCGAGGCGATGATCCTCGCGCACCGGCGCCAGCAGCGTCGGCGCCACGTAGCAGCCGCCGGCGGGCAGGCTGGCCGGCAGCTCGGCCTGGCCGGCAATGCGCAGCCCGCTGTCGCGCGCGACCGCCAGGTAGCCGCTCACCACCTCCTTCTGCCGCTGCGAGATCAGCGGGCCGACGTCGGGGTCCTCGATCGCCGGGCCGACGCGCAGCGCGCGGTAGCGCTCGCCCATCAGCTTGACGACCTTGTCGAAGATCGGCTGCTCGACCAGGATGCGCGAGGCGGCCGAGCAGGTCTGGCCCGCGTTCTGGATGCCGGCATTGACCAGGAACGGCAGCGCGGCGTCGAGGTCGGCGTCGGCGAACACGATCTGCGGGCTCTTGCCGCCGAGCTCGAGTGTGACCGGCACCGCGTTCTTCGCCGCCGCGGCCTGCACCAGCTGGCCCACCGCCACCGAACCGGTGAACGAGACGTGGTGGATGCCGTGGTGCCGCGACAGCGCAGCGCCGGCCTCTTCGCCGAGGCCGGGCACCACGTTGAGCGCGCCGGCGGGCAACCCGCAGTCGTGCGCGATGCGCGCGAAGGCGAGCGCGGTGAGGCAGGCCTCCTCGGCCGGCTTGAGCACGCAGGCATTGCCCATCGCCAGCGCCGCGCCCACCGAGCGGCCGATGATCTGCATCGGGTAGTTCCACGGCACGATGTGGCCGGTGACGCCATGCGGCTCGCGCAGCGTGAGCGCGGTGTAGCCGTTGGCGAACGGGATCGTCTCGCCCATCACCTTGTCGGCCGCGCCGCCGTAGAACTCGAGGTAGCGCGCCAGCGCCAGCGCGTCGGCCATGCCCTGCTTGACGGGCTTGCCCACGTCGAGCGCCTCCATGCGCGCCAGCACGTCGGCGAGTTCGGTCACGCGGGCGCTCATGCGCATCAGGATGCGGCCGCGCTCGGCCGCGGTGAGCTTGCCCCACGCGCCGTCGAACGCGGCCTGCGCGGCATGCACCGCGGCATCGATCTCGGCCGGCCCGCCGCGCGCGATCTGCGTCAGCTCGGCGCCGTCGGACGGGTTGATCAGCGGCAGCGTGCGCCCGAACGAGGCCGGCTGCCATTGCCCGCCGATGAACACCGAGCGGGTGTCGAAGTCGATCGATTGCATGGGGTGGCGGGCCGCCTCGACGAGGCAGCCGAAAGGTGGCCGATGGGTTTGCGGCATCATAGATCGCATGCATGCATCGTGGGGTCGCCGCCGCCGGCGGCAATCGTCGTGAGTCTGTTCCTGCTGAAACGCGTTGCAACCTTCCTGGCCACGCTGGCGGTGGCCTCGATGGGGGTGTTCGCCGTGCTCGACCTGCTGCCGGGCAACGTGGCGCAGGTGATCCTCGGCGACACCGCGACGCCCGAATCGATCGCGGCACTCGAGACCAAGCTCGGCCTCGACCGCCCCGCGATCACGCGCTACGCCGACTGGATCGGCGGCCTGCTGCACGGGCGCACGGCCAACAGCTTCTCGTACGACACGCCGACCGCCGAGCTGATCGGCGAGCGGCTGCAGGTGACGCTGCCGCTGGCGGCGCTGGCGATGGTGTTCACGGTGCTGATCGGCATCGCGCTGGGCATCTACGCCGCCGCGCACCAGAACCGCGCCGGCGACGTGGGCGTGATGGCCTTCAGCCAGCTCGGCATCGCGGTGCCGAGCTTCTGGTTCGCGATCCTGCTGATCCTGCTGTTCGCGGTGAAGCTGCAGTGGGTGAGCGCGGGCGGCTTTCCGGGCTGGCGCGAAGACGACGGCGGCGGCCTGTGGGCGGGCTTCGTCGCGCTGCTGCTGCCGGCGGTGTCGCTGGCCGCGGTGCAGGCGGCGGTGCTCGCGCGCTGGACGCGATCGTCGGTGCTTGAGACGCTGCGCGAAGACTACGTGCGCACCGCGCGCGCCAAGGGCCTGTCGCGCCGCGCCGTGCTGTGGCGCCACGTGCTGCGCAACGCGATGATTCCGGTGCTCACGATCCTGGGTCTGCAGTTCGCGTTCCTGATCAGCGGCACCGTGGTGGTCGAGAACGTGTTCGTGCTGCCCGGCATCGGGCGGCTCGTGTTCCAGGCCATCGCCAACCGCGACCTGGTGGTGGTGCGCGACGTGGTGCTGCTGCTGGTGGCGATGGTGGTGATCGTGAACTTCGTGGTCGACGTGCTCTATGCCGTGGTCGACCCGCGCTTGAAGGCGAGCGACGCGTGAGCCCATCGGCCGCTGCGCTCGCCGCGCCGGCGCACGACGGCTTCGTGCGCCGCGCGCTGCGCCATCCGAGCTTCGCGATCGGCGCGGGGCTGACGCTGCTGCTGGCGCTGGCGGCGCTGGTCTCGCTGGCGTGGACGCCGCACCCGGCCACCGAGATCGACATCCCGCACAAGCTGCTCGCGCCCGGCGCCGGGCACTGGTTCGGCACCGACAGCCTGGGCCGCGACATCGCCTCGCAGCTGCTGGTGGGCGCGCAGGCCTCGATCGTCGTCGGCGTGGTCGCCGTGCTGATCGGCTTCACGTTCGGCACGGCGCTGGGCCTGCTGGCCTCGGCACGGCGCGGCTGGGTCGAGGAGGCGGTGATGCGCCTCGCGGACTTCACGTTCGCGTTCCCGGCGCTGCTCACGGCGATCCTGCTCGGCGCGATCTACGGCCCCGGCCTGGTGACGGGCATCGTGGCGATCGGCTTGTTCAACATTCCGGTGTTCGCACGCGTGACGCGCGCGGCGGCCAATGCGATCTGGGCGCGCGAGTACGTGCTCGCGGCGCGCGCCGCCGGCAAGAGCCGCTGGCAGATCACGTTCGACCATGTGCTGCCCAACATCGCGAGCGCGCTGATCGTGCAGGCGACCAACCAGTTCGCCACCGCGATCCTGGCCGAGGCGGCGCTGAGCTACCTGGGGCTGGGCACGCAGCCGCCCACGCCGAGCTGGGGCCGCATGCTCAACGAGGCACAGACGCAGATGTTCCAGGCGCCGATGCTGGCGGTGTATCCCGGCGTGGCGATCGCGCTGGCGGTGCTGGGGCTCAACCTGATGGGCGACGGCCTGCGCGATCTGCTCGACCCCAAGCTCGCGAGAAAGAGGTGATGCAATGACGACGACGCTGAAGATCGACTTCGTGTCCGACGTGGCCTGCCCGTGGTGCGCGATCGGCCTGAACGCGCTCGAGCGCGCGCTCGAACGTATTCAACCCGATCTGCAGGCCGAGCTGCATTTCGAACCCTTCGAGCTGAACCCGACGATGCCGCCCGAAGGCGCCGACACGGTGCAGTACCTGTCGGCCAAGTACGGCATCACGGCCGAGCAGATCGCGCGCAACCAGGCCGCGATCCGCGAGCGCGGCGCCGCGGTGGGTTTCGCGTTCGGTGCGCGGCCGCGGGTGTGGAACACGTTCGACGCGCATCGGCTGCTGCATTGGGCCGGCTTGCAGGGCCGGCAGCGCGAGCTGAAGCACGCGCTGCTGAAGGCCTATCACGGCGAGGGCCGCAACCCGGGCGCGCACGAGGTGCTGCTCGAGCTGGCCGCTGCCGTGGGGCTCGATGCGGCCGCGGCGCGCGAGGTGCTCGAATCCGGCCGCTATGCCGACGAGGTGCGCCAGGCCGAGTCGTTCTGGCAGCAGGCGGGCATCAGCTCGGTGCCGTCGATCGTGATCAACGATCGGCATCTGATCCAGGGCGGGCAGCCGCCGGAGGTGTTCGAGCAGGCGTTGCGGCAGATTGCGGCGGAGGTTGTGGGTTGAGTGTGTTGTTCGTGCGGTCGTTCGAGCGTCTGTGCGGCGCGGCGGGCGGTACCCGCTGGGGGCTCATACTGGGTCGGTCGGCGCCTGCGGCGCCGACTCCGCTGCGGTGCTCGCGCCGAGGGTCGCGCCGCCGAACTCACTGCGCGAGCTTCGCTCGCTCCGTTCAAACATCGTCGGCGAGTCAGAGCACGAAGCGCGCACCTGCGGTGCGCGCCGACCCTCGTCGCTGCGCTCCTCGCCGCCCCACAAATCGCCCCCAGCGGGTACCGCCCACCGCGCTGCAGCGCTCGTGGTGTTCGACGAAGGCAGCGAGCGGTGCTGGGCAAAGGTGGGTTCGGGCGGGACTGGGCGCGCCTATGAGGCGCCGAGGAGCGCAGGGCTGCGAGGGTTGCCCGTCGCCCAAAGGCGACGGGCCGGCGAGGACTTCGAGCTCCGAGCGCAGCAGCGCTCCGCAGGAGCGTCGCCGCCGCGCGAGGGCGAGTTCCGCAGCCGCCCTCGCAGACCGAGCACCGCAGGGAAGTCCACGCGAAGCGTGGACCGCCTCATCGAAGCGCCCAGGCCCGCCCGGACCCGCCTTTGCCTTGCTCGTCGCTTCGCAAGAAGCGAAGGCCTGATGCTGCTCACAGTCACCGACCTGCGCGTCACCCTGCGCACCTCCCGCGGCCCTGCCGATGCCTTGCGCGGCGTGTCGTTCGAGCTCGACAAGGGCCGCACCGCGGGCCTCATCGGTGAATCGGGGTGCGGCAAGTCGATCACCGCGCTCGCGTTGATGGGCCTGCTGCCCGAGGGCGCGAAGGTGTCGGGCTCGATCCGCTTCGACGGCCAGGAGCTGACGCGGCTCGACGAGGACGCGCTGTGCGGCCTGCGCGGCCGGCGCATCGGCATGGTGTTCCAGGAGCCGATGACGGCGCTGAACCCGCTGCATACCGTGGGCCACCAGATCGCCGAGCCCTTGCGGCTGCACCTCGGCCTCGCGGCGCGCGAAGCGCGTGCGCGTGCGCTGCAGCTGCTCGAGCGCGTGCGCCTGCCCGAGCCGGCGCGGCGGCTCGATGCCTATCCGCACCAGCTCTCGGGCGGCCAGCGCCAGCGCGTGGTGATCGCCATCGCGCTCGCCTGCGAGCCCGACCTGCTGATCGCCGACGAGCCGACCACCGCGCTCGACGTCACCGTGCAGCGCGAGGTGCTCGACCTCATCGCCGAGCTGGTGGCCGAGCGCGGCATGGCGCTGCTGCTGATCAGCCACAACCTCGGCGTGATGGCGCGCACCGTGCAGCGGCTGATGGTGATGTACGGCGGCAGCGTGGTCGAGGCCGGTGCCACGCGCGACGTGTTCGCGCGGCTCGCGCATCCGTACACGCGCGCGCTCTTCGCCTCGCGCCCGCGCCTGGGCCTCGCGCGCGGCACGCGGCTGGCCACCATCCCCGGCCGCGTGCCCGAGCTGGCCGACCTGCCGGCGGGCTGCCCGTTCGCCGAGCGCTGCGCGCATGTGATCGACACCTGCCGTGCCGCTATGCCGCCGGCCACGCCGGTGGGCGACGGGCACGACGCACGCTGCATCCGCGTGCACGAGCTGGAGCGTGCGGCCGCGCATGGCTGAGCCGGCGTCGACCCCGCTGCTCGCCGTCGAGCAGGCGAGCCGCCACTACCGCCTGCCGCGCGAGCGGCTCGGCGCGCCGGCGCCGGTGGTGCGCGCGTTGAGCGACGTGAGCTTCACGCTGCACGCCGGCAAGAGCCTGGGCGTGGTCGGCGAATCGGGCTCGGGCAAGAGCACGCTGGCGCGGCTGGTGATGGCACTCGAGCGGCCCGACACCGGCCGCGTGCGGTTCGACGGGCACGATCTCGCAGCGCTCGATGCCGCTGCGCTGCGCCGCGCGCGCGCGGGCTTCCAGATGGTGTTCCAGGATCCGTATGGTTCGCTCGACCCGCGGCGGCGCGTGTGGCAGACGGTGGCCGAACCGCTCGCGGTGCTGCAGGGCGCCGCACGCGACGCGCAGCGCGAGCGCGCGGCCGAGACGCTCGAGGCGGTGGGGCTGCGCGCCAGCGACCGCGACAAGTATCCGCACGAGTTCTCCGGCGGCCAGCGCCAGCGCATCGCGATCGCGCGCGCGCTGATCACGCGGCCGCGGTTGATCGTGGCCGACGAGCCGGTGAGCGCGCTCGACGTGTCGGTGCAGGCGCAGGTGCTCAACCTGATGCAGGACCTGCAGGACCGCTTCGGCGTGACCTATCTCTTCGTGAGCCACGACCTGGCGGTGGTCGACCTGGTGTGCGACGCGGTGGTCGTGCTGTACCAGGGCCGCATCGTCGAGCACGGCGACCCCGACACGCTGTTTCGCGCGGCGGCGCATCCGTACACCCGCGCGCTGCTCGAGGCCGTGCCGGCGCTCGACGTGGCCGACGCTGCGGCCCGAACCGCACCGCCAACGTCATCACCGCAGCCGGCACCGTCAGCACCGGCCGCTCCTGGGGGATGCCCCTTTGCGCCGCGTTGTGCGTTCAGGCAGGATCGTTGCCTGCAGGCCTTGCCGGCGCTGCGCGCGATCACCGCGGTGCACCGCGTGGCGTGCCACGAGGCCGAGCGCGTGATGGCGCAGCCGCCGAACATCCGATGATGTCGATCGTCCACTTCCGGAGAACACCATGAAGCTTCATCGCCGTGTCGTCGTCGCCGCCGGTGCCGGCGCGTTGTGCCTGCTGCTGGCGTGGCCCCTGGCGCAGGCCCAGGGCCGCAAGGACAGCGTCACGCTCGGCATGGTGCTCGAGCCGCCGGGGCTCGACCCGACGACCGCGCCGGCCGCGGCGATCGGCGAGATCGTGCACTACAACGTGCTCGAAGGCCTCACGAAGATCAATGTCGACGGCTCGGTCACGCCGCTGCTGGCCGAGAGCTGGAGCATGGACCCCGACGGCAGGAGCTACACCTTCAAGCTCAGGAAGGGCGTGAAGTTCCACGACGGCGAACCCTTCGATTCGGCGGCCGTGAAGTTCAGCTTCGAGCGCGCGAAGGACCCGAAGAGCACCAACAAGGCCAAGGGCGCGGTGTTCGACAACATCGGCGCCATCAGCGCGCCCGACCCGCACACGGTGATCGTCACGCTCAACAACGCCGACGGCAATTTCCTGTTCCGCATGGGCGAGAACACCGCGGTGATCCTGTCGCCCAAGAGCGCCGACAGCACCGCCAGCAAGCCCGTGGGCACCGGCCCGTTCCGCTTCGAGGACTGGAAGAAGGGCTCGTCGGTCACGCTCGTCAAGTGGGATGGCTTTCGCGACGCCAAGGCCATCAAGCTCAAGCGCGTGACCTTCCGCTTCATCAACGACTCGGCGGCGCAGGTGGCGGCGCTGCTGGCCGGCGACATCGACGGCATGCCGCGCTTCGCGGCGCTGCAGAACCTCAAGCAGTTCGAGGGCGACAAGCGCTTCACGGTCGAGATCGGCAGCACGGCGGGCAAGGGCATCATGACCATCAACAACAAGCGCAAGCCGTTCGACGACGTGCGCGTTCGCCGCGCGCTGATGCACGCGATCGACCGCAAGGCCTTCATCGACGGCGTGCTCGAAGGCCTCGGCAAGCCGATCGGCAGCCACTTCGCGCCCACCGATGCCGGCTACGTGGACCTCACCGGCATGTATCCGTACGACCCCGAGAAGGCCAAGGCGCTGCTCAAGGAGGCCGGCGTGGCCACGCCGCTCAACGTCACGCTCACGCTGCCGCCGCCGCCGTATGCGCGCAAGGGCGGCGAGGTGGTGGCGGCGATGCTGGCCAAGGTCGGCGTGATCGCGAAGATCGAGAACGTCGAATGGGCGCAGTGGCTCGGCGGCACCTTCAAGGGCAACTTCGACCTCACGATCATCAACCACGTCGAGCCGCTCGACTACATGCAGTACGCCAACACCGGCTACTACTGGGGCTACGACAGCAAGGCCTTCCGCGAGCTGGCCGCGAAGCACGCGGCGGCGGGCAACGCGAAGGAGCGCACCAGGCTGTTCGGCGATCTGCAGCGCATGCTCGCCACCGACTGCGTCAACGCCTACATCTTCAACCCGTCGCAGGTGGCGGTGGCGCGCAAGGGCCTGAAGGGGCTGTGGGCCAGCTCGCCGATCTTCGCCAACGACATGGCCGCCGTGTCGTGGCAGTGACGAGGCCGCGAAGCGATGTTGTCTGATCTGCACCAGAAGTCGGCCGCCGAGCTGTCGCAGCTGTATCGCCGCCGCGAGGCGTCGCCGGTGGAGGTCACGCGCGCGGTGATCGCGCACATCGAACGCTGCGAGCCGCAGCTGCACGCGCTCTACGCCTTCGACGCCGAGTCGGCGCTCGCGCAGGCGCGCGCCAGCGAAGCGCGATGGGCCAAGGGCGAGCCGCTGTCGGCACTCGACGGCGTGCCCGGCACGATCAAGGAGAACATCGCCTCCAAGGGCACGCCGGTGCCGCTGGGCACCGCGGCCACCGAGCTGGTGCCGGCGGTGGCCGACGCACCGCCCGCGGCGCGCTGGCGCGAGGCCGGCGCCGTGCTGCTGGCCAAGACCACGATGCCCGACTACGGCATGCTGAGTTCGGGCCTGTCGAGCTTTCATGCGCTGGCGCGCAACCCGTGGAACACGGCCAAGAACCCGGGCGGCTCCAGCGCGGGAGCGGGCGCTGCAGCGGCGGCGGGCTACGGGCCGCTGCACATCGGCACCGACATCGGCGGCTCGATCCGCCTGCCCGCCGGCTGGTGCGGCGTGTTCGGCCTGAAGCCGAGCCTCGGCCGCATCCCGATCAAGCCGCCGTATGCCGGTCGCGTGGCCGGGCCGATGACGCGCACCGTCACCGATGCCGCGATGATGATGGTCGAGCTCGCCAAGCCCGACTGGCGCGACACGATGAGCCTGCCTTACCAGCGCTTCGAGTGGACGGCGCTCGACATCGAGGTCAAGGGCCTGAAGCTCGGGCTGCAGCTCGATGCCGGCTGGGGCCTGCCCGTGCAGGCGGCGGTGCGTGCGGCGATCGAGTCCGCGGCGCGGCGCTTCGAGGCGGCCGGCGCCATCGTCGAGCCGGTGCCGGCGTTCTCCACGCGCGAGATGATCGACGGCATGGACCGCTTCTGGCGCTTGCGGAGCTGGCTCGACATCTCGGCGCTGCCGCCCGAGCGCCAGCGCCAGGTGCTGCCCTACATCCGCCAATGGGCCGAGGGCGGCGCGCGCATCAGCGCGGCCGAGCTGTTCCACGGCTACAGCCAGATGGGCGCTTTGCGCGAGGCGGCGGTCGCGGCCTGCCAGCCGTACCGCTTCGTGCTGTCGCCGGTGAGCCCGGTGGTGACCTTTGCCGCCGAATGGGCCGGCCCCACCAATGATCCGGCGCATCCGCTGGAGCACATCGCCTTCACGCTGCCGTTCAACATGAGCGAGCAGCCGTCGGCGTCGGTGCCCTGCGGCTTCAGCGACGACGGACTGCCGATCGGGCTGCAGATCACCGGTCATCGGCACGACGACATCGGCGTGCTGCAGATCTGCCGCGCCTGGGAGCAGATGCGCCCGGCGCTGCCGCCGTGGCCGATGTCGGGCCGCTGAGGCGGCGTGCCTAACGCTTTGGTCGAGCGTTCGGCAGCGGACCCACGCCGCGAGGTACAGTGATCCGATGACGCTGAAGGATCCGCACGGCAACCTGCTCGGCACGCAGTCACCGGCCGCGGCCGACGCGGTGGAGACGGCGCTGTGGCGCATGATGGCGTTCTACGACACGCCGTTCGCCGACCTCGATCGCGCCGTGGCCGCCGACCCGGGCTGGTCGCTGCCGCACACCATGCGCGCCGGCTTCCTGCTGAGCCTCACCGAGCCGAGTCTGGTGGGCCAGGCGCGGCGCCACCTCGAGCATGCCGAGGCGCTGGACGCCGACGCGCCGCCGCGCGAGGCGCTGCACCTGCAGGCCACGCGCTGCGTGCTCGACGGCCGCTGGCACGAGGCCTGCGCGCTGTGGGACGACTGGCTGCTGCTGCACCCGCGCGATGCGCTCGCGCTGCAATGGTGCCACCTGTGGGATTTCTACCGCGGCGACGCGGCCAACCTGCGCGGACGGCCGGCGCGCGCGCTGCCGGCGTGGAGCGAGTCCGACGCGCTGTTCGCGCACGTGCTCGCGCTGCACGCCTTCGGTCTCGAGGAATGCAACCTGCAGCAGCAGGCCGAGGAGGCCGGCCGCCGCGCGCTGGCGATCGAGCCGCGCTCGCCGTGGGCGATCCATGCCGTGGCGCACGTGATGGAGATGCAGGGGCGCTGCGAGGAGGGCGCGGCGTGGCTGCGCCAGCACCAGGGCGCGTGGGCGCAGGGCAATGGCTATGCCTGCCACCTGTGGTGGCACCAGGCGCTGTTCCGGCTCGAGAGCCTCGACGAGGCGGGCGTGCTGCGGCTGCTGGACGCGCACTTGAGCGGCGACGCGCTGCAGGTCACGCTCAATCGCGTCGACGCGGCGGCCATGCTGTGGCGGCTGCACCTGCTGGGCGTGCCGGTGGTGGCGCGGGCTCAGGCGCTGGCCGCGCAATGGGACTTCGCCGACGCCAGCGCCGGCTACTACGCGTTCAACGACGTGCACGCGTTGCTCGTGCTGCTGATGGCCGAAGACGGCGTGCGCGCGGAGCACTGGGTGGCCCGCTGCGCGGAGCACGCGATGGCGGCCGACGAGGCCGTGCGCAGCAACCACGCGATGGCGCGCGAGGTCGGCGCGCCGCTGATGCGCGCGCTGATGGCGCTGCAGCGCGGCGAGGCCGACACAGCCGCGCAGGCGCTCTATGCCGTGCGCGGCAAGGCCCAGCGTTTCGGCGGCAGCCATGCCCAGCGCGACCTGATCGACCAGACGCTGCTCGCCGCGGCGGCATCGGGCACCGATTCGCGCGCGATCGGGCAGGCGGTGCTCAACGAGCGCCGCATGGCCAAGCCGCTGTCGCCGCTGACGCGCCACTGGGCGGCGCGGCTGCACATCGTGCTGGCCTGAGCGCGCTGCATCGCGCTGCATCGCGCGCCGCCGAGCCGCCTCGCCGCCGTCAGACCCAGGGCTCGGGCAACTGCTCCGCGGCGATCGCGCGCTGCACCGCCGGGCGCTGCAGCATGCGCTGCAGGTACGGGCCCAGATGCGCGCGGTCGCGCGCCGGGCGCGAGGCGGCGCCGCCGAAGCCGCGCGTCCAGCGGCACAGCACGAAGGCGAACGCATCGGCGGCGCCGTAGCGCTCGCCGAGCAGCCAGGGGCCGCCGTGCGAGGCCATGTGTGCATCGAGCAGGTCGAGCATGCGGCCGATGTCGCTCTGTGCCTGCGCGCGCACCTCGGCTGCGCCGGCGGCGTTGCCCGGCGCCACCAGGCGCTCGGGGTAGAAGTAGTGCAGCAGCCGCGCCTGCAGGGTGTTGGTCATCCACACCAGCCACTTGTAGAACTGCGCACGCTCGGGCGTGCCGACGGGCGGCGCCAGGCCGGCCGCGGCATGGGTGTCGACCAGGTGCAGGCAGATCGCCGCGGTTTCGTAGACCACCAACTCGCCGTCGACCAGCACCGGGATCAGGCCGTTCGGGTTGAGCTTCAGGTATTCGGGCGAATGCTGCGCATCGCGCTCGCGATCCACCAGCGCGAGCTGGAACGGCACGCCCAGCTCGTGCAGCACGATGTGCGGGATCAGGCTCGCGTTGCCCGGGTAGTAGTGCAGGACGACCATCTGTTCGCGAAACACCCGGTCAGGTCACGCAGCCCGCCGCCAAGCCCAGTTGCGCCGTCACCGCCACCGGCTCGGGGATGCGGTAGCCGTAGCGCACCGCGGTCACCTCGGCCAGGATGCTCACCGCGATCTCCGGCGGCGTGCGCGCGCCGTTCTTCAGGCCCACCGGGCCGTGCAGCCGCGCCAGCTGCGCCTCGGTGAGGCCGAAGTGCTCGCTGAGGCGCGCCTTGCGCTTGGCCTGGTTGGCGCGCGAGCCGATCGCGCCGACGTAGAACGCGGGGCTGGCGAGCGCCTCCATCAACGCCAGGTCGTCGAGCTTGGGGTCGTGGGTCAGCGCCACCACCGCGGTGTGGCCGTCGGGGTTCAGCGCCACGAGCAGGTCGTCGGGCATTTCGCGCGAGAGCCTCACGCCCTCGACGGCGAACTCGGTGGCGTATTCCTCGCGCGGATCGCAGACGATGATCTCGTAGTCGAGCGTGCGCGCCATCTGCGCCAGGTACTGCGTCATCTGGCCGGCGCCGATGATCACCATGCGCCAGCGCGGGCCGTGGTGCGTGACGAGCGTGGCCTCGGTCAGCTCCAGCTCGTCGGCATCGCCGGCCGGCTCGAGCGTGACCTCGCCGCTGGCGATGACGAGCACGCGCCGCACGCGCTCGCCGCGCGCCAGGCGCGCCAGCAGTTCGTCGACGCGCGTGCGCGGCAGCACCGGCTCGAGCACCAGCTCGATCAGGCCGCCGCAGGGCAGGCCGAAGCGGTGCGCCGCGTCGGCGTCGATGCCGTAGCGCACCACCTGCGGCTTGCCCGACACGAGCACGCCGCCGCGCGCCTTGTCGATCAGGTCGTCCTCGATGCAGCCGCCCGAGACCGAGCCCACCACGCGGCCGTCGTCGCAGATCGCCACCACCGAGCCCGGCGGCCGCGGCGCCGATCCCCACGTGCGGGTGATGGTGGCGAGCACCACCCGGCGGCCGCCGGCCGCCCATTGCGACACCTGCCGCAGCACCTGCAGATCGACGTTGTCCATGTCATCGTCCTTCGTGGGTCGCGCGGCGCGCGGCCTTCGGCGGAACCGCAGCGGCGGTCGATTTGGCGTGGCGGAAGTTCCACCACGGCAGCGCGCGCGTCAGCGACAGGATCTCGCCGCTGCGCACCGCGGTGTAGCCGGGCAGCTCGTGCAGCGCGTCGGCAAAGCCCGGCGTCTCCAGCGCGGCGCGCAGCTGCGCCACCGCGGGATGCTCCAGCGCGTCGGCCAGGCTGACGAGGAAGTAGTCTTCCTCGATCAGCGGCACGAAGCCCAGGCCGAAGGCGCGCGCCGCGGCCTCGATGCCCACGCCGGCATCGGCCAGAGCGCTGGCGATCGCCGCCGCCACGGCCACGTGGCTGTCCTCGACCAGCGCCGGCGCCGCATCGCCTTGCGGCAGCCGGATGCCGAACTTGGAGAACAGGTGGTCGGTCAGCAGCCGCGTGCCCGAGCCGCTCTGGCGCTGGATGAAGCGCAGCGTCGTGCCGTCGGCGCGGCGCAGGTCGGTCAGGTCGCGCAGCTTCAGCGGGTTGCCGTGCGCCACCATCAGGCCTTGCATGCGGCGCATGCAGCCGATCAGCTTGTGGCGGCCGGGCTTGAGCAGCGGCTTCAGGCCGCGCGCGAACACGCGCGGGTCGTCGAGCAGCGGCGGCACGTGGAAACCCGCCACCAGGCAGCGGCCCTCGTTGAGCGCGCGCAGCGCATCGAGGCTGCCCGCGAACTTCAGCTCGATGTGCAGGTGCTGGCCGGCCAGCGCGCGCTCGCGCAGCAGCGGCAGCGCCATGTCGTGGCTGGCAAAGAGCGTGAGCACCTGCTGCGTGCCGTCGAGCGCCTCGGCGAGCACGCGCTCGAGCTCGGCGCGCAGCGCCTCGATGTGCGGCGTCAGCCGCGCCCGGGCGCGCTGCTCGGCCCACACCAGCCGCTCGGCAAACGGCGTCAGCCGCGCCGGCTGGCCCTGCGCCCAGGTGACCAGCGGCTCGCCCAGCACCTCCTGCCAATGCTTGAGCGAACCCCAGACATGGCGATACGACTGGCCGAGGTGCCTCGCGGCATGCTGGATCGAGCCGTGCTCGCGCAGCGCCGACAGCAGGTCGAACAGCGGGTTCTGCACCTCGGCGCCTTGCTGGCCGACGTGCTGGAACGTGTACTGCAGATGGATGCCGCGGTTCTTCATGGCCGGTGCCACAGGCCCGAGCCTGCGCGAGCAGCCACGATACCGCAAGCGGCGATTCCGCACCGCGACAGCGTTGTGCCGAAAGGGGACAGCCGCCAACCTTGACCTGCGCCGCTTGCCCGGCCGGCACCCGGCCCGGGAGAATGCCGCCATGAGGTTGCCACAGGTCAAACGCTGGACGGCGCTGCTGGCGGCGCTGGAGCAGGGCCTGCTCGAGCGCGAAACGGCCGCGCGCGTGCTGCTGCTGGCGGCGCTGGCCGGCGAGCATGTGCTGCTGATCGGGCCGCCCGGCACGGCCAAGAGCGAACTCGCGCGGCGGCTGCACCGCGTGATCGGCAGCGCGGGCTACTTCGAGCGGCTGCTGACGCGCTTCTCGACACCCGAGGAGCTGTTCGGCCCGCTGTCGCTCAAGGCGCTGGAGGCCGACCGCTACGAGCGGCTGACCGCGGGCTACCTGCCCACCGCCGGCATCGCCTTCCTCGACGAGGTGTTCAAGGCCAACTCGGCGATCCTCAACGCGCTGCTGACGCTGCTCAACGAGCGCGAGTTCGACAACGGCAGCGGCCGCGCGAAGACGCCGCTGGTCACCGTGGTCGGCGCGAGCAACGAGCTGCCGGCCGACGAATCGCTGCAGGCGTTCTTCGACCGCTTCCTGCTGCGCGTGCCGGTGGCGCCGGTCGGCGACGCGTCGTTCGCGGCGCTGCTCGCGCTGGCCGACGATGCGCCGGTGGCCGTTGCGCCGCTGGGCGAGGCCGAGCGCGCAGCCGTGCAAGCCGCGGCCGCCGCAGTCGGCCTCGGCGCCGACGCGCTCGACGCCTGCCGGCGCCTGCGCGCCTGGCTCGCCGCACGCGCGCTGCCGATGTCGGACCGCCGCTGGCGGCAGTGGGTGGCGCTGATGCGCGTGGCCGCGGCCAGCGAGGGCCGCGCCGAGATCGACGCGCTCGACCTGTGGCTGGCGCCGCACGTGGCGGCCGCCGCGCCGCAGGACATGGCCGCGCTGCAAGACTGGTTCGCCGCAGAGCTCGTCGGCGCCGTCGCCGACGATGCGCCGTGGCTGACGCGTGCGGTCGAGGCCTTCGAGCAGCAGCTGCAGATCGAGAACTCGGCGCAGGACGACCCCGACGCGGCCAACGCCGCCGGCAAGCTCGCGCTCGCGCGCTCGATCGGCCAGCCCGGGGGCACCGGCGACGAAGGCGGCATGCTGCGCATCGTGTCGAGCGCGCTCGAGGCGCAGCTGCGCCGGCGCTACAGCCGCGCCCACATCGACGCCCGCGTGGCCCAGCTCGACGAGGTGATGGCACGAGTCGACGCCCATCTCGCGCGCGTGCAGGGCCTGCGCGATGCGCTCGCCCGGCGCCTGGCCGGCCGGCTGTGGCTGCCGCCGGCGCTGGCGTCGCGGCTGCTCGGTGCCCACGACACCACGCTCGCCACGCTGGCCGATCGCCGCGCGCGCCTCGCCGGCGCACGCGAAGGTTTCGCCGCGCTGCCGCTCGACCCGCAACTGCCCGACGCGGTGCCGCCGCCGGTGGCCGTCGAGGCGCTGGCCTGAAGGCGCGATGACCGCAGCAACCGCGCGCGCCCTCGACGCGCCCTACCACCTGCTCGAACCGCTGCCGCGCGGCGTGTGGCTGCCCACGCTGATCGCCAGCGCGGGCCGCAGCGAGGCGCGCCTGCGCGATGCCCGCGTATGGCTGCGCTCGCTGCACGCCGGCGTGCTGCCGCCGCCCGAAGCCGACTTCGGCGATGCCGACGCCACGCGGCCGCTGCGCGAGGTGGTCGGCGAGCTGGCGCTGCCGGCGCTGGCGCGCGGCGTCGCCGCGCTCGGCGAGCAGGTGCTGCGCACGCTGCTGTGGCACCTGGACCGCATCGTTGACCACCAGCCGCGCCTGTCGCGCGGCGAGGCCATCGCCGCCGTGACGCAGGCGTTTCGCGATGCGTGGACGCTCGAATCGGCCGGCCTCGAAGACAGCCTCGCACTGCTGAAGGACCTGGGCGACCTCGCCCAGCTGCGCTGGGACGAACTGAGCGGCCACCTGCGCTCGCGGCCGCTGGCCGTGGCGCGGCGCGCTGCCGAGCTGCTGCGGCAGCTGCCCGAGCTGGCCGAGCTGATCCGCCGCCTCGGCCGCAGCGAGCGCAGCGTCGAGCCGTGGCTCGCGCCGCAGAGCACCGACAGCGACGAGCGCGCGCCGCCGCTGCCGCTGCGCGCGGTGCACACGCGCCTGCCCGGCGCGCCGGGCGAGATCACCGGCGTGCGCTTCTCGTCGCGCCCCGAGCGCATGCTGGCCAGCGAAGCGGTGATGCTGCATCACCCGGTGCTGCGCAAGCTCTGGCGCGCGCGCCATGCCGAGGCGCGGCTGCTGTCGTGGGAGACCGAGGCCGTGCTCGTCGACTGGCGGCCCGACCCCGATGCGGCGCTGCGGCGGCCGCAGCGCCCGAGCGAGCCGCAGGCGCTGGAGCGCGGGCCGATCATCGTCTGCCTCGACACCTCGGGCTCGATGCGCGGCGCGCCCGAGCACATCGCCAAGGCCACGGTGATCGCCGCGCTGCGCGCCGCGCACGAGGCCCGACGCGGCTGCAAGCTGATCGCCTTCGGCGGGCCTGACGAACTGCTCGAACGCGACCTCGGCCGCGGCGCCGACGCTCTGCAGGCGCTGATGGACCTGATGGAACAGGGTTTCGACGGCGGCACCGACATCCAGACGCCGATCGAGCGCGCGATCGACGTCGTGCACGAGGCGCGCTGGGCCAGCGCCGACCTGCTGATCGTCAGCGATGGCGAGTTCGGCTGCGTGCCGGCCACGCTGGCGCGCCTGGACGAGGCACGCGCACGCCTGGGTCTGCGCGTGCAAGGCGTGCTGGTGGGCGACCGCGAGACGATGGGCCTGCTCGAGGTGTGCGATGCGATCCACTGGGTGCGCGACTGGCGGCGCTTCGCCGATGCAGCCGAACGCGGCGAGGGCCAGGCGCGCCTCGGCGGCTTCTCGCCGGTGCACAGCAAGAGCCTCACCGCGCTGTACTTCCCGAACGCGTTGTCGGAGCGGGCGGCCCGGCATGGCAGCAAACCGGAGTCGACATGACCAGCGTCCGCAACGACATCGTCGCGCTGCTCGAGCGCATGGCCGGCGCGATGGCGCTGCCGCGCGTGCGCGCGCTGCACCTGCCGCCCAGGCCCACGCCAGGCGACCCGCGCGGCGAGTTCTGCGCGCTGGAGCTCGACGACGGTTCGCTCGGTCTGAGCTACGTGCTGCTCGGCGACACCTGGGCCGGCATGACGCGCGAGCGCGAGCGGCTCGACCCCGCCGGGCGCGACGCGCTCGATGTCGCGCGGGCCTACGGCGGCAGCGACGCGCTGGCCAGCACGCTCGGTTTCGCCGCCGTCAACGCACTCACGCGCTGCCTGTTCGACCGCGCAGGCTTCGCGCCCGGCGCGAGCGGCGACTCGATCGGCAACCTCGATCCGCAGCCCGGCGAGACGGTGGGCATGATCGGCTACTTCGCGGGGCTGGCGCCGCGCATCACCGCGCGCGGCGCGAAATTGATCGTGATCGAGCTGCGCGCCGACCTCGCCGGCGAGCACGACGGCGTGCGCGTGACGCTCGACGCGAGCGAACTCCTGGGCTGCGACAAGGTGCTGTCCACCGGCACACTGCTGCTCAACGACACGCTCGACCACATGCTCGGCTTCGCCAGGCGCGCGACACGCTTCGCGCTCGTCGGCCCCAGCGTCGGCTGCCCGCCCGACCCGCTGTTCGCGCGCGGCGTCACGTCGATGGGCGGCACCTGGATCACCGACGGCCGCGGTTATGTCGACGCGCTCGCGCGCGGCGATTCGACGGCACCGTTCTCGCGCAAGTCGGCGCTGGCGCGCGAGGGCTATCCGGGGTGGGGTCCGCTGCTGGCGCGCGCCGTGAAGCCGTAGTCATCGGCTTGGGTCGCGCTTTCCACCGTCATCGTCGAAATGGCCGCATACTTCACCGTTCGGCGTTTCGTGGCTGGGGCAGCTCATGGGTGATCTCAAGGCGATCGAGAAGGCGGTGGCTGCGCTGCCGGCGGAACAGCTCGCCGAGTTTCGCCGCTGGTTCGCCGAGTACGACGGTGCCGCCTGGGATCACCAGATCGAACGCGATGCCGTCAGCGGGAAGTTGGATCACCTTGCGGCCGAAGCATTGGCCGACTACGGCAGCGGCGCTCGCCGCGAGCCTTGAAGCACACAGCCTCCAAGCGGTTCTGGCAGTGCTTCGAGGCACTGTCGCCGGAGATCCAGGCTCTCGCTCGCCGCGCCTACGCGCTGTTGCGCAACGACGCCTCGCATCCATCGCTTCAATTCAAGTCGGTGGCCAACGGCAAGTTCCACAGTGTCCGGGTTGGCCTCTACCACCGCGCCCTCGGCATTCCCGTCGCCGGCGGCGTGCACTGGTTCTGGATCGGCACGCACGCGGAGTACGACAGACTCGTCGGCTAGGACGAGTGATCGACTCCGGGTGCAAGCGGCAGATACCTGTCAATCGGCGCGGATCGACTGCGCCTTGATCAGCTGACCCCAGCGCTGCGCGTCGGCCTCGATCAGGCGGCGGAACTCCTCGGGGCTGCTCGATTGCGGCGTCATGCCCTGCGTCTCGAACGCGCTGCGGATCTCGGGGGCTTCGAGGATGCTCCTGACTTCGGCGTTGACGCGCGCGATGAATTCCGCCGGCGTGCCCCTGGGCGCGAGGATGCCGTACCACATGTCCACGTCGAGCTCGCCGAGGCCGAGCGAGCGCAGCGGCGGCACCTGCGGCAGCAGCGGGTGCGGCTTGGCGCTGCTGATGCCCAGCGCGTTGAGCCGCCCGGAGCGGATGTGGCCCAGCGCCACGTGGATCGGCAGGAACATCACGTCGATCTGGCCGCCGAGCAGGTCGGTGGTCGCCGGCGCGGTGCCGCGGTAGGGGATGTGCGTGATGAAGGTCTTGGTGTTGAGCTTCAGCAGCTCCATCGCCAGGTGGTGCGGCGTGCCGTTGCCCGGTGACCCGTAGTTGAGCTTGCCCGGCCGCGCGCGCGCCGCGGCAACGAACTCGGCGGCGGTCGTGAAGCCGGTGTCCTTGCCGGCCACCAGCACCAGCTGGCCCCAGCTCGTCAGCGACACCGGCGCCAGATCCTTCACCGGGTCGAACGGCAGGTTCGGGTACAGCGCGCGGTTCATCACCAGCGTGTTGACCGACACCAGCAGCGTCGCGCCGTCGGGCGCGGCGCGCACCACCGCTTCGGTGCCGAGGTTGCCCGAGGCGCCGGGCTTGTTGTCGACCATCACCGGGCGGCCCAGCCGTTCGGCCAGCCGCGGCCCGACGCTGCGCGCGATGAGGTCGATGCCGGTGCCCGGCGTGAACGGCACGACGAGCTTCAGCGGCGCTGCCGCGGCCGTCTGCGCGCGGCCGGCGCCGGCCATCGCGCCGACGGCCAGGCCCGCCAGCGCGCGCACGCAGCGGCGACGGCCGGCGTGGACGGTGCAGTCGCGACTCACGAGCTTGCTCCGCCTCAGGCCGGCAGCTTCAGCAGCCGCCGCGCATTGCCCTCGTAGATCTTCTGCCGCTCGGCCGGGGTGACGTCGAGCGCGTCGACGATGCGAATCGTCCAGTCGATGTAGGCCGAGCCCTTCTCGGGGTCGAACGGCGCATCGGAGGCGAACAACACGCGGTCGAAGCCGAAGAACTTGAGGCCGAGCGCCGTCGCGTCGGCGGCGCCGAACAGGGCGGTGTCGGCGTAGAACATGCGGAAGTAGTCTAGCGGCCGCTTCTTCAGCGTCTTCAGCAGCACGGTGTAGTCGCGGTCCGACGTGCGGCTGCCGAGCTGGTCCCAGCCCGGGCCGACGCGGCCCTCGAAGTACGGAATCATCGCGCCCATGTGGTGCGTGATGATCTTCAGTTCCGGGTGGCGGTCGAACAGGCCCTCGAACACGATGTGCGCCATCGCCGCGCTGGTTTCGTACGGCCAGCCGAAGGTCCACCAGATCTCGTAGTGGCTGCGCTGCTCGCCGAGGTAGTCGGGATGGTTGGCGCCGCGCGCCGGGTGCAGCCAGATCGGGCGGTCGAGCCTGGCCATCAGGTCGAACAGGGGCAGCGTTTCGGGTGCCGTCAGCGGCTTGCCGAGCACGTTGGTGAACACCTGCACGCCGACCGCGCCGAGCTGGCCGATCGCGCGCTCGGCCTCGCGCAGCAGGCCGTCGGGGTCGTTCATCGGCAGCGACGCGATGAAGGCCGGAAAGCGCTTCGGGTAACGCGCGACGAGCGCGGCCATGCCGTCGTTGGCCAGGCGCGCCATCTCGGTCGACACCGGCGGCGGGCCGAACACCTCGATCGGCGGCGAGCCGGCGCAGATGACCTGCGCGTAGTCGCCGAAGCGATCCATGATGCGGAAGCGCTCGTCGAGATCGACGATCGACGGGATCTCGCGCACGCGCTTGTGCATGTCCTTGCCGTTGGGCGCGACCTCGAGCATGCGGTCGTAGTAGGCGCGCGGGAAGATGTGGTTGAAGATGTCGAGTTTCATCGTGCAGGCCGTTGTCGGCGCGAAGCGTGCGAGGCCTCAGGTTGACACGTCGCGATTGATCCGACAATTTGATTTTCTTGCTCGATTGATTCGGGAAATTCATGGACATCACGTTGCGGCAGCTGCGCGCGCTCGACGCGGTGGCGCGCGCCGGCAGCTTCACCGCCGCGGCGGCGCGGCTGCACCTGACGCAGTCGGCCGTCAGCGTGCTGATCGGCGAGCTGGAGGGCGCCTACGGGCTGCGCCTGTTCGACCGCACGACGCGCATGGTGCAGCTCACCGAGGCCGGCCGCGAGTTCCTGCCGGTGGCGCAGCAGATGCTGGCCGACCTCGACCATGCGCTCAAGCGCTCGCGCGACCTACGCGACAAGGCCAGCGGCCGCGTGACGATCGCCGCCACGCCGCTGATGTCGGCCATCTTGCTGCCGGGCGCGATCGCGCGCTATGCGCAGCGCCATCCGGGCGTGCAGGTGCGCCTGCTCGACACGCTGGCGGCGCAGGTGTCGGCCAAGGTGCGCGACGGCGAGGCCGACTTCGGCATCGGCACCGCGCTGCGCTCGAACCGCGAGCTGGATGTGCTGCCGCTGATGGTCGACCGGCTGGTGCTCGCCTGCCCGCGCGGCCATGCGCTGGCCGAGCGCGTGCGCGGCGTCGCGTGGCGCGAGCTGGCCGGGCTGCCGTTCATCGCGCTGGCGCGCGACAACTCGGTCGGGCAGCTGATCGGCGAGCAGCTTGCTGCCGCAGGCGTCGACGTGCGCGTGGTGCACGAGGCGTCGTACCTGTGGACGGCGCTCGGGCTGGTCGAGGCCGGGCTCGGCGTGACGGTGCTGCCCTCGTATGCGCGGCCGGCGGTGCGCCGCACGGCGATCGTCATCCGGCCGCTGGTGCGCCCGGTGGTGCGCCGCGAGACGTCGATCCTGGTGCGGCGCGGCCGGTCGCTGTCGCCGGCGGCGCAGAGCCTGCGCGAGTTCCTGCAGCAGAACCTCGTCGAGCGCGTGCGCGACGCGGCACGCGCGTGAGGCTCACCGGCGCGTCGATGCGAAAGGCAGCGCGGTGCCCGGCTTCCAATGCCGCCAGCGCCGCGGCGCGTGCGAGCTGACGGCCGACACGAACAGCACGGCCCAGAACAGCAGCGGCGCGCGCGCGGCATCGAGCGCCATCCACGCCACCAGCGCCAGCTTGGCCAGCGACACCAGGCCGGCCAGCTCGTTCCAGCGCAGCCGCGCATCGAGCGTTTCGAGCACCAGCAACGCCAGGCCGCTGGCGGCCACGGCCAGCGCCGGCGGATGCGGCGCGAGCGGCGCGCCGAGCAGCGCGGCGCCGAGCAGCGTCACCGTGGCCAGGTGCGCGGCGCGCAGCGCGATGCCGAGCCAGCGGCGCCACGCGGCGGCCTTGTTCGCGCTGGGCAGATCAGCCACCGCCGCGATGCATGAAGAGGTCGAAGTGGCGCATGAAGCCTACGCGCGCGTCGGGCGGCACGGCGTCGAAGCGATAGCGCACCGCCAGGCGCGGCATCTGCATCAGCGCGATGCGGCGCGGCGGCAGGGCGCGCCAGTGCAGCCGCAGCGTGCCGGCGCCGATGCGCACGCTGGCGCCGAGGCCGTCGGCATCGAGCGCCATCGCATGGTCGGCCACCGCGCCGCGCACGATGTCGAGCCACTGCGCCGGCGTGAAGCCGTGTTCGCGCTCGAAGTCTTCGGCGCTCGCACCGGCATGCGCCTCGCCCACCTGCACCTCAGCCACCCGCGTCTCACCCACCTGCGATGGGCGGCCAGATCGCGAGCACATCGCCGTCGACCAACGCCCGCACTGCGCGCTGATCGGGCGGCACATAGACGCCGTTGATCAGCACCAGGTGCACCAGCTTGGGCGGCAGGTGGTAGGGCGCGATCGCGGCGGCCACCGTGGTGCCGGCCGGCAGCTCGAGTCGCAGTTCGTTGCCGCGGCGCTGGTCCGCGGGCAGGTAGTCGCCCAGCGAGGCGTAGAGCTTCAGCGTGATCTGCATGCATGCGTGGGCCGCGCCGGGCGCGCGGCCACGGCCTCAGCGGCCGCGCAGGTGGCCGGGCGCCGATTGTGCCTGTGCGCTCGCCAGGTACGCCGGCATCAGCTGGGTCGGGTCGCGCAGCAGCTCGTCTTTCCACGCGCCGAGGTGCACCTCGCCCTCGACGAGGCCGCGCATCACGCCGACATGGTCGGTCCAGCCCACCGCGTTGCAGCCCACCAGGCGGTCGGCGGCGAACTGCAGGCTCAGGTGGCGATGGCGGGCGGCGTCGGTCAGCTCCACGTGCTGGCCGCCGGGCACGCCCTGCCAGTTGCCGAAGCTCGCGCTGACGAGGCCCAGCGTGTCGAGCACGTTGATCTGCGTGACGCCGCGCAGCTCGGCGCGCCGGCCGGCCATGTTGAGCGCGGCCACGCGCGCCTGCTCGGCGGCGTTGGGCTGGATCGCGCTGACGATGGTCTTGCCGCTGACCTTGTCGAACGCTTCGGCGCAGTCGCCGGCGGCGTAGATGCCCGCCACGTTGGTCTGCAGGTGCTCGTCGGTGAGCACGCCCACCAGGCAGCGCACGCCGGAGTTCTCGAGAAAGCCGATGTTGGGCCGCACGCCGGTGGCGGTGATCACGAGATCGGCGTCGATGCGCTGGCCGTTGGAGAGCTTCACGCCCATCGCGCCGCTCGGCATCGCGCTCGAGCCGATGCCCACCGCCTGCGCGATCGTGCCGAGCAGCCCCGGCTTGCCGACCGCGCCGCGCTCGATCGCGTCGACCTTGGCGCCGGTGACCACGCTCACGCCCTTGGCTTCGCACCAGGCGCGGATCATGTTGCCCGCTGTGGGCCCCATCATGCGCGGCACCATGCGGTCGCCCATCTCGACCACGGTGAGCTTGACGTTGCGCGCCACCAGCGGGTCCATGATGATGCAGCCGATGAAGCCGGCGCCCATCAGCACCACGCGCGAGCCCGGCCGGGCGAGCAGCTGGATCGCGCGCGCATCGGCGAGCGTCCAGCAGCTGTGCACGCCGGGGCCGTTGATGCCGGGCACCGGCGGCGTCGCGGGCGACGAGCCGGTGGCGATCAGCAGCGTGTCGAAGGGCAGCGCATGGCCGTCGTCGAGCAGCACCCGGCGCTGCGCCGCGTCGAGCTGCTTGGCGCGGCCGCGCTTCAGCGTGATGCGCTGGTCGGCATAGTGGTTCGCGCCATGGCGCAGGTGCGTGCCGGCCTCGCCGATCCTGCCGCTCAGCAGGTACGGGATCGCCATGCGCGAGTACGGCGACTCGGGCTCGTCGCCGACGACCGTCACCTCGTCGTTCGGCGCGTGCTTGCGCAGCGTCTCGGCGGCGATGATGCCGGCCGGGCCGGCGCCGAGGATCAGGTGCTTCACAACCCGAGCCGCGTGCGCGTCTCCGGCTTCAACTGGCCGTCGGCCGTCCAGCCGCGGATCTCGTAGTACTTGGGCAGCATCTCGGGCAGCTTGTTGACCAGGCCCTTGGCCGGGCCGGTCTTGGCCGGCTCGGTGAGCAGCCGCTTGGGCAGCGTGTCGTCCTTGCTGGTGAAGCCGGCGCGGTTGTTGAAGTCGCGCTCCATGTTCCACACGCGCTCGCCGATCTCGCTCACCTTCTCGAGCGTGAACTCGGCGCCGCAGGCGGCGGCGAGCTGGTCGGCCAGGTCGGGCAGGCCCCAGGCGAAGGTGGTGAAGACGCACAGCCCCGACGAGTCGAACGCGGCGGTGGCGTCCTGGAACGCCTTGACCAACTCGGGCTTGCCGTCGGCGCTCAGCGGGTCGGTCTTCACCGGGACGCCCATCACCTCGGAGGCCACGGTGTAGCTGCGCAGGTGGCAGGCGCCGCGGTTGCTCGTGGCATACGTGAGGCCCATGCCCTGGATGCCGCGGCTGTCGTAGGCCGGGAACTCCTGGCCCTTGACGCTCATGCTGAGGTCGGGGTGGCCGTACTTGGCGGTCAGGCGCTTGCTGCCCTGGCCGATCTCCTTGCCGAAGCCCTCGCCCTTGGCGGTGATCTCGGCAAAGTACGCCAGCGCCCTGGCCGAGCCGAACGGCGCCTCGATGCCGAGCTGCTCCTTCTTGAGCACGCCCATCGTGTACAGCTCCATCACCGCACCGACGGTGGCGCCGAACGAGATCGGGTCCATGCCCTGCTCGTTGCACAGCAGGTTGGCGTACTGCAGCGCTTCGAGGTCGTTGACGCCGTTGGCGGCGCCGAGCGCCCAGGCTGCCTCGTATTCGAGGCCGCCCGAGGCGTTCCAGTACTGCGGCTTGTTGTCGACCGTGAAGTGGCCCTTGTCCATCTTGCTGATGCGCCCGCACGCGATGGTGCAGCCGAAGCAGGCCTGATTGGTCACGAGCTGCTTCTTGCCGTCCGAGGCGCGCGGCGTGGCCATCGCCTCGGCCGAGATGTCCTTCGCGCCTTCGAACTGCACGTCGCGGTGGTTGCGCGTCGGCAGCGCGCCGACCTCGTTGATCACGTTCATCAGCACCTGCGTGCCGTAGGTCGGCAAGCCCTGGCCGGTGACGGCGTTGTCGGCGAGGATCTTCTTCTTCGCCGCGGTGACCTGCATGAACGCCTTCGGGTCGGCGATGTGGCCGACGCCCTTGGTGCCGCGCACGGCGATGGCCTTCAGGTTCTTGCTGCCCATCACCGCGCCCACGCCCGAGCGGCCGGCGGCGCGGTGCAGGTCGTTGACCACCGCGGCGAACAGCACCTTGTTCTCGCCCGCCAGGCCGATGCTCGACACGCGCAGCAGCGGGTCCTGGTGCAGCTTCTTCAGCGTCTCCTCGGTTTCCCAGACGCTGTGGCCCCACAGCGCCGACGCGTCGCGCAGCTCGGCCACGTCATCGTTGATGCAGAGGTACACCGGCTTGGCCGACGCGCCTTCGAAGATCACCATGTCCCAGCCGGCCATCTTGAGCTCGGCGCCCCAGTAGCCGCCCGAGTTCGAGCAGGCGATGGCGCCGGTGAGCGGGCCCTTGGTGACGACGGTGTAGCGCCCGCCGGTGGAGGCCATCGTGCCGGTCAGCGGCCCGGTGGCCCAGATGATCTTGTTGGCGCTCGACAGCGGATCGACCTTGGGGTCGACCTCCGCGACGATGTACTTCGTCGCCAGGCCGCGCGAGCCGAGGTACTGCTTCGCCCACGTCATGTTGAGCGGCTCGGACTTGACCGTGCCGGCGCTCAGGTTGACGCGAAGAATCTTTCCTGCCCAGGACATGTGGTTCTCCTCGTGGCGTCAGGCGGCGGCCGGCTGGTTGCCCAGCTTGTCGGCCCAGGACTTCATCTTGTCGATGCCGGTCCAGTTGGCGTCGACGTAGGTGATCGCGCCGGTGGGGCAGGCCGATGCACAGGCGGGGTCACCGCCGCAGAGGTCGCACTTCTGCACCTTGCCGGTTTCCTGCACGTAGTTGATGGTGCCGAACGGGCAGCTGATGGTGCAGACCTTGCAGCCGACGCAGGTGGTGTCGTTGACCACCTTGGCGCCGGTGCCGCGGTCCACCGTGATCGCCTCCACCGGGCAGGCGTGCAGGCACCAAGCCTCGTCGCACTGCGTGCAGGTGTAGGGCACCTTGCGGCCGGTGGCGTGGAAGTCGAACACCTTGATGCGCGACCGGGCCGGCGCGAACACGGCGTAGTTCTCGAAGGAACAGGCCATCTCGCACTGCAGGCAACCCGTGCACTTGTCCGGGTTGATGTGGAGGCTCTTTTGCATGGAGGGGTCTTTCGGGTCGAAGACGGTGGATGGCGTCGCCCGCGCCCCGATGCCCTCGGTGTCGGACGAGCTATGCAATCATGTGCATAGGGGTCCGACGGGCAAACCTAGGCCAAACCCTAGGCCGCGCAAGGTCTTGGCAATCACTGCTCCAGGCTGGAGCGGCGGGTGACCGCAACGCGCGCACGCGCCGTGCGCGACGCGAACTCAACGATCGGCGTTGGGGAAGAACAGCTGCTCGCCGCCGATCCGATACGCCGCGATGCTCGCCTGGCCCGCCGCGCTCACCACCCAGTCGGCAAACTGCTGGGCGAGCGCCTGCTTGACGTGCGGATGCTTGGCCGGATCGACGACCATCACGCCGTACTGGTTGAACAGCGTCTTGTCGCCCTCGACCACGATCGCCAGCTCGCCGCGGTTCTTGAACGACAGCCACGTGCCGCGGTCGGCGAGCACGTAGGCGTTGGTCGAGCTGGCGATGTTGAGCGCCGGGCCCATGCCGCAGCCGCATTCCTTGTAGCCCGCGGGCCTGGCCGCGGCGAGGTCGACGCCGGCCGCCTTCCACAGCCGCAGCTCGGCGGCGTGCGTGCCGCTCTTGTCGCCGCGCGAGACGAAGCCGGCGTTGCCGGCGGCGAGCTTCTTCAGCGCTGCCGCGATGTCGTTGCCGCGCGTGCCGGCCGGGTCGGCCTTGGGGCCGACGAGCACGAAATCGTTGTACATCACCGGCGAGCGCTGCAGCGCGAAGCCCTCGGCGACGAACTTCTCCTCGGCCGCCGTGTCGTGCACGAACACGATGTCGGCGTCGCCGCGGCGCGCCATGTCGAGCGCTTGGCCCGTGCCCACCGCGACCACGCGCACGTCGATGCCGCTGGCGGCCTTGAAGGCCGGCAGCAGGTGCGCGAACAGGCCCGACTGCTCGGTCGAGGTGGTCGACGCCATCACGATGAAGCGCTCCTGCGCGCGCACTGCCGCGCTGCCGAAGGCGAGCGCGCCGGCGATCAGCAAGGCGGCGCCGAGGCGGCGGCGGGCGGTGCGGGCAAGCGTCAGGTCCAAGGCAACTCCCCTTTCAGGAACAAGGCGGCGGCATGGTCGGCGCCGCGGTCGAAGAAGCGCTCCACCGGCAGGTCGGCGGCGATGCAGCCGGCCTCCAGGTAGATCACGCGTTCGGCCAGGCGCTTGGCCTGGCCGAGGTTGTGGGTGGCCATCACCAGCGACGTGCCCTCGCCGGCCAGTTCGTCGATCAGCGTCTCGACCTCGCGCTTGGCGCTGGGGTCGAGGCTGGCGGTCGGCTCGTCGAGCAGCAGCACGTCGGGCTTCAGCGCCCAGGCGCGCGCCAGCGCCAGGCGCTGCTGCTGCCCGCCCGAGAGCGCGCGCGCGGGCCGCGCGGCCTGGGCCTCGAGGCCGACGCGGCGCAGCGCTACCATCGTGCGCGCGTCGCGCTCGGCGCGCGGCACGCCGCGCAGCCACAGCGCGAGGCGCACGTTCAGCCGCACCGACACGCTGAGCAGGAACGGGCGCTGGAACAGCATGGCGACCACCGCCCGCGTGCCGTCGGGCCGCTCGTGCGCGCGCCGCTCGCCGCTCGCGCCCTGCAGCCCGTGCAGCAGGCGCAGCAGCGTGGTCTTGCCCGAGCCGTTGGCGCCCACCAGCGCGAGGCGCTCGCCGCGGCGCAGCGCGAGGTCGATGCCCTGCAGCGCGACCACGTTGCCGAAGCGCACGCCGGCGCCGTGCAGCGACAGCAGCAGCGCCGGCGCGGCAGCGGCCGGCGCCGCGGCCTGCGGCAGCGCCAGTTCGGCGGTCATGCCAGCGCCTCGCGCAGGCTCGACTGGCGCGGCTGCACCAGCGCGATCGCCGCATGCGCCACGCCCACCACGCCCAGCAGCACCAGCCCGAGCGCGAGCGCCAGCGGCAGGTCGCCCTTGGTGGTCTCGAGCGCGATCGCGGTGGTCATCACGCGCGTCACGCCGGCGATGTTGCCGCCGACGATCATCACCGCGCCGACCTCGGCCACCGCGCGGCCGAAGGCAGCGAGCAGGATCGTCGCCACGCCCAGGCGCTCGTGCAGCAGCATCAGCAGCGCCGATTGCGCCGGGCTCGCGCCCATCGAGCGCAGCTGCTCGCCGCCGTCGCGCAGCGCGTCGAGCACCAGGCGCCGCGTCAGCGCGGCGATCAGCGGCACCACGAGGATGCTCTGCGCCACCACCATCGCGGCCGGCGTGAAGAGGATGCCCCACGAGCCCAGCGGCCCCGAGCGCGACAGCAGCAGATACACCAGCAGGCCGACCACCACCGACGGCAGCGCGAGCAGCGTGTTGACCAACCACACCACCCCGCCATGGCCGGGAAAGCGCGCCGCCGCCAGCAGCGCACCGCCGACGAGGCCGATGCCGGCGCCGACGGCGCAGGCGGTGATGCTCACGCGCAGCGACAGCGCCACGATGCCCAGCAGCTCGGCATCGAGGCGAAGCATCAGGTCGAGCGCCAGGCGCAGGCTGTCGGCGAAAGTGGACATCGGCAGGGCGGGCGGCGCGGTGTGCGGCACGGGAAGGGGCACCGGCATTGTGCGAACGCCATCGCGGCTTGCGCGATATGCAGTCGCTTGCATAGGCACAAGCCCCTGCTGGCGGCCCGCGCGGCAGAATGGCCGCCACGAGCCCCGCAGCTTCGGCAGCGGCGCCGCTCGAATCCTTCTTCGCGTCGCACCTCATGTCCGAGCTTGGCCCCTCCCCGTTGATGGCGGGCGACCCGCAACTGAGCGTCGAGCAGGCGCGTGCCGCGATCCACGCTGCGCTGCGGCCGATCGACGGCCTGGAGACGGTGCCGCTCGCCGCCGCCGTGGGCCGCGTGCTCGCCGCCGACCTGATCTGCCCGATCGACGTGCCGCCGCACGACAACTCGGCGATGGACGGCTACGCCTTCGACGGCACTGCGCTGCGCGATGGACAGGCGCTGGCCCTGCAGGTGGCCGGCACGGTGTTCGCCGGCGCGCCGCCGACGCAAGCCGTGCGCCCCGGCAGCTGCGTGCGCATCATGACCGGCGCCGTGATGCCCGCCGGCGCCGACACGGTGGTGCCGCAGGAACTCGTCGAGCCGACAGGCGAGAGCGTGCGCATCGCAGCCGGCGTGATCCGCCGCGGCGAGAACCGCCGCAAGCGCGGCGAAGACCTGGCGCGCGGCAGCGCGGCGCTCGCCGCCGGGCGCGTGCTGCGGCCGGCCGACGTGGGGCTCGCCGCGTCGCTCGGCTTTACCGAGCTCGGCGTGCGCCGGCGGCTGAAGGTGGCGCTCTTTTCCACCGGCAACGAGGTCGTCGCGCCGGGCGACGCGCTGCCCGCGGGTGCGATCTACGACAGCAACCGCTTCGCACTCGCGGCGGCGCTGCAGCGGCTGGGCATGGAGGTGATCGACCTCGGCCTCGTGCGCGACGACCCCGCCGCGCTGCAGGCCACGCTCGAGCGCGCGCTGCGCGAGGCCGACGCGGTGCTCACCAGCGGCGGCGTCAGCGTCGGCGAGGCCGACTACACGCGCGACATCCTCGCGCGCATGGGCGAGGTGGCGTTCTGGAAGGTGGCGATGCGGCCCGGGCGGCCGTTCGCGTTCGGGCCGCTGCGCCGCGGCGGCACAGGCGTGGCCGCTTCGGCGACCGCGCATCCGGCGTGGCTGTTCGCGCTGCCCGGCAACCCGGTGGCGGCGCTGGTGACCTTCTACGTCTTCGCGCGCGAGGCGCTGCTCATGCTCGCCGGCGCGCGGCCCGAAGCGCCGGTGACACTGAGCGCGCGCTGCACCGGCGCCGTGCGCAAGCGCCCGGGCCGCACCGAGTTCCAGCGCGGCATCGTGCGCCGCGGCGCCGACGGCGCCTGGGAGGTCGCGCTCGTCGGCGCGCAGGGCGCCGGCATCCTGCGCAGCCTGAGCGAGGCCAACGCGCTGGTGGTGATCGGCCACGAGCAGGGCCCGGTCGCCGCCGGCGAGCCGGTGACGGTCTGGCTGTTCGACGGGCTGGTCTGAACGCCGAGCGCGCACGACCGCGGCCGCTCGCTATGCAAGTCGTTGCATAGGGGTATTTGCCGCGATGCAGGCCGACGGTGTTTCGGCCGACGATCATCGTCGCCGCGCGGCGGACCGTGCCGAGGTTCGCGCGCGCAACCAACAGGAGACACCATGGCCACCAAACTCACGCTCACCGTCAATGGGGCGTCGGTCACGCGCGAGGTCGAACCGCAGACCTTGCTCGTCGAATTCATCCGCGAGCACCTGCGCCTCACGGGCACGCACGTGGGCTGCGACACCGCGCAGTGCGGCGCCTGCACCGTGCACCTGAACGGCCGCGCGGTGAAGAGCTGCAACATGCTCGCCGTGCAGGCCGCCGGCATGGAGCTGACGACGATCGAGGGCCTGGCCGCGGCCGACGGCACGCTGCACCCGATGCAGGCCGCGTTCCGCGCCTGCCACGGCCTGCAATGCGGCTTCTGCACGCCGGGCATGGTGATGAGCGCGGTGGACCTGGCCAAGAACCACAAGTGCGGCAGCGACGCGCAGATCCGCGAAGGGCTGGACGGCAACCTGTGCCGCTGCACCGGCTACCAGAACATCGTCAAGGCCGTGGCGCAGGGCGCCGCGGCGATGAAGTGAAGGGAGCACGACCATGAACGCACGACAAGGTTTCGTCGGCAAGAGCGTCGAGCGCCGCGAGGATGCGCGCTTCCTGACGGGCAAGGGCCAGTACACCGACGACATCACGCTGCCGGGCCAGAGCTACGGCTACTTCCTGCGCAGCCCCTACGCGCATGCGCGCATCAAGAAGTTGAGCACGGCCGCCGCCGCCAAGGCGCCGGGCGTGCTGGGCATCTTCACCGGCGAGCATTTCAAGGCCGTCGGCGGCCTGCCCTGCGGCTGGCTGATCAACAACCTCGACGGCACGCCGATGAAGGAGCCCAGGCACCCGGTGCTGGCCGACGGCAAGGTGCGCTACGTGGGCGACCGCGTCGCGCTCGTCGTCGCCGAGACGCTGGAGCAGGCCAAGGCCGCGGCGCATCTGATCGAGGTCGACTACGAGGAGCTGAAGCCGGTGGTCGATGCGGCGAGCGCGGCCAAGGCCGGCG
Organism: Burkholderiaceae bacterium; assembly: GCA_046348365.1. Classification (GTDB taxonomy): domain Bacteria; phylum Pseudomonadota; class Gammaproteobacteria; order Burkholderiales; family Burkholderiaceae_C; genus JAEUPI01. The sequence continues at coordinate 752,333 of JAXMEL010000002.1, forward strand.
CGCTGGTGCACGACGAGGCGGCCGCCAACCGCTGCTACACCTGGGGCATCGGCGACAAGGACGGCGTCGACGCGGCCATCAAGGGCGCCGCGCACGTGGCGACGCTCACCTTCCGCAACAACCGGCTGATCCCCAACGCGATCGAGCCGCGCGCGGCCAACGCGAGCTACGACGTCAACGCCGACAGCTACACGCTGTACGTGGCGAACCAGAACCCGCACGTCGAGCGGCTCTTGATGTGCGCCTTCGTGCTCGGCATCCCCGAGCACAAGATGCGCGTCGTCGCACCCGACGTGGGCGGCGGCTTCGGCAGCAAGATCTTCCTCTACGGCGAGGAGACGGCACTGGTGTTCGCCAGCAAGCAGGTGAAGCGGCCGATCAAGTGGACGGCAGAGCGCTCGGAGGCCTTCGTCTCCGACGCGCACGGCCGCGACCACACCACCACCGCCAAGCTCGCGCTCGACAAGGACGGCCACTTCCTCGCGCTGCGCGCCGACACCACGGCCAACCTGGGCGCCTATCTGTCGACCTTCTCGTCGTGCGTGCCGACGATCCTGTACGCCACGCTGCTGGCCGGCCAGTACAAGACGCCGAAGATCTACTGCGAAGTCAACGCGATGTTCACCAACACCGCACCGGTGGATGCCTATCGCGGCGCGGGGCGGCCCGAAGCCACGTTCCTCGTCGAGCGCATGGTCGAGACCGCGGCCACCGAGATGCGAATCGACCCGGCCGAGATCCGCCGCCGCAACTTCATCACCACGTTCCCCTACGCCACGCCGGTGGGCCTGACCTACGACACCGGCGACTACAACGCCACGCTCTCGCGCGCCATCGAGCTGGCCGACGTGGCGGGCTTCGCCAAGCGCAAGGCGGCCACCGAGGCGAAGGGCTGGAAGCGCGGCATCGGCTACTCGGCCTACATCGAGGCCTGCGGCATCGCGCCGTCGGCGGTGGCCGGTGCTTTGGGTGCGCGCGCGGGCCTGTTCGAGGCCGGCGAGGTGCGCGTGCACCCGACGGGCAAGGTGACGATCTTCACCGGCAGCCACAGCCACGGCCAGGGCCACGAGACCACGTTCGCGCAGGTGGTGGCCGACAAGCTGGGCATCCCGATGGAAGACATCGACATCCAGCACGGCGACACGGGCAAGATCCTGTTCGGCATGGGCACCTACGGCAGCCGCTCGATCGCCGTCGGCGGCACCGCGATCGTGAAGGCGCTCGACAAGATCGTCGCCAAGGGCAAGAAGATCGCGGCGCATCTGATGGAGGCGGCCGACACCGACGTGGTGTTCGAAGGCGGCGTGTTCAAGGTCGCCGGCACCGACAAGAGCGTGCCGTTCGCGCAGGTGGCGCTCACCGCCTACGTGCCGCACAACTTCCCGCACGACAAGCTCGAGCCCGGCCTCAACGAGAACGCGTTCTACGACCCGAGCAACTTCACGTATCCGGCGGGCACCTACGTCTGCGAGGTCGAGGTCGACCCGGCCACCGGCGCGGTGAAGATCGACCGCATGACCGCGTGCGACGACTTCGGCAACGTCATCAACCCGATGATCGTCGAGGGCCAGGTGCACGGCGGCCTGGCGCAGGGCCTCGGCCAGGCGCTGCTGGAGCACGGCGTGTACGACACCGACAGCGGCCAGCTGCTCACCGGCAGCTTCATGGACTACGCGATGCCGCGCGCCGACGACATGCCGAGCTTCAAGGTCGAGACGGTCAAGGGCACGCCGTGCACGCACAACCCGCTCGGCGTGAAGGGCTGCGGCGAGGCCGGCGCGATCGGCTCGCCGCCGGCGCTGATCAACGCGATCTGCAATGCGCTCGGCGTGAAGGACGTGCCGATGCCCGCATCGCCCTACAACGTGTGGAAGGCGGCAAATCAATGACCCCCCCGAAGCGCCTTCGGCGCCTCCCCCCAGGGGGCGCCGCCAGCGGCCCGGCAAAGCCGGTTCCGCGGCGTCCGCTTGAATCTCGGGTCCAAAATCCGTAGGAGATCCTGTCATGCAAACCTTTGCCTACTCCAAGCCCGGCTCGCTGGCCGACGCCGCGCGTGCGGCCGGCGGTGCCGATGCCAAGGTGATGGCCGGCGGCCAGTCGCTGCTGGCCTCGATGAAGCTCGGCCTCGCGGCACCCGCCGCGGTGGTCGACCTCGGCGGCATCGCCGAGCTGAAGGGCATCACCGTCTCGGGCAACACCGTGAAGATCGGCGCGATGACCACGCACGCTGAAGTGGCAGCGTCGAAGGAGGTCGCGCAGGCGATTCCCGCGCTGGCCGCATTGGCCGCCGGCATCGGCGACCGCCAGGTGCGCAACCGCGGCACGCTCGGCGGCAGCCTGGCCAACAACGACCCGGCGGCCGACTACCCGGCCGCCGTGCTCGGCCTGGGCGCGACGATCCACACCGACAAGCGCGCGATTGCTGCCGACGCCTTCTTCAAGGGTCTGTACGAAACCGCGCTGGCGCCGGGTGAGCTGATCACCGCGGTGAGCTTCCCGGTGCCGGAAAAGGCCGGCTGGCAGAAGTTCAAGCAGCCGGCGTCGCGCTTCTGCCTCGTCGGCGTGTTCGTCAGCAAGGGCAGCCAGGGTGTGCGCGTGGCCGTCACCGGCGCCGGCGCGGGCGTGTTCCGCGCCAAGGCGCTCGAGGCAAGGCTCGCGGGCAGCTGGGCTGGCGCATCGTGCGACGGCGTGAAGATCGATTCGAGCGGGCTCAACACCGACCTGCACGGCTCGGCCGAATATCGTGCCGCGTTGATCCCGGTGCTTGCCAAGCGGGCCGTCGGCTGACGACGATCAGCGCTGTGTCACACTGAAAACGCCGCTCCGGCCGGAGCGGCGTTTCTTTCTCATGCCATGACCGCCGCCGCACTCCCCAAGGACATCGCCCAGGTCCAGTCCGACCTGCTCGCGCACGACTACGTGGCCGACCGCCAGCTCGCCACCGCGGTATTCCTCGCGCTGCGCCTGCAACGGCCGCTGTTCCTCGAAGGCGAGCCCGGCACCGGCAAGACCGAGATCGCGCGCGTGCTGTGCCAGATGCTCGCGCGGCCGTTGATCCGCCTGCAGTGCTACGAAGGCCTCGACCTCGCCGGCGCCGCCTACGAGTGGAACTACGGCCGGCAGATGATGGAAATCCGCCTGGCCGAAGGCGCCGGCGCCGATCGCACGAAGCTCGCCGACCAGCTCTTCGCCGACAAGTTCCTGATCCAGCGCGCGCTGCTGCAGGCCATCGACCCCAAGCGCGACGTGCCGCCGGTGCTGCTGATCGACGAACTCGACCGCGCCGACGAGCCGTTCGAGGCCTTCCTGCTCGAGGTGCTGTCGGAGTTCCAGATCACGATCCCCGAATACGGCACCGTGAAGGCCAAGACGCCGCCGATCGTGATCCTCACCAGCAACCGCACGCGCGAGATCCACGATGCAGTGAAGCGCCGCTGCCTGTACCACTGGGTCGGCTTCCCCGATGCGCAGCGCGAGTACGACATCGTGCTGCGCCGCGTGCCCGGCGTGCCGCAGGCGCTGGCGCAGCAGGTGGTGGCCTTCGTGCAGAAGCTGCGCGAGATCGAGCTGTACAAGCTGCCCGGCATCGCCGAGACGATCGAATGGGCGCGCGCGCTGATGGAACTCGACGCGCTGGTGCTCGACCCGGCGGTGATCCAGGACACGCTGGGCGTGCTGCTGAAGTACCAGGACGACATCGCCCGCATGCAAGGCGGCGAGGCGGCGCGACTGCTCGAGGAGGTGCGCAGCGCGGCGCGGGCGGCCTGAGCGGCGGCAGAATCCCCGATCGCCCGCGATCGATCCCGATCGGCCTTGGGCCACAGCCGGAGCATCCGCCATGACTGATTCCACCGCCGTCGTCCTCCACGAGCGCCGCGGCGCCGCGTTGTGGATCACGATCAACCGCCCCGAGCGCCGCAACGCGCTCAACGCCGAGGTGCTCGCCGGCATCGGCGAGGGCTACCGCGCCGCGCATGCCGACCCCGACGTGCGCGCCATCGTGCTCACCGGCGCCGGCGACAGGGCGTTCTGCGCCGGGGCCGATCTGCAGCCCGGCGCCGGCTTCGCCTTCGACCTGTCGCGCCCCAGCCTCGACTACGCCGACCTGATCCGCGAGGCCGGCCGCGCCACGCTGCCGGTGATCGCGCGCGTGCGCGGCGCCTGCATGGCCGGCGGCATGGGGCTGCTGGCGATGACCGACCTCGCGGTGGCCGCCACCGATGCGCGCTTCGGCCTGCCCGAGGTGAAGGTGGGCGTGTTCCCGATGCAGGTGATGAGCCTGCTGCAGATCATGGTGCCGCGGCGCAAGGCGCGCGAATGGGCGCTGGTGGGCGAGCCCTTCGGCACCGACGAGGCGCTGGCCAGCGGCCTGATCAACCACGCCGTGCCGCCCGAGCAGCTCGATGCCAAGGTGCAGTCGCTGGTCGACGCGCTGGCGCGCAACTCGCCCACCGCGATCCGCCGCGGCAAGTACGCGCTGAAGGCGATCGAGTCGATGGGCTTCGACGAGGCGCTCGCGCACACCGAGAGCCAGATCATCGCGCTGTCGATGACCGAGGACGCGCGCGAAGGCCTGGCCGCCTTCAACGAGAAACGCCCGCCGCGCTGGACGGGCCGCTGAGCCCGCACATGAGGCCGTCCACTGCGGACGGCCGAATGGCTGGCGAAGGCGCGAGCGCGTCGCGCGCGCGAGTGCTGAACGAGCGCGTTAGGCTTCGCCCATGTGGCGCGCGTACATCTTCTGCATGCCGCCGAGCCAGCGGTCGTAGTCCTGCGTCTTGCGCTGCATGTAGGCGGCCACCTCCGGGTGCGGCAGGCACAGGAAGGTCTCAGCGCGCATCGTGTCGAGCACGGCCTGCGCCACCTGCTCGGCGCTGAGCACGCCGTCCACACCCGCCGAGCCGGTGCCCTGGCTCGTCATCGCCGTCTGCACCGACTGCGGGCACAGGCACGACACGCGGATGCCGCGCCGCCCGTAGGCGATGCGCAGCCACTCGGCGAAGCCCACCGCGGCATGCTTGGTGACGCCGTAGGGCGCGGTCTCGACGATGTTGAGCAGCCCCGCGGCCGATGCAGTGACGACGAAATAGCCCTCGCCGCGCGCCACCATCGCCGGCAGCACCGCGCGCGCGGCCCACACATGCGCCATGACGTGGATCTTCCACATGCTGTCCCACACGGCGTCGTCGACTTCCACGCCGCCCATCGGGCCGAGGATGCCGGCGTTGGAGGCGAACACGTCGACGCGGCCGAAGCGCTCGGTCGCCGTGCGCACCAGCGCCTGGATGTCGGCCTCGCGGCTCACGTCGCAGGGCACGGCGATCGCCTTCGGCCCGGCCGAGCGCGCCACGCGCTCGGCGTTGGCTGCGTTCACGTCGGCCACCACCACGCCGGCCGCACCGTCGGCCGCGAAGCGCTGCGCGAGCGCGGCGCCGATGCCGCTGCCGCCGCCGGTGACGATGGCGACCTTGTCGTGGATCTGCATGGATCGAGCCCCGTGGCGATGTCGAACGAGGCGCCGATGTTATGCCGCGCCGGCGCAAGGCCGCGCGCGCATCACGCTGCCGTGCCTCGCCGCTGCCTGCCTGCGCCGGTGAGCGCCAGCATCAGCAGCGCCGCGCCCGCGCACGCGGCGCCGGCGACGAACGTGCTCGACGAACCGAGCAGCTCCCACAGCGCGCCGGCGGCCGCGCTGGCGGCGAGCAGCGCCACGCCGCAGACGAGATTGAACAGGCCGAAGGCCGTGCCGCGCAGGTCGGCCGGCGCGGTGTCGGCCACCATCGCAGCGAGCACGCCCTGCGTCATGCCCATGTGCAGCCCCCACAGCCCCACGCCGACGACGAGGCTCGCCCAGCCTTGCGCGAACGCCAGCATCAGGTCGGCCGCCACCAGCGCCGCGAGGCCCAGCGCCAGCAGCCAGGCGTGGTTCATCGCGTCGGCCAGCTTGCCGAACGGATACGCCGACGCCGAATAGACGATGTTCATCGCCACCATCACCAGCGGCACCAGCGCCGCCGCCACGCCGAGCTGCCCGGCGCGCAGCACCAGAAACGCCTCGCTGAAGCGCGCCAGCGTGAACATCGCGCCCACGGCCACCACGGCCCAGTAGGCCGAGGGCAGCCGCTTCAGCGCGGCGCGCCGGATCGGGTTGACGGGCGGCCCGTCGTCGGCGCGGCGCGGCTCGCGCACGGCGAACTGCAGCAGCGCCACCGCCAGCACCGCGGGCACCACCGAGACCCAGAACACCGCGCGAAAGTTGCCGGCAAACGCGAGCATCAGCGCCGTGGCCAGCAGCGGCCCCACCACGGCACCCACCGTGTCGAGTGATTGGCGCAGCCCGTAGGCCGCGCCGCGCTGGTCGGGCGGCGCCAGGTCGGCCAGCAGCGCGTCGCGCGGCGCATCGCGGATGCCCTTGCCGATGCGGTCGACGAACCGCGCCGCGATCACCAGGCCGGCGCCCTGCGCGAGCGCGAAGGCGGGCTTGGTCAGTGCCGCGAGGCCGTAGCCGATCACCGCGAGCAGCTTGCGCCGGCGCAGGTAGTCGCTCAGCGCGCCGGAGAAAACCTTGGTCACCAGCGTGGCGCCCTCGGCGACGCCTTCGATCAGGCCGACCACCAGCACGCTCACGCCGAGCGTGCCGACAAGAAACAGCGGCAGCAGGCTGTGGATCAGCTCCGACGAGATGTCCATCAGCAGGCTCACGAAGCCCAGCGCCCAGATGCCGCCCGGCAACCGCCGGCGGCCGGGCGTCGCGTCAGCGGCAGCCACGCCTGCTCTACAGCGCCGCTTCAGCGCCGCATCAACGCGAGATCGCGTCGCACGCGCGCCGCAGCCGCGCGGTGGCGTCGTCGGCCACCTCGCGCACCTCGGCGCGGTCGATCAGCCCGGCCATGAACTGCGGATCGACGAAGCCGACGGTGATGCCGCCGTCGGCCTCCTGGCGCACCACCACGTTGCACGGCAGCAGCAGCCCGATGTCGGGCTCGGCCTGCAGCGCCTTGTGCGCCAGCGGCGGGTTGCAGGCGCCGAGGATGCGGTAGGGCCGCACGTCGGCGTTCAGCTTGGCCTTCATGGTGGCCTTCACGTCGATGTCGGTGAGCACACCGAAACCTTCGACCTTGAGCGCGTCGATCACCTTCTGCACGGCGGCGTCGAACGGCAGCGCGAGGCGGGTGTGGAAACCGTACATGGCAACTCCTGGGCAGGCGTGGGAGCGTCACTGTAAGCGCGCCGGGCCGACCCTTCGCGGTTGTGGCCCAATCGGCTGATCACGATCAGTCCTTGTCGAAGGCCCGTCCATGTCGTACCTCGATGATCCGCGCGTGTTCTTCGCCGCCGAACGCACGCTGCTCGCCTGGCAGCGCACGGCCATCGCGTTGATGGGCTTCGGCTTCGTGGTCGAGCGCTTCGGCCTGTTCCTGCGCATGGTGACGAACCAGCCGCTGTCGGCGTCGCAGCGCGGCCTCTCGCTGTGGGTGGGCGTGGTGCTGCTGCTGATCGGCGCGGCGGTGTCGGTGGTGTCGGCGCTGCAGTTCCGCTCGGTGGTGCGCGGCCTGGGCGAGCAGGAGATCCCGCGCGGCTACTGGACGAGCATCGGCGTGTGGTTGAACTTCGTGCTCGCCGCCGTGGCGCTGGCGCTGGCGGTGCACTTCGTGACGGCCGAGTAGCCGCCGGAGCCTGTTCGCTTGGAAGCCTTTCTCGTATCCACCGGCGTCGTCGCGCTCGGTGAGATGGGCGACAAGACGCAGCTGCTGGCGATCGTGCTGGCGGCGGCGTTTCGCCGGCCGGCGCCGATCATTGCCGGCATCTTCGTGGCCACGCTGGTCAACCATGCCGCGGCCGGCGCGGTGGGCGGCTGGGTGGCGCAGGCCCTCGGCCCCGCCGTGCTGCGCTGGGTGATCGGCCTGTCGTTCGTGGCGATGGCGGCGTGGATGCTGATCCCCGACCGCATCGACGACGATGCCGCCCGGGGCCACCAGCGCTTCGGCGTGTTTGGCACCACGGTGGCAGCGTTCTTTCTCGCCGAGATGGGTGACAAGACGCAGATCGCCACCGTGGCGCTGGCCGCGCGCTACCCGAGCGTGGTGCAGGTGGTGCTCGGCACCACGCTGGGCATGATGATCGCCAACGTGCCGGCGGTGTTTCTCGGCGAGCGCATCGCGCAGAAGGTGTCGATGAAGCTCGTGCACGGCACGGCCGCGGCGATCTTCGCGCTGCTGGGCGTGCTGACGCTGCTCAACGTGGGCAGCCTGTTCTGACGCTCGGCGCTCACCATGACGCCCAACCCCGAAGGAGACCTCGATTGAGCGCAGCAGACATCCTCGAACGCGCGCGCGAACGGGCCGACGAGTTCGTCGCCCTGCGCCGCGACATCCACGGCGAGCCCGAGCTCGCGTTCCAGGAGACGCGCACCGCCGCGCTGGTGGCCGAGCGGCTGCGTGCGTGGGGCTACGAGGTCGACGCCGGGCTCGGCGGCACCGGCGTGGTGGGCACCTTGCGCCGCGGCACCGGCAGCAAGCGGCTGGGCATCCGCGCCGACATGGACGCGCTGCCGATCGTCGAGGACACGGGCCTCGCCTACGCCAGCAAGCGCCGCGGCGTGATGCACGCCTGCGGGCACGACGGCCACACCGCGATGCTGCTCGCCGCAGCCTGCCAGCTGGCGGCGCACGGCCGCTTCTCGGGCACGCTGAACCTGATCTTCCAGCCGGCCGAGGAGGGGCAGGGCGGCGCGGCGAAGATGATCGAGGCGGGCCTGTTCGAGCGCCACCCGTGCGACGCGGTGTTCGGCATGCACAACGCGCCGGGCTATCCGCAGGGGCAGCTGCTGTTTCGCGACGGGCCGATGACGGCGTCGTCGGACTACGCGAAGATCACCTTGCGCGGCGTCGGCGGGCACGGCGCGTTCCCGCACCGCGCCGCCGACCCGATCGTTGCCGCGTCGAGCCTGGTGATGGCGCTGCAGACCATCGTCTCGCGCAACGTCGATCCGATCCAGAGCGCGGTGGTGTCGGTGGGCACGCTGCAGGCCGGCGTGGCGAGCAACGTGATCCCGGCCAGCGCGACGATGGAGCTCTCGATCCGCGCCTTCGACGACGGCGTGCGCGACCTGCTCGAGACGCGCATCCGCGAGCTGGCCGCGCAGCAGGCCGCGAGCTTCGGCGTGCGCGCCGAGGTCGACTACCAGCGCCGCTATGCCGTGCTGGTCAACACCCGGGCCGAAACCGACTTCGCGCGCCAGGTGGGCATCGAGCTCGTCGGTGCCGGGCGCTGCGTGATGCAGCACGACCCCGTCACCGGCAGCGAGGACTTCTCCTTCATGCTGCAGAAGGTGCCGGGCTGCTTCCTGATGATCGGCAACGGCGACGGCGACAGCCCCGGCGCCACCATGTGCCACCACCCGGGCTACGACTTCAACGACGCCAACCTGCCGCTGGGCGCGGCGTATTGGGTGCTGCTCGCCGAGCGCTTCCTGCAAGGCGGCGGCGCGGTCTGACGCGGCCGCACCGGCGTGTCACGTGCGGCACAGTTGACGGCCGCCGGCGGTGCCATCATGCGCGCCGACGACCTCGACGAATCCGGACCACCGCCATGGACTTCGCATACTCCGAACGCGTGCAGCGCCTGCAGCAGCAGGTGCGAGCCTTCCTCGACGACCACATCCTGCCGGCCAACCCGGAGTGGGTGCGCTTGTGCGACAGCGGCGAGTACCCGCTGGCGATCGCCGAAGACCTGAAGGCCAAGGCCAAGGCGCAAGGGTTGTGGAACATGTTCCTGCCGGGGCTGAAGGACGACGAGCCCGGCACGCGCCTGTCGAACATGGAGTACGCGCCGCTGGCCGAGATCATGGGCCGCGTGATGTGGGCGAGCGAGGTCTTCAACTGCAACGCGCCCGACACCGGCAACATGGAGCTGCTGCACCTGTTCGCCACGCCCGAGCAGCGCGAGCGCTGGTTGAAGCCGCTGCTCGATGGCCGCATCCGCTCGTGCTTCGCGATGACCGAGCCCGACGTGGCGTCGTCGGACGCGACCAACATCGCCACCAGCATCCGCCGCGACGGGGACCACTACGTGATCAACGGCCGCAAGTGGTTCACGTCGAACGCCGCGCATCCGAACTGCAAGATTGCCATCGTGATGGGTGTCACCGGCGGCCCCGAGGGCTCGCACGAGCGCCATTCGATGGTGCTGGTGCCCACCGACACGCCGGGCTTTCGCGTCGTGCGCAACGTGCCGATCATGAACCACACCAGCGCCGAAGGGCACTGCGAGGTGCTGCTGCGCGACGTGCGCGTGCCGGTGGCCAACCTGCTCGGCCAGGAGGGCAAGGGCTTCGCGCTGGCGCAGGCGCGGCTCGGCCCCGGCCGCGTGCACCATTGCATGCGCACGATCGGCCAATGCGAGGTGGCGCTGGAGTTGATGTGCGAGCGCGCTTTGGGCCGCCGCACCTTCGGCAAGGCGTTGGCCGACTTCGCCAACATCCAGGACTGGATCGCCGAGTCGCGGGTCGAGATCGATCAGGCGCGGTTGCTGGTGCTGCGCGCCGCGTGGCTGATGGACAAGGCCGGCAACCAGGCCGCGCGCATCGACGTGTCGGCGATCAAGCTCGTTGCCGCGCGGTTGCAAACGCGCGTGCTCGACCGCGCGATGCAGGTCTTCGGTGCGATGGGCCTGACGCCCGACACGCCGCTGGCGTTCCTGTGGACCTGGGGCCGCGCGATGCGCTTCTTCGACGGCCCCGACGAGGTGCACCTGCGCGCCGTGGCGCGCAACGAACTCGGCCTGGCCAAGAAGCGCATGGGCAGCACCGCGGCGTACTACACGCCGCCGGCGACGCGCTGAACCTCCGCAGGCGCGGCGCAGCGCGCGCAGTCGAGGAGTCGCCCGGCGGCGACACGATCGTGCAGCAGCTGCTCACGGCCTGAAGCCACTGTCCCAGAAGGGAGCGCCCGGTCAGCGAAGGCCGCGCGGCGGTGCACGCCCGGGCCCGGACAATCCCGGGGCAGCGGCCCGGCGCGCGGCGTGCCACGCTCGGCCGTGCGGCCGGGCCGTACCATGCGTGGCTTGCCACCGACGCTACGCCCCTTCACTGACCGATGCTCGCTGCACGCCCCACGCCGGGTCACCTGGCCGAGAACGTGATGCATTTCGTGCGCGTGCTGCGCACGGCCGGCATGGCCGTGGGCACCGACCGCGTGCTGCTCGCGCTGCAGGCGCTGCAGGTGGCGGGGCTCGAGTCGCGCACCGATTTCCACGCCGTGCTGTCGAGCTGCCTGCTCGACCGCATCGAGCACCGCGAGCTGTTCGACCAGGCCTTCGAGCTGTTCTGGCGCGACCCCGATCTGGTGGGCCGCATGCGCGCGATGTTGCTGCCCAAGGTGCGCGCGCAAGACGGCATGGCGTCCGACGTGCGCGAGAACCGTCGCCTGGCCGATGCGCTGTTCCCGCACCCGCCCGGCACGCCGCCGCCGGAGGAGCCGCCCGATGAGCAGCAGTTCGACGCCGCGCTCACGTTCAGCGAGCGCGAGGTGCTGCGCAAGGCCGATTTCGACACCATGACTGCCGACGAGTGGCGCGCCGCGCGCCGCGCGCTGGCGCAGATGCAGCTGATCTTCGAGCCGCTGGCCACGCGGCGCAGCGCGCCGGCCAGCCGGCCCGGCCGCGCCGACTGGCGCGCCACGCTGCAGGGCATGGCCCGGCACGGCGGCGAGCTGTGGAGCGTGCGCTGGCGCGAGCGCCGCACGCGGCCGGCGCCTCTGGTGGTGCTGGCCGACATCTCGGGCTCGATGAGCCGCTACTCGCGCATGTTGCTGCACTTCGCGCATGCGCTGGGCCATGCCGACGCGCGCGTCGAGAGCTTCGTGTTCGGCACGCGGCTGACGCGCACCACGCGGCTGCTGAAGAGCCGCGACCCCGACATCGCGGTGTCGCAGGTGGTGCGTGCGGTGGAGGACTGGTCGGGCGGCACGCGCATCACCACCTGCCTGCACGAGTTCAACCAGCGCTGGGCGCGGCGCACGCTCGACAGCCGCACCACCGTGCTGCTGATCAGCGACGGCCTCGAGCATGGCGACGTGAAGGCACTGGCGTTCGAGGCCGAGCGCCTGGCCAAGAGCTGCCGCCGCCTGATCTGGCTGAACCCGCTGCTGCGCTTCGAGCAGTTCGAGCCCAAGGCCGCTGGCATCCGCGCGATCCTGCCGCACGTGAGCCGCTTCCTGCCGGCGCACAACCTCGACAGCCTGGAACAGCTCGTCGCCGTGCTCGCGCGGCGCGACGAGCCCGCGCGCGTTCGACTTCATTGATCCTTTGGTTCTCGGTCTCTTGCCATGCAACTCACCAACCAGCAGACCCTGCCCGTCAACCAGCTTCAGGCCTGGGAGGCGCTCAACGACATCGCGCTGCTGCAGGCCGCGATCCCCGGCTGCGAGTCGATCACGCCGGCGGGCGACAACCAGTACGACGTGGCCGTGACCGCGGCCGTGGGGCCGGTGAAGGCGCGCTTCAAGGGCAAGCTGCGGCTCGACAACCTGGCGCCGCCGAATTCGTACACCATGCACTTCGAGGGCCAGGGCGGCGCCGCCGGCCACGGCAAGGGCCATGCCGACGTGAAGCTCGAGGCGGTGGGCGCGCGCGAGACGGTGCTGCACTACACCGCGCATGCCAGCGTCGGCGGCAAGATCGCGCAGATCGGCTCGCGGCTGGTCGACATGGCGGCGCAGAAGATGGCCACCGAATTCTTCGAATCGTTCAACGCCAAACTGGCCGAACGCTACGGCGTGGCGCCGGTCGAGGAGGTGGCGGTCGCGCCCACGGGCTTGCTCGCGCGCATCGTCGCGTTCTTCAAGCGCCTGTTCGGCGGCTGAGCACGGTGAGCGACGACCGCCTCGGCCCCTGGCTCAAGGGCTATCCGGGCGCACGGCCGCCGATCGCGCGCGCGGATCTTGCCGCGCAGCGCTGGAACGTGCTCGCCGGCGACCTGCCGCTGCCGCTCGCGGTGCTGAGAAGCAGCGCGCTCGACCACAACATCGCGTGGATGCAGGGCTTCGCCGCCGCGCGCGGCGTGCAGCTCGCGCCGCACGGCAAGACGACGATGTCGCCGCAGCTGTTCGCGCGCCAGCTCGCCGCGGGCGCGTGGGGCATCACCTTCGCGAGCGTGTTCCAGCTGCGCACCGGCGTCGTCGAGGCCGGCGTGCGCCGCGCGCTGATCGCCAACCAGGTGCAGCAGCGCGCCGACCTCGACGCGCTGGCCGGGCTGCTCGCCGCGTACGGTGACTTGCAAGTGGCGTTCCTCGTCGACTCGACGGCGCAGCTGGCGTTGATCGAGGCCTGGCACGCGCAGACACCGCGCGCGCCGGTGCTCGACGTACTGCTCGAAATCGGCGTGCCCGGCGGCCGCACCGGCGTGCGTGATCACGACGCGGCCGTGGCCCTCGCACGCGCCTTGCGCGCGAGCACGGCGGTGCGGCTGGTGGGCATCGAATGCTACGAGGGCTTGCAGGCCAGCGGCGACAGCGCGCGCGACGAGGCGCATGTCGACGCGCTGCTGCAGCGCGTGGCCCGCGTGGCCGAGGCGCTCGACGGCGAAGACCTGTTCGAGGCGGGCGAAGTGATCGTCTCGGCCGGCGGCTCGGCGGTGTTCGATCTGGTCGCGGCGCGGCTGCCGCTCGCGCTCACGCGCCCGGTGCGGCCGTTGCTGCGCTCGGGCTGCTACGTCACGCACGACCATGGCCACTACCAGCGCTACGTGTCGGCGGTGAACCGGCGCTGCGGCATCGTCGATGGGCTGCGCGGCGCGCTCGAGTTGTGGACCGAGGTGCAGAGCGTGCCCGAGCCCGGGCTGGCGCTGCTGAGCGCCGGCCGCCGCGACGTGGGCTTCGATGCCGGCCTGCCGCTGCCGCTGCATCACGCACGCAGCGGCGCGCGAGCGTGCGAGCCGGCCGACGCGGCGTGGCAGGTGAGCGCGTTGAACGACCAGCACGCGTACCTGCGGCTCGGTGGCGGCGCGCGCGCGGTCGCCGTCGGCGACCGCATCGCGCTCGGCATCCAGCATCCGTGCACCACCTTCGACAAGTGGCACTGGATGCCGATCGTCGACGACGACTACACCGTCGTCGATGCGGTAACGATCCGGTTCTGACGGGCCCTACAGCGCTTCCAGGTTCGCGCCGCGCAAGCCCACCAGCAGCGCGCGCCCGCCCGGCTCGACGCGGAACTCGCCGTATCTCGCTTTGCCCCAGCGGCCGGCTTCGCCCTCGGTGAAGTACCAGGCGTCGCTGACCAGGATCCAGCCGCCGCTCTTCGGCGTCAGCTCGATGCGCATCTCGTCGGCGCCCAACGGCTCGCCGCGGTCGATGCGCACCAGCGTGGCCACGCCGCGCGCGTCGCGCCGTGCAATCGCGTGCGGGCGCTCGGCGCCGATCATCGACAGGCGTTCGGTGCCGGGCGCGGCGGGCACGCGGAAGTTCAACCGCATGTAGTCGCCCTGCATCAGCGAGCGCGGATCCACCGGCGCCAGCTCCACGTAGACCGGCTGGCCCTGCGCGATCAACCGCTCCTTCTGCCAGATGCCGAGGTTGGCCGCGATCAGCGTCAGCATCACGCTGGCCGCCAGGCCCACGGTGCCCCACGCCGGGCCGCGACCCGAGCCCGCGCGAGCATCGGCGCGCTGCTGCGCAGACGCCTGCCCCGCGCGCGCCTGCCACGCCAGCGCACCGAGCACGGCGCCGGCAGCAGCCAGCACCACGGCCTTGGTGCCGAGGGGCCAGGCGAGCTGGTAGTAGAACGCGCCGATGATCCACGCCGCTGCAAGGGCAGCGCTGGCCGCCAAACGCCACCGTGACGCGGCCGCGCACACCGACACAGCCAGCCACACCGCGCCGAGCGACGGCATGAACCAGGCGAGCACCACGCAAACGGCAGCCACGCCCGCCAGCCACAGTCGGCGCAGCCCGGGCCATCGGTAGGCGCACCAGGCCGCGGCGGCCAGCGCGAGCGCGGCCGACAGCCAGGCCTGCGCGTCCAGGGCCCGCTCGGCCAGGCCATGCGAGAGCGCGTGCCGTGCCAGCCCCGCTGCAACGTTGCCGCCGAGTTGAGCACCGACCAGGAAGCTCATGCCCGACCACAACGCCAGGCCGGCCAGCGTGGCCAGCAGCCAACCGGTGCCGAAGGATTGCGCCGCCAGCGTGGCCGGCGACGCGGACGCGGCGCGCAGGCCGGCGCTCGCCAGCAGCCACGCGCCGAACACGCCGTGCCACGGCCACCACCAGCGCGCGGGGCCGCTACCGTCCCAGCCCTGGGTGCCGAGTGCCATTGCGCACAACAGCGCTGCCGCGGCACCGAGCAACACGCGCAGCCACTCGCCGCGGACCATGAAGGCGATGCCGAGCGCGATCAGCGCGAGCGCGGCCGGGCCGGCGTGGGCGCCGAGATCCCTGAACAGAACATGGCCGAGCGTGCCGGCGCCGGTCAGCAGCGCCGGGATCGCCAGCTGTTCGACGAAGAGCGGGAGGTCGCGCGAGCGCAGCATCACCACGGCCAGCGCGAGCAGCAATGGCCCGATCACGTAGGCGCCACCGTGGCGCAGGATCAGGTCACCCAGCAGCATGCCCACGACGCCGAGCAGCGGGATCGCGGCGAGCCAGGCGCCCAGCGAGGTGAGCAGCACGACCGGCCACGGCCGCTCGGATTGCACCGCCGGCGCGCTCGCACCGGGCGGCAACACGCGCTGCTCGATCGCCGCGTGCAACACATCGTTCAGCGAGGTCTGGTTCATGCCGCGGCTCCAACGCTCGCGTGCCGGCGGGCGAGCTTCAGCACCGCGCTCACGCTGGCCGCGAGCAGGCCCGCCGCCACCAGGCCGATCAGGAACAGCCGGCCGATCGGGTCACCGAGCGAGCGGCTGTCGAACATCAGCCGCGCCAGCCCGGCCACCAGCAGCGTGTCGATGGCCAGCGCCACCGCGCTCAGCACGAAGACGTCGAAGTGGCGTCGCTGCGCGAACACCGCTGCCAGCACCGCGAGCGGCAGCAGACCGAACACGTATTGCGCGGCAATGTCGCGGAAGAAGAGACCCCCCAGCGCGGTGAACGTGATCATCATGGTGGCCAAGGTGGCTGCCGTGCGCTGCGCCCAGATGCCGGCCCAGGTGCCGGCGCCCGTGCGGGCCCGCGCGAGCGCGCTCGCACCCACCACCACGGCGAGCGCCGCCGCCCAGCCGATCAGGTGCACGACGAGGTCAGCCGGCTCGACGCGCCACACGTGCCCGGTGTGCGCCTGCGTCCACAACGACACCGCCGTCATCGCCACCAGCACCCACGGCACCCACAGCACGTCGGAGCGCAGGCCGAGGCCGAGCGGCAGCGTCAGCGCGGCCCACAGCGCGAACAGCTGCCACGGGTCCGCACCCGTCTGGTAGGTCTGGCCGAAATAGGCGAACAGCGCGCCGGTGGCCAGCAGCAGCACCAGCGCCAGCGCCGTGCGCTGGCCGGGCCGCCGCAGCGCGGCGAGGCCGAACACCACCAGCGTGCCCTGCAGCACCGCGAAGCGGCCGAAGCGCCCCAGGCTCTGCCAGTTGGCGGCGATCCACAGGATCAGGCCCAAACCCAGCAACGCAGCGGCCAGCACGGCCACGCCGAGCGCGAGCCAGCGCTGCAGCGCCGGCGGCTCGACACCGAGGCCGGCGATGCGTTCGAGGCGGGCCCTGGCCCGGGCGTCGAGCCGGTGCTCGACGGCGAGTTGTTGCACGGCCAGATGCAGGTTCATCGAGGTGCCACGCGGTTGCGATGGCTGGGCATGCTAAGACCGCCCGCGGCCCGCGTGGGGCCGATGGCGGCGGTGCAACGCGCACGACCCGCGGGTACCGTGGCGCAATACCGCCGTTCGACACTGCCGTTCGATACCGGGCTTCAGTGCCGCGCGAAGACAGCCGCCCCCCGAACCTCAAGCCGCCGTGGCCTGCCGCACCGCGTGCTCCCACTCGGCCATGCGCTCGGCCGCGCGCTCGCGCGACATCGCGGGCTCGAAGCGGCGCTGCACCTGCCACTGCGCCGCCAGCTCGTCGAGGCTCTTGTAGACGCCGGTGGCCAGCCCCGCCAGGTAGGCGGCGCCGAGCGCGGTGGTCTCGGTGACCCTCGGGCGCACCACGGGGATGCCCAGCACGTCGGCCTGGAACTGCATCAGCGCGTCGTTGACGCTCGCGCCGCCGTCGACGCGCAGCTCGTGGATCGCGGCACCGGCGCCGAGGTCGCGCGCCATCGCCTGCAGCAGCGCGGCGCTCTGGAACGCGATGCTCTCCAGCGCCGCGCGCGCGATGTGCGCCACCGTGCTGCCGCGCGTGAGCCCGACGATCGCACCGCGTGCGTCGGCGCGCCAGTACGGCGCGCCGAGGCCGGTGAAGGCCGGCACGAACATCACGCCGCCGGCATCGGGCACGCTCTCGGCCAGCGCCTGCACCTCGGCGCTGGCCTCGATGGCATGCAGCCCGTCGCGCAGCCACTGCACCACCGCGCCGCCGATGAACACGCTGCCTTCGAGCGCGAACTGCGCCGTGGCATCGGTCTGTGCCGCGGCCGTGGTCAGCAGGCCGTTCTTCGACGTCTCGAAGCGCGTGCCGCTGTGCGTGAGCATGAAGCAGCCGGTGCCGTAGGTGTTCTTCGCCAGTCCGGGCTCGAAGCAGGCCTGGCCGAAGAGCGCCGCCTGCTGGTCGCCGGCGATGCCGGCGATCGGGATCGGCGCGCCGAACCACTGCGGATCGGTCTCGCCGTACACATGCGCCGAGGCGAACACTTTCGGCAGCACGCTGGCGGGCACGTGCAGCGCCTTCAGCAGCTCGCTGTCCCACACGTTGTGGCGGATGTCGTAGAGCATCGTGCGCGAGGCGTTGCTCACGTCGCTGGCATGCACGCGGCCGGCAGTGAGCTTCCACAGCAGCCAGCTGTCGATGGTGCCGAAGGCGAGTTCGCCGTGTGCTGCCGCCACGTGCGCCCCGTTCACGTGGTCGAGCAGCCAGCGCAGCTTGGTGCCGGAGAAGTACGGGTCGATCACCAGGCCGGTGGCGCGCCGCACCTGGTCGGCAACCTCGGGTTTCGCGCGCAGCTGCGCGCACAGCGGCTCGGTGCGGCGGTCCTGCCAGACGATGGCGTGGTGGACCGGCTGGCCCGTGCGGCGGTGCCACAGCACCGTGGTCTCGCGCTGGTTGGTGATGCCCAGCGCGGCGATGTCGGTCGCCTTCAAGCCGGCCTTGGCGAGCGCCTCGCGCGCGACCGCGAGCTGCGTGTCCCAGATCGCGTTGGCGTCGTGCTCCACCCAGCCGGGCTGCGGGTAGATCTACGCGAACTCGCGCTGCGCCATCGCCGCGATGCGGCCGTCGTGCGCGAAGACGATCGCGCGCGAGCTGGAGGTGCCCTGGTCGAGGGCGAGCAGGTGGGCCATGGCGTGAGCCTAGCCGCAGCGTCGCGCGATGCCGATAGGGATAATCCGGCGATGGATCCGGTCGATGTGCTCGTCGTCGGCGGCGGCATCAACGGCGCCGGCATCGCGCGCGATCTGGCCGGCCGCGGCCTCGCGGTGGTGCTGGTCGAGCAGGACGACCTCGCCGCGCACACCTCGTCGGCCTCGACCAAGCTGATCCACGGCGGGCTGCGCTACCTGGAGTACTACGAGTTCTCGCTGGTGCGCAAGGCGCTGGCCGAGCGCGAGGTGCTGCTGCGCGCCGCGCCGCACATCATTAGGCCACTGCGCTTCGTGATGCCGCACGACCCGTCGATGCGCCCGGTGTGGATGATCCGCGCCGGCCTCTTCCTCTACGACCACCTGGCGCGGCGCGAGCTGCTGCCGGCGTCGCGCACCGTGCAGCTGGCCGAGCACCCGGCCGGCGCGCCGCTGCAGCCGCGCTTCACCAAGGGCTTCGTCTACTCCGACGCCTGGGTCGACGATGCGCGGCTCGTGGTGCTCAACGCGGTCGACGCCGCGGCGCACGGCGCGCGCGTCCACACGCGCACGCGCTGCGTGCATGCGCGTGCCGAGGGTGGCGCGTGGCGCGTGCAGTTGGAGGGTGACGGCGGCGCGCCGCCGGTGCTTACCTGCCGCGCGATCGTCAATGCCGCCGGCCCGTGGGCGGCGCAGTTCCTGCACGGCGCGCTCGGCAAGACCGACACCAAGGCGCTGCGCCTCGTGAAGGGCAGCCACGTCGTGGTGCTGCGCATCTTCACGCACGACCACGCCTACATCTTCCAGAACGCCGACGGCCGCATCATCTTCGCCATCCCCTACGAGGAGCGCTTCACGCTGATCGGCACCACCGACGTCGAGTGGCACGGCGAACCCGCCGCGGTGCGCATCGACGACGGCGAGATCGCCTACCTGTGCGAGCAGGCGAGCCGCTACTTCGCGCAACCGGTGCGCACGGCAGACGTGGTGTGGTCGTACTCCGGCGTGCGGCCGCTGATCGACGACGAATCGGGCAACCCCGCCGCGGTGACGCGCGACTACCGGCTCGAGCTGACGCGCGAGGCGGGCGCGCCGCTGCTGTCGGTGTGGGGCGGCAAGATCACCACCTTTCGCAAGCTGGCCGAGCAGGCGGCCGACGACCTGTGCGGCGCGCTAGTCCACGGCGGCCGCGCCTGGACCGAGCGCGCGCCGCTGCCCGGCGGCGACTTGTCGGGCTGGATCGCGCCCAGCGGCCGGCCCGACACTGACATCGCGCGCTTCGCCGACGCGCTCGCGCAACGCGCGCCGCAGGTGGCCGCATCTACGCGCGCGCGCTGGGCACGCAGCTACGGAGCGCTGGCCGGCCGCATCCTCGATCGCGGCGCGCTCGGCGCCGAGGTGGCGCCGGGGCTGCACGAGGCCGAGCTGCACTATCTGCGCGAGCACGAATGGGCGCGTAGCGCCGACGACGTGCTGTGGCGGCGCAGCAAGCTCGGGCTGCACCTCTCGCCAGCGCAGCGCCAGGCGGTGGCCGACTGGTGGGCGGCGCACTCCGACAGTGCGCGCAGCCCAGCGCGTGCTTGCAGCTGAAACACCTGCGTACAGAGCGGGCGCTCACCCGCGCGTAACGGCGTGCGCCGACGTGCGCAATCCACGATGGTGCACCGCTCTCACGCCGCGGATACACCTGTACCGGCGCGCGCCCCGCACAGTGCCGCGCCATGGCTCGGGGAGCATTGACGCACGTCGCACGCATGGCCAGCGCAGCCGTGCTGTGCGCGTGGCTGGCCGCTTGCGGCACGCTGGTGGCGCCGGCCTCGGCGCCACCGGCGTCGCCGGCGGCGCAGCCGCAAGCCGCTGCGCAGCGCCCGGCCGCCGCGGTGCCCAGGCCCGCCAGGCCCGCGCCGCCGGCGCAGCCCGAGCAGCCCACGCCGCGCGTGCAACGGCTGGCCAGCGGGCCGCCGAACCATCCGTACGAGATCAAGGGCGAGACCTACGTGCCCGACGACACCGACGTGCCGCTGCGCGAGGTCGGGCTCGCGTCGTGGTACGGCCGCCCGTTCCACGGCCGGCGCACCGCCAACGGCGAGGTCTACGACATGAACCGCCTCACGGCCGCGCACAAGACGATGCCGCTGCCGAGCTATGCGCGCGTGCGCAACCTCGCCAACGGCCGCGAGATCATCGTCAAGGTCAACGACCGCGGGCCGTTCTACCCTGGCCGCGTGATCGACTTGAGCCGCGCCGCCGCGCGCCAGCTGCGCATCACCGGCGTGGCGAAGGTGGAGGTCGAGCGCATCACGCACGACGAGATCCGCAGCGGCGCGTGGCGCGATCGCAAGCCCGCCGCGCAGCGCGTGGCCAGCGCGCTCTGAGCCGGCGCGCGTCGCGTGCCGGCCGGGCGGCGCGGGCGGCAGGCTATCCTTGCCCGCTCGCGCGCGGCCCGACCCTGGGCTGCGCGCGCAACCCCTCCAACGTTCGCACCGCCACCGCCCCATGTGGATCGGCACCCTGTTCGCGCTCGCCGCCGGCCTCATGTGGGGCCTGGTCTTCGTGGGCCCGCTGCTGCTGCCGGAATATCCGGCGGCGCTGCAGTCCTTCGGCCGCTACCTCGCGTTCGGGCTGATCGCGCTGCCGCTGGCCTGGTTCGACCGCGCGACGCTGAAGACGCTGACGCGTGCCGACTGGATCGAAGCGGCCAAGCTCGCGCTCGTCGGCAACATCGTCTACTACCTGTTCCTCGCGAGCAGCATCCAGCGCGCCGGCGGCCCGCTGCCGACGATGATCATCGGCACGCTGCCGGTGGTGATCGCCGTCACGTCGAACCTGCGCGACCACGCGCGCGACGGGCGCTTGAGCTGGCGCGCGTTGGCGCCGTCGCTGTTGCTGATCGGCGGCGGCATCGCGTGCGTGAACCATGCCGAGATCGTGGCGCTGCGCGCCGACCCGCAGGCCGACCTCGCGCGCTATGCGTACGGCGCGCTGCTGGCGGTGGGCGCGGTGGTGTGCTGGACGTGGTATCCGATCCGCAACGCCGACTGGCTGCGCGCGCACCCCGATCGCAAACCGCGCGGCTGGGCCACTGCGCAGGGCGTGGCCACGCTGCCGCTGGCGGCGCTGGGCTTCGCGCTGTGGTGGGGCTGGAGCGCGCTGCACCCGAGTGATTTCGCGCTGCCGTTCGGGCCGCGGCCGAGCTTCTTCGTGATGCTGATGCTCGCGATCGGCCTGTTCGCGTCGTGGCTCGGCACGATGTGCTGGAACGAAGCCAGCCAGCGCCTGCCCACCACGCTGGCCGGGCAGCTGATCGTGTTCGAGACGCTGTCGGCGCTGGCCTACGCCTTCATGCTGCGCGGCCGCGCGCCCGAGCCGCTCACGCTGGCCGGCATCGTGCTGCTGGTGGCCGGGGTGGCGTGGGCGCTGCGCGCGAAGCCCGAGCCCATGGCGGCGCAGGCGCACGCGAATTGACGGCGGAAGTGGGCGCCGCTCACGGCTGCACGACGAAGTCGCTGGCCGACTCGAGCTGCAGGCCGCGGCGTACGAACTTCACCTCGAGCCGATACGGCCCCGGCGGTGCCTGCGGCGGAATGCCGACGAACACGTCGACCGACCAGCGGCCCGGCTTCAGCGTGTAGGGCGTCTGGTCCTCGAACAGCGTGCGGCCTTCGCGCGTGAAGCGGCGCGTCAACGTGCCCGGCGGATCGTCGCCGCTCAGCGGGCACGACGCGATCACCAGCCGGTGGTTGATCTCGCGGCCGGCGCGCGGCCGCTCGGGCAGCACGCGGCTCGACTCGAGCTTGGCCGGCGCCGCGCCCGGCGTGTTGCAGTGCAGCTCGCGCGCGACGGCGCTGCCGTCGGCGAGGTTGGTCTCGCCGCGCGTGCGCGCCTTGGCCACCACGATCTGCGTGTAGTCCTCGGCCTTGCGCATCAGCGGCGCGGCGCTCTGGCAGCCGGCGAGCACCATCGCGACGGCAACGGCCGCGCCGGCGCGACGGATCATCGAACGCATCGGGGTCATGATGGTCTCCAGCTTCCTCGATCAATGCTTGACGTACCAGCTGCCGCCGGGCGCCGGCTTCGGCTCGGGCTTGGCTTCGGCAGCCGGCGGCGCGGCGACCGCCGGCGGCGCGGGCGCGGCGTCGTTCGGCGGCCGCACCGGTGCGCGCTCGATGCTGATGCGCGGCTTCGGTGGCGGCGGCATCACGAACACCGAGCCGGTGGGCCTGGGCTCGGCGGCCTTGGGCTCCGCCACCGCCACCGGCGTGACGACCACCGGTGTGGCAACCACCGGCGTCGCGGCGATCGGTGTCGGCGCTATCGGCGCACGAGCCGGCACGACGGGCTCCTGCGTCGACGGCGCGAGCGGCCGCGACGCCGGCCGCGCGACCGGCGTTGCGCTGCTCCACCCCGTGTACACGTTCAGCGCGATCACGAAGCTGGCACCTCCGGCCACGACCGCGGCCACGCCGGCCAGACCCGGGTTGGCGCGCAGCCACGGCGCCCACGCGTGCCAGCCGCCGCCGCGCGGCAGCTCGAGCCAGCCGCGCGCGGCGAGCAGCGCCGAGCGCAGCGCGCGCCGGGCGTGATCGAGCGCCAGTGACGCCGGCATCGACCAGCGGTGCTCGGCCAGCGGGGCAGGTGCGCGCTCTGCGCCGTCCGCGCCCGCGTCCGCGCCGGCGGGCGCACCGGCGGCGAGCAGCAGCGCGGCGCGGAACGACTGCGCATCGGCGAAGCGCTCGGCCGGCTGCTTGGCCAGCGCGCGCAGGATGATCGCCTCCAGCGCCGGCGGCAGCTCGGCCGCGCGCGCGCCGGGGCGCGGCGGCGCCTGCTCGGCGTGCGCGCGCATCAGCGCGTAGTCCGACTCGGCCTGGAACGGCAGTTCGCCGGTCACCATCTCGTACAGCACGCAGCCGAGCGCGTAGAGGTCCGAGCGCGCATCGGCCGCCTCGCCGCGCACGATCTCGGGCGCGATGTACTCCAGCGTGCCCACCAGCTTGCCGGCTCGCGTCTGCCGGCCCTTGGCCAGCACGCGGGCGATGCCGAAGTCCATCACTACCGCGCGGCCGTCGTCGTCGACCATCAGGTTGGCCGGCTTGAGGTCGCGGTGCACGACGCCCAGCGCATGCGCATGCTCCAGCGCCAGCAGCACGTCGGCGGCCAGCGCCGCGGCCTCGCGCCACGGCAGCCGGCCGCGCTCGCGCAGGCGTGCCTCGAGCGTGCGGCCGCGCACGTACTGCATCGCGATGTGATGCTGCTCGCCGTCGCGGAAGAAGGCGTACACCGCGGCGATGTGGCGGTGGTGCAGTTTCGCCAGCGCGATCGCCTCGACGCGGAAGCGCTCGACCAGCTCGTCGCGCGCGCTCATCTCGGGGCGCAGCGTCTTCAGCGCCACCTCGCGCTCGAGCATCGTGTCGACGGCGCGGAAGACCTCGCCCATGCCGCCTTCGCCCAGCCGTTCGAGCAACCGGTACGGGCCGATGAGTCGCGGTTCGGCGTTCATGGCGCAACCTCCACTTCGTGCCGCGTGCGGCGCGCACCGCGCGGTGCGGTCGCGGGCGGCAGCACCTGCAGCACGCCGATCGACAGGTTGTCGCTGGCACCGCGGCGCAGCGCGGCGTCGAAGATCGCGCGCGCGGCCTCGTGCGGCGAGCCGCCGGCCAGCAGCTGCTGCAGCTCGGCGTCGCCGACCACGTCGTGCACGCCGTCGCTGCACAGCAGATAGCGGTCGCCGTGCACGATCGGCACCGGCCCATCGACATGCGGCGAGGCGATCGCCGCATGCGTGCCGACGGCCTGCGTCAGCACCGAATGGTCCGCGTGCGTGGCGGCGGCCTGGGGGTCGATCAGGCCACGGTCGAGCAGCACGCGCACCAGCGTGTCGTCGCGCGTCAGCTGCGTCAGCGTGCCGTCGCGCCAGCGGTACAGGCGCGAGTCGCCGACCCAGGCGAAGCACAGGCCCTGCTCGGCGGGCGCGACGAGCAGCAGCGTCGTGCCCATGCCCTGGTGTTGCGGCTGCTGCCGGGCGTGCTCGAACACCGCATGGTTGGCCGCCGCCAGTGCGCGCTGCAGCTGCGCCCGCGTGTCGGCCGCCGGCACGGCGAAGCAGCCGAGCGCCGCCTGCACGGCGAGCCGGCTCGCCAGCTCGCCCGAGCGGTGGCCGCCCATGCCGTCGGCCAGCGCCACCAGCACGGCGCGGTCGGCGCGGCCCTGGCGCGGCAGCACCAGCGAGGCGATGCAGTCCTCGTTGTGCTCGCGCACCGGGCCGGCGTCGGTGTGCAGCGCCAGCGCGATGTCGTAGTCCGGCGCCGGCTGCGGCGCGCGGCGGGGGAAGAACATCTTCATCGTGGGTACCTCGTCGGGCCGGGGCGCGGGGGGCCGGCCTCAACGCTGGTTGACCGCCGCGCGCGTCGGGTCGAGCAGATCGAGCCCGTAGCGGATCGGCACCGCGCCGGTCAGCGTCGCCAGGCCGGCGCTGCCCACCGTCGAGAAGATGCCGATCACCTTGCCGTCGGCGTCGAACACCGGGCCGCCGGAGTTGCCCTGGCCGGCGGAGTTGATGCTCATCTCGAACATGTCGCCGGTGCTCGAGATGTACTTGCCTGACTGCGCCGTCTGCTTGCCGCGCACCACCTTGCTGACGAAGCCCTGGTTGACCGACACCTCGGGCACCATCGCCACGTCCTGCGCCTTCATCAACGCATCGGCCGAGCTGGTGACGACGTACGAGACCGACGACACGCCGGGGTAACCGAGCACCGCGACCGCATCGCCCGAGGCCAGCGTGTCGTAGCTGTCGCGCATGTCGACCTTCTTCAGCACGCCGGCGCCGGCCTCGACCTTGATCAGCGCCACGTCGTGCTCGGGCGAGATCGTGCCCAGCGTCGCCGGGTTGCGCAGCTTGCTGTTGGCGAAGGTCACCGTCATCGAGCTCAGCGTGCCGGTCACGCTCTTGGCGTCGCCGACGCCCATGGTCTTGAAGAAGCGGCTGCGCGAGGGGATCCAGTTCTGCAGGTTGTCGGGCGCCTCGTTGAGCACCTCGACGGCGACCGTCTCGACCTCCTTGTTCTCGTTCTGCCGGCGCTCGACCACGACGCCCGGGAACTTCAGGTCGTAGCCGGCGTGCCACGCCGCCGCGACGTGGCGGTTGGTCATGACGAGGCCGTTGTCGGAGACCACGAAGCCGGTGCCGGTGTGCGTGCCGCCGATCGGCCGTGCCTTGTTGCGGTCCTCCAGCGTCAGCAGCGGCTCGTAGCTGCCGTCGGACATCTTCAGGTACGCCGGGAACCAGCCCTTGTCGCCGACCTTGACGCTGGAGTGATAGATCTGCCTGCCCGAGGCCGACTCGGTCAGGCGCCACGACACCTCGATGAACACCGTCGAGGCGCCGTAGTCGGCCTTCACGCGGCGGCCGAGGTTGGCCTTGGCCTCCATGTCGGCGAGCTTGCGCGCGGCATCGACGTTGGCCGCGGCGATGCGGGTGTCGGCGTCGCGCAGCTTGGCCTGGGTCTGCTCGTCGCGCTTCTTGGCATCGACCAGCTGCCACAGGCCGATCGCGCCGGCGACGGCAACCACACCGGCCACCGCGTTGACGAGCAGCCGCTTGCTGCGCCGCTGCTCGGCGCCGATCATGCGCTCGACGGTCGCGCGGCCGACGCGCGGCGGCTCGGCGCCGGCGGCCGCGGCCGGGGCGTCGGCCACCTCGCGCGTCGGCCTGGCGGCGCTGTCGCCGACCAGCCGCGTGGCCTTGGCCCCGGGTGCGGGCGGCGGGTCCAGCTGCACCGAGGCCTGCGGGCCGCCGCGGCCGAACTGCACGATGTCGCCGTGCGCGAGGCGCGCCTCGCCCTTGACCGGCAGGCGGTTGACGAAGCTGCCGTTGGCGCTGCCGGCATCGACCAGCTTGAGGCCTTCGCCGTCGCGCTCGATGCGCGCATGCTGGCGGCTGACGGCGTCGTCGGCGTCGTCGAACGCGACGCGGCACGCACTGTCGCGGCCGAAGGTGATCGGCGCGGCGAGCTGCGACTCGTCGAACGAGATCTCCTGGTTGGCCTTGGCGCCGGTGAGGTGGCGGATGATCAGTCGGGGCATGGTCGTCTCCTGGTGCGGGGTTCGTGTGGGGTGGCGTCTTCAGCGGTTGATCGGATACCACCAGCCGTTGCCGCCGCGCACGTAGTACTGGCCGCTCTGGTCGACGTAGTACTGCTGGCCCTGGTACTGGTGGTAGGTGTTGTTCTGCCAGGTGTGCGGCAGCTGCGTCGAGGTGCCGTTCGGCCCGTAGTACGTGCTCTGGCCCATCAGGCCGCGGCCGGCTTCCTGCTGGTTGCGGTAGTAGCTGTCGCGCTGCGCCTGCATGCTGTCGGCGCGGTTCTGCTCGGCCTGCTGCACGCCCCGCCAGGAGTTCATCTCGGCGGCGCGGTTGCCGTTCTCGACGCGGTTCATGTGCGCGATGCCGTCGCGCGAGTAGCCGTTGGTGTAGATGTAGTAGTAGGTGAAGGTGGCGAAGTCCATCGGCTGGCGGCCGCTGCCCTGCATCTGTTGCAGGTACTGCTGGTAGCTCTGCCGCACGGCCGGGTCCTGCATGCTCTGCTGGACCATCTGATTCACCTGCTGCTGACCCTGGTTCAGCATCTGGTTCATCTTGTTCATCTCGTGCTGGATCATGGCGCCGTAGTCCTGCGCGAGCGCCGCGGGTGCGGCAGCGCAGGCGGCCACCGCGGCAGCGGCGGCGAGCAGGCGGCGAAGGGTCGGGTGCTTGCGGTTCATGGTCGTCTCCTGAGGTTGCGGTTGGCTGGTTTCGGTTTGGCGAGGCGTTTCGCGCCGTCGTACCCTGAAAGGCGCAAAGCGCGGCGAAAACGGATCACGCGGCGCGCGCGTCGGGCGTCGTGGCACGGGCGCGCGGCAGCACCAGCTCGCTGGGCAGCCGGCCGGCGCACGGGGCGCGGCGCAGCCGCGACGCCGCACGCAGCGCCTCGCCGCCGGCCTTGCCGCGCATCAGCCGCGCCAGCGCGCGCAGCGTCTGGTTCACCGGCAGCGGCGGCTGCGCGCCGCGCGCCGGGCGCGCGATCTCGGCCGCGCCGGCCCACGACGCCACCGCCACCAGCGCGGCGGCGACGGCGCCGTGCCAGCGAGCGCTGCGCGCCGGGTGGCAGCAGGTGGTGCGAGAGCGGGTCATGGCAGCGGGCGTCGGTGCGTTGGGGGGATGCCGGTAACGGCGCAAGAGGCGACGAAAACGGATCACGGCTGGCGCTCGAGAACGCGCGCTCGACACCGGCCCGGCAGGCACCCGAACGCGTGGCGCGGCGCTGCCGGGTGCTCGGGTAGAGTGGCCCGCATGGCCGACGCCCCGCGCCCGACTCCTGCCGTCACCGAGTTGCTGCGTGCGGCCGAGTCCGGCCAGGGTGGCGCGCGCGACCAGCTGATGGCCGCCGTCTACCAGGAGATGCGGCGCCTGGCGCGGCGCATCCTCGCCGGCGACCGCGCGCGCCACATGGTGGCGCCGACCGAGCTGGTGCACGGCGCGGCGCTGAAGCTGCTCGGTCAGGAGGTGCTGTCGGCGCGCGACCGTGCGCACTTTCTCGCCTATTCGGGACAGGTGATGCGCCAGGTGCTGATCGACCACGTGCGCCGCGAGGCCTCGGCCAAGCGCGACGGCGGCACCAAGGTCACGCTGGTGTCGACGATTGCCGAGGAGCCGGCGTCGGACGTCGACGTCGAGGCGCTGCACGACGTGCTCGACAAGCTCGCCGCGGTGTCGCCCGAGCACGCCAAGCTGGTCGAGATGCGCTACTTCGCCGGCATGACCGTCGAGGAGATCGCCGCGGCGCAGGGCATCTCGACGGCCACCGTCAAGCGCAACTGGCGCGCCGCGCGCGCCTGGCTCGCCGAGGCGCTCGGCCCCGGCTGACGCGTCGGCTCACTCGCGCGCGGCCGGGCATCGGGCCAGCTGGCGCGTGATCTCTTCGACGTCGTTGCGGCGATCGAAGTCCGACAGCCCCCAGCGCTTGTCGATCGCGCCCCAGGCCTGCAGCGCGCGGCGCAGCACGCGGCAGGCGCCGTCGCGGTCGCCCTTGTCGCGGTAGTAGCTCGCCAGCAGCCGCAGCGGCACCGCGATGTCGCGGGCGCGCTCTGAGTCGTCGGGCGCGCGCGCGGCGCGCGCCTCCTTCTCGGGCATCGACTGCTCGGTCAGTGCGATCGCCTCGTCGTGACGGCCGAGCCGGGCCAGCACCATGGCGCGGTCGTTGCGCACCGAGTTCAGCATGCGCAGCGCTTCGAGGTTCTCGGGGTCGAGGGCCAGCATCTGCTGCGCGATGCGCATCGCCTCGTCGCTCGGCGCGAGCGCGGCCTGGGCCTGGTTCAGCTCGGCCATCACCGACGAGATGTACCAGTTGCCCATCAGCGCGCCCAGCAGCAGGCGTCGATTCGTCGGGGCGCGTTCGAGCCCGGCCCGGAAGCGCTGCGTGCCGCGTTGATACGCCTGCAGCGCCTCGCTCTTGCGCTCGAGGTAGTACAGCGAATCGCCGAGCATCAGCGCGGCGCGCCCGCTCTGGAACTCGAACGCCATCTGCGCGCGCATGGCCTCGGGCAGCGTGTACAGGCGTTGCTCCTCCTGGCTCTGCAAGGCGGCCGCCTGCGCCTGCTGGTCGAGCGAGCGGTGGGCGTCGGCCTGCGTCAACCGCGTGCTGGACAGCAGCTCGTGCAGCGCCGCCTGGTCGCGCACCGGCGCGTCGGACGCCAGCTCCAGCGCGCGCAGCACCGACTGCTCGGCGCGGCGCGCGCGTTCGAGCTCGCCGGCGGGGTCGTTGTCGCGACCGCCGACCAGCAGCGCCAGCAGGTACTGCGTGTGGCCGACGTCGCGGTGCCAGGTCCAGTCCTGCGCGGCGAGCAGTTGCGCGGCCCGCTCGAGGTTCTGGCGCGCCGCCGCCGGCTCGCCCACGTGCGGACGACCCGGCACGCCCTGCACCTCGGCCAGCCGCGCCAGGCCGACGGCGACCTCGCGCTGCAGCGCGGGCCGGTCCTGCGCGCTCTGGGCCAGCGCGTCGAGGTAGTGCTGGCTGCGGCCGACCATCTCGCGCCGCGCGGCGGTGTTGCCCGGCGTGGCCTCGAGCCGCGCATCGAGGTCGAACAGCATGTAGGTGGCCAGCGCGCGCACCTCGTCGAAGCGCTTCTCGGCGTCGCGCCGCGACGCCTCGGCCCGGTTGTACAGGCCGGTGATGATCACCAGCGAAGCGACCAGGCCGCCGAGCGCGAGCGTGGCCGACGCCACGCGCCAGGGATGGCGCTGCACCAGCTTGCGCGCGCGGTAGCGCCAGTGGTCTCCCAGCGCCGACACCGGCTTGCTGGCCAGCCAGCGGGCCAGGTCGTCGTCGAGCGCCTCGACTCTGGCATAGCGCGCCGCGCGCTCGGGCGCCAGCGCCTTGCCGATCACCGCGGCGAGCTCGGCGTCGAGCGGCGCCGCGAGCTCGAGCGCATGCGGGTCGGGCAGCGTGCCGGTCAGCACCTCGGCCAGCACCATGCCGAGCGAATAGACGTCGTCGCTGACCGAGGCCGGCTCGCCGGCGAGCCGCTGCGGGCTGGTGTAGGCGCGCGTGAAGCCCTGCGGCAGCGACGCGTCGATCACGTCCTGGATGCGCGCGACGCCGAAATCGATCAGCTTCGGCTCGCCGGCCGCGGTGACCAGGATGTTGGCCGGCTTGATGTCGCAGTGGAGCACCAGGTGCGAGTGCGCATGCGCGACCGCGGCGCAGACCTCGCGCATCAGGCCCACCACCGTGCGCGCAGCGGGCGCCTGGTCGGCGACCCATTCGTCGAGCGCGCGGCCGTCGACGAACTCCATCACCAGGAAGTGCAGCCCGTTGGCGGTGGTGCCGCCGTCGACGATGTGCGCGATGCCGGGGTGCTGCATGCGCGCCAGCAGCCGGCGCTCGGCGTCGACCAGCGGCTCGATCTGCATCAGCCCGCGCAGCGGGCGCACGAACTTGACCGCCACCGTCTGCTCGAACAGGCCGTCGGCGCGCGTGGCGCGATACACCGCGCCCATGCCGCCGCTGCCGATCAGCTCGTCGAGGCGCCAAACCCCGACCCTCGGCGGCGGCAGCACGGCGGCCCAGGGCTCGCCGCCGGTGAGTTGCGTGCCGTGGCCGTCGGCAGCGAACAGGCCCGACGATTCCGCCTGGTCGATCGCGACGAGCCGGCGCACCCGCGCGAGCAGCGTCGCATCGCCGGCGCACTGCTGCACGACCCAGGCGTCGCGCTCGCCGGCATCGACGTCGAGCGCGCGCTCGAACAGTTCGAGCACGGCGCGTTCGCCGCTGACGGGGGAAACCGGGTCGTTCATCGTGTGCGTGGCGCGCGAGCACCGGCGGCGTGAGACGCCGTGCGCGCCGGGGCTCGGGCGATATTAGGGTCTGTTGGCATATGAATCACACCCGCGCCGGCCCCTGCATTCACGGGCCTGGGAGCGTGGGATGATCGCCGCCATCGAGCCGACGCATGCGCCTGTTCTCGACCCGCCACCGGCCGTTCCACCTCGGCCCCTATCCGCTCGAACGCCTCGCGCGCGAGCCGGGCGCGGCGATCGACTTCGGCCGCGTGCCACCGATGCGCGCGCCGGCATTCGAGCGCGCCGATGCGCTGGCCATCGTGCACGCGATCCGGCCCTACCTCGACATGTTCGACGTCGTGCGCGACGGCGCCGTCGCGGCGCTGCGCGCCGAGATCCCCGACGATCCGGCCGAACGGGCGCGGCATCTGAAGGCAGCGGGCTACTACTTCGACGCCTCGATGATGGGCGCCTGCGCGCTGCCGCGCGAGGCGCTGCTGGCCGAGCCGGTGCGCAACCCGCGCCTCGGGGCCATAGCGGCCGAGCTCGAGCGCAGCCAGCCGCAGAGCTTCGCCGCCGGCATGGACATGATCCTCGCCGACGTGAAGGACTCGGCGCGCGCCGAGCGCGGGCCCATCACCGCGCACACGCACGCGCTGGTCGTGCTCGTGGCGTGGCCGCGCGATCCGCGCCCCGGCGAGCCGGGCTGCGACTGGATCGCCGATGCGCAAGCCGAGCGCGCGGCGGTGCTCGCGGCGCAGACCGCGGTGCTGCTGGCCACCTACCTGCGCCTGCTGGGCTTCGAGGCGCGATCGCACAGCGCCACCTGCACCGACGTGGATCTGAACCGCCTCGCCGTCGCCGCCGGCCTCGCGCACACCGATCTGCACAACCCGTACCTCGGCACGCGCTACGGCCTGGCGGCGGTGAGCACCGCCTGCGCGATCGCGCCCGACGCGCCGCTCGCGGTTCCCGAGGCGCAGCAGCGTGCGCGCACGCACGGGCTGCGCTGGCAGCTCGGCATCGGCAGCGTCAAGGGCGCATGGCATAACGATCCCTTCGCGCGGCGCGACTTCCGCCTCGGGCCGCATCCGTTCGAGACGCTGCCGCGGCGCGCCGAGCCCACCACCTTCATCGACCACGAGCGCGTGCCGCGCTTCCCCAAGCGCGCCGACTTCTTCGCGCGCGCGCTGTTCGGCGACCTTGGCCGCGACGTGCAGGAGGGCGCCAAGAACGCGCACTACGTGATGAAGAGCCCCATCGGTGCCTGCGCGCGCCGCGCGCTCGGCGCGCTGCTGCTGCTGCAGTTCGGCGAGGCGCGCGGCCCGGTGTCGCCGACCACCGCCGATGCGCAGCGCAATGCCGACAACGTGAAGGCCGCCGCCTACTGGCTCGGCATCGACGCCACGGGGCTGTGCGCGATCCCGCGCTGGGCCTGGTACTCGCACGACGCCGGCGGCAACGCCATGCCCGCCTACGACGCCAACGCGATCAACCTGCTGATCGACCAGGGCTACGAGACGATGGCAGGCGCCAGCGGCGACGACTGGATCAGCGTGGCGCAGAGCATGCGCGCGTACCTGCGCTTCTCGCTGCTGGGCGGCATCCTGGCCGAGCAGATCAGGCGCCTGGGCTACTCGGCGCGCGTGCATTCGGTGCTCGACGGCGACCTGCTGCAGCCGGGCCTGCTGCTGCTCTCGGGCCTGGGCGAGGTGAGCCGCATCGGCGAGGTGATCCTCAACCCGTTCCTCGGCCCGCGGCTGAAGAGCGGCACCGTGAGCACCGACCTGCCGATGCGCGCCGACGCGCCGATCGATTTCGGGTTGCAGCGCTTTTGCGAGCAATGCAGCAAGTGCGCGCGCGAATGCCCATCGGGCGCGATCACCGCCGGGCCCAAGCTGGTCTACAACGGCTACGAGATCTGGAAGAGCGACGCCGAGAAATGCGCGCGCTACCGCATCACCAACGCCGGCGGCGGCATGTGCGGCCGCTGCATGAAGACCTGCCCGTGGAACACCGAGGGCCTGCTCGCCGACCGCGCGTGGCGCTGGGCGGCGAGCCGCTTCGGCGCGCTCGCGCCGGCGCTCGCGGCGCGCGACGACCGCCTCGGCCGCGGCGGCATCAACGCGGTGAAGGCCTGGTGGTGGGACATCGAGCTCGACCGCTCGAGCGGCGCCTACGTGCGCGCGAAGCAGACGCACCGGCGCGGCCTGAACACCGCGCTGCGCATCGACGCTGCCGCGCAGTCGCTCGCCGTCTACCCGGCCGACACGATGCCGCCGCCGTTTCCGGTGGCGCACCCGGTGAACCGCGAGCAGGGCATCGCGCGCTACCGCGCGCTGCTCACGCCGGCGCAGTACCGCGAGCGCCTCGGGCGCGGCGACACCGCAGGCCTGGCGCCGCCGTTCGTGATGCCGGCCGGCGAGCCGCCGGTGTTCGCGCTGCGGCTGGCGCGGCGCGAGGAGATGACGCCCGACATCGCGCGCTTCGAGCTGGTTGCGCCGGGCGGCGGCGAGCTGCCGCCGTTCGACGCCGGCGCGCACATCGACGTGGTGATCGCGCCGGAGTACCTGCGCCAGTTCAGCCTCGCCGGCGACCCGCGCGACCGCCGCACCTGGGTGCTCGGCGTGCAACGCGAGCCGCACGGCCGCGGCGGCTCGGCGCTGATGCACCGCGCGTTTCGCGCCGGGCGCACGGTGTTCGTCTCGAAGCCGCGCAACCACTTCGCGCTGCACGAGAACGCCACGCGCTCGCTGCTCTTCGCCGGCGGCATCGGCGTGACGCCGCTGCTGGCGATGGCGCATCGTCTGCACGCGCTGGGCCGCGAGTTCGAGCTTCACTTCAGCGCGGCATCGAAGGCGAACGCCGCGTTCATGTCCGACCTCGAGGCCGCGCCGTGGCGCGAGCGCGTGCGCTTTCACTTCAAGGCCGAAGGCCGGCGCGCCGAGCTGCCGCGCCTGGTGCCGCCGCATGCGCCGGGCATGCACCTGTACTGCTGCGGCTCGCCGCGCTACATGGACGCGGTGTTCGACGCCGCGCGCGCGGCGCACTGGCCCGACGAGGCGCTGCACCGCGAGTACTTCCAGCTGCCCGAGGCGCCGCCGCGCGAGAACCATCCGTTCACGCTGAAGCTGCTGGCGAGCGGCCGCACGCTCGAGGTGCCGGCCGACCGCGCGGCCACCGAGGTGCTGGCCGAAGCCGGCGGCGCCGTCGACACCAAGTGCTCCGACGGCCTGTGCGGCGTCTGCGCGCTGGCCTACGACGCCGCGGCCTCGGGCCCGATCGACCACCGCGACCACGTGCTCGGCGAGGCCGCTCGGCGCGAGCGCGTCGTGCTGTGCTGCTCGCGCGCGGCCGAGCCGGGCGGCGTGATCGCGCTGCGATGTTGAATCCGGCGGCGTGCAACCCGTCACGCCGGGCGCGGTGCAGCGTCGGCCGCGGTGCCGTGGCAGCGCGATCATGCTGCATGGGCAGACGACCGGACCGGGCGATGACACGGACGCATGCATGGACGGGCTTCGGCCGGGCGCTGCTGCTGGCCGGTGCAGCGATGACCGCGGCCACTGCAGTGCGCGCCGGTGACGCCGACCAGTGGCGCAACCTGATCGTGCAGGCGCCCGCGCTGCCGGCCACGGTGGCCGAGGCGCGCGCCAGCGTGGCGGTGCGTCGCGTCGAGCAGGGCCTGATCGTCACGCCGGCCGACCCGGCCTGGCAGCAGCGCGCGCAGGCGGCCCAGGCGCTGCTGGCGCCGGTGGCCGCCGCGTCGGCCCGGCAGATCCAGGGCAATCTCGCCGCGATGGAGAACGACCCCGGGCTGGCGCGTCTGGCCAAGGGGCTCGAGGCCGCGACCGCCGATGCCGAGCGCGCGATGCGCCGCGGCGAACGCCCGGTGCTGCGGTCGAGCGACCCGCAGGTGGCGCAGCTGCTGAAGGACATCGATCGCCCGATCGATCCGGCGAGCCTGCCGCCGATCGCCGCCTACCGCATCGAATCGATGCGCATGCAGCCGAGCGCGTCGGGCCTGCGCCGCCAGCTCTTCGAGCAGCGCCGCGCCTATGCGCGCCAGCATGCCGAGCTGGATGCCGCGCCGGCCCTGACCCCTAACGCGCGCATGACTCTCGTGCAGCGCCACCAGCAGCTCGCGCAGCAGCAGTTGAACGAGGGGCGCGCGCTGCTGGCCAGCGCGCGCGAGGCGCTGGCGCCGCGCGTCGAGAAGATGGCGGCGCTGGCCCGTGAAGCCGAGGCGCGCGGTGCCTCGCCCGCCGAACGCGCGCAGGCCTACCAGTGGTTCAACGGCGTGCTGCGCCTCGTCGACGATCTGGCCACCGAGACGCTCGAGGACGTGGGCTTCTGGGCCGCCGTCGAGCCCGCGCGCGCCGGCGGCGGCGGCGTGTCGGCCTACGTGCTCGCCGCCGCGCCCGACGTGGATCTGCTGGCCGATGGCGTGCTCACGCCACGCGTGGTGCCGTATCCGCGCGGCCGGGTCTGGGTGCCAGCGCCGCCGCCGGGGGCGGGGCTGCCGCCGCGCTGATCAGCCG
The DNA here is from genome assembly GCA_046348365.1 of Burkholderiaceae bacterium. Taxonomy (GTDB): domain Bacteria; phylum Pseudomonadota; class Gammaproteobacteria; order Burkholderiales; family Burkholderiaceae_C; genus JAEUPI01. The sequence goes on from JAXMEL010000002.1 coordinate 787,610, forward strand.
GCGATCGCCTCGTCGAGCACTTCCACCCAATGGCGCACCGGCGTGCGCGTGCCCGACTGCAGGTGCTGGATGCAGCCGATGTTGGCCGAGACGATGGTCTCGGCCTTTAGCGCACCCAGGTGGCCGAGCTTGCGCTCGCGCAGCTGGTGCGCGAGCGCGGGCTGCAGCACCGAGTACGTGCCGGCCGAGCCGCAGCACAGGTGGCTCTCCTCGCGCGGCAGCTCGATCTCGAAGCCCAGCTCGCGCAGCGCAGCCTCCACGCCGCCGCGCAGCTGCTGGCCGTGCTGCAGCGTGCACGGACTGTGGTAGGCGAGGCGGCGCGGTGCGCTGCGCTTGGCCAGGCGCGGCGCGAGCTTGGGCACCAGCTCTGGCAGCAGCTCGCTCAGGTCGCGCGTCAGCGCCGCGATGCGCCGCGCCTTGTCGGCATAGGCCGGGTCGCGCGCGAGCGCGTGACCGTAGTCCTTGACCATCACGCCGCAGCCCGAGGCGTTCATCACGATCGCCTCCACCGGCTCCTGGCCGCCGAGGCCCTGCACCAGCGGCCACCAGGCGTCGATGTTGCGCCGCATGTCGGCGCGGCCGCCCTCGGCGTCGGCCAGGTGCGTGCGCAGCGCGCCGCAGCAGCCGGCCTCGGCGGCGACCAGGGTCTGGATGCCGGCAGCGTCGAGCACGCGCGCGGTGGCCGAATTGATGTTGGGCATCAGCGTCGGCTGCACGCAGCCCATCAGCAGCAGCACCTTGCGCGGATGCTCGCGCCGCGGCCAGCGGTGCACGTCGGGCGCGGCGCGCGCGGGCACCTTGTCGCGCAGCGCCGCTGGCAGCAGGCCACGCACCGCCTGCCCCGCGCGCAGCGCCGGCGCGAACAGCGACGAGGTCATGCCCTCCTTGAGCGCCCAGCGCGCGGCGCGCTCGGCGGCCGGCCGCTCGACCTGCCGCTCGACGATGGCGCGGCCGATGTCCACCAGCTCGCCGTAGCGCACGCCCGACGGGCAGGTGCTCTCGCAGTTGCGGCACGTGAGGCAGCGGTCGAGGTGCAGCTGCGTGCTGCGCGTGGCGCGCTGGCCTTCGAGCACCTGCTTGATCAGGTAGATGCGGCCGCGCGGCCCGTCGAGCTCGTCGCCGAGCAGCTGGTAGGTGGGGCAGGTGGCGGTGCAGAAGCCGCAGTGCACGCACTTGCGCAGGATGGCTTCGGCCGCCTGGCCGTCTGGCGTGTCGCGGAATTCGGGGGCGAGGGCGGTCTGCATCGGGGCCGTTCGGGCGTCAGCTCAGTTCGTAGCAGAGGATCCAGTAGTGCGTGCGCGCGATCCACTGCGGCGCGCGCGCACGCGGGCCGAGCACGGCGAACGCCTCGTCGCGCGTGGGAAAGTTCTTCAGCACCTCGTGCACGCTGCCGTCGTCGAGCGTGCGCATCTGATAGCTGTTGCCGTCGGCGTCGCGGCGCGAGATCGGCGTGCTGCTCGTCTGCACGTACGAGTTGTCGAGCATCACCACGCGCGCGCCGGGTTCGAGCCGCGCGTGCAGCGTCGCGAGCCAACCCGGCAACCGCGCCAGCGGCACATGGCTCCACCAGCAGCCGGCGAGCGCGGCGTCGAACGTGGCGCTGCCGAGTTCGCTCATCGAGTAGGCATCGACGGTGGCGAAGCGCACGCACGCCGGCAGCGGCTTGGCCCGGGCGAGGACAATCGTCTCCGGGTTGACGTCGGTGGCCAGCCAGCTCGCCGCATCGCGCGCGCCGTGCGGCGTCCACCAGCCGGTGCCGCAGGCGATTTCGAGCACGCGGCGGCCGGCGAAGGGGCCCGGCAGCCAGGCCTCCATCGCGCGCAGGTCGGCCTGCCGCTCGGGCTTGTGATAGACGCGCTCGTAGTACGCGGCGCGCTGCACGTAGTAGGCCTGCATGCCGGCCACGACATCGCTGTCCATCTAAAGTTCCGGGTAGAGGCGGCCGGGGTTGAACACGCGGTCGGGGTCGAACGCCGCCTTCAGCTCGCGGTGGATGCGCGCCAGCGGCGCGGCCAGCGGCGCGAACACGCTGCTGCGCACGCCGCCGCAGCGAAAGGCGCAGGCATGCCCGCCGGCGGCCAGCGCCACCGCGCGCACCTGCGCCGCCGGCTCGGCGCTGACCAGCCAGCGCTGCGCGCCGCCCCATTCGATCAGCTGCGCGCCGGGCAGGGCGATCGGCGCGGCGGTTGGCGGCAGCGCGAGGCGCCACAGCGTCTGGCCCGCGGCGACGGCCATCGCGGCGTCGGTGAAGAACTCGTCGTGCTGATCGCGCAGGCCGTCCCAGAAGGTCTGCGCGAGTGCGGGGGCTATCGCTTCGCCGCCGAGCTGCTGCGCGGCGGCTTGCACGGCGGCCCGCGCGCCGGCCAGGCGCAGCACCAGCATGCCGCTCCACCACGCGCTGGCGTGGATCGGCAGCGGCTTGCCGCCCCAGGCGGCGAGCTGCGCCAGCGCCGCGACCTGGTCGAGCTCGAAGCGCAACGTCAGCGTCGCCGGCGGCACCGGCAGCACCTTGAGCGAGACCTCGCAGATCACGCCGAGGATGCCCATCGAGCCGGCGAGCAGCCGCGAGACGTCGTAGCCGGCCACGTTCTTCATCACCTGGCCGCCGAAACTGAGCACCTCGGCGCGGCCGTTGAGCAGCGTGGCGCCGAGCACGTAGTCGCGCACGCTGCCCACGGCCGCGCGCGCTGGCCCGGCAAGGCCGGCGGCGACCATGCCGCCCACGGTGCCCACAGGCACCGTCTGCCTCGACGTGGAGCCTGCGGCAAACCGCGGCGGCTCGAAGGGCAGACACTGGCCGCGCTCGGCCAGCGCCGCCTCCAGCTCGGCCAGCGGCGTGCCGGCGCGTACGGTGACCACCAGCTCGCTCGGCTCGTAGGCGCTGATGCCGGCCAGCGGCCGCACGTCGAGCGGCTCGCCGCGCGGCGTCTCGCCGTAGAAGGCCTTGGTCGAGCCACCGCGGATGTCGAGCGCGGTCTTCATCGCGCGCGCGGTCTGCACCTGGTCGATCAGGCGTTGCAGCGCGGCGTCCATCTAAAAGCGTTCCAGCTCGGGGAACGGCAGCAACCCCTTCTTCACGTGCATCTTGCCGTACTCGACGCAGCGGTGCAGCGTGGGGATCACCTTGCCCGGGTTGAGCAGCCCCTGCGTATCGAAGGCGCGCTTGAGCGCTTCCATCTGCGCACGTTCCTCGGGGCTGAACTGCACGCACATCGAACTCAGCTTCTCGATGCCCACGCCGTGCTCGCCGGTGACGGTGCCGCCCATCTCGACGCTGGTTTCCAGGATGTCGGCGCCGAAGGCCTCGGCGCGGCGCAGCTGGTCGGCGTCGTTGGCATCGAACAGGATCAGCGGGTGCAGGTTGCCGTCGCCGGCATGAAAGACGTTGCAGCAGCGCAGGCCGTGTTTGACCTCCATCTGCTGGATCGCCTGCAGGATGTCGGCCAGCCGCTTGCGCGGGATCGTCGAATCCATGCACATGTAATCGGGGCTGATGCGGCCGCTGGCGGGGAAGGCGTTCTTGCGGCCGCTCCAGAAGGTCAGGCGCTGGGCTTCGTTCTCGCTCACTTCGAGCCGCGTCGCGCCGGCGCTCTTCAGCACGGCCAGCATGCGCTCGATCTCCTCGCCCACTTCCTCCGGCGTGCCATCGCTCTCGCACAGCAGGATGGCCGCGGCGTCGAGGTCGTAGCCGGCGTGCACGAAGTCTTCCACCGCCGCGGTCATCGGCTTGTCCATCATCTCGAGGCCGGCCGGGATGATGCCGGCCGCGATGATCGCCGCCACCGCGTCGCCGGCGGCGCGCACGTCGGCGAAGCCGGCCATGATGCAGCGCGCGAGCAGCGGCCTGGGCACGAGCTTCACCGTGACCTCGGTGGCGACTGCGAGCATGCCTTCGCTGCCCACCACCACGGCGAGCAGGTCGAGCCCCGCGGCGTCGAGCGCGAGGCTGCCGAACTCCACCGGCTCGCCCTCGGCGGTGAAGCCCTTCACGCGCAGCACGTTGTGCAGCGTGAGGCCGTACTTGAGGCAATGCACGCCGCCGGAGTTCTCGGCCACGTTGCCGCCGATGGTGCAGGCGATCTGGCTCGACGGATCGGGCGCGTAGTACAGACCATGGGGCGCCGCGGCCTCGCTGATCGCCAGGTTGCGCACGCCGCATTGCACGGTGGCGGTGCGACTCGTCGGGTCGACCTTCAGGATGCGGTTGAACTTGGCCAGCGACAGCGTCACGCCCATCGCATGCGGCAGCGCGCCGCCCGACAAGCCCGTGCCCGCGCCGCGCGCGACCACCGGCACCTGCATTGCATGGCAGGCGGCGAGCACCGCGCCGACCTGCGCCTCGGTCTCGGGCAGCGCAACCACCAGCGGCTGCTGGCGGTAGGCGGTGAGGCCGTCGCACTCGTAGGGCACCGTGTCTTCGCGCCGGTGCAGCAGCGCGTGCGGCGGCAGCACGCGCGACAGTGCTGCAACTACTGCGTGCTGCCGCTGTGCGCGCTCGGCGGGCGTGGCGGTGTCGGCGGTGCTCATCGACCGCCACTGTAGCGGCTGCGGCTCAGGCGACGAACGCCGTCAGCACGCCCGTATACCCGTACAGATGATGGCGCGCGATCTCGCCGCCGGCGAAGAAGCCCACCAGCGGCACCGGCCCGAGCGCGCGCTGGATGATCTGCAGCTCGGCCGACGGCGCGCCGAAGTGCGCGCCGCCTCTGCCGTTGCACGAGACGTAGATCGCGCCGGCGATGCGTCGCGGCTCGGCCTCGGTGCCGGCCGCTGCGGGCACCGCCGACGTGGCGCCGGCCTCGACCTCCTCGCGCACCTCGGTGCAGATGCGCACCAGGTCGCGTCGAGCGGCCTCCACGTGGCGCTGGCAGAACGCGAGCTGCATGTCGGGCGCCACGCTGTCGGCCACCGCGAAGCCGAGGCGGTTGGGGTCGAGGCCGATCAAATGGCGCACGCGCGTGTCGGTGCCGAACTGCCCGCCACGCGCGAGCATCGCGTCGCCGGCGTCGCTCAGGCCCACCAGCGTGCTGCGCAGCACCGGCACGGCGCGCCGCGGCTCGGCCAGGTCGACACCCAGCTCGCGCAGCAGCACCGTGAGCGCCGGTTCGTCGTCGAGCGCCAGCACCACCGAGCCCTCGCCGCGCGTGATGCGGTGGCTGCGCCCCACCGGCTGGCAGCCCTGCGTGACGCGCGACACCAGCGCCACCTCGGCATCGAAGGCCACGCCGGCGAGGCCGCCGTCGAACACCGCGTCGGCCAGCAGCACGGTGCGCGTGCGGCCCTGCGCGATGCCGCCGAAGAGATAGCGCGACTGCACCCGCTCGCTCAACTCGTCGACCAGCTCCTGCAGCTCGGGCGTGGCGCCGTCGGCGTGCACCAGCGCGGCCCAGGCCGCGTCGCGCGGCAGCGGCGAGCGCCCGCTGAAGAGCGTGAACCGCTCCCGCGGCAGGTTGGCGAGCATCACCGCGAGGCCGGGCTGGTCGAAGTACTCGGTGCCGGTGGCCGCCACGCCGATGCCCGAGCAGCCGGTGACGGCGATGCCCGGCCATGCCGAGCGCACGCCGGCCAGCAGCGTCTCGGCCGCCGCGGCATGGTGGTCGGTGAGGTAGACGAAGGCGAGCGTCGGCGCGAAGCCGCCGTGCTGCGCTGCTTGCGCCGCCTGTGCTGCCAGTTGCGAATGCACCGCCGCCCACGCCGCCTGCGCATCGGCCTCGCCGCTGGCGGCATGCACGCAGCGCAGGCTCATGATGCGGTTGCCCCAGGCCGCACCGGGCTCAGGCGGTGCTCGCGCGCTTGGCGCGCTTGCTGCCGGCGGCCGTTTTGCCGGCGGCCTTGCCGGGCGCCTTGCGTTTGACCACCGGGCTCGGCGCGATGGCCTTCGCGGTGCGCGCGGCCACGCCGGCGGCGGTCTGCGCCACCGCGGCGGGCATCGCCGCGGCCTTCTTCAGCGTTTGCCCGGCGGCGTCGAACGACTGCTTGACCATCGAGCCCGCGAGGCTCTTGGCGGCGTCGGTGGCGCTGTCTTTCATCGCGCCGGCAGCGAGTTGCGTGAACTGCTTGGTCAGCGCGCCCCACCACTGCATCGGGTCGACCACGCCCGCCGGCGCGGCGGCGGCCTTGGCCGGGGCCGGCTTGCGCGCGCGGCGCCTGGCGGGCGCGGGCTGCGCTGCTTCGTCGGCGTCGGTATCGGCTGCGCGCGGCTTGAGCGTCAGCGAATCGCGCAGTTCGCCGACCGAGACGTTCATCGTCTTCAGCGTCGACAGCGTCATGCGCTGCACCTCGAGGGCCTGGATCGTCGCGGCCAGCATGCGCGCGTTCTGCTCCAGCCAGAACTGCACGGTGCGCAGCTCCTCGATGCGCTTTTCCAGCTCCTCGGGGTTCAGCGTCGGCGCGATCCACTGGCCCACGCTCGGCAGCGCGGCGCCGGCGTTCTTGACCAGGCCCTGCAGGAACTCGAAACCCGGCACCAGCTTGGTGAACGCGGCGGCGGAATCGGCCATGGACTCTCCTCGAAGGGTGGATGCCGCCGAGGCGGCGTGCCGGGCATCCTAGCGCGCGGCGGGTGCGGGGGTGAGCTGTTCGACGGCAAAGCCGCGCGCCGCGAGCAGGCGCGGCAGGCCTTGCGGCCCGGTCATGTGCAGCGCGCCCACCGCGACGAGCAGGCGCCTGCCTTGCGCGTGCAGGCCGGCGATGCGCTCGGCCATCGGCGCGTTGCGCTCGTCGTTGAGCCGCGCGAGGAAGGCGCGATCGTCGTCGGTGTCGGCGCATGCGCACCACTCGGTGTAGCGTTCGAGCGCGTCGAGCTCGCTGCGCTCCCACACCTGCGCCAGCCGGCGCAGCAGCGGCCGCACGCGACCCTGCTCGAGCTGCTCCAGCGCCTGCGCGACCACGCGCGCCAGCTCGGCCTCGTCGCGCGGCATCAGCAGCTCGAGCTGCGCCTGCGCGGATTCGAGCGACACGATGGGCAGCTTGGCCGAGCGCGCCTGCGCGCCGAGCATGAGCTCCTGCGCGTAGCCGGCGTCGAGATCCTCCCAGCGGCCGGCCAGCACCGTCAGCGTGACGGCCTGCATCACCGGGTGCAGCGCCTGCAGCGCGGTTTCACCGACGCAGGCCGCGGCGACCTGCCGCTGCAGCCGCTCGCGCAGCGCCGGGTCGAGCACCGGCGGCGCCGCGCGGGCCGCGCCGGCCATGGCCTGCATCACCGCCGGATCGGCGAGGTCGAGTTCGAGCGCCAGCTCGTCCACCTGGCGCAGCGCGGCGCGCAGGCGCGGCCCGGGGAAGGCCCAGGCCAGACGGCCGACGTGCAGCGTGCCGAAGAGGTAGGAGCTGCGGCCGTCTTTCGTGACCCGCCACAGGAAGCCGTGGTCGCGTGCTTCGCGCTGCGCCGTCTGCACCTGCTCGGGCGTCGGCAGCCGCGGTGCGGGCGGGCAGGCGTCGGCCGCCTGCGCGCGAGCGCCGAGTGCCCACGCGGCGAGCGCCGCGCAAGCCAGGGCCCGCAGCAATGCCAGTGCCCGTGACAACGCGAGCGCCACCGAGGGGCGGCGCGCGCCGCCGCCGCCTGCGCGGACCCGGCTCATCCGGCCGCGGCGCCTTGCACGTCGGCGTCGTTGGCGGCGATGTCGCTCGTGCGCACCGCCTCGCGCGCCGGCACCACGCGCTGGTCGATGGCGCCGAACCAGCTGCGGCCGTCGGCATCGACGCAATCGATGTGCACGCGGTCGCCGTGCTGCAGCCAGGGCGTGCCGGGCTCGCCCTCGTCGAGCGTCTCGATCGCGCGGCGCTCGGCGAGGCAGCACACGCCGCGGCTGCGGTCCTCGTTGCTGACGGTGCCGCTGCCGATGATCGAGCCGGCGCGCACGCGCCGCGTCTTGGCCAGATGCGCGATCAGCTGGCCGAAATGGAACACCATCTCGGGGCCGGTGTCGCAGCGCGCGAGGCGCTCGCCGTTGAGCTGCACCTCCAGCCACGCGTGCAGGCGGCCGCCCTGCCAGGCAGCGCCGAACTCGTCGGGCGTCAGCACCAGCGGCGCGAAGGCGGTGGCCGGCTTGCTCTGCAGGAAGCCGAAGCCCTTGGCCAGCTCGGCGGCGACGCGCTCGCGCAGCGTCCAGTCGTTCAGCAGCGCGACGAGGCGCACGCCGTCGAGCGCCTCGTCGGCGCGCGCGCCCTGGCGCACGTCGCCGGTGATCACCGCCAGCTCGGCCTCGAAGTCGAGCCCCCAGCTCACGCGCGGCAGGCGCACGTCGTCGTGCGCGCCGAGCAGGTCGTCGCTGCCGCCCTGGTACATCAGCGGGTCGCTGCGCATCTTCTCGGTCGGCTCCTGGCCGCGCGCGCGGCGCAGCAGCACGGCGTGGTTGAGGTAGGCCGAGCCGTCGGCCCATTGGTAGGCGCGCGGCAGCGGCGCCATGCACTGGCGCGCATCGAAGGCAAACGCGCGCGGCGCGCGGCCGCTGTTGAGGCTCTGGTACAGCGATTCGAGCTGCGGCGACAGGAAGTTCCAGTCGTCGAGCACCTGCTGCAGCCGTGTGGCGATGCCGCTGGCGAAATGCGTCTGCGCGAGGTCGCGCGAGACGACCATCAGCTGCCCGTCGCGGGAGCCGTCGTTGAAGGTGGCGAGTTTCATGGGGTCGGGGCCGGGTTCGGTGGCACCATTGTCCGATGCGCCACGGGTCCGGTCCGAACATCGTCGATCAACGCCTGGCCCGGCCCGGCCGGCGCCACGCGCGCATCGGCGCGTGCATGGGCCTCGTGGCGGCGGTGATCGCGCTGCACGCCCTGTTGCTCGCCGGCGCGGGCCGGCGCGACGCGTCGGGCGCGCGCGACGCAGCGCCGCTGCGCTCGGTGGTCGTGGTGGCGCCGCAGGTCGCGGCGAACTCGAGGCCACAGGCGGCACCGGCCGTCGAATCGACGATGGCGCGCTATGCCGAGCCGGCAGGCGCTGCGGCCGTTGATGCCGTGCCGGTGACGCAGCGCCAACCGGCGCACAGGGCGACCGAGCGCACAGCGGCTGGCGCACCGGCACTGCCGCGTGAAGCACCGCCGCTGCCGCGCGATGCAGCGCAGCCCGCGACGCCCGCGTTGCCGCCACCCCCGCGCGACGATGCACCGATGCCCGATACGCCGCCGCCGGTCTACGCCACACGGCCGCCGCCGGCGGCGCTGCTTCGCTACGCGCTGCGGCGCGGCGATGCGCTCGGCGAAGCCACGTTGCGCTGGCAGCCCGCTGCCGAGCGCTACGAGCTGCAGCTGCAGGCCACGTTGCCGCGGGGCGCGACGCTGGAGCAGCGCAGCGAAGGCAGCTTCGACGACGCCGGCCTGGCGCCGCAGCGGCTGGCCGATCGCCGGCGTGGGCGCGCCGCGCATGCGGCGAACTTCCAGCGCCCGCAAGGGCGCATCTCGTTCTCGGGGCCGCGCTGGGAGTTCCCGATGGTCCCCGGTGTGCAGGACCGCCTGAGCTGGCTGGTGCAGCTGGCCGCCATCGCCGCCGCCTTGCCCGTCGGCAGCGACGAAGTCGTGCTGCAGGTCGTGGGCGCGCGCGGCGCCACCGCGCGCTGGCGCTTCCGCGTCATGGGGCCGGTGGCGCTGGAGCTGCCTGGCGGCCCCGCGCAGGCCTTGCATCTGGTGCGCGAGCCCGAACATCTGTACGACCTGCGCATCGAGCTGTGGCTCGATCCGTCTCGCGACCATTGGCCGCTGCGCCTGCGGCAGGCGCAGGTGCCGGGCGGCGAAACGCTCGAATGGACGCTCGAGGAGCTGAAGGCGCCACCGCCGGACACCTGACCCGGCACTTGAAACCCGCGCCGCCGGCCGCATGTGCTGAATCAAGGAGCGTCAGCACCATGCAGATGGTCTACAACTCGGACCAGTACGTGATCGTGGAATTCGACGTTGCCGTCGGCGAGGGTGCCGAGGCACGCCGCACCGGCGGTTACGAGATCGTCGACAAGTTCGCGCGCAAGGAGATCTTCCTCGAAGGCGCCGCGGCCGAGAGCTTCCAGCGCGGCGTACGCGAGCTGGCCGAGCGCGGCACTTCGCCCGAGGCCTTCGACGCATTCATCGAGGGCTACACCCAGCTCGCCCAGCAGCCGGTGGTGCTGCACTGAATCCGGCGCACCGTGCCGCCGCTGCGGCAGCTGCAGTCCATCCGCCACCTTAGGGCGCGAAGCGCCCGCGCGCATCAGGGTTCTCGTCCTCCCGTTCGGCGCGTCCTGCGTTAACGTCGACCGTGCGGCATGCCGCTCGCCTGCCGCGCCGAAGCCCATGGTCGCCCGCTCGCACGCCAACGCCAAGCCCCTGTTGTCGCCCCAGCTGGTCGATGCCCCGCTGCTCGACCGGCTGTGCACGCGCTTCGTGCTCACGCTGACGCTGACGCATCCGGGCCGCTTCAACCTGCGGCGCGACTGCGCGAGCCTGATGGCGCTGGTGGGCCGCCACCTGGTGTGGCCGCCGCACGTGCTGGCGCGGCTGCGCCAGTACCTGGCGCGCCGCTGCGAGGGCAACGACCACTGGCGCGGCCACGAGGCGCTCTCCGATGCCGCCTTCATCGAACGCCACGGCACCTGGCGCGGTGCCTACGACGAGGGCACGCTGTACTTCTACCTCGACGAATACGCCAAGGATTCGCCGAAGGACGTGCAGGCCGTGCTCGCCGCCACCGCCGAATGGCTGCAGCGCGACCTGAAGAAGGCCTCGACGCTGGTCGAGAAGAACATCGACGCGCTGGCGCATCTGCTGCAGCTCAACCCGGCCGAGCGCGCGCTGCTGCTGTACGGCACGCTGGCGCGTTACCAGCGCGAGCTGCGCGGGCTGCTGGTGGAGTTCAAGGTCGCCAATGCGCAGGAGGCCTACGCGGCGCTGGCCTCGGTGGCGGGGGTCGATCAGCGCGAGGTGGCCGACGCGTTGCGCGCCGGCAGCCGGCTCGAGCGCATCGGCATGGTCGAGAACCTGCTGTCGGAGCACAACATCACCGACCTCGCCGACCTGATGAAGGTCAGCGAGCAGATGCCGCAGGTGTTGATGCGCGAATACCGCGGCCCCGACGAGCTGATGGCGGTGTTCACGCGGCCGTCGCGCAAGAGCGAGCTGGGCGCCGGCGACTTCGAGTTCGTCGCCGACGACGTGGGCGTGATCGTCGCGCTGCTGCGCAATGCCGTGGCGGGCAAGGAATGCGGCGTCAACGTGCTGCTGTACGGGCCGCCGGGCACCGGCAAGACCGAACTTGCGCGCGTGTGCGCGCAGGCCGCGGGGCTCACGCTGTACGAGGTGGAATCGGCCGACCGCGACGGCAATTCGCTGTCGGGCCGCGACCGCTACCGCTCGCTGCAGGTGAGCCAGGCCTTCCTGCGCGGCAGCCCCGACGTGGCGCTGCTGTTCGACGAGGTCGAAGACGTGTTCCCGCCGCTGTCGAGCGACGCCGCGCAGATCATGGCCCGCCTCGACGCGAGCGACGCGCCGCCCACCGGCAGCGTCAGCGGCAAGGCCTGGGTCAACCAGATCCTCGAAACCAACCCGGTGCCGGTGATCTGGGTCACCAACCGCATCGAGCAGATCGACCCGGCGTTCCGCCGGCGCTTTCAGTACCACCTGGAGCTGAAGTCGCCGCCGCCCGGCGCGCGCGAGGCGCTGGTCACGCGCGCGCTGCAGGGCATCGAGGTCAGCCCCGCGTTCGCCGCGCGCCTGGCCGAGCGCAAGGCGCTCACGCCGGCGCAGGTGCGCACCGCGGTGCGCCTGGCGCGGCTCGCCGGTGGCGCCGGCGGCGCCGGCGAGATCGAATCGCTGATCGAGCGCCAGCTCGCGCATGCCGACCGCGCGCTCGGCCGCGCCAGCGAGGCCGCGAAGGGACAGCGCCCGCGCGTGACGACGTGGGACATCGAGCTGCTGAACGTGGAGACGCGCTTCGCGTTGCCGCGCATCGTCGAGGCGCTGCAGCGGCGCGGCCACGGCACGCTGTGCCTGCACGGCGCGCCGGGCACCGGCAAGACGGCGCTGGCCGAGCACATCGCGCAGGCGCTTGGGCGACCGCTGATGATCCGCCAGGCGAGCGACCTGGTGAGCAAGTTCGTCGGCGAGACCGAACAGAACATGGCGCGCATGTTCGAGGAGGCGCTCGCCGAGCAGGCCGTGCTGCTGCTCGACGAGGCCGACAGCTTCCTGCGCAACCGCCAGCGCGCCGAGCGCACCTACGAGATCACCGAAGTCAACGAGATGCTGCAGGGCATGGAGCGCTTCGCCGGCGTGTTCATCTGCACCACCAATCTGTTCGACGATCTCGATGCGGCGGCACTGCGCCGCTTCACGTTCAAGATCCGCTTCCTGCCGCTCACGCAGCAGCAGCGCGAACGCATGTTCGTCGCCGAGGCGCTGGCCGGCGATGCCGGCGCGCTCGGCGACGAGCACCGCCGGCGCCTCGCCAGGCTGGAGCAGCTGACGCCGGGTGATTTCGCCGCCGTGCAGCGGCAGGTCGAGCTGCTCGGCGCGGCCTTCGATGCCGACGAGTTCCTGTCGCAGCTCGAAGGCGAGCATCGCGTGAAGCCCGAGGTGCGCCACCGCGGCGCGCCGATGGGCTTCGTGCAGTAGCGCCCGCGCGCACGCGAACAAGCTCTCGATTTCGCGTCGCACCCCGCGGACGAGGGGCCTGCCCGCGCTCGCGGATCGCAGGCGCCGCGTGGTGTTTGTCACCGTAATTCCGCCCGGTGGGCGAAGGCGATCGGGACAATTTGCAGCACTTGTTCCGCCTCAGTTGCGACGCGCCGACCGCCGCCCATGATCGATCCGGATATCCGACCGCTGCTCACCTTGCTGGCCATGCTGGTGGCGGGCCTCACGTCGACCGTGCTGATGCACGCGCTGCGCACCACGCGCTCGGCCGACGCGATGATCGGCTGGAGCTGGGTGCTCGGCGGCGCGGTGGCGGTGGGCACCGGCCTGTGGTCGGCGCAATCGCTGGCCCTGCTGTCGGGCCGCACCGCGGTCGGCGCCGTGTACGGCTTGAAGTGGATCGCTGCCGCCTGGGCGGTGTGCGTGGCCGCCGCGGGCGCCACGCTGCTGCTGGCCCAGCAGCTGCACGCCTCGCGCTCGCGCGCCTTGCTGATGCCCTGGGTGATCGGCCTCGTGATGGGTTCGGCGATGCTGGCGGCGGTGCGGCTGCTGCCGGCCGGCTCCGGCGCTCCGGTGTGGCATCCCGGCTGGGGCATGGCGGCGGTGGCGATGCTGCTGGTCAGCGCCGCGCTGACGCTGTGGTGGCTCGACACGCCGGCGGCCACCGCGACGCATGACGGCTCCACCGCGCAGACAGCCACCGGCGTCGGTGTGCTGGGTGTCGGCCTGGCCTGCGCGCACGCCATGGCGATGCAGGCGGTGCATTTCGCCGACGCGCCGCCGCTCGGCGCCGAAGGCCTCGACGCGTCGGGCCTGACGCTCGCCGCCTCGGTGGGCGCGCTCGCGGTGGCGATGGCGCTGCTCAGCGTGTGGGTCGAGGCTCGCAACCGCGCGCGCACGCATACGCTGGCCAACTCGCTCGACGAGGCCAACACGCAGCTGCGCCGCCAGGCTTTCTGCGATCCGCTGACGACGCTGCCCAACCGGCTGCTGTTCGAGGAACGCCTGCAGCAGACGCTCAAGCGCGTGGGCCGCGCACCGAGCGCGATGGCGGTGCTGTTCATCGACCTCGACGGCTTCAAGCCGATCAACGATTCCTTCGGCCACGCCGCCGGCGACGTGGTGCTGCGCGAGGTGGGCGAGCGGCTGCTGGCGCTGGCCGGCCAGCACGGCACCGCGGCGCGCGTGGGCGGCGACGAATTCCTGCTGCTGGTGCCCGGCCCCGGCGGCCAGGACGGCGCTGCCGCCGCCGCGCAGCATGTGCTGCAGGCGCTCGGCCGGCCCTATCGGCTGCCCAACCGCGGCGAGGTGAAACTCTCGTGCTCGATCGGCATCGCGCTGTTCCCCGAGCATGGCTCGACGGCCAAGTTGATCGCCAACGCCGACGCCGCGATGTACGCAGCCAAGCGCACCGGCGGCTCGACCTACGCCTTCTTCGAGGCCCGCATGGACCTCGACGTGCGCGAGCAGGTCGAGATGCAGAACGACCTGCGCCTGGCCATCGAGCGCAAGCAGCTGCAGCTGTACTTCCAGCCCAAGATCCATGCCGCATCGGGCCAGGTCACCGGCGTCGAGGCGCTGATCCGCTGGGACCATCCCACGCGCGGCCTGATCAGCCCCGAGGTGTTCATCCCGGTGGCCGAGCGCTTCGGCCTGATCGGCAGCATCGGCAACTGGGTGATCGAGGAGGCCTGCCACCAGATCCGCCAGTGGCTGGACCTCGGGCTGCGCATGCGCGTGGCGGTGAACCTGTCGATGCACCAGCTGCGCCAGGACGATCTGGTGCCGCGCATCCGCCGCGCGCTGGAGGCGCACCGCGTCGATCCGGGGCTGCTGACCTTCGAGATCACCGAATCGGTGGCGATGGAAGACACGCAGGCCACGATGCGCTCGTTCGGCCACCTGGCGCGCGTGGGTGCGTCGCTGTCGATCGACGATTTCGGCACCGGCTACTCGAGCCTGGCCTACCTGCGCAAGCTGCCGGCACGGCAGCTGAAGATCGACCGCGGCTTCGTGGCCGACATCGAGCACAGCTCCGACGCGCTGGCGGTGGTCGACGCGGTGATCAAGCTCGCCCACGCGCTCGGCCTCAAGGTGGTGGCCGAGGGCGTGGAGACCGAGAACCAGCGCGACATCCTGCTCGGCCTGCGCTGCGACGAGCTGCAGGGCTACCTGTTTGCCAAGCCGATGCCGGCCAAGCTGCTCACGCTGTGGGCAATGGACGAGGACTCCCACGAGATCGAGTTCCGCCACTCGCTGTTCCAGCACCAGTTCTCCAACTCGGTGCAGTAGCCACCGTGTAGGCAAGGCCGCGCGCCGGTTCCTACAATTGCGCGATGAACCGCCCGCCCTACACCCGCGCCGCCAGCCTGCCGGCGCTGCTGCAGCAGCGCATCGTGATCATCGACGGTGCCATGGGCACCATGATCCAGCGCCACGCCCTGGGCGAGGCCGAGTTCCGCGGCGAGCGCTTCAAGGACCACGCGAAGGACCTCAAGGGCAACAACGACCTGCTGTCGCTCACGCGGCCGGCGGTGGTGCGCGCGATCCACGACGCCTACCTCGCCGCGGGCGCCGACATCATCGAGACCAACACCTTCGGCGCCACGCGCATCGCGCAGGAAGACTACGCGCTCGCCGACGCGGCGCGCGAGATGAACGTCGCTGCCGCCCGGCTCGCGCGCGAGGCGGTCGATGCCGTGGCCACGCCCGAGCGGCCGCGCTTCGTAGCCGGCGCGCTCGGCCCCACGCCGCGCACCGCGAGCATCAGCCCCGACGTGAACGACCCCGGTGCGCGCAACACCAGCTTCGAGGAGCTGCGCGCGGCGTATCACGAGCAGGCGTCCGGCCTGCTCGAAGGCGGGGCCGATCTCTTTCTCGTCGAGACGATCTTCGACACGCTCAACGCCAAGGCCGCGATCTTCGCGCTCGAGGAGCTGATGGAGTCCAGCGGCGAGCGGCTGCCGGTGATCATCTCGGGCACGGTCACCGACGCCTCAGGGCGCATCCTCTCGGGGCAGACGGTGCCGGCGTTCTGGCATTCGGTGCGCCACGCGCGGCCGATCGCGGTGGGCCTGAACTGCGCGCTCGGCGCGGCGCTGATGCGCCCGTACCTGGAGGAGCTGGCCAAGGTCGCGGCCGACACCTGGATCAGCTGCTACCCCAACGCCGGCCTGCCCAACCCGATGAGCGAGACCGGCTTCGACGAGACGCCGGCCGTCACCGGCGGCCTGATGGAGGAGTTCGCGCGCGCGGGCTTCCTCAACATCGCCGGCGGCTGCTGCGGCACGACGCCGCAGCACATCGCCGAGATCGCCCGGCGCGTCTCGGCCTACCGCCCGCGCGGGCGGCACGACCCGCTGCTGCGCGATCTGGTCGCGGCCTGAGCGCGGCGCACTGTCTTCACTTCGATTCACTTCAAGGCTTCGCCGGCGGCTTGCTGCCCGGGAACGCGCCCTTGGGCGGCGGCAATGCGCTGTCGTCGAGCTTGTCGATGGCCACCGGCCCGGGCACCACGCGCATCAGCACGCTGTCGTCGGGCGGCGCGGCGATCGTCGACACGCGCAGCGCGAGCACGCCCTTGCCGGTGAGGTAGCTGCGCATCGCGCCGGCGCGTGCGGCAGCGCCGGGCGCGCCGACCTGCACCTTAGCGCTGGGCTGGCGCGCCAGCGTGGCCGAGACCTTGTCCATCACCGCGCGCAGCGGCGGCTTCGGCGTGGCGGACGATGCGTCGAACGAGAACTCCATCGGCACCGTGACCCGCATCGCGCCGTCGGGCTCGGCGGCCACGCCCACCGGCGTGCCCTCGAACAGCGAGCGCATCCAGCGCACCTCGCCGGCCAGCACGGTGGGCGACGGCTGCCCCGGCCGCGGCGGCTCGGCACCCGGCGCGGTGCCGGGCGTCGTCACCTGCGAGGCGCAGCCGCCCAGCAGCGCCGCGGCCGCGAGGCCCAGCCGCCAGTCGATCACGCTCATCTGTTGTTGCTCCTTCGCGGTCCGGCCGCCACATCCCTGCGGACCAGGGTGTCGCCGCAGTGTCGCTCAATCGCCATAGACACATAGAATGCCGGCTCGGTTCGAGGAGCGTTGCAACGGTGTGCCACAGGCCGCCGCCAGGCTCGGGCCGGATGCCGCCGGGCCGCGGGCCCGCTGCATCGTGCAACGGCGCTCACCCCGGCCGCCGCCGCGGCCTTCGCGGGTGAGCCCCGCAGGACATCGCGGCCAAGGCCCGCTGGAGTGTCCGCGCGATGAACGAGCCGCAAGCCCATTCGATCGATGATGCGTCGGCGCTGCCGCCGATGCGCCTGGCCGGCCTGGAGCCGGTGACCATCGGCGCCGGCACGCTGTTCGTCAACATCGGCGAGCGCACCAACGTCACCGGCTCCAAGGCATTCGCGCGGATGATCCTCGAGGGCCGTTTCGAGGATGCGCTGTCGGTGGCGCGCCAGCAGGTGGAAAACGGCGCGCAGATCATCGACATCAACATGGACGAGGCGATGCTCGATTCGCGCGCGGCCATGGTGCGCTTTCTCAACCTCATCGCCGGCGAGCCCGAGATCGCGCGCGTGCCGATCATGATCGACAGCTCCAAGTGGAGCGTGATCGAGGCCGGGCTGCGCTGCATCCAGGGCAAGGGCATCGTCAACTCGATTTCGCTCAAGGAGGGCGAGGCCGAGTTCCTGCGCCAGGCCGCGCTGGTGCGCCGCTACGGCGCGGCGGCGGTGGTGATGGCCTTCGACGAGCAGGGCCAGGCCGATAGCTTCGCGCGCAAGACCGCGATCTGCGCGCGCGCCTATCGCCTGCTCACCGAGCAGGTGGGTTTCCCGCCCGAGGACATCATCTTCGACCCCAACGTCTTCGCGATCGCCACCGGCATCGAGGAGCACGCCAACTACGCGGTCGACTTCATCGAGGCCACGCGCTGGATCAAGGCGAATCTGCCGGGCGCCAAGGTCTCGGGCGGCGTGAGCAACGTGAGCTTCGCCTTCCGCGGCAACGAGCCCGTGCGCGAGGCGATCCACACCGTGTTCCTGTACCACGCGATCCGCGCCGGCATGGACATGGGCATCGTCAACGCCGGCATGATCGGCGTCTACGACGAGATCGAGCCCGGCCTGCGCGAGCGCGTGGAAGACGTGGTGCTCAACCGCCGCACCGACGCCACCGAGCGCCTGCTCGAAATCGCCGACGCGGTGAAGGGCGCCGCGAAGGACGAGTCGGGCAAGCTCGCCTGGCGCGCGCACGGCGTGAGCGAGCGCCTCGCGCACGCGCTGGTGCACGGCATCACCGAGTTCATCGTCGCCGACACCGAGGAGTGCTGGCAGCAGACGAGCGCCGCGGGCGGGCGGCCGCTGCACGTGATCGAAGGGCCGCTGATGGCCGGCATGAATACCGTGGGCGACCTGTTCGGCGCCGGCAAGATGTTCCTGCCGCAGGTGGTGAAGAGCGCGCGCGTGATGAAGCAGGCGGTGGCGCACCTGCTGCCCTACATCGAGGCCGAGAAGCGCGCGCTGCAGGACGCCGGCGGCGAGGTCAGCTCGAAGGGCAAGATCGTGATCGCCACCGTGAAGGGCGACGTGCACGACATCGGCAAGAACATCGTCACCGTCGTGCTCCAGTGCAACAACTTCGACGTCATCAACATGGGCGTGATGGTGCCGTGCCAGGACATCCTCGCCAAGGCCAAGGTCGAGGGCGCCGACATCATCGGCCTGTCGGGGCTGATCACGCCGAGCCTCGAGGAGATGCAGCACGTTGCCGCCGAGATGCAGCGCGACGAGTGGTTCCGCGTGCGCAAGATCCCGCTGCTGATCGGCGGCGCGACGACCAGCCGCGTGCACACCGCGGTGAAGATCGCGCCGCACTACGACGCGCCGGTGGTCTACGTGCCCGATGCGTCGCGCTCGGTGGGCGTGTGCGCGGAGCTGCTGTCCGACGAGCGCGCGGCGAAGTTCATCGCCGAGCTAGAGGCCGACTACGAGCGCGTGCGCGCGCTGCACGCCGCCAAGAAGCCCGCTGCGCTCGTCACGCTGGCGCAGGCGCGCGCCAACAAGACGCCGATCGACTGGGTGGCTTACGCGCCGCCGGCGCCGAAATTCATCGGCCGCCGCGTGCTGCGCAACCAGGATCTGGCCGAACTCGCTGCCTGCATCGACTGGGGCCCGTTCTTCCAGACCTGGGACCTGGCGGGGCGCTTCCCCGACATCCTGCGCGACGAGGTGGTCGGCGCCGAGGCCACGCGCGTGTTCAGCGACGGCAAGCGGCTGCTGCAGCGCGCGATCGAAGGCCGCTGGCTGCAGGCGCAGGGCGTGATGGGCATCTGGCCGGCCAACACGGTCGACGACGACTGCATCGAGCTGTACGCCGACGCATCGCGCCGCGACGTGGTGCTGCGCTGGCGGCCGCTGCGCATGCAGACCGAGCGGCCGGTGATCGATGGCGTGCGCCGGCCCAACCGCTGCCTGGCCGACTTCGTCGCGCCGCGCGGCGTGCGCGACGACCACCTGGGCCTGTTCGCGGTGACGGCCGGCATCGGCGCCGAGCGCAAGGAGGCGCAGTTCCTCGCCGATCACGACGACTACAGCGCCATCATGCTGAAGGCGCTCGCCGACCGGCTGGCCGAAGCCTTTGCCGAGCACCTGCACCGCCGCGTGCGCACCGAACTGTGGGGTTATGCGCCCGACGAGCAGCTCACCAACGAGCAGCTGATCGGCGAGGCCTACCGCGGCATCCGCCCGGCGCCGGGCTACCCGGCGTGCCCGGACCATCGCATCAAGCGCGCGATGTTCGATCTGCTGCGCCCCGACGAGATCGGCATGGGCCTCACCGAGAGCCTGGCGATGACACCGCCCGCCAGCGTGTGCGGCTTCTATCTGTCGCACCCCGAGGCGCGCTACTTCAACGTCGGCCGCATCGGGCGCGACCAGCTGCAGGCCTGGGCCGAGGCCGAGGCGATCGACGCCGGCGAGGCCGAGCGCGCGCTGGCGGCGTTGCTCGGTTGACGTTTCGCCACGGGCTCAGTGCGTGATGGCTCGCCGCAGCTGGGCGGCCACGTCGAGCCCATCGAGTTTGCGTTCGACCATGACGAATACGCAGCGGCCTGCGCTCGCTCGTGCCCAGGCGCTTCCGATGGCACGCTTTTCGCGCGAGTCGTCGTTGGTGGCGTAGGCCTCGCCTTTGTACTCGACGACAAACAGACGGCCGTCGTTCAGTTCGGCCACGAAGTCGGGATAGAAGTAGTCGCTCGCCGTCGGCAGCCAGAAGGAGAAATTCTCCTGCTTCTCGATATTGCGCACCCAATGCTTGACCTCGGCCATCGCATCGAGTGCCTTCGCGCACTCGAACTCCTCGCCCTTGGCCTTGAGCGAATGGATCACCTCGAAGTAGTGCTTGCCGAAGGAGTAGCGGCCGACGTAAGGCTGGCGGGCCGGGTAGACACCCGGCTTGAAGCTGAATTGCCAGGCCGGCGCGAGCCCCGTGGTCCAGCCGTCGGGCGCCATGCCCTCGAGCACCAGCTGGTCGAAGCCGCGACGGCGCGCGCGTTCGCGCAGATCGTCGATACGCCGGGAAGCTGCCTGCGCCACGATCTGCCGCGCGCGCAGCAGTGAGGTCAGGCTGTGGCCGGCCTGAGAGCACAGGCTTCCCACGAGCGCCGCTGTCCACGCGCGCAGCTCTGCTTCGGTCAATCCGGGTTGCCGCAGCGCCTGCACCAGCCAGTGCACGAGGTCGGTCTCGGTTGCGTCCATCGCTACCGCGTCGAGCGAGAGCTGAGCGTCGTCAGCCGCCTTGCGCAGCGCCACGCGCTGGTCGTTCATGTAGATCTCGAACAGGTCGTTCTGTTCGGTCATGCGCAGCCCCGGCAAGTCGGGCCGCGGATCGCTGCGGCGAAGATCGAACGCCACGATCTCGGCCAGCGTCTCGCGCTCGAACAGCTGCATCTCCACCTGCGCACCCGGCTGGCCCACGCACAGACGCGGCAACGGCGCGAACGGCACCCCACGCTGGGCCGGCGCGCGCAGCGCACGGCAGCACTCGTTGTGCAGCGCCACCTGCGCCGCCACCGCTTCGCGCTCGGAGGTCGGCAGGGCCGACATCACGCGGCCGAGCGTGGCGTCGGACACTTCGCCGGCCATGCGCACCCGCGCGGGTTCGTTGGCGGACGGCGCCGCGATCACCTGCACATCGGGCTCGTTGTTCAGTGCAAGTGCCGCAGACGCCGGCACGGTGATCGTGAGCACCGGCGCGGGCGCGTTCGCCGGCCCGGGCGCATCCGCTGTGAAGAGATCACCCACCCCCGGGTCGGGCAGCAGCGCGGTGGCCGCGTCGAACTTCTCGAACCCCATGCCCTGCACCATGCGATCGGCCAGTGCCGTCGCCGCCTCGCTGAAGCTGCGCGCCACCACGTGCGCATAGGCACGGTTCAGCGCCGGGCTGCGGCGCCGCGCCGCAAAGGGCATGCGCAGCACGCGGCCGAGCAGTTGCTCCACGTCCTTGCCCGAACGCACGTTCTGCAGCGAGCACAGCACGTAGGCGAAGGAGCAGTCCCAACCCTCTTTCAGCGCCTCGACGGTGATGACGAAGCGCACCGCGCACGCGGAGTCGAACAGGTCGATACCGTCGAGTCCGCGCTGGTCGCCGGTGGCGATGACCACCTCGTCTTCGCGCGCGAGCTTCTCCGTCAGCAAGTGGGCACGCAGCTTCTCGGGTGCTACCTCGCCGCTCTTGTCCTCGGCCTGGAACAGCACGATCGGTCGCAGGTAGCGATCCTCGTGCCCGGCCTCGGATTCGAGCTGTCGGCGGCGAAGCACGGCATCGCGCACCGCGCCGGTCCATTCGCGGTGCTCGGCCAGCATGACCGGCAGCTTGATCATGTCCTCGGCCTGCAGCTCGCGCGCGCTCACGCTGTACAGCACGTTGGTCTTCTTCGGCACCGGCGTGGCGGTGAGTTCGAGGATCGCGCTCGGGCCCAGGCGGCGCAGCGTCGCGAAGGTGGTGTCGGTCTTGGCGTTGTGCGCCTCATCCACCACCACCAGCGGGCGCAGCAGCGCCAGCAGGTTGGCCAGCGAGTGCTTCACGCGCCCGAGGTCGGCACGTGTAAGGTGGCCTTGCTGATACTCGGCGAGGTCGGCCTCGCTCACCGTCTCCAGGGCCGCGAACACAGCCGGCGGCGCCACGCCGCGCAGGAAAGCAAAGTGCGGATCGAAGGCCTCGCTGAAGGCGTAGACGTTGCGCCCCTGAGTCTGCTGGACGCGGAAGCTCTGCATCGTGGCCACCAGCACGATCGCCTTGTGCCCGAAGTCCTGCGGCGCGATGGTGGCCGCGGCATCGAGGTCGAGCACGGCGAACGCTTGGCCGTAGGCCGCCTGCAGTGCCGCGCGGTAGGCGTGGCCCGGCTGCTGCAGCGCGCGCAGCGTCTGATCGCGGATAGTGGTGGAGGGGACCAGCCACAGCGCCACGGGAAAGTCGGCTTGCCGCCAGGTGCGCGCCATCAGCGCGATCGCGTGCGAGGCCAGCAGCGTCTTGCCGCCGCCGGTGGGAATGCGCAGGCACACGCAGGGCGTGTCGCCGAAGGCGCCGGCCTGGTAGGGCACAGCCGCGCGCAGGGCCTCGTCGGTGTCGGCGGTCTGGCGCTGCTGTTCCTGCGCCCAGGCCGCGGCCAGTGAGCCGCTGTCGCGTGCGCCGGCGAGAAAGCGCTCCAGGCTGGCCAGCGCCTGCTCCTGGTAGGTCTTGAGGCTGAGTGTTGGCATTTCGGCGCTGGACGGCGGTGGGCGTCAGTGCGCCCCCGATTGGCGGGTCGATTGACGGGAACGATACCGATTGGCGGAACAAAATGTCTTACAAATCAATGGCTTAGTCATCTTATTGGCGGCCGATTGGCGGCCGTGCTTCACGATTGGCGGCTTCCGTCAGCGCCCATTGCGCACCCCGCGTCCGCTTGCCCACGTTGACGATCAAGCCGGACTCGCGCATGGACTGCAACAGGCGCCGCACGTAGTCGCGTCGTTCGGCCTCGATTGCCAGCACGCCGGGCAGTTTGGGCAGCAAGAGTGCATCAATCTTGCTGCGTGGCTGCGGGCCGGTGGCCAGCAGCTTGCGAACCAACGCCTTGAAGTGGTCCTCATCCAGCCCACGTCGCTCGACGTACTCGACTTCGTTGCCGGTCAGGGCAGCCACTGAAGCCGACACCGTCAGCCGCGACAGACGACCTTCGACCAACCCGCGTGCGCGCAGTGCCTTGGCCTGCATCGCATCGATGGGAAGCCCCTTCTGCACGCGGTCGAGCTGGATCGCCTGTTCGAGCGTGATGTCGCGGTCGCTCATCAGCGCGCGCACGTAGTTCGGGTCGATGACCTTGCCATGAATGCGCACCGACACCGAAGGTGGATCGTTCGCAAGCGTGAAGTCCGGCAGCGGGAAGAAGCGCTGGCGCTGAATGCGGAACATCTTCGGCAGCCCGCTGTTGATGGTCTCGATCAAGTCCAGTTCGACCATTGCATCGGCCAAGCAGGCATTGCGGTAGCGATGCTCGGGCTGCTGCGCCATCAGTACTCGCTCCACTGACCCCGGCAGGAACGCGCCAAGGTTGAAGAAAGTCAGCGTCGACGGCGACTCGCACACGCGCACCCGCCCGCCCTGCGTGTAGTCCTGATGTGCGATGCAGTTGTGAAGCGCCTCGCGCAACACCCAGTCGTCGTAGTTGGGCAAGTTCAGCGGCGCGAGCTGCCCCGGTGGCAGCAGCGGCACATCGACGATGCGGATGCAGTCGACCAGCGCGTCGATCGCCAACAGCAGCGGCAGGCCGAAGTGGCGCGGTTGCGCCGCCTCTTGACCAGCGTGGTCCACGAGAAGCCAGGTCAACCGGGGCCGCGGCCCGGCGAGCAACATCGCTGCTTCCGGCCGGCCCAGCAGCAGCAGCGCAGCCCGGGTCAGGCTACCGTCTTGCGCCAGCCGCAATCGGTGCACAAACTCGCGATCGTCCCAAAGCGCTTCTTCGGCCAACACATGGGCGTGTGAAGCATGGCGCCGGCGGTACAGCTCGCGCGCGCGCGTCATGGCCCGCGGGTCGATCATCCCCACGTCGGCATGGACCAGCCCTGCTGACCAGTCGCTCGATGCGGCCTGCGCGCGAATCGCCTCGAGCTCGTGCAGCGCCAGCGCTCCGAGCGACTCACCATCGCGGCCGTAGAAATGGCCCTTCCAGGCCACCGGCATCCCTGCTGGGGCGGCCGGCACGCGCCGCATCGCCACCACTGATCCTGCTGCGCACTCGGCGTGCGCGACCTGCACCGCGTCGGCAAGCGAAACGGTCGGCGACGTGCCCTCGGCAATCAAGCGCTTGAGCCGGTTGCGGTGCGTCGTGTCGAGCGCGAAGCGAGTTCCGCACACCGGGCGCAGACCAGTCGCCGCGTCGCGGCGATCCATGACGCCGAGCACGAGCCATCCGGCAGCGCGGCCGGCGAGACTCGCCTCGTTTGCCAGTGCCGATACATAGCGTCCCAACTCGTCGGTGTCGAGGTTCTCACGTGCGGACTTGAACTCCAGCCACTCGGTCTCCGCCGGCAGGGCGCGCCAGACCTCGAGCTCTGCCGACGGGTCGAAGTCGCCGTTCATCGTCCCACCAGCTCGTACGGGATCTGCCGAAACACGATGCCCTCGGCCGCCAGTCGTGCCGGCCCCAGGCGGCAGGCCTCGGCATAGACCACCTTCGGCCCGCTGTGTGGCACCACGGCCTCGAGGGCCTGCAGCACCGCCAGCGTGAGCACGTTGCCGCCGTCGGGCCGGCGGTCGCCGAGGATGCCGTTGTAGAGCAGGTAGATCGCGCGCCCGTCGTGCGTACCGACGAGCGGCGTACCTGCCACCGCGCCGGGCACCGGGCTCACGTAGGCGCTGCGCGTCTCCTGCTGCCACACGTGCGCGGCCAGCGCGGCGAAGCGCACCTGCGGGTCGATGCGGCCGGCCGCGTCGAACACCGGCGCGCCCAGGCGGAAATAGCGAAAGCCGCCGCCGCCTTGCCAGCCGACGGCCGCGCTGATGCCGCCTTGCTCGCCGGCCACGACCTTCTCCAGCCGAGGCAGGCAATGCGTGGCCGCGTGCTCGCCCATCTCGATGCCGATCCAGCGCCGGCCCATCTTGTGCGCGACGGCGGCAGTGGTGCCGCTGCCGAGGAAGGAGTCGAGGACGAGGTCGTTGGGGTTCGTGGCGATCTCGAGCGCCCGCTTCACCAGGCGCTCCGGCTTCGGAGTGGTGAACGATGCAGCGTCCGGGAAGAGCGCCCGCATTTCGTTCTTAGACGTTCGGTTGCTCCCAACATCGTCTTTGCTCCAGAACGTTCGCGGCACGAGGTTGCCGACCTCCGACAGATAGCGCTTGATGCTGGGTCGCGCATCGCCAGTAGGTCCCCACCATACGCGACCCTCAGCGTCGAGCTCGCGCAGCTTCTCTTCAGACACCCGCCAGAACCGGCCGGGCGGTGGAGCGAAGGTTCGGCCTGTCGGTCCCGCAATGCTGTACTGGCCACGCGAGTACGGCTTGTTCGCATACGGATCACCCGGAAGCCAAGGTCCGCGCTCGTCGTTGTCTGGGTTGCTGTAGATCGAGTTCGCTTCTTCCGTTCGTTCCAATCTCGTCGGCACCCAGTCTGGTTGCAGCGAGTACACGAACATGTAGTCGTGATCCGAAGAGAACTGCCTTGCAGAATTTCGCGGTGAATCGGCTTTCTGCCAGATCACTGCGTCAACGAAGCAGCTTCGCCCGAACACCTCATCCATCAACACCTTGAGGTAGTGCCCCTCGTTGTCGTCGATGGTCACCCAGATGCTGCCGTCCTCGCGCAGGAACTCGCGCAGCAGCTGCAGCCGCGGCAGCATCATCGTCAGCCACTGGCTGTGCTCGAGGTTGTCGTCGTAGTGCTCGAACGCGCTCTTCGTGTTGTACGGCGGGTCGATGAAGATGCACTTCACCTGGCCGCGGTACAGCGGCAGCAGCGCCTTCAGCGCGTCGAGGTTGTCGCCTTGCACGAGCAGGTTGCGAACATCGCCGTCGCCGTGTGCCGACACGGGCTCCAGCATCCGGTAGGGGACTTGGTGGGCGATTCGGAAGGCAGCGTCGCGGTTCAACCAGTCCAGGGTCGGCATGGCGGCGATTGTGCCGTCGCTCGTTACCCAGGTTGCGGCGCCGCGCTACGCGCTCGGCAGCCCGCGCCGCAACTGCATTGCCTCGGCCAGATGGCCGACGCCGATGTTGGCTGCACCCGCGAGGTCGGCGATCGTTCGCGCGACCTTCAATGTGCGGTGCAGGCTGCGCCCCGACCAGCCCAGGCGCTGCGCCGCCTGCTCGGCAAAGGCGCTGGCCTCGCGGTCGAGCGCACAGTGTTCATCGATGTCGGCCGGCTGCAGGTCGGCGTTCACGAGACGTTGCCGTGCGAGCTGCCGGTCGCGTGCCGCTGCGACGCGTGCGGCCACCACGCTCGATGATTCGCCGCTGCGTTCGCGCGACAGCATGTCGCCGGGGCTGACCCCGGCGACCTCGAAGCGCAGGTCGATGCGATCGAGCAGCGGGCCCGAGATGCGGCCCTGGTAGCGCGCGATCTGGTCCGGCGTGCAGCGGCAGCTCTGCGGCGCCGCCGCGCCGGCGCCCAGCCAGCCGCAGGGGCAGGGGTTCATCGCCGCCACGAGTTGGAAGCGCGCGGGGAACTGCGCCTGCCGCGCCGCGCGCGAGATCGTGATGCGGCCGGATTCGAGCGGCTCGCGCAGGCTCTCCAGCGTGCTGCGCGCGAACTCGGGCAGCTCGTCGAGGAACAGCACGCCGCCATGCGCGAGCGAGATCTCGCCCGGCCGCGGCGGCGAGCCGCCGCCCACCAGCGCCACCGCGCTCGCGCTGTGGTGCGGTGAACGCACCGGCCGCTGGCGCCACGCCGCTGCGTCGAAGCCGGCCTGCGACAGGCCCTGCAGCGCGGCGCTGGCGAGCGCTTCGTCTTCGCTCATCGGCGGCAGCAGCGCGGGCAAACGCTGCGCGAGCATCGACTTGCCGCTGCCCGGCGGGCCGATCATCAGCACGCTGTGGCCGCCGGCCGCGGCGATCTCGAGTGCGCGCTTGGCGGTGGCCTGGCCTTTCACGTCGGCGAGGTCCGGCACCGCGGCCGCGCATGTCTCTTCGCGCAGCGGCTGCGCGCGCGGCAGCGCCGGTGCGTCGGGCTCGACGCGCAGCGACTGCACCACCTCGAGCAGATGGCTCGCGCTGCGCACGTCGAGCTCGCGCACCAGCGCGGCCTGCGGTGCGCTGGCCGCGGGCAGCACCAGCGTGCGCGCACTGCGCTGGCGGCGCATCGCCAACGCGAGCGCGAGCGCGCCGCGCACCGGCCTCAGCTCGCCGGCCAGCGACAGCTCGCCGGCGAACTCGTGCGCGGCGAGCTTGCCCGCGTCGAGCTGGCCGTCGGCGGCCAGGATGCCGAGCGCGATCGGCAGGTCGAAGCGGCCCGAATCCTTCGGCAGGTCGGCCGGCGCGAGGCTCACCGTGATGCGCTTGTTGTGCGGGAAGGCGAAGCCGCTGGTGGCCAGCGCCGCGCGCACGCGCTCGCGCGACTCCTTCACCTCGGTGTCGGCGAGCCCCACCAGCGTGAAGCTCGGCAACCCGTTGGCCAGGTGCACCTCGACCTGCACCTCGGGCGCGTCGAGTCCGTCGAGCGCGCGGCTGGCGATCACGGCCAGGGACATTCTCGTGCCTCTCCTCCCCGGCGCCGATTGTGCGGCAGGCACCGGCGGCCCCCGGCATCGAGCGCGCGGGCACCAAACGAGTGCCGGCATCCGCGCGTCGGCGTCGAAACGGTGCGGCGATCGCGATGCGTGCGCCCCAACGCGGGCCCGGGCCCCGCGGCACCGGCGTGCCGCCATGGGTCACGGCCCTTGGCACGGAAGCTGCAAACACCGGCTGCAGCGATTTCCAACGTCGTCCACAAGGAGTGCTCCGAACATGACACCGCATACGCTCGCTCGCCTGGCGCTGGCCTGCGCCGCGCTGCTGGCCGCACCGGCTTTCGCCGACGGCCTCAGCGCCAACGTGGCGCTGGCCACCAAGTACAAGTACCGCGGCCAGGACCAGAGCGACCCCACGAAGGACGCGGTGCCCGCGATCCAGGGCGGCTTCGACTACGCGCTCGGCGGCTTCTACGTCGGCAACTGGAACTCCAGCGTCTCGTTCGCCAACGCCCTCTCGGGCCGGACCATCGGCACCGAGATGGACCTCTACGGCGGCTACAAGGGCAAGGTCTCGGTGCTCGACTACGACGTCGGGCTGCTGCAGTACTACTACCCGGGCAGCGGCGGCTCGCTGTTCAACACCACCGAGCTGTACGGCCAGCTCGGCTGGCTGTTCATCACCGCCAAGTACTCGCTGACGGTCTCGGATCGGTACTTCGGCTGGAGCGACGCCAGGAACACCGGCTATCTCGACGTCTCGGCCAACTACGAGATCGCCAAGGGCCTCACGCTCAACGGCCACGTCGGGCAGACGCTGTTCGCGAGCGGGGCCAAGTCGGCCGGCGCGGCGAACTACACCGACTACAAGCTCGGCGCCACCTACGACTTCGGCGGCGGGCTCACGCTGGCCGGCGCCTTCGTCGGCGCCGACAAGAAGAACGTCTACGGCGACATCAACAAGGGCCGCGTGATCGTCACGCTCGGCAAGAGCCTGTGAGGGCGGATGCGCGGCCGCGCGCGCGCGGAATCGACAGGAGGGTGTCATGAAGATGGTGACTGCGATCGTCAAGCCGTTCAAGCTCGACGAAGTGCGTGAAGCGCTGAGCGCCATCGGCGTCCAGGGCGTCACTGTGACCGAGGTGAAAGGCTTCGGCCGCCAGAAGGGCCACACCGAGCTGTACCGCGGCGCCGAGTACGTGGTGGATTTCCTGCCGAAGGTGAAGCTCGAGGCGGCGGTCGACGACGCGCTGGTCGAGCGCGTGATCGAAGCGATCGAGACGTCGGCGCGCACGGGAAAGATCGGCGACGGAAAGATCTTCGTCTCGCCGCTCGAGCAGGTGGTGCGCATCCGCACCGGCGAGACCGGCAAGGACGCGATCTGAACCCCGCCCGCATCTCCACCCCACACGGACATCAAGACCATCCATGAGCAAGCTCATCGCTTCCATCACCCTCGCGCTGGCCGTCGGCCTGGCGCTGCTGGGTCTTTCGGGCCCGTCGTGGGCGCAGCCGGCGGCCGTGTCGGCGCCGGCCGCCGACGCGCCGGCCGCCACCGCATCGGCAGTCGCGGCCGCGACCGTTGCGGCGCCGGCTGCTGCGTCCGCGCCGGCTGCTGCCGCGTCCACGCCGGTGGCCAACAAGGGCGACGTGGCCTGGATGATCGTGGCCACGCTGCTCGTGATCATGATGACGGTGCCCGGCCTCGCGCTGTTCTACGGCGGCCTCGTGCGCAGCAAGAACATGCTGTCGGTGCTGATGCAGGTGCTGGTCACCTTCTCGCTGATCGTCGTGCTGTGGGCGCTGTACGGCTACAGCCTGGCGTTCACCGAGGGCAATGCCTTCGTCGGCGGCTTCGACCGGCTGTTCCTCAAGGGCCTGTTCGACCCCGTCAAGGGCGAGTTCGCGATGGCCGCCACCTTCAGCAAGGGCGTGGTCATACCCGAGCTGCTGTTCGCCGCGTTCCAGGCCACGTTCGCCGGCATCACCTGCTGCCTGATCGTCGGCGCCTTCGCCGAGCGCATCAAGTTCTCGGCGGTGCTGCTCTTCATGGCGCTGTGGTTCACCTTCAGCTACGCGCCGATCGCCCACATGGTGTGGTTCTGGATGGGCCCCGACGCCTACAGCGCGAAGGACGTGGTCGACGCCACCAACGCCAAGGCCGGCCTGATCTGGCAATGGGGTGCGCTCGACTTCGCCGGCGGCACGGTGGTGCACATCAACGCCGCGGTCGCCGGCATCGTCGGTGCGTTCATGATCGGCAAGCGCGTGGGCTACGGCCGCGAAGCGATGGCGCCGCACAACCTGGCGCTCACGATGGTCGGCGCCTCGATGCTGTGGGTCGGCTGGTTCGGCTTCAACGCCGGCTCGGCGCTCGAAGCGGGCAACTCGGCGGTGCTGGCGTTCATGAACACCTTCACCGCCACCGCGGCAGCGGTGCTGGCCTGGTGCCTCGGCGAGTCGCTGCTGCGCGGCAAGGCCTCGATGCTCGGCGCCGCCTCGGGCGCGGTGGCGGGGCTGGTGGCGATCACGCCGGCCGCCGGCAACGTGGGGCTGATGGGTGCGATCGTGGTCGGCTTCGTTGCCGGCTTCGCCTGCCTGTGGGGCGTCAACGGCCTGAAGCGCCTGCTCGGTGCCGACGACTCGCTCGACGTGTTCGGCGTGCACGGCGTCGGCGGCATCGTCGGTGCGCTGCTGACCGGCGTGTTCAACACGCAGGCGCTCGGCGGCCCGGGGCTGGTGACCGACTGGGTGAGCGCGAGCGTCGGCTCCAACGGCGTCGCGGCCCAGGTGTGGATCCAGCTGAAGGCCGTGCTGCTGACCATCGTGTGGTCGGGTGTCGTCGCCGCGGTGTCGTACAAGATCGTCGACCTGGTGGTCGGGCTGCGCGTGAGCGAGGAAGACGAGCGCGAGGGCCTGGACATCCGCTCGCACGGCGAAACGGCCTACAGCAAGTAGCTCTTCCGAGAGCCCCCGCGCCGGCGACTTCGAGGCCACCTTCGGGTGGCCTCTTCGCCTTGGGGGGTGCCGCCTAGAATTTCGCCTGTCCGCCCCCACGTCCCGAGTCTTCATGGTTCCGCACCTGATCACCGCGCTCACCGGCCCGATCAACGAGCTGGAGCAGCGCATCCTGGAATCCATGCCGGCCATCGAGCGCTGGTTCCGGCTCGAATGGATGGAGCACACGCCGCCGTTCTACACCTCGGTGGACATCCGCAACGCCGGCTTCAAGCTCGCGCCGGTCGATACCGATCTGTTCCCGCACGGCTTCAACCACCTGACGCCCGAGATGCTGCCGCTGGCGGTGCAGGCGGCGATGGCGGCGATCGAGAAGATCTGCCCCGAGGCCAAGAACCTGCTGCTGATCCCGCAGGCCGGGGTGCGCGACAGCTTCTACCTGTCGAACCTGCAGCGGCTGGTGCGCGTGTTTCACCAGGCCGGCTTGAATGTGCGGCTGGGCTCGCTCGACGCCGACATCAAGCAGCCGAAGAAGATCGCGCTGCCCGACGGCGGCGAGCTGACGCTGGAGCCGCTGCTGCGCACGCGCGGCCGGCTCGGCCTGAAGAACTTCGACCCCTGCACGATCTTGCTGAACGACGATCTCGCCGGCGGCGTGCCCAAGGTGCTCGAAGGCTTGCACGAGCAGTACCTGCTGCCGCCGCTGCATGCCGGCTGGACGCTGCGGCGCAAGAGCCGGCATTTCCACAGCTACGAGGAGGTGGCCAAGAAGTTCGCCAAACTGCTCGGCATGGACCCGTGGCTGATCAACCCGATGGCCGCGCACTGCGGCCGCGTCGACTTCGACGGCACCGAGGGGCTGGACTGCGTGCGCGGCAATGCCGAGGCGCTGCTGACGAAGATCCGCCGCAAGTACAAGGAATACGGCATCGCCGAGAAGCCGTTCGTCGTCGTCAAGGCCGACAGCGGCAACGGCGGCGCCGGCATCATGACGGTGCGCGATGCCAAGGAGCTCGACGACCTGGGCGAGCGCACCCGCGCGCGCATGCGCAGCCTGCCCGACGGGCGCCTGGTCACCGAAGTCATCATCCAGGAGGGCGTGCCCACCTACGAGCGCATCAACGACGCGGTGGCCGAGCCGGTGGTCTACATGATCGACCGCTACGTCGTCGGCGGCTTCTACCGCGTGCACGCCGAACGCGGCACCCACGAGAGCCTGGGTTCGCCCGGCTCGCGCTTCGTGCCGCTGGCCTTCGCCGAGAGCCACCACCTGCCGCGCCTGGGCGAGAAGCCCGGCGTCAGCGCGCCGAACCGCTTCTACATGTACGGCGTGATCGGCCGCCTGGCGATGCTGGCCGCCAGCTACGAGCTCGAAGCCACCGACCCCAACGCCGAAACCTACGAGTGAGCGGCGATCGACCCCGCCGGGGGGCGGGCCAGCGTGGGCACGGGCGGGCCGCGGGCGCACAATAGCGCCTTCGCGACGAAGAAGGCCCGCACCCGAAACGGGTCCGCTCCGGTGAGCAAACCTCCAGCATCCCCCGGCGCCGTAGCCGCTCTGACGCTCGGCGCCCTCGGGGTGGTCTACGGTGACATCGGCACCAGCCCGCTGTACACGCTGCAGCTCGTGTTCGAGGGCGGCCACGTGCCGGTGATCCCCGAGAACGTGCTCGGCGTGCTGTCGCTGGTGTTCTGGACGATGACCGTCATCGTCTCGGTCAAGTACGTGATGCTCGTGCTGCGCGCCGACAACCACGGCGAGGGCGGGCTGATCGCGATGCTGGCGCTGGCCACCATGGCGGTGAAGGATCGGCCGCCGCTGCGCCGGCTGCTGATGGTGGTGGGCCTGTTCGGCACCGCGATCTTCTACGGCGACGGCGTCATCACGCCGGCGATCACCGTGCTCGGCGCGATCGAGGGCCTGGGCGTGATCGCGCCGGCGCTCAACAACTGGGTGCCGCCGCTGGCGCTGCTGGTGATCGCGGTGCTGTTCGCGGTGCAGCGCTTCGGCACCGGCAGCATCGGCAAGGCGTTCGGCCCGATCACGCTGGTGTGGTTCGTGGTGCTGGTGCTGCTGGGGCTGCCGCACATCGCCGCCAACCCGCGCGTGCTGCTGGCGCTGAACCCGGCGCTGGCGTTCGACTTCGTCGCGCATCACAAGGCGGTCGCGTTCGTGATGCTCGGCGCCGTGGTGCTGTGCGTCACCGGCGGCGAGGCGCTGTACGCCGACATGGGCCACTTCGGCAAGCGGCCGATCCGCATCGCCTGGTACGGCCTCGTGATGCCGGCGCTGGTGATCAACTACTTCGGCCAGGGCGCGCTGCTGATGGCGCAGCCCGAGGCGGTGAAGAACCCGTTCTACCTGATGGCGCCGCAGTGGGCCCAGGTGCCGCTGCTGCTGCTGGCCACCGCGGCGGCGGTGATCGCGTCGCAGGCGCTGATCTCGGCGGCGTTCTCGGTCACCAAGCAGGCGATCCAGCTCGGCCTGCTGCCGCGCATGCAGATCCGCCACACCTCGGTGCGCGACACCGGGCAGATCTACGTGCCGTTCGTCAACTGGGGGCTGTTCGTCTTCATCGTGATGGCGGTGGCGATGTTCAAGTCGTCGGCGGCGCTCGGTTCGGCCTACGGCA
This sequence comes from Burkholderiaceae bacterium, assembly GCA_046348365.1. GTDB lineage: Bacteria > Pseudomonadota > Gammaproteobacteria > Burkholderiales > Burkholderiaceae_C > JAEUPI01. The sequence continues at coordinate 820,485 of JAXMEL010000002.1, forward strand.
TCGCGGTGACGCTCGACATGACGATCACCACCGTGATGACGTTCTTCGTCGTGCGCTACGAGTGGAAGTACCCGCTGCTGGTGTGCGTGGCGGCCACCGGGTTCTTCTTCCTGGTCGACATCACGTTCTTCCTGTCCAACATGCTCAAGCTGCTGGCCGGCGGCTGGTTCCCGATCGCCATCGGCAGCGGCATGTTCATGCTGATGCTCACCTGGAAGCAGGGCCGCCGCCTGATGGCCGAGCGGCTGCGCGACGACGCGATCGACCTGAAGGGCTTTCTCGACGCGGTGTTCGTCAGCCCGCCCACGCGCGTCGACGGCACCGCGGTGTTCCTGGTCGCCGAGCCGGGGCTGACGCCCAACGCGATGATGCACAACCTCAAGCACAACAAGGTGCTGCACGCGCACAACCTGTTCGTGCACGTGCGGCACCATGAGGTGCCGTGGGTCGGCTTCGACAAGCGGCTCGAGCTGGAGCCGATGGGCCACGACTGCTGGCAGGTGACGCTGAACTTCGGCTTCAAGAACGACCCCGACGTGCCCGAGGCGCTGAAGCTGCTCGAGGGCCGCGGCATCCCGCTGCCCGACATGGACACCAGCTACTTCCTCAGCCGCGACATCGTGATGCCCTCGCTCGGCAAGGGCATGTCGCTCTGGCGCGAGAAGCTGTTCGCCGGCATGCACCGCAATGCCGCGGCCGCGGCCGACTTCCTGAACCTGCCGAGCAACCGCATCGTCGAGCTGGGCGCGAAGGTCGAGATCTGACCCGGCGTGCTGCTCGCGCCGGTGTTGCAGCGATGAACGCAAGCCTCGCGCGTCGCAGGCTGCTGGGCTGGCTGGGCGCGGGCCTGGCTGCGCCGCTGGCGCCGGGCGCTCATGCCGCGGGCTTCCCGGATCGGTCGGTGCGCATCGTCGTGCCCTACTCGGTGGGCGTCGGCCCCGACGTGGTGGCACGCAGCGTGGCCGAGTGGCTGGCGCAGCGCTGGGGCCAGCCGGTGCAGGTCGACAACCGGCCGGGCGCGTCGGGCATCATCGCCTTCGGCGAGGTGCGCCGCACGCCGGCAGACGGCCACACGCTGTTCCTCGCCGACACCGCGACGCTGGCGGTGAACCCGCTGCTGCATGCGAGCCTGCCCTACGACCCGCAGCGCGACCTGGTGCCGCTGACGCTGCTGTTTCGCGCCACGTTCCTGATCTTCGTCGGCACCGACAACCGCCTGCGCAGCCTCGCCGAGTTGCTCGCCGCCGCGCGCAGCAAGCCGGGCAGCGTCAGCTACGGCACGCTGGGCAACGGCCATGCGATGCACGTGGCGGTGGAGTCCTTCGCGCGCGCCGCCGGCGTGCAACTGCTGCACGTGCCGTTCAAGGACGCAGGCGCCTTGCTGGCCAGCGTGGTCTCCGGCGAAGTCGACTTCACCACGCTCGGCTCGAACACCGTGGCCGGCCTTGTGGCCAGCGGCAAGCTGCGCGCGCTGGCGGTGGCGGCGAAGCAGCGCCTGGCGACGCACCCCGAGATCCCGACCATCGTCGAAGCGGGTGGGCCGGCGGTGGAGATGCACCCCTGGGCCGCGCTGGTGGGCGTGGCCGGCACGCCGCCGGCGGTGCTCGAGCGGCTGCAGCACGATCTGCGCGAGGCACTCGGCGCGGCCGAGGTGCGCAGCCGCGCCGAGCAGGCGGGCTTCGAGATCACGCCATCGACGCCGCGCGCGCTGCGCGAGCGCATCGAGGCCGACACGGCGCTCTACGCACCGCTGGTCAGCGAAGGTCGCGTCGCCCGCATGTAGCGCCGACGGCGCCGCGGCGACGGCTGTGCAACACTGGCGGGCCCGGCCCCATCGACCTCATTCATGAAGCTGCTGTTCGTTGCCGACCCGCTGGAGGCGTTCAAGGCCTACAAGGACACGACCTTCACGATGATGCGCGAGGCCGCGCGCCGCGGCCACGAGATCTGGGCCTGCGAGGCGGGCGACCTGGTTTGGCGCCGCGGCGCGCGCGTGGTGGCGCGCGGCGCGCGCGCGATCACGCTCACCGGCCGCGAGGACCGCTGGTTCGACGAGGTGGCGCGCGCCGAGCTGGCGCTGGCCAATGCCGGCGCGGTGCTGATGCGCAAGGATCCGCCGTTCGACAGCGAGTACTTCTACGCCACGCACCTGCTGCAGCAGGCCGAGCGCGAGGGCGCGCGCGTGTTCAACAAGCCGGCCTCGCTGCGCGACCACCCCGAGAAGCTGGCGATCCTGGAGTTCCCGCAGTACATCGCGCCGACGCTCGTGACGCGCAACCCCGACGCGGTGCGCGCGTTCCATGCCGAGCACGGCGACATCATCCTCAAGCCGCTCGACGGCATGGGCGGCATGGGCATCTTCCGCGTCGGCCCCGACGGGTTGAACCTGGGCTCGATCGTCGAGACGCTCAACCGCCACGGCAGCACGACGGTGATGGTGCAGCAATACCTGAGCGAGATCGTGCACGGCGACAAGCGCGTGCTGGTCATCGGCGGCGAGCCGGTGCCGTACTGCCTGGCGCGCATTCCGCAGGGCAGCGAGATCCGCGGCAACCTCGCCGCCGGCGGCAAGGGCGTGGCGCGCGAGCTGTCGCCGCGCGACCGTGAGATCGCCGGCGCGCTCGGCCGCGCGCTGGCGCCGCGCGGGTTGCTGCTGCTGGGGCTGGACATCATCGGCGACAGCCTCACCGAGATCAACGTCACCAGCCCGACGTGCTTTCGCGAGATCGCCGACCAGACCGGCTGCGACGTGCCGGCGCTGTTCGTCGACGCGCTCGAACGCGCGATCGCGGCGCGCTGAAGCGTCGCGGCTCACGTGGCGCTGCTGCAGCTGGCCGGGGCGCACCTGGCCTACGGCCACCTGCCGCTGCTGGCGCTCGCCGACTTCGCGCTCGAAGCCGGCGAGCGCGTCGCGCTGATCGGCCGCAACGGTTCGGGCAAGTCGTCGCTGCTGCGGCTGCTGGCGGGCATCGAGGCGCCCGACGCCGGCGTGCTGCACGTGCAGCAGGGTCTGCGCCGCGCGCTGGTGGCGCAGGAGCCGCGCTTCGACGGCGCGGCCACCGTGTTCGACGCCGTGGCCGAGGGCCTGGCCGAAGTGCGTGCGCTGCGCGAGCGCATCGAGCGCCACGATCCGGCCGACGACCACGACGCGCTGCACGCGCAGCTCGATGCGCAGGGCGGCTGGACCTGGGAGCAGCGCGTCGACGAGACGCTGCAACGCCTGGCGCTGCCACGTGACGCGGCGGTGGGCACGCTCTCGGGCGGCACCGCCAAGCGCGTGGCGCTGGCGCGCGCGCTGGTCGAGCGGCCCGACGTGCTGCTGCTCGACGAGCCGACCAACCACCTCGACCTCGACGCCATCGAGTGGCTGCAAATGTTGCTCGCCGCCTGGCCCGGCGCGCTCGTGGTCGTGTCGCACGACCGCGCGTTCATCGATGCCGTGGCCACGCGCATCGTCGAGCTCGACCGCGGCCGGCTGCGCTCGTACCCCGGGCGCTTTGCCGCCTACGAGGCCACGCGGCAACGCGAGCTGGAGGCCGAGGCGCTGGCCGACGCGCGCGCCGACAAACTGCTCGCCGCCGAGGAGCAATGGGTGCGCCAGGGCGTCGAAGCGCGGCGCACGCGCAGCGTCGGCCGCGTGGCACGGCTCGAACGCCTGCGCGCCGAGCGCGCGGCGCGGCGCGACCGCGAGGGCCACGCGCGGCTGGCGCTCAGCGCCGGCGAGGCCTCGGGCCGGCTGGTGGCCGAGCTCGAGCGTGTGTCGATCGCGCGCGGCGGCCGCGTGCTGGTGAAGGATCTGTCGGCCATCTTCCTGCGCGGCGACAAGGTCGGCCTGATCGGCCCCAACGGCGCGGGCAAGACCACGCTGCTGAAGCTGATCCTCGGCGAGCTGGCGCCCGACAGCGGGCGCGTGCGCCGCGGCACGAACCTGCGCATCGCCTACTTCGACCAGATGCGGAGCGCGCTCGACCCCGAGGCGACGCTGGCCGACACCATCAGCCCCGGCAGCGAATGGATCGAGATCGGCGCCACGCGCCGCCACGTGATGAGCTACCTCGGCGACTTCCTGTTCGCGCCGCAGCGCGCGAATGCGTTGGTGGCGAGCCTGTCGGGCGGCGAGCGCAACCGGCTGCTGCTGGCGCGCCTGTTCGCGCTGCCGGCCAACGTGCTGGTGCTCGACGAGCCGACCAACGACCTCGACATCGAGACGCTGGAGCTGCTGGAGGAGCTGCTGCAGGGCTACGCCGGCACGGTGTTTCTCGTCAGCCACGACCGGCGCTTCCTCGACGCGGTGGTGACGAGTACGCTGGCCTTCGAGGGCGACGCGCAGTCGCCGGGGCTGTGGCGCGAGACGCCGGGCGGCTACGCCGAGTGGCGCGTGCAGCGCGAGCGCTCGCGCGCACTCGCCGCGCCGCCGTCGCGGCCGGCCGCACCGGCGCCGGCGCGCACGGCGACGCCGCCGCCCAAGCCGCGCACCAAGCTCAGCTACAAGGAGCAGCGCGAGCTCGAGGCGCTGCCCGATCGCATCACCGCGCTCGAGGCCGAGCAGAAGGCGATCGGCGAGCGCCTCGCCTCGAGCGAGCTCTACACCACCGAGCCGCAGCGCGTGGGTGAACTGCAGGCGCGCCATGCGCAGATCGACGACGAGCTGCTGCTGGCGCTCGAACGCTGGGAAGCGCTCGACGCGAGGGCCCGCGCATGACGCACGCGATCCCGCCGCGCGCGCTCGTGCTGCTGGCCATCCTCACGCTGGTGTGGGGCACCAACTGGCCGCTCTTTCCGCTGGCCACGCGCGAGGTGTCGGTGTGGACGTTTCGCGCGGTGTCGGTGTTCGCCGCCGGCGCGGTGCTGCTCGTCGTGGCGCGGCTGCGCGGCATGTCGATCGCGGTGCCGCGGCGCCACTGGCGCACGATCGGCACGTCGACCTTCTTCTACCTCGTGGTGTGGAACATCGCGAGCACCTATTCGGCGCTGATGATCCCGTCGGGGCAGTCGGCGGTGCTCGGCTTCACGATGCCGCTGTGGTCGGCGCTGATCTCGTGGGCCGTGCTCGGCGAGCGCCTGTCGGGGCGCATCGTGCTCGCGGTGGCGCTCGGCGGCGCCAGCGTGGCGCTGCTGATGTCGCGCAGCTTCGGCGCCTATGCGCAGGCGCCGCTCGGGCTCGTGCTCGGCCTCACGGCGGGGCTGGGCTGGGCCATCGGCACGCTGATCCTCAAGCGCGGCGCGGTGGACGTTCCGGCCACCGTGCTCACCGGCTGGCAGCTGCTGATCACCGCGCTGCCTACGACCGTCGGCGCGCTCGCGTTCGGTGACCGCCAATGGTTCGTGCCGTCGTGGGGGTCGATCGCCGTCATCGCCTACATCGCGCTGGTGCCGATGTGCATCGGCAATCTGTGCTGGTTCTCGATCGTCGGCATCCTGCCGGCCAACGTGGCGGGCCTGTCGTCGATCCTGGTGCCGGTGGTGGCGATGATCTCCGGCGCGATCGTCCACGGCGAGCCGCTCGGGCCGGTGCAGTGGCTGGCGATGGGCTGCTGCGCCGGCGCGCTGTCGCTGGTGATGCTCGGGCCGGCGCGCTCCGCCCAACGCAGCGAACGAGCGGACGCCTGAGCGCGCCCGTCGCGTGAGCAGACCCTAGAACCGGCTGCGCAGCCAGCCGTCGGGCGCGGCCGACGGGTGCGAGCGGCTGACGATCAGGCCGCCCTGCAGGTACAGCGCGTTGAGCAGCCGCATCGCGCGCTGGCGGTCCAGGCCCGGCCAGTCGGCGATCTCGCGCAGGTTGCAGGTGCGCCGGCGCAGCCGGTCCACCGCCACGCCGAGCGTGCTGGGCATGTCGAGGCCGCGCAGGTTCACGCCGGGCGCCAGGCGGTAGGCCGCGGGGCCGGCGATCTCGGGCAGCAGCACGTCGCGCGCGCCGCGCAGCGCCATCTCCCACAGCAGCGGCGCGAGCGGCGAGTAATGCTCCAGCTCGCCCACCAGCGCATGCTCGCGGTGCCCCGGCGTGCGCAGCAGCGCCGGCTCCACCTGCATCACCTGCAGTTCGCTCAGGCGGCTGGCGAGGAACTGCGGCATCGGCACGGCGCAGTGCACCAGGCGCTCGGCCGGGAACACCGTGAGCGGCACCACGCGGTCGGCCCACTGCAGGTTGAGCGTCAGCGCGCGCGCGTGGCGCACGCAGGCGGCGAGCACGTCGAGCACCTCGCTCTGCGCGCCGTTGCGCTCGAAGCGTTCCAGGTCCTGCAGCAGCGACGGGCTCAGCGACGACAGCCGCGTGCCGCTGGCCTCGACGCTGCCCACGCGCACCAGGTCGTCGAGGTAGCGCTGGAACGCGCTGACGCGCATCAAGTCCGGTTCGCCGAAGGGCAGGGTGGAAGGAAACATCGGGATTTGAATCCGGATGTTACAGCCCGGCGCGGGCGTGCCCGGCCGAACGATCCGGATCGGTGTCGCGCAGCAACGCGTCGCGTGCACGCTCGAAGGCGCGCCAGAAGCGCGCGTCCTGCGCGCTGGCGAAGTTCACGCGCATCAGCGTGCGCGAGCGCGGCTGCACGAAGAACAGGCGCCCCGGCGCGATCAGCCAGCCCTCGGCCGACAGCGTCTGTGCCAGCGCCTCGGTGTCGACGCCGGTGTCGACCCAGCCGAACAGGCCCTGCGGCTCAGCCACGAAGCGGCAGCCGGCGTCCTGCGCCAGCCGCACCACGCGCGCGCGGCTGGCGGCCAGCCGCGCCGTGACGCGCTCGGCATGGCGCCGCAGCAGGCCCTGGTCGAGGCACCAGGCCACGGCGCGCTCGAGGATCGCCGGCGTGGTGAGCGAACTCAGCAGCTTGGTGTCGACCAGGCGCTCCACCAGCGCCGGCGACGCGGCGATGGCGCCGACGCGCCAGTTGGGCACCAGGATCTTCGAGAAGCCGGTGACGTAGACCGTGCGGCGCAGTCCGTCGAGCGCGGCCAGCCGCGGCAGATGCGGCGGCGCGAGCCAGGCATAGGTGTCGTCCTCGACCACGATCAGGTCGGCCGCCTCGGCGAGTTGCAGCACCTGGTGCGCCGCGGCAAGCGACAGCGATGCGCCGGTGGGGTTGTGCAGCACCGACACCGTGACGAACAGGCGCGGCCGGTGCTCGGCCGCGAGCGCGCGCATCGTCGCCAAGTCGGGCCCCAGCGGGCCGCGCGGCACCGGCAGCAGCCGCATGCCCAGGCGCGTGAGCCGCGCATGCTCGACCACCCAGCCGGGCTCGTCGACGAGCACTGCGTCACCCGGCGTGAGCAGCGTGCGCGCCACGATGTCCAGCGCATGCGTGGCGCCGACCGCGGTCACGATCTGCTCGGCGCTGCAGGCGATGCCCAGCTCGTGCGTGAGCCGGCGCGCCAGCGCCGAGCGCAGCGACGCGTCGCCCGCCGGCTCGCCGTAGCGCAGCGCGTCGCCGATGTCGTTGACGGCGCGGCGCAGCGCGCGCTGCAGCAGCGCCGCGTCGAGCCACGATTCGGGCAGCGTGCCGTGCCCGGGGCCCGGCAGCGACGTGCGCGTGCGGAACATGCCGCGGATCAGCGCCGCCGCGTCCTGCGGCACCGGCAGCGCCAGCGGCACGTCGGGCCGCGGCGCCGCCGCCGGCGCGGCGCCGGTCGCACCGCGCACGAAGAAGCCGCGCTGCCGACGAGCCTCGACCAGCCCCTGGGCCTGCAGCCGGTCGTAGGCGGCCACCACCGTGCTCGGGCTCACGCCGTGGTTGCGCGCGCACTCGCGCACCGACGGCAGCCGTGCGCCGGGCTGCAGCGCGCGCTGGCCGATGCGCTCGGCGTAGTGGCTCGCCAGCTGCTCGCCGAGCGTGGCGTCGCTGCCTGGGGCGGAACCGCGGGAGGATTGCAGCTGCATCGCTGTATGGGTCGGAGGCTCAGTACAGATGATCGATCTGTGCTGTCGAGTGTACTGCTGCTGTATCGGTGGCCGACCCTAGACTGCTCGCATGCCGCCCCCGCCAGCCGCAGCCGCCACCGCCGATCCGCGCGCGCCGGCCGCTGCACAGGCCGCCACACCGGCCGCTGGACCGGCCGCCACACCGGCCGCTGGACCGGCCGCCACGCCCGCACGGCCCGCGGCGCTCGACGTGCAGCACGGCCTGGCCTACGGCGCGCTGGGCGTGGCGATCTTCGCGCTCACGATCCCGATGACGCGGCTGGCCAGCGGCTCGGCCGCCGAGCCGCAGCTGAGCGCGGTGTTCGTCGCCGTCGGCCGTGCCGCGCTGGCCGGCGTGCTGGCGGCGCTGTACCTCGCCTGGCGGCGCGCGCCTCGGCCCACCGCGGCGCAGTGGCGGCAGCTCGCGCTCACCGCGCTGGGCATCGTGTTCGGCTTTCCGCTCTTCATGGGTCTGGCGGTGCTGCAGGTCGATGCGGTGCACGCGTCGGTGGTCACCGGCATCCTGCCGCTGGTGACGGCGGTGCTCGCCGCGCTGATGCTGCGCCAGCCGCAGCGCGCCGCGTTCTGGCTCTGCGCCGCGCTCGGCGCCGCGCTCGTCGTGGCCTTCGCCGCCTGGCGCGGCGGCACCGCGCCGCGCGCGGCCGACGGCCTGTTGCTGCTGGCGCTGCTGTTCGGCGGCTTCGGTTACGTGAGCGGCGCGCGCCTCGCGAGCGCGATGCCGCCCCAGCACGTGGTGTCGTGGGTGCTGGTGCTCGCGCTGCCCGTCACGCTGCCGATCGCGCTCGCGGCCTGGCCGGCGCAGCCGGTGCGCGCCGCGTCGTGGCTGGGCTTCGGCTACGTGGCGCTGTTCTCGATGTGGCTCGGCTTCTTCGCCTGGTACCGCGGCCTCGCGCTCGGTGGTACGGTGCGCGTCAGCCAGGTGCAGCTGCTGCAGCCGTTCCTGTCGGCGCTGGCGGCGGTGCCGGTTCTCGGCGAGGCGCTCGACGCAGCGACGATCGCCTTCCTGGTGGCGGTGATGGCCGTGGTGTTCGCATCGCGCCGGCTGGCGCGCACGACGCCGCCGCAACGACAAGGAGTTTCACGATGACGATCTGGACCCAGGCCCGCCGCGCGGCGCGCATGAACCCGTCGGTGATCCGCGAGATCCTCAAGCTCACCGAGAAACCCGGCGTGCTGTCGATGGCCGGCGGGCTGCCGTCGCCCGAGAGCTTTCCGGTCGAGGCGATCCGCGTCGCCTGCGACGAGGTGCTGCACAACACGCCGCGCGAGGCGCTGCAATACGCCGCCAGCGAAGGCTTCGCGCCGCTGCGCGAATGGGTGGCGCAGCACCTCGCGCGCCAGGGCATGGCGGTCGGTGCCGACCAGGTGCTGATCACCACCGGCTCGCAGCAGGGGCTCGACCTCGCGGGCAAGGTGCTCGCCGACGCCGGCGTGCCGGTGGCGGTGGAGTCGCCCACCTACCTCGGCGCGCTGATGGCGTTCAACCCGTTCGAGCCCAACTTCGTGTCGCTCGCCGGCGACGACGACGGCCCGTTGCCGCAGGCCTTCGCGCGGCTGCCGCACGACGCGCCGGGCACGCGCTTCGCGTACCTGCTGCCCAACTTCCAGAACCCCACCGGCCGCGTGATGCCGAAGGAACGGCGCGCGGCGCTGATCGCCGCGGCGCAGGCCGCCAACGTGCCGATCGTCGAAGACAACCCCTATGGCGACCTCTGGTACGACGCGCCGCCGCCGCCGGCGCTGGCCTCGCTGTGGCCCGAGGGCTGCCTCTACCTCGGCTCGTTCTCCAAGGTGCTGGCGCCGGGTTTCCGGCTCGGCTACATGGTGGCGCCGCGCGCGCTGTTCCCGAAGCTGCTGCAGGCCAAGCAGGCGAGCGACCTGCACACGCCGGGCTTCAACCAGCGCGTGGTGCACGCGGTGGTGCACGACGGCTTCCTCGACGCTCACGTGGCCGGCATCCGCGCGCGCTACAAGGCCCAGCGCGACGCGATGGCGCAGGCGCTGCAGCGCCACATGCCGCCGGGCACGGCCTGGCGCGCGCCGCAGGGCGGCATGTTCTTCTGGCTGCGCCTGCCCGACGGGCTCGATGCGATGGCGCTGCTGTCGCGCGCGGTGGAGGCCGGCGTCGCGTACGTGCCGGGGGCGCCGTTCTACGCGCACGACCGCGATCCGCGCACGCTGCGCCTGAGCTTCGTGACGCTGACACCCGACGACATCGTCGACGGCGTGGCCGCGCTCGGCCGCGTGCTGCACGAGGCGCTCGACCTGCAGGCACAGGTGGCGCCATGAGCTCTGCATTCGCGCTGGCCTCGCTGCGCGAGGCCGCTGCGCTCGTGCATGCGCAGATGCCGCCGACGCCGCAATACGACTGGCCGCTGCTGCAGGGCCTGGCCGGCGCGCGGCTCACGCTCAAGCACGAGAACCACACGCCGGCCGGCGCGTTCAAGGTCCGCGGCGGCATCGTCTACGTCGAGCGCCTGCTCGCGCGCGGCGAGCGCCCGCGCGGCCTGGTCAGCGCCACGCGCGGCAACCACGGCCAGTCGATCGCCCGCGCCGCGCGCAGCCACGACGTGCCGGCGACGATCTTCGTGCCGCACGGCAACAGCCGCGAGAAGAACGCCGCGATGCGCGCCTTCGGCGCCGAACTCGTCGAGACGGGGCACGACTTCCAGGCCGCGCGCGAGGCCGCGCAGCGCTTCGCCGACGAGCGCGGCTGGCACATGGTGCCGTCGTTCCACGACGACCTGGTCGCCGGCGTGGCGAGCTACGCGCTGGAGCTGTTCGACGTACTGCCGATGCTCGACACCGTGCACGTGCCGATCGGTCTCGGCTCCGGCGCCTGCGGCCTGATCGCCGCGCGCGACGCGCTGGGCTTGAAGACCGAGATCGTCGGCGTCGTCAGCGCCGGCGCGCCGACCTACGCGCTGTCGCTCGCCGCCGGCAAGCCGGTGCCGCACGACGTGACGACGCAGATCGCCGACGGCATGGCCTGCCGCGTGCCCGAGCCCGCGGCGCTGGCCGTCCTCGCGCGCGGGCTCGCGCGGGTGGTCACCGTCAGCGACGACGAGGTGATGCGCGCGATGCGCCTGCTCTACGAGGCCACGCACCAGGTGGCCGAAGGCGCCGGCGCCGCGGCGCTCGCCGCCGCGATGCAGGAGCGCGATCGCCTGGCGGGCCGCCACGTGGCCGTGGTGCTGACCGGCGCCAACATCGATCGCGAGGTCTACGCGCGCGTGCTCGAGGGATCCTGACATGCAACGCCGCTTCTCGCAGCTCGATGTCTTCACGCGCGAGCCCCTGCGCGGCAACCCGCTCGCGGTGGTGCACGATGGCAGCGGCCTGAGCGATGCGCAGATGGCCGCGTTCGCGCGCTGGACGAACCTGTCGGAGACCACCTTCCTGCTGCCGCCCACCGACGACAGCGCCGACTACCGCGTGCGCATCTTCACGCCGGCGCGCGAACTGCCGTTCGCGGGCCATCCCACGCTCGGCAGCTGCCAGGCCTGGCTCGCCGGCGGCGGCCGCCCGCGGCGCGACGGCGAAGTGGTGCAGCAGTGCGGCGTGGGCCTGGTGCGCATCCGCCGCGACGGCGCGCGGCTGGCCTTCGCGGCGCCGCCGCTGCTGCGCAGCGGCGCGGCCGATGCCGACACGCGCGCGCGGCTCGCGCACTGCCTGCGCGTGCCCGAGACGATGCTGCCCGCGGTGCAATGGGTCGACAACGGCCCGGGCTGGGTCGCGGCGTTGCTGCCCGACGCCGATGCCGTGCTCGCGCTGAAGCCCGACTTCGCGGCGATGGCCGAGCTGAAGGTCGGCGTCATCGGGCCGTATGCGGCCGGCAGCGAATGCGCCTTCGAGGTGCGCGCCTTCGTGCCGGCGCTCTCGGTGCCCGAGGATCCGGTGACCGGCAGCCTCAACGCCGGCCTCGCGCTGTGGTTGATCGACGCCGGGATCGCGCCGCCGAGCTACGTTGCCGCGCAGGGTGCAGCGCTCGGCCGCGCCGGCCGCGTGCATGTGCAGCGCGCGCACGGGCAGACCTGGATCGGTGGCGACGTGTGCACCGTGGTCACCGGTACAGTGGCGCTGTGACCGTACGTATCGATCATCTCGTCATCGCCGCCGACACGCTGCAGCAGGGCGCCGCCTGGTGCGAGGCCACGCTCGGCGCGGCGCCCGCTGCGGGTGGCCGGCATCCACTGATGGGCACGCACAACCGGCTGCTGCGCATCGACGGCCCGGCGTTCGAGCGCTGCTACCTCGAAATCATCGCGATCGATCCGTCGGCGGCGCCGCCGGGCCGCAGCCGCTGGTTCGGCCTCGACGATCCCGATCTGCAGCAGGCGATCCGCAGCGAGCCGCGCTTCATCCATGCCGTGGCGCGCACCACCGACATCGAGATGCTGCGCTGGGGCCTGATCAACTGCCGGGTCGACCCGGGCACGCTGCTGGCCGCGCACCGCGACACGCCGGCCGGCCGCCTGGCCTGGCGCATCACCGTGCGCGACGACGGCGAGCTGCCCGAATCCGGCGCGCTGCCGACGCTGATCGAGTGGCAGGGGCCGCATCCGTGCGAGCGCATGGCGGCCTCGCCGGTGCAATTGACGTCGCTGTCGTTGCGCACGTTGCCGCCGCGCGTGCGCGAGCTGCTGCGGCTGGCGCCCGGCACGAAGATCGACCGCGACGACGCGCCGGCGCTGCTGGCCACGCTCGACACGCCACGCGGCGAAGTCGAGCTGCGCTCGTGGCGCTGAACCCGGAACCCCGAGATGACCGATGAACTGTTCCGCGAAGACGCTCGGCTGACGCACTGCGAGGCCCGCGTCGTGGCGCTCGACGAGCGCGGCATCCGGCTCGACCGCACGGTGTTCTATCCGCACGGCGGCGGGCAGGCCGGCGATGCCGGCGTGCTGCGCCTGGCCGATGGGCGCGAGATCCGCATCGTCGACACGAAGAAGGGTGCCGAACCGGGCGAGATCGTGCACGTGCCCGAGGCCGGGGCGGATCTCGCCGCGCTGGTGCCCGGTGCCACCGTCACCGCACAGATCGACTGGGCGCGCCGCCATCGCCACATGCGCTTTCACACCGCCACGCACCTGCTGTGCGCGCTGATCCCGCATCCGGTCGACGGCTGCTCGATCACCGCCGACTACGCGCGGCTCGACTTCCACATGACCGAGCCGCTCGACAAGGACGAGCTCACGCGCGGCCTGGCCCGGCTGGTGGCCGCCGGCCACGCGGTGACGCATCGCTGGATCAGCGAGGCCGAACTCGACGCCAACCCCGGCCTCGTGCGCAGCATGAGCGTGCAGCCGCCGCGCGGCCTCGGCCGCGTGCGCGTGATCGCAATCGAGGGCGTCGACCTGCAGCCCTGCGGCGGCACGCACGTGGCCAACACCGCCGAGATCGGCGCCGTGGTGGTCACCAAGATCGAGAAGAAGAGCGCGAAGACGCGCCGCGTGGTGCTCGGCTTCGCAGCGTAGAAATGAAAAGGGCCGCGCGTGCGCGGCCCTGGCGGGTGACGAGGAGACTTACTCCTTGTCCCCTTCGAAGCTGATGTTCAGCGTGATCTCGTCTCCCATCGGGCCGACGCCGAACTTCATGCCGAAGTCCGAACGCTTGATCTTGCCGACGGCATTGCCGCCGCAGCGGTCCTTCTTGTTGAACGGGTTCTGGCCGCACTTGAAGCGCTCGAAGGTCAGGCTGACCGGCTTGGTGACGCCCAGCATCGTGAAGTTGCCTTCCACCGAACTCGGCAGGTCGCCGGTGAAGTTCACCTTGGTCGACTTGAAGCTCAGGTTGGGAAACTCGGCCACGTTGAAGAAGTCTGCCGCGCGCAGGTGATCGTCGCGCGACTGCGCGCGCGTGCCCTTGACGCTGTCGCCGGTGCTGACCGACGCGGCGGCGATCGTCAGCTCGACGGCGCCGGTCTTGGCCGCGCGGTCGAGCGTGAAGGTGCCGGTCATCTTGTCGAAGCGGCCGTGCAGCTGCGACAGGCCGAAGTGCTCGACCGAGAAGTTCGGGTACGAGTGAAACGTGTCGATGGGGAAGGTCTCGACCGCGGCCTGCGAGGCGAGCGGCAGCGCGAGGGCCAGGGCGGCCAAGGTGGACTTCATGGGAAAGGAACTCCTTGCTTGCAGGTGAGGTCAGCTGACCACGGAAGAGCCGGCGCGCGCGGCGAACCACGCCACCAGCACGAAGGGGATGGCGCCCACGGCGGCACGCACAGCGGCGGCGACGAGGCGCGTGCGCGGCGCTTCGCCGTCGGCCAAGCGCAGCGCGGCCGCCAGCGGCACCAGCCACAGCAGCGGCAGCGCGACCCACGGCAGCTGCGCCAGCATCACGGTGGCTGCGGCGAACAGGTGAAGGCCGAATCCGATCGACAAGGTGCCGACGAATCCGGGGCGGTTCTCGCGCGCGAGCACGAACTGCAGCAGCAGCAGCGCGCCCGCGCCGGCGGCCATGGCCACGCCACCGGTCAGGTAGCCCACCGAGGCCGAGAGCAGCGCCGCCACGCCCACCGCCAGGCCCAGGGCCACGCCGGCGGCACCGGCGTGCGCGCCCGATTCGCGCAGGCGCAGCGTCAGCGCCGTGCCGATGCCGACGGCGAGCACGAGCCCGGCAGCGCTGCCGGCGAGCGCTGCACCTTCGCGCTGGGCGAGCACGCTGGCAAAGACCCACGGCGCGGCGAGCCCGGCGAGCGCTCCGACGATCCAGGGCAGCGCAGCCGCCGCGCGCTCGCCGCTTCGGCCGCCGATGCGCTCGAGCGCCAGGCCTGCGAGCGGCGACAGCAGCACCAGCAGCAGCACCTTGCGGCCGGCGGTCAGCGGCGTGAAGCCGATGCCGGTGGTCAGCGCCACTGCCGTGGCATAGGCGGCCGCGACCGCCAGCCAAGCCAGCGGCGTGCGCCACAGCGCGCCGCCGACGACGAGCGCCACCAGCAGCGGCGCGATGCCGGCCTGGACCATCGGGTTGTTCAGCAGTTCTTGCATGGATCAGCTGCGGTGCGTGCGGCCGCGGGGGCCTGTGCTCGCGGCGGCGATCATGGCCGTCGCCGGCCGCCGGGGGTTTCGATCGCGCTGTCGGGTCCGTTCAAAGCGCTCGAGCACCGGAGCACCGCGAAAGAACGCGGGGCCGCACCCGGCGGCCCCGCATCGGCAACGGCAGGAATGGGCGACTCAGTTCGCGCTGTACTTCTCGTTGCGGTAGTCGTCGTGGCAGGCCTTGCAGGCCTTGCCGAGGTCGCCGACGGCGGCCTTGATGCTGTCGAGGTTGCCGCTCTTGGCTGCCGCTTCGAACTTGACGGCCTCGGCCTGCATCTTCTCGGCCAGATCCTTGACCTTGGCTGAGTCCTTCCAGACCTCGGGCTTGGCGCGGGTGGGCGCGCCCTTGTCGGAGCCTTCGACGAAGGCAGCGAACGGCAGCTTGGACATCGTGACCACGATCGCGGCGTTGTCGGCCGCGGCCTTGGCGTCGAACGGCGCGCGGCCCTGGGCCATCGCGCTGACGCGGCCGAGGTGGTTGGCCATGACCGTGAACGCGCTCTGGCGGTACTTGATGGCGTCTTCGGGCTTCTGGAATTGCGCCGCAGCGGGCAGGCTGGCCAGCGTGGCGAGGGTGGCGGCCGAGGCCACGATCAGACGTTTCATGCGATTCCTCCGGGAACGGGTTGAACGGATGACAGCCGCGCTGCGATGCCGGGCGTCGCGCAGTGTACGGAGGCTCGAGAAATCCTATTCCCGACCCAGGGCTTTCACCGACGGCGACGCCGGCGCGCGGCCCGGCCAATGCGGGGCAGTTCCGCTATCGTTGTGGCCCCGCTTTGCCGCCTCGACACGCACGATGCCAGACCCTGCCGCTGCCGACGATGCCGCATTGCGACCGGTGCGCGTGTGGGACCTGCCGACGCGCCTGTTCCACTGGCTGCTGGCGCTGGCCGTGGCGGCGCAGATCGTCACCGGACACGTCGGCGGTGCGGCGATGACCTGGCACTTCCGCATCGGCTACTGCGTGTTCGCGCTGGTGGGCTTTCGCATCGTCTGGGGCCTGGTCGGCGGCCGGTGGTCGCGCTTCTCGAGCTTTCTGTATGCGCCGGCCACCGTGATGCGCTACCTGCGCGGCGATCACCGGCCGGGCGACCACTTCCACGTCGGCCACAACCCGCTGGGCATGGGTTCGGTGCTGGCGATGCTGGCACTGCTGGCGCTGCAGATCGGCACCGGGCTGCTGGCCGACGACGAGATCGCCAACGTCGGGCCGCTGAACAGGTTCGTCTCCAGCGCGTTCGCCCACGGCGCCACCGTCTGGCACAAGGGACCGGGAAAGGCGATTCTGATCGTGCTCGTGGCGCTGCACGTCGGCGCCATCGTCTACTACCGCGTGCGCCGCGCGCAGAACCTGGTGCAGCCGATGATCACCGGCGACAAGCTGCTCGGCGCCGACGTGCCGGCCAGCGACGACACGCGCATGAGCCGCGTGCGCGCGCTGGCGCTGATCGCCATCTGGGCCGGCATCGTGGCCTCGATGGTCAAGCTGGGCGGCTAGCGCGTGGCACAGACGAGGGCCACGACGCCGCGCAAGCGCGCGGCCACGAAGCCGCGCATCGAGCTCAAGACGCCGGCCACGGCCGACGAACTCGACGCCACGCGCGCGATCTTCCGCGAGTACGCGGCTTCGCTCGGCATCGACCTGTGCTTCCAGGACTTCGACGCCGAGCTGGTCAGCCTGCCCGGCGACTACGCGGCGCCGCGCGGCGCGCTGCTGCTCGCGCTGGTCGACGGCGAGGTGGCCGCCTGCGGCGCGCTGCGGCCGCTGGCCGACGTGGACTACGCCAACGCCTGCGAGATGAAGCGCCTGTTCGTGCGTCCGGCCTGGCGCACCTTCGGCCTCGGCCGGCTGATGGCGCAGGCGCTGATCGAGGCCGCCACGCGCGCCGGCTATTCGGCGATGCTGCTCGACACGCTCGACGACATGGAGGCCGCGCGCGGCCTGTACGGCTCGCTCGGCTTCGAGGAGATTCCGCCGTACTACTTCAACCCGATCCCGGGGGCGCACTACCTCAAGGTGCAGCTGGGCTGACGGCGCGCGGCATCGGGCGCGCTGCGCCCTGCTAGGCTTGCGCCGGTGCCGCTCCCAGGAGGTGTCCGATGAATCCGTTCCGCGCGTTGCTCAAGTCGGCCGGCGGCCAGCCGTCGCTGGGCACCTGGATCCTCTCGGCCAGCCCGATCGTCGCCGAGGCCATGGGCCATGCCGGCTTCGAATGGGGCGTGATCGACATGGAGCACACGCCGCTGGACATGATGGGCGTGGTGCACCTGCTGCAGGCGGTGGGCAACACGCGCATGGTGCCGCTGGTGCGCGTGCCGTGGAACGACGCCGTCACCGTCAAGCGCGTGCTCGATGCCGGCGCGTCGACGCTGCTGGTGCCGTTCGTGCAGAGCGCCGACGAGGCGCAGTGCGCGGTCGCGGCCACGCGCTATCCGCCCGCGGGCATCCGCAGCGTCGTCACGATGAGCCGCGCCTCGCGCTTCGGCACCGCGCCCAACTACTTCAAGAATGCCGACCAGCAGATGGGCGTCGTGGTGCAGCTCGAGACCGAGGCCGCGGTGCTCGCGGTCGACAGCATCGCCGCGGTCGACGGCGTCGATGCGGTGTTCATCAGCCCGTCGGACCTGGCCGGCTCGATGGGCCATGCCGGTCAGCCGCTGCACCCGTCGGTGGTGGCGCTGGTGACGCAGGCCGTCCAGCGCTGCCGCGCCAGCGGCACACCGATCGGCACGTTGGGCCACACGCCGGACCAGGTGGTGCACTACCGTGCGATGGGCTTCCACTACATCGCCGTCAGCTCCGACCTGGCGCTGCTGATGCGCGGCGCCACCGGCGCGCTGCAATCGCTGCGCACGCCCGAAGGCGAAACCCACGTGCACTCGCTGACCAGCGGCACGCGCACCACCGCGTAGACGCGAGAACAATGAGCGATACCCCGTGTGAACTGCGCGCCGGCGCGCTGCGCCTGGCGCTGCGCCCCGACCTCGGCGGCTCGATCGCCGGCCTGTGGTTCGACAATCTGCCGGTGCTGCGCAGCACCGAGCCCGAGGCGCTCGCCACCTCGCGCGCATCGGGCTGCTACCCGCTGGTGCCGTATTCCAACCGCCTCGGCTATCGGCGCTTCGCGTGGAAGGGGCGCTCCTACGAGGTCGCCGCCAACATCGCCGACGAGCCGCATGCGCTGCACGGCGTCGGCTGGCAGCGGCCCTGGCGGGTCAAGGACGCCGCCACCGATCGCGCGGTGCTCGAGCTCACGCATCCGAGCGATGCGCACTGGCCGTTCGCGTTTCATGTCGAGCAGGTGTTCGAGCTGACGGCGCAGGCCCTGCAGGTGACGATGAACGCCACCAACATCGATTCGCGTAGCGCGCCGATGGGGCTCGGCTGGCACCCGTACTTTCCCAAGCGCGCGCGCAGCCGCATCCACCTGGAGGTGGCCGCGCGCTGGGAGTCCGACGCCGCCAAGCTGCCGGTGCGCAGCGTCGCGCAGCCGGGCATCGATGCCGACATCGCGGTGCTCGATTTCGACCACTGCTTCGACGGCTGGCGCGGCGAGGCCCGCGTGCGCGACGAGCGGCTGTCGCTGCGCCTCGCGTCGTCGCTCGACCGGGCCGTGGTCTACACGCCGCGCGACAAGCCGTACTTCTGCGTCGAGCCGGTGAGCCACGTGAGCAACGCCATCCACATGGCCGAGCCGGCGCGGCACGGCCTGGCTTCACTGGCGCCGGAGCAGTCGCTGAGCGCGTGGCTGCGGCTCGCGGTGGCGCGGGCCTGATGGCCGAGGCGCACTTCGAGCCGCTGCCCGGAGCGCCGTCGCAGCTCGGCGAATCGCCGTTCTGGCATCCGCACGAGGGCGCGCTGTACTGGTGCGACATTCCGGGCCGGCGCCTGGAGCGCTGGCATGCGGCCAGCGGCCAGCGCCGGGGCTGGCCGCTGCCCAGCGAGCCCGGCTGCTGCGCGCCGCTGCTGGGCGGCGGCGTGCTGCTGGCGATGCGCGACGGGCTGTGGCGCTTCGACACCGGCCGCGGCGAGCGCGAGCTGTTGTGCGCGGCGCCCTACGACACCGCGACGCAGCGTTTCAACGACGGCAAGGCTGACCCGCTGGGCCGTTTGTGGGCGAGCACGATCCACGAGCCGCGCGATGCGCCGCTGGCGCAGCTCTACCGCTTCGCCGAAGGCGTGATGGTGCCGATGGCGCAAGGCGCGACCACCGGCAACGGCCTCGCCTTCAGCCTCGACGCGCGCACGCTGTACTGGAGCGACACGCCGGCGCACACCATCTACGCGTTCGACTTCGACCTCGCCGCAGGCACGATCTCGCGCCGTCGCGTGTTCGCGCGCTTCACGCCGCGCGACGCGGCGCAGCCGCCCGAGGCCTACGGCGGCCGGCCCGACGGCGCGGCGGTCGACGCCGAGGCCCACCTGTGGGTGGCGATGTTCGAAGGCGCGCGCGTCGTGCGCCTGAGCCCGGCCGGTAGCGTGGTCGACGAGCTGAGGCTGCCGGTGCGCTGCCCGACGATGCCGTGCTTCGGCGGCGACGACCTGCGCACGCTGTTCGTGACCACTGCGCGTCGGGGCCGGAGCGCGGCCGAACTCGCGTTCGAGCCCGATGCCGGCCACGTACTGCACACGCGCGTGGCGGTGCAGGGCCTGCCGGTGAACTTCGCGCGAGCCTAAGCCCGAGCGGCCAGGAGGCCGCAACCGGCCTCGCGCCTCAGCGCGACGCCGTGCGCGGCACGATCGGCCTGCGCGCCGCCAGGCGCCGCGTCTCGCCGACCGCGAGCGTGAAGAACGCGGCGTCGCTCACGCCCTGGGCCTTGCGCGCGGCGGCGAGCAGGCGCGGCGGGTCGTCGAGAGCCTCGTCGGTCAGCGAGAACGTGCCCCAATGGATGCCGAGCGAGGTCTTGGCACCGAGTTCGCGGTGCACGCGCACCGCCTCGTCGGGGTTGATGTGCTGCGTGCCCATGAACCAGCGCGGTTCGTAGGCGCCGATCGGCAGCAGCGCGATGTCGAAGCCGCCGCCGGCCGCCGGCGACTGCCGGTCGGCGAAGCGCTCATGGATGTCGGCGAAGTCCTTCGAGTAGCCGGTGTCGCCGGCGAAGAACAGGTGCAGCTGCGGCGAGAACAGCGCGAAGCCGCCCCACAGCGTCTTCATGCGGTCGGTGAGGCCGCGGCCCGACCAGTGCTGCACCGGCGTGAGCACGATCTCGACCTCGCCCACGCGGTGCGCCTGCCACCAGTCGAGCTCCACCGCGTGGGTGACGCCGTGCTCGGCGAGCCAGGCCTTCAGGCCCAGCGGCACGACGAACAGCGGCGAGCCGCCGGGCTGCGCGGCCAGGCTGCGCACGCTCGGCTCGTCGAGATGGTCGTAGTGGTTGTGCGAGATCAGCACCAGGTCGATGTGCGGCAGCTCGCCCGGCAGCACGCCGGGCTTCTGCCTGCGCGTCGGGCCCAGGAACGACAGCGGCGAGGCGCGCTGCGAGAACATCGGATCGGTCAACACGTTGAGGCCGGCAAACTGCGCCAGCACCGTGGCATGGCCGATCCAGGTGACCATCGGCTGCATCCGCGCGCCGGCCTTGCCGTTGCCCTGGATCAGCCCGAGGTCGGGCACGATCGTCGGCGTCGGCGTGGCCGGCTGCCGCGGCAGGCCGTCGCGCCAGGCGCTGAACTGCCAGCGCGCCAGCGCGAGCAGGCTCTTCGGCTCGAACTCGGCATGGTTGTTCTGGAAGCCGCCGTCGCGGTGGTGCGGCTTGCGCCCCGCGCCGTCGGCAGCGGGGTCCGAGGCGCTGCCGGCGATGCCGTCGGCGCCGCGGTCGGCGGCGCAGGCGGCCAGCGCCAGGCTGGCCGCGCCCAGGAACAGCAGTCGTTGCAGCAGGCGCGTCGGCACGGCGATCGTCATCAAGGGCGGCACTGTAGCGGCAGCCGCCGGGCGCCGGCTCGTGCGCGCCGTTTGTGTCTGGTCGTTTCGGCGAGCGGGGCGCTTTACGTATAATCCCGCAGTTTGCCGACGCCGGCGCCGATCCAGCGAGCCACCGATGACCGAGCCCCGAACCCGGTCACGCGAATGGCGGCGCTGGGACGATGACGACGCGGCGATCGAAGGCTTCGAGCGCCTGACGCCCGCAGAGGCGGCGGCGCTTCGAGCCCAGCATCCGCCGGTGTCACCCTGGCGGGTGATCGCGGTGCAAGCCGCGGTCGGAGGAGGGGTCGCGCTGCTGGCGGGGCTCGTCGGTGGCGGACGTGAGTTCGTGTGGTCGGCGCTGTATGGCGCCGTCACGGCGGTGGTGCCGGGTGCCTTGCTGGCGCGCGGCATGACCAGCCGACTCTCGAGCCTGACGCCTGCGGTCTCGGCCGTCAGCGTCATGTTATGGGAGACGGTGAAGATCGCGGCCTCCGTGGCGCTGCTGGCCGCAGCGCCGAAAGTCGTGACGCCGCTGAGCTGGCCGGCGCTGCTGGTTGGCTTGGGGGCCTGTCTGTCGGTGTACTGGTTCGCGCTCCTGTGGCGTGGCCGCAAGAGTTGAGCGAAGAAGAGGAAGATGGCAGCCGAATCGCACGCAGCACCCAGCGCCGGTGACTACATCGTCCATCACCTGACGCACCTGCAGAACGCCAAGCCGAAGTCGCTGGTCGATTTCTCGGTCGTCAACTGGGATTCGGTGTTCTTCTCGATCACGCTCGGCGTGATCGGCTGCTTCGTGATGTGGTCGGTCGCGCGCAAGGTCAGCTCCGGCGTGCCGGGGCGGCTGCAGGCGGCGATCGAGTTCCTGGTCGAGATGGTCGACGACCAGGCCAAGGGCATCGTGCACAACGCGCACAGCCGCAAGCTGGTCGCGCCGATGGCGCTGACGGTGTTCGTATGGATCGTGCTGCTCAACACGATGGACCTGCTGCCGGTCGATCTGCTGCCGGCGATCTGGGGCCAGCTCTACGGCGCCGCCGGCCACGACCCGAGCCACGCCTATCTGCGCGTGGTGCCCACCGCAGACATCTCGGTGACGATGGGCCTGTCGGTGGCGGTGCTGGTCGCCTGCCTGATCTACAACATCAAGATCAAGGGCATCGGCGGCTGGTCGCACGAGCTGATCGCGGCGCCCTTCGGCTCCGTCAAGCTCAGCGCCAACCCGTTGAGCTGGCTCGGCTTCGTGGCGCTGGCCGTCGCCAACTTCGCGATGCAGATGCTCGAGTTCGTTTCGAAGACGATCTCGCACGGCATGCGTCTGTACGGCAACATGTATGCGGGCGAGCTGATCTTCCTGCTGATCGCGCTGCTCGGCGGCGCCTTCACGCTGTCGGCGGGCGGCCTGATCCTGGCCGCGCTGCACATCTTCTCGGGCACCGTCTGGGCGATCTTCCACATCCTGATCATCATCCTGCAGGCCTACGTCTTCATGATGCTGACGCTGGTCTACATCGGTCAGGCGCACGACTCGCACTGACGGGCCGCGCGCACGGCCCACACCCGTTCATCCTTCGTTCCCTGTAGCCAACCTTTCCACTGTCAAGGACTCAAGAAAATGGAACTCATCGGTCTCGTTGCGATTGGCGTCGGTCTGATCATCGGCCTGGGCGCAGCCGGAGCCTGCATCGGCGTGGGCATCATGGCCAGCAAGTACCTCGAGTCGGCCGCGCGCCAGCCCGAGCTGATGGGCGAACTGCAGACCAAGGTGTTCCTGCTGCTCGGCCTGATCGACGCGTCGTTCATCATCGGCGTCGGTATCGCGCTGTGGTTCACCACCGCGAACCCGTTCCTGGCGCAGCTCGCCAACCTGCCCAAGTAAGCCGTGGCGCTGCGCCTGGCGCAGCGCATCTGTCGTCGGGCCGGCCGCCAGCCGGCTCGTCGCGTCCACCGTTCGAGGCCTCCAGCCGTGAGCATCACCGCCACCCTGATCATTCAGATGATCGTGTTCCTGATCCTGATCTGGTTCACGATGAAGTTCGTCTGGCCACCGATCGTGACCGCGCTCGACGAGCGCGCCAAGAAGGTCGCCGACGGCCTGTCGGCCGCCGACAAGGCCAAGGCCGAGCTGGCCAGCGCCAACAAGCGTGTCGAGCAGCAGCTTGCCGCCGCCCGCGACGACGCGGCCAAGCGCCTGGCCGATGCCGAGCGCCTGGCGCAGCAGCTGGTCGAGGAGGCCAAGACCAAGGCCAGCGACGAGGGCGCCAAGATCATCGCCCAGGCCCGCGCCGAGGCCGACCAGGAATCCGTCAAGGCCCGCGAGGCGCTGCGCAACCAGGTGGCTGCGCTGGCCGTCAAGGGAGCTGAAGCGATCCTGCGCAAGGAGGTCAATGCCTCGGTGCACGCCGACCTGCTCGGGCGCCTGAAGGCGGAGCTCTGATCATGGCCGAGCTCGCCACCATCGCGCGGCCCTATGCCGAGGCCTTGTTCAAGGCCGTCGGCTCCGGTGATGCCTCCGGCGCATTGGGCCAGATGCAGGCGCTGGCTGCCGTGGCCGGCAACGCCGACATGCTGCGCTTCGCCGACAACCCGAAGGTCTCGGCCGAGCAGATCGTCAGCGTGATCACCGGCGTGGCCAAGACCTCGCTCGACGCCAAGGTCGGCAACCTGCTGCGCACCGTGGTCGACAACGGCCGCCTGCCGGCGCTGCCCGAGATCGCGGCGCAGTTCAACGCGCTGGTCAAGGCGCGTTCGGGCACCAGCGACGCAGTGATCGAGAGCGCCTACCCGATCGAAGGCCCGCAGCTCGCCGAGCTGGTGGCCACACTGGAGAAGCGCTTCGGCCGCAAGCTCGCCGCTCGCGTGAGCGTGGAGCCGTCGCTGATCGGCGGCGTGCGCGTGGTGGTCGGCGATGAAGTGCTCGACACCTCGGTCAAGGCGCGGCTCGAGAAGATGAAGCTGGCACTGACGGCCTGAACTGAAGCGATTACCCCATCCTCCGGTGGTCCGGCTTGTGAAGCGCCATCGGTCCTGGAGCGAACGATGCAACTGAATCCCGCAGAAATCTCCGAACTGATCAAGAGCCGGATCGAGGGCCTTGGCGTCTCGGCCGACATCAAGAACC
The DNA here is from genome assembly GCA_046348365.1 of Burkholderiaceae bacterium. Taxonomy (GTDB): domain Bacteria; phylum Pseudomonadota; class Gammaproteobacteria; order Burkholderiales; family Burkholderiaceae_C; genus JAEUPI01. Next base: position 844,461 of record JAXMEL010000002.1, read on the forward strand.
AAGGCACGGTGGTGACCGTGACCGACGGCATCTGCCGCATCCACGGCCTGTCCGACGCGATGCAGGGCGAGATGCTGGAATTCCCGCCCACGCCGGGCGGCCAGCCGACCTTCGGCCTGGCGCTGAACCTCGAGCGCGACTCGGTGGGCTCGGTGATCCTGGGCGAGTACGAGCACATCTCCGAGGGCGACACCGTCAAGTGCACGGGCCGCATTCTCGAAGTGCCGGTCGGCCCCGAGCTGATCGGCCGCGTGGTCAACGCGCTGGGCCAGCCCATCGACGGCAAGGGCCCGATCAACGCCAAGATGACCGACGTGATCGAGAAGGTCGCGCCGGGCGTGATCGCGCGCCAGAGCGTGGGCCAGCCGGTGCAGACGGGCCTCAAGTGCATCGACACCATGGTGCCCATCGGCCGCGGCCAGCGCGAACTGATCATCGGCGACCGCCAGACCGGCAAGACCGCGGTGGCGGTCGACACGATCATCAACCAGAAGGGCCAGGACATGATCTGCGTGTACGTCGCGATCGGTCAGAAGGCCAGCTCGATCAAGAACGTCGTGCGCGCGCTGGAGCAAGCCGGCGCGATGGACTACACCATCGTCGTCGCCGCGTCGGCCTCCGAATCCGCGGCGATGCAGTACGTGTCGGCCTACTCGGGCTGCACGATGGGCGAATACTTCCGCGACCGCGGCCAGGACGCGCTGATCATCTACGACGACCTGTCGAAGCAGGCCGTCGCCTATCGCCAGGTGTCGCTGCTGCTGCGCCGCCCGCCGGGCCGCGAAGCCTTCCCCGGCGACGTGTTCTATCTCCACAGCCGCCTGCTCGAGCGCGCCGCGCGCGTGAACGCCGACTATGTCGAGAAGTTCACCAAGGGCGCGGTGAAGGGCAAGACCGGCTCGCTCACCGCGCTGCCGGTCATCGAGACGCAGGCCGGCGACGTGTCGGCCTTCGTGCCGACCAACGTGATCTCGATCACCGACGGCCAGATCTTCCTCGAGACCAACCTCTTCAACGCGGGCATCCGGCCCGCCATCAACGCCGGCATCTCGGTGTCGCGCGTGGGCTCGGCCGCGCAGACCAAGCTGATCAAGGGCCTGTCGGGTGGCATCCGGACCGACCTGGCGCAGTACCGCGAGCTGGCCGCCTTCGCGCAGTTCGCCTCCGACCTCGACGCCGCCACCAAGAAGCAGCTCGACCGCGGCGCGCGCGTGACCGAGATGCTCAAGCAGGCCCAGTACGCGCCGCTGCCGATCAGCCTGATGGCCGCCTCGGTGTACGCGGTGAACAAGGGCTACCTCGACGCCATCGACACCAAGAAGGCGCTCGCCTTCGAGCACGGGTTGCACCAGCACCTCAAGAGCAGCCACGCCGCGCTGCTGGCCAAGCTCGAGAAGGACAAGGCCATCGACAAGCCTGCCGAGGAAGAACTCGACAAGGCGATCGCCGCCTTTGCCAAGAGCTTCTCCTGATTCCAGCGCACTGACGACACCCCACTGAAGGACGCCCGTCATGGCAGTCGGCAAGGAAATTCGCGGCAAGATCAAGTCGGTGGAGAACACCAAGAAGATCACCAAGGCCATGGAGATGGTCGCCGCCTCGAAGATGCGCAAGGCGCAGGAGCGCATGCGTGCGGCGCGGCCCTATGCGGAGAAGATTCGCAACATCACCGCCAACCTGGCGCAGGCGAACCCCGAATACCGCTCGCCCTACATGCGCAAGGTCGACGGCAGCGCCAAGGCCGTGGGCTTCATCGTCGTCACCACCGACAAGGGCCTGTGCGGCGGCCTCAACACCAACGTGCTGCGCGCGGTGACGACCAAGATGCGCGAGGCGCAGGCCGCGGGCCAGCAGATCTCGGCGGTGGCGATCGGCAACAAGGGCCTGGGCTTCCTCAACCGCATCGGCGCCAATGTGGTCAGCCAGGTCACGCAGCTCGGCGACGCGCCGCAGATCGACAAGCTGATCGGGCCGGTCAAGGCGATGCTCGACCTCTTCGTCGCCGGCAAGCTCGATGCGGTGTACCTGTGTTTCACCGACTTCATCAACACGATGAAGCAGGAGCCCAAGGTCGAGCAGCTGCTGCCGCTGGCCGCCGAGCGCCTGGCGGTGAGCGAAGAAGCGAAGAAGCAATACGGCTGGGACTACATCTACGAGCCCGATGCGCCGGCGGTGATCGACGAGCTGATGACGCGCTACGTCGAAGGGCTCGTGTACCAGGCGGTGGCCGAGAACATGGCCTCGGAGCAGTCGGCGCGCATGGTGGCGATGAAGGCCGCCACCGACAACGCCGGCACGCTGATCAACGAGCTCAAGCTCATCTACAACAAGACGCGGCAGGCGGCGATCACGAAGGAACTGAGTGAAATCGTCGGTGGCGCCGCCGCCATCAGCGGCTGAAGCGCCGCGCAGCAACGTTATCCCGATTGAAGGACTGACAACATGTCTCAAGGCAAGATCGTTCAGTGCATCGGCGCGGTGGTCGACGTGGAGTTCCCGCGCGACCAGATGCCCAGGATCTACGATGCGCTCAAGCTCGAGGGCACCGCTCTCACGCTGGAGGTGCAGCAGCAGCTCGGCGACGGCGTGGTGCGCACCATCGCGCTGGGCTCCTCCGACGGCCTGCGCCGCGGCGTCACGGTGAAGAACACCGGCGCGCCGATCACGGTGCCGGTGGGCACGGCCACGCTCGGCCGCATCATGGACGTGCTCGGCAATCCGATCGACGAGCGCGGCCCGGTGGATCTGACCAAGACCGCGTCGATCCACCGCAAGGCGCCGTCGTACGACGAGCTGAGCCCGTCGACCGAGCTGCTCGAAACCGGCATCAAGGTGATCGACCTGATCTGCCCGTTCGCCAAGGGCGGCAAGGTGGGCCTGTTCGGCGGCGCCGGCGTCGGCAAGACCGTGAACATGATGGAGCTGATCAACAACATCGCCAAGGCGCACAGCGGCTTGTCGGTGTTCGCCGGCGTCGGCGAGCGCACGCGCGAGGGCAACGACTTCTATCACGAGATGATGGACTCCAACGTCGTGGTCAAGGACAACCTCGGCGAGTCGAAGGTGTCGATGGTCTACGGCCAGATGAACGAGCCGCCGGGCAACCGGTTGCGCGTGGCGCTGACCGGCCTGACGATCGCCGAGAGCTTCCGCGACGAAGGCCGCGACGTGCTGTTCTTCGTCGACAACATCTACCGCTTCACGCTGGCCGGCACCGAATGCTCGGCGCTGCTGGGCCGCATGCCCTCGGCGGTGGGTTACCAGCCGACGCTGGCGGAAGAGATGGGCCGCCTGCAGGAGCGCATCACCTCGACCAAGGTCGGCTCGATCACCTCGATCCAGGCCGTGTACGTGCCCGCCGACGACCTGACCGACCCGTCGCCGGCGACGACCTTCGCCCACCTCGACGCCACCGTCGTGTTGAGCCGCGACATCGCGGCGCTCGGCATCTACCCGGCGGTGGACCCACTGGATTCCACCTCGCGCCAGGTCGACCCCAACGTGGTCGGCGAGGAGCACTACACCACGACGCGCTCGGTGCAGGCCACGCTGCAGCGCTACAAGGAACTGCGCGACATCATCGCGATCCTGGGCATGGACGAGCTGTCGCCCGAAGACAAGCTGGCCGTGGCCCGCGCGCGCAAGATCCAGCGCTTCCTGAGCCAGCCGTTCCACGTCGCCGAGGTGTTCACCGGCACCGCGGGCAAATACGTGCCGCTGAAGGAAACCATCCGCGGCTTCAAGATGATCGTCAACGGCGACTGCGACGCGCTGCCCGAGCAGGCGTTCTACATGGTCGGGAGCATCGACGAGGCCTTCGAGAAGGCCAAGAAGCTGCAATGACCCTCTCCCTCTCCCGCTGCGCGGGAGAGGGCCGGGGTGAGGGTTCGGCAAGAACAGCGAGCACCACATGGCAACCACCATCCACGTCGACGTCGTCTCCGCCGAAGAGCAGATCTTCTCCGGCGAGGCCAAGTTCGTCGCGCTGCCCGGCGAGATGGGCGAGCTCGGCATCTACCCGCGCCACACGCCGCTGATCACGCGCATCAAGCCGGGCGCGGTGCGCATCGCGCGCGCCGACAACGGCGAGGAGGAGTTCGTCTTCGTCGCCGGCGGCATCCTCGAGGTGCAGCCCAACTGCGTGACGGTGCTCGCCGACACCGCGATCCGCGGCCACGACCTCGACGAAGCCAAGGCCAACGAGGCCAAGAAGCGCGCCGAAGAGGCGATGCGCAACGCCAAGAGCGACATCGACCTCGCCGCTGCGCAAAGCGAGTTCGCGGCCATGGCCGCGCAGCTCGCGGCGATCCAGAAGCTGCGCAAGAAGTGATGCGCACGCGCCGCACCGCGGCGCTTGCCAGACCCCGCTGAGCGAAGGCATGCTGCACGCATCGTGCAGCAGCCGGGGTCGGTCATGGGCGGCAAGAAGGCAGACAAGCGCAAGACATCGAAGCAGGCCAAGCCCGGCAAGCTCGGTTATCGCGAACAGCTCGAGACGCTGCAGCTCCAGCTCAACGCGATGGCGCGCTGGCTGCAGCACACCGGCCAGCGCCTGGCCGTGGTGGTGGAAGGCCGCGACACCGCCGGCAAGGGCGGCGTGATCGCCGCCATCGCCGAGACGCTGAATCCGCGCCAGTGCCGCGTGGTGGCGCTGCCCAGGCCGAGCGAGCGCGAGGCCACGCAGTGGTACTTCCAGCGCTACGTGGCGCATCTGCCGGCCGCCGGCGAGATCGTGCTGTTCGACCGCAGCTGGTACAACCGCGCCGGCGTCGAGCCGGTGATGGGCTTTTGCAAGCCGGCGCAGACCGCGGCCTTCCTGAAGCAGGCGCCGCTGTTCGAGCGCCTGCTCGTCGACGACGGCCTGCTGCTGCTGAAGTACTGGCTCACGGTCGACCAGGCGCAGCAGGAGCAGCGTTTCGCCGAGCGCGCGGCCGACCCGCTCAAGCGCTGGAAGCTCTCGCCGATCGACCTGAAGGCGCGCGAGAAGTACGCCGACTACGGCCGCGCGCGCGACGCGATGCTCGAGGCCACGCACACGCGGCACGCACCGTGGACGCTGGTGGACTTCAACGACCAGAAGCGCGGGCGCCTGGCGCTGATCCGCCATCTGCTCGACCGGCTGCCCGACGTGACGGTGCCCGAGGAGCCCGTGGCGTTTCCGCCGTTGCCGCGTTCGCCCTTGAAGGAGCGGTTCACGGCCGGGCTGAAGCCGATCAACTGAGTCAGCGCAGCAGCGGCCGGTCCGGCAGCTCGTTGGGATTGGCCGCCGCGTTGCCCAGCGGGAAGTGCCGGCGCAGCAGTTCGTCGACCGCATTCACCGCCGCCTGCAGGCCCTGCTCGTAGCGGCGCGCGCGAAAGTCCTCGCGCATGCCGGCTGCGATCTGGCGCCACTGCTCGTCGCTCACGTGGCGCTTCAGCCCGCGGTCGGCCACGATCTCGATCGCGTGCTCGGCCAGCAGCAGGTAGATCAGCACGCCGTTGTTGGCCTCGGTGTCCCACACGCGCAGCTTGCCGAACATGGCGATCGCGCGGTCGCGCGCGCCGAGGCGGCGCCACAGGTACGACAGCGGCAGCCCGGCCTCGACGCAGATGCGGATCTCGCCGCTGTGCCGCCGCTCGCTGCTGACCACCGCTTCGCGCAGCCGCTCCACGGCCTCGGGCCGCAACGCGCGGCGCGTGTCGGTCTCGTCGAGCCAGCGGTGCTTGAGGATGCGCGCGATGCGGTTCATGCCGAGCCTCGCCTACCAGCTGCCCGAGGCGCCGCCGCCACCGAAGTCGCCGCCGCCGCCCGACGAGAAACCGCCGCCGCCGCCACCGCCGCCCCAGCCGCTGCCGCCGCCGCCCCAGATGATCGGCGGCCCGCCACCGAAACCACCGCGGCCGCGGCCGGCAGCGCCGAAGCCCATCACGCCGACGAGAAACAGCGCCACCACACCCGCTGCGCCGGCGACGAGCAGGCTGGTCGTGATCAGCCAGGCCACGCCGCCGGCCGCGCCGCCGGTGATCAGCGCGCCGAGTTTGCGGCCGAAGATGCCGGTGAGCACCGCGCCGATGATCGGCACCGCGACGAAGAAGAACATCGCCAGCTCCTGCCAGCCGACGTCGATGCCGAGCGCAGAGTCGCCGCGGCCGTCGCCGGGCGCGGGCAGGCCCTCGGGCTTGATGCGCGCGCCGATGCGATCGATCGCCGCGTTGAGGCCGCCGGCGTAGTCGTTGCGCTTGAACGCCGGGGTGATGGTCTCGGTGATGATCTGCCGCGCCGCGAGATCGGGGATCGCACCTTCGAGCGCCTTGGCCACCTCGATGCGGATGCGGCGGTCGTTCTTGGCCACCACGATCAGCACGCCGTCGCCCACGGCGCGGCGGCCGATCTTCCACTGGTCGGCCACGCGCTGCGCGTAGGCGGCGATGTCCTCGGGCTGCGTGGTGGCAACGACCAGCACCACGATCTGCGAGCCCAGCTCGCGCTCCATGGTGGCCAGGTGCTGCTCCATCGCCTGGCGCTGCGCGGCATCGAGCGTCGCGGTCTGGTCGATCACGCGGCCGCTGAGCGCGGGCACGGGCAGCACGTCCTGCGCGCGCGCGGGCGCGAGGCCGAGCGCGAGCCAGCACGCGAACCACATCGCGAGCCACATCGGCACGTGGCGCAGGGGCTTCATGGCCGGCACACCGATGGCCCGCATGGTGCGGGCCTCTCAGCTCACTTCGACGCGGCAGCCGCCGGCGCGGCGGGCTTGTCGAAGCTCACCGTCGGCGGCGTGCTGATCTGCGCTTCGTTGGCCACCGTGAAGCTGGGCTTGACCGCATAGCCGAACAGCATCGCCGTCAGGTTGGTCGGGAACTGCCGCGCCAGCACGTTGTAGTCGGCCACCGCCTTGATGTAGCGGTTGCGCGCCACGGTGATGCGGTTCTCGGTGCCCTCGAGCTGCACGCGCAGGTCCTGGAAGCCCTGGTTGGCCTTCAGGCTCGGGTAGTTCTCGCTCACCGCGATCAGCCGCGACAGCGCCGACGACAGCTCGCCCTGCGCCTGCTGGAACTTGTTGAACGCCTCGGGGTTGTTGAGCGTTTCGGGGCTCACCTGGATGCTGGTGGCCTTGGCGCGCGCCTCGATCACCTTGGTCAGCGTCTCCTGCTCGAAGTTCGCCTCGCCCTTGACGGTGTTGACGATGTTGGGGATCAGGTCGGCCCGGCGCTGGTACTGGTTGAGCACCTCCGACCAGCTGGCCTTGACCTGTTCGTCGAGGCGCTGGAAGTCGTTGTAGCCGCAGCCGCTCAGGCCGAGCGCCGCGCTCACCGCCAGCAGCCAGCCCATCCACCGCGCACGCAATGTCATGACCGTTCCTCCGAAGTTGTCGTCGCGAGGCGCGCATGCTACCCGCGACGGCGGCCACATGGGGATGGCCGCGTCAACTTCAAGGCAGCGCGGCTCCTAGGGGCAGCCAGGTGTCGAGCTGGCTCAGGGCCAGCTCGCGCTGCGACGCGCTCATCGGCCGCATGCCCAGCACGATCTGCCGCAGGCGATCGCGGTCGATGCGATGCTCGTCTTCGAGCGCGCCCAGCTGCGCATCGGGGTTGCGCAGCAGCGACACCAGCCATGCCGACGCCACCGGCCCGAGCCGCGCCGCCGGCTTGCCGAGGTAGACCTGCGCCGCGCGCGCGGCGCCGCACACGCCGTCGCCCCACGGCGCCAGCGCCAGGTACAGCTGCAAGATGCGCGCCTTGCC
>JAXMEL010000003.1:0-781128 GCA_046348365.1 Burkholderiaceae bacterium
CTGACTCGCTGACGATGGTCGAGCGCAGCGGCCGCAGGCCGCGCAGCGAGTTCGGCAGCGGGGCCGCAAGACCGAGCAGCACAGCGCAGTCCTCGCCGCAGGCGAGGACCGATCCATCATGAGCCCCGGGCGGGTACCCCCTGCCGCGCCGCGCAGATTCATGCAGGCAGCGCGTGCCTTCTATGCGATCGAACGCGAGTCCGTATGAACCGTCCAGCGCTACACCACGCGCTTGTGGCGCTCGATGCAGGTGTCGAGCACCTCGTCGCCGGGCCGGCTCCACCAGTGATCGGAGAAGATCTCCACCTCGGCGAAGCCGGCGTAGCCCGAGGCTTCCATCCAGCCGCGGATGGTGCGGATCTCGATCACGCCGTCGCCCATCATGCCGCGGTCGTTCAGCAGATCGCGCGTCGGGGTCAGCCAGTCGCACACGTGCAGCGCGAGCAGCCGTTCGCGGCCGGCGCGCGCGATCTGCGCGGCGAGCTTCGGGTCCCACCACACGTGGTACAGGTCCACCGCCACGCCGAGCGCGCCGCTTCGCGCGGCGTCGAGCTCGTCGCACAGGTCGAGCGCCTGCTCCAACGTATTGATGCACGCGCGCTCGGCCGCCTGCATCGGGTGCAGCGGCTCGATGGCCAGCGGCATGTTCACGCTGCGCGCATAGGCCAGCGTGGCGGCGATGCCGTCGCGCACCTCGGCGCGCACGCGCGCGATGTCACGGTGCAGCGGCTTGCCCTCGAGCGCGCCGGGCAGCGAGCCCACCACCAGCACCAGGCACGGCGCGCCGAGCGTGCAGGCCTCGTCGACGGCGCGGCGGTTGTCGTCGAGCGCGGCCTTCAGGCCCGCCGCATCGGCCGCCGGGAAGAAGCCGCCGCGGCAATAGCCCGAGAGCACGATGCCGTGGCTGCGCAGCTGCCGCACGAGCGCGTCGAGCCCCACGGCGGCCACCTGGTCGCGCCACGGCGAGATGGCGCGAATGCCGCGGCGCGCGCATTCGTCGACGATGCGGTCGAGCCGCCACTGCCGGCGCACGGTGGCGGTGTTGATCGAGAGCCAATGATGATCGTGGCTGAAGTCGCGCATGGCGTGCTCAGGTGCGTGGGCGCGGCAAACGCTCGCGCCGCAGCTGGCGGATGATGGCCGCGTTGTCGAGCGCGCCGTCGCCGGCGGCCACGGCCGCGCGCAGCAGCGCCGCATGCGCCTCGGTGAGCGGCAGGCGCTGGCCGGCGTCGAGCGCGCTCGCCAGCATGAGCTGCACGTCTTTCAGGTGCTGGTGCACGTGCGACTGCGGCGCGAAGTCACCCTCGACCATGCGCGCGCCCTTGACCAGTGCCGCGTCGCTGCGCGCCGGCGTGGCGAGCACGAGTTGCAGAAAGGTCGCCGGCGCGATGCCCAGCGCCTCGGCGAAGACGAAGCCTTCGGCCAGCGCCGCGCGGTTCAGGCCGAGCACGAGGTTGGTGGCGAGCTTGGCGCGCGCGCCCATGCCGGCACCGCCAACATGGATGCGCCGCATCGCCATCGCGTCGAGCAGCGGCGCCTGCGCGGCGATCGTGCCGGCCTCGCCGCCGAGCAGCATCGTTGCCGTGCCTTCGGCGATCTGCTCGCTCGACCCCGACAGCGGCGCCTCGAGCAATGCGATGCCGCGCGCCGCGAGCCGCGCCGCGAGCGCCTGCAGCGCATCGGGGTCGCCGGTGGAGCAGTCGATGATCGTGCGCACGACACTGCCTTCTCCGAGCAGGCCGCCGGCGCCTTCGATCACCTCGAGCACGCCGGCCGTGTCGTAGACGGCGAGCACCACGCAGTCGCAGCGCCGGCCCAGCTGCGCCGGCGATGCGGCCGCTGCGCCGCCACGCTGCGTCCATGCGGCGCACGCGGCCTCGCTGCGGTCGAAGCCGAGCACGGCGAAGCCCGCGCGCGCGAGGCGCGAGCCGAGCGCGCTGCCCACCAGGCCGAGCCCGACGAGGCCGATCGGTGCCTGCGCGGTGTTCATCGCGGCAACGACGCGCCGCCGCACACGGCGATGTCTTGCCCGGTGATCGCGCCTGCGTCGGGCGAGAGCAGGAAGGCCACCGTGGCCGCGACCTCCTCGGGCCGGATCAGCCGCCCGATCGGCGGCAGGCGCGGCGCGCTGCCGGCGCGCGCCGGGTCGGCGAGCATCGGCGTGTCGGTGGCCGCGGGCGAGACGACGTTGACCGTGACGCCCTGCGCCACCACCTCGGCGGCCCAGCTGCGCGCGAGCGACACCAGCGCGGCCTTGGTGGCTGCGTACTGGCTGCGCCCGGCCATGCCGCGCCAGATGCGGCTGCCGATCAGCACCACGCGGCCGCGACCCGCGCGCGCCATCGCCGGCAGCAGCGCGTCGGCCAGCCGCGTGCAGGCCTCGACATGCACGCGCCACATCGTGGCGCCGTCGTCGGCGTCGAGCGCGCCGAGCGCTGCGGTGCGCAGCACGCCGGCGGCGTGCACCAGCGCATGCGGTGCGCCGGCGCTCATCAGGTCGGCGACACACGCGCGCAGGGCCGCCGCGTCGGCGAGGTCCACGCGATGCGCATGAAAGTGAGCATGCGTGATCGTCGCGTTAGCGAAATCCAGCCCGTGCACTTGCCAGCCGTCGGCCAGCAGCCGCGCGGCTACCGCAGCGCCGATGCCCGAGCTGCTGCCGGTGACGACGGCCCGTGGTGCGCGCGTGTCCGACATGGATCGTTCGATCTCAATCGATGGTGATCTTCTTGTCGGCGATGATCCTGCCCGACGAAGCGATGTCGTCGGCCTGGAACTTCGCGAACTCCGCCGGCGAGCCGCCGCCCGGCACCAGCCCGTCGGCGAGCAGCTTCTCGGCCATGTCGGCTGCGAGCGCCTTGTTCACCGCCGCGTTGAGCTTGGTGATCACGTCGTCGGGCGTCTTCGCCGGCGCCCACAGGCCGTACCAGCTCGCGCATTCGAAGCCGGGCAGCGTTTCGCTCGCGGTGGGCACGTCGCCCAGGTTGGGCAGCCGCTTGGCCGACGTGACGGCCACCACGCGCAGCTTGCCGGTGCGATGGAACTGCACCGAGCCGAGCACCGGATCGATGAAGCCCTCGACCTGCCCGCCGATGAGATCCTGGAACGCCGGCGCCGTGCCCTTGTACGGCACGACCGCCACGCTGATGCCGGCCGCCTGCTCGAGCCGCGCGGTGCACAGGTGGCCGGCCGAGCCGATCGAGCCGGTGGCGAAGTTCAGCCTGCCGGGTTGCGCCTTGGCGGCGGCGATCAGGCCCTTGAGGTCGGTGACGCCGAGCTTGTTGCCGATGGCGATCGACAGCGGCGCTTGCGCCACCAGGCTGATCGGCGCGAAGTCGGTCTGCACCTTGTAGGGCACCGACTTCATCGTCAGCGGCGCAGTCACGAAGGTGCTGGCGTTGAAGAGCAGCGTGCCGCCGTCGGGCGCGGCCTTGGCCACCGCGTCGGCGCCGATCACGCCGTTGCCGCCGGGGCGGTTGTCGACGATGAAGGTCTGCCCGAACTGCTCGCCGAGGCGCTGCGCGAGCATGCGGCCGACCTTGTCGAGCGTGCCGCCGGGCGGGAACGGGATGATCATGCGCACCGGCTTGTCGGGCCAGGCCTGCGCCGCAGCAGCCAGCGGCAGCGTGGCCAGCAGCGCTGCGGTGCATGCAGCGACGAGGCGGATCTTCGTCATGGTGTCTCCTCGGTGTGTCGTCGGGTCAGGCGATGCCGTGCAGTGCCAGCAGCGTCTTCATGCGCGCGGCCGCCAGCTCGGGGCGCAGCAGCAGCCCGGCCGCATCGGCAAGCCGGAACAGCTCGGCGAAGTGCAGCAGCGAGCGCGTGCTCTGCTGGCCGCCGACCATCACGAAATGGTCCTGCAATCCGTTGAGCCACGCCATGAACACGACGCCGGTCTTGTAGAAGCGCGTCGGCGCGCGAAAGATGTGGCGCGACAGCGGCACCGTAGGCGCGAGGATGGCATCGAACGCGGCGCGATCGCCGCGCGCCAGCGCCGCCAGCGCGGCCGAGGCGGCCGGCGCGATGGCGTCGAAGATGCCGAGCAGCGCGTCGCTGTGGCCCTGCGCGTCGCCGGCGATCAGCTCGGCATAGTTGAAGTCGTCGCCGGTGTACATGCGCACGTCCGCGGGCAGGCGCCGGCGCATCGCGATCTCCTTGTCCTTGTCGAGCAGCGAGATCTTCACGCCGTCGACCTTGGCGGCGTGGCGGGTGATGACGTCGAGCGCCACGGCCATCGCGGCCAACGGGTCGGCGCTGCCCCAGTAGCCGGCGAGCGCGGGGTCGAACATGTCACCGAGCCAGTGGATGATCACCGGCTCGCGCACCTGCGAGAGCACGCGGTCGTAAACGCGCCGGTAGTCGTCGGCCGAGCGCGCCACGCGCGCCAGCGCGCGGCTCGCCATCAGGATGATGCGGCCGCCCAGCGCCTCGATCGCACCCACCTGTTCCTCGTAGGCGCCGATCACGTCGTCGAGCGACTTGGCCGCCTCGGGCGCGAGGTGGTCGGTGCCGGCGCCGCAGGAGATCAGCGCACCGGGCATGTCGCGCGCGGCATCGAGCGAGCGGCGGATCAGCTCCAGCGAGGTCGGCCAATCGAGGCCCATGCCGCGCTGCGCGGTATCCATCGCCTCGGCCACGCCGAGGCCCAGGCGCCAGAGGTGGCGGCGGTAGGCGATGGTGGCGTCCCAGTCGATCGCGCACTGCAGCCAGGGGTCGATGTCGGCACGCGGGTCGGTGACCACGTGCGCGGCTGAGAACGCGATGCGGTTGAACGGGCGATCTGGTTTTGCCGGGAACGCGCGGGGGGCAGAGAGCGTGTAGGGCTCTAGTGTTCGCTGCTGCGTCGGCAGGTTCAGCTTGATGGCGTCAGACATGTATGTTGTCTCCGCATGCGATGAGCGTGGCGAGCAAGGCTGCGGGCGGGCAGGCCCGGGCGCTCGAGCCGGCGGCGCCTCGGCCCTGCGGGCCGAGGTTCCCTGCGCTGCTCGCACGCCAAGGGCGGCTCCGCCCCTCGCCCTCGCGCGGCCGCGACGCTGCTGGCGCAGCGCCGCTGCGCTCGGAGCTCGCCATGCTCGCCGTCGCGAAGCCGCAGAAGCGGCTTCGCGATCCCCCTTGGCGCGCTGCGCTGCTCGGCGCCGCCCGATTCGCGCCCGAGCCTGCCCGCCCACAGCCTTGCCGGCATCGTTGATGCTCTATGGCGACTGGCCTGGCGTGAGCCCCCACCGGGTACCGCCCGCCGCGCCGCACACACATCACGCAAGCCGACATCACACCCCCAACGCCGGCACATCCACCCACCGCCGCTCCTTCCAGCTCTGCAACGCGCACTCCACCAGCTGCACGCCCTTGGCGCCTTCGAACAGGTTCCACCGGAACGGCGCGTCCGCCACCACGTGGCGGATGAAGGCCTCCCACTGCAGCTTGAAGCCGTTGTCGAACACCGTGTACTCGGGCACCGGCTGCCAGTGCTCGAAGAAGTTCAAAGGCTGCTTGACGTCGGGGTTCCACACCGGCTTGGGCGTGTTCACGCGCGTCTGCGTGCGGCAGTCGTGCAGGCCCGCCACCGCCGAGCCGTGCGTGCCGTCGACGTGGAAGGTGACCAGGTCGTCGCGGCGCACGCGCGTGGTCCACGAGCTGTTGATCTGCGCCACCACGCGCTCGCCGCCGGGCGCCTTCAGCTCGAAGGTGGCGTAGGCCGCGTCGTCGGCGGTGGCTTGGTAGCGCCGGCCCTGCTCGTCGATGCGCTCGGGGATGTGCGTGGCGCCCAGGCACGACACCGACTGCACCTCGCCGAACAGGTTGTCGAGCACGTAGCGCCAGTGGCACAGCATGTCGAGGATGATGCCGCCGCCCTCCTCTGCGCGGTAGTTCCACGACGGGCGCTGCGCGGGCTGCAGATCGCCCTCGAACACCCAGTAGCCGAATTCGCCGCGCACCGACAGCAGCCGGCCGAAGAAGCCGGCGTCGACCAGCATCTTCAACTTCAGCAGCCCGGGCAGAAAGAGCTTGTCCTGCACCACGCCGTGCTTGATGCCCTTGGCCTGGGCCAGCCGCGCCAGCGCGAGTGCTTCGGCGAGGTTGGTCGCCACCGGCTTCTCGCAGTACACATGCTTGCCGGCCTCGATGGCCTGCGTGAGCAACGCCGGGCGCATCTGCGTGGTGGCGGCGTCGAAGAACACCGTGTCGTCGCGGTTCGCCAGCGCCTTGCCGAGATCGGTGCCCCAGCGCTCGATGCCGTTGGCCTTGGCCAGCGCGGCGATCTTGTCGGCGTTGCGGCCGATCAGGATCGGGTCGGGCATCACGCGGTCGCCATTGGCGAGCGCCACGCCGCCCGCGTCGCGGATCGCCTTGATCGAGCGGATCAGGTGCTGGTTCATGCCCATGCGCCCGGTGACGCCGTTCATGATCAGGCCGAGTCGTTGCGTGGCCATGGTGGAGGTCTCCCGCTGTGGATGCGTGTGGGTGAAGCGTTGCGTCAGATCGGCGTCATGCGGGCCCAATCGGGCATCGCCGCGCTGGCGAAGCCGGTGCAGGCGAGCGAGCCGATCGCGAGCTGGCCGTCGCGGATCGCCAGCCGCACGGCGCCGTGCGAGCGTTCGTAGAGGTCCGGGTGCGCGGCGATGAAGGCGCTCTGCTCGGCCTCGGGCAGCGCGGCCATGCCGTTCACGTAGTGGTGGCCGTTGCGCTCCACGTGGGTGAGGCCGAGCAGGTTCACGAGCGCGAGATCCTGCTGCACGGCGAGGCCGGCCTGCGTGGTGAGGTCTTCGCCCGACATGAAGAACCGCGGCGCGCCGGCCTCGGCGTTCCAGCGCGCGCAGCGCGCCGCATTCAGCAGCGACTTGTACAGACCCTTGCAGGTCTTGCTCGAAATGCCGCTGTAGCCGTGCTCGCGCGCGCGCTCGAAGGCATCGAGCGTGCCGTCGGATTCGTCGACGATCACCGGCTTCAGCGCCGCGATCGGCCGCACGTCGACCGCCAGCGCGCTGGCGCGCGCGATCGGCTGCTCCACGAAGGCGATCGAGCGCCACAGCCGCGCCAGCGCCGGCGTGTCGCGCACGCGCTCGAGCAGCGCCAGCACGCCGGCTGCGTCGGCGTACTGCTCGTTGCCGTCGAGCGAGATCAGGATGTCGCCGTCGATGCGGTCGAGCACCGCGGCGATCGCGGCGAGGCGCGCCACGTCGGCCTCGACGTTGCCGCCGACCTTGAGCTTGAAGTGCCGGTGGCCGTAGCGCGCGACCACCTGCTCCAGCGTCTCGGGCAGGCCATCGGCGACGGGCTCGCGCAGATCGGCCGCGGTGATCGCATCGACGAGGCCCACCGTGTGCCGCGCGGCGATGCGTTCGCTCGGGCTCAGCGCGGCGAGGAACGCGTCCCACGCGAAGCCGGCGAAGGCAGCGTGCCGCGCGCCGAGCCCCACGAGGTTGCGCTGCACGGCAGCGTAGAACGACACGCCGAGCGCGCGGCACAGCGCGTCGAGCAGCGCGCGGTCGATCAGCGCCGGGCCATAGCTCGCCAGCAGCGGGTTGTGGCCGCGCGCCGCGCCGGCGGCGAGCTGGGCGTCGTGATGCCGCGCGAAGTGGCCGAACGCGGTGTCGGGCGCCGCGTCGGCACGATACGCATCGCGCGCCAGGCGCAGCACGTCGCGCAGCTGGGCGAAGTTGTCGTCGTTGCTCAAGCGCAGGTTCTTGTCGAACCACTTCGGCGCCATCAGTTCGGCCGCGCCGCCGGTGGCCGTGGCGCCACCAGCCAGCTCGATGCGCGCGCGCACGAAGGCCTGCGGGCATTCGGTGAGCGTGACCACGCCGAAGCGAAACGGCAGCCGCAGGCGCACCGGCCGCTCGAACAGAGCAATCTCACGCACGACGAAGCGCGGCGCCTCAGCCACCGCCGGACTCCTGATGCTCGAGGATTCCGCGCAGGTAGCCGATCGCCCGCGCCGCGCAGCCGGCGCCGTCGGGCAGGTAGTCGAAAGGCTCGACCGCGAGCACGCCGCCGTAACCCACCTCGCGCAGCGCGGCCAGGATCGGGCCGAAGCGCATCGCGCCCTGCCCCGGCGCGCGGCGGTTCGGGTCGTTGAGCTGCACGTGCGCGAGCTTGCCGCTCGGCCACCAGCGGCGGATCAGCGCCGGCACGCCCTCGGCCTCGGCCTGGCCGGCGGCGCTGCAGTCGATCATCGTGCGCAAGGCCTTCGAGCCGATCGCGTCGACGATCTCCACGCCTTCGGCGACGGTGTTGATGAAGTCGGTCTCGGCGCGCGCCAGCGGTTCGATGCAATAGGTGACGCCGCAGCGCTCGGCCGCGCGCGCCGCCTGCGCGAAGCATTCGAGCGCACGCTCGCGCGCCGCCTCGCGCCGCTCGCCGGGCGGCACCGCGCGCTGCTTGGGCGAGCCGTGCACCAGGTAGCGGCCGCCCATCGCGGCGCAGAGTTCGACCAGCCGCTCCATCGCCGCTGCCGTGCGCGCGCGTACCGCCGCGTCGGCCGACACGATCGACAAGCCCGCCGGCGCCACCAGCAGCCAGTGCAGCCCGGTGATGGTCAAGCCGTGCTCCGCCGCGGTGGCCGCGAACGCTCGCGCCTCGCCGTCGCCGATCGCCAGCGGATCAGCGGCGAGCGTGAACGGCGCAACCTCGAGCCCGCTGTAGCCGAGCGCGGCCGCCAGCGCGCACTGCTGCGCGAACGGCAGCGGCTGCAGCACCTCGTTGCACAGCGCGATCCGCGTCGACATCGGCATGCGCGTCATCCACCACGGCGCACGAACACCGAGCGGATCGCGCCGGCCAGCCCAGCGCGCGTGCGCAGCACCGCGGCCTTGAACGCCGGCACGTACAGCAGGATCGTGAACAGCGTGACGGCGGCGAAGCCCATGCAGATCGGCCGCGTGAAGAACGGCACCAGGCCGCCGTCGGAGAGCACCAGGCCGCGGCGCAGGCTCTTGTCGAGCAGGTGGCCGAGCACCAGGCCCAGCACCAGCGGCGCCATCTCGTAGCCGCGGCGGCGCAGAAAGAATGCCAGCACGCCGATCGCCAGCATGGCGTACACGTCGAACAGCCGCGACGCGGTGGCGAAAGCGCCCACCACGCACAGCACGAACACGATCGGCATCAGGATCGCGCGCGGCACGCGCAGCACGTACAGCAGCGGCCGCACGCCGAACAGGCCGAACAGCAGGATCGTGACCGAGGCCAGCGTGGTCATCGCCACCACCTCGTACACGAAATGCGGATGCTGGATCATCAGCATCGGCCCCGGCTGGATGCCGTGGATGATCATCGCCGCCATCAGCACCGCCGACGGCGCCGAGCCGGGGATGCCGAGCGCCAGGCACGGGATGATGTGCCCGGGGATCGACGACATATCGCCCGTCTCGGCCGCCATCAGGCCGTCGATGCTGCCCTTGCCGAACTGCTCCTTCTCCTTGCTCACGGCCTTGGCCGCGGCATACGACATCCACGCGCCGGCGTCTTCGCCCACGCCGGGCAAGAGGCCGGTGAACACGCCGATCACGCCCGAGCGCAGCACCGTGCGCCAGTACTGCACGATCTCGCGAAAGCGCGGCAGCACCGAGTCGCGCAGGTCGACGAGCTTGCGCTCGATCGGGTCGGCCAGCGTGGTGAGCACCTCGGCGAGGCCGAACGCGCCCACCAGCGCGGGGATCAGCGCGATGCCGCCGGAAAGCTCGTCCCAGCCGAAGGTGAAGCGGTCGTGCGCGTAGAGGCCCTCCTGCCCGATCTGCGCCAGGAACAGGCCCAGCATGCCCATCAACCAGCCCTTGAGCGGATCGTTGCCGACGATGCTGCCCGAGATCACCACGCCGAAGAGCGCGAGCCAGAAGAACTCGAACGCGCCGAACGACAACGCCACTTCGGCCAGCAGCGGCGTGAACGCCGCCAGGCACAGCACGCCGAACAGCGTGCTGACGAACGCGCCCGAGGTGGCGATGCCGATCGCGCGGCCGGCCTCGCCGCGCTTGGCCAGCGCGTAGCCGTCGGCGCACGACGCCGCGTTGGCCGCGGTGCCGGGGATGTTGAGCAGGATCGCGGTGCGCGAGCCGCCGTAGAGCGCACCCACGTACGAGCAGATCAGCACCAGGATCGCCTGGTTGGCCTCGAGCTTGATCGTCAGCGTGGTGAGCAGCGCGATCGCCAGCGTGGCCGACAGCCCGGGCAGGATGCCCATCACGATGCCCACGAACGCGCCGCCGAGCCCGTAGGCGAGCGTCATCGGGTTCAGAAAGCTCAGGTAGGCGTGGCCGAGATCGACGAGGCCTTGCATCGTGCGGCGATCGATTGAACGCTCAGGGCAGGCGCACCAGGAACAGGTCCTGGAACAGCCATTGCGTGATCAGCGAGCCGGCCAGCGCGATCACCACCGCCTGCGCCATCGCCTTCGCGGTGAAGCGCCGCTCGGCAGCGTCGCGGCTCAAGCGCCGGAACACGAGGATCGACGCGGTGACGTAGATCGTCGAGGCGAGCCAGAACGGCAGGCCATGGCCGATCAGCACCACGCCGTAGCCGAGGCACAGCGCCAGCGCGACCACGATGCGCTTGCGCTCGTCGCGCTGGTCGGTGGTGATGGCCGGCGCTGCGATGCGCAGCGCGCCGCGGCGCCAGCTGCGAAAGGCGAGCGCCGCGCCGAGCACGATCATCGCCAGGCCCAGCAGCCCCGGCAGCAGCCCCGGCGCGGTGTACGGGTTGATGTGCTGCCGCTCGAGCCGGTCCATCGTGAGCGAGCCGATGAGCACCGCGACGCCGAGCGCGATCCAGCCCAGCGCGCCGAAGAAGTCGGTGCGCGGCGTTGCGCCCTCGGCGCTCGGCGCTGCGTGGTCGCCGGGCGGTTGAACCTCGGCCATCGTCGCGACGATCAGGGCCGCGGAATGCCCACCGTGTCAGGCGACACCTTGGCCTTGCCGCCGTCGAACAGCAGCCACGCGTTGGCCTGGATCGCCGGGAACACGGCCTTCTGCGCCGCCTCGCCGGCGGCCGGCGCGAACAGCGCGCCGCGGTTGGCGGCGTATTTCTTCAGCGCATCGCTCTTCACGATCTGCTCGGCCCAGATCTTCTCGAGCGTCTTCACCACCTCGTCGGGCACGCCCTTGGGCACGAAGATGCCGAAGTAGTTGGCCGGCGCGGTGAAGCCGGGCAGCACCTCGGCCAGCGGCGGGATCATGCCGTAGCCCTCGAGCTCGAGCGCCTTGTCGCTCACCGTGGCCAGCGGCTTCAGGCGCTTGCCGCGGATCATGTCGGCCTGCTCCACGGCGAGCTGCGTCGTCACCTCGGCCTCGCCGGCCACCGTGGCCACCACCGCGGGGTTGCCGCCGTCGTAGGTGACGTGGCGGTACTTCACGCCGGTGACCTTGGCGATCAGCTCCATCGCGTTGTGGCCGGCCGACGTGACGCCGGCGGTGGCCACGCTGATCTGCCCCGGCTTGGCCTTCATGGCGTCGAGCAGGTCCTTGGCGCTGTTGTACGGCGTCTTGGGGTTGACGCCGATGACCTGGATGTTGGCGACGTTGAGGAACAGATGCCAGTCGGTGATGCGCGCCTTGAGCGAGCCTAGCGTCTCGTAGGTGCCGAGGTCCTGCGCGGCGCCGGCCGTCCAGGTGTAGCCGTCGCGCGGGGCGTCCCACGCGCTCTTGCTGCCGATCGAGCCCGAGGCACCGGGCTGGTTGACGATCACGATCGTCTGGCCCAGCGCCTTCTCGAGCTCGGCCGCGGTGACGCGCGTGACCTGGTCGGTCGAGCCGCCTGCCGCCCACGGCACGATCAGGTTGATCGGGCGCGTCGGCTTCCAGTTCTGGGCCTGCGCGGCGCCGGCGAGCAGCACGGCGGCGGCAGCCACGCTGCAATGCGCGAGGAAGGTGCGGATGTGCATGTCGATGTCCTTCGGCGATGGGTGGTGGGATGTCGAGGGTCGGAAGCAGGTGCTCGTATGTTAACTGTTTGGTTAATATGGAACGGGGCCGCTCGGCTGTCAATCGGGGATGGCGCCGATCAGGCCAGCCAGCGCGCGAGGTTCTGGCGCACGAAATCGTCGTCGTGCAGCTCGGGGTGCGCGTCGTGCACGCGGGTCAGCTCCTCGGCCTGCCCCGGGCTCAGGCCCTCGGCCGGGTCGAGGCACCAGATCCCTTCGAACAGGCCCTGGCGCCGCAGCACCTCGTGGCAGCCGGCGATGCAGCCGTGAAAGCCGTTGGCCACGTCGAACAGCGCCGCGTTGCAGTCGGTGACGCGCGAATCGAGCGCCAGCAGCGCGGCATCCACGGCCGGCTGCGCGCGCGCGGCCTCGATGCGCCGCAGCAGCTCGACGGCGCGCTTCGTCCACACGCTCCAGTGGCCGAGCAGGCCGCCGCGGATGCGCACGGTGACGTCGGCGCCGCCGCGGCGCACGACGAACGGCGCCAGCAGATCGAGCACGATGTGGTCGTCGTTGCCGGTGTACAGCGTGATGCGCTCCTCGGCGCCGGCCTCGACCACGCCGCGCACCACGTCGAGCGTGCGGTAGCGGTTGAACGGCGCCATCTTGATCGCCACCACGTTGTCGATCGCCGCGAAGCGCCGCCAGAAGCGCGCCGGCAGCTCGATGCCGCCCACCGCCGGCTGCAGGTAGAAGCCCACCAGCGGCATCTCGGCGGCCACCGCCTCGCAGTGCGCGATCAGCGCGTCTTCGTTCGCGCCCTTCAGCGCCGCCAGGCTCAGCAGGCCGGCGTGGTAGCCGAGGCCGCGTGCGGTGCGCGCCTCGCGCGTCGCCTGCGCGGTGGCTCCGGCCAGGCCGGCGATCATCACCAGCGCGCGGCGGCCTTCGAGCGGCGTCCACTCGCGCGCGGTGCGCATCGCCAGCGCCAGCACCGGCTCGTACAGGCCGCGCTCGCGGATCGCGAACTGCGTGGAGTGCACGCCCACCGCCAGCCCGCCGGCGCCGGCGTCGAGGTAGTAGCGCGCGAGCGCACGCTGGCGGCGCTCGTCGAGCCGGCGCTCGGCGTCGAGCGCGAGCAGGTGCGCGGGGATCACGGCGCCGGCGCGCAGCACGGCCATCACGTCGGCGGGGATGTCGGTGCGGTGCATGCGGTGTCTCGCTCCGAAAGTGTCAATAGCGCCCGTCGCGCGCTTCGTAGTGGGTGGGCTTGTTCAGGCTGGCCATGCCGCGCTGCACCCAATCAGCCGTCCAATCGAGCATCGCTGCCAACGGTACCGCGGGCGGGCCGAACAGGCGCTGCGCTTGCGCGATATCCACCAGCCACGCCGTGGGTGCTTCCTGGCCGGTGAACCGCGGCTGCACGCCGAGCCGCTGCGCGAGCTGCTGCGCGAGGTCGCGGATGCGCTGCTTGGGGCCGCTCACGTTCAGGCCGCTCGCAGGCGCGGTGCAGTGCGCCAGCGCGCGCAGCGCCCAGTCGTTGGCGTCGCCCTGCCAGATGATGTTGGCGTGGCCCATCGCGAGGTCGATCGGCTCGCGCGCCACGAGCTTGCGCGCCAGGTCGTGCAGCACGCCGTAGCGCATGTCGATCGCGTACGACAGGCGGATCAGCCGCCCCGGCGTGCCCAGCGCGTGCGAGAAATGCTGGAACATGCGCTCGCGCGCGACGCACGAGTTGGCGTATTCGCCCGGCGGCGGCGTGAGCGGCGCGGCTTCGCCGGCGCCGGGGCCGCCCACGTCGACGAACGGGTACACGCAGGCGGTGGAGAAGGCCACGATGCGCGAGCGCGCATAGCGCTCGGCCACCAGCGCCGGCACGTGCGCGTTCATCGCCCAGGTGAGCCACTCGCTGCCGGTGGAGCCGAACTTGCGGCCGGCCATGAAGACCACGTTCTGCGCATCGGGCAGCGCGGCCAGCGCGTCGCGCGAGAGCAGGTCGGCCGCGATGCACTCGATGCCCTGCGCCTCGAGCGCCGCCTTCAGCCCCGGCTCTGAAAAGCGCGCCACGCCGATCACGCGCTTGCCCGGCGCCGCGCGCCGCGCCATGCGCGCCAGCGTGGGGCCCATCTTGCCGCCGACGCCGAGCATGAGGATGTCGCCGGGCACGCTGCGCATTGTGTCCACCAGCGCGATCGAAGGCGTGCTCATCACGTCTTCGAGCTGTGCCACGTCGGCGAGTCGAGCTGGCAGCATGCGATTCACTCCTTGCGCAGGTAGCCGAGCACCAGCTCGGTCATGTGGGCGAGGCGCTCGTCGCGCGCCTTCTTCGCTTTCAGGTCGCGACCGAAGATCGCCGACAGCGTGTAGTTGTTGCCGAGGTAGAAGTACGACAGCGCGGCGATCGAGATGTAGAGCTGCACCGCGTCGACGCCGCGGCGGAACACGCCGGCCTTCACGCCGCGCACGAGGATATCGCCGATCATCGACACGAACGGCGAATGCATGCGCCGCACCTTGGCCGAGCGCTTCAAGTGCTCGGCGCGATGCAGGTTGGCGCTGTTGAGCAGGCTCAGGAACTCCGGATGCGCGAGGTAGTAGTTCCAGGTGAAGGCCACCAGCCGGCGGATCGCCTCGGGCGGGTCCACCTCGTCGAGGTGCAGCGCCTTCTCGGATTCGCGGATGTGCGCGTAGGTGTCTTCGAGCACGGCGCGGAACAGGCCGTCCTTGCTCTCGAAGTAGTAGTACAGCATGCGCTTGTTGGCGCCGGCGCCCTTGGCGATGCGGTCGACGCGCGCGCCGCCGAGGCCCATGCGCGCGAACTCGGCCTTGGCCGCCGCGAGGATGCGCGCGCGCGTGTGCTCGGGGTCGCGCACGGCCGTCTTCAGCCCGGATAGAGCCCGCGCGTGCGGGCGAACAGGCGCGTCAGGCCGAGCAGCGCGTCGATGTTCGGCGTGGCCACGCCCACGCGCTGCGCGATCTCGCGCACCACGGCGACGATGGCATCGAGCTCGAGCGTGCGGTGGGCTTCCACGTCCTGCAGCATGCTGGGCTTGAAGCTGCCGAGCTTGCGCGCGATGGCGAGCCTGTCTTCCGGCGTCTGCTCGATCGCGCAGCCGACCCTCGCGCCCACCGCGGCCGCCTCGCGCATCGCCGCCGACACGAAGGCCAGCACCAGCGGGTCGGTCAGCACGCGCTCGGTGGTGGCGCCGGTAAGCGCCGTCACCGGGTTGATCGTCATGTTGCCCCAGAGCTTGTACCAGATGTCCCTGCGCACGTCGGCCGACACGCTGACCTCGAAGCCCGCGCGCGCGAGCAGCGCGCCAAGCTCGCGCACGCGCGCCGACTCGCCGCCGCCCGGCTCGCCGACGATGAGGCCGCGCCCGACCTTGTGCTCGACCAGGCCGGGCTCGGAAGTCGAGCTGCTGGTGTGCACGACGCAGCCGATCACCTGCTCGACGGGAATCGCGCGCGCGATCTCGCCGCCGGGGTCCACGGTCTCGAGCGGCGCGCCCTCGAGCGCGGGCACGCCGCGGCCGAACCACCACGGCACGCCGTTCATCGCCGGCATCACCAGCGTCTCACTGCCCAGCAACGGGCCGATGCCGCGTGCCACCGCAGTCAGCGCCGGGCCCTTGACGGCGATGACCACGAGATCCTGCACGCCGAGTTCGGCTGCGCTGTCGGTGGCGATCGCGTCGGCCTGCAGCAGCTCGCCGCCCTGGCGCAGCCGCCAGCCGTGCCGGCGCAGTGCCGCGAGCGTGTCGCCGCGCGCGACCGCGGCCACCGTGTGGTCGCCCGCGCGGGCCAGCAGCGTGCCGATCAAGCCGCCCACGGCGCCGGCGCCGACGATGCAGATCTTCATGCCGGTGGTGGGCGTCAACGACGCCTGAGCTCGTCGCCGCCGAGGTAGATGCGATTGAACACCGGCGTCACCACGATCTCGTTGAAGCACACGTGCGGCGGCATCTCGGCGATGAAGCGGATCGTGCGGCCGAGGTCGGCCTCCTGCAGCATGCGCGCCTTGTCGGCCTCGCTCGGCTCCACCGGCCGCTGCTTCAGGATCGGCGTGGCCGCCTCGCCCGGGCACAGCGCGGTGGCGCGCAGCCCGTTGACGCATTCCTCGACGTTGAACGAATGCGTCAGCGCGATCATGCCGGCCTTGCTGGCCACGTAGGCCGGGCCGGTGAGGTAGCTGATGTACCAGCCGGCGAACGAGGCCACGTTGATCACCGTGCCACGCCGGCGCGCCTGCATCCCCTTCAGCACGGCCAGCGTGCAGTAGGTGGCGCCGTTGAGGTTGATGGCCACCACCTTCTCGAACGTGGCGCCGTCGGTCTCCTTCCAGAAACGCTTGGGGAAGTTCACGCCCGCGCTGTTGACGAGGATGTCGACGCCGGCGTGCCGGTCGTGGATGGCCGCGGCCACGCGGCTCACCGCCTCGCGGTCCGACACGTCGAGCGCCATCGCCTGCACGGCGCCGCGCGGCACGCCGGCCTTCTCGGCGGCGGCCACGGCCGTGTCGAGCTTGGCCGCGTCACGCCCCGAGATCACCACGCGGCAGCCGGCGCGCGCCAGCTCGATCGCACCGGCCAGCCCGATGCCGCTGCCGCCGCCGGTGACCCAGGCGACCTGTCCGTTCAACGATGGAGCAGTGTTCATGTTCCCGAGATGAATTCATTCACCGCAGAGTCGCAGAGGACGCAGAGGTGCGCAGAGGAAATGCACATGGATTCTCTGCGCACCTCTGCGTCCTCCGTCCCTCTACGGTGAAGGATTCCCTTCCGTCCTACAAACGCTACTGCGCCTTGATGCCCGCCGCCTTCACGACCTTGGCCGCGTCGTCCATCTCGGCGCGCATGAAGGTGTCGAACTCGGCGGGCGACATCGGCATCGCCTCGGCGCCCAGGCTCGCCAGGCGCTCGCGCACGTCGGCCTCGCGCAGCACGGCGTTCACGTCGCGATTGATCTTGTCGACCACGTCGGCCGGCGTGCCGGCAGGCGCGAACAGGCCGACCCACAGGTTGTAGTCGAACCCCGGCAGCCCCGACTCGGCGATCGTCGGCACCTCCGGCAGGCGGCTCGCGCGCCTGGCCGAGCTGACGCCCAGCGCCACGAGCCGGCCGTCGCGGATCAGCGGCAGCGCCGCCGAGATCGGCGAGAAGAAGTAGGCCACGCGGCCGCTCATCGTGTCGTTGAGTGCCTCGGGCGTGCCCTTGTAGGGGATGTGCGCCACGTCGATGCCGGCGGCGAGCTTGAACTTCTCGCCGTTGATGTGCGTGCCGCTGCCGATGCCGGCCGAGCCGAAGTTCAGCGTGCCGGGCGCCTTCTTGGCCTCGGCGATCAGGTCGGCCACGCTCTTGTAGCCGCGCGACGGCACGGCCACCAGCACGTTGGGTTGCCCGCCGAGCGGCACCACCTGCACGAAGTCCTTCAGCGTGTCGTAGGCCAGCGTGGGGTAGATGAACGGGTTCACCGCCTGCGCCGCCGAATGCACCATCAGCGTCAGCCCGTCGGGCGCCGACTTGGCCACCACCGCGGCGCCGATGGTGCCGCCGGCACCGGCGCGGTTCTCGACCACCACGCTCTGGCCCCAGGCCTCCTGCAGCTTCTGCCCCACGGTGCGCGCCAGGATGTCGGTGGCGCTGCCGGGCGTGAACGGCACGATGATCTTCACCGGCTTGGCGGGATAGGGCTGTGCCTGCGCCAGCGCGGGCATCGCAGCGGCAGCCAGCACGCCGACCGCCAGCAGCAGCGCGCGTCGCATCGATCGTTGCATGAGGGTTGTCTCCTCGTTCGTTGCTCGGGCCGGCTCAGAAGGTGTGAATGAACCCAGGAAGCCCGCGCCGGGGTGGCCAAGGCCGCTGAGCTAGGCGCACGGCGCAGCCCATGCTGCGCGCCTGGGCAAGCCGTGCAACGACGCGCAGCGGCCTTGGGTACCCCGGCCCGTAGGGTGAGCCATCAGAACAGGCCCACTCGTCGTTGCAACGCTTCGCCGGGGCCCAACCCCGGCTGTGCGTTGCGCCTAGATTGGGCCTGTTCTGATGGCTCACGCGGGCTCCCTGGGTTCATTCACACCTTCTCAGGCGAGCCCGTCGCCGACCGGCACGTTTTCGGGCGTCAGCTCGAGCCCCGAGGCGCGGGCCTGCAGCACGATGAGCTTGGCGAAGTCTTCCTGGTCCATGCCGTGGCCGATCAGCGTCTGGATCATGTCGCGCGTGATCGAGGCCAGCGGCATCGGCACGCCGAAGCGGCGCGCGGCTTCGAGGCCGAGGTCCATGTCCTTGCGCAGCAGCGCCGGCGTGAACGTGACGTGGAAGTCGAGGTTCACCAGCGCCGGGCTCTTGTAGCGCGAGAAGGTCGAGCCCATCACGCTCTGGTTCATGAATTCGAGAAACGCATGGCGCGGCACGCCGGCCTTCTGCGCCAGCACGGTGATCTCGGCCAGCGACTGGATCACCACGCCGAGGAACACGTTGTGGCAGATCTTGACGATGCGCGCCAGCTCGCCCTCGCCCACGTACGACGCCGACGGCGCGATGAGCTTCATCGACGGCAGCGCGGCATCGAACGCGGCCCTGGGCCCCGAGCACACGAACGACAACCGCCCCGCCTTGATGACCTTGGCGTTGCCCGACACCGGCGCGGCGAGCATCTGCACGCCGCGCGCAGCGAGCAGGGCGCGCAGCTCGGCCGAGCCTTCGAGCGAGATCGACGAACACTCCACCACCAGCTTCGGCGCTGCGCTGCCCGAGAGCAGCCCGCCGGGGCCGGCGACGACGTGCTTCACGTCGTCCCAGGTGGAGACCATCACGTAGACGATGTCGCATGCCGCCAGCTCGGCGAGCGTGCCGGCGACCTTGGCGCCCAGCGCAGCCAGCGGCTCGGCCTTGGCGCGCGTGCGGTTCCACACCGTGAGGTCGGCGCCGCCCTTGGCCAGGCGCTCGGCCATCGCGTAGCCCATGCGGCCGATGCCGATCCATCCGATGCGCGGTGTCGTGGCGGCCATGTCGATCTCAATACGGGTTGGCCACCGGCAGCTCCTGCGCCGGGTACAGCGAGATGACCTTCGGCCCGGTGGGCGTGAGGATCACCTCCTCCTCGATGCGCGCGGCCGACACGCCGTCGCTCGCCGGGCAGTAGGTTTCCACCGCGAACACCATGCCGACCTTCAGCTCGATCGGCTCCTCCACCGAGTTGAGCCGCGAGATCAGCGGCCGCTCGTGCAGGCCCAGGCCAAGGCCGTGGCAGAAGTTGAGGCCGAAGGCGTCCATCTCGCTCGCGAAGGCGATGTCGCCCGCCGGCGGGAACGCATTGGCCACCACGTCGGAAGAGATGCCCGGTTTCAGCAGCGCGATGGCGCCGTCCATCCAGTCGCGTGCCTTCTTGTACGCATCGATCTGCGGCGGCGTGGCCCGCCCGACCGAGAAGGTGCGGTAGTAGCAGGTCTTGTAGCCCATGTAGGAATGGATCACGTCGAAGAACGCCTGGTCGCCGGGGCGGATGATGCGGTCGGTGAAGTTGTGCGGGTGCGGGCTGCAGCGCTCGCCCGAGATGGCGTTGATGGCCTCCACGCAGTCGGAGCCCATCTGGTACAGGCGCATCGTGGCCAGCGCGACGATGTCGCTCTCCTTCACGCCGGGCTTCAGCGCGCTGGCGATGTCGTGGTATACGCCGTCGACCATCGCCGCCGCCTGGTTCAGCAGCATCAGCTCGTCGATGTTCTTCACCTCGCGCGCCTGCAGCATGGTCTGCTGCGCGTCGCGCACGTCGAGCCCGAGCTTCTGCAGCTCGAGCATCATCGGCACCTCGACCACGTCGACGCCGATCGGCATGTCGCCCACGCCCTCGGCGTCGAGCAGGGCCTTGATCTCGCGCGCCGCGGCGCGAAAGAGCTTGCCGTCGCCGCCCACCGCGCCGCGCAGGCCGAGCAGGCCGGCCTTGCAATGGTCCTTGCACAGCCAGGGCGTGTAGAGGCGGTGGTGGCGTGCGGCGGAGCCGAAGTCCCAGATGTAGGGGTCGCCCGAGAGCGTGAGCAGCGAATAGCGCGTGAGCTTGTCGCGCGCCCACTCGCCGATCACCGTGCTCGTGATGTAGCGGATGTTGTGCTGGTCGAAGCACAGCAGCGCGCCGAGGCCGGAGCCGGCGAGCGCCGCGCGCGTGCGGGCGAGGCGGTAGTCGTGCAGGCGGCGGAAGTTGACGCGCTCCTCGAAGTCGACCTGCATGTGCCCGGGTGCCTGCAACGGCCTGTCCCAGCCGTGATGCGGATCGATGTCGTCGGGCCGGATGATCTGGGGCTCGGGAACCTTCTTTCGCTTCGCCATGGTCGGGGTCGAGGTCGGGGTGCGCGCTCACCTTAGCCGATCGCCCCGTGCCCGTACAAGCGGGATTGCCAAGGCCGCGCGGGCGCTGGCCTTTCGCAGCGGGCGTCCCTAGAATCGTCCGCATGCTTCGCAACGGCAGCGCCCTCTTCTACGGCGACCACCTCGCACGCAGCGTGCGCGGGGTGCCGTGCGCGCCGCCGCAGCGTCGAACGATCTGATTCGCCCGGGCGGGCGCGGCGCGCGCCGCACCCGCATCGTCGTCGTTCGCAAGCGGCCCGTTGGCCGCCGGGAGCTGCACATGGCCGATCTGTTCGAGAACCCCATGGGCTTGATGGGCTTCGAGTTCGTCGAGTTCGCCTCGCCCACGCCGAATCTGCTGGAGCCGCTGTTCGAGAAGCTCGGCTTCAGCCTCGTCGCCCGCCACCGCAGCAAGGACGTGGTGCTCTTCCGCCAGGGCGACATCAACTTCATCGTCAACCGCGAGCCGCGCAGCCTGGCCGGCTACTTTGCCGCCGAACACGGGCCGAGCGCCTGCGCGCTGGCCTTTCGCGTGAAGGACTCGCACAAGGCCTACGCGCGCGCGCTGGAGCTGGGCGCGCAGCCGATCGACGTGCCCACCGGCCCGATGGAGCTGCGGCTGCCGGCGATCAAGGGCATCGGCGGCGCGCCGCTGTATCTGATCGACCGCTTCGAAGACGGCGAGTCGATCTACGACATCGACTTCGCGTGGGTGTCCGGCGCGCCGCGCCACCCGCGCGGGCGCGGGCTGCGCATGATCGACCACCTGACGCACAACGTGTACCGCGGCCGCATGGCCTACTGGGCCGCCTTCTACGAGAAGCTGTTCAACTTCAGGCAGATCCGCTACTTCGACATCAAGGGCGAGTACACCGGGCTCGCGTCGAAGGCGATGACGGCGCCCGACGGGCTGATCCGCATCCCGCTCAACGAGGAGGCGAGCAAGACGACGGGGCAGATCGAGGAATTCCTGATGCAGTTCAACGGCGAAGGCATCCAGCACATCGCGCTGCTGACCGACGACATCGTGGCCACCATCGACGCGCTGCAGATGGCCGGCGTGCCGCTGATGACGGCGCCCGGCGAGGCGTACTACGAGATGCTCGACGAGCGGCTGCCCGGCCACGGCCTGGCCGTGCCGGCGCTGCAGACGCGCGGCGTCTTGGTCGACGGCAGCACCGAAGGCGGCAAGAAGCGCCTGCTGCTGCAAATCTTCTCGCAGACGCTGCTCGGGCCGGTGTTCTTCGAGTTCATCCAGCGCCAGGGCGACGAAGGTTTCGGCGAAGGAAATTTCAAGGCGCTGTTCGAATCGATGGAGCGCGACCAGCTAAGGCGCGGGGTGATCGGTACGGCGTGACGCAGGGGGAGCTGCAGGAGATCTTCCT
This sequence comes from Burkholderiaceae bacterium, assembly GCA_046348365.1. GTDB lineage: Bacteria > Pseudomonadota > Gammaproteobacteria > Burkholderiales > Burkholderiaceae_C > JAEUPI01. The sequence continues at coordinate 21,573 of JAXMEL010000003.1, forward strand.
GCATGCCAGCGTCTACTGCGGCTTTCCGGCAGCGGTGGATGCGTTCCGCGCCGCGGCGGCGGTGCAAGCCCGCCTGGTTTCGCCTGCACTCTGGCTTGTTGGAAATCGTTCCAGTATGATGGATCGCATGGAGATCGATGCGTTCCTCGCTGGCCGCGTGCGCGACCTTCGCCGCGCGCGCAGTCTCACGCTGGAGCAGCTGGCCGAGGCGAGCGGGGTGAGCCGCTCGATGATTTCGCTGATCGAGCGCCAGGAAACCAGCCCCACCGCGGCCATCCTCAACAAGCTGGCCGACGCCTTCGGCCTCTCGCTGCCGGCGCTCTTTGCCGGCGAGAGCCGGCGGCCCGACCCCGAGCCGGTGTCGCGACGCGCCGATCAACCGGTGTGGGCCGACCCCGCCTCGGGCTACGTGCGCCGGCATCTCTCGCCGGCCGGCGTGGCCTCGCCGATCGAGCTGGTGGAGGTGAGCTTCCCCGCAGGGCAGACCCTGGTGTTCGACAACCCGGTGCGCGCGGCGGGCATCCAGCAGCAGCTCTGGGTGCTCCAAGGCGCCATGGACATCACCCTGAACCGCAAGACCTGGCACCTCGCGGCCGGCGACTGCCTGGCCATGGCGCTGGGCAAGCGCGTGACGTTCCACAACCCCAAGGCGCAGCCGGCGCGCTATGTGCTGGCCTTGACCAGCCACGCTCACGTTTCCGCGAGGTCCACATGACACGGCACCACATCGTCGCCTGCACGCACGCCAGGCACGCGCAGGCGATCCTCGACATTTTCAACGAAGCCATCGTGAGCTCCACGGCGCTGTACGACTACGAGCCGCGCCCGCTGGCGAGCATGGAGGCCTGGTTCGCGGCCAAGGACAAGGGCCGCTTTCCGGTGATCGGCATCGAGGACGAAGCGGGCGCGCTGATTGCCGTCGGCAGCTTCGGCACGTTCCGGGCGTGGCCGGCCTACAAGTACTCGGTGGAGCACTCGGTGTACGTGCACAAGGACCATCGCGGCCAAGGCCTGGGGCTCGAGGTGATGCGCGCGCTGATCGCCGCCGCGCGCGAGCGCGACGTGCACGCCATGCTGGGCGGCATCGACGCCGGCAACGCGGGCAGCATCGCGCTGCACGAGCGGCTGGGCTTCCGGCACGTGGGCACGCTGCCCCAGGTGGGCTTCAAGTTCGGGCGCTGGCTGGACCTGGCGTTCTACCAGCTGCTGTTGGACACGCCGCGCAAGCCGGTCGACGGCTGAGGCCGGGTGGTTCGACCCGGAAGGACTCGAGCTTCCGGCTCCGATCGGTCGCCGACATCGCCCCAACCGCTGCCGATGGGTCACCCGGTATTGCGCAGCCCCGCCGCGATCCCGTTGATCGAGATGTGGATGCCGCGCTGCACGCGCTCGTTCACCGGCTCGCCCTCGGCGCGGCCGCGGTAGCGGCGCATCAGCTCCACCTGCAGGTGGTTCAGCGGGTCGAGGTACGGGAAGCGGTGCTCGATCGAGCGCGCGAGGCTCGGGTTGGCGGCCAGGCGCCGCGGCTCGCCGGTGATCTGCGCCAGCGCGTGCGCAGTGCGCTGCCATTCGGCCTCGATCGCCGCGAAGATGCGCTTGCCGCTGCGCGCGTCTTCGACCAGCTCCACGTAGCGCGCGGCGATGCCGAGGTCGGTCTTGGCGAGCACCATGTCGAGGTTCGACATCAGCGTGCGAAAGAACGGCCACTGCCTGTACATGCGCCGCAGCAAGGCGAGCCGCGTGGCGCGTGAGCCGGGCCTGCGGTCGAGAAACGCCGCCACGCCCGAGCCGAAGCCGTACCAACCCGGCAGCGCCACGCGGCACTGGCCCCAGCTGAAGCCCCACGGAATCGCGCGCAGGTCTTCGATCGCTCGCGTGGCCTTGCGCGACGCCGGGCGCGAGCCGATGTTCAGCTCGGCGATCTCGCGGATCGGCGTCGCGGCGAAGAAGTAGTCGGTGAAGCCCGGCGTCTCGTACACGAGCGCGCGGTAGGCGCGCATGCTGGCCTGCGAGATTGCCTCGGCAGCGTCGAGAAACGCCTGCGTCGCCGGCCGCGTGGGGTGCAGCAGCGTGGCCTCGAGCGTCGCCGCCACCAGCGTCTCCAGGTTGCGCAGGCCGATCTCGGGGTTGGCGTACTTGCTCGCGATCACCTCACCCTGTTCGGTGAGGCGGATCTGGCCCTTCACCGTGCCCGGCGGCTGCGCCAGGATCGCGTCGTAGCTGGGGCCGCCGCCGCGGCCCACCGTGCCGCCGCGGCCGTGGAAGAGGCGCAGCGTGAGCCCGTGCGATGCGGCCAGCTCGTCGAACAGCTGCACGAGCGCGACCTCGGCGCGATAGAGCTCCCAGTTGCTCGTGAAGACGCCGCCGTCCTTGTTGCTGTCGCTGTAGCCGAGCATCACGTCCTGCTCGCCGCCGCTGGCGCGCACCATCGCGGCCACGCCGGGCAGCGCGTAGAACGCGCGCATGATCGTCGCGGCCTGGCGCAGGTCGGCGATCGTCTCGAAGAGGGGCACGACGATCAGCGCGCTCGCCATGCCCTCGGCCAGCGTGCCGCGTGCGAGGCCCACCTCCTTGAGCAGCAGCAGCACCTCGAGCAGGTCGCTCACGTCTTCGGTGTGCGAGATGATGTCGTGGCGGATCGCCGCCGGCCCATACGCGGCCAGCGCGTCGCGCGCGGCCTCGAACACCGCCAGCTCGCCGAGCGTGGCCTCGCTGTAGGCGTGGCCCACCACGCGCAGCGGTCGCGCGTCGTTGAGCAGCGCCAGCAGCACCTCGCGCCGTTGCGGCTCGGCCAGCGCCGTGTAGTCGGTGGCCAGGTGCGCGGCGCTCAGCAGCTCGGCGATCACCGCCTCGTGCTTGTCGCTGCTCTGGCGCAGGTCGAGCGTGGCGAGATGAAAGCCGAACACCTGTACCGCGCGCTGCAGCGGGTGCAGCCGCGGCGCGATCAGCGCGTCGGCGTGGTGGTGGCGCAGCGACGCCTCGATCACGCGCAGGTCGTCGCCGAATTCATCGGCGCTGCGGTACGCGTCCTGCGGCGCCACCGCGTGGCGCAGCGCCTCGGTGCCGGTGAGCGCGTGCAGCGTCGCGGCCAGGCGTGCGTAGATGCCGGTCAGCGCGCGGCGGTAGGGTTCGTCTTCGCGGTGCGGGTTGCGGTCGGGCGAGCGCTCGGCCAGCGCCTGCATCGCGGGCGTCACGCCGGCCAGCAGCTGCGAGATCGAGAGTTCGGCGCCCAGCTCGTGCACCTCGGTGAGGTAGAAGCGCAGCGCCACCTCGGCCTGCCGCGCGAGCGCATCGCGCAAGGTGTGCGCGCCGACGTTGGGGTTGCCGTCGCGGTCGCCGCCGATCCAGTGGCCCATGCGGAAGAACGGCGCCACCGCATGCCCCGGCAGCGCACGCTCGAGCTCGGCGTACAGCCGCGGCACCTGGCGCAGGAACGTCACCGGGTAGTACGACAAGGCGTTGTCCACCTCGTCGGCCACCGTGAGCTTGGTGTAGCGCAGCATGCGGGTCTGCCACAGCTGCGTGATGCGCGCGCGGATCAGCGATTCGTTGTCGCTGCGCTCGCGCTCGGTAGCGAGGTCGTCGCGCTGGCCCACCAGCCGGGCGATCGCGAATTCGGCATCGAGGATGCTCTTGCGTTGCACCTCGGTGGGGTGCGCGGTGAGCACCGGCGAGATGTGCGCGTGCGCCAGCGTGCCGGCGATCTGCGCCGGCCGCACGCTCGCCTCGTGCAGACGCTCGAAGCAGGCGTCGAGCGAGCCGGGGTGGCGGTGCCCTGCACGCTCGTGGTGCCGGCGTCGCCGCACGTGGTGGCGGTCCTCGGCGATGTTGGCCAGGTGGCTGAAGTAGCTGAATGCGCGGATCACGCTCACCGTCTGGTCGGTCGACAGGCCCTTGAGCAGCCTGGCCAGCTCGCGGCCGGCGCCGTGATCGCGCTTGAGCCGATAGGCCACCGAGAGCTTGCGGATGCGCTCGATCAGCTCGTAGGCCTCGGTGCCCTCCTGCTCGCGAATCACCTGGCCGAGGATGCGGCCGAGCAGGCGGATGTCGTCCACCAGCGGCGCGTTCTTGGCAGCCGCGTCGTCGCGGCGGCGGGCGGGGCGATCGGCGGCGTGGCGTTTGGGCATGGGCTGCGATGAAGCTGGTTGGAGACTATACGGAGCAGAGGTTGGTCGTGCTGCCACGTACGGCGACCGAGCAGCAGGCCGCCGGCCCCGCCCCGACATCAGCAGGGATTTCATGCCTTCGAACGAAATCCACAACGACCACAATCGCAGACCATGGAAGTGCAATTCACCGAAGAAGTCCGCCAGCTGCGCAAGGGCGCGGGCGAGACCTTTCATGGCGAGGGCATTCTCGCGATCACCAAGGCGCTGCTGCAATCGGGCGTGTCGTACGTGGGCGGCTACCAGGGCGCGCCGGTGTCGCATCTGCTCGACGTGATGGTGCAGGCCGAGCCCTATCTGCACGAGCTGGGCGTGCACGTCGAGGCCTGCGCCAACGAAGCATCGGCCGCGGCGATGCTCGGCGCCAGCCTGCACTATCCGGTGCGCGGCGCGGTGACGTGGAAGAGCATCGTCGGCACCAACGTCGCCGCCGATGCACTGTCGAATCTGTCGTCGCCCGGTGTCGTCGGCGGCGCGCTGATCGTCAGCGGCGAGGACTATGGCGAAGGCGCCAGCGTGATCCAGGAGCGCACGCAAGCCTACGCGATGAAGAGCACGATGCTGCTGCTCGACCCGCGGCCCGACCTCGACGTGATGGTGCGCATGGTCGAGCACGGCTTCGCGATCAGCGAGGCGAGCCACATGCCGGCGATCCTGCAGCTGCGCATCCGCGCCTGCCACGTGCGCGGCAGCTTCGTCGCCAAAGACAACGTCGCGCCGCGCATCTCCACGCAGCACCCGCTGGCGGAGCCGGCGCCGTTCCAGTACGCCAAACTGTCGCACCCGCCGGTGATCTACGCACACGAGAAGCTCAAGGTCGAAGAGCGCATCCCGGCTGCGCAGGCGTACATCACCGCGCACGGCCTCAACGAGCGCTTCGACGGCGTGCACGCCGACGTCGGCCTGATCGTGCAGGGCGGCCTCTACAACTCGCTGCAGCGCGCGCTCGCGCAGCTCGGCCTGGCCGACGCGTTCGGCCACGCCGCGCTGCCGATGCTGGTGCTGAACGTCACTTATCCGCTGGTGCCGCAGGAGGTGGTGGACTTCTGTGCCGGCAAGCGCGCCGTGCTGGTGCTCGAGGAAGGCGCACCCGAGTACATCGAGCGCGACATCCTCGCCGCGCTGCACCGCGCCGACGTGCAAACCCCGCTGTTCGGCAAGGCGCTGATGGCCGCGCACGGCGAATACAACGTCGAGGTGCTGGCGCGCGGACTGCTGCGTTTTGCCGATGAGTGGCTGCCCGGCAAGGCCAGCGAAGCCGGCCGCGCCTGGCTGGCCGCGAATGACACGCGCCGCGCCGCGGTGGCGCGCTCACTCGGTGCGCCGCTGCCGCCGCGGCCGCCGACCTTCTGCGTCGGCTGCCCCGAGCGGCCGGTGTTCGCGGCGCTGAAACTCGCGCAGGCCAACGTGGGCCGCGTCCACGTGGCGGCCGACATCGGCTGCCACGCCTTCGCCACCTTCGAGCCGTTCTCGAGCGGCCACTCGATCCTCGGCTACGGCATGAGCCTCGCCAGCCGCGCGGGCGTGTCGCCGCTGATGCAGCGGCGCACGCTCGCCGTGATGGGCGACGGCGGCTTCTGGCACAACGGCTTGCTCACCGGCGTGCAGAGCGCGCTCTTCAACGGCGACGACGCGGTGCTGCTGATCATGAAGAACGGCTACACCTCGGCCACCGGCACGCAGGACATCATCTCGACGCCCGACGAGGCGGTGAAGCACAGCGCGCCCGACAAGCAGCAAAGCCTGGTGCACAAGAACCAGACCATCGAGGGCACGCTGAAAGGCCTGGGCGTGCAGTGGCTGCGCACGGTGGACAACTACGACGTGAGCGCGATGCGCCGCACGCTCGAAGACGCGTTCACCACCGAGTTCGCGGGCCTGAAAGTCATCGTCGCCGAAGGCGAATGCCAGCTCGAACGCCAGCGCCGCATCAAGCCGTGGCTCGCGGCGCTGCTCGCGCGCGGCGAGCGCGTGCAGCGCGTGAAATACGGCGTCGACGAAGACGTCTGCACCGGCGACCACGCCTGCATCCGGCTCTCGGGCTGCCCGACGCTGACGATCAAGGACAACCCCGACCCGCTGAAGATCGACCCTGTGGCCACGGTGATCGACGGCTGCGTCGGCTGCGGCCTGTGCGGCGCCAACGCGCATGCGGCCACGCTGTGCCCGAGCTTCTACCGCGCCGAGGCGGTGAAGAACCCGCGCTGGCACGAGCGGCTTGCAGAGGCCCTGCGCACGCCGCTGCGGCGTTTGATGCTGGGCACAGCATGACCGCGCCCGTCACGATCCTGCTGTGCGCGCTCGGCGGCGAAGGCGGCGGCGTGCTGGCCGACTGGCTGGTGGCGGTGGCGCGCGCCTGCGGCCATGCGGTGCAGGGCACCTCGATCCCCGGTGTCGCGCAGCGCACGGGGGCCACGACCTACTACGTCGAGATCTTTCCGCGGCCGGATGCCGAACTCGGCGATGCGAAACCGGTGTTCGGCCTGTACGCCGTGCCCGGCGGGGTCGACGTGGTGGTGGGCAGCGAACTGCTCGAGGTCGTACGGCAGGCCGCTGCCGGCATGGTCTCGCCCGATCGCACAGCGGTGATCGCGTCGACGCGCCGCACGCTCACCACCGCCGAGAAGATGCAGCTCGCCGACGGCCGCGCGAGCAGCGAGCAGCTCGTGCGCGTGCTGCGCGATCAGGCGCGCGAGCTGGAGCTGTTCGACATGGCGCAGATGGCCGCCGACAGCGGCACCGTGATCAGCGCGGTGATGTTCGGTGCGCTCGGCGCGTGGTTCCATGCCAGCGGCCGCCTGCCCTTCGCGCGCGCCGCCTACGAAGCCGTGATCCGCGCAGGCGGCAAGGGCGCCGAGGCCAGCCTGCGCGGCTTCGGCGCCGCGTGGCAGCGCGTGGCCGACGCAGCAGCGCAGCGCGAGCGCGTGTTGGCCGCGGCGGATCTGGCCGCGCGGGCCGTTGCACCGAAAATTCCTTCACTGCCCCCCGACGTGGCGACGACCTTTCCGCCCGCGGCCCACGAGATCATCGCGCTGGGCCTCGCGCGCGTGGTCGAGTACCAGGACGGCGCATACGGTCAGCTCTACCTGCAGCGCCTGCGTTCGCTGCTGCAGACCGAGCGCGAGGCCGGTGCCGCCGACGCCGCGGCGACGATCGAGGCCGCGCGCTGGCTCGCGCTGTGGATGGCCTTCGACGACATCGTGCGCGTGGCCGACCTCAAGAGCCGCGCCTCGCGCTTCGCGCGCGTGCGCCGCGAGGTCAATGCGGCCGACGACGAGCTGCTGCGCGTGTTCGACCACTTCAAGCCCGGCGTGCCCGAGATCGCCGCGCTGCTGCCGGCACCGCTGGCCGCGCGGCTGCAGCGCTGGGATCGCGCGCGCGTCGCGCGCGGCGCCGAGCCGTTCGCGCTGCCGGTGAAGCTGCCCGCGCATCGGCTGCACGGGCTCCTCGCGCTGCGCCTGCTCGCGTCGATGAAGGGCTGGCGCCGCCGCGGCGCGCGCTTCGCACAGGAGCAGGCGCTGATCGAGCGCTGGCTGGCCGGCATCGCGCGCGGCCTGCGCGAACATGCCGCGCTGGGCCTCGAGATCGCGCGCTGCGGCCGGCTCGTGAAGGGCTACGGCGCCACCAACGAGCGCGGCCGCGACAACCTGCTGCACGTGCTCGATCATCTGGCGCTCGATGCCGCGCTTGGTGACGCGCTCGCGCGCGCCGCGGCGGTGAAGGCTGCGCGCGAGGCCGCGCTGGCCGACGATGCCGGCACCGCGCTCGATGCGGCGCTGCTGCGCCACGGCGCGCCGGCGCGGCCGCTGCGGGAGCAGCCGGTGCGAATCTTGCGCCGGCCGGGCGCTGCGTCGGCGATACGCTGACCCGGTAGAGCGGCTACAGGCCCTTGAACAAGTGCGCGTAGAGCCGGCTCGCGACGAGCGTCTCGGACCGTCCCTTCAACTGAAGCGTCACCTTGCCGGTCTCCTCGCGCCGCGCGGTGGCGATGCAACGTGCCTGAACGACAGTGCCGCGGTGCACTTGCCAGAACTGCTGCGGGTCGAGCTGCGGCAGCAGCTCGCGCAGCGTCACGCGGATCAGGTGCTCGCGATCGGCGGTGACGACGCGCACGTATTTGTCGGCGGCCTCGAAGTAGACCACGTCGTCGATCGGCACGAGCTGTACGATCGCTCCGGCCTGCACCGGCAGCACCTGCAGCCGCGCGGCCGCCGGTGCCGCCGCTGCGCCGAAAAGGCCGCGCAGCTGGTCCATCGCCTGCTGCAGCCCGGCGGCGCGTGCGGCGCGGTCGGCCAGCCGCGTCTTCAGCCGCGCAACGCTCGCAGCCAGCCGCGCCGGCTCGACCGGCTTCACAAGATAGTCGACCGCCTGCGCATCGAAGGCCTGCAGCGCGTATTGGTCGTATGCGGTCACGAACACCAACAGCGGGAACGGCAACGCGTCGGGCCAGTCCTCGGCCAGCGCCTGCGCGACTTCTAGCCCATTCAGAGCCGGCATGCGGATGTCGAGAAAGCAGATGTCGGGCCGCTTCGCGAGCGCGGCTTCCAGCGCGCTGCGGCCATCGGCCGCCACCGGCAGGACGTGCAGCTCGGGCCACAACGCGGCCAGCTCCGATTGCAGTGCCTGCGCGAGCAGCGCTTCGTCTTCGGCGATCAGTGCGGTCGGCATCCCGTGGATCCTTGCGGTGACGCGCCCGTCATCAAGTCGACCCCTGCGCCGGCGCGATGCTCAGCGGCAGCGTCAGCACCGCCTCGGTGCCGCCGCCGGCGGCGCGGCGCACGTCGAGCGTGCCGCGTGCGCCGTACAGTGTCGCGAGACGCTGACGCACACCTGCTCGATGCCGAAGCGGCTGCCGCTGCCCGTCGACGCGGCTGCGGGCGCGTCGTCGACGCCGACGCCGTCGTCGCGCACGGCCAACAGCAGGCGATCGCCGTCGCGCTCGGCACTGACGACGATGCGGCCGCCGGCGACCTGCGGCTCCAGGCCATGCTTGACGGCGTTCTCGACCAGCGGCTGCAGCAGCATCGGCGGCACCGGCAGCGCGGCCAGCTCGCCCGGTAACTCGAAGCGCACCTGCAGGCGCGGCCCCATGCGCACCGCCATCAGCGCGAGGTAGTCGCGCGCACAGTCGAACTCGGTGCGAAGCGCATGCTGCTCGAGCCGGGTGGCCGCCAGCGTGGTGCGCAGGAATCCGATCAACTGGTCGAGCATCGCCTGCGCGCGCGGCGGGTCGACGCCGATCAGCGCGCGCAGATTGGCCAGCGTGTTGAACAGCATGTGCGGCTCGAGCTGCGACTGCAACAGCTTGAGCTGCGTCTCGCTGGCATGCCGTTCGGCGTCCACCGAGGCGAGCTGCGTGGCGTGCACCCGTTCGCGCGCGTAGAACACCGAGACGATGATCGACGCGCCGATCACGCTGACCAGCAGCGTTGGCAGGCTGTCGGCGAGCGACGCCGAGCGGTTGGCGAAGATGGCGTCGGCGATGGCGCTGCCGATGACATAGCCGAGCACGGTACCGACGAGCACCAGCGGCGCCATCCAGAGCAGTCCCGGCCACTCCTTGTTGCAGCTGTCCCGGTCGGCAGCGCGGTGCCAGCGCCAGCGACCGACCAGCGCGCGCGAGCCGTCGATCAGCAGCCAGCAGCAGTTGCCGATGATCAGTGAATAGCCGAGCATCATCGCGAGCCCGACGTGCGACGAGAGCGACCACAGCACCAGCGCGATCAGCGTGCACCCCGCCTGGTTGATCGCCGCGCGCACGAGCATCGATCGGGCCGGCGACAGCACTCGAGACGACAACGCGTGGTCCATCGCGCGATTGTCGGCGAGCGGGCGCGGCGCGGTGGAGCCCATCGCGATCTAGAACGCGATGCTCGCCGCCAGCAGCGCCGCGTCACGCAGCGGCAGCTGCGCGGCGAGCGCCGAGCCGGGCCCGCCGTAGCGCCGCCAGGCCGCGTTCAGCCGCACGCGGTCGCCCTGCCATTGCAGCGCCGCGGTGACGACACGGCCGCGGTCGGCCGGCATCACCAACGCGTCGAGCGACAGCTGCCACGGCGCGTCCTGCCAGGCGACGCGAACGAACGCGTTGCGCCGCCGCAGGCTCGACGCCTGCAGCGCGCTCGCCTGCCACGCCAGGTTGGCGGCGACCGGCAACGCCGGCGCCCCGCGCCCGGCGGCGCGCGCGAGCGCGGCGTTGCGATCGGTCCAGCTCTGCCACTGCGTGTCGGCGAGCGTCGTGCCGTCGTGCCAGACCTCGGCCAGCAGGCTGACGTGCTGCGCCGTCGTCCACTGCGCGCCGAGCAGCCACTGCGACGCGCCGCCGAGCGTGGCCTGGTGCCACGGGTTCGACGTGGTCACCAATGCGGGCGGCGCATCGAACTGCCGGCCTTCGTGCTGCTGCATCGCGCGCCACGAGCCGTGCAGCTCGAGCTCGTCGGTGGCGACCCAGGCGAACGCGGCGCCGACGCTCGAGCCGGTACGCCGGCCCTGGCGGCCGAAGCCGTACAGGTCGAGCGCGCCGTCGCGCTGGTAGACGCGCAGTGCGGCCGCGCTCTCGCGCACGCCGCGCGAGTCGTCAGGCGCGGCGTTCCACTGCTGCGGCTGGGTCCAGACCACGCTCCATGCGGCGTCGCCGACGAAGTGCTCGACCTGCAGCAACGGCCGGCCTTCGGGCGTCTGCGTCAGCAGCGTGCGGCGTTCCTCCTGCTGCACGACGTCGTTGGGCCTGAAGGCGTAGCCGACGTCCCAGCCGAGCACCTTCTTGCCGGCGCTCCACTGCCACGCGCCGCGGTCGAGCGTGCCATGCAGCTCGTTGACGCGGCTCGCGTCGCGGCCGCGTTGGCCTTCGAGGCGTTCATGCGCGAGCAGCAGGTTGCCGTGCAGCGAGACCCCGGCACCGACGCGCAGCGTCTGGCGCAGCTCGGCCGACAGCCGCAGGCCGCTGGTCGTCGCCGACGCCAGCCCTGGCGACAGCGCCTCGGCAGCGGCGAGCGGGCCACGCGTGTTGGCGCGGCGTTCATCTGCCTGCAGCATCAGCTCGGCACCGGCATCGCCGGTCGCCAGCGCGCGCACGGTCATCAGCGCACCGATGACGAGTACGGCCAGCGTCTTCACGCGCTCCGTCATCACTCGAGCGCCGGGCTGCGCGCGAGGAACATCGGGTTCAGCCATTCCTCCGGCACCTGCCGCGTCTTGCGCGACACGTAGCGCACGCGGGTCGCCTTGTGTGTGCTCAGTTGGTCGAGCAGCAGCATTTCGTCGACGCGCGTCGGCGCGGCCGGCTGGTCGACGACAAAGCGCGCCTGCTTGGCGAGCTTGTCCGACTGCACGAACAGGTCGGCCGCCACCGGCTCGTGGCGCGGCTTGCCGAGCCACAGCTCGATGCGCTGGTAGCTGACGCCCTTGCGCGTCGCCTGCAGGCTCACATGCACGCACGGCTTGCTGTCGGCGCCCGGACACGGTTCGTCGCCGACACGCGTGCCGGCGTAATCGTCGGCCCAGCTCATCGTCGCGATGTCACCGGTCGACGCGTCGCCGAGCAGCTTCTGCGTCGGCGTGATGCGCAGCGGGCGCGCGCTGCCGGGCAGCAGCAGCCAGAAGTCGTCGCCGAGCATCAGCACCTTCTGCCCGGCCTCGGCCGGCGAGCGCATCAGCACCAGCGAGCGGCGCTGCGGCTGCACGAACACCGTGTAGCGGCGCTCCTTCTCGGCGCTGCCGTCGCGACCGAGCACGGTGACCTCGGTCTCGACCTGCAGGTGCTCGTCGCCGGTGCGGTAGCGATCGGCGGCCTTCAGCAGCGCCGCCACGTCGTCGGCGGCCATTGCCGTCAGCGGCAGCGCCAGCGCCACGGCGAGCGCGATGGTCTTCAGCGTCAACGTCATGGTTCGAACCTCAGGCGTGTGCGAGCGCGTCGACGATCGGCCGGCGCACCGTGCGCCGCGCCACCACGGCCGACGCCAGCGTCGCCAGCAGCACCATCGCCAGCAGCGTGGCCGCGTACAACGTGCCGTCGAAGGCGATCTGCAGCGGGTAGCCGGTGCTGCGCCCCGGCGGCGGCGGCATCTGTACCGGGAACCACAGCAGCGCCAGCGTGACCGCGCCGGCGACCGCGGCGCCGAGCGCGGCGCCGAGGCCGCCGAGCAGCAGCCCTTCGAGCGCGAAGCTTTCCACCAGCTGCGCCGGCAGCGTGCCGAGCGCGCGCAGCGTGCCGACCTCTCGTGTGCGCTCGATCACCGCCATCGCCATCGCGCTGGTGACGACGAAGACGACGATGACGCCGATGATCAGACCGAGCGCGCCGAAGATGCGGTTGTACAGCTCCTTGACGCTGCGGTAGAACGCCGCCTGGTCGACCCAGGTCTGCACCGCCAGTTGCGGCAGCGCTGCGCCGATGCGCGCGTGCGCCGCCGGCGTCGACTCCATGCGGTCGAGAAACACGCCGAGGCTCGACACGCGGTCGGTCACGAGCAGCTTCTGCGCGCTCGCCAGATCGATGTAGACGAGCCGCTTGTCGATCTCGGCGATGCCGGTCGAGAACGTCCCGGCGACGGTGACGTCGAGCGCGTTCAGCGCGCCGTCGGTCGTCGTCGCCAGCAGCGTGAGGCCGCTGCCGGGCTCGGCCTTCAGGCTGCGCGCGAGGCCGTCGCCGAGCAGCACCTCGCCGCGGCGGTCGCTCGTCAGCACGCGGCCCGCCCTGACGGTGAGGAACGGCCCCTTGATCGCGAACTCGGCGTCGGCGTCGATGCCCACCGCCATCATCACCGTGCTCTTGTCGCCGTTGCTGATCAGGCCGCTGAATTCGACGCGCGGCAACACCTGGCGCACCGCGTCGTCGGCGAGCAGCCGCGCCTTCAGCGCTGCGGCGTCGGCAAGGCCGTGCCGCAGCGGCACTTCTTCGTCGCGCGTGAACTGCTCGGGCTTGGCAATCACCAGATGCCCGGTCGTGCGCGCCGACGCTTCGGCGAGCGCGCGGTAGGTATACAGCGCAAAGCCGCCGGCAAGCAAGATCGCCGCGCTGCCGAGCGCGGCGATCGCGACGGTGACGCCCGAGCGGCGGCGGTTGCGCAGCGTGTTGGCCCAGGCGAAGCGCAGCCAGCGCCACAACGCGGGGAGGATCGTCGTCATCATGCAGCCCTTCTCGTCAGCGCCGGCGGCGCATCGGCTTCGATGCGGCCGTCGAGCAGCCTCAGACGCCGGTCGCATCGCGACAGCAGCCGCTCGTCGTGCGTCGCGACCAGGAACGCCGCGCCGTGCGCATGGCCCTGCTCGCGCATCAGGTCGAGCACCTGCTCGGCGGTCGCCGAGTCGAGGTTGGCGGTCGGCTCGTCGGCGATCACCAGCGTCGGCCGCTTGACCAGCGCGCGCGCCACCGCGACGCGCTGGCGCTGCCCGCCCGACAGCGCGTCGGGCCGATGCGCCGCGTGCTCGGCGAGGCCGACCGCGCGCAGCATCGCGGCCACGCGTTCGCGCCGCTCGCGTGCCGGCACGCCGGCGATGAACAGCGGGTAGTCGACGTTGTCGTGCACCGTCATCACCGGCACCAGGTTGAAACCCTGGAAGACGAAGCCGATCGCGTCGCGGCGCAGCAGCGTCGCCTGCGTCTCGGTGAGGCCCGCGGCCGCGCGGCCGCGCAGCGTGATCTCGCCGGCGTCGGGTCGGTCGATCAGCCCGGCGAGGTTGAGGATCGTGCTCTTGCCGCTGCCCGACGGACCGGTCAGCGCCAGCATCTCGCCGGCACGCAGCGCGAGGTCGACGCCCTGCAGCGCGCGCACGACGTGCTGGCCGAGGCGATAGGTCTTGTGCACGCCGACCAGGCGCAGCACGACATCGGGTTCGGCCACGGTCACAGCTCCTTCAGGCGGCTGCGCGCGGTCGCGGCCTGCGGCGCCGCGGTCGCTGCGACGCGCTCGTACCACTGCCGCGCCTGCGCGGGCTCGCGATCGTCGGCCGCGAGTTCCCCCGCGCGCAGCCACACCGCAGCGCGAAAGCCCAGCGGTGCGGCGTCGAACAGCGGGCTCGCCAGCACAGCGGCGAGCAGCTGGCGGCCACGCTCGTTGCGGTTGAAGAACACCGGCAGCCGCAGAAAGGTGTTGGCGGCGACGAAGCGCGTCTCCAGCGCCACCGGCACGCCGCGGTGCGCCGGCGCGTCGTGCGCCGGCGTCAGCTGCGCGAGCGCCTTGTCGAGCAGCGCCAATCCATCCTCGGCGTGGCTGATCTTGCGCCACGGCAGCACAGTCGTTGTCGCGCGCATCGCGGTGGCGGCGCCGAGGTAGGCGCGCAGCACCGGGTCGCCCGGCTGCTGGGCGACGAGCTGCTCGAACTGCTCGACGGCAGCGTCGATCGCCGCCGTCTGCCCGGGCGCGGCCTGCTGCATGCGGGCGAACGCCGACTCGAAGGTGACGCCGGTGGCAGTCTGCGCGAACGCCGGCGGCTGCCAGGCAAGCAGCGCACTGCCGGCGCCGGCGACGAGCATCGTCGCCAGCACGATCGCGGTGCGGCGGCGGGTGATGGATGACCTCATGACGCGCTCCTTGCGGTTGGTTGAGAGTGGGCGCATCGTGGCAAGACCACGCGCCGGACGCAGCTGCGATGCGACGAAACGGCGCTGAGCGTCGGCAAGCGGTGCCGGCGCTCGCGAACGGCCGTGACCCGGGGTACGGCTCTGATCGCCGTCAGCTGTTCGACGCGTCCCCGGGGAATCCCCGTACCGTGAGGCCCGGCGCCGCCACCCACAATGCCGGTCGACCTATGAGGAGGCCATCGCCGTGCACTTCGTTTCCCGAACCCTCGTCGCCTGCGCCGCCGCGCTGGTATGCGCCGCCGCGTCGGCGCAAGACAAACCCGTGACGCTCAAGCTCTCGAGCTGGGTGCCGGCGCAGCACGCGCTGAACCCGGCTCTGCAGGCCTGGGGCGAGAGCATCAAGAAGGCCTCGGGCGGCTCGATCAGCTCGACGCTGTTTCCGGGCGAGCAGCTCGGCAAGGCCTTCGATCACTACGACATGGCGCGCGACGGCATCACCGACTTCGCGTACGTGAACCCGGGCTACCAGCCGGGGCGCTTTCCGATCTTCGCCGCGTCGTCGCTGCCGTTCCAGGCCGCCAACGCCAAGGGCGGCAGCGCGGCCATCGATGCCTGGTACCGCCCCTACGCGGCCAAGGAGATGAAGGACGTGCAGTTCTGCTTCGCCTTCGTGCACGACCCCGGCAGCCTGCATTCGCGCAAGAAGATCACGCTGCCCGGCGAGATCAAGGGCATGAAGGTGCGGCCGGCCACCAGCACGATCGGCCAGATGGTCACCACGCTGGGCGGCACCAACGTGCAGAGCTCGGCGCCCGAGGCGCGCGACATGCTCGAGCGCGGCGTCGCCGACGCGATCACCTTCCCGTGGGGTTCGCTGATGCTGTTCGGCATCGACAAGGTGGTGACGCACCACATCGACGTGCCGCTGTACGTGACGCCGTTCGTCTGGGTGATGAACAAGGACAAGTACGCTGCGCTGTCGCCGGCGCAGAAGAAGGTGGTCGACGAGCACTGCACCACCGAGTGGGCCGAGAAGGTCGGCAGCGCGTGGGCCGATTTCGAGTCGGCCGGCCGCACCAAGATCGCCGCCATGGCCGGCCACGAGATGACCAAGCTGACGCCCGAGCAGCTCGACGCCTGGCGCAAGGCGGTGGCGCCGGTGACCGAGCAGTGGGCCGAGAGCGCCAAGAAGGTCGGCGCCGATCCGAAGCAGGTGCTCGACAGCCTGCACCAGAGTCTGCAGAAGTACAAGTCGGCGCTGTGACGGTCACCGTGACGGTCATTCAGTGACCGCGCCGCGCACACAGAGCTTCCGCGAGCTGACGCTCGCGGACCGCATCATCCACGTCATCGAGTGGACGGCGGCCACCTTCGTCGGCATCGTCGCCGCCGACATCTTCATCTCGGTGCTGCTGCGCAAGTTCTTCTCCACCAGCATCCCCGACAGCTACGACTTCGGCCGCCTGCTGCTGGGCGTGCTGATCTTCTGGGGCATCGCGGCGACGAGCTACCGCGGCGGCCACATCACGGTCGACCTGGTGTGGAGCAACGCCGGGCCGAAGATGAAACGCTTCATCGACGTGTTCGCCACGCTGGTGCTGCTGTTCGTGGTGATCGTGCAGACGATCATGCTGTTCGACAAGGTGCGCGGCACCTACAACGACAACGTGCTCACCTACGACTTGAACCTGCCCACCTGGCCGATGTTCGCGCTCGCCTGGGCCGGCGACGTGAGCGCCGTGGTGCTGATCGCCATCCGCGCCTGGCGGCTGGTGTTCCACCCCGAGCTGCTGCACGACGAGCACGTGGATCAGCGCACGCAGGAATAGCCGCCGATGAACACCGACCTCGTCGCCGTCGGCGGCTTCGTGATCCTGTTCGTGCTGATGCTGCTGCGCGTGCCGGTGGGCATGGCGATGGGGCTGGTGGGCGTGAGCGGCTATGCGCTGATCGCCGGCGGCGCGCCGGCGCTCAAGCTGATCGGCCAGACCTCGATGCGCACCGTCACCGACTACACCTTCGGCGTGATCCCGATGTTCATGCTGATGGGCGCGTTCGTGTCGGTCTCCGGCGTCAGCAAGGAGCTGTTCCGCGCCGCGAACGCGATGGTCGGCCACCTGCGCGGCGGCCTCGGCATGGCCACCGTGCTCGCCTGCGGCGGCTTCGCGGCGATCTGCGGCTCGTCGGTGGCCACGGCAGCCACGTTCTCGACCGTGGCCTATCCCGAGATGCGGCGCTACGGTTACCCGCAGAGCTTTTCCACCGGCGTCATCGCCGCCGGCGGCACGCTCGGCGCGATGCTGCCGCCGTCGACCGTGCTCGCGGTCTACGCGGTGATCACGCAGCAAGACATCGGCAAGCTCTTCATGGCCGGCGTGCTGCCGGGGCTGCTGGCGATGACGATGTACGTGCTGACCATCGGCGCGATCGTGCTCGTGAGGCCGAAGATGCTGCCCGCCGGTGCGCCGCGGCCATGGCGCGAGCGCATCGTCGCGCTCAAAGACGTGTGGCCTTCGCTGGTGCTGTTCGCGTTCGTGATCGGCGGCCTGTACGGCGGCTTCTTCACGCCCACCGAGGCCGGCGGCGTGGGCGCCGGCGGCGCCTTTCTGCTCGGCGTGCTGCGCCGCAAGCTCGACCGCGACGGCATCCGCACCGCGCTGCTGCAGGCCACGCGCACCGCGGCGGCGGTGTTCACGGTGCTGATCGGCGCGCTGCTGTTCGGCTACTTCCTCACCATCACGCAGACGCCGCAGAAGCTCACCGAATTCCTCACCGGCCTGGGCATCGGCCGCTACGGCGTGCTGGCGCTGATCATGGTCATGTACCTGCTGCTCGGCTGCCTGATGGACGCGATGGCGATGATCATCCTCACGGTGCCGATCATCTTCCCGGTGATCACGCAGCTCGGGTTCGATCCGATCTGGTTCGGCGTCATCATCGTGATGACGGTCGAGCTGGGGCTGATCCACCCGCCGGTGGGCATGAACGTGTTCGTGATCAAGAGCGTGGTGCAGGACGTGAGCTTCACCACCATCTTCAAGGGCGTGATCCCGTTCGTGCTGACCGACATCCTGCGGCTGGTGATCCTGATCGCCTTCCCGATGATCGCGCTGTGGCTGCCCGGCCGCATGTAGCGCGGCGCAGCACAGAACCGATACCGCACCGGCGGCCGGGGGTGTTCCGCCATCCGGCAAGAACCCTAGGCAAATCAATCACTTAGGCGCGCCGCCGTGGCCGTTACACGGGCATTCAGCCTCGGGGGCGACCGCAGCCGCGGCGCCTGCCATGATGGCCCCGGAACCTCGCTCTTCCGGCCGCGGTCGGATGCCTCATGAATGCCGTCGTCGGCGCCGTCAGCGCCGTTTTCCATCCGCTGCGTCGAGCCCATGCCGAGCGCCTGCCGTTCAGGGTGGAGCTCGGCCCGTACAAGCTCGCGGTGGAGATGCGCGAGCCGGCGCGGCTGCTCGACCGGCGCCGCCGCTCGTGCATCAACATCGAGGAGCACCGCATCGAGCTGCGCCACGACCTCGACGGCCTGGAGCTGGCGCAGACCTTCTTCCACGTGCTGGTGCGGCTCAGCCATTTCACCCGCGGCTGCCAGCAGGGCTGCGTGGAGGAGGCCTACACGCACAGCCTGGCCACCGGCCTGGTGGAGTTCGCGCAGCGCAACCCGCGCGCCTGGGTCTGGTTCAACCTGCTGCTCAACGAGCACCTGCCCTACGACGCGCACTACGACCTCGCCGTGTGCGGCGCGGTGCCGGTGCCGCCGCCGATGCCCACGCGCGTGCGGGTGGCCGGCCGCCACGTGCCGGTGCGCAAGCTCAACCGCACGCAGGCCGGCAGCGCCTTCGGCTGGTACGACTTCGGCCGCCGCGAGGTGCAGCTGTTCGAGGGCCTCACCGGCGCCAACGTGGCGATCGTCGCGGTGCACGAGATCACGCATGCGCTGCACCATGCGCACGGCCTGCGCATGCGCGACCGCGAGCGCAGCTACATCCAGGCGCAGCACAAGGGCTGGGTCGAGATCATGAACCGCGATCCGATCACCTGGCGCTGGCTGGCTTGGGCGATGAGCTTCCCGCACAAGGCGAGCGTGGCCTGAGCAGCTCACCCCAGCGCCCGGCGCGAGGCGCCGGCGGCGGTGTGCGACGATCGCGGCTTCGCCACGCCACCTTCGCCTGCCGCCCATGCTCAAGAGCCTCGTCATCGGCATCGTCGTCCTGCTCGCGCTGGTTGCGGGCTACATCGCCTTCGTGCTGAACTGGAGCTACTCCACCGGCGAGCGCGCCGGCTGGGTGCAGAAGCTCTCCAAGAAGGGCTGGGTCTGCAAGACCTGGGAGGGCGAACTGGCGCTGGTGTCGCTGCCGGGCAGCACGGCGGAGAAGTTCTTCTTCACCGTGCACGACGACAAGGTGGCCGAGAACATCAACCGCGTGATGGGCCGGCGCGTGAGCCTGCACTACGAGGAGAAGGTGGGCCTGCCCACCAGCTGCTTCGGCGAGACGCGCCACTTCGTGACGCGCGTGGTCGAGACACCCGACATTCCGCTCGCGCCGGGCGTTGTGGTTCCTACCACGCCGCAGGGATCGGCCGGCCCGGCGCAGGCCGCGCCGGCCCCGCCGGCCCCGCCAGCGTCAGCGGCCTCCGCGGCGCGGTGACGGCGCCGCGCGCGGCACGATGAAGATCTCGGCCCGCGGCGTGCTGCTCGAGGTCGAGGACCACGGCAGCCCGGGCGGCGAGCCGCTGGTGCTGATCATGGGCCTGGGCATGCAGCTCGTGGCCTGGCCCGACGGCTTCGTGGAGCAGCTCGTGGCGCGAGGCTTTCGCGTCATCCGCTTCGACAACCGCGACATCGGCCTCAGCCAGCGCTTCGACGAGCTGGGCGTGCCCAACCTGCCGCTGGTGGCCATGAAGGCCGCGCTCGGCCTGCCGGTGCATGCGCCCTACGCGATCGCCGACCTGGCCGACGACACCGCTGCGCTGATCGATGCGCTGGGGCTCGAATCGGCGCATGTGTGCGGCGCCTCGATGGGCGGCATGGTGGCGCAGCACCTCGCGGTGCGGCATGCGGCCAAGGTGCGCAGCCTCACGCTGATGATGACCACCAGCGGCGCGCGCCGGCTGCCGCAGCCGTCGATGCGGGTGCGCGCGGCGCTGATCGCGCGGCCCACGAGCT
The DNA here is from genome assembly GCA_046348365.1 of Burkholderiaceae bacterium. GTDB lineage: Bacteria > Pseudomonadota > Gammaproteobacteria > Burkholderiales > Burkholderiaceae_C > JAEUPI01. The sequence continues at coordinate 41,434 of JAXMEL010000003.1, forward strand.
TCGACGTCGATGCCATCGTCGACCACTACGTGCGGCTGCTGCACGTGATCGGCAGCCCCGGCTACCCGGCCGACGAGCAGGAGCTGCGCATCCGGCTCGAGATCGCGGTGCGGCGCTCGTTTCGCCCGCGCGCGGTGGCGCGGCAGATCGCGGCGATTGCCGCCGACGGTGATCGCTCGCGGCTGCTGGCGAACATCCGCGTGCCCACCGCGGTGCTGCACGGACAGGCCGATCCGCTGATCCCGGTGGCCGCGGCCCACGATCTGGCCGCCAAGATCGCCGGCGCGTCGCTCGAGCTCGTCGACGGCTGGGGCCACGACCTGCCCGAGGCGCTGTGGCCGCGCCATGTGGAGGCCATCGCCACGGTGGCCGGCCGCAGCTGAACACCACTGACTTCACCCGAGCATTCACGATGTCTCTGCACCGCTTTCTCGGCACCGAGCTGCCGATCGTCCAGGCGCCGATGGCCGGCGTGCAGGACCATGCGCTCGCGGTCGCCGTCAGCCGCGCCGGCGGCCTGGGTTCGCTGCCGGCCGCGATGCTGAGCCCGGAAGCCTTGCGCAGCGAACTCGCCGCGCTGCAGGCAGGTGCCGCCGGACGGCCGACCAATGTGAACTTCTTCTGCCACACGCCGCCGGTGCCCGATGCGGCGCGCGAAGCGGCGTGGCGCGAGCGGCTCGCACCCTGCTATGCCGAATACGGCATCGATGCAGCCGGCATTCCGGCGGGGCCGGGGCGGCGGCCGTTCGATGCCGAGGCGGCGGCGCTGCTCGCCGCGGTGAAGCCGCCGGTGGTGAGCTTTCATTTCGGCCTGCCCTCGGCCGAGCTGCTGGCCATCGTGCGCAGCTGGGGCGCGATCGTGCTGTCGTCGGCCACCACGGTGGCCGAGGCGCGCTGGCTCGAGGCGCACGGCGTGACTGCCGTGATCGCGCAGGGTGCCGAAGCCGGCGGCCACCGCGGCATGTTCCTGACCGACGACCTGCACACGCAGATCGGCACGCTGGCCCTCGTGCCGCAGATCGTGCGCGCGGTGCGCGTGCCGGTGATCGCGGCCGGCGGCATTGCCGACGCACGCGGCGTGGCCGCCGCGCTCGCGCTCGGCGCTGCGGCGGTGCAGGTGGGCACGGCCTACCTGCTGTGCCCCGAGGCCACCACCTCGGCCGTGCACCGCGCGGCGCTGGCGAGCGACGCGGCACGCGTGACGGCGCTCACCAACGTCTTCACCGGCCGGCCGGCGCGCGGCATCGTCAACCGCGCGATGCGCGAGTTAGGCCCCCTGAACCCTGCCGCACCGGCCTTTCCGCTGGCCACCGCGGCGATCGCGCCGCTGCGCGCCAATGCCGAGGCCCGCGGCAGCGGCGACTTCTCGCCGCTGTGGGCCGGGCAGAACACCAGCGGCTGCCGCAACGTGCCGGCCGCGCAGCTGACACGCGAGCTGGTGTGAGGCTGCGTGATGCGCGGAGATTGCGCACGCTGCGCCGCGGCCGTGGGCCGTAGGGCCCGTACGCTCAAACTGCGGCGCAGATTCGCTCCCGGACCCCACAGCCCACGACCGCGGCGCAGCGAGTGCCACCGAGCTTTTCGACGAAGGGACATCGCACCGCTCGGTCGATCCGCGCGGCAGGGGGTGCCCGTTCGGGGCGATTTATGGGTCGGCGAGCAGCGCAGCGCAGTCCTCGCCGCAGGCGAGGACCGCTCCATCATGGGCCCCGGGCGGGTTCCCCCTGTCGCGCCGCGCAGTCTCCAGCGGGAAGCAGGTGCTTTCCATGCGACCGAACGCGAATCAGTATCAATGTGCCTCGGCGGTCTTCGCCGCCTCGATGGCGCCGGCGGTATCGCCCCTCGCGCCGTTGAAGAACAGGTTCAGCACCACCGCCGCCACCGACGTGAGCAGGATGCCCGAATCGAGCAGCGGGTGCAGGCTGCGCGCCATCTGCTGCATCCAGCGCGGCGCCACCAGCGGGATCAGCCCGAAGCCGATCGCCAGCGCCACGATGTAGAGGTTGTGGCGGTTGCCCTTGTAGTCGACCGTCGACAGGATGCGGATGCCGGTGGCCGCCACCATGCCGAACATCACCAGCCCCGCGCCGCCGAGCACGAACTGCGGGATCGCCTCGACGAAGGCCCCCATCTTCGGCAGCAACCCGAGCGCGATCATGATGATGCCGCCGGCGACGCAGACGAAGCGGCTGCGCACGCCGGTGACGCCGACCAGACCCACGTTCTGGCTGAAGCTGGTGTACGGGAAGGTGTTGAAGATGCCGCCGAGCAGCGTGCCCAGGCCGTCGGTGCGCAGCCCCGCGGCCAGGTCGGCCTGGTCGATCTTCTTGCCGGTGATGTCCGACAGCGCGAGGAACATGCCGGTCGATTCGATCATCACCACGATCATCACCAGCACCATCGTCGCGATCATCACGCCGTCGAAGGTCGGCATGCCGAAGGCGAACGGCGTCACCACGTCGAACCAGTTCGCCTTGGCGACCTTGTCGAAGTTCATCTTGCCCATCGCCGCGGCGATGATGCAGCCGCCGATGATGCCCAGCAGCACCGAGATGTTGGCGATGAAGCCCTTCATGTACTTCACCAGCAGCAGGATGAACACCAGCACCACCGCCGCGATGGCCATGTTGTCGAGCGCGCCGTAGCTCGCGTTGTCGAGCATCGGGATCGGCCCCAACTGCACCGGCGCCGACGCGGTGGCGGCCGCGGCCTTGGCCTTGTCGACCATCTCGACCAGCTTGGGTACGTCGGTGCGCTGTGCCAGGTTGGCCGGCCCGCCCATCGCCCAGCCGACGCCCACGCGCATCAGGCTGACGCCGATGATGGTGATGATGGTGCCGGTGACCACCGGCGGAAAGAATCGCAGCAGCTTGCTCACCAGCGGCGCGATGAGCATCGACACGATGCCCGCGCCGATGATGGCGCCGAAGATCGCGCGCGCACCGTCGACGCCGGGCATCGCATTGGCGAACGCCACCATCGGGCCGACGGCGGCGAAGGTCACGCCCATCATCACCGGCAGCCGGATGCCGAACCAGCGCGTGACGCCGAAGCTCTGGATCAGCGTCACCAGGCCGCAGCAGAACAGGTCGGCGCTGATCAGCATCGCCACCTGCTCGGGCGTGAGCTTGAGCGCGCGGCCGACGATCAGCGGCACCGCCACCGCGCCGGCATACATCACCAGCACGTGCTGGATGCCCAGCGCGGCCAGGCGGCCGGCGGGCAGCTTCTCGTCCACCGGGTGGACATCGGATCGCGTCATGTCGGTCTCCTCGTCGTCGTGTTGTCGATCTGTGCGCGCCGGTCTTGCCGCCGGCTGCGCCACATGGAGCGCCCTCAGGGCGAGCGCGCCCCCGCCTCGAACCAGCGGCGCACCAGCGCCCGCTCATCATCGGTCATCTGCGTGGCATTGCCGAACGGCATCTGCTTGAGCACCACCACCTGCTGGTAGATCATCTGCGCGTGCTGCGCGATCAGCGCCTCGGTGTGCAGCATCACGTTCTTCTGCTGCACCTGCGCGTTGTGGCACAGCACACAGCGCTGGTCGACCACCGCCTTCACCTGCGCCAGCGTGGCCGGCGCCGCGCCAGTGGCCTCGGGCTTGGCCGGCGGCGGCGCGAGCGCCACGGCCAGCACGACGATGATGGCGCTGCCGCCGACGGCGTAGCCCCAAGGCGGGCGCACGCCCTTGACGTGCGCCTTGTGCCGCGCGACGAAGAAGTGCCGGATCAGCGCACCGGCCAGCATCAGCAGCACCAGCACCACCCAGTTCCAGCGGCCCTGGTAAAGCCAGCCGTAGTGGTTGGACAGCATCGCCACCAGCACCGGCAGCGTGAAGTAGGTGTTGTGCACGCTGCGCTGCTTGCCGCGCTTGCCGTGGATGGGGTCCACCGGCTGGCCGGCCATCATCGCCGCCACCACCTTGCGCTGGCCCGGGATGATCCAGAAGAACACGTTGGCGCTCATCGCGGTGGCGATCATCGCGCCGACGAGCAGGAACGCCGCACGCCCCGAGAAGAAGCGGCAGGCCAGCCACGAGGCGAGCACGATCGCCAGCGTGACGGCGATGCCGACGATCACGTCGCCGTTGTCGCGCTGGCCCAGCGTGCGGCAGATGCCGTCGTAGACGAGCCAGAACGCGGCGAGGAAGCCGAGCGCGGCGGCCACGGCGCCCGCTGGCGTCCACGCGAAGAGCGATTTGTCGATCAGGAAGGTGCCGGCATTGAACAGGTACAGCACCGTGAACAGCGCGAAGCCGGAGAGCCAGGTGGAGTAGCTTTCCCAGTAGAACCAGTGCAGCTCGGTGTGGATCTTCTTCGGCGCGAGCATGTACTTCTGCGGGTTGTAGAAGCCGCCGCCATGCACGGCCCACAGCGCGCCGTCGACGCCCTTTTCGAGCAGGTCGGGCGACTTGGGCTTGATGAGGTGGTTGTCGAGCCACACGAAGTAGAAGCTCGAGCCCACCCACGCGATCGCGGTGATCACGTGCAGCCAGCGCAGCAGCAGGTTCGCCCATTCGAGGAGATACGCGTCCACCGGCGTTCGTCACTCCGTGCCGCTCACCACCGCGGGCGCTCTGAGCAGGCTGCTGCGCCGCGCACAGGACGCCCGCACCTTCGTTGCTGGGCCGGCATCCGCGCCGCTGCGGCGTGTACGCAGCAGTGTATACACTTTTCGGTCCGGCGGCCAAGCCCCGCCACCCCGGGAAAGCCCCTAGGCCGGCCGGCACGGCCGACGGCGGCCGCTCAGCGCGCCACGGCCCGCCGCGCCGCCTCGCAGGCGAGCGCGATGCGCTCCGGCGTCGCCGGCGCGTCGAGTTGCACCGGCACGGCGTGGCCGGCACTGGCGCTCACCGCGTCCTTCAGCGCGAAGAAGGCCGACAGCGCCAGCATCAGCGGCGGCTCGCCCACGGCCTTGCTGCGGTACGGCGTCGGCTTGACGTTGGCGCCGTCGAACAGGCGCACGGTGAAGTGCTCGGGCACGTCGCTCGCCACCGGGATCTTGTAGGTGCTGGGGCCATGCGTGAGCAGCTTGCCCTTGGTGTCCCAGATGCACTCTTCCATCGTCAGCCAGCCCATGCCCTGGATGTAGCCGCCCTCGATCTGGCCGCGGTCGATCGCCGGGTTGATGCTGCGGCCCACGTCGTGCAGCACGTCGACCGCGCGCAGCTTCCATTCACCAGTCAGCGTGTCGATCTCGACCTCGCTCACCGCGGCGCCGTAGCAGAAGTAGTAGAACGCGCGGCCCTTCAGCGTGGTGAAGTCGTAGCCGATCTCGGGCGTGCGGTAGAAGCCCGTCACCGACAGCCCCACGCGCGCGAGCCAGGCCTTTTGCACCAGTTCATTCCACGGCAACGTGGCGCCGCCGTCAGCGGCGCGCGCCTGAGCGCCACCGAACTCGACCTCGCTCTCGGCGCAGCCGAGCGCCTGAGCCGCCACGCCGGCCAGCCGCGAGCGCAGCTGCGCGCAGGCGTGCTCGATCGCCGCGCCGTTGATGTCGGCGCCCGAGCTGGCCGCGGTGGCGCTGGCGTTGGGCACCTTGTGCGTGTCGGTGCCGGTCACGCGCACCAGCTCCACCGGGATGCCCAGCGCATCGGCCGCCACCTGCGCCATCTTGGTGTTGAGGCCCTGGCCCATCTCGGTGCCGCCGTGGTTCACGGCCACGGTGCCGTCTTGATAGATGTGCACCAGCGCGCCGCCCTGGTTGAGCATCGTGGCGGTGAAGCTGATGCCGAACTTGAGCGGGTTGATCGCCAGGCCGCGCTTGAGGCGCGTGTGCGCGGCGTTGAACGCATCGACCTCGGCGCGGCGCGCGCGGTAGCCGCTCTCGGCCTCCAGCTCGTCGAGGATGCGGTCGGCCACGAAGTCTTCGATCGTCTGGCCGTACTGCGTGGTCAGCGAGCCGGCGTCGCCGCTCGCGGCCGGGTCGGCATAGAGGTTCACGCGCCGCACGTCGAGTGGGTCGAGCTTCGCCTGCTTGGCGATCGCCTCGATCACCGTCTCGATGCCGAACATGCCCTGCGGGCCGCCGAAGCCGCGGAACGCGGTGCTCGACTGCGTGTGCGTGCGGCAGCGGTGGCTCACCACGTGCAGGTGCGGCAGGTGGTAGCAGTTGTCGATGTGCAGCACCGCGCGGTCGTTCACGGGGCCGCTGTAGTCGGCGCTGTGGCCGCAGCGGCTGGCGAGCATCACGTCGAGGCCGAGGATGCGCCCGCGCCCGTCGAAGCCGACCTCGTAGTCGATGCGAAAGTCGTGCCGCTTGCCGGTGATCGCCATGTCGTCGTCGCGATTGGCGCGCAGCTTCACCGGCCGCTGCAGCTTCCATGCCGCCAGCGCCGCGCTCTGGCTGAAGATGCTGGCCTGCCCCTCCTTGCCGCCGAAGCCGCCGCCCATGCGGCGGCAGATCACCTCCACGCTATGCGTGCCGAGCTTCAGCGCCGCCGCGGCCTCGCGCTGGTTGCCGTCGGGGTGCTGCGTGCTCACGTACAGCGTGAGCTGGCCGTCCTCGCGCGGCACGGCGTAGGTGACCTGGCCTTCCATGTAGAACTGTTCCTGCTGGCCGCAGCGCGTGCTGCCCTTCAGGCGGTGCGGCGCCGCGGCGATCGCGCCGGCCGCGTCGCCGCGTGAGAGCGTCTTGCTCGGCAGCACGCTGCTTTGCGCGGCGAGCGCCTGCTCGATGGTCAGGATCGCCGGCAGCTCCTTCACCCGCACCTGCGCCTTCTTGGCCGCCTCGCGCGCATAGAGCATCTCGCGCGCCACCACCACCGCCACCGGCTGGCCGAGGTAGTTGACCATGCCGTGGGCGAGAAAGGGGTCGTCGTGCACGATCGGGCCGCAGTTGTTCTCGCCCGGGATGTCACTCGCGGTGAACACCGCCACCACGCCGTGCTGCGCCAGCAGCGCGGCGCGGTCGATGCCCTCGCCGATCAGCTCGCCGTGCGCGACCGGCGAGGTGACCAGCGCCGCGTACAGCGTGCCGCGATGCTCGGCGATGTCGTCGGTGTAGCGGGCTTCGCCGGTTACGTGCAGCCGCGCCGATTCGTGCGGCAGCTCGGCACCGAGCGAGCGCTTGCCCTGTGCCAAGGCGGCGATTTCGGCGATCTGATGCGGCGCGTTCATCGTCAGGCTCCTTCGGCGTGCAGCGATTCGGCGCGCAGCGCGGGCTGCACGAAGCCGAGCACCAGGTTGCGCGCCACCAGCGCGCGGTAGGCCCAGGTGGCGCGCAGGCCGTCGCGCGGCGTGAAGCTGGCGGCGATCGCCGCATCGAGCGCGGCAGCCGTCACCTCGGCCGCGCGCCGGCCTTCGAGCGCGGCCTCGATCTTCGGCGCGCGCGCCGGCGACGGCGTGAGGCCGTTGTAGGCCAGGCGCACGTCGCGCAGCACGCCGCCATCGTCGCGCCAGCACATCGCGGCGCAGGTGGCCGAGATGTCCTGGTCGAAGCGCTTGCTGATCTTGTGCGCGCGGAACTGCCGGAGCGCGGGCTTGGGCAGCTCGATCGTCTCGATGAACTCGCCCGGCTGCAGCACGTTGCGCTTCTGGCCGGTGTAGAAGGCCTCGAGCGCGACGCGGCGTGTCTCGTCCTTGCCCTTGGCGTTGCGGCGCCTGAGCACCAGCGCGGCGCCGAGCGCGATCAGGCAGGGCATGCTGTCGCCGATCGGCGAGCCGTTGGCGATGTTGCCGCCCAGCGTGGCGGTGGAGCGGATCGGCGGCGAGCCGAAGCGGCGCAGCACTTCATGGAAGTCGGGCAGCGCCGTCTTCACCAGCGCCATCACGCGATCCAGCGGCACCGCGGCGCCGATGTGCCAGGCCTGCGCCGTCTCGACCACGCGCGTCAGCTCGGCCACGCCGCCCAGGTAGGCGATGTACGCCGGCCGCTCGTAGCGCTTGTTCACCGCGAGGCCGAACTCGGTGCTGCCGGCCAGCAGCGTGGCGTCGGGGTGCTCGGCGAGGTAGGCCGCCAGCTCGGCCGACGACGACGGCGACACGAACTCGCTGCCCTTGCGCGTGCGCACCACCGGCTGGATCACCAACTCGCCGTCGAGGTTGTAGGTGGGCCGCGTCGGGCGCGCGATTTCTTTCAGCAGCGCGAGTTCGCGCGCGTCCTGCAGCGAGCGCGCCTCGGCGCTCGCCGCGCAGGCCTCGCGCGTGGCCTCGATGATCGGCCGGTAGCCGGTGCAGCGGCACAGGTTGCCGGCCAGCGCGTCGGTGATCTCGGCGCGCGTCGGCGCCTCGTTGTGCTCGGCCAGCGCGGCGATGCTCATCACGAAGCCCGGCGTGCAGTAGCCGCATTGCGAGCCGTGGCAGCGCACCATCGCTTCTTGCGCCGGGTGCAGCGAGCCGTCGGGGCGCTCGAGGCTCTCGACGGTCTTCACCGCCTTGCCGTCGAGCGACGGCAGCATCTGCATGCAGCTGTTGACCGGCTTCCACTCGATGCGCGTGCCGCCGGCGTCGAGGCTGCCCACCAGCACCACGCAGGCGCCGCAGTCGCCCTCGGCGCAGCCTTCCTTGGTGCCGGTGCGCTGCAGCTTCTCGCGCAGGTAGTCGAGCACGGTGGTCGTGCGGCGTTCGCCACTGGCCTGGTGGATCTGCCCGTCGAGGACGAAGCGGACGGCGTAGATGTCGCTGCTCATGGGCGTGGCCGGCGCTCGCGCGCCGTGGGCAAGGGTGGGCGGTGCACGACCATTCTAGGGAGCGCGTGCCGGCGGCCGACCCGCGAAAACCTGAGGTGCCGCCGCGCGCGGGCGGCGCGCGGCCGGCGTCAGCTGCCGCGGTAGGTGCTGTAGCTCCACGGCGTGACGAGCAGCGGCACGTGGTAGCGCGCGGCCGCATCGGCGATGCCGAAGTCGATGCTCACCTCGTCGAGGAACGGCGGCTCGGGCAGCGCGACGCCGCGCGCCCTGAAGTAAGGCGCCACCTCGAACACCAGCCGGTAGCGGCCGACCGCCATGCTCGCCGCGTCGAGCAGCGCGCCGCCGTCGTTGCGGCCGTCGGCGTTGAGGGTGAAGCTTTTCAGCGTGTCGACCTGAGCGCCCGCCACGCGCTGCAGGCGCACGCGCATGCCGCCGGCCGGGCAGCCGTTCATGGTGTCGAGCACATGGGTGCTGAGGTGGCCCATCGCGATGTCTCCGGTGCCGGGGTGGCAATGACCCCGCCGGGCCGGGAATCGGTCTTGCGGGGCGCCGCAAAGTGTATACACTCTTGCGTACGCGTCAACGCTGCTGCTGCGCCTGCTGCCCGATCGATGTCCGCCGCCCGCCTGCCCACCGCCCGCAGCGCCGCCCCGTCGCGCCGCCGCGCGAAACCGAAGACGGCCGCCCGGCCGGCGCCGGCTCCGCGCGGCAAGGCCGGCGCCGGTGGCGCCGAGCGCAGCGACACGACCACGCAGCGCATCGTCGACTCGATCACTACCGCGGTGGTCGAGCGCCGCCTGATGCCGGGCACCAAGCTCGCCGAGCAGAAGCTGGCCGACATCTTCGACTGCTCGCGCACGCTGGTGCGCCAGGCGCTGAATCAATTGAGCCGCGACCGGCTGGTGACGCTCGACCCGGGCCGCGGCGCCTTCGTGGCCACGCCCGGCGTAGCCGAGGCGCGCCAGGTGTTCGAGGCGCGGCAGATGATCGAAGGCGCGATGGTGCGCCACCTGTGCAGCTGCATCACCGATGCGCAACTGGCCGAGCTGCGCGCGCACCTGGGGGCCGAGCGCGCGGCGATCGCGCGCACCGACATCGCCGGGCGCACGCGGCTGCTGGCCGACTTCCACGTGGTGCTCGCGCGCATGATGGGCAACGACGTGCTGGCGCAGCTGCTGGCCGACCTGCTGACGCGCAGCTCGCTGATCGCGCTGATGTACCAGAGCACGCACTCGGCCGAAGCATCGCTGGCCGAGCACGTGGCCATCGTCGACGCGCTCGCGCGGCGCGACGCGCGCGCCGCCGCGAAACTCACGCACGAGCACCTGACCAGCGTCGAAACCAACCTGCGGCTGCATCCGCGCACGCCGGATCTCGTCCAGGCCCTGCAAGCCCCATGAGCGCTTCGTCTGCCCGCTATCCGCGCGACCTCCACGGCTACGGCCGCACGCCGCCGCATGCGCGCTGGCCCGGCAACGCCCGCGTGGCGGTGCAGTTCGTGCTGAACTTCGAAGAAGGCGGCGAGAACTCGGTGCTGCACGGCGACGCCGGCAGCGAGCAGTTCCTCTCCGAGATGTTCAACCCGCCGGCCTTCGCTGCGCGGCACCTGAGCATGGAGGGCATCTACGAGTACGGCTCGCGCGCGGGCGTGTGGCGCATCCTGCGCGAGTTCGAGAAGCGCGGTCTGCCGCTCACGGTGTTCGGCGTCGGCATGGCGCTGCAGCGCTGCCCCGAGGTGACGGCGGCGTTCGTGGAACTCGGCCACGAGATCGCCTGCCACGGCTGGCGCTGGATCCACTACCAGAACGTCGACGAGGCCACCGAGCGCGAGCACCTGCGCCTCGGCATGCAGGCGATCGAGCAGATGACGGGCCAGCGCGCACTGGGCTGGTACACCGGGCGCGACAGCCCCGCCACGCGGCGCCTGGTGGCCGACTACGGCGGCTTCGCCTACGACAGCGACTATTACGGTGACGACCTGCCTTTCTGGCTGCAGGTGAAGAAGACCGACGGCACGCTGGCGCCGCACCTGGTGGTGCCCTACACGCTCGACTGCAACGACATGCGCTTCGCGCTGCCGCAGGGTTTCAGCCACGGCGAGCCGTTCTTCCACTACCTGCGCGACGCGTTCGACGTGCACTACGCCGAAGGCGACGAGCGCCCTGCCATGATGAGCATCGGCATGCACTGCCGCCTGCTCGGCCGCCCCGGACGCATGCGTGCGCTGCAGCGCTTCCTCGATCACGTGCAGGCGCACGACCAGGTATGGATCACGCGGCGCATCGACATCGCGCAGCATTGGCGGAAGGTGCATCCGTTCGATGCTGCTGCGGCGTTCGTGTGGGAGTGATGGTGCTCGCTGCTGCGCCAATGCATGCGAAAGGTCCGGGCGGGGCCGGCGGCCCGGGCATGCGCTCTCCGGCCCACGCTCGCGGGCGGCCACCGCGGGACGCGCGAGGTCACCTCGTCAACACGGCCCGTGCCCTGCATGCATCGGGGCGACCGCGACTGGGGCCTGCGATCGCACGCCCGAACCACCGACCCTTGGGCACCACAGAGGCATGCCCGTCGCATGCCTCGCCGGCGGCCAGCCGCTCGGTCGACGTAGGCTTCACCGCCATAGCTCAGATGCAGGAGATGGAAATCACAACATGCTCACACTGGAGCAACTGAACAACGCCACTGAAGCGCAGTTCACCGAGCTGCTCGCCGGCACCTACGAGCATTCGCCGTGGATCGCCGAGGCCGCGTGGGCGAGGCGCCCGTTCGCCAGCCTCGCGCAGCTGAAGCTCGCACTCGTGCAGACGGTGCGCGAGGCCGGCCGCGACGCGCAGCTGAAGCTCGTCCGCGCCCACCCCGAGCTGGCGGGCAAGGCCATGGTGGCCAAGACGCTCACGGCAGAGTCGACCAACGAGCAGGGCAAGGCCGGCCTCACCGCGTGCACGCCGGAGGAGTTCGCCACCATCCAGCGCCTCAACGCCGAATACAACGAGCGCTTCGGGTTCCCCTTCATCCTCGCGGTGCGCGGGCCGCGCGGCACGGGCCTGGCCAAGCGCGAGATCATCGCCACCTTCGCGCGCCGCGTGCGCCACCACCCCGATTTCGAGCTGGCCGAGGCGCTGCGCAACATCCATCGCATCGCCGAGATCCGGCTGAACGACAAGTTCGGCGTCACGCCCGAGCTGGGCAACCGCGTGTGGGACTGGGCCGAGCGCCTGGCGCAGCACAGCGACCCCGGCTATGCCGAGCGCGGCGAGCTGACGGTGACCTACCTCACCGATGCGCACCGCGCCTGCGCGCAGCGCCTGTCGCACTGGATGCGCGAGGACTGCGGCTTCGACGACGTGTCGATCGACGCCGTGGGCAACGTGGTCGGCATCTATCACGGCAGCGACCGCAGCTCGAAGCGCCTGCTCACCGGCAGCCACTACGACACCGTGCGCAACGGCGGCAAGTACGACGGGCGGCTGGGCATCCTGGTGCCGATGGCCTGCGTGCGCGAGCTGCAGCGCGCGGGGCGGCGCCTGCCGTTCGGCATCGAGGTGGTGGCGTTCGCGGAGGAAGAAGGCCAGCGCTACAAGGCCACCTTCCTCGGCTCCGGCGCGCTGACGGGGCACTTCGACGATGCCTGGCTCGAGCAGCGCGACGCCGACGGGGTAACCCTGCGCGACGCGATGACGCGCGCCGGCCTGTGCGTGGGCGACATCGCGAAGCTGCGGCGCGATGCGTCGCGCTACCTCGGCTTCGTGGAGGTGCACATCGAGCAGGGGCCGGTGCTCGCCGAGCTGGATCTGCCGCTGGGCATCGTCACCTCGATCAACGGCGGAGTGCGCTACCAGTGCGAGGTGACGGGCATGGCCAGCCACGCCGGCACGACGCCGATGGACCGGCGGCGCGACGCGGCCGCTGCGGTGGCCGAGCTGATCCTCTACGTCGAGAAACGCGCGGCCGCGGTGCCCAACGTGGTGGGCACCGTGGGCATGCTGCAGGTGCCGGGCGGCTCGATCAACGTGGTGCCCGGCCGCTGCTGCTTCAGCCTCGACCTGCGCGCCACCACCGACCCGGTGCGCGACGACTGCGCGCGCGACGTGCTCGCCGAGCTGGAGCGCATCTGCGCGCGCCGCGGCCTGCAGTTCACGGCCGAGGAAACCATGCGCGCCGCCGCGGCGCCGAGCGCGCCGGCCTGGCAGCAGCGCTGGGAGCGCGCCGTGGCCGCGCTCGGGCTGCCGCTGCACCGCATGCCCAGCGGCGCCGGCCACGACGCGATGAAGCTGCACGAGTTGATGCCGCAGGCCATGCTGTTCCAGCGCGGCCTCAACGCGGGCATCAGCCACAATCCGCTGGAGTCGATCACCGCCGACGACACCGAGCTGACCGTGCGCGCCTTCGCGCATCTGCTGGAACAACTGGCTGCGGAACACGCATGAGCGACTTGCACGAGAAGCTGGACACCTGGATCGACCGCCACTTCGACGAGGAAGTGGCCTTCCTGCAGGCGCTGGTGCGCATCCCCACCGATACGCCACCGGGCAACAACGCGCCGCACGCCGAGCGCACCGCCGAGCTGCTGGAGAGCGTGAACCTGCAGGTCGAGCGCCACAGGGTGCCCGAGGCGGTGGTCAAGGCCGCGGGCATGGTGTCGGTGACCAACCTGGTGGTGCGCCACACCTTCGGCGACGGGCCGACGATCGCGCTCAACGCGCACGGCGACGTGGTGCCCCCCGGCGACGGCTGGACGCACGACCCCTACGGCGGCGAGATCGTCGACGGCAAGCTCTACGGCCGCGCGTCGGCGGTGAGCAAGAGCGACTTCGCCACCTACACCTTCGCGCTGCGCGCGCTGATCCGCTCGGGCGCCAAGCTGCGCGGCACGGTGGAGCTGCACTTCACCTACGACGAGGAGTTCGGCGGCGAGCTGGGCCCCGGCTGGCTGCTCAACCTCGGCATCACGCAGCCCGACGTGCTGATCGCCGCCGGCTTCAGCTACCAGGTGGTGGTGGCGCACAACGGCTGCCTGCAGCTCGAGGTCACGCTGCACGGCATGGCCAGCCACGCGGCGTACCCCGAGACCGGCGTCGACGCGCTGCAGGCCACCAACAAGCTGCTCAGCGCGCTGTACGCGCACAACGACGTGCTGCGCGAGCGCAAGAGCAAGATCACCGGCATCAACCACCCGTATCTCAACGTCGGCCGCATCAGCGGCGGCACCAACACCAACGTGGTGCCCGGCAAGGTGGTGCTCAAGCTCGACCGCCGCATGATCCCCGAGGAAGATGCCAACGTCGTCGAGGCCGAGGTGCGCCAGCTGATCAACGACACCGTGGCGCAGAGCCCCGGCATCCGCGTCGAGATCAAGCGCATCCTGCTGGCGCGGGCGCTGAAGGCCTCGCCGAACAACCATGCGCTGGTGGCCGCGCTGCGCCGCCATGCGCAGGCGCTGTTCGGCGAAGACATCCCCGTGGTGGGCACGCCGCTGTACACCGACGTGCGCCTCTACGGCGCGCTGGGCATCCCGGCCGCCATCTACGGCGCCGGCCCGCGCACGGTGCTGGAATCGAACGCCAAGCGGGCCGACGAGCACCTGGTGCTGGAAGACCTGCGCCGCGCCACCAAGGTGATCGCGCGCACCGTGGCCGACCTGCTGGCCTGAGCCCGCGCACGAGGCCGTCCACTGCGGACGGCCTCGTGGCTGGCGAAGGCCCGAGCGCGTCTCGCGCGAGAGGGCTGAGCGCCGGCCCCCATCTGGTGCAACACCCGAGGCTCGGGTGTGCACGGCACTTGCACAATCGCCGGGCTGTGCACACGTCCACGCATCCCTGGAGCCCATCTTGACCGTCGCCTCGTTGACCCGCCGCGCCGCGCTCGGCGCCGCCACTGCGCTTGCCGCGCTGATCGCCACCCCTGCCCTCGCCCAGACGCCCATCAAGTTCCAGCTCGACTGGCGCTTCGAGGGCCCGGCGGCCTTGTTCCTCGCCTCGTCGGCCAAGGGCTACTACAAGGCTGCGGGCCTCGACGTGACCATCGACGCCGGCAACGGCTCGGGCGGCACCGTCACACGCGTGGCCTCGGGCACGTATGACATGGGCTTTGCCGACATGGCGGCGTTGATGGAGTTCCACGCCAACAACCCCGACGCGCCCAACAAGCCCGTCGCGGTGATGATGGTCTACAACAACACGCCGGCCGCGGTGCTGGCGCTGAAGAAGAGCGGCATCAAGGCGCCGGCCGATCTCAACGGCAAGAAGCTCGGCGCCCCGGTGTTCGACGCCGGCCGGCGCGGCTTTCCGATCTTCGCCAAGGCCAACGGCGTGACGGGCATCACCTGGGTCAGCATGGATCCGCCGCTGCGCGAGACCATGCTCGCCAAGGGCGAGGTCGACGCCATCACCGGCTTCTCGTTCACCTCGCTGCTCAACCTCGAGGCGCGCGGCGTGAAGACCGACGACATCGTGGTGCTGCCGTATCCGCAATACGGCGTGAAGCTCTACGGCAACGTGATCATCGCGACGCCGAAGCTGATGAAGGAGAACCCGCAGGCGGTGAAGGCCTTTCTCTCGGCGTTCTTGAAGGGCGCCAAGGAGGTGATGGCCAACCCCGACCCGGCGATCGACTACGTGAAGGCGCGTGACGGGATCATCAACGTCGAGCTCGAGAAGCGGCGGCTGCGCATGGCGATCGATGCGGTGGTGGCGAGTGCCGATGCGCATGCCGAAGGATTCGGCGTCGTCGTGCCGGGGCGGCTGGCGTTGATGGCGTCGCAGGTGTCGGATGCGTTCGGCACCAAGACGCGTGTCGATCCCGCCGC
Source organism: Burkholderiaceae bacterium (assembly GCA_046348365.1). Lineage (GTDB taxonomy): Bacteria > Pseudomonadota > Gammaproteobacteria > Burkholderiales > Burkholderiaceae_C > JAEUPI01. The sequence continues at coordinate 56,868 of JAXMEL010000003.1, forward strand.
GGTTTGGAGCGATGCGTTCTTGCCTGGGAAGGCCGAGTTGAACATCCTGCCTCCGGCCAGGAAGTGATGCGCTGCGCGTCTGTGCGCTCTTGGCTCTGCTTGCAGCAGCCCGCCGGTCTCGGCCGGCAGCCGAGCTACTTTCATTTGCGGCCCCAAATGAAAGTAGCCAAAGCAAAGGGGCTAGTACGATCCGGCTCGCTGCCATGGCAGCAACCCACGAACGAAGCCGAGCAAGTTCGCGGTACCGACTTTCGCGGATGCATCGCCGCCGCGGCCAGCGAGCATCTGAGTCGCACGGGTCTCGTGCGTGGGTTCTTGCCATACGCGCCAGCCTCATCGGTATTCAGGCCCTTTGCTTTGGTTACTTTCATTTGGGCCAGCAAATGAAAGTGACCGCCGGCGGGGCGCGACCCGCGGGCTCTCTCGCTGAGAACAAGCGCAACGACGAATGAACGACGCCTTCGTCGAGTTCGACAAGGTCTGGCTCGCCTACACCGACGAGCTGCTGGCCCAAGGCCAATACGCCGTCGAAGACATCTCACTGAAAGTGAACCAAGGCGAGTTCATCGCCATCGTCGGCCCCTCCGGCTGCGGCAAATCCACCTTCATGAAGCTCGCCACAGGGCTCAAGAAGCCCAGCAAGGGCCGCATCGTCATCGGCGGCCAGCCGGTGAACGGTCCGCTGAAGATCAGCGGCATGGCCTTCCAGGCGCCGAGCCTGCTGCCCTGGCGCACCACGCTTCACAACGTGCTGCTGCCGCTGGAGATCGTCGAGCCCTACCGTTCCAGCTTCAAGGCCAGGCGCGGCGAGTACGAGGCCAAGGCGCGCGAACTGCTGAAGAGCGTCGGCCTCGCCGGATACGAAGACAAGTTCCCCTGGCAGCTTTCGGGCGGCATGCAGCAGCGTGCCAGCATCTGCCGCGCGCTGGTGCACGAGCCGAAGATGCTGCTGCTCGACGAGCCCTTCGGCGCGCTCGACGCCTTCACGCGCGAGGAGCTGTGGTGCACGCTGCGCGACCTGCACGCGGCCAAGAAGTTCAACGTCATCCTCGTCACGCACGACCTGCGCGAGAGCGTGTTCCTCGCCGACACCGTCTACTGCATGAGCCGGAGCCCGGGCCGCTTCGTGCTCGAGCGCCGCATCGACCTGCCGCGTCCGCGCGACCTGGAAGTCACCTACACGCCGCAGTTCACCGACATCGTGCACGAGCTGCGTGGCCACATCGGCGCCGGCCGCGCCAAGGCCGGCGCGCTGCCGCCCTGAGGCACCGCGCGTGAAGATCACGAAGAGCGTCGAGCGCTGGTCGCCGCTGGTGGTGCTGGCGGCCGTGCTGCTGCTGTGGCAGCTGGTGGTGATGGTATTCGGCATTGCCGAATACATCTTCCCCAGCCCGTGGCAGATCGCGCAGCAGTTCGTCGAGTTCAAGGGCGCGCTGCTCGAAGCGGCGTGGAAGACGTTCTGGGTCACGATGCTGGGCTTCGCCGTGTCGATCGTGGTGGGCGTGATGCTCGGCTCCCTGATCGGCAGCTCGCGCCTGGCCTACACGGCGCTGTACCCGCTGATGGTGGCCTTCAACGCGGTGCCCAAGGCGGCAGTGGTGCCGATCCTGGTGGTGTGGTTCGGCATCGGCCTGGGGCCCGGCGTTCTCACCGCGTTCCTGATCTCGTTCTTCCCGATCACCGTGAACATCGCCACCGGCCTGGCCACGCTGGAGCCCGAGCTTGAAGACGTGCTGCGCGTGCTCGGCGCCCGGCGCTGGGACGTTCTCGTCAAGGTGGGCCTGCCGCGCTCGATGCCCTACTTCTACGGCTCGCTCAAGGTGGCGATCACGCTGGCCTTCGTGGGCACGGTGCTGGCCGAGATGACGGCGGGCGACTCCGGCATCGGCTACCTGATGCAGACCGCGGGCAGCCAGCAGCGCATGCCGCTGGCCTTCGCCGGGCTGGTGACGATCGGCGCGATGGCGATGGCGATGTACGAGCTGTTCTCGTGGATCGAGAAGCGCACCACCGGCTGGGCGCATCGCGGCAGCCACGCCGGGTAGAGTGCCGGCCGTGAACCTAGCCCAGCAGATCCGCCACCTGCGGCACGCCAACGCGATCGCGCGCGCGGCGATGGACGCGGGCCATCACCCGTTCGGCGCGTTGCTGGTGGCGCCCGACGGCGAAACCGTGCTGCTGGAGCAGCGCAACGTGGATTCGGTGAACCACGCCGAGGCGGTGCTCGCGCGCGAGGCGGCTCGGCTGCATCCGCCGGCCTTTCTGTGGGGCTGCACGCTGGTGAGCACGGTGGAGCCCTGCGCCATGTGCGCGGGCACGCAGTACTGGGCGCACATCGGCACGCTGGTGTACGGCATGAGCGAGCGTGCGCTGCTCGAGCACACCGGCGCGCACCACGAGAACCCCACGCTCGATCTGCCCTGCCGCGAGGTGTTCCGCCGCGGACACAAGCGCATCAGCGTGCACGGCCCGGTGCCCGAGGTGGAGGAGGAGATCGCTGCGCTGCATCGCTGGTTCTGGGCGCAGCGGTGAGCGTGCAGTGGTACGCCGGTTCCGGCGAGCGAGGCTCAGCGCCTTGCGCTGTTGGTGCGCAACCAGTCGGCGAAGGCGTCTTCGGTCAATTCACCGGCAGCCAGCGCGAGCATCGTCAGCAGCGCTTGCGCGTCGCCGGCGGTCAACTCGAAGCCGTTGAGATCGAGGAACAGTTCCACTGCCACGAACGCCGTGCGCTTGTTGCCGTCGACAAACGGGTGGTTGCGCGCGAGGCCGTAGCCATAGGCGGCCGCGAGCGCGGCTGCGTCGGGCCTGCCGTGCGCGGCCAGGTTTTTCGCCCGCGCGAGCGCCGAATCGAACAGGCCGCGATCTCGGACCCCTGAGGCACCGCCGTGCTCGGCCAGTTGCTCTTCGTGGATGGCCAGAAGCACGTGCGGGTCGAGCCAGACCCACCTGCGTCGGCTCACTTGGCCAGTTCGCGCAACACGTTGCGCCGCTTCTTGGCGATGCGGCGTGCGGCCGTCATCTGCGCTTCGAATTCGGCACTGTAGGGCGTGAGCAGCACACCGTCGGCCGCGTCGGTCGCGTAGACGGTGTCGCCCTTTGCCAGCTTCAACCGTGCCAGCAGCTCCTTGGGCAGGATCACGCCCACCGAGTTGCCGATCTGCGTGAGCTTGAGTGCGGTCATCGCGTGCAGCCCGGAGTTATAACGTTCGTTATACTATCCGAAACCGCTGTTGGCGGCAACTCGCCGCTCGGGATCTGCGCCGGCTTGGCGTCGGCCCCCTCTACGGCGGTGATGACGTGCGGCACGCGCACCGCGGCAGAATGGCGCTCGTCGCCAACCCTGGCCCTGCCCGTCACCCCATGCTCACCGTCAACAAGCTCATCCCCGGCGGCCGCGGCCTGGCGAACGTGCTGCTCAAGCGCGCTGCCACCGTCGAGCTCGACTGGAGCGTGCGCCGCACGCAGCGCTTCGACGCCACCGATTCCGCCGGCCGCGCGATCGCCGTCGCGCTGCCGCCGGGCACGACGGTACGCGGCGGCGACGTGCTGGTGGCCGAGGACGGCACGCTCATCGCGGTGAAGGCAGCCGCGCAGCCGGTGCTGGTGGTGCGTATCTGCAGCGAGCACGGCACCGCAGTCGACCTGCTGCGCGCCGCCTACCAGCTCGGGCAACGTCACGCGGCGATCGAGCTCGCGGCCGATCACCTCAAGCTGGCGCCCGATGCGGCGCTCGCCGACATGCTGCGGCAGATGCACCTGATCGTCAGCGAGGCCTCGGCCGCGTTCGAACCCCAGACCGAGGCCGACGCTGCCGGCGGACACGCCCATGGCCACGGCCATGCGCACGGTCATCATCATGGCCATCATCACGATCACGATCACGATCACGATCACGATCACGATCACGATCACGACCACGACCACGGCCACGGCCATCACCACGATCACCACGATCACGGCGATCACGCCCATCACCATCGATCGCACGGCTGATGCGGGTCGCCGCTGCCGGCGTATGGCTCGGGGATTGGATGAGGGGATCGCCTTCATCGAGCGAAAAGCTCTGCTGAAGGCCTGATTCGCCGTCGCGGCGTCGTACAGTCGGGCCTCTTCCACACCAACCCACAAGGAGGCCCCATGAGTCTGATCAGCTTCATCAAGGAAGCCGGCGAGAAGCTCTTCGGCAAGGGCGAGGCCAAGGCCGCGCAGGACGCCGTGGCCCAGGAGGCCAGCGCCGAGAACCTCGAGCGCCTGAACCGCGCCGCGGGCGACTCGATCGCCACCTACATCAATGCCATGGGCCTGCAGGTCGACGGCCTCGACGTGGGCTTCGACGGCGGCAGCGGCACGGTCACCGTCGCCGGCGTCGCGGCCGATCAGACCACCAAGGAAAAGGTGGTGCTGTGCTGCGGCAACGTGGAGAACGTGGCCGCGGTCAACGACATGATGACGGTGGCCACGCCGGCCGACGAGTCGAAGTACTACACCGTGGTCAGGGGCGACACGCTGTCGAAGATCGCCAAGGAGTTCTACGGCAACGCCAACAAGTACCCGGTGATCTTCGAGGCCAACAAGCCGATGCTGACCCACCCCGACAAGATCTACCCGGGCCAGCTGCTGCGCATCCCCCCGGCCTGATCGGCGTTCAACGCAGCGGTGAGAGCTCGCGCAGCGCTCTCACCGCGCCCGAGCCGACCGCGGCGCCGAAGCGCTTGGCCAGCCGCTCGGCGACGTTCTCCTTCGGCGTGTAGTCGATCACCTCTTCGGCCTTGACCACCTCGCGCGCCACGTAGTCGAGGTTGCCGAACTTGTCGACCAGGCCCTGGCGCACGGCGTCTTCGCCGTTCCAGAACAGGCCCGAGAAGGTGTCGGGCGATTCCTTCAGCCGCGCGCCGCGCCCGTCCTTGACCACCTTGATGAACTGCTGGTGGATCTGGTCGATCATGGCCTGCGCATAGGCCTTGTGCTTCTCGTTCTGCGGCGAGAACGGATCGAGCATGCCCTTGTTCTCGCCGGCGGTGAGCAGCCGGCGCTCGACGCCGAGCTTGTCCATCGTGCCGGCGAAGCCGAAGCCGTCCATCAGCACGCCGATCGAGCCGACGAGGCTGGCCTTGTCGACATAGATCTCGTCGGCGGCCACCGCGATGTAGTACGCGCCCGAGGCGCACATCTCTTCGACCACGGCATAGACCGGCTTCTTGTGCTTGGCCTTCAGGCGCCGGATCTCGTCGTTGATGATGCCCGCCTGCACCGGGCTGCCGCCGGGGCTGTTGATGCGCAGCACCAGCGCCTGCGCGCCGGCATCCTCGAACGCCGACTTCAGCGCCGACACCAGCCGCTCGGCGCTGGCCTCGGAATCGGCGGCGATCTCGCCGCGCACTTCCACCAGCGCGGTGTGCGGCCCGCTCGGCGCGGCGCCGTGGCCGCGGTGCATCAGCGTGGCATAGGCGATGAACAGGAACAGGCCCAGCCACGCCAGGCGGAAGAACACGCGCCAGCGCCGCTCGCTGCGCCTGTCGCGCAGCAGCTCGCGCGTGAGGTGCTCCAGGCCGCGCTCGAAGCTCGACGGCCCGTGCGACGCGGCGGTCGCCGCAGCCTGCGCGGAGTGCGATGTGGTTTCGCCCGATCCGGAGGTCGGCGGCAGATACGGTTCCTGGGGATTCATGGTGCGCTTTCTGCAGGCGGCGTGAAGGCCGCGGGTGGCGCGTCGTCGAAGGCGACGGGCTGGATGTCCGCCGAAGGATACCAACAGACCTCGCCGCCGCGCTCCTCGGTGCGAATGGCCATCAAGCGGCCCTGGCCGCAGGGCCCGCCGACGCAGCGGCCGTCGGCCGGCTCGTAGGCCGCGCCGTGGGTCGCGCACAGGATCCAGCGCTTGTCCAGGTCGAGGAACTGGCCGGCCTGCCAGTCCATCTCGGTGGGCACGTGCACGCAGCGGTTCATGTAGGCCACCACGCGGCCGTCGAAGCGCAGTGCGAAGGCACGCGCCGGCGCGCCCCAGAGCAGCACGTCCCACACGACGGCCAGGCCGCGCTCCTGCAGCTCGGCGCTGGCACACAGGTGCTGCGGCTCGGTCACGCGCTCAGGCATGCGCCACCAGCCAGTCGTGCAGCTCGCGTGTCGAGTGCGCCACGAACACCGGCGCCAAGGCGTCGAACGCCTCGTGGTCATGGGCGCCGTAGCTGACGCCCACGCTCGCGGTGCCGGCGTTCACGGCCATCTGCAGGTCGTGCGTGGTGTCGCCGATCATCAGCGTGCGCGCGGGCTCGGCGCCGAACTCGCGCATCAGCTCGAGCAGCATCTGCGGGTTCGGTTTGCTGGCCGTCTCGTCGGCCGTGCGCGTGGCATCGAACAGGCCCTGCAGCTGCGCCGTGGCCAGCGCCTCGTCGAGGCCGCGGCGGCTCTTGCCGGTGGCCACGCTCAGCCAGTGGTTGCGCGCCTTCAGCGCCTGCAGCATCTCGAGCGTGCCGGCAAAGAGCGTCAGGTCGTGCTGATGCGCGAAGTAGTGCTGCCGGTAGCGCGCCCCCAGCTCCGGGTAGCGCTCGGGCGGCAGCCCCGGCGCGGCATGCGCCAGTGCGTCGTTCAGGCCAAGGCCGATCACGTAGGCCGCGCGCTCGTCGTCGGGCACCGCGAGGCCCAGGTCGCGGCAGGCGGCCTGAATGCAGCGCACGATCAGCGCGGTGGAGTCGAACAGCGTGCCGTCCCAGTCGAAGGCGATCAGATCGAAGCGGCGGTGTCGTGGCATCGGATGGGCAATCAACGGAGCATCAATGCGGATCGGTCATCCGCGCGAGCAGTGTGACGCATTCGGCCGGCAGCGGCGCCTCGAGCACGATGCGCTCGCCGCCGGCCGGGTGGTCGAAGGCCAGCCGCCGCGCATGCAGGAACATGCGCGCGAAGCGCAAGCCCTCCAGGCCCGTGCCGCGGGCGAGGTCGCGGTTGGCGGCGAAGTCGCCGTATTTGTCGTCGCCCATGATCGGGTGGCCCTCGTGCGCGAGGTGCACGCGGATCTGGTGCGTGCGGCCGGTCTTGATCGTCACGTCGAGCAGCGTGAAGCCCTGGTAGTGGCGCAGCACCTTCACCAGCGTGATCGCGCGGCGCGCCTCGTCGTGGCCCTGCGGCACGGCGCGCACATGGCGTTCACCGTCGGCGGTGAGCGTCCTGTGCAGCGGCACGTCGATCACCTTGCGCGAGGCCGGCCAGGCGCCCTGCACCAGCGCGGCATAGGTCTTGTCGGTGCGGCGCTCGCGAAACTGCTGCTGCAGCGCGGTGAGCGCGCTGCGCTTCTTGGCCAGCAGCAGGATGCCCGAGGTCTGCTTGTCGAGGCGATGCACCAGCTCGAGGAACCTGGCGCCCGGCCGCGCGCGGCGCAGCTGCTCGATGACGCCGAAGCTCACGCCGCTGCCGCCATGCACGGCCACGCCGGCCGGCTTGTCGATGGCGAGCAGGTGATCGTCCTCGAACAGCACCGGGAATTCGCGCGCCGGCGCCGCTGCGGCGTCGGCCGCCCGCTCGGCCACGCGCACCGGCGGCAGCCGCACCTCGTCGCCGAACGCGAGCCGCGTGTCGGCGGCCGCACGGCCGCGGTTGACCCGCACCTCGCCGGAGCGGATCACGCGGTAGACATGGGTCTTGGGCACGCCCTTGAGCAGCCGCAGCAGAAAGTTGTCGAGCCGCTGGCCGGCGCCGCGCTCGTCAACCTGTACACGCCGCACCGTGGCGCGCGGCGCATCGGCACTGTCAGGCGCGGCCGCTTTGGAGCTTATAATGCGCTGGACCACGAACGAGCCGCAAGTGCTTGATTCTTCTGGAGTTTACCCGGGCACGCCCGGTCGGATCGTGGTGGTGCGCGCCGATGCGGCGCGCCTTTGCAGTGAACGGTGATGCAACGTCGGCGAGCCCGCGGTGGGCCGCGTCCCCATGTGATGCGGCGGCCAGCAGATCGCTGACGGAAGAACAACGTCGAACGAGCCTCCCGAGCGATCGGGAAAGAAAAGGTCCCTCGGCGGCAGACAGGAGACACCCGCGTCTGTCGCCTCGCCATGATGCGATTCGGTCTGCGCCTCGCGCGCCCGCTCCACAGCCCGCACAACGCCACCGCGTTCGTCGCCCGTCGGCCCCGGCCCGTTGTTGCCGGATGTGCCGCGGGCCGGGCCTCGCCCTCGCGCCGTCAAGCGGCCCCGGGGCAGCGGATGCGGCAATGCGCGGCCGAACCTGCGCCATGGCCCGTCGCTCTGCTGCAGTGCCTCGCGCCCCGATAGGCGCGGCGCCGCGGCCCCGAGCAGTTTTCTTGCCCCAGGCTTCTTCAGCGTCGTTCGTGCATCGAGTGGCCGGCCGGTCCTGACGGATCGATCGGTCGTCCCGGCGCGGAGTTCCGGTTTGCGGAGCCCTGTGCCGATTGAGGAGTGCACATGAAACGCATGCTGATCAACGCCACCCAGCAGGAGGAGCGGCGGCTGGCGATCGTCGACGGGCAGAAGCTGCTCGACTTCGAGACCGAGATCGAGGGGCGCGAACAGCGCAAGGGCAACATCTACAAGGCCGTGATCACGCGGGTCGAGCCGTCGCTCGAAGCCTGCTTCGTGGACTACGGCGAGGAGCGGCACGGCTTCCTGCCGTTCAAGGAGATCTCCAAGCAGTACTTCCGCGAAGGCGTCGAGGCGCGCAGCGCGACCATCAAGGACGCCGTCAAGGAAGGCCAGGAGTTGCTGGTGCAGGTGGAGAAGGAAGAGCGCGGCAACAAGGGCGCGGCGCTCACCACCTTCGTCAGCCTCGCCGGCCGCTACCTCGTGCTGATGCCCAACAACCCGCGCGGCGGCGGCGTGAGCCGGCGCATCGAGGGCGAGGACCGCGAGGAACTGAAGGAGAACCTCGAGTCGCTCGACTACCCCAAGGGCATGAGCCTGATCGCCCGCACCGCCGGCATCGGCCGCACGGCCGCCGAGCTGCAGTGGGACCTGAACTACATGCTCAAGCTGTGGTCGGCCATCGACGAGGCGGCCAAGGCCGGCAAGGGCGCGTTCCTGATCTACCAGGAGAGCTCGCTCGTCATCCGCGCGATCCGCGACTACTTCACCGCCGACATCGGCGAGATCCTGATCGACACCGACGACATCTTCGAGCAGGCGCAGCAGTTCATGAACCACGTGATGCCGGAGTCGGCACCGCGGGTCAAGCGCTACCGCGACGACGCGGCGCTGTTCAGCCGCTTTCAGATCGAGCACCAGATCGAGACCGCGTTCAGCCGCACGGTCAACCTGCCGGCCGGCGGCGCGATCGTGATCGACCACACCGAGGCGCTGGTGTCGATCGACGTCAACTCCGCGCGCGCCACGCGCGGCGGCGACATCGAGGAGACCGCCACGCGCACCAACCTCGAGGCTGCCGACGAGATCGCACGCCAGATGCGGCTGCGCGACCTGGGCGGCCTGATCGTGGTCGACTTCATCGACATGGAGGAGAGCAAGAACCGCCGCGAGGTGGAGCAGCGCCTGCGCGACGCGATGCGCTACGACCGCGCCCGCGTGCAGTTCAGCTCGATCAGCAAGTTCGGCCTGCTCGAACTCAGCCGCCAACGCCTGCGCCCGGCGCTCAGCGAAGGCAACCACATCACCTGCCCGCGCTGCAACGGCACCGGCCACATCCGCGACACCGAATCCTCCGCGCTGCAGATCTTGCGCATCATTCAAGAGGAGTCGATGAAGGACAACACCGCCGCCGTGCACGTGCAGGTGCCGGTGGAGGTGACGAGCTTCCTGCTCAACGAGAAGCGCCAGGAGATCAGCAAGATCGAGCTGAAGCAGCGCGTCACCGTGCTGCTGGTGCCCAACAAGCACCTCGAGACGCCGAACTACAAGCTCGAGCGCCTGCGCCACGACGATCCACGGCTCGAGAACCTGCAGGCCAGCTACACGATGATCGAGGAGCCGGACGACGAGGTGTCGATCAGCCGGCGCGAGAAGGCCAAGGCCAAGCAGGAACCGGTGATCAAGGGCGTGCTGCCCGACCAGCCGGCACCGGTGGTGGTGCCGAGCGCGCCGGCCCCTGCTCCGGCGCCGGCCGCAACCGCTGCGCCGGCTCCCGCGGTGCGGGTGCCGGTGGCCGCGCCTGCCGCCGGCGGCGGCTTCGTGTCGTGGCTGAAGCGCATCTTCGGTGGACAAGACGCATCGCCGAGCCCGTCGGTCGAGACGAGCACGCAGCCCGTGGCTGCGACGGCAGCCGGCGACGACAAGCGCGGAGCGCGCGGTGGCCGCGAAGGCCGTGAAGGGCGCGATGGACGCGGCCGCGGTGAACGCGGTGAGCGTGGCGAACGCGGTGGCCGCGGCGGCCGTGGCCGCGACGGCGGTCGCAGCGAGCGCGGAGAGCGCGGCGGTGAAGGTCGCGCTGAGCGCGGTGGCGAGGGTCGCGGCGCGCGCGGCGACGAGGGCCGCCGCCGTGGCCGCGACGGCCGCGGCGAGCGGGCCGAAGGCCAGATGACCGCTGCAGCCGACGAACGCGGCGCGCGCCCCGAAGCGCGTGCTGGGCAGGGCCCAGGCGCACCGCGCGCTGCGCGTCCGCCGCGCGAACTCGAGGCCCGCGGCGACGCGCTGGCGCCGGCCGCCGAAGCGATGCCGCAGAACTTCGTCGACACCGTGCCGGTGCCCGAGCCTGCCGGCGCCGAAGGCGGTGAAGGCGATCGCGAGGGCCGCCGCCGCCGGCGGCGTGGCGGTCGCGGCCGCGGCGGCCGCAGCGAGGGCGGCGAACTCGAGCCGACAACGATGGCCGACGAGGGCCAGGCTCAGCTCGCGCCGACCGACGGCGAGCCGGCGCCATTCGCCGCCGCGCAGCCCGAAGCGGCCGAGCCGCGCCGGCGCGATCGCGGCCCGCGCGGCGAACGCGAAGAACGCGGCGAGCGCACGGAACGCAGCGATCGCGCCGAGCCCCGCGAGAGCGCGCAGCCCGCGGCGGCAGCGCCCGGCGTGGACACGGCGCTCGGCACCGCGGCGGCAGCAACGGCTGTCGCTGCCACCATGCCGCCGGCCGCTGCTGCGCCGGCCGCGCACGAAGCGGCTCGCGCCGTGCCGCCACGCGTGCCTGCCTACGACCTGCCGCTGCCCGAACTGCAGCACCTGGCCGAAGGCGCCGGCCTGCAATGGGTGCACTCCGATGCCGACAAGGTGCGCGTGGTGCAGGCGGCGATCGCTGCCGCGCCCAAGCCCATCCACGTGCCGCGCGAGCGCAAGCCGGTGGTGATCGTCGACGAGGGGCCGCTGGTGCTGGTCGAGACGCGCAAGGATCTCTCGCAGCTCAAGCTGCCGTTCGAGCTGCTCGCCGCGCAGGCGCAGCAGCAACAGCAGCCGCCGCAGTAAGGCTCAGGCGAGTCGATCGAGTGCATGCCGGTAGGCACCGGCATGCATCAGTTCGTCCCACGGCAGCGGCGGCGTCTGCGGCAGCAGCGCGACGCGACGCGCCTCGCTCGCCGCGCTGGGTCGCCACTGCCCTGCTGCGCCGGCGCGCTCGAGTTCGTCGAGCAGCTCGTCGACGGCCGTGCCGCCATCGACCGACTGGTTGCACAGCAGCACGAGGTCGCAGCCCGCGTTGAGCGCCGCGGCTGCGGCCTCGGCGTAGCGCACTTCGCGGCCGTCGAGCACGCGGGCGCCGGCCATGCTGAGGTCATCGCTGAAGACGGCGCCCTGGAAGCCGAGTTCGCCGCGCAGGATGTCGTGCAGCCAGCGCGACGAGAAGCCCGCCGGCCGCGCATCGACCTTGGGGTAGACCACGTGCGCCGGCATCACGCTGGCCAGCCCGTTGGACAGCCAGGCGTAGGGTGCCGCATCGTCGCCCATCACCGCCTTGCGGCTGCGGCGGTCGACGGGAATGTCGGTGTGGCTGTCGGCCTTCACGTAGCCGTGCCCGGGGAAATGCTTGCCGCAGTTGGCCATGCCGGCCAGCAGAAGGCCGTGCATCAGGCTGCGCGCGAGCAGCGCGACCACGCGCGCGTCGCGATGGAAGGCGCGGTCGCCGATCACGCCGGATTCGCCGTGGTCGAGGTCGAGCACCGGCGTGAAGCTGAGGTCCACGCCGCAGGCGCGCAGTTCGGCGGCGAGCACGTAGCCGGTCGCGCAGGCGGCGTCGGTGGCGGCCATGGCATCGCGCATCCACAGCTCGCCGAAGTGCCGCATCGGCGGCAGGTGCGTGAAGCCGTCGGTGCGGAAGCGCTGCACGCGGCCGCCTTCGTGGTCGACGCAGATCAGCAGATCGGGCCGCTCGGCCTTGATCGCCGCGGTCAACTCGGTGAGCTGGCGGCGGTTGACCCAGTTGCGCGCGAACAGGATCAGCCCGCCGGCGAGCGGATGGCGCAGGCGACGGCGGTCGTCGGCGGTGAGCACCGTGCCGGCGATGTCGAGCACCACGGGGGCATGCTGGGTCATGGGGTGCCTTCCTGCTCGACGACGACGAAGCTCGCAGCGTAGTCGGCTTCGTCGCTCACGCTGACATGCGCGCGCAGCCTGCGCTCGCGCATCCACTGCGCCAGCTCGTTGTGCAGCCGGATCTCCGGCTTGCCGTTCGGCGTGTTGAGGATCTCGCAGTCGCGCCAGGTCATCGGCATGCGCATGCCCAGGCCGATCGCCTTGGCGAACGCCTCCTTGGCCGAGAAGCGGGTGGCCAGGTAGCTGACGCCGCGCCGCTCGGAGCGTTCACGCCGCGCCGCGAACACGCGCTGCTCCTCGGGGCCGAGCACACGCGCGACGAAACGTTCGCCGCGCCGTGACAGCACGTCAGCGATGCGGCGCGCGTCGCAGATGTCGGTGCCGACGCCGTAGATCATGCAGCCGGCCCAGTCATTGCGAACGCACGTTGAATGCAGCGCTGGTAGTCGCGCACCGTCTCCGCCATGCCGAGCTCCAGCGCGTCGGCCACCAGCGCATGGCCGATCGACACCTCGAGCACGCCTGGCACCGCGCGCAGGAAGTCGGTGAGGTTGGCGCGGTTCAGGTCATGGCCCGCGTTGACGCCGAGCCCCGCCGCCTGCGCCGCGCGCGCCGCCTCGGCATAACGCTGCAGCGTGGCGGCCTCGTCCGGCCCGCCATGCGCGCGCGCATAGGCTTCGGTGTAGAGCTCCACGCGGTGCGCGCCCAGCGCGGCGGCATGCGCCATGGCCTGCGGCAGCGGATCCATGAACAGGCTCACGCGCACGCCCAGCGCGCGCGCCTCGGCCACCAGCGGCGCGAGGCGCTCGATGTCGTTGGGCAGGTCCCAGCCGTGGTCGCTGGTGAACTGGCCCACGCTGTCGGGCACCAGCGTGCACTGGTGCGGCCTGAGTTCGCGCACGAAGGCCATCAGGTTGTGCGTCGGGTTGCCTTCGATGTTGTATTCGGCCTGCGGCCATTGCTTCATCAGCGCGGCGAGGTCGCGCACGTCGTGCGCGCGGATGTGGCGCTCGTCGGGCCGCGGATGCACCGTGATGCCCTGCGCGCCCGCCTCGAGCGCGATGCGCGCCAGCGCCACGACGTCGGGGATGCCGAGGTGCCGCGTGTTGCGCAACAGCGCGATCTTGTTGACGTTGACCGACAGCGCGGTGCGCGCATGGCGGTCGAAGGCTTCGGGTGCGACGAGCGGGTTCATCGTGTGGCGGCGCCGGCATCGAGGCCGAGCACGCGGTAGGCATCGATCATCACTTCGCGCGTGCGCAGCGTGGCGCCGGCCAGATGATAGTGAAGCAGCTGGCGCAGCTGCGCCTTCAGCGCCGGGCCGGCGGCCTGCGCGGCGGCCAGCAGCGCGTCGAGGCTGTCGGCGGTGGCATTCGCCAGCGTCGCCCGCAGCGCCGCCTCGAGCGCGCGGCAGGCCTCGCCGGTCAATGCGCCCGCGCCCGGCGCGGCGTCGACGAGCCCCTCCTCCGGCCGCAGCTGGTAGCACCGCTCGGCCACCACCTGCTGCTGGGTCAGCGTCGCGCAATCGAGTTCTGGCAGCACGCCGGTCTCGCGCAGCAGCATCAGCTCGAACGCGCGCAGCGCCGCCTCCACGCGCGCGGCCGGCGCGCGGCTCATCGCCGCGAGGGCCAGCGCATAGGCGTCGAACAGGCGCGGGTGCGGATCGTCGCGCGCGAGCAGGCGCATCAGCAGCTCGTTGACGTAGAAGCCCGCGAACCAGTCGGCGCCCGCCAGCGCGATGGCCGGGCCGACCCATTCGGCGCCGCGCAGCGTGTGCACGTCGGCCGCCTGCTCGCCGCGGGTGCGGCCGAACTGCACCTGCACGCGCTGGAACGGCAGCAGCACCGAGCGCAGCTGCGAGTAAGGCCGCTTGGCGCCCTTGGCGGCCACCGCCACGCGGCCGGATTCGCGCGTGAACAGGTCGAGGATCAGGCTGCTCTCGCTCCAGTCCCACCGGTGCAGCACGAACGCGGCCTGGCCCGTTGCGGCCGCCCGGCGATGCGGCCGGGCCTGCGAGTGCGCGCTCGCGCGGGTGGCTTCGCTCATTCGTAGCCGAAGCTGCGCAGGTGCTGCTCGTCGTCGGCCCAGCCCGAGCGCACCTTGACCCACAGCTCGAGGAACACATGCGCATCGAGCAGCCGCTCGAGCTCGGCGCGGGCCTCGCTGCCGATGCGCTTGAGCCGTTCGCCGCCCTGCCCGATCACGATACCCTTGTGGGCCTCGCGCTGCACGACGATGGTGGCTGCGATGCGCACCTGGCGCGGTCCGGCATCGGCTTGCGCCTCCTCGAAGCGATCGATCACCACGGTCGATGCATAGGGCAGCTCGTCGCCGGTGAGGCGGAACAGCTTCTCGCGCACGATTTCGCTGGCCAGGAAGCGGTCGCTGCGGTCGGTGAGCGCGTCGGCCTCGTGCAGCCAGGGCTGCTGCGGCAGCAGCGGCTCGATGATCGTGAGCAAGCGCTCCACGTCGTCGGGCCGCGTCGCCGACAGCGGCACGTATTCGGCGAACGCGAACTTGGCCGGCAGCGCCTGCAGCCACGGCAGCAGATCGGCGCGGCGCTTCACCTGATCGAGCTTGTTGGCCACCAGCACCACCGGCTTGTTCCGCGGCAGCAGCGGCAGCAGCTGCTCGTCGTCGGCGCCGAAGCGGCCGGCTTCGACCAGCAGCAGCACCACGTCGACCTCGGCGAGCGAGGCCGACACGCTGCGGTTGAGGCTGCGGTTCAGCGCGCCGCCGTGCCGGGTCTGGAAGCCGGGCGTGTCGACGAAGACGAACTGCGCGCGGCCGCGCGTGCACACGCCGGTGATGCGATGGCGCGTCGTCTGCGCCTTGCGCGAGGTGATGCTGATCTTCTGGCCGACCAGCGCGTTGAGCAGCGTCGACTTGCCGACGTTGGGCCGGCCGACGATGGCGATGGTGCCGCAGCGCTCGGGTTGGTCAGCGGTGTCGGATGCCTGCGCCGGCGCGGCCGGCGGCGTGCGGGCGGTCACGAGCGCAGCGGGCCGCCCGGGCGGTCGCTGGCCTTCAGCGCATCGAGCAGCTTGCGCGCCGCCTCCTGCTCGGCCGCGCGGCGCGACCGGCCGCGGCCCGACTCGGTGACCGACAGCGCCGGCACCGTGCATTCGACCTCGAAGGTCTGGGCATGGGCCTGTCCCGAGGTGGCCACGATGCGGTAGCTCGGCACGGCGATGCGGCGGGCCTGCAGCCATTCCTGCAGTTCGGTCTTCGCGTCCTTGCTCCAGCTGGCGGCCTCGGTCGATGCGATCACGTCGCCGAAGAGCCGGCGCACCAGCTCGGCCGCCGGCGCGTAGCCGCCGTCGAGGAAGACGGCACCGATCAGGGCCTCCACCGCGTCGGCCAGGATCGACGGCCGCTGCGCGCCGCCGGCGCGGGCCTCGCCTTCGGACAGGCGCACGACCTCGGGCACGCCGAGCCCGAGCGCCGCCCGGTGCAGGCTCTCCTCGCGCACCAGATGCGCGCGCACGCGCGTGAGATCGCCTTCGTCGGAGCCGCCGAAGCGCTCGAACAGCAGGCCCGAGACGGCCAGGTTGAGCACCGCGTCGCCGAGGAATTCGAGCCGCTCGTTGTGATCGGCGCCGAAGCTGCGATGGGTCAGCGCCCGCGTGAGCAGCGCCGGGTCGGCGAAGCGGTGGCCGAGGCGGCCCTGCAACGCATCGAGCCGGGTATCCATGGGATGCAGCGGCGCCTGCGCGCAGCCTCAGGCCTTGCGGCCCGGCCCTAGCGCGATCGCCCCTCGTACTTGATGAGCAGGAAGACCGGGGCGATCAACTCGATCTCCTTGTTGTAGGCGAAGCGGATCACGACCTTGTCGTTCTCCTTCGTGATGTCGAGGTCCTTGCCCGAGATGGAGGCGATCGAGTACTCGATCTCCTTCTGCTTGTCGAACTGGGCCCGGATCTCGCCGACCGTGGGCGGGCTGGAGGCCGCGATCTTGTCGACCGCGCTCTTGATCGTGAGGTACTCGTTGAGCGTCGGCAGCGCGCGCACCAGCACGTAGCCGACGAAGCCGATGACGATCGCCCAGAACAGCAGCCCGATCAGCGAGAGGCCGCGTTGTGCCGCTGCACCGGGCCGGCGGGAGGTTCTCATGCACGCCCCTTTCACGTCCGCGTCACTGGAACGAACCGATCCGACGCAGGTTGCCGAAATTCATCCACACGAAGAACGCCTTGCCCACGATGTTCTCGTCGGGCACGAAACCCCAGAATCGGGAGTCCTGCGAATTGTCGCGGTTGTCGCCCATCATGAAGTAGTGGCCGGCGGGAACCTTGCACACCACGCCCTCGGCCGAATAGCGGCAGTTCTGGGCGTTGGGGAACTGCCGGCCGTCGCCGCCGCCGTAATAGGCCTGGCGCTTCGGGTCGACCAGGATGCGGTGCTGCACGGCGCCGAGCGACTCGGTGAACTGCGGCGCGTAGCGCAGCGAGTCCTCGTCGTAGTAGTCGCCCATCGCCTGCACGTCGACCGGCTTGCCGTTGATGGTGAGCCGCTGGTTCAGGTAAGCCACCTCGTCACCGGGCACGCCGACGACGCGCTTGATGTAATCCACCCGCGGATCGACCGGGTAGCGGAAGACGACCACGTCGCCGCGCTGAGGGTCGTTGTTCTGCAGGATCTTCTTGTTCACGACCGGCAGCCGGATGCCGTAGTGGTACTTGTTCACGAGGATCAGGTCGCCCACCAGCAGCGTGGGCACCATCGATCCCGAAGGGATCTTGAACGGCTCGAACAGGAACGAGCGCAACAGGAACACCGCCAGGATCACCGGGAACAGCCCGGCCGTCCAGTCGAGCCACCAGGGTTGCGCAAGCAGCCGCTCGCGCGCGCCGGCGAGGTCGCCGTCGACCTTGTCGATGCCCTTGCTGGCCAAGTCGGCTCGGCGCTGCGCGTCCTGGCGCTCGAGCGCGGCCGCCGCGGCTTCGCGCGCTGGCTTGAAGTGAAAGCGTTCGGCGAGCCAGTAGGCCAGCGTCGCGATCGTCAGCACGAACAGCAGCAGCGAGAAGTTGCCGATCCAGCGGTCGGCGTACCAGCCCCCGAGGTAGACGGCCAGCGCGAGATACAGGACGGCGGTCAGCGCGCTCATCGGGCGCGCATCCGGTGCGGTGGGTTGCGGTTGTTCATCGTTCTCGTCTGGGCACCCGGAGCGGGCACGGCGTTCATTCGTCGACCTGCAGGATGGCGAGAAACGCCTCCTGGGGCACCTCCACCGTGCCGATCTGCTTCATGCGCTTCTTGCCGGCCTTCTGCTTCTCCAGCAGCTTTCGTTTGCGGGTGATGTCGCCGCCGTAGCATTTTGCCAGCACGTTCTTGCGCAGGGCCTTGATGTTTTCGCGCGCGATGATGTTGGCCCCGATCGCGGCCTGGATCGCCACGTCGTACATCTGGCGCGGGATGATCTGGCGCATCTTGGCCGCCACCTCGCGCCCGCGGTACTGGCTCTGGCTGCGGTGCACGATGATCGACAGCGCATCGATGCGCTCGCCGTTGATCAGCATGTCGACCTTCACCACGTCGGCCGGCCGGTACTCCCTGAACTCGTAGTCCATCGACGCGTAGCCGCGCGACACGCTCTTGAGCTTGTCGAAGAAGTCGAGCACGATCTCGGCCAGCGGCAGCTCGTAGGTCAGGTGCACCTGGCGGCCGTGGTAGCTCATCTGGATCTGCACGCCGCGCTTCTGGTTGGCCAGCGTCATCACCGGGCCCACGCAGTCCTGCGGCATGTACAGGTGCACCGTGACGATCGGCTCGCGGATCTCGCGGATGCGCCCCGGATCGGGCAGCTTCGACGGGTTCTCGACCTGCAGGACCGTGCCGTCGTTCAGCTCGACCTGGTAGACCACCGACGGCGCGGTGGTGATCAGGTCCTGGTCGAACTCGCGCTCCAGCCGCTCTTGCACGATCTCCATGTGCAGCAGGCCCAGGAAGCCGCAGCGGAAGCCGAAGCCCAGCGCCTGGCTCACCTCGGGCTCGAAGCGCAGCGAGCTGTCGTTGAGCTTGAGCTTGTCCAGCGCGTCGCGCAGCGATTCGTACTCGCTCGCCTCGGTGGGGTACAGCCCGGCGAACACCTGGGGCTGGATCTCCTTGAAGCCCGGCAGCGGCTCGGTCGCCGGGCCGGCGTTGTTGGGCAGCTTGCGCTCCAGCGTGATGGTGTCGCCGACCCGGGCGTGGTGGATCTCCTTGATGCCGGCGATCAGGAACCCCACCTCGCCGGCCCGCAGCACCTCGCGCGGCTGCGACTTCGGCGTGAACACGCCGAGCTGCTCGATGCCGTAGCAGGCATCGGTGGACATCAGCCGGATGCGCTCGCCCTTGCCGAGCGCGCCGTCGACCACGCGCACCAGCACCACGACGCCGACGTAGTTGTCGAACCAGCTGTCGATGATCATCGCCCGCGGCGGACCGCTCGGGTTGCCTCGGGGCGCCGGCATGCGGTGGATCACCGCCTCGAGGATGTCGTCGATGCCCATGCCGGTCTTGGCTGAGCACGGGATGGCCTGGCTGGCATCGATGCCGATCACGTCCTCGATCTCGGCCTTGGCGGTTTCGGGATCGGCCTGCGGCAGATCCATCTTGTTGAGCACCGGCACGACCTCGACGTGCAGGTCCAGCGCGGTGTAGCAGTTGGCCACCGTCTGCGCCTCGACGCCCTGGCTCGCGTCGACCACCAGCAGCGCGCCCTCGCAGGCCGACAGCGAGCGGCTGACCTCGTAGGAGAAGTCCACGTGGCCCGGCGTGTCGATGAGATTTAGGAGGTAGACACGGCCGCTTCGCGCCGTGTACGTAAGCGCCGCGGTCTGCGCCTTGATGGTGATGCCGCGCTCGCGCTCGAGATCCATCGAGTCGAGCACCTGCTCCTCCATCTCGCGATCGGAGAGACCACCGCAGCGCTGGATGATCCGATCGGCCAGCGTGCTCTTGCCGTGGTCGATGTGGGCAATGATCGAGAAGTTGCGGATGTGGTCCATCAACCGATGCGGCTGGATGCGCGACATGCCGCTGGCACAACGGCGAAGCCGTTGCGTCGAAGGCTAACTTCGCGCAGCGAAGTTAAGGGCTGCGAAGCAGCCCGGCCGAAGACAAAAAAAAGGCACGTCGAAGAGTTGACGCGCCTTCCAACAAAACGTATGGCAACTGCTTGTTGGGCCTTCATTGTAGCCAAAAGCACCTTGCCGAAACCCGCGCCAATGCTTGTTTTCCGCTCGTTGTGGGGTGCCAACAGCCAAATTCATCCACAGATTATCAACAGGTCTCTCAACAGTCTGGAAGCACTCACATCAGACTGTTCAGTGCTGCCAAACCGCGACCGTAAAAGAACCGTCAGATGGCAGATTCTAGTTGCCCGAAGGTTCAATCCGGGCTGCCGGCCGGAGCGAGAACTCACTCCGAGCGATCGGGGTTCGAACGCGCGGACCCGAGTTGCCCCGAAGCGGCTGCTGAGTGCTCGGTGGCATCCCGTCTAATGGAATAACCACACGCCACAGTCAGATGATCGACCACGCCGAAATTCAACGCCCCGACGGACGGATCACCAGGTAGCTGACGAACTCACCCCGTCGCACCATCACGCTGACGGCCCGCTCCTTCTCGGCCCGCGCGGCGATCGACAGGAATTGCTTGGTATCGACCACCTCGGCGTTGTTCAGCGCCAGGATCACGTCACCCTCGCGCAGCCCCGCCCTCGCAGCCGCGCCTTCTGCGGCGTCGACGCGCACACCGCCGCGGACCTTGAGCTCGCGCTTCTGCGCGTCGGTGAGATCGCTCACCGACAGGCCCAGCGCCGTCTTCGCCGCCGGCGCCGAAGCACCCGGCTCGGCTTGCGCGCGACGCATCGGCCGATCGGCCTCGAACTCGCCGACCACCACCGACACCTCCTTCGCCGCGCCGCGGCGGTAGAGCTGCAGCGTCGTCTTGCTGCCCGGCTTGGTGGCGCCGATGATGCGCGGCAGGTCGCCCGACTTCTCCACCGGCTTGCCGTCGACCTTGACGATGATGTCGCCGGCCTCCACGCCCGCCTTGCCTGCGGGCCCGTCGGCCTCGACGTTCTGCACCAGCGCACCCATCGGCTTGCCGAGGCCGATCGACTCGGCCACGTCCTTGGTCACCGGCGCGATGGTCACGCCGATGCGGCCGCGGATCACGCGGCCGTTGGCGCGCAACTGGTCGGCCACACGCATGGCCTCGTCGATCGGGATCGCGAAGCTGATGCCCATGAAGCCGCCGGAGCGGCTGTAGATCTGCGAGTTGATGCCGATCACCTCGCCGCGCATGTTGAGCAGCGGGCCGCCGGAGTTGCCCGGGTTGATCGCCACGTCGGTCTGGATGAACGGCAGGTAGTCGCCCGTGTCGCGCTGCTTGGCGCTGACGATGCCCGCGGTGACGGTGTTCTCCAGGCCGAACGGCGAGCCGATGGCCATCACCCACTCGCCGACCTTCAAGCGGCTCGCGTCGCCGACCTTCACCGCCGGCAGCGCGGAGGCCTCGATCTTCACCACCGCCACGTCGGTGCGCTTGTCGGCACCGACGATGCGCGCCTTGAATTCGCGCTTGTCGGTCAGCGTGACCATCACCTCGTCGGCCCCGTCGACGACATGCGCATTGGTCATCACGAAGCCGTCGGCGGTGAGGATGAAGCCAGAGCCCACGCCGCGCGTCTGCGGCTCCTCGTCGCCGCCGCGCGGCGTGCGCGGCTGCCCGGGCCGCCCCGGCAGCGGGATGCCGAATCGGCGCAGCAGCTCCTCCGGATCGATCTCGCCGCCGGCTGCGCCGCGCCCGCGCTCGAGCGTGCGGATGTTGACCACCGACGGGCTCCACTTCTCGGCCAGCTCGGTGAAGTCGGGCAACTCCCGCGCCTGCGCCGACGCGCCACGCGGCACGGCTGCGGCGCCCAGGGCCAGGGCCGTCATCAGGGTCCACACGGCGCGCCGATCAATGCCGGCTTCAACGCTTGCGACAGGCATATAGGTCCTCATCCGTCTCGATGTGATGGCAAGTGACGGCCTCGCGAGCAACCGCGGTCGCCGAAGGCCGTCGGGAGATTCAGGGTCGCCGCTCCAGCGCGGCGGCAAACAACTGCACGGTGGCGATCGGCACATCGCCCATCGCGGTGATCCACCAGCTTCCGGCGCGCTGCATCCAGGTGTGCGTGGCGCCGAGGCTGGTCGCCATCGGCTTGTGCCGTTGCGCATCGTAGGGCTCGACGAAGACCGACACGTGGGTCATGCCATCGGAGAACACGGCCTGCAGCACCTGCGCCGACGCGTCGGTGGCCGCCTCGTGGGCCGCCGTCAAGGGCCGCTTCACGCAACTGACGAGCTGAAACCCGGGCACCGCCCGCGCGAGCGTCCAGCCTTCGGCCTCGAGCTGCGTCTTCGCGACGGCCGGCCGCACGACGCGATAGCCCTCGAGCTTGCGCATCGGGGCCAGCACCACGTCGGGTTGCGGCTTGCCGCCGATGGTCACATCGGAGAACGCCGCCGACTCCAGCACCTCGCCCTTGCTGCCGATCGTGTCGGCCCGCAGCAGCAGTCCGCTGCCCTGCTCGGCCCACAGGCGCTGGGCGAATCGATGCGCGTCGCGCGGCTTGAGCAGCAGCACCTGCGCTTCGTGGCCTGCGATGCGCTCGCGGCCCAGCACGCGCAGCTCGTAGCTGTCGAGCGCCTGCCCGTCGCCCGCAGGCAGTGCGGGGAAATCGGGCGTCGCATCGCGCTGCTCGACCACGGCGACGCGGCTGCGCGGCCACAACGTCTGCGTGGTGTCGTTGTGGCGGAAGACCTGGCGCATCTCGCCGTCGAGCACCTCGATGCGTTCGTAGCGCTGCCGGCCCTCGCAGAAATGCAGCACCCGCGAGCTCGACACCACGCCGGCCGCGGTGTAGACGAGCGTGCCCTGGTAGTTGCGCGTCAGCGCGGCCTGCTTCACACGCGCCAGCCACGACATCGCATCGAGCGGCGCCTGCGCGGGCTCGCCTTGCGGCGCAGCCCATGCGCCCGGATGCGCGATCAGCGGCCCGAGCAGCGCCGCGAGCCAGCCCGCCCTCTGCCAGGGCGATGCCCGGAACGCCGCCGTCATTTGTCGTCCAGCGCGAGCGTATCCACGCTGCGCACCACCGCGCCCGGCATCTGCAGCGCCGCGCCCGTGGCGCCTTGCCGGTGCGCGGCCAGATAGCGGTCCAGCCGCGCATCGCGGATCAACTGCCCATTGACCACGTGCACCTGCGGCGGCAACGACGGCGCCACCGCCAGCACGGCCGATGCCGGCGCCCGCGCGGCGGCGAGTGACGCATCGGCGCGTTGCGAGGTCGCATTGGGCCACAGGCTGTGCAGGGTCAGGGCCACGGCACCCACACCGGCGGCCATGGCCGCCGGCGCCATCCAGCGCGGCATGCGCGGCGTGGCCGCGGTGTCGCGCGGAATCAGCCGCGCCGGCTCCTGCGCGATCCGCGCGCGCAGGCCGTGCAGGAACGCGGCATCGGCCGCAGCGCCGTGCGCCAGCGCATCGGAGCGCATCACGTCACCGATCACCTGGTACTCATGCCAGCGCGACCGCAAATCCGGACGCGACGACCACAGCTCCAGACAGCGCGCGCGCTGCGGCTCGTCGGCCTCGCCGTCGGCCACCGCCGACAGCGCTCGCCAGACCTCTTCGTGGTTGCGGGGTTCCTCTTCGGCCATCGTGCTCTCCAACATGCCCGCGGCGCTACCAGCGCTCGCCCTCGCGCGTGCCCAGCAAAGGCCGCAGCTTGGCTGCGATCGCCTCGCGGGCGCGAAAGATCCGTGATCGCACGGTACCGATCGGGCAATTCATCACATCGGCGATCTCTTCGTAGCTGAGGCCTTCGATCTCACGCAACGTCACCGCTTGGCGCAATTCCTCGGACAAGCCGTCGATCGCTGCATTGACCGTGGCAGCGATCTCCTTGCTCGCGAGCACCGCATCGGGGGTCGCCGCGTCGCTTAGTTCGCTCCCGACGCGGTAAGTTTCGTCGTCGTCGTCGCGGCCTGCGCGTGCCGATTCGGTCATCACGGGGTCCCGCTTGAGCTCGAGCAGCGTCTTCTTGGCGGTGTTGACGGCGATGCGGTACAGCCAAGTGTAGAAGGCGCTGTCGCCGCGGAACTGCGGCAGCGCACGGTAGGCGCGGATGAAGCTTTCCTGCGCCACGTCCTGCACCAGATCGCTGTCGCGCACCATGCGCCCGATCAGGCGTTCGATGCGCCGCCGGTACTTGACCACCAGCATCTCGAACGCGCGCACGTCGCCGCGCTTGGCGCGGTCGACCAGGGCGACATCGGCATCGTCTGCCACCATCGGGCCCATCAGCGCCGTGTGCGCACGAGATCCAGGCTCTGCCCGGGCCAGTAGAGGGCGGCACGCAGCGCGTGCCGGCCGGACGCCGACTCGCCGGCCCCGACCACGAACCAGCGCGAGCCGCGCCGCGGCGCATCGGGCCGGAAGCGCACCAGCATCCAGGCCCCCAGATCGATCATCGACTGCAGCTGCCCGGGCTGGCCCGCGTCGTCGGCCTGCCCGGCTTCGGCCAGAGTCCAGGCGCCGGAGCGCCAGCCGACGCGCCATCGCAGCGACGGCACCCTGCGCGCGGCCAGCGCCGCAGCGACGATGCCGATCACAGCCCCCGCGGCCCAAGCCGCGGGCCAGGACAGCTCCCAGCCCAGCGCATCGACGCACCGGGCCACCGCCCATGCCGCGCCGGTGCCCACGCACACGCCGGCCCAGCCGCCGAGCAGCCAGCGCTCACGATGGGTGTGCTGCAAGATCCATTCGGACGTCGGCGCCGGAGCCATGAACGGCGGCGGCCGACGTCAGAATCGCCGCAGCACCAGGGTCCCGTTCGTGCCGCCGAAGCCGAAGTTGTTCTTCACCGCGACGTCGATGCGCATCTCGCGAGCCTGGTTGGCGCAGTAGTCGAGATCGCACTCCGGGTCCTGCTCGAGGAGGTTGATCGTCGGCGGCGACACCTGGTGGTGCAACGCCAGCGCCGTGAACACCGATTCGATGCCGCCCGCGCCGCCGAGCAGGTGGCCGGTCATCGACTTGGTGGAGTTCACCACCAGCTTGCGCGCATGCTCGCCGAAGGTGAGCTTGATGGCGTTGGTCTCGTTGATGTCGCCCAGCGGCGTGGACGTGCCGTGGGCATTGAGGTAGCTGACCTGCGAGGCGTCGACGCGCGCGTTGCGCAGCGCTGCCAGCATCGCCCGGCGCGGGCCGTCCTGGTTCGGCGCGGTGATGTGGCCGGCATCGGCGCTCATGCCGTAGCCGATCAGCTCGGCGTAGATCTTCGCCCCGCGCGCCTTGGCGTGCTCGTATTCCTCGAGCACCATCACGCCGGCGCCTTCGCCGAGCACGAAGCCGTCGCGGCCCTTGTCGAACGGACGCGACGCCGCAGCGGGATCGTCGTTGCGCGTCGACAGCGCGCGCATCGCCGCGAATCCGCCGACACCCAGCGGCGAGACGGCTGCCTCGGTGCCGCCGGCGACCATCACGTCGGCATCGCCGTATTCGATCAGCCGCCCGGCTTCGCCGATGCAATGCAGCCCCGTGGTGCAGGCCGTCACCACCGACAGGTTGGGCCCCTTGAAGCCGAAGCGGATCGACACGTGCCCGGCGACCATGTTGATGATCGAGCCGGGGATGAAGAACGGCGAGATGCGGCGCGGCCCGCGCTGGGCCAGCTCGCCATGCGTGTCCTCGATCAGCGGCAGCCCGCCGATGCCCGAGCCCACCACGCAGCCGATGCGTTCGGCGCGTTCTTCGCTCAAGTCGTCGTTGGTCGGCAGGCCGGCGTCGCGCACCGCCTGCACCGCGGCGGCGAGGCCGAACTGGATGAAGGTGTCGACGTGGCGCGCCTCCTTGGCCGGGATGTACTCCTCGACGTTGAAGCCCTTGACCTCACCCGCGAAGCGGCAGGCGAAGGGCGCCGGGTCGAAATGCGTGATCGTCGCGATGCCCGACTTGCCGGCCAGCAGCTGCGACCACGATGCCTCGACGGTGTTGCCGAGCGGCGTGACCAGCCCGAGCCCGGTGATGACGACGCGCCGACGCGACATGCCGCGCGAACTCAGGCCTTCTGGTGCTTGACGGCGTAGTCGATCGCCAACTGCACGGTGGTGATCTTCTCCGCCTCCTCGTCGGGGATCTCGATGCCGAACTCGTCTTCGAGGGCCATCACCAGCTCGACG
Source organism: Burkholderiaceae bacterium (assembly GCA_046348365.1). Taxonomy (GTDB): domain Bacteria; phylum Pseudomonadota; class Gammaproteobacteria; order Burkholderiales; family Burkholderiaceae_C; genus JAEUPI01. The sequence goes on from JAXMEL010000003.1 coordinate 82,495, forward strand.
GTGTCGAGCGAGTCGGCGCCCAGGTCGGCCACGAAGGCCTTCTCGTTGGTGACATCGGACTCGGGCACGCCCAACTGTTCGGCGATGATCTTCTTGACTCGTGCTTCGATATCGCTCATGACTCCTCCAGGAGTGACTTTGGCAAACAGCGGGCGATTCTACGGCCTGGGCGCGGACGCCCGCCGGGGCACCGCGGCACGGTTCGCCTCAGCCCATCCACATGCCCCCGTTGACGTGCAGTTCGATGCCGGTGATGTAGCCGGCCTCGGCCGATGCGAGAAAGGCCACCGCATGCGCCACTTCCTCCGGCGTGCCCAGGCGCGCCAGCGGCACCTGCGCGAGCAGCGTCTGCCGCTGCTGCTCGTTGAGCGCTCCGGTCATGTCGGTGGCGATGAAGCCCGGCGCCACGCAGTTCACGGTGATCCGGCGGCTCGCCAGTTCGCGCGCCAACGCGCGCGTGAGGCCCACCACGCCGGCCTTCGAGGCCGCATAGTTCACCTGCCCCGCGTTGCCGCTGGCGCCGACCACCGACGTGATGTTCACGATGCGGCCCCAGCGCTGCTTCATCATCGGGCGCATGGCGCTGCGGCACAGCCTGAACACCGCGTTCAGGTTGGTGTCGAGCACGGCCGACCAGTCGTCGTCCTTCATGCGCATGGCCAGGCCGTCGCGCGTGATGCCGGCGTTGTTGACCAGCACGTGAAGGCCGCCTTCTTGCTTGACGATGCCGTCGATCAACGCGTCGCCGGCGGCACCGTCGTTGACGTTGAGCACCGCGCCTTTGCAGCCGGGCCACGCCGCGAGCGCATCGGTGATCGCTGCCGCGCCGCTGTCGGTGGTGGCGGTGCCGATCACGCGATGGCCACGCGCGGCCAACACGGCGGCGATGGCGCGGCCGATGCCGCGCGAGGCGCCCGTCACGAGCGCGATCGACGTCGTTGCGCTCATGCCAGCACCGCCTTCGTCTCGGCCAGCGACGCGGGGTCGGCCATCACCGCGCCGACCAGTTCGGCGTCGATGCGCTTCGTCATGCCGGCCAGCACCTTGCCCGGGCCGCACTCCACCACGTGCGCGAGCCCGCGCGCGCGCAGCGCCTGGATCACCTCGACCCAGCGCACCGGACCGTAGGCCTGGCGATAGAGCGCATCGCGGATGGCCTGCGGCTCGCCTGGCGCCGCCACGTCGACGTTGTTGATCACCGGCATGCGCGGCGCGACGAACGCAACGCTCGCCAGTCGCTGCTTCAGCGCGTCGGCGGCGGGGCGCATCAGCGCGCAGTGGAACGGCGCCGACACCGGCAGCGTCATGGCGCGCTTGGCGCCCATCGCCTTCAACACCTCGCAAGCCTTGTCGACGCCGGCCTTGGAGCCGGAGATCACCGTCTGTTTGGGGTCGTTGAAGTTCGCCGCGCCGACCACGGCGCCGGATTCCGCGGCCGCGCGCGCGCAACCTTCGACCACCGCGGCGGCGTCGAGCCCGAGGATCGCCGCCATCGCGCCCTGGCCCACGGGCACCGCCGTTTGCATCGCCTGCGCACGAAAGCGCACCAGCGGCAGCGCGTCGGCCAGCGCCAGCGCACCGGCGGCCACCAGCGCGCTGTACTCGCCGAGCGAGTGCCCGGCCACGGCCGACGGCTCGTCGCCCCCCTCGGCGCGCCAGGCGCGGTAGCAGGCCACGCCAGCGGTGAGCATCACCGGCTGCGTGTTGGTGGTGAGGTCGAGCTGCTCCTTCGGGCCTTCGCGGATCAGGCGACCCATGTCTTCGCCGAGCGCCTGCGACGCCTCTGCCAGCGTCTGGCGCACGGCCGGGTGGTCGCCCCAGGCATCGAGCATGCCCACGCTCTGCGAGCCCTGGCCGGGGAATACGAAGGCAAACGGTTTCATCTTGGTGTTCGCGCGCGCGGCAGACGCCGCTTGCAGGTCCGTCGAAGTTCGCTCAAAGGTCCATCAGCACCGCGCCCCAGGTGAAACCGCCGCCCACGCCCTCGAGCATCACGGTGTCGCCCGGTTTGACGCGCCCGCTGCGCACGGCCACGTCGAGCGCCAGCGGAATCGACGCCGCCGAGGTGTTGCCGTGCTCGTCGACGGTGACCACCAGCTTGTCGAGCGGCAGCTTCAGCTTGCGCGCGGTGCCCTGCATGATGCGGATGTTGGCCTGGTGCGGGATCAGCCAGTCGATGTCGGTGTCGGCGCGCGCGGCCTTGTCGAGCACGGCGCGGGCCGACTCCTCCAGCACGCGCACCGCCAGCTTGAACACCGCGGGCCCGTCCATCTTCAAGGTCGGATCGCCCAGCACCCGGCCGCCCGACACCGTGCCCGGCGTGCAGAGGATGTCGCGATACGCGCCGTCGGCATGCAGGTCGGTGGCCAGGATGCCGGGGCGCTCGCTCGCCTCGAGCACCACCGCACCGGCACCGTCACCGAACAGCACGCAGGTGGTGCGGTCGTCGAAATCGAGGATGCGCGAGAACACCTCGGCACCGATCACCAGCGCGCAGCGGGCGCTGCCGGTGCGGATCATCGCGTCGGCCACCGTGAGCCCGTACACGAACCCCGAGCACACGGCCTGCACGTCGAAGGCCGGGCAACCGGCCACGCCGAGCTTGTGCTGCACGATGGTGGCGGTCGACGGGAAGATCATGTCCGGCGTCGAGGTGGCCACGATGATCAGATCGATCTGCGCCGCCTTGCGGCCGGCGGCCTCGAGCGCATGCCGCGCCGCTGCCACCGCGAGATCGCTCGCGGTCTGGTCGGCTTCCGCGAAATGCCGCGCGCGGATGCCGGTGCGCTCGATGATCCACTGGTCGCTGGTTTCGATGCCGCGCGCGGCGAGTTGCGCCGCCAGCTCGGCGTTGGTGACCCGCTTGGCCGGCAGCAGGCTGCCGGTGCCGGTGACACGGCTGTATCGAGGCGCGGCGGCGTTCATCCCGCTTCGGCGCGCAGGGTCTCGTCGCTGGTCAGGTTGGCCGGCATGGCTTGCAGCGTTTCGAGGATGCGGTCGTGCACGCGGTCGAGCAGTCGGTTGCGAGCGGCATCATACGCGCGCGCCAGCGCGTGCTCGAACGCAAATGCATCGGCCGAGCCGTGGCTCTTGAAGACCAGCCCGCGCAGGCCCAGCAGCGCGGCACCGTTGTAGCGCCGCGGATCGACGCGGGCCTTGAAGCGGTTGAGCACCGGCATCGCCACCACCGCGGCGAGCTTGGACGCCAGGCTGCGCGTGAACTCCTCGCGGATGAAGCCGCTGAGCATGCCGGCCAGGCCCTCGGCGGTTTTCAGCAGCACGTTGCCGACGAAGCCGTCGCAGACCACGATGTCGGTCGTGCCCTTGAAGATGTCGTTGCCCTCGACGTTGCCGTGGAAGTTCAGGTGCGCGCCTTCGGCCGCGGCGCGCAGCAGCTCGCTGGCGCGCTTGATCGTCTCGCTGCCCTTGATGGCCTCCTCGCCGATGTTGAGCAGGCCCACGCTCGGGTTGTCCTTGCCTTCGACGGCGGTGACCAGCGCGCTGCCCATCACGGCGAACTGCAGCAGGTGATCAGCGGTGCAGTCGACGTTCGCGCCCAGGTCGAGCACGGTGGTGTAGCCGTTCTTGGCATGCGGCAGCACGGTGGCGATGGCCGGCCGGTCGATGCCGTCGAGCGTCTTGAGCAGGTAGCGCGCCACGGCCATCAGCGCGCCGGTGTTGCCGGCCGACATGCAGGCGTCGGCGCCGGTGCGGCCGGCATCGTCGGCCTTGAGCTGCGCGATGGCCACGCGCATCGACGAATCCTTCTTGCGCCGCAGCGCGACCTCGATCGAGTCGTCCATCGTGACGACCTCGGTGGCGTTGACGATGCGCGTGCGGTCCCAGCCCTGGACGCCGGCGAGCGCGTCGGCGGTGCCGACCAGCACCAGCTCGGCCTGGGGATGCGACTGCAGGAAGGCGCGGCAGGCAGGCAGCGTGGTCGACGTGCCGTGGTCGCCGCCCATGCAGTCGACGGCGATGCGCACGCGTTCCAGCGGCGGCAGGGTGCTCACTGCGCGTGCCTGCGGGTCAGGCCACGGCCTTCGACAAGCGGGATCGCCCGAACGTCCGGCGCGGCCGAACGCCAGCGGTCATCACGCGTCGGTCTTGGACTTCAGCACCTTGCGGCCACGGTAGAAGCCGGTCGGGCTGATGTGGTGGCGCAGGTGGACTTCGCCGGTGGTCGGCTCGATGGCCGTGCCGGGCGTGCCCAGCGCGTTGTGCGAACGGTGCATGCCGCGCTTGGACGGCGACTTCTTGTTCTGTTGAACAGCCATGGCGTACTCCGGTCTGGCCCGTGCGCCGCGGCTGCCATGTCCCCCATGTCTCGCAGGGGAGGGCACCGACCGGAGTCTCCGGGCCTCGCGGGCCGCGGCATCAGCGCAGCCCGGGTGGAAAACGGGTGAGTATACCAGCCGCTCCCCGGCCGGCGCGCTCAAGCGCCCCGGCGCGACTTCAGGCCGGCGAGCACCGAGAACGGGTGTTCGCCGCGCGATGCGTCGGCGTTCGCATCGCCGCTGCGCTCGCCCGCCATCGGCATCGGGCAGGCCTCGTGGCGAGGCACCAGCGGCAGCGCGAGCAGCAGTTCGTCTTCCACCAGCTGGCGCAGATCGATCGCCGGCGCGAGCGCCAGCACGTCGAATTCGCTCTCGGCATCCAACGCCTCGGCCTGGGCTTCGCCGCGCACGAAGCGGATCGGCACGTCGACGCTCAGGTCCACGCGCATCGGCGCCAGGCAGCGCTGGCACGCCAGCCAGACCGGTGCATCGGCTTGCAGGTGCAACCAGGTCTGCACGGCTTCGCCGGCCGCCTCGCGCGATTCACCGCGTACACGCCAGCGGACCGTTTCGGCGGTCGCATCGTGCGGCGCGCTCTGCGACTGCTGCAGGCGGCCGAGATCGGCCATCGGCCAGGTGCCGGCGAGCGCTGCGCCTTCCTGGGCGAACGCAGCCACGTCCAGGTGCAGCGGGTCGAAGGCTCGGCGGGTCATCGAGCCAGTGTACGGGCCGCGTTCAGCCGGCGATCAGTGCGCAGACGAATGGGAGAATCGCGCCATGCCGACCCTGCCGTCGCGCCTGATCCTCGCCTCGACATCGCGCTATCGACGCGAGCTGCTGCAGCGTCTGCGCGTGGCGTTCGAGGTGCGCTCGCCCGGTGTCGACGAGTCCGCTCTGCCCGGCGAGCCGCCCCGCGAACTCGCCGCGCGTCTCGCGCTGGCCAAGGCGCGCGCGGTGGCGCATGCGGAGCCCGACGCGGCCGTGATCGGCTCCGACCAGGTGGCCGACCTCGACGGGCAGGCGATCGGCAAGCCCGGCACGCACGAACGCGCGGTGGCGCAACTGCGCGCCATGAGCGGCCGCCGCGTGGTGTTCCAGACGGCGGTCGCCGTGGTGCACTACGCCGGCGGCTTCGAGCGTTCGGCGCTCGTGCCCGTGACGGTCCACTTCAGGGACCTGGATGATGCCGAGATCGAGCGCTACCTGCGCGCCGAGCAGCCCTACGACTGCGCCGGCAGCGCCAAGTGCGAGACGCTGGGCATCGCGCTGACGCAGGCGATCGAGTCCGACGATCCCACGGCGCTCGTCGGGCTGCCGCTGATCCGGACCTGCGAGCTGCTGCGCGCCGCCGGGTTCGATCCGCTGGCGCACGTGGCATGACCGTGCTGCCGCGGCCCGGCGCGCTGGTGCTGGTGCCCAATGCGCTGGACTTCGGCGCCGACGCTCCAGGCGAGCTGGATGCCGCGCTGCCACTGGCGGTGCTGCATCGCGCCGCCTCGATCGGCCACTGGGTGGTGGAAGATGCCAAGTCGGCGCGCGCCTTCCTGCGCCGCGTCTCGGCCGCGGCCCCGCTGCGCGCCGCGATCCAGGCGATCGACATCCGCGAGCTGCCGCGCCCGGCCAAGGGCCAGGGCCGCTCGGGGCGCAGCGATGTGCCTGCTGCCGAACTGCAGGCGCTGCTGGAGCCCACGCGCCAGGGCGAGGATGTCGCCTTGCTGTCCGAGGCGGGTCTTCCCGCTGTGGCCGACCCCGGCGCGGCGCTGGTCCGCGCGGCGCACGGCCTCGGCCTGCGCGTGGAGCCGTTGCCGGGCCCCAGCGCGCTGATGCTGGCGCTGGCCGCCAGCGGGCTCGATGGCCAGCAGTTCGCCTTCGTGGGCTACCTGCCGGTAAACGCCGATGCGCGGGCCCAGCGCATCCGCGAGCTGGAGTCGCATTCACGCCGCACCGGCCAGACGCAGATCGCGATCGAAACGCCCTACCGCAACGGCGCGCTCCTGCAAGCGCTGCTGGCGCATCTGCAGCCCGACAGCCGCCTTTCGGTGGCCTGCGCGCTCACCTGGCCCGAGGGCTGGTGCCGCACGCTGCCGGTGAAGGCCTGGCGTGCCGCGCCGCCGGCCATCGACAACCGGCTACCCGCGGTCTTCCTCTGGCAGGCCGCCTGAGCGACGCTCGGCGAGGCGCGCCGCGGCCAGCCCGGCCAGGATGCCGAGGGTGTCGGCACCCAGATCGGCCCACTCCGCCGTGCGCGTGGCGGTGAACGATTGCATCACCTCGATCGCCGCGCCGAGCAGCACGAGGCCGCAGAACAGTTTCCACTTCGACCGGTATCCGCCCAACCGACCGACCACCACCAGGGTCGCGAACGACAGCGCGTGCTCCACCTTGTCGACGTTGGGGAACCAGGGCTGCGAATGCTCCGGGTGCGGCCACAGCGACAACACGACGCCGGCGGCCGCGCAGATCCAGAACAGCCGACGCCAAACCGCCGCTGACACCCGCACGATCAACCGGCGCAGACGATCGAGGGCCCGCTCAACCGCGCCCGCCGCCCAGCAACGAGGCCACCTTGCGCTTGGGCTTGATGTTCGGTGACACGCGCCGCTGCGCCACCGCGGGCTCGCTGCGGCCCGGCTCCCACGCCGGCGTGCCGGTGCTGCTGGGCTCGTAGGGCTGGTCGAACAGCGGATCGCTCGGCGCACGCGGCGCCGGGGCACGCCGCTCGAAGCGTTCGCTGCGCTCTGCGGGCCGATCGTCGTCGTCCTCGCGCGAACGCCGCGGCGGCCGGCGCGGCCGCTCGTCCTCGAACTCGAAGGGTTCGATCTCGAGCTTCTTCTTGATCAGCCGCTCGATCTCCGCGACCAGCCGCGCGTCGTCGCGCGTGACGAGCGTGACCGACAGGCCCGACGCGCCCGCGCGGCCGGTGCGGCCGATGCGGTGCACGTAGTCCTCGGCGTTGAACGGCACGTCGAAATTGAAGACCGCCGGCAGATCGGCGATGTCGAGCCCGCGCGCCGCCACGTCGGTGGCCACCAGCAGCTGCACGTCGCCGCGCTTGAAGGCGTCGAGCGCCTTCAGCCGCTCGTCCTGCGACTTGTCGCCGTGCAGCGCCGCGGTCTTGAGCCCGTCGCGCTCGAAGGCGCGCGCCAGGCGGGCCGCACCGAGCTTGGAGTTCACGAACACCAGCGCCTGCGACAGCTCGCGCTGGCGCAACACCTGGCGCACCGCGCGGCGCTTGTCGTCGTCGGTGACGCTGAAGAAATGCTGCTCGACCGTGGAGGCCGTGGCATTGCGCTGCGCCACCTCGACGGTCACCGGATCCTGCAGATAGCTCTGCGCCAGGCGGCGGATCTCGGGCGAGAAGGTGGCCGAGAACAGCAGCGTCTGCCGCTGCTTGGGCAGGTACGAGAGGATGCGCTGCAGATCGGGCAGGAAGCCGATGTCGAGCATGCGGTCGGCCTCGTCGAGCACCACGTACTCGACCTGGTTGAGCACGCAGTTCTTGCCTTCGATGTGGTCCAGCAGCCGCCCGGGCGTGGCGATCAGCACCTCGACGCCGGCCTTGAGCTCCGCCGCCTGCGGCTTGATGTCGATGCCGCCGAACACCACCGCCGAGCGCAGCAGCGTATGCCGGGCATAGGTCTTGACGTTGGCCGCCACCTGGTCGGCCAGCTCCCGCGTGGGCGCGAGCACCAGCGCGCGCACCGGGTGGCGGGCCGGCGACATCGACGCGTTCTCGTGGCGCAGCATGCGCTGCAGCAGCGGCAGCGCGAACGCGGCCGTCTTGCCGGTGCCGGTCTGCGCGGCGCCCATCACGTCGCGCCCGTCGAGCACGATCGGGATCGCCTTGGCCTGGATCGGCGTCATCGTCGCATAGCCCTGATCGGCCACGGCGCGCAGCAGCTTGGCGTCGAGCGCGAGGACGTCGAAGCGGGAGGGGGTGGGGGCAGTTGGAGCCGTGGGCTCGGCGACGATATCGGTCATCAACCGGGGATTATCCCTGACGCGCGGGCCGCGGCCGGTTCGCCCCCCACAGCAACCAGCGCGGCGAGCGGAAGCGCACGATGCGCCAGTACAGGTACGTGTAGCCGATGCTGAACACGACGATGAAGCCCACCAGCACGGCGGTGTTGTCCCAGAAGATCATCGCCGGGACCACGGCGCACATGCACAGCAGCCACAGGTACGGCGACGTCATCGAGTTGCGCCGCGTGAGCGCCTTGGCCTCGCGCGTGCCCGCCGCCCAGCGCACGACGCGGCGATAGATCAGCGAATGCAGGTGGATGCCGTCGGGCACGCCCGGGGATTGGTCGCGCAACACGCGCCGGCGATAGATGGAGAACACGGTCTCGAACACCGGGTAGATGCAGGCCAGCAGCGGGAACATCGGCGAGACCTGCGGGTTGCGGTGCAGTTGCAGGATCGCCACTTCGGCGACGTAGAAACCGAGAAAGTACGCCCCGCCGTCGCCGAGGAAGATCAGGCCGGCGGGGTAGTTCCACACGAAGAAGCCCAGCAGCATGCCGATGCCGGCGAGGGCCAGCATGCCGATCAACAGGTCGCCGGTCTGGAAACCCACGTAGGCCAGCGCGATCAGGATCAACATGCCGCACATCGACGACAGGCCGTTGAAGCCGTCGATGATGTTCAGCGAGTTCGCCACGCCGACGACCACGAACACCGTGACCAGCGCCGCGCCGATCGGGAAGGCAACTACCCAGTCGAGGCCGGGAATCGACGTGTGGTCGATCACCGCCTGCAGCGCCAGCACCGCCAAGCCCGCCGACACCGCGGTGAAGAACAGGCGGCGACGCGGGCTGATGCTCTTGGTGAAATCCTCGGCCAGGCCGGTCACGAAGCAAGGCACGCCGCAGGCGATGAGCGTGAAGGCCGCCGCACCCATGGCGCTGTCGTGCCAGGCGAGCACCGCCGCGCCGGCGAGGGCACCGGCGACAAGCCCGATGCCGCCGATGCGGGGCACCGGCCGCGCGTGGAATTTCTGCGGCCCGGTGAGATCGCTGTCGTGCGCAGCAAAACTCTCGCCCCTGGCCGATCGCACGACGAGCAGCGTGACCAGCAGGGAAGCGACGACAGCTGCCACGAGAACCAGCATGGGGCGGGATTCTAGGAGCGGGGCCGTGCCGGCGGCCAGCTGAATCGCCGTGCCACACCGGGACATAGAATCCCGCGCGTCGCCTCGGCAGTGGCTCCGACGTAACTTTGATGTCCGATTCCAGCGTTCGTCCGACCCGCACCCACCGTGGCTGGCTGGGCCTGCTCGCCTGTTTGGGCGCGTGCGCGCTGGCGCCGGCCCTGGCCCAGACGCCGGCGACCAACCCCAGCGTCAACCCGCCGCCGACCACATCGGGAAGCCAAGGCGAGACGCAAACCAACCAGCCGCCGACCGGGCCGATGCGTCTGCGCACGGTGCCGCAAGGCGCCCAGGTACCCGGTACGACCGGCCAGCGCCAGGGGGCGACGCGGGATGCCACGAACCCGCTGGAGGCGCAGCCGCTGCCACCACCGTACCAGCCCGGCGAGTTCGAGCAGTACGTGCAGAAACTGGCCAACCTGCCGCTGGACCAGCCGCCGATCCGCCGCTTCGGCGCCGACCTGGTCACCGACGTGCCGCCGCAGCAGCAGGACGCGCAGGACTTCAACCCCCAGGTGCCGCTCGACTACCTGGTGCAGCCTGGCGACGAAGTCCTCGTCGTGCTCTGGGGCTCGGTCGACGCCGACCTGCGGCTGATGGTCGATCGCAGCGGCCGCATCGCCATCCCGCGCGTCGGCGCGGTCAGCGTGGCCGGTGTGCCGCAGTCCGATCTGGGTGAGGTGATCGGGCGGCGCGTGGGCCAGGTGTTCAAGAACTTCCAGATCAGCGTCTCGCTCGGCCGGCTGCGCGGCATTCGCGTCTACGTGTCGGGCTACGTGGTGCGGCCGGGCAGCCTCACGGTGTCGAGCCTGTCGACGCTGGTGAACGCGCTGATGCGATCCGGCGGCCCGTCGGCGGCGGGGAGCTTTCGCAACATTCAGCTGCGCCGCGGGCGCGAGACCGTGACCACGTTCGACCTCTACGACCTGCTGCTCAAGGGCGACCGCACGGGTGACCGCGTGCTGCAGGCCGACGACGTGATCCACGTCGGGCCGGTGGGGCCGCAGGTGGCGCTGATCGGCAGCGTCAACCAGCCGGCGATCTTCGAGCTCAAGCCGGGCGAGACCGTCAACGACCTCGTCAAGATGGCCGGAGGCTTCGGCGCCGTGGCCGACACCTCGCGCCTGGCCGTGGAGCGGCTCGACGAGCGCACCACGGTGCGCATCACGCAGATCGAGTTGCCGGCAGGCGCCAACGCGCCGCTGCGCAACGGCGACGTGCTTCGCGCCTTCAACGTCACCGCGGTAGCCCTGCCGGTGCAGCGGCAGAACAAGCGCGTGCGCGTGGAAGGCGAGGTGGCGCGGCCGGGCGAGTTCGTGCTGCCGCCGGAATCGTCGATCTCCGATGCGCTGAAGGCTGCAGGCGGCCTCACGCCGGCTGCCTACGTCTTCGGCACCGAGTTCAGCCGCGAGAGCGTGCGCGTGACACAGCAGGAGAACTACGAGCGCGCGCTGCGCGACCTCGAAACCGAATTCGCTCGTGCGACGACCACGCAGCGCACCACCAATGCCGACGAAGCGGCTGCGCAGACGGCACGCGCGGCCGGCACGACGCGTCTGGTGGAGCGGCTGCGGGCGATCAAGCCGACCGGCCGCGTGGTGCTGCAGTTGCAGCCTGAGAGCAGCGGGCTGCCCGAACTCGCACTGGAAGACGGCGACCGCATCTACATCCCGCCGCGCCCGACCACCGTGGGCGTGTTCGGCAGTGTGTTCAACGCCGGCAGCTATCTGTTCATGACCAGCCGCAGCATCGCCGACTACATGAACCTCGCAGGTGGCCCCACGCGCGGCGCCGACCAGGACAGCGTGTTCGTGATCCGAGCCAACGGCAGCGTGGTGTCGAGCCCGCAGGGCGGCGGCTGGCTGAGCCGCCGGCGCGATCTGGGCCAGGTGCTGGCCGAAGCGGGGGACACCGTGTTCGTGCCCGAGGAGATCAACAAGACCACCGTCGTGCAGAACGTGAAGGACTGGACGCAGATCCTCTACCAGTTCGGCCTGGGGCTGGCCGGGCTGAAGGCCGTCGGGGCGTTCTGACGATGCGCGACGATCTGGCGGGCATGGACCTGCACGCGCCGGCCTCGACGATCGAGGAAGACGAAGGCATGGACCTGTTCGAGCTGGCGAGCCTGCTGGCGGCGCACTGGAAACTGCTGGTCGGCGGCTCCTTGCTGGCCGGCCTCGCGGCGCTGGGCATCGCCTTCATGATCCCGCCCACCTTCACGGCCACGACGACCTTTCTGCCGCCCCAGCAGCAACAGAGCACCGCCGCGTCGGCGCTGGCGGCGCTGGGGCCACTGGCCGGGCTGGTGGGTGCCGCCGGCGTGCGCACGCCGGCCGATCAGTACGTGGCGCTGATGCAAAGCGTGACGGTGTCCGACCGCATCATCGACCAGTTCAAGCTGATCCAGGTCTACGACGAGAAGTTCAGGGTCGACACGCGCAAGGAGCTTGCGTCGAACGTGCACATCGCGGTCGGCAAGAAGGATGGCCTCATCACGGTCAGCGTGGACGACAGGAATGCGCAGCGCGCTGCCGACATCGCGAATCGCTACGTGGCCGAATTGCGCCGCATGACCGACACGATCGCCGTCAGCGAAGCGCAGCAGCGCCGACAGTTTTTCGAGCAACAGCTGGCGCAGACGCGCGACAGGCTGGCCGCGGCCCAGCTCGCGCTGCAGTCCAGCGGTTTCTCGCAAGGCGCGCTGAAAGCCGAACCGAAGGCGGCCGCCGAGGGCTATGCCAAGCTTCGCGCCGAAGTCACCGCCGCCGAAGTGAGGCTGCAGGCCATGCGCGGCAGCCTCGTCGACGACACGCCCGAGGTGCGCCAGCAGCAGGCCACCGTTGCCGCGTTGCGGGCCCAGCTTGGCAAACTCGAGCAGGCCACCGATGCGGGCTCCGGACCGGACTACGTGGGCAAGTACCGCGAGTTCAAGTACCAGGAGACGCTGTTCGATCTGTTCGCGCGGCAGTACGAACTGGCCCGGGTGGACGAGAGCCGCGAAGGGGCGCTGATCCAGGTCGTGGACGCCGCCGCGCCGCCGGAGAAGAAGAGTAGGCCCAAGCGCGCGCTGATCGCCGCAGCCGCCACGTTGTCGGCGTTGGTGGCGCTGATCGCGCTGGTCCTGATGCGGCATTCCTGGCGTCAGCGGACAGCCCGTGCGGCCTGAACGCGGAGCCTGAGCGAATGACGATCCTGGTCACCGGTGGAGCCGGCTTCATCGGCAGCAACTTCGTGCTCGACTGGCTGGGCGGCAGCGATGAACCGGTCGTCAACCTCGACGCCCTTACCTATGCCGGCAACCTGGCCAACCTGCAATCGCTGCAAGGCGATGCGCGCCACCGGTTTGTTAATGGCGACATTTGCGACCGGGAGCTGGTGGACGGCCTCTTCGCCGAGCACCGGCCGCGCGCGGTCGTGCATTTCGCCGCCGAGAGCCACGTCGACCGCAGCATCCTCGGGCCGGGCGAGTTCATCCGCACCAACGTCACCGGTACATTCACGCTGCTGGAAGCCGCCCGGGGATTCTGGTCCACGCTCCCTGATGCCGAACGCGCAGCATTTCGCTTCCTGCACGTGAGCACCGACGAGGTCTATGGCAGCCTCGCGGCCGACGCGCCCGCGTTCACCGAGGCTCACCCCTACGAGCCCAACAGCCCGTATTCGGCCAGCAAGGCCGCGAGCAACCATCTCGTGCGCGCGTGGCACCACACCTATGGCCTGCCGGTGCTCACCACCAACTGCTCCAACAACTACGGGCCCTATCACTTCCCCGAGAAGCTGATCCCGCTGACGATCGTGAACGCACTCGCGGGCAAGCCGCTGCCGGTGTACGGTGACGGCCTCAACGTGCGTGATTGGTTATTCGTGCGCGACCACTGCAGCGGCATCCGCGCGGTGCTCGAGCGCGGCCGGCCCGGCCAGACCTACAACATCGGCGGCTGGAACGAGAAGACCAATATCGACATCGTGCGCACCGTCTGCGCGTTGCTCGACGAGCAGCGCCCCGATGCCGCTGGGCCGCGCGATCGCCTGATCACGTTCGTGAAGGACCGCCCCGGACACGACCGCCGCTACGCGATCGATGCGCGCAAGATCGAGCGCGAACTCGGCTGGCGTCCGGCCGAGACCTTCGACTCCGGTATCCGCAAGACGGTGCAGTGGTACCTGGACCATGCCGGCTGGGTGGCCCAGGTGCAAAGCGGCGCCTATCGCGAGTGGATCGGCCAGAACTACGGCACGCGATGAAGATCCTGCTGTTCGGCAAGGAGGGCCAGGTGGGCTGGGAGCTGCAACGCTCGCTGGCGCCGTTGGGCGAGCTGGTGGCGCTGGATTTCGACAGCACCGAGCACGCCGCCGACTTCACGCAGCCCGGGCGGCTGGCCGACACGGTGCGCGCGGTCCGGCCCGACGTGATCGTTAATGCCGCGGCACACACCGCCGTCGACAAGGCCGAGTCGGAGCCGGAGCTGGCAGGGACGATCAACGCCGAAGCGCCCCGCGTGCTCGCGGCAGAGGCGGAGAAGCTCGGTGCCTGGCTGGTGCACTACAGCACCGACTATGTGTTCGACGGAAGCGGCACGACCGCACGGGACGAGTCTGCACCCACGGGCCCGCTTTCCGTCTACGGTCACACCAAGCTGCAGGGCGAAGACCACATCCGCGCCAGCGGCTGCCGGCACCTCATCTTCCGCACGAGCTGGGTGTACGCGGCACGCGGCGGCAATTTCGCGCGCACGATGCTGCGCCTGGCCGCGGAACGCGACGAGATCAAGGTGGTGAGCGACCAGATCGGCGCACCCACGGGCGCCGACTTGCTGGCCGACATCACCGCGCATGCCGTCCGCGCGGTGCGCGCTGCGCCGGTGCTGGCCGGCACGTACCACGCCGTGTCCGCGGGGGAGACGAGCTGGCATGGCTACGCCTGCTTCGTGATCGACTGGGCGCGCGCAAACGGTCTGCCCGTGAATGTCGCGGCCGAGGCGGTGCGCGCGGTGCCGACCAGCGCGTTCCCGACACCCGCCAGGCGGCCACTCAATTCGCGGCTCGCCACCGACAAGCTGCGCACAGCGTTCGGCCTCACGCCGCCCCACTGGCGCTGCGGCGTGCAGCGCATGATGATGGAGGCCTTCGCCCGATGACGACTACGCGCAAAGGCATCATCCTCGCCGGCGGCGCCGGCACGCGGCTGCATCCGGCCACACTGGCGGTGAGCAAGCAGCTCCTGCCGGTGTACGACAAGCCGATGGTGTACTACCCGCTGAGCACGCTGATGCTCGCCGGCATCCGCGACATCCTGGTCATCAGCACGCCGCAGGACACGCCGCGGTTCGAGGCGTTGTTGGGCGATGGCTCGCAATGGGGCCTGAGTCTCAGCTACTGCGTGCAGCCAAGCCCTGAGGGCCTGGCGCAGGCGTTCATCTTGGGCCGGCGATTTGTGGACAGCAAGCCGAGCGCCCTTGTGCTGGGCGACAACATCTTCTACGGTCATGATCTACACCGCCTGTTGCAGGAATCTGCTCGCCGGGAGACAGGCGCGACGGTGTTCGCCTACCACGTGCATGATCCCGAGCGGTACGGTGTCGTGGAATTCACCGTGGACAGGCGCGCCGTCAGCATCGAAGAGAAACCCTGCATCCCCAAGAGCAATTACGCCGTCACCGGCCTGTATTTCTACGACGACCAGGTTTGCGACATCGTTGGCTCCATCAAGCCCAGCGCCCGCGGCGAGTTGGAGATCACCGACGTCAATGCGCACTACCTGTTGCAGCACCAGCTGAACGTGGAGATCATGGGCCGCGGCTACGCTTGGCTCGACACGGGTACACACGATAGTCTGCTGGAGGCTGGCCAGTTCATCGCCACGCTCGAAAAGCGCCAGGGACTGAAGGTCGCCTGCCCAGAGGAAATTGCTTGGCGCGCCGGCTGGATTGACAGCGCGAAACTCGAGGCCATTGCGGCGCCGCTGCGGAAGAGCGGCTATGGACAGTATCTGCTGCGTCTACTCAAGGAGCAGGTGTACTGATGAAAGTCACTGCCACTGCACTGGCAGGAGTGCTCGTACTCGAACCGCGCGTGATTCATGACAATCGCGGCTTCTTCCTCGAGAGCTGGAACCGCCGCACGTTTCGTGAGGCAACCGGGCTCGATGCCGAGTTTGTGCAGGACAACCATTCGCGCTCATCCAGGGGTGTCCTGCGCGGGCTGCATTACCAGCTTCCTCCATGCGCGCAGGGCAAGCTCGTCCGCGTCACGCAAGGCTCGGTATTCGACGTCGCAGTCGATATCCGACGCAGCAGCTCCACGTTCGGACGCTGGATCGGCGTCGAATTGAACGAGGCCGAGCACCGGCAACTCTGGATCCCCCCCGGGTTCGCACACGGGTTCGTGGTTTTGTCCGAGAACGCAGACGTGCTTTACAAGACAACCGGGTACTACGCGCCGGCGCAGGAAAGGGTACTTCGCTACGACGACCCGGACCTGGCGATCTCCTGGCCTTTTCCGACGCGTTCGCTCATCCTGGCGACGCGCGACATCTCCGGGCAGAAGCTGGCACAGGCTGAAGTGTTCGACTGAACGATGCAACGACCAGTCCGCTAAACTGCACTGTTCCTCGCAGGTGCGGGTCTTGCATCGTTGCGACGCGCTCGCGACACCTAGCAGCCCCGGCCCGCGTCGAGGCTTCCCCAGCACGCCATGTCAAAGTCCGCACTCATCACCGGAATCACCGGCCAGGACGGCGCGTATCTCGCCGAGTTCCTGATCCGCAAGGGTTACACCGTGCACGGCATTCGGCGTCGCACTTCGCTGTTCAACACGGACCGAATAGATCACCTGTACGTCGACCCGCATGAGCATCTGGGCAAGCTCGTGCTGCATTACGGCGACATGACGGATTCCAGCAGCCTGCTGCGAGTGGTCGAGCAGGCGCGGCCTGACGAGGTCTACAACCTCGCGGCGCAAAGCCATGTCGCCGTGTCGTTCGAGGAGCCCGAGTACACGGCAAACTCTGACGCACTGGGTGTGTTGCGCATGCTCGAAGCATTGCGCATCACCGGTATGGCAACAACAGCGCGCTTCTACCAGGCATCGACTTCGGAACTGTACGGCCTGGTCCGCGAAACCCCACAGCGCGAGACGACACCGTTCTATCCGCGCTCGCCCTACGCCGTAGCCAAGCTATACGGCTACTGGATCACAGTGAACTACCGAGAGGCGTACGGCATGTACGCGTGCAATGGCATCTTGTTCAACCACGAGTCTCCAATTCGTGGTGAGACGTTCGTCACCCGGAAGGTCACGCGGGCACTGGCTCGCATCAAGCTTGGCATCCAAAAGGCGTTGTACCTCGGCAACCTCGATGCGAAGCGAGACTGGGGGCATGCGAAGGACTACGTGGAGATGCAGTGGTTGATGCTGCAGCAGCAAAGGGCGGAGGATTTTGTCATCGCCACTGGCAAGCAATACAGTGTTCGCGAGTTCGTCACACGGGCCGCGCAGCGGCTGGGTCTGCACATCGAGTGGTCGGGCAGTGGCGTTGGCGAAAAAGGCTGTCTACCCAATGGCCGCTGCATCGTCGAAGTCGATCCGGGTTACTTCCGACCAACCGAGGTTGATGCCCTGCTCGGCGACGCGTCCCTGGCGCGAGCCAAACTCGGCTGGACACCGAAGATCGATTTCGCGCAGCTTGTCGACGAGATGGTCGACGCCGATCTCGCCGAGGCAGAGGCAGAAGTTCGCGCATCTGCGGTGCGCCGACGTTCCCTCTACTAGGAGAACCACGTTTGAAGGTTACCGCGTGTCGTCTGTGCGGATCAGAGCGCATCGAACGAGTTGTCGACTTGGGATACCACCCACTCGCCGACACCTTCCTGCCCGAGGAGGCCCTGTACGGACCCGAAATTTCGTACCCGCTGCAACTAGGCCTGTGTCGCACCTGTGGTCATGTCTTTACCTTGTACTGCGTTTCCGCCGTGGACCGCTATCAGAAGTCCGATTACAGCTATGACTCATCGAACTCCAAGATTTCGATTGGTCACTTCGAGGAGTTCGCACGAGCAGTACTCGGCGAGAGAGTGCCAGGCTCGAATGGATTGGTCGTCGATATCGGAAGCAACGTCGGCACGTTGCTGTCGCACTTCCAGTCGTTCGGTCACCGCAACGTTCTCGGGATAGAACCGTCCGGCAACATCTGCGCGCTTGCGCTCGAGGCAGGCGTACCTACGCTCAACGATTTTTTCTGCGAGCGCGTCGTCACGCCCGTACGCGAAGCCGGAGCGGCCCAGATACTGCTCAGCGCCAACGTGCTCAATCACGCTGATGATCTCAACGCTTTGCTCACGACAGCGCGAAAGGTTCTGGCCGATGACGGCGTCTTCGTGTTCGAAGTACCCTACCTGCTCGATCTGATACAGGGGACGGCCTTCGATACGATCTATCACGAGCACGTCCACTACTATGGCATCCAGCCTCTCGCGGCAACGCTGCAACGCCACGGATTCTCGATCTTCAGGATCGATCGACTCGAGTACATGTGTGGCTCTATCCGGGTGTACACACGCGTCGGGGCCAAGCATGCCGCAATGGTGCAATCGATGGTCGAGGCCGAGCGGGCGTTCGGCCTGTACGAACCCACCACCTACGAGGCATTCATGTTCCGCGTTCGCAAGGTCAAGACCAGCGTGCTCGCAAACCTGGCGCAGATTCGTGCGCAGGGCGGAAAGATCATCGGTATTGGAGCTGCCACAAAGGGCAACACGTTCCTGAACTACTGCCGGCTGGATGCGGATACCGTCACCTACATCACGGATTCCTCGCCGTTGAAGATCGGGAAGCTGACGCCGGGATCGCACATCCCGATCGTCGGCGATCAGGACATCGACTTGGCTGCCACCCATGCGTTGATCCTGCCCTGGAACATCGCGCCAATGCTGCAGGCGAAGCTCGCGCACCTCGGTCTGCACTTCTACGTACCACAAGTCGAGACGCTGCCCAAGAACGGGTGACGAAGGAACCGACCTCATGGAAATGATCGACCTCCAGCCCGCCCACACCGATCGCCGCGGCTCCATTACAGATCTGATCGCTGACGACATCATCAACGCCGTCACGCTCATTACGTTCGCCAGCGGCGCGGTGCGCGCCAATCACTACCACGAACGCACCGTGCAGTGGAACTACGTCATCAAAGGCGAGATCCTTCTCGCAACTCAGTTCCCCGGCGGCGAACGGCAAGAGCGGGTGCTGAAGGCGGGCGATTTCGCCGTGACTCGTGAGAACGAACGTCATGCGCTAAAGGGCCTTACCGACGCGGAGGTGCTGATTCTCACGAAGGGCCCGCGCGCCGGCACTCAGTACGAGAACGACACGTTCCGCCTTGTCGAGCCGCTGATAGCGCCCTGAGGAGACCGCCATGCAAGTCCCCGTGTCGCGACCTCATCTCGGCGACGCCGAGATCTCCAACGTCAACAGGGCCATGCAGGCCAACGCCGTGTCCGGCGTGTTCGGCGAGTTCCTCGAGCGATTCGAAACCGAGTTCGCTGCGTTCTGTCAAACCAAGTACGCGGTGTCGTGCTCCAACGGTACAACGGCGTTGCACCTGGCGCTGGCCGCTGCCGGCATCAAAGCCGGCGACGATGTGCTGGTGTCGACGTTGACGAACATGGCTTCGTTCTTCGCGGTGCTGTATTGCGGCGCGACGCCGATCCCCGTCGACATTGATCCAGAAACGCTGACCATGGATCCAGCCGATCTTTCGCGCAAGGTCACCCCGAAGTCACGCGCGATCATGGTCGTGCACCTGTTCGGCCATCCGACCGACATGGATCCGATTCATGACATCGCGAAGTCCCACGGCCTGATGGTCTTCGAGGATTGCGCCGAGGCGCACGGCGCGCTGTACAAGGGGAAGAAGGTTGGGAGCTTGTCCCTGGCCGCCGGGTTCAGCCTGTTCGCTAACAAGATCATCACGACCGGTGAAGGCGGCGTCGTCACGACCGACGACGCGCAACTTGCCCGCAAGGCGCGCAGCTTGAAGGCATTGGCATTCGGTACCCACAAGAAGTTCATGCATGAGGACATCGGCTTCAACTACCGCATGACCAATCTGCAAGCGGCGATTGGCTGCGGCCAGATGCAGGTGGCCGATCGACTCGTTGAGCGCCGACGGGAGATCGCGCGCCACTACTCTCGGGCCCTGGCCAGGTATTGCGAGCACCTGACATTGCCGCAGGAGAAGCCTTGGGCGAAATCGGTCATCTGGATGTACCACATCGTGCTTGGAGAGCGTCTGGCGCCCCATCGCGACGAGATCATGTCGCAACTCAAGCGTGAGGGTGTCGAGACGAGGGAAGGATTCATTCCCGCGAATCTCCAGGAGGTATTCCTGCAACGCGGCCTGGTCAGGCGCGACGACTGTCCGAACGCAAACAAGATCGCCTACTCGAGTTTCTACCTGCCGACAGGCCCCCAGATCACAGAGGCTGAACTCGAGTACGTGGCATTTAGCCTCTCGAGGGTTCTAGACGCGTTGCTTTGCAGGTAGTGGTGGCGTGTTCGTCCGGGGCGGACGCAACCCAGGTTTCGAGGACTGCTCCCATGGCCAACTTCGCCGACGCGTACGCGACTCACTATGACTCCTTCTATGCGCAGAAGGACTATCGAGCGGAGTGCGATCTCATCGAGCGTGCCGCTGGGCTCCATGGCGGCGGCTCGTCGATCAGTACGGTCTTGGACGTAGGATGCGGCACCGGTGGCCACGCCATCGAACTGGCCTCACGCGGCTACGGTGTAACCGGTGTCGACCTCTCCACGGCGATGCTCGACCGGGCGGTTGCCAAGGCATCGAGCCTCGATTCATCCAGACGCCCCGCATTCCGGCACGGCGACGTGCGCGACTTCGATGCAGGCCGCGAGCACGACTTGGCAATCATGATGTTCGCTGTCATAGGTTACCTGACTGACAACGCCGATGTCCTTGCAGGTCTTCGAAATGTCCGCCGCCATCTACGTGTGGGCGGGTTGTTCCTGTGCGACTTCTGGTACGGACCGTCGGTCCTCGCAGTGCGGCCGACTGACCGGATACGCGTGCTTCGCGATGGCGAGAACTGTGTGATTCGTGCCGCAAGCACGTCGATGGACCCCATTCATCACTGCGCAGACGTCACGATCCAACTTTGGACCTTGCATGCGGATCGTCTCATCGGCGAGACGACGGAGTCGCATCGATTGCGCTACTTCTTCCCTCAGGAGTTCCGCTTGATGTTGTCAACAAGCGGTTTCGAACCCATCACGCTCTCGGCATTTCCGACCTTGGACGGCGAACTTCGCGACGAAACCTGGAACGCGTTCGCCGTGGCCAGGGCGTGTTGAGATTCGGCGCGCGAAGAGGCCATTGCACGGACATCCCGGCAGAAGCCCATCAACTCCGGCTCATGCTCCCGACGCACAGTGACTGATTCGCCGCGGCACGCTTTTGCACACAACGTCAGATGGCAATTCCTCGGCAGCGCTGCGCAGGCCGTGCTCAGCGGCTTGACGCTGCTGGTGATGGGCAGGACGCTCACGGCTGCCGGATATGGCCTGTTCTCGATCGTCATGGGCTACGTCTACGTGGCGAATCTACTGATCGAGCCGCGCATGCAGGATGTTGCGGCCAGACAGTTCTGGCAGCTTGGAACGGGATCGTCGGATCACCGTGAATACGGTCCCTATGTGCTTGACCTCTTCCTGCTGGAATCGCTCGCCAAGCTCATTCCCTGCGCTGCCCTGCTGCTAGTGGCTCCATGGCTGACCAGTTCGGCAGGGTTGCCTGCCGAGACTTCGCTTCTCATCATGTTCGCTGCCGCCGCGCAGTACCTGTCCAGGCTCGGCAACGGCCTGTCTACCGGACTATTGCGAGTACTTGGCCGCAGCGACTACCTCGCCTTGTGCACCACCGGGGAGATTGCGCTCCGATTGGCGGCGATCGCGACTTGGGCGTGGCTCGGTGAGCTGACGGTCGGCGTATGCGTCGGAATCTTGTGCGCCTGTGGGCTTGTTGCCAACACAGCCATGGGTGTCCTGACTGCCAGGCAGCTTGCAGGTCTGCGAAACGCATGGAGCGAGTGGCATCCTTCGGCCGCCTTCAGCCGCCTCCGCGTGTACCGCGGTCTGCTGCTTTCCAATATGGGCCTGTCCGTCGCCGATCTGATGAACAAGGATCTCGACGTCACGTTGATGTCCCCCATCGTTCCAGCCGACCAGGTTGGGCTCTACAAGATGGCCAAGAGCATTACGCTGCTGGCATGGCGGGCCGTGGACCCGTTCTATCTGGCCCTGATGCCCGAGGTAACTCGGCTTGTTTCCATGCAACGCTTTGGAGACCTCCGGCGCCTGCTAGCGCGCAGCGCTGTAGGCCTTCTGGCGCTCGCCATCGCATTGGCTCTCGTCTTGTATATTGCCTTGTCTTCCTACGCCGAGACTATCCTCGGACCTGGATATGGCCAGACGCCGTACCTGATGCTGTGGATGCTCCTGAGCGTTGTCGCCAGCGCACCGTTGGTGTGGGGTCACCCGCTGGCGGTCGCATTGAATCGTCCGGGCATCGCCCTTGCCGGAAGCTTCCTTGGTTCGGCGCTGGGATTGTGCTCGTTCGTCGTGCTGGTCCCCCAACATGGAGCGCTCGGCGCTGCGTGGGCTTGGGCAATCACATTCGCCACCAACGCGACATTCACTGCCGTGGTCTCGCGCCGCCTGCTGGCGACGCGAACGACCCTTTCCTCATGAGCCCTCGGCGGCGAGGCCAATTCGTGTCGCGGTCCTGGCGGCGAACGCAATCATGTCGTTGATGGCGCCGAGCCGGCCCGCATTCGGAAGGCTGAGCGACCCACAGCCCGCGCCGCAGCCCCTACTGATCGGCCTCGCGGCCCTGTCGTTCACCTTGTTGGGAGTCGGACTGGTCAACCCCGGCAGTCTCGCCAACTTCGTGTACTACGCCGTCTTGTGGCATGCATTCGTTCTTCTGCTGCATCGAGACGAATTACCCCGGTTCTCCTTTGCGTTCGCCGTCAGCGCCTCGTTCATCGTCGTGTACTACCTGGTCCAAGTACGCGTCTACCCGGACTCGTATGGCACGACAGCGCCACTCGGATCCTGGACTGATGATTCGTACTTCTATGCGCTCGTCGCGGACACCATTCCGGTAGGTATGGAACTCCGCGACAACTACTTCCTCTACTCGCACCCCTTCACAAGCCTGATCCGCATACTGACTCCTCTGTCCATCGATCATCCGATGGATGTCATCTTCTTTCAAGCCGGAGTCAGCGCCACACTGGCCACCTTCTCGGGACGCTTCGCCCTCCAGTTGACACGGGATGCAGCGTTGGCCCGGAGTGTCTTCCTGTTCACGCTGGTCTGTCCGTTCCTGATGATGAACGGTGGCGTCATCCTCATCCGTGACACCTTGTCGGCGGCACTGTTCGTCTATTCCCTGTGCTGTATCCAGTCGCGGCGCTTCGCGCTTGCGGTTTGCGCGGTAGGGCTGCAACTCGCGATCAGGCCAGGCACGGCACTGATACTGCTTCCTGCATACGCGATCATCTACTACTCCGAGATTGGCCACCTACTACGGCGTCATGCTGCGGCGGCCTGCGGCATGGCATTTCTGCTGTTTGGCATGGCCTTTGCATTGCTGACATCGGACCTCGACACGCCGTCGCTCTTCTCCGGAACATCAGAAGGCGGCGCCGTCGGTCTGCTTGGCCGCGAATTGATCGAGGGGTTGACAGTCGACCCCGAAAGCAACGTCGTGTTCCTTTCGCTCCAAGAGCTGCCGTTCATCGTGAAACTGCCTCTGAATGCGGCCTACATCTTCGCCTATCCGTTCATTAGTCTCAGATACGCCTTTCCGGGCGAGCAGTTCGACATTCGTGCCGTCGTGCTCAACATCGTCACCCCGGTCTATGCCATCTGGCTGAATGCCTGGTTTGTCGCCGGAGCGCTCACCAGTTTCGAACGCCGGGTCGGATTCCGAGCGGTTGTTGTCGCTGTGTTGTTGGCGTTTCTACTGATCGGCACGTATTCGCTGCAAACCCGCCACAAGACCATCATCTACCCCCTCTTCTACCTCGTGATCGCGTTTGGTCTGCATCACGCAACGGCCCGTGCAAGAGCGATCGGATATGGTTGCTCCCTGGCGCTCATCGCCTTGCAGTTTGCATTCCTCTTTCGCTGATCGATCCGAGCCATGACAGGCATCAGGCGCGTATTCATCACTCAGCCGATAGATCAAGGTTGGATCATCGAGCGTCTGATGAGCGATGTCGCTACGGAGTTGAAGACCCGCGGCGTGGCTGCCCGAATCGGAACCGGCGAGGAGTATCAGGGAGAGGAGGTGATCTTCAACGCGCGGTTCCTAACCCCGAAGGCCGATCCACGTGCAATTGTGAATTCGCTGTTCATTACCCACATCGACGACGGACTGAAGGAGAGGGAACTACGTGCCGTCTTCCCGAAGTTCAACAGCTTCGTGTGTCTTTCGCCGCACGACGCCGAGTTCGTCGCCGCGCTGAAGGGTGACTGGAACGGCATCGTCGGCATCGAACTGCCCGCGCGCAGTAGTGCTGTCAGGCCGGTCCGCTTGGCCATGTTTTCGGCCCGGTACGAGGACGGAAGGAAGAACGAGGAATGGATCGTCGAGTACTTCCGTCAACGTCCGCAGGCGTTTCGGACGGCTTTCGTCTTCTGTTTCATGGGATGGGGCTGGGAGCAGTTCTGCTCCGAGCTTGCCGAGCTCGACGTCAATTTCGAGGTCTACCGCTACTCTCGCTCGACGCCCGGGGAGTACGATCTTTATAGGGCTGTGTTGCCGACCATGAATGCTCTCATCTACCTGGGTTTCGACGGTGGAGCGATGAGCGTGTATGACGCCGTGAATGCCGGCCTCGATGTGCTCGCGACTGATCTCAGCTACCACAAGGGCCTAGGCGACAGCGTCACGCTGTTCGATGACCGAGCCGGGTTCTTTCGTGAGCTGGATAGACTGCAGCATCGTCATGCGGCGAGACTCAACGTGATCGAGCGCCGATCGGTGACTGCTTACGTCGACCGTCTCCTGTCGCATTGGAATGAAGTGGCAAACGTCGGCGCATCTGTGGCCCCATGCAACGAGGTGGGCGCGCCCGACGCTCAAGCACTGGAAGCGGGCCGTCGTCGCTACAAGAAGCTGAGCCTCACCCGCATCCGCTCTGCGATCATTCGGTCACTCCAGGCATTCCAGTTCAAGTAGAGCGTCAGGCTGCTTGACGCACCGTGCGGTCTGTCCACTTTCTCTCGCATGAGAAGTTCCATATCTACCGTGTTCGATAACCCGAATTGCATTTCGGATTTCTTGAAGGTCTGGCTCGAAAACGACCTCCTTCCAACTACTCATCAACGGGTGTTCGATCGGTACTACTCGAGCTACAAGCGCCATTTCCCGCCCCGACTGCAGTACTACTACAGCCGACAGGTGCGCGAAGTCATGGAGCTCGTTCGCGCGCAGCCTGACCGCCGCGTACTCGAGATTGGCTGCGGCACAGGTACCGAGTCCTTGTGGATGGCCATGAACGGGGCTTTGGTGCGGGCGATCGAACTCTCTACGGAGCGCTTCGAGGTGGCTCTAGCGCGGAAGGCAGCATTGGAGGCGCATCTGGGCCGCACGCTCGGTTGCGACTTCATGAACCAGTCGTTGCTGGACCTCGGCGACGAGGAACGGTATGACATCATCTGGATGGAGCAGGCCTTTCATCATCTCGAACCGCGCGCCCGGGTCGTTCAGAAGATCGCGTCGCTCGTCGAGCCGGGCGGATACGTCGTGATTTCGGAGGCCAACGCGCTGAATCCACTGCTGCAGGCGCAACTGCTCTGGCGCCGTGGTTTTCGCACCCAGAAGGAATACCGGGACGACGCTGGACGCATTCATCCGTACGGCGATGAGCGCGTGCTGACTGGGCACCGGCTCGGAAGGTGGTTGGCAAGCCAAGGTATCGAGACCGTCTCGATCGAACATTTCAGGGTGTTCCCAAACAATCATCGGTTCGATCACCTCCTCGACATCGAGAGATCCTTGCCGTCTTGGGTGCTTCCTATGTTCACTCACTACAACTATGTAGGGCGAAAGATCGTGGAGCGCGCCGTCTGATTTCCCACGATCGAACAGTGCGCTGCACATCGGCCCATGACAAGGCAATCCATCGCGGCTGACACAGGTAGGGCGGTCGCATCCCCACGAGTTGTACACATCATCGTCGGCCTGGGAATCGGAGGGGCGGAATCGATGTTGTTCAGGCTGGTTGCCTCCCCAGAAGCAACCTCGCGGGTCGAACACTGCGTGATCTCGCTGACTGATTTGGGAGAGATTGGTCGAGACCTTCGGGAAGCGGGTACCGATGTGTTGACGCTGGGCATGCGCGGCATGCGCGATATTCCGCTCGCGTTGATCCGGCTCCGCCGAGCGCTGAAGGCACTGCGGCCGGACGTGGTCCAGACGTGGATGTACCACGCCGACTTGCTTGGCGGCATCGCGGCCAAACTCGCGGGCTGCAGGCGCATCATCTGGGGCGTGCGAACGACCCACGTGGCTTACGAGGGATCCCTCCAGACGGTCTGGGTGCGTCGCATCTGCGCGGTCCTGTCGCGCTGGATCCCAGAGGCCATCGTCTGCGCAGCCGATGCGTCACTTCGGGCGCACATCGGCGCAGGCTACTGTGCCCGCAAGATGATCGTGATTCCCAACGGATTCGATGTGACGGCTCTCGCCAACGCGGCAGCAAGACGCATGTCATCGCGCGAGAGCCTGGGTTTCCAGAGCAACGAGTTCGTAGTCGGAGGAGTAGGTCGATTCAATCCGGTGAAGGACTTCCGCACCTTCATCAGAGCGGCACGCCAGATCCAGACCGAGCTCCCAAACACGCGCTTCCTGTTGATGGGGCGCGACATGGAGCCGGCGAATCGCGAATTGTCCGACTGGATCGCTGAAGCCGGACTCGTCGACCGCTTCGTACTCTTGGGCGAGAGGCGCGACGCCCTCGATTGCATCGCCGCGATGGACGTGTACTGCCTTTCCTCGCGAAGCGAGGGGTTTCCCAATGTTCTGGGTGAAGCCATGGGAATCGGCATCCCTTGCGTCGTGACCGAAGTCGGAGATGCCGCCTTCCTGCTGGGCGATGGGGGCGTCGTTGTTCGCAGTGCCGATCCGGTAGCGCTTGCGGCTGGCGTCGTGGCGATCCTGCGGCTCGACGCGGCCGAACGAACTGCAACCGGTCGCCGCGGCCAACGTCGAATCCATTCGCTGTTCACCCTCCAGCAATCCCGCGACCGATTCGAACGCCTGTACCTCGCACCTGGCGGCGACCAAGACCGGAACCCAAGCTGATGTGTGGAATCACCGGCTTCTGGAGCCCTTCTTGGGAAGGCGGTGCGCAGAACGCTGCCACCGTGCTCGAGCGGATGGCACGCACTCTCACCCCCCGTGGGCCCGACGCAATGGCGTCGTGGACAGACCCTTTGCACGGCGTCGCGCTGGCTCACCGCCGCCTGTCGGTCGTTGATCTGTCACCAGCGGGCGCCCAACCCATGGAGTCACCAAGCAGCCGCTTTGTGATCACCTTCAATGGGGAGATCTACAACCACCTGCGGCTGCGCCAGGAGTTGGACGTGTGCTGGCGCGGCACTTCGGACACGGAAACTCTCCTCGCGGGATTCGATGTGTGGGGTGTTCGCACCACCATCGAGCGTTGCATCGGTATGTTCGCCTTCGCCGTGTGGGATCGTGAACTGCGGTCGTTGACATTGGGCCGTGACCGGCTTGGCGAAAAGCCGCTCTACTACGGATGGCAGGCAGCTCGCGCGAGTGCCCCCTGTCTGATATTCGGCTCGGAGCTGAAGGCACTTCGAGTCCATCCCACCTTTGAAGGTCGCATCGACCGGGATGCCCTCAGCAGCTACATGCGATATGGCAACGTCGGCTCTGTAATGTCGATCTATGCAGGAATCCGCAAGCTGCCTCCCGCGAGCCTGCTGACGCTGTCGGCCCCGGACAGTACCGTCAGTCCGCAGTCTTACTGGTCGGCGGCCGACGTCGTGGCCGACGCAGCGGCCCGGCGCTTCGACGGCAACGCCAGCGAGGCAGTGGAGACCGTCGAGTCCTTGCTGAAGGATGCGGTGCGGCAGCAGATGGTCGCCGATGTCCCGCTCGGAGCGTTTCTATCCGGCGGAGTGGATTCGTCACTGATCGCTGCTCTGATGCAAGTTCAATCGGATGCACCCGTGAAGACGTTCTCCATCGGCTTCAAGGAGGATGAGTTCGACGAAGCACGCCATGCCAGGGCGGTTGCGCAACACTTGGGCACCGACCATACCGAGCTGTACCTGACGGCAGATCAGGCGCTGCAACACGTCCCGGAGCTCCCCGTCATCTATGACGAACCGTTTGCCGACTCGTCGCAATTGCCGACGCTGTTGCTGTCACGCATGACGCGCAAACACGTGACAGTCGCGCTATCCGGTGATGGGGGCGACGAACTCTTCTGCGGATACAACCGCTATCGCATTACCGACGCCACTTGGCATCGCCTGTCGTGCGTGCCGGCAGCGTGGCGGCGGGGATTGGCGAAGGCGGTGCTGCGTCTTCCCCCCGAGGCATGGGACCGCGTGGCAAGGGGCGTTGCTGGCGTCATGCCATTTGCCAGGCATTGGGCGCACATTGGTGGCAAGGTTCACAAGGGTGCACGCGTGCTCGCTAGCCGAGACATTGCCGATCTGTACCGGGGCATCGTCTCCCATTGGCACGACCCCGAATCGATAGTGATCGGGAGCAGCGACCCTGTGCTACCGAGCATCGACACGTTGCCAGGCCTCGAGAGACTGAGCAATGTCGAGCGCATGATGGCATCTGACCTCGTCGGTTATCTGATCGACGACATCCTGGTCAAGATCGATCGGGCTGCCATGTCTGCCTCCCTGGAGACGCGGGTGCCATACCTGGACCACCGTGTCGTTGAACTGGCGTGGAGACTGCCGATGCATCTGAAGTTGCGTGGCAGCGAAACGAAGTGGGTGCTTCGACAGATCCTATGGCGTTATGTGCCACGTACCCTGATCGAGCGGCCGAAGGCCGGTTTCGCGGTGCCTATCGGCCAGTGGCTACGCGGTCCCCTCCGAGAATGGGCCGAAGACCTGTTGTCAGAATCGACGCTCGAGAAGCATGGCTATCTGCGCGCCGCTCCAATTCGCGAGCGCTGGGCGGATCACCTGAGTGGACGACAGAATTGCGAGAGCGCCTTATGGGCCGTGCTCATGTTTCAGACATGGCTCCAGAGCGTGCAGCCGACCGCAGTCGCCGGTACGACATGACCCCCCGCATCCTGTTCGTCGTCAACACTGCGGCGTTCTTCGTGTCCCATCGCCTCCCGCTTGCACTCGAGGCCCGATCCCTCGGTTACGACGTGGCGCTTTGTACGGGTCAGGCCGGCAGCGCGACCCTGGAGCAGATCGCGGTCGAAGAGCTTGCCAAGCAGGGCATTAGGCATTGGCGAGTTGCGTTCGGTGCGAGCGGCATCAACCCCTTGGTCGAGCTTGTCGCCATTGGCCAGATGGTTCGGCAGATGTTGAGATTTCGGCCAACACTGGTGCATTGCGCTTCGCCGAAGGGCGTGCTGTACGGAGGCATCGCTGCAAGGTTGGTAGGCGTTCCAGCGCTCGTGCTTGCGGTCACTGGTATGGGATACGCTGCCACTGCAGGCGCTGTATCGACATCGCGGCACATCGCGGCCTGGGCTACGCGCGCCCTCTCGCGTTTGGCCTACGGGCACCGCTGCAAGCGCGTCGTCGTTCAGAACCGCGATGATGCCGAAATGATCCTGGCCGCCGGCTTGGCAGAGCCAGCCGAGATGCGGCTCATTCCGGGCTCGGGTGTTGATCTCGCGCTCTTTGCCAACGATCCCGCGGCGCCTAGGGACGCTCTCGTCGTGTTGCCCGCGCGGATGCTCGCCGACAAGGGTGTGTTCGAGTTCGTGGCAGCCGCACGCATGCTGCGTCAGCAAGGGTGCACGTGGCGGTTTCTGTTGGCGGGAACGGCCGACTATGCCAATCCCAGCGCGATTTCAACGGAACGCATTCGCACCTGGATCAGTGAGGGCATCGTCGAGTGGTCGGGGCATGTGCACGACATGCCCGCGCTCCTCGCCCGCGCCGCCATTGTCTGTCTTCCATCCTACAGGGAGGGCATGCCCAAAGCCCTGCTCGAAGCGGCTGCCGCCGGATGCGCGATCGTCACAACCGACGTGATCGGATGCCGCGAAGCCATCGTGGCCGGCACGACCGGAGATCTCGTTCCTGCCAAGGATGCGAGCGCACTAGCTAGCGCGCTGGGCGCCCTGATCGGCGACCCACACAGAAGAGCCCGCTATGGCGCGGCTGGCCGCAAGCTCGCCATCGAGAAATTCGGCGTCGAGTCAGTGGTCCGCGACACAGTGGGAATCTACAGCGAGGTCATCTCACGCTGCTGATGACAAGCGCCAGGAACGTCGGGCACGCGTGTGCAGCCTGCCGTCGCCATTCGACAAGATCAACGGCGCACCGGCATATGCGAGTCGTCGGACCACTCGCGTTCGGTCAGTGCGTACTCGGGTACCGCATGCCGCAGCCGCGAGCGCACCTCGCTGTGCAGGGCGTCACTCGGCGTAGTGCAGATCCAATGCAATAGCAGCTCGATCGCCTCCTGCTTGCCGTTTAGCCGTGCGAACCTGAGCTGCCGAATCATCGTCGACCCTGACGTATCTGCATCGGCGAGCAGTTCTTCGTACAGTTTCTCCCCTGGCCTTAGCCCCGCGAACTCGATCGCGATCTCCTCTGCCCCGTGACCCGAGAGGAGGATCAATTGCCGCGCCAGCTCCACGATCTTCACCGGCTCGCCCATGTCGAGCACCAGCACCTGCCCGCTCTCGCCGATCGCCGCCGCCTGCAGCACCAGCCGCGCCGCCTCCGGGATCGTCATGAAGTAGCGAATGATCTCCGGGTGCGTCACCGTCACCGGGCCGCCCTTGGCGATCTGCTCCTTGAACTTGGGGATCACGCTGCCGCTGGAGCCGAGCACATTGCCGAAACGCACGGCCATGAAGCGCGTCGCACCGTGCTCCTTCGCCATCGCCGACACCACCATCTCCGCCGCCCGCTTGGTGGCACCCATCACGCTGGTCGGGTTCACCGCCTTGTCGGTGCTGATCAGCACGAAACGCTCGACGCCGCTTTCGGCCGCGGCGAGCGCCGCGTGGTAGGTGCCCAGCGTGTTGTTGCGCAGTGCCGCGAAGGCGTTGTCTTCTTCCATCAGCGGCACGTGCTTGTACGCCGCGGCGTGGAACACCACCTGCGGTTTCCACTTGCCGAAAGTGGCGCGCAGATGGTCCAGGTCCTTCACGTCGCCGATGAGCTTCACGAGCTGCAGCCCCGGAAAGCGCTCGCCCAGATCCTGCTCGATCGTGTACAGGTTGAATTCGCTCAGCTCGTAGAGCACGAGGCGCGCAGGCTGGTAGTGCGCCACCTGCCGGCACAGCTCGCTGCCGATGCTGCCGCCGGCGCCGGTGATCAGCACCGTCTTGCCGCGCAGCGTCTCGCCGATGCCGGCCTCGTCGAGCTGCACCGGCTCGCGGCCCAGCAGGTCCTCGGGCTCGATCTCGCGCAGGCGGTCGACGCGCTGGTTGCCGTCGCGCAGCTCGTCGGCCGAGGGCACCGTCACCACGGGCAGGCCGGTGCCTGCGGCCAGCTCGAGGATCTCCTTGCGGCGCGCACCGCGGGTCGATGGAATGGCCAGGATCAGGTGCGTGGCCGCGCCCAGCAGCTGCCGATCGCGCAGCGCGCTGATCGGCCCCAGCACGGGCACGCCCGCGATGCGGGCATGCAGCTTGTGCGGGTCGTCGTCGAGCAAGCCGAGCACGATCCAGCCCTGCCGGTGGATGCCCGCCACCAGCAGCCGTGCGGCCTCGCCGGCGCCGATCACGACGGCGCGGCGGATCTCGGCATCGCTGCCGGTGATGCGCGAACGCGCATGCTCGTACAGCATGCGGTACGACATGCGCACCAGCGCCAGCGTCATCAAGCTGACCACGGGGTGCAGCGCCAGCACCGCGCGCGGCACCTGCCTGAGCTGCAGCAGCATCACCCCGATGGCGCCGAGTGCACCTGCGGCCGCGCAGGCCAGCGCAATGCGCCGCACCTCGCCGAACCCCGAGAAGCGCCACATGCCGCGCGGCACCTGCAGCAGCGAGAACATCACTGCGTAGACCGCCACGATGCACAGCATCACCCACGCGTCGTAGGCGGGCCTGGCGCTGATCCAGCGCTCGAAGCCCAGGCGGAACAGGTAGGTGGCATTCCAGGCCACGGCCACCAGCGCCGCATCGATCAGCAGCGACAGCGGCTCGCGGTGCGGCCTCACGCGCGCCAGGAAGTGATCCAGCCGGTGCCAGACGGTGGGCAGCGCGCCGCCGTTGGTTGCCATCGCCGCTACCTCGCCAGCAGCACGCGCAGCGTGCGGCCCAGCACCATCACGTCGGAGGCCAGCGTGGCACGCCGCGCGTACTCGCACTGCCGCTGCAGCTTGAGCGGGAGGATCTGCTGCACGTACACCTGTTCCGGATCTGCCGCACCGACCATTGCAGCGGCTTCGTCGAGAAACTCGAGCGACGCCGGATCCGTGATGCCGGGTCGCACGGCGAGCACCTGGTCGCGCAGGGCCGGCGGATAGAGCGCTACGTACTTCGGCAACTCGGGCCGCGGGCCCACCAGGCTCATGTGCCCGAGCAGCACGTCGATCAACTGCGGTAGTTCGTCGACCCGATGGCGGCGCAGCCATCGCCCGGCTCGTGTGACGCGTGCATCGTGCTGTGCGGTGAGGCCGGGGCCGATGGCCACGGCGTTGGCGTGCATCGTGCGCAGCTTGTGGATACGGAACAGCCTGCCGCCCCGCCCCACCCGCTCCTGGCGAAACAGGGCGGGCCCGGGCGAATCGAGCTTTACCCACAGCGCCGCCAGTGCGATCAGCGGCCCCAGCAAGGCCAACACCGCAGCGGCCACGATCACGTCGAACACGCGCTTGGGCATCCGCCGTCACGCACCGAGCGTGGCCTTCACGGCAGTCGCCACGCGCGCCGTGTCGGCATCGCTCATACGCGTGTAGATCGGCAGGCTCAGCATCCGCTCGTAGGCGTGCTGGCTGTGCGGGAACATGCCTTCGCTCAGGCCGTAGCGCTCGCGCCAGTACGGGTGCTGGTGCAGCGGTATGTAGTGCACGCTGCAGCCGATGCCACGCGCGTAGAGTTGCTCGATGAAGCGATCGCGCGCCACGCCCACGCCGTCGGCGAGGCGGATCGCATACAGATGCCACGCGTGCTGCTCGCCGGCCGGCGGCCCGGGCGGCAGCGCGAGCGGCAGCGACGCCAGCGCCTCGGTGTAGCGCTGCGCGATCTCGGCGCGCCGCTGCGCGAACGCCCGCGCCTTCTTCAGTTGCTGCAACCCGATCGCCGCCGCGATGTCGGTCAGGTTGTACTTGAACCCCGGCGCCACGATCTCGTAATACCAGCTCGGCGCCTTCGACGTGAAGCGGTCGAACGCGTCGCGGCTGATTCCGTGCAGCCGCATCACCCGCGCGCGCCGGGCCAGCGCGTCGCTGCGCGTCACCAGCATGCCGCCCTCGCCGGTGGTGATGGTCTTGTTGGCGTAGAAGCTGAACACGGTGGCGTCGCTCTCGAGCGTGCCGACGAGCCGCCCGCCGCTGGTGGCCGGCAGCGCATGGGCCGCGTCTTCCACCACCTTCAGGCCATGGCGCCGGGCGATGGCCAGGATCGCCGGCATGTCTGCCGCAAGACCACCGTAGTGCACCGGGATGATGGCCTTCGTGCGCGGCGTGATCGCGGCCTCGACGAGGCGCGCATCGATGTTCAGCGTCGCCGGGTCGATGTCCACCAGCCGCACGTCGGCGCCGAGGTAGCGCACCACCTCGGCGGTGGCGGTGAAGGTGTGCGTGGTGGTGATGACCTCGTCGCCCGGCGCTATGCCCAGCGCCTCGAGCGCGAGGTGCAGCCCGGCGGTGGCCGAGTTCACCGCGATGCAGTGCAGCGTCTCGTCGCCGAGGAACGCGGCAAACTCAGTCTCGAAGCGCTTGGCCTTCGGGCCCGTGGTGAGCCAGCCCGAGCGCAGCGTGTCCACCACCTCGGCGATCTCTTCGTCGCCGATGTCGGGCAGCGCGAACGGCAGGAACGGCGCCGTGCTCATCGCGCACCCGGCTTCTCGATCCACGCCAGCACATGCGTGCGCAGCAGCGGCATCGCGTTGAACACCGTGTACAGCGACGGATGCACCCGGCAGACCGCGCGCGCGAGCGGCGGCGCCAGCGTGACGCGCCGCACCGAGAGGCGGCCTTGCGGAAACAGCTCGCGAATGCGCGCCACCGGCACGCCGCGCACGTCGCCATTGCGCGGGTTGTTCACCGTGAAGTCGTACCACAGCACGCCGCCGCCGGGCCGCACCCAGCGCCACATGGCCTGCGCCAGCTTCCATTGGAACGGCGCGTCGAGCAGCGACGAGAACACGGTGGCCTGCATCACGATGTCTTCGCTGTCGTCGGGCAGCTTGGCCTGCAATGCATCGCCTTGCATCAGCGTCACGCCGGCCGGCAGGCTCTGCATGGCCTGGGCGTAGCGATCGGGCAGCAGCTCGATGCCGGCCAGGTTGCGCGGCTGAAAGCCCAGCCGCAGCAGCTCGAGCAGGTTGCCGCCGGTGCCGCAGCCCACCTCGAGCACGCGGCGCGACGCGAGATCGCTCCAGCCCAGGTGCGCAAACAGGTGCAGCATCGCGCGCTGGCGCTCCTGCACGGTCTGCCAGACGTCGGGGTTGAGCAGACTGTAGCGATCGTCGGCGTTGCGGCGCGCATAGCGGTCGGCCACCGCCTGCGGCTCGCGATCGACCGAGGGTGTGCTCATGCCTGCAGAGCCTCGACGAACCGCCGCGCCAGCACGGGGTAGCTGTGATGCGCCAGCACGTAGGCGCGGCCGCGCTCGCCCATCGCGCGGCGCTCGCCGGCACTCAGCGCCGCGAGCCGGCGCAGGCCGTCGGCCACGGCCTGCGGCGACTCCGGCGCCACCGTGAGGCCGCAGCCGGCATCGGCCACCGCGTCGTTGCCCGCCTCCACCGAATGCAGCACGGCGCAGCCGGCCATCATGTAGTCCATCAGCTTGTTCGGCGCGATGCCGAAGCGATAGATCGGCACGCGTTGCCAGCCGATGTAGGCCATGTCCAGTTCGGCCAGGAACGACGGTACCTGGGCCTTGGGGATGGGCGGCAGCAAGCTCACGTGGGCGATTGTCTCCTGCCGCACGCGCTGCGCCAGGCGCGCGCGCTCGTGCCCGTCGCCCACCAGCACGAAGGCCAGCGGCTCGCCGGCCAGCAGCTTGGCGGCGTCGAGCAGCGTGTCCAGCGCGTTGGGCAGGCCCATCGAGCCGGCGTAGCCCACCACGATCCGGCCTGCGGCGCGCGCGGCGGCGATGGCCGCACGCACGTCGGCGCGCAGCGCTTCGGGCGTTCGCTGCCATTCGTCGGGGTCGATGCCGTTGGGCACGATCGCCAGGCGCCGCAGGTCCAGCCCGTGCGCAGCCGCGTGCTCGTGCACGCAAGGCAGCATCGAGACGACCGCGTCACTGTCGCGATAGGCATCGTCCTCCGCCCTCTGGCACAGGCGGATGAACGGATGCCGAGGCGACATGCCCGAGAGCTCGATCGGCGACAGCGGCCACAGGTCGTGGATCTCGTAGACGAGCCAGGCACCCGCGCGGCGCGCGATGCGCCGCGCGACCCAGATGTCCATCGGGTAGGTGCTGGAGGCGATCACCGCGTCGGGCCGGCATTCGCGCAGCAGGCGCGGCGTGTCGCGCCACGCCGCGGCGAGAAAGGCCCAGATGTTCCTCGCCCGCCCGATGCCGTTGCCCTGGTAACTCGGCGTGGCGTACCAGCGGTAGGCGATGCCGTCGATGCGCTCGTCGCCCGCGGCGGGCTGCACGGTGCGCACGTGCGAGTGGTCGGCCGCCAGCACCTGCACGGCGTGGCCCATGCGCACCCATTCGCGCGCCAGGTAGTACGGCCGGTACTCCATGCCCAGCGCGGGGCTGCCGGCGTAGTGGTCGATGTAGAGGATGTTCACGCCGTGCGGCCCCTCATGGCCGTGCGCGCACGACGATCGAGTCGCGCCAGCGCGGCACGAAGTCGGTCATGCGCGCGGCGAGTGCGCCGCGCCAGGTCGCGTAGTCGCCGTGGCACAGCTCGACCGCAAGCGGCTCGTAGCCGGCGTCGACCAGCACCTTGCACAGCGTGTAGGGCGTGAACCAGAAGCGGTGGTCGGTGTTGACCAGCTCCGGCCCGGGCAGCGCGTTGCGACAGCGAAAGGCGTTCGGCGTCGCGATCACCAGCTCGCCGAAGCGGTGGCGGCGCATCGCGCGCAGAAAGCTCACCGGGTCGCCGACATGCTCGATCACGTCGGCCAGCAGGCACACCTCGTAGTCTTGGTCCGGTGCCTCGTCGGGCAGAAAGACCTCGGCGAAGCCCAGCTCGCGCAGCAGCGCCACGCCTTCGGCATTGGTGTCGACGCCCACGCAGCGCCGCGCCGCGTTCGTCAGGTTCTGGTGCAGGTACACGCCCAACGCCATCTTCTGCCGCACCAGCGGCAGGTGGTCGCAGCAACCCACGTGCAGCACGCTGCGCCCGCGCGCCAGCTCGACCAGGCGGTCGGCGCGGCGCGGCGCGCGGCCGCGGTTGCCGAGCGCGAAGGCATGGCCGTTCGAGAAACGGCGGCCGTGCAGGTAGTCGAGGTCGTCGGGGCTCGGGTTCATCGAGGTTGCAGGGCGGCCAGGCGCGCCGCCAGTTCGGCATGGTTGCGCCGGGCGTCGAAGTCGCGCGCCCAGCGCTGCCACGCGGCCTCGCGCCTCGCCGCGCGTTCGCGTTCCGGCGCGAGCAGCAGAGCCTGCATCGCGTCGGCAACGCGAGCGCTCGACGCATCGGCCGGCACCAGGGCGCCATTGTCGCTGCCCACCGCCTCGGCCACGCCGCCGACGTTTGTGGCCACCACCGGGATGCCGTACGCAAGCGCCTCCTGGATCGAGACCGGCAGCCCCTCGCCGTCGCTCAGCAGCACGAAGGCGTCGACCGGCTGGTTCCGGTAGTGCGCCAGCACCGCCTCGTTGGCCACCTGGCCGGCGAGGTGAGACTTCAGGTTGGCCGGCGCCTCGCGCAGCGCGGCCTGCACCGCCGGCAGCGTGGGGCCGGCGCCGAAGTGCGTCCACTCGATAGCGGTGTCAGGCATCCGGCGTGCGAGTTCGGCGAGCGCTGCCGCGCAGCGCTCGACGCGCTTGACCGGCGTGAGGGTGCTGCATGAGACGATGCGCCAGGCGCCATCGGCCGACGCGGCCGCGCGCCGCGCTGCGGCCGCCACACCGAGGCGCGAGACGACAACGCGTTCGACACCCTTCGCACGCAGGTAGTCGGCGCCCTGCTGCGCGACCGCGATCACCAGCGCCAGCTCGCGGTAGACCGAGGTCCAGGGCTGGAACGGCGGATCGAAGGCCTCGTCGTACAGCTCGTAGCGGTGCACGCGCGTCGCGGCAGCGGTGCCGTGTCGTGCCGCCCAGCGCGCGGCCGCCAGCGTCTGCCCGTGGCGCCAGTAGCTGTACAGCAGGGGCGCTTGCAGGTCCGACGCGCGCAGCCAGTCCCATGTCGCAACTGCGACGGCGGCCCAGCGCCAGACGCGCGCGGCACCGGCCGCACCGCCGATGGCGAGGGCGCGCCGCAGCTCGCGCGCGAAGCCGGGCCAGCGCAGCGCCTGCAGCATCCAGCGCCAGCGCGCGCGGCGCCAGCGCTGCGCCAGGCCGCGATCGACCGCGCAGCCCGGCGGCAGCGCCAGCTCGTCGCCGTCGTCGTGCAGCGGCACCACGAGCACCGAGTCGAACGCCGCCGCCAACGCCGGCAGTTCGGGGCCGACGAACATGGTCTCGCCGCCGGTGTGCGTGAACGGATGGTTGGTCGTGAACAGCACCAGGCGCGCGTTCATCTGGCACTCCGCCGCGCCAGCCACGCACACCGCCACCAGGTGGCCAGCTCGATGGCCAGCAGCGCGAGCGCGAGTGCGCTCGCAGCCGGCAGGGCGCGCAGCGCGAGCGCCGTCACGGCCACCGCGATCGCCAGCCGCGCAGCCGCCTGCACGCTGAGCTCGAGATACGCCGCGCGCGCCAGCAGCACCGTGCCCGCCACGCGCGCGGCCACTCCCGCAAGCCCCGCCGGCAGCATCACCGCCAGCGGCACGAGCCAGGCCGACCAGCGCGGCACGAGTTGCGCCAGCACCAGCGCCAGCGCGGCCAATGCGAGCAGCGCGACCGCGGCCGCGCGCACCGGCATCGGCCAGCGCGGCAACGCCGGACTGTCGTGGCGCGCAAGACGGTCGAAGATCAGCGGTGCTGCGTAGCCGGCCGCAGCCGCGAACACCTGGTACACATGCCAGCCGAGCGACGCCGCGCCGACATCGGCCTTGTCGCCGCCGAGCGCTGCGACCGTGCTGAGCAGGGCCGCGGCCAGCGCGGCGGCGAGCGCGGCCTGCACGGCGCTTTGCAGACTCACCGACCACAGCTCGCGCCGCGACCAGTCGTCGCGCGTCGGGCGGCCTGCGCTGCGCCAGGCCATCGTCGCGCTCACGATGCCGGCAAGCACCGCCACCGCGAGCAGCAGCCGATCGAAGTGCGTGCCCTGCCCGGCCGCGCCCATGGCCAGCACGCCGGCCAGCAGCAGCAACGCGGGCAGCGCGGTGACGATGCCGAACACGACCACGCCGCGCGTGGGCATCAGCAGCGAGCGCGCGAGCAGATGCGCGGCAGCGAAGGGCAGCGATGCGATCACCAGCGCCGCGAGCGTGTGGCCCTGCCGGGCCAGCAGCGGCGCAGCCACGAGCGCCAGACCCGCCAGCCCCGCCACCCAGCGCGCGAGCCAACGCAGCAACGCAGCCGCTGCGACGCCGCGGCGGTATTGCAGATGCAGCAGGGCCTGCGGCAGGCCGACCACTGCGGTCACCGCCGCCACGTCGAACCAGCTCTTCGCAAGGCCGAACTCGCCCTGCGCCGCGAGGCCGAAGCGCCACGACACCCACAGCGCCGCCGCCAGCGTGGCTGCCGACCCGGCGGCCTGCCAGATCACCGACCAGTGCGCGGCACGCATGTCAGTGGCGCATGGCCGCCGCGAGCCAACGCGTGGGCGGTGGATTCACTTCAAGTGCTATGGGCTCGGCGCAGCGCCGCGACCACGCGGTCCTGGTCGGCTTCGCTCAGGTCCGCGCTCATCGGCAGGCTGAGCACGCGCGCGGCCAGGCGCTCGCTGACCGGGCACGCGCCGGCCCGCGCGAAACGCGCGTAGGCGATCTGGCGATCGAGCGGCTTGGGGTAGTGCACCGCCGTCGGGATGCCATCGGCTTTCAGCGCTGCCTGCACCGCGTCGCGGTCGTCGACCATCACGGTGAACTGCGCCCACACCGAGTTGCGGTCGGGCCGCACCGCGACCTGCTCGATGCCATGCAGCAGCCGCTGGTAGCGCGCGCCGATCGCCGCGCGGCGCTCGAGCTCCCACGCGAAGCGCTCGAGCTTGGCCAGCAGCACGGCGGCCTGGATCGTGTCGAGGCGGCCGCCGACGCCGAGCCGCGTGTGCTCGTAGCGCCCGCTCTGGCCGTGGACGCGGATCTCGCGCGCCGCGCGCGCGAGGCGCTCGTCGTCGGTGAACAGCGCACCGCCGTCGCCGTAGCAGCCCAGCGGCTTGCTCGGGAAGAAGCTGGTCGCGCCGAAGGTCGAGAGGGCGCACGAGCGGCGGCCCTTGTAGACCGCGCCGAAGCTCTGCGCCGCGTCCTCGATCACCGCCAGGCCGTGGCGTGCGGCGATGGCATTGATCTCGTCGATGTCGGCCACCTGGCCGTACAGGCTGACCGGCATGACGGCGCGCGTGCGCGGCGTGACGAGCGCCTCGACGCGCGACGTGTCGAGGTTGCACGTGTCGGGCTCGACGTCGGCGAACACCGGCACGCCGCCGGCGAGCACGATCATCTCGGCGGTGGCCGCGAAGGTGAACGCGCTCGTGATCACCTCGTCGCCGGGCGCGAGGTCGAGCGCCATCAACGCGATCAGCAGTGCCTCGGTGCCGCTGGCCACGGTGATGCAGTGCCGGCTGCCGGTGAACGCGGCCAGCGCCGCCTCGAGCTCGGCCACTTCGGGGCCGAGGATGTACTGGCCGTGGTCGAGCACGCGCTGGATGCGCGCGGCGATGCTCGGCGCCAGCGCCGCGTACTGCGACTTCAGGTCGGTGAATTGCATGGTGCGAGTGTGTCGCCGTCGAGGCGGTAGCGTTCGCCGGTGGCCGGGCAGGCGGCCTCGCCGCGGCCGCTGGCGGGCAGTGCGAGGCGCTCGCCGTGGCGGCTCATCCAGCCGATGCGCCGCGCCGGCACGCCGGCCACGAGCGCGAAATCGGGCACGTCGCGGTTGACCACCGCGCCGGCAGCCACGAAGGCATGGCGGCCGATCGTCACGCCGCACACGATGGTGCAGTTGGCGCCCAGCGTGGCGCCGCGCCGCACCAGCGTGCGCCGGTATTCGCTCTTGCGCGGCACCGCCGAGCGCGGGTTGTAGACGTTGGTGAACACCATGCTCGGGCCGCAGAACACGTCGTCTTCGAGGCTCACCGCGTCGTAGACCGACACGTTGTTCTGGACCTTCACGTTGTCGCCGATCACCACGTCGTTGCCGACGAACACGCCCTGGCCGAACGAGCAGCCACGCCCGATGCGCGCGCCGGCGCTGATGTGCACGAAGTGCCAGACGCGGCAGCCGTCGCCGAGCTGCGCGCCCTCATCGACGATGGCCGAGGGGTGGATCGTCACCGCCACGTTCGGCCACTCACAGCTGCAGCGGCAGGCTCACGCGCCGGCCGTCGCGCGCCGACAGGTACATCGCGATCAACAGCTCGAGTGCGCGCAGGCCCTCGCGGCCGTCGGTGTCGGCTTGCGCGTGCCCGCGCAGCGTCTCGATCACGTTGTCGTAGTACAGCGCGTGGCCATGGCCGTAGACCGAGCTGACCTCGTAGCTGGCGCCTGCGACCTCGCTGTCCATGGCGTGCGGCGCGGCGAATTCCCACTGCTCGATGCGGTTCACCGCCACGCCGCCGATGCGCGCCGTGCCCTTCTCGCCGAGCACGGTGATCGAGCCTTCGAGATTCTTCGGGTGCGTGAGCATCGTGACGTTGAGCGTGCCCATCGCGCCGCTGCGCCAGCGCAGCGCGGCCACGCCGGTGTCTTCGACCTCGATGTCGCGCGCCAGCGTGCCGGTGTAGGCCATCACGCTTTCCACCGGGCCGACGATCCAGTCGAGCAGGTCCACGTAGTGGCTGGCCTGGTTCATGAACGCGCCGCCGTCGAACTCCCAGGTGCCGCGCCACGCGGCGCTGTCGTAGTAGCTCTGCGGCCGCGTCCAGAACACGTTCACGGCCACCGCGTAGATGCGGCCGAAGCGGCCTGCGGTGACCGCGCGCTTGAGCAGCTGCAGCGTGGCGTTGCGGCGGTTCTGCTTGACGACGAAGAGGCGCACGGCCGCGGCGTCGCAGGCGCGCACCATGTCGAGTCCGTCCTGCCAGCGCGTGGCCATCGGCTTTTCGGTGACCACGTGCAGGCCCGCGGCCGCGCACTCGATGGCCTGCGCGGCATGCAAGCCGCTGGGGGTGCACAGCACGACGGCGTCGATGCCGCCTGCGCGCAGCATCGCACCCAGGTCGGCATGACCCTTGGCCTTCGTGCGCTTCACCGCGGCGGCCAGCGCGGCGGGGTCGGTGTCG
Organism: Burkholderiaceae bacterium; assembly: GCA_046348365.1. Lineage (GTDB taxonomy): Bacteria > Pseudomonadota > Gammaproteobacteria > Burkholderiales > Burkholderiaceae_C > JAEUPI01. Next base: position 123,829 of record JAXMEL010000003.1, read on the forward strand.
CACACGGCGACGAGCGACACGTCACCGCGGTGCTGTTCGATCGCTGCGAAGTGGCTGGCGGCAATGCGCCCGCAGCCGGCCAACGCCAGGCGGATCGGCCGCCCGACGATGGGCTCGATCAGACGGCTCATGCGCGGGCGCCTCGCATGGCGCGGATTATCCCATCGGGCCGTCGACGGGCCCGTCGCCCAGCGGCCGCGCGAACGGCGAAACCTACAATCGGCTCCTCATGCCGCGCCCGACGATCATGACCGACTCCACCGACGACTCCTCGCTCATCGCCGAGCGCCGCGCCAAGCTCGCGGCGTTGCGCCAGCGCGGCCCCGCCTTCCCCAACGACTTCAAGCCCCGCCACCACGCGGCCGAGCTGCAGCAGCGCTATGCCGAGATGCCCAACGAGGAGTTGGAGCCGCAGGGCGTGGCGGTGGCCGTGGCCGGCCGCATGATGCTCAAGCGGGTGATGGGCAAGGCGAGCTTCGCCACGCTGCAGGACGGCTCGTTCGGCAAGACGCACGGCCGCATCCAGCTGCGCGTCACCACCGACGGCGTCGGCGAAGCCGCCTACGCCGACTTCAAGCACTGGGACCTGGGCGACATCGTCGGCTGCGAAGGCACGCTGATGCGCACCAAGACCGGCGAGCTGACGGTCAAGGCCAGCTCGATCCGCCTGCTCACCAAGAGCCTGCGGCCGCTGCCCGACAAGTTCCACGGCATGACCGACCAGGAGCAGAAGTACCGCCAGCGCTACGTCGACCTGATGACCGACGAGGCCTCGCGCGCGCGCTTCGTGGCGCGCAGCAAGGCGGTCAGCTCGATCCGCAACTTCATGGTCGAGCACGGCTTCCTGGAGGTCGAGACGCCGATCCTGCACCCGATCCCCGGTGGCGCGAACGCCAAGCCTTTCGTCACGCACCACAACACGCTCGACCAGCAGATGTTCCTGCGCGTCGCGCCCGAGCTGTACCTGAAGCGGCTCGTCGTCGGCGGCTTCGAGCGCGTGTTCGAGATCAACCGCAGCTTCCGCAACGAAGGCATCAGCGTCCGGCACAACCCGGAATTCACGATGATGGAGTTCTATGCGGCCTACTGGAACCACCACGACCTGATGGACTTCACCGAGGGCGTGCTGCGCCATGCCGCGCGCCAGGCCTCGGGCTCGGCGCTGCTGAGCTACGGCGGCCGCACGGTGGACCTCGACAAGCCCTTCGCCCGCCTCACGGTGCGCGATGCGCTGGTGGCGCACGCCGGCCTCACGCCCGAGCAGGCGGCCGACGCCAAGGTGCTGCACGAGCGGCTGCGCCACGCCGGCGAGGAGCCGCCGACGCACTGGGGCCTGGCCGAGCTGCAGTTCGGCCTGTTCGAGGCGGTGGTGGAAGAAAAGCTCTGGGACCCTACCTTCATCATCGAGTACCCGGTGGAGGTGTCGCCGCTGGCGCGCGCCAGCGACGGCAACCCCGCGATCACCGAGCGCTTCGAGCTGTTCATCACCGGCCGCGAATTCGGCAACGGCTTCTCGGAGCTCAACGACGCCGAGGACCAGGCCGAGCGCTTCCTCGCGCAGGCCAAGGCCAAGGAGGCCGGTGACGAGGAGGCGATGTACTACGACGCCGATTTCATCCGCGCGCTCGAATACGGCATGCCGCCCACCGGCGGCTGCGGCGTCGGCATCGACCGGCTGGTGATGCTGCTGACCGACAGCCCGAGCATCCGCGATGTGATCCTCTTCCCGGCCTTGCGCCGGGAATCGTGAGGCTCCCGGCCTTGCGCCGGGAATCGTGAGGCTCCCGGCCTTGCGCCGGGAATCGTGACGCTCCCGGCCTTGCGCCGGGAAGGTTGAACGCGGCCGCGCTGCTCAGCCGTTCCTGAACGCCGGCTTGCGCTTGGCCAGGAAGGCGTCCATGCCTTCCTTCTGGTCCTGCGTGGCGAACAGCGAATGGAACAGGCGCCGCTCGTACATCAGCCCGTCGCTCAGGCTGGCCTCGAACGAGCGGTTCACGCATTCCTTGGCCATCAGCACGCTCGGGCCGCTCAACGCGCAGATGGCCTCGGCCGTGGCGATCGCCTCGGGCAGCAGCTTGTCGGCCGGCACGATGCGCGAGACCAGGCCCGCACGCTCGGCCTCGGCGGCGTCCATCATGCGGCCGGTGAGCACCATGTCCATCGTCTTGCTCTTGCCCACCGCGCGCGGCAGGCGCTGCGTGCCGCCGGCGCCGGGGATGATGCCGATCTTGATCTCGGGCTGGCCGAAGCGCGCGGTGTCGGCGGCGATGATGAAGTCGCACATCATCGCCAGCTCGCAGCCGCCGCCGAGCGCGAAGCCGGCCACCGCGGCGATCACGGGTTTCCTCACGCTGCGGATCGTCTCCCAGTTGCGGCTGATGAAGTCGCGCTGGTAGACCTCGGGGTACTCGAATTTCGCCATCGCCGCGATGTCGGCGCCGGCCGCGAAGGCCTTGTCGTTGCCGGTGATCACGATGCAGCCGATGCCGGCATCGGCATCCATGGCCTTCAGCGCGGCGCCGAGTTCGTCCATCAGCGCGTCGTTGAGCGCATTGAGCTGCTTCGGGCGATTCAGCGTCAACAGGCCCACGCGACGCTCGCCGTCGCCGCGCCGCTCCACCAGCACCAGGGATTCCGACATGTCTTCCGACCTCCTTGCGATCGCCCATTCTCGCCGAGCGGAGGAACGCCTCAGCGGCGCCCGGCCGCCCGAAGCCGCTGAGCGCCCCCTCGGGGGGCAGCGAGCGAACGCGAGCTTGGGGGTCAACATCAGCGCTGCTCGGCCTGCTGCGGCGGCCGCTGCAGCACCAGATCGACGAAGGTCTGCGGATCCTGCTGGATCAGGATGCGCACCGGCAGGTACTGCAGCCCCGGCGCGAACCAGATCTGCGCCGTCATGTCGCCGCCGGGGCGCGCCACGCGGCGCGGCCGCACATGCAGCGCCTGCACCTCGCCGAAGGGCAGGCGCAGCGTCTCCTCGCCGGCCACGTCGTACTGCCACATCTCCACACGACGCGGCAGCGCGAGCGGCACCTCGATCGTCTGCCCCACGCGCAGCAGCTGCGGCTGCGTGGTGAAGATCCACGTCAGCTGCACGAACAGGCTCGCCTCATCCTGCACGCCGGGCATCGTCGGTGCCTCGCGGCCTTCGGGCAGCTTCACGCGCTCGGGCTCGAACTGCATCGCCCAGCGCCGCTGCTTGAAGGCCACGCGCTGCTCGCCCTCGAAGCGCCGCGGCGACAGGCCGGCCTCGCCTAACTCGCCTTCGCTGCTGACGCGCCGCATCAGGATCGGCGCGAACGACGGCCCGACGATGGCCTGCAGGTGCACCTGGTAGCGCAGCCCGACGCGGACCCACTCCACCGTGGCGTCGCCCTGCACGTCGCCGCGGTAGTTGCCGGCCAGCGTGTAGGTCATTCGCGTCGACGGCGGCCAGTCGAACGGCCTGGCCGCCGGCGCTGATGCGGCGCTCGCCGGCGCGGCGGGCGCGGGCGGTGCAGCCAGCGCAGGCACCGAAGCCTCCGCCGCCGGCTGCAGCGCCGCCGATGCCGGCTCGGGCACCGCCGCGATCGGTGGCGCCGGCTCGGGCGTGGGCAGGGGCGGCGGTGGCTCGATCTGCGCCACCTGCACCGGTTCGGGCGCCGCCGGCTCGGGCGCCGACGCGGGCTTCGGCGGTTTGGCAGCGGACGCGCGGCGCGGCCTGGGCGCCGGCGGCGCGGCAGGTGCCGGCGCGGCTGCAGGCTCGGGCGGCGGCGCCACCGCCAGCTCGCGCACGTAGGCCACCTCCATGCGGCGGATCGCCTCGCGCGATGCGCCGATGCCGATGCGGTCCTCCAGCAGATCGTCGGCCAGCCACAGGTGAACGAGCATCACCACCAGTGCCGTGAGCAGCACCCCTGGCCGGCGCAGCAGCGCCGGCCGCACGATCGTCAGCGCCCCAACCATGCCCGCCGCACCACGGCGGCCGAACGTTCGGGCGCGGTGTGCAGGCCCAGCCGCACCGTGTGCGCGAGCGGCGAACGCGCCTGCGGCCGCACCGTCAGCGTGTGCAGGCGCTGGTCGCGCACCAGCGTCAGGTCGAACGCTCTGCCCGGGCGAAGCCATTGCTGCGCATCGTCGAGCCTGCGCAGGCGCCAGCCGTTGACGGCCAGCAATTCGTCGCCCACGCTGATGCCGGCGCGCGCGGCTGCGCTGCCGGCCAGCACGTTCTTCACCTGGATGCCGCTCACCGGCCCTTCGGAAAGCCGCAGGCCGAGCGCGGCCGACCACGCGGCCTTGTCCTCCGACCACTGCACGCCGGCGGCCTCGAGCAGCGGCTGCAGCGGCAGCTCCTGCGTGCCGTGCACCCAGCGCGCCAGCTCGCGCGCCAGCGAGCGGCCGGCGCAATGCGCCAGCGCCTGCTGCACCGCGGCCTCGTCGATCGGGCCGCCGCGGCCGGCGCGCCACAGCTGGCGCATCACCGCGTCGAGCGAGCTGCCTTCGCGGCGCAGCGTGAGGTCGAGCGCCAGCGCCACCAGCGCGCCCTTGGTGTAGTAGCTCACCGTGGCGTTGGGCGTGTTCTCGTCGACGCGGTAGAACTTGACCCAGGCATCGAAGCTGGCATCGGCCACGCTCTGCACCTGGCGGCCGGGCGTGGTGCGCACCGTGTTCACCGCCTTGGCCAGCAGCCGCAGGTAGCGCGCGGGTTCGATCAGGCCCGCGCGCAGCAGCAACAGGTCGTCGTAGTACGAGGTGCCGCCCTCGAACAGCCACAGCAAGCGCGTGTAGTTCTCGCGCTCGTAGTCGTAGCGCGCGAACTCGCGCGGCCGCATGCGCTTGACGTGCCAGGTGTGGAAGTACTCGTGGCTGATCAGGCCCAGCAGATCGACGTAGGCATCGTCGGCAGCGCCCATGCCCACGCGCGGCAGGCCGCGCCGCGCGGCCAGCAGCGCCGTGCTGGCGCGGTGCTCGAGCCCGCCGTGGCCTTCTTCGGCGACCTGCAGCATGAACACGTAGCGTCGAAACGGCGGCCGCGCGCGCGCGCCGTGCCAGAACGCGATCTGCGTCTCGCAGATGCGCTGCGTGTCGGCGAGCAGCCGTTCGCCGTCGAAGCCGGGCCAGGCACCGGCCACGACGAACTCGTGCGGCACGCCGCGCGCGGTGAACCGCCCGCGCCAGAACGTGCCCAGCTCGAACGGGTGGTCGACCAGTTCGTCGTAGTCGGCGCTCTCGTAGCGGTGAGCGCGCGCGCCCCGGGCCACCGGCATCGCCGTGGCCACCTGCCAGCCCCGCGGCAGCGATACCAGCTCGATCGCGTGCGGCTCGGCCTCGCGGCCCTCGACGCGCAGGCACAGGCTGGTGGCGTTGAAGAAGCCGCGCCGCTCGTCGAGAAACGCCGCGCGCACCGAGGTGTCGAAGGCATACACCCGCCAGCTCACCTCGAGCGCGGCGCTGCCGCGGCAATGCGCGACCCAGCGTGCCTTGTCGGTCTGCTCCAGCCGCACGGCGCGCGTGCCCTGCCGCGCCTGCAAGCCCGAGAGGTGACGCGCGAACTCGCGCACCAGATAGCTGCCGGGGATCCACACCGGCAGGCTGAGCGCCTGCTCGGCGGCGGGTGCGTTCACGCGCAGCGTGACGCGGTAGTGGTGCGTGCGCGGATCGGCCGGCGCGATGCGGTATTCGATCATCGCGGGCGATTGTCGCGCGCCCGCCGCGGCGCGATCTCAGCTCTTCTTCGCCGCCGAAGCGATGCGCGATTCGAGCACGTCGAGCCCCACGGCGCCCGGCGAGCGCGTGCCGTCTTCGTAGACCACCGCCGGCGTGCCGTTGACGCGATGCTTGCTGCCGAGCGCGCGGTTGCGCTCGAGCGCGGCCACGTCGCACTTGCCCATGGCCTTGGGCGGCGCGACGCCGTCGACCATCCAGTCGCGCCAGACCTTGCCCGGCTCCTTGGCGCACCAGATGTCCTTGGCCTTGACGCTGGAATCGGGCCCCAGGATCGGATACAGGAAGGTGTAGATCGACACGTCCTTCAGCGCCACCAGATCGCGCTCCAGGCGCTTGCAGTAGCCGCAGTTGGGGTCGCCGAAGACCACGAGCTTGCGCGCGCCGGTGCCCTGGCGGATCAGGATCGCGTCCTTCAGCGGCAGGCTGGCGAAATCGATCTGCGACAGCTTGGCCAGGCGCGCCTCGGTGATGTCGGCGCGGGCCTGGGTGTCGTAGAGGTGGCCCTGGATCAGGTAGTTGCCGCCCTCGTCGGTGTAGAGCACCTCGGCGCCGATGCGCACCTCGTAGATGCCGGGGATCGGCGTCTTGGTCACCTCGTCGATCGCCGGAAAGTTCGGCAGCCGCTCGGGCAGCACCTTGCGGATGACGGCCTCGTCGGCGAGCGCCGCCAGCGGCAGGCTCGAGATCAGCAGCAAGGAGGCGGCAGCGCGCCGGCAACGGGAAGAAAGCGTCATGGGATTCCTCGATGGCCCAGGGCCCGCGCCGCGAGCCAGCGCTTGGCCGGGGCAGCGTGATTCAGCAGAGTGAGGCCGCGGTTGCGAAGTTCCCGCAGCAGCGGCCTGTCGTGGGCGAAAGTGTGCAGCAAGGCGTCGGTCAGGTGGGCCATGGCCTGCGTCGGCCCCGCCCGCTCGCGCGCATAACGTCGCAACAAGCGCTCGTCGCCGACGCCGCGCCAGGCCTCGCGCGAGGCCAGCACGGTGACCAGCGAAGCCACGTCGGCCAGCCCCAGGTTCAGGCCCTGGCCGGCCAGCGGATGCACCACATGCGCGGCGTCGCCCGCCAGCGCCCAGCCCGGGCCGCAGATGCGGTCGGCCTTGGCGATCGCGAGCGGCCACGCTGCGCGCGCGCTGGCGAGCCTCAGGTGGCCGCACAGCCCGGCGCTGGCCGATTGCAGCTCGGCCTCGAAGGCGTCGGGTGCCATGGCGAGCAGGGCCCGCGCGCGTTCGTCGGGCAGCGACCACACGAGGCCGCACGAATGGCCCGCGGCCGGCCGGTCGAAGGGCAGCAGCGCCAGCACATCGGGCGAGCGGAACCACTGGTACGCCACGCCGTCGTGTGGGCGATCGCTCGTGAGGCGCGCGGCGACGGCGGTCTGGCCGTAGGCATGGCGCTCGAACGTGACGCCCAGCGCCGCACGCGCCGCGGAGGCCTTGCCTTCGGCGAGCACGGTGAGCGGCGCGCCGAGATCGGCGTCGCTGCGCTGCACGTGCGACGCGAAGCGCAGCGCGTCGGCCAGCGCGGCGTCGAGCGCAGCGGCATCGACGATCCAGGCCAGCGCGTCGGTGCACTGCTGCCAGGCCGAGAATTCGAGCAGCGAGCCCGCGGCATCGCCCTCGATGCGCATGTCGTACACCGGCGTGACGGCATCGCGCGGCAAGGCCTCCCACACGCGCAGGCGCGCCAGCAGCGTGCGCGACGCGGCGTTGAGCGCATAGGCGCGCACATCGGGCTCGCCGGCGTGCTCGCGTGCCGCGCTCAACGCCACGCGCAGCCCGGTGGGCCCGAGCGCCAGCGCCAGGCTGCAGGCCACGGCACCGGTGCCGCGGATCTGGACGTCGACCGAAGTCATCGCCCATTGTAGGAAGCCCCGTCGAAAGACCTTGCCGAGCGATCGAATGCTCCGCGGCACAATCGCGGCCCGATGTCGGAGTTCACAACCGTCACCATCGCCGGGCTCTTCGTGCACCCGGTGAAGTCGTGCGCGCGCGTGGCCGTCGACCGCGCGCGGCTCATCGACACCGGCCTCGAATGGGACCGCGAGTGGATGATCGTCGACGCCGACGGCGCCTTCGTGACGCAGCGCGATCTGCCGCGCATGGCGCTGGTGCGGCCCGCGCTGCGCGGCAACGACATGGTGCTGCGCGCGCCCGGCATGCTCGCGCTGCACGTGTCGCTCGACGCGGTGGAAGAGCCCTGCCGCGTGCGCGTATGGAACGACACCGTGGCCGCCTACGACATGGGCGACCTCGCGGCGCAATGGTTCAGCGACTTCCTCGGCCGCAAGCTGCGCCTCGCACGCTTCGACCCCGAGCAGCAACGCAAGTGCGACCCACGCTGGACCGGCCCGACCGAAGCCGTGGCCGCGTTCGCCGACGGATTCCCGCTGCTGGTGGTGTCGGCGGCGGCGATCGACGAGGTGAACCGGCGCCTGTCCGCGCAGGGCCAGGCCGCGGTCGACAACGCGCGCTTCCGGCCCAACCTGGTGCTCGACGGCCTCGACGCGCACGGCGAGGACTGGCTCGATCGCATCGAGTTCGACACGCCCGAGGGCAGCGTGGTGCTGCGGCCGGTGAAGCCCTGCTCGCGCTGCCCGATCCCCGATGTCGACCCGGCGCGCGGCGAGCCCGACGGCGCGGTGACGTCCATCATCAGCGCCTACCGTGCCGACGCGCGCCTCGACGGCAAGATCACCTTCGGCATGAACGCGATCGTCGAGCGCGGCTTCGACTGCGAGCTCGGCGTCGGCCTGAGCGGCCGCGCGCACGTGAAGTTCGACTGACAACGCGCTCGTAGAATCGGCGCAACGCCTTCGCCGGCGCGCAGCGCCCGGCCCCACCCCGATCGAAAGCAGCGCCCATGGGCCTCAAATGCGGCATCGTGGGCTTGCCCAATGTGGGCAAGTCCACCCTGTTCAACGCCCTCACCAAGGCCGGCATCGCAGCCGAGAACTATCCGTTCTGCACCATCGAGCCCAACGTCGGCATCGTCGAGCTGCCCGACCCGCGGCTGCAGGCGCTGGCGGCGATCGTCAAGCCCGAGCGCGTGGTGCCGGCGATCGTGGAGTTCGTCGACATCGCGGGCCTGGTGGCCGGTGCCAGCAAGGGCGAAGGGCTCGGCAACCAGTTCCTCTCGCACATCCGCGAGACCGACGCGATCGTCAACGTCGTGCGCTGCTTCGAGGATCCGAACGTGATCCACGTGGCGGGCAAGGTCGACCCGGTGGCCGACATCGAGGTGATCCAGACCGAGCTGTGCCTGGCCGACCTGGCGACCGTGGAGAAGAGCCTGCAGCGCAACGTCAAGCTGGCCAAGGCCGGCGGCGACAAGGAGGCGCAGCGCCTCGTCGCCGTGCTGGAGAAGTGCCTCGCCGCGCTCAACGAAGCCAGGCCCGTGCGCGGCCTCGCCTTCAGCCGCGAGGAGCAGGCGGTGCTCAAGCCGCTGTGCCTCATCACCGCCAAGCCGGCGATGTTCGTCGCCAACGTGGCCGAAGACGGTTTCAAGGGCAACCCGCTGCTCGACAAGCTGACGGCCTACGCCGAGCGCCAGAACGCGCCGGTGGTGGCGATCTGCGCCAAGACCGAGGCCGAGCTTGCCGACATGAGCGACGAGGACCGCGCGCTCTTCCTCGCCGAGATGGGGCAGGACGAGCCGGGGCTCGACCGCCTGGTGCGCGCCGCCTTCAAGCTGCTCGGGCTGCAGACCTACTTCACCGCCGGCGTGAAGGAGGTGCGGGCCTGGACCATCCACGTCGGCGACACCGCGCCGCAGGCGGCCGGCGTGATCCACACCGACTTCGAGCGCGGCTTCATCCGCGCCCAGACCATCGCCTACGCCGACTTCATCGCCTGCAAGGGCGAGCAGGGCGCCAAGGACGCCGGCAAGATGCGCGCCGAAGGCAAGGAGTACGTCGTCCACGACGGCGACGTGATGAACTTCCTGTTCAACGTCTGAGCGAGCCGGCGCGACCGCGCAGGTCGCTGGATCGTCATTGTTAGCGTGCGCACACATAGCGGATTCGCCATCGAATTCGATGTATGTTCACTTTGGCACTCGATGGCCTGGAGTGCTAATATGGCGGAACCAAAACTGCTGCCCGAGGCTCTCAAGCGCCTATGAACGCAACCGCTTCCACCGCCCTCGCCGTCCGTGATCCGTGGGCTCTGGTGCCGTCGCTCGGCAACCTCGATGCCTACATCTCGGCCGTGAACCGCATTCCGCTGCTGAGCGCCGACGAAGAGTCTTCGCTGGGCCAGCGGCTGCGCGAGCAGGGTGACGTGCAGGCGGCCGGGCGGCTGGTGCTGTCGCACCTGCGGCTGGTGGTGTCGGTGTCGCGCCAGTACCTGGGCTACGGCCTGCCGCACGGTGACCTGATCCAGGAAGGCAACGTCGGCCTCATGAAGGCCGTGAAGCGCTTCGACCCGGCCCAGGGCGTGCGGCTGGTGAGCTACGCGCTGCACTGGATCCGCGCCGAGATCCACGAATACATCCTGCGCAACTGGCGGCTGGTGAAGGTGGCCACCACCAAGGCGCAACGCAAGCTGTTCTTCAACCTGCGCTCGATGAAGCAGCATCTGAAGGACGACGCCGCCGATGGCCAGACGCATCGCAACACGCTCACGCCCGCCGAGGTGAAGCGCGTGGCCGAAGAGCTGAAGGTCAAGCCCGAAGAAGTGGTCGAGATGGAAACCCGCATGGCGGGCGGCGACCTGGCGCTCGAGCCGCAGCCCGACGACGGCGAGGAGACCTTCGCGCCGATCGCCTATCTGGCCGACGAATCCGGCGAGCCGACGCAGGTGCTGGAATCGCTGCGCCGCGACCGCCTGGCCAGCCACGGCCTGGGCGAAGCGCTCGAGGTGCTCGACGCACGCAGCCGCCGCATCGTCGAGCAGCGCTGGCTGGCGGTGAACGACGACGCCTCGGGCGGCATGACGCTGCACGAGCTGGCGGCCGAATACGGCATCAGCGCCGAGCGCGTGCGCCAGATCGAGGTGGCCGCGCTGAAGAAGATGCGCAAGGCGCTCGAAGCGATGGCCTGACGGCATCTGCCGCGATTCGCACGACGGCCCGGCGACGGGCCGTTGGCGTTTGCGGCGGCAGCGTTCAGGCGCCGCGCTCGGCGAGCAGCGCGCGGATGTCCTCCTCCAGCGCCTTCGCGCCAGCGCCGTGCCGGCTGAACAGGCGGATGCGGCCCTGCGGGTCGAACACGTAGGCGCCGGCCGTGTGGTCGATGGTGTAGGTCGACTCGCTGCGGCCCGGCACCTTGGCGTAGAACACCTTGAACTCCTTGGCCACCTGCTTGGTCTGCTCGGCATTGCCGCGCAGGCCCACGAAGCCGGCGTTGAAGTTGTCGACATAGGCCTTCAGCACGGGCGGCGTGTCGCGCTCGGGATCCACCGTGACGAACACGCCCTGCAGCTTGTCGGCATCGGCGCCCAGCGCGCGCCGCACTTCGGAGAGTTCGGTCATCGTCGTCGGGCACACGTCGGGGCACTGCGTGTAGCCGAAGAACACCACCACCACGCGGCCCTTGAAGTCGGCCAGCGTGCGCGTCTTGCCGTCGGCATCGGGCAGCTCGATGTTGCGTGCGTATTCGGCGCCGGTGATGTCGATCGAGCGGAAGGCCGACCTCTTCACCGGCACAGCCGATTCGGTGCCCGGCTCCGGCTTCTTCTCGCAACCGCCGAGCGCACCGAGCACGGCCATCGACAGCAGCAGGCAAGCAGATGGCAGCAGGCGTTTCATGGCAACACGAGAGTCAGGTTGTAGAGGGGCGATGCGCGAGCGCTTCGCCGGGCGAACGATACAGCTGCCGCGCGCGGCTGCGGCACCACAGCGACACCAGCACGCCGACCATGCCCGCGGCACAGCCGCTGTGCACCAGCGCGGCGGCCAGCGGCCAGTCGAGCAGCACGTTGCTCAGCCCGCTGGCCAGCTGCAGCGCGAGCAGCGCGCCGAGCCACGCGGCGTAGCGCCGCACGCCGGCGTCCGCCGAGCGCGCGAGCCGCCACACCAGCGCCGCCAGCGCCAGCGTGACGACGAGCGCCATCAGCCGGTGCACCATGTGGATCGCCACCAGCGCCGCGAACGGCAGGAACTGCTCGCCCGCGCCGCGACCGAGTTCGCGCAGCAGCGTGAAGCCCTGCGCCGGATCCATCGCCGGCCACCACTGGCCGTTGCATTGCGGAAAGCCGCGGCACGCCAGCACCGCGTAGTTCGTGCTGACCCAGCCGCCGAGCGCGATCTGCAGGCCGAGCAACGCCAGTGCCCAACCGGCCCCGCGCGGCGCCGCCGGCAGCGGCGCGCGCCGCCATGCCTCGAGGTGCGCGACCAGCAGCGCCACCAGCACCATGCCGCCCAGCAGGTGCGCCGTCACGATCGCCGGATACAGCCGCAGCGTCACCGTGTACTTGCCGAACAGCCCTTGCACGATCACCCAGGCCAGCGCAGCCCAGGCCCACAGCGCACTCGCCGCCAGCGAGCGCCGTGCGCGCCAGGCGAGCAGCGCCTGCACGAGGATGAGCGCACCGACGGTCATCGCCAGGTAGCGGTGAACCATCTCGATCCAGGCCTTGGTGAGGGTGACCGGCCCGCTCGGTTGCGCTTGCTGCGCCGTTGCGATCGGGCTGTCGGCGCCGATCGGGCTGGCGGCGCCGTAGCAGCCGGGCCAATCGGGGCAGCCGAGGCCGGAATCGGTGAGCCGCGTGAACGAGCCGAAGACGATCAGGTCGCCGGTGAGGAACAGCGTGAGCACCGCCAGCGCGACCAGCCGCGCGCGGGCGCCTTCGCCGCGGTGGCGCCAGGCCCAGATGGCCAGCGGCAGCGCGGCGATCACGCTGGCCAGCGCGAGCAGCTCGAGCGCGGGCGCGAGGTCGACGGCAGGTACGTTGTTCATGGTTCAGGGGCGGCCCGGTTGGTCCCAGCTGGCCGACGCGCGCAGCAGGCGTTCGAGATCGCGCTCGAGCCGGCGCGGGTCGGGCCGGGCCGGCGCGCGCATCATCCACTGGCCCATCGGGTCGACGACGTAGAGATGATCCTCGAGCGCATGCCCCGGCGCCGGCCGCAGCCAGGCGGCAACGGCATCGTGCGCCACGCGCAGCAGCGTCACCGGTGCGCGGCCGCTGTCGAGCGCCTGTTGCAGCTCGGGGCGCAGCGGCGCGTCGTCGGTGATCAGCCAGAGCTTGTCGATGCGATCGCGCTCGCGGCCGGTCATCTCGCGCAGCTGGCGCTGCAGGAACAGCCGCTCCTCGCAGGCAGCGTCGCAGGCTGCGGGGCCCACCAGCACCAGCAGCCACTGCCCCTTCAGCGACGGCAGCCATACCGCACGGCCGTCGGCCGCGCGCGCGTTCAGCGCCGGCAACGCCACCGTCGGCTCGATCAGCGTGCCGTAGGCGGTGCCGGTATCGGCCGGCCGCCAGGTGAAATACAGCAGATAGCTGGCGATCACCGGCGCGGCGCAGATCGCCACGATCAGCATCATCTTCGCGCGCCCCGAGCGCGTGCGCTGCGCCTGCTGGCGCAACGCCGCCGCGGGCGGCGCATGCACGGTCATCGTCAGCGGTTCAGCGTTGGTCTTCACGTCGGGGTTTGAGGATGCGATGCCACACGGTGAGCCCGGCGATCAGCGCCGCGAGCGCGAACCACTGCACGGCGTAACCGCGATGCCTGCCCGCGCCGGGTGCCGGTGCGCTCCAGCGCCGGGCCCAGCCATCGGCGGCCGCAGCGCCGTCATCCAGCTCGAGCAGGCTCAACGGCCGCAGCGTCACGCCCCAGGCACGCGCCAGCGAGTCGGCATCGAGATTCTGCCGTATCCGGCCGCTGTCTTCGCCGCCCAGATCGAACCGCCGCGACGGCCAAGGGGCGATGCGCGCGCGCACGGCCACCTCGCCGTCAGGCGTGGGCAGTTCGGGCACGCGCGTGCGGTCGCGCGGATCCCGCGGCGCCCAGCCGCGTTGCACCAGCACCGCGTCGCGCGGCCCGATCAGCAGCGGCGTCACCGCGATGAAACCGACGCGCCCCTCCAGCGGCTCGTTGTCGAGGAACAGCGTCTGCCCGGACAGCCAGCGACCGCGGACGACGACGAGCCGGTGCCGCTGCGCCGCGGCCTCGGCGTCGGTGCGCGCCAGCGCATCGCCGGCCAGCGGCGGCAGCGTGGCGCGCTGCGTCTGTTCGTGCTCGAGTGCATCGCGTTGCGCGGCGCGGTCGAGCTGCCACAGCCCGAGGCGCGCGGTGAACGCCACGCCGGCAACGGCGGCCAGCCAAAGCGCCCACGACGACGCCGATCGCGTCATGGCCACTGCCGCACGGCCGCGGCCCGCGCTCGATAATCGCGGCGCATGAAGGCGCTGATCGTCGCGGTGCTGCTGCTCGTCGTCCTGGCGCTGGCCAGCGCCGGCCGCGCGATGCTGCGCAGCCAGCGCGACGGCGACGCACCCGACTCGCGCATGGCGCGCGCGCTCGCGCTGCGCGTGGGCCTGTCGATCGCGCTGTTCCTGTTCATCCTGCTGGCCTGGCGCATGGGTTGGATCCGGCCGAGCGGGCTGCCGCTCGCCGGCTGAGCAACTTCACCGCGGCGGACGCGGCAACGCCGCCCGCAGGCGGCGCCGGCTCGCGCGAACGGCCCGCCTACAGCCAGTAGACCGTGACGTACAGCCCGAGCCAGACCACGTCGACGAAGTGCCAGTACCACGCGGCGCCCTCGAAGCCGAAGTGGCGCTGCGGCGTGAAGTGGCCCTTCATCAGGCGCAGCGTGATGAAGGCCAGCATCGTCATGCCCACGAACACGTGGAAGCCGTGGAAGCCGGTGAGCATGAAGAAGGTCGAGCCGTAGATACCCGAGCTGAGTTTGAGATTCAGCTCGGTGTACGCATGCACGTACTCGTAGGCCTGGAAGCCGAGGAACGCGATGCCCAGCAGCACGGTGATCCACATCCAGAAGATCGTCTTCGCGCGGCGGTTGGCGAGCAGCGCGTGGTGCGCGATCGTGATCGTGCCGCCGGAGCTGAGCAGGATCGCGGTGTTCAGCGTCGGGATCGGCCACGGCCCCATGGTCTGGAACGGCTCGACGGTGCCGGCCGGCGACGCGGTGTAGCCCGGCGCCGAGCTGGGCCAGATGGCCTTGAAGTCGGGCCACAGCAGATGGTGTTCGATGTCACCGAGCATCGGCAGCGCGAACGATCGGGCCCAGAACAGCGCGCCGAAGAAGGCCGCGAAGAACATCACCTCCGAGAAGATGAACCAGCTCATGCTCCAGCGGAACGAGGCGTCGACGCGGTCGGAGTACAGGCCGCCTTCGCTCTCGTCGATCGCGTCCTTGAACCACGAGAACAAGGTGCCGAGCCAGATCACCAGCCCGAGCAGCACCGACCACTTGCCCCAGGCCACGGCGTTGACCCACTGGCCGGCGCCGAGGATCACGAAGAACAGGCCCAGCGCCGCCATCGCCGGGTGGCGCGACGGCGAAGGCACGAAGTAGTGCGGCTGCGAACCCTTGTGCGTCACGGCTGACATTTGAAATCGTCTCCTCGGGATTGGGCGATCGGAACGTTCAACATGCGTGGTGTGTATGCGTTCTAAGTGGCCACGCCGCTGCTGACGATCCAGCGCACGATCACCACCAGCACCAGCACGAACAGCGCCGCGCCGACGATGCCGGCCACCACCACGTGGATCGGATTGAGCTGCGCCACGTCGCGCGCGTAGTCGGCGCGGCGGCGGATGCCCAGGAACGACCAGCCCACCGCGAGCAGGGTCTGCCGCAGCGAGCCCTTGCGCGCCGTGATGCTCTGGTTCTCGGGCGCATCGATCACGAACGTGGCCCCCCGGCCGTCGCCGCCTGCCGGCCCGCCGGCGCCGCGGGCACCTTGCCGCCGACTTCGAAGAAGGTGTACGAGAGGGTGATCGTCGTCACGTCCTGCGGCAGCTTGGCATCGACGTAGAACGTCACCGGCCAGCGCCGGCTCTCGCCCGGCGCCAGCGTGTATTCGTTGAAGCAGAAGCACTCGATCTTGTTGAAGTGCGCGGCCGAGTTCATCGGCGCGAAGCTGGCGATCGCCTGTGCGGCCATGGTGCGGTTCTGCACGTTGCGGAACTCGTACATCACGGTGGCCATCTCGCCCGGATGAACCTGCACCGAGCGCTGTGCGGGCTTGAAATCCCACGGCCCGCGCGCATTGGCGTCGAACTCGATCGTCACCGTGCGCGAGCGGTCGACCTGCGTGTTGGCAGGCCGTTCGCGCAGGTCGGTGAGCGACAGCACGTTGACGCCCAGCGCATTGCAGATCGCCTTGTAGATCGGCACCAGCGCATAGCCGAAGCCGAACATCGCCGCCGCGACGACGGCGAGCCGGACCGTCAGGCGCAGGTTGTCGGCGCGCAGCAGCGCCGCGAAACCGTGTCGGGTGCTGTCGTCGCTCATCGCCGGGTGCGCTCGAGTTGCCGGCTAGTGCGATGCCAGCCAGATCTTGACCACGAAGCCGAGCGCGAACAGCAGCGCCACCGACGCGAGGATCCAGGCCAGGCGCAGATTGGCCAGGCGCTGCTGCGGGTCACGGGCCGGCGCGTTCATTGCAAACTCAGCCGACCACCTTGGTGGCAGTGGCATCGAGCTTGGGCGGCGTCTCGAAGGTGTGCCACGGCGCCGGTGACGGCACCTCCCACTCCAGGCCCTCGGCCGCCTCCCACGGGCGCTGCGGCGCCTTCTCGCCCTGGCCGCGCATCATCGGCAGCGCGACGGCGAAGAAGAAGTACACCTGCATCAGCCCGAAGCCGAACGCGCCGATCGAGGCGATGGCGTTGAAGTCGGCGAACTGCAGTGGGTAGTCGGCGTAGCGGCGCGGCATGCCGGCCAGCCCGAGGAAGTGCATCGGGAAGAACGTGAGGTTGAAGAAGATCAGCGACAGCCAGAAGTGGATCTTGCCGCGCGTCTCGCTGTACATCACGCCCGTCCACTTCGGGCCCCAGTAGTACACGCCGGCGAAGAGGGCGTACAGCGACCCGGCCACCAGCACGTAGTGGAAGTGCGCCACCACGTAGTAGGTGTCCTGCAGCTGCTGGTCGATCGGCGCCATCGCGCAGATGAGGCCGGTGAAGCCGCCCATCGTGAACACGAACAGGAAGCCCACCGCCCACAGCATCGGCGTCTCGAAGGTCATCGAGCCGCGCCACATGGTGGCCAGCCAGTTGAAGATCTTCACGCCGGTGGGCACCGCGATCAGCATCGTCGCGTACATGAAGAACAGCTGGCCCGTCACCGGCATGCCGGTGGTGTACATGTGGTGGGCCCAGACGATGAAGCTCAGGATCGCGATCGACGCCGTGGCATAGACCATCGACGTGTAGCCGAACAGCTTCTTGCGCGCGAAGGTCGGGATGATGGCGCTGACGATGCCGAACGCCGGCAGGATCATGATGTAGACCTCGGGGTGCCCGAAGAACCAGAAGATGTGCTGGTACATGATCGGGTCGCCGCCGCCGGCGGGGTTGAAGAAGCTGGTGCCGAAGTGGCGGTCGGTCAGCGTCATCGTGATCGCGCCGGCCAGCACCGGCATCACCGCGATCAGCAGGTAGGCCGTGATGAGCCAGGTCCAGCAGAACAGCGGCATCTTCATCAGCGTCATGCCCGGCGCGCGCATGTTCAGGATCGTGACGATGATGTTGATCGAGCCCATGATCGAGCTCGCGCCCATGATGTGCAGCGAGAAGATCGCCATGTCCATCGACGGGCCCATCTGCAGCGTCAGCGGCGCGTAGATCGTCCAGCCGGCGGCCGGTGCGCCGCCGGGAACGAAGAAGCTCGCCGCGAGCAGGGCCGCCGCCGGCACCAGCAGCCAGAAGCTCAGGTTGTTCATGCGCGCGAAGGCCATGTCGGCGGCGCCGACCTGCAGCGGCACCAGCCAGTTCGCGAAGCCCACGAACGCCGGCATGATGGCGCCGAACACCATGATCAGGCCGTGCATGGTGGTGAACTGGTTGAACAGCTCGGGGTTGAAGAACTGCAGCCCCGGCTTGAACAGCTCGGCGCGGATGGCGAGCGCCAGCACGCCGCCGACCATCAGCATCGTGAAGCTGAACAGCAGGTACATCGTGCCGATGTCCTTGTGGTTGGTCGCGTACAGCCAGCGCCGCCAGCCGTGCGGTTGGCCGTGGGCGTGATCGTCTGGGTGGCCGGCCGCGCGGCCGGGGTGGTCGAGGACAGCGCTCATGGAGTTTCCTTCGCGACGATCGCCGGGCGGCTACTTGCGGGCGGCAACGACTTCGGCCGGCTGCACGAGCTGGCCGGTCTGGTTGACCCAGCTGTTCTTGGTGTAGGTGATCACCGCGGCGAGGTCGGTGTCGGAGAGCTGCTTCCACGGCGGCATGCCGTTGGGCGTGCCGTTGAGCACCGTCTTCACCTGCCTCGACTTGTCGGCATCGTTGACCACCGGCGATCCCGCCAGCGCCTTGATCGCCGGCGGCGCGCCGCTGCCGTCGGGCTTGTGGCAGACCGCGCAGTTGGCGCTGTAGACCTTCTCGCCGCGGGCGATCAGCTCCGGCAGCGCCCAGACCTTGGCCGGATCGTCGGCCTTGGCGGCGATCTCCTTCTTCTTGCCCTCGACCCACCTGGCGTAGTCGGGCTGCGACAGCACCTTCACGTGGATCGGCATGTAGGCGTGCTCCTTGCCGCACAGCTCGGCGCACTGGCCGTAGAAGTCGCCCGTCTTCTCGGCGCGGAACCAGGTGTCGCGCACGAAGCCGGGTATCGCGTCTTGCTTGACGGCGAAGGCCGGCACCATCCAGGCGTGGATCACGTCGTTGGCGGTGGTGATGATGCGCACCTTGCGGTCCACCGGCACCACCAGCGGGTTGTCGACCTTGAACAGGTAGTCGTCGCCCTGCGGCTTGCCGCTATCGGACATCTCGCGCTGCGCGACGTCGAGCGTGGAGAGGAAGCCGATGCCCTCGCCCTCGCCCTTGATGTAGTCGTAGCCCCACTTCCACTGGTAGCCGGTGGCCTTGATCGTCAGGTCGGCATTGCTGGTGTCCTTCTGCGCGACCACGGTCTTGGTGGCCGCCAGACCCATGCCGATGACGATGACGAAGGGCACGACCGTCCACGCGATCTCGACGCCCACGCTCTCGTGGAAGTCGGCGGCCTGGTGCCCGCGCGACTTCCGGTGCGCCCAGATCGAATAGAACATCACGCCGAACACGGCGACGAAGATGCCCAGGCACACGAGCATCAGCCCGTTGTGCAGCCCGATCACGTCGGCCGCGATCTTGGTCGCCGGCGCCGGCAGGTCGATCTGGTTCACCGCCGGGCCGCCCGGCAGGTCGTTCACGGCCAGCGCCGGAAGGGCGACCAGCCACGCGCCCAGTGCCGCCAGCCCACTGGCGCAGCGTTGCCTCGTCTTGGTGGTGTTCATCGCTGTGTCGCCTCTTTCGGTGAATGGCGTCAGGTGTGGCGCCGAAGGCTCGGCCCGTGCGTCGAAAGACCCCACGGCTGCCGTGGCCTGATCGCGACGTGGCGCCGCAACACCGCCACGATGTCGGTGGGCGCGTCGCCGCTGTCATGTGCACGGCCGCGCCACGGCTGCCCGCCGGGCGGTGCGGGCGGCGCCGGCCGGAAGCGGGGAGCGAGGGCGGCGGTCATGGTTCGGCTAGCGCAATGATCGGCATCTTTGTTTGATGCCGATCAGCAAACGTGCCGAATTCTAGCGGAGCATGCCCTCGGTCAGCTGGCGGGTCGCCCGCTTGACAAGCTGGCGCGCATGTCGGCCAGCGAAACGGTGCTCGTCGCGGCCACGCGCGCGCGCGGGCGCGGCCGCACCGCATGGCCGTAGACCAGCTCGAAGCTCATCGCGATGCGGCCCTCGGCGTCGGCCCGGCGCTCCAGCGCGCGCAGCAAGCGAGCGTGCCAGCGCGGGGTGCGCAGGCCCGGCATGCGGCCGGGATGCAGGTTGCCGCCGAGCGAGCGCAACTCCTGCAGCGCGGCCTGCGGCGACGACCAGGTCAGCGTCAGCGGCTCCTGGTCCATCACCGGGTCGGCGAAGCCGGCACGCACCAGCAGGTCGCCGATGTCGTGCATGTCGGCGAACGGCGCGTGCGGCGGGCCGAACCCCGCCTCGCCGTACAGCGCACGCAGCTCCTGCAGCGTGGCCGGGCCGAGGGTCGAGAACATCACGAAGCCGTCGACCACCAGCGCGCGGCGCCACTGGGCGAACACGTCGGCGATGTCGACGCAGGCGTGCAGCATCATGTTGGCCCACACCATCTCGGTCGACGCTTCGGCCACCTCCGCCGGCAGCAGCACCTGCGGCACCGGGTTCGACCAGCGCCGCGGCGACCACCAGGGTCCGCTGCGTTCGAGGCTGCGCGCGCGCAGCGCCGCGTTGGGTTCCACCGCCACGCGCTGCGCCTGCGGATAGGCCTGGCGCACCGCGGCGGCGCCACCGCCCAGGTGGGCCCACCAGTCGATCCAGTGCCGCGGCGGCTGGCGGATCAGCGGCAGCCGTTCGGCCATGCGCCGTGCCACTTCGAGATGCAGCCACGGCGCCTCGGCCAGGCGCGCCAGCCGGCGCAGCAGATGATCGACGGCGCGCGCATCGATCACGTCGCGCGTGGCGTCGAAGACCGGCGGCTCGGGCATGAGCCGGCAGTATATTGAGCCGATGCGTCGCGACGCGGCACCGGAACTCGCTTCGCAACCGGCGCTCGCCTGGCTGCCGCGCCGGTTGCCGCGCAGCCTGTGCGTGCTGTGCCGCACCTGGTGCGCCGACGGGCTGTGCGAGGCCTGCGTGCAGCGCTTCGCCGCGCCGCGGCCACGCTGCCTTCGCTGCGCGCGCGCCACCGCCGCGCCGCTGGCGGCTTGCGGCGGCTGCCTGCGCGAGCCGCCCGCGTTCGAGCGCAGCGTCACGCTGGCCGACTACGGCGCGCCCTGGCCGGCGCTGATCACCGCGTTCAAGTTCCGCCAGCAGATCGAGCTCGCCTCGGCGCTGGCCGCCGGCCTCGTCTGCGCCGTGCGGCGCGAGCACGCCGTGCTGCCCGATCTGGTGGTGCCGGTGCCGCTCACCGCCGCGCGCCTGCGCGAGCGCGGCTTCAACCAGGCCTGGGAGATCGCGCGCCGCGCGGCGCGCAGGCTGCGTCGACGCGCCAGCCGAGCGGTGCTGCAGCGCGTGCGCGAAACGGCGCACCAGATCGGCATGACGCGCGGCGAGCGCGAGCGCAACCTGCGCGATGCGTTCTGGGTCGACGCGCGCGGCCGCACGTCGCTCGCCGGTCTGCGCGTGGCGCTGGTCGACGACGTGATGACCACCGGCGCCACGGCGCACGCCGCATCGCTGGCGCTGCGGCGCTCCGGCGCGGCAGCGGTCGACCTGTGGGTGCTGGCGCGCACGCCGCTGGACGACGATTGAGCGACGATTGAGCGACGAGCGCGCCGCTGTGCCGACGGCCACCACCTTTCGCATCGTGCTGGTGCAGCCGGAGATCCCGCCCAACACCGGCAACGTGATCCGCCTGGCCGCCAACACCGGCTGCGAGCTGCACCTGATCGAGCCGCTGGGCTTCTCGATGGACGACAAGCAGCTGCGCCGCGCCGGGCTCGACTACCACGAGTTCGCCGACGTGCGCCGACATGCATCGTGGGCCGACTGGCTGCGCGTTTGCGCGCCCCGCCCCGAGCGAATCTTCGCCTTCACGACGCGCGCCGCGCGCCTGGTCACCGACGCCGCGTTCGAGCGCGGCGACTGGCTCGTCTTCGGCAGCGAGTCGGCCGGCCTGCCGGCGGCGGTGCGCGAGAGCATCCCGGCCGCGCAGCGCCTGCGGCTGCCGATGCGTGCCGACCAGCGCAGCCTGAACCTCAGCAACGCGGTGGCGATTGCCGTCTACGAGGCCTGGCGGCAACACGGCTTCTTCAGCTCGACTTCAGAGCTCTAAGTTGCTGCGTGAAGGCGGCACGATTGCGCGCCGTGGCGTGGATGGGGGAGCCGCTCGCGTGCGTAGACATGGGTCAAAGCGCGCCGCCCGCTTCCGGTCTGGCACAAGGAGGGAGTCCTTACATGAACGATCCGATTCGCCCCGGCGCCGGCCTGTCGCGCCGGCATTGGCTGAAGCTCGCGCCGGCCCTCGCCGCCTCGCCACTGGCCGCCGCCGCGGAGCCGGGCGTCGGCGCCGCCGAGGTGCTGATCGGCCAGAGCATCACGCTGCAGGGTGGCCGCAACGACTACGGCGTGTCGGTGATGGACGGCGTGAAAGCCTGCATCGACCAGGCCAACGCCGACGGCGGCGTGCACCGGCGGCGCATCGTGCTGCAGACCCTCGACGACGACAACGACACCGCGCGGGCGGAGGCCAACGCACGCAAGCTGGTGACCGACTCGGGCGCGTTCCTGCTCTTCGGCTCGATCGAGGGCGGGCCGTCGACCGCGGTGATGAAGGCTGCCGTCGAGCTCAACGTGCCCTTCTTCGGCCCGATGGCGGGCTCGCCCGGGCTGCGGCGGCCGCTGCAGCCGCTGGTGTTCCCGGTGCGGGCCGAGCACCGGGAGGAGTTCCGCGCGCTGATGCAATACGGCCGCGAGCGCGGCATGACGCGCGTGGCCTTCCTGCATTCGGACTCCGACGTCGGACGCGCCCACCTGGCCAACGTGCGCCTGCTCGCCAACGCTCTGGCGATGGAGGTGGTGGCGCCGGTGTCGATCCCGTCGTCGATCGACGACGCGCAGGCGGATGCCATCGTGCGCCAGCTGCTGCCGCTGCAGCCGCAGCTGATGTTCAACCACGGCTCGGCCGGTGCCTACGAGCGCATCATCCGCAAGGCGCGCGGCGCCGGCTCGAACATCGCGTTCATGGCCATCTGTTCGGGTTCCACCCAGCTCGCCGACAAGCTCGGGCCGCTGGCCGTGGGCATGGTGTTCACGCAAGTCGTGCCGAGCCCGACCTCGCGCGCCACGCAGCTGAGCCGCGAGTATCAGCAGAGCTTCCGGCGCGCCTGGCCCGACAAGCCCTTCACCTACGGCAGCCTCGAAGGCTGGTTCACCGCCAGCTCGCTGGTGGCCGCGCTGCAGGCGGCCGGGCCGGCGCTCACGCGCCAGCGCCTGGTGTCGGCGCTGCACGCGGCGCCGCTGCGGGTATCGGGCATGGCACTGCAGTACTCCGCCGCCGAACACCGCGGCTCGACCTTCGTGGACTTGGCGATGTACTCGCGCGAGCAGCGCTTCCTGCACTGAGAGCGCCGCGGGCGATCCGTCAGGCCGCCTCGTCCTTGGCATCGCGCTGCATCAGCGCACGCAGCGCCTGCGCCGGCGCCATCCGGCCTTCGAGCACCTCGACCACCGCCTGCGTGATCGGCATCTCAACGCCCAGCGCGGCCGCGCGGCTGCGCACGGTGGCCGCGCTGAGCACGCCCTCGGCCACATGCCCCAGCTGCTGCAGGATCTGCGGCAGCGCGAGGCCGCGCGCCAGCGCCAGACCCACCTGCCGGTTGCGCGACAGGTCGCCGGTGGCGGTGAGCACCAGGTCGCCCAGCCCCGACAAGCCCATGAACGTCTCGGCCCGGGCGCCGAGCGCGACGCCCAGGCGCGTCATCTCGGCCAGGCCGCGCGTGATCAGCGCGGCGCGCGCGTTGAGGCCGAGCCGCATGCCGTCGGCGATGCCGGTGGCGATCGCCAGCACGTTCTTCACCGCGCCGCCGACCTCCACGCCGATCGGGTCGGACGACGAATACACGCGCAGCGACGGACCGTGGAACGCCTCGACCGCGCGCGCGACGAGACCGGCATCGTCGCTGGCCGCCACCAGCGCCGTCGGCTGCGCGCGCGCCACCTCCTGCGCGAAGCTCGGGCCCGACAGCACGCCGCCGGCCGCACCCGGATGCACCGCACGCGCCACCTCATGGCCCAGGGCGCCGCTGCCGCGCTCGAAGCCCTTGCACAGCCAGATCGCCGGCGCGTCGGCCGGCAGCACGGCGAGCCGCTCGCGCAGCGCCGCCATCGGCGTGGCCACGACGATCAGCCCGCGAGCCGCATGCGCCAGCGCTGCCGCATGGTCACTCACGAGCGCCAGCTCCGGCGGCAACGTGACGTCGGGCAGATAGCGCGTGTTGATGCGCTCGCGCTGCATGTCGGCCAGCTGCGCGGCGTCGCGCGCCCACAGCAGCACCTCGTGCCGTGCGCTGGCCGCGACGGCCAGCGCCGTGCCCCACGCGCCGGCGCCGAGCACGCTGATGCGCATGGCCCCGCGCAGATCAGGCCGAGGTGATGATCCTGCTGCCCGCGCTGCCGCTGCCATTGCCGCCGCTCTGCGCGGCCTGCGCCTGCTGCGACTCGTACATCGCCTGGAAATTCACCTCGGTCAGCAGGATCGGCGGGAAGCCGGCGCGCGTGCAGACATCGGAGACCACGGCGCGCAGGTACGGGTAGATGATCTGCGGGCACACCACGCTGACCACGCCCTGCAGCTGGTCCTGCGGCAGGTTGCGGATCTCGAAGATGCCGGCCTGCTTGGCCTCGACCAGGAACAGCGTGCGCTCGCCGATCTTGGTGGTCACCGTGGCCGTGACGCAGACTTCGTACAGGCCGTCGCTCACGCCCTCGGCGGCCAGCGCGAGGTTGATGTCCACCTGCGGCTGCTGCTGCTCGAGCAGGATCTTCGGCGAGTTGGGTTGCTCGAGCGACAGGTCCTTCAGGTACAGGCGCTGGATCTGGAAGACGGGGCTCTGGTCTTGGTCGGCCATGGGGGGTCCAGTGGAAAGCGAAACGGCCCGCGCTGCAGGCGGGCCGTCGGGGTCCGGAAGCGAAATCGATTATCGCCGAGCCCGGCGACGGCCCTATGCCGCAGCCAGCAACGGCAGCAAACCGCCGCGCTGGTCCAGCGCGATCAGATCGTCGCAGCCGCCGACATGCGTGTCGCCGATGAAGATCTGCGGCACCGTGCGGCGGCCGGTGATGGCGATCATGTGATCACGCTGCTCCGGCAGCAGGTCGATGCGGATCTCCTCGATCTGCGTCACGCCGCGCTGCTTCAGCAGCGCCTTGGCGCGCTGGCAGTACGGGCAGACCTGCGTGGTGTACATGCGGACCGGATTCATCGTGATGGGTGGCGCCTCGCTCGGCGCGCTCTGACCAGGTGGGCCGCATTGTCCCGGCCGCGCATGGCCCGTGCAGGACACGGGGTTTGCGCGGCCATGACAGGCCTCACGCCGCGGCCGATTTCTCCAGCGGCAGCTGGGCCTCGCGCCAGGCGCGATTGCCGCCCGACACCGCGATGGCCTTCTCGTGGCCGGCCTTGCGCAGCTGCGCCGCGGCGCGCGCGGCGCGCGCGCCGCTGGCGCACAGGATCACCACCGGCAGCGCCTTGTTCGACGGCAGCTCCTTCGCGCCGTCGAGCCGGCCCAGCGGGATGTTGCGCGCGCCCACGGCATGGCCCTCGGCGAACTCGTTGGGCTCGCCCACGTCGATCACCACCGCCTTCTCGCGGTTGATGAGGCGCACGGCTTCGGCGGTGCTCACCGAGCCGCCGCCCTGGCGCTGCAGCGACGGCACCAGCAGCAGCGCGCCGGAGGTCACGGCCATCAGGATCAGCACCCAGTTTTCGAGTACGAACTGCGTCACGGGATTCGTCGCGGTGGCAAAGGGCGCGAATTATAGAATTTGCGCTCCCTTCCACCGAATTGCCTGCCTCGAAAGCCACGCCATGCCCACGCTCGTGCTGGTGCGTCACGGTGAATCCACCTGGAACCTCGAAAACCGCTTCACCGGCTGGACCGACGTGGGGCTCACCGCCGCCGGCGTCGAGCAGGCCCGCGAGGCCGGGCGGCTGCTGCGCGAGGCGAAGTTCGAGTTCGACATCGCCTACACCTCGGTGCTCAAGCGCGCGATCTGGACGCTGTGGCATGCGCTCGACGCGATGGACCGCACCTGGATGCCGGTGCGCAACGACTGGCGGCTCAACGAGCGCCACTACGGCGCGCTGCAGGGGCTGAACAAGGCCGACATGGCGCGGCAGTACGGCGAGCAGCAGGTGCTCACCTGGCGCCGCAGCTACGACACGCCACCGCCGCCGCTCGCCGCCGACGACCCGCGCAGCGAGCGCGGCGACCCGCGCTACGCGCAACTGGCCCCGGCGCAGGTGCCGCTCACCGAATGCCTGAAGGACACCGTGGCCCGCGTGCTGCCGTGCTGGAACGAGGTGCTCGCCCCGGCCATCGCGAGCGGCCAGCGTGTGCTGATCGCCGCGCACGGCAACTCGATCCGCGCGCTGGTGAAGTACCTCGACGGCATCAGCGATGCCGACATCGTGGGCCTCAACATCCCCAACGGCATCCCGCTGGTCTACGAGCTCGACGACCAGCTGCGCCCGATCTCGCACCGCTACCTGGGCGATGCCGATGCGGTGGCCAAGGCCGCCGCGGCCGTGGCCCGTCAGGGCAAGGCCTGATCGAACGCTTGCGTCGCTGCCGCTGCAGCCAGCGCGGCGGCGATGTCGTCGCGCAGCACGCCCGACAGCGCACGCCGGTCGGCGTGGCGGCTGGCGCGTGCATCGAGCGCCTGCACCTGCACCTCGAGCCCGCGCGCGCCGGCGATGCGCCACACGCTTTGCGCCAGCGTGGTGGTGCCGACCCAGGCCACGCAGGGGCTCACCGGGTGCCCCGGCTCGGCGTAGCGCAGCGCCACCGGCTGCACCGGCGTGCCGGTGGCGATCGCCGCCTGCAGCAGGTTGGCATGGAACGGCAGCAGCGCGTGGCCGTCGCCGGTGGTGCCTTCGGGAAACACCGCCACCGTGTCGCCCGCCTCGAGCGCCGCGGCCATCTGGTGCACCACGCGCAGCGCGTCGCGCTTGCGCTCGCGTTCGATGAACAGCGTGCCCACCGCGCCGATCAGCCAGCCGAGCAGCGGCCAGTGCCGCACGTCGGCCTTGGAGACGAAGCGCGCGCGCGGGCACACCGCGTGCACGGTCGCGATGTCGAGCCACGACACGTGATTGATCACCAGCAGCGTGGCGCCGGGCCGGAACACGCCGTCGGCGCGCAGCCGCACGCCGAGCGCGGCGAGCAGGCCCGCCGACCAGCGCGCGATGCGCGCCTGCCGGCGAGCTGCGTCGAGCCGCGGGAACACGAGCGCCACCACCGCCATGCCGTGCAGCAGGTGCAGCAGCACGCGCAGCGCGCGCCACACCGCCCGCAACGCATGCACTAGAGCGCCTCGAACGAGACCGTGCCGGCGACCACTGTTGCGCGCACCTTGCCCGGCAGCGCGGTGCCGGTGGCCGCGAAGTCGAACGGCGTGTGCTTGCCCTGGCTGGCGAGGGCCTCGCGCGTGACGCGCCAGGTGGCCGCCGGGTCGAACACGCACACGTCGGCGACGCCGCCCTCGACGAGGCGGCCGACGCTGCCGGCCACCGAGCCGAGGCTCGAACCGAGCACGCGCGCCGGCTCGCTGCTCACCCGCGCCAGCGTGCGCGGCAGATCGAGCTGGCGCTCCTGCCCCCACTTGAGTGCCAGGCTCAGCAGCAGCTCCACCGCGGAGGCACCGGGCTCGGCCTCGGCGAAGGGCAGGTTCTTGGCATCGTCCAACACCGGGTTGTGGTCGGAGACCAGCGCATCGATCGTGCCGTCGGCCAGCGCCTCGCGCAATGCCGTGCGGTCGGCCTGTTGGCGCAGCGGCGGCGTCAGCCGCATGTCGGCGTTGAAGTAGCCGATGTCGATGTCGGTGAGGTGCAGCGAATGCACGCTCACGTCGGCGCTGATCGGCAGGCCCTCGGCCTTCGCCTGGCGCAGCAGGTTCACGCCGGCCGCGCTCGACAGCCGGCACAGGTGCACGCGTGCGCCGGTGGCGCGCACGAGCTCGACGATGGTGTGCAGCGCGATCGTCTCGGCCGCCACCGGCACGCTCGCGAGGCCGAGCCGCGTGGCCACCGGGCCGCTGGCTGCCACGCCCTTGCCGAGCCAGCCGTCTTGCGGGCGCAACCACACCGCATAACCGAAGGTGGCCGCGTACTGCATCGCGCGCAACATCACCATGGTGTCGCGCACCGGCACGTCGGCCTGCGAGAAGCCCACGCAGCCGGCCTCGGTGAGCTCGGCCATCTCGGTGAGCACCTCGCCGGCCAGGCCGCGCGTGAGCGCGCCGAGCGGGAACAGCCGGCACGACGACAGCTGGCGGGCGCGGAACTTGAGCATCTCCACCAGGCCCGGCTCGTCGAGCGCGGGGTCGGTGTCGGGCGGGCAGACCAGACTCGTCACGCCGCCGGCCGCGGCCGCGCGCAGCTCGCTCTCGAGCATGCCCTCGTGCTCGTGGCCCGGCTCGCGCAGGCGCACCGCCAGGTCGACCAGACCCGGCATCACGATGCAGCCGCCGGCGTTCACGCGCCGCGCGCCGCCGGCATCGAGCCCGGAGCCGATGCGCACGATGCGGCCGTCGGCGATCAGCAGGTCGGCCGCCTCGTCGCGGCCCGAGGCGGGGTCGATCACCCGCCCGCCTTGAATGAGCAAACCCGCGCTCATGCTTCGTTCCCCGCGATGATCGACATCACCGCCATGCGCACCGCGATGCCGAAGGTCACCTGCGGCAGGATCACGCTGTGGCTGCCGTCGGCCACGCTCGATTCGATCTCCACGCCGCGGTTGATCGGCCCCGGATGCATCACGATGGCATCGGCCCCGGCCAGCGCCAGCTTGTCGGGCGTGAGGCCGAAGGTCTTCGCGAACTCGCCGGCCGAAGGCAGCATCGCGCCGCTCATGCGCTCGTTCTGCAGCCGCAGCATGATGATCACGTCGGCGCCGCGGATGCCCTCGGCCATGTCGTGGCACACGCGCACGCCCATGTCGCGCAGGTCACCCGGCACCAGCGTGCGCGGGCCCACGGCGCGCACCTCGGGCACGCCGAGCGTGGTGAGCGCGTGGATGTCGGAGCGCGCGACGCGCGAGTGCACGATGTCGCCGACGATGGCCACCGTGAGCTGCGTGAAGTCGCGCTTGTAGTGGCGGATGGTGTACATGTCGAGCAGCCCCTGCGTGGGGTGCGCATGCCGCCCGTCGCCGGCGTTGACCACGTGCACATGCTGCGCGCAATGCTGCGCGATCAGGTACGGCGCGCCCGATTCGCTGTGGCGCACGATGAACATGTCGGCATGCATCGCCGAGAGGTTCGCGATGGTGTCGAGCAGGCTCTCGCCCTTGGCGGTGGAGCTGCGCGCGATGTCGAGGTTGATCACGTCGGCCGAGAGCCGCTTGGCGGCGATCTCGAAGGTGGTGCGCGTGCGCGTGCTGTTCTCGAAGAACAGGTTGAACACGCTCTTGCCGCGCAAGAGCGGCACCTTCTTCACCTCGCGCTCGTGCACCGAGAGGAAGGTGCCCGCGGTGTCGAGCACCTGCGTCAGCACGTCGCGCGGCAGGCCTTCGATGGACAGCAGATGGATCAGCTCGCCGTGGGCGTTGAGCTGGGGGTTGCGTCGCGAGAGCATCGGGCGTGTCGGTGGTTCAGGTCTTCTGGCGGAACGAGAACGTGAAGCGGCCGTCGCCGGCGCGCGCCAGCGTCAGGCGCTGTTCGGCCGGCAGCGTGAGCCGCGCGGCGGCCACCGCGGGCTGGATCGGCAGCTCGCGGCCGCCGCGGTCGACCAGCACCGCGAGCTGCACGCTGCGCGGGCGGCCGAAGTCGAACAGCTCGTTGATCACCGCGCGGATCGTGCGGCCGGTTTCGAGCACGTCGTCGACGAGCAGGATCCGCGCGCCGTCGATGGCAAACGGCAGCCGCGTCGCGTCGCCGCCGCCGGCGAGGCCGCGCGCGCCGAAATCGTCGCGGTGCAGGGCGCTGGAGATCACGCCGGGCTCGCCGGGGCGCTGCAGGTCGGCCTGCAGCCGCTCGGCCAGCCAGGCGCCGCCCGACCAGATGCCCACCAGCACCGTCTCGGGCGCGAGCAGCGGCCGCACGCCGGCGAGCAGCTCGCGGTACAGCGCTTCGGCGTCGAGGGTGAGTGAACTCATGGCAGGGTCCGCAGGTACTGGTCGAGGATCAGCGCCGCCGCCGCGGCGTCGAGGTCCGCCGCGCCGGCCGCGCGCGCCTCGGTGGTGGTGTAGCGCTCGTCCACCTCGTGCACCGGCAGCCTGAAGCGGCCGTGCAGCTGGCGGGCGAAACGCTGCGCGCGACGCGTATTGTCGTGCGGCGCGCCGTCGGGGTGGCGCGGCACGCCCACCACCAGCTCGTCGGGCTGCCACTGCGCGATCAGGCGGGCGATCGCCTCGAAGCGGCGCTCACCCTCGAGCGCCACCGTGGTCAGCGGCGCGGCCTGCCGCAGCAGCGCGTTGCCCGTGGCCACGCCCACGCGCGAGGCGCTGACATCGAAGGCAAGAAACGAAAGTGGCTGCGTGCGGGACACGGCGCACGTCCCGCTCACGCGTGCCCCGCCTCCTGGCTGAGCATGCGCGGGTCGATGCCCAGCAGCGCGAGCGCCTTGTCGTAGCGCTGCGCCACGGGCGTGTCGAAGATCAGCTCGGGCGTCGCGTTCACCGTGAGCCAGCCGTTGCGGCCGATCTCGTCTTCGAGCTGGCCGGCCTCCCAGCCGCTGTAGCCGAGCGTCACCAGCACGCGGCGCGGGCCGGCGCCGTGCGACATGGCTTCGAGCACGTCCTTGCTGGTGGTCATCTCCAGGCCGCCCGGGATGGCCAGCGTGGAGTTGTAGGGGCTGGCGGCCTCGCCCTGGCGCTCGTGCAGCACGAAGCCGCGCTCGGTCTGCACCGGGCCGCCGAAGTACACCGGCTGTTCGGCCAGGTCCTTGCGGTCGAGCGCCAGCTCGACCTTCTCGAACAGGTTCTTCAGCTTGATGTCGATCGGCTTGTTGATCACCAGCCCCAGCGCGCCCTTCTCGGAATGCTCGCACAGGTAGACCACCGTGCCGGCGAAGGTGTCGTCGGCCATGCCGGGCATGGCGATCAGGAACTGGTTGGTCAGGTCGATGCGGCTCGTGGCCATGCAACGATTCTATGCCCCGCCCCCTGGCGAAACGCCCCTCGATCCGTGTGTTCGTGCCTGGCTGCGCGCCGGCCTTGGGGCTTGCCCTGACGCCGCCGTCGCGCCGGACGATCGTTCCGCGCGACACTTCGTATCGGAGCGCAACCACGGACCTCGCCAGACCATGAGCATCGACGTTCAAACCCTGCCCGCCGGCGTGATCGACGCGCTGAAGCACGTGACCACCGCCACGCTGACCACCGTGCTGCTCAAGAAGGGCCTGCGCCATGTGTGGATCCGCGGCAGCCGGCCCTTCGCGCCGCACCAGGGCCGCGTGATCGGCCGCGCCTTCACGCTGCGCTTCGTGCCGGTGCGCGAGGATCTCGCGACGCCGGCGTCGTGGGGCAACCCGATCTCCACGCGCGCGGCGATCGAGGCGATGCCGGCCGGCTGCGTGGCCGTGGTCGACGCGATGGGCGTCACCGATGCAGGCATCTTCGGCGACATCCTCTGCGCGCGCATGCGCAAGCGCGAGGTCGCGGGCCTGGTCACCGACGGCATGGTGCGCGACGGCGCCGGCGTGCTCTCCACCGGGCTGCCGGTGTGGTGCCAGGGCACCGTGGCGCCGGCCTCGGTGGCTGGGCTCACCTTCGTGGGCTGGCAGGAGCCGATCGCCTGCGGCGGCGTGGCGGTATTCCCGAACGACGTGGTGGTGGCCGACGACGACGGCGCCGTGCTGATCCCCGCCGCGGTGCTCGATGCCGTGGTCGCCGAGGCGGTGGAGCAGGAGACGCTCGAGGGCTGGATCATGCAGGAGGTCGAGCGCGGCGCGGCGCTGCCGGGCCTGTACCCGGCCAACGAGGCGACGATGGCGCGCTACCAGGCCTGGCGGCGCAGCCGCGGCCATGGCTGAACACGCAACCGCGCACGGCAAGTCGCTGGCCTCGGCGCTGGTGTGGCTGCGGCGCGATCTGCGCGTCGACAATCACTCCGCCCTGCACCACGCGCTCGCCGCGGCGCGGCAGGTGTGGTGCGCCTTCGTGTTCGACCGCGCGATCCTCGATCCGCTGCCGCGCACCGATCGGCGCGTGGAGTTCATCCGCGACAGCCTGGTCGACCTCGACAGCCAGTTGCACGCGCTCGGCCTGCGCGCCGGCGTCGAGCGGGTGCACCTGATCGTGCGCCATGGCGAGGCGGTGGCGCAGATCGCGTCGCTCGCGGCGCAGCTCGGCGTGCAGGCGGTCTACGCCAGCCACGACGACGACCCCTACGCGCTCGCGCGCGATGCGCACGCCCGCGGCGCGCTGGCCGATGCCGGCATCGCGCTGCACACCGGCAAGGACCACGTGGTGTTCGAGCGCTCGGAGCTGCTCACCGGTGCGCAGGCGCCGTACAGCGTGTTCACGCCCTACAAGACCGCCTGGCTCCGGCGCGTGGACGACCATGCGCTGGCCGCGTGGCCGATCGAGCCGCAGGCTTCGGCGCTGGCCGCGCTGCCGGCCGCGCTGCAGCCCGGCGTGCCGACGCTGCACGACATCGGCTTCGAGCCGACCAACCTGCACAGCCTGAAGCTGCCCGCCGGCGCCAGCGGCGCGCAGGCGCTGTGGGCCGACTTCGAGCCGCGCATCGACCACTACGACCGCACGCGCGACTTCCCTGGCGTCAAGGGGCCGAGCTACCTGAGCACGCACCTGCGCTTCGGCACCATCTCGATCCGCCGGCTCGCGCGCGCGGCGTGGCAGCGCATGCAAGCCGGCTCGCACGGCGCCGAGGTCTGGCTCTCGGAGCTGATCTGGCGCGAGTTCTATCACCAGATCCTGCACCACCACCCGCACGTGGTGGGCCATGCGTTCAGGCGCGAGTACGACGCGCTGCATTTCGAGCACGGCCGCGCTGCCGACGCGCACTTCGCCGCCTGGTGCGACGGGCGCACCGGCTATCCGCTGGTCGACGCCGCGATGCACCAGCTCAACCAGACCGGCTACATGCACAACCGGCTGCGCATGGTCAGCGCGAGCTTTCTCGTCAAGCACCTCGGCATCGACTGGCGGCGCGGCGAGGCCTACTTCGCCGAGAAGCTCAACGACTTCGACCTCGCCGCCAACAACGGCGGCTGGCAATGGGCCGCCTCCACCGGCTGCGATGCGCAACCGTACTTCCGCATCTTCAATCCGGTCACGCAGAGCGAGAAGTTCGACGCCCAGGGCCATTTCATCCGCCGCTACCTGCCGCAGCTGGCGGGGCTGCCCGATGCCGTGATCCACGCACCATGGCGCGCGCGGCCGGTGGACCTGGCTGCCGCCGGCGTCACGCTCGGCGAGCACTATCCGGTGCCGATCGTCGACCACGACGCCGCCCGCGCGAAGACGCTCGCGCGCTTTGCGGCGGCGAAGGCACCGGTCAAGAGGCCCCGAGCGGTCAAGCCGCGCTGATCGACTCTGCTCAGTGGCGGTCGGCCGGTCCGGGGGCGGTGCCCGCGCCAGCACCGTGCCGCCACGGTCGGCGTTGCCACAGGCGCTGCAGCGTCTGCACCAGATCGTCGACGTAGGTGTAGATCACCGGGATCACCAGCAGGCTGAGAAACGTCGACGTGATCAGCCCGCCGATGACCACGATGGCCATCGGCGCACGGAAGCTCGGGTCGGTGCCGAAGCCGACCGCGATCGGCAGCATGCCGGCGCCCATGGCGATGGTGGTCATCACGATCGGCCGCGCGCGCTTGCGGCAGGCGTCGAGCAGCGCATCCCAGCGGTTCAGGCCGTGCTCGCGGCGCGCCATCACCACGTAGTCGACGAGCAGGATCGAGTTCTTGGTCGCGATGCCCATCAGCATGATCATGCCGATCATCGACGGCATGCTGAGGTCGGTGCGCGTCACGAACAGCGCCAGGATCGCCCCCGGGACCGACAGCACCAGCGCGGCCAGGATCGTCGCCGGCTGGATGAACGCGTGGAACAGCAGCACCAGCACGATGTAGATGCAGGCCACGCCGGTGAGCATCGCCAGCACGAAGCTCTGCGCCAGCTCGACCATCGCCTCCGCGTCGCCGACGGTGGTCTTGATGATGCCCGCGGGCAGATGCGTCAGGCTCGGCAGCGCGTCGGACATCGCCTGCACCTTGCCCAGCGGCACGCCGCCGAGCTCGATCTCGAAGTTCACGTTGCGCAGCCGGTCGTAGCGGTCGATCTGCGCCGGCCCGCTGCCGACGGCCAGCTGCGCCACGTTGCCGAGCGGCACGGTGCCGTGCGCGCCGGGCACGCCGAGCTGCGCCAGCAAAGCGAGATCCTGCCGCGCGGCATCGGGCAGGCGCACCACCACCGGCACCTGGCGCTGCGCGAAGTTGAGCTTGGCCAGACCCTGGTCGTAGTCGCCGGCGGTGGCCACGCGCAGCGTGTCGGCGATCGCCGCGGCGGTGACGCCGAGATCGGCCGCGCGCGCCGAGTCGGGCCTCACCAGCAGCTCGGGTCGCTGCAGGCTCGAGGTGGAGGTGACCGCGCCGATGCCGGGCAGCGTGCGCAACTCCTGCTCGACGAGGCGCGCGTGGGCCGCGAGCTGCTCGCCGTCTTCGCTGGCCAGCACGAGGATGTACTTCTCCGACGAGCCGCCGAAGCCGACGTTGAAGCGCGCGCCGGGCACGGCCTCGAGCGCGCGGCGCAGGTCGGCCTCGATCGCCTGCTTGCTGATGCCCGAGCGCTCGCCGCGCGGCGTGAGGTTCAGCGTCAGCGTGGCGCGGCGCGCGTCGCTGGTGCCCATCTGCGCGAGGAAGGGGTCGGCGCCGGCGCGGCCGCCGCCGACGGCGGTGTAGACCAGCTTCACCTGCGGGTGACGCTGCACGATCTCGCGCGAGCGCTCGGCCACCGCCAGCGTCTGCGTGAAGGTGCTGCCCGGCGGCAGCGTGATGTTCACCTGCGTCTGCGCCAGGTCGTCGGGCGGGATGAAGCCCGAGGCGATCTGGCCGGTGAACAGCGGCGTGCACGATGCGGCCGAGAACAGCACCGCCAGGCCCACGGTGGCGAGCCGGTGCTTCAGGCACCACGACGCGAACCGCAGGTATGCCGGCATCCAGCCCGGCTCGCGATGCGGCTTCTTCGGCGGCTGCAGCAGGTAGGCCGCCATCATCGGCGTCAGCATGCGCGCCACGACGAGCGAGAACCACACGGCGATCGCCGCCGTCCAGCCGAACTGCACGAAGAAGCGGCCCGGCACGCCGCTCATGAAGGCCGTGGGCAGGAACACCGCGATCAGCGTGAAGGTGGTCGCGATCACCGCCAGGCCGATCTCGTCGGCGGCGTCCATCGCCGCCTGGTACGCTGTCTTGCCGCCGCCGAGGTGGCGCATGATGTTCTCGATCTCGACGATCGCGTCGTCGACCAGGATGCCGACCACCAGCGACAGCGACAGCAGCGTGATCACGTTGATCGAGAAGCCCATCGCATGCATCGCCGCGAACGCCGGGATCACCGACAGCGGCAGCGCGACCGCCGACACGAACGTGGCGCGCCACGAGCGCAGGAACGCCCACACCACGATCACCGCCAGGATCGCGCCTTCGATCAGCAGCGACAGCGAGCCGTGGTAGTTCTCGACCACCGGCTCGACGAAGTTGAAGGCCTCGGTGATCTTCACGTCGGGCTGGTCGGCGCCGAGGCGCGCGAGCGCCTCGCGCACGCCGTCGGCCGCCTCGACCTCGCTGGCGCCGCGCGAGCGGTTGACCTCGAAGGCGACCACCGGCTTGCCGTCGAGCAGCGCCATCATGCGCTGCTCGCCGACGGTGTCGACCACGCGCGCCACCTGGTCGAGCCGCACGCGGCGCTCGGCGCCGCTGCCGTTGCCGGGCAGCGCGATCTCCAGCGCGGCCAGCTCCTGCGCCGAGGCCACGGTGGCGATCGTGCGCACGCTCTGCTCGGCGCCGCCGAGGTCCATGCGGCCGCCCGAGGCCTCCTGCTGCACCTGGCGCAGCAGGCGCGAGATGTCGGCCGCGGTGACGTTGAGCGCCAGCAGTTTGGCCGGGTCGAGTTCGACGCGCACCTCGCGCGTCGCGCCGCCGACGCGCGACACGCCGCCCACGCCGCGCACCGCGAGCAGCGCCTTGGTGACCTGGTTGTCGATGAACCACGACAGCGCCTCCTCGTCCATGCCGTCGGCGCGTGTCGAGGCCACCGTGTAGGCCAGGATCGGCATCGCCGCCATGTCGAGCTTGGAGATCACCGGGTCGCGCAGCGCGGCCGGCAGGTCGGAGCGCACGCGCTGCACCGCGTCGCGCACCTCGTCGACCGCCTCCTGCAGTGGCTTCTCGAGCCGGAATTCGGCGGTGATCGTCGCCGCGCCGTCCTGCACCTTGGTGTAGAGGTGCTTCAGGCCCTGGATCGAGGCGATCGAGTTCTCGATGCGCCGCGCGACCTCGGTCTCCATCTGCGCCGGCGCCGCGCCCGGCAGCGCGGCCGAGACGATCACATTGGGCAGCTCGATGTCGGGGAACTGCTGGATCTTCATCGCGCGGAACGAGAAGATCCCCGCCGCCGTGAGCATCACGAACAGCATCAGCGCGGGAATGGGATTGCGGATCGACGCCGACGAGACGTTCAGTGCCATGCGGGCCTCGGCTGGCTTCAGCGCTTCGATGCGGCGCCGCTGGCGGCTGGCGCCGCTGCGGCCGCCGGCACGGCCTGCGCCTCCACCACGCGCACCGTGTCGCCTTCGCCGAGGAAGCCGCCGCCCGAGGCGACCACGCGCGCCGACGCGTCGATGCCCGAGACGATCTCCACGCGATCTCCGATGCGCCTCCCGGTGGCCACCTTGACCAGCGCGATGCGCGACTGCGGCGTCACGCGCAGCACGTACGAGAAGCCGTCGCGCAGCACGACCGCGCCCTGCGGCAGCGTGAGCCCCTTGGACTGGCCGATCTCGAACTCGCCGCGCGCGAACATGCCGGCGCGCGCCGCGCCGGGCTGCGGCAGATCCACGTAGACCAGGCCGTTGCGCGACGAGGCATCCACCGTCGGCGCGACCATGCGCACGCGGCCGGGCACCGTGGCGCCGCCGGCCGGTGTGACGCGCACCGCCACGCCGGGCCCGAGCTTGCCCAGCTCGGCCGCCGGCACCTCGGCGCGCCATTCGAGGCGGCCGCCGCGGATCAGCCGGAACAGCTCCTGCCCCGGCTGCACCACGGCACCCACCGTGGCGCTGCGCGAGGAGATCACGCCGTCGTCGGGCGCCAGCACGCGCGTTTGCGCCAGCCGCAGCTGCTCTGCCGCCAGGCGCGCCTTCAGTGCCTCCACGCGGGCCTGGCCGGTGCGCTCGGCGGTGAGCCACTGGTTGATCTGCTGCGCACTGATGACGCCGCTGGGCCCCAGCTCTCGCGCGCGGTCACCGTTGGCGCGTGCCTCGTCGGCCCCGGCCTGCGCCTCGGCGAGCGAGGCGCGCGTCTGCGCCACGTCGGCCGCGATGGTGGCGTCGTTCAGGCGTGCGATCAGCTGGCCGCGCTTGACGGTGTCGCCCACGTTGACCAGCACGTCGTGCAGGCGCAGCCCCGAGGCTTCGGCACCGACGATGGCCTCCTGCCAGGCCGCGACGTTGCCGTTGGCGCTCAGGCGCTCGGGCCAGTCACCGCTTTGCGGCGACACCAGCGTCACGCTCAGCGCTGCGCGGGCCGTCGGCGCCGATGCCGGCGTCTGCGCGCGCGAGGCGCCGGCGATGGCCAGGCAGGTGATCGAGGCAACATGCGCGAGCATGCGGGCGCGCGCTAAAAGACTGCGGAATCCGATCGTCATGGTCACGGGGGGCTGGCAAGGGCGATCGCCAGGGATCGCCGGTCGGGGTGCCCGGCCCCGGCCATCGCGCCGGCTGTAGCGCCGGTGCGTGCGGCTGGTGGCCGCGAGGCCGGTATGGTAGCGGCCCGGCCCGGGCGTTCAGCGTTCAGAACAGCTCGACGTCGCCGCGCTTGTGGTCTTCGGTGATCTCGCCTTGCTGCACCAGCGTGCTGTAGCTCGCCACGCAGTTGCGGCCATGCGACTTGGCCCAGTACACGGCGCGGTCGGCGCGCTCGAAGGCCTCGACGGGGCTGTCGGCGGCGCCCACGCGCGTGAAGCCGATCGACACCGTGATCTGCCCGACCTGCGGAAAGGGGTAGCTCTCGGTGGCCGCGCGCAGCCGCTCCAGCGCGGCGCGCGCCTGCTCGTCGTCACCGCAACGCAGCAGCACCACGAACTCCTCGCCGCCGAAGCGGTACAGCCGGTCGTGGAAGCGGAAGCTCGCGCGCATCAGCCGCGACAGCAGCAGCAGCACCTCGTCGCCGATGAGGTGGCCGTGCTGGTCGTTGACGGCCTTGAAGTGATCGATGTCGACCACGCCGAGGTACGGCAGCCGCTCGTGCAGCGCGGCGCGGCGCTCGTCGGCGGGCTGCGACGCGGCGGCCGCCGGCGAGGTGGTCTTGTAAAACGTGTCGTCGAAGGTCTTGCGGTTGAGCAGGCCGGTCAGGCTGTCGCGCTCGCTGTAGTCGAGCAGGCCCTGCACGTTGCGGTAGATGCGCAGCATGTTGCTGACCATGCGCAGCTGCTCGGCATCGAGGTCGGCGCCGGACTCGATTTCGAGCACGCCGATCACGTCGCGATCGGTCAGCAGCGGGAAGTAGGTCTTGTGCGTGGCGCCGCCCTCCTCGAACGGCTCCTGCTGGCGCAGGCACGCCAGGCGGCCGGGAAACGCATCGAGCGCCGGCAGCGCGTCGAGCTCGACCCAGGCCGGATCGGATTCTGCGGCGATGTCGCCGGCGCGGATGCGCGCGCGCGTGAGCCAGTGCTGATTCGGCTCCTCGCCGGCAACGTGGCAGATCGCCACCGCGAGCGGCCGCAGCAGATCGCGCAGCACGCCCACGAGCGTGGTGTCCAGGATGTCGCGATCGCGGAACCCGGTCAGTTCTGCCAGGTGATCGACGACTTGTGACATGGGCGCAGTCTAGGGCCTGCGCCGCGATGCGGCCGGCGCGAGCGTGTCAGGCGCTGACAGCTGTGGTGCGCGCGTAACGCGCAACCAGCGACAGCAAATCCTCTTCGGAGTAGGGCTTTCCGAGGTAGTGGTCCACGCCGAGTTCGGCCGCATAGTCGCGGTGCTTCTGCGCGATGCGCGAGGTGATCATGATCACCGGCAGATCGGCCAGTCGCGGATCGGAACGCAGGTTGCGCACGAGGTCGAAACCGTCCATGCGCGGCATCTCGATGTCCGACAACAGCACCGCGGGGCGCTCCTCGGCCAGCTTCTCCAGGCCTTCGAGCCCGTCCTTGGCCAGCGCCACGCGATAGCCTTCGCGCACCAGCAGGCGCTGCGTGATGCGGCGCACGGTGAGCGAATCGTCGACCACCAGCACCAGCGGCGCCTGCACCTCGGCCGCCTGCGGCTCGTGGCTCGGCGCCAGCGGCGCGACCATGGCGCTGCGCGTCAGCGCCCAGGCGCTCTCGCCGTACAGCGTGGCCAGCGCCACCGGGTTGTAGATCAGTGCCGGCGCGCCCGAGGGCAGCAGCGTCATCCCCGCCAGGCCGGGCAGCCGTGCCAGCTGCGGCCCGAGGTTCTTGACCACCACTTCCTGGTTGCCCAGCACTTCGTCGACATGCAGCGCCACGCGCTGCGACGCGCTGCGGATGATCACCACCGGCTGCGAGCGCGTGCCCGTCGCGCCGCGGCCGTTGGCCTGCAGCAGCGCGCCGAGCCAGAAGAACGGCAGGCTGCGATCGTCGAGCCGGTAGGCACTGGCGCCGTAGGCCTGCTCGATCTCGGCCGGCGGCACGCGCTTGACGATCTCCACCAGCGTCGACGGCACGGCCACCGTGAGATCGCCACAGCGCAGCATCACCACCTGCGTGACCGCGGTGGTCAGCGGCAGCACGAGGCGAAAGCCCGTGCCGCGGCCGGCGGCGGTGGCGGTCTCGATGCGGCCGCCCATCGCGTTGACGTCGGCGCGCACCACGTCCATGCCCACGCCGCGTCCGGCCAGGCCGGTCACCTTGTCGGCGGTGGAAAAGCCCGGCGTGAAGATCAGGTTGGCGAGTTCGGCTTCGCTCGGCTCGGTGCCCGCGGCGATCAGGCCCATCGCCCGGCCCTTGTCGCGAATGCGCGGCAGGTCGAGGCCGGCGCCGTCGTCGCGGAACTCGACCGCGACTTCGTTGCCCTCGTGCGCGACGGCCACGATGATCGTGCCGGTGGGATCCTTGCCCGCCGCGGCGCGCACGTCGGGCATCTCGATGCCGTGCGTCACGGCATTGCGCAGCAGGTGCTCGAAGGCGCCGGTCATGCGGTCGAGCACACCGCGGTCGACTTCGATCGAGCCGCCGACGATGTCGAGGCGCACCTGCTTGCCGGTTTCCTTGGCCGCCTGGCGCACCAGGCGGTACAGGCGCTCCGACAGGCCCTCGAACTCCACCATCCGCGTGCGCAGCAGGTCGTCCTGCAGGTCGCGCGTCAGGCGCGCCTGGGCGGCGAGTTCGTCTTCGGTGGACTGCAGCGAGCGCTGCAGGCCGCGCTGCACGGTGGCCACGTCGTTGACCGACTCGGCCATCATGCGCGTGAGTTCCTGGAACCGCGTGAAACGGTCCATCTCGAGCGGGTCGAACGACTGCGCCGCCGCCTTGGCCGCCTCCATGCGCGAGGCGATCTGCGTCTCGGCCTGCAGCTCGATGTCGCGCAGCTGCCGGCGCAGGCGCTCCAGGTTCTCGGTCAGGTCCGACAGCGCCGACTTGAGCTGGTTGACGTCGGACTCGATGCGCGAACGCGTGATGCTGACCTCGCCGGCATGGCTGACCAGCCGATCGAGCAGTTGGGCACGCACGCGCACCGCCGACTGCGGCGACGAGCCGGCACCACCCGCCTCCGGTGCGGGCACGATGCCGGGAGCCGCACGCTGGAATCGCGTCCAGTCGATGCCCGCACTCGGCTGCGCCGCGGATGGCGCGCGCTGCTCCACCGGCGCCGCAGCGGCCGGTGCCAGGGGCGCCACCGGCACCATCGGCGCCAGCTCGATCATCGGCACGTGCGGCGCAACGGGCTCCGGCGCCCGCGCGGCTGCCGCGGCCTCGGCGAGCGGCATCGGCTGCGAATGGTCGACCTCGCCCTTGCGCAACGCCTCGAAGCGCGTCTCGATCGCGTCGACGCGGCCGACCAGACGCTCCACGTCGTCGGCCGTTGCATGGCCGCGCCCGACGAGGTGCTCGATCGCCGTTTCGAGGCGGTGCGCCATCTCGCCCAGGCGCATCGCGCCCGCCAGGCGCGCGCCGCCCTTGAGCGTGTGCAGCGTGCGCATGCACGCCGACGCCGCCGCCGATTCGCTCGGCCGGCGTGCCCACTCGCGCATGCGCGACTGCAGCTGCGGAATCAGCTCCTGGCCTTCTTCTTCGAAGATCGGGAACAGCTCGGCATCGACAGCGTCGATGGCGTCGATGTCGTCTGCGTCGTCCAGCGCATCGCCGCGCACGACGGGCGGGGCGACCTCGGTCTTCGGCGCCAGATCGGCCAGCGGACGCAGCTCGGCGTGGCCGAGCTCGCCCAGCTGCGTCATCGTCGGCAGCGGCGTGAAGCTCGTCACCCCGCCCGGCCGGGTGACCCCGGGAGCGGCAGGCTCGGCCGCCGGTGCCGCGGGCGCAGGCACGACCCTGTGCTCGTGCTCGGCGAGGTAGTGCATCAGCTCCGCATCGGGGCTCTTCAGGAAACCCGCGGCGAACTGGTGCAGCAGGCGGCGGATCTCCTCGCCGGCAGCGACGAAGAGCTGCGCCTCCTCGGTCACGCCGAAGCCGCGTTCGCGGCTGCGCGTCATGGCGTGTTCGAGCAGGCGCGCCAGCTGCGACAGCTCGGTGTAGCCCACGGTGGCCGAGTTGCCGGCCAGCGAATGCGCGCGCGCGATCGTCGCGTCATCCAGCGGGCGTTCGATCTCGTGCGTCCACTCCGCCAGCTCGGTGGCCAGGCGCCGCGACAGCTCGTCGGCCTCGTTGAGGTAGACGTTGAACAGCGGAATCGGGATGCGCAGCGAGCCGATGACCTTGACCTGCTCGGGTTCCACGTTGCCGACCGGCGCCTCGGGCGGCGGTGCCGCATCGAAGGCAGCGTGAGGCTGCGACAGGTCGATGATCGGCGCCGGCTCGGCCACATCGGGCAGCGGCAGGTCGACCTCGGCCGCCGCATCGGCATCCAGGGCTGCCGGCACGTCGAGCGCGGGCAGATCGAGCGCGATGATGTCGACCGGCTCGGCGGGAGGCTCGGTGGCCGGTGGTGCCGCTTCGTCGAACGGCTGCACCAGCGTCGTGACATCGATGTTCGAAGGCGCCGCCAACGGCTCACCGAGATCGAGCTCGAAGCTCACCTCCGACGCGGCCGCGGCCGGCGTCGACATCTCGGGTTCGGCCGCCGGCGGCAGGTCGCTCGCCGGCTCGGGCAGGATCAGCGTGTCGTCGAGCGAGAGGGCCGGCTCCGGCGTCGCGACCGGCGCGGGCACCGGCGCGCTCGCCGGCGCATCGCCGACCGGCAGCCGGCGGCGTTCGTTGCGCAGCGCATCGGCCGCACGCGACACCGCGCGATGGTCGAACCCCTCGACCTGCCCCGCGGCGACGCCCTCGATCCAGCGGCCGAGATAGTCGAGCGCCTCGGCGCTGAAGCCGAGCAGATCGCTATCGGCCGGGGCGCCGTCGGCCATGCGGGCGTTGTAGAGCTGCTCGCAGCCCCACGCGGCTTCGCCGAAATCCTTCAGCCCGACCATGCGCGAGCTGCCCTTGAGCGTGTGGAACGCGCGCCGCACCGACGTCATGCTGGGCAGGTCCGACGGCGCGGCCGCCAGTTGACCCAGCCCATCGCGGGCGGCTTGCATCACCTCGCGAGCCTCTTCGAGGAAGATCTCGCGCATCTCGCCGTCGTCTTCCAGGCCCGTGCCGGCGACGGGTGCCGGTGCGGCGGCCTGCTGTTCCGGCGCTTTGGCCGGCGGCATCGGCACCGGCTTCAGCGGCGCGGGCTGGCTCGTCGGCGGTTCGAACAAGGCCTTCATGGCCTGCACCACGTCGGCACGCGCCTTGGTGCGCTCGGCCTCGGTGTTGGCGCCGGCCAGCGCACGCTGGGCCTTGCCGGCCGCCGAGGCAATGCCCCGCTGGTCGGCCGCGTCGGCCTGGCGCGCCAGGCGTTCGAGATCGGTGGCCAGCGTCGCGTCGGCCGCGCCGCCTGACGCGCCACGCGCGATGGCCTCGGCCTGCTCGAGCAGGCCGCGTTCCATCGTCGTCGGCGCCTCGAGGGCGCCGAAGCTCGATGGGCGCTGCGCACGGTCCATCACCGAATGCAGGTTGCCGCCGACCGGATCGAAGCGGAACAGCGACTTGGCCATCTGCGGCTGCACGCTGAGCATGTCGATCAGGAAGCTCAAGGCGCCGAGGTTGTCGGCCAGCCGCTCGAAGGTGTCGTGCTGGCCGCCGGGCGCGGCAGCCGCATCGGCGATCAGCGCATCGACGTCGTCGCGCATGCGCACCACGGCGTGCGAGGCATGGTCCTGGCCGAGCACCGAGAGCACGCCGCGCATCGCCGACAGCTGCGCCGGCACGGGGATCAGCACCTCGCGCTTGGCCGAGTTGCGGAAGTACTCGTCGATGTGCTTCTCGATCTCCGACAGCGACGCGCGCAGCTCCTGCACGACGCTGCCCATGGTCTGGCGATCGGAGACGCGGCGGTACAGGTCCTCCATCCAGACCTCGAGCGCGCCGGGCGAGCGGCCCTGCCGCACGTCTTCGACGCGCTGCGCGAGCCGGCGCACGCGGCCCGCGAGATCGGGGTGGTCGAGCTCGACATCCTCGAGCGACGCATCGACGTACAGCAGCCCGGTGGCGACTTCCATCGCCAGCTCCGGGCTCACCTGTCCGCCTGATTGATAGGTTTGTGTGACCGCGGTCTGCAGCGCCTGCGACAGCGCCTCGCCCTCGGGATAGAGCTTGGTCAGCGATTCGCCGACCAGCGCGAACTGCTCCGGCAGCCCCACGAGCCGCTGGTGATCGCCGCCGGCCACGGCCGACCAGACGTCCTTGGCCGCCGCCACGCGCTTGCGCGCCTGCGCCAGCAGGACGGGATCGAAGCGACCGAGCCGCGCGTTCTCGTAGTCGTGCGCGACGGTGTTCGTGACCTCGAACGCCTGCCGCACGGCGGCCAGGCGCGCTCCGGCCTGGCGCTCCTGGGTCGGCGCCGCCTGCGCGCAGAAGAAGAGCAGATCCTGCGCCAGCCGATCCGACGGATCGGCCGCCTCGCCCGCGCGCAGTTGCGCGAGCAGGCGCGAGGCCAGCCGCTTGCCGTAGACATCGGCCTTCAGCAGGCCGCCGGCCTGCGCTTCGTAGACGGCCGCGGCAAGCTGCCACAGCGTGGACAGGCGCCCTTGCGAGCCGGCGGCCAGGCCGGCGAACAGATCGCTCAAGCGCTGCGCGGCACCGGCATCG
The DNA here is from genome assembly GCA_046348365.1 of Burkholderiaceae bacterium. Taxonomy (GTDB): domain Bacteria; phylum Pseudomonadota; class Gammaproteobacteria; order Burkholderiales; family Burkholderiaceae_C; genus JAEUPI01. The sequence goes on from JAXMEL010000003.1 coordinate 167,888, forward strand.
CGGCCGCGCATCATCGCCAGCGTCTCGGCCTCGAGGTCGGCCTGCGTCGCGGCGTCGGGCTTGCGCGGCGGCTGCGGCGGCAACGGCGGCAGGCTGCGCCATTGCCAATCCTTCGTCCACAGGTCGGCCGGATGCACGCGGCCCGCACCGGCCAGCTCCTGCAACGCGCGGTACTGCGGGAACATCGCCAGCGGCGAGATCGACTTGCCGGCCAGCACGCGCGCGAGGTAGTCGAGCAGCGCGAACGAGCCCTTCTCGATGGTGTCGACGGCTGCCGGCGTGATGCCGCGGCTGCGCCCGGCCAGGCGCGACACGGCGGTCTCGCTGGCGCGCAGGATCTGCGCCGCGGTGGGCAGCCCCACCAGCTCGAGCGCGCCGGCGCCCTGATGCAGATGCGCGCGCGCCTGGCGCAGGATCGACGGATCGACGGTGTCGACGTCCGAGCCGCCGACCGATTCGACTTCCTTGAGGTAGCGCCGCAGCGACTTGTGCGCCTGCTCGAGCGTGCGGCGCAGCTCCTCGTGCACCCAGGCGAGTGCACTGAGATCGTGCGTGACTTCGTTATCGCGCGTGGCGGCCATGAACCCTCACCGGCGGGAGACTGTGGATCAGGAGACCTTGAAGCGGGCCACCGACTGCTTGAGCTCTTCGGCGCTGCGCGACAGCTCGCGCACCATCTGCGCCGTCGAGCGCGTGCCCTCTCCGGTCTGCTCGGTCACCGCGAAGATGTGCTGGATGTTGGCCGCCACCACGTTGGCCGATTGCGCCTCGCTGGAGGCCTGCGACGAGATGTTCTCGATCAGCGCCGAGAGCTGGCGCGTCACGCGGTCGATGTCGGCCAGCGCGTTGCCGGCCGCGTCGGACAGGCGCGTGCCGTCGACCACGCCCTGCGTCGAGCGCTCCATGGCGGCCACCGCGTCCTGCGTGTCGGTCTGAATCGTGCGCACCAGCGCGGCGATCTGCCGCGTGGCGTCGGCCGAGCGTTCGGCGAGGCGCTGCACCTCCTCGGCCACCACCGAGAAGCCGCGCCCCGCATCGCCGGCCGAAGCGGCCTGGATGGCGGCGTTCAACGCCAGCACGTTGGTCTGCTCGGTGATGTCCGAGATCAGCTCGGTGATTTCGCCGATCTCCTGCGACGACTCGCCCAGGCGCTTGATCCGCTTGGAGGTTTCCTGGATCTGGTCGCGGATCGAGTTCATGCCGCCGATGGTGTTCTGCACCGCGGTCAGGCCCGACTCGGCGGCCTGCAGCGAGCGGCGCGCCACCGCGGCGGTTTCCTGCGCCTGCGACGACACCTGGTTGATGCGGTTGGCCATCTGCAGCACCGATTCACCGGTGTCGCGGATCTCGCGCAGCTGCTCGGTCGAGGCGGCGAGCAGCTCGGTCGACGTGGCCTCGACCTGTTGCGTCGTCTCGGTCACGCGCGCCGCCGTGCCCTGCACCTGCGACACCAGCGTGCGCAGCTCTTCGACCGTGTAGTTCACCGAGTCGGCGATGGCGCCGGTGATGTCCTCGGTCACCGTGGCCTGCTGCGTGAGGTCGCCTTCGGCCACCGTCTGCAGTTCGTTCATCAAGCGCAGAATGGCCGCCTGGTTGGCGTCGTTGACGCGCTTGGCTTCCTGCTCCTGGCGCTCGGCCTCCTGGCGCTGCGCTTCGGCCATCTGCGCGCGCTGGCCCTGGTCATGCACGAACAGGCGCAGGAAGCCGAGGCCGCCGGCCAGCATCAGCAGCACCGATGCCAGCATCAGCGCCCAGTGCAGCGCGTTGCTGCCGCCGGCGCCCTTGATGCGGTCCTGCAGCGTCTCGAGGCCCTTGCGCAGCGGCTCGCTGTCGCCCAGGATGGCCGACTGCGCCTCGCGCGCCGTGACCAGGCCCTGCAGATTGCCCAGGATCGCGCTAGCCTGCGAGCGCGTGTCTTCGTACTGCTTGATCAGCGTGCGCAGCCGCTCCTTGGTCTGCGCGTCCTTGGTGCCGGGCAGGCGCAGCTCGGGGTTGCCGTTGTTGAGGCCTTCGGCGATCTCGCGGAAGGAGTTCAGGTCCTTGCCGAGCAGGAACACCGCCTCGGGGCTGACGCCCTCGACGGTGAGGAACTCGTTGGCGCTCTTGCCGATGCGCTGGGTCAGCATCACGAGCTGGCCGACCGCGGCGAGTTCGGACGGCGTGGCGTCTTGCTGCAGCTTCAGCGACGACACGGTCTCGGCCGTTTCGAGCAGGTCGGCCGATTGGCGGTTGATCGTGCGCAGCGCCTGGCCCACCTGGGTCAGCGTCTTCTGCTGCGACAGCACGAGGTTGGCATTGCGCTCGGCGCGGTCCACCATCGGCAGCAGCGGCTCGACCACGTCCTGCACCGAGCTGGGCGCCGCGGCCAGTTCGCCCTCGCCGCTGCGCAGGCCGCGCACGTTGGTCGCCAGCACCGTGACCGCTTCCTTCACCTCCGGGAAAGCCGCCGGGCTGCCCACGATGGCCTGCGACACCGCCTTGGCGAGGCGCTGCGACTGCATCAGCGCCTGACCGACGGCACCGGTCTGCGTCGTGCCGCGTTCGGCGGCGTTCAGCGCGAGCACGCCGCCGAGCACCAGGCCGATCAGGCCCAGCAGCACCATCACGCCGAGGATGCGCTGCTGCTCGGGCACCGACTTCTTGCCGATCACCGGCAGCGCCGTGGCCGCCGACAGCGCGGACGGCTGGAAGTCGCGCGCGTCGTCGAACTCCGGCGCCATTTCGGACGGCGAGGCCTCGGCAATGATGGAGCTGCCGTGGTTCGGCTTGAGGCCCGACGGCATGTTCATGTCGAGCGTCGCGCCGCCGTACGCACCGCGTGCACGCTCGTCACGTTCGTGACCCTGCGGCACGACGACCTCGTCGAACGCCGACAGCTCGGCCGTCGCTGCGCCACCGCCGTGGCCACGGCCTTTGGTCTTGAATCGCTCCATGAAGCCCATACGAATCCTCTCGTCGTCGTGCGCCCAGTTGCCAGGTTCACGCCCGCGTCGCCCCTAGCCGGCAATCGCGAGGAACTGCCCGTCGGCCGCCAGGGCGGCCAGCTTGATTTCCTGCCATTCGCGGCCGCTGCCGTCGCGCCAGCGCGTGCCGGCGAAGCCCGGCCGCGCTGAATCGTCGGTCGGCGCGGCCGACAACTCCGCGTCGTGGCGCAGGCCCGAGAGCCGGTCCACCAGCAACGCGCAGTTCACGCCCAGCCCGGGGTTCAGCGCCACCAGCCGCGCGCCTTCGCGCGGGGTGTCCGCCGCGCCGCGATGGCGCAGCCCCAGAAAGGCCGCGAGGTCCACCACCCCGTGCAGCCCGCCGCGCAGGTTGGCCACGCCGGCGAACCACGAATGGGTGTGCGGCACCGGCATGATGGTGCCGGCGTCGAAGATCTCGCCGGCCTGCTCGAGCGGGAACAGCAGCCCCTGCCCGGCGCAGTCCACCGCCAGCCAGGAATGCCCGCGCTGCTCGGTCTTGGCGGCCTGCATGCGCTGCGCGAGGCGCGCCTGCAGTTCACGGAGGGCTTCCTTGTTGGCCATGTGGCGCCCGCCGCGTCAGTCGAAGGCCTTGATCTTGGCGATCAGCTCGTCGGCCACCACCGGCTTGACGACATAGTCGCGCGCACCCTGGCGCATGCCCCAGACCTTGTCGGTCTCCTGGTTCTTGCTGGTGCACATGATCACGGGCACGTCGGCGAAAGCGGGGTCGCGGGTGATGGCGCGGGTGAGCTGGAAGCCGTTCTGACCGGGCATGACCACATCCATCAGGATCAGATCGGGCTTGTCTTCACCGAGGCGGCGCATCGCCTCTTCGCCGTTCTCGGCCGTGCGCACGCTGTAGCCGCGCTTGCCGAGCAGCTCGGACAGGTGGTGCAGCTCGGTCTTCGAGTCGTCCACCAGCAGGATCTTCTTGATCGCCATGTCTGTCATCCTCCGGGAACGTCACGGGCGCGCGCCGCGGCTGCATCGGCCATGCTCACGCGCTCTGCGTTCCCTTCTCAGCGTAATGACTGAACTGTTCTACAGCACGCAACAGTTGTTCCTTCGTGAACGGTTTTGTCAGGTATTCCTCGGAACCGACCATGCGGCCCCTCGCCTTGTCGAACAAACCGTCTTTCGACGACAACATGATCACCGGCACATGCGCGAAGCGCGGGTTGCGCTTGATGATCGCGCAGGTCTGGTAGCCGTCGAGGCGCGGCATCAGGATGTCGCAGAAGATCAGCGACGGGTCATGGTCGTTGACCTTGGCCAGCGCATCGAAGCCGTCTTCGGCCAGCACCACCTCGTAGCCGCCCTGACGCAGGAAGATCTCCGCGCTGCGACGGATGGTGTTGCTGTCGTCGATGACCAGGACCTTCGGTGCGCTTGTCTGGGACACAACGTTATCCACGTAGGGCTCTCCTCGTTGGGTCGCGCGAGCCGGCGCCGTGCGCGCGCTGCCGTCCGGTTTCAGACCTGCACCATCTCGAAGTCTTCCTTGCGCGCGCCGCATTCCGGGCAGGTCCAGTTCATCGGCACATCGGGCCACGCGGTGCCTGGCGCAAGACCGTGCTCCGGATCGCCAGCGGCTTCGTCGTAGATCCAGCCGCAGATGAGGCACATCCAGGTGCGCGGTTCGCTCACGTCGATCGGGTCGGTCACTACAATGAACGGGCATTGTATCCACCGGTATTGGCGCAAATCCGAGGCCGCGCAGGTACCTACACAACTTTCTTCACATTCCTCTCGAGGTGCCGCGACGCTCGTCGACCGCACATGCGAAGAGGGCGCCGAACGCCATGAACCCCGAAAACCCGCCTGCCGAAGCGCCTGCCGATCCGTCGGCCGCAACGGCTCAGGATCCGCCCGCACCGGCCTGCGTGATGAGCTTCAACGCCGCCGATGCGAGCGGTGCCGGCGGTGCGGCCGGCGACGTCGCGACGCTCGCCGCCATGGGCGCGCATGCGTTGCCGGTCACGACCGCCATCCTCGTGCGCGACAGCGCCGAGGTGTTCGACCAGCATCCCATCGATGCCGATGTGATCGCCGAGCAGGCGCGCACCGTGCTCGAAGACATCACGATCTCCGGCTGGAAGGTCGGCTTCCTCGGCAGTGCCGAGGGCGTGAGCGCAGTGGCCGAAATCCTCTCCGACTACCCCGACGTGCCGCTGGTGTCGTACCTGCCCAACCTGGGCTGGCTCGACGATGACGCGGCGTCGCAGTACATCGAGGCGTTTCGCGAGCTGATCCTGCCGGCCTCCGAGGTGCTGGTGGGCAACCACAAGACGCTCACCGACTTCCTGCTGCCCGAATGGGATTCCGACCGCCCCGCCTCGCCGCGCGAGCTGGCAGTCGCTGCGGCCGAGCACGGCACGCGCTTCGTGCTCGTCACCGGCATCATGCTGCCGGCCAAGGGCAACGAGCAGTTCATCGACAACGTGCTCGCCTCGCCGCAAGGCGCGCTCACCGGCGAGAAGTTCGAGATGTTCGATGCCGCCTTCGTCGGTGCGGGCGACACGCTGTCGGCCGCGCTGGCCGCGCTGCTGGCCAGCGGCGGCGAGGTGCAGGCGGCCGTCGGCGAAGCGCTGGCCTTCCTGGACCAGAGCCTCGATGCCGGCTTCCGGCCGGGCATGGGCAGCGTGCTGCCGGATCGCTTCTTCTGGGCCCAGCCGCCGGCCGACGAACAGCCTGCCGAGGCTGAAGGCGTGCCGATGCCGCCCGAGCCCGAACCCACCGACGCCAAGGCCAAGGGAGCGCAGCGCCGTGTCCACTAACGAGGCCCTGTTCGAGCGCGCGCAGCGCGTGATCCCCGGCGGCGTGAACTCGCCGGTGCGCGCCTTCCGCGCCGTCGGCGGCACGCCGCGCTTCATCGCGCGCGCCGAGGGCGCGTACATGTGGGACGCCGAAGGCAAACGCTACATCGACTACATCGGCTCCTGGGGCCCGATGATCCTCGGCCACGGCTATCCCGCCGTGCTCGAAGCGGTGCAGCGCGCGGCGCGCGAGGGCCTCAGCTTCGGCGCGCCGACCGAGCGCGAGATCGAGCTGGCCGAGGCCATCATCGCGCTGGTGCCCGGCGTCGAGCAGGTGCGGCTCGTCAGCTCCGGCACCGAGGCCGGCATGAGCGCGATTCGCCTGGCGCGCGGCGCCACCGGCCGCAGCAAGATCATCAAGTTCGAAGGCTGCTACCACGGCCACGCCGACGCGCTGCTGGTGAAGGCGGGCTCGGGCCTCGCGACCTTCGGACACCCCACCAGCGCCGGTGTCCCGCCCGAGGTGGTGCAGCACACGCTCGTGCTCGAGTACAACAACATCGAGCAGCTCGAGGCCGCGTTCGCCGCGCATGGCGCGGAGCTGGCGTGCCTGATGATCGAGCCGATCGCCGGCAACATGAACTTCGTGCGCGCGAGCGTGCCCTTCATGCGCCGCGCACGCGAGCTGTGCACACGGCACGGCGCGCTGCTGGTGTTCGACGAGGTGATGACGGGCTTTCGCGTCGCACTCGGCGGCGCGCAGAGCCTCTATGCCCAGGCGATCCCCGGCTTCCGGCCCGACATCAGCGTGTTCGGCAAGGTCATCGGCGGCGGCATGCCGCTGGCGGCCTTCGGCACCTCACGCGAGATCATGAAGCACCTCGCGCCGCTCGGGCCGGTGTACCAGGCCGGCACGCTGTCGGGCAACCCGGTGGCCACCGCGTGCGGGCTGGCGACGCTGCGCGAGATCGCCCGGCCCGGGTTCTTCGATGCGCTCGCTGCGCGCACGCGGTCGCTGGTCGACGGCCTGTCGCATGCGGCCCGCGCAGCCGGCGTGGCCTTCAGCGCCGACAGCGAAGGCGGCATGTTCGGTTTCTTCTTCCTGCCGCAGCTGCCGCAGCACTACGGCGCGGTGATGGCGAGCGACAAGGAACGCTTCAACCGCTTCTTCCACGCCATGCTCGATCGTGGCGTCTACCTGGCGCCCGCGCTGTACGAGGCCGGGTTCGTCAGCGCCGCGCACTCGGCGGCCGACATCGACGCCACGGTGCGCGCAGCTAGCCAGTCGCTCGCCGCCTGAGACCGGCTCGCGCCGCTGCGGCCGGCCCCGATCGCGCGCCCGGTCACGGCCGGCTTCCTACAATCGCGCGATGCACCTGCACATCCTCGGCATCTGCGGCACCTTCATGGGCGGCCTGGCGGCGATCGCGCGCGAGGCCGGCCACCGCGTGACCGGCTGCGACGCCAACGTCTATCCCCCGATGAGCGACCAGCTGCGCGCCCTGGGCATCGAGCTGATCGAGGGCTACGGCGCGGATCAGCTCGCGCTGAAGCCCGATGTCTTCGTCGTCGGCAACGTGGTCACGCGCGGCAACGCGCTGATCGAGGCCGTCCTCGACGCCGGCGTCGCCTACACCAGCGGCCCGCAATGGCTCGCCGACCACGTGCTGCGCGGCCGCCACGTGCTGGCCGTGGCCGGCACGCACGGCAAGACCACCACCACGTCGATGCTGGCGTGGATCCTCGAATCGGCGGGCCTGCAGCCGGGCTTCCTGATCGGCGGCGTGCCGCAGAACTTCGGCATCTCGGCGCGCAGCGGCAAGAGCGCCTATTTCGTCATCGAAGCCGACGAGTACGACACCGCCTTCTTCGACAAGCGCAGCAAGTTCGTCCACTACCGGCCGCGCACGGCGATCCTCAACAACCTGGAACTCGACCACGCCGACATCTTCCCCGACCTGGCGGCGATCGAGACGCAGTTCCACCACCTCGTGCGCACGGTGCCGTCCAAGGGCCGGCTGATCGTCAACGCGCGCGAGGAATCGCTCGCGCGCGTGCTCGGGCGCGGCTGCTGGAGCGAGGTGCAGCGCTTCGGCGCACGCAAGGAGGAGCCCGGCACGCTGCGCGCGCGCGGCGAGCCCGATGCCTTCGACGTGCTGCGCGGCAGCCTGAAGATCGCGCGCGTGGAATGGCCGCTGCTCGGCGAACACAACCAGCTCAACGCGCTGGCCGCCATCGCCGCGGCCGAGCACGTGGGTGTGGCGCCCGACGCGGCCGCGGCCGCGTTGGCGCGCTTCGAGAACGTGCGCCGGCGGCTCGAGCTGCGCGGCGAAGCCGGCGGCGTGAAGGTCTACGACGATTTCGCGCACCACCCGACCGCGATGCACACCACCATCGCGGGCCTGCGCCGCAAGATCGACCAGGAGGCCACGCGCCCGGGCGCGCCGCAGACGCGCATCCTCGCCGTCTTCGAGCCGCGCTCCAACACCATGAAGCTCGGTTCGATGAAGGCGCAGCTGCCCTGGGCGCTGGAGGAAGCCGATCTGTCGTTCTGCTTGCAGGGCAACTACGGCTGGGACGCCGCCGCCGCGCTGGCGCCGCTGGGCGCACAGGCCACCGTGGCCGACAGCGTCGACAAGCTGGTGGCCGCGATCGTCAAGGCCAGCCGCAGCGGCGACCATGTGCTCGTGATGAGCAACGGCGGTTTCGGCGGCATCCACGGCAAGCTGCTCGAGGCGCTGGCTGCGCGGCGCTGACGCACGACCGGCATGGCCGCGGCGACCACCCATCTGCTCTACCTGCACGGATTTCGCTCGTCGCCGCAATCGTTCAAGGCGCGGCGCGTGCACGCGTGGCTGCAGCAGCACCGCAGCGAGGTGCACTGGTGGTGCCCGCAGCTGCCGCCCTCGCCGCGCGAGGCCTTCGCGCTGATCGAGCGCGGCATCGCCGGCTGGCCCGCTGCGACCAGCGCGGTGCTCGGCAGCTCGCTCGGCGGCTACTACGCCACAGCGGTGGCCGAACGCACCGGCTGGCGTGCGCTGGTGATGAATCCGGCCGTCGACCCGGCACGCGACCTGCAGCGCCACATCGGCGAGCAGACGCAGTTCCACGACCCGACGCAGCACTTTCACTTCCGCGCCGAGTACGTCGACGAGCTGCGCGCGCTCGCGGTGCCGCGCATCACGCGCCCCGAGCGCTATGCGGCGATCATCGCCAAGGGCGACGAGCTGCTCGACTGGCGCGAGATGACGGCGCGCTATCCCGGCGCCACGATCCGCCTGCTCGAGCACGGCGATCACGCGCTGTCGGATTTCGACGAGCATCTGCCCTTCCTGCTGCGATTCCTGCAGCTCGATCGCGGGGCCGGTTGCTGATCGCTTTGCACCGGCTCCGCGCCGAGACGGGCGTTGACGACTCGTTACGTGCGCGGCGGCTTGCGCGCCACGCGACGCACGCCCCGGCGGTCGCCGGCGCGAACGCGATGGGACAATCCGACGCGTGAATTACGCGCTGTTCGACGAAGCCGGCAAGTTCCTCGCCGGACGGGTGATGTCGGAGTCCGACGCCGGGCTGCAGGTCGAGCTCGAATCGGGCAAGCGCGTCAAGGTCAAGGCCGCGCACGTGCTGCTGCGCTTCGACGCACCAGCCCCGGCCGAGCTGCTGCAGCGCGCACGCGCCGTTGCCGACGAGATCGACCTCGACCTGGCCTGGGAGTTCGCGCCCGAGGCCGAGTTCGGCTTCGCCGCGCTGGCGCGCGAGTACTTCGGCGCGAAGGCCGACGCCGTGCAGCAGGCCGGCACGCTGCTGCGCCTGTTCGAGGCGCCGCACTACTTCCGGCGCGCCGGCAAGGGCCAGTTCCGCAAGGCCAGCCGCGAAACCGTGCAAGCTGCGCTGTTGGCGATCGAGCGCAAGAAGGCGGTCACCGCGCAGATCGAGGCCTGGGCCGCCGACCTGATCGCGGGCCGCTGCGCCGAGCCGATCCGCGAGCAGCTGTACCGCATCCTGTTCAGGCCCGACAAGAACGCGCCCGAGTACAAGGCCGTGGTCGAGGCCTCGCGCCGTGCGCAGCGCGCGCCGCTGGACCTGCTGCGCGCGGCCGGCGCGGTGCAGTCGGCCTACCAGTTCCACTGGCGTCGCTTCCTCTACGAGCAGTTCCCGCGCGGCACCGGCTTCCCCGAGCTGCCGCTGCCCGCGGTGACCGACGAGCTGCCGCTCGCCGCGGTCGACGCGTTCTCGATCGACGACTCGCTGACCACCGAGATCGACGACGCGCTGTCGGTGCAGGGCCTTGGCAGCGGCAGCGTGACCTTCGGCATCCACATCGCCGCGCCGGCGCTGGCCATCGCGCCCGACTCGCCGCTCGACAAGCTGGCGCGCGAGCGGCTGTCCACCGTGTACATGCCGGGCCACAAGATCACGATGCTGCCCGAGGCCCTGGTGCAAGCCTGCACGCTGAGCGAGGGGCAGGAGTGCGCCGCGGTCAGCCTCTACGTCACGCTCGACGAGGCAAGCCTCGAGGCACGGCAGTTCGAGACCCGCCTCGATCGCGTGCGCGTGGCGTCGAACCTGCGGCACGACCGGCTCGATGCGTTGGTCACCGAGGCCTCGCTGCGCGGCGACGAACCGGCCGACTACCCGCATGCGGCCGAGCTCGCGTTCGCCCATCGGCTGGCGCAAGCGCTGAAGGCGCGGCGCGAGCAGGCGCGCGGCAAGCCCGAGAACTTCGACCGCCCCGACTACTCCTTCAGCCTGCTGCGCGACGCCGTCGCCGGCGACAGCGAGCCCACCGGCGACGAGGCCGTGCGCATCGAGCCGCGCCGTCGCGGCGCGCCGCTCGACCTGATCGTGTCGGAGGCGATGATCCTCGCCAACAGCCACTGGGGCGGCTGGCTGGCGCAACACCACGTGCCGGCGATCTACCGCAGCCAGGCCAGCCTGGCGCCGGGCGTGAAAGTTCGCATGGGCGTCAAGCCGGCTCCACACGCCGGCATGGGGGTCAGCCAGTACAGTTGGGCCACGTCGCCGCTGCGCCGCTACGTCGATCTGGTGAATCAGTGGCAGATCGTGGCCTGCGTGCGCCACGGCAAGGCGGCCGCGCTGGCGGCACCGTTCAAGCCGCGCGATGTCACGCTGCTCTCGATCATCTCGTCCTTCGACGCCACCTACGGTGCCTACAACGAATTCCAGCAGACCATCGAGCGCTACTGGACGCTGCGGTTCCTGCAGCAGCAGGGCATGTCCGAGCTCGACGCCAGCGTGCTGCGCGACGGCCTGGTGCGCGCCGAGCGGGTGCCGCTCGTGATGCGCGCGCTCGGCTGCGAGAGCCTGGCGCGCGGCACGCGCGTGCGCGTCAGCGTGAAGGCGATCGATCCGATGACGCTCGACATCCATGCCGCGCTGGCAGCGCGCCTCGACACGGCGGCGCCGCCCGACTCGGCAGAGCCCGACGACGACGACACGGTCGAGCCCGTCGCCCTGCACCTGGCCATCGACGTGGCCGACGCCACCGGTGACGCCGACACCGCGGCAGCTGAGACTGGCACCGCGCCCTCGCACTGACCATGCCCTCGATGCCGAAGCTGAGCACGCTGCACTGGGCGCTGATCGTGTCGATCGGCACGCATGCGGGCCTGCTGGCGTTTCGCATCGCCGACCCGGCCCGCTTCGACCGCGTGTTCAAGGACACGCCGCTCGAGGTCATCCTGGTCAATGCGAAGTCGATCGAGGCACCCGTCCGCGCGCAGGCCATCGCGCAAGCCAACCTGGCCGGCGGCGGCGAGGCCGACAAGGGCCGCGCGACCACGCCGTTGCCGGCCTCGGCGCTGGTGGAGCTCGGCGACGCGCCGCAGGAGGCCAGGCGCAAGGTCGAACAGCTGCAGGAGCAGCAGCACCAGCTGCTCGCGCAGGTGCGCCGCGAGGTCGCGCTGCTGCCCGCGCCCGACCCGAAACGCGACACCGGCACGCCGCAGGAGCGCGAGCAGGAGGAGCGGCGGCGCCAGCTGCTCAAGCTGCTGGCCGAGATCGAGAAGCGCATCAACGAGGAGAACGCGCGGCCGAAGAAGCGCTACATCAGCCCGGCCACGCGCGAGGAGATCTACGCCGTCTACTACGACCAGCTGCGGCGCAAGATCGAGGACCGCGGCACGCGCGACTTCCCCGAGTACCAGGGCAAGAAGCTCTACGGCGAGCTGACGATGAACGTCACCGTCGACGCGCTCGGCCGCGTGGTCGAGGCCGACGTGGTGTACCCGTCGAAGTCGCGCGTGCTCGACAAGCGCGCGGTGGCCATCGTGCATGCGGCCGCGCCGTTCGGCCCGTTCTCGGGGGCCATGCGGGCGCAGGCCGATCAGATCGTCGTCACCTCGCGCTTCCGCTTCACGCGCGAGGAAGGCCTCGAAACCACGCTCAGCGCGAACCCCACGCGGTGAGCCGCGTCACGTTCCACCTGTCGCGGCTGGCCGCGCTGCTGGCCGTCGCTGCCGTCGGCCTGCAGCTCTTCTTCGTGTTGCGCATCGCCGCGATGGCCTGGATCGATCCGGCCTCCACCACCTTCCAGCGCAGCGAGATCGCCCGCATCTGGCGCGAACGCGGCGTGGTGCCCTGGGCGCAGGGCTGGGTCGCCGGCGATGCGATCGCCGACACGCTCAAGCGTGCCGTCATCGCAGCCGAGGACGCCGGCTTCGTCGACCACGGCGGCATCGAGTGGGAAGCCATCGAGCGCGCCTGGGAGCGCAACCAGCGCGCCGAGGCCGCGGCACAGCGCCAGAGCGCGCGCGGCGGCCGCAGCGCGCCGGCGCGCCAGCGGCCGCCGCGGCTCGTCGGCGGCTCCACCATCACGCAGCAGCTCGCCAAGAACCTGTTCCTCACCGGCGAGCGCAGTTTCGCGCGCAAGGCGCAGGAGTTCGTGATCACCTGGGCGCTCGAGAGGCTGCTGCCCAAGCGCCGCATCCTCGAGATCTACCTCAACCATGTCGAATGGGGCGAAGGCGTGTTCGGTGCACAGGCCGCGGCGCGGCACTACTACCGCGTCGATGCCTCGCGGCTCGGCCCGGCGGCAGCCGCGCGCCTGGCGGTGATGCTGCCCTCGCCCAAGCTCTACGAGCGCAATCCGGCGTCGCTGTACATGGCCGGTCGCGCCGCCGTCATCACCTCGCGCATGAACGACGTGCAGCTGCCGTAGCCCGGCATCGATGCGGCGCGCGGTGCTGCCTAGAATCGGCGCATGCCTTCGAACGAGCTGACCTCGGCGGCGGCTCGCCTAGTCGTCGAAGACGGCCTGGAGTACGGGCCCGCGAAGCACAAGGCGGCGCGCGAGCTGCTGCGCCGTCATGCCCGGCCATCGGATCTGCCGAGCAACGAAGACGTCGAGGACGGCGTGCGCGAGTACCTGGCGTTGTACATGGCCGATTCCCAGCCGGCGGAACTTCGCGCGCTGCGGCAGATGGCCGCGCGCTGGATGGAGCGCCTGGCCGAATTCCGGCCGCATCTGGCCGGCGCGGTTTGGCGCGGCACGGCCACGCGCCGCTCGGCGATCCAGATCGAGCTCTACTGCGACGACCCCAAATCGGCCGAAATCGAGCTGCTGAACCAGCGCATCGACTTCGAGTTCGCCGGCCATGACGATCACCACGACGTGCTGGCGCTGTGCGAGCCCTGCGAGGAACTCGGCGAGCCGGCCCACCTGTTCCTGCACGTGCTCGACCGCGACGACCTGCGCGGCGGGCTCAGACCCGATGGCCGCGGCCGCACCTGGCGCGGCGACCGCGCGGCGCTGCTGCAGTTGCTGCAGGCCATGCCCACATGAACGACCGGCGCCGCTGGTTCACGGCCGGCCTGGCGACGGCCGCCGTGGCCGCCGCCGGCGGCGTGGCGTGGCGGCGATGGCTGATGCGCCCGAGCGACGACGACCCGCAGGCGCTGTGGGCGATGCGCTTCGCGAAGCCGGACGGCGGCGAGTTGGTGATGGCCAACTTGCGCGGCAAGCCTTTGATTCTGAACTTCTGGGCCACCTGGTGCGTGCCTTGCATCCGCGAGTTGCCGGCGTTTCAGCGCTTCCGGCGCGACCAGGCGGCGGCGGGATGGCAGCTGCTGGCGCTGGCGGTGGACGCCCCGGTGCCGGTGATCGAGTTCATGGCCCGGTTCAAGCTCGATCTGCCGGTGGCGATGGCCGGCGTGGAGGGCCTGGAGTTGATGCGGCAACTCGGCAATGTGCAAGGCGGACTGCCTTTCACGGTGGTCATGCGCGGCGATGGCCGCGTGCTGGATCGCAAGCTCGGCGAGACCAAGGACGAAGATCTCGCCAATTGGGCGAAAATCGTCGCCAACGGCTGACTCCAGTGACTCATCTGCCGTCTTCGTGCATCGGATAGACGGCACGCATCGCGCTGCCACGAACGAAGGGGCCGGCCGCTCGGCCTGAGCAACGCTGCATCACGCCGGTCCGATGTCGGCTGTTGACCACGTCAGTCATGCGCCACTTTCCGAACTTGCCGGCAGTTGGCGCACAATCCGGGCCGTCACACAACAAATAGACAGAAGATTCGGGGAGTGACGATTGGCGGCAGGCCACCGGCGGCCGCGTTGGAGGAGTCCGCTATGGACTTGCGGAAACTGAAGACTCTGGTCGACCTCGTCTCGGAGTCGAACATTTCCGAGCTCGAGATCACGGAGGCCGAAGGCAAGGTGCGGATCGTCAAGTCCGATCGGTCGCCGCCGGCGGCCGTGGCCTACGCGCCGGCCGTGGCTGCGCCCGCGGCGATGCCGATGATGCCGGCGATGGCCGCCACCGCCGCGGCGGCGCCGGCCCACGCGGCCGATGCCGCCCCGGCTGCGCCGGCGCTGACCGGCCATGTCGTGCGTTCGCCGATGGTGGGCACCTTCTACCGCGCGTCGAGCCCGGGAGCCAAGCCGCTGGTCGAGGTCGGTGCCGCCGTCAAGGAAGGCGACCCGATCTGCATCATCGAGGCGATGAAGATCATGAACGAGATCGATGCCGACAAGGCCGGCACGATCACCAAGATCCTGGCCGAGAACGGCCAGGCCGTCGAATTCGACCAACCGCTGTTCGTGATCGAGTGATCGGCGACGCCGCGCCGGGCCGGCTCCGCCGCGCGTGCGGCAGCTGGGCCATCCACCGCAATACAGGCCGTGGCACCGAAAGATCCTGATGTTCAAGAAGATCCTGATCGCCAACCGGGGTGAGATCGCCCTTCGCATCCAGCGCGCCTGCCGCGAGATGGGCATCCAGTCGGTCGTCGTCTATTCGCAGGCCGACCGCGACGCCAAGTACGTGAAGCTCGCCGACGAGGCGGTGTGCATCGGCCCGGCGCCCTCGGCGCAGAGCTACCTCAACATGCCGGCGATCATCTCGACGGCCGAGGTCACCGATGCCGAGGCCATCCACCCCGGCTACGGCTTCCTGTCGGAGAACGCCGACTTCGCCGAGCGCGTCGAGCGCAGCGGCTTCGTCTTCATCGGTCCGACGCCGGAGTCGATCCGCATGATGGGCGACAAGGTCATGGCCAAGCAGACCATGATCAAGGCCGGCGTCCCCTGCGTGCCCGGCTCCGAAGGTGCGCTGCCCGAAGACCCGAAGGAGATCATCAAGATCGCGCGCGCGATCGGCTACCCGGTGATCATCAAGGCCTCGGGCGGCGGCGGCGGCCGCGGCATGCGCGTGGTGCACACCGAGGCGGCGCTGATCCATGCCGTGCAGACCACGCGCGGCGAGGCGCAGGCGGCCTTCGCCAACCCGGCGGTCTACATGGAGAAGTTCCTGGAGAACCCGCGCCACGTGGAGATCCAGGTCATGGCCGACGAGCACAAGAACGCCGTCTGGCTCGGCGAGCGCGACTGCTCGATGCAGCGCCGCCACCAGAAGATCATCGAGGAGGCGCCGGCCCCCGGCATTCCGCGTCGCGCCATCGAGCGCGTGGGCGACCGCTGCGCCTCGGCGTGCAAGAAGATGGGCTACCGCGGCGCCGGCACGTTCGAGTTCCTGTACGAGAACGGCGAGTTCTACTTCATCGAGATGAACACGCGGGTGCAGGTCGAACATCCGGTGACCGAACTGGTGACCGGCATCGACATCGTGCAGACGCAGATCCGCGTCGCCGCCGGCGAGAAGCTGCCGTTCACGCAGCGCCAGATCCAGATGCGCGGCCACGCGATCGAGTGCCGCATCAACGCCGAGGATCCGTACAAGTTCACGCCGTCGCCCGGGCGCATCACGATGTGGCACCCGCCCGGCGGGCCGGGGGTGCGCGTCGACTCGCACGCCTACACCAACTACATGGTGCCGCCCAACTACGACTCGATGATCGGAAAGGTGATCGTGCACGGCGACACGCGCGAGCAGGCGCTGGCGCGCATGCGCACCGCGTTGTCGGAGATGGTGATCGAGGGCATCAACACCAACGTGCCGCTGCACCGCGAGCTGATGGCCGACGCCAAGTTCATCGAGGGCGGCACCAGCATCCACTATCTCGAGAGCTGGCTCGGGCAGCGCAGCCGCTGAGCGGCGACGGCCGCGCATGATCGAACTGGTGCTGCTCGCGCGCGATGCGCTGGTCGAGCCGCTGTCGCAGCGCTTGATCGACGTGCTGGATGCCGGATCGGTCGCGGTGGAAGACGCGCAGGCCGACGAGCCCGACGAGCAGCCGCTCTACGGCGAACCGGGCCTGCCCGCGCCGGCCGACGCCTGGCCGCACTCGCGCGTCGTGGCCCTGTTCACCGACGAGGCGCAGGCGCGCGCCGCCGCGGCCTGGGCGCTGGCCTGGGGCGGCGACGGCGGCGTGCGCCTCGGCGGCCTGCGCGACGTGCCCGACGAAGACTGGGTGCGCCTGACGCAGTCGCAGTTCGCGCCGGTGCCGGTGAGCCCGGGCTTCTGGATCGTGCCGAGCTGGCACGACGTGCCGGCCGAGGCCACGCGCGTGATCCGCCTCGACCCCGGGCAGGCCTTCGGCACCGGCACGCACCCGACCACGCAGATGTGCCTGCGCTGGATCGCCGGTCACGTCGATGCGCTGGCGCGTGTCGGCGTGCGCGTGCTCGACTACGGCTGCGGCTCGGGCGTGCTGGCCATCGCCGCCGCGCTGCACGGCGCGAAAGACATCGATGCCGTCGACATCGACCCCGCGGCGGTGCAGGCCACGCGCGACAACGCGCTCGCCAACGGCGTCTCGCTGCACGCGGGCGGCGCCGAGATCGCACAGGGCGCTTACGGCTTGGTGCTGGCCAACATCCTCGCCACGCCGCTGACGGTGCTGGCACCGCTGCTCAGCGCGCACGTGGCCCCCGGAGGTCACCTGGTGCTGGCCGGCATCCTGTCGCGCCAGGCCGACATGCTGCGCTCGGCCTACGCGGGCCCGCTCGATCTGGCCGTCGCCGACGAGCAGGACGGCTGGATCCTGATGAGCGCGCGGCGCGATGTCTGAACCGCCGTCGCGCGCGCTCCACGCGGGCTGCCAAGTGCGCGATCTGCGTGTGCGCACGGAGGGTCAGCGCGCGCGCCGCATGGCATCATCCGTCGCATGAGCCTGGCCACGCGATGCCCTGTCTGCAGCACGGTGTTCCGTGTCGTGCAAGACCAGCTCAAGGTGTCCGAAGGCTGGGTGCGTTGCGGCCGCTGCGCCAAGGTGTTCAACGCCTTCGAGGGCCTGTTCGACCTCGAGCGCGAGCTGGCCACGATGGCGGCGCCTGCGGTGACGCCCGCGCAGCAGGTGTTGGACGATCTGGCGCGCCGCAATCGCAACCCGAAACCGCGAACGGAGTGGACCGGCGAGGAGTTCCCCGACACCGGCGCAGCGGTGCGCGTCGGCCCGCCGCCGGCTCCTGCCGAGCCCACGCGCGCATGGCCGCGGCCGAGCGGCGACGCCGGGCCGACGACGGCCTCGGGCGCACCGTCGGGCATGGGCCTGCCGGCCTGGGCCGCGAGCCGGCCGGCCTCGCTCGCCGAGCACGCATCGACCACGGCACCGGGTGCGTTGGGTAGCGCGGCCAGGACGGCCGCGCCGGCCGCGGCGGCGGCGCGCATGTCCGGCGCCGCGAGCCGGCCGGCACCGGCCTGGCCTGCACCGGCCTGGCCCACGCCCGCCGCGGAAGCTCCCGCCGCGCTCGCCGCTGCGGCGGGGGCGACAGCAGCGCCGACGCTCGCCGCGACGGCGCCCGAAGCCGCCGTCGTCGACGCCGCGAGTCCGGCCGAGGCGGTGGCGCTGCGTCAGGAGCCGGCACCGATGGCCGATGCGGTGGCCGACTCGGGCGCCTCCGAGGGCAGCTATGAATCGATGTTCCGCAGCACCGGTGAGCTCGATCCCGACACGGCGCACCCGTCGGGCATCGACATCGTGCTCGACAGCGACGAGGCGCGCGGCGCGACGGCCGATGCCCCGGACTCGCAGTACCTGTCGTTCGTGCAGAAGGCCGACCGCGCCGCGCGCTGGCGGCGCCCCGGCGTGCGCGTCGGCCTCGCAGTCGCCGCAACCGTGTTGACGCTGCTGCTGGCCGTGCAGTTCGCGCTGGCCGACCGCGACCAGATGGTGCTGCGCTGGCCGGCTGCGAAGCCGCTGCTGAGCGCGCTGTGCGACACGCTCGGCTGCCGCATCGAACCGCTGCGGCGCATCGAGCGGCTGGCGGTGGAGAGCAGCGGCCTCACGCGCATCGGCGAGGGCCAGGTCTACCGCCTGGCGATGGTGCTGCACAACCGCGGCGAACTGCCGCTGATGATCCCGGCGGTCGACCTCACGCTCACCGATTCGGGCGGCGCGCTGGTGTCGCGCCGAGTGCTCATGCCGCCCGAACTCGGCGCCACCGGCACCACCATCGCCGCCGGGCAGGAGATGCCGCTGCAGGTGCTGCTGCGCTCCAACGACCGCCCGGTCACCGGCTACACGATCGAGATCTTCTACCCCTGAGGCCCTGAGGCGCTCGGCGCGCCGCGCACACCATGTCCACGCTGATCTGCGGCTCGCTCGCCTTCGACACCATCACCGACTTCCCCGGCCGCTTCGCGCAGCAGATCCTGCCCGATCAGGTGCACATCCTCAACGTGTCGTTCCTGGTGCCGACGCTGCGGCGCGAGTTCGGCGGCTGTGCGGGCAACATCGCCTATTCGCTGAACCAGCTCGGCGGCACGCCGCTGGTGATGGCGGCGGTGGGCAGCGACGGCGCCGGCTACCTCGACCGCCTGCAGGGCTGGGGGCTCGACACCTCGCTCGTGCGCACGGTCGGTGACAGCTACACCGCGCAGGCGATCATCATCACCGACACCGACAACAACCAGATCACCGCATTCCACCCCGGCGCGATGCAGCTCGCGCACGAAACCGTGGTGCCGGCGCGCGACGACATCGCGCTGGCGATCATCGCGCCCGACGGGCGCGACGCCATGCTCGAACACGCCGAACAGCTCGGCGAGCGACGCATCCCGTTCGTGTTCGACCCCGGCCAGGGGCTGCCGATGTTCAACGGCGCCGAGCTGTCGCGCTTCGTCGAGCAGGCGACCTGGGTCGCGGTCAACGACTACGAGGGCCAGATGCTGTGCGAGCGCATGGGCACCTCGCTCTCTGAGCTGTCGCGCTCGCACCTGCGCGGCATCGTCGTCACGCTGGGCGCGAACGGCTGCGACGTGTGGCAGCAGGGCGAGCGCACGCATGTGCCGGGCGTGGCCGCCACGGCGGTGGTCGACCCCACCGGCTGCGGCGACGCGTTTCGCGGGGCGCTGCTCTACGGCCTCGAGCGC
The DNA here is from genome assembly GCA_046348365.1 of Burkholderiaceae bacterium. Lineage (GTDB taxonomy): Bacteria > Pseudomonadota > Gammaproteobacteria > Burkholderiales > Burkholderiaceae_C > JAEUPI01. The sequence goes on from JAXMEL010000003.1 coordinate 187,345, forward strand.
GGCTGGCCGCTGCCGCGTTGCGTGACGCTGGGCAACCGCGTCGGCGCGCTGAAGATCGCGCACCGCGGCGGGCAGAACCACCGCATCGACGCTGGCCTGGCGCATTCGGCCTGAGCCGATCGATGTTGCGTCGCCGCATCAGCAGCGACTGAGCCTCGTCAACCGCCGCCGGACTGCCGCGCACGGCCGGCGACGCATTGCGCCGCGGCAAGACCGCTCCGGCCCTGCCTCGCTCCAATGAATCCACGGCCATGTGGCCGGTCAATGTTTGAGAGTGAGAGATATGAAGATGCGCTGGATCGCCATCGTTGCTGCAGCCGCCGCCCTGGCGCCGGCTGCGTGGGCCCAGGACAGCGGCTCCTGGATCGTGAGGGCACGCGCGCTGAACCTGGATTCGGCCAACAAGGACAGCACCGGGCTGGGCCTGTCGATCAACAACAAGACCTTCCCCGAGTTCGACATCAGCTACTTCCTGTCGCCCAACCTGGCGGCAGAGCTGATCCTGACCTATCCGCAGAAGCAGGACGTGCGGCTGAACGGCAACAAGATCGGCTCGTTCAAGCACCTGCCGCCGACGTTGACGGCGCAGTACCACTTCACCGGCCTCGGCGGCTTCAGGCCCTACCTGGGCGCCGGCGTGAACTACACGCGCATCTCCAACGTCGACATCTTGAGCGGTGCGGCCGACCTGAAGCGCAACAGCTACGGCCTCGCGCTGCAGGCAGGCGCCGATGTGCCGCTGGGCGGCGGCTGGCTGGTGAACCTCGACGTCAAGAAGGTGCAGATCGGCACCAAGGTCTATGTCGGCGGTGCCGACAAGGGCAAGTTCAAGGTCGATCCGCTGCTGGTCGGCGTCGGCATCGGCAAGCGCTTCTGATCCCCGAGGCGCGAGCGCGCTGCGTGCCGCGCAGCGCGTTGGCGCCGGCGCATCAATCGGGCTGCTGCCACGCCACGCCCTCGTCGGTGAGGACGGCGTCGAGCGGCACGTCGTGAGGCTCGGGCTGCAGCCATGGAATGAAGCCGTGGCTGTAGCCCACGCCCACGGTGTACGGTCGCGGGCGCAGCGCAGCTAGCGTGCGGTCGTAGAAGCCGCCGCCATAGCCCAGCCGCGTGCCCCGCGGCCCGAAGCCCACGCACGGCACCAGCAGCAGCGTCGGCTCGAACTGCGGCGTGTCTTTCGGCTTCGGAATGCCGTAGGCATCGTCTTCCATCGGGCAGCCCGGGAACCAGACGTGGAACCGCAGCTGCTTGGTCTCGCGGTCGATCACCGGCAACCCGATGCGGCGGTCGTCCTCGGCTTCGCTCCAGCGATACAGCGCCGGCAACGCGTCGAACTCGCCCTTGATCGGCCAATAGGCGCCGATGCTGCAGTCGGGGCGCGTGACGAGCCAGACGCGCAGCACCTCCTGCAGATGCATCGCGCGCTGGTGGCGATCGATCATCGCCTGGCGCTCGGCCTGCAGCTGCTTGCGCAACGTGGCCTTGTCGCGCGCCGGCTCGAAGGGCGACCTGAACGATCCGGTCATCAGCGCCTGCCCGGCCGTCCGAAGGGCGCTGAGCGCCCTCTTGGGGGGCAGCGAACGAAGTGAGCTTGGGGGCCCATGTCAACATTGTGCCGCCGCGCACGGTGCCCGCCTAAACTGGTTTCATGCCCGCACCGCCCGCGCTCGTGGCGCATTGCCTGGAACTGCTGGCGCCGCTCGGCGCCGCGCGTTCGCGCCGCATGTTCGGCGGCTGGGGTCTTTACGTCGACGGCCTCTTCATCGCGCTGATCAGCGGCGAAGCGCTGTACCTCAAGGCCGACGATCAAACCCGCGCCGCGTTCGAGCGCGCCGGCAGCGAGCCGTTCACCTACGCGAGCCGCGACCGCGGCATGGTGACGCTGGGCTACTGGAGCGCGCCCGACGAGGCGATGGACTCGCCGCAGGCCATGCAGCCCTGGGCGCGGCTCGCGCTGGCCTCGGCCGTGCGGGCCCAGGCGGCGAGGCGCTCGCCCGTGCCGCGCAAGACGCGCGCCGCCGCGCGCAAGGCACCGGCCTCGAAGCCGCCGAGCGCGGCGCGCAAACGCACGCCGGCCGGCCGCGGCTGATCGGCCCGCCACAGCAGGCGCGACACACCGTCGGCGGCCCAGGGCTCCACCAACACCGCGTCACCGGCGCGCAGCCGCAGCTCCTGCCCGGCAGCCAGCACGTGGTCGTCGATCTGGCCGTCCCGGGTCAGCCAGACCATGCCCCCGGCCACCTGCAGGCGGCCCGGCTGCGCGGCCCGCAGCCGACGCGCATCGCGCAAGGTCCAGGGCCCCGCGCGCAAGGCCTGAAGCTCCGATCTTCCATACGCAACCATCATCAATCTCCCGCTCCGGTGCGCGGCCAAGGCGTGGGCACGTCAGGATCGCGCACGAAGAATGATCCACAATCCGCGCCGACGATGCCAATGAAATCGGCTCACTGCATTCATTCAGCGCACGCATGAATCAACGCCATCCGCGACCGCTGAGCCTCGACAGCCTGCGCACCTTCGAAGCGGTGGCGCGGCGGCTGTCGTTCAGCGCCGCGGCCGAGGAGCTGCATCTCACGCAACCCGCCATCAGCCGCCAGATCAAGGCGCTGGAGGACGAGCTCGGCACGCCGCTGTTCGTGCGCGGCACGCGCCGGGTCGAGCTGAGCGCAGCCGGGGCCACGCTGCGCCATGCCGCGCTGCCGCTGCTCGACGGCCTCGATCGCGCGGTGCGCGAGATCCGCCAGCGCCGCGGCAGGCCCCAGGTGAGCCTGTCGACGTTTCCGTCGTTTGCCACGCTGTGGCTGCTGCCGCGGCTGGCGGAGTTCCAGAAGTCGCAGCCGCCGTTCGACATCCGCATCGCCGCCCACGACCGGCTCAACGAGCTGGACGAGCCCGAGCTGGATCTGCTGTTGCGCTACTGCCTGCCCGAGACGGCGCCGACGATCGCCGAGCGGCTGTTCGGCGAGCTGCTCACGCCGGTGGCCAGCCCGCGCCTGCTCGAACAAAGCCGCAACGGCCAGGCGCCGCCGCTGGTGCAGCCTGCCGATCTCGCACGGCACGTGCTGCTCGAGGAAGACGATCCGCGATCGACCTCGGGCTTTCGCGTCAGCTGGCGCCGCTGGCTGGGCAGCCAGGGGCTGGGCGCGCTGGAGCCGCGTGGCTGGATCTACCTGAACTACACACACCAGCAGGTGCAGGGCGCGCTGGCCGGCCAGGGCATCGCGCTGGCGCGCATGCCGCTGGTGCACGATCTGCTCGGGCGCGGCGAGCTGATCGAGCTGTTCGACGGCCGCTGCCGGCTGGGCTCGGAATCCACCTACTACCTGATCGAGATGCCGCTGGCCACACAGCGCGCCGAGATGGCCCAGTGCGCCGACTGGATCCGCCATGAGGCGGCGCGCACGCGCGCAGCGCTCGGCGAGACGCCCTAACATCGTCGCTGCCCCATCGCGGCGCACTCGCGGAACCCAACATGCAGCTTCTGATCGGCAACAAGAACTACTCGTCGTGGTCGATGCGCCCCTGGGTGCTGATGCGCCACTTCGGCATCCCGTTCGACGAGGTGATGGTGCGCTTCGATGCGATGGCGGCCGGCTCGCGCTTCAAGCAGCGCGTGACGCAGGTGTCGCCGGCCGGGCGCGTGCCGGTGCTCGTCGACGGCGACCTCGTGGTGTGGGACACGCTGGCGATCGCCGAGTATCTGGCCGAGCGATTCCCGCAACATGCGCTGTGGCCGCGCGACGCGAAGCAGCGCGCACGCGCACGTTCGCTGAGCGCCGAGATGCACGCCGGCTTCTCTGCCCTGCGCAGCCACTTCCCGCAGAACCTCGAGGCCTCGCTGCCCGAGGTCGGCCGGCGCGTGCTGGCCGAGCAGGCCGGCGTGCGCGACGACCTGCAGCGCATCGGCCAGATGTGGAGCGATGCGCTGGCGGCCAGCGGCGGGGCGTTCCTGTTCGGCGCCTTCGGCATCGTCGATGCGTTCTACGCGCCGGTCGCCGGGCGCATCCGCACCTACGGCCTGCCCTTGCCCGACGCGGCCGCCGCCTATGCGCAGCGCCTGCTCGCCAGCCCCGGCGTGGCGGCTTGGATACAAGAGGCGCTCGCCGAGAAGGACTTCCTCGACTTCGAGGAGCCGTACCGCACCTCGCGCGAGTGAGCCCAAGCGCGGCTGCGCTAAAGTGCAGCCCATTCGCGATGCTCGGGCGGCGCTGCGGTCGGCGGCGCGAGTGAGCCGAGCGTTCCTCGGGTTTCGATGCCACATCCCCTGCTGCACGGTCCGACCCTCCGCGGCTGGCTTGCCGCGCTGGCGCTGACCCTCTTCGGCGCGATGGCCACCGCGGCGACGCCGCCCGCCGACCCGATCAACGACGCCCGCGAGGCGCTGCGCAAGCGCGACGGCAAGCGCCTGGCGCAGCTGCGCAGCAGCACGCGCGCCGAGTCGCATCCGCTGGCGATGTGGGTCGACTACTGGGAGCTCGGCAACCGCATCACCGAGGCCCGCGCCGAAGAAGTGGATGCCTTCTACGCGCGCTGGGCCGGCAGCTACGTGGAAGACCGCCTGCGCAACGACTGGCTGCTCGAACTCGGGCGCCGCCGCGAATGGAGCGCGCTCGCGCGCGACTATCCGCGCTTTCGCATGAACGACGACCGCGAGGTCAGCTGCTACTGGCAGCTGACCGAGCATCTCGCCGGCCGCACGCAGCGCGACGCCGCGCGCGCGCTGTGGTTCGGCCAGCGCGACGCCGACGACGGCTGCGCGCAGCTGGCCAGCGCGATGGTCGAGGCCAAGGTCTTCACGCCCGACGACGTGTGGATGAAGCTGCGCCTGGCCATCGAGCAGGGCCGCGCGCGCGTGGCGCGCAACGTGGCGGCGCTGGTCGACCGCCAGGCTGCCGCCGACGTGACCGAGCTGCTCGACAACCCGGTGCGCTTCCTGCGCCGCCAGAGCGGCACGCCGTCGCGCCAGCATCAGGAGCTGATCGCGCTGGCGCTGCTGCGTGCGGCCACCAGCGACCCCGAGGCCGCTGCCGCGCTGATGGACGAGCGCTGGCAGGCCGCCGTCGGCCGAGCGCGCGCGGCCTGGGTCTGGGCGGCGATCGGCAAGCAGGCGGCGCTGAAGCTGTCGAACGACGCGCCCGGACACTTCCGCCGCGCGTGGAGCCCGCTGCCCGGCACGCCGCGCGACGCCGGATGGACCGACGACATGCTCGCCTGGGCCGTGCGCAGCGCGCTGCGCGCCGGCCAGGCCGACCGCTGGCCGATGGTGCTGCGCGCGATCGACGCGATGTCGGAGGCCGAACGCCGCGAGGCGGCCTGGGTCTACTGGCGCGCCCGCGCGCTCGCCGCCACCGCTGCCGAGGGCGAACCCGGCGACGCGCAGCGCGACCAGGCGCGCGAGCTGTACGCGTCGATCTCGGGCCCGTTCACCTTCTACGGCAAGCTGGCCTCCGAGGAACTCGGCTTCGTGCCCGAGCTGCCCGGGCTCGACCCCACGCCGAGCGACGCCGATCTCGAGCAGGCGCGCGCCAACCCCGGCTTCGCGCGCGCGCTGCAGCTGATCGCGCTGGGCCTGCGCGCCGAGGGCGTGCGCGAGTGGAACTTCACGCTGCGCGGCATGTCGGACCGCCAGCTCTTCGCCGCCGCAGCGCTGGCCTGCGAACGCGAGGTGTGGGACCGCTGCATCAACACCAGCGACCGCACGCGCAGCGAAGTGGACGTGCAGCAGCGCTACCCGACGCCCTATCGCGACGTGGTGATCGCGCGCAGCCAGGAGGCGGGGCTCGATCCGGCCTATGTGTACGGGCTGATCCGGCAGGAGTCGCGCTTCATCTCCGATGCGCGTTCCAGCGTCGGCGCGAGCGGGCTGATGCAGCTGATGCCCGGCACCGCGCGCTGGGTCGCGCGCAAGGCGTCGGTCGACTACAAGCCCGAGCAGATCGTCGATCCGTCGTTCAACCTGAAGCTCGGCACCACCTACCTCAAGCTCGTGCTGGAGGACTTCGGTGGCTCGCAGGCCATGGCCGCAGCGGCCTACAACGCCGGCCCGAGCCGCCCGCGGCGCTGGCGCGAGGGGCCGGCGATCGAGCCCTCGATCTGGGCCGAGAACATCCCGTTCAACGAGACCCGCGACTACGTGAAGAAGGTGCTGTCCAACGCGGCGGTCTACGCCGCGCTGCTGAGCGGCCGCAGCGTGTCGCTGAAGGCCTGGCTCGGCACGCCGATCGGGCCGCGCGAGGCCAGCGCGCCGGCGATCGACACGGAGCTGCCCTGACGGGCCGCGCCGCGGCGCCTGCCGTGAAGGCCTACGTCGTCGGTGGTGCGGTACGCGACGGTCTGCTCGGCCTGCCGGTGAACGATCGCGACTGGGTCGTCGTCGGCGCGACGCCGCAGATGCTGATCGCGCAGGGCTACCGGCCGGTGGGGCGCGACTTCCCGGTCTTCCTGCATCCGGTGACTCACGAGGAGGTGGCGCTCGCGCGTACCGAGCGCAAGTCGGGCGCCGGATATCACGGCTTCGTCTTCCACGCCGCGCCCGAGGTCACGCTGGAGCAGGACCTCGCGCGCCGCGACCTGACGATCAACGCGATGGCGCTCGACCCCGACAGCGGGCAGATCATCGATCCGCACGGCGGGCAGCGCGACCTGCGCGAGCGCGTGCTGCGCCATGTGTCCGACGCCTTCGCCGAGGATCCGGTGCGCCTGCTGCGGCTGGCGCGATTCGCGGCGCGGTGGCCCGACTTCGCCGTCGCGCCGGAAACCGCTGCGCTGCTGCGGCGGCTGGTGGAGTCGGGCGAAGTCGATGCGCTGGTGCCCGAGCGCGTGTGGCAGGAGGTGTCGCGCGGGCTGATGGAAATCGCACCGGTGCGCATGTTCGACGTGCTGGCCGACTGCGGCGCGCTCGCGCGCCTCGCGCCGGCGCTCGGCGCTCGGCTGAGCGCGCCGACGCGCGCGGCGCTCGACGCCGCTGCAGCTACGAAGCGACCGCTGCCCGAGCGCTTCGCGCTGTGCTGCCACGAGTCCGCGCTCGACGATGCCGCGGCCGTCTCGCGTGCAGCCGCGGTGTGCGAACGCTGGCGGGTGCCCGCCGACTGCCGCGAGCTGGCGCTGCTGCTGGCCCGCGAAGGCCCGGCCCTCGGCATCGCCGCGGCCGACGGCGCCGCGGCCTGGCTCACGCTGCTCGAACGCAGCGACGCGCTGCGCCGCCCGGAGCGCTTCGGCGCGCTGCTGCAGGCCTGGCTGCTGCTGGCGCCGGCGGGCAACGAAGCAGCGCGGAGCGCGCAATGCACGCGCTGGCGCGATGCGCTGGCGGCGGCCTCGGCCGTGACGGCCACGACGCTGCGAGCGGCGGAGCCCGACGTGCCGGCCGAAGGCCCGGCGCTGGGCCGCGCGTTGCACCGCGCCCGCCGCGACGCGATCGAACGCGTGCTCGGCGTGGCGTGAGCTGCGGCTCAGAACAGCAGGCCGACCCCCATCGCGATCAGGCTCAGCAGCACGCTGCTGGCCAGCGGCAGATAGACCTCGCGCCCGCCGATGCGGAAGCTGAAGTCGCCCGGCAGGCGGCCGAGGCCGATGCGCTCGAGCCAGCCGCGCAGGCCGTTGAAGATCAGGAACGCGAGCACGAAGACGATCAGCCAGCGCATCGCTACAACCGGTGCGTGCGGTCGCCGCTGGCGAAGCCGACCGGTTCGAACACGCAGCCGCGGGCCAGCGCGATGACCTTGAAGAGTTCGCCCATCTCATGCTCGTCGACCAGCCGGTGCGCCGCCGCGCGCGCGCGCACGTCGGCAGCCTGCATGCGCTCGGCCAGGCCGAGGTTGAGCAGGAAGCGGCCCTGCGAGGTGTAGCCCAGCACCTCGAGCCCCGCCTCCTGCGCGGCCAGTGCGATGCCGGTGAAGTTCACGTGCGCGGTGATGTCCTTCTCGCCCACGTCGTCGAGTGGGTCGGTGTCGGCCCGGTGCGCGCGGTGGCACATCAGCGTGCCCGCGCTGCGCTGCGGGTGGTAGTACTCGGCCTCGGGAAAGCCGTAGTCGACGAAGAACGCCACGCCGCGATTCAGGTGCTGAGCCAGGCTCGCGATGAAGGCCTCGGCTTGGCGGTGGATTTCCACCACGGTGCCGGGCGCGAAGCCGTCTTCCACCGGCGGCCGCCGTGCGGTCGCGCGGTCCGCCCACGCGAGATGGCCATCGTGCGCCTCGACGCCGCGTTCGTGCCAGCGCTGGCCGTCCCAGGCCAGCAGCTGCACCGGCATCGCGTCGAGCACTTCGTTGCCGATGACCACGCCGTGCATCGCCTCGGGCCAGCGATCCAGCCATTGCACGCGCGAGCCGAAGCGCGCGAGCCGCTGCTGCTGGCGCTGGCGCAGGCTGCCGGAGAGATCGACGATTGCGTAGTCGATCGCGGCATCGTCGAGCGCATCGAGCAGCGATTCGGCCAGCGCGCCGCTGCCGGCACCGAACTCGAAGATCGTGCGCGCCTCGCAGGCCTGCAGCGCCTGCCGTACCTGCACCGCGAGACACTGGCCGAACAGCGGTGAAAGCTCGGGCGCGGTGACGAAGTCGCTGCCCGAACCCGGCCACGCGCCGAACACCGGCTTGCCTTGCATGTAGTAGCCCAGGCCCGGCGCATACAGCGCCAGCGCCATGAAGCGGTCGAACGGCAACCAACCGCCGGCCGCTGCAATCTCCTGCTCGATCAGCGCCTGCAGGGGCGCCGATACACTGCTGCTTTGCTCGCTGGCCGGCATCGCCGCATTGTAGAAACCATGTCTTCGCGCCCCCGTGTGCTGATCACCGGTGCGGCCCGCCGCATCGGCCGCGCGATCGCGCTCGAGCTGGCCGCTGCGGGCCACGACCTCGTGCTGCATGCGCGCACCTCGGCCGCCGAAGCGCAGGCACTGGCCGGCGAGTTGCGAGCCCTCGGCGCCACCGCCGACGTGGCGCTCGGCGACCTGGCCGATCCCTCGGCCTGCACGGCCGTGTTCGCGCAGGCCACCGCCGAAGGCCGCGCGCTCGATGCACTGGTGAACAACGCCTCGCACTTCGGCTACGACGCGCTCGACAGCTTCGACGTCGCCACGCTCGACGCGCACATGCACGTCAACGCCGCCGCGCCGCTGCTGCTGACGCGCGCGCTGCATGCCCACCTGCAGCAGCGCGGCGCGCGCGGCTGCGTGGTGAACATCCTCGACCAGAAACTCGCCAACCCGAACCCCGACTACCTGTCGTACACGCTGTCGAAGGCCGCGCTGGCCGCGACCACGCGCTCGCTGGCCCTCGCGCTGGCGCCCGCGCTGCGCGCGTGCGCGGTGTCGCCCGGGGTGACGCTGCCCTCGGGCACCATGAGCGAGGCCGAGTTCGCGCAGGCGCAGCGCATGACGCCGCTGCAGCGCAGCTCGTCGCCGCAGGACGTGGCGCGCGCCGTGCGCTTCCTGCTCGAGTCGCCGGCGATCACCGGGGTCGAGCTGCTGGTCGACGGCGGCCAGCACCTGCAGACCCAGCCGCGCGACGTGATGTTCCTCGCGCGGGGCGCGAACCATGCATAGCCTGCTGCTGCAGCCGAGCTTGCGCGACTGCCGTCGCCTGTTCCTGCGCGACTACGAGGTGCGCATCAACATCGGCGTGCACGAGCACGAGAAGCGCGCCGAGCAGCGCGTGCTGATCAACGTCGACCTGTTCGTCCCGCTCGCCGACTCGACGCCGCGCCACGACAAGCTCGCCGAGGTGGTGGACTACGACTTCATCCGCCGCACCATCGCCGAACGCGTGGCGCAGGGCCACATCCACCTGCAGGAGACGCTGGTCGACGACGTGCTGCGCGCCATGCTCGCGCATCCGCTGGTGCGCGCCGCGCGCGTGTCGACCGAGAAGCCCGATGTCTACGCCGACTGCGCCGCCGTGGGTGTCGAGGTCTTCGGCATCAAGGGCGACAATCGCGCCACGCCATGAACACGCTCACCGACCCCGGGCTCGCCGCCGACGCCGATGCCGGCGCGCGCAAGCGCGCCTTCGAGACCAACAAGCTTGCCAAGCGGCTGCACCGCCAGGTCGGCCAGGCAATCGCCGACTTCGCGATGATCGGCCCCGGCGACAAGGTGATGGTGTGCCTGTCGGGCGGCAAGGACAGCCACGCGCTGCTCGACATCCTGCTCGGCCTGCGCGAGCGCGCGCCGGTGCCGTTCGAGATCGTCGCGGTCAACCTCGACCAGAAGCAGCCCGGATTCCCCGAGCACGTGCTGCCGGATTACCTGCGCTCGCGCGGCGTGCCGTTTCGCATCGAGCAGCAAGACACCTACTCGATCGTCAAGCGCCTGGTCCCCGAGGGCCAGACGATGTGCTCGCTGTGCTCGCGCCTGCGCCGCGGCATCCTCTACCGCGTGGCGAGCGAACTCGGCGCCACGCGCATCGCGCTCGGCCACCACCGCGACGACATGGTGGCCACGCTGCTGATGAACATGTTCTTCGGCGCGCGGCTGAAGGGCATGCCGCCCAAGCTGGTCAGCGACGACGGGCGCCACGTGGTGATCCGCCCGCTGGCCTACGTGGCCGAGGACGACCTCGCCCGCTGGGCCGAGCACCGGCGGTTCCCGATCATCCCGTGCGCGCTGTGCGGCAGCCAGGAGAACCTGCAGCGCGTGCAGGTGCGCAAGATGATGCGCGAGTGGGAGCGGCAGTACCCCGGCCGCATCGACAACATGGCCGGTTCGATGAGCCGCGTCACGCTGTCGCACCTGATGGACCGGAACCTCTACCCGTTCACCACGCTCGAACCCACCGGTCGGGCCGATCCGGCGGGAGACAAGGCTTTCGACGACGACAGCGAGGCGTGCGACACGCCCGCGCCGCGTGGAATGCCGATGAAACCGATGCCGCGCGATGGCCGCGACGCTTGATGCGAGGTGCACGATGAGACTGCCCCATGCCGCTGCCGCACTGTTGTGCGCGGCCCTGCTCGCCGGTTGCGCAGGCATGACGACGCTGCAGGCCGAGATCACCACCTATGGCGAGTGGCCGGCCCAGCGCGCGCCGGGAAGCTACGCGTTCGACCGCCTGCCCTCGCAGCAGGCGCGCGCCGACGTGCAGCAGCGCCTCGAGGATGCCGCGCACCGCGCGCTGCAGGGCGCCGGCTTCGTTGCGGCAGCGCCGGGCGCGACGCCCGACGTGCTGGTGCAGGTGGGCGCGCGCGTGACGCGCACCGACTACGTGGCCTGGGACGATCCGCTGTGGTGGCGCGGCGGCTTCGGCTACTGGCGGCCGCGGCCGTGGCCCGGCCCGTACTGGGGCTACGCGCCGTACACGCAGTCGCGCTTCGACCGCGAGGTGGCGCTGCTGATCCGCGACCGCGCGAGCGGCACGCCGCTGTACGAGGCGCGCGCCAGCAGCGACGGCTATTCGTCGGGCGGCGCCGAGACGCTGGAGGCGATGTACCGCGCCGCGATGGCCGACTTCCCGCGCAGCGGCGTCAACCCGCGCAGCGTGTCGGTGCCGCTGAAGGCGGCGTCGGCGCCCTGAGGCGCGGTCAGGGCCGCTGCGCAGACAGTGCCCGCACGTCGTCCTCCCAGCCCTTGAGCTTCTCCACGGCGCGCCGGCGCTGCTCCGGCGAGGTGCTGTTGTGCAGCTGCGCCGCGAAGCGGCAGTTGTAGTCGGTGAGCTGCTGCAGGTAGGCCCGGTAGGCCGGACGCGGCGAGGTCGCCGCATGCGCGGCGAACACACGCAGTGCCGCCTGGGTGCGGCCGGCGTCGGCGGCGTCGGCAACGAGGCCGCGCAGGGTCTGCACGATCTCGCGCTGGCGCTCCTGCCGTTCGGCGAACCAGGCCTGCGCATCGAACGGTGACGCGGCCATCGCCTGTGCCACCTGCGCGCGCTGCGCGTCGTCGAGCCGGCCGTAGAGCAGCTCGGCGCGCGACACGGTGCGCTTGATCGAGGCCTCCAGCCGGTCGGCGCGCGAGGCCTGCAGGAAGTCGCCGCGGAAGTCGTCGTCGCCCTTCTGGTAGCGGCGCTCCACGTGGGCCACCTGCTCCGGCTTCAGCGTGCGCACCAGGTCGGCCAGCGCGGGCACGCCGTGGTCGAAGGCTATGGCGGCGCGCTGGCGCAACTCGCCCCACCAGCGGCAGGCCTGCTCGGCCGTGGCCTGGCCGGCCACGTCCTGCTGCGCCCGCGCGAGCAGCGCCGCGTACTCCGGCAGCTGGTCGCCCCGGTGCCAGGCCAGCCAGTCGGCCACCGAGGCGCGTACCAGCGGCGTCTGCTGATCGTTGAAGTCGAAGTAGCCGTCGAGCCACCAGTACATCAGGTCCGGCGCCTGGTTGTAGGCCAGCCGCAGCGCACTGCAGCCGGCCAGCAGCGTCAGGCACGCCGCGATAATCCAGACTTTGAGGCGGAAGAAGACGGACATGGCGCTGGACATCGTGATCATGGCGGCGGGCAAGGGCACGAGGATGAAGTCCGAGCGACCCAAGGTGCTGCACAGGCTCGCCGGCCGGCCGCTATTGCAGCATGTTCTGGACAGCAGCGCCGCGCTGCAGGCCGCGCGCACGATCGTGATCACCGGCTTCGGCGCCGACCAGGTGGAAAAGCACCTCGCGGGTCAAAGCGCGCGCTGCGTGCGCCAGGAGCCCCAGCTCGGCACCGGCCACGCAGTTCAGCAGGCGACTCCGCTGCTCGACGGCGAAGGCACGACGCTGATCCTCAACGGCGACGTGCCGCTGCTCGCGGGCACGACGATGCAGCGTCTGGCCGCGGCCTGCGGCGGTCGCACGCTCGCGCTGCTGACCGTGGTGCTGGCCGACCCGAGCGGCTACGGCCGCATCGTGCGCAGCGGCGACGCCGTGCGCGGCATCGTCGAGCACAAGGACGCCACGCCCGCGCAGCGCGAGATCCGCGAGATCTACACCGGCGCGATGGCCGCGCCGACGGCGCAGCTCAAGCGCTGGGTGGCTGCACTTCGAAACGACAACGCGCAGCGCGAGTACTACCTGACCGACATCGTGGCAATGGCGGTGGCCGAGGGCGTGCCGGTCACGGCGCTGCAGGTGGGCGACGAGACCGAGGTGCTCGGCATCAACGACCCGCGGCAGCTCGCCGACCTGGAGCGCCGCGTGCAGCGGCGCCAGGCCGATGCGTTGATGGAAGCCGGCGTGCGCATGGCCGACCCGGCGCGCTTCGACCTGCGCGGCACGCTCGCCTGCGGCCGCGACGTGGAGATCGACATCGACTGCGTGTTCGAAGGCCATGTCGAACTCGGCGACGGCGCACGCGTCGGCGCGCACTGCGTGATCCGCGACAGCGTGATCGAGGCCGGCGCCGAGATCCAGCCGTTTTGCGACTTCACGCAGGCGCGCATCGGCGCCGGCGCGCAGGTGGGGCCGTTCGCGCGGCTGCGGCCCGGCGCGCAGCTCGGGCCCGAGGTGCACGTCGGCAACTTCGTCGAAGTGAAGAACTCCACGCTCGCGCGCGGCGCCAAGGCCAACCACCTCGCCTACCTGGGCGACGCCACCGTGGGCGAGCGCGTCAACTACGGCGCCGGCTCGATCACCGCCAACTACGACGGCGCCCACAAGCACCGCACCGTGATCGGCGCCAACGTGCACGTGGGCTCCAACTGCGTGCTGGTGGCACCTGTCAACGTGGGCGAAGGCGCCACCATCGGCGCCGGCAGCACGATCGGCAAGGACGCTCCCGCCGGCCAGCTCACCGTGGCGCGCGCCAAGCAGACCACCATCGCCGGCTGGACGCGGCCGGTCAAGAAGAAGAGCTGAGTCCGCGCGCAGTGTCGCCCACTGCGGGCGACACTGCGGCTGACGAAGGACCGAGCGCGTCTCGCGCGTGAGGGCTGAGCTCCTGCGAGTTCGGCAGCTGTGCCGCGGCGAGGCACAGATCGGCCCATGAGCGTGCCTTCTCGGCCGGACTGCGCAGCAGATAGGCCGGGTGGTAGGTGACCACCACCGGGCGCTCGCGATAGCGGTGCACGCGCCCGCGCAGGCGGCCGATCGGCTCGCTGCTGGCCAGCAGCATCTGCACCGCGAAACGCCCCATCGCGAGGATCAGCTTCGGGTTCACGAGTTCGATCTGCCGCTGCAGGAACGCGCCGCACAGCGCCAGTTCCTCGGGCTCGGGGTTGCGGTTGCGCGGCGGCCGGCATTTGAGCGTGTTGGCGATGAACACCTGGCGCTCCGGCCCGGCCTCGCCGCGCGTGAGGCCCAGCGCCTGCAGCATGCGGTCGAGCAGCTCGCCGGCCGGCCCCACGAAGGGCTCGCCGAGCCGGTCTTCCTGCTCGCCCGGCGCCTCGCCGACGATCATCCAGTGCGCCTGCGGATGGCCGACGCCGAACACCGTGTGGCGCCGGCCCTCGCAGAGCTTGCAGGCGCGGCACGATGCAACGCGCTCGCGCAGCGCGGTCCAGTCGAGCGCGGCGATCTCGCGTGCGCGTGCGTCGCGGTCGGCCACGGCGTCGACGCCCGCCTGGGCAGCCGGCGGCGCCACCGCGGCGCGCACCGGGCCGGCGGTGCGCGCTGTCGCGGCGGCCGCGGCGGAGTCCGCTGGCGTCTGCGGCGGCGCCCACAGCGTCAGGCCCATCGCCTGCAACATCGCACGCTGCCGCTCGCTCCAGCGCATCACGCTCGGTCTCCGAGATCCAGGCTCATCACGATCGCATTCTCGCGGCCGTTCGGGCCGGCCGGGTAGTAGCCGCGTCGCAGCCCCATGTCGTGAAAGCCGTAGCGCCGGTACAGGCTCTGCGCGCGCTGGTTGCTCTCGCGCACCTCGAGCCACAGGCGGGCCGCACCGCGCTCGCGGCTCCAGCGCACCAGCTCGTCGAGCAACGCGCGGCCGTGCCCCTGGTGCTGGTGCTCGGGCGCGACGGTGAGGTTCAGCAGGTGGGTCTCGTCGACCCCGGCCATCGCGACGAAGTAGCCGAGCCAGCGCCCTTGGCCGTCGACGCGCTTGCTCATGCGATAGCCGGCGGCGAGCGAGTCGATGAAGTTGCCCTTGGTCCAGGGAAACGGATAGGCCGCGGCTTCGATCGCCATCAGCGTGTCGAGGTCGTGCAGATGGATCGGCAGCAGGCGGATGCCCGGGTCGGCCTTCATCGCGACGGCGCGGGCCGCGACGCGGCAGCGGCAGCGCGTTCGGCACTGGTCAGCGCCACCTTGTCGCGCAGGTAGATCGGCAGCGCCTGCGTGGCCGGCACCGCCGCGCCGAGCTGCCATTGCCGGCGCGCCACGGCCAGCAGCGCACGCGCTCGATCCCGCTCGATCGCCACGCGCAGCGCTTGGCCCAGCGGCAGCCTGTCGCCGAACGCGTTGATCGCGCTGCCCGCCACGCAGAGCGGCGGCGCGTCGGCCCAGCGCCGGGCCAGCGCGTCGAGCGTCCATAGCGCCGGCGCGTCGCGCGGCTGCCAGCGCTCGGCCGCCCACTCGTATCGCGCGGCATAGACCTCGTCCATGCGCGCGTCCATCGCCACCCACAGGGCATCGGCGCGCTCGCCGAGCTGCGCGCGCGCGTCCTCGGCCACGACCATCAGGCTGTCGACGGGCAGCACCGGGCGCTGCAGGCCGAACGCGAAGCCCTGTGCCACCGCGCAGGCGCTGCGCAATCCGGTGAAGGCACCGGGGCCGGCACCGAAGCCGATCGCATCGAGCGCCGCAGGGGCCAACCCGGCTCGAGCGAGCAACTCGAGCACGCAGGGCACCAGCCGCGACGACGCGCGGGCACCGCCGGCCTCGGTGGCGAACCATTCGCGCGCGCCGTCGGCCAGCGCGACCGCCAGCACCTCGGTCGACGTGTCCAGCGCGAGCAGCCGCGGCCCCATGAGGGGCGCCAGTGTAGCCGTGCGATCATCGCGCGGCCCCGCGCGTCGAGCGGGTCGCGCGAAGCTTTCATGGCCCTGGACGTGTCTTCCGAGCTGGTCGGCTACGTGGCCGCCACGCTGACCACCGCATCGTTCGTGCCGCAGGTCTGGCACAGCCTGCGCTCGCGCAACTTCGCCGGGCTGTCGCTGCGCATGTACGGCATGTTCGCCGGCGGCGTGGCGCTGTGGCTGGTCTACGGGCTGATGATCCGGCAGTGGCCGATCGTGATCGCCAACGCGGTGACGCTGGCGCTGGCGGGCACGATCCTGGTGATGGCGCTGCGCTCGCGCGCCGGCACGCGCTAGAACGGGTTGTTGCGCACGCGCGTGACCGCCTGGTTCGCCAGCTGCGCGTGGGCTACCGGACCCATGTGGCGGTCGTCGGCCCACAGGTGCGTGCCGCTGGTGGCGCCGCTGACGAGCGTGGCGGTGGTGCAGTCGGGCGCCGCTGTGGCACAGGCGGCATCGGTCACGTTGCTGATGCCGTACGTCGAGGGCACCTTGGTGATCGCCGCGACCACGTCGTCGGCGAGCACGAGCGCCCAGTATCGGCCGTCTTGCAGCACGTCGACGCGCACGCGGGCGTTGTAGGCCGCGGTCAGGCAGCTCAGCAGCGCCGCCTGCCCCGGGCTGGCGGCCTCCTTGGCGCGGCCGTAGGGCGTCAGGCCGACGTCGTAGACGGTGGAGACGACGATGCGCGCGTCGGCGTCGATCAGGCGGTTGATCTGCTCGGCCACGTGGTGGCCGCGATCGCGCAGCACCTGCTCCATCGGCGTGGCGACCTTCGGGTCGTTGTTGCAGGTCTTGTCGCCGGCGAAGGTTTCGTAGACCTCGATGATGTCGTGCAGACCGACCATCACCGTGTACAGATCCTTCGACGACGGCGCGCCGAGAGCGAGCTGGGCGTCGATCTGCGCGTCGATGTCGGCTGCCTTGGCGCCGTAGGCGGCATGCGTGATCGCCTGCGGCGTGGCGGTGGAGCCGCCGGTGCAGCGGTCGACCACCAGGCCATAGAGGCCGGCCAGCGACTGCGTCCACATCGGCAGCAGGCCGCAGCTGAACGCGCCGTTGGCATCGAGGCCGTTGATGGCGTAGCGCTTGCCGTCGGGCGCCAGGCCGCTGTTCTCGTCGCCGATGACGACGAGCTGCCGCGCCACGAACGGCTCCACCTGCTGGGTGCCGCCACCGCACGACGCCAGCACGCACGCGCCGGCGGCCGCGAGCAGCGCGATGCCGCATCGACGGGCGAGATCTCGAACACACATCCGCATCGAACCTTCCGTTCAGGCCGGGCCCGCGCCCCGCTCATGGCGAGGCCGCGCGCCGCAGCCGATCGTTCACGCCCTCCCACTCCGGCGTGTCGGGTGGCTCCTCCACCCAGATGAGCTTGACGCCGGCGGCGTCGAACTCGCGCAGCACCGCATACAGCTCGTGGGCCACGACCCGCGGATCATCGGGCATGGTCCGGACCCAGCGATGTCGACGCGGCGCGGAGCGCGAATATACCGCCAGCCCCGTCATCGTCGCCGGCAGCACCGCGAGCGCGCGGCCGAGCTGCTGCGTGTCCATCAATCGCAGCGTGGCCTGCGGCGCGTAGTGGCTCTCCAGCGTGCCGGGCGCCGGCGTCGCCGCCTCACCCGCCTCGGCGAGCGGCTCGCCGAGCGTGGCCTCGAGCGCGGCGCGCGTGAGCACGCCCGGGCGCAGCAGCACCGGGCGCCGGCGCGAGCAGTCGACGATCGCCGATTCGATGCCCAGCTCGCAGGCGCCGCCGTCGAGCACGAGCAGCGCGGCGCCGAATTCGCCCGCCACATGCGCCGCGGTGGTCGGGCTGACGCCGCCGAAGCGGTTGGCGCTCGGCGCGGCCAGCCCGGGCACACCGAGCGCCGCGCAGCGCTTCAGCAGCGCCTGCGCCACCGGATGCGACGGCGAGCGCAGCGCGATCGTCGGCGCGAGCGCGGCGGCCGCTGCCGCGCGACCCTCGGCGCGGCGTACGATCACCGTCACCGGGCCCGGCCAGTGGCGCTCGGTCAGCCGCTGTGCACTCGCCGGCCACTCGGCGGCGAAGGCGGGCGCGCCCTCGCGATCGGCCACGTGCACGATCAGCGGGTGGTCGGCCGGCCGGCTCTTGGCGTGGAAGATCGCAGCCACCGCGTTGTCGTCGTCGGCGCGTGCAGCCAAGCCGTAAACGGTCTCGGTGGGCATCGCCACCAGCTCGCCGCGCGCCAGCGCCTGCGCGGCCTGTTCGATCGCGTCGTCGCGCGAGCCGTCGAGGATCGGCATCGGTCGTGGCGTCAGGGCAGCGGCAGGCGCAGCCGGCGCGCGGCCTCGCCCGCCACGCGCAGCGCCGCGTCGGCGCTCGCGGCGGTGACGCTGAGGTGCCCCATCTTGCGGCCGGGCCGCGCCTGCTGCTTGCCGTACAGGTGCAGGTGCACGCCCGGCAGCGCGAGCACCTCATGCCACGGCGGCGCAGCGCCGCCGTCGCCCCAGAGGTCGCCGAGCAGGTTGAGCATCAGCGCCGCGCTGTGCGCACGCGGCGGCACGAGCGGCAGGCCGGCCAGCGTGCGCACCTGCAGCTCGAACTGGCTGCAATCGGCGGCGTCGATCGTGCAATGACCCGAGTTGTGCGGGCGCGGCGCCATCTCGTTGGCCATCAGGCGGCCGTCGGCGAGCACGAAGAACTCGACGCACAGCACGCCCACGTAGGCGAGGCTCTCGGCGATGGCCGCAGCGGCCTGCACCGCCTGCGCCTGCGTGGCCGCAGGCACGTCGGCCGCCGGCCAGCGCGTGACGGCGAGGATGCCGTCGCGGTGCAGGTTCTGCAGCGGCGCGTACTGCACGATGGTGCCGTCGCGGCCGCGCGCGAGCACGACGCTGATCTCGCGCTCGAGCACCAGCCGCTGCTCGAGCACGCAACGCACCGCGCCCAGCTCGCGCCAGGCCTGCCGCAGCTGCGCCGCGTCGTGCACGCTGCGCTGGCCCTTGCCGTCGTAGCCGAGGGTGCAGCCTTTCAAGATGCCGGGCAGCAGCGCCGCCGGCACGCGGCCCAGGTCGGCCTCGGATTGCAGCACCGCGTACGTCGCGCAGGGCACACCGCAACGCTCGAAATGCGCCTTCTCGCGCGCGCGGTCCTGGCAGACGGCCACCGCGTCGGCGCCCGGCGCGACGGGGCGCGACGCAGCCAGCGTGCGCAGCGTCTGCGCCGGCACGTTCTCGAATTCGGTGGTGATCGCCTGCGCCTGCCGCGCCAGCTGCGCGAGGGCATCGGCGTCGTCGTAGGCGGCGCGCAGATGGACTTCGGCCACCGCGCCTGCGGGCGAGGCGGCGTCCGGATCGAGCACCGCGCAGCGATAGCCCATGCGCTGGGCGGCGTGCACGAACATGCGGCCGAGCTGGCCGCCACCGAGCACGCCCAGCATCGCTCCGGGCGCGACGGGCCACTCGAGAGTCACTTCAAGTCCTGCGACATCGCGCGGGCGGCCTCGGTCTGCCGCGCGCGGAACGCGAGCAGCCGCTCGCGCAGCGCGGCGTCGCGGTTGGCGAGCATGGCCACGGCGAACAGCGCCGCGTTGGCCGCACCGGCATCGCCGATCGCGAACGTGGCCACCGGAATGCCCTTGGGCATCTGCACGATCGAATGCAGCGAGTCCACGCCGTGGAGGTGGCGGCTGGCCACCGGCACGCCGAGCACCGGCACCACCGTCTTGGCCGCCAGCATGCCGGGCAGGTGCGCGGCGCCGCCGGCGCCGGCGATGATGGCCTGCAGGCCGCGCCCGGCCGCCGCCTCGGCATAGGCGAACAGTTCGTCGGGCATGCGGTGCGCCGAGACCACGCGGCATTCGTGGGCGATGCCGAACTCGGCGAGAATCCGCGCGGCGTGCTGCAGGGTGTCCCAGTCGCTGGACGAACCCATCAGCACGCCGACGACGGGCGCTTCGGAGGACAAGGGGGTGCTCTCTTTCGCAACAGCCGCCAGGCGGGCTTGCATTGTAGGTGGGCGGCCCTCACCTGCCCCGCTGGCCGGGCCGCGCCCACCGCCGTGAACAGACCATGATCGACATCACGCTCAAGAACTTCGAAACCGATCTGATCCAGGCGTCGATCAAGGCGCCGGTGCTGCTCGACATCTGGGCGCCGTGGTGCGGGCCGTGCCGCACGCTCGGGCCGCTGCTCGAGAAGCTGGAGACCGCCTACGCGGGCCGCTTCAAGCTGGCCAAACTCAACAGCGACGAGCAGCCCGAGATCGCCGGCCAGCTGAGCCAGGCCTTCGGCGTGCGCTCGATCCCGTTCTGCGTGCTGTTCGACAAGGGCGCGCCGGTCGATGGCTTCGTCGGCGCACTGCCCGAAGCGCAGGTGCGCGCCTTCCTCGACCGTCACGTGCCGAGCGCCGCGGATGCCGAAGCCGAGGCCGAGGCCGAAGCGGCCGAGGAGCTCGAGGCCGCCGGCGACACCGAGTCGGCGCTGGCCCGGCTGCAGCAGGCGGTGGCGACGGCACCGGGCAACGACGCGGCACGGTGCGACTACGTGAAGCTGTTGCTCGAACTCGGGCGCGTCGACCAGGCGCGCCAGGCCTTCGAGCCGATGGCCGCCAACACCGCGCTCGATGCGCGCATCGCCGCGCTCGGGCATTGGCTGACCGCCTGCGAGGCCGCGCCCAAGGCGCGCGATGCACAGGCGCTGGCCGCCGCCATCGCTGCCAACCGGCGCGACTTCGCGGCCCGCTTCGAACTCGCGCAGACGCATTTCGCCGCCGGGCGCTTCGCCGAGGCGATGGACGAGCTGCTCGAAATCGTGATGCGCGACAAGGCGTGGAACGACGAGGCCGCCCGCAAGACCTACGTCGCCATCCTCGAGCTGTTGACCAAGCCCGCGCCGAAAGGCTCGGCCGCCGAGCCGGCCAAGGGCGCGCTCGAGGTCGCCGGCAAGGCCACCCACGCGCCGGCCGATCCGCTGGTCGAGCAGTACCGGCGCAAGCTCAGCATGGCGCTGTTCTGAACCGCCGCACAGCGAACGCGCGACCGCCCTCGCCACCGCAAGGCCGCCTCGGCGGCGAACCTTAGAATCCGCCGTTCGGCCCGCCGTGCGGGCGCCACTCCGACCCAGAGGACCGCCACGTGTTCATCTCCCAAGCCTTTGCGCAGACCGCACCGGCCGCCAGCGGCGGCGGCCCCGAATCCAGCCTGATGAGCCTGCTGCCGTTGGTGCTGATGTTCGTGGTGCTGTACTTCATCATGATCCGGCCGCAGATGAAGCGCCAGAAGGAGCACAAGGCGCTGGTCGAGGCGCTGGCCAAGGGTGACGAGGTGGTCACCGCCGGCGGCATGCTCGGCAAGGTGTCCAAGCTCGGCGAGAGCTACGTCCATGTCGAGGTGGCCAACGGCGTCGAGGTCCAGATCCAGCGCAGCTCGGTGGTGCAGGTGTTGCCCAAGGGCACCGTCAAGTAGCCGGCCGCGCCGCCCGCGATGAACCGTTATCCGATCTGGAAATACCTGCTGCTGGCGGTGGCGCTGGTGGTGGGCGTGCTGTACACGCTGCCCAACCTGTTCGGCGAGGCGCCGGCGGTGCAGGTCTCCAGCGCCAAGGTCACGCTGAAGGTCGATGGCGGCCTGGTCACGCGCGTGAAGTCGGTGCTCGAGCAGGCCGGCCTGAAGGCCGACTTCGTACAGTTCGACGGCAACTCGGTCAAGGCGCGCTTCGACGACACCGATGCCCAGATCAAGGCCAAGGACGCGATCGGCAAGGCGCTGAACCCCGACGCGTCGGATCCGTCGTACATCGTCGCGCTGAACCTGCTGTCGCGTTCGCCGGCCTGGCTGGCCTCGCTGCATGCGCTGCCGATGTACCTCGGCCTCGACCTGCGCGGCGGCGTGCACTTCCTGATGCAGGTCGACATGAAGGCGGCGCTCACGAAGAAAGCCGAGTCGTTCGCCGGCGACCTGCGCAGCCTGATGCGCGACAAGAACATCCGCCATGCCGGCATCAGCCGCGAGGGCAACGAGGTGGCGATCCGCTTCCGCGACCGCGCGATGCTGGATCAGGCGCGCCCCGTGCTCGCCGACCAGCTGCCCGACCTGCAATGGGCCGAGAGCAGCGACGGCGGCGACACCCGTCTCACCGGCACGCTGAAGCCCGAGGCGGGGCGGCGCGTGCAGGAACAGGCGATCCAGCAGAACATCACCACGCTGCACAACCGCGTCAACGAGCTCGGCGTGGCCGAGCCGGTGATCCAGAAGCAGGGCCTTGACCGCGTGGTGGTGCAGCTGCCCGGCGTGCAGGACACCGCCAAGGCCAAGGACATCATCGGCCGCACGGCGACGCTCGAGATCCGCATGGTCGACGACAGCGCCGAGGCCCTGTCGGCGCTGCGCGGCGACGCGCCGGTGCCGTTCGGCACCGAGCGCTATCTCGAGCGCGGCGGCGCGCCGATCATCGTCAAGCGCCAGGTCATCCTCACCGGCGAGAACCTCACCGACGCGCAGCCCGGCTTCGACAACCAGACGCAGGAGCCCGCCGTGCACCTGACGCTCGACGCCAAGGGCGCGCGCATCTTCCGCGACGTCACGCGCGAGAGCGTCGGCAAGCGCATGGCGATCCTGCTGTTCGAGAAGGGCAAGGGCGAGGTCGTCACCGCGCCGGTGATCCGCAGCGAGATCGGCGGCGGCCGCGTGCAGATCTCGGGCCGCATGACCACGGTCGAGGCCAACGACACCGCGCTGCTGCTGCGCGCGGGCTCGCTGGCCGCGCCGATGGAGATCATCGAGGAGCGCACGATCGGGCCCTCGCTGGGCAAGGAGAACATCGACAAGGGCTTTCGCAGCGTGGCCTGGGGCTTCGCGGCGATCGCCGCCTTCATGTGCGCGTACTACCTGCTGTTCGGCGTGTTCAGCACGCTGGCGCTGGCGTTCAACCTGCTGCTGCTGGTGGCGGTGCTGTCGATGCTGCAGGCCACGCTCACGCTGCCGGGCATCGCGGCCATCGCGCTGACGCTCGGCATGGCCATCGACGCCAACGTGCTGATCAACGAGCGCGTGCGCGAGGAGTTGCGCGGCGGCGCGTCGCCGCAGGCGGCGATCCATACCGGCTACGAGCGCGCCTGGGGCACCATCCTCGACTCGAACATCACGACGCTGATCGCCGGCCTGGCGCTGCTGGCCTTCGGCTCCGGCCCGGTGCGCGGCTTCGCGGTCGTGCACTGCCTCGGCATCCTGACCAGCATGTTCTCGGCGGTGATGTTCTCGCGCGGGCTGGTCAACCTCTGGTACGGCCGGCAGAAGAAGCTCAGGAGCGTGTCGATCGGGCAGGTCTGGCGACCCGACGGCGCGGCCGCGCCGGCCGCAGCGGAGGAGGCCTGATGGAATTCTTCCGCATCCGGCGCGACATCCCGTTCATGCGCCATGCGCTGGTGTTCAACGTCATCTCGTTTGTGACCTTCGCCGCCGCGGTGTTCTTCCTCGTCACGCGCGGCCTGCACCTGTCGATCGAGTTCACCGGCGGCACCGTGCTGGAGGTCGAATACGCCCAGTCGGCCGACCTCGCCAAGGCGCGCGCCGCGGTCGAGACCATGGACTTCGGCGAGGTGCAGGTGCAGAACTTCGGCACCTCGCGCGACGTGATGATCCGCCTGCCGATTCGCGGCGACGCCAAGCACAGCGAGATCGCGGCCGCCGTGTTCGCCAAGCTCTGCGCCGCCGAAGGCGGCAGCGTCTCGGCCAAGCAGTACACCACGCCGCAGGGCGAGCAGGTCAGCCGGCCGGCGTGCACGGCTGCCGGCGGCGCCGAGCCGCTGAAGCTGTCGCGCACCGAGTTCGTCGGGCCGGCGGTGGGCAAGGAGCTCTATGCCGACGGCCTGAAGGCGCTGGCCTTCGTGGTGGTGGGCATCGTGGCCTATCTCGCGCTGCGCTTCGAGTGGAAGTTCTCGATCGCCGCCATCGTGGCCAACCTGCACGACGTGGTCATCATCCTCGGCTTCTTCGCCTTCTTCCAGTGGGAGTTCTCGCTGGCCGTGCTGGCCGCGGTGCTGGCGGTGCTCGGTTACTCGGTCAACGAGTCGGTCGTGATCTTCGACCGGATCCGCGAGGCATTCCGCCGCTACCGCAAGATGACCACGCGCGAAGTGATCGATCATGCGATCACCAGCACGATGAGCCGCACGATCATCACCCACGGCTCGACGCAGATGATGGTGCTGGCGATGCTGCTGTTCGGCGGGCAGACGCTGCACTACTTCGCCGTGGCCCTGACGATCGGCATCCTGTTCGGCATCTACTCGTCGGTGTTCGTGGCCGCGGCGATCGCGATGTGGCTGGGCGTCAAGCGCGAGGATTTGCTGCGCACCGGCGGCAAGGACCACGATCCCAACGACCCGAACGCCGGTGCCGTGGTGTAGAGTAGTTCGCACCCCTTCGACGATCCACCAGTCCGCTACATGTCCCCCGGCGTCGCGCCCAGCCCACTTGCCCAGCAGGCGCGGCGCCGATACGCCGAATACATGGTCGCCGGCCTGCCCGCCCTGGCCAGCGCGGTGGCCAGCACGGCGCTCGCCCTGCTCGACAAACCCAGCGTCCCCGCCGTGGCGCTGATGCGGCGCGACCTGGCCAAGGCGATGGGGGCCTCCGGCGGCGCCTGGGCGCACGCCATGGGCGAGGGCATTCGTCGTCTCGTGGCGCAAGGCGGTGCGGCCACGCGCATGCAGGATCTCTCGACCCCCGGCGCCGGCCTGTCGCTGGTGGACGACGACACCATCGAGGGCGAGATCCTGACCTCCCGCCTGGCGCTGGCCATCATGGACCGGGCGTCGTGGGAGTTCGCCGATCTGCGCTCGCGCATCTCGTCGCTCGAAAAGCGCAGCGAACTCGACACCCACGACATGCTGCGCGCGCATGTGCTGGCACGGGTGGTGCTCGAAGGCTGGCGTGCAGCCGGCCTCGGCCAGGACGGCTGGCGCGAGCTGCAGGCGGTGCTGCACGACGAGTTCGCGCACCTCGTCGAGGAGGCCTATCACGAGACCAACCGCTGGCTGATCGCGCAGAAGGTGATGCCGGAGATCGACCTGCGGCCGCTGATCCGCCGCTCGCGCGGCGGCGTCAGCGGCGGCGGCCTGGTGACCGGCCCCGACGGCAGCTCCTACTCGGAATCCGCGCGCGGCAGCCTGGCGCACGGCCAGCGCGTCGGCGACGAGACGCGGCTGATGACGCGCGCCGGCCCGCTGCGCCGCGAGCATGCCAGCGAGGTGCTCGGGCGGCTGAACAACCTGGTGGGTCGCGTCAGCCCCGGGTTCGGCGACACCGCCCACCTGCAGCCGGCATCACCGGCTCTGGTGTCGGCGATCCACAGCGCCCAGGCCGGCGTGCAGCAGCGGCTGTCGGCTGCCACGCAACGCGGCGATGCGCAGGTGCTCAGCACGCCGGCGCTGCTGGCCGAGATGCAGCAGCGCAAGCAGGCGCTGAAGCAGGCCGCCGCCACGCCGATCGAGCGCGCGACGATCGAGATCGTCGCCATGATGTTCCAGGCCATCCTCACCGAAGACCGCATCCCGGCGTCGATCCGCGTCTGGTTCGCACGGCTGCAGATGCCGGTGCTGCGCGTGGCCGTCAGCGAGCCCGATTTCTTCGCCACCATCGATCACCCGGCGCGCCGGCTGATCGACCGCATGGGCGCCTGCGTGATGGGCTTCGACTCCTCCACCGAGCACGCCGGCGAGGCGCTGGCCAAGGAGGTCAAGCGCGTGGTGCAGGTGGTCGAGGCCTACCCTGACACCGGCCGGCGCGTGTTCCAGACCGTGCTGATCGAGTTCGAGAAATTCCTCGAGCACTACTTCAAGAACGAGAACGAGGCCACGCGCAAGGGCGTGTCGCTGGCGCAGCAGATCGAGCAGCGCGAGACGCTGGCGATCCAGTACACGATCGAGCTGCGCCGCATGCTCAACGAGGTGCCGGTGCAGGAAGACGTGCGCCAGTTCCTGTTCCAGGTCTGGGCCGACGTGATGGCCACCACCGCGGTGCGCTACGGTGTCCAGTCGGAGCAGACCAAGGCCACGAAGCGCGCCGCCACCGACGTGATCTGGTCGGCCGGCGCCAAGGTCACGCGCGAGGAGCGCGCCGAGGTGATCCGCCGCCTGCCGCCGCTGCTGAAGACGCTGCGCGACGGCATGGCCTCAGCCGGCATCAGCGCCGAACGGCAGGACGAGCAGATCCAGATGCTCAACAACTCGCTGGCCGCAGCGTTCACCGCCAAGACCGCGGTGATCCCGGCCGACCGGCTCGAGGACCTGACGCTGCGCCTCGAATCGCTCGAAGAGCTGCTGCCCGACGCCGCCGACGTGAAGATCGACGAGTCGATGGTGCTCGACCTGTCGGGCCACGAAAGTTCCGAGATCGAGGTCGTGGCCGAAGGCGGCTCGATGCCCACGCCGGCGATGGTTGCCTGGGCACGCGAGCTGCAGGTCGGCAGCTGGTACATGCTCGACTACCGGCACCGCAACGAGCCGGTGCAGCTCGCCTGGCAGGGCATGAAGCGGCAGCTGTCGTTGTTCGTCACGCCGCAGGGCCGCTGCGTGCTGTTCCAGCAGCAGCGGCTGGCCGCCTTCCTGCAGGCCGGGCTGCTGCTGCCCGCGCAAGACGAGTCGCTCACCGTGCGCGCCACGCGCACCGCGCTGGCCAAGCTCGACGCCGATCCGTCGCGGCTGTTGAACTGAAATCGCGGCTGCGCGCCGCGCTGCGAACGGGCGTCAGTGGATCAGCCGTTCGTCGGCGCTGACGAACAGCTCGTCGAGGATCAGCGCGTCGGGCTCCTCGCCCAGGCTCCAGAACACCATCAGCACGATGACCTTGAGGTCATCGAGCGCGATCGAGCCCACGCCGGCGGCCTTGGCGCGGTCGAGCACCAGCTCGCGCATCACGGGCCGCAACACGCCGGAGGATTCGAGGAAGCTCAGGAATCCGATCGACTCCTCGCCCAGCAACTCGCGCTCGGCGTCGGTGTAGACGCGGATGCTGGCGCCCGACGGCGCCGCCGCGTGGGTCTGCGTGCCCTGCGCCAGCCCGTCGAGCCAGCTCAGCGCCTCCTGGATCTCGTCGTTCTCGAAGCCGACCGCGGTGAGCTTGCGCGCCAGCTGGTCGTGCTCGGGGCAGGCGTCGGGCCGCCAGTAGTTTTCGTACAGATAGACCAGCACGTCGAACATGGATTCACTATACGCCGAGGCTTGCGCCGGCCGCCTCAACCCGCCCCGCGACGCTGGTACATCCCGCCGGGCAGCCGCGCCAGCGCGCCCGCCAGCTCGAGCTCGAGCAGCCTGGCGCTCAACACGCCGGTGGCCAGGCCCGTTCGCGCCTGCAGCTCGTCGAGCGATACCGGTTCGTAGCCCATTGTTTCGAGCAGCGGATCGGCGGCCGGGTCCTGCGCGGTCGCGGCCTGCGGCTGCGCGGGTGGCGACGCGAAGCCGCCGATCTCGTCGAGCACGTCCTGCGCCGTCTCCACCAGCTTCGCGCCCTGCTTGATCAATGCATGACAGCCGCGCGATTGCGGCGAGTGGATCGAGCCGGGAATCGCGAACACCTCGCGTCCGGCGTCGGCGGCCTGCGCCGCAGTGATCAGCGAACCCGATTCGAGCGCCGCTTCGACCACCAGCGTGCCGACGGCAAGCCCGGCGATGATGCGATTGCGCTGCGGAAAGTTCGGCGCCAGCGGCGGCGTGCCGAGCGGGAATTCGCTGACGATCAGCCCCGACTCGGCGATGCGGTGCGCCAGGTCGCGATGGCGGCGCGGATAGATCCGGTCGGCGCCGGTGCCGATGACGGCGATCGTGCCGGCGCCGCTGGCCAGCGCGCCCATGTGCGCGGCACCGTCGATGCCCAGCGCCATGCCCGACACCACCACCAGGCCGGCGCGGCCCAGGTGCTCGGCGAAGGCGCGCGCATTGTCGGCGCCCTGCGCCGTCGGGTTGCGGCTGCCCACGATGGCCAGGCAGCGCGCGCCGAGCAGCTCGGCGCGACCCTGCAGGTACAGCAGCAAGGGAGGATCGGCCGTCTGCAGCAGGCTCTGCGGATACAGCGCGTCGCCGATCGTGATCCAGCGTCGCGACGGGCCGCCCTCGACCCAGGCCTGCACCTTGGCCACTTCGTCGTCGAGCACCAGCGATTGCTGGCTGAGCGCGGCGGCCAGGTCGCGGCCGACCCGATGCACGCGCTCGGCATCCGTTGCCTCGAAGATCTCCTGGGGAGTGCCGAACGCGGCCAGCACCTGCCTCGCCTGCACGCGCCCGATGCTGGGCACCGCGAGCAGCCGCAGCCAGGCGGCGAGTTCACCGGCGTCGTCTTGCGCCGCCCGCGCCACGATGGGGCACCGCGCCGCTCAGGGCTGCGTGAAGCGATCGCCGGGCTTGACCGGATCCTGCGACGCGATGATCAGCGCGTAGGCCACGCGATCGAAGGTGCGGAACACGAACAGCGTGCCGACCCGCTCGTCGGGCAGCCTCATCATCGGCTTGGACGAATCGGTGCGATCCACCGACAGCGATCCCGCGCGCCACAGCGCGAACACATGGCCGCGCTCGACGCCGTCGCGCGTGCCCTTGTTGATGGTGATGATCTGGTTCTGGCCGGCCGACATGGCCTCGCCGTAGATCGAGACGATGCGGCCGTCGATCGGCTTGGACGGCGCGTGCGGCACATAGGCCGAGTAGTCGGCCGGCGGCACCGGGGCCAGCCGGTCACCGACGCCGGCTTCCTGCCGGATGCTGGTCATGCGGAACGTGGCCGGCACGATCTGCGCGTTCTTGCCGTCGGCGGTGGCCAGGCCGCCTTCCTTGACGAACTCGGCATTGCCCACGAAGAGCGCCTCGTAACCCAGCAGCTCGCCGGTCACCGGATCGTTCAGCGGCTTGGTCTCGCGGAAGACGCGGAAGTCGCGTCCGCCCTTCAGGTCGCCGCGCACATAGGCGGTCTCGCCGCGCGACATCAGCACGCGGCCTTCCTGCGACGCCACGATGCGCGGCGCGGTGGCCAGCTCGTCGGTGTTGAACACGACCGCGTCGTTCAGGAACGGGCCGATCAGGTGCAGCGGGATCGACGGGATCGCGCCGTTGTCGAGCGTCTCGGCGCGCGCACGCGGCGACAGCTTCACGGTGTTGGTCGGCGCATCGCCGGCGCCGGCCGGCTGCGCCACGCGCAGCATCGCGCGGTCGCCGACCTTGACCAGCGCCAGCACCTGACCCGGATAGATCAGGTGCGGGTTGCGGATCTGGTCCATGTTCATGCCCCACAGCTCGGGCCAGCGCCACGGCGAGCGCAGGAAGAGCTTGGAGATGTCCCACAGCGTGTCGCCCTTTTGCACGGTGTGCGAGTCGGGCGCGTTGGGTGCCAGCTCCGACAGCGGCACGCCGGCCTGGGCCACTTGTTGCGCGGTGCCGCGCTGATCGGGCGTCACCGGCCAGGTCGCGGCCTGCGCCCAAGCGCCCATCGACACGAGCGCCATGCCGATGCACCAGGGCAAAACCTTGCGCGGCAAGCTCAGGCACTTCTCGGTACGGTTCATCAACGCAGTCTCCGCTCGTCGGCGATGCCAAAATCCGGGCCCTGCAAGATCATTGCGGGGGCTCATGGGCAATGCCGGCCTGCAGGCCGCCACAATGCTCATGCTCCTCGGTAGATTCTGCCCATAAAGCCTTGATGCCGCAACGAAACTGACCGCGCAGGCGCTGCCGTGTGGAGCCGTTCACGCGTTTGCCCGTTGCGATCGGTCCACATCTGCGACGTGCTGCGTCGACCCTGCCCCGAGCGCCTTCACCCATGGCCCAGCTGACGATCCTCCGCTACCCCGACCCGCGCCTGCACAAGGTCGCCGCACCGGTAACCGACGTGAATGCGCGCATCCGCCAGCTCGTGGCCGACATGCTCGAAACGATGTACGCCGCCGAAGGCGTGGGCCTGGCGGCCACGCAGGTCGATGTGCATCAGCGGGTGATCGTCATCGACGCCTCCGAGCGGCGCGACACGCCCCTGGTGCTGATCAACCCCGAGCTGACGTGGCGGAGCGACGAGATCACGCTCGGCGAGGAAGGCTGCCTGTCGGTGCCGGCAATCTACGACAAGGTGGAGCGTCACACCGCCGTCACGGTGCGCGCGCAGGACCGCGAGGGCGGCTGGTTCGAGCAGCGCGTGGAAGGCCTGAGCGCGGTGTGCGTGCAGCACGAGATGGACCACCTGGTTGGCAAGGTGTTCGTCGAGTACCTGAGCCCGCTGAAGCGCGAGCGCATCCGCACCAAGCTCGCCAAGCGGGCGCGCGAAGAACTGGCGGAGCGGCGCGGAGCGTGAATCGCGTTCGAGCGGCCTCGGCGGCCGGGCCGGATCGCCGGGGGGTGACCACGTGAAGATCGTGTTTGCCGGCACGCCGCCGTTCGCCGCCGCCGCGCTGCGCGCGATCGTCGCCGCAGGGCACGAGGTGGCGCTCGTGCTCACGCAGCCCGACCGGCCTGCCGGGCGCGGCCAGAAGCTGCAGGCGTCGGCGGTGAAGGAGCTGGCGCTGAAGCTCGGCATCGCCGTGCTCCAGCCGGCAGGGCTGCGCCTCGACGGCAAGCACGCCGCGGATGCCGCGCAGGCCAAGCAGACGCTCGAGGCCGTCGCGCCCGACGTGGCGGTGGTGGCCGCCTACGGCCTGATCCTGCCGGGCTGGGTGCTGGCCTTGCCGCGCCACGGCTGCCTGAACATCCACGCTTCGCTGCTGCCGCGCTGGCGCGGCGCGGCGCCGATCCAGCGCGCCATCGAAGCCGGCGACGCCGAAACCGGCATCACCATCATGCAGATGGATACCGGCCTCGACACCGGCGAGGCCTGCCTCGCACGCGCGCTGCCGATCGCGCCCGGCGACACCAGCGCCACGCTGCACGACCGGCTCGCCGGCGTCGGCGCCGAGCTGGTGGTCGATGCGCTCGCCCGCCTGGCACAGGGCCGCCTGCCGCACGCGCCACAGCGTGCCGAGGGCGTGACCTATGCGAACAAGATCGACAAGCGCGAGGCGGCGATCGACTGGCGCGCGAGCGCCGCGGCGATCGAGCGCCGCCTGCGCGCCTTCGATCCCTTTCCCGGCGCGAGCTTCCAGCTCGGTGGCGAGACGATCAAGGCCTGGCGCGGCGCGGTGCGCCCCGGCGTCGTCGGCGCCGAGCCGGGCCGGATCGTCTCGACGCTGCCCGGAGCGCTGACCGTGGCCTGCGGCGAAGGCTGCCTCGAACTGCTCGAACTGCAACGCCCGGGTGGCAAGCGCCTGCCGGCGCGGCTGTGCCTGGCCCAGAATCCACCCGAAGCCGGCTTGCGGCTACCCTGTCCGAACGGCGACCGGCCGGATTGAAGAAGCCGGATTGAACTGTCGACCGCCGCCCGCATCTAGCAACTCCGTCGTCACCACGCGCTCTCGCGCAGGACTCACGCCATGTTCAACCTGATGAAGACCGCCATCCTGATGGCCGCCATCACGGCGCTGTTCATGCTGATCGGCCGCATGCTCGGCGGCCAGAGCGGCATGATGCTGGCGCTGGTGGTCGCGCTGGGGATGAACTTCTTCAGCTACTGGTTCAGCGACAAGATCGTGCTGCGCATGTACAACGCGCGCGAGGTCGACGACAGCTCCGCGCCGCAGTTCGTGGGCATGGTGCGCGACCTGGCCACGCGCGCCGGCCTGCCGATGCCGCGCGTGTACCTGATCGACGGGGAAGCCCCCAACGCCTTCGCCACCGGCCGCAACCCGGCGCACGCCGCGGTGGCGGCCACCACCGGCATCATCCGCGCGCTCAGCGAGCGCGAGTTGCGCGGCGTGATGGCGCATGAGCTGGCGCACGTGAAGCACCGCGACATCCTGATCTCGACCATCAGCGCCACGATGGCCGGCGCCATCGGCATGCTGGCCAACTTCGGCATGATGTTCGGCGGCCGCAGCGACGACGGGCGGCCGGCCAATCCGATCGCCGGGCTGCTGGTGGCCATCCTCGCCCCGCTGGCGGCGAGCCTGATCCAGATGGCCATCAGCCGCTCGCGCGAGTTCGAGGCCGACCGCGGCGGTGCCGAGATCTCCGGCGAGCCGCAGGCGCTGGCCTCGGCGCTGCAGAAGATCCATCGCTTCGCGCAAGGCATCCCGCTGCAGGCGGCCGAGCGCCACCCCGAGACAGCGCAGATGATGATCATGAACCCGCTGTCGGGCGGCGGGCTGCGCAGTCTCTTCTCCACCCACCCGTCGACCGAGGAGCGCGTGGAGCGCCTGCTCGCGATGGCTGCGGGGCGATAACCCCTCTTTTCTGCGCTCAGCCGCCGGCCGGCGCGGCCGATGATGCGTGACGTCACGCACCATCGGGTCCGTTGCATGCGCCCTGCCCTGCTCCTCGCCACGCTCGCCCTTGCCGGCTGCAACCTGTTCGGCGGCGACGACACCGAGGCCGTTGCCGCGCGCCGCGAGGCCGACGGCAAGGCCATCGGCGGCGCCTGCCGCCACGCCGGCCGCGCCATCGAGGACTGCTACACGCTCAACCGCAGGGCCGACCGGTCGGCGATGTACGCCGGCTGGCGCGAGATGAACGACTACATGCGCGAGAACAAGATCGACCCGGTGGCGCCGCAGCTCAGCGCCGAAACCGCGGTCGCGCACGCCGCCGACGGTGGCGCCGAAGGCAAGAAGGCGGGCAAGGCAGCCGAGAAGACGCCCGAGAAGTCCGGTGACAAGGCCGCCGCAAAGGCCGCAGGCAAGGCCGACAGCGCCAAGAGCGGCGAGAAGTCCGCCGACAAGGCGGCCGAGAAGGCGGCCGACAAGTCCAGCGACAAGCCCGCAGGCGACAAGCCGGCCGAAAAGGCCCCGGCGAAAGACGCCCACAGCGCCGCCGAGGCCAACGGCCCCGCCGAGTCCTGAACGCGCGCCGCGCGCGCAAGCGTTGATCCAGCACGCCGGCGCCGCCACGGCGCCATAGGACAATTCGCGCAGGGTGTGCGCGGTGGCTGAGTGCCGCCCATGGCACGCCGCCGGTTCCCTTCTCGACTTCGCATCGGAACACAGCATGAAGATCCTCCGCCTGCAAGACCTCATCGACCAGGGCCGCGTGCGCGGCCAGCGCGTGTTCATCCGCGCCGACCTCAACGTGCCGCAGGACGACGCCGGCCGCATCACCGAGGACACGCGCATCCGCGCTTCGCTGCCGTGCATCCGCATGGCGCTCGACGCCGGCGCCGCGGTGATGGTCACCTCGCACCTCGGCCGCCCCACCGAGGGCGAGTTCAAGCCCGAGGACTCGCTCGCACCGGTGGCCGAGCGCATGGCGCAGCTGCTCGGCCGCGCGGTGCCGCTGAAGGCGAACTGGGTCGACGGCGTCGACGTCAAGCCCGGCGAGGTGGTGCTGCTCGAGAACTGCCGCCTCAACAAGGGCGAGAAGAACAACAACGAGGCGCTGGCCAAGAAGATGGCTGCGCTGTGCGACATCTTCGTGCACGACGCCTTCGGCACCGCGCACCGCGCCGAGGCCAGCACCTACGGCATCGCGCAGTTCGCCAAGGTGGCCTGCGCGGGCCCGCTGCTGGCGGCCGAGATCGACGCCATCTCCAAGGCGCTCAGCGATCCCAAGCGCCCGCTGGTGGCGATCGTGGCCGGCAGCAAGGTGAGCACCAAGCTCACGATCCTGCAAAGCCTGGCGAAGAACGTCGACGGGCTGATCGTCGGCGGCGGCATCGCCAACACCTTCATGCTCGCGGCGGGCCTCGGCATCGGCAAGTCACTCGCCGAGCCTGATCTGCTGGCCGAGGCCAAGGCAGTGATGGCGGCGATGAAGGCGCGCGGCGCGGAGGTGCCGGTGCCCGTCGACGTGGTGGTGGCCAAGGAGTTCAAGGCCGACGCCGCGGCCACCGTGAAAGCAGCCACCGACGTGGCCGCCGACGACCTGATCCTCGACATCGGGCCGAAGACCGCCGCGCAGCTCGCCGAGAAGCTGAAGGCCGCCGGCACCATCGTGTGGAACGGCCCGGTGGGCGTGTTCGAGTTCGACGCCTTCGCCAAGGGCACCGAGACGATCGCGCGCGCCATCGCCGCGAGCAAGGCCTTTTCGATTGCCGGTGGCGGCGACACGCTGGCCGCGATCGCCAAGTACGGCATCGAGAAGCAAGTGGGCTACATCTCCACCGGCGGCGGCGCCTTCCTCGAGGTGCTGGAGGGAAAGACCCTGCCGGCGTTCGAGATTCTCGCCAAGCGCGCCGTCGCATAGCTGCGCGCGCGCTGCGCCGGGAGATCGGCGTCGGTCTTTAGCGCTGTTGCGGTCGAAGCTGCTTTGGTTTGCCCGACTCCCGGGGTCGCCGAAACCGGCGTACCCTGGGCCGTTCGCATGCCCATGATGTGGAGACAAGCATGAAGCTCGACCTCAGCCCGGCCGAGATCGCGTTGCGTGACGCTGCCCTCGAATACCACCGCGCACCCACGCGCGGCAAGATCTCGATCGCACCGACCAAGCCGCTGTCGAACCAGCGCGATCTGTCGCTCGCCTACTCGCCCGGCGTGGCCTACGCCTGCCTGGCCATCGAGGCCGAGCCGGCGCTGGCGGCCGACTACACCTCGCGCGCCAACCTCGTGGGCGTGGTCACCAACGGCACCGCGGTGCTGGGGCTGGGCGACATCGGCCCGCTGGCCGGCAAGCCGGTGATGGAGGGCAAGGGCTGCCTGTTCAAGAAGTTCGCCGGCATCGACGTGTTCGACATCGAGCTGGCGCAGAAGGACCCCGACAAGCTGGTCGAGATCGTCGCTGCGCTCGAGCCCACGCTCGGCGGCGTGAACCTCGAGGACATCAAGGCCCCCGAGTGCTTCACCATCGAGCGCCAGTTGCGCGACCGGCTCAACATCCCGGTCTTCCACGACGACCAGCACGGCACTGCGATCATCTCCGCCGCCGCGTTGCTCAACGGGCTGGAGCTGGTGGGCAAGAAGCTCTCCGAGGTGAAGATCGTCGCCTCGGGTGCCGGCGCGGCATCGATCGCCTGCCTGGATCTGTTCGTCGGCCTGGGCGTGAAGATCGAGCACGTCTTCGCCGTGGATTCCAAGGGCGTGATCCGCGAAGGCCGCGGCGACAGGCTCGACGAATCCAAGCAACGCTACTGCCAGAAGACCAGCGCGCGCACGCTGGCCGAGGTGATGAAAGGCGCCGACGTGTTCCTCGGCTGTTCCACCTCGGGCGTGCTGACGCCCGAGATGGTGAGCACGATGGCCCCGAAGCCGATCATCCTCGCGCTGGCCAACCCGGAGCCCGAGATCCGGCCCGAGTTGGCGAAGAAGGCGCGGCCCGACTGCATCGTCGCGACCGGCCGTTCGGACTATCCGAACCAGGTCAACAACGTGCTGTGCTTCCCCTACATCTTCCGCGGCGCGCTCGACTGCGGCGCCACCAAGATCACCGAGGCGATGAAGCTCGCCTGCGTGCGCGAGATCGCCGCGCTGGCCAAGGCCGAAACGAGCGACGAGGTGGCCTCGGCCTACGCCGGCCAGGAGCTGAAGTTCGGGCCCGACTACATCATCCCCAAGCCGTTCGACGCGCGGCTGATCCTGCGCATCGCGCCGGCGGTGGCCAAGGCGGCGGCCGAGTCCGGCGTGGCCGCGCGGCCGATCACCGACTACGAGGCCTATGCGCAGCAGTTGTCGCGCTTCGTGTACCAGACCGGCATGTTCATGCGGCCGGTGTTCGCGGCCGCCAAGGCGCAACCGGCGCGGGTGGTGTACGCCGAGGGCGAGGACGAGCGCGTGCTGCGCGCGGTGCAGGTGGTGCTCGACGAGCGCCTGGCCCAGCCGATCCTCGTCGGCCGGCCGGCGGTGATCCAGATGCGCATCGAGCGCGCCGGCCTGCGCCTGAAGCCGGGCAGCGACTTCGAGCTGGTGGACCCGGAACACGACGCGCGCTTTCGCAGCTACTGGGAGCTGTATCACACGCTGATGGGGCGCGACGGCGTCTCGCCCGAGGCGGCCAAGGCCGCGGTGCGCCGCTCGAACACGCTGATCAGCTCGCTGATGGTGCGCCGGGGCGAGGCCGACGGCATGCTGTGCGGCCTGGTCGGCCAGTACGACGCCCATCTCGGCCACGTGAAGGCGGTGATCGGCACGTGCGCCGGTGCGCGCACGCTGGCAGCGATGAACGCGCTGATGCTCGACAAGCACACGCTGTTCATCACCGACACCTTCGTCAACGAGGAGCCGAGCGCCGAGGACCTGGCCGACATCGCGCGCATGGCCGTGGCCGTGGTGCGGCGCTTCGGCGTGCCGCCGAAGGTGGCGTTCCTCTCGCATTCGATCTTCGGCTCGTCGCAACGCGCTTCGGCGCGGCGCATGCGCGCGGCGCGCGACCTGTTCCTCCAGCAGGTGCCCGACGTGGAGTGCGACGGCGAGCTGCATGGCGATGCCGCGTTGTCGGAAGACATCCGCAAGGGCTACCTGGCCGAGAGCACGCTCAGCGGCTCGGCCAATCTGCTGGTGCTGCCGAACCTTGATGCGGCGAACATCCTGTTCAACGTGCTGAAGGTGACCTGTGGCCACAACGTGACGGTCGGCCCGATCCTGCTCGGCGCCGCCGCGCCGGTGCACGTGCTGAACCCTTCGGCCACGATACGGCGTGTGGTCAACATGACGGCGCTGGCCGTGGCGGATGCCGCGGCGCTGCGCGACGCTGCGCGCTGAGCCTCGGGCCGCACACGGCCGCGCGACACGCGCGGCCGTGATAATCGCGGGGTCGCTGCACCGACCGGAGAACGAGAACCCATGCCCCGCGCCACCAAGATCGTCGCCACGCTCGGCCCGGCATCGAGCGAGCCCGCCGTGCTCGAGCGGCTGCTGCGCGCGGGCGTCGACGTGGTGCGGCTGAACTTCAGCCACGGCAGCGCGGCCGACCACATCGCGCGCGCGCAGCTGGTGCGCGACATCGCCGAGCGCGTGGGCAAGCCGGTGGCGCTGATGGCCGACCTGCAGGGCCCGAAGATCCGCGTCGGCAAGTTCGCCGACGGCAAGGTGACGTTGAAGAACGGCGCCGCCTTCGTGCTCGATGCCGCGCGCACCGAGCCCGGCGACGCGAGCGTCGTGGGCCTCGACTACAAGGAGCTGCCGCGCGACGTGAAGCCCGGCGACACGCTGCTGCTCAACGACGGGCTGATCGTGCTCGGCGTCGATGCCGTGCGCGGCGAGCAGGTGCACACCGTCGTGAAGATCGGCGGCGTGCTGTCGAACAACAAGGGCATCAACAAGCAAGGCGGCGGCCTCACCGCACCGGCGCTCACCGCCAAGGACATGGAAGACATCAAGACCGCGATGGCCTTCCAGGCCGACTTCGTGGCGGTGAGCTTCCCCAAGAGCGCCACCGACATGGAGATGGCCCGCCAGCTGGCCAACGTGGCGGGCGAGGCGCATCGCCACAAGCCGGCAATGATCGCCAAGATCGAGCGCAGCGAGGCGATCCCGCAGCTCGAAGCGATCCTGCGCGCGAGCGACGGCATCATGGTGGCGCGCGGCGATCTCGCGGTGGAGGTCGGCAACGCCACCGTGCCGGCGCTGCAGAAGAAGATGATCCGCATGGCGCGCGAGATGGATAAGCTCACCATCACCGCGACGCAGATGATGGAAAGCATGATCACCAACCCGGTGCCCACGCGCGCCGAGGTGAGCGACGTGGCCAACGCCGTGCTCGACGGCACCGATGCGGTGATGCTCAGCGCCGAGACGGCGGCCGGCTCGTACCCGGTGGAAACCGTGGAGCACATGGCGCTGATCGCGCTCGAGGCCGAGCGCGCCGAAGAGGTCGAACTCGATGCCGACTTCACGCACAAGCATTTCGGCCGCATCGACCAGAGCATCGCGATGGGCGCGCTCTTCACCGCGCACCACCTCGGCTGCAAGGCCATCATCGCGCTCACCGAAAGCGGCTCCACCGCGCTGTGGATGAGCCGGCACCTGATCCATGTGCCGATCTTCGGGCTGACCTCCAAGGCGCCGTCGGAGCGGCGCATGGCGCTGTATCGCAACGTCTTCCCGCTGCTGATGCCGGCCTACACCGACCGCGACCAGGCGCTCGCCGAGGCCGAGCGCGCGCTCGTGCGGCGCGACGTGCTCAAGCCCGGCGACACCTACGCCATCACCTGCGGCGAGCCGATGGGCTACCCGGGCGGCACCAACATGCTCAAGGTCTGTCGGGTCGGCTGAAGGGCCGCACACGCACCGCGATTGCCCTGCCGCAAGCCGGGCTCGCGCCGAGCGCAGTTCCCCCACGACCGAGGCGTGCTGGCACCGGGGTGGCTCCGTAGAATCCCTTGCAATGGCTGCCCGGTGACGGCATCCGGCCGGGCGCTGCGGCTTTCTTCGACTCCCACAGGACGCTCCACCATGGCACTCGTATCGATGCGACAGCTGCTGGACCATGCCGCCGAACACGGCTACGGCATTCCGGCCTTCAACGTGAACAACCTCGAGCAGGTGCAGGCGGTGATGACCGCCGCGGCCGAAGTCGGCGCGCCGGTGATCCTGCAGGCCAGCGCCGGCGCGCGCAAGTACGCCGGCGAATCGTTCATCAAGCACCTGATTCAAGCGGCCACCGAGGCCTATCCGCAGATTCCGCTGGTGATGCACCAGGACCACGGCACCTCGCCCAAGGTGTGCGCCGGCGCCATCGACCTCGGCTTCGGCTCGGTGATGATGGACGGCTCGCTGCGCGAAGACGGCAAGACGCCGGCCGACTTCACCTACAACGTCGACGTCACGCGGCAGGTGGTGGCGTTGGCGCACAAGGTGGGCGTCACCGTCGAGGGCGAGCTGGGCTGCCTGGGCAGCCTGGAAACCGGCACCGCCGGCAAGGAAGACGGCATCGGCGCCGAAGGCAAGCTCGATCACAGCGCGCTGCTCACCGACCCCGAAGAAGCCGCGCAGTTCGTGAAGGCCACGCAGCTCGACGCGCTGGCGATCGCCATCGGCACCAGCCACGGCGCCTACAAGTTCAGCCGCAAGCCCACCGGCGACATCCTCGCGATCAGCCGCGTGAAGGCCATCAACAAGCGCATCCCCAACACGCACCTGGTGATGCACGGCTCGTCGTCGGTGCCGCAGGAGCTGCTGGCCATCATCAACCAGTACGGCGGCAAGATGAAGGAAACCTACGGCGTGCCGATCGAGGAGATCCAGGAAGCGATCAAGTTCGGCGTGCGCAAGGTCAACATCGACACCGACATCCGCCTCGCGATGACCGGCGCGGTGCGCAAGTTCCTGGCCGAGAACCCCGACAAGTTCGACGCCCGCGAATG
The DNA here is from genome assembly GCA_046348365.1 of Burkholderiaceae bacterium. GTDB lineage: Bacteria > Pseudomonadota > Gammaproteobacteria > Burkholderiales > Burkholderiaceae_C > JAEUPI01. The sequence continues at coordinate 226,455 of JAXMEL010000003.1, forward strand.
GCTCAAGCCGGCACGCGAGGCCGCGTATCGCGTGTGCAAGGAGCGCTATCTGCAGTTCGGCTGCGAAGGCCAGGCCGGCAAGATCAAGCCGACCACGCTGACGGTGATGGCGCAGAAGTACAGCCAGGGCGAGCTGGCGCAGACGGTGGTCTGAGGCTGCGCACGCGCGCCCCGCCGGGCCCGCCCGCTCGCACGAGCCGGCGGGCTTTTTCTTGGGTAGCCGGCGGGCACAATGGTCGCCCCACCCCAGCTGCCTTGCACCCCGCATCATGGCCGACGCGCTCTATGAATCGCACCTGCACTCGCTGCCGCTGATCGCCCGCGGCAAGGTGCGCGACAACTACGCCGTGGGCAGCGACCGCATCCTCATGGTCGCCAGCGACCGCATCTCGGCCTTCGACGTGGTGATGGGCGAGCCGATTCCGGGCAAGGGCGAGACGCTGACGCGCATGGCGCTGTTCTGGTTCGACAAGCTCGCCCATGTGGTGCCGAACCACCTGACGGGCGATGCGCCGGAAAGCGTCGTCGCGCCCGACGAGGTGAGCCAGGTGCGCGGCCGCTCGATGCTCGTCAAGCGGCTGAAGCCGCTACCCATCGAGGCCGTGGTGCGCGGCTACCTCGCGGGCTCGGGTTGGAAGGAATACCAGCAGTCAGGCACCGTGTGCGGCGTGGCGTTGCCCCGGGGCCTGAGCAACGCGTCGAAACTGCCGCAGCCGATCTTCACGCCTGCCACGAAGGCGGCCGCCGGCGAGCACGACGAGAACATCAGCTTCGACCGCGCAGCCGCGATCATCGGTGCCGATCTCGCCACGCGCGTGCGCGACATCGCGATTCGCCTCTACCGCGAAGCGGCCGAGCATGCACTGGCGCGCGGCATCATCATCGCCGACACGAAATTCGAGTTCGGCCTCGACGCGGCCGGCACGCTCACGCTGATGGACGAGATCCTCACACCGGACTCTTCCCGTTTCTGGCCGCTGGCGTCGTACCAGGAAGGCCGCAATCCGCCGAGCTACGACAAGCAGTACTTGCGTGACTGGCTGGAACAGGTGCGGGTGGATGGGAAGCCTTGGGACAAGAGGGCGCCGGCGCCGAGGTTGCCGGATGAGGTATTGCAGCAGACCAAGACGCTCTACGAAATGGCTATGGATGCCCTTCGGAGATAGGCCATATGCATTCCAGATTGCTCGCTCGGTTGGAGGAAGAAGCACGTGCAAGCAGCGACCGCGTGGCATGGGCACGATCTGTATGTCGCGCCGCATCGCACTACGCCAGACAGGGCCTGGCAAACGAGGCCGCTATTGCTATCTCAAGTGTGCGCCAAGCTTTTGGCAATGAGCTTGATGGAGAAGTCGCAGCATGGTTGATGCTTGCGGAAGGTATCGCTCAATTCTCTGCAGGTGACCATCTCGCTGCGCTGGACCGAATCCGGCGAGCAGATGCCGTTGCGGTAGCCCTGAATGCCGAGCGTGCGAAGCCAACGTGTGCAGCATGGCTTGGACACATTGCATTCAATCTGAGTGACTTCGACGAGATGCTCCGACATACGGAGCGCGCCTTGAAGGACGCTGCCACGAGTGATCATCAGGCGTTGGGCCGGGCGTCACTCGTAATGGCTGATGCCTACCACTACTCTGGGCACTTTGCTCTGGCCAGGCCGTGGTACGACGCTGCGAGACTGCATGCCACAACTGAAGGCGATGAGGCGATGCTTGCGGCAGTGCTGCATAACGTGGCTGCCTTTCGCGCTGTCAACGTCTTGCTCGCTCACGCCCTCGGCGAGTGTCTTCCAGATGAGGCGCACCGCGCGAGTTTGGAGGCTCGTTCCGCGGCAAACTACGATGCCGCCATCGGCACAAGGTCCTTCCACTCGCTTACCGCGCTGCTGGCCGGACAGCTACTGCTCGCTGAGGAACGGGCACAAGACGCCATGCATCGTCTCTCCTCAGTCAAGATCGAATCCCTGCCCAGGCGACTGCATGCCGTCCTACTCAGCGACCTTGCCCTTTGCGCGCTGAAGACTGGGAGCAGTGGAGAGGCGCAGGAATTGACTCGAAAGGCGCTTGCTGCAGCTGAGATTCAGATGGACGACGATGACGCTGCCTACGTCTGGTCGCGGCTCTCAACCTTGCATCGGGCTTTCGGCGATGAGCGTTCAGCTGCGGTGATGGTCTCGAATGCGAGCGAGGCAATGCAGCGATTGAACTCGCTTCGGAGCTCATTGCGGCTTCAACTTGACAGTTGCGCGCATCTGCTGCGAACAGGCCACGCACCAGAATGAAAAGAGCCCGGCAATTGCCGGGCTCTTCCGCATGCTTGCAGATTACGGCTTGTTCCCGGTCGGGAACGGCCATGCGGCAGCTGGGCTGAGTGCAGTTTTCGCGGCAGGTGCCGCTGCGGCAGCCGGAGCAGCCTTTTTCGCAGGAGCCTTCTTCTTGGCAGCCTTCTTCTTCGCAGGAGCCTTCTTCTTGGCAGCCTTCTTCTTGGCAGCCTTCTTCTTCGCAGGCGCCTTCTTCTTCTTGGCGGCGGCCTTCTTCTTCGCAGGCGCCTTCTTCTTGGCGGCGGCCTTCTTCTTCGCAGGCGCCCTCTTCTTCGCAGGCGCCTTCTTCGTCGCCGGCTTCCTCGCCGGAGCCTTCTTCTTGGCCGGAGCCTTCTTCTTGGCCGGAGCCTTCTTCTTCGCAGTTGCCATTTCGATCTCCTTGATCAAGTTGCGAAATGCGCCGCACTGCTCTTGCAGCTCGGCGATTCACCCGCGAAATCCCGGCTTCGCCTTGCGGCTCGGCCAAGACCCCACTGCGGTGAATGGGGTGGTGGTGGTGCCCTTCGCTTCTGCGGCAATGGTGCACCTGCCACGATCTTGATCTCTCTCGTTCCGGGACGGCCCTGCGCGAGCGCGTGGCGTCAGTCCCAGCTCAGTGCGCCACCGGATTGGTATTCGATGACGCGCGTTTCAAAGAAATTGCGTTCCTTCTTCAGGTCGATCATCTCGCTCATCCACGGGAACGGGTTCTCCTCGTTCGGGAAGAGCGCATCCAGGCCGATCTGCGTGGCGCGCCGGTTGGCGATGTAGCGCAGATACCCTTTGAACATCGACGCATTCATGCCGAGCACGCCGCGCGGCATGGTGTCTTCGGCATAGCGGTACTCGAGATCCACCGCCGTGCCGAACAGCGCCTTGATCTCGGCGCGGAATGCCGGCGTCCACAGCTGCGGGTTCTCGAGCTTGATCTGGTTGATCAGGTCGATGCCGAAATTGCAGTGCATCGACTCGTCGCGCAGGATGTACTGATACTGCTCTGCGGCGCCGGTCATCTTGTTCTGGCGGCCGAGCGCGAGGATCTGCGCGAAGCCGACATAGAAGAACAGCCCTTCCATCAGGCAGGCGAAGACGATGATCGACTTGAGCAGCGTCTGGTCGGCTTCGAGCGTACCCGTCTCGAAGGCCGGATCCATGATCGCGTCGATGAACGGGATCAGGAACTCGTCCTTGTCGCGGATGCTGTCGATCTCGTGGTAGGCGTTGAAGATCTCGCCTTCGTCGAGACCCAGGCTCTCGACGATGTACTGGTAGGCGTGCGTGTGGATCGCTTCCTCGAAGGCCTGGCGCAGCAGGAACTGCCGGCACTCGGGCGCGGTGATGTGCCGATACGTGCCCAGCGTGATGTTGTTGGCCGCCAGCGAATCAGCCGTCACGAAGAAGCCGAGGTTGCGCTTGACGATGCGACGCTCGTCTTCGGTGAGCCCGTTGGGATCCTTCCACGTCGCGATGTCGCGCGACATGTTGATCTCCTGCGGCATCCAGTGGTTGGCGCAGGTGGCGAGGTACTTCTCCCACGCCCACTTGTACTTGAACGGCACCAGCTGGTTGACGTCGGTCTGGCCGTTGATGATGCGCTTGTCGGCGGCGACCACGCGGCGCTGGCTCTTCGCCTGGGCCGTGGGCTTGTCGACGGCGGGGCCGCGTTGCGGCGCGACCGGCACCTCGGACACCACCGCGAGGCGAGGCTGCAGCTGGGCGACGTTGGCGGAAGAGAGCACTGCGCTGCGCACGGCCTCATGGGGCGTCGGCGTTGCGCTGCGAGCGGGGTTCGTCGATGAGTTTCTGATGTCGTCTTCCCAGACCAGCATGTGAGTGCTTCCTGTGGTGGCGGATTATGTGAGTGTTGCGTTGAAACACCAAGCACTTCTTGACTTTTCAGCGGCCGCGATGTTGCGAAGCTGCATCGTTGCAGCATCACGCGCCGCATGCATGTGCGCGCATCGATGCGCGCGATGCGTCGCTGCATCGCTGCGCGCAACGCAGTGCTGCATCACTGGCACGCCTCGCAATCGGGGTTGTCGATCGAGCAGAATTTCACATCCGAGCCCGGAGCCGCATCGCTCGCCGTCGCATGCATCGCCGTGTCGACGCCGCCTTGCGGCACGGCATTGAGCGCGCCGTGCTGCACGGTGGACTTCTCGGCATGCGTGGCACCCATCGTGCGCAGGTAGTAGGTGGTCTTCAGGCCGCGCAGCCACGCCAGCTTGTAGACCTCGTCGAGCTTCTTGCCCGAGGCGCCGGCCATGTAGATGTTGAGCGACTGCGCCTGGTCGATCCATTTCTGGCGGCGCGCGGCCGCCTCGACGAGCCACGTCGGCTCGACCTCGAAGGCCGTGGCGTAGAGCCGCTTGATGTCGTCGGGCACGCGGTCGATGCGGCGCAGCGAGCCGTCGAAGTGCTTCAGGTCCATCACCATCACGTCGTCCCACAGGCCCAGGCGCTTGAGGTCGCGCACCAGATACTCGTTGACGATCGTGAACTCGCCCGAGAGGTTCGACTTCACCGACAGGTTGCCGAAGCACGGCTCGATCGACGCATCGACGCCCACGATGTTGCTGATGGTCGCCGTGGGCGCGATGGCCACGCAGTTGGAGTTGCGCATGCCATGCTGGGCGATGCGGGCGCGCAGCGCCGGCCAATCGAGCGTGCTCGAACGATCGACCTCCACATACGCCGCGCCGTCGGCGCCGGCCCCGCGCTGGGCGGCCAGCAGGTCGAGCGTGTCTTGCGGCAGCACGCCGCGGTCCCATAGCGAGCCGCGGTAGGTGGAATAGCGGCCGCGCTCCTCGGCCAGCTCGGTCGAGGCCCAGTAGGCGTGGTAGCAGACGGCTTCCATCGAGCGGTCGGCGAACTCGACCGCCGCATCGGAGGCGTACGGCGTGCGCAGCTGGTACAGCGCGTCCTGGAAGCCCATGATGCCCAGGCCCACGGGGCGATGGCGCAGGTTCGAGTCGCGCGCCTTCTTCACCGCGTAGTAGTTGATGTCGATGACGTTGTCGAGCATGCGCATCGCGGTAGCGACGGTGCGCTTCAGCTTGGCCTGGTCGATCTGCCCGTCCTGCAGGTGATGTGCCAGGTTGACCGAGCCGAGGTTGCACACGGCAATCTCGCTGGAGCCGGTGTTCAGCGTGATCTCGGTGCACAGGTTCGACGAGTGCACCACACCCACATGCTGCTGCGGCGAACGCACGTTGCAGGCGTCCTTGAAGGTGATCCACGGGTGCCCGGTCTCGAACAGCATCGTGAGCATGCGGCGCCACAGGTCGCGCGCCGGCACGCGCTTGTAGAGCTTGAGTTCGCCGCGGTCGACCCTGGCCTCGTAATCGGTGTAGGCACGCTCGAAGTCGGCGCCGAAGCGGTCGTGCAGATCGGGGCAAGTCGAGGGCGAGAACAGCGTCCACTCGCCGCCTTCGACCACGCGCTTCATGAACAGGTCCGGAATCCAGTTCGCGGTGTTCATGTCGTGCGTGCGGCGGCGGTCGTCGCCGGTGTTCTTGCGCAGCTCGAGGAACTCCTCGATGTCGAGGTGCCAGCTCTCCAGGTACGCGCACACGGCGCCCTTGCGCTTGCCGCCCTGGTTGACGGCCACCGCGGTGTCGTTGACCACCTTCAGGAACGGCACCACGCCCTGGCTCTTGCCGTTGGTGCCCTTGATGTAGGAGCCCAGAGCGCGCACGTTGGTCCAGTCGTTGCCCAGGCCGCCGGCGTACTTGGACAGCAGCGCGTTCTCCTTCAGCGCCTCGTAGATGCCGTCGAGGTCGTCGGCCACCGTAGTGAGGTAGCAGCTCGACAGCTGCGAGCGCTGCGTGCCGGCGTTGAAGAGCGTGGGCGTGCTCGACATGAAGTCGAAGCTCGACAGCACGTCGTAGAACTCGATCGCCCGCGCCTCGCGGTCGATCTCGTTGAGCGCCAGGCCCATGGCCACGCGCATGAAGAAGGCCTGCGGCAGCTCGATGCGCTGCTCGTCCACATGCAGGAAGTAGCGGTCGTACAGCGTCTGCAGGCCGAGGTAGTCGAACTGCAGGTCGCGCTCGGGCTTCAGCGCCGCGCCGAGCCGCGTCAGGTCGAACTGATTCAGCCTGGCGTCGAGCAGCTCGTGGCGGATGCCGCGCTCGACGAACTGCGGGAAGTACTCCGCGTAGCGCTCGGCCATCTGCGCCTGCTCGGTCTCGACGCCCAGCACCTCCTTGCGGATCGTGTGCAACAGCAGCCGGGCGGTGGCACGCGTGTAGGCCGGCTCCTTCTCGATCAGCGTGCGCGCGGCCAGGATCGCCGCCTTGTGCACCTCGTCGATCGGCACGCCGTCGTACAGGTTGCGCCGCGTCTCGGCGAGGATCGGCTCGGCCGACACGTCCTGGCCGAGGCCCGCGCACGCGCCGTCGACCAGGCGCTGCAGCCGGGCCATGTCGAGCGGCACGCGCTGGCCGTTGTCGGTGACGTGCAGCTGCGGCTCGCGGCGCTGCGGCACGGCCGCGGCCTGGCGCGCGCGCTCCTGCGCGCGGCGCTCGCGGTACAGCACGTAGGCGCGCGCCACTTCATGGTGGCCGCCGCGCATCAGGCCGAGTTCGACCTGATCCTGCACGTCCTCGATGTGAAAGGTGCCGCCGCCCGGCCGCGAGCGCAGCAGCCCGCGCACCACGGTCTCGGTCAGCGCATCGACCGTCTCGCGCACGCTGGCCGACGCGGCGCCTTGCGTGCCGTGCACCGCCAGGAACGCCTTCATCAGCGCCACGGCGATCTTGTTCGGCGCGAACGCCACCACGGCGCCGTTGCGACGGATGATCTGGTAGCCCGCGTAGGCCGCTGCGGCGACGGCCGGATGGGTCGAGGGATGCGACTGGACAAAGGCTTCGGCGACGCGGGCTGACGCGGACTGCATGAATTTCCCTCTTGTAGGTTTGGCGTGAGCGGATTGGAACGAGCGATGTGCGGCGCGTGCGCCTGCTCAGCATTCGCGATGAACGGCGGCGATGACGGCCGACACACTCACCACGACGACGACACGGGCGCACACTATATCTGGGGCCTCGGCATGCCACAACCCACTAGGGGTAGCGTGCTTGCCCTCTTGACGCTCGCCGCAGCGCGTCGATGCTCAACGCTGCGCGAACGGCACGCGCTCGGCGCGCCAGCGCAATGCACGCGCGAGCCGCGGCCAGTCGAATCCGGCGCCGGGGTCGTGTTTTCGCGCCGGCGCGACATGTTCGTGACCAACTATTTCAGCGATCGGATAGCGGCGCGCCAGCGCGCGCAGCAGCGGCGCGAGCGTCGCGTACTGCGCGCGCGCGAAGCGCGCGCCCTCGAGCCCTTCGAGCTCGATGCCCACCGAATAGTCGTTGCAGTTCTCGCGGCCGCGCCACGACGACGCGCCCGCGTGCCACGCGCGGCGATCGCAGGAAACGAACTGCAACAATTTTCCGGTGCGCCGGATCAGGAAGTGCGCGGAAACCTTCAGTCCGCGCAAGCCCGCGAAGTACGGATGCGCATCGCAATCGAGTTCGTTGCCGAACAGCTGCTCCACGTACGGCCCGCCATGCTCGCCCGGCGGCAGGCTGATCGCGTGCAGCACCACGAGGTTCACGGCACCGGCCGGCCGCTCGTTGAAGTTCGGCGAGGGCCGGCGTTCGGCGCGGTGCCACCAGCCGTCGACCCAGGCGCGAGCGGCCACCGTCAGAAGCCGCTGTCGCCGCGCTCGCCGACGTGATCGGCCACGTTGACGCCGAGCCGCGCCATGCGGTAGCGCATCTGCCGCAGCGACAGGCCCAGGCTCGCGCCCGCCGCGGTGCGGTTGAAGCGGTATTGCTCCAGCGCGCGCACCAGGATGTCGCGCTCGATGTCGTCGAGGTAGGTCGCGAGGTCGCCCGGCAGCTCGGCCGGTGCCTGCGGCTTGGCCTTGGCGGCCGCACTGGCCGCGTGCAGCGCGTCGAGGTCGACGATGCCGCTGTCGACGAACACATCGTCCGCGAGCCCGAGGTCGGCCCACTCGATGATCTCGCCGGCCGACAGCGCCACCGCGCGATGCAGCATGTTCTCCAGCTCGCGCACGTTGCCCGGGAACGCGTAGTCCGACAGATGCCTCATCGCCTGGTCCGACAGGCGCGGCGGCGGCGACACGCCGGCTTCGTCGGCAATGCGCGCGAGCACGAGGTCGCAGATCGCCGGCAGGTCGTCCATGCGCTCGCGCAGCGGCGGCACGCGGATCTGGATCACGTTGAGCCGGTAGAACAGATCCTGCCGGAACCGGTTCTCGTGCACTTCGGCGGCGAGGTCCTTGTGCGTGGCGCTGACGATGCGCACGTTGATCGGCGTCTCGGTCACCGCGCCCACCGGCCGCACCGAGCGCTCCTGGATCACGCGCAGCAGCTTGCTCTGCATCGCCAGCGGCAGGTCGCCGATCTCGTCGAGAAACAGCGTGCCGCCCTGCGCGGCCTGCACGAAGCCGTCGCGGTCTTCGTGGGCACCGGTGAACGAGCCCTTGCGGTAGCCGAAGAACTCGGCCTCGAGCAGCTGCTCGGGGATGGCCCCGCAATTGACCGCGATGAACGGCTGCCCGGCGCGCGCGCTGCATTCGTGGATCGCGCGCGCGACCAGCTCCTTGCCGGTGCCCGATTCGCCCTGCACCAGCACCGGGGCCATGCTGCGCGCCACGCGCTCGACCAGCGAGCGCACCTGCTGCATCGCCTGCGACCGCCCGGCCAGGCGCGCCAGCGCCGGATGCAGCCGCGCGGTGTCGGCGGCCGCCCGCGCATCTGCGGCCGCGGCCGCCTCGTCGCGCGCGGCCGCGGCCTGCGCTGCCGCAGCGATCGTCGGCGCGCGCCCGAGCGCCGAAGCAACGACGCTGCGGAACTGGCGCAGGTCCACCGGCTTGGTGAGGTAGTCGAACGCGCCGGCCTTCAATGCCTCCACCGCGCCCTCGGCCGAGCCGTAGGCGGTGATCACGATCGTCTTCTCGCGCCGCTTGGCGGCCTCGAGCCGCTTGAGCAGCTCGAGGCCCGTGCCGTCGGGCAGCCGCATGTCGGTGATCACCGCGCTGTAGGTGCGATCGGCCAGGCGCTGCCAGGCGTCGTCGACGCTGCCGGCGGTTTCGACGTCGTAGCCCTCGCGCAGCAGCGTCAGCTCGTACAGCGTGCGCAGATCGGGCTCGTCGTCGACGACGAGCAGGCTGTAGTGCGCGGGGCTGTTCATGGCGTCGTGGCGTCGGTGACGGGCAGCGCCTCGCGCTGCATCGTGATCACGAATTCGTTGCGGTGGCGCCGATCGTCGCCGTGCGGCCGGTATTCGATGGCGGCGCCGTAGCGGGCGCACAGCTCGCGGCAAATATACAGGCCCAGCCCCGTGCCGCGGCTGCGCGTCGAGAAGAACGGTTCGAACAGATAGCGCTCCACGTCGGGCCGGATCGGTTCGCCGTCGCTGGCCACCGCGAGCGTGGCCTTGCCGTCGTCGGCCTCGGCCAGCTCCAGCTCGATCGCGCCGGGCGCGTCGCTCGCATGGCGGCGGGCGTTGTCGAGCAGGTTGGTCAGCACGCGCCGCAGGTGTTCGCCGTCGAATCGCACGCCGAGCGGCTCGGCCGGCAGCGACACGTGCAGCCGGCCGCCGTCGACGAGCGCGATCTGCGCGCCGCGCGCCCACTCGGTGCAGACGGCCTGGACCTGCGCGGTGGCATCGATCACGCGCAACTCCGCGGCCGCGCGCGGCGAGACGGCCATCACGTCGTCGACGATGCGCTTGAGCCGCTCCACGTTGTCGGCCACCATGCGCGCCAGGCGGTGCTGGTCGGCCGGCAGCGCGTCTTCCAGCATCAGCGCGTTGGCCTGCGCGATCGCCGCCAGCGGATTGCGGATCTCGTGTGCGATGCCGGCCGACACGCGCCCCATCGCGGCGAGCTTCTCCTTCTGCACGCGCGCCTGCACGTTGCGCAGATCGTCGAGGAACACGACGCAGAAGACCTCGGCCGCATCGGGCCCGGCCTCGCCGTCGCGCCGGCGCGTGAAGCGCGCGCGCAGCTGCACCGTGCGCGAGCGGTCGTTCTGAAACTGCAGCCGGATCAACCGCGCCGCCTCCGGCCACTCGCCGGCCTCGAAGGCCTGCTCCACAGCCGCCAGCAGTGCCGCCCATGCCGGCTCGCCCTGCAGCTGGAACGGTGCGGCCCGAGTCAGACCCTCGGACGCGAGCAACGCCCGTGCCGCGGGGTTGGCGGCGCGCACGCGTGCACGCCGGTCGACCACCAGTACGCCGTCGGTCATCTCGTCGATCACCAGGCGGTTGAGCTGGGCCTGCTGCCGCGCCAGCTCGAGGCTGCCGCGCGCGGCCTTCTCCTCGCGCGCGAGACGCCCGGAGAGTTCGCCGGCGAGCAAGGCGATCATGAACACGCCGATGCCGGCCAGCCCGGCCTGGGTCAGCGTGAGCGCCACGTCGCCGGGCAGGCCCGACGCGCGCCACACGGCCGCCAACAGCACCAGTGCCACCGCGGCAGCGGTGGCGAGCGCCGCCGGTCGCGGCGTCATCACACCGGCCATCAGCACGGGCAGCACCAGCAGTGCGCCGAAGTTCAGGTTGGCCAGCGGGTCGAACAGATGCAGCGCGGCGAACACCGCGAGGTCGACGCCGATGGTCGCGATCCATTGGCGGCGCCGCAGGCTCGTCATCGGCTGCGCGTCGTCGTCCTCGCGGATCTGCGGCCACAGCCAGAACAGCACGCTCTGCACGCCGTAGGCCACGCACAGCGCGATCAGCGGCAGCGCGCTGCGCCCGCCCGACGGCGCCGCGATCCACGGCACCAGCGCCAGCAGCAGGCCGACCACTGCGCGCGCCGCCACGTAGGTGCGGAACACGCGTCGCAGCGCCGTCTCGGACGAGGCGGCGACGCGCCGCGCCTCGCGGGTCTCGGTGCGCCGCGCCTCGTCGTCGACGGCCGATGCGGCGGCTCGTTCGCCCGACCGGCCCGAGCGCGCAACCGGCGCATCGGCCGGGTCGGCCTGGATCTCGGTGTCGCCGCCGACGCCCAGCGCGCCGAACCAGGATTCCTCCGCGATCACCCGCGCGCCGTGCCGGCGATCGCCGCGCCGGCGATCCGTCTGTCGTTGGTCGAAGGGGACCGAATCGGTCATCACGCGTCGCGGTCCCGCGGTCCCGCTAGGCGGTGGGCCTCGCTGCAGTAGTGGCGCCGGCCGTCTGCCAGCGCGTCGTGGGCCGGCACATGCACGCCGCAATGCGCGCAGGCCACCATGTCGGCGGTCGCCGTCTTCTCGGCGCCGGATCGCGTCGTCACGCGCGGCCGACGCATCACCCACGCCAGCACGACCACCACGACGACGAGCACGAGCAGGAATTTCATCGCATCACCCCACGTGCCGGCCGAGCAGCACCTCGAGCACGAAGCGCGAGCCGGCGTAGGCCAGCAGCAGCAGGCCCGCGCCCACGTAGAGCCAGCGCGTGGCGTGCCGGCCGCGCCAGCCGCGCCAGGCGCGGCCGGCGATCAGCGCGGCGAACACCACCCAGCCGAGCAGCGAGAACACGGTCTTGTGGTCCCAGCGCCAGCGCGTGACGGTGGCCACGCCGAGCAGCACCGCCAGCGTCAGCACGATGAAGCCGGCCTCGACGAAGCGAAAGGTCAATCGTTCGAGCCGCAGCAGCGGCATGCCGAGCACGGCATCGGCGCCGGGCAGCTTGTTGCGCATGCGCCGCTCGGCCGAGTCGAGCAGCGTGGCATGCAGCACCGCCACGCCGAACAGGCCATAAGAGCCGACGCCGAGCACCCAGTGCAGCGGAGCCCAGGGGTTCGCGCTCGTCAGGCGTGCATCGCCCGGAAAGGCCAGCGTCAGCAGCACGGCCGCGATGCCCGATATCGCCAGCATGCGTCGCACCGCGGGCAACGGCACGAGACGGCTTTCGACCGCGTAGACCAGGATCACGAGCCACACCGTGAGCGACAGCACCGGCGCGAAACCGAGCCGCGCCCCGCCCTCGCCGCTGAACACGTCGATCACCGCCGAGGCCGCGTGCAGCAGCCAGCCGAGCACCAGGGCCGTCGACTCCAGGCGCGGCTTCGAGGCCGACCACGCGGCCACGGCATAGGCCGCCGTCGCGCCCAGAGCAACCAGCAGCGTCGAGTTGGCGACCGATAGAATCACGCGTCACAGTGTACTTTCGCCACCCGGCCTCGCCCGCGTGCGCGACACCCGCCAGCCATGGCATCCGCCCTGACCGATCGCCTGTCGCGACTGGTGAAAACCATGCGCGGCCAGGCGCGCATCACCGAGAGCAACGTGCAGGACATGCTGCGCGAGGTGCGCATGGCGCTGCTCGAGGCCGACGTGGCGCTGCCGGTGGTGCGCGAGTTCATCGCGCGCGTGAAGGACAAGGCGCTCGGCCAGGAGGTGATCGGCTCGCTCAACCCGGGCCAGGCGCTGGTGGGCATCGTGCACAAGGAACTCGCCGCCACGATGGGCGAGGGTGTGGTGGACCTGGATCTGGCCACGCAGCCGCCGGCGGTGATCCTGATGGCGGGGCTGCAGGGCGCCGGCAAGACCACCACCACGGCCAAGCTCGCGCGGCACCTGATCCAGCGCCGCAAGAAGAAGGTGCTCACCGTGTCGGCCGACGTCTACCGACCGGCCGCCATCGAGCAGCTCAGGGTGGTGACGCAACAGGCGGGTGCGCAGTGGTTCGCCTCGCAGGCGGGCCAGAAGCCGCGCGACATCGCGCTCGCCGCGCTCGACCACGCGAAGCGCCACTACTTCGACGTGCTGCTCGTCGACACCGCGGGCCGTCTGGCGATCGACCAGGCGATGATGGACGAGATCCGCGAGCTGCATGCCACGCTGCACCCGGTGGAGACGCTGTTCGTCGTCGATGCCATGCAGGGCCAGGACGCGGTGAACGTGGCCAAGGCCTTCAAGGACGCGCTGCCGCTGACCGGCATCGTGCTGACCAAGATGGATGGCGACGCGCGCGGCGGCGCGGCGCTGTCGGTGCGGCAGGTCACCGGTGCGCCGATCAAGTTCGCCGGCGTGTCGGAGAAGATCGACGGGCTGGAGGTGTTCGACGCCGAGCGCCATGCCGGCCGCGTGCTCGGCATGGGCGACATCGTCGCGCTGGTCGAGGAGGTGCAGAAGGGCGTCGACCTCCAGGCGGCGCAGCAGCTGGCCGAGAAGGTGAAGTCCGGCGACGGCTTCGACCTCGAGGACTTCGCGCTTCAGCTCGGGCAGATGAAGAAGATGGGCGGCCTCGGCGGTCTGCTCGACAAGCTGCCGACCCAGCTCGCCGCCAAGGCCGGCCAGGCCGACCTCGATCGCGCCGAGCGCGATGTGCGCCGCATGACGGGCATCATCCACTCGATGACGCTGCAGGAGCGGCGCAAGCCCGAACTCATCAAGGCCAACCGCAAGCGGCGCATCGCCGCCGGCGCGGGCGTGCAGGTGCAGGAAGTCAATCGCCTGCTCAACCAGTTCGACCAGATGCGCACGATGATGAAGAAGATGAAGGGCGGCGGCCTGATGAAGATGATGCGCCGCATGGGCGGGCTCGGCGGCATGGGCGGCTTGGGGCGCTGAGTTCGCGCGCCGCCGGCGTGCGTGTAACGCCCGCGGCGAGCGGCAAGCTTGCACACTCGCTCGCGGGGAATCGAAACGTGTGCTTACGCCTTTCGCTGGCGGGGCGTTGACCACCCTCGGCACGGCCCGTAACTTGGCGACACAACACGCTCTCGCATTCCCACACCCATGCTCGCGACCGATTCGACTTCGGCCGTCGCCCTGGCGGCCGCTTTGATCCTGCTGTTGACCATCGTGCTCATGCGGCGCAGGCCCGAGCGGCCGGCGTCACGAACCAAGCGCGCCGAGGCGCTCGACACCGTGGCCTCGTGGCAGCCCGAAGCCGCCCGCGTGCTGACCGCGGCCGAGCGCAAGGCCTTCGAGACCATGCGCAAGGCGGTGCCGAATCACATGGTGCTGGCGCAGGTGCCGCTGTCGCGCTTCGTGCGCGTGCCCAAGCGCAACTCGTACAGCCACTGGCTGTCGCGCGTGGGCAGCCTCAATGCCGACCTCGTGGTGTGCGACGCCGCCTCGCAGGCGCTCGCGGTGGTGGACATCCGCCCGGCGCAGCAGAGCGAGCGCGGGCGCCAGCGGCACGAGCGCATGGCACGCGTGCTGCGCGCGGCGAACATCAGCGTGCTGGTGTGGCATGAACAACGCCTGCCGGGGCTGGCCGAAGTGCGTTCGCAGATGGCGCCGCTGCTGGGCGGCGCCGGCTCGGCACAGACAGCGCCCCGATTCGCGAGCACCGGTTCGGCGCCGCTGATCCCGGTGGCCGAGATGGAGGAGATCCTCGCCCACGGCGACATGCTGGCTCAGGACCCTTCGATGGAGCCGGTGCCGTCGACGCTGTTCGACGAGTTCGACCCGCTGCCCGCGAGCGGCGTCGCCGCTGCCCCCGGCCGCCTCTGACGGCGCCGTCAGCCCAGCAACGCGCGCGCGAACTCGCGCGCACTGAAGGTCTGCAGATCCTCGAGCGTCTCGCCGACGCCGAGGAAGTACACCGCGATCGCCGAGCGGCCGTCGCGCGCACGCGGGTGCCGGCGCGCCCACAGCGCGATCGCTGCCAGCACGCCGCCCTTGGCGGTGCCGTCGAGCTTGGTCACGATCAGGCCGGTCAGGCCGAGTGCGTCGTCGAAGGCACGCACCTGCGCCAGCGCGTTCTGCCCGGTGTTGCCGTCCACCACCAGCAGCACCTCATGCGGCGCATCGGGATCGGCCTTGGCGATCACGCGCTTGATCTTCTTGAGCTCTTCCATCAGGTGCAGCTGCGTCGGCAGCCGCCCGGCGGTGTCGGCGATCACCACGTCGCAGCCACGCGAACGGCCGGCGAGCACGGCGTCGTAGGTCACCGCGGCCGGGTCGCCCCCCTGCTGGCTGACGATCTCAACGCCCGCCGCGGCTGCGGCTCGCGCCTCCGCGCCGTGGGCCTGCACCCGCTCGGCCCACGCCGCGAGCTGCTCGCGCGCCGCGGCACGAAACGTGTCGGCCGCCGCGAGCAACACCTTCTGCTTCGCATCGGCGAGATGCCGCGCCAGCTTGCCGATGCTGGTGGTCTTGCCGGCGCCGTTGACCCCCACGACCATCATCACCGTGCAGGGCACGCGGCCCACTTCGAGCGGCCGCTCCAGCGGCTGCAACAGCTCGGCCAGCACGTCTTCGAGCAGGCGCTTGACGGTCGAGGGCTCGGTGGCGCCGCTGGCGCGCACGCGCGCCTTCAGCTCGCCGAGCAGGTGTTCGGTGGCGGCGCTGCCGGCGTCGGCCATCAGCAGCGCGGACTCGAGCTGCTCGTACAGATCGTCGTCGATGCGCGCACCGGTGAAGGCCTGCGCGATGCTGGAGCCCGTCTTGCGCAGCCCGGCGCGCAGCCGCTCCATCCAGCCGCGCCGTTCGGGCGCCGGCGCCGCGGTCGGCTCTGCCGCCGGCACCGGCACCGGCTGCGCGGCCGCAACGTCCTGTCCCACCGGCGCCGCGGCTGCCGGCTTCTTCTTGAAGATGCTGAACATGGTGATGGAGCGCGCAGCAGCACGTGGTCGCCGCGCAGGCGGCCGATATAATCGCGCGCTCGGGGCGCTTTAGCTCAGTCGGTTAGAGCGACGGAATCATAATCCGCAGGTCCGGGGTTCGAGTCCCTGAAGCGCCACCACACATTCGGCGTGCGGCCGGCCTGCACGCACCCTCCACAGCCGCTGGATCCACACCATGACCCGCTGTGCCCTGGCCCTGATGGCCGCCACCGTGTTCGCGAGCGCCGCCGTCGCGCAAGGCATGCCGCGCAATTTCCCGGCGACCGCGTTGCGCGGAGAGATCACCTTCGGGCAGCCCCCGGTGATCAAGCTAAACGGCATTGACGCACGCCTCGCGCCCGGCGCCCGCATCCGCGGACCGAACAATATGCTGCAGATGTCGGGCTCGCTGGTCGGCCAGACCGGCGTCGTGAACTAC
Organism: Burkholderiaceae bacterium; assembly: GCA_046348365.1. Lineage (GTDB taxonomy): Bacteria > Pseudomonadota > Gammaproteobacteria > Burkholderiales > Burkholderiaceae_C > JAEUPI01. Next base: position 242,751 of record JAXMEL010000003.1, read on the forward strand.
ACGCTCGACCCCACCGGCCTCGTGCTCGACGTCTGGCTCCTGAGCAGCGACGAGCAGGCCCGGAAGCCCTGGCCGCGCACGCTCGAGCAAGCCAAGACCTGGAGCTTCGACCCGGTGGCACAGGTCTGGTCGCCGCGCTGACGCGGGGGCCGCCATGTCCGCCAAGAAGGTCTACATCCGCACCTTCGGGTGCCAGATGAACGAGTACGACTCGTCCAAGCTGGCCGATGTGCTGCGCGACCAGGGCTGCTACGAAGCCGTGAGCGACCCGGCCGAGGCCGACCTCATCCTCTTCAACACCTGCTCGGTGCGCGAGAAGGCGCAGGAGAAGGTGTTCTCCGACCTCGGCCGCGTCAAGCAGCACAAGAAGCGCGGCGCGCTGATCGGCGTGGGCGGCTGCGTCGCCAGCCAGGAGGGCGCGGCGATCGTCGAGCGCGCACCGTATGTCGACCTGGTGTTCGGCCCGCAGACCCTGCACCGCCTGCCGCAGATGATCGACCAGCGCCTGCGCCAGGGCCGGCCGCAGGTGGACATCAGCTTCCCGGAGATCGAGAAGTTCGATCACCTGCCGCCGGCGCGCGTCGACGGCGCGAGCGCATTCGTGTCGATCATGGAAGGCTGCTCCAAGTACTGCAGCTTCTGCGTCGTGCCGTACACCCGCGGCGACGAGGTCAGCCGGCCGCTCGACGACGTGCTGACCGAGGTCGCCGGCCTGGTGGATCAGGGCGTCAAGGAGGTCACGCTGCTGGGCCAGAACGTCAATGCCTGGCGCGCGCCGTTGGGCGCCGGCGGCGAACAGGCCGATTTCGCGCTGCTGATCGAATACCTCGCGGAGATCCCGGGGCTGGAGCGCATCCGCTACACCACCAGCCATCCGCTCGAGTTCACGCAGCGGCTGATCGACGTGTACGACCGCGTGCCCCAGCTGGTGAGCCATCTGCACCTGCCGGTGCAGCACGGCAGCGACCGCATCCTCGCCGCGATGAAACGCGGCTACACCGCGCTCGAGTACAAGCGCATCGTGCGCCGGCTGCGCGCCGCGCGGCCGCAGATCAGCCTGTCGTCGGACTTCATCGTCGGCTTCCCCGGCGAGACCGACGCCGACTTCGAGCAGCTGATGCGCCTGGTCGACGAGGTCGGCTTCGACGCCAGCTTCAGCTTCGTCTTCAGCCCGCGGCCGGGCACGCCGGCCGCCGCGCTGGCCGACGACACGCCCGCCGACGAGAAACTCGCCCGCCTGCAGCGGCTGCAGGCTGCGCTCGAAGCCAACGTGCAGCGGATCTCGGCCTCGCGCGTGGGCACGAAGCAGCGCATCCTCGTCACCGGAGCGAGCCGCAAGAACGAGCATGAGCTGATGGGCCGCACCGAGTGCAACCGCATCGTGAATTTCGCGGGGCCGGAAACGTTGATCGGTCGGATGATCGACGTGACGATCACGCAGGCCCTGCCCCACTCGCTGCGCGGCGAACCGTTGCACCACGAATCCGCGGCAGCAGCCGGTTGAGCGGCGCTCAGCGCGCCGACGAGCGCCGCGCGACGAATCCGGCCAGCCACAGCGCGAGCGCCACGGCCACGACCAGCGCCGCATAGGTGCTCATGGCGCCGTCGCGGCCGGCCACGACCCAGCCGCCGATCATGGCCAGCTCGCCGGCCAGCGTGGCCCAGATGACCAACGCCACCCAGCTCGCCCCGGCCAGCTCGCGCCGCCACAGCAGCTTGGCGATCGCGGCGGCGACCGCCGCGGTGAAGAACGCCGGCGCCACGAAGTTCGCGAGGTGCCAGAACTGCTGCAGTGGGCTCATCGGGCGTTCGCCACAGCCCGGCGAACTTGATTTGGATCACGATACATGGTGTTGCAGGAGACCCGCGCAATCGGCCCCGAATCCTACAATCGCGACCATCATGAGCGTGCTCGCCCTCGGGCTGAACCACACGACCGCGCCGCTGACGCTGCGCGAGCGCTTCGCGTTCCCGCCCGAGCAGCTCACGCCGGCGCTGCGCGCGCTGCGGCAGACGCTGGAGCGCGCAGCCCCCGAAGCGGCGCTGCTGTCGACCTGCAACCGCACCGAGCTTTACGTGGCGGCCGAGCCGCGACACCTGCACGAGCTGGTGCAGCCGGCGGTGGGCTGGCTCGCCGGCACGGGCGGGGTAGCGAGCGATCAGCTGCTGTCGCACACCTACGTGCTCGAGCAGCGCGAGGCCGCGCGCCACGCCTTTCGCGTCGCATCGGGCCTGGATTCGATGGTGCTCGGCGAGCCGCAGATCCTCGGCCAGATGAAGCAGGCCGTGCGCGAGGCCGATGCCGCCGGCACGCTCGGCACCACGCTGCATCAGCTGTTCCAGCGTTCGTTCTCGGTGGCCAAGGAGGTGCGCACCTCGACCGAGATCGGTGCGCACTCGATCAGCATGGCTGCGGCCGCCGTGCGCCTGGCGGCGCAGCTGTTCGAGGACCTGCAGGAGATCAGGGTGCTGTTCGTCGGCGCGGGCGAGATGATCGAGCTCGTGGCCACGCACTTCGCGGCGCGACAGCCCAAGGCGATGGCGGTGGCCAACCGCACGCTGGAGCGCGGCGAGAAGCTCGCCGGCCGCTTCGGCGCCGAGGCGCTGCGCCTGGCCGATCTGCCGGGTCGCCTGCACGACTTCGACGCGGTGATCTCGTGCACCGCGAGCACGCTGCCGATCATCGGCCTCGGCGCGGTGGAGCGCGCGCTGAAATCGCGGCGCCATCGCCCGATGTTCATGGTCGACCTCGCCGTGCCGCGCGACATCGAGCCCGAGGTCGCGCAGCTGTCGGACATCTACCTCTACACCGTCGACGACCTGTCGGCGATCGTGCAGACGGCCGGCGAGAAGCGCCAGGCCGCCGTCGAGCAGGCCGAGGCGATCATCGACGCCGGCGTGCAGAGCTTCACCCATTGGCTCGACCAGCGCGCCAGCGTGCCGCTGATCCAGGCGCTCAACCGCCAGGCCGACGATTGGCGCAGCGCCGAGATCGCGCGCGCCCGCAAGCTGCTCGCCAAGGGCGCCGACGTCGACAGCGTGCTCGAAGCCCTGTCGCGCGGCCTGACGCAGAAGCTGCTGCACGGCACGCTGGCCGAGCTGCATGCCACCGACGGCGAGCAGCGCGAGCATCTCGCGCAGACCGTGTCGCGCCTGTTCCTGCGCAACAGCACGCGCGCGCCCGGCGACGACGACAGCCGCTCGTAGCGGCCGTCTCGCGTCGAAGCCCACCCGCGCCGGCAGCCGGCGCGCCCCGCCTGAACCGCGCCCCGATGAAAGACTCCCTGCGACTGCAGCTCGAACGCCTCGAACACCGCCTCGACGAGCTCGATGCGATGCTGGCCGATCCCGGCGTGGCGCGCGACATGGCTCGCTACCGCGTGCTCGCGCGCGAGCAAGCCCAGGCGTCAGACGTGGTGTCGCGCTTTCGCGCCTACCGCCAGCGCGAGCGCGACCTCGCGCAGGCGCAGGAGCTGCTGGCCGATCCCGAGATGGCCGACCTGGCCAAAGACGAAGCCGCCGCCGCGCGCGCCGACCTCGAGCGCCTGCTCGGCGGGCTGCAAACCTCGCTGCTGCCGCGCGACCCCGACGACGAACGCAATGCCTTCGTCGAGATCCGCGCCGGCACCGGCGGCGAGGAGTCGGCGCTGTTCGCGGCCGACCTTGCCCGCATGTACCTGCGCCACTGCGAGCGCCACGGCTGGCGCACCGAGCTGATGAGCGAAAGCACGTCCGACCTCGGCGGCTACAAGGAGGTGGTGATACGCGTCGAAGGAGACCGGGTCTACGAACGGCTGAAGTTCGAATCGGGCGGCCACCGCGTGCAGCGCGTGCCGGCCACCGAGGCCCAGGGCCGCATCCACACCAGCGCCTGCACCGTGGCCGTGATGCCCGAGCCCGACGAACAGGCCGAGGTGACGCTGAACCCGGCCGAGCTGCGCATCGACACCTTCCGCGCGAGCGGGGCCGGCGGCCAGCATGTGAACAAGACCGACAGCGCGATCCGCATCACCCATCTGCCGACCGGCATCGTGGCCGAATGCCAGGACGATCGATCGCAGCACCGCAACAAGGCCAAGGCGATGGCGGTGCTGCTGGCCCGTCTGCGCGATAAGGAACGCCACGAGCGGCAACAGAAGGAGGCCGCCGAACGCCGCAACCTGATCGGCAGCGGCGATCGCAGCGACCGCATCCGCACCTACAACTTCCCGCAGGGCCGGCTGACGGACCACCGCATCAACCTGACGCTGTACAAGCTCGGCGCGATCATGGAAGGCGACCTCGACGATGTGACCGATGCGCTGCTGGCCGCGCGCGCGCAACAGCAGCTCGAGGCGCTCGAAGGCACCCGGTGAGCGCGGCTGGATCGGTCGATCGCGCACTGCAGCGCGCCCGTGCGCTGGGCATCGATCGGCTCGACGCCGCGCTGCTGCTGGCGCACCAGCTTGGCCGCACCCGGGCCTGGCTGCTCGCCCACGGCGACCATGCGCTGAGCGCCGCGCAGGTGAACGCGTTCGAAGCCGACTGCCGGCGCCGCCTCGACGACGTGCCGTTGGCCTACCTGGTGGGTGAACGCGAATTCCATGGCCTGGCGCTGCAGGTCGGCCCGGACGTGCTGGTACCGCGCCCCGAGACCGAAGTGCTGGCCGACTGGGCGCTCGAGCTGCTGAACCACGGCGAACTGCGCCAGCTGTCTGCACCTCGCGTGCTCGACCTGGGCACCGGCAGCGGCGCGCTGGCGCTGGCGGTGGCGGCCGGATGCCCGCGCGCCTTCGTGACCGCCACCGATCGCAGCGCGGCGGCGCTGGCCCGCGCGCACGCCAACGGCGAGCGCCTGGGCCTGCGCGTGCGCTGGCTCGCCGGCCATTGGTGGCAAGCCGTCGGCGACGAACGGTTCGATATCGTCGTTGCCAACCCGCCCTACGTCGCCGAGGGCGATCCGCATCTGCCGGCGCTTAAGCACGAGCCGCAGCAGGCTCTGCTGGCGGGGCCCGACGGCCTGGCCGCTCTGCGTGAGATCGCCTGCGGCGCCGCTCGGCACGTGGCGCACTGGCTCCTGGTGGAGCATGGCTGCGACCAAGGCGCGGCCGTGGCGGCGCTGCTGGCAGCAGCAGGCGGCCAGGACGCGCAGATGCGCCGCGATCTGGCCGGGCACGCCCGCTGTTCGGGCGCGCGATGGCGTGCGACCGACGCCTCGGGCGGTGCTGCAGCGTGCACGCCACAGACCCCCGAGGGTGATGGATGAAACGATTGGATTCGGGCTTACCCCAGCGGCCGATTGAGGCGTAGCATCCTCGTCGAGCGAGCCACGGGCTACCCTGGCGTACGGCGTCAGGGATCGACACCGGGCGCGGCGTGGGAGACGACAAGATGAACATCAGGCTCTGGGTGACATGGCTGGGCATGTGGGCCGCAATCGGCGGCCCGGCTTCGGCGGCGGGCCCCGGGTTGGCCGTGCCGACCGATGAGCCGAGCTGGATGCGCTGGCAAGGCCGCCTGCAGATCACGGCCGACACCACGCCCAGCAGCTCCTTGCTCGATGCGAATGGCGGGCTGTCGCTCGCACGCACGCGCTCGGCCGCGCTGTTCGGCGATGTGTTCGTCACGCAGCCGTGGTTCGGCGAGACCGGCGGAGCGCGGGTGACCAGCGGCTTGCTGGTCGGGCAGAAGGGCGCAGTGCTCGGCCCCGGCGGGTCGTCGGCGCCGACGCTGGGCAGCGTGGTGGGGCAGCTGGGCCGCGTGCCGGGCGCGGTGCCGGGTTTCGGTGACGCGTCGGCAGACGGCGTGGCCACCTGGCCCTACCTGGGCGTGGGCTACAGCGGGGCCAGCGTGCGCTACGGCCTGAACTTCAGCGCCGATCTCGGCCTGGCGGCGCAGAACCCGAGCGCGATCCGGTTCGGTCGCGTGGGCAACGCGGGCTTCGAGGAATGGGCGCGCGATCTGCGCCTGACGCCGGTGCTGCAGCTCGGCATGTCGTACCGCTTCTGAAGCCTTGGCCGATCGCGGGGATTGGCCGGCGGCGGCCGATCGCGGCCGGCGCTTTGCCGTATAAGTGACACTGTCACATCCGCAGTACGAGAACCATGGACGAGATTCGCAAGCGCATCGACGACATCGTGAAGGGCAACCGCGTGGTGCTGTTCATGAAAGGCACGGCACAGTTCCCCATGTGCGGCTTCTCCGGCAGAGCCGTGCAGGTGCTCAAGGCCTGCGGCGTCGAAGACCCGGTGACCGTCAACGTGCTGGAAGACGAAGCCGTGCGCCAGGGCATCAAGTCGTATGCCAACTGGCCGACGATCCCGCAGCTGTACGTCAACGGCGAGTTCGTCGGCGGCTCCGACATCATGATGGAGATGTACCAGTCGGGCGAGCTGCAGCAGATGCTTGGCGCGTGAATCCGCGCTGATCAGCGCGACGCCGAGGTCGCGATGCCGGCCTGCGCGCCGCCTTGTTGCCACAGGCGCCGTGCGGCGAGCACGGCGTTGGGGTATTCGGGGCGGCCGCGGCTGCCGTTGTAGCGGCCGAGCGCCAGGAACAGATCGCCGCGCTCGAGCTCCAGGTAGTGGCGCAGGATCACGCAGCCGAAGCGCAGATTGGCCTGCATGTGGAAGAGCTGCGCCGGGTCGCCGCTGCCGATCACCCGCGCCCAGAACGGCATCACCTGCATGTAGCCGCGCGCGCCGGCCTTGCTGACCGCGTACTTGCGAAAGCCGCTCTCCACCTGGATCAGGCCCAGCACGAGCTCGGGCTCCAGCCCGGCTCGGCGCGACTCGTACCACAGGGTTTCGAGGAACTCGACGCGCGTGGCATGCTCGGCCTTGCGCCGCTTGAGCTGCTCGCTCATCGCGCCGAGCCAGCGCAGGTAGGCCAGGCGATCGTCGATGTGGTCGAACATCGGCCGCGGCGGCGCGTCGTCCTGCACCGCGGCCGACAAGGCCGTGCGCACGGCATCGACCAGCGGCTCCTCGACCTGCGCGCCGGCCCACGCCGACGCGGCCATCCCCCACAACGCGACCGCCAGCGCGACGCGGCCGATCGCCAGAGCCGGGCGGCAGTGCCTGCTCGTCGCGTCGGCGCGCGCCATGGCCTGCGCGCGCCGCGTCAGACGCCGAGGCGCCGGCGCATGTACGGCACGATCTCGGCCAGCGCCACGCGCGTGGCCTGCGCATCGCGCCGGCCTTGAACTTCCAGCTGGCCTTCCTTGAGGCCGCGGTCGGACACCACGATGCGATGCGGCACGCCGATCAACTCCCAGTCGGCGAACATGACGCCGGGGCGCTCGCCGCGGTCGTCGAGCATGACATCGACGCCGAGGGCGTGCAGCTGGTCGTGCAGCGACTGTGCCTGCGCGCGCACGGCGTCGCTGCGGTCCATGCCGATCGGGCAGATCACGACGCGAAACGGCGCCATCGCGTCGGGCCAGACGATGCCGCGCTCGTCGTGCCCCTGCTCGATCGCCGCGCCGAGGATGCGCGTGACGCCGATGCCGTAGCAGCCCATCTCCATCACCTGCGGCTTGCCCGCTTCGTCGAGATAGGTGGCGTTCATCGCCTTGCTGTACTTGGTGCCGAGATAGAACACATGGCCGACCTCGATGCCGCGCTGGACGGCGAGCACGCCCTTGCCATCGGGCGACGGGTCACCGGCCTGCGCATCGCGGATGTCGGCCACGTGGTCGGGCTCCGGCAGGTCGCGGCCCCAGTTCACACCGGTGAAGTGAAAGCCCTCGTCGTTGGCGCCGCAGATGAAGTCGCTCATCCTCGCCACGGTGCGATCGGCCACGACCTTGACCGGCTTGGCGGTGCCGATCGGCCCCAGGTAGCCCGGCTTGGTGCCGAAGTGCGATTCGATCTCGGCCACCGTGGCGAATCGGAAGCCGTCGCGCAGGCCCGCGATCTTGCCGGCCTTGATCTCGTTCAGCGCATGATCACCGCGCACCAGCAGCAGCCAGATCGTGGTCGATGCGACGCGCCCGGCGCCGTCGAGCGTGTCGGTGGCCAGCACCAGCGACTTCACGGTCGAGGCGAGCGGCACCTTCAGCAGCTCGGCCACGTCTTCGCACGTGCTCTTGCCCGGCGTCGGCGTCTTGGCCAGCGGCTGCGTCGGCGCGGCGCGCGCCGGCAGCAGCGGCAGGCACTCGGCCAGCTCGACATTGGCGGCGTAGTCGCTGTCGGGACAGTACACCAGCGCGTCCTCGCCGGTGTCGGCGATCACCTGGAACTCGTGCGACGCGTCGCCGCCGATGGCGCCGGTGTCGGCCGCCACGGCGCGGTAGCGCAGGCCGAAGCGGTCGAAGATGCGCTTGTAGGCATCGAACATCACCTGGTAGCTGCGCAGCGCCGAGGCCTTGTCACGATCGAACGAGTACGCGTCCTTCATCGTGAACTCGCGGCCGCGCATGAGGCCGAAGCGCGGACGGCGCTCGTCGCGAAACTTGGTCTGGATGTGATAGAAGTTGCGCGGCAGCTGGCGATAGCTGCGCAGCTCCTGCCGCGCGATGTCGGTGATGACCTCTTCGCTGGTGGGCTGGATGACGAAGTCGCGCTGGTGGCGGTCCTTCACGCGCAGCAGCTCGGGCCCATAGGCCTGGAAGCGGCCGGACTCCTGCCACAGCTCGGCCGGCTGCACCACGGGCATCAGCAGCTCGACCGCGCCGGCGGCGTTCATCTCGTCGCGGATGATTTGCTCGACCTTGCGGATCACGCGCAGGCCCATCGGCATGTAGCTGTAGATGCCCGCGCTGAGGCGCTTGATGAGGCCGGCGCGGACCATCAGGCGGTGACTCACCACCTCGGCGTCGGCCGGCGCTTCCTTCAGGGTGGCGACGAGGAAATGGGAGGCTTTCATGCGTCGGGCGTCATCCGGCGCGTGCGGGAAAGCGAGGTTCGCGTGTCGTGCGCCGCCGGTGCAATAATGAGCTCAGTCAAAGAATCGGGGTTCGATTATGCTCGACCGAGAGGGCTACAGGCCCAACGTCGGCATCGTCCTGCTCAACTCGCGCAACCAGGTGTTCTGGGGCAAGCGACTGCGAACCCACTCCTGGCAGTTCCCTCAAGGGGGCATCAAGTACGGCGAGTCGCCCGAGCAGGCGATGTTTCGGGAATTGCAGGAGGAAGTCGGTCTGCGTCCCGAGCACGTGCGGGTGATCGCCCGCACGCGCGACTGGCTCCGCTACCACGTGCCCGACCAGTACATCCGCAGGGATGCCCGAGGCCACTACAAAGGCCAGAAGCAGATCTGGTTCCTGCTGATGCTCACCGGCCGCGACAGCGACCTCGACCTGCGGGCCAGCGATCACCCGGAGTTCGATGCCTGGCGCTGGAACGAGTACTGGGTGCCGCTGGACATGGTGATCGAGTTCAAGCGCGAGGTCTACCAGCTGGCGCTCACCGAGCTCTCGCGCTTCGTGCCGCGCATGAGTCACCACACGCGGTATCTGCGCTCGGGCGTGCGGGCGCGCCATCGCGACGACGCGGCCGATGGCGCCGCGGGTTCTGCGGCGGACCCGGCGCCCGACGCAGAGGGGTCCGGCGCCGAACGCTGAGCGCGGGCCTCAGGCCAACACCATGTTGTCGCGGTGGATCAGCTCGGGCCCGTTGGAGTAGCCCAGCAAGGCACCGATCTGCGATGACGGCTTGCGCGCGATGATGCGCGTCTCGGCGGCCGAGTAGTTGGCCAGCCCGCGGGCGATCTCGCGCCCGGAGTCCGCGCGGACGGCGATCACGTCGCCGCGGTTGAATTCACCGTCGACGCTGATCACGCCCACCGGCAACAGACTCTTGCCCGCCTGGCGCAACACCTGGCTCGCACCGGCATCGACGATCACCGCGCCGCGCAGCTGAAGATGGTCGGCCATCCATTGCTTGCGCGCAGCCACCTTGGCCGTGGCTGCCGACAGCAGGGTGCCGATGCGTTCGCCCTGTGACAGCCGCAGCAGCACGTCGGGCTCGCGCCCCCACGCGATCACCGTGTTCGCACCGCTGCGCGCAGCCCGCTTGGCGGCGAGCACCTTGGTGATCATGCCGCCGCGGCCGATCGACGAGCCGGTGCCGCCGGCCATCTTCTCGAGCGCGCCGTCGCCGGCAACGGCGTCGGCGATCAGCGTCGCCAGCGGATTGCCGCGCGGATCGTCGGAATAGAGCCCGGCCTGATCGGTGAGGATGATCAGCGCATCGGCTTCGATCAGATTGGCCACCAGCGCGCCGAGCGTGTCGTTGTCGCCGAACTTGATCTCGTCGGTGACCACGGTGTCGTTCTCGTTGATGACCGGCACCGTCTTCAGCGACAACAGCGTCAGCAACGTCGAGCGCGCGTTGAGGTAGCGCTCGCGGTCGGCCAGGTCGGCATGCGTCAGCAGCACCTGCGCACTGCGCATGCCGTGCAGCGAGAGCTGGCTCTCGTACATCTGCGCCAGCCCCATCTGCCCCACGGCCGCCGCCGCCTGCAACTCGTGCAACTGCGCAGGTCGCGCCGACCAGCCCAGGCGGCACATGCCTTCGGCGATGGCGCCGCTGCTGACCATCACCACCTCGCGGCCCTGCCGGGCCAGCGCCGCCAGCTGCCGGCACCAGTTGCCGATGGCCTGCGGATCGACGCCCCGGCCCTCGTTGGTCACCAGGCTGGAGCCGACCTTGACGACGATGCGGCGAGCGGCGGCCAGCGGTGAACGCGCCTCGCTCATGGGGTGGCTCCGGCGAATCGCACGTCGCGCGCAGGCGCGTCGGGCGAACGCTGCGCCGCCAGATGCACGCTGATCGCCTGCACCAGCGGCTCCAGGCCCAGGCGCGTGAGCGCGGACACCTCGAACACCGGGCCCTTCCAGCGCAGCCGGCGCACGAACTCGGCAACCCGCTGCCGGCGCTCGGCCGCCGGAACCATGTCGATCTTGTTCAGCACCAGCCAGCGCGGCTTGCGATAGAGCTGCTCGTCGTACAGCCGCAGCTCCTTGGCGATGGCCCGGGCCTGCACCACGGGGTCCACGCTCGCGTCGAACGGCGCCAGGTCGACCACGTGCAGCAGCAACCGCGTGCGCTGCAGGTGTCGCAGGAAGTGGTGCCCCAAGCCGGCACCCGCGGCCGCACCTTCGATGAGCCCGGGAATGTCGGCGACGACGAAACTGCGCTGCGGCCCTGCGCGCACCACGCCGAGATGCGGGTGCAGCGTCGTGAAGGGGTAGTCCGCGATCTTGGGTCGGGCGTTGGAGATCGCCGCGATCAGCGTCGACTTGCCGGCATTGGGCATGCCCAGCAAGCCAACGTCGGCCAGCACGCGCAGCTCCAGCCGCAGCTGGCGCTGCTCGCCGGGCCAGCCGGGCGTCTTCTGTCGTGGCGCGCGATTCGTGCTGCTCTTGTAGTGCAGGTTGCCGAAGCCGCCGTCTCCACCCTTGGCCACGCGCACGCGCTGGCCGGGTTCGAGCAGCTCGGCGAGGCGCGAGCCGTCGGCAAGGTCCGTCACGATGGTGCCGACGGGTACCCGCAGCTCGATGTCGCGGCCGGCGGCGCCGAACTGGTCCGAGCCGCGCCCCGGCTCGCCATTGCCGGCTTCGTGGCGCCTGGCATAGCGGTAGTCGACCAGGGTGTTCAGGCTCGCATCGGCCACGAGGTCGACATGCCCGCCACGCCCGCCATCCCCGCCGTTGGGCCCGCCATGGGGGATGAACTTCTCGCGGCGAAAGCTCGCGCAACCGGCACCGCCGTGACCGGCGGCCACATCGATGACGACTTCGTCGACGAACTTCATGGCGGGAGGTGGCTGAGCCTGAACGAAAAAAGCCCCGGCGTGCCGGGGCTTCTTGGACCGCGGACGCGCTGAGTGTCGATCAGCTCGGCTTGACCGACACGGTCTGCCGGCTCAGCGGCCCCTTCACGTCGAATGACACCTGGCCATCGACCAGCGCGAACAGCGTGTGGTCCTTGCCGGTGCCCACGTTGGTGCCGGCGTGGAAACGCGTTCCGCGCTGGCGGACGATGATCGAACCGGCGCTGACGGACTGCCCGCCGAACGCCTTCACGCCCAACATCTTGGGTTGCGAGTCGCGGCCGTTGCGGGTCGAGCCGCCGCCCTTTTTCTGTGCCATGTCGTGTTCTCCTGGGGCAGCCGCCTGCTCAGGCGGGCAGCGCGCCGATCTCGAGCTCGGTGAATGGCTGGCGGTGGCCGCCATGCCGCTGATAGTGCTTGCGACGGCGCATCTTGAAGATGCGGACCTTGTCGTGAAGCCCGTGCGCAACGACCTTGGCCTTCACCGTGGCGCCCGCCAGCAACGGCGAGCCGACCTTCAGGTCGGCACCTTGTCCGACGGCCAGCACCTGGTCCAGCAGCACCTCTTGGCCGACCTCGGCTTCGATCTGCTCCACCTTGATCCGCTCACCGACGGCCACCTTGTATTGCTTGCCGCCGGCCCTGATGACCGCATACATGAGGAATCCTCGCTCGAATTGGGCGTTCGGGGGCATCGCCATCCTGATGCGCAGCCAGCCGAACGAACCGCAAAGTATAACCTCTTCCGCCCGAACCAGCCGCAACGGCGCCGCGGCCGTCTGCCAAGTGGCTCGCTTCCTATAATCCGCAGCCGCTCGCCCCCTCGCCCCGTGCAACCCCTCCGTGCCGACCCGAGCCCCGCTCGCGACTTCGTGGCAGCCGACATGGCCGAGGTGGATGCGGTCATACGGCGCCGGCTGAGTTCGGACGTCGCGCTCATCAACCAGATCGCCACGTACATCGTGGGCGCCGGCGGCAAGCGCATTCGGCCGCGACTGGTGCTGCTGTTCTCGCGCGCGCTGGGATTCGAAGGCAACGCTCGCTTCGAGCTGGCCGCCATCGTGGAGTTCATCCACACGGCGACCCTGCTGCACGACGACGTGGTCGACGAGTCGTCGATGCGACGCGGCCGGCAGACCGCCAATGCCATCTTCGGCAATGCCGCCAGCGTGCTGGTGGGCGATTTCCTCTACTCGCGTGCGTTCCAGATGATGGTGGGCGTCGGCAGCCTGCGCGTCCTCGAAGTCCTGGCCGACGCGACCAACGTCATCGCCGAGGGCGAAGTGCTGCAGCTGATGAACATGCACGATCCCGACCTCGCGGTCGAAGACTACCTGCGCGTGATTCGCTTCAAGACAGCCAAGCTGTTCGAGGCCAGCGCGCGGCTGGGTGCCGTGATCGGCAGCGCGCCGCGCGATCTGGAGGACCGATGCGCCGACTACGGCCGCTCCCTCGGCACGGCATTCCAGCTCATCGACGACCTGCTGGACTACGAAGGCAACTCGCTCGAACTGGGCAAGAACGTGGGCGACGATCTGCGCGAGGGCAAGCCGACGCTGCCGCTGCTGATGGCAATCGCCCGGGGCGACGACGCCGAGCGCGCTCTCGTGCGCAAGGCGATCGTGGAGGGCGACGTGGCGCGGCTGCAGGACATCCTGCAGATCGTGCGGCGGACGGGCGCCTTGCAGGCCACGCGCGACGCGGCGCGGGCAGAGGCCGGCAAGGCGCGGGCAAGTCTCGATGCGTTGCCGGCGGGGCCGGCGCGCGAGGCTCTGCTAGACTTGTGTGTTCGATCGGTCGAGCGATCTTCCTGAGATCCGTGCGGCCGATTCGGCCGCTGCGCTCCTCGAGCGTGCGGCCCATCGGGGTGTAGCTTAGCCTGGTAGAGCGCTACGTTCGGGACGTAGAGGCCGGAGGTTCGAATCCTCTCACCCCGACCAGTCTCCCGGGCTGTTGCATCGTTGTTCCGCTGACGACGGCGGGCCGTAACTGCGCGTGAACAACTGCCCGTTCGCTCTGGGCCCGTCGTTTACAGTGTTGCAGCGATCAGCGATGATCGTTCGACGTTCGCCTCGCGCACCCTCGCACAGCATCCCGTGGACACCCTTGTCGACACCCCCCAATCGAGCCTCTCCGGCGTCGCGCGGGTGCTCGTGCATGCCGGCAAGCTGAACGTCAAGACCGCCGAGGAACTGGTCAAGAGCGCGAAGGATCGGCGCGTCAGCTTCGTCTCGGCCGTCATCGGCAACGGCGCCGTCACGGCCGCCGAGCTTGCCCACACGCTGGCCACCACGCTGGCGCTGCCGCTGCTGGACCTGAACGCCGTCGACGTCGAGCGTCTGCCGCGCAACATCGTCGAAGGCAGGCTGGCGGCTCAGTACCAGGTGGTCGTGCTGGGGCGCCGCGGCAGCCGGCTGTTCATCGGCGGCGCCGATCCGACGGATCAAGAGGCCGTCGAGCGCATCAAGTTCGCCACCCAGCTCGCGCCCGAGTGGGTCATCGTCGAGTTCGACAAGCTGGCCAAGCTGCTCGAGGGCCAGGGCTCCAGCGCGAGCGAGACCATCGAGTCGCTTGCCGCCGGCGATTTCGACTTCGATGTTGCGGAGGATGACGGAACCACGGCCGAGGCCGCCGAGGTGGCGCAGGAGGTCGAAGACGCTCCGGTGGTGCGCTTCCTGCAGAAGATGCTCATCGATGCGATCAACATGCGCGCATCGGACCTGCACTTCGAGCCCTACGAGTACAACTATCGCGTCCGCTTCCGCATCGACGGTGAATTGCGCGAGATCACGCAGCCGCCGATCGCGATCAAGGACAAGCTGGCCTCGCGCATCAAGGTCATCAGCCGCCTCGACATCGCCGAAAAGCGCGTGCCGCAAGACGGCCGCATGAAGCTGAAGTTCGGCAACCGAGCGATCGACTTCCGGGTGTCGACCTTGCCGACGCTCTTCGGCGAGAAGATCGTCATCCGTATCCTGGATCCCTCCAGCGCCAAGCTGGGTATCGAGGCGCTGGGCTACGAGAAGGCCGAGAAGGATCGCTTGCTCGCGGCCATCCAGCGGCCGTACGGCATGGTCCTGGTGACCGGTCCGACCGGCTCGGGCAAGACGGTGTCGCTGTACACCTGCCTCAACATCCTGAACCAGCCGGGCGTGAACATCTCGACGGTGGAGGACCCTGCCGAAATCAACCTGCCTGGCGTGAACCAGGTCAATGTCAACGACAAGGCGGGGTTGAACTTCGCCACCTCGCTCAAGGCCTTCCTGCGCCAGGATCCCGACATCATCATGGTCGGTGAGATCCGCGACCTGGAAACCGCCGACATCGCGATCAAGGCGGCCCAGACCGGCCACCTGGTGATGTCGACGCTGCACACCAACGACGCGCCGAGCACGCTGACGCGGCTGTTCAACATGGGCGTGGCGCCGTTCAACATCGCTGCCAGCGTGCTGTTGATCACGGCGCAACGACTGGCGCGTCGACTCTGCGAGAACTGCAAGCAACCCGCCGACTATCCTCGCGAGTCGCTGCTGCGCGCCGGCTACTCGCCCGAGGATCTCGATGGCTCGTGGAAGCCGTATCGAGCCGTGGGCTGCTCGGCGTGCAACAACGGCTACAAGGGCCGGGTGGGCCTGTACCAAGTGATGCCGATCACCGAAGCCATCCAACGCATCATCCTGTCGGAGGGCACGTCGATGGACATCGCCGCGCAGGCGGCCAAGGACGGTGTGCGCGATCTGCGCCAGTCGGGTCTGGTGAAGGTCAGAGTCGGCGTGACCACGCTGGAAGAAGTGATAGCCGTCACCAACGAATGACGCGAGCTATTCGTCAGGCTTGAACGGCAAGGCCGGAGGAAACCATGGCAACTGCAGTGGCCGCGCGCGGCTTGAAGGGCGTCAAGGAATTCGTCTTCGAATGGGAAGGCCGCGACAAGAACGGCAAGATCATGCGCGGCGAAGTGCGCGCCGGCGGCGAGGCCATGGTGTCGGCGAGCCTGCGCCGCCAGGGCATCCTCGTCACGCGGATCAAGAAGCGCCGCATGTCGGGCGGCCGCTCGATCAAGCAGAAGGACATCGCCGTCTTCACGCGCCAGCTGGCGACGATGATGAAGGCCGGCGTTCCGCTGCTGCAGGCCTTCGACATCGTCGCGCGCGGCAGCACGAATCCCAAGCTGACGCGGCTGCTGAACGACATCCGATCCGATGTCGAGACCGGCACCAGCCTGTCGACGGCGTTCCGCAAGCATCCGATGCACTTCGACGCGCTGTACTGCAACCTGGTCGAGGCCGGCGAGGCGGGCGGCATCCTGGAGGCGCTGCTCGATCGTCTGGCGCTGTATCAGGAAAAGACGCTGGAGCTCAAGCGCAAGATCAAGTCCGCGCTGATGTACCCGATCGCGGTGATCATCGTTGCCTTCGTCGTGCTGACGGTGATCATGATCTTCGTGATCCCGGCCTTCAAGGACGTGTTCAAGTCCTTCGGCGCCGACCTGCCGGCACCGACGCTCTTCGTCATCGCGATGAGCGAGTTCTTCGTCAAGTACTGGTGGATCATCTTCGGTCTGCTCGGCGGCGGTGGCTACTTCTTCTTCGAATCGTGGAAGCGTTCCGAGAGGATGCAGAAGGCCATGGACAGGCTGTTCCTGCGCATCCCGGTGTTCGGCGACCTGATCTACAAGTCGGTGATCGCGCGCTGGACGCGCACGCTGTCGACGATGTTCGCCGCCGGCGTGCCGCTCGTCGAGGCGCTCGATTCCGTCGGTGGCGCGTCGGGCAATGCGGTGTTCGTCGAAGCGACCGAGCAGATCCAGAAGGACGTGTCGACCGGCTCGCCGCTGACCACCTCGATGCAGTCCACCGGCGTGTTCCCGACGATGGTGCTGCAGATGGCGGCCATCGGGGAGGAGTCGGGTGCGCTCGACCACATGCTCAGCAAGGCCGCCGAGTTCTACGAGCAGGAAGTCGACGAGATGGTCAAGGGCCTGTCGAGCCTGATGGAGCCGTTCATCATCGTCATCCTGGGCGTGCTCATCGGCGGCATCGTGGTCTCGATGTACCTTCCGATCTTCAAGCTCGGCGCAGTCGTCTGAGGCATGACGGGTCTTCCGCTCGACGTTCTGCAATCGCCCTACGTCGTCGCGCTGGTCGGCCTGGCCGTCGGCAGCTTCCTCAACGTCGTCATCCACCGGCTGCCGCTGATGCTCGAGCGTCAGTGGTGGAGCGACGTGCTGCATCAGCTGCGCGACGATGCGTCGTTCCGGCGCGTGTTCCATGCGTCTCCAGCGCCTGCGCTGCAGCAGGCCGGAACGCAGCTGGAGCAGTCGATCCAGCAGCTGTCGCCACTGGGACTGGCTCGGCCGGCATCGCGATGCCCGTCGTGTGGACATGGCATCCGCTGGCACCAGAACATCCCGGTGCTGAGCTGGTTGTGGCTGCGCGGCCGCTGTGCGTCGTGCAGTGCGCCGATCTCGCTGCGCTATCCGTTGATCGAGCTGGCCTGCGCCGGCCTCTTCGCCGCGATCGCCTGGCGGCTCAACGCCCATCCCACGTTGTGGCTGTGGTGCGGCTTCGCGACGGCGCTGCTGGCGCTGTCGATGATCGACTGGGACACGACGGTGCTGCCCGACGCGCTGACGCTGCCGCTGCTCTGGGCGGGCCTGGTCGCGGCCGCCCTCGGCTGGACGGTCCCGCTGCCGCAGGCGCTCGCCGGCGCCGTGGCCGGCTACCTCGCGCTGTGGGCCGTCTACTGGCTGTTCAAGCTCGCCACCGGCAAGGAAGGCATGGGCTACGGCGACTTCAAGCTCCTGGCAGCGCTCGGTGCGTGGCTCGGCTGGCAAGCACTGCTGCCGATCATCCTGGCCGCTTCGATCCTCGGCGCCGTGGTCGGCATCGCGATGAAGTTCTCGGGTGCATTGCGCGAAGGCCGCTACGTGCCCTTCGGCCCGTTCCTCGCTGGCGCCGGCATCGTCGTCATGCTGATCGGCACGCGCCGCGCGCTCGATTGGCTGGGCTGGAGCTGAACCCCGCGCAGCCATGGCCGTTCGGCACGTCGGCCTGACCGGGGGCATCGGCAGCGGCAAGAGCACGGTTGCGGCACGGTGGGTGTCGCTCGGTGCATTGCTGGTCGACACCGACGCGATCGCGCGCGAACTCACCGAATCCGGCGGCGCGGCGATGCCGGCGCTGGTGCGCGAATTCGGGCCCGAGGTGGCGGACGCCACAGGAGCCCTGGACCGCGCCCGGATGCGCGAGCTGGCGTTCGCCGATCCATCGGCGCGCCGGCGCCTGGAGCGGCAGCTTCACCCGATGATCGGCTCGGTCGCGCTGCAGCGCGCGCAACGGTCGACAGCCGCCATGGTGTTGTTCGACGTGCCGCTGCTGAGCGAGTCGTCTGCCTGGCGCCAGCGCTGCGACCGCATCGTCGTGGTCGATTGCAGCGAGGCGACGCAGGTCGAACGGGTGATGCGCCGCTCGGGCTGGTCCGCGGAGCAGGTGCGCCGGGTGATCGCGCAGCAAAGCCCGCGCGAGCGCCGACGCAGCATCGCCGACGCCGTGATCGACAACGATGGGCTCTCCATGGCCGAATTGCAGCGGCACGTCGATCAGCTCTGGCAACTGTGGGTCGACACGCGGCCGGCCGCCTCTCGCCGAGCCCTGTGAAACAATCTGCCCGCCGGCGGATGAAGCCTCGGCGGGAGCGCGCCCTTGATCGTCTACGAATACCCGTTCCAGGAGAGCATCCGCACCATGCTCCGCCTGGAGCAATTGTTCGACCGGCTCGGCCAGCTGTTGCCGCGCGATGCGGCGATCGACCATCACTTCGCGCTGGTCACGCTGTTCGAGATCATGGACGTCGCCTCGCGCGCGGACCTCAAGTCCGACCTGTTGAAGGAACTCGAGCGCCACAAGCAGCAGCTGCTCGGCTATCGCGGCAATGCGCAGGTCGAGCAGCACACGCTCGACGACGTGATCGCTCGGGTGGATCGCGGGCACGACACGCTGAACAGTTCACCCGGCAAGGCCGGCCAGGCGCTCATCGGCAACGAATGGCTGATGAGCATCCGCAGCCGCATCAGCATCCCCGGCGGCACCTGCGAGTTCGACCTGCCGGCGTACTTTGCCTGGCAACACCATGACGCGGCGTCGCGCCGCGCCGACTTGTCGAGCTGGGTCTCGACGATGATGCCGCTGGCCCAGGCGCTGCAGGTGCTGCTGCAGCTGCTGCGCGAATCCGGCGTCCGCCAACACGTCGTGGCACAGGGCGGCCAGTATCAGCAGAGCCTGGCTCCGGGGAAGACCTACCAGCTGATGCGCGTTCGCCTCGATGGCGACAGCGGCCTGGTTCCGGAGATCAGCGGACACCGCCTGATGGTGTCGATCCGCATGATGCGCCCCGACGACGACGGTCGCCTGCGTCCTGCCACGGAAGACACAGCGTTCGATCTGTCGCTGTGCGCCTGAGGCTGCGCGCACTGATGCACCGCGCCGCGCCGACCGTCGAATGCCCGACCTGCAGGCGGCGTCACGCGTACGTCGTGACGAACCCGTGGCGGCCGTTCTGCAGTGAACGGTGCAGGCAGCACGACCTCGGCGCCTGGGCTGCCGAGCAGTTTCGAATCGCCGCCGCCGACGCACCGTCCGGCGACGCGGCGGCGGCCGACATCCGTGCGGTCGACCCCGACATGCGGTAATGGGTCTTGAACGTCGTGCCGGCGTCCCTATAATCCGCTTCTGCTAGCACTCGCAAGAGTTGAGTGCTAACAGCCGTCTAGGCGGCCTCGCACAGATGAATGAGCACTCACTTGCTGGGACCGCTCGCATTTGCTTCAAGCAAACCTTCGAAGGAGAACCGATGAAACTCCGTCCGTTGCACGATCGCGTGATCGTCAAGCGACTCGAGAACGAAACCAAGACTGCCTCGGGCATCGTGATTCCCGACAACGCCGCCGAAAAGCCCGACCAGGGCGAGGTGATGGCGGTCGGCCCCGGCAAGCGCAACGACAAGGGCGACTTCGTCGCGCTGAACGTCAAGGTCGGCGACAAGGTGCTGTTCGGCAAGTACAGCGGCCAGACCGTCAAGGTCGACGGCGACGAGCTGCTCGTGATGCGCGAGGAAGACCTCTTCGCGGTCATCGAGAAGAAGTGACCCTCGCCCGTTGAACTGAACCCAATCACTCGGAGAAAGAACTCATGGCAGCAAAAGACGTCGTCTTCGGCGCAGATGCCCGTCACCGCATGGTCGAGGGCGTGAACATCCTGGCCAATGCCGTCAAGGTCACCCTGGGCCCCAAGGGCCGCAACGTCGTGCTCGAGCGCAGCTTCGGCGCCCCCACCGTCACCAAGGACGGTGTCTCGGTGGCCAAGGAAGTCGAGCTGAAGGACAAGCTCCAGAACATGGGCGCGCAGATGGTCAAGGAGGTCGCCTCCAAGACCAGCGACGCCGCCGGTGACGGCACCACCACCGCCACGGTGCTGGCGCAGTCGATCATCCGCGAGGGCATGAAGTACGTGGCCGCCGGCATGAACCCGATGGACCTCAAGCGCGGCATCGACAAGGCCGTCACGGCGCTGGTCGAGCAGCTGAAGAAGCAGTCCAAGCCCACCACCACCAGCAAGGAGATCAGCCAGGTCGGATCGATCTCCGCCAACGCCGACGAGTCGATCGGCAAGATCATCGCCGACGCGATGGACAAGGTCGGCAAGGAAGGCGTGATCACCGTCGAGGACGGCAAGAGCCTGAACAACGAGCTCGACGTCGTCGAGGGCATGCAGTTCGACCGCGGCTACCTGTCGCCCTACTTCATCAACAACGCCGAGAAGCAGGTCACGGTGCTCGAGAGCCCGTACATCCTGCTGCACGACAAGAAGGTCAGCAACATCCGCGACCTGCTGCCGGCACTGGAATCGGTGGCCAAGAGCGGCAAGCCGCTGCTGATCGTCGCCGAGGAAGTCGAAGGCGAGGCGCTGGCCACGCTGGTGGTCAACACCATCCGCGGCATCCTCAAGGTCTGCGCCGTCAAGGCGCCGGGCTTCGGCGATCGTCGCAAGGCGATGCTCGAAGACATGGCCATCCTCACCGGCGGCAAGGTGATCTCCGACGAGGTCGGCCTCACGCTCGAGAAGGTGCAGCTGTCCGACCTCGGCCAGGCCAAGCGCATCGAGGTGGGCAAGGAGAACACCACCATCATCGACGGCGCCGGCAAGGCCGCCGACATCGAGGCGCGCGTCAAGCAGATCCGCGTGCAGATCGAGGAAGCCACCAGCGACTACGACCGCGAGAAGCTGCAGGAGCGCGTGGCCAAGCTCGCCGGCGGCGTGGCCGTCATCAAGGTCGGTGCCGCCACCGAAGTCGAGATGAAGGAGAAGAAGGCCCGCGTCGAAGACGCGCTGCACGCCACGCGTGCCGCCGTCGAGGAAGGCATCGTGGCCGGCGGCGGCGTCGCGCTGCTGCGTGCGCGCCAGGCCATCGGCGACAAGCTCAAGGGCGACAACCACGACCAGGACGCCGGCGTCAAGATCGTGCTGCGTGCCGTGGAGCAGCCGCTGCGCGAGATCGTCGCCAACGCCGGCGAGGAGCCGAGCGTGGTGGTCAACGCCGTGCTCGCCGGCAAGGGCAACCACGGCTACAACGCCCAGAACGGCCAGTATGGCGACATGATCGAGATGGGCATCCTCGACCCGACCAAGGTGACGCGCACCGCGCTGCAGAACGCTGCGTCCGTGGCCGGCCTGATGCTGACCACCGAGGCCATGGTGGCCGAGGCGCCGAAGGAAGAGACGCCGATGCCCGCCGGCGGTGGCGGCATGGGTGGCATGGGCGGCATGGGCATGGACATGTGATCGGCCGCCTGGCTGCAACGCGTTAATCCCGCCACACAGGCCCGCCGGCAGCGATGCCGGCGGGCCTCTTCGTTGGCGGCGCGCGGACCCATAATCTCGGCTTCGCGCTCCGGCCTGCCATGAGCCATCGGCCCACCTTCAACGAATACGTGCAGTACGAACTGCGGCAAGCCGGGCCGCTGTTCGAGTCCATCGCCGACGCGGTGCTCGAATCGTGGCGCAACCACCTGCCGACCCGCCTGGCGAGCGACCTCGACGCGCCGCGCGTGCTGTTGCTGCACCGGGCCGACTTCATCGGCCACGCCGTCACGGCGCTGCGCGAGCAGGTGCTCAAGGCTCAGAGCGGGCCGACGCCGGTGGCGCGCAAGACCACCGGTCGTCTGGAGCTGTCGCTGGTGGAAGACGACGAAGTCACCACCGACATCGAGATCGCCCGCGTCGTCGAACGAGCGAACTCGGAGCTCGAGCATGAGGTGCGCGAACTGCGGACGTTCACGTCGGGGTTGGTCGGCGACGTGAACACCTCGCGCGAAACGAATCCGCTGCGCCCCGAGGCCTGGGTTCGCGCCCTGATGGCCGGCGCCCGCGCGGTGCCAATCTCGCGCAACATGCAGACCTCGCTGCTGCGCGCCGCCGCGCCGCCGTTGATCCGCGCCATCCGCGACACCTACACCGCGGCCTGCGCCCGGCTCGAAGCACTCGGCGTCGTGGCGGCCTCGCATCGCACGATCGTCAACGAGGGCGAGAAGATCGAGCTCACCGAGGCGATGCGCGCGCGCCGCGGGCTCGA
This sequence comes from Burkholderiaceae bacterium, assembly GCA_046348365.1. GTDB lineage: Bacteria > Pseudomonadota > Gammaproteobacteria > Burkholderiales > Burkholderiaceae_C > JAEUPI01. The sequence goes on from JAXMEL010000003.1 coordinate 265,137, forward strand.
TCGCCCGCTGGATCCGCAGTACGACGACGCAGGCCAGCTGCCCGGCGCCGGCGGCGAATTCGGCGCTCCCGGCGGCGCCGGCTACGGCGGCGCGGTGCGGGGCGGCTATGGCTATGCAGCGGGCGCGGCGGGCCACTACGGGCCTGCCCGTCCGGGCGCGCCGGCATCGGTGCACGCGCTGCTGCGGCAGGTCGAACGCGGCCTGTCGCAGTCGAACCGGTTCTTCGCACCACTGACCGGGGCCGACAACGCGACGACGATACCGGGTGAGGCGCCACGGACGTTGAGCGGTCAGCCGGCCGTCGAGCGCCTGTCGCAGATCTTCGACGCCATCATGGCTGATCGCCGGCTGCCGCGCGACTGCCTGCCGCTGCTGTCGCGCTACTACCCCGGCGCGCTGCGCTTCGCGCTGAGCGAGCCGCAGGCGATCGACGATGCCGATCACCCGATCTGGCGCTTCGTCGACCACCTGAGCTTCCTGGTGCAGACGCGCGCGGTCGGCGACGTGCAGGCCAATCTGGCCTTCGCCCGGTCGCTGGTGGACCAGCTGGCCTCGAGCCCGGCGTCCGAGGCCAAGCATTTCCAGAGCGCGATCTCGCGCATCTCGGTGCACGAGCGGCAGCGTTTTGCCCGCGCGGTGGCTGCGGCCGCCGAGTCGATTCAGGAACTCAACGAGTTCACCCACCATCGCGCCTCGGGTTTCGGGCCATCGGTGCCCGACGAGCTCGACGCCGGCGGCGTCGATCCCGACGCCAATCGCCAGTTGCGCCGCGTCGGCGACACGCTGCCGGTGGCCGATTCGGCACCCGATGTCTGGAAGCCCGGCGTGTGGCTGACGCTGTTCCTGCGCGGGCAGTGGCGGCGCGCGCTGGTGCTGTGGCGAGGGCCCGCACCGGGCCCGTGGCTGATGCTCGACGCCGCCGAGGCCCGCTATTGGGCGGTGCGCCGCCAGTCGCTCGAACGCCTCGTGGGCGCCGGCCTGGCGCGCGAATTCGGCCCGCGATCGCTGATGCGCGACGCGCTGCCGCGCATCGGCAAGGTCCTTCGCGAGCCGGGGTCGACCTTCTTCGGCTGAATCAGGCCGGCGCCACGCCGGTCCATGAGCGCAGCGTCGACGCCACGTCGGCGACGCCTTCGCGCGACAGGGCCGAGAACAGCGTCAGGCCGATGTCGGCATGCTCCGACGCGATCTCGCCCAGCACCTGCTGCGCCTGCGCGAGCGCGCGCCGCCCGTCGGCGCGGCCGAGCTTGTCGGCCTTGGTCAGCAGCACCAGCAGGCGCACCTCGCCGCTGGCCACGCGCGGCGCGATGAAGGCCAGCAGTTGGCGGTCCAGCGCCGTGAAACCGTGGCGTGCGTCGACCATCATCACCACGCCGGCCAGCGACGGGCGATGGGCCAGGTAGTCGGCCATCACCTGCTGCCAGCGCAGCTTGGCCTCGCGCGCGACCGCCGCGAAGCCGTAGCCCGGCAGATCGGCCCACAGCGCATCGGGCGCCTCGGCCGGGCCAAGCTCGAACAGGTTGATGTGCTGCGTGCGCCCCGGCGTCTTCGACGCGAAGGCCAGCCGCCGGTGCTGCGCCAGCGTGTTGATGGCCGTCGATTTGCCGGCGTTGCTGCGCCCGACGAAGGCCACTTCGGGCAGTCCGGGCGGCGGCAGCTGCTCGATGCGGCTGGCCGTTACCACGAAGCGCGCGGTGCGCGCCCAGGCCAGCGCAGCACGCTGGTCGGCATCAGGGTTAGCGGCGGCGCCGAGCATGCGAGATTGTAAAATGTCAAGGTTTTGCGCCGCGCTCGGCCCGAGCGCGGCCCCATCGAGGTTGCCCCGCCATGAAGTTGCCGTTCCTGCTGTTGTGGGCCTCGCTGTTCGCCACGCCGCTCCTCGCCGCCGACGGCAAGGCGCAGGCCAAGCCGGACCTGGCCAAGGGCCAGACGATCTCGACGCAGGTATGCGGCGCCTGCCACATGGCCGACGGCTCGCGCGGCAGCCCCGCCAACCCGATCATCGCCGGGCAGCACCCCGAATACCTGGCGAAGCAGCTCTCCGAGTTCAAGTCCGGCAAGCGCGACAACCCGATCATGAAGGGCATGGCCGCCCCGCTGTCGGACGACGACGTGCGCAACGTGACCGCCTTCTACGCCGGCAAGTCAGCCATGCCCGGCTTCGCGCGCGACAAGAACCTCGTCGTGCTCGGCGAGAAGATCTACCGCGGCGGCATCGCCGACAAGCAGGTGCCGGCCTGCGCCGGCTGCCACAGCCCCAACGGCGCCGGCATTCCTGCGCAGTACCCGCGCGTGGGCGGCCAGCATGCCGAGTACGCCGAGGCGCAGCTCAACGCATTCCGCTCCGGCCAGCGGGCCAACAGCGTCCCGATGGCCGCCATCGCCGCGCGCCTGAGCGACCGCGAGATCAAGGCCGTCGCCGACTACATGGCCGGCCTGCACTGACGAGCGGATCCCGCTGCGTCGAGGGCCGGCCCGCAGCGGCCCTTTTTCATGCTCGGCCGTCTCCGCGGCGCCGCAACGCTCTTCTGGCCGCCGATGGGCGCCGATATATTGCGTCATGCCCTACGTGCGCCGCAACGCCCAGCGCGAGCTCGTCAGCCTGCACCGCCATGCCGAGCCCGGTGCCGACGAGTTCCTGGGCGACGACCATCCCGACGTGCTGGCCTTCATCGGCCATGCGCCGGCCGGCGCACCGCAGGAGTTCGCCCGGCTCGACGCCGATTTCGTGCGCGTGCTCGAAGACGTGATCGACACGCTGGTGGCCAAGAACCTCATCAACATCACCGACCTGCCGCCCGAGGCGCAGGCCAAGCTGTTCTCGCGCAAGAGCTTCCGCGAGCGCCGCGCGCAGCACTCGCTGCGCCTGTTCGGCGACGCCACCGGCTTCGGCGACGTGATCGGCGACACCCAGCTCGACGACACGCTCCGCTAGGCGAATGTCCGGCGAGAGAGCCCGCACGCGCTGCGGGCTCGTGCGAATCGTCGTAAGGTTCCGTCCGTTCGGCCGGCTCGTCGGCCATCTCGGTCGAGGACGCCCATGCTGCTGCCCAAGGATCGCGGCCCGAATCATCCGCTGCCCTCCGACATCACGCCGCGTGCGGTGTTCGAATCGCGGCGGTCGTTCGCGGCGGGGCTGGCCGCCTTGGGCGCGGCCGGCCTGGGCAGCGCGCTGTCGAGCCCGCCGGCCGCGGCACAGCCGTCGGCCCCACGCGGCGCACCGCTGCCGGCGGCGCAGAGCACGGTCGCCGGCGCGGTGACGATGGACAAGCGCACCACGCTGCAGGACTTCTCCACCTACAACAACTTCTACGAATTCGGCACCGACAAGACCGACCCGTCGCGCCACGCGCACACGCTCAAGCCTCGCCCGTGGAGCGTCAGCGTCGAGGGCGAGGTGAAGAAGCCGGGCAGCCATGCGATCGACGATCTGCTCGCGCTGGCACCGATGGAAGAGCGCATCTACCGGCTGCGCTGCGTCGAGGGCTGGTCGATGGTGGTGCCGTGGGTGGGCTACTCGCTGTCGGCGCTGATCCGCCGCGTCGAGCCGACCGGCAACGCCCGATTCGTGGAATTCGTGACCCTGGCCGACCGCGCGCAAATGCCCGGCCTGCGCTCGTCGGTGCTCGAGTGGCCCTACCGCGAGGGCCTGCGCCTGGACGAGGCCATGCATCCGCTGACCCTGCTCGCCTTCGGCGCCTATGGGCAGGTTCTGCCGAACCAGAACGGCGCACCGGTGCGGATCGTCGTGCCCTGGAAGTACGGCTTCAAGAGCGCGAAGGCCATCGTCGCGATCCGCTTCGTCGAGCGACAGCCGAAGACCAGCTGGGAACTCGCAGCGCCCGAGGAATACGGCTTCTACTCCAACGTGAACCCCACCGTCGATCACCGGCGCTGGAGCCAGGCCACCGAACGCCGCATCGGCGATGCCGAGTTGTTCGCCAAGCGGCGGCCCACGCTGATGTTCAACGGCTACGAGCCGCAGGTCGGCCAGCTCTACGCCGGCATGGATCTGAAGAAGTTCTTCTGACTGCCGCGCGCGCCGTGCAGACGGTCCAGAAGATCCTGCTGCATCCGGCGGCCAAGCTGGTGGTGTTCGCGATCGCGCTCGTGCCGTTCGGGCATCTGGTGGCGGCCATCTTCACGCACGGCCTGGGCCCCAACCCGGCCGAGGCGCTGATCCGCAGCCTCGGCGACTGGACCTTGCGCTTCCTGTGCCTCACGCTGGCCGTGACGCCGCTGAGGCAGTGGACGCACTGGCATGCGCTGGCCCGTTTGCGCCGCATGCTGGGCCTGTTCACGTTCTTCCATGCCGCCCTCCACGTGCTGGCCTACACCTGGTTCGACATGGGCTTCGAGTGGGGCGACATCTGGCGCGACATCGGCAAGCGATCGTTCATCCTGGTCGGCGCGCTGGCCCTTGGGCTGATGGTCCCGATGGCCGCCACGTCGTTCAACGCGGCGATCCGTGCGCTCGGCGCGCGGCGCTGGCAAGGGCTGCATCGCGCGGTCTATGCAGTTGCCGTGCTGGCCATCCTGCACTTCCTGTGGATGCGCGACGCCAAGCACAACGTCGCAGACGTGTGGGTCTATGCCGGCGTGCTGGCGGTGCTGCTCGGCTGGCGGCTGTGGCACCGGCTCGCGCCGCGCTACTTCATGAAGCTCGGCAGCCAGAGCGACAGCGGCTGAAACTCCAGCACGATCGCCAGCGCGATCACCAGCATCGCGACGAACAGCCACACGCCGCGGAAGATCTGCGCCAGCGTCACGTCCTTCAGCAGCGAGTTGAGCACGAACAGGTTCATGCCCACCGGCGGCGAGATCAGGCCGATCTGCACCACCAGCACGATCAGCACGCCGAACCACACCGGGTCGAAGCCCAGCTGCGTGACGATCGGGAAGAACACCGGAATCGTCAGCAGCACCATCGACAGCTCTTCCATGATCGTGCCCAGCAGCACGTAGATGACCATCATCGCGCCGACGATGGCCAGCGGCGGCAGGCCCATGTGCGTGATCCACTGCTTGAGGTCGCCGGGCATCGAGGTGAAGTTGATGAAGCCCGAGAACAGCATCGCCGCGATCAGGATCGTGAACAGCATCGCCGTGGTGCGCGCGCTTTCCACCAGCACCTCGTACAGCATGCGCCAGCCGAGCGCGCGCCGCAGCAGCGCGAAGAAGAAGGCGCCCGAGGCGCCGATGCCTGCGCCCTCGGTGGCGGTGAACACGCCGCCGTAGATGCCGCCCAGCACCACCACGACGAGCAGCGCCACGCCCCATACGTCGCGCAGCGCCTTCAGGCGCTCGGCCCAGCTGCTGCGCTCGCCCGCCGGGCCGGCGCGCGGATCGCGCCAGGTGATCCAGGCCACGCCGAGCATCAGCAGCGCCGCGCAGACGAGGCCCGGCACCACCCCGGCCGCGAACAGCTTGCCGATGTGGGTCTCGGTCACGATGCCGTAGATGACCATGATCGTCGACGGCGGGATCATGATGCCGAGCGTGCCGCCGGCGGCGATGACGCCGGTGGACAGGTAGTCGGCATAGCCGAGCTTCTTCATCGACGGGTACGCCACCTTGGCCATCGTGGCCGCGGTGGCGATCGACGAGCCGCAGATCGCGCCGAAGCCGGCGCAGGCCAGGATCGTCGCGTGCGCGAGGCCGCCGCGCACGTGGCCGACGAACGAATAGGCCAGCCGGAACAGCTCGTGCGCCAGCCCCGCGCGCGCCACGAAGTTGCCCATCAGGATGAACAGCGGCACCACGCTCAGCGTGTAGGCGAAGCCCGATTCGTAGATCACCTGCGCGGCGTTGGCGACGGTGGGCTGCCAGCCGCGCATGAGGCCGAGGCCGACGAAGCCCACGAAGCCCATCGCGAAGGCCAGCGGCACGCGCAGCAGCGCCAGGGCGAACACCGCGGCGAAGCCGATCAGCGCCTCGGTCATGCCTCGGCGGGGGTGTCGTCGACGCCGATGTGGTGGTGGGCCACCGGCAGCACGATCAGCAGCAGGTGCACCAGCGCCGTCACCGCGCACAGCACGCTCATGCCATAGACGAACGGGCCCTGCGAGAGCTTGAGCTGGGCCGTGGTGTCGCCGTACTCGATCATCTGCCCGGCCTTGGTCCACATCAGCCAGGCCATGCCGGCCAGCGCGGCCGCGCAGAACAGCTCCACCAGCGCGTTCTGCACGCGGCGCACCGGCGCCGGGATCCACGGATCGAGCGAGTCGAACACCACATGCTCGCCGGCCAGGCTCACCAGCGGCAGGCCGGCGAAGATCACCACCACCATCAGCAGCTCGGTCAGCTCCAGCGAGCCCGGCACCGACTCGTTGATCGCCTTGCGGCCGGCCACGTCAACCAGCGTCAGCAACATGATCGCGAACAGCGCCACCGCGGCCAGCAGCCCGCACAGCGCTTGCAGGACCCGCCTCACGATCGCCGGCCCGGCCGCAGGATCACTTCTGCAGCTTGGCGATCTCGGCGCGGAACTCGGCCAGCACCTTCTTCGGCTCCTTCATGCCCTTGGCCTCCGCGGCCTTGGCCCAGGTGTCCTCCATCGGCGCGATGCGGGTCTTCACGGCGCTGACGAAGGCCGGGTCGGCCTTGGTGAAGGTCACGCCGTTGGCCTGCATGAAGGCCAGGCCGCGGCGGTCGACCTTGTCCCAGCCGCGGCCGAACATGCGCGCCGCGAACTCGCCCGACATCTCGTCGATCGCCTTCTTCACGTCGGGCGGCAGCGAGTCGTACTTCGCCTGGTTCATCAGGAACATGAACGAGGTGTTGTACAGCCCGCCCGGGAAGGTCGTGGCGTACTTGATCACCTTGTCGATCTTGAAGCTTTCCACCGACTCGGCCGGGAACAGCGTGCCGTCCATCACGCCGGTGGACAGCAGCTCGTAGCTCTCCGGCGCGGGCTTGAGCGTCACGTTCATGCCCAGCGTCTTGCTGATGTCGTTGACCATGCCGCCGCCGACGCGGAACTTCAGGCCCGACAGATCGTCGACCTTGGCGATCGAGCGCTTGGTGTTGAAGACGATGCCGGGGCCGTGCGTGAAGACGGCCAGCACCTTCACGCCCTTGTGCTCGTCGGCGAAGGCCGGGACCTTGGCGTACATGCGCTGGAACGCCACCGACACCACCTCGGCCGAATCGCCGAGGAACGGGAACTCGGCCATCTGCGTGTACACGAAGCGGCCCGGCGTGTAGCCGTGCACCGTGAACGACAGGTCGGCCAGGCCGTTGCGCACCGCGTCGAGCGTGCCGGGCGCTCCGGTCACGGCGCGCGGCAGCACGTTGCACTTGATCTTGCCGGCGACCTTCTGCTCCAGCGCCGCGCACCACTCGGCCTGCGTCGTCGACAGCGTGTGCGACGGCGGCACCCAGCTCGACAGCGTAAGCGTGGTCTGCGCCGCTGCCGGCGCGACGCCGAACGGGCCGATGGACGCGGCGAGCGCAGCGCCGGCGGCAAGGCGGGTCGAGAAGCGCATGGTGTCTCCTTCTGGTCGGTGGCACGGATTGTTGCCGACACAACGCGCGAGCCCTCCGCCCGGACACGCGAGGACTAACCCCTATCGCCCGGCACGGGTTGTCGCGCCGCGGCGTCAAGCGGCCCGGCGCGCACGGCCCGATGCCCCGCGAACCGGGTGAGGGCCCCCCTGTTTCCCCACGAGCAGGGGTCGCTGCCGTGCGTGGCCATGCCTACGATCGCATCGCGATGCCCGATCACCGGGCCGGCGACAAGAGCAAGGGAGAGGAAGCCACCGTGAGGGCCACTGCCAACGAGACGAGCCTGGACTCCGAAGACGAAGACACCATCACCGCGCCGCCGAAGCTGCCCTACGGCCCCGCGCGCGTGGCGCTCGATCTGGCGGTGCGACGCCTCGACGAGGCCGAGCTCCAGCGCGACCCGGCGCGGATGTGCGAGGCCCTGGCCGGCCTGTCGCGCTGCTACCGTTCGATGTCGGCCTGGTCGCCGGCGCTCGACTACATGCAGCAGGCGCTGCGCTGGGCGCATGTGGCCGGCAGCCTGGCCCAGCGCGTGGACCTGCTGAGCGAACTGGCCGAGCTGGCCGTGGCGATGGCCGATGCGATCCTCGAACCCGAGAGCCGCGAGGCGCGTGCCGCGCACGAATGCGCGCGCGACCATGCCTTCGAGGCGGCGCGCCTGGCCGTGCACGCGGCCGACACGCAGTGGGAGATCCAGGTGCTGCTGCGCGTGAGCGACGTGCTCGACCGCTGCGGCGACCGCGACGACGCCATCACGCTGCAGACGCGCGCGCTCGAACTCATCTCGCGCCGGCCCGACGCCGACGAGCCGGCGCAGCCGCAACCGCAGTTCGCGGCGCCGAGCCAGCTGATGTAAGGCGCGCCGGGCTCGAGCCCGGCATGGCTTGCGCGCTGTGGCTCAGCGCGCCAGCACCGGCGCCAGCGCGCGCCCGGTGTGCGTGCCGCGGCGCACGAGCTCCTCCGGATCGCAGGCCGCCACCACGCGGCCGCCGCCGGCACCGCCTTCGGGCCCGAGGTCGATCACCCAGTCGGCCTCGGCGATCACGTCGAGGTCGTGCTCGATCACCACCACGCTGTGGCCGCCGTCGACGAGGCGGTGCAGCACGCGGATCAGCTTCTCCACGTCGGCCATGTGCAGGCCGACCGTGGGCTCGTCGAGCACGTACAGCGTGTGCGGCGGCTTCTGTCCGCGCCGCGTCACGTCGTCGCGCACCTTGCTCAGCTCGGTGACGAGCTTGATGCGCTGCGCCTCGCCGCCGCTCAGCGTGGGTGAGGGCTGGCCGAGCGTGAGGTAGCCCAGGCCCACGTCGCGCAGCAACTGCAGCGGATGCGCGATCGACGGCATCGAGGCGAAGAACGCCACCGCCTCGTCGACCTCCATGCGCAGCACGTCGCCGATGCTCCTGCCGCGCCAGCTCACCGCCAGCGTCTCGGCGTTGAAGCGCGCGCCGTGGCACTGGTCGCACGGCACCTTCACGTCGGGCAGGAAGCTCATCTCGATCGTGCGCATGCCCTGGCCTTCGCAGGCCGGGCATCGGCCGTCTCCAGTGTTGAACGAGAAGCGCGCCGCCGCGTAGCCGCGCGCCTTGGCTTCGAGCGTCTCGGTGAACAGCTTGCGGATCGCGTCCCAGAAGCCGATGTAGGTGGCCGGGCACGAGCGCGGCGTCTTGCCGATCGGCGTCTGGTCGACCTCGAGCACGCGCTCCACCGCCTGCCAGCCGTCGATGCCGCGGCAGCCGGCCCAGCTCACCGCCCTGCCCGCGCGCTGGCCCACCACCGCATGCAAGTTGGCCAGCAGCACGTCGCGCGCCAGCGTGCTCTTGCCCGAGCCCGACACGCCGGTCACCGCGACCAGGCGCTGCAGCGGCAGCGCGAGATCCACGTCGCGCAGGTTGTGCAGCGAGGCGCCGCTGAGCCTCAGCGCGGCCGATCGCGCATCGACCGCGCGCCGCGCCTGCAGCGGATGCTTGAGCGGCTGCGTGAGCCAGCGCCCGGTCACCGACTCGGGCCGGCTCGCCAGCGCGGCCACGTTGCCCTCGGCCACCAGGCGGCCGCCGCGATGCCCGGCGCCGGGGCCGATGTCGATGATGTGCTCGGCGCGGCGGATCGTCTCCTCGTCGTGCTCCACCACCACCAGCGTATTGCCCTTGGCCGACAGGCGCGAGAGCGCGCCGAGCAGGATCTGGTTGTCGCGCGGATGCAGGCCGATCGTCGGCTCGTCGAGCACGTAGCACACGCCCTGCAGGTTGCTGCCGAGCTGCGCCGCGAGGCGGATGCGCTGCGCCTCGCCGCCCGAGAGCGTGGGCGCCGCGCGGTCGAGCGTCAGGTAGCCGAGGCCCACCTCCTGCAGGAACTCGAGCCGGCTCCTGATCTCCACCAGCACGTCGCGCGCGATGTCGGCGTCGCGGCCGGTGAGCGCGAGGCCCTCGGCCCAGCGCCGCGCGTCGCCGATGGCCCATTGCGCGACCTCGGTGATCGGCCGGCCGTCGAAGCGGATCGCGCGCGCCACGGCGTTGAGCCGCGTGCCGCCGCAATCGGGGCACGGCTGGTCGCCGACGCCTTCGACCTCGGGCTCCTCCGACGGGAAGTTCTGCTCGCGGCCGCGGTCGTCGTCGTCGCGCTGCGAATCGTCGTAGGCCTTGCGCTGCTCGCGCGTCAGCGCCAGGCCGGTGCCGACGCAACCCGTGCACCAGCCGTGCTTGCTGTTGTACGAGAACATGCGCGGGTCGGGCTCCGGGTAGCTGGTGCCGCACACCGGGCAGGCGCGCTTGGTCGAGAACACCTTCACCTGGCCGATGCCGGCGCCGCCCTGGCCGTCGTCGAGCGCGCCCTCCAAGCCGTCGAGCGGCGCCAGCAGGTGCATCACGCCTTTGCCCACGTCGAGCGCGCGCGCGAGCAGCTCGCGCAGCTCGGCCTCGCGCTGCGGCTCGATCACCAGGTCGCCCACCGGCAGCTCGAGCGTGTGCTCCTTGAAGCGATCGAGCCGCGGCCACGGGTCGACGCGCACGAACGCGCCGTCGACGCGCAGGTGCGTGTGACCGCGCGCCTTGGCCCACTTGGCGAGGTCGGTGTAGACGCCCTTGCGGTTGACCACCAGCGGCGCCAGCAGGCCCACGTGCTGGCCGCGATGGTCGCGCAGCAGCTGCGCGGCGATGCTCTCCACGCTCTGCGGCCGCACCTCGGCACCGTCGTGCGTGCAGCGCTGCGTGCCGAGCTTGACCCACAGCAGCCGCAGGAAGTGCCAGACCTCGGTGGTGGTGGCCACCGTGCTCTTGCGCCCGCCGCGCGACAGGCGCTGCTCGATGGCCACGGTGGGCGGGATGCCGAACACCGCATCCACCTCGGGCCGGCCCGCCGGCTGCACGATGCTGCGCGCATAGGCGTTGAGCGATTCGAGATAGCGGCGCTGGCCCTCGTTGAACAGGATGTCGAACGCCAGCGTGCTCTTGCCCGAGCCCGAGACGCCGGTGATGACGTTGAACTTGCCGCGCGGAATGTTCACCGACAGGCCCGAGGTGGCATGGCCGGCCACGTCGGCGCTCGCGCCGCGCAGGTTGTGCTCGCGCGCGTTGACGATGCGGATCGCCTCGTCGATCACCCGCTGCGCGTCGCGCCGTGCCTTGGCGAAGGCCTGCAGCGGCACGCCCTCTTCGGCGCGCAGCACGCCGATGCCCAGCGCCGCCTCGTACTCGCGCAGCGCGCGGCCGGTGTGCGAGCTGCCGTGGGCCTTCACGTCTTCCGGCGTGCCGGCGCACACCAGCTCGCCGCCGCCCTCGCCGCCCTCGGGGCCGAGGTCGACGATCCAGTCGGCGCTGCGGATGACGTCGAGGTTGTGCTCGATCACGATCAGCGAGTGGCCGGCCTCGAGCAGCTTGCGCAGCGCGCGCATCAGCTTGGCGATGTCGTCGAAGTGCAGCCCGGTGGTCGGCTCGTCGAACAGGAACAGCGTGCCCTTCTTCGCCGGCCGCTGCGACGGCACCGCCGCCGCCTCGGCGAGAAAGCCCGCCAGCTTCAGCCGCTGCGCCTCGCCGCCCGACAGCGTGGGCACCGGCTGGCCGAGGCGCACGTAGTCGAGGCCCACGTCGACGATCGGCTGCAGCCGCGCGATCACGCTGCGGTCGTCGCGGAACAGCTCGCAGGCCTCGGCCACCGTGAGGTCGAGCACGTCGGCGATCGACAGCTGCCGCGCGCCGCGCACGAGGCGCACCTCGAGCAGCTCGGCGCGGTAGCGGCGGCCGTCGCAGTCGGGGCAGCGCAGGTACACGTCGGAGAGGAACTGCATCTCCACATGCTCGAAGCCCGAGCCGCCGCAGGTGGGGCAGCGGCCGTCGCCGGCGTTGAAGCTGAACATGCCGGCGCCGTAGCCGCGTTCGAGCGCCGTCGGCGCCAGCGCGAACAGCGCGCGGATCTCGTCGAACGCGCCGACGTAGCTCGCCGGGTTGCTGCGCGCCGTCTTGCCGATCGGGCTCTGGTCGACGAACACCGCATCGGCCAGCCAGTCGGCGCCGAGGAGGCGGTCGTGCGCGCCGGGCGCCTCGGTGGCCTTGCCGAAGTGGCGCGCGAGCGCCGGCACGAGCACGTTCTGCACCAGCGTGCTCTTGCCCGAGCCCGAGACGCCGGTGACCACCGTCAGGCGCTGCAGCGGCAGCGCGATCTGCAGGTTCTTCAGGTTGTGCTCGCGCGCGCCTTCGAGCACCAGCCTCGGCGTCGACTCCTGCACGAAGCGGCGCATGCCGATGCCCACGTGCTTGCGGCCGCCGAGGTAGGCGCCGGTGAGCGTGTCGGCCCCGCGCGCGGCCTCGGGCGTGCCGTCGAACACGATGCGCCCGCCCTGCGCGCCGGGGCCGGGGCCGAGGTCGATCAGCCGGTCGGCGGCGAGCATCACCGCCGGATCGTGCTCGACCACGACCAGCGTGTTGCCGGCATCGCGCAGCCGGTGCATCGCCTCGACGATGCGGCCCATGTCGCGCGGATGCAGCCCGATGCTCGGCTCGTCGAGCACGAACAGCGTGTTGACGAGCGAGGTGCCGAGCGCGGTGGTGAGGTTGATGCGCTGCACCTCGCCGCCCGAGAGCGTGCGGCTCTGGCGATCGAGCGTGAGGTAGCCCAGGCCCACGTCGCACAGGTATTTCAGCCGCGTGCGGATCTCGCCGAGCAGCAGCTCGAGCGCCTGGTCGAGCAGCGTCGAGGGCAACTGGATGCTGTCGAAGAAGCGCCGCAGCCGCTCGATCGGCAGCAGCATCAGGTCGTGCAGCGTCAGCCCCGGCAGCGCCTCGAGCTGCGCGCGCGTCCAGTCCGCGCCGACGGGCAGGTGGCGCCGCTCGCGCGGCATCGCCGCGTCGGCATCGGCGGCGCTGCCCAGGCGCCACAGCAGCGCATCGAGCTTCAGGCGCGCGCCGCCGCAGGCCGTGCACGGCGTGTAGCTGCGGTACTTCGACAGCAGCACGCGGATGTGCATCTTGTAGGCCTTGCTCTCCAGATAGCCGAAGAAGCGGCGCACGCCGTACCACTGCTGGTTCCACTTGCCGGTCCAGTTCGGCGAGCCCTCGATCACCCAGTGGCGCTGCGCCTCGGTGAGCTGGCTCCACGCGGTGTCGCGCGGGATGCCGGCCGTGCCGGCGTGGCGCATCAGGTCGTCCTGGCACTCGGCCCAGGCCGGCGTCTGCAACGGCTTGATCGCGCCGTTGCGCAGCGTCTTGCGGGGGTCGGGGATCACCAGCCCCCAGTCGACGCCGATCACGCGGCCGAAGCCGCGGCAGGTCTCGCAGGCGCCGTAGGCCGAGTTGAACGAGAAGAGGGCCGGCTGCGGCTCGGCGTAGCGCAGGTCGCTCTCGGGGCAATGCAGGCCCGTGGAGTAGCGCCACAGATCGGTGCCGTCGTTCTCGCCCAGCACGTAGACGTTGACGCGCCCCGAGCCGCGCCTGAGCGCGAGCTCGATCGCCTCCATCACGCGGGCGCGCTCGGTGCCGCCGATGCGAAACCGATCGGCCACCACGTCGAGCACCTTGCGATGGTTCACGACGCGCTCGGCCTGCACGCGCGTGAAGCCGCTGGCAGACAGCCATTGCTCCACCTCGGCCGGCGTCACGGTCTCCGGCAGCTCGACCGGAAACGTGATCACGAGCCGCGGATCATCGGCTGCCGCGCAGCGCGCCATGAGTTCGGCATGGATCGTCTCCGGCGTGTCATGCCGCACCGGCCGCGCGGTCTGGCGGTCGAACAGCTGCGCGGCGCGCGCATACAGCAGCTTCAGGTGGTCGTTCAGCTCGGTCATCGTGCCGACCGTGCTGCGGCTGGTGCGCACCGGGTTGGTCTGGTCGATGGCGATCGCCGGCGGCACGCCGTCGACCTTGTCGACCGCCGGCCGGTCCATGCGGTCGAGGAACTGCCGCGCATAGGCGCTGAAGGTCTCGACGTAGCGCCGCTGGCCCTCGGCATACAGCGTGTCGAACACCAGGCTCGACTTGCCCGAGCCGCTGGGGCCGGTGACCACCGTCATCTCGTTGGTGCGGATGTCGAGGTCGAGGTTCTTCAGGTTGTGCTGGCGTGCACCGCGGATGCGGATGGCACCGTGCATGGAACGGCCTCTTGGCAGCAGGGCCGAACATTCTAAGGACCGACCCGCTCACCCCCTCGACAGGGGGTCATGCGCGCTGCCCGGCGCAGGCGCAGCCACTTTGTCACGGCGACGCCGCAGGCGCGGTAACCGCCGCGCCCGCGGCGTGGCGTGCGCACGGCCGCGCCGTGGCGGCGCGGGCATCATCGGCATCAGATCCACGCGCACGGGCCTCGCACCATGAACCAAGACGCCGCCAAGCCGTTTCAGCCCTCGGGCATGATCGAGTTCAACGTCGTCGAGCTCGACGACGCCCGCAAGGAAGCCGAGCACCCTGCGGCCTGGGTCGCGATGGAGCGGCTGATGCCGGGCTACTGGGAGGAGCAGCGCCGCCCGCCGACGGCCACCGACCGCGCGCTCACCGGCAAGACCATCGACTGGATGCTCAAGCTGCCGGCCGAGGCCCGCCCCAAGGCGCTGTCGACGCAGTTCCCGCGCATCGTGAACCACCTCGCCGACGGCTGGCACGACCTGGCCAACACGCGCCTCGCGCTGATGCGCCTGCTGGCCGACGAGCGCGGCGGCCGCAAAGGCTTCTCGCTGCAGATCGAGCAGGAGATCGGCCGCCTGGCCGCCCAGGTGCAGGCCACGCTCGACGTCGTGCCGACCCAGCCCGCCGCGCTGTAAGAGCGCGGCAACGGGCGCCGTCGCATCGATCCGCACGCGCCCCTGCGGGCCGCGCGTTCAACGCCACTCGACGATCGAGATGCCGACGCCGAGCTTGTTCTGGCGGTGGTTGTAGTCGATCAGGCTCTCGCCGTAGCCGCTGAACCACTGCGCGTAGGCATGCAGTGCGCCGTCGATCGGCACCGACCAGTCGAGCTGCGCCGAGCCGCGTGAGCGCTCGCCGCCGCGCAGCGAGTGGCGCAGCTGCAGCGCCACGATCTGCTGGCCGAACTTGCCGGTGAACAGCACCTCGCTGCGGCCGATGTAGTCGCCGATGTCGGGGTTGTCGTCGTCGGTGGCGCGCTCGCCGACGCGCCACCACGGGCGCAGCTGGACCGTCCAGTCGCCGCGCTCGAACGCGGCCTCGCCGACCCAGCGGTTCCAGCTGCGCGACAGCGGCAGCGAACGGCCGTTGGACTGGTGGTTCAGCGCCACCGACGCCAGCCGCAGCCGCCAGCCGAACATGGTGTAGTCCACCGGCCAGGCGTAGATCAGCTCGGGCTCGTAGTTGGTCTCGCGAAACGGCCGCGACTCGGCGCCGTTGTAGACCTGCCAGCGCGACGACTGCGTGTAGCCGCCCCAGATCGTGCCCGGAAGATTCAACGGCTGCTCCCACAGCTTGGCCTTCAGGCTCAGCTGGTACTTCACCTCCACCGGCCGCAGCACCAGCGAGTCGCTCACCGTGTGCTGAGCCGACGGCGAGCCGGGGTTCACGTTGACGCTGTCGGTCCAGGTCAGCGGCAGCAGGTACACCGGCTTGTGCGCGCGTGGATAGAACAGCTCGCCGCGGCGCCGGCCGTCGAGATCCCAGCGGTCGTCGAAAAGTGACGGCGCGGCCTTGGGCGCAGGCGGCTCGGCGACCACCGGTGTGTCCTTCATCGGCGGCCGGTTCGCGCCGGCAGGAATGGGGTCGCGGTCGTATGCACGGTCGTAGCAGGCCAGGCGCGACTTGTCGTCGTTGATGCGCACGCAGTCGGCGGCATCGTTGCTCGCGGCCAGAGCCGGGCCGCTCGCGATCACCGCGGCCAGCCAGGCCAGACCGGCGCGCAGCAGCGAGCGCGGCGGACGACAGGGCTGGCGATTCACGAGCGGTGACACGCCCGCCACTGTGCCAGAAGCCGGCGGCGGCGCTGCCGTTCGCGCGCCGCGATAATCTCGACACATGACCGAACCGATCCGCATCATCTCGTCGATGGCCACGCGGCAGGTGCTGGCCGAGCTGATCGCCCGCTTCGAGCAGGGCTCGGCGCAGAAGGTCGCCGTCGAATCGGTCGGCGGCGTCGATGCGGCCAAGCGCGTGCGCGGCGGCGAAGTCTTCGACGCCATCGTGCTCGCATCGAACGTGATCGACGAGCTGGCGCGCGAGGGCCACGTATTGGCCGGCAGCCGGAGCGACCTCGTGCACTCCGGCGTCGCCGTCGCGGTGCGCGAAGGCGCGCCGCGGCCCGACATCGGCAGCGCTGACGCCGTGCGCGCGGCCGTGCTCGCCGCGCGCAGCATCAGCCTGTCCACCGGCCCGAGCGGCGTGGCACTGACAAAGCTCTTCGAACGCTGGGGCATCGCCGACGCGATCGCGCCGCGCATGGTGCAGGCGCCGCCGGGCGTGCCGGTGGGCTCGCTGGTGGCCGACGGCAAGGTCGAGCTGGGCTTTCAGCAGCTGAGCGAGCTGATGCACCTGAAGGGCATCAGCGTGCTCGGGCCGCTGCCGCCGGAGATCCAGATCACCACCACGTTCTCGGCCGGCGTGGGCAACCGTTCGACGCAGCCCGACGCGGTGCGCACATTGCTCGCGTGGCTGGCCTCGCCCGCCGCGGCGGACATCAAGCTTCGCCACGGCATGGAGCCGGCCTGATCAGTCGTCGTCGCGCCGGCGTTCGCTCAGGAACTGCAGCGTCGCGGCCCAGGTCTGCGGCGAATTCAGGATGCCCAGGTGCGCGGTCTTCAGCACCGAGTCGTACACGCCCTGGCCGGTGAGATCGATCTGCCGCGCGCCGCGCAGCTGGGCGCTGCGCGAGAAGTCGGTCGGCTTGCCGAACGAATCTTCCGCCGGCACCGGCGGCACGAATCCATCCTGCACCGCGAAATAGACGAAGCTGGCATCGGCATTGCGGATCACCAGGTATTTCGTCGGCCCCCGCGTCTCGTCGCGGTTGAGCAGCTTCAGAAACGGCGTGTCCGGCGAACCGAGTTCGACGCAGACCTCGCTTGTCGGCGTGAAGCCGCCCGAGGCGGGCAGCTGGTAGAAGTTCAGCGGGTTCGGCGAGCAGTTGACGATGCCGTGGTTGGGCCCGTCGATGGCCACCAGCCGGCGCACGCTGCGGTAGGCATCGTCCTGCCGCATCCATTCGCGCGCGATCGTCACGCCGAGGCTGTGGCCCACGATGTCGACCTGCTTCGCGCCGGTGTAGGCGAGCACCGCGCGCACGAAGCGGCGCAGGTCGGGCACGTTGGCGGCATTGGTGTGCGCCATGCGCGAGCGGCGGGTCTGGTCGGCATTCACGTCGCAGCGGTCACCCTGGTAGCCCAGCGCCCACAGCTCGCTCGGCGAGTAGCCGTTGTCGGCCAGGTGCTGCGCGAGCTTCTGGATGTGGCCGTAGGCCGGGTTGCAGGGCGTCGGGAACGGTGTGTCGTTGTTGCCGTGCAGGAGGATCACCGGCGTGCGCGTCACCGCGCCCGCGGCGCCGAAACCGATCACCGGTTTCTCGAACGACGTGTCCTCGATGGCCGGGAAGTCGGCCGGGAACGTGGCACCCACCGTGCCGCCGGCCAGCGCGCCGAGCGCGAGGCCCGAGCCCAGGAACAGCGCCGCAGCGCGACGCAGGAATCGAAGTTGCATGCATGTCTCCTTGTCGACGAAGGCCGCGTCACGCGGCGAAGAAACGCTCCACCAGCGCGAAATGCTCCGGCGTGTTGAGCGCCGGCGCGTGGCCGCAGCCGGCGATCTCGACCACCACCGCGCGTGGCCCGCGCGTGCGCATCGCCTCGGCCACGTGCGGCAGCAGCAGGTCCGAACTCTCGCCGCGCAGCGCGAGCACGGGAATGTCGAGCGCGTCCCACGCGGCCCACTGCCGGTAGTCGTCGGGGTGCACGGCGAACTGGCGCACCATCGCCGGGTCGTAGTGCGGCGTCACGCGGCCGTCGGCGAGGCGCCGCACCGAGGTCTCGGTGAGGCGGCGCCATTGCGCATCGGTGAGCGCGCCGTAGGGCTTGTAGATGGTGCGGAAGTAGGTTTCGAGCTCGCCGACGGTGGCGAACGCGCTCGGGCTGCCGGCATAGGTGAGGATGCGCTCCTGCGCCGCCGCCGGCAGCTCGGGCCCGATGTCGTTGAGCACCAGCTTGCGGATGCGGCCGTGCAGCGCTCCGGCCGCTGCGCGCAGGCCGATCGCGCCGCCCATCGACGTGCCGAGCCACAGGCAGCGGTGCACGCCCAGCTTGTCGAGCAGCGCCTCGGCCAGCTCCACGTAGAACGCGAGGCAGTACTCGCGGTCGGGCTCGGGGCTCCACTGCGACAGGCCGCGGCCGATCGTGTCGGGGCAGATCACGCGGTAGCGTGCGGCCAGGTGCGCCGCGATGTCGTCCATGTCGCGGCCGGTACGCGCCAGGCCATGCCAGGCCACCACGACCTCGGCGTGCCGCGCGCCCCATTCGGTGAAGTGCAGCTCGCGGCCGGCAACGGTGGCGTAGTTCGACGTGTGCTCGCTCATGACTTGTTCAGCGCCGCGGCGCGCAGCCGCCCGACGATGCCGCTCGGGAAGTGATAGACCGCCAGCACGAAGAGCACGCCCAGCCACAGCAGCCAGCGGTCGGGCGACACCAGCGCCGACAGCACCGGAATGCCCTCGGTGGCGCCGGCGGCGAACTTCAGCAGGTCCTGCAGGTAGTTCTGCGCGAACACGAAGATCACGCTGCCGACCACCGCGCCGTAGAGCGTGCCCATGCCGCCGATCACCACGATGAGCAGGATGTCGAGCATGATCTCGAAGCTGAGCGTCGTGTCGGGGCCGGTGTAGCGCAGCCACAGCGCCAGCAGCGCGCCGGCCAGCGTGGCATACAGCGCGGCCAGCACGTTGCTGAGCGTGCGGTAGACCACCGTGCGAAAGCCGATCGCCTCGGCGCGGAAGTCGTTCTCGCGGATCGCCTGCAGCACACGGCCGAACGGCGAGTTCACGATGCGCAGCAGCGACAGGAACAGCACCGCCACCGCCGCGAACAGCAGGTAGTAGGTGAGGATCTTGCCGTCGACGGTCACGCCGGCGAGCGGCTGCTCGAACAGCTCGAACGACGGGCTCAGCACCGCCGGGTTCTTGAAGGTCAGCCCGTCTTCGCCGCCGGTCACGTCGGACAGTTGCGAGGCCAGCGTCTGGAATGCCGCCGCCACGGCCAGCGTGATCATCGCGAAGAAGATCGCGCGCACGCGCAGGCTGAACAGGCCGATCACCAGCGACAGCAGCAGCGACACCACGAGCGCCGCCGCGATGCCGAGCGCGATCGCACCGAAGCTCGGCGCGATGCGCGTCGAGGCCACCGCCACGCCGTAGGCGCCGATGCCGAAGAACATGGTGTGCGCGAAGCTCACGATGCCGGTGTAGCCGAGCAGCAGGTCGTAGCTCGCCACCAGCAACACGAACACCAGCATCTTGGCCGCCGCGCCGAGCGGCTTGCTGCCCGGGAACACGAACGGCGCGAGCGCCAATGCGAGCACGATCGCGATCAGCGCAACGGCGAGCCAGCGGCTGCGCGGCAGGTCGTGCGAGAGAAGGCGGTTCATGTGGCAGGGAACTCCTTCACCGCAGAGGGGCGGAGGACGCAGAGGTCCGCAGAGAAAACCTCTTGCATTCCTCTGCGAACCTCTGCGCTCTCTGCGCCTCTGCGGTGAATGACTTCATGACTTCATGACTTCAGCCGTCAACGATTCGTCACCGGATACAGCCCCTGCGGCCGCCACAGCAGCACGGCGACCATGAGGGCGATGTTGGAGAACAGCGCCACCTTCGGCGCCAGGAAGCCGGTGTAGTTGGCCATCAGCCCCACCAGCAGCGCGCCGACGAAGCAGCCGAGCGTGCTACCCAGGCCGCCGATGATGATCACGATGAACAGCAGCACGTTGACCTGCGCGCCGATCTGCGGCGTCACGTTCTGCTGGTACAGGCCCCACAGCACGCCGCCCAGGCCGGCGAGCGCGCTGCCGGCGACGAACACGCCGACGAAGAGGCGCCGGATGCGATAGCCGAGCGACTCGACCATCTCGCGGTCCTGCACGCCGGCGCGGATGAGCAGGCCGATCTTGGTGCGCGCCAGCGTCCAGCCCATCGCCGCGAACACCGCGGCGCCGATCACCATCGCCAGCACGCGGTAGCGCTCGATCGCGGCGTCACCCATCAGGAACGAGCCGCGCAGCGCGTCGGGCAGCGGCAGCGGGATCTGCTGCGGCCCCCACACCACCTTGATGATCTCCTCGCCGACGATCATGCCGCCCATCGTGATGAGGATCTGCTTCAGGTGCAGGCCGTAGACAGGGCGCACGATCACGCGCTCGAAGGCCCAGCCCACCGCCGCGGCCACCGCCATCGCCGCGGCCATCGCGGCGAAGATCACCGCGATCTGCGCCGCGCCCGAGCCGCCGGCCCACGCGCCGGCACCGCCGATCACGCTCGTGGCCACGAACGCGCCGAGCGCGATGAACACGCCGTGGCCGAAGTTCAGCACGTCCATCAGCCCGAACACCAGCGTCAGGCCCGAGGCGATGATGAAGACGATCATGCCCATCGCCACGCCCGCCGCGGTGAGCGTGAGCCAGGTCGACGTGGAGCCGACGAGCGGCCACGCCAGCACCACCACGGCGGCCAGCAGCGCGAGCGGCTTCCAGTCGAACTCGGCCTTCGGCACGGCTTCTGCCTGCACGGCCGGCACCGCAGTCGCAGCGTTCATTGGTGCACCCCGAGTGACAGACCCAGCAACCGCTGCTGCAGCGCCTCGTCGTCGGCCAGCTCGCGCATCGCGCCGGCGTGCACCACGCGGCCGTTGTCCATCACCGCCACGCGGTCGCCGAGCGAGCGCGCCATGTGGAAGTTCTGCTCGACGAGCAGGATCGTCGTCTGCTGGCGCTTCAGCTCGGCGAACGCGGTGATCAGGTTCTGGATGATCGCCGGCGCGAGGCCCTTGCTCGGCTCGTCGATCAAGAGCAGCGCACGCGGCTCGACGATCGCTCGCGCCACGGCGAGCATCTGCTTCTGCCCGCCGCTGAGCTTGCCCGCCGGGTAGAGCCAGAACTTCATCAGCGCCGGGAACAGCGTGAAGATCCACTCGAGCCGCTTCGCATCCAGCTCGTCGGCGCGGCGTGCACCGCGCGCGGCGAGCACCATGTTCTCCTGCACCGTGAGGTCGGTGAAGATGCCCATGTTCTCGGGCACGTAGGCGATGCCGCGCGCCGCGATGTCGGGGGTCGTGAGCGCCTTGATCGACTGGCCCTGGAAGCGCAGCTCGCCACCGCTGGCGCGCCACAGGCCCATGATCGTGCGCAGCGTCGTCGTCTTGCCGGCGCCGTTGCGGCCGAGCAGCATCGTCACCTGCCCGGCCGGCACCTGCAGGTCGACGCCGTGCAGGATGTGATACGCACCGATGTGCGTCTGCACCGCACTCAGTTCCAGAATCGGCGCGCTCATGCGTCGGCCTCCGCGGCCATGCCGAGATACGCTTGTTGGACCACCGGCGATGCGATCACGGCCGCCGGCTCGCCGTCGGCCACCAGCGCGCCGTTGTGCAGCACCACGATGCGGTCCGACAGCTCGCGCACCACGTCCATCTTGTGCTCGACGAGCAGGATCAGCCGTTCCTTGCGCGCCTTCAGCGCGCGGATCAGATCGAGCACCACCGGCACCTCGTCGACGCTCATGCCGGCGGTGGGCTCGTCGAACATGTAGACCACCGGGTCCAGCGCCATCAGCAGCGCCACCTCGAGCTTGCGCTGGTCGCCGTGCGGCAGCGCGCTGGCGTGCACGTCGCGCTTGTCCTCCAGCCGCACCGACGCGAGGATCGATCGCGCCTCGTCGATCCAGGCCTTGCGGTCGAGCCACACGTGCCAGAGGTCGATGCCGTGGCCGCCGCGGCCCTGCTCGCGCGCCTGCACCGCGAGGCGCACGTTCTCCTGCGCCGTGAGGTTGGGGAACAGCTGCGTGAGCTGGAACGCGCGGCCGAGCCCACGCCGCGTGCGCAGCGGCGCCGGCAGCGCGGTGATGTCGGCGCCCGCGAGCAGCACCCGGCCCTCGCTGGCCGGCAGCTGGCCCGAGATGAGGTTGAAGTACGTCGTCTTGCCGGCGCCGTTGGGGCCGACGATCGCGGTCAGCGTGCCGGCGCTGAAGCGGCACGACACATGGTCGACCGCGACGTGGCCGCCGAAGCGGATCGTCAGGTCGCGCGTTTCGAGCATGGCGCGAGCGAGGCTGATGCGCGGCTCGCCGCAACGAGCGCCTTCAGCGCTTGTTGCGGATCGGGATCTCCAGCTCGCTCGCCGGAATCACCCGCACCAGCTCGGGCACGCCCCAGGCGAAGGCCGGATCGTTCTTGATGCGAAAGTGGAACATGTCCTGCATCGCCTGGTGATCTTCCTTGCGGAAGGTCATCTTGCCCTTGGGCGTGTCGAAGCTCATGCCCTCCATCGCGGCGATCAGCTTCTCGGTGGCGGTGTCGCCGTTGGTCTTCTTCACCGCGGTCACGATCGCCATCGCGGCGCTGAAGCCGCCGGCGGTGAAGAAATCGGGTGGCTGCTTGAACTTGGAGTAATGGTTGGCCACCATCCACTCGTTGACCGGGTTTTTCGGGATGCCGAAGTAGTAGTACAGCGCGCCCTCCATGCCCTCGAACTGCTTGTACGCCACCATCGCCGGCAGGATGTTGCCGCCGGTGGCGAGCTTGATGCCGTAGCGCTTCTCGAGCTCCATGTCGGCGATCTTCGGGAACGGCGTGGGGTTGCCGGCCCAGCCGACCGAGATGAACTTCTTGCCCGGCTGGTCCTTCAACTTGTCGACGATGCGCTGCAGCCCGGCGGTGAAGTCGGTGGTGCCCACCGGCAGGTATTCCTCGTGGACGATCTTGGCCTTCTTGGTGAACTCCTTGGCCGCCTTGACGCCGTCGCGGCCGAAGGCGTTGTCGTTGGCCAGCGTGGCGATCACGTTGCCCGGCGCATCGAGCGCGGCGGCGTTGGCGGCCGCGTCCTGGCTCGAGCTGCGGCCGGTGCGGAAGATGTAGCGGTTCCACTTGTCGCCGGTGATCGAGTCGGCCACCGCGGGCTCGACCAGCAGCACCTTCTTGTATTCCTCGGCCACCGGCAGCATCGCCAGGCCCACCGGCGACGCGGTGGGGCCGACGGCGATGTCGACCTTGTCGTCGGCATAGGCGGCGGCGAGCAGCGTCTTGCCCACGTCGGGCTTGCCCTGGTCGTCCTTCTCGATCACGGTGATCTTGCGGCCGGCCACGGTCATCGTGCCGCCGGTGGCGTACTCGAGGCCGAGGTTGAAGCCGACGATGGTCTGCTTGGCATAGGCCTCGAGCGGGCCGGTCTTGCTGGCGATCAGCGCGATCTTGAGGTCCTTGCCCTGCGCCCAGGCGGCGGGTGCGGCGCAGGCGGCAGCGGCCAGCGCCAGGGCAGACAGCGCCGCGCGGCGCGGCATCGTGAAGCGGGTCATGCAATCTCCTCGTGGAAGGGGTGCGCCATCATGCGACACCCCGGGCGTCGTGCCGCGAACCTCGTGCAAGCGTGATGCCAGAAGCGCCGATCCAAGGGCAAACCCCGAGGTGCAAGCCGCAACGGCACATCGCGGGCGGGCGCGTGCGGTGGATCGCGCCGTCGAGTCGTATGCGCCGCTGTACGCCGAGCAGACACCATGACCAGAAGCCGGTCAGGCCGCGGCGCCGTCGACGCTGCGGCTAGGGTGCGACCGGATGCACCTGCATGTGCACGGCTGTACAAGTCCGCAGCGTTCTTCGACCCGATGGCCGCGCGCTTCGTCGACGCGCTGCACGCCGCGCTGTCGGCGCGAGGCCGGCGCCCACCCGATCACACGCCAACCCGGCAGAGGGAGACTCTCATGAAACGCCGCACCGCGCTCGCCGCGATCGCCACCGCGCCGGGCGCGCTGACGCTGCCCGCGCGCGCCCAGAACCCGACCAAGATCGTGTTCGGCTACACCGCGGTGACCGACTTCGCCTCGGTGTTCGTCGCCGCCGAGCAGGGCTACTTTCGCAAGCGTGGGCTCGAGGTGGAGCTGAAGTTCATCCCGATCAACTCCACCATCCCCGCCGCGCTGCAGGCCGACTCGCTGCAGATCGGCGGGCCGACGCCGAGCGTGTTCCTGCAGGCCGTCGACGGCGGGCTCGACCACGTGGTGGTGGCTGGCGCCGGCGTGACGTCGAAGTCGATCACCGGCTTCGGGCTGGTGGCGCGCGCCGGCAGCGGCATCCGCGCCGCCGCCGACTGCACGGGCAAGAAGATCGGCGTGCCCGGGCTCGGCGCGTTCCTTCACGTCACCTTCCGCGGCTGGCTCAAGAGCCAGGGCGTCGACTACAAGAAGGTCGCCTTCGTCGAGGCCGCGTTCCCGCAGCACGGCGACCTGCTGCGCGGCGGCTCGGTCGATGCGGTGGTCACCGCCGACCCGTTCATGAGCCGCATCACCGACAGCGGCGCGGGCTACGTGGCGTCGTACTACTCGACCTTTCTGCCCGACGGCCAGCCGACGATCGTGCACGCGGCGCGGCGCGACTGGGTCGACAAGAACCCGGCCGCGGCCAAGGCCTTCCGCGACGCGGTGCAGGAGGCGGCCGTGTTCATGCAGCAGCCGAAGAACGATGCCGACGTGCGCGCGGCGATCGGCAAGTACATCAAGCTGCCGCCCGAGGTGCTGGCCAAGGCGCAGATCTCGCCGCCGGGGCCGGTGGTCACGACGAAGCAGCTCGCCTACTGGGTCGAACTGATGAAGGACCAGGAGATGCTCAAGACCACGCCCGACGTGGCGCGCCTGATCGCCAAGTGATCGGCCCGCGGTGAACGCGCCCGAGCCTCGCGCGGCGCCGGCGCCGGCGGCGGTGGAGCCGCCGGTGCTGCGCTTCGACGGCGTGGCCGTCACGCTCGGCGGCCGCGAGATCCTGTCGCCCATCGAGCTGCAGGTACGGCGCGGCGAGTTCGTCTGCGTGATCGGGCCGTCGGGCTGCGGCAAGACCACGCTGCTGCGCGCGGCGGCCGGCTTCGTGGCGCCGAGCGCGGGCCGCGTGTGGCACCAGGGCCGCGAGGTCACCGCGCCGCGGCGCGACGTGGCCTTCGTGTTCCAGGACTACGGCCGCGCGCTGCTGCCGTGGCGCAGCGTGCGCGCCAATGTGGCGCTCGCGCTCGAGGCGGCCGGCGTGCCGCCGGCGCAGCGTGACGAGACCATCGCGCGCGTGCTGCACACCGTGGGCCTGACGGCGCATGCGGCGAAGTTCCCGGCGCAGCTGTCCGGCGGCATGCAGCAGCGCGTGCAGATCGCACGCTGCCTCGCGCAGCAGCCCGATGTGATGCTGATGGACGAGCCCTTCGGCGCACTCGACGCGATGACGCGCGAGGCGCTGCAGGACGAGCTGGCGCGCCTGGTGCGCGACGAAGGCCTGACGGTGATGTTCGTGACGCACGACCTCGACGAGGCGCTCTACCTCGGTGATCGCGTGGTCGCGCTGCGCAGCAACCCCGCGCCCGGGCGGCCCAGCGTGGCCGCGGTGGTGAGCGTCCCGCTGCCCGAGCCGCGCGAGCAGATCGCCACCAAGGAACACGCCGAGTTCCTGCGCCTGCGCCGCGAGCTGTACGGCTACCTGGGGCACGATCGATGACGCTGGCAGCCCGACTGCAGGCCCTGGTGTTCCCCGCGCTGGGGCTCGGTGCGCTCGAGCTGTGGGCGCGCACCGCGGGCCGCGGCAGCGACGCCGTCGCGCCGCCGAGCGCCGCGCTGCACGCGATCGGCGCCGCCTTGTTCGACGGCTCGCTCGTCGGCGCCACGGCGTTCACGCTCGGCAGCGCGGCGCTGGGTCTGGCCATCGGCTCGGCGCTGGGCATCGTGCTCGGCACGCTGCTGGGTCTGTCGCGCCGCGCCGCGCGCCTGGGCTTCCTGAGCATCGAGGTGGCGCGGCCGATCCCGTCGGTGGCGCTGATCCCGCTGGCGATGCTGGTGTTCGGCTTCGGGCTGCGCATGGAGGTGAGCATCGTCGCCTTCGCCTGCCTGTGGCCGATGCTCGTGCTCGCGCAGGCGGCGGTGCAGCAGGTCGAGCCGCAGCTGCTCGAAGTGGCGCGCGCGTTGGAGCTGACGACGCTGCAGCGCTTCGCGTGGATCGTCGCGCCGGCGATCGTGCCGCGCCTGTTCGTCGCGCTGCGCCTGGGCGTGGCGATCGCGCTGGTGGTGGCGGTGACGGTGGAGATCGCCGCCAACCCGCACGGCATGGGCTACGCGATGATGATCGCGCAGCAGAGCCTCGACCCCGCGCTGATGCTCGGCTGGCTGGGCTGGATCGGCGTGCTCGGCTACGCCGTCAACGCCGGCGCACTGGCGCTGCAGCGCGCGATGGCGCGGCGCATGGGCGAGGCCATGACATGAACGGCCGCAACGAGCCACGCCTGCACGCCGCGCTCGGCCTCGCCGGCTCGCTGGGCGTGCTCGGCATGCTGGTCGCGCTGTGGGCCTGGGTCAGCGGCAGCGGCTGGGTCAGCCGCGCCTTTCTGCCCACGCCGGCGGCCACGTTCGGCGCCCTGGTGCAAGGCCTCGCCGGCGGCGAACTCGCCGGCTTCACGCTCGCCACGCTGGCCCGCATGTGCGGTGCCTGGCTGCTCGCCAGCGTGCTGGGCATCGCGCTCGGCGTGCTGATCGGCAGCTCGCGCCGCGCGCAAGCCTGGCTCGCGCCGACGCTCGAATTCCTGCGCCCGCTGCCGGCCTCGGCGGTGATGCCGCTGGCGATCGCGCTCTTCGGCCTCTCGGGCTCGATGGTGCTGGCCGTGGTGGCGTTCGGTGCGATGTGGCCGGTGCTGCTGGCCACGCTGCACGGCCTGGCCGGCGTGCACGATCGATTGCGTGAGGTGGCGCGCTCGCTCGAACTCGGCCGCGCCGCGTTCGTCTGCAAGATCGGTCTGCCGAACGCGCTGCCCGACATCCTGGCCGGCATGCGGCTGGCGATGACGGTGGCGCTGATCGTCTCGGTCGTCGGCGAGATGATCGCGTCGCAGCCCGGCCTCGGCCAGGCGATCCTGCTCGCGGCGCGCTCGTTCCAGGCCAGCGAGCTGTATGCCGGCATCGCGCTGCTCGGCGCACTCGGTTTCGCGAGCAACGCGCTGCTCGCGCTGGCGCAGCAGCGGCTGCTACGCTGGCAACGACCCTGAGCCTCGGATTCATCGAAGGAGAACCCCATGCCCCGCCGCTTCGTCGACCTGTCGATCTTTCTCGAGAACGACGTGCTCTCCGATCCACCGGCCTTCGCGCCGAAGATCCAGTACTTCACGCACGACACCACCTACGAGCAGATCGCGCCGTTCTTTCCCGGGCTGAAGAAGGAGGATCTGCCCGACGGCGAAGGCTGGGCGGTGGAGCTGGTGCAGCTGTCGACGCACAACGGCACGCACCTCGACGCGCCGTGGCACTTCCACTCGACGATGGACAAGGCGCTCGGCAGCAAGAAGCCGGCTATCGCGATCCACGACGTGCCGCTCGACTGGTGCTTCCAGCCCGGCGTGAAGCTCGACTTCCGCCACTTCGCCGACGGCTACGTGGCCACCGCGGCCGATGTGCAGGCCGAGCTGAAGCGCATCGGCCATACGCTCGAGCCGCTCGAGATCGTGGTCGTCAACACGCGCGCCGGCTCGCGCTACGGCCACGACGACTACGTGAGCGCCGGCTGCGGCATGGGCTACGAAGCGACGATGTACCTGCTCGAACGCGGCGTGCGCCTGACCGGCACCGACGCCTGGAGCTGGGACGCGCCGTTCGTGCACACCGCGAAGAAGTACGGCGCCACGCACGACGCCAGGCTGATCTGGGAAGGCCACAAGGCCGGCCGCGACATCGGCTACTGCCACATCGAGAAGCTGCACAACCTCGAGTCGCTGCCGGCCACGGGCTTTCTCATCAGCTGCTTCCCGCACAAGATCCGCGGCGCGTCGGCCGGCTGGACGCGAGCGGTGGCGATCTTCGACGATGCGTTGATGGCCGCGGGTTGAAAACGCCGCGGTTCTCGGCCAAATGGGTGACTACGCCGTCAGCGTCGACAGAGACGCCAGGAGGCGCTGTGGGTCGTGGCACACGAGGAAGCGCCACCGCCCCAATTGCCCCCAACGATTGACCGCCGCGACCCATCGCGCCGCGGCCTCGTGCTTGGCTGCCACCTCGGCCGGCTCGGGTCCCTTCACCTCCAGCAGCATCTGCGTGCCGTCGGCCATTCGCACCACGAAGTCCGGCTCGTACGCGCGCGGCTGGCCGTACAGCTCGTACGGTACGGTGAGTTCCAGCCGATCGTTGCGCACGTAGCACTGGATCAGGCCCTGTCGCGCCGCCAATTCCAGCTGCGCGGCTGCCGCCTGTTCCCACGAGCCGGTATCGGCTGCCACGAAGTTCAGGTGACTCGATTGCGTAGCCTGGACCGGCTTCACGGTCTTGAATCGCACCGAGGCGCTGCTGCCGACGGGGCGATAGCGATTCAACCGCGGCAGCAGCGGTGGTTCGCCACGGCTCTCGTCGGGGCGGATCGCGGCGACCAGCAAGCCGACGATGCGCTGCGCATACACCTGCAACCCCACTTCGCACGGGTGGCAGCCGTTGAAATCGACGCGCGCGGTCAGATACTGCTCGGTGAATGCGAGCACCTGGGGAAACAACGCGGCGCGGCCTGCGGCGCGAAGTCGCTCGCTGCCCCCATTCGTGTCGGTCAATTGGCGCACAACCTCGCGAGCGATCTCGAACGCGATCGTCTGGGGGTGGGTCTCGCGGTAGTACACCTCGCGCGTGAACACCTCGAAACCAAAGCCCGTCATCTGGCCCGGCGTGCCGATCGCATAGCCGACCTGCGGCCGCACGAAGGCCGCGGTCGGGGCGCCGATGGGGTCGATCACGATCCGCTGCATCGCGCCGACGTCGCAATGCACGAGATTGCGCTGCAGGTCGACCACGAAGCCTTCGACGACAGGAAATCGAATCTCGAACGCGGCGCGATCGGGCATCGCCATCACTTCGTGCTTGGGCCGGTCGTCGAGCGGCGGCGGATCGCCGGGCGGTCGTCCTTTGAACGGGATCAGCGAGAACGGGATCCCGAACACGTCCACGTATTCTTCGGTGAGGCGGCCCGTCTGCGGATCGGGCGTGTAGTCCATGCGGCGCAGCCCGCGGCCCACCACCTGCTCGCACAACAGCTGGCTGTGAAACGCGCGCAAGCCGAGGATGTGCGTCACGTTGTTCGCGTCCCAGCCCTCGCTGAGCATGTTGACGCTCACCACGCAGCGGATGTGCTCGCCCGGCGCGCCGATGCGACCCACAGAGGACACGATGCGCCGCAGTTCTTCGGCGGCTTCCTTGCGCGTGGCGTTCGGGTCTTCGCTCTCGGCAGACGCCAGCAGATTGGAGTCGATGCGCAGCGTCACCTCGCGTCCCGGCCGGTTCCACAGCTCGGGGAAACCGCCCAGGCCGTTGCCGTAGCGCTTCACCGGCTTGGCCTTCCTGCGTCGGCGCGGCGCCTCGTCGCCTTCTTCGTCGTCGTCGTCATCGGCCTCGACCACGACCGCCTCTTCGCCGGAGATCATGCGGTGGAAGTGCTCGGCGACCTCGGTGTTGTCGCACACCACGATCATCACCGGCGGCGTGCGGTCCTGCCCTGGTGCCGCGGCTTCGATCTGCGCCAGCCGTTCCTTCCATTGACCGGCCAGCGTCAGCAGCGCCGGCTGCGCCTTGCGGAACGCCACGTCGGGCTTCGGCTTGCCGCCCGGCAGCCGCTCGCCCGATGCCAGGTTGGCCGTCACGTGTTGCCACAGCTTGAAGAACTGCGGCTCCGGCCGCCCGGTGTTGTCGATCGCCGGCAGCCGCGGGATCTTGGTGATGCCGCTCTCGATCGCATCGACGAGACCGAAGTCGCTGACGATCCATGGGAACGGCGAGCCCTCCGGGTAGCCGCTGCCGTGCAAGTAGAACGGCGTCGCCGACAAGTCGACACAGAAGGCTACGCCGCAAGCGGCGTTGATCTTGTCGAGGCCGCTGATCCACACCGTGGCCTCCTCGCGCTCGGCGCGCTCGTCCGCACTCAGTGCCTCGCCTTCGCGCACCGGTGCGGGGCGGTAGGCATGGTGGCCCTCGTCGTTCATCACCAGCAGCGGCTCGTCGTCCCATAGGTCCTGCAGCCGCGCGTGGGCAAAGGCCCGCGGCGTCTCGGGGCCGAGCCGGCCGACCGTCACGCCGCCGACGCGCAGCTCCTCGGCCTGCGGGTTGAACACGTGCCAGTTGGCGACCAGCACGCGGCCCTTCGCCAGCTCAGGGTGCAGCGCGCTCGGGACGAGGTCGAACTTGTCGTAGTAGTTGTCGGGGTCGCCCAGGCGCAGAACGCTGAGCCGCTCCTTGATCGTGAGGTTGGGGCACACGACCAGCGCGCGACGCGGAAAGCGAGCGTCGGCCGGCGTGCGGCCGCGGTTGCAGAACGCCCAAGCCAGCAGCAGCGCCATCACCACCGTTTTGCCGCTGCCGGTGGCCATCTTGCATGCGTAGCGCACCAGCGGCGCGGCGCCCGGCTCATGCGGAATGTCGGCCAGTTTCGGGTGCTGCGCCACGTTTGTGCGCCACTCCTGCGGTCGCGGGTTGCGCCCCGCCACCAGCGCGGCGTGGTCGGCGAGCGAGATCGAAGGCTTGAAGCGCGGCACGCGGCCCTGGGCCAGCATCTCGCGCAGGTAGATCACCGTCTCCACCGCTTCGAGCTGGCAAAAGAACAGACGGCGCACGGAACGATCCTCGCGCCACCAGTGACGAAGCAGCGTCTTGGTGGTCTCGGTCGCGCCCTCCCACTTGCTCTTGCGCCAGCGCCGCACGTCGTCGCGCAGCGCATTCACCAGCGGCAGGTCGTCGCGCTCCTCCTCGGCGATGAAGGCCATCTGCCGCTGGGTGCTGCCGGTGCGCTCGGTCTTGTACCAGTAGCTGGCGGGGCGCCGGCCCGGCGTGCGCGTGGGAATGCCTGTGGTGCGGTCGTACACCCAGTGCAGATCAGGTTCCGCGTAAGGCGAGCACAGGATCGGCCGATCGACCGGCTGGATCGGCAACTCGCGCTGCGGCGCATCGTCGCTGGCAGGTGTGCGGGGGCTGCGCGGCATCGACTTCACCATGCTGCCGGCTTGCGGATGTTCGTGCCAGGGATCGGGTCTGGCAACTGACACGCTGCCAGCACGCTGCGGCTCAGGCGCTTGACGAAGTGCGCGTGTTGACTCAGCTCGTATGAAGGTCTGCCTCCGCTGTGCCGCGCGAACACCAACCCCAGCTTCTTGTTCGGGTGGTGCTGCCGCACCAGCCGCATCGCCTCGGCCAGATCGGAGTCGTTGGAGACGATCAGCGCGCAGTCGAACGCATCGAGCCAGGCGTCGTTGAGCAGATGCACCGCCAGGTTCACGTCAGAGCCCTTCTCCTCGGTGTTGAGCACGTCCACGGTGCGCGGCCCGCCGGGCAGCGGTTGGGCCAGCGGCCGCCGCACCGCGTGCGTCATGAAGTTGCCCTCGACGATCCGCAGCTCGGGCGTGGTGGCTCGCAGTGCGCGCCAGTACACCTGCTGCCGCAGCGGCTGCTGCGGATCACGTTGTCCGGTCACGCGGGCGGTGAAGTACAGGATGCGGTCCACCCGATGGTGTGGCTGCAGCAGCGCGTGGAACACCGCGCGGAAGTCGAGCCACTTGTACTGCGTACCCTTCACGGCGGCGTAGTAGAAGTTGAAGCCGTCGATGTAGACCGACGTTCTCATGCGACCTCGGCGCGAAAAAACAGAGGGCGCCGCGGCCGAAGCCTTGGCGCCCTCGCGCCCGGGGTCGAAACCACCGGTGGGATACGGACGCCATTGTACCGGGGAGCCCGCTGCATCGCCAACGCTTTCGTCACGGCGCCGGCATGGTCACCACGCGCAGGCCCTCGTTGCCGCGCGGGTCGATCACCTTCACCGCCACGCGCCACGGCCGGCCGGAGGGCAGGCTCGGCGGCCGCGCGAACGGCAGCGTGCGGTAGCCGGTAAGTTCGTCGAAGCGAGCCTCGTCGACCACGCCCTTGTCGCCGAGCGCGCGCGCCAGCCGGTCCCACTTCTTGCGGTCGGGGAAGAACGCCTGGCAGATACAGAACGTGCGGCTGTCGTAGTCGGTATCGACAAACCAGGCGGCGATGCGCTCGCGGCTGGTTGGGTGCAGCGCG
The DNA here is from genome assembly GCA_046348365.1 of Burkholderiaceae bacterium. Taxonomy (GTDB): domain Bacteria; phylum Pseudomonadota; class Gammaproteobacteria; order Burkholderiales; family Burkholderiaceae_C; genus JAEUPI01. Next base: position 297,340 of record JAXMEL010000003.1, read on the forward strand.
CCGCCCACCGGGTCGTACACGTCCATACCCTCGACCTCGATCGTCCATTGGCCGTCGCCGAGCTGCACCGGTGGCTTGACGCGCGGCGCGCTGAACACCATGAACAGCTGGCTGCCCGGCTGCGTCTTCAGCAGCTCGCCCATCGCCACGTCGGGGCGGATCAGCGCCATGTGCAGCTTGAGGCGGCTCATCGCGCCTTCGTCGATCACGGCCTGCGCGGCGGCGTCGAAGCCGTAGCCGGCGAACACCAACTCGTCGTAGCCGGCGCGGTTGGCGCTGCGCACCGCATCCTCCACCTGCCACGCGGTGACGTTGCCGACCTCGGGGCCGATCGACACCGCCACGCGCGCATCGCTGGCGCCGGCCCATGCGCCCTCGGCATGCAGCATGCCGCTGCCGGCCACCGGCTCGAGCCGCTCGAAGCGCAACGTCCGGTTGTTGGCGAAGTCCACGCCCGCGGCCTTGAGCAGGCGCACGATCTTGTCGAGGTGCGCCTCGGCGTTGACGCTGGCGATCGTGCCGGCGGCGCCCGCGGCATCCTCGCCGTCGAAGGTTTCCAGCTCGTCGGGCGCGCCGCCGATCGGTGACTCATCGTCCGGCCCCATCTCGCGAGCGATCACGCCTTCCATCGTGAACGGGCCGGCCACGCGCACGACGCCGGGCTCGGTGAGCGGCTGATCGACCAGCTCCTCCATTTCGGCATTGGCCTCGATGCAGGCGTTGACCTCGTCCATCTTGGCGCGCCAGGCTGTGCGGTAGGCGGTGAGTGCGTGGCTCAACGGCTGCGGCCAGTCGCCATCGGTGTCGAACGGCACCTGCCAAGGCTGCCACGCCTTGCCCGGAATGGCATCGCGGTAGCCTTGCGCCTGCTTGGCGGTGAGCGCCTTGAGCGGCTTGGCCGCTCGATGCTCGCGGATCAAGCCCGGCTGCGTGCCCGGTAGCAGCCAGCGCCGCTGATCGGCCTCGGTGACCGCGCTCGCGCCTTCTTCGCGGTGCTTGCGCACGAGCTTCTCGGCCAGCTTGTCCTTGAGCGCCGGCTTCACTTTCGCCAGCTCGGCGTTCAGTGTGTCGAGCCGGGCGGCGAGGATCGGCTCGTGCTTGGCGAAGATCGGGTCGAGCGCGGTGTTGCGCGCGATGCTGCGCAGCGTGATGTGCGGCACCGACTTGCAGTGCAGCGTGCGCGGCTCGTGTCCGCCGTTCTTCAGCCAGGCGCCGCGCGGATTGCGCTGAAGATCCTCGGGCTGCAGCGGTCGCAATTGGAAGTGGTCGAACGTCGCGGTCATCACCCGCTGCTTGGCGAGCGCGAGCGCGACGCGGCTGGTGTCGCAGGTGATCCAGCGCCGGCCCCACTTCTCGGCGACGAAGGCGGTCGTGCCGCTGCCGCAGGTGGGGTCGAGCACGAGGTCGCCGGGGTCGGTGGTCATCAGGAGGCAGCGCTCGATGACCTTGGTGACCGTCTGCACCACGTACACCTTTTCGTCGTTGAAGCCACCTGACTGCGTATCGGTCCAAAGGTTGTTCTGTGACTTGGACGGATTGAAATCCCAGTAGAGCTTGAATGCGACATCGTTGCCGATAGGGAACACGTGTTCCGCTCGCGCCACACGCGCCAACCCATCGTCGGGATCGACCGTCCAGTGGCGATTTGGGTTACACCAGTACTCACGGCCCTCGAATCGAAATGGCTTCGGAGTACTTGATGGGCCATGCGAGTTAAGCGGGCCGTGCCGCAAGATCCGCGCTCCTGCCGGCAGCGACTCAGGTTTGTCCAGCTCGTCCTGCTCAGCGCGTCGACGCTCACCGGATTGAAGCTCGACCAGTCGGTAGTACGGATCATCCGGCGGGGGGTACTGCCGGAACTCTCGTAAATTGCGAAATCTGGTCGCACCGGCGCCTTTGCCATACCAAAGGATGTAGTCCGCGACGAGAGGAAGCAGGTTCGGCGTAAAGCCGCCTGTCTTCTGGAACACGATGGTGCCCAAAGCGTTCTGTGGCCCGAATACCTCATCCATCACCGCCCGCACTCGATGCAGGTTCTCGTCCGAGATCTGCACGAATACGCTGCCGCTGTCGGTCAGCAGCTCGCGCGCCATCGCGAGGCGGTCGCGCAGATACGTCAGATACGAGTGCACGCCCAGCGTCCAGGTGTCGCGGTACGCCTTCACCATCTCGGGTTCGCGCGTCAGGTCCTGCACCTTGTCCTTCACGTCGCGCTGGCCGAGCTGCGGCTGAAAGTTGCTCTTGAAGCTGATGCCGTACGGCGGGTCGATGTAGATCATCTGCACCTTGCCGGCCAGGTCTTCGCGCCGCGCCAGGCTCGCCATCACCGCCAGGCTGTCGCCGAGGATCATGCGGTTGGCCCAGTCGATGTCGTGGCGGTAGAACTGCACCGCCTGCGCGTAGGTCTGCTGCGGGTCGGCGAACAGGTCGCGCTCCACGTCCTCGCGCGCCAGCACGCGCAGCATCGCCTGCGTGCTCACGCGCTCGTGGATGTGCAGCGCCGGCGGGTCGACCTCGAACCACGGCCGCTCGCGCTTGCCGCTCCACTCCAGCCACGGTTCGTGGCGGCGCAGCGCATCGGCCAGCTCGCGCGCCTCGTCGTCGGTCAACGCCCGCTCGCGCGCGGTCTGCAGCAGCGCGGGCAGGCGGTCGGTGGCTGCCGGGTCGTCTGCGAAGCGCAACCGCGGCGGCAGGTGAGGGTTGTAGTCGAGGCGAACCTTCTGCGCCTCCTCGACGCGGCCTTGCGCTTCGAGCCCGGCGGGCGGGATGTTCTTGCGCTTGGCGCGGTGCTTCACGACCTGCACCGCGCCGGCGTCGGCGGCTGGCGCCTCCGGGCTGCGCGCCCGCTGAGTGCGTGTTTTGCCTGTCGCCATCGTTGTCTCTGACTCCTCGCAACCCGACGGGAGTCTACCGGGTGACGCAGCGATGGTTTTGCCCGGTCACCGTGGTGTTAGGCGGCCGCACGCGAGCCGCGATCGCCGGGCCGCCAGCCGCTCGCGTTGCGGGCCCCTCGCTAGCGCGGCACGAGCTTCACGCCCGCCAGCTTCTCCTGCGCCTCCACCAGCGACGGCACCAGCTTGTCGCCGAAGCCCAAAGCGCAGGCCAGCGCCAGCGACTGGTGCGTGGCCTCGCCCATCACCGTGGGCACGCCGAGGTTCTCGGCCAGGTGGGTGTAGTAGCGCACGTCCTTGCGCGCGTTGTCGAGCTGGAACTTCATGCCGTCGAGCTGACCGTCGAGCGTCTTGCTCATGATCTGGAACAGGCCCGAGTTCACCAGGCCCGCCGACACCAGCGCGACGAACTGCTTCAGGTCGATGCCGGCGCGCTGCCCGACCGCGAACGCCTCGGCCGTGGCGTTGCAGATCGCCTGCGCGACGAAGTTGTTCAGCAGCTTGATGACGTGGCCCGCGCCGGGCCCGCCGACGTGGAAGATGTTCTCGGCAAAGCACGCGAGCAGCGGCTGCAGCCTCGCGAACTGCCCGGGCGTGGCGCCGACCATCACGTTGAGCTTGCCGGCCTCGGCCTCCACCGGCGTGCGCGCCAGCGGCGCGTCGACGAACTCCACGCCCTTGGCCGCGGCCAGCTCGCGCAGCCGCGCGGTGGAATCGGGCTCGCTGGTCGAGGTGTCGACGATCAGCAGGCCGCGCGCGGCGCCTTCGAGCAACCCGCCGGGGCCGGCGACCACGGCCTCCACCTGCGGCGAGCCGGTGACGCAGATGAACACCACCTCGCCGGCGCGGGCGACGTCCGCATGCGAGTCGACGAGCGTGGCGCCGCCTGCCAGCAGATCGGCGACGCGATCGCGGCGCCGATTGACGGTGATCGTGAGCGCATGCCCCTTGCCGAGCAGGTTCTTCGCCATGCCGTGGCCCATGAGGCCCGAGGCGCCGATGAAGCCGATGCGTGCCATCCGTCTTGCCTCCTGAGTCGAACGCGCGCCGCGATGCGGCGCGCGGTGGGGATGCAGCGACGAATGATAGGCGCGCGGCGTGCCGTCAGCCCGCGCAGTCCTTGACCTTGAACTCCACGCGGCGGTCGAGCGCGTCGCGCGCGTCGTCGGTGCCCAGGCCCGAGATGTTCTCGCGCGAGCCGACGCCGCGCGCGCTGGTGCGCGCGGTGAGCGCCGGCGTGTTGCCGTCGAGGCGCTGCTTGATGTACTGCGCGCGCATCAGCGAGAGCCGTTCGTTCATCGGCTCGGCGCCGGTGCGGCTGGTGTGCCCGCTGATCTCCAGGCACGCGCTGCGCTGCGCGGCGCGCTGCGACAGCTGCCCGAGCCACATCTGGTAGGCGCCGCTGATCTGCGGATCGGGCAGGAACAGCGTGGAGCCGGGCCTGAACAGGAACTTCACGCCGAGCTGGTTCTGCGCCAGGCCGAAGTCGACGATGCGCGCGAAGGCCTGCGCGGCCTCGTCCTTGCGGCCGAGCTTGGTGGCCGCGAGGTAGGCGCCGTTGTGCGCGCGCAGCTGGTCGCCGCCGGGCTGCCGCGCCACGGCCTTGTACAGGTCCAGCGCCTCTTCGTACTGGCCCTTGGTGTAGGCCTGGGTCGCGTCGTTGATCATCGCCGCGCTGATGATGCGGTCGTAGTAGGCCGGGTTGATCGGGTCGCCGGCCTTGGTGCCCTGGCAGGTGCGCACGTAGCCCTGCACCGAGGGGTCGGGTGCCCACGCCGGGCTGTCGAGGAAGAACGCGGTGGGCGTCATGTCGACGCCCTGCATCGCGGCGCGCGCGAAGCCCTTGGAGACGATGGTGCCGGTGCGCAGGTCCACCAGCGCCAGGCACACGCGATGCCAGTCGCGGCCGGGCTTGTTGCTGCCGTCCATGTTCACCGCGGTGAAGGTGCCGATGAACAGCAGCGGCGCGCGCGCCAGGTTGCTGGTGGTGAAGGGCATCAGCTCGAACTGCGTGAAGCGCGTCTTCACCAGCTCGCTGACGCGCGCACCCACGGTCTCGGTGGCCTGCGTCTGGAAGCCCGAGTTGCCGTCGACCAGCGGATCGATCACCAGCGGCAGCTTCGCGCTCACCGAGCGGCCGGTGCCTGCGGCGTCGACCTTGGCGTTGTTGAAGAGGGCATTGGCCGCCGAGAGCACGGCTTCGTCGAACGGCAGGATGGGCGGCGGCGCGGGCGGCGCGGCTGGCGCGCTCGCCGCGGCAGGCGCCGGCGTCGCGGTTGCGACGGGTGCGGCTGCGACAGTGGGCGCAGCTGCGGGCGCGGGCGCTGGCGCGGCGGCGGGTGCTGGCGTTGCAGTGGCCGCAGCAGCGGGTGCAGCCCGCGGCGCTGCCGCGGGGGCAACTGCGGGTGCAGCCGGCGCCGGCGTCGCGGCCGGCTGCGCGGCGCCCCGCGACACCGGCGCGGGCGGCGTGGTGCAGGCCACGAGCAGGCACGCCGCCGCAGCGGTGAAGAAGCACGCGCGGCGCGTCAGCGCCAGGGAGTTGGCCAGTGGGTTCATCTGCACTCCTTGTCGGTCGGTCGAGGCGGCACCATCCACGGGTTCACGCTCGCGCACGCGAATGGGCGTGCACGCGTGCGCCGGCAATGGGTTGCACCTGCGGCCGATCCGGTTCAAATGAGAAGAACCCGATCGGCGTGCGGCGGATCGTAGGTAGATCGCCGCGGGCGGCACATCCCCAGTTGCATCACGGGCGCCGCCTGGCGCCGCTCACGGCTCAGCCGAACCCAGCTTCTCGTACAGCGTCGCGCGCGAGATGCCCAGCAGCTTGGCCGCCGCCACCTTGTTGCCGCCGGTGGCCGCGAGCGCTTCGCGGATGGCGCGCATCTCGAGTTCGGCCACCGCCTGCGGCAGCGGGCGGATCGCGGCGGTCTCGGCAGTCGATGCCGCGCCCTGCGCAACGGCGTTCGCCGCCGACGCCGCAGCGCCGCCCGGCTGCAGCGACAGGTGCCGCGCCGTGAGCACCAGGTCGTCGGTCATCAGCGCCGCCTGCTCCAGCACGTTGCGCAGCTCGCGGATGTTGCCCGGCCAGGCGTGGCGCGCGAGCAGCTCCATCGCGTCGGACGCCAGGCTCTTGTGCGGCAGCCCGCTGCGCCGCGCGATGTCGTCGAGCAGCGCATCGGCCAGCGGCTCCAGGTCCTCCAGCCGCTCGGCCAGCCGCGGCAGGCGGATCGGCAGCACGTGCAGCCGGTAGTACAGGTCGGCGCGGAAGCTGCCCTGCGCCACCATCGCCGAGAGATCGCGGCTGGTGGCGGCGATCACGCGCACGTCGACCTTCTCGACGCGGTTGCTGCCCAGCGGCTCGACCTCCTGCTCCTGCAGCGCGCGCAGCAGCTTGGCCTGCAGCGGCAGCGGCATGTCGCCGATCTCGTCGAGGAACAGCGTGCCGCGGTCGGCCAGCTTGAACTTGCCGTCGCGGCCCTTGCGGTCGGCGCCGGTGTAGGCGCCCGGCGCGACGCCGAAGAACTCGGCCTCGAGCAGCGTCTCGGGCACGGCGGCGATGTTCACCGTCACGAACGGCGCCGCGGCGCGCGACGACGCGGCGTGGATCGCATGCGCGAGCAGCTCCTTGCCGGTGCCGGTGTCACCGAGCAGCAGCACGGTGGAATCGGTGCCCGCCACGCGCCGCGCCTGGCGCTTGACCTCCAGCGCCGCCGCGCTGGCGCCGATGAAGCCCGCGATCGTGTACTTGGGCCGGCGCTGCGCGGCGAGCTGGCGCTGCGCGTCCTCGAGCTCGCGCTGCAGCCGCGAGAACTTCACCATCAGCGGTTGCATCGTCGATTCGGGGTGATCCATCAGCACCAGGCCCACGGCGCCGATCACGGTGCCGCTGTCGTCGCGCAGCGGCAGCCGGCTGACGAGGAAGGTGCCGGCCTTGTTGGTCAGCAGGTCCACCAGGATCGGCCGGCCGGTCTCGATCACCTGGTCCATCAGCGTGTTGGGCACCACCTCCTGCACGCGCTTGCCGACGAAATCGGCCTCGCCGGCCACGCCCAGCGCCGGCAGGAAGCGCTTGTAGCCCTCGCTGATCCACACGATGCGGTGCTCGCGGTCGACCACCATCATGCCCATCGCCGTGCGCGCGATGAGGTCGAACATCGACTTCGCCGCGAGCTCGAGCACCGCGTCGGCGCTGCGCGGCAGCTCGTGCGTGGCGCCTGGCGTGGAGCGGCTGTCACCTGAAGCCATGCCGGGCACTGTAGCAAGCGCATCCCGGCGGCGCCTCGGGGATGCCTCGGGCCTTGCTATCCTGCGCGTGCGCAGCGCAAGCTCTTGCCCGAGCACGCGAGCATCGTGTCAGACAACTCCCGCGAACCCGTCGCCACCGACTCCCCCGGCACGCTGGCGCGCATGCGCGCCAAGGTGGCGGGGCTGCGGCAGGACCAGCGCGTGCGCCAGCTGCTCGCCGAATGCCGGCGGCTGATGTCGGAGCGCGGCGTGGCCAACGGGCCGGTCATCGCCGGGGGCATCCTCGATCGCGTCGATGCGCTCGACGACGAGCTGCGCGCGCGCTTCTTCGACCACCTGGCGCGCGATTTCTCGCCCGATCCGAAGATCGTTCTCGCGCACGCGCAGGCCTATGCCGCCACGCCGAGCGCCGAGCACCTGATCCGCCTGACGCAGGTGGCCGAGCCGCCGCGGCAGGAGCTGTTTCGCCGCCTCAACCGCGCCCCCGGCGGCACGGCGGCGCTGGTGCGCATGCGCCGCGCGCTGCTCGAGCGCCTGGCCAAGAGGCCCGCCTGGCAGGCGGTGGACGCCGACCTGCTGCACCTGCTGTCGAGCTGGTTCAACGCCGGCTTCCTGCAGATGCGCCGCGTCGATTGGAACTCGCCCGCGCAGCTGCTCGAGCAGATCATCCGCCACGAGGCGGTGCACGAAATCGACGGCTGGGACGACCTGCGCCGCCGCCTGCAGCCCGACCGCCGCTGCTTCGCGTTCTTCCACCCGCAGCTGCCCGACGAGCCGCTGATCTTCGTCGAGGTCGCGCTGGCCGACGCGATGCCCGATGCGATCGCGCCGTTGATCGACAAGCGCTCGGCGCCGCTGACGCCGGATCACTTCAAGGTCGCGGTGTTCTATTCGATCAGCAACTGCCAGCCCGGGCTGCGCAACGTGTCGCTCGGCAACTTCCTGATCAAGCGCGTGGCCGAGGAACTCAAGCGCGAGCTGCCGCAGCTGAAGACGTTCTGCACGCTGAGCCCGCTGCCCGGGCTGATGGCCTGGCTCACGCGCGTGCATCGCATCGACGAGGCGCCCGGCGTCAAGCCCGCGCAGCTGCACAAGGCACAGGCCGCACTCGACGCGCTGCGCAAGGGCTGCGACGGCGATCTCTCGGCGCTCACGCATGCCGGCTCGCTGCAGGCGCTGCCGGCCGCGGCGCATCAGGCGTTGTGGCAGCTCGCGGCGTGGTACCTGGTGCGCCTGGCGCCGATGCCCGAGGGCGACCCGGTGGCGCGCTTCCACCTCGACAACGGCGCGCGGCTGGAGCGGCTCAACGCGCAGGCCAACCTGTCGGCCAAGGGCCTCAAGCAGTCGGCCGGCCTGATGGTGAACTACCTCTACGACCTGTCGCGCATCGAGAGCTGCCACGAGGAGTTCGCGCAGGGTCGGGTGGTACATTCGCGCGCACTTTCGGCGCTGTTGTGACGCCGCCCGACTAGAACGCAGGAGACTTCCGATGACTGCGCATCCGATCCGCCGCCGCGCGTTGCTGGCGGGCGCGCCGGCCCTGATGCTGGCCTCGCCGTTCGCGCAAGCCCAGTCGTGGCCGGCCAAGCCGGTCACCTTCGTGGTGCCCTTCCCCGCCGGCGGCGGCACCGACGCCTTCGCGCGCCCGCTCACCGCGCTGCTGACCAAGAACCTCGGCCGCCAGGTGATCATCGACAACCGCGGCGGCGCGGGCGGCACGGTGGGTGCCGGCGTGGCGGCGCGCGCGGCGCCCGACGGCTACACCTTCTTCATGGGCGCGGTGCACCACGCGATCGCGCCGTCGATGTACCCCAAGCTCGACTACACGCTCGAGACCGATTTCGTGCCGGTGGGCCTGATCTCCAGCGTGCCGCAGGTGATCGTCGTGCACCCGCAGCGCGTGCCGGTGAAGGACCTCGCGGAGTTTCTCGACTTCGCGCGCAAGAACCCGGGCAAGCTCAACTACGGCTCGGCGGGCAACGGCACCTCGCATCACCTGGCCGGCGAGCTGTTCAAGCTGCAGACCAAGACCTTCATCACGCACATCCCCTATCGCGGCGCGGGCCCGGCACTGCAGGACCTCATCGCCGGCCAGGTCGACATGATGTTCGACGGCCTCGGCTCGTCGGCCGTGCACATCAAGGCCGGCCGCATCAAGGCGCTGGCCGTGGCCTCCGACAAGCGCGCGCCCGGCTTCGCCGAGGTGCCCACTTCGCGCGAGGCCGGCGTGCCGACCTACCAGGTGGCCACCTGGTACGGGCTGTGGGCGCCCAAGGGCACGCCGAAGGAGGTGGTCGAGCGCATGCAAGCCGAGATGAAGAAGGCGCTCGAATCCGACGAGCTGAAAACCACCTGGGCCGGCCTCGGCGCCGACCCGCCCAACCTCTACGGCGAGGCCTTCGGCAAGTTCGTCCGCGGCGAGATCACGCGCTGGGCCGAGGTGGTGAAGACCTCGGGCGCCAAGCTCGACTGACCGTCGCGATGACGGATTCCAACGTCTTCACCGCGCTGCGCGCGGCGTTTCCTGCCGACCTCGACGCGACCGCGATCGAGACCGCCGACGGCCCCGGCGCGCCGCTCGCCTACAGCTGGCGCGACCTCGAGCGCGGCACCGCGATGATCGCCAACCTGCTGGCGGGGCTCGAGCTGCCGGCCGGCTCGCGCGTGGCGGTGCAGACCGACAAGAGCGTCGAGGCGCTGATGCTCTACCTCGCGGTGCTGCGCGCGGGCTTCGTGTACCTGCCGCTCAACACCGCCTACCAGCGCGCCGAGATCGAGTACTTCATCGGCGATGCCGAACCGGCAGTGGTGGTGTGCGCGCCGAAGCATTTCGCGTGGCTGTCGCAGCTGGCGTTCCAGGCCGGCACGCGCAACGTGTTCACGCTCGGCGACGACCGCAGCGGCACGCTGCTCGAGCGCGCCGCGCAGATGAGCGCCGAGCACGCGCCGGTGCCCAAGGCGGCCGACGATCTGGCCGCGATCCTCTACACCAGCGGCACCACCGGGCGCAGCAAAGGCGCGATGCTCACGCACGGCAACCTGCTGTCGAACGCCCGCACGCTGAAGAGTTACTGGGGCTGGAGGCCCGGCGACGTGCTGATCCACGCGCTGCCGATCTTCCACGTGCACGGCCTGTTCGTGGCCTCGCACGGCGCGCTGCTCAACGGCAGCAAGATGATCTGGTTCGCGCGCTTCGAGCCCAAGGCGGTGATCGCGCGCATGAGCGAAGCCACGGTGTTCATGGGCGTGCCCACGCTGTACGTGCGCATGCTGGCCGAGCCCGCGCTCACGCGCGAGGCCTGCGCGCGGATGCGCCTGTTCCTCGCCGGCTCGGCGCCGCTGCTGCCGGAGACGTTTGCCGAGTGGGAGTCGCGCAGCGGCCACCGCATCGTCGAGCGCTACGGCATGAGCGAGACGGTGATGCTCACCAGCAACCCGTACCACGCAGCCGACGGCGAGCGCCGCGCCGGCACCGTGGGCTTCGCGCTGCCTGGCGTGGGCGTGCGCGTGCACGACGAGCACGGCCGGCCCTGCGCCGCCGGCGAGATCGGCGGCATCGAGGTGCGCGGGCCCAACGTATTCAGCGGCTACTGGCGCATGCCGGAGAAGACGCGCGAGGAGTTCACCGCCGACGGCTGGTTCAAGACCGGCGACGTGGGCCGCCTCGATGAGCGCGGCTGCCTCACCATCGTCGGCCGCAGCAAGGACCTCATCATCAGCGGCGGCTACAACGTCTACCCGGCCGAGATCGAGGCCACCATCAACGAGATGCCCGGCGTGGCCGAGAGCGCGGTGGTCGGCGTGCCGCACCGCGACTTCGGCGAGGGCGTGATCGCGATGGTGGTGCCCAGGCCCGGCGCCACTCTCGACGGTGCGGCCATCGTTGCCGAGCTGAAGGGCCGGATCGCCAACTTCAAGGTGCCCAAGCAGGTGTTCGTGGTGAGCGAACTGCCGCGCAACACGATGGGCAAGGTGCAGAAGAACCTGTTGCGTCAGCAGCACCAGGGCCTGTTCGGCGGTTGAAGCCGTGGCGAGCGAGCGCTGCCCGCGCTGCGGCGCCGCGTTCGATTGCGGCGCGCACGAGGCCGCGCCCTGCGCCTGCACCACGGTGGCGCTCGACGGCGCCATGCTGGCCGCGCTGCGCGCGACCTTCAGCGGCTGCCTGTGCCTGGCCTGCCTGCAAGCCATTGCCGGCGGTGACGCGCTGCGGCCTGCAGCGCCGATTCGGAAAATTCCGAACGCCGGACCGGAAGAACCCTGAGCGCGCTTGAAGGCGCGACCGATGGGCGCGCGCCGCGCGCGGCGGAATCATCGGGTTCGGGATGCGCGCCGTTGCGCAGCCTCAACGAACACCACGGAGCCCGCCATGAACGCGCCATCGATCACGCTGCCGAGCACGCTGCAGGTGAACCCGTCCCTGGCACCGCTGCGTGCCGAGCCGAACCTGCTGCACCGCCGTGTGGTGCCGCTGCACGGCCAGGGGTCGCGCGCCGAGCTGATGCGGCTGCTCGGCTTGAACGAGCCGGCGCCGCGCGGGCTCGAGGCGTTGACCGAGGCCGATCTGTGGTGCGTGCGCGCCGGCGCCGTGCTGTTGCGCGAGGGCAACCTCGACGACACGGTATTCGTCGTGCGCTCGGGCAGCCTCAAGTGCGTGAAGACGCTCGAAGACGGCTACGAGCAGGTGCTTGCCTTCGCGCAGCCCGGCGACCTGCTCGGCTACGAGGCGCTGTACGGCGGTGCGCATCCGTCGACGGTGATCGCGCTCGAGCATGCCACGGTGTACGCGCTGCCGCTGGCGCAGCTGCGTGGCGGCGCGGCCTGGCTCGACGAAGGCCTGCGCCAGGGCCTGAGCCGTCAGCTCGCCCGCGCCGCCGAGACGGCCGAGCTGATGTCGGCGGTGACGGCCGACGTGCGGCTGGCGCGCTTCATCCTCTGGGTGTCGGCGCGCATGGCGCGTGCCGGGCAATCGCCGCGGCGCTTCCACCTGCGCATGGGCCGGCGCGACATCGCGAGCTTCCTCGGCACCGCGCACGAGACCACCAGCCGCTCGTTCACCACGCTGGCCGAGCTGGGCCTGATCGCGGTCGACAACCGCGAGGTCGAGATCCTCGACATGGCGGGCCTGAAGGCGCGCGCGCTCGCCACGCGCGGCCTGGGCGGCGAGCGCGGCCAGCCGGTCGGCGGCCGCAGCGCGCGCCGCAGCCGGATGGCGCCGTGGCAAGGCAGTGCCGAGCGGCCGCGCACGAGCGCGGGCGCGGCGCGTGTGCTCGAAGCGGCGTGACCATGAGGCGCGAGCCTTGCGCAGGCTCAACGCTGGCTGCAGCAGCGGGCCGAGCATTTCTTCAGCCTGCGCCGAACTGCGGCGCAGCGCGCGTGGCGGCCGGTTGCGGCCGCACTACTTCGTGAGCGACAAGGAGTGACCATGAACGAACTGCGCATCAAGGATTTCTTCAGCGACCTCGATCCGTTCGAGTCGACCTTCCGCCAGATGATGCGTCCGTGGCGTGATGCCAAGCTGGAGGCCGCGCCGCAGATCAAGCTCGACGTCAGCGAGTCCGACGCCGACTACACCGTCACCGCCGAGATCCCCGGCGTGCGCAAGGAAGACATCGACGTGCGCATCGACGGCAACCTGGTGACGCTGAGCGCCGAGGTGAAGAAGGACAGCGAAGAGAAGAAGAACGGCCGCGTGCTGCGCAGCGAGCGTCAGTACGGCTACGCGAGCCGCAGCTTCACGCTCGGCAGCGCCGTCGACGACGGCAAGGCCGACGCCAAGTACGCCAACGGCGTGCTGACGCTCAAGCTGCCCAAGCGCGCGGCCGAGACCCGCAAGCGCTTGACCATCGGCTAAGGAAGGACGAGACGGTCTCCCTTCGGGAGCGCTTCTCTCCTGCCGAAGCGGCCGGGCCAGCAAGCCCGGCTTTGTCATCGCCTTGTCCGGCCTCAAGCGGGCCAACGGACGCCGAGCGGGCGCGGCACGTACCATGGTGCCCTGGCACCTCCGCCGCCGCGATGAGCCCCACCGACGCACCCGACCGGCCGCTGCGCATCCTGATCGCCGACGACCATGCCGTCGTGCGCGAGGGCCTGAAGCGCATGCTCGAAAGCACGTCGCCGCAGTGGCGCGTCAGCGAGGCCGGCAGCGGCTTCCAGGCGCTCGAGATGCTGCGCCGCGAGCCGTGCGAGCTGGCGATCTTCGACCTGTCGATGCCGGGCATGAACGGCCTCGACCTGCTGCGCCGCGTGCGCGCCGAGCAGCCGCGGCTGCCGGTGCTGATGCTCAGCATGCATGCCGAGGAGCAGTACGCGATGCGCGCCTTCAAGGCCGGCGCCAACGGCTACATCACCAAGGACGCGGCCACCGGCGAGCTGATCGACGCCGTGCGCAAGGTTGCCGGCGGCGGTGCCTACGTGAGCCGCGCGCTGGCCGAGCGCATGGTGCTGCAGCTCAACCAGCGCATCGAGGCGCCGCCGCACGACCAGCTGAGCGACCGCGAGCTCGACGTGCTGCGCCGCCTGGTGGCGGGCCAGCGGCCGACCGAGATCGCGCAGGCGCTGCACCTGTCGGTCAAGACCGTGAGCACGCACAAGAGCCGCATCCAGGACAAGCTCGGCCTGCCCACCACGGCGGCGCTGATCCGCTACGGCATGCAGCACGGCCTGGTGGCTGAGCCGGCCGAGCCGCCGGCGCCGGGCAGCGCGCCCTGAGGCCGCGCTCGCCGTCGGACGAGAGCGGCGATGACTCTCCAGCGCGACCCGCCCGCCTGGTTGTCGATGGAGCTGCCGGCCCCGGGCCGGCCGCTGCAGGCGGTGTGGCGCGAGGCGCTGCCGCAGCCGGCGGCCGGCCAGGTGCGGCTGCGCGTGGCCGTCTGCGGTGTGTGCCGCACCGACCTGCACATCGTCGACGGCGAGCTGGCGTTCCCGGGCCACGCCGTGGTGCCGGGGCACGAGATCGTCGGCACCATCGACGCGCTCGGCGCCGGCGTGAGCGGCTTCGCGCGCGGCGAGCGCGTGGGCGTGCCGTGGCTGGGCCACACCTGCGGCGTCTGCGCGCACTGCCGCGCCGGCCGCGAGAACCTGTGCGCCGAGGCGCGCTTCACCGGCTGGCAGATCGCCGGCGGCTATGCGCAGTTCGCGCTCGCCGACGCACGCTACGTGTTCCGCCTGCCGGCGCGCTACAGCGACGACGAGGCCGCGCCGCTGCTGTGCGCCGGGCTGATCGGCTGGCGCGCCTACACGATGGCCGGCGCCGATGCGCAGCGCATCGGCCTGTACGGCTTCGGCGCGGCGGCGCACCTGATCGCGCAGGTGGCGGTGCACCAGGGCCGCGACGTCTACGCCTTCACGCGCCCGGGCGATCACGATGCCCAGGCGCTGGCGCGGTCGCTCGGCGCGGCCTGGGCCGGCGGCTCCGACCAGAGCGCGCCCGCAGCGCTCGATGCCGCGCTGCTGTTCGCGCCGGTGGGCGCGCTGGTGCCGCTCGCGCTGCAGGCGGTGCGCCCGGGCGGCACGGTGGTGTGCGCCGGCATCCACATGAGCGACATCCCGTCGTTTCCCTATCGCTGGCTGTGGGGCGAGCGGCGCATCGTGTCGGTGGCCAACCTCACGCGCGCCGACGGCGAGGTCTTCATGCGCGTGGCCGCCAAGGTGCCGCTGGCGGTGCACGCGGTGCCCTATGCGCTGGCGCAGGCCGGCGTCGCGCTGGCCGCGCTGCGCGCCGGCCGCGTGGCGGGTGCGGCCGTGCTGCGCTGCGCCGACGCGAACGAGCCATGACGCTGCGCCGCTACCTGACGTGGCTGATCTGGCTGTGCGTGGCACCGCTGCTGGTGCTGAGCGCGGCGCTGGCCATCGACCGCGTGGTCGACGTGCGCGCGCGGTCCGCCGACGAGGCACGCGCCGTGCTGCAGCGGGTGGCCAGCGCGATCGACGAAGACCTGCGCCACCACATCGTCGCGCTGCAGGTGCTCGCGGCCTCGCCGCTGGCCGACGACCCGGCGCGCGAGACCGAGTTCTACGCCGAGGCGCAGACCTTCCGCCGCTACGTCGGCAGCCACGTGAGCAAGCTCGACGCCGGCGGCGGCCAGGCGCTGTTCAGCACGCGATTGCCGCTGGGGGCTCCGATGCCGCCACCGGTGCAGCCGAGCGGCCGCATCGCGGCCGAGGTCGCGCGCGGCGCGCGCCAGCCCGTGGTCAGCGACCTGCTCGTCGGCTCGATCTCGGGCGAGCCGATCATCGCCGTCGCGGTGCCGGCGCTGCGGCACGACGCCATCGCCTTTTACTTGATCAGCTCGATCGAGACGCGGCAACTGGCACGTCATCTGGCGCCGGCGCTGCTGCCCGCCGCCTGGAGCGTGAGCCTGCACGACAGCACCGGCGCGCTGCTCACGCGCACCGGCCCCGAACCCGACGCCGCGGCGCACGCGACGATGCGCTTCGAGACCACGGTGCGCGCGGCGCCGTGGATGGCGCGGCTCGCGGTGCCGCGCGCGACCTACATGGCGCCGGCCGTCGCCGCCGGCGCCGCGGTGGGCGCCGGCCTGGCGCTGATGACGCTGCTGGGCCTGGTGGGCGGCAACATCGCCGCGCGCCGCCTCAACCGCGCGATGCAGGCGCTGGTGGCCAGCGGTGCCGACGGTGCGTCGCCGGCAGCGGGGCCGGCGATCCACGAGGTGACGGCGATCCAGGCCCTGCTGCACGACGCCGAGCGCCGCCGCGAAGCCCTCGAGGCCGAGCGCCGCGCCGAGGAGACGCGCTTTCGCGGCGCGATGGCCGAGGCCTCGCTGCAGCTGCAGCTCAGCGAGGCGCGGCTGCGCGGCATCTTCGAGGCCGCCGGCGAAGGCATCGTCACCGTCGATGCCGCGCAATCGATCGTGATGATCAACCCGGCCGCGGCGCGGCTGCTCGGCCGCGAGGTCGACGAGCTGCTCGGCCAGCCGCTGGCCAGGCTGTTCCCCGAGCGCCTGCGCGAGCAGCACTGGCGCGAGCTGCACGCGCTCGGCGAGTCCGAGCGCTCGGGTGTGCCCGAGTCGGCGCGCGCGTCGCTGCTCGCGCTGCACGCCAGCGGCCGCGAGATCCCGATCGAGGCCGCGATCTCGCACGTGCACCTCGACGGCCAGCGCCTGTACACGGTGATCTTCCGCGACGTGACCGAGCGCCTGCGCAACGAGGAACAGCTGCGCAGCGAGAAAGCCAAGCTCGACGCCGCGCTGGCGAGCATGACCGACGCGGTGTGCATCGCCGACGCCGACGGGCGGCTGACGCAGTTCAACGACGCCTTCGTGAGCTTCCACCACTTCGCCTCGCGCGAGGCGTTCCCGGCCACCTACCTCGCGTTCACCGACGTGGTCGAGCTGCTCGACGACGAGGGCCGGCCGCTGCCCCCGCAGCAGCGCGTGCTCGCGCGCGCGCTGCGCGGCGAGACGGCCGCCAACATCGAGTTCCACCTGCGCCGGCGCGACGTCGATGCGCGCTGGATCGGCAGCTACAGCTTCGCGCCGATCCGCGACGCGGCCGGCGGCGTGACCGGCGCCGTGATCGTGGCGCGCGACGTGACCACCATGCGCCAGATGCATGCCGAGGTGGTGGCCTCGCATTCGGCGCTGCGCCGCCTGGTCGCCGCGCAGGACAAGATCCAGGAGGAGGAGCGCAAGCGCGTCGCGCGCGAGCTGCACGACGACCTGCAGCAGACGCTGGCGGCGATCAAGATGGACACGCTGGCCATCGGCCAGCAGCTGCCGCGCGACCCGGCGCGCGTGCCGGCGATGCTGGCCAAGATCGACGAGCTGGCGTCGGCGGCGATCGCCTCGACGCGCCGCATCGTCAACGACCTGCGGCCGCGCATGCTCGAGGAGCTGGGGCTGCGCCCGGCGCTGGAGGCGCTGGCGTCGGACTTCGAGCAGCGCACCGGCATCGCCTGCGCGCTCGCGCTCGCGTTCGACGACGACAACGGCGACGAGCCGCCGCTGGCGCCGGCAGTGGCCACCTGCCTGTACCGCGTGGCGCAGGAGTCGCTCAACAACGTGAGCAAGCACGCCGGTGCGCGGCAGGTGCGCATCCGGCTGACGCATGCCGCGCCCGGCCGCGTGCGCCTGCGCATCGCCGACGACGGCAAGGGCCTGTCGCCCGAGGACCGCGCCAAGCGCCATTCGTTCGGCCTCGTCGGCATGGGCGAGCGCGTGCGCGCGGTCGGCGGGCAGCTGCAGGTGCAAAGCGTTGCCGGCGGCGGCACGGCGATCGAGGTCGACGTGGCGGCCACCGGCGAGGCGCCGATCACCGGGTATTGAACGCTTGCGGCAGCAGGCCCGCGTTTGCTTGAGGGTGCTCAGCCGCGTCGACGGCGGCAGGCTGCACGATGCACGCCGGCATCTCAGCAGCGGGGGGCCGGCATGCTCAAGGTGGCCATCGTCGACGATTCGATCGAGATCCAGCGCAGCTTCGGCGCGCTGCTGGAGCCGGTGCCCGGCCTCGCGCTGGTGGGCTGCGCCGAGGATCTCGACGGCGCGGTGCGCCTGATCGACGAGCAGCGGCCCGACATCGTGGTGCTCGACGTCGAGCTGCGCGGCACCGACCGCGGATACGACGTGCTGCGCCACGTGGCGCGCGCACATCCGAACACGCGCGTGGTGGCGCTGTCCAACTTCGGCTGGCAGGCGATGCGCGAGGCCTTCCTGCGCGCCGGCGCCAGCGCGTATTTCGACAAGTCGATCGAATTCGCGCAGGCCCGCGACTGGATCGCCGCGCAGAGCGCGGCCGACGCCGTGGCGCCGGCGTGGCGCGACGACTGATACCGATTTGCCTTCGATTGCATGGATCTTGTCGTGCTCGGGCTTTGAGGCGCTGTCGGATTCGAGCGTGAGGCTGCGTGACGCGCGGGGATTGCGCGCGCTGCGCCGCGGCCGCGGGCTGTGGGGCCCGTGCGCTCAAACTGCGGCGCAGATTCGCTCCCGGACCCCACAGCCCACGACCACGGCGCAGCGAGCACGACCGAGCGTCATGACGAAGGGCGTTCGAAGCGCTCGGTCGTGCAGCGCGGCAGGGGGTACCCGCTCGGGGCGATTTATGGATCGGCGAGCAGCGCAGGCCTTGCGGCCCGCGCGCGCCGCAGGCGCGCGCCTCCACTTCTGACTCGCTGACGATGGTTGAGCGAAGCTCGCGCAGCGAGTTCGGCAGCGGGGCCGCAAGACCGAGCAGCACAGCGCAGTCCTCGCCGCAGGCGAGGACCGATCCATCATGAGCCCCGGGCGGGTACCCCCTGGCGCGCCGCGCAGACTCGCGCAGGCAGCGGGTACTTTCTTTGGCATCGAACGCGAGTCGGTATGACGCCGCCAGAACCTAGTTCAGCGCCGCGCCGAGCCGGTCGCGCAGCCAGCTGCCCGCCAGGTGCGCGATGGTGTCGAAGGCACCGGGCTCGTGCAGCGCGCGCGTGACGCCGGGGATGCCTTCGAGCCGACGCTCGCCGCGCAGCAGCTGCAGCGCCTCGCGGTGCGCGGCCAGCGCATCGGTGTCCAGCGCCGAGACGACCATCAGCGTCGCCGCGCGCACGCGCGCCAGCGTGTCGTCGGCCGCCAGCAGACGGCCGTTGCAGGTGACTACGGCGAGCACGCGCCCGGCATGCGACGCGGCCACGCGCAGCGCCGCCGCCGCCGCGGCCTCCTCGCCGAGCAGGCCGACCGCTGCGCCCTCGGGCCTGTCGTGCACGGCGATCCAGGCCAGCGCTTCGCCGAAGCCCGTGGTCCAGGCCCGGCTGTCGGCGAGGCTTGCGGCTGCATCGCCGCCATGCTGCGCGCCCGGCACCGCCACGGCCAGCGTCGACAGGCCATAGTCGCCGAGCACGCGCCGCAGCGCCATGCTGCGCTCGCCGGCGCCCAGCGGACCGGCATCGACGCACACCAGCACGACACCACGCGCATCGGCCACGCGCAGCAGTTCGCCCTCCCAACCTGCGCCGTGGATCGTCGAACTGACGGCCTGCATCGCGATACGCCCTGTAAGTATCTTGAAGCGCGCGGCCGGTGCACCGTTGAGTCCGCGCAACGCGATGCCGCGGTGCCCTGAGTGCGCCCCCTAGGGGCGCGAAGAGCTGCACGCGTGGATCAGCGCGTGTTGTCCTCGCGCGCATCAGGGCTTCGCGGCATGGTGTTCATCGTGATGTCAATGCCGCGGCCCAGCGCAAGCCGCGCCACAACCACCACGATCGCGCTGCGACGCGCCAGGCACGGCGCGGCTTCATCACCACCAGCACGCCCAGCGCCGCCAGCGGCAGCGCCGGGTGCCGGCGCAACCAGTGCCATGCGCCCACCGCCTCGTCGGCCAGCGACAGCGGTGCGGCGAGCACACGCGACTGCTCGGCCAGCCGTGCACGCAGTGCCGCGCTGCGGCCGAGCAGCGCCTCGCGCCGCAGCGCCAGCGCGGCCGCCTGCGCGCGCGGCAACGCGGCTGCGCCCGTCATGCGACGCCGCTCATTCGACACCGAGCAACCCGGCGCGGTCGTGCGCCAGCTCGCCGGCAGTGGCGGCGAACGCGCCGCCCAGGCTGTGCAGCCGCCGCCGTGCATGGCGCAGCATCGCCACGCCGGCCGCAGCGCAGGCCAGCGCCATCACGCCCAGCGCGGGCAGCCGGTACGGCTCCTGCAGCAGGAACATCACGAAACCGATCGCCAGCACCAATGCGGCGAGCAGCATCAGCAGCGACAGCGCGCCCCACCACAGCGCCGCGAAGGCATTGGCCTTCTCCTGCTCCAGCTCGCACACCAGCAGCTCGAGCCGCGTCTGCGCGATCTCGAGCACGGTGGCGAGCAGCGCGCGCAACGACGCGAACAGCCCGGCGCGGGGCTCGTTCACGGCACGATCCTCAGCGCCGGCTGATCAGCAGGCCGGCGATGAGGCCGACGCCGGCCGCGGCGCCGATGGCCTTCCACGGGTTGTCGTGCACGAACTCGTCGGCGGCGTGGCCGGCAGCCCGGGCCTTGGCCGCGGCGGCGTCTTGCAGATGCGCGACGCTCTTCTTGGCCTCGTCGAGCCGCGCCTGCATGCGCGTGCGCAGCTCCTTGGTGTGCTCGCCGGCCGAGCCGGCCGTGGCACGCAGCAGCTCCTCGGTGTCGGCGATCACGAGCTTCAGATCGGCCATCAGCTTGTCGCGCTGGGCAGTGGTGAGTTCGGGCATGGCAATGCTCCTCGTCTGGGTCGATGCACGGAGTCTGTCGTCGCGCGCGTCGCACAGCGTTGCGTGGCCTCAACGCACGCACGCCCGCGCAGCCGGATAAGCGAGCCACCATGAGCGCGGCACGATCAGGCCCCGACCGCTGGGAGCATTTCGAGCACGGCGCCGACATCGGCGTGCGCGGCATCGCGGCCACCAAGGCCGGCGCGTTCGAGCAGGCAGCGCTGGCGCTGACGGCGGTGGTGACCGATCCCGCGCGCGTGGCCGCGACAACGGCGGTCGACATCGGCTGCGACGCGCCCGACGACGAGCTGCTGCTCGCGCACTGGCTCAACGCGGTGGCCAGCGAGATGGCGGCGCGGCGCATGCTGTTCGGCCGCTTCGAGGTGCAGCTCGACGGCCACCACCTGCACGGCCGCGCATGGGGCGAGGCGGCATCGGCCGCGCGCCACGAGCCGGCGGTCGAGGTCAAGGGCGCCACCTGCACCGAGCTGCGCGTGGCGCCGCATGCGCTCGGCTGGCTCGCGCAGACGGTGGTCGACGTCTGACGATGGACCCGAAGCATTCCATCCGCCGCGGCGACTGCGCATGGGAGATCCCGCGCAGCGGCGCGATGCGCGTGCCGGCGTTGATCTACGCCAGCGAGGCGCTGATCCGCGCCATGGACGACACCGTGCGCACTCAGGCCTGCAACGTGGCCACGCTGCCCGGCATCGTGGCCGGCTCGTTCGCGATGCCCGACGCGCACTGGGGCTACGGCTTTCCGATCGGCGGCGTGGCCGCGTTCGACGCGGCGCAGGGCGGCGTGGTCTCGGCCGGCGGCGTGGGCTTCGACATCTCGTGCGGCGTGCGCTGCCTGCTCACCGGGCTGCGCCGCGACGACGTGCTCGCGCGCCAGCATGCGCTGGCCGATGCGCTGTATGCGCGCATTCCCGCCGGCGTGGGCAGCACGGGGCAGATCCGCCTCGGCACCGAGGCGATGGACGACATGCTCACCGGCGGCGCGCGCTGGGCGGTCGAGCGCGGCTGGGGCGGCGCCGACGATCTCGAACGCATCGAGGAGCATGGGCAGGTGCTGCACGCCAAGCCGAAGTTCGTGTCGGCGCAGGCGCGGCGCCGCCAGCGCGAGGAGATGGGCACGCTCGGCAGCGGCAACCATTACCTCGAGGTGCAGGCGGTGGCCGAGCTGTTCGACGCCGAGGCGGCGCGCGCGTTCGGCCTGGCCGTGGGCGACGCGGTGGTGATGATCCATTGCGGCTCGCGCGGCCTGGGGCACCAGATCGGCAGCGAGTTCCTGCTGCGCATGGCGGCCGCGGCGCCCGCGCACGGCATCGTGCTGCCCGACCGCGAGCTGGCGTGCGCGCCGATCGGCTCGCCGCTCGGGCAGGAATACCTGGGCGCGATGCGCGCTGCGATCAACTGCGCGCTGGCCAACCGGCAGATCCTCACGCACCTGGTGCGCGAGGTGTTCGCCGGCTTCTGGCCGGCGGCCGCGCCGCGGCTGCTGTACGACGTGTCGCACAACACCTGCAAGGTCGAGACGCATCGCGTCGACGGCGTGGCGCGCGAGCTGCATGTGCACCGCAAGGGCGCCACGCGCGCGCTCGGCCCCGGCCACCCGGCGCTGCCCGAATCGCTGCGCAGCGCCGGCCAGCCGGTGCTGATCGGCGGCTCGATGGGCACCGGCTCGTACGTGCTCGCGGGCACCGCGGCCTCCGAAGCGCTGGCGTTCGCGTCGGCCTGCCACGGCGCCGGCCGCGCGATGAGCCGCCACGAGGCCGGCCGCCGCTGGAAGGGCCGCGCCGTCGTCGACGAGCTGGCCGAACGCGGCATCGTCGTGAAGAGCCCGTCGTCGCGCGGCGTCGCCGAAGAAGCACCGCTTGCCTACAAGGACGTGACCGAGGTCGTCGACGCCGCGCAGTCCGCCGGCCTCGCACGCAAGGTCGCGCGGCTCGCGCCGCTGGTGTGCGTGAAGGGTTGATACCGACTCGCGATCGATCGCAGAGAAGGTACGCGCTGCCTGCATGAATTTGCGCGGCGCGACCGAGCGCTTCGAATGCCCTTCGTTGTGGGGCTCGGTGGTGTTCGCTGCGCCGTGGTCGTGGGCTGTGGGGTCCGGGAGCGAATCTGCGGCGGCGAGCAGCGCAGCGCACCCCGGCCCGCGGGCCGGGGCGCCGCAGTTTGAGCGCACGGGCCTCACGGCCCGCGGCCGCGGCGCAGCGCGCTCAAACCCCGCGCATCACGCAGCCTCACGCTCGAACCCGCCATCGCCTCAAAGACCCGAACACGACAAGATCTATGCGATCGATTGCGAGTCGGTATCAGACCAACTCGTCGCGCACGCAAGCGCGCACCGCGTGCGGCACCAGGTCTTCGGCCACCTCCACGCACTGCTCGCGCCCGCCGTGCTGCCGGGTGAGGCGGTAGCGAAAGGCATCGGGCCGCGCTGCGGCAGCGGCCGGCGCGGCGGGCTCGAACAACGCTTCCAATGCGCGGCAGTCGGCCTCGCTCAGCCGTGCCGGATCGACCTCGCCGCGGCTGCGCAGATGCGAGCGCGACGTGCCGAAGCCGGCCAGGCCGCCGAGCCGCTCGACCTGAACGCGCGTCATCGGCGTGGCGCGCGCAGCGGCTCGCGCGTCTCGTTCACAGACCCACCTGCTTCCACCCGGCGTCGACGGCCGAGGCCACCTTGGCGTTCGCGCGCTGCCTGGCCAGCTGACGCGTGAGTTTGGCAAATGCCTTCATCGTCAGCTTCGGGTTGGGTTTGGCGGCGGTCATCGCCGCGTACCACACGGGGCCCACGGTCTGCCAGCTGCGCCCGCCCGCGGCCTTGCAGGCGAGGCAGAAGGCCAGGTTCGGCGGGCCGCTGCTTTCGTGCGGGTCCATGCCCGGCGTGACTTGCGAATAGTGCGTCGGCTGCGGCGCCAGGCACGACGCCGCCGCGGGGTCTGCCATGTTGCGCAGGCAGGTGTAGCCGCGCGCCTTGGCGGTGGGGCCCACGATGTCCTTGCCGATCAGCCAGTCGGCCTTCGCGCTGTCGTGGTCGGCCTGCCACTGCCGGAACATCGAGCCGAAGCAGTCCGACAGGCTTTCGTTGAGCCCGCCGGCGTCGTCGGTGTAGCCGAGCTGCAGCGTGTGCTGCGTCACGCCGTGCGTCAGCTCGTGGGCGATCACGTCGTTGCCCTTGGTGAAGTCGACGAACAGCTTGCCGTCGCCGTCGCCGTAGATCATCTGCGAGCCGTTCCACATCGCGTTGTTGAAGCTCGATCCGTAGTGCACCGACGACATCATCGTCATGCCGGCGTTGTCGATCGAATTGCGCTTGAACGCGCTGCGGTAGAACTCGGCCACCGCGGTGGTCTGCGTGAAGGTGCGGCGCACGGTCGCGTCGCGCGAGCGCGCAGGCGTGGTCACCGGCGAGCCGGGCAGCGTCTGCGTGTGCTTGCAGTCGTAGACCGTGACCTTCGGCGCCGCGGCCAGCCGGGCGCGTTTGGCGGCACCGGCCAACGTGAGGCCGGTCAGCGCAGCGGCCTCGCCGCGCAGGCGGCGCAGCGCATCGCTCAGCTGCGCGGTCTGCGCCGAGGCGCGCCGCAGCTCGGCCGAGAGCTTGCGGTCGCCGGCCAGGCGATCGAGCACGCTGGACGGCACGATGCAGCATCCGCAGCGGTAGGGTGTCATGGCTCGGTCCTCGCGGCAGCAAGTCTTGCATCGTACGGTGCCGTCGCATCGAAGGTGTCCCAAGATGTAGGGGCAGGGGGATTCGCCCCGCGCGTGCGCGTCACGCGCCTATCATCGACGGGCCCCAGCACCGAAGGCCCGGCCGATGATCGCCACCCTGAACCGACACGAACTCGACACCCGCGAGCACGAGTTGCACAAGACGCGCATGCTGATGGTCGACGGGCATCTCACGCTCAACGCGCGCACCACGCAGCGCGGCCTCAGCGCGCGCGCGTACGTCGAGGGCTACTGGGGCTTCGCATCGGCGCCGATGTCGGCCGGTGCCGCTGGGCGCGACGAGGTGCAGCGCCAGGCCTTGTCCAATGCGCGCGCGCTCGGCCGCTTCGGCGCTCGGCCGCCGATGCCGCTGCCCGAGGTGCGGCACGTGGGGCGCCAGCAGATGGCCGGCCGCGCCGCGCTCACGCCGGCCGAATGCAACGCTCGCCTGGCCGAGCTGCACGCCTGGTGCAAGCGCCGCTACCCGGGCCTGCGCGCCACGCGCTTCCTGATCGGCGACGAGCAGCACCTGAAGACGCTGCACACCAGCAGCGGCGGCGAATCGCTCGCGCGCATCGACCGCGCCGCGTGCCGCTTCACGCTGGTGGGCGAGGACGCGAGCGGCGCGCCGATCGAGGTCGACGAGATCGTCTCGGGCCGCGGCAGCCTGGCCGACGTGGACTGGTCGCTCGGTGCCGTGGCGCCGGTGCTCGACGCCGCGCACGAGCACCTGCAGGCCAAGCGCCACGCGGTGGCCGCGCGCGGCGGGCTGCACACCGTGGTGCTGGCCGCGCCGCTGGCGGGCATGCTGGCGCACGAGGCGATGGGCCACCCCTGCGAGGCCGACGCGGTGGTCAGCGGCGCGGTCACCGCGTCGCTGGTCGGCCAGCCGGTGGCCAGCGAGCTGATCACGATGGTCGATTTCGCGCACAGCTACGAGGGCGCGTCGACGATGGTGCCGGTGGAGGTCGACGACGAAGGCACGCCGGCGCGCGACGTGGTGATGATCGACCGCGGCATCCTGAACGGCTTCATGCACAGCCGCGAGACCGCGGCGCGGCTCGACCAGCCGCCCACCGGCAACGCGCGCGCCTACACGCCGCACGACGAGCCGCTCGTGCGCATGCGCAACACCGCCATCCTGCCGGGCTCGAGCACGATGGCGCAGATGATCGAAGGCGTCGACGACGGCTATCTGCTGATGAAGACCGGCAATGGCCAGGCCGACTCGACCACCGAGTTCACCTTCGGCGTCACGCTGGCCTACGAGATTCGCGGCGGCAAGCTCGGCCGCGCGGTGCGCAACACCACGCTGTCGGGCTCGGCGATCAAGGTGCTGAAGACGGTGGACGCGGTGGGCGACACCATGCACTGGGAATGCGGCGGCTATTGCGGCAAGAAGCAGTTGATGGTGGTTTCGATGGGCGGGCCCGCGCTGCGCGCGCGCGCCCACCTCGGCGGCGAGTGAGCAGCGGCACATGAGCACGAACACGAACGACGTGGCCCTGGAGCTGCGCACCACCGCCGAACAGCTGCTCGCGCAGATGCGGCAACAGGGCTTCGACGGTGCGCAGGTGAGCGTGCGCCGCTCGCGCCGCCAGGAACTCAACGTGGCGCACAACGAGCCGAGCCTGCTGCGCAGCACCGAGGCCACGCAGGTGCAGCTCACGGGCCTGCTCGACGGCCGCCGTGCCGACGCGGAGGGCAGCGAGCTCGACGCCGACAGCCTGCGCGCGCTGGTGCAGGGGCTGTGGGCGAGCGTGGCCTCGGCGCCGCAGGACAGCGCCAACGCCGTCTCGGCCGGCCAGCGCGCGCGCGTGCGGCGCGGCCCGCAACGCTCCGACGCTGCAGTGCTGGCCGATGCCGTGCACGAGATGCTCGACTGGCGTGCGCGCGAGGTGCCCAGCGTGATGCTCGAGGAGGCGCTCGCCGGCCACACGCAGACTTCGAGCTGCACGCTCACCAGCGGCGGCAGCGAGCTCGAGGCCGAGGTCGGCGACTACGACGCCGTGGTCTTCGGCATGGCGCGCGAGGGCACGGCGTCGAGCTCGTTCAACTACGCCGGCGGCCACTGCGAGCGCCTGGCCGGCGAGCCGCTGATGCCGCGCTTCGGCATGGGCGATATGCTGCGCGCGATGACGCGCTCGGTGCACACGCGGCCGATCGGCGAGCCCTTCGTGGGCGCCGTGGTGCTCACGCCGCCGGCCATGGCCGGCCTGCTCGGCTGGCTGCTCGGCCAGCTCGGCGACCAGGCGCTGATCGACGGCAGCTCGGTGTATCGCGGCTCGGTAGGCCAGCGCGCCGCGTCGCCGCTGCTCACGCTGGCCAGCCGTTTCGACGCACCGGGCGTGCCGCCGTTCGCTGCCGACGCCTTCGCGCTCGCGCCGGTGACGCTGCTCGACCGCGGCACGCTGAAGTGCCTGACGCCGAGCCTCTACGGCAGCCGCAAGACGGCGCTGCCGCACGTGCCGGTGTGCGCCGAAGGCTGGGATCTCGCTGCCGGCACCACGCCGCTCGCGCAGCTGATCGCCGGCGTGCCGCGCGGCGCGCTGGTCGACCGCCTGTCGATGGGCCGGCCGGCGGCCAATGGCGACTTCTCGGGCGTCATCAAGAACAGCTTCGCGATCCGCGACGGCGAGGTCGGCCAGGCGCTTTCGGAAACCATGATCTCCGGCAACGTGGCGCAGATGCTGCGCGACGTGAGCGCGCTGAGCGCCGAGCGCATCGACAGCGGCGACTGGGTGGTGCCGTGGGTGCGGGTGGAGGCGCTGCACTTCTCCTGATCAGCCGCGCGGCCGCGCGAACGCCGCGTCCCAGTTCGCCAGCGCAGGCTTGGCGGCGAAGGCGCTGTCCACCAACCCCAGCGTGGTGAACAGCGGCAGATTGGCCGGCAGCGGCTGCGCATAGGCCGACAGGTCGAGGTCGGCGAACTCGAGCTGGATCCAGCCGCGCGCGCTCACGCTGTCGAGCAGCGCCGCGTGGCGCGCGATGTAGCGCGCCTGCAGCGCCGGGCTCGACGTCACGGTGACGCCGGCGGCACTCGCGCCCTGGCTCGGCCAGCCGCCCTCGACCACCATCACCGGCAGCGCTGAGCCCAGGCCCTGCTGCAGGCGGCCGTAGTAGTCGCTCGGAATGTCCTCGGGCGTGGCGTACGCGAAGTACGGGTACGACGACAGCCCCAGCATCTGGCTGAACGCGAAGTCGGCGCGGTCCTGCGCGATGCCGGCGAAAGCCCCGTTGCCGCCGAGCCGGCCCCACGCCATCTCGACCTGCACGCTGACGAAACGCGTCCCAGCGTAGCCGGCGTTAGCCAGATCGATCGCCGCAGCGTTGGCCATCTGCCTGAGCGCGCCGTACAGCGCCGGCGGCGCCGCGGCGCGGATCAGGTTGGTCTCGGCCGCGAGGCCCAGGTATTCGGGCTGCAGCAGCTGCGCCACCGCGACGATGTAGCTGCGCGCCGCCTGCTGCACCGCCGGCTCGGCCAGGCTGCGGCCGAGTGCGCGCAGCTGCGGCGCCTCGTCGGCGCGCGACAGGCCGTCGGTGAGGTCGGCCATGAACATCAGCTGGTGGCCCTTGCCGCGGTAGTAGGCGACGAGGTCGGTCTTGTCACGGCGCAGGATCGCTTGCGGCGACATGCCGCCGAGCAGATCGGTCCACGGCAGCTCCTCGTGGATCGCGGCGATGTCGGCGCGCGTGCTGAAGAGATCGATGGTGCGGATCGCATCGGCCGCGGTGGGCCGCGGCGGCAGGCCCGAGAAGCCCATGCGCCAGCTGCGCGGTGCCGGCCCCGGCGCAGCGCCCGCGCCGCAGCCGGCGAGGGCGGCCGCCGCTGCGCCGCCGAAGGCACCATCGAGCGCCAGCGCCGACGCTGCGGCCAGCGCCTTGCGCCGCTCGAGATCGGGTCCGGGTCGTGCCATCGGCCGATTCTGCGGCCGCGGCTTCAGCGTTTGGCGCGGCGCGTGCGCACGGCATCGGCCAGTTCGCGCAGCAATGCCGCCGAATCGTCCCAGCCGATGCAGGCGTCGGTGATGCTCTGGCCGTAGGTGAGGCTGCGGCGGTCGGTGTGGCCGGGCTTGAATGCCTGCGCGCCGGCCACGAGGTGGCTCTCGATCATGACGCCGAAGATGCGCTGGCTGCCGCCGGCGATCTGGCGCGCCACGTCGCGCACGACCTCGATCTGCTTGGCGTGGCTCTTCTCGCTGTTGCCGTGCGAGCAATCGACCATCACGCCGCCGTGGCGGTTGGCCTGCTCCAGCGCGTCGCAGGCGCCGGCCACGCTGGCCGCGTCGTAGTTGGGCCTGGCGCCGCCGCGCAGGATCACGTGCGCGTCGGGGTTGCCGGCGGTGTGCACCATCGCGATCTGCCCGCTCTTGTGCACGCCGAGAAAGCTGTGCGGCTGGCTGGCGGCGATCACGGCGTCGATCGCCACGCGCACGTTGCCCTCGGTGGAGTTCTTGAAGCCGATCGCCGCCGAGAAGCCCGAGGCCAGCTCGCGGTGCACCTGGCTCTCGGTGGTGCGCGCGCCGATGGCGCCCCAGCTGAGCAGGTCGGCCATGTACTGCGGGCTCGAGGTGTCGAGCAGCTCGCCGCCGGCGGGCACGCCGAGCGCGTTGATGTCGATCAGCAGCGAGCGCGCGATGCGCAGGCCCTCGTTGATGCGGAAGCTGCCGTCGAGGTGCGGGTCGTTGATCAGGCCCTTCCAGCCGACGGTGGTGCGCGGCTTCTCGAAGTACACCCGCATCACCAGCTCGAGCGCGTCGTCGAGCTCGGGCCGCAGCGCGGCCAGGCGCTGCGCGTAGTCCATCGCCGAGCGCGCGTCGTGCACCGAGCACGGCCCGATCACCACCAGCAGCCGCGGCTCCAGCCCGTGCACGATGCGCCGCACGCGGTCGCGGCTGGCGGCCACGAAGCCCTCGATCGGGCCGCCGGCCACCGGGAAGAAGCGGATCAGCTGCTCGGGCGGCGGCAGCGTCTCGACGGCGAGCACGCGCTCGTCGTCGACCTTCGAGGTCTTGTCGTTGTGCTCGGGCGGGGGCATGCTGGCGAGGCTTCCGTGGGGTCTTGCGGGACGAGCCAGATTACCCCAGAATAGAATCTACCGACCGGTTGGTCGAAAGTGTTTGCGACGCATCAAGGGCCCGACTGCGCATGAACGCTCCGCTCGACAAGAACACCTCCGTGGCCGTCGTCGGCGCGGGCAGCATGGGCGGCGGCATCGCCCAACTCGCGGCCCAGCACGGCCACACGGTGAAGCTGTTCGATGCCCAGGGCGGTGCCGCGGCCAAGGCGATCGAGCGCATCAGCGCCGACCTCGACGGCGCGGTGCAGAAGGGCAAGCTCGACGCGCACGAGCGTGCCGCCACGCTGGCGCGCCTCGGCGCGGTCGATCGGCTCGAGGCGCTGGCCGGCTGCGGCCTGGCGGTGGAGGCCATCGTCGAGAAGCTCGAGCCCAAGCAGGCGCTGCTGCGCTCGCTGCAGGGCGTGCTCGGCGCCGACGCGGTGCTCGCCACCAACACCTCGTCGATCTCGATCACCGCGGTGGCGCAGGGGCTCGAGCATCCGCAGCGCGTGGTGGGCTGGCATTTCTTCAACCCGCCCACGCGCATGAAGCTGGTGGAGATCATCCCCGGCGTGCAGACCGATCCGGCGCTGGTCACGGCGCTGCATGCGCTGTCGAAGGCCTGGGGCAAGGCCAGCGTCGACGCGCCCAACGCGCCGGGCTTCATCGTCAATCGCGTGGCGCGACCGTACTACGCCGAGGCGCTGCGCCTGCGCGCCGAGCGCATCGCCGACATCGCGGCGATCGACCGCCTGCTGCGCGATGCCGGCGGCTTCGCGATGGGGCCGTTCGAGCTGATGGACCTGATCGGCCTCGACGTGAACCTCTCGGTCACCGAGAGCGTGTTCCAGGCCACCGCCTACGACACGCGCTACGCGCCGCACGTGATCCAGCAGGAGCTGGTGCGCGCCGGCCGCTTCGGGCGCAAGAGCGGCCGCGGCTTCTACGCCTACGGCGCGAATGCCGAGAAGCCGGTGGCGCCGGTGGTGCCGCCGGCGCCGAGCGCGCGCGCGCTGCGCGTGGCGCGCGAGATGGGCCTGCTCGCGCCGTGGGTCGAGCGCCTGCGCAGTGCCGGCGCCGGCATCACGCTCGACGATTCGCTGCCCGCCGAAACCGCGGCCCTCGGCGACGCGCTGCTCGCGCTCACCGACGGCCGCACCGCCACCGAGCGTGCCGCCGAACGCGAGGGTGGCCGCGCCGGCGGCATGGTGCTGCTCGACCTGGCGCGCGACTTCACGGTGACGCCGGTGATCGGCGCCACCGCCAGCGTCGGTGCGTCGGCGCGGCTGGCCGACCTGGCGGCGCTCGCCGCGCTGGCGAAGATCGACGTGCTCGCGCTGGCCGACGTGGCGGGGCTGGCGGTGATGCGCATCGTCTGCGGCCTGGCCAACGAGGCGGCCGACGTGATGACCTGGAACGGCACCAAGGCCGCCGACATCGACATCGCGATGCGCCTCGGCACGGCCTATCCCATCGGCCCGCTGGCCTGGGCCGACGCGATCGGCCCGGCGCGCGTGGCGCAGTGCCTGGCCAACCTGCAGGCGCACTATGGCGAGGTGCGCTACCGCCGTGCGCCGCTGCTGTCGCGCATGATGCACGCGCAGGCCCGCTTCCATGGCTGAGCCCTCGGCACAGCAGGCAGCGCAGCGGACTGCCGAGCGCGTGCGCGACGGCATGATCCGCAACGACCGCGCGTCGCGGCTGCTCGGCATGCAGGTGGTCGAGATCCGGCCCGGCCAGGCGCGGCTCGCGATGACCGTGCGCGACGACATGCTCAACGGCCACGACATCTGCCACGGCGGGTTCATCGCCACGCTGGCCGACTCGGCGTTCGCCTATGCGTGCAACACCTACAACGAGTTCACCGTGGCCTCGGGTTTCGCGGTCGACCTGCTGGCGCCGGCACGCATACGAGACGTGCTCACCGCGGCCTGCTTCGAGGTCAACAAGGCCGGCCGCACGGGGGTCTACGACTGCGAGGTGACCAACCAGCGCAACGAGCTGATCGCGGTGTTCCGCGGCCGCTCGTACACCGTCAAGGGCAAGCCGGTGATCGCCGACGACGGCAGCTCGCCGACGCTGCACGGCCATCCGCACGTGATCAAGCCGCACACCTGAACCGGAGCCACGCATCAGGAGACACGCGATGCCAGTCAAACAACCCAAACCCGGCGACCTCGAACCGATCGAGACCGCGAGCCGCGACGAGCTGCGCTCGCTGCAGCTGAAGCGCCTGCAGTGGACGGTGAAGCACGCCTACGACAACGTGGCGCACTACCGCAAGGCGTTCGATGCCAAGGGCGTGCACCCGGGCGACCTGAAAGCATTGGCCGACATCGCGAAGTTCCCGTTCACCGCCAAGAAGGATCTGCGCGACAACTATCCGTTCGGCATGTTCGCGGTGCCGCGCCAGCAGGTGGTGCGCGTCCACGCGTCGTCGGGCACCACCGGCAAGCCGACGGTGGTGGGCTACACCAAGGGCGACATCGACAACTGGGCCAACCTCGGCGCGCGATCGATCCGCGCCTCGGGCGGGCGGCCCGGCGACATCGTGCACGTGGCCTACGGCTATGGCCTGTTCACCGGCGGCCTCGGCGCGCACTACGGCGCCGAGCGGCTGGGCTGCACCGTGGTGCCGATGGGCGGCGGCCAGACCGAGAAGCAGGTGCAGCTGATCCGCGACTTCGAGCCCGACATCATCATGGTCACGCCGAGCTACATGCAGGTGATCATCGAGGAGTTCGAGCGCCAGGGCATCGACCCCAAGTCGATGAGCGTCAAGGTCGGCATCTTCGGCGCTGAGCCGTGGACCGAGGCGATGCGCCACGACATCGAGGTGCGCGCCGGCATCGACGCGGTCGACATCTACGGCTTGAGCGAAGTGATGGGTCCGGGCGTGGCCAACGAGTGCATCGAGACGAAAGACGGCCCGGTGATCTGGGAAGACCACTTCTACCCCGAGATCATCGACCCCGACAGCGGCGCCGTGGTGCCCGACGGCGAGGAGGGCGAGCTGGTCTTCACCACGCTGACCAAGGAGGCGCTGCCGGTGATCCGCTACCGCACGCGCGACCTGACGCGGCTGCTGCCGCCCACCGCGCGCAGCATGCGCCGCATGGGCAAGATCGTCGGCCGCAGCGACGACATGCTGATCATCCGCGGCGTCAACGTGTTCCCGACGCAGATCGAGGAGCTGATCCTGCAGCACGGCGCGCTGTCGGGGCAGTACCAGCTGGTGGTCACGCGCTCGGGCGCGCTCGACGAGATGCAGGTGCTGTGCGAGCTGCTGCCGGCGCAGGCGAGCGCCGACCGCGCGGCCATCGCGCACGCCCTGCAGAACCGCATCAAGACACTGATCGGCGTCAGCACGACGGTGAGCGTCGGCGCGCCCGATACGATCGAACGCACCTTGGTCGGCAAGGCGCGGCGCGTGATCGACAAGCGGCCGAAATGATCGAGGTTCATTCACCGCAGAGGCGCAGAGGGTCGCAGAGGTCCGCAGAGGGGATCGGATTCCTCTGCGCACCTCCGCGGCCTCGGCCCCTCTGCGGTGAATGAGGTTCTGACTCTGACAGGAGTCTCGCGATGTACACGCAAGCAATGGACACCGGCCCGAAGGAAGAGCGCAAGGTGGTGCGCTCGGCCGAGGAGGCCGAACTCGAGCGCCGCTTCGACGCCAAGATCGACGCCGGCGACTTCATCGAGGCCAAGGACTGGATGCCCGAGCACTACCGCAAGACGCTGCTGCGGCAGATCAGCCAGCACGCGCATTCCGAGGTCGTCGGCATGCTGCCCGAGGGCAACTGGATCACGCGCGCGCCGACGTTGAAGCGCAAGGCGATCCTGCTCGCCAAGGTGCAAGACGAAGGCGGCCACGGCCTGTACCTCTATGCCGCCGCCGAGACGCTGGGCTCGAGCCGCGACCGGATGGTCGATGCGCTGCACGCCGGCAAGGCCAAGTACAGCTCGATCTTCAACTACCCGACGCTGACCTGGGCCGACATCGGCGCCATCGGCTGGCTGGTCGACGGCGCCGCGATCATGAACCAGGTGCCGATCTGCCGCTGCAGCTACGCGCCGTATGCGCGCGCGATGATCCGCGTCTGCCGCGAGGAGAGCTTCCACCAGCGCCAGGGCTACGACTCGCTGCTGGTGATGATGCAGAAGGGCACGCCCGAGCAGAAGGCCATGGTGCAGGACGCGGTGAATCGCTGGTGGTGGCCGTGCCTGATGATGTTCGGCCCGCCGGATGATCAATCGCCCAACAGCGCACAGGGCATGCGCTGGGGCATCAAGCGCGTCAGCAACGACACGCTGCGGCAGAAGTTCGTCGACGCCACCGCCGAGCAGGCCAAGGTGCTCGGCGTGACGCTGCCCGATCCGCTGCTGAAGTGGAACGACGAACGCCAGCACCACGACTTCGGGCCGATCGACTGGAGCGAGTTCTGGCGCGTCGTCGCCGGCGACGGGCCGTGCAACCGCGATCGCCTGGCCACGCGCGTGCGCGCGTGGGACGAGGGTGCCTGGGTGCGCGAGGCCGCGCTGGCCCATGCGCGCAAGCAGGCCACGAAGAAGGAGGCCGCATGAGCCACAGCAATGCCAACACGATGGAACAGCCGGCGGCCAACGAGTGGCCGCTGTGGGAGGTGTTCGTGCGCAGCCGCTCGGGGCTCGACCACAAGCACTGCGGCAGCCTGCACGCCGCCGATTCCGCGATGGCGATCCAGCTCGCGCGCGACGTCTACACGCGGCGGCAGGAGGGCGTGAGCGTGTGGGTGGTGCGCAGCGACCAGATCGTGGCCAGCGACCCCGGCGACAAGGACATGTACTTCGACCCGATGGAAGACAAGGTCTACCGCCACCCCACGTTCTACAAGCTGCCCAGCGAAGTGGACCACATGTAAGGCCTGAACGACGATGCCCACCCCTTCCATTGCCGTCAAGCCCACACCCGATGTCGAGTACCTGCTGCGCATCGGCGACACCGCGCTGATCCTCGGCCAGCGCCTGGGCGAGTGGTGCGGCCATGCGCCGGCGCTCGAGGAGGACATAGCGCTGACCAACATGGCGCTCGACCTGATCGGCCAGGCGCGCGCGCTGCTCACGCGCGCCGGCCAGCTCGAGGGCGCGCAGCACGACGAGGACCAGCTCGCCTTCCTGCGCGACGAGCGCGACTACCGCAACGTGGCGATGGCCGAGCTGCCCAACGGCCACCGCCGCGGCGAGCGGCGGGGCGACTTTGCGTTCACGACACTGCGCAACGCGATGCTCGCCACCTGGTTCCGCCTGCTGTGGCAGCGGCTGGCCACGTCGAGCGACGCCGAGCTGGCAGCCATCGCCGGCAAGGCGCTGAAGGAGGCGCGCTACCACCAGCAGCACGCGGCCGACTGGGTGGTGCGGCTGGGCGACGGCACCGAGGAATCGGCGCGCCGCATGCGCGCGGCGCTGGCCGAGCTGTGGCGCTACGTGCCCGAGCTGTTCGACGGCGACGCCGTCGACGATGCCGCCGCGGCATCGGGCCTCGGCCCGCGCTGGAGCGAGCTGCGCGAGCCCTGGCTGGCCGAGATGCAGGCGTTGCTGGCCGAGGCGCAGCTCGACGTGCCGGGCGACAGCGCGTTTCGCAGCCATGCCAAGCAGGGCGTGCACACCGAGCACATGGGCTACATCCTGGCCGAGATGCAGTTCCTGCAGCGCGCGTATCCCGGCGGTGCGTGGTGAACGCGTGAATCCGACCGCAACGAAGGCCGGTACCGACGATCGTGCGCAGCGCGCGTGGCAGGTGCTCGACCAGGTGCTCGACCCCGAGGTGCCCGCGCTGTCGGTGTGCGACCTCGGCATCGTGCGCGAGGTGCAGTTGCGAGGCGACGGATTGGAAGTCGTGCTGACGCCCACCTACAGCGGCTGCCCCGCAACCGAGGTCATCGAACGCAGCGTCGTCGACGCGCTCGACCTCGCCGGACTGGGGCCGGTGACGGTGACGCTGCGCCGCGCGCCGGCGTGGACCACCGACTGGATCAGCGACGCCGGCCGGCGCAAGCTGCGCGACTATGGCATCGCGCCGCCCGCGCACGGTGCCGCCGCGGCGCAGGCGCAGCAGCCGATCCGCATCGTGCGCCGCGAGGCCATCGCCTGCCCGCGCTGCGGCAGCGCGCACACCGAGCGCCTGTCGGCCTTCGGCTCCACCGCCTGCAAGGCGCTGTACCGCTGCATCGCCTGCCGCGAACCGTTCGAGCATTTCAAGCCGATATGACGGTGATGCTCGATCTTCATGCATTGCGCCGGCCTGGCCCCTTCTCCCGCTTGCGGGAGAAGGCGGGGGATGAGGGTGTCGCGCGCCGCGTCGACCCTCACCCCAACCCTCTCCCGCACACGAAGCCGGAGGCTTCGCCTCCGGGTGCGGGAGAGCGAGTGCGCTGAGCGAAGCTGGAGCTGTTCGATGTCCACCCTCTTTCACCCCTTGCGCGTACGCCGCATCGAGCCCGACACGGCCGAGGCGGTGATCGTCACCTTCGAGGTGCCGGCCGATCTGCGCGACGTGTTCGGCTTCACGCAGGGCCAGTACCTCACGCTGCGCCACAGCGTCGACGGGCAGGATCTGCGCCGCTCGTATTCCATCTGCGCCGGCGTCGACGACGGCGAGCTGCGCGTGGGTGTGCGCAAGGTCAACGGCGGCGTGTTCAGCAACTGGATCAACGCACACCTGAAGATCGGCGACGCGATACAGGTCATGGCGCCGCAGGGCCGCTTCTTCGTGCCGATCGATCCGGCGTCGAGGCGCCACTACCTCGGCATCGCCGGCGGCAGCGGCATCACGCCGATCCTGTCGATCATGAAGACGGTGCTCGGCCGCGAGCCGAAGAGCCGCTTCACGCTGATCTACGGCAACCGCTCGCTCAAGTCGACGATGTTCAAGGAGGAGATCGAGGACCTGAAGAACCGCTACCTGGCGCGGCTGGTGCTGCACCACGTGTTCTCCGACGAGCATACCGATGCGCCACTGAATCACGGTTTGATGAACCGCGACAAGCTGGGCGCGTTCCTCGGCGCGCTGATACCGGCAACGGGCATCGACCATGTGTTCGTCTGCGGCCCGTACCAGATGAACGACGAAGCGGAGGCCGCGCTGCTGGCCGCCGGCGTGGCCGAGGACCGCATCCACATCGAGCGCTTCGGCGTGGCGCCGCAGGCGGCCGGCCAGCCGGTGGGCGCGGTGATCCACGAGGCCAAGCCGGGCGATGCCGAGGTCGCCAAGGTCACGATCATCCGCGACGGCCTGTCGCGCGAGATCGAGTTCCGCCGCGACCAGCCGAGCATCCTCGACTGCGCATCCGCTGCCGGCCTGGAAGTGCCGTTCTCGTGCACCTCGGGCGTGTGCGGCACCTGCCGCGCCAAGCTGGTCGAGGGCCAGGTGCGCATGGACCGCAACTTCGCGCTCGAGAAGGCCGAAGTGGCCGCCGGCTACGTGCTGACCTGCCAGGCGCACCCGACCACCGAGCGCGTGGTGCTGTCGTTCGACGAGAGATAGATCCTGACATGCCCCGCGGCCGCGCCCCCGGCTACGACGAGCAGCGCGAGCTGATCCTCGCGCGCGCGGCCGCGCTGTTCGCGCACCGCGGCTACAGCGCCACCACGATGAACGAGGTCGCGCAGGCCTGCGGCCTGTCGAAGGCGACGCTGTACCACTACTACCGCGACAAGTACGCGATGCTGGTGGCGATCGCCGAGGGCCATGTGCGGCGGCTGCAGGCGCTGGTGCGCGCGGTCGAGGCCCAGCGCAGCGCCGAGCCCGAGGCGCGCCTGCGCGAGCTGATCCGGCGCATCGTCGACGAATACGCCGACGCGCAGCACGCGCACCGCGTGCTCACCGACGACGTGAAGTTCCTCGACGACGGCGACCGCGAGCGCGTGCTCGACGTCGAGCGCGAAATCGTCGCCGGCTTCGGCCGCGCGGTGGCCGCGCTGCGGCCGGACCTCAAGCGCGCGCGCCTGGCCAAGCCGCTCACGATGCTGCTGTTCGGCATGATCAACTGGATGTTCACCTGGCTCAGGCCCGACGGCAGCCTCTCGCACGCCGACATCGCGCCGATCGTGGCCGACCTCTTCCTCGGCGGGTTGCCGGCGGTGAGGCAGCCGCGCAAGGCGGCCGCGGCGGTGGCCTAGCTCGCTCGTCGCGCTGACACCTCCACTCGAAGACCCACGCATTCCTCAGGAGCACACCATGTCCATGCCCCGCACCGCCTGGATCGTCGACGGCATCCGCACGCCCATCGGCCGCTACGGCGGCACGCTGGCGACGGTCCGCACCGACGATCTCGCCGCCCTCCCGATCCGCGCGCTCGTGCAGCGCCAGGCCCGCGTCGACTGGGCCGCGCTCGACGACGTGATCTACGGCTGCGCCAACCAGGCCGGCGAAGACAACCGCAACGTCGCGCGCATGGCCGCGCTGCTGGCCGGCTTGCCGACCGACGTGCCCGGCGCCACGCTGAACCGCCTGTGCGGCTCGGGGCTCGATGCGGTGGCCACCGCCGCGCGCGCCATCGCCTGCGGCGAGGCCGAGCTGATGATCGCCGGCGGCGTGGAGAGCATGAGCCGCGCGCCGTTCGTGATGCCCAAGGCCGAGACCGCGTTCGCGCGCGGCAACGCGGTGCACGACACCACGATCGGCTGGCGCTTCGTGAACCCGAAGATGAAGGCGCAGTACGGCGTCGACTCGATGCCCGAGACCGCCGAGAACGTGGCGCAGGAATTCAAGATCGCGCGCGCCGACCAGGACGCCTTCGCGCTGCGCAGCCAGCAGCGCTTTGCCGCCGCGCAGGCCGCCGGCTTCTTCGACGACGAGACGGTGGCGGTGAGCATCGCGCAGGGCAAGGGCGAGCCGATCTCGTTCAAGGTCGACGAGCATCCGCGCGCCACCACGCTCGAGCAGCTGGCCAAGCTCAAGGGCGTGGTCAAGCCCGACGGCAGCGTGACCGCGGGCAACGCCAGTGGCGTGAACGACGGCTCGTGCGCGCTGCTGCTGGCGAGCGACGCGGCGGTGAAGCGCTTCGGCCTCACGCCGCGCGCGCGCGTGATCGGCGCCGCCGTGGCCGGCGTGGCGCCGCGCATCATGGGCATCGGCCCGGCGCCGGCAACGAACAAGCTGCTCGCGCGCCTGGGCTGGAGCCTGGCCGAGATCGACACCATCGAGCTGAACGAGGCCTTCGCCGCGCAGGGCCTCGCGGTGACGCGCCAGCTCGGCCTGGCCGACGACGATGCGCGCGTGAACCCCAACGGCGGCGCGATCGCCATCGGGCATCCGCTCGGTGCCAGCGGCGCGCGCCTGGCACTCACGGCGATGCGCCAGCTCGAACGCAGCGGCGGCCGCCGCGGCCTGGCCACGATGTGCATCGGCGTCGGCCAGGGCATCGCGCTGGCGCTCGAGCGCGCCTGATCGCGAGCGGCCCGCCGTGCACAGCCGCGTTCGCATGCGAACTATTGCCGTGGTGTTTTCGCCGCCTGGCGGCCGAGGCTGCTCGGATGATCAATTCCAACGGCCCGGCCGGCGCTGCTGCCGGCACACTGCGCGGGCGTATGGCTCGCTCCGATCCACCCCGTCCTCCGGCACAGCGCCCGGCTTCGGTCTGGCAGCGCTGCATGCGGATGTTCGGCGGCGATTCGTCGCCGCGCGCGAAGCCCGAGCGGCCCGGCCGCAAGGGGGAGAACCACGCCGAGACAGCGGCCAGCGAGAGCGCTGCCGACCATCCGCTGCTCGCCGAGCTGACGGCCCTGCTCGACGGCGTGCCGGGCAGCCGCAAGCTGCTGCGTCATCTCGCCGGCGTGGAGCACGGCCTGAAGAAGAAGGATCCGACCGGCGTGTTCCTGTTCCGCGTCGACGCGGCCGTGCTGCGCACGGCGCTGCGCCAGCTCGACGGTCTGATGCCGGCGTCGCCGCCGCGCGGCCTTTCGGCTCTGCGCGGCCGCATGACCTCGGCCATCGCCGCGCAGGAAAAGCGCGAGAAGGAGCGCGAGATGCTGTCGCCGCGCTCCGATCTGCTGCAAAGCCACAAGCTCGAGGTCGGCGAGGTCAGCGCCTCGGCCTTCGACCGACTGTCGGAGCAGTGGCAGGGCCGTCGCGACGGCTCCTGAGCCCGCGCGCGCCTGACGCGCGCACCCGTAGTTGCTTCGCGGCTGACGCGCGCACCCGTAGTTGCTTCGCGGCTGACGCGCGCACCTGCACCTTTTCTCCGTGGCCCGTTCAGCGGGCCGCGGTGCATCCCATTGCCGGAGACCTTGCATGACCCCCGTGCTTCAAAGCTACATCGCCGGCCGCTGGGTGGGCAGCAAGCCCGCGCAGGCGCTGCGCAGCGCAGTCAACGGCCAGGCCGTCGCGCACACGCATGCCGAGGCGATCGATTTCGCCGCGGCGCTGCACCACGCACGCAGCGTGGGCCTGCCCAAGCTGCTGAAGCTCGACTTCCAGCAGCGCGCGGCCATCCTCAAGGCGCTCGCGAAACACCTCATCGAGCACAAGGAGATGCTCTACGCCGTGTCGGCCCACACCGGCGCCACGCGCAGCGACAGCTGGATCGACATCGAAGGCGGCAGCGGCACGCTGTTCGCCTACGCCGGCGTCGGCGCGAGCGACCTGCCGAGCGGCAACGTGGTGCACGAGGGTCCGGCGCTGCCGCTGGGCAAGAAGGGCGGCTTCGCGGGCACGCACATCCTGGTGCCGCGCGGCGGTGTGGCGGTGCACATCAACGCGTTCAACTTCCCGGTGTGGGGGCTGCTGGAGAAGTTCGCGCCGAGCTTTCTCGCCGGCATGCCCTGCATCGGCAAGCCGGCCACGGCCACCAGCTACCTCACCGAGGCGATGGTGCGCCTGGTCAACGATTCGGGCCTGTTGCCCGAGGGCGCGCTGCAACTCGTGATCGGCGGCACCGGTGACCTGCTCGACCGGCTGCAGGGCAGCGACGTCGTCACCTTCACCGGCAGCGCCGACACGGCGGCCAAGCTGCGCGTGCACCCGAACCTCGTGCGCCACAGCATCGCGTTCAACGCCGAGGCCGATTCGCTCAACTGCGCGATCCTGGCGAGCGACGTTTCGCCCGACGACGAGGAGTTCGATCTCTTCGTCAAGGAGGTGGCGCGCGAGATGACCGTCAAGGCCGGCCAGAAATGCACCGCGATCCGCCGCGCCATCGTGCCCGCGAAGCACCTCGATGCGGTGGCCGAGAAGCTGCGCGCGCGCCTGGCCAAGACGGTGATCGGCGACCCCGCCATCGAAGCCGTGCGCATGGGTGCGCTGGCCTCGCACGCGCAGCAGCACGACGTGGCCGAGCGCGTGGCCGAGCTGAGCCGCGATGCCGAGCTGGTGTTCGGCGCGCGCGACGGTTTCGCTCCGGTGGGCACCGGCGTGGCCGAGGGCGCGTTCTTCGCGCCGACGCTGCTGCTCGCGCGCCGGCCGGCCGAGCATGCGGCGCACGACGTGGAGGCCTTCGGGCCGGTGAGCACGCTGATGCCCTATGCCGACCTCGACGAGGCGGTGGCCCTCGCCGCGCGCGGCAGGGGCAGCCTGGTGGGCACGCTGGTGACCAAGGACGCCGCGATCGCGGCGCGCGTGATCCCGCAGGTGGCGGCGTGGCACGGGCGGCTGCTGATCCTCGATCGTGAAGCGGCGGTGGAATCCACCGGCCACGGCAGCCCGCTGCCGGTGCTCAAGCACGGCGGCCCGGGGCGCGCCGGCGGCGGCGAGGAACTGGGCGGCGTGCGCGCGGTGACGCACTACCTGCAGCGCGCCGCGGTGCAGGGCTCGCCGGCGATGCTCACCGCGGTGACCGGTGAGTTCGTGCGCGGCACCAAGCCGCACGACAGCGAGGTGCATCCGTTTCGCAGGCACTTCGACGATCTGCGCATCGGCGATTCGCTGCTGACGCATCGCCGCACCGTGAGCGAGGCCGACATCGTGGCCTTCGGCGGCATCTCGGGCGACTACTTCTACATGCACTTCGACGACATCGCCGCCAAGGAGAGCCCCTTCGGCAAGCGCATCGCGCACGGCTACTTCGTGCTCAGCGCCGCGGCGGGCCTGTTCGTGAGCCCGGCACCGGGCCCGGTGCTCGCCAACTACGGCCTCGACACGCTGCGCTTCGTCAAGCCGGTGGGCATCGGCGACACGATCCAGGCGCGGCTGACGTGCAAGCGCAAGATCGACCGCAACAAGACCGACGCCAAAGGCCAGGGGCAGGGCGTGGTGGCGTGGGACGTAGCGGTCACCAACCAGTCCGGCGAGGTCGTCGCGAGCTACGACATCCTCACGCTCGTCGCCAAGCGGGCCTAGACGCAATACTGTTCAGATACATATTCGGGGTACGGGCTGATGTCGCTGATGCAGCTTGGCGCCTCGGTGCCGAACCTGAAAGTTGCTCATCTTGCGCTTGACGCCACGCGGGTTGAAGCGGCCGCGGCTGCTGACGCATTTGCCGCTGGCGATCTCGGCGAGCAGCGCTGCGCGCCAACTTGGCAGCCGCTCAGGGGGGAAGGGCCGCGGCCTGCGGCATTTTCCGTTTGATCACGCGCACCGCATGGCTGAAGCTCAGGCGGTCCGGGTCCAAGCCGCGATCCCACGCAGCTTGCGCCATCAATTGCCGCACCGCGAAGTGCGCGAGCAACAGGCCCCACAGCTCCTGCTGTACCAGATCGGGCGTCTTGCTGCGCAGCACGGTACTGTTGGCGCGCAGGTGCGTCTTGAACTCGTCGAACACGCCCTCGATCTCCCAGCGCTCGTGATACAGCGCCGCCAACTCCTCGGCCGGCGCCTGGCTCGCATCGAGCACGTTGGTCAGCAGCCGATAGCTGTCTTGCGTCGCGGTGGCCGAGCCGTCCAACTCGTACTCGACTACGCGTACCGTGACGCCGTGCTTGCGCGCGGTGTCGGTACTGTCGTAGACGGTGCTCAGGTACGAACCGTCGGGCAACACCTCCTGCGCCGGCAGCTTCAGTGTGGAGCTCACCCGCCACAGCAGCGCCGCGCCGGTGGCGCTGGCGATTTGCCACAGCTTGAAGCTGTAAAAGCCCCGGTCGGCCAGCAGCAGCATGCTCATGTCGAGCCAGCCCGGCAGCCGCTCGGCGGCCATCGCCTTCTCGCTGTGCGCGTAAGGGGCGATGTCGGCCGCCGTGATGGCATGCGTGCCGCATTCGACCAGGCCGAGTACACGCGCCTGCGGGAAGGCGCTCTGGCCGCGCGTAGCCGTCGGATAGCCGAAGAACTCGGCGTTGGCCTTTTCGTCGGCGACGTCCATGCCGCTGCCGTCCAGCGCCATGACGCGCCAGCCGCGATACCACGCTCCCGGCGCATCGGGCGCCGCCAGCGGGCGCAGCACACGCTCGGCCAAGCGCCGCATCACTTCCGCTCCGAGTCGCGTTCGCGCCTGCGAGATCGCCGACTTGCTGGCCTGCACCGCCTCGGCCTGGCCGCCACCGAGCCACTGAAGGCCCTCGCACACCACGCGCAGCACCTCCTCCAGCGGCGCCTCGCGCCACAGCGCCAGCGCCATCACGTAGTACACGACTGCCGGCGCCGGAAGCAGCCGATTGCGCTGACTGCCTCGTCCCGTCTCTTCAAGTACCTCGTCGATCAGCGGTCGCGGGCACACGCTGGCCAGCACGCCAGTGCTGATCAGGTGCGCAACGTCGACCTTCTCCGGCAACGCCTTTCGGGTTCTCGCCATCCGCTCCGCCCCTCGTGGTCAGGACGGAACCGGATTCTGACACGCCGATTTCTATCTGAACAGTATTGGGCCTAGACGCGGCGTAGGCTACGCCGCGTCTTGAAGAAGGGGCCCCAACTCACCAGCGGAGCGGGCGCAGGTCCCCTGCCGTTCGTCGATCAGTTCGTGGCCGATAGCAGCCGCGCGTGACGCAGTTGCTCGGCAGTGAGGCTGTCTGTCGAAACGATGGTCAACCGGTCCTCGGCTGCTGACGTCTTGGTGCCCTGGGCGTCGAGCGTACCGGTTACCGACTCGGGAAACACGTACATGCCACCGGTCACAGGGTCGACCGCCAGCATGCCGATAACGCCGCCGAACAGCAGATTGCCGATGTACCAGCCGCTCATCGTGCCGGTGATGGTCAACTCCCGGTCGGCGAAACCGTCCTTCCTCAGCACGACCTTGTACTCCTCCGCCTTGAAGTAGCCCGCCCCACGCTTGAGCGTGACAGTGGCGGGCGCCGTGCCCGTGTGCACGTTGTCTCCTGCGCGGTTGGTGACAGTCAGCGCGGCGCCTTCCGGAACGCTGCGAATGGTGACCGGCTGAGCCTGCCCGTTGAAGATGCTCGCGCAGCCTGATAGGGCCAGCGCGGCGAGGCTGGGAACGACGAGTCGCATCTTGGATCCCTCTGCTTTTGTCGACATTGGATCGAAGCCTAACCAATTTGTCGGCGTACGTTGCGACTCTTCCGTCCCGTTGGATGAATATGTCACGCCCCAAGGCCGCGATCCCGGTGGATTGGGTGGTGGACGCCACAGTCGCACGGACTGCACGGTCGCTCGCGCCGAGCAACCACGCGACTCGCAGGCCGACTCAACTTGACGCGACCCGCCAAGCACGATGATCCGGCCGGGGCTGGCCGCTTCGGGCTGCGTTGCGGTGCCCGACCCCAGCCCGCTGTGTTGGCCGGGGGGTAAGCGCTACTTCTTGGCCGGATCGGCCGCCTCGCCGGCGGGCAAGAGCTTCTTGTCTTTCGCGGCCTGCTTGGTTTCGGCCTTGCGCTCGGCGCGGGTCTTCGCCGTGCCGGCGGTGGCCTTCTGCTGCGACATGTTGCTGTCGTACAGCGCCTGGCCGCCGGGCTTGAGCTGGCCCTTCTTGCGCGCCTCCATGGTCTCGGCCTTGCGCTCGGCGCGCGTCTTGGTCGATGCAGCGGCCTTCTCCTGCGGCTTGCCTTCACCGGCCGGCAGGGTCTGGCCGGCCTTCTCGGCGGCCTTGGTCTCGGCCTTGACCTCGGCGCGCGACGGCGACGGCGCAGCGGCCTGGGCGAGCGCGGCGGGAGCCGCAACGAGGCCGAGGCAGGCGATGGCGGCCACACCCGCGGCCAGGCGAAGCGATGCATCCATGGGGAACTCCCGTTGAACGGCGCGACATAGCGCCCTGGCCGAACAGCCTAATCGGCGCGTGGCGGGCCGGCATTGAGTGTGGGCAACGCCGCACCCACGCTCCGGTGCCATCAGGGTCCATCCCGAGGGCGCGCAGGGCGTAGCGTCCGCATCATGCGCGGGCCATCGGCACCGGCGGCGCGCACGCCGGCCTGCCCGAGCGGACCCTTCACCCAACTCGTTCCCACGCACGCCATGACCGACAAGCTGATCCTCGACCATGTGTTCGACCACGAGGCGAACCACCCCGATCGCATCTTCCTCACGCAGCCGGTCGGTGGCGGCCAGGTGGTCGACTACACCTGGGCCCAGGTGCTCGACCAGTCGCGCCG
Organism: Burkholderiaceae bacterium; assembly: GCA_046348365.1. GTDB lineage: Bacteria > Pseudomonadota > Gammaproteobacteria > Burkholderiales > Burkholderiaceae_C > JAEUPI01. Next base: position 341,869 of record JAXMEL010000003.1, read on the forward strand.
CATGGCCGCGCATCTGCAAAGCCGCGGCTTCCCGCGCGGCGCGCGCATCGCGATCCTGTCGAAGAACTGCGCCCACTTCTTCATGGCCGAGCTGGCGATCTGGATCGGCGGCTACACCACGGTGGCGATCTTCCCCACCGAAACCGCCGACACGGTGCGCTTCGTGCTCGAGCACAGCGAGGCGAGCCTGCTGTTCGTGGGCAAGCTCGACACCTGGGAGCACCAGAAACCCGGCGTGCCGGCCAGCCTGCCGCGCATCGCGTTCCCGCTCGCGCCGCAGAGCGCCGCGAAGGAGTACGAAGGCTGGGACGCGATCGTGGCGCGCACGACGCCGCTGGCAGGGCGCATCGAGCGCGAGCCCGACGAACTCGCGATGCTGATCTACACCTCGGGTTCCACCGGCACGCCGAAGGGCGTGATGTCGAGCTTCCGCGCCATCACCGCTGCCGGCGAGGGCTTTGCCGCGTTCTCGCGCGCACAGACCAGCCAGACCGAAGACGGCCGCATGCTGTCGTACCTGCCGCTGGCCCACAGCTTCGAGCGCTCGTGCGTCGAGGCCTCGGCGCTGGTCGACGGGCGCGTGCGGGTCTACTTCGCCGAGGCGCTCGACACCTTCGTGCAGGACCTGCAGCGCGCCCGGCCGACGATGTTCATCTCGGTGCCGCGGCTGTGGCTCAAGTTCCAGCAGGGCGTGTTCGCCAAGATGCCGCCCGCCAAGCTCGACCGGCTGCTCGCGATCCCGATCGTCGGCAAGCTCGTCGCCAAGAAGGTGCTCACGGGGCTCGGCTTGAACCACGTGCTGTTCGCCGCCAGCGGCTCGGCGCCGCTGCCGCCCGACCTCATCCGCTGGTACCGGCGCCTGGGCCTCAAGCTGTACGAAGGCTACGGCATGACCGAGGACAACTCCTACTCGCACACCTCCTGGGGCTCCTTCGCCGAACCCGGCTACGTGGGTGTGCCGCAGAAGGGCGTCGAGGTGCGCATCGACAGCAGCGGCGAGGTGCTGATCAAGTCACCTGCGGCCTGCAGCGGCTACTACAAGCAGCCCGAGCTGACCCGGGCGTCGTTCACCGACGACGGCTTCTTCCGCACCGGCGACCTCGGCGAGCGGCTGCCCAACGGCATGCTGAAGATCACCGGCCGTGCGAAGGAGCTGTTCAAGACCGCCAAGGGCAAGTACGTGGCGCCGGCGCCGATCGAGAACCGGCTCAATGCGCATCCGATGGTCGAGCTGTCGATGGTCTCCGGCGTCGGCCAGCCGGCGGCCTTCGCGCTGGTGGTGATCTCCGAGGTGCTGCGTCCGCGCTTGAACGACACCGCGTTCCGCGGCGAGGTCGAGCGCGAGATGGAAGGCCTGCTCACGAGCGTGAACCGCGAGGTGGCCGAGTATGAGCAGCTGCAGATGATCGTCGTCGTCAGCGACCCATGGTCGATCGAGAACGGCTTTCTCACGCCGACGATGAAGATCAAGCGCAGCCGCATCGAAACCGCGGTCACGCCGCAGATCGACGGCTGGTACGCGCGGCGCGCCAGAGTCCAGTGGGCTTGACGCCGGCCGCGCGATGAGGGAGTCGACGCCATCTGTGCGCCACGGCGGCGACCGCGTCGCCGAGGCGCTGCAGGTGCACGGCGTGCGCACCGTGTTCACGCTGTGCGGCGGCCACATCTCGCCGATCCTCGCCGCGGCCAAGGCGCGCGGCATCCGCATCGTCGACGTGCGCGACGAGGCCACCGCGGTGTTCGCGGCCGATGCCACGGCGCGGTTGACCGGCGTGCCCGGCGTGGCCGCCGTCACCGCCGGCCCCGGGCTCACCAACACCATCACCGCGCTTAAGAACGCGCAGCTGGCGCAGAGCCCGCTGGTGCTGCTCGGTGGCGCCGCGCCCACCGCGCTGCAGGGCCGCGGCGCGTTGCAGGACATCGACCAGCGCCCGCTCGTCGAGCCGCACGTGAAGCGCTTCTTCAAGGTGCGGCGCGTGAGCGACCTCGCACCGATGGTGGCCGACGCGTTCGCGCTCGCGCGCTCGGGCATGCCGGGGCCGGTGGCGGTGGAGTGTCCGGTGGACCTGCTGTACGACGAGGCGCTGATCCGCCAGTGGTATGCCGACGCGGCCGGCAAGGGCACGACGCTGCCCGAGCGTGCGCTGCGCTGGTACCTGAACCGTCACGTGCGGCGCATGTTCGCCGACGCCGGGCGCGGCGGCACACCGACGGCGCAGCCGGTGGATCTGCCGCGCGCTGCCGACAGCGCGGTGGCCGCGGCCGCGGCCGCGTTCACGCGCGCCGAGCGGCCGCTGCTGGTGATCGGCAGCCAGGCCGTCGTGCGCGCCGAGGCGGTGCAGCCCGTGGCGCAGGCGGTGCAGCGGCTCGGCGCGCCGGTGTACCTCTCGGGCATGGCGCGCGGCCTGCTGGGGCGCGAGCATGCGCTGCAGATGCGCCATGCGCGGCGTCAGGCGCTGCGCGAGGCCGACTGCGTGCTGCTGGCCGGCGTGCCGTGCGACTTCCGCCTCGACTACGGCCGCCACGTGCGGCGCAGCGCGACGCTGATCGCCGCCAACCGCAGCGCCAGGGACGCGCGGCTGAACCGCCGGCCGCAGGTGGCGGCCATCGGCGATGCCGGCGCCTTCATCGAGGCGCTGGCGGCAGCGCTGCCGGCCGCGGGCTCGCGCTGGAGCGGCTGGATCGACACCCTGCGCGCGCGCGACCGTGCGCGCGAGGCCGAGATCAGCGAGCAGGCCGGCGTGCGCGGCGAGCACGTCAACCCGCTGGCGCTGTTCCGCGCGCTCGAGGCCGAGGCCGGCGAGCAGGCGATCTTCGTCGCCGACGGCGGCGACTTCGTCGGCACCGCGAGCTACGTGCTGCACCCGCGCGCTCCGCTCTCATGGCTGGACCCGGGCGCCTTCGGCACGCTGGGCGTCGGCGCCGGCTTCGCCGTCGGTGCCGCGCTCGCGCGGCCCGGCAGCGAGCCGTGGATCGTGTTCGGCGACGGTGCCAGCGGCTACGGCCTGGTCGAGTTCGACAGCTTCGTGCGCCACGGCATCGCGGTCGTCGCCGTGGTCGGCAACGACGCCGGCTGGACGCAGATCGCGCGCGAGCAGGTCAAGATGCTGCACGACGACGTGGCCACCGTGCTGGCCCGGACCGACTACCATGCAGTGGCAGCTGCCTTCGGCGCCGAAGGGCTGCTGGTGACGTCCGATGCCGAGGTCGTGCCCGCGCTGCGGCGCGCACGCGAACTGCAGCGCATGGGTCGCCCGGTGCTGGTCAACGTATGGCTCGACAAGACCGCCTTCCGCGAAGGGTCGCTCTCGATGTAGATCCCGGCTCCCCCGTTGGGGGTGTCGGCGCAGGCCCTGCGCCGCGCGTTGAGCGCCGCATGCCTGTTCAGCACGCCAGCACCCTGCCGCAGTTCGTGGCGCGCCGACTTGCCGCCGCCGTGTCGCTCGCGATGTTGTTGCTACCGGCGCTCGAGGCCCAAGCGGCCCCCGACGCCGCCGCGGCAGACGAGACGGCACACTGCATCGCGGCCATGCAGACGCAGGCCGACGATCTGGCGCGCCAGGTCAAGGCGGGTGACAGCTCCAAGCAAGGCGCGCTGCGCGTCGAGCTCGTGCGTGCCTCGGCCCTCGTGGGGCGCACCTACCAGGCGGGCCTGCACGACGGCAAGGAAGCCAAGGCGCGGCTCAAGGCGGCGCAGGCACAGCAGACCGAATGGGACGAACCGCGCCGGTCGCGCCTGCGCCAGAGCTGCCAGCAACGCGCCGATGCCGAGCTGGCGAGCGCCACCCGCGCCGAGCGCTTCATCGTCGAGCGCGTGGCCGACGCGACGATGCAGCGCATGCTCGGCGCGCACTGAGCGCGCGCCGGCCGCGCGGCCTAATCGTCGCGCTGCACCCTCACCAAGGAATCGGGCACGGTGCCTTCCCAGCCGCGCTCGAGGTCGTCGAACTCGGCGAGGTCGGTTTCCGACACCTGCACGCTGCGGCCCAGCTCGAACTCGGGCATCCGCGCCTCGCGCTCCTCGCGCGCCTCGGCGGCGATGCGCAGCTCGTCCATGCGCGCGAGCATGTCGTCGAGCAGCGGCGACGGATCTTCGGTGGCCATCATCTGCGCCAGCCGGGCCGATCGGGCGAGCACCATCGCCGGCAGCGCTGCCACGCCGGGCCAGCCCTTGCGGCCCAGCATGTCGTGCACCTTCATCAGGTAGCGCACGCTCTGCGTGGCGTGGCCGGGGTCGTGGGCCATCAGCCGCGCTCCCAGCTCCTTGCACAGCTCGGCGGTGGTGGGCTCCTGGGGGATCGTTCCGGCCTTGCGGCGGTCGACGAGCACCATCGCGAGCTTGCCGTTGCGCCGCTCCAGCGCGATCGGTCGCACCAGCAGGCCGCGCAGCTGGCGCAGCGCCGGCGCGGCGCCGTTGGCATCCGGGGGCGCACGGCGGTCCTTCAACGGCGGCCGGGCGGCGGTGGGGCGCTTCGGTGAATGCTGCGACATGTGATTCCTCCTCGAGGGGCCTCGGCCGATCGACGCCGCGCCGCGGGCCCCGCGATCTCACGCACCGAGTGTGCCGAGGTGCGCGCCGGCGCGTGAGCCGGCGGACGCGACGGATTTGGCAGCGCAGCGGCGATTGCGTGAACCGATTCGCGCCTCGATGCGAAATGCGCGCGAACTGTCACGACCCGGCCGCAGGCCGGCGTGCGCTCACGCCTCCGGCACGAACAGCCACAGCAGCACGTAGACCAGCAGCCCCACGCCGCCCCACAGCAGCAGCGCGGCGAAGATCAGGCGCCAGACCCACGATTCCACGCCGGTGGCCCGCGCGATGCCGCCGCACACGCCGGCGATCCAGCGGTCCTCGCGCTGGCGGCGCAGCGCGTTCAATGCCGCCATCGCCGGCGACGGCGGTGCGTCACCGGCCGCCGCCTCGCCGAGCGCTCGCGCCTTGGCGCGGGCGAACTCGTCGTCGGTGAGGCCGCCGCGCTGGTGCAGCTCGTGCAACCGGTTCAGTTCGTCGCTCAAGGCCATGGCGCCCTCCTGTCAGGTCTCGATGTCATGCTGTGCCGCGCGGCGCGGGCATGCATTGACGTTGCGCAGCGCGTCTGCCGTTCAGGTGCTGCGCTCGCGGTAGCTCGGCCTCGCGCGCAGCTTCGTGGCCTGTTCGTAGGCCAGCGCGATGCGCAGCAGCCGCGGCTCGCTCCACGCGGTGCCGATCACACTGAGCCCCACCGGCAGGCCGCCCGCCTGGCCCATCGGCACCGTCACGTGCGGGTAGCCGGCCACGGCCGGCGGCGAGGTGGCCGACGTGCCGCCGGCATCGCCGTTGACCGGATCGATCAGCCACGCCGGGCCGGTGGTGGGTGCGATCAGCGCATCGAGGCGCTGGCGGCGCAGCGCGGCGTCGATGCCGTGCGTGCGCGCGAAGCGCCGGCCGAGCGCCAGCGCCTTGGCGTAGGCCGGGTTCGTCAGCGGCCCCTTGGCCTGCGCCTGCACGAAGTATTCCTGGCCGAACAGCGCCAGCTCTTCCGGCGCATGCGCCTCGTTGTAGGCGATCAGGTCGGGCAGGCCCCGGTGCGGCAGATTGGGCGCGAACTCGCGCAGGTAGGCCGGCATGGCGTGGCGCAGCTCGAACAGCAGCACGTCGAGCTCGCTTTGCGCGTAGCGCTCGGTGTTGGGGATAGCCGCGGCGACGAGCGTGGCGCCGAGCGCCTTCAACGCCGACTGCGCCGCGTCGAAGAGCGCGTTCACGCCGCGATGGTCGCCGGCCAGGTTGTCGGCGATGCCGATGCGCACGCCGCGCAGCGACGCCGTCGCTTCGGGCACCAGCGACGCAGTCGCTGCCGACACCAGCGCCGCCGGATCGATGCGGCCGCGCTGCGCGCGCGTGGCAGCGTCGCGCGCGTCGACGCCGCTCATCGCCGCCAGCACCAGCGCAGCATCGCGCACCGTGCGGCACATCGGGCCCGCGGTGTCTTGCGTGAACGAGATCGGCACGATGCCATCGCGGCTCACCAGGCCCACGGTGGGCTTGATGCCCACCAGCGCGTTCACCGACGCGGGCGAGGTGATCGAGCCGTCGGTCTCGGTGCCGATGCCCGCCGCGCACAGGTTGGCCGCCACCGCCGCGCCGGTGCCCGACGACGAGCCGCTCGGGCTGCGATCGAGCGCATAGGGGTTGCGCGTCTGCCCGCCGCGCGCGCTCCAGCCGCTGATCGAATGCGTGCCCCTGATGTTGGCCCACTCCGACAGATTGGTCTTGCCCAGCAGCACCGCGCCGGCCTCGCGCAGCCGGGCCACCACCGCCGCATCGCGCGGCGCCTTGGCGCCCACGAGCGCCAGCGAGCCGGCGCTGGTCTGCATCGCATCGGCGGTGGCGATGTTGTCCTTCACCAGCACCGGCACGCCGTGCAACGGGCCGCGCCAACGCCCGGCAGCGGCTTCGCGGTCGAGCTGCGCCGCGATGGCTTCGGCCTCGGGGTTCAGCTCGATCACGCTGCGCAGCCTGGGGCCTGCGCGGTCGATCTGCTCGATGCGCGCCGCGTAGGCGCGCACCAGGGCCACCGCGCTCGTGCGCTGCGTGCGCAGCGCCTGGTGCAGATCGTCGATCGAGGCTTCTTCGAGGTCGATGTCCATGGCGCTGGGTGAGGTAGCCGGCGCGCCGCCGCTGCCGAGCGTGGCAGCGCCGAGGGCCGTGACGCGGACGAACTGGCGGCGCTGCATCGGCGCGATGTTGCCTGAACTGGTCTCAGAACATCGGGTTCAGGTTCGTCGAGCTGCGCTGCACCTTTTGCAGCGCGTCCCAGTGCTCGACGATCCTGCCGTCGGCATCGAGGCGGAAGATGTCGATGCCGGCCCACTGCGTGGCGCCGAGCCAGGCCGGAAACTGCTGCTGCGTGTGCACGATCACGTAGTGGCCCTCGGCGAACACGCGGTGGAACAGCACCTCGCGCTCCGGGTAGTCGCGCGCCAGCTTCTCGAAATACCAGATGAAGCCGTCCTTGCCGTCGGGCACCTCGGGGTTGTGCTGCGTGTAGGTGGCGCCGGCGTAGCGCTCGATCGCCTCGCGCGGCCTGCCCTTGTTGAAGGCGAGGTCGTAGAACTCGAGCACGTTGCGCTTGTTGCGCGCCAGCGTCTCAGGCGGCAGCACGAGATCCTGGTTCAGTCGGGCTCGGGCCTGCGCCGCCGCGGGAACGGGGTGGATCGAAAGCCAGAGGCTGCACAGCCCGAGGGCAACGATGGCCGCGCAGCGGCGCGCGAGGGCAAGGCGATGGATCATGGGCTGCACCTGCGGTCGGAAAGACTCGGCGCGCATTGTGGGCCGGCAGCGGCCGGCGCTGTGACGGCCCGCGTATCTGGACAGCGCGAGGGCGCTCAGCGCGTATGCCTGAATGAGGGCGCGCTCAGCGCGCCCGGGCAGCGCGCGGCGGACCCGCGCCGGCTTCGCTGCGCGCCTGCTCGAGCAACGCGTCGAGCTGATCGGGGGCAATGCGCTTCAACGCGCAGAAGTTGGCGCGGCTCAGCGTGCTGCTCTCGAAGGCGCGCAGCAGCAGCGCGCGTTCGCGGCGTGCGGGGTCGTCGGGCAAGGGCACATGCGCCGGTGCCGGTGCCGGTGCCGGTCGCTGACTGCTTGCATCACGTGCGCCATGGCCGTCGCGTGCACCCGGCCGACCGCGACGCTCGCGCCGATCGCGCGGCGGCCGATCCTGCCGCCGGCCGTCGCGGCCAGCAGGTCTGGGCTTCGAAGGCGTGCCGGCGGCAGGTGCCTCGGGCGCTGCGGCCCGTTGCGCCGCCCGCTCGGCGGCGCGCCGTGCCTGCACGATCGCCCAGCGCCGATCGAGCTCGGCCTGCGCGGCCTGGCGGTGCTCGTCGCTCACCTCGCCGGCGGGCGCGCCGTCGAGGTCGTAGCGGTGCGCCGAGGCGACCAGCGCCTTCAGGTACGACGTGGTGGTGGTGTGGCGATGCAGGAAGGGCGACAGCGACCGCCGCGTGAATAGCCCCGGCGCACGGGCCTGGATGTCGGACTGGATGCGCAGCTTGATCGGCTTGGGTGGGGTGTTGGGCACGGCTGCGAACAGCGCGGGGAAAAGCTCCGCGAGCTTGACGGCGACATCTGCCGGCGACAGCTCTGCGATTGCGGCAGCCGGTTCGTCCGCTGCCGGCTTGTCGGCACCCGCGCTTGCGGCCAGTGCTGCGGCCTCGGTCGGCGCGGCATCCTTGGGCGCGGCCTGTGGCGCGATGGGGTCGATGGGCGCCGCCGGTGCGGTTGACGAAGGGACGGACGAATCGGACACAGCGATGGATGGGACTGGCGAGGCCCGCATTGTCGCCGTGCGTCGCGGAAATGAAAAACGCCGGGCGCGGCGCCCGGCGTGTCATGGCTCGTCGCAGCAGGGGCTGCAACGAGTCGACGCGATCAGTCCGACTCGAGCTGCGCCTCGCGATTCCAGTTGATGGTGGCGCCACTTTGCGTGCCGCGTACCTCGACCAGCCGACCCGTGCTGCCGCTTGCAACCACAGCGTTGAAGAAGGCGTCACGGGTGATCGATGCGTCGATCAAATCGCGGAACTGCGGGATATTCGAGGTGTTGATCGTCAGGCCGAGCATCGTCAGATTCGGGCTGATCGTCGCCGTGGCGATGGCACGGAACCGCACATCGGTGCTCGCGTTGGTGCTGCGCAGTTCGACCTCGGTGGCCACCACCGTGCCGCCGCTGCCCGGGCGGGCCCGCACCCGCACGTTGTGGTTGGCGGCAAGACCTGCGACGCCGCTCACCTTGTCGAAGCGCGTCGCCGCGTTCGTGTCGATGGTGATGCCGGCCAGGCCCTGCAGCGTGAACGTGTTTCCGCTCGTTGCGGCGACATTGGCCTCGAAGCGGATGTTCTCGCGGAACGACACCTTGGTGGCCGTCAACACGCCGCCGCTGATCGAACCCTCGACCTCGACCTTGGTGCCGACGACGAGGTCGGTCGCGACGCCGCCTTCGAACCGGGTCGAGCCGTTGGTCACCACTGCTTGGCTGCCGATGTTGAAGCCCGCCGAGTTGCCGCTTGTCACCACCCCCTCGACCTCGATGCGGCCGACGTTGGCGCGCGGCGTGTGCGGCTCGACCTTGCTCGCGGTGAGCGTGCCGCAGACGTTGCTCGCGGGGGGGTTGCCCGCGCAGCCGGTGCCCTTGACCTCGACCAGGATGCCGTTCCACGACGCACCGGAAGGCATGTCGTTGGTGGTCGCGCCGGTGCCGAGTGCAACGTTCAGCGCGCCGACCTGGAATGTCGTGCCATTGGCCGCGTGGCCCTTGACGAAGCCCTTGACCGCGAACGCGAGCGGCGAGGGCACCGGGCTCTTGCGTTCGACGAAGCTCGCCGCGATGGTGCCGTCGGAGGCCACGGTGCCGTGCACCTCGGCGAAGTTGCCGACCGCCGGCGCGCCGTTGGACAGCACGGTCGATGCGTCGAGGTTCACCGTCTGGCCCATCACGACCATCTGGTTGCCGCTCACCGATTCGACCCAGCCCTTGGCCGCGCTGCCGACGAGGATCTCGCTCGCCTGCGCACCGGAAATCGAGCCGTTCACGCGGGCAATCATGCCCACGCGCAGGTCGGATTCCGGATGCGGGTTGTCGTCGATCTTGATCGTCGCGGTGTTCGACTTGAACTCCACGCCATTGACCCACACGCTGCCGAACGCAGTGATCGTGCCGATCGAGACATCGCTGCCCGGTGGCGTGCCGCCGGTGCCGCCGATGCCACCGTCACCGCCACCGCCGCAGGCGGCGAGTGCCAGCACCAGGGCACTTTGAAGCCAGGTGCGAAAGCCGTTGGATCTCATGTTCGTCTCTCCTTGGGAGCGTCGGTCTCGAGCGGCTGCTCGAAGTAGTAGATGCCCAGGCCGGCGCGGGCGCGTGGCCTGTGGGGCGCGTCGGGTGAGTCGGGCTCGCTGCGCTCGGACAGCCACTTGTCCAGCCGTTCGAGCAGCCCCTGTGCCTGCTCACCACTGAGTTGTTTGAAGCTCTGCAGCGCCTCCACCGGCACGCTGCGGTACATCACCTTGCGCTGGAAGCGCGGATCGGCGTCGCCGTGTTCGATGTTGTGGTCGATGGTCTCGATCAGGTCCGACACGTCGGCGCCCAGGATCTCGAGCTTGTCGACGGCGCTGCGCTGCGGCACGTAGGCGCGCACCACCAGATCGAGCATGCCGTCGTCGCGCCGGCGCACCGCGCCCACGCGCAGCAGCTCGTCGAGCACCGCGCGCACCGGCACGTCGCCGCTGTGGCGCCGCACCAGCTCGGCGAAGTTGATCGGCCCCTCCTGCGGATCGAGCGGCTGCGGCTCACCTCGCGTGTCGAGAAAGTCGGGGTCGCGCGTCCATGCCGTGAGTACGCGCGCCGCGCGGTTGTACTGCTCGCGATCGACGACGAGCTGTGCCTCGGGTACGGCCAGCAGGCGCTGGACTTCCTTGCGCGTCATGCCCGAAAGGATCGACGCGCGCGAGATCGATGGCTTCTTGCCCGGGATGCCGAAGTCGCGGATCACCACGTCGATGTAGGTCCGCTTGGCGAGTTCCTCGAACTCACCGAACGACATGTTGTGCCGCAACAGCACGCGGAACAGCGGCCTCAGCACCTGCGTGATGGCAGCGCTGAGGGTGCGGTGGAGTTTGCTTTCGACGTCCATTTGGGAAATTTGGCCCAAATCACAGAGCAACGTCAAGCTCGCCTAATACACCCACCTCTGATGGATTTGGTGCTTGTCAGCGCTGACTATCGACAAACGCCACGCGGGCCATGTTCTGGAGCCCGTGCTTCTCGATGCGATAGCGCAGGGTGTCGCGCGAGATGCCCAGCTCGCGGGCCGCCCGGGTCACGTTCCAGCCGTTGCGCTCCAGGGCCAGCGAGAGCGTGCGGCGCTCCACCTCCTGCAGCGTGCCTTCGGGCGGGCCCAGCGCGGCCGGCCCCGACGGCACATAGCCGGAGCCCGTCGCCGCAGCGCTTGGAGCGCCGGCGGCCGCGCCATTGGCCACGGCGTTCGCCGATGCCGCCAGCTGCGGCAGCTCGATCGACGTGCCCTGGCTCAGCAGCAATGCCTGCTCGAGCACGTTGCGCAGCTCGCGCACGTTGCCCGGCCACGGGTGCGTCAACAGGGCCGCGTGGGCACGCGGCGAGAGCACCGGCACAGGCTTGCCGTAGCGCGCCGCATGCTGGCGCAGGAAGTGCCGCGCCAGCAGCACCACGTCGTCGCCGCGATCGCGCAGTGGCGGCAGCGTCAGCTGCACCACGCAGAGCCTGTAATAGAGGTCGGCACGGAAACGGCCTTCGCGCACCAGCGCGTCGAGGGGGCGATGCGTGGCGGCGATGATGCGCACGTCCACGCGCTGCTCGCGCACGTTTCCGAGGCGGCGCACGGTCTTCTCTTCCAGCAGCTTGAGCAGCTTGGCCTGGATCGCGAGGTCCATGTCGCCGATCTCGTCGAGGAACAGCGTGCCGCCTTCGGCGGTCTCCACCAGGCCCAGCTTGCGCTCGCGCGCGTCGGTGAACGCGCCGCGTTCGTGGCCGAACAGCTCGCTCTCCAGCAGCTGCGCGGGCAGGGCGGCGCAGTTGAGTTCCACGAAGGGCTTGTTGCGCCGCGAACCGTTGAAGTGCAGCGCGCGCGCGACCACCTCCTTGCCGGTGCCGGTTTCGCCGAGCACCAGCACCGCCGGCGGCTCGGCATCGCGCATCTGCGCTTCGGCTTCCAGCAGCTGCACGAGGGTCTGCTTCAGCGTGCGCATCGGCGCCGACTCGCCGAGCAGGCCTTCGAGCGTCGCGCCCTGCGCCTCGCGGCTGCGGTAGTACTGCAGCGTGCTGTCCAGGCGCGATTCGTCGAGCGCGCGCTCGACGCGTGCGCGCAGCTGGTTCAGCGACACCGGCTTGGTGAGGAAGTCGAACGCGCCCGCCTTCATTGCTTCCACCGCCATCTCGATGCTGCCGTGGCCGGTGAGCATGATCACCGGCGCATCGAGCTTCATGGCCTGCAGGCGGCGCATCGCCTCCAGGCCGTTGAGGCCGGGCAGGTTGAAGTCGAGCACCACGGCATCGGGGTGGAACTGCTCCAGCTGCTCGAAACCCTCTTCGGCTGATGTCGCCTGGCGCACGTCATAGCCGTGGCGCTCCAGGAACGCGCAGATGTTCTTGGCCAGAACGTCTTCGTCTTCGATCACCAGAACGGCTTTGGGCATGTGTAGTGCCTCCCTCAGGCGGTGGCCATGTGCAGGTGCACCACGGTGCCCTGGCCGAGCGTGCTCTCGATGTCCATGCGGCCGCCGGAGCGTTCGATGATCCGGCGCGCCAGCGCCAGGCCGACGCCCAGGCCGCGCGGCTTGGTGGTGTAGAACGGTTTGCCCACGCGCTCGAGCTGCCCGGGGCTCATGCCGGGGCCGCTGTCGCGCACCGACAGCGTGACGCCGTGGCCGCTCGGGCCATGCGCGCTGCGCACGGCGATCGTGCCGCCTTCGCTGACGGCCTCGATGGCGTTGGCCAGCAGGCTGCGCAGCACCTGGCCCAGCAGCAGCGGGTTGCCGCGCACCGGCGGCAGGCCGGGCGTGGTGTCCTTGTCGACCACGATGCGGCGGTGCTGCAGCTCGCGCGCGAAGTCGCCGAGGCATTGCTCCAGCAGCGCTCCGACGTCGACGCGCGTGCTCGGCTCGTTGAGCGGGCGCGTGTACGAGAGCAGCTCGCGCACCCAGGCCTCGAGCCGGTCGCTCTGCGCCACGATGTCGTCGGCCGCCTCCTGGATGCGTGCCGGCTCCGACCCCGGGATCAGCTCGGCCGAACTGCGGATCGAGGCCAGCGGATTGCGGATGCCGTGCGCGACCGCGGTGCTCATCTCGCCGATCGCGGCCAGCGTCTCGCTGTTCACCAGCTGGCGCTGCTGCGCGCGGATCGTCAGGTCGGCGCGGCGCACCAGGCCGAACAGCACGGCGAACAGCAGCAACCCGAACGCCGCGCCGCCGATGGCGATGTAGGTGCGCAGCTGCGCCAGCAGCTGCATCAGGCCGCGCGGGTTCTTGTAGAACTCGATCGCGCCGATCACGCCGCCGCCGGCCACGTCGAGCACCGGTACATAGATCTCGACGAACAGGTTGTCGGGCTGGTTCAGGCGCTCGTATTCGGCCTTGCCGTGCAGGCGCTCGGCTTGCGTCTTGCTTTCCACGACCACGTCACCTGCCAGCGCCTTGTCGAGTTCGTCGTTGGGGCCGAACTGGCGGCCGATCAGCGCCGCGTCGCTCGACCAGATCACGCGCCGGTGGCGGTCGTAAAGGTTGGCGCGCAGCACGTCGGGCATGCCGGCGATGTGGCGGAAGGAGTCCTCGACGGCCGGCGGCACGGGCTTGGCTGCGTCACGGAAGAACTCTTGCAGCGGCGTCTCCACCAGCATCAGGCTGTGCACGAACTCGCGCGTCAGCGTGCCCTCGAGCAGCAGCATGCGCTGCGCGACGAACCAGCTCATCAGCCACACGCTGGCCGCCGTGATGGCGCCAATGGTGGCCAGCGCGAGCACGCCGAACCAACGCGTCAGGTTCAGCTGGCGCAGGCGGTCGATGTGGCGCGTGGTTGTCATCGGTGCGGCCGGTTCAGCGGCGGCGAGTTGGGGGATCTGCCCCACATTGGGTGGGGCAGATCCCCCACTGTGCCGGATCGGGGCCCACGATGCGCAGAACAGGTGTCGTGCAATCAATCACTTGGGTCGGCTCCGGCCTGGCACGAATCGTGAATGCTGAATTGGGAAGATTTTCCCAATTTGAAACTGCCATGTCAAACCCAGCCACCAACACCTCCATCGGCTCGTCCGGCGTGCGCGGGCACATGCGGCCGGCGGCCGGGGCCCCGAATCGCGACGACTGCGTCGACGAAGACGATGCCGCCCTCGTGGCCCGCTGCCTGCGCGGCGAGTCCGCAGCCTGGTCTGCGCTCGTGCACCGCTATCAACGGCTGGTCTACGCGATCGTGCGTCGGGCGGGGCTCGACGAGCATGCGGCCGCCGATGTGTTCCAGACCGTGTTCGAACGCCTCACGCACCATCTGCCGCGCATCGACGAGCCGCAGCGCTTGCAGGCCTGGATCGTCACCACGGCCAAGCGCGAGGTGATCCTGCAGGTGCAGCGCGCACAACGCACGGTATCGATGACGCGCGATGGCGCCGGCGACGACGGTGCGCCCGAATGGGACGTGGCCGACGAATCGCCGACCGCCGAGGCGGCGCTCGACGATCTGCAGCAACAGCATCGCATGCGCCTGGCGCTGGACCAGCTCGAGCCGCGCCTGCGCGATCTGATGCTGATGTTGTTCTGCGACGAGGACAGCCGGCTCTCCTACGAAGAAATCGCCGAGCGCCTGGCCATCCCGGTCGGCAGCATCGGGCCGACGCGGGCGCGATGTCTGGCCAAGCTGCGCAAGATTCTGAACGACGCCTGATCGCAGGGCCGCGAGCCGGTATCTGGCCGCGGGTGTCGCGCTCTGTTGCGCATGGCACACAAAGGCAAGCCCCCGATGAAGCCCATCTCACAACTCAATGACGACGAGTTCGAACGTCAGTTGCAGCGGGCGGCAGCGATGCCCGACGCGCCGGCCACGTGGGTGAAGCGCGCGATCGACCGCATGGTGCCGGCGGCCGCGGTGGCACGGCAGCCCACGCTGGAAGGCGCGCTGCGCAGACTGGCGGCCCTGCTGAGCTTCGACAGCTGGGCTCTGCAGCCCATGGCAGCCGGCGTGCGCAGCGTGCCCGCGCAGACCCGGCACCTGCTGTTCAGCAGCCAGGGCCGCGACATCGACCTGCGCATCACGCCGTCGGACGGCGACTACGCGCTGACCGGGCAGATCCTCGGCCCCGACGACACCGGCACCGTGGAGCTGAGCCATGCCGCCGCGCAGGAAACCTGCACCGAGGCGGCTGTGCAATCCGCGCCGCTCGACGAACTGGGCGAATTCCGCCTCGAGGGCGTCCCGCGCGGCACCTACCGATTGACGCTGCGCGTCGGCCGCGACGAGATCGCACTGCCGCCGATCGCGGTGGGAGAACGACCGAGCTGACCGTGGCAACCGACGAGCTTGTGCACGATGCGGCAAGCTCGGTGCAGTCCCTGGCCGAGCGGCTGATCGAGGACGCGCATGCGCCCTCGGCACATTGGTGCGCCTCCACGCGCGTGGCCGTCGCGTGGGCGCTCAAGGACATCTGCTATGGCGCATGGAACACGGCGCCCGCACGCGCCGTGCAGGCTGCCGCCGCATTGCGCCGGCTTTGTGCCGATGGCGGCGAGCCCGAGGTGGTCGCACTCGCCGACTGGACGACCGGCATCGCCAGCCTGACGCGGGCCGAACTGCCGGTGGCCATCGAGCAGCTGGATGCCGCCGCCGCGGGCTTTCGTGCCCTGGGCCGGGCGCGCGACGGCGCACTGACCCAGGTGCCGAAGGTCATGGCCTTGTCGATGCTGGGCGAGCACGGTGCAGCGGCCAACTGCGCCGAAGCCACCCAGGCGATCTTCGTCGCCGAGGGCGACCTGCTGTCGGCCGCCAAGGTCAACTTGAACCTCGGCAGCCTGCACATGCTGCGCGATGCCTACGCGCAGGCGGCGCGCCAGTACCGCGCCGCATCGGTGCAGTTCGCGCGCGCAGGCAACCGCGAACACTCGGTGATGGCCGACTTCGGCCTGGCCGATGCGCTCACCGCCCTCGGCGACTTCGACGAGTCGCTGCGCATCTACGCGCGGGCGTGCATGCGCGCGCAGGCGCATGGGCTCGACGTGCTCGCGGCCCACGGCGAGGAATCGATCGCGTTGCTGCACTCGGTGCGTGGCCACTACACCGAGGCGTTGGCGGGCATGGAGCGCGCGCGCCAACGCTACGAATCGCTCGCCATGCCGCAGCGCGCGGCGGTGGCCGAGAAGCAGCTGGCCGACCTGTACCTCGAGTTGAATCTTCTGCCCGAAGCGCTGGCGATGTTCGACGCCGCGCTGGCCACTTTCGATCGCCTTGGCCTGCGCGACGAGCAGGCCGGCGCGCTGGTGCAGCGCGGTCGCGCCCTCGCGTGGATGCGCCGCACGGATGCGGCGCGGCAGGATCTGGCCGACGCCGAAGCGCGGTATCTGGAGCTGGGCAATGCCGTGGGCGTGGCCCATGTGGCGCTGGCGCGTGCCGTGCTGGCGCTGAGCACCGGCCGCGTCACCGATGCGATCGCCGACGCCGAACGCGCCGCACATGGTTTCGACACCGAGGGCCATCGCGACGGCCGCTGGCGCGCCGACCTCGTGGGGGCGCAGGCGCAATTGCGGTCCGGCCAGGCGACGCAGGCCGCAGCGCTGTTCGACGACTTGCTGGCCCGCGCCCAGGCGATGCAGCTGCAGGGCGCGCAGGCGCAGGGTTGGACGGGCAAGGGCCTCGCCGCCGCGAGCCTGGACGATGCGCACGGCGCGCGGCTGGCCTTCGAGCGAGCCGTCGAACTGTTCGAGGACCAGCGCGCCGCGCTGCCCGATCACGACCTGCGCCGCGCCTTTCTCGCCGACCACCTGCTGCCGTTTCGCGAGCTGCTGCGGCTGGATCTGCAGGCGCACCACGACAGGCCCGACGACACGCGCGCACGCGCCGTGCTCGCCCAGATCGACCGGGTGCGCGCGCTGTCGATGCACGAACAGCTGTCGCGTCGCGAGCGCGAAGCCGATGACGACGGCATGGCTGCGCTGCGCGTGCGCCTGAACTGGCTGGTCCGCAGGGTGCAGCAGCGCAACGACGAAGGGGAGCCCGCCACCGCACTGCTCGACGATCTGCGCGACACCGAGCACCGCTTGATCGAACTCGCCCGCCGCCATCGCATCCGCGGCAGCGCCGAGCGGCGGCCTGGCATCGCCGGTGCGCCGCAGCCGGCACAAGACCTCGGCGCGCTGGTCGAGCGCTTGCGCGACGGCGATGCGCTGGTCGAATTCGGCGTGCTCGACGATGAACTGTTCGCCTGCATCGTCACCGCCGCCGGCGTGCGAGTTCAGCGCCGCATGGCATCGTGGCAGCAGGTGGTGGCGGCGCTGCAGTCGGCGCGCTTCCAGGTCGAGACCCTGCGTCACGGCAGCGCCCCGATGGTCCGTCACCTCGACACGCTGCACCGGCGCATGCACGCGCGTCTGGGACGATTGCATGCGCTGATCTGGGCGCCGCTGGCGCATCGCCTGCGCGCCATCAGACGGCTGATGGTCGTGCCGCACGGCCCGCTCGGCGCGCTGCCGTTCGGCGCCTTGCACGACGGTGGCCCGGCGCTGGCCGAGCAGCTGCAGATTGCGGTGGCGCCGAGCGCGCGCCTCGCGGCCGATGCGCTCGCCCGGCCGCTGGTGGCGCCGCGCCGGCTGCTGGCTCTGGGCGAATCGTCGCGCCTGCCGCATGCGCGGCGCGAGGTGCACCAGGTGGCAGCCCTGTTCGACGTGGCAACCACGCTGGTCGGCGCCGACGCCACGCTCGAACGGTTGCTGCCGCTGGTGGGCGACGCCGACGTGCTGCACCTGGCCTGCCACGCGCAGTTCCGGCACGACAACCCGCGCTTCTCGGCGCTGCACCTGCGCGACGGCGTGCTGAGCGCCGAGGCGGCGCAGGCGCTGTCGCTGAAGCCTGGCATCTGCGTGCTGAGCGCCTGCGAGACGGCGCTGGCCGAGCAAGGCGAGGTCGACGACATGGTGGGCCTCGTGCGTGCCTTCATGGCCGGCGGTGCCGCGCGCGTGCTGGCCAGCCTGTGGCCGATCGACGATGCCGTGACGGCCGACTACATGACGGCCTTCTACACCGCGCTGCGCGCCGGCTCGGCGCCGGCGGCTGCCGTGCAGGCCGCCCAGCGCGTCGTGCGCGAACGTCACGCGCATCCCTATTACTGGTCGGCCTTCGCCCTGTACGGGGGCTGGTGAACCCAAGGTGAGGGTGCGTGTATCAGCGCGAGCTGCGGCTGCTCTGTCGTCAGCCGCACGTCCGCAAGTGTCTGGGGGAGCCGAGCCGTGTCGTCGATCCTGAATCTGTTGCGTCGAATTCGTTCTTCGTCCGCCGCCTGCTGCATGGCCATGCTCATGGTGACGGCGCTGGTGCCGGTGCAGGCAGCGCGCGCTGCTGTGGAGGCCGTGCCCGGCGAGGTGCTGGTGCAGTTGTTCGACGGCAATGGGCTGCAGCCCTTGCTGGTCAAGTACGGGCTGAGCCTCACCGCCCGCTTCGGCGCGAGACCGATCTTTCGCCTCGCCGTGCCGCCCGGCGGCGACGCCGACGCGGTGGCCCGTGCGCTGGCGGCCGAACCCGGCGTGCTGCGCGCCGAACGCAACGTGATGCAGCGCAGCCCCGAGGCGAGGCGCAATCTGGTGTGGGCCATCGGCTCGCCGGCGGCATACCAGGTGCAATGGGCGCCCGCAGCGCTGCAGCTGCCCGCGGCGCAGGCGATCACCCGCGGCGCCGGCATGCGTGTGGCCGTGCTCGACACCGGCGTCGACGCGGGGCATCCGGCGCTTGCCGGGCACCTGCTGCCGGGCCGCGATTTCGTCGATGGCGACAACGACCCGTCGGAAGTCGGCACGACGCTGGACCTCGGCTTCGGCCATGGCACGCACGTGGCAGGCCTGGTGGCGCTGGCCGCGCCGGAGGCGCGCATCGTGCCGCTGCGCGTGCTCGATGCCAGCGGCACCGGCAACACCTGGGTGCTGGCCGAGGCCCTGCTCCATGCCGTGGACCCCGACGGCAACCCGGCCACCGCCGATGGCGCGCACGTGATCAACCTGAGTCTGGGCACGCCCACCCGCACGCGCATCCTCGATGTCGTGGCCGAGCTGGCGGCCTGTGCAATGCCGGCGCCGACCGATCGCGAGGCCAACGCCTTCGCCGACCCCGGCTACAACGCCGACCGCGAGCGCTGCGCAGCCGGCGGCGGCGCGGTGATCGTGGCGGCAGCCGGCAACGACGGCAGCGTGTCGACCCGCGACTATCCGGCCGCCGAGTCGGTGTACGGGCTGATCTCGGTGACGGCCAGCAGTGCGGATGGCCAGCTGGCCTCGGTCGCCAACTCCGGTTCGTGGATCCAGGCCGCAGCACCGGGCGACGGAATCACCAGCGCCGTGCCCGGCGGCGGCTTCGCCGTCTGGAGCGGCACCTCGATGGCCGCGCCCCTTGCCGCCGGCGTGGCGGCTCTGGTTCGCGCCGTGCATCCGGCATCGGCGCCACGCGACGTGGTGCGGCAGATGGTGCGCTCGGGCGTCGGCCTGTGCGGCACCCACATCCCGCAGCTCGACGCGCTGCGCGCCATCGTGGGCACCACGAAGGACGCGCCACTGTGCCGTTAGGCACAACCCACCGGTTTCGCCGCGCTCGCTGACCTGGACGCCACCGCACGGTGGCGTCTTGCCCTGCGCCGGCCATCGGCCCTGCGAACGGCGAGCAGATCCCTCGTATCTGACGACCGCGCTCGCGCTCTGTCCGCCCATGAGTCACGCTGATTCACGAGGCGGCGCCCGGCCATGAGACGCATCCTGATCTACTCGCACGACACCTTTGGCCTCGGCAACATCCGCCGCATGCTCGAGGTGGCGCGGCATCTGGTGCAGGCGTCGAACGACGTCTCGGTGCTGGTGCTCACCGGCTCGCCGATGCTGCATGCATTCCGCATTCCGCCGCGCATCGACTACGTGAAGCTGCCCTGCCTGGCGCGCAACGTCGAAGGCCGCTACGGCGCGCGCTCGCTGCCGCTGACGCTCGAGCACACGGTGAGGCTGCGCGCCAACCTGATCCGCGCGGCGATCGTCGATTTCGAGCCCGACCTGATCCTCGTCGACAAGAAGCCCTTCGGCGTCGAGGACGAGCTGGCCGGCGCGCTGGGCTCGCTGCCCGCCGGGCCGCGGCGGCCCAAGCTCATGCTGCTGCTGCGCGACATCCTCGACAGCCCGGAGAAGACCGCGCATGTCTGGCGCAAGAACGGCTACTTCGACGCCATCAGCGCCTACTACCACCAGGTGCTCGTGGTCGGCTGCCCCGAGGTGTTCGACCTGCGCCATGAATACGGATTTCCGCCGTTCGCCGCGGCCAAGGTGCAGTTCTGCGGCTACATCGCGCGCGAAGGCGGGCAGCGCAGCCGCGACGAGGTGCGTGTCGCGCTCGGCGTGCACGGCCACGAGCCGCTGGTGCTGGTGACGCCGGGCGGCGGCGAGGACGGCTACACCCTCGTCAGCACGACGCTGCGCGCGCTGGCCGATCAGCCGCAGGCGCAGCGGCCGCGCACCCACATCGTGTGCGGGCCCGAGATGAGCGACGCGCAACGCGCCGCGGTGGCCGAGGCGGTGTCGGCCCTGCCCGGCGTGAGCGCGCAGGATTTCTGCGACGACATGATGTCGCTGATGGCCGCTGCCGACGTGGTGGTGGCCATGGGCGGCTACAACACCGTGTGCGAGCTGCTGACGCTGAAGAAGCGTGCGCTGCTCGTGCCGCGCGTGCAGCCGGGCGTCGAGCAATGCCTGCGCGCCGAGCGCATGGCCGCGCTGGGCCTGGTGCGCATGCTGCATCCGGGCGAGCTGACGCCGGCCACGCTGATGCGCGCGCTGCGCGCCGAGCTGGCCGCGCTCGAGCGGTGCGAAGCGCCGGTCGCGCTGCGCCGCCTCGACGGCCTGGAGCATGTGACGGCTGCCGTACTCGAGGCCGTGGGCCTCGGCCCCGCCACCCCCCGCGGCCTGAGCCGGCCGTTCGATCCGCAGCGAGGCGCCGCATGGACCGCGTACCCACAGCCCGCCGCATCGGCCTGCTAGTCAAGATCTTCCCCAAGCTTTCCGAGACCTTCATCCTCGAGGAGGTGCTGGGCCTCGAACGGCAGGGGCTCGCGCTGCGGCTTTACACGCTGGCCGATCCCACCGACCCGGTGGCGCATGCCGACGTGGCCCGCGTGCGCGCGAGCGTGGTGCGCGTGCCGGCGCGCCTGCGCGACGACCTGCCGGGCTTCATGCGGCATCACGCTGTCGTGGCGCTGCGCCATCCGCAGCGCTGGGCGACCTCGTTGCTGCGCGCGGTGCGGGGCGGGCGCGACGCGATGGCGCTGTTCGTGCGCGCCGGCTGGCTCGCGGGCCGGCTGCATGACGACGGCGTGGACCATCTGCACGCGCACTTCATCGCCTGGCCGGCCGATCTGGCGGCTGCCGTGTCGGCGCTCACCGGCCTGCCGTTCTCGATCTCGGCGCACGCGAAGGACATCTATCTGTCGAGCGAGCGCGACCTGAGGCGCCGGCTCGAGGCGGCGCGATTCACGGTCACCTGCACCGAGTTCAACGCGCGCACGCTCGCCGACATCGCGCCGCGGGCGGCAGTGCACCGCATGTACCACGGCGTCGACGCCTGCGTATTCCATCCGCGGCATCGCCGCGCCCGCTCGCTGGTGCCGCTCGTCCTCAGCGTCGGCCGGCTGCGCGCCAAGAAGGGGTTCGACACGCTGATCGGGGCCTGCGCGCTGTTGCGCGACGCGGGCCGGCCTTTCCGCTGCGAGATCGTCGGCTACGGCGAGGAACACGATCGCCTGGCCGCGCGCATCGCGGCGCTAGCCCTCGCCGACCACGTGCAGCTCGCCGGCCGGCTCACGCGCGAGCAGGTCGTCGAGCGCTATGCGCGCGCAGCCGTCTACGTGCAGCCCTCGCGCGTGAGCGCCGACGGCGACCGCGACGGCATCCCCAACGTGCTGCTCGAAGCCATGGCGATGGCGTTGCCGGTGGTGGCCACGCGCGTCTCGGGCATTCCCGAGCTCGTGCAGCACGACCACAACGGCTGCCTGGTCGACCCCGATGCGCCGCACGAGCTGGCTGACGCGCTGGTCCGCCTGATCGACGACCGCGCGCTGGCCGATCGCCTCGGCGCCACCGCGCGGCTGACCGTGACCCAGCGTTTCGACAACGACCACAACCTGCGGCAGCTGATGCAGCTGCTGGACCTGCACGATGAACGCGCTCTCGCGCTCACCTCTCGCGCTGCCGCCTGAGGCCGCACCCGCCACGCCGCCGGCAGCGCGCGGCAACGCGGTTTCACGCCACAGCGTGGCCTACGTGATGAATGGCTTCCCGCGGCTGTCGGAGACCTTCATCGCGCACGAAATCCACCAGCTCGAACGGCTCGGCATGCGGCTGCGGCTCTACGCGGTGAAGCGCGAAGACGAGCCGCACACGCACCCGGTGGTGGCGGCGATCCGCGCGCCGCTGACGCATCTGCCCAAGGCCAGCCCGCTGTCGGGCACGACGCTGCTGCCGTGGCTGCACGCCAATCTGCCGCGCTACTGGCGTGCGCATGCACGCGTGCTGCAGCGCCACCCGCTGCGCTGGGCGGGCGCGCTCGCCAGCGCGCTCGCGCTCGCCTGGCGCCACCGCGGGCGCGACGACGAAGGCCGCCTGCGGCTGCGCAAGGTGTTCGTCAAGGAGTTCCTGCAGGCCGGCGAGATTGCCGCCGACGTGATGCGCCATGCCGACGTGGGCCACCTGCACGGCCACTTCTGCCACGGCGTGGCCACGATCACCTGGCTGGCGAGCCGCATGACCGGCATCGGCTACAGCTTCACCGCGCATGCGAAGGACATCTACCAACCCGAGCTGAACCCCGGCCGCCTGCTGGAGCGCAAGCTCGCGGGCGCGCGCTTCGTGGCCACCTGCACCTGCGCCAATGCCCAGGTGCTGCGCGCGCGCCATGCCCGGCCCGACGAGGTGCACACCATCTACCACGGCCTCGACACCGACTGGTTCCGCCCCGCGGCCGACGACGCAGCGCGCGACGAAGCGCCGCCGCTGGTGCTGGCGGTGGGACGCTTCGTCGAGAAAAAGGGCTTCGATCAGCTGGTCGAGGCCTGCGCGCAGCTGCGCGACGCCGGCGTGCCGTTTCGCTGCCTGATCGTGGGCGAGCGCGGCAGCGCCTACGAGCCGATCCGCGCACAGATCCGCGAGCGCGGCCTCGCGGCCCATGTGCAGCTGCACGGTCCGCTGACGCAGGACGGCCTGCGCGCGCTCTACGCCCGCGCGCATGTGTTCGCGCTGCCGTGTCAGGTGATGGCCGACGGCGACCGCGACGGCTTCCCCAACGTGCTGGCCGAGGCGATGGCGATGGGCGTGCCGGTGGTGTCGACGGCGATCTCCGGCATCCCCGAGATGATCGATGACGGCGTGCACGGCCTGCTCGTGCCGCCGCGCAACGCCGAGGCGCTGACCGCCGCGCTGCAGCGCCTGCTGTGCGACGAGACGCTGCATGCACGGCTCGCGCGCGACGGCCGCCAGCGCATGATCGACCGCTTCGATTCGCGGCGCACCACCGTGGCGCTGCGCGAGCTGTTCGACGCGCAGCTGCGGCGCGCGGAGGCCGCCGCATGACGCTCATGCACGGCCTCGCGCTGGCGCGCGAGCTGCCGGGTAAACCGGCTTGTGTGGGTTCGATCTTCCGCGCGCCGTTCGATGCGATGGACGATGCCGCGCTGCTCGCGCACTGGCGCTCGCCGCGCGACGTGCACATCGACCTGGTGGTCGACGCCGAGGAATGCGCGCCGCACAAGATCGAGGCGCTGATGCAAGGCCGCTTCGAGTTCAATCACGAGCTGCACACGCTGCCCGACCCGGTGGACTGGCTGGCCAACCCGAGCGCCGATGTCGAGTGGCACATCCTGCTGCACAAGTTCTACTACGCACCCGGTCTCGGCGCCGCCTTCCTGCAGACCGGCGATGCGGACTATGCGCGGCGCTGGATGCAGCTGATCGACGGCTGGATGCGCAGCGTGCCGCCCGGGTTCATCGCCGCCGACGTGACCGGCCGCCGCGTGCAAAACTGGATCTACAGCCTGCGCGCCTTCGCCGACGCGCGCGCCGTGCACCCGGATCGCGTGGCGCCGATCGACGCCGCCTTCCTGCGGCGCATGCTCGAGTCGCTGCGCGAGCAGGTGGAGTTCCTGTGCACGCACCTCACGTCCAAGCGCAACCATCGCACGCTGGAGCTGTATGCGATCTTCCTCGCCGGCGTGGCGCTGCCCGAGATGGCGCGCGCAGCGCACTGGCGCGCGTTCGCGCTCGCTGAAACGCTGGCCAACCTGCGCGCCGACCTGCTGGCCGACGGCGTGCACTGCGAGCTGTCGAGCGACTACCACCACCTTGCGCTGCGCAACTGGCTGCACGTGCGGCGGCTGGCGGCGCGCCACGGCGTGCCGGTGCCGGCCGAGATGGACGCGCTGCTCGAACGTGCGCTCGGCTTCTGCCTGCACGTGCACAAGCCGGATGGCGTGTCGCCCAGCCTGTCCGACGGCGATGCGCGCGGCTTTCTCGAGCTGCTGGCGCAGGGCGCCGAACTCTACGGCCGCGACGACATGCGCTGGGCGGCCACGCGCGGGCGCGCCGGTCGGCCGCCGGCCAGCACGGCGGCGCATTTCGCGGCCAGCGGCTACACCGTGCTGCGCAGCAGCTGGGGCAGCGGCGCGCACGACATCGATCAGCCGCAGTACCTGGTGTTGGACAGCGGCCCGCTCGGCGAGGGCAACCACGGCCACTTCGACTGCCTGAGTTTCGAGCTGGCCGCGTTCGGCCGCTCGCTGGTCGTCGACCCAGGGCGCTACACCTACAGCGAGGCGGGCGAGGTGAACTGGCGCGTGCACTTCCGCGGCACGGCGGCGCACAACACGGTGTGCGTCGACGGCCGCCAGCAGACGCGGTACCTGCCCAAGCCTGCGCCGCGCGAGTCGCGCCACGCCGCCGGCTCGATGCGCCACAAGGTCAGCGGTCCGGCGCCGCGCTCTGGCCTGCGCGAGGCCGTGCACGGCCGCGGCTTCAGCCTGCTGCACGGCCGTTGCGCGAGCCACGAATACGACGCGGTGCACCAGCGGGTGATCGTGTTCGTCGACGGCCTGTACTGGATCGTCGCCGATGCGTTGCGCGCCCCTTCGCTGCACGACTACGCGCTGAACTTCCAGCTCGGCCCCGAGGCCCAGGGCCGATGCGCGTGGCGCAGCGACGCCAGCGTCGTGCTCGACAGCCCCCAGCTCGCGATCGCCCACCCGCTGCGCGAGGCGCAGACGGTCGAGCTGGCCGAAGGCTGGGTGTCGGCCCGCTACGGCCACAAGCAGAGCGCGCCGGCCTGGCGCTGCCACGCGCGCGGGCGTGACGTGGATTTCGACAGCGTGCTGCTGCCGTGGCGTGACGCCGCACCGGCGATTCACGTGGCCGACGTGCCGGCGAGCGGTGACGCGGGCGAAGCCGCCACGGCGCTGCGCATCGCGATCGAACACGACGGCGAGCGGCGCACCGACCTGTGGTTCCATGCGCGCGGCGCCGAAGCGTCGATGTGGCACATCGGTGCCTGGCGGCTGCACGGGCGCTGGCTGCACGTGCGCCTGCGCGGGGACGGTGGCGTGTTGATGGCACGGTCGCATGCGGGCGCGGGTTTGCATGGGCCGGACGGCGATGTCGATCTCGCGGTTGTGCCGGAGTTGGCGCGATGAACGGTTCGCGCAACGTGGTCGGCGACCTGCCGGTGGATTCATCGCTACCGCAGCTGCCGGTCGCGCTGGATGCCGCCGCGATGCAAGGTGTGTTCGAGCCGCATCTGCGCGCCGTGGGCCGTCGCCTCGAACGCTGTGCGATCGATCGCGTGAAGTACCGGCCGCGCCGCAACCTCGCGGTGTCGTACCGCCTGTCGGTGCGCGATGCCGACGGCCGGCTCGACGAACAGACCGTCGCGGCGCGCTTCTGCACTGGGGGCGAATCGCTGCGGCGCTGGCAGCAGCTGCCGAGCGCCTCGCTGCAGCCGTCGATGCCGGCGAGCCTGCACGAGGGCGCGCTCGACATGGTGGCCTGGTGGTGGCCGCTGGACCCGAAGCTCGGCGAGGCCGCGCGCTGGCTCGGCGACGGCGAGCGCCTGGGCACGGATCTGCTGCCGGCGGTCGCGACATGCCTGGCGGGCGTCGGCGCACGCCTCCTGGCGCACGACGTGGCGCTGGCCCAGCTGGTGCCCGAGCTTCGCGTGAGCGCGCGTGCGCGGCTGTGGGTCGAGCCCGCGCGCGGCGCGCCGGCGCAGGCACACACCGTCTACGCCAAGGCCGATGTCGAGCGCAGCGGCGAGGTCACGCAGGCCGTGTTGCGCGCGCTGCACGAGAGCCCCGCCGCGCGCGCGGGTCGCCTGCTCACGCCGCGGCCCTTGCTGTGGCATGCCGACTTCGGCACGCAGTGGCAGACGGCGCTGCCGGGCCGCGCGCTGCTCGACGTCGAGCCGGTGCCCGGCATTCGCACATCGGAGCAGGTCGGTGCGATGCTGGCGGCGCTGCACGGCACGGCGGTGCCGGCCTCGCGGCGCAGCGCGTGCGGCGTGCTGTGCGAACGCCTGGACCTCGTGGCCCGCACGCTCGCGCTGGTGCGCGGCGACGACGCGGCGGGCCTGGCGCAGCGCCTCAGCGCGGGCCTGGTGCATTTGCAGGGCGCGGCGCTGGTCACGCTGCATGGCGACCTGCACCCGCGCAACCTGCTGGTGCACGAGGGCCAGTTGGGCCTGATCGACCTCGACAACGTGCGCCATGGCCCTGCGCTGCTCGATCTGGGCGACTGGATCGCCGATGCGATGTACCGCGCGCTGCTCGACAGCCGGCCGATCGCGGCCGTGTGGCCGGCGTGCCGCGCTTTCGTCGATGCCCATGCCGACGTCAGCGGGTCGCGCATCGAGCCGGCCGCGCTCGCCTGGAGCGTGGCGCACAGCCTGTTCGCCCAGCGTGTGTGGCGCTGTCTGGTGAACCTGAAGCCCGGCCGCTTTGCGCTGGTACCACGGCTGCTCGCGCTGGCTGAGGGAATCCTGCGCCATGGCCTGCCGGGCGATGCGGACGCGCCACTGCAGGAGGCCGCCTGATGCCCACACCCGACCACAGCGCGCTGCTGCTCGACGCGCCGCGCATCGGCGAGCAACTCGTGCAATGGATCCCGGCCTGGCGTGGCTGCGATCCGGCGCGGCTGGTGCTGCACCAGTCGCGACGGCGCATCTCGCGCAAGACCGAGGAGGCGGGTGCGCCGTACCTCGGCGTCGCGTACGCGTGGGCCGATGAATCGATGCGGGCGCCCTGGCTCTACCTGCGCGCCCACTCGCGCGGCACCAGCGCGGCGGCGGCGCGCGAGCATGGCGCGCTGCACCTGCCGTCCATCGATGCCGTGGCCTGGCTGCTGCCGCACGACCCTGCGTTGAAGGCACTGCCGCAGATGCTCGACGGCGATGCGACCGCGCGCGGCGTTGTCGGCGAACCCTTCGCGCCCGGTCGCGGCGCCGAATGGCACGCAGGCATCGTGCGCTACGAGCCCGAATCGCACTGCACCGTGCGCTTCACGGCGCGTGGCGCGCCCGAGTTACCGGCGATCTACGGCAAGTGCCACGCCGATGCGCGCTGGAAGGTCAATGCCCGCCACCTGAGGGCCTTGTGGTCCTACGGCGAATCGCATTCCGATGCCTTCGCCGTCGCGCGCCCGCTGGCGGCCAGCGCCGAGCTGCAAGCGCTGTGGCAGCAAGGTGTGGCTGGCACGCCGCTGCGCGAAGCGCTGGCGGATGACGATGCCGAACGTCGGTTGGCGCAACTGGTGCGCGGCCTGCAGGGCTTGCAGGCGATGGCGCCGCTGGCCACCGACCGCCTCGACCCGGCGGTGCTGCTCGCGCGCACGCGCAAGCAAGCGTCCAAGCTCGTGCGCGCCGAGCCGGCGCTCGCGCCGTCGCTGGTGCGCGTGATGACTGCGCTGGAGCGACTGCCTCTGGCCACCACATCGGTCAACGTGCACGGTGACTTCCACATCGATCAGCTGCTGGTGAGCGGCTCGCGCCTCGTGCTGTTCGACTTCGACAACCTCGCGCTCGGCCATCCGGCGCACGACGTGGCCGACTGCGCGAGCCAGCTGCTCACCGACAGCGGTTTGGCCGAATCGCGCCGCCGCTGGCTGGCCCGGCACCTGATCGACGTCGCGCGCGACGCGTTCGACCGCTGCTGCGTCGAGGCCGACCTGCAATGGCACCTGCGCGCGCTGCTGCTGCGCAAGGCCTACAGCTTCTTCGTGCGCCACCGCGCCGGGTGGATCACCCAGGCCCGCGAGGCGATCGCGCTGGCCGAGCAGGGCCTGCAGGCCGTGGCCGGCAGCGACGATTGCCTGGCGCATCGACACGAGGTTGCCTTATGAGCGCGCCGGGCCGCTCCCAAGCGCTCATCCCGGAGCGCCCAGCGCGAAGGGTCGTGCAGTGACCGCGCCGCGCAGCCCCTTCCGCCGCATCGTCGTCGAAAGTCTGCGCGAGCAGCGCGGCGCGCTCGCGCTGGCGGTCGCCGGCCTCGTGGGCGTGGTGCTGACCGAGCTGATCGCGCCCTGGCCACTGAAGATCATCTTCGACCACCTGCTGCTCGGCCGCCCGCTGCCAGACTCGCTCGCGCCGCTGCAAGGCCTGCTCGCGCTGGGCACCTGGCCGGCGCTGCTGGCGTTGGCGGCGGCGATCGCGCTGGTGGCGGTGGCCAACGGCGGTTTCTCGTACCTGCAGCTGTATTCGAGCGCACGCGTCGGGCATCGGCTGACCTGGCATCTGCGCGGCGAGCTGTTCGCGCACCTGCAGCGCCTGTCGCTGGCGCGGCACCGCGAGCTGCGCAGCGGCGAGCTGATCACCAAGGTCGCGGGCGACACCAATCTGCTGCGCGACATGTTCGGCGATTGGGCGCTCACCGTCGCGCGCCACGCCGTCACGCTGGTGGCGATGCTGATCGTGATGTTCCTGCTCAACTGGCAGCTCGCCGCGGTGGTGAGCCTCACGTTGCCGCCGCTGCTGGCGGTGATCTTCTGGCTCAACCGCCGCGTGAAGGCCTCGGTGCGCGAGCAGCGCAGGCACGAGGGCCGCATGGCCACGCGCCTGAACGAGGTGCTCGCCTCGATCGCGCTGGTGCAGGCCTTCGGCCGCCAGAGCTTCGAGGAGGATCGCTTTCGCGACGAGATCCGGCGCAACCACGACAGCGGCGTGAAGAGCGTGCGCATCAGCGGAGCCATCGTGCGTGCGATCGCCATCCTCAGCGCCGTCGGCACGGCGGTGGTGGTGCTGCTCGGCGCGCACGAGGTGCTGGCGCAGCGGCTTTCGCCGGGCGAGCTGCTGATCTTCGTGGCCTACGTGACGAGCCTGTACAAGCCGGTGCGCGACCTCGCTCGCCTGGCCGTGAAGTTCTCGCGCGCCGGTGTCAGCGTCGAGCGCGTGTCGGCGCTGCTGGCGCTGGAGCCCGACGTGGCCGACCCGCCCGACGCGCTCGAGCTGGGCCACTGCGCCGGCGAGATCGTGTTCGAGGACGTGTCGTTCGCCTACGCCGACGCTCGCCCGGTGCTCGATCGCGTGTCGCTGCGCATCGCGGCCGGCGAACGCGTGGCGCTGGTCGGGCCCTCGGGCGCGGGCAAGAGCACGATCGTCAACCTGCTGCTGCGGCTGTACGAGCCCACCGGCGGGCGCATCCTGATCGACGGCATCGACATCCGGCGCTACCGCCGCGAGAGCCTGCGCCGCGCCATCGGCATCGTGCTGCAGGACAACCTGCTCTTCGGCGTGTCGGTGCGCGAGAACATCGCCTACGGCCGACCCGACGCGAGCGCCGAGGCGGTGGAGGTCGCGGCGCGGCATGCACGGGCGCACGAGTTCATCGTCGACCTGCCCGAGGGCTACGACACCGAGCTGGGCGAGCGCGGCGCCACGCTGTCGGGCGGGCAGCGCCAGCGGCTGTGCCTGGCGCGCGCGCTGGTCAAGGAGCCGGCGATCCTGGTGATGGACGAGCCCACCGCGTCGATCGACGCGGTGTCGGCGCGGCTGATCCACGAATCGGTGGCCCGCGTGCACCAGGGCCGCACGCTGCTGGTGATCGCGCACGACTATGCCGACATGGGCTCGTTCGATCGTGTGCTGGTGCTGCAAGGCGGTCGGCTCGTCGAATCGGGCTCGCACGAGGCGCTGCTGCGCCAGCGCGGCGCGTATCTCGCCCTGGTGGAGCGTCGTCATGGTTGACCCGGCGCGGCGCGCAACGCTGCTCTTCTACTGCCAGCACTCGCTGGGCATTGGCCATCTGACGCGATCGTTCGCGCTGGCCGAGGCACTGCGCGAGCGCTTCCACGTCGTGTTCCTCAACGGCGGCCGGCTGCCGCCGGGCGTGACGGTGCCCGAGGGCATCGAGCGCATCGACCTGCCGCCGCTGGGCATGGACGACGGCCACACCGTGGTCAGCCGTGACGGCCGCTTCGACGCGGCGGCCGCGCAGGCCGCGCGCCGCGCGCTGATCGATGCCACGCGCGAGCGCGTGCAGCCGGCGGTGGTGCTGATCGAGCTGTTCCCGTTCGGCCGCAAGAAGTTCGCCGGCGAGATCCTGCCGCTGATCCGCCGCGCGCGGGCGCAGGCGGTGCCGGCGCGCATCGTCTGCAGCCTGCGCGACATCCTGGTCGATGCGCGGCCCGACCAGCAGCATCACGACGATCGCGCGCGCTGGCTCGCCGATCGCTACTTCGACGCCGTGCTGGTGCACAGCGACCCGGCCTTCGCGCGGCTGGAGCAGAGCTTCCACCCGCGCCGGCCGATGCGCACGCCGGTGCACGCAACCGGCTATGTGGTGCCGGTGCGGCCCCGCGGCAACGCGCGCCGCGGGACACATCTGCTGGTCTCGGCCGGCGGCGGCATCGTCGGCGCGCCGCTGTATCGCGCGGCGCTGGCGGGGCGCGCGCTGATGCGCGAGCCGGTGCCGATGCGCATCGTGGCCGGCCCCTTCCTGCCACAGGCCGACTGGCTGGCGCTGCAGCAGCAGGCGGCCGGCGACCCCGGCGTGCAGCTGCTGCGCCATGTGAGCGACATGGTGGCCGAGATGCGCCAGGCGCGCGCGAGCCTGAGCCAGTGCGGCTACAACAGCGCGCTCGACCTCGTGGCCTCGGGTGTACCGGCGCTGGTGGTGCCGTACGAGACCTCGACCGAGAACGAGCAGCGCGTGCGCGCCGAACGCCTCGCCGAGCTGGGTGCGCTGCGCGTGCTGGGCAGCGCGCTGGCCGTGCCCGAGCGGCTGGCGGTGGCGTTCGACGACTTGCTCGACTTCGCGCCGCGCCCGGCTGCGCTCGACCTGGGTGGTGCCACGCGCAGCGCCGAGCTGCTGGCGCGACTGGTGCACAAGGCTGTGCCGGCATGAGGGAGAGCGCCAACGTCTTCCGCTGGCCGGCGCTGCATGCAGCGCTGGCGCGCCGCGACGCGCCGCTCAACTGGTTCGTGCGCGACGACGATGCCGGCTGGGCCAACGAGCGCCTGTTCGCCTTGCTCGATGCGATGCGCTCGGCCGATGCACCGATCGACCTCGCGGTGATCCCGCTGGCGCTGGACGCCGCACTGGCCGACGCGCTTTGCGCGCGCACCGATGCATCGCAGGGCCGCATCGGCGTGCACCAGCACGGCCATGCGCATTTCGACCACGAGGGCGCGAGCGAACCCGGCCGCAAGACCCGCAAGAGCGAGTTCGGCAGCGCACGCAGCCTGGAGGCCCGGCTGGCCGACCTGCGCGCCGGCCGCCTGCGGCTGCAGCGCGCCTTCGGCCGCCGGCTCGATGACATCTTCACGCCGCCGTGGAACCGCTGCGCGCCCGACCTGCCGCCGCAGTTGCCGGCGCTGGGTTTCGCGCTGCTGTCGCGCGACGCGAGCGCGGCCGCGCAGCCGGCACTGCCCGAGCTGCCGGTGCAGGTCGACTGGTGTCGCCACTGGCGCGGGGCCGGCGGCGATGCCGGCGCGGCGCTCGGGGCCATCGATGCCGCGCTCGCCCGCGCGGTGGACAGCGACCCCGCGGCGCTGGGGCTGATGCTGCACCACGCGGTGATGGACGATGTCGAGATCGTGCAGGTGCGGCAGCTGATGCGGCAGCTGACGAGCACCCGGCTCGCCGCCGCGCAGCGGGTGCGCGTGCGCCCCATGCGCGCGCTGCTGCCCGACGCCGTACGAGTCGCAGCTGTACGAAACAGGCCGCTGCCTGCTCTGTGAGGCTGATCCATCGTCACGGGCCGACTCGCCGGCCCGACGATGGACGCCGACCATGACCGATCGCCGCCCCGCTCGACGCCCCTCTCGCCTGCCTGCACCCAATAGCGCACGCGCGTGGGCGATGCACTGGCTGCCGGGGTTGATGACGGCCATGCTGCTCGGCGTCGCCGGTGTGGCCTGGAACGCGGCGCGCTCGAATGCGCCGCTGCACCACGTGGCCACGGCCGCGGTGGAACGCGGCGATATCGAAGACGCGGTGGTCGCGCTCGGCACGCTGCAGCCGCGCGAGTTCGTCGATGTCGGCACCCAGGTGTCGGGCCGCCTCGAGCGGCTTCACGTGAGCATCGGTGACAAGGTCGAGGCCGGCACGCTGCTGGCCGCGATCGACGCCGCCGTGCCGAGCGCCCGCGTCGAGGCCGGCCAGGCGACGCTGCGCAACCTCGGCGCGCAGCTCGACGAGCGACGCGCCCAGCTCGATCTGGCGCAGCGCCAGCACGCGCGCGCCAGGTCGCTGCGCCAGGCCGACGCGATCAGCCAGGAAGCGGTGGACAGCGCGGCCGCAGCGGCGCGCGTGGCGGCGGCGCAGATCTCGGCGCTGCAGGCCTTGCAGCAACAGACGCGCGCCAACCTCAAGATCGAGCAGGCGCAGGTGGGCTATGCGCGCATCCATGCGCCGATCGCCGGCACCGTGGTGGCGCTGTATGCGCGGCCGGGCCAGACCCTCAACGCCAGCCAGCAGGCGCCGCTGATCCTGCGCGTGGCTGACCTCTCGTCGATGACCGTGGTGGCGCAGGTTTCCGAGGCCGACGTGGTGCGCCTCGTGCCGGGCACCGACGTGCACTTCCACACCCTCGGCTGGGCCGAGCGGCGCTGGAGCGCCAAGGTGCGGCAGATCCTGCCGACGCCCGAGACGCTGAACAACGTGGTGCTCTACAACGTGCTGTTCGACGTGGCCAACCCCGACCAGCGGCTCAAGCCGCAGATGAGCGCGCAGGTGTATTTCGTGCTCGGCCGCGCGCGCGATGCGCTGCTGGTGCCCACGGCGGCGCTGAAGCCGCGCAAGGCCGCCGCGCCGGCCGGCGGCGGCGATGCCGAGGGCGCGCCGACGCGCTGGCGCGCGCGCGTGCTGGTGGAAGGCCGCATCGAGGAGCGCGAGGTGACCGTGGGCGTGCGCAACCGCACCCAGGCCCAGGTGGTCGCCGGGTTGCAGGAGGGCGAGCAGGTGGTGATCGGCGCGGCGCCGCGCGAGGGCGAGCGGCGCAAGCCGGCGTCGACCCCATCGACCCCGCCCGCCACCTCGACGGCCCGCGTGGCCCAGCGCTGAGGCGCCCGTGGCGCTGATCGAACTGCGCGAGATCACGCGGCGGCACGGCGAGACGACCGTGCTCGACGGCGTGTCGCTCGACATCCACGAAGGCGAGTACGTGGCGATCATGGGCGTCTCGGGCTCGGGCAAGACGACGCTGATGAACCTGATCGGCTGCCTCGATGCGCCGAGCTCGGGCAGCTACCGCTTCGACGGTACCGAGGTGGCGCAGCTCGGCCCCGATGCGCTGGCGCGGATGCGGCGCGAGACCTTCGGCTTCGTGTTCCAGCACTACCACCTGCTCGGCGCGGCCAGCGCGGTCGAGAACGTCGAGATCCCGGCCATCTACGCCGGCGTGCCGCGCGCCCGGCGCATCGAGCGCGCCAAGCGCATGCTGGCCTCGCTGGGCCTGGCGGCGCAGGCCGGGCACCGGCCGGCGCAGATGTCGGGCGGGCAGCAGCAGCGCGTGTCGATCGCGCGCGCGCTGATGAACGGCGGCCGCGTGCTGCTCGCCGACGAGCCCACCGGCGCGCTCGACAGCGCCAGCGGCGCCGAGGTGCTGCGCCTGCTGCGCACGCTGAACCTGCGCGGCCACACCATCGTGCTCGTGACCCACGATCCGCAGGTGGCCGCCCAGGCCACGCGGTTGATCCGCATTGCCGACGGCCGCATCGTGCACGACAGCGGCGCGCCGAAGGCGGCATTGCCCTACGGCGGTTTGCTGCGGACGGTGCGGAGCGTCGATGCACAGCACCACCTGCCCGACCTGACCGAGGCCGCGCGCATGGCCTGGCGCTCGCTGCGCAGCCACGTGCTGCGCACCACGCTCACGCTGCTGGGCATCGTGATCGGCGTGGCGTCGGTGGTGGCCATGCTGTCGCTGGGCGAAGGCGGGCGCCAGGCGGTGCTCGAGCGCATCGACGCCATGGGCACCGACCTGCTGATCGTGCGCCCCGGTGCGCGCGGCGTGCGCGTGGCCGGCGAGCCGGTGACGCTGGTGCCCGAGGACGCCGAGGCCATCGCGCAGCTGCCCAACGTGCGCCACGCCGTGCCCGAATACAGCAGCGGCGCCACGCTGCGCGCCGGCGCGGCCGACTACGTGGCCAACGTGTCGGGCACCTCGGAGCATCTGCCGGCGGCGCGCAACTGGGCGCTGGTGCAGGGCAGCTTCTTCGACGAGTCCGACATGGCCGGCCACGCGCCGGTGATCGTGCTCGGGCGCACGGTGGCGCGCAACCTCTACGGCGATGACGCGCCGGCGATCGGCGGCTATCTGCTGGTCAACAACGTGCCGTTCCAGGTCATCGGCGTGCTCGCGCCCAAGGGCGCCACCACCAGCGGCGCCGACATGGACGACGTGGCCTTCGTGCCGCTGGCCACCGCGCGGGCACGGCTGTTCGGCAAGCGCTACCTGCGCTCGATCGCCGTGCAGGTCGACGACGTGGCGCGCATCGACGACACCGAGCGGGACGTGACCACGCTGCTCACCGCGCGGCACCGCCGGCAGGACTTTCAGGTGCGCGACCTGTCCGAGCTGCTGGAAGCCGCCGCGAAGACGCAGGACACGCTGCGCCTGCTGCTCGGCTCGGTGGCGGCGATCTCGCTGCTGGTGGGCGGCATCGGCGTCATGAACATCATGCTGGTCAGTGTCACCGAGCGCATGCGCGAGATCGGCATCCGGATGGCCACCGGCGCACGGCGCCTGCACATCCTGCTGCAGTTCAACGTCGAGGCGCTGGTGGTGTGCGCGATCGGCGGCCTCGCCGGCGTGGCCGTGGGTTTTGCCGCGGCCGCGGCCGCGCAATGGGTGGGGCATCCTGTGGTCTACGCCGCCACGCCGGCGCTCATGGCGCTGGCCAGCGCTTTCGCCACCGGCGTGCTGTTCGGCTACCTGCCGGCGCGCAAGGCGGCGCGGCTGCATCCGGTGGCCGCGCTGGCGATGACATGATGCGGCGCGTTCGGCTATCGGCGTGGGCGACGGCGGCGTTGCTGCTGCTCGGCGGCTGCGCGAGCACGCCGCCGGCTCCGCCAGCGGCTGCGCTGAACATGCCGACCGCATGGCTGGGCGCATCGGGCGATGCCGCCGCTGTGGGGCTCACCGAGGCCTGGTGGCGCGGCTTCGGCAGCGACGAACTCGCCCGCCTGCTCGACGCGGCGCTGCGCCACAACCGCGAGCTTCAGGCCACGCGCAGCCGGCTGGCCCAGGCGCGCGCGCTGGCCCAGGTGGCCGATGCGGCGCGCGCGCCGCAGCTGGAGGCCGGCTTCGGCGTGGCGCGCGACCGGCCGCGCGGTGAGCACGCCGACAACCTCTGGCAGGCCGATCTCGTCGCCAGCTACGAGGTCGATCTGGCGGGCCGGCGCCGCAGCGCCGTCGATGCGGCGAGCGAGCGCGTGCGCTCCGGCGCATTCGCTCTGGAGGCCGCTCGACTGTCGGTGCAGGCCGAAGTGGCCGTGCGCTACTTCCAGGTGCTGTCGCTGCGCGAGCGCATCGCGCTGGCCCAGCGCAGCCTGGCCATTGCCGAGTCGGTTCTCGCGTTGCTGCAGCGCCAGCAGCAGGCGGGCGCACTGTCGGGGCTCGAAGTGCTGCGCCAGCAGACCCAGGTGGTCACCGTGCGCGCCAGCGTGCCGCCGCTCGAGCGCCAGTTGCAGCAGACCATCGATGTGCTGGCCGTGCTCACCGGCCAGCCGCCGCAGGCGTTCATGCTGGGCAACGCGCGGCTCGCCGCGCTCGCCTTACCGACGGTGGCGCCCGGGCTGCCTGCCGCGCTCCTGCAGCGGCGACCCGACATCCGGCAGGCCGAAGCCGAGCTGGCCGCGGCGCAGGCCGACGTCGCGGCAGCACGCGCGGCGCTGATGCCCACGCTGACGCTCACGGCAGAGGGCGGCGCGAGCAGCGCGGCGCTCGGCACGCTGCTGCGCTCGGGCTCGCTCGCCTGGAGCGTGGGCGCCAGCGTGCTGGCGACGATCTTCGACGGCGGCCGTCGCGTCGGCGTGGTGGCGCAGAGCACGGCACGGCGCGACGAGCTGGTGGCCGGCTACGAGCAGGTGATTCTCGGCGCGCTGCGCGACGTGGAAGACGGCCTGGCCGACGTGGCGCGCAGCGCCGAACAGGCTGCGCATCAGCAGCAGGCGATCGAGCATGCGCGTGCCGCGCTGCGCATGGCCGAGCTGCGCTACCGCCATGGCGCGGTCGACTTCTCGACGGTGCTCGATGCGCAGCGCGTGCTGCTGGCGGCCGAAGACGCGCAGGAGTCGGTCGCGCTGGCGCGGCACGTGGCCGCGGTGGGCCTGTTCCGCGCGCTTGGCGGCGGCTGGAGCGGCGAGCCCGAGCGC
Source organism: Burkholderiaceae bacterium (assembly GCA_046348365.1). Lineage (GTDB taxonomy): Bacteria > Pseudomonadota > Gammaproteobacteria > Burkholderiales > Burkholderiaceae_C > JAEUPI01. The sequence goes on from JAXMEL010000003.1 coordinate 378,499, forward strand.
AGCGCGGCGGCCTCGCGTTGAGCACGCGCCGTCGCGGCGGACGCCGGGCCGATCGCAGCCGATGCATCGGCATGTCCGAAACCCGCGGCTGCCTGCTCTGTCTGCCCACGGCCATTGACCACTTGCGCGGGCCGAGGCAGGAGCGACGATGAAGCTGACGGTGGTGGGTTCGGGCTACGTGGGTCTGGTGACCGGAGCCTGCTTTGCCGAGATGGGCAACGACGCGCTGTGCGTCGACCTCGACGCGGCCAAGATCGAGCGCCTGCGCAACGGCGAGCTGCCGATCTTCGAGCCCGGGTTGCGCGAGATCGTGCTGCGCAACGTGGCGGCCGAGCGGCTGCACTTCGGCACCGACGTGAAGGAGGGCGTTCGTTTCGGCACCATGCAGTTCATCGCGGTGGGCACGCCGCCCGACGAAGACGGCGCGGCCGACCTGCAGCACGTGCTCGCGGCCGCACGCGCCATCGGCCGGCACATGACCGACTACAAGCTGGTCATCGACAAGAGCACCGTGCCGGTGGGCACGGCCGATGCCGTCACGCAGGCCATCGGCGAGGCGCAGGCCGCGCGCGGCGTGCAGGTGCCGTTCAGCGTGGTCTCGAACCCCGAGTTCCTGAAGGAAGGCTGCGCGGTCGAGGACTTCATGCGCCCCGACCGCATCGTGATCGGCGCCGACGACGAGCGCGCGGTGCATCTGATGCAGGCGCTGTATGCGCCGTTCCAGCGCGCGCGCGACAAGCTGGTGCTGATGGACGTGCGCTCGGCCGAGCTGACCAAGTACGCGGCCAATGCGATGCTCGCCACGCGAATCAGCTTCATGAACGAGATGGCGCTGCTGGCCGAGAAGCTCGGCGCCGACATCGAGCAGGTGCGCCGCGGCATCGGCAGCGACCCGCGCATCGGACACCACTTCCTGTACGCAGGTTGCGGCTACGGCGGCTCGTGCTTCCCCAAGGACGTGAAGGCTTTGATCCACAGCGCCGCGCAGGCCGGCGAGCCGGCGCATCTGCTGCGCTCGGTGGAGCGCGCCAACGAGCGGCAGAAGCAGGTGCTGGTGCAGCGCATCGTCGAGCGCTACGGCGAGCGGCTGCAGGGCCGGCACTTCGCGCTGTGGGGCCTGGCCTTCAAGCCCGACACCGACGATCTGCGCGAGGCACCGAGCCGCGTGGTGGTGGGCGAGCTGCTGCAACGCGGCGCCCGCATCACTGCCTACGACCCCGAGGCGATGCACGAGGCACGCCGCGTGTTCGGCGACGCGATCCACCTGGCCTATGCCGAGTCGCCGATGCAGGCGCTCGAAGGCGCCGATGCGCTGATCATCGTGACCGAGTGGAAGGCCTTCCGCTCGCCCGATTTCGCGCGCGTGCGCGCGCTGCTGCGCGAGCCGGTGGTGTTCGACGGCCGCAACCTGTTCGACCCCGCGCTGTTGCGCGAGCAGGGCATCGACTACCGGCCGATCGGCCGCCGGCTGGCGCTGGGTGCTGAGTTGTCCGTCGAGGCCCCGACAGCGCTGATCCTGGCGGCATAGCCTGAATCCACGTCGGGCTCGAGCGCGCGCGGCTCGAGCTGCAGCCGATGCAGTCCGGCGACGTGACCGACACCTTCGCCGACGTGACGCGGCTCGAGGCGCTGATCGCGCGGCGCCCGGCGACGTTGCTACGCGAAGGCGTCGAGCGCTTCGTCGCTTGGTATCTCGACTACCACGCGCATCGAGGTATCAACGAGCAAGCTGACGGCTCTGTGCAGCACGGCAGGTGAACAGCGATTCACCGCCGGCTTCAAGGTAGCAACTGCTCGAATCGTTCACCTCACCGACAAGGAATGACCATGCGCAAGACTCTTCTGTCCCTCGCCCTGATCTCGGCCTTCGGCGCTTCGGCGCTGGCCGCACCGAACCCGAATGCCACCGCGTGCAAACTGATCGACGCGATGGCGACGATCGCCAGGCACGGCGCCGACGACGGCAACGGCGGCGTCGATCCGCAACCGCACAAGAACACCGTGGCGAAGAAGGAAGATCCGAGCGGCGACGGCCCCGGCCACAAGAGCGAACTCGCCAAGAAGGAAGACCCGAGTGGCGACGGTCCTGGCCACAAGAGCGAACTGGCCAAGAAAGAAGATCCGAGCGGCGACGGCCCTGGCCACAAGCTCGAGCTGGCCTGATCGGGCAATCGCTCGGCCCGGCGCGGATGCACCTGATCATGTGGCTCGACCGCTGCCTCCTGGTCGGCCTGACGCTCGCGGCGCCCATGGCCGCGAGCGCCGACACCCTGGGCATCCGCGCGTCGACCGGCCTGCCGCAGTTGAGCGTCGTCGACGGCCAGGCGCAAGCCTGGCGCTACACGACGCTGCGCGTCGACGCCTCGGTGTTCGGCGTGGAGGCCAAGCTGCCGGGATGCATCGCTTCGCTTCGCGCCGCTCTTCCCGTGGTGGCTGCTGCGCATCCATCCGCCGACTGCGCGGCCTCGTCGGTCAACAGCGCGCAGACCATCGCGAGCCCCGAGCTGAAGGGGCGCGTGCGCCTGCCGCGTGCCTTCGACGGTGCGCCCGAGGTCGAGCTGTCGGTCACCACATGGGGCGCCACGAGCGGCGGCACACGCAACGGCGGCGAGCCCGGCGGCACCGAGGTCGACCTGCGTGTCTCGCAGGCGGTCGGTCCGGTGAGCTTCTTCGCCGGCTCCAGCACACCGTTGCGGGTCACCGCCAGCGCTGACGCGTGGCGCACGCAGTACGCGGGCTTCAAGTGGCGGCCGGCCGCTCGCCACGGGCTCGAATTCGAATCGCAGCTCGGGCGCGACGTCGTGACCGGCGAACGTGACCGCGAGCAGACGCTGCGCTATGCGTACACGGCCGGCCCGCGCGAGCGCGTGCGCGTCTACGTCAGCCGGCTGGGCGAATCAGCGGCCGACCGCCGGCGCGCGGGCGTCGCCGCGGACTGGTCCTTCTAGCGGGCAACCCACGCGGCCGCGCCGCGGCGGCCATCGGCAGTCGCAGCTCCTGCGTCGCCTCCTCGAACGCGGCACTCGTGCAGCAGCGCTTCACGCCGGCTGCCCGCATGGCCATGGTGCGCCGGCAGCACGGCACCTGCCCGGTGCGCCTATGCTGCGGCATCCGAACGCGTGGAGACCCGCGATGAGCCAGGCCAGCACCGAAGCGCCCGCTATCGTTCGTCCGGACTACCGCCTCGACGACCAGCTCTGGGCCGATCGCGGCACGGTGTTCCTCACCGGCACGCAGGCGCTCGTGCGGCTGCTGCGCATGCAGCGCGCGCGCGACGCGGCGGCGGGGCTGAATACGCAGGGCTTCGTCAGCGGCTACCGCGGCTCGCCGCTGGGCATGGTCGACCAGACGATCTGGAAGGCGGGGCCGCGCCTCGCCGACGCCGGCATCCGCTTCGTGCCGGCGATCAACGAGGAACTCGGCGCCACGCAGGTGCTCGGCACGCAGCGCGTGGAGTCCGACCCCGAGCGCAGCGTCGACGGCGTGTTCGCCATGTGGTACGGCAAGGGCCCGGGCGTCGACCGTGCCGGCGACGCGATCAAGCACGGCAACGCCTACGGCAGCTCGCCGCACGGCGGCGTGCTGGTGGTGGCGGGCGACGACCACGGCTGCGTCTCGTCGTCGATGCCGCACCAGAGCGATCTGCTGTTCCAGGCCTTCCACCTGCCCGTGGTGGCGCCGGCCGACGTGGCCGAGTACCTCGAGTTCGGGCTCTACGGCTGGGCGCTGTCGCGCTACGCGGGCAACTGGGTGGCGATGACGGCGCTGTCGGAGGTGGTCGAAAGCGGCGCCACGGTCGATCTCGATGCGATCCACGCGCGCGCGAGCGCGTGGCGCGACGCCGACGGCGTGCGCGCCGTCACCGGCCACGTGTCGCCGGCCGACGGCCTGCATTACCGCTGGCCCGACCTGCCGTCGCTGCGCATCGAGACGCGGCTGCACGACAAGCTCGCCGCGGTGGCGGCGTTCGCGCGCGTGAACTCGATCGACCGCGAGATCATCGACGCGCCGCACGCCACGGTGGGCATCGTCACCTGCGGCAAGGCGCATTTCGATGCGATGGAGGTGCTGCGCCGGCTGGAGATCACGCCCGCCATGCTCGCCGAGGCGGGGGTGCGCCTGTACAAGGTGGGCCTCGCGTATCCGATCGAGGCCACGCGCATGCGCCGCTTCGCGCAGGGCCTGCGCGAGATCCTGGTGATCGAGGAGAAGGCGCCGGTGGTCGAGACGCAGATGCGCGATCTGTTCTACAACGCGCCGGCCGATCTGCGGCCGGTGATCGTCGGCAAGCACGACGCCGACGGCCGGCCACTCGTGTCGGCCAGCGGCGAACTGCGCCCGTCGCGGCTGATCGAACTCGTCGCGCAGTGGATCGCGCGCCACTTTCCCGGCAACCTCACGCTCGGCAACCACCTGCAGCACGTGCGCGACTTCACGCCGCCCGAGCTGCTCGCCAACGCGGCCGACAGCGTGAAGCGCGTGCCGTACTTCTGCGCCGGCTGCCCGCACAACACCAGCACCCGCGTGCCCGAGGGCTCGCGCGCACAGGCCGGCATCGGCTGCCACGTCATGGCGGCATGGATGGGCCGCCACACCGAAGGCGTGATCCAGATGGGCGGCGAGGGCGTCGACTGGGTCAGCCACGCGATGTTCACCCAGGTGCCGCATGTGTTCCAGAACCTCGGCGACGGCACGTACTTCCACTCCGGCTACCTGGCGATCCGCCAGGCGGTGGCGTCGAAGGCGACGATCACCTACAAGATCCTGTTCAACGACGCCGTGGCGATGACCGGCGGCCAGCCGGTCGACGGGCCGGTCAGCGTCGACGCGATCGCGCGCCAGGTGGAAAGCGAAGGCGTGAAGAAGGTCGTGGTCGTCAGCGACGACATCGGCAAGTACCGCGCGATCCGCGGCCGCTTTCCGCGCGGCACGGCGTTCCATCCGCGCGAGGAGCTCGATGCCGTGCAGCGCCGCCTGCGCGACACGCCCGGCGTCACGGTGCTGATCTACGAACAGACCTGCGCCGCCGAGAAGCGCCGCCGGCGCAAGAAGGGCGAGCTTGCCGATCCACCCGAGCGGCTGTTCATCAACGAGCTGGTCTGCGAAGGCTGCGGCGACTGCTCGGTGCAGAGCAACTGCGTCGCGGTGCTGCCGCACGAGACGTCGCTCGGCCGCAAGCGCCGCATCGACCAGAGCAGCTGCAACAAGGACTACTCCTGCGTCAAGGGTTTCTGCCCGAGCTTCGTCAGCGTCTCGGGCGCGAAGCTGCGGCGCAAGAGCGGCGCGCTGGAGCACGCGGCCGGCCGCGCCGACTTCGAGCGCCGCGTGGCCGCCCTGCCGCTGCCCGCGCCGCACGCCTGGACCGGCCCCTACGACCTGCTCGTCACCGGCGTCGGCGGCACCGGCGTGGTCACCGTCGGCGCGGTGATCGCGATGGCGGCGCACCTCGAGGGCAAGGCGGCGAGCGTGCTCGACTTCACCGGCTTCGCGCAGAAGGGCGGCTCGGTGCTGAGCTTCGTGCGCTGGGCCGACCGGCCCGAGCGGCTCAACCAGGTGCGCATCGACACCCAGCAGGCCGATGCCGTGCTCGCCTGCGACCTCGTGGTCGGCGCCTCGCCCGAGGCGCTGCAGACGGTGCGCCGCGGCCGCACCAGGATCCTCGCTAACGTGCACGAGGTGCCGGTGGCCGAATCATTGTCCAACCCCGACGCGACGCTGAAGGTGCCCGCGCTGCTGGAGAAGCTGCGCTTCGCCGCCGGCGCCGACCGCGTGGAGACCTTCGACGCGCAGGCGCTGGCCGAGGACTTCCTCGGCGACACCATCGTCGCCAACATCCTGGCGCTCGGCGTTGCCTGGCAGCGCGGCCTGGTGCCGGTGGGGCTGGCCGCGCTGCAGCGCGCGATCGAGCTCAACGGCGTGGCCGTGCAGGCCAACCTGATGGCCTTTGCGCTCGGCCGCCTGGCAGCCGCCGACCCGGCGCATTGCGCGGCCCTGCGCGAGGCCGCGGCCACCACCGAGGCGCCGGCCGATACCGCCGAGGCCTGGCTGGCGCGCGGCATCGAGCACCTCACGGCCTACCAGAGCGCCGCCTATGCGCGGCGCTTCGCCGATCGCGTGGGGCAGGTGCGCGCCGCCGAGCAGGCGCTGGACGGGGAGCCTGACCTGCCGCTGACGCGGACGGTCGCGCGCAGCCTGCTGAAGCTGATGGCCATCAAGGACGAGTACGAAGTGGCGCGCCTCTTCACCGACGGCCGCTTCGCCCGCGCGCTGGCCGAGCAGTTCGACGGCACGCCGACGCTGGCCTTCCACATGGCGCCGCCGCTGCTCGCGCGGCCGCGCGACGGCCAGCCGCCGCGCAAGTGGCGCCTGGGCGCGTGGATGATGCCGGCGCTGCGCCTGCTCGCGCAGGGCCGGCGCCTGCGCGGCAGCGCGTTCGATGTGTTCGGCCGCAGCGCCGAGCGGCGCATGGAGCGCACGCTGCTGGCGGGCTACGAAGCGCGGCTGGCCGAGCTGCTGCCGCTGCTGACGCGCGACAACCGGGATCTGCTCGTCGACTGGGCGGCGCTGCCGCAGTCGATGCGCGGCTTCGGCCACGTGAAGCTCGCCAACGTGGCGCTCGCCCGCGCGCGCGAGGCCGAGCTGCTGCACCGGCTGGCGCCCGCGCGCTTCGCGCGGCCCGAGGGCCCGGCGCGCGCCGGCCAGCTCCGGGGCATTCCCGTGCTGCGGGCGTAAGCGGCGTCAAACGCCGGCGCCGGCGGCGCCCGGCCGGGCCGGGGCCTTGTGGTAGAACGCGCAGCAACCACAGCCCGCGACCCTTCCCGCACCGCGCATGCTCGGCAAATTCAAACCCGTCGCCTTCGAACCCTATGGCCGCCGCCGCGGCACATTCCGCGTGCCGCCCTGGCTCGTGCTGCTGCTGCTGGGCGGCGCGGGCGGCGCCGGCGCGGTGCTGTTCGTGCAGGAGCGCATGATGCCGCCGCGCCTGTCGTCGGCCGAGACCACCGAGCTGCGCGCCCGGCTCGCGCAGCTGGAGACCGACAACGCGCGCCAGAAGGCCGACCTCGCCGCCACCAACCAGCAGCTGCAGGCCACGCAGGCCGAGCGCTCGACGCTGGCCAACGACCTCGCGGCCGACCGCGAGCGCACCAAGAGCAGCCGCGAGGATTTCGACTTCCTCGTCGCGTCGCTGCCGGCCGACCCGCGCGGCGGCGCCGTGGAGGTGCGCGCCGCGCGCCTGGTGCGCCAGCGCGGCGCGCTCGGCTACGAGGTGCTGCTCACGCGCGGCAAGAACGCGCCGGCGCAGGTGGGCGGCGTGATGCAGTTCGTGGTCACCGGGCTCACCAACGGCGTCGAGCGGCACCTGACGCTCGAGCCGATCAAGATCAACGTCACCTCGCACCAGAGCCTGCGCGGCAGCCTGCCGCTGCCCGAGACCTTCACGCCCAAGCTGACCACGGTGAACGTGCTCGACAAGGTGGGCGGCAAGTCGCTGGGGATGCGCGTGCTGTACGTGCAGTCCTGAGCGGCGCGACCTACAGAAGCGAACGGGCCGCGTCGCGGCCCGGCAAGCGGAGTCAGTGCGGATCAGCGCTTGCTCAGCTGCGCGCTCAGCTCGCTGTGGCCCATCGGGTCGCGGCCGGTGCGGTCGAGCCACTTCGAGTAGTGCGGCAGCTCGCCCAGGCCGTCGTCGATCGACTCGCCGAGCACGCGGTGGCGCATCGGCATGCGGCCGGTCTTGTCGTCCCATTGCGCATACGGCGGCAGGTCGCCGAGGCCGTTGTCGAGCTTCTCGCCGATCACCGGCTGGCTTCGCGCGGCCTGCGCCTGCACGGCCGACAGGGGCGCAACCAGCGCTGCGGCGGTCAACAGCATCGCGAAACAGTGGCTCGTCTTCATCTCGATATCTCCTGCAGGCTGCCTGCCCATGCAGTGTCGGCAGCGCGGCCGCGGAAGGCGAGGAACTACGAGCATCGGCAGCCCACCTGAATCGGGGATCGAATCGCGCTCGGCGTCCAATCCGCGAAATGCCGCACGAATGGTCAGCAGTCCCTAGGTGACCCACCAGCGCGGGCCGAAGTGTTCGCGCGCGAAGTCGACGAAGGTCGACACCTTCGACGGCACGAGGGTCGGTGACGGGTCGACCGCGTGGATCTCCTGCTCGGGCAGCGACCACGACGTCAGCAGCGGGCTCAGGTGCTTGTCGCGCACCGAAGCGTGTGCCACGTACCACGGCAGCGCCGCGATGCCGAGCCCGGCGCGCGCCGCGGCCAGCAAGGCCGAGAGGTTGTTCGACCGCAGCGGACCCTTCACCGCCACCTGCAGCGCCTTGCGCTCGCCGCCGCCGCTGAAATGCCAGCGGTCGTCACCCTGCACCGAGCTGTAGATCAGCGCGTCGTGCGTGGCCAGATCGGCGGGCGTGGCAGGCGTGCCGCGCGACTTCAGGTAGGCCGGCGCCGCCAGCAGCACCCAGGGGTTCACGCCGAGGTAGCGCGCCCCGAGCGCCGAGTCGGCCAGCCGGCCCATGCGGATGGCCACGTCGACGCCTTGTTCGACGAGATTCACGTAGCGATCGTCGAAGCTCAGATCGAGCTGCAGCTCCGGGTGCTGGCGCATGAACTGCAGCGCCAGCGGCGTGAGCACGCGCCGGCCGAAGGCCACCGAGGTGCTGATGCGCAGCACGCCCTGCATACGCTGCTGCATCAGCGAGGCCAGGTTGTCGGCCTCCTCGAGCTGGCGGGCGATCTGCTTGCACTTGTCGTAGTAGGCCGAACCCACCTCGGTGGGCGTGACGCCTCGCGTGCTGCGGTGGAGCAGCCGGGCGCCGAGGCGCCTCTCGAGGGCCGCCACGTGCTTGGTTGCGGTGGGCTGCGCCAGCCCGAGATCGCTCGAGGCCTTGCTGAACGATCCGGTCTCGACGACGCGGATGAACAGAAGCAGGCTGGTCACGCGGTCCATGCCGCTACTGTAGGTGCCGCCGGCCGGCCGGCCCATTCCTCGTCGGAATAGGTCTTATCGCCCCCCGGCACTTCCGCCCGCGGCGCCGGCCGGCGACGATGCGGCCGGGTCACACCAGAGCAGGAGTGCAGCAACATGGCGAAGATGAAGGCCGCGATGGCCGCGGTGCTGGTGATGGAAAAGGAAGGCGTCACGCAGGCCTTCGGCGTGCCCGGCGCGGCGATCAACCCGCTGTACGCGCAGCTGCGCGAACGCCAGACGATCGCGCACGTGCTGGCGCGGCATGTCGAAGGTGCCTCGCACATGGCCGAGGGCTACACGCGGGCCAGGGCCGGCAACATCGGCGTGTGCATCGGCACCTCGGGGCCGGCGGGCACCGACATGATCACCGGCCTGTACTCGGCGCAGGCCGATTCGATCCCCATCCTGTGCATCACCGGCCAGGCGCCGCGCGCGCGGCTGCACAAGGAGGACTTCCAGGCCGTCGACATCGCCAGCATCGCCAAGCCGGTGACCAAATGGGCCACCACGGTGCTCGAGCCGGCGCAGGTGCCGCGCGCGTTCCAGCAGGCGTTTCACCTGATGCGCTCGGGCCGGCCGGGGCCGGTGCTGCTCGACCTGCCGTTCGACGTGCAGATGGCCGAGATCGAATTCGACATCGACAGCTACGAACCCTTGCCGGTCTACAAGCCGGCGGCCAGCCGCAGGCAGATCGACAAGGTGCTCGACATGCTCGAAAGCGCCGCCCGGCCGCTGATCGTTGCCGGCGGCGGCATCATCAACGCCGACGCGTCGGAGCTGCTGGTGCAATTCGCCGAGATCAGCGGCATCCCGGTGATCCCCACGCTGATGGGCTGGGGCGCGATCCCCGACAACCACGCGTTGATGGCGGGCATGTGCGGGCTGCAGACCAGCCACCGCTACGGCAACGCCAACATGCTGGCCAGCGACTTCGTGCTCGGCATCGGCAACCGCTGGGCCAACCGCCACACCGGCTCGCCCGAGGTGTACTGCAAGGGTCGCCGGTTCATCCACATCGACATCGAGCCGACGCAGATCGGCCGCGTGTTCGCACCCGACTTGGGGCTCGTCTCCGACGCCAAGGCGGCGCTGCAGTTGCTGGTCGACGCGGCGCGCGAGCGCCAGGCGGCGCATCGCCTGCCCGATCGCAGCGCCTGGGCTGCCGAATGCCAGGGCCGCAAGCGCTCGCTCGACTACCTGCGCAAGACCAACTTCGACAACGTGCCGATGAAACCGCAGCGCGTCTACCAGTGCATGGTGCGCGCGTTCGGCGAGGATGTCTGCTACGTGTCGACGATCGGGTTGTCGCAGATCGCCGCGGCGCAGTTCCTGCACGTCTACAAGCCGCGCCACTGGATCAACTGCGGCCAGGCCGGCCCGCTCGGCTGGACGGTGCCTGCCGCGCTCGGCGTGCGCGCGGCCGACCCGACGCGGCGCATCGTGGCCCTCTCGGGCGACTACGACTTCCAGTTCATGCTCGAGGAGCTGGCCGTGGGCGCGCAGTTCAAGCTGCCCTACATCCACATCGTCGTCAACAACAGCTACCTCGGGCTGATCCGCCAGGCGCAGCGCGGCTTCGGCATGGATTACTGCGTGCAGCTCGGATTCGACAACATCAACGTCGACGTCGCCGGCGACTCGCCGATCAAGGGCTACGGCGTCGACCATGTGAAGGTGGTCGAGGGCCTGGGCTGCAAGGCGATCCGCGTGACGCGGCAGGAAGACATGCGCCCGGCGATCGACCAGGCCGAGGCCTGGATGGCGCAGTACCAGGTGCCGGTGGTGATCGAGGTGATCCTCGAGCGCGTGACCAACATCGCGATGGGCACCGAAATCGACAACGTGGTGGAATTCGAGGAGCTCGCGGCCGGCAAGGCCGATGTGCCCACCGCGGTTGCCATGCTCGATTGATGGAGTCGACCATGCCGAGATTCGCCGCCAACCTGACGATGATGTTCAACGAGGTTGCGTTCCTCGATCGTTTCGAACGCGCCGCCAAGGCCGACTTCGCCGCGGTGGAGTTCCTGTTCCCGTATGCCTACCCTGCGCAGGAACTCGTGGCGCGGCTGCGGGGCAGCGGCCTGCAGCTCGTGCTGCACAACCTGCCGCCCGGCGACTGGGACGGCGGCGAACGCGGCATCGGCTGCCACCCCGACCGCGTCGCCGAGTTCCGCGCCGGCGTGGCGCGCGGCATCGAGTACGCCGCGGCACTCGGCGCGCCGCAGCTCAACTGCCTGGCCGGCAAGGCGCCGGCCGGCGTGGATGCCGCCACGCTGCGGCGCACCTTCGTCGACAACCTGCGCTACGCCGCCGCCGAGGCGAAGAAGGCCGGGCTCAAGCTGCTGATCGAACCGATCAACGTCTACGACATCCCGGGCTTCTACCTGAACACCACCGCGCAGGCGTTGTCGATCCTCGACGAGGTGGGCGCCGACAACGCCTTCGTGCAGTACGACATCTACCACGCGCAGCGCATGGAAGGCGAACTCGCCGCCACGATGCAGACGCACCTGCCGCGCATCGCGCACATGCAGCTGGCCGACAACCCGGGCCGCCACGAGCCGGGCACCGGCGAGATCAACTACGCGTTCCTGTTCGCGCACCTCGACCGCATCGGCTACGGCGGCTGGATCGGCTGCGAGTACAAACCCGAGGGCCTCACCGAGGCCGGGCTCGGCTGGCGCCAGCGCCTTGCACAATGACGAGTTGGCAACGAAAGGTCGTACGATGACTTCGTCACCCCAGAAGATCGGCTTCATCGGCCTGGGCATCATGGGCGCGCCGATGGCGCAGCGCCTGCGCGCGGCGGGCCACACACTGTTCGTGGCCACGCGCAGCACCGTGCGGCCCGAGATCGCCGAGAGCGGCATGACGGTCTGCGCCACCGCGCGCGAGGTGGCCGAGCGCGCCGACATCGTGATCACGATGGTTCCCGACACGCCCGACGTCGAGACGGTGCTGTTCGGCAAGAGCGGCGTGGCCGAAGGTTTGTCGGCATCGGCAGGCGGCCCTGCGGGCCGCGTGGCCAAGCTCGTGATCGACATGAGCTCGATCTCGCCGATCGCCACCAAGGACTTCGCGGCGCGCATCGCCGCGCTCGGCTGCGACTACCTCGACGCGCCGGTCTCCGGCGGCGAGGTCGGCGCCAAGGCCGGCACGCTGACCATCATGGTGGGCGGGCCCGAGGCCGCGTTCGAGCGCGCCCGGCCGCTGTTCGAGGCGATGGGCAAGAACATCACGCTCGTCGGCCCCAACGGCGCCGGGCAGACGACCAAGGTGGCCAACCAGATCATCGTGGCGCTGAACATCGCCGCCGTGGGCGAGGCGCTGGTGTTCGCCAGCAAGGCCGGCGCCGACCCGGCCAAGGTGCGCCAGGCGTTGATGGGCGGCTTCGCGGCGAGCCGCATCCTCGAGGTGCACGGCGAGCGCATGATCAAGCGCACGTTCGCCCCGGGCTTTCGCATCGCGCTGCACCAGAAGGACCTGAATCTCGCGCTGCAAGGCGCCAAGGCGCTCGGCGTGGCGCTGCCGAACACCGCGAACGCAGCGCAGCTGATGCAAGCCTGCGCCGCGCAGGGGTGGGACCAGCTCGATCATTCGGCGCTCGTGCGGGCGCTGGAACTGATGGCCGCGCACGACGTGGCGCAAGCCTGACGTGCCCGCGATCACCGACCCGCGCGCGTTCCTGCGCTCGCTGTACGACGCCGCCGTCGCGCGTGCGCAGCCGCGCGAGGTGATCGGGCCGTTCCTGCCCGCGCCGCCCGATCCGCGCAAGGGCCGCACGCTGGTGCTCGGCGCCGGCAAGGCCGGCGGCGCGATGGCGCAGGCGGTGGACGCGCTGTGGCCGGCCGATGCGCCGATGTCGGGCCTGGTCGTCACGCGCTACGACCACGTGCCGCCCGCGTACAAGGCGAAGCCGGGGCGCATCGAGGTGGTCGAGGCCTCGCACCCGGTGCCCGACGCGGCCGGCCGCGACGCCGCGCGGCGCATGCTCGAATTGCCGCAGCGGCTCACCGCCGACGATCTGGTGCTGTGCTTGATCTCGGGCGGCGCGTCTGCGCTGCTGAGCCTGCCGGCACCGGGCCTCACGCTGGAGGACAAGCAAGCCGTCAACAAGGCGCTGCTCGCCAGCGGCGCGGCGATCGACGAGATGAACTGCGTGCGCAAACATCTCTCGGCGATCAAGGGCGGGCGCCTGGCTGCGCGCTGCGCGCCGGCGCGCGTGGTGACGCTGCTGATCAGCGACGTGCCGGGCGACGCGCCCGCGGTGATCGGCAGCGGCCCCACGGTGCCCGATGCCACCACCTGCGCCGATGCGCTCGCGATCCTGGCGCGCTACGGCATCGCGCTGCCGGAAGCGGCGCGCGCCGGGCTCGAAAGCGGCGCGTTCGAGACGCCCAAGCCCGGCGACACGCGCTTCGCGGGCCATGCGGTGCACCTGATCGCCACGCCGCAGCAAAGCCTCGAGGCCGCGGCGGCGCTGGCGCGGCAGCACGGTATGGAGGCGCACATCCTCAGCGACGAGGTCGAAGGCGAGAGCCGCGACGTCGGCAAGGTGCATGCGGCGCTGGCGCGCGCGGTGGCGCGGCGCGGCGCGCCGTTCGCCAGGCCGTGCGTGATCCTCTCGGGCGGCGAGACCACGGTGACCGTGAAGTCCAAGGGCGGGCGCGGTGGCCGCGCGAGCGAGTTCCTGCTCGGCTGCGCGATCGCGCTGCAGGGCGAGCCCGGCGTGCATGTGCTCGCCGCCGACACCGACGGCATCGACGGCATCGAAGACAACGCCGGCGCCATCGTCACGCCCGACACGCTGGCGCGCGCCGCCGCCGCGGGCCGCAAGGCGGCCGACCACCTCGACCGCAACGACGCCTACAGCTTCTTCGCGGCGATCGGCGACCTGGTGGTGCCGGGGCCGACGTTCACGAACGTGAATGACTTTCGGGCGCTGCTGATCGCTTGAGCGCGGGCGGCCGACAGCGGGCCGCTGTGTGGGCCGGATTCCGGCGATGTCTCGCGGACGCGGCTGCACGCCCCAACCCCTCTGAGGGATATCCAGCAAAGCACCCCTATAGGGGTTCGATTGCAAATAACCCTCGAGAGGGTTAGAGTGCAGCTATTCAACCTGCCATGGGTCGATGGCCGTGCCTTTCATCGTCTCCGCTCCTTCCCAGCTCGGGCAGACGCTGCGCGGCTTTCGTCGGGTGAGCAAGCTCACCCAAGCTGCCCTCGCCAAGCGAAGCGGGTTGCGCCAAAAGACGGTCTCGCTCCTGGAGACCGAGCCCCACCGCTGCAGCGTGGACAGCTACTACCGGTACTTGAATGGTCTGGGAATCATCAACAGCCTCGACATGCCGGCCAGGCACGACACCACGGCCTGCGCCGACCAGCACTCGCCGAACGACCAAGCAGGCGACAAAGGGGCCTGGTAGTGGGTCGCCGGCGCAAAGGCATAGCGCTCAGCCTGTGGATGAACGGGCAGGCGGTCGGGTACTGGCGCATCAACAGCCGAGGCGAGCACGAACTCGCGTATCTGCCCGGGTGGGTCGAATCCGACCTCGGCCGACCGGTATCGCTTTCGATGCCGCTTCGGCCCGCGGATGCGCCCTACCGGGGCGAGGTCGTTCGCAACTACTTCGAGAACCTGCTGCCCGAAAACCGCGCGATCCGCAATCGCATCGCCCAGCACTTTCGAACCACGACCGATGCCTTCGACCTCTTGCGCGAAGTCGGGCGCGACTGCGCGGGCGCGCTGCAGCTGCTGCCCGAAGGCGAAGAACCGCCTGCCACGCTGCCCGTGCAGGCCGTCGCGATGAGCGAAGGCGAAATCGCCGAGCACCTCGCTGCGCTTCCTCGCGGAGGTGCCTTCGGCCAAGACGTGGACGGAACGTTTCGCCTCTCGCTTGCCGGCGCGCAGGAGAAGACCGCCTTCTTGTGGCACGAGGGACGCTGGTGCCGCCCGCAAGGCAGCACGCCCACCACTCACATCTTCAAGCTGCCGCTGGGGCAGATGCCCGGAGGCATCGACTTGCGCACCTCGGTCGAAAACGAGTGGCTGTGCATGGAGCTTCTGCGCGCCTTCGGTGTGCCGACGGCCCGAGTCGCCATGCTGCGCTTTGGCGAGCACCGAGTGCTGGGCGTGGAGCGCTTCGACCGGCGTTGGTCGGATACGCAAGGGTGGCTGCGTTTGCCGCAAGAAGACTTCGCACAAGTCTTCGGCGTCGATCCGGACAGCAAGTACGAGGACAAAGGCGGCCCGGGCATTCGCGCCATCATGAACCAGCTCGTGGGCTCGGCGAACGCCCAGGCCGATCAGCGGGACTTCTTTCGCACCCAGGTGCTCTTCTGGATGCTCGCCGCGATCGACGGCCACGCGAAGAACTTCAGCCTCTTCATCGCGCCGCGCGGACGCTTTCACCTCACGCCGCGCTATGACGTTCTCTCGGCCTATCCGGTGATGGGCAAGGGCGCGGGGCAAGTGTCTGCGCACAAGGTGAGAATGGCCATGGCGGTGTGGCGCAAGAACCGGCACTACCGCTGGGGCGAAATGCGCCGGGCTCACTTCGAAGCAACGGCGGCAGACTGCAAGCTCGCCGACGCAGGAGCGCTCATCGATGAACTCATCGCGCGCACGCCGCAGGCCATCGAAGCCGTGCAAGGTGCGCTGCCCAAGGCCTTCCCCGCATCGGTGGCGCAGCCCATCTTCGAGGGTCTTGCCGAAGCAGCCGCCGCGTTGATCGGCCTTTGAAGCTCCGCCCCGGATTCGAGCTTCAAGTCACCGGCGCCGGATTGAACAGCACCAGCGCGTTGGCGAGCTGCCAGCGCTCGGCCCAGGTGCGCCGGCCCGAGGCGGTGGCGAGCATCAGCTCGAAGAGGGCCTCGCCCGTCTGCTCGATCGTGGCCTCGCCGTCGGCGATGCGGCCGGCGTTGAGGTCCATCAGGTCGTGCCAGCGTTCGGCGAGTTCGCTGCGCGTGGCGACCTTGATCACCGGGCATTCGGCCAGGCCATACGGCGTGCCGCGGCCGGTGGTGAAGACGTGCAGGTTCATGCCCGCGGCCAGCTGCAGCGTGCCGCAGATGAAGTCGCTCGCCGGCGTGGCGGCGTAGACCAGGCCGCGCTGGTCGCGGCGCAGCTTGTCGCCGGGGCTCAGCACATGCGCGATCGGCGCGCGGCCGCTCTTGACCACCGAACCCATCGCCTTCTCGACGATGTTGGCCAGGCCGCCGGCCTTGTTGCCCGGCGTGGTGTTGGCGCTGCGGTCGACGCTGCCGCGCGCCAGGTAGCCGTCGTACCAGCCGAGTTCGCGCACGATGCTTGCAGCCACCGCGGGCGTCGCCGCGCGCGCGGTGAGGTGGGCCACCGCGTCGCGCACCTCGGTGTTCTCGCTGAACATCACGGTGGCGCCGGCGCGCACCAGCAGGTCGGCCGCGTGGCCCACCGCGGGGTTGGCGGTGATGCCGGAAAGCGCGTCGCTGCCGCCGCACTGCACGCCGACCACCAGCTCGCTCGCCGGGCAGGTTTCGCGCCGGCGCGCGTTCAGCCGCTCGAGGTGCACGGTGGCCTGACGCATGATCGAGTCGATCATCGAGCCGAAGCCCACGTGCGCCGGGTCCTGCAGGCACACCACGTCGAGCGTGGATGTGTTGCCGTTGCGCCCGTCTTGCAGCGCGATCGAGCCGGGCGGCAGCAGCCGTTCGGGCTGCAGCTTCTCGCAGCCCAGGCTCACCACCATCACCTCGCCGCCGAAGTTCGGGTTGGCGCTGATGTGGCGCAGCGTGCGGATCGGGATCACCGCGTCGGGCGCGTCGATCGCCACGCCGCAGCCGTAGCCGTGCTCGAGCGCGACCACGCCGTCGACCTGCGGGTAGCGCGGCAGCAGCTCGCGGCGGATGCGATCGACGGCGTGGCTCACCACGCCGGCCACGCACTGCACGGTGGTGGTGATGGCCAGCAGGTTGCGCGTGCCCACCGAGCCGTCGGCGTTGCGGTAGCCCTCGAAGCTGCGGCCTTCGAGTGCGGCCCATTCGGGTTTCGGCGCGGTGGCCATCGGCAGGCCGGTCAGCTCGCGCGCCGGCGGCGTCGCAAGCAGGCGTTCGTGCACCCAGCTGCCGGCGGCGATGTCGCTCAGCGCATGGCCGATCGTGACGCCATAGCGCTGCACGGCGGTGCCGGCCGGCAGGTCGACGAGGGCCACCTTGTGCGCCTGCGGCACCTTCTCGCGCAGCACGAGGCTGCCGGGCAGCACGGTGCCGGCCGCCAGGCCGCCGGCGTTGGCCACGACCGCGACGTTGTCGCGCTCGTTCATGCGGATCAGCCGCGGCGCGCTGCTCATGGGCAGGAACTCAGGCGACGGCGCCCCGCGTGTTCACGTGCAGCGCGTAGAGCGAATGGCTCGCCGCCATGAACAGGCGGTTGCGCCGCGGCCCGCCGAAGCACAGGTTGGCGCAGCGCTCGGGCAGGTGGATGTGCGCCAGCGGCCGGCCGTCGCGGTCGTACACCACCACGCCGTCGAGCCTGGCCGCGTCGGCGTCCATCGCGCCGCTGGAGCCGAAGCCGCACCACACGTTGCCCTGCATGTCGACGGCGATGCCGTCGTAGGCGCCGGGGCCGCCGGCGTCGACGTACAGGCGCTTGTTCTTCAGCGTGGCGCCGGCCACGTCGTACGCCCAGATCTTGCGGTGCGGCGCCGCGCGGCTCTCCACCACGTAGAGCACCGCTTCGTCGGGCGAGAACGCGAGGCCGTTGGAGCCTTGCAGGTCGCTGAGCACCATCGCCAGCGAGCCGTCGCGCGGGTCGATGCGGTACACGCCGTGCGGCAACTCGGGCGTGGCGGGCTCGCCCTCCCACCAGCCGAGGATGCCGAACGGCGGGTCGGTGAACCAGATGCTGCCGTCGCGCTGGCACACGATGTCGTTGGGCGAATTCAACCGCTTGCCTTTGAAGTTGTCGGCGAGCACGGTGATCGAGCCGTCGTACTCGGTGCGCGTCACGCGCCGCGTGAGGTGCTCGCAGGCGAGCAGCCGGCCCTGCGCGTCGCGCGCCAGGCCGTTGGCGTGGTGGCTCGGCTTGCGGAACTCGCTCAACGCGCCGCTGCAGTCGTCCCAGCGCAGGATGCGGTTGTTGGGGATGTCGGAGAAGAGCAGGTAGCGCCCGTCGCCGAACCACACCGGGCCCTCGGCCCAGTAGAAGCCGGTGGCGAGCTGCTCCACCGTGCCCGAGAGCAGCCGCAGCGCGAGAAAGCGCTCGTCGAGCACCTCGATGCTGGGGTCGGGCAGGCGCAGGTTCGGCGTGAACGTGGGTGGGTTCATTTCAACAGTCCGGGCAGCCACAGCGAGAAGGCCGGCACGTAGGTCACGAGCACGAGGCACAGGCCCAGCGCGCCGTAGAAGGGCCCGATGGTGCGCATCACCTGGCCCACCGACACCTCGCCGATCGCGCAGCCCACGAACTGCACCGTGCCCACCGGCGGCGTGTTGAGGCCCAGCGCGCAGTTGATGAGCATCACCACGCCGAACTGCAGCGGGTCCATGCCGAACTGCTGCGCGATCGGCATGAAGATCGGCGTGCAGATCAGGATCGTCGGCGCCATGTCGAGAAAGGTGCCGAGCACGAACAGCAGCACGTTGATCATCAGGAAGATGACCCACGGCTCGCTGGAGAACGACTTCATCAACTCGCCGGTGTGCTGCGGCACCTCGTACAGCGCGAGAAAGTAGCCGAACGCGGCCGAGATGCCGATCAGCAGCAGCACCACGCCGGTGGTCTTGCAGGCCTTGGCGCAGGCTTTGAGAAAGTCGTGCCAGCTCAGCGAGCGATACACCCCCACCGTGACCAGCAGCGCCCAGCCCACCGCGATCGACGCCGACTCGGTGGCCGTGAACGCGCCACTCAGGATGCCGCCGAGGATGATCACCACCACCAGCAACCCCGGCAGCGACGCGACGAAGGCCGCCAACACCGCGCCCCAGCCCGGGAACGCGCCGCGCGTGGCATAGCCGCGGCGGCGCGCCACCCACCATGCCGCAGCCAGGTTGCACAGCGTGAGGATCAGCGCCGGCACCAGCCCGGCGAGGATCAGCCCCAGCACGCTCACCGACGCGATGCCCGAGGTGGCCAGCGTGAAGAGGATCAGGTTGTGCGAGGTCGGCATCAGCGCGCCGACGAGCGCGGCATGCGTGGTGACGTTGACGGCATAGTCGGCGTCGTAGCCCTCCTGCTTCATCAGCGGGATCATCACGCTGCCCATCGCCGACACGTCGGCCACCGGCGAGCCGACGATGCCGCCGAAGAGCGTGCAGCCGAGCACGTTGCTCATGCCCAGGCCGCCGCGCACGTGGCCCACCAGGCTGTTGGCCAGGCGCACGATGCGCGCGGCAATGCCGCCGTAGAGCATCAGCTCGCCGGCGAACACGAAGAACGGAATGGCGAGGAAGCTGAACACCTGCATCCCGCCGACCATCTTCTGGAACACCACCGCGATCGGCAGCCCGGCGGCGACGATGGTCGCCACCGACGACAGGCCGATCGCGAACGCCACCGGCACGCCGAGCAGCAGCAGCGCGGTGAAGCTGACGCACAGGATCGTCAGTTCCATGCCGGTTCGACGACCTTGCCTTGCAGATTCGCCACGATGTGCTCGATCGAGAACAGCACGATCAGCGCGCCGGCGATGATGAGCGGCACGTAGTCGATGCCGTCGGGCACCGGCAGCATCGGCTTCTTCTCGCCCCACTTGGCGCTGGCCCAGACCCAGCCGCCGTAGACCATCAGCGCACCGAAGAGGCCCACCAGCGCGTGGATCAGCAGCTCGATGCGGCGCTGCCACGCGGGCGGCAGCAGCGCCACCATCGACTCCAGCCCGATGTGGCCGGCATCGCGCACGCCCACCGCGAGGCCGAGCGCGGTGACGAACAGCACCAGCAGCATCGACAGCGCCTCGGCCCAGGTGGGCGTGTCGTTCATCACGTAGCGGCCGAACACCTGCCACTGCACGCTGACGATCACCGCCAGCAGCAGCACCACGGCGGCCATCAGGCACAGCCGCGACGCTGCTGCGCACAGGCGCGTGAACATGGCGGCCGGCCTAGGCGCGATGGATCACTTCGTGTCCTGCACGGCCTTGACCAGGCGCTTCATGTCGGCCGTGGTCATGAACTTCTCGTACACCGGCCCCATCACGGCCTGGAACGAGGGCTTGTCGACCTCGACGATCTGCGCGCCCTGCGCCTTCACGTTGGCCAGCGACTTGGCTTCCTGCTCGTCCCACTTCTGGCGCTCGAAGGCGACCGACTCCTTGGCCGCAGCGCGGATCATGGCCTGCTCGGCCGGCGGCAGCTTGTCGTAGACGACCTTGCTCATCACCAGGATCTCTGGCGCCATCGAGTGCTCGGTCTTCGAGTAGATCTTCACCGCTTCCACGTGCTTGGCGGTGTCGAACGACGGGATGTTGTTCTCCGCCGCGTCGATCAGCCCGGTCTTGAGCCCGGTGTAGACCTCGCCGTAGGGCATCGGCGTGGCGTTGGCGCCCATCGCGCTCACCAGCGCCACCCACAGGTCGCTCTGCTGCACGCGGATCTTCAGGCCCTTGGCGTCGGCCACGGTCTTGATCGGCTTCTTGGCGTAGATGCTGCGCGCGCCGCTGTCGTAGAAGGCCAGGCCGATAAAGCCGGCGCCCTCGCAGCTCTTGAGGATCTCGTCGCCCACCGGGCCGTCGAGCACCTTGCGCATGTGCTCCACCGAGCGGAACAGGAAGGGCATGGTCGGCACCTGCGTCAGCGGGCAGATGTTGTTCATCGGGCCGACGTTGACGCGCGTGAAGTCGAGCGCGCCGATCTTGACCTGGTCGATGGTCTCCTTCTCGCTGCCCAGCGCCTGCTTGTTGAAGACCTTGATCCTGTGCTTGCCGCCGCTCTTCTTCTCGAGCAGCTCGCCCATGTGCTTGACGGCGACGACGGTCGGGTAGTCGTCGGCGTTGTGGGTGTCGGCCGAGCGGAACTCGGTGGCCTGCGCAGTGGCGAGGCCGAGCGCGGCGAGCGCGGCGGCCAGCAGGCGAAGCGGATGCGTCATCGTGGGTCTCCTTGCTGATGTCGTGACGTTGAAGCTTGGAACGGCCGCGCGCGCCGCGCGCGGTCAGTCGAACGGGCCGGTGCGCACGAACGCGCCGCCCTGATACAGCGTGGCGGGGTCGTCGCGGTCCACCAGCGGCTGGCGCTGCTGCACGCCGGCGCGGAAGGGCTCGGAGCTGTCCTGCGGCTGCCAGCCGAGGTGGCGCGCTGCGGTGTTGTCCCACCACGTGGTGGCGTTGGCGGACATGCCGTAGACGATGGTGTGGCCCACCACCGGCGCCGTGAGGCAGGCGCGTACCAGGCGCTCCAGGTCGTCGTAGCTGAGCCAGGTGGCGAGCATGCGGCGGTCCTTCGGCTCGGGGAACGACGAGCCGATGCGCAGGCACGCCGTCTCGATGCCGTAGCGGTCGAAGTACAGGCGCGAGAGGTTCTCGCCCCAGGCCTTCGACAGGCCGTACAGGCCGTCGACGCGCACCGGGTCGGCAGGGGAGATCACCTCGTCCTGCCGGTAGAAGCCGGTCACGTGGTTGGAGCTGGCGAACACGATGCGCTTCACGCCGTGCACGCGCGCCGCCTCGTAGAGGTTGTAGGCGCCCACCACGTTGGCCGCGAGGATGGGCTCGAACGGCTGCTCGGTGGACACGCCGCCGAGGTGCACCACGGCATCCACGCCGTCGAGCAGCGCGCGCACCGCGGCGCGGTCTTCGAGCGCGGCGGGGCGCAGCTCTTCGCCTTCGGCCGCGGCGCCGAGGTCGGCCACGTCGGACAGGCGCAGGATGCGGCAGTCGCGCTTCAGGCGCGTGCGCAGCTGGCGGCCGAGGCCACCGGCCGCGCCGGTGAGCAGCAGGCGGTTCAGCGGGATCGGGATCATGCGGGTGGGTGCGGGTGCGTTCGGGTGGATTCGGCTGAGTTCGGGTGACTTCGGGTCAACGCGGGCTTGCGGACATTTGTACGTTGTCGTACAACGCAGCCATCGTCGCCGAAGCCGCCGCGGCTGTCAATGCGGCAACCGATGGGGTTTGTCCGGAGCATGAGCGCAGAACTGTCGAGCCACCGCCGCCCGCGCACGCTGGCGGCCGAACTCGTCGATGCGCTCGGCGACCGCATCCGCCAGGGCCGCCTGAGCGCCGGCGACAAGCTGCCCACCGAGGCCGCGGTGATGGCCGAGTTCGGCGTCAGCCGCACCGTGGTGCGCGAGGCGATCTCGCGCCTGCAGGCGGCCGGGCTGGTCGACACGCGGCACGGCGTGGGCAGCTTCGTCGTCGGCCCGGCGCCCGCCGGCGGCCTGCGCCTGAACACCGACGGCCCGGTCACGCTGCGCGACGTGGTGGCGATGCTCGAGCTGCGCATCGGCATCGAGACCGAGGCCGCGGGCCTGGCTGCGCAGCGCCGCGGCCCGCGCGACGTGGCCGCGCTGCGCGCGTCGCTCGACGCCTTCGAGGCCGGCGTGCGCGCCGGGCGCGACGCGGTGGCGCAGGACTTCCAGTTCCACCTCGGCATCGCGCGCGCCACGCACAACCCGCATTTCGCGCAGATGATCGAGATGCTCGGCACGATGATCATCCCGCGCGCGCGCGAGCGCAGCAGCGAGTCGCGCGCCGAGCGGCGCGCCTACCTGCTGAAGGTCAACGCCGAACACGAGAGCATCCTCAGCGCCATCGCCGCCGGCGATGCCGACGGCGCGCGCGCGGCGATGCGCACGCACCTGGCCAACAGCCGCGAGCGGCGGCGTCGCGCCGAGCCGGCCGGCGTGGCCTGAGGTCGCCGGGCACGTTGTACGATGACATACAAGTTCGCTCCCAGGAGAACCCACCGATGAAACCCCGCGTGCTGCAGTACGGCCGCCTGATGCCAACGCTCGAAAAGCAGCTGGCCGACACCTTCGATCACCAGCGCCTGGTCGACCAGGCCGACCCCCAGGCCTTTCTGGCCGCGCAGGGCGCGCGCTTCGACGGCATCGCCACCGCCGGCTTCGCCGACGAGGCGCTGATGGCGGCGTGCCCGAACGTGAAGGTGATCTCGAGCTTCGGCGTCGGCGTCGACCGCATCGATCTCGCCGCCGCGGCGCGCCGCGGCATCCAGGTGGGCAACACGCCCGACGTGCTCAACGACTGCGTGGCCGACCTCACCATGGGCCTGATCATCGACGTGGCGCGCGGCGTCAGCGCCTCGGAGCGCTACCTGCGCAGCGGGCAGTGGCCCAAGGCAGCGTATCCGCTGCAGCGCAAGGTCAGCGGCAAGCGGCTGGGCATCCTGGGCCTGGGCCGCATCGGCAAGGCGATCGCGCAGCGCGCGCGCGGCTTCGACATGGAGCTGCGCTACCACAACCGGCGCGAAGCGGCCGGCGCCGGCATGCCCTACGAGCCCACGCTGACCGGGCTGGCGCGCTGGGCCGACTTCCTCGTCGTCATCGTGCCCGGCGGCGCGTCGACCAAGCACCTGGTGAATGCCGAGGTGCTCGACGCGCTGGGCCCCGAGGGCTACGTGATCAACGTGGCGCGCGGCTCGGTGATCGACGAGCCGGCGCTGGTGCGCGCGCTGCTGGAGCGCCGCATCGCCGGCGCCGCGCTCGACGTGTTCGAGAACGAGCCGCAGGTGCCGGCCGAGCTGATGACGCTCGACAACGCGGTGCTGGTGCCGCACATCGGCAGCGCCACGGTGGAGACGCGCGCGGCGATGGCGCAGCGCGTGTTCGACAACCTGAAGGCCTTCTTCGACAGCGGCCGCGTGATCAGCCAGGCGAGTTGATCGCGAATCATCACAAGGAGCATTCGATGAAAGACAACCGCCTGCGCACGCTGTGGGCCCAGGGCCAGACCGCGGTCAACGGTTGGCTGGCCGTGCCGCACGCCTTCAGCGCCGAGGTGATGGCGCACCAGGGCTGGGACTCGCTGACCATCGACCTGCAGCACGGCGTGATCGACTACGCGCAGATGCTCGGCATGCTGCAGGCCATCGGCACCACGCCCACGGTGCCGATCGTGCGCGTGCCGTGGCTCGAGCCGGGCATCCTGATGAAGGCGCTCGACGCCGGCGCGATGGCGGTGATCTGCCCGATGGTGAACACGCGCGAGGACGCGCAGCGCCTGGTGGCCTGGACGCACTACGCGCCGCGCGGCACGCGCAGTTTCGGCCCGGTGCGCGCCGGCATGATCTACGGCGCCGACTACGCGAGCAAGGCCAACGACACCATCGTCGCCTTCGCGATGATCGAGACCGCGCAGGCGCTCGACAACCTCGACGCGATCCTCTCGGTCGAAGGGCTCGACGCGATCTACATCGGCCCGTCGGACCTGTCGCTCGCGCTCGGCTGCCGCCCGGTGTTCGACGACGTGGACCCCAAGGCCGCGCAGGCGATCGCGCACATTCTCGAGCGCGCCAAGGCGCACGGCGTGCGCGCCGGCGTGCACAACGGCGTGCCCGAGGTGGCGCTCGCGCGCGCCGCGATGGGCTTCGATTTCGTCACGCTCGGCTCCGACGCGCGCATCCTCGCGGCCGGGTCGCAGCAGCTGCTCGCGCCGATGCGCGCCGGCCTGAGCGCGCGCCGCTGACCCGATCGTGCAACGGGCGGTCGCCCGCCCCGTTGTGCCCGGCCGAGCAAGGGGACTGACCGTGCTCATCGCAGGGCAAGGCAGGGGCTTGATCCAGCGCAATCGACGCCGGCAGCGCTTGCACCACAGTGATCCACCGATTCGATCGTTCCCGCCAGGTATCGTGGATTCGAAGCTTGCCGACGAAATGGTGGTCACGGCAGAGGTACCGCCGTTGCGACCGGTCCGGCCCTCGCGGCCGAAAGCCGCACCCGCGCGGCGCGCTGCTCCGGTGGATGCAGCCATGGCCACGAAAGCCTTGACGCACCTGCTCGGCCCGGGCACGGGCACGGCCGAGGTGCGGCCGCTCGAGGCCATCGCGCGGCATCGCCGCGTGGGCAGCGGTGAACTCGTGATCTCGCGCCAGGAGCGTGCGCTCTCGGCGGTGTTGCTGGTCGAAGGCGATGTCGCGCTCGGCCTGCGGCTGGCCGACGGCAGCTTCGAGGTCGAGCGCATCGTGCACGCTCCGGCCTGGCTCGACCTGGGTTCGGCCTGGATCGGCGCCAACTACAGCACCGACGTGCAGGCCAGCGGCGGCGCCGTGGTGGCCGAGCTGCCGCGCGATCCGTTCAAGCAGGCGCTCGAGCGCAACCCAGCGCTGTCGATGCGCGTCATCCAGTGCCTCGCGCGCGAGCACCAGGCGATGGCCACGCAGACGCACGGCCTGATGCACCTGGCCGCGCCGGCGCGCCTCGCGCAATGGCTGCGGCAAAACGCCAAGCCGCCCAGCGGCGGCGTGTCGCAAGGGCAGGCCGTGGTGCGGCTGGCCGAGCGCAAGCGCGACCTCGCCGCGCAGCTGGCGATCGCGCCCGAGACGCTGTCGCGCCTGCTGCGCAGCTTCACGCGGCAAGGCGTGATCGACGTGGCCGGCTACACCGTGCACGTGCTCGATCGCGCGGCGCTGGAGCGCATGGCGCAGCTCTGAGCGCGCCGCCGCGAGGCGGCAACGCGATTCAGCCGGCGCTGCTTGCCTGCAGCAGCTGCGCCACCACCGCCAGCGCGATCACCTCGGGCTCCTTGCCGGCGATGCCCGGCACGCCGATCGGGCAGGTCATGCGCGCGATCACCTCGCTCGCAACACCGCGCTCGCGCAATCGATGCTCGAAGCGCGCGCGCTTGGTGGCGCTGCCGATCAGCCCGAACCAGCCGAAGTCGCCGCGGCGCAGGATGGCCTCGGTGATGCGCTGGTCCAGCTCGTGGCTGTGCGTCAGCACGAGAAAGAACGTGCCGGGCGCCGCCTGCGCCACCTCGGCCTCCACCGGCTCGACGCACAGCCGCTCGATGTGCGGCGGCAGCGGCGCCTGCGGGAATTCGCTCTCGCGCTCGTCGATCCAGGTGGCGCGGCAGTCGATGCCGGCCAGCAGCGCCACGATCGCGCGGCCGACATGGCCCGCGCCGTAGAGCTGCAGCACGAAGCGCGGCGCCGCGCCCGGCCACGGCAGCGCGGCATCGAGCGCGGCATAACGCAGCGTCAACGCGCCCCCGCAGCATTGGCCGAGCGTGGGCCCGAGCGCGATCGGCTGCTCGCGCGGGCCGCGGTCGCTCTGGCGCAGCATCTCGCGCGCAGTGTCGATGGCCTGCAGCTCGAGGTGCCCGCCGCCGATGGTGCCGGCCACCGCGTCGGCGGCCACCAGCATGCGCGTGCCGGTCTCGCGCGGCACCGAGCCCTTGAAGGCCGCCACCTCCACCACCACCGCGGCGCGGCCGGCGGCGAGCCAGGCCTGGGCGGTGTCGCGCAGCGCCGGCTTCACGGTGACGCGGTGGCCGTGCCCGCCGCATGCGCGGGCGCCGCAGCCCGCACCGCCTGCACGGCATCGAGCACCGCCTCGGCGGTGGCCGGCGCGCGCAGCGGCGGATCCACGCGGTGGCAGCCGACGGCCGAGATCGCGTCGCGGATCGCGAACCACACCGAGAACGGCAGCAGCAGCGGCGGCTCGCCCACCGCCTTGCTGCGGTGGATGCTGTCGGCCATGTTGTCGGCCTCGTAGAGCGCCACGTTGAACACCGGCGGGCAGTCGTTGGCGGTGGGGATCTTGTAGGTCGACGGTGCGTGCGTGGCGAGCAGCCCCGTCTGCGGGTGCCACACCAGCTCCTCGGTGGTGAGCCAGCCCATGCCCTGGATGAACGCGCCTTCGACCTGGCCGATGTCGATCGCCGGGTTCAGCGAGCGGCCCACGTCGTGCAGCACGTCGGCGCGCAGCAGGCGCTGCTCGCCGGTCAACGTGTCGATCACCACCTCGCTCACCGCAGCGCCGTAGGCGAAGTAGAAGAACGGCTTGCCTTGCAGCGTGTCGCGGTCCCAGTGCAGCCCCGGCGTGGCGTAGAAGCCGTCGCTCCACAGCTGCACGCGCTCGGTGTAGGCGAGGCTCACCAGCTCGGCGAAGTCGAGCGACTGCGCGCCGGCGTGCACGCGGCCCTGCGCGAAGCGCACCTCGCCGGCCGGCACGCCGAAGCGCCGCGCCGCCACGGCGGCGAGCCGCTCGCGGATGCGGCGCGCCGCGTCCTGCGCGGCCTTGCCGTTCAGGTCGGCGCCGGTGGAGGCGGCGGTGGCCGAGGTGTTGGCGATCTTCTGCGTGTCGGTGGCGGTGCAGCGCACCTGCGCGATCGGCAGGCCCAGCTCATGCGCCACCACCTGCGCGACCTTGGTGTTGAGCCCCTGGCCCATCTCGGTGCCGCCGTGGTTCACCAGCACCGAGCCGTCGACGTACACGTGCACCAGCGCGCCGGCCTGGTTGTAGTGCGCCACGTTGAACGAGATGCCGAACTTCACCGGCGTGAGCGCGATGCCGCGCTTGAGCACCGGGCTCGTCGCATTGAAGCGCGCGATCTCGTCGCGCCGGCGCGCGTAGTCGCTGCTCGCCACCAGCCGGTCGACGAGCGCGTGGATCACGTTGTCTTCCACCGTCTGGCCATACGGCGTGACGTTGCGCCCGCTGCCGCTGGCGGGGTCGTAGAAGTTCGCGCGCCGCACGGCCAGCGCGTCCTTGCCCAGCGTGCGCGCGATCGCGTCGAGGATCGCCTCGATGGCGATCGCGCCCTGCGGGCCGCCGAAGCCGCGAAACGCCGTGTTGCTCTGCGTGTTCGTCTTCGCCGAGTAGCCGTGCATCGCCACGTGCGGCAGCCAGTAGGCGTTGTCGAAGTGGCACAGCGCGCGCGTCATCACCGGGCCGGACAGGTCCGCCGTGGCGCCGGCGTTGCTGATCATCGTGACCTCGACGCCGAGCACGCGGCCGTCGTCGTCGAAGCCGGCCTCCCAGTCGTATTCGAAGCCGTGGCGGCGGCCGGTGACGAGGAAGTCGTCGTCGCGGTCGGGCCGCAGCTTCACCGGGCGGCCGAGCCGACGCGCGGCCACCGCAGCGATGCAGGCGAACACGGCCGACTGCGATTCCTTGCCGCCGAAACCACCGCCCATGCGGCGGCATTCCACGCGCACGCTGTGCGACTTCAGCCCGAGCGCATGCGCCACCACCTGCTGCATCTCGCTGGGGTGCTGGGTCGAGCTGTGCACCAGCAGGCAGCCGTCTTCGTGCGGCATCGCGTAGGCGATCTGGCCTTCGAGGTAGAACTGCTCCTGCCCGCCGACCGAGAGCGTGCCGCGCAACCGGCGCGGTGCCGCCGCGATGGCGCCGGCCGCGTCGCCGCGCGCGAGGTGCATCGGCGGGATCACGTACTGCTGCCGCGCGTGCGCCTCGCGCGCCGTGAGCACCGGCGGCAGCGGCTCGATGTCGATTGCCTGCCTCGCCTGCGCCGCGGCACGGCGCGCGGCTTCGCGCGAGGTGGCCACCACCACGCACACCGGCTGGCCGAGGTAGTGCACCGTGCCCGACGCGAGGATCGGGTCGTCGTGCACGATCGGGCCGCAGTCGTTGCGGCCGGGGATGGCTTCGGCGCCGAACACGTCGACCACGCCGGGCAGCGCACGCAGGCGATCGAGGTCGAGGCGCCGCAGCCGGCCATGGGCCACCGGCGACAGGCCGAGCGCGGCGTGCAGCGTGCCGGCGAGTTCGGGCAGGTCGTCGATGTAGGTCGCCTCGCCGGCCACGTGCAGGTGCGCCGATTCGTGCGGCGTGGCCGCGCCCACCGCCGGCGCGGCGGCGGCTTCGAGCATCGTGGAGGGCAGCGGCTTGTTCATCGCGGCTGGCAGCGTACGCCGATCGCGCCCACTACGCGTCCTCGCGTGCCCACACGCTCAGCGCGGCGGCGGGCAGCGGCGCGTGCGTGCGCGTCTCGAGCCAGAAGCGGCGCAGCAGGTTGCCGGCCACGCGCAGCCGGTAGCCGGCGCTCGCGCGCAGATCGGTCAGCGGCGTGAAGTCGCGTGCCAGCGCCGCGGCCGCGGCATCGGCCGCGGCTTCGCTCCACGGCTGGCCGCGCAGCGCGGCTTCGGCGTGCGCCGCGCGACGCACCGTGGCGGCCATGCCGCCGAAGACGAGGCGCACGTCGCGCACGCGATCGCCGTCGAGCTCGATGCGCAAGGCGCCGAACACCGCCGAGATGTCGCTGTCGAAGCGCTTGCTGATCTTGTAGGCGCGCAGCGTGCCCGCGCGTGCGGCGAGCGGCACCTCGATCGCCTGCACGAACTCGCCGGGCTCGAGGCGGTTGACCATGTAGTCGACGTAGAAGTCGGCGAGCGGCAGCCGCCGCTGCTGCGCGCCGCGGCACAGCACGAGCTGCGCGTCGAGCGCGATCAGCACCGGCGCACCGTCGCCGATCGGCGAGCCGTTGGCGATATTGCCGCCCAGCGTGCCGGCATGGCGGATCGGCGGCGAGGCGAAGCGCAGCCAGGCCTCCGTCAGCGACGGCCAGTGCGAGGCCAAAGCCGACCAGGCGTCTTCGAGCGATGCGGCGGCGCCGATGCGCAGCGTGGTGCCGTCGTGCTCGATGCGTTTCATCTCGGCCACGTCGCCGACGTAGACCACATCGCCCAGGTCGCGGTGCTGCTTGTTGACCCACAGCGCCACGTCGGTGGCGCCGGCCACGAGGCGCGCCTGCGGATTCGCGGCGCGCAGCGCGGCGAGCTGATCCAGCGTGCGCGGCGCGTGGAAGTGATCGCTGCGGCCGGGCACGGCGGCGCTCGGGCCGGCGTAGTGCAGCGCCTCGCGGTCGAGCGCGCGCAGCGCTTCGCGCGCGGCCTGCAACGGAAGATGCACGGCCGGTGCGTCGAACATGCGCTCGCCGGCGTCGAGGATCGGCCGGTAGCCGGTGCAGCGGCACAGGTTGCCGGCCAGCTCGTCGGCGAGCTGCGCTCGCGTGGCGCGCGTGCCGGCGGCGAGGTGGCGCTCGTAGCAGCCGGCCAGCGACATCATGAAACCCGGGGTGCAGAAGCCGCATTGCGAGCCGTGGCACGCGACCATCGCCTGCTGCGCCGGGTGCAACTCTGCGCCGGCGGCGGCGCCGAGGTCTTCCACCGTGAACAGCGCCTTGCCGTCGAGCGTGGGCAGCAGGCGGATGCAGGCGTTGACCGATTCGAGGCGCAGCTCGCCGGCCTCGTCGAGCTCGCCCACCAGCACCGTACAGGCACCGCAGTCGCCTTCGGCGCAGCCTTCCTTGGTGCCGGTGGCGCGCAGGTCCTCGCGCAGCCACTGCAGCAGCGTGCGCGTCGGCGGCACGCCGGCGACGTCGACGATGCGGCCACGGTGGAAGAAGCGGATCGGGCGTTGCGGCATGGGCGGCGGCGCGGGCGGCGTCGTGGCAGGGCACGCTAACACTACCGCGGCCGGGTTGCCACCGGTATATGAAGCCGGCCATGATGGCTATATTGGCTTGCGTATGGCGCACCGCGACGAATTCGACAAGATCGAGCTTCACCTCGTGAGGGTCCTGCACACGGTGATCAGCGAACGCAGCGTCTCGCGTGCCGCCTTGCGGCTCGCCAGCTCCCAGCCGGCGGTGAGCGCGCAGCTGCGCCGCCTGCGCGCGCTGACGGGCGACCCGCTGCTGGTGCGCGCCGGTGCCGGCATGGCCCCCACCGAGACCGCGCTCGCGCTGCTGCAGCCGGCGGCCGACCTGTTGCACCAGGCCGAGCGCCTGTTCGCCGGCCATGCACCCACGCGCGCATTCGATGCCGCGGCGGCCGACGCGGTGTTTCGCATCGCCGCGAGCGACTACCTGGATCCGCTGTTCCTGCCGGCGCTGGTGGCGCGGCTGAAGGAGCGCTCGCCGCAGGCGCAGGTGCAGTTCGTGCCGCTGTCGGGCGACTTCGACTACCGCCGCAGCCTCGCCGCCGGCGACGTGGATCTGGTGATCGGCAACTGGCTCGAGCCGCCCGCCGAGCTGCACCTGGGGCGGCTGCTGGTCGACGACGTGGTGTGCCTCGTCGGCGAGCAGCATCCGGCCGTGCGCAGCCGCGACTGGAGCGTGGCGCGCTACCTGGCGTGCGACCACGTCGCGCCGTCGCAGCTGCACCCCGGCGCGGTGGGCGTGATCGACCAGCACCTCGCGGCGCGCGGCCTCGCGCGCACGATCAGCGTGCGCAGCGCGCACTTCGGGCTGATCCCGCTGATGGTGGCGCAGAGCCTGCTCGTGCTCACCACGGGCCGGCAGTTCTGCAGCCGCTACGTCGATGCGCTGCCGCTGCGCATCGTGCGCTGCCCGGTGGATTTTCCGCCGCTCGTGTACTACCAGCTCTGGCACGACCTCACGCACCGCTCGCCGGCGCAGCGCTGGCTGCGCGAGCAGGTGCGCGAGGTGGCGCTGGAGATCGGCGCCTCGGCGCCGCCGCAGCGCGGCCGGCGCGCGCGCCGTTGAAGGCGAGGCCGGCGATGCATGCGATGCCGAAGACCGTGACCCGACGCGCGCTGCAGGCCGATCTGCTGGACCTCTGCGCCGACCCCGGGCTCGGCACGCCGAACGAGGCGGCGGTGCGCCATCGGCCCGACCATTGGCTGCTGATCGAGGGCGAGCGCATCGCCGCGGTGCTGCCGCCCGCGCAGCCGCCCGGCGGCGACTGGCCGCGCGAAGACCATCGTGGTCGCCTCTTGATGCCGGGCTTCATCGACACCCATGTGCACAGCGCGCAGCTCGACGTCGTGGCCTCCTACGGCACCGAGCTGCTCGACTGGCTCGAGCGCTACACCTTCCCGGCCGAGGCGCGCCACGCCGACGCCGGCCACGCCGTGCGCGCGGCCGACATCTTCGTCGAGGCCTTGCTCGCGCACGGCACCACCAGCGCCGTGGTGTTCCCGACCGTGCATGCGGCGTCGGCCGATGCGCTGTTCGCGGCGGCGCAGGCGCGCGCGATGCGCCTCATCACCGGCAAGGTGCTGATGGACCGCCACGCGCCGGAGGACTTGCGCGACGACGTGGCGCGCGCCGAGGCCGACTGCGAGGCGCTGATCGCGCACTGGCACGGCCGCGGGCGGCTGGCCTATGCGGTGACGCCGCGCTTCGCCGCCACCAGCACGCGCGAGCAGCTGACGATGGCCGGCGCGCTGCTGAAGCGGCACGCGGGCCTGTACCTGCAGACGCATCTGGCCGAGAACCGCGCCGAGGTGGCCTGGGTCGGCCGCCTGTTCCCCGAGGCGCGCAGCTACCTCGACGTGTACGACCGCCACGGCCTGCTCGGCGAGCGCAGCGTGTTCGCGCACGGCATCTGGCTCGACGCCACCGACCGCCGGCGCCTGGCCGATGCCGGCGCGCAGGTGGCGCACAGCCCCGGCTCGAACCTCTTTCTCGGCAGCGGGCTGATGGACTGGGGCGCGCTGCAGGCCGCCGGCGTGGCGGTGTCGATGGCCAGCGACGTGGGCGGCGGCACGCAGCTCGCGATGCCGCGCACGCTGGCCGATGCCTACAAGGTGCAGGCGCTGCGTGGCGAGAAACTGAGCGCCTTCAAGGCGCTGCACGCCGCCACGGCGGGCGCGGCGCAGGCGCTGCGCCTGGATGGCGAGATCGGCCGCATCGAACCCGGCCTCGTGGCGGACCTGTGCGTGTGGGATTGGGCCCACGGCGCGGTGGCCGAACACCGCGACCGGCAGGCACGCAACCTGCACGAGCGGCTGTTTGCGTGGATGATGCTGGCCGACGACAGGGCGCTGGTCACCACCGTGGTGGCCGGGCGCACGCAATACAAGCGGCGGAACCATGATTCCGCCGCACCGGAGACAACACATGAACCCCACAGCCGGCCCCGCGCTGCGCCTCGAGCTGATTGACATCAGCAAGCGCTACCCCGCGGTGAAGGCCAACGACGGCGTGAGCCTCGCGGTGGCGCCGGGGCAGATCCACGCCGTGCTCGGCGAGAACGGCGCCGGCAAGTCGACGCTGATGAAGATCATCTACGGCGCCGTGCAGCCCGACGCCGGCGAGATCCGCTGGAACGGCCAAGCGGTCAAGGTGGCCAGCCCGGCGCAGGCGCGGCAGCTCGGCATCAGCATGGTCTACCAGCACTTCTCGCTGTTCGACACGCTCACCGGCGCCGAGAACGTCTGGCTCGGCCTCGACAAGCGCCTCACGCTCGCCGCGGTGAGCGAGCGCATCGTGAAGGTCGCGCACGAGTACGGGCTCGACGTCGACCCGGCGCGCCCGGTGCACACGCTGTCGGTCGGCGAGCGCCAGCGCGTGGAGATCGTGCGCGCGCTGCTCACCGACCCCAAGCTGCTGATCCTCGACGAGCCGACCTCGGTGCTCACGCCGCAGGCGGTGGAGCGCCTGTTCGGCACGCTGCGCAAGCTCTCGGCCGAGGGCTGCGCCATCCTCTACATCAGCCACAAGCTCGACGAGATCCGCACGCTGTGCCACCACTGCACCGTGCTGCGCGGCGGCAAGGTCACCGGCGAGGTCGACCCCACGCGCGAGACCAACGCCAGCCTGTCGCGCCTGATGATCGGCGCCGAGCCGCCGACGCTGTCGCACCGCGAGCCGAAACTCGGCGACGTGGTGCTCAAGGTGCAGGGCCTCACGCTGCCCAGGCAGGACCAGTTCGGCACCGACCTCGCCGACATCGCGCTCGACGTGCGCGCCGGCGAGATCGTCGGCGTGGCCGGCGTGTCGGGCAACGGGCAGCAGGAGCTGATGGCTGCGCTCTCGGGCGAGGACGCGCGCGCGCCGGCCGGCTCGATCGCGCTCTTCGGCGCCGACGTGTCGCGCTTCTCGCCGCGGCACCGGCGCAAGCTCGGGTTGCACTTCGTGCCCGAGGAGCGGCTCGGCCGCGGCGCGGTGCCCACGCTGTCGCTGGCCGATAACACGCTGCTCACGCGCACCGAGAACGTGGCGCGCAGCGGCTGGCTGCGCAGCGCCGACGTGAAGCGCCTGGCCGGGCAGATCATCGAGCGCTTCAACGTCAAGGCCGGCGGCCCCGGCGCGGCGGCCAAGAGCCTGTCGGGCGGCAACCTGCAGAAGTTCATCGTCGGCCGCGAGATCGATGCCAAGCCGAAGCTGCTGATCGTCTCGCAGCCCACCTGGGGCGTCGACGTCGGCGCCGCGGCGCAGATCCGGCAGGCGATGCTGGCGCTGCGCGACGCCGGCTGCGCGCTGCTGGTGGTCAGCGAGGAGCTCGACGAGCTGTTCGAGATCAGCGACCGGCTGCTGGTGATCGCGCGCGGACGCGTCTCGCCCGGCGTGCCGACCGCGAAGGCGACGATCGAGATGATCGGCGAGTGGATGTCGGGCTTGTGGCCGGGCGCGCCGGCAGCACGCACGGAGGCCGCCCATGCTTAAGCTCGAGGCGCGGCCGCAGCCGTCGCAGGCGATGTCGCTCGCCTCGCCGGTGCTGGCGCTGGCGATCACGGTGGTGATCGGCGTGATCCTGTTCGCCGCGCTGGGCAAGGACCCGTTGCGCGGCCTGCAGATGTTCTTCGTCGAGCCGATCAAGAGCGGCTATGCCTGGAGCGAGATCGCCGTCAAGGCCACGCCGCTGGTGCTGATCGGCCTCGGGCTCTCGATCTGCTACCGCAGCAACGTGTGGAACATCGGCGCCGAGGGCCAGTACGTGATCGGCGCCATCTTCGCCAGCGGCGTGGCGATGCAGGCCGGCGCCGACACGCCGCGCGCCATCGTGGTGGCCATCCTCGCCGCCGGCATCGTCGGCGGCATGCTGTGGGCCGGCATCGTGGCGCTGCTGCGCGACCGCTTCAACGCCAACGAGATCCTGGTCAGCCTGATGCTGGTGTACGTGGCCACGCTGGTGCTCGGCTATCTGGTCTACGGCCCGTGGAAGGACCCCAAGGGCTACAACTTCCCGCAGACCATCACCTTCGCCGCGGCAACCAAGATCCCGCGCCTCGTCGACGGTTTTCGCCTCAACATCGGCGTGCTGATCGCGCTGGCCGCGGTGGCGCTGGCGTGGCTGTTCATGTTCCGCACCTACCAGGGCTTTCAGCTGCAGGTGGGCGGGCTGGCGCCGGCGGCGGCGCGCTACGCCGGCTTCTCGTCGCGCCGCGCGCTGTGGCTGTCGCTGCTCGTCAGCGGCGGCCTCGCCGGCCTGGCCGGCGCGCTCGAGGCGGCCGGGCCGCTCGGGCAGCTCACGCCCTACGTGCCGGTGGGCTACGGCTTCGCGGCGATCATCGTCGCCTTCGTCGGCCGGTTGCATCCGGTGGGCGTGGTGTTCGCGGCGATCCTGATGAGCATGTTCTACATCGGCGGCGAGCTGGCGCAGTCGCGGCTCGGGCTGCCGAAATCGCTGACCGGCGTGTTCCAGGGGCTGCTGCTGTTCACGCTGCTGGCGTGCGACACGCTGATCCACTACCGCATCCGCTGGTGGCATGCACCTGTGGTGACGACGAAGGGAGCTTGAAATGACGGCCCCCAAGCTCACTGCGTTCGCGGCCCCCCGAGGGGGCGCTCATTCGTCTTGGGAGCGGCCCTGCGCCGAATGACATGGACGCCTTTGCCCTGCTCGTCGCCGCCACTTTGAACGCCGGCACGGTGCTGGCGATCGCCGGCCTCGGCCTCCTGATCAACGAGCGCGCCGGCATCGTGAACCTCGGTGCCGAGGGCATGATGCTGGTGGCCGCGATCGCCGGCTTCGCCACCGCGGTGCATACCGGCAGCGACTGGCTGGCCTTTGCCGCCGGCATGGGCGCCGGCGCGGTGCTCGCCGCGGCGTTCGGCGTGCTCGTCATCTGGCTCAACACCAACCAGTACGCGTCGGGCCTGGCGCTGAGCCTGTTCGGCGCCGGCTTCTCGGCCTTCGCGGGCATCAAGTACACGCAGGAGAAGCTCGGCGAGCGCGCGAAGTTCGAGATCCCGGGGCTGGCCGACCTGCCGTTCGTGGGGCCGGCGTTCTTCAAGCAGCACCCGATCGTCTACCTCACGGTGCTCGGCGCGATCGCGCTGGCGTGGTTTCTCTACCGCTCGCGCGCCGGGCTGGTGCTGCGCGCGATCGGCGAGTCGCCCGAGTCGGCTCATGCGCTGGGTTATCCGGTGCGCCGCATCCGGCTCGCTGCGGTGGTGGCCGGCGGCGCGCTGTGCGGGCTGGCGGGGGCCTACATCTCGGTCGTCTACACGCCGCTGTGGGTCGAGGGCATGGTCGCCGGCAAGGGCTGGATCGCGCTGGCGCTCACCACCTTCGCCACCTGGCGGCCGGCGCGCGTGCTGCTCGGCGCGTATCTGTTCGGCGGCGTCACGATGCTGCAGTTCCACCTGCAAGGCGGGGGCGTGCACATCCCGAGCCAGTGGCTGTCGATGCTGCCGTACCTGGCCACCATCGTCGTGCTGGTGGCGATCTCGCGCAACGCGGCATGGATCCGCGTGAACATGCCGGCCTCGCTGGGCAAGCCGTTCTTCCCCGGTTCGTGAAGGGCGACAGGACCATAATCGCCGCCTTCGACGAATCACATCGCGCTCACTGAAGAGGAGACCCCATGACAGACAAGCGTTCGCTCCTGAAACTCGGCGCCTTCACGGCCGTGGCGCTGGCCGCCGGCCTCGCGGGCTGCGGCAAGAAGGAAGAGCCGCCCAAGCCGGCGGCCGCCGCGCCGGCCGCTGCCTCGGCGCCGGCCAAGCCCGCGCCGCTGAAGATCGCGTTCGCCTACGTGGGCCCGGTGGGCGACGGCGGCTGGACCTTTGCGCACGACAACGGGCGCAAGGCGCTCGAGAAGGAGTTCGGCGACAAGATCGCCACCAGCTTCGTCGAGAGCGTGCCCGAGGCGGCCGACGCCGAGCGCGTGTTCCGCGACATGGTGGGCCAGGGCAACAAGCTGATCTTCGGCACCACCTTCGGCTACATGGAGCCGATGCTCAAGGTGGCGGCCGACGCCAAGGACGTGAAGTTCGAGCACGCCACCGGCTACAAGACGGCCGACAACCTGCGCACCTACGACAGCCGCACCTACGAGGGCGCCTACATGGCCGGCGTGATCGCCGGCAGCATGACCAAGAGCCACACGCTCGGCGTGGTGGGCTCGATCCCGATCCCCGAGGTGATCCGCAACATCAACAGCTTCACGCTCGGCGCGCAGAGCGTGAACCCGAAGATCAAGACCAAGGTGGTGTGGGTCAACGAGTGGTTCAACCCGCCGAAGGAGACCGAGGCCGCCACCGCGCTGATCAACGGCGGCGCCGACGTGCTGATGCAGAACACCGATTCGCCCGCGGTGCTCAAGACCGCGCAGGAGAAGGGCAAGCGCGCCTTCGGCTGGGACTCCGACATGACGGCCTACGGCCCGAAGGCGCACCTCGGCTCGGCGGTGATCAACTGGGCGCCGTACTACACCAAGGCCACGCGCGACGCGCTCGAAGGCAAGTGGGCCACCGGCAAGGCCTGGTGGGGCGTGAAGGAGGGCGCGATCGATTTCGTGTCGATCGCCGAAGACGTGCCCGCCGCCGCGAAGGAGAAGCTCGAGAAGGTCAAGGCCGGCTTGAAGGACGGCAGCTTCGTGATCTGGAAGGGCCCGATCGTCGACAACACCGGCAAGACCGTGCTGGAGAAGGACAAGGTAGCCGACGACGAATGGCTCGGCGGCATCAAGTTCTTCGTCAAGGGCGTCGAAGGCAAGGTGCCCGGCGACGGCAAGTAGACCCGGCTTTACCCTCTCCCGCGAGCGGGAGAGGGCAGGGTGAGGGTCGTGGCGGCGCTCGAACTTTCAGCGCTTGCCGCGGCGCTTGCCCTCACCCACCACCTCGAGCCGCGCATCGGCCACGCCCGAGCGCACCATGCCCAGCCTTCTCGCCGCGCCGGCCGACACGTCGCCCACGCGGTCGCCACCGCTCGGGCCGCGATCGTTGACGCGCAGCACCACGCTGCGCTTGTTCTTCAGGTTAGTGACGCGCACCTGGGTGCCGAACGGCAGCGACTTGTGCGCCATCGTCATCGCGTTGGGATCGAAGCGCTCGCCGCTGGCCGTCTTGCGCCCGGCGAACTTGCGGCCGTAGTAGGCGATGCGGCCTTCCGACGCATCCGCTGCCGCCGCCGCGGCCGGCGCCTTCGCGGCCGGGGCCGGTGCAGCGGGAGGCGGCGCCACGGGCGGCGGCGCTGCCAGGGGCGGCGCGGCAGGCGCCTGCGCGCCCGCGGCCGGCTGGGCCTGCGCCAGCGGGGCGAGTGCGAGCATCAGGGCCGCGGTGCCTGCGGCCAGCAGTCGAGTGGACATGCGAGGAATCCTCCGGGTGTTGTTCAGGTTGTTCGCGCGCCGGCGCTGAACAGCTCGGCAGGTGCGCGGCGGAAGCATACCAACGTCGGCGGTGCGATCCGCCGCAAGAATCGCGGGGAGCACCACGAGCTCGGTTGCGAGCGCCGCCGTGCGCTTGACTTGTGCATTTATTGTGCGCACAATAAATGCAGTGGAAGTCAGCTTTGATCTGGCCAAGAGCGAGCGCAACGTGCGTGAACGCGGGCTGCCGTTCAGCCTGGTCGAACAACTCGACTGGTCGAGCGCCGTGATCGAGGAAGACACCCGCCGGGCCTACGGTGAACGCCGCCTGCGGGTGCTGGGTTTCATCAGTGGGCGGCTGCATGCCGTTGTGTTCACGCCGCGCGCAGGCAACGTGCATGTCATCAGCCTGCGCAAGGCCAACGCCAGAGAGGTCAAGCGCCATGCGCAAGCGTCCGAACCCTGAAATGATCGACGACGAGAACCCGGAATGGACCGCAAAGGACGTCGCGAACGCCAAGCCGGCTCGTGAGGTATTGCCGCGGCTGTTCGGTGCCGATGCTGCGCGCGAGATGCTCAAGCCGCGAGGCCGTCCAAAGGCGGCGGTCACGAAGGCGCGGCTGACGATCCGCATGGATCCGCAGGCACTGGCACGCTGGCGCGCCAGTGGCCCAGGCTGGCAGACGCGCGCCGCGGAACTGCTGGCGAAGAAGGCGCCCCAGTCCATCGCGCCACCACCCGCGCGCCCCGCCAGGCGCTCTTGAGCTACTGCACCCGTCATCGACCGTGGTCGTCACGAGGGACTCGCGCTGCCCGATTCGCCGCTCCGGGGGTGGTTGCCGGTAATGCAGTATTGCATTACTATCGGCACTGTCGGCCTCGATACTCCGGGAGTTCCCACATGGCGACGTTGACCGTGACCGCGCGCGGGCAGGTCACTTTTCGCAAGGAAGTGCTGCAGCACCTCGGCATCAAGCCGGGCGAGAAGATCGAGCTGACGCTGCTCCCCGGCAGCCGGGCGCTGCTCGAGCCCGCCCGCCCCGCCGGGTCGATCGGCGCGTTCGTCGGGCTGCTCGCCGGCCGCACGAAGAAGATCGCCACGATCGAGGAGATCAGCCGGGCAGCGGCAAGCGGCTGGGCAGCCGGCCGGAAGTGAAGATCGTCGTCGACACGAACGTGCTCGTGCGCGCGGTCGTGCGCGACGACGCGGCGCAGGCGCGCGTCGCGGCCCGCGTGCTCACGAGCGCCGAGCTGATCGCCGTCGCACTGCCCACGCTGTGCGAATTCGTGTGGGTGCTGCGCAAGGTCTACGGCCTGCAGACCGAAGACATCGCCGCCGCGATCCGCACGCTGATGGCAGCCGCCAACGTCCAGGCGAACCGCCCGGCGGTCGAGGCCGGGCTGGCGATGCTGGAGGCGAACGGCGACTTCGCCGACGGCGTGATCGCCTACGAAGGCACCTGGCTCGGCGGCGAGACCTTCGTGTCGTTCGACAAGCAGGCGGTGGCCTTGCTGACGGCGCTCGGCCAGCCCGCCCGCGCGCTCTGACGACGTGGCCCGTGGCCCTGCCGGGTCGACGAACGCGGCACCCCGAGCGCGGCGGTCAGGCCGGCTTCGCGCGGCGCCGCCCGATCGCCCCGGTCGCCAGCGCAAGCCCGA
Organism: Burkholderiaceae bacterium; assembly: GCA_046348365.1. Classification (GTDB taxonomy): domain Bacteria; phylum Pseudomonadota; class Gammaproteobacteria; order Burkholderiales; family Burkholderiaceae_C; genus JAEUPI01. Next base: position 418,304 of record JAXMEL010000003.1, read on the forward strand.
GCAGCGCGAGCGTGGGCGGCTCGGGCACGCTGCCGCCACCTTGCTCGGTCTGCATCAGCAGAAAGGCGATCTGGCCGCCGGCGGCGTCGTAGCCCCAGCCGGTGATGTTGCCGCTTCTGCCCATGTAGGCGCCAAAGATATCCACGATGCCCAGGCCGGCGACCACTGGGTCCAGGTTGCTCATCACGCCGCCGTCGTAAAGGAAGTAGTCCCACTCGCCGGTTGCGGTCTCGGATTCCCCGAAGACCCGGCCCATCCCGTCGATCGCCGAGGCCCGGCTCGAACCGCCACCCAGCGTGCCAAGGTCCTGCATGCCGATGCCGAGGGTGTATAGAAAAGCGTGATAGGCCGTGTTCCCCGCGGTCCACGATAAGCCTGCCACCTGGCCGCTGTTGTTGATCGCGTCGCCATAGCTGGTGTCGCCGCCCAAGGTGCCGAGATCCAGCATCGAAGTCCCGCTGCTCCAAATGAAGGCATGCTGGGAGCCCGATGGAATCTCTGCGTCTCCGGTCACCTGACCACTTTCGTTGATCGCCGTGCCGCAACTGGCGATGCCGCCGAGCGCGCCGAGATTCTGCATGGCGCCGCCGTTGCTGGAGATGAATGCATAGACACCGCCCCCTGCCGCCTCGCTGCATCCGGTCACCTGGCCACTGTTGTTGATGGCATTGCCCCGGCTCGAGCTGCCGCCCGGGAGCGTGCCCAGATCCTGCATGGCGCCGCCGTTGGTGGAGAGGAATGCATGACTAATGCCCCATGATGTCGTGTCGCTGTATCCGGTCACCTGTCCACTGTCGTTGATCGCCATCGCCCATGCAAAAGGGCCTCCCAGGTTGCCGAGATCCACCATGGGCCCGCCGCCCGTGGACAGGAAGACGTGCCCGGAGTAGAAGGTGCCCGTGACCTGGCCGCTGCCGTTGATCGCATATGCGCTTGCATCAGGACCCAGGCTGACCAGGCCTTCGCCAGGTGACCAGAGAAAGGCAGAAAACTGGCCGGGCAGGCCCGTCATGTCGCCCGCGACCTGCCCTGCCGCATTCACTGCCCGCGGCGCGATGTAGCCCGCTCCAATCTCGTACGCCACGAACGCCGCTTGCGACACCGGCGCCAGCGCCGACAGCAGCAGCATGCACAGAAGACGCAGGGGCGGCTTCAGCATGGTTCACCTCCGTCGAGTAGCTTTGCCTCCGCGAGCGATCAGACCCGCGGCGCGCGCCGCCTCGTGAACGCCCCCGCCGTCAGCGCAAGCCCGAGCAGCGCGAGCGTGGGCGGCTCGGGCACGCTGCCGCCCGGCACATCGAGGCTGCCGTAGCCCGCCGGACTGACGAAGGCGTCGAGGTGCAGCGAGCCGATGTGACCCAAAAGGCCTACCGTCAAGACGTTCGAGCCGGCCACACCGGGCGTCAGCTCGTCGATCCCGATCGTGCCCAGTTCGGGATGGCCGACCACCGAGACGAAGTCGCGGTTGTCGTGCGGCGTGCCGGTGGCCGGGTTGGGCGTCAGGTGATAGACCAACAAGTCGGTCCAGGTGTGGTCGTTCAGCGCAGGGTCGATGCTGTACGTCGTGAACGTCACGGCGAGCGTGAAGTCGCTGACCCAAACCCCGTTGGCGATGCTCAGGTCGCCCCACAGGAACTGTTGCCCCAGTGCGCCCACGTCTTGTACCGGCGCCGGCGTGAACGAGAAGACGTTGTGCGTGTTGTCGTAGCCCGCCGCACCGCCGGCGTCGTTGTTGTAGAAGTCGACCGAGTTCCCTCCGGGGAGCGTCAGCGTGGTAAGCCCGACCGATGACGATCCACCTGGGCACGGCGCGTCAGTCGCCGGGTTGCCGTTGACCTGCGTACCGTTGAACCACTGGACGATGCCGCTCGCCGGCTCGCCGATACACCCGTAGTAGGCGGTGAAGCTCGCCTGGACCGTGACCGGCGCGGCCGATGCGCCGGATACCGCCAAGGTCGACAGGAGGATGGCCAACGCCAGCGCTGAAGCCAGCGGAAGCAACAGGTGCCGAGCGGTGCGCGCAAGATCGAACGAACGCATGACAGGCTCCTTTCCACTTCGAATGGTTACGATTCTGTGGGTCGGCCGCGCAAGCTCGCCTACGGATGACTTACCGATGACAACCTAGGGGGTCGGTCGAGCGGCAGCGCCAAAGCGCATACTGGCTGCCGGAGGACAGGAGGGGCCGCCGGTGGCGAGACCAGCCAAGTTCAGTCGTCCGCGCCTGAAGGGCGTGCAGCCGCGCGAGCGGCTGTTCGCGCGGCTCGACGCGGCGGTCGATCAGGCTGCCGCCACCTGGATCTGGGGCCCGCCCGGCGCCGGCAAGACCACGCTGGCCGGCAGCTACGTCGCCGCGCGCGACGTGCCGACGCTGTGGTACCACGTCGACCGCGGCGATGCCGACCCGGCCACGCTGTTCTGCGAGCTGGCTGCCGCGGCGGCGCAGTCCGGGCTGTACCGCGGCGCCCACCTGCCGCTGCTGACCCCCGAGTGCCTGGCCGACTTCGACGGCTTCGCGCGGCGCTGGTTCGCGGCGCTGTACGACGGCCTGCCGCGCCCCTGCGCGGTGGTGTTCGACAACGTGCACGACGCCGCCGGCACGCCCGTGCTCGACGCGCTGTGGCGCGAGGCGGTGGAGCAGGTGCCGCCCGGCGTGCAGGTGATCCTCGCCAGCCGCACCGAGCCGCCGCCGAGCCTGGCGCGCGCTCGCGCGTCGCGCGCACTGGCGGTGATCGGCTGGCCCGAGCTGCGCTTCTCGGCGGACGAGGCGCGCGCCGTTGCGGCGGCGAGCGGGGACGGTGCGGCCTTCGACATGCGCGCGCTGCTCGAACGCTGCGACGGCTGGGCGGCGGGCCTGATCCTGCTGCTGCAGCAGGCGCCGGCCGACGGCGGCACGGCCGGTGCGGCGCCGACGCAGCAGGTGCTGTTCGACTACTTCGCCACCGAGCTGTTCGACCGTCTGCCGGCGCCGACCCGGCACTTGCTGCTGCGCACTGCGCTGCTGCCGTGGATCACCGAGCCGATGGCACGCGCGCTCGCCGGCAACGACGACGCGATGGCGCTGCTCGACGCCCTGCACCGCGGCCACCTGTTCGTCGAACGCAAGGCCGATCGACCACCGAGTTACCAGGTGCACGCGCTGCTGCGCGAATTCCTGCTCGACACCATGCAGCGCACGCTGCCCGAGCCGCAGCGCCGGCAACTCGAACTGCTCAGTGCGCAGCAGCTGCTGCAGGCCGGCGAGCACGCGGCGGCGTTGCAGCTCTACCTGCAGGCCGGTGCCGCCGAGCCGGCGCTGGGACTGGTGCTCGCGCAGGCGAGCGCGCTGCTGGAGCAGGGGCGGCTGCAGACGCTGTCGGCGTGGGCGCAGGCGGTGCAGGCGCTGCTGCCGCAGCCGATGCCCTGGCTCGGCTATTGGCTGGGGATGTGCGAATTCCTCTCGCGCCCGGCAGCGGCGCGCGCGCGGTGGGAGGCCGCGTTCGCCGGCTTCGAAGCCGCAGGCGACACCGTCGGCGCGGCGATGGCGGCGGCCGGCGTCATCGACTCGCACGTGATCGAGTACCGGTGGTTCGCGCCGGTCGACCCCTGGGCGTCGCGCCTGGCCCGGCTCCTCGACGCCATACCCGCGTTCCCTCATGCGACCGCCGAAGTCATGGTGCTCACGTCGCTGATCTCCGCACTGGTGATCCGCAGGCCGCAGCAGCGCCTGTCGCTGCCGTACGCGGCCAGGGCGCGCGAGCTGCTGCCGCTGGTGCCGAGCGTGAACGTGCGCGTGATGTGCGCCGCCCGGTTGCTGCACCACGACGTCTTCATGGGCGAGCACGGCGAGAGCGCGCGTCTGATCGAGGAGACCCGGGCGCTGCTGGCCGACCCGCGCCTGCCGCCGCTGACGGCGTGCAACTGGGCCAACTTCGAATCGCTGTACTTCCAGCTCGGCGACTACGACGAGCGGCGCGCGATCGATGCCATGCAGGCATCGATCGACGTCGCGAGCCACCATGGGTTGCGCTTTCTGGCGGTGCTGCTGCGCTCGCGCATGGCGATGCTGCTGCTCGAAGCGGGCGACACAGCCGGCGCGCGCTCGCAGCTGGCACAGGCGCGGCCTGCATCCGAGGACGAGACGTTCGACGCCGAATGGTGGCGCGCCAACTCCGCCTGGATCGCGATGCTCGACGGCGACGCGCCGGCCGCCGTGCACGCCATGCGCCGCCTGGTGGCGTTCAACGTGTCGATGGGCATCACCACCTCGTACGGCATGGCGCTGATGTTCCTGGCCAACGCGCTGCTCGCGGCGGGTGACCTGAACGGCGCGCAGGCGGCGCTCGACGACTACCGCGCGCCCGGCGTGCCGCGCACGCCGATGGGCGAGTACACCGCACTGCTGCTCGACGCCGACATCGCGCTGCACCGCGGCGACAGCGATGCCGCCGAGCGCGCGCTGCGCGCCGGCTTCGCGCAGGCGCGCGAGCGGCGGCTGCTGAACACGCTGCAATGGCTGCCGGCGCAGATGTCGCGCCTGTGCGCGTTCGCGCTGGAGCGCGAGATCGAGCGATCGTTCGTGCTCGAGCTGATCGCGGTGCGGCGCGTGCCGCCGCCCGCGGCGGGTGTCGCGGGCGCTGAGGCATGGCCGTGGCCGCTGAAGATCCGCTGCCTCGGCCGCTTCGAGATCGTGCGCGACGGCGAAACGGTGCATTTCGAGGGCAAGGCCCAGCGCAAGCCGCTGGCGCTGCTGCAGGCGCTGGTGGCGCTGGGCGGCGATCGGGTGCCGATCGATGTGCTGATCGATGCGCTCTGGGGCGACTCGCTGGACGGCGACGAGCACAAGACGTTCGACGTCACGCTGCACCGCCTGCGGCGGCTGCTCGGCAACGAGCGCGCGATCCACGTCGGCGACCGCAAGGTCAGCCTCGACGCGCAGCAGGTGTGGGTCGACCTGCGCGCGCTCGAACAGCTGCTGCAGCGGCTGCCGTCGGACGACCGCGCGCAGCAGCTCGACGCCGCGCCACTCGAGCACGCAGCGCCGCGCGTGCTGGCGCTGTACGGCGGGCCGCTGCTGGCCGACGAACCCGCAGCGCCGTGGCTGGAGGTGGCACGGCATCGGTTGTCGTCGCGCTTCGTGCGCTTCGCGATGGCGCTGGGCGCGCACCGGGAGCGCTCGGGGCAATGGCACGAGGCGGGCCGGCTGTACGAACGCTGCATCCAGATCGGAGCCGGCACCGAGACGATTCAGCGCCGGCGGATGGTCTGCCTGCGCGAGCAGGGCCAGCACGACGAGGCGATCGCGACCTTCCTGCGCTGGCGGCAGGAATTGAAGTCCACGCAGGCGCGGGCACCCTCGGCCGAGACCATGGCCGTGTATCGCACACTCCTGACCGGCGACGAGCCCGCGCCCGACAATGGGGGCATCCAACCTGCCAAGAAGTGACCCGCATGAGCGCCGCCCCCACCATCGACTTCGACCGCATCCCGCGCCACGCGCTGCCGGCGCTGCTGCAGCGAATGCCCAAAGCCGAGCTGCACATCCACATCGAAGGCTCGCTCGAACCCGAGATGATCTTCAGGCTCGCGCAGCGCAACGGCGTGAAGCTCGCGTACCCGAGCGTGGAGGCGCTGCGCAAGGCCTATGCCTTCACCGACCTGCAGAGCTTTCTCGACATCTACTACGCCGGCGCCAGCGTGCTGCTGAAGGAGCAGGACTTCTTCGACATGGCGTACGCCTACTTCGAGCGCGCGGCGGCCGACCGCGTGGTGCGTGCCGAACTGTTCTTCGACCCGCAGACGCACACCGACCGCGGCGTGCCGATGCGCACCGTGATCGTCGGCCTCGAGCACGCGGCGCGCCGCGCGCATGCCGAGCTCGGCGTGAGCAGCGCGCTGATCCTGTGCTTCCTGCGCCACCTGAGCGAGGAGGCGGCGTTCGCCACGCTGGAGCAGGCGCTGCCGTTTCGCCACCACTTCATCGGCGTGGGGCTCGACAGCAGCGAGCGCGGCCATCCGCCCGAGAAGTTCGCGCGCGTGTTCGCGCGCTGCCGCGAGCTGGGGCTGCACGTGGTGGCGCACGCGGGCGAGGAGGGGCCGCCGGCGTACATCGAGTCGGCGCTCGACGTGTTGAAGGTGCAGCGCATCGACCATGGCGTGCGCTGCGTCGAATCGCCCTCGCTGGTGCAGCGCCTGGCGCGCGAGCGCGTGCCGCTCACGGTGTGCCCGCTGTCGAACGTGAAGTTGCGCGTGTTCGAGACCTTGGCCGGCCACAACCTGCCGGCACTGCTCGATGCCAGCCTGCGCGCCACCGTCAACAGCGACGACCCGGCCTACTTCGGCGGCTACATCAACGAGAACTTCGTGCAGACCTTCGCCGCGCTGCCGCAGCTCGGCGCGCGGCAGGCCTACCAGCTGGCGCGCAACAGCCTCGAGGCCAGCTTCGCCGATGCCGCGCACCAGGCGCGCTGGATCGCCGAGCTGGACCGCACGTTCGCCGAGGCGGCCGCCTGACGTTGCTGCGCCGGGTGCGGGCGGCCGTTGCGTCGGACACGGCCGGCGGGCATGCACGGTGTTTCGGCCACAATGCCCGCGGCCATGCCCGAGTCGCGCATCGACTACCACACCGACACGCAGCCGCTGCTGCGCGTCGGCGCGGCGTTGCTGGCCGCCGGCGTCGTGGTGGCGGCGCTGATGTCGCGCGGCGCGCCGTGGTGGCTGTGGCTGCCGGGCGCGGCGGTGCTGCTCGCGTGCGCCCTGGGGCTGTTCGTGGTGTCGGCGCGCTGGTTCACACGGGCCTATCCGGTGCTCAGCGTGCACCCCGACCGCATCGAATACCGCGGGCTGCGCCATCAGGTGCTGATGCTGCGCAACGTGGCGGCGGCCCAGGTGCTCGACCGCCGGCGCCTCGGCGTCACGGTGCCGGTGCTGGAGATCGAGCTGCGCGATGACGACGACGCGGTCGAGTTCCCGCTGTGGGCGGTGGCGCTCGATGCCGACGCGCTGATCACGCAGATCGGCGAGCGCGTGATGGCGCTCGACCGCGAGCGGCCGCAGACCTGACGGCGCGTCAGCGCCGCGCCGGCAACGCGATCACGCGCGCGGCGTCGCCGTTCGCCGCGGCCGCAGCGCGACGGCGGTCCGGCAGCCGCTCGGCCATCACCTCGGCCGTCACCGGGCGGCTGATCAGGTAGCCCTGCGCCTCGTCGCAGCCGAGCGTGCGCAGGTAGTCGAGCTGGGCCTCGGTCTCCACGCCCTCGGCCACCACCGACAGGCCGAGCCGGTGCGCCATCGCGACCACGGCTTCGGTGATCGCCACGTCGTCGCGGTCGCCGGGCAGGTCGCCGATGAACGAGCGATCGATCTTCAGCGTCTGCGCCGGGAAGCGCTTCAGGTGCGCCAGCGACGAGTAGCCGGTGCCGAAGTCGTCGATCGCGATGCGCAGGCCCATCTCGTGCAGCCGTGCCATCACGCGCTGCGCGCGCTTGGTGTCGGTCATCAGCGTGCTCTCGGTGATCTCGATTTCGAGCGCCTGCGGCGCGAGGCCGTTGCGGGCCAGCGCCTGCTGCAGATCGGATTCGAGCGATTCCTGCGCGAACTGCCGCAGCGACAGGTTGATGGCGCACGGCGGCACCTCATGGCCGGCGTCGCGCCAGCTGCGGATCTGCCGGCACGCCGCCTGCATCACCCAGCGGCCGATCGGCACGATCAGGCCGCTCTCCTCGGCCAGCTCGATGAACTCGCCGGGCGCGAGCAGGCCCCGCGTGGGGTGGCGCCAGCGCAGCAGCGCCTCCAGGCCCGTCATCTCGCCGCCGGCCACGCGCACCTTGGGCTGGAAGTACAGCATCAGCTCGCCGCGCTCCACGGCCTGGCGCAGGTCGGCCTCCAGCGTGAACTGGTTGAAGGCCTGGTTTGCCAGTTGCACGGTGTAGAACTGCACGTTGTTGCGGCCCTTGCTCTTGGCCAGGTACATCGCCGCGTCGGCGTTCTTCAGCAGCGTCTGCGCATCGTCGCCGTCGTTGGGGTACAGGCTGATGCCGACGCTGCCGCTGATCTGGAAGCGCCGGTCCTGCAGCGTCAGCGGCTCGCCGATCGATTGCAGCAGCCGCTGGCCCAGCGCGCGCAGGTCGGCCGGGTCGTCGATGTCCTCGACCAGGATCACGAACTCGTCGCCGCCGAGTCGTGCCACCAGATCGGCGCCGCGCACGAGCGCGCTCAGGCGCGCGGCCATGGTGCGCAGCAGCTCGTCGCCGGCGGCATGGCCGAGGCTGTCGTTGATGGCCTTGAAGCGGTCGAGGTCGATGAACAGCACCGCGAACAGGTGCTCGTGGCGCGCCGCGCGCGCCAGCGCCAGCTCCAGCCGCTCGATGAACTGGGTGCGGTTGGCCAGGCCGGTGAGCGAATCGAAGCGCGCCATGTGGCGCAGCTGCCGCTCGGCGCTCACCGCGCGCGTCACGTCGGTGCCCACGCCGCGGTAGCCGAGCAGCTCGCGCGCGGGGCCGAACACCGGTTCGCCGCTGAGGCGGAAATGGAACTGCACGTCGCTGCCCAGCTCGAGGCTGAAGGTCAGCTCGCGAAACGGCGCGTGCGACGCGGTGGCGCTGCGATAGCGCGCCAGGGGGTCGGCCTCGACGTGCACCGAGGCGGCATCGGTCAGCGTGTGGCCGACCAGCAGCGACAGGCCGGCGCCGCCGGGCTGCGCCGACTGCTCCGACACGTAGGTGAAGCGCAGCTCGGCGTCCTGCTCCCAGATCCAGTCCGACGACAGCGACACCAGGCTGGTCATCCGCGCCTGGCTCGTGCGCAGCGCGTCGTTGAGCGTCATCAGCTCCTGCGAGGCGAGGTCCTGCGAGCGTTCGAGCAGGTAGCGCTCCTGGTCGAAGTCGTGGTAGGCGCGGTTCACGCGCTCGACGAGGCGTGCCCACGTGGCCGCGTCCGGCGCGGCGTCGGCGCCGAGGTGCAGGCGCTGCAGCTGGCGCAACAGCAGCGGATGGAGCTTGCCGTCCATGGCCGGGGCCCGCTCGGGATCAGGCCTCGTCGATCACCGTGACCGTCATGGTCTGGTTGTGCAGTTCGCCGCCCGCGCCGCCGGGCGCCGGCGAGATCTCGCCGTAGGAATAGAAGCCCACGTGGGCGCCGCCGTGCGCGGCGGCCTGCACGATCTCGAGCTCCTCGTCGGTGCGCTCGCCGAGCAGCAGGCGGCGGCCGACGCAGCTGACCGACACCACCAGCGGGCCATGGCCCGTCGCGCCCGCGCCGGCACCGTTGGCGGCGTCTTCGCCGGCCTGGCCGGCGCTGTCGATCAGCTTGTCGTTGGTCGAGCGCATCAGGCGTGCGAACGAGCCTTCGGGGATGTCGCCGGCGAAGGTCAGCGATTGCGCGTCCTCGTCGATCGCCAGCACCGTGCGCACGAGGTGCCGCGGATCGTGTTCGCTGCGCCAGACCGCCAGCGGATACAGCAGCGCCGTGCCCGGCAGCCCCGAGGCCAGCTCGCCGAGGTAGGTCTTGTACAGCTGCAGCGCCGGCTTGCCGTCGAGCTCGTACAGCACATGGCCCTGCGAGCGCGTCACGCGCCGCGCCGGGCCGAATTCCACCCAGCCGTGGTCGCAGCCATGGCCCACGCGCACGCGCTCGCCGTAGAGGCCCACCGCGCACACGCGGCCGCCGTGCGGCGCGTCGCCGTCGAGCACCCAGGTGCGAGCGAAGCGGCTGCCGTCGCCGGCCAGGCCGCCGGTGACCGGCACCGTGGGCGGCAGCACCGAGCCGATGCCGGCGACCAGCGCGGTGCCGTTCACGCGCAGGCCATCGGACAGCACGAACACCGCGCGCAGATCGTCGCCCGCCAGCTGCCGCGCCAGCGCGGCGCCGGCGAGGTGCGATGCCTTGGGCGACGGCACCGCGGCGCTGGCGTGGCGCAGCCGGGTGTGATCGAAGCGCGCCACGGCCACCGACAGCGACGCGTCGTGCACCTGCGTGCCGAAGATCTCGCCCGCGGTCGAGCAGCCGAGCTTGACTGCACGCGGGTAGGCGCTGGCCAGCGCGGCCAGCGGCGTGGGGTCGTCGCCGAAGGCGGGCGCGCCGAAGGCCAGCATCAGGGTCTGCTCGCCGTCGAGCGCGCCGTCGAGGCCGGGGCTGAAGCCCTGGCCGGCGGTGTATTGCAGGGTGTGCAGTTGCATGGTCGGTCCGAAGTCGGGCGCGAAGAGCCCACGTCGGCCGGGATATCGGCCCGGGGTGCCTGCGGTTGAGCCGTTCGCACGCTCGCCGCTGGCGGCGCGAGCACGATGGCACGGCCGCAGCCGGTCACGCGAACACGATGACACGGCCGCAGCCGGTCACAATCGCCGCCGATGGCCGCCGCCTCGTTGCTCCAGCCGCCCGAACGCCTCGAAGGCGAGGGTGTGCGCCTGCGGCGCTCGGCACCGCAGGACGCGCCGGCGATGTTCCGCGCTGCGCACGACCCCGAGGTGATGCGCTACATGGATTGGCCGCTGCAGATGGCCCAGGGCGAGGCCTGGGCGTTCCTGGACGCGGCGCCGCAGCGCTGGCGCGACGCCCTGGAATTCCACTGGATGATCGAACCGGCCGCTGGGGCGGAGCCCGTGGGCTGCCTGTCGTGCCGGCCGAAGGGCCATGCGGTGGATCTCGGCATCTTCCTCGCGCGCGACGCCTGGGGCCACGGCTGGGCCACCGGCGCCTTGAAGCTGCTGCTGGCCTGGCTGATGCAGCGGCCCGCCGTCTGGCGCATCACGGCGTCGGTGGATGTCGACAACGAGCGCGCCGCGGCGATGTGCGAGCGTGCGGGCCTGCGACGCGAGGGGCTGATGCGCTGCGCCACGGTGCGGCCCAACCTCGGCCGCGAACCGCGCGATGCGTGGCTTTACGCGCTCGCGCGCAGCGACTTCTGAAACGCCCCGCCGGCTGCGGCCGGCGACGCTCAGCCCGGGATCTGCGGCAGCTGCGGCAGCTGCGCGTGGCGCGCCTGCCGCGCGGCGGCGTCGGCCTGCAAGGCCGACGGCTGCGGGCGCAGCAGCGGGTTCACGCGGCCGGCGTTGTGGCGGTACAGGCGGTCGATCTCGAGCGCGATGCGCGGCGCGAAGCCGCGCCGGAACGGGCGGCGGTCGAACATCAGGTCGTGCAGCAGCCGTTCGACGCGGCGCGGGTCATGCCAGGCCTTGGCGATGCGATTGGCCACGCGCGGATGGTGGCGGCACAGCTGCACCGGATGCACCGCGCGCGAGAGTTCGCGCAGCCACACGTGCGTGGGGCTTTGCAGCACCACGTCGTCGTCGACCTGCGGCGCGCGCAGCGTGTCCCAGGCGACGTGGGCCTCGGGCTGCCGCGCACCGGCCAGGCGTTTCAGGGTCAGGCGGACGCGCACCACGGCGAGTCGGCAACGGGCGGCGGCGCGGGCGAACAGCATGTCAGCGTCAGTCGTTGTGGGTATCGGCATCGCGAGCGCATCGCAACAGCGGCAAGGCGATGTGCGCACTGTAAGCAAGCGCATCCGCGCTGTGAGCATCGGCCGGCCCCGTGTTCCGGGGGCAGGAAAGCCTGGGTGCGCACTGTGTCGCAGCTGCGGCCCGCGGGCGGCGGCGGTCGGGCGCGGGCGCGCGCAGCGGCGGCATGGCGCACCGTGCAATCGTCCACACGCGATGTTCGCCGCGACCGCGCCCGGCCCTCGCGACGGAACACGCCGTGCGTGCAGTCCTTCCTCGGCGCGCGGCGCGCGCACGCCTAGAGTGCGTGCGCCGTATCCGTGGCCAGAACGTTCGACAGCGCATGAGCAAACGCCGACATGCCCGCCGCCGCGTGGCGGGCCGCCGCCATCACCACCTCGCCGTGGCCGCTTACGCCCTGGGGCTGTGGCTGGCCGCGTGCGCGTGGGTGGCGCTGACGCAGCATCTGCTGCCCGGCGCACGCCGCTTGCTCGATGCCGATGCCACCGGGCTGGCGATCGCGCTGTGGAGCAGCGTGCCCGCCGTGCTCGGCGCGTTCGGTTATGCGATCGGCCTGAGCTGGAGCACGCCGGCCGGGCCGCTGCCGTGGCCGGCGCAGCTGCGCCGTGCCTTCTTGGGCGGACTCGCGTTCACGCTCGGCCTCGCAGCGCTGGTGCCGCTGCTGGCGCTGGCGCAGGCGGGGCTGTGGCCGGCGGCGGTGGCGTGCGTGGCCGGCAGCGCCGTGCTCGCCGCGGTGCAGGCCGCGCGTGCCGATGCGCGGCCGGAGTTCGGCCGCTCGAGCCGGGCCGTCGCGCCCTGACGATCGCCTACGCCGGCGACGGTTAATGCGCCGGCGCTAGACTGCCGGGCATTGCCACGCAAGCGCCGCAGCGCGAAGCCTGCAGCGCCCACACAGCGCGCCCGCCGCGCGAGAACCACCCCACCCATGAGCACCGTCACCGAGTCTGCCCTGCTCGATGCCCTGAAGGGCGTCGTCGATCCGAACACCGGCAAGGATTTCGTCACCACGCGCCAGATCAAGCACCTGCGCATCGAAGGCGGCGACGTGTCGTTCGACGTCGAGCTGGGCTACCCGGCGGCGAGCCAGATCGCGCCGCTGCGCCGCATGCTGGTGGAGGCGGCGCGACGTGTGAGCGGCGTGGGCAACGTCAGCGTGCAGATCAGCTCGAAGATCATCGCGCATGCGGTGCAGCGCGGCGTGGCGCTGCTGCCGAACGTGAAGAACGTGATCGCGATCGCCTCGGGCAAGGGCGGCGTCGGCAAGAGCACGACCACGGTGAACCTGGCGCTGGCGCTGGCCGCCGAGGGCGCGCGCGTGGGCATCCTCGATGCCGACATCTACGGCCCCAGCCAGCCGATGATGATGGGCATCGACGGCCGGCCCGAGAGCGCCGACGGCAAGACCATGGAGCCGCTGGAGAACTACGGCGTGCAGGTGATGTCGATCGGCTTCCTGGTCGAGCCCGACCAGGCGATGATCTGGCGCGGGCCGATGGCCACGCAGGCGCTCGACCAGCTGCTGCGCCAGACCAACTGGGGCGACCTCGACTACCTGCTCGTCGACATGCCGCCGGGCACCGGCGACATCGCGCTCACGCTCAGCCAGCGCGTGCCGCTGACCGGCGCGGTGATCGTGACCACGCCGCAGGACATCGCGCTGCTCGACGCCCGCAAGGGCCTCACGATGTTCGAGAAGGTCAGCGTGCCGGTGATCGGCATCGTCGAGAACATGAGCGTCTACGTGTGCCCGAACTGCGGCCACAGCGAGCACATCTTCGGCGCCGACGGCGGCCGGCGCATGGCCGAGCAGTACGACGTGCCCTACCTCGGCGCGCTGCCGCTGAACCTGTCGATCCGCGAGCAGGCCGATTCGGGCCGCCCCACGGTGGTGGCCGAGCCCGACGGCGAGATCGCGCAGATCTACAAGGCGGTGGCGCGGCGCGTGGCGGTGGCGGTGGCCGGCAAGGCCAAGGACTTCTCCGCCAAGTTCCCGACCATCACGGTGTCGAAGAGCACCTGAGCCGCCCGCCGGCTGCGGCGCGCGGCCCTCAATGCACGGTCAGCGTGCCGGCTTCGCCGACGCCGCTCGGCGCGATCGGCAGCGGGCCGTCGGCGCACTGCGCTTCGACCAGCTGCAGCGCCGCCTCCGGCGCCATCGGCGGCGCGAGCAGATAGCCCTGGCCGAAGCGGCAACCCAGCGCGCGCAGCCGCGACAGCTGCGCCGGTGATTCGATGCCCTCGGCGATCACCGTCTTGCCCAGCGCATTGCCGAGCCCGACGATGGCCTTGACGATCTCGGTGTCGTGCTCGGCCTTGGCCATGTTGGCGACGAACGAGCGGTCGACCTTGAGGCTCGAGATCGGCAGCGTCGACAGGTACGACAGCGACGAGTAGCCGGTGCCGAAGTCGTCGACGCTGATGCCGACGCCGATGTCGCGCAGGCGCTTGAGCGTGTCGAGCGCCGTGGCCAGGCCCGTCATCAGCTTGCTCTCGGTGATCTCCAGCGTCAGCTGCGAGGCCTCGAGGCCGTTGGCCAGCAGCGTGGTGGCCACCTGCAGCGCCAGCGCGCCCTGGCTGAGATCGACGCCCGAGAGGTTGATCTGCACGCGCATGCGGCGGTGGGCCGGGTTGCGCGTCTGCCAGGCCCTGAGCTGCTGGCACGCCCGCTCGAGCACGAGTTCGGTCAGCGCGCCGATGAGGCCGCTTTCCTCGGCGATCGGGATGAACACGCCCGGCGCGATCGGCCCGCGTTGCGGGTGGTTCCAGCGCGCGAGCGCCTCGAACGCCACCACCTCGCCGGTGGCGAGGTCGTAGATCGGCTGGTAGGCCAGCGACAGCGCGCCGGTGTCGATCGCGGTGCGCAGATCGAGCTCGAGCTGCACCTGCTCGCTCACCTGCGCGCGCAGCGCGGTGTCGAACATCGCATGCTGCGCGCGGCCGTTGGCCTTGGCGCGGTACATCGCGATGTCGGCGTCGCGCAGCACCTCGTCGGGCGTGTGGTAGCCCTCGTCGCTCAACGTGATGCCGATGCTGGCGCTGCTGTTGACCTCGGCGCCTTCGACCAGGTAGGGCTGGCTCAGCGAGGCCTGCAGCCGCTCGGCCATGGCCACGGCGGTGCCTGCGCTGTCGACGTCTTCGATCAGGATCGCGAATTCGTCGCCGCCCAGGCGGCCGACCACGTCGCCCGGCCGCACCTGCTGCAGGATGCGCTGCGTGGCCGTCACCAGGAAGCGGTCGCCGACGCTGTGGCCCTGGGTGTCGTTGATCAGCTTGAAGCGGTCGAAGTCGAGGTACATCAGCGCGAAGCCGCGGCCGCCGCGCGTGTGCGAGCGCTCGATCGCGCGGGCCAGGCAGTCGCGAAAGCGCGCCCGGTTGACCAGCCCCGTGAGGCTGTCGTGGTAGGCGATGTGCTGCAGCTGCGACTCGGCGAGGCGGCGCGCAGTGATGTCCTGCGCCTGCAGGATCAGGCAGCGTTCGCTCGCGCTGCCGTCTTCGAAGTAGCCGGTGTGGATCGACATCCACACCTCGCGGCCCGACGGTTGCAGGCAGCGCACTTCGACCGGGCGTTCGTCGGCTCCCTGGGCCGACGGCAGCAGCCGCTGCGCGAGCAGCACGGCGTCGTCGGGGTGCACGATCTCGGTGAACTGGCGCCCGCCGACCGACGTTTCGTCGAGCCCCACCAGCGCGCACAGCGCCGGGTTGGCCTGCAGCACGCGGCCGCCGGTGGACAGCAGCGCCATGCCGATCGAGGCGTTGAAGAACGCGCTGTGGAAGCGCTGCTCGCTCGCCTGCAGCTCGCGCACGTGGCGTGCGGCCTGCTCGGCCTCGCGCTCGGCGGCCTCGATGCGCACGCGGTTGCTGTCGTCGTCGAGCTCGCGCTTGCGGAAGTAGATGTGCAGCATCGACAGCAGCATCACGATGATCGGCACGCCCGCCACCAGCACGCCGAGGCCCACGCTCTGGAACGTCAGGTACAGCAGGCCGGCGATCAGCGAGCTGGCGGCGTAGGTGATGCCGACCCAGCCGAAGTCGCCCACCAGGCCCGCGAGGCGTATCGGCACGTTCTGCTTCAGGTGCGGGATCACCGTGATCTGCACGGTGTTCAGCACGAAGTAGCCCATCGCGAACAGCATCGCCAGCAGCAGCAGCGGTGCGGCGCCGAGCCAGCCGAGCCCGCGCAGGCCTTCGGTGAAGGCGCAGAAGGTCCAGCCTGCCGCCGACATGGCCACCGCCGCCGACGCCGGGCTGACGAGCCGGCTGGTCCAGCGCTTGGAGGTGCGCAGCGAGCCGACGAAGGCCTCGCCGCCCGCGGCGACCACCGCCGCCTCGGGGCCGTGGATCAGCAGCAGCAGGAAGATGAAGATCTCGCCGGCGGCGAACGAGTTGGCCGAGCGCGGGATGCGCACCGGGTAGATGCCGGCCATCATCGCGATCAGGCAGCCCACGGCGACCTGCAGCTCGACCGCGAGCGGCTGGCCCGCCAGGCGCAGCAGCGAGAAGCCGAGGGCGACGGCCCCCAGCGTGACCATCGCCCACCAATAGGCCGCAGCCTTGCGGTTGTAGTCGGGCATCAGCGCCTGATGCAGGCGCCGTGTCAACGACGGGTCCGAGTTCGGCGCAGGCGAGTGCGCGGTGGGCGGCGCGGGCGTGTGCATGGCGGTGTTGTCGTGGCCGTCTCACACGCGCCGGCGCTGCTGCCGACGCTTGCCGATCACTCCCCGGAGGTCATGCTCTCGCTCAGCACCAGCCCTTCGCTGAGCACCAGGCCCTCGCTGAGCACCAGGCCTTCGCTGAGGACGAGCCCTTCGCTGAGGACCAACCCTTCGCTGAGCACCAGGCCTTCACTGAGAACCAGCCCTTCGCTGAGCACCAGGCCCGAACCGAGCACGGTGCCGCTGCCGCTGACCAGCCAGCCCGAGAGCGTGCTCGTCGGGATGAACACGCCGGTCTTGCCGGCCAGCGAACTCGCGCCTGCCAGCGTATCGGCTCGCAGCACGCCGGCGGTGAGCAGGGTCTGATTGCTCGGGGTGCTGTCGGTGAAGGATTTCACGAACGTGTTGGCGGCGATGCCGGTGCCCGACCAGTAGACCGGCACGCGCTTCTTCAACACGCTGCCGCTCCAGGTGAGCGTGGGGTCCCACACCGGCTGGTACTTGGTGAACAGCGTGCTGCCGCTGACGATGCGCGTGCCGCCGATCGTGACCACGCGCGACCAGTTGAACGAGGCGTCGCCGATCTTGGACGTCGTGGTCGGGAAGGTGGCGCCGCTGGCGAGCATGGAGGTGCCGGCGGCGATGCCGTTGCTCTGCACCAGCGTGGCCAGATCGGTGCGGATCGTCTTGGCGAGCGTGATCGCGCCGTCGATGTTGACCATGCCGGCACCCTGCTGCAGCAGGTTGGCGCCGGCAATCGGCTGCGCCGTGTACTGCAGGATCGCCTTGACCAGCGGCGGCGTCAGCCCGGGGTTGGCCTGCAGCATCAGCGCCACCGCGCCGGAGACCACGGGCGCGGCGATCGAGGTGCCGCTCATCCACATGTGCGTCTCGAACAGCGGCTGCGGCACGTTGAGCGGCGACACGAGCGAGCCGTAGAACAAGTTGGGCAGCAGGCTCCAGGTCGACGACGAATTCGACGTCGCGGCCGCGCCGAGGATCTTGTTGCCGGGCGCCACCAGGTCGGGCTTGATCAGGTTGTCGACGCGCTTGACGCCCTTGGCATCGACGAACGCGCCGCGGGTCGGGCCGCGCGAGCTGAAGAAGTTGACCGAGTCGTCGCTGCGCGCGACGGTGTCCTTGTAGTTCACCGCGCCCACGGTGATCACCGACGGGTCGATGCCGGGTGCGCCGATGCGGCCGTAGACCTCCTTGCCGAGCAGCGTCTGGCCGAAGTTGCCGGCCGCCACCACCACCGTGATGCCGGCAGCCGCGGCGCTGCGCACGGCCACGCACAGCGGGTCGGTCTGCCACGATTCGGTGGAGTCCGCCGCCAGGCTCAGGTTCATCACGCGGATGTTGTATTCCTTGGCGTGGTAGATGACCCACTGGATGCCTTCGAGCGCGTCGGCCACGGTGCCGATGCCCAGGTCGCTGAGCACCTTCACGTCGTAGAGGTTCGCGTTGGGTGCCACGCCGGTGGCGTCGGGCGTGGTCGTGGCGTAGAACTTGGCGAGGCCCGCGGCCACCGAGGCCACGTGCGTGCCGTGGCCGTAGCCGTCCTGCATGGTCGAGGTGCCGTTCTCGATCGCCGCCTCGTAGGTCGTCTGCGCGGTGCTGCCGGGCGTGAGCGACGTCGAGCCCGCGCCGGTCCAGCTGGCCTGGGTTGCCTTCTGCACGTCGACGTGACGCTTGATGCGGTAGCCGGCATTCGCGTCGGCGAAGGCCCAGTGCTCGCGCATGATGCCGGAGTCGAGGATCGCGATGCCCACGCCGGTGCCGTCGAGGCCGGTGTAGCTGGTCTTGGTGCTGTTGCTGCGGGCCTTGCCGGTCAGCGCGCCGGAGATCTCCTCCAGCGTGCTCTTGGTGAGCACGGTGTCGCGGTTCGGCGAGATGCTCACCACATCGCTGCGCTTGGCGAGCTGCTTCACGTGGCGCGCCTTCACCTGCGCCGTCATCGCGTGCACGGCGCCGTGCACGGCGATCACCGTGCCGCCCAGGTTCTCGACCGCGGTGCGCAGGTTGCGCATCTCGGGGTCGTTGTCGTCGCTGACGATCACGACCTCGACCATCTTGATCGCGCCGCCCTTGCGCGCCCACTTCTTCTTCGGCACCGTGGTCTCGTCGAGTTCGGCGCTCAAGTCGGATGCGACCTTGTTGGCGCGGTCGAACGCACCGGCCGGCACACGCGCATGCGCGACCGCCGGCGCCAGGCCCGACAGCACCACCGCCACGGCCGTGACGGCCGCGACGAGGCGCCGCGCCAGCCGGCGACGCTCGATCAGGACGATGAAAGGTGTGAGCAGCGTATTCATGGACTCCCTCCGGTGCCGCGACACCCCGAGGTGTGCAACGACGGGCGGAATCTTTTCAGTTTGTGTACGGGCGCGCGCAGATGTATCAGCCGCGCTGCGATGGAGTTCACACGCATATGTCGCGGCCTTGCGAAGTCGCTCGTGACACGCGGCACGGATCCCCCCGAACAGGGGGTCGTGCCCGTGAACGATGTCACGCCGCGCGCAGCACCCGCCGCCGCATGCGCGCGGTCGCGCGTGTCACACGGCTTGCAACATCCGGCAAGGATTCAGCGCACCACCGCGACGGCTTCGATCTCCACCAGGAAGCCGGCGGCGAACGGCGGCACCGGCACGACGGAGCGCGCCGGCCGATGCGCGCCGAAGCATTCGGCCACCGCGGCATTGACCGTGCTCCAGCCGTCGGCCTCCGCGAGGAAGACGGTGAGCTTGACCACGCGATCGAGCGACGAGTCGCCCGCGCGCAGCACCGACTCCAGGTTGCTCAGGCACAGCCGTGTCTGCGTGGCGAGATCGGCCTGCAGCGCCAGCGTGCCGTCGCGCTGCATGGGCACCTGGCCCGACACGAACAGCAACTTGCCGGCGCGCACGCCGGGGCTGTAATGGCCGCGCGGCGCGGGCAGGTCGGCGGGCTGGATCGGCGTGGGCAGGCTCATGAACGTGCATTGTCCAAGGCCCGGTGCGAAGCGCAAGACGGGTTGCCCGCGAGGCAGGCCGGCCCGGCCGGGCTAGCATGCGGAGACCCAGGAAAGGCGAGCGATGAAGATTGCAGTGCTCGGCGGCGGCCATGGCGCCTACGCCGCGGCGGCCGACCTCGCCGAGGCCGGCCACGAGGTGCGCCTGTGGCGCCGCGACGCGGCGGCGATGCAGCCGCTGCTCGACGCCGGCAGCATCGTCTTGAAAGACGCAAGCGGCGCGCGCGAGGTGCGGCTCGAGCTGGCCACGCCCGACATCGGCCGCGCGCTCGACGGGGCTCGGCTGGTCGTGATCCCGTCGCCGGCCATTGCGCAGACCGACATCGCGCGCGCGATGGCGCCGCAGCTGCGCGACGGCCAGGTGGTGTTCCTGCCGCCGGGCACCTTCGGCGCGTTCGCGATGGCCGAGATCGTGCGCGGCGCAGGCTCGCGCGCGAAAGTGCTGTGGGCCGAGACTGGCACGCTGCCGTACCTGGCGCGCAAGCACGGCGTGCGCGAGGTGAACGTGACCGTGCGCGCGATCCATCTGCCCACCGGCGTCTACCCGGCGGTGCGCGGCGCCGAGGCGATCGACGTGATCCGCGAGGCCTATCCGGCGGTGCACGCCTGCGGCGATGCCCTCTCGGGCGCGTTGATGAACGCCGGGCCGATCATCCATCCGCCGCTCATCGTGATGAACGCGGCGCCGCTGCAGCAATTCGAGCGCTGGGACATCCACAGCGAAGGCACCACGCCGGCCGTGCGCGCGGTGACCGACCGGCTCGATGCCGAGCGCATCGCCGTGCGCGAGGCGCTCGGCTACGGCGCGCCGCACTATCCGCTGGCCGACCACTACACGAGCGACCGCTGGATGTACGGCGACGCGCACCGCCAGCTGCAGAAGAGCGGCGACTGGCGCGAGCACATCGAGCTGCACACGCACCGCTACATGACCGAGGACACCGAGCTCGGCCTCGCCTTCCTGGCCTCGGTGGCGCGCTGGGCCGGCGTCGATGCGCCGCTGGCGCATGGCCTGCTCGCCGTGGCCGGCGGCGTGCTGGGGCGCGACCTGCGCCACGGCGCGCGCACGCTGGAATCGCTCGGCCTCGCGGGCCTCACCAAGGGCGAGCTGCAGCAGATCCTGCACGATGGGCACGATGGCCGCTGACGCGTTGCCGCGCCTGGCCGCCGTGGGCGCCGGCCGCATGGGCCGCGGCATCGCGGTGGCCTGCGCCTATGCCGGCCATCGCATCGCGCTGGTCGATCTGCGCGAGCGCGACGCCGAGGCCTGGCAGCGGTTGCAGCGCGAGGCGATCGACGAGATCCGCGCCCATGCGTCGGGCCTCGCACGTCTGGGCGTGCTGAGCGAAACACAGGTGGAATCGCTGTGTGCGCGCGTGGTGCCGGTCGCTGCCGCTGATGCGCCGGCCGCGCTGGCGGCGGCCGAGCTGGTGTTCGAGGGCGTGGCCGAGACGCTCGAGGCCAAGCGCGAGGCCTTCGCGCGCATCGGCCGCGCCTGCTGCGACGACGCGATCCTGACCTCGACCACCAGCTCGATCCTGGTGACGCAGCTCGCGCCGCTGGTGCCGCGGCCCGGGCGCTTCCTGAACATGCACTGGCTGAACCCGGCCTACGTGATTCCGGTGGTCGAGCTGAGCACGCACGCGCTCACCGATGCCGCGGTGGTCGCGCGCACCAGGGCGTGGATGGAGGCGATCGGCAAGCTGCCGGTGGTGTGCGGCCCGGCGCCGGGCTACATCGTGCCGCGGCTGCAGGCGCTGGTGATGAACGAGGCCGCGCGCATGGTGCAAGAGGGCGTGGCCAGCGCCGAGGAGATCGACAAGGCCACGCGCTTCGGCATGGGGCTGCGCTTCGCCGCGCTGGGCGTGGTGGAGTTCATCGACTTCGGCGGCGTCGACATCCTGCACCATGCGAGCCGCGAGATGAGCGCGTCGATCGACGGCGCGCGCTATGCGGCGCCTGAGATCGTCGGCCGCATGATGGCGCAGGGCCGGCTCGGGCTGAAGACGGCCTCGGGCTTCTACGACTACGCCGGCCGCGACCTCGCCGCCTACCGCGACGATGCGCTCGCGCGCGTGCTCGGCCAGCTGCGCCAGGCCGGCCTGTGGCGGCCGCCGGCCGAGCGCACGCTCGATTGACGCGCCCGCGCGGCCGATAGACTGTGCGGCCGCGTTCGAGGGAATCGCCGTCGTGTCCGACCGCCTGGCCGTGCTGCCGCAATACCTGCTGCCCAAGCAGCTGCTCACCGCGCTGATGGGCCGCGCCGCGTCGGCGCGCGGCGGCGCTGCCACGACGGCGGTGATCCGCTGGTTCGTGCAGCGCTACGGCGTCGACATGGCCGAGGCCGCCGACCCCGACATCACGCACTACGCCAGCTTCAACGACTTCTTCACCCGCGCGCTCGCGCCCGGCGCGCGCGCGCTCGCCAAGGCCGACCTGATCTGCCCGGTCGACGGCGCGATCAGCCAGTTCGGCGCGATCGACCACGATCGCATCGTGCAGGCGAAGAACCATGTGTACTCGACGCGGGCCTTCGTCGGCGGCGATGCCGAGCTGGCCGCGCGCTTCGAGAACGGCCACTTCGCCACGCTGTACCTGAGCCCGCGCGACTACCACCGCATCCACATGCCCTGCGATGCGCGGCTGCTGCGCATGATCCACGTGCCGGGCGACCTGTTCTCGGTGAACCCGCTCACCGCGCGCGCGGTGCCGGGCCTGTTCGCGCGCAACGAGCGCGTGATCTGCGAGTTCGAGGCCGCGCGCGGCCGCTTCGTGCTGGGCCTTGTGGGCGCCACCATCGTCGGCAGCATGGCCACCGTGTGGCACGGCGTGGTGAATCCGCCGCGGCCCGGCATGCCGCGCCAGTGGCGCTACGACGCCGAGCCCGTGGTGCTTCGGCAGGGCGCCGAGATGGGCCGCTTCCTGCTCGGCTCGACGGTGGTGATGCTGTTCCCGCCCGGGCCGCTGATCTTCAATACCGAGTGGATGCCCGGCGGCGCGGTGCGCATGGGCCAGGCCATGGGCTACTGGCATGAACACCGCTGAACCTGCCGTTCATACCGTTTCGCGTTCGATCGCATAGGAAGTTCCTGCAGGAGTTTGCGCGGCGCGACAGGGGGTACCCACCCGGGGCTCATGATGGATCGGTTCGAATGCCCTTCGTCGCGGGGCTCGGTGGTGCTCGCTGCGCCGCGGTCGTGGGCTGTGGGGTCCGGGAGCGAATCTGCGGCGGCGAGCAGCGGAGCAGCGAGGGGGAAGTCTGGCGCGTCAGCGCCGGACCGGCGAGCGCGGGCTTTATGCGGCGCCGCGTTCAGCGGCGCTCAGCGAAGTTCGCGCTCGCCGCCCCTTGCTGCGAGCAGCACAGCGGACCCCGGCCCGCGGGCCGGGGCGCCGCAGTCTGAGCGCACGGGCCCCACGGCCCGCGGCCGCGGCGCAGCGCGCGCAAACCCCGCGTATCACACAGCCTCACGCTCGACTCTGCCATCGCCCATCGGGATCAGACTTTGCCCTCGCCGACCGCGTCGCGGCCGTAGCCCGCAACCGGCTTCGGCGTGCCGCCGCGCGTGACGGCCACCGCGCAGTACTTGAACTCGGGGATCTTGCCGAACGGGTCCAGCGCCGGGTTGGTCAGCAGGTTGGCCGCGGCCTCGTGGTAGGCGAAGGCGATGAACACCGCGCCGGCGGGCGTGCCGTCGTCGCGTCGCACCGCCAGCGTGACGCTGCCGCGGCGCGAGGTCACGGTGATCGCTTCGCCCGGCTCGACGCCGAGCTTGCGCAGATCGCTCGCGTGCATCGACGCGGTGGCCACCGGCTCGATGGCGTCGAGCACGCGCGTGCGCCGCGTCATGCTGCCGGTGTGCCAATGCTCGAGCTGGCGCCCGGTGATCAGCACGTACGGGTACTGCGCATCGGGCCGCTCGTCGGCCGGGATGATGTCGGCCGGCACCAGCCGCACGCGGCCGTCGGGCGTGGGGAAGTGATCGGTGAACACGATCGGCTGGCCGGGGTCGCTCTCGCTGAGGCACGGGTAGGTGACGCTCGACTCGCGCTCCACGCGCTCCCAGCTCACGCCGGCGATCGCGCCGTGCATGGCCTGGCGCATCTCTTCGTACACCGCGGCGACGCCTGATTCCGCGCCGGGGTAGTGCCAGCCCAGGCCCATGCGCTCGGCGATCTGCTGGATGATCCACAGATCCTGCCGCGCATCGCCGGGCAGCTCCAGCGCGCGCCGCCCCATCTGCACCATGCGGTCGGTGTTGGTCACGGTGCCGGTCTTCTCGGGCCACGCGCTGGCCGGCAGCACCACGTCGGCCAGCCACGCCGTTTCGGTGAGGAAGATGTCCTGCACCACCAGGTGCTGAAGCGTCGCCAGGCCCTGCCGCGCGTGGTGCAGGTCGGGGTCGCTCATCGCCGGGTTCTCGCCCATGATGTACATGCCGCGCACCTTGTGCGGGTCGCTCTCGGGCGCCAGCGCCTTGTGCAGGATCTCCACCACCGTGTAGCCGGGCTGCGGGTCGAGCGGCGTGTGCCAGAAGCGCTCGAACCATCTGCGCGCCTCGGCGTTGGCCACGCGCTGGTAGTTCGGCAGCATCATCGGGATCAAGCCGGCATCGCTGGCGCCCTGCACGTTGTTCTGCCCGCGCAGCGGATGCAGCCCGCTGCCGGGCTTGCCGATCTGGCCGGTGATAGCCGCCAGCGCGATCAGGCAGCGCGCGTTGTCGGTGCCGTGCACGTGCTGGCTGATGCCCATGCCCCACAGGATCATCGCCGCCTTCGCGGTGGCGTAGGCGCGCGCGACCTCGCGGATCGTCTCGGCCGCGATGCCGCAGATCGGCGCCATCGCCTCGGCGCTGTAGCCCTGCACGCGCGCCTTCAGCGCGTCGAACTCGTCGACGCGCTGAGCCACGAACTCGGTGTTCACGAGGCCCTCGTCGATGATGGTGTGGATCATCGCGTTGAGCAGCGCCACGTCGGTGTCGGCGCGAAAGGCGAGCGTGCGCCAGGCATGGCGGCCGAGGTCGGTGATGCGCGGGTCGGCGAGCACGATCTTGGCGCCGCGCCGCGCCGCGTTCTTCATCCAGGTAGCGGCCACCGGATGGTTCGACGTGGGGTTGGAGCCGATCACCAGGATCAGCTCGGCATGCTCGACGTCGTTGACGGGGTTGCTCACCGCGGCCGAGCCCACGCCCTCGAGCAGCGCCGCCACGCTCGAGGCATGGCACAGCCGCGTGCAGTGGTCGACGTTGTTGCTGCCGAATCCCGTGCGCACGAGCTTCTGGAACAGATATGCCTCTTCGTTGCTGCCCTTGGCCGAGCCGAAGCCGGCGAGCGCCTTGGCGCCGTGCGTGTCGCGCAGCTGCACGAGGCCGCGCGCGGCCAGGTCGAGCGCTTCGTCCCAGCTGGCCTCGCGGAACACCGAGCGCCAGTTCGCCGGGTCGGGCGTGGCGAGCGGGTCCTTGGGCACGCCGGGCTTGCGGATCAGCGGCACGGTGAGGCGGTGCGGGTGGTGCGCGTAGTCGAAGCCGAAGCGGCCCTTCACGCACAGCCGGCCGTGGTTGGCCGGCCCGTCGCGCCCGTCGACGCCGACGATGCGCCCACCCTTCACGTGATAGGTGAGCAGGCAGCCGACGCCGCAGAACGGGCACACCGAATCCACCGAGCGGTCGACGCTTTGCGCGCCGATGTGCGTCTTGGGCATCAGCGCGCCGGTGGGGCAGGCCTGCACGCATTCGCCGCAGGCGACGCAGGTGCTGTCGCCCATCGGGTCGTGCAGGTCGAACACGATCGCGCTCGCCTCGCCGCGCCACGCGGCGCCGATCACGTCGTTGACCTGCTCCTCGCGGCAGGCGCGCACGCAGCGGTCGCACTGGATGCAGGCATCGAGGTTCACCGCCATCGCCGGGTGCGAGAGGTCGGGCGCGGGCTGCTCACGCCGCAGCGCGGTGAGCGCCGGCCGTGGCACGACCTGCATGCGCGCGGCCCACGCGCTCAGCTCGCCGTGCGGCTGCGCGGCATCGTCGCCCAGCCACTTGTGGCCCTGCGCCGGCAGGTCGGCCAGCAGCATCTCGAGCACCATGCGCTGGCTCTTGCGCGCGCGCTCGCTGCTGGCACGCACCTTCATGCCCGGCGCCGGTGCGCGGCAGCAGCTCGGCGCCAGCGTGCGCTCGCCGTCGATCTCGACCACGCACGAGCGGCAGTTGCCGTCGGGGCGCAGGCCCGGCTTGTGGCACAGCCGCGGGATCGCCACGCCGATGCGGTCGGCCACGTCGAGCAGCGTCTCGCCCGCATGGGCCTGCACCGGCTTGCCGTCGAGCTCGAAGTCGATGGCGGGCAGCGCTGCGTGCACACGATCCGGCGCGTTCATTCAGGCCACCTCGTGAGCGAAGTAGGTCTGCACGCAGCGCACCGGGTTCGGCGCCGCCTGGCCGAGGCCGCAGATCGACGCGTCGGCCATCACCTGGGCCAGGTCGCCGAGCGTCGCGTGGTCCCATTGCGCGGAGCGCATCAGCGCGGCGGCCTTGGCGGTGCCCACGCGGCACGGCGTGCACTGGCCGCAGCTCTCGTGGGCGAAGAAGCGCATCATCGCCAGCGCCGCGTCGCGCGCGCGGTCGTGCTGGCTCAGCACGATGATCGCGGCCGAGCCGATGAAGCAACCGTGCGGCTGCAGCGTGTCGAAATCGAGTGGCACGTCGGCCAGCCGCGCCGGCAGGATGCCGCCCGACGCGCCGCCGGGCAGGTAGGCGTACAGCGTGTGGCCCGGCAGCATGCCGCCGCAGTATTCGTCGACCAGTTCGGTGAGCGTGATGCCCGCCGGCGCGAGCTTGACGCCGGGTTCGCGCACGCGGCCGCTCACGCTGAACGAGCGCAGCCCCTTGCGGCCGTGGCGCCCGAAGCCCGAGAACCACGCCGGGCCGCGCTCGACGATGTCGCGCACCCAATAGAGCGTCTCGAAGTTGTGCTCCAGCGTCGGGCGGCCGAACAGGCCCACCTGCGCGATGTAGGGCGGCCGCATGCGCGGCTCGCCGCGCTTGCCTTCGATGCTCTCGATCATCGCGGACTCCTCGCCGCAGATATAGGCGCCGGCGCCGCGGCGCAGCTCGATGCGCGGCAGCGGGCAGGGCGGGTCGGCGCGCAGGCGCTGCAGTTCGCGCTCGAGGATCGCGCGGCAGCCGTGGTACTCGTCGCGCAGGTAGATCCAGCAGGCCTCGATGCCGACGACGCTCGCCGCGATGAGCATGCCTTCGACGAAGCGGTGCGGGTCGCGTTCGAGGTAGGTGCGGTCCTTGAAGGTGCCGGGCTCGCCCTCGTCGATGTTCACGGCCATCAGCCGCGGCGCGGTCTGCTCGCGCACGATGGCCCACTTGCGCCCGGCCGGAAAGCCCGCGCCGCCGAGGCCGCGCAGGCCCGAGTCGGTCATCGCGCGCAGCACGTCGTCGGCCGGCGCGCGGCCCGCGGCCACCGCGGCGGCGAGGCGGTAGCCGCCGCGCGCACGGTAGGCGTCGTAGCCCACGTAGGCCGGCGCCACCTCGGCAGGCCCCGAGGTGATCGCCGCCGGGCCGGTGGCCGCCGCATCGAACGCGCCATCGTCGCGCGCGTCGGCGTGTTTGTGCGGCGAGGCATTCACCGCCGCCTGCACGGTGGCCTCGGTGGCGCACGGCAGCGGCGCCTGGCCCACCACCGCCACCGGCGCCTGCTCGCAGCGGCCCACGCACGGCGCCGCGATCACGCGCACGCCGCTGCCCAGCAGCGTCGGCAGCCGCTGCAGCAGCGAGCGCGCGCCGGCCATCTCGCAGGCCAGGCCTTCGCAGACGCGCACCGTCACGGCAGCGCTGTGCGCGCCGTCGCGCACGATCTCGAAGTGGTGATAGAAGCTCGCCACCTCGAACACCTCGGCCATCGGCAGGTTCATCTCGCGCGCCAGCGCCACCAGGTGGTGCTCGTGCAGGCCGTGCCAGCGGTCGTTGAGCCGGTGCAGGTGCTCGATCAGCAGGTCGCGCCGGTGCGGCCCGTCGCCGATCAGCGCGCGCACCTCGTCCAGCGCGTCGGGTTCGGGCTGGCGGCCCTTGAGCTGCGTCTTGCGGCGCTGGCGGCCACGCGGGGGGTCGGCGAAAGCCACGGGCACGGCAGGATCTGGCATGGCGGATAGAGTTCGGTGCGTGACGATCGATGCATGCGATGGTACGTCGGGGCCATTCCGGCGCTGGGGTCATGGCTGAGCCCCCGCTGGAATCGCGCGGTCCGCTGCCACGCGACATCACCGGCCTCGTGCTCGCCGGCGGGCGCGGCAGCCGCATGGGCGGGCTCGACAAGGGCCTGCAGCTGCTGCGCGGCGAACCGCTGGTGGCGCACGCGATCCGGCGCCTCGCGCCGCAGGTGGGCGCGGTGATGATCAACGCCAACCGGCACGAGCAGCGCTATGCCGAGTTCGGCCTGCCGGTGTGGCCCGACGCCGATGTCGACTACGCCGGGCCGCTGGCCGGCTTCCTGGCCGGGCTGGCGCACTGCGCCACGCCGTGGCTCATGACGGTGCCCTGCGACACTCCGCTGATGCCGGCCGACCTGGTGGCGCGCCTCGCGGCCGGGCTCGGCACCGCGCGCGCGGCGATCGCGGTGACCGAGGCCGCCGGGCTGCGCCAGCGCCAGCCGGTGTTCTGCCTGCTGCGACGCGAACTGCACGACGACCTCGCGGCGTGGCTGGCCGCCGGCGAGCGCAAGATCGAGCGCTGGCTCGCGCGGGTGGGCTGCGCCGAGGTGGTGTTCGCCGATGCCGATGCGTTCTTCAACGCCAACACGCTTGCCGAATTGAAGTCGCTCGAACAGGGGCCGCCGGGCTGAAAGCGCCTGTTTCACCACCCGCAGCGGCCGTGGCGCGATTTGACCTGGGGCAGGCCGGCCGCGGGTGGCGCCGCCGATCATCGGGCGTCGTTGCCCGACGCCCACCGAAGCCGAACCGCACGTGACCGACGCCCAGCCGATCCCCACCGAGGCCGCGCCGCCGCTGGTCGACGACAGCGCCTGCGCGAGCACGGGCGTGCGCGGCGTGCCCGCGCTGGCCGTGCGCGCCGGCGTGGCGACGCGCACGATCGAACACCTGGCCGAGGAGGTGCCGGTGGCGCTGGAGTTCAACGGCCTGTCGCATGCCGTGATGCTGGCGACGCCGACCGACCTGGAGGATTTCGCGCTCGGCTTCGCGCTCACCGAGGGGCTGATCGATCACCCGGGCGACCTGCTCGACCTGGAGCCCGAGACGCGCGCCGACGGCATCGTGCTGCACCTGCGCGTCACCGCGCGCTGCGAGGCGCGGCTGAAGGACCGTCGGCGCAGCCTCGCCGGCCGCACCGGCTGCGGCCTGTGCGGCACCGACCGGCTCGACCAGGTGCTGCACCTGCCGGCGCGGCCGCTGCCGGCCACGCGCGTGCGCGCCGCTGCGCTGCAGCGCGCGGTGCACGCGCTCGCCAGCGGCCAGCCGCTGAAGGAGGCCACCGGCGCCACGCACGCCGCCGCCTGGTGCGACGCCCGGGGCGAGCCGCAGCTCGTGCGCGAAGACGTGGGCCGCCACAACGCGCTCGACAAGCTGGTGGGCGCATTGCAGCGCACGCGCATCGATGCCGGCGCCGGCCTGGTGGCGGTGACCAGCCGCGCCAGCCTCGAAATGGTGCAGAAGACGGCGGCCGCCGGCATCGCCGTGCTGGCCGCCCGCTCGGCGCCCACGCACCTGGCGGTGCAGATCGCGCAGCGCGTGGGCCTGCTGCTGGCCGGCTACGTGCGCGAGGGCCGCGCCACGGTGTACGCCGGCGCCGAGCGGCTGGACGGCTGAACGCCGCGCCGCGCCGGGTTGGCCGCCGGGCCGTCCGGCTTCAGGCGTCGAAGTCGGCGTCGAAGGCGATGGTGCCGTAGTCGACGAACTCGTCGATCTCCGAGACGATCACCGCGCCCTCGAACAGGCGGTGCAGGTCGGCACGGCGCGTCACGGCGTCGGCGTCGAAGGCGCCGGCGGTGTCGGATTCCAGCGCCATCGAGCGGCCGGCGTCGAACAGCCCGGCATCGTGGGCGGCGTAGCGGCCGTGGGGCAGCGATTCGATCGTGGCAAGGCGCATGGCGCTCTCCTCGGAGGGATTGTGGGAGGGGGCTATCAGTGCAGCGTGCGCGGCTGCACGCGCGGCGTGGCGTATTCGCGGCCGATCACGCTGCGGGCGTAGAAATAGTTGTTGCGGGCGCGCTCGCTCAGCCGGTCGAGGTCGACGTGGCCGCCGGCATCGCAGTCGAACGCCAGGCCGCGGCCTTCGTCGAACAGCGACGAGAAGCGCAGTTCATAGGCTTCGGTGGTCAGGATCGGGTGCGTGGCGGTGTGCATGGTGCGGCTCCTGAAGGGTCGTGGCTTGCGCGTACCCTTCTGTTGCACCCCCGCCTCCGGCGGTTCATGCCCCGTCCGGCGGTTCATGCCACCCGCCGGCGTTTCAGGCCCCGGCCGGCACCTCGGGCGTCGCCTCGGTGGGCAGTTGCACCGTCAGCACCGCGCCGGCGACGCCGTCGTCGCGGTTGCGGGCCTGGATGTCGCCGCCGTAGCGTTCCACCAGGTTGCGGCTGATCCACAGCCCGAGCCCGGTGCCTTCCTTCTTGGTCGTCACGAAGGCCTGGAACAGGTTGCGCTCCACCGCCGCCGCGAAGCCGGGGCCGGTGTCGACGATGTCGATCGCCACCTGGGCCTCGCCCACGTCGCGCGTGGCCAGGCGCAGCGTGCCGCCGCCGGGCATGACCTGGATCGCGTTGACGATCAGGTTGATCAGCACCTGCTGCAGCTCCTGGCGGTTGATGTGCGCGCTGCGCGTGGCGCGAAAGTCGCGCTCGATCGCGATCGCCGTGCGCGACAGCAGGTGCTGCACCAGCACCAGGCTGTCGTCGATGGCGCGCGCCGGGTCCACCGCCTCGGCGTAGCCGGCGAATTCGGTGGGCCGCGCGAACTGCAGCAGCTGCGTCACGATCAGGCGCATGCGCTCGATCTGCGCGTCGATGAGCTTGAGCTCGCTGCGCACCGGGTTGGCCTTCTTGCCGAGCATTTCGCGCACCAGGTCGAGGTTGCCCTGGATCACCGCGATCGGGTTGTTCACCTCGTGGGCGATGCCGGCGGTGAGCTGGCCGATGGCGGCGAGCTTCTCGCTGCGGATCAGCTGCGCCTGCGCCGAGGCCAGCTCGCGCGTGCGCTCGATCACCTTCTGGTCGAGCACGTCGTGCGCCTGCTGCAGCGCGCGCGTCTTGTCGTCGATGGTGTCGAGCAGCCGGTCGAGGTGGCCGGCGAGCTGGCCCACCTCGTCGCTGCTGCCGGTGAGCCCGGTGCGCGCCGCGAGGTCGCCCGACTCCACCGCGCGCATCGTGCGCGTCATGGCGTCGATCGGCTCGAAGATGCGCCGCGCCCAGCCGAGCGCGAGCCACAGCGACAGCGCCATCAGCGCCAGCACCACGCCGCCCATGCCGTAGACCACGCCGAGCTTGATGGCCTGGAACGGCTTCTCGAGGAAGCCCACGTAGAGCATGCCCACGCGCTGCCCGGCGGCGTCGGCCAGCGGCAGGTAGCCCGACACGTACCAGTCGCTGACCACGAAGGCGCGGCCGAGCCAGGTCTCGCCGCGCTCGAGCACGGCGTCGTGCACCGCCTGCGACACGCGCGTGCCGATCGCGCGCTCGCTGCCCACGGCGCCGAACAGGCGCACGTTGGTGGTGATGCGCACGTCGTCGAGGAACAGCGTGGCCGTGCCCTGGCTGCCGAACGGCAGCGCGCCTTGCGGGTACACGATCTCGTTGATGTGGTCGATGAAGGCCAGGTTGCGGTTGAGCAGCACGCCGCCGCGCAGATGGCCGAGCAGCCGCCCGCCGGGCGAGAGCACCGGCGCGGCGGCGGTCATCACCATCGCGCGCTCCTCGCGCTGCCGCTCGCTGGGCTTGGCGGCCTGGGTGTTCACCAGGTCGATGCCGATGCGGCCGTCGAGGTCGGGCGCCAGCGCGTCGAGCTGCTTGGCGTCGAGGATCGCCACCGAGGCGATGCCCTCGCTGCCGTCGCGCGCCGGCCGCTCGGGCAGCGGCGGCGGCGGGCCCGGCCGGTAGACGAGGAACTCCAGCGCATGCTGCTGCTTGGCGCGCGCGATCAGCTGCTTGAGCGCCTGCTCGTCGTTGCGCGCCACCACGTCGTACAGCGCCAGCGAGCCGGCCACCGCGAGCGTGCTGGCGCCGACCTCGGCCTCGACGCGCTCGAAGTAGCCGCGCGCCACCGCGAGGTCGCTGCGCACCTTGGCCACCAGCATCGCGTCGAGCGCCGAATCGCCCCACACGAGCAGGATCAGCGCCAGCAGCGGCAACGCCAGCAGCAGCGGCCCGATGCCCAGCACCAGCAGCTTGTGCCGGATCGACAGCGCGCGAAAGCCGCGCACGAGCTTCATGCGGCCCGGCTGCGCGGCATCAGCCGATCGCCCACTCGGCGCATCGCCGCTCGAGCGTGCGGCGCGAGATGCCCAGCAGTTGCGCGGCGCGCGTCTTGTCGCCGCCCACCGAGTCGAGCACGGCGAGGATGTGGCGCTTCTCCAGCGCATGCAGATCGGTCGGATGCCCGGCCTCGGGCTCGGCGCGCCGCGGCTCGCCGGGGTACAGCGCCGAGACATTGAGGCTGCCGAGGATCAGCGAGCGCTCGATCAGGTTGCGCAGCTCGCGCACGTTGCCCGGCCAGTCGTACTGGCACAGGTAGGCCATCTCGGGGTCCGACAGGCGGATCGGCTCGACGCCGAGCTGCGGCGCGAGCAGGTCGATGAAGTGCTGCGTCAGCTCGGGGATGTCGGCCTTGTGCGCGCGCAGCGGCGGCAGCGCGATCTCCACCACCTGCAGGCGGTAGAACAGATCCTTGCGGAAGCGCCCGGCGGCCACCTCGTCGGCGAGCTCGCGGTTGGTGGCGGCGATGATGCGCACGTCGATCGACAGCTGCTGCTGGCTGCCCACCGGGCGGATCAGCTTGTCGTCGAGCACGCGCAGCAGCGCGGCCTGCACCGGCAGCGGCAGCTCGGCCACCTCGTCGAGGAACAGCGTGCCGCCCTGCGCGTAGTAGAAGAGGCCATCGCGGCTCTTGGCGGCGCCGGCGAAGGCGCCCTTGGCGTGGCCGAACAGCTCGGTCTCGATGCGCTCGGGCGACATGGTGGCGCAGGCCACCGGTACGAACGGCGCTGCGTGCCGCGGGCTGCCGGCATGCAGCGCACGCGCGGCCAGCTCCTTGCCGGTGCCCGACTCGCCGGTCAGCAACACCGTGCTGGCCACGCCGGCGGCGCGCTCGAGCGACTCGCGCACCGTCACCATCGCCGGCGAGCGGCCCACCAACTGCGCCTGCGGCACCACGCTCTGGCGCAGGCTGCGCCGCAGCACCCAGTTCTCGCGCTTGAGGTGCGAGCGCTCCAGGCTGTGCTTCACCGCGTTGAGGATCTGCGACAGCCGAAACGGCTTGAGGATGAAGTCCGACGCGCCGGCGCGCAGCGCCTCGATCGCCGACTCGAGATCGGCGAACGCGGTGATCAGCACCACCTCGCCCGAGAAGCCCTGCTCGCGCAGCTCCTTGAGCCAGGCGATGCCGGTCTTGCCCGGCAGCGTGATGTCGAGGATCACGAGGTCGAAGCGGTGCGCGCGGGCGAGTTCGTCGGCCTCCTCGGCGCTGCCCACGGCCATCACCTGCCCGCAGCGCCGCTCGAGCGTCTTGACGAGGAAGTTGCGCATGCCTTCCTCGTCGTCGACGATCAGCACGGCGCTGCGCTGCCAACCCTCGGCCAGGCGGTCGGTGGCGCTGCGCTCGGCGCGCGGCTGTCCTGTGGCGGCGGTCATCGCGGCGGGACTCTACTGTGGTGCTCCACGCACATCGCCGGCACGGTCTACGGGTTTGTTCTAGGGCGACGGGCTGACGCGACAAGTTGTCGCGCCACGGGTCATTCTGTCGCAGCAGCGATGCCGCACGCGCGCCGTGCACGAGGAAGCCCCTCGTCGCCGCCCGGCTGCGCCGCGCGCGCCGCAGTGCTGCGGTGCAGCCGGTGCGGCGCCCGCCGCCGGCGACGCGCCCGTGCACCGGGGCGGCCCCCATTGCCAGCACGAAGGCCCGCGGCGATAACACGCACCGTGCGGCACGGCCGCCGTGATCAGTGCTGCCCCTTCACACGGTGCCGAACCTTTCGGCGGAGGACTCAAACACATGGACATGAACCGGAGGCAGTTCTTCCGGGTGAGCAGTGCGGGGCTGGTGGGATCCAGCCTCGTGGCGCTGGGCTTCTCGCCCACGGCCGCGCTGGCCGAGACGCGCAACTTCAAGCTCGCACGGACCACCGAGACCCGCAGCACCTGCCCGTATTGCTCGGTCAGCTGCGGCCTGATCATCTACACGCTCGGCGACAAGGCCAAGAACGTCAAGTCGACCATCGTCCACGTCGAGGGCGACCCCGATCACCCGGTCAACCGCGGCACGCTGTGCCCCAAGGGCGCCGGCGTGATGGACATGATCCACAGCCCCGACCGCGTCAAGGTGCCGCAGGTGCGCGAGCCCGGCAGCAGCGAGTGGAAGCGCATCAGCTGGGACGATGCGCTGAACCGCATCGCCAAGCACATGAAGGCCGACCGCGATGCGAACCTCGTCAAGACCAACGCCGCCGGCACCACGGTGAACCGCTGGAACACCACCGGTTTCCTGGTTTCCAGCGCGTCGTCCAACGAATCCGGTTTCCTCTCCGTCAAGGTCGCGCGCGGCCTGGGGATGGTCGCACTCGATACGCAAGCACGTATCTGACACGCGCCGACGGTGTCCAGTCTGGGCCCGACTTTCGGTCGCGGAGCGATGACCAATAGCTGGAACGACATCAAGAACACCGATCTCGTTCTGATCATGGGCGGCAATGCCGCCGAAGCCCACCCCTGCGGGTTCAAGTGGGTCACCGAGGCCATGCAGACGCGCAAGGCCAAGCTGATCGTGGTCGATCCGCGCTTCACGCGCTCGGCCGCGGTGGCCGACCTGTACGCGCCGATCCGGCCGGGCACCGACATCGCCTTCCTGGGCGGCGTCATCAACTACCTGCTCTCCAACGACAAGATCCATCACGAGTACGTGAAGGCCTACACCGACGCCACCTTCCTCACCAAGGAGGGCTACGGCTTCGACAACGGCTTGTTCAGCGGCTACGACGAGGCCAAGCGCTCGTACAACAAGGCCAGCTGGGGCTACGAGATGGGCGCCGACGGCTTCGTCAAGGTCGACGAGACGATGCAGGATCCGCGCTGCGTCTACCAGCAGCTCAAGAAGCACTACTCGCGCTACACGCCGGATCAGGTCTCCAAGATCACCGGCACGCCGAAGGACTCGTTCGTCAAGGTCTGCGAGCAGATGGCCAGCACCGCGGTGCCGAACCGCGTGATGACCATCATGTACGCGCTCGGCTGGACGCAGCATTCGGTGGGCAGCCAGAACATCCGCACGATGGCCATGATCCAGCTGCTGCTGGGCAACATGGGCCGGCCGGGCGGCGGCGTCAACGCGCTGCGCGGCCATGCCAACGTGCAGGGCATCACCGACATGAACGCCTACTCCGAGGTGCTGTCGGGTTACCTCTCCGCGCCCACCGACGCCGACAAGACGCGCGAGGAGTTCCTCGAGCGCCGCACCGGAAAGCCGCTGCGCCCGGGCCAGATGGCCTTCACGCAGAACTTCCCGAAGTGGTTCACCAGCCTGTGCAAGACGTACTACGGCAACGCCGCCACGGCCGACAACGGCTTCGCCTACGACTGGCTGCCCAAGCGTGATGCCGGCTACGACGTGCTGCACATCTTCGAGCTGATGCATCAGGGCAAGATGAACGGCTTCATCGTGCAGGGCTTCAACCCGCTGGCCGCGGTGCCCAACAAGAAGAAGCTGTCGGCGGCGCTGTCGAAGCTGAAGTACCTGGTGGTGGTCGACCCGCTGGAGACCGAGACCGGCGAGTTCTGGAAGAACTTCGGCCCGCTGAACGACGTCGATCCGGCGCAGATCAAGACCGAGGTGTTCCGCCTGCCGGCCAGCTGCTTCGCCGAGGAGACGGGCTCGTTCACCAATTCGAGCCGCGTCATCAGCTGGAAGGAGCGCGCCGTCGATCCGCCGGGCGAGGCCAAGGTCGACTCCGAGATCATGGCGCGGCTGTTCGTGAAGATCCGCGAGCTGTATGCCAAGGACGGCGGCACGCTGCCCGAGCCGGTGGCGGCGCTGACCTGGGCCTACCAGAACGCCAACGTGCCGACATCGGTCGAGCTGCTGCGCGAGATCAACGGCCGTGCGCTGGCCGACGTGCTGGGGCCGCCGGCGGACCCGAAGGATCCGAAGTCGCCGCGGCCGGTGCTGGTCAAGGCCGGCGAGCAGATGCCTAACTTCGCGCTGCTGCAGGCCGACGGCTCCACCGCGTGCGGCAACTGGATCTACGCCGGCTGCTTCACCCAGGCCGGCAACATGACGGCGCGCCGCGACACGGCCGACCCGACGGGCCTGGGCGTGTACCCGGGCTGGGGCTTCTCGTGGCCCGCCAACCGGCGCATCCTCTACAACCGCGCCTCGGCCGATCCGGCCGGCAAGCCCTGGGATCCGTCGCGCAAGTACATGGCGTGGAACGGCAGCACCTGGGCCGGCGGCGCCGACGTGCCCGACATGCGGCCCGACGCAGCGCCCGAGCAGAACGTGGGCCCGTTCATCATGAACCCCGAGGGCGTGGCACGCCTGCACGCGGTGGGCATGAGCGAAGGCCCGTTCCCCGAGCACTACGAGCCGTTCGAGAACCCGGTGGGCGTGAACCTCATGTGCCCGAGCAACGCCAAGGCGGTGAGCAACCCGGCCGCGCGCGTCTACAAGGGCGACATGGAGGCGTTCGGCAAGGCCGCCGAGTTCCCGTACGTGGCGAGCACCTACCGCCTGACCGAGCACCAGCACTTCTGGACCAAGCATGCGAAGTCCAACGCCGTGGTGCAGCCGGCGCCGTTCGTCGAGATCGGCGAGGAGCTGGCCAAGGAGA
This sequence comes from Burkholderiaceae bacterium, assembly GCA_046348365.1. Taxonomy (GTDB): domain Bacteria; phylum Pseudomonadota; class Gammaproteobacteria; order Burkholderiales; family Burkholderiaceae_C; genus JAEUPI01. The sequence continues at coordinate 454,437 of JAXMEL010000003.1, forward strand.
AGGGCATCGCGCACGGCCAGAAGGTGAGGGTCAAGTCCAACCGCGGCGAAGTGGTGGCCGCGGCCGTGGTGACCAAGCGCATCAAGGGCTGGGACGTCAACGGCAAGAAGGTCCACATGGTCGGCGTGCCGATCCACTGGGGCTTCAAGGGCGTGACGCAGAACGGCTACCTGGCCAACGCGCTGACGCCGTTCGTCGGCGACGCCAACTCGCAGACGCCGGAGTTCAAGGCGTTCCTCGTGAACATCGAGAAGGCATAAACCATGGCTGGAACCAACGCCCAGAACGTGGTCGCCCGCTCGGCCACCACCACGCCCAGCGCCCAAGTGCGCAGCTCGCCGCAGGTGGCCAAGCTGATCGACGAGTCCAAGTGCATCGGCTGCAAGGCCTGCCAGGTCGCGTGCATGAACTGGAACGACCTGCGCGACGACGTCGGCGAGAACGTCGGCGTCTACGACAACCCGGTGGACCTCACGCCGAGTTCGTGGACGGTGATGCGCTTCTTCGAGGTCGAGCCGCAGCCGGGCAATTTGGCGTGGCTGATCCGCAAGGACGGCTGCATGCACTGCGAGGAGCCGGGCTGCCTCAAGGCCTGCCCGGCGCCGGGGGCGATCGTCAAGTACGACAACGGCATCGTCGACTTCGTCAGCGAGAACTGCATCGGCTGCGGCTACTGCGTCACCGGCTGCCCGTTCAACGTGCCGCGCGTGAGCGCCAAGGACAACAAGGCCTACAAGTGCACGCTGTGCTCCGACCGCGTCGCGGTCGGCCTCGAGCCGGCATGCGTGAAGACCTGCCCCACCGGCGCGATCGGCTTCGGCACCAAGGACGACATGGTGGCCTACGCCGACAAGCGCGTCGGCGAGCTGAAGGAGCGCGGCTTCCAGCAGGCCGGGCTCTACAACCCGGCCGGCGTCGGCGGCACGCACGTGATGTACGTGCTCAAGCATGCCGACAAGCCGCAGCTCGAGGGCCTGCCGGCCGATCCGAGCATCAGCCCGATGGTGGCGCTGTGGAAGGGCATCGCCAAGCCGCTGGCCGTGGCCGGCATGATCGGCGCCGTGGTGGTGGGCTTCCTGCACTACATGAAGGTCGGCCCGATCGAAGAGAAGACCGACGCCTGAAACGCCCGAGGACACGACGATGAAAGCGCAAGCCAACGAACTGCAACGCTACAACGACCGCGAACGCATGAACCACTGGAGCACGGCCCTGCTGCTGCTGCTGGCCGCGTGCTCGGGCATGGCGTTCTTCCATCCGAGCCTGTACTTCCTGTCGATCTTCACCGGCGGCGGGCCGTGGACGCGCATCCTGCATCCGTTCATCGGCGTGGCCACGGCGCTGGTGTTCCTGGGCCTCTACCTGCGCGTGCACAACGACAACAAGATGACCGAGCAGGACAAGGCGTGGAACGGCAAGGTCGGCGAGTTCCTGCGCGGCAACAAAGATGCCATGCCGCCGGCCGGCAAGTACAACGCTCCGCAGAAGCGCCTGTTCTGGGTCATGACGCTGTGCGTGCTCGTGCTGCTGGCCACCGGCCTCGTGATGTGGCGGCCGTACTTCGCCTCCAGCTTCCCGATCGATCTCGTGCGCGTCGCCGTCGTCGTGCATGCGGCCACCGCCTTCGTGCTGGTGCTGTCGGTGATCGTGCACGTCTATGCGGCGATCTGGGTCAAGGGCACGCTGCGCGCGATGACGCGCGGCACCGTCAGCCACGCCTGGGCGCGGCAGAACCACGGCCTGTGGTACCGCGAGATGACGGGAGACAAGAAGTAGGCGCCGCTGCCCGTACCTTGACCACCGTCCGCGTTTCAAGCCCCGAAGACATCGCCGCCCGCGCCGGCGGCGACGTGCCGTTTCTGCGCTGGCCCGAGCGCGCCACGCTGTTCGCCGAGCGCGAGATGCGCCTGCGCCAGCTGGCCGCCGGCCATGCGATGCGCGACTACCTGATCCTGATGGCCGACCTCGCGCACGAGCAGCAGCGTGTGCTCGCGCGCGGGCTCGACTCAGCCCTGCCCGCCGAGCGCGAGCTGCGCGCCGCCGCGGCCGCCGGCGTGCCGCCGCTGCCGGCCGCCGACTGGCCGCGCCCGCCGCAGTGGCGCGCGGTGCTGCGCGAGCTGCTGCCGGCGCTGCGCGCGCGCGCCAGCGGCGCCGCGGCCGACACGCTCGATCGCCTGGGCGCAGCCGACGACGCCTGGCTCGAGCAGCAGGCCGATCGCCTGCTGCACGGCGTGATGCTCGGCCTCGACCTCGGTGCCGCGCCGTTCGTCGCGGCAGCGCTGCAGGTGGTGTGGACCGATCTGGTGCTGCGCACGCGCTCGGCGTTCGCGGCGCTGAACCCGTCGGCCTTCGGCCGCATCGACGACAAATCGGTCTGCCCGGCGTGCGGCAGCCGGCCCACCGCGAGCGTGGTGCGCATGGATGCGCCGCATGCCGGCCAGCGCTACCTGCATTGCTCGCTGTGCGCCACGCAGTGGCACCGGCTGCGCATCCAGTGCGCGCGCTGCGGCAAGGAAGAACACATCCACTACCAGTCGCTGCAGCCGCAGCCCGGGCCGTCGCGGAGCCCGAGCGGCGCCGCCGAGGGTGCGGTGCGCGCCGAATGCTGCGACGATTGCGGCCACTACCTGAAGATCGTGCACATGGACAAGGACGCGCACGCCGAGCCGGTGGCCGACGATCTGGCGAGCCTGACGCTCGACCTGCTGGTGGCCGAGACCGGCCAGCAGCGCCATGGCGTGAACCTGCTGCTGCTGTTCGGCGAATCCGACGCCGAGCCTCCGCCTCCACCCGGAGGGCCGTGATGCGCCCGCCCCGCGAGTCCATCGTGCATGGCTCGAAGGCAACCCCCAAAGACCTGCCTTCGATCGATCGCCTGCTGCGCGGCGACGCGGCGCGCGCGCTGGTGGCCGAGCACGGCCACACGCTGGTGGCTGGGCAGGCCCGCGCGCTGATCGATGCGCTGCGCGAGCAGGCGGTGGCCGGCACACTGACAAGCGACGCGGTCACGCCCGCCGCGCTCGACGCGGCGCTGGCCGATCGCATCGCCGCGCGCCTGGCACCGGCGATGCGCCGCGTGCTCAACCTCACCGGCACGGTGATCCACACCAACCTCGGCCGCGCGCTGCTGGCCGACAGCGCGCTGCAGCACGTGCTGGCGATGATGGCCGGGCCCAACAACCTGGAGTACGACATCGCCGGCGGCGGCCGCGGCGACCGCGACGCGATCGTCGAGGAACTGCTCACCACGCTCACCGGCGCGCAGGCCGCCACGGTGGTCAACAACAACGCCGGCGCCGTGCTGCTCACCATCGCCGCTCTCGCGCGCGGCAAGGAGGTGATCGTCTCGCGCGGCGAACTGGTCGAGATCGGCGGCGCCTTCCGCATGCCCGACGTGATGGCCGCCGCCGGCGCCACGCTGGTCGAGGTGGGCACCACCAACCGCACGCACGCGCACGACTACGAGCGCGCGATCGGCGAACGCACCGCGCTGCTGATGAAGGTGCACACCAGCAACTACGCGGTGCAGGGCTTCACCAGCGCCGTCGACGAGGCCACGCTGGCCGGCATCGCGCACGCGCGCGGCCTGCCGGTGGCCACCGACCTCGGCAGTGGCGCGCTGGTCGACCTCGCCGCGTACGGCCTGCCGCACGAGCCCACGCCGCAGGAGATGCTCGCCGCCGGCTGCGACGTGGTGACTTTCAGCGGCGACAAGCTGCTCGGCGGCCCGCAGGCCGGGCTCATCGTCGGCAGCACGGACGCGATCGCGCGCATCCGCACCTTCCCGATGAAGCGCGCGCTGCGCATGAGCAAGCTGCCGCTCGCGGCGCTGGAGGCCACGCTGCGCCTGTACCTGCGCCCCGAGCGGCTGGCGCAGGATCTGCCGACGCTGCGCCTGCTCACGCGGCCGGTCGACGCGATCCGCGCGCTGGCGCAGCAACTGCGCGCTGGCGTGGCCGACGCGGTGGCGCCTCGCTTCGCGGTCGAGGTGGTCGATCTGCTCGGCCAGATCGGCTCGGGCTCGCTGCCGGTGGATCGCCTGCCGTCGGCGGGCCTTGCGATCGTGCCGCGCGAGAAGAAGGGCAGCGGTCGCGCGCTCGACGAATTGGCCGCCGCCTTGCGCGCGTTGCCGCTGCCGGTGATCGGCCGCATCGCCGACGACCGGCTGCTGCTCGATCTGCGCTGCCTCGAAGACGCGGCGCCGTTCACCGCGCAACTGCCGGCGCTTCGTGAGGCTTTGTCGGCATGATCGTCGGCACCGCCGGTCACATCGACCACGGCAAGACCACGCTGGTGAGGGCGCTCACCGGCGTCGACACCGATCGGCTGCCCGAGGAGAAGAAGCGCGGCATCTCGATCGAGCTGGGTTACGCGTATCTCGACGTGCCGGGCGCAGAGCAACGCATCGGCTTCATCGACGTGCCGGGCCACGAGCGCCTGGTGCACACGATGCTCTCCGGCGCAACGGGCATCGATCTCGCGCTGCTGCTGGTGGCGGCCGACGACGGGCCGATGCCGCAGACGCGAGAGCACCTGGCCGTGCTGAGCCTGCTGGGCCTGGCGCGCGGCGCGGTGGTGATCACCAAGATCGATCGCGCGGATGCAGCGCGCGTGGCCGCCGTGCGCGGCGAGGTGCAGGCCTTGCTCGAAGCCACGCCGCTGGCCGGCGCACCGGTGTTCGCGCTGTCGGCGAGCAGCGGCGAGGGCGTCGATGCGCTGCGGCAGTGGCTGTTCGAGCAGGCGCGCGGCTTCGCGGCGCGCGCGCATGACGGTGCCTTCCGCCTGGCGATCGACCGTGCGTTCACGCTCGAGGGCGTGGGCACCGTGGTCACCGGCACCGTGCACGCCGGCCGCGTGCGCGTCGGCGACGAGCTCGCGCTGGTGCCGGCCGCGCAGGCACAGCCGGCGCGCGTGCGCAGCCTGCACGCGCAGAACCGGCCGGTGGCCGAAGCCTTCGCCGGCCAGCGCTGCGCGGTGGCGCTGGCCGGCATCGACAAGGACGCCATCGCGCGCGGGCAATGGCTGGTGGGCGAACGCGCCGCTGCGGTGACCGACCGGCTCGATGCCGCGCTCACGCTGTGGCACGCCGAAGCACGTGCGCTGCGCAGCGGCACGCCTGTGCACGTGCACCTCGGCGCGGCCGAGGTGGAAGGCACGGTGGCCGTGCTCGACGACGGCGACACGATCGCCCCTGGCGAGACCCGGCGTGTGCAGCTCGTGCTGCGCCGGAGCATCGGCGCCTGGCACGGCGACCGCGTGGTGCTGCGCGATGCAGCGGCCACGCGCACGCTGGCCGGCGGCACGGTACTCGACCCGTTCGCACCGGCGCGCTACCGCCGCACGCCGGCGCGGCTCGCCGAGCTGGCGGCCTGGGCGCTGCCCACGCCGGGCGAGCGGCTGGCGGCGCTGCTCGCCGCCGCTGCGCAGGGCGTTGACCTGAAGCGCTGGATGCGCGCCGAGGGTCTTGCCAGCGACGCCGCGATCGCGCTGCCGGCGCAGGCGCTGCGCGCCAGCGACGCGCTCGTCGACCAGGCGCTGGCCGCCGACCACGCGGCCGCGTTCGCCGACAAGGTGCTCGCCGGCCTGGCCGGCTATCACGCCGCGCACGAGGAAGAGCTCGGCCCCGACGCCGGGCGCCTGCGCCGCCTGGCCGCGCCGCGGTTGCCCGAGCCGCTGTGGCGCGCGTTGCTGGCGGCGCTGCTCGCCGACGGCCGCGTCGCGCAGCGCGGCGCCTTCGTGCACCTGCCGGCGCACGGCGTGAAGCTCTCGGCCACCGACGAGCGCATCGCACAGAAGGTGGCCGCGATGCTCGGCGCCGCGGGCTTCGAAGGTGCGTGGGTGCGCGACCTCGCGCGCGACGCACGCGAGTCGGAGGCGCTGATGCGCACCACGCTCGCGCGGCTGGCGCAGCGCGGCGAGCTGCATCAGGTGGTGAAGGACCTGTTCTATCCGCAGGCCACGATCACCCGCCTCGCGGCACTGGCGCGCGAGGTCGGCGCGCAGTGCCGCGGCGAGGTCACCGCGGCCAGGTTCCGCGACGCCACGCAGCTCGGCCGCAAGCGCGCGATCCAAGTGCTGGAATACTTCGACCGCGTGGGCCTGCTGCGTCGCTTGGGCGACGTGCACCGGCTGCGCAGCGACACCGACTTGTTCCGCGAGGCTGAATGACGATGCGGCATGGCAAACGATTTCGAGGAAGGGAAACGATCCTGGTGGATCGGCCGGGCTTCAAACCCGGTGGGCGGCGCCACGCGCTGCCGGGTGGGTTCGACTCCCATTCCCTTCCGCCAATGTGCGTGGGCCTGGCGCGATGAACGTGCTCGGCTTCGAGTTTCCCGATGCGCTGCACTATCACGTCGAGCATCAGGTGTGGGCGCGGCCCGAAGGCGACGGCAGCGTCAGCGTCGGCATCACCGCGCTGGGCATCCGGCTGGCGGGCGAGATCTACATGTGCCGGCCCAAGAGCGTGGGGCAGGCGGTCGAGCAGGGGCGTTCGGTCGCCGTGGTGGAGCTGGCCAAGGCGATCGTGTCGGTGAAGTCGCCGCTGTCGGGTACGGTGGTGGCGATCAACGACGCGCTGGCGGCAACGCCCGAGCTGGTGCACCGTGATCCCTATGGCGCGGGCTGGATCGCGCGGCTGGCGCCGTCGGCGTGGGCGGCCGAGCGCGCGGCGCTCGTGCACGGCGATGCGGTGGGCGACGCGATGCGCCATCATGCGTGGCTCAACAACGTGGAGCCGTCATGAACGGGAGCGGCATCACCGGCATCACCGGCATCGCGATCCTGCTGTGGGCCTGCGAGCCCGAGGCGCCGCATCGGCTGGCGACGCCGTTCTTCCACGCCGCCGCCGCGGCGGCGATGGACCTGCAGGTGGAGATCTACTTCAGCGCGCGCAGCGTGCGCCTGCTGCAGCCCGGCGTGGCCGAGCAGTTGCGCGCGAGCCCGTACCACGCCAAGAACGTGCTCGACGCGATGCGCGAGGCGGTGTCGCACGGCGCGGTGCTGTATGCCTGCACCGATGCGCTTCACGCCAACGGCCTGTCGCGCGACAAGCTGATCGCCGAATGCGCCGGCCACGGCGGCGCAGTGCAGTTCATGGCCCGCGTGGCCGACCCGGCGTGGCGCACGCTGGTGTTCTGAGGTCCATCGATGATGAAGCCGCCGCGATGAGCACGCCGCCCGACCTGTTGCACACGCTGCTGTCGCGCCAGTCGGTCGGCGCCAAGCACCTGGCCGAGCCCGGGCCCGGCGATGCGCAGCTGCGTGCGATGGCCGACGCCGCGCTGCGCGCGCCGGATCATGCGGGGCTGGTGCCGTTTCGCTTCGCGGTCGTGCGCGGCGCGGCGCGCGAGCGCATGGCGCAGCTCTTCGCCGCCGCCGCGCGCGACGCGGGCAAGACCGACGCCGAGGCGCAGATCGATGCCGACCGCGCGCGCCGCGCGCCGGTGACGGTGGCCGTGGTCGCCCGCATCGACCTCGGCCACACGCTGGTGCCGGCGCACGAGCAATGGGCCTGCGTGGGCGGCGCGATCACCAACTTTCTCAACGCCGCGCATGCGCTGGGTTTCGGCGGCAAGATGCTCTCGGGCGCCAAGGTGCGCCATGCCGCGGTGCAAGCCGCGTTCTGCGACAGCGGCGAGACGCTGGTGGGCTGGATCGCGCTGGGCACGCCGCTGAAGAGCCCGGCACACGGCGGCGCCAAGCCGCGCGCCGGCGATGTGCTGAAAGACTGGCCCGCGGCCTGAACGTCGCGCGCGCCGTTCGAGCGCGGTTCGTCAGGCCGCTGAGCCCCGCCGCGCAGACGATGCTCGAGTGCATGCGCGAGGTCGAGAAGGAGCGCGCGCGGGGCTGAGGTGTTCCGGCGCCTGCGCTCGGCCGTTTGCGCGGATGATCGCGCTCATGCCAAGACCCGCAGCGACATCGGCCGAGCGTGCGACACGGCAAGTGCTGGACGCCATGGTCGCCAAGCGCGCCACGCCTGGCCTGCAATACGCCTTCGTGTCTGGCGACGCGTTGCTGTTCGCCCATCACGCCGGATCGGCGGACCTGCTCGCGTTGCGCCCCGTCACCGAGCGCTCGACCTTCAATGCCTACTCCGTCACCAAGACCTTCACGGCCGCGGCAGTGGTGCAGATGGCGGCACAGCGCCGCGTCGACCTGGACGGCCCGATCGTGCGGTACCTGCATCGCTGGCCGCAGATCGGTGCGGCGACGGTCCGGCAAGCGCTGCTGCACACGGCCGGCTTTGCCAATCCCAACCCGTTGCGCTGGGTGCACCTTGCCGAAGAGCATGGCGCGTTCGATCGTGCCCGTTTCGTCGAAGAGGTGATGCATGCCCACGGCCGACCGATCGCGAAGCCCGGCGCGCGCTACGCATATTCGAACATCGGCTATCTGGTGCTCGGCGAACTGATCGAGCAGGTATCCGGGCAACCCTACGTCGACTAGGTGGCGCAGCGCTTGCTCGCACCGCTGCGGCTGTGCGACGGTGCTGCGCTCGCGTTCGACATTCCCCAGGCCGAGGCTCACGCGCACGGCGCGCTTCGGCGTATCGGCTGGCTGAACCTGGCGCTCGGCTGCTTTGTGGACCGCACTCGCCTGGTCGAAGGCAGCGTGGGGCGATGGGTCCAGTTCCGCAACCACCATGTCAACGGCGATGCCTACGGCGGTTTGATCGGCAACGCAGTCGGCTTCGCGCGGTACCTGCAGGCCTTGTGGGTCGGCGACATCCTGTTGCCCGCGGCGCGTGACTCGCTCTTCGATGCCGTGCCGGCGCCCGGTCCGCCCAGGAGCCTCGGCTGGTTCATGGGCCGACTCGGCGAAGAGCCGTGGTTTGCCCATGCCGGCGGCGGCGCGGGCTACTACTGCGAGATTCGTGTCTACCCGCGCACCCGCAACGCCAGCGTCGTGATGCTCAACCGCGCCGGGATCCGCGACGAGCACCTGCTCGATCGTCTCGACCATTTCTTCGTCACTCGCCGTCATCGGACGTAGCGCGGCGCACGCAGCGGCTTCGCACGATCCGCCCCGGTTATGACGCGCGGCCGATCAGTCATTGGACGCTGCACGGCGGCATCGCAAGAATCGGCCGCCATGCGAATGAAAGACAAGGTAGCGCTCGTCACCGGCGTCGGCCCGGGGTTGGGCAAGGCGATCGCCGTGACGCTGGCGCGCGAAGGCGCGAAGCTGGTGATCTGCGACATCGACGAGGCCGCGCTGGTGCCCAACCGGCCGGTCGACACGGTGCGGCGCAACACGTACTACGCCTACATGCAGACGCCGGTGCCGCGCGACAGCGTGGCGACGCCCGACTTCAACGCCTACCTCGATCAGATCGGCGAGGCCGGCCGCAACCGGCTGTGGCAGGGCGTGCCCGCGGGGCGCTTCGGCACCGTCGACGAATACGCCGCCACCGTGCTGCATCTGGCGAGCAACGAGCACTACCTGGTCGGCCAGGTCATCAGCCCGAATGGCGGCACGGTGATGTGAGGTCGGAACCGAGGCGGGTGTTGCGCATGTATGGTATCGTGTATGGCATGCAGAAGACCACCGTCTACGTTCCGCCGGACGTCAAGCAAGCGCTCGGGCGCCTCGCCAGTGCTAGCGGCACGAGCGAGGCCGAGCTGATCCGCGAGGCTTTGCGCAGGATGGTCGCGCAGGCGCCGGCGCCCCGGCCGCGGCTGCCACTGCTGCGCAGCGGCAAGCCGACCCTGGCCGAGCGGGTCGACGAGGCGCTCGCGGGCTTCGGCACCACTTGATCCTTCTCGACACCAGCGGCCTGCTGGCGGCGTTGGATGCCAGCCAGCGTCGGCACGCGCCGTGTCGTGCCGCGCTCGAGGCGGCGAGCGGCCCGTTGCTGCTCTCGCCCTTCGTGCTGGCCGAGCTGGACGACCTGCTGATGCGGCACGTTGGCGCCCAGGCGCAGACAGCGCTGCTCGACGAGGTGGCGCGGGGCGCCTATCGCCTCGAGCCGTTCGGCGCCGAAGACATCGCAAGGGCCGGCGCGATCATGCAGCGCTTCGGCGACTTGCAGATCGGCCTTGCCGATGCCTCGATCGTCGTGCTCGCGGAGCGCCATGGGACCACGAGCGTCCTGACGCTGGACCTGCGGCACTTCCAGGCGCTGCGCGTGGGCGCGCGCAAGCGCTTTCGGATTCTTCCGGGAGACGCGTAAGCCCGTCGCGCGCGCCGCGACCGCGTCGTGACGACAGGTCCCGCGGAGGCCTATTCGCGATCGTGTGCAGCCGCCGCGGCCGCCGCGGCTCGCGCACCGAGGAAGTCGACCAGCCTCAGAGCCGCCGGCTGCAAGGCGTCGTAGCTGCGCAGGCACACAGCGAATTGCCGCTGCGTCCATGCCTCGTGCAACGGCACGAGCACCACGCGTCGCCGGGTGGCAGCCGTTGCCGGGCCGAGCGCGCGCTCTGCCACTTGGCGCGAGACGACGCTGATACCCAATCCTGCTGCGACGACGCGCAGCGCCGCATCGAAGGTCGACACGATGGCGCGGTAGTTCAACGCGCCGCCGACGCGCGCCGCGGCCTGTTGCAGCGTGGCGTGCACGACGCTGGAAGACGCCAGGCCGACGTAGTCGTACCCGAGCGTTTCACGGAACTGCACGCGCCTGCGCCGCGCCAGCGCATGCCCGGCAGGCACCGCGAGCACCAGCTCGTCGCCGCGGTAGGCTCGCAGTTCCAGACCGGCCGCGTCGACGCCGTCCCAGCACACGCCCAAGGCCGCCCCGCCGTCGCGCACCTGGCGCACGATGTCGCGCGACAGGGCCTCCTCCAAGGTCACCTGGATGTGCCGATGCGCCGGCGCACGCAGGAACGCGGCAATGTCCTCCGGCAACTGCTCGGCAATCGCCGACGGGCTGGCAAGCACGCGTACCAGGCCCTTCAACCCGCCGGCAAAGGAGGCGGCATCGGCTGCGAGCCGCTCGAGCGAGAACAGCACCGTGCGCGCGTGCTCCAGCAGCGCCGCGCCGGCCGGCGTGGGCGTCACGCCGTGGCGGCGGCGCACGAGCAACGGCGTTCCGAGCGTCGCTTCGAGCTGGGCGATCCGCTTGCTGACCGCCGACGGCTCGATATGCGCCTGGGCCGCGGCACGCTTGATGTTCTGGTGCTCGCACACCGCCACCAGAAGCCTCAGGGTCTTGAGATCGATGTCGTGCACGACGGTCCGCCCAGAGATGCCGATCTGGAAGTCATAGGGTGCCATTTGGCCAATTCAGATCCGGCGCGGAATCTCTTAGAGTGCCCGCATCGGTCCGTGGAGCCCCGAGCTCGTCTGTCCTTGCGCCATTTGCCAACGCCCGTCGTCATCCGCGAAGTCGGACTGCGCGACGGCCTGCAAAGCATCGGCACCGTCATGCCCACCGAGCGCAAGTGCGCGTGGATCCGCGACGCCGTGGCCGCCGGTCAACGGCATATCGATTTCGCGTCGTTCGTATCGCCGCGCGCGCTGCCGCAGATGGCCGACGCGGCCGAGGTCCTGGCCTACGCGAAGCGCTTTCCCGAGTTGATCGTCAGCGTTCTCGTGCCCAACGTCGTCGGCGCCGAGCGCGCGCTCGACGGCAAGCCCGACAGCATGCTCTTCCCGCTGTCGGCCAGCCATGCCCACAGCCTGGCCAATCTGCGCAAGACCCCCGACGAGGTGTTGCGCCTGGTGCAAGCGCTGCTCGACGCGGGTGCCGACCGCGTGAGCCTGGCCGATTCGGTGGGCTATGCCGACCCGCTGGCGGTGAGCCGTCTGTTCGAGCGCGCGCGTCGCATCGCGACCGGCTGTGGCTTGCCCACTTCCACGATACGCGGGGGCTGGCACTGGCCAACGTGCTGGCGGCGATCGACATCGGCATCACCGCATTCGACGCCTCGCTCGCCGGCATCGGCGGCTGCCCGGCATCGCCCGGCGCCACCGGCAACGTCGCCACCGAAGACCTGGTGCACATGACCGGGGCGATGGGCTGTGCGACCGGGATCGAACTGCCTTCGCTGCTCGCGCTGCGTGCGCGCGTGGCCGCGTGGATGCCGCAGGAACGCAACTTCGGCTCGCTGGCCCGCGCCGGGCTACCGAAGACCTTCGCGTCGGCACCGTCGAGCCCCGCACCGCCCGCAGCCGGCGCAAGCACCCTGCAGGGCGACGAAGGCGCTTCACTTCCGTTGAATGGGGTGCGTGTCGTCGAGTTCTCGCACATGGTGATGGGCCCGACCTGCGGCATGATCCTCGCGGACCTCGGCGCCGAGGTCATCAAGGTCGAGCCGCCCGGCGGCGACAAGACGCGCCATCTGCCGGGCCTCGGCATCGGCTTCTTCCGCAGCTGCAACCGCAACAAGAAGAGCGTGGTGCTGGACTTGCAGACGCCGCGCGGACGCGAGCAGGCCGCAGGCTTGGCCGCGACGGCCGATGTCGTGCTCGATAACTTCCGACCCGGTCTGATGGCCTCGCTCGGACTCGACCACGCGACGCTCGGGCAGCGCAACCCGCGTCTGATCTACGCCTCGCACAAGGGCTTCCTGCCGGGGCCGTACGAGCAGCGCGTCGCGCTCGACGAGGTGGTGCAGATGATGGGCGGCCTGGCCTACATGACCGGGCCGGTGGGCCGGCCGTTGCGTGCCGGTGCGTCGGTCAACGACATCATGGGCGGCATGTTCGGCGCCATCGGCGTGCTGGCGGCGTTGCGCGAACGCGAGCGCAGCGGGCGTGGCCAGGAGATCCAGAGCGGGCTGTTCGAGAACTGCGCCTTCCTCGTCGCCACGCATGTGCACCACTACCTGATGACCGGCGAGCCGCCGCCGCCGCTGACCGCGCGCGTTTCGCCGTGGAGCGTCTACGACGTGTTCGATGTCGCCGACGGCGAGCAGCTGTTCCTGACGGCGACCAACGACAAGCAATTCCGCACGCTGTGCGGTGTGCTGGGCTGCCCTTTGCGCCGATCAACCGCCCGGACCATCTGGTGCGCGACCCGCACCTCGTGCGCAGCGGCGCGCTCGCACCGATGCAGACCGACGACGGCCAGACGACGCATGCGCTGCTGCTGCCGATCACGCTGGGCGGGCGCCGGCTCGGCGTGCGCATGCCTTTGGCGCGCGTGGGCGAGCACGACGACGAAGTGCTCGGCGCACTCGACAAGGCCAGCCCTCGAGGAGTTCCGCCATGACAGCGATCTCACGCCGCCATTGCCTCGCCAGCGCCGCTGCCCTGGTGGTGTCTGCTCCATTCGTCGTCCGCGCACAAGGCACGACGCCGCTGCGGGTGATCCTGCCCTTCAGCCCGGGCTCCGGCGTCGACACGATCTTCCGCGCTGCGCAAGGCGCGCTGAGCAAGGCGCTCGGCGGCCAGCCGGTGGTCGTCGACAACCTGCCGGGTGCCGGCGGCATCAGCGGCACGCAGGCGATCGTCAAGGCCGCGCCCGACGGATTCACCGTGGGCATGGTGTCGAACAACCACACGGTCAACCCGAGCGTGTTCAAGAAGATGCCCTACGACGGCGTTGCCAACCTGACGCCGATCTCGGTGATCGGCGTTTCGCCGTTCCTGCTGCTGGTCAACCCGACCAAGGTCCCGGCCCGGACCGCGCGCGAGTTCCAGGCGTTTCTGTAGGCCCGGCCCGGAGCCTACAACTACGGCACCAGCGGCAACGGCACGATCGTCCATCTCGCGGCCGAGATGTTCCTCGAAGCCGCCGGCGCCGAGGCGCGCCACATCCCGTACAAGGGCTTCGGCCCGATGCTCGCCGACCTGATCGGCGGCCGGATCGAGTTCGGCGTCGGCGCCGTGCCGGCAGTGCAAGGGCATCTGAAGAACGGCGCCTTGCGCGCGATCAGCGTGATGGGGCTGCAGCGCGTGGCCTCGCTGCCCGAGTTGCCGACGATCGCCGAGCAAGGCTTCCCCACGGTCGACATCGCCGGCTGGTTTGCCGCCGTCGCGCCCAAAGGGCTGCCTGCAGCACAGCTCGAGCGGCTGCACGCGGCCTTCGTCGCCGCGTTCAACGACCCCGAGGTCAAGCTCGCGATGAACAAGCAGGACAACATCATCCAGCCGACATCGCCGGAGGGTGCCGCGCAGTTCTTCCGCGACGAGCAGGAGCGCTACGCGCGCCTGGTGAAGAAGGCCGGCGTGACGATGGAGTGAGGCAAGGACCGGCGCACGGCGCCTGCAGCCGTAGGAGTTGGCCCTAAGGCATCGAAACGTTGACGCCATACAACACCGGCGTCAGCGGCGACATTGCGCCGGTCACTCCTCGTACGGCGCAGCAAGCGCGCTGGGCAGGTCGCACATGTCCGCTTGACCGGCATGACCTGCATCATCGAATCGACAGCATCGCCGCGCTAGAGTAAACAAGGAGATCATCGGGAGGACGCGTGTTGTCGAAGCCGAGCCGTGCATGGGCGCGAGGGAGCGCCGTGGTCAGCCGACTTCTGCTTGGGTGCGCGCTGCTCGCGCCGCTGGCCGCGTTGGCGGCCGACCCGCAGATCGCCGCAATCACCGACACCCCCGACCCGGTCGCGGCGGGCGGCACCTACACCTACGACATCCGCATCGACAACAACGCCGGTGACGCCGCCGCGAACACGCGGCTCCGGCTCACCGTCCCGAGCGGCGCCACGTTCGTCTCGGCGGGCGACCCGAGCTGCGTCGCGACCACCGCGACCCAGATCGACTGCAACCTCGGCACCCTCGGCGCCAACGGCGGCGACGTGCGCAACCTCGCCTTCGTCTGGCGCGCGCAAGGCCCGGGGCCGACGAGCGTGAGCGCGACCGCAGTCGTCAGCGCCGACAACGACAGCAACGCCGCCAACAACACGCAGAACGCGACCACCACCGTCATCGCCGGCGCCGACCTCGGCTTGGGCATGACCGGTTCGCCCGACCCGGTGACCGGCGGCGGCAACGTCACCTACACGATCACGCCGACGAGCAACGGCCCGAACGCTGCCGGCAGCATCCGCGTCGTCGACAACCTGCCGCCGTCGACGACGTTCGTCTCGGCCAGCGGCTCGGGCTGGTCGTGTTCCAACGCATCGGGCGTGGTCACCTGCGACCGTTCGGGCACGCACGCGGTCGGCGCGGCGATCCCGCCGATCACGATCGTCGCCACCGTCAACGCGGCCAGCGGCACGATCACCAACAGCGCGTCGGTGTCGCCGGGCTCGAGCGGCGGCGTCACCGACCCCGAGCCGTCGAACAACACCGCGGCCGTCAACACGTCGGTTGCCGGCGGCGCCAACCTGTCGATGGCGAAGTCGGTCACGTCGGCCACGCCGGCGATCGCCGGCGCCAACGTCACGTTCCAGCTCCAGCCGCGCAACGCAGGGCCGGCGACGGCGACCAATGCGCGCGTCACCGACACGCTGCCCGCGGGGTGGACGCCGGTTTCGGCCAGCGGCACGAACTGGAGCTGCTCGATCGCCGGGCAGGTCGTCACCTGCAACCGCGCGTCGCTGCCCGTCGGCGCGACCGATAACCTCACTGTCGTTGCGACCGCGCCATCGAATGCCGCCGTCGGGCCCACCGGCACCAGCTACACCAACACCGCGTCGATCACCAACGACGTGACCGACCCCGTCGCCGGCAACAACAGCGACTCGGTCTCGGTCAACGTGCTGCCCGACGGCGCCGATCTGGCGATAGCCAAGAGCAAGGGGCCGAACCCGGTCGCCCAGGGTTCGCCGATCACGTCGACGATCACGGTCACCAACAACGGCCCGCGCGCCGCGACCGGCGCGTTGCGCGTCGTCGAGACGCTGAGCGGAGAAACCTATTCGAGCGTCTCGGGTGCCGGCTGGTCGTGCAGCGCCGCGGGCAACGTCGTCACCTGCGATCACGCCAACGGCGGCGGCCTCGCGGTCAACGCGTCGCTGCCCGCGTTGTCGATCGTGACGATCGCGGCGACCAACGGAAGCGCGACCAACACCGCGTGCACCGGCTCGTCGCTGCCGGCCGGCGCCGGCGCCGCCACCGCGCGGCCGCCGGTGGAAGGCGACCCGAACAACACCAACGACTGCGCGAGCGCGACGACGAGCTCGACGCTGGTGCAGCCCGACCTTTCGATCACCAAGTCGGCGACCACCGCCAACGGCGACACCACCGTCTCGACGACCGAATCGTCGGTGACCTACACGCTCGTCGTCACCAACGCCTCGGCCGGCGCGCAGAACGCGACCGGCGTGCGCATCACCGACACCATCCCCGGCTTCCTCTCGGGCCGCACGACGATCACCACGCCGATCACGGCAACGGTGTCGGCTGGCAGCGCGACCTTCGCCTGCTCGGCATCGGGCGCGACCGTCACCTGCACCCAAAGCGGTGGCGTGCTCGCGCAGGGCCAGACCGTGACCGTGCCGATCACGGTCAACCGTCCGTTCGCCGACGGCAGCTACAGCAACACCGCGTCGGTGACGAACACGGTCGAAGGCGACCCCAACGGCGCGAACAACACCAGCAATGCGGCTGCGATCACGGTGCAGCCGATCGCCGACATCGAGATGACCGGCAAGACGGTCACGCCGTCGTCGGTGCAGGCCGGCGTCAACGCGACCTACGTGCTCTCGTTCCGCAACAACGGCCCGTCGACCGCGACCGGCGTCGCGCTCACCGACACGTTCACCTTCCCGGTCGGCGACACCGGTTTCACGGTGGTGTCGATCGCGTCGTCGAAGGCGGGCTCCACGTGCTCGATCGCCGCCGGCGCCGTGCTCACGCCGGCGTCGAACGCGTTCAACTGCACGATCGGTTCGATGGCCGACGGCGAAACGCAGTCGGTCACGCTCGTCGTGCGCCCGAACTACCAGCCGGGCAACGGCACGCGCTCGGTGCCCAACACCGCGGCGGTGACGACAACGTCGGTCGAGAACCCGGCCGGCGGCAACAACGGCAACAACTCGCAGAGCACCACGCTGGAGGTCACGGGGGCGGGGGTCGACCTGCTGGTCAACAAGACCGACCTCGTCGACCCGGTGCCGTACTTCGACCCGGCAACATCGCCGTACACCTTCATCGACTACCGCGTGCGCGTCACGAGCAACGGCCCGTCGTACGCGACCAACGTGCGCATCACCGAGACGATGACGCCGCCCGCGGGCAAGCGCATCCGCTTCATCTGCGACACCACCGCATTCGGCTCGGCGACCTGCAACGCGACGCCGTTGTGCTCGGTGTCGAACGTGACGTCGGCGGCGGGCACCGCGATCCCGGCGTTCACCTGCTCGGTGCCCGCGGGCAACGCGACGACCGGCACCGCCGTCGGCGATCTCGCCAGCGGCCAGAGCAAGGACATCTTCCTGCGCGCGCAGGTGCTCGACCAGCCGGCGCCGACCGGCGACGTGTTCAACAACCTTGCCGTCGTCAGCGCGAACGAGCCCGACACCTTCGCCGCCAACGACAGCGAAGGCGAGCAGACGACGACGCGCCAGCGCGTCGACCTCGCGGTCACCAAGTCGGTCAGCGCGCCGACGGTGACGATGCAGCAGCCGTACACGTGGACGATAGTCGTCACCAACAACGGCCCCGGCACATCGCTGCAGACCGACCTGACCGACACGCTGCCCGCCGGCGTGAGCGTCACCGGCGCGATCGCCTTCACGCGCACGTCGCCGGCCGGCAGCGGCACCTGCTCGCTCGCCGGGCAGGCGATGACGTGCGCGCTCGGCCAGCTCGACAACGGCGCGAGCGCGACCATCACGATCCCCGCGCGCATGACCGTGTACCCGAGCGGCGGCACGCTGACCAACACCGCGACGGTCGACGTCGACCCGGCGAAGATCGGCGGCCTCGACTCGATTCCGGGCAACAACAGCGGCAGCGCGACGTTGAGCGTCACGCGCTCGTCGATCACCGGCACCGTGTTCCAGGACCGCGACCGCGCCGGCGCCAACGGCGGCGTGCCGCAGGCCGCAGGCACCGAGCCGCGCATCAGCGGCGTCAGCGTGCGCCTGACCGGCACCGACGCCTACGGCAACGCGGTCGACCTGACGACCACGACCGACGGCAGCGGCAACTACACGTTCGCGAACCTCGCGCCGTCGGACGCGAGCGGCTACACCGTGACCGAGACGCAGCCCTCGGGCTTCGTCAACGGCCCGGTCGACCCGCCGACCACGGGCGGCAGCGCGCCCACCAGCGGCGGCACCTACGCGCGCGGCGCGGCGGCGGGCAACTCGTCGTACGCAGCGATCGTGCTCGGCGGGAACGTCGCGGCGTCGAACTACAACTTCCCCGAGGTGCGCCAGCCGACGCTGTCGGGCTTCGTCTACGTCGACGCGAACGCGAGCGGCGTGCGCGACGGCGCCGACACCGCGATCAGCGGCGCGACCGTGCGCCTGCTCGACGCGGGCACGCTCGCCGTCATCGCGACGACGACGACGAACGCGAGCGGCGCCTACAGCTTCGCGGGCCTCGACCCGTTCACGACCTACGTCGTCGAAGAGCCGCTGCCGGCGTCGCCGACCAACCTGAGCAATGGCCCGGTCAACCCCGGTCAGATCAACGGCGCCGCATGCTCGAGCGGCTGCACCGCGCAGGCGAACACGCCGGCCGCGGGCACCGACCGCATCGCCGCGATCGACCTCTCGGCCGGCACCGACGGCACGAACTTCAACTTCGGCGAGATCGCGCTGACGCAGATCAGCGGCACGGTCTACGTCGACCGCAATCGCAACAACGCGATCGACGCCACGCCCACCGACGCGCGCCTGGCCGGCATCACGATCACGCTGTACGCCGGCACCTCGTGCAGCGGCACCGCGCTCGCCACGACGACGACCGACGCCTCGGGCAACTACAGCTTCGCCGGCATCAGCGCCGGCCAGACCTACACCGTCTGCGAAGCGCAGCCCGCGGGCTACGCCGATGGCGGCGTGAACCCGGGCGGCAACGGTTCGAGCAGCGCGGCGAACTCGATCACGATCACCGGTCTCCCGGTCGCGGGTTCGGCGAACAACCACTTCGCCGAACGCGTCGGCTCGATCGCCGGCAGCGTCTGGCACGACGCCAACAACGACGGCGTGCGCGGTGGCGCCGAGAACGGCATCGCCGGCGTCGTCATCACGCTGACCGGTACCGACGCGGCGGGCACTGCGGTCAACCGCACCGCGACCACCGACGCGTCGGGCAACTACCGCTTCGACGACGTCCTCGCCGCGAACGCGGCGGGCTACACGCTGACCGAGCAGGCCGCGCAGCCCGCCATCGGCGCGACGACCACGCTCAACGGGCGCACGGTGGCCGGCACGATCGGCGGCTCGGCGTCGGGCACCGCGACCGCGGTGGCGACGACGCCGAGCGCGATCAGCGCGATCGCGCTGCCCGCGGGCGGCGATTCGATCGCCAACAACTTCGGTGAGATCCTGCCGGTCGCGATCTCGGGCACGGTCTTCATCGACCTCAACAACAACGGCGTGCAGAACCTGCCCGGCGACACGGGCCTGGCCAACGTGACGATCACGATCACCGGCACCGACGACCTCGGCGCGGTGAACCGCAGCATCACCACCGCGGCCGACGGCACCTACAGCGTCGCCAACCTGCGCCCCGGCACCTACACGATCACCGAGCCGACGCAGCCCGCGGGCACGTCGAACGGCCAGACCGTGCCGGGCAGCGCCGGCGGCACCGCGACCGCGATCGGCACCGTGCCGAGCGCGATCAGCAACATCGTGCTGACGACGCAAGGCGCGGCTAGCACGGCGAACAACTTCGGCGAGATCGCGAATTCGAGCGCGATCAACGGCCGCGTCTGGCTCGACGCCAACAACGACGGCGTGGCCGACGCCAGCGAAGCCGGCATCGCCAACGTCACGATCGAGCTGACGGGCACCGACGCCGCGGGCCAGCCGGTGAGCCGCACGACGACCACGCTCGCCAACGGCGACTACGCGTTCACGAGCCTGCCGCCGGGCACCTACACGCTGCGCGAACCGACGCAACCCGCGGGCACCGTCAACGGCCGCACGGTCGCCGGTTCGAGCGGCGGCACCGCGACCGCGCCGGCGGTGGCGCCGAGCGTGATCGCGACGATCCCGCTCGCGGTCGGGCAAACGTCGAGCGCGAACAACTTCTTCGAAGTCCCCGGCGCACGCGTCAGCGGTCGCGTCTGGGCCGACAACAACAACAACGGCAGCATCGACACCGGCGAAGCGGGGTTGAGCGGCGTGACGATCACGCTGACCGGCACCGACGACCTCGGTGGCGCCGTGAACCTGACGACGACGACCGCGGCCGACGGCACGTACGCGTTCGCCGACCTGCGCCCGGGCACCTACACGCTGACCGAGCCGACGCAGCCCGCGGGCACGGTCAACGGCATCACGATGCCGGGGCCGCTCGGCGGCACGGCCACTGCGCCGGCCACGGTGCCGTCGGCGATCGCGGCGATCGTGCTGCCGCCGGGTGGCCACGCGAGCGCCAACAACTTCGGCGAGATCGGCTGGTCGAGCGACCTGCGCGTCGCGAAGACGCACGTCGAAACGATCTTCACGGTGTCGAAGACCGCGACCTACCGCATCAGCGTGCGCAACGCCGGCGAACTCGCGACTTCGGCGAGCTACACCGTCAGCGACCGGCTGCCCAACGGGCTCACGCTCGCGTCGACGCCGAGCGGCACCAACTGGTCGTGCGTCGGCGCGGCCGGTGCGTCGAGCTTCGACTGCACGTCGTCGGTCGTGCTCGCAGCGGGCGCGACCGGCGCCGACACGATCACCGTCACGGTGAACGTCGGCGCCGCGGCGGCGGCGAACTCGCCGGTGAACAACGCGGTGATGGTCGACGGCGGCGGTGAAATCGACGCACGCCGGCCCAGCGCGGCCGAGCGCGACGCGTTCGCCAACAACCCCGCCGCGCTGCCGGTATGCAGCGCGACGATCGAGCACAACGCGTGCCGCGACCCGGCACCGGTGCAGCTCGCGGCATCGATCTCGGGCACGGTCTGGTTCGACACCGGCAGCACCACGCGCGTGCTCGACGGCGGCGACCGGCGCCTCCCCGGCTGGCACGTCGAGATCGTCGACGTCGCCAACAACGCGATCGTCGCCTCGACGACGACCGCGGCCGACGGCAGCTATCGCGTGCCCAACCTGGTCCCGGGCGTCGCCTACGCGGTGCGCTTCCGCGACCCGGGCTCCAACGTGGTGTTCGGCTATCCGGTCAACGGCGAATCGGCGCCGGGCTCGTCGGGCGCGAGCTGCGTCAACGGCACGCCGCCTGCAGGTACGGCCAGCAGTTGCGTCGGCACCGGAGCTAGCCCGCAGCTGACGGTGACGCTCGCGCCGGGGCAGGACCTGCCGCAGCAGAGCCTGCCGGTCGACCCGAGCGGCGTGGTCTACGACTCGGGTCTGCGTCAGGCGGTGCCGGGTGCGGTCGTCGCGCTCGCGCCTGTGGGCACGTGCGCGGGCTGGAACCCGGCGTCGCACATCGTCGGCGCCACGCTCGGCGGCTACACCGTCAACGGCAGCGCGATCTCGATGACGGTCGGTACCGAAGGGCTGTACCAGTTCCTGATCGCGCCGTCGGCACCGGCGAGTTGCACCTTCGGGCTCACCGTCACGCCGCCGGCGGGCTACACCTTCGTGTCGACCGCGATCGCGCCGACCGCGGGGCCGCTGGTGCCGCCGGGCGCCGCGGGCACGGTCTACAGCGTGCAGCCGCAGGCCGCAGCGCCGACCGCCGCGCCGGGCACCGGCACCGCGTACTACCTCGAGCTGGTCATCGGCTCGGGCCGCGCCGGCGTGGTCCACAACCACATCCCGCTCGACCCGCTGCTGCCCACCGGCATCGGGCTGGCGAAGACCGGCGACCGCGCGATGGCCGAAGTCGGCGACACCGTGCGCTACACCATCACCGTCAGCGTGACCGCGGGCGCGCGGCCGCGGCAGACGACGGTGGTCGACCATCTGCCCGCCGGCTTCACCTACGTGCGCGGCACCGCGAGCGTGAACGGTGTGGCCATCGCCGACCCGCAGGGCGGGCTCGGGCCGACGCTCGCGTTCAACCTGGGCGAGATGCCGGCCACCGGCCAGCACGTGCTGCGCTACCGCGCGCGCGTCGGTGTCGGCGCGCAGCAGGGCGACGGCATCAACCGGGCGCAGGCGCATGCGTGCGGCCAGCCTTCGGGTTGCGTCGGCGCGGGCTTCGCGCCGAACGCGGGTTCGGTGGCGACCAACGAGGCGCGCCATCGCGTGCGCGTCAGCGGCGGCGTGTTCACCACCGACGCGTGCGTGCTCGGCAAGATCTTCGTCGACTGCAACGGCAACCACGTGCAGGACAACGAAGAGCTGGGCATCCCCGGCGTGCGGCTGGTGCTGAACGACGGCACCACGCTGATCAGCGACAGCGAGGGCAAGTACAGCATCTGCGGGCTGCCGCCGAAGAGCCACGTGCTGAAGGTCGACCCGCTGACGCTGCCGCGCGGCTCGCGCCTGACGACGACCAGCAACCGCAACCTCGGCGACGCGGGGAGCCTGTGGCTGGATCTCAAGAACGGCGAGCTGCACCGCGCCGACTTCGCCGAAGGCAGCTGCAGCAACACCGTGCTCGAACAGGTGAAGGCGCGCCGCGCGCAAGGCGAGGTGCGCGCGCCCGAACCCGAGAAGAAGCGCGGCCCCGCGCTGCGCTTCGACAGCAAGGCGCACGGCCTGGACACGCAGCGCTCGCCACAGCAGGGCACCGACGGCGCGAACCAGCAGGCGCCGAAGGTGCGCGAGCCGAAGCGCGAAGGCGCGGGCGCAACCGAGGACGAAACCAACGTGCCCACGCCGTCGCTGCCGATGAACCAACCGCCGCCACCGGGCCGCGACTCGGGGCAAAGCCCGTCGTCGCCCGCCTCCTCCGACAAGCAAGGAGGCAGCGATGGCAAGCGCTGAACTGCATTCGATGAACGCTCATCCGCTCCGCCAACATCAGGGGTTCGGGCTGCGCCCGGTGGCCCTTGCCGCGGCCCTGCTGCTCGCCGTCGGCTCGCTGCACGCGCAGCAGGCGCCGGCGGGCTCACCCACCGACGTGCGCTTCACGCCCGTCGCACCGGGTGACGCCAAGCTCACGCCGCGCACCGACGACGACAACGACAAGAGCGCCGTGCTGCGCGGCGAGCGCGGCGGCATCGACTACGCGGCCAACGCCGCGGTCGGCCGCGTCATCGTCGAAGTCGACCGCGACGCCGCGCCGGCCGACGGCCAGTCGCCGGTGAAGGTGAAGCTGATGCTGCAAGGCCGCGACGGCAAGCCGCTGCAAGGCACCGCCTACGCGACGATCGAACACTCGGGCGGCCGCGTGCTGCTGCCCGGCGCGCGCACCGACGAGTTCGGCCCGCGCCGCGCCGACGCCGACAAGTCGACGCCGGGCGTGCAGATCAAGGTGGAGCAGGGCGAAGCCGAGTTCACGCTGCTCGCGCCGGCCGAGGCGCAGGACGTTCGCCTGCGCGTCACCGCCGGCGACCAGCAGGCCGCCGGCACGATCAGCTTCGTGCCCGAGCTGCGGCCGATGGTCGCGGCCGGTTTGGCCGAGGGCATCGTCAGCCTGCACAACCGCGCCAGCGTGCAGCCGGTGCGGCGCGGCGATGCGTTCGAGCAGGAGATCGAGCGCTGGTCGCGCGACTTCAACGGCGGCAAGGCCAACATCGCGTCGCGCGCGTCGGTGTATCTCAAGGGCACGATCCGCGGCGACATGCTGCTGACGCTGGCCTTCGACTCCGACAAGGAGACGCGCGCGCGGCTGCTGCGCGACGTGAAGCCCGACGAGTTCTACCCGGTCTACGGCGACGCGTCTCTGCGCAGCTTCGACGCGCGCTCGGCCGATCGCCTCTACGTGCGCGTCGACAAGAACAAGAGCTACATCCTCTACGGCGACTTCGTCACCGGCGACGGCTTCTCGCAGCCGATCGGCCAGGGCGCGGTCGCGTCGCTCAAGTCGCGCAGCCTGGGCCAGTACAACCGCACCGCCACCGGCGTGCGCGGTCACCACGAAACCGAGGGCTTCACCGGCAACGCGTTCGCGATCAACGATTCGCTGCGCCAGGTGGTCGAGGAGTTCGCGAGCCAGGGCTCGGGCCCCTACGGCCTGCGCAACAACGCGGTGCTCGAGGGCAGCGAGAAGGTCGAGGTCGTCGTGCGCGACCGCAACCAGCCGTCGCGCATCGTCGCCGTGCGGCCGTTGCTGCGGCTGATCGACTACACCTTCGAGCCGTTCTCGGGCCGCATCCTGCTGTCGACGTTCCTGCCGAGCGTCGACGAGAACCTGAACCCGGTGTCGCTGCGCGTGACCTACGAGGTCGACCAGGGCGGCGACAAGTTCTGGGTCGGCGGCGTCGATGGCCAGTTCGCGCTGACCAAGTCGCTCGAGGTCGGTGGCTCGCTCGTCAAGGACACGAACGATCTCGCGCCGTACCAGCTGGCGAGCGCGAACGCGACCTGGCGCATCGCCGAGCGCTCCGTGCTCGTCGCCGAAGTGGCGCAGAGCAAGAGCACCGTCAACACCAACCCGGCGAACCAGAACACGTCGCCGGGTTTGAGCGGCGCGAGCGGCGATGTCGAAGGCAAGGCCGCGCGCGTCGAGTTCGTGCACGAAGGCGAGCGCACCGACGCGCGGCTGTTCGCCGGGCGCAGCTCACCGACGTTCGACAACCCCGCGGCGCCGCTCGCCGGCGGGCGCGACGAGCTGCACGCGCGCGGCGGCGTGAAGATCGTCGACGACGTGAAGGTCTATGCCGAGGGATACCGCAGCGAAGACCGCAACGCCAACGGCGGCGACCGCGCGGCGGCCGGCGTCGGCCTCGAATGGAAGGCGACGCAGCGGCTGACGGTCGACCTGAGCCTGCGCCGCTCGACCGAAACGATCGGCGTGCAGAACACCGGCTACCTGATCTCGCCGTTCTCGAGCACCACCGGCCTGACCGGCAGCATCGCCACCGGCGCGGCCGGCGGCGCCGTGGGCTTCGGCCAGCAGGCGATCGACCCCGCGACCGGCGTGCCGGTGATCCAGCAAGGCAGCCTCGCGCCGGCCACGTCGTCGCTGCCGATCGGCACCGAACTCCAATCGACCGGCGTGCGGCTCGGTGCGTCGTATCAGATCAGCGACCGTTGGCGCCTGGGCGCCCAGGTCGAAGCCGACGTTTCCGGCGACGAACGCAAGCGCGCCGCGATCGGCGCCGACTACCAGATCGCCGAGCGCACGCGGCTGTACGGCCGCTACGAACGCCAGCGCGGCTGGGTGACGCTCGGCGGCGTGTCGGACGTCGATCGCAGCGCAGGGCAGTTCGCGCTCGGCGTCGAATCGAGCTACTGGCGCGACACACAGCTCTTCAGCGAATACCGGCTGCGCGATGCGGTTGCAGGGCGCGACCTGCAACTCGCATCGGGCGTGCGGCACACGTGGGACATCGCCGAAGGCTGGCGCGCGAACGCCGCGGCCGAACACCTCGACGTCTTCAGCGGCGACGCCGCGCCGGCGACCGCGGTGAGCTTCGGCATCGACTGGTCGGCCGACCCGCTGTGGCGCGCGAGCACGAAGCTCGAGTACCGGCGCTCGGGCGACATCGCCTCGACGCCGAGCGACGACCGCTTCGACACGACGCTGCTGCAGGTGATGGCCGCGCGCAAGCTCGACCGCGACTGGACGCTGCTGGGCCGGCACTACCTGCTGTCGACCGACTACGCCGCGCGCGGCGACGTGCTGCAGAACCGCTCGCAGCTCGGCGTCGCATACCGCGACACCGACCGCAACCGGATCAACGCGCTCGGCAAGATCGAATACAAGCAGGAGCGCGATGCGAGCAACGCGAGCGTCGGTGAATTGTCGTCGCGCGCGTGGATCGCCAGCACGCACGCCGACTGGCACCCGTCGCGCCCGTGGTGGTTCACCGGCCGCGTCGCCGCGAAGTGGCAGAACGACCGCTTCGAGAACGGCGTGCGCGACAGCTTCCGCGCGCAGCTGCTGTCGGGCCGCATGGTCTACGACATCACCGAGCGCTGGGACATCGGCGCGCTGGCCGCGGCGCAGCTCGGCCAGCACGGCGCGCGCCAGCATGCGCTGGGCGTCGAGGTCGGCTACCTGCTGGCGCAGAACCTGTGGTTGTCGGGCGGCTTCAACGTCACCGGCTTCAAGGGTGACGCCGACCTGAGCGGCTACGAGTACACGCGCTCGGGCGCCTACCTGCGCCTGCGCTTCAAGTTCGACGAAAACCTCTTCAGGAGCGGCGACCGCGAGGTCAACCGGAGTCTCGACCGATGAACCCGACGACGACCACGATGAAGTTCACCCTGGCCTGCGCGGCCTCGATCCTGGCGTGCGCGGGTGCGCCGGCGCAGACGTCGGCGACGACCCCGCTCGCGCCGGCGAAGGACCGGATCACCGACGAGGCGATCCAGCGCGACCACCGCGCCTACGAGGCGATGCAGGCGCGCATCAAGGGCCTCAACGACCGCGGCCGGCCGGTGCGCGACTACCACCTCGCGAAGGCGCAGTGCTGGCTCGACGTGAGCTTCCACGAATACACGCGCAACGACCGCGGCCCGTTCCCGCAGGCCGCGCTGAGCGAGGCCGAGAAGCTGGTGCAGGGCATGGAAGCCGGCAACGCGAACCTCGGCTTCGACACGCCGCTGGTCGGCGAAGCGGTGCAGCTTCGCCCCGACCTGTGGGAACGCGCGAAGGCGCTGCGCGCGCACGCGGGATTCTCGTGCGCGCAGCAGAAGGCTGCGTGCGCCGAGGTCGAACTGGTGCACGCCGGCAACGAGCATGCGCAGCAGCAGTGGCGCCACGCCAAGCCGTACGTGCAGATCGCCGAAGATCTGCTGGGCGAAGCGAACGCGCTCGCGCAGTCGTGCGCGCAGGCGGTGGCCGCCGCGCCCGCGCCCGCGCCTGCGCCGGTGATTGCAGCGCCGGCAGCCACACCGGCGCCGCAGCAGGTGACGACCGAGCGCGTCATGCTCGCCGCGCACGCGCTGTTCCGCTTCGACCGCGGCAACCGGGGCGACCTGCTGCCCGAAGTGCTGAAGCCGCTCGACGACCTGGCGGCGCGCCTGGGCCAGGCCTACGCGCGCGTCGATCGCATCGTGCTGACCGGCTACACCGACCGGCTGGGCAACAAGGCCTACAACGAGCGCCTGTCGCTCGAGCGCGCGAACACCGTGCGCGCGTACCTTCAGGCCAAGGGCATCACCGCGCCGATGACGACCGAAGGCAAGGGCCCGGCCGACCCGATCACGACGAACTGCAAGGGCAACGTCGCGACGCCGGCATTGACGGCATGCCTGCAGCCCGACCGGAGAGTCGAGTTGCTGGTGACGGGGGTGAAGCGCTGAGGCTTGCTCCCTCTCCCGCTCGCGGGAAAGCGCTTGCGCTTCGGCGAAGGCTCATGTCGCGCAGCGACGTGATGCCGTAGCCAGAGGGCTGGGGTGAGGGTGCATGATTCATCGCCCGAACGGCAAATAGAGCGTCAGCTCCGCATCGCGCAGAGGCATGAAACCGAAGCGGCTGTAGAAGCGTTTGGCGGCCCCGTCCTTGGCGTCGACGAGCAGCGCATAGGCCGCGATCTGCTTGCGCGCTGCGAGGCAGCGATCGACGGCGCAGCCGAGAAGCAGCTTGCCCAACCCTTCCCCTTGTCGATCGGCGCGGCAGGCGAGTCGGCCCATGCGAAAGCAGGGCACCGGGAAGCGAGGCAGGCGTTCGCGATCGGCGCCGCTCAGGCGCGCGACGTCG
The DNA here is from genome assembly GCA_046348365.1 of Burkholderiaceae bacterium. GTDB lineage: Bacteria > Pseudomonadota > Gammaproteobacteria > Burkholderiales > Burkholderiaceae_C > JAEUPI01. Next base: position 482,118 of record JAXMEL010000003.1, read on the forward strand.
ACTTCGGCCGCGCTGAGCGTGTAGTAGCCGACGATCGTCGATGGGTGGGCCGAATCGGCCAACACGTAGACGTTCGTGACGCCCTTGCGCCGATGCTGGTCCGCGAACTGCCGAAGGTATTCGTTCAGCGCCCGGACGCTGCAGTCGAAGTCGGCGCGGTCGTGCAGCGAAGCGTCGAAAGGATGGTCCTCAAGCACGCCGCACCTTGCGGCGTGCCAGGGTCAATGCCTGCTTCAATTCGGCGTTCGGAGCGAACGCACCGTCCAGCGCCCGCGCGAACGCGTCGAAGTCGCGCTGGGACAGCGTGACGCGCGTTTCGCGATCGACCAGCGCCTGCGCCTTCTCCTTGGCCGCCGCGCGTACGAAGCCGGCCATCGTCGTTCCCATCAGCGCAGCCGCCTTGGCGACGAGCGCCTTTTCGTCGGCGTCCATCTTCAAATCGAAGCGCGCAACGTCGGTCATGGTGCCCGTCCTGAAAGCATACGGCTTTTTACCGTACTGATGCAACGACGTCAAGGAATGTGGCCATGCCAGCCAGGGCGACGAAGAGGCTCACCGCGCCACCTCGTCGCGCAACGACGCCAGGTCGCCACGTCGTCGCGGAGCGACGACATGTCAATCACGAAGCGGTACTTCACGTCCGCCTTCAGCATGCGCTCGTAGGCCGCGTCGATGTCCTGGATGCGGATCACCTCGATGTCGGAGTGGCAGACGCCGCAGCAGAGGATCTGGATGACGACGTCGTCGGCGCGCGGGCTGCGGCGGTCGAACTCGAACAAGCCCAGGCGGTCGATGGGCGAATGGGCAGCGTAGCTCTTCACGTGCTAGGTCATGGTGTGGTCCCTCTTCGATTCGGCTGCTTGTTCTTCACGGCTTCGGCGGCGCCTCGACGCCCGACATCCGCAGCACCGCTTCCGGCAAGCGTTCGCCGCGGATCGCGACGCTCGCCACGGCGGCGTTCAACTGCCGCAATTCGCCGGCGCTGAACGTGATCGCCGCAGCGCCGGCGTTCTCTTCCATGTGCGCGGCGTTGGTCGTGCCGGGAATCGCGACGACGAAGGGCTTCTGCGCCAGCAGCCACGCGAGCGCGAGCTGCGCCGGCGTCGCGTTCTTGCGCTGTGCCCAGCCGCGCACGACGTCGACCAGCGCGAGGTTCGCTGCCAGCACGTCGGGCGCGAAGCGCGGCACGCCGGCGCGGAAGTCCGTGCTTGCGAAGCGACGGTCGGCGCCGACAGTTCCGCTCAAGAACCCCATGGCGAGCGGGCTCCAGCTGACGAAGCCGATGCCCAGTTCCTCGCACAGCGGCAGCACCTGCGCCTCGGGGCCGCGCCAGATCATCGAGTACTCGTTCTGGATCGCGGCCAGCGGCTGCACCGCGTGCGCGCGGCGGATCGTCTGCACGCCGGGCTCAGAGAGGCCGAAGTGCCGCACCTTGCCCTGCGCGATCAGGTCCTTCACGGTGCCGGCCACGTCCTCGATCGGCACCTGCGGGTCGACGCGGTGCTGGTACAGCAGGTCGATGCGGTCGGTGCGCAGCCGGCGCAGCTGCGCGTCGACGACCTCGCGGATGTGCGCGGGGCGGCTGTTCAGCCCACCCGGCCGGCGCTCGCCGGTGACGAGGTCGATGTCGAAGCCGAACTTGGTCGCGATGACGACGCGGTCGCGGATGCCTTGCAGCGCCTCGCCGACGATGTCTTCCGAGAGGAACGGGCCGTAGGCCTCGCCGGTGTCGAGGAACGTGACGCCGCGGTCGACCGCGCGCCGTATCAGCCGCACGGCGGCCGGGCGGTCGAAGCTGCTGCTGTAGTTGTCCACCACCGAGCCGGGCGTCGCACCCGGGCGCCACTGACAGCCCAGCCCGATGCTCGTGACCTCGAGCGCGCCGAGCTTGCGGCGCGGCAGCGCGGTGTTCGTGAATGTCGCGCCGCCGGTCTGGCCGACGCACGCCTGCAGCAGCCACGGCGTCACGCCCAGGGTCGCGGCGGCGGCAAGCAACTGGCGCCGCGAAGGCGACTGATCGGAGCGGCCGAAGGGGGTACGCATGACGGAACTCCAGGAGGGTCAGATGTCGAGCCGACGCTCGGCCATCCACTTCACGATGGCCGGGTCGCGGTGCGAGAAGAAGCTGCTCTTGCCCGTTTCGAGCGTGGCGATGCGCGCCAGGTCCGCCTCGTCGAGCTGGAGGTCGAAGATGGCGAGGTTCTCGACCATGTGCTCCTTGTGCACCGACTTGGCCAGCGCCACGATGCCGCGCTGGACGATCCAGCGCAGCACCACCTGGGCGACCGACCTGCCGTGCTTGCGGCCGATCTCGACCAGCACCGCGTTGCCGAACAGGTTGTTGCGCCCCTCGGCGAAGGGCGCCCAGGCTTCGGCCTGCACGCCGTTGTCGCGCATGAAGGCCACGCTCTCGGCCTGCTGGTGGAACGGGTTCACCTCGATCTGGTTCACGGCCGGCGGCACTTCGTTGAAGGCCGCGAGGTCCGCCAGGCGATCGGTGTGGAAGTTGCTGACGCCGATCGCGCGCAGCTTGCCGGCCTTGTGAGCCTCTTCCATCGCGCGCCAGGAGCCGTGCACGTCACCGAACGGTTGATGGATCAGGAAGAGATCGAGATGGTCCAGTTGCAGGCGGCGCAGCGACTTGTCGATGGCCTGCCGGGCGCGCTCGTAGCCCGCGTCCTGCAACCACAGCTTGCTCGTCACGAAGAGGTCGTCGCGCGCCACGCCGCTCGCGCGCAACCCCTTGCCGACCGCCTCCTCGTTCATGTACGCGGCCGCCGTGTCGATCAAGCGGTAGCCGGTTGCGATGGCGTCGACGACGCTGCGCTCGCACTGCGCGGCATCGGGAATCTGGAACACACCGAAGCCGGCGATCGGCATGCGGATGCCGTTGTTCAACGTGACGTAGTCCATTTCTCGCGTCCTTTCGAATCGAGGACGGTTCAGCGGCCGACCAGCGCGGCGAGGTGGGCCGGGTAGCGCTCGCCCTGCACGGTGATGGCGGCGAGCGCTTCGTCGATCCGGCGCATGTCGCCCGCGTCGAGCGCGAGCGTCGCGGCATCGAGGTTCTCCTCGAGCCGATGCAGCTTGGTCGTGCCCGGGATCGGAGCTATCCACGGCCGCTGCGCGAGCAGCCAGGCCAGCGCGATCTGCGCCGAGGTGGCCTGCTTGTTCCGCGCGATGGCAGCGATCGCATCGACCAGCGCCTGGTTCGCTGTGCGCGCTTCGGTCGCAAAGCGCGGCACGACGTTGCGGAAGTCGTCCTTCGCGAACTGCGTGTCGGCGCTGATCGCACCGGTGAGGAAGCCCTTGCCGAGCGGGCTGAACGGCACGAAGCCGATGCCCAGTTCTTCCAGCAGCGGCAGGATCTCGCGCTCGGGCTCGCGCCACCACAACGAGTATTCGCTCTGCAGCGCCGTCACCGGCTGCACCGCATGCGCGCGGCGGATCGATTCGACGCCGGCTTCCGACAGCCCGAAGTGGCGCACCTTGCCTTGCGCGATCAACTCCTTCACCGCGCCGGCCACGTCTTCCATCGGCACCGCCGGGTCGACGCGGTGCTGGTACAGCAGGTCGATGCGGTCGGTGCGCAGGCGCTGCAGCGATGTTTCGACCACGTCGCGGATGCGCTCGGGCCGGCTGTCCAGGCCCGCCGCCGGGTTGCCGGCCTTGAAGCCGAACTTGGTGGCGATCACCACCTGGTCGCGCACGGGGGCCAGCGCCTCGCCGACCATCTCTTCGTTGAGTGCGCCGTAGGCCTCGGCGGTGTCGAAGAAGGTTACGCCGCGGTCGAACGCCTCGCGCATCAGTTGCACGCCCGCGGCGCGGGCGAGGCCAGGGCCGTAGCCGAAGCTCAGGCCCATGCAACCGAAACCGAGTGACGACACTTCGAGGCCGCTGCGGCCGAGTTGACGATGGTTCATGTTCATCTCCTTGGGTGCTTCACTGTAGGCACCGGCGTATCAATCCACTAGCCCACAAAGAGTTGAACGACAATCAAGCCAAAGTTGCTGATCCCGTCGCCGGAGCCGCCATGGCCATCAACGAATTGCGCGCCATCGCCACCTTCGCCAAGGCCGTCGAGATGGGCAGCATCCGGCGCGCCGCCGCGGCGCAGGGCGTGACGCCGCAGGCGGCCAGCCAAGCCATCGCCCAGCTCGAGTCGCACCTGGGCGTGCGGCTGCTGCATCGCACGACGCGCAGCCTGGCGTTGACCGACGAAGGGCAGCGCTTTCTGGACACGACCCGGCCTGCGCTGGCGACGCTGGATCGCGCGCTGAGCCAGGCGCGCGAATCGAAGGACGAGATCGCGGGGCCGCTGCGCATCGTCGGCCCGCGGTCGGCCTTCGTCGGCATCCTGATGCCGCTGCTCGACGAGTTCTGCCGGCGCCACCCGGGCATTCATCCCGACGTGCAGCTCGACGACGCCAAGAGCAACTGGGTGCTCGAACGCGTGGACGTGGGCTTTCGCATGGGCGCCTCGGCCGACGAAGGCGTGATCGCCAGACGGCTGTTCCCGGTGCAGCTCATCATCTGCGCCGCGCCGTCGTACTTGCGACGGCATGGCGCGCCGAAGTCGCTCGATGATCTCGCGCACCACCGCTGCAGCGTCTTTCGCCATCCGGCCACCGGCCAGGTGTTGCCTTGGCATCTGACGATCGACGGCGAGGTCGTTCACAGGCACGTCGCACCGGCGCTGTCGACCAACGACGCCGAGCTGGAGTTGCAGGCGGTGCTCGCCGGGCAGGTGCTCGCTCAGGTGGCCAACATCTCAGCGGCTGCGCACATTCGGGCCGGCCGGCTGGTGCCGCTGCTGCTGCAGCACATGACCGACGACATCGGCGTCCACCTCTACTACGGCAGCCGGGCAGCGCAACCGCGCCGGGTGCGTGCCTTCATCGATCTCGCGATCGAGCGGCTGGTGGACTCACCGACCCACGTGATGAGCGCGAGGGAACTGGCGCGGGCGTCGAGCCGCGCGAGAACGCCTGCAAACGGGCGGAGCAGGCCGGGCGCCGGCCGGATGCGCAGATAGGCTGCGATCGACGCGGCCTCAGCCGCCCTTCTTCGGCCCTGCGCCGCGCAGCACCTGAAGCGCCCGCTCGAGCACCTCGCGGTCGGCTTGGTCCTTCGCGCGCAGGGTCTGCTTCGTCTTCAGCAGCCCTTCGATGTCCAGCGTGCGCAATGGCACGCCGTCGAGATCGATGTCGACGATGTGGCGTGCCAATGAATCGAGAGATTCGCCGCAGGCGCTGAACAGCAGGTCCACCACGAAGGCGTCCGCGACGCGGATCGTGTCGCCTTCCACGAACCAGTCGGGATCGATCTCGACCGCCACGCCGTCGGGCAGCGTCGACAAGGCACGCCTGGCACGCTCGCCCTGCTCGCGCGTGGGGCGCAACAGCAAGTCGATGTCGGTGGTGGCGCGGCCGTAGCCGAGCGCGTTGAGCGCATAGCCGCCGATCAACACGTAGTCGACACCCTCGGCGGCGAGCGCCGCGGCAAGCTTCTTCAGGTCATCGATCGTCGCCGGGCGCGCCGTGGCGCCCCAATCGGACCCCTGACCGCTCATCGCCGCCCACGCTGCCGCGCCTCGGCGGCGATCACGAAGGCCAGCGCGACCTGCACTTGTTCGTCGGCTTCGCGATGGCTCGCGAAGCGGTACACACCCTTGCGGATGCCGGTCGACGCACCGGGCGCGAGCGCGGCGCTCGTCGCCTGGTGAATGGCCGCCTCGGCCAGGGCGCGCGCGCTCGGCAGCGCCTGGATCGCGGGGAGCGCGCGGCCGATGGTTCGCATGCAGCGGACTGTAGCGCAGCGCCATGGCCCCTGCGTGAGAGCTGTCCGGCGCCGCGCGTCGCCGGGTTATGACGGCCGCCCGATAAGTCATTGGACCCCGGGCGTGTGGCTCACAAGAATTCACCCCGAGCCAACGATTCGACCGAGGAGAGCCCATGTTCCGAGACGACCCGAGCGTGCTGACGCGGCAGGAGGCAGTGGTCTCCGGCCACGCCAAGCGCGGCATCTCCGCGCGCACGCAGCGCCTGTACGACTGCGTGCGCAGCACCAAGCCGCGGCTGGCGGTCGACCGTGCGCGGCTGATGACCAAGTCGTTCGCGCGCACGCAGGGCCAGCCGATGGTCTGCGCTGGGCGCGCGCGCTGGAGCACATCGCGCAGCACATTCCGCTGTATATCGCGCCCGACGAGCAGATCGCCGCCACCTGCGCCTGGGTGCCCGAGAACCCGGCGCGCAGCTTCCGCGAGGCGCTGCGCATCATGGAAGACAAGCGCTACGGCAAGATCGTCAACATCTCGTCGATCGCCGGCATCTCGGGGCTGACCGCGCACAACAGCGCGTACTCGGCGGCCAAGGCCGGCGTCGTCGGCTTCACCAAGGCGGCGGCGATCGAAGTGATCGGCGCCAACGTCAACGTCAACTGCATCGCCGCCGGCGGCATCACCACGCCGGGGCTGCAGAAGATGGTCGACTCCTCGCCGCAGATGCGCGAGCGCATGGTCCAGGCGATCCCGCAGGGGCGGCTCGGCGAGGTGGACGAGTACGCGTCGCTCGCGCTGTACCTGGCCAGCGACGACGCGGCCTACATGGTGGGCCAGATCCTGAGCCCGAACGGCGGCTGCGTCGTATGAGAAGGAACTCGAACATGACTGCACTGCAACCGCACCACCCGATGCTGCGCCGCCGCGCGATCGTGATCGCCCTCGCGGCCTGCGCGGCGGGCACGCTGCGCGGCGAAGCGCCGTGGCCCAACAAGCCGATCCGCATCGTCGTCGCCGGCGCGCCCGGCGGTGGCGCCGACCCGCTGATGCGCGTGATCGGCCAGCAGATGGCCAAGACCTTCAAGCAGCCGGTGATCGTCGACAACAAGCCGGGCGGCAACGGCGTGCTCTCGGCGAAGGACGTGCTGGCGAGCCCCGCCGACGGCCACACGCTGCTGTTCACCGCCGCAGCGTTCACCGTGATGGCGCAGGCCATGCCGGGCAAGCCGCCCTACGACGTGACGCGTGACCTCGCGCCGGTGGCACAGGTGGGTGCCGGCGGCATCTACCTCGTGACGAGCAACGACTTTCCGGCGGCGAACATGAAGGAGTTCGTCGCGCACGTGAAGGCCAACCCGGGCAGGTACAACTACGCGTCGTTCGGCATCGGCTCGAGCGGCCACCTGGTGATGGCCGCGCTGCAGAACCGGCACGGCCTCGAACTCAACCACGTGCCCTACAAGGCGATGACGGGCATCCTCGGCGATCTGCAGAACGGCAACGTGCCGATCGCGTTCGTCGACACCGTGTCGTCGACGCCGCTCATCAAGGCCGGCAAGATCAAGGTGATGGGCGTCAGCGGCACCGGCCGCACCGTGGCGCTGCCCGACGTGCCGACGCTGACCGAGCAGGGCTTCAAGTTCGACACCGACGGCTGGTACGGCGTCTTCGCGCCTGCGGGCACGCCGGCGCCGGTGATCGCCGCGCTCAACGCCGAGATCAACCGCATCGTCGTCTCGCCCGAGCTGAAGGAGCGCTTCGCGCAGCTGAACCTGGCCAACCCGCCGCTGAAGTCGCCCGAGCAATTCGGCCAGACCGTGCGCGACGATCTGAAGGTCTGGTCGCGCATCGTGCAGGACAACCGCATCACGCCGGAGAGCTAAAACGGATAGTGCCGCGGCTGCGTCTGCATCGTGATCCAGCGCAGCTCGGTGAACGCCTCGACGCCGGCTTTGCCGCGGCCGAAGGTCTCCTCGCGATAGATGCGCATCGCCGGCGTCACGTGGTCGAGCGCGGTGGCGGGCATCAGCGTCGAGCTGACCTTCTCGCCGCACACCAGCTTGGCGCCCTTGGCGATCGCGTCGTCGATCAGCGCGTTGCAGTGCTCGACCGCGCTCATGCCGATCACCGAGCCGAGCACCACCGGCTCAGGTCTGCGCGGGTCGCCCAGCAGCGGCATCTTGGCCTTGTCGGTGAAGCGTTTGACGAATTCGTCGGCCACCTTCTGGTCGACGATGATGCGCTCGGTGCTCATGCAGCTCTGGCCCGAGTTGGCGAAGCAGCCGAACGCGGCACCATTCACCGCGTCGTCGATGTCGGCGTCGTCGAGCACCACCATCGGCGCCTTGCCGCCGAGCTCGAGCACCGCGGGCTTCAAGTACTTGGCGCAGGTCATCGCGATCAGCCGCCCCACGCGCGTGGAGCCGGTGAAGTTCACGCGCCGCACCGCCGGGTGCGCGACCATCGCCTCGACCACCGCCGCGGCATCGGCCGGCGCGTTGGTGATGTAGTTCACCACGCCGGGCGGAAAGCCCGCGTCCTGGAACGACTCGACGATCAGCTGGTGCGTGCGCGGGCAGTTCTCGCTGCCCTTGAGCACCACGGTGTTGCAGCAGGCGAGTGGCGTGGCGATGGCAGGCACGCCGAGAATGATCGGCGCGTTCCACGGCGCGATGCCGAGCACCACGCCGGCCGGCATGCGCAGCCCCATCTGCGGCAGCACGGCGCGCCGGCGGCGGCGCACTGCGTCTCGCGGAAGTGGATGAAGCTGCCCATCAGCGCGCTGGAGTAGCCGCTCGCGTAGCCGAGCTGCATCCAGCACACCGGCTCGCTGGACTGGCCGAACAGCTGCACATGCGCGTCGGCCTCGAACGACGCGTGCCACGTGGACTCGCCGTAGAACTGGCCGCGCTCCACGTCGAGCTCCATGCGGTCGGGCGTGCAGCGCACCACGCCTTCGAGCATATGCAGCGCCGGGCCGATGCCGAGCAGCTCGGTGTCGGTGGCGTGCGGATACAGCGTGCGCGCCCAGCGTGCGTCGCGCGCGCCCGTGGCTTGCAGAAACCATAGCCGTGATGCGAGCCGTACCGTACGCCGGCGCGCCGCGCGCACGGCCGGCTATCGCTCGGGACTTTCCCTAGGGCTGTGGGTCTGCTGCCGTGCCGCGGCCGGTCGCCGCGGCGGCCTCGGCGGCCGCGTCAGCGGCCGGGTGAGGCGGCCAGATCGCGCAGGTGCGTGGGGCCGACGCGGCGCTCGATCTCGTCGTGCAGGGCCTGGCCCCAGCCGATCGCGAACAGCCACTCGCCGACCACGAACATCGGCCCGACGAGCAGGCCCACCAGGTCGTCGACCAACGTGGCGCGGCGGCCCTCGTAGTAGTGGCCGAGGAACTGGATGCACCAGCCGACGACGAACACGCTCAGGCTCCAGCCCAGCCAGTGCCCCATAGCCAGCGGGGCGAACGGCTGGCCCAGGCTCACCAGCAGCGCGTTGACGAAGCTGGTGGCGATGCCGAGCACGAGGTTGCCGCGCGTGAGGTACCAGCCGGTGGCCAGGATCCAGGCGATCCAGGCCAGCGACACGCCGCCGATCGCCGGTTTGGACAGCAGGATGCCGATCGACCAGATGACCAGCGGAATACCCACGAAGTGCGTGACGATGTTGCGGCGGTCGCGGTGGAACTCCGCGAACTGGCACATCAGCTCGTTGGCGGGGCGGAAGGCGGTGGCGGGCATGTCGGTCTCCAGCGCATGCGGGCGCGGCGCCCCCGAGCATATCGTCGATCGGCCCCCGCCGCACCGGGCGGCATCAATTGGCTACCTAGAATACCCGCCACTGCGAGGCAAACTCCCCATGAGCATCAACAGCGACCGCTGGACGGTCGCCCCAGCGTGAGCGACGGCACGTCGCACTACGGATAGGACATCCGCTGCGCGGGCGCCGAAGCAACGCTCAGGTCTTCGGCAGCGTGACGCCGCGCTGGCCCTGGTACTTGCCGCCGCGGTCCTTGTAGCTGGTCTCGCAGACCTCGTCGCTCTCGAAGAACAGCACCTGCGCGCAGCCTTCGCCGGCGTAGATCTTGGCCGGCAGCGGCGTGGTGTTGGAGAACTCGAGCGTCACGTAGCCTTCCCACTCGGGTTCGAAGGGGGTTACGTTCACTATGATGCCGCAGTTGCGCACGAAGACGCCGGCCTCCAGCGCGAAGTTGCCGGCCTCGGGAACCGTGAGGCAGTACACGTCGTGCAGCGCGGGCAGTTCGCGAACGGCAACGACCTTGTGGTTGCGCAGCGGCGCCACGCCGCGGAAGGCCGCTACCACGTCGGGGAATCGCCGGAACACCGAACGGTCGCAGTCGAGCAGCCGCGCCGCGCCGCGGATCGCCGCACCGTGCTCCTGCGGATCGAATTCGTCGCCGTAGGTCTCGGCGTTGTGCAGCCTGACGTGGCGCTGCGCGTCCATGCGCTCCAGGTTGTCCGGCCTGTTGTTGCGGCGGTCGAAGTCGATGTGATGCCGATGCGTGCCGGGCACGTCTCGGTAGATGCCGTTGCGCAGATTCCATTCGTCGGCGAGACGATGCGTCGGCGTGAGGTGGCCGCTGATCGGCTGGTACACCTCCTCGTAGCCGCGAACCAGGTCGCGGTACAGCGGCATCAGCGAATCACCCGGGCGGAGCTGGTGGGCCTGGACCAGCCGACCATCACGGGCGATGAATCCGTGGTCCGGCGTCGCGCGGATCCACTGCCCGTTGTCGAGCTGCAGCGCGATCAGCGCGTCGCGGCCGATCCATCGCGGCGCATCGAGCAGCGTGACGATGATGCGACCATGCTCCCCGAGGCTGTAGCCCCAGAACAGCTCGCCGTTCTGATGGCGGCGCGCCATCTCTTCCAGCGTCGGTGCGCTGCCATCGACCAGTGACACTCGCGTGTCGGCGCTGAAGCAGCGCGCGTAGGTCGACTTGCCCAAACAAACCGTGAGCACGTTGCGCGGGATGCGGAAGTACTCCATCGTTCGCGCCAGCGCGAAGCTGTTGGGCGGGATGATGCACACGTCGGCCTCGAAGTCGACGAAGCTCTTCTCGTCGAAGTTCTTCGGGTCCACCACGGTGCTGAAGATGTTGGTGAACACCTTGAACTCGCGCGCGCAGCGGATGTCATAGCCGTAGCTCGACGTGCCGTAGCTGACGATGCGGTGGCCGTCGGCGGCGTGCCGCACCTGCCCGGGCTCGAACGGCTCGATCATCCCGTGCTGCTCGGCCATGCGGCGGATCCACTTGTCGCTCTTGATCGTCATGTCGACCTCACGGTAGGGGCGAATTCTGGCATGCGTTGCTCAGGTCATAGCGATCGGGCCGGGCACCCAGGTCGAGTTCGTCGATGAAGGCGGTGCCATTCGCCTGGTCGTTCGTCGGCGCATCGTGCCGTCGGATCCGGCAGCCGGCCATGGCCTGGTGATGGCAAAGCCGCTGCGCACCCGCGGCGCGACACAGTGGCTCGAGGACTTCGACCCGGCCTCGCTGCTCGAGCGCCGCGGCTGAGCATGCGCTCGCTCGACACGAATATGCGCGCGCGGTTCTATTGCGACGACCCGCATGACCCGCAAGCAGAACGGCAACGCCCCGTCGCGCGGCGAATCGTGCTGGAGTCGCCGTCGCTCTACGTTCCGCTGTCGGTGGTGCTGGAACTGGAATGGATCATGCGCGGCTTCTATCGAATCGAGCGCGACGGGGTCTGCGCGGTGATTGGCCGCCTGAGGCATGCCCGCCCCGCCAGCGGCGTTGCCCTGATTGCCCGCGGCCGCAGGACGTGTACGCTAGCGCGCCATGGCTGACGACATCCTGCTTGCCACGCGCGGCCTGACCAAGGAGTTCAAGGGCTTCGTCGCCGTGCACGACGTCAACCTCGCCGTGCGCCGCGGCACCATCCATGCGCTGATCGGCCCCAACGGCGCCGGCAAGACCACCTGCTTCAACCTGCTGACGAAGTTCCTGCCGCCCAGCACCGGCACGATCACGTTCGAGGGCCAGGACATCACCCACGACAAGCCGGCGCAGGTGGCGCGGCGCGGCGTGATCCGCTCGTTCCAGATCTCGGCCACGTTCCCGCACTTGAGCGTGCTCGAGAACGTGCGCGTCGCGCTGCAGCGCTCGCTCGGCACCGCGTTCCAGTTCTGGCGCTCCGAGCGCACGCTCGACGCGCTGGTTCCGCGCGCGCTGGAGCTGCTGCGCACCGTGGGGCTGGAGGACGTGGCCGACGTGGTCACCGTCGAGCTGCCGTACGGCCGCAAGCGCGCGTTGGAGATCGCCACCACGCTGGCCGCCGAGCCCAAGCTGATGCTGCTCGACGAGCCGACGCAGGGTATGGGCCACGAAGACGTCGAGCGCGTCACCGAGCTGATCAAGCGCGTGGCCGCCAACCGCACCATTCTGATGGTCGAGCACAACATGAAGGTGGTGGAGAAGATCGCCGACGTGATCACCGTGCTGCAGCGCGGCCAGGTGATCGCCGAGGGGCCGTACACGCAGGTGTCGCGCAACCCGCAGGTGCTCGAGGCCTACATGGGCCATGTCGACGCGGCGCTGGAGGGCGCGCATGGCTGAAAGCGTCGCGGTCGCCGCGGCATCGGCGCCCGCGGGCGCCGGCGTCGAGTTCCTGCGCCTGACCGGCGTGCACGCGTTCTACGGCGAGTCGCACATCCTGCACGGCGTCGACCTGACGGTGAACCGTGGCGAGGTCGTCACGCTGCTCGGCCGCAACGGCGCCGGCCGCACGACGACGCTGAAGACCGTGCTCGGGTTGGTCGGGCGCCGCTCAGGGTCGATCATGGTCAACGGCCGCGAGGCGGTCGGGCTGCCGCCGCACGCGATCGCGCGCCTGGGCGTGGGCTACTGTCCCGAGGAGCGCGGCATCTTCGCCAGCTTGAGCTGCGAGGAGAACCTGCTGCTGCCGCCCCCGGTGGCCTCGGGCGGCATGAGCCTCGAAGAGATCTACGCGATGTTTCCCAACCTCGCCGAGCGCCGCGCCAGCCCGGGCATGCGGCTGTCGGGCGGCGAGCAGCAGATGCTGGCGGTGGCGCGCATCCTGCGCACCGGCGCGAAGCTGCTGCTGCTCGACGAGATCAGCGAGGGCCTCGCGCCGGTGATCGTGCACTCGCTCGCGCGCGCGATCCGCATGCTGCGCGGCAAAGGCCTGACGATCGTGATGGTCGAGCAGAACTTCCGCTTCGCCGCGCCGTTGGCCGACCGCTTCTACGTGATGGAGCACGGCCGCATCGTGGAGGGTTTCCCCGCAGCCGAACTCGACGCCAGGTTGGGCATGCTCCACCAGTACCTGGGCGTTTGAGTCGCCGGTGCATAGTTGCCTGGTTTTCGCGTTCGTCTTCTCAACGTCACCTTCGATCGGAGACACCATGACATTCCGAGTTCGTGCCCTGGCCGCTGCCGCCAGCGTTCTTGCCGCCGCCACCGCGCAGGCGCAGATTTCCGACGGCATCGTCAAGATCGGCGTGATGAACGACATGTCGGGCCTGTACGCCGACATCGCCGGCCCCGGCTCGGTGGTGGCCGCCAAGATGGCGGTGGAGGACTTTCAGAAGACCTCCAAGGCCGGCCTGAAGGTCGAGGTGGTCGGCGCCGACCACCAGAACAAGCCCGACGTCGGCTCCAACGTCGCGCGCACCTGGTACGACACCGACAAGGTCGATGTCATCGTCGATGTGCCGACCTCGTCGGTCGCGCTGGCGGTGAACCAGATCACGCGCGACAAGGGCAAGGCGTTCCTGGTCTCCGGCGCGGCCACGTCTGACCTGACCGGCAAGGCGTGCTCGCCGAACACGATCCACTGGACCTACGACACCTGGATGCTCGCCAACGGCACCGGCAGCGCGATCGTCAAGACCGGCGGCGACACCTGGTTCTTCCTGACCGCCGACTACGCCTTCGGCCACGCGCTCGAGCGCGACACCGCCGCCGCGGTGACCAAGGCCGGCGGCAAGGTGCTCGGCAGCGTGCGCCATCCCTTCCCGGGCACCGACTTCTCGTCGTTCCTGCTGCAGGCGCAGGCGTCGAAGGCCAAGATCATCGGGCTGGCCAATGCCGGCGGCGACACGATCAATTCGATCAAGCAGGCGGCCGAGTTCGGCATCGTCAAGGGCGGCCAGAACCTCGCCGGCCTGCTGGTGTTCATCACCGACGTGCACGCGCTCGGCCTGCAGACCGCGCAGGGGCTGATCTTCACCGAGTCGTTCTACTGGGACCTCAACGACGGCACGCGCGATTGGAGCAAGCGCTACGCCGCCGCGTACGGCGGCAAGTACCCGTCGATGGGGGTTGCTGGCGTGTATTCGGCGGTGCTGCACTACCTGAAGGCGGTCGAGGCGATCAAGACCGACGACGGCACCAAGGTGATCGAGCAGATGAAGAAGATGCCCACCGACGACCCGCTGTTCGGCAAGGGCACGATCCGCGCCGACGGCCGCAAGATCCATCCGGCGTACCTGTTCGAGGTGAAGAAGCCGTCGGAGTCGAAGTACCCGTACGACTACTACAAGGTCCGCGCCACGATTCCCGCCGAGCAGGCGTTCCGGCCGCTGAAGGACGGCGAATGTCCGCTGGTGAAGTAGGCGCTGCATGCCTCCCTCTCCCGCTCGCGGGAGAGGGTTGGGGTGAGGGTTCGTGACCGAGGTTTTCGGCATCCCCACGCAGGCCCTGTTCGGCCAGCTGCTGATCGGGCTGATCAACGGCTCGTTCTACGCGCTGCTGTCGCTCGGGCTGGCGGTGATCTTCGGGCTGCTGAACATCATCAACTTCACGCACGGCGCGCAGTACATGATGGGCGCCTTCGCCGCCTACCTGCTGCTCGACAAGCTCGGCATCGGCTACTGGTGGGCGCTGCTGATCGCGCCGATCGTGGTCGGCGCCAGCGGCATCGCGATCGAGCGGCTGATGCTGGCGCGGCTGTACAAGCTCGACCACCTGTACGGGCTGCTGCTCACGTTCGGGCTGGCGCTGATGATCCAGGGGCTGTTTCGCAACCAGTACGGCTCGTCGGGCCAGCCCTACACGATGCCCGCCGCGCTGGTGGGCGCGCAGAACCTGGGCTTCATGTTCCTGCCCAACTACCGCGCGTGGGTGATCGGCGCCTCGCTCGTGGTCTGCCTGACGACGTGGTTCGTCGTCGAGCGCACCAAGCTCGGCGCCTACCTGCGCGCCGCGACCGAGAACGCCGCGCTGGTGCAGGCCTTCGGCGTCAACGTGCCGCGCATGGTGACGCTCACCTACGGCTTCGGCGTCGCGCTGGCCGCGCTGGCCGGCGTGATGGCGGCGCCGATCTACCAGGTGAGCCCGCAGATGGGGTCTGACCTGATCATCGTCGTGTTCGCGGTGGTGGTGATCGGCGGCATGGGCTCGATCATGGGCTCGATCGTCACCGGCTTCGGCCTCGGGCTGATCGAGGGCCTGACCAAGGTGTTCTACCCCGAGGCGTCGAACACCGTCATCTTCGTCATCATGGCGATCGTGCTGCTGGCCAAGCCGGCCGGGCTGTTCGGCATGCAGAAGTAGCGACGCGAGAGAACGCGACAGCGCACATGGCGATCGGCGCATCTACCCACTCGAGCGGTGCAGCGGCGGCCGGCGTGCCGGCGGCGCGCGCGCGCGGCGGCTCGCTCAAACACCAGGGCATCGTCTTCGTCGCGATGGCGCTCGCCTTCGCGCTGGCGCCGCTGGTGGCGTACCCCGTGTTTCTGATGAAGGTGATGTGCTTCGCCCTCTTCGCCTGCGCGTTCAACCTGCTGATCGGCTTCGGCGGCCTGCTGTCGTTCGGCCACGCGATGTTCCTCGGCAGCGCCGGCTACGCGGCGGCGCACGCGGCCAAGGTGTGGGGCTTCACACCCGAGCTGGCGGTGCTGTTCGCCACCGCGGTGGCGCTCGCGCTCGGCTGGCTGGCCGGGCTGCTGGCGATCCGCCGCCAGGGCATCTACTTCGCGATGATCACGCTCGCGCTGGCGCAGATGATCTTCTTCTTCTGCCTGCAGGCCAAGTTCACCGGCGGCGAGGACGGCATCCAGGCGGTGCCGCGCGGCCGGCTGTTCGGGCTCGTCGACCTGCGCCACACCTGGGCGATGTACGGCTTCGTGCTGGTGGTGTTCCTCGGCGGCTTCGGGCTGATCTGGCGCATCGTGCACTCGCCATTCGGCCAGGTGCTGAAGGCGATCCGCGAGAACGAGGCGCGCGCGATCTCGCTCGGCTACGACACCGACCGCTTCAAGCTGCTCGCCTTCGTGCTGTCGGCCGGCCTCGCGGGGCTGGCCGGCGGCACCAAGGCGCTGGTGTTCCAGCTCGCGTCGCTGACCGACGTGCACTGGACGATGTCGGGCGAGGTGGTGCTGATGACGCTGCTCGGCGGCCTGGGCACGCTGTTCGGCCCGGTGGTGGGCGCGGCGATCATCGTGACGATGCAGAACTACCTGGCGCAGCTCGGCGCCTGGGTCACGGTGGTGCAGGGCGCGATCTTCGTCGTCTGCGTGCTGGCGTTCCGCCGCGGCGTGGTCGGCGAGATTGCAGCCTGGCTGAAGAAGCCGCTGTAGCCGCCCGGGGGTTGCCCGCCATCCGGGCCACTACCCGATGTCGCGGCGCCGGATATGCTGCACCATGGCGGCAGCGTACACGCCAGGGAGACAGGCATGAAATGGGAAGGCGACCGCCAGAGCGACAACGTCGAGGATCGGCGCGACCAGGGCCCGTCGGGCGGCGGGTTTCCGATCGGCGGCCGCGGCATCGGCGTCGGCACCATCGTGCTGGCGCTCGTGGGCGGCTGGATCTTCGGCATCAACCCGCTGACGATCCTGGGCGTGCTCTCGGGCGGCGGCATGCCCGAGGCGCAGGTGCAGCAGCAGGGCCCGGCGCACAAGCCGCCGGCCGACGACCGCATGGCCGCCTTCGTCTCCACCGTGCTGGCCGACACCGAAGACGTGTGGAAGCAGCAGTTCGCCGCCGGCGGGTCGGCCTACCGCGAGCCGAAGCTGGTGCTCTTTCGCGGCGCCACGGCCACCGCCTGCGGCACGGGGCAGGCGGCGATGGGGCCGTTCTACTGTCCGGGCGACCAGAAGGTCTACATCGACCTCGGCTTCTACGAGACGATGAAGAACCGCCTCGGCGCGCCCGGCGAGTTCGCGCAGGCCTACGTGATCGCGCACGAGATCGGCCACCACGTGCAGAACCTGATGGGCATCACCGACAAGGTCGACAGCATGCGCCAGCGGGCCAACGAGGTGCAGGCCAATGCGCTGTCGGTGCGGCTCGAGCTGCAGGCCGACTGCCTGGCCGGCGTGTGGGCCTTTCATGCCAACCGCACCAAGCAGATCATCGAGCAGGGTGATGTCGAGGCCGCGCTCAACGCCGCCACGCAGATCGGCGACGACACGCTGCAGCGCCGCTCGCAGGGCACCGTGGTGCCCGAGAGCTTCACGCACGGCACCAGCGCGCAGCGCGTGGGCTGGTTCAAGCGCGGGCTGCAAGGCGGCAGCATGCGCGAGTGCAACACCTTCGACAACAACGCCCGGTTGTGACCGCGCGGCGGCGGCCATGACGGCGCACGCGCACATGCATCCGCACACGCACGCGCATTCGCGTGCGCACGAGCGCATGGCCGCGCTGCGCGCGGCCGACAAGGGCAAGATCGTGTCGGCCGACGAGGCCGTGCGCCTGCTGCGCGACGGCGACATGCTGGCCACCGGCGGCTTCGTCGGCATCGGCTTTCCCGAGAACCTGGCCGTCGCGCTCGAGCGGCGCTTCCTCGACACCGGCGCGCCGCGCGGGCTCGGTCTCGTCTACGCCGCCGGCCAGGGCGACGGCAAGTCGCGCGGGCTCAACCACCTGGGCCACGACGGTCTCGTGCGGCGCGTCATCGGCGGCCACTGGGGCCTGGTGCCCACGCTGGGCCAGCTCGCGGTGAACGACCGCATCGAGGCCTGGAACCTGCCGCAGGGCGTGATCACGCACCTGTTTCGCGACATCGCGGCCGGCAAGCCGGGCCACCTGAGCCGCGTCGGCCTCGGCACCTTCGTCGACCCGCGGCACGGCGGCGGCGCCGTCAACGCGCGCAGCACCGAGCAGCTGGTGCGGCTGATGCACGTCGACGGCGAGGAGTACCTCTTCTACAAGGCGTTCCCGATCGACGTGGCGTTCATCCGCGGCACGACGGCCGACCCCGACGGCAACGTGACCATGGAGCGCGAGGCGCTGACGCTCGAGGCGCTGGCCATCGCGATGGCGGCGCGCAACTCCGGCGGCATCGTGATGGTGCAGGTCGAGCGCGTCGCCGCTGCCGGCTCGCTGCATCCGCGGCAGGTCAAGATCCCCGGCGTGCTGGTCGACTGCGTGGTCGTGGCCGAGAAGCCCGAATACCACATGCAGACCTTCGCCGAGCCCTACAGCCCGGCCTTCGCCGGCGAGCTGCGATTGCCGGCGGACGTCGTGCTGGCGGCGATGGCGCCGCCCGCCGCCGGGCCGCCCCAAGGCGGGCGGGGCCCCCTCGGGGGGCAGGGAGCGCAGCGACCGTGGGGGCACACGGTCAGCGAGCGCAAGGTGATCGCGCGCCGCGCCGCGCTGGAGCTCGAGGCCAATGCGGTGATCAACCTCGGCATCGGCATGCCCGAGGGCGTGGCGCAGGTGGCGGCCGAGGAGAAGGTGATCGACCTCATCACGCTGACCGCCGAGCCCGGCGTGATCGGCGGCATCCCGGCCGGCGGGCTCAGTTTCGGCGCCGCGGTCAACACGCAGGCGGTGATCGACCAGCCCTACCAGTTCGACTTCTACGACGGCGGCGGGCTCGACCTCGCCATCCTCGGCCTGGCGCAGGCCGATGCCGAGGGCAACCTCAACGTCAGCCGCTTCGGCCAGCGCCTGGCCGGCGCCGGCGGCTTCATCAACATCAGCCAGAACGCGCAGCGCGTGGTGTTCGTCGGCACCTTCCTCGCCAACGGCGAGCGCAAATTCGTGCGCGAGGTCGAGCAGCGCACGTTCTCGGGCCGCGAGGCGTTCAGGCGCGGCCAGCCGGTGCTCTACGTGACCGAGCGCTGCGTGCTGCGCCTGCATGCGAAGGGGCTGGAGCTGATCGAGATCGCGCCCGGCCTCGAGCTGCAGCGCGACATCCTCGATCACATGGATTTCGAGCCGGTGATCGAGCGCGAGCCGGTGCGCATGGATGCATCGATCTTCGCCGACGCGCCGATGGGCCTGCGCGAGCGGCTGCTGGCCAAGCCGCTGGCCGAGCGCTTTCACTTCGACGCCGCGCAGCAGACGATGTTCATCGACTTCGAGCGCCTGGCCATCCGCAGCGTCGCCGACATCGAGGCCGTGCGCCGCGAGGTCGAGTCGCACGTGGCGCCGCTCGGGCGCAAGGTGTATGCGGTGGTCAACTACGACCACTTCACGCTCGCCCCCGAGCTCGAAGACGACTGGGCCGCGATGGTGCGCGCGCTGGTCGATCGCTTCTACCTCAACGTCACGCGCTACACCACCTCGGGCTTCCTGCGCGCCAAGCTCGGGCCGGCACTGGCCGCACGCGGCGTGGCACCTCATATCTACGCGACCGCGCAGGACGCGCGCTCACATCTTCGCAGCCCCTAGGGGCTGCGTCGGCGCGACGCTACTCGACTGTTGTGCTCCGGCGTTGCGCGCCGGTAAGCGCGCATGCAATCGTCGGGCAGAGAATCCCGCGACCATGACGCGCGGCGCCGCAACGGCCCGCGCGCGAAGGAGCAGATGCGCCAGAGCGAGTCCGTCGCGCCGTCGCCCGCCGAACCGGCCGCCTCCCGGGCGCCAGGCGCGGGCCGGTGGTGGCCCGTGGCGGCGTCGATCGTGGCGCTGACGCTGGCGCTGATCGCGGCAACCTACCTCGACCATCGGCGTGACTGGGCCGAACAGCTGCGCGCGGTGAGCATGCTGCGCAGCAGCCAGGTCAGCAGCTGGGTCAACGAGCGGATGGGGCAGGCGCGTTTCGCGCGCAGCAGCGGGCATTGGGCCGATCTCTACGCGCGCTGGCAGGCGCAGAGCGACGCCGCGGCGCGCGACGAACTGATGCAACGCGTGCACGACCTGTGCCAGGCCTTCGACGGCGAGACCGGGCTGCTGGTGGATGCCGGCGGCCGCGTCGTCGGGTCCGATCCGCCCACCGATGCCGCGCTCGGAGCATCGCTGCGCCGCGCGGTCGACGCCGCCGTGGCCAGCGGCGAGATCCAGTATGCGCTGAGCCCGATGGACGGCAGCGACCCCGCGCATCGCTGGTTCGACACCGTGGCGCCGCTGGTGGCCCGCGGCCGGCCGGCCGCGGCGGTGGTGGTGCTGCGCTCCGATGCCGGCCAGGTCGAGCTCGGCCTGCTGCGGCAGTGGCCGGTGCCCAGCCACACCGCCACCGCGGCCCTGGTGCGGCGCGACGGTGATCGCGTGCGCGCCGTGATGACCGATCAAGACAGTGCGCTGGCGCAGCCGGAGCTGCTCACCGCGCGCGCGCTGCGCGGCGAGGTGGTGGCCGGCGAGATCACGGCCGCCGCCGATGTGCGCGGTGCTGCCGTGCTCGGCGTGGTGCGGACGGTGCCGGGCACCGACTGGATGCTGGTGGCCCACGTGGCGCGCGACGAGATCGTCGGCGGCATGGCGCACGAGGCGGCATGGATCGTCGCCGCCGGTGCGCTCGCGCTGGCGGCCGCGGCCTTCCGCGAGCGGATGCGCCGGCAACGCGAGGCGCTGCTGCACGTGCGCGCCGAGCGCGACGCGCAGGGCACGCGCCTGCGCGAGCTGGCGATACTCGAGGCGGTGGGCACCAACGCGGTCGACGCCATCGTCGCCAAGGATCTCGACGGCCGCTACGTGCTGTGCAACGAAGCAGCGGCTCGCGCGCTCGGCCACGAGGTGTCGCAGCTGCTCGGTCGCGGCGACCGCGACGTGCTGCCGGCCCATATCGCCGAGAGCGCGATCGCCTCCGACCGCCAGGTGATCGAGCAGCGCAGCACGCTGACCTATGAATACGACTCCTCGTGCCGCGAGCCCGAGGTGGTGCACAGCATCACCAAGGGGCCGCTCGTCGACGGCGAGCACCGCGTGGTCGGCGTCTACGCCATCGGGCGCGACGTGACGGCGCGGCACCGCGCCGAGGAGGCGCTGCGCGAGACCTCGACCCTGCTGCAGAACATCGAGGACTCGGTGCTCGACCAGATGGCGGTGGTCGACCGCCAGGGCCGGCTCGTCAGCGTCAACGCGGCCTGGCGCGCCTTCGCGAGCGCGGATGCAGCGCAGGCGCAGTGGATGCCGGAGCGCAGCGGCATCGGCGCCAACTACCTCGAGGTGTGCGAGCAGGTGCAGGGGCCCGAACGCACCGACGCGCTGGCGGTGGCCGAGGGCATCCGCGCCGTGCTCGAGGGCCGCAGGCCGAGCTTCCGCTACGAGTACCCGTGCCACCACGACGGCGTGCAGAGCTGGTTCTTGATGACGGTGTCGCCGCTGCGCACGCGCGACGGCGGCGCGGTGGTGGTGCATGCCGACATCACGCAGCGCCGCGCGGCCGAGGACGACGCGCGCCGGCGCGAGGCGCAGTACCGCTCGATGGTCAACGTGCTCGACGAGGGCATCCTGATCTTCGACGCCGACCGCAAGCTGGTGGCCTGCAACGCAGTGGCCGAGCGCTTCACGGGCATGTCGCTCGCGGAGCTGCAGCAGCGCCAGCTGCTGCGCATGTGGCAGCCGCAGCGCGAGGACGGCACGCCGATTCCGTTCGCCGAGCTGCCGCACGGCCGCACGCTGCGCACCGGCGAGCCGTGCCACGACGTGCTGGTCGCCACGCGCATGCCCGACGGCCAGCGGCGCTGGCTGGTCACCCACTGCGAGCCGATCCGCGATCCCGCCTGCGGCGCGATGAACGGCGTGGTGCTGTCGTTCAGCGACGTGACCGAGCGCCACGAGGCCGAGCAGGCGTTGCGCAAGCTGTCGCAGGCGGTGGAGCAGAGCCCGGTGGGCATCGTGATCACCGATCTCGAGGGGCGCATCGAGTACGTCAACGACGCCTGGTGCACGATGAACGAATGCCCGCGCGAGCTGGCGCTGGGCCAGCGCCGCACGGAGCTGCAGCCCGAGCGCAGCCCCGCCGAGCGCGATCAGCAGGCGATGGCCGCGTTGGCACTCGGCCGCTCGTGGACCGGCGATTTCGAGACCGTGCGCCGCGGCGGCAAACGCTACGTCGAGCGCGTACACGCGGCGCCGATGCGCCGCGGCGACGGCACCATCACCCATGCGCTGCTGATCAGCGAGGACATCACCGAACGCAAGCGCATCCGCGAAGAGCTGCTGCAGCACCGCCACCGGCTGCAGGAGATGGTCGACGAGCGCACGCGGCAGCTCAGCGACGCCAATCGCGCGCTCGTCGAGAGCGAGCGCTTCGTGCACACCACGGCCGACAACCAGCCGGGCATGCTGGCGTACTGGTCGCGCGACCTGCGCTGCCGCTTCGCGAACCGGGCCTACCGCGAGTGGTTCGGCCGCAGCGACGACATGGTCGGCGCGCACATCGAAGAAGTCCTCGGCGCCGAGCGGCTCGAGGAGAACTACCGGATCCGGCTGCCGGGCGTGATGCGCGGCGAGACCCAGCGCTACCAGCGCGTGGTGCGCGGCGCCGACGGCCGCGCGATGCATGCCCAGGTGAGCTACGTGCCCGACATCGTCGACGGCGAGGTGCAGGGCTTCCTCGCGGTGGTCACCGACATCACCGAGATGAAGCAGGCCGAGCAGCAGCTGCAGCAGGTCAATGCCGAGCTGGTGGTCTCGCGCGACCGCGCCGACGCGGCCAATCGCGCCAAGAGCGCGTTCCTCGCCAACATGAGCCACGAGATCCGCACGCCGATGAACGCGATCGTCGGCCTGACGCACCTGCTGCGCCGCGAGGTGCGCGATCCGGCGCTGCTGGAGCGGCTCGACACGGTGGCCGGCGCCGCCGACCACCTGATGCACGTGATCAACGACGTGCTCGACCTGTCGAAGATCGAGTCCGGCCACATGACGCTGGTGGCGGCGGACTTCTCGCTGCAGGCGCTGCTGGCGCAGTGCCGCTCGATGGTGGAGGGCCGCGCGCGCGACAAGGGGCTGCACCTGGTCACCGAGGCCGGCGACGTGCCCGACGCGCTGCATGGCGACGCCACGCGGCTGTCGCAGGCGCTGGTGAACCTGCTCGGCAACGCGGTCAAGTTCACCGAGCACGGCGAAGTGGCGCTGGCCGTGACGCTGCTCGCCGACGATGCGCAAGGCCTGCTGCTGCGCTTTGCCGTGCGCGACACCGGCATCGGCATCGACGATGCCGACCTCGCGCGGCTGTTCCGCCCGTTCGAGCAGGCCGACGCCACCACCACGCGCCGCTACGGCGGCACCGGCCTGGGCCTGGCCATCACGCAGCGCCTGGCCGCGATGATGGGCGGCGCCGCGGGCGGCAGCAGCCGGCCGGGGCAGGGCAGCGAGTTCTGGTTCAGCGCACGCCTGCAGCGCGGCGCGTCGACGCGGCCCGACGCCGCGCCCGACGCGCACGACGACGCCGAGCGCGCGCTGCGCCGCGCGCACGCCGGCGCGCGGCTGCTGCTGGTGGAGGACAACCCGGTCAACCAGGAGGTGGCCACCGAACTGCTGCGTTCGGTGGGCCTCGCGGTCGACGTTGCCGCCGACGGCAGCGAGGCGCTGCGGCGCGCCGGTGCGCAGCGCTACGACCTGATCCTGATGGACGTGCAGATGCCGGTGATGGACGGCCTGGAGGCCACGCGCCGCATCCGCGCGCTGCACGGCGGCGCTAACGTGCCGATCGTGGCGATGACCGCCAACGCCTTCGGCGAGGACCACGAGCTGTGCCTGGCCGCCGGCATGGACGACCACCTGGCCAAGCCGGTCGATCCGCAGGCGCTGTACGCCACGGTGATCGCCTGGCTGCAGCGCGGGGCGCGGCGCGACCAGGCCGCGCCCGCCTGAGCCGCGCCTGCCGCGCCGGCAGCGCGCGTCAGGTCGGGAACGTGCCCGGCAGCAGGATGCTGCGGTCCACCTGCTCGATGCGCGTGCGGCCGCAGAAGGCCATCGTGAGGTCGAGTTCCTTGTGGATGATCTCCAGCGCCTTGGCGACGCCGGCCTCGCCCATCGCGCCGAGGCCGTAGACCATGGCGCGGCCGATGTAGGTGCCCCTGGCGCCGAGCGCGATGGCCTTCAGCACGTCCTGGCCCGAGCGCACGCCGCCGTCCATGTGCACCTCGATCTTCGAGCCGACCTCGGCGGCGATCGCCGGCAGCGCCTCGATGCTCGACTGCGCGCCGTCGAGCTGGCGGCCGCCGTGGTTGCTGACGATCAGCGCGTCGGCGCCGGAGGCCACGGCCAGCTTCGCATCTTCGACATCCTGGATGCCCTTGAGGATCAGCTTGCCGCCCCAGCGCTTCTTGATCCACTCCACGTCGCCCCAGTTCAGGCGCGGGTCGAACTGCTGGTTGGTCCACGCCGACAGGTTGCTCACGTCGGTGACGCCCTTGACGTGGCCGACGATGTTGCCGAACTGCCGCCGCCGCGTGCCGAGCATGCCCAGGCACCAGCGCGGCTTGAACATCAGGTTCACCAGGTTGGCGAGCGTGGGCTTCGGCGGTGCCGACAGGCCGTTCTTCAAATCCTTGTGGCGCTGGCCGATGATCTGCAGGTCCAGCGTCAGCACCAGCGCGCCGCAGCGCGCGGCCTTGGCGCGGTCGATCAGCCGCTCGATGAAGTCGCGGTCGCGCATCACGTAGAGCTGGAACCAGAACGGCGCCCGGGTGTTCGCGGCGACGTCCTCGATCGAGCAGATGCTCATCGTCGACAGCGTGAACGGGATGCCGAACGCCTCCGCCGCCTTGGCGGCGAGGATCTCGCCGTCGGCATGCTGCATGCCGGTGAGGCCCACCGGCGCGATCGCCACCGGCATCGCCACCGGCACGCCGACCATGGTGGTGGCGGTGCTGCGGCCTTCCATGTTGACCGCCACGCGCTGGCGCAGCTTGATCTTCGCGAAGTCGCTCTCGTTGGCGCGGTAGGTGCTCTCGGTCCACGAGCCGGAGTCGGCATAGTCGTAGAACATGCGCGGCACGCGGCGCCGGGCGAGCACGCGCAGGTCCTCGATGGTGGTGATCACGCTCATCGTCGGTTCTCCTCGTCGCGCATTGTGCCGGCGCGCGCGATCGCCGCGCCCTGGGGTGAATCCGGCGGCGGCGCGCGCGGCGTCAGAACAGCTCGCGCTCGGCCGGCGCCTGCCGCGCGGCCGCTGCCGCCGACGGCAGCTCGCGCGAGCGCACCAGCGTGCCGGCGCGCACGCCGAGCAACCGGATGCGCCGGCTCAGGTCGACGCGCTTCAGGCACAGGCCGGCGGCGCGGCGGATCGCGTGCGCGTCGTCGGTGGCGGCGGGGAGCGTGAGGTCGCGCGTGACGGTCTTGAAGTCTTCGAAGCGCAGCTTGATGCCGATGGTGCGGCCGGCGTAGCCCTTGCGCTGCAGGTCGCTCGCCACCGCTTCGGCCAGCTCGGTGAACACGCGGCCCAGCTCGCTGCGGTCGCGCCGCGCGTGCAGGTCGCGGTCGAAGGTGGTCTCGCGGCTCATCGACACCGGCTCGCTCACGGTGAGCACCGGCCGGTCGTCGATGCCGTGCGCAGCATCGTGCAGCCAGCGGCCGTAGCTGCGGCCGAAGTGCTCCACCAGCCAGGGCACGTCGCGCGCGGCAACCTGGCCGATCGTCGTTATGCCCAGCGCCTCGAGCTTGGCACCGGCCTTGGGGCCGATGCCGTTGATGCGGCGCACCGGCAGCGGCCAGATGCGCCGCGGCAGGTCTTCGAGCGTCACCAGCGTCAGCCCGTCGGGCTTGTCGAGCTCCGAGGCGATCTTGGCCAGCAGCTTGTTGGGCGTGATGCCGATCGAGCAGCTGAGGCCGGTGGCGCGGCGCACGTTGTTCTTGATCTCCAACCCCACCGCGCGCACGCCGCCGAACGGGTCGTGGCCCAGGCTGTCGTGCGCGCCGGGCACGTCGCCGAGGTCGATGTAGATCTCGTCGATGCCGCGGTCCTCGATCAGCGGCGCCACCTCGGCCACCGCGGCCTTGAAGCGGCGCGAGTACAGGCGGTAGCGGTCGAAGTCGTTGGGCAGCAGCACGGCGTGCGGCGCCAGCGCCGCGGCCTTCATCAGCCCCATGCCCGAGTGCACGCCGTGGTCGCGCGCGGCGTAGGTGGCGGTGGTGATCACGCCGCGGCCGGCGTAGTCGGCCAGCGTCGCGAAGCGGTGCGTGCCGTCGGGCCGCGGCACCGGCTGGTGGCGGCGGCCGCCGCCGATCACCACCGCCTGGCCGGCCAGCTCGGGGTAGCGCAGCAACTCCACCGACGCGTAGAACGCGTCCATGTCGAGGTGGGCGATCCAGCGCCGGCGGGCCGTGGCCATGGCGCCGATTGTCGGCCGCGGCGTGCGAGCAAGCCGCGCCGACCGTGCAGGATTACTGGATCGGCTGACATGCCTGGATACACATCCGCCGGCGCCGACCCGTGTCGCCGCTAGCATCGCCGGCTGAAGGTGCAGTCTGCCCATTTGCGGTTTCCCATGCCGAGCGCCGAAGCCGATCCCGTGGCCGCCGAACAGGCGGCGCTCGCCGCAGCGGTGCGCGCCGTGCTGGGGCCGCTGGCGCGGCTGATGCTCGCGCGCGGGCTGCCGTATGCCGCCGTGCAGGAGCAGCTCAAGCTGCTGCTCGTGCAGGCCGCCGACGATTCGCACCACGACCTGCTGCCGCACCGACGCGTCAGCCGCATCAGCACCGCCACCGGCATCAACCGCCGCGAGGTGACGCGGCTGATCCACCAGCTGCGCGAAGGCGCCGCCGACGAGGCGCCGGCGCGCCGCACGCTGGCGGCCGAGGTGTTCACGCACTGGCTCACCGCGGCCGCCTACCGCGACCGCGAGGGGCAGCCGCGCGCGCTGCCGCGCAGCGGCCGCGCGCCGAGCTTCGAGGCGCTGGCGCGCGAGATCACGCGCGACGTGCACCCGCGCAGCATCCTCGACGAGCTGCTGCGGCTGGGCCTGGCCCGGCTCGACGCGCGCAGCGACGAGGTCTCGCTCGTGCGCGAGGCCTTCGTGCCGCGCGGCGATGCGGCGCGCATGATGCAGTTCCTGGCCGACAACGTGGGCGACCATGCCGCCGCCGCGGTGGCCAACGTGCTGGGCGACGGGCAGCAGCACTTCGAACAGGCGGTGTTCGCCGACGGGCTCAGCGCCGAGTCGGTGAAGGCCGTGCGCGGCGAGGTCACCGCGCTGTGGCAGCAGCTGCTGAAGGCGCTGGTGCCGATGCTCGAGGCGCATGTGCAGCGCGACGCCGAGCGGCCCGACGCCAGGCAGCGCATGCGGCTCGGCTTCTACACCTTCGACACCAGCGTCGAGCCGGCGGATGCGCCGGCCGCGACGGGGAGACACTGATGCGCTCGACGCAGACCCTGTGGTCGGCCTGGCGCCGCACGGCGGCGGCGGTGGCCACCGCGCTGCTCGGCCTGGCGGCGCTGCTGCCCGGCTGCGGCGGCGTGGGCTCAGGCGGCACCGGCTCGTTCGCCTCGGGGCCGATCACCGGCTACGGCTCCATCGTCGTGGGCAGCGTGCACTTCGACGAATCCGCGGCCGAGATCCGCGCCGAAGACGGCACGCCGCTCGCCGCGGCGCAGCTCGCGCTCGGCATGGTGGTGCAGGTGCGCGGCGGCGAGGTCGTCGACGCGCAGGCGCTGGCCTCGCAGGTGGTGGCCGCCAGCGAGCTGGTCGGCCGCGTCGACGCGGTCGATGTCGCGACCAGCCGGCTCACCGTCAACGGCGTGGTCGTGCGCACGCACGCCGGCACGGCGTTCGATGCTGCGTTCGCCGGCGCGCTGGCCGGCGTGGCCGTGGGCGACACGGTGGAGGTGTGGGGGCTGCCCGATTCGAGCACCGGCGAGGTCTCGGCCACCCGCGTGGCACCGCGCAGCGGCGTGGCGAGCTACCAGTTCCGCGGCGAGCTGGCGGCGCTCGATGCGAAGACGCGGCGCTTTGCCATCGGCACGCAGGGCTTCGATGCCGGCGCGCTGGCGGCATGGCCGGCGGGCCTGGACAACGGCGTGACCGTGCGCGTCATCACGGCCACGGCGCGGGGCAGCACCACGCAGCGCTGGAGCGTGCAGTCGCTGATCGTCGTCGATGCGCCGCCGCGCGACCTCGACGAGGCAACGGTCAACGGCCTGATCTCGCGCCTGCGCTCGCAGACCGACTTCAACGTCGACGGCGTGAAGGTCGATGCCACCACTGCCGCCATCGTGGGCGGGCCGCTCGCCCTCGGCCAGCGCGTGGCGGTGCAGGGCCGCCTGCAGGGCGGCGTGCTGCAGGCGACGCAGGTGAGCGTGCAGCCCGAACGCGGCGACGACGACTTCGAGATGAAGGGCACGATCGCCGGCGTCGATGCGCTGGCCAAGCGCTTCTCGCTCGTCGGCCGCAGCGAGCTGGTCAGCTATGCCGGGCCCGGCGTGAAGTTCGAGGACGGCAGCGAAGCCTCGCTGCAACCGGGCCGGCGCGTGAAGGCCAGCGGCGTGCTGTCGGCCGACGGCACGCGGCTCGAGGCGACGAAGATCGAGTTCTCCGACTGAGCGTGTCGCGCGCTCACAGCGCCGCGACGATCTGCAGCCTGCGCTCCACGTAGCCGGGCTGCACCGCGGCGGCGGCGTCGGGGCAGCTCGCGGCGAGCGAGCAGGCGGTGGCCTCGATGACGAACACGCGCACGCTGCTCGCCACGCCGGGTGCCGATTCGCCGTCGTGATAGCTGCGCGAATCGCAGGTCACGCTCACCATGAGCCCGGTGTCGGCGCGCAGGTCGAGCGTCTGCGTCGCGCCGGCGCAGCTGCTCCAGCTGCCCTTGAACGCCTGGTACAGGCCCCATTCGAGCCCGGCGCGCGCGGCGGCGCTGGCGCGCGCGGCCATCACGTCCTGCGCGGTGGCGCTCTGCGCCGCGCTCGACAGGCGCACGATCGCCGCCGCGAGCACGGAAAGCGCCACCAGCACCAGCACCGCGGTGATCGCGCCGATGCCACGTTGGGTCTTCATGGCACGTTGCGCACGTGCGCGCCCATCAGCAAGCTGGCCACCTCGCCGTTGCGCGCCAGCTCGAGCTGCATCGCGACGAAGCCGCTCTGCTGCGTGGCGCCGAGGTTGGGGTCGTAGACGAAGCGGCACGACTTCACCGCGGTGGCCAGCACGTCGGCGCCGGCGGTCGACGGGCAGGCGGCCGGATAGGCAGCGTTGAAGCCGTAGTTCATCGCGCGATACAAGGTGCCCTTGCCGTCGCCTTGCGCGTCGAGCGTGCCGTCGGCGCCGCTGCAGACGTAGAACACCGCGCGCTGCGCCGCCGGCACGACGACGAAGCGCGCGCCGTCGTAGCCGCTCGGGAACTGCGTGCTCGCCACGCTGAGGCGCGTGCGGCCGAAGCGGGCGTCGGGCGTCGCGACGGCGGTGATCGCGGCGCGGTTGCTGCCGGCGTACACGTCGCCCGGGTTCTGGTTGTCGACGACCACGAAGTCGCCGATGGCCGGCGTCGCGGCCAGCGGGCTCAGCACGTCGAACACCGTGGTCGCCTGCGCCAGG
Source organism: Burkholderiaceae bacterium (assembly GCA_046348365.1). Lineage (GTDB taxonomy): Bacteria > Pseudomonadota > Gammaproteobacteria > Burkholderiales > Burkholderiaceae_C > JAEUPI01. Next base: position 511,549 of record JAXMEL010000003.1, read on the forward strand.
TCGAGCGGTGCGGCGCACTGCGCGCCGGGCGTGCAGCCGGGCGCGATGTCGTCAACGGTGTCGGGCCCGCGCCGGAAGCGCCCGCCGCTGGTGGTGGGCACCATCTCCACGCAGGCCGCATCGGGCGTGCGGATCGAATTGGGCACCGCGGCCTGCACGTCGCGCACCATGCGGCGCAGCGCGGTCTCGGCCTGCGCCGCCAGCTCGGCGCGCGAGCGCGTGCCGATGTAGCCCTGCACGGCCGGTACGAAGAACACCGACACGCCGGCGGCGATCACGCCCATCAGCGCGATCACCACCACCAGCTCCACCAGCGTGAAGCCGCGGCATGGCGTGGCGGCGCTACGACGCATGGTCGGTGCGCCAGCCGACGAGGCTCAGCGTGTCGCTGCCGTGGCTCACGGTGACGGTGATGCGCCGCGCCGCGGCCACGCCGCCGAGCGGGGCTGCCACCACGCTGACGCTGACGCTGTAGCCGGCGAGCGCCGGCACCGCGGTGCCGTCGACCGTGCACGGCGTGCTGCCGCTGGCGTAGCCGTGGTAGTCGCCGATGTCGTTGAAGGTGTCGCGCGCGCAGCCGCCCGGTGCCGCGTTGGCCGCGGCGGCATAGGGCTTGAGCAGCACCTCCTCGAGCATCTCCTCGGCCAGCGCGAGCATCTGCCGCTGCACCACCGGGTCGGCGCTCGCGCGCGTGGCGGCGCCGAAGGCCGACAGCACGCCGGCCAGCCCCGCGCCGATGACCACGATGGCGATCATCACCTCGATCAGCGACACGCCGCGGCTGCGCTCAGCGCACATGGCCGGTCTCCCCGATCAGCGTGATCGCCGACTCGCCGGCGATGGCGATCGTGCGGCTGCTGGCGCTCGCGCCGGCGCCGTCGCTGGTCACGCGACCCGAGGGCTGGAAGTACAGCGTGCCCGCGGGGCTGATCGTGGTGGCGATGCCGCTCGGCTCGGCGGCCCAGGTGGCCGAGCCGTCGGGCGCCGTCAACACCGCGGTGCACGCGGTGGCGCCCGGGGTCGGCGCGATCGCCAGCTGCACGCTGCCGCTGGCCACGCTGGCGCACACCAGGCGCCGGTGCGAGATCGCGGTCGAGCACGCGAGGCGCAGCGCGGCCACCACCTGGTCGCGCCACGCGGTCTCGCGCATCGCCAGCGCCGAGCCCATCTTGGGCAGCGCCACGGCCGAGAGCACGCCCAGCAGCACGAGCACGATCACCAGCTCGGGCAGCGTGAAGCCCCGCGCGCAATGCAGGCCCTCAGAACAGCTCGCGCGCATGGATCGTCCTCTGCGTCTCGGGGCTGTGGATGCCGAAGGTCGCGCGCGCCGACGGGTCGCGATCGGCGGTCGCTGCGCAGCTGCCGTTGGCCGCGCGCAGCCAGGCGCGCGCGGCGCCGCCGGTGGCCGGGTGCGCGGCGAGGCACGACTGGTCGGCGCTCGCGCTGCCGAGGTTCAGCGCCACGTCGACCGTGCCGCTGGCGGCGGGCGAGGGCGCGCCCAGCGTCAGCGTGCCGAGCCCGGCGGCGAGCGTGATCGACGAGACGGTGTTGCTCCACGCGCTGGTGGCGTTGCCGAGATGGCTGCGGCGGTTCGACAGCGCCACCGCCGCGGCGCTCACGGTCGTGCAGCTGTCGTCGCCGTTGGTGAGCCAGCTCTGGCCGCTCCAGTACTCGGCGCGCACCGGCAGCGCGAGCGCCGACTTCTCGCTGCCGAACGCGCTCGCCACGCGCAGGCGGCCGCTGCGCAGCAGCGTGCTGCCCTCGGCGTGGCCGGCCGAGCTCACGCCGTCGGCGTCGGTGGCGCGCAGCACGAGTGCCTGCGGCGCGGTGGTCTTGGCGGTGAACGCATACGCGGGTGCGGCGCTGGCCACGCCGGCGGTGAAGGCGCCGGCGGCAACGCTGCCGCCGCTCAGCGTGCCGAGTGCGAGCGCGGGCTGATCGGTCAGCGTGACGGCCTTGGCGTGCGTGGGCGTCGTCGCGGCGCTGCCGTCGTAGTTGAGCGTCGTGCCGGGCGAGGCGAGGCCGTTCTTGGCGGTCAGCGTCACCGCGAACGGCTGGCCGGCGTAGCTGAACACGCCGCACGCGGGCGTGAGCGCCACGTCGAAGTGATGCGGGATGAAGCGGCCCACCGCGCCGGCGGCGCCGGTGCTGCCGGTGGCCGTGAGGCCGCTGCCGAGGTAGTTGCCGCTCGCCAGCGTGGCGCTCAGGTCGCCGCTGCCGACCTCGCTCCACACCAGGTCGGTGCTCGTCGCGATACCGGCCGCGAAGGCGCCGAGGCTGCCGCTGAACACGCCGTTGCTCGCGCCGGCACCGGTGGGTGCGCGGCGCGTGAAGGCCAGCGTGGCGCGCTCGGGCGCCAGCTCGCGGCCGAAGTTGGGCGTCGCCGCGCCGGCGCTGTTGCGCGCGGTGACGGTGGCGGCAAAGGCCGTGCCGGCGCGGATCGGCGCGGCGGTGATGGCACTGAAGCCGAAGCTCGCCGGCGCGCTCACGAACTGCGTGCTGCCGGTCATCACCAGTCCGGCGTCGACGTTGCCGCTGGTGCCCACATGGCGCGCCTGCAGCGTGAGCTGGCCGACATCGGCGTATTGCAGCGTGGGCCGCCCGACGCCGCCGGCGTCGAACGCGATCGCCACCGCGGCGCCTGTTGCGTCGCAGGCGGCGCCAGCGTTGCCGGCGGCATTGAGCGCGCGCACGCCGACGCGCACGGCCTGCGTGCCGCTGGCCGGGTTGGCATAGCTGCAGCTCAGCGTCACCGTCTTCGTGGTGTTGGCGAACGCCGGCACGCACCTGGCGCTCGCGTCGTCCTTGCGCACGGCGGTGATCGTCAGCGTCTGCGTCGATTCGGCGGCATGGTTCGGCACCGCGAGCGTGAAGCCGCTGTCGGCGGCGGTGAACGTGCACGCGGGCGAGCCGAAGTTGCAGGCCGTGGCGGCGCTCGCCGCGATGTTGAGGTCGGCGGTGCCGAGCAGGGTCGAACCGGGCGTCGTCAGCTGCACGTCCTTGCTCACCGTCGCCGCGCCATAGGGCACGACGAAGCCGGCACCGCTGCCGTAGCCGGTGCTGCCGTCGAAGTTGACCGTGCTCGAGCCGGCGGCCGTGAGGCGGCCCGAGACGCCGCCGCTGTACGGCGTGGCGCAGGCGGCGTCGGCGCAGGCGCGGATGGTGAGCGTGCTCGGGGTGCAGGTGAGGCCGCTGCCGCTCGCGTGCTGCAGCACCAGATGGTGCAGCACCGGCGTGACGCAACTGCGCGTGGCAGCCATCAGCACGCCGACCTGCGACGTGCTGAGCGCGTAGTTGTAGACGTTGACCTCGTCGATCTCGCCGTCGGCCGAGTTCACGCTGCCGTTGGGCGCGGTGCTGCCGCTCGGGTTGTCGCCGATGGTGATCGTGCCGACCGAGGTGGCGACCGTGCCGTCGCTGGTGAACGAGGACGCCGTCGGCGTGTCGTTGACGAAGACGCGCAGGCTGTCCTGGTTGCTGCCGGGCAGGCCGTTGAAGCTCCACGTCGCCGCCACGTGCACCCAGGTGCCGGCGGCCACCGCCTGCGCCGGCGTCTCGACGCTGCGCAGCGCACCGGTCGAATCGCGCACCGCGAAGTACAGCGTGCCGCTCGCGGTGCGGGTGAGCGAGAACCACTGGCCGTCGACGGTCGTTGCGTCGATCAGCTGCCCCGGCGTGCCGCCGGCCCACGCGCGGTTGGCGCGGTACCAGAACGCGATCGAGCCCGAGCCGCGCAGGTTGAGCGATGTGTTGGACAGGCTCGCACCGAGCTGCAGCGCGTCGACCTGCGCCGCCGAGGTGTTGAGCGGGATCGCGGCGCCGCGGCACAGCTTGCCGCCGGCGTCGGACTGCGCCGCGCCGATGGCCATGCCGTGCCGGCCGGCGCCGGCCGAGTCGGTCAGCTGCCCGGCCAGCCCCGGGGCCCAGGCGCCTTCGTCGAGCCGATAGGCGGCGACGGGCGCGGGGATGTAGAACGCGATGGCCGTGTTCGCCGGCGGCTCCTGGCTCGCGCCGAACGACAGCACCTGGTAGTCGCTCGTCGACAGCTGCCAGCCGATCTGCGCCACGCCGGTGCCGCCGTGCCGGTTCGAGCCGTACTGGTAGACGAAGCTGCCGTCCTCGTTGAGGATGATCTGCAGATCGAACGAGCCGCTGGTGTTGGCGGTCGAGACCCATTCGGGCACGTTCTTCCAGGTCACCACGAACTGGCGCGCCGGCGCGCTGCCGATGGTGGCCACGCTGACGTAGCAGCTGGCGATGCTGGCGCAGGGCGTGCGCTGCGAGCTGCTCGGGTAGTTGGGCTGGTCGACGAGGTTGGTGGGATCGAGGTCGACGCCGAACACCTTCATGGTGTTGTTCATCGCGGCGTCGGGGTACGCGTAAGGATAGGTCTGCGGCGGCCCGATGTTGGTGGTGCCGTAGCCGCAGGTCGTGTTGCCGAACTGCAGCCGGCCGTTGCTCATCACCTGGACGCTGGTGTAGTCGGTGGCGCCGTAGCGGAACGTGAACCCGATCGGGATCGCGTTGCTGATCGTGTCGTCGAGCACCGGCGGCGCGGTGCCGCAGTCGGCGGCCGTGTTGAACTTGTACGGCGCGGTGTTGGCGCCGATCTTGGTGTGGCTGGCCGGGTCGATGAAGTTGTAGGCGGTCGATGCGCTGGTGTAGGTCTGCGCGAGGCCGCCCTGCGCGAAGCCCAGCAAGGCGCAGAGACTGGCGGCGCGCAAGGCGTGCGGGCCGGCGGCGCGCAACGCGCGCCGGGCCCTCTCGGCGGCGCGCGCCGGTGTGCGAGCGGGCGCTGGCATGCGGTTGCCCCGGCCGCCCACGCCGCCTGCGAGACCGCGCGGGCCGTGCCGCTCAGTTGCCGGCCGAGATGCCGACGAACGTGGCCGTGTTGCCGCTCGCGGTCTGCGTCAGCGTGCAATCGGCGCTGACGCCGTTGGAGCCGGCCAGGCCGGTGCCGAGCGCCGTGCTCGCCACCGTGTAGCCGTTGGGGCCGGTGGGCAGACCGCCTTGCAGCAGGCCGCCCACGTCGTTGCAGTTGTCGACCTTGGCGCACTTGTTGGCCGTGACCACGTTGTTCACGACTGCGCAGCCGGCGTAGTTGACGTTCATCGCCGATCCCGCTGCGCCGGCCACGCCGGCCAGTGCCGAGGCGTTGGCGTCGCTGCGCAGATCGACGAACTTCGGCAGCGCGGTGGCTGCGAGGATGCCGAGGATGACGATGACGACGATCAGCTCGATCATCGTGAAGCCCTGTTGACGTTGCTGCATGGTGGTACTCCAAAAGACTCCGACGGTTCGGCCGCTGCGCCGGTTGTGACGATTCGACACATCGCGCGCCAACCGGCACGGCCGCGCTGGCCGGGTTATCGGCCGGCGGCGCTCAGCGCTTGAATGCCACACGGCCCAGATCCCACATCGGGAGAAATACGCCCAGCGCCAGCACCAGCACCAGAGCGCCCATCACCACGATGAGCACCGGCTCGATCTGCTGCGCCAGCGTCTTCAGCTCGTATTGCACGTCGTTGCTGTAGAGGTCGGCCACCTCGTCGAGCAGTTCGTCGACGGCGCCGGTCTCCTCGCCCACGGCGAGCATCTGCAGCACCACCGGCGTGAATTCGCCGCTGGCGGCGGCGGCGCGCAGGATGGTCTCGCCGCGCTCGACGGCATCGCGCATCTGCTCGACCTTGCGTGCGATATGCCGGTTGTCGACCGTGTGCGCGGTCACCGACAGCGCGCGCTCGACCGGCACGCCGCTCTTGAGCGCCAGCGCGAAGCTGCGCGCGAAGCGCGCGAGCGTGGCCTTCTTCACGATGCGGCCGGCCAGCGGCACGCGCAGGCGCCAGCGGTCCCAGGCCTCGCGGCCGGGCGGCGTGTCGATCCAGGCCTTGAGCGCGAAGGCGCCTGCGGCCGCTGCCAGCGCCAGCCAGGCGCCGTGGTGCAGCGTGAAATCCGACGCGCCGATCAGCAGCTGGGTGGCCCACGGCAGCTCGGCGTTGAAGCTGCGGAACACGGTGGCGAAGGCCGGCACCACCATCAGGTTGATCACCGCCACCGCCGCCACCATCGCGGCGATCACGAAGGCCGGGTAGCGCAGCGCGCTCTTCACCTGCTGCTGCATGTAGAGCTCGAACTCGAGGTGCCGGAACAGGCTCATGAACACCTCGTCGAGCCGCCCGGTCATCTCGCCCACGCGCACCATCGCCACGTAGAACGGGCTGAACACCGCGGCGTGCTGGGCGAACGACATCGACAGCTCGATGCCCGATTCGAGGCTGCGCCGCACCTCGGCCAGCGTGGCGCGCATGCGCTCGCCGGTGGCCGAGTCCTGCAGGCCGGCCAGCGCGCGCAGGATCGGCACGCCCGAGCGCAGCAGCGTGTGCAGCTGGCGCGAGAAGAGCAGCAGGTCGGTGGTCTTCACGCGCGGCTGCAGCCAGCGCGGCGGCCAGGCCGGCGCCTCGGCGCGGGCTTCGGGGCGCGCGTCGGCACGGTCGGGCTCGATCGTCAGCGGCGTCACGCCGCGCGCGAGCAGCGCATCGGCCACCGCCACCGCGCTGGCGCCCTCCAGCTCGCCGCGCACCGGCCCGGCGGCGCTGCGGCCGGTGTAGGCGAAGCGCATCATTCCTCGGTCTGCGCGCTGACGCGCATCGCCTCGTCGATCGTCGTGCGGCCTTCGAGCACCAGGCGCAGCGCGTCGCGGCGCAGCGTGGCGCCGGCCATCTGCGCGCGCGCCGCGCGCGCGAAGTGCGTCGGCTCGCCGTGGCCGAGGGCCTCGACGAGGTCGCGCGTCATCTCGAGGAATTCGTAGACGCCGGTGCGGCCGCTGTAGCCGGTATCGTTGCAGTCGCTGCAGCCGCGGCCGCGGTGGTAGCGCTGCTCGGGCCAGGCCTCGCCCAGCTCGAGGCGCAGCCACTCCTGCTCGTGCGCGTCGGGCGTGTGCGGCTCGCGGCAATGCGTGCAGATCGTGCGCACCAGCCGCTGCGCCAGCACCAGCTGCAGGCTCAAGGCGACCATGTAGCGCGGCACGCCCATGTCGATCAGGCGCACCGGCGTCGAGATGGCGTCGTTGGTGTGCAGCGTGCTGAGCACGAGGTGGCCGGTGAGCGCGGCGCGCAGACCGGTCTCGGCGGTCTTGTGGTCGCGCATCTCGCCGACCAGGATGATGTCGGGGTCCTGCCGCAGCGCGGCGCGCAGCACGCGGTCGAAGCTCAGCTCTATCTTCTCGAGCACCTGCACCTGGTTGAGCCCCGGCAGGCGGTATTCCACCGGGTCCTCGACGGTGATGATCTTGCGGCCGCTGTCGTTGAGCGCGTTGAGCGCCGCGTACAGCGTGGTGGTCTTGCCGCTGCCGGTGGGGCCGGTGACGAGCAGCATGCCGCTGGGCCGGCGGATCGCGCGCTGCACCGCGGCCATCACCGGCGGCGGCAGGTCGAGCCGATCGAGCCCGAGCAGGCCGTTGCTCTGGTTGAGCAGCCGCATCACCACCGATTCGCCGTGCTGCGTGGGCATGGTCGAGATGCGCACGTCGACCGCGCCGGTCTTGAGCTTGACGTGGAAGCGCCCGTCCTGCGGCAGGCGCTTCTCGGAGATGTCGAGGCCCGACATCAGCTTGAGCCGCAGCGCCACCGCGCCGGCGATCTTGGCGTCGGCCTCGGTCTGCACGTGCAGCACACCGTCGACGCGAAAGCGGATGCGCAGCGACTTCTCCTGCGGCTCGATGTGGATGTCGCTCGCGCGCGAGCGCAGCGCCTCCTCGAACACCGAGGCGAGCAGGCGCACGACCGGCGCATCCTCGGTGGTGGTGGCGGTGAGGCCGAGCAGGTCGCCGATCTCGCCCTCGACGGTGGCGAGCTCGCTGGTCAGCTCGCGTGCCAGGCCGGCGATCTGGTCGCTGTTGCGGTAGACGCGGTCCAGCGCCGCGAGCAGCTGACTCTCGGCGGCCACGGCCAGCTCGACCTCGCGCCTGAGCAGGCGCGAGACCTCGTCGTACGCAGCCAAATCACCAGGGTCCGACATCGCCACGCGCACGCCGGCCGGCGTGTCTTCGAGCGGCAGTGCGCGCAGCCGCCGCGCCTGCACCTCGGGCAGCAGCCGCGCCACCTCGGGCCGCACGCTGCGCTGTGCGAGGTCGACGAACGGCGCGCGCAGCTGGCGCGCCACCGCCTTGGCGATCTGCACCTCGGTGACCCAGCCGTGGTCCACGAACACGCGGCCGAGCTTGCGGCCGTTGGTCTTCTGCTCGGCGAGCGCCTGCTCCAGCTGCGCCGGGCTGAGCAGCGCCTCCTGGATCAGCAGGTCGCCGAGGCGGATGCGTTCGGGGCGGGCCATGGTCGCGGCATCAAGGCTTGGCCGGCTCGGCGCGCGCGGCCTGCGGCGCGTCGGGCCAGACGCCGTCGTCGTGAATCACCGACGGCTTGATCAGCACGACCAGCTCGCGCTTGCGCGTGGTGGTGTTGGTCTGGCGGAACAGGCCGCCCAGCAGCGGCACGTCGGACAGCACCGGCACGCCGTTGCGCTCGTCGCGCGTCTCCTGCAGCATCAGGCCGCCGATGGCCACGATCTGGCCGTCCCTGAGGCGCACGATGCTGTCGGTCTCGTTGACGGTGCTGGCGGCCAGCGGCAGGCGGTAGGCGCCGAGCGAGCCGAGATCGACGTTCTTCTGCTTCTCCGAGACGGTGGAGATCGACGGGTGCACGTGCAGGATCACGTTGCCGGCGTCGTCGATCTGCGGCGTCACGTCGAGCGCGATGCCGGAGAAGAACGGCTGCAGCGTCACCGACGGCGTGCTCACCGAGCCGGTGCCGGTGGTGGTGGTGCTCGTGGTGATGCCGGTCACGTACAGCTCGTCGCTGCCGACCTTGAGCACCGCCTTCTGGTTGTTGAGCGTGGCGATGCGCGGGCTCGACAGCACCTGTGTGTCGCCCTGCGTCTGCAGGAAGTTGAGCAGCGCCGCGAAGTTGGCCGACTGGAACGCGAGGCCGTAGAAGCCCTTGCCGAGCGCGCTGGTGGCGAGGTTGATGCCCGGCGTGCTGGTGGTGCCGTCGCCCGCCGTGAGCGCGCCGCTGGCCTGCAGCGTGGTGCCCGGCGTGGCCACGCCCACCGTGGCCTGGCCGCTGCCGAAGGCCTTGCCGAAGGCCGACCAGTTGACGCCGCTCTGCGATTCCTTGCCGAGCACGATCTCGACGATCTTGGCTTCGAGCATCACCTGGCGCTCGATGGAAACCTGCACCGCCTTGAGGTAGGCCTCGACCTGGCGCAGCTCGTTCGGCGTGGCCTTGACCACCACCACGCCGGCGGCCGGGTTCAGCACCACGCTGCGCCCGCCGGCGCTGCCCACCAGCGCGTTGAGCGAGGCCTGCACCTCGCGCCAGAAGTCGGCGTCGGAGCTGGTGCGCACGTGCGAGCTGTCGTCGGCGCGTGCGCCGCTCGCGCCGTTGCCGGCAGGCTGCGGGCTGGTCGTCGTGCCGCCGGCGTTGGCGGTGCCGGGGGCGGGCGCCTGCGTGATCGAGCTCGACGTGACGCGGATGTCCGATGCGCCCTGGCGGCGCCCGGGCAGGTAGTTGATGCGGTACAGGCGCGACTGCACGGTGTTGGGGTACACGAACACGCGGTCGCCCTGGATGCGGTAGTCGTAGCCGTAGAGGTCGCGCAGCGCCTCCAGCGCCTCGGGCACGGTGACGTTCTTCAGCGTCACCGACACGCTGCCGCTGACCTCGGGCGACACCAGCACGTGATAGCCGCCGCCGGCGCCGAGCTGCATGAACACCTGCGGCGCCGGCGCGGCGTTGACCGACAGGTCGAAGGTCGTGGCCGCGGGTGCGCTCGTCGCGACGAGGCAGGCCGCGAGCGCGGCCGCGAGAGGACGGATCTTCATGGGTTGGCCCTTTCGGCCAGTTCCACCCGGGGCTCGGGCGGATGGGGTTCGGGTGGCGCCGATCGCGGCCGCGGGTTGGTCTCGTTGAGCAGCCACAGGCGCTGTGCGCCGAGCCGGCCCTGCAGCGTGACGCCTTGCGTGTCGATGCGCGCCACGGTGTCGCCGCCGAGGCGCTCGCCCACGCGCACGAGCTGTCCGTCGACCCAGGCGCTGGCCTCGCCGCGCTGCGTGATCAGGATCGAGGTCACGCGCGGCCGTGCGGCCGGAGCGCTGGCCGCTGCTGCGGAGCGTGCGGCAGTTGCCGCGCGCACGATCGGCGGCTGCGTCGGGTCGGGCAGCGGCGGCGCGGCCGGCACGCCGGGCGCCGCGATGGCGATCGCGGCGAGCAGGAGGCGGGCGCTGCGCATGGCCTCAGATCTCCAGCCAGTGGCGGTCGAGGCTCAGCGTGTAGACGCGCAGCGTCATCACGCAGCGCGGATGCTGCTCGACGCGGAACTGCAGGTCGCCGAACTGCAGCTTCTGCGGCAGCTGCTCCAGCGACTGCAGGTACGCCAGCAGCTCGGCATAGCGGCCCTCGATCACCAGCTCCACGCCGTGGCGGTACAGCGCCGGCGCGCCCGAGGCGGCGCCTTGCAGGTCGGTGAGCAGCTCCACCTTCGACAGCGATTGCATCGCGCGCACGCGCAGCTCGCCGCGGCCCTGCAGCAACTGCTGCAGCAGCTGCAGCATCTGCTCGGGGCCGATCAGCAGCGCTTCGTGGCGGCGCAGCTGCTCTTCGCCGTCGCGCAGGCGTGCGCGCCAGGTGGCGCCCTCCTGCCGCAGCCGCTGCTCGTCGGCCAGGCCCTGCGCCTGCAGGCGTTTGAATTCGGCTTGCAGCGTGGCCATCTGCGCCTGCGCGGCCTGGTGCTGCGTGCGGCCCGCCTGCCACTGCCTGAGCGCCGGTGTGAGCCACAGCGCGTCGACGACCCAGAAGCCGAGCGCGGCCACCGCGGCGATCAGCAGCAGCCGCTCGCGCAGCGGCCGTGCGTCGAACAGCGCCTGCACGCGCGTCCAGGCACGCAGCGCGGCGGCGGGCGCCTTCATCGCGTGACTCCCGATGCGGCCACCGCGGCGACCGATGCCGTGCGCAGCACGAACTCGGGATACGGCGCCGCCGCGTCAGCGCCCGGAGCCGGCGGGCGGATCTCGAGCTGCGCGAAGCTGCGGCCCTTGAAGCGCGGCTCGGCGTTGAGCCGGCCCAGATACGCCGGCAGCACCGAGGCATCGAGCATGCGGCCGCGGATCTCGATCGCGCGCTCGTCGGCCGAAAGCTCGAAGCCGGTGAGCCACACGCTGGCGTGCGCCTGGCGCGCGAGGGCCAGCAGGTAGTCGCTCGGCACCGCGGCGTTGGGCGCGCCGCCGTCGAGCGCCTGCGTCACGCGCTGTTGCGCGGCAACGATCTGCCGCAGCCGCTCGATCTCCTGGGCGCTGACGCGCGCGGCCGGCGCCTCGGCGGGCCGCGTGGCCAGCTGCGCCTGCAGCTGCGAAGCCTGCTGCTGCAGCGCCTGGCTGCGCTGCGCCTCGTCGGCCGCCTGCCAGCGCAGCACGCCGGCCGCCAGCGCGCCGCCGACGGCGACAAAGGCCGCCAGCGCCAGCGCCTGCGCGGCCGTGGCCACGCGGCGCGGCGGGCGCAGCTCGGGCACGAAGAGGTTGATCTGTTGCGACATGGGGGTCTTATTCGTCGCGCAGCGCAGCGCCGATGGCGCCGAGGCAAACGGCCAGCAGCTGCGGATCGGCGAGTTCGGGGGTTTCGCGCAGGCTCAGCGCGGCCGAGAGGTCCAGCGGCGCCACCGGCACGTACAGCAGCTCGCGCAGATGCGCCGCCAGCGCGTCGCTGGCATCGGCCGGCGCAACGAGCAGCCGCGCCAGGCTCAGGTTGGAGAACTGGCGCTCGAAGCCGTCGAAGCTGCGCTGCAGCTCCAGGCCGGCACGGTCGAACGCGGCTGCGCGCTGCGCGGCGTCGATGCTCGCGAGCTGCGCGAGGTCGAACGCGATGTGGCGGCTCATCAGCAGCTCGCCGTGCGCGGCGATCACCAGCGTGCTGTCGTCGTGGCCCACGTGCAGCAGCGCCAGCACCTGGCCGGGCGCGGCCACCACGGCGCAGATGTTGCGCAGCGCGGTCTCGGCGATGTCGATCGCCGTCCACGGCGTGTCGGCCTCGGCGCCCAGGCGCACCAGCTCGGCCAGCGGCGGCAGCGGCGCCGCCACCGCGAGCACCTGCGGCTGCGTGCGGTGGCTGGCGCCCTGCGGCAGCTCGAGCACCTGCACCGCGGCCTGGTCGACCGGGAAGTCGACGCTGTCCTTGAGCCGCCAGCGGATGGCCTGCGCCCACTCCTCGCGCGGCACGTCGGGCGCGTCCATCGGCAGCACCTGGTAGTGCGTGCGCGGCAGCACGGCCACGCAGCGGTGGCGGTGCAGGTCGTGGCGCTTCTTCAGCTTGCGCAGGCTGGCCGCGGCATCGGTCCACGGCACCTGCTCGACCCAGCGCACCACGGGGCGCTTGCCCTCGCGGCGCTCCACGCAGGCGAGCGCGGCCATGTCGCCCATCGGCACACAGCCCACCCAGCCCGGCATCGTTCTTCGTCGTCGTGGCAACAGCACGCGCCAACCCCACGTTGATCGGTGAGGCATGGTTCCATGCGCGGCCGGGGCGCGATGGCGCGAATTGCGGGGTGATGAGGGGTCAGTGTTGGTTGGCTGGACACCAGAGCGGAGGATCTGACGAACTGACCTGCGAATCCGGCCAAGTCGCTGCCAACAGGCGATACCTGTTGGCCGGCGGCCGGCCTGCCGCGCGAAACGCACGTTCGGTGTTCAGCTGGCGATCCGATACGTCGCGTCCGATCGACCGCTTTGTCGTAGAGGCCAGCCGAACTGTTGAGCGCGGCGGCGCAGTCGTATGACGTGCCGACGTTGCCCTGGTGCGCCTCCGCCACTTGCAGCAACGCACAACCGCGTCGAACAAGTTGATTCCGTTTCCTACAGATGGATTTCTGTCGGAGCGGGAGACTGTAGTTGAGGGGGAAACAGAACTCGGGAGGCCCACATCGTGTGGATCCAGCGGGGAAGTTTCCGTGCGAGCTGCACTACTGACGGCCTAAGCTCCACTGGCTCAACGGCCAACGGCCGCCCCTTCAGTGCCGCTGCCATGTGGCGATCGCGGGGCTGCACGCCACTCGTGCTGCTTTGTCTAGTGGCCGCCCATGGCCCAGCCATTGGTGAAGAGGAGCCCATACAGACCGTCACCGTCACAGGCTCCGCTTCGGAACAGATCGTGGAGGTGGTTGGCACGAAAGAGAAGAAGGACCCTTGGTCGGACCTCGCGAATAGCCTTGTCAACGTCGCAGAACCACGAGCCCGCGAACCAAGTGGGGAAGGTGGCGGCAACGGCAATACCGCAGGCCCGGCGTCAGACGCCAACACGAACGAGAAGAAGCCCAAGGAGCAGGACAAGCCCAAGCCAGGCAAATGCTCGGGCGACGCGTCCAACCCCACCACCTCCAATCCGGTCATCATCGCCACCGGTGAGAAGTACCTCCAACAGTTCGACTTCGGCGCGAACAGTGAGTACGGCATCGGCCTCTCCCGCACCTATCGCAGCAAGTCGACAACGTCGACCTTCTTTGGCGCGAACTGGGCATCGAGTGTCGACTTTCCCTCTGCGACGATGTCTGGCTGCGTTCCCGTTGGGCCCAAGGGCAGTCAGGAATGCGGTGGACCCACATCGATTGCGGTGACTTTTCCCGGCGGATCGCGGTACGTCTACAGGAGAGTTGGCAACACCTGGACCTACTCGGTCGCTGGCTCGAAGGCCATGGGCACGGTGCTCTACCAGGACAACGCGACCACCACCTTCAAGCTGACCATCGGCAAGCAGGTCATCGCGTTTCTCGGCAACAGCATTCAAAGCGTCAAGACCCTCGGCGGCGCCACCCTGCTCACGTACACATACGGCAGCAATCCGACGCAGCCGACCCGAATCACCAACATCGCCGGCCAGCACATCGACTTCACCTGGGTCAACAACCGGGTCACCGCGGTCACCGACCCGGCAGGCGGTGTGTGGGCGTACACGTACAACGCCAACGGCATGTTGACCACGGTGACCTCGCCCGGCGCCAACCCCGACATTCGCACCTACCTCTACGAGGACCCGGCCGGCGCCACACGCCTGACCGGCATGCTGATCAACGGTGTTCGCTACAGCACGTACAGGTACTATGCGGACGGCCGGGTGCAGGAGAGCGGCCTCACCGGTGGCGAGCAGAAGGACACCTTTGTCTACGGCACCAACTCGACGACCGTCACGAGCGCGGTCGGCCAAGCGGTGACCTACAACTTCGCGGCAGTGCAAGGCGCGCTGAAGCTCGTATCGACCTCGCGCAATGCCACGCCGACCTGCCCCTCGGCGGTCGCCTCCACCGTCTATGACACCAACGGTTGGGTGGACTACACCCTGGATTGGAACGGCAACAAGACCGACTACACCTACGACGCAGCCGGCAAGCTGCTCGACGTGACCACCGCGGCGGGCACGGCGAGCGCGCTGAAGAAGGTCAACACCTGGAGCGGTGACGATCTGGTCACGACCACGTATTTCAACTCCACCGGTGTGGCATATGCCAAGGTTGACTACACCTACGTCGCCACCGGGCTGCCCATGGGCAAACTCGCCAGCGAAACGTGGACTGACTTGCGGCTGGGCGGAACTCGACAGACGACCTATGCATACAGCTACTCCGCGAGCAACGTGTTGTCCGCCATGGTCGCCACGCAGGCGCTGCCCGGCGGCGCGACGAATGTGACGACCACCAATTACGACACGCTGGGCAACGTCGCGTCCGTCACCAACGGGCTGGGGCACTCGCGCAGCTGGAGCAACTACAACGGTTTCGGCCAGCCCGGGCGATTCACCGACGCGAACGGCGTGATCACGGATTACACCTATGACGCGAAGGGCAATTTGGTCTCGCAGCTGCTCTATCACCCGAGCGGCAATCGCGTCACGACCTATGCATACAACAACAATCGCCAGGTGACCGACGTCACCTACCCGACCGGGCGCATCGATCGCTCACGCTACAACGCCGCCACCCGGCTCACGCAGCAAGGCAATGCACTGAACGAGTACGTGAGCTTCGACTATGACGTCGCCACCAACACCTGGCGCACTCGCTCCAATCGCAACGTGCCGGGCTGGAACGGCTCGGTGCCCACTGCTACGGCAGCCGGCGAGTTTCTGGCAACAACCCAGATGGACAGCCTGGGCCGCGTGCGCGTGCAGTCTGGCAACAACGGGCAGCAAGTGACCTTCACCTACGACAACAACGGCAATGTGAAGACCCGCACCGACGCGGCGGGCCGCGTAACCAGTTTCGACTACGACGCGCAGAATCGGCTGGTGCGCACCGTCGCCCCAGACGGCGGCGTCACAACGCAAAGCTACGACAGCGAAGGCAACCTCTGGACGGTGACCGATCCGCGGGGACTGATCACGCGCTACACGTACAACGGGTTCGGGCAAGTGCTGAGTCGGCAGAGCCCCGATACCGGAAGCACGACCTACACCTACGACACCGCCGGACGGCTGGCCACCGAGACTCGCGCGAACGGCGTGGTCGTCAGCTATGGCTGGGACGCTCTGGGTCGACCCACATCACGCACCGCAGGGGGCGTGACCGAGACCACCACCTACGACGAGGGCACTTACGGCCGCGGTCGACTCACGCGGGTCAACGACGCGACAGGGCAGACCACGTACCAGTACGACCCCGCCGGGGCGCTGCTGAACCAAACCAGTACGATCTACGGTGTGGCCTATGTGGTTAGCCGGAGCTATGACGCTGCAGGTCGCTTGATCGACTTGACCTATCCGAACGGGATGGTCTTGCGTCACTCATGGGACGGCAATGAACGTCTGGCGGGCCAATCTGCGTACATCAGTGGCGTCTGGCGCGCCGTGGCCGATGCGTTCCTCTACCAGCCTGCCACCGAGCGTCTCTATGCCTGGCGCTTTGGCAACGGATCGGGCCGACTGTTGACGTTCGATACCGATGGTCGCCTGACGCAGCTGGTCAGCGGGCCTCAGAGTCTGGCCTACGCCTATTCCAACACCAACACTATTGCATCGATCACTGATGCCACATACCCGAGCCTTAGCTCGGCCTTTACCTACGATTCGAGCGACCGGCTGAGCGCCGTCTCGCGCAGCGGGGATTCCCAAGCGTTCGGCTGGGATGCGGTAGGAAACCGAACGAGCCACACGCGCGCCGGTGCAAGCTACACCTACACGTACCTATCGCAAGGCAATCAACTGTCCGCGGTCACGGGCGGCGTCAGTCGAAACATCTCCTACGACGCGGTTGGGAATTTCGCCGCCGAGTCCGGAACCGGCGGCAATCGCAGCTATTGGTACGACGCCTTCAATCGACTCGGGGGCTTCTATCTCAACGGTGCTCTTGTTGGTGACTACCGTAGCAACGGCCTCAACCAACGCGCCTACAAGATTGCGGCCGGCGCTGGAACCCGATACATCTACGGCACCGGGGGCGAACTGGTCTACGAAGACGGACCGCAATCCACCGGCTACATCTGGCTCGGCGGCCGGTTGATTGGCGTGGTGCGTGCTGGGGCGATGCATCTCGCGCACAACGACCACCTCGGGCGGCCTGTGATGCTCGCCAACGCGTCAGGGGCAATCACTTGGCGCGCAAGTAATGCAGCCTTCGATCGTAGCGTGGTCACCGACTCCATCGGCGGACTCAATCTCGGTTTCCCCGGTCAGTACATCGATGCCGAGAGTGGGCTTTGGTACAACTGGAACCGGTACTACGATGCAGCTACTGGTCGGTACGTGCAATCAGATCCGATCGGGCTTGCGGGTGGCATCAACACCTACGCATATGTTGGAGCCAACCCGATCTCGTTCGTCGATCCGTACGGGCTGTTCTGCATCAGCAAACAGGTGAAAGATGTTGCGTCAGCAGTGGCAGGAGGCGCAGCCCAAGGTGCAGTGATGGGCGCGGGCACTGGCATCGGTGCACCTCTCGCTGCGATTGCCAATGGGGTCGCCTCGGGAGTCGCGACGTACTACGCCGGCGTGGCGGGCGGGGCTGGCTTGGCCGGCGCGGCCGCCGGATACGCTGTAGGAGGGGCGTCAGGTTCGCGCGCGCTTGTCGCAGGTGCCGTCAGCGGCGTTCTAGGCACATTGAATGGCGGAACTGTCGGTGTTGGTGCGGTGGCAGGTGCGCTCGGTGGTTTCGTAGCAAATGCCCCCAATCTCACGAGTCCCGCAGCGGCTGTTGGCGCAATGGCAAATGGCCTCAAGAGCGGGGGCCTCGGTGCATTGGCCTCTACATTGACCGGCGCGGCAATAGATGGCATCAACGCTGGGTTTGGTGACTGTGGCTGTGGAAAATAGAATAAAGGCTGCTCTCTCGTTGGCCGGACGGCTGATATTGGGAACGTTGTTCGCAGCGGGCGGGCGCCGGGTCGTTGATTCTCTGATTGAGATCGCTCCCAGATATCAAAGCCTTCTCGAGGCCGTTTTCGGATTGCTTGTCGCTCTGGTATTCGCACTTCTCATCTTCCCGCTCTTTCGGAGGAGACCAGATACTTGACTCGGAATTTTTGCTTTCGGTGCCGAATCAAGCACTTGTCGGTAGCTGGTGTGCCTGCAAGCCGATTCCCGGCGCGCGGCTACGGTGCACATGAATTTGCATGGGCTGGGGTCAGCTCTTGCCGCTGCCGACTTCCCAACACCGACGCGCTCGCGTCGATTGCCGACGGCGTCAACGCGCTCAATCAACGCATCTTCTTAGCCTTCGCCGCCTGGCGTTGAGTCCTCACGAACCCAGCCGCGCCTTGTGCCGCGCGATCTGCTCGCGCACGCGCACCGGTGCCGTGCCGCCGCGGCTGGCGCGCGCGGCGAGCGAGTGTTCCAGCGTGAGCACCGCGCGGGCGCTGTCGTCGATCAGCGGGTGCAGCGTCTTCAGCTGCTCCAGCGGCAGCTCGGCGAGGTCGCAGCCGCGCTGCAGCGCGAGCTTCACCGCATGGGCCACCACCTCATGCGCGTCGCGGAAGGGCAGGCCCTTGCCCACCAGGTGGTCGGCGAGGTCGGTCGCGGTGGCGCAGCCGCGCATCGCAGCGGCGCGCATGGCCTCGGGCTTCACCCGAATGCCACCCGTCCTCGACCCGGTGGCCGGGTCGAGGGTGCCGCCCACCATATCGGCCATGATGCGCAGCGTGGCGGCCAGCGTGTCGACGGTGTCGAACAGCGGCTCCTTGTCTTCCTGGTTGTCCTTGTTGTAGGTGAGGGGCTGGCCCTTCATGAGCGTCAGCAGCGCCATCAGGTGGCCGAACACGCGGCCGCTCTTGCCGCGCGCCAGCTCGGCCACGTCGGGGTTGCGCTTCTGCGGCATGATCGAGCTGCCGGTGCAGTAGCCGTCGGCGAGGTCGATGAAGCCCACGTTCTGGCTCATCCACAGCACGATCTCTTCGGCCAGGCGCGACACGTGCATCATCGTGATCGAAGCGAATGCGGCGAACTCGAGCGCGAAGTCGCGGTCGCTCACCGCGTCGAGGCTGTTCTCGCACAGGCCCTCGAAGCCGAGCGCGCGCGCCACCGCCTCGCGGTCGAGCGGCCACGGCGTGCCGGCCAGCGCGGCGGCTCCGAGCGGCAGGCGGTTGGTGCGCCGGCGCACGTCGGCCAGGCGCTCGGCGTCGCGCGCGAACATCTCCACGTAGGCCAGCAGGTGGTGCGCGAAGCTCACCGGCTGCGCCACCTGCAGGTGCGTGTAGCCGGGCATCACGGTATCCACGTGTTGCTCGGCGATGCCCACCAGCACGCGCTGCATCTGCGCCAGCAGCGGCGCGAGGGCGTCGATCTCGTCGCGCAGCCACAGCCGCACGTCGGTGGCCACCTGGTCGTTGCGCGAGCGGCCGGTGTGCAGGCGCTTGCCGGCGTCGCCCACCAGCTGCGTGAGGCGGGCCTCGATGTTGAGGTGCACGTCTTCCAGCTCGAGCTTCCACTCGAAGCGGCCGGCCTCGATGTCGGCGCCGATCTGCGCCATGCCGCGCTCGATGTCGGCGAGATCGGCAGCGCTGATGATCTTGCGCGCCGCCAGCATGCGGGCGTGGGCCAGGCTGCCGGCGATGTCGGCGCGCCAGAGGCGCTGGTCGAACGTCACGCTCGCGGTGTAGCGCTGCACCAGCAGGTCCATCGGCTCGGAGAACAACGCCGACCAGCCCTGTGATTTCTTGTCGAGAGGATTGCCTGGCATGGTGGCTCGCACGAGGGAACGGCCCGTATTATCCGGTGCTGTTGCCCGAGCCGATCCGGCGCATGTCCGCCTCGCCCCCCGATCTGCAAGCCACCACCACGCCGGCCGAATCGCGCCCGGCGAGCCTGTGGCCTGCGCACACCGGCCCGGGCGAGGGCCCGCGCGCCACCGATTTCGCCGCCAGCCTGCTCGACGAGTCGCCGGTTGTCACCGCGGCCCGGCAGCGCGAGCGCGTGGCCGAGCTGTACGACCTGTGCCGCCCCACGCTGGTGCTGCGCGTGGTGCTGTTCGTGCAGTTCGGCGTCGCGCTCGGCGGCCTCGTGGCCTCGGCCGGGCCGATGGCCTGGCTCACGAATCTGGCGGTGCTGGCCTTCCCGGCGCTGGCGGGCACCTTGCTGTGGCTGGCCACGGTGTGCGCGCTGCGGCCGCTGTGGCCGCGCGTGGGCCCGTGGCATCGCGCGGCCGTGGCCATTGCGCTCGGCGCGGCGATGGGCGTGGGCGGCTGGGCGCTGCTGCTGCCGCTGGGCATGGCCGTGGCCGCCGCCTGGCCCGCCGCCTCGGCTGCGCTGGTGGGCGCTGTGTTCGCCGCGCTGGTGTGGACGTGGCTCGACCAGCGCGCCAAGGCCGCGCGGCCCGCCGACGCGAGCGCGCGGCTGGCCGAGCTGCAGTCGCGCATCCGCCCGCACTTCCTGTTCAATGCGCTGAACACCGCGGTGGCGCTGGTGCAGATCGACCCCGAGCGCGCCGAGCGCGTGCTGGAGGACCTGGCCGAACTCTTCCGCGTGGCGCTGGCCGAGGTGGGCGCCTCGGTCACGCTCGGCGAGGAGATCGATCTGGCCAAGCGCTACCTCGCGATCGAGCAGATCCGTTTCGGCGAGCGCCTGGCCGTGCGCTGGGACGTCGACCCCGCCGCCGCCGGCGCGCGCGTGCCGCCGCTGGTGCTGCAGCCGCTGGTGGAAAACGCCGTGCGCCACGGCATCGAGGCCAGCCTGCGCGGCGGCCACGTGAGCGTGAAGGCCACCGCGCGGCACGGCACCGCGCGTGTGGTGGTCAGCAACAGCCTGCCCGACCTGCCCAGCACGCCGGGCGCCGGCATCGCGCTGGCCAACGTGCGCGAGCGGCTCTCGCTGCTGCACGACATCGGCGCCTCGCTCGACACCTGGCGCGGCGACGGGCAGTTCCATGCCCGCGTGACGGTTCCGCTTTGACGTGGCGACGATGGACCGCGCGCCGCTCGAAGTGATGATCGTCGACGACGAGCTGTTCGCGCGCACGCGGTTGCGCTCGCTGGTGCAGGGCTGCGCCGATCCGCGTTGCGAGGTCGCCGGCGAGGCCGGCGATGCGCCGAGCGCGCTGCAATGGCTGCGCGACAACCGCTGCGACGTGGTGTTGCTCGACGTGGCCATGCCCGGCATCGACGGCCTGCAGCTCGCCGAGCAGCTGCAGGCCCAGGCGCAGGCGCCGGCGGTGGTGTTCGTCACCGCGCACGGCGAGCATGCGCTGCGCGCATTCGAGCTGGAGGCCACCGACTACCTCACCAAGCCGGTGCGGCGCGAGCGGCTGCAGGCCGCGCTGCAGCGCGTGGCCCGCGCGCGCCAGCCGCAGCCGCTCGAGCGCGGCGCCGGCGGCGAGCCGGTGCTGGTGGTGAGCGACCGCGGCCGCGTGCAGCGCGTGCCGGTGTCGCAGGTGCTGTACCTGAAAGCGGAGTTGAAATACGTGACGCTGCGCACGGCCGACGGCGAGTGGGTGCTCGACGAAGCCCTCGGCGACCTGGAGCAGCGCCTCGGCCGCGACTTCATCCGCGTGCACCGCAACGCGGTGGTCGCGCTGCGCGCGGTGCGCTCGCTGGAGCGGCATGCGTCCGAAGACGAGCCGCTGGGCTGGGCCGTGCAGTTGCACAATGGCGAACGGCTCGCGGTCTCGCGTCGGCAGCTCGCATCGGTGCGGGAGGCGCTGGCCGCCTCCGGCGATGCGTCCTGAAACCAATCGTTTCGTACTCCGTGCCTCCTGGGTGATCGCCGCGGCGCTGTGGGCTGCGGCGCTGTGGATGTGGTTCGACATCCGCGAGGCCACGCGGCCGCAGCCGCCGGCATCGCCACCGCTGGCCGCCGGCGCGAGCGACACGGCCGAGGTGGCCGAGACCAAGCCCGAGCCGGTTTTCGCGCGCGAACGCCCGCGCCCCGGCCCGCCGCCTGCCGAGGCTGCGCGGCCCGCGAGGGCCGTCTGCGGGCTGGAGCCGCCGCCAGGGCGCGCGCCCACCGACGCCGAGATCCAGGCCTTCGTCGAGCAGCAGGGCGGCCTCGGCCACGACCGCGCCGTCGCCGCGTTAGAGCGGCGCAACGATGCCGCCTCGCTGATGCTGCGCGCGCTGCTCGAGGTGGTGCACGGCCTGCGCGCGGAGCCGCTCGCCTGCGAAGGCGGCGCCGACTGCAGCGCACGCCTCGGCGCGGCGGTGATCGATGCCTACCAGCGCGCGCCGCAGGCCATCGACGCGCTGCTGCTGCAGGCGCAGGGCTCGAGCGAGCCGCTGCTGGTGCAGACGGCGCTGCTGGTGTGCGATGCGCAGCGCGGCGCGCCCAAGGGCTGCGCCGGCCTGTCGCCGCGGCGGCTGACGCAGATCGATGCCGACAACGCCGCGGCCTGGCTCGAGCTGGCCGCGCGCGAGGGCGCTGCGGCCGACGAGGCGCTGTACCGCGCGTCGCTCGCCTCGCGCTGGGACAGCCGCTGGGGCCAGGCCATCGTGCAGGCCGACGAGGCGCTGCCGGCCGAGCTCTCGCCGCTGCAGCGATTTGCCGTGATCCACGACGTGACGACCGCGCTGCATGCCTATGGGCAGGGCGCGGTGTTCGTGGCCGCCCGCCTGTGCGGCGACGCGGCCGTGCGCGACGCCAACCGCGCGCAGGTGTGCGAGCGCCTGGCGCGCACGATGGTCGAGCGCGGGCACGACATGCTCGAAGTCGGCGTCGGCCTCGGCATCGCCAGGCGCCTGCCGGCCTTGAACGAGGCGCTGCAGGCCGCGCGCGAGCGCCATCGCGCGCGCACCGAGGTGCTGGCCGCGCAGGCGGCGTTCGAGCCCGCCGCGCCCTGCGACACGCTGCGCCAGCAGCTGCAGGCCGTGCGCGACATGCAGCGCGGCGGCGAGGTGGCCTATGCGCAGCGCGCGGTGGAGCGCTCGGGCGTGGGCGTGGCCGAGCTGGCGCGCCGCGCCGAGGCGCGCGCGGCCACCGGCGCGGCCGCGGCCTCGGCGGTGGCCACGGCGCCGCCGGCAACGCGTTGAAGACGGGCCGGCGGCGGATAATCGCCGCCCCATGACCCAGCGCCCCACGATCATCGCCACCCGCGAGAGCCGCCTCGCGCTGTGGCAGGCCGAGCATGTGCGCGAGCTGCTGCGCACGCGCTGCGGCGCGCAGGTCGAGCTGCTGGGCATGACCACGCAGGGCGACCAGATCCTCGACCGCGCGCTGTCGAAGGTCGGCGGCAAGGGCCTGTTCGTCAAGGAGCTCGAGACCGCGCTCGAGCAGGGCCGCGCCGACCTCGCCGTGCATTCGCTCAAAGACGTGCCGATGGATCTGCCGAGCGGCTTCGTGCTCGCGGCGGTGCTCGAGCGCGAAGATCCGCGCGATGCCTTCGTCTCGCCGCGCCACGCGAGCCTCGAGGCCTTGCCGAAGGGCGCGTGCGTGGGCACCTCGAGCCTGCGCCGCGTGGTGCAGCTGGCTAACCTGCGGCCCGACCTTCGCATCGAGCCGCTGCGCGGCAACCTCGACACGCGGCTGCGCAAGCTCGACGAAGGGCAGTACGACGCCATCGTGCTCGCCGCGGCGGGCCTGATGCGGCTCGGCCTGGCCGATCGCATCCGCGCGCGCTTTGCCGTCGAGCAGATGCTGCCCGCGGCCGGGCAGGGCGCGCTCGGCATCGAGGTGCGCACCGACCAGCACGCCTTGCGCGATCAGCTGGCCACGCTGATCCACCGGCCGACCTGGCTCGCCGCGCATGCCGAACGCGCGGTGTCGCGCGCGCTCGGCGGCAGCTGCAGCGTGCCGCTGGCCGCGCATGCGGTGTGGCAGGGCGATACGTTGACGCTGAGCGCCGCGCTGGGCCACGCGAGCGAGCCGGCGCGGCCGCTGCTGCACGCGCGCGCGCAGGGCCGGCCGGCCGATGCCGATGCCGCCACGCGGCTCGGCGAGCAGGCCGCGCAGGCGCTGCGCGATCAGGGCGCCGCGGCCTACCTCGGCGCGCCCTGACCGCGATGCAGCTGCTCCTCACGCGGCCCCGCGCCCAGGCCGAGGCCTGGCTCGCGCGGTTGCGCGCGCAGGGCGTGTCGGCCGAGATGCTGCCGCTGATCGCCATCGGCGCGCCGGCCGATGGCGCGCCGCTGCGCGACGCGTGGGCGCGGCTGGCGGATACCGGCTTCGTGATGTTCGTCAGCGCGAACGCCGTGTCAGGCTTCTTTGCCGCGCGGCCCGCCGGCGCGGCGTGGCCCGCGCTCACGCTGGCCGG
This sequence comes from Burkholderiaceae bacterium, assembly GCA_046348365.1. Classification (GTDB taxonomy): domain Bacteria; phylum Pseudomonadota; class Gammaproteobacteria; order Burkholderiales; family Burkholderiaceae_C; genus JAEUPI01. Next base: position 535,240 of record JAXMEL010000003.1, read on the forward strand.
CTGCACCGGCCCCGGCACCAGCGCGGCGCTGCGCGAGCAGGGCGTGCCGCCGGCGTGCATCGCCGAGCCGCCGCGCGAGGGCGCGCAGTTCGATTCCGAGGCCCTGTGGCGCGGCATCGCGGCGCGGCCGTGGGCCGGCGTGCGCGCGCTGGTGGTGCGCGGCGAAGACGGGCGCGACTGGCTGGCCGAGCAATTGCGCGCCGCGGGCGCCGAGGTGCGCTTCGTCGAGGCCTATCGCCGCGTGCAGCCGAGCCTCTCGCCGCCGGAGCGCGCGCTGCTGCGCGCCGCGATCGACGCGCCCGCTGCCAGCGTGTGGTTGTTCTCCAGCTCGCAGGCGGTGCAGCACCTGCAGCAGCTGGCTCCGGGCGCCGACTGGTCGCGCGCGACGGCGTGGGCCACGCATGCGCGCATCGCCGGCGCCGCGCGCGCGGCCGGCTTCGGCGCGGTGATCACGCTCGCGCCGACGCTCGAAGCCGTGCTGGCGCAGTGGAGGCGCACCCTACAATCGCCGGCTACGCCCGCCCAGCGACCGTGAGCGCTGAGAGTCTCGTGTCGAACCCGCTCGAATCTCCCGCGCCCGCACCGGCGCCTGCCGAGTCCAGCCCACCGCCCCCGGTCAACTCGGCCGCCGTTGCCGGCGCGCCGCAGGCGGCCGCTGCTGCGCCGCGCGCGGCCTGGATCTTCGGCGGCGTTGCCGCGGCGCTGGCGGTGGCCAGCATGGCGCTGGCCTGGCAGACCTGGCAGCGCGTGCAGCAGCTCGAGCAGGAGCTGGTGCGCCGCCAGCAAGACAGCGCCGCCCAGGCCACCGAGGCGCGCGTGCTCGCCAAGCAGGCGCAGGACGTGTCGCGCGACGCGGCGGCCAAGGTGGCGCTGTCGGAGGCGCGCATCGCCGAGAACTCGCTGCAGCGCACGCAGCTGGAGGAGCTGATCCAGTCGCTCTCGCGCTCGCGCGACGAGAACATGCTGGCCGACATCGATGCCGCGCTGCGCGTGGCCGTGCAGCAGGCGAGCATCACCGGCAGCACCGAGCCGCTGCTGGCCACCTTCAAGCAGAGCGAGGAGCGGCTGGCGCGCAACGCGCAGCCGCGCGTCGAGCGCGTGCGCCGCGCGCTGGCGCGCGACTTCGAGCGCGTGCGCGCGGTGTCGGTGGCCGACATCGCCACGCTGCTGATCAAGGTCGACGACGCGGTGCGCCTGGCCGACGAGCTGCCGCTGCTGGCGCAGCCCGAGCGCCGGCCGAGCGCCGCGTCGGCCGCCGCAGCGCGCGCGCGTGCGGCGGCCGCGGCATCGGCGCCGGCCTCGATACCCGCACCGGCCGCAGAGCTGCCGTGGCGGCAGCGCCTCGCCGAGGCGTGGCAGACGTTTAGCGAGCGCGTGTGGGGCGAGACGCGCAGCCTCGTGCGCGTGACGCCGATCGACAACCCCGAGGCGATGCTGCTCTCGCCCGAGCAGGCTTTCTTCCTGCGCGAGAACGTGAAGCTGCGGCTGCTGAACGCGCGGCTCGCGCTGCTGTCGCGCCAGTACGTGACGGTGCAGGCCGATCTGCGCGACGTGCAGGCCGCGCTCGACCGCTACTTCGACCGCAGCAGCCGGCGCGTGCAGCAGGTGGGCGAGCTGCTGCGGCAGGTCAGCTCGCAGGCGCGCGGCATCGTGGTGCCGCGGCCCGACGAGACGCTGGCGGCACTCGCGGCCGCTCAGGCCGGGCGTTAGGCCGGCGGCTGCGGATCGCCCCGGGGGACTCGGCATGCGCGGCGTCATCTGGCTGGTGCTGCTGTTCGCGACCGCGGTGGTGGCCGCGCTCACGCTGGGCAGCAACGACGGCCTGGTGTCGTTCTTCCACGGCCACACGCGGCTCGACCTGTCGCTGAACCTGTTTCTCATCGCCGGCCTGGTGGCGGCCTTCGCGCTGGTGTTCCTGCTGCAGGGCATCGACAGCCTGATCACGCTGCCGGCGCGCGCCAAGGCCTGGCGCGCGCTGCAGCGCGAGCGCGCGATGCATGCCGCGTTGCGCGAGGCGATGGCCGAGCACTTTGCCGGCCGCTTCAACCGCGCGCACAAGGCGGCGCAGCGCGCGCTGGCCGTGCAGGCCAGCACCGACGAGCTGGCCGGCGACCGCGAGACGCGCGTGCTCGCGCACCTGCTGGCCGCGCGCAGCCTGCACCGCCTGCAGGACCACGCCCGCCGCGACCACCTGCTGCTGCAGGCGCTGCAGGCCGAGCGCCGCGCGATGTCGCCCAAGGCGGTCGACGAGAGCGCGCGGCTGCTCGGTGCCGAATGGGCGCTCGACGACGGCGATGCCGTGCGCGCCGGCAACCTGCTGGCCGAGCTGGCGCCGGGCGCGGCGCGGCGCACGCAGGCGCTGCGCCTGAAGCTGCGCGTCGCGCGCATGAACCGCCACCCGGCCGAGGCGCTGGCCACCGCGCGGCTGCTCGCCAAGCACCAGGCCTTCACGCCCGAGGCGGCCGAGGGTCTGCTGCGATCGCTGGCGATCCAGATGCTGGAAGAGGCGCGCGATGCCGACCAGCTGCGCCGCGCCTGGGCCGCGCTCGACGATGCCGATCGCGACGACGCCTTCGTGGCCGCGCGTGCCGCGCGCTGCGCGATCGGCTTCGGCGCGAGCGACGATGCGCGCGCATGGCTGCGCCCGCTGTGGGATCGATTGCGCGAGCTGAGCGCCGAGCAGCGCGCGCAGGTGTCGCTCGCGCTGGCCGCCGCGGCCGAAGGCATGGGCGCCGACTGGGTGCCGGCGCTCGAGGCCGCGCAGCAGGCCTGGCCGCACGAAGCCGCGGTGCAGGCCGCGGTGGGCACGGCTTTCGCCACGCGCGGGCTGATGGGCAAGGCGCGCCGCCCGCTCGAGATCGCCGCGGCCGACAAGGGCCTCGAAACCACGGCGCGGCGCCGCGCGTGGCGCCTGCTGGCCGCACTGGCCAGCGGCGAAGGCGACGACGAACGCGCCCGACGCTGCGAACAGGCCGCCGCCGCGGTCGACTGACGCCCTCGGCTCACCGAGGGCGGCCTGCTATACTTGCGCCCCTTCGCGGCTGTAGCTCAGTTGGATAGAGTACTTGGCTACGAACCAAGGGGTCGTGGGTTCGAATCCTGCCAGCCGCGCCAATCAGATCAACGGGTTAGCTCTCACAAGGGGCTGACCCGTTTGTTTTCGTGGTCGCACGTCCTGGTGGCAGGGACACCGCGATCCAAACGACGCGTGCGAGCAACCCCGATACGAGTCGCAGATCGCGCTCGACCTTGGCAAAGACGCGCCCACTCGGCGCCGCCGGCCTCGAGCGGTCAGGCGCCCCGAAATGGGCGGACTCGTGAGTTCGACTGAGTCTTCTTGCGACGCCAGTTGCGCCCCGGCGCGGCGAACACTTTTGGAGCTCGACGGGCCCCCCGGACGAACACGACAGGCGCGCCAAGCGCGTCGGCGCCGTTCGGTCGAAGCGGCCCTGAGCGGGTGAGGCGTTGTGTACACAATGTGCGAGAATGCCGAGGCACAACCAGCAAACCGCATGCGCGCCACCAAGGTCGGGATCCGGGAGTTCAGGTCTGGGCTTGCGGACTTCATCGCCGCGGCCCATCCCGTTGCGATCACTCGGCATGGGCAGACGGTGGCCTACCTGATCCCTGCGCCCCCGTCGCAGGAAGCCGACTCTTCCGCGTCGCAGGGTGGCGTGGTGGACATCAAGGTGGTGCCCTCGGAGCCGAAGGCAGCCAAGGCCAGCAAGTTGCCTGCCCGAGCGGGTGCTTCAAAGGCGGCGGCCAAACAAGTCAAACAACGCAGAAAGCACGGCTAGTGGACCAGGCGACGCACAACAAGATCGTTTCGTTCATCTGGGGCATCGCCGATGACGTGCTGCGCGACTTGTTCAAGCGCGGCAAGTATCCCGATGTGATCCTTCCGATGTGCGTGCTGCGCCGCATGGACGCGGTGCTCGAGCCGACAAAACAGGCCGTGCTCGACACCAAGCGGATGCTCGACGAGGCCCGCATCACCGAGCAGCGCGCCGCGCTGGCCGATGCCGCCGGCCAGGCTTTCTACAACACATCGCGCTTCACGCTGCGCGACCTGAAATCGCGCGCCAGCCGGCAGCAACTGCTGGCCGACTTCGAGGACTACCTCGACGGCTTCTCGCCCAACGTCCAGGACATCCTCGACAACTTCAAGTTCCGCAACCAGCTGCCCACGCTGTCCAAGGCCGATGCGCTGGCGACGCTGATCAACAAGTTCCTCGACCCCGACATCGACCTCTCGCCGGCCGGCATCGACAACCACGCGATGGGGACCGTGTTCGAGGAACTGGTGCGCAAGTTCAACGAAGACAACAACGAGGAGGCCGGCGAGCACTGGACGCCGCGTGACGCCGTGCGGCTGATGGCCAACCTCGTCTTCTTGCCGGTCGCAGATCAGCTCAAGTCGGGCACCTACCTGCTGTACGACGGCGCCTGCGGCACCGGCGGGATGCTGACCGTGGCCGAAGAAGCACTCGCGGCCATGGGCAAGAAGCGCGGGCTGCAGATCGAGAGCCGGCTCTACGGGCAGGAAATCAACCCCGAGACCTACGCCATCTGCAAGGCCGACATGCTGATCAAGGGCGAGGGCGAAAACGCCGACCACATCGTCGGCGGCGCCGAGTGGTCCACGCTCGCGCACGACGCCTTCCCGGGCCAGGAATTCGACTTCATGGTCGCCAACCCGCCGTATGGCAAGAGTTGGAAGAAGGACCTGGAGGCGATGGGCGGCAAGGAGGGCATGCGCGACCCGCGCTTCAAGGTGATGCACGAGGGCGAGGAACTGTCGCTGGTCACCCGCTCCAGCGATGGCCAGATGCTCTTCCTCGCCAACATGGCGTCGAAGATGAACCACGGCACGGCCCTGGGCAGCCGCATTGCCGAGGTGCACAACGGCTCGTCGCTGTTCACCGGCGACGCCGGCCAGGGCGAGAGCAACATCCGCCGCTGGCTGATCGAGAACGACTGGGTCGAGGCCATCGTCGCCCTGCCGCTCAACCTGTTCTACAACACGGGCATCGCCACCTATGTCTGGGTGCTGAGCAACCGCAAGGCGGCGCAGCGCAAGGGCCAGGTGCAACTGATCGATGCCAGCCAGTGGTTCAAGCCTCTGCGCAAGAACCTCGGCAAAAAGAACTGCGAGCTGGGGCCCGACGACATCGATCGAATCTGCCGCACCTTCCTCGAGTTCAAGGAGACGCCGGAATCGAAGATCTTCCCCAACGCCGGCTTCGGCTACTGGAAGGTCACCGTCGAGCGGCCGTTGCGCCTGCACAGCCAGTTGACGCTGCAAGCCGTCGAATCGCTGCGCTTTGCCTCGGGCGATGAAGACCTGCGCGCTGTGCTGCACGAGGAATTCGGTGATGCGCTCTTCACCGACTTCGGCTCCGTTGCCGACGCCATTGAACAGCGGCTGGCCGACTGGGGCAGCGACGACGAGGACGCAGACGACGACGAAGGCAGTGCGCCGAGGAAGGGCCTGCCCGAGAAGAGGCGCAAGAAGCTGCTCGACCCCGCGACCTGGAAGCGCGACGGCCGCCTGGTCGAGGTGGCCACCGCCCTGCGCGCCGCGCTGGGTGACGGCCTCTTCGAGGACCACAACGTCTTCCGTGACCGCGTCGATGCCGCGCTGAAGAAGGCCGGCACCAAGCTGCCCGCCGCCGAGCTGAAGCTGATCCTCAAGGCTGTGAGCTGGCGCGTCGAGACCGCGCCGCCCGTCATTGCCAAGATCCACAAGGCGGGCAAGACCTCCGCCGATCCACTGCTTGGCCTGTACGACGCCGTGATCGCCGGCAAGCGCTGCGTCGTCGAATACGAACCCGACAGCGACCTGCGCGACACCGAACAGGTGCCCTTGCTGGAAGAAGGCGGCATCGAAGCCTTCATCCGCCGCGAAGTGCTGCCCTACACGCTCGACGCCTGGGTCAACAACGACGCCACCAAGATCGGCTACGAGATCAGCTTCACGCGCCACTTCTACAAGCCGCAACCGCTGCGCACGCTGGCGGAGATCAGCGCCGACATCCTGGCGATCGAGAAAGAGGCCGAGGGTCTGCTGGACGGCTTGCTGGTGACGGGAGGCCATTCTTGAACAGGCCGACGAAGTTGCCCGCCCGCCGTGCGGCCTTGCCCACGGCCCCTGCAAAGGCGCCGCGCGCAAGAGCCAAGGCGGCGGGCGGCGTCGACGCGGCTGCGCTGCTGGGTGACCTGCGCTCGCTCGTGCAGGCGGCTCGACAGCGGATCGCAACGGCCGCCTGTTCCACCCAGACTCTGCTGTGCTGGCGCCTTGGGCGGCGCCTGTCGATGGAGCACCTGCAAGGCGCCCGAGCGGCATACGGCAAGCAGATTCTCGTGACCGTGTCACGAGAATTGACGGCCGACTATGGCCGCGGGTTCAGCTATGCCGAACTCGCCCGCATGATCCAGTTCGCCCAGGCCTTCCCGGACGAAGCGATTGTCGTGACGCTGTCACAACAATTGAGTTGGTCGCACTTTCACGCACTGCTGCCGATCAAGGACCCGCTCGCGCGCGACTTCTACGCCGAGATGTGCCGCATCGAGCGCTGGGACGTGCGCACGCTGCGGCAGAAGATCGGCGGCATGCTCTACCAGCGCACGGCTCTGTCGAAGCGGCCGAAAGCCGTGATCTCGGCCGAGATCGGCAAGTTGCGCGACGGGCAGATGAGCCCGGACACCGTGTTCCGCGATCCCTACCTGCTGGACTTGCTGGGGCTGAAGGGCGCCTACAGCGAGCGCGATTTGGAAAGCGCCATCCTGCGCGAGATCGAAGGCGTGCTGCTGGAACTGGGCGCCGGGTTCACCTTTGTTGCCCGGCAGAAGCGCATGAGCGTGGGCAAGGACGACTTCCACCTCGATTGTTCCGATCGGCGCGTTATTCCGATGGCTGCGTGAGGGCGGCTGCGGCGTGGAGTTTCACTCCGACGGATCGGGATAAGTCGGGCGGCTCCGCGGGACGCTCGAGGTCCTGTGGTGTGGGGAGGCTGACCGGCGCATCGTGATGAGTGCGTGACCCTGTGGTGTGTGGTCGCGCCTATCCGATGGAGGGTTTGCGCCATGGAACTGCCTGTCCTTGTCGAAGGGGTGATGTCAGCGGGTGCTCGGATCGGCTTGGCCGACGCCAGCTTGAAGTACTACCGCGCGTGCTGCCGCGTCGTGGTCCGGTTCTGTCGAACGTGCGAGAGTGCGCGGTTTACCGACGCGGTCCTCGCAGAGTTCCTGGCGGCGATGGACGAGCGCCTGCGCGGCGGGGAGATCGGCGCAGTGATGCGGTCGAATCTAGAGAAGTCGGCCAGGATGCTGCTGGAGTTCGAGCGTACCGGTGCCGTGAACTGGCGGCGCCGTAGGCCGGCGTCGGGTCTGCATGTCGCGTCCGCAATGGTGCTGGATGCATTCTCGGAGTCAGCGTGCGGCGAGCTGTCGGCCGGGTCGCTGCGGCTGCTCATGGTCGAAGTCCGCCAGTTCCTGCGTCACTTGGACGCGCGGGGCCGCGACCTTGCCGCGGTGAGCCTCGACGATGTCAGGGCGTATCTGGTCGATGCCCGGCCGCGTCACAACGCGGGGATGGGGAACACGGTCTGGGCGATCAAGCGGTTCTTCGCGTTCGCCAGCCAGCGCGGGCTGAGCGTGCTGCAGGTCGACGGTCTACTGGCCCGGGTGGGACCGCGACGCGTGCGAGCGCTGCCGTGCTTCACTGCACAGGAGACCGCGAGCATCGTGGCAGCAATCGAGACTGATTCCGCGCATGGGAAGCGGGACCACGCGATGGTCGTCCTGGCGCTATCGACGGGGCTGCGCGGGGGCGACATCACCGCACTCCGACTGGACGAGATCGACTGGCGCCGCGACGAGATCCGCATGGTCCAGCGCAAGACATCCGCACCGGTGACGCTGCCGTTATTGCCACAGGTTGGCAACGCGATCGCGGACTGGCTGCTCAATGGCCGACCCGAGTGCGAAGCGCCCGAGGTATTCGTGCGCCTCAAGGCCCCGTTCGTGAAGCTGACCGGCCCGACGGGCGCGTTGCTGATGGGCCGCTGGCTCGACAAGGCCGGAGTGGCCCACCACGCAGGAGATGGCAAGACGTTCCACGCGCTGCGCCGCACAGCGGGAACCCGCTTGATCGAGTCCGGTGCCGAGCTCGCGCTGACCGCACAGGTTCTCGGCCATGCCAACGTGGAGTCGTCCCGCCGCTACATCGCACTGGCCGACGCGTCGCTGCGGGACTGCTGCCTCCCGCTGGACGGTCTGGTCTGCACGAGGGAGGGCTTGCAATGATCACGTTCACCAGCGCATTCGCTTCCCACATCGAAGCGATGCTCGACTGGCGCGAAGCGCTCGGATACTCGCGCAGGACGCTGGCTTACGAGCTGCTCAGCTTCGACCGGTTCTGCGTCAGGCGCCATCCCAGCCAGACGGTCCTGAGCCGCGAGTTGGCCATGGCGTGGTGTCAGGAGGGCACGCGCGTCGACTGTCCCGCCCACAAGGCGCACGCGGTCGGGGCGTTCGGCAAGTACTTGCGCCTGCTTGGGGAGGACGCATTCGTTCTGCCCGCCGCGTGGATCAGCCCGCGCATTCGCAGCTTGCCGCATTTGTTCGACGACGCCGAACTGGCAGCGTTCTTCGCTGCGACTGATCGGATGACACCGTGCGCGGCCAGCCCCTTCCGCGAGTACACGATACCGGTGTTGTTCCGTCTCATGCTCCGGTGCGGCCTGCGACCCCAGGAGGCCCGGCTGCTGCGGCGCCGCGACGTTGACACAAGATCGGCTGTCCTGACGATCGAGCGATCGAAGCGGAACAAGGATCGCCGCGTGCCCGTGGACGAGGCCCTGGCTGGCCTACTGGCCAGATTCGACGATCTCGCCGGGCTGCGCCGCCCCGGACGATCATTCTTCTTCGAAGATCACTGCGCCCAGCCCTATCCAGCGCGCTGGATCACCGCGTCCTATCACCGGTGTCGTGCGATGGCCGGCGGCATCGCACCAGGCTCCACGCCCTACACGCTGCGCCACAACTACGCGACCCGCACCCTGACGCGGTGGGTCGAGGAGGGGCGCGACCTGAACGTGTGGCTGCCCTATCTATCGGCGTACATGGGCCACGACACCTACACCGCGACCGCCTACTACGTCCACCTGCTGCCCGAGCGCCTCGCCGCGACTGGCTTTACCAGCGCGGCCGGGATCATCCCGGAGGTGACGCCGTGAACACGCGCACCGACACCTTCTACCGGCACTTGCGGGAATGGTTCACCGTCTTCCTTCCCCGCCAGCGGGCCGTCAGCCCCCATACCATCACCGCTTGCCGCCAAGCCTGGAACCTGCTCTTGGGCTATGTCGACGACACCCGGGGAATCCGGCTGGAACAGGTGACCTTCACGGTCCTCGACAGGGCACTCATCGCCGGGTTCCTCGACCACATGGCCGCCACGCGCGGTTGGAAGGCCACCACCTACAACCAGCGCCTGGCGTGCATCCGCTCCTTCTTCCACTACGCCGCCAACGCCGAGCCCACCCTCGCGATGCATCTGGCCGACATCGCCGGCGTGCCGCAGAAGAAGAGCCCGAAGAGCGCGCCTGTGTGCCACCTGACCACGACCGCGGTCACGGCCCTGCTAGCCGCCCCTGATCCAGCCACCAGGACGGGGCTGCGCGACCAGTTCTTCATGATCCTCATGTATGACCTCGCCGCGCGTGACGCCGAGATGCTCGCCTTGACCGTCGGCGACATCGATGCCCAGCGGCGCAGTGCCCAACTGATCGGTAAGGGCTCCAAGCCCCGCAGGCTGCCGATCACCGCCGGCACCGCCACGCACTTCCAGCGCTACGTCAAGACGTTCCACCCCGACACGAACCTTGGTCAGCCGCTCTTCTACACGGTCCACGGCCACCGCAAGACGCCCATGTCCGACGACAACGTCGCCCGGTTCCTGCGCCAGCACGCAGACACGGCCCGGCAGGCGTGCCCGGACATGCCCAGCAACGTCCACCCGCACATGCTGAGACACTCCCGCGCGATGCATCTCTACCAAGCGGGAATGCCTCTGTCGATCCTCACCGAGTGGCTCGGACACGCCGACCCCGAGACGACCCTCGTCTACGCCCATGCAGACACCGAGATGAAACGCGCGGCATTGGAGAAGGCCGCGCAAGGCCACAAGATCAGCCCGCCACCGCTGCCGATCTGGCACGACCGTCAGGACATCATTCAGCGGCTTTGCGGACTCACCAGATGAATCCGTTATCCCGATGCCCACAGCAGTCTCCGGTACGACTTGCCGCTCATCAAGCGGCAAACACCGACGGGATCGGAATAACGCGCCGATCGGAACAATCGAGGTTATGCCGACCTCGGAATAGCCTCGACCTGCTGTTCTTCCACCGCCACCTGCGCCGCCTGATCGCCGTCGAACTGAAGCTGGAGTCCTTCCAGCCGGCTCATGTCGGCCAGATGGAGCTGTACCTGCGCTGGCTCGACAAGCACGAACGCGCGCCGGGCGAGGAAGCCCCGATCGGCCTCATCCTGTGCGCCTCCGCCGATGCCGAGCAGGTGGAGTTGCTGCAACTCGATGCGAAGTCGATCCGTGTCAGCGAGTACCTCACCTCCCTGCCGCCGCTGCCGCTGCTGCGCCAGCGACTTCACCAGGCGATCGAACATGCCCGGGAACAGGCGGCTCGACGATTGCTCGATCATGAGGGTGACGATGAGCCGGGAGGCCGGGCGTGATCGGCGAGTTGAAGCCGTATGCGGAATACAAGGACTCGGGCCTGCCGTGGCTGGGGCAGGTGCCGGTGCGCTGGAGCTTGCTCCGCGCCAAGTGCCTGTTCCGTGAAGTGGACGAGCGGTCCACGACAGGCAAAGAGGAACTCCTGTCGGTGTCCCACATCACCGGCGTCACGCCGCGCCGGCAGAAGAACGTCACCATGTTCATGGCCGAGTCGAATGTCGGCCATAAGGTGTGCCGCCCGGGCGACCTGGTCATCAACACGCTGTGGGCCTGGATGGCCGCGCTGGGCGTCACTCGGCACTTGGGCATCGTGAGCCCGGCCTACGGGGTCTATCGGCCGATCGAAGGCGGTGGCATCTTGCCGGCCTACGCAGATTTCCTGCTGCGCACGCCACTCTACGCGGCCGAGTACCAGCGCCGTTCCACGGGTGTCAACAGCGCGCGGCTGCGGCTGTACCCCGAACAATTTCTGAGGATGCCGGTCCTTGTGCCGCCACTTGAAGAGCAAGCCGCCATCGTGCGGTTTCTGGACTGGGCCAACGGTCGGCTGGAACGGGCGATCCGGGCGAAGCGCAAGGTGATTGCGCTGTTGAAGGAACAGATGCAAATCGCTGTCCAGCGGGCCGTTACCAAGGGCTTGCGACCGCAGGTGAGCTTCAAGTCGGCGGGCCTTTCTTGGCTCTCGGAAGTCCCCCTCCATTGGGCAGTGATCAGTCTTCGCATGCGCTACACGGTCGATCTGGGGAAGATGCTCGACGCAAAGCGAGTTACCGGGCGACATTCGATTCCATACCTTCGCAATCGAGATGTGCAGTGGGATCGTGTCTTGGTTGATGATCTGCCCACGATGGACATTGCTCCATCCGAGTTCGAGCGCTACACCGTCAAGCGCGGTGATCTGCTGGTTTGCGAGGGCGGGCAAGTAGGACGATGCGCGTTTTGGGATGAGCCTGTACCGCTCTGCGGCTATCAGAAGGCGCTTCATCGCGTGCGTGCTATCGACAACGCGCGCGACTACCCGCGCTTCTTCTTCTATCAATTGCAGCTCGTTGCAGGACTTGGTGTCTTCACCGCAGATGGAAACGAGAACACGATTGCACACCTGACCAACGAGAAGCTCAGGCGACACCGTTTTGTGTTTCCTCCGTTCGACGAGCAGCGCGAGATCGCAGACACCCTTGATGTTGAACTTTCGGGTCTGAACGTCGCAGTCGCGCGCATTGAGAGGGAGATTGCGCTCCTCCGCGAATACCGATCTCGTCTCATCGCCGACATCGTGACCGGTAGGTTCGATGCTCGCGAAACCGCCGCCCGCCTGCCCGATGATGGAGCCATCGGTGGTGAGTCCGATCCCGGCGACAAAGTCGACGACGCCGAACTCACCGACGAAGAGGCCACCGAAGCATGAGCACCGACATCAGCGAGAAGGGCCTCGAATCGCTGATCGTCCGGCACATGACGGGCACCGACGGCCTGGACGCGCCTCCAAACGTGATGTCCCGGCCGCCCGTGCCCTACGGCGGCACCGGCTACTTCGCCGGCAGCCCGAAGGACTACGACCGTGCCCATGCGCTGGACGTGGCGCAGCTCTTCGCCTTCCTGCGCGCCACGCAGCCCAAGGCCCTCGAGAAGCTGGGCATGGCCGATGCCGACGACGCCAAGGACATCAACCGCCTGAAGTTTCTGGGCCGGCTTTCGGCTGAAACGGCCAAGCGCGGCGTCATCGACGTGCTGCGCAAGGGCGTCGAGCACCACCCCGCCGGGCACTTCGATCTCTTCTACGGCACGCCGTCAGAGGGCAATGCCAAGGCCGCGGCGCTGCACGCGGCGAACCGCTTCTCGGTCACGCGCCAGCTCGCTTACAGCAGCGACGAGACGCGCCGCGCGCTCGACCTGTGCCTGTTCATCAATGGCCTTCCCATCGCCACCTTCGAGCTGAAGAACAGCCTGACCAAGCAGACGGTGGAAGACGCGGTGGAGCAGTACCGACGCGACCGCGATCCGCGCGAGCGCTTGTTCGAGTTCGGCCGCTGCGTGGTGCACTTCGCCGTGGACGATGCCGAGGTGCGCATGTGCACCGAGCTGAAGGGCAAGGCCTCGTGGTTCCTGCCGTTCAACAAGGGCAATGACGGCGGTGCCGGCAACCCGCCCAATCCGCACGGTCTGAAGACCGACTACCTCTGGAAAGAGGTGCTCACGCCTGCGGGCCTGACCGACATCCTGGAGAACTACGCCCAGATCGTCGAGACCAGGCATCCGAAGACGGGCAAGAAGAAGCGCGCGCAGGTCTTCCCGCGCTACCACCAGCTCGGCGTCGTGCGGCTGGCTCTCGCCGATGCGCGGGCGCATGGCGTGGGCCGCCGCTACCTGATTCAGCATTCGGCCGGCAGCGGCAAGTCGAACTCCATTGCTTGGCTGGCGCACCAGCTCATAGTTGTGAAGGCCGGTTCGGGTGATGACCGCAAGGAGGTCTTCGACTCGGTGATCGTCATCACCGACCGGCGCATCCTGGACGACCAGATCCAGAAGACGGTTCGGCAGTTCATGCAGGTGGGCGCCACGGTGGGCCATGCCGAGCACTCAGGCGACTTGCGTCGCTTCATCGAGCAGGGCAAGAAAATCATCGTCACCACGGTGCAGAAGTTCCCGTGGGTGCTCGACGAGATCGGCGCCGTGGGCGACAAGAGCTTCGCCATCGTGATCGACGAGGCGCACTCGGGCCAGGGCGGCAAGACCTCGGCCGCGATGGGATCGGCACTCGGCAAGGCGCTCGTTGAGACTGCCGGGCCGACCGGCGATGACGACGAGCACGATGCCGAAGACGTGGTGAACGCGGCGCTCGAAGCGCGCATGGCGGCGCGCAAGATGCTGACCAACGCCAGCTACTTCGCCTTCACCGCAACGCCCAAGAACAAGACGCTGGAGATGTTCGGCGAGCCGTTGCCGCCCGACGCTGAAGGCAAGGTCAAGCACAGGCCGTTCCACAACTACAGCATGAAGCAGGCGGTGCAGGAGCGCTTCATCCTCGACGTGCTGGCGAACTACGTGCCGGTGGACAGCTACTACAAGCTGGTCAAGAAGATCGAAGACGACCCGGAGTTCGACACCAAGAAGGCGAAGAAGAAGCTGCGCCGTTACGTGGAAAGCCACGACCACGCGATCCGCTTGAAGGCCGAGATCATGGTGGACCACTTCCATGAGCAGGTGCTGGCGGCGGGCAAGATCGGCGGCCAGGCCCGGGCCATGGTGGTGACCAGCGGCATCGAGCGCGCCATCCAGTACTTCCGTGCGATGAAGGCCTACCTGCAGGAGCGCAAGAGCCCCTACCAGGCCATCGTCGCGTTCTCGGGCGAGCACGAGATCGGCGGCGCCAAGGTGAGCGAAGCGTCGCTCAACGGCTTTCCGAGCAAGGACATCGCCGACAAGATCCAGGACGACCCCTACCGTTTCCTGATCTGCGCCGACAAGTTCCAGACCGGCTACGACGAGCCGCTGCTGCACACGATGTACGTGGACAAGGCGCTCGCCGGCGTCAAAGCCGTGCAGACGCTGTCGCGGCTGAACCGTGCCCACCCGCAGAAGCACGATTGCTTCGTGCTCGACTTCCAGAACAACAGCGAGACGATCAACTTCGCCTTCCAGGACTACTACCGCACTACGCTGCTGGTGAAGGAAACCGACCCCAACAAGTTGCATGACCTTCAGCGCGCGCTCGACGGCGCGCAGGTCTACTCGCCCGACCAGGTGGAGCAGTTTGCTTCGCTGTTCCTGGCCGGCGCGCAGCGCGACCAGCTTGACCCGATCCTGGATGCCTGCGTCGCCAGGTACACGCGCACGCTCGATGAAGACCAGCAGGTCGAGTTCAAGGGCAAGGCCAAGGTGTTCTGCCGCACCTACGACTTCCTGGCATCCGTGATGCCCGGTACCAACCCCGCGTGGGAAAAGCTCTCGATCCTGTTGAATCTGCTGGTGTCCAAGCTGCCGGCGCCGAAGGAAGAAGACCTGGCCAAGGGCATCCTGGAAGCCATCGACATGGACAGCTACCGCGTCGAGAAGAAAGCCAGGATGCGCATCGCGCTGGACGATGCCGACGCGCAAATCGCACCGGTGCCGGTCGATGGGCCAGGTGCGAAACCGGAGCCCGAACTGGACCGGCTGAGCAACATTCTCAAGACCTTCAACGACAGTTTCGGTACGTTGTTCACCGACAGCGACCGCGTGGCCAGGCGCATCCGCGACGACATCGCACCGAAGGTGGCCGCCGACCAGGCTTACCAGAACGCCCGGGACAACACACCGCACACCGCGCGCATGGCCCACGACCAGGCGCTGGGCAAGGTGATGCAGATCCTGCTGAAGGACGACACGCAGGTCTACAAGCAGTTTGTCGAGAACGAATCGTTTCGGCGGTTTGTGGGTGATATGGTGTACGAATTGACGCGGGGCGCCTGAGGGCTGCGATGACGAAGCACGACGACCTGCTCGACGACGATGGGGACGCTGGCTCAGCTGACGATCAACACGCATTCGGCGGCGTCTGGACCCGCATCAAGCTGGAAGCTCTTCAGAAGTACCTTGTCGCATTCAATACGGCACTCGGGAAGCAGAGTTTCACTCGGATCTACATCGACGCGTTCGCGGGCACCGGACGTTGCGATATCACCGTCAACGGTGCGAAGACCAGCATCGACGGTTCAGCCCGAAGGGCCTTGGCCGCCAGCCCGGGCTTTCACAAGTACTGCTTCATTGAGCTGCTGCCCAAGAAGCTCGCCGCATTAAAGGCGCTGGGGGCGGAGCATCCCGGCAAGTCCATCGAGATCATTCAGAGCGATGCCAACGCAGCCTTGAAGACGCTGTGTGCTCAGTACCAGTGGCAGAACGAGCGTGCGGTGCTGTTTCTCGACCCATTCGGCATGCACGTCGACTGGACAACGCTGCAGGCCATTGCCAAGACCGGTGCGGTCGATGTCTGGTACCTGTTCCCCTACGCTGGCTTGTACCGGCAGGCGGCGAAGAACGCCGATGCGCTGGACGCCGACAAGGAAGCATCATTGACTCGTGTGCTTGGCACCGACGAGTGGCGAAAGGCGTTCTACGTGCAGAAGCGCCAGACGGATCTGTTCGGCGGCGACGATGGCGACGAGCGCAATGCGGACCATCGCGAGATGCTCGCCTTCGTGTCGGACCGCCTCAAGGGGTTGTTTGCGGCGGTGACGAGTCCCAAGGTGCTGTACCAGGGCGGTGATTCCAAGAACCCGAGCGGTGCACCATTGTTCGCGCTGTACTTCGCTGCCTCGAACCCGAACTCCAAGGCCTACGGGCTGGCGACCAAGATCGCCAAGGACATTCTGGACACGCTATAGCTGTTGCTCGGCGGCGTGCGGGTACTCGTCCCAGGTGCGGCCGCGGAAGATTCGGCCGTTCGCCTTCTTGTCGCGTTTGACACCGTCGGCGCCCCAGCCACCCCACTGCTTGAAGAAGAAGGCCGCGCCGGCGGCCTCGGCCTGGGCTTGAACTTCGGCTACCCACTCTTCTCGCATTGGCCGAGCCTTCGGTCCCGACTCGCCGCCGACGATGACCCAGTGAATGTCGCGCAGGTTGATCCGTCCCAGATCTTCGAGCAGCGGCTCGACCGACAGGAAGCGGATGTGCGCGTTCACCCGGCGCAGGTGGTCAATGCGAGGGACGCCGTATTTCCGGTCTTCCACGGAGACGCCGAGCCACACGTTTTGCGCGCATGCCCGGCGCGCGAAATACTCGGGTAGCCGTTCAGCCCGCTTGGTGAGGATCTGGTAGGTGTGATGCGGCGTGTCCTCGATGACCGAGAACACCCGGTCCAGAAAGGCGTCCTGCACATCCTCATGGAACAGGTCGCTCATGCTGTTCACGAAGTAGGTGGTGGGCTTCTTCCGCGACAGGGGCTGCTGCAGCCGGCCCTCATGCACGGTGAGATTGAACTCGTTCTCGTAGCCGGGTGCCCGCATGGCGTGCAGACGGCGCGCCATCACTTCGGCGTAGCAGTGCTTGCATCCCGGCGAGACCTTGGTGCACCCCGTGGTCGGGTTCCAGGTTTGCTCGGTCCATTCGATGGTCGATGGCGTCGCCATGTCGGCCTCCTAAGTTCTTAAGGCGCAGCACCCGCTGTGCGGGTGCGCGCGGGCAGCTGTCAATGCGACTGGGCAGTCACGTGCAGGGTGAGCCCGGCGTGGCGCTGCAGGTGACTGATGACGTTGAACAGGTTGCGCGCCTGCGGGTTGCCGGTCGGCCCGAACATGCGAATCAGGCTCTTGGGCGATGAGCCGGTTTCGGCGCCTAGCTGCTCGAACCCGACCGTCGCCTTGATGTAGTCCCGCAGGATCGCCTTGCCGGTATCTACGTCACCGGCCAGCATGGTCTCGATGCCTTCCTTAAGCAGGGCATCGCGGAATTTTGGGTCGGCCTGGACGCGCGCCAGCACCGTCGCCTTGAAGTCACGAGTCAGAGCCATGGTTCACCTCGCCGATCGTTTACGCCGCTTGTAGGCCGCCCAGCGAGCCTGCGCGGCCTCGATGTCGCGCTGCTGCCGCTTCTTCGTCCCGCCGGCCAACAAGATGACCAGCACTTCACCGTCGCGGCCGAAGTACACCCGGTAGCCCGGCCCGAAGTCGAGCTTGTATTCCAGCACCCCCTCGCCGACGCCTTTGACGTTGGAGAGGTTGCCTTGCTCGATGCGCGCCAGGACAACCGTGATCTTGGCTGCCGCGATTGCGTCCAGAGCTGCGAACCACTCCGCGAAGGGACTGGTACCGTCTTCTTCCAGGTACTCGCGTACATCCAGCATGGCTATTGGTCACGTTTATGTTACCACTAGTCGAGCGGGAAGCCAAGTGGAGAGAGCCGTCGCCGTCGCGGGCTGCCAGACTCTCGGCTCGGCTCCGGTGAGCGCAAACCTGGGGGTTCCGAACGGCCTGATGGGATGGTTGATCTTGACCGTCGCTGGGGAATCAGCCACAGCATCGCAGGCGTCCCCGTGGAACATCTTCATCGCCTGCACCATGTTCGTGAGGGTGATCGCGATCACGCCGCCACGAAAGGCTTCGAGGCGCTTGCTGCTTCTCCTCGCGTGTCTAAGCCCGGGCCGACAAGGCCGGCTTGAGGTACTGGCAGGTCGGGTGCTCAGCCTGCTCGATCAGGAAGCGGGCCACAGCCCTGCGGCTGACGGCGCCCACCTTCATGCCCGGGTGGTAGTCCGTCTGCACATGGGCCGGCTCGGCCGTCGCGGCATTGGTCAGCAGGCCGGGCCGAACGAGCGACCAGTTCAACGAGCTTGCCTGCACCATTTCCTCCAGCGCGGTCTTATTCTCGTAGACGGCGCGCAGCAGCAGGCGAAACAGCAACCGCGCCACCGGCCCTTGGTAGGCCGCGCTGTCGCCGGCGCCGAAGCCGGTGAGGATCTGGATCGGTGTGGATCCCAGTTCTGGCTGCAACTGCAGCAGTGCGCGGCCGAAGTCCGAATACAGCGTGGTGGGCTTGCGGTCCATGCCGGTGCCCAGCGTCACCACGATGGCCTCGGCGCCCTGCAACGCACGGCGCAGAGCCTGAACGTCGGTGGCGCTGCCCTGGATCGCCTCCAGGCCAGCGTGTCGGGGCAGGCCTTCAACCCGCCGCGACAGCGTCCGGATCCGATGTCCACGGTTCAGCGCCAGCCGTACGCATAGTGCGCCCACGCCGGCCGAAGCGCCGATGATGCCGATCGTCTTGCCCATGTCGTGGCGGCGGGCGTCAGGGGCGACGCAGCAGGGGGTACGGCGTAAGCTTCTCCGGTCGCGCCTTGGACAGGTCGCCCGCTCGATCGCCGAAGAACAACTGACCTTGGCTCAGAGCGATCAGGTCGTATTCGCCCATGGACTGCATCAGGCCCGGCACGAAGCCGCAGCCTGTGCTGAGCAGAAATGTCTCCCGGCCGCGCTCCAGCGGGCAGCCCATACCGGCAAACATTTGCACGCCGGCTTCGCTGTCGGCTGTGATGCTGCGGCTGAGCGCTGGGAAGATGCCCTCGCGCGCACCGGCCACCTTGGCCGAGGCATCGCCCAGCGCATACGCGCCAGCCACCCGGATCGTGAAGAGCGGCTGCTGCGCCTGCGGGTCTGCGAAGGCCTGGTAGCGCACCTGCCAAGTACGCTCGGTGATGGCGAAACTTCGAGTGGCATGGTGGCTACCGTAGTTCTCCGGCCCGGCGCTGCTCCATTGCCCCTGGATGTCGGCGGCCTGCGGTGCAGGCGGGCGTGCCGCCTGGGCGTGCAGGCTGCCGGAGAAGGTGCTGGCCAAAGCCAGCAGCGCCGCGATGAGAGGGTGAAGGTTCGACATGCTGAAGCCTCCTTCGTGCCGCGATGCTAGGCCGCCAAGGCGCACCTGGGATCGCTTCCGTCGGAATACACTGTCCCGAATATGAGACAGTTGATGGGTTCTTTGCAGGATCTGGCCCTGTTCGTCGAAGTGGTCCGTGCCGGCAGCTTCCGGCATGCTTCCGTTCGCCTATCGATGCCCTTGTCGACACTGTCACGGCGCATCGCGGCCCTGGAGCAGCGCCTGGGCATGCGGCTGCTCGTGCGCACCACGCGCAGCGTCGCGCTGGCGTCAGCCGCCAAGCCGTTCTTCGAACGCTGCCTGGAGGTGATGGACGCCGCCACGCGCGCCGAGGAAGCTCTCGTCGGAGGCAGTGGCCGACAGGCCGTGCTGCGCGTGTCCATGCCCGTGGACCTGGGCGTCGAATTGCTTGGGCCGGCCATCGCGCAGTTCGCCGACACGCAACCCGGTCTGCGAGTGGAACTCGACCTGTCTTCGCAGGCAGTCGATCTCATGCGCGAGCCGGTAGACCTGGCGCTGCGCATCGGCAAGCCGATGGATGACCGGGTGGTGGCCCGCAAGATCGCCGACGTGACCAGCGGCGTGTATGCCGCGCCGGCGCTTCTGCGCCGGCTGCCGACGATCACGGCCGTGGAGCAACTTCAGGCGCTGCCGTGCCTTGACCTGCGCACGGCCCAGGGCTCGATGGCATGGAAGGTCGGGACACTGCGGTGGGACGCCGCTCCAGGCCCTTGCGTGCTCGGAGCCAACAGCGTGGCACTGGTGCGCACGTGGGCCGAAGAGGGTCGCGGCCTAGCCCTGTTGCCGGCTCACGTGGTCGCACAGAGCGTGCAGGCGCGACGCCTAGTTCGCGTCCTGACTGTGCATCAGACGACGTCCTGGCCCGTGTATGCCGTCACTGCGACGCGGTCCGTGCCCCGCCAGGTCGGCCTTCTGATCGCCCGTGTCAAGGCGACGCTGGCTCGCACGCCGTTGGTACCCACTGACTGGGGCGGACTGAATTGACCGAGCAATGGCTGCCGAAATCTGCAGATCTCGGTCTGCGCGACTTTTGCGCGACTTTCCGATCTGACCCGGTCACTTCCCTGCACTGCGCGACACTGAGGGCGCCGCTAAGCCGTTGATTTCATTGGGAACTGATTACCGATCCGCGCCTACGAACCAAGGGGTCGTGGGTTCGAATCCTGCCAGCCGCGCCAACGTTTGGCTTCTGGATCAACGGGTTAGGTGCTTCGGCGCCTAACCCGTTTTCGTTGGCCGCGCGATTCGACAAGGGTCGTGCCACCCATCGAGGGGCACGGTGGGCAACGTGCGCTCAGGTCGGCCGCGACAGCAGGTGCACGTATTCGTGATGCGCCGTGTTGATGGTCGACACGCGATACTCCACCGGCTTGTCGCCGAAGGTCAGCGCGGTGCGGCGCACTTCCATGACCGGCGTCCCCGGCGCAATGCCGAGGATCTTCGACGCGGCGCGGTCCGCGGCCACGGCGCGGGCGCGCTCCTGCGCGCGGGTCACGGTGATCGCGAACTCGGTCTGGTAGAGGTGATAGATGGTGCTCGGGCGCTCGCGAAAGCGCTTCTCGCCGAGCCCCTTGAACAGCAGCGCCGGCAGCGTGATCCGGTCGTGGATGACCGGTCGCCCCTGCAGCAGCAGGCGGTTCTCGATCCGGATGGCCGGTTCTCCGACCTTCAGACCCAAGGCCTGCGCAGGCTCCTCCTCGGCGCGGCCGCGTTCGAACAGCAGCAACTCCACCTGGGGCGAATCGCGCCGCCCATCGCTGCGCTCGACGTGGAAGAACTGGAACAGGAAGCGATCGGCGTTGTGAACGGCCACGAAGGTGCCGCGCCCCTGCCGGCGCACCAGGATGTGCTCGGCCACCAGCTCGTCCACGGCATGGCGGATCGTGCCGATCGAGACGCCGAAGGCGCGCGCCAGCTCCGTCTCGCTGGGCAGGGCATCGCCGGGGCCGCAGTCGCGCTGCTCGATGGCGCGCAGCAGCGCGCGCTTGACGGCGCGATACAGCGGGCCGCCGTGCCCGCCGGGCTCGATCGGCCCGAAGGCGGGTGTGGTGTCGACCAGCATGGTGCCGCGCGATTCTCGCGCGTGCGCGGCGTGGCATGCAAGTCATCTAAATGACCGGGTTGACACGCCGGTTTGGCCGCGCCGACACTGCGCGCAGCGCGGCATGCGCCCCAGCAGGAGACCCCAGGATGATTCACTTCGTGTTGCACGACGCCAAGGACACCGTCGCCGTCGTCGTCGTGGAAGGCGTCAAGGCGGGCCAGACGCTGAACGGCTGGATCATGGACGAAGACAAGATGACCAGCGTGCAGGCGCGCCAGGACATCCCCATCGGCCACAAGGTCGCGCTGAAAGACATGGCCCCCGGCGACACGGTGTGGAAGTACGGCATCGACATGGGCAAGGTCGTGGCGCCCATCAAGGCGGGCGAGCACGCCCACGTGCAGAACATCAAGACCAAGCGCTGGTAAGCCCGAGCGTGCAAGGAGCCAACATGTCCGTCGTTTCCAGCAACACCACCTTCCTCGGCTACCGGCGCGAGAACGGCCGCGTCGGCGTGCGCAACCACGTCATCGTGCTGCCGCTCGACGATCTGTCCAACGCCGCGGCCGAGGCCGTCGCGCACAACATCAAGGGCACGCTGGCCATTCCGCATCCCTACGGCCGCCTGCAGTTCGGCGCCGATCTCGAGCTGCACTTCCGCACGCTGATCGGCACCGGCTGCAACCCCAACGTTGCCGCCGTCGTCGTCATCGGCATCGAAGACGGCTGGACGCAGAAGGTGGTCGACGGCATCAAGGCCACCGGCAAGCCGGTCGTGGGCTTCGGCATCGAGCTGCACGGCGACCACGACACCATCATGCGCGCCAGCAAGGCCGCGCGCGAGTTCGTGCAGTGGGCCAGCGAGAAGCAGCGCGAGGCCTGCGCGCTGAAGGAGCTGTGGGTCAGCACCAAGTGCGGCGAGAGCGATACCACCAGCGGCTGCGGCGCCAACCCGGCGGTCGGCAACGCCTTCGACAAGCTGCACGCTCTGGGCAACTACCTGTGCTTCGGCGAGACCACCGAGCTGACCGGCGGCGAGCAGATCGTCGCCGCGCGCTGCGCCAACGACGCGGTGCGCAAGAAGTTCATGTTCATGTTCGACCGCTACCAGGACGTCGTCAACCGCCACAAGACGAGCGACCTGTCCGACAGCCAGCCGACCAAGGGCAACATCGCCGGCGGCCTCACGACCATCGAGGAAAAGGCGCTCGGCAACATCCAGAAGATCGGCAAGAAGTGCAGCGTCGACGGCGTCATCGACAAGGCCGAGATGCCGACGCATCCGGGCCTGTGGTTCATGGACAGCTCGTCGGCCGCCGCCGAGATGGTCACGCTGTGCGCCGCGTCGGGCTACGCGGTGCACTTCTTCCCGACCGGGCAGGGCAACGTGATCGGCAATCCGATCCTGCCGGTCATCAAGATCTGCGCCAACCCGCGCACGGTGCGCACGATGAGCGAGCACGTCGACGTCGACGTCACCGGGCTGCTGCAGCGCGAGATCACGCTCGACCAGGCCGGCGACAAGCTGCTCGAATGCATGCTGCGCACGGCCAACGGCCGCCTCACCGCGGCCGAGGCGCTCGGCCACCGCGAATTCGTGCTGACGCGGCTGTACGAGAGCGCCTGAGGCGATGGCGCGCATCGTCGTCGCGGAGTTCATGGACGAGCGCGCCGTGGCGCGCCTCGCGGCGAAGCACGAGGTGCACTACGACGCGAAGCTGGTCGACGACGCGTCGCGCCTGGCCGCCGAGGCGGCGCGCTGCGACGCGATCATCGTGCGCAACCGCACGCAGGTGCGCGGCGCGCTGCTCGACGCGCTCGTGCCCCGCTGCAAGGTCGTCGGCCGGCTCGGCGTGGGGCTCGACAACATCGACGTCGAGGCGTGCGAGGCCCGCGGCATGCAGGTCATCCCGGCGACCGGGGCCAACGCGCTGTCGGTGGCCGAATACGTCGTCTGCACGGCGATGCTGCTGCTGCGCGGCGCCTACCAGTCGAGCGCACAGGTGGCCGACGGCACGTGGCCCCGGGCCGCGCTGTCCAACGGCCGCGAGGCCGCCGGCAAGACGCTCGGGCTGATCGGCTTCGGCTCGATCGGCCAGCACACCGCCAGGCTCGCGAAGGCGCTGGGCATGCAGGTCATCGCCTTCGACGCCATGATGGACGCAGACCACCCCGCCTTTGCTGCCCACGGCGTGCGCTGCACCGGGCTCGACGAGGTGATTCGCGCCGCCGACGTCGTGAGCCTGCACGTGCCGCTGGTGCCGTCGACGCGCGGCCTGTTCGGTGCCGAGCGGATCGCGCGGATGAAGAAGGGCGCGGTGCTGATCAACACGGCGCGCGGCGGCATCGTCGACGAGGTCGCGCTGGCGCAGGCGCTGCGCAGCGGCACGCTCGGCGGCGCGGCGCTCGACGTGTTCGACAGCGAGCCGCTTGCCGCGGCGCCGCCCTTCGCGCAATGCCCCAACCTCGTGCTGACGCCGCACGTGGCCGGCGTCACGGCCGAGGCCAACGAGCGCGTGTCGTTCCTCATCGCCGACAAGGTCGTGGAGGCGCTGGGCTGATGGCGGTCGTTGCTGCGGGGGCATTGCGCGAGCTGGTGGCCGCGGCGCTGCGCTGCGCCGGCGCCAACGAGTCGATGGCTGCCGCCACTGCCGCGGCGCTGGTGCTGGCCGAGGCGCAGGGCATCGGGTCGCACGGGCTGTCGCGCGTGGCGCAGTACGCCACGCACCTGCGCAACGGCCGTGTCGACGGTGCGGCGGTGGCGCGCGTCGTGCGCGCCAAAGGCGGCACCGCGGTGGTCGACGCCGGTGGCGGCCTCGCCTTTCCGGCCTGCGCGCTGGCCGTCGAAGAAGCCATCGCGCGCTCGCGCGAGCACGGGGTTAGCTTCGTCGGCGTGGTGCGCAGCCACCATGGCGGCGTGCTGGCCGACCACCTGCGCGCCGCCGCGCGCGCTGGTCTGGTGGGCCTTGCCTTCGCCAACTCGCCGGCGGCGATGCCGGCAGCCGGCGGGCGGCATGCGATCTTCGGCACCAACCCGGTGGCCGCGGTCTTTCCGCGCCGCGCGCACGATCCGCTGATCGTCGACCTGAGCCTGTCGGAAGTCGCGCGCGGCAAGGTCATGGTCGCCGCCAAGGAAGGCAAACCGATCCCCGCCGGCTGGGCGCTCGACCGGCACGGCGACCCCACCACGGATGCGAGGGCCGCGCTCGAGGGCTCGATGCTGCCGATCGGCGCCGTCTCGTCGCCCAAGGGCGCGATGCTGGCGCTCGTGGTCGAGCTGCTGGTCACTGCGGTGATCGGCGCTAACTTCGGTTTCGAGGCGTCGAGCTTCTTCGTCGACGAGGGCAACCGGCCGGGCATCGGTCAGGCCTTCGTCGTGATCGACCCCGGCGCACTTGCCGGAAGCACCGGCAGCGGTGCCTACCTCGACCGGCTCGACGTGCTGGTGAGCGAGATGCTGCGCGACGACGGCGTGCGCCTGCCCGGCGCGCGCCGCGAAGCGCTGCGCCGCAAGGCGGAGGCCGAGGGCCTGAACGTGCCCGACGCGATGCTGGCCTCGCTCGCCGCCCTGGCCGGCCGCTGAACTCTTGCGCTGACGACAACCACCGGAGACCAACCATGCAGCGACGTTCCCTGCTGCTCGGCGCCACGGCACTGCTGCCGGGGATGGGCTTTTCGCAATCGGCCGACTGGCCGCGCGCCGGCAGCACCGTGCGCTATGTCGTGCCCTTTCCGCCGGGGGGCCTGACCGACGTGATGGCGCGCCTCGTCGGCGAGCAGCTCGGCAAGCGCTGGAACGTCAACGTCGTGGTCGACAACAAGCCGGGCAGCGGCGGCATGATCGGCGCCGACGCGGTGGCCAAGGCTGCGCCCGACGGCAACACCATCCTCGCGACCACGATGTCGCATGCGGTCAACGCCACGCTGTTCAAGGGCAAGGCGCCGTACGACCTGCAGAAGGACCTGCGCGCCGTGGCGCTGCTCGCCGGCAGCCCGATGCTGGTGGTGGTGCCGGCCACGAGCCCGATCCGCGACTTCCGCGCGCTGATGGACGCGGCCAAGTCCAAGCCGCTCAACGGCGGCTCCAGCGGCAACGGCACGCCGCCGCACCTGACGCTCGCGTTCTTCAACCAGCTGACCGGCAGTGCCATCCAGCACGTGCCCTACAAGGGCGGCGCGCCGTCGATGACCGATCTCATCGGTGGCCAGCTCGACGTGATCTTCTCCAACTTCCCCGAGAGCATCGCGCACGTCAAGTCGGGCAAGCTGCGTGCGCTGGCGATCGCCAGCACCGCGCGCCACCCCGCCGTGCCCGACGTGCCGACCAGCACCGAGGCCGGCCTGCCCGAGCTGCAGGTCGAGAACTGGACGGGGATCATGGCGCCCGCGGCGCTGCCCGACGCGATCACCACCAAGCTCGGCAACGAAGCCGTGGCGATCATGAAGACACCCGAGATGGCCGAGAAAGCCGGTACCCAGGGCTTTCGCGTCGACGCGCGGCCAGCGGCCGAGTTCGCGCGCTTCTTGAACGCCGAGGTCGATCGCTGGGCGAAGGTGATCGTCGCCGCGAAGATCAGCGCCGACTAGGGCCAGTTGACTCCCGGATGACCAGCGATGCCTCCACCTCGAAGTAGGGAGCAACCGCCCCCGGTGCACGAGGGCCGGAGCGCGCTGTCCGACGCGCCCGGTCTGGGTGTCGAGTTGCGCATCGAGGACTTCGCGCGTCTCGTGCGATGGCAAGGGGCAGCGGGCTGAGGCTTGCGCGGCCGAGCTCGACGCGCCGATCAGGTCGGCAAGCTGATCGCCTCGCCGCGCTCCTCGTGCGTGCGCCCGTCGCGGATGTGATAGAGCCGCTTAAAGGTCGGGATGATCTTCTCGTCGTGCGTGACGACGATGACCGCGGTGTGGTACTGCACCGCCATCTGGTTGAGGATGCGCACCACCGCCAGCGCGCGCTCGCTGTCCAGCGGCGCGGTGGGCTCGTCGGCGAGGATCACCGGGGGCCGGTTGGCGAGCGCGCGCGCGATCGACACCCGCTGCTGCTCGCCGCCCGAGAGCTCCGACGGCTGCGCGGCGGCGCGATGGTCGACGTCGAGCGCCTTCAGCAACTCCCTTGCGCGCGCACGGGCCTGCGCGTTCGGCTGCCCTGCGAGCATCGGCAGCAGCGCCACGTTGTCGGTGACGTCGAGGAACGGGATCAGGTATGGCGCCTGGAACACGAAGCCGATGCTGTCGCGGCGCAGCGCGCGCAGGTCGGGGATCTTCCAGCCGTCGTCGTAGATCGGCTCGCCGCCGAGCACCATCTTGCCGCCGCTGGGCTCGATCACCGCGCCCAGGCATTTGAGCAGCGTGCTCTTGCCCGAGCCCGAGGGGCCGATCAGGCCCACCACCTCGCCGGGCGCGACCGTCATGTTCACGTCCTTCAGCGCATCGACCGCGGTGTCGCCGTGGCCGTAGCGCTTGCGCAGGCCTTCGATGCGGATGCCGAGCTCGGCCACCTCAACCTCCGATCGCCGCGGCCGGGTCGACGCGCAGCGCGACGCGGATCGCCAGCGTGCTGGCCAGCGCGCAGATCACCATCACCGCCACCAGGCCGCGCGCCGCGTCGCCCGGCTCGAGCAGCACGTACTTGGGGAACACCGGCGCCCAGATCGTGGCCGCCACCTTGCCCACCACGAAGCCGATCAGCCCCAGGCCCAGCGCCTGCTGCAGGATCATGCCGGCGATGGTGCGGTTGCGCGTGCCGATCAGCTTGAGCACCGCGATCTCGCGGATCTTGCCCAGCGTCATCGTGTAGATGATGAAGGCGACGATGGCCGCGCTGACGATCGCCAGGATCACGAGAAACATCGCGATCTGCCTGGCCGAGGTGGCGATCAGCTTGGCGACCAGGATCTCCTCCATCTGCGCGCGCGTGTAGGCCTCCAGGTGCTTCCAGCGGCGCACCGGCTCGGCCACGCGCTCGGGGTCCGCGCCCGCGCGAACCTGCACCAGAATCGCGTTGACGTTGCGGTTGCTCGCCTGCGCGGCTTGCACGGCCTCGAGCAGCCCCGGCACGCCGGGCCGGTTCAGCGCCGGGTTGGCGGCGGTGCGTGCGCGCTCGTTGACGATGGCGTCGTTGTCTTTCAGGAACTGCGCTTCCTGCGCGTCCTTCAACGGCACGAAGACCATCGGGTCGCCGCCGGAAGACACCATGCGCCGCGTCAGGCCGACCACGGTGTAATCGTGGCGGCGGATGCGGATGCGTTCGCCCAGCGCGAAGCCGGTGCGCACGTCGGCCACGGCTTCGTAGTGGCTGCGCGTGATGTGGCGGCCCGCCACCAGATAGCCGGGTTCGCCGGGCTGGCCGGGCTCGAAGCCGACGACCATCGCGCGCACGTCGTCGGCTGTGTCGTCCGGTGTCGCGTCGGGCGTTCTGTCTGCGCGCCGCACCTGCATCGTCAGGTAGGTCACGTTGGCCGCGCGCTCCACGCCGGGCAGGCCCAGCACGCCGCGCACCACGTCGTCGCGCAGGCTCGACGATTCGGCATACGGCCCCTGCGTGTCCTGCTGCACGATCCACAGGTCGGCGCCGCTGTTGGTGAGCAGCGCGCGCGCATCGTCGACCATGCCGCGGTAGACGCCGGCCATCGTGAGCGTCACGCCGATCAGCAGGCCGAGGCCCAGCCCCGTGAGCACGAACTTGCCCCACGAGTGCAGGATGTCGCGTCCGGCCAGGCTGATCACGGCCGCTGCCCCGCGAGCGACTCCACCACGCGGATGCGGCTCGCGGCGTCGAGCTCCTTCTCGCTGTGCACCACCACGGTCGATGCCGGCGGCAGACCGTCGAGAACCTGCACCTGCCCGTCGAGGCTGGCCTGGCCGAGGCGGACCGGCGTGAAGCGCAGGCCGCCGCTGTCGATCGTCCACACGCCGGTGCGCCCCTGCGGCCGCTTGATGGCGGCATTGGGCAGCGTCACCGCCCTGGGCGTCACCGGCAGGCTCAGCGTCACCTCGGCCAGCTCGCCCACCGACAGCGCAGCGGGCACCTGGTCGAAGCCGACCTGCGCCACACGCTCCTCGGTCACGCTGTCGCTCACCGCCTCCACGCGCGCCACCTTGCCGGAGATCGCGCGCCCCGGGTCGGAGCGCAGCACGATCCGCGCCGGCAGGCCCACGGCCAGGCCGGCCGAGCGCCCCTGGTCGAGACGCACCTTGACCCACAGCGACGACGGCTCGATCAGCCGCAGCACCGCCTGGCCCGCGACGACGGTGGAGCCGGGCTCGGCGTCGCGGCCGACCACCACGCCGTCGATCGGCGAGCGCAGCTGCACGTTGGCGCGTTGCTGGCGAACACCGGCGCGCTCGGCGCCGAGCCGCTGCCGGTCCTGCCGCGCGGCCGCGAGATTGGCCTCGGCGGCACTCACGGCGGCGTCGGCCGACGCCTGCTCCTGCAGCCGCGCCTCGAGCGCGCCGGGGCTGATGAAGTTCTGCGCCGCCAGGTCGGCGTAGCGACGCGCATTGACAGCCGCCAGCTCGCGCCGTGCGATCGCGTCTTGCCGCTGCGCCTGCGCCGCGGCCACCGCGCTGCCGGCGCGCGCGATCGACGCATCGAGCGCCGTCGCGCGTTCGTCGAGGTCCACCGGATCCATCTCGGCCAGCAGCTGGCCGGCCTTGACCGTGTCGCCCACGTCGACGGCCACCGCCTTGACGCGCCCGGCCGCGGTCGGGCCGATCAGCACGCTGCGCCGCGCCTCGACCGTGCCGATGCCGAACAGCGCCGGCGTGATCTGCCCTTCGGCCGCCTGCGTCACGGTGACCCGCGTCGGCGCGAGCGGGCCGGAGCGCATGACCACGAAGCCCATGGCCACCAGCAACGCCAGGCCCAGCGCGGACAGCAGCAGCCGGCTGCGGGTGAGCGGCGCGAGCTTCACGATGCAGCTCCCGTGCCGCGCAGATACAGCGCGAAGACACGCTCGGCCTGCTGGCGCATCGCCGCGGGCCGGCCGGCCAGCATCGACTGCATCACGAGCCCCTGGACGAGCCCGATGAACGCCGTGGCGGCGGCCTCGGGGTCGACATCGGCGCCGATCTGCCGCTGCGCGACCGCCTGGCCCAGCACCGCCAGCAGCAGCTTGCGGTAGCCCTGGAGCACCGCGCGCACCTCGAGCTTGGCCGCGGAGTCGGCGCTCTGCTGCAGCTCATGGAAGATGACGCGCGGCACGCCGGGGTGCGCGATCACGAACTCGACATGCGTCGTGAACATGGCGTGCAGCGCGTCGCGTGGCGTGCGGGCCTGCGCCACCGCGCCCTGCAGCGCGCGCAGCAGCGACTCGCGCACCCAGCGCATCGCGGCCAGCCAGATGGCGTCCTTGGTCGGGAAGTGCTTGAACACCGCGCCCTGCGTGACGCCGATCGCCTCGGCGATGTCGCCGGTGGTGATCAGCGCCGGGCTCGACGCGCTGGCCAGGCGCAACGCGGCCGCCACGATCTCGGCCTGGCGTTCCTCGGTGGGGAGTCGAGTTTGCATCGGGGGTGGTGTCGCCGGTAAGTCATCAACTACTTACCAATATACCATGACCCGTATGCCGATCAACGGGCCCGGGCCCGGCGCTGGCTATGATCACCGGCGCCAGGAGGCCCCCATGTTCCGACCGTTGCTCGCCGCGCTGGCGATCCTGCTCGCGCAGCCCTCGACCGCACTCGCGCAGGCCTGGCCCGCGGCCAGGCCGGTGCGCATGGTGATCCCGTTCCCCGCCGGCGGCGCCACCGACATCATCGGCCGTGCCGTGGCGCAGAAGCTCTCGGGTGCGCTCGGCCAGCAGGTGGTGGTCGACAACAAGCCCGGCGCCGGCGGCACCATCGGAGCCGACGCCGTGGCCAAGGCCGCGCCCGACGGCTACACGATCCTGATGTCGACCAGCTCCACGCATTCGATCGGGCCGGCGCTGAGCCCGCAGATCCCGTACGACGCGTTCAAGGACTTCATCGCCGTGGCCCACGTCGCCGACGCGCCGAGCGTGCTGGTGGTGGGGCAGTCGTTTCCCGCGCGCAGCGCGAAGGAGCTGATCGCGCTGCTCAAGGCCAACCCGGGCAAGTACAACTTCGGCTCCAGCGGCATCGGCACCTATCCGCATCTGTCGGCCGAGATGTTCAAGTGGCGCGCGGGCGGGCTCTACGTGGTGCACATCCCGTACCGCGGCACCGGGCTCGTGATCACCGATCTGGTGGCCGGGCAGATCGCGTTCCTGATGGATTCGATCGTCTCGGCGCAGTCGCACATCAAGGACGGCAAGGTGCGCGCGCTGGCCGTCAGCGGCGCCAAGCGCTCGGGCTCGCTGCCCGATGTGCCCACCTTCGGCGAGATCGGCGTCAGCGGCATGGACTTCTCCAACTGGTTCGGCGTGCTGGTGCCCGCGGGCACGCCGGCCGAGATCGTGCAGCGCCTGCATCGCGACGTGAACGCCGTGGTCGCCTCGCCCGAGGTGGCCGAGATGCTGCGCCGCGCCGGCGCCGACCCGGCCGGCGGCACGACAGAGCAGTTCGCCAAGGTGATGCGCGACGAGTTCGAGAGCTGGAAGGCGGTGATTCAGCGCGCGAACATCAAGGCCGAATAGGCGCGCCGCCGCGGTTCAGCCCCGCGGGTCGCCTTGCATCATCTGCCCCGCCTTGCCCTGCCGCCAGCGCTGCAGCTCGCCTTGCAGCAGGCTCGCATGCTCGCGCTCCTCGGCGGCGAGTTCGCGGTACAGCTCGCGCTCGGGCGTGCCCTGCGCCGCGTCGTCGGCCTTCGATGCGAAGTACGCCGCAGCGCGCTCCTCGAGCGCGATCGCCACGCTGAACAGGCCCTCGGGCGTGTCGGGTGCGCTGCCGGCGCCGGCGTAGATCGCCACGCGGCCCACGCTGAGCCCGGTCGAGGCCGTCGGTGCCTGCACGTGGTAGCGGCGCGCGAGCGTTTCGAGGTGCTCGGTTTCCATCTCGGCAAAGCGCGCGAACAGGTCGGCCACCGTCGCGTCGCTCACCGTGCCGGCGGCGCGGTGGTAGAAGTCGCGCCCACCGAGTTCGATCTCGAACGCGGTGCGCAGCGCCTCCAGCGCGGCCGCGCGTGCGCCGGGCTGCGTTGCGCCCTCGGCGCGCAGCGTGCCGCCGCAATGCGGGCACAGGCCGTACGGAAACGCAAAGCCTTCGCTGACCTTGGCGCATTGCGCGCAACGCCACTGCAGCGTCTCGCCGGCGCAGCAGATGTATTCGCCGTCTTCGTCGTCGGCCAGCGGCTGGTGGCACTTGGGGCACAGGGCCATGGCGGAACCTCTCGTCAGTGCGTGGAGCCCGGCGGTCAATGCACCGGGCCTTTGGCCGTGGCCGCTTCGTCGGCCGCATCG
Source organism: Burkholderiaceae bacterium (assembly GCA_046348365.1). GTDB lineage: Bacteria > Pseudomonadota > Gammaproteobacteria > Burkholderiales > Burkholderiaceae_C > JAEUPI01. Next base: position 566,768 of record JAXMEL010000003.1, read on the forward strand.
CCCGCGCTCGCGTCGTCGACCACCACCGGCCAGCGCCGCTGCGGGTCGCGCAAGTAGGCGGCCATCGCGCGCGCGGCGCGGCGGCCGGCGCTCATGGCCAGGATCACCGTGGCGCCGCCGGTGACGATGTCGCCGCCGGCGAACACGCCCGGCAGATTCGTCGACTGCGTGCGCTCGTCGGCGGCGATGTAGCCTCGCTTGTCGAGGCCGAGGCCGGCGGTGGCGCGGCCGACGATCGGGTTGGCCTTGGTGCCGAGCGCGTAGATCACGGTGTCGCAGGCGAGCTCCACGGTCTCGTCGGTGGGCTCGGGCTTGCGGCGGCCGCGCTCGTCGGGCTCGCCGAGCTGCATGATGCGCGCGCGCATGCCGCGCACGTCGCCGGCGTCGTCGAGCAGGATCTCCTCGGGCGCGTGCAGGAAGCAGAACTCGATGCCTTCTTCCTTGGCGTGGCGCAGCTCCTCGATGCGCGCCGGCGCCTCGGCCTCGGTGCGGCGGTAGACGCAGCGCACGCTGTCGGCGCCGAGCCGCTTGGCCACGCGCAGGCAGTCCATCGCGGTGTTGCCGGCGCCGATGACCACGACATGCTTGCCCATGCCCACCGGCGTGCCCTGGTACGGGAATTGGTCGCCGCCCATCAGGTTCACGCGCGTGAGGAACTCGTTGGCCGACAGCACCTGGCCGGCGTTCTCACCCGGGATGCCCATGAAGGTCGGCGCGCCGGCACCGGCGGCCACGAACACCGCGCCGAAGCCCTTCTCGCCCATCAGCTTGGCCAGCGTGAAGGTCTTGCCGATCACCTTGTTCAGCTCGAAGCGCACGCCCATCTGCGTCAGGCGCTGCACCTCGCGGTCGATGATGTCGCGCGGCAGCCGGAACGACGGGATGCCGTAGCGCAGCACGCCGCCCACCACGTGCAGCGCCTCGTACACCGTGACCTCGGCGCCGAAGCGCGCCAGGTCGGCCGCCGCGGCGAGCCCGCCCGGCCCCGAGCCGACGATCGCCACCTTGCCGAGCGAGCCCGGCGCGGCGAGCAGCTTGGCCGCGCGCGCCTTGCCGTAGTCGCCCACGAAGCGCTCCAGGCGGCCGATCGCCACCGGCTCGAGCTTCTTCTTGATGATCACGCACTGCGCCTCGCACTGCCGCTCCTGCGGGCACACGCGGCCGCACACCGAAGGGAAGATGCTCGACTCGTTGATCGTCTCGAGCGCGCTGTCGAGGTCGCGCACGATCAGCTGGCGGATGAACTTGGGGATGTCGATCGCCACCGGGCAACCGGCGATGCAGGTGGGCTTGTGGCACTGCACGCAGCGCTCGGCCTCGTAGAGCGCCTCGGTCCAGCCGTAGCCGAGGTTGACCTCCTTGAAGTTGGCCGCGCGGTCGTGCGCCTCGCGCTCGGGCATCTTGGCCTGGTGCGGCGTCACCGCCGAGTACTTCTTGTAGGTGCGCTTGCCGTCGATGATCAGCGTCTTCTCGAGGCTGCACACATGCGCGAAGTCGTCGTTGGCCTGCGTCTCCTGGGTCTTGAAGCGGCGCTGCCGCGCGTTCAGTTCGGCGAAGTCGATCTGGTGCGCGTCGAAGTCGGGGCCGTCGACGCAGGCGAACTTGACCTCGCCGCCGACGCGCACGCGGCACGAGCCGCACATGCCGGTGCCGTCGACCATGATGGTGTTGAGCGACACCATCGTCTTCACGCCGTAGGGCCGCGTCACCTCGGCGCAGGCCTGCATCATCGGCATCGGGCCGATGGCGACCACGAGGTCGGGTTTGGCGCCGGCGCGGTCGAGCAGATCCTTCAGCGCGGCGGTGACGAAGCCGTGGCGCCCGGCGCTGCCATCGTCGGTGCACAGGATCAGCTCGTCGCTCTGCTCGCGCAGCCGGTCTTCCCAGAAGATCAGCTCGCTGTTGCGAAAGCCCACGATCGTGGTCGTGCGGTTGCCGGCCTCCTTGAAGGCGCGCAGCTGCGGGTACACCGGCGCCACGCCGAGCCCGCCGCCGACCAGCACCACATGGCCCACGCGCTCGATGTGCTGCGGCAGCCCCAGCGGGCCGGCGATGTCGGCGATCGAGTCGCCCTGCGCGTAGCGGTCGCGCATCTCGCGCGTGGTCTTGCCGAGCGCCTGCACCACCAGCGTCACGGTGCCGCGCGCGCGGTCGTAGTCGGCCACGGTGAGCGGGATGCGTTCGCTGCCCTCGTGCAGCCGCACGATCACGAAGTGGCCCGGCTCGGCCGACTGGGCGACATCCGGCGCGTGCAGTTCCCACAGGAACGACGCGGGCGAGAACTGTTCGCGGCGAAGGATCGGCACCATGCCCAAGGCCCCATCAACGAACCGGCGCCGACGGTAGCGCCCGGGATTCTGGTATTGGAGTACCGATTTGACCCGGCTGACCAGCGGAAACGGCGGCCAAATGCGGTTCAGCTGATGTGCATCAACCGCTCCGGACGCGTCGCGCCGATCCGGCTTATGGCGGCTGCAGCCGCCGTGTGCGCACCTCGTCCCAGTCGGCCAGCGCCGGCTTCGGTTGCAGCGCGGCGTCGAGCAAGCCCAGCCGCGCGAACGGCCGCACGCCGGCCGGCCACGCTGCGTCGTCGAGGTCGGTGAAGTTGATCTGGTACCAGCCGATTGCGCGCGCTGCATCGAGCAGCGCGGCCTGGCGGCGGATGTAGCGGCGCTGCATCTCGGGCGTCGACGCAACGCCGCTGCCGGCGTCCGACGGCCAGCCGCCTTCGATGGCGAGCACCGGCAACGCGCTGCCGGCGACGAGCCGCGAGTAGTAGTCGCCCGGCACGAGGCCAGGGTCGGTGTAGCCGCCCAGATGCGGATACGACGACAGCCCGAGCGCCGCGATGAACGCGAAGTCCGCGCGGTCGGTCGCGACGCCGACGTACGAACCCGCCGGTCGCCCCCACGCCGCCTCGACCTGCACGCTGACGAAGAGCACCGTCGTCGACCCCGCCGCGCGCAGCTCGGCGGCCGCGTCGCCCGCGGCCTGCCGCAAGCCCGCGTACAGCGCCGGCGCCGCGAGCTGGCGCACGAGGTTGGTCTCCGACGCGATGCCGAGCGCCGCGGGGCGCAGCAGCGCATCGATCGCACGCACATAGCTGCGATAGAGCTGCTGCACCGCCGGCTCGGCCAGGCTGCGGCCGCGCGCGACCAGCGCCGGCGCATCGCGCGAACGGTCGAACCCGTCGGTCGGGTCGATGCTGACGACGACGTCGAGCCCCTTGCCGCGGTAGTGGTCGGCCAGACCCAGCTCGTTGCCGCGCACCAGCGCATCGGCGCTCTGCCCATCGAGCAGCGCGTTCCACGGCACCGACGCCAGGATCAGCGCGCGATCGATGTGCGGCACCGACAGGTCGGCCACGCGCAGCGCGAGCGCGACATCACCCGGCCGCGGCGGAAACCACGACACGCCCATCGCGTAGCTGCGCGTGGCCTCGGGCTCGTTGCTGCCGTTGGAGCACGCGGTGACAAGGGCGGCGAGGCCGAGCAGCAACGCCGACCCGACGCCTCGCATGCGGCTGGAGACCCATGTCATGGCCATCGGCAACCTCCTCGCGTCTCGGTGAGTCGAGCCGATCGGCGTCACTCTACTGCGCAGCGGCGGCTCGGCGAACAAGCGCTCGCGCCGAAGGCAACGCCGCGCGGCCGGGCGATACTCGCGGGCCATGCGCATCGTCATCCTCGGCAGCGGCGTCATCGGCACCACGGCGGCGTACTACCTGGCCAAGGCGGGCCACGAGGTCACGGTGGTCGAGCGGCAGCCGGGGCCGGCGCTCGAAACGAGCTTCGCCAACGCCGGCGAGGTGTCGCCCGGGTATTCGGCGCCCTGGGCCGGGCCGGGTGTGCCGGTGAAGGCCATCAAGTGGCTGCTCATGCACCACAGCCCGCTGGTGATCAAGCCGATGCTCGAAGGCGCGATGTGGCGCTGGGGCCTGGCGATGCTGGCCAACTGCACCGAGGCGCGCTACGCCGTCAACAAGGCGCGCATGGTGCGGTTGGCCGAGTTCAGCCGCGACTGCATGATCGAGCTGCGCAAGGCCACCGCCATCGCCTACGACGAGCGCATTCAGGGCACGCTGCAGCTGTTCCGCACCCAGAAGCAGCTCGACGGCATCGGCAAGGACGTGGCGATCCTGCAGCAGTACAAGGTGCCTTACGAGGTGCTCGACCGCGCCGGCTACCTGCGCCACGAGCCGGCGCTGGCCGCTGTGCAGCACAAGTTCGTCGGCGCGCTGCGCCTGCCCGGCGACGAGACGGGTGACTGCTTCATGTTCACCAACCGCATCGCCGAGCTGGCGAAGGCGGCGGGCGCGCAGTTTCGCTTCGACACCACCGTGCGCGCGCTGCGCCACGAAGGTGGTGCGGTGAACGGCGTCGTCACCGACCGCGGCGAGATCGCCGCCGATCGCACGCTGGTGGCGCTCGGCAGCTACTCGCCGGCTCTGGTGGCGCCGCTGGGGCTGCGGCTGCCGGTGTACCCGGTGAAGGGCTTCTCGATCACCGTGCCGATCACCGATGCGTCGAAGTCGCCCGAGTCGACCATCATGGACGAGACGCACAAGGTCGCCGTCACGCGGCTCGGCGATCGCATCCGCGTCGGCGGCACGGCGCAGCTGTCGGGCTTCGACCTGCAGCTCAATCCGCGGCGGCGGCGCACGCTCGAATTCGTGGTCACCGATCTGTTCCCCGAGGGCGGCGACGTGGCCCGCGCCGAGTTCTGGACCGGCCTGCGCCCGATGACGCCCGACGGCACGCCCATCGTCGGGCCCGCGCCGATAGCGAACCTGTGGCTCGCCACCGGCCACGGCACGCTGGGCTGGACCATGGCCGCCGGCACCGGCCGGCTGCTGGCGAGCTGGATCGGCGGCGGCCAGCCCGAGATCGACACCGAGGGGCTGACGATAGCGCGCTACGGCTCGCGCGGCGGGTGGCTCGCGGCGTGAGCCGCAGCGCGAGCCGCGCGGCGCGTCAGTCGTCGGCGCTCGCAGCGTCGGCCGGGCCGAGCCTGGCGCCCAGCGCGTCGAGCGTGGCGTAGAGCTGCTTCAGAAACGCCTTGCCCACCGTGCGCTCGATGTCGGCGTAAGTGGCTTCGACCTTCGGCGCGAGGCGCGCGGCCAGCGCGCGGCTCTTCGGTGTGAGCGCCACGCGCAGGCGGCGCGCGTCGTGATCGAGCCGCGTGCGCGTCACGAAGCCCAGCTCCTCCATGCGCGCCAGCACGCCGGCGAGGCTGGGGCTCGAGAGCTTGCACAGCGCGACGATCTCGCGCGGCTCCAGCGGCCCGGTTTCGAGCAGCGCGCGGATGATGCGCCACTGCTGCTCGGTGACGCCGTGCGCGTTGAGCAGCGGCCGAAAGCGCCCGATCACCTGCTCGCGCGCCTGCAGCAGCAGCAGCGGCAGGTTGCGGTGCGAGAAGCCGGCGCCGCGCGCGCGCAGCGCCTGCGTGGCGGGCGAGGGCGGGGCGGCGCGCGGTCTGCCTGGGGGCGGGTTCGACATCGTCGGCTGCGTTGACGGGCTCGCGTCGGAGCCCGTATATTACTCACATCTTAGCAATCAGGCTCCGCCGCGCGCCATGAGCTTCACGAGCCCCGAGTTCGACTTCGCGCCCTGGCGCCTGTCGGGCGTGGTCTACGGCACGCTGCTCAACGATGCGGCGGCGCTCGCTGCGCTGGGCGATGCGGTGAACGCGGCGCCGTACAAGGCGCCGCCCCGGGCGCCGGTGCTGTACCTGAAGCCGCGCAACACGCTCGCGTCGAGCGGCGCGGCGGTGACGGTGCCGGCAGGCGGCGCGCTCGAAGTCGGCGCTGCGCTCGGCATCGTGATCGGCCGCACGGCGTGCCGCGTGCCCGCGGTGCAGGCATCGCAGGTGATCGCCGGCTACGTGCTGGTGGCCGACCTGTGCCTGCCGCACGAAAGCTTCTACCGCCCGAGCGTGCGCCTGCGCGCGCGCGATGCGTCGTGCGTGTTCGGTGCGCGCGTGGTGAGCGCGGCCGCGCTGCCGCAGCCCGAGGCGCTGCCGATCACCGTGTCGGTCGACGGCCGCGCGGTGCACACCGCGCGCGAGGTGTCGTGGCGGCGCGGCGTGGCGCAGCTGCTGCACGAGGTGACCGACTTCATGACGCTCGCGACCGGCGACGTGCTGCTGCTCGGCGTGGCCGCCGGCGCGCCGCGGGCGCAGGCCGGGCAGCGCTTCGCGATCGAGGCGCCGGGCTTCGAGCGCATCGAGGGCCAGGTGGTGGCCGAGGCGGTGGCGGCATGACGACGGCGCGCGTGGCCTACGGCGGCGCGATCCATGCCGCGCGGCCGCATGCGCGCGGGCTGCAGCTGGCCGACGGCCGCGTGCTCGCCGAACACGAGGTGGTGTGGCTGCCGCCGTTCGACGCCGGCACCGTGATCGCGCTGGGCCTCAACTACGCCGACCACGTGAAGGAGCTGGCCAAGGAGCTCACGGTGAGCGCCAAGGACGAGCCGCTGGTGTTTCTCAAGGGCCCGGGCGCGCTCATCGGCCACCGCGGCTTCACGCGCCGCCCGCGTGATGCGAGCTTCATGCACTACGAATGCGAACTCGCGGTGGTGATCGGCGCCACCGCGCGCCACGTGCCGGTGGCCGGCGCGCTGCGCCACGTGGCCGGCTACACCGTGTGCAACGACTACGCGATCCGCGACTACCTCGAAAACTGGTATCGCCCCAACCTGCGCGCGAAGAACCGCGATACCTGCACCGTGCTCGGCCCGTGGCTCGTCGACGCGGCCGACGTGCCCGACCCGCAGGCGCTGGCGTTGCGCACGCGCGTGAACGGCCGGGTCACGCAGCAGGGCCACACGTCGAACATGGTGCACAGCGTGGCCGAGCTGATCGCCTACCTGAGCAGCTTCATGACGCTGAAGGCCGGCGACGTGATCCTCACCGGCACGCCCGAGGGCGTGGTCAACGTCGACGTCGGCGACGAGGTCGTCACCGAGATCGACGGCATCGGCACGCTGGTGAACACGATCGTCGGCGACGACGCCTTCGGCCGCTGATCGCCGGCCCACAGGAACACATACCCATGCGCATCGCTCACCTCATCGACGGCAAGCCGCTCGCCGGAGCCGACACCTTCGAGACCGTGAACCCGGCCACGCAGCAGGTGCTGGCCGAGGTGGCCAGCGGCGGCGAGGCCGAGGTCGATGCCGCGGTCGCCGCCGCGAAGGCGGCGTTCCCGAAGTGGGCCGCGATGCCTGCGCCCGAGCGCGCGAAGCTCGTGCGCAGGCTCGGCGAGCTGATCGCCGCCAACGTTCCCGAGATCGCGCGCACCGAAACGCAGGACACCGGCCAGGTGATCGCGCAGACCGGCAAGCAGCTGGTGCCGCGCGCGGCCGACAACTTCGCCTACTTCGCCGAGATGTGCGTGCGCGTCGACGGCCACACCTACCCGACGCCGACGCACCTGAACTACACGCTCTTCCACCCGGTGGGCGTGTGCGCGCTGATCAGCCCGTGGAACGTGCCGTTCATGACGGCCACGTGGAAGGTGGCGCCGTGCCTGGCGTTCGGCAACACCGCGGTGCTCAAGATGAGCGAGCTGTCGCCGCTCACGGCGGCGCGGCTGGGGCAGCTGGCGCTGGAGGCGGGCATCCCGCCGGGCGTGCTCAACGTGGTGCACGGCTACGGCAAGCAGGCCGGCGAGCCGCTGTGCCGTCAACCCGACGTGCGCGCGATCTCGTTCACCGGCTCCACCGCCACCGGCAACCGCATCGTGCAGGTGGCGGGCCTGAAGAAGTTCAGCATGGAGCTGGGCGGCAAGAGCCCGTTCGTGATCTTCGACGACGCGAACCTCGATCGCGCGCTCGACGCCGCGGTGTTCATGATCTTCTCCAACAACGGCGAGCGCTGCACCGCGGGCAGCCGCATCCTGGTGCAGAAGAGCATCTATGCCGATTTCGCGGCCAGGTTCGCCGAGCGCGCGAAGCGCATCGCGGTGGGCGACCCGCTCGACGAGAAGACGATCATCGGCCCGATGATCAGCCAGGGCCATCTGGCCAAGGTGCGCAGCTACATCGAGTTAGGGCCCAAGGAGGGCGCCACGCTGCTGTGCGGCGGCATCGATCGCCCGTCGTACGCGCCGGAGCTGCCGGCCGGGATGCGCAACGGCAACTTCGTGTGGCCCACGGTGTTCGCCGACGTCGACAACCGCATGAAGATCGCGCAGGATGAGATCTTCGGCCCCGTCGCGTGCCTGATCCCGTTCACCGACGAGGCCGACGCGATCCGCATCGCCAACGACATTCAATACGGTTTGTCGAGCTACGTGTGGACCGAGAACCTCGGCCGCGCGCACCGCGTGGCCGCCGCCATCGAGGCCGGCATGTGCTTCGTGAACAGTCAGAACGTACGCGACTTGCGGCAACCCTTCGGCGGCACCAAGGCCAGCGGCACCGGGCGCGAGGGCGGCACGTGGAGCTACGAGGTGTTCCTCGAGCCGAAGAACGTGGCGGTGTCGCTGGGGTCGCATCACATTCCGCGTTGGGGGGTTTGATGAGCTGCGGCGCGTTCGCTTCTTGCGTGAACCGAGAGAGGCAAAGGCGGGTTGGGGCAGGCCCGGGCGCTTCGATGAGGCGCCCCTGCGCTTCGCGCAGGGGTTCCCTGCGGTGCTCGGTCTGCGCGGGCGGCTGCGGAACCCGCCCTCGCATGGCCGTGACGCTGCTGCGCAGCGCCACTATGCTCGGAGCTCGAAGTCCTCGCCGTCCCATCGCCTTACGGCGATGGGCAACCCTCGCAGCCCTGCGCTCCTCGGCGCCTCATAGGCGCGCCCAGTCCTGCCCCAACCCGCCTTTGCCTCGCTCAGACGTAGGCAAACGGGCTAACGCCATCCATTGAAGAAGAGGAAGCACACCATGGGCAAAGTCGCACTCGCCGCCAAGATCACCCACGTACCGTCGATGTACCTGAGCGAACTCGACGGCCCGCGCAAGGGCACGCGGCAAGACGCCATCGACGGCCACAAGGAGATCGCTCGCCGCTGCCGCGCGCTCGGCGTCGACACCCTCGTGGTGTTCGACACGCACTGGCTCGTCAACGCCAACTACCACATCAACTGCGCGCCGCAGTTCAAGGGGCTCTACACCAGCAACGAGCTGCCGCACTTCATCTCTAACATGCCGTTCGAGACGCCGGGCAACCCCGCGCTCGGCAAGATCCTCGCGCGTACTGCCAACGAGATGGGCGTCGAGACGCTCGCGCACGACAAGACCACGCTCGACCCCGAATACGGCACCCTCGTGCCCATGCGCTACATGAACGCCGACCGGCACTTCAAGGTCGTGTCGGTCTCGGCGCTGTGCACCGTGCACTACCTCAACGACAGCGCGCGCCTCGGCTGGGCCATGCGCAAGGCGGTGGAGGAGCACTACGACGGCACCGTGGCCTTCCTCGCCAGCGGCAGCCTGAGCCACCGCTTCGCGCAGAACGGCCTCGCGCCGGAATACGGCTTCAAGATCTGGAGCCCGTTCCTCGAAGAGCTCGACCACCACGTGATCCGCATGTGGCAGCAGGGCCAGTGGCCGGCGTTCTGCGAGATGCTGCCCGAGTACGCCGCCAAGGCGCACGGCGAAGGCTTCATGCACGACACCGCGATGCTGCTGGGCGTGCTCGGCTGGAGCGCGTACGACGGCAAGGCCGAGATCGTCACGCCGTATTTCGGCGCCTCGGGCACCGGGCAGCTCAACGCGGTGTTCCCCGTCACGCCGCAAGACGGGCGCGCGGTGCCGAAGGCGCAGGCGTCTGCCGCCGAGGGCTACACCTCGGTGGCCACGCGGCTGTAGTGCGAGGGCAGCAGCGCCACTAGAATCCGAGCCGCGTTTGCGTTGTGCCGATCCGAGGTCATGGCCGCCGTCGACATTCAACTCTACGATCAGCCCGCCTATCGCGTTGCCGAGGCGGCTCGCATCCTGGCACTGCCGGCGGGCACGGTCAACGCATGGTGCTTCGGTCACGACTATCGCCACCGCGACGGCACGCGCAAGCAGTTTCGTCGCGTGATCGATGCGGCCGAGCCACGCAAGCGCGAGCTTTCGTTCGTCAACCTCTGCGAACTGCACCTGCTGGCGGTGATTCGGCGACACCACGGCGTCAAGCTCGCAGCGGTGCGCCAGGCGATCGAATTCCTCCGACGCCGGCTCGACGTGACGCGTCCCCTCGCAACGCAGAAGTTCCTGACCAACGGCGTTGCGCTGTTCGTCGAGCATGCCGGTGAATTGCTCAACGTGTCGCAGCAGGGTCAGCGCGCACTGCGCGAGGACTTCGAGCGCGCGCTCACGCGTATCGAGTTCGGCAAGCACGGCGGCCCGATCGTGCTGTTCCCGTTCACTCGCGATTCGGCCAGCGGCGACGAACAACCTCGCAGTGTGGTGGTCGACCCGGCTCGCTCCTTCGGCCGCCCCGTCGTGGTGGGTGCCTACGTGCGAACGGAAGTCATCGAACAGCGCTTCCGCTCCGGCGACACGATCGCCGAAATGGCCGAGGACTACCGTGTCTCGGCGGCCGCGATCGAGGAAGCCCTGAGGTTCGAGCATCGGCGCGCGGCGTGAAATTCCGGCGAAGCTGACGCTCTTCGTCGATCGCGACCTTTGGAGCCGCAAGCTCGACGTTGCTTTGCGTGAAGCCGCGATCCCCTTCGTGGCGCATCGCGATCTGTTCGCCGACGATGTACCCGATGTGCAGTGGATCAGCGAAGTGGGGCGACTGGGCTACGTCGTGCTGACCCGCGACCAGGAGATCCGTCGCCGGCCGAACGAATTGCAGGCCGTGCGCGCGGCACGCCTGCACTTGTTTGCCCTGACATCAGGTAATCTGTCGGCGGCAGAGACGGCCGCGCTGTGCGTGGCCGCCTGGCCCGCAATCGGCCGCGCCGTCTCGCAACACCCCGCTCCGGCGTTCTTCTCCGTCACCCGCGGCGGGCAAGTTCGATGGATCAAGAAGTAGACACGGTGGTGCTGTTTGTCGACTGATCGAATTTCGGGCCGTGCTCCACGCCGAGCCGGAAACGAACCATGCCGCACCTGGTGATCCTCTACACGCCCAACCTCGAGCGCGAGACCGACCTGGGCGCGCTGTGCCGCACGCTGGCCGACACGATGCTCACGGTGAAGGACGAGCAGGGCGCGCAGGTCTTCCCCACCGGCGGCACGCGCGTGCTCGCCTATCCGGCAGCGCACTTCGCGGTGGCCGATGGAAAAGCCGACTACGCGTTCGCCTACTTCAACCTGCGCATGGGGCGCGGCCGCAGCGACGCGGTGAAGCGCCAGGCCGGCGAGCGGCTCGCGGCCGCTGCCAAGGCGCATTTCGCGCCGGTGCTCGCGCGCCGGCCCGTGGGCCTCACGCTGCAGGTCGACGAAGGTGCCGAAGCCTTCGACGCCAAGTTCGGCAACCTGCACCCGCTGTTCGCGAAAGGCCCCGCCTGATGCTGCCGAAGAAGACCGTCGAAGCGCTCGCCCGCGAGCTGTACCAGGCGCGCAAGACGCGCACGCAGCTGCGCCACTTCTCCAAGCGCCATCCGCAGATGACGGTGGAAGACGGCTACGCGATCCAGCGCGCGTGGGTGGCGCTCGAGCTGGCCGACGGGCGCAGCATCAAGGGCCGCAAGATCGGTCTCACCTCGCGCGCGATGCAGCTGTCGAGCCAGATCGACGAGCCCGACTACGCACCGCTGATGGACGACATGTTCTTCGCCAGCGGCACCGACATCCCGATCGAGCGCTTCATCGCGCCGCGCATCGAGGTCGAGCTGGCGTTCATTCTCGGCAAGCCGCTGCAGGGCCCGAACGCGACGCTGTTCGACGTGCTCTCGGCCACCGACTACGTGAGCCCGGCGATCGAGATCATCGACGCGCGCATCGAGCAGTTCGACCGCGACACGAAAGCACCGCGCAAGGTGTTCGACACCATCAGCGACTTCGCCGCCAACGCCGGCATCGTGCTCGGCGGTCGGCCCGTGCGGCCGCTGGATGTCGATCTGCGCTGGGTCGGCGCGCTGCTGCACAAGAACGGCGTGGTCGAGGAGACGGGCCTCGCCGCCGGCGTGCTGAACCACCCGGCCAACGGCGTGGCCTGGCTCGCCAACAAGATCGCGCCCTACGGCGAGCAGCTCAACGTGGGCGACGTGGTGCTCGCCGGCTCCTTCACGCGGCCCACCACCGCCCAGCGCGGCGACACGTTGCACGCCGACTACGGCCCGCTGGGCAGCGTGGCGTTCCGCTTCGTCTGACGCGCGTCTTCCGGGTTGCCGCCCGGGCGTGCCCGGGGGTTTGACCCGCGTCGAGCGTGGGCTCGCCGATGTGGCTACGATGGCGGTCCGCCACGCCGGCCCGCCGGGCTCGAGCGGGATCGCAACGCGTCGGCCACCGGCTGCCTGCCGGCCCGGCCGCCCTGGAATGGCACGCTTGAGCTCACTCGCCGATCGCATGGCCGCCATCGCCCCCGAGCGCCTGCTCGGGCTGCGCCGCGGCATCGAGAAGGAGAGCCTGCGCGTGCTGCCCGGCGGCAGTCTGGCGATGACGCCGCATCCGCTGGCGCTCGGCTCGGCGCTCACCCACACGCGCATCACCACCGACTACTGCGAAAGCCAGCTCGAGCTGATCACCGGCGTGCACGCCAGCGCCGAGGCCTGCGTCGACGAGGTCACGCAGATCCACCAGTTCGTGCTGCACACGCTGCGCGAGCACGGGCAGGAGATGCTGTGGGTGGCGAGCATGCCCTGCGGGCTGCCGCCCGACGAGACGATCCCGATCGGCCGCTACGGCAGCAGCAACATCGGCCGCGCCAAGAGCGTCTACCGCGTCGGGCTGGGCAACCGCTACGGCCGGCGCATGCAGACCATCTCGGGCATCCACTACAACTGGTCGATGCCGGAGCTGAGCAACGAAGAGTACTTCGCGCTGATCCGCAACTTCAGGCGCCACGCGTTCCTGCTGCTCGTGCTGTTCGGCGCGTCGCCGGCCGTGTGCTCGAGCTTCGTCGACGGCCGGCCGCACGAGCTGCAGCAGCTGTCGGCGCACACGCTGTACCTGCCGCATGCCACGTCGCTGCGCATGGGCCGGCTCGGCTACCAGAGCGAGGCGCAGGCCTCGCTGGCGGTGAGCTACAACAGCATGGAGCGCTACGGCGCCACGCTGTACGACGCGATGACGCGGCCCTACCCGGCCTACGAGGCGATCGGCCTGCGCAACCTCGGCGGCGAATACAACCAGCTCGCCACCACGCTGCTGCAGATCGAGAACGAGTTCTACGGCACCATCCGCCCCAAGCGCGTGATCCGCTCCGGCGAGCGGCCGCTGCACGCGCTGCGCGAGCGCGGCGTGCAGTACGTGGAAGTGCGCTGCATGGACCTCGACCCCTTCGTGCCGGTGGGCATCGAGGCGAGCACGATGCGCATGCTCGACGTCTTCCTGCTGCACTGCCTGCTGGCCGACAGCCCGCCCGACACGCCCGACGAGATCGCTGCGCTCGGCCGCAACCAGCACCGCGCGGCGGCCTTCGGCCGCGAGCCGGGGCTGAAGCTCGAGCGCAACGGGCGCGAGGTGGCGCTGATGGAGTGGGGCGCCGAGCTGCTCGAAGCCTGCACGCCGATCGCGCAGCGGCTCGACGCCGTGCACGGCGGCAGCGCGCACCGCGAGGCGCTCGCCGCGGCGAAACTCACGCTGCAGCACCCCGACTTGTTGCCTTCGGCGCGCGTGCTCGACGCGATGCGCAACGCGCACGACGGCTCGTACACCCGCTTCGTGCGCGTGCGCGCCGAGGCCACGCGCGACCATCTTCTCGCGCTGCCGCTGCCGGCCGAGCGGCGCGCCGCGTTCGAGGCCGAGGCCAAGGCCTCGCTGGATGAACAGCGGCGCCTCGAGAAGCTCGAGCAGCCGCCGTTCGAAGAGTTCCGGCAGGCGTATCTGGCGCCCGAGAAACTCGTCGTCTGAGGCAGCGGTATCTGCATGTGCGGCGTGACAAGCCGCACGAACGCGAGCCTCGAGTTCTCCGCCGCGTGACCGACTGCGCGGAGCTGCCCGCTCACCTGCGCATTAGCGCACGATGAGATGTCACGCGGCGCGCGCGCACTTACACCTGCCGCCGCAACAAATGGAGATGATTCGCGCAATCTCGAAACCAGTGGGTTCCCCCATGACTGCGCGTTCATCCCGTCGTTCCTTTGTCCGGCGTCTGGCAGCCGCCGCAGCAGCGGCATTGGCGCTGGGCGCTGCTCCGCACGCGCCGGCGCTGGCCGGCAAGCCGGGCGGCGATGCGTCGAGGGCGCTCGCGGCGCCGACCGCGCCGGCCGTGCCGGGCAAGCTCTCGGTCGAGCTGCAGCCGCTGCTGAATTCACCCGGCACGCTGCCGGCCGATGCGGCCTGGGCCCGGCGGCGCGACGATCTCGTCTACGTGAAGGTGCTGATCGTTGCGGCCAGCACCGACCCCGAACTGCTCTCGCTGCGCACCGACATCCTCACGCGCGGCGGCTCGGTGTTCTACAACTACCTGTCGGTGCGCGCGGTGTCGGCCCTGTTGCCGGCGTCGGCGCTCGGCCCGCTGTCGGCGCGCGACGACGTGCTCAACATCGCACCGAATCGCGCGGCGACGCGCCAGGTCAGCCTGGTGCAGGCCGGCAGCGGCGCCGGTGACGCGCTGCCCGGTGCGGGCACGCCGTCGGCCTTCGACGGCAAGGGCGTGGGCATCGCGGTGCTCGACTCGGGCATCGACTTCAGGCATCGGAACTTCGTGGCCACCGACGGCACGACTCGCGTGCGCCGTTCGATCGACATCGCCGCGCTCGGGCGCTCGTTCCAGGAGGGCGGCTGGGCCGGCGGGCTCGACTACAGCGCCTCGGCGCGCACCTTCATCGACGGCACCAAGCTCGCGCAGGGCGCCAAGGAAGACCTGCCGTACGCCGCGGTGCCCGACGCCTACGGCCACGGCACGGCGGTGGCCGGCATCGCCGCGGGCAACGGCGGCTACCAGTCGCCCGACGGCGGCGGCATCGCCCCGGGCGCGAACCTCTACGACGTGCGCGTGCTCAACGAGCAGGGCGTGGGCAACACCGCCGACGTGCTGCTCGGCATCGACTGGGTGCTGCAGCGCGCGCGCATCGACAACATCCGCGTGATGAACCTGAGCCTGGGCGCGGCGTCGACCGACTCGTTCCTCGTTGATCCGCTGGCGCGCGCCGCGCGCAGCGCGGTGGCCGCCGGCCTCGTGGTGGTGGCCTCGGCCGGCAACGCCGGCAAGGATTCGAGCGGCCGCGAGCTGTACGGCGCCGTGTCGTCGCCCGCGCACGAGCCCTCGGTGATCACGGTGGGCGCCGACAACCTGCGCGGCACGGCCGACCGTGCCGACGACGCCATCACCACCTTCAGCTCGCGCGGCCCCACGCGCGGCGGCTACACGTTTGCCAGCGGCACGCGCTGGAGCGACAACCTGATCAAGCCCGACCTCGTGGCGCCGGGCAACAAGGTGCTCACCGCGCTCGGCGCCGATGCCGCGGGCACGTGGAACCTGCTGGCGCGCACCTACCCCGATCTGGCGCAGGTGAGCGGCGCATCGCAGGCGGCGCGCCAGACGGTGATGACGCTCTCGGGCACCTCGCTCGCCGCGCCGGCAGTGGCCGGTGCCGCGGCGGTGCTGCTGCAGGCCAACCCGGGCCTCACGCCGCCGCTGGTGAAGGCGATCCTGCAGTACAGCGCCACGCCGCTGGCGGGCGCCAACCTGCTGCAGCAGGGCACCGGAGCGCTCAACGTGGAAGGCGCGCTGCGCCTGGCGCGTGCGCTGCGCACCGACATCGCACCCGCGCTCGCCGCGGGCACGCTCAAGCCCGGCGACAACCTGCTCGCCGCCGGCCAGGTGATGCCCACGCCGGCATCGACCATCGCCGGCCGCACGCAAACGTGGAGCCGCATCGCCTACGCCGGCGGCAACCACCTGGTGCGCGGCGATGCGCTGTTCACCAGCTTCCAGCCGATCTGGGACCCGGCACTCACCTGGGCGCGGCACTACACGCTGCGCAGCACCGTGAGCTGGCTGCCGGCGACCAACAGGCTGCCCGGCTTCACCGTGCCGATGGCGATCGTGGAGCGCAACGCGGCGGCGCAGCCGCTGCTCGGCGCCGGCGTGAAGCTGCTCGACGCGGTGGCCACCTCGGCCTCGACCGCTAACGGCTCGGCCGCGCTGATGATGCCGCTCACCACATTGATCGCACGCGCCGACTCGGGCCTGGGCCTCATGCTCGGCAGCGGCTTCGCCACCACCGGCAGCGCCATCCAGGCCGACGGGCTCACGCTGAGCCAGGGCTTCATCCTCAACGAAGGCTTCATCCTGACCGAAGGCTTCATCCTCAACGAGGGTTTCATCCTGCGTGAAGGATTCATCCTCAACGAGGGATTCATCCTGACCGAGGGCTTCATCCTCAACGAGGGCTTCATCCTGCGCGAAGGATTCATCCTCAACGAAGGGTTCATCTTGCGAGAATCAGGCGGCGATGCAGCCGGCACGAGCGATGGGAGTTTCCGGGGCGACTGAGCCCGGCGTGAACTCCTCACGGGCCGATGCCTCGCGCGAGCGGGCATCGGCTTTTTGCTGGTGGCCCGCTGCCCGGACCCCGCGCACGCGAACCGATCACCGACGCAGCGAACCGACCGACCCGTCGACACGGCCATGAGCACCCCGCCCGACGCCCCGAGCGCGAGCCGCCCTGCAGGCTGGCCGGCTCGCGTGATGGCGGCGCACTTCCACGACTACTCGGCGTCGGCGATGCGGCTGTGGCTGCTGGTGGCGGCGGCCGGTGCGCTGGCGTTCGTGCAGGCCTGCCTCGCGCTGGCCGGCGCCGCGCCCGACACGCGGCAGCAAGCCTGGATGGGCCTGCTGCTGGTGGCGGTGGCGGCGTGGTTCCCGGTGCAGATCCCGCGCACCAAATATTCGGTCGGCGCGGCCGACGCCTTCATCTTCACGATGCTCGCGATGCTGGGCCCGGCGGCCGCGGTGCTCGCGGCCGGCGTCGAAGGCGCGATCGGCGCCTGGCGCGGCACCAAGCGGCTGTCGAGCCGCGTGTCGACGCCGGCGGCCAATATGGCCGCGATGATGGTCTGCGGCTGGGCGCTGCAGGGCCTGTCGCAGCTGTTCGAAGCGGCGGGCCTGGCCGCGCCGGTGGCCAAGGCCGCGGCGCTGCTGCCCGTGGCGCTGATCCCGTTCGCGCTGACGACTCTGACGCTGACGGCGATGGTGACGCTCAAGCGGCATGCCTGGCCCGATCTGCGCGTGTGGTCTGCCAGCTTCGGCTGGCTGGCCGCGGTGTACCTCTGCGCCGCGCTGGTGGCCGGCGTGGTGCAGCTCAATGCCGTGCAGCACGGGCCGGCCGTGCTGGCGATCGTGGCGGCCGCGGCGCTGGCGGTGATGCTGCTGCTGCGCGTATCGGTGGCGCACCACGAGGCCGAGCATAGCGCGCAGGAAGCGCGCATCTCGCAGGCGCAGCGCGAGGCCGAGCTGAACCAGCAGCGCTTCGCGGCCGCATTCACCCACGCCGCGATCGGCATGGCGATCGTCGATGCCGGCGGCGCGATCGTGCGCGTGAACGAGGCGTTGTGCAGCCTGCTCGGCCACGGCGAGGCCGCGCTGCTCGGCCGGCCGTTCGCCTCGGTGTTCCACGGCAACGACGCCGCCCTCTTCGAGCGCCGCTCGCGCGAGGTGGCCGAGCGGCAGGGCGACGCGCGCTTCTCGATCGAGCTGCGCTGCCTGCACGCCGACGGGCGCGAACTGTGGGTGGCGCTGCACTGCGGGCAGT
Organism: Burkholderiaceae bacterium; assembly: GCA_046348365.1. Classification (GTDB taxonomy): domain Bacteria; phylum Pseudomonadota; class Gammaproteobacteria; order Burkholderiales; family Burkholderiaceae_C; genus JAEUPI01. The sequence goes on from JAXMEL010000003.1 coordinate 584,565, forward strand.
TCCAGGACCCGGGCGGCAGCAGGCAGGGCCTGATCTACCAGCTGCACGACATCACCTCGCGCCAGGTGGCCGAGCGGCGGCTGCAGCACATCGCCTACCACGACAGCCTCACCGACCTGCCCAACCGCGCATCGTTCCACGAACAGCTGGCGCTCGCGGTGGAGGCGAGCCGCGAAGAGGCGGGTTCGCGCTTCGCGGTGATGTTCCTCGACCTCGACCGCTTCAAGGTCGTCAACGACAGCCTCGGCCATCTGCACGGCAACGAGCTGCTGCGCGTGGTGGCGCAGCGGCTGCGCAAATGCGTGGGGCCGCACGACCTGGTGGCGCGCCTGGGCGGCGACGAGTTCGCGATCCTGCTGACGCAGCTGCGCGACGCGTCCGACGGCCTGCGGCTGGCCGAGCGGCTGCTGGTGACGCTGGCGGCGCCGCTCACCGTGGGCGGCATGGAGATCATGCCGTCGGCGAGCATCGGGCTGACCTTCTGCGACCTCGGCTACCGCACCGTCGACGAGCTGCTGCGCGATGCCGACCTGGCGATGTACGAGGCCAAGGCCGGCGGCCGCAACCGCGTGGTGGTGTTCGACCGCACGATGCACGAGCGCATCGCCGACAAGCTGGCGCTCGAGGCCGATCTGCGCAAGGCCATCGGCGAGGGCAGCCTGTCGCTCGCGTTCCAGCCGCTGTACGAGCTCGAGACGCAGCAGGTGGTGGGCTTCGAGGCGCTGGCGCGCTGGGTGCACCCGAGCCGCGGCCCGATCAGCCCGGCGGTGTTCGTGGCGCTGGCCGAGGAGGCCGGCCACGTGGGCGAGCTGACGCAGTGGGTGATCCGCAATTCGGTGGCGTACCTCGGCAGCTGGGGCGCGCGCGCGGCGCGGCTGCGCATGAACGTGAACATCTCCGGGCGCGACCTGGTGCAGCCCGGCTTTGCCGACAGCGTGCTCGACCTGCTGGCCGCGCACCGCGTGGCGCCCGAGCGGCTGACGCTCGAGATCACCGAGACCGTGCTGATGCAGCAGCTCGAACTCGCGCGCGACACCATGGCCCGGCTGCGCGCCGGCGGCGTGCGCCTGGCGATCGACGACTTCGGCACCGGCTACTCGTCGCTCGCCTACCTGAGCACGCTGCCGATCGACTACCTGAAGATTGACCGCTCGTTCGTCTCGGCGATGGACAGCGGCGACGCCAATGTCGAGGTCGTGCGCGCGGTGATGATGCTCGGCCAGGCGTTGTCGAAACAGGTGGTCGCCGAAGGCATCGAGACCACGGCGCAGCTGGCCACGCTGCGCCGGCTCGGCGTGCCGCTGGGGCAGGGCTACCTGCTGTCGCGCCCGCTCGAGCCCGGCCAGGTGGCGGCGCTGCTCGACACCGCAGCCAGCCGCGTGCAGGCCGTCGAGCTGTCTTGATCGCTGCCGGCGGCCGCCGGCGACGAACCGATGTTCAGCCGCTGCGCGCGGCGAGATCGGCCCGGGCGTCGTGCCGCGCCAAGCGCTGCAGCAGATAGTCCACCTCGGCACGCGCCAGCGGCGAGAGCGCACCGCCCGGCTTGCGCTGCGCGGGCGAGCCGAGCAGGCCGCGGCGGTGCATCACGTACTTGCGCACGCCGAGGCCCACGCCGGGCTGCTGCTCGTAGCGCAGAAGCGGCAGGTGCGCGTCGAAGAGGGCGTGCGCCGCGTCGCGCTGGCCGGCGGCCGAGAGGCGCACCACGTCGCACAGCATGTCGGCGAAGGCATAGCCCGTCATCGCACCGTCGGCGCCGCGCTCCATCTCGAAATCGAGGAACAGGCCGCCGTTGCCGCAGAGGATGGCGACGTGCCGCATCGAGCCCTCGCGCTCGAAGCCGCGCAGCGCGCTGATCTTGTCGAGCCCCGGCCAGTCCTCGTGCTTGAGCATCGCGCACGAGGGGTTGTCCATCACGATGCGGCGGATCACGCCCGGCGTCATCTGCACGGTGAAGGTGAGGGGGTAGTCCTGGATCACGAACGGCACGTCGGCCCCGATGGCCTGCGCCGCCTGCGCGTAGTAGCCGACGATCTGGTCGTCGGTGCGCAGCGTGTTGGGCGGCGCGATCATCACGCCGGCCGCGCCGCGCTCCATTGCCTCGCGCGCGAGCGCGCGCATCGCCGCGAAGCCCGGTGCCGACACGCCGACGATCACCGGCAGCGCGCCGAAGCGTGCGATGAAGCGCGCCGCAACCGCGATGCTCTCGGCCGCATCGAGCTTGGGCGCCTCGCCCAGCTGGCCGAGCACGGTGACGCCGGTGGCGCCGGAGCGCAGGTAGAAATCGCAGAGGCGGTCGATCGACGCGAAGTCGATCGCGCCGTCGTCGGCAAAGGGCGTCGGCGCGATGGGGTAGACGCCGCGGGCTTGGGTGAGGTCGGTGGGCATGCGGGGATCTTATGGCAGGGGGCGGCTACTGGATGCGGCCTTGCTGGCGCCGAGCACACCTCGAGTCGCAGCGGTGACTGGAAGATCGACCTCTATATTGCTGGTATGCAATATATGGGGCGACCCTGATCGCGAATTCGAAAGCAGTCCGCGACGACGGGTCGGTCGAGGCCTGGAGTTCTACATGAAAGCTGTGATCGAAGTTTCCAAGCGAGGGTCGGCGGTTCGCACGGCGCGCCGGCAACTGGTTGCTCCCCGAAAGGGCAAGTCGCCTGACTTTCACTTGAGTTTCGAGTCGGAGCGATCGCTGTTTGCCGAACTCACGCCGGCCTGAGTATCGGGCTTCGTGGCCCTGGCTCCCCACGAACGACGCTCCGGGCTACGGGTATCCTGGTGCGGGTTCTGTCTAACGTTGGCGTTCACCCGCGGGCGACGGCCGATGGCTGGCACACGTCGGGCGCAACAACGGGTTGGGCGTCACTCAATGGCGACTTCGACGTAGGTACCAAGTCGGCAGCTACCCACTGCAGCGACAACCCTTGGCAGCGAACGCTCAATGCGAGGCCAGCTCGTGCTGAGAAGGACAACGACCGCTAGCCTACGACCGGCGAGGTTCTGTTGGTTCTCGAGGTTGGCGTCGGTGGTGACGAGGACTTCGAAACCATCCGCCTCTGCCGTGGCAAGGAGTTCGCCGTTCTTCAACTGAGACCAGCCGCGCTGATACGCCGTCTCGACCACATGCCCGACAAGCGCATGTCGGAGCGGCGCAGGGGTGCCTTGGTCGAAGAGGACGCGCACTTAGGCGGTCGCGAGTGAACTCCGCGCCGCGTGCTCGAGCACGGTACGCGCCTGTTCCAGCGATACACCTTGGAACCACTCAATGAACTGGTGTACCGAGACGTCGTCCTCGAGATTCTCGAACAGCGCGGCGACAGGCACCCTCGTGCCCTTAAACACCCAGGCACCGCTTACGCGAGCGGGATCGCGTTCGACGGAGTGGCAGGTAGACCAGTCGATCACGGGTGGATCGTACCACTCAGCCACCGTGACGCCCAACGCCAATGCAAGCCGCGCACCTGGGCTCGCGGCCACCCTCGAGAGTCCGCCGAGTGGCGCGTAGCCCGCGCGCGACCGCTCAGCCCGCCAACCCCGCCAGCTTCAAGCGCTGCACCTTGCCCGACGGCCCGCGCGGCAGCTCGGTGACGAATCTGAAGATCTTCGGCGTCTTGTAGCGCCCGAGCTTCGCGGCGCAGAAGTCGCGCAGCTCGTCTTCGCTGCACGCCACGCCCTCGCGGCGCACGATGCAGGCCATGATCTCCTGGCCGTAGTGCCGGTCGGCAATGCCCACCACCGCAGCCTCGAGCACGGCCGGGTGCTGCAGCAGCGCCTCGTCGATCTCGCGCGGCGCGATGTTCTCGCCGCCCTTGATGATCAGCTCCTTGAGCCGGCCGGTCACGAAGAAGAAGCCGTCGGCGTCGCGATGGCCCAGGTCGCCGGTGCGCAGCCAGCCGTCGGGCGTGAACGCGGCGGCGGTGGCCTCGGGGTTCTTGTAGTAGCCGCGCATCACGTGCGGGCCGCGGATCGCGAGTTCGCCGGTGCTGCCGTCGGGCACGGGTTGCAGCGTGCCAGCATCGAGCACGCAGGCTTCGCCGCCGCTGGCGCGGCCCACCGAACCGAGCTTGCGCTGCGCCGCGTCCATCGGGTTCGAGAAGCTCGGCGCCACGGTCTCGGTGAGGCCCATCGTTTCGACCACGCCGATGCCGAACTTGGCCTCGAAGCCGCGCAGGTGCTCCGGCGGCAGCGCGGCCGACGCCGAGCGGCAGAAGCGGATGCGCGCGCGCTCCTCGCGCGGCGGCGCGTCGGCTTCGAGCAGGTACGAGATCATCGTCGGCACCACGTTGAGCCAGCTGCACGCATGCTCGCTCGCCTGCGCCCAGAAGCGCGCGGCCGAGAACCTGGGTGGCATCGCCAGCGAGCCGCCGGCCACCAGCGGCGCGAGCATGGTCACTGCGAACGCGTTGATGTGATAGAGGGGCAGCACCGCGAGCACGCGGTCGGCCGCGGTGAGGCCGTGCTCGGCGCTGATGCTTTGCGCATTGGCCGCGAGGTTGGCCTGCGTGAGCATCACGCCCTTGGGCAGCCCCGTGGTGCCGGAGGTGTACATCAGCAGCGCGAGGTCTTCCGGCTTCGGCGGCGGCGGATCGTGCGCCGCGGGGGCGTCGTCGATGGCGGGCACCGCATCGGGCTCCACGCTCACCACCGGCACGCGCCGCGGCAGCGTGGCCACGATCTCGCGCACGCGCGCGGCCCACTCGGGCGCGGCGAACACGAGCGCGCAGTCGCTGTGCGCCAGCACGTAGCGCATCGGCTCGCCGGTGGCCAGCAGGTTCACCGGGTTCACGCAGCGCCCGGCCCACAGGCAGCCGAGCAGCAGCTGCAGCGTGGCCAGGCCGTTGGGCATCACAAGCGACACCACCGCGCCGCGCGGCACGCCGTGGGCGTCGAGCTGGCGCGCGATCTGCCGGCAGCCGGCTTGCAGCGCGCGATAGCTGAGCGCGGCGCCGCTCTCGGTGCTCACGGCGTAGACGGCATCGGGCGTGCGCGCCGCGGCGCGCGCGATCAGCTCGCGCACGGTGTGCATCGTCATGGCATCAGCCGCGCCCGTACTTGGCGAAGTAGGCGCCGAAGATCTCGTGCTCGGCGGGCACGCGCTCGGCGATCGGCCGCGAGATGCGCGTGATGTTCAGGTAGTGCCGCACGTTCATGTTGTCGGAGAAGTTGTTGCGGCCCCAGGTGCCGCAGCCCATCGACAGCGAAAACGGTAACCCGTTGTCGAAGCTGCCGCCGGTGGCGATGCAGTGTGCCTGGTTGACGATCACGCGCGACACCGGCAGCGTGAGGCCGAGCGTGAGCGCGCGATCGTCACGCGTGCTGTGTAGGCCCACCGAGTGGCCGGCACCCTGGTAGGCGTAGATCTGCTGCACGAGCGCGGTGGCATGCGCGAAATCGTGCGCGCGGTAGACCGCCATCACCGGGCTCAGCTTCTCGCCCGAGAACGGGTGGCTCGCGCCGAAGCCGTCTTCGGCCACCAGCAGCATGGTCGGCTTGCGCGCGGCAACGTCGCGCAGGCCGGCGAGCGCGGCGATGTTGGCCGCCGACTGGCCGATCACCTCGGCCGCGAGCTTGCCCTCGGGCCACATCAGCGACTGCAGCTTGCCCTTCTGCGCGGCGTCGAGCAGCACGCCGCCGCGCACCGCCAGCGCGGCGAGCATCGCGTCGTGCACGGGTGCCAGCAGCACCAGCGCGTTCTCGCTCGAGCAGCTGGTGGCGTTGTCGAAGGTCTTGCTGCGCACGATGCGGTCGGCCGCGGCGGCGAGGTCGGCCGTCTCGTCGACGATGGCGGCCACGTTGCCCGCGCCCACGCCGAAGGCCGGGGTGCCGCAGCTGTAGGCGGCGCGCACGTTGGCCTGCGAGCCGGTGGCCACCACGAGGTCGCACTGGCGCATCAGCTCGGCCGTGCGCAACTTGTCGATCGGCGCCGGCAGCATCTGCACCAGATCGGCCGGCGCACCCACGTGCTCGAGCTGCGCGTGCACGAACTGCAGCAGCCGCGCGCAGGTGCTCGCGCCCTTGGGGCTGGGTGCCACGATCACCGCGTTGCGGCCCTTCAGCGCATTGAGGATCTTGTTGATCGGCGTGGCCGCGGGGTTGGTGGAGGGCGTGACGGCGCACACCACGCCCACCGGCCGCGCGATCTCGACGATGCCGCGCGCCGCGTCTTCGGTGATCACGCCCACCGTGCGCGTGGCCGCCAGGTCGCGCAGCAGGCCGAGCGTCTTGCGGTGGTTCTTGGCGATCTTGTCGTCGACGCGGCCGATGCCCGTGTCGTGCACCGCCAGCTCGGCCAGCTCGCGGTTGCGCGCCGGCTCCATGATGGCCCAGCCCACGGCGGTGACGACTTCGTCGACGCGGGCCTGGTCCCAGCCGTCGGCGATGCGCTGCGCCGCGCGCGCACGCTCGACCAGCTCGGCCACCTGGTGGGCCGCTGCGGCATCGGCGACCGGCGTGCTGCGCGTGCTCATCATTCAGCTTTGATGTTGGCGTCCTTGGCGAGCTTGGCCCACTTGGGCAGCTCGGTGGCCACGGCCTTGGCCAGCGCCTCGGGCGGGCCGCCCACGCCCTCGCTGCCCTGCGCGAGCAGCCTCTCCTTGATCTCGCTCTCCTTGAGCACGGTGTTCAGCGCGGCGTTGAGCTTGTCGATGATCGGCCGCGGCGTTTTCGCGGGCACGAACATCGCATACCAGCTGTCGACCTCGAAGTCGGCGATGCCGGCCTCCTGCACGGTGGGCACGTCGGGGAACGCGGCGCTGCGCTTCACGGTGGAGACGGCCACCGCCTTGAGCTTGCCGTTCTTCACGAACTGCGCCGCCGCGGGGATCGACACCCACAGCAGCGGCACCTGGCCGGCCATCACGTCGGTCACCGCGGGGCCGCCGCCGCGGTAGGGCACGTGCGTGGTCTTGATGCCGGCGCGCAGGTTCAGCAGCTCGCCGGCGAGATGCCCCGGCGAGCCCACGCCCACCGACGCATAGCTCAGCTCGCCGGGTTTGGCCTTGGCCGCGGCGACGACGTCGGCCACGGTGCCGGCCGCGAACTGCGGGTTCACCGCCAGCAGCTGCGGCAGCGAGGCCACCAGGCCCACGGGCTCGAAATCCTTCTGCGTATCGAACGGCAGCTTGGCGTAGATGGCCGGGTTCACGGTGTGCGAGTTCAGCGTGAAGAGCACGGTGTAGCCGTCGGGCGCGGCCTTGGCCACGAGGTCGGTGCCCAGCGAGCCGCCGGCGCCGCCGCGGTTGTCGATGTTGATCGTCTGCCCCAGCAGGGCCGAGAGCCGGCCCTGCACGATGCGCGCGATCACGTCGGTGCCGCCGCCGGGCGGGTAGGGCACGACGAAGCGGATCGGCTTGTCGGGGTAGCTGCCTTGGGCCCAGGCAACCGGCGCGGCGGCGAAGGCGCCGCACAGGAGCATGAAAACGAGGTGCAGTCCACGGACAACGTATCGCATGCGGGACTCCTGGCTGCTCAGTTCGACATTGTGGTGCCTGAAGCCCGTGGCGAGGCCTAGGTGATCTACGGGCCCGACCGGCGCTGGTGGCTATCCCTGGTGGCTATTGCTGGTGGCTGCTGCCTCGGCGCGGCCGAACGCGGCGGGCGTGCGACGTGTGCCACCGCGGCACCAAGCTCGACGCCAAGGAGGTCGAGGCCTCGCTGAAAACGCACCCGATCCCCTGGCTCTCGCGCTACGGCTGGACGTTTCTGATCGCGTTGATCATCGGCGTGGGTGCGCTCGGTTCCATCGACGGCGAGCGGCGGCAATCGCAGATGTCGGAGCTGCTGCGTACGCCGCGCCCGAACGATCTGTACGTGGTCAACATGGCCAAGCTCCTGAAGGAGCCCGAGGCATCGTTCATGTACGGCGTCATGCGGGTCAAGAGCGTGCAGGGCACACAGGTGGTGTTCGACATGCCCAACGTGAGCTACAACAAGGCCAAGGGTGCCACCAAGGACATCCAGAGCGGCAAGGTGTCGGGCTCGGATTACTTTGCGCCGAAGCCCCTGTTGCTGACGACCATCGACGTGCAGTCGTTGAAGAACGACGGCGCGATCCACTCCGTCGAGCAGAATTGACCTGCCTGGACCGCGGGCCGGATCAGAGCAGCGAATCCCAGGGCACGACCTGGCTCGCTTCGTAGACGCCGTCGCCGTTGGCATCGAGCTCCAGGCGGACGCTGGCGGTGGACAGCACCGTGAACATGACCTGCCCATTGCGGCCTTGCAGCAGCACCTGGCCGGCCTGCGGATAGGCATCGCCGTCCACGAGGTCGAGCCCCGGCGGCTGCGACCAGAGGTTGAAGATGCCGCCCACTCGCGCCGAGCTCACCTGGCCCGTCACCTCGATCATCGTGCGCCCGCCGCCGCTCGGCACGCCGGGCGGCGTGGTGGTGTCGTGGTACAGACTGAGCGCGTAGCCCGGCTGCAGACCCACCGTGTCCTGGTACAGCGGGTGCACCACCTGCACCGACAGCGCGTTCGGCACGGTGATCCGGGTCGTCGAGGTCGCTGCGGTCGGCTCCACGTAGCCGAGCACGAAGCCGCCGTTCAGGGTCACGCTGCGGCCGGACAGCTGCGACGCATCGCGCAGGTTGGTGACGGTGACCGTGGCGCCGATGTCGAGCGGCGACTGCGCGGCGGTGGTGTACGTTGCCGTCATCGTGCCATCGAGCACTTCGTCGCTCGCCGCGTCGACCCGGCAATTCACGAAGCTCGCACCGAGCACGTCGCCCGGCGTGACGCTGAGGCTGTTGTCGCGGTCGTCAAGCGTCGCGCTCACGTTGCCGCTGACGCAATGGAAGAGCGAGCTGACGTTCAGCAGACCATGGGGCTGCTCGCGTGGCGCCGACAGGGCCGATGCAGCCTTGCGGCTCGCGCTCTGCAGCAGCACCGCAACGCCGGCGATCCCCTGCGGACCGCCACCGGTCAGGCCGGTTGTCGTGATCGCCAGCCCGCCTTGCACGGCGACCGCCGCGGCGCGTGCTGCGCTGGTCTGGTTCGCCGCGTTGAGATCCACGTTTCCCGGCGGCGCAATCTGATCGCCACCGCCGTCGCCGCCGCCACCCCCGCAGGCCGCTAGCGCCAGACCCAGCAGACCCGAACCCATCAGCCTGAACCCGCGCCCCCACAGTCCCCGTGCAGCCATCGCCCGCTCTCGTCTCGCCGTGTCTTGGATGCATCGACTCTAAGAACAGCGCGCACCGCACCATTGATGGTGCGCAACGGCCTGGCCTGCGAGCGGCGCCGCGACCACGTCGAGTCCGCTTTCAATTCACGCTCGGCAGCCAGGTGGCCAGCTTGGGGAACAGCAGCACCAGCCCCACGCCCACGAGCTGCAGGATCATGAACTGCACCATGCCGGCGTAGATGTCCTTCATCTCCCACTGCGGCACCACGCCTTTGAGGAAGTAGGCCGACAGCGCCACCGGCGGGCTCAGCCAGGCCGTCTGCAGCGTCACCGCCACCAGCGTGCAGAACCAGATCAGGTCGATGTTGGCCGCCTGCACGATCGGCAGCACGATCGGCACCACGATCAGCACGATCGGCACCCACTCGAGCGGCCAGCCGAGCACGAACACCAGCGCCAGGATCACGATCAACATCAGCATCGGCGGCAGCGACAGGCTGGTGAGCGCCTGCGCGAGAAAGTCGGCGCTGCCCAGGCGCGAGAACACCGCGCCGAACAGGTTCGATGCCGTCACCAGCAGCAGGATCATGCTGCTGATCTCCAGCGTCGCCAGCCCCGCGTTGCGCAGCTTGGCCCAGTTGAGGCGCCGCGCGCCGACCACGAGGACGAACGTGGCCAGACAGCCCACCGCGCCGGCATCGGTGGGCGTGGCGATGCCGGCCAGGATCACGCCCAGCGTCGACAGGATCACGATCACCACCGGCAGCACGCCGATCGCCAGGTCGGTGATCACCGGCCCCAGCGACGCGGGGCGCATCTCGGGCGGCAGCGCGGGGCCGAGCGCGGGGTTCATCCAGCAGCGCGCCAGCGTCCACACGATGAACAGCCCCGACAGCAGCAGCCCCGGGATCACCGCGGCGGCGAACAGGTCGGTGGCCGGCACGCCGACGACCGGCCCCATCACGATCAGCATCACCGACGGCGGGATCAGGATGCCCAGCGTGCCGCCGGCGGTGATGGCGCCGGCCGACATGCGCACGTCGTAGCCGCTCTTGATCATCGACGGCCCGGCCATCACGCCGAGCAGCGTGACCGAGCTGCCGACGATGCCGGTGGCGGCGGCGAAGATCGTCGCGGTGATCAGCACCGCCAGGTACAGCGAGCCGTTCAGGCCGGCCAGCAGCTGCTGGATGCCGCGAAACAGCCGCTCCATGATGCCCGACTGCTCGAGCAGGAAGCCCATGAACAGGAAGAACGGGATCGCCGCGAGCACGGTGTCCTTCATCACCGAGTAGGTCTGCAGCACGGCGAGATCGAACACCACCGGCCCGAGCGCGATGAATCCGGTGGCGAGCGCCACCGCGCCGAGCGTGAAGGCGATCGGGTAGCCGACGAAGATCACCGCGAACAGCACGGCCAATGCCACCAGACCGAGGATTTCGTTGCTCACAAGGAGTGCTCCGGCAGCGCGTCGTCACGATCGGCCCACTGGCCGCGCTGCAGCGTGTCGATGCACTTGAGGCACTCGCTGGCGCCTTGCAGCAGCAGCAGCGCGCCGGCCACCGGCATCGCCAGCTTGAACGGCCAGGTGATCGGCTGCCACGCGCTCGACACGAAGGTCTCGTTCATGGTGTAGGCCTTGACGAAGTAGCCCCAGCCGACGAACACGAACACGCCGGCGACCGGCAGCAGCATCAGCAGGTGGCCCAGCAGATCCACCAGCGCCTGGCGCCGCGGCGACCAGCCGGCGTACAGCGAATCGGTGCGCACATGGCCCTTGCGCTGCAGCGTGAACGCCGCGCCGAGCATGAAGAAGGTGCCGTAGAGCATGAAGGTCATGTCGTAGGCCCACTGCGTCGGCGCATTGAAGACGTAGCGCGCGACCACCTCCCAGCACAGCGACAGCACCATCGGCACGATCAGCCACGCCACGGCGTAGCCCGACCAGCGGGCCACGCCGTCGAGCGCGGCGGCGGTTCGCAACAGGCGCATGGCGGCGCTACTTCGCGTTGGGCGAGTCCATGCCGAGCTGGTAGTACAGGCCGTTGATCTTGTTCCAGTACGGCACCACCAGCTTGGCGAACGCGCGCTGCGAGTCGAGCGCCTCCTTGAAGAACGGGTTCTTGCCGGCCTCGCGGTCGTAGATCAGGTTGGTGGCCTTGATGAACGCCGGGAAGATGTCTTTCGGCGTGTCGTGCACGGCCACCTTGTGTTCGTTCTTGATCTTGTCGAGCGCCTGCGCGTTGCGGAACACGTTGAAGGTGTAGGTCTCGGTCATGGTGGCCATCGCGGCGGCCTCGACGATGGCCTTCAGGTCGGCCGAGAGCTTGTTCCACGCCGTCTTGTTGAGCAGGATCTCGCCGACGTCGGTGCTCTGGTGCAGGCCCTGCAGGTAGTAGTGCTTGAACACGGTGTGGAAGCCGAGCGCCAGGTCGTCGGCAGGGCCGATCCACTCGGCCGCGTCGAGCACGCCGCGCTGCGCCGCCGGCACGATCTCGCCGCCGGGCATGGCCACCGCGTTGACGCCCATCTCCTTGAAGATCTCGCCCACCAGCCCCGGCGGCGAGCGGTACTTGAGCTTCTTCATGTCGTCGAGCGAGTTGATCGGCGTCTTGAACCAGCCGAGCGGGTCGGGACCCATCGGCTGCACCATGATCGGCTCGATGTTGAGCTTCAGCGCCTCGGCGAAGAACTTCTTGTAGAGGGCATAGCCGCCGCCCTGGAACAGCCACGCCACGTGGCTCAGCTGGTCCATGCCGGTGCCGCCGCCGGCGGCGGGGTTGCTGTAGAGGCCTGCTGCGGTGTTCTTGCCGCTCCAGTAGTGCGTCCACGCGTAGCCGCCGTCGACCACACCCTTGTCGACGGCGTCGACGATCTCGAAGGCGGCCACCACCGCGCCGTCGGGCAGCATCTCCATCTTCAAGCGCCCGTTGGACATCTTGTCGACGCGGTCGGCGAAGCGCTTGTTGAGATCGAAGTAGATGCTCGAGCTCGGCACCGCGGTCTGGATCTTCAGCCGCGTGACGCCCTGCGCGACGGCGGGCGCGGCCAGCAGCGTGCCGCCGCCGGCCAGCGCTGCGGCGCCGGCGCCGAGCGCGCGGCGACGGTTCGGGTTCATCGATCGGTTCATCACGGTCTCCTTGTCGCTGACACCACCGAAAAGGGTCCGCGTCAAGCGGACCCGCTCTTGTCTCTGATGAAATCGGCCGCCTTCTCGGCGATCATCACCGCGGCGGCATTGGTGTTGCCCGACACCAGCGTGGGCATCACCGAGCAATCCACCACGCGCAGCCCGGCCAGGCCGTGCACGCGCAGCCGCTCGTCGACAACGGCCATCGCGTCATCGCCCATGCGGCAGGTGCCGCTGGGGTGGAAGATCGTGGCGCCGGTGTTGCGGCAGAACTCGAGCAGCGCAGCGTCGTCGGCCGCCTCGGGGCCGGGGCGCACCTCGCGCTTCACGTAAGGCCGCATCGGCGCCGAGCCGGCGATCGCGCGCGCGGCCTTCACCGCGGCCACCGCGCAGGCGCGGTCGTCTTCGGTGCTGAGGTAGTTGGGCTGCATTGCCGGCGGCTGCAGCGGGTCGGTGCTCGCGATGCGCACATGGCCGCGCGAGCTCGGCCGCAGCTGGCACACCGAGAGCGTGAAGCCCGAGAACGGATGCACTGCGCCGCCGGCCATGTCGGCCGACAGCGTGGCGACGTGGAACTGGATGTCGGGCCGCGCGGCCTGCGGCATCGCGCGCATGAAGCAGCCACCCTGGTTGATGCCCACGGCCAGCGGCCCGCTGCGCCTGAACAGCCACTGCGCGCCGATGCGCGCGCGGCCGAGCCACGAGTTGAGCTGATCGTTCGTGGTGATCGGCTTGGCGCATTCGTAGATGAGGCGGATCTGAAGATGATCCTGCAGGTTCTCGCCGACGCCGGGCAGAGCGTGGCGCACGGCGATGCCGTGGCGCTGCAGCAGCTCGGCCGGGCCCACGCCCGAGAGCTGCAGCAGCTGCGGCGACTGGATCGCGCCGGCCGCGAGCAGCACCTCGGCGCGTGCGTGCGCCTCGCGCTGCGCGCCGCCTGCGCGGGAATCGCGGTAGCGCACGCCGGCGGCGCGCCGGCCGTCGAACACGAGGCCGGTGGCCATCGCGCCCGTCACCACCTGCAGGTTGGGCCGCGCGCGCGCCGGCGCCAGGTAGCCCTTGGCCGTGCTGCAGCGCAGGCCGTTCCAGGTGTTGAGCTGGTAGTAGCCCACGCCCTCCTGGCGCTCGCCGTTGAAATCGGCGTTGCGCGGCACGCCGATGCTTTGCGCACCGGCGATGAAGGCCTCGATCAGCTCGTGCGGGGCGCCGATGTCCGACACCTTGAGCGGCCCGTTGCCGCCGTGCAGCGCGCTCGCGCCGCGCACGTTGCCCTCGCTGCGGATGAAGTAGGGCAGCACGTCGGCATGGCCCCAGCCGCGGTTGCCGAGCGCGGCCCAGTGGTCGTAGTCCTCGCGCTGGCCGCGGATGTAGATCAGCCCGTTGATCGAGCTGGAGCCGCCGAGCGTCTTGCCGCGCGGCCAGTACACGCGGCGGCCGTACATCTGCGGCTCGGGCTCGGTTTCGAAGCACCAGTTCACGTCGCGGCGCCACATCGTCTTGCCGTAGCCGATCGGCAGGTGGATCCAGATCGAGCGGTCCGGCGGGCCGGCCTCGAGCAGCAGCACGCGCGTGGCAGGGTCCTCGCTCAGGCGCGCGGCGAGCACGCAGCCGGCCGAGCCGGCGCCGACGACGATGTAGTCGGCGTCGGGCGTCATGCGCGGCGCGGTGTCTGCACGCGAAAAAGCCCTCCGGCGGAATCCGGAACGTTTCGATCCGGTTTTGCGCCGATGCTAGGGTGCGCGCGAACGGAACACAATGTTCCGGTTTTCACGTTTACCCTAGCGCCGATGTCCACCGTGGCCCGCACCCGCACCCGCGCCCGCGCCGCCGCTGCCGAGCCTGCCGGCGGCGGCTCGTCGGCCGAGCGCTGCCTGCGCCTGCTGGCGGTGCTGGCGCAGGAGGGGCGCGCGCTGTCGCTGGCCGAGCTGGGCGTGCGGCTGGGCCTGCCCAAGGCGACCACGCACCGGCTGTGCACGCAGCTGGTGGAAGGCGGCTTCCTCGCGCGCGACACCGACGAGAAGAGCTTCGCCGTCGGCCCCGCGCTGCGCCGCCTGGCCTTCGACACGCTGAACCACGGCGTGGTGCGCGGCCTGCGGCACGAGGTGCTTGCTGCGCTGGTGATGGCGGTCGGCGAGACCTGCAACTTCACCACGCTCGACGGCACCGAGGTGCTCTACATCGACCGCGTCGAGGCGCAGTGGCCGCTGCGCCTCACGCTCGACGTGGGCTCGCACGTGCCGCTGCACTGCACCGCCAGCGGCAAGCTGTTCCTCGCCCACCTGCCGGCCGAGCGGCGCGACGCGCTGATCGCCGCGCTGCCGCTGCCGGCGATGACGCGGCGCACGATCACCGCGGCCAAGGCGCTGAAGGCCGAGTGCGACCGCATCGCGCGGCAGGGCTGGTCGAGCGACGACGAGGAGTTCATCGCCGGCCTGGTGGCCGTGGCGGTGCCGGTGCGCGACGAATCGGGCACCGTGCGCGCGGCGATCGCCGTGCACGCGCCGACTGCGCGCTTCTCGCTCGCGCAGGCGAGGGCGGCCTTGCCCAAGCTGAAGGCGGCGGCGCAGAAGATGGGGCCGCTGCTGTAGCGCGGTGGCGCCGGGGCCGTCAGTCGTAGCTGAAGCCGTCGGCGAAGTCTTCGGCCTGGCGCAGCGCCTCGTCGTCGATCTCGCCGAGCTGCCAGCGCAGCCGCGCGATCTCGCGCAGGCTGGCGGCGCGCGCCGCCTTGTTGCTCAGCAGCGCGAGCGCGCGCTCGGCTGCCGCGAGCCGCGCGCGCAGGTCGTCGTCGTCGTTCGGTTCGCTCATCGCGCGGGCGGCGTCGCGGGCCGCAGCATCACCGGCGGTGCGCCGCGATTGGCCAGCGCCGCCATCTTGAACTGGTAGGCCGCGCGCGCCGGCTGGCACGCCGCCACGGGGCAGACGTTCTTGCAGCGCGGCACCGGAAAGTAGCCGTCGCACTCGACGCACACCGCGGCGTCGATCACGAACTGGTTCGCGCCGGCCGAGATCGCGCGCACGGGGCACTCGAACTCGCAGGCCGAGCAGTTGATGCACTCGCACGAGATCATGTAGGCCATGCGCGCTCCGCTGCCTTCGCCTTCAGTGCAGCCGCTGTGCGAACACGCCGCTCAAGCCCGCGGCGGCGACGCGGCGCTCGACCTCGGCGCGGCTGGTGGTGTACAGGCCCAGCTGCTTCATGCGCTCGAAGTAGCCGGCGCCCGAGAAGGTGTACTTGAGCCCCATGCCCTCGGCGGTGTCCATGCGCTCGCGCACGTGGGTGATCGCGTCGCCGACGGCCAGCGTGGTGGGCAGCCGCAGCGGCTCGCGGCCGGCGGCGGCGCGCGCGGCGTTGTGGCCGGCCAGCGTGCCGGTGACGATGGCCTCGGTGTGGCCGACCAGCAGGCCGGCCTTCTCGCCGCCGCAGAACAGGTTGTCGACACCGCCTTGCACCTGCATGCAATCGTCGCGCGGCGCCAGCGCGGCGAAGCGCATCGAGTTGCCGATCGTGCCGGCGTAGGGGTCGCCGTAGCGCACGTTCTCGAGGCCGCGCACGCGGCGCAGCTGCTCGAGCGGAATGTGCGTGGTCATCAGCTTCACGCGGCCGGTGTCGAGCAGCACCACGTTGTGCGCGTACTCGGGCGTGGCGTACTGCTGGCACACCTTGGCGCCGAGCTTGCTCTCGTCGACGGCGTCGCGCGGCAGCGGCAGCACCAGCATGCCCTGCGCCTCGAGCGAGCGCACCACCTCCGGATCGATCATGTCCTTCGGCAGCTCGCAGGCGCCGCTCATCGCGCCGACGGTGCCGTCGGCCTTGCGGCCGACGCGCTCGGCCACGCCGGCCAGCCCGGTGAGGCTCGCGCGCGGGCCGAAGGTGGGGCAGCGCATCACGCACATCACGCAGCCGTTGCCGTATTCGGTGCAGTAGCTCTGCGGGCCGAACGAGCCGGTGGCGTCGACGAACACATCGCCGTCGATGTGCTGCGCGTTCTCGAGCGTCACCGCGGCGATCGAGCCGTTGCGGCGCTGCACGCCGGTCACGCGCGCCTGCAGCCAGACCTCGACGCCGGCGCCGAGCACGCGGTCTTTCACCGCGCGTTCGATGCGGCCGACGTCGTAGATCGTGGCGTGCTTGTGGCCGGGGAATTCCAGGTTCTTGTGCTTCGCGTTGTCGTCGCAGGCCTCGAACAGCGCGCCGCCGCCGAGCGCGATCATCTCCTCGGCGGCGGTGTAGCGGCCGTTGTTGCGCATGATGCCGCCGACCAGCCCCGTGCCGAGCAGGCTGTCGGTGCGCTCGAGCAGCACCACGTCGCTCGCGCCGGCCTGCTTGGCGGCGATGGCCGCGCCGCAGCCCGACCAGCCGCCGCCGACGATGACGATGCGTTTGCGGTTCATGCTTTCACCTCCTGCACCGCGGCGCGCGTGGCCGCGAAACCTGCCCGGCATGCCGCCACGTTGGCGGCGACGAGCGAGCGCGGCATGTTGGCCGCGATGCCGCGTTCGATCGCGTCCAGGCTCACCGCATCGCGCAGCGCCGCGATGCAACCCACCGCCACCATGCCGGCGGCGATCGGCTTGCCGGTGTGCTCGCGCGCCAGCGCGCCGATCGGCACCGCGAGCGCGCCCTCGGGCGCGCGCTGCACCTCGGCCGCGTCGGCGACCACCATCGCGCCCGGCTTCACGCGCCAGCCCCAGCGGTCGGCCGCGGCCTGCGTCAGCAGCACCAGCACGTCGGGATGGTCGGCATTGGGGTAGGTGATCGGCGCGCTGCCGATCACCACGTCGACCATGCTCGGCCCGCCGCGCGTGGCCGAGCCGTAGTCGCCGCGCTGCGTGGCCCACAGCCCTTCGTGCAGACCGGCGGCCTCGCTCAACACCGTGCCGGCGAGCTTGACGCCCTGGCCGCCGAGGCCGGCGATGCGCAGCTCGGTGCGGGGCACCGCGCGGGTCGGTGCGCGCAGAGGCTCGGCCGCGCTCGGGGCCGGCAACGCATCGTCGTGCCGCAGCGGCGCCGCCCACTCGCGGTAGGCGGCGAAGTACTCGGGCCAGTCGCAGCGGCTCAGCACGCCGCCGGGCAGCGTGTCGTCACCGGTGACGCCGATGACGCAGAAGCCCGGCGTGCGCACCGCCTGCGTCAGCAGCGTGGCCAGCTCGTCGGGGCGCTGCAGCCGGGCGCGGCCGACCAGCGCGGCATCGAGCGCGCTCACCCATTCGAGCGGCCGCGTCGGCGCTTCGATGCGCTGCTGCACCGCCGGCATGTGCCACGCGGCGCGGTCCATCGCGCCGCTGTCCACGTCACGCGTGAGGTCGGCGCGCAGCAGCAGCAGCACCATGCCGATGTTGCGCCGCGCGGCGTGGATCAAATGGTTGGTGCCGAGCGTCACGCTGTCGGCGTTCATCAGCAGCACGATCGGCGTCGTCGGCCGCGCCGCGCGCAGCCCGATCGCCAGCGCGATGTTGCGCCCGGGCGGGCCCTTGATCAGCGTCAGCGGCGCGGGCCCGTCGCGGCCGTCGCGCTGATACGGCAGGTCGGGCAGGCTCGACAGCACGATCGGCGGGTCGGCGGCGTCGAGCGCACCCATCGTCGTGCAGATGCCGTCGAGCAGCAGCTGCCAGGTGCTCGCGAAGCGGCGGTCGGTTGTCATGTCAGGCTCCCTCTCCCGCTTGCGGGAGAGGGCGGGGGGTGAGGGCCGCGCGCCCGCAGACCACCCTCACCCGGACCCTCACCCCGTCCCCTCTCCCGCAAGCGGGAGAGGGAGTGAACCTCTCCCGCTTGCGGGAGAGGGGGCTGGATCGCCGCGAGGATCTGCTCCGGCGTGATCGCGAGGCCATCTGCGCGGTGCACGCCCTGCACCTGCGCGCGGCCGCCGGCGAGGCGCTCGACCTCGAGGCGGATCTGGCCGAGGTTCATCTCCGGCACCACGATGCGCGGCACGCTCGCGGCCAGCGCGCGGATGCGCGCCTCGGGGAAGGGCCACACGGTGAGCAGCTTGAGCCAGCCTGCCTTGATGCCGCGCTCGCGCGCCAGCGTCACCGCGTGCGCGGCGGCGCGCGCGCTGGCGCCGTAGCTCACCACCGCCACGTCGGCATCGGCGAGGCCGTCTTCCTCCCAGTCGAGGATGTCGTCCAAGTTGGCGTCGAGCTTGCTCGTCATGTGCGCCCACCAGCGCTCGACCACCGCCGGGTCTTCGGTGGGGAAGCCGTGCTCGTCGTGCAGCAGCCCGGTGACGTGATAGCGGTACTCGCCGCCGAAGGCGGCAAGCGGCTGCACGCCGCCCGGCGTGAACGCGAATGGCCGGTAGCTCGCCGGCGGCTCGGCGGGCAGCGGCCGCGTCACGCTCACCGGCGTGTCAGGCAGCTCGACCTTCTCTTTCAGCTGCGCGACGATGGCGTCGATCATCAGCAGCACCGGCGTGCGGTAGGTTTCCGAGAGTTCGAACGCGCGCACCGCGAGGCGCCACGCCTCCTGCACGCTCGACGGCGTGAGCGCGATGATGGGATGGTCGCCGTGCGTGCCCCAGCGCGCCTGCATCATGTCGCCCTGCGCGGCCTTGGTCGGCAGCCCGGTGCTCGGGCCCACGCGTTGCACGTTGATGATCACGCAGGGGATCTCGCTCGCCACCGCGAAGCCGAGGTTCTCCTGCATCAGCGAAAAGCCCGGGCCGCTGGTGGCGGTGGCGCTCTTCAGGCCGCCGAGCGAGGCGCCGATCACCGCGGCCATGCTGGCGATCTCGTCTTCCATCTGGATGAAGGTGCCGCCCACTTCGGGCAGCCGGGTCGACAGGATCTCGGCGATCTCGGTCGACGGCGTGATCGGGTAGCCGGCATAGAACCGGCAGCCGGCGGCGAGCGCGCCCTCGGCGGCGGCCTCGTTGCCGTGCATGAAGCAGACCTTGGTCATGGATGTCACTCGCTTGGCAACGGGATGACTTCGATCGCGAAGTCGGGGCAGTGGCGCTCGCAGGCCTTGCAGTTCACGCAGTCCTGCAAGCGCACGACCGTGGGGTACGACTGCGCATCGGGCGCCAGCACCTTCTGCGGGCACCACGCGATGCACAAGCCGCAGGCCTTGCACAGGCGCCGCGTCAGCTCGATGCGGTAGACGCCGCGCTCGACGATCGGGGCCGCCACGGCACTCATCGCTCGGCCTCCGCAGCGGCAACCGAAGACAGCTCGCGATAGCGCTGCGCATAGTCGCTGCCGTGCGCGCGGTCGAAGATCACGCCGCGCGGCACGCGCGGGTCGTCGGCGAGCAGCGTTTCGGCGTCGGCCGCCGCCTCGGCCGCTGCCGGCGCACCGAGCCGCTGCGGCAGCGCCGCGCGCTTGAGCAGCACCGGGTTGACGCGCCGCGTCATCGGCTCCATGCCCTGCATCATCTGCGCGGCGTCGCCGAGGTCGTTCATCTTGCCGTACAGCACGTGGCAGTTGCTCACCACCTCGACCATCGCGAAGCCCGGCACCGCCAGCGCGCGCTCGATCAGCTTGACCAACGCCGCCGTGTGGTTGACGGTGCCGCGCGCGAAGAACGCCGCGCCCGACGCCCGCGCCAGCGCCTCGAGGTTCATCGGTCGCTCGAACGAGCCGGGGCGCGAGGTGGTGGTGCGGCCGCCCACCGGCGTGGTCGGCGAGGCCTGGCCGCCGGTGAGGCCGTAGACCGCGTTGTTGACGACGATCGCGGTCAGCCCGATGTTGCGCCGCATTGCATGCACCAGGTGGTTGCCGCCGATCGACATCGAGTCGCCGTCGCCCATCACCACCAGCACGCTCATGTCGGGCCGCGCGAGCTTCAAGCCGGTGGCGAACGCCGGCGCGCGGCCGTGCGTGGTGTGCAGCGTGTTGAAGTCCACGTAGCCCGACATGCGGCCGGTGCAGCCGATGCCCGAAACCATCGCCACGTCGCGCTTGGCGAGTCCCCGGTAGTGCACCGCCTGCGCGATCGAGCTCATCACGATGCCCAGGCCGCAGCCCGGGCACCAGGTGCTGGGCAGCACCTGCGGACGCAGGTATTCGCGCAGGATGAACGAGTTCTGCAGCTTCATCGGGCGGTGTCGATCCAAGCGACGGTAGAATACTGTATACCGTTTGGCGTTCCGCTTGCGCACCGTCAAAACCGAATCGTCGGCTTCTCGCTCCGCCGCAACCGAGTCATGCCCCGCATCGTCATCCACCGCCTCGGCCAGGCCCACCACGGCGAGGTCAAGGACAAGTCCAACCTCGTCGTGCGCGCCGGCATCAAGCAGTTTCCGTATCCGCACCTGCGCTACGGCTGCGGCATGGGCAAGTGCGGCAAGTGCGCGAGCCGCGTGCTCGCCGGCGCCGAGCACCTGGGCGAGCCCAACTGGAAGGAGCAGCGCGTGCTCGGCAGCGAGCGCCTGGCCGAGGGCTGGCGCCTGATGTGCCAGCTGTGGATCGAGCGCGACCTCGAGATCGCGCAGCCCGACGAGCCGCTGCTGCCGCTGGCCGGCGCGGCGCAATAGAGGGCGCTCGCGCCGTGCCGACCATCACCTTCGTCACCAGCGGCGGCAGGACCGCGCAGGTGCCCGAACACAGCAACCTGCTGCATGCGTCGCTGCGCTGGCAGGGCGGCATACCGTTCAAGTGCGGCGGCGGCAAGTGCGGCACCTGCCGCTGCCACATCGACAGCGGCCGCGAGCACGTCGACGACATCAAGCCCAAGGAGCTGGTGCACCTGAGCGACGACGAACTGCGCGACGGCTGGCGCATGGCGTGCCAGACCTTCGTGCGCGGCGGCGACGTGTCGGTGTCGTGGGACCCGCTGCGCAAGCCGCCCTTCACGCGGCCGGTGCGCACACCCGCAGCGGCCGATCCGCCGTGATGGACGCGCTCGCCTGGTGGCCGGCCGGCGTGACAGCGCCTGGCTATGCGGCGGTCGGCGTGCTGGTGTTCATCGGCGCCTGCCTGCAGGGCATCGGCGGCATCGGCTTCGCGATGTTCGCGGCGCCGGTGGCGGTGCTGGTGGCGCCGATGATGGTGCCGGGGCCGCTGCTGCTGCTCGGCGGCACGGTGTCGCTGATGGCCGCGCTGCGCGAGCCTGCGGCGATCGACTGGACGCTCGCGCGCCGTTGCATCGGCGGGCGCATCGTCGGCGCCGCGCTGGCCGCGGCGCTGATGGTGGTGTTGTCACCGCGGCCGCTGGCGGTGGCCTTCGGTGTGTCGCTGCTGGTCGGCGTGGGGTTGTCGCTGGCCGGCTGGCGCATCGCACCGAATCGCGCCAACAGCTGGGCCGCGGGCACGCTGTCGGGGCTGATGGGCACCATCACGTCGGTCGGCGCGCCGCCGCTCGGGCTGCTGACGCAGCAGCTGCCGCCGGCCACGATCCGCGCGACCATCGGCTGCATCATCGCGTTAGGTGCTGCCGCGTCGCTGGTGATGCTGGCGATCAGCGGGCTGTTCGGCTGGCAGCAGTGCGTGCTCGGCGTCGCACTCTTTCCGTGGGTGTGGGCCGGCTTCCAGGTGTCGAGCCGGCTGGCGCGGCGCATCTCGGCCGCGCACACGCGGCGCCTGCTGCTGGCGCTGGTGGCCGGCAGCGCGCTCGTGGTGCTGGGCAAGGCGGCGGTCGGTGGATGACGGCTGCGGCGCTGCGCCTCAGGTGCCGGTGCGCCGATTGCGCGCAGTGGTGCGCGGCACCGCGACCTCGTCGGGCGGCGCCCTCACGCGCAGCGCCGCGGGCAGCGCCTGCGCCGCGCTGTACACATGGCGCGCGGCCAGCAGGCCGGCCAGCTCGGCGTCGCCGTCGAGCACGGCGCGCAGGATCGCTTCGTGCTCGGCCCAGTTCTGCGCCGCGCGACCCTTCGAGTGCGGCGCGAAGATCACCGCGGTGCGCTCGCGCAGCGTGCGCACCATGTCGCGCAGCACCGAGTTGGCGGCCGCCTGCGCGATGGCGTCGTGGAACGCGGCGTTCTCGCGCTGCACCTGCGCCAGGTCGGCGCGCGGCGAGGGCTTGCCGCCGACGGCGAGCATCTGTGCCAGGCGCGCGTGCTGCGCCGGATCGCGGCGTCGAGCGGCCAGCTTGGCGTTGAGCGACTCCAGCGTCGCGCGCACCTCGACCAGCTCCTGCACCTGCTCGGGCGTGTAGGCGGTGACGGTCGCGCCGCGGCGCGGCTCGATCGTCACCACGCCCTCGGCGGCGAGGCTGCGCAGCGCCTCGCGCGCCGGCATGCGCGACACGCCGAGCTCCTGCGACAGCTGGGCCTCGACGAGGCGCTCGCCGGGCGCGAGCGTGCCTTCGAGGATGCGCGCGCGGATGGCGTCGGCCACCAGCTTGGTCAGCGGCGAGTGCGCGTGGCCGGGCTTCTCGACCGGCGCCGCGACGGCACGCACCGCGACCCTCGCGCGGCTGCGCTTCGGCGGTGAGGCCCGGGCCATCAGGTAAAGCACGTGGCGCACACGATGGCGTTGCAGTATACAGTATTCAACTTCAGCGCCCGGGCGTCGAGCGGGCGCTCCTCGCCGTTCACAGGAGCACGCCATGTCGACACTGCTGAGCCTTGACGACTTCCGCACCGCGCTCGAAACCGCCATTCAGGGCAAGAGCGCCAACAAGGCGCCGTTCTCGGTGGCCTGGGCCAGCGGCAAGCTGCAGCGCAAGCACCTGGCGCGCTGGGCCGAGAACCACTACCACTACGTGGGCCCGTTCGCCGACTACCTGGCGCTGATCTACGGCCGCATGCCCGACCACCTCACCGACGCGAAGGACTTCCTGCTCTCCAACATGTACGAGGAGGAGATCGGCGGCGACCGCCACACCGACCTGCTGATCCGCTTCGCCGAGGCCTGCGGCACCACCCGCGAGCGCGTGGTCGACCCCGACAACATGTCGCCCACCACGCGCGGGCTGCAGAGCTGGTGCTACGCGGTGGCGATGCGCGAGGACCCGGTGGTCGCCGTCGCCGCCCTGGTGGTGGGGCTGGAATCGCAGGTGCCGTCGATCTACCGCAAGCAGACGCCGACGCTGCGCGAGAAGTACAAATTCACCGACGAGGAGGTCGAGTTCTTCGACCTGCACATCAGCTCCGACGAGATCCACGGCGAGCGCGGCTACCAGATCGTGCTGCAGCACGCCGACACACCGGCGCTGCAGCGCCGCTGCCTCAAGATCTGCGAGATCGGCGCGCAGATGCGGCTGGCGTACACCACGGCGCTGTACCACGACTACGTGGCCGCCGACCTGTCGCTGGCCGAGCTCGACATGGCGAGCGCATCGCCGGCCGAGTCGCATCTGCTGCAGGCCTGAGCGCGGCCGATCGCGCGCAGCTCCATGCCGATCGAGACCTTCCGCAATCACATCGGCGGCGAGTGGGTCGCCAGTGCGAGCGGCCGGCTGTTCGACGACTCGAACCCGGCCGATACGCGCGAGGTCGTCGCGCGCTTCCAGGCCTCGACCGAAGACGATGCACTCGCAGCGGTGCGCGCGGCGCAGGCTGCCTTCGCGGCGTGGCGCGCGACGCCGATCACCAAGCGCGCGAAGATCCTGCACGACGCCGCGGCGCGGCTCGACGCGCGCGCCGACGCGTTCGCCGCCGAGCTGACGCGCGAGGAGGGCAAGCCGCTGGCGCAGGCAAAGGACGAGTTCGCACGCGCCGCGCAGACGCTGCGCTTCTATGCGGTGGAAGGGCAGACCTTCGGCGGCGAGGTGTACCCCAACGACGACCCCGACCTGCAGGTCTACAGCCTGCGCGAGCCGCTCGGCGTGGTGACGGTGATCTCGCCGTGGAACTTTCCGGTGTCGATCCCGTCGCGCAAGATCGCGCCGGCGCTCGTCACCGGCAACACGGTGGTCTTCAAGCCGTCGTCCGACGCGCCGCTCGCGGGCTATCGCCTCGCCGAGGCGCTGATCGAATCGGGCCTGCCGGCCGGCGCGCTGAACTTCATCACCGGCAGCGCGGCGCAGGTGGGGCCGGCCATCGTCGAGTCGCCCGAGGTGAGGGCCATCACCTTCACCGGCTCCACCGCGGCCGGCGAGCGCATCCACCGCAGCGCGCCGCTGACCACGCGCGTGCAGCTCGAACTCGGCGGCAAGAACCCGCTGATCGTGATGGACGATGCCGATCTCGACCGCGCAGTCGATCTCGCGATCAAGGGCGGCTTGAGCTTGAGCGGCCAGGCCTGCACCGGTACCAGCCGCATCTTCGTGATGAAGGCGGTGGCCGACGCCTTCGTCGACAAGCTCGCCGCGAAGATGCGTGCGCTCAAGATCGGCAGCGGCATGACGCCCGGAATGGACATCGGGCCGATGGCCACCGCGGCGCAGCTCGAAACGGTGCTCGAATACGTGGCGATCGGCAAGCGCGAAGCGACGCACGTGCTCGGCGGCGAGCGGCTCGCGCAAGGCGACCTTGCGCACGGCTGGTACGTGAGCCCCGCGCTCTTCACCGGCGTGCGCAACGACATGCGCATCGCACAGGAAGAGATCTTCGGCCCGGTGCTGGCGGTCATCACCGTGGGCAGCTACGCCGAGGCGATCGCGCAGGCCAACGACTCGCGCTATGGCCTCGCGGCGGCGATCGCGACGCGCAACCCGCGCGTGATGCACGACTTCGAGCGCGACATCGAGGCCGGCACCGTGAAGATCAACCGCACCACCACCGGCAACCTGATCAACGCACCGTTCGGCGGCCTCAAGGGGTCGAGCACGTCGACGTTCCGCGAATCGGGCCGCGCGGCGCTCGAATTCTTCACGCAGATCAAAACCGTCTACCGCGGCGTCTGAATACTCCTCCCCTTGCACCGACGATGAAGCCCGCACTCAAGCTCGAACTCGCCGACGCGCGCGTGATGATCGCCGCGGCCATCGCCAAGGCCGCCGAGATCGGCGTGCTCGAAACGGTGTGCATCGTCGACGACGGCGGCCACCCGATCGCGCTGGAGCGCATGGACGGCGCGCGCATCACCGGGCCGCAGATCGCGTGGAACAAGGCCTTCACCGCCGGCGGCCACAAGCGCTCGACGCACCTGTTCAACAACCCACCCAATGGCCCGGCGCTGCCGGGCAACGAAGCGTTCGGCATCCAGTGGAGCTTCGACGGCAGGTTCGCCGCGTTCGTCGGCGGCTTTCCGGTGGTGGTGAACGGCGCCGTGGTCGGCGGCGTCGGCCTGTCGGGCGGCAACGGCGAGCAGGACACGGCGTGCGGCCTGGCCGCGCTGCAGGCGCTGAAAGTACATCTCGCACCGCACGGGCATGACGTGCTGGTGCAGGCCGACATCAAGAAGTAGACCCTGGCAACCACGACGAGGAGACCTCCAGTGAAGTTCATCTTCAAGCAACTCGCCACGCTGCTGGCGCTGACCGCCACCGCTCTCACCGCCATGGCGCAGGGCACCTATCCCGACAAGCCGGTGAAGGTGGTCGTCACCACCGTGCCCGGCCCGCTCGACGCCTTCGCGCGCGCGGTGCTCGAGCAGATGGGCAAGCGGCTGAAGGCCACCTTCGTGGTCGAGAACAAGGCCGGCGCCGGCGGCAACCTCGGCGCCGACATCGTGGCCAAGTCGCCGGCCGACGGCTACACGCTGCTGTTCGCGCTCGACACCACGTTCACGGTCAACCCGGCGCTGTATCGCAAGATGCCGTTCGACCCGGCCAAGGACTTCGTGACGATCGCGGTGCCGGTCACCTACAACCAGATGCTCGTTGTCAACGAGAAGGTCAAGGCCAACAACGTGGCCGATCTCGTCAAGCTGGCGAAGGAATCGAAGATGACCTACGCCTCGGGCGGCAACGGCTCGCCGAGCCACCTGACGATGGCGGCGTTCCTCGCCACCGTCGGCGCCGAGATGACGCACATTCCGTACAAGGGCACCGGCGCGTCGGTGCTCGACGTGGTCGCCGGCCAGGTGGAAACGCTGTTCGCCGTCGGGTCGGGCGTGATGCCGCACGTGAAGACCGGCAAGCTGCGCGCGCTGGCGGTGTCGTCCACCCAGCGCAGCCCGGCCGCGCCCGATGTGCCCACCGTCGTCGAATCGGGCTACCCCGGCTTCCAGGCCAGCTTCGCCTACGCGCTGCTGGCGCCGGCCGGCACGCCCGACGCGGTCGTGCAGCTGCTGGCGAAGGAAGTCGAGGCGGCGATGCAGACGCCCGAGGTCAAGGAGCTCAACCGCGCTGCCGACTACGCGGCGACCAACCTCACGCAGCCGCAAGCCGAGACGTGGATGCGTGATTCGCGCAAGCGCTGGACCGAGCTGATCGAGAAGGCCAAGATCACGCTCGATTGACGACACGCCGCCGCAGCGGCGCTTTTTCTCTCGGTGAAACCCGCGATGCTCGGGCCTACGCGGCCCTCACCCCAGCCCTCTCCCGCGAGCGGGAGAGGGGGTGGCCCCCTCGCCCCCATAGGGGGAGAGGGTTGGGGTGAGGGGCGCCGCGAAGGACAGCATGACACGTATTCCGTGTACAAAGCATCCGTGCCATGAATCTGACCCTTTCCGTCGACAAGCAGATTGCCGAGCGCGCCCGCAAGGCCGCGCAAGCGATGGGCAAGAGCCTGAATCAGGCGGTGCGCGACTACCTCGAGCAGTTGGCCGGCCAACAACAAATCGCCGCCGAACTCTCGGCGTTCGAGCGTTCAGCGCGCAAGACGCCGGGCCGCCTGAAAGGCTGGCGCTTCGATCGCGCCGAAGCGAATCGGCGTGCGTAGCTTCCTCGACACCAACATCCTCGTCTATGCGCGATGAGCTGATGCTCGCCGGCCTCGAAGTCGTCAACCCGTTCGCGAAGCCGGCCGCTCGCAAGCGCTCGCGGCCAGGAGCCTGAGCTGCGCCGGTCGGCACCTGCCCCGATCTCGCCGCAGCTGCCGGGCAGGTGAAACCCGCGATGCCCGGGCCCGTGTATGCGGGCCATCGCTGCGCCAAGCATCGGTGCGGCTGCTCGAAGCAATGCTCGGTACATGTTGGAGTGATTGACAACATGGCGGTGTGTTGTTATGTTTCCCAACAATGAAGGCTCTGCCACTGATCCGCCGGCGTGTCGTGCTGGCAACGGACGCGTTTGCCGAGGTCGTCGTGTGGCGGGTGCACGAGCCTGTGACGCCTTCTTCGCATTTGTTCAAGTACCGTCTCGCCTATGTCGTCGGCGGGGAGTGTGTTCTGCGGTACGACAACGAACGAGGCAAGGGCGATCATCGGCATACCGGCGGGACGGAGAAGATCTATGCCTTCACGACGGCGGATCAACTGATCGCCGATTTCGAAGCAGACGTGATGAGGTGGAATCGTGAACACGGTCGTACTTGAGGTTCGTTCACTGACTCGAACGCTCGCCGATGTCGCACATTCGATGAAGGTGGGTCGAGGCGACCGGGAGGCGCGCATTGCCTTCGCGACGCCGGAACTGCTATGGCGAGTCCTGACCGCCAAGCGGTGGGAGCTTCTCAAGGCCATGTGCGGGGCCGGTGCGATGTCGATACGCGAGGCGGCACGTAGGGTAGACCGCGATGTCAAGGCCGTTCACGGCGATGTCACAGCATTGCTCGATGCCGGTGTCCTCAGTCGAACGCCGGAGGGGGAGATCGAGTTCCCTTTCGATGCCGTCAAGGTCGAGTTCCTTCTGCAGGCCGCATGAACCGAGGCGGTCCTGACGCGATCTCGCCGCAGCTGCCGGGCAGGTGAAACCCGCGATGCCCGGGCCATCCGGTCCGGGTATGGTGTGCGCATCGCGACTCATCTCTTCCTCCAACGAGGTCACCCGATGCACATCACACCCCTGAAGAAACTGCTGACCGCGGGCCTGCTCGCGCTTGTCGCCGTGCTGAGCGCCACCGCCGTCCAGGCGCAAGACAAGACCCTCAAGGTCGGCTCCACGCCCACCGGCGTGCCGTTCACCTTTCTCGACACCAAGACCAACACCATCGAAGGCATCATGGTCGACCTCATCAAGGCCATCGCCGCCGATGCCGGCTTCAAGGTCGAGGTCGAGGGCATGCCGTTCGCGACGCTGATCCCCTCGCTCACCGGCAACAAGATCGACATCATCGCCGCGGCGATGTACATCACGCCGCCGCGCAAGGAGGTGATCGACTTCTCCGAGCCGATCTACACCTACGGCGAGGGCCTGTTCGTGGCGAAGAAGGACACCAAGGAGTACGCCAAGCTCGACGACATGAAGGGCTTCACCGTCGGCGCGCAGAAGGGCACGGCCTACGTGGAGCCGCTGCAGAAGAGCGGGCTATTCCCCGAAGTGAAGATCTACGACAACATTCCCGCGATCCTGGCCGACGTGAACGCCGGCCGCATCCAGGCCGGCTTCGCCGACAAGCCGATCGTCGCTTACAACCTGCAGCAGGGCCTGTTCCCCGAGGCGCGATTGGTCAAGGGCTACACCTCCACCATCGTCGGTTCGGTCGGCATCGGCGTGCGCAAGAGCGACGGCGAGCTGCTCAAGCGCATCAACGCGTCGCTCGACAAGCTCAAGAAGAACGGCACGGTCGACAAGATCCTTGCCAAGTGGGGCCAGCAGTAGCGCGCGTGATGCACTGAGGCGGCACCGCGCGCGATGTTCTGGAAGGACGCCGGCACCTTCCTGCCGATCCTGCTCGAGGGGCTGAGGTTGACCGTCGTGGTCACCATCGGCTCGCTCGTGCTGTCGACGCTGCTGGGCATGGTGTGGGCGCTGATGCGCGTGTCGGGCATCGCGCCGCTGGTGGCCTTCTCGAAAGGCCTGGTCAACACCATCCGCGGCATCCCGATCCTGGTGCAGCTGTTCTGGATCTACTTCGTGTTCCCCGAGGTCGGCATCACGCTGTCGGCGCTGCAGGCCGGCATCATCGGCCTCGGCCTTGCGTATTCGGCCTACCAGGCCGAGAACTTTCGCGCCGGCATCGAGGCCATCGACCCCGGCCAGATCGAGGCCGCGCAGTCGCTCGGCATGGGCGGGGTGATGACGATGCGCCGCGTGGTGCTGCCGCAGGCGGTGAAGATCATGCTGCCGCCCTATGGCAACACGATGATCATGATGCTGAAGGACTCGTCGCAGGCCTCCACCATCACCGTGGCCGAGCTGACGCTGAAGGGCCAGATGCTGGCGGCGAGCACGTTCAAGAACTCCACCGTGTTCACGCTGGTGGCGCTGCTGTACCTGGTGATGAGCGTGCCGCTGATCGTGTTCGTGGCCTGGCTCGAACGGCGTACGGGCAAGAAGTAGCCGCGCCATGATCGAGCTGGTCGACGTCCACAAGCGCTTCGGCAGCAACGAAGTGCTGCGCGGCATCAGCGGCCGCGTCGATCGCGGCGAGGTGGTGTGCATCATCGGCCCGTCGGGCTCGGGCAAGTCGACCATCCTGCGCTGCATCAACGCACTCGAGACGCACGACGCAGGCGAGATCCGCGTCGACGGCCAGCGTGTCGATCGCGGCCACGATTCCATCCACGCCATCCGCACGCAGGTGGCCATGGTGTTCCAGCGCTTCAACCTGTTCCCGCACCGCACCGCGCTCGAGAACGTGATCGAAGGGCCGGTCTACGTGAAGCGCGAGCCGCGCGCGCAGGCGGCCGAACGCGGCCGCGCGCTGCTCGAACGCGTGGGTCTTGCCGACAAGGCCGATGCGCGGCCGGCCGAACTCTCGGGCGGGCAGATGCAGCGCGTGGCGATCGCGAGGGCCCTCGCGATGCAGCCCAAGGCCATCCTGTTCGACGAGCCGACCTCGTCGCTCGACCCCGAGCTGGTCGGCGAGGTGCTGGCGGTGATGCGCTCGCTGGCCGAGGAGGGCATGACGATGGTCGTCGTCACGCACGAGATGGGTTTCGCGCGCGAGGTGGCCGACCGCGTGCTCTTCCTCGACGGTGGCGTGATCGTCGAGCAGGGGCCGGCGCGCGAGCTGCTCACCAACCCGCAGCATGCGCGCACGCAGGATTTCCTGCGCCGCGTGCTGCGGCCGATCTGAGTTTGGAGTTGCACCCATGGCGCATCAACCGTTTCCGCTGCAACCATCGCTGTGGTCGGCCACGGCCTGCGCCGCACCGCCCACGCCGCCGCTGGAGGCGAGCACGAAGGCCGATGTGTGCATCGTCGGCGCGGGCTATGCGGGCCTGTCGGCGGCACTGCACGTCGCCGAGCGTGGCGCGAGCGTGGTGCTGCTCGACGAGCACGAACCCGGCTGGGGCGGCTCGGGCCGCAACGGCGGGCAGGTGATCCCGGGCCTGAAGTTCGACCCCGACGAGTTGCGCGCGATGTTCCCCGGCGACGCCGGCGAACGGCTGGTGCGTTTCGTCGGCAGCACCGCCGATGCGGTGTTCGACCTGATCGCCGCGCATCGCATGGACGTGCCGCATGTGCGCCGCGGCTGGATCCAGGGCGCGCACACGCCGGCCGGCGTGGAGCTGGTGCGCAGGCGCGCCGCGCAGTGGGCTGCGAGCGGCGCCGCCGGTGCGCGCTTTCTCGACCGCGCGGAAGTTGCCGCGCTGCTCGGCAACGACAAGTACCTCGCCGGCTGGCTGGACCCGCGGGGCGGCGGCGTGCAGCCGCTGTCGTATGCGCGCGAGCTGGCGCGCGTGGCGCTGGCCGCCGGCGCGCGCGTGCGTGGCGCCAGCGCGGTGACGGCGCTCGAGCGCCAGGGCACGCGCTGGCGCGTGCGCACGGCGCACGGCGCCGAGGTCGATGCCGAGCGCGTGGTGATCTGCACCAACGGCTACACCGGCGACCTGTGGCCGGGCCTGAAGCAGACCATCATCGCGCCCAACTCGTTCCAGATTGCCACCGAGCCCTTGCCCGACGACGTGGCGCGCACCATCCTGCCGCAGGGCCACGTCACATCCGACACGCGGCAGCTGCTGTTCTACTTCCGGCTCGACCACCAGCAGCGGCTCATCATGGGCGGGCGCGGGCCTTTTCGCGAGCCCGAGTCGGCCGACGACTGGCGCCACCTCGAGCGCGTGCTGCAGCGCATGTACCCGCGCGCGGCGAACGCACGCATCGCGTACCGCTGGTGCGGCCGCGTGGCGCTGACGCGCGACTTCCTGCCGCACCTGCACACGACGCAGCCGGGCCTGCTGATCGACATCGGCTGCATGGGCCGCGGCGTGGGGCTGCAGACGGCGATGGGCCGCGCGATCGCGGCGTATCTGGCAGGCGAGGCGCAGGCGCTGCCGCTGCCGCCCGCCGACATGACGCGATTCCCGCTGCACGGCCTGCGCCGCGCGTACATCTCGGCCGTGGTGGCGTGGTATCGGTTGCGCGACGGTGGGCTGGCGTGAGGTGGAACACGATTCGCGTGAACGACGTTGTGGGCCAGCTCGATCGTGGCGGCGTCGGGATCGAGGAGGACTGGTTGCGGCGGATCGGCCCGGCGCTCTTCTCGCACTTGAGCTTCCGGGGACGTTTCGATTCAGCGTCGAGCGGTATGCGGCGGTCTTGGTCGAGCGCGGTATCGGGAACGGCGTCGTCGGCCAGCGCCAGTGAGACCGGACAGTGGCCGTGGTGGAACGTCAGCAATGGGACGTTCTGCGGCCCGTCGTCTACGGTTGCTCGCGGGCAGCCAACGACCCTAACCGGACGTAGGCCTGTGTCGAGCCCAACCTGCAGCCCATCTGGATAGAGGTTCCAAGGCCCGACCGAGTTGCCTGCCCTGTTCGGTGAGGCGATAGCCGCCAGCGGCGTGCTCAACCAAGCCAGCTTCTCTCAGTTCGCTCAGCCGAGTGTTAAGCAGTCGCGCGTTGGTTTCACAGGCATCCTGTAGCGCTCGAAAGGTCGCCGGCTCAGCTCTGAGCTCCCACAGAACCCGAAGCGCCGTTCGCCGACCTAGCAAGTCCAGCACCACCATGATGGGGCGCCCGGTTCTAGAGCCTCGGACAGCGTGGCCGATCCTGGGAGTTGTCATGCTTTACTTTATACAGCAACCCGCTAGGATGCATTGCCGCCTGTCTTGGAGATGCCATGTCTGCACGCATTGCGCCGGCCATCCCGCCGTTTGACCCAGAGGTCGCCGAGTTGATCGCGCGAACGATGAAGGGAAGGCCACCCTTGCACTTGTTCGCGACCCTTGCTCGGGATGCCCGTCTGTGCAAGAAGTTCTTCGCGGGAGGGCTGCTGGACAAGGGCCATTTGACTGTTCGGCAGCGAGAGATCGTCATCGATCGGACCACGGCGCTCTGCCGTTCGGAATACGAGTGGGGTGTTCACGCCGCAGTGTTCGCCGAACCCGCGGGTCTGTCCCGGGAGCAACTCGACTCGACGGTTCGTGGCTCTGCCGACGACGCTTGTTGGTCTGACCAGGATCGGTTGCTGATCCGTCTGTGCGATGCACTTCATCGTGATTGCACCATCGACGAGGATTTGTGGTGCTCCCTGAGCGCAAGCTTCACGGACAACGCGATCATCGAGTTGCTGATGCTCGCGGGGTTCTATCGCACCGTCAGTTACCTGACCAATGCCGTCAGGATGCCCCTGGAGAGCACGGCTGCCCGATTTCCTGCGTGATCGTCCCCTTCTGGCCGAGCGGAGCCGACCGGTTTTCGCCGACGAACGGCCGGTGTCTACCAGGTTGCCGACTTTCGGGCTCGAACCGCGGTGCCGTCAGACCGCGGTGACGTTGAACCCTCAAGCAAGTGCGCGCACCGTGTGTGTCCCAGATGCGGTCGCGGTAGTCGTTGCAGCTGTTCAACCGCTGCGCGCCCTTTTCGTAGCCGGCGCCTCTGGGCGTTTCGAGTATTTCGCGTGTTTCGTGTCGATCTGCTAGACTGCCGCCTATGAAGCGAACGCCCAAGTCTGCCGCCGCCAGCCGCGGCCCCGCCGTGCCGACCTTGACCGTCAAGGTCGATATCGACCCGTTGGTCGACGTCGTGGGCCGCCACGTCAAGCTGTCGCCGCGCACCAGGCGCCTGATCGAGGACGATCTGGCGCGACTGTTCCGAAGCCCCGCATTGCCCCAGAGCAGCCGCCGTCGCGCGGCCGATCGAACCGCTCGCGCCGACCCCGTGCTGACGACGCAGGAGGCCGCCGATCTGGTCGGCGTCTCGCGGCCCTACATCGTGGCTCGCATCGAGGCCGGAGACATCGCGCTGCATCAGCAGGTGGGCAACCAGCGACGGGTGCTGAAGTCGGCCGTCGAGGCCTGGCACCGGCGGGAGCAAGCACGTCGCCGGCGCGCGCTCGGCAAGCTGGGCGGTGAGCTCGACGACGAGATCTTCGGCCGCTGATCCGGTGACCCCCGTCGTCGCGGATGCCGATGTGCTGTTTGGCGCGACCACGCGCGGTCTGCTGATCCATCTCGACTTCATGGGGCTCATCCGCCTGAACTGGAGCCCGTTGATCCTCGAGGAGCTGAGCCGGGCGCTGGTGGACACGGCTCGCCGCTGCGCGAGCTGACCGGTCAGCGCATGGCCGCCATGATTGCTCCGGCGTCGGCCGCCACCGCCGTCAACCGCCGCGCAACCAGCACGCGCAGGCGTGCCCGCTCGCCAGCGCGCGCAGCGGCGGCACCTCGCCGCGGCACGCGGCCACCTGGGCCTCGCCGCAGCGCGTGTGGAAGCGGCAGCCCGTCGGCAAGTGGCTCGGCGACGGGATGTCGCCCTGCAGCAGTGCCGGCGGCGCGCCGCCAGCAAGGCGCGGCGCCGCCGCCAGCAGCGCTTGCGTGTACGGGTGCGCGGGCCGCGCGAACAGCGTCGCCACGTCGCCCTGCTCGAGCACCTTGCCGAGGTACATCACCGCCATGCGGTCGCACAGGTAGTGCACCACCGCCAGGTTGTGCGAGATGAACAGGTAGGTGAGCTGCCGTTCGCGCTGCAGCTCGCGCAGTAGCGCCAGGATCTGCGCCTGCACCGAGACGTCGAGCGCCGAGGTTGGCTCGTCGAGCACCACCAGCCGCGGCTCGAGCGCGAGCGCGCGCGCGATGCACACGCGCTGCTTCTGCCCGCCCGACAACTCGTGCGGGTAGCGCCAGGCCAGGCTGCGCGGCAGGCTCACGCTGTCCATCAGCGCGTGCACGCGCTGCGCGAGCGCCGCGCCGCTCATCCGCTGCTGCACGCGCAGCGGCTCACCGATGGCGTCGAAGATCGTGTGGCGGCCGTTCAGCGCCGAGTGCGGGTTCTGGAACACGATCTGCATGCGCCGGCGCAGCTCGCGCAGCCGCGCGCCGGCGGCAGCGGTGATGTCCTCGCCGTCGAACACGATGCGGCCGGCGCTGGCGCTGGTGAGGCGCAGCAGCAGCCGTGCCACCGTGGTCTTGCCCGAGCCCGATTCGCCGACGAGGCCGAAGCATTCGCCGGCGCGCAATTCGATGTCGACGCCGTCGACGGCCTTGACCGTGGCCTTGGCGAAAGCGCCGCGCAAGGGGTCGGGCACTTCGAAGCGCTTGACCAGGCCTTCGGCGCGCAGCAGGGGGTCGCTGGTGGCGGTGGTGGCGGCGGAACCCTCACCCCCCGCCCTCTCCCGCGCGCGGGAGAGGGGGCCGACAGCCTCAGCGGCGGGCGTCAGGTTGTTGCTAGGCATGGTGGCACGCGACGAGGTGCCGCGGCTCGGTCACGGCCCGCAGCGTCGGCCGCTCTTGGCGACAGCGCTCGCTTGCCAGCGCGCAGCGTGGATGGAAGCGACAGCCCGCCGGCGGCGCCAGCAGGTTCGGCAAGGTGCCGGCGATGCCCTGCAGCGTGCCGTGCGCGCCGGCTATGTCGGGCAGCGCGGCGAGCAGGCCGCGCGTGTACGGGTGGCGTGGGGCGTGCAGCAGCTCGGCGGCAGGCGCGTCTTCGACGATGGTGCCGGCGTACATCACCGCGACGCGGCCGCACACCGCGGCCACCGCGCCGAGGTCGTGGCTGATCATCACGATCGCGAGCTTCAGGCGCGCCGCCAGGTCGCGCATCAGCGCCAGCACCTGGGCCTGGATCGTGACGTCGAGCGCCGTGGTCGGCTCGTCGGCGATCAGCAGGCGCGGCGAACCCACGAGCGCCATCGCGATCAGCACGCGCTGGCGCATGCCGCCCGACAGCTGGTGCGGGTAGCGCTCGAGCAGCGCAGCGGCATCGGGCAGGCGCACCAGTTCGAGCAGCTCGACGGCGCGCGCGCGCACGGCGGCCGCACCCAGGCGCTCGCCGCTCGGCAACAGCTCCTGCTGCACGCGGATCACGTCGCCCAACTGGCGCCCGATGCTGAGCACCGGGTTCAGGTAGGTCATCGGATCCTGGAAGATCATCGCGATGCGGTGGCCGCGCAGGCGCCGCCACTCGGCCTCGCCGCAGGCGAGCAGATCGTGCCGGTCGAAGGCGATGGTGCCGCCGCGCACGCGCGCCGTGCCCGGCAGCAGGCCGATCACGCTCCTGGCGAGCACGCTCTTGCCGCAACCGGTCTCGCCGACGAGGCCCAGCGTCTCGCCCTCGGCGAGCTCGAGGTCGATGCCGTCGAGCACCTGCACCGCGCCGTCGAAGGTGTCGAAGTCGAGGCGGTAGTCGTGAATAGCTAACAGAGACGTCATAAGGACCGGCTCTTCGGATCGAGGATGTCGCGCAGCCCGTCGCCGAACAGGTTGAAGCCGAGCACCGTGAGGTAGATCGCGAGGCCCGGCGCGAGCGCGTACCACCAGCCCTCGGGCATGTAGCTGCGTGCGATGCTGATCATCGAGCCCCATTCGGGCGCCGGCGCCTTGGCGCCGAGGCCGATGAAGCCCAGGCTCGCCGCCGCCAGCACCGCGAGGCCGAAGTCCATGCTCGCCTTGACGATCAGCGGCGACACGCAGTTGGGCAGGATGTGGCGCGCGAGGATGTACGGCGTGCTCGCACCGACCGCGCGCGCCGCCTCGACGAACAGCTCCTGCTTCAGCGCCAGCGTCTTGCTCTCGATGAGGCGCACGTAGCCCGGCCACCAGACGAGCGACAGCGCGATCACGCAGTTCATAATGCCCGGCCCGAGCGAGGCCACGATCGCCAGCGCCAGCGCGAGCCCCGGCACCGAGAGAAAGACATCGGTGACGCGCATGATCGCCTCGCGCGTGCGCCCGCCTGCGTAGCCGGCGAAGATGCCCAGCGGCACGCCGACCACGACCGCCACCGCGGTGATCACGAGGCCGATCCACAGCGAGGTGCGCGTGCCGACGATGACGCGGCTCAGGATGTCGTCGCCCATCTCGTCGGTGCCGAACGGGTGCGCGGCGCTCGGCGGCTGCAGCTTGATCTCCATGTGCAGTGCGCCCTGCGCGTCTTCGGGGTAGGGCGCGAGAGCCGGGCCGAAGGCGGCGAGCACGAGGAACAGCAGCACCAGCGCGAGGCCGAGCATCGAGCTGAAGCTGCGGCGGAACAGGTGCGCGTAGAGCCGCCACTGGCGCAGCGTGCCGGCATGGCGCTCGCGCCACGCGATGTGTGCTTCCACGTCAGCTGCTCCACCGCGCATCGCGCGACCCGCGACGCATGAATCGGCCGGCTCCCTCTCCCGCTGGGCGGGAGAGGGTTGGGGTGAGGGTGGGTTCGGAGCACTCAGCCCTCACCCCCCGCCCTCTCCCGCAGGCGGGAGAGGGAGCCCGTGAGCGGCCAGCCGGCAGCATCAATTCAGGCCTCGCGCAGCCGCGGGTCGAGCCAGGCGTAGGCGAGGTCGATCGCGAAGTTGATCAGCATGAAACTCAAGCCCACGCAAAGCGCGACGCCGATCACCGGCTGGAAGTCGGAATACAGCGCCGACTGCACCGCATACAGCCCGATGCCCGGCCAGTCGAACACCGTCTCGACGAGCACCGTGCTGCCGAGCATCCAGCCGAAGCGCAGGCCGATGATCGCCAGCGTGGGCAGCATCGCGTTGCGCAGCGCGTAGACGGCGACGATGCGCCACGGCGCGATGCCGTGCGCGCGCGCCGCGGTGATGTGGTCGCTGGCCAGCACCTCGATCATCTCGGCACGGTTGACGCGCAGGATCGACGCCAGGCACGGGAACGACAGCACCACCGCAGGCAGCACCAGGTGCTGCAGCGCCTGCACGAAGGTGTCCCACTCGCCGCGGAGCATCGCGTCGAGCAGCAGCAGGTGCGTGATCGGCTCCGGCGGCGGCGTCGTGATGTCGAGTCGCCCCGACACCGGCAGCCACTCGAGCTTGACCGCGAAGTACAGCTGCAGCAGCAGCCCGAACCAGAACGCCGGCAGCGCGACGCCCGAGACCGAGAAGATCCGCGTCAGATGGTCGAGCGCGCGGTCGCGGTACACCGCGCTCAGCATGCCCATCGGCACGCCGACCGCGATGCCGAGCGCCATCGCGGCCAGCACGAGTTCGAGCGTCGCCGGGAAGTAGCGCGCCAGCTCCTGCAGCACCGGCTTGGTCGAGACGATCGAGCGCCCGAGGTCGCCTTGCACCAGGCCGCCCAGGTAGTGCAGGTACTGCGCCGGCAGCGGCCGGTCGAGGCCGTACTCGCGTCGCAGCGCGTCGACCATGTCCTGCGTGGCGTTGGGCCCGGCGATCAGCCGCGCCGGGTCGCCCGGCGCGACCTGCGTGATCACGAACATCAGGCTCGCCAGGCCGAGCAGCATCAGCGCCAGCAGCGCGAGGCGCTTGCCGACGACGATCAGCATGGTGCGCAGTCCGAGGCGGCGGCGACTACTTCGCGTCGATCCACAACTGGTACAGATCGACTTCGCCGGTGAAGCGCACCGGGCTGAACTGGAAACCCTTGAGGTAGTCGCGCTGCGCCCAGCGGCGGTTCTGGATCATGCCGAAGACCTCGGGCTGGTCGGCCATGATCTGCTGCTGGATCTGCGCGTACAGCGGCGCGCGCTCCTCCCACTTGCCCGTGGCGCGCGCCTTGTCGATCAGCGCATTGACCTTCGGGTTGTCGTAGTGGCTCATCGCGAAGTACTGGCCCCAGGCGTTGCGGTGGTACTGGTAGGCCACCGCGTCGGGGTCGGTCGAGATCGGCGTCACGTACACGCTCGTCATGTGCGGCGCGGTCTCGGGCTTGGAGCCGCGCGACACCATGTTGGGCCACTGCTCGGCGATGACGTTGACCTTGATGCCCAGCTTCTGCAGGTTCAGCAGCAGCACGAGGCCGATGCGGCGCGCCTCTTCCAGCCCGGCCACGTAGTAGTAGTCGAGCTCGATGCCGCCTTGCGGGTAGGCCGACTTGGCGAGGTACTCGCGCGCCTTGGCCAGGTCCTGCGTCGGCCGGCCGGCCACGTCGATGTGGCCGCGCATGCCCTGCGGGAACGGGCTCGTTTCGAGGATCGCGGCGCCGTTGTAGATCTTGAGCATCGAGTCGTAGTCCATCGCATAGGCGATGGCCTTGCGCAGGTTGAGGTCCTTGGTCGGCCCCTGCTGGGTGTTGAACTTGATGCCGAAGGTGGTCATGCCCACGTGGTCCTGCACCACGGTGCCCTTGCTCGCCTTGAGCTGGTCGAAGTCTTCGGGCGTCAGGCCCTCGACGATGTCGACCTCGCCGCGCGCCAGCGCCGCCTTCTGCGCCGCCGGCTCGCGGATGATGCGGTAGACGATCGCCGCCGGCCGCTTGGCCTCGCCCATCGGCCAGCCCTTCCAGTAGCCTTCGTTGGCCACCAGCTCGTGCAGCGTGTTCTGCTCCCAGCGCTTTTGCTTGTACGGGCCGCTGCCGGCGCTGTTTTCGGTGAGCCACTTCTGGCCGTAGTCGTTGTCGACCTCGTGCGCCTTCACCTGCTTGGGGTTGACGATGTACCACCACGGCACCCAGCCGAGGAACGGCGCGTAGCCCTGCTTGAGCGTGAAGCGCACCGTGCTCGCGTCGACCACCTGGATGCCCGACGGGTCGAGAAAGTCCTTGAGCATCCACGCCACGCCCTTGTTGAGCTTCAAGCCGCGCTCGAAGCTGTAGCGCACGGCTTCTGCGTCGACCGGGTCGCCGTTGTGGAACTTCGCGTTCTTCACCAGGTGGAAGGTCCACACCTTGGCGTCGGCGCTCGATTCCCAGCGCTCGGCGAGCCACGGCTCGACCTTGGCCGGGTTGCCGGTGTACTTGGCCAGCGCGTCGTACAGCGCCTGCTGCATCATGCGCGTGCTCCAGTCGTAGCGCACGTGCGGGTCGAGCACCGGCACCTGCTGGCGGCCGCCGAAGACGATGACCTTGCGATCGCCCGCGCGCTCGAAGGCCTGGGCCGGTGCCACGGCAACGGCCAGCATCACGCCGGCCAGCGCGCCGAGTGCAAGTGGTCGCGCGAGATGTCGCAACGTCTTCATGAAGGGCTCCTCTTTCGTTCGGGTACGGGATTCAGACGATCTGCTGCACCGCGCCGGCAACGATGCGCCGTGCCAGCAGCACCGGCTTGTCGACGATCGCCGCCACGCGCGCGCGCATCGCCTCGGTGTAACCCATGCAGTGCATCACCACGAGATCGCACGCGGCCAGCTCGCGCGCGGCGGCCTCGAGCCGGTCGCCGCTGTAGGGTGAGTAGTGGCTCGCGGTCACGCGGCGTTCACCGTCGGTCTGCAGGTGGAACTCCTGCACCTGGCGCGCCAGCGGCAGCATCACGCCCAGGTTGCGGCAGCCGAGCGAGAACGCGTCGACCATCGCATCGACCACGCGCTGCGCCTCGATCAGCAGCGTCTTGCTGCCGAGACGATCGAAGTAGCCGGTGCACAGCAGCGTGATGGCGTCGAAGCGCTGCTTGTCGAGTTCGTCGAACAGCGCTTGCAGGCGCACGCCGGTCTCGCGCTTGCCGATCACCACCTCGGTGCCGTCGCGCAGGCGCGTGGCCAGGCTCGCCTCGCCGGGCGGCGGCAGCATGTGGGCCACCTCGGCATGGCTCAGGCCGTCGAGCGCGCCGAACTCGACCGCGTCGACTTCGCCGTGCACCGCGGCCAGGATCTCGGGCAGCATGTCGACCCGCGGCGACTGGCCGATGGTGACGAAGGCAACGCGCGGCGCACGGGGCATGGCGGTTTGGATGGCAAGGCGGCGCGACGAGGGTATGCCAAGCCCGGCCGCCGCACCCATACGGGCGAACACGTAAGTCGCAACGGCGGGCGGGGCCACCGGCCCGGCCCTGGGGGCGATCAGGGCCCCGGCTGCTCGACGCCCAGCACCATGCGGATCAGCGCGCCGACCGAGGCCGCACCCATTTTCTCCATCATCTTCGCGCGGTGGATCTCCACCGTGCGCGGCGAGATGTCGAGCTGGCGGCCGATGGCCTTGTTGCTCAGGCCTTCCGCCACCAGCGACATCACCTGCCGCTCGCGCGGCGTCAGCGTCTGCATGCGCGCGGCGGTCGCCGTGGCGGCGCCATCGTCGGCGCGGCCGTCTGCCAGCGGCGGCGCCGGGCGCCGGCTGCCGCCGGGGTCGAGCAGCAACCGGATCGCGCCGGCCACCACGCGCCGCGCCAGGATCACCGGCCGCGCCATGCGCGCGGCCACGGCCTCGCGGTCGGCCTCGACGTAGCCGACCGAGTTGAGCACCACGAAGTCGCAGCCGCGCAGGTCGTCGGCGGCGCGGCGCAGGTCGGCCGCGTCGCCGCCGGCGGCGTGGGTGAAGCGCAGCGCGCAGCCGGGCACCGAGTAGCCGGCGTTCTCGTCGACCTGGCGGCGCAGCGGGTAGATCACGCCCACCGTCTGGCCGGCGGCGGCGAGTGCGGCGATCGATGCGTCCATCGCGCGCTGGGCGTTCACGGTAGGGCACTCGCTCTCGAACTCGCGCGACAGGCCCGTCGTCAGGATGATCAGCAGGTCGAAGCGCGACGGGTCGATGCCGCGGCAGATCGCCTCCATGCGCCGCGCGAGGCGCTGGCGCGACAGCACCACGTCGCTCCCGTCGCGCAGCCGCGTCACGAGGCTGCTCTCGCCGGCGCGCGGCGCCAGCGCGGCGATCTCGCGCTCGGAGAGGCCGTCGAGCGCGCCGAACTCCTGCACGTCGAGCGCCATCGGCAGCTGCGCCAGGATGTCGGGCACGAGGTCGTCGCGCGGCGTCTGGCCCAGCGTGAGGCAGGCCACGCGCCGCCGCGCGCCGCCGGCGGGCGTTCCCGGCGTGGTCGGCTCGAGCGGCATCGGGGCAGTGTAGCGGCCGGCTACGTAGGCATCCTGATTTGCGCCCGCGCGGCCGCGGCGTACCGTGCCGCCACGTCACACGATCAGGTTTTCGAGCATGCAACGACCCATCGAAGCCGGCGAGATCGAAGCCCTCGCCATCGGCGCCTGGATCCTCGGCACCGGCGGCGGCGGCAACCCGTATCTCAACTATCTCAACTGCCGCCAGCTCGTCGAAGACGGCGCACGCCTGACGCTGATGGACCCGATGGACCTCGCCGACGACGACCTCGTGGCCGTGGTCTCGAACATGGGCGCGCCGCTGGTCGGCCAGGAGCGGCTCAACGACCCCGCCACCGCGGCGCGCGCGGTGACGATGATGGAGGAGCACCTCGGTCGCAAGTTTCGCGCCGTGATGAGCGTCGAAATCGGCGGCGGCAACGGGCTGCAGCCGCTGCTGGTGGCGGCGCAGAAGAAGATCC
The DNA here is from genome assembly GCA_046348365.1 of Burkholderiaceae bacterium. Lineage (GTDB taxonomy): Bacteria > Pseudomonadota > Gammaproteobacteria > Burkholderiales > Burkholderiaceae_C > JAEUPI01. Next base: position 626,189 of record JAXMEL010000003.1, read on the forward strand.
CCGTCGTGGATGCTGATGCGATGGGCCGCGCCTACCCCGAGGCGCAGATGACGAGCTTCGCGATCGGCGAGCTGCCGATGGCGCCGATGTCGCTGGCCGACGTGCGCGGCCACGAGGTCATCATCCAGAAGGTGACGAGCTGGAAGTGGATGGAGCGCATCGGCCGCAAGATCGTCACCGAAGTCGGCTCGATCGCCAGCACCTGCAAGGCGCCGCGCACCGGCCGCGAGGTGAAGGACTGGGGCATCCACTACACCACCACCAAGGCGATCCGCCTTGGCCAGGCCGTGCTCGACGCGCGCGCGCGCCACGCCGACCCGATCACCGCGGTGCTCGACCACGAGGGCGGCCGGCAGATCTTTCGCGGCAAGATCAGCGACATCCAGCGCCGCGCCACCGAGGGCTTTCTGCGCGGCAAGGCCACGATCGAGGGCCTCGACGCCGACCGCGGCCGCACGCTGGTGCTCGAATTCCAGAACGAGTTCACGGTCGGCACCGTCGACGGCGACGCGGTGGTGATGACGCCCGATCTCATCTGCGTGCTCGACACCGTCGGCGGCGAGGCCATCGGCACCGAGACGCTGCGCTACGGCCAGCGCGTGACGGTGATCGCGCTGCCGGCGCCGCCGGTGCTCACCAGCCCCAAGGGCCTGCAGCACGTGGGCCCGCGCGCCTTCGGCTACGACCTCGAATTCAAGTCCGTGTTCGCGGCGGGAGGCCGGCCATGAAGCGCATCGGCATCGACGTGGGCGGCACCAACACCGATGCGGTGCTGGTCGAGAACAACGCGGTGGTGGACGCCATCAAGGTGCCCACCACCGAAGACGTGATGAGCGGCGTGGTGGCGAGCCTGCGCCAGCTGCTGGCGCGCGTCGGCGATCGTGCGCGCGGACTCGACGCGGTGATGATCGGCACCACGCACTTCGTCAACGCCGTGGTGCAGCGGCGCGAGCTGGTGCGCGTGGCGGCGTTGCGCATCAGCCTGCCGGCGTCGCAGTCGCTGAAGCCGATGGTCGACTGGCCGCGCGACCTGCGCGCCGCGGTCGACCCGCTGGTCTGCATGGTGGAAGGCGGGCACGAGTACGACGGCCGGCCGTTCATGCCGCTCGACGAGCGCGCCGTGCGCGAGGCGGCCCGGCGCATCAGCGACAGCGGCGTGCGCGCGCTCGGCATCAGCGCCACCTTCTCGCCGCTGACCGCCGAGCACGAGCTGCGCGCCGCCGAGATCGTGCGCGAGGTCGACCCGGGCATCGCGGTGACGCTGTCGCACCGGCTCGGCCGCATCGGCTTGCTCGAACGCGAGAACGTCACGCTGCTCAACGCCTGCCTGTCGCAGCTCGGCCGCACGACGATTGCCGCTTTCAAGGCCGCCTTGCGCGAAACCGGCCTCGCGGCGCCGTTCTACCTGACGCAGAACGACGGCACCGTGATGCTGGCCGACGTGGCCGCCGAATTCCCCGTCTACAGCTTCGCCAGCGGGCCGACCAACAGCATGCGCGGCGCGGCCTTCCTGACTCGGCTCGATGACGCGATGGTGGTCGACGTCGGCGGCACCACCAGCGACATCGGCTGCCTGGTGCACGGCTTCCCGCGCGAGGCCAACAACGTGGTCGAGATCGGCGGCGTGCGCACGCTGTTCCGCATGCCCGACCTGCTGTCGCTGGGCCTCGGCGGCGGCACGCTCGTCGTCGAAGGCCGCGCCGGCGCGGCACCGGTCGTCGGGCCGCGCAGCGTCGGCTTTCGCCTGCCCGAGAAGGCGCTGGTCTTCGGCGGCGACACGCTCACCACCGCCGACATCGGCGTCGCCGCCGGGTTGATCGACCTCGGCGACAAGGCGCTCGTCAAGCATCTGAGCCCGGCGCTGGTGAAGGCCACGCTGGCGCGCATCGGCGAGATGCTCGAAGAAGGCATCGACCGCATGAAGACGCAGGCCGACGACGTGACGCTCGTCGCCGCCGGCGGCGGCGCCTTCCTGATTCCCGAGAAGCTCGCCGGCGTCGGCCGCGTGCTGCACGTGCCGCATTCGAGCGTGGCCAACGCGGTGGGCGCGGCGATCGCGCAGGTGTCGGGCGAGATCGACCAGGTCTTCACCGGCCTCGGCCGCGACGCTGCGCTGGCCGAGGCCAAGGCGCTGGCCGAGGACCGCGCCGTGCACGCCGGCGCCGACCGCGCGAGCCTCAAGCTCGTCGACATCGAGGATCTGCCGCTGGCCTACCTGCCGGGCAATGCGTTGCGCGTGCGCGCGCGCGTGGTCGGCGACATCGCGCGCGCGGCTGCCTGAAGCGAGGCCAGCGGCAGCGTGACAATGCGAGCCGCACCATGAACGCAGCCGCGGCCTTGCATCACGCCGATGTCGTCATCGACGACCACTGCATCGCCACCGTCACGCTGCGCAACGCCGGCAGCCTCAACATCCTGGGCACGCCGGCGATCGCCGACCTGCGCCGCGCGTTCGAGCAGCTGGCAGCACGCGACGACGTGCGCGCCGTGATCCTGAGCGGCAGCGGCGACAAGGCCTTCGTGGCCGGCGCCGACATCAAGGAGATGGCCACGCTCGAGCCGGACACCGCGCGCGCCTTCATCGACGGCCTGCGTGGCCTGTGCGAAGCGGTGCGCCACTGCCCGGCGCCGGTGATCGCGCGCATTCCGGGCTGGGCGCTGGGCGGCGGGCTCGAGCTGGCGGCGGCGTGCGACATCCGCATCGCTGCCGACAGCGCGCGGTTCGGCATGCCCGAGGTGAAGGTCGGCATACCGTCGATCATCCATGCCGCGCTGCTGCCGCGGCTGATCGGCCAGGCCCGCGCCGGCTGGCTGCTGCTGACCGGCGAGCCCATCGACGCGGCGCAGGCACTGTCGTGGGCGCTGGTCGATGCCGTGGTGCCGCTGGAGCGCCTCGACGACGAGGTGCAGCGCATGGCGCGCCACTTCGCCGCGCTGGGGCCGCAGGTGCTGCGCCAGCAGAAGCGCCTGCTGCGCGAATGGCAGCAGACCGATCTGGACACCGCGATCGCGCGCGGCGTGGACGAGTTCGCGGCCGCCTTCGCCACCGGCGAGCCGGCCGCGTTCATGGCGCGCTATCGCGAGAAGGCAGACCATGGCAACGACGCCGCCCGCGCGTGCTCGCACTCGCGGCTCGTCGACGCGCCGCGCGAGCGCGTCTTCGCTGCCATCGCCGACCCGGCGCGTCTGGCGCGCTGGTGGGGGCCGGCGGGCTTTTCCAGCACCTTCGAGGTCTGCGAGTTCCGCCCCGGCGGCAGCTGGCGCTTCGTGATGCACGGGCCCGACGGCACCGACTACCCCAACGAGAACCGCTTTGCCGAGATCGTCGCGCCCGAGCGCGTGGTGGTCGACCACATCTCGCAGACGCACCACTTCGTGCTCACCATCACGCTCGCCGCCGAGGGCGCGCGCACGCGCGTGCTCTGGCACCAGCTGTTCGACACGGCGGCGCACCGCGAGCAGGTGGCCGCGTTCGTGCTGCCGGCCAACGAGCAGAACCTCGACCGGCTCGAGGCCGAGGTGCGGCGCGGCGCTACTCCTTGAAGTAGACGATCTGGTGCGTGCTCGCGAGCAGCTCGCCGGCGTCGCTCCACACCTCGGCGCTCTGGTCGAAGTAGCCGTTGCGAAAGGTGAGGCCGCGCGCGCAGCCGAGCAGGTGGCGATCGCCCTGCGCGGCCAGCAGCGGCGCGTCGACGTGGAAGAAGGTGGTGATCGACACCGTGCCGATCGGCGTGAAGCGCCGGCGGCGGATGAAGATGCGCGGGAAGAACACGTCGCAGATCGCGGCCAGCGACGCGAAGTCGAGCGGCCGCGGCGGCTCGTCGCGCACCCACAGGCGGCTCAGCGAATGCGGCTGCTCCACGGCGTCGAAGGCCTCGGGCATGGCGCCGGCGGCAAAGCGCATGTCGTAGCTGTGCACCCAGGGCGGCGCGCCCTTCACCGGCGCGCGCGGCAGGCTGGCTGCCGGCGGCATGTCGGCCGGCGGCTGCGCCTCGGTGACCGACCAGGTGTCGCGCCGCTGCGCGAACACGGCGGTGGCGGTGGCGCAGACCTGGTCGTTCTGCGCCAGCGCGAGCGTCCAGTGCTGCGTCGAGCGGTTGGTGCGCACCGGGCGCGCATCGATGGTGAACGCGCCGTCGGCGATCGGGCCGGCGTAGTTGACCGTCAGCGCGATCGGGTCGCCGAGCCGCTCGGCGTGCTGCAGCGCTGCGTTGAGCAGCACCGCGCAGGTGGTGCCGCCGAACGGCCCCACCATGTTGGCGTAGGCCGGGTGCGTGGCGCCGGCCCAGCGGTGCTCGCCGGCGGGCTCGAGGGCGATCGAGGCATCGAAGACGTGTGACATGACGAAGGGTTCTTGTAGAGATTCGGGCGTTCAGCGCGCGTGGCCCCAGGCCGTGGCGCGCACCGCCAGCGCGGTGGCCAGCCCGTAGGCTGCCATGCCGGCGGCCACGAGCGCGAAGATCGTCCATGCCGGCGCCTGCGCGAGCACGAGGCCCGCACCGCCGAGCGCCACCACGGCCAGGCGCAGCGTGCCGGCGAGCACCGGGCCCATCACCTTGCCCGCGCCGATCGACGAGAAATACAAGCTGAGGCCGAGCCCGAACAGCCCGTAGCACGGCCCCGCCCAGTGGAAGTACGAGGCCGCAGCGGCGGTGATCGCGGTGTCGGCCGTGAACAGGCGCGACCACGCGTCGGGCCGCGCGGCGAGCACGATGCCGATGACGCCGAGCGTCGCGGCTGCGACCAGCGCCGCATGCCAGGCCACGCGGCGCGCGCGCTCGATGCGGCCGGCGCCGATGGCCATGCCCACCAGCGGCACCGAGGCCACGCCCACCGCGAAGGCCAGCGGCACGAGCAGGAATTCGAGCCGCGCGCCGATGCCGTAGCCCGCCAGCGCCTCGGTGCCGAACTGCGCCACCAGCCGCGTGAGGATCAGGATCGTCAGCACCGTCTGCAGCGGCGACAGGCAAGCCAGCGCGCCGACGCGCAGGATGTCGGTGGCCAGCGCGCGCTGCAGCGGCGTGGCACGCACCTGCAGCCGGATGCGCGCGCGCCCCGAGCGCAGATAGGCCAGCATGAACACCGCGCCGGCGCCGTAGGCCAGCAGCTGGCCCGCGGCCACGCCGCGCATGCCCAGCGCCGGCAGCGGCCCCCAGCCGAGCCCGAGCGCACCGCCCGCGGCCACCTGCAGCACCGCGACGGCCAGCAGCGTGGCCGAAGGCATCTTCATCTGCCCCGCGCCGCGGATCACCGACGACAGCGTGTTGACGAGCCAGATGAACACCGAGCCCGCGAAGGCCACCTGCGCATAGGCCACCGCCTGCGCGAGCGCCTCGCCGCGGCCGCCGAGAAGCGCGAAGAGCGGCTCGGCGAGCAGCTCCATCAGCGCCATGTAGAGCGCGCCGGCCGCCACGCCGATCCACAGCGCGTGCACCGCCAGTGCGTTGGCGCGCACCGCATCGCCGGCGCCAAGCGCGCGGCTGATCGCCGACGACACGCCGCCGCCCATCGCGCCGGCTGACAGCATCATCTGCAGCATCACCATCGGGAACACCAGCGCCATGCCGGCCAGCGCGGCCGGGCCCAGGCGGCCCACGTAGCTCGTCTCGGCGATCGTCGCCAGCGCGGTGGCCAGCAGCGCGCCCATGTTGGGCAGCGCCAGGCGCAGCAGCAGCGGCAGCGTGGGGCCGCTCACCAGCGCGGGGCTCGGGCCAGGGTTCATGGCCGCAATGATTGCATATACAAGAAATCAGCGCCCGCCGCGGGGCTCCGGCGGCCTGCGCTGCATGCGGCCGCCGAGTACATTGCGCCGCGAGAGCCGATGCGCATGCACCAAGCGTTGCCCGCCCACACCGAGCCGCCTGCGGTGCCGTGGCGCGACGCCTTCGCCTTCTGGTTGAAGCTCGGCTTCATCAGCTTCGGTGGGCCGGCCGGGCAGATCGCGATCATGCACGAGGAGCTGGTGCAGCGGCGGCGCTGGATCTCGGAGCGGCGCTTCCTGCATGCGCTGAACTACTGCATGGTGCTGCCCGGCCCCGAGGCGCAGCAGCTTGCCACCTACATCGGCTGGCTGATGCATCGCACCTGGGGCGGCATCGTGGCCGGCGGGTTGTTCGTGCTGCCGTCGTTGTTCATCCTGATCGCGCTGTCATGGCTGTACATGGCCTATGGCCAGCTGCCGCTGCTGGCCGGCGTGTTCTACGGCATCAAGCCCGCGGTCACCGCGCTGGTGGTGCACGCGGCCTGGCGCGTGGGCTCGCGCGCGCTGAAGAACGCGTGGCTGTGGGCGATCGCCGTCGGCGCGTTCGTGGCGATCTTCGCGCTGGACCTGCCGTTCCCGCTGATCGTGGCGATCGCCGGCGCAATCGGCTACCTGGGCGGCCGCGTGGCGCCGCAGGTGTTCGGCGCCGGCGGCGGCCACGCTGCCGCGCAGAGGAGCTTCGGCCCCGCGCTGATCGACGACGCCACGCCGGTGCCGGCGCATGCGCTGTTCTCGTGGGCGCATTTCCGCCGTTTGCTGGTGGTGTGCCTCGCGTCGTGGGCCGCGGCGCTTGCCGTGCTCGTGGCGTTGCAGGGCTGGACGGGCGTGCTCGCGCAGATGGCGTGGTTCTTCACCAAGGCCGCGCTGCTCACCTTCGGCGGCGCCTATGCGGTGCTGCCCTATGTGTTCCAGGGCGCGGTCGAGCACCACCAGTGGCTCAGCGCGCCGCAGATGATCGACGGCCTTGCGCTCGGCGAAACCACGCCCGGGCCGCTGATCATGGTGGTGGCCTTCGTGGGCTTCGTCGGCGGGTGGACGAAGGCGGTGTTCGGCGCCGATGCACTGTTCGCCGCCGGCGCGGCGGCGGCCACCGTCGTCACTTTCTTCACCTTCCTGCCGTCGTTCTTCTTCATCCTGCTGGGCGGGCCGTTCATCGAGTCCACGCACGGCAATTTGAAGTTCACCGCGCCGCTCACCGGCATCACCGCCGCGGTGGTGGGCGTGATCGTCAACCTCGCGGCGTTCTTCGCGATCCACGTGCTGTGGCCGCAGGGCATGGCCGGCCGCTTCGATTGGGCCTCGGCGCTGATCGGCCTCGCTGCCGCGCTGGCGCTGTTTCGCCTGAAGCTCGGCGTGATCCCGGTGATCGCCGGCAGCGGCGTGGCAGGGCTGGCCTGGCAGCTGGCACGCGGCGCGATGGCAGCTGCGGGTTGAGCATCGCCCTCACGCGGGCCCGCGCTGCCCCAGCGCCAGTGCCGCGCCGGCTGCCAGCGCCAATGCCGACAACCCGAGGCCGAGCCGCAGGCCGCCGGGGCCGTCGGCGAGCAGGCCCACCACGCTCGGGCCGATGATCTGGCCGATCGCGAACACGATCGTGAACGCGCTCACGCCGGCCGCCCATTGCGCCGGCGGCAGGTGGTGGCGCACCAGCGCCGTGGTGGAGGCCACCAGCGAGAGGAACACGGCGCCGAACAACGCGCCGGATGCGAACGCCGACACCGTGCCCGGCCACAGCACCGGCAACGCGGTGGCCACGGCCAGAAGCGCGCTCAGCGTGGCCAGCGGCCGCCCGTCGCGGTGGCGCTGCAGCAGCTGCGCCCACAGGAAGGGCGAGGCCATGACGCCGATGCCCAGCACCGTGTAGAACGCCGCCACCGCGCCGCTGCCCAGGGCCTGCTCGCGCAGCAGCGTGACGATGAAGGTCATGTAGCCGATGTAGCCGAGCCCGAACATGAAATACGCGGCGAGGCCGAACGCGAACGGCCGCGCCGCGAACGCACCCTTGGGCCCGGCGCTCGCCGCGGCCTGCGGCAGCGCGCGCAGCCGCCCGGCCATCACCGCCGCCGCCAGCGCCGACAGTGCCGCCAGCGCCAGCCAGGCCGCGGGCCAGCCGGCGAGCGCGCCCGCGATAACGTGTCCGCTCGACGAAGGTGTCAGAGGTGCCGTCACCAGCGGCGGCACGATCGCTGCGCTGGCCACGATGCCCAGCCCCGTGCCGCCGTAGTAAAGCCCCAGCACCAGGCCGGCGTTCGGGCCCTGGCCGTCGGCGTGGGCCAGGCTCAGGCGCGCGGCGAGCAGGCCGCCGCCCACGAACACCAGCGCGCTGGCCGCGCCCGAGGCGGTGCGCAGCGCATAGAGCAGCGCGGTGTCGCGCGTGGCCGCGTGCAGCGCGAGCAGCACCGCAGTGGCCAGCGCGCCGCCGAGGAAGGCCGCGCGCGTGCCGGTGCGTGCCGTCAGCGCCGGCGCAGCCAGCGCGCCGGCGAGGTAGCCCGCCGCGTTGGCGGTGCCCATGGCGCCGGCGGTGAAGTAGCTCCAGCCGAGGTCGGCGCGCATCGGCGGCAGCAGCAGCGCATAGGCAAAGCGTGCCAAGCCCAGCGACACCGCCGCGCCCAGCGCGAGCACGAGCGCGGTGGCGAGGGTCTGGCGGGCGGCGGGAGCGGTCACTCGGGCGGTCGCGGGCGGCTGCGCCGCGGCCGCACCGGCGCGCTCAGCGCAGCTTGCCGAGCGTGCCGGTGGCCTCGGCGAGCAGATAGTAGAACGTCACGCGGTGCTTCTGCTTGTCGGCCTTCATCTTCTGCAGCACGCCGTTGATCGCGGCGTCGGCAGCGGCGGCCTCGAGGCCCAGCTTCTTGGCCGCGAAGCCGTCGCGCACGGTGGCCAGCTCCTTGGGGTCGGTGCCCGACACCAGCGACGAATCGCGGTTCTTCAGCGCGATGCCGCAGTACTTGACGATCGCGCCGACGACGGCTTCGTCGACGTTGGGGCTGTAGCGTTGGATGTCGGCGGTGTATTCGCTCATGTCCGGTCTCTCCTTTGTGGCCGGGCCACTCTAATCCGGGCCGCGCCGCCGGCACACCACCCGGCCGCAATCGCCATTGCGCCAGCGCAGTGAAAGTGGGTGCAATCGGCTGCCGGCGCCCGGCGCGCCATAGCCTTGGGGGCGTTGCCGGTGCCTTGACCAAAGGCAATCCGTGCGGGCGCGCCGGCGCCTACCCTTCGACGCCGCACCCCGGGCGTCGCAGCGCCGGGGGCGGTGCGCGCGATGTCGAACCCCACCCAACGTGCCCTGCAGCAGAACCTGGCGCTCGCCACCGCGGCGCTGGTCGCGGTGCACGTGGTCGGCACCATCGGCTTCTGGGCCTTCGACGCCTCGCGCGGCGGCCATGCCAGCGCGTTCGACGCGTTCTATATGACCTTCATCACCGTGGCCACGATCGGCTACGCCGAGACCATCGACCTCGCGGGCAGCACCTGGGGCCGCGCATTCAACGTCGGCGTGGCGCTGGCCGGCATCGGCGCGGTGTGGGTGATGTTCTCCAACTTCACGGCGCTGCTGCTCGCGCGCGCGCTCGACCCCGCACGCATACGCGCGCGGCTGCTCAAGGAGGTGAACCGCATGAACGGTCACTACATCATCTGCGGCCTGGGCCGCATCGGCGCCGGCATCGCGCACGAGCTCGAGGCCACCGGCCACGCCTGGGTGGCCGTGGAGCCGCAGCAGGCGGCGGCCGATGCCTACCACCAGAATCGCGCGGACGAAGGTGAGGCCGCGCTGCGCGTGATCGTCGACGACGCCACCGACGACCAGGCGCTGCTCGCCGCCGGCCTGCAGCGCGCCGCCGGCGTGTTCGCGGTCACCGGTGACGATTCCAAGAACGTGCTGATCGCGTTGTCGGCCAAGCAGCTGAACCCCAAGGTGCGCGTGGTGGCGCGCGTGCACGAGGTGGCCAACGTGGCTAAGTGCCGCCGCGCCGGTGTCGACGAGATCGTGTCGCCCGATTTCTCCGGCGCGCTGCGCCTCGCGGGCGCGATGCTGCAGCCGCAGGCCACCGGCTTCATCGACGAGCTGCTGCACCGCGGCGACGCGATGCGCGTGGTCGACGTGCAGGTGCCGCCCGAATTCACCACGCGCCCGCTCGGCGACCTGCAGCTGCGCGCGCGCGAATACCTGGTGGTGGGCCTGCGCAGCAACGGCCAGCTGCAGCTCAACCCCGAGCCCGACATGCTGCTCGCGCCAGGCACCGCGCTGATCGCGATGGCCACGCCCGCCGGCGCGGCCGACCTGCGGCGCCTGCTGCAGGCCTGAGGCGGCACGGCGCGCCCGCACCACCCGCGCGCGAAGACGCGGGAGTACATTGCCGGCGTGGTCGCCGACTCGAGCATCCGCTTCTTCGACGCGCAGTTCCAGCGGCAGATCCGCGCCGGCGATTTGCAGCTCAACCCGTTCGAGCAGGCGGCGCTGCCGCACCTGAGCGGCAGCGTGCTCGACTACGGCTGCGGGCTCGGCAACCTGGCGCTGGCCGCGGCGCGGCGCGGCTGCACGGTGCTGGCGCTCGACGCCAGCCCGGCCGCGATCGCGCACCTGCGCGCCGCCGCGGCGGCCGAGGGCCTGCCGCTGCGCGCCGTCGAGGCCGATCTGCGGCGGCACGTGTTGCATGAGTCGTTCGATGCCGTGGTGTCGATCGGCTTGCTGATGTTCTTCGACTGCGCCACCGCGCTGGCGCAGCTGGCGCAGTTGCAGGCGCACGTGAAGCCGGGCGGCATCGCGGCGATCAACGTGCTGGTGCAGGGCACGACCTACTTGGAGATGTTCGATACCGCGGGCCACTGCCTGTTCGCGCCCGACGAGCTGACGCGGTGCTTCGCCGGCTGGCAGTTGCTGCGCTGCGAGCGGCAGGATTTCGAGGCCCCCGGCGGCACCGTCAAGTCGTTCGTCACCGTGGTCGCGCGCAAGCCCGCGGGCGAGGCGACGACGACATCGTGATGAGCGCAGCGGCCACGCCGGCCGACGGCGCGCTCGTGCGCGCAAGTCCATGTGCTGAACCGGCCTGGCAACGACGAGGATAGTGGGCGCATCCCGGCCCGGCGGGCCGCGCTGCACGACCGAACGATTCGAACGCCCATGTTGCGGGGCTCGGTGGTGCTCGCTGCATGCGGCCGCGGCGCAGCGCGCGCAAACTCCGCGCATCACGTAGCCTCACGCTCGAATCGGCCACAGCCTCCACAGCCCGAACCCAACAGGATCTACGCGATCGATCGCGATTCGGAATCAGTCGATCACCACGTTCGCCTGCTTGACGAGCTTGGCGAACTTGTCGGTCTCGTCCTTGATCTGCCGCGCCATCTGCTCGGGCGTGTTGCCCACCGGCTCGGCGCCGATCTCGTCCATGCGCTTCTTGAATTCCGGCGAGCGCACGATCTTCGCCATCTCGTCGGCCAGCCGCGCGGTGATCTCCCTGGGCGTGGCCGCAGGCGCGAGCACGCCGAACCAGGTGCCGATGTCGAAGCCCTGCAGGCCCGACTCGGCGAGCGTGGGCACCTCGGGCAGCGCCGAGCTGCGTTTGGCCGTGGTGACGGCCAGTGCGCGCAGCTTGCCGGCCTTGACGTGCTGCAGCACCGGCGTGATGGTGTCGAACGACATCGTCACCTGGCCGCCGAGCAGATCGGTGGCGAGCGGCCCGCTGCCCTTGTAGGGGATGTGCAGCAGCGTGGTGCCGGTGAGGCCCTGGAACTGCGTGCCGATGAGGTGCTGCGCGGTGCCGTTGCCGTTGCTGCCGTAGCTCAGCTCGGGCTTGGCCTTCTTGGCTTGCGCCACCAGCTCGGCCACGCTCTTCGCGGGGTTCGCGGCGTTGACCACCAGCACGTTGGGCACCATCGCGATCACGGTCAGCGGCGCGAAGTCCTTCTGGAAGTCGTAGGGCAGCTTCTTGTAGACGCTGGTGGCGATGGTGTGGTGCACGGCGCCGACCAGCAGCGTGTGGCCGTCGGCCTTCGACTTGGCCACCATGTCGGCGCCCAGCGTGGCGCCGGCGCCGGGCTTGTTCTCGACGATCACCGTCTGCCCGATCGCGGGGCCGAGCCGCTCGGCCAGCGCGCGCGCCAGCACGTCGGTGGTGCCGCCGGGCGGGAAGGGCACCACCAGGCTCACCGGCTTGCTGGGCCAGGCCTGCGCGTGGGCGCTGCCGATGGCAAGGCACGAGAGCGCAGCGGCGGCGAGCAGGGCGCTTCGAACGGCGATGGACATGGCTGTCTCCTGAAGTCGGATGGTGAGGCGCCGCGCGTCAGCGCGTCGCGGCGGCGAGCTGCCGGCACACGGCCTGCGTCACCTGCGCCGTGGTGGCGCTGCCGCCGAGGTCGCGCGTGTGCAGTGCGGGCGTGGCGGTCACGGTCTCGATCGCCTGCATCAGGCGCTTGGCTGCGTCCGCTTCACCCAGATGCTCGAGCAGCATCACGCAGCTCCAGAAGGTGCCGATCGGGTTGGCCAAGCCCTGGCCCATGATGTCGAACGCCGAGCCGTGGATCGGCTCGAACATGCTCGGGTAGCGGCGCTCGGGGTCGATGTTGCCGGTCGGCGCGATGCCGAGGCTGCCGGCCAGCGCGGCGGCGAGGTCGCTCAGGATGTCGGCGTGCAGGTTGGTGGCGACCACGGTGTCGATGCTCGCCGGGCGGTTGACCATGCGCGCAGTCATCGCGTCGACGAGTTCCTTGTCCCACTTCACGTCGGGGAAGTCCTTCGCCACGGCGGCGGCGACCTCGTCCCACATCACCATCGCGTGGCGCTGCGCGTTGCTCTTGGTGATCACGGTGAGCTGCCGGCGCGGCCGGCTCCGGGCCAGCTCGAACGCGAAGCGGATGATGCGCTCGACGCCCACGCGCGTCATGATCGACACATCGGTCGCGACCTCGATCGCGTGGCCCTGGTGCGCGCGGCCGCCGACGCCGGCGTATTCGCCCTCCGAGTTCTCGCGCACGATCACCCAGTCGAGGTCCTTCGGTGCGCAGCGCTTGAGCGGTGCGTCGATGCCGGGCAGGATGCGCGTGGGCCGCACGTTGGCGTACTGGTCGAAGCCCTGGCAGATCTTCAGGCGCAGGCCCCACAGCGTGATGTGGTCGGGGATGTGCGGGTCGCCCGCCGAGCCGAACAGGATCGCATCCTTGGTGCGGATCGCGGCCAGCCCGTCGGCCGGCATCATCTCGCCGTGCGCGCGGTACCAGTCGCCGCCCCAGCCGAAGTTCTCGAACGCGAAGCCGAAGCGGCCGCCCGACGCGGCGGCCACGGCCTGGAGCACTTCAGCGCCGGCGGGCACCACCTCCTTGCCGATGCCGTCGCCGGGGATGGTGGCGATGCGGTAGGTCTTCATGTGCGGTCTCCTGCGGTCGGGCGTGCGGTGTGCGGCCACTGTAGAGCCGGAGTCATGGCAACGATCGCGGCCGGATTCAAGGCATCATTCACCCTGGGTTAACAATGCAGGAGCGCTGCCATGGGTGCACGCGTGCAGCCGGCCGACCTGGGCTTCTTCGCGGTGCTGGCGCGCGCCGGCAGCCTGAGCGCGGCCGCGCGCGAGCTGGGGCTGTCGACGCCCGCGGTGAGCAAGCGCCTGGCGCAGATGGAGCAGCGCGTGGGCGTGGCGCTGGTGAACCGCACCACGCGGCGCATGAGCCTCACGCCCGAGGGCGAGGTCTACCTCGAGCATGCGCGGCGCGTGATCGGCACCATCGACGAGCTGGAGCAGACGCTGGGCCTGGCCAAGGCCACGCCCAAGGGCCTGCTGCGCGTGAACGCCACGCTCGGCTTCGGCCGCAGCCACGTGGCGCCGCTGGTGTCGCGCTTCGTGAAGCGGCACCCGGGCATCGAGGTGCAGCTGCAGCTGAGCGTGAACCCGCCGCCGATCACCGACGACGCCTACGACGTGTGCATCCGCTTCGGCGCGCCGCCCGATTCGCGGCTCGTGGCCTGGCGCCTGGCGGCCAACCGGCGGCTGCTGTGCGCGGCGCCGGCCTACCTGGCGCGCCGCGGCACGCCGAAGACGCCGGAAGATCTGCGCCAGCACGACTGCATCACCATCCGCCAGGGCGACGAGGCGTTCGGCCTGTGGCGGCTCACCGGCCGCGGCCGCCAGGCCACGCCGCAGGCGGTGAAGGTGCGCGGCGCGCTCGCGACCAACGATGGCGGCATCGCGGTGGCCTGGGCGCTCGAGGGCCACGGCATCCTGATGCGCGCGCAGTGGGACATCGAGCGCCATCTCGCCACCGGGCGCCTGGTGCAGGTGCTGCCGCAGTACGACACGCCCGACGCCGACCTCTACGCCGTGGCGCCGCAGGCGCAGCAAGGCTCGCGCCGTGTGCGCGCGTTCGTGGCCTTCGTGGCCGAGGCATTCGCGCGGTAGGGTGTCAAGCCACGCCGCGAACGAAGCGGCGCATACTGCCGTCGCGCGCGAAAGGAGCCCGCCATGCCCAACCGCCACGGCACCCCGATCTGGTACGAGCTGATGACCAAGGACCCGCTGGCCGCGCGGCGCTTCTACGCCGCCGTGGCCGGCTGGCGCATCGACGAGGCGCCGCCGCCCGGCTCGACGATGGAATACCGCATGATCGCCGCGGCCGACGGGCCCGTGGGCGGCATGTTCACGCTCACCGACGCGATGAGCCAGCAGGGCGCCGCGCCGTGCTGGATGATGTACGTGGGCGTCGACGACGTCGATGCCTGCGCGCGCGCGGTCACCGCCGCCGGCGGCAAGGTGCTGATGTCGGCGTTCGACATCCCCAACGTCGGCCGCATCGCGATGCTGGGCGACCCGCAGGGTGCGGCGTTCTACGTGATGCGCGGCTCGAGCAACGAGAACAGCACCGCCTGCGACCCCGATCGCGCAGGCCACGGCGCGTGGCACGAGCTGCACGCGGCCGACGGCGCGAAGGCCACCGAGTTCTACACCGCGCAGTTCGGCTGGGGCAAGGGCCAGGGGATGGACATGGGGCCGGCGGGCGTGTACCAGCTCTTTTCGATCGGCGGGCGCGACCTCGGCGGCATCTTCACCGACCGCAACTTCCCGCGGCCGGCGTGGCTGGTGTACTTTCGCGTCGACGGCATCGAGCGCGCGGCCAAGCGCATCGCCGAGGCCGGCGGCCGCGTGATCAACGGGCCGATGGAGGTGCCCGGCGGCGGCTGGATCGTCAACGGGCTCGATCCCGAGGGCGCGATGTTCGCTTTGACGGGCAAGCGGTAACGGCCGGTCACGTCGCGCCCGCGATCGGCGGCACGCGGGCCGCGTGCGGCGGATCTGGCCTGGATCAAGGCCAACGGGGGCGCGAGCGCCGTAGAGTCCGGCCGCGCGGCTCATGGAGGAGGCTTGGCCACGATCATCGGTTCGTTCCTGGCGCCGGCGCAGGCGGAGATATCGACGGGCAGCGCGCGAGATGTCGCGCCTGCGCCGGCCGAAAGCGCCGATGCGGGCACGCCCAAGCGCCTGCGCCGCGTGCTGCTGATCCACGCCGCGGGGCCCGAGCGCACGCTGCTCGAAAACGGCATGCGCGGGCGCTTCGACGTGCGCGTGGCCGACAGCGCCGAAGACGGCTGGCAGGCCGTGCTGATCGACCAATCGATCCGCGCCGTGGTGGCCAGCCTGCCGATGATCGAGATCGACGGCTACGGCCTGCTGCAGCGCATGCGCAGGTCCAAGGCCGAGCGCATCGCCAACACGCCGGTGATCGTCGTCGCCCGCGGCGAAGACGAGGCGCTGGGCGAACTCGTCACGTCGTTCGGCGCATCCGACGTGACGCCGTTCGGCGACCTCGACGGGCTGCGCACCTGCCTGCAGGGGCTGCTCGAGCCGGGCAGCCTGATCCGCACCTCGAACCCGAGCCGCATCCTCACCACGCTGTGCTCCAGCATCTTCCCCGCGACTGACAAGCCGGCCCGTGCCGCAGACGCCGAGCCGGCGCCCGAGCCGGCGATGACGCCGGCGCTTGTGCCGGCGCCCGTAGCCGACCGACCGCAACCGCCCGAACCCGACAAGAAGGAGATCCCCATGGCACGTCTGGAGAGTCTGAACAAGGTGTTGAAGACGCTGCAAAGCTCGTCGCCCGGCGTCGAGGCGAGCGCGCTCATCTCCTACGACGGGCTGATGATCGCCAGCGCGCTGGCGCAGGACATGGACGAGACGCGCGTGGCCGCGATGACCGCCACACTGCTCAACCTGGGCACGCGCGCGGCCACCGAGCTGCGCCGCGGCGAGGTGAGCGAGGTGATCGTGCGCGGCGAGAGCGGCTACGCGGTGATGCTCAGCGCCGGGCGCGGCGCGCTGCTGCTGGTGCTGGCCACCGAGGCCACGCCGCTGGGGCTGATCTTCTTCGACATGCGCGAAGCCATCAAGGGCATCAAGACCATCCTCTGAACGCTCGCGCGAGGCCCGCATGCCCAACACGATCCTGTACGACGACGGCACCCACCGCAACGTGCTGCTGGAGGACTTCGACGCCGGCGGCTTCGCGGTGCAGGCCAACCAGCATGTCATCGTCCACGGCGACGCCGGCATGGTGCTCGACCCCGGTGGACACAAGGTCTACAACCGCGTGCTGTCGGAAACCTTCGCCACGCTCGGCCGCGCCAAGCTGCGCTACCTGTTCCTGTCGCACCAGGACCCCGACATCGTGGCCGCCGTCAACGGCTGGCTGATGACCACCGACGCCGAGGCCTATCTGTCGCAGCTGTGGGTGCGCTTCGTGCCGCACTTCGGCCTCGACCATCTGGTGGCCGACCGCCTGAAGCCGATCCCCGACGCCGGCATGGTGCTCGACCTCGCCGGCACCAAGCTGCCGGTGATCCCCGCGCACTTTCTGCACAGCGAGGGCAACTTCCAGCTCTACGACCCGGTCGCGAAGATCCTCTACAGCGGCGACCTCGGCGCGTCGATCGGCGCCGACTACGTGCGCGTGGAGGATTTCGACCACCACCTGCGCTACATGGAGGGCTTTCATCGCCGCTACATGGCGTCGAACAGCGTGATGCGGGCCTGGGCCGCGATGGTGCGCACGCTCGACATCGACATCATCGCGCCGCAGCACGGCGCGTACTTCAAGGGCAAGGAGATGGTCGACCGCTTCATCCGCTGGTGCTCCGGGCTGCAGTGCGGGGTCGACCTGATCCTGCCCACGTTCCGCATCCCCGCGGCGTGAGGGCACCATGCCGGCGCATCCGCTCGACGACGTGCCGATGCACTGGGCCTTCGGCGAACGCGCGCCGCAGGCCCTGGTGGCGTTGCTGGCGGCGCTGGCGGTGCTGATGGCGGGCGGTGCGGTGTGGTCGATCGCTGCGCGCGCGCGCGGCGAACTGCAACCGGCGCCGCCGGCTGCACGCGCGCAGTCGACCGGCGTTGCGTCGGCCGATGCCGCGCCTGTCGTGGCCGAAGCGCCGCGTGCCGCCGAGGCAACGCCTGTGGCCGCAATGCCGGCCGTGGCCGCGCCCGCGCCGGCCGACGCGCGGCCCGAATGCCCGGCCGCGCTGCGCGTGCACTTCGCCTTCGGCAGCGCCGTGCCCGTGGAGGCAGAAGCGTCGCTCGATGCCGCGGCCATCGTCGACTGGGCCAAGTCGCACCCGCATGCGAAGGTGATGGTCGAGGGCCATGCCGACCGCGTGGGGCCCGACCAGTCCAACGTGCTGCTCAGCTACGCCCGCGCGAGGGCAGTCGCCTCATGGCTCGAACGCCGCGGGCTGCCGCCGCAGCGCATGCAGCTCACCGCCGCGGGCAACCATGCGTTGATCGAGGGCATGGCGCCCGAATCGCAGGCGCAGCGGCGCGTGGTGGTGCAGCTGAGCGATTCCGAGAACTGTCAAACAACGGCGAAGTGACATGGTGATCTGGCTGACGACCCTGCTCGCCATCGGCGCGGCGCTGCTGTTCGCGGTGGTGGGCTACCTGGTGGGCGTGCGCAAGGGCGAGGCGGCGCGCAAGAGCCTGCGCCAGCTCAACCGCTCGTTCGCCAAGGAGATCGTGGGCCTGCGCGGCCAGACCGGCCCGGGCATGGCGCCGGGGCAGGGCCTGCAGGCGGCGCTCGAAGACATGCTCAGGCCGCTGGTGCAGCGCGAGCGGCTGTCGTACGAGATGTCGCGCCTCGACGGCGGCACCGGCGCGCAGCGCGACCTCACCGCCACGCTCGACCAGATGGCCGCCAAGGGCAACTTCTCGTCGGTGCTGCTGTGCGACGAGCAGGGCTGGCGCATCGGCGCCAGCAGCGCCACCGCCGACCCCGACCGCCTCGCCGCCACCGCCTCGCTGCTGCTGCTGCTGGCCGACCGCATGGCGCGCGACGGCGCGCCGGCGCCGCTGTCGATGATGCTCTACGACGCCGGCAACTGCACCACGCTGTGCCGCATCTTCACCGTCGATAACCACCGCATGACGCTGACGGTGGTGGCCAGCGGCGCCGAGCTGACGCCGGCGGCGATCGACCCGGCGCTGGCGCGGCTCAACGCGATGCTGCTGCACAAGGAGCCGGCCGGCGCGGCGACCGGGTCGGCGTAGCTGCGGCTGGCCGTAGGTTTGGGCAAGCATTCGTCGGCGAACCGGCGGGTGATCAGCGCAGCGAGCGCGGACACGAACTCAGGGTCGCGAAGGATGGCGCGGCGCTCGACGATCGGGCGCACGGGCGCATCGCACACAATCGACCATGGCTCTGCTGTTCGTCTACGGTTCGCTGAAGCAAGGCTTCCCGAACTTCCACGTCAACAAGGGCCGGCGCGTGCCGGGCGAGTTCCGCACCGTGCAGGCGCATCCGCTTTACCTGGCCAATGGCCATCTGCCGTGCCTGCTGCCCCTGCCGGGCCAGGGGCATCGCGTGCTCGGGCAGCTGTTCGAGGTGAATGTCGAAGAACTGGCCGCGATGGACGCGCTGGAGCGCGTGGGCGAGCCCGGCGGCTACGAGCGCGCCACGATCGACGTGGTGCCCGCCGACGAACCGCAAGCCCGCGCCGTGCAGGCCTTCGTGTACATGCAGAGCCGAACGCGGCTCGACGTGCCGGGCACGCACGTGGGGCCGCTGGCCGAGTACACGCTGGAGCACGCGAAGGGCCTGCGCTGGTGAGCCGGTGCGGCGCTGCCGCGCGTACCATCGAGGGCCGTTTCCCGAGCGCGAGGACCGTCGCATGATCACCGAATACGTGCTCTTCGATCTGCCCGCCGGCATGACGCGCGAGCAGGTGATCGCCGGCATGCACGAGGTGGCGCCGCGCTGGCGCGGCGAGCCGAACCTGATCCGCAAGACCTTCGTCTACGACGAGCAGGCGCGCGTGGCCGGCGCGTTCTACCTCTGGCACGACCGGGCCTCGGCCGAGGCCGCGCACGACGAGGCCTGGCGCGCGCGCATCCGCGGCAGCTACGGCAGCGAGCCGCGGCTGCGCTACTTCGAGACGCCGCTGGTGGTCGACAACGCGCTCGGGTGTCTGGTGCACGCCGACGGCACCCGCGCGGATTCGGCCTCGCCGTAGCGGCGCGCATTGCGCCGCGCCGCGCCGCGCCGGGCGTGTCCCGGTTGCGAACGCGGGCAGCCTGGGTGTGAAATCCGCGCTCCGACTCAACCAAGGGCGAGAGGAGATGCGATGGACAAGCGATTCTTCCTCGGCTGGCTGCTGATGTTCGTGGTGTGGATGGCCGGCAGCATCGCCGTGCATGGTGCATTGCTGGGCGCCGACTACACGGCGCTGCAAGGCAAGCTGTTCCGCACCGAGCAGGACTCGCAGCAGCACTTTCCGCTGATGCTGCTCGCGCATGTGCTGCTGGCCGGCTCGCTGACATGGATCTACGCGCGCGGCCGCGAGGCGGGCAAGGCGTGGCTGGGGCAGGGCATCCGCTTCGGCATCGCGATCGCGCTGCTCACGGTGGTGCCCACCTACACGATCTACTACGTCGTGCAGCCGATGCCGGCGGCGCTGGCCGTCAAGCAGATCGTGTTCGACAGCGTGCTGATGATCGTGCTCGGCATCGTGGTGGCGTGGTGGTATCGCGAGCGCGCGGCTTGATGGCGGGCGCTGCATCCGGGCCGCTGACCGGCCGCTGCCACTGCGGCGCGGTGAGCGTCACCATCCCGCGGCCGCCGGCCGAGGTCACCAACTGCAATTGCACGCTGTGCCGCCGCGTGGGCGGGCTGTGGGCCTACTACCCCTGCGCCGAGGTGCAGGTGGCGGGCGACCCCGAGCACACCGATAGCTACGTGCAGGGCGACCGCACGCTGCGCACCGTGCGCTGCAAGACCTGCGGCTGCGTGACGCACTGGGAGCCGCTCGACCGCGCGCAGCATCCGCGCATGGGCGTCAACATGCGCATGTTCGAGCCCGGCGCGGCCGGCGACTACCGCATCAAGCTGCTCGACGGGGCCGAGAGCTGGGAGGCGTTCTACTGGGAAGACATCGCCAGGCCCGCAGGCCGCGGCTGAGCCGCCGCCTCACATCGCATCGAGCGGATAGATCGGCCGCCGCACGTGCTTGAAGTTCAACAGCGCGTAGTCGGAGGTACACACACCGGTACCGGCGCATTCGACGATGCCGCGCGCCAGCGGCCGCAGGCCCGCGCGCCAGTGCACGCGGCTCTTGAGCATCACGTATTTCTTGCGCTCGGGCGCGATGCCCACGGCGTGGAAGGCGGCCAGGTCGTGCGGTTCCACGTGGTTGCTGATGACGACGATCTCGATGCCGTCGACCACGAGCACCGCGCTCGGGCCCATGTGGTTGGTTTCGCCGCGCGCCATCGGGCCGTAGTTGCGGAACACGCCGTCGGCGAGCAGGCGCACGCGGCCGGTCACGGTGCGCGGCTGGCCCTTCAGGCCGATGCTCGGCATGTGGAGCTTGCCGCCGAGCGGCAGCGTCACCGTTGCGCCGACACCGGCGCGTGCCATCATCTGCACCGCATGCGGATCGAAGACCGCGAACGCGGCGGCGTTGTCGAGCTTGGCGTCGAGCATCGCACCGAGAACGGTCATCGTGTCCATCGTGCCGCCGGAGGCGCAGTTGTCGCTGTGGTCGAGCAGCACGATCGGGCCGCTCTTGCCGTCGCTGGCCTCGGCCAGCTGCTTCGCGCGCGCCATAGAGGCGGAGAGCGGCTCGATCTCGTAGACGAAGGCCTTGCGCTGCGCCCAGGCCATGTCGAGCAGCTCGTCGCACCAGCGCCGGGCCAGGGCGGGGTCGTTGTCGGTGACCACCACCGCCGAGAGGCCTGCGTTGACGATGTCGGCATTGGGGAAACCCACGAACACCGACGCGCACAACGCACCGTCGCGCTCCATCTGCCTGCAGCGCGCTTGCAGCTCGCGATTCGGCGAATCGTCGCTGCCCTGGCGCATCACGTGCGGCAGCATCGGTTTGTTGCCCCAGGCCATCGCCGGTTTTGCCTCGCCGGCCAGCAGCGCCAGGATCGCGCGGCCCGCGCGCTGCCCGGTTTCGAACATGTCGACGTGCGGATAGGTCTGGTAGCCGGCCACCGCGGTGGCGTGCTCGGCGATCGCCGGGTAGAAGTTGGTGTGCATGTCGAGCGCCACGCCGATCGGCACCGATCTGTCGATCGCGCGCAGCCGGCGCAGCAGCTCGCCTTCGCCGTCGTCGAAGGTCTGCGTCACCATCGCGCCGTGCAGGTCGAGCAGCACCGCGTTGCAGCCGGCGGCCACGGCGCTGCAGATCTTGTCGCAGATGAATTCGTAGGCGCTGTCGTCCACCGGGCCGCTGGGCCAGGCGCTCGCCGCGATGGGGATCTCGATCTGCGCGCTTGCCGCCTCGGCCAGCTCGATGAACGCGCCGATCGCCGAGCCGGTGCCCTTGTAGGCCTCGTACGCCGCGCGGCCCGCGGGCGGCACCTCGCCGCCGAGCGCGAAGCGCTTCAGCGGCGTGGGCACCGGCGAGAAGGTGTTGGTCTCGTGCTTCATCTGGGCAATGACGATCTTCATGCAGTGCTCCGGTGGTGGCGCGCCATCGTTGACCCATGCTGCGCCGGCCGCAGTATTGCGCAAGCCGGGCCGGCGGTGCGGCGGCGGTGCGCACCGTTCGGTGATACAACCGGCCGCGGCGGCAGGTGGGGTCGTTCGGCCCCAGCCTCGCCGCCGCCGAAAGACCGCCTCGTTGGAACCGCTCGGACTCGTCTCGCACCCGCAGCACCCGCCGGCCGCGATCCGCGGCGTGCAGGCGCATCTACTCGGCATCGACGCCGGCCGGCTGCGCCTGCGCTGGCGCGTCGACGGTGCGCACGCGCTGGTGCTGCCGCCTGCAGCCGGCACGGCTCGCGCCGACGGCTTGTGGCAGACGACGTGCTTCGAGGTCTTCCTCCGCCGCGACGGCCGGCCCGACGACGCCGGCGCCTACGTCGAATGGAACCTCTCGCCGTCGGGCCGCTGGAACGCCTACGACTTCGTAGCGTACCGCGAAGGCATGGCGCCGCGCCCGCTGCCGCGCGCCCCCGAGACATCGATGCGCAGCGACGGCGACGACCCCGACCGCGCGCTGATCTTCGACGCCGCGCTGCCGCTCGCGGGGGCGCCGCCGCTGCCGTGCCGGCTCGGCATCAGCGCCGTGATCGAAGAACACGGCGGCATCAAGAGCTACTGGGCGCTGGCGCATCCTGCGGCCGGCGGCCCCGACTTCCACGCCGCCGCCTGCTGGTCCGCTCGCCTCGAGCCAAGCGCCGCAACACCATGAGATTCGGCATCGATCGCCTGCTCGCCGACCGCGCGCTGCTTCAGCAACTCGCCGGCCGCCGGGTTGCGCTGGTCGCGCATCCGGCATCGGTCACCGAGGGCCTCGTGCATTCGCTCGACGCGCTCGCCGCCGCGGGTGTGCGCCTGGCCAGCGCCTTCGGCCCGCAGCACGGCCTCAAGGGCGACAAGCAGGACAACATGGTCGAGACCGGCGACGACGTCGATCCACGTTACGGCATTCCGGTGTTCAGCCTCTACGGCGAGGTGCGCCGTCCGACCGCGGCGATGATGGACAGCGCCGACGTCTTCGTGTTCGATCTGCAGGATCTCGGCTGCCGCATCTACACCTTCGTGACGACGCTGTGCTACCTGCTCGAGGCGGCGGCTGCGCACGGCAAGGAGGTGTGGGTGCTCGACCGCCCCAACCCCGCGGGGCGGCCGGTCGAAGGGCTGACGCTGCGGCCCGGCCACGAGAGCTTCGTCGGCGCCGCGCCGATGCCGATGCGCCACGGGCTCACGCTCGGCGAGATGGGGCACTGGTTCAAGCGCGAACTGCGGCTCGACGTCGCGTATCGCGTCGTCGAGATGCAAGGCTGGCAGCCCGACGCCGCGCCCGGCTACGGCTGGCCCGCAGACCGCATCTGGATCAACCCGAGCCCCAACGCCGCCAACCTGAACATGGCGCGCGCCTACGCCGGCACGGTGATGCTCGAGGGCACCACGCTGTCTGAAGGCCGCGGCACGACGCGGCCGCTCGAGGTGCTGTTCGGCGCGCCCGACGTCGACGCGCAGCGCGTGTTGCACGAGATGCAGCGCCTCGCGCCCGAGTGGCTGCAGGGCTGCGCGCTGCGGCCGTGCTGGTTCGAGCCCACCTTCCACAAGCACGCGCAGCGGCTGTGCAGCGCGCTGATGGTCCACGCCGAGGGCCGCTTCTACGATCACCACGCGTTTCGGCCGTGGCGGCTGCAGGCGCTGGCGCTCGCCGCGATCCGCAGGCTCCACCCCGGCTACGCGATCTGGCGCGACTTCGCGTACGAATACGAACGCGACCGCCTGGCGATCGACGTGATCAACGGCGGCCCCGCGCTGCGCGAGTGGGTCGACGACGCGGCCGCGACGCCGGGCGACCTCGACGCGCTCGCGGCGCGCGACGAAGCGGCGTGGCGCGAAGCAGTGGCGCCGCTGCTGCTGTATCGATCCTGAACACCGGCCGCCCGCCGCCCCACTAGCACGAAACGGCCCCCAAGCTCGCTTCGCTCGCTGCCCCCCGAGGGGGCGCGTCAGTGGCTTCGGGCGGCCGGGCGCCACTGACATGCGTGTCTTCACCGCCACCCTCGCCACCGAGACCAACACCTTCGCGCCGATGCCCACCGGCCTCGCGTCGTACAAGGAGGCCGGCTACTTCCCGGCGGGCAAGCACCCCGACCAGCTCACCTTCTTCGCCGCGCCGCTGTGGGCGCTGCGCCTGCGCGCGAGAGAGCTCGGCTGGCAGGTGGTGGAGGGCCTGGTGGCGGCGGCGCAGCCCAGCGGCACCACCACGCGCGAGGCCTACGAGACGCTGCGCGACGAGCTGCTGGCCGACCTGCGCGCCGCGCTGCCGGTGAACATCGTGCTGCTCGGCCTGCACGGCGCGATGGTGGCCGACGGCTACGACGACTGCGAGGGCGACCTGCTGGCGCGTGTGCGCGCCATCGTCGGGCCTGGCGTGGTGATCGGCGCGGAGCTCGACCCGCACCACCACCTCACCGACGAGAAGCTGCGCCATGCCGATCTGCTGATCGCCTTCAAGGAGTATCCGCACACCGACATCCTCGAGCGCGCGCACGAGCTGGTCACGCTCTGCGGCGACATCGCCGCGAAGAAGATCCGCCCGGTGCCCGCGGTGGCGGACTGCAAGATGATCGCGATGGTGCACACCACGCGCCAGCCGGCGCGCGGCTTCGTCGACCGCATCCAGGCGCTCGAAGGCCAGGGCGGCATCGTCTCGATCTCGATCGCGCACGGTTTTCCCTGGGGCGACGTGCCGGGCATGGGCACCAAGGTGCTGGTCTACGCCGACGGCGATGCGGCCAAGGCGCAAGCGCTGGCGCGCCGGCTCGCCGACGAACTGATCGGCATGCGCGAGCAGCTCGCCGCGCCGCAGCCCGGCATCGACGAGGCGCTCGACCAGGCGCTCGCGGTGAGCGGCGGCCCGGCGGTGCTGGCCGACGGCGCCGACAACCCCGGCGGCGGCGCGCCGGGCGACAGCACGTTCATCCTGCGGCGCATCGTCGAGCGCGGCATAACCGGCGTGGCGATCGGGCCGATGTGGGACCCGGGCGCGGTGCGCATCGCGTTCGACGCCGGTGTCGGCGCGCGATTGGCCTTGCGCATCGGCGGCAAGATCGGCCCGCTCTCGGGCCAGCCGATCGACCTGCCGTGCACCGTGAAGGCGCTGCGCAGCGACCTGCAGATGACCGGCCTGGGCGGCGCGATGCAATCGCTGGGTGCGAGCGCGCTGGTGGAATCCGCCGGCGTGCAGATGCTGCTGATCAGCATCCGCTCACAGGCCATGGGCACCGACTGCTTCACCAACATGGGCTGCGACCTCGCGCGTTGCCGCATCATCGTCGTCAAGTCGTCGCAGCACTTCTACGCCGCGTACTCCAAGATCGCCAAGCAGGTGATCTACGTGAACGCGCCGGGCGTGGTGACGGCCGATCTGAAGAGCCTGCCTTACACGAAAATCGAGCGGCCGAAATGGCCGCTGTAGCCGGTCGCGGTTGTCGTCAATGCGCGACCACCGCTCGCGGCGTGTGCTGCACGCGCGGCCCGCGCGCGGCGAGCGCGAAGAACGCGGCCGACGCGATGGCCAGCACGTCGGTGGCCAGCAGCACCACCGTGAGCGAATCGCCCGAGCCGGCCGACGCCAGACGGTCGCTCACCGCGCCGACCGCGAGGTTGCCGATCGCGATCGCGACGATGTTGATGAGCATCATCGTCAGGCCGGTGACGGTGGAGCGCATGCGGTCGGGGGTGAGGCCCTGGATCAACGCGTTGGCCGGGCCGTAGGTGGCCAGCGGCAGGAAGAAGCCCGCGCACATGCCGGCATAGAACAGCGCCGAGCCGGCCGGCACGAGGCGATAGGCGATCATCAGCGGGCCGCACAGAAGAACGAGCGCCACCAGGAAGCCGGCGTGGCCGCCCTTGATGCGGTGTGCGACGCGATCGCTCAGCACGCCGCCCGCCACCGAGCCGAGCGCGCCGAACGCCAGCTGCAGCGCGCCGATCTGGCGCGCGATGCCGGCGGCGTCGAAGCCGCGCTCGCGCACCAGCCACAGCTGCGCAAACGACAGGCCGGCAAAGGCCATGTGCACCAGCACGAAGCCGACGATCGTCCACGCCACCGCGGGCGTGGCGCGCAGCGTGGCGAGCACGTCGCGCACCTGGCGCGCGAACGGCGCGCCCGGCTTTGCCTCGCCCGCGCCGTCGCCGGCGCCGCGCCGGTCGGGCAGCAGCAGCAGCGGCAGCGCGATCACCACGCCCACCGCACCGAGCAGGACGAACGTGCTGCGCCAGCCCTGCGTGGCGCCGATGGTGCCGGCCAGCAGGAAGCTGAAGCCGATGCCGAGCGGAATGCCCATGAAGAACACGCCCACCGCACCGCCGCGGCGCGACGCGGCGAACAACTCGGCCAGCAGCGACACCGCAGCCGGCACCAGCGCCGCCTCGCCGCTGGCAACGAGAAAGCGCGCCGCCACCATCTGGCCGAAGCTCTGCGCCGCGCCCGACGCCGCCGTGCACACGCTCCAGATCAGGATGCCGGCCGCCATCACCCGCGTGCGGCTGTAGCGGTCGGCCAGCGTGCCCATGAACACCGCCATCACGCCGAAGCTCAGCACCCACACCGCGCCGGTGAGGAAGCCGTATTGCGCGTTCGTCAACGCCAGCTCGCCGGTGATCTGCGGCGAGAAGCCGAGCAGCATGTTGCGGTCGATGTGCGCGAGCACGTGGATCGCGAGCAGCGCGATCAGCACGCCGCGGGGATGGTCCTTCCAGCGCATGGGCTTCTCCTCGATCGTCGGCGGGCAGCGCGCTTAGGTGCAAACGTCAGGCCGCGCGCCGCAGCGGCTCGGTGCAGCGGTTCGGCGGGTAGCCCAGCGCGGCCAGCGTCTCGTCGGCGTCGCGGTAGTGTGTGCCGATCTGGTAGATGCGGCGCGCCTGCTCGCCCGACGCCACCTCGCGGTGCAGCTCGCGCGCGATGCGCGCCATCTGCTCGACCTGCCGCACGCTGCTGATGCGCTCGCCCTTGCGGCCCCACAGGTTGTCTTCGATGCCGCAGCGCACGTGCAGGCCCATCGCGATGGCCATCGTGCCCAGCGGCAACACGTTGCGCATGATGCTCTCGATCGTCAGCACCGCATGCTGCGGGCAGCGGTTGATGAACTCCATCATGTTGCGCGGGTTGGGGCCGTCGGCGCCGCCGCCGATGCCCACCCAGTTGAGCACCAGCGGGCCGGTGTACACGCCGCGGCGGATCAGCCGCTCCACGGTTTCGAGCTGGCCGGTGTCGCCGAGCATGAAGTGCGGCTGAATGCCGCCCGCCTGAAGCCGCTTCAGGTGCTCGGCCACGAACGCCGGGCCCGACGGGATCGTCATCTCGCTGTACGCCGCCTGGTACGGCGGCAACGCGAGCGAGGTGCCGGCCACGTCGTCGGCGCTCATCAGCTCGCAGACGTTCATCTGGTTGGTGTTGATGGCGATCGTCACCTGGTCGGGCTTGGGCGTCAGCTCGGCCAGCATGTGGCGCGTGTCGTCGTTCAGCCACTTGGCGTCGCCGCCTTCGCCCTCGGGCGCGAACGAGATCGAGCCGCCCACCTGCAGCAGCATCTTCGGCACCGCGCTGCGCAGCCGCGCCAGCATCTCGTTGAACATCGAGATGCGCTTGGAGCCCTTGCCGTCGGCCTCGCGCACGTGCACGTGCAGCACGGTGGCGCCGGCGTTCCAGCAGTCCACCGCCTTCTGCACCTGCTCGGCCATGGTGATCGGTATGTCGTCGGAGTCGCCGGGCAGGAACTCGGGGCCATAGGGCGCGGCCTGGATCACCAGCGGCGGTTGGTTCTCGGGCAGCAGCGAATCGTCGAGGAATTGCATGGCGGTGTCTCCTTCGGTGAACGGTTAGGGTCGGGGTTGATCGGCCGCCGCGCGTGCGGCCAGCTCGTCGAGCAGGATCGGTGCGCCGACGCTCAGCGTGTGGATGCCCAGCACGCTCACGAGCTGCAGCACCGCGGTGATCTCTTCCTTCGTCGCGCCGAGTTCCAGCGCGTGCCGGATGTGTCGGCGCACGCCGGGCGCGTACAGGTGCGTGCACGACGCGTCGACGGCGATGGCGATGAACTCGATCGTCTTGGCGTCGAGCACGCCCGATGTCATCGGGCGCGTGCCCATCGCGATGAAGCGTTCGGTCCACACCGGGTCGAGCGCGTAGAACGGGTCCCACGCGGGGTTCCAGCCGCCGCGCTCGCGCAGGGCGTCGCAGGTCAGCGTGGCGGAGGGGGCGGCGGCGGGGGTCGGATCAGGCATGGGGCGCGATTGTTTGCGTCAGGTCAAACGCTGACTTGCCCGTTGGGGACGCGGATTTACCATTTCGGGACAAACAGGGTTCACCCGATGACGGCCCTCGTCCGCAGCGCCAGCCTCAACCAGTTCGCCGATGTCGCCGCCGCGTGCGGGCTCGATGCGCGCGCGCTGGTGCGCGAAGTCGGCCTGCCGCTGCGCTGCCTCGACGATGCCGAGCTGAAGATCCCCGCCGCCGCGGTGGGCCGCCTGCTCGAGCTGGCGGCGCGCCGCGGCAACGAGCCCGCGTTCGGCCTGCGCATGGCGCAGTCGCGCCGCCTGTCGAACCTGGGCCCGCTGGCGCTGCTGGTGCGCGACGAGCCGACGCTGCGGCAGGTGCTCGAAGAGCTGGTGCGCCACATCCACCTGCACAACGAGGCGCTGGCGCTGCGCGTCGAAGAGGTGGGCAACCTGGTGTCGATCCGCGCCGAGCTGGCGCACCAGGGCCGCGAGCCGCTGCGCCAGGCCACCGAGCTGGTGCTGGCGGTGACGTACCGCGTGCTGCGCATCTTTCTCGGTGCGTCGTGGCAGCCCAAGCTGGTGTGCTTCGTGCACGGCGCGCCGGCCAGCGACGCGATGCACCGGCGCACCTTCGGGCCCGCGGTGGCGTTCGGCCACGAGTTCAACGGCATCGTCTGCCGCGCCGGTGACCTCGACGCGCCGAACCCCGGTGCCGACCCGGTGATGGCGCGCTATGCGCACGGGCTGCTCGCGCAACGCTTGGACGCGCCGACCGACATCACCGGCCGCGTGCGCCAGCTCGTGGTGCTGCTGCTGCCGCGCGGCCACTGCCGCGTCGACATCGTCGCGCAGCACCTCGGCGTCGACCGCCGCACCGTGGCGCGTCAGCTCGCCGGCGCGGGCACCAGCTTCAGCGCGCTGGTCGACGAGCTGCGGCGCGACCTCTACGAGCGCTACCGCAGCGACGGCGCGCGCTCACTCGGCGAGGTGGCCGCGCTGCTCGGCTTCGCGGCGCCGAGCGCGTTCTCGCGCTGGCACCGGCGCGAGTTCGAGACCACGGCGCGGGAGCGCTGGCGCAGCGAGTCGACGCGGGTGCGGGCGGGTTGATCGCGGGAGTGCTGGATCGGCGCGCGGGCGTGCGGCTGGCGGGCGGTGCAGACAGGACTATCGCGCTGCACCGCTTTGGACTGTGGCTGACGCCCGGTGTCACAGTCGGTGTGACGGACCGCGACCCTTAGGCAACACATCGGGCGAAGGATGCGGGCACTCGCATTGCCGAAGCACGGACATCGCGTCACCCAGTGACGATGGTTTGATCGAGCATTGCAAGTGGCATCGGTCCCCGGCGCAGCATCTCGCTGTGGAAGCGCCGCATGTCGAATTGCGCACCGAGTGCGAGCTGGGCTGCGCGGCGCACCTGCTGCCAGTGCAAGTGACCGAGCTTGTACCCCAACGCCTGCGCGGGCATCACGCAATAGCGATCGACCTCGGCCGCCGCGCGGCCGGGCGTCTCGCCGACTGTCATCACCAGATAGCCGATCGCCTGCTGGCGCGTCCAGCGCTTGGCATGCAGGCCGGTGTCCACGACCAGCCGTGCGGCACGCAGCAGCATCGACTGCAAGTAGCCGACCCGCCCGATCGGCTCGCGCTCGTACAGCCCCATCTCGTCGGCCAGTTGTTCGGCATACAGAGCCCAGCCCTCACCATAGGCCGTGAACGGCAGCGCCCGCCGCAGCATCGAGATCTCGCCGGTCTCCAACGCCAGCGCCGTTTGCAGGTGATGCCCCGGCGCGCCTTCGTGATGGGCGAAGGTCGGCGCATACCAGCGCGCCCAATCGCGTGTGTCCCGCAGGTTGACGTAGAAGGCGCCGGGCCGGCTGCCGTCCGCGGGGCCAGGCGTGTAGTAGCCGCGCGGCGCACCCGCTTCGATCGCCGTCGGCACGCGCCTGACTTCCAGCGCGGCGCGCGGCAGCCGAGCGAACATCTCCGGCAGCCTGCCCTGCACTTCAGTGACGAGCGCACGCAGTTCTTCGAGCAGCCGGTCTCGGCCCTGTTCGTCGTTCGGATAGACGTACCGCTCGTCGAGCGTCAGCGCGCGCAGGCGCTCGGCCACTGTGCCGGCGCGCATGTCGAGCGTTTGCAGCAGGCGCTCGGTCTGCGCAAGTAGTTCAGCCACTTGCTCGAGGCCGAGGCGATGAATCTCGTCAGCGCCAAGCTGCTTGGTCGTCTGCGCGATGATGGCGGCGCGGTAATACGCGTCGCCGTCGGGAAGCTTCCAGACGCCGGCGTCGTCGCTTGCGATCACGCGCAACTGATGCAGCGCGGCGATCAGCTGCCCGACGGCGGGCCGCAGCTTCTCTTCCACGATCCGGCACGCATCGCGCTGCCAGGCGCCGGCGATATCGTGCGCGTGTGTGCGCTGCACCAGCGAAGCCACGATCGGCCACTTCTCTGCCGGCGTTTCGGCAAGATTGCGCAGCTGTGCGATTGCGGTGTCGATCACGAACGACGGTGGGCTCACGCCACTGGCGGCATCGAAGCGCGCACGGGCCACCTCGTCGCGCAGCGCGATCCGGAACGCCTCGAGGCGAGCGAGGTAGGCCTCGGCATCCGCAACCGTCTCGAGAGGGTGCTTCGTGCACAGCAGATCGGGCAGCGACTGATAGGCGCCGCTGAGCTGCGTCACCACGTAGGGCTGGAACTCCTGCGGATGACCATGCGGCATCAGCCGCGCGCCTTCGAGCACGGCATCGGTGTGGAACAACACCGCGTCGCGATCGATGCGAGCCATCTCGCCGAGCGTCCCCGAGTCGATTTGCTTCAGGGCTTCGAGGAAACGCCGCTGATCCTGCAGATGACCGGTGATGGCTGCGACCGACGATGCGTTCAGTCGCGCCCGCCGCGATGCATGTGCCCCGCCATCCAGACCAAGCCGCGTGGCCGTCTCGGGGAAAGCGTCGAGCCACGCCTGCAGCATCGCGTCCAGCAGTGCATGAAGGCGGCTGCCCGGATCGGCTCGTTCGGTGTTCATACGCCGCCTGTCGATGAGCGTCACCGAAGCGCGATGGCCACCGCGGCGCCGGCCATCATCGCGCTGCCCGAGCGTTGCACGATGCGTCGTCGGCCCGGGCTTTGCAGGAGGCCACGAACGCGGTGCGCAGCAACGCTGTAGAGCGATAGCACCGCCGCGTAGACCGCTGTCACGACACCGGCCAGCAACAGGAGGTCCCCCATGCTTTGTTCACCCAACGGGATGAAGGCGGGCAGCAGCGCCAGGTAGAACAGCATCGTCTTCGGATTGCCCAGAGCCAACGAGAGACCGGTCCACAACAGCCGCCATCCTTCGCCTGGCGGCGACGGCGATGCCGTCGCGTCGGCCGGCGCCGCCCACATCTTCCAGGCCAGCCAGAGCAGGTAGGCGACGCCCGCGAACTTGAGCACGACGAACAAGCCGCTCATGGTCTGCGCCACGGCGGCAAGGCCCACCGCCGCGCACGCCAGCCAGAGCAAGTCGCCCAGCACGAGCCCGAGGCACAGCATCGGCACACCGGCCGGGCCGCGGCCCAAGATCCGCGCCACCAGCGCCAACGTCGTCGGTCCCGGCGACCCGCAAGCGAGCGCAAACACGAGCGCGAACGAAAGCAGTTGGAGCGCGGAGACTCCGCCGGTATGGATCAGATCTGCTTGAGTCATGGGAATCAGTCTGTGCCCTTTCCCCAGATGCGACAACCAAATCGTGGTGCACGATGAATAGAATGCACTTATGCAAGCGCCCGACCTGCCACGGCTTGCGTGCGTGCGCGTCTTCGAGTGCGCGGCGCGTCAGTTGAGCTTCACGCGCGCCGCCCAGGAACTGCACATGACGCAGGCGGCGGTGAGCTATCAGATCAAGCAGCTCGAGCAGTGGGCCGGGACGCCGCTGTTCGCGCGACTGCCGCGCCAGGTGGTGCTGACCCCGGCGGGCGAGCGTCTGGCCGCCGGATGCCGCGACGCGTTCGAGCGGCTGCATGTCGCGTTCGCGGAGCTGAGCGAAGGCGATCAGCGCGTGCTCGTGATCACCGCACTGCCGACGGTGGCCGCGTGCTGGCTCGCGCCGCGCCTGGGCGCGTTTCAGCTCGCGCATCCGCAGTTGGCCGTGCGGCTGGAGACGTCGGTCGAGCCGGTCGATCTGCTGCGGCACGAAGCCGACGTGGCGATCCGCAGCGGCCAAGGACAGTGGGAGGGGTTGCAGTCCGAACGGCTTTTCGGCAACGACTTCACCCCGCTGTGCAGCCCGGCGCTGCTGCGCGGCCGACGCGGTCGCCTCACCCCGCGCTCGTTGCTCGAACTGCCGCTGATCGGACGACGCGATTGGTGGCGCCTGTGGTTTGCGGTAGCGGGGTTGCCGGACGTGGACTTCGGTGATCGGCCGGAGGTCGACATGGGCGTGCAGCAGTACGAGGTGGCCTCCGCCGCCGCCGGCCATGGCGTAACCATCGCGTCGCCGCTACTGTTTGAGCGAGAGCTCGCATCGGGTGCCGTCGTGCGACCGTTCGAGTTGACTGCGACCGACCGCAAGAGCCACTGGTTGGTTTACCCAACACACCGGCAGCGATCGCCGAAGTTGGTTGCCTTTCGTCGATGGGTCAAGGCGGAAGCGGCGGGTCAGTGAGCGGCACGGTCGTTCGGCCGAACCCGTGCTCTTGTTGGACCGGGCGTCCACGGCCTCGAGACCGGGCTCATCTCTCGCGGCTTCGTGCGACCGTCCGTTTCTGGCGCAGCGATTCATCGACGGCTCATGGCCGAGCGGCCGGCCCAGACAAATTGCGCCAGCAACTGCAACCTCCGCGCAGCGGTCAGCCGCTGCTTCACCACGGGGCTCTCGGCAGTCCGCGCAATCCGCTCACGTGCTCAGCGTGCGCCCCAGCCGCTCCTCGATGCGAGCAACCTTCGACTTCAGACGCCCAGCCGGCCCGGCGCGGTAGTCGGCGCGCAGACTCACGCTGACGCGCGGACACTCGGCCTTCAGCGTCTCGAAGCAGCGCGTCACAAGCGCCACGCGAGGCACTGTCGACGTCAAGCTGACCGTGGCGTAAAGGCTTGGTGACCCGAGTGCATCGGACACTACGGCGCCGAACTGCAGCCTCGCCGAGGGGTGGGTGCCGGGCAGAGGATCAGGCCGCATCGCGTCGGCGAGAGCCTGCGCGCGGAAGTGCAGATGGAGCGCGAGCGGCGCGCGGCCTGAGCCCGGTCGGGTCGGCGGGCCCGAGCGGCCGAAGTGGCCAACGTGTGGGCCTCAGTGCGCGCCGGCACCTCGATACGACAGGCCCAGCGCATCCGCCGCGGCGTCCAGCCGCTTGTCACGCGTCCAAAGCCTGGCGCCGCCGGTGAGCGCGGCCGCGGCGAGCAGATGCACGTCGACGTAGCCGATGCCCTTGCCGTACAGCTTGTGGCGTTCGATGAAGGCCAGCGCCTCGGCCGGCTCGGCGACGGCCGTCGAAGGCAGATCCTGCAGCAGCCCCAGCACGGTCTTGCGGTCCGCCAGGCTGCTGCAGGCGATTTCGCCGATGACGAACGGGTGGATGAGCACGCTCGCGCTGGTCAACAGTGCCGCCAGCCGCGCGTCGCCGCGGCGCAGGTGATCGACCCACACCGAGGTGTCGACGAGGATCACCGCTTGGCTGCCGTGCGCCGGCGCCGCGGTGCCTTCAGGCCGGGCTGAGAGCCGCCCAGGCGCGCCAGGCGGCGGGCGCTTTCGCGCTCGATCAGCGCCTCGAGCGCCTCGCGCACGACGGCCGAGCGGTCCAGCGGGCCGGCCAGCTTGGCCGCCTTGGCCAGCAGTTCGTCGTCGATGGTGATGGTCGTGCGCATGGGGGTTTCGCTCGGTGAGGCATCAACTTTAGCATCGTTCGATGCCAAGAATGATGCGCCTGCACGGTGAAACGCGGGGCCCGGCTAACGCCTGATGATCGGCATGGCCTCGAGCCACGGCCACACCACCCCCAGCAGCACGGCGAAGTACAGCGCACCGAAGACCGCGCCCATCAGCCAGAAGCGCCCGCGCCCGATGTAGCCGCTGCCGGCGTAGATCGGCGCGCAGCCGGTGGCGTAGGGCGAGATCACGCCCATCAGCCCGAGCGCGTAGATGCACAGCATCGCCAGCAGCTGCGCATCGACGCCGGCGATGCCCTTGCCGAGCGCCAGCACCAGCGGCAGCACAGCCAGCGCGTGCGAGGTGATGCTCGCGAACAGGTAGTGGCACCAGAAGAAGAGGGCCAGCAGCGCGGCGGTGGCCAGCAGCGGGTCGATGCCCTGCAGCGGCGCGGCGGCGCGCTGCGCGAACCAGCCGATGAAGCCGGTGCGGTTCAGGCCGTCGGCCAGCGTCAGCACCATCGTGAAGTACATGAACACGCTCCACGCCTCGCGCTCGGCCATCAGCTCGTCCCACGCGATCACGCGCGTGAGCAGCATCGCCGCGGCGGCCAGCAGCACGACGGTGGTGGGGTGGATGAAGTTCGAGCCCACCAGCGGCAGCTGCACGCGCGGGTTGCTGCCGGTGACCCACAGCACGATCGCCGCCGCGACCAGCGCCGCCATCGTCCACTCGGCGCGCGACACCGGCCCCATCGCGCGCAGCTCGGCCGCTGCCCAGGCCACCGTGGCCGCGCCGTCGTGCACCTGCGGCCGCGCCAGCAGCCAGGCGAGCGGCGGCACCGCGGCGAGCAGCGCAAGACCGGCCGGCGCGAAGCCGAGGAAGAAGCGCGACCAGCTCATGTCGAGATCGAGCGCCTGCCGCGCCAGCGCGAGCGCGGCGGCGTTGGGCACCAGCGCGGTGATGAACATCGAACTGGTGACCGCGGTGGTGGCGAACGCCGTCCACAGCAGATAGGTGCCGATGCGGCCGGCGCTGGGCCCCGGGTGCGAGTCGTACAGCGGCGGGATCTGCTGCACGATGGGGAAGATCGCGCCGCCGCTGCGCGCGGTGTTCGACGGCGTGCCCGGTGCGAGCGCGAGGTCCGACAGCGCCACGGCATAGCCCAGGCCGAGCGTGCGCCGGCCGAGCGCGCGCACCAGCGTCAGCGCGATGCGCCTGCCGAGGCCGCTCTTGCGGTAGCCGAGCGCGAACACGAAGGCGCCGAAGGTCAGCCACACGGTGGTGTCGGCGAAGCCGCCGAGCGCCCAGGCGATCGACTTCGACGCATCGGCGTGCACGTAGCCCATCGCCGCGATGAACGACACCGCAACCAGCCCGACCGCGCCGCCGGGCAGCGCGGTGATCATCAGCGTCACGATCGCCGCCAGAAAGACCGCGAAGTAGTGCCACGCCGGCGCCGCGAGGCCCGCGGGCACCGGCGCCAGCCGCACCGCCAGCCATACCAGCGGCGGCACCAGCCAGCGCCAGCGCGGTGCGACGATTGCAGGGGCGGGCGGGGCCACGCGCGGATTGTGCGCGCGGGCCGTCCTGGCGCGACGCGCTTCGGCGCGTTCAGCGCGGCGGCAGCGCCGCCGGCGATGCCGACGACACCAACGGCGCTGACGGCGCGTGTGGCGCCTGTGGCGTGCCGTGCCCGCTCCAGCGGCGGAACAGGTCGTGCTCGATGCCGACCTGGTCGAGCGCCTTGCCGATCGTCTGGTGCACCAGATCCATGATCGTCTGCGGCCGGTGATAGAACGCCGGCATCGGCGGCAGCAGCGTCGCGCCGCAATCGGCCGCGCGCGTCATCAGCTCCAGGTGGCCCTTGTGCAGCGGCGTCTCGCGCACCAGCAGCACCAGCTTGCGGCCCTCCTTGAGCTGCACGTCGGCGGCGCGCACCACGAGGTTGTAGGTGAATGAGTTGGCGATCGCCGACAGCGTCTTGACCGTGCACGGCGCCACGATCATGCCGCGCGTGCGAAACGACCCGCTCGCCGGCGCGGCGCCGACGTCCTTGTTGGGATAGACCACGTCGGCGAGCGCGCGCACGTCCTCCAGCGTGTGGTCGGTCTCGATCGCCAGGTTCATGCCGGCGGCCTCGCTGAGGATCAGGTGCGTCGGCTGGCCGAGCTGCTTCAGCACGCGCAGCAGCTCGACGCCATAGATGACGCCGGTGGCGCCGGTGATGGCGACGATCAGGGGCAGCGTCATCGACCGGCCTTCAAGCCTGTTGCGCCTGAAGGGCGGCGGTGCCGGCTCCCGAATCGATCAGCGTCAGGCAATGGGCGGCGATCTGGAAGATCTCGTTGGCCGATATCACGCCGACCACGCGCTCGCCCTCGAGCACCGGAAACTGCGCCACGCCGAGTTCGCGGCCGCGGCGCAGGCACTGCTGCATCGTGTCGCCGGCCTGGATCGTGGCCGGGCAGCGCACCATCACGTCGCGCACGCGCAGCCGCGTGACGAAGTAGTTGAACTCGTCGGGATCCTGCGTGTGCAGCACGAAGGCGCCGATGCGCAGCAGATTGGCGCGCGTGATCAGCCCGCGCAGCCGGCCGCCGTCGACCACCGGCAGCGCGTGCAGGTTGTGGTCGGCGAGGATGCGCTTGGCCTCCGACACCAGCGTGTGGCTTTCGACCGTGATCGGGTCGGCCTGCATCCAGTCGCGTACCAGCATCGCCAGGACTCCTTCACGCGCGCGCCGGCGCCGAGCGGAACAGCCGCACGAACTCGGCCACCGCGGCGCCGGCGAACTCGGGCGTGTACAGGTGCAGGTCGACCTCGCGCACACGCGACGGGTCGTGCAGCTTCTCCTTCAGCCGCGCGACGAACGCAGCATCGGCCTGCGGGTCGAAGATCGGTCGGCCCTCGCGGTCGAGCGACGACCAGCCCTTGCGCGGAACCAAAAAGGTCCACGGCCCGCGCGCCGCGTTGAGCCGTTCGGCGATCACGTCGGCGGCGGCGCGCAGCTCGTCGGCGCTGGTGCGCACCTGCACGCGCAGCGCGTCCTGCACGAACTGCGGCCGGCTCTTGGTCTTCTCGAGCATGTCGGCACGGCCGCCGTACGAGAGGATGTCGAGCCCGCACGGCGCCAGCACCGCGGGGATGCCGGCCGCGGCGGCGGCCTTGAGCCGATCTGGGCCGGGATCGCGGTTGCCCTTGAACAGGTGCTCCATCACGCCGCCGATGCAGATGTCGAGCACGCCCTGGAACGCGCCGTCGCGGATCATCTCCTCCATCGCGCGGTCGCCCTTGCCCTGCGCGTGGCAGACGATCGGCGTGAAGCCGGCCTCCTCGAGCATCGGCAGCGCGGCCTGCACCGCCATCTCGCCGAAGCCGAACGACGAGATCGCCACGCAGGGCTTGTCGAAGCGGAACTCGGTGCCCAGCGTCATCTCGACCATGCCGCAGATCGCGCCGACCGCGTTGGTGATCTGCGCGCGCAGCAGCGGGTTCATCTTGACGATGTCGAGCACCGTGTGGTGCATCGTGATGTCGCGCGTGCCGACGTAGCTGTCGATGTACGCCGGATGCGCCGCCATCGGCGAGGCCATCAGCTTGGGCAGGCCGAACGGCAGCTGCTTCATCACCGAGGTGGCCACCAGCGTGCAGGTGCCGCCGCCGATGCCGATCACGCCGTGCACGCGGCCGGCCTTGTGCAGCTCGCCGACGATCGCCGCGGCGCCGCGGATCTGGTTGCCCGACGCGGCGTCGCGGTCGGTGCGGTACTTCTCGCGCACCTGCTCGATCGACAGGCCGCCGCGCGCGGCGACCTGCTCGGTGGTGATGTCGCCGGCGAAGGGCGGCGGCTCCTCCATGCTGAAGTCGAGCAGGATCGGCTCGTGCCCACGCGCGGCGATGAGGTCCTTGACGAAGACGATGTCTTCGCCGCGCGTGTCGAGGTTGCAGATGACGACGATGCCCTTCTTCATGGCGGCGCCTTCGGCCTCCTTCACTCGGCGGGCTTGGCCGTCTTCTTCACCTCCGGCTTCGTGAGCCGCCCGATCATGTCGGCCACCGGGCTCGCGCCCTTGAAGCCGTACTCGTTCCAGCGGTCCGACACCTTCTGCAGCATGGCGCGGTCCATGAAGATCTCGCTCGGCTTGTTCTTCCACTCGTAGGGCGTGCAGGCGTCGAGGATGATGCGGCTGGTGATCTCGCGCGCCTCGATCGGCAGGCCCGGGTCGAGCGGCGTCGAGCGGCCGCGGTCGATGATCTGCGCCGAGCGCTTGGGGTCGAAGCGCGTGGCCAGCGCCCACCAGACGCGGTCCATGTCGTCGGCCTCGATGTCGTGGTCGACCACGATCACGCCCTTCAGGCCGTAGTGGCCGGTGGTGCTGGCGATCACCGCGTTGCCGACGTGATTGGAGTGCCCCGGGTACATCTGCTTGACCGACACGATGGCCCAGAAGCGCCCGGTCGCCGCCGCCGGCAGGTACACGCTCTGGATGCCCGGCACGCGCATCGTCTCGAGGTCGTACCACATCGCGCCGGTGCGGTTGAGCGACTGGATCATGTGGATGTCGTTGATCGGCTTGCCGACCGTTGTCGCCCAGAACATCGGGTTATGGCGGTGCAGGATGCGCTTGACGCGCAGCACCGGCTTCGGATAGTCCTTGCCCTTGTTGCCCGAGTAGTAGCCGGTGTATTCGCCGAACGGGCCTTCGTCCATCAGCTCGTTGGGGTCGATGAAGCCCTCGGCGATGATCTCGGCGTTGGCCGGCAGCGTCAGCCCGGTGAGGTCTGACTTGAACACCGGCACCGGCCGGCCGCGCAGCGCGCCGGCCACGTCGTACTCGTCGGTGCCCGCGCTCACCAGCGTCGAGCCGGCCAGGAACAGCACCGGGTCGCAGCCGACCACGGCGGCGGCGGGCATCAGCTCGCCGCGCTCCTGGTACTTCTTCATGTGCATGTCGCCATGCTTGCCCTTGATGATCTGCGAGCCCAGGATGTTCTTGCCCAGCACCTGCGAGCGGTAGGTGCCGAGGTTGGTCCAGCCGGTGTCGGGGTCCTTCGTCACCAGGTAGCCCGCGGTGACGAAGAAGCGCCCGCCGTCGTCGGGGTAGAACCACGGCACCGGGAACTTCTCGAGATCCACCGCGTCGCCGGTGAGCACGTTCTCCATCACCGGCGGCTTGTCGACGAAGGTCGGCTTGATCATCCGCTTGGTCGTCAGCTCCATCCACTTGCGCGACAGCTGGCACATGGTGAGCGACGGGTCCTGCTCGAGCGCGATGGCGATGCGCCGCGGCGTCGTGAAGGCGCTGGTGAACACCGGGATGCTGTTGCCCTTGACGTTCTCGTACAGCAGCGCCGGGCCCTTCTGCTCCTCGTTGACCTTGGAGACGTGGCACAGCTCGTACTTCCAGTCGACCTCGGCGCGGATGCGTTGCAGTTCGCCGTTGGCTTCGAGCGCGGCGACGTAGCTGCGCAGGTCGTCGATCGGGCGGACTTCGGTGCGTGCGTTCATGTTCACTCCGTGGGTTTGTCGTGCGGGGGAGGTGGATCGGTGGGGATGGCGGCGCTGCGTCAGCCGATCTTCTTGCCGCTGAGCATCGCCGAGACGATGTAGTCCATCGCCGGCCGCGCCGCCGGGGTCGCCGCGCTCCGGGCGCGCGTGCTCCACACGGTTTCGGGGCGTGCCTGCAGGATGAAGATGTTGCCGCCCGAGGGCAGGTCCTTGTCGACCGCCCACTCGATGTCCATCGGGCGGCCGTAGTGCTGCTCGATCTTCTTGCCCATCCAGGCCAGCTCGGTGATCTCGTCGTCGATCAGCGACTGCACGCGCTGGCGCTCGAACGGCACCTCGATCGTCTGCGCGGCCTGCTTCTTGGGGTCGACGGTGACGCAGACCAGCTTCTGCGAGATCGTGCGCTCGATGATGTCGAGCGTGACCTTGTTGACGACGAACTGGTCGGGCGTGACCTCGCCCGACACCACCGATTCGCCGAAGCCGAAGTTGGAGTCGATCACGATCACCGAGCGGTCGCCGCTGCCGGGGTGCAGCGTGAACATCACGCCGGCGGTGTAGGCGTTGGCCATCTTCTGCACGCCGACGCTGATCGCTAACCCCGCGTCGTCGAAGCCCTTGTTGGCGCGGTAGGCGATCGCGCGGCCGGTGTAGAGGCTCGAGATGCAGCGCCGCATGTGGTGCAGCACCTCGTCGATGCCGCGGATCCACAGGTAGGTGTCCTGCTGGCCGGCGAAGCTGGCGTCGGCGAGATCCTCGGCGGTGGCGCTCGAGCGCACCGCCACCGGCGCCGCCGGCAGC
Source organism: Burkholderiaceae bacterium (assembly GCA_046348365.1). GTDB lineage: Bacteria > Pseudomonadota > Gammaproteobacteria > Burkholderiales > Burkholderiaceae_C > JAEUPI01. The sequence goes on from JAXMEL010000003.1 coordinate 666,338, forward strand.
CCGCAGCGCAGCGAGAGCTTGCGGTAGTGCTCGGCGACCTCGTCCTCGATCTCGGTGGAGAACGCGTGCGCCTCGATCATCGCGCGGATGCGCGTGCTGGCTGCCTCCAGCGCCGGCAGGTCGCGCAGGTCGACGCCACGCAGCAGCGCCTGCAGCTCCTCGGCGATGCCGGCTTCGGCGACGAAGCGGCGGTAGCCCTCGGTGGTGAGCGCGAAGCCGGGCGGCACGCGCACGCCGGCGCTGATCAGCTCGCCGAGCGAGGCGCATTTGCCGCCGACCAGCGGCACCGAATCCTTGCGGCAATCCTCGAACCAGCACACCACGCGCGGCATCGCGCGCGCGGCTGCCGGTGCGTGGGCCTGCATCGGCTGCACGACGGCGTTCACGCGTCGCGGCCCGCTCAGCGCGCGATGCTGACGGCTCCGGTGGAGCCGTCGACGCGCAGCATCATGCCGGTCTTGATGACCTTGGTGGCGTGGCCGGTGCCCACCACCGCCGGCATGCCGTATTCGCGGCAGACGATCGCGGCATGGCTCATCACGCCGCCGACGTCGGTGATGCAGGCGCCGATCTTGGCGAATGCCGGCGCCCACGACGGCGAGGTGGTGGGCGCCACCAGGATCTCGCCCTCGACCAGCTCGCCCACTTCACCGACGGTGCGGCACACCCGCGCGCGGCCCTCGATGATGCCCGGGCTGCCGGCGAAGCCCTTCAGCTCGGTGATGGTGTCGGGGTCGGCGACCTCCTGCACCGAGGCCCAGTCGGCGAGCGACTTGTTCGTCACGCCCCACAGCACGATCGTGAACGGCTCCTGGATCACCTCGGGCGCGGTGCCGATCGCCGGCGGCGCATGCCACTCCTTGAACTTGGCCATCACGCCCTTGCGCCAGTCGATCTCCTTCGGCCAGGTTTGCGTGCCGCGCGGCGTGACGCCGGTGGCCCAGGCGGTGACGATGTCCCACAGCGCCGACTTGATCTCGTCGCGGCGCAGCAGCCAGATGTCCTCGACGTCCTCGATGACGCCGTGCTCCTTCATGATCGCGCCGACCTCGCGCATCTTGTTCCAGAACACCGAGTGGAACCAGTGCTCGACGTAGAAGAGGTGGTTCTCGACGTACGGGAACACCGTCTTGGCGCAGCCGAGCAGCTCGTCGAACTGCTTGAGGTCCTCGGGCTTGTCGATCAGCGCGCGGTATTCGGCGGTGATGCGGTCGCGCTCGGCGCGCACCTTGTCGGTCGGCCGGTCGATCGTGGCGCCCTGCTTGAGCTTGCGGATGTAGGTCGCGATGCCCGACAGCGGCACGTTCATCTGGTCGTTCCACGAGCGGTCGTGGTGGAACCAGCCGGTGCCGGTGGAGATGTTGAACCACGGCTCGCGCGCCAGGTTCAGCGAGGTCAGCCACTTGACGCCGTTGGGCAGCTTCTTCAGCGCCTCCTCGACCACCGACCACTGCGGGCTGAAGGTGACCGCCTCGTCGACGCGCAGCTCGATCGCCAGCCGCGCCAGCTTCTTCAGCTCCTCGTCGGGCTGGTACATGATGACGTCGATGCCCGAGATCATCTGCGTCACGCGCTGCGCCGGGATGTTGGGGAACAGCTTCTGCGCGAAGTCGAGGAAGAACACGTAGGCCGCATAGCCCAGGTTCAGGAACTCGAAGTGGTACTGCCAGCACTTGATGCCGAGGTTGATCAGGTCGTCGTAGTTCTTCAGCAGGTGGTAGCCGTGCGATTCGCCGAGCGCGCCGGTCACCACCGACATGTCTTCCATGTCGGCCAGGCGCGGGATCTGCAGCGCCTCGAGCTCGCGGATGGTGGCTTCCATCTTCACCTTCCACTTGGCCTCGAGCGCGTCCCAGTTCTTGTAGTAGTGGCCGGCGCGCTCCATGAAGTGCGGCACGCGCGAGCCGATCTCGTTGCCGTCCTTGACCGGCACCGGCGAGATGTAGACGTAGCCGTTGATGATGCGGTGGTCGACGCCGCGCACCGGCGGCACCATGAAGATGCGGTTGTTGAACTGCGACAGCGCCAGGTACCAGGCCTCGTCCCAGATGGTGTCGAACGGGTACAGCGGCTCGGGGTAGTGCAGGCCGTCGTAGAACCAGAACGTCTCCTTCTCGTAGCCGCTCCTCACCGGGTCGTCGGTGACGAACTGGTACTGGTACGGATACATGCGCTCCCAGCCTTCGGTGCCGGGGATCGTCTTGGCCTTGACGTCGTGAGGGACCGGGAACTTCATGCTGTTGTCTCCTTGTCGTGTGATCGGTGCCCGCACAGCGGGCCGAGCGGGCTGCGCCGCCCGTGGGCAGGTTCGATTGCAAGGCCCATGCCATGCATCGCTGCCGCGGCGCAGCATGGCGGCGGCCCCCTCGGTACGGGCAGCGTCTGCGCTCCGCGAGCGCGCCGCGCGGCATTCGATGCTTTGGTGACATCGGCGCCTCGCGAGGGCGCCGATTCGACGATTTGATGAAATCACGGTGGCGCCGCGCGCGATGCTCGCCGCCGGCACCGCATACGGGACAACCCGTATCGCCGGTGCCGACTGGCTTGACGCTGCGCAAGCCGATGGCGATGGCCGCGGCCTAGAAGCAACGATTCGCAGGAGGGCCGGCACGATGGGCAAGCTCCACAGCATCGCGCGGGCAGCCAGCGACGACCTGCGCGCGCGCGTGCATTTCTGTGCCGACACCGGCCAGATCTGGCTGCACGAGCATCGCATGCTGCTGGTGCACGCCGAGGCTCAGGCGGGGCTGCGCAAGGAGCTGATCGACACGCTCGGCATGGACCGCGCGCGCGGGCTGCTCACGCGCATGGGCTACGCCTCGGGGCTGCGCGACGCCGAGCTCGCGCGCACGCGCTCGCAGGACTGCAGCGACCTCGAGGCCTTCATGACCGGCCCGCAGCTGCACACGCTCGAGGGCATCGTGCACGTCACGCCGGTGCAGCTGCAGCTCGATCGCATGGCGGGGCGCTTCTACGGCGAGTTCCTGTGGGAGAACTCCTGGGAGGGCCAGTGGCACCGGCGCCACTACGGCCAGCATAACGAGCCGGTGTGCTGGACGCAGATCGGCTATGCCTGCGGCTACACCTCGGCCTTCATGGGCCGGCCGGTGCTGTACAAGGAGGTGGAGTGCGTCGGCATGGGGCACCCCAACTGCCGCATCGTCGGCAAGCCGGTCGAGGAGTGGGACGACGCCGCCGAGCACGAGCGCTTCTTCCGCCCCGAGCCGATCGCCGAGCAGCTGATCGAGCTGCAGACCCAGGTGGTGCAGCTGCGCTCGACGATCGCCGACAAGGAGAAGCTGCCCGCCGACATGATCGGCGTCTCGCCCGGCTTTCGCCAGGCGTTCGATCTGCTGCGCCAGGCCGGCGGCAGCCAGATCACCGTGCTGCTGTCGGGCGAGACGGGCGTCGGCAAGGAGCTGTTCGCCCGCGCGCTGCATGCCATGAGCACGCGGCGCGACAAGACCTTCGTCGCCGTCAACTGCGCGGCGATCCCCAACGAGCTGGTCGAGTCGGAGCTGTTCGGCGTCGAGCGCGGCGCCTACACCGGCGCGCAGATCGCGCGGCCCGGGCGCTTCGAGCGCGCCGACGGCGGCACGCTGTTTCTCGACGAGGTGGGCGACCTGCCGCTCACCGCTCAGAGCAAGCTGCTGCGCGTGCTGCAGGAAGGCGAGATCGAGCGCCTCGGCGACCAGCGCACGCGGCGCGTCAACGTGCGCGTCGTCGCCGCCAGCAACGCCGAGCTGCTGCGCCTGGTGAAGGACGGGCGCTTCCGCTCCGATCTGTACTACCGGCTCAACCCGTTCCAGATCCACATCCCGCCGCTGCGCGAGCGCAAGGAAGACATCTCGCTGCTGGCCAAGCGCTTTCTCGAGAAGCACTCGGCGATCCACGGCAAGAAGCTGCGCGGCTTCACCGACAAGGCCAAGCGCGCGCTGCTCACCTATCCGTGGCCGGGCAACATCCGCGAGCTGCAGAACATGGTCGAGCGTGGCGTCATCCTGGCGCCCAACGGTGCCGCGGTCGAGGTGGAGCACCTGTTCACGCGCTGCGGCGAGATGCAGACGCCCGAGTTCGGCCTCGACGGCGACGGCAACCTCGACATCAACCGCTGGCAGGCCGGCCGCGACCTGTGCGAGGCGGTGTTCAACGGCGTGATGACGCTCGACCAGGTCGAGGCGATGCTGATCGAGACCGCCGTCGACAAGGCGCACGGCAACCTCTCGGCCGCCTCGCGCATGCTGGGCCTGCGCCGGCCGCAGCTGGCGTACCGGCTCAAGCGGCTGCACGAGCCGGCCGAGGCCGAAGGCCAGGAGTTCGGCCCCGAAGGCCCGCCGCGGTGAGCTTGTCGCTGCCGCCGGCGGTGGTGCAGCACCTGGCCGCGCACCATGTGATGACGCTGGCCACGCAGGGCCCCGACGGGCCGTGGGCAGCGGCGGTGTTCTACGCGCGCGACGGCGACGATCTGATCTTCCTGTCGTCGCCGTCGAGCCGCCATGCGCGCGATCTGGCGCGCGACGCGCGTTGCGCGGCGACGATCCAGTCCGAGGTGGCCGAATGGCGCGGCATCCGCGGCATCCAGCTCGACGGCCACGTCGACGAACTCGCCGGCGACGCGCGCGAGCGCGCGATGCAGGTCTACGGCCGCAAGTTCAGCTTCGTGCAGCCGGCGCTGGCCGCGCCGCAGATCGTGCAGGCGCTGGCGCGCGTGCGCTGGTACCGGCTGCGCATCGCGCGGCTGTACTTCATCGACAACGCGCAGGGCTTCGGGCAGCGGCAGCTGTTCGAGGCTTGATCGACCGGTGCGCTGCGGCCGCTACTGCGGCACGTAGCGCTTGAGCCCGAGATCGAACGCGACGATGTGGTCGGCGATCCAGCCGCGCAGCACCACCAGCACGCCGGCGCGCGTGTGCGGCTGCGCGCGCATCAGCTCGAAGTTCAGGCCGACCCACTGCGACAGGATGTCGCTGTGCGCGGCCACGTGCGCGGCGGCGAGGTCTTGCGGCACACCGAGCTGCACGAAGCAGCTCTCCTCGTGCCGGAAGTGCGCCATGAGGTCGCGGCCCAGGCGCGTCAGCACGGTGGCGAAGAACTCCGATGCGGGCTCGGCGTCGTCGTCGGCGATCAAGCGGTTGAGCGTGGCGATCAGCGCGGCGTGCTGGCGATCGACCTCGATCAGGCCGATCCGCCACTCGGGGTCGAAGGTGATCTGATGCTGCGGGGGGAGGGCTGACGGGTGCATACAACTATCCGCGAACTATCCACGCTCGAAGCGGGCCAGTACACCACCAATGCCGGCGGTCACGGCCAAACGGCTGAATCTAGCCCGGTGAAGGCCGCGCGATCTGTTCCAGCTCAAGGGTGGGGTCACCGGTGCGCCCTCTGGCCGAGCAGCGACAGCAGCTCGCGATGCAGCTGCGGCAGGCGCATCGCGCCCAGGTCCACCGCCTGCGCGCGGCTGTAGAAGTCGCTCAGATCGAGCCCGACGCCGAGCGCGCCAACTCGCACGCGGCCCTGCTGCTCGCGGCGCGCGACCACCTCGCGCAGGTGGGCATCGAGGTAGTGCGCGCCGCTGGCCTGCGCGGTGGCGCCATCCATCGGGCAGCCGTCGGAGATCACGACCAGCACCTTGCGCCGCTCGGCGCGTGCCAGCAGCCGGGTGCACGCCCAGTCGACGGCTTCGCCGTCGAGCCCTTCGCGAAACAGCGTGCCTTCGAGCAGCGCGGCCACGCCGGGCCGCGCGCGGCGCCAGCGCGTGTCGGCGCTCTTGAACACCAGGTGGCAGCGTTCGTTGAGCCGGCCCGGCGACGGCGGGCGGCCGGCGCGCTGCCAGTCGCGCAACGCGCGGCCGCCGTGCCAGGCGCCGGTGGTGAAGCCGAGGATCTCGCACGCCACGCCGACGCCTTCGAGCGCGCGCGCGGCGGTGTCCACCAGCGCCGCGATCGCGCCGGCATGCTCGCGCATCGAGCCCGAGCAGTCGATCAGGAAGGCGAGCATCGCGTCGGCCTCGTGCTCGAGGTGTTCGCGCCTGAACAGGCGCCGCTCGGCGGGCGAGGCGACGAGTTGCGCCAGGCGGCGGCCGTCGATGCGGCCTTCCTCCTCGGCGTCGCGCCAGGCCTCGCGCAGCGGCTCGGCGAGCAGCGCGCGCAGCTCGCGCGCCAGCCGCGCCAGGTGCACGCCGCTCTCGGCGATGCGCGCATCGAGCATGGCGCGCAGCTCGCGCAGGCGCTCGGGCCGCGCCATCTGCGCCGGCATCAGCTCGCGATCGTAGGCGCTCGTGAAGACGCGGTAGCCGTCGGTGGCGGCGTCGAAGCTGCGGCCGCGGCCGGAGGTGGCCATCGCCGGCGCGTCGGCCGGCGGCGGCGCGTTTTGCATCAGGAAGCGGAACGCGACCGCCGCGGTGCCCTCGTCGTCGATCTCCTGCGCGGCGGCGTCTTCGTCGCCGCCGGCGGTGGCGGCGATCATGCGGGCGACGCATTCGGCAATCTCGCGCGCGTGCACGGCGTAGGCGGCCTGGTCGTGCCGTGTGCGGCGCAGGCCGGCCAGCGCGGTGCCGATCACCGGCACCAGCGCACCGCGTGTGGTCTCCATCAGGTCTTCGGTCTCCTCCAGCACCGGCTCGCCGCTGACGCGCGAGCGCGCGATCTGCGCCACCGTGTACAGCAGCAGCCCGCGGTCGGTGTCGGTGAGGCCGGTGCGGTGGAAGGCGAGCGACCATTGCGCGAAGCGGTGGCGCAGGTTGTGCGCCAGGCCCGGCAGCGCGGGGTCGGCGAGCGATTCGACGCGGAACTGCTCCAGCATCTCGAACACCGCGCGCGCGATCGGCCCGGCGGGGCGCAGCCGCTGGTGCAGCGCGGCGTCGGCGAGCCGCAGCCGCTGCGCGATGCCGTCGGCCGCGCCGCGGAACGAGGCGAAGTCGTCATCGTCGACGCGCGGATGCAGGTGCGGCGCGTCGATCGGCAGCGGCCGGCGGCCGCGGTGCACGCGCGCGCCGCGGTAGTGCAGGTCGCGCTCGCCGGCCAGCGCGCGCAGCGCGGCAGCGCACAGCTCCTCGATGCGCTGCTGCCGGCGGGCGGCTGCTGCGCCTTGCAGCATCACGCCCCCGGCGCGCCCAGCGCGTACGACTCGCCGAGCTCGGTGTCGAACACGCGCTGGTAGTACTCGGCCACCGTCGGCCGCTCGGCTTCCTCGCACTTGTTGATGAACGCCAGGCGCAGCGCGAGCGCGGTGTCGCCGAAGATCTCCAGGTTCTCGGCCCAGGCGATCACCGTGCGCGGCGACATCAGCGTCGACAGGTCGCCGGCCGCGAAGCCCTGGCGCGTCAGCGTCGCGAACGCGATCATCTGCCGCAGCAGCGGCGTGCGCGGCGCCAGCGCCGGCACGCGCGCGGCAACGATCGCCACCTCGTCGTCGCGCGGCAGGTAGTTCAGCGTGGCCACGACGCCCCAGCGGTCGATCTGCGCGTGGTTGAGCTTCTGCGCGCCGTGGTACAGGCCGCTCGAGTCGCCCTGGCCCACGGTGTTGGCGGTGGCGAAGAGGCGGAAGTACGCGTGCGGCGCGAGCACGCGGTTCTGGTCGAGCAGCGTGAAGCGGCCGTCGCGTTCGAGCACGCGCTGGATCACGAACATCACGTCGGGCCGGCCGGCGTCGTATTCGTCGAACACCAGCGCCACCGGGCGCTGCAGCGCCCATGGCACGATGCCTTCCTGGAACTCGGTGACCTGCTTGCCGTCGCGCAGCACGACCGCATCCTTGCCCACCAGATCGAGCCGGCTGATGTGGCCGTCGAGGTTCACGCGCACGCAGGGCCAGTTCAGCCGCGCCGCCACCTGCTCGATGTGGGTGGATTTGCCGGTGCCGTGCAGGCCCTGCACCAGCACGCGCCGGTTGCGCGCGAAGCCGGCCAGGATGGCCAGCGTGACGTCGGGCACGAAGCGGTATGCGGCGTCGACCTCGGGCACGTGCTCGTCGCGCTCGGCGAAGGCCGGCACCTCGAGCGCCGACTCGATGCCGAACAGCGCGCGCAGGTCGGCGCGGCGATCGGGCTTCAGCGCGGCGAGATCGCTCATCGGATTCTTCTCGCAAGCTGCTTGGCGGGCACATCCTTGCCCGTTGCGTCGGCCTCGATGCGCCCCAGCGCCTCGGCCGCGCGCCGCAGCGCGGGCAGCCACTTCAGCGCGCGATCGAGCGGCAGCCGCATCGCCGGCGCCTGCAGCGCCACGCACAGCGCCGAGCGGCCGCCCTCGGCCGGCACCGGTACCGCCACGCACACCAGGCCGGGCAGGAACTCCTCGCGGTCGAGCGCGTAGCCCTGGCGCTTCACGGTCTTCAACTCGGCCTCCAGCGCCTTCAGCGAGGTGATGGTGTGGCCCGTGCTGCGCTCCAGCGGCGCGTGCGCGAGCAGCCGCGCGCGCTGCGCCGGCGGCATCTGCGCGAGGAACACCTTGCCGCTGGCCGAGCAGTGCGCCGGCACGCGCGAGCCCGGGTGCAGGTAGAAGCGCAGCGGCGCCGCGGTCTCCACGCGGTCGAGGTAGACCACCTCGGCGCCCGCCAGCGTGGTGATGTTGCAGCTCTCGCCGATCTCGTCGACCAGCGCGCGCAGCACGCGGTGACGCGCACCGTGGAAGGTGTTGTTGAGCATCAGCGTCTCGGCCAGGCGGCGCAGCCGCATGCCGGTGGCGTAGTGGCGGCCGTCGCTCTCGCGCTGCACCAGGCCGGCACCCTCGAGCTGCTGCAGCATGCGGTGCAGCGTCGGCTTGGGCAGTCCGGTCTCCTCGACCAGGCTCTGCAGCGAGAACAGCCGCTGCTGCGCCGCGATGACTTCGAGCAGCGCGAACAGCCGCAGCGTGGGCGAATCGCCGCTGATCTCGACCGCGTCGGAGCGCTGGCGCACGAGCTTCATGGGTGGGGATCATAACGGCGTTCCGGGAACTGAGCACGCGGCGTACCGGATTTCGGGATTTCAGTTGACGCCACCCCGGTGCGCTGCCTATAGTGCAGGGGTCGCTGCCGTGCCCCGAGGAGGCCATGCCATGAATGCTCCGCAACCGCCCGCCGCCCGCACCGTGGTGCAGGGCGTGCAGAAGATGACGCCGTCAGAAGCCTTCGTCGAGACGCTGGTCGCGCAGGGCGTCGACACGATGTTCGGCATCATGGGCTCGGCCTTCATGGACGCGATGGACATCTTCGCGCCGGCCGGCATCCGGCTGATCCCGGTGGTGCACGAGCAGGGCGCCGGCCACATGGCCGACGGCTATGCGCGCGCCAGCGGCCGCCACGGCGTGATCATCGGCCAGAACGGCCCCGGCATCAGCAACGCGGTGACGGCGATCGCCGCCGCCTACTGGGCGCATTCGCCGGTGGTGGTGATCACGCCCGAGACCGGCACCATGACGCTCGGCCTCGGCGGCTTTCAGGAGGCATCGCAGCTGCCGATGTTCCAGGAGTTCACCAAGTACCAGGCGCACGTGAACAACAACAAGCGCATGGCCGAGTTCACCGCGCGCGCGTTCGACCGCGCGCTGCTCGAGATGGGGCCGACGCAGCTCAACATCCCGCGCGACCTGTTCTACGGCGAGATCCAATGCGAGATCCCGAAGCCGATCCGCATCGAGCGCGGCGCCGGCGGCGAGGCGGCGCTCGATGCCGCGGCCGACCTGATCGCCAGTGCGAAAAACCCGGTGCTGATCGCCGGCGGCGGCGTGGTGATGGGCGAGGCGTTCAAGGAGGCCATCGCCCTGGCCGAGCGCATCGGCTGCCCGGTGGTCAACAGCTACCAGCACAACGATTCGTTTCCGGCCAGCCACCCGCAGTGGTGCGGCCCGCTCGGCTACCAGGGCAGCAAAGCCGGCATGCGCCTGATCTCGCAGGCCGATGTGGTGATCGCGCTCGGCACGCGGCTCGGGCCGTTCGGCACGCTGCCGCAGTACGGCATGGACTACTGGCCCAAGAACGCCAAGCTGGTGCAGATCGACGCCGACGCCAAGATGCTGGGCCTGGTGAAGAAGGTCGATGTCGGCATCTGCGGCGACGCCAAGGCGGCGGCGGTCGCGCTGCTGGCACGGCTGGCCAAGCGCACGCTGGCCTGCGATGCGACGAAGGCCGAGCGCGCGGCGAAGACCCAGGCCGAGAAGGCCGCATGGGAGAAGGAGCTCGGCGAGTGGTCGCACGAGCGCGACGCCTACAGCCTCGACATGATCGAGGAGGCCAAGGGCGAGAAGCTGCCGTTCTCCGGCGGGAGTCCTGGAGGTTCGTGGCTGCATCCGCGCCAGGTGCTGCGCGAGCTGGAACGCGCGATGCCGGCGCACGTGATGGTGTCGACCGACATCGGCAACATCAACTCGATCGCGCACAGCTACCTGCGTTTCCAGGAGCCGCGCAGCTTCTTCGCGCCGATGAGCTTCGGCAACTGCGGCTATGCGCTGCCGACGATGATCGGCGCCAAGGTCGCCGCGCCGCAACGGCCGGCGATTGCCTACGCCGGCGATGGCGCCTGGGGCATGAGCATGGGCGAGATCATGACCTGCGTGCGCCACGACATCCCGGTCACCGCGGTGGTGTTCCACAACCGCCAGTGGGGCGCCGAGAAGAAGAACCAGGTCGACTTCTACAACCGCCGCTTCGTCGCCGGCGAGCTGGATAATCCCAGCTTCGCGGCCATCGCCAAGTCCATGGGTGCCGAGGGCATCGTGGTCGATTCGCTCGACGGCGTGGGCAAGGCACTCGACCGCGCGATCGACCTGCAGATGAACGGCCGCAAGACCACCGTCGTCGAGATCATGTGCACCCGCGAGCTGGGTGACCCGTTCCGGCGCGACGCGCTGGCCAAGCCGGTGCGGCTGCTCGACAAGTACAAGGACTACACCTGAGCACGGCGGCATCTCCCTCCGCGGGCGGGCCCGCACGCGCAAGCTCACCCGCACCTGCATCGGTGCCGGCCGGCGGTGCGCACATCCTGACGCTCAATGCCGGCTCGTCGTCGCTGAAGTACGCGCTGTTCGCGCACGCCAACGGCAGCCGGCTGATGGACGGGCAGGTCGAGGGCCTCGGCGTCGGCGGCCTCAGCCACGAGCAGGCGCTGCAGCAGATCCTCACGCGGATCGATCCGTCGCGCGTGGTCGCCGTGGGCCACCGCATCGTGCACGGCGGCGTGCGCTTCGCCGCGCCGGTGCGCATCGACGACGAGGTGCTGGCCGCGATGGCGGCGCTCGAGCCGCTGGCGCCGCTGCACCAGCCGCACAACCTGACCGGCGTGCGCGCGGCGATGCGCGTGTTCCCGCACGCGCCGCAGGTGGCCTGCTTCGACACCGCGTTCCACCGCACGATGCCCGATGTGCACCAGCGCTTCGCGCTGCCGCGCGCGCTGCACGACGCCGGCGTGCGCCGCTACGGCTTCCACGGCCTGTCGTACGAGTCGATCCAGCGCCAGCTCGCCGAGCGCGACGGCGCGCTCGCCGCGGCGCGCGTGGTGGTCGCGCACCTGGGCAACGGCGCGTCGATGTGCGCCATGCGCGCCGGCCGCTCGGTGGCCACGACGATGAGCTTCTCGCCGCTCGACGGCCTGCCGATGGGCACGCGCTGCGGCCGCATCGACGGCGCCGCGGTGCTGTACCTCGCGCAGCGCCACGACCGCGACCTCGACCGCGTGGCCGAGCTGCTGTACCGCGAATCGGGGCTGCTGGGCCTGTCGGGCCTGTCGAGCGACCTGCGCACGCTGCTCAAGAGCTCGTCGGCCGGCGCGCTGGAGGCGATCGAATACTTCGTCGAGCACATCCAGGCCGAGATCGCCGGCATGGCGGCAGCGCTGCGCGGCATCGATGCGCTGGTGTTCACCGGCGGCATCGGCGAGAACGCGCACGCCATCCGCGAGCACGTGGTGCGCGGGTTGGAATGGATGGGCCTGAAGCTCGACGCCCAGGCGCATGCCGCCAAGGCCGAGCGCATCTCGGCCGCCGACAGCGCGGCGGCGGTGTGGGTGCTGCACACCGACGAGGAGGCGGTGATCGCGCGGCACACGGCGCGCGCGATCGCCGGCAAGTCGGCACGGTGAAGCGGCACTGGCATCGCGCCGAGCGGCGGCTGCACGCGTTGCCGCCGACGCTGCGCGGCATCCTGTGGACCAGCCTGGCCGGGCTGCAGTTCGTGCTGCTCAATGCGCTGATGCGCCTGCTCTCGCAGCAGATGGACGTGTTCCAGACGCAGTTCCTGCGCTATGCCGCGGCGCTCGCGCTGCTGCTGCCGCTGGTGTGGCGCGACGGCGCCGCAGCTTACCGGCCGAGCAACGTGGCGGGGCAGTTCTGGCGCGGCGCGGTGCACACGGCGGGCCTGTGCCTGTGGTTCTACGCGCTGCCGCGCATCACGCTGGCCGATACCACGGCGATCGGCTTCACGACGCCCCTGTTCATCATGATCGGCGCCTACTGGGTGTTCAAGGAGCCGATGCGCTGGGAGCGCTGGGTGGCCACCGGCGTGGGCTTCGCGGGCGTGCTGATCGTGGTCGGGCCCAAGCTGTCGGGCGCGGGCGGCTGGGCGAGTCTGGTGATGCTGGCGTCGGCGCCGCTGTTCGCCGCGTCGTTCCTGATCACCAAGGCGCTGACGCGCACCGAGTCGAACCGCGTGATCCTGCTGTGGCAGTCGCTGACGATCACCGTGTTCAGCCTGCCGCTGGCGCTGCCGCACTGGCAGTGGCCCGGTGACGCGCAATGGGCCGGCTTCATGGTCTGCGGCTTGCTCGGCAGCGTGGCGCACTACTGCCTGACGCGGTCGTTTCGCGTCGCCGACATCTCGGCCACGCAGTCGATGAAGTTCCTCGATCTGGTGTGGTCGGCGCTGCTCAGCTGGGCGGTGTTCGCCGACGTGCCGTCGCAGCACACGCTGATCGGCGGCGCGGTGATCTGCGCAGCGACGATCTGGGTCGCGCGGCGCGAAACGCGCGGCCCGGTGCCCGCACGGGGCGATGCCGCGACCGCGTGATGGGGCGACGGGTGGGGCGACGGACGACGCGACGTGCGCGATGATGCGCGCATGAATTCGAGCGCCACATCGCCGGGGGCCGACTCACGTTACGCGTGGACGCGCCTGGCGCTCACGCTGGCGCTGATGACGATCGGCTCGTCGGGCATGTACGTGGTGTCGGTGGTGCTGCCGGCGGTGCAGGCCGAGTTCGGCGTCGCGCGCGCCGACGCCTCGCTGCCCTACACGCTGCTGATGGTGGGCTTCGGGCTCGGCGGCATCCTGATGGGCCGGCTTGCCGACCGCTACGGCGTGATCGTGCCGCTGCTGATCGGCGCCGCCGGCCTGGGCGCGGGCTACATCGGTGCCGGCCTCGCGGGCAGCGTGTGGTGGTTCGCGATCGCGCATGGCCTGGGCATCGGGCTGCTCGGCTCGTCGGCCACTTTCGCGCCGCTGGTGGCCGACACCTCGCTGTGGTTCGTGCGCCGGCGCGGCATCGCGGTGGCGGTGTGCGCCAGCGGCAACTACGTGGCCGGTGCGCTGTGGCCGCCGATCGTGCAGCACTTCGTGCAGACCGCGGGCTGGCGCCAGGCGTACATCGGCCTCGGGTTGCTGTGCCTGCTGACGCTGCCGCTGCTGGCGCTGGGGATGCGGCCGCGCCCGCCGGCCGCCGCGGCGGCCACCGCGCGGCCCCACACCGGCACGCCCAGCGAGCGGCCGTTCGGCCTGTCGATGAGCGGCGCGCAGGTGCTGCTGTGCATTGCCGCCACCGCCTGCTGCGTGGCGATGTCGATGCCGCAGGTGCACATCGTGGCCTATTGCGGCGACCTCGGCTACGGCGCGGCGCGCGGCGCCGAGATGATGAGCCTGATGCTCGGCTTCGGCATCGTGAGCCGGCTCGTCAGCGGCGCGATCTGCGACCGCATCGGCGGCCTGCGCACGCTGCTGCTCGGCTCGGTGCTGCAGGGCGTGGCGCTGCTGCTGTTCCTGCCGTTCGACTCGCTGGTGTCGCTGTACCTGATCTCGGCCCTCTTCGGCCTGTTCCAGGGCGGCATCGTCCCGAGCTACGCGATCATCGTGCGCGAGTACTTCCCGCCGGCCGAGGCCGGCGCGCGCGTGGGCACGGTGCTGATGTTCACGCTGCTGGGCATGGCGCTGGGCGGCTGGATGTCGGGCAAGGTGTTCGACCTCACCGGCAGCTACCAGGCCGCGTTCGTCAACGGCATCGGCTGGAACCTGCTCAACCTCGCCATCGTGCTGCTGCTGCTGTGGCGCGTGCGCGCCGGGCGCTTGCAGCCGGCCTAACGGCCCACCGCCCGCGCGCTGCGCAGCACCGCCGCGTGCAGCGTGCCGATCTCCAGCGGCTTGGTGAGGTAGTCGTCGAAGCCGGCCTCGAGGCCGGCGCGGACGTCGTCGGGCATCGCGCTGGCGCTCACCGCGATCACCGGCACCTCGCGCGTGCGCGGGTGCTCGCGCAGCCGCCGCAGCACTTCGAAGCCGTCGAGCCCGGGCAACTGGATGTCGAGCAGCACCAGCGCCGGCGGCTGCTCGATGGCCTTCGCCAGCCCGGCCTCGGGCGACGAGGCGTGGTCGTACGCCACGGCGGGCAGCCGCGCGAGCATCGCGCGCATCAGCATCTCGTTGACTTCGTTGTCCTCGATGTAGAGCACGCGCAGCGTCGGCCCCGCGCTCGCCTTGCCGCCCGCGGCGGGCGCCGGCAGCGCGGTGAGTGCCGCGCGCTCGGCGCTGGCCACCGGCAGGCGCAGCCAGAAACGGCTGCCGGTGCCGACGCGGCTTTGCACGCCGATCTCGCCTTGCATGGCCTGCACCAGGCGGCGGCTCAGCGCCAGGCCGATGCCGGTGCCTTCGACCGCGCCGCGTTCGGCACCGAGGCGCTCGAAGGCGCTGAAGAGCTTGCCCTGCTGCTCGGCGTCGAGGCCGGGGCCGGTGTCGTGCACGCTCAGCTCGACCTGGCGCTCGTCGTGCCGGCAGCTCACGCACACATGGCCGCCGCGGCGGTTGTACTTGATCGCGTTGCCGAGCAGATTCAGCAGCACCTGCTTCAGCCGCATGCGGTCGACCATCACGACGCAGTTGCACGGCGGATCGGGCAGCGGGTCGATGGTGACGCTGCTCTCGCGCGCCAACGGTTCCACCAGCGCCATGCATTCGGCCATCAGCGGCGACAGCGGCACCGCCGCCAGGTCGAAGCTCAGGCGGCCGGTCTCGATGCGGCCGAGGTCGAGCACGTCGTTGATCAGCCGGAGCAGGTGGCGCCCGCCGCGCAGGATCTCGTCGACCTGCTGCCGCTGCTCGGCCTGCAGCGCGCCGTGGCGGTCGATCTGCAGCAGCTGGCCGAAGCCGAGGATGGCGTTGAGCGGCGTGCGCAGCTCGTGCGACATCAGCGACATGAAGCGCGACTTGGCGCGGTTGGCGCGCTCGGCTTCGTCCTTGGCGGCGGTGAGCGCCTCCTCGGCCAGCTTGCGCTGCGTGATGTCGGTGCCGAAGACGTAGAACGTGCGGTGCCCGTCGGCATCGGCCGGGCTGGTCACGTAGCGCAGCTCGAGGTCGCGGCGCGGCCGGCCGGGCAGCTCCGGGTAGTGGCGCTCCACGCGCGGCATCTCGCCGCGGCACGACGCCGCCATCAGCGGCAGCAGCTCCTGGTAGCGCTCCTCGCCCAGCACGTCGCGCACATGCTGCCCCACCAGCTCGGGCGCCGGGCGGCCGATCACCTGCGCCAGCGTCTCGTTGACGTAGACGTAGCGATGATCGCGGTCGATCGCCGCGATGTAGCCCGGGAACGCGTCGAGCACGGCGCGCAGCTCGGCCTGGCCGGCGCGCATGGCGTGCATGGCGCGCTCCTCGGCGGTGACGTCGCGGAAGCTCCACACGCGCAGCGTGCGCTCGCCGTGGCGCGCGGTGATGCAGCGGCGCAGCAGCACGCGCCCGTCGCGCAGTGCCAGCCGGTGCTCGGCATGGCAGTTGCTGGCGATGATGTCCTGGATCACGCGCTCCTCGGCCTGCGCGTCGGCGAACAGCGGCCGCGCCTGCGCCATGATCTCCGCCGGCGTGAGGCGCTCGGCTTTCTCCGGCGCGAAGCCCCAGATCTGCAGCAGGCGCTGGTTGACGAAGCGCACCGGTTCGTCGGGCGTGGCGGCGTCAGAGGCGAAGATGCCGTCGTCGGTGGCGTTGAGCGTCATGCCGAGCAGATGCGCGGCTTGCTGCAGCTCCGCGCGGGCCAGCTCCTCGGCGGTCACGTCGCGCGTGATCATCACCGCGCAGCGCAGGCCCTGCACGCGCTCGACGAACGGGTAGTAGGTGGTCTCGAACCAGTGCCCCATGAGGTTGGGCAGCTGCTGCTGGTCGCGCACGCGGCGGATCTCGCCCGCTTCGATGCACTCGCGCAGCGCGCGCACGCGATGTGCCGACGCGTCGCTGGGCAGGATGCCGTACACCGAGCTGCCCACCGCCTGCGCGCGCGAGAGACCGGTGGCGCGGCACCAGGCATCGTTGACCATGCGGTACACGCCGGTCTCGTCGGCCACGCTCACCAGGTCGGTGATCGAGTTGGTGACGACCTCGTAGGTGTGCAGGTCCACGCCCGCGACGCTCGCAGGCGACGACTCGGGCGCCATCGACGCAGCCACCATGGCCCGCCCGCCCGCTGTGGACTCGGGTGCTCCCAACGTTGTTTTCCCCCGGCAGTCATGTTCGCACAACCGCCGGGCCTGCAACAGGGGCGATGCCCCGCAATCCGGCAGGACGACGCACGCCGTGCGTGTTCAGCGTGCTTGCGGGTCGAATTGCCGCGACAGCTGGTCCGGCACGTGGCCGCGGCGCTTGGCCTCGAGCATGCGCGACTCCAGCTCGGCCAGCAGCGCCGGGTCGCGCGGATCCTGCCCCTGCGCCACCGGCGGCATCGGGCCCTGGAAGTCGATCTCCAGGCGCGCGAAGGGCTTGGGCAGATAGCCTTCGTTCCAGGCGCGGTAGAGGAAGATCGCGCGGTCGCAGCGGATCGTCGGGTAGTAGATCGGGCAGCCGAGCACGCGCGACATCTCCAGCACGCCCGGCTTGACCTTGTAGATCGGTCCGCGCGGGCCGTCGACCGCGAACGAGCCGTTGTGCCCGTCGCGCAGCAGCCGGATAAGCGCCTTGAAGCCGCCGGCGCCGCCGCGGCTCGACGAGCCCGCGCAGGTGACGGCGCCGAGCCGGTGCAGCAGCCGGGCCATGATGCGCCCGTCGCGGCTTTGCGAGGAGAGCGTCGCGATGCGGTAGCGGCGCACGATGTGCAGCAGCGCCAGCTCGTCGCCGTGCCAGTGCGCGAGCAGGAACGGCCGGCGCTCGCGCAGCACGTCGCGCAGGCTGTCGGGCTCACGGATCGTGATGCGCCACGTCAACGACAGCAGCCGGTAGCCGAGCCAGGCGAGGAAGCCGAGGACGCGTTCGCGCATCGCGTGGCGCTCCGGCGTGGCGTCGTGCGCGCGGCTCAGCGAGCGGGCGCGAACAGCCGCTCCATCTCGTGCCGCATCGCGTAGGCGCGCGAGGTGGTGTCCATCGCCACGTCGGCCCAGGCGAGGCTCTGGCCCTTGCGCACCGGGCGCAGCACCTTCACGCCGTGCGCCAGGCCGAGCGGCAGGCCGCCCATGCGCGCCGACGTGGCCGCCGGCAGCAGCTTGCCCCACACGGTGTAGCCGCCTTCGCCGTCGAGCACGTCGCCGACGGCGAGGTCGCGCTTGGCCGTGGCCACCACGTCGGCCTGCCAGCCGGCGGCCACGCCGGTGGCTTCGCCGCGCAGCGCCACGCTGGCCACCGACAGCCCGACCTCGAGCCCGATCAGGTGCCAGCGCTTGTAGAGCGTGAAGTAGCGCCCGCTGGGGTCGGTGTGGGCGTTGTACTCCTCGAAGCAGTTGCGGATGTACTCGGTCTCGCCCTCGACGGTTACCCACACGCCCATGCGGATGTCGTACGGGATCGCGCGGCCGTCGGGCTCGAGGCACGAGATCACCTCGACCATGCCTTTCTTCTCGAGCACGCCGCCATCGCTGCGCGGCCGCGTGACGAACGGGATGTCGCTCACGCTGGCCGGCGGATAGAGCAGCCCGTTGCTCGGCACCGCGAGGCCGGTGGCGTTGGCCACCGCGGTGCTCTCGATCGACGGCTTGCTGCCGTCGAGGAAGCTGTTGAACATCTTCGGGTTCAGCCCGCCGCGCGCGGCCTGCTCGGGCGTGAGGCCGTAGTAGCCCCACACCGTGTCGGGCGTGGACTCGCAGAAGTGCGGCAGCCACTTGTGGCCGCGACCCGCCGCCACCACCGGGAAGCCGCAGGTGCGCGCCCAGTCGACCAGGTCGCAGATCAGCGCCGGCTGGTCGCCGAAGGCGAGCGAATACACCACGCCCGCCTCGGCCGCCTTGCGCGCCAGCAGCGCGCCGCAGAACGCATCGGCCTCCACCGTCACGTTGACCACGTGCTTGCGTTGCGCGAAGGCTTCGAGGCAGTGGTCCACCGCGGCGATGGGGTGGCCGGTGCATTCGACGATCACGTCGATCGCCGGATGGCGCACCAGCGCCGTCCAGTCGTCGCCGATGTGCGTGCGGCCGTCGGCGAGCGCCGCGTCGAGGCTGGGCGCGGCCACGTGCTCGGTGGTCCAGCCCACGCGCTGCAGGTTGCGACGCGCCGCGTCGGGCGACAGGTCGGCGATGCCCACCAAATGCACGCCCGGCGTGCGCGGGATCTGCGCCAGGTACATCGAGCCGAACTTGCCGGCGCCGATGAGGCCGACGCGGATCGGCCGGCCCTCGGCCTGGCGGCGCAGGAGTTGCTGGTGAAGGCTCATGTGACATCCATTGGGTTTGCCGGCGCACCGGAGTCTCAAGGCGCGGCCCGCGCTGCCGAAGACCTGAGGATCCCGGGTGCTGCGCCCGGCACTTGTTCACGGATCCCGCGATGATTGTCCACGAAGCGAAGTTGCCTCCCGTCACGCGGCGCGCCTGTCTCGCCGCGCCGCTGGCCTGGTTCGGCGCGGGGCTGAGCCCGGCCTTCGCGCAGACGCGCCCGGCCTCGCCGGTGCTGATCGGCGGCACCGGCAGCGGGCTGGCGCCGGTGCACAGCGTGGCCGCAGGGCTGCGCCTGGGCGTGAGCTTCGTGCCCAACCTCGGCAGCGGCGGCGGCATCAAGGCGCTGCAGGCCGGCGCGGTGGACCTGGCGCTGTCGGCGCGGCCGGCCAGCGACGCCGAGCGCGCAGCCGGCCTGGTCGACCGCCCGTGGTTCCGCACCCCGTTCATCTGGTGCGTGCAGGCCACCGTGCCGGTGCAGCGCGTGACGACGGCCGAGCTGGTGGCGCTTTACGCCGGGCGCACCGCGCGCTGGCCCGACGGTGAATTCGTGCGCCTGGTGCTGCGCCCCGAAGGCGACAGCGACTCGCAGCTGATGCGCAGCGCGCATCCCCAGCTCGCACAAGCGCTGGCGCTTGCCTCGCAGCGCCCCGGCATGCGCGTGGCGATGACCGACGACGATGCCATCACCGACATCGAACGCATCTCCGGTGCCCTCGGCGCGAGCTCGCTGGCGATGGTGCGTTCGCATCCGCGGGCGGTGCGCGTGCTCGAGCTCGACGGCGTGGCGCCCGACACCGGCACGCTGTGGGATGGCCGCTACCGCCTTGCCAAGACGGTGTACCTGATCACGCGCGGCACGCCGGGCGAGGCGGTGCAGGCGGTGCTGCAGCGGCTGGCCACGGCGTCGGCGCGCGACAGCTTCCTCAAACTCGGCTGCGTGCCGCTGACGGCGGGATGAGCCGCCTGCTGCATCACTGGTCGGCAACCGGCCTGCTGCGCTGGACGGCGTGGGCGCTGGTGTCGCTGCTGAGCCTGGGCGCGCCGGCGGTGGCCTTCGTGCTCGGCCTGCAGTTCGAGCGCGGCACGCTGGTCACCTCGGCCGGGTCGCGGGCGTATGCCGTCACGCAGCGCATCGCCGAGAACCCGCAGATGTGGCGCTTCGAGGGCTACCGGCTGGCCGACCTGCTGTCGCGCAGCGTGCTGGCCAGCGACCAGCGCGACCGCCGCAGCATCGAGGCGGCCGACGGCAGCGCGATCGCCGAGAACCAGCCGGCCGGCGCGCTGGCGTGGCCGGCGATCCGCGAGGCGATGCCGCTGCACGATGCCGGCCACGTGGTGGGCGCGCTGGTGGTGGAGCGCTCGATGCGGCCGCTGCTGTACCGCACCGCCTGGGTGGGGGCCGCCGCGCTCGCGCTGGGCATCACGCTGCTGGTGCTGCTCACGCGCTCGCCGCTGCGCGCGCTGCAGCGCGCCGAGGCCGAGCTGAAGCACAAGGCTTTCCACGACGACCTGACGGGGCTGCACAACCGCGAAGCCTTCCGCCGGCTGCTCGACGACGCCATCGGCCGCGCGCAGGAGGCACAGGCGCAGCTGGCGGTGCTGTACATCGACCTCGACCGCTTCAAGCACATCAACGACACGCTGGGCCACGACGCCGGCGACGAAGTGCTGGTGGCCGTGGCCCAGCGCCTGCTGAGCTCGGTGCGCTCGACCGACGTGGTGGCGCGCCTGTCGGGCGACGAGTTCGCGGTGCTGGTCGACGGCCTGGCCGGCGGCGCGCAGGCGGGCGAGATCGCCGACGCGCTGCTGGCGCGCTTCGAGCAGCCGTTCACCGTGCGCGGGCGCGACTGGCACCTCAGCTGCAGCGTGGGGTTGTCGATCTACCCGCAGCATGCGTGCGAGGCCGACAAGCTGCTCGCCTTCGCCGACACCGCGATGCTGCATGCCAAGAGCAGCGGCCGCAGCGCGCGCAGCCTGTACGACGAGCGCATGCAGGAGAGCGTTGCGCGGCGCGTCGACCTCGAGGGCGATCTGCGCGGAGCGCTGGTGCGCGGCGAGTTCGAATTGCACTACCAGCCGCTGGTGGGGCTGGCCGGCGGCGACACCATCGGCGCCGAGGCGCTGCTGCGCTGGCGCCACCCGACGCGCGGCCTGGTGCCGCCGCTGGACTTCATCGCCGTGCTCGAGGAGACCGGCATGATCCACGCGGTCGGTGCCTGGGTGCTCGAGGAGGCCTGCGCCCGCATGCGCGACTGGCTGGCCGCCGGGCTGCCGCTCTCGCGCGTGGCGGTCAACGTGTCGGCGCTGCAGTTCGCGCGCGAGGCGGCCTTCGTCGAGCAGGTGCGCGAGGCGCTGCAGCGCACCGGGCTGCCGGCGCGGCACCTGCAGCTCGAACTCACCGAAGGCGTGCTGATGTCCGACAGCGAGCGCAGCCTCGCGCTGCTGTGCGAGCTGAGCGCGCTCGGCGTGTCGCTGGCGATCGACGACTTCGGCACCGGCTACTCGTCGCTCGCCTACCTGCGCAGCTTCCCGGTCGACACGCTGAAGGTCGACCGCAGCTTCGTGCGCGACATGTGCAGCGACAGCAAGGACGCGAGCATCGTCAGCGCCATCGTGCACATGGCGCACAGCCTCGACCTGAAGGTCACCGCCGAGGGCATCGAGCGCGCCGACCAGCTCGCCGCACTGACGCAGCTGGGCTGCGACACCGCGCAGGGCTACCTGCTCGGCCGGCCGATGCCGGCAGCGGATTTCGCGGCGCGTCTGGCGCAGCCTGCCGCGGCCTGAGGCTCAGGCCGCGGCGGCGGACCGCAGCGAGCGGATCACCAGCAGTCGATTCGCCGCGCGCGAGGCGGCCGGCGGCGTGCGCTGCGTCAGCTCGGCGCGACCGGACGCCACCTGCAGCAGCCAGCTGCGCCGATCGGCATCGACGATCCAGCCCTTGGCGCGCTCCACGTCGCTGCCCGGCCGCGTCAGCTGCGCCGCGAGAGCTTGCGGGTCGGCAGGCGGCTCGACATGCAGCGTCTCGCTGCGAAAGCAGCGCTCGGCCTGCGCGCCCACCGGCGCGAGCCGGCCAACCGCAACCGGTTGATGCCGCGGCGCGGCCGCGCGCGGGCTCACCTCCCACAGCCACTCCGCCGGCAGCGCGCCGTGCGCGGCCTCGCACACCGGCGTGCTCGGCGCGGTTTCGGCCAGCCAGCGGCGCAGCGCTTCCACACGTGCGGCATCGCAGCGGTCGATCTGGTTCAGCACCAGGCGGTCGGCTTCGTCGATCTGCGCGCGCACGGTGTCGCCCACGTAGCGATCGGCGGCGCGCTCGATCGCCGTGGCGGCATCGAGCACCGTGACCACGCCTCGCACGTCGAGCTGCGGCAGCAGCCGCAGGCTGCGCGCCACGACGCCGGGCAGGCCGACGCCGCTGCATTCGACGAGCACGCGCTGCGGCGGTGGCTCGCGATCGAGCACGCGCCGCAGCGTGCCGATCAGGTCGGCGCCGAAACTGCAGCAGACGCAGCCGCCGGCCAGCGCAACGACCTCGCCGCTGGCGCCGACGACGAGGTCGGCATCGATGGCCAGCTCGCCGAAGTCGTTGACCAGCACCGCGATGCGCGTGCCGTCGGCCTGGCGCAGCACCTCGTTGACCAGCGTGGTCTTGCCGGCGCCGAGGTAGCCGCCGACCACGACCGCGCCGACTGCGGCCGTCGTGGGGCCGGGGCTGGTCATGCCGTCGTGGCGCCGGCGCTGCTCATGCTGCCGCGAACACGCGCCCGCCCTGCACGGTGCCCCACACGGGCACGTCCTTCAGCGCCTCGGGCGCGACCGTGGTGGGGTCGTCGTCGAGCACGCAGAAGTCGGCGCGCTTGCCGCATTCGATCGAGCCGATCTCGCCGTCGAGGTGCAGCGTGTACGCCGCGCCGAGGGTGATCGCGCGCAGCGCGTCCATCACGCCGATGCGTTCGTGCGCGCCGAGCACGCGGCCGCCGGCCGTGAGGCGGTTGACCGCGCACCACGCAGTGAAGAGCGGCGCCAGCGGCGTGATCGGGGCGTCGCTGTGGATCGCCAGCGGTACGCCTTCGCGCAGCGCGGTGGCGCAGGCGTCGATGCGCTCGGCGCGCTCGGGGCCCACGGTGACGCGGCGGTGTTGCTCGCCCCAGTAGAAGACATGGTTGGCGAACAGGTTGGCGCACAGGCCCAGCGCCTTCATGCGGCGGAACTGCGCCGCGTCGGCGAGCTGCACGTGCTGCAGCGTGAATCGGTGGTCGCTCGCCGGTGATGCACGCAGCGCCTGGGCCATGCAGTCGAGCGCGAGCGAGGTGGCCTCGTCGCCGTTGGTGTGGGTGTGCACCTGCACGCCCTGGCGCAGCGCCAGCGTGTAGCACTCGCGGATCGTCTCGGGCGCCGTGTACCACAGGCCGTTGGGCGCGCCGTTGTGGTAGCCCGGCCAGCGCAGCCGCGCCGAAAAGCCCTGGATCGAGCCGTCGGCCACGACCTTGATGCGCCCCAGGCGCAGCGCGTCGGTGCTGCGCTCGCGCAGCGCCGCGGCGCGCGTCACCGCATCGGCCGGCTTCAGCCCGATCAGGCGCAGCAGCGGCACCAGGCGCACCGGATAGTCGGCCTCGCCGGTGATGGCGAGCTGCGTGGCCACCTCCTCGTCGCCGAGCGTGGCGGCGAGGTCGGTGGCGGTGGTCACGCCGGCGCGCACGCACAGGCGGCCGAAGGTGCGGATGCCGAATTCGTCGCCCGACAGGAACGAGCGGTTCAGCCCCACGTGGTCGAGCGCCGGCATCATCGCCTCGGGGCCCTTCAGCTCGCCGGTGGGCAGTCCGTCGGCGCCGAGCGGGAAGGCCGGATGGTCGATGCCGCTGCGCAGGAAGCCGGCGCGCTGCAGGCCCACGGTGTTGACGTTCAGGATGTGGCCGCTGGCATGCAGCAGGCCCACCGGCCGCGTGGTGCTCACGCGGTCGAGGTCGGCGCGGCTGCAGCGCTGGCCCTGCCACGCCGGCCCGTCGCCGGCACTGCCGAAGTAGATCGGGTCGAAGCCCCAGCCGACGATGGCGCCGTCGCCGCTGCCGGCGGCGCGCTGCAGCGTCTGCACCACCGCGTCGAGCGAGGTCGCGCCGGGCCACAGGCGGCCGCTAGCGTCGTGTACGTCGAAGTAGCCGCAGTACGCGTGGCGCCACAGCGTGCCGGCCATCAGGTGGCTGTGGCCTTCGACCAGCCCGGGCATCAGCACCTGCCCGGCCAGGCGCTCGTCGAGGTCGAACGCGCCCCAGGCGCGCAGCTCGTCGAGGCTGCCGACACCGAGGATGCGGCCGTCGCGCACGGCGACGTGCGTGGCCTCGGGCCGCGACGGATTCATGGTGATGATGCGCCGGGCCCGGAAGATGGTGGTCGTGCTCATGGTGCGCCGAGCATGGCGCGGCGCGCGCAGCGGGGCAATCGGGGTCGCCCGCAGCTTGCGCAGCGTGCAACTGTGCAGAACGCACTGTGAGTACGCGGCCGTGTGTACGTGTTTCGGAATCTCCATTCCCTGCACGTTGCATTTACACGGCGCGTGAACCATGCCGCGTGCGGATGTCCGCGGCGCCACGCGCCGCGACCGCGCGCCGACACAACCGTGTTGCACACACGCCGTTGCAACGCGCAAAGCCGATTCGCGCCCAATGCGCGCCACGCCGCGAGCCGACCTTGTGCTCGCGCAAGGTTCACGAGATCCCGTGGAGGTAGGCATGACATCCGCAACGCACAGCGCGGGCCCGACCGGCACAGCCGGCGCGAGCGCGCGCGCAGCTCGCATCGCATCGCGCATCGGCTGGCGCCACGCGAAGATCCTGTTCGTGACCGTGCTCGCCGCCTGCGGCAACGGCAAGGAGGACGACACCGGCGCCGCGGCCACCGTGCCGGCACCGTGCACCACCGCGCCGGCGCTGTTCTCCTCGTCGGTGTGGCCCAGCCTGCAGAGCAGTTGCACCACCTGCCACGTGCAGGGCGGCGTGGCCGGCGGTTCGCGCCTGGTGTTCGCTCCGTCGGGCGGCGAGATCGCCAACTACAACATCCTGCGCGACTACGCGAAGGACAACTCTGCGCTGCTGCTGTCCAAGTCGGTCGGCCAGCCCACGCACGGCGGCGGCGCGCCGTACGTGAACACGAGTTCGCCCGCCTACACGAACCTGAGCGCGCTGGTGCCGCAGATGGCGGCGCAGGTGTGCACCACCACGGTCACGCCGCCGACGCAGGCGCTCGGCTACTGGCAGGACGTGGCTTTCGCCTCCGACGCCAGCGTGCTGGCCAAGGCCGCGGTGCTGTTCGCCGGCCGCAACCCCACCGCCGACGAAGCCGCCGCGGCCGGCGCCGGCGCCAGCGCGCTGCGCCAGACGATCCGCGGCTACATGCAGGGCGCCAACTTCGAGCGCTGGCTCGACGACGTGGGCGACACGCACTTCCTCACGCCCGGCGTGCCGGTGCGCGGCAACACCGGCCTCAACGCCACCGACTGGCCCAGCGCCGGCGCGGTGCTCGGCGCCTCGGGCGTGACGCAGGTCGACAACGCCACGCGCAACCGCTTCGACGCCGCGCTGCGCCGCGAAGGCATCGAGCTGATGAAGTTCATCGTGCGCGGCGAGCGGCCGTTCACCGAAATGGTCAGCGCCAACTACACGATGGCCAACGGCATCCTCGCGCAGTACCTCGGCGCGACGGTGCAGGGCGCATTCACCAACGCCGCCGACGACACCGAGTGGCGCCAGGCCACGCTGCCCGAGCAGCGCCTGGGCGGCACGCGCGAGCATGCCGGCGTGCTGTCGACGCACGCCTGGCTGTCGCGCTTCCCGACCACCGACACCAACCGCAACCGGCACCGCGTGAACATCCTGCTCAGGCAGTTCCTCGCCACCGACATCACCGCGATGGCGACGCGGCCGCAGGACGACGGCAAGACCTTCCGCGTGCCGGTGGTGGAGAACCCGGCCTGCGCGGTGTGCCACGACACCATGGACCCGATCGCTGCCGGCTTCCAGAACTGGAACGAGGCCAACCGCTACCTGCCGTTCCGCACCGGCGGCGGCGTCGACCACGCGCTGCCGCAGACCTACCGCTCGAGCAGCTACCCCAAGGACGCCAACAGCACGGCGTACTACAAGTCGGGCGACAACTGGTTCCGCGACGAGAAGGAGCCGGGCTACGCCGGCACCGCGATGCCCGGCGGCTACACCGGCAACAAGACCGCGCTGCAATGGCTCGGCGGCCAGGTGGCGGCCGACCAGCGCTTCGCGCTCGGCGCGGTGCACTTCTGGTACGAGGGGCTGTTCGGCCGCGAGCCGGTGCGCCAGCCGGTGGACACCACGTCGCCGCAATACGCCGGGCTCGCCGCCGCCTACACCGCGCAGAGCGACGAGCTGAAGGCGATCGCCGCGCGCTTCAAGACCGACCAGGGCAAGGGCGCCTACAACGTCAAGGACCTGCTGGTCGACCTGCTGCTGAGCAAGTGGGGCCGCGCCGAGCGCGTGGCCGCCAGCAGCGCCGCGCGCGACATCGAGCTGAAGGACACCGGCGCCATGACCATGCTCTCGCCGGCAGCGCTGCAGCGCAAGCTGGCCGGCCTGGTCGGCAGCGGCTGGAGCGAGTTCGCCAAACCCTACACCGGCTGGGCGCTGAGCTACGGCGACTTCGACGGCGTCGGCCGCACCAGCCGCGCGCAGTCGCACACGATGATGCAGACGGTGACGATCGACCGCCTCGTCGCCACGCAGAGCTGCAACTACACGAAGGCCGACTTCGACAAGCCCGCCGCCAGCCGGCTGCTGTTCCCGCAGGTGGCGCTCACCGACACGCCGGCCACCACCGCCGGGCTGGCGGCCATCACCGCCAACGTGCGCTACCTGCACAAGTGGCTGTGGAAGGACGACGTGCCCGAAACCGACGCCGAGGTGCAGCGCACGCTCAAGCTCTTCACCGACACCTGGGCCGACCGCGCCAGCGCGCCCGCGCGCCCGGTGAACTGCGCCTACAACAACGGCAACGACGCCAACTACACCGGCCGCTCGTGGGCGGCCGTGCTCGCCTACATGCTGGGCGACGTGAAGTTCCTCTACGAATGACGCCAGGGGAGGCTATCGATCATGCAACGCAGAGAATTCCTGTCGCTCGCCGCGCGCGCGGGTGTGGTGATCGCGCCGTGGGCGCTGATCCCCGAAGCGCAGGCGCAGAGCTACACCGGCCGCATCCTGATCAACATCCACGCCGAGGGCGGGCTCGACCAAAGTTCGTGGACCGACCCGCGCGATGCCGATCGCACGATCAACAACTACGCCGCCGCCGGCACGCCGGCCGGCGTGGCCGGCACCATCCGCTTCGCGCCGATGGGCAACAACGCGGCGTTCTTCGGCGCGCACTTCGGCAACATGCTCGTCATCAACGGCGTGCACAGCGAAACCAACGGCCACGACGAGGGCACGCGCAACCACGCCACCGGCCGGCTCGACATGGGCTACCCCACCACGTCGGAGCTGTTCGCCGCCAAGCACGGCGCCGGCATGCCGATGGCGTGGATCAACGGCGGCGGCTTCGACACCAGCGCCGGCCTGGTGGCGGCCACGCGGGTGCCCGATGCCAACGCGTTCCGCGCGCTGGCCTCGCCCAACGCCGCCAGCACCAGCAACGACTTCATGAAGGCCTCCGACCTGGCGCGCACGCAGGCCGTGCGCGCCGAGCGCATGAAGGCGATGCAGGTTCGCGGCGACCTGCTGCCGCGCTCGAAGGTCGCGGTGCAGGAATTCCTTGCCTCGGCCGATTCGCGCGCGATGCTGCAGCGGATCGCGCAAGGGCTGCCGGCGCAGTTCGACGCCGGCTTCCAGCAGGCGCACATCGCGCTGATCGCGGCGCAGGCGGGGCTCGCGTCGACGATCCAGCTGTCGTCGGGCGGCTTCGACACCCACAGCAACCACGACCAGCAGATGGCCAACGCGCTGCCGCAGCTGACCAACCTGGTCGACTACCTGTGGACCAAGAGCGCCGAGCTGGGCCTCGCGAATCGGCTGTTCGTGCGCATCTACTCCGAGTTCGGCCGCACGGCGCTCAACACCGGCAACGGCAAGGACCATTGGGAGGTCGGCTCGCAGGTGCTGATGGAAGCGGGCGCCGCGTGGGGCAACCGCGTCTTCGGCGCCAGCGGGCCGAAGCACGAGCAGCGCAAGATCAACCCGGCCACCGGCGCGATCGACGCGACGGCGGGCGTGGTGATCCGGCCGCGGCACATCCACGCCGCGCTGCGCAAGTACCTCGGCTTCGAAACCACCGACCCGCGCTTCAACCTCAAGGTACCGGCGGCCGAGCAGTTCGACTTCTTCAACCCGGCGCTCGCCACCGGTTATCCGATGGTCTGATGTCTTCTTCGATGGCGCCCGCGGCGCCGCGGCGCCATCGGGTCAGACGTAGTCCTTGTACTTGTCGAGGAATCGCACCGGCTTCGAGAGCGCGTCGCGGCGGAACGGGTCGCCCAGCTCGCGCGTGCACATGAT
Source organism: Burkholderiaceae bacterium (assembly GCA_046348365.1). Taxonomy (GTDB): domain Bacteria; phylum Pseudomonadota; class Gammaproteobacteria; order Burkholderiales; family Burkholderiaceae_C; genus JAEUPI01. The sequence continues at coordinate 694,638 of JAXMEL010000003.1, forward strand.
CTCGATGACGGTGGTCTTCCTGCGCGTCATCTGCAGGTCGACCGCGCGCGCCAGCGCCTTGCCCACGTCGTCGAGCTTGTCGACGACGATGCCCTCGGCGCCCATGGCCTTGGCGAGCGCGGCGAAGCTCGGGTTGTCGAGCTCGCCGGCGACGAAGCGGCGGTTGTAGAAGTCGACCTGGTTCTTCTTCTCGGCGCCCCACTGGCGGTTGTGGAACACCACCGCGGTGACCAGGATGTCGTGCCGCACGCAGGTCATGATCTCGACCATGCTCATCGCCCACGCGCCGTCGCCGGCGTAGGCGATGGCCGGGCGGTCGGGCGCGGCGAGCTTGGCGCCGATGATCGTCGGCAGCGCGTAGCCGCAGTTGCCGAAGCTCATCGGCGCGAAGAAGCTGCGCGGCTCGTCGAAGCGCAGGTAGCTGTTGGCCACCGAGTTGATGTTGCCGATGTCGGTGGACACCATCACGCGCGGCGGCATCGCGCGCTCGAGCTCGCGCAGCACCTGGCGCGGATGCAGCCACTTGCCGCCCGAGAACGGCTTCTCGCCCTGGGCCTCCTCGATCATGTCGAGGCTGTACGGGTCGCGCTCGTGCGTCCACTCGGACAGCTCGCGCTCCCAGGCGTCCTTCTCGGCCCTGATCTTCGCGGCGCGCTCGGCCTTTGTGGCGTCGCAGGCGAGCTTGCGGCCGGCCAGGCGCTGCGTCAGTGCCTGCGCCGCCGCCTTCGCGTCGGCATGGATGCCGACGTGGATCTTCTTCACCAGCCCGAGGTTGGTGTGGTCGGCCTCGATCTGGATGATCTTCGCGTTCTTGGGCCAGTAGTCGAGACCGTGCTGCGGCAGCGTGCCGAACGGGCCCATGCGCGAGCCGAGCGCGATCACCACGTCGGCCTGCGCGATCAGCTTCATCGCCGCCTTGCTGCCCTGGTAGCCGAGCGGGCCTGCCCACAGCGGGTGGCTGGCGGGGAACGCATCGTTGCGCAGGTAGCCGGTGGCCACCGGCGCGCCGAGCCGTTCGGCCAGCGCCTTGCACGCCTCGACCGCGTCACCCATCACCACGCCGCCGCCGGCGAGCACGACCGGGAACTTGGCGCTGGCGAGCAGTTCGGCGGCCTCGTTGAGGCTCTGTTCGCCGCCGGCGCCGCGCTCGATGCGGATCGGCTTCGGGATCTCGCAACCAATGTCGCCGTAGAAGTAGTCGCGCGGGATGTTGAGTTGCGTCGGTCCCATGTCGGAGAGTGCGCGGTCGAAGCAGCGCGCGGTGAACTCGGCCATGCGCTTCGGGTTGCACACGTGGCCCTGGTAGCGCGTGAACTCCTGGAACATCGGCAACTGGTTCGCCTCCTGGAAGCCGCCGAGGCCCATGCCCATGGTGCCGGTCTCGGGCGTGATCATCACCACCGGGCTGTGCGCCCAGTAGGCGGCGGCGATCGAGGTCACGCAGTTGCTGATGCCGGGGCCGTTCTGCCCGATCACCACGCCGTGCCGGCCGCTGACGCGGGCATAGCCGTCGGCCATGTGGGCGGCGCCCTGCTCGTGCACCACCGGGATCAGCCGGATGCCGGCCGGCGCGAAGATGTCCATCGCGTCCATGAACGCCGAGCCCATGATGCCGAAGATGTCGGTCACGCCCTGCGCGACCAGCGTCTCGACGAAGGCCTCGCTGGGCGTCATGCGGGTGAGGCCGGACGCAACGGTCCGGTTCGGTTTGTGATCGGTCTTCGCGGTCATGCGGGTTCCTCGGTGCGAGCTGAAATGGTGGAAGCGTTGTGCCGGGACGGCACGCACGTCGAAGGCTAGGAGGCGCAGCGTCGGCGCGATAGAGCCAGTTGCCTGCGTTCGTAGGCTCCAGCGTCGGCTCCCGAGGGCCGCAGGGCCGCTGCCTTCTCGGCCAGGAGGGCGGCCGGCGCTGCTCTGGCCGAGCGCGCAGCGGGATGCGCGCCATCGGGTTTGTCTGATCTTGGGCAGCGCCGCTCAATCACCCTACGATTGCGCCGGCACGCGTGCGCGAGCTGCGCGCAACGCCGTCGAAAACCCCACAGGAGACCTCACGTCCATGCGAACCAAGCCGATGTCCGCCGTGCTGCTGGCCGCCGCGTTGCTGGCCGCTGCACCGGCGTTTGCCCAGGAGAAGCTGACCGTGTTCTGGGTCAAGGGCTTCTACAAGTCGGAAGACGATGCGCTGCTCGACGCGATCAAGAAGTTCGAGGCCCGGAACAAGGGCATCAAGGTCGAGCTGTCGCAGTACCCGATCCAGGACATGATCCCGAAGACGGTGGCGGCGCTCGACTCCGGCACGCCGCCCGACGTGGCCTATGCCGACGTCTACGACTTCCAGGTCACCGCCAAGTGGGCGTTCGACGGCAAGCTCGAAGACATCTCCAGCGTGATCGACCCGATCCGCGCCAAGTTCGAGCCGCATGCGCTGTCGACCACGTTCCTCTACAACGACCAGACCAAGGGCCGTGCGTACTACGCGTTCCCGATCAAGCAGCAGACCATGCACATCCAGTACTGGAAGGACATGCTCGCTGAAGCCGGTTTCAAGGAAAGCGACATCCCCACCGGGTGGAAGGACTACTGGAACTTCTGGTGCGACAAGGTGCAGCCGGCGTACCGGCAGAAGACCGGCCAGCGCGGCTTCGCCACCGGCTTCCCGATGGGGGTGGACTCGAGCGACTCGTTCTACTCGTTCCTGACCTTCGCCGATGCCTACAACGTCAAGATGGTCAACGACTCGGGCAAGCTGCTGGTCGACGAACCGGCGGTGCGCCAGGGCCTGATCAACGCGATGACCGACTACACCGCGGTGTACGCCAAGGGTTGCACGCCGCCGTCGAGCACGAGCTGGAAGGATCCCGACAACAACGTCGCGTTCCATAACAAGACGATCGTGATGACGCACAACGCCACCATCTCGATCGCCGCCAAGTGGCTCGACGACATGAACAACGCCGCGCTGACCGATGCGCAGCGCGCGACCGCGAAGAAGAACTACACCGAGCTGATCGCCACCGCGGGCTTCCCGAACAAGCCCGACGGCACCAAGATGGTCTACCGCGCCGCGGTGAAGACCGGCGTGATCTTCAAGGACGCCAAGAACAAGGCGGCGGCCAAGAAGTTCATCGCCTTCATTCTCGACGAGGCCAACCTGACGCCCTACGTCGAGGGCTCGCTCGGCCGCTGGTTCCCGGTGACCAAGCAGGCGCAGCAGAGCGCGTTCTGGAAGAGCGACCCGCACCGCCTGGCCGTGTACAACCAGTTCATGAACGGCACGACGCCGTTCGAATTCACCAAGAACTACAAGTTCACGGTGCTCAACAACGAGAACGTGTGGGCCAAGGCGATGAACCGCATCCTCAACGAGAAGGTGCCGGTCGACAAGGCGGTCGACGAGATGATCGCGCGCATCAAGGCCGTCGCGGGCGGCTGATCGTTGCGATCGGTGGCGGGGCACCACGCCCGCCACGCCCTCGCGTCACGAGCCATGGCCGCCGCGATCCTCACTGCAGCGCAGCCGCCGCGGCGCTCGAGCCCCTGGCAGTTCTGGGGCCGCGCGCTGGTGCTGCCGTACCTGCTGGTGTTCCTGGTCTTCGTGCTGTACCCGGTGGGCTACGGGCTGTGGCTGGCGCGCCACCCGGCGAGCTACGTCGCGCTGTTCGACGACCCGATCTTCTTTCGCACGGCGGTCAACACCGTCATCTTCATCGTCGTCGCGATCAACCTGAAGATGCTGGTCGCGCTCGGCCTGTCGGGCTTCTTCGTGCACGAGCGCTGGTGGATCCGCGTGCTGTCGGTGCTGTTCATCATCCCGTGGGCGGTGCCGTCGATCCCGACCATCCTGTCGGTGCGCTTCATGCTCAACCCCGAATGGGGCGTGATCAACACGACCATCTTCAAGCTCACGCGGCTGGACGGCCCCAACTGGCTGAACGATCCCGCGCTCGCGCTCGGCTTCTCGATGCTGATGCACGTGTGGAAGAGCCTGCCGTTCTGGACGCTGATCCTGGTGGCCGGGCGGCTGGCGATCCCCACCGAGCAGTACGAGGCGGCCAGCGTCGACGGTGCCAGCGGCTGGCAGAAGTTCCGCTTCATCACCTGGCCGGCGATGCGCTCGCTGTACCTGACCTCGACGATCCTGTCGATGATCTGGACGCTGGGTGACTTCAACAGCGTCTATCTGCTCACCGGCGGCGGCCCGGCCGACCTGACGCACGTGCTGGCCACGCTCGGCATCCGCTACCTGCGGCTCGACCAGGTGGACCTCGCGATGGCCAGCATCGTGGTCTCGCTGCCGCTGGTGCTGCCGCTGGTGTTCTTCATGATGAAGAGGCTGTCGAAATGAGTCGCGGCATCTCGTGGCGCAAGGTCAGCCGCGAGGCGCGGCTGCTGCTGGTGGGCATACCGGTGCTGCTGTGGACGCTGATCCCGGTGTACCACCTGTTCCTGTTCGCGATCTCGGCCAAGGACGAAGCCACCTCGGGCCGGCTGTGGCCCGCGCATCCGACGCTGCAGAACTTCGGCGTCGTGTTCAAGCAGCAGCACTTCTACCTCAGCCACTTCTGGCTGCAGCTGTGGAACTCGCTGCTGATCGCGCTGACGGTCGGCGTGCTGACGCTGTTCGTCGCCACCTGCGCCGCGTTCGCGATCAGCCGGCTCAAGGTGGCCGGCGGCCGCACGGTGATGAACCTGGCGCTGTTCACCTACTTCATCCCGGCGGCGTTTCTCGCGGTGCCGATGTACAAGACGATGGGCCTCTATGGCCTGCTGAACAACCAGTGGTCGCTGATCCTGGCGATGGTGACGATCGCGTCGCCGTACTGCATCTGGGTGCTGAAGCAGGCCTCCGACAAGCTGCCGCTGGAGCTCGACGAGGCCGCGCGCATCGACGGCGCGAGCCCGCTGCAGCTGTTCGCTCTGGTGTACCTGCCGCTGATGGTGCCGTCGCTGGTGGCGGTGGGCACCTATGCGCTGCTGCTGGCGTGGAACGAGTACCTCTACGCGTTCCTGCTGCTGTCCAACGATACCGACATCACGCTGGCCGTGGCGCTGGGGCATTTTCTGTCGGCCGACGATTCGCCGTGGGAGCTGCTGATGGCCACCGGCTTCATCTATGCGCTGCCGCCGGCGGCGATCTACTACGCGTTCAAGCGCTACATGGTCTCGGGCATCACGGCCGGTGCCGTGAAGAGCTGAAAGGCTGAAGGGCTGCACGCCATGGCATCGGTCTCGTTTCGCGACATCCGCAAGGCCTTCGGCAAGGTCGAGGTGATCCACGGCATCGGCTTCGACATCGCCGACGGCGAGTTCGTCGTGCTGGTGGGGCCGTCGGGCTGCGGCAAGAGCACGCTGCTGCGCATGCTGGCCGGGCTGGAGGACATCACCGGCGGCGAGATCCTGATCGACGGCAAGGTGGTCAACGAGCTGGAGTCGAAGGACCGCGACATCGCGATGGTGTTCCAGAGCTACGCGCTGTATCCGCACATGAGCGTGCGCGAGAACATGGGCTTCTCGCTGCGGCTGCGCCGCGCCGACGCCAGGCTCACCGAGCAGCGCGTCACCGAGGCGGCGCGCATCCTCAACCTCGACCAGCTGCTCGATCGCCTGCCGCGCGAACTCTCCGGCGGGCAGCGCCAGCGCGTGGCGATGGGCCGTGCGATCGTGCGCGACCCCAAGGTGTTCCTGTTCGACGAGCCGCTGTCGAACCTCGACGCCAAGCTGCGCGTGGCGATGCGCGCCGAGATCAAGGCGCTGCACCAGCGGCTGAAGACGACCACGGTCTACGTCACGCACGACCAGATCGAGGCCATGACGATGGCCGATCGCATCGTCGTGATGCACGACGGCCGCATCGAGCAGATCGGCACGCCGCTGGAGCTGTTCGACCGGCCGGGCAACCTGTTCGTGGCGCAGTTCATCGGCTCACCCGCGATGAACGTGCTGCCCGGCACCTTGCGCCGCAACGGCAGCGGCACGTATGTGGAGGCGCTGGGCGCGCGCTGGCCGGTGGCCGACGGCGTGCGCGGCAGCGATGGCCAGCCGGTGAGCTACGGCATCCGCCCGGGTGACCTGAGCCTGGGCGAGAGCGGCGTGCCCGCCAGGGTGTTCGTCGTCGAGCCCACCGGGGCCGAGACCGAGCTGCTGCTGCAGGTGGGCGATGCGCAGCTGACGCTGGTGATGCACGGCCGCACCGGCGCGCGCCCCGACGACGCGGTGCACCTGTCGATCGCCGCGGCGCAGGCGCACGTGTTCGACGGCGCCAGCGGCAACCGCCTCAACTAGAACTTGCCGTAGGTGAGGTAGGCCTGCTGCGGATCCATGCCCGCGAGGATGCCCTTGCGCACCTGGTTCTCGGTGGCGATCGCCTGCTCGGCGCGCTCGATCACGTCTTCGACGATCGCCGCCGGCACGCGCACCAGGCCGTCGCGGTCGCCCAGCAGGTAATCGCCCGGCGCGATGTCGACCTCGCCGATGCGGATCTCCACCTGCGTCGCGTCGGGCAGCCAGTGGCCCACGATGTCGCGTGGCGTGTAGCCGCGGCTCCAGGTCTGGAAGCCGAGCTCGATCAGGAAGTTGGTGTCGCGCACGAAGCCGTCGCAGACCGCGCCGCGCACGCCCTTGTTGCGCAGCGTCTCGGCCGACAGCTCGCCCATGTGGGCAACGATGCGGTCGTTGGGCTGCGAGGTCCAGATCGAGCCCGCCGGCGCCTTGGACAGCAGGCCCGTCCAGCCGAGCAGCGTCTCGTGCGCATCGGCGCCGGGAGCCTGCTTGCCGCGGATCGTGAACGCCGGCCCGGCGAGCGCTCGCTCGGGCAGCAGCGGCCGCAACTCGGGCGGCAGCGTGAAGTTGGCGAGGCCCATGCCGCGCATCACGTCGTGCACGACGCCGGTGTAGCAACGCTCGAGGCGCTCGGTCAGGCTGGGCGCGGGGGCAACTGGATCGGCAGGCATGAGGGTCCTATCGGGGTGAAGCTCTTGTAGCCGAGGATGAACTCCTGGTGTCCCAGTCGTTCCGACGCGCTGGGCCGGCCCTGCGCGACGCGCAGCACCTGCTCGACGATCTCGGCGCCGACCTCGTCGAGCGTGGCATCGCCGCTCAGGATGCGGCCGGCGTTCACGTCCATGTCGTCGGCCAGGCGCTCGTAGGTCTGCGGGTTGGCGCAGACCTTGATGACGGGGCTGATCGCCGAGCCGACGACCGAGCCGCGGCCGGTGGTGAACAGCGTGAGGTGCGCGCCGCAGGCGATCAGCTCGACGATCTCGGCGTTGTCGGCGATGTTGGGAAAGCCGAAGCGCACCTCGCCATCGGGCACCACGTCGAGCAGGTACAGGCCGCCGGCGGGCGGCCGGTCGCCCGGCTTGAGCAGGCCGCGGATCGGCGAGTCGCCGCTCTTGGCGTAGGCGCCGAGAGACTTCTCCTCCTGCGTCGTCAGCCCGCCCTCGGCATTGCCGACGGCGAAGCTGCCGTGCCCGAGCACGCTGTAGTAGCGCGCCGCCTTGTCGACGCTGCGCACGATCTCGGCGCCGAGTTCGGGCGTCGCGGCGCGGCGCTGCATGTGCTGCTCGCAGCCGACGAGTTCACCGGTCTCCTCGAACAGGCAGGCCGCGCCTTGCGCGACCAGCGCATCGAAGGCGCGCCCGACCGCGGGGTTGGCGGTGATGCCGCTGGTGCCGTCGGAGCCGCCGCACACGGTGGCGACGACCAGCTCGTGCACGCCCATCGCCACCCGCGGCGTCGCCGCGATGGCCTGCAGCGCCTCGCGCACCCACGACTCGCCTTGCGCGATCGTCGCCCGCGTGCCGCCGGCGTGCTGGATCGTCAGCGAGCGCACCGGGCGGCCGCAGGCCTCGATGCACTCGCGCAAGCCCGCGCGGTCGAAGCTTTCACAGCCGAGCGAAACCAGCAGCACCGCGCCGACGTTGGGATGCGTGAGCAGCTCGCGCATCACCTTGTCGGCATACGCGTTCGGGTAGCAGCCGGGAAAGCCGACCAGATGCACCGGCTGGTGGCGGAAGGCCGCCGTGATCTCGCGCGCCACATGGTGCGCACACTCGACCAGGTAGGCCACGACCACGAGGTTGCGGATGCCCTTGCGGCCATCGCGGCGCAGGTAGCCGGTGAGCGCGGCGGTGCCGGCGGTCATGTTCGCTCACTCAGCATGCCTTGCGGCACGTGAGTCGGCAGGTAGTCGCTGCGCAGGTTGTGCGTGTGCAGGTGTTCGCCGGGCGCCACGTCGCGCGTCACCGACCCGATCACCGCGCCGTAGCGCAGCACCTTGTCGCCGGCGCGCAGCGCATGGCGCGCGACCTTGTGGCCCAACGCGACCGTCTGCGGGACCAGCAGCTCACCGTCGACGGTGCGCAGCCGCGTGCCGGCGGCGATGGCCGCGCAGGCGATCAGGCAGTTGTCCTGCGGATGCGTCAGCAGCAAGGCGCGGTCGGCGGTCTTCATGGCGGCGTCGGTCCATGGTAGCCGAGCGCGAGCGCGGCTCGGCGGCGGCATTTCCCCCTCACCCCAACCCTCTCCCCCTGTGGGGGCGAGGGAGCCGCACCCTCTCCCGCTCGCGGGAGAGGGCTGGGGTGAGGGCGTTGGCAGGCGCACGCGGCGGCGAAAGGCCTCCGCCGACACGCGGCCGACCGCGACGCCGAGCGCCGGCAGCGCCGGCGCAGTCGTCACAGCACTTCGTCGCGCAGGTAGTACCAGCGATAGAGAAAACGCTGCCCGAAGCGGCGGAACGGCGCGAAGGCACGCGAGCGCACGGTGTCGAGCACGTTCGGGTACTCGAGCGGCGAGTTGTAGATCGGCAGCTCGAACGCGTTGTCGGCGCGGCCGGCGATGCGCTGCGCCAGGCGCCGCCCGGCGTGCGCCGAGAACGACACGCCGTTGCCGCCGTAGCCGAGCGCGTAGAACACGCTCGCCTTCGCGTCCGGCTGCGTGATGCGCGGCATCATGTCGTGGCTCACGTCGACCCAGCCCCACCACGAGTAGTCGATGCGGATGTCCTTCAGCGCCGGGAACTTGCGGTGCAGCCCGTTGACCAGCACCTGCATGTGCCTCGGGTTGGGCGCGTCGGCGCCGGTGATCGAGCTGCGGCTGCCGATCTGCACGCGGTTGTCGGGCAGCTTGCGGTAGTAGAAGCGCAGCGTGCGCGTGTCGGTGATGACCTCGGTGGTGCGGAAGTTGGTGGCGTCCAGTTCGTCCGCGGTCAGCGGCCGCGTGACCAGCGAGTTGGAGAGGATCGGCATGATCTTCGAGTCGAGGCTCGCGTGCAGGCCGTTGCTGGTGTAGCCGCCGGTGGCGAAGCCGACCGCACGCGCGCGCACCACGCCGCCGGGCGTGCGCAGGTGGTGCACGCCGCCCCTGGTCTCGAAGCCGATCACGGGCGACGCCGGGTGCACCTTGACGCCGAGTTCGCGCGCCTTGCGCAGGTAGCCGAAGGCGAGCTTCAGCGGGTGCACGCCGATGCCGTCGGGCTCGTGCAGCGCACCGAAGGCTTCGGCGTCACCGACGTAGCGGCGGCGCACCTCGTCGGCGCCGAGGATGTGCGTGTCGTAGCCGAACACCTCGCGCATCACCTGCGCCTCGCTGCGCAGGAAGGCCATCTTCTTCTCGCGGTGCGCGAGGTAGAGGTGGCCGCCCGGCTGCGGCTCGCATTCGGGGAACTCGGCGACGAGGCTCTTGAAGGTTTCGTAGCCGCTGCGGATCTCGGCGTCGAGCTTCAGCGCCGTTTCCTTGCCCCAGCGCGCGATCCATTGCGAGCGGTACAGCCGGCCGCTCGCGTTCTGGCCCTGGCCGCCGTTGCGGCTGGTGCAGCCCCACACGGCGCGGTTGGCTTCGAGCACGGTGGCGCGGATGCCGTGCTCGCGCGCGAGGAAGAGCGCGGTCGCGAGGCCCGTGAAGCCCGAGCCGACGATCACCACGTCGGCGTCGGTGTCGCGCACGATGGGGCCGTCGTCGGCGGGCGGCGCGCCGGCGGTGGCCACCCAGTAGGTCGGTGCGTAGTCGGTGCCGTGGCCCGGTGTCCGCGCGACGAGCGGGTCATAGCGCGGGTCGTACGGTTCGAGCAGGCCGATGGCGGGCAGGGTCATGTCCATGGTCGCGCCTCGGCGGTCTTCAGGCCCGCCGGACCGGCGGGCGGTCCTTGCGGAAGGCGTTCTTCACGGCGATCTTGCCGTCGCGGAAGGTGAAGACGTCGACCATGCGCGCCTCGATGCGCGTGCCGTCGGCCTTGGTGCCGGTGAACGTGGATTCGCTGACGCCGCGGTCGCCGCACACGAAGTGATCGGCGTCGAGCCAGGCCGCATCGGCGCAGGTCTGCCACGCCAGCGCGAAGCCCTCGCGCACCGCATCGCGGCCGACGAAGCTGCGCCCGTACAGGTCGGGGCCGGCCACCGCATGGAAGGCGCAGTCGTCGGCCATGAAGCTCATCAGGGCATCGATGTCGTGGCGGTTCCAGGCTGCGCCGAACGCCTTCAGGAATTCGACGTCGACTTGGCGACTGGGCGTGCTCATGCGGATCTCCATCCAGGGTGCGCGAAGCGTAGAGGCCGTGCGCGTGCGCCCGTAGCACCAGATGCCGGCATTCGATGAGGCCAGCGCGCACTCCGGCGCGCCGTGACGAGGTCAGCGCGCCGTGCTCAGCGAGCGGATTGCAGCGCGGCCAGCGCGCCCGCGAGGATGCGGATGCCGGCCTCGATCGCGTGAGCGGGAATCGACTGGAAACCGAGCCGGAAGTACTCGCACGGCGGCGCGTCGGCGTGGAAGAACACGTCGCCCGGCTCGATCAGCACGCCCTGTTCGGCGGCGCATGCGGCCAGCTCGCGTGCGCTGACGCCGTCGGGCAGCCTAACCCAGCACGACCCGCCGCCGCTGAGCGGCGCCACCGTGCACTGCGGCGCATGGCGCGCCATCGCGTCGAGCACGACGCCGGCGCGTTCGCGCTGCGCAGCGGCGATGCGGCGCAGCTGCGAATCGTGGTGGCCGAGCGAGAGGAACAGCGCGAACGCGCGCTGCACGAACGCCGACGGATGGCGCAACATCAACCGGCGCAAGGCGCGCAGCTCGGCCACCAGCTCGGCCGAGGCCACCACGTAGCCGAGGCGCAGCCCGGGCGCCCAGCTCTTGGAGAGGCTGCCGACGTAGATCACGCGGCCGTCGGGGTCGAGGCTCTTCAGCGCCGCGGTCGGCTCACCGGCGAAGCGGTTCTCGCATTCGAAGTCGTCTTCGATGACCACGAAATCGTGTTCCTGCGCCGCGCGCAGCAGCGCCTGGCGCCGCGCGAGCGGCATCGTCACGCCGGTCGGGCATTGGTGGCTCGGCGTGGCATACACGTAGTCGAGCCCGCGCAAGGCGTCGCCAACGCGCAGGCCGTCGCCGTCGACCGGCAGCGGCGCGAGCTGCGACGTGCGCCAGGCGAAGATGTTGCGCGCGTCGGGGTAGCCCGGATCCTCGACGCCGACGCGCGTGGCCTGGCTCATCAGCAGGTCGGCCACGAGATACAGCGCGTGCTGCGCGCCGACCGTCACGATCACCTCGTCGGCCGAGGCCCACACGCCGCGGCGCGGCAGCACGCGGGTGCGGATCTGCTGCACCAGCGATTCGTCGTCGCGCGTGATCTGGTCGGGTGCCCAGCCGCGGATGTCGAGCACCGACAGCGTCTTCAGGCAGCATTCGCGCCAGTCGGCGGTAGGGAACAGCGTGGCATCGAACTGGCCGTAGAGGAACGGATACGGGTACTTCTGCCAGTCGGCCGGCTTGACGATGCTGCGTTGCGCCGTGGGTTGCAGGCGCAAGCGCCGGCGCCAGTCGGGCGCCGCTTCGCTGGTGTCGCTGCGCGTCGCGACCGGCCGCGGCGTGGTGCCGACCCTGCCCGCCAGCACCTCGGGGTTGACGAAGAAGCCGCTGCGCTGGCGCGAGACCAGATAGCCCTCGTCGCTCAGCTGCTGGTAGGCCAGCACCACGGTGTTGCGGGCCACCGCGAGCTGCTCGGCCAGCTCGCGGCTCGAGGGCACCGCCACGGCCGGCGGCAGATGGCCGTCGAGGATGGCCGAGACGAGCATCTGGCGGATCTGCCCCTGCAGGCTCATGCCCTCGCGCGCCGAGCGCTCGAACAGCTGCTTCCACAGCACGGCGTCGAGGCGTTGCGACATGCGTCGTGCGGCTAGTGGTTTTCACCGACCAGGCGCGTTGGCATCACCGATTGCCCGCATCTGGCACTACGAGGGCCCGGATCGGCCTCGGATACTGCCGCCCACGCCGGCCCGCGACCCTTGCACAGGGCCAGCGAACATCGATCGAGGAGCGTCATGATGACAAGCATTAGACAACGGCTCTGCGCGGCGATGGCGCTGGGCCTGGCGGCTGCGACGGCGTACGCGCAGACCAAGGAAGTGACCTTCGCGCACCAGGACATGCTGGTGCCGCTGCGCACGGTGATGGAATCGGGCGAGCTGGAAAAGGCCACCGGCTACAAGATCAACTGGCGCATGTTCGGCGGCGGCGGCGACGTCATCAAGGCCATGGCCAGCGGCGACGTGCAGCTCGGCGAAGCCGGCTCCAGCCCCATCACCGCCGCTGCCAGCCAGGGCCAGGAAATCAAGCTCTTCTGGATCCTCGACGACATCGCCGACGCCGAAGCGCTGATCGCGCGCAACGGCTCCAATGTTGCCGGCGTCAAGGACCTGAAAGGCAAGAAAGTCGCCACCCCGTTCGTCTCCACCGCGCACTACCAGCTGATGGCCGCGCTCAAGCTCGAAGGGCTCGCCGCCAAGGACGTCAACGTCATGAACATGCGCCCGCCGGAGATTGCCGCCGCCTGGGAGCGCGGCGACATCGACGCCGCATTCATCTGGGACCCCGTGCTGTCGAAGATCAAGGGCAACGGCAAAGCCATCGCCAGCTCCGCCAGCATCGGCGCCAAGGGCTACCCCACCTTCGACGGCCTGGTCGTCAACGCCAAGTGGGCCGCCGCCAACGAAGGCTTCATGGTCGAACTCGTCAAGCAGCTCGCCAAGGCCGACGCCGAGTACCGCGCCAACACCGCCAAGTGGACCGCCGACTCCGCGCAGGTCAAAGCCGTCGCCAAGTGGACCAAGGCCGACGCCAAGGACGTGCCCGCCGCGATGGCGCTGTACAAGTTCCCCACCGCGACCGAGCAGATGTCGGCCACCTGGCTTGGCGGCGGCGCCGCCAAGGCGATGGCCAACACGGCGGTGTTCCTCAAGGAGCAGGGCCGAATCCAGGACGTCAAGCCCGACTACAACGCCTTCGTCACCGACGCCTACGTGAAGAAGGCGGGCGTCAAGTAACGCGCACGGCAAGGAGGCAGCCATGGCCGCAGCCCACCCCACGCTCGACATCCGCGCGCTCACGGTCAACTACGCCGTCAAGGGCGGCACGTTGCAGGCGCTGGCGCCGGTCGACCTGCACATGCACGACGGTGATTTCGTCGTTGCGCTCGGCGCGTCGGGCTGCGGCAAGACGACGCTGCTGAACTGCATCGCCGGCTTCCTGCCGCCGTCGAGCGGCGAGATCCTGCTCGACGGCAAGCCGATCAGCGGCCCCGGGCCCGAGCGCGGCGTGGTGTTCCAGAAGCACGCGCTGATGCCGTGGCTCAACGTGCGCGACAACGTCGCGCTCGGTTTGCGCCTGCGCGGCGTCGATGCCGCCACGCGCCACAAGGTCGCGCTCGAGAAGCTCGCGCTCGTCGGCCTGCAGAAGTACGCCGAGCGCGCGGTGTACGAACTCTCCGGGGGCATGCAGCAGCGCGTGGGCATCGCGCGCGCGCTCGCCAGCGACCCCGAGCTGCTGCTGATGGACGAGCCGATGGGCGCGCTCGACGCGTTCACGCGCGAGCAGGTGCAGGAGATCTTGCTGCAGGCCTGGTCGAAGGCGAACAAGATGGTGTTCTTCATCACGCACTCGGTGGAGGAGGCGCTGTTCCTCGCCACGCGGCTGATCGTGATGAGCCCGAGCCCGGGCCGCATCTCGCATGTCTACGACGACGTGCCGTTCTCGCGCCAGTTCCTGCGCGACGGCGATGCGCGCAAGGTCAAGTCGACGCCGGAGTTCATCGCCATGCGCGAAGAGGTGCTGTCGATCATCCACCGCCGGGAGCATTGACATGCCCGTTGCCACAACTGCCACCGCTGCCACCGCTGCCGTTGTCGCCCCCGCTGCCGTCGCACCCGATGCGACCGCGAGCGCAGCAGCGGTGAAGACCAGTTCGTTCAAGGTCCCCGGCGAAGGATCCAGCGCGACGATCAGCGTCGTCACCGTGACGGTGCTGATCGCCCTCTGGGCGGCGGCGACCAACCTGGGCTGGATCAAGCCACTGTTCCTGCCCACGCCGCAGGCGGTGTTCGAGCAGTTCTACGCCTACCTCACCGGCGCGGCCAACGACAAGCCGCTGTGGCAGCACTTCGTGGCCAGCATGGGGCGCGTGTTCGCGGCCTTCGTGCTGGCGGTGCTCACCGCGGTGCCGGTGGGCATCGCGATGGGCATGAGCCGGGTTGCGCGCGGCATCTTCGACCCGCCGCTGGAGTTCTACCGGCCGCTGCCGCCGCTGTCGTACCTGCCGCTGATCATCATCTGGTTCGGCATCGACGAGCTGCCCAAGGTGCTGCTGATCTACCTGAGCTGCTTCGCGCCGCTGGCGCTGGCCGCGCGCTCGGGCATGAAGAGCGCCTCGCAGGAGCAGATCAACGCCGCGTACTCGATGGGTGCCAGCTACGGCCAGGTCATCCGGCACGTCGTGCTGCCGTCGGCGCTGCCGGAGATCCTGGTGGGCATGCGCATCGCCATCGGCTTCGGCTGGACGACGCTGGTGGCTGCCGAGATGGTGGCGGCCAACGTGGGGCTGGGGCAGATGGTGCTCAACGCGTCGAACTTCCTGCGCACCGACATCGTGATCATGGGCATCATCGTGATCGGCATCGTGGCCTACCTGTTCGACCTGCTGATGCGCTGGGTCGAGCGCCGGCTGGTGCCGTGGAAGGGCAAGATGTAGGCTTGGCCGCGGTGCCCGAGGCACAATGCAACGCCAACGGACAAGGAGCTCTGCCACCATGGGACACGCCGAACCGCAAGCCACCGCCGTCGAGGCGCGCCAGCCGTACTGGATGCCGTTCTCGCCGAACAAGGAGTTCAAGGCCGAGCCGAAGATGTTCGCCCGCGCCAAGGGCATGTACTTCTACACGCCCGAGGGCAAGGAAGTCATCGACGCGTCGGCGGGCCTGTTCTGCGTCGCTGCCGGCCACTGCCGCGAGGAGATCGCGCGGGCCGTCTACGAGCAGCTGCAGACGCTCGATTTCACCGCGCCGTTCCTGCGCGCGCACCCCAAGGCCTTCGAGCTCGCCGAGCGCGTCACGCACTACACGCCGGCGGGGCTCAATCGCGTGTTCTTCACCAACTCGGGCTCCGAGGCGGTGGATACGGCGATGAAGATCGCGCTCGCCTACCACCGCGTGAAGGGCCAGCCGCAGCGCCAGCTGTTCGTGGCGCGCGAGCGCGCGTACCACGGCGTCAACATGGGCGGCGTGTCGCTGGCCGGCATGGTCAACAACCGGCGCGCCTTCGGCACCGGCCTCGCCGGCGTGTACCACATGCGGCACACCGCGCTGCCCGAGAACAGGTTCGTGAAGGGCCAGCCCGACAAGGGCGCCGACCTCGCCGACGACCTGCTGCGCTTGTGCAACCTCTACGGCGGCGAGAACATCGCGGCCGTCTTCGTCGAGCCCACGGCGGGTTCGTTCGGCTGCCTGCCGCCGCCCAAGGGCTACCTCAATCGCCTGCGCGAGATCGCCACGCAGCACGGCATCTTGCTGGTGTTCGACGAGGTCATCACCGGCTGGGGCCGCATGGGCGCGAACTTCGGCGCGCAGGCGTTCGGCGTCACGCCCGACCTGCTCACCATGGCCAAGGCGATCACCAACGGCGCGCAGCCGATGGGCGCGGTGGCCGCGCGGCAGGACATCTACGACACCATCACCGAGGCCGGCCCGGCCAAGGGCGTGGAGTTCTTCCACGGCTACACCTATAGCGCGCACCCGGCGTCGTGCGCGGCGGGGCTGGCGATGATGGACATCTTCGCCAAGGAGAAGTTGATCGAGCGCGCCGCTGCGATGAGCCCGAAGTTCATCGACGCGATCCACGCGCTGCGCGACTGCCCGATCGTCACCGACATCCGCTCGGTGGGCATGATGGCGGCGGTCGACGTGGCCGTCGACGGCACACCCGGCGCGCGCGGGCACGAGGCGCAGAAGCGCCTGTACGACGCCGGGCTCAACCTCAAGAGCACCGGCGACGCACTGATCGTGGCGCCGCCGCTGGTGATGGAAGACAAACACCTCGACGAAATCGTCGCCAAGCTGCGCCAGGTGCTGCAGCGACTCTGATCGTCGCGCGGGCCAGCAGCGGCTGCCACGGCCGGCGCGGGCGGCGCCCTTAGCGTTGCCCCCGGGGTGCAAACCGGCCCCGGTGCGGTATCGTCGGCGGAGTCCGGCCATTCGATTTCAGGAGTCTGTCGATGAGCAGTCGTTGGGAGCCCTTGTCGCGCGCCCTCGGTGCATGTGCGTTGGTGCTGGGCGTGGCCCTGCCGGCGCAGGCCGCGTGGGTGCCGGAAAAGCCCGTGGAATTCGTGGTGCCCGCCGGCACCGGCGGCGGCGCCGACCAGATGGCGCGCCTGATCCAGGGCATCGTGGCCAAGCACAAGCTGATGAGCCAGCCGCTGATCGTGGTCAACAAGTCCGGCGGCGCCGGTGCCGAGGGCTTCCTCGACGTGAAGGGCAGCAAGGGCGACGGCCACAAGATCGTCATCACGCTGTCGAACCTGTTCACCACGCCGCTGGCCACCGGCGTGCCGTTCAATTGGCGCGACCTGACCCCGGTGGCGATGATGGCGCTCGACCAGTTCGTGCTGTGGGTCAATGCCGACACGCCGTACCAGAACGCCAAGCAGTACGTCGACGCGGTCAAGGCCGCCGGCCCGCTGAAGATGAAGATGGGCGGCACCGGCTCCAAGCAGGAAGACCAGATCATCACGGTCAGCCTGGAGAAGGCCACCGGCACGAAGTTCATCTACGTGCCGTTCAAGGGCGGCGGCGACGTGGCGGTGCAGCTCACCGGCAAGCACATCGACTCCACGGTCAACAACCCGATCGAGGCGGTGGCCCAGTGGCGCGCCGGCCAGCTGCGCCCGCTGTGCGTGTTCGACGACAAGCGCATGCCCTACAAGGAGCCGCTGGCGGCGGGCAAGTCGTGGGGCGACATCCCGACCTGCAAGGAGGCCGGCGTACCCACCGAGTACCTGATGCTGCGCGGCATCTTCATGCCGCCGGGCGTCAAGCCCGAGCAGGCGGCGTTCTACGTCGACCTGCTCAAGAAGGTGCGCGAGACGCCCGACTGGAAGGACTTCATCAAGCTCGGAGCGTTCAACGACACCTTCATGTCCGGCGCTGATTACGTGAAGTGGGTCGAGAAGAACGAGGCCATGCACGTGATGCTGATGAAGGACGCCGGCTTCATCGCCAAGTGACGGCACCCGATTCGAGCACCGCCGCCGGCGCGGCGGGCATCTCGCGCCGCAGCGTCGAGATGGCGGTGGCGGCGGTGCTGTTCCTGCTGGGCGCCGTGGTGGCGGTGGCGAGCTGGCAGCTCGGCGCCGGCTGGCGCGACGACGGGCCCGGCGCGGGCTACTTCCCCTTCTACATCGGGCTGCTGATCTGCGTGCCGTCGGCGCTGGTGTTCGTGGCGGCGCTGCGCGGCGAGCACGACGACGACGTGTTCGTCACCTATGCCCAGCTGAGGCTGGTGATGACGGTGCTGCTGCCGACGCTGGGCTTCGTGGTGGGGGTGCAGCTGCTCGGGCTGTACGTGGGCTCGGTGCTGTTCATCGCCGCCTTCATGGTCGCCGTGGGCAGGTACCCGCTGCTGCGCAGCACGGTGATCGCGCTCGGCTTCGCGGCGCTGATGTTCTTGACCTTCGAGGTCTGGTTCAAGGTGCCGCTGTACAAGGGCATGTTCAATCTGCTCGCCTTCCTGGGCTATTGAGGCGCCGACGTGTCAGAGATCGCATCGCTCGTCAACGGCTTCGTCGTCGTCCTCTCGCCGTTCAACCTGCTGCTGATGATGCTGGGCATCGTGCTCGGCGTGGTGATCGGCGTGCTGCCGGGCCTGGGCGGCG
This sequence comes from Burkholderiaceae bacterium, assembly GCA_046348365.1. Taxonomy (GTDB): domain Bacteria; phylum Pseudomonadota; class Gammaproteobacteria; order Burkholderiales; family Burkholderiaceae_C; genus JAEUPI01. The sequence goes on from JAXMEL010000003.1 coordinate 712,819, forward strand.
CCAACGGCGTGGCGATCCTGCTGCCGCTGACGTTCAGCATGCCGCCCACGTCGGCCATCATCCTGCTGTCGTGCATCTACTGGGGGGCGCTGTTCGGCGGCGCGATCACCTCGGTGCTGTTCAACATCCCCGGCGAGCCGTGGTCGGTGGCGACCACCTTCGACGGCTACCCGATGGCGCAGCAGGGCCGCGCCGGCGAGGCGCTGACGGCGGCCTTCACCAGCTCGTTCGTCGGCGCTTTCTTCGCGGTGCTGATGATCACCTTCCTCGCGCCGCTGGTGGCCAGGTTCGCGCTCAAGTTCGGGCCGCCGGAATTCTTCGCCGTCTACCTGCTCACGTTCTGCAGCTTCGTCGGCATGGGCAAGGGCTCGCCGATGAAGATCCTGGCCGCGATGATGCTTGGCTTCGCGCTCGCCGCGGTGGGCATGGACACCGTGACCGGCCAGCTGCGGCTGACCTTCGGCATCCCCGATCTGATGCGCGGCTTCGACTTCCTGATCGCGGTGATCGGCCTGTTCGGCATCGGCGAGATCCTGCTGTCGATGGAAGAAGGCCTCGAGTTCAAGGGCCGCGCGGCGCGCATCAACACGCGCGTGGTGCTCGACACCTGGAAGCGGCTGCCCGCGTACTGGGTCACGTCGCTGCGCAGCACGCTGATCGGCATCTGGATGGGCATCACGCCGGGCGGCGCCACGCCGGCCTCGTTCATGAGCTACGGCATGGCCAAGAAGATGTCGCCGCGCGGCGAGAAGTTCGGCAAGGGCGAGATCGAGGGCGTGATCGCGCCCGAGACGGCGGCGCATGCCGCCGGCACCAGCGCGCTGCTGCCGATGATCGCGCTCGGCATCCCCGGTTCGCCGACGGCGGCGGTGCTGCTCGGCGGCCTGCTGATCTGGGGCCTGCAGCCCGGGCCGCTGCTGTTCGTCGAGCAGAAGGAGTTCGTCTGGGGCCTCATCGCCAGCATGTACCTCGGCAACATCGCCGGGCTCGTCGTGGTGCTGACGTCGGTGCCGCTCTTCGCGTCGATCCTGCGCATCCCGTTCGCGATCATCGCGCCGATCATCGTCGCCATCTGCGCGATCGGCGCCTACACCGTGCACAACGCGATGCTCGACGTGTGGTTCATGCTCGGCTTCGGCGTGATCGGCTACGTGTTCAAGAAGCTCGACTTCCCGCTCGCGCCGCTGGTGCTGGCGGTGGTGCTGGGCGACCGCGCCGAGGACTCGTTCCGCCAGTCGATGCTGCTGTCGCAGGGCAGCCTGGGTATCCTGTGGTCCAACCCGCTGGTGGGCACGATCACCACGCTGGCGCTGGTGCTGCTGTTCTGGCCGCTGGTGGCCCCGCTGCGGCAATGGGCGCGCCTGCGCTACGACGCGGCACGCCGCTGAGAAGATCCTCGCCAACTTCTTCTAGGAAACCGCCATGGAAGCCCTCAAAGACGTCCGCATCCTCGACATGACCCACGTGCAGGCCGGCCCCACCTGCTCGCAGCTGCTGGCCTGGATGGGCGCCGACGTGATCAAGCTCGAGCCGCCGGTGGGCGACGCCACGCGCGGCCAGCTGCGCGACGTGCCGGGTGCCGACAGCCTGTACTTCACGATGCTCAACTGCAACAAGCGCTCGATCGTCGTGAACATGAAGTCCGAGGCCGGCAAGCAGGTGTTCGTCGACCTGCTGAAGACCTGCGACATCATCATGGAGAACTTCGGCCCCGGCGTGCTCGACCGCTTCGGCTTCACGTGGGAGAAGATCCACGAGATCAACCCGCGCATCGTGATGGGCTCGATCAAGGGCTTCGGCTCGAGCGGCCCGTACGCCGACTTCAAGGCCTACGAGAACGTGGCGCAGGCGATGGGCGGCGCGATGAGCACCACCGGCATCCCCGACGGCCCGCCGTACGTGACCGGCGCGCAGATCGGCGACTCGGGCACCGGGCTGCACCTGGCGATCGGCCTGCTCGCGGCGCTGCACCAGCGCGACCGCACCGGGCAGGGCCAGTACGTCGAGGTGGCGATGATGGACGGCGTGATGAACCTGTGCCGCGTGAAGTGGCGCGACCATCAACGCCTGACGCGCCAGGCACTGGCCGAGTATTCGGTGCCTACCTACCAGGGCATGGGCGCCACGCCGCGCGCGGGCAACGACTCCGGCGGCGGCCAGCTCGGCAACGCGATCCACTGCAAGCCGCACGGCGCCAACGACTGGATCTACGTGGTGGTGCAGGAGGCGGTGTGGGAGGCGCTGGCCAACCGCATCGGGCCCGACGTGCACGTGCCCGACCTCGCGCGCGACCCGCGCATGGCCACCATCGGCGAGCGGCGCAAGAACCAGGCGCTGATGTGGACGCTGATCAACAAGTTCGCCGAGAACTACACCAAGCGCGAGTTCATGGCGATCCTCAACGAGCTCGACGTGCCGTGCGGGCCGATCATGTCGACCGAGGATCTGGCCAACGACGAGCACGTGCGCGGCCGCCAGATGTGGGTCGAGCTCGACCATCCGCAGCGCGGCAAGTGGTTCAACGTGGGCATGCCGATCAAGCTCTCGGCCTCGCCGGCGGTGGTCGAGCGCTCGCCGCTGCTGGGCGAGCACACCGACGAGATCCTGACGCAGGTGCTCGGCTACGGCGCCGACAAGGTGGCGCAGCTGAAGGCGGCGGGGGCGTTCACGAATCCGCCGAAGAAGGCGTAGTTCATCGGGTTGTCGTTCGAAGCGCCCAGGCCTGCCCCAACCCGCCTTTGCCTCGCTCAGACTCCCAAACGACAGATCTACGCCGTAGCCTTCCGGTTCTCAGCCAGCTTCGCATCCACCAGCGCCACCGTCTCGTCGATGGCCGGATGCTTCTGCCCGCGCGCGGCGGCGATGGTCTGCACCAGCTTGTCCACGCGCTCCACGTTGGCCGCGCCGCCGTACACCGCGCGCGCCACCGACGACGGGTTCACCAGGCTCTTCGCGGCGGCGGCGTACTTCTCGAACGGCACCAGGTCTTCGTCTTTCGCGCCGAGCGACTTGCACAGGTCTGCCACCCATTGGTAGACGTGGCGCGACAGCTCGGGGTCGCTGTGCACGGCGCGCTCGATCGGGCGGATGCCGTCCTTGTGGATGCAGCGGTAGTTGCCCGCCATCAGCATGCTCCACTTGGCCAGCGGCACGTAGATGTTGTCGTGCACCTTGAGCTTCACCGGCAGCTCGAGCGGGCCGTTGCCGGCGTCGTAGCGCGCGGCTTCGATGTCTGATTCCAGCCGCTGCAGCATCGCCGTGTGCGCCGCATTGCCGAACGGCGCGCTCTTGAAGTTCGTGGGCAGCCGCACCTCGAGCACGTTGCTCGGCTGGCCCGCCGGGCGCACGGCCTGCGGGTCGGGGCTGCACAGCGCGATCGCTCCGGGCTCGAAGCCGTCCCACACCGACGCATCGGTGTAGCTCGTGCGGCAGGCCTTCACGTCGATGCCAGCGATGCGCGCCAGATACGGCAGCGGCGGCATGTTCATCAGCGACAGGCACGGCAGCTTCGCCTGCGCGATCGCATGCATCAGCGCCTTCACGTCGGCGGCGGCGTACTGCGGCTCCTGCATCGCCAGCACCACGAGCTGGTAGTCGCCGAGCTTCACCTCGCCGGGGCCGGCGGCATCGACCTTGCCGGGCAGCCGGCGCGAATCGACCTCCACCGGCGCCGGCTGGCCCTTGACCGGCATGCGCGTGCGAATGCCTTCGCCGTTGATCAGCGCCGCGTTGGCGGGGCGGCACACCAGCGTCGCGTCGTGGCCGGCCATCAACAGCTTGGAGGCCAGCAGCGAGCCATACGACGCGCCGAGGATCAGCACGTTCACCGGTTTGGATTGGGCCATGGTGGAAGAACCTCCTCGATCGCGAACATCCGGCGCTGCGTGCACGCGTCGCCGCTCGGCGCCCAGCATACCCGGCGCGTGCTGCAGGCCGCGAACGCCGTGCGCACGACAGCATTGCCTCTGCGCTGCGAGGCAGTTGCTGCAATGCAACATGGGCACAAACCCCCACAGGGACATCCCGCCTTGTGTGTGGTTTCGCGACCAACAAGCCCGCAGCGCCGGGTTGTGGCGGCGCCGGGCGTGCGCTTCACTGTGCAGGCGCGACGCGCCACGCGCGCGCGCGGCGCGAGGGTTGCAGCGAGCGGACGAGGAGTCGGGCGATGTTCCAGAAGGCATGGGCAGCATCGGGGTCGTTCTGGCCGCGCTCGAACACGCGCTATCTGAGCGGGCCCGCCACCGCGGTGGCCAAGATGGCCGAGCTGCGCGAGGAGTTCGAGCAGGCGCTGCGCGGCGTGTACGGGCAGGGCGCGAGCCTGCTGCGCTCGCGCGTGCGCGGTGCCGACCTGCCCGACGACCTCTGGTACCTGCGCACCGAGATCTTCGAGCAGGTGTCGCGCGCGATCAGCCAGGCCGAGGCGGCCGCGCGGCTGCGCGACCTCGACGCGCTGTTCGAGCCGGTGCGCGGGCGCACGCGCATCGGCGGCGCGCGCTGAAGCGGCCGCTCAGGCGGCGTCGGGCCGCGCTTGCGCGGCGCGGCGCGCGCGCCGCTGCAGCGCCTGCATCAGCAGGAACATCGTGGTCGAGAACACGATCATGATCGTCGCCACCGCGGTCAGCGCCGGCGTGATGCTGTCGCGCAGGCCGGAGAACATCTCGCGCGGCAGCGTGCGCTGATCGGGCCCCGACACCAGCAGCGCGATCACCACGTCGTCGAACGACGCGGCGAAGGCGAACAACGCGCCCGAGGCCATCGCCGGCACGATGCCCGGTAGCGTGACGCGCAAGAACGTGAGCGCCGGCGTGGCGCCGCACGAGGCCGCGGCGCGCGCGAGGTTCGGGTCCTGCAGCTCCAGCGCGGTGAGCACCGGCACCACCACGAACGGCACCGCGATCACCGTGTGCGCGAGGACGAGGCCGGTGTAGGTGCTGGTCAGCGCCAGCGGCGCGAGGAAGAAGTAGCTCGCCACCGCGATCAGGATCACCGGCACGATCATCGGCGACAGCATCACGAGCCTGAGCGCAGCCGCCAGCGCGCCGCGCCAGCGTTGCAGGCCGAGCGCCGCCAGCGTGCCCAGCACCACCGAGATCACCGTGGCCGCGAAGCCCACGACGAGCGAATTGCCGAGCGCACGCATCCAGCGCTCGCCGCCGAGCACCTCGTGGTACCAGCGCAGCGAGAAGCCCGGCATCGGATAGGTGAGGAACGAGCCGCTCGAGAACGACAGCGGCACGATCGCCGCGATCGGCACCAGCAGGAAAGCGAGCACCGCCGCGCAAAAGGCCCAGTAGACGATTCGCCACGGCATCGCGCTCACCCCACCGCCATCGCACGCCCGCCCGACAGGCGGTGCGATACGGCATACAGCGCCGCCGTCGTCACGAGCATCAGCAGGCCGAGCGCGGCGGCGAGGCCCCAGTTGCCGGTGTCGGTGGTGTAGGTGGCGACGAAGTAGCTGAGCATCTGGTCAGACCCGCCACCCACCAGCGCCGGCGTGATGTAGTAGCCGAGCGCGAGGATGAACACCATCAGCGAGCCCGCGGCGATGCCCGGCGCGGCGATCGGCAGGAACACGCGCACGAACGCGGTGAGCGGCGGCGCGCCGAGGCTCGAGGCGGCGCGCATGTAGTGCGGCGGTATGCCCTCGAGCACGCTGTACAGCGGCAGGATCATGAACGGCAGCAGCACGTGCGTCATCGCCACCAGCACGCCGACGCGGTTGTAGATCAGCGTCAGCGGCTCGGCGATGACGCCGAGCTTGAGCAACAGGCTGTTGACCATGCCCTCGCGCTGCAGCACCACCACCCAGGCGGCGGTGCGCACGAGCAGCGAGGTCCAGAACGGCAGCAGCACCAGGATCATCAACACATCGGCGGTGCGCTCCTTCACCTGCGTCAGCAGCATCGCCACCGGAAAGCCCATCAGCAGCGTGAGCAGCGTCACCGACGCGCTGATGGCCAGCGTGCGGCCGAGCACGTCGAGGTAGATGCGGTTGGCCGCCGCGACGCGGTGGACGTGGCCCTGCACGTCGCGCGCGAGGTCCACCGAGGCGAGCAGGTAGTAGGCCGACACCGGCCCGCGCGCGCGCCGGACGGCGGCGAAGAACGCCGGCGTGGCCAGCGCCGGATCGATCTTCTCGAAGAAGCCGGCGCTCGTCTGCTCCGGCGGCACGCTCGCGGCCTCGCGCGCGGCGCGCATCAGCGTCGAGCGCACGCCGTTGACCTCGTAGTTCAGCCGCCGCGCCGCGTCGGCGAGCGTGCTGGCCTCGCGCGCGGCCACCAGGTCGTGCGCGAAGGCCGGCCACAGCGCGCCGGGCAGCGCCGTGCCGGGCTCCCAGTGCTCCAGCGCGGCCAGCGTGCGCGGCAGCGCGCGCGGCACCTCGGCCTCGCGCACCGCCAGCGACAGCAGCCACGCCAGCGGCGCGACGAAGAACACCAGCAGGAACGCGGTCAGCGGCGCGAGGAGGGGCGCGCGGCCAGCGAAGACCCTCACCCCAGCCCTCTCCCGCACCCGAAGGCGGAGCCTTCGGCTCCGCGTGCGGGAGAGGGGGTGGGGTTGGTCACTTGGTGCCCGACCACTTCGTCCACCGCTCGGCGAGCTTGTCGCCGTTGTCGATCCAGAACTTCGGATCCTCGGCGAAGGCCTGCTTCAGGATGTCGGGGTTGGTCGGCAGCTCGCCCATCAGGCTCTTGTCGACCAGCGGCGCCGCGCCGGCCGACGTGACGCCGTAGCGCACGTACTTGGGCAGCTTGGCCTGGTTCTCGGGCCGGCCCATGAACTCCACCAGCTTCTCGGCGTTGGCCTTGTTGGGCGTGCCCTTCATGATGACCCACGAGTCCATCGTGTAGGGCGTGTCCTTCCACACCATCTTGAAGTTCTTCTTGTCCTTCTCGTTGGCGGCGGTGATGCGGCCGTTGTAGGCGGTGGTGAACACCACGTCGCCGGCGGCGAGCATCTGCGGCGGCTGAGCGCCGCTCTTCCAGAACACGAGGTCGGGCTTGATGGTGTCGAGCTTCTTGAACGCGCGCTCCACGCCCTCGGGCGTGCGCAGCACCTTGTAGACGTCGGCACTCGGCACGCCGTCGGCGATCAACGCGACCTCGAGGTTCCACTTGGCGCCGTTGCGGATCGCGCGCTTGCCGGGAAACTTCTTGCTGTCGAAGAAGTCGGCCCAGCCGGTGGGCGCGGTCTTGGTCTTGTCGCCGTCGTAGGCGAGCACGAGGTTGTAGATGATCGCGCCGACGCCGCAGGCGTGCACGGTGCCGGGCAGGTAGCGCGCGGCGCCGCCGATCTTGGCCACGTCGAGCTTCTCGTACAGGCCCTCGTCGCAGCCGACTTCCAACTCGTCGGCCTCGACCTGCACCACGTCCCAGTTGTTGTTGCCGCCCTTGACCTTGGTGCGCAGCACGCCGAGGCCGCCGTCCCACGCTTCGTCGAGCAGCTTGGTGCCGGCGGCGTTGAAGGGCTTGAAGTAGACCTCCTTCTGGCCGTCCTGGTAGGCGCCGCCCCAGGACACGACCGTGAGGTCGCGGCCCTGCGCGTGTGCCGCGAGCGAGCATGCGGCCAGCGCTGCTGCGGCGAGCAGGCTGCGGGTGATGTGGGTGGTGGTCATCGTCTGTCTCTCCTCGGGTTGAACGACATGGGAAGCGGCGGAACCTCAGAACACCCAGGCATCGTCGGCGCGAAAGCCGAAGGCCAGGCGCTGCCCGGGCGACAGGCCCGGCGGCAGCGCACCGGCGCCGACCTTGGCGTGCCAGGCCTGCGGCGCGGCGCCGGTCGCAGCGGCTGGTGCGACGTCGCCCTGGATCTGCATCACCAGGCGCCAGTGGTCGCCCTGGTGGATGGCGTCGACCAGCGTCGCCGCGAGGCGGTTCTCGGTGGCGAGCGCCGCGGCGTCGGCGGCGATCTGCAGCGACTCGGGCCGCACGCACAGCGTGGCGTTGGCGCCGTTGTCGCGCGCGGCCGTCACGCTGCCGCGGCGGCCGCGCAGCAGATGTTCGCCGGCGCGCAGCAGCGCATGCGGGCCCTGCGCGCCGGAGTCGACCGCGCTCAGCATGTTGTTGTCGCCGATGAAGCCGGCCACGAACGGGTTGGCCGGCGCGTCGTAGAGCACCTGCGGCGTGGCGAGCTGCTCGATGCGGCCGTGGTTGAACACGGCGACGCGGTCCGACAGCGTCATGGCCTCGGCCTGGTCGTGCGTGACGAACACCATCGTGACGCCCAGCTCGCGGTGCAGGCGGCGGATCTCGAGCTGCATCTGCTCGCGCAGCTTCTTGTCGAGCGCCGACAGCGGCTCGTCCATCAGCACCAGCCGCGGCTCGAACACCAGCGCGCGCGCGAGCGCGACGCGCTGCTGCTGGCCGCCCGAGAGCTGGTTGGGCTTGCGCTGTGCGAAGGCCTGCAGGTGCACCTTGGCCAGCGCAGCGGCCACCTTCTCGCGCGCCTGCGCGGCGCTGACCTTGCGCACGCCGAGCGGAAAGGCCACGTTCTGCTCGACCGTCATGTGCGGAAACAGCGAGTAGCTCTGGAACACCACGCCCATGTTGCGCTTGTGCGGCGGCAGGCTCTCGATCGGCGTGCCGTCGAGCCGGATCTGCCCGCGCGTGGGCGCCTCGAAGCCGGCCAGCAGCATCAGCGTCGTCGTCTTGCCCGAGCCCGAGGGCCCGAGCAGCGTGAGGAACTCGCCGGATTCGATGTGCAGGTTCAAGTCATCCACCGCGGCTTGCGCGCTGCCGGGGTAGTGCTTGTGCACGTGGTCGAATTCGATCAGTGCCATGTGGTTGGTGTTGAGGCTGCTCGCGTGCCTAGATCGAGCGTGGCAAAGGCAGGCATGGGCACGCCTGGGCGCTTCGATGAGGCGCCCCTACGCTTCGCTCCGGGGTGCCCTGTGGTCCTCGCACTGCGAGGGCGGCTGCGGAACTGCCTTGCAGGCCGCGCTGGCGCCTGCAGGCGCCAGCCGCTCGCGAGGCGAAGAGCCGTCCGCAGTGGACGGCTCTTCGTCCACGCTCGCCCCTCGCACGGCCGTGACGCCGCTGCGCGGCGCCGCTGTGCTCGGAGCTCGAAGTCCTCGCCGTCCCATCGCCTTACGGCGATGGGCAACCTTCGCCCGCCTGCGCTTCTCGGCGCCTCATAGGCGCGCCCAGGCCTGCCCCAACCCACCTTTGCCCAGCACCAGCGGTGGCATGCGCCGCGTGCGGCCAGCGGGTACCGCCCGCCGCGCCGCGCGACCGATTGAATGAAGGCAATCACCGCCCCTCAACCCTTCCAACTCCGAACCCAAGCCACCGTATCCGCCAACGCCTTCTCGGCCTTGCCCATCATCTCGTCGATCTCCGTCGCCGAGATGATCAGCGGCGGCGAGAACGCGATCACGTCGCCGCCGAGCACGCGCACGATCAGGCCGTGGGCTTGCGCGCGCCTGACGAAATACGCGCCCACGCCGCGCGCCGGGTCGAAGGGCTGGCGCCTGGCCGGGTCGGCCGCCAGCTCGATCGCGCCGATCAGCCCCAGGCCGCGCACATGGCCCACGATCTCGTGGCCGGCGAATCGCTGCAGGCCGTGCTGCAATCGAGGCGCCACCTGCTGCACGTGGCCGACGAGGTTGTCGCGCTCGTAGATGCGCAACGCCTCCAGCGCCACCGCGCAGGCCACCGGGTGGCCGCTGTAGGTGTAGCCGTGGCCGAAGCTGCCCACCGCGGCCGAGGTATCGGCCACCACCTGGTAGATCGCGTCGCTCACGTACAGCGCCGACATCGGCACGTAGGCCGACGTGAGCATCTTGGCCACCGTGATCAGGTCGGGCTTCAGGCCGAACACGTTGGTGCCGAAGGGCTGGCCCAGGCGACCGAAACCGGTGATCACCTCGTCGGCGATCAGCAGGATGTCGTACTTCTTCAGCACCGCCTGCACGCGCCCGAAGTAGTCGGCCGGCGGAATGATCACGCCGCCGGCGCCTTGCACCGGCTCGGCGATGAACGCAGCCACCGTGTCGGGGCCTTCGCGCAGGATCGTGTCTTCGAGCTCGCGCGCCAGGCGCTCGGCGAACTGCGCCTCGCTCTCGCCGGCTTGCGCGAAACGGTAGTGGTGCGGGCAGCCCACGCGCACCACGCCGTCGATCGGCAGGTCGAAATGCTGGTGCATCATCGGGATGCCCGACATCGACGCCGCCGCCACCGTCACGCCGTGATAGGCCTTGTCGCGCGCGATGATTTTCTTCTTCTTCGGCCGGCCGCGCGCGTTGTTGTAGTAGCGCACGAGCTTGAACGCCGTGTCGTTCGATTCCGACCCCGAGTTGGCGAACAGCACGCGCGCCATCGGCACCGGCGCCCAGCGGATCATCGCCTCCACCAGCTCGGTCACCGGCCCCGGCACCTTGCCCGAGAACGCGTGGTAGTACGGCAGCACCTGCAGCTGGCGCGTGGCCGCATCGACCAGCCGCTTGTCGGAGAAGCCGAGCGACGCGCACCACAGCCCGGCCATGCCCTCGATGTAGCCGTTGCCGTGCTCGTCGAACACGCGCACGCCGTCGCCGCGCACGATCACGAGCGGGCCTTCCTTCTCGAGCTGGCGCAGCTGCGTGTAGGGATGCAGGTGGTGGGTGCGGTCGCGGTCGCCCGCGGCGGTGATCGACGGTGTGGCCGTGCTCATGGGGGGCTCGACAGCGGAGTGGGCGCACATTGTGGTGCGGCGCATGCCGCTCGCGCCAGCGGGGAACCCTCAACGCGCCGGCGCGGCTGCAACCGCGCGCAACGGGCGCTGCGGCTGCGGGTAAGTCCCCATGCGCTGCAGGGGCGGCGTGGGCAACTCTGCGCGTCGATGTCGCGGCGCACGTGCGTGTGCGACGATGACCGTGGTGGCTGATTCGCTAGGAGGAGACGATGAAGAACTGGAAGCTCGCGGCCGTGGCCGCGCTAACGTGGGTGGGGGCGGGCGCGGCGTACGCGCAGACCAAGGAAGTGACCTTCGCGCACCAGGACATGCTGGTGCCGCTGCGCACGGTGATGGAATCGGGCGAGCTGGAAAAGGCCACCGGCTACAAGATCAACTGGCGCATGTTCGGCGGCGGCGGCGACGTCATCAAGGCCATGGCCAGCGGCGACGTGCAGCTCGGCGAAGCCGGCTCCAGCCCCATCACCGCCGCTGCCAGCCAGGGCCAGGAAATCAAGCTCTTCTGGATCCTCGACGACATCGCCGACGCCGAAGCGCTGATCGCGCGCAACGGCTCCAATGTTGCCGGCGTCAAGGACCTGAAAGGCAAGAAAGTCGCCACCCCGTTCGTCTCCACCGCGCACTACCAGCTGATGGCCGCGCTCAAGCTCGAAGGGCTCGCCGCCAAGGACGTCAACGTCATGAACATGCGCCCGCCGGAGATTGCCGCCGCCTGGGAGCGCGGCGACATCGACGCCGCATTCATCTGGGACCCCGTGCTGTCGAAGATCAAGGGCAACGGCAAAGCCATCGCCAGCTCCGCCAGCATCGGCGCCAAGGGCTACCCCACCTTCGACGGCCTGGTCGTCAACGCCAAGTGGGCCGCCGCCAACGAAGGCTTCATGGTCGAACTCGTCAAGCAGCTCGCCAAGGCCGACGCCGAGTACCGCGCCAACACCGCCAAGTGGACCGCCGACTCCGCGCAGGTCAAAGCCGTCGCCAAGTGGACCAAGGCCGACGCCAAGGACGTGCCCGCCGCGATGGCGCTGTACAAGTTCCCCACCGCGACCGAGCAGATGTCGGCCACCTGGCTTGGCGGCGGCGCCGCCAAGGCGATGGCCAACACCGCGGTGTTCCTCAAGGAGCAGGGCCGCATCCAGGACGTCAAGCCCGACTACAACGCCTTCGTGACCGACGCCTACGTGAAGAAGGCGGGCGTCAAGTAAGCGCCGGGCGGTGCCCACGCTCGACATCCGCCGCCTGACGGTCAACTACGCCGTCAGGGGCGGCACGCTGGCGGCGCTGGCCGAGGTGAACCTCACGCTGCACGACGGCGACTTCGTCGTCGCGCTCGGCGCGTCGGGCTGCGGCAAGACGACGCTGCTGAACTGCATCGCCGGGTTCCTGCCGCCGTCGAGCGGCGAGATCCTGCTCGACGGCCGCCCGGTGATGGGCCCCGGCGCCGATCGCGGCGTGGTGTTCCAGAAGCACGCGCTGATGCCGTGGCTGAACGTGCGCGATAACGTCGCGCTCGGGCTGCGCCTCGCCGGCGTGGACCGCGCCACGCGCGCGCGGCGTGCCGAGGAGCAGCTCGCGCGCGTGGGGCTGGAGAAGTTTGCCGATCGCGCGGTGTACGAGCTGTCGGGCGGCATGCAGCAGCGCGTGGGCATCGCGCGCGCACTGGCCAACGACCCGGCGGTGATGCTGATGGACGAGCCGATGGGCGCGCTCGACGCGTTCACGCGCGAGCAGGTGCAGGAGATCCTGCTGCGCGCCTGGTCGGCCACGCACAAGATGGTGTTCTTCATCACGCACTCGGTGGAGGAGGCGCTGTTCCTCGCCACGCGGCTGATCGTGATGAGCCCGAGCCCGGGCCGCATCTCGCATGTCTACGACGATCTGCCGTTCTCGCGCCGCTTCCTGCAGGCGGGCGATGCGCGCGCGGTGAAGTCGGCGAGCGACTTCATCGCGCTGCGCGAGGAGGTGCTGGCGCTGGTGCACGCCCGGGAGCCGGCCGATGCCTGATCGCGGCGCAGATGCGGGCGCGCCGAAGACCAGCGCGTTCAAGGTGCCGGGCGAGGGCTCGAGCGTCGGCATCAGCGCCGTCACCATCGCCGTGCTGTTCGCGCTGTGGGCGCTGGTGAGCAACCTCGGGCTGGTGAAACCGCTGTTCCTGCCCACGCCGCAGGCGGTGTTCGAGCAGTTCTACGCCTACCTCACCGGCGCGGCCAACGACAAGCCGCTGTGGCAGCACTTCGTGGCCAGCATGGGGCGCGTGTTCGCGGCCTTCGTGCTGGCGGTGCTCACCGCGGTGCCGGTGGGCATCGCGATGGGCATGAGCCGGGTTGCGCGCGGCATCTTCGACCCGCCGCTGGAGTTCTACCGGCCGCTGCCGCCGCTGTCGTACCTGCCGCTGATCATCATCTGGTTCGGCATCGACGAGCTGCCCAAGGTGCTGCTGATCTACCTGAGCTGCTTCGCGCCGCTGGCGCTGGCCGCGCGCTCGGGCATGAAGAGCGCCTCGCAGGAGCAGATCAACGCCGCGTACTCGATGGGTGCCAGCTACGGCCAGGTCATCCGGCACGTCGTGCTGCCGTCGGCGCTGCCGGAGATCCTGGTGGGCATGCGCATCGCCATCGGCTTCGGCTGGACGACGCTGGTGGCTGCCGAGATGGTGGCGGCCAACGTGGGGCTGGGGCAGATGGTGCTCAACGCGTCGAACTTCCTGCGCACCGACATCGTGATCATGGGCATCATCGTGATCGGCATCGTGGCCTACCTGTTCGACCTGCTGATGCGCTGGGTCGAGCGCCGGCTGGTGCCGTGGAAGGGCAAGATGTAGGCCGGCCGCGGCATGCGCGGCATGCCGCTTCGCTCGTTCAGCCCAGCAGCGCGGCCGCGGCGCGCGCCACGCCGAGCGCGGCGATCACGATCAGCAGGTCGAGCACCCAGCGGCGAAAGGCGGCCTCCGACACGCCGGCGAACGAGCGCTGGCCGATCCAGATGCCGGCCAGCATCGCCGGCATCATCCACAGCGCCCAGCGCAGCGTGTCGCGCCCGAGCAGCGCAGCACCGTCGGCGCCGCCGCCCGGCAGCAGCGCCGCCCACGCCAGCGCATAGAGGTCGGTGAAGAGAAACAGCGCGATCATCGTCGCGCGCAGCGCCGCCGGCGCCAGCGTGGCCGTGTTCAGCATCACCGCCACCGCGATGCCGCCGATGGCCGCCACGCCGTTGACGAAGCCCGACACCAGCCCCACCGCCAGCCGCGCCGGCGTCGTGGGCGCGAGCGCGAGCTTGACGCCGGCGCGCAGCAGCAGCGCAGCCAGCAGCAGCAGCGCGCCGATGATCAGCCGCAGCGCGGTCTCGGGCAACCACGCCAGCGCGGCGATGCCCAGCGGAATGGCCAGCGCGTTGCCGAGCACCAGCCACGACAGCCAGCGCCGGTCGACATCGCGCGCGGCGCCGCGCAGCAGGCTGATGCTGGCCGCCACCTCGAGCACGAAGATCGGCGGCACGATCTGCGCCGGCGGCGCGAGCAGCGACAGCGCCGCTACGCACAGCGCCGAGAAGCCGAACCCGGCGAAGCCGCGCACGATGCCGGCACCCAGCACGACGAGCAGGGCCATCACGAGTGGCGCGGTGGCCAGGGGCGGCGTGAACATCGGTTATGGTTGGAGCGCCAACGCGCGGTGCGCCGGATGGCGGTGCATTCACCAGCAAGCAGCGAGCATGACACAGCGCCCGAAGAAGACCTCAGCGAGAACCCCGGCCACGACCGCGCCCGACGCTGCGCGGCCGAGCGCCGACGGCCGGCCCGATGCCGACGGCACCACCGCCGCCGGCCTGCGCTACCCCTGCGGCGAGCCGCCCGAGCACGGCCACGGCCGCGAGATCGCGCCCGGCGTGCGCTGGCTGCGCATGCACCTGCCGTGGACGCTGGCGCACATCAACCTCTACGCGCTCGACGACGGCGAGGGCTGGGCGCTGGTGGACACCGGCGCGCAGACGCGCGAGGCGCTGGCCGGCTGGACGCGGCTGCTCGCCGCGCCCGACGCGCTGGCCGGCCGGCCGCCGACGCGCGTGCTGTGCACGCACATGCACCCCGACCACGTGGGCATGGCCGGCTGGCTGACGCGCCGCTTCGACGTGCGGCTGTGGATGACGCGGCTCGAGTACCTCTCGTGCCGCTCGCTGGTGGCCGACACCGGCCGCGAGGCGCCCGACGACGCGATCCGCTTCTACCGCCACGCCGGCTGGAACGACGAGGCGATCGAAACCTATCGCGTGCGCTTCGGCGGCTTCGGCCGCATGGTGCATGCGCTGCCCGACAGCTTCCGCCGCCTGCGCGACGGCGAGCCGGTGCGCATCGGCGACCATGACTGGCGCGTGATCGTCGGCCACGGCCATTCGCCGGAGCATGCCTGCCTGCTGTGCGACGAGCGCAAGCTGCTGCTCTCGGGCGACCAGGTGCTGCCGCGCATCTCGTCGAACGTGTCGGTGTTCCCCACCGAGCCCGACGCCAACCCGCTGGCCGACTGGCTGGAGTCGCTGGCGAAGCTGCGCGCCGACGTGAGCGACGACGTGCTCGTGCTGCCCTCGCACGGCGAGCCGTTTCACGGCCTGCACGCGCGGCTCGATCGCCTCACCGGCGGCCACCTGCGCAGCCTCGAGCGCCTGCGCCGCGGCCTCGGCGAAGGGCCCAAGCGCGTGATCGACTGCTTCGGCGCGCTGTTCGCGCGCATGATCGAGGGGCCCGAGCTGCTCGGCATGGCCACCGGCGAGACGCTGGCGCACCTGAACTACCTGCTCGCGCGCGGCGAGATCGCGCGCGAGACCGGCGCCGACGGGGTGTGGCGCTACCACCGGGTCGCGTAGGCGACCCAGCGTCCTAGGGAAGTCCCGGCGCCGGGCCGGCGGCGCGAGCAGGCATGCTTGCGCCCCGACCAAACGGGCACCGCGGTGGCATTTCTCCAGCTTCTCGTCTCGGGCATCTCGGTGGGCTGCATCTATGCGCTCATCGCGCTCGGCTTCGTGCTGATCTACAAGGCCACCGAGACGGTCAACTTCGCGCAGGGCGAGCTGATGATGCTCGGCGCCTTCGCCGGGTTGGCGCTGATGGAGCTGGTGCAGCTGCCGTTCGCGGTGGCGGTGGTGCTGGCGATCACCGCGATGGCGGCCTTCGGCGTGCTGCTCGAGCGCGTGGTGATCCGGCCCATCCTGGGCCAGCCGCAGTTCACCATCGTGATGTTGACCATCGGCATCGGCTACATGGCGCGCGGCCTGGTCACCATGGTGCCGGGCTACGGCTCCGACACGCACGCGCTGCCGGCGCCGTACAAGGGCCAGACCTGGAACCTCGGCGCGCTGGTGTTCAGCGTGGAGCAGGTGGTGGTGATCGTGGTCACCGTCGCGCTGTGCGGCCTGCTGTACCTGATGTTCAGCCGCAGCCGCGTGGGCATCGCGATGCAGGCCGCGTCGCAGAACCAGCTCGCCGCCTACTACATGGGCATTCCGGTGCAGCGGCTCAACGGGCTGGTGTGGGGCCTGTCGGCCGCGGTGGCCACGATCGCCGGGCTGCTGCTGGCGCCGTTCACCTTCGTGCACGTGAACATGGGCTTCATCGGGCTGAAGGCCTTTCCGGCCGCGGTGGTGGGCGGTTTCGGCAGCCTGCCCGGCGCCATCGTCGGCGGGCTGGTGATCGGCGTGGTCGAGACGCTGGCCGGCGTGTACCTGCCCGAGGGCTTCAAGGACATCGCGGCGTATGTGGTCGTGCTGGTGATGCTGGTGGTGAAGCCGAATGGCTTGTTCGGCGGCGCGGCGCGCAAGAAGGTCTGACAAGGCGGCGGCAGGCGATGCGCTTCATCTTCAAGACCGACTACGAGCAGGACATCCGCATCGTCAAGCACGGCGGGCAGGCGTTCTGGTATTCGGTGCTCGCCGTTGCGCTGTTGGCCGCGCCGTGGGTGGTGGGCGACTACTGGCTCACGCAGCTGGCGTTCATCCTGATCTACTCGATCGCCGGGTTGGGGCTGATGGTGCTGGCCGGCTTCACCGGGCTCGCGTCGCTGGGGCACGCGGCGTTTCTCGGCGTGGGCGCGTACACGCAGGCCTTCTTGCTCGGCATCGGCTGGCCGTTCCTGCTGAGCTTGAGCTGCGCGGCGGCGCTGTCGGCCGCGGTGGGCGTCATCGTCGGCCTGCCGGCGCTGCGCGTGAAGGGCATTTATCTCGCGATCGCCACGCAGGCGTTCGGCTTCATCGTCGAGGAGGTGCTGGCGCGCTGGGAGAGCGTGACCGGCGGCAACTCGGGCCGCAACGTGCCGGGGGTGCAGATCTTCGGCTTCGAGCTGGGCTCGGGCGAAGGCTTCTACTACCTGTGCCTGGGCGTGTGCGTGGTGTGCACGTTCGGCGTGCTGAACCTGATGCGCTCGGGCACCGGCCGCGCGTTCGTGGCGATCCGCGACTCCGAGATCTCGGCGCAGAGCATGGGCATCGCGATCGCGCAATACAAGACGCTCGCCTTCGCGATCTCGGCCGCGCTCACCGGGCTGGCCGGCGCGCTGTATGCGCACAAGCTGCGCTTCATCTCGCCGGACCAGTTCGGCGCGCTGCAGTCGATCGAGCTGTTGCTGCTGGTGGTGGTGGGCGGGCTGGGCTCGGTGCACGGCGCGTTCCTCGGCGCGATCTTCCTGATCGCGATGCCGCAGCTGATCGCGGTGAGCAAGGACGCGCTGCCCGCCGCGATCGGCCAGGCGAGCGGGCTGCAGGCGTTCGTGTACGGGCTGGTGCTGGTGGCGATCGTGCTGTTCGAGCCGATGGGCATGTACGGCCGCTGGCTGAAGATCCGCACGTTCTTCCAGCTGTTTCCGTTCTACCGCAAGGGCATGTTCAGGCGGCAGAAGGCGTTTGCGAAGTCGGAGCGGTTGAGGTGAGGGTGCATCGCACTTGTTCGGAGTTCGCGCGGCGCGGCGGGCGGTACCCGCTGGGGGCTCATACTGGGTCGGTCCTCGCCTTCGGCGAGGACTGCGCTGCGGTGCTCGCGCCGAGGGTCGCGCCGCCGAACTCACTGCGCGAGCTTCGCTCGCTCCGTTCAAACATCGTCGGCGAGTCAGAGCACGAAGCGCGCTGCGCGCGCCGACCCTCGTCGCTGCGCTCCTCGCCGCCCCACAAATCGCCCCCAACGGGTACCGCCCACCGCGCAGAACCGCTCGTGGTGTTCGACGAAGGCAGTGAGCGGTGCTGGGCAAAGGTGGGTCGGGGCAGGACCGGGGGCGCCTCATCGAAGCGCCCAGGCCTGCCCCAACCCGCCTTTGCCTTGCTCGGTACCGGCATGGGCAACATCGCATCATGAGCGAGCCAGAAGTCCTCCTCTCCGCCCGCGACCTCAGCGTGCGCTTCGGCGGCGTGCTCGCCGTCAACAAGGTGAGCTTCGACGTGCGGCGCGGCGAGGTGTTCACGCTGATCGGCCCCAACGGCGCCGGCAAGACCACGGTGTTCAACCTGATCAGCCGCATCTACAACCCCACCGGCGGCACGCTGCAGTTCGAGGGGCAGCGGCTCAACGAGCTGCCGCCGCACGCGATCGCCCGGCTCGGCATCGCGCGCACGTTCCAGAACATCGAGCTGTTCGAGCACGCCTCGGTGCTGCAGAACCTGCTCATCGGCCACCACGTGCACCAGGGCAGCGGTGTCTGGCATAACCTGCTCTTCACGCCGACAGCGCGTCGCGCCGAGCTGCAGGCGCGCGAGCAGGCCGAGAAGGTGATCGACCTGCTCGACCTGCAGCACCACCGCGACGCGCTCGTGCACGGGCTGCCTTACGGCGTGCGCAAGGTGGTGGAGGTGGCGCGCGCGCTGTGCATGGGGCCGAAGCTGCTGCTGCTCGACGAGCCGTCGTCCGGCCTCAACGTCGAGGAGACCGACGACATGGCCTGGTGGATCCGCGACATCCGCAAGGAGCTGGGCATCACCGTGCTGATGGTCGAGCACGACATGAGCCTGGTCTCGCGCGTGAGCGACCGCGTGCTGGCGATGAACCAGGGCGAGGTGCTCGCGCTCGGCACGCCGGCCGAGGTGCAGTCGCACCCCGGCGTGATCGAGGCCTACCTCGGCTCGACCGACGACCTGTCGTCGCTGCGCAGGAAGGCGGCATGAGCACGGATCCCACTGCCGGCGGCCTGCTCGTGCTCGCCAACGTGGAGAGCGCGTACGGCCCCATCAAGGCCATCCGCGGCGTCAGCCTCGAGGTGCGCAAGGGCGAGATCGCCACCGTGCTCGGCAGCAACGGCGCCGGCAAGTCGACGATCCTGAAGACCATCTCGGGCGTGCTCGACCCCAACCGCGGCAGCGTGCACTTCAAGGGCGACGACATCACCGGCCACGACCCGGCCGACATCGTGCGCCGCGGCCTCGTGCACGTGCCCGAGGGGCGCGAAGTGTTCCCGCTGCTGTCGGTGCGCGAGAACCTGATGATGGGCGGCTACACGCGGCGCGACCGCGACGGCCTCGCGCGCGACCTGGAGCTCGTGTACGGCTACTTTCCGATCCTGAAGGAACGCGAGAAGCAGGACGCCGGGCTGCTCTCGGGCGGGCAGCAGCAGATGCTGGCGATCAGCCGCGCGCTGATGGGCGCGCCGGAGCTGATCCTGCTCGACGAGCCGAGCCTCGGCCTGAGCCCCAAGCTCACGCGCGAGATCTTCGAGATCGTGGTGCGCATCAATCGCGAGCGCGGCACCACGATCCTGCTGGTGGAGCAGAACGCCAACATGGCGCTCAACGTGGCCGACCACGGCTACGTGCTCGAGAACGGCCGCATCGTCATGGAAGACCGCTGCGACGTGCTGCGCGAGAAGGAAGACATCCGCGAGTTCTACCTCGGCATGAAGGACGCCGGCGTGCGCGGCGAGCGGCGCTGGAAGAAGAAGAAGACCTGGCGCTGAGGCACGCACCGCCGCGGTGCGCTGCGGCGCGAGCGATAGACCCCGATCGACACATTTCTTTGCGTTCGCATTCACGCAATCGTCGCGCGCCGGCGCTATGGTGCCGGCATGGACACGATCAACACCCCTCGGGCCGCCGCGGCTGCGCCGGCCGTCGACGTGTCGCCACCGCCCAGCGTTGCGCCGCTGGTGGCGGCTCTGTATGCCGAAGCGCCGCATTCGGTGCGGCTGCGCCTGCTCGACCGGCTGCTGCAGCCGGTGGGCCCGCTCGCGCTCGGTGCCATCGCGGCCGGCGCGTTCGCGCGGCTGCTGCCGCCCGAGCGCTGGACGGGCGCGCAGCTGCACCTCGAAGACGCGATGCGCATCGGCGCGCCGCAGGTGCTCGAGCTGACGCGCTACCTGGAGCAGAAATGCCCCGAGTGGCTGCTGCAGCTGCCCGAGCTGTTGGGCGACAACCCGGTTGCCCTCGGCAGCCTGACCGGCGCGATGCTGCTGGTCGCGCTGCGCGCGTGGCGGCGGCGCACACCGCCGCCATCGGCGGCGTAGCGATCACCGCCGCCGCCGGCGGCGTGACGATCAGCGTTGCGGCCGCACGCGGTACAGCGCGTTGTTGCGGTCGGCGCTGAAGTAGACGTTGCCCTGCGCGTCGACCGCCACGCCGGTGGCCACGCCGGGTGGCGGCAGCCCCGGGCTCATCGACAGGCCGATCGGCAGCTTGTCGGCCACGGTGCGGCGCTGGCCGCTCGCGGGGTCGATCTCGGTGAGCTTGCCGGCGGCCGCTTCGGCGACGATGAAGCTGCCCCACGGCGTCTGCGCCACGCCCTCGGGCAGCGCGAGGCCGGAGGCGACCTCGGTCTTCGCGCCGTCGGCCAGGGCCACGCGCGTGAGCTTGCCCGCGGCCTCGGTGACGTAGATCGCGCCGTCGCGGCCGAGCGTCATCTGCACCGGGCCGGCGAGCCCGGTGGTCACCGTGCGGCGCGTCGCGAAGTCGGCGCCACTCGCCTGGATGATGCTGCCGGTGGCGATCTCGGCCACCAGCAGGCTGCCGTCTTCGAGCGCGATCACGTCGTACGGCGCCTTCCAGCCGTGCAGGTTGGCGATGGTCTTGCGCGTGGCGCGGTCCATCACCTGCACCCAGCCGGTGAACCACGAGGCGAGCGCGATGTGCTTGCTCGACACGCCGACCGCGAACGGATACTCGATGTCGGAACCGGCCGCGTGCATGCGCTTGATGTCGGTGACGGCGCCGGTGCCGAGGTCGACGCCGCGGAAGGCGAAGATGTCGGCCACCCACAGCTGGCCGCCGTCGACCTTCACGCCCGCGGGCACCGCGAGCTTGCCGCTGGTGAGCGTGCGCACGGCGCCGGTGGCGGGGTTGTAGGCCTGCACCGCGTTGTCGGCCATGTTCGACACGTAGACCGTGCCGTCGGGCGCGATGGCCAGGTTGTCGAGCGCGCTCGCGAGCCTGGCGGCCACCGTCTTGCGGCCGCTGGCGAGTTCCACGCGCGCCAGCTCGCCGGTGGCGGTGTCCACCACGTAGAGGTTGCCCTTGCCGTCGAGGTTGGCCGCCGCGGGGATCTTGAACTCGCGGTTGATCACCGTGACGGCGCCGTTGGCCGGGTCGATCTTCACCACCGCGTTCTTGAACCACAGCGGCCCGTAGAGCATGCCGTCGGGGCCGACCTCGAAGCCGTTGAAGCCGCCGAGATCCTTGGCGATCAGGCGCGGCGGCTTCTGGCCCGCGGGGTCGAGCTCCCACAGCGCGTCGCCGAGGAAGACCTGCGCCGCATAGAGCTTGCCGTTGCGGCGGTCGAAGTCCAGCGAGTTGATGCCGGGCAGATCCTTGGCCACCACGCGCATCGGCGCGTCGTCGGCATCGCGCATGCGCACCATGCCCATCAGGTAGTTGGTCCACGCCAGCTCGCCCTTGGGCCCGACGGCGATGTCGTCGGCTTGGCCCTCGGGGCCGCCGATCAGGATCTTTGCGGCACCGCTCGCGCGATCGACCTCCCAGATCGCGCTGCCCACCACGCTGCCGGCGAGCAGCCGGCCCTTGGCGTCGATGGCCAGGCCGTGCACGCCGGTGAAGCTCGACGGCGCCACCACCGCCTCTGGCGCGGCCCAGCCGGCCGGGCGCGTGGGTGCGGTGCTGCAGGCGGCGAGCGCCAGCGCGGCGGCGGCCAGCAGCGGCAGGATTTGTTTGCGCATGGTCGTGTCACTCCTCTTGCCGCCGGATCGGGCGGACGGGCACTGTAGACCCGCAGCCCGCCCGCGCCGCTGGTGCAAACGCCAATCGACGCCGCGGCCTTGTCATCCGGCCGGCGCACCCCACGTTGTGGGCTGCGGGCTGGCATGCCCGTCAGGAGGATCTGGCGATGTGGAAGCGTCTGTCGGTGCTGTGGCTGGTGGTCAAGGGCGATGCGCGCAGGCTGTGGTTCGCGCTGCGGCATCCCGATGCGCCGCGCTGGCTCAAGGTGGGCACCGCGCTGGTGCTGCTGTACCTGGTGTCGCCGCTGGACCTGATCCCCGACACGCTGCCGATCATCGGCGTGGTCGACGACCTGGTGCTGGTGCCGGCGGCGATCCGCTGGATGCTGAGCCGGCTGCCGCTGCACATCCGCAGCGCGGCCGACGCGCACCTGACGTCGGCCTGATCGCGCACCCGGCGTCGGCCTGACCGCGGCTACTCGACGAACTTGATTCGCTGCCCCGCGCGCGGCTCGGCGCCGCCGCCATAGGCGCCGTTGAGCAGGCGCAGGTGGCCCTCGGCATGCGGCAGCGGCGAGCGGCGCGCCAGCTCGCTCAGGCCGCCCGCGGGCAGGTTGCCGGTCTTCACCACCCACGGCCGCGCAGCGTTGCGATCGGCCGCCGTCATCGCGCGAAAGCTGGCCTCGGCCTCGCGCAGCGCGGGCCGTGCGCGCTGCAGCGCCGCGGCATCGCGCGCGACGCCGCGCATCGCGTAGATGCGCTCCTGCGGGCCGGTGACGAGCGTGACCTCGAAGGCCTGCTGCGCACCCTGCTGGCTGGTGCGCTGGCCGGCGTAGCGCGACGCGGCCAGCCCGTTCAGCGTGAGCCGCTCCACCTGCGCCTGCGTGGGCTTAAAGACATTGCGCACGATCTCGTCGTGCGTGGTGCCGGCTTCGCCGGGCACGGGCTGCAGCACGAGCGCGGCGTCGCCCGCCGCGTTGACGATACCGACGGCCGCGCTCTCGTTGCGCACCGCGTAGCCCGGCGGCGCCGCGAGCGTGATGCCGAGGCCTTCGTGGTAGAAGCGCTGGCCGCGCGTGACGCCTTGCGCGCGGCCGTCGCCGAAGGTCATGCCGTCGATCGCGGCGAGGTAGCGCGCACGCCCGTCATCGCCGTAGCGGCCCTGGTACTTCGCCGCCGCCTCGCGGATCTGCTGCAGCCGCTGCTCGTTGCTGGGGTGCGACGAGAGCCAGTTCGTGCCGCCCGGGGCAGGGCGGCCGTCGGCCTTGGCCGACTCCGCGGCGAACTGCTCCTGGCTGCGCAGCAGCGCGATCACGTCGACCATGTTCTTGGGGTCGTACTGCGCGCGCGACAGGTACTCGGCGCCGAGCTGGTCGGCCTGCAGCTCCTGCTCGCGGCTGTAGGCCGCGATGCGGCCGGCGGCGACGCCTTGCGACACCTCCTGCGCCATCTGGCCGGCGCCGCGCAGGCCGCCGGCCTCGAGCACCGCGCCGAGCACGGTGGCGGCGAACACGCCGACGCCGGCGTTCTGCTCGCGCGTGGCACGCTGCGCGCCGTGCCGCGCGGTGACATGGCCGATCTCGTGGCCCAGCACGCCCGCCAGGTCGGCTTCACTGTCGAGGTAGGCCATGATGCCGCGCGTGATGTACACGTAGCCGCCCGGCAGCGCGAAGGCATTGATCTGCGGCGAGTCGACCACCGTGAAGGTCCAGGCGAGCTGCGGCCGGTGCGACAGCTTCGCGAGCTTCTGGCCCACGCCGTTCACGTAGGCCTGCAGCTTCGCATCGGCCACCGCCCCCATCTCGGCGATCACCTCCTGGTGCGCCTTGCGGCCTTCTTCGATCTCGGCCGCCTCGTCCATCACCGTGCGCTCCTCGCGCCCGGTGACGGGGTTGGTGACGGGGGTGCCGCAGGCGGCGAGCAGCAGTGCCGCGAACGCGGCAGCGAGGGCTTCGGCGACGCGCCGGCGCATGGCGGGCCTCAGCGCCGCACGTCGACCACCGTGCGGCCGCGCACCTGGCCGTCGAGCACGCGCGGCGCGTAGGCGATGGCCTCGGTGAGGCCGATCTCCACCGTCATCGCGTCGAGCTTCTTCGCGTCGAGGTGCCGCGCCATCAGCGCCCAGGCATCGCGGCGCATGTCGTTGGCCACCAGCACGCTGTTGATGCCGTACAGCGTCACGCCGCGCAGGATGAACGGCATCACCGTGGTCGGGAAGTCGCCGCCCTGCGCCAGCCCGCAGGCCGCCACGGCGCCGTTGTAGCGCGCCTGCGCGCAGGCGTTGGCCAGCGTGTGGCTGCCCACGGTGTCGATCACGCCGGCCCAGCTCTCCTTCTGCAGCGGCTTGCCCGGCTGCGCGAGCGCGGCGCGCTCCGCGATGCGCGCAGCACCGAGGCTCTTGAGATAGCTCTCCTCCTGCGGCCGGCCGGTGGAGGCCACCGCCGTGTAGCCCAGGCTGCCCAGCAGTGCGAGAGCGACCGAACCCACGCCGCCGGCGGCGCCGGTGACGAGCACCTCGCCGTCGCCCGGCTTCAGGCCGTGGCGCTGCAGCGCCATCACGCTGAGCGCCGCCGTCACGCCGGCGGTGGCGATCGTCATCGCGCTGCGCGGCGTGAACGGGGCCGGGATCTTCAGCAGCCAGCCGGCGTCGAGCCGCGCCTTCTGCGCCAGGCCGCCCCAGTGGTTCTCGCCCAGGCCCCAGCCGGTGACGACGACCTTGTCGCCCGTCTTCCATTCGGCGCTGCGGCTCGCGCTCACCGTGCCCGCGAGATCGATGCCCGGCACCAGCGGCCAGTTGCGCACGATGGCGCCGCGGCCGGTGATCGCCAGCGCGTCCTTGTAGTTGAGCGTCGAGTACGCCACGTCGACCGTCACGTCGCGGTCGGGCAGCTTCGATTCATCGAGGTCGAGCAGCTCGGCGCGCGTCTTCTTGTCGTCGGTCTGGCTCAGCAGGATGGCTTTGAACATCGTCGGTCTCCGGCAAGAGGCCGCCCACGCATGGGGTTCGGCCCGGCGGCGAATGATCGCACGCCGGGCGCCGGGGGCAGATTGTTCAGCCGCGCCGCGCGTCGGACGGCAGCACGATGCCGCGGCGATCGAGCGCGCCGGCAACCGAGCCGCGCGTGATCTCGCCGACGATCAGCTCGTTGCAGCCGGCGAGGCCTGCGCGCACGCGGTCGGTGGAGCCGATCTGGTCGGCCACCAGCAGCAGCACCGGCTTGCGTTCGCCGGGCAGGCGGCTGGTTTCGCGCACGTGGTTGCACAGGTCGATCGAATCGCCGCCGCCTTCCATCGCCAGCGCGCGGTCGACGAACACCGCGGCAAAGGGCCACGGTGCCGGCAACTGCGGCGCCACGCGCTGCTGGCGCACGCGAAAGCCGAAGGCCTGCAGCTGGCCGCACAGCGCCTGCGTGGTGGCGCTGGCGCCGCCGAGCACCAGCACCTCGGGTGCGAATGCCTCGTGTGCCCTGGCCGCCGCCTCGGCCGCCGCGCGGGCCTCGGCCTCGCGCAGGGCTTCGGCCTTGGCCTGCGCCTCGCGCTCGGCCGCAGCGCGCGCTTCGGCGGCAAATTGCTCGGCCACGCGCGCCTGCTCGGCGCGCAGCGCGGCCTCGCGCGCGGCGGCGGCGCGGCGTTCGGCGCGTCGAATCTCGTCGGCCTGCGCCGCCTCGCGGGCCTGCACATCGCGCGCCAGCTGCTGTGCCTGTTCGTGCTCTTTCTGCCGGGCCAGTTGCTCGGCCTGCTGGGCGCGCGCACGCTCGGCTGCCTCGGCAGCCTGGCGCGCGCGTTCGGCGCGCAGCAGCGCATGGGCTTCCTGCGCGGCGCGCTCCTCGGCCGCGCGCTGCTCGGCGGCGCGCGCGGCGGCAGCGCGTTCTTCGGCCGCCCTCATCTCGGCAGCCCGGGCCGCGGCGGCACGTTCCACCGCCGCGCGCTCCTCGGCCGAGCTGCGCTCGGCCGCATGCTGCAGCCGGTCGCGGCGCACCTGCGCGCGACGGGCCGCGCGCTGCTCGGCAAGGCCGGGCTGGCGGCGGATGTCGAGATCCTCGTCGCCGTCCCACGAGCGCGAGTCGGAGTCCGAGATCACGAGCCCGTCGTCGTCGTCGTTCGTCTCGACCTCGGGCGGCGGTGGCGCCGGCGCGATGTCGCGCAGCGACAGGCTCACCGGCGCTTCGGCCGTGGGCGGCGCCAGCCGCGGCAGGCGGCTCGCGCGAGGCTCGTGGGGGTCGGAATCGTCGCGGCGGCGGATCACGGTTCGGGCGTGTTGGGGCAGGCGCTTCTCGCGGCTCAGGCGCGCTGCGGTTTCAGATAGGTCTCGGCCACGCGCACCCAATAGCTGGCGCCGGTGGGCAGCACGGCATCGTTGAAGTCGTAGCCGGGGTTGTGCACCATGCAGCCGCCTTGCTCGCCTTCGCCGTTGCCGATGAAGACGTAGCAGCCGGGCACCTTCTCGAGGAAGAACGCGAAGTCCTCGCTGCCGGTGACGGGCTCGCTCACGCCGAGCAGGCCGTCGCTGCCCAGCCAGTCGCGCACCACCTGCTTGCAGAACTCGGTCTGCTCGGGGTTGTTGAACAGCACCGGGTAGCGGCGCTGGTAGTCGACGTCGGCGCTGGCGCCGTAGACGGCGGCCTGGGTGCGGGCGATCTCGCCGATGCGGCGTTCGAGCAGGTCCTGCACGTCGGGGCGGAAGGCGCGCACCGACAGGCGCAGCTCGCATTCGGCGGGGATCACGTTGGGCGCTTCGCCGGCGTGGATGGCACCGACGGTGACCACGCCCATCTCCAGCGGCGGCACGTTGCGCGAGACGATGGTCTGCAACGCCATCACGATGCTCGACGCGGCGACGATCGGGTCGACCGAGGTCTGCGGCATCGCGCCGTGGCTGCCCTTGCCGCGCACCTTGATGACCACCGAGTCCGAACTCGCCATCGCGAAGCCCGGCACGGCCATGAACTTGCCGGCCGGCTTGCCGGGCATGTTGTGCATGCCGAACATCGCCTCGCACGGGAACAGCTTCAGGAAGCCGTCGTCGAGCATCTTCTTCGCGCCGGCCAGGCCTTCTTCGGCCGGCTGGAACACGAGGTGCAGGTGACCGTCGAAGCGCTTCGTCGCGGCGAAGTGGCGCGCGGCAGCCAGCAGCATCGCGGTGTGGCCGTCGTGGCCGCAGGCGTGCATCTTGCCGAACACCTTGCTCGCCCAGGGCTTGCCGCTCGTCTCGGCGATCGGCAGCGCATCCATGTCGGCGCGCAGGCCGATGTGGCGCGTGCCGGTGCCGGCGCGGATCGTGCCGACGACACCGGTGCCGCCGAGGCCGCGGTGCACCTCGTAGCCCCAGCGCGCCAGGCGCTCGGCCACCAGATCGGCGGTGGCGTGTTCCTCGTAGGCCAGCTCCGGATTCGAATGGATCTGGTGCCGGATGGCGACCATCTCTTCCTCGTGCTGGCGGATCTCGGCCAGCGCGGGCAGGGCCAGGGGTGCGTTCATGTCGGTGTCGGCCTGATCGGTGTTTGGCGACGCCCGGGCGGGGCGTCACAGGCCAACAGTTTGTCACGGCTGGCGAAAATGAGGCGTGGCGGGCTCCCCGGGGTCGGGTGGAGCGTGTGCCCCGGGGTGCCGCCCTAGCGTGACAAGCTGCTCAGCAGCGCTCGAAGATCGCCGCGATGCCCTGGCCGCCGCCGATGCACATGGTGACCAGCGCGTAGCGGCCCTTGACGCGCTGCAGCTCGTACAGCGCCTTGGTGGTGATGATCGCGCCGGTGGCGCCCACCGGGTGGCCGAGCGAGATGCCCGAGCCGTTGGGGTTGACCTTGGCCGGGTCGAGCCCCAGCTCCTTGACCACCGCGCAGGCCTGCGCCGCGAAGGCCTCGTTGCTCTCGATCACGTCGAGGTCCTTCACCGCGAGGCCGGTGCGCTCGAGCACCTTGCGCGTGGCCGGCACCGGGCCGATGCCCATGATGGTCGGCTCGACGCCGGCATGCGCATAGCCCACCAGCCGCGCCAGCGCCTTCAGGCCCTGCGCCTTGACGGCCTCGCCGCTGGCGAGCACCAGCGCCGCCGCGCCGTCGTTGATGCCCGAGGCGTTGCCGGCGGTGACGGTGCCGTCTTTCTTGAACGCCGGCTTCATCTTGGCCAACGTCTCGAGCGTGGTGTCGCCCTTCACGTGCTCGTCGGTGTCGAACGCGACCTCGCCCTTGCGCGTCTTGATCATCACCGCAACGATCTGCTCCTTGAAGCGGCCGGCGGCGATGGCGGCGGCGGCGCGGCGATGGCTCTGCACGGCCAGCTCGTCCATCTGCGTGCGGCTGATGCCGAACTGCTCGGCGACGTTCTCGGCGGTGATGCCCATGTGGATCTTGTGGAACGGGTCGTGCAGCGCGCCGACCATCATGTCGAGCAGCTGCGTATCGCCCATGCGCGCGCCGAATCGCGCGGCGGGCATCAGGTACGCGCCGCGCGACATGCATTCGGCACCGGCGCCGATCGCAAGCTCGCAGTCGCCGAGCAGAATCGCCTGCGACGCCGACACGATGGCCTGCAACCCCGAGCCGCACAACCGGTTCACGTTGAAGGCCGGCGTCTCCTTGGGCAGGCCGGCGTTGACCGTTGCCACGCGGCTGAGGTAGGCGTCGCGCGGCTCGGTGGGGATCACCGTGCCCATCGCCACATGCCCGACCTTGCCTGCCGCGGCGCCGCTGCGCTCGAGCGCCGTCTTCACGGCCAGCGTGGCCAGGTCGGCCAGCGGCGTGTCCTTGAGCGTGCCGCCGAACGTGCCGATGGCGGTGCGCGCGGCACCGACGACGTAGACCTCACGTGCCATGGATATCTCCTTGCGATTGGATGCGGCGCAGCTTAGGAGCCCCGGCCGACGGCTGGCTGACGGCGCCCAAAGGGCGTGCGCGCTGCTAAGGTATTGACTCGCGCCACCGGAGACGATCGATGACCGCCAAGCCCCCGTTTCGAGCCGATCACGTCGGCAGCCTGCTGCGCCCGGCCGAGCTGGCCGCGATGCGCGAGCGCTTCAAGTCCGGCGCGGTCGATGCCGCGGCGTTGCGCGAGGCCGAGGACCGCGCGATCCGCGAGGTGGTGAAGCGGCAGGAGGCGATCGGGCTGCAGTCGATCACCGACGGCGAGCTGCGCCGCGACTGGTGGCATCTGGACTTCCTGGCCCAGCTCGACGGCGTGCAGCTGAAGACCAACGAGGGCGAGAAGTTCAAGCTCGCCGGCCAGGAGCAGCCGCCGATCACCAGCGTCAGCGGCCGCGTGGCGTGCTCGCGGCCGATCATGACCGAGCACTTCGCGTTCCTGAAGTCGATCACCTCGCGCACGCCGAAGATGACGATCCCGTCGCCGTCGATGCTGCATCTGCGCGGCGGGCGCGCGTCGATCTCGAAGCAGGTGTACCCCGATCTCGACGCGTTCTGGGCCGACGTGGCCGCCGCCTACCGGCAGGCGATCGCACACCTGGCCGCCGCCGGCTGCCGCTACCTGCAGCTCGACGACATCACCTTCGCCTACCTGTGCGATCCGAAGATCCGCGCCAACTGCATCGACAACGGCGACGACCCCGACGCGCTGCCGCGGCGCTATGCGCAGACGATCAACGAGGCGCTGGCGGGCAAGCCGGCCGACATGGCGGTGACGATCCACACCTGCCGCGGCAACTTCAAGAGCGCGTGGGTCGCCGAGGGCGGCTACGAGTCGGTGGTCGAGGCGATGTTCTCGACCGACGTCGACGGCTACTTCATGGAGTTCGACAGCGCGCGCGCCGGCGGCTTCGAGCCGCTCGCGGCGCTGCCGCGCGGCAAGAAGGTCGTGCTCGGCCTCGTGACGACCAAGGTCGGCGAGCTGGAGAGCAAGGATGCGCTGAAGCGCCGCATCGACGAGGCGGCCGCCTTCGTGCCGCTGGACAACCTGTGCCTGTCGCCGCAATGCGGCTTCTCGAGCACGCACCACGGCAACGCGCTGTCGGTGGACGACCAGTGGCGCAAGCTCGAGCGCGTGGTCGAGGTCGCGCGCGAGGTCTGGCGCTGACGCTGCCGCGGGCTCAGCGCGCTGCGCGCCCGAGTTCGAGCTGCGCGAACGCGTGCTCGCGGTACGGCAGCGCGCCGATCTCGACCGTGCGCTGGAACATGCGCCGCGCGCCCTCGGCATCGCCGGTGAGCAGCAGCTGCTGGCCGACGTAGAACCAGGCCTCGGAAAGATTCAGGCGCTCCATCTGCGGATCCTTGCGCGCCTCGCGCAGCAGCTCGTCGCGCGTGGTGCGCCCGGCCAGGTAGTGCACCAGCGCGCCCGGCCAGCGCGTGGCGTCGACCTGCTCCAGGTACGGCGCCAGTATCGCGCGGCCGCGGCCGCCGTTGCGCTCGGCGCTCAGGTACAGCCAGGCGAGCGCGAAGTCGCGGTCGTCACCCGCCGCATCGTCGGCCGCCTCGCGAAACGCCGCCTCGGCATCGGCATAGCGGCCCTGGTAGTAGCGCGCATGGCCCAGGCTCTTGGCGACCGACGCGCGGTGAGCCGGCTCCTGCACCTGGCCGATCGCATCGGCTGCCTCGTCGGCGCGACCGAGCGAGAGCAGCGCGAAGCCGCGCGCCAGTTGCAGCTCGGCGTTCTGCGCCGACAGCGGCAGCGCCTTGTCGACATCGGCCAGCGTGGCATCGAACTGGTTGAGCAGGTTGTGCGCCACGGCGCGCCGCTGCAGCACCACCGGCGCGAGCGGCGAGCGCTCGCCGGCCAGCGCGAGCGTTGCCGTGGCCAGCGCGCTTTCGAGTTCCTGCCCCACCATGATCTCGCGCAGCGCGTCGCTGCGGCTGCCGTGCAGCCGCTGCATGCGACGCTCGATGTCGGCAAACGTATCGCGCAGCGCGTCGGCGTCGATCAGCGGCAGCCGCAGCGTGGTGCCGGCGACGCGCCGCGCCGCCTGCAGGCGCTCGCGGTAGGCGTGCAGATCGGCCGGCAGCACCTGGTCGAGCTTGCGCGTGTAGCTCAGCGTCAGTGTCGCGGTCGCGCCGGCGATGTCCATGCGCGTGGCGAGATGGAAGTGCTTGTCGCCGACCTCCTGCGGCCCCGGCGCCCGTGCGGTGAACCGGCGCGGCGCGACGATGGTGATGCGCTGGCGCATGCGGCGCGGCTGCTCGATCAACCACGGCATCTCGCGCCGCGCCTCGCGCGGGCCCGTCATCGCGTCGAGCAGTTCCAGCGCCGGCGCCTCGACGGTGAGCGCGCCGCGCTCGTAGGCGCCGAAGCCCGGCAGCTCGAACGCCTGCTCGAGCTCGAGGCGGTTGGCGTCGCGATCGTCGCGCAGCTGCGGCGCGCCGAGCGGCTTGATGCCGGGCATCACGCGGGCCCAGGTGCCGGCGATGTGATCGGCCACGCGCTGCACGCCGCCGGCGGCCGCCGCATTGCGCCAGCTCTCGGCCGCCAGGCCGCGCGTGCGCACGACAGTGGTCAGCCGCGGGGCGCGCGACAGGTCGGCCAGATCCCAGCGCTGGTCGAACTCCATGTCGTCGACGGCGCTGGTCGCCGGCTCGGCCGGCGTGAGCGCGCCGCCTTCGGGCGCGGCCACCAGCACGAGGCCGAAGTCGGCCTGGCCGCGCGTGGCGAGTTGGCGACCCTGCTGCGTCAGCGTGGCGTCGATCCAGTAGGTGCGGCCCTCGTGCACGAGGCGCGTCACGACATGGTCGAACGGGTCGTGTGCGGGCAGGTAGTCGGCCAGGCCGCGATGGCGCTGCAGCGACACCAGTGCCGGCCGGGCGTCGAAGCCCAGGCGCTGCAGCAGCGCGTCGAGCAGCGCGACCTTGTCCTTGCAATCGCCGAGCCGCTCGGCCCAGGTGCGCTCGGGCGGCTTGGGCCGGTGCGAGCTTTCGCCCAGGCTGGCGCTGAAATAGCGCACGTCGTCCTGCACCAGTGCCGCCACTTCGCCGATCAGCTGCTCGGGGGGCAGGCGCCGTTCGCGCCACTGCGCGAGGCGCGCCTCGAGGTCGGGCCCGAGCGGCGCGGGCGACGCGAACAGCTCGTCGGCCCAGCGCGCCACCTCGTCCCAGCCGGCGTACTCGCTGAGGTGCACCGAGGGCCAGACCTTGAACCACGGCGGCACCTGCTCTTCGGCGCGCACCATCGGCACGTTGCGGCGCAGGATGCGCAGGCTGCGGCGGCCGTCTGCCAGCGTGGTGGTTTCAGCCGTCACGTCGGCGCGGATGCCCTGGGCGCGGATGCGGCGATCGGCCGCATGCTCCACGCGCACGTGCACCACGTCGGCAACCGAGCCGAAGGCGATCTGCACGTTGTCGGCGAAGCGGCCCTTGAAGATCGGGTTGGCGCCGTGCACGGTGTAGGCCACGTCGACCGCATCGCCGAGGCGCACGTCGGCGAGCACCACGAGCAACGTGCGCGTGCCGGTGAGCGTGCCGTGCGCGAGGCCTTCCTCGCGCCGCAGCAGCTCGATGCGCGCGCCGGCGAGCCGGTCGTGGCGCACGCCGTCGCGCCACACGGCCGCTTCGTGCAGCGTCAGCGTCTGGAACGCCGGGTTGAACGCGATCTCGACCTTCGACACCTCGCCCAGCGCCGAGGCTTCGAGGGCCACGAGACGCGAGCGTGAGAACTGGTGCTGCTCGCCCGGCGCGCCGAGCCAGGTTTGCGCATCCGACAGCAGCAGCCGGTAGCCCGGCCCGCCTCGCGGGTCAGGCGGTGCACGCAGCGGGGCCTCGACCGCCTGCACCCAGGTCGGCGCCGGCGCGATGCGCCAGCCGTCGCTGAACGGCACCGCGGCTGGCGCCTTGACGGGCACCTTGGCGGCCACTGCCGCCGCCGGCGCGCCGGTGGCGCGCGCCGGCCGCGCCACCAGCGCCGATTGCGCGCAAGCCGCCGCGGCCAGCATCAGCGCGAGCGCGCCGCCGAGTGCGCGGCGCCATGAACCGGAAGCGCAGGTCATCGAGGGGAAGTCAGGTGCGGGTGTCGATCGATTATTCGGTCGGCCCCCGGCGCAGCGGCCCCCCGAGCGCCGGGGGCGGCGCCCCCGGGCTTGCAGGTGGCCGGCGGTGCGACACTGCGCTGCGATGTCTTCGAACGGCCCCGACACTGCGCCGCCGCCCGGCTGGGCCACGCTCACCGTAGCCAGCTGCAACATGCTCAACCTCGCGCTGCCGCTGCGCGCGTTCTACGAGAACCAGGAGCCGTACACGGCCGACGAGCAGGCGCGCAAGACGGCGTGGCTCGGCGCGATGCTCGAACGCCTCAACGCCGACGTGGTGGGTTTCCAGGAGGTGTGGGACGAGCCGGCGTTGAAGGCAGCGGTGGCGCGCAGCGGCCTGCACTACGGCCTCGTTGCCGCGCCGGGGGCCGAAGCCGGTGCCGCCGGCACGCCGCGCGTGGGGCTGGCCACGCGGCTGCAACTGGAGTCGATCGCGTCGATCGCCGAATTCGCGCCGGCCGAGCGCGTGATGGTGCCCGAGCTGGGCGAGCACGCGCGCTTCGAGCGGCCGGTGCTGAAGGCGGCGCTGCGCACCAAGCACGGCCAGCTGCTGCACGTGCTGGTGGTGCATCTGAAGTCCAAGCGGCCGAAGTTCCTGCTCGACGCGCAGGGCGCGGCGCTGGAGGACCGCGACGATCCGCGCATCGTGGCCCGCGCATCGCTGCGCGCGCTGCTGATGCGCGGCGCCGAGGCCGCGGCGCTGCGCGGCATCCTGATCGACCTGATCCGCGGCACGCGCGAGCCGCTGGTGCTGCTGGGCGACATGAACGACACGCCGCATGCGGTGACGACGCAGATGATCGCCGCCACGCAGGCCGTGGCCTACGACCGCCAGGCGCGCGACGCGGCGCTCTTCCACGCGCTGGATGTGCAGACCGAGCCGGCGCTGCGGCGCGACATGGTCTACAGCCACGTGCACCAGGGCTGGCCCGAGCTGATCGACCAGATCTGGGTCAGCGAGGAGTTCGCGGCGGGCTCGAAGTTCGCGCTCGGCGACGTGCGCCGCGTCGAGGTGTTCAACGACCACCTGCACGAAAGCCGCGAACGCTGGCGCAGCGATCACGGCTTCGTGCGCGCGCTGCTGCGGCTGCGGCTGGCGGCACCCGCCTGAACGCGGCCGCCGCGTCGCGGCGGGTCGAAGCTAGAACGGCAGCATCGCGTCTTCGCCCTCGACCATCACGCGGCCGCGGCCCATGCGCTTGGCCTGCAGCAGCTGCTCGTCGGCGGCGCGCAGCAGCAGCTGCGCGGCGATCGGGGCGCGGCGCGAGTCGGCCACGCCGGCCGAGAAGCTGAGGCCGCTCACGGTGTGGCCGTTGAGCGTGAACACCTGGTCGCGCCACATCGCCAGCAACGCATGCACCTTGCGCTGCGCGGTCGCGGCGTCGGTGCGCGGCATCAGCAGGCAGAACTCCTCGCCGCCGTAGCGGCAGGCGATGTCGCTGTGCCGGCAATGCTCGGCCATCAGGCGGCCGAACGCGGCGAGCAGGCTGTCGCCGGCGAGGTGGCCGTGGCGATCGTTGACGGCCTTGAAGTGATCGAGATCGATCACCGCCACCGCCAGCGGCTCCTGGTGGCGCATCGCCCGGCCGAACACGCTGGGCAGCGTGTCGTTGAAATAGCGGCGGTTGAACAGGCCCGTCAGTGCATCGTGCGTGGCCTGCTGGCGCAGGGCCTCCTGCAGCGACTGCACCTCCTGGATGCGGCGCGACAGCTCGCGGTTCACCGCTTCGAGCTCGGCACGCGCGCGTTCGGTAACGCGACGCTGTGCCTCGTGCTCGTCGAGCTTGTGCTGCAGCCGCAGCAGCTCGGTCTGCAGCGCCGCGGCCTGGTAGCGCGCGCGCGAGGCCATCTGCGCGCGCGCCGTGTGCAGCTGCTGCCAGACGCGCAGGGTGGCCAGCGCGGCGGCAGGGTCGCCGAGCTGCTCCTGAAGCTCCGAGCGCAGCGCGAAGTACTGGCAGCGCACGCGCAGGCTGAGGCCTTCGGCGGCGTCGGCCTCGTCGGCGCCCACCAGGTGCAGCGCGCCGTCGAGCGCCTGCAACGCCTGCAGCCACTGCCGGCGCTGGCCGGCGAGCAGGGCCTGCGCGATCGCCAGCTCCACGTGTTCGTCGGCGATCGACGCGCGCGGGGCATCGATCGCGCGCTGCACCAGCTCGGCGCCGAGCGCATGCTCACCGGCACGCAGCGCGGTGATGGCCAGCGTCTCGAAGTGCGCGCCCAGCATGCCGCGGCCGCCGGCGTCGGCCGGCAGGCTGCGCACGCGCATCACGTCGAGCATGGCCTCCTGGGCGCGATCGAGTTCGGTGAGGCAGATCACGCGGTTGATCAGCAGCACGGCAAGCAGGCGCGGGTTGCGAATGCCCAGGCAGCGCGAGATGCCCTGGTTGAGCTGGCGCAGCGCCTCGTGGCAGTCGCCGATCTGCAGCAGCTCGTGCCCGAGGTTGCAGTGGAGCACGGCGTCGTAGCCGCGGCCATGCGCCGGGCCGGAGTCGCGCAGCGCCTGGTACATGTAGGCGAAGGCCTGGTCCGAGTGCCCCTGCGCCGAGTAGCAGCCGGCGATCGTGTCGAGCAGCACGCCGCGCTGCCCGTGCTGCAGCACGGCGAGGCCCTCGTCGCGCAGCGGCAGCACCTGCTCGAGCGACTCGGCGAAGCGGCCTTCGCGCCACAGGCAGCGCGCGAGCCCGGCGATGGCGAGGATGCGGCCTGCATCGTCGTGCAGGTGCTGGCACAGATCGCGCGCCAGACCCAGCTCGTGCGCCGCCTCTTGCGGCGTGCCGAAGTCCAACAGGTGGTAGCCGATCGCCAGCCGCGCCCAGGCCTGGCCGGCGAGGTCGACGCCGCGCGTGGCGACCTCCAGCGCCTCGCGCGCCAGCGTGATGGCGCGCGCGGAGTCCAGGTGAAGCAGCTGCCAGGATTTGCGCGCGAGTCGGGCACCCTTGGCCGTCGATGCGCGTTTCGTGCGAGGCATGCGCGAGATTATCCGGGCCCGCCGCCGCGTTCGTGCTGACACTCACCCCTTTGGGGGAAAGCGCGGGCCTGTCATTGAGGCGTCTCAGCGAACCGACGCGGGCGCAGCTGCGCGTCGCGCATTGGCAACCAAATGCTTCAAGGCGGCGGGATTAAGGGTGAACCGGTCTGATGCGGTGGCTAGGATCGACCTTCGCTCTCCACAACAAGGACTCCGACATGACGCTCGACACCCGCTTTCCCCGACAACTGACGACGATCGCCGCGCTGCTCGCCGCGGCGTGTGCCGCGCAGGCCCAGACGCCGACCGACGGCAAGTTCCACGGCGGCATCTCGGTCGGCGGCGCGGTCGCCTCCGGCAACAGCAGCTCCACCACCTTGGCCGCCAACGCCGACGCGGTGCGCGCCACCACGAACGACAAGATCACGCTGTACACGCTGGGCAACTACGCCAAGGCCAAGATCAACGGCGTCGACACCACCACGGCCAACCTGTTCCGCCTGGGTGGCCGTTACGACTACAACATCACCGCCAACTTCTTCGCCTTCGGCGGCGGCGAGGGCGAGACCAACAAGGCCGGCGGCGTGGACACGCGTTTCGCCCTCAACGGCGGCGTGGGCTACCACCTGATTCGCACCGACACGATGAGCTGGGACGTGTTCGGCGGCCTCGGCTACTCCGACACCAAGTTCACCGACGGCACCAAGCGCAACGGCGCCGAGCTGGTGCTGGGCGAGGAGTCGTCGCACAAGCTGGGCGAGTCCACCACGCTGAAGCAACGCCTCGTGGTCTATCCGGGCCAGAGCGAAGTCGGCACGCGTGCCACCTTCGACGCCGGCCTGGCGATGGCCATCGCCGGCGGCTGGACGCTGAACAGCGGCCTCGGATACCACTACGCCAGCAAGGTCGCCGCCGGCATGAAGAAGAGCGATACGCTCTGGACGGTGGGCTTCGGCTACAAGTACTGAGCCCGCGCGTGAGGCCGCCCACTGCGGGCGGCTTCACGGCTGGCGAAGACCCGGGGGCATCACGTGTCCCCAGGCCGAGCCGCCCTCACATGCTGCGCCGGTACTGCCCGCCGACCTCGAACAGCGCGCTGGTGATCTGCCCCAGCGAGCAGCAGCGCACGGCCGCCATCAGCACCTCGAACACGTTGCCGTTGGCGATCACCGCCTGCTGAAGCCGCTTCAGCAGCACCGGCGCGTCGCCGGCATGCCGGGTGTGGAAGTCGCGCAGCCGCGCCAGCTGCGACTGCTTCTCCTCCTCGGTGCTGCGCGCCAGCTCGATGCTCTGCGGCACCGGATCGCCGTGCGGGTTGCGGAAGGTGTTCACGCCCACGATCGGGTATTCGCCGGTGTGCTTGAGCATCTCGTAGTGCAGCGACTCCTCCTGGATCTTGCTGCGCTGGTAGCCGGTCTC
Organism: Burkholderiaceae bacterium; assembly: GCA_046348365.1. Classification (GTDB taxonomy): domain Bacteria; phylum Pseudomonadota; class Gammaproteobacteria; order Burkholderiales; family Burkholderiaceae_C; genus JAEUPI01. The sequence goes on from JAXMEL010000003.1 coordinate 749,954, forward strand.
CATCGCGCCGAGCACGCCGCCGCGGTCGGCTAGTTTCTCGAACTCGCCGAGCACGGCCTCCTCGACCAATTCGGTCAGCTCGTCGATGACGAAGCTTCCCTGGTTGGGGTTCTCGTTCTTCGCCAGGCCCCATTCGCGGTTGATGACGAGCTGGATCGCCATCGCGCGGCGCACGCTCTCTTCGGTCGGAGTGGTGATCGCCTCGTCGTACGCATTGGTGTGCAGGCTGTTGGCGTTGTCGTAGGTGGCGATCAGCGCCTGCAGCGTGGTGCGGATGTCGTTGAACGCGATCTCCTGCGCGTGCAGGCTGCGCCCGCTGGTCTGGCAGTGGTACTTGAGCTTCTGGCTGCGCTCGTTGGCGCCGTAACGGTCGCGCATCGCCACCGCCCAGATGCGCCGCGCCACGCGGCCGAGCACGGTGTACTCCGGGTCCATGCCGTTGGAGAAGAAGAACGAGAGGTTCGGCGCGAAGTCGTCGATGTGCATGCCGCGCGCCAGGTACGCCTCGACGAAGGTGAAGCCGTTGGCGAGCGTGAACGCGAGCTGGCTGATCGGGTTGGCGCCGGCCTCGGCGATGTGGTAGCCGCTGATGCTCACCGAGTAGAAGTTGCGCACGTTGTGGTGCACGAAGTACTCGGCGATGTCGCCCATCACCTTCAGGCTGAACTCGGTGGAGAAGATGCAGGTGTTCTGGCCCTGGTCTTCCTTCAGGATGTCGGCCTGCACCGTGCCGCGCACGTTGGCGAGCGTCCATTCGCGGATCTTGGCGGCCTCGGTGTCGGTGGGCTCGCGCCGGTTGTCGGCGCGGAACTTCTCGAGCTGCTGGTCGATGGCCGCGTTCATGAACATCGCCAGGATCGTCGGCGCCGGGCCGTTGATCGTCATGCTGACCGATGTGTTGGGGGCGCAGAGGTCGAAGCCCGAGTACAGCACCTTCAGGTCGTCGAGCGTGGCGATGCTGACGCCCGAGTTGCCGACCTTGCCGTAGATGTCGGGCCGCGGGTCGGGGTCGTTGCCGTAGAGCGTGACCGAGTCGAACGCGGTCGACAGCCGCTTGGCCGGCATGCCCTCGCTGACGAGCTTGAAGCGCCGGTTGGTGCGGAAGGCGTCGCCTTCGCCGGCGAACATGCGTGTCGGGTCTTCGTTCTCGCGCTTGAACGCGAACACGCCGGCGGTGTACGGGAAGCTGCCGGGCACGTTCTCGAGCAGCAGCCACTTCAGCAGCTCGCCGTGGTCTTCGTAGGCCGGCAGCGCGACCTTGCGGATCTTGTTGCCCGAGAGCGTGGTGTGCACGAGGCCGGTGCGGATCTCCTTGTCGCGGATCTTCACCACGTATTCGTCGCCGGCGTAGGCCTTGCGCATCTCGGGCCACATCGCCAGCAGCTTCGCCGCGCCCGCGTCGAGGCGGGCCTCGCGCTCGGTGGCCAGCGCGAGCACCGTGTTCCTCGCGCCGCTGCGTTCGGCATCGGCCGCGTGCAGCATGCGGGCGCTCTCGCGCAGCTGCTGCACCTCGCGCGCCAGCCGTGCCTGCTCGCGCGCGCGCCGCTTGTAGCCGCGCACGGCGTCGGCGATGTCGGCCAAATAGCGCACGCGCGCGGCGGGAACCACCGGGTTCTGGTGCGTGCTGTGGCGCGTGGATGCGCTCGGCAGCCGGCCGTCGGCCAGCGGCAGGCCCAGCGCGGCCAGGCGCGGCTTCAGCGCCTGGTACAGCGCGGTCACGCCGTCGTCGTTGAAGCGGCTGGCCATGGTGCCGAACACCGGCATCTGCTCGGGCGTTAGCTTGAAGGCCTCGCGGTTGCGCTGCACCTGCTTGGCCACGTCGCGCAGCGCATCGGCGGCGCCCTTGCGGTCGAACTTGTTGATGGCCACGAACTCGGCGAAGTCGAGCATGTCGATCTTCTCGAGCTGGCTCGCGGCGCCGTACTCGGGCGTCATCACGTACAGCGGCACGTCGACCAGCGGCACGATCGCCGCGTCGCCCTGGCCGATGCCCGAGGTCTCGACGATCACGAGATCGAACCCGGCGGCCTTGCAGGCGGCGATCACGTCGGGCAGCGCGGCGCTGATCTCGCTGCCGGTGTCGCGCGTGGCGAGGCTGCGCATGTACACGCGCTGCCCCTGGCTCCATGGCCCGATGGCATTCATGCGGATGCGGTCGCCGAGCAGCGCGCCGCCGCTCTTGCGGCGCGACGGGTCGATGCTGACCACGGCGACGCGCAGGCGATCGTCCTGATCGAGCCGCAGCCGGCGCACCAGCTCGTCGGTGAGCGAGCTTTTTCCCGCGCCGCCGGTGCCGGTGACGCCGACCACCGGCACAGGCGCGGCCTGGGCGGCGTCGGCCACCGAACGCTTCAGCACTGCATCGGCATTGCCGTTTTCGAGCGCGGTGATCCACTGCGCCAGCGCGCGCCACGCGGCTTCGCCATGGCCCTGCAGCGCGGTGAGCGACTTCGGCGCATGCGACGACAGGTCCTTGTCGCAACGCATCAGCATCTCGCCGATCATGCCCTGCAGGCCCATGCGCTGGCCGTCCTCGGGGCTGTAGATGCGGCTGACGCCGTAGCCCTGCAGCTCGCGGATCTCGGTCGGCACGATCACGCCGCCGCCGCCGCCGAAGACCTGGATGTGCTCGCCGCCGCGCTGGCGCAGCAGGTCGACCATGTACTTGAAGAACTCGACGTGGCCGCCCTGGTAGCTCGAGACGGCGATGCCCTGCACGTCCTCCTGCAGCGCGGCGGTGATGATCTCGTCGACCGAGCGGTTGTGCCCGAGGTGGATCACCTCGGCGCCCATGCCCTGCAGGATGCGGCGCATGATGTTGATCGCGGCGTCGTGGCCGTCGAACAGGCTGGCCGCGGTGACGAAGCGCACCTTGTGCGTCGGGCGATAGCTCGCCAGGGCCTTGAACTCGGCGGACAGGTCGGTCATCGTGATGCTCCTCGGCGGCGCTACTGTAGACGCGCTGCGCCGGCGGCGGGAGAGGCCGCCCGGGCCGTTCGAAGTGGTTTTTTCTGCCACAGGCCTGCGACGATGGCGCCTAGACTCGCGCTCCATGAAGGCGGCGACCGAGAAGGACACCGTGGCGATGCACTTCGTGCGCGCCGCGCTGGCCCATGTGCCGCCGGCGGCGCAGCCGCGCCTGCTCGGTGCGGCCGGCATCGCCGAAGATCTGCTGCGGGCGCCGCAGGCGCGGGTGACGGCCGACGCCTTCGCGGCGCTGTGGCTGGGTGTGGCGCGCGAACTCGACGACGAGTTCTTCGGCCTGGATCGGCGGCGCATGAAGGCCGGCACCTTCGGCCTGCTGTGCCGCGCGGCGCTGCACGGGCGCGACCTCGGCCATGCGCTGCAGCGCCTGATGCACGGCTTCGCACTCGTCTTCGACGACGTGGCGGCCAGCCTCGAGCTGGTGCAGCGGCGCGCCGTGGTGCGCATCGACAACCGGATCGCCACGCCCGAGGCGCGTCGCTTCGCCGACGAGACGATGCTGGTGATGCTGCACGGCGTGTTGTGCTGGTTGGCGGGCCGGCGGCTGCCGCTGCTGGAGGTGGCCTTCGCGCATCCGCGGCCGGCGCATGCCGACGAATACCGCTCGATGTTTTGCCAGCGGCTGCGCTTCGACGCCCCTTGCACGGCGATGGTCTTCGACGGCCGCATGCTGCGCGCCGCCGTCGTGCAGAGCGAGGCAACATTGCGGGTCTTCCTGCAGGCGGCGCCGCGTTCGGTGTTCCTCAAGTACCGCAATCCCGAGGGCTGGTCGGCGCGCCTGCGCCGCCGGCTGCGCAGCGGCCTGGACCAGGGCGCGCTGCCGGCCTTCAACACCGTGGCGCGCGAATGGCGCGTGGCGCCGACCACCTTGCGCCGACGCCTCGACGCCGAGGGCGCCACCTTCCAGGGCATCAAGGACGACCTGCGACGCGACAGCGCGATCCACCAGCTGGCCGCCGGCGGGCGCAGCGTGAACGCGATCGCGCTCGACCTCGGCTTCCACGAGCCGAGCGCGTTTCGCCGCGCCTTCCGCAAGTGGACGGGCGTGCAACCGCTGGCCTACCGCGTGCGCGAGTCCGCGCCTGCGTCGGCCACCTGACCGCAGCGCCGAGGATCGCGGCCGACCGGCGCGGCGTTGCCGGTGTTTAGGGGACAACCCTATCCCCGGACCTCGGGGTTTCACTGATGGGTGGCCTCGCTACGATCGTGACGTTGTTCACACCCAGGCTGCACCGGGTTGGGGCCGCGCCGGGCGCAGGCCACGGATGCAGCGGAGCCGTTGCGTTGGTCCGAATTCCTGCCGATCCCCTGCCGTGGAGCCTGTTGCTGATCCTGGCGCTGGTGGTGTCCTTCAGCGCGAGCGATCTGGCCGACGCCGGTGCGCGCATCGGCGCCCGCGAAACCGCGGTCGATGCCGCGCCGGCGCCGGCGAGCGACTGCTCGCCGCAGAACCTGGCCCATTGCGCCGCGCCGGGAGCACGGCTGTCGTTGACCGCGGCCGGCTTCCAGCCCGGCTCGGCCGAGTTGCCCGAGGCGCTGGCGCGGCAGCTGGTGCCGCTGAGCGCCAGCCTGCGCGAGCAGCGGGCCGTGGTGCGGGTGGAGGTGCACACCGACGCCTCCGGCAACGCCGCCGACAGCCAGAGCCTCTCGCAGCGGCGGGCCGATGCGATCCGCTCCTACCTGATCGACCGCGGCGTCGATCCGTACCGGGTGCAGGCGGTGGGCATGGGCTTCAACCGGCCCAAGCGGCCGGCCGATCCTCTGGCCGCCGAGAACCGCCGGGTGGAGATCGTGCACCTGTAGGTGCGACGCCGCAGTGGCCGCTAACATGCGGCCGATGAGCAAGGCCTTCACGCGAGAGTCCGACGCCAGCGACGATGCCGACGACGACGGACCCGCCTCGCCGCCGCTGCCGGCCGGTACGCGCAACTACATCACGCCGCAGGGCTACCGGCGCCTGCGCGAGGAGCTGATGCAGCTGATCGACCACGAGCGCCCCCAGGTGGTCGACGTGGTGTCGTGGGCCGCGTCCAACGGCGACCGCTCGGAAAACGGCGACTACCTCTACGGCAAGAAGCGCCTGCGCGAGATCGACCGCCGCATCCGCTTCCTGACCAAGCGGCTGGAGCTGGCCGAGGTGGCCGACCCCTCGGCGCACCACGGCAGCGACCAGATCTTCTTCGGCGCCACGGTCACCTTCGCCAACGCGCGCGGCGAGCAGCGCACGATCACCATCAAGGGCATCGACGAATCCGACAGCCTGGCCGGCGAGGTGAGCTGGATCTCGCCGATCGCCCGCGCGCTGCTCAAGGCCCGCGAGGGCGACGAAGTCAGGCTCGCCACACCGGGCGGCAGCGAGATCATCGAGGTGGTGCAGGTCGCCTATCCGGCGCCCTAGCCCATCTTTCTCAGATTTCCGTGGATAACCTGTGAGTTGATGGTCTACCGCGCTGGAAGCTGTTGATCGGTATAGCCGGCGGTCATACGAGGCTTGTAGTGGAGACCTTGGTCCTTGCGACCGACGCCGCGCGTACTCAAAACTTGGGTCCTTGTTCCTGCGCTGCAACCGACGCAAGAAGGACGGCAAGGTTCACGACGACTGGAGCGGGTGGAGAGCCGACGCTGCTGCGATGGTCGTGTCGTGCAGCGCCAGGTGCTGTACCTTGGCGAGATCAACGCCAGCCAGCGCGAGGCTTGGCGCAAGACCATCGAGTGGCGGGACGCGGGCACGCGGCGCCAGGTGGCGCTGTTCCCGGCCGGCTCAATGCCGGTGGACGACGTCGACGCCATCGGCGTGCGCCTGAGCGAGATCAGCCTGTGCCGACCGCGTCAGTGGGGTGCGTGCTGGCTGGCCCTGCAACTGTGGCAGCAGCTCGAACTCGACAGCTTCTGGCACCCGAAGTTTGCGCGTGCGCAGGGCGGCACGCCGTCGCTGAAGGTGCTCAAGACGCTGGTGGTCTATCGCCTCGTTGATCCGGGCTCGGAGTGGCGACTGCACCGCCAATGGTTCGTTGCCAGTGCGACGGCCGATTTGCTGGACTCGGACTTCCGCCTGGCCGAGAAGAACACGCCGTACCGCTGCCTGGACCGGTTGGTCGAGCACAAGGACGAACTCTTCAAGTTCCTCGTGCGGCGCTGGGGTGAACTCTTCGGCGCGAAGTTCGACGTGCTGCTGTACGGCCTGTCCAGCACCTACTTCGAGACCGACGAAGACCGTGGCCCCGACCACCTCCAACTTCACCGCCGCATGCACGGTGAACGGCGTCAGTGTCGGCGCCAGCCCGGCCACGATGGCCGCGGGCGGCACCACCACGCTAACCGCGACGGTTAACGCCACCAGCAGTTGCTCCAGCGCCGTCACCTGGAGCGTGGCGCCGAGCGGCGGAACGCTCAGCCCCAACGGGAACGCGGCGACCTTCACGGCGCCCAGCACCGGCAGCTACACCGTCACCGCGGTCAGCAGCGCCGATGCCACTAAGAGCGGCGCGGCCACCGTGGCCGTCACCGCGGCGGCGGCCTGCGGCACCGCCAATGGCACGATCGTCACGCACGCCGCGAACGTCGCCGCCAGCGAGACCTGGGCCGGCGACGGCGTCACGCACCGCGTGCCCACCAGCATCTCCGTCACCGGCACGGCGGTGCTGACGGTGCAGCCCTGCGCCATCGTCGCGCTCGGAGCCGGCGCCAGCATCACGGTGCGCGACAGCGCCAAGCTGGTGGCCGCCGGCACCGGCGCGACGCGCTTCGTCGCGTTCCGGCGCGACAACGCAGCGCAGCCCTGGGGCATCCTGCGCGGCTACACCGACACCTCGCTGATCGAGCTGCACTGGACGCGGCTCGAGGGCGGCGGCGCCTTCGGCGGCCAGTTGAAGGACCCGGCCGTCGCCGTCTTCGGCAGCGGCTACGGGTCGCCGCCGGCGCCGGTGTTGAGGGTGGACAACGTGACCATCGATTCGCCGCAGGGCGCCGGCGTCTATCTCGATGCGAACGCGGCCTTGACGTCCGATTCGCAGCAGCTCACCATCAGCGGCGCCGGCGGCACGGCGGTGTTCAGCACGCTGATGTCGCTCGGCAGCATCCCGAGCGGCTCTTATACCGGCAACGCCACCGACGAGTTCGTCGTCTTCGGCTCGAGCACGATCTTCGCCGACTTCACCATCCACGATCGCGGCGTTCCAGCGCGCATCCAGACGAGCAGCTTGTTCGTCGGGCCGTCGGGCGGCGCGACGGCGCCGGTGACGCTAACGATCGAACCCGGCGTAATGCTCAAATCCCCGCGCATGATCGCGACCCAGCCCGGCGCGCGTTGCACCTTCGGCAGCAACGGCAATTCGCCGAACAACGTCGTCGGCATCCTGAGCGCCATCGGCACGGCCGCCAAGCCCATCGTCTTCACCTCGGGCGAAGCGACTCCGGCGCCCGACGACTGGGTCGGCCTGTGGCTCAACACCGCCAACGGCTCGCGGCTCGAACATGTGGAGATCGCCTACGCCGGCGGCGCCAACGGCATCCAGTCCAACAACTGCCGGCCGCTCAACATCGAAGACGAAGCTGCGTTGCTGGTCGGCGACTTCGATTTCCAGTACGTGCCGCCCGACGACCTCATTACCTCGAGCCGCATCCACCACAGCGCGGGCTTCGGCATCAATGCGATGTGGCAGGCGGCGACCGTCAACGCGCCGAACCTGACCGCGGGCAACCTGTTCGAGAACAATGCGGGCTGCGCCCAGACCTACAACGCCTTGACGCCGCCGAGCGCATGCCCGGCGCTGCGGGGCTGCACGGCGAATTGATGTCCTGGCCCGCAGGCCAAACGCGCTCAGGGCTGAGCGCCGCGCTGAGCCGCATCGAGATCGCGCCAGAGATTCTCGACATCCTCGATGCCCACGCTGAGGCGCAACAGCGACGGCGGCAGATGCCCTTGCCCCGGGTGGGCACCTGGCGGAGGTGCCCCCCTCGTTCGCAGGATTCCGGGCGCCGTTCGGGCCTTGGCGGGACCGAAATTCACGCCTACATTGCGCCCCATGAAGGCGAGGTCGAATCGACCGACCAGCGAAAGGACAAGCATGAGACCGCAGATTCGCTTGCGCACTGTGCTGGCCACCGCCGCGCTGCTGGTCAGCGCCACGGCGCACTCGGCCATCGTCATCGACTTCACGCCGTCGTCGCAGCACGTGAATATCGGCAGCTTCGTCACCGTCGACATGACGATTTCGGGACTGGGCGCCGAGATTCTGCGGAGCTTCGACCTCGACGTCATCTGGTCCGGTGCATCGATCGGCGCGACGACCCTCTCGTACGACGGTGCGGTGCCCGGGGCGAGCCTCGACCAGCTGGGCCATGCCTACGGGGCCGATCCGCAGTACCTGATCAGCCTCGACCTCGGCGACATGAGCGCGAAGGCCACCGCGCAACTGGGCGACGGCGTCATCGCGGCCCACCAGGCCGACGACTTCCTGATCGCGCGGCTGGGCTTCAGTGCCGATGCCAACGGCGCGACCACGCTGACGCTGGGCCCGGATCTCAACTCCCAGCGCAAGTTTCTCGGCCTGGGGGGCGCCATGCTCGACGTGACCGTGGGTTCGGCCTGCATCGCCGTGGGCACCGGCGTCTGCGCAGCGACCGTACCCGAGCCGGCGAGCTGGGGTCTGGCGGTGCTGGCCGGTTTCGCCGGGCTGGTGGCCACGAGGCGGCGCCGCGGCGCGGGACCGGGGCTCGCGTAGCGCGGAGCTTGGCGGACGGCGATCGCGCCAGCTGAGCACTCTCGGGACCTCCACGACTGTTGCTGCTCGGGATAGTGCCCGAGCTAGGGCGCGCCGCGGGCGCATGTGCGCGCCGGCCCGCGCTCGCCCGTTCACGAAGATCGCGCCGGTGCCACCGAATGCCGTGTCCTCGGTCACGAGGCCGGCCACCGCGCCCGGCGAGCGCGACATGGCGGCACGGCCAGCGTCTAGATTCGGGGGCGCAAGCGAGACTTCGCTCGATGGACAACGCACGCCCTCTGCGTCTGGCGCCCTGGTCGCGATTGCACCAGTCGCTGATGCCCGACTACAACGCCAAGGCCACCGCCTACTGGTGGGGCATGGCGGCGCTCGGGTCGTTGCTGCTGGCCTATGCGGCATCGAAGCTGCTGGCCGAGCCGCTGTCCACCGTGGCGATGGTCGTCGTGGGCTGCATCATCGCGGCCATCGCCGGCATGTTCCCGGTGCGCGTGCCGCGCTCGACGAATTCGTTCGCCGCCGGCGAAACCTTCATCTTCCTGCTGCTGCTGCTGTACGGCCCCGACGCGGCCACCATCGCGGCCGCGGCCGAGGCTGCAGCGGGGTCCTGGCGCACCTCGCGGCGCTGGACCAGCCGCATCGCCAGCCCGACGATGGCGGCGGTGGCGATGTTCGTCGTCGGCCACGCCTTCGCCGAAGTGCTGCGCGTGGTGAGCAGGCTCGAGACCGCCCAGGCGCCGGTGCTGCTGGCGGTGTCGGTGATGCTGGCGCTGATCTACTTCGTGTCGAACACGGTGCTCATCACGCTGGTGCTGCAGCTCAAGCGCGACGAGCCGATGAACTGGCGCGCGCTGTTCTCGAACTTCGGCTGGGTGGGCATCGTGCACGCGGCGAGCGCGTCGCTGGCCACGCTGCTGTACCTGACGTTCCAGCAATCCGGCGCCGGCGTGCTGATGGCCGCGGTGCCGATCCTGACGATGCTGCTGACGACGCTGCACTTCTTCTTCCGCCACCAGGCGGCCGACGAGGCGGTGCGCAAGAGCCGCCTCGAGGCCGCCGAGCGCGAGGCCGAGCAGGCCGCGCGCCACCTGGCCGAGCTGCGCCAGAGCGAGCAGCAGCTGCGCGAGAGCGAGCAGCGTTTCCACAGTGCGTTCACGCATGCGTCGATCGGCATGGCGCTCGTGACCTTCGACGGCCATGTGCTGCAGGCCAACCGTGCGCTGGGCGAGCTGCTGGGGCGCGACGACGCCGAGCTGCGCGGCCGCCGCTTCGACGAGCTGCTGTTCGAGCGCGACATGCCCACCTTCCGCCGCTACCTGCAGCGCGTGCATTCGGGCGCCATCGACAGCTTCGAGGACGAGCTGCGCTGCCTGCATCGCAACGGCACCATCGTGTGGGTGGCGGCGGGTTGCAGCGTCTTCTCCGAAGGCGCCGCCGAGCAGCCGCGGTTGATCCTGCAGCTGCACGACATCACCGCGCGGCGCGACGCCGAGGAGCGGCTGCACCACATCGCCTTCCACGACAGCCTGACCGGCCTGCCCAACCGCGCGCGCTTCCACAAGCAGCTCACGCGCGTGATCGACCGCGCGCGCGGCAGCCAGCCGGTGCGCTATGCGGTGATGTTCCTCGACTTCGACCGCTTCAAGCTCATCAACGACAGCCTCGGCCACGACGCGGGCGACGAGTTCCTGGTGCAGGTGGCGCGCCGCATCCGCGACAACGTGCGCCACGCCGACTTCGTGGCCCGCCTCGGCGGCGACGAGTTCGCGGTGCTGTGCGACAAGGTCGAGCAGGAGGACGCCATCGTCGACCTCGCCGACAGGTTGCTCGCCGCGCTGCAGCGCCCGTTCGACCTGAGCGGCACCGAGATCACCACCAGCGCGAGCATCGGCATCACCTTCAGCCGCTTCGGCTACACCACGCCCGAAGACGTGCTGCGCGATGCCGACATCGCGATGTACAAGGCCAAGGCCCAGGGCAAGGGGCGCGTCGCGCTGTTCGACGCCGGGCTGCATGCCCAGGTCAGCGCGCGCATGCGCATGGAAAACGAGCTGCGCGCCGCGATCGGCAACGGCCAGCTCACGGTGGCCTACCAGCCGCTGTATGCGATGAAGTCGGGCTCGCTGGTCGGCTTCGAGGCGCTGGCGCGCTGGACGCACCCGGAGCGCGGCACGATCAGCCCCGGCGCGTTCATCCCGGTGGCCGAGGAAGCGGCGCTGATGGTGCCGCTGACCGACCTGGTGCTCGAAACGGCGTGCCGCGACCTGCGCCTCTGGCAGCAGCGCGACGAGCGCTTCGCGCGGCTGCACGTGCACGTCAACGTCTCGGGCCACGACATCGCCCACGGCGGGCTCGGCGCGCGCATCGCGCGCGTGCTGCGCGAGACCGGCCTGGCACCGGGCTTCCTGAACCTGGAGCTGACCGAGAACATCCTGATGGAGCGCCTCGACGGCGCGATGCGCACGCTCGAGCGCATGCGCGAGCTCGGCGTGGGCCTGAGCGTCGACGATTTCGGCACCGGCTATTCGTCGCTGAGCTACCTGTCGAGCCTGCCGATCGACTGCCTGAAGATCGACCGCAGCTTCGTGCACGCGCTCAAGCCGGGTGCCAAGCAGCTCGAGGTGGTGCGCGCCATCGTCTGGCTCGGCCGCGCGCTCGGCAAATCGGTGATCGCCGAGGGCATCGAGACCGAGGAGCAGTTCGAACAGCTGCGCCACCTGGGCTGCGACATCGGGCAGGGCTACCACCTGTCGCAGCCGCTGCCGAAGGAGGGCGTCGACGAGCTGCTGCGGCGCATCGAGGCCGAGGCCGAAGTCGACGAGGGCGAATCGCCGCGCGCGTCGCGCTTCGGGCGCCTGGCCTCGGTGCTGACGTTCCGGATCTGAGGCGCGAGCCTCAGGGCTTGACGCGCCACACCCGCAGCACCGGCGGGCAGCGCCGCAGCGTGCGCAGCGTGTCGGCCAGGTGCTGGCGGTCGCGCACGGTGACCAGCAGGCGCAGCTCGGTGGCCTCGGTGGCCCGCTCCTCGCCCATGTCGATGTGCGTGATGTCGGCCTGCGACTCGCTCACCGCACTGGCCACCTGCGCCAGCACGCCCTGGCCGTTCTTCACCAGCACGGTGATCGCGGTTTCGAAGGCGCGGGTCGGCTCCTCGGCCCAGGCCACCGGCAGCCAGCGCTCGGGGTCGCGTTCGGCCAGCCGCCGGCCGACATGGCAATCGGCCGTGTGCACGAGCAGGCCTTCGCCGCGGCCCAGATAGCCGACGATGTCGTCGCCGGGGATCGGGCGGCAGCAGGTCGCCAGCTGCACCGACGCGCCCTCGCTGCCGTCGACCAGGACCAGCCCCTGCCTGGGCACGTTGTCGTCGCTCGCGTAGCGGCCGAGCGTCAGCGTCACCGCGTCGGGCCGCGCGCCGCGCTCGGCCATCAGCTGGGCCAGACGCTTGGCGACGATGATCGCGATCTTGCGGCCGATGGCGATGTCGGTCAGCAACTCGCCGCGCGTGCGGTTGCCGCTCCAGCGGATCAGCTGCTGCCACAGCGCCGCGGCGGCGCTGTCGTCGGGCTCGCTCGACGGCATCGTCAGGCCCTCGGCGCGCAGGGCCTGCGCGAGCAGCTTCTCGCCGAGCGCACGCGACTCCTCGAGCTCCATCGTCTTGAGGTGGTGGCGGATCTTCGAGCGCGCGCGGCCGGTGCGCACGAAGTTGAGCCACGCCGGATTGGGCCGCGCGCCGGGCGCGGTGACGATCTCCACCACGTCGCCGGAGCGCAGCTCGGTGCGCAGCGCCACCGGCTCGTTGTTCACGCGCGCCGCCACGCAGTGGTCGCCGACGTCGGAGTGGATCGCATAGGCGAAGTCCACCGCCGTCGCGCCGCGCGGCAGCGACAGGATCTTGCTCATCGGCGTGAACACGTACACGGCGTCGGGCACGAGGTCGATCTTCACGTGCTCGAGGAATTCGGCGGCGTCGCGCGTCTCGTCCTGGATGTCGAGCAGCGACTGCAACCACATCGAGCCCAGGCGTTGCGGGTCGTCGGAGCCCTTGTCGCGGGTCTTGTAGAGCCAGTGCGCCGCGATGCCCGATTCGGCCACCGCGTGCATCGGCCCGGAGCGGATCTGGAACTCGACCGCGGTGCCGAGCGGGCTCACCAGCGTGGTGTGCAGCGACTGGTAGCCGTTGAGCTTGGGAATCGCGATGTAATCCTTGAAGCGCCCGGGCACCGGCTTGTACAGCTGGTGCAGCACGCCGAGCGCGAGATAGCACTCGTTGAGCGAGCCGACGACGATGCGGAAGCCGAAGATGTCGCTCACCTGCGCGAACGTGGTGTGCTTCTGGCGCATCTTGCGGTAGATCGAGTACACGGTCTTCTCGCGGCCGCTGACCTGCACCTTGATCTTCGCGTTCGCGAAGGCCTGCTGCACCTCTTTCTGCACGCGCTCGACGATGTCGCGCCGATGCCCGCGCGCCTTGGCCAGCGCCTTGGCCAGCGCGCCATGGCGCCACGGGTGCAGGCACTCGAACGACAGCTCCTGCAGCTCGCGGAAGATCTGGTTCAGGCCGAGGCGATGCGCGATCGGCGCATAGATCTCGAGCGTCTCGCGCGCGATGCGCAGCCGGCGATCGGCCTGCACGGCGTGGATCGTGCGCATGTTGTGCAGGCGATCGGCCAGCTTGATCAGGATGACGCGCACGTCGCGCGCCATCGCCAGCAGCATCTTGCGGAACGATTCGGCCTGGCCTTCCTCGCGCGTCGAGAACTGCAGCTTGTCGAGCTTGGTGAGGCCGTCGACCAGATCGGCCGTCGCGGCGCCGAAGCGCTCGATCAGCTCGACCTTGGTGATGCCGCAGTCCTCCATCGCGTCGTGCATCAGCGCCGCCATCACCGCCTGCGCGTCGAGCCGCCAGTCGGCCACCAGGCCGGCCACCGCGATCGGATGGGTGATGTAGGGCTCGCCGCTGGCGCGGTACTGCCCGAGGTGAGCCTCGTCGGCGAACTTGTAGGCCTCGCGCACCAGCTTCAGCTCGGGCTTGCCCAGGTAGGCCAGCTTGTCGAGCAGCGCGGCGAACGAGGCGGCCTGCGGCTTGGGCTCGGCCGGCGCGCCGGTGGCTGCGCGCTGCAGGCCTTGCAGCGCGGACGGCAGCAATTCGGCGGCGAACGAACGAATGCCCACGGCCCCACTGTACAGCGCCGACCCGAGGGCGCGGGCGGCGGGGTTGTTTCCGGCCGAGCCTGATATGACAAAGGGCGCCGCAAGGGCGCCCTCGAAGACTCGGCGAACGCTGTCGTTCGCCGGGGCCGAAGCCTCAGGCCGTCGGCACGCGGCGCAGCATCTCGACGCCCACCTCGCCGGCGGCGATCTCGCGCAGCGCGGTCACGCCGGGCTTGTTCTTGCTGTCGATCTTGGCGGCGTGGCCCTGGCTGAGCATGCGCGCGCGGTAGGTCGCGGCCAGCACGAGCTGGAAGCGGTTGGGGATCTTTTCGAGGCAGTCTTCGACGGTGATGCGGGCCATGGCGGTCAGCGGTCCTTTCAGCGGAGCAGATCGAGCGCCTGGAACACCTGCGACTTGTTGCGCCGCTGGGCGGCGAACTTCAGGCGCTGCGAATGAACGACCGTTTTCAGGTCGAACAAGGCGGTCTCGAAGAGGGCATTGATTATCACATAGTCGAAATCGCGCGCGTGCGACACCTCGACGCGGGCGTTGGCCATGCGCTGCTCGATCACCGCAGCCGAATCCTCGCCGCGGCGCTGCAGGCGCTGGCGCAGCTCGTCCCAGCTCGGCGGCAGGATGAAGATCAGCACCGCATGCGGGAACAGCTTCTTGATCTGCAGTGCGCCCTGCCAGTCGATTTCGAGCACCATGTCTTCGCCGGCCATCAGCCGCGCCTCGATCGCGGTGCGCGAGGTGCCGTAGAGGTTGCCGTGCACCTCGGCCCATTCGAAGAACTCGCCGCGTGCGACCTTCGCACGGAAGCTGGCCTCGTCGATGAACCAGTATTCGCGCCCGTCGCGCTCCTGGCCGCGCGGCGCGCGCGTGGTGTGCGACACCGAAACCGTGAGGTGCGAATCGAGTTCGAGCAGCGCCTTGACGAGGCTCGACTTGCCCGCGCCGCTGGGCGCGGCCACGACGAACAGGTTGCCGGGTGTCTCGATCCGGCGTGTCTTGGCGGCCGTCATCGCTCGGGCTATTCGAGGTTCTGCACCTGCTCAGGGAGATCGGCCGGGAAGCCGCATGGATGCTGGGTTCCCGGGATCGGGGCCTTGGGCGGGTACACGTGTGGGTACACAGAAATTGGGGGCTGGGGCTGGTGTCGCGGTTGAGCAACGATCCTTCCAAGCCATATGGGCATTGTGAACCTACACCGGCCCGGGCCAGATCTTCAAGGCCAGGTCGGCCAGGGCCTCGCCGCGCGCTGCAATGCCCTGTTCGTCCCAAGTGTCCAACTGCATCAGCTGACGGTTCAGGTGCAGGTTCGAGTGATCGAAGAGGGCCTTGCGCTTCGCAGCGAAGGCTGAGTTCTGCAGTGAGCGGTTGACACCGTAGTGCACCAGGGTCAGGTTTCCCAGGCGGGGGATGGCTTCCTGGCGCAGCAGGATGGCGTCGCTTCGCGCATCAAGGCCTTCCGGAGCAAATCGCTTGATGGCCGCCGCCGCAGCCTCCTCCGCAGTCACGGAGGTACCGTCGGACAAGGGCCAGTGTGCAGTCCAAGCCTGCGGCATGACATGGTCGATATCGAGCGCGTCGAGGTCCAGCGGAACGCGCTCCTCGGAGCGTTCTGTCCGCATCGCTGTCTCTAGTCGATGGAACACCGCACGAAGCTTTGCTGCGTCCAGCCGGCCCGGGTAGGCTGGCCCGACGAGCCACTGCTGCCGAAACTCGTTGTCGGTGGGCCACCTCGACGCGTCACCTGTGAGTGATGACAACACTGCGCGAAGCGATGCGGCGCTGAGCTCTCCGTCGATCAGCTTCTTCAACTGCTGCGCGAAGACCTTGTTGTAGTTCTTGCGAGACAGGCCGCATACCGCACGTCGGACCAGGTAAGACTCGATGCACGAGAAGATCAGGGACTGCTCGTCAACGCTCAGATCCGAAGCTGCCACGCGGATGGCGAGGGCATGGGTCGGCGAAGCATCCCAAACGGCCACTCGACGGCCAAAGACCGCAACTGGACTGTCGCCCGATCCCAGCACGAGCGCCTTGTACTGTCCAGCGAAGCGATTGAGCATCGCAAGCTGAGCGTTGGCCTGGCCCAGCCCTGCCGTGCCATCGACGAATCGCCGGTAGCCGGCATACAGCCGTCCGACGTCGATCTCGTCGCCCGTTTGCGCCTGCACCGCCGTTTGGACAAACCACTCCAGCCGCGGGCGATTCAGTCGTCCCCGGGACTGAAGCTCGGACCACAACGGCGCCTCGAACTGACTCCACAGGTTGTTGTAGAGGTCGTCTGCATCCGTGCCTGCCCTCATGAAGATGTAGTTGCGGATCAGGTCCGTGGCGTGCAGTTCGGCTCCGTGCCCGTTGAGCGTTTCGAAGATCACCTGCGCGTCGTCCTCCTCGCCCAGCGAAATGCAGACGATCGAGAGGTCCGTGAGCACCGCAGATGCCAGAGCCATCGAACGGGTCGCGATGTCCCCTTCCGATGGGTCACGTACCCAGTCCAGCATCGAATCGTGAAAGAACATGATCGCCTCCAACGCCGGAGGATGATCAATCCCGATCTTGCGAAGGTTCCCGGTCTGGGTGAAGCTTGAAGGAAAGCGCTCGCGCAGCGCATCGACGGACCCGGCGGTCATGGCCATCTCGTACTGCTTGCGGTCTCGAAACGTCGGCCACAACTTGAATCGCTCGACCGACTCGTCTTCCATCGTCTCGGGGTTCGAGTTCGTGAGGCATGCCTCGATCAGCGGAAGCAGCTTCTCGTGCTTGGCGGCGCGCAGCGTGTGGACGAGCGCCGTCAGAACGTATTGGAGCGTCGTCAGGCGCTGCTGCCCGTCGATGATGTGGTGCCGTTCCACCCCAAGCAGCCCCGCCTTCTTCTGGGGTTCGAGCACGACTGCACCCATGAAGTGGGGCACGGGCTTACTGCCCTGCAAGCGGGCGTCGGCCTTGTCGCGGATGTCCTCCCACAGGCGACCCCACTGATCCTCACGGTTCCAGACGTATGGTCGCTGGTAGAACGGAACGCGGTACTGTCGTCGGTCCTGGTAGATCTGCTGAACGGAAAAGGTTCTTGAATCCATCGCTGTGCCTCCAGCGCGTTACAGCAGATCAAACGAAGTCAGGATACCGACGAGCCGGCCCGTCGGCTTACCGTCCGAGGTCACGAGCACCGGGCGTTCATCAATGCGGGCGAGAACGGAGTTCACATCGTCCGCCTCGGCGACATAAGCCGCCGCGTCGACGCACCCGATGGGTCTCAGCGCTGTGCCAGCAGAGACTTCTGACCCGTCGCCACCGAGAGTGGCCGACAGCGGCATGGCCAGCCGGTCGGCTCTCGAACAAGTCTCGTGATGCTGCCGCAGGAACCTGGCAACTTCGGCGTCAGAGATCAGGGACCAATGCCCACCTTCGAGCTGCACTGGCAGGAACGAGAACGAATGGCTGAGCATGGTTCGCCGGACCGCAGACACTGTTTCGTGCAGCTTGGCCTCGACAACGCCGACCACCATCAGATGTCCCACGGTAGATCTGAACGTGGCCAAGGCATCCTCCAGCATCAGGCAAAGGTCAACGCAACGGTCGGTGGCATGTCGTGCGGAAGCGCCCTGATGCATCGCCTCGTTGCGTGCATCCTTGACCAGAGCGAAAAGCCATTCGAATCGCTTGGTGTTGGGCGAGTCTGTCCCTTCCCACGACAGCGGAGAGCGAGCTGCCAGTTCACGCAGGGACTCGCGATACTGGCCCAGCGCGATCACCTTCCTCTTCATCAAGGCGCCCAGTTCCTCGATGACGAACAGGATCTCGGTGAACCCTTCAGCGTCCGCCATGGCGGCTGCCCTGGCCTGCCGGAGCCTACCCAGGTAGTGCTGGGCTTGTTGTTCAGAAGGAAGTGGCATGCGTGCCGAAGGTTGGGGTGCTGGGAGTGCGGCCTCGGATCTGATCAGTCCGCCAGAGCCTTCAACAACGCATCTCGCCCGTCCTGGTAGAACTCAATGTCTAGCTTGGTCGCCATATCGTCCGAGAGATCGAAGAGCTGTCGGCGGCAAGACACGGGCAGCAGCAGTGACTTGGCGCCCTTCTCGACAGCCGCTTCCGCGAGCGTCACCGCGTTGTGTATGGGTTCGATCGTCCCGCCCAGCGTCACCTCGCCGACGACAACCAGTCCACCGCGCACCGACTTCTTCAACAACGCGCTGGAGAGCGAAATCAGCGCCGCCACGCTCGTCTTGGCACCGGACCTGGCCGCGTCGAAGCTCCGGAGCTGAACTGAGAACTCGTGCGATCGTGGATCGCGATCGCCGACAAGCTGCTGTGCCCTCGCATAGAGGTTTTGCTCAGCACATCGGATCGATTCCTTGAAAGCTGCCGGCACGGGGTTGTTCAAGACCCGAACACCGCCGCCAGGCCCCTCGGTGACCTCGAGCCTGAAGAGCCCAGGGTGCTCGTCCTGTCCGCCTGGGCTAAGGGTCCAGATCTGCCCACACTCCAGGGGCTCATCGCCGATGCCGCCTTGGCTCTGCAACTCGGGCGTGGAGACGAACTTCTCGACGCCCTCCGCGCCCATCGTGTAGCTGAAGTGCGTGTTCCTGAACTCGGCTGCGCCGATGCGCTTTTGCTGTTCCTTGACACGCCGGCGCACCTCCAGCGCCAGGCGAACGGCCCACTCCAGATCTTCTTCGCTCACCGGCGCCTGCATGCCGGGGTACATCAGCTTCAGCAGTCCGCTGACGGTCTTGTTCACGCCGTTGGTGTCGCGTCCCGAAAGCGCGCCGCCCCAGTAGACCCGGCCTTGAAGTGATGAGACCCGGCTCTGGCTTCGCAGCTGGGTGAAGCACTCCGACAGAAAGTCACTGACCAGCCCGAAGTGCTCGGTGAAGAGACCGGGGTTGAGCTTGGGCACATCCCAGCCTGGCAGGAAGCAATGGATCCGATCCATGAAGGCCGTGTCGTTGCGCATCTCGGGCGGAAGGGGCCCGAAGAGGTGACCGACGCGCTGCTGGTGCTCCACGTCGACATCGAAGTTGCCGACGAGCACGATGGAGCCGTCCGCGCGGATGCTCTCCTTGCCGCGGGAGAACTCGCCGCTCTCCATGTACCCCTTCATGATGTTGACGCCGTCCTTCTGATCGAAGGAGACGCCGGAGACTTCATCGAAGCACACCACGTCGTACTGACACACCAGACCCCGCTGGCCCGACGCGTTGTTGACAAACATGCGCGCCACGGTTGCCTTGCCGCCAGAGATCAAGTGCGCGTAGGGCGACACCTGTTGGAACAGGTGGGACTTGCCGGTCCCGCGGGGACCCAACTCCACGAGGTTGTAGTTGCGCTCGACGAACGGCACCATCCGCAGCAGCAGCGCGTCCTTCGCTCGATCGGTCAGCGTCGCGGGCTCGAAGCCCACGCTGCGAAGCAGCAGGTCCTTCCACTCAGCCGTCGAGAAGTTCTCCCGGCCTTGGGCCAAGGTATCCAACACCTCACGTTTAGAGAGCTGTATCGCGCGAAGCGCATCCACCCCGAACGGGCGTCCGCCCTTCTCCTGGGCAATCGACGCGTCATAGCCCAGCGTTACCTCGGCATAGAAGCCGCCGGTCAACATGCGCTCGTTGTCCTTGACCATCTCCGGGGACACGCGGACATCGTTCAGACGCAAGCTGGGCAGCGTGGCAATGTACGAATCCGTCTTGGAGTCGAGGCGTGCCGTGACCAGGTCGATGATCTTGACCGAGCCGGACTCGCGCGCGCGGGCCTTGAACAGCTCCTCCTCGCCGGCCTTGACGGTCCTTGATCCCAACTGCTTCTGAACGATGTCCAGCCCCTCCTGGATCTCGGCTTCATCGGTGGTGGCGCAATAGCGGCCCAACAGGAACTCGACCACGTAGGTCGGCACCGGGAACTGGCGACTGAACGTGCGCACCAGGTCCTTGCGCACCACATAGCCTTCGAAGGCCGATGTCGCCTTGCGGTCCAGGTCGTCAAGTTGCATAGCTGTCCTTTGCTCTCTCACCTGGCTGCTCAGCCATCGGCTACTCGCCGACCGTCGTGGTCGCCTTCTGGATGACTTCGCCATCGGCATCGAGCACGACCACGAACACCACCGTCCCCAGCAGCTCATCGTCGGCAACCGCCAGACTGGCCTTGCCGCTCTGCAGCGGTTTGGGCGCCGCGACCGGGTTGATGGCTACACCAGCCTTCTTGCGGATGCCGACTGATAGCCCTGAGGCCGAAGAGTCCACGGCCACCGTGCACCGCAGGCCCTTCCAGGTGATCGACGCGATCGTCGCGGTGGCCGCAGTTGGCCCCGGCGGCACAGTGTCTAGCGTCACGACGGGCACAAGGCACTCCTGCAGGCTCAAGCCACCATGGGCGTACTCACTGCCGGCCACAAAGCTGGACGCACCCGGCGCGTAAGCGACTTGAACCTCCGCGCACCAGCTCCAGCCAAACGTCAGATCGGTTCCGTGCGATGTGTCCTTCAGCACTGCGCACCGCCCCCAGCGGGTCTCCGTCTGATGCTTTGGCAGCTCCGACTTGGGCAGCCCGCCTGGCATCAGAAGCCAGCCGTGGTCGGTCACGATGCGCAGCTTCTTCCATCCCGCTTGGTGAAGCTCCGCCACGCGTTCGCTGACCTGCTGCAACTGGACGTCCATGTCACGTGCCAGACGAATGCCGTGCGCATGTCCGTAGTGATCCAGGTCACCGGCCTCGGTCCAAGCGCAGCCTGCGGGGTCTCCGAGCTCATGGCTGTCCAGCACTTGGATGCCTTGTTCAAGCAGCAACTTGCGGAAGTTGTGGCTGGACAGTGGCTTGCCGTCGCCCGCTGTTCTCGGCTCGAACTCGGTATCGGCTTTGGTGCCACTGATCGCGCCGGCCACGGGCGAGCACCATGCCTTCCCCGACGCAGTGACCGATGGCAGGCTGGTCCAGCGAGCGTCGATGTGCGCCGTGCCCAAGGGCGTCAGCCGTGTGAGCAGTCGCTGTGCTGCGTCGTACCGCAGCCCGTCAACGAAGATCGTGCAAGTGCCGGGTGACAAGCTCAGTGTGTTCGCCCCCATCGATGGCGGCTGGGTCGTCAATCCGCCGGCGCTCTTCACGGCCTCTTGCAGGCGCTTGGCAGACTCCTCGGTCCAAGGGAGGTACAGCGCGCGAACGGCCGCGGACAGGGAATCGATGTCCGCCTTGGTTTGCGCACCGCCCAGCGCTGCGACGGCAGCGGCATCCACTTTCCAGCCCTCGTCCTGGTAACTCTTGGCCAGCAGGTCGGGGGTACTTCCCGAAGGCAGCGTTGCGGTCCCTTTCGCCAGCTGTGCCAGAGGGGCCAGAGCTTTGGCCAGTGGCGCGCTGCCCATGGTCGCCCAGAGCCAGCCGCGTCGCAGGCCATGTTCCGCCTCGGCTTCATGCACTGCGGTCCGGGCTTGGTCCGCTGTCATCGCGCCCATCGCCGCCAGGCGGTATCGCAGACTGGCTTCTTGGCTCTCGTTCACCTGCGGATAGCCGGACAAGCGGTTCCGGTCATCGAACAGATCCAGCTGGGGCGGCTGAACTTTGGCCAGCAAGCCGTACACGTTCGGGAAGCTGCTGAACGAGTCTCGATAGAGCTCAGCCACTGCAGACCACTTGCCCTCGCCCTTGGCCAGCCTCTCGGCTGCCGCCAGTACGCCGTCGGTTGCGGGGTCGAACCCAAAGTCAGCCTTGCAGCGCGACGTGAACACGCCCCATCGCACCGGACCCCACTGCGCAACGGCAGCGGCCGGCTCGTTCAGCCACACCAGCACGTCTCGGGTGGGGTTGGGTGCCAACAGGCCGTGAAGCCACTCTGCATTCACGTGCCGGGTTGTCAGCTCGCTGAGCTTCCGGTCCAGCAGGACGCCTGCCGCAAGCGCCTGCCCGAGTGCTTCCTGCGTGGCGCGGTCCTGTGAAACGTTCAAGCCCAAGCCGCCGTTCTTCGAGCTCAGGAAGGCGTTCACGGTCCAGTCCTTGCCGTTCGACTGGCTCCAGAAGACACCCCGGTACTGAAGCTCCGCCAGCGGCTGCAGTGCGCGCGGGCACGACTCGATGGCGCGCAGGTTCGCGCGGCTCACGTGAGGGAGGTAGACCACATACGGCCCAGCTCCGGGAGAGATGCCACGCACCAAGCCGGCGAGTGCGCACTTGATCCAGATGGCGGGACCCTGAGCCGCTGAGGGCTGGTACTCGCCCAGACTCACGAGCCCCGCCAGCCGCTGGCGCAGCAAGTCGATGACCGGCAACCACTCGCCGGCCGCATCTGGCCAGAGCACCGCAGCCGGCTTGACTTGTACCGATGCGTTGACTCGGCTGGACTCGACCAGCTGCTCGACGAGCGCATCCAGGAGGGTCACTTGCTCTTTCACGGCGCGCCCCTCCGTCAGCACAGCGTGCCCTGACGGCCCAAGGCATACCGCACGGGCTTCTTAAGCTTCTCCACCACACCGGCCTCGCAGGCCCGCTTGAGCCAGACCTTGGCTTGCCCCTTCTCGAGGTGCAAGGCCGCCGCGAGGTCCTCCTCCGTCAGCGGTCCGCCAGCAAACACGTTGGGCAGCCGAGACGCAAAGTCGGCAAACATGTCCAAGTTGGCATGGTGACCGTTGGCGCTGGTCGGCTCCAAGGGGACGACGGGCCCGGAGTCGACTTGCGGTGAGGCGGCCGGTTCGACTTGCGGAGGCCTCCCGGCCATTGTCTCGATCTGGTGCACAGAGTCCGCCGAGACCGCGTAGTCAACTGCCGGCTCATTCGCCAATGGGAGGCTGGTCTGGCTTGTCGACGCATCCACCTCAGCCGCTGAAGCCGCTGCGGCGGACAACTCGAAAAAGTCGACGAGTGAGCCGCGGCCGGCGTCCTCCGCCGTGAAAGGCCGTCCACCCTGTGCAATCAAGGCCGCGTTGCCGGCGCCTTCTCCCGGCGAGCGCACGTACATCGGCACCCAACCGTGCTGCAGGTTCTCGACGGCTCCTTCCCAGGTTCCGCCGCTGCGCAAGGCGGAGTCGATCACCAAAGCCTGATCCGCCAAGACATAGATGTAGCGGTTGCGCCCCATCGCATTGCCCGCGTTGAAGCCGGCCTCGGGATAGAAGGGCGACACCAAAACGAGTCTGCCCTCCTGGATACCGATGCGGTTTTGCCGGTTGACGCTGGTCTTCAGCAGGTCCGCCGCCAGCACGCCGATGCAGCATCCGCCGGCCTCCGTCGCGCCCTGCATCGCAGCAGCATCCACGCCGCGCGCGCCACCCGACACGACGGCCATGCCGACCTTCGCACACCGGCCTGCGACATCGCGCGTGAACTCCAGCGCTGCTTCACTGGCGTCGCGCGACCCGATGATGGCCAGACCACCCGCTTCCAGCAGGGCCTTGTCTCCAGCGCCGTAGAGCAGGGGAGGCGCGCTGTGCTTCAACCGCTGCTTCAGGCGCCTGGGGAAGGCAGGGTCGCCGCGCGAAATCACCCAAAGTCCGCCCCGGGACCAACGCTCCAGCGCCAGCGCCATGGCCGTGCCGCGTCCCAGCAAGAACTCCAGGCGCTTGCGCTCCAGCTTGGCCTCGTGGGCGGACGCCAGTTGATCGGCGGCTCCCGGCCCCATCAAGTCGGAAGGGCGCAGGTTGCGGCTGTTGAGCCACTTGGCCAACTCGCCGTACTCGCGCGGTGACAACGGTGCATGGGGCTCTTGCTTCTCGCCGCCAAACCGCCCGCACAGCAGCAACACCACTTCGGTGTCGGCGCTCAGTGCTTCTTGGGTCATCGAAAGATCCTTCACTTCGCGGCCGTGGTGGCCAGCGCGAACGGGAAGACTGCGCCTGCTCCCGCCTGCTTCAACAGCGCGGCTGCCAGCGTGAGCGTCCAGGCAGAGTCGACCACGTCGTCCACCAACAGCACGGGCCCATCGACGTCCGCCCCGTCCGGGATGACAAAGGCGCCGTCCAGGTTGTGACACTGATGGAAGCGGTTCTCCATGTGCTTCTGCGGTTCCGTCTCTCGGCTCTTCTCGATCACCGCACGAAACGGCACGCCCAGCGCTGCCGCCAGGCGCCGCGCAAAGTCGGGCACCAGGTCGGGGTGGCGGCGCGACGGGATGCACGTCACCCACGCGACGCCTGCCGCCTCGGGCCAGCGATGCCTCAGCAGGTCCACCGTGGCAGCGACCAGCTCGTCATCGAAGCGGCCCGCCTCTTTCCCGTGGGCCACCAGGGCGCCCCAGACCGGCTCACCCCATCGCGAGAGAACCCGACCCTCTTCGCCGCGCAACGCGAGCGGAATGTTTGCCCTGCTCCAGCCAAAGGCCGCCACGTAATGGGCCAGTGCACCCGGGTCCCACTGTTTCTTCAGCTCCAGCAGCATCTCGCTGTGCCGGATGAACTGCTGAGCAGCGATCAGCGTCTGGCGCTCCACCGTTGCAGGCAAGACCGGCCGGCCTAGGCAAACCGCGCAGCGCCCGCAAGCTGCCGCATGGGCATCGTCCAGGGCTTCGGCCAGGAACTGCATCGAGCAGCTCTCGTTGGCCAGGTACGCCTGCATCTGTTCCCACTCAGCCTCGCGCTGGCGCGTCAAGTGCCGAATGCGATCCCGGTCCATGGCGAACGGGTGCGGCGTGCGAGCCCACTTGCCGTCGACCCGAAGCACCGGTGACTGCGGCTCCACCACCAGCAGCTTCAGCACCTTCTCGATCTGCGAGGGCCGCAGGTTCACCGCGCGCTCGATCTCGCGCACGTTCAGGCCGTCGTCCGCTGCCTCCAGCGCCCCCAGGATGCGGTCCACCTGCCACTGCGGTGGAAAGGCCGTGTCCCGGAAGTACTCGTTGATGTCGGCCTCTTCCTCACCGGACATCAGCACGCCGTAAGCCTTGGCGATGGCCCGGCCCGCGCGGCCCACCTGCTGGTAGTAGGCCACCACGTTTCCTGGCGTCTGGAAGTGGATCACGAAGGTCAGATCGGGCTTGTCGTAGCCCATGCCGAGTGCCGTGGTGGCCACCAGGCACTTCAGCTGATTGGCCAGCAGGGCTTGTTCCAGCGCCTGACGTTCCGCGTCGTCCTTGCCTGCGTGATAGGCCCTGGCATCGATGCCGCGGCTTTGCAGCCACTGCGCCACGCGGTCTGCGTCTCGGGTGGTCAGCGTGTAGACGATGCCACTGCCTGGAATCTGGGGAATCCGGTCTGCCAGCCACGCCAAGCGTTCGGCCGGACCAGGCATGCGCATGGCTTGAAGGGCCAGGCTGTCCCGCATCAGAGGGCCGCGCTGCACCTGAACGCCATCTCCCAGCTGGCTGGCCACATCGCGCTCCACCCGATGGTTCGCCGTGGCCGTGGTGGCCAGCACGGCGATGTTGCGTGGCAGCCTTGCCAGCACCTGGCCAATGCGGCGGTAGTCGGGTCGGAAATCGTGCCCCCAATCAGAGATGCAATGCGCCTCGTCGATGACCAGCAGGCCGATGCGGGCGGCGATGGGCTGCAGCGTGTGGGCCACGAAGTCGTCGTTCGCCAGGCGCTCGGGGGAGATCAGCAGCAAGTCAGCCTGATCGGCCAGCAAGCTGCGCCGGACCTCATCCCACTCGTCCTGGTTGGTCGAGTTGATCGTCAGCGCGCGCAGTTGCAGGCGCTGCGCCGCTTCGATCTGGTTGCGCATCAGCGCCAGCAAGGGCGAGATGATCAGCGTCACCCCGTGCCCTTGCGCGCGCATCAGCTTGGCCGACACGAAATAGACCATGCTCTTGCCCCAGCCCGTGCGCTGGACACAGAGCACCTTGCCCCGTTGGTTGACGATGTGATCGATGGCTTCCCACTGGCCATCGCGGAACTCGGCTCCCGCGTGGCCCATGGCGACACGCAGGTGCTGCTGAGCAGCTGCGCGGTTGATCATGGCTTGTCTGCCTCAGCCAGCGCGGCAGCAGCAGGCAGCACGACGCGGACAAAGTCGTCCGTGGCCTCGAACGCGGCATCCCTACCCGTGAAGTCGCGCGTCAGCGGCACGATCTTCCGCCGCACACCCATGCCGCGCTGCTCGACGTAGCCATAGTCGCGCATCACTTCCATGATGACCGGGTTGCGTGCCGAGCGTTGCCCAGCCAGCATCTTCACGATCGTCATCGAGTTCTGCAGCGCTCCCGGGCTCGTGACTTCCAGGCGGTCGGCGTAGTTGACGATCTCCACTTCCACCGGGCGCGTCCAGTCGCGGTGAACCAGGGCATTGACCATCGCTTCACGCACGGCTTCAGCGGCGAAGCGCAGTCCGATGTGACGCCTCAATCCATCCTGCAAGCCATCCGAGTGCACCTCGACGAAAGGCCTCATGCGGCTGGACAGGCGTTCAATCAGCCCGTCGTCAACGGACGGCTGGCCGTGATCTCCGGTCCACAGTGCGACCAGCGGGCCATCGATCACGCTGTCGTCCTGCGCCTGGTAGCTCATGTCGGTGCCGCTGAACGACATCCACCGTACCCCGGCGTATCGCATCTTTTGGCGCGGGCTGTGACCGAAGAGCACCAGCCCGGCGATTGAGCAGACGGGTTCCCCGTCGTCACGCGCCACCATGAGCCCCAGCCCGATGAGGCGCTGATGCCAGGCGCCGTCATCGGCGGGCGCTTCGGGTTCGCCCACCACTCGCAAGAGATAGTCTTCCAGGCGGGCGCGGTCCAGGTCATTCAGCGCCGTACCTGACACCGGCAGCAGTTCGGCATGAAGCATCCCGCCACTTTCGAACAGCCGCGCGAGTTGCTCTCGTGACGCCCGGCGGGACGTGCTGCCCACGCGCACGTAGACCTCCTCCCGGTCGTTGTGCCGAACCGCATAGGGCTTCGCGCTGCCTTCGGTGAGCGTGACCACCGCGACTCGCTTGCCATCGTCCAGGGTCACCACCTCGAAGTACGGCAGGATCATCGGGTGCACATACCGGCCGAAGACGGTATCCACTACCCAGTGCTCCAGATCGTTCCGCTGGATGCCGCTGATGCTGCCGTCGTCCTCCACGCCCAGCAGGACCTTGCCACCCTTCAGGTTGGCGAGAGCAACGATCTCCTTGGCCAGCTGCTCGGGACGCAGGTCATCCCGCTTGAACTCGACACCGGAGTTCTCGCCGTTTGCGATCAGCTGCAGCAGGTCACTCTTCAGCATGGCCACTCCAAGTGCGCCTTCGCGCTGGGGTCAGAATTCATACTTCGCCTTGCGCTGCATGAACGCATCGCGGCCACCTTCCAGGATGGTGGCGACACTGTCTCGAATCGCCGGAACGTCGATCGAGCCCTGGGCATCCGCTGCGAGGCTGCCATGGGCATCCGTTGCGGTGAACACGCCAATCCACTCGGCGTCGCCGAACACGGGGATGTTGGCGTTGTGCGTGGCGAAGATGAATTGGCGCTGCGTCTTGGCCTTGCGAAGCTCGCGCACGATGCGCTCGGCGATGAAGGCGTTGTCGAGGTTGTCTTCGGGCTGGTCCATCACCAACGGGTCGCGGTTGTCCAACAGCAGCAGGTGAAGGATCGCCGTGCACTGTTGACCCGTGGAAAGCCGCTCCAGTGACCGGTAGACGGGCGGTCCTTCCCCGGCGTTCACGTTCAGCTCGATCTTGACGCTGTGGTCGAGCTCGAGCGACTCCAGCGCCATCAGTTTCGAGCGCGGCAACTTGCTCAGGGCCTCGGCGACCACGGGTGTGAGGTTCCATTCCAGCGCCAGCATCTCCTTGCCTTCTCGGATGCTTTGCGCCAGCTGAATCGTCGAGAACTGTCCACGCTCCTCAATCCACGCCAAGCGCTTCTCGCCCACGCCTTCGAGCTTGCACTCCTTGAGGAAGTCGAGCAGTGGCTTCCGATCGCCTTGGGGTTCGATGTCCACCTTCAATCGGCCATCGAGCCGACGGTTCAACTTCTTCGTCGCATCCTGCAGCGCCTTCAGTCGTGCGTGGCGGCGATCGGACAACTCCGCCAGCAGATTGCGCCGCTCCTGCTGCAGGCTGTCGGTGAGCTGCTTGAAGGTGGCCATCCTCGACTGCAGCGGGCGGATGCGTTCGATCTCCTGTTGAAGCTTCTGGTACTCCACGCCGATCTGCTGACCCGTGCGCCCCGCCGCTGAGGGCAGGCTGCGCAGAGCGCCATCGATCTCGGCCTGCGCTGCCGCCTGCGCCGCCTGCCACGCTTGGCGGGCGGCTTGCATCTCGGCCGTGCCCTGGTTGAGCAGTCCTTGTCCCTGCGCGATCAAGGCGGCCATAGACTGGCGGAGTCCTTCGAGCACCTTCCGCATCACCACCAGTTGTGTGGCGTGTGGCAACCCTTCCAGGGCCTTGTCGCTGATGAAGGTGGTGTCGGGCAGCGCGTCTTGAAGGGTGGCCAGCGCGGCCTGAAGTCCCTTCAGTTCCTCCTGAGCGCGGACATCGATCTGGCGCTCGCGTTCCAGCAGCGGAACCCGTGCGAGCTTGTCCTTCAGGCCCAGCGCCTCGTAGCTCTGCAATTGCTCCTGCAGTTTCGGCAGCCGGTTCACTTGCTCGTGCAGCGTGTCGGCATCGTCGAACGCCTTGGTGAGTTTCTCGGCGTTGTCTCGCAGCCGCTTCTGCACCTGGTCCAGTTGAGCCTTGCCGTCCTGGTCTTGCGGCAGGAACTTCTCCAGCAGCCGCAGGCGGCTCCCTTCGTCCTGGGCCAGTTCGTAGATCTCGTTCTGGCCGTAAATGTCCAGATCAGGCAGCAGGTCACGTGGCAGCAACGTGGAGACCTGGCCTTCTGCATCGCGCACGATCGGGGCTTCGCCTACCTTGCGGGTGACCGTGTAGCGCTTGCCATGCTGCGCGAACGAGGTGAGATGCACCTCCACCCGGCCCAGGTCCTTGCCCAGGTTCTCCTTGATGATCTCGTTGTGCTGCTTGCGGGCCTGCATGCCCTTGGGTAGCACGTCCAGAGCGAACCGCAGGCACTCGATCAAGGTCGACTTGCCCGTCCCGCGCCCGCCGATCACGGTGTCCAGGTGGCCGGACAGCACCGCTTCCATGCCGTCGAGGTAGCCGCCGCTGACCTTGACGCTGTGGATGGCGCTGGGCTTGTCTTCGGGTTGCTCGGAGTTCAGCCGCACGCGTGACTCCGGGTCGAGAAATGCGACCTTGAACGCGGCGAACGTCGGTCGGGTCATCTTGATCCAACACGTGGCGCCTGGGTGCGCCAGGTCTGCAGGCTTGGCGACATCCTTGGCGTTGATCGCGGCCATCGGGTGCTCGCGCTCGTAAGCCTTGTCCTTGTTCAGGAACACCCTGCGGTAGAAGTCGTCGTCCTGTCCCTTCATCTCCTCGATGCTGCCCGGAATCTGCGCCGCGCGGAGCTTCGGGATCTGCCAGACGTGATTCATGCGTTGCTTGAGAAGGCCGCGCTCCTCCGTGCAGTGGGCGGCATAAATGAATCCGCCCAGCTGCTCAACAACCGTCTCGATCAGTTGTTCGGCGCTGAGCTTTGATGGTCGAACACCGTCCTGAGGCTCAAGCAGATCCAGCCTGCCCAGGTAGCGCTCCAGCATCTGGCTTGAGGCGTCTTCGGGAAATAGGCAGACGAAGTGCGTCTTGTCGTTCGAAGCAATCTCGAACCCCGGAAAGACAACGATGCCGGCCGGCGCCAGCACCTGACGCGCAGCGTCGATGCTGGAGACACTGCCGTGGTCGGCCATGCCGACGACGCGAATATCGAGTTCCTTGCACTGCTGAAGCAACGCCTGGTTGTAGGCCTCTTCGGTGAGCCCATGGTCAGCGCCCCGGTAGGTGGCGTGATAGCCGGCGGGGTTGACCTGCAAGGCACAGCGCCAGAAGCGTGCATAGGGGTAGTCTTGGCTCATCCGTGGCTCCTTCCAGCCATTCTTTTCCCGTCTCTTTGGCGCACGACCTTCACAGCAGCCCCTGCCGCTGCGCCTCGTACCACACGAACGGCGACAGTTCCTGCAAGGTGACCGGGTCCTTGTGCCGCAGGTACTGGTTGTAGTGACGCAGGCGCATCTTGCGGTGTTCCGGACTGTCCAGCTTCAGGCGTCGAATGGTCTTGCGCGCCAAGGCCGCCGCCGCTTTGCCCTGCCGCGCTGCAAGCGTGCGCTCAGGCTTGATCGCGCCAGAGGCCAGGTTCAACTCGAACGTATCGGGCGCCATCCCGATGGGGTCGAGCACATCGTCGAACTTGTTCTTGTTGCGGTTCGGCCCCAGGCAAGACAGCCGGTAGTTCGACCACTCGTAGGCCTGCCCGACATCGCGGGACTTGGCCACGAAGTGATCGGTCGAGCCTGCGCCCGTCACCCAGTCGAAGTAGATGGCCAGGTAGGCGCAGGTGCCGCCGTAGGCATCCCACAAGGCCTTGTTGGTCGCTGACCAGTAAGCCGGCAACTTGGGCTTCTTCGGCGCGGGCCCGGGTACCGCAATGCCGTTGGCGGCCAGCCAGGCAAGGCCTCGCTGCCGAACGTCCGGGTCGAAGTTGGCCGGTTCCGCCTGCAGGGCCACGGGGATCACTGCATCCACCCCTTGATCTTGCACACGTAGCGCCAGTTGAACAGGAAGTCGTCGGTTGCCGGCAGCGCCTGGGCCAGCTTCTGATGCATGTCCTCGATCTTCTTCGGGTCCGGCGCGTCTGCCTCCAGCATGGCCGACGCCTTCTTCACCAGCGCTTCGGCTTCCAGCGACCGAGTGCTCTGCAGGTCGAAGGCTTCGCTGGTCAACCATCGGTCGGCGTCGCCCAGTCGCTCGAACGGACGGGCCCGCATCACCACGCGGCCACGCTCCAGATCCAGGTCCCACCAGGCATCGGTCTGGGCATCGAACAGCGGCTCGATCGAGGCCATTACCAGAGGCGAATGCGTGGTGGCGATCAGCTGCAGTTCCGCCTTCTGGCCAACGAGGGTGCGCGCCACCTGCAGCAACGACGGCACGATCTGGCGCTGCCAGTGCGGGTGCAGGTGCGATTCCAGTTCGTCCATCAGCAGCACCACCTGCCGGGTGGGTGCTTCGTCCAGCAGCTTGGCCGCCTGGCAGTGTTCCTCCCAGGCCCACACCAGCACGTAGGCTAGTGCCAGCATGCGGCGCATGCCGGCCGACGCGTGCAGCACCGACACGTCCTTGCCGTAGGGCATGCGGACGGTGGGAATGTCGCGCGCGTCGTCCAGGCTGATGCGCTGCAGGGCGCCAGGCTTCAGGGCTTCCCGCTTTGATGGCGACAAGGCCTCCAGCACCTTGGTCAGGCTGGTGAACGCTGAGCTCTTCTCCTTTTGCCAGCCAGCCCAGTCCATCACCAGCCCCAGGCTCAGCGGTCGGTCGGCTTCTTCTTCCCGCCGCTTCCAGTTCGGGTCGGTGATGGCGCGTTG
>JAXMEL010000004.1:0-765809 GCA_046348365.1 Burkholderiaceae bacterium
CTCGCGCACATGCTGTGCCAGCCGTGCCCCACCTGCGAAGGCCGCGGCCAGATCAAGACCGCGCGCAGCGTGTGCTACGACATCCTGCGCGAGATCCTGCGCGAGGCGCGGCAGTTCAACCCGAAGGAGTTCCGCGTCATCGCCAGCCCGGCGGTGGTGGAGATGCTGCTCGACGAGGAGAACGCCCACCTCGCGGGGCTGTCGGAATTCGTCGGCAAGCCGATCTCGCTGTCGGCCGAAGGCGCGATGAATCCGGAGCAGTACGACATCGTATTGCTTTGACGATTCACGGGGTCTGACCCCGTTCCAATCGCCACAGGTAAACGCCTGTCGTGCAAGGAGTCTTCGGCAGGAGCGCTGTCTTCCGGTGTCGTGGAGTGCCACCCGATTTCAACAAAATTGGGTGACCTGATGCGTGACCAGCCGGGTACCGGGAGATCCGAAACGGCAAAGGTGGGCTGCTTTCTGATCTGCAGCTCAAACAATGGATCAAGGCCGGCAAGCCGCTGTCGATGACCGACGGCGGAGGGCTGATCTTCACGCTGTCGGCGGCGGGCAATGTGGCGTGGGTACTGCGGTATCGACACGGCACGCGGCGCCCAGAGATGACCTTGGGTCCGTATCCGGCCATCGGCCTGTCCCAAGCCCGAACGATGGCCTTGGTCAAGCGGGCAGAGATCGCCCAAGGCAAGAACCCGATCGCTGAGCGGCTCGAGGCGAAGTCCGCGCGCGCGAAGGATTGGACGGTCCGTCAGCTGATCAAGGACTACCGCGAGAAGGTACTTGTCACGCTGTTGACGTGGATGGAGTTCCTTATGGCCTGCGAGGTGGGTGAGAAGGCCACCGTAGTTGACGAGTTGGAGCTGGCCACATAGAGAACGGGTCACTGGCGAGGCCTATCACATGTCATCGCAGCCGCGCGCGAGTGCGCGGCTGCAAGAATGCTTGGATGCCTCGATCCTCACCCCTCACTTCCGTCGTCGCCGAAATGGTTGCGCCCGCTGTCTCGCTGCCTGGGTTCTTGCGCTTGCCGCAAGTCCTGGCCCTCGTCCCCGTCTCGAAATCGACGTTGTGGCGCCATGTCTCCGCGGGCCGCTTCCCGGCTCCCGTTAAGTTGTTCGTTGGCGTGACCGCTTGGCGAGTCGACGATGTTCGCAGTTGGATCGAGGAAAGAGGTGATGCCAACCTTGGGTTCGAGCGCGAAGGGTTGCGGCGGCGCATTCTCACGTTTGCGCGCCGTGATCACCTCGGGCACTTTTCAGAACCTGCCTCTCCGAAGTCCAGACTGTCATTGACCGACGCGGCCGGGATGCGGTAGCCCATGACCTGGTAGCCGCGCTGGCGCTTGCTCCACATCCGCAGCAATGCCGGATGGCCCGTGTCGACGAAGTCGATGATGCGCACGAGGGTCTTGTCGGCGTGTTCACGATGCAATCGGCCGGCGTATTGCTGCAGCGTGCCCTTCCACGAAATCGGCATGGCCAGCACCAGCGTGTCCAGTGGTGGGTGGTCGAAGCCTTCGCCGACGAGCTTGCCGGTGGCGAGCAGCACGCGGGGCGCATCGTGCGGCAGCGCGTCCAGCTGTTGCGCGAGCGCTGCGCGCTGCTTGCTCGATAGGCGGCCGTGCATGGTGAAGAGCGTGGGTGCGCGGCCGGCCAGCGCAGCGGCGATGGCTTCGAGGTGCTCGGTTCGCTCGGTCAGCGCCAGCACCTTGTGACCCTGCGCATAGGCGTGGGCCACTTCGTCGGCGATCGTGGCGGTGCGAGCGGCATGACTCGCCAGCGTTCGGAACACGTCCTGGATTGCGGCGTCCCCGGCCAGCTGGACAGGCGCGGTCAGGTAGTGGGGTATCACCTCCAGCACTTGCGGCGCACCGGCCGGCCGCGCCGCGACGTGGCGTGTCGGCCCGCACTGCATGTAGATGATCGGCTGTTGGCCGTCACGCCGGATGGGCGTGGCGGTCAGCCCCAGCATGTACTTGGCACGCGAGCGCTTCAGGATTGCCTCGAACGAGACGGCCGAGACGTGGTGGCACTCATCGACGATGACGTGACCGTAGTTGTCGACCAGCTCGCTCGTTTCGCCTCGTCGATGGAGCGACTGCATCACGGCGATGTCGATCCGACCGGAAGGCTTGCTCTTGCCACCGCCGATGGTGCCGATCAGCCCCTGTTCCGCGCCCAGGAACGCCTGCAGCCGGTCCTGCCACTGCTGGAGGAGTTCGGTGCGGTGCACCAGCACCAGCGTGTTCACGCCACGGCGAGCGATCAGGGCTGCTGCCGCGACCGTCTTGCCGAATGCAGTCGGTGCGCACAGGATACCGGTGTCATGGGCCAGCATCGCGGCCACGGCAGCTTCCTGATCTGGTCGCAAGGTGCCGCTAAAGCGCAGATCCAACGCGAGCCCGCCATAGCGCTCGTCCCGTAGCTCGCAGCGAATGTCGTTCTCGCGCAGCAACTGCCTGGCGGCATCGAGACAGCCGCGAGGCAATGCAATGTGGTCCGGGAAGTTCTCGGCGCAG
Source organism: Burkholderiaceae bacterium (assembly GCA_046348365.1). GTDB lineage: Bacteria > Pseudomonadota > Gammaproteobacteria > Burkholderiales > Burkholderiaceae_C > JAEUPI01. The sequence goes on from JAXMEL010000004.1 coordinate 2,522, forward strand.
CCGATCACGCGTGGTTCGTCCCACACCGACAGACGCATCGCCTGGGCCTTGTAGAACTCCGGGTTCTGGAAGGCGGCCAGCCGGACCAGGCGGTTCGCCAGTGCCTGGGGCAGCGGCGCCTTGTCGAAGTACAGCATGTTGGCCAGCGTCACGGTCAGCGATGCGGGCATGGCACCTGGCAGGCGCTGCGGCGCCGGACTCGCGCGCTTCCAGGGCTCTCGCTGGTCTTCCTCGTCGATGAACGTGACGTCCAGGGGATGCGCGCCACCGGTGGCGCGCAGGATCGTCGGCTCGATGTCGTGCGGCGCCATGGTCAGCACCGAGGCCAGGAATGCCCATTGATCCGCGTACGGACGCAGCGCTTCATTCACGAAGACGCTGCCACCATGTTCGCGAGGCAGCTTCTGCAGAGGCAGGGCGATGAGATTGCCGAAGCCTCCCTTGGGCATCGAGTCCTGGTTGGGGAACAGGCGGTCGTAGGACGTGAGCTTCAACTGCCGGGTGCGTGCGCAGGTATGGCTAATGAGGGCCGAGCCCAGCCGACGAGCATCCCGCGCTGCGACCCTGGCCGAGAAGAACACCCACGCGTGAGCGCCGTTGCCCGAGCGTGAAACCTCCAACGCGGCCGGCACGCCCAGCGCTCGGCAGGATTGAAGGAATGCAAGTGCATCCGCCTGCCAGTCGGACTCGTCGAAATCAACGGCGAGAAAGTGGCAGCTGTCGTCTGCAAGAAGCGGGAATACGCCGACGGTGTGGCGGCCGGCGAGATGGTCGTACAGCGTCTGATCGGTCAGCGGGACCAACTGCCGATGGCCGCAGTCGGCGCACTTGATGCGGGGCTTCTCGCAGGTGCCTGCGCGCCATTCGTTGGCGCATGCCGGCGAGTAACCGCTCTTGCCGGCCTTGCTCTCCCAGCGAACTGGATAGACGTCTGTGCGGCCGCGGAAGAGCCGGCCGAAGAGCGCGACCTTTTCGTCCGTGGTCAGCGACGGCGAGGCGGCTTGCGGAACCGTCGGTGCGGTTTCGCGCCAGGCAATGCCGTGGGCGTCGAGGAGGCTGACCAGCCGGGCGTTCTCGGCACGCAATCGCAGCAGTTCGCGCGCCGATGGGTCCGGGGTGCCATCGTCTCGAGCGCTCATCCGGACCACAATCCCGCTTCAGTCAATCGACGCAGCAGGGCGCCTCGGGTCGCATGGCGCACCAGCAAACGTCGCAGTGCGCGATCGAACTCCTTGCGGCTGGCGGTGAGCGCATAGCCGTCGGCCAAGTCCGCCAGGGCCCGCACCGCATGTTGATAGCCAGAGGCCGAGCCACGCGCCGCCAACGCGTCGATGGCGGCCCAGTGCTTGTCCACGTCGGCCATCAACAGACGGAGTGCAGTCTCACGTTGAAGGCGGCGCTCCGTGTCGGCTGCCGCCCGCGCTTCGGCTTCGCGCGCTACGCGCAAGATCCTGGCCGACGGCGCGAGTTGGCGGAGTTGCCTCACGGTCCGCCGCGGAGTCGAGGGAGCGCGGGCCGGGTGCCGCGCCTTGCTCCATGCCGCGTGGTGCGCCCTGACCCGGCGTTCCGCTTCACGACTCTGGCCTTGGGCGATCAGCCTGAGCATGGCCGCCATGTCGCCAGGTGACCACTCGTCCATCCAGGCGTCGACATCGGCGGCTTGCGCCGACTCGTTGTTCACGGCGCGCGTGCTGCTGCCTGCCGCTGCGGCAGCCAGCAGATCCGGATCGACCTCGATGAACTCGGCCAGTGCTTGCTGCGGCGGCGACAGTTCCGCAAGGCCGGGCGGAACCTCCGGCTCCAGGGCATCGTCGTCGAGTCTGCCGGCCGAGGCGAGCCAACCAAGGTACAGGGGCCGCAGGTCGCCACGCATCAGCTCTTCGCGCAGCGGCGCGAGCCGGCTCATCCAGCCGTCACCTTCCTCCATGGCGAAGCGGTCGTAGTTCTCGCTGTCGTCGAGCGACCAGTCGATGATCCAGTGTTCGCCGCTGGCTTCGATGGTGAGCGCGTGCCCGACCGCAAAGGGCTTGAGCTCCGTCTTGCGAAAGGTGGCCAACGGTACCCGCAAGGCCAGCCGACAACTGCACCAGTTGGCCGTGTAGACAAAGGCATCGAAGTAGCGCCGCATCCAGTCGGTCGGATCGGCCTTCAAGCCACCCCACTCGTAGTGGTTGACGAAGCCGGAGGCGCTGATACGGCCGCGCGTGGACACCTGGCGCAACTGCGCCATCTCGGCTGTCGTGAGTGGGCGGTCGATGGCGGCGAACTCGTAGTACTGGTACTCGCTCATCTCGCGTAGGGACGATGGTGGGCTGCGCTACAAGGCCATGGCGACTATTGGCGCACCAGGTCAGATGTTCAGCAGTCTTGCTAGGGTGGTCGACTGCTCGGCGAACTTCTTCGGACTAACCTTCTGCAATTGCCCCAGGTTGTGGAGTTTCCAGCGAATGCCCGGTAGTTCCCGTGCATGCGGGATCTCGAGCAGCGACCAGTCCGGATCGTTGGCAACCAGGGTCAGCAGAAACCGTCGCTCGTTCGTGTCCAGCGTGCGCTGCAGATCGCGGACCATCTTCTCGCGCGTGATCAGCAGATCATCCAACGGCACCGGCTCCGCCGTCATGCCTTGGAAGGCGCGCTGGTAGTCCTGCGCGATGTCGCGTTCAGGCGGGAACAGAACTTCATGAACGGGCCGGTTGTGGCTCGCCAGGTAGACGTCGAAGGCATGGCGGATATCCGGTGTGATGCCTTCGTGGGCGTACAACTGCATCACGTCGAACAGATCACGCGGGTGCTGGCGATCCATGGCGGCGACCAGCTTGCCGCCGTAGACGTCCTCGAGCGACACCACGGGGATCTCGAGGTCCGCCAGCAGCACATCGCGAGCGCGCGGGAGCAAGCCGGCGCGGCGGACAGGGCGGACCGTCCCGCGCATGACGAAGTTGACCTCGATCTTCACTTCGACGGGACCGCGGCGCACCAACAGCTTGGTCTCGACAGCGTCTGCAGCAGCCTGCAGGCGCGTCTGGAAGCCGCGCGCCACAAGCCGCTCGGCCGACTGCTGCAATGCCTCGCCGATGCGGGCGAGGGCCGGGTCGCGCGGCAAGCTGTGATCCGAAAAGACCAAGTCGAGATCCACTGACAGCCGCGGCATGTCGCGGATGAACAGGTTGATCGCAGTGCCGCCCTTGAGCGCGAACGTGTCGTCGACGAAGACGAGCGGTGCGACCTGGGTGAGGAGTCTTGCCGTGTCGAGATAGATCTGGTTCATGGCTTGAGCACCAACAGGCCTTCCGCGGACCGCGAGACCCAGGCCCTGTCGCTGCCGGTGGGCAAGTCAGCGGGATTGAGCTTGGATGCCCACGGCAACGACAACTCGCGCCCGAACTGCAGGCACAGCCGCACGGTCTTGACGCTGGTGCAGTGCTTCAGCAGTTCGCGCAGCACGTCGGCGCGCAGGCTGTAGCTGCTTTCGGCCAACTCCCGCGCCTCCTGCAGCGGCTGGCGCACGCCGACATCGCTCAGCACCTCGAGCAGCGCACGTTCCGGCGACGACACCGTGGGCGCGCCGCTGCGCTGTTCGAAGGGCGCAACGTGAAGCAGAGTGCCGGGCTGTTCATCGAAGAGGCGCTTGCGGTGGTACTCGGCAGGGAAGCGCGCCGTGAACCAGTCCGGCAGCCGTCCCGCGTCCCAGCCGTACAGGTGCAGCAGCGGCTGCTGGCTCAGGTACTGGCGTACGCCGTACCAGTCGAGCGCCGACTTGCCGCCGACGTGCAGGCCATCGAGCCGGCGCTGGAGGAGCATGAGACTGGGATGCAGCGCGAGCGTGTCGTTGGGGCGACTGAAGACGCCCCTGGCCAGCCGAACAAGCCAGCCGGCGCGGACGTAGTGCACCGCGAGGTCGGCTGAGATGCCAAGCGCGGCCAAGTCCTCCGAGGTCAGCGGCGTTCCGGGGGTGGTTTCGCTGTAGAGGGAATTTAACTTAGTACGATTTATCGTAGCCACGCTACGATTATGCATCACAAGCCAAGAAGACGCCAGCTTTGAAAGCGACAAATAGTCGTAGCTGAGCTACGACACGGCTGTGCATTCGAAACGACCCGGTCAGGGGTGGTTCGTGAACTCCAGCGACAGCGCCGGGTCAGCGGGATCGCCCGGCTCACTGAAGCCCATGACGATTGGGTAGCCAGGACTGGAAATCCAATCAACAGATCTCGCCTAAGTTGCTGATCTGTCGACATTCATCGACCTATACGAGACAAGTACGACATCGTCTTGCTTTGACGATTTCGATGTCCCGAATGCCGGCGTTGGCGGCGTCGGACCGGGTTGAGTCGTTCATGACGATCCGTAGCTCGCGGACATGCCGGCACGCACGTCCATCTGCACTTCGTAGGGAGGAATGGGATAGCGCAGGCCATTGCGCGCGAGCGCATCCAGGCCCTGCAGTGCCTGGGCCAGATGCTGCGGCTTCAACGCCATCAGCAGCTCGTCGTCGGGCACGCCGCCGTATCGTCGCTCGGGGAAACAAGGCAGCGCCAGGCTGGGCTCGCCGGTGGCCAGCGCCCGGCCCCATGAGTCGGCGCAAGCCGATTCGCCGACCGCTCCCCATTCGAGCTTGCGGTAGCCCGACCATTGAAGGCCGTTGATCAACAGGATCATCTGCGCCGGATTGGCGTAGACCAGGCAGACATCCGGTTGCAGGCGGCCGCTGGCCAGCGGCGACACCGCCATCGCCCGGTAGCGTCCGTAGGGCACGCAACGCATGGCGCGCTGGTGCGCGGCGGCATCGGCTTCGGTGGCGAACCAGACACCGGCAAAGGGCTTGCCGGCGAGCCAGGTCTCGTCTTGCGGCGCCAGCCCGATGACGGCGGCGCACTGCGCACTGACCAGATCGGCCGCGGTGACGCCGACCGTGAAGCCGAGCCTGGCCGCCTGGCCGATGATCTGATCCGTCGTGTGAATGACCTTCGGCCGCCGGATCTTGGGCACGGCCTCCATGTCCTCGACGCGCTCGAACATCTGGATCGCAATCGGCGTGGTCTTCAGGCGCAGCGTCCGGAAGAGCTGCGCGCTCAGCGCGGCGCCGTCAACCGCGGTCGTGGCGGATGGAATCTGTTCAGGCATGACCGTCCTCCCATGGAACAACCTTCGCACGGGTAGTGCTCGCGGCGGTGAAGAACGTCTCGGGCGCGGCGTCCTCGATGCTCTGGCCGTCGGCCAGGAAGACGATGCGATCGGCGGCTCTCAGTACGTCGCCCGCCCGCCCGAGATGTCGAACACCGCGCCGGTGGAGAACGCGCAGTCCTCGCTGGCGAGCCAGCTCACCATCGCCGCCAGCTCCTCGACCAGCAGGAAGCGGCCCATCGGGATCTTCGACAGCATGAAGTCGATGTGCTGCTGCGTGATGTCGGCGAAGATCGCCGTCTTGGCCGCGGCCGGCGTCACGCAGTTGACGAGCACGCCGCTCTTGGCGAGCTCCTTGCCGAGCGACTTGGTGAGCGCCACCACGCCGGCCTTGCTGGCGCTGTAGTGCGAGGCGTTGGGGTTGCCTTCCTTGCCGGCGATCGAGGCGATGTTGACGATGCGGCCGTAGCGGCGCGCCAGCATGTGCGGCACGATGGCCCGGCTCACCAGGTACGGCGCCACCAGGTTCACCTCGATCACGCGGCGCCACACCACCGGATCCAGCTCCCAGGTGGTGCCGTTGCCGCCGGCGATGCCGGCGTTGTTGACGAGGATGTCGATCTGGCCGTGCCGGTCGAGCGTGGCGCGCGTGGCGGCCTCGACGGCCTTCTCGTCGGTCAGCTCCACCACGTGGGTGCTGACCGTGCCCTTGCCGGAGAGTTCGGCCCGCGCCTGCTCGAGCAGCGCGCTGTCGATGTCCCACAGTGCCACCGCGGCGCCGGACTCGAGCATGCGCTGCGCCGTGGCATAGCCGAAACCTTGCGCGCCGCCGGTGATCACGGCCACGCGCTCGTGCAGATCGATCCGGTTCATGTCGACTTTCCTTTCTCGCGGGGCACGCGGCCCATCAGGTAGAACTCGTCGTTCGGACGCAGGCTGATCACGTTGGCCAGCCGGTTCGAGAGGCCGAAGAACGCGGCGATGGCGGCGATGTCCCAGATGTCCTCGTCGTCGAAGCCGTGCGCGCGCAGCGCCTCGAAGTCGGGCTCGCCGATCTCGTGCGACGCGCGCGTGACCTTCAGCGCGAAGTCGAGCATCGCCCGCTGGCGCGGCGTGATGTCGGCCTTGCGGTGATTCACGGCCACCTGGTCGGCGACCAGCGGCTTCTTCTCGTAGACGCGCAGGATCGCGCCGTGCGCCACCACGCAGTACAGGCAGTTGTTGACGCCCGAGGTGGCCACGATGACCATCTCGCGCTCGCCCTTGCTCAAGCCCGAGTCTTCCTTCAGCAGCAGCGCGTCGTGATAGGCGAGGAAGGCGCGGAATTCCGCCGGCCGGTGCGCCAGCGCGAGGAACACGTTGGGCACGAAGCCGGCCTTGGCCTGCACCTGCTCGATGCGCTCGCGGATGTCGGCGGGCAGGTCCTTCAGCTCGGGAACCGGGTATCTGCTGATGGCTGGTGTGGACATGGGCTCTCCTGTGCGGCGCTCAGGCACCGCGGAACTGGATGGCGTGCAGCCGAGCATACAGGCCGCCGCGGGCGAGCAGTTCGGCATGCGTGCCTTGCTCCACCAGGCGCCCGGCGTCGATGGCCACCACGCGGTCGGCGTGCTCGATGGTCGACAGGCGGTGCGCGATCACGATCGTCGTGCGGCCGCGCATCAGGTCGTCGAGCGCGGCCTGCACCGCGCGCTCCGACTCGCTGTCGAGCGCCGAGGTGGCTTCGTCGAGGATCAGGATCGGCGCGTCCTTGTAGATCGCGCGCGCGATCGCCAGGCGCTGGCGCTGGCCGCCGGAAAGCTCGCGGCCGTTGTGGCCGATGCGCGTGTCGATGCCCTGCGGCAGGCTCTGCACGTGCTGCAGCAGGTTGGCGCCGCGCAGCGCGGCGCGCACGCGCTCGGGGTCCATCTCGGCGCCGAGCGCCACGTTGGCGGCCACGGTGTCGTCGAACAGCACCACGTCCTGGCTCACGAGGGCGAACTGGCGGCGCAGCGCGTGCACGTCCCACTGCGGCAGCGCGGTGCCGTCGAGCAGCACGCTGCCGCTGCTGGGCTCGAGAAAGCGCGGCAGCAGGTTGACGAGCGACGACTTGCCCGCGCCCGACGGGCCCACCAGCGCCACCGTCTCGCCGCTGCGGATCTCGAGCGAGAAGTCCTGCAGCGCGGGGGCGCGCTCGGCGTCGTAGCTGAGCGTCACCTGGCGCAGCTCGATGTGGCCCGATGCGCGCGCCGGCGCATGGCTGCCGCCGTGTTCGGCCGGGCCTTCTTCGATCAGGTCCATGCTGCGCTCGATGGCCGTCAGCGAGCGCACGATCGGCGCCGTCACGTCGGCCAGGTGGCGCAGCGGCGGCAGCGTCATCAGCATCGCGGTGACGAAGGCCACGAAGCCGCCCACGGTGTTGCCGCCCTGCGAGCTTTGCCACAGCGCGATCGTGATCACCGCCGACATCGCGCAGGCGGCGATGATCTGCGTCAGCGGCGTCATCGTGCTCGACGCCGTCACGCTCTTGAGCTGCAGCCGGCGCAGCAGGTTGCTCTTGTGCGCGAAGCGCCCGGCCTGCGCGCCCTCGGCGCCGTGCAGGCGCACGATGCGCCAGGCGAGCACGTTCTCCTCCACCACGTAGGCCAGCTCGTCGTTGGCGCGCTGGCCTTCCTTGGTCAGCCGCTGCAGCCGCTTGCCGGCGGTGCGCATCACCCACGACACCGCGGGAAAGAGCAGGCCGATGAACAGCGTGAGGCCCCAGTTGAGGTACAGCAGATAGCCCAGCAGCGCCACCAGCGTCAGCGAGTCGCGTACCACGGTGAGGATCGAGCCGACGAGCTGCGTCGTCGCGCCCTGCACCTCGTAGACGGCCATGTTGATCAGGCTGCTCGCGGTGTGGCGCGTGAACAGGCCCGGCTCGGCGCGCATCAGGTGCTCGAACAGGCGCATGCGCAGCGCCTGCACGCCTTCGCCGGCGGCCCAGTTCAGCGCGTACTGCGCCACGAAGCCGGCCGCGCCGCGCAGCGTGAAGAGGCCGACGATCGCCGCCGGCACCATCCACAGCGGCACCGCGCCGGCCACGAAGCCGCGGTCGAGCAGCGGCTTCATCAGCGCGGGCAGGGCGGGCTCGGTCACCGCGGCCACCAGCGAGGCCAGGCCCGCCACCACCATGCCGGTGCGACCGCGGCGCACGTAGGGCCCGAGTCGTCGAAGTCGCTGCAGCAGCGAGGCCATGCCGATGTGTTGTTCGAGGCCGGTGCGCGGACCCGGGTGTCACGACAGTTCACGATTATCGGGGTGCGGGGTGCCTACAATGCCGCGGCTGCGTCCGGCACCGCCCAGGGAACCCGGCGCGGCGAAGCGAATCCACCACAGTCTTCATGGCGAACCCACCCTCGACCCGGTTGAACCCTCCTCGTCGTCGTCTGCTGGCCGCATCGCTGGCCATGGCTGCCTGGCCCCTGGCGGGCCGGGCGCAGTTCCGGGTCGAGATCTCCGGCGTGGGCGCCACGCAGCTGCCGATCGGCATTCCGCGCTTCCGCGAGGAAGACAAATCGGGCCAGTCGATCTCGGGCATCGTGCGCGCCGACCTCGAGCGCTCGGGCACCTTCCGCATCGTCGATTCCACCGGCGACCTCGACGAGACCGCGCGCCCCGACTACGCGCAGTGGCGCCGCCGCGGCGCCGACGCGCTGGCCGCAGGCTCGGCCGCGCGGCTGGCCGACGGCCGCTTCGACGTGCGCTACAAGCTGTGGGACGTGGTCAAAGGCAGCGACCTGGGCGGCCAGGCGCTGGCCGTGGTGTCGGCCGACCTGCGCCTCGCAGCGCACCGCATCGCCGATGCGATCTACGAGAAGCTCACCGGCGACAAGGGCGTGTTCTCCACGCGCATCGCCTACGTCACCAAGGTGGCCAACCGCTACACGCTGCGCATCACCGATGCCGACGGCGAGGGCGGGCAGGTGGCGCTCAACAGCACGCAGCCGATCATCTCGCCGGCGTGGTCGCCCGACGGCAAGTCGCTCGCCTACGTGTCGTTCGAAAGCGGCAAGGCGGTGGTCTACATGCAGGAGGTGGCCACCGGCAGCCGCAAGGCGATCGCCAACTTCCAGGGCAGCAACAGCGCGCCGGCCTTCGCGCCCGACGGCAACACGCTGGCGGTCACGCTCTCGCGCGACGGCGGCTCGCAGATCTACCTGATGGACCGCGAGGGCGGCGGCGTGCGCCGCATCACCAACTCGAGCGCGATCGACACCGAGCCGGCGTTCACGCCCGACGGCAAGTCGATCTACTTCGTCAGCGACCGCGGCGGCAGCCCGCAGATCTACCGCGTGGCCGCCGGCGGCGGCTCGGCCGACCGCGTGAGCTTCAACGGCAACTACAACATCAGCCCGGCGGTGAGCCCCGACGGGCGCACGCTGGCCTACGTGAACCGCAACGGCAACGAGTTCAAGGTGATGACGATGGACATCGCCACCGGGGCCGCGCAGGCGGTGAGCGACACCGTCGACGACGAGAGCCCCAGCTTCGCGCCGAACGGCAAGCTCATCATCTACGCCACGCGCGCGCAGGGGCGCGACGTGCTGATGACCACCACGCTGGATGGCCGGATCCGCACCCGACTGCTCTCGTCGGGCGTCGACGTGCGCGAGCCGGTCTGGGGTCCCTTCGGTCGGTGAAGACCTGAATCGATGACAAAAGGAGTGAGCACATGAACGGACGTCGAATCACCCTGGCGGCCGCGATCGTCGCGGCGGCGCTGGCCGGCTGCAGCTCGCCGGTCAAGCTCAACGAGGGCGCACCGGTGGCCGACGCGAAGCCCAACGTCGTGGGTGGCGCCGGCGGTGCCGGCGGCGCGCAGGGCGCGGGCGCGGCGCAGTCCAGCGTGGCCACGGTCGACCTGTCGAAGAACGCCGCGGCGGCCGCGAGCAACCTCGGCCGCGTGGTGTACTTCGACTTCGACAGCTACGTGGTGCGCGACGAATTCCGCTCGCTGATCGAGGGCCACGCCAAGGCACTGGCGGCGGCCAAGACCAAGAAGATGGTCATCGAGGGCCACACCGACGAGCGCGGCGGCCGCGAATACAACCTCGCGCTCGGCCAGCGCCGTGCCGAGGCGGTGGCGCGCTCGCTGGCGCTGCTGGGCGTCGGGTCGGGGCAGGTCGAGGCGGTGAGCTTCGGCGAGGAGCGCCCGGCGGTCGAAGGCCACGACGAGGCGGCCTGGGCCAAGAACCGCCGCGCCGAACTCAAGGACAAGTGATGGTCCTGCCCCGCACCGGCCTGCGGCGTTTGGCCGTGTTCGCCGCCGCGTTGTGGCTGGCCGTCAGCGCGCAGGCCGGCCTGTTCGACGACGAGGAGGCGCGCAAGGCGATCCTCGACCTGCGCTCGCGCATTGCCGCGGCCGAGGAGCAGTCGAAGGCGCGCGATGCCGAGCTGACCAAGACCAACGCCGCGTTGCTCGAGCAGGTGAACGTGCTCAAGCGCAGCCTGCTCGACCTCAACGCGCAGCTCGAGACGCTGCGCGCCGACGTCGCCAAGCTGCGCGGCAACGACGAGCAGCTCGCGCGCGACCTGGCCGAGGTGCAGCGCAAGCAGAAGGACATCACGCAGGGCGTCGACGACCGCATCCGCAAGCTCGAGCCGGTGAAGGTCTCGGTCGACGGCCGCGACTTCATGGCCGACCCCGAAGAGAAGCGCCTGTTCGACGACGCGCTCGCCGTGCTGCGCGCGGGCGACTTCGACAAGGCGTCGCTGCTGTTCGGCAACTTCGTGCGCCGCTATCCGGGCAGCGGCTACATCGACAGCGCGCGCTTCTGGTACGGCAATGCGCTGTATGGCCGCCGTGAATACAAGGAGGCGATCGCCAGCTTCCGCGCGCTGGTGAGCGCGTCGCCCGATCACCCGCGTGCGCCCGAGGCGCTGCTCGGCGTGGCCAACTGCCAGCTCGAGGCCAAGGACACCAAGGGCGCGCGCGCCACCATCGGCGAGCTGGTCAAGGCCTATCCGAAGTCCGAAGCTGCAGCGGCCGGCCGCGAGCGGCTGGCGGCGCTAAAGTAGCGGCCCGGCCGGCGGCCCACGCTTGCCTGTCGACGGGCGCCCTTCGCGGGCGCCCGTTGTCTTGTGGCCGGCACGGCCGGTGGCAGCGATCGCGATCGACCCGCGATCGACAACAGCAAGGAGACAGCATGCGTCGAGCCCAGACTCTGCAACGCGTCCGACCGCCTCGTGTTCGCGTCTTCGCAATCGCGGCCGCTGCGCTGGCCGCGGCTGCGGCGGTGCGGGCCGTGGAGCCGCCGGGGCTGATCGCCGCCGCGCGCCTCACGCCGGCCCCGCCGTGGCCGCCCGGCGAAGAGCGCGGCATGGCCAATGCGCTGGGCCCGGTGACGCAGCAGCGCTGCGCCTGGCACCTGGCGCAGCCCAAGGCGCGCGCGTACGAGGCCTCGCATCCGCGAAGCAACACGATGCCCAAGTCGCCGTTCGCGAGCCCGGCGGGCACGCAGTACAAGCCCACGTCGGGCGTGCCGTTCTCGGCGCATGCGTTCAACACCGAGGTGATGGAGGCCAATGCCGAGCCGGGCCAGCAGGGCACGCAGATCGACGCGCTGGGGCACTTCGCGCACATCAAGGCGCCGTGGAATCCGAAGGATCCGTTCCCGGCCGACGAGGCCGTGTACTACGGCGGGCGCACGCAGAAGGCGGTGAAGCCCGACCCGGCGTCGCCGCTGCTCGAGCTCGGCATCGAGAAGATCCCGCCGCTCGTCACCACCGCGGTGGTGCTCGACGCGCGCAGCTTCGTCGGCAAGGGCCAGCCGATGGCCGACGGCCAGCTCGTCACCGCCGCGCACATCGAGGGCATGCTGAAGGCGCAGGGGCTCGCGCGGCGCGGCATCCTGCCCGGCGACATGGTGTGGATCTACACCGGCTGGAGCGAGCGCTGGAAGGATCCGTACGACGACAACGGCTACTACGCCATGGCGCCGGGCCTGTCGGTCGACGCCGCGCGCCTGCTCGGCGCGAAGCGCATCGTGGCGATCGGGCTCGACACGCCGTTCATCGACGCGGTGCCCGCCGGCATGCTGCAGGGCAAGGCACCGCCCGCGGCGGGAACGCCCGAGGGCCTGCCGTTCGCGATCCACCACCACATGCTCACCGAGTTCGGCATTCACCACCTCGAGAACCTGAAGCTCGCCGAGCTGGTGAAGGACAAGGTGTGGACCGCCTGCGCCATGGTGCTGCCCACGCTCGACCGCGGCTCGGCCGGCGTTGCGGTGCGCCCCGTGGCCTTCGGCGTGCCCGGGCAGCAGCGCTGAGCTGCGCCACACCGGCCCGTGCCCACGGCGATGACCGACGCGCAGCTCCACGCGCTGACCTCGCAGGTGCTGTGGGCGGCGTTCGCGCTGGCCGTGGCCTTCGGCGCCGTGGCGCAGCGCAGCCACTTCTGCACCATGGGCGCATTGAGCGACGTGGTCAACATGGGCGACTGGTCGCGCGTGCGCCAATGGGCGCTCGCCGCGGGCGTGGCGGTGCTGGGCTTCCAGGCGATGGCGGGGCTGGGCTGGGTCGACGCCGGCAAGTCGATCTACGCCGCGCCGCGGCTCGTGTGGCTCAGCCACGCGGTGGGCGGGCTGATGTTCGGCTTCGGCATGGTGCTGGCCTCGGGCTGCGGCAGCAAGACGCTGGTGCGCCTGGGCGGCGGCAACCTCAAGTCGCTGGTGGTGGTGGTCGTGCTCGGCGTGTCGGCCTATGCCACGCTGCGCGGCATGGCCGCGGTGGCGCGCGTGGCCACGGTCGATCGCGTGGCGATCACGCTGCCCACGGGGCAGGACCTGCCGTCGCTGCTGGCGCTGGCCACGGGCGCCTCGCGAACCACCATGGCCTGGGCCGCCGGCGCGGTGGTCGGCTTGCTGCTGGTGGGCTTCGCGCTGGCGCGGCCCGAAGGGCGCAGCGCCGAGGTGCTGCTCGGCGGTCTGGGCGTCGGCGCGGTGATCGCCGGCATCTGGTGGGTGTCGGGGCGGCTCGGCCACGTGATGGAGCATCCGCAGACGTTGGAAGAAGTCTTCGTCGCCACCAACTCGCAGCGCATGGAGTCGCTCAGCTTCGTGTCGCCGATCGCCTACACGCTCGACTGGCTGATGCTGTTCTCCGACACCAGCCGCGTGCTCACGCTCGGCATCGTGAGCACGTTCGGCGTGGTGCTCGGCAGCGCCGCCACCGCGATCGCCACCGGCATGTTCCGCTGGGAGGGTTTCGCCGGCGCCGAAGACACCGCCAACCACCTTGTGGGTGCGGTGCTGATGGGCGTGGGCGGCATCACCGCGCTCGGCTGCACCATCGGGCAAGGGTTGTCGGGGCTGTCGACGCTGTCGCTCGGCAGCTTCATCGCGGTGGCCGGCATCGTGGCCGGTGCGGTGCTGGCGCTGCGCTGGCAGGAGCATCGGCTGCAGGCGCAGGCCTGAGGTTCGAGCGGCCGCCGGGGCTCGGCCCGACCGCCGCCGTTTGCGGCGCGGCAACCCTGGATGCGAGCGCGCGGCCGAGAATGCTTGCGTGCATCGCCTTCGCGAATCCCGCTTGCTCGCCCGTTTCGTGCTGGCGTGGTTCGCGCTGTTCGTCGGCGCGTCGATCGCGTCGCCGCTCGTCAAGCCCACCGCCGTGCAGGTGGTGTGCTCGGTGGGCGTGAAGATGATCGTCGTCGACGACGACGGTTCGAGCCCGAAGGTCGCCTCCGGCCTCGACTGCCCGTTGTGCGCGACGGTCGCACCGGCCGCGCTCGGCTGGGCGCTGTCGTTCGCGCTGGCCGATGGCCGCTCGCATGCGCTGAAGCCCGCCGTTGCGGCTCACCTTGCATCGGTCACGCGCTCGCCGCTGCCGGCGCGCGGGCCGCCGCTCGTCTCCTGAGCGCCTGAGCCGCGGGGGCGTGCCGCCCCTGCCTTGTCGTTTCGCCGGCGCCGGCCGCCTGGCGAACTCCCCGCTTGCGCTCGAACGCCTGTTCGAGCCCAGAGACGATTGCGCACACATGAACCACCGATTCGCACCCTTAGCGCTGGCCGCGGCGACGTTGCTCGACCCGGCAGCCGCACAACCATCCGACAATCGGCCCGTCGTCGAGGTGACGGGCCAGCGCAGCGCGCCGCTGCCGCAGCCGACCGCAACGCTGGGGCGGGCGAGCCTGCTGTCGTCGCGCACCGCGACCAGCGACGCAGCCAGCCTGCTCGCCGACGTGCCGGGCGTGAGCCTGGGCATCGCCGGCGGCCTGTCGAGCCTGCCGATCATCCGCGGGCTCGGCGACGACCGCCTGCGCATCAAGGTCGACGGCATGGACCTGGCCGCTTCGTGCCCCAACCACATGAACCCGCCGCTGTCGTACCTCGACCCCAGCCAGATCGGCGCGCTGCGCGTGTACGCCGGCATCACGCCGGTGAGCGTGGGCGGCGACAGCATCGGCGGCACGATCGTGGCCGACAGCGAGAGCGCATCGTTCGCGCCTGCGGGCCAGGAGCCGGCCGCGGGCGGCGAGATCGGCGCGTTCTACCGCAGCAACAACGATGCGCGCGGGCTGAACATCGGCGCCACCTACGCGACGCAGACGTTCGCCGCGGCGTACCGCGGCGCGATCGCCAAGGCCGGCAACTACAGCGCCGCGAAGGACTTCAAGACCTTCGCCGCGACCGGCAACCCGGGGCAGACGCTGCGGCTCGACGAAGTGGGCTCGACGGCCTTCGACGCGCGCAACCACGCGCTCGACTTCGCGTGGCGCACCAGCCCGAGCCGGTTGCTCGAGCTGAAGCTCGGCCACCAGAGCATGCCGCAGCAGCTCTACCCGAACCAGCGCATGGACCTGCTGCGCAACACGGACAATCGCGTCAATGCACGCTACCTGGGCCAGCACGACTGGGGGAGGCTCGAGTTGCGGCTGTACCACGAGACCGTCGAGCACTACATGGACTTCGGCCCCGACAAGCAGCTCGTCTACGGGGCCGCGCCCTACGTGGTGGCCGTCGGCATGCCGATGTGGACGAACGGCAAGACCAGCGGCGCCGCGGCCAAGGCCGACATCGACGTGTCGCCGCGCGACCTGGTGCGCGTGGGCGCCGAGATGCTGCTGTACCGGCTCGACGACTGGTGGCCGCCGTCGCCGCCCGACCTCACGGGCATGCTCTTCAGCGCGCAGAATCCCGTTCCGGCAACGTTCGCCGGCATGGCACCCGACACCTTCTGGAACATCAACGGCGGCCGGCGCGACCGCCTCGCGGCCTTTGCCGAATGGGAGGCACGGTGGGACCCGCAGTGGATGACGCTGCTGGGCACGCGCGTGGAGCATGTGCGCACCGATACCGGCCCGGTGCAGGGCTACAACAGCGTGGCGAACAACCCGATGTACTCCACCGGCTACCTGATCTCGGCGACCGCGTTCAACGCGCTCGATCGCAAGCGCTCCGACACCAACGTCGACTTCGCCGCGCTCGCGCGCCACACGGCCGACGAGAACACCACGGTCGAGATCGGCCTTGCGCGCAAGGTGCGATCGCCGAACCTCTACGAGCGCTATTCGTGGTCGCGCAACGCGATGGCGCTGATCATGAACAACTTCGTCGGCGACGGCAACGGCTACCTCGGCAACCCCGACCTGAAGCCCGAGGTCGCCTACACGCTGGGCGCGAGTGCGAGCTGGCACAGCGCCGACAAGTCCACCAAGCTCGAGGTGGCGCCGTTCTACACGCGCGTCACCGACTACATCGACGCGGTGGCGTGGAACCGGCAGACCAACGTGGCTGCCACGCCGGTGCCGGGGCAGTTCGGCATCCTGAAGTACATGAACCAGAGCGCGCGGCTGTATGGCGTGGACGTGTCGGGCCGCATGCCGCTCGGCACCACGGCGCTCGGTGCGTGGTCGGTCAAGGGCGTGGTGAACTACACCCATGGCCGCAACCTCGACACCGGCAGCGCGCTGTACCGCATCATGCCGCTGAACGCGCGCGTGGCGCTGCAGCAGGCGCTGGGCGGCTGGGAGAACACGCTCGAGGTCGTGGCGGTGCGCGCGAAGACCGATGTGTCGGCGCCGCGGCAGGAGATCCCCACCGCCGGCTACGGCCTGGTGAACTGGCGCGGCAGCTACACCTGGCGCAGCCTGCGCGTGGACTTCGGCATCGAGAACCTGCTCGACCGGTTCTATGCGTCGCCGCTGGGTGGCACCTACGTCGGCCAGGGCATGACGATGTCGCTCAACGGCGTGCCGAGCGGCATCGCGGTGCCCGGCATGGGGCGTTCGTTCAACGTCGGCGTCAATTACCGGTTCTGACGATGGGGAGCGTCGCACCACGATGAGCGCCGTCGCCCCGGATGCCGACCTGGAGCGCCGCTTCGGCGGCCTGCGGCGGCTCTACGGCGACGCCGGCTACGCGCGGCTGCGCGCCGCGCACGTGGCCGTGGTGGGCGTCGGCGGCGTCGGCTCGTGGGCGGCCGAGGCGCTGGCGCGCAGCGGCGTGCGCGCGCTGACGCTGATCGACCTCGACCACGTGGCCGAGTCGAACATCAACCGCCAGGTGCAGGCCGACTCGCGCACGCTCGGCGCGGCCAAGGTGCTCGCGCTGCGCGAGCGCATCGCGGCGATCCACCCCGGCTGCACAGTGCGTACGGTGGAGGAATTCGCCGACGCCGGCAACTGGCCGGCGCTGCTCGGCGGCGAGGTGGTAGACGGCGTGGTCGACGCGTGCGACCAGGTGCGCGCCAAGCTCGCGATCGCGCAATGGGCGCTGCAGACGACAACACCGCTCGTGATCGCCGGCGCCGCCGGCGGCAAGCGCGCGGCGCAGCGCGTGGAGGTGGGCGATCTCGCGCACACCACGCACGACCCGCTGCTCGCCGCGTTGCGGCAGCGCCTGCGCAAGGCGGGTGCGCCGAGAAGCGGCAGCATCGGGCTGCGCTGCGTGTTCTCACGCGAGGCGGTGGCGATGCCTGCGCAGCAAGCAGAGAAGGGCGACGCCTGCGCCGTCGACGGCAGCCTCAACTGCGCGGGCTACGGCTCCACCGTGGCGGTGACGGCCACCTTCGGCATGGTGGCCGCGGGCGAACTGATGCTGCGGCTGGCGACGCTGGCCTGGAGCGCCGATGCGCGGTGATACACTTGCGGGCTCTACCCCCGGGGTCGTTAGCTCAGTCGGTAGAGCAGCGGACTTTTAATCCGTTGGTCGCAGGTTCGAATCCTGCACGACCCACCACCGGATCGAAAGCCGGCACACACGCCGCAAGGCACAGGGCTCTTAGCTCAGTTGGTAGAGCAGCGGACTCTTAATCCGTTGGTCGAAGGTTCGAATCCTTCAGGGCCCACCAAACTTTCTCTCTGGCGACAAGCACTTGCGCATGCGGCGCGATGTCGCACTGAAGTCGACCTTCAACTTCGTGCCCGTTTCGTGCCCGTTGTCGTGCCCGTTGTCGTGCCCGTTGGGGAAGCTCTCTACTGTTGCGGTGGCGCAGCAGTCCGCCTGGCGCGACGCTGGAAACCGACCTGAATCCAGCAGCGGCCGTGCCCCTCGCGGGCACTAGATTGGTTGCATGCCGATCAGGAGCGAACGCATGCAAGCTGACGAGACCACGAGAAGGGCACCCGAAGAGTTCGGACCTCGCTTCGCGCGCATGGCGGCGGTCGTCCGCATGACGGGCCTGTGCCGCGCGACGATCTATCGCATGATTGCCGAGAAGCGCTTTCCGGCGCAGGTGCGCATCGGGACGCGCGCGGTCGGTTGGCGATGGTCGGACTTGGAGCGCTGGAGCGACGACAGGGGCCGGCCGACGCACTGACCCCTTCGGCTGCGAGAGGCTCAGCTCAGCCTGGCAGACCGATCTTCAACAGCGCGCCGAGCGCCAGCATCCAAGCCAGCACGCGCGCCCAGCGCCAAGTCGTGAATTGGTAGCGATGGTTCGCCAGCAGCGCCGTCAACAGGCGCCGGACGGCCGACATCGCGAGCATCGCCATGACGAAGGCGAGCAGGAGCCCGCCGCGGTCAGCAAAGTGGCTCAGCGCGACCCAAGCCGCACCAGGCCACACGACCGCATCGACCGCGGCGAGCCAACGCCGCCCGGGCCAGTAAGGCGCGTCAGGCGGCGGGGCACGAGCGAACAGCACCCACATCCGAACCTCCATCGGGACGAGCGGCGTGCTGCCCCTCGTCCCGTCATTCAGCTGCCCGGTGGCCGCAGCGCCGTCGGCAACCACCGTGTGCCGCGCAGCCGGCCAGCCGCCGTGTTGACCAGCACGTCCTTCTTCATGCCTTCCACGCCGTCGCGCGCCAGCTCGGGCCCGGCCTCCTTCAACGCCTGCACGATCTGCGCCTTCGACACGTGGTTGAAGAAGCCTTCTGCGGTCGGCTCCCACCAGTCGGCCATGTCGAGCCCCACGGCGCACGCGATGGCATCTGCATCACGCGCAGCGTTGACGCTCGGCAGCGCGTTGACCGTCAGCGCAGCGCACAGGCCAAGCAACTCGTTCAGCTCTGCCTGCGGCAGTCCCACGAGCCACCCGAACCATTCGCCGCGTTGCTCCGGCAGCCGTTCGCGCCAGCGGGCCTTCGCGTCCTCCACCGCCTGGAAGGCGCGACTGCCCTTGATGTCGTCCGCGACCGACAACAGCGCATGCGCCGAAGCCGTCGCGTTGATCTGCATCGCCGGCCGGTCTGCACCGTAGTGGTCAGCGAACATGCGGCGCAGCAGCGTGTGCGCCAGCGCGGCGAGGGCGACCTGCACGTTGCCCGACAGCACGGCCTGCAACGCCGCTGTCCGGTGCGCCGCGAGCCGGCGCGTCAGCGCCTCGCTCAGCCGCTGGTTCCGCAGCGTCGGTGGCGTCGTCCTGCTCTCCGCGTCGGCGACTTCATCCTCGGAGTGCTGCGCCGTGTCCTTCCGCACCTTGCGCTGCGAGGCTTCGAGCGCCTTGCGATCCCCCTCGCGCAGCAGGCCACGGATGATTGTCGTGTCGCCTTCGCGGCTGACCGTGACGATCACGCCCGCACGCGTCTTGATCGCAGCGGGCCACACCTTGAGCCCCTCCTGGATGGTGCGGCGCCGTGCCTCGATGTCGTCGCCTTCGAGGCCGATGCGCTCGGCGTCGGGGCCGTGCCATGCGTCCTCGCCGGACAGCGCGTCCGACTCCTGCTCGAGCTCATGCTCGCGCTGCGCCAGCGCCGCCAGTTCGGCCTTCTCGTCGGCGTTGGGCTTGCGAATCGTGTGCTCGCACGGCACGAACTGCCGCAGCGCCATCGAATCGAGTTCGACTCGCGCCTCGACCCATCCCCATCGCTCTTCGCGCACAGAGGCCGCGACCGCTTCGAGCTTCTCGCCCGCCAGGCGCGCCAGCAGGTCCGGATCGGAGAGGAACCGCCCTTGCTCGTCATCGAACAGGTCACGCCGCACGATGCCGCCCGCAGCTTCGTAGGCCTCGATGCCGACGAAGCGTACGAGCGCATTGCCTGCGGCCTCAACCTCGCCGGCTGTCAGCCTGCGCTTGAGCGCGGCCGGCGTGCGATCCCACTCGTGCGACTCGAACCACGCGCGCTCCTGCGCCGCATGGTCGTCGCTGATCGCGAGCGCCATCAGTTGATCGAGGTTGATCTTGCCGTCGTCCTCGCGATACAGCGCGACGAGCTTCGGTGACACGGCCGCCAGCTTGAGTCGGCGCTGCACCGTGAGCAGCGACACGCCGAAGGCGACCGCCACATCCTCGATGCCCTTGCCTTCGTCCACCAGCGCCTTGAAGGCCTCGAACTCGTCGGCTGGGTGCATCGGCTCGCGTCCGCTGTTCTCGGCGACGCTGACCTCGCGCGCCCGTTCGACGGCGATCAGCTTGCAGGCCACCTCGTGGTCGGCCGGCAGCTTGCCGCGCTCCTGCAGCAGCCGCAGCGCGCGCCGCCGACGCTCGCCGGCCGAGACGCCGAAGGCGAGCCGGCGCGACTTGCCACGTCCGACGAAGTGCTCATGCACCGTGAGCTGGTGCAGCAGCGTCTGCGAGTCGATGAGCGCTGCCAGTTCCTCGATGCTCGCGTGCGAGTGGCGCCGGACGTTGAAGGGCGACGGCACCAGGTCCGAGACCTTGACGAGGATCGATTCGTTCGTGTGTTCCATGATCGTGCTCCATGAAGTGAGAATGAAGATCGAGCCAAGACACCCTCGTCACGGCGGCACGCCCGAACGCGGCAGCGATCCCGTTTCGTCTCGCACGACAACCGTCCGTAAGAACTGTCGTGCTCGACCACCGACCATCGGACCTGTTTCGCCCATGCCCCGTTGCTCCCGGCCTTGCCCACCCCTGCTCCAATTCCGAGGGAGCCGTTCGTGGCTGTTCATCCCTCGGCGTTGAAGCCGGCGTGGAAGTGATTCCTGCCCCGCATCCGCCTTTCGCCGTGCGAGACCGATAGCGCTGCGGACAAGCGCGGGTGCCAGGGCACCGTGGAGTAAATGGAAGGGGCCCGCGCCCGAGAAGCGAAGCGCAGCGGGCGTGGGAAGCGGTCCGTTTACGCCGCGAAAGGCCCTTGCAGCCGCGCGCGCGGCGCTATGGTTCGCACGACGGGCGAAAGGCGAGTGCGGGGCATCGACACCGGCGCGACGAGGGATCCGGACGCTCGCGCCAGCGGGCGTCCGCGGTGCCAGTGCCCGCCTTGCGGGCACTCATGACAAGACGACCTGAGACGCTGTTGGACGACCACGTCAAGTCCAGCGCGGTAACCTAAGTGACAGCTTGACACCCGTGACGGATGGACACGCGACAGGGCGCCGCCATTGAATCCGCGCATCGCGGCGTCTCGCTTGATGTCTTGACGACTGGAGCCGTCGCTCAGCCGCCGTTCCGAGCGGTCCACGGGCCACAGGGCCGGTTGGAGCCACGGATGAGCATCGAAAGAGCAACCTCCGCCGCAACAAGTGCGGCGGTAGCCGGAGTCTCCGCCCCTCGGGTGGTGGCGCGGCGTGAACGGGATGCCGATGCTCCGCGCCCTGTCGCGGGCAAGCACGCGCTGTTGCACGCGCGTCGCCTTCGCGAGCGCGAGGCAGGGCCGATCGATAGTGCGTCGATTGACGAAGGGTCGGCGCTACGCCTTCGCACGGGGGACGGTGCCGTCGTCCTTGTGCTGCGGTCCAGCCCATCGGGACTCGTGGTCGAACGCATCCAGCGTCGTCCCCTGGGCGCGTGCTTCATGCAGTCCTTCCTGTTCACCGACCGCGAGGGCTTCGACAGCTGGTGCGAAGCCGACGCGATCCGCTTCGACGAGCCGGTGGTTTACGACCGGCTGCGCCGCGAAGGCCGTGCACGGCTCGGTGGTGAACGGTGATGCCGGTCAAGGTCTCGGGGCGCTGACGCGCTCGGACGGCTGGCTGGCGCGCGCGCTGCGCGGCATCGCTCGGGTGGCTGAGGCGGGCACGACGGACGACGTGCTGCTGTCCTTCCATTCCGCAGCCGGCGACCTAGGCGCCGACGCGGCGGTGTTCATGAGCTTCCTGCAGGACGACGCAACGCTGTCGTCGTACCGGACGCTCGTCGCGTGCGATCCGGTGTGGAGCGCCACGTACGCGCGCGAGCAGTGGTTCGAGGACGATCCGTGGCTGCGCCACGCGATGCACGACGCGGAGCCGGTGCGCTCGAGCGAGATCGTGCTGCGCTCGCCGCGTGAGGAAGTCTTCGCGCAAGCCGCCGCCAGGGCAGGGTTCGCGTCGGCCATCGTTGCGCCCGCACCTTCGACGCACGGAACGTCCCGTGTCGGCGTGCTCGCCCTCGGTTCGGCGACGCCCGGCTTCTTCGAGGATGAAGGCTATGCGACGCTGCGCGTCCTGACCCGTGCGCTGGCCATGGAACTGCATGGCTGGCTCGCACGCTCGATCCTGCGCGAGTTGATCGACAAGGCGCACATCACGGCCGACGACATAACGCTTCTGCGCCACGAAGCCGCAGGCCACAGCAGCAAGGTCATCGCGGCGGCGATGCACACTGAACCCAAGACGATCGACTGCCGCTTTCAGCGCGTGAGTAACAAGCTCGGCGCGCCGAACCGCCGCGCCGCCGTGCGGTTGGCGCGTCTGTACGGACTTCTCTAGGCTGCGGGCGCAGCGGCCGGCCCCGTGCCGAGCCAATCGCGGACCATCGCGACGACCGCCTCGAGGTCGAGTGATGGCATGCGCACGACCCGACATGGCTGCTGCATGTTCTGCACCTTGTTGTTCGGATCGATGTAGCCGTCGATGATCGCGGCGAGCGATTCGAGCGTGCGCCCCGCGGCATCGAGCGAATCCCACTGTTGGACTTGCGTGCGCGAAGGAGGCAGCGCGGAAGCGCTAAAGGCCTCGATCAGACTCGACACCGAGGTCTGCATCGCCTGCGTTCGATCGAGCCACGCGCGTGCACGCTCGGCCAGGGGCACTTCGAGCCGGACTGACTCGCAGCGCTCGATCGCATCGCGCAGCGCGGCCGGGAGCACGAGGCCGTCGAGCGGCGCAGGGCCAGAGCGCACCCAGATCGGTAGTTCAGGATCGAATCGGCGCAGGCGGTCGAGCAACTGCGTGTCGAACGCGGCCTGCGACGGCGCCGAGTCGGCGCGCAGCGTGAGGCCGGGAACCAGGTGCTGGCCTGCCAGCTCCGAGATGTCGAGAACCTGCTGTCCCTGCTTCGCGAGCACGCCGAGAAAACAGCAGAGGCCGCTGACCGGCGGTGCGAGCAGGCGCCGGAAGCGCAGCGCGCGTGGCAAGACAGTGAGACCGGCGTCGACCCATTTGCGATAGTTGCCCCAGCCGCCACCAAGAACATCGACGCGGAAGCCGGCGCGCCTCAACGGCGATGCCCACGCCTCACTGTCGAGCCCGCCACGGTCGCAGTAGACGAGCACCAAGTCGTCACGCGACAGCGGCTTGATCCTGTCGGCCAACTCGTAGGGCATCGCCAAGCCGCGCTCGGCGACGCTCATCGGCGCAGGTGTATCGGCGCTTGACGAGAGACAGGAACCGCCCGCCGATGGCACGGGGACGCTGACCGCGCCGGGAATGTGATCGTCCAAGAACGCCTCGGGACGTCTCGCGTCGATCACAAGCGCGTACAGGCTGAAGTCCTGAATCTCCATCTGGTGCGGATGCACCAGCGCGCCTTGAGACGCCAGTGAAGCGGGCATCGGTAAGGACCTGCGTGCGTCGTGCTGGAAATCGGCCCAAATCCAGCGCCGGGCCGGCGGGTTTTCGCTCCTAGAGTGACTTCACGGTGCTCGCTGAGATGCGCTTGACGCCTCCCCCCAGCGCCCCGTTGATCGAGGACGACACCATGGACAGCCGCTTGAATGTAGACCCCTCGCCCCCTCGTGCCAAGCGGGGCAGTGCGACAGGGGGAACGATCCGTCGCTGGACCGTGATGCATGCAGCGGGCTGGTGGCTGGCGGGCCTGGCTGCGCTGGCGCCCACGCCAGCGCGCGCGGTCGATGGCTGTCTCGTGCTGCTGTGCCTCGCGGCACCTGATTGGCGCGCGATCCCGCAGTGCGTTTCGCCGGTGCGCCAGCTCTTCCGCGACCTCGCGCGCGGCAAGCCGTTCCCGACTTGCTCGATGTCCGGCGCCGGCAATGCGGCCGGCAACCAATGGACGAGTGCCCCCGCCTTCTGCCCGCCGCAGTACACGCGTGTCTTCGAGGGCGAGAGCGGTCCTGTGTACAGCTGCGACTACGGCGCCTGCATCAGCGTCTCGATCAACGGCAGCCTGTTCTCCCGGACGTGGTGGAACTTCGGCGGCGAGACGGTCACCGAGTTCACGCCCGCCGCGAAGGCGCAGTTGGGCACCTGGAGCACGCGCTTCGACGACGACTACGCGCGCTGGCTTGCGATGCAGCCGCCGCCGGCGCCCGTGGACCCGAACCCGGGCTCGTGATCGTGAGCGCGCTGGTCCTTTCCACGCTGCTGGCAGCCTGCGCGCCGCAGATCCACCCGGCGACCGCCTCGGCGCTGATTGCCGTGGAGAGCGCCGGCAATCCCTACGCGATCGGCGTTGTCGGCGGTGCGCTGGTGCGGCAGCCGACGAACTGGCGCGAGGCCATTGCGACTGCGCGGGCCCTGCGGGCCCAAGGCTGGAACTTCAGCGTGGGCCTCGCACAGATCAACCTGCACAACCTCGACAGGCTGGGCCTGACGCTCGAGACTGCCTTCGACCCCTGCGCGAACCTGCGCGCCATGCAGGCCGTGCTCGGTGAGTGCTTCGACGCCGGCCAAGTCGGTCGCGCCGACGCCGTGCGGCTGCGCGACGCGCTGTCCTGCTACTACAGCGGCAACTTCAGCACCGGCTATCGCCACGGATACGTGCGCAAGGTCGTGCTGGCGTCGGCTGCGCCTTCACCCCTCCCGATCCGCAAGGAGCCATCGTGAACCAACCCGCACGTTCGACGCACACCTCCGCGCTCCCGGCAAACCTGCTCGCAGGGCTCGCACTCGCCTTGCCGTTACTGGCCTCGGCGCAAGGCTTCGACAAGATCAACACCACGGTCACCAACGTCAACACGATCCTGGTCACGATCTCGATCGCGGTGGTGACCATCGCGATCATCTGGGCCGGCTTCAAGATGATCTTCCAGGGCGCGCGCCTGGCCGACGTGGCGAACGTGCTGATCGGCGGCACGCTCGTCGGCGGTGCCGCGGCCTTCGCCAGCTACATCGTGACCTGAGGGCGCGCCGTGGTGCTGCACGAAGCCATCTACAAGGGCGCGACCCGTCCTGCGATGAAGCTCGGCATCCCGCTCGTGCCGCTGGTCGTGCTGTTCGGTCTCGGCATGCTGCTGTCGATCTGGGGCGGCATCCTGGTCAGCGGCTGGGTCGTCCTCGCCGTCGTGCTCGCCATCGGTCCGGCGCTCGGGTGGATGCGCTTCGTCACCCGCAAGGACGACCAGCGGTTCCGGCAGATGTTCCTGGCCGCCAAGCTGCGCCTGCACGACCGCAATCGTCGCTTCTGGCACGCGCGCAGCTACGCGCCGACCCTTTACCGTGGAGCCCGTGATGCTTGGCATGCGTGAAGCGACGCTGCGGCGAGCCTCCGACCGGTCGATGCCGAACCGACCGGCGCTGTGGGACCTAGCCCGCCACGAGAACCCGCTCGCGCGCTTCGTGCCGTTCTCGTCGCTGATCAGCCCGCACGACGTGATCACGCGCGGCGGCGACCTCCTGAGGGTCTGGCGCCTCGACGGCGTGCCCTTCGAGTGCGCCGACGAGCACCTGATCGCCGAGCGGCACGAGGCGCTGTGCAGCCTGCTGCGCAATCTCGCCGGCGGTCAGTGGGCCGTCTGGACCCATCGCCTTCATCGCCAGGTGACCGACGCGCTCACCGAACCGCCGGCGGGCTTCGCCCGCGATCTCTCCCGCACGTACTACGCGCGCATCGCCACGCGGCCGATGATGAGCAACGAGCTCTACCTCACGCTGGTCTATCGGCCGAACGTCTCGCGCGTCAGCCGGGCGCTGCGCTCGACCGCGCGCAGCCGCGAAGAGATCGCGGCGGCGCAGGCCGACGCGCTGCGCGTGATGGCCGAGAAGTCGGCGCTGGTCGAGCGGACGCTGCGTGGCTTCGGGCCGGAGCTGCTCGGCGCGCGAAGGCACGGCGGTCGCCCGTACAGCGAAGTCGCCGAGTTCCTCGGCTACCTCGTCAACGGCCGTTGGCGCAGCGTTCCCCTCGAAGCCGGCGCGCTGTACCGCACGCTGCCGACGACCCGGCTGTCCTTCGGCGCCGACAAGCTCGAGCTGCGCTGTGGCGACGAGCGCCGCTACGCGGCCCTGGTGGACATCAAGGAGTACGCCGATGCCGTCGAGCCCGGCATCCTGAACGCGCTGCTCTACGAAGCCAGCGAGTTCATCGAGACCCAGAGCTTCTCGATCCTGCCGCGGCGCGAGGCGATGCGCGCGCTCGAACTCCAGCGCGACCAGCTGATCGCGAGTGACGACGTGGTCGCGAGCCAGGTGGCCGAGATGGACGTGGCACTGAACGAACTCGGCGACGGCCAGTTCTGCATGGGCGAATACCACTACAGCCTGGTCGTCTTCGGCCAGGCCGGCGAGCACGGCGTCGCCGACGCCGGCCGCCGGGCGGCGCAGGCGATCGGCGCGGTCGGCGAAGCGTCGAGCCTCCAGATGGCGCCGGTGGACCTGGTCGCCGACGCCGCCTGGTTCGCGCAGTGGCCGGGCAACTGGCAGTGGCGGCCGCGGGACGCGAAGCTCTCGTCACGCGCCTTCGCGGCGCTGGCCGCGGGCCACAACTTCCCGCGTGGGAAGCGCGACGGCAATCCCTGGGGCGAGGCGCTAGCGCTGATGCGCACGCCGTCCGGGCAGCCCTTCTACCTGAACCTGCACGTCAGCCCGGAAGGCGAGGACTCGGCCGACCAGAAGCTGCCGGGCAACACGCTCATCATCGGCTCGACCGGCGTCGGCAAGACGACGCTCGAGATGTTCCTGCTGACGCTGACGCGGAAGTGGCAGCCGGCGCCGCGCCTCGTGCTCTTCGATCTTGACCGAGGCTGTGAGATCGCCATGCGGGCACTGGGCGGTCGGTACCTCACGCTCGAAGCCGGCAAGCCGACGCGTCTCAACCCGCTGCAGAAGGAGCCGACGCCCGCGCGCCTCCAGTTCTGGGAGCAGCTCCTACGCACCTGCATCGAGACCCCGGCGCTGCCGCTGATGCCGGCGGACGAGCGGGCCATCGCCGATGCGGTCAAGGCCGTCGCGATGATGCCGGCGGCCTTGCGACGCTTCTCGACGCTGCGGCAGAACCTGCCGAAGTCAGGCGAGAACAGCCTGTACGAGCGGCTCGGCCGCTGGTGCCAGGGCGGCGCGCTCGGGTGGGTGTTCGACGAGGCGGATGACCAGCTCGGCGACCTGCAAGCGGCCGCCATCATCGGCTTCGACACCAGCGAGTTCCTCGACCTGCCCGAGGTCCGCACGCCGGTCATGCTGTACCTGCTGCAGGTGATGGAAGAGCTGGTCAACGGCGAGCGGCTCATCTACGTGATCTCCGAGTTCTGGAAGGCGCTCGACCACCCGATCTTCAGCGACTTCGCCAAGCAGAAGCAGAAGACGATCCGCAAGCAGAACGGGCTGGGCATCTTCGACACGCAGAGCCCGTCGGACGTGCTGCGCCACCCGATCGGCCGCACGATGGTCGAGCAGAGCGTGACGAAGATCTTCCTCGCCAACCCCGAGGCGGTGCGCGAGGAGTACGTCGAAGGCTTCGGGCTCAGCCAAGCCGAGTACGAGATCGTGCGCAGCCTCGGCAGCCAGGGCGGCCGGCGCTTCCTGGTCAAGCAGGGGCACGCCAGTTCGATCTGCGAGCTCGACCTGTCGGGCATGGACGACTTCATCACCGTGCTGTCGGCGACCACGGACAACGTGGCGCTGCTCGACGAGGTGCGCGGACGACACGGCAACGATCCGTTTCAGTGGCTTCCCGTGCTGCTGTGCGAGGTTCAGGATCGCAAGTCCCGAACCTCGAGGAGAGCGGCATGAAGCTCGTTCAGTTCATTCTGGTGGCCGTGTTGTCGGCCGGTGCGCCCGTCAGCGCAATGGCGCAGTACGTCAAGGGCAACGAGGCCGTGCGCGTGCTGGCCGATGGGACGAAGAAGGTCGAGACGCCGCCTCTTCCTTCGGTGCCGCTTGGAAAGGTCTGCCCCGCAGCGCAGGCTGGATGCACCGGCGGCGGCTGGAAGATGCTGGAGACCGACTCCGGCCTCATGGAATGCACCGAGGTGTTCGCCCGGCCGGGAACCTGTCGTCCTTCCACTTATGGCGCGGAAAAGCGGTCGCGTAGCTGGATCGTGAAGTCGCGAGGACAGTGGATGCAGTGCCAGTTGCCGGACCTTTCCGGCAAGTGCGTAAGCCTGACGAGCTTGCCGATCAGCGCAGTGCAGTAGGAGTCGCGATGTTTGCCTGGGTCGGTTCTCAGTTCGATGCTCTTCTCAACACCTACGTTCTCGGTGTCGTGAGCTCGCTGATGACCGGCATCGCACCGATCGCGCTGACCGCGATGACGCTTTGGGTCGCGTTCTACGGTTGGGCGGTCCTGCGGAACGAGGTGTCCGAGACCGTGCCGGTGTTCCTCTGGAAGGTGTTCAAGATCGGCTTGGTTCTGGCGTTCGCGCTTCAGTCTGGCTTCTACATCGCAAACGTGGCCGATACCGCAAACGCACTGGCGACGGGAGTAGCGACCACCTTCCTGCCGTCCGGCGCCGACCCGATGACGATCACGTCGCCATACGTTCTTCTCGACACGTTCAACGACAAGGCAAGTCAGCTCACGCTGGACCTGCTGAAGGACGCCGGCATCATGCGGCTCGATCTGCTGTTCGCTGCGGTGGTCTGCTCGATTGGGAACGTCGTGTTCCTGTGCATCGCACTCTTCGTGGTCACGCTGGCCAAGCTGGTCCTGACGTTCGTCATCGCGGTCGGCCCGCTGTTCATCCTGTGCCTTGCGTTCAGGCCAACCGCCAGGTTCTTCGACAGCTGGCTCTCGATGCTGTTGAACGCTGTCGTACTGGCATGGTTCGCGTTCTTCGCGCTCGGTCTGAGTGCGTTCATGGGCGAGGCACTTGTACAGGCCGTTCAAGTGAATGGTGGCTTCCTCGGCCCGACCTTCAACGTCGTCGGCGAGAGCCTGAAGTACTGCGTCGTGATGATCCTCATGGCGATCATCTGCTTCCAGGCCCCGAGCCTCGCTGCGGCGCTGACCGGCGGTGCCGTCGTGCAGCAGGGCATCCAGATGATCCAGAACGCGCTCATGGTCTCGGGCCTTCGTTCCGCCGCATCCGCGCGGTCTGGCGCGGCAGGGACGGCGGCTGGCGGCGTGGTCCGCGCCGGCACCGGTCTTCCCTACGCAGCCGGACGTGCGACTGTGGCCACCGCGTCGGCTGGCTCGCGCTTCGCCGGTGCCGTCGCCACGCAGGGCGCACGCGCCGCGCGAGTCGCGGCCTACAGGCTCGCCGCCTTACGCGGCATGTCCGGCGGCCGATCAGGCGGCACGTCCTGACTTCTCTCCCACACTCAAGGAGGCCCTATGCACAAGCTGCTCCGCATCCCCGCCGCGCTCTTGCTCGCCGGCGCCGTCTCGACGACCCAAGCCGCCGGCATCCCGGTGATCGACGTCGCCAACCTGGTCCAGACGATCCAGCAGGTGATCAACGACATCACCAAGATCCAGAACCAGGTGCAGCAGATCACCCAGTTGCAGAACCAACTCGCCAGCATCAACGGCATGCGCAACCTGGGCAACGTGTTCAACAGCCCGCTGCTGCGCAACTACGTCCCGGCTGAGGCGTACACGGTGGTCAACGCCGTCAACACCGGCGGCTACTCCGGCCTCAACGGCACGGCCAAGGCGCTGCGTGATGCGTCGATGATCTACAACTGCATGGACCTCACGGGCGACGATCGGCTGCGCTGCCAGGCCGTGCTCGCCCAGCCGTACCAGCAGAAGGGCCTGCTGCAGGACGCGATGACGGCCGCTGCCGGCCGCCTCTCGCAAATCCAGTCGTTGATGAACCAGATCAACGCCACCACCGACCAGAAGGCGGTGCAGGAGATCCAGGCCCGCATCGGCGCGGAGAACGCGCTGCTGGCCCACGAGGCCACACAGCTCCAGATGCTGCTCGGCATGGCCGACAGCGAAGAGCGCATCGCCCGGTCACGCGACCGCGAACGCCAGTACCAGATGCTCGGCCGCAGCGGCCGCATCGCCGACTACCTGCCGTAGCGAAGAGGTTTCCATGAGTGCTGTTCTGAGGGCCGGCCGCCCGCCGGTCGAAGCTGCTGCATTGTCCGGATCGGTCGAGCGTGGCCGTAGCGGCAAGACCGGAGAGAGCAACGAGCCCTTCGACGTTAACCGCGCCTGGGAACAGGATCGCGCCGTGATGCTAGAGCGTTCGGAGCGCCGCGCCTGGTGGGTCGCGGGCGCCGGCGCGCTGCTCGGCCTGATCGGCATCGCGGCGGTGTTCGCGCAAGGCCCGCTGCGCCGCGTCGTCGAGATTCCGATCGTGGTCGATCGCGTCACCGGTGAAGCCACCGTGCAGCAGCGACTGAGCGTCGAGACGATCCCGCCGCTGGAGGCGCTCGACAAGCACAACCTCGCCACCTTCGTCCGCGCCCGCGAGGGCTACAGCTGGATGTGGCTGCAGCGCGACTTCGACCAGGTGGCACGCATGGCGGTGCCGGCGGTGTTCACCGACTACAACCGGCTCTTCGAGGGCGACGGCGCGCTGCAGAAGAAGCTCGGCGCGGCCGAGGAATGGCGCATCCAGGTCGTCGGGGTGCGGCTGCTCGCCGAGGGCCGGCCGGGAAACAAGGGCGAAGGCACGGTCACCTACGACAAGGTGGTCCGCCTGACTGACCGCAACCTGCCCGAGATCACGACGCGGCACGTTGCAAGCGTCGTGTACCAGTACCAGCCGAAGGTGCTTGCCAAGGAGCGTGACCGGCTCGAGAACCCGTTCGGCTTTGTCGTGACGGCGTACCGCTCCGACCCGGAGATCAACACCACGCCGGCAGCGGCGGGAGCGGCCAAGCCATGAGACCCGTACCGGCGTTCGTGATCGCCATGGTGTCTGCGTTGACCACGCTCGTTTCCGGCAGCGCGGATGCGCAAACCACCGCCGACGCTCGCCTTCGCGAGGTCCAGTACGACGCCCGTGCGGTCGTGACGGTGCCGGTCAAGCGCGGCGTCGTCACGCACATCGTCCTCGCCGCTGACGAAGCCATTGCCGAGGTCGGCTCGGGTCTGGGCGGTGATTGCAGCAAGGCCGATGCGGTGTGGTGCATCGCGGCGCAAGCCGGTGGACGCAGCCTGTTCGTCAAGCCGAAGTCCGGTGCCTCGGCGCCGAACAACCTGGCCGTCGTCACCGACCGGCGCACGCACTCGTTCCGCTTCATCGTGCTGCCGGACGGCGATGCCAGGCCGGCGGTGTATCGCTTGTCGGTGAGGCCCCCGACGATCGTGCCGGCCCGGCCGCCTGGACCCATCGCGACTGCACCGGAACTGCCCGCTGTAGCGCTGTTGCTGGCGTCGCCTCCGCCGCCTTCTGCACCGCCGCCGGAGACCATCGTCGCCGAGCGGCTCAAGGCGCAACCCGCGTTGCTGAACTCGGCCTACTCGATCGCCGAAGGCAAGGCTTCCGAGGACATCGTGCCGACGCTCGTCTTCGACGACGGACGCTTCACGTACTTCCGGTTCCCTGGCAACCGCGAGGTGCCGGCCGTGTTCCATGTGCTAGGCGACGGCAGCGAAACGCTCGTGAACTCGCGGATGGAAGACGACCTGCTCGTCGTGGACCGCGTGAGCCGCCGGCTGATGCTGCGCGCGGGTTCCGCCGTCGTGGGCGTCTGGAACGACGCCTTCGACATCGACGGCGTTCCGCCCACGGGTGGAACGACGGTGCCGGGCGTCGAGCGAACGATGAAGGCCGAGGCGCCAACGTCGGCCGGCAAGGCGCGGGAGGGCTCGCGATGAACGCCCGGACCGAACAACCGGACGACGACCGCCCAGGTTTGCCTGGCGCAGGCGTGATTCAGCCGCTGCCCGGTGAGGCGGGTATCCCCGACGTCGAAGAGCGCGTGCGCCAGCCGATGTCAAAGAAGGGGCTGCTCGCCGTGGGCCTGCTGGTGCTGTCGATCGTCGCAGTCGCAGCGTTCGGGATCGTCCGGCTCACCAGCGGCAAGAAGGCCGAAGACGCCGAGACGAAGCTAGCGAGCAACCGGCCTAGCGCGGCAACGACGGAGCCTCGCAAGCTCGAGGTGCCCGTCGCGCGCGCGGCAGCCGCGCCCGTCGTGCCCGCATCGGCACCCGCACCGCGCATCCCGGCGCTCGTGCCGACGGCCGAAGAGCTCGCCGAGCCGATCGGCGTTCGCCGCAGCGGACAGTCGTCGCCTACGGGTGGGACACCCAAGGTGATGCCCCCGGAAGATGCACCCGTTTTGCTGGTCACGAGCCGGCCCGCTGCACCGGCCGCGCCGGCTGCCGCCGCCACTGCGTCTCGACTCGATGCGAGTCGGGCGCAGGAGCCAGAGCCCCAGACCGGCGGCACCGATCCCCTCGACCAAACGCGTCAGAACCTTGATGCCTACCAGCGACAGCTGCAGGCCCTGCTCAACGACCTGACGCGCACTGCGACAGCGGCCGTGGGCGGCACGCCTTCGGGCGCACCTGTCGGGGCGCCCCCTATGGGAGTGCCGCCGACGGCGGGCCTTCCGCCTCTTGTCACTGGCGTCCCGTCTGGTGCCCTGTTCAGCGGCACCCTTCAAGGGTCGGCAACGCCGCGCGTGGCCGCCACGACCCTCGGCAACCGCAGCCTGACGCTGCCCAAGGGGACGGCCTTCACCTGCGCGCTGAAGACCAAGGTCATCAGTGCGGCCTCGGGCCTCGTCGGCTGCCAGGTGCAGCGCAACGTCTACAGCGACGACGGCCGCGTGCTGCTGATCGAGCGAGGCTCGCATCTCGACGGCGAGTACCGCATCGCCTCGGTGCGCGCCGGCACGGTGCGCATCCCGGTGCTGTGGACGCGCATCCGCACGCCCAACGGCATCACCGTCGAGATCGAGTCGCCCGGCACCGGGCAGCTCGGCGAGTCGGGCATCGACGGCTATGTGGACAACCGCTGGGGCGAGCGCATCGGCGCGGCGATGCTGCTGTCGCTGATCGACGACTCGGTCAAGCTGGTCATCCAGAACCAGGCCAATGAGTCGAACGCGACGAACGCCAACACGGTCGTGCTGCCCTCGACGACGGCCAACACCAGCAAGTTGGCCGAGAAGGTGCTGGAGAGCACCATCAACATTCCGCCGCTCATCTACCAGAACCAGGGCGGCATCGTCGGCATCTACGTCGCGCGCGACGTGGACTTCTCGTCGGTGTACGAACTGCGGCCGACCGCGTTCGAAGGTCCGAAGGCGAGCAAGCCATGAGCGCGCAAACGATCGGGACCACACCCGAAGTGGCCGAAGGCGCCGAGTGGCAAGGCGACGCCACGTCGGTCGTCGAGTTCCTGCGACCCCTGCGGGAACAGCTCGACGCGGAAGGCGTGCTCGAGGTCTGCGTCAACCGGCCCGGCGAGTTGCTGGTGGAGACCGTGACGGGTTGGCGTGCCGTTGCTGCTCCTGGCATGACGCTCGAGCGCTGCCTCTCGCTCGCGACCGCAGTCGCCACCTACTGCGACCAGCAGGTCAACCAGGAACGCCCGCTGCTCTCGGCCACGCTGCCCAGCGGCGAGCGCATCCAGTTCGTCATTCCGCCGGCGGTCACGCGCGGCACCGTCTCGATCACGGTGCGCAAGCCCTCGGACCTGATCAAGCGGCTCGACGACTTTGAGCGGGACGGCCTCTTCGAGCGCACTGCGACGGTCAGCCACACCGCGACCTGCGATCTGCTGCCCTTCGAGCGTGAGCTGGTCGAGCTGAAGAACGCGCGCCGCTACGCCGACTTCCTGCGCCTGGCCGTGCGCCGCCACCAGACCATCGTCGTCAGCGGCAAGACCGGCTCGGGCAAGACTACCTTCATGAAGGGCTTGGTCGAGGAAGTGCCGAAGCACGAGCGGCTCATCACAATCCAGGACACGTCGGAGCTGACGCTGCCGAACCACCCGAACGTGGTTCATCTGTTCTACAGCAAGGACGCGCAGGGCTTGGCCAAGGTGACGGCCAAGTCGCTGCTCGAAGCGTGCCTTCGCATGAAGCCCGACCGCATCTTCCTGGCCGAGGTGCGCGGCGACGAGTGCTTCTACTTCGTTCGGCTGGCGGCCTCGGGCCACCCGGGCAGCATCACGAGCGTTCATGCCGGCAGCTGCGCGCTCGCCTTCGAGCAGATGTCGCTGATGATCCGCGAGAGCGGCGCCGGCGGCGGACTGCGCATGGACGAGATCAAGTGGCTGCTCGGCGTCGTCGTCGACGTGGTCGTGCAGTTCGATCGCGACGAGCGTGGGCGCTTCATCTCCGAGCTGTTCTACGAGCCGCGACGGCAGCGGCTGGCTCGGTGGGACGACGCGGTCACGGGCAACGCCGCGTCGGGCGAGCAGAGGCGAACTTGATGAGCGCCGTCGCGTCGCTACCGATGACGAGCTGGTCCACGGGTCGGCGCGTCGCCGCCTGGGGCTTCGGCGCCATCGCCTTCGGCTTGCTGTGCGTCGCGGCGGTGTACTTGTCCGCGGTGCTGTTCCTGCTGGCCAACAAGGCGAACCCGGGCCAGGCGCGGTTGACGAGCATCGTCGCCTATTGGCAGCTCTACGCCAACGACGCGGCGCTGCGCAAGAAGCTCGTCGGGTCCATCGCCGTGTCGGGCGTTTCGATGGTCATCGTGCTGCCGGCGGTGCTTGTGGCGGCGTCGCGGCGGCGCCGGCCGCTGCATGGCGATGCGCGGTTTGCGACGGCGAGCGAAGTCGCGCACGCCGGACTGCTCGGCGGCCGGCTGCCGGGGCCCAGCATCCTCGTGGGCCGCTTCGGCAAGCGCTTCCTGGCCCTGCCGGGGCAGCTCTCCGTCATGCTGTCCGCGCCGACTCGCAGCGGCAAGGGCGTCGGGGTCGTGATCCCCAACCTGCTCAACTGGCCCGACTCGGTGGTGGTGCTCGACATCAAGGGCGAGAACTTCGACGTGACGGCCGGCTACCGGGCGGCGCACGGGCAGGCGGTGTATGCCTTCTCGCCCTTCGACGAAGGCGCGCGCAGCCACCGTTGGAACCCGCTGAGCACGGTGCGCACGAGCCCGCTGCACCGCGTCGGCGACTTGCTCGCCATCGGCCAGGTCTTCTTCCCCAACGACGGCGGCAGCACGTCGTCCGAAGCCTTCTTCAATGACCAGGCGCGCAACCTGTTCCTCGGCATCGGGCTGTACCTGCTGGAGACGCCGGAGCTGCCGCGCACGATCGGCGAGATGCTGCGCCAGTCGTCGGGCAGGGGGCAGCCTCTGAAGGACCACTTCACGGCGACGATCAAGCAGCGCGCGGAGGACGGCAAGCCACTGTCCGACGAGTGCGTGGATGCGCTGCAGCGGCTGCTGTCGAACTCCGAGAACACGCTGTCGAGCATCGTCTCGACCTTCAATGCGCCGCTGGTGATCTTTGCGGATGCGGTGGTCGATGCGGCCACCAGCGCTGACGACTTCCGGCTCGAGGACGTGCGGCGGCGACGGATGTCGGTCTACGTGCGCATCCCGCCGAACCGGCTGGCCAACGCCCGGCCGCTGCTGAACCTGTTCTTTTCGCAGCTCGTCAGCCTGAACACGCGCACCCTGCCAACCCAGGACAAGGCGCTGTCGGTGCAGTGCCTGCTCGTCAACGACGAGTTCACGGCAATGGGCCGCGTCGGCATTATCAGCTCGGCCGCCGCCTTCCTCGCCGGATACAACCTGCGGCTGCTGACCGTCGTACAGGCGATGTCGCAGCTCGACGCGGTCTACGGCGAGAAGGAAGCGCGGACCTTCGCGACCAACCACGGGTTGCAGATCCTCTACGCGCCGCGCGAGCAGCGCGACGCCGACGAGTACAGCGCGATGCTCGGGCACTTCACCGAGCGCGCGACGTCGCGCGGACGCAGCCGTTCCTTCAGCGGACGCGGCCAGACGACGGTCAGCCGCAACGAGTCCGAGCAGCGTCGGGCGCTGCTGCTGCCGCAGGAGTTCAAGGAACTCGGCTCCGAGCGGCTCGTGATCGTGATGGAGAACTGCAAGCCGATCCTCGGCGAGAAGATCCGATACCACCGCGAGAAGGTGTTCAAGCCGCGGCTGCTGCCGCCGCCTTCAGTACCGGCGATCGACACGAACCTGCACTTCGCCAGAGTGCAGCGGCGCTGGACGTGGGCGCCCGACGAGATCGATGCCGACGAGAGCCTGCGCTTCGAGCAATTCGCATTCGACCCGTCGCAGGTGCCGGACTTCGCGGCGGCCGAGAGCGAGGTGGACATCCGCACGGTCGTCGAACAGTTCCTGAACGGCACGCTCGTTCCCGGCCCCGCCGGCGGCCTTGTCGAGAGAGCCGACCCTGATGCCATCGACAGGCCGGCCGAGCCCGATGCCGGCCCGCAACCTCGTGCAACCGAAGAGGTGACGCCATGACCCGACCCTCGATGCTGCTGCCCTGGCTGCCGTGGCTGCTGCTCGTCTCCTCGTGTAGCACGCCGCCGAAGCCCCCGACTGTCGATGAGTCGCGCCGCCGGCCGGTGAACGCGGCGATGGCGGTCGAGCTGCAGTCGTGCCGCAGCGACCTGGAGAACACGCGCATCCTCGCCAAAGAAAGCGTGCGCAGCGCGGAAGCCAGCAGCCAGGCCGTGGCTCGCATGGTGCAGCAGCAGCACCTGCTGGTGCGAGGCATCGAGACCCACGCCGCCGAAGCGGACCGACTCAAGCGCAACCTGCTGGTGCCGGTGCTGTTCGCGTTCGGAAGCACGCAGTTCGCGGTGCCGGATGCCGACTCGGCGCGAATCGTCGAGGAAGCGCGCGCCGCACCGTTGGTGATCCTGCGCGGCCGCACGGATGGCACCGCCGAGTCCGTCGCGGAAAGCACCATCGCGCGGCAGCGCGCCGCAGCCGTCGAATCCTGGCTCGTGCAGGCAGGCGTCGACCGTGCGCGCATCCGCACGACCTGGCAGCCGGTCGGCGATCACGCCGCCGACAACTCGACCCCTGGCGGCCGAACGCTCAATCGCCGCGTCGAGATCGAGATCTATCGCGCAGCGCCCATCGTCGCTGCACCGGGTGCGCTCGATACGACGCTCGCTCAGCGGCCGGTGATCGACTGACTCCAGCGATCGATCCCGACCACAAACCGGAGGCCCACATGGATGACTCTCGTGAATCGCGCTACTGGACCGGCAAGGGTGGCACCGTCGAGCCCGGTGATCGCGTCGCGGTCGCGAAGGCTACGTTCCAGACGCCGGACCCGGCCGACGGACCGCGCTTCGAGCTGCGCGACGCGACGACGGATCTGATCTACCACGCGAAAAGTTTCGACGACATGGTCGTCAAGGCCGACCGCGTCGGTGCGTTGCGCTTCACTTCGATCGACGAGCAGGGCAAGCGCAGCTTCGTCAACAAGGTCGATGGCGCCTGGCAACGGCCGCCCTGGCTGCGACCGGAGTCGCGCGAGCATGAGTCACCGGCCCCGCCGTCGAAGCAAGCGACCCAGAACGCCAAGGTGCCGCTGACACCCGCGGTGAGTCCCGAAGCCGTCGTCGCGCGCATCGACGAGCAGGCCGAGCGCACCGCGCTCGTCGCCCGGCTCGAGGCTGCGCTCAACGAGCGTTACGTCATCAAGCGCGCGATGGTCTCCATCAACGACCATCCGGTAGGGCAGACCGAATACCGGTTCCGGGGCGACACGTCGCGCGTCGCCTTCACCGAATCGACCTTCAAGCTCGCGACCGACACCAACAGCCCGTCGGTCGCCCGCTCGATGGTCGACGTCGCCGAGGCCCGGGACTGGAAGGCGCTGCGGGTCTCGGGGCACGAGGAGTTTCGGCGGATGGTCTGGTTCGAGGCCTCGCTGCGCGGCGTGAAGACGATCGGCTACGAACCGATGCCGAGCGACGTGGCTTGGCTGCGCAGCGAGCGCGAGGCGCGTCAGGTGAACAAGATCGAGCTCACGAGCGCAGCTTCCGCGCCGGCTGCCGCCACCAAGACCTCGGCGCGCGGCAGCGGCAGCCGCAAGACGGTGCTCGCTGCGATCGAGGCCGTACTCGTTGCGCAGCGCGTGCCGGAGAAGCGGCGCGAGGCGATCATGGCCGCGGCGGCCGACAACCTGGCCAAGCGCCTGGCCGCTGGCGAGGTCCACAAGGTCAAGGTGTACGACAAGGCAGCGCCGCAGCAGCAGCCGGTAGTACGGCCGGTGCCCGAGCAGCAGCGTGCGCGTGATCGCACCGCGCACGTGCGCTGAACCTGGAGAGGCGGCCATCCCGTGGGCATCTACCTGTTCGGCACGCGGCGGGTGGAGAGCGACGACGAAACGTTCGCGAACGCCCTGGCCGCGGCGCACGCCGACCGCATGCGGCCGAAGTGCCTGTGTCTCGTGCAAGGCATCGAGATGTACGTGGCCCGCTTGGCGGGCACGGATGCAGGCTTCATCGTCAAGCGCATGCCGGGCACCGGCAGTCGGCACGCGCCGGACTGCCCCTCGTACGAACCACCGCCGGAAGCATCCGGCCTCGGTCAGCTGCTCGGTACCGCGATCAAGGAAGACCCGGCGACCGGCGAGACGGCGCTCCGGCTCGGGTTCTCGATGTCGAAGCTCGGCGGGCGTGCGACGATCCCGGCGCCCGGAGCGCCGTCGGACAGCGTGGCGTCGGACGGCAGCAAGCTCTCGTTGCGGGCTCTGCTGCACTACCTGTGGGACGAGGCCGCGTTGACTCGCTGGCAGCCAGGCTTTGCCGGCAAGCGCAGCTGGGGCACGGTGCGCAAGCACCTTCTGCTGGCCGCCGAGAACAAGATCGCGCGTGGCGAGGCGCTGCGAAGCCGGCTCTACATCCCCGAGCCGTTCTCCATAGAGCAGCGCGATGCGCTCAACGTCCGCCGGGTAGCACAGTGGAGCCATGCCGTCGCGACACCGGGCAAGCCGCAGCATCTGATGCTGCTGATCGGCGAGGTGAAGGAGATCGTGCCCGCGCGATACGGCTACAAGGCGGTGATCAAGCACATGCCCGACCAGGCTTTCGCGCTCGACGAGCAGCTCTACCGGCGCCTAGGCCGGCGCTTCGACTCGGAACTGGCGCTCTGGGCTTCGGCCGATACCGTGCACATGGTCATGATCGCAACCTTCGGAGTGAGCGAGGCCGGCATCCCGACGATCGGCGAGATGTCGCTGATGCCGGTGACGCCGCAGTGGCTGCCGATCGAGGACTCATTCGAGCGGCAGCTGGTGGAGCACTTGGTCGCAGGCGGCCGGTCGTTCGTCAAGGGCCTTCGCTACAACTTGCCCCACGGCCAACGTGTGGCGGCAGCTACGCTGACCGACACGGGCGAGTCAGGGCGCATGCTGTTTGTCGTGCCGCGGGAAGGCGAGTGGTCAGCTGCAGGTGACGAGGACTTCGCGCGGTACGAGTGGGCTTGGCACCCCTCGTCGGAGGCGATCCCACGCCTGCCTCCACCAACGTGTCGGCCCCCGACTGGCGCAGTCGGTGCAGTTCGATAGTGTCCAACCTGCAGGGGAACATCCAGACTCTTCGAGGCACATGTTGATGTTGGGCGCCCATCTGCGCCATGCCGGCGGCCGGCACTACCAGTGCAAACGAATCACCCAGAAGCCGGTCTTGCCACGCGGTTCGAAGACCACCATCACCTTCTTGAGCTGATCGCCTGAATACCCGAGCCACGACGAAATCACTTCGGTCTTTCGGCTCAACTGGCCTGAGTATTCCACGGCGACAGATGTCGGGATGTGCCCCACATGCTTCGCCAGATCGGTAAGCATGTCTGCTGTGGCTCCTGCTGCGAGATCAGCGATGGCGACGTGGTCTTCTTCGTACCGGTCGCCCTCGTCGATCGCGCTTGTGCCGAAGCCGACTTGCTTCAATGGATGCGTGACGTAGCTGCTCGAAAATGTGGCGAGGAGGCCGCCGAGGTCTCGCGATGCGTTTGCGTT
The DNA here is from genome assembly GCA_046348365.1 of Burkholderiaceae bacterium. Lineage (GTDB taxonomy): Bacteria > Pseudomonadota > Gammaproteobacteria > Burkholderiales > Burkholderiaceae_C > JAEUPI01. The sequence goes on from JAXMEL010000004.1 coordinate 42,202, forward strand.
GGCAAGAAGTTCGTCTTCATCGGAAAACCAGTACACCTCCTGGCCTGCGATCGACAGTCCGCCCACCATGAGTCCGACCAGGTGCGCCACGAACAACGCGCGCTCGAAGGTGCGCGCGCTCCACTTGTGGTGAAGCGTCCTGGTATCTGGCCAGTTCGAGCGCAGCTCGTTTCCCCAGGAGAGATTCTTGACGGACTTGTGAACGGCGACGACAAGAAGCACGCCAGGAATCGCATCGGAGGCCTCGAGGAATGGAATCAGGGCCTGTTGCTTCTTGACGTCGTTGAGGCCCTTGAACGACATCCGTCGGCCATCCGGCAGGTAGCGCTGGCGAACGCGAAGGCGCTCCATCTGCCAAGGCATCGAGTTGTCGACGTCCATGTAGAGCACGGCGGTGGTCTCGTACAGGCTTGCCACATGCGTCCCACCGTAGTCCGAGAACAAGTGGATCAGCGAGCCTGCCATGTCGCCAAGCGGCTCGCATCGCATGATCTTGTCCATGGTGACAACCCACGGAAAGATAGGTTGTGAGATCGGCTTCCACCGGCTTGTGGTGATGACGAGCGGGCGTACCTTCAAGGATGTAGTCGGGCGCGATGCCTGACCGCCATACTCGCACAGCCACGTCAGCGACAGAGCGCCAGGAGTAGTCGATGCGAAAGCGGACACCGTTTCAACTGCCCCTCCATCCTGACCTCCACCCAGATCTACCTGTTGAACGTGGACCGAAGGGTGAGGGGGTGGGATGGTGGGTACCCCAGATCAAGCACACGCACCTATGCCAGTACATCGACGGCACGCGCAAAGCGCAGATCAAGTTTCCCAAGCGTGTCCTAATCGACCCTTTCGCCGGGCCGGGGCGAGTCGCCGTCCGCGGCGAGTCGATAACGAGGGAGGGTGGCGCAACGGCCGCGTGGTATCAATCGGTCGCTTCCAACTGTCCTTTCACCGACGTCTTCGTCGGTGACATCGAGATGCCTCGGGTGGACGCCTGCGAGGCGCGCCTCCACGCGGCCGGCGCGCCCGTTCAGCCGTTCCGCGGACCAGCCGCGCTAACAACACCGCTGATGGTGCGCGCGGTGCCAAAGGGCGCGTTGTGCTTGGCGTACATCGACCCGTACAACCTAGAGCAATTGTCATTCTCGATTCTGCACGCGCTCGCTACGCTGCCGTACGTCGACTTGGCTGTGCATTTCAGTTTGATGGACCTGTCGCGCAATGTCGACATGGAGCTCGATCCGGCACGAGACCGATTCGCCGACGCGTTGCCGGGCTGGCGCGATCGGGCACCGCACGAGACGGCATCGAAAGCTTCGCTGGCCAACTGGTTCTTCGAAGAGTGGTGCACGCAGGTGTGCAAGCTCGGCTTCACGGCCAGTAGAGCCATGCCGCTAGTGAATGACGGGCACGGCCGAGTTCTCTACCGCCTGGTTTTCTTCTCCAGGCATCCATTGCCCGAACGAATCTGGGGCGACATCGCCAGGAGCCCCAATCTCAACCTCGGCTTCTGAAGGTCGACCGCTCAGGACGGTCGGTGCGTGCTACTTGAATAGTGGACGAAAGTACACTAACGTCCGCATCGTGGCAAGACCCAATCGAGACGCCATTCATTTGGCGCGTATTCGCGAGTACTACGCCCAGCAGGGCGTGATGCCGTCGTACGCGCAGCTGAGCCAGCTGCTGCGGTTCAAGGCAAAGAACGCCTCGTTCAAGTTAGCCGCGCGGCTGGTGGCAAGTGGGCACCTCAAGGTAGGACCAGGCGGCCGCTTGGCGCCTGACGAGCGCTTCTTCGAAGTACCCATCGTCGACGAGACGGTTCCCGCAGGCAGCGGCGAACCGGCTGATCCCGCCGGCGGATTCTCCGACCAAGCGATCCACCGCATGCTCGTCGGCCCCAAGCTCAAGACGGCCATGGTTCAGGTTACTGGTGACTCAATGATCGAAGCCGGCGTGCTCGACGGCGACAGCGTCGTTCTCGACTGCGATGTCACGCCGCAGGACGGCGACTTCGTAGTTGCCAAAGTCGATGGTCGCTACACGATGAAGGAGTACCGCCTCCAGCGCCGCAAGCCAATGCTGATGCCCCGCAACGCGCTGTACGCGCCGATCGAACCGCGGTCTGAGCTGCACATAGTCGGGGTCGTAACTGGTCTCGTGCGTCGGGTTCGAAAAGCGCGGCCGACTTGCGTAAATCCCGCGGCCGATCACAGAAAACTAGGAGATGCGTCATGACCACTGTCAGCCGAATCGAGTGGACCGAGCAGACGTGGAATCCCACGACGGGATGCACAAAGATCTCCCCTGGGTGCAAACACTGCTATGCGGAGTCCATGGCCAAGCGGCTTGAGGCCATGGGAACGCCCGGCTATGAGAACGGCTTCTCGCTGACGTTGCTGCCGCAGCGGTTGGAAGACCCGCTCAGGCGCAGCAAGCCGACCGTTTACTTCGTCAACTCGATGTCGGACTTGTTCCACGAGCGGGTGCCGGATGGGTACATCGCGAAGGTGTTCAATGTCATCGAGCGAACCCCGCAACACACCTACCAGGTGTTGACCAAACGAGCCGCACGATTGGCTCGCTACTTCCGGACGCGCGACGTGCCAAACAACGCGTGGCTCGGCGTCTCGGTTGAGGATCGCAAGTACGGTGTGCCAAGAATCGCCCACCTTCGAGAGGTGGCGGCGCAGGTGCGCTTTCTTTCTGTCGAGCCGCTGTTGCAGGATGTCGGTGAGCTCGATCTCACGAGCATCCACTGGGTAATCGTCGGTGGGGAGTCGGGGCCCAAAGCGCGGCCTATGAAGACCGAGTGGGCACTGAACGTCCAGCGCCAGTGCGAAGAGCAAGGCGTGGCGTTCTTTTTCAAGCAGTGGGGTGGGTGGGGTGCCGACGGCAAGCGCCGAGCCAAGGGCGCCAATGGTCGCGTGCTCAATGGCCGAACCTGGGACGAGATGCCGGCAGGTGTGGAGAGGCGAGTGCTGTAAACATCTGGCACATTGGGACTCATCGTGACCGCACGCGGCAATCGCACACCCGGTTGAATGACCGCGAACCACTATGACTGGTCCTGGGGAGGGCCGCTGCCGAGGCTACTGCGTCACAGCGAGGTCAAACACTCGTTGCTTCGCGACTACTTGGTGGAGTACTTCCTGACGTTGGTCGCTTCGCCGCACCAGGACCGGATCCAGATCACGATCGTTGACGGTTTCTGCGGCGGAGGGCGCTACGTCAACGAAGAGGGCGCGATTGCTCCGGGGTCACCCGTCGTCATTCTCCAAGCCATCGAAGAAGCCAAGGTCCGTGTCTTGCACGAGCAGCAGCGCCGCAAGCCCATCGACTTCGACGTGCAGCTGATTTGCATCGATGAGGATCCGGGTGCGATTGAACACTTGAGGCATGTGCTCGCGGTCGAAGGCTATGGCGAGAGGCTCAAGGCCGGCACTGTGACGCTGCTCACCGGGGCGTTCGAGCAACACGCCGCGGCCGCTGTCGCCGTCGCCCAGCGCCGATCGCCGCGAGCCGGTCGGGCCATCTTCGTGCTTGACCAGTATGGCTACGACGCGGTCCCCGTACAGACGCTGCAGCGAATCTTCGCTTCGCTGAAGACCGCCGAGGTCATCCTTACCTTCAACGTGGACTCCCTGATTAATTTCCTGTGCGAGAAGAACGCGCTGGACTTCGAGCGCAAAGTTGGCCTCAAGGGTGTGATGTCAGCCGATGAGTTGGATGCGCAGACGCGTGGCCCTGCCTGGCGGCTGCAACTGCAGTCAAAGCTGTACAAGGGTTTGACGGATGGCTCCGGTGCGAGTTGGTTCACCCCGTTCTTTATCCGTCCAGAGCGCGGCCACGGTGACTTCTGGCTGCTACACCTTTCGCAGCACTGGAAAGCACGCGACGTCATGGCGGGTTCGCACTGGAAGCATCACAACCACTTCGTCCACTATGGCACCGCGGGCTTCAACATGTTCTCAACCGGGTACGCGGCGCGCATCGACAACGACGATCGCCCACAGGCAGGTTTCTTGTTTGACGATATTGCGGCCACAGCGAGCCAGAAGGCCATGCTTGCGCAGATCCCCAAGGCCCTCGAAACCTCCCGCGATGGCATCGCGTTCGAGCGGTTCTTCCTTGATCGCATCAATACCACGCCGGCGACGCGCGAAATGGTCGAAGCGACCATTCTCGAGCTCGTGCGCGAACGGCAGGTGGAAGTCGTCGGCGATGACGGGTCTTTGCGCAACGTGCGTAAGGCGCTCAAGGGCAGTCACATCCTGAAGCTGGCACCCCAGCGGACGTTCGTGTTTGGCAGCCGCTGATTACCAGATGTGGTTCAAATCGTCGACAACTTGATGCGCCTCGGTTGGCTTCGTGACCAAGCGTTTTTGTCCTGCTGGCTCCCTGAGACGGGCTAATGACCGCTGCGGCATTGGAGATTGAGCTGCGCAAGGCCTTGGCGACGGCAGCGGCCGTGGACCGATTCTTTAAGGTTGTCTACCTCATTCCGCACTTCCCGCGGGATCTGGCGGAAGCCAGCATCTTGGGCTGGTACACGCCGGGGTTGCACGAAGCAGCGCGGCCCTTGCTGACGGCCGCCACGCTGCCGGCCGATGTGCGTGAACGGCACTCCGACCCGTCGGATGTGCTCGTGCATCGCATGACGCGACGCATCTGGCCGCTAGTCACGCCAATCCAGGTAGACGAAGTGAATGCGATCAGGCACGCGGTGGGCAGTCCGTTCATCGTGTGCCTGACCACCGAGGGTGAGGTAGCCGATGCTTTGGATAAGGCGCTTGTCGGCCCACTTCCGCCTGTGCTTCACGCGTCGATCGTCGTCGGCAACGGCAGGCTGCCAATCGACCGTCTCGATGCGGCACACATCTACCAGTACGTGCGCAGCGTTCTCGACCAACTGGCTCACGACGCACAGTGGCACACGCACGTGCGAGACAGCAGGCGCATCCTGTCCGCCGCACCTATGTGGAAGCCCCGGAGCCATCGTCTTCCGATGGGGCACCACAACCTCGTCACGCCAAATGAATTTGCCCTTCGCTCGTTCGGATGGAAGCTGCGCAAGAGCAAGCCAATTAGCGAGCCGCTGACGAAGGGAGTGATCGAACCCCAGTTGTACGTGGATCGCATCTGCCAGAGTGCCGATGCAGTGAGCGCCGAGCGTAAGCGACTGCTGGCGCGCTTCGGTACTGAGTTTGTCGATTACCGCATCATCCTGGCGGTTGCCAGCGTGCATTGGAGCCACTACACCCGCTGGAGAGAGGTCGGCAAGAACGCCGACGCGGCGACTCGCCGAAAACTCCGCCACGCCTTCGAGGCGGCGGTCCGCATGACGACGTACGTCGACCAACTGGAGCTGGCCGAAGACGGGCAGCCGCCGGGCGGCGATTTGTATGGCGCACTGACGGTGCAACGAGCCAGAGACATGCTGTCGTTCACTGCCGGACTGACTCAGCTGTCGTGCGCGACGCTCGCACCGGTGCTGAGGCTGGAGCCCAAGCTGAATCAAGTCAGAGGCGACATCAAGCAGCTATCGAACTGTGTGCGCGATCAGGCTGGGCAGCGTTTTCACTGGAAGGTGTCTCGATTGGTTCGCCGTCTGGGCGAGCGCATGCGAAGCTTGGTTGCCAGTGAATACCTGGCACGGGTAGACGCAATCGAGCCCGACGCACATATCGAAGGCATGAAGCTGGTGACCGACTTGCCGTTGGAGCTGTTGCCCACACGCGGTCTGCCGCTGGGATTGCGGTTCGACGTGTCGCGCCTGCCGCCAGTGCCAGGCAATCTGTTTCTGCAGGGATGCTTGACGCCACCGGTCTTCGTGCCGGCTGTTGATGGATTCAAGGAGGTTCTGGTTCTGCGGTCGTTTCGAGATAGCGACCCGCTCAGAGGACTGTTCGAGCGCGCTGTCGCAGCGGTGCAGCAAGTCGATACTCGCGGTGTTCAATGCCGGTTCGTGGACGTGGGCTCGCCCGACGATGTAGTCGCGGCATTAAACGGGTACGAAGGTGCGCTGCTGGTGTTTGACGGGCATGGGACGTTTGACCACAAGACAGGCACGGGCACGTTTGTTGTTGGAGGCTTACCGCTGGATGCCTGGTCACTGCGCAGGCGCTGTACCTTTCCACCGATCGTCTTGTTCAGTGCCTGTGACACGCACCCCATCGACGGGAGCCACAGCTCGATCGCCACAGGCGCGTTCACGCTGGGAGCACGCGCCGTGGTGGGAACGATGCTGCCGATCCACGGGGCGAAGGCGGCGATGTTTAACGCGCGACTGATCTTTCGGCTGTTGGAGTTTCTGCCCATCGCGACTAGGGTCCGTCCGATGCTTACATGGCGTGAGGTCGTGTCTGGCATGCTCAGAATGACGCACACCACCGAGGTGCTGCTCCAGCTCGAGGCGCTACGCTGCGTGACGGTGTCGGAGGAGCAGCGTTGGGCCATTCAACTCGCGGCCAATGAGGCGATCAACGGCCGCGACGCCATGTGGTACGAGCGCTTTCTTTCAGCGCTCGCCGGAGCTAGTGGCATGGCGGTGGACCGTTTGCGTGGCGAGATCGAGCGCTACGTCGGTTTGACGGATGCCATGAAGTACGTACAGCTTGGGTGTCCCGAAAACATCGTGATCATCAGCCAATTGCCGGAGGCTTCGCTGGCGACTGCCGTTGGCTGACTGCATGTCGGGCGTTCTGGCCAATCACCGCAAGCGTTGCGTCCTGTCGACAAGCAGGAGCTAGCTAGCGCTCGCGGATCGCGGCGGTACTGCCACTGTCCGCTGTCACCGTGGAAATAGCCAAAGCTGACGGCGGTTTGGCTTGACGGAGACCGGAATCTGTCTCAAGGGGCCTCTCAACCCCGTAGGCGAACGGAGCCACTCCATAGCAGCGTGAGTCCGTCAATCGCTGCAGCGAGCTTTCACTTGTTCCCCTCCAGTCCGGGCACGCGCCTGGCCGCCATCTCTCTCGCATGTTCGATCGCCTGGTGCAGCCGCGCGCGCAGCAGAGGCAGCGGCGGCAAGGCTGTGAGGTACTCGCTGACGCGGATCGATTTGGCGTCGAGCTGCAGCAGCTCCACCTGCTCGGCGTCGGCCGAGGCGCACAGGATGAGGCCGATCGGAGCCTCCTCGCCCGCCGCGCGTTCATGCTTGTCCAGCCAGCGCAGGTACAGCTCCATCTGCCCGACATGAGCGGGGCCGAACGCCTCGAGCTTCAGTTCGACAGCGATCAGGCGGCGCAGGTGGCGGTGGAAGAACAGCAGGTCGAGCTTATGCCGACCTCGGAATAGCCTCGATCTCCTGTTCTTCCACCGCCACCTGCGCCGGCTGATCGCGGTCGAACTTAAGCTCGAAGCGTTCGGCCCCGCGCACGTTGGCCGGATGGAGCTGTACCTGCGCTGGCTGGACAAGCATGATCGTGCGCCGGGCGAGGAGGCGCCGATCGGCCTGATCCTCTGCGCATCGGCCGATGCCGAGCAGGTGGAGCTGCTGCAGGTCGACGCCAAGTCGATTCGCGTCAGCGAGTACCTCACGGCCTTGCCGCCGCTGCCTCTACTGCGAGCGCGGCTGCACCAGGCGATCGAGCACGCGAGGGAACAGGCGGCCCGGCGACTGCCCAGTTTGGAGGGTGACGAGTGAAGCCGGAGGACAGCACGACCAAGGCGATCATCGATCTCGCGCGGGACGTGCGGCAACTTCAGCATCGCGCCGTGCAGGAATACCAGCCGGTGGTGGATGCAATCCTCCGCGCTGGCAGCCGAGACGCTGCGCATATCGAGCGAACGCTGGACGGCCTGCTGGATTTCTGCGGCCATGAGGCCGTGCTGGCGATGTACAAGCAACTCTGCCGCCACTATGGCGCGTTGGACCCGACTGCCGCAGCTGACTACGTCAATGCCTACCGGGAACGATGGGGCGAGTAGAAGGGAGCGGGCGAGGGCCGGCGAGGGTGCCAAAGACGGCCGCAGAAGGGTACTGATCCGACTCAGGTGCCAGTCGGGGCGATCAGCGACTGGCGCTGTAGCTGATCGTGTGGATCGTGCCATGCAATCTGCGCGATGCCCAGTTTTCGCCCGGCGTCCTCCACGACCTCGCGTGCTTGTGCCTGAATGAATCTCGCAAGCGGGGGAAGCAGCACGACGCCCGCGATGGACGTCCTCTTCGAGAAGGCCCTTTCGTGGGCCGCCATGAGCATGAGCTTCCAGTCGTCCGCCTTTCCCCAGACAACAACGCCGCGCTGTTGCAGCCTCACGCCGTGAGGCCGCTCGTAGCGCTCGACGACGGCCGTTGCCGCCGGCAAGCCTAGCGCCGAGAGCGCGCGACCTGCGTCTGACACGTTCGCACGGGCGAACGGCTTCATCAAGGTGTCCTTGAGATACGGGTGAACTTTTCGAGCGTCCATGTACCCCGCAAGCACGCCACCGATCTCCGGGTCACTGACCCAGACGGTGTATTGCCTGGCACGCTCGATTACCGTCATGCTCTCCCAGTCCATCGCCTCGGCGCGCTTCCACAGCCTCGCCTGCACTTCCTTCTTTACCGCGGGGGGCAATGCTCTCATTGCACGCCCCCCGGAGCCACCGGCTCGGGAAAATCGAACCGCGGCAGCTCAAGCGAAGGATCACCCTCACGCAGCAGCAGGTCCGCCTGGTCGCGCAGCCACTCCATGACGAAGCCGCCTGCGGAGGCATTGTTGAAGCTCACAATCGACTCACCAAGGCCGAGGCGCTCAATGGGACTGTCTCCACCGCGCGCTGCGGCGTCGAGACGCAGCACTTCGGCTATGCGCCGAAGGTCGCTGACGAAGTCGAGCACCATCACCTTGTCCTTGCGTGGTGAAACCCGGAGTCCGCGACCCAACTGCTGCACGAAGATGCGCCGGGAATGCGTGACCCGCATGAACGCGATGAGGTCCACGTCGGGAACGTCGACGCCTTCATTGAAGAGATCGACGCTCGTCACCACGTCGAGGTCACTGCGCCGAAACGCGCTCATCAAGCGGTCTCGTTCACGCGGCGCCAAGTCACCGAAGATCGCTTCGGAGCGTAGGTCATAGCGGCGAAGCACCGCCGCCATGTGGCGCGCATGCACGGTTGTCGGACTGAATACGATCCCCGCGCGGCGTCCGTCATTGTCGAAGGCCTCGCGGATGATTCTCGCCGCCTCCTCGTCTCGCGTTGGGATGATGAGCCTTCGATTGAGTTCTTGTAGCGAGTAGCGATGTTTGGACAGCTCTCTCACCACCTCCCAATCAACGTTGTCAGCAAGCAGGCGGTAGTCGACCTCGCTGAGAAAGCCCTTCCTCAGTCCCTCTTCGATTCCGATCTGGACGACCGCGGGGCCGAGCAAGCGGTCAATGTCGAAACCGTCTCCCCGCCAAGGGGTCGCCGTCGCGCCGCCGAGCATCGGCGGCGAAAGCGCATTGATTGCGTTGATGAACGTGTCTGATCCGACATGATGCGCTTCGTCTACCAGTACCAGACCGAAGCTCGGGAGGTCGTCGATGCGGCCTAGGACGCTCTGGATCGTCGCGAAGGTCACTCCTTCCCAGAAGCTGGGCACCTCGCCGCCTTCAAGTCGGTGCGTGGGGATCGACTTGGGCAACTGCGACCAGAACGCGAAGCGGAGCTGGTCGACGATATCCCGTGTGTGCGCAAGCACGAGGACTCGCCCATCCTTCACACGCCCCTCGCGCAAAAGCTGGGCGACGGTCTCGGCCATCACCACCGTCTTGCCGAGGCCCGTCGCGAGCACAACCTGACCGCGACCGGACGACACGAGCGCGTCCCGAAACGACTCCATCGCTTCGGCCTGGTAGGCTCGCAACTGTCGACGCGATTTCGCGTATTCCGGGGCGGCTTCGACGGCTCGCTGCAGCTTTGCAGGGCCGACGATGTCGATCTTGATACCCAGCTTCGCGTAGCGGTCGCGTTCCTCAAGGATGCCCTGTCCCGGATGTCTCGAACAAGCGACCATCATGCGATCGGCGCGATAGAACTCGCCGGCCTCCACAACCTCGGCTACCGCCGCCCGCGGCGGAGGCGTGTTGGTGGTGTGCTTGGCCTGCACCACCCACAGTTCGCCTTGCTTGACGCCGAGCACGTCCGCTCCGCGATCGCCGCTTCCACCCACCACCCTCACGTCTTCGAAGCCATTGGCAAGGAGCATGCGGCCGATGTCACGTTCGAATGCGCGCCATGGCCCATCTAACAGCCTGCGCTCGTCGAGGAACGTGCCCATTCACGCGTCCTCGCGATCGGGCTGCAGCAGGCGAATCGAGATCACTGACCTGAGCAGCTCCTCGCGGCCCATTCGCTCCAGGTCGGACGGGTCAAGCTCGGCGATCCAGGCGGCGTCGGCAATTACGTTGGCCCTTCGCTCAACGATCCGGCGTCGTGCCAGGTCAGTCGACGCTCCGTCGCCGAAGTCGATCGTGGAATACGGGTCGTCCCAATGCCGGCCATCAAGAAACAGTTCTGGATGCGACTCAAAGAACCCCTTCAGCCGCGCGCGGTCCATGAACTCCAGCAACCCGCCGTCGGCCGTCAGAACGGCAGGGTCAGTGATACCGCGCTTTGCCATGCGCCGAAGGACCGACTGTTGATCCTCGATGGATAGCTCCGCAAACAACGCCGAGCCTGCTTCGCGGTCCCCGCCTCGTCGCACGGCCCGCGCCAGCTCCCCGAGCGCCTCGCCAGCGTCAGCGATGATCTGCCGAGGTTCAAGTTGGTCGTCTTTGCAGTACTTCGCGCGCAACTGCACCAGCGCCGTGCCGAAGTCGACGGGCGCGGCTCCGCCCGAAGTGAAATCGGCCGTGCGTCGCGCCAGTTCGTAGAGCAGCGCGTCCCTTGGAGTAAACGTCGCGGACCTGAACGCCGCGTGAGAGCGGTTGAAGAGGAAACGATAGCTGCGCAGCGATGCGACAGCCAGTTCCAGCACCCAGGGCCGTCCACTCAGCTCGGGATCGGCGGCGACACAGGCTTGTGCTTCCACCTGCCACTTGACCCCAGAAGCGTCGTACTCGCGCGTCAGCTCAGGTGCCGCTTCCCGAATTGCCGGCGGGGCCGGGGGCGGGGTTGGATCAGTGTCCGGGCCAGCGGTGTCCCCGTCGGGCTTTAGTGGAGCCCCGTCGCCCGCCGAATCGCCATCGTCGACCAAGCCGTCTGGAAGATCGTCGCCGCCGGCCTCCGGCTCCTCACGCAAATGACGCGCATCCTCGGCTTGGCAGAGCTCCCACCACTTCGAGTCGTCCTGATAGTCCGCCTTGCCTTCGTCGAACTGCTTCGCCATCTCGATGGCACGGCCGTTCTCCTTCACCCGCAGCAGCCGCGCCCAGCCGACGCCGTTGCGGTGCCGCGGCGAGCTGCGGCGGAATGCCTGGTAAAGGACGTACAACGGCGAGTGATTGGCCCCAAATTGTCCGCGCCGACTGATTTTTGAGCCACCGTGCCGACTCAATATTGAGCCAGGGGCTGAAGCCGGCAGCGGGCTGCTCGGCTGTGGACAAGTGTAGGGGTTTGGCTCCTTTGGTCGTGGTTGTGGTGGCGATGGATGCGCGCGGCAAGACGCGAAGGGCGTAGCTCGAAGCGGCTTGCCGCGCGCCGCGCTCGATCAGTCGGCAGCCGTCGCTGTTGCCTTGGTCTTGCGGGTGGCCTCGCGCGCCTTCACGCGCTTGCCCGCCTCGGTGCTCGATCGTTTAAAGCGGATCGACTCGTTGCCCGTCTCCACGATGTGGCAGTGGTGCGTGAGCCGATCGAGCAGCGCCGTGGTCATCTTCGCGTCACCGAATACCGTGGACCATTCGGCGAAGTCCAGGTTGGTGGTGACCATCACACTGGTGTGCTCGTAGAGCTTCGAGAGCAGATGGAACAGCAGCGCCCCGCCGGCCTGGCTGAACGGCAGGTACCCCAGCTCGTCGAGGACCACCAGATCCAGCCGCAGCAGCGTGCTGGCGATGCGCCCGGCCTTGCCCTGCACCTTCTCCTGCTCCAGCGCGTTGACCAGGTCCACCGTGCTGAAGAAGCGCACCCGCTTGCCGTGGCGCGTGATCGCCTCGATGCCTATCGAACTGGCCAGATGCGTCTTGCCCGTGCCCGGCCCGCCGACGAACACCACGTTGTGCGCGGGCTCGACGAACTCGGCACTTGCGAGCTTCATGACCAGCGCGCGATCCACCGGCGAGACCTCGAAGTCGAAGCCCGCCAGATCGCGGTGCACCGGGAACTTCGCGGCGTGCAGTTGGTAGCTTACCGAGCGCATCACCCGGTCGCTGGCCTCGGCAGTCAACAAGTGTTCGAGCAACCAGCGCGCGCTGTCGGTACCGGCGTTCTTGCCTTGGTCGAGCAGCTCGCTCCAGGCGAGCGCCATGCCGTGCAGACGCAATTGCTTGAGCTCGGCGATGAGATCACGCATGGCCGGTCTCCTCCTGCGTCGTGCGAAGTGCGTCGTAGCGCGCCGTGTCGGCCAGCGGCGGCGTCTTGGCGCGCAGCGCCGTGGCCGCCGTCTGCGGCACCGGCGCCGCGTTCAGCCGCGCCAGCACGTTGAGCACGTGCTCGGCACTCACACGCCCCGATGGCGGCGCGGCCTCCAGCGCCAACTCCACCGCCACCAGCACCGCATCGAGCCCAGCGGCCGGCACCAACGCCAAGACCTTGGCCATCAAGCGATCGCCGCCGTCCTCGCGCAGCAGCACCCGGCGCAGCCTCTGCAGCGGCTCGGGCAGGTCGGCGAACGGCGCACCGTTGCGCAACGCGCCGGGCTTGCGCTGTAGCAGCGGCACGTAGTGCTGCCAGTCGTAGGCCGTCTTGCCCCGATCGGCCAGCCGCTCGTGCTCGGCCGTGACGGCCTGATCGAAGACGATGGTCAGCCGGTTCGGGTACAGCCGCGTGGACACCGTTTGCCCCGCCAGCTCGCACGGCACCGAGTAGCGGTTGCCTGCCACCGACACCAGGCAAGTGCTCGACACCCGGGCCAGCTTGTGCACGTAGCCGTCGAATGGCGCGTGCACCTGTAGCAGGTGTTCGCGCTCGAGCTCGAGCATCTCGGCCACCGTGAAGCGTTGCTGCTCGGGGTGGCGCAACTCGCTCCACAGCTGCCGGCAGCGCTCGCCCAGCCACGCGTTGAGTTCGGCGAAGCTGCCCCAGCGCCGCTCGAGCACCTCCTGCCAGATGCGACGGCGGCTGTCCTGCACGTTCTTCTCGACAACCCCCTTCTCCCAGCCGGCGGCGACGTTGCAGAACTCGGCGTCCACCAGGTAGTGCGCGCACATGGCGCTGAAGCGCGCGTTGACCTCGCGGCCCTTGCCCTTCTTGACCTTGTCAACGGCTGTCTTCATGTTGTCGTAGATGCCGCGCCGGGCGACGCCGCCCAGCGCAGCGAAGCCGCGGTTGTGCGCGTCGAACAGCATCTCGTGGCCCTGGCTCGGGTAGGCCACCAGCCAGAACGCGCGGCTGGCGCACAGCTTCATGTGCGCGACCTGCGCTCGGTAGTAGATGCCACCCACGACCAGGCCTTCTTCGCTCCAGTCGAACTGGTAGGCCTCGCCGAGTTCGAAGGCCAGCGGCACGAAGGCATTGGACGCCGCGGCGCCCGCATTGGTGCGCCAGCGGCGGATATGGTCGGTCACGCGGGTGTAACCACCTTCGTAGCCCTGAGACTTGAGCTGAGCATACAGCGCCTTGGCGGTGCGGCGTTCATGCCGGGGCCGCTTCGCATCGGCAGCCAGCGCCTGCTGCAACGCCTCCACGAACGGCGCCAGCTTGTTCGGCCGGCCCGCGCGCCGGTACTTCGGCTCGACCAGCTCGCCGTGAAGCCACTTCGACACCGTGTTGCGCGACAGGCCCGTGATGCGCGATATCTCGCGCTCGCTCTTCTTCTCGCGGCGGTGTAGCCGTCGTATCCATCCGATCTGATCCATGGTGATCACTCCTGGCTCCCCGCTGCACAAAAATGCAGCAGGGTAGGTTGTTCACCTGGCTCAGTTTTAAGTCGGCACGAACCTCAGATGTGGCTCAGTTTTCGGTCGGCGGCAACAGCCCTGGTTCTGATAGATCAGCGGCGGGATGTTGATGGTGCTCTCCAGCACCTTCTCGGCGAGCTTGCTGGTGTTGGCCGTCGTCGAGGGCAGCACGATCGTGTCGGCCTGCGTGTCGCTGGCCTGGTTCTGGATGATCAGCTTGACTGAGTCGTCGATCAGCGACAGCAGCATCGCTGCGCCGATGCGTTCGCCCCAGCGGTTGTCGACGTAGCCGTCGATGCCGGACTCGCCGAGCTGGCCGGTGCCGGGCGACTCGATGTCCACCGTCACGCCGTGGGGCGTTCGGATGCGCGTCCAGAGCACGGGAATACGCACGGTGCCGGGCCGCACCGACGCGATGCGGTACTCGCCGTCGAGGTGCGAGCCGCGCTCGATCAGCAGCACGCGACCGTCGTCGCTGTAGACGTTGCGCTGCACCTGGCAGCCCACGAGGCCGGAGACAGCGCTGATGACCTTGGTCTTGAGGGCGCAGGTGAAGGCGGTGCCCTTGGGCAGCGTGAGGCTGCGGTTGCCCAGCATGCTTGCCGCGACGCGCGGCGTGGCCGAGCCCTGCAGCTGGCCTCCGAACAGGCCGGCGCCGGGGAGTGCGGGTCCGCCGGGCGCGGCACTCGTTGGGGTCGCGCCGCTCGGGGGGCCTCCGAGGAGCGCCCCCGTCGGAACCTGCCCGGTGGCTTGTCCTGTCGCGAGCGCCGTGCTGCGTGTCAGCGTGTCGAGCAGGCCCTGCAACTGCCGCTGGTAGCCCTGAAGGTTACGTGCGGTGTTGGCGATCGGGTCGTTCGGGTCGATCTCACGTGGCTCGGCACCAGTTGCCGCGACCTGCTCGCCGGCCCGCGAAGGCAGCATCGGCGTCGCGCCGGGTGGCGTGGGGCGCGTCGTCACCAGCAGCACGGGTGCGTCTTCCGGAGGGACCACCTTGGTGTTCCCCCCGCCGGGGGCACCCGCTCCGGTGCGCCGCACACCGATCGGCTCGGCCAGTTCATCGGCCGTGGGCACGATTGCCGGGATGCGTGGTCCACCGGCGGCCGGCATGCTGGCGGCCGCCATGGCGATCCCCGGCATCTCGAGCCGGCGCGGCTCGGCCGTGGCCGCGGTCGGCCGGTCGCTGACGCGCTTGGACTCCTCGTCGGGCTTCTTGCCGCTGGCCGCGAACTTCTGGATCGTGAAGGCGGCGATGACGATCAGCGTCAGCACGAACAGGCCGAGGGCCAGCAGGCCTTTCTTCGAGACGGCCAGGCGCTGGCGCTCGGCGACGTTCGGGATCCCCGCTTCGCCGGGGAGGGGCGCGATGCTGTTCGGGTCTTCGTCGGGTCTGTTTTCGGCACGTACGACATCGTTCATGGCGCCACCTCGCTGCGTTGTTCGCCGGGCGGCTGCCGAGCTGACGTGCTGTCGGCCTTGAGCGCGCGCCGCACGCCCGGCACGGTGGCGCCGCGCTCCGGGGGCACACCATCTAGATCGAAGGCGTCGTTCCAGACAGCGACGACGGCCGAGCCGGCGCGCAGCATCAATCGCCGGCTGACGCGGTCGACAACGAGCAGGTCGTCTTCCATGCGCGCGTTGACGAGCGTCTCGCTGCCGTCGCCCAGGACGTGAAAGACCGCCGGCACTTCACGGTTGCCGGGGAAACGCAGATAGGTGAAGCGGCCGTCGTCGAAGATCAGCGCGGGCACGATGTCCTCCGACGCGTCGCCTTGCGCAATGGAATAGCTGCTGTTGAGCACCTGCGGCTTGGACTGCAGCCGCTCTGTGACGATCTGCGGCGGCGTCGGAGCAGCAGAGACGGGCGGGAGCACAGCAAGCGGGGCCAGGAGCGCAGGTGGCAAGCCGTCGCGCGAGGTGTGCCGCGCCGGCGCCGCAGCCCGCGTCAGCGGCGCCTTGACGACCAGGCGATACACCGGCGGTTTCGGGTCGCCGTCGGTGAGCACGACAAACCTGAAGGAGTGCGATCGGCGATCGGTGACAACCGCGACCGTGTTCGCGGCGCTGGCTGCACTCTTCGGCTTGACGAAGAGGTTGCGCCCGCCTGACTGGGCGGCGATGCACCAGGCCGCTTCGGCCTTCGCACAGTCGCCCCCGAGGCCCGAGGCGACTTCCGCGATGGTCTCGTCGGCATCGAGCATCACCAGCGTGACGACGCCGCGCTTGACCGGGACGGTGACCACCGCCTTCGGGTCGTAGATGACTTCGCGCAGGCGCGGGTCGTTGGTCTGGCCCGCGATTGGTACCTGCGCCGACGCAAGCGTCGAGAACGCACAGAGCACCGCGACCGCGCCGGCCGACTTCATGGCTTCGCTCCCGGCGAAGCCGTATTGATCTCGGGGTCGGACCGGTACGCCACCACGACAAAGCCGAACGGGTTCTCGAGCCGGTCCTTCTCCTTCGCCAGCACCTTGGGCTGGTACTGGTACACGACGCTCGCGACATGGCGCGTCGTGACCTCAGGCAGGTTGCGGTCCACCAGCCGGACGACCTTGTCGTAGGTGACCTGCGCCTCGCCCTTGTTGCCTGCGCGGCCGGCCGCGGACAGGCGCACGCCGACGATCTGGATGCGCCAGTCCTCGCCGGCGCCGAGCTTCTTCTGCAGCGCCGCGTCGCCCTCGAACTGGCGGTTGTAGTCGCCGAAGACCGCCGGCACCGCCATGCGCGCGACCTGGTCGAAGTCGCGCTGTAGGAACATCCAGCTGTAGCCCTCGCGGGCACGGACGAAGGTGGCGAGGTTGTGCTTGTCGAGCGCCTCCATCGGCGGGATGGTCTCGACGTTCAGTCGCTGCTGGATCGTCGCCTCGCCGGTGACCCGATCGACGACGATCGGAATCTCGACGACGCGGCGCAGCGGGCCCTGAACGAAGACGGCGGCGATGCCGATAAGTCCCAGCACCATGCCGGCGATGGCGACCCACCAGGCACGGCGCTCGGAGCGTTCGAGCATCAGCGCTCGGTCGAGCTCCCAGGAGCGGTTGGCGGCGAACTCGGCGTCGGGTCCATCGCCCCGCGTGAACTCGCGATGAAGGGCGCCGGGCAATGCTGCGGCTCCGGCCGGCTTGCCGCCGGCCGTCAGGACGGCACTCATGGGCTACTCCGCTACGGCAGGTAGTCGGCGACCTTGCCGGTGCGACCGAGCATCTGGTACTGGCGCTCGCGGTCGCGCGAGCGGGCGATGCGCTCTTCGCTGTCGGCCATGCCCTGCAGCATCTGCACCTGCGAGACCTCGTGCGCGAGCAGCGCGTTCTCGGCGCCGATGCGGGCCTGGATCTCCTGCACCGCCTTCTGGTCGGCAGTGGCGTTGATCTGGCTCATCAGCGAGTTGATCTGCGACAGGCGGCCGGCGGCGGACTTCATCGCGTCCTGCAGCAGGCCCTTGGTCTGGTACGGCGCGGCCAGCGCGGCCTGGCAGCGCGTGCGCTCGGCGCCGGCCAGGTCCATGCAGTTGTAGACCATGCCCGCGTCGCGCAGCGCCTTCGAAGTGCCGGTCAGCCCGGAGTAGCCGCCGGTGTTGACCGCGTTGACGAAGGTGTACGCCTCAGCCGGCACGTAGTTGCGCAGCATCGGGTTGTTGAACACCTGGCCCAGGTTGCGGAAGCCGTTGATGCTGTTGAGCTGGTCCTGCAGCTGAGTGATCTGCTGCACCTGGTTCTGGATCTCGGTGATGTCGTTGAGAACCTGCTGGATGGTCTGGATCAGGTTGGCAACGTCGATCACCGGGATGCCCGCCGCACGCGCGGGCGTGGTGCCGAGCGCGGCGGCCGTGATGCAGGCTGCCGCGGCGAGCTTGTGGAGACGAAGGCGCATGTCGGTTCTCCTTGTCGGTTGAGGTTCAGCTCCGGCCGCGCAGGGCGGCCAGCCGGTAGGCGGCAGTGCGTGCCGCGGTGTATCCCTGGCGGGCGAAGGCTGCGGCGCCGGTAGCCATCGCTCCGGCGAAGCGGCTGCCGGCCGATGCGGTGGTGGCTGTGGCGCGGCCGGCTGCGTATGGGAGGCCGGTACCTGCGCGAACCACGCCGCCCGCCGCTGCCGCGGCTCCCGAGCTGCGAGCTGCCGACGCGGACCGCAGGCCCGAGACCATCATGGCGTTCTGGATCATCTGGATGCCCTGCTGCACGGCGGCGCCGCCAGTGAGCGCGGAGGCAAGGCTCGGGGCCTGGAAGCAGATGATCGCCATGAGGATCATCACGACGCAGTACTTCAAGCTTTCGCCGACGACGTTGAAGGTCGGGCCGAGGAAGCCGCCTTGATCCTGGATCGCCTGGACCAAGGCATCCCCCATGTACGCGCTGAGTCCGAGGGCGAAGAACGCGAACCAGGTCAGCACGACAGCGTTCAGCAGCATCGACAGCCAGCTATCGAAGAAGCGCGCCGTGGGTCGCCACGCAAGACACAGCACGAACAACGGTCCAACAGCAATCACGAAGGTCAGGAACAACTTCGCGAGCGTGACGACGAAGAGTGCGATGCACAGAAAGATCACGTTGCCGAAGGCCGTCACCACCGCGGCGAAGACCAGGTCCAGCCGCATGATCCCCGCCTCCTTCAGAAGGTCGAGTACGAGCTGACCCGCTTTGTCGTTGAACGCGTCGAGGATCGCGTAGGGGGTCGCGATGGTTGCCGGGTTGGCGACGGCGGGCAGGAATGTCGATGCAACGCCCGTTGCAAGTGCGTTCGCGGTGTCGGACACGTTGCTGATGTAGAAGCCGGACTGCAGTGCGAAGGCCAACACGAGGCCGATCTTGAAGACCTTCCACATGAAGACCGGCAACGTCTCCGACACCTCGTTGCGCAGCACTGCCCAACCGTAGAGTGCGACCCATAGCGTCATCGCGGTCAAGGCGATGGGGGCGATCCCGGTCATCAGCGCTGATACAACGCCGAGCACATACGTGTTCAGCACGCTGTCGAACTGAGATCCAACCCACGAGAACATCGCGTCACCTCGATCACTGGATGGCGCTGTGAGGCAACGCCTTCGTGCTGACGCACTTGCTACCGATGTCAGGAAGCTGACACTGCATCCATTGACCTCTCACCTTCACGATCCAAAGCCGTGGCCGCTTCTCGGATCCGAAAGTCGAGGGGCGGCAAGTGCCCGGACGCGCGTAGATCTCGGTGCATTCGCGGAGACCCTCGGAGGTCTCGACCATCCTCCAGCCGCTTGCGGTGCACGCCGGCTTGTCGGCGGCGCAGGGCGCTCCCAGCGTGGTGGACGGAAGCGGCGGCGTCTCCACCTTCGTCGTCCCATCGGGCATGAGCTTGACGGCCTCGTTGCCCTTGACGAACTGAGCGGATGCGGTCCCAGCCATGAAGGCCAGCACCGCGGCGACCATGGTTGAACGAGCGAAGGTCATGTGGCGCTCCTCGAGTTCCTGGACTTGCGATCCTGAACCTCACGGAGCAGCACGGGAAGCCACTGAAACGGTTCGTTGCCGTGTCGTGCTCGGATGTCGTCGAGCAGGGCGACGTTGTCGGTCGTGGCCGAGAGCACGGTGATGAAGTCGTCCAGCCCCGACAGGTCCAGCTCGCAGATCGCGCTGGCATGGCCCTGCTTGACCAGGAAGCGCCGGCCGCCCTGGGCTCCGAGACTGCGCACGATGTCGTACTCGGCCTCGCTGAGGCCAAAGCCTTCGACGTACTCCTCGCGCACTGCTTCCGGGTTGGCGAGGAAGATCTTGGTCACGCTCTGCTCGACCATCGTGCGGCCGATGGGGTGGCGCAGAACGTCCGACGGGCTCTGCGTGTCGAAGATGCCCAGGCCATTTTGCTTTCGGATCGTCTTCTGCTTCTGCTTGGCGAAGTCGCTGAAGATCGGGTGGTCGAGCGCCTTCCAGAACTCCGAGATCACGTAGATCAGCCGCTCGCCGTTCACGAGCTCTTCCATGACCTGCAGCAGGTAGAGCATCACCGGCGTGCGGACCTCGGGCAGGTCGAGAAACTCGGTCGTGTCGAAGCCGATCACCCGGGCGTCGCACAGCTCGCCGAGCCGGTCGTCGGCCATGTCAAAGACCCAGCCGAGCGCGCCGCCCTGGCACCAGCGGCCGAGTCGCTCGTAGAGGCTGTTCTCGCCGGTCTTCGGCAGGTTCTGTCGCACCGTCGAGAAGCGGCGCAGGGCCTGCGGCATCATCGCCACGGCCTTGATCGCATCCGCGATGGCCCGCTCGTCTGAAGGCATCAGCGGCAGCGCTGGGGTCTCGATGCAGGTGCGGATGAGCTGCTCCCAGAACTGGAGGCGCCCCGACGTCGGCTCGCGCTGCAGCGGGTTGCAGCCGGTCGGCTTGCCCGCTTCTAGCGTGAGGTAGCGGCCCCCGAGCGCGCGCAGCGCGATCTCGCAGCCGCGGTCCAGGTCAAAGAGCACCAGGCGTGGCGCCGGGTCCCACTTGCGCGTCAGCGTCAGCAGGAACATCTCGAGCGTGGTCTTGCCGACGCCGGTGGAGCCGATGATCAACGTGTTGCCGGGCAGCTTCCTGTCGGCGGAATCCTCGCCGTCCGGGCTGGCATGCAGGTTTAGGTAGAACGGCTGCCCGGACGGCGTGCGCATCAGCGCGAGGGCTTCGCCCCACGGATTGCCATCGCGCTTGCCGCGCGCAAAGTTGTGGCCGGCGGCCAGCGCCGCGAAGGCGCGCGACGACAGCTTTGCGTCCCGCGGTCGCCATTGCCAGTTGCCGGGCATCTGCGCGAACCAGGCGGCGTCTGCGACGAGATCGACGGGCGACATCTGCAGGCTCGACGCCTCGCCGACGGCACCGATAGCCTGCGCCGCGCGGCGACCGGCATCGGCCACATCCTCGGCGAACACGACGAGGCTGTAGTGGTACTCGCCCATGCAGAACTGGCCGTCACCGAGTTCGTTCAGCGCCACGTCCATCTCGGCCACCTGGCTGGCCACCACGTCGTCACTGGCGATCAACTGATCGCGCTGGAGTTCGAGCGCGCGCATCGCCTCGCGCCGTGGCAGGACCGAGAAGCTCTGCGTCTCGATGAACTCGCTGGCTTCGTAGAGCAGCGCGTTCAGGATGCCGGGCTGCACCGCGTCGGCGTACTCCTTGATGTCCACGAGGGCCGCGTAACGCGTGCGCTCGCCCTGGCGCAGTTCGAGCTTGTCGCCACCGAAGGACAAGCGCGCGGTCGGCAGCGTTCGATACAGTGGCCCCGCTGCTTCAGGCACCGGGCGCCAGCAGCCGTTGACCAGATAACCGAGGAACTCGGCCACTTCGGAGTACCGGCGGCCACGGTCCTCGCGAACGCCCAGCAGCTCCGGCCCGAAGCCACGCAGCACCCGTGCGACGAGCGCCGACCGCTCTTCCATGACCCGCAGCGCCTCGGCCTGCGCCGCTGCGATGGCTTCGCGCGAGCGCTGGCGCGATTGCAGCGCCCGGCTGACGCGCGAGACGTTCGGCCGGTAGACGAGCGTCACGTATAGCTCGTTGCTCATCATGCGGTGCTGGCCAAGCCGAGCCTGGTACGCCACCGAAAGGTCGCGTGCGAAGCCCGGCTCTGCGGGGTGCTGCAGTTCGTCGCTGACGATCCGGTGGACGCGGTGCGTCCAGACGGCCCACTGGCCGCCGGCGAGGTTGCGCAGCAAGCTGCACAGCGCCTCGTGCCGCTCGGCGATCAGGTGTTCATCGGCGCACTCGAACGGCACGCCGTCGAGGCGCCACACCCGCAAGTAGTCCCCGCCGCGCGTAATGACGTCATGCGGGCTGACCAATGACGAGAACGGCACGAAGCGGGCGAGCGGGTTCTCGGCAGCAGCCTGCTTCCAGTACCGCGGCGACGGACGCGGGCGTGCGAAGACGCCGGCTGGGTCCACCGAGGCGGCGCTTCTAGACGTGCCAAGCATCGCGTGCTCCGCGGTACAGGTTCGGCGCGTAGCTGCGCGCCTTCCAAAAGCGCCGGTTGCGGTCGTGCAGGCGCAACTTCGCGGCGACGAACATCTGCCGGAAGCGCTGATCGTCCTTCGCAGTGACGTAGCGCATCCAGCCGAGCGCCGGCACGACGGCCAGCAGCACCGCGAGCGCCACCCACCAGCTCACGAGGATGCCACCCCACATGACGAGCAGCATCCCGGTGCCGAACAGGATCACCAGCGGCACCAGCGGGATGCCCAGCTTCATGGCCGGACGGGTTGCGCCCTTGTAGATGGCTTCACCGAGCATCGCCGTGGCCTTCAGGTGACGATGTAGCTCGCGAAGGCGGCGGCGCCACCGACCAGCGTCCCGCCGATCAGCACGTTCGCCACGTCGGCCAGGCGCGCGCCCTGGAAGATCATCTTGAAGCCGGCCCAGATGATCGCGATGGTCACCACTGCGATCGAGATCGTGACCAGGATCGTGTTGACGTTGGTGACCGTCGTGTTGATCTTGTCGAAGCCCTGCGCATGGGCGAGGACCGGGACCATCGCGCCGACGAATGCGGCGGCGCGGTTCAGGCGAAGGTCTTGGTTCACGAGCGCTCCTTGCGGTTGGGGAGAGCGGAGCCAGCGGCTGGAGCCGTGGCTGAGGCCCGCACGACCTTGCCGACGTAGCCGTGGCGCAGGCCGGTGGTGAAGTTGCCGCTGTAGTAGCAGGACAGCGCGAAGCGCAGGGCGTTCTGCGCCGCGTTGTTCGAGGCGGCCCGTGCGTAGCACTCGCCGAGCACGGCCTGCATCGCCGTCAGGCTGGTGCACGGATCGAGTGCCGAGCGAGCTGTCAGGCCGAGGCGCGCGAAGTTGCCGACGTTGATCTGCCCGAGGCCCACGCTGTAGTTCCAGCCGTCGGCCTGCAGTGCGTCGATCGTGGCCAGCGCTTCGGCGCGCGTACGCGGCTGGCGATGGAGTGCGCCACCGACCACGCCGATGGCGTACGGGTTGAAGCTGCTTTCGACGCCGGCGATGGCGCGCGCGGTGTCCGGATGGACCTGCGGCGCGCAGGCCAGTGCCAGGGCGAGGAAGGTGGCGGTATCCACGTCGAGCCTCGATTACGGCGTGTCGGGTGCCGGTGGCGGCAGGGACGCGAGCCACTTCGCGTAGTCGTCGTCGAAGCGGGTGTCCCAGGTGCCGAGCTGGCTCTTGGCGGCCGGGCTGAACTCGGTCACCGAGTCGCCGCCGAAGCTCCACCAGGTGCGGGAGAACGGGGCACCGTTGATCGAGACCGAGATCGCGCCGGTGTAGTCGCACTGGTAGATCGGCGCGCTCTCGCCGTCGATGACGCGCGTGTACTGCGGCGGGCAGAAGGCCGGCGCGTAGGACCATGCGTGATTCGCCGTGTTGCCGGCGCCGGACATGCTGCAGGTCGGGAACGGCTTGCCGCGAGCCAGGTCGCGGAAGAGCTGCTGGACGGGGGGCACGCACTGCGGGATGGCGCGCCAGCTCGGCGCTGCCAGGCACAGCAGCACGAGGCAGCCATCGACGGCCCGTGCCGAGGTCGGCGCCAGCGCAATCAGCGCCGCGAGCCAGAGGCCCGCCGCATGCATCACGGTCGAGCGCGACACGATCGCCTGGCTCGCGCTACTCCGCTTGGCATGGGGGTTCGAGGGGTCTACATTCAACCGGCTTTCCATGGTGAGCGTCCTCGATCGGCGGGCGCCGAGCGGAGAAGTCACGTGACATCTCATCGAGCGCCGTGAGGTCACTCTAGGAGCGAAAACCCGCCGGCCCGATGCTGGATTCGGGCCGATTTCCAGCACGACGCACGCAGGTCCACACCGATGCCCGCTTCACTGGCGTCTCATGGCGCACTGGTGCATCCGCACCAGATGGAGATTCAGGACTTCAACCTGTACGCGCTCTTGATCGACGCGAGACGCCCCGAGGCGTATTCGGACGATCACATTCCCGGTGCGGTCAACGTGCCGGTGGTGTCCACGGGGGCGGCGCCGCTTTCACTGCAGCCGGCGTCACCTACCGTGGCAGAGCCTGCACTCGCGATGCCCTATGAACTGGCTGATCACGTGAACGCGCTCGCGTCCGACGATCTGGTGCTGGTGTACTGCGATCGCGGCGGGCTCGACAGCGAGGTGTGGGCTCGGCCGCTGCGCGCAGCCGGCTTTCGTGTCGACGTGCTGGGCGGCGGCTGGGGCAACTACCGTCGATGGGTCGATGCCGGTCTCACCGCGTTGCCGCGGGCGCTGTCGTTCCGGCACCTGATCGCGCCGCCAGTGAGCGGCCTGTGCCGCGTCCTTGGTGTGCTGGCCAAGCAGGGGCAGCAGGTGCTCGACATCTCGGAACTTGCCGGCCAGCGTCTCGTGCCAGGCCTCACACTGCGATGCGACGCCCCACCATCACAGGCCGCGTTCGAGACCCAGTTGCTCGAGCGGCTGCGTCGGTTCGATCCTGATCTCCCGGTCTGGGTGCGCGTCGGTCCCGCGCCGCTGGATGGACTGGTCCTCCCGCCTGCGTTGCGTGAGGCGATCGAGCGCTGCGACTCGGTCAGGCTGGAGGTTCCGCTCGCCGAGCGGGCCCGCGCGTGGTTCGAACGCATGCAGTCTATGAAGACCTCGCTCGCTGCGTTGATCGAAGCCCTCGGCACGTCGGCGCTTCCGCCGTCGCCGGCCCACATCCAGCAATGGGACTCGCTCGGCCAGGCCGGGCAAACGCTCGACGCGCTGGCCGGCATCATCGACGGCTACATCGACCCCACCAACACGGTCGGTGATGCCGTGATGGCCTGCCGTGTGGTGCATCTGCCTTCACTGGACACCGACGCCGTCGTGCAGACGGTTAGGGACTGGCTCCGAGGGGAGCCTTTAGCTGCGCCTGCTGCCCAGATGCGGAACTGATGAACTTGATCGCTTCGAGGCCGTCCCGACGACAGAAGTCGAGAGTTCGCAGATCGGCCATGAGCGGTCACCGCCCAAACAGCCTGGCGACGCTCCCCAAGCTGCCATTGCCCGCTCTCATCGACACTCCTCCGCAGTACCAACGAGCCGATCCATCGGCGACATCACTCCGAAGTTCGAGCTGGCGCTCACGGTGGCGCATGCGCTCCCGGAGCCTCATCCACGGCTGCCGCCGAGACGACAGCCGTGGATGAGCGAGGATGCTCGGCAGAGCCTCTTTGGTGCGGCGGCCTTGGGAGTCATGGTGTTCTCAAGAGCACCCCGTCTCAGTAGTGCGCCCGGCTGGTCCCTAGCGCGAAACTTGACCCTGAGAGGTTTCCCCCTTACCGTTACAGCGCTTGAGGAGGGTTCTTCATGGTTCGCGAATCACGCGTCGCGCGAGGCCTGCAAGTCCTCGCGCTTTTGCTGTTGTTTGCTCAGGCTCCCTCGGCTTTTGCCGCATGCTCTGATGAACGAATCCGACGCATGTCGGAGCAGGGGCGCACGGTTGCCACGATCGCGCGCATCTGCAAGATGGACAAGGAAGAGGTTCAAGCTGTGCTTGACGAGTCGAGCGAGGAGGACTCTGACGAAAGGCCTCAACCCGACGATCGCTCAAGCAAGCTGCCGAGAGGTGCTCCGGTTGGACAATGTGGCTGTTGGGGCTTTGCAGACCCCAACCATCGACAACCGCACCAGGCGTGCAGGAGCGGGTTTGCACGACCAGCTATGTGCAACGCCCCATGCCCTGCAGGTGGCTTTATGTGGCGTGGCGTGTGCACATGAAACTGGGCGGGTGGACCTATCGGGCCTGCGTGGCGGCCCTTCTCGCGGTAGGCGCAAGTTCGCCACTTAAGGCACAGACTGCGCCGCCCAACTGCTTGTATAGCTTCACTGTTGGTGTGAATCGCCAACCAGTTGGCGCTTGCGCGGACGGAGATCCGCTCGGCGTTGCCAAAGACACACGGGTTCTCGCCGCAATGAACGCGCTCGGTATTCCGCCGAGCGCAGTCCGCTTTCTTGGGTGTAGTGGCCGGCCGTTCTCGGCTGCACTTGATTTCGGGCAGGCCGCCACCCCTGCGAGGTATGTCGTGAGCTACCCGCTTGAGGCTGGTGGCCGTTACCTCGCTCCAATCGTGCACGAACTCGCGCATGTCATGCAGATGCGCATTGCCGGCGGTCTTGCAGCTTTGCGCGCGAGCGGCTTGGACTCGCGACAGATCGAACTTGGAGCGGATTTCCTCGCGGGTTTCGTCTTCTCTGAAGCGCTACGCCATGTTGACATTGACGAGTTCCAGAACAACCTCTCGCTCATTGGGTCGTACTACGAACGAACTGACGAAGCTCACGGGACGCCTGCGCAACGCGTCAGTGCGTTTCGAATCGGCGCGGTGCGTGCTCCCCCATATCACGAGTTCGACGTGCAGACGGCAAGTCGATACTTCGGAGCGAATGACTACACACGAGTCACGCTTCGTTAAGCGCACCTTGCGGCGATGGATCGGGCTTGGCCTGACACTGTGCAGCCTGCCTGCGGCAACGATCGCGCAGATCGAACTCAACAAGCTGAATGCGTGTCAGGAGATGGAGGCCGTTGTTCGGCAACTTTGGGCACCGAAGCCAACGCACTGTCGTGCAGTTCGGGGTGCCATTGAGCGGCAGATTGCGGCAACGCCTGGCCTCCTCGATGAAAGGGCCTGCCTGCTCCAGGAGCTGCCGCGAAGTTCCTTGGCTGGCTTCAGTTGCCTCCGGACGGATGTTCCCGATGGGGCTGCGTTCACCTGCTATCGCCCTGTGGCTGCAAGCTTGCTTGAGGACTACAAGACCCGCTTCGTAGATCACTACGCCCGGCCCGTGTCTCGGTACTTTGAGGAAGCGAAGCGCTGCGCTGTCTCACCCGGAGGAGCTACGCAGTCGCCGCAGACAATGATCCCGCCGATGCTTATGCACGTTGGCCAGTTCGAGTTTGGGTACATAGCAAAACTTGGTGGCCCACTACCGGGCGGAGCAGTTGCGGTGCATGGATTCGCCTCGGCGGCGCCCTCGCTCGCTCGCGCGGGAGTTGAAGCGGTTGAGTTCCTGTCGTACTACAGGTCACCTGGCGTAGCGTCCGTTCGAGCGCGCACGACGATCGGTCACTGGCGCGTCGCGGTTGACAATGCAAGTGCGCTTGAGAGTGAGTTCCGTCGGCAGGCGCGCAGGGCTGGGGCGCTGGTTTCCCTTGCGGGCCTCGACATTGATGTGCATCGCACGTTCGAGGCGCCGAAGTACTCAGGTTCTTCAATCACCGCGGCCTTGAGCAGAGTCGCGATCGACGGGTTTATTGGCGAGGGGTTCGAGCAAGCGAGTGAAGATGACATACGCCGCGTGACTGGGATGAGTAGCCAAGA
Organism: Burkholderiaceae bacterium; assembly: GCA_046348365.1. Lineage (GTDB taxonomy): Bacteria > Pseudomonadota > Gammaproteobacteria > Burkholderiales > Burkholderiaceae_C > JAEUPI01. The sequence goes on from JAXMEL010000004.1 coordinate 69,410, forward strand.
GATGGTTGCCGAGATTGGAAAGCGGGCGCCGTTTGGGCATCGCGGCACCATCGAACGCATTGCCGCCAGTACACGTATTGCTGCACTTGCCAAGGATCGAGGGGTACCATGCACGCGCGACGATGGGGGAGCGTTTGGAGCCTATGTGCTGCATACAGGTGGCGAACCTGGAGTGCAGGTTGACCACGGCAGCGTCACCGTGCTCGTGCTCGGCCTCGGGGCGTGCGCTCGCCGGAGTGAGGCACTTCGTCGATACACGACGAGCCTCATTGATGAAGCCAAGCAAGCCATGCTGGAGCAGCTAGAGCGCCGCTAACGTAGTCGAAGAGGAGGTTTGACATGAACTTGCGGAGACGTGACCTGTTGAAGGGGACGAGTGCGCTGGCGCTCGCTGCACCACTCGGTGCGCGCACACAAGACAAGAAGGCCGAGCCGTATGGTGACCGGGAAGCGGCCGACAAGTGGCTTCTGCAGTGGTTGCAGGCACCGGGAGCCGTCACTGGTGCGCTTCATCTCGGACGGTTCGCTGATCGAACATACTTCACGACGAAAGAAATCGGCTGGAGTCCGAGCGGAAAGCAGAAGTCCTTGCCGAGCGTGACCGTGCCCGCTGGATTCGTCACTGATCTAGCAAGCATCCCAAGAGTCTTCTGGTCAATCTTGCCGCCCGACGGCCGGTACACGTTCCCCGCCATAGTTCACGACTACCTCTACTGGACGCGAACCCTCAAAGATCGCGAGGACGCTGACCTCGTTCTCAAGTACGGTATGGAGGACATGAGCGTTAGGGCGCTTACCGTGACGGCGATCCATCAAGCCGTGCGACTGGGTGGTGGCGGTCCATGGGACGGAAATGCCGCCTTGCGCAAGGGCGGTGAGAAGCGACTGCTCGTCAAATATCCAGACGATCCGAAAACAACATGGGCGGAGCACAAGAAGCGTCCTGGCGTTCTCCGGTAGGCATCGTTTCAGTCCAGAGCGCCTGCACGTGGGAGATCGGTTCGCGGTGCTTCTGGGACGTGCACCCCTTCCCATTCTGATCGGCGCGGATGTGCCTCCCCGGCACCTTCTCCCACTCGTGCGCGGAGTGGTCCTTCTCGATACGGTGAGCTAAGAGGTAAGCGTACGGCCGAGACCCTCTGGTAAGCGAACCACTGTATGAGCACGATCGCCGATCGTGCTCGCCGAAGGACGGTGTGCACTTAGCGCAACAAGTGCACACATGCCCAAGCAAGACACACAAGCGGGGCCCAAGCGTCGCCGGCACGCCGAAGCATTCAGGCGCGAGCTCGTCGAGCGCAGCCTGCAGCCCGGCGCCTCGGTGTCGGGGATCGCGCTGGAGAACGGCGTCAACACGAACATGCTGTTCAGGTGGCGGCGTGAACACCTGCGCGGTAAGCGGCTGGCCGCGCCACCCCTGACGGCGCGCGGGTGCTGTTGCTGACGGCTATTGAACCGGCTGCCAGCGGTGCGGCAGCAGCTCGTCGATCCGGCTGGCCTGCTGCGTCGGCAGGCGCTGCACAACGTCGCGCAGGTACGCGTGCGGGTCGTGTCCGTTGAGCTTGGCCGACTGCACCAGGCTCATCACGACCGCGGCGCGTTGCCCGGCCAGCTCGCTGCCGGTGAACAACCATGCACGGCGCCCCATGGCCCATGGGCGTATCTGGTTTTCCAGATGGTTGTTGTCCACCGGCACATCGCCGTCGAGCAGGTTGCGCGTCAGCGCCGCCCAGTGCTTGAGGCTGTAGTCCAGCGCCTTGGCCGTGGCGCTGCCGTCGGGCACCTTGGCGCGCTGGGTTTGGAGCCACGCATGCAAGCTCTTCCACAGCGGTTCGGTCGTCTGCTGGCGCGCGGCCAACCGGTCTGCGGCGCTCATGGCGACGAGTTCTCGCTCCACGCGGTAGATCTCGGCAATGCGCCGCAATGCCTCGGGCGCCACGACGCTGGCGTTGTGCTTGATCAGCTCGTCGAACTTCCTCCTCGCGTGCGCCAGGCAACCGGCAGCGCTGCGCCCGGGGTGCTTGGTCGGATCGACGACGCTGTCGTAGGCACCGTACTCGTCGCGAACGAGGGTGCCGCGCCAGCCTGGTTCACCTTCGCGCGGCGGGCCGAGGAATCTGATCGGGTAGTGCGCACCACGGCCGACGCAGAAGTCGTACACCACGCCCGGCGTCGGATCGAACACGCCCCTGGCGTAGGCCCAGACGTAGGCCTTCTTGGTCTTGCCGGCTCCCGGATCGAGCATCGCCACCGGCGTCTCGTCGGCGTGCAGCACGACAGCGCCGAGCACGAAGCGCTTGTGCACGTCGTACAGCGGCTCCAGGGCGGCGCCGGCACGGCCGCACCACTGCGCCAGCGTCGAGCGCGGCGTGTGCACGCCCGAGCGGGCGTTGATCGCCTCTTGCCGGTAGTACGGCAGGTGATCGACGAAGCGGCTGATCAGCGTGTGCGCCACCAGCCCCGCGGCGGGCACGCCGCCGTCGATGATCTGCGCCGGCACCGGCTCTTGCACCAGCACCTGGCAGCACTTGCAGGCCCACTTGCCGTGCACATGCCGGTGCACGAAGAACTCCGCCGGCACGATGTCGAGCTTCTCGCTCACGTCCTCGCCCACGCGCACCATCGGCCGTCCGCAGCCCGGCGTCGGGCACGTGGTGTCGTCGGGCTCGTGGCGGTGCTCGACGCGACGCAGGTTCGCGGGCAGCGCCTGGCGCTTGGGGCGGCGTCGTTGGTCGTTGGACGTTTGGCCCTGCGCCGTCTTGCCTTGCAGCTGCTCCAGCAGCGCCTGCAGGCTGGCCTCGTCCTCGGCCATCGTCTCGTCGAACAAGCGGCGCTGTTCGGCGCTCATCGCCTCGGTCTTGGCGCCGAACTTCCAGCCCTTGAGCCGCGCCAGCTCGAAGTTGACCTTCTCGAGCTTGACGGTCTTGAACTGCAGCTCGGCGTCCTTGCGCTCGATCTCGCTGGCCTGCTGCGCAATCTCGCCGGCCTGTTGCGCGATGCGTTCGTCGCGTTGCCGCAGGTGCTGCTGCTGCTCGCGGATATGGCCCAGCATCCGTTGCGCCAGCGCCGTGATGGCCTCGGGACTCAGACGCTGCAGGTCTGCGTCCACGATCGCGTCCACGTCGAGCATGGAACGCAATCGTGCCGCGCACGAAGCACGTTGTCATCGGGTCATCTGCCGATTGCCCCGAGCGCGCCTGTCTCACACGTGCGTGATGACGGCCATCTGCTCCAGTCGCTGCCACGGCAGGCCGAGCACCAGAGCGTTGAACTGCGCCTGCGTCAGTGTGGCCGACGCGGCGTGTCCGGCACCCTGGCGCGGCCAGATGAAGCGCCCCTGGTTCAAGCGTCGCGCCGCGCACCACACGCCGAAGCCGTCGTGCACGAGCAGCTTGATGCGCGTGCCGCGCGCGTTGGCGAACAGATAGCCGTGGTGCGACTTGGCCGCGCCGAACACCTGCACCACGCGCGCGAGCAGTCCGTCGACACCGGCGCGCATGTCGACGGGGTCGACCGCCAGCCACACCGCGTCGATGCGGATCATCGCAGCCACTGCCGCAGCCACGCGGCGCACTCGCCGGCCGCCTGGCCGGGCCAGGCGATGGTGATCGTCGTGGCGCCGCGGCGCAGTTCGATGCGGATGTCCGGCACCGGCTGCGCTGTGGGCGGTGCCGGCAGCTGCAGCGCGACGAAGGCGCCAGCTACCTTGTCGTTCACCGGCGCCGCCTCGTTCGCCGCTTCCCGGCACCGCCCTTGGCGACGCCACTTGTGCACCAGGTTCGCGTTCAAGCCATGGGACTGGGCCACCGCGGCCACCGACGCGCCAGGCTCGTCGCATTCGATCAGTACCTTGGCCTTGAGCGCATCGCTATGGCGCCGGCGCGGCGCGGCCTTGGAGTGCATAGGTGTCCACCTCACAATTTAGGTGGACACCATCGTCCTTGCCCCGCCGGGCGACTTCAAGGTGGCGCGGCCAGCCGCTTACCCTGCGCGCGACCAAGGGGCGCGATAATGGCGCTGCACAGGCTGTGCTGTTGCCGGTGAAGATGGCGCCGGCGGCGGTTGCGGCCGATCGCGCGAGCGCGAGCGTCTCGGCGCCTGCGGGCGTCATCGAGATCGACATCGGCGGCGTGCGCGTGCGGCTGCGCGGTGCGGTCGATGAAGCGAACCTGCGCTGCGTGCTGCACACACTGAAGGCGAGCGCATGATCGGCCTGCCCACGAACACGCGGGTGTGGCTCGCGGCGGGCCACACCGACATGCGCCGCGGCTTCGACGGGCTGGCCGCGATGGTGCAGACCGCGCTGGCCGACAACCCGTTCTCGGGCCACGTCTTCGTCTTCCGCGGCCGGCGCGGCGACATCATCAAGGTGCTGTGGTTCGACGGCCAGGGGCTGTGCCTGTTCAGCAAGCGCCTGGAGCGAGGCCGCTTCGTCTGGCCGCAAGCCGACAGTGGCACGGTGTCGCTGACGCCGGCGCAGCTGTCGATGCTGCTGGAGGGCATCGACTGGCGCATGCCGCAGCGCACCTGGCAGCCCGAGACGCTACGGCCGCCGCGCATTGCGGCGTGAACACTGGATGAGAACGCCTCCGGTGCGACCCTGATGGCGCAGCGCGCGAGGTGGCGGGCACAGTGGTGTTCGTGCCCGGCCTTGCCAACACGCCCCTGACCATCGACGCGCTGCTGCGCGTCATCGCCGCGCGCGACGCCGAGGTGGCGCGGTTGAAGTTGATGGTCGACAAGCTCGAGCTGCAGCTGGCGCGCCGCGCGCGCGAGCAATACGGTCGCTCCAGCGAGCAGCTCGATGCGCAGCTGACGCTCATCGCCACCGTTGTCCCCAAGGCCGCGCCGGCCGGCGCGGCACAGCCGGGCGCGACGAAGCCGCGCAAGCCGCGGCGCGACCCGCGCAAGCTGCCCGAGCACCTGCCGCGCGAGACGCGAGTCCACCACCCCAAGGGGTACACGGCCGAGGCGCCGTGCGCCTGCAGCGAGTGCGGCGGCAAGCTGCGCCAGATCGGCGAGGACGTGGCCGAGCAGCTGGAGTACGTGCCGGGGCACTTCAAGGTCATCCGGCATGTTCGCCCCAAGCTGGCGTGCGTGCGCTGCGAGGGCATCTTCCAGGCGCTGGCGCCGAGCCGTCCGATCGCACGCGGCCTGCCCGGGCCGGCACTGCTGGCGCACGTGATGGTGGCCAAGTATTGCGACCATACCCCGCTGTACCGCCAGAGCCGCATCTATGCGCGCGAGGGCGTAGACATCGAGCGCTCGACGATGGTCGGCTGGGTGGACCAGGGTGACGAGTTGATCGCTCCTCTTGCAGCGGCGCTCGGCCGCTATACGCTCGCGGGCGGCAAGGTTCACGCCGACGACACGCCGGTGCCGGTGCTCGATCCCGGGCGCGGGCGGACCAAGACAGGACGGCTGTGGGTGTACGTGCGCGACGATCGACCCTGTGGCGGCAAGGACGCCCCGGCAGCGTGGTTCCAGTACTCGCCCGATCGCGGCGGCGAGCATCCGCGCGAACACCTCCAGCGCTACCGCGGCATCCTGCAGGCCGATGCGTACTCGGGCTATGAGAAGCTCTACGGCAGCGGCCGTATCGTGCACGCAGCGTGCATGGCCCACGCGAGACGGTATTACTGGGAGGTGTACGAGACGCAAAAGCGCGCCCCGGGGTCGGTGGCCGAGCAGGCGCTGCGGCGCATCGCCAAGCTCTACGAGATCGAGGCCGACATCCGGGGTCGACCACCGGATGAGCGACGCCGAGCACGCCTGGAGCGCGCAGCGCCGCTGCTGAAGGATCTACGCCAGTGGCTCAGCGAGATGCTCGCGGGCGTGTCGATCAAGTCCGATCTGGCGCAGGCCATCGGCTACACCCTCACGCACTGGAAGGCGCTGACGCGCTACTGCGATGACGGGCGCATCGAGATCGACAACAATGCCGCCGAGCGCGCGCTGCGCGGCGTCGGGTTGGGACGCAAGAACTACCTGTTCTTCGGCTCCGACGCCGGTGGCGAGCGTGCTGCGGCGATCTACAGCCTGGTGGAGACGGCCAAATTGGGCGGGCTCGATCCCGAGGTGTACCTGCGCGAGGTGTTCGAGCGCATCGCCGAGCATCCGATCAACCGCATCGACGAGTTGCTGCCCTGGAACGTGGCGCGGCAATGGGGCGACCAACCACAGGAACGCCGAGCAGCGTGACGGCGCACATGCAGCGTGATCAGTGACCTGAAGAACATCGTGGAGTTGATCGAGTGCGACGGGCAGATCACGCTCGGGCACGTCGCTCCGGTTCACGGCTGCGTGGCCACCGCCACCGATGAAGCACAGTGCCTGGCGATGCTGGTGCGTCGCGACGGCGAAACGCTCGACGCGCTGCTGACGCGCCTCGATGCAGCGATCGCCGATGCCTACGAGAACGATCGCTTCGCCGACGAGATCAACCGGCCGCCGCAGCCGGCGTCAGCCCAACCGCGAAAGCGCCGCCGCTGAGGTCGTCAAGAGGGCCTTCGGCGCACGCTTACGCTAAGAGACTCCGGGTGCAGAGAGCAACCGCGAGGAAACCTATCCTCTGCGGCGTATCTAGAGCAGCCCATACAGCCGCGCCAGCCGCACCGCGGCGCGGCGGTTGGGGGCGCCGAGCTTGCTGCTCACACGCTGGAAGCGGCAGTCGATCGTCTTGGCCTCGGTGTTCATCGCCGCGGCGATGACCTTGCTGCTGTGGCCTGCCGCCTCATGGCGCAGCAGGGCGATGTCGTCGGCGGTGATCCGCGCCCGGTCGACGAGGTCACGCAGGATCGAGCGGGCAAGCCAGGCATGCAGCTCCATCGCCATTGCACGGGCCAGCACGCGCAGGACCGCGTAGCCCTCGTCCTCGAAGAAGCCGGGCGTTCCCGAGCCGAGTGCAAGCATGCCGATGCGGGCGGTGCCGTGCATCGATGGTGCCGGCGCGATGACCGCGGATGCGAAGCCGGCCCGTGCCGCTGCCTGCGCGAACACCTCCTCTCGTGGCGACCGCAGGAGGATCTCGCTCGAACGCACCGGCTCGGCGTCGTGCATCGCATGCCGCAGCCACGGATCGTCCTCAAACCACTGCTCGCGCGCGTACTCGGCACTCCACACGGGGTCACAGGCCACGAGGGTCCGGTACGACGAGAGGGTCGCGTCGTCCTGCAGGAAGCTGGTGAAGACGGCCGCGTCGGCGCCAAGGTCGGCCGCCGCAGCCTTGAAGCGAAGCAGCACGTCGTCGGTCGATTCGGCTTCGGCCAGGTGGGCGATGCCGCGCAGTGCGCGCGCCAGCCAGCCGTCCGAGCGCGTCAGCGCCCCAAGACCGTGCCCGGCATCACCGTTTACCGCCGAGTCGCGCATCGCCTTCGCGCCGCAGCCGGTCGTACAGCACCGGCTCGTCGAACCGGACGGCATCGGCTTCGCACCAGCGGCGAAAGCCGTCGTGATCAGTGAACAGGAACGACTGGACGAAGCAGGCACCCAGCGGCCGACGTTGCGTGCGCTCGACGACCAGTCCCGAAGCGGCCGGCCGCAGCACGAACACGAGGGCGCCGTCTTCCGTTCGCAGTCGCAACGCACCTTCGCTCTCTGCCATTGGCCTCGTCGCGACGCGTGCCTCGCGCTGGCGCATCCGTCTTGCGTGCAACAACGCGTGCTTGCCGCTGATGGGACGCGCTGCGTCCTTGAGCTGATCGCGCGCCGATCTCCCCCGCGAGGCGGAGACCTCGGCCGTCGCCGTGCCCGTGACGGCGGAGATTGCGCTGTCGATGCTCATCCGTGGCTCCAACCGGCCCCAAGGCCGTGGACCGCTCGGAACGGCGGCTGAGCGACGGCCAATCGTCAAGGGATCGAATGGGACGCCGCGATGAACGGATTCAATGGCGGCGCCGCAAGGGATGTCCATCGTTGTTGCGTGTCAGTCCGTCACTTCGGTTACTACGCTGGACTTGACGCCCCTTGTCTCGCGTCGTTCCAGGCCGTCTCCGTCATGAGTGCCCGCTGGGCGGGCACTGGCACCGCGGACGCACGCTGGCGCGAGCGTCCGCATCCCTCGTCGCGCCGGTGGCGGGCCCCGCACCCGGCCCTTCGCCCGTCGTGCGAACCATAGCGCCGCGCGCGCAGGCGCAAGGGCCTTTCGCGGCGTAAACGGACCGCTTCCCGCGCGCGCCGCGCTTCGCTTCTCGCGCGCGGGCCCCTTCCATTTACTCCACGGTGCCCTGGCACCCGCGCTTGTCCGCGGCGCTATCGGTCTCGCACGGCGAAAGGCGGATGCGGGGCAGGAATCACTTCCACGCCGGCTTCAACGCCGAGGGATGAACAGCCACGAACGGCTCCCTCGGAATTGGAGCAGGGGGTGGGCAAACCGGAAGCAACGGGGCATGTGCGAAGCAGGTTCGATCGACGCAGGTCGCGCACGACAGTTCTTACGGACGGTTGTCGTGCGAGACGAAACGGGATCGCTGCATCGCTCGGGCGTGCCGCCGTGACGGCGTGGTCTCGGGCGCGATCTTCATTCTCACTTCAGGAGCACGAACATGGAACACACGAACCAATCGATCCTCGTCAAGGTCTCGGACCTGGTGCCGTCGCCCTTCAACGTGCGGCGTCACTCGCATTCGAGCATCGAGGAACTGGCAGCGCTCATCGACTCGCAAGGGCTGCTGCACTCCCCCACGGTGCACGAGCACTTCGTCGGCCGCGGCAAGTCGCGCCGGCTCGCCTTTGGCGTCTCGGCCGGCGAACGTCGGCGACGTGCGCTGCGGCTGCTGCAGGAGCGCGGCAAGTTGCCCGCCGATCACGAGGTCGCCTGCAAGCTGATCGCCGTCGAGCGGGCGCGCGAGGTCAGCGTGGCCGAGAACAGCGGGCGCGAGCCGATGCACCCGGCCGACGAGTTCGAGGCCTTCAAGGCGCTGGTGGACGAGGGCAAGGGCATCGAGGACGTGGCCGTCGCCTTCGGCGTGTCGCTGCTGACGGTGCAGCGCCGGCTCAAGCTGGCTGCGGTGTCGCCGAAGCTGCTGGCGCTGTACCGGGAGGATGACGGCAAGATCAACCTCGACCAGCTGATGGCGCTGGCGATCACGGACGACCACGCCGCGCAGGAGCGGGCGTGGTTCGGAGCGCACGAGTGGGATCGCACGCCGGCCGCGCTCAAGCGCAGGCTGACGGCCGGCGAGGTCGAGGCCGCCGGGAACGCGCTGGTGCGCTTCGTCGGCATCGAGGCCTACGAGTCGGCGGGCGGCATCGTGCGGCGCGACCTGTTCGACGACGAGCAGGGGCGCTTCCTGTCCGATCCGGACCTGCTGACGCGGCTGGCCAGCGATAAGCTCGACCGCATCGCGGCGTCGGTGCGCGAAGAAGGTTGGGGCTGGGTGGAGGCGCGCATCGAGCTGGACTCGATGGCCTTGCGCCAGTTCGCGCCGTGCGAGCACACGCTGCGCAAGCCAACCGCCGACGAAATGGCGGAGCTGGCGGCGCTGGCGCAGCGCGAGGCCGAGCTCGAACAGGAATCGGACGCCCTCGAAGGCGAGAGCGCCTGGAACGGCGCCGACGCCGAGCGCATCGGCCTCGAAGGCGACGACATCGAGGCGCGGCGCCGCGCGATCCAGGAGGCGTTCAAGGTGTGGCCGGCTGCGATCAAGTCGCGCGCCGGCGTGATCGTGACTGTCAACCGCGAAGGCGACACGACGATCATCCGCGGTCTACTGCGCGAGGCCGATCGCAGGGCGCTCGAAGCCTCGCAGCGCAGGACGCGGAAGGACGTGGCGCCGCGCCCCGAGGAAGAAGCGGCCGACGCGGGCAGCAAGACGTCACCATCGATGCGGACGGACGAGGGGCTGAGCGAGGCACTGACGCGCCGGCTCGCGGCGCAGCGGACGGCGGCGTTGCAGGCCGCGCTGGCGGGCAACGTGCAGGTCGCGCTCGCCTCGCTCGCGAACACGCTGCTGCGTCGGGTGCTCACGGACGACTACGGCACCGACCGGCCGGCGATGCAGATCAACGCGACCGCCTCGGCGCATGCGCTGCTATCCGTAGCCGACGACATCAAGGGCAGCCGCGCCTTCCAGGCGGTGGAGGACGCGAAGGCCCGGTGGCGCGAACGGCTGCCGGCGCAGCGTGGCGAGTGGTTCGGGTGGCTCGTGGAACTGCCGCAACCCGAACTGCTCGATCTGCTCGGCGTGTGTGCCGCGCTCACGGTCAACGCGCTGCCGGGCGTCAACGCGGCGCGCGACGCGGACGCCGTCGCGCGCGCCGTGGGGCTCGACATGGCCGAGTGGTGGGAACCAACCGCGGCGGGCTTCCTGAACCATGTTTCGAAGGCGCAGATCGTCCAGGCGTTGAAGGAGGCCGGGCCCGATCTGGCGCGCGACGGCGTGGAAGGCATGAAGAAGGACGTGCTGGTCAACACGGCAGCGGGCCGGCTGCGCGGCACAAGGTGGCTGCCGGCGGCGCTGCGGCCTCCGGGCAGCTGAGTGACGGGACGGGTGGCAGCACGCCGCCCATCCCGATGGAGGTTCGGATGTGGGTGCTGTTCGCTCGCGCCCCGCCGCCCGATGCGCCTTATTGGCCTGGGCGGCGTTGGCTTGCTGCGGTCGATGCGGTCGTGTGGCCGGGCGTGGCCTGGGCCGCGCTCAGTCACGTCGCCGAGCGCGGGGGGCTCATGCTCGCCTTCGTGATGGCGATGCTTGTGATGTCGGCCGCGCGGCGCCTGTTCACGGCGCTGCTCGCCAATCACCGCTACCACTTCACGACGTGGCGATGGGGGCGGTGGCTGTTGTGGATGACGGCACTCGGCGCACTGCTTAAGCTCGGATTGCCTGGCTGAGCCTTGAGGCTCAGTGCGTGATCGTCGGCCTGGCGGCGCTCCAGCGTTCGAGGTCGCTCCAGCGCCAGCCGACGGCACGCGTGCCGATGCGGACCTGCGCTGGGAACTTGTCCTCGGATATCAGGCGGTAGATGGTGGACCGGCCGAGGCCGGTCAGCCGCAGGACCGTGGACATCCTGGCGAACAGCCGGTCGCTATCGGGACCGGCGGAAGGGCTCGCAGTGGACGAACGCTGCATGCTCGACTCCGTGGCGGGGCTGGCACTGAGCCAACTCTAGGCTCGATCGGCCGGCGGACCGGCGCTGGATTCCGCCTGAAATCGTGCTCCTCGGCCTGCGGCGGACCTGCTGTCAAAGCGGGCCGCAAACCTTGTTGAGCCAGAGCGTTGCGACGCTCACCAACTCGGGGGACAGGCGATGAGCCGCGTTGTCTCGGCAGTCGAACAAAAGCCTTGAGCCGCGTTGGGCCCTGACCAGGGCAAATGCGTCCTCGGGTCGGCGGCTGTTGTCAAGCATCACGGTCATGTCGGCGATGCTTGCCGCGTTGCCTACCGCCAGCTGGGTTCGCGGAAATCGTTGCCTCAGCTTGGCCATCGGCACGCCGTGACCGCCTTGCTGCTTGCGCGTGTCGACGCGCAGGATTGAGAGATCGACCGACGCCAAGCCGACGAAGACCAGTACGACAAAGTAGCCAGCTCTCTGAAGGTCGCGAATGAGATCGATCTTCGATTCGTGCGTCCCGTCTGGGAGCGGCTTCCAGTGAGAGAACACGGTCTCGAACGCGAAGGCCATGCGCCGTTCCATGACGAGTGACACGAACGTCTGGACGGCCTCCTGGGACAGCGACTGCCATCGCTGGTCATCGTCGCGCAGGCGCTGGGCCCAGGTAGGTAGCTGCTTCGTCTCCGGATCGGGATGGGGAAGAATCGACGCCGTGAGTCGATCTGCGTTGATCAGCGGGAGATGCAGCTTCGGCGCCAGTCGCTCGTACCAGAGCGTCGACTTGCCAGATCCGTTGTGTCCGGCAAGAACGAAAGCCGCCGGCTTTCGTTCGCCTTGCAGAGCGTCGGCAAGCAGCCTTTCGAGCGAGGGCGGCCGCTTCGCGCGCGTCACGCCGCCTTGAACTTGCCGTTCACCAGCCGACCCATCTTCCGGGTGCCATCGGCCCCCTCACGGAGGACCATGGAGGGGTCTGTCGGATGGATCGAGTAGGCGAAGACTTTGCCGTTCTGACCGGCGCGAAAGACCACCTTCTGCTTGTCGATGCCTGGTCGGCTGAGCGCCTTACCCGCCTTCGCCACCACAACATTGGCCTGATCCGCCAGACTGGGAACGGAAGCGCTCTTCGAGGCAAAGCTGCTCGAGGAAGCCTTCCGGACGATGACGAGCGACTGGCCGAGGGATGGCACTGCCGTGCCCTTTAGGCGCACCTCGTTTGAGGCCTTCCTTGAGGAAACTGTCCGAGTCGTCACTTGCAAATCTCTCAGCTGCGCTGCCACCCACTACTTGCGCAGCATGCGCTGCGCTCTGTTGATGCGGTCCCGCAGGCTCACCTGGAAGGCGGGATCCTTAGTGCGATTCTCCACGTGCTGAGCGATCGCAGCGCGAATGATCTCGGACACGGGCCGCTCCTCCACGGATGCCACTGTCTCCAGGGCATCCGCCTGATCGGCGGACAAGCGGATGGTCATGGCTTTCGCTGGCTTCATGCAGCAAATTGTTGTGGCTGACACCATGATTGTCAAGCGTCACGGCATCGTGGTATCATGAAACCACAGTACCAAGACATAAAGGAACCGACATGTCTCCCGCCCCTCAAGGAGCTGAAGCGAAGCAGCCACCGCATGTCTTCAACATCCAGATCGACCGCGTGCACTACAAGATCGACCGGCCAACGCTCTCGGGCGCGGAACTGAGGCGCGTTCCCGCTCAGGCCATCGGTCCGGAGCGCGACCTCTTCCAAGTTGTCCCTGGCGGACCAGACACCAAGATTCGCGACGACGATGAGGTGTCTCTGCACGACGGCGCGCGTTTCTTCACCGCCCCGGCTCAAATCAACCCGGGTCTCACTGACTGAGGTTGGCGATGCCCTTGCCGCTATCCGACTCCGATGAGCTGACGTCACGCGGCCAGCAGTTCACCGTCTCCGACGAGGGCGGCATGACCTGCGTCGTAGTTGCAGGTTTTCCGCTGCCCGATGGGTGTTCGGTCACGCGCTCCGACCTGCTGCTCAGGTTGAACCCCGGATATCCCGACGTGCCGCCGGACATGTGGTGGTTCGATCCACCTGTTTACGCCCGCGATGGACGTGCGATCGAGGCTACCCAGGTGACGGAAAGCTATCTCGGACGATCGTGGCAGCGCTGGTCGCGGCATTTCACGGCGGGGCAGTGGCGGCCCGGTACCGACTCACTGGCGTCCTACCTGGCACTCATTCGGCGCGAGGTCGCGCGATGCACCGAGACGGTCCCGGCATGACAGCGGCGACGTTGGTGGTCCCTGACTCGGTTCAAGCGGCGCTGAACGCGATCCTGCATGTTCCGGTCGAGACGGCTGGCGTGTTGCTCGCGTCAGTCGTCAAGACACGGTCTGAAGATCTGCGGTTGCTCGCCCGCGAGTTTGTCTTGGTGCAGGATGAGGCCTACCTGCGGCGGGACGGAGCCGCGCTCTGCGTTGCTTCCGAGGGCTACGTGGCAGCACTTGCGAGAGCTGAGCAACTCGGCGCCATGGCGATCTGGGTCCATACCCACCCGGGACTGGACGCGGTGCCCGCTGCCAGCGAGCATGACCTCTTGGTGGACGAACAACTCGCCGAGACATTCAGGGTACGTTCCGGCTCTGAGTTGTACGGTGCTCTGATCCTTTCCCCGCGAGCGAAGGGACTGGCATTCACCGGGCACATCGCGACAGCAGGCGGAGCCCGATCTCGGATCGAGCGGATGTGGCTGGTCGGAGATCGGTTCAGGGTCACTAGCGCTTGGGATTCGTCGAGCACTGTGGTCAGCGAGGAGATGTACGACAGGAACGTCAGGGCTATGGGTGGCGCAGTGCAATCGACGCTATGTGAACTACGAGTAGGAGTAGTAGGCTGCGGCGGAACCGGCTCCGCAGTCGCGGAGCAGTTGGTACGGCTCGGCGTTCGCAACTTCGTGCTTGTCGACCCCGATACCTTGTCAGTCAGCAACATCACCCGCGTGTATGGGTCTGGAGCGGAGGATGTAGGAAGACTGAAGGTGGAGGTGCTCAGAGATCATCTCCGTCGAATAGCGCCTGACGCCACCTGCACGACCGTCGCTTCGATGTTGACCGTGGTTTCTTCGGCGGAAGCTCTGATAGGTGTGGACGTCATCTTCGGTTGTACGGATGACAACGCAGGTCGACTGATCCTCTCGCGCTTCCCTGCATACCTTTTCACTCCGGTGATTGACTGCGGCGTCCTCATCTCGAGCGCCTCGGACGGACTCATCACGGGCATAGACGCCCGGGTGACGACTGTCGTACCTGAGTCTGCATGCCTAATGTGTCGCGGACGGATCGATGTGGCGCGTGCGGGTGCCGAACTCATGAGTCCGAGCGAAAGGGTCCGACTCGAGTCAGAGGGCTATGCGCCTGCGCTGGGGCAAGTGGAGCCTTCGGTTGTGACCTTCACGACGCTGACTGCCGCAACGGCCGTCAGCGAGCTGCTTGAGCGCCTTGTCGGCTTTGGCCCTGATGTGCGTCCTGGAGAAGTGCTGCTCAGGTGCCATGAGCGCGAGATGTCCACCAATATTGCTTCACCTCGTCCCGGCCACTATTGCAGCGCATCGTCAGGCAAGCTCGGGCTTGGTGTCACGGATCCTCTGTTGGAACTCGCATGGGGCGCTTGATCGACAATCTGCTGGACTGGCTCCCTTGGCGGCGTTGGGAGGTAGTTGCATTCGTCGACGCAGCCGACGAGATACCCGACGTCTTGCCACGCTATGGCGCGGTAGTTGTTGGAGATCGAAAGCTAGCGAAGTGGGTTGCTTTCGATTGTCCCTGTCGACGCGGGCATCGGATCATGTTGCCTCTGGACCCGAGGCAACGCACTCACTGGAAGTTGGGTGTTGCACGGCGTTTGACGGTGTCACCTAGCGTTGATGCGCATGATGGCGGCCATCGGTGCCACTATTTCATGCGGGATGGTCGAGCAAGGTGGTGTGACTAGGAGCGGTCGATGGAAGCGGATGAACAGGGGGACGCGATCGGGAGTGGCCAGCCGACCAAGGCTACTACCACCAAGTCCATGGCAAAGACGCCGACGTGGCAGGCAATGCACGCTAGCCGGTACCGGCGGCAAGACCTCATTCGCCAGATTCAGAGCCTGACAAACCGGAAGCTGATCTGCTACACCGCCGGCCAGGAAGCGGACATTTGCCGAGACGATGTATTGGGTTTCGTCGATCTTCTGCATAACGCTGACCGAGGTGCCAGTCTCGACTTGATGCTGCACACGCCGGGTGGCGACATAGACGCGGCGGAGAAGTTGATAACCATGGTCCGCAACGTTGTTGGCGCTGAGACCCTCCGAGTGATCGTTCCGGACTTCGCGAAGAGCGCAGGGACCTTGATGGCCCTTGGAGCGGACGTGATCCTGATGAGCGACAGCTCCGAGCTTGGCCCGATCGATCCGCAGATCACCTTGGCCGATGGGGAGGGTAACCGCACCACCTACCCTGTCCAGTCCTACCTCGATGCATTCGAACAGCACTCGAAGGCGCTTCAAGCGAATCCGCAAGACGAGGTCGCTCGCATGATGATGGGCAAGTTTGAGCCTGCCCGACTGAAGGTCTTCGAGGCCGCCCGGGAGCGCGCGAGGGTATTCGCCGGGGCGCAACTCCAGCAGGGCATGTTTCGTGCGCCGAAGGTCGGCCCGTGGACCGCGATCGTCGACAAGTTGCTCGACACCAATCGCTGGCAGTCTCACGGCCAGATGATCGGCTACGCGGATGCGAAGGCCCTAGAACTGTCGGTGGAGTACATCGACCCGCGTGAGGAACCGTGGCAGAGCCTCATGCAGCTGTACTGCTACCAGCGGCTCGAGATCAAGGAGAAGCAGAAGCTCTTCGAGTCCGAGTTCGTCTGCTTGACGTTCGATCAGCCTGCATAGGCCATCCTTCTCCGCGCTCCCGCGGGTCGCTACGTCAACGACGATGCATGCACTTGCGGCCGTTGCTGCGCCGCCACGGCGCGACACGTCACCGGACCCCTGCGAATCAGGACACGCGCCGGACACATGCCGCCACAAAGGACAAGGGGTTGGCGCCTCGCATCTCGCATCGCCAACTCCTTGATTTCTATGGCTCCGCGACCGGGGCTCGAACCAGGGACCTACGGTTAACAGTCGCCAATACCGACTTTCGCGTTGAAGTCGGCTTGGCGGGCTGACGAGGCCGTCGAGTGAGGACCGTTAACAGGTGAGCTTCCAATGAGCCTAAGGCTTCTTTCTTTTCCTTCAGGTAGTCATGGCGCTCGTAGTGCTTCTGTTGCACACCCGAAGTTCGGCCGTGCGACAGCAGTTGGGCCCGGACTTCGCGGCTGACGCCCAGCGCCTGCAGCCGCGTCTCGATGCTGCGCCGGATGTCCCGCCCCTGAAACGGCTCGTCCAAGCTGTTGGCCGAGAGACGTGCGCCGGCGGCGATGCTCGCGAAGTGCGCCGGCAGGCTCGTGTGGTGGATGGCCTTTTTGCCTGCCGTGGTCGAGAAGATGTACTCGCCACCGCCGTTCAATGCGCGCAGTTCCTTCAGCAAGGCGGCGACGCGCCGGGTCACCGGCAACACGTGCGGCACCGCCGTGGCACGCTTGCCCTTGGCGTCGGACAACCGCAGGGTGGCGGCGGTGACGTCGTAGTCCTTCCAGGTTGCGCGCAGCAGTTGCTTGAACCGCTGCCCGCCAAGGAACGTTGCGCACTCGATCGTGAGCCTGACCTCGACCCGCAGGCCGTCGAGGCCGCGCCACAGGTGCCGGAACTCCTCGTCGCTCAGTACGCGGTCGCGTGTTGCTTCGTACTCGCGGATGCGAGGCAACAGCGTCACCGGGTTGCTCGCGAGCCTGAAGACGGCCGCGTCCACGGCAGCTCGCCGCGGATCGAGGTCGGAGTGGGCGCCATGGTTGAACGCCGCCTGCAGATAGGAGCGAAGGACGTTGGTCTGCCGTCCGATCCCTTTGCGCACCAGGCGGGCAAGGATGTCGCGGACCATCTCGGCGGTGATGCGGTTCGCCGGCAGCACCGCAAGAGCGGGGAACGGGTCGGTGACGTGTCGCTTGAACAGGGCCTTCACTTCCCGCGCCGCGCCCTTGCCCCCGCGGATGAGATGCTCGACATAGGCCTCAAGCAACGCCGAGAAGGTCCCGAGGGCCGCACGCTGCCTGGTTTCCTCGATCTCGGCCTGGCGCGCTTCGAAGCGAGCGACCTTGGGGTCCGTGCCCTGGCGCACCAGTTCCAGCAGCGCGCGGGCCTCGTTGCGCGCCTGCTCGAGCGACAGCGCGGGGTGCTCGCCGATCTTGATCTCGCCGCGAAGGTCGGCCTTGCGATAGCGGAAGCTCCACACGCGGCGGAGCTGTCCGCGTGCCTTGGTGCAGGCGATGATCAGGCGGCCGTTCCCGACCGGCAGCGCGCCGTCGGTGCGGCTCTCGCCATCCTTCAGGCTGCGGATGGCGAGATCGGTCAGTGCGCGCACTTCGGCGCGGCCTGCGGAGGGAGTGTCGGAGGTCAAACTGGTCGCCATACCGGTCGCCATACAGTGGTCGCTCGGATGGTACCTTCGCGGACCGGTTGGGACGGTCAATCGGCTGGAAACCAAGCATTCATGCGGGTTTCAGCGGTTTGCATGGCACAACCCGGGACGGTCCGGGACGCCGCTGGAACTGACTCTTAATCCGTTGGTCGTAGGTTCGAATCCTACAGGGCCCACCAGATTTCCTCGGTTGTCCTTGCGTCGCCAGCTGAAGCAGCTGTGCTCGATGCCCAGCACCACGCTCAGGGCGTGAAGGGCAGAATTGGCGCCAAGGAGAATCGCCGTGACGCCCAAGTCCTCGGCCCGGTCGCCGGCCCGCGCCAACGCGCTCGATCCCCTGGCGCTGGGCAAGCGCCTGCGCAGCGCGCGCAAACTCATGGGCTGGACGCTGGCCCAACTGGCGCAGCGGTCCAAGGTCTCGATCACGACGATCTCTCGCGCCGAGCGCGGGCAGCTCGCGTTGGGCTACGAGAACTTCGCTGCGCTGGGGCGCGCACTGCAGATCGACATGGGCTCGCTCTTCGGCGGCGGCGACGGCGCTCCCGCCTCTCGGGAGGGGCCGGTGGTCACGCGCGCCGGCGGCGGCGTGTCGTACCGTGGCCAGTCGTTCATCTACGAATTCCTGGCCACGCAGGCGCGGGGCAAACCCATCAATCCGATGGTCGGCACGATCCACGCCAGGGCGGTGAACGGCCCCGGGGACTTCGCGCGCCACGCCGGCGTTGAGTTCGTCTACGTGCTCTCGGGCGAGGTCGAGGTGCATTTCGAGCGCAGCCGCAAGGTCGGTCTGAAGCGGGGCGACTCGCTCTACTTCGATTCCCGCATGGGCCATGCCTATGTGTCGGTCGGCAAGCAGTTGGCCAGAGTCGTCGGCGTCACCACGACCGAGAGCGACCACATGGCGCTGGCCCGCCGGGGCCCGCGCGGGAAGGCCGAGGCCAGGCCGCGCCGAACTGCCTTGGTGAAAACCTGAGTTTGCGTATACGCAAATTCGGTGCTGCAATACCGCCGTCTGCTGGTTCGTGCGGAGTGGGTCTCGGTGGGCCGGACTTTCACGAACGCACCGTTCACCGACCGCCGGGGGATTGCCATGAACCGTTTCACCCGCAAGACCCTTCGCACCCTGGCCTGGGCCTTGCTCGGCGTTGCAGTGGCCGTGCCGGCGCTTGCCCAGCCCAAGACGATTGCCATCGCCAACTTCGGTTCGCATCCGCAGCTCAATGCGGTGGCCGATGGCTTCAAGGCCGAGTTGCTGGCCTCGGGCCTGGTGGAAGGCAAGGACGTGCGCTTCGACCTCAACCACGTGAACTTCGACGCCACCTTGCTGCCGCAGATGGTGGACAAGATCAAGGCCTCGAACCCGGCGTTGGTGCTGTCCATCACGACGCCGGTGTCGCAGATCGTCAAGAACCAGCTCGGCGGCACTGCGGTGCCTCAGATCTTCTCGGCCGTGACCGATCCGGTGGCCGCGGGCCTCGTGCCCTCGTGGACGGCCGGTGGCCCGCGCATCACCGGCGCCACCGATGCGTTGGATCTCGACGCCGCGCTGGCCTTTGCGCGCCGCTTGTTCCCGAATGCCAAGCGCTTCGGCGTGCCCTACAACCCTGCCGAGGCGAACGATGTCGCGACGGTGGAGCAGTTCAAGAAGCACGCGGCCAAGCACGGCTTCAGCATCGTCGCGGTGGGCGTGGACAGCACCAACGACATCCAGCCGCGCATCGCCGCCCTCGCCGGCAAGGCCGACGTGCTGTACGGCCCCGGCTCGAGCCTGGTGCAGCCGGCGATCGCAGCCGTGGCGGCGGCGGCCAAGGAAGCCGGCATTCCGCTGATCAACACCGACGCTGAGCTGGTCAACAAGGGCGTGATCCCGGCGGCCTTCGGCGTCTCGTACAAGAAGATCGGCCAGCTCGCCGGCAAGCTGGCGCTGCGTGCGCTCAAGGGCGACGACCTGGCGGGCATCGCGCCGCTCAACCCCACCTCCGAAGATCACAGCATCGTGATCTCGAAGAAGGCCATGCGCGCGTTCAACGCGACGATTCCCGCCAGCTTCGCCAACTGCGGCTGCCTCGTCGATTGAGCGGTGCAGGCGCCGGCGTTCCGGCCCGCGCGCGCCGGCCTTCAGGTCTAGGTTTAGGCCGCAATGCGATGCTGCAGATCGACAACGCCCGCCTGGTGTTCTTCAAGGGCACGCCCGACGAGAAGGCGGCCCTCGACGGGCTGACGCTGACGCTGGAGCGCGGCGACTTCGCCATCGTCATCGGCTCCAATGGCGCGGGCAAGAGCACGATGATGAATGCCTTGTCGGGCGCCTTGCTGCTCGACTCCGGCCGCATCACCATCAATGGCGACGACGTCACCGGCGTGCCGGTTCATCGCCGCGCGCGCCACGTGGCGCGTGTGTTCCAGGATCCGATGAAAGGCACCGCCGCGTCGATGACCATCGCCGAAAACATGCTGCTGGCCGACTTGCGCCAGCATCCGGCGCGTCTGCGCCGCGGGCTGACCGAGGCGCGCCGCAGCCGGTACCGCGAGCAGCTGTCGTACCTGCACCTGGGGCTCGAGGACCGGCTGGACACGCCGGTGTCGCTGCTGTCCGGCGGGCAGCGGCAGTCGCTGTCGCTGGTGATGGCGGTGCTGGGCGAGCCCGACATCCTGCTGCTCGACGAGCACACCGCAGCGCTCGACCCGCGCACCGCCGATCTGGTGCTGAACGCGACCTTGCGCGCCGTCTCGGCGCTGCATCTCACCACGCTGATGGTCACGCACAACATGGCGCATGCGGTGGCCTACGGCAACCGGCTCGTCATGCTCGATGCCGGCCGCGTGCGGCTGGAGCTGACGGGCGAGGCCAAGGCCCGCGCCACGGTCGAGGAGTTGATCGGCCATTTCTCGGTCAAGACCGACCGCATGCTGCTCGAGCAGCGCGCAGGGTAGTGCGGTGACCGACATCCTGTCGGCCTGGGTGGCGCTGATCCCGGTCACTCTGGCGCAGAGCCTGATCCTGAGCTTCGTCGTGCTGGCCGTGATGCTGCCGTTTCGCATCCTCAGCTTCCCGGACCTCACCTCCGAGGGCAGCTTTCCGCTCGGTGGCAGCGTGTGCGCGGTGGCGCTGCTGGCCGGTGCGCCGTCGTTCGTCGCGCTGCTGGCGGCGGCGGCCGCGGGTTTGCTGGCCGGTTGCGCCACGGCCTTCATCCACCTGCGCTTTCGCATCCACACGCTGCTGGCCGGCATCCTGATCACGACCATGCTCTACAGCATCAACCTGCGCATACTGGGCAAGGCCAATCAGCCGATCTTCAACGAGGCCAAGATCTTCGACTGGCTGTCCGGCCTGGCCCTCAGCGGCAGCTGGACCAAGATCGTCGTTGCGGGTGCGCTGGTGCTGGTGACCGGCCTGCTGCTGAACCTGTGGTTCCTGACCGAGCGTGGCACCGCCATGCGCGCGGTCGGGGCCAACGCCGAGATGGCCGAGGCGCAGGGCATCAACGTCTGGCGCGCCACCATCGGCGGCGTGGGTCTGGCCGGTGCGCTGGCGGCCTTCGGCGGTGGCTTGATGGTGCAGAGCCAGGGCTTTGCCGATGTGAACATGGGCCTGGGCGTGCTGATCAACGCGCTGGCCGCGCTGATGATCGGCGAGGCGCTGCTGGGGCGCCGCAGCGTGGCGCGCCAGGTGGCGGCGCCGGTGCTGGGCGCCGTCGTCTACTACCAGCTGATCTCGGTCTGCCTGGCCGCCGGCCTGCCGCCGGGGGACTTGAAGATCGCCACCGGCGTCTTCGTGCTGGTCATGCTGGCTGCGCCCAGCCTGGCGCCGCGGCGCGCTCGCGGCGGTGTGCCGGAGAAGGAAAGCCTGCGCGAATGAGGCGGCTCGACGATCGGGTCAGGGTCCGTAAGCAGGCGATGTAGCGCTCGTTGTCGAGGTCGAGCACCTGGGCGAGGAAGCGATCGCGCACGGCGCTGCCCGCTGCGGCGTTGGCCACCGTGACGGGTGCGCCGCCGAGCTCGATGGCGCGGCCGGCTACAGGCGGTAGACCTGCACCGAGCGCTCGAGCGTCGCGGTGCGGCGGTTGATCGCCTCGGTCGCGGCGGCGGTCTGCTCGACCAGGGCCGCGTTGGCCTGCGTGGTGCGGTCGAGTTCGGCCATCGCCTGGTTGACCTCGCCGATGCCCTGCGTCTGCTCGGCGGTGGCACTGGAGATGGCCTCGATGAGCCGCGAGACCTGGTCCACCGCGTGCATGGTCTGCGCGATGGCCTCGCCCGCGGCCGCCATGCGGCGGCTGCCTTCGCTCACGTGGCCGGCCGACGCGTGGATGATCCCGCCCACGGCCTTGGCCGAAGCGGCACAGTTCTCGGCCAGCACGCGCACCTCGGCGGCCACCACCGCGAAGCCGCGGCCGCGCTCGCCGGCGCGCGCGGCCTCGATCGATGCATTCAACGCCAGCACGTTGGTCTTGAACGCGATGGCCCCGATCATGCGGATGATCTCGTCGACCTGCCGCGACGACAGCTCCAGCGCATGGATCGATTCGGCGACGGCCTCGACCGCCTGGCTGCTGTGCGCGGCCTGTCGCGCCACGTCGAGGCTGCGGCGGGTGACGCCCTGCGCATTGCCGGCGGTCTGGCGCACCGTGCCGGCCAGTTGCTCCATCGACGCCGCGGTCTTCTCCACCGCGCTGGCCTGCGATTCGGTGCGCGCCGACAGTTCGCGCGTGCCGCCGGCGATCTCGGCCAGCGCGCGCACGGTGCCCGCGGCTTCGGCGCGGGCGTCGCCGACCACGGCGCGCAGGTTGATCTGGATCTGCTTGAGCGAGCGGATCAGCTGGCTCAGCGGGTGCGGATGGACTTCGTCGATCGCGCTCCTCAGGTTGCAGCGTGCCACGTCGTCGGCAAACCGCGTCAGTGCGTCGAGATGCTTCTGGATCGAGATGGCGAACCAGCCGTGCACCACCACGCCGGCGGCCAGCGCGGCACCCGCGGCGATCCATGCCGCAGCCGGGTCGACGCGCGGCGTCGCCGCGAACACCGCGGCGACGCTCGAGGCGATGCCCAGGCCGAGCCGCTGGCTCAGCGTCAACCGATGCACGCGGCTCGCCAAGTCGCGCCAGCCGACGCGGCGGACGCGTCCGGCATGCAGCGCGATCGTCGGCCGCCGCAGCGCACGCTCGCGAACGATGCGCGCGTACAGGGCCTCGGCGGCGGCGACCTCGGCGCGGCTCGGCTTGAAGCGCACCGACATGTAGGCCACCGGCTTGCCGTTCTCGACGATCGGCGTCACGTTGGCCTGCACCCAGTAGTGGTCGCCGTTCTTGCGGCGGTTCTTGACCAGGCCTGACCAGGGCCGGCCGCGGCCGATGGTCGACCACATGTCCTTGAACGCCTCGGCCGGCATGTCGGGGTGGCGCACGATGTGGTGCTGCTCGCCGATCAGCTCGTCGTAGTCGTAGCCGCTGATGTCGACGAAGGCCTGGTTGCAGTGGGTGATGCGGCCCTGCGCGTCGGTGGTCGAAACGATCGTGGCCGAATCCGGGTAATCGAATTCGCGCTGGGTCACGGGCAGGTTGAGGCGCATGGCGATGACTTTCCGTTCCGTGCGTCGGACAGCTCCGTTGCTGGCGAGAAGCGATCTTGTTCGGTCATTTGTGATCGAAACGCGCGATAAGTGGCCGGAACCCGGTGCAATCCGCCGCGCACCCGGCGGCGTGGTGCAATGGCGGCCCGCGACGCACACGCCCTCACGAGCCGAATGTCCCTGTCCCATGGCAGCGCCGGTGCCCAGCGCCTGGCGATGGTGCTGCTGTTCGTCACCCCCGCGATCTGGAGCGTGAACTACCTCGTCGCGCGCTGGGCGCCCGGCGTGATCGCGCCGCATGCGCTGGCCTTCGGCCGCTGGCTGCTGGCGGCGCTGCTGCTCGGTGCGTTCTGTGCCCGCGAGCTGCGTGCCAAAGCCCAAAGCGTGCGCGCCGAGTGGCGCCAGTTCGTCGTGCTCGGGTTGCTCGGCATGTGGGTGTGCGGCGCGTTCGTCTACATCGGCGGGCGCAGCACCAGCGCCGTCAACATCGGGCTGCTCTACGCGGTGTCGCCGGTGTTGATCACGATGGCCTCGGCGCTGTGGCTGCACGAGCGCATCGGGCCGCTGCAGGTGGCGGGCCTCGCGCTGGCGCTCGCCGGCATGCTGCACATCCTGCTGCGCGGCGATTGGCCCGCACTGCTGGCGCTGCGCTTCAACGTCGGCGACCTGTGGGTCGCGGTTGCCGTGGCGTGCTGGACGCTGTATTCGCTGCTGCTGCGTGCCTGGCCCACCGCGTTCAGCCCGCTGGCGCGCCTGACGCTCACCGCCGCAGCCGGCGTGGTGGTGCTGGCGCCGCTCACCGTGGTCGAGGCCATCGCCTGGTGGCCCACCGAGATCAGCTGGAAGAGCGCGGCGCTGGTGATCGCAGCGGCGCTGCTGCCGGGCGCCGGGGCCTATGGCGCCTATTCGGTGATGCAACGCGAGCTGGGCGCGGCGCGGGTGGGCATGGTGCTGTACCTCGGCCCGCTGTACAGCGCGGTGATGGCCTGGGCGCTGCTGGGCGAGGCGATCGAGGGCTTTCACCTCGTGGGCGGTGCGCTCATCCTGCCGGGCATCTTCCTGAGCAGCCGCAAATGACGGACGATCGGCATCGTCGCGCAGCGCCGCCGCGCGTGACATGCGAGACAAGACCATGAACCGTCGACCGATCCGCATCCTCCTGCTCGCCGGCGTGCTCGCCGGCTGCGCCAGCTACGGCCCGGGCGATCTGCAGCCGGGGCAGCGCGAGGCCGAGATCACGCGCCAGCTCGGCGCGCCCACCGCGCGCTACGCGCTCGACGGCGGGCGCACGCGGCTCGAATTCGCGCGCGGGCCCTTCGGCCGCCACACCTTCATGGTCGACCTCGATGCCGACGGGCGGCTGCAGCGCTGGGAACAGGTGCTCGACGCGCGCCACTTCGAAGTCATCACGCCGGGACTGTCGCGCGACGAACTGCTGCGCACGATCGGCACGCCGTCGGAGCGCGCCGGCATGTGGCGCAACGGGCAGATCTGGTCCTGGCGCTACTACAACAACGATTGCCTGTGGTACCAGGTGCAGCTCGACGCCGCCGGCGTGGTCACCAGTGCCGGCTACGGCATCGAGCCGCGCTGCGACGCGAACAACGAGCGCTCCTGACGCCTCGGGCCGCACGATCGTCGTGCGTCGTGGCACGCGATTGGTGCAACGCTCGCCTGAATTGCGCCTGATCGGTGCCTGAACGCCGCACCAAAGGCGGCACGGCCCTTGCATTCGTGGTGCGCTTTGCGCATCGGCGGTGCGGCAAGACGCTGCGCGGGCGCGCTCGCGGGAGACGATGGCATGGACGCAGTCAAGCAGGGCAGCGACGCCCTGTTCATCCTGCTCGGCGCCGTGATGGTGCTGGCGATGCATTCGGGGTTCGCATTCCTGGAGCTCGGCACCGTGCGCAAGAAGAACCAGGTCAACGCACTGGTGAAGATCCTGGTCGATTTCGCGGTGTCGACCGTCGCCTACTTCTTCGTCGGCTACGCGGTGGCCTATGGCGTCGGCTTCTTCACCGGCGCCGACATGCTGGCGGCGAAGAACGGCTACGAACTGGTGAAGTTCTTCTTCCTGCTGACCTTCGCTGCGGCGATCCCCGCCATCGTGAGCGGCGGCATCGCCGAGCGCGCGCGCTTCGGCCCGCAGCTGACGGCCACCGCGGTGCTGGTGGGTGTGATCTACCCGGTGTTCGAGGGCATCGCCTGGAACCAGCGCTTCGGCGTGCAGGGCTGGATCAAGAGCGCCACCGGCGTCGAATTCCACGACTTCGCCGGCAGCGTGGTGGTGCACACGGTGGGCGGCTGGATCGGCTTGGCCGCGGTGCTGCTGCTCGGCGCGCGCGCCAACCGCTATCGCAAGGACGGCGCGATGAGTGCGCACCCGCCGTCGAGCATCCCGTTCCTCGCGCTCGGCGCCTGGATCCTCGCGGTCGGCTGGTTCGGCTTCAACGTGATGAGCGCGCAGACGATCGACAAGATCTCGGGCCTCGTCGCCGTGAACTCGCTGATGGCCATGGCGGGCGGCACGCTGGTGGCCGCGCTGATGGGCCGCAACGATCCGGGCTTCGCCTACAACGGCCCGCTCGCCGGCCTGGTGGCGGTGTGCGCGGGCTCCGACGTGATGCACCCCGCCGGCGCGCTGGTGGTCGGCGGCGTGGCCGGCGCCATCTTCGTGCGCCTGTTCACCCTCACGCAGAACAGGTGGAAGATCGACGACGTGCTCGGCGTGTGGCCGCTGCACGGCCTGTGCGGCGCCTGGGGCGGCATCGCCTGTGGCCTGTTCGGCTCCACCGCGCTCGGCGGGCTCGGCGGCGTGAGCTTCGGCGCGCAGCTGATCGGCACCGCGCTCGGCATCGTGTGGGCGCTCACGGGCGGCTTCGTGGTCTACGGCGCGCTGCGCGCGACGATGGGCCTGCGCCTGTCGCCCGAGGAGGAGTACGACGGCGCCGATCTGTCGATCCACAAGATCGGCGCCACGCCCGAGCGCGAGGCGAGCTGGTAGGCGCGGCGAGGCACCAGGGCCTCGCACTCACACGGCGTTCGACCCTTGCGACGCCATCCGCGCCGCCACGGCGGCGTAGTGATCGAGCATGCCGTTCCAGCCGTTGGGCGATGCGAAGGCGTCGCGCATGGCGATCGCATCGGCACCGTAGACCTCCAGCCCTCGGTGCTCGAGCTCGACGCGGGTGGTGCGGGCATCGACCTCGATGAACCGGACCTCGACCTCGGTGTGCAGCGACGGATCGAACTGCCACGTCGCGCTCAGCTGCCACACCAGCACCACGCGCCGCGGTGCCTCCCACAACGCCACGCGGCCCCAGACGCATTCGACGCCGTTCACGCCGCGCTCGTACCAGCGCCCGCCCGCGCGCGGCTCGATCGTCACGGCGGCGCACTCGGCCTCGCCGATGTGATGCGAGCTCATCGGCCACCACGATGCGA
Source organism: Burkholderiaceae bacterium (assembly GCA_046348365.1). Classification (GTDB taxonomy): domain Bacteria; phylum Pseudomonadota; class Gammaproteobacteria; order Burkholderiales; family Burkholderiaceae_C; genus JAEUPI01. The sequence continues at coordinate 96,005 of JAXMEL010000004.1, forward strand.
TGTCGCCGGTGAAGACCTCGAAAGCCAGCGCGATCGGCGCTGCCACGGTGACGGTCTTGCGCACGGCCTGCACTGCGGCACTGCGATTCGGGCTCATGATCGGTCCTTCGCTGCGGAGGTGGATGCCGCGCGGGCCAGCGCTTCGGCCCGCGCCTTGAATCGGGCCAGGCCCGCGTCCCACAAGCTGTCGATGAAGCCGCGCACCGTGGCGATGCCGTCGGTGTCGGGGCGGTACAGATTGCGCGTGCCGACCGACTCGCACTGCACGAGGCCGGCATCGGCCAGAACCTTCAGATGCTGCGACACCGCCGGGCGGCTCACCGGCAGGCGCTCGGCCACCTCGGCCACCGACAGCGGCGAGCGCGCGATCAGCGAGAACACCTGCAGCCGCGTGGCATCGCCGAGCGCCGCGAAGCGGCGGGCCTGCAGGGCGGCTTGACGAGGCGTCATCCTGGGCGGTCCAGATTGGTAAGCAAACGATTACGGTAAGTCTATGTTTACCGAAAGCCGGCGTCAAGGGCCTTCGTCCGGTGCCGGGCGGCCGGGCAGCGCCGGCCGGCGTGATAGGCTTTCGCCCCTATGACGGCATGGGCACGCAGCACGGACTCGGCGCATCCGGCCATGCGCTGGGATCCGCGCATGCTGGCGCAGATGCTGCGCGGCGATCGGGTGACGCTGGTGTTCAGCCCCGCCGGCCCCGAGCGCGACACGATGGTGCGCCGTGCGGTGATGCCGCTGTTCGGCCGCCGTGCGGTCGACGGGCCGATCCACGAAGCCGCGGCATGGACAGCGCCGGCGCCGGCCGCCGAACGCCGCCGCACGCCGCGCGACAGCCGGCGCGGCGCCGAGGTGGCGATCCGCTTCGACGGCTGGGGCGCGCGGCCGCTGTCGGCGCTGCGCGCGCAGCTGGCGGCCGAGCTGCCGGGTGCGCCGGGTGATGCGCCGGCGCCCACGCTGTCGGCGCAGCTGAAGGCGGCGGCGCGCCGGCACGACGTGCGCCTGCTGCTGGTGTTCGACGGCTTCGAGAAGCACCTCGACAGCGCGCCCGAAGACAGCGAGGAGGTGCGCCGCTTCGACACCGAACTCGCCGAGTGCCTGAGCCAGGTGTCGCCGCCGGCGCGCGTGCTGTTCCTCGTCGACGATGCGAGCCAGGACCGGCTGCACGCGCGCTACGCCCAGCTGCTGCCGCAGATCGACCGCGGCTGGCTGCGCGTGCGCCCGCAGTCGGTGGCGGTGCCGCAGCCGCCGCAGCCCACTGCGCCGGGCGAGCCCATCGTGCTCGACGACGTGGTGGCGCGACCGCAGATCGACCTCGCCGCGATCGCGCCGGGCGCGGATGACCACGACGACGAGCCGGAGCAGATCTGGTGGTCGGCGACCGAAGCCGATGCGCACGCGGCCGCACAGGTCGCACAGGCGGCACCGGCCGCACAGGCAGCACCGATCGCACGGGCTGCGCCGGCGGTGGCATTGCCTGCGGCGCCGGCGCCGCAGCGCGTGCGCTGGCCGCGGCACGTCGCAGTGGCGTTGCTGGTGCCGGCACTCGTGGTCGCCGTGGCATGGCGCTGGTGGCCGACCCAGCCGGCTGCCGACGCGCCGGCCGGCGCCACATCACAGCCCGCGTCGACGACTGCAGCAACAACGCCGAAGACAGCAAATGCCGCTCCGGCCGCGCGTGCCGAGCCGGCCGCACTCGCCATCGCCGTGCCGCCCGACAGCGGCGCGGCGCGCGCGATGCTCGCCGAGCTGTCGAAGATCGTCGCCGCGCCGGGCGTGAGCGCTGCAGCGCCGGGCGACGCTGCGCCGCTGGCGATCTGGCGCGCCGATGCGCTGCCGGCCGACCGCGAGCAGGCCGAGCGCAAGGGCATGCGCGTGATCGCGCCGCTGTACCGCGAGCAGATCCAGGTCGTCGTGCGCGCCGACAACGGCTGGCGGCACCTGCACCAGCTGCAGGGGCTGCACATCAACGTCGGCGAGGCCGGCGGCGCACGCGAGCGCACGGCGCAGGCGCTGTACCGCCGGCTCTTCGGCCGGCCGCTCGGGGCCTGGGACGTCGACCGTCACGACGAGGCGAGCGCGCTGCAGGAGCTGCTGCGGCCGGGCTCCACGCTCGACGCGGTGTTCGTCGTGTCGGACCAGCGTGTGCTCGAATCGCTGCCGTCGTCGCAGCGCGCGCGGCTGCGCGTGCTGGCGCTCGACCCGCAGCACGGCAGCAACGGCGGCATCGGCCGCCTGTTCCAGGTCGCGCCCGACCCGGCCGGCTGGGGCCTGGGCGTGATGGTGACGAGCTACCTCGTCGCGACGGACGAGTCCGCGGCCTCGCCGGCTGCCTGGTCGTCGCTGGCCTGCGCATTGGCTCGCGTGCACGCAGCCCTTCAGGCTGGTGCGCAGGCAGCCCTTCAGGCTGGTGCGCAAGCAGCCCTTACGGCTGGTGCCCAGAGCGCGCTGCAGAAGAGCGGCTCGCATCTGCTGCGCGGCGTCGACATGTGGCAGCCGATCCCCGGCGGCTGGATGCCGATGCTCGCGCGGCTCGACGCCACGGCGTGCTCGCAGGCGAGCGCTGCCGCGCGGCGCTGAAGAAGGTCAGCCGGCGCTCATTCGAACTGTCCGTGCCGGCCGGCGCCGGCGGCGAAGCGCGCGGCGCCCGCCACGGCCTCGGCCGCCACCACCGGATAGCCGCCTGCGCCTTCGCGCTGCAGCGCTTCGGCCAGCGGCAGATCCCACTGCGCGAAGGCGCTCGCGCGGTCGGCCAGCATGCAGCGGTTCGGAAACGCCGCGATCTGCCGCGCCAGCGCCTGCGCGGCGGCAAGCGCCTGGCCGTCGTCGACCACACGGTTGGCGAGGCCGAAGGCCAGCGCCTCGTCGGCTTGCACCGGACGGCCGGTGAGGATCATGTCGAGCGCGCGACCCATGCCCACCACGCGCGGCAGCCGCACGGTGCCGCCGTCGATCAGCGGCACGCCCCAGCGGCGGCAGAACACGCCGAACACCGCCGAGCGCGCGGCGATGCGCAGGTCGCACATCAGCGCCAGCTCGAGGCCGCCGGCCACCGCATGGCCTTCGATGGCCGCGATCACCGGCTTGGCGAAGGCCATGCGCGTGGGGCCCATCGGCCCCGGCGCGGTACCGCTGGGCTCGATCGCATTGCGCCGCTGCGCGTCGCCGAGCGCCTTCAGGTCGGCGCCGGCGCAGAACATGCCGCCGCCTCCGGTGAGCACGGCCACGGCGAGCGCGGCGTCGGCCTCGAAGGCTTCGAACGCGCGGCGCAGCGCGAGCGCAGTGGGGCCGTCGACGGCGTTGCGGCATTCGGGCCGGTGCAGCGTGATCGTGGCCATCGGGCCGTCGATGCGCGTGCTCACGGGATCGGGCGAGGGCATGCGGAACTCCTGCAGCGTGCAATACAGCAGTGTGCGATGCCGCCGCGGCGCCGGAACTAGGGTCTGTTGACATATGAATCACGCCCGCGCCGGGGTGGCCAAGGGCGCAGGCGTAGGCGCGTCGCGCAGCCAAGGCTGGACGCCTTGGCAAGCGGCGCAACGCCCGCCTGCGCCCTTGGGTACCCCGGCCCGAAGGGTGAGGCCCTGCAAGGGGCGCACTCGTCGTTGCCGATGCTCGCCGGGTGTCCAACCCGGCTGCGCTCGGCGCCTCTTATGGTCGCCGTTGTCAATCTGAGTTCTTTGGGTTTGCTCATCTGAGATCGATCCGGTGATGCGACTCGAACTTGGCTGCGACGATGAATCAGACTCTTATCCGCGGATTGGCTACCAGCACTTCATCGGATTCGTCGTGGGCCTGCCTCGCTCTAGATACGGGGATCATTCCTTGCGGAAGCCGGCATAGGCGCCTTGAGGATTGCCCGGTCGGGGTCCGTGTCGCATCGCCGGATCGATCTGGCTCATGCTCGTTGGCCTGGCTGGCCTCAGGCTTGCGCCTCGGGCTGTGCCTGAGCCTTCAGGGCGATCGCCCAGATGAAGCCGGCCAGCTCGCGGGCCACCGCCACGCAGACCTTGTTGATCTGTACGCCGCGGCCCGCCAGTGCGGCAAAGCGCCGCGTCAAGCGCAGCTGTGCCTTCCAGCCCATCGTTCGGATCGCCTCGCTGAGCTGTTGCTGACGCTGCTGCGCGCGCTCGCCGATGCGTGCCTTGAAGCGGTAGTTCCACGCCGCCTGTGTCAGCAGCCGCCGGGCGTGGGAGTTACCCGTCTTGGTGATGCTGCCGCGCACGGTCTTGTTGCCGCTGGAGTACTCCGAGGGCACCAGACCCAAGTAGGCCATCAGCTTGCGCGGGTGCTCGAAACGGCTGAAGTCACCCACCTCGGCCACCAGCCCGATGGCATTGACCACATCGATGCCACGCAGCGCCTGCAGCGCCGCCACCACCGGCTCGAAGCGCCAACCCAGCACCGCATCGCGCAGCGCCTGGTTCAATCGCTCAACGCGCTCGTCACTGGCTTGCACCGCCTGCCAGTACTCGGTGAAGGCCGTTTGCGCCGGCGCGTGCTCGAAGTTCAGCTCGCCCAGCCAGCGGTAGTACGTCTTGCTCCAGGCGGTCTTGCCGGCAAAGCGTCGGTCGTGCCGCAGCAAGAAGCCCTTGAGCTGCTGGCGCAGTTGCTGGCGGCTCTTGATCGCGTCTTCGCGCGCTCGCGCCAGGTCGCGGATCGCTTCGTCGTGCGGGTCGGGAACCCACACCGCGCTGAGCTGGCCGGCGCGCGAGCACTCGGCCAGTTGCACGCAGTCGCGCCGGTCGGTCTTGATCCGATCGCCCGGGCGGCGCGGCATCTTCGACGGCGCAATGACTTGGCATTCGTAGCCCCTGGCTGCCAATGCGCGTTGCAACCCATAGCCGGTGGGGCCCGCCTCGTATACCACGTGCACCCGCGCCGGTCCGCCGAGCTTGTCCAGTTGCTTCAGCAGCTTGGGCACGTCATGCGCGATGGCACCGATCACACGACCCGCCTCGCGCCCAGGCTCGGCGGCCCCGATCGAGATGCGATCCTTGTGAACGTCCAGTCCGACGAAAACCTTGCTACGCTCTTCCATGGCCGGTCTCCTGCAGTGGCTGTTGGGCTGCGCCCTCAGCATGTAGCTCGGCACCTCGCGTGCAACCTACGTTCGCAAGAGCCGGCCACCCCGCGCTCGGGCGCCAGGCGACCATCATGTCTAGATTGCGCCCCTTGCAGGGCCTCACGCGGGTGCGATTCATATGTCAACAGACCCTAGATGATTGCCCGCTCGACCCAGGGCTCGCCGCTCACGATGCGCCGCGGCGAGAGCGGCGTGAGATCGAGCGTGCGCCACGCGCCGTGCACGACGTGCTCGGCGATGCCGCGGCCCACGCCCGCGGCGTGCTGCAAACCGTGCCCCGAGAAGCCGCAGGCGAGCAGCAGGTTCGCGCAGTGCGGGTGCGGCCCGACCAGCGCGTTGTGGTCGAGCGGGTGCACCTCGTACCAGCCGTCCCACGCGCCGGTGCGGCGCAGCGCCTCGAAGGCCGGCACGCGATGCGCGAGCGCCGGCCACACGCGCTCGTCGAACAGGTGCAGATCGGGCTGGTCGAGCGGCGGGTTGTCGGGGTCGGCATCGCCGTGGCCCGGCGTCCAGCCGCCGATGAAGCCCGCGCCTTCGCTGCGGAACCACACGCCGCTCGGGTCGGCCACCAGCGGCGTGCGCGGCATGCGCGTCGGGCATGTGAAGACGAACACCGTGCGGCGGCGCCCGAACACCGGCACCTCGAGCCCGGCGAGCGCGCCCACGCCGTGCGACCAAGCGCCCGCGGCGAGCACCACCACGTCGGCGGCTATGCGCGTGCCGTCGCTGCAGTCGAGCGCCGTCACCGCGCCGTTGGCGGTGTGGATGCCGCTCACGCGCGCGATGTGCCATCGCGCACCGAGCGCGCGCGCCTTGCGCGCGAGGGCGCGGGCGAGCCGCTGGCCGTCGAACCAGCCTTCGCCGCCAACGCCGAGGCTGGCGAGTGCCACGTCATCGCTGCGCAGCCACGGCAGCGCTCGCGCGAGCGCGGCAGCGTCGAGCAGCGCGACCGGCGCATCGCACGCGCGCTGCACGGCATGGCTCGCGCGCAGCACTCGCGCACCAGCCTCGCTCGCAGCAAGGATCAGGTAGCCCGATTCGACGAAGCCGAGGTCCACGCGCTCGCCGCCGACGGCGAGCCATTCATCGGGCGCACGCAGCAGCTCGAGGCCGAACTGCGACAGCCGCACGTTGAGCGCGTTGGAGAACTGCTGCCGGATCGACGCCGCCGAGCGCGCCGACGACGCCCAGGCGAGCGATGGATCCGGCTCGACGACGGTGACCGCGAGCGTCGCGTCGAGCCGGCGCAGGAAGAGCGCGCACGCGCTGCCGACGGCGCCGCCGCCGATGATCGCGATGCGCGGGCGTGACATCGAGGGGTGGCGCGAGGGCGGCGGGGCTGCCGGCGTGACGGTATCACGCCGGCAGAGCGCGCCGCGCGCGTCACCAGCCGATGTCGAGCAGCAGCTGCAGCGTCAGGTCGCTGGGCGGCGACACGGCGATGGCCTGGTTGTCGCTGGCGAACGGCTCCATCAGCAGGTTCGGCGTGGCCAGCGTGTCGAAGTGCGACACCGACGAGCCGGGCTGGTTCGGGTTCGGCGTGAACATGAACAGCCGCTGCAGGTAGTCGGCCCCGGCGAGCTTGAGCGGGTTCTGGAACAGCACCGCGAGCGGCGCGATGCGGCCCTTGGGCGTCGCGCTGATCGCTGCCTTCAGCCGCGCACCGTCGTCCTTCGTGATCCGCGCCGAGGGGATCGTGATGCTCGCATCGGCGCCGGCCAGATTCAGCGGCGGCGAGCCGGCCGCGTTGTCGGCGACCAGCACCGCCTTGGCGCCGGCGAGCTGCGCGTTCTTGACCTTCACCGTGAAGGGGCAGCTGCCGCGGTCGATCAGCGCTACCTTGCCGGCAACGGCGGCGGCATTGGCCTTGTCCAGCGGCGTGCAGGCCAGCCCCGCGCCCGTGGCCTGGTCGACCACGCGCGCCAGCGGTGCCGAGACCAGCGTGCGGCGGTCGATCGGCGGCCCGAACTCCGCCGGCCCCAGCAGCAGGAAATCGTTGATGCCGCCGCCGGCGATGAACAGGTCGGGCGTGCCGCGCTGAAGCACCCTGGGTGCATTGCGCGTCACCTCGCGGCCGTTCCACACCAGGTTGCGCGGCGTGATCGCCGACGTGGCGCGCTCTTGTGTCGTCATCTGGGCCCACGTCTTGCGCTGCTGCGGATCGAGCAGGTAGTAGTCCCAGATCGACGGGAACTGCAGGTCGGCGTAGTCGGGCCCGGGGAACTCCTCGCCGGTGGCGTCGTCGGTGAAGGTCTGGAAGCCGAGGCCGTGGCCGAACTCGTGCAGCACCGTGGTCAGCAGGTCGATGTCGTTGGCACCGGCCTTGCCGTCGAGGCCGAGGTAGAAGTTCAGGCCGGTCAGGCAGCCGGGCTTGCCGAGGTCGCCGTTGAAGAACGACACGATGTCGGCGCTGACGAACGGGTCGGGGTTCGGCTCGAGCTTCACCGCCGCGAGCTTGTTGGCCAGCGCGCTCGGATACCAGGTGCCCGGCCGGCCGTTGGGGAAGTCGGAGAACACGTTCCACGCGCCGGCCGCGCCGAGCACGCCGCCGGATGCCGAGCACGGCAGCGGCGCGAACGTGGCGAGGATGTCGATCGGCACGTCGGAGCGCAGGCGCCGGCCCCAGAAGTCGGCCGCGTAGGCGAACACGATCTGACGTTGTTCGCCGACCGTGGTGCCGGGGTTGCCGCCGACCGGCGCCACCGGCGTCGGATCGTTGAAGCCGACGCCGGGGTCGTCGATGTTGATCACGTTGAGGGTCGCTGCTTGCGCAGCGGCCGCGGCGAAGGCGATGCAGGTGGTGGCCAGCGCGTGCCGCGCGCGGCGCAGGAGATCACTGCTCATTGGTGCCTCCCTGCAGGTTGCGGCCCAGCGCCTGCGAGACGGCGGACTCGCCGGTCACGCACTGGCTGGTGAAGCGGCCGTCGGCGCCGCGCTGCACGACCGTGAACGACAGCCGGCTCGCATCGACGCGGTGGCCCTTCGCGCCGAGCTGGGCCGCGAACGGGCGCGACTGCAGCAGCGGCGCCACCGGGTGCGACTGCAGCAGCGAGCGGGTCGGGTGCTCGCTCGCCGCAGCGGTGCGTGCGCCGCTCTGCGCCGCGGCGGCGGCAGCGGCAGCGGCGACTTCGTCGTGCTCGGGCATGCGTGCGCGCTTGGTGTCGGGATCGATCACGATGCGCTGGGCCCGCGGGCCGTTGTCGGCGCCGGCCACAGGCGCCGCCAGCACGGCAGCGGCGCCGATCAACGGCGCGACCCAGGCGGTGCGCATGTTTCTGCGTGTCATGCTCTTCCTCCTCGCGGACGAATCGATCCGCAGTGATGGGAGAGCACAGACTAGATCGGCCGGATGCGCGCCGATATCGGATCGACCCTATGCGGCCGGGCGGGGATGCCCCCTAGAAATCCGAGCGGCAGAGCCGGGTAGGTCCCGATGTCGGCCGCGCCTGCGGCCGCTATGCGAGCGCCGTCGACAGGTACTGCACGCTGACCGACCCGCCGGGCACGGAGCCGAGTTGAACGTCGCGCAGCGCGTCCAGCCCGAATCGCGCGTCGTTGAGCAGGTACTCGATCTCGATCTGGCTCGTGGCGCGCTGCACCTCGATCGCGATGACGGGACTGCTGAAATCGGCCAGCCGGGCGCTCGAGTCCCGGCTGCCCACCGCGGCCGTGAGGTCATCGAGGGCGACCGTGCCCGAACCCGTCATGCGCAGCGGCACCAGCGGCAGCGTGAGCCGCGCCGTCGTGCCGGCCGGCAGCGTGAGGCGCAGCGCCCCTTGGGCGCTGATCGACGTGTCGTACATCGTGCGCAGCCACGGCGTGCCGAGCCGCCCGATGGTCGCCGACGCGCCAGGCGGCAGTTGCAGCGGCACGCCGGCCGGCTGGGCATACGGTATGTCGTCGTACCACGGCTCGACGCTGTTGTCGCCGACGCTGGTATAGATGTCGGCCACCCAGGGTTGGTAGCAGCCCTGACCGGCGGCCAGCTCGGGCGTGAGGCCGCGCAGTTCAGATGCCCAGGTCGGCACAGCTCGCCCAACCAACGGCTCGAGTATGAGTTTGGGGTTTGATGCGAGTTCGTCGACACCCGCCGGCAGGCCCGCGGCGTTGAGGTAATACACCTCCAGATCCGGGTCGTACATCTCCCAACGACCGTCGACGCGCAGCTCCGGCACGACATGGCCTTGGAGTCCCCAGACGCGCGCTTCGTATCCGGCCGTCCGCGCCAGATCGGCGTAGACCGAAGCCACGTCGTCGCAGTAGCCGAAGCCTACCGAGTTGAGGAAGATGACCGGCGAATGGGCCCACTGCTGCTCCGTCAGCGGATCGGCATACCAGCGATTGCGCACCAGGAAGCGCCACAGCCCCAGCGCGAAGGCGCGCTGCGGATGCAGGCCGACGCCGGTGGGGATGTCAGCGGCGGCCTCTCGCAGCAGGTCGGCATTCGTCCGGACCAGCGGCTTGCCGTTGATCGAGAGCGCCGACTCGATCGCCGTGCCGCGCGAGTTCGTGATGCGCACCGAACGGCCCGAAGCGGCACCGCCGCCATCGCCACCGCCGCCGCAGCCGGCAAGGCCGAACAGGCCAGGCAGCGGGGCCAGCGCGGTGCCCGCCAGCAGCCGGCGCCGCCCGATCAGACCCGGCCGGACCGCGGCCGTCAGGGCGTCTCGTGCCATGCCATGGACCCATCGATGCCGGGCATACCGGCTGAATACGCGGTTATGCGCATGTCGGCGACCATACGCGTCGCCCGCTCACTGCGCAATCCCGGGGTCGCGCACCCTCGTGCAGCGCGACGTACACGCCCGCATCAGGCACGCAGCAGCTGCCTCAACACGTACGGCAGGATGCCGCCGTGCCGCATGTACTCGAGTTCGATCATGGTGTCGATGCGCACCGTGACGCGCAACTCGCGCGTGCTGCCGTCGGCGCTGGTGATGCGCAACAGCGCGTCGCCCTGCGGCCGCGGCTCACCGACGACGCGCACATCGACCGTCTCGTCGCCGCGCAGGCCCAGGCTCTGCCATGAGTCGGCGCCCTGGAACTGCAGCGGCAGCACGCCCATGCCGACCAAGTTGCTGCGGTGGATGCGCTCGAAGCTGCGGGCCACCACGCAGGCGATGCCCAGCAGCTGAGTGCCCTTGGCCGCCCAGTCGCGCGAGCTGCCGGTGCCGTATTCCTCGCCGGCAAACACCACGGTCGGCGTGCCGGCGGCGCGGTAGCGCATCGCCGCGTCGTAGATCGGCAGCCGCTCGCCCGCGGCGCTCGCGCTGCTGCCCGCGGTCGGTTGCAGCAGTGTGAGGCCGCCTTCCTCGCGCGAGCCGTCGGCCAGCGGCGGCAGCATCAGGTTCTTGATGCGCACGTTGGCGAAGGTGCCGCGCATCATCACCTCGTGGTGGCCGCGCCGCGCGCCGTAGCTGTTGAAGTCGGCCTGCGCCACGCCGTGCTCGAGCAACCAGCGGCCGGCGGGTGACGTGGACTTGATGTTGCCGGCCGGCGAGATGTGGTCGGTGGTGATCGAGTCGCCGAAGAGGGCCATGATGCGCGCGCCGCGGATGCCGGCCAGCGCGCTGCTCGATGCCGCCGGCGCGGCCAGTTCGAAGCGATCGAAGAACGGCGGCCGCGCGATGTAGGTGCTCGCCGGCCAGTCGTAGGTCCGGCCGTTGCTCGACGCAATGCCCTGCCACAGCGCGCCGGGGTTCGCGGCCACGTTGTCGTAGTTGCGCCTGATGGCCTGGCCGTCGCGCGCGAATTTCATCAGCGCGTGCACCTCGCCGCTGTTCGGCCAGATGTCGCCGAGGTACACCGCGCGGCCGCCGGTGCCGGTGCCCACCGGCTGCGTCATCAGGTCGCGCCGCACCGTGCCGGCGATCGCATACGCCACCACCAGCGGCGGCGACGCGAGGAAGTTGGCCTTCAGGTTCGGATGGATGCGCGCCTCGAAGTTGCGGTTGCCCGACAGCACCGCGGCGCACACCAGGTCGTTGGCGACGATGGTTTCGTTGATCTCGTGCGCGAGGTCGCCGGCGTTGCCGATGCAGGTGGTGCAGCCGTAGGCGGCGACGTTGAAGCCGAGCTGCTCCAGGTACGGCAAGAGGCCGGTCTTCGTGAGGTACTCGGTGACCATGCGCGAGCCCGGCGCGAGCGAGGTCTTGATGTGCGGCGCGACCTTCAGCCCGAGCTGCACCGCCTTCTTCGCCAGCAGCCCGGCGGCCAGCATCACGCCGGGGTTGCTGGTGTTGGTGCAGCTGGTGATCGCGGCGATCAGCACGTCGCCGTGGTGCAGCGGCACGCCCTTGCTGGTGGCGTAGACCTGCGACAGCTTGTCGGCGCGCTGGTTAAAGCCGTTGGCCGACGCGGCTGCGCTGAACAGCTCGTCGAAGCGGCGCGACAGGTGCGTGATCTCGATGCGGTCCTGCGGCCGCTTCGGGCCGGCCAACGACGGCGCGACCGTGCCGAGGTCGAGCCGCACGACGCGGCTGTAGGCGATGTCGCCTGCCGCCTGCGACGCGCCCGGCGCGCCGGGCACGCCGTACAGGCCCTGCGCCTTGAAGTAGGCCTCGAAGCGGTCGACCTCGTCGGCGCTGCGGCCGGTGCCTTTGAAGTACTCGATCGTCTTGTCGTCGACCGGGAAGAAGCCGATCGTCGCGCCGTACTCGGGCGCCATGTTGGCGATCGTCGCGCGATCGGGCACCGCGAGCGTTGCGGTGCCGGCGCCGAAGAACTCGACGAACTGGCCGACCACTTTCTCCTTGCGCAGGACCTCGGTGACGGTGAGCACCAGGTCGGTCGCCGTCACGCCCTCGCGCAGCCGACCGGTCAGCTCGAAGCCGACGACATCGGGCGTCAGCAGGTACACCGGTTGGCCGAGCATGGCGGCCTCGGCCTCGATGCCGCCGACGCCCCAGCCGACGACGCCGATGCCGTTGATCATCGTCGTGTGGCTGTCGGTGCCGACCAGCGTGTCGGGGTAGCACAGATCGTTGCTACCGAGATGCACGCCGCGCGCCAAGTATTCGAGGTTCACCTGGTGCACGATGCCGAAGCCCGGCGGCACGACGCGGAAAGTGTCGAACGCCTGCATGCCCCACTTCATGAACTGGTAGCGCTCGCGGTTGCGGTGGAACTCGAGCTTCATGTTGAGGTCGAGCGCGTTCTGGGTGCCGTAGTGGTCGACCATCACCGAGTGGTCGACCACCAGGTCCACCGGCACTAGCGGCCCGATCGCCTTGGGGTCGCGGCCGAGCCGCGCCGCCACGTCGCGCATCGCCGCCAGGTCGGCCAGCAGCGGCACGCCGGTGAAGTCCTGCAGCACGACGCGCGCGACGACGAACGGAATCTCCTCGCTGCGCGGCGCATTCGGCTGCCAGTTGGCGAGCTGGCGCACGTGCGCCTCGGTGACGCGCCGGCCGTCGCAGTTGCGCAGCACGCTCTCGAGCACGATGCGGATCGACTGCGGCAGCCGCGCGACGTTGGGGATCTGTCGCGCCAGCGCGGGCAGCGAGTGGAAACGGTGCGTCCTGCCTGCGCGCGTGCGCAAGCCCTGCAGCGTGGCCGCGAAGGGATGGTCGATGGGCTGCTCGGTGGCCATGGCGTCACGCCCTGTCGAGTGATTCGGGCCATTCTGGCAGCGCCGCACGAAGCCGCGCCGCCGGCGCACGCGTACCCGAGATCGCGATCAGGTTTCGGCGCCGAAGGCGCCGCGGCAGCTCAGGCGTGAGCCGGCAGGTAGCGCACGGCCAGCACGCCCGCGATCGCCGCCAGCTCGGCGAGCACGCCCGGGGCCACCGCGCTGTCGACGTCGACGATGGTGTAGGCCATCTCGCCGCGCGACTTGTTGACCATGTTGTGGATGTTGAGCCCGCCGCGCGCCATCGCGGTGGACATCTGACCCAGCATGTTGGGCACGTTGGCGTTGGCGATCGCGACGCGGAAGCCCGACTCGCGCGGCATCGACACGTTGGGGAAGTTCACCGCGTTGACCACGTTGCCGTGCTCGAGGTATTCGCGCAGCTGGTCGACGACCATGACGGCGCAGTTCTCCTCCGCCTCGCGCGTGCTGGCGCCCAGATGCGGCAGCGCGATCACGCCGGCCTTGCCGTGCAGCGCGGCCGACGGGAAGTCGCACACGTAGTGGCCGAGCTTCCTGGCCGCCAGCGCGTCGAGCACGGCGGCGTCGGCAACGACGCCTTCGCGCGAGAAGTTGAGCAGCACCGCGCCGGCGCGCATCAGGCCGATGTTGGCCTCGCTGACGAGCCCGCGCGTGGCCGGCAGCAGCGGCACGTGCAGCGTCACGAACTGCGCGCTGCGCAGCACCTCGTTGACGCTGGCCGCGCGCTTCACCTGCGACGGCAGGCTCCACGCCGCATCGACCGTGATCTCGGGGTCGAAGCCGAGCACCTGCATGCCGAGCTTGATGGCCGCGTCGGCCACCAGGCAGCCGATCTTGCCGAGGCCCACGACGCCGAGCGTCTGCCCGGCCAGCTCGTAGCCGGCGAAGGCCTTCTTGCCGTCTTCGACGAGCTTGTCCAGATCCGGCGACGTCGCCTCGAGCCCGGCGACGAACTGCATCGCCGGCGCGAGGTTGCGCGCCGCCATCAGCATGCCCGCGAGCACCAGCTCCTTCACCGCGTTGGCGTTGGCGCCCGGCGCGTTGAACACCGGCACGCCGCGCTGGCTCATCTGCGGCACCGGGATGTTGTTGGTTCCGGCGCCGGCCCGCGCGATCGCGCGCACGCTCGGCGGGATCGTCATCGCATGCATGTCGGCCGAGCGCACCAGGATCGCCACCGGATCCGTCACGTCCTTGCCGGCGCGGTACAGCTCGGCGGGCAGGCGCGACAGGCCGCTGGCGGAGATCTGGTTCAGGACGAGGATCGGGTGCATTCGGTTCTCCTGTTCATTCGTCTTTGCTTGTCGCTGCCTGCGACGACCTGCGCGGCAGGCCGCCGGCGGCGCCCGCGTGCTCCCGGCCCACGCTCGCGGGCGACGACCGAGCGGTGCCGCGTACGCCTCATCAACACCGCCCGTGCCGCACCGTCATCGGGGCGACCGCGACTGGGGCCTCCGCCCGCGGGCACCACCACCGGCCTGCAGCATCACCGCCGCATGCCAGGGCGCGTGCCGCAGTGGTGCCCCGCCCGATCCCTCGCATGTGGACCATCGCAAACCGCCATCGAACCGACTCAACCGTTCTTGGCCTCGAATTCCTTCATGTACGCCACCAGCGCCTGCACGCCCTCGATCGGCATTGCGTTGTAGATCGACGCGCGCATGCCGCCCACCGAGCGGTGGCCCTTGAGCTGCACCATGCTGCGCGCCTGCGCGCCTTTCAGGAACGCTTCGTCGAGCGCTTCGTCCTTCAGCTTGAACGGCACGTTCATCAGCGAGCGGTCGGCCTTGGCCACCGGGCACTTGTAGAACGCGGTGGTGTCGAGGTAGTCGTAGAGCAGCGCGGCCTTGCGGCGGTTGTGCGCTTCCATCGCGGCGAGGCCGCCCTGGCCCTCGATCCAGTGCAGCACCAGCCCGGCGATGTAGATCGCATAGGTGGGCGGCGTGTTGTACATCGAGTCGTTGTCGGCCACGAGCTTGTAGTCGAACGCCGACGGGCAGGCCGGCAGCGCCTGGCCGATGAGATCGTCGCGCACGATCACGATCGTCAGCCCCGACGGGCCGATGTTCTTCTGTGCGCCACCGTAGATCAGCCCGAACTTGGCCACGTCGACCGGCCGCGACAGGATGTCGCTGCTCATGTCGGCCACCAGCGGCACGCTGCCCACGTCGGGCGTCCAGTGGTACTGCACGCCGCCGATCGTTTCGTTGGAGCAGATGTGCACGTAGGCCGCGCCGGGGTCGAGCTTCCAGCTCTCGCGCGCGGGGATGCGGGTGTAGCCGCTGTCCTTCGCGCTGGCGGCGACGTTCACGGCGCAGTACTTCTGCGCCTCCTTGAGCGACTTCTTGCTCCACTCGCCGGTGTCGACGTAGTCGGCACCCTTGCGGCCGCGCAGCAGGTTCATCGGCACGATCGCGTTCTCGCCGATCGCGCCGCCCTGCATGAACAGCACCTTGTAGTTCGCCGGCACGGCCAGCAGCTTGCGCAGCAGCGCCTCGGCCTCGGCGTGGATCGAGATGAACTCCTTGCCGCGGTGGCTCATCTCCATCACCGACATGCCGGAGCCGTGCCAGTCGAGCATTTCCTCGGCGGCGCGGCGCAGCGCCGGCTCGGGTAGCGCGGCAGGGCCGGCAGAGAAGTTGAAGACGCGTGTCATCGCAATGTCCTTCGGGTCGTGAGGGCGGTGGCGGGTGCCGAAAGACGGCAAGAATACCGGAGCCCAGGAGCCCCGCCATGACCCTCTTCAACCTGCCGCCGCGCGCCGAGTACTTCGGGCCCGAGCACCAGGCTCTGCGCGACACCGTGCGCCGTTTCGTCGACGCCGAGATCGCGCCGCACGCGCATGCGTGGGACGAGGCCGGCACCTTCCCGCGCGAGCTGTACCGCAAGGCGGCCGCGGTGGGGCTCACCGGCATCGGCTACCCCGAGCACCTGGGCGGCACGCCGGCGGACCTGTTCATGACGCTGGCCGCGGCCGAGGAGGTCGCGCGCGCCGGCTGCGGCGGCGTGCAGGCGAGCCTGGGCTCGCACGGCATCGCGCTGCCGCCGATCGTCGCGCACGGCAGCGCGGCGCTGCAGCAGCGCGTGGTGCCGCCGGTGCTGGCCGGCGAGAAGATCGCGGCGCTGTGCATCACCGAGCCCGGCGGCGGCTCCGACGTGGCGGCGCTGAAGACCACCGCGGTGCGCGACGGCGACCACTACATGGTCAACGGCGAGAAGACCTTCATCACCTCGGGCATGCGGGCCGACTTTCTCACCGTGGCCGTGCGCACCGACCCGGCCAACAAGGGGCCCGGCGGCGTGTCGCTGCTGGTGATCGACGGCGACACGCCGGGCCTGCAGCGCACCGAGCTGAAGAAGATGGGTTGGTGGTGCAGCGACACCGCGCACCTGCGCTTCGACGGCTGCCGCGTGCCGGTGGCCAACCGGGTGGGCGCCGAGGGCGAGGGCTTTCGCGCCATCATGCACAACTTCAACGGCGAGCGGCTGATGATGGCCGCCATGGCCTGCAGCTACGCCGAGGCCTGCGCCGAGGAGGCGCTCGCCTGGGCGCGCGAGCGCAAGACCTTCGGCGCGCTGCTCTCCGAGCGGCAGGTAATCCGCCACAAGATCGTCGACATGGTGGCGCGCATCGAGGCCGCGCGCGCCGTGGTCTACGACCTCGCGTATCGCCTCGAGCACCGCCTCGGCGACGCCAAGGATCTCGTCGCGCGCGCCTGCATGGCCAAGGTGCTGGCCACGCAGGCGATGCAGTTCTGCGCCGACCAGGCGGTGCAGATCCTCGGCGGCATGGGTTTCATGCGCGGCACCAAGAGCGAGCGCCTGTACCGCGAGGTGAAGGTGATGATGATCGGCGGCGGCTCCGAGGAGATCATGAAGGACCTGGCGGCGCGGCAACTCGGCATCTGACGGCCGGCGCCGGCGCGCCGGTCAGCCGCAGCCGCCGCCCGACTTGTCGCGCTTGAGCTGCAGCACGATGCGCGGCTGGAACGCGAGCTTCTCGTGGTGCATCGGGTTGGGCGCGCACGACTTGTAGCGGTCGCCCAGCGCCACCGGGAAGGCGTAGCGCAGCTGGTCGGCCCCGGCCGTCGGCAACGGCTGCAGCGCAGGCGTGTCGTCGGCGCCGAAGGTGGCGATCCAGCGGTTGATGCCGCCGTCGAGCACGTAGACGTTCTGCACGCGCGACGCGACGAGCAGCTTCCACGCCTTGACGGCCGCGGCCTCGTCGTTGCCGATCGTGATGAACACCGTGTTGGCCGGCGGTTCGGTGAGCAGGCTGGGGATGATCGATTCCAATTGGTCCAGCGGCACGTTCACCGCGTCGGCCAGGTGGTAGAGGTTGAAGTCCGCCTCGGGCCGCACGTCGAGGTAGATCGGCTTGATCGCCTGCTGGTAGCGCGCCTTGAACGCCTCGGCCGGCGTGGTGAACGCGAGGCGCTTGGCCAGCATCTCGTCGGCGCTGTACGTGTGCATCACGGTCTGCGCCTTGCCGTCGGCCTGCTTGACCGTCTCGCTGCGCGTGAAGCTCAGGCGCTGGTAGCGGTCGTCGAACGTCGGGCTGCCGATCACCACCACCGCCACCGCGCCGGCCACCAGCGCCGCGGCGCCGGCCTTGCGCAGCACCGGCTCGCGCCGCAAGTCCTTGCCGCCCACGTGCTGCTCGAGTTGCTCTGCGCCCCAGAACATGACGAGCGCGATCAGCACGATGGCCAGCACGACCACCGGCGCCGGCACGCCGAACACCTGGTCGAGCGTCAGGCGGCCGTGGTAGCCGGCGTTGTTGTACCAACGGTCGAACGAGGCCTCGCTCTCGCCGAACAGGAACGCGCCGACGAACCCGCCGAGCATGAACAGCATGCCGTCGATGCGGCCGGTGGAAGCGGACGCCAGCGACGTGGTCGGGCAGAAGCCGCCGATGATGAAGCCCACGCCCATGATCAACCCGCCGACGATGCCCGAGCCGAGGTAGGTGGGGTTGACCCAGACGTGGCTGAAGTCGATGACGCCGAGGCCCACCGCGCCGAACAGCAACGTCGCCGCCACCGCGATGGCGGTGAACATCACCTTCAGCACGGTGAATTCCTCGAGGTAGAACTGCGCGGCGAGCTTGCGCGAGTCACCGAAGCCGGCCGATTCGAGCGTGTAGCCGAACGCGAAGCCGACACATCCGAAGACGACATAGGTCCACGGATTCGCGGCGCTGACGGTGGTCAGCGCGTCGAGCGGGAAGTTCGTCATAGCCACAGCTTCCTCACGAAGTAGGCCAGCAGATAGGCGCTCGCGAAGATCGCGAGCATGATCACCCACGACCCCGCGGCGAGCGTTGCGCCGCCCGACAGCGCCTGCCCCGACGTGCAGCCGCGCGCCATGCGCGCGCCGTAGAGGAACACCATGCCGCCGATGAACGACATCGCCCAGCGCGTGCGCAGCGAGATGTTGGGGCCCTTGGTGGTGGTGAATTTCAAACGGCCGTTGCGCGCGCCCGATGCGAAGCCGCCGAGCAGCGCGCCGAAGAACACCGGCACGATCCAGTCGTCGAGCGGGTTGCGCTCGCCGCCGGCCATCTTGAGCAGATAGGGCGTGCGGTCGACGTGCGCCGGCGCCACCAGGTCGACCAGCGCGGCGTCGATGCGGCTGGTGGCGCCCGACGAGCCGAGCCCGTTGCCGGTGAGCAGGAACGCGAGGAACAGCACCACGCCGAGCACGGCGCCGGCGAGATACGGATGCCAGTAGGCCTTCTCGGGCCGGTGTGCCAGCGAGCGGATCCACTGCATGGCCATGTTGTTTCCTTCGGAGTCGGATGGTTGGGTTGTCGGTGTTCAGTGCGCGTGGACTTCGACTTCCTCGACGCCGGTGACCATGCCCTTGATGGCCTCGAGCGGCGTGGTGCCGGTTGTCGTGAGGTACACGTGGACGACGATGAAGGCGGCGAACAGCCAGGCCAGCAGCGAGTGCGCGGGCCCCAGCAGCGGCAGGCCGCCGAATGCGCCGGCCACCTCGGGCCAGCGCTGCACGCCCCACATCAGCGCGCCGGTGGCGATCTGCAGCGGCAGCAGCACGTTGAGGATGCCGAAGTAGGTGGCCTTCTGGATCGGGTTCATGCGATCGCTCGGCGTCTTGTCGAACGGATGCGGCTCGCCCTTGAAGATGCCCCACACGTAGTACTTCACCTGGAGAATCGAGTCGTCGACGAAGCCGGCCGGTCGCGGCAGGTACTCGCGCATGCGCTCGGTGGCCAGGTGATAGAACAGCGACAGCGCCGCGTTGATCACCAGGATGGCCGCCACGATGTTGTGCAGCGACACGACGGCCGGGAACGAGATCGCGGCAAAGACGTCGGGGCGATGGATGACGAGCCCGGTCACCAGCAGCGTCACGATGCTGGTGGCCTGCAGCCAGTGCCAGAAGCGGCGGTAGGCGTCGTACATGCGCAGCCGCTTGGTCGGCGCGTGGTCGTGCGGCCGCTTGCGATAGGCGATGAGCCGCAACGCGCCGTGGCCGATCACGCCGAGCAGCGCACCCACGAACGCCAGCGCGCCGACGGCGTCGAGCCAGCCGAGCCGGCTGGCGCCGAACACGTACAGCGCATCGCGCGCGGGTGCGGGTTGATAGAGCAGGGTGCCGTCGCCGTGCCGCAGCACGTCGCCGCTGGGTTGCGCCGACCCGGTCGCGGCAAAGCGCGGCGCCACCGGCGCGAAGCTCGCCAGCTGCATGCCCTGCTTCACGCGCGAGCGCTCGGCATGGCAGGCCTGGCAATCGTTGAGCGCATGCTCGCCGCGCGCCACGTTGTGGTGGATGCCGAACGGCCGCACCTGGCCGTCCATGCGCAAGTTCTTCAGTCCGAGCCTGGCGAGCCGTGCCTTGACCGCAGCCTCTTTCGCCGGCGAATCGATCTTCAGTTCATCGGGCCCGATCACGCCGTCGTGGTTGGCGTCGAAGGCGGCCACGATGTCGGCGGCATGGGCGCCGCCGTCGAGGTAGGCGCTTTGCAGGTCGGCCAGCCGCACCGGGCGCGTGCGGCCCGCGGCGTCGTCGTAGATCCAGTAGAACGTCGTGATCAGGTTGTACGGTGCCAGCAGCGCGGAGCCGTTGCCGCCCGCGCGCTCGAGCAGCACGGGCTCGAAGCCGGTGACCAGCGAGCGCACGTCGCCCGGCGCGCCGTTCACGCCGCGGCAGCTGCGCGCCGGCTTGCCGTCTGCGCTCAGCACCGTCCAGTCGAACGACTGGATCGCCGGCGCGAACAGCTTCGGGATGTGGCAGCTCTCGCATGCCAACGTGGCCATGTGCGTGTCGACGTACGGCAGCCAGTTGGCGTGGCTCGTCGCCGCGTCGTGGCAGTTCTCGCAGCGGCGCATTGTGCCCTTGAATTCCGCCGCCACCTGCACCTGCGCGTTCACGCCGCGCGCGATGTTGTGGTCGGGCCGCTGCAGGTACTTGTCGATGTCGAGCGTGCGCGGGTCGTAGCGCAGATGCGCCGGCGCCTTGCCCTTGGCGTCGTTGACGTGTGCCGGGTTGTTGAGCGCGTGATGGCAGTCGGTGCACTGCAGTTGCCGCTCGGCATGCACGTCCCACGAGTGGTGCAGCGCGGCCTTGCCGGCCAGGTTGACGCCCGAGGCGTTGATGCGCTGCGCTGCCACCACCTGCCCCGTGGTGGCGGTCTGCGGCTGGTCGAGGTCGCATGCCGACACCGCGAGCGGCTCGCTGCCGCCCGCATGCGCCTCGCCGTGGCAGGCGGCGCAGTTGGCGTTGGTGGGGTCCTGGATCGCCAGGCGCCTGCTGTCGAGCAGGCCGTCGGCGGTGAAGGCTGCGCGGTTCCACGTCCAGCCGCTGGCGCCGGATTCGACCACGTGAAGCCCGAGCAGCGTGGCTGTGTTGGCATCGGCGAACTTGCCGGCGCGAATGGCCTGCGCCCGCGCCGCGAGGTTGGGCTGCTCCAGATGGCACAGGAAGCAGTTCATCTCCATCGTGCCCGAGCGCTGCCAGTTCCAGGCTTCGCGCGCGCCGGTGGGCGTGATCCACGAGGTCTCGGGGTCGTCGAGCGCCGACGGCAAAGCGGTGAGCGGTTGCCCTGCGCGCGACGTGGTCGCCGGCCCGCCGCCGACCACGCGCTCGCCGTTGAGCATCAGCCAAGCCGGTGTCGACAGATCGAGCCGCTCGTCGCCGCGCTGGCTCAGGTAGCGATAGCGCAGCGGATCCCATTGGCCGAACAGACCCGGGCTCGCGTCCCAGCTCTTCGATGACGCCGCGAACGATTTGAGCCCGAGGTCGACGTGGAACGCATGCGACGCGATGAAGCCGGTGTCGTGGCACTGGCCGCAGCTCTTCATCGTCGAGACGGCCTGGCCGCTGGCGAGCACGTTGGTGCCGCCGGCGTCGAGCAGAGCGAAGTTGGGGTGCAGGCTCTTGGTTGCCGCCTGCGTCGGCGCCGACGCAGCCTTCGCGGGGGTTGCCGCAGCGGCGGCCGCAGCGACCGCTTGACATGCACCGAGCGCGACACCGCTCGACAGCAACGCAGTGACAAGAACGCGCAAGCGGGTGTTCATGGCAGCTTCCTCCCGCCCCACTTCATCGGGTCACCGGGGTAGCCCAGCGCGGCCCAGTCCAGGCGGCCCGGCTTGCCCGAGGCGGAGTGGCAGGCCTCGCAGGGCAGCGCCGCGTCGGCGGGCTGCACCATGTGCGTGGTGGCCCAGTACATGCGGGTCTCGGTGAAGTCGTATTGGCCGCTATAGGCGAGGCCGGTGATCGGCGCGGCCATCGCGAACGACTTGTTCCAGTCGAAGGTGGTCCAGAAGCCGTCCTTGCCCGCCGTCACCGGTTGCAGCAGGTAGCCTTTCACCTTGTCGTACGGCTGCCGCGCCACGTGCACCTTGAACGGGAAGATGCGCGCCTTGGCGTCCTTGATGTCGCCGGCCGGCTTGTTGATGTACGTGGGCCCGTCGCGCGCGATCGGGTCGCCGAGCAAGTAGCGGTAGGCGTTGTTGCCGTTGAACCAGGCATAGGTCGGCGCGAAGTTCGAGTCATAGGTGAACTGGCCCTTGATCTTGAGATACGTGTAGTGGTCGTCGGTGCGGCCGTTCTGGCCGGCCTGCGACCAGTCCCACGTCACCTTGGTCGGTTCCTCGCGCGCGATCGCCGGGATGTGGCAGGTCTGGCACGCCACCGCCTTGAGGTGGCCGTTGATGCGCTGGTCCTTGTGCACCGTGCCGTGGTGGCACTGCTCGCACGACGCCTGCTCGGCCGGGTCGATGGTGTAGTTGTCGGCCACCATGCGGCCGAGGATCCGGTGTTGCTGCGTGACGTGGCAGTCGCTGCACTGCATGTTGTGCTTGCCGCCCATGTGCACGTCGAGCGTGCGGCCGGGGAAGTACAAGCTCTCGTCGAGGTCGCCGTGCTTCACGCCGTTGCCGCCACCGCCGTCGAAGTGGCACTTGCCGCAGTTCTCGCGCGTGGTGGCGCGCACGCCGCGCGCCGCGGCCAGCAGGTCGACCGTCGGCGCCGGGTTGCCGAACAGCCCCTTGTCGTAGCTGCCCGGCTCGGCGTGGCACGCGAGGCAATCGACGTTCTCGGCCTTCGATTGCTGCACCGCCTTGCCGGCCTCCCAGCCGTAGCCGGCGTGGCAGGCCATGCACTTGTTCTCGTTGCCCTGCGAGCCGATGCAGAAGTTGTTGATCTGGTTGATCTTGCCGATGGTGACCGGGCGCTCGCGCCACGGCACCGTGACGGGCTTGGATTCCCAGGTCCAATGCGTCGTCTTCATCAGCTGCGCCGCGGCGTCCTTGTGGCACTCGAGGCAGGCGCGCGTGACGTCGGGGCCGGTCTTGAACGGGCCCTTGACGATGTCGCGGTGGTCGACGTGCACCGCCTTGGCCGGCAGCCGCGCCGCGGGGTCGGGTGCTTGTGTCTTGCTCGGCTGCAGGTACAGGTACGGCACGACGATCAGCACGCCGATCGCCAACGCACCGAGGATCCAGCGCGGAAACCGGTTCGTCATGCGTTTCTCCCGTTTGCGGGCCGTCGCCGGCCCTGCGACCGGCGTATACCCATGACGGTATATTGATCCGGTGTTTCGCCACCCGTACTGATGCGCATCAAGCAATCGCCGCGACCTGTGGCGCCGACGCCGCTGCGCAGCCGCGCAGCGGAGCAAAAGCGCGCGTCGCCGGGCATGCCACACTTGCCGCACCCGGAGCCGCGGTGTTGCAGCGGGCAGCAGACTTCGAGGTGCAGGCCAACATGCTGACGCTCTTCGTCACGTTCGAATCGGCGCCGCCCGCATCGGCCGGCGCCGCGACGGGCACCACGGCCTTCGATGCCGCCTCGCGCGTCGCGTTGATCGAGCAGCTGCGTCGCATGCCGGGGCTGGCGCAAGGCGTGCTCGGCACGCCGGCCGATGGCCTCGACACGCCGTTCAAGGCCGATCGGCCCTTGCCGCTGTTGACGCTGCAGCTGTACTTCGAGTCGGTGCAGGCGCTGGAAGGCGCGCTCGGCCGTGGCGGCGCGTTGCATGCGATGGCGCACAGCCCGGGCGCGTGGCCCGCGCTGGCGCATGCGGCCGTCACACACCAGGCGATGATCGCGCGGCCGTTCGCCGTGCCCGCGTCGCAGGGCAAGGCAGGGTGGGGCACCGACCCCGGCGCTCCCGCATGTGGCCTGCTCGTGCACTATCCCGGCCCGGCGCAAGACACGAACGCGTGGCTGCGCCACTACCTGCAGCATCACACGCCGCTGCTGGCGAAGTTCAGCGGCATCCGCGACGTCGAGGTCTGCACCCGCATCGACTGGTGCGATGACGCTCCGGCGTGGCGGCGCGTGGATCACATGCAGCGCAACCGCGTGGTGTTCGACAGCGGCGAGGCGCTGGTGGCGGCGCTGAAATCGCCGCTGCTCGACGAACTGCGCGCCGATTCGCGCGCGCTGCCGCCGTTCGCGGGCGGCAGCAGGCACTACGCGATGTGGTTGTGGCGCTTCGAGGGCACGGACGCTCGATCGCGTTGAGACCGGTCGCCGAAGCGGCGCATCCGGGGTGCCGCGGCGATCCGGGATGAAACATTGCAATTCTTCCATGGCGTGGAATAATTGCAACCATGCACAAACGCCACCGCCTGCCTTTCCTGCGCCAGCTGATGGCCGAATTTCCGGCGGTGGCGATCCTCGGTCCGCGTCAGGTCGGCAAGACGACGCTGGCGCTGGAGCTCGTGCAGCGCGATCCGCAGGCGCTCTACCTCGACCTCGAGTCGCCCGCCGACGCCGCCAAGCTCACCGACCCGATGGTGTACTTCGACACGCATGCCGATCGGCTGGTCGTGATCGACGAAGTGCAGCGCAGCCCCGACCTCTTCGCCGTGCTGCGCGGCGTGATCGACCGTCGCCGCCGGGCCGGCCGGCGCGCGGGGCAGTTCCTGCTGCTCGGCTCGGCCGCGGGCGCGCTGCTCGCGCAGTCGGCCGAGAGCCTGGCCGGCCGCATCGCGTACCTCGAGCTGCAGCCGCTGGCGACGGTGGAGGTGCCGGCCAGACACGCACAGCGGCTGTGGGTGCGCGGCGGCTTTCCCGAGTCGTTCGACGCCGCCAGCGACGCGGCCAGCCTGCGCTGGCGCCAGCAGTTCATCGCCACCTACTTGGAGCGCGACATTCCCCAGCTCGGCCCGCGCATCCCGGCCGAGACGCTGCGACGACTGTGGACCATGCTCGCGCATGAGCAGGGCCAGCTCGTCAACGCGGCGAGGCTCGCGGCCTCGCTCGCGGTGAGCGGCCAGACGGCGGCACGCTACGTCGACCTGCTGAGCGACCTGATGCTCGTGCGCCGGCTGCGCCCGTGGGCCGCCAACGAAGGCAAGCGCCTGGTGCGCTCGCCCAAGGTCTACGTGCGCGACAGCGGCATTGCCCATGCGCTGCTGGGCCTTGCCGACTTCGACGACGTGGTGAGTCATCCCGTCGCCGGCGGCAGCTGGGAAGGCTGGGTGATCGAGAACCTGCTCGCCGTAGCGCCGGCCACGACACAGGCGTTCTTCTACCGCAGCTCGGGCGGCGCCGAGGTCGACCTCGTGCTCGAACTGCCGAAGCGGCAGCGATGGGCGATCGAGATCAAACGCAGCAGTGCGCCGGCGGTGAGCAAGGGCTTTCATCTTGCCGCGCTGGACTTGAAAGCGACGGCGAGATACGTCGTGCACGCGGGCAAGGAGTCCTTTGCACTCGGTGGTGGCGTGCATGCGAGCACGTTGTCGGACCTGCAGCGCGACCTGTCCGAGGCCGTCGGCCATTGACAGGCGATGTTGACCGTGTCCGTCGCATTCGAGACCGCACGCAGCCTGTGGATGCGGCTGTTCGAGGGCCGAGCGACGAACGGCTGACGCGTCAACTGCCGCGCGACGCCGAGGTTCTTGCAGTAATCGACGCGATCGGTATGATCGTAGAAACTGTACGGATATCCATATGCTCCGCGTAGCTGGACTTTTCGCCGGGATCGGCGGTTTCGAGCTGGGGTTGCATGAGGCAGGGCACAACACCGAATTGCTCTGCGACTTGCTGCCGGCCTCTCGCGCCGTGCTGACCTCACGTTTCGCGGGTGTCGACTATCGCGATGACGTGACCCAGCTTCGCTCATTGCCTGCCGGTATCGATCTCATCTGCGCCGGTTTCCCTTGTCAGGATCTGAGTCAGGCGGGCCGAACTGCGGGACTCGACGGCAAGAGGTCCGGACTGATCGGCGAAGTGTTCCGCCTGTTGTCGCGACGGCGGGTGCCGAATGTGCTGCTCGAGAACGTGCCGTTCATGCTTCAGCTCGGCGGCGGCGGAGCGATTCGGGCGATCGTCGACGAGTTCGAGCGGCGCGGCTACCGGTGGGCCTATCGCGTCGTCGACAGTTGGTCGTTCGGGCTCGCGCAGCGACGGGAGCGCGTTTTCCTGTTGGCATCGCGCGAGACCGATCCTGCCGATGTGCTCTTGGCTGACGACGCCCCGCTCGAGCGCCCGCGCTCCGCCATCGGTGTTCGGCCACATGGTTTCTACTGGACAGAGGGCCTCGGCGGTCTCGGCTGGGCGGTCGATGCGGTGCCGACGCTGAAGAATGGCAGCACGATCGGAATTGCATCGCCGCCGGCCGTCCTGATGCCCGATGGGCGTATCGTCAAGATCAGTGTCGAGGACGGCGAACGATTGCAGGGGTTCGAGGCTGGCTGGACTGAACCCGCAGAGCAAGTGGCGACGAGGTCGGCGCGCTGGGGGCTGGTCGGAAGCGCCGTCAGTGTGCCGGTGGCGCGCTGGATTGGTACGCGACTTGCCGCGCCGGGTGCCTACGACCGCGGGCGTGACGGGTCGTTCTCCGGTCATGGAAAGGCGCCGCGTGCCGCCCGGTTCGACGGACGTGCGCGGCATGCGGTGCGAATCAGCGCCGATCCGCTTGGGGTGCCGCCGCCGCCGCTCCTCGAGTTCCTGCATGAGGCGAACCTCCAGCAATTGCTGTCTGCAAAGGCCACGGCTGGGTTCCTCGGACGCGCGAGACGCGCGAAGCTCCGGTTCGAGCCCGGCTTCATCACTGCGGTCGAAAGGCATCTGGCAGCTGTCGGAGGCGTGTCGCCGGCACGTCGAGCAGAGCCGCAGTTCGAACTCGCCTTGCAGCCGGCCTGAACTCGTCGCCTTGCGGCGTTCGGACGATGATCAGCCGCGCGTCGACATTGCCAAGCTCGCGCGGGCTCGTGACAACCGCGGCTCGTTCGGCGCTCATGAAAAGTGTTCGAAGGGAGCGCACCGAGCCCGAACGGCGCCTGCGCCGGTTCTTGCACTCGCGCGGACTGCGCTTTGCGATTCGTTCGAGCCAGCTACCTGGGCGGCCTGACCTCGTGTTACCTCGCCGCGGGACCGTCGTCTTCCTCCACGGCTGCTTTTGGCACGGACACAGTTGCGCGCATGGGTCGGTTCGGGCGCGAGCCAACGCCGACTACTGGAACGCGAAGATCGCGGACAACCGAAAGCGTGATCGGCGCAAGTCGCGAGAACTGCGTTCGCTCGGTTGGGAGGTCGAAGTCGTTTGGGAATGCGACCTGGAGCGACCCAAGCGGCTCGAGGCGCTCGCGATACGGTTGCTCCGCCGGTAGCATCGGTCGAAGCGAACCACGTCAGCACCCACAACCATGCCCTCTGATCGACTCTTGCCTTCGCAGACAACGCCGAACGGAGTCGAGGTCATCGCGCAGGTGCTCGAGGCCGCGGGGGTCCGACCCGGCAGCGAATCCTCGCGCGACGCGAAGAACGGCTATGCAATTCGGTTCGCGGATGCCTTTGCATCCGCCATGGCGAGGGACCTTGCGCAAAGGATGCCCGGCATTCAGGCGAGCCCCAAGCGCGGCGCGGCAGCGGTGCGCGGCCCGAAGCAGCTCGACGTCAACTTCTCGACACCCCAACTCGGGCTGGCGCTCGGCATTTCCCTGAAGTCGGTCCACATACGTGAAGGCGGCGGGGCGGGTCGATACACGCACAACATGAAGCGCAACGAAGAGGAACTGCGCATCGAGGCAAGCGGCTACCACAAGCGTCAGCCCTACGCGGTCATGATCGGCGTGCTCTGCCTGCCCTTCGACAGTTGTGAAGACGCGAAGGCGAAGCAAAGCTCATCGTCTTTCGGAAGCTGGGTTCGTCACCTTCGTCCGTACACCGCGCGGCATCGACCAGACGACGATGCCGACCTTTTCGAGCGTCTCTATGTCGCGCTGTATAGACCGGACGGAAGCGACCTTCGCTTCTTCGATATTCGAGCGGCTCCACCGCGCAACGGAGTGCCGAAGCTCGACGGCACGCTCGGAGGCGACGGGACGATCGACGACATCCCACAGCGCATGCTGAGCTACAGCGAGTTTCTCGAGGCGGTCTATCACGTCTACCTTCGCCGCAATGCACTCGAATTCCGATGGGCAGAAGGCGACGAGGAACCGATCGAACCCGAGGAGCCCTGAATCTGCGTAGCTGGGCCCGTTGGGCACTGGCGGGCCTGCATGGCCAGGGCCCGTGTGGATGACGGCCCCGAGTTCGAAGCCTGACCGCTATTTGACCCACCGCAACAAACCGCCCCGCATCGGGTTTGCCCCCTTGCCGCGGCGGTTCCATGTATACAGTATGCACACCGAGCCGACCCCTGATGCCGGCTTCGTGGAGGTGCCGCGGTGGGCGATCGCGATCGCAGCTTCGCGCCGGTGGAGCGGCCGGTGGCGCTGGCCGAGCGCGTGTACGTCGCGCTGCGCGAGCGCCTGCGCAGCGGCGCGATCGGGCCGGGGCAGCCGCTGCAGGAGGTGCAGCTCGCCGAGGCGCTGGGCGTGTCGCGCACGCCGGTGCGCGAGGCGATGGCGCGGCTGGCCAGCGAAGGGCTGCTGGCGAGCGACCGCCGCAGCTTCACGGTGCCCGCTTTGTCGCGGCGCGACGTGGACGACATCTACGAGGTGCGCTATCTGGTCGAGCCCGCGGCGCTGAAGCGCATCGCGCCGCTGACGGTCGACGCGCGCCGGCGCGCGATGATCGACAAGGCGCTCGCCGCGGCCGCGGCCGCGCACCGCGCCGGCGACGTCGACGCATTCCGCCAGGCGCACGTCGACTACCGCAACGCCTGGATCGCGCTGGTGCCCAACGCGCGGCTGGTGCGCGTGGTCGAGCAGTACGCCGACCACATGCAGCACATCCGCGCGCTCACGCTCGGCGACGCCGCGGTGCGCACGATCGTGCTGCGCGGCCTGAAACGCGTGGCCGCGGCGCTTGCCGCCGGCGACGGCGATGCCGCCGCCGCGGCCATGCTCGATCACCTGCGCCACGCGCATCGCGTGTTCGTGCAGGCCACGGGCCTCGAATCCGAGGCCGCACCGGCGCCTGCCGCGCCGGCACCCACCCGATCTGCCCCGACGAGGAGCGCGCTGTCATGAGCCGAGCCACTGCCACCTACAAGGCCGAGATCCCCTATGGCGCCTACTGGAGCACGCCGTTCGCGCGCTGGCAGGGCAGCTTCGCCAACCTGCACAGCATCGAGTTCGCGGCCTGGGTCGCCAAGCGCGAACTCGCCAAGCGCCGCATCGACCCCAAGGTGTTCGACTACGGCGTGCTCGGCTTCTCGGTGCCGCAGAAGCATTCGTTCTACGGCGCGCCGTGGATCATGGGCCTCATCGGCGCGCCCCAAGCCGGCGGGCCCACGTTGATGCAGGCCTGCGCCACCGGCGTGCGCACGCTGCTGGCCGGCGTGCAGGAGGTCGAATCGGGCCTGGCCACCACCGCGCTGGTGCTGGCATGCGACCGCACCAGCAACGGCCCGCACCTCTACTACCCGAATCCCAAGGGCCCGGGCGGCACCGGCGCCGCCGAAGACTGGGTGATGGACAACTTCAACTGCGACCCGCTGGGCCCGCACGCGATGATCGTCACCGCCGAGAACGTGGCCAAGCGCCACGGCATCGGCACCGCCGAGCAGCATGAGGTGGTGCTGCAGCGCGAGTCGCAGTACGCGCAGGCGCTGGACAGCGGCGCGGCGTTCTTGAAGCGCTTCATGTCGCTGCCGTTCGAGGTGCCGACGCCCAACTACAAGAAGACGGCGTCCACGCTCGAGGCCGACGAGGGCATCACGCGCTCCACGCCCGAGGGGCTGGCCGCGCTGAAACCGGTGACGCCGGGTGGCACCGTCACCTTCGGCGGGCAGACGCATCCGGCCGACGGCAACGCGGCGCTCGTGGTGACCACGCGCGAGCGCGCGCGCGAGCTGGCCAGCGACAAGAAGATCGCCGTGCGCATCCGCGGTTTCGGCCTCGCACGCGCCGAGCTGGCGCACATGCCCGAGGCCACCGTGCCCGCCGCGGCGCAGGCGCTGGCGCAGGCCGGCTGCAGCTTCAAAGAGCTGGCAATCGTGAAGACGCACAACCCGTTCGCGGTGAACGACATCTACTTCTCGCGCCAGACCGGCGTCGACTGGCGCGCGATGAATCCGTAC
Organism: Burkholderiaceae bacterium; assembly: GCA_046348365.1. GTDB lineage: Bacteria > Pseudomonadota > Gammaproteobacteria > Burkholderiales > Burkholderiaceae_C > JAEUPI01. The sequence continues at coordinate 125,651 of JAXMEL010000004.1, forward strand.
GGCTGCTCGCTGGTGTGGGGGCACCCGCAGTCGCCGATGGGCACGCGCTCGATCATCGAGCTGATCGAGGCGCTGGTGCTGCGCGGCGGCGGCACGGGCCTGTTCACCGGCTGCGCGGCGGGCGACACCGCGATGGCGGTGGTGCTCGACGTCGGCGACGCCTGACGAGCGCGAGGGGGCGAGCGGCATGAACGTCAGCCAATGGATCCGCGCCAACGCGCAGGCCCGGCGTGACCAGCACGCCGTGTGCGGCCCCGACGGCACGTGGACCTACGCCGCGTTCGCGCGGCTGGTCGAGGAGACGGCGGCGGTGTTCGCCGCCCAGGGCGTGCGGCGCGGCGATGCCGTGGCCTGGCTGGCGCTGAACAGCGGCACGATGCTGGCGGCGCTGTTCGCCTGCGCACGGCTGGGCGCGATGTTCATGCCGGTCAACTGGCGGCTCGCGCCGGCCGAGCACCGCGCGATGCTTGCCGAATGCCAGCCCGCGATGCTGGTGGTCGACGATCCGTTCACCGCGCCGAGCGCGGCGGCTTCGGTGGTGCCGGGCGGCACGCGCTGCGCGGCGCTCGGCGCCACGGTGCCGGTCGGCTGGGCGAGCTGGGACGCCTGGCGCGAGCGCGCGACGTTGAGCGCTGCCGGCCCCGACGCGCCGGGCGACGACGCGCCGCTGCTGCTGTGCTACACGTCGGGCTCCACCGGCCGGCCCAAGGGCGCGGTGCTGTCGCATGCCGCGCTGCAGGCCAACGCCGATGCCAGCGTCGACATGCACGGCATGCGCGCCGACGACCGCGTGCTGACCACGCTGCCGCTGTTCCACGTGGGCGGCCTCAACATCCAGACCACGCCCGCGCTGCGCAACGGTTGCACGGTGTGGCTGCACCCCAAGTTCGACCCCGATGCGGCGCTCGATACGATCGCGCGCGAACGCATCACGCTGACGGTGCTGGTGCCGGCGCAGCTCGAGGCGCTGATCGCGCACCCGCGCTGGGAGAAGGCCGACCTGTCGAGCCTGCGCATGATCAGCACCGGCTCCACGGTGGTGCCCGAGCGGCTGATCCGCGCCGTGCATGCGCGCGGCATTCCGATGGTGCAGGTCTGGGGCGCGACCGAGACCGCGCCGATCGCCGCCTGCCTGCATGCCGACGAGGCGTTCCGCAAGGTCGGCTCCACCGGGCGTGCGGCGTGCGACTGCGAGCTGCGCATCGTCGACCCGCAGGGGCGCGAAGTGCCGCGCGGCGCGAGCGGCGAGATCCTGGTGCGCGGCGCCAACGTGATGAGCGGCTACTGGCGCGACGCCAAGGCCACCGCGCAGGCGCTGGCCGACGGCTGGTTCCACTCGGGCGACAGCGGCCATCTCGACGACGACGGCTTCCTGTGGGTCGACGGTCGGTTGAAGGACATGATCATCTCCGGCGGCGAAAACGTGAGCCCCGCCGAGGTGGAAGCGGTGCTGCTCGACTGCGCCGACGTGGCCGAGGCGGCGGTGGTGGGCCGCCCCGACGCGCGCTGGGGCGAGGTGGTGGTCGCGGTCGTCGTGCCCAAGGCCGGCGCGGCGGTCGAGCGCGAGCGCGTGCTGAAGGCCTTCGACGGCCGGCTCGCGCGCTTCAAGCATCCGAAGGATCTGGTCGTGGTCGACACGCTGCCGCGCAACGCGCTCGGCAAGGTGCTGAAGGACGACGTGCGCAGGCTGGTGGCGGCGCAGGGAGAAAGATCATGACAACCTACAAGGTCGGCATCGACGTCGGCGGCACGTTCACCGATTTCGTCGTCGCGCAGGCCGGCGAGCCGCCGCTGATCCACAAGACGCTGTCGACGCCGGCCGACCCGTCGATCGCGGTGGTGGAAGGCCTCGCGCAGATCGCCGCGGCGATGACCTCGCCGCTGACGCTGCAGGAGTTCGCGCGGCGCATCGACACCATCGTGCACGGCACCACGGTGACCACCAACGCCACGCTCACCTCCACCGGCGCGGCCTGCGCGCTGCTGACCACCGAGGGCGTGCGCGACGCGCTCGAGATGCGCCGCGGCATCCGCGAGGAGCAGTACAACAACCGCTACACCAACGTCACGCCGCTGGTGCCGCGCGCGCGGCGCCTCGGCGTGCGCGGCCGCATCGACCGCGACGGGCGCGAGCTGCAGCCGCTCGATCTCGGTGCCGTGCGCGCGGCCGTCGAGCAGTGGAAGGCGCAGGGCGTGCAGGCGGTGGCCGTGTGCTTCATGAACTCGTTCGCTAACCCGGCGCATGAGCAGGCCGCCGCCGAGGTGGTGCGCAAGGCCTGGCCGCAGGCGTATCTGTCGGTCTCCAGCGAGGTGCTGCCCTCGATCCGCTTCTACGACCGCCTCAGCACCACGGCGCTCAACGCCTACGTCGGCCCCAAGCTCGGCCACTATCTCGACCAGCTGGTGGGGCGCCTGGCCGAAGCCGGCTTCGACGCGCTGCTGCTGATCATGCAGTCCAACGGCGGCGTGGTCACGCCGCAGGCCGCGCGCGACAAGGCGGCGCTGACGCTGCTGTCCGGGCCCGCCGGCGGCCCCGGCGCGGGCCTGTTCTACGCCGCAGCGCTGGGCACCGACCGCTGCATCACGACCGACATGGGCGGCACGAGCTTCGAGGCCTCGGTGGCCGTGGGCGCGCCGATGCTCGAGAACGACGGCGAGATCGCGCGCCACCGCATCGCGCTGCCGATGCTCGACATCCACACCATCGGCGCCGGCGGCGGCTCGATCGGCTGGCTCGACGAAGGCGGCCTGCTGCGCATGGGCCCGCAAAGCGCCGGCGCCGACCCCGGCCCGGCCTGCTACGGCCGCGGCGGCACGCTGCCCACCACCACCGACGCCAACGTGGTGCTCGGCTACCTCGACCCGGAGTACTTTGCCGGCGGCCGCATGAAGCTCGACGTGGCCGCCGCGCGCAAGGCGATCGAAACGCATATCGCCAGGCCGATGGGCCTGACCATCGAGCAGGCCGCGGCCGGCATGTACCGCGTGGCGTGCAACAACATGGCGCAGGGCGTGCGCGAGGTGACGATCAAGCGCGGCTTCGACCCGCGCGAGTTCCCGCTGATCCCGGGCGGCGGCGCGGGCCCGATCCACGGCTGCCTGATCTGCCACGAGCTCGAGGTGCCGCTGCAGATCGTGCCGCGCGAGGCCTCGGTGCTGTGCGCCTTCGGCATGCTGATGGGCGAGCTGAAGCACGACTTCGTGCGCACCTTCGTCGCGCGGCTCGAGTCACTCGACTGGCCGCGCCTGGCGACGCTGGTGGGCCAGATGCGAGACGAGGGCGATCGGCTGCTGGCCAGCGAGCGCATCGCCGCGCCGGCGCGGCGCTCCGAGCTGCGGCTCGATTGCCGGTATCTGAAGCAGTACCACGAAGTGTCGGTGCCGGTGCCGCTCGAGGCCATCGACCGCCGCGACGCGGGCATGATCGCGCGCGCCTTCCACGACGAGCACCAGCGCCTCTACGGCTACACGCTCGAGGCCGAGGCGAGCCCGGTGGAGATCATCAACGTGCGGCTGCAGGCCATCGGCGCCACCGAGCGCCCGGTGGTGCGGCGCGACGCGCCGGGCGGCGCCGACGCGAGCGCGGCGCGCAAGGGCGAGCGCAGCATGTACGTGTTCGAGCGCGACGCCTTCGCGCCGGTGCCGGTGTACGACGGCCACCGCATGCGCTGCGGCCACCGCGTTGCCGGGCCGGCGCTGATCGAGCAGCGCACGACGGCGATCTTCGTCAGCGATTCGTTCGACTGCACGGTCGATCCGCTCGGGTCGTTCGTGCTCTATGCCAAGGGGCGCGAGGAGCTGCTGAAGCGCGCCCAACGCAAAGAGGAGGTGCCGGCATGACGATCGATCCCATCCTGCTGTCGGTGTACGCGCGCACCTTCAAGGCGATCACCGACGAGATGAGCATCTCGATGGAGCGCACCACGAGGAGCCCCATCCTTTGCGAGGCCAAGGACTACGTGACCGGCCTCTACGACGCCGAGGGCCGTATGCTCGAGCAGACCGAGAACCTGCCGATCCTCGCGTTCTCGCTGGCGCCGGTGTGCAAGCACATCCGCAAGACCTTCGACGGCAACATCTTCCCCGGCGACGTGTTCTTCCACAACGACGTGTTCTCGCTCGGCAACCAGAACAACGACGTCGCGGTGTTCAAGCCGGTGTTCCACGGCGACACGCTGGTGGCGTGGACGGCGGTGAAGGGCCACCAGGCCGACATCGGCGGCAACGTGCGCGGCGGCTACAACCCCAACGCGGTCGAGGTGTGGCAGGAGGCGCTGCGCATCCCGGCGATCAAGGTGGTCGAGCGCGGCAAGCTGCGCCAGGACGTGTGGAACCTGATCTTCGCCAACATCCGCCTCGACATCGTGCAGCACGACATGAAGGCCGAGATGGGCGCCTGCACCGTGGGCGAGCGGCGCATGCTGGAGCTGATCGGCAAGTACGGCCTCGCCAGCTTCGAGGCGCACAAGCAGGCCTTGTTCGACGCCACGCGGCGGATGATGGAAGCCGAGATCGCCAAGATCCCCAATGGCCGCTATGCCGGCGAGGGCTATGTGTACTACGACGGGCGCAACGTCGGCAGCAAGTACACGATCCGCGTCGACGTGGAAGTGAAAGACAAGTCGATCCGCTTCGACTACTCGCGCACCGACGCGCAGACCAACGGCTTCGTCAACGGCACCTTCACGTCGAGCGCGTCGGCGACGATCCTCACGCTGCTGCAGATGGTGAACCCCGACATCCCGCACAACGAGGGCATGGTGCAGCCGATCGAGATCGTGATTCCCGAGGGCACGATCCTCAACGCCGCGTACCCCAAGGCCACGACCTTCGGCAACCACCTGTGCCCGCCGAACGCCGACGCGATCCAGCGCGCGCTGAGCCCGGTGATGCCCGACCGCGTGACCGCCGGCTGGAACAACCTGCTGTGCTCGCTGACCACCGGCACCGACCCGCAGAAGAACGAAACCTACGTCGACATCGGCTTCATGGGGCTGAAGGGCGGCTCGGGCGCGCTGCGCGGCTGCGACGGCTACGACCACATCGGCATGATCGACGCCTCGGGCGGCGTGCTCGACCAGGACTACGAGATGTTCGAGCAGCAGACGCCGCACCGGCTGATCAAGCACGAGCTGCTCACCGACTCGGCCGGCGCCGGCCAGTGGCGCGGCGGGCTCGGCGTGGAGACGGTGTTCGAGATCGGCTCCGAAGACACGCAGCTCGTGACCTTCGGCGACGGCGATTTCGAAGGTGCGTTCGGCCTCGCGGGCGGTAAGGGCGCAGGGCTCAACTTTATTCGCCTGACGTACCCCGACGGCCAGACCGTGGTGCCGAAGAACAAGGACCTCATCACCGGCGTGCCCAAGGGCACCGTCTACCACCAGGTGGCCAGCGGCGGCGGCGGCTGGGGCGACCCCAAGAAGCGCGACCGCAAGCGCGTGGCCGAGGAGGTGCGCAACGGCGTGATCTCGCGCGAGGCGGCAATCAAGGACTACGGAATGACCGAAGGCGATCTGCCATGACCGCGATCCGCCTTTCCCCCTCTCCCCAGCGGGGAGAGGGAAGGGGTGAGGGGAGAGTCGTGCCGCACCACGACCCTCACCCCCACCCTCTCCCGCACGCGGGAGAGGGAGTGACATGAACTTCGACCTCACTGACGACCAGCGCGCCATCCGCGACGCGTTCGCGCGCTTCGTCGACCAGCGCGTCGTGCCGCAGGCCGCGGCGATCGACGAGGCCAAGGTGTTCCCGCGCGAGCTGTTCACCGAGCTCGGCGGCATGGGCTTCTTCGGGCTGCGCTATCCCGAGAGCGTGGGCGGCTCGGGTTTGCAGCTGCCCGAATTCGCGCTCGCGCTCGAGGAGATCGCGCGCGGCTCGATGTCGCTCGCCGGTGCGGCGGCGATGCAGTCGCTGATGGGCACCAAGTTCCTGCAGCTGCTCGGCAATGCCGACATCGTCGAGCGGCTGCTCGAGCCCGCGCTGCAGGGCCAGAAGATCGGCGCCGTGTGCATGACCGAGCCCAACGCGGGATCGGACCTCGACGGCATCGCCACCACCGCGCGCAAGGTCGACGGCGGCTACGTGATCGACGGGCAGAAGACCTGGGTCACCTCGGCGCCGGTGGCCGACTTCTTCACCGTGTTCGCGAAGGCCGGTGCGGAGAAGAAGCTCACCATCTTCCTCGTCGAGCGCTCGTTCAAGGGCGTCGCCGTCGGCCGCGAGATCCACAAGATGGGCGTGTGGGCGCTGCCGACCTCGCAGCTCGCGTTCGACGGCTGCTTCGTGCCCGATTCGCATCGCCTCTCGAAAGAGGAGGGCGACGGCGAGCAGCATCTGCGCAAGCTCCTGGCCGAGATCCGCATCATCACCGGCGCGATGGCGCTGGGCGTCGCGCGCGCGGCGCTCGATGCGGCGCAGCGCTACGCCGGCGAGCGCGCGCAGTTCGGCAAGACCATCAACCGCTTCCAGGGCATCCAGTTCAAGCTCGCCGAGATGGCCACGGCGCTGGAGTCGGCGGTGCATCTGGTGCGTTACGCCGCGTGGCTGCACGCCGCGGGCAAGCCGCACCACAAGGAGGCCGCGATGGCCAAGCTGCACGCCACCGAGTCGGCCGCGGCCATCTGCGACCAGGCGGCGCGCGTGTTCGCCAGCTACGGCTACGCGATGGAGTACCCGGTGCAGCGCTATCTGCGCGACGTGCGCTTCACGCTGATCGGCGGCGGCACGAGCGAGATCCTGAAGGCGATCATCGCCAAGGAGTTGTCTAGATGAGCAGAGCGCCGACCGGCCGCTCCGTAGGCGCTCGCTCCCCCTCGGGGGGACCGGCGCGCAGCGCCATAGGGGGCAAACATGAGTGAAAAGCGCATCCGCGTGCTGCTGGCCAAGCCCGGCCTCGACGGCCATGACCAGGGCGCCAAGGTCGTCGTGCGCGCGATGATGGACGCCGGCTTCGAGGTGATCTACACAGGCCTGCGGCAAACGCCCGAGCAGGTGGCACGCATCGCGACCGACGAAGACGTCGACGTCATCGCCCTGTCGAGCCTCGCCGGCTCGCACCTGCCGTTCTGCCGCAAGTTGAAGCCGCTGCTCGAGGCGGCCGGCCTCACCGACAAGCTGTGGCTGATCGGCGGCAACCTGCCGGCGGCCGATCACGCCGAGCTGCGCAGCCTGGGCTTCGCGGGGGTGTTCCCCACCGGATCGAAGCTCGACGACATCACGGCCTTCGTGCGGGAGAACGTGAAATGAATGATCGCGCGAAGGGCTCGCTGAAGCCCGTGACCAACGAATCGGGCATCGAGATCCAGCCGCTGTACACCGCGGCCGACGTCGAGGCCAGCGGCGGCGCCGCGATGATCGGCGAGCCGGGCCAGTACCCGTTCACGCGCGGCATCCACCCGCTGATGTACCGCAAGCAGCCGTGGACGATGCGCCAGTACGCCGGCTTCGGCAACCCCGAGGAGACGAACCGGCGCTTCAAGTACCTGATCGCCAACGGGCAGACGGGGCTCAACGTCGCGTTCGACCTGCCCACGCAATGCGGGCTCGATTCGGATGATCCGCAGGCCGACGGCGAGATCGGCCGCGTGGGCATGGCGGTGGACACGCTGCGCGACTTCGAGGTCGCGTTCGACGGCATCGACCTCGACAAGATCACCGTCTCGCTGACCATCAACGGCGCGGCCGCGATCCTGATCGCGATGTACCTCGCGATGGCCGAGAAGCGCGGCTACGACCTGAAGAAGCTGCGCGGCACGGCGCAGAACGACATCCTCAAGGAGTTCATCGGCCGCGGCACCTGGATCTATCCGGTGCAGCCGTCGATCAAGCTGGTGGGCGACACGATCGAGTACTGCGCCGAGCATGCGCCCAAGTACAGCCCGGTGTCGGTGTGCGGCTATCACATCCGCGAATCGGGCGCCACGCCGGCGCAGGAGATGGCCTACGCGTTTTGCATCGCCAAGGCCTATGCCGACGAGGTGATCGCGCGCGGGCTGCCGGTCGACGAGTTCGCGGGCAGGCTCTCGTACAACTTCAACATCTTCGGCAACCTGTTCGAGCAGGTGGCCAAGTTCCGCGCCGGCCGCAGCCTGTGGGCCAAGATCATGAAGGAGCAGTACCACGCCAAGGAGCCGGGCTCGATGTGGCTGCGCATGATCGCCGGCGGCGGCGGCGGCGGGCTCACATTCGAGCAGCCCGAGGTCAACATCGTGCGCGGCGCGTACTACGCGCTGATCTCGGCGCTCTCGGGCGCGCAGACGATGGCGCTGTGCTCGTACGACGAGGCGTACACCATCCCCACCGAATACTCGGCGCGCATCTCGCTGCGCACGATGCAGCTGCTGATCGAGGAGATGGGGCTGACCGAGACGGTCGATCCGCTCGGCGGCTCGTACTACATCGAGACGCTCACCAACCAGATGCGCACGCAGATGGAAGCCATCATGGCCGAGACCGATGCCGAGGGCGGCATCGTCAAGCTGGTGTCCGACGGCGCGATCCAGTCGCGCGTGTCGGCGCAGGCCTATCGCATGCAACGCGCGATCGAGAGCGGCACGTTCCGCAAGGTCGGCGTCAACTGCTACCGCAACGAGAAGGAAGACGAGCACCCGGTGGAGTTCCACCCCTACGACGAGGCCGACGCGCGCCGGCGCGTCGATGCGCTGCAGCGCCTGCGCGGCGAGCGCGACGCTGGCGCGGTGCAGGCCGCGCTCGCGCAACTGCGCGCCGACGCGCAGGCCGGCCGCAACGTGATGCCGGCGCTGATGCGTGCGGTGAAGGCCTATGCCAGCGTCGGCGAGATGACGCAGGAGCTGGTCGCGGTGTACGGCCGCTATCGCGAACCCGTGAGGTTCTGAACGACATGAACCCAGTGATCGAGAAGCAAGCGAGGCAAGAGGTCGCCAGCTACCTGGCGCCCCGGCGCCTGGACGAGGCCTTGCAGGCGATGGCCGGCGGCGATGCCACCGTGCTGTGCGGCGGCACCGACCTCGCGCCGCAGACCGAATCCGGCGCGCGCCCGTACAAGGCCAAGCTGCTGAACATCCGCCGCGTCGAGGGCCTGAGCGGCATCGAGGCCAAGGGCAGCGAAGTCCGCATCGGCGCCACCACCACCGTGAGCGACATCCGCCGCAGCGCGGTGCTCGCCGAGGTTGCGCCGGTGCTGGTCGAGGCGGCCGAGCACTTCGCCAGCGAGCAGATCCGCAACGCCGCGTCGGTGGGCGGCAACATCTGCAACGCGTCGCCAGCCGGCGACACGATCCCGCCGCTGCTGGTGCTGAATGCGTCGGTCGAGCTGGCCTGCTGGCGCGGCGGCGCGGTGCAGACGCGGCGCGTGCCGCTGGAGCAGTTCTTCGTCGGGCCCGGCAGATGTGTGAAGTTGCCCGAAGAGCTGTTGACCGCGGTGGTGTTCGCTCGCCCCGCGGCCGGCTTCGAGGCCAGGTTTCGCAAGTCCGGCCCGCGCCCGGCGCTCGAGATCTCCACCGTCTCGGTCGCCATCGGCGCGCGCGTGGCCGGCAGCAAGCTCGCCGACGTGCGCGTGGCGATGGGCTCGGTCGCGCCCACGCCGCTGCGCGCGCGCCACGTGGAGGCTGCGCTCGAAGGCAAGCCGCTGGCCGACGCGACCATCGCCGCAGCCGTCGACGCCGCTGCGCAGGACGCCAAACCGATCGATGACGTGCGTGCCAGTGCGTGGTATCGCGGCCATCTGGTCCGTGTGTTCGTCGAAGAGGTGCTCCATGAACTGCGTTGAGGCCGCCATCCGCTTCAAGCTCAATGGCCGTGAGGTCAGCCTGACGGTGCCCGTCACGATGAAGGCGCTCGCCATGCTGCGCGACAAGCTCGGCCTGACCGGCACCAAGTACGCCTGCGGTGAAGGCGAGTGCGGCGCGTGCACGATCGAAGTCGACGGCAAGACCGTCAACAGCTGCCTGATGTACGCCGTCGATTGCGACGGACGCGAGGTGCTGACCATCGAGGGCCTGCGCACGCCCGAAGGCCTGCACCCGGTGCAGCAGGCCTTCGTCGACCACGGCGCCGTGCAGTGCGGCTTCTGCATGCCGGGCATGATCATGCAGGCTCAGCACCTGATCGCGGAGAACCCCAACCTCACGCGCGAACAGGCGCAGCGCGGCCTCGAAGGCAACCTGTGCCGCTGCACCGGCTACACCAAGGTGCTCGACGCCGTCGAGGCCGTCGCCTGCGGAGGCAAGCCATGAACAAGACCGCCACGTTGTCGGAGATGAAGCCGACGCTGATCGGCACGCGCGTCAAGAAGCCCGACGCGCCCGAGAAGGCCACCGGCAAGACGCGCTACATCAACGACATGGTGTTGCCGCAGATGCTGATCGGCAAGGTGCTGTTCGCCGGCCGGCCGCATGCGCGCATCGTGCGCATCGACACCACGGCGGCTGAAGCGCTGCCCGGCGTGTACGCGGTGCTGACGGGCAAGGACGCCGCGGGCCTCAAGTTCGGCTTCGTGCGCGACAACGTGGCGCTGAAAGACAAGGTGCGCTGCGAGCACGACGAGGTCGCCGCGGTAGCTGCCGAGACCGAGGAGATCGCTCTGCGGGCGCTCGAACTCATCGAGGTCGAGTACGAAGACCTGCCCGGCGTCTTCACGCCCGAGGCCGGCGCCGCCGAAGGCGCACCGCTGATCCAGGAGAACTTCGCCGGCAACAAGAGCCTGAACTTCCAGTTCAAGCACGGCGACCTGGCTGCGGCCGAAGCGGCGTCGGACTGCATCGTCGACAGCGTGTTCCGCCCGCACCACGTGACGCACTGCTGCATGGGCACGTCGTGCGCGATCGCCGACTTCGACCACAACGGCAAGCTGACGATCTGGACGCAGACGCAGTACCCCTACAACTACAAGATGGACTTGGCGCCGGCGCTCGGCATCGGCCCCGGTGACATCCGCGTGATCCAGCCGCCCGTGGGCGGCGCCTTCGGCTCCAAGCTCGACGTCTACCCCTACGAGCCGATCGCCGCGCTGCTGGCCAAGAAGACCGGCCGCCCGGTCAAGGTCATCTACTCGCGCGAGGAGGAGTTCAAGGCCGCACCGACGCGCCAGGCGGCGATCATCCACATGCGCACCGGCTGCACGCGCGACGGCGTGCTCACCTTCCGCAGCGCCGACGTGCTGCTCGACAACGGCGCCTATACGTCGTGGGGGCCGACGATTCCGGTGATCATGATGCGCACCACGTCGGGCCACTACCGCGTGCCGGTGGTCGACTTCAAGGCGCAGGCGATCTACACCAACAACCCGTACGCCGGCTCGTTCCGCGGCTACGGCAACGTGCAGACCACCTGGGCCACCGCGCAGCAGATGGACATGCTGGCCGACAAGGTGGCCGAGGCCTCCGGCCTGGACCCGCTCGAATTCCACCTCAAGAACGCGCAGAAGTCGGGCGAGGTGACGCCGCAGAAATCGTTCCTGCGCGAGTGTGCGCTGGCCGAGTGCCTGCAGACCGCCGCCGCGGCCAGCGACTACAGCCGCAAGCGCAAGGCCTACGCGGCGCTGCGCGACGCGCCTGGCCGCTACAAGAAGGGCATCGGCCTCGCCTCGTCGATCCACAACGCCGGCGGCGCCAAGATTCACAAGTCAGACGGCATCGGCACCATCCTCAAGGTCGACGACTATGCGCGTGTGACGGTGATCACCGGCGCGTCGGAAATCGGGCAGGGCATCGACGCGGTGATCACGCTGATCGTCGCCGAGGAGCTCGGCGTGCCGCTGGAGCACGTCACGATCGTCAACAACGATTCCGACGTGGCGCCGTGGGACGTGGGCGTGCACGCATCGCGCACCACCTTCATCGCCGGCAACGGCACGCGCCGCGCGGCGTTGAAGGCCAAGGCGCAGATCCTCGCCGCCGCCGAGAAGGCGCTCGGCGAGCCGGCCCAGGGCCTCGACCTGCGCGACGCCTCGGTGGTGCGCAGCCGCGACGGCACGCCGCTGATCAAGCTCGAACGGCTGCTGCGGCAGATGCACTTCCAGGAGGTGCCCGAGCTGGTGATGGTGACCGACTACTACGAGCCCAAGAGCGAGCCCGAGGGCGCCAAGCATGTGTCGGATCATTCGGCGGCGTATTCGCACGCCGTGCACATCGCCGAGATCACGGTCGACACGCTGACGGGCGAGATCAAGGTCGACAAGATCACCGTGGCGCAGGACGTGGGCCGCGTCATCAACCGCATGGGCCTCGAAGGCCAGGTCGAAGGCGGCATCGCGATCGGTCTCGGCTACGCGTTGAGCGAGAACATGCGGCTCGAGAACGGGCGCCTGAAGAACGCGTGCTTCCGCGACTACAAGCTGATCACGGCGCCCGAGATGCCGCCGCTCGACATGCACTTCATCGAGAGCAACTGCGCCGAGGGCCCGTACGGCGCCAAGGGCATCTCCGAGCTGCCGACGATCGTGATCGCGCCGGCGATCGCCAACGCGCTCTTCAACGCCACCGGCGTGCGCATCTTCAACCCGCCGATGTCGCCGGAGACCGTCGCCCGCGCGATCCACGAGCAGCGGCAGGTTCGCCGGGCCGAGGGCGCGACGGCCTGAACGCGAATGAAGCTGAAGTACTTCGCCTGGCTTCGCAACAGCATGGGATGCGACTCGGAAGACATCGTGCTACCGAGCGAGATCACGACGGTGGGCATGCTGCTCGACTGGCTGCCGACGCGCAGCGAGCGCTACAGGAGCGCGTTCGAGTACATCGACGTCATGCTGGTCTCGGTGAATCGACAACACGCGAATCGCGACCATCCGATCCGTGACGACGACGAAGTCGTCCTGGCGCCGCCGATCGCAGGCGGCTGAGAGGAGCAGCTTGAAACCCGTGACCAAAATGCGCACCGTGCTGTCGATGGAACAGGCGCTGTCGCTGCCGTATGCGACGCTGCGCTTTCGCCAGCTCGGCTGGCGCGTGATCCGCATCGAGGCGACCGCTGCGGGCGACGGCCTGCCCGGCGACCCCAACCGCTACATCGGCAGCCGCGTGGCCGACGACGACCGGCGCAGCTACTTCGTCGCGCCCAACGTCGGCAAGGAGGCGATCGCGCTGAACCTGAAAGACGAGCGCGGCCAGGCGCTGCTGCTGCGGCTGATCGATGCGCTCGACGTCGACGTGTTCTGCTGCAACACCGTGCCGTCGCGCTACGCGTCGCTCGGCATCGCGCCCGAGCGGCTGCGCGCGCAGTTTCCGGGCCTGGTGTGGGCCGGCATCTCGGCGCAGGGGCCGGCGTACCCGAATGCGCCGGGCTACGACCCGGTGATCCAGGCGATGACGGGCTTCATGGAAGTGACCGGCATGCGCGACGGCCCGCCGACGCTGATGGGCCTGCCGGTGATCGACCTGAAGGCCGGCGACGAGCTGTATGCCAACGTGATGCTCGCGCTGCTCGAACGCAGCGAGAGCGGCGAGGGGCGGGCGATTCACGTGTCGATGCTGCAGGCCGCGGCGTCGTGGCTGATCACCGTGCTGCCGCTGATCGACTTCGGCTGCAAGCCCGACGAGATCACGCGCGCCGGCAACGAGCACCGCAAGTTCATCCCGACCAACGTCTACCCGGCGCGCGACGGTTTCGTGTACCTGGCGATCGGCAGCGACGTGCAGTGGAAGCGGCTGACCGCGATCCCGAAGTTCGCGCCGGTGGCCAACGCGGTGCGCGTCACCAACGAGGGCCGCCACGCCGAGCGCGAGGCGATCCACCGCGACATGGCGGCGGTGACCGCGCAGCACGAGGCGGCCGAGCTGCTCGCCGACCTGGCGCAGGCGACGATTCCGGCGACGCAGATCCTCGACATCCGCCAGGTGCGCGAGCTGGCGCAGATCGCGCCCAAGCTGACGACGACCACGCTGCCGAGCGGCCAGGTGGTGCGCATGCCGCCGATGGCGGTCGACCGCGAGACGTCGGCTTCGCAGCTGCCGTTCGCGCCCAAGTACGGCCAGCACACGCGCTCGGTGCTCGCCGAGGCCGGCCTCGCCGCCGGCGAGATCGACGCGCTCTACGGCGCGCGCGTCGTGGCCTGACGCGGGCCACCCCACACACGCGCGTCATGGCCTACCGAATCGGCATCGACGTCGGCGGCACCTTCACCGACCTCGTGCTGCTGCATCCGGGCGGCGCGACGCTGTCGCACAAGGAGCTGTCGACGCCGGCCGATCCGTCGATCGCCGTCGTCGGCGGGCTGAAGGCGCTGGCCGCCGCGGCGGGCGAGGCGATCGAGCGCTTCATCGCGCGCGTCGAGCTGATCGTGCACGGCACCACGGTGACGACCAATGCCGTGCTGACCGGCCGCACCGCGAAGACCGCGCTGCTGGCCACGCGCGGCCTCACCGATGCGCTGCAGATGCGCCGCGGCATCCGCGAGCAGATGTTCGACAACCGCTGGCATCCGCCGGCGCCGGTGGTGCCGCGCGAACGCCGGCTGCCGGTAGGCGGGCGGCTGGAATCGAGCGGCGCCGAGATCGAGCCGCTGAGCGATGCCGACCTCGACGCTGCGTGCCGACGCTTGCGTGACGATGGCGTCGAAGCGGTGGCGATCTGCTTCATGCATGCGCATGCCAACGCGGGCCACGAGGCGCGCGCGGCGCAACGCGTGCGCGCCGCGCTGCCGGGCGCGTATGTGTGCGCATCGTCCGAGGTGCTGCCGCAGCTGCGCTACTACGAGCGCACCAGCACGACGGCGCTCAACGCCGCGGTCGGCCCGGTGCTGGCGCGCTATCTCGGTTCGCTGCAGCGGCGGCTCGACGAGCTGCGCTTTACCGGCACGCTGCTCGTGATGCAGTCCAACGGCGGCGTCGCGTCGCTCGGCGCGGTGACGCAGCGCGCCGCGGCCACGCTGCTGTCGGGCCCGGCGGCCGCGCCGGCGGCGGCGCTCGCGTGCCTGGGCGGCGGACAGCGCAGCTTCGTCTCGGTCGACATGGGCGGCACCAGCTTCGACGCCGTGCTGGTCAAGGACGGCGCGCCCGAGGTCACGACGCAAGGCCGCGTCAACGGCTACGCACTCGCGCTGCCGGGCATGGAGATCCACACCATCGGCGCCGGCGGCGGCTCGATCGCCTGGGTCGACGAGGGCGGCCTGCTGCACATGGGCCCGCAAAGCGCCGGCGCCGACCCCGGCCCGGCGTGCTACGGCCGCGGCGGCAAGCACGCCACCTGCACCGACGCCAACCTGCTGCTCGGCTACCTCGACGCCGCATCGTTCGCCGGCGGCCGCATGCCGCTCGATCGCGAGGCGGCTGAACGCGCGGTGGCCACGCAGGTCGCGGCCAAGCTCGGCGTCGATGTCGTCGAGGCCGCCTGGGGCATGGTCGAAGTGATCAACGTCGCGATGGCGGCTGCGATCCGCGAGGTGTCGGTGCGCCGTGGCCACGATCCGCGCGCGCTGCCGCTGGTGTGCGCCGGCGGCGCCGGCCCGGTGCACGGCGCGGCGATTGCCGCCGAGCTGGGCATCCGCCGCGTCGTCGTGCCGCGCGACGCGTCGACCTTCTGCGCGTCGGGCATGCTGCGCACCGATCTCGTTCACGACCGCGTGCGCAGCATCGCGTGCACGTTGCCCGAAGGCAAGGGCGGCGCCGACGCCGTGCGCCGCGCCTGGCGCGCGCTGGTGCAGGAGGCGCGGGCGCAGCTCGCCGGCGAAGGCTTCGGCGAACGCCGGCAACGCCTGCGCTGCCGGCTCGACCTGCGCTACGCGGGCCAGTACCACGAGGTCGATGTCGACGTGCCGGCCAGGCTGATCGAGGCGGGCGACTGGCCGGCGCTGCGCGAGCACTTTCATCGCCGGCACGACCAACTCTACGGCTACCACCTGCGCGAAGAGGGCACCGCGGTGGAGCTGCTCAACCTGCGGCTGTCGGCGGTGGGCGTCACGCTCGAGCCGCGCTGGCGCGCCGAGCCGCGCGGCCGCAGCGACGCGCGCGCCGCACGCACGGGGCAGCGGCCGGTCTACCTCGGGCCGAAGACCGGCTTCCGGCGCGTGCCGGTGTTCGATGGCCTCGCGCTGCGCCACGGCCACGCTTTTGCCGGCCCGGCGATCGTCGAGACGCCGCAGACCAGTATCGTCGTGCCGCCGAAGGTGCACTTGAGCGTCGATGCGATGGGCAATTGCGTGCTCGAGCTGCCGGCCGCAACGCGGGAGATGGCCCGATGACCGCGCGCGCGCGCCGCAGCGTTGCACACGCGTCGACGCGGCGCGGGTCTGCGAAGCGCGCACCCGCGAAACGCACATCGGCGCCGCGCGCGCCCGTGAAGCGGACGGCCACCCGCGTCGACGCCGTCGAGCTTGCCGTGCTGCAGCGGCGGTTGAAGTCGGTGACCGAGGAGATGGGCCTGGCGCTGCTGCGCACCACGCGCTCGCCGATCTTGAGCGAGGCGCGCGACTTCGTCACCGGGCTGTACGACGCGCGCGGCCGCATGCTCGAGCAGACCGAGTACATCCCGGTGCTCGCGTTCGCGCTGCAGCCGGCGTGCGAGCACGTGATCCGCTACTTCGGCGACGACGTGCACGACGGCGACGTGATCCTGCACAACGACGTGTTCTCGGGCGGCAACCAGAACAACGACGTCGCGGTGTTCAAGCCGGTGTTCCACCGCGGCAAGCTGGTGGCCTGGGCAGCGTGCAAGGGCCATCAGGCCGACATCGGCGGCGCGGTGCGCGGCGGCTACAACCCGAACGCGCGCGAGGTCTGGCAGGAGGCGCTGCGCATCCCGCCGCTGAAGATCGTCGAGCGCGGCAAGCTGCGCCGCGACGTGTGGGACATGGTGTTCGCCAACGTGCGGCTGTCGGTGGTGGCCGAAGACATCAAGGCGCAGATCGGCGGCTGCCGTGTCGGCGAGCGCGGCTATCTGGCGCTCGTCGAGCGCTTCGGCGCGCAGCGCTTGCCGCTGCTGCTCGAGGCGCTGTTCGACCGCACCGCGCGCATGCTGCGCGCCGAGGTCGCGGCGATTCCCGATGGCCGCTACACCGCGCAAAGCATCGTGTTCGACGACGGTGTCGACGCCGGCGCGCGCATGACGATCGCGCTGGCGGTCGAGGTGCACGGCGAGCGCCTCACCATCGACCTCACCGGCACCTCGCCGCAGACGCCGGGCTTCGTCAACGCGCCGGCTTCGACCACCAAAAGCGCGCTGCTGCTGTCGCTGCTGATGCTGGTCAGCCCCGACATGCCGCACAACGACGGGCTGACGCGATCGATCGAGATCGTCAACCCCGAGGGCTCGTTCCTGCACGCGCGCTTTCCGGCGGCCACCACCTTCGGCAATTCGCTGACCGGCCCGATCTCCGATGCGCTGTTCCGCGCGCTGGCGCCGGCGCTGCCCGATCGCGTGTGCGCCGGCTGGAACCGCTTCCTCGGCATGGCGATCGCCGGCCACGACCCGCGCCACGACCGGCCGTATGCCGACATCCTGTTCCTGTCGCTCAAGGGCGGCTCGGGCGCGGTGAAGGGCGCCGACGGCTACGACCACATCGGCCTCATCAACTGCGCCGGCGGCATCCTGGCGCAGGACTACGAGATGTTCGAGATCCACGATCCGCACCTGCTGCGCCGGCACGAATACTGGTGCGACTCGGCCGGCGCCGGGCGCTGGCGCGGCGGCCTCGGCGTGGAGACCGAGTTCGAGGTGCGCGGCGAGCGCGTCGGCGGCGTGGTGTTCGGCGACGGCGTCGACGAGGGCGCGCGCGCGTTCGGCCTTTTCGGCGGCGGCAGCGGCGCGCGCAACGAGCTGACGCTGACCGCGCCCGACGGCAGCGTGCGCCGCCCGGCGAGCAAGCAGATCGTCGACGGCATCGCGCCGGGCACGGTGCTGTTCCAGCGTGCCGGCGGCGGCGGTGGCTGGGGCGACCCGGCCGAGCGCGACCCGGCGCTCGTGCTGGCCGACGTGCGCGCCGGCGTGGTCAGCGTCGAGGCCGCGCGGCGCGACTACCGCGTGTGGATCGACGCCGAGCGCATGGCGCTCGACGACCTGCGCACGGCCGCGCTGCGCGCGCGCAAGGACAGCCCGGCATGACCGCGCCGCGCATCGACCACATCGGCGTCGTCGTCGCCGACCTCGACGCGGCGCTCGCCAGCATGCGGCCGCTGTTCGGCGAGCCGTCCAGTCGTCGCGAGCTGCCCGACGTGGGCCTGCGCGTCGCCGAGCTGCAGGCTGCTAACGTGGTGGTCGAGCTGCTCGAATACACTGGCGGACCGGCCTCGGCCTTCGCGCGCGAGACGATGGGCACGGCGGCCGGCCTCAACCATCTCAGCGTGCACACCGAAGACATCGCCGCCGGCAGCGCGGCGCTCGCCGCGGCGGGCCTGCAACCGCTGCCGGGATTTCCGCGCCGCGGCGCGCACGGCACGATCGCCTTCTTCGCGCCCGATGCGGCCAGCGGCCTGCGCCTCGAGCTGTGCCAACCCGACCCGGAGCGCGACGGTGGGCATTGAACACCAGCACGCGAACGATCCGGGCCGCGCGCTGTGGAACCCGGCGGTCGAGACGCTGTCGCGCGACGCGATGCACGCGCTGCAGCTCGAACGCCTGAAGAAGCAGGTGGCCTACAACTTCGAGCGCTCGAGCTACTACCGCGAGCGCATGACGGCCGCGGGCATCACGCCGTCCGACATCCGCAGCACCGACGACTTCTGCCACGTGCCGGTGATGGACAAGCACGAGCACCGGCGCGTGCAGCAGGAGTCGCTCGATCGTCACGGCTGGGCCGGCGCGCTGCTGGCCTGCGCGCCGCGCGAGCAGATCGTGCGCATCAACGCCACCTCGGGCACCACCGGCATCCCGACGCTGTACACGCTGACGGCGCACGACTGCGCGGTGGTGAGCGAGATGCACGCGCGCAAGTACTGGCGCGCCGGCATCCGCCCCGGCCACGTGATGCTGCAGGCGCTGTCGCTGTCGATGTTCACCGGCGGCCTGCCGCTATCGCAGGGCATCATGCACCTCGGCGCCTGTGTGGTGCCGGTGGGCATCGAGGGCGGCCGCAAGCGCGTGGTCGAGTTCGCGAAGCTGACGCGCGCCGACGCGCTGATCGCCACGCCGTCGTTCGCGACGCAGCTGGTGCAGGAAGGCGACGATGGCAAGCCGGCGCGCGAGCTGGGTTTGCGCTGGTTCTTCAGCGCCGGCGAGCCCGGTGGCAGCGAGCCGGCGACGCGCAAGCTGATCGGCGAGGGCCTCGGTGCGCAGGTGTTCGACCACACCGGCGGCGGCCACGCGTTCCACGCCATCACCTGCGAGGTGGAGGACGCCGGTATGCACTTCGTCTCCGACGACCATTGCCTGCTCGAACTCGTCGATCCGCAGACGCGGGCGCCGGTGGCGATGGCCGACGGCGCCGTCGGCGAGATGGTGTTCACCTTCCTCGACTGGCGCGGCGGCCCGCTGATGCGCTATGCGCTGGGCGACGTGCTGCAGGTGAACACCACGCCGTGTGCCTGCGGCCGGCCGGGCATTCGCCTGCGCATCCTCGGCCGCGCCGACGACATGCTGATCGTCAAGGGCGTCAACGTCTATCCGGCGGCGATCCACGACACGCTGCTGGCCTTCGTGCCGCAGGTCACCGGCGCGATGCGCATCCGGCTCGATGCGCCGGGGCCGCGCGTGAATCCGCCGCTGAATCTGCGCATCGAGCACGGCGACGGTGTCGGCGCGGCCGCGCTGGAGGATCTGCGCAAGGCCATCGTGCAGCGCATGCGCGAGGCGCTGCGCATCACGCCGGCGATCGAATGGCTCGCGCCGGGCACGCTGCCGCGCGATGCGCACAAGTCGCGCTGGGTCGAGGTCGTTCGATGAGCGCTCTCGTGCCTGCTGCTTCAGTTTCGTCATCTCGGGCCACGCGGCCCGGCCCCGGTCGTGGCCTGACGACCGAGCTACCTGAGACTTCAAAGAGGAGATCTGCGATGAAGACCCGTTTCCTGGCCGTCGTGGCCGGCGCGCTGGCGCTCGCCGCCTTCGGCGCGCGAGCCGAGATCACGATCGGTGTGTCGCTCGGCACCACCGGGCCGGGCGCCTCGCTCGGCATTCCGTACAAGAACGCGTTCCAGCTCGTGCCCAAGACGCTGGGTGGCGAGCCGGTGAAGTACATCGTGCTCGACGACGAATCCAAGCCCGACAACGCCGCGAAGAATGCGCGCAAGTTCGTCGGCGAAGACAAGGTCGACGCGATGATGGGCTCCAACGGCGTGCCGTCGGCGGTGGCGATGTCGCAGGTGGCTGCGGAGTCGAAGACGCCGATGGTCGCGCTGACGCCGATGCCGGCGCTGCCGCCCGACCGCGACCGCTGGACGGTCGTCGTGCCGCAGCCCACCGAGCTGATGATGAGCGCGGTGATCGAGCACATGAAGGCCAAGGGCATCAAGAATGCCGGCTTCATCGGCTTCTCCGACACCTGGGGCGACCTGGTCTACAACGCGGTCACCGCGCTGGCACCGCCGGCGGGCATGAAGATCCTCACCAACGAGCGCTACGGCCGCGCCGACACCAGCGTCGCCGGGCAGGTGCTGAAGATCATGTCGGCGTCGCCCGAGGCGGTGATCGTCGGCGGCTCGGGCTCGCCCGGCGCGACGCCGCAGATCGCGCTCGTCGAGCGCGGCTACAAGGGGCCGATCTATCACAACCACGGCACGGTGAACCTGCCGTTCATCCAGACCGCCAAGAAGGCCGCCGAAGGCGCGATCGCGCCGACCGGTGCGCTGATCGTCGCCGAAGACCTGCCCAACGACTTCCCGACCAAGGCGGTGTCGCTCGACTTCGTCAAGCGCTACGAGGCCGCGTTCGGCCCCGCCAGCCGCAACGCCTTTGCCGGCTACACCTACGACGGCGTGCTGCTGCTCGACGCCGCCGCCGGCGTGGCGCTGAAGAAGGCCAAGCCCGGCACGCCGGAGTTCCGCGAGGCGCTGCGCGAGGCGCTCGAGAACGTGAAGAACGTGGTCGGCACGCACGGCGTGTACAACCTGTCGCCGACCAATCACAACGGCCTCGACGAGCGTGCGCGCGTCCTGGTCCACGTGGTCAACGGGGAATGGCGGCTGTTGAAGTAGCGCACCGCGACGCACCGGCGGGCCCGCCATGAACTTCGACATCGCACTGTGGCTGGTGCAGGACGGCGTCACCACCGGCGCCATCTACGCATTGCTGGCGCTGGCACTGCTGCTGGTGTTCGCGGTCACGCGCATCATCTTCGTGCCGCAGGGTGAGTTCGTCGCGCTGGCGGCGCTCACCCTCGGCACGCTGCAGACGAGCGCCGTGCCGGGCACGGTGTGGCTGCTGCTCGGCGGCGGGGCGATCGTGTTCGTGCTCGATGCGCGCGGCGTGTGGGCCGAGCGCGGCGTGGCCGGCCTGGTGCGCATCGCGCTGCTCGATCTCGTGGTGCCGGCCACGCTGGTGGCATTCACGTTCTGGGCCGCGCGCGCCAAGCTGCCCGACGCGATGCTGATGGCGCTGACGCTGGCGCTGGTGGTGCCGCTCGGGCCGATGCTCTACCGCATCGCCTACCGGCCGCTGGCCGATGCGTCGGTGCTGGTGCTGTTCGTCATCTCGATGGCGGCGCACTACGCGCTGTCGGGGCTGATGCTGCTGCTGTTCGGCGGCGAGGGGCTGCGCACCAACGCGATCTCGGAGTGGAAGCTGCCGCTCGGGCCGCTGCAGGTGGGCGCGCAGAGCCTGTGGGTGATGGGCGCCACGCTGGCGTGCATGGTGGCGCTGTGGCTGTTCTTCGAACGCACGCTGCTCGGCAAGGCGCTGCGCGCGACGGCGATGAACCGCATCGGCGCGCGCATCGTCGGCGTGCCGGCCACGCTGGCCGGGCGCTTCGCGTTCGTGCTGGCGGCGGCGATCGGTGCGTTGTCGGGCATCCTGATCTCGCCGATCGCGACGATGTACTACGACACCGGGTTGATGATCGGGCTGAAGGGCTTCGTCGGCGCCATCCTCGGCGGCATGGGCAGCTACCCGCTGGCGGCGGCAGGGGCGCTGTTCGTCGGCATCCTCGAGGCGTTCGCGTCGTTCTGGGCCAGCTCGCTGAAGGAGACCATCGTGTTCGCCTTCATCATCCCGGTGCTGCTGGTCCTGAGCCTGCGCTCGCGCCACCCGGTGGTGGAGGACGAGGAGGAATGATGCGCCGCGCCGCGCCCTGGGCCGTGGGCCTCGTCGCGCTGGCCGCGGCGGCGGCGTGGCTGCCCGAATTCCACGTCACGCTGCTCAACTACATCGGCCTCGCCACGCTGGTGGCGCTGGGCCTGGTGGTGATGACCGGCGTGGCCGGCATCGTGTCGTTCGGCCAGCAGGCCTTCGTCGGCCTGGCGGCGTACACCACGGCCGCGCTCACTACGCTGCTCGGCGCGTCGCCGTGGCTGGGGCTGGTGGCGAGCATCGCCTTCGTCGGCGTCGCGGCGCTGGTGCTCGGCGCGGTGACGCTCAAGCTCTCGGGCCACTATCTGTCGATCGCCACCATCGCCTGGGGCATCGCGATCTACTACCTGTTCGGCAACCTGCCGCTGCTCGGCCAGTACAGCGGCATCGACAACGTGCCGCCGATCGCGTTCGGCGGCTTCAGGCTCGACAGCGGCCGCAAGTCGTGCCTGCTGATCTGGCTGGTCACGCTGGCCGCGCTGGCGATGGCGCGCAACCTGCTCGACTCGCGCCCCGGCCGCGCGATCCGCGCGTTACGCTTTCGCGCCGCGATGGCCGAGAGCTTCGGCGTCGACACCGCAGGCATGAAGCGCGTGGTGTTCGTGCAGGCGGCGCTGCTGGCCGGCATCGCCGGCTGGCTGCATGCGCACTTCCTGCGCTTCGTGAGCCCGCATGCGTTCGGCGTCAACGCCGGCATCGACTATCTGTTCATGGCCGTCATCGGCGGCGCGTCGAACGTCTGGGGCGCGGTGGTCGGCGCGTCGGTGATGACGGTGCTCAAGGAGTGGCTCAAGGACTGGCTGCCGCAGCTCTTCAACCTGAAGGGCAACGTCGAGACCATCGTCTTCGGCGTGCTGATGATGCTGCTGCTGCATCGCACGCGCGAGGGGCTGATGCCGGCGTTCGCGCGCTGGTGGCCGAAGCGACGCGCTGCCGACGCCGCCTCGGATGCCGCGGCACGCGATGCCGACCAGGCAGACATGCAGGCCAGCGCGTTGCCCGCGCGCAGCGACCGCCCGCGCGCCGGCGAGCCGCTGCTCACCGTCAGCGCCCTGCACAAGCGCTTCGGCGGGCTGGTGGCCGTCAAGGACATGAGCTTCGAGCTGCACGCCGGCGAGATCCTCGGCCTGATCGGGCCCAACGGTGCGGGCAAGAGCACGGTGTTCAATCTCGTCAGCGGCACGCTGGCGGCCAATGGCGGGCAGGTCACGCTGCGCGGTCAGCGCATCGACGGTGCCACCGCGCGCGACATCGCACGCCGTGGCATGGCGCGCACCTTCCAGCACGTGCACCTGGTGTCGACGATGTCGGTGCTCGACAACGTGGCGCTCGGCGCGCACCTGCGCGGCCGCAGCGGCTCGCTGGCCGCGATGCTGCGCACCGACCGCGCCGAGGAGCGGAGCATCCGCGCCGAGGCGCTGCGGCAGATCGCTCGCGTGGGCCTCGCCGCGCACGCGCACGACGCCGCCGGCAGCCTGCCGCTGGGGCAGCAGCGCATCGTCGAGATCGCGCGCGCGCTGGCCGCCGACCCGCTGGTGCTGCTGCTCGACGAGCCGGCCGCGGGCCTGCGCTACAACGAGAAGCAGGCCTTGTCGGCGCTGCTGAAGAGCCTGCGCGCCGAGGGCTACAGCGTGCTGCTGGTCGAGCACGACATGGACTTCGTGATGGGCCTGGCCGACCGGCTGGTGGTGATGGACTTCGGCGAGAAGCTCGCCTCGGGTCTGCCGGCCGAGGTGCAGGCCAACCCGGTGGTGATCGAGGCCTACCTCGGCGGGCTCGACGACGACCTCGGCACTGCGCTGCGCAGCAGCGGCGCGCCGGCGCCTTCGCGCGCGACGGCGGCGCTGGCGCCACCCGGAGGCGGGCAGTGAACACCGGCACGGCCACGGCCGCTCCGCTGCTCGAGGCGCGCGACCTGCGCGTGGGCTACGGCAAGGTCGAGGCGCTGCACGGCATCGGCCTCGTCGTGCCGGCCGGTGCGATCGTCACCGTGATCGGCCCCAACGGCGCGGGCAAGACCACGCTGCTGTCGGCGTTGATGGGCTTGCTGCCGGCCAGCGGCCAGGTGCGCTATGCCGGCAACGACATCACCACGCAACCGGTCGAGCGCCGCGTGGCGGCCGGCCTGACGCTGGTGCCCGAGCGCCGCGAGCTGTTCGGCGAGATGAGCGTGCAGGACAACCTGCGCCTCGGTGCGTTCCAGCGCGTGCGCCGCGGCGAGCGCGACAGCGAGCGCGATCTGGACGACATCTACAAACGCTTTCCGCGCCTGTCGGAGCGGCGCGAGCAGCTCGCCGCCACGCTGTCGGGCGGCGAACGCCAGATGCTGGCGATCGGCCGCGCGCTGATGGCCAAGCCCAAGCTGCTGATGCTCGACGAGCCGAGCCTGGGGCTCGCGCCGCGCATCGTGCGCGACATCCTGCGTATCGTGGCCGACCTGCGCGACACCGGCGTGTCGATCCTGCTCGTCGAGCAGAATGCGCGCGCCGCGCTGCAGATCGCCGACCGCGGCTACGTGCTCGAAACCGGCGACGTGGCGCTCGCCGGCAGCGCGGCCGAGCTGGCCGGCAACCCGCGCGTGACCGAGCTGTATCTCGGCGGCGGCTCGCGCTCGCACGAGGCGGCGCCGCAGGCGACATGAACACGACATGAGGAGAATGCGATGAGGAACCCGACGCGATCGGCCAACCCGCTGCTGCAACCGGCCACCCGCGCGCTGCCGAAGCACGTGGGCATCATCGGCGCCGGCACCATCGGCCCCGACATCGGCTACTACCTGAAGACCTCGGTGCCGGGCCTGAAGCTGACGCTGATCGACGTGCGCCAGCCGGCGATCGACACCGCACTCGAACGCCTGCGCGGCTATGCCGACAAGGCGGTGGCCAAGGGCAAGATGAAGCCGGCTGCCGCGGCCGCGGCGATCGAGGGCCTGTCGGGCAGCACCGACTACGACGCGCTGAAGGGCTGCGACTGGGTGATCGAGGCGGCCACCGAAGACCTCGCGCTGAAGCGGCGCATCTTCGCCGACGTCGAGGCGCGCGTGGCGAGCGACGCGATCATCACGTCGAACACCAGCTCGCTGCCGGCGGCGCGTTTGTTCAGCGGCCTGAAGCACCCCGGCCGCGCGACGGTGACGCACTTCTTCGCGCCGGCGTGGCGCAACCCGGCGGTCGAGGTGATCGCCTGGCCGCTGGCCGACCTCGCCGTCCTGACATGGCTGCGCCACTTCTTCTGCGCCACCGGCAAGCTGCCGATGGTGACCACCGATGCGCCGTGCTTCATGCTCGACCGCGTGTTCGACAACTGGTGCAACGAGTCGGCGCTGCTGCTGAACACCGGCGCCACCGCGGCCGAGGTCGACACCGTGGCCACCGAGTTCGTGCACGCCGGCCCGTTCTTCGTGCTCAACCTCGCGCACGGCAACCCGATCATCACCGAGACCAACACGCTGCAGGCCGACGAGGAGGGCGAGCACTACCGGCCGGCACCGATCTTCCGCTCGGTCGAGCGCTGGGTCACCGCGGCGCCGGGCAAGACGGTGAATGTGCCGGCCGAGCGTCGTGGCGCGATCCGCGACCGGCTGCTCGGCGTGCTGCTGTCGCAGGCGGTCGACATCCTCGACCGCGGCATCGGCGAGCCGGCGGATCTGGACCTCGGCTGCTGCATCGCGCTCGGCTTCAAGCAGGGGCCGCTGGCGCTGATGAAGCAGCTCGGCGATGCCGAATGCACGCGCCTGGCCGAACGCTTCGTGCGCGAGCGCCCCGGCATGCCGGCGCCCAAGCGCGCGTGGAGCGCGTACCCGGCGGCGCAGCGCCACGTGCTGGTCGACGAGGTGGACCACGTCAAGATCATCACGCTGCGCCGGCCCGAGGCGCTGAACGCGCTGCACGACGACATGACCGACGAGATCCTCGGCGTGATCCGCGCGCACGAGCATGACAAGGCGGTGGCCGGCTTCGTGATCGTCGGCTACGGCACCAAGGCCTTCTGCGCCGGTGGCGACATCGGGCGCTTCCCGTCGGTGCTCGGCAATGCCGACGGCGCCGCGCAGTACGCGCGCGACTGCGCACGGCTGCTGGTGCATCTCGACCGCGCAACGAAGCCGGTGGTCGCCGCGCTCAACGGCCTCACGCTCGGCGGCGGCTTCGAACTCGCGATGCGCTGCCACGCGCTCGTGGCGCAGCGCCACGCCACGATGCAGCTGCCCGAGATCACGCTCGGCATCCTGCCCGCGCTCGGCGCGATGGTGGTGCCGTATCGCCGCTGGCCGAAAGCCGCCGAGTTGTTCCATGGCATGCTCGCGCGCGCCGAACGCGTCAGCGCCGCGCAGGCGCACGAGCTGGGCATCGTCGACGACGTTGCCGACACTTTCGACGCGCTGATCGCCAAGGCCGTGGCCCGCGTGCACGCGCTCGCCGGCCACATGCGCCCGATCGCCGATGGGCCCATCAGCGTGCCGCCGTGGCCGAGCGGCCCGGCACGCTCGTTCGACGGCAAGGTGCTCAGCGCCGAGATGGTGGCGCTGATCGGCCGCGCGGTGCGCGACGCCGCGGCGGCGCCCACGCTGGCCGAGGCGCTCGAGGTCGGCTACACCACCTTCGGCGAGTCGGCCTGCACGCGCGCGGCGCGCGAGGGGATCAGCGCGTTCGTCGAGCGGCGCACGCCGGACTTCGGCGCGACGGGGTGAAATGAATCCCCCCCGGAGCGCCTTCGGCGCCTCCCCCCCAGGGGGGCGCCGCCAGCGGCCCGGCAAAGCCGGTTCCGCGGCGGCCGCTTGGCTGCCACTTCGCCGTGAGGTCGTTGCATGGTTGCTCGGCGTCGCTGCCTGCGGCCGTGTTGCACGGGCCGCGGACTTCCCGAGCCAGCCGTTGCGCATCGTCGTGCCGTTCGCGCCCGGCGGCGGCACCGACGTGGTGGCGCGGCTGCTTGCCGAGCGGCTGGCGCCGGTGCTCGGCACCACGGTGCTGGTCGACAACCGGCCCGGCGGCAACTCGGTGATCGCCACGCGCGCGGTCGCCGGCGCGCCGGCCGACGGCCACACGCTGCTGCTCACCACCGACATCCACGCCATCAACGCCGCCTACGCGGCCAACCTGCCGTACGACACCTTGCGCGACTTCGCGCCGGTGACGCAGCTCACCACGTCGCCGCTGATGCTGCTGGCGCATCCGTCGGCGGGCGTGCGCACGCTCGCCGAGCTGGTCGCCGCGGCGAAGGCGCGGCCAGGCAAGCTGAGCTTTGGATCGCTCGGCACCAGCAGCCCGCACTACCTGGGCTTCGCGTGGTTCAAGACGATGGCCGGCATCGACATTGTCGACGTGCCGTACAAGGGCGGCGGCCAGGCGCTGGTCGACCTGCTCGGCGGGCAGATCCAGCTGTCGCTGGTGGTGGCGGGCAACGGCATCAAGCAGGCGCAGGCCGGCAAGGCGGTGGCGCTCGCGGTGACGAGCCCGACGCGCCACGCCAGCGCACCCGACGTGCCGACCTTCGCCGAGAGCGGCTGGCCCGAGTTTGCGCTTCTCAACTGGTACGCGCTGTTCGCGCCGGCGGGCACGCCGGCCGCGATCGTGTCGCGCCTGGCCACCGAGGTCGGCACCATCCTGCGCGACCCGGTGGTGATCGAGCGCTTCGCGGCCACCGGGCTCGACGCCGCGCCCGGCACGCCGGCCGCGCTCGACGCGCTGGTGCGGCGCGATGTGGATCGCTACCGGCGCATCATCGCGCTCACCGGCGCCAAGCCCGAATAGCCGCGCCACGGAGGCACACGATGACCTTGAGCTCGGTGGCCCTCGACGACAAGTACCGCCTCGAACACGGCCGCGTGTTCCTCACCGGCGTGCAGGCGCTCACGCGGCTGCCGATGCTGCAGCACCTGCGCGACCGCGCGGCCGGCCTCAACACCGCGGGCTTCGTCTCGGGCTACCGCGGCTCGCCGATCGGCGGCCTCGACACCGCGATGCACGCGGCCGAGGCGTTTCTCGCCGCGCACGACGTGCGCTTCAGGCCCGCCGTCAACGAAGACCTCGCGGCGACTGCGATCTGGGGCACGCAGCAGTTGCACCTGATGCCCGGCACACCCGACCGCGACGGCATCTTCTCGATGTGGTACGGCAAGGGCCCGGGCGTCGACCGCTGCGGCGACGTGTTCAAGCACGCCAACTACGCCGGCACCTCGGCGCACGGCGGCGTGCTGGTGGTCGCCGGCGACGACCATGCGGCGCGCTCGTCGGCGGTGGCGCACCAGAGCGAGCACATCTTCTCGGCCTGCGCGATGCCGGTGCTGGCGCCCGCGGGCGTGCAGGAGATCATCGACTTCGGCCTGCACGGCTGGGCGATGTCGCGCTACTGCGGCTGCTGGGTGGCGATGAAGCTCTCGGCCGACATCGTCGAGAGCTCGGCCACGGTGGAGGTCGATGTCGACCGCGTGCAGGTGCGCGTGCCCGAGGATTTCGAGCTGCCGCCCGACGGCGTGCACATCCGCTGGCCCGACCCGCAGCTCGCGCAGGACCATCGCATGCAGGCCTACAAGGTCTATGCCGCGGTGGCCTATGCGCGCGCCAACGCGCTCGACCGCATCGTGTTCGATTCGCCGCACGCGCGGCTCGGGCTCATCGCCTGCGGCAAGGCCTGGCTCGACCTGCGCCAGGCGATGGACGATCTCGGCATCGACGCCGCGCGCGCCGCGGCGCTGGGCTTGCGCGTCTGCAAGGTCGGCATGCCGTGGCCGCTCGAGGCGGCCGGCGCGCGGCGCTTCGCGACCGGGCTCGAGGAGATCATCGTCGTCGAGGAGAAGCGGCAGATCATCGAATACCAGCTGAAGGAGATGCTCTACAACTGGCGCGACGACGTGCGCCCGCGCGTGCTCGGCAAGTTCGACGAGATCGGCGAATGGCCTGCGCCGCACGGCAGCTGGCTGCTGCCGCCCACCGGCGAGATGACGCCGCCGATGGTGGCGCGGGCGATCGCGTCGCGGCTGGCGCGTATCGATCCCGGCGGTGGCTGGATCGAGCGCGCGCGCGCCATCGCCGGCGCCGCGCCAACCCGCGCGCCTCTGCAACGCACGCCGTATTTCTGTTCCGGCTGCCCGCACAACAGCTCCACCGTGGTGCCCGAGGGTTCGTGCGCGCTCGGCGGCGTGGGCTGCCACCTGATGGCGGTGGGCATGGAGCGGCGCACGCTCACCATCACCCACATGGGCGGCGAGGGCGCCACCTGGATCGGCATGGCCGAGCATGCCGGCATCGCGCATGTGTTCGCAAACATGGGCGACGGCACGTACTTCCACTCCGGGCTGCTGGCGATCCGCGCCGCGGTGGCGGCCAATGTGTCGATCACCTACAAGCTGCTGTTCAACGACGCCGTGGCGATGACGGGCGGCCAGCCCGTCGACGGGCCGCTCACCGTGCCGCAGCTGACGCGGCAGGTGCATGCCGAAGGCGTGGCACGCATCGTGGTCGTTGCCGACGACGTGCACAAGTACCCGCGCGGCAGCACCTTCGCGCCCGGCGTCGAGCTGCGCCCGCGCGAGGCGCTCGACGCGGTGCAGCGCGAGCTGCGCGCGGTGCGCGGCGTGACGGTGCTGGTCTACGACCAGGTCTGCGCCACCGAGGGGCGGCGCCGCCGCAAGCGCGGACAGGCCGCCGCGGCGCGGCGCCACGTGATGATCCACGAGGCGGTGTGCGAGGGCTGCGGCGACTGCAGCGTGCAGTCCAACTGCCTGTCGATCGTGCCGGTGGAGACCGAGTTCGGCACCAAGCGGGCGATCGACCCGTTCACCTGCAACGACGACTACGCCTGCCTGGCCGGCTGCTGCCCGGCGCTGGTGACCGTGCAGGGGCGCGAGCGCGCCGGTGGCCACGGCGTGGCGCCGCCCGAGGCCGCGCTGCCAGAACCCGAACGTCGCGTGGACGCGAACGCCTGTTCGATGCTGATCGCCGGCGTGGGCGGCACCGGCGTCGTCACGCTCGGCGCGCTGCTGGGCATGGCCGCGCACCTCGAAGGGCGTGCGGCCAGCGTGCTCGACCAGACCGGCATGGCGCAGAAGGGCGGCGCGGTGCTCACGCACCTGCGCTTCGCGCGCGACCCGGCAGCGCTCGCGTCGCCGCGCATCGTGCGCGCCGACGTGCTGCTCGGCGCCGACCTGCTGGTGGCGGCGTCCGACGAGGCGCTGCAGCGGCTGCGCGCCGACCGCACGCACGCCGTGCTCAACACCGCGCAGGCGATCACCGGCGAGTTCGTGCGCCATCCCGACACGCGCTTTCCGCGCGAGGCCACGCTGCGGCTGCTGCGCGAGCGCGTGGCGTCGATCGACGAGCTCGACGCGACGCAGCTCGCCTCGGCGCTGGTCGGCCACTCGATCGCCACCAACCTGTTCCTGCTCGGCGTGGCGTGGCAGCGCGGGCTGGTGCCGGTGGGGCACGACGCGCTGATGCGCGCGATCGAGCTCAACGGCGTGGCCGTCGACGACAACCGGCGCGCCTTCCGCTGGGGGCGCCTCGCGGCGCTCGACGCGGCGGCGGTGCGCTCGCGCGCAAACGCAGCGGCGCAGGTGCCGCCGTCGCACCTGCGCTCGACGAGCCTCGACGAGGTGATCGCACGGCGGCGCGAGGCGTTGCAGGCCTATCAGGGCGCCGGCCTCGCGCGCCGTTACGCCGCGCTGGTCGATCGCGTGCGCGCTGCCGAGCGTGCCGTGCGGCCCGGCAGCGAGCGGCTGGCCGATGCCGTGGCGCGCCAGGCCTATCGCGTGCTGGCGATCAAGGACGAATACGAGGTGGCGCGGCTCTTCACGCGCGACGGCACGCTCGACGCGATGCTCGCCGCGCGCTTCGAGCCGGGCTGGCGTGTGGACTACCACCTCTCGCTGCCCTGGCAGCGCGGCGCTGCCGATGCGCGGCCGCGCAAGCGCACATTCGGCCCCTGGCTGCGCGGCGCGCTGCGGCTGCTGGCGGCCGCGCGCGGCCTGCGTGCGACGGCGCTCGACCCGTTCGGCGCCAGCGCCGAGCGGCGCGAGGAGCGCGCGCTGGCGCGCGAGTACCAGGCCGCTGTCGAGCGGCTGCTGCAGCGGCTCGATGCGCGGCGCCTCGACGCGGCGATCGAGATCGCGTGGCTGCCCGACGACGCGCGCGGCTTCGGCCCCGTCAAGCGCCAGCGCGTGGCGCGCGTGCGCGAGCGGCTGGCCGCGCGGCTGGCCGAGTACGACGCCAGCACGGCGCCGGGCTCGCCCGTGGCCGCGGCGCTCGCCTGAGCGGCGGCGATCGCGCGGCGCGCCGGCGGCACAATGCCGTCCATGGACCCCCAAGCTCACTGCGTTCGCTGCCCCCCAAGGGGGCGCTCAGCGCCCTGCGGGCGGCCGGGCGGGCGCTGATGAACCGCATCGGCATCATCGGCGGCAGCGGCGTCTACGACCTGCCGGGCCTCACCGACACGCGCTGGGTGAGCGTCAGCACGCCGTGGGGCGCGCCGTCGGACGAGATCTTCCTCGGCACGCTCGGCGGCGTGCCGCTCGCGTTCCTGCCGCGCCATGCGCGCGGGCACCGCATCGCGCCGTCGCAGGTGAACTACCGCGCCAACATCGCCGCGCTGAAGAGCCTGGGCGTGACCGACCTGCTCTCGGTCAGCGCCGTCGGCGGCCTGCGTGCCGACCTGCCGCCGGGCACATTCGTGATCGTCGACCAGTACGTCGACCGCACCACGCGGCGCGAATCGTCGTTCTTCGAGCCCGGGCTGGTGGCGCATGTGTCGATGGCGCACCCGGTGTGCGGCCGGCTCGGCCGCCACCTGGCGCGCGCGCTCGCCGCGCGCGGCGTGGCGCACGTGGCCGGCGGCACCTACGTCTGCATCGAGGGGCCGCAGTTCTCCACGCTGGCCGAGAGCCGCCTGTACCGCAGCTGGAACTGCGACGTCATCGGCATGACCAACCTGCCCGAGGCCAAACTCGCGCGTGAAGCGGAGATTTGCTACGCCAGCGTGGCGATGGTCACCGATTTCGACTGCTGGCACCCCGGGCACGACTCGGTCACGGTGAGCGCGATCATCCAGGTGCTGCTGGCCAACGCCCGCCAGGCGCAGGGCATGGTGGTGGACCTCGCGCCCGCGCTGGCGCACGACGCGCATGCCGCCGATTGCGCCTGCCGCCACGCGCTGGACCATGCGCTGATCACCGCGCCCGACAAGCGCGACCCGGCGGCGATCGAGCGGCTGCGCGGCATCGCCGGCCGCGTGCTCGGCGCCTGAGCGCGCCACCGCCATGCTGCTCGCCGGCCGGCCCACGCGAACGATCTGGCCCGAGGGCGACGCCGTGATCGTGCTCGACCAACGCGTGCTGCCGCATCGCGTGGCCACGGTGGCGCTGCGCACGGTGCACGACGCCGTGCACGCGATCGCCGACATGGCGGTGCGCGGCGCGCCGCTGATCGGCGTGACCGGAGCCTACGGCCTCGCGTTGCAGGCGCGCGCCGACGCCGGCGACGACGCGCTCGAGCGCGCTGCGCGCGAGCTGAAAGCCGCGCGCCCGACGGCGGTGAACCTGGCCTGGGCCGTGGAGCGCATGCTCGCACATCTGCTCGCGCGGCCGGCCGCACAGCGCGCCGACGCGGCCTGGGCCTTCGCGGCGCGCCTGGCCGACGACGACGTGGCGGTGAACCGCCGCCTCGGCGAACACGGCGCGGCGCTGCTGCGCGAGCTGGCAGCGCGCAAGCGCGGCGAGGCGCTGCAGATCCTCACGCACTGCAATGCCGGCTGGTTGGCCACGGTGGACTGGGGCACGGCGCTGGCGCCGATCTATCGCGCGCAGGCCGACGGCATGCCGCTGCACGTGTGGGTCGACGAGACGCGGCCGCGCAACCAGGGTGCGAGCCTCACCGCGTTCGAGTTGCGCGAGCAGGGCGTGGCGCACACGGTGATCGCCGACAACGCCGGCGGCCACCTGATGCAGCGCGGGCAGGTCGACGCGGTGATCGTCGGCTGCGACCGCGTGAGCGCGCGCGGCGACGTGGCCAACAAGATCGGCACCTACCTCAAGGCGCTGGCCGCGCACGACTGTCGTGTGCCGTTCTGGGTGGCGATGCCGATGTCGACGCTCGACCGCTCGCTCGACGACGGGCTGGCCGGCATCCCGATCGAGGAGCGCCACCCGCGCGAGGTCACGCACCTGAGCGGGCGCGACGCGCACGGCGCAGCGGTGGAGGTGCAGCTGGTGCCCGACGGCACGCGCGCCGCCAACCCGGCTTTCGATGTGACACCGGCGCGGCTGGTGAGCGCGCTGATCACCGAGCGCGGCGTGGCGCGCGCCACGCGCGAGGGCATCGCCGGCCTCGCGGCGCAGGAGGCGGTGGCGTGAGCGGGCGGCCGAACGACGACCGCGCGCTGCGCGAGCAGATCGTGCACAGCGTGCGCCGGCTCGACGCGCTGGGCCTCAACCGCGGCAGCACCGGCAACCTGAGCGCGCGCGGCAGCACCGGCGGCGGCTGCTGGATCACGCCCACCGGCATGGGCGCCGAGGTGACGGCCGACGATCTCGTCTGGCTCGGCGACGACGGCGCCGTTCGCGGCGCGTGGCAGCCGTCGAGCGAGGCGCCGTTTCATCGCGCGATCTACGCCGCGCGGCCCGACCTGCACGCGGTGGTGCACGTGCACGCCGCGCATGCCACCGCGCTCGCCTGTCTGCGCCGCGCGCTGCCGGCCTTTCACTACATGGTCGCCGTGGCGGGTGGCCACGACGTGCCGTGCACGCCGTATCACCTGTTCGGCAGCGAGGCGCTGTCGCGCGCAGTGGCAACTGCGTTTGCCGAGCGCGATGCCTGCCTGATGGCCAACCACGGCCTGGTGGCCGGGGGTGCGTCGCTGGCGCGGGCAGTGAAGGTCACGCTGGAGATCGAGTCGCTGTGTGAGGCGTATCTGAAGGCGCTGGCGGCGGGCGAGCCGGTGACCCTCTCGCGCGAGGAGATGGCGTCGGTGGTCGAGCGGTTCAAGACCTACGGGCAGGCTCGGCGCTGAGCGGCGTCGTTCTGCACCGTTGCAGGCTTCGGATTCTGCCGTATGATATACATATCGTGATGTAGATCCGTGAGCCTGACATGCAAGTCGCCAAGTGGGGCAATAGCCTGGCCGTACGCCTTCCGGCTTCGGTGGTCGAAGCGCTTGATCTGAAGCCCGGAGACAACATCGACATCCACGTCA
Organism: Burkholderiaceae bacterium; assembly: GCA_046348365.1. Lineage (GTDB taxonomy): Bacteria > Pseudomonadota > Gammaproteobacteria > Burkholderiales > Burkholderiaceae_C > JAEUPI01. Next base: position 159,953 of record JAXMEL010000004.1, read on the forward strand.
GGGGCGCCCGTTCCTTTGCGATCGAGAAGACGCCTGGCGCGCGAGATCTGCTGGCCAGGATTCGCAAGTACCGCGGCCGACTGCCCTCTGATTTCAAGTTCGACCGTCTGGCAGCGCATGAGCGGCGGTGAGGACTTCTTCGACACCAACGTCGTCCTGTACCTGTTGTCGGCGGACACGGCCAAGGCCGATCGGGCAGAGGAACTCCTCGCCCATGGCGGCACGATCAGCGTTCAGATCCTCAACGAGTTCGTGGCTGTGGCTTCGCGCAAGCTGCGCATGTCGCTGACCGAAATCCGCGAGATCCTGGCGCAGATCCGCGCGGTCTGTGCAGTCGAGCCGATGACGATCGAGACGCACGAACGGGCGCTGCACATTGCCGAGCGCCATGGCCTGTCGATCTACGATGCCCTGATCGTTTCGGCCGCCCTGCTGGCGGGCTGCAAGACGCTTCATTCGGAAGACTTGCAGGACGGCCAGGTCATCGAACGACAGTTGACGATTCGCAATCCGTTCGCGGCATCTTGAAGCGGCCGTCGAGCGGCACTGTGCGCAGGCCCTGTACGTCGCTACAGGCTTCGGTGTTGCGCCGGCAGCGCCGCGACAAGCGGCGTCTGAAGGTGCAGATTTGGGGCGGCTTCTGGCCAGCTGCGGCCACTCGCGGCCCTCACCCCAGCCCTCTCCCGCGAGCGGGAGAGGGAGTGGCCCCCTCGCCCCCATAGGGGGAGAGGGTTGGGGTGAGGGGGCGCTGCGATGGACAACTACGGGTCGTCACCCGCAGCCCGAAGACTGCGCCAGGACGGCAAGCCTTGTTCGCTAGGACTCTCCAAACCCGCCGGCGGGCCGCAGCCGATCGCCGTGCGGTGGTTGACAACGGTTGTCAACCTATGCAACATGCATCGATGAGTCGCCACACCATGAGTTTTGCCCTTCCCGAGTCGATGCGCGAGTACATCGACGACCGGGTCGCTGCAGGCCACTATGGCAATACCAGCGAGTACATCCGAGACCTCGTCCGCCGTGATCAGGAAGAGCAGGCCAAGAAGCGGCTTCGCGATCTGATTGCAGAGGGGCTCGCATCCGGGCCCGGCCGGCGTCGCACCAAGGCTGGCGAAAAGGATCTGCTGGCCATCGCCCGCGGCGAGATCGATTGAAGCCGGCGGTTCTGCGCCCGCAAGCGCTTCGCGACCAGCAAGCCGAGGTCCGGCACTACCGCAAGCAGGGTGGCAGCCGCGTGGCGGTGAGGGTGGCCAAGGCAACCAACGCCGCGCTCGATCAGATCGAACTCGACCCTGCCATCGGTTCGCCGACACTCGGAAAGCATCTGGGCATTGCAGGGCTCCGGACCTGGCGGGTCGACAAGTTCCCGCTGCTGTGGTGCTACTTCGAGCGCGCGGACCATCTGGATGTGGTCCGGCTGCTTGGCGAGCGCCAGGATGTCGCGGCGATTCTGGGCGACGACTTCGAAGCGAGCTGACTCAGCCCCGCGCCCCCGGATGCCGCACCGCCAGCACCGGCAGCGGGCTCAGGCGCAGCACGCGTTCGGCGTCGCTGCCCAGCAGCACGTGCTGGAAGCCGCGCCGGCCATGCGTGCCCATCACGATCAGGTCGCAGCCCGCCGCCTTGGCCTCGGAGAGGATCGCGTCGGCCACGCGCTCGCCGGGCAGCTCCAGCAGGTGCCGCGTCGTGTTGACGCCGGCCTTGCCGGTGGCTGCGGTCGCTTCGCCGAGCAGCTGCTCGCCGTTGGCCCTGAGGCCTTGCATCAGCGCGTCCCACACCTCGGCGGTCATCATCTCGGCGGCCACGGGCACGGCCTCGATCGCGTGCACCAGGTGCAGGCTGGCGCCGGTGGCCTTGGCCAGCGCGATGGCTTCGTCGAGCCCGCGCGCGGCGGTTTCGCTGCCGTCGATGGGCACGAGGATCTTCTTGTACATGGCGCTCTCCGCATGAGCTCGGCACGAGCCCGCCCGTGCATCATCAAGCCGCCGGGCCTTGCGGCCTTGAGCGTGCGCAAGCGGGTTCGGCCGCGTGCGCGCGCTACTTCTTCAGCAGGCCCTCGAGGAGCTTCTCGCGCATTCGCGCCTTCGCGTCCTGCGCAGGCTGGCTGGCCGCAGCGGCGCCCGAGGCCGGCGCGGGGATGCCGAGCTTGGCGCCGAGCTTCTCGGTGAGCTTCTCCTTCAGCCTGGCTTCGGCCGCTGCCGAGGCGACGCCCGACCACTGGATCTTCCAGTCGACCGCATCGAACGGGCCGCTCAGGTGCACCGGCACCGTCACGCCCTTGAGCGCGGCGAGTTCGGCGCCTTCCTGGCCCTTGGAGGTCTCGACCACGGTGGCGCGCGCGGTGTAGTCCATCGTGCCGCGGCCGATGTCGAAGCGGCCGGCGCCGCCGATGCGCAGATACGGGCTCTTCAGGTCGAGGTCGTCGCTGGTGGCCACGCCGGCGGCGATCTTCGCGCTCGCGCTCAGCTCGGAGAAGTCGGTCTTCTCGGTGGTGCGGGCCTTGGTCACGGCGTCTTCCTTCATCGACAGCGCGGCCTTGGCCTGGCGCAGCGCGCGCGCGAGGTTGAAGCCCTTGACCGCGCCGTTGCGCAGGTTCAGCGCCACGTTGCCGCCCAGCGCGCTGCGAAGTGCGCCCACGGTGGCACCGGCAGTGGCCACGTCGGCATTCACGCGGCCGGTGCCTTCGAGCAGGTCCTTGCCGGCCACGTCTTTGAGCAGCGCGTTCACGTCCACGCCGTCGGCCGCGAGCTTCACCGCGACGCGCCGGCTCTTGGCCTCGGCGCTGCCGCTGGCGTCGATGGCGCCGCTCCACGCGCGGCCGGCCAGGCGCGCGATGCGCAGCAGCCCGCCGTCGAGCGTGGCGTCGATCTTCACGTCGGCCACGCGGTATTGGTGAAACGCGAAGCTGCCGGCGCTGACGTGGAATTCGCCGTCGAGCGCGTTCAGCGCATCCAGCGGCACCGGTGTGTCGGCGGCCGATGGGCCGGCGGGCGCGCTCGCGGCGGTGGGCGCCGCTGGCGCGAGCAGCTTGTTGAGATCGAGGCTGTCGAAGTGCGCGGTGGCCTTCACGTGCGGCACCTTGCCGCCGAGCGCGGCCTGCGCGGCGATGTCGAAGCGGTTGGTGTTGAGCGTGCCGTCGAGCCTGGCCTGCGCGGCCTTGGCATCGGCGCTCGCGTTGCCCTTGGCCGCGAGCTGCAGCGGCTGCAGGCCGGGCTCGGCGAGCGTGGCGCGCAGATCGAGCGCATCGACGGCCACCGCGCCCTTGCCGGCGTTGAGCCGCACGTCCGCTTTGACGTTGCCGTCGACCTTGCGCGCACCCATCTGGCCCTGCAGCGCGAGCGCCACCGCGGGCAGCTTCAGCGCATCGAAGCTGCCGCTCGGCGCGCCGGACTGGAACGTGCCGGCGAGGCTCGTCGGGCCGCTCAGCTTGAGCTTGCCGGCAAGCGCGCTGCCCTTCAGCGATTGCGCGTCGACCGCCAGTTGCGGCCAGTCGAGCGTCAGCTCGAAAGGCATGTCAGCGCCCTGGCGGCCGGCGAGCGCGAGCTTCAGCGCGTCGAGCTCGATCTTCTGCCCGGCGGTGGAATACAGCAGCTGCTTCACACCGATGGTCGACGGCAACAGCACCAGCGCATCGCGCGAGCCGCCGCGGATGGCGAGCTCGAGCGCCTGGGCGCGCAGCGCGGCGCCGTCCCAGCCCAGGCCGCCCGCGAGGCCGAGGTCGAGCGCCTTGAAGCCGGCGCCGTCGAGCCTGGCGTCGAGCTTCATGCCACTCAGGCTGATGCTGCTCTTGTCGAGGTCGAGCGCGAGCGTGGTCTGCCCGTCGAGCGCGAGATTGAGCGGCTGCGGGCGCGTGAGCGCCACCGTGGCCGAGAGGCTCACCGGTGTCTGCGCCTGGTTCGCCAGGCGGCCGGTTTTCAGGGACTTCAAGCGCACGTCGCCGTCGAGGTTGTTCATCGCGTCGGCCAGGCGCAGCTGCACGTCGTCGAGCTGCACCGCGCTCACGTCGAAGCGCATCGCGCCGCCCGCAGGCGCCGGCGCTGCGGGGCCGGGCCGCGTGCCGGCAGGCGCGCCGGTGCCGACAAGATCGTTGACGTTGCTCGCGCCCTTGGCGTCGCGGCGGTACGCCGCGCGCACGCCGCGCGCGCTCACGCGCTCGACCACCAGCTGCTTGCGCAGCAGCGGCAGCGTTTCGACCGCGAGCGCGAGTTCGTCGATGGCGGCGAACTCGTCAGACTTGGCGTGTTCGGAGAGCTTGACCTTGCTGAGCTTGACCGCCAGCCGCGGGAAAACCGACAGCTCGATCGGCCCGTCGATGGCGAGCGTGCGCTGGCGCTCGGTTTTCATCCAGTCGATGGCGAGCGACTTGTATTTGTTGGCGTCGAAGGTGGCGATCAGCACACCCGCGGCGATCACGACGATCAGCACGAGCGCGCCGAGGGCGATGGCGATGCGGCGGATCCAGGGCATGGCGTTCGGCAGCAGGCGTGCTGCAGCGCAAGTGATGCGGCGCATTCTCGCGCCGGGCGTCGCGGCCGGTGCAAGGCGATGCAACGGCGCGGCGCGCCGTTGCGCAGACTCAAGCGCGCGTCAAGAGCCCGGCGTGGCAGCGGTGTCGCTCGGCACCGCGGCGCGGTAGGCATGCCAGCTCGCATGCCCCAGCACCGGCCCCACCACGAGCAGCCCCACGAAACCCGGCAGCATCGCGGCCACCACCAGCACCGTCAGCAGCGCGCCCCACCACAGCATCACGGCGGGCTGCGTGAGCACCAGTCGCATGCTGGTGAGGCCGGTGGAGATCGCGTCGCTGGAGCGGTGGAGCATCATCGGGATCGAGATCACGCTGACCGAGAAGATCAGCGCCGCGAAGACGCCGCCCACGATCACCCAGGCGATGATGAAGTCGATGTTCTTGGGGTCGAACAGCGCCAGCAGCGAGCCCTTGAAGTCGGGCATGCCGTCGAAGCTCAGCGCGAACACCACCAGCGACGCGCGCGCCCACAGCATCTCGAGCACCAGCAGCACGACGCCGAACACGCCCATCGTCGACAGCCGGTTGCGCCAGACCATGGCCGAATCCACGAGGGTCGGCTTCTCGCCGCGCTCGAGGCGGTAGCTGGCCTGGTACAGCCCGAGCGCCAGAAAGGGCCCGACGAGCAAAAAGCCCGCGCTCAGCGCCAGCACGTACGCCGGCGCGTGGCGAAACATGACCATCAACGCCCAGCCCATGCCGACGAAGCAACCGCCGTAGAACAGGCCGATCAGCGGGCAGCGCGTGAAGTCGTGCCAGCCCAGCGCCAGCCAGCGCGGCGGATCGCCGAAGCGCAGCGTGTTCAGCGGCGTGCTGAACAGCGGTGGCGGCGGAGGCGCCTCGGCGGAGGGGTCTGGCGTCGGCATCGGGCGCGCAGTGTCGCGCACTTCGCGCCGGCGGCGCATGCGGCGATACCCGGGGCGAGGCGGTGTGCCGCCGCCGGGACGGACCTATTTGCCCGCGGGCGCGACGTTGAAGAACGGCACCGGCGCGCCGGCGTAGACGTTCTGCGGCAGGGCCCCGTTCCAGCGGCTGGCCTTGGCGGCTTCCACCTCGATGCGACGCAGTTCGAGAACGTCCTTGTTCTCGCGCAGCGCCGCGTTCTGGACCCGCAGCGCCTCGGCCTGCGCGGTTGCCGCGGCCTTGACGGCATAGGCCTCGCCGTCGGCCTTCGCGCGCAGCGCGGTGGCCTCGGCCTCGGCGATCACCACCTTCTGCTTCTGCTCGGACTCCACCGTCTTGGCCTTGCGCTCGGCGGCCAGCTGCAGCTGTTCCTGCGTGACCTTCTCGTTGATCGCGGCCATGTACTGCTGCGAGAACTTGAAGTTCGTCATGTCGATGTTGATGACCTGGGCACCGTAGATCGACACCTTCTGCTTCAGCAGCGAGGCGATGTCGTTGGACACCAGAGGCCGCTTGGAGATCAGGTCGGTGGCCGTGTAGCGCGCGGTCACCGCCTTGAAGGTTTCGAGCGTGGCAGTCTGGATGTAGCTGTTCAGGTTCCCGTCGTGGCTGTACTGCTCGAACACGTGGGCCACCTTGTCGGGCAGGATGCTGTAGCGCACGGTCAGCGAGGTCGTCACCGGCTGGGTGTCGCTGGTCGCGCCGTCGGCGTCCTTGATATCGGCCTGCTCGGCGCGGATCGAGAAGTTGTCGAGGCGTTCCCACGGCCACAGCAGGGTGAATCCCTCGGGCTGGATGCCGCGGATGCTGCCGCCGATGGTGACCACGCCGCGATAGCCGGTGGGCACCGTGCGCAACGGCCAGAAGCTCACCAGCAAGATGCCGAGCACCGCGACGATCATCACGTCGCGCCCCAGTCTGGCGCGGTTCCACGAGGCGTCGTTTCCATCGACGAGATAGCGTGTCTTCAGACCCATGCGGATCCTCCCGGGGGCAACGTAGGCGCAGCTTACCCATCGGTGCAGCGGCTCCGAGTGCAAGAGCCAGCGATTCGTGAATCTTTGGCGCTTGCGGTCCGCACGGGCAGCGCCCGCCATCGCTCGATCGCGCTCGACACGACAACCGGTGCCGGCCGTGCCGGCGCGGCTCAGCCGCGCCGCACGCGCCGCAATTCGTCGACGATCAGCCCGATCGCGCCGCCGGTGATGGCGCTGTCGGCCACGTTGAAGGCGGGGAAGTGTCCGCCGGGGAACAGCGGCGCCAGGAACGACCAGTGGAAGTCGAGGAAGTCGACCACGTAGCCGTGCAGCAGGCGGTCGATCACGTTGCCCACTGCGCCGCCGAGGATCAGGCTGATCGCCAGGCAGAACAGCGTCTGCCCGGGGTGACGGCGCAGCATCCACACGATGAAGATCGACGCTGCGGTGCCGAGCCCCACGAAGAACCAGCGCTGCCAGCCCGCGGCGTCGTTCAGGAACGAGAACGCGGCGCCGGTGTTGTGCGCGCGCACGATCGAGAAGAACGAGGTCACGCGGTGCGTGTCGTGCAGCTGGAACTGGCCGACGATCAGCGTCTTGGCGATCTGGTCGAGCACGACCACGAGGATCGCCACGCCGAGCCACACCCACAGCCCGCGCGCCCTGGTGCCGCCGGCCACGCTCAGGCCACCGTGCGCGATTCGCCCGCGCCGTAGAGGTTGCTCGCGCAGCGGCCGCAGATCGTGGGGTGCGCCGCGTCGGCGCCCACGTCGCTGCGGTAGTGCCAGCAGCGCTCGCACTTGGGCTCGGTGCTCGGTGCCACGCGCAGGGCGAGCGCATCGGCCTCGGCCAGCGTGGCGGCCGAGGTGATGAACACGAACTTCAGCGCATCGCCCAGCGAGGCGAGCAGCGCATGGTCGGCGGCCGGCGCGTCGATCGCCAGCGTGGCCTGCAGCGACGAGCCCACTTGGCCCTGCGTGCGCAGATCCTCGATCGCCTTGTTGGCCGCCTCGCGGATCTCGCGGATGCGGGCCCACTTCTTCAGCAGCGCTTCGTCGGGCGCGTCGAAGCGCCAGTAGGTCTGCGTGAAGATCGAGCCCTTCGCGTCACCGAACACCGCCCACGCCTCCTCGGCGGTGAAGCTGAGGAAGGGCGCCATCCAGCGCAGCATCGCGTGCGTGATCTGCGCGAGCGCGGTCTGCGCCGAGCGGCGCGCGAGCGACTTCGGCGCGGTGGTGTAGAGGCGATCCTTCAGCACGTCGAGGTAGAACGCACCGAGATCCTCGGAGCAGAACAGCTGCAGCTTGGCCACCACCGGGTGGAACTCGTAGATCTCGTAGTGCCCGCCGGCGAACACGCCGCGCGCCGCGTCGAACGTGCCGGCGATCTCGGCTTGCACCTGCGCCGCGCGTGCCAGCGCCCAGCGGTCGATTTCGAGCAACTGCGCGTGCGGCACGGCGTCGGCCTTTGGATCGAAGTCGCTGGTGTTGGCGAGCAGGAAGCGCAGCGTGTTGCGGATGCGGCGGTAGGCATCGACCACGCGGGCGAGGATCTTGTCGTCGATCGCCAGATCGCCCGAGTAGTCGGTGGCCGCCACCCACAGGCGAATGATCTCGGCGCCGAGCTTGTTGCTCACGGCCTGCGGCTCGACGCCGTTGCCGAGGCTCTTGCTCATCTTGCGGCCCTGGCCGTCGACGGTGAAGCCGTGCGTGAGCAGGCCGCGGTAGGGCGCGCGGTCGTAGATCGCGCAGGCGAGCAGCAGCGAGCTGTGGAACCAGCCGCGGTGCTGGTCATGCCCTTCGAGGTAGAGGTCGGCCTCGGGGCCTTGCAGGTGATGGCTCGGCCGGCCCTCGCAGCTGCTGTGCGTGCCGCGCAGCACGTGCCAGAAGGTGGTGCCCGAGTCGAACCACACTTCGAGGATGTCGCTGCTCTTGGTGTAGAGCTTGGCGTCGTCGGCGCCGAGGATCTCCTCTGCCGTGACGCGGCTCCAGGCCTCGATGCCGCCGCGCTCGACGATCTCGGCCGCGCGGTCGAGGATCTCCATCGTGCGCGGGTGCGGCTCGCCGCTGTCCTTGTGCAGGAAGAACGGCAGCGGCACGCCCCAGCTGCGCTGGCGGCTGATGCACCAGTCGGGGCGGTTGGCGATCATGTCGCGCAAGCGTGCGCGGCCGTTCTCGGGGTAGAAGCCCGTCGCATCGATGGCGTCGAGCGCGAGCTGGCGCAGCGTCTTGGGCGCCTTGTCTTTCGTGAAGATGCCGTCGCCTTCGTCCATGCGCACGAACCACTGCGCCGCGGCGCGGTAGATCACCGCGCTCTTGTGGCGCCAGCAGTGCGGATAGCTGTGCACCAGCGTGCCGCCGGCGAGCAGCCGGCCGGCGCTCTTCAGCGCATCGACGATCGCGGGCTGCGCCTTCCAGATGTCCTGCCCGCCGAAAAGCGGAAAGTCCTTCGCGTACGCGCCGTTGCCCTGCACCGGGTTGAGCACGTCGTCGACCTTCAGGCCGTGCGCGATGCAGGAGTTGAAATCGTCGAGGCCGTAGGCGGGCGACGAGTGCACGACGCCGGTGCCGTCCTCCGCCGTCGCGTAGTCGGCCAGGTAGATCGGCGCGAGGCGCGCGTAGCCCGGGTGCGATGCCGCCAGCGGATGGTGAAAGCGCAGGTCGCCGAGCTTGTCGCCGCTCGCGGTGGCGAGCACGCGGCCCGTCAGGCCGTAGCGCGCGAGGCATTTGTCGACCAGCGACGATGCCAGCAGCAGCACGCCGCGCTCGGTGTCGACGAGCGCGAACTCGATCGACGGGTTGAGGTTCAGCGCCTGGTTGGCGGGGATCGTCCACGGCGTGGTGGTCCAGATCACCGCGAACGCGTCCTTCGCCAGCGCGTCGAGCCCGAAGGCGGCGGCGAGCTTGCCCGGCTCGGCGCAGAGAAAGGCCACGTCGACGGTGAGGCTCTTCTTGTCGGCGTACTCGATCTCGAACTCGGCCAGCGACGAGCCGCAGTCGAAGCACCAGTACACGGGTTTCAGACCGCGGTAGACGAAGCCGCGCTCGATCACGCGCTTGAAGGCGCGGATCTCGCCGGCCTCGTTGCCAGAGTCCATCGTGGCGTAGCGGTGCGCCCAGTCGCCCAGCACGCCCAGGCGCTGGAAGTCGGCCATCTGCAGCGCGATCTGCTCGGTGGCGTAGGCGCGGCTCCTGGCCTGCATCTCGTCGCGCGAGAGGTTGCGGCCGAACTGTTTTTCGATCGCGTTCTCGATCGGCAGGCCGTGGCAGTCCCAGCCCGGCACGTACTGCGCGTCGTAGCCGGCGAGCTGGCGCGCCTTGACGATCATGTCCTTCAGCACCTTGTTGACGGCATGCCCGATGTGGATCGCGTGGTTGGCATAGGGCGGGCCGTCGTGCAGCACGAAGAGCGGCGCCCCCGCGCGCGCCACGCGCAGCCGCCGGTACAAGCCCGTTTCGTTCCACGCCTTCACCCAGCCCGGCTCGCGCTTGGGCAGGTCGCCGCGCATCGGAAACGGCGTGTCGGGCAGGTTCAGCGTGCTGCGGTAGTCGGTGGGGGAATCCGTTGTCATGGTGGTCGTCTATCCAAGGGGTCTGCCCGGCGAGGCCGCGAACCACGCGCGGGCCCGTGCGGTGTCGTCGGCGATCGCGGCGCGCAGCTCGTCGATCGATGCATAGCGGCGCTCGTCGTGCAGCTTGGCCAGCAGCTCGACGCGGATCAGCCGGCCGTAGCCGCCTTCGGGCCCGAGCGCGGCCGGCCAGTCGAGCACATGGGTTTCGAGCAGCACGCGGCCGCTGTCGTCGACCGTGGGGCGCTTGCCCAGGCTGGCCACGCCGGGCAGCGGCTCGGCCGCGAGGCCGTGCACGCGCACGACGAAGATGCCCATCGCCGCCGGCCGCGGGTGGCCGAAGCGCAGGTTCAGCGTGCGAAACCCCAGTTCGCGCCCGAGCTTGCGCCCGTGCTGCACGCGGCCGCTGATGCAATACGGCCGGCCGAGCAGCGCGGCGGTGTGGGCCATGTCGCCGTCGGCCAGCGCGCTGCGCACGGCCGAGCTCGACACGCGCAGGCCGTGCACCTCGTAGCTCATCATGCGCGCCACGTCGAAGCCGCGCGCGTCGCCGGCGGCGTCGAGCATCGCGTAGTCGCCGGCACGCCGCGCGCCGAAGCGGAAGTCATCGCCGACGAGCACGTAGCGCGCGTGCACGCCGTCGACCAGCACCTGGTCGACGAAGGCCTGCGGCGCCAGGCCCGCCAGGTGCGCGTCGAAGCGCAGCACCACGGCCTGGTCGATGCCGCAGCGCTCGAGCTCGGAGAGCTTGTCGCGCAAGGTAGCGATGCGCGCCGGGGCCGACATGACAGCCCCCGGCCGCGGCGTACCACGGCCGCCCCCCGCGGGGGCGGGCGACGGGCTTCGGAGCGGCCGTGCGCCCGTCGCCTGCGCTTCGGCGACAAGATGCGCGAAGTAGTCGCGCGGATGCGGCTCGAAGGTCATCACGCAGCTCGCCACGCCGCGGTGCCGCGCCTCGTTGGTGAGCAGCGCCAGCATGGCCTGGTGGCCGCGGTGCACGCCGTCGAAGTTGCCGATGGTCAGTGCGCAGGCGGGGGCGATGCCGGGATGATGGAAACCGCGGAAGACGCGCATGCGCCGATTATCGCGGCGGCAGCACGCGGAACAGCGCGGCGGCCAGCTCGGCCAGCTCGAAGGGTTTGGCGATGTAGTCGTCCATGCCGGCGGCGAGGCAGCGCTCGCGGTCGCCCTGCACGGCTGCGGCGGTGAGCGCGACGATCGGCACGTGCGCCGCGCCGGGCGTGCGCGCTTCTTCGTCGCGCCAGCGGCGCGTGGCGGCCAGGCCGTCGAGCACCGGCATCTCGCAGTCCATCAGCACCACGTCGAAGGCGCCGCTGGCGCGCCGCGCCAGCGCCTCGGCGCCGTTGCCGGCGATCGTCACCGTCAGGCCCAGGTGCTCGAGCATCGCGCGCGCGACCTCGGCATTGACGACGTTGTCGTCCACCAGCAGCGCGTGCGCGTGGAAGGTGGGCAGCGTCAGCGCGCGCGCGAGGCCGCTGCGGTCGCCGGAGGCGGCACGCTCGGCGCGCAGCGTGAAGGCGAACGCGGCGCCGGGGCCGCCGTCGCACAAGGTCACGTCGCCGCCCATCGCGCGCGCGAGCTGCCGCGAGATGGTGAGGCCCAGGCCGAGCCCGCCGTTGGCGCTGCCCGGCGAGCCCTGCTCGAAGGCATCGAAGATCGCCTCGCGCCGGCCCTGCGGCACGCCGGGCCCGCTGTCGCGCACGACGAAGCGCAGCAGCGGTTCGTCCCAGTCGGCGGCGACGGTGATCGTGCCGCTGCCGGTGTGCTTGATCGCGTTGCCCACCAGGTTGTGCAGCACCTGCTTCACGCGCACCGCGTCGCCGCGCACGCGATGCGGCAGCGCGGCCGACAGCGTCACGCCGAGCTCGATCGATTTCTCGCGCGCGGCCGACTGCAGCAGCTGCACCACGTCGTGCACCACGGCGGCCGGCTCGAAAGGCTGGCTCGCCAGATCGAGCTTGCCGGCCTCGACGCGCGAGAGGTCCACCAGGTCGGCGATCAGCTTGCGCAGGTGCTGCGCCGAGCCGGCGATCGTCTGCAGGCGGTCGCGCGACGCCGCGTCGGGCGGGCCGGCGAGCAGCAGCTGCGTCATGCCGAGGATGCCGTTGAGCGGCGTGCGCAGCTCGTGGCTCATCGTCGCCAGGAAGCGGCTCTTGGCGGCGCTGGCGTGCTCGGCCAGCAGCTGCAGGCGCTGGGCCTCGCGGGCGTAGCGCGCGTTGTCGAAGCGCAGCCGCTGCAGCTCGCGCCAGTGGTGCTCGGCGCGCCGCGCTTCGTACAGCAGCACGAACAGGAAGATCGCGCCGCCGATGCAGCCGATGAGGCCGGTATGGTTGCCGCGCATCAGCAGCATCGCCATCGTCGGCACGAGCATCGACATCGAGAAGATCGCCACCGCGCGCAGGTCGGCGAACAGCGTCATCGCGCCGAGCGCGGCGACGGCGAACACCGTGGCCAGCACCAGCGCCTGCTCGAGGCCGTGGGTGCTGTTGAAGAACACCGGCGCCAGCGCCGCCCAGCCGGCCGCATCGAGCAGCAGCATCGTGAGGCCGCGCCGCCGCCAGCGCGGCGTGTCGGCGGGGCCGGGCCGGGCGCGCGTGAAGCGGTGGATGTCCCACAGCCGCAGCAGGCCGAGCGTGCTGCGCACGGCGAGCCACGCCCAGGCGGCGGGCATCGAGCGGCCGATGGTGATCGCCCAGGTGAAGAACGGGCCGTAGAGCAGCCCCGCGATCAGCACCCGCGGCGCCATGAGGTAGATCGCCTTCACGCGCTCGTGCGCGATCAGCTCGTCGACCGGCCGGTCGACGACGGCGGGCGCCGAGCCTTCGCCCTGCGCCGTGACGGCCGCGTTCATGCCCGCGCTCCGCCGTGCGGTCGCGCCTGTTTCAGCCGCGCGAGCGCGCGGCTACCCAACGTCATTGTGAGAACCCCTCTCCAGCGGCGATTGTCGGTCGTCGCCCCTAAGGGGTCATCGGGGTCTGTCCGTAGGCGCAGCTGCGCCGCGCGCGCCGGCCGACGCCGGCGTCAGCGCCGCAGCGCTGTCGGCAGGTCGGCCCACGCCGGCAGCGGCGGCGAGCTCAGGCCGCTGGCGCTGCGCACGGCGTTGAGCACGGCGCGGGTGGTGACCTCGGCCGCCAGCGCGCCGATCACGCCGAGGTGGCCGTCGATGCCGCTGCGGCCTGTGGCCAGCGCGAACAGCGTGTCGCCGTCGGTCATGGTGTGCACCGGGTCGATGCAGCGCGCGAGGCCGTCGTGCGCCATCGTCGCCAGCTTGTTGGCCTGCGGCTTGGCCAGGCGCGCGTCGGTGGCGACCACGCCGATCGTGGTGGACATTCCGGCCAGCGCCCCGGCGGGCAGCTCACCACGGGCAAACGCGGCCGTCGAGCGGCGCGGCGCGCCGTCGGCGCCGCGCGTGCCGGCGATGGCCCGGCCGGTGGCCGGATCGAACACGTCGCCCACCGCGTTCACCGCGACCAGCGCGGCCACGGTGACGCCGCCGACCTTCAGCGACGCGGTGCCGATGCCGCCTTTCATCGCGCGGTCGAGGCCGAACAGCTTGCCCACGCTGGCGCCGGCACCGGCGCCGACGCTGCCCTGTGCCGGCGCTGCAGCGGTTGCCGCCGCGCACGCGGCATGGCCGGCCGCGGCATCGGGGCGGATCGACGCGTCGCCGACCCACAGGTCGAACAGCACCGCGGCCGGCACGATCGGCACGCGCGCCGGGCCCACCGGCAGGCCGATGCCGTGCTCCTCGAGCCAGCGCATCACGCCGCCGGCGGCGTCGAGCCCGAAGGCGCTGCCGCCGGTGAGCAGCACGGCATGCACCTGCTCGACGAGGTTCTCCGAACGCAGCAGATCGGTGTCGCGCGTGCCGGGTGCGGCGCCGCGCACGTCGACGCCCGCGGTGGCGCCGCCGTCGCACAGCACCACGGTGCAGCCGGTGGGCCGGCGCGCGTGGGTGAAGTGGCCGGCGCGCAGGCCGGCGACGTCGGTGATCGCGCCGGGGAACAGAGCGCTCATCGTCAGGCGAAGACGCCCGCGGTGTCCTGCATGCGCGCCGACACCTCGCCCAGGTGGTGCATGGTGTCGCCGAAGCTCATCTCGAGCATCGTCAGGCGCTTGAAGTAGTGGCTGCCGGCGTATTCGTCGGTGACGCCGATGCCGCCGTGCATCTGCGTGCACTGCTGGCCCACGAAGCGCATGCTGTGGCCGAGCTGCACCTTGGCCTGCGACAGCGCGCGGCGGCGCTGCGCGGCCGGCTCGCCGAGCTTGAGGCTCGCGTAGTAGCTCATCGAGCGCGCCAGCTCGAGCTGCATCTTCACGTCGGCCGCGCGATGTCGCAGCGCCTGGAAGCTGGCGATCGGCACGCCGAACTGCTTGCGCGTGTTCATGTACTCGACGGTGAGGGCCACGTACTTGTCCATCACGCCCACGGCCTCGGCGCACAGCGCGGCGATGCCCACGTCGACGCTGCGCTCCAGCGCCGTGAGACCGTCGACGGTGACGAGCTGCGCCGCCGCGCCGCTCAGCGCCACCTCGGCGGCGCGGCCGCCGTCTTGCGTGGCGTAGCCGCGCACCTGCGCGGCGCCGCGCTCCACCAGGAACAGGCGAATGCCGTGCGCGGTGTGCGCCGGCACGATGAACGCGTCGGCCTCGTCGCCCGCGGGCACGAGGCTCTTGCTGCCGTCGACGCGCCAGGCGCCGCCTTGCTCGGTGGCGCGCGTGGCCACCTGGTCGAGCCGGTAGCGCGCGTCGCGCTCCTGGTGCGCGAGCACCACCAGCGCCTCGCCCGAGGCGATGCGCGGCAGCCAGGCGGCCTTGAGCGCGTCGGGCGCCACGGCGAGCAGGCTCGGCGCCACCAGAGCGCCGGCGGCGAACGGCGCGTTGACGAGGCCGCGGCCGAGCTCTTCCATCACCACCATGGCCTCGACCGCGCCCATGCCCATGCCGCCATGGCCCTCGCCGACCACGAGGCCGGTGAGGCCCAGCTCGGCCAGCTCGCGGTAGACCTCGCGCGTCTTGCCGCCGGCCTTGGCCAGCGCGTGGCGGCGCTCGAACGCGAAACCCTTGTCGACCCAGCGCGCGACCATGTCGCGCAGCGAGAGCTGGTCGTCGGTGAAGTTGAAATCCATGCTCAGCTCCCCAGCACCGTTTGGGCCACGATGTTTCTCTGCACTTCGTTCGATCCGCCGTAGATCGTGGTCTTGCGGTAGTTGAAGTAGGTGCCGGCCAGCGGCGCGCACTGGCCGAAGCGCGCGAAGTAGTCGCCCTGCCAGCCGGCCTCCATGGCCTCGCGCACATAGGGCAGCGCGAACGGCCCGGCGGCCAGCATCATCAGCTCGGTGTAGCGCTGCTGGATCTCGCTGCCCTTGATCTTCAGGAGGCCCGCGATGTCGAGGCTCTGCTTGCCGCTCTTTTCAGCGGAGAGGACGCGCAGCACCAGCATCTCGAGCGCCACGATGTCGACTTCGAGCAGCGCGATCTGGTCGCGGAAACGCGCGTCGTCCCACACGCCCTCGGCCTTGGCGATGCGCTTGAGCCGCTCCAGCTCGCGCTTGCTGCGGTTCACGTCGGCGATGCCGGTGCGCTCGTGCGCGAGCAGGTGCTTGGCATACGTCCAGCCCTTGTTCTCCTCGCCGATCAGGTTCTCGGCCGGCACCTCGACGTTGTCGAAGAACACCTCGTTCACCTCGTGCTCGCCGTCGAGCATGATGATCGGCCGCACCGTGACGCCCTTGGACTTCATGTCGATCAGCAGGAAGCTGATGCCCGTCTGCGGCTTGCCTTCGTTGCTGGTGCGCACGAGGCAGAAGATCCACTCGCCGTACTGGCCGAGCGTGGTCCAGGTCTTCTGGCCGTTGACGACGTATTTGTCGCCCTTGCGCTCGGCGCGCGTCTTCAGGCTCGCCAGGTCGGAGCCCGAACCCGGCTCGCTGTAGCCCTGGCTCCACCACACCTCGCCGCTGGCGATGCCGGGCAGGAAGCGCTTGTGCTGAGCCGGCGTGCCGAAGGTCATGATCACCGGCGCCACCATCACCGGCCCGAACGGCACGATGCGCGGCGAGCCGGCGAGGGCGCATTCCTCTTCGAACAGGTGGCGCTGCACCGCGCTCCAGCCCGGGCCGCCAAACTCCTTGGGCCAGTGGTAGCCGAGCCAGCCCTTGGCGCCCAGGATCTTGGCCCAGCGCTGCATGTCGTCGCGCGACAGGCGCATCGCGTGGTGCACCTTGTGGCTGATGTCCTTGGGCAGGTGCTCGGCCACCCACTGGCGGATCTGCAGGCGAAAGGCCTGCTCCTCGGGCGTGAAGTTGAGGTCCATGGGGTTTGTCTCCTGCAGCCGCATCTTGTAGCACGGCGCGCTGCGTGCCGGCTGTCCAAGCCGTGACAGGCGCCTGCCTATCATCGCGCCGATGGCCAGCCATGACGACGTCGCACCGGGCCCCGGCTTCGGTGCCACGGTGGCCGCGCTGGCCGTCGGGCAGGTGCTGTCGTGGGCGGTGCTGTTCTACGCCTTCACCTCGTTCGTGCTGCCGATGCAGCGCGAGCTGGGCTGGGACAAGCCGACGCTGATGGGCGCGTTCACGCTCGGCCTCGCGATGAACGGGCTGACCACCTATGCCGTGGGCGCGGCGATCGACCACGGCCGCGCGCGTGCGGTGATGGCCGGCGGCGCGCTGCTGGCGGGGCTGGGCTGCATCGCCTGGAGCCGCGTCAGCGCGCCGTGGATGCTCTATGCCTGCTGGGCGGTGATGGGCGCGGCGATGTCGGCCACGCTGTACGAGCCGGCCTTCATGGTGCTCACCAAGCGCTACCCCACGCGCTTTCGCGACGCGATCACGCGGCTGACGCTGGTGGGCGGCTTCGCGAGCACGGTGTGCTACCCGTCGGTGTCGCTGCTGATCGGCACGCTGGGCTGGCGCGGCGCGCTGGTGGCGATGGGGCTGGTGCTGATCACCGTGGTGGTGCCGCTGCACCTGTGGGCGCTGCGCGGCCCGGCGCAGGTGGCGCACGGCGCCGCTGCGCGCGACCGCGTGGCCGACGCCACGCTGCACGACGCGCTGCGCCACCGCGCGTTCTGGCTGCTGACGCTGACCTTCGCGCTCTATGCCTTCGTCTCGGCCGCGTTCTGGGCCCACGTGGTGCCGGCCTTCGTGGCCAAGGGCTTCAGCGAGGCCGCGGCCACCGCGGTGCTGGTGTGGTTCGGCCCGGCGCAGGTGCTCGGGCGCTTCGTGCACGCCGTGGCCGGCGGCGGCGTGCAGCTGCGTCGCCTGGGGCTGGTGGTGCTGCTGGTGGTGCCGGCGTCGCTGGTGCTGTTTGCCGTCGGCGGCACGGTGCCGGTGCTGATCGCCTTCGCGATCCTGTTCGGGCTGGCCAACGGACTGGTGACGATCGTGCGCGGCGGCCTGATCCCGGAGTACTTCGGCCGCGCCCACATCGGCCGCATCAGCGGCGCGATGGCAGCGGTGGCGATGGTGGCGCGCGCCGCGGCACCCTGGGCCGCCGCGCTGGCGCTGGTGGCGCTGGGCCACTACCTGGGCGTGATGCTGCTGCTCGCCGGCCTGGGCGCCGTGGCCGTGGTGTCGTTCTGGCTGGCGCGGCCGCCGGTGGCGGCACCCGCTGGCGAACGCATTTCAGATACTGTATAAACATCCAGCTTTGTCGTTGGATGTCCGATGGCTGCCCCCGCCGTGCCGGGTGGTGTGCCGGCCTATGCCGAGCTGCACTGCCGCAGCAACTTCAGCTTCCTCACCGGGGCCTCGCATCCGGAGGAGCTGGTCGCGCGTGCGCACGAGCTGGGCTACACGGCGCTGGCGATCACCGACGAATGCTCGCTCGCCGGCGTGGTGCGCGCGCACGCCCAGGCCAAGCGGCTCGGGCTGCATCTGATCGTCGGTGCCGAGATGCAGCTCGCGCCGGCGGCGGCCGGCGGCGCGGCGGGGCCGCGGCTGGTGCTGCTGGTGCAGTCGCGCCGCGGCTACGGCAACCTGGCGCAGTGGATCACCGTGGCGCGGCGGCGGGCCGAGAAGGGCAGCTACGTCGCGCAGATGAGCGACCTCGAGGGCCGCGTGCCGCACGCGCCCTACCTCGCCGGTCTGCCGGACTGCTTCGCGCTGCTGGTGCCCGATCCGGCGCAGGCCGAGGAGCAGTTGTTCGCGCACGCGATGTGGCTGAAGACCTGGTTCGGGCCGCAGCGCTGCGCCATCGCCGTCGAGCTGCTGCACCGCGCGCACGATGCCTGGCTGCCCGAGATCGTGCAGCGCGTGGCCGCGCTCACCGGGCTGGGCCTCGTGGCCGCCGGCGACGTGCTGATGCACAGCCGCGCGCGCAAGCCGCTGCAGGACGCGCTCACCGCCACGCGGCTCGCCAAGCCGGTGGCCGACTGCGGCTTCGCGCTGCAGCCCAACGCCGAGAACCACCTGCGCACGCGCGCGCGGCTGGCGGCGCTGGTCCCGCCCGAATGGCTGCAGGCCACGCTGCGCATCGCGGCCGCCTGCGTGTTCTCGCTCGACGAGCTGCGCTACGAATACCCCGAGGAGATCGTGCCCGCGGGCCACACGCCGGCGAGCTGGCTGCGCGCGCTCACCGAGGCCGGCGCGCGCAAGCGCTTTCCCGGCGGCGTGCCGCTGAAGGTGCGCGAAGCGATCGAGCATGAGCTGGCGCTGATCGCGCAGCTGCGCTACGAGCCGTACTTTCTCACCGTGGCCGACGTGGTGCGCTGGGCGCGCGAGCAGGGCATCCTCTGCCAGGGCCGCGGCAGCGCGGCCAACTCGGCGGTGTGCTACTGCCTGCACGTGACCGAGGTCGACCCGGCGCGCATGAGCCTGCTGTTCGAGCGCTTCGTGAGCGCCGAGCGCAACGAGCCGCCCGACATCGACGTCGACTTCGAGCACCAGCGCCGCGAGGAGGTGATCCAGTACATCTTCCGCAAGTACGGCCGCCATCGCGCCGCGCTGACCGCGGTGGTGATCAGCTACCGGCCGCGCTCGGCGCTGCGCGACATGGGCCGGGCGATGGGCATCGACCTCGACCGCATCGCCGCGGTCGCACGAGGCCAGCACTGGTTCGACGGCCGCGAGATCAACGCCGAGCGCCTGCGCGAGAACGGCTTCGACCCCGACTCGCCGATCTGCAAGTTATGGGTCGAACTCACGCAGACGCTGATCGGCTTTCCGCGTCACCTGAGCCAGCACCCGGGCGGCTTCGTGATCGCGCGCGACGACGTGTCGCGCCTGGTGCCGGTGGAAAACGCCGCGATGCCCGATCGCACCGTGATCCAGTGGGACAAGGACGACCTCGACACGCTCGGGCTGATCAAGGTCGACGTGCTCGCGCTGGGCATGCTCAGCGCGATCCGCCGCGCGCTGCAGTTCGTCGCGCGCAAGCTCGGCGTGCCCGAATTCCGCATGCAGGACGTGCCGCCCGAAGACGCGGCCGTCTACGACATGCTGTGCCGGGGCGACAGCATCGGCACCTTCCAGGTCGAGAGCCGGGCACAGATGAGCATGCTGCCGCGCCTGAAACCACGCAATTTCTACGACCTGGTGATCGAGGTGGCGATCGTGCGGCCGGGGCCGATCCAGGGCGGCATGGTGCACCCGTACCTGCGCCGCCGCTCGGGCGAGGAGCCGGTGGACTATCCGAGCGCCGAGGTGCGCCAGGCGCTCGCGCGCACGCTGGGCGTGCCGATCTTCCAGGAGCAGGTGATGCAGCTCGCGATCCTGGCCGCCGACTTCACGCCCGGCGAGGCCGATCAGCTGCGCCGCGCGATGGCGGCGTGGAAGCGCAAGGGCGGGCTCGGGCCGTTCCATGCGCGGCTGGTGGGGCGCATGGTCGAGAAGGGCTATGCGCGCGAGTATGCCGAGCGCATCTTCAAGCAGATCGAGGGCTTCGGCGAATACGGCTTCCCCGAGAGCCATGCCGCGAGCTTCGCGCTGCTGGTGTACGTGAGCGCGTGGCTCAAGCACCACCACCCCGACGCGTTCCTCGCCGCGCTGCTCAACAGCCAGCCGATGGGCTTCTACGCGCCGGCGCAGCTCACGCGCGACGCACGCGAGCACGGCGTGGCGGTGCTGCCGGTCGACGTGCTGAAGAGCCGGTGGGACACCGCGCTCGAACCCGAGGGCTACGACGCATCAGACGCCGGCGGCCTGTGGCCGGTGCGCCTGGGCTTCGGCCGCCTGAGCGGCTTCGAGCAGGCGGCGGCCGAGCGCATCGTCGCCGCGCGCGAGCAGGCGCTGCGCGAGGCGCCGGCGCGCGTGCCGTTCGCCGGCGCCGAAGACCTCGCGCGGCGCGCGGCGCTCGATGCGCGCGCGCTGCAGCTGCTGGCGCAGGGCGACGCGCTGCGCCCGCTCACCGGCCATCGCCACCAGGCGGCCTGGGCCACCGCGGGCGTCGACGCGCGCGCCACGGCCATGCTGCGCGAGACGCGCACGCACGAGCCGGCGGCCGAGCTCGCCGCGCCCGAGCTGGGCGAAGAACTGCTCGCCGATTACCGCGCCACCGGGCTGTCGCTCAAATGCCATCCGCTGGCGCTGCTGCGCGAGCGCATGGCGGCGTATCGCGTGCAGCCCGCGGCCGTGCTCAACGGCTACCGGCCCGGCCAGCTCGCGCGCGCGAGCGGCCTGGTCACGCACCGCCAGCGGCCCGAGACGGCCAAGGGCGTGGTGTTCGTGACGCTGGAGGACGAGACCGGCGCCGTCAACGTGATCGTCTGGCCGCAGGTGGCGCGCGAGCAGCGCCAGGCGCTGCTCGGCTCGACGCTGCTCACCGTCTACGGCGTGTGGCAATGCGAGGGCGCGGTGCGCCACCTGATCGCGCGCCGGCTGGTCGACCACTCGGCGCTGCTGCAAGGGCTGGTGGCGCGCAGCCGCAACTTCCATTGACGGTCGATTCATTCACCGCAGAGGTGCAGAGGACGCAGAGCTAACGCAGAGGAAGCACAGCGAATTCTCTGCGGATCTCTGCGTCCTCCGTCCCTCTGCGGTGAATGTCTTCAGAACGAAACGACCCGCTCAGCTCTTCCTCTCCTGAGCGTCGTGCTTCTCGCGGTAGATGCGCTTGCTCTGGCGGTTCTCGGCGCGCTGGATGCGTGCCTGCTCGGCCGCACCGACGTGGCCGTCGGCACCGGCGCGCGCTTCCTTGCGCGCCACGCGCGACTGGCCGCGCTCGAGCTTGGCCACTTCGTGGTTCGTCAGCGAACCGTTCTTCACGCCGTTCTCGATGCGCTGCTGCTGGTTGATGTTGCGCTGCACGTCGGCCTGCATGCGCTGCGACGAGGCCGAGTTCGGGTTGCCCGTCACGCCGTTGTGCTTGGCATCGTAGATGTCGCGGCTCGTCTTGTTCTGCGCCGCGTCCAGGCGCGCCTTCTCGGCGTCGGTGAGCTTGCCGTCCTTGAGCGCGTTGGCCTGCATGCGGTCGACGCGCGCTTCCTCGCGCTGCAGCCGCGCGGCTTCCTGGGTGTTCAAGGCGCCGGACTGCAGGCCCTTCTCGATGCGGGTTTCCTGGTTGACGTCGCGCTGCACCGTCGAGGCGGCGGTTTGCGCGTGTGCGCCCGTGGCGGCCAGCATCAGGCTGGCGAGGGCAGTGGCGAGTCTCATGGTCGTGCTCCTGTGGTGTGTGGTGGTTGTCGGTGCGTCTGGAATCGGCGCCCAGGTTCAACGGCCGCGCGGCGGGCATGTTGACGCGGCGGGTCCCGTGCGACGGTGAAGTTTTGTTGCAGCCACCGGATCGCGACGAAGGTCACGGCCTGCCAAAATGCCCGCATGAGTACGCAACCCATCACCCAGGAGCTGCGCGACTGGATCATCGCGCAGGCCCGCGCGGGCTGCCGGCCCGAAGACGTGCTGCAGTCCATGCGCACCAGCGGCTGGGACGAAGAGACCGCGATGTCGGCGCTCGAGAACACGCTCGACCAGTACCTGAAGGACCACGCCCAGGCCAACCAGCTGCCGCCGCCGGTGCCGGTGCCGGCGCCCGATCTCGCCGGTGCGCCGAGCGTGGTGCGCGCCGCCGACCGCGACGTGCGCGTGCTGCTGACGATGAAGAACCCGCGCCTCGTGGTGTTCGGCGGCTTTCTCTCCGACGACGAGTGCGACGAGATGATCGCGCTGGCCACGCCGCGGCTGGCGCGATCGGAGACGGTGCACAACCCCAGCGGCGGCAGCGAGGTGCATGCCGCGCGCACCAGCGACGGCATGTTCTTCGAGCGCGGCGAGTTCGCCATCTGCGCGCGCATCGAGCAGCGCATCGCAGCGCTGGTGAACTGGCCGATCGAGAACGGCGAGGGGCTGCAGGTGCTGCGCTACCGGCCCGGCGCCGAGTACAAGGCGCATCACGACTACTTCGATCCCGCGCAGCCGGGCACGCCGACGATCCTGCAGCGCGGCGGCCAGCGCGTGGGCACGGTGGTGATGTACCTCAACACGGTGCCCAAGGGCGGCGGCACCTCGTTCCCCGACGTCGGCGTCGAGGTCGCGCCGATCCGCGGCAACGCGGTGTTCTTCGCCTACGACCGCGCGCACAACATCACGCGCACGCTGCATGCCGGCACGCCGGTGGTCGAGGGCGAGAAGTGGGTCGCCACCAAGTGGATGCGCGAGCGCGAATTCCGCTGACGCGCGCGTGATCGCGCGCGCTGCGGGTCAATCGATCAGGCACTGCCGCGCATCTGGCGCAGCGTGACGGGTGCGGCCACGGTGCGCAGCGCGGCGAACGGGCGCATGCGCTCGATCAGCTCCCACTTGCGCTCGTCCCAGGTCTGCGGGCCTTCGAGCGGCCAGCTGGCGATCACCGGGTCGAGCTGCTGGCGCGGCAGGCGCAGGAAGCCCGGCTTGTGCTGGCGCAGGATCCACAAGCCCTGGCACAGCCGGCGCGGCAGCACGGCGCGGGCCGCCGGCGCCCAGTAGACGCAGCGCCGCGCGTGCCAGAACGCCTGGCGCTCGAAGTGCAGCCGGTTGGCGATGCCGGTTTCGGCCGGCAGCACGAGGTCGTGCGTGTGCGTGCGCAGCAGCACGAAGTCGAGGTCGCCCGGCGTGGCGCCGCGATCGCCGTAGACCACGATCGCCAGCTCGATCTCGGCTGCCGCCACGCGATCGATCTCGCGACCGTCGCGCTCGACCACGAGGTCCTTGCCCTGCCACTGCGTGTGCCACTCCGGCTTCATGGCGCCACGGTAGGCCCGATGCGGCGGTTACGCTGTGTCCAGCGGCGACCACCTGCAACCGTTGGTTCACACCGTGACGCTTGCCCAATGCGCGGGCACGCTGACGCGCCAATTCAGCTCGTCCTGGATGCGCAGGCGCAGCGTGTCGGCGGCATCGGGCTCGCCGTGCACGACGAACGTGGCCTCCGGCGGCCGGCGCAGCCCGAGCGCACCAGCACCGGCAGCCAGCCGCTGTGATCGAGGTGGGCATGGCTGAGCACCACCGCGTCGATCGAGCGCGGGTCTTCGGCCAGCGGCAGCCAGTTGCGTTCGCGCAGGACCTTGAAGCCCTGGAACATGCCGCAGTCGAGCAGCACGCGCTGGCCGCCGGCCTCCACCAGATGCTTCGATCCGGTGACGGTATCGGCCGCGCCGAGAAAGCGGATCTGCATCGCCACGCGGATCAGGCCTCGCGGCCCAGCTTCTGCAGTGCGGCCGAATCGAAGCGCCACACGCCGGGCTCGCCCTTCTGCACCGCGCGCATCAGTGCACGCGCCACGGTGCGCGCCTCGATCGGCCGCACCGCCTTCGGGATCAGCGCAGCGAACGGGCCGGCGAGCCTGGCCGCCAGCTGTTCGCCGCGCCGCAGCGGCTGGCCGATGGCATCGCGCTCGCCGAGCAGCAGCGATGGCCGCGCCAGGATCACGCAGCTATAGCCGAGTTCGGCCACCGCGCCCTCCATCTCGCCCTTGACGCGGTTGTAGAAGACCGAGGACTTCGCGTTCGCGCCGAGCGCCGACACCACGCCGAGCCGCGTGGCGCCCGCGGCGCGCGCGGCTTCGGCGAAGGCGAGCACGGCAGTGAAATCGACGGCGCGGAAGGCTTCCTGCGAACCGGCCGTCTTGATCGTCGTGCCGAGGCAGCAGTAGGCATCGTCGGCCTCGGGCAACGCGAGCGGCTGCGTGTAGTCGACGATCTGCTGCGCGATGCCCGGGTGGGCGGCCAGCGCCGGCACCTTGCGCCGCACCAGCGCCGTCACCGAGCCCACGCTGCGCTCGCTCGCCAGCAGCTCGAGCAGCGCGCGGCCGACCAGGCCGGTGGCGCCGGCCACGAGCGCATTGCGGCGGCGTGGCGGTACGGCGAAGGTGGTGGACCCCATGACCGCATTGTCGGTGCGACGCGCCGCGGCGCTCAACCGGCCGCGGTCAAGGTGTGTGCGCTCGAGTGCGTCAGCGGCCGCCGCCGCCGCGCGGACCGCGGCCGCCGGCCGGCTTGTGCGTCAGCGCCGAGCCGCCCGGCGCGCGCCCCGGCGACCTGGGCGCGTGCCGCTGCGGCTGGCCGCCGCTACCGTGGCGCGGCGGTTGCCCGCCGCGGGAAGATGCCCCGCGCGGACCGCGCACGCCGATCGTCATACGGCCGAGCACGATCGGCTCGGGCCGCTCCGACGGATCTGGCTCGAAGCCCGCGATCACCTCGCGCGGGATCTCGCGGTGGATCAGGCGCTGGATGTCGCGCAGGAACAGCTCCTCGTCGACGCACACCAGCGAGATCGCCTCGCCGCTGGCGCCGGCGCGGCCGGTGCGGCCGATGCGGTGCACGTAGTCCTCCGGCACGTTGGGCAGCTCGAAGTTCACCACGTGCGGCAGCTGGTCGATGTCGATGCCGCGCGCGGCGATGTCGGTGGCCACCAGCACGCGCAGGTCGCCGCTCTTGAAGTCGGCCAGCGCCTTGGTGCGCGCGCTCTGGCTCTTGTTGCCGTGGATCGCCATCGCGGTGATGCCGCTCTTGTTCAGGTACTCGGTGAGCCGGTTGGCGCCGTGCTTCATGCGCGTGAACACCAGCACCTGGTGCCAGTCGCCCTGCAGGATCAGGTGCGCGAGCAGATCCTTCTTGCGGTCGCGGCTCACCGGATGCACGCGCTGCGCCACCGCCTCGGCGGGCGCGTTGCGGCGCGCCACCTCGATCAGCGCGGGCTGGTTCAGCAGCCGGTCGGCCAGCGCCTTGATCTCGTCGCTGAAGGTGGCGCTGAAGAGCAGGCTCTGCTTCTTCGCCGGCACGATGGCGAGCACCTTCTTGATGTCGTGGATGAAGCCCATGTCGAGCATGCGGTCGGCCTCGTCGAGCACGAAGATCTGCACGTGCGAGAGATCGAGCGTGCGCTGGCCGTGGTGGTCGAGCAGCCGGCCGGGCGTGGCCACCAGGATGTCGACGCCCTTGCGCAGGCGGTCGATCTGCGGCTGCATGCCCACGCCGCCGAACATCACCATGCTGGTGAGCTGCAGGTGCTTGCCGTAGGTGCGCACGCTTTCTTCCACCTGCGCGGCCAGCTCGCGCGTGGGCGTGAGGATCAGCGCGCGGATCGGGATGCGGCCGCGTGGACCGCGGAGCGGGCCACCTTGTGGCCCTTCGTCGCGCAAGTGCGGCTGCGACGACAGCCGCTGCAGCATCGGCAGCACGAAGCCGGCGGTCTTGCCGGTGCCGGTCTGCGCGCCGGCCAGCAGGTCGCCGCCTTTGAGCACGGCGGGGATCGCCTGCGCCTGGATCGGCGTGGGGGTTTCGTAGCCCTGCTCGCGCACAGCGCGCAGGATCGGCTCGGCCAGGCCGAGGTCGGTGAATTTCATCGGGAAGGGCCCATCGAAGGGCCGTGGATCGCTGCCTGCTGTCACCCGCTCGGAGCGGGCGCACCAGTCGCCAGGCGCGACGTCGTTGAGGAAGGTCGAAACGACTGCGCCGCGAAGACTGGAGGCCGCGGCGCGGTTCGCATTGTAGCCGAGCCGGTGCTGCGGCGCCCGACACAGGCGACAATGCGCGATTCGGCGCGGAACAGCCGCGCTGCCCCAGCAAGACACCAGAGACCCCGCGATGGCGCAATACGTCTACACCATGAACCGCGTCGGCAAGATCGTGCCGCCGAAGCGGCAGATCCTGAAGAACATCTCGCTGAGCTTCTTCCCCGGAGCCAAGATCGGCGTACTGGGCCTCAACGGCTCGGGCAAGAGCACGCTGCTGAAGATCATGGCCGGCCTCGACAAGGACATCGAGGGCGAGGCCGTGCCGATGCCTAACTTGAAGATCGGCTACCTGCCGCAGGAGCCGCAGCTCGACGCGAGCCAGACCGTGCGCGACGCGGTGGAGCAGGGCATCGGCGGCGTGCTCGAAGCCAAGAAGCGGCTCGAGGAGGTGTACGCCGCCTACGCCGAGCCCGATGCCGACTTCGACAAGCTCGCCGCCGAGCAGGCCGAGCTCGAGGCGCTGATCGCCAGCGCCGGCTCCGAGAACACCGACCACCAGCTCGAAATCGCCGCCGATGCGCTGCGCCTGCCGCCGTGGGAGGCGCAGATCGGCAAGCTCTCGGGCGGCGAGAAGCGCCGCGTGGCCTTGTGCCGCCTGCTGCTGTCCAAGCCCGACATGCTGCTGCTCGACGAGCCCACCAACCACCTCGACGCCGAGAGCGTCGAGTGGCTCGAAATCTTCCTCAAGCGCTTCCCCGGCACGGTGGTGGCGATCACGCACGACCGCTACTTCCTCGACAACGCGGCCGAGTGGATTCTCGAGCTCGACCGCGGCATGGGCATCCCGTGGAAGGGCAACTACTCGAGCTGGCTCGACCAGAAGGAGCAGCGCCTGGAGCAGGAGCAGAAGAGCGAAGACGCGCGCATGAAGGCGATGAAGAAGGAGCTCGAGTGGGTGCGCCAGAACGCCAAGGGGCGGCAGGCCAAGAGCAAGGCGCGCTTGGCCCGCTTCGAGGAGCTGTCGGACTTCGAATACCAGAAGCGCAACGAAACCAACGAGATCTTCATCCCGGTGGCCGAGCGGCTCGGCAACGACGTGATCGAGTTCAAGGGCGTCAGCAAGGGCTTCGGCGACCGCGTGCTGATCGACAACCTGAGCTTCAAGATTCCCGCCGGCGCCATCGTCGGCATCATCGGGCCCAACGGCGCCGGCAAGTCGACGCTGTTCCGCATGATCCAGGGCGTCGAGAAGCCCGATGCCGGCGAGGTGCTGATCGGCAAGACGGCGCAGCTGGCCTTCGTCGACCAGAGCCGCGAGAGCCTGGCCAACGAGAAGACGGTGTGGGAAGACGTCTCCGGCGGCCTCGACAACATCACGGTCGGCAAGTTCGTGATGCCCAGCCGCGCCTACCTGGGCCGCTTCAACTTCAAGGGCAACGACCAGCAGAAGCAGGTCGGCCAGCTCTCAGGCGGCGAGCGCGGGCGGCTGCACCTGGCCAAGACGCTGGCCAAGGGCGGCAACGTGCTGCTGCTCGACGAGCCGAGCAACGACCTCGACGTGGAAACGCTGCGCGCGCTCGAAGAGGCGCTGCTCGAATTCGCCGGCTCGGTGCTGGTGATCAGCCACGACCGCTGGTTCCTCGACCGCATCGCCACCCACATCCTGGCCTGCGAAGACGAAGGCAAGTGGGTGTTCTACACCGGCAACTTCCACGAGTACGAGGCCGACAAGGTCAAGCGTCTCGGCGAGGAGGGCGCGCGCCCGCACCGGCTGCGCTTCAAGTCGTTGAAGTGACGCGCGGGGGCTACGGCCTGATGTAGGCGTAGCCCTGCTTCTGCAGCTTGGCCAGCCGCACCACGCCGGAAGGCGTGAACTGCGCCTCCTCGATGAACTGCTCCTTCTCGAGGTTGCGGTTCTTCAGCGTGATCTCGCACACCTCGAAGCGCACGCCGCGCTTGGCGAGCTGCTGCACGGCGACCTCGTAGGGGTTGCCGTTGCGGTCCTTGGCGTCCTGCATCAGGAAGTCGACGCCCTGCGCGTGCGTGACCACGATGATCTGCGCGGTGGGGTCGGTGTCGAGGTGGTTGGCCACGTTGCGCAGCCCGCCGAGCGCCTGGCCGGCGGTGTCGGCGATGTGGTAGACGACCTTGTCTTGCGCCTGCGCGCAGGCGGCGGCCAGTGTCAGCGCGAGGGCGGCGAGCAGCGATTTCATGTCGGCAGTCTCCTGGGTCGGGCGCAGCGAGTGCGGCGCGGCCCCGAAGTGTGAGGCATGGCGGGATTTCTCGCCTCCGGGCCGGCATGGACGCGCGAACGCCGTCAGCCTTGGCAGTGTCGCTGAAGACGTTCGCTCTCGGCCAGGCGCGCTACAGCCACGCCGCGCCGCGCACCCCCGACGAATCGCCATGCGCACTCGCCACGATGCGCGTGCGCAGCGGCTCGTCGTGCACGCCGCCGGCGAACACCCAGCGCGGCAGCAGCGCCGGCACGTTCGCATAGAGGCGCTCGATGCGCGACAGCCCGCCGCCGAGCACGATCACGTCGGGGTCGAGCAGGTTGATCACGTGCGCCAGCGCGCGCGCCAGGCGCGACTCCCAGCGCGCCAGCGTCGCTTCGCACGCGGCGTCGCCGCTCGCGGCCGCGGCCACGATCTGCTGCGGCGTCAGCGCGCCGCCGTTGCGCTGCGCGTGGTCGCGCGCCAGGCCGGGGCCGCACACCAGCGTCTCGATGCAGCCGTGCTGGCCGCACCAGCAGGGCCAGCGCGGATCGTCGGGCGTGGCCCACGGCAACGGGTTGTGGCCCCATTCGCCGGCCAGCGCGTTGGGGCCTTCGAGCGGGCGGCCGTGGATGGCGATGCCCGCGCCGACACCGGTGCCGAGGATGGCGGCGAACACCACGGGCGCGCCGGCGCCCGCGCCGTCGGCGGCCTCCGACAGCGCCAGGCAGTTGGCGTCGTTGGCCACGCGCACCGGCTGGCCGAGCAGCGCCTCGAGGTCGCGCGGCAGCGGCCGGCCGTTGAGCTGGGTGGAGTTGCAGTTCTTCATCACGCCGCGCGCGTTCACGCTGCCCGGCGTGCCGAAGCCGATGCTGCACGGCGCGCCGTGCACCGCGGCGCGAGCGCGCGCGACCAATGCGGCGATGGCCTGCAGCGTGGCGTCGTAGTCGCCGCGCGGAGAGGGCACGCGCTCGCGCCAGCGCTCGCGCCCGTGCGAGTCGAGCACGATCGCCTCGATCTTGGTGCCGCCGAGATCGACGCCGATCGCGAAGGCGGGGTCGCTACCTCGAGTGGACATCAGCCCAGCGGCTGCGTGCGCGCGACCAGCCAGGCGCGCGCATCGCCCTGCACGCGCGGCGCGATGCGCTCGCGCACGCTCGCGTGGTAGGCGTTCAGCCAGGCGATCTCGTCGGCGCGCAGCAGCGACGCGTCGATGCAGCGCGTGTCGATCGGGCACAGCGTGAGCGCCTCGAAGCCGAGCATGTCGCCGAAGGCGCCGTGCTCGGGCGTGTCGACCGGCACCGCGAGCACCAGGTTCTCGATGCGCACGCCCCACTGGCCCGGCCGGTACACGCCGGGTTCGATCGACGTGATCATGCCGGGCTGCATCGCCATCGTCGGCTCGCTTTGCGCCTGGCTGATCGACTGCGGCCCCTCGTGCACGTTGAGGAAGTAGCCCACGCCGTGGCCGGTGCCGTGGCCGTAGTCGAGGCCGTGCTCCCACAGCGGCACGCGCGCGATCGCATCGAGCCGCGGCGACAGCGTGCCGAGCGGGAAGCGCGCGCGCGAGAGCGTCATCATCGCCCTCAGCACCAGCGTGAAGTCGCGCCGGTGCGCGGCGCCGATCGTGCCCACCGGCCACACGCGCGTGATGTCGGTGGTGCCGCCGAGGTACTGGCCGCCGGAGTCGATCAGCAGCAGGCCGTGGCCCTCGATCGCCGCGTGCGCCGACGGCGCGGCGCGGTAGTGCGGCAGCGCGCCGTTGGCGTTGAAGCCGGCGATGGTGGGAAAGCTCAGGCCGACGAAGCCGCTGCCCTTGGCGCGCTCGGCCGAGAGCTGCTCGTCGACCGTCAGCTCGGTGATGCGCTCGCCGCGCGCCAGCGCCTGCTCGAACCAGGCGTAGAAGCGGCACATCGCGGCGCCGTCTTCGGCCATCGCCTCGCGCACGTGTGCCGCCTCGGCCTCGCTCTTGCGGCTCTTGAAGAGCGTGCTCGGGTTGATGGCCTCGACCACGCGCACCGTGGCCGGCACGGTCTCGCGAAAGCCCAGCGTCACGCGCTTGGGGTCGACCAGCAGCACGCTGCGTTCGGGCAGCGCACGCAGCGCATTGGCGGCGCGCGCGTAGTCGGCGAGCTGCACGCCGTCGGCCGCGAGCTGCCGCGCCAGCGCGGCGTCGATCTTGCCGGCGCCGACGAACAGCGTCGCCGCCTGCGGCGCGATCAGCAGGTGGGCCAGGAACACCGGGTTGTAGTCGACGTCGCTGCCACGCAGGTTGGTGATCCACGCGATGTCGTCGACGCTCGACACGAAGTGATGCGTCGCGCCTTGCTCGGCCATCGCCTCGCGCACGCGGGCCAGCCGCCCCGTGCGCGGCGCAACGGCATGCGGTGGCGCGTGCACGAACACCGGACGGCCGGGCAGCGCAGGGCGCTCGGGCCACACGTCGTGCAGCACGTCGAGGTCGGTGCGCAGCGCGAGGCCGGCCTTGTCGAGTGCGCTGCGCAGCTGTTGCGCCACCGCAAGGCCGAGCACCTGGCCGTCGACCGCCAGCGTCTGGCCCGGCCGCAGCTGCGCGACGATCCACTCGATGTGGTGCGTCGCCGCACCGTTGGCGACCTTCACCAGCTCGATGCCGCTGCCTTCGAGCTCGCGCGCGGCCTGCTCCCAGTAGCGGCTGTCGGCGAACAGCGCGGCGCGCTCGGCGGTGACCACCAGCGTGCCCATCGACCCCGAGAAGCCCGACAGCCACTGCCGGCCCTGCCAGCGGCCGGGCAGGTATTCGGACAGATGCGGGTCGGCCGACGGCACCAGCAGCGCGTGCACGCCGCGTTGGGCGAGGGCGCCGCGCAGGCGTTCGATCCGTTCGCGATGCACCGAGACGCGGCTGTCCATGGTGAGGCTTTCTGTGGGGACCGCTCCGCCGGGTGGGCAGAGGGTCGGGGCGGGATGCGCGGATTCTAGGCGCGGGCCTGCCGCGCCGCGGTGCGCGAAAACGGTGTCATGTCACCGCGGCGCGGTGCTGGAAGCGCGCGTCGCGCCATTCGCCGCGCTCGAGCACGGCGCGCAGCTGCTCCACGGCGTCCCACACGTCCGCGTGGCGCAGGTACAGCGGCGTGAAGCCGAAGCGCAGGATGTCTCGTGCCTTGGCGTCGCCGGCGCGAAAGTCGCCGACCACGCCGCGCGCGATCAGCGCCTGCACGATCGCATGGGCGCCGTCGGCGCGCGTCAGGCAGACCTGGCTGCCGCGCAGCGCATCGTCGCGCGGCGACACCAGCTCGAGCCCGTGGCCGGCGCAGCGCTCTCCCACCAGCTCGGCGAAGGCACGCGTCAGCGCGAGCGACTTCGCGCGCAGCGCCGCCATGCCGCCCAGCGGCTCGGCAGCGAGCACGGTGTCGACGCCGCACTCCAGCGCGATCATCGACAGCACCGGCGGCGTGCCGCACAGATAGCGCGCCACGCCGGCGGCGGGCCGGTACTGCGGCGTGAACGCGAACGGCGCGGCATGGCCCATCCAGCCCGCGAGCGGCTGCGTGAAGCGCGGCACGTGATTCGCATGCACCCACACGAAGGCCGGCGCACCGGGGCCGCCGTTCAAGTACTTGTAGCCGCAGCCGATGGCGAAATCGGCGCCGGCGCCGTTGAGGTCCACCGGCACCGCGCCGGCCGAGTGCGCGAGATCCCAGATCGCCAGCGCGCCGGCGGCGTGCGCGCGGCGCGTCAGCGCGGCCATGTCGTGCAGCTGGCCGCTGCGGTAGTTCACGTGCGTGAGCATCAGCACGGCGGTGTGCGCATCGAGCGCGGCCGCGATCTCGCCGGCCTCGAGCAGCCGCAGCTCGTAGCCGTGCTGCTGCGCCAGCGACTGCGCGATGTAGAGGTCGGTCGGGAAGTTGCTGCGCTCGCTGACGATCACGCGGCGCTGCGGCGCATCGGCGCGCTGGATCGCCAGCGCCGCGGCGAGCACCTTGTACAGATTCACCGAGGTCGAGTCGGCCACCACCAGCTCGCCCGGCGCGGCGCCGACCAGGCGCGCGATCTTGTCGCCCACGCGCTGCGGCAGGTCCATCCAGCGCGCCGAGTTCCAGCTGCCGATCAGGCCGCGGCCCCATTCGTCGGTGACGGCGCGCTGCAGCCGCGCGGCGGTGGCCTTCGGCAGCGCGCCGAGCGAATTGCCGTCGAGGTAGATCGTGCCCTCGGGCAGCGAGAACTGGTCGCGCAGCGGCGCCAGGGGATCGGCGGCGTCGAGCGCGGCCAGGTCGCTACGGGTCAGCGGCATGTTGTGAATCCTCCGGGTCGATGTCAGCGGCGCAGCACGGCGCGCACCGGCGAGGCGTCAGCGGTGGTCAGCCGCAGCGGCAGCGCGATGAGCTCGTAGTCGCCCTCGGGCACGTCGTCGAGCAGCAGGTTCTCGAGCACGCGCAGCCCGAGGCGGCGGATCGCCTGGTGGCTCGGCAGTGCCTTGCTGTCGGCGGGGTCGATGCTCGCGGTGTCGATGCCGACCAGCCGCACGCCCAGCGCGGCGAGCTGCTCGATGGTGGCAGCGGCAAACGCGGCGAGCGCGGTGTCGAAGCGATCGAGCGGCACGCGCGCATAGGTGCGCACCAGCACGCGCGGCGGCAGATCCGTCAGCGCGTGCGCGAGGTGGCGCGGCTCGATCAGCGGCGCGCAGCCGATGGCGTGGATCACGCGGCAGGGCCCGAGGTAGGGCGCCAGATCGAGCGCGCCGACCGCCGCACCCTCGGCGTCGTAGTGCAGCGGCGCATCGGCATGGGCGCCCACGTGCGGCGACAGCTCGATCGCGCTGAGGTTCACCGGGCAGCCGGGCCCGATGGTGGCCGCCCAGCGCTGGCGATACGGCGTGTCGCCGGGAAACACCGGCGAGCCGGCGTCGACCGGCGGCGAGATGTCCCACAGCCGCTGCGCCATGCGTCGATGATAGGGGAGCGCCTTCCCCGATGCGGCGGCCGGCGCATTCGTGCACCATCGGAGCACCGGGCCGCGGGCCCACGGCTGACAGGAGACGCGAGTGAAGGCCTCCGGACACGTCGACACGTTCGCACGCGACAACCTGCCCGCGCCCGAGCGCTGGCCGGAGTTTCTGTTCGAACTGCCCGAGCTGCAGTTCCCCGACCGCCTGAATTGCGCGGCCGAGCTGCTCGATCGCGCGGTCGAGCGCGGCTGGGGCGACCGGCCCTGCGTGATCGGCGAGGGCGTGCACTGGAGCTACGCGCAGCTGCTGGCGCAGGCCAACCGCATCGCGCGCGTGCTGGTCGACGACCTCGGCCTCGTGCCCGGCAACCGCGTGCTGCTGCGCGGTGCGAACTCGCCGATGCTCGCCGCGTGCTGGTTCGGCGTCGTCAAGGCCGGCGGCGTCGCGGTGGGCAGCATGCCGCTGTTGCGCGCGAAGGAGCTGACGCAGATCGTCACCAAGGCGCAGGTGAGCCATGCGCTGTGCGACGCGCGGCTGGCCGACGAGCTGAATCGCGCGCGCCCCGACTGCCCGACGCTGCGGCACGTGCTGCACTTCAACGGCGGCGAGCTCGAGGCACGCATGGCCGGCAAGGCGCCGGAGTTCCGCGCCGCGGACACCGCCGTCGACGACGTGTGCCTGATCGCCTTCACCTCGGGCACCACCGGCCAGCCCAAGGGCACCATGCACTTCCACCGCGACGTGATGGCCTCGTGCGTGTGCTGGCCGCCGCACGTGCTGCGCGCCACGGCCGACGACCGCTTCATCGGCAGCCCGCCGCTGGCGTTCACCTTCGGCCTCGGCGGGCTGCTGCTGTTCCCGCTGCACGTGGGCGCGTCGACGGTGCTGCTCGAGAAGGCCACGCCCGACGTGCTGCCGGCGGCGATCGCCAGGCATCGCGCCACGGTGTGCGTCACCGCGCCGACCTCGTACCGCGCGATGGCCGCCACCTTGGGGCAGCACGATGTGTCGAGCCTGCGCAAATGCGTGTCGGCCGGCGAGGCGCTGCCCGCGGCCACGCGCACGCTGTGGAAGCAGGCCTCGGGCATCGAGATGATCGACGGCATCGGCTCGACCGAGATGCTGCACATCTTCATCTCGGCGCGCGAGGAGCAGGCGCGCGGCGGCGCCACCGGCTATCCGGTGCCGGGCTACCGTGCCTGCGTGCTCGACGAGCAGGGCCGCGAGCTGCCGCCGGGGCAGGTGGGCCGGCTCGCGGTGAAGGGCCCCACGGGCTGCCGCTACCTCGCCGACGAGCGCCAGAGCAGCTACGTGCACAACGGCTGGAACCTGACCGGCGATGCCTACCTGATCGATACCGACGGCCAGTTCGTCTACCAGGCGCGCACCGACGACATGATCATCAGCGGCGGCTACAACATCGCCGGCCCCGAGGTGGAATCGGTGCTGCTGGAGCACCCCGCGGTGGCCGAGTGCGGCGTGGTCGGCGCCGCCGACGCCGAGCGCGGCCAGATCGTCAAGGCCTTCGTGGTCGTGAAGCCGGGCGTGACGGCCGACGCGGCGCTCGCCAAGGCGCTGCAGGACCACGTGAAGCAATCGATCGCGCCGTACAAGTACCCGCGCGCGATCGAGTTCCGCGACAGCCTGCCGCGCACCGAGACGGGCAAGCTGCAGCGATTCCGGCTGCGGCAGGGATGACGGGCACGCAACAAAGCCACCTGGGCTGCCTGGGCGTTCGTTCGTCTGGCGATGTGCCTGCCGCCTGACGAACTGTGGTCTCTCTCGATGCTGCATGTACCGCGCCGCGAAGCGGTGCGGGCCGTTTGGCGGGCGGGCGCGGCCCTCCCGCCAAACGGTTCCGGCCAGAGCTCATATCCCGAGCATCTAGACTGGCAGTTGGGGAACCCCTTGATTCATCAAGGGGTTTTTCCTTTCTGGTGACGCGAAAACCATCGGCGACTGTCAAAAGAGGTCGAACTGATCCGGCGTTACGTTCGCAGGCTGCTTCGCCTTGCCGAGGTAGGTGACGATACGTTCGTACTGCTTGTCTGTGAAGGTGAGTATGTTGACTTTTCCACCTTCGGGCAACGCTTCTTCGACTCGCTTGTTGTATGTGTCGATCTGGGCTTGGCTCGTACAGAAGCGCATGTACACCGAGAACTGCGTCATCTCGAAGCCGTGGTCGAGCAGGCGTTTGCGGAAATCGGTGGCGGCTTTTCGCTCGGCCTTCTCGACCACGGGAAGGTCGAACATCACCACCATCCACATCAGACGATAGCTGCTGAGCACCCGGCGAGATCCTTCATATGTCGTCCAGGCTGGTCGCCAGCGACAACGGAAGGCCCGGCAGCGGCAGGTCGAGCTTCTGTCGCTCGCCGAGGTAGACCTGAGCAAGAGAGGTCGTCAAACGCTGCGCACACACCATCACCGGGGTTGCACCGGAAGTGGTCTGCATATCCTCGTACAGGGTGCGCACAAGCGCTCGCTTGGCATCGGGCGTGACAGCAGTCTCGCCATTGCGGGCCAGCAACCAGACCTTGAGGTCGATGACCGGCCGGAACGGCTCCATCAGGTCGTCGACCAGACGCATGGCGTTGCCTTCATTGCTGTGATGCAGGCCCAGCGTTGGATGCAGGCCCGCCGCAACGACGGCGCGCGCGGTGCACGCGCGCAGTGCGGTGTAGCCGTAGTTGAGCAAGCCATTGAGTCCGTCTCCGTTCTGATCGCGCCGGAAGTTCTCGCCGAACAGCAACCCCCAGTAGCGGCGGGCACCTTGCGCCTCGAAGTTGTCGGGATCGCCCGATTTCACCTTCGCAGCCAATGCAGTCAACGGTGCGGTCGGCGCGCCGGCGGCTTCGAGCGCCGCGGCCTGCTGCTGCAGCTTTGCACGAACGACCTCCGCCCACAGGCGTTTGTGCGTCGGCTTGCTGGCCTCGATCTGCGCGTCGTAGCGCTTGGCCTGCTGGAAGTTGCCGTCCACGGGCAGCAGCATGCCGGCGACGTTGTGGTTGGCACCACACATGACGAAAGGCGCACCGCGCTCGGCGAGCGCCACGAGCAGGTTGTTCGTGTAGCTCAAGCCATGTGCATTGGCGATCACCGCGGCAATGTCGTCCAGTGGCACCTGGCCGAGCTCCTGCCGCTGGTCCTCTGTGTCGTGCACGACCATGAAGCCGCGCGACATCGAGAGGTGACGCCGGTCGTCGGCGACTTCGACGATGCGGCCGATCACGGTGTGCTATCCGCTGAACCCGGGGTCGCGCAGGTCACCGATCGGCGAGACGGACACGGCACGTCCGCGGCCACTCTGCAGCGATGACGCGCTGAACGAGCCATACACCAGCGATTCATCGCCTGCGTCCTCGCGTGCACGCACATTCGCCTCTTGGTGCTCAGCCAGGAAGATGGAACCGATACTCTTGATCTTGCGGACCTGCATGATGCGCACCGCGCCTTTGAAGTGAACCTTCACCGTGTCGCCGATCATCAGCCGCATAACCAGCGCTTGGCCGTCCTGCGACAACTTCGGGTGGCGAAGTCGCGCGGAGCTGCCTCCAGACTGCCGCACAGTTTCTCCGGCGGCGAAGGTCGAGATAACCTTGCTGCGCCACTTGCTCTTCTCGTCGCGCCAGATCTCGATGCAGTAGTTGCTGTCGCCCTTGTAGCCCTTGTAGGCCCGCGGCTGGCCCTCCACATCCGTACCGTGGCGCTCGATGGCTGCGGCGTCTGCGATCGGGATGACGGCAAGCTTCTCGATCACCTTCACGCGCCGGATTCCATGTTCGCGCTGCAACTGCTCGACGCGCAGTGCGAACTCCTTGCCCGACAGGCCCGCCGTCTTCTCGAGCAGCCATTGTTTGAGCTTGTCGTCGGCAAGGGTCTTTCCTTCGATCTCCTTGGCGCTCTTGAAGCTATCGAGCATTACGCGATGCGTGACTTCGCCGTCGGCGCGCAGGCCGTAGGCGGTATCGTTGTGCAGCGCGCCCTCGTGGCCGTGGTCGGGCTTGTGGCTGACAACGATGTGGGCCACTGCGCGCGCCACATGCTCGCGGTAGGTCGGCCACGGCAGCGGCATCTCGTCGACCAATCGGTCGAGGCTGGACGACCGCGCGGCGGCGCTGGCTTGGGCGAAGCGCTGCAGCAGACCCTGATCCGTGACGCCGATCACTGCGGCGTCGACCGCATGGTGGCGGTGGTCGTCGCGGTTCTTGTCACCTTCGCGCGAGAGCACCTTGTTCAGACCGAACTTGCCGCGAAGCATCGCCGTCAAGCGTCCTGGGATCACCCGCACCTTATTTGGCGGGCAGATCAGCGATAGATACTCCTTGGCGATGCGCGACAGATAGGCCGTGTCGGTCAATGCGCGGGCCAGAAAGTCCTTGTCCTCGCGCAGCCAGCGCTGGTAACCGTCGGCCGCGAATCGCTTGGCCTTGTCCCTAGGCATCAGAGCCGCGCGCTGCAGGATGGCCTCGTAGTCGTAGCCTGCCGGTGAATGGCCGAAGGCCTCAAAGGGCGGCCGGTTGCCCTTGTCGCGGTTGGCCCTGCGCAGCGCGACGACTTTGTTGTTCAGGCTGTCGTCCAGCGTCATCGAGAACGGCAGGATGTGGTCGACCTCCACTTCGGACGAGAAGAGCTTGGCCATGCCGATCTGCTCGCCGGTGTACGGGCAGCGCCGGTTTGCCGCGTCCTGCGGGTTCAACTCGTGCCACAGGCGCATGCGTTGCAGGTCCAGCGCCGAAACCTCACGTGGGGCCCATCCCGGAAGACTCTTCACCTGTTCGCGCCAGATGTCGTTTTGCGCCTGGCGCTCGGCCTGGCGCTCGTGCTCGTCCTTGCGCTGCTGCCGGCCTTGCTTGAGTTCGCGCGCGACTTCGACGACCACCTCCGACGGGTGGCCGTACCGAGCGATCAAGCCGTTGACGACCTTGCGCAGCTCGTTCAGCCCGATGTGCACCGTGGGATTGGCGATGCGGCCGAAGCGCTTCTCGGGCGGATCGTCGCCCTTGGCTTTCGGATCGGCGAATCCGACGTGGCGCTGCAAGGGCTCACCGTAGTACGGCAGTTCGAGCATCACCTCGCCGGTCTGGTCGGCGTGCGACAACGCGCTGTGGCTCTCGAATCCCGAACGCACCACGGCCACGTCGTAGGTCACGACCT
Organism: Burkholderiaceae bacterium; assembly: GCA_046348365.1. GTDB lineage: Bacteria > Pseudomonadota > Gammaproteobacteria > Burkholderiales > Burkholderiaceae_C > JAEUPI01. The sequence goes on from JAXMEL010000004.1 coordinate 198,117, forward strand.
CGCGTTCGAGTTCCGGCAGCACGCGCGCCAGTGCAGCGCGGCTCAGGTTGCCGAATCCCTCCGGCAGCCCGGTGTTCGCGATCCGCTCGGCGCGCGCCTCGTCGACCTCGGTGTGCTCGATCAGCCACGCCACCAACGCCGACTCGCTGGCTTCGTCGAGCAGGCGTACGACGATGTCGTCCTGTGTCGCGAGATCGAAGGCGCGCCAACGCTCGCCGAACAGGTCTTCGCCGGCCAGTGCTTTGGTAGTGGCATTGCCCTTGAGCCGATCGCGCTTGACGTCCTGGAGATTGAACTTCGTCGTGCCGGGCAGCTTGAGTGCCTTGAGCATGCGCGTGAAGGTCACGTCGCCTTGCTCGAGCAGTCCCGCCAGCTTGTCGCGCTGCTCGCGCGAGAGCGGCAGCTCCTGCAGGCCCGGCGTCATGAGCCGCAAGTTGTTCAACTCCTGGAACATGCGAAAACGCTGCGTGCTCGGCAGCGCGAGCGGTGCGCGCTCTTCGGTCGACATTAGCGTGCAGCGACCCGGGCGCACGGGGTGCAGCGACCGCTGATGCAGCAGGATGTCGCGCAGTTCCGCGCGCTTGGCGTCGTCGAACGTTGCTGCATCGAAAGCCGCCTGCGCCGACCACAACCGGTCGAACTCGTCGGCGACCATGGCGCGGTCGATGTACAGGTCGTAGGCCCGGTCCTTGACGGATCGCCCACGCAATCGCGCCCGCACGCTTTGGCGCGAAGCATGGCGCTTCGCGAGCCACTCACCGACAGTGCGCGAGTCTTCGGCTGCCAAAGTCTCGCGCAATCTGCGGATGGCTGTCTTGAGCAAGCCGCTCTCGCTGTCCTTCCTGTCGGTCTTGCGATTGCTTTGGAACCCCCTTCGCTGGTTCAAGTGAAAAAGCGCGCGGCCGAATTCGGCTGGCGTCAGTGGCTTGTCGAGCCCGTCGCTGCGCAAGCGGTACGGATCGAGCGTCACCAAGGCCTTGCGCGCCGCATCGTCACGGGGCCAGAAGCCCAGGCGAATCAGGGCATCCTGCAAGCGTGCCTTGCGTTTGAGCAACCTGTCCCGCCGTCTGCGCATGGCCCTGGCCTGGCGGCGCGTCGCTGCGAGCGAGGTGCCCACCTCGCCTTTCCCGCGGGCAGGTTCCCGCCCATCTGGAAAGACTCGCACGCCGGCACGGATCACCGCGATCGGCGTTGGCGGTTCACTGTTCTTGAGCCGGATCAGACACCAACCGATTGAATTCGTCCCGATGTCCAGCGCGAGCCGGTACTTCATGCGCGGCAGCATGTGTCAACCTCCTTGATTCTTCTTGGCGCAGGCGCTACTCTGCCATCCGTTCGATGCTCGGGATATGGGCTCTGTCCGCTAACAAGCTGAAAGATGCACCAAATGGAAAGGCCGCTATATGCGGCCTTTCACTATTCTGGGCGCGTCCGGGCGCTCAGTGTCCGTTCAACAACCGCGCCGCCAGCCGCAGCGGCAGCCCCGCCGAGCGCACCTTGCCGGCGGCGGCTTCGTGGTCGTACGGCACGCGGTGGAAGGTGATGCTCGGCAGCTGGTCGTCGAAGATCGCGTAGCAGGCGTCGGGGTTGCCGTCGCGCGGTTGGCCGGCCGAGCCGGGGATGATCAGCCACTGCCGGTCGCGCTTCAGCGCGATCGGTGCGCCGGCCTTGGGGCTGGCCTCGCCGGCGCGGCTGGCGCTGCCGGCGTGGAACAGCCGCGGGTGGTGGATGTGGCCGCAGAAGGTGAAGCGGCACGGCGTGGCCAGCATGCTGCGCAGCGCGAACTCGGTGTTGAGCATGTAGTCCCACGACGCCGGTGCGTAGGCGTTGGCGTGCACGAACAGCTTGTCGCCGTAGCGGCGCGACAGCGGCAGTTCGTCGAGGAACGCGAGCTGGTCGGCGCTGAGCTGCGCGCGCGTCCATTCGATCACCGCCTTCGCGTCGGCGCGCATCTCGGGGCTCGGGCCGAGCACGGTGGCGAGGTCGTGGTTGCCCTGGATGGCGAGCGCGCCGGCCGACACGCACTCGCGCACGGTGTCGACCACCCAGGCCGGATCGGCGCCGTAGCCGACGAAGTCGCCCAGAAAGGCGAGCGCCGTCGCGCCACGCGTGTGCGCATGCGCGAGCACGGCCTGCAGCGCCTCGCGGTTGGCGTGGATGTCGGTGACGAGGGCGGTCTTCATGTCAGTGGCGCCCGGCCGCCCGAAGCCACTGACGCGCCCCCTCGGGGGGCAGCGAGCGAAGCGAGCTTGGGGGCCATCTCACGCGATCGCGCCGCGCTCGAGCTGCTGGCGCAGCATGCGGCCGGGGGCGAAGCGGGCGACGAGCGCATCGAGCAGGCCGCGTGCGCGCGCCGAGTTGTCGTGGCCGACGTTGCAGACGAACACGTCGAGCGTCGCGGCGCGCTGCTCGGGCCAGGTGTGCACGGCGAGGTGCGACTCGGCCAGCAGCAGCACGCCCGTCCAGCCGACCAGGCCGTGCGGCCCCGGTGGAAACGCGTGGAAGCGGCTGCCCACGACGCTCAGGCCCGCCTGATCGACCAGCCGCTCGCACAGCAGCTGCAGCGCCGCGCCGTCGGTGAGCAGGCCGCCGGGGTCGACGCAGTCGAACAGATCCGCCGTCAGGTGCAGGCCGCGCATGGCCGCGCAGCCCGGCTCAGCCGATGCGGCCGAGCAGCAGGAACTCCATCAGCGCCTTCTGCACGTGCATGCGGTTCTCGGCTTCGTCCCACACCACCGACTGCGGCCCGTCGATCACCTCGGCGGCGACTTCCTCGCCGCGGTGAGCGGGCAGGCAGTGCATGAAGAGCGCGTCCTTCTGCGCCAGCTGCATCATCTGCGCGTCGACGCACCAGTCGGCGAAGGCCTTCTGGCGCTCGGCGTTCTCGGCCTCGAAGCCCATGCTGGTCCAGACATCGGTGGTCACCAGGTGCGCGCCCTCGCAGGCGGCGAACGGGCTCTTGAAGACCTTCACGCAGCCGGGGTTCTTCACGATGGCGAGCGCGCGGTCGATCTCGTAGCCGCCGGGCGTGCTCACGTGCAGCGTGAAGCCGAGCGTGTCGGCCGCCTGCAGCCAGGTGTTGGCCATGTTGTTGCCGTCGCCCACCCATGCCACCGTCTTTTCCTGGATGCTGCCGCGGTGCTCGATGAAGGTGAACACGTCGGCCAGGATCTGGCACGGGTGGAATTCGTTGGTCAGGCCGTTGATCACCGGCACGCGCGAATGCGCGGCGAAGCGCTCGATCTTCGTCTGCTCGAAGGTGCGGATCATCACGATGTCGACCATGCGGCTGATCACGCGCGCCGCATCCTCGATCGGCTCGCTGCGGCCGAACTGGCTGTCGCCGGCGGTGAGGTGCACCACCGAGCCGCCCATCTGGTACATGCCGGCCTCGAAGCTCACGCGCGTGCGCGTGCTGGCCTTCTCGAAGATCATCGCCAGCGTGCGGTCCACCAGCGGCTGGTAGCGCTCGTAGTTCTTGAAGCGCGTCTTGATGATGCGCGCGCGCTCGAAGAGGTAGGCGTATTCCTCGGCGCGCAGGTCCCTGAACTGCAGGTAGTGCTTCATCAGCCCGGGGCCCGGCTTCATGGTCATGGCGCGAGGAACTCGCGGATCAGCGGCACCAGGATGCGCACGATCTCGTCGACCTCGGCCGCGCTGACGATGAGCGGCGGCAGCAGCCGCACCACGGTGTCGGCCGTCACGCTGATCAGCAGCCCGGCCTTGGCGGCGCGGCCGAGCAGCTCGCCGCAGGGCTTGGCCAGCTCGATGCCTACCATCAGCCCCTGGCCGCGGATGTCGGCCACGCCCTTCAGGCTGCCGAGCTCGCGCTTCAGCGCGCCGTGCAGGCGCTCGCCCATCGCCGCGGCATGCTCGACGAGCTTGTCTTCGACCATGATGCGCAGCGTCTCGATGCCGGCGCGCATGGCCAGCGGGTTGCCGCCGAAGGTGGTGCCGTGGTTGCCGGGGCCGAGCACGCCGCTCGCTCTCGGGCCGACGACGATGGCACCCACCGGCACGCCGGAGCCCAGGCCCTTGGCCATCGGCATCACGTCGGGCACGATGCCGGCCCACTGGTGCGCGAACCACTTGCCGGTGCGGCCCATGCCGCACTGCACCTCGTCGAGCATCAGCAGCCAGTTCTTCTCGTCGCACAGCGCGCGCAATTCGCGCAGGTATTCGGCGCGCGTGGGGTTGATGCCGCCTTCGCCCTGGATCACTTCGAGGAACACGGCCACCACGTTGGGGTTGCTCGCGGCAACGCGGCGCACCGCCGCGATGTCGTTCAGCGGCACGCGCACGAAACCTTCCACCAGCGGCTCGAAACCCTTCTGCACCTTCGGGTTGCCGGTGGCCGAGAGCGTGGCGATCGAGCGGCCGTGAAAGGCCTTCTCGTAGACGATGATCTCGGGCCGCGCGATGCCGCGGTCGTGGCCGAACTTGCGCGCGATCTTGATCGCGCCCTCGTTGGCCTCCAGGCCCGAGTTGCAGAAGAACGCGGCGCTCAGCCCCGACAGCTCGCACAGCCTGGCGGCGAGCTGCTCCTGCAGCGGCGCCTCGTAGTAGTTGGAGCAGTGGATCAGCTTGGCCACCTGCTCCTGCAGCGCCGGCACCAGCTTGGGGTGGCCGTGGCCGAGCGTGTTGACGGCGATGCCGGCCAGCGCGTCGAGGTACTCGCGGCCCTCGGTGTCCCACACGCGGCAGCCGCGGCCGTGCGACAGCGCGAAAGGCAGCCGGCCGTAGGTGTTCATCACGTGGGAGGGGGCGCTCATCGACGGGTGCTCCTGGCTCGGGAAACGAAACGGCCGGCTTGCGTCACGAGGATCACGCGCCGGCCGTGAACGATTCTAAGGCGGGGGTGCGCGCAGCCGCGCCGGCTCGCGCGGCAACGAAAAAGGGCCTGCAGCGCAGGCCCTTCGTCATCGGCGCGAGGCCGCTCAGGCGCTCATGGCCTTCAGGCGGGCCGCGAGGCGGCTCTTGTGGCGCGCCGCCTTGTTCTTGTGGAAGATGCCCTTCTCGGCCACGGAGTCGATGATGCTCTGCGCCGACTTGAACAGCTCGGTGGCCTTGGACTTGTCGCCACCGGCGGCGGCCTTCTGCACGTTCTTGATCACCGTGCGGAACTTCGAACGCAGCGCCGTGTTGTGCGCGTTGAGCTTCACGTCCTGCCGGGCGCGCTTGCGGCCCGAGGCAAGGCGGACGGTCTTCTTCTTGGCTTTGGAGGCGGTGGCCATGGTGCTGCTGGGGTGGCGGTGCCGATGCGCGGCACGGCGACGGTGAAAAGTCGCGCAGTATAGCAGGCCCGTCGGCAGCGGTATCGGCCGCGCCGGCGGGCCGCGGGCGGCTCCCTATAATCGCGCCGCCCGATGAACCTGCTGAAGGCTGCCTCCACCGTTTCGGTTCTGACACTGGCCTCGCGGGTGACCGGTCTGGTGCGCGAGGCGCTGATCGCCGGGGCCTTCGGCGCCGGCGCGCTGACCGACGCGTTCAACGTCGCCTGGCGCATCCCCAACCTGTTGCGGCGGCTGTTCGCCGAGGGCGCTTTCGCGCAGGCCTTCGTGCCGATCCTGGCCGCCACGCGCGAGCGCGACGGCGATACCGCCACGCACGAGCTGGTCGATGCCGTCGGCACGGTGCTGATGTGGGCGCTGCTGCTCACGGTGGCGCTGGGCGTGGTGGCGGCGCCGGTGGTGGTGTGGCTGGTGGCCTCGGGGCTGCAGCGCTTCGACGCCGCGGTGTGGATGACGCGCGTGATGTTCCCGTACATCGGGCTCATCTCGATGGTCTCGCTCGCGGCGGGCATCCTCAACACCTGGCGCCGCTTTGCGCTGCCGGCTGCCACGCCGGTGCTGCTCAACCTGGCTGTGATCGCCGCCACGCTGTGGGGCGCGCCGGCTTTCGCGGCGCATGGCATCGAGCCGATCTATGCGGTGGCCTGCGGCACGCTGCTCGGGGGCGTGCTGCAGCTGGCGATCCAGCTGCCGGCGCTGCGCCGCATCGGCTACCTGCCGCGGCTGCGCCTGGCGCCGCGCGCCGTCGGCGCGGCCTGGCACCACCCCGGCGTTCGTCGCGTGCTGTCGCAGATGGCGCCGGCGGTGCTCGGCGTGTCGGTGGCGCAGATCTCGCTGCTGATCAACACGCACATCGCGTCGCGGCTGGCGGTCGGGTCGGTGTCGTGGCTGAACCTGGCCGATCGCCTGATGGAGCTGCCCACGGCGCTGCTGGGCGTGGCGCTCGGCGTGGTGCTGCTGCCGCAGCTCGCGGCCGCGCGCGCGCGCGACGACCAGGCCGGCTATTCGGCCATGCTCGACTGGGGCCTGCGCCTGGTGGTGCTGCTCGCGCTGCCCTGCGCGGTGGCGCTGATCGTGTTCGGCCAGCCGATGCTGGCGGTGCTGTTCCACCACGGCCGGTTCACCGCGCACGACGTGGTGCAAAGCGGCACCGCGCTGATGGGTTATGGCGTCGGCCTGCTCGGCCTCATCGCGGTCAAGGTGCTGGCGCCGGGCTTCTATGCGCGGCAGGACATCCGCACGCCGGTGCGCATCGCCATCGTCGTGCTGGTGCTGACGCAGACCTTCAACCTGCTGCTGGTGCCGTGGCTGGCGCATGCCGGGCTGACGCTGAGCATCGGCCTGGGTGCGCTGATCAACGCGCTGTGGCTTCTGCGCGGGCTGGCGCGGCTGGGTGTGTACCGGCCGCTGCCGGGCTGGGGGCCGTTCGCGCTGCGCCTGGTGGCGGCCAACGTGGCGATGGGTGGCCTGCTGATCGTGCTGGCGCGCCGGGTCGACTGGATCGGCTTGCAGTCGCAGCTGGGCTTGCGCGCCGCGGTGCTGGCGGCGGCGCTGGCGGCCGCGGCGGTGGTGTACTTCGGCGTGCTGGCGGCCTGCGGGCTGCAGTGGCGCCAGTTCCTGCGCAAGTGCTGATCGCCGGCGCTGGGCGGCGGCGGCCGGGCCCGTGAACCAGGGCCTTTCGGCGCCGCACCGTCAGCCCCTACACTGGGCTCGACGCCGAGCGCACCCCCAAGCGATGAGCTCCCCCCTGCTGTTCAAGGCGCCCAGCCCGCTGGAGTATTTCGCCAGCCTCGTGGCCGACGATGGCCACTTCGCGCTGCTCGAGGCGGCGGTGTCGATCGCGCAGGACGAATACCCGCAGCTCGACGTGCAGCAGGTGCTGGCCGAGGTCGACGCGCTGGGCGAGCGGCTGAAGAGCCGCGTGCCGGCCGATGCCGCGCCGGTGCAGCGGCTGCGCTTCCTGAACCGCTTCTTCTACCAGGAGCTCGGCTTCGCGGGCAACGTCAACGACTTCTACGACCGCCGCAACAGCTACCTCAACGACGTGCTGGGCCAGCGCCGCGGCATCCCGATCACGCTGGCGCTGCTGTACATCGAGCTGGCCGCGCAGCTGGGCCTGACGGCGCGCGGCGTGGCCTTCCCGGGGCACTTCCTCGTCAAGCTGCGCACGCCGCAGGGCGAGGTGGTGATCGATCCGTTCGACGGCCGCTCGCTGTCGCGCGAGGACCTCGACGAGCGCCTGGCGCCGTATCGCCGGCGCCAGGGGCTGGTCGGCGAGTTCGAGGCGCCGCTGGGGCTGTTCCTGCAGGCGGCGCCGGCGCGCGACATCCTGGCGCGCATGCTGCGCAACCTGAAGGAGATCCACCGCAGTGCGCGCGACTGGCTGCGCTGGCTCAAGGTGCAGGAGCGGCTGGTGGTGCTGCTGCCGCAGAGCTGGGAGGAGCGGCGCGACCGCGCGCTCGTGCGCGCCGAACTCGGGCAGATCGACGCGGCGATCGGCGACCTCGAAACCTATCTGCGCGAACGCCCGAGCGCCGACGACGCGCGCGAGATGGGCGAGCGCCTCACGGCATTGCGCCGGCAGGGCACGCCGCGCCTGCACTGACGGCCGCGCGTTTCGCGCGAGCGGCCCCGGCTGCGCGGCCGGGCCGGCCACCTACAATCTGCCGCCACTGCTTCGCGGAGCACCTGCGCGTGGCGCAGGCCGATGCTTGGGGCATCCTCGCCACCCGATGAATCTATCCGCTGCCCAGCGCCAGGCGCTCAACTGGTTCGGCATCGCTGCGCTGGCGGCGCTGCTGCTGTGGCTGCTGGCGCCGGTGCTCACGCCGTTCGTGGTCGGCGCGGTGCTCGCCTACGCGCTGCAGCCGATGGTCGAGCGCCTGGTGTCGATGCGCGTGCCGCGGCTGCTGGCGGTGCTGGTGGTGGAGGTCGCCGCGCTGCTGCTGCTGCTGTCGCTGGCGCTGCTGATCGTGCCGGTGCTCGCCAAGGAGCTGCCGCTGCTGAAGGCCCAGGTGCCGGCGCTGCTCGAACGGCTCAACCAGAGCGTGACGCCGTGGCTGGCGCAGTTCGGCATCCAGTTCGCGTTCGACGTGGCCAGCCTCAAGGCCTGGCTGACCAAGCTGCTCGACGCCAACCTCGACGAATGGCTCGGCGCCGCGCTCGCCTCGGCGCGCATCGGCGGCAGCGCGCTGCTGTCGTTCGTGGGCAACCTGGTGCTGATCCCGGTGGTGCTGTTCTACCTGCTGGCCGACTGGGCGCCGTTGGTCGAGCGCATGCAGGCATTGATCCCGCCGCGGCTGCGCGGCAACGTGCTCGGCTTCATGGCCGATTGCGACGCCGTGCTCGGGCAGTACCTGCGCGGCCAGCTGCTGGTCATGCTGGTGCTGGCGGTGTACTACGCCGGTGCGCTCGCGGTGGTGGGCTTCGACCTGGCGCTGCCGCTGGGCGTCTTCACCGGCCTCGCGGTGGCGGTGCCCTACGTGGGCTACGGGCTCGGCCTCACGCTGTCGCTGCTGGCCGCGCTGCTGCAGTTCGCCAGCGTGAAGGGCGTGCTGCTGGTGGCGGTGGTCTACGGCGTCGGCCAGCTGCTCGAGGGTTTCGTGCTCACGCCGCGGCTGGTGGGCGAGCGCATCGGGCTCAACCCGCTGGCGGTGATCTTCGCGCTGCTCGCCTTCGGCACGCTGTTCGGCTTCGTCGGCGTGCTGGTGGCGCTGCCGGCCAGCGCGGTGGGGCTGGTGGCGCTGCGGCGCGCGCGCGAGGCCTACCTGGCGAGCCGCCTGTACACCGGATGAAGCAGCTGCCGCTGCCGACCTGCGCATGAAGCAGCTGCCGCTGCCCATTGCTGCACCCGCCGCGGCCGGATTCCAGAGCTTCGTGCCCTGGCCCGATGCGTCGGTGGTGCAGCATCTGCAGCAGCTGGGCCCGCAATCGACGCCGGCGTATCTGTGGGGGCCGGCGGGCAGCGGCAAGACCCATCTGCTGCGCGCGCTGGCCGCGCTGCGGCAGGCTGCCGGCGAGCAGGTGGCGTGGTTCGACGCTGACACGCCGTTGCCGTGGACACTCGAACCCGGCCACGGCCTGCTGCTGATCGACGGCTGCGAACAGCTCGACGAGGCGCAGCAGCGCAGCGCCTTCGCGTTGCTGGTCGAGGCGCAGGGCCAGGGCGTGCCGTGGGTGGCGGCGGGCCGGCTGCCGCCGGTGGATCTGCCGCTGAGGGAAGACCTGCGCACGCGCCTGGGCTGGGGCCCGGTGTTCGCGCTGCACAACCTGCCCGAGGAGCAGGCGCGCGGTGTGCTGCGCCGCGAATCGGACCGGCGCGGCATCATGCTGTCCGACGAAGTGATGGGTTATCTGCTGACCCGCTTCGAGCGCGACCTCGGCCACCTGATGGCGCTGCTCGACCGGCTCGACGAATTCGCGCTGGCCGAACACCGCGCCGTGACGGTGCCGCTGCTGAAGAAGATGCTGGCCGAAGCCGGGCCGGCGCAACCCTCGGGCGAGGGGCCCGCATGACGCGGCTCGCGCTGTTCGACCTCGACGGCACGCTGATCGCGAAGGACTCCGACCACGCGTTCGGCGAATACCTCGTCGCCCGCGGCTGGGCCGACGCCGGCGAGTTCGCCGCCGCCAACGACCGCTTCTACCAGCAGTACCTGGCCGGCGCGCTCGACATCGACGCCTACATCGACTTCGCCACGCAGCCGTGGCGCGACCGCTCACCGGCCGAGCAGGCCGAGGTGGTGGCATCGTTCATGCACGAGGTGATGCGGCCGGTGCTCGACGCGCGCGCGCTGGCGCTGGTGCGCGCCCATCTCGACGCCGGCGACCGCGTGGCGATCGTCACCGCCACCAACGAGTTCATCACGCGCCCGATCGCCACCGCGTTCGGCGTGCCCACGCTGATCGCCACCGAGCTCGAGCGCGACGGCGCGGGCCGCGTCACCGGCCGCATCCGCGGCACGCCGTCGTTTCGCGAAGGCAAGATCGCGCGCGTGGAGCAGTGGCTCGCCACGCTCGGCACGCGGCTGGCCGACTGCCGCGCCAGCGTGTTCTACAGCGACTCGACCAACGACCTCGCGCTGCTGCAGGCGGTGAGCGAGCCGGTGGCCACCAACCCCGGCCCGGCGCTGGAGGCGATCGCCCGCGATCGCGGCTGGCGTATCCTCAGACTCTTCGAGGCATGATCAAGAAGCTGATTAGCAAGCTGCTGGGCAAGCCCGCGCAGCGCATCCCGTTGGGCAAGCGCGTCGAGGTCGGCGTGGCCGAGCTCGGCATCGACCCGTCGCTGGTCGACGACCGCGCGCTCAAGGTGGTGTCCACGCTCAAGCAGGCCGGGCACGAGGCCTACGTGGTGGGCGGGGCGGTGCGCGACCTGCTGGTGGGGCGCCGGCCGAAGGACTTCGACGTCGCCACCGACGCCACGCCGGAACAGGTGAAGCAGCTCTTTCGCCGCGCCTTCGTGATCGGGCGGCGCTTTCGCCTGGTGCACGTGGTGTTCGGCCGCGGCCGCGACCACGAGGTGATCGAGGTCTCCACCTTCCGCGCCTACCGCGACGCCAGCGAGGCCGACCAGGTGGAGGGCAACGAGCGCACCAGCAAGGCCGAGCTGAGCGGCAAGACGCATGTGGTCGATGCCAGCGGCCGCGTGCTGCGCGACAACGTGTGGGGCCCGCAGATCGAGGACGCCGCGCGCCGCGACTTCACCGTCAACGCGATGTACTACGACCCGCAGGCGCAGATCGTCGTCGACTACCACGGCGGCGTGAACGACGCGAAGAAGCGCGTGCTGCGCATGATCGGTGATCCGGTCACGCGCTACCGCGAGGATCCGGTGCGCGTGGTGCGCGCCGTGCGTTTCGCGGCCAAGCTCGGCTTCCAGATCGAGGCCAAGACCGCGGCGGCGATGACCGAGGCGATCCCGCTGCTGGCCAACGTGCCGGCCTCGCGCCTGTTCGACGAGATGATCAAGCTGCTGCAGACCGGCCATGCGCGCGCCAGCGTGCAGGCGCTGCGGCAGTACGGGCTGCACCGCGGCGTGTTCCCGGTGCTGCAGGTGGTGTACGACGAGCAGCGCAGCAGCGCGCAGCGCCAGCGCTTCATCGACCTCGCGCTGGCCGACACCGACCGCCGCGTGGACGAGGGCCGCGCCGTGGCACCGAGCTTCATGCTTGCCTGCCTGCTGTGGCACGACGTGCTCGAGCGCTGGGACGAGGCCAAGCGCCGCGGCGAGCCGGCCATACCGGCGCTGCAGCAGGCCGTCGACGCGGTGTTCGATGCGCGCATCGGCGACGTGTCGGGCCGCGGCCGCCTGGCCGCCGACATGCGCGAGATCTGGCTCATGCAGCCGCGCTTCGAGCGCCGGCAGACGAATTCCGCGCTCGCGCTGGTGGCGCAGCCGCGCTTTCGCGCCGGCTACGACTTCCTGCGCCTGCGCGCCGACGCGCAGGAGGTCGACGCCGAACTCGCCGAGTGGTGGGAGGACTTCTCTCTCGGCGACACGCTGGAGCGCGAGGCCTTGCTGCAGGTGGCGCGCGAGGCCGACCGCTCGCGCCGCACGACCGAGCAGCCGACGCCGGCTGCGAGCGGCGATGCGCCGCGCAAGCGCCGCCGGCGTCGCCGTCGCGGCGGCGGCGCGGGCTCACGCGACGACACGGCCGCTGCGGGTGCCGCGCCCGCGCCCTCCGGCGACTGATGCGCGCGTGTCCGGCGTGAAGGCCTTCGTCGGACTCGGCGCCAACCTCGGCGACCCCTGCCGACAGCTGCTGCAGGCCCTGCAGGCGCTCGACGCGTTGCCGCGCACGCGCCTCGTGGCGCGCTCCTCGCTGTACCGCAGCGCGCCGGTGGATGCGGCCGGGCCAGACTTCGTCAACGCCGTGGCGCAGCTCGATACCGAGCTTCCTGCCGCCGAGCTGCTGCGCGCGCTGCTGGCGCTCGAGGCGCGTTTCGGCCGCGAACGCAGCAGCCTGCACGCGCCGCGCACGCTCGACCTCGACCTGCTGCTGTACGGCGACGCGCGCATCGACGAACCGCAGCTCCAGCTGCCGCACCCGCGCCTGCACCGGCGCGCGTTCGTGCTCGCGCCGCTGCTCGAGATCGCGCCCGGCATCGAGGCGCCGGGCCTCGGGCCGCTGGCGCCGTGGCTGGAGGCCGCGCGCGCCCAGGCGATCCAGCGCATCGATGACCGAGGTCAACCGATATGAGCGCCGTGGCGGCGGTTTTCGTGCCGTTTGCCGTGCCGTACATGCGCCAGCCGCTGAAATGAGACGATCCGTGGGCCACACTGTGCCATTGCGCAGCCGTCTACTTCATCTTCAGGTCATGACGCGAGGGGCATGAAGCGCTTCCGCCACATCGCCATCGAAGGGCCGATCGGCGCCGGCAAGTCGACGCTGGCCTCGCTGCTCGCCCCGCAGCTCGGCGCCGAGCTGCTGCTCGAGCGGCCGCACGAGAACCCGTTCCTGAAGGACTTCTACCAGGACGGCGCGCGCTACGCATTCCAGACGCAGCTGTTCTTCCTCTTCCAGCGCGTCGAGCAGTACCGCTCGCTCACCCAGCCCGGCATGTTCGTGCCGCTGATGATCAGCGACTTCATGTTCGACAAGGACAACCTGTTCGCCCGGCTGACGCTGTCGGACGAGGAGTTCCGGCTCTACCAGCAGATCCACGCCCAGGTGGCGCCGCGCGCGCCGCAGCCCGACCTGGTGATCTGGCTCGACGGCCCCACGGTGCTGTTGCGCGAGCGCATCCAGCGCCGCGGCCGCCCGATGGAGCGGCGCATCGAGACCGAGTACCTGCATGCGATCGCCGAGGCCTACGGCGCGTATTTCGACGAGCGGCCCCAGCTGCCCGTGCTGATGGTCGACATCGACCGCTTCGATCCGATGCGCCGCCCGGGTGACGTGGCGACGTTGGTCGAACGCATCGCGCACTTCGAAGGGCCGCGGGAGAGCTGGGACGCGCCGCCTACAATCGGCAGCTGATCCGACGCAACGCTCCGCCGGCGCGGGGCGGGGCAACGGCCCCGACAGGCGAGAGGCTCCCCACGATGCTCTTCGGCAAGCTGCTGCCGCGCGACGGCAACTTCTTCGAGATGTTCAACGAGCACGGCCGGCTCATCGCCGAGGGCGCACGCGCGTTCACCGGGCTGATCGAGAACTACGCCGACACCACGCTGCGCGAGAAGCACGCGGCCGACGTCGATGCCGCCGAGCGTGCGGCCGACAAGATCACCGCCGAGGTCAGCCGCGCGCTGCACAAGACCTTCATCACGCCGATCGACCGCGAGCAGATCCACGACCTGATCAACTCGCTCGACGACGTGCTCGACCTGCTGCAGGACTCGGCCGAGACGCTGTCGCTGTACGACGTGAGGGCGCTCACCGACGACGTGGTGCGCCTCGGCGACCTGGCGCACAAGTGCTGCGAGCGCGTGCAGCATGCGGTGAGCCTGCTGTCGCGCATCAGCGAGGCCAGCGTGGCCGAGGCGGCGCTGAAGACCTGCGAGGAGATCGACCGCCTCGAGTCGGACGCCGACCGCGTGATGCGCTCGGCGATCTCGCGCCTGTTCCGCGACGAGAAGATCGACACCCGCGAGCTGATCAAACTGAAGGCGATCTACGAGCACCTGGAGTCGATCACCGACCGCTGCGAAGACGTGGCCAACCTGATCGAGGGCATCGTCCTCGAGAACTCCTGAGGCCGCCCGAGCGGGGCGCCCAGCCGTGCAAGCCGTCCAGATCAGCTTCTGGGTCATCGCCATGCTCGTGGCACTGGGGTTGCTGTTCGACTTCATGAACGGCTTCCACGACGCGGCGAACTCGATCGCCACCGTGGTCTCCACCGGCGTGCTCAAGCCGCACCAGGCGGTGGCGTTCGCGGCGCTGTTCAACTTCATCGCGATCTGGATCTTCCAGCTCAAAGTCGCGGCCACCGTGGGCAAGGGCATCGTCGATCCCGCCGTGGTCGATCACTACGTGGTGTTCGGCGCGCTGCTCGGCGCGACGTTCTGGAACGTGATCACCTGGTGGTACGGCATCCCGTCGAGCTCGTCGCACGCGCTGATCGGCGGCATCGTCGGCGCGGTGATCGCCAAGGGCGGCGCCGGCAAGCTGGTGGGCGCCGGCGTGTTCAAGACCGTGGCCTTCATTTTCGTGTCGCCGTTCCTCGGCTTCGTGCTGGCGTCGCTGATGATGGTGGCGGTGGCGTGGATCTTCCGCCGCAGCTCGCCGCTGCGGGTGGACAACTGGTTCCGCCGCCTGCAGCTCGTTTCGGCGGGCTTGTATTCGCTCGGCCACGGCGGCAACGACGCGCAGAAGACGATCGGCATCATCTGGATGCTGCTGGTGGCCGCGGGCTACGTGGCGGCGACCGACAAGTCGCCGCCGGGCTGGGTGATCTGGGGCTGCTACCTGGCGATCGGCCTGGGCACGCTGTTCGGCGGCTGGCGCATCGTGAAGACCATGGGCCAGCGCATCACCAAGCTCAAGCCGGTGGGCGGCTTCTGCGCCGAGACCGGCGGTGCGCTCACGCTGTTCCTCGCCTCGGCGATGGGCATCCCGGTGTCGACCACGCACACCATCACCGGCGCCATCGTCGGCGTCGGCTCGGTGCGCAACCCGTCGGCCGTGCGCTGGGGCGTGGCGGGCAACATCGTGTGGGCCTGGATCTTCACGATCCCGGCGTCGGCCTTCATGGCCGCGGTCGCGTACTGGTTCAGCCTGAAGCTGTTGTAGCGCTGGCTTGCTGGCGCTGCCACTCGAACCAGCGCTGGCCGCCGAAGGCGATCGTGCTCATCAGCACCGCGCCGCCGACCATCAGCGCGACGATCGCGCCCAGCACCGGCGCCCAGCGCGTGGCGCGCGGCGCAAGGCCCGGGTTGTGCGTGGCGTTCCAGCGTTCGTCGGGCGTCAGGCCGATGGCGATGGCGCTCGCCATGCCGAGCGTGATCATCAGCCCCAGCAGCAGCACGAGCAGCGCGCCCGGCACGTCGTCCTGGCCCAGCGCGCGCATGCGCCACACGCCGGCCAGGCCCGCCAGCGTGGGCAGCGGATGCAGCCAGGCGAGGGCGTCGCGCGCGCCGTGGAGGTAGAAGCGGTGCGCGCCGACGGCACCACCCAGCACCGCGAGCCACGTGGCCCAGGCCTTCGAGCGGTAGGCGCCCGGCCCACTGACGGTCACGGCGCGCCCTCGCGATGGCCCGGCCCGAGCGCGCGCTGCATCATCACCACGTCGAGCCAGCGGTCGAACTTCCAGCCCACGTTCGCCAGCCGGCCGCAGGGCTCGAAGCCCGCCCCCGCGTGCAAGGCGATCGACGCCGCGTTGGCCGAGTCGCCGATCACCGCCACCATCTGCCGGGCTCCCGCGGCCTCGCAGCGCGCGAGCAGTTCGGCCAGCAGCCAGCGGCCGACGCCGCGCCGGCGGCCGGCCGCGGCCACGTAGACCGAGTTCTCGACCGTGAAGCGATAGGCCGGCCGCGGCCGAAACGGCGCGGCATAGGCATAGCCGAGCAGCGTGGCCGCCGACTCGGCCACCAGCCACGGCAAGCCTTTGGCCTGCTGTTCGGCGAAGCGGCGTTGCATTTCCGACAGATCGGGCGGCTCCAGCTCGAACGAGCCGGTGCCGTGGCGGACGCTGTGGGCATAGATGGCCGTCACGGCGGGCAGGTCGCCGCCCGCGCAGGGGCGGATCAGCAGCGACGGTTCTGGCATGGCGTGGCGGTCATGGGCAGGCAAGCCGCCTATAATGCCCGGCTTTGGCGCCGGCCCGGCCTTGCAGCGGGCACGTATCTACGAGCGCCGAGCGCGGCGGCCCCTGGGGCCGCCGGATCCGATTGACCGAGCCGGTGTGTCTCCCGGCCTGGCGATCACGAACGCAACAACTTGGACATTCGACCATGGTCGTGATTCGACTGGCTCGCGGCGGCGCCAACAAGCGGCCCTTCTACAACATCGTGGTGGCCGACTCGCGCTCGCGCCGCGACGGCAACTTCATCGAGCGCGTCGGCTTCTACAACCCCATGGCCGCCGGCGGCGAGCAGAGCCTGCGCGTGGCGCTGGAGCGCATCGCCTACTGGGCGGGCGTCGGCGCGCAGCTGTCGCCCACGGTCAAGCGCCTCGTCGGCGAGGCCAAGCTGCAGACGGCCGCACCGGCCGCCTGAGTGCGGCGAGCGCTGGCGGCGTGAGCGGCCGCGCCCCGACATCGCCTGCGCCGGGCGCATCCGCATCCGGCATGCCCGACGCGCCATGGCCGGCCGACGCCGTGGAGGTCGCACGCGTGACCGGCGCCTGGGGTGTCAAGGGCTGGATCAAGCTGCATCCGCTGGGCCGCGACGCCCAGGCACTGCTCGAGGCCCGCGACTGGCATCTGCGCCTCGCAGCGCCTGCGCCGGGCACTGGCGAGAGTGCGCTGCCCTTGCGCATCCGCCAGGCGCGCAGGCATGGCGATGCCATCGTGGCGTGGCCCGAGTCGTTTGCCGAGCGCGCGCAGGCCGAAGCGCTGCGCGGCGCGCAGGTGTTCGTCTCGCGTGCGGCGTTTCCTGCCGCCGGCGCCGACGAGTACTACTGGGTCGACCTGATCGGCGCGCAGGTGGTCAACCGCCAGGGCGAGACGCTCGGCACCGTGACCGCGCTGGCCGACACCGGCGCCCACGACGTGCTGTGCGTGCGCCGCCCCGGTGCGACCAACGACCAGCGCGATGCCGAGCAGCTGATTCCGTTCGTCTCGGCCTACGTCGATAAGGTGGACCTGGGCGCGCACCGCATCGTGGTCGATTGGGGCTCCGACTACTGATGCGGTTCGACATCGTCACGCTGTTTCCCGAGCTGTTCGCGCCGCACCTGGCCGTGGGGATCACGCGGCGCGCGTTCGAGGCGCGGCAACTCGACGTGCGCCTGTGGCCGCTGCGCGACTTCGCCACCGACGCCTACCGGCGCGTCGACGACCGCCCGTTCGGCGGCGGGCCGGGCATGGTGATGCTGGCCGAGCCGCTGCAGCGCGCGCTGGCGGCCGTGCGTGCCGAGCGCGGCGCGGGTGGGCCGGTGGTGCACTTCACGCCGACGGGCCGGCGCATCGACCAGGCGCTGGTGCGCGAGTTCGCCGCCGGCGAGGGCGCCGTGCTGATCTGCGGCCGCTACGAGGGCGTGGACCAGCGCTTCGTCGATCGCCATGTGGACCTGGAACTGAGCCTGGGCGACTTCGTGCTCTCCGGCGCCGAGTTGCCGGCTCTGGTGCTGCTCGATGCAGTGGCGCGCCTGCAGCCCGGCGTGCTGACCGAAGCCTCGCACCAGCAGGACAGTTTCTCCGCCGGGTTGCTCGAAGGCCCGCAATACAGCCGCCCCGAGGTGCTCGAAGGCCCCGGCGGGCCGTCTGCCGTGCCGCCGGTGCTGCTGTCGGGCCACCATGCGGCGATCGAGCGCTGGCGTCGCGAACGCGCGCTGGAGCTCACCGCGCGGCGCCGCCCGGACCTGATCGCCGCGGCGCGGGCCGCTCGGCAGCTGAGCGAGGACGACGAGCGGTTCCTGAGTTCGCTCGGGCTATAATGCTCGGCTTTTCGATCCTCTGCCGGGCGGCTCCCGAGGAGCCGGGGCGTCGACCCGCCCTGATGCGCCGGCACGATCGCCAGGAGAACCTTCCGTGGATCTGATCCGTACCCTCGAGCAGGAAGAAATCACCCGGCTCGGCAAGAACATCCCCGCATTCGCCGCCGGCGACACGGTGATCGTCAACGTCAACGTCGTCGAAGGCAACCGCAAGCGCGTGCAGGCCTACGAAGGCGTCGTGATCGCCAAGCGCAACCGCGGCCTGAACTCCAGCTTCATCGTGCGCAAGATCTCCAGCGGCGAAGGCGTGGAGCGCAGCTTCCAGACCTACAGCCCGCTGATCGCGTCGATCGAGGTCAAGCGCCGCGGCGACGTGCGCCGCGCCAAGCTGTACTACCTGCGCGAGCGCTCGGGCAAGTCGGCGCGCATCAAGGCCAAGCTGGCCTGACAGCGGCGCGCCCGGCGCACGGCCCGTCGGCCGCTGCCGCCGGCGACGCGCACCGGGCAGCCCCGTATGGCCGAGCGGCCACCGCGCATCCTCGATCCGAAACAGATCCCGGTCGTCGGCGTCGACGACCATCTGCCTGCGCTGCCTGCCGATCGCCTCGCCGAGGCGGCGCTGCGCGAGCGCTTCGCCGCGCCGCATGCCTGGACGCCCGAGTTCGAGGGCGATGGCGGCAGCTTCCTGGGCGAGCAGGCGCCGACCGCGGCGTCGGTGCTGATCCCGCTGGTGCTGCGCGATGCCGGGCCGCACGTGCTGCTGACCCGGCGCACCTCGCACCTGCGCGACCACGCCGGGCAGATCAGCTTTCCCGGCGGGCGCGCAGAGGAACATGACCAGAGCGCCGTGCACACCGCGCTGCGCGAGACCGAGGAGGAGATCGGCCTCGACCGCCGCCACGTGCAGGTGCTCGGTGCGCTCGAGCCCTACACCACGGTGACGGCCTACCGCGTGACGCCGATCGTCGCGCTGGTGCAGCCCGGCTTCACGCTCGCGCTCGACGCCTTCGAGGTCGACGAGGCGTTCGAGGTGCCGCTGCAGTTCCTGATGACGCCGGCGCATCACCGCCGGCACGAGACCACCTGGCTGGGCCGGCGGCGGCAGTTCCTGTCGATGCCGTGGCAGGGCATCGATCCGAGCGGGCGCCCGCGCGAGTACTTCATCTGGGGTGCCACCGCGGCGATGCTGCGCAACCTCTACGGCTACCTGCGCTGAGCGCCTCGGCTCGCCGAGGCCGCGCCAGGGGCTGGTTATCATCGTCGCGCCATGAACTTCTTTGCGGTCCTCGCCGCGCTGGTGATCGAGCAGCTGCGGCCGCTGCCCCGCGACAACTGGGTGCACGACAACCTGATCTCCTGGGTCGGGTGGACGGGCCGCCATTTCGACGCCGGCCGCGCCCATCATGCGTGGGTGGTGTGGTGCGTCGCCGTGCTGGGCCCGACGCTGGCCACCGCGGCGGTCTACCTGCTGCTGTCGTCGCAGCACCTCGGGCTCGGGCTCGCGCTCGACGTGGCGGTGCTGTACCTGACGCTGGGGTTCCGGCAGTTCAGCCACTTCTTCACCGACATCCGCAAGGCGCTCGACGAGGGCGACGAGCTGACGGCGCGGCGCAGCCTGGCCGAATGGTGCCACCTCGACGCGAGCGACCTGCCGCGCACCGAATTCCTGCGCCACGTGATCGAGCAGTCGCTGCTGGCGGCGCACCGCCATGTGTTCGGCGTGTTCTTCTGGTTCGTCGTGCTGTCGACCGTCGGCCTCGGGCCGGCCGGCGCGGTGCTGTACCGCATGGCCGAGTTCGCGAGCCGCTACTGGGCCTTCAAGAGCCGCGTGCTCGAGGCGCCGGCCAACCAGCGCCTGATGCAGATCTCGCAGCGCGTGTTCGCGCTGATCGATCACCTGCCGGCGCGGCTCACCGCGTTCGGCTTCGCGGTGGTGGGCAACTTCGAGGAAGCCATCAACGGCTGGCGCCGCGATGCCGGCCTCTGGACGCAGGCCAACGAAGGCGTGCTGCTGGCCGCCGCGGCCGGCGCCGTGGGCGTGCAGCTCGGCGGCGCCGCGGCGCCGGGCGTGTCGCCCGATCGGTCGAACACCTTCGAGTCCGGCGCGTCGGCCGCGGCCACCGGTTCGCTCGGCTCCACCGGCGGCATGCCGCCGCAGACCGGCCACCTCGACAGCGTGGTGGGCCTGGTGTGGCGCTCGGTGGTGTTGTGGATGCTGTTGCTGGCGCTGCTGACGCTGGCCAACCTCATCGGCTAGGCGTCAATACCGCGGCGCCGACAGCTCGGCGAAGATCTCCTCGTAAATGCGCTGGCGCGACGCTGCGATCTCGCCGCGCTGCACGGCCGAGCGCACGGCGCAATCGGGTTCCTGCCGGTGCGTGCAGTTGGTGAAGCGACACTGCGCCGCATGCGCGGCGAGATCGGGCATGTGAGCCGCGAGATCGGCCGCGGCGATCTGGTGCAGCCCGTATTCCTGGAAGCCCGGCGAATCGATCAGCGCCGAGCGGCGGTCGGCGTCGAGCCAGTACCAGGTGGTGGTGGTGGTGGTGTGGCGCCCGGTGTTCAGCGCCGTGGAGATCTCGCCCACCTGCGCGCTCGCCCCCGGCACCATGCGGTTGATCAGCGTGCTCTTGCCCATGCCGCTCGGGCCCAGCAGCAGGCTCGTGCGCCCGGCCAGCAGCGGCGCGAGCAGCCGCTGCGCGGCGTCGCCATCGTGCTTCAGCGATACCTCGTGCACCGGCACGCCCATGCGCCGATACGGCGCCAGGCGCTCGCGCGCGGCCTCGGCGCCGGCCAGGTCGACCTTGTTGAGCACGATGCACGCGGCGATGCCCGCGGCTGCCGCCGCGATCAGGGCCCGCGCGAGCTGGCCCTCGGCATACATCGGCTCCACCGCCACCAGGAACAGCAGCTGGTCGAGGTTGGCGGCGAAGGCCTTGCTGCGCAAGCGGTCCTGCCGCAGCAGCAGGTTGCGGCGCTCGTGCACCGACTCGATCACGCCTTCGTCGCCGCTGCGCGCCCAGGCCACGCGGTCGCCGACCACGCACTCGGCCTTCTTGCCGCGCAGGTGGCACAGCGTGCGCGTGCCGTCGTCGGCCTCGACCACCATGTGCCGCCCGTGCGCGCCCACCACCAGGCCCTGGTGCGGCGTCACCGCTCAGCGGCCCTCTGCAGCCGGCGGCGTGGCCGTCATGCCGGGCTCGCCTTCAGCGCGGCCAGTCGCTCGCCCGCCGGCGGGTGCGAGTAGTAGAAGCGCACGTACAGCGGGTCGGGCGTCAGCGTCGCGGCGTTGTCTTCGTGCAGCTTGATCAGTGCACTGGCCAGCTCGGCGCCGCTGGCCTGCCGGCAGGCATAGGCATCGGCCTCGAATTCGTGGCGGCGCGACAGCAGCGAGCCCAGCGGCGCGGCGAAGAAGCCGAACACCGGCAGCGCGAGCGCGAACAGCAGCAGCGCCAGCGCATCGTTGGGTGCGGCCAGGTTGGGCTGTACCCCAAGTGCGGTGTAGAACCAGCTGCGCGTGGCCAGCCAGCCCAGCAGCGCGAGCCCGGCCAGGCTGAGCGCGAACATCGCGCCGATGCGCTCGAGCACGTGGCGGCGCTTGAAATGCCCCAGCTCGTGCGCGAGCACGGCCTCGACCTCACCGGGCGTGAGCTTGGCCAGCAGCGTGTCGAAGAACACCACCCGCTTGGCGGCACCGAGACCGGTGAAGTACGCGTTGCCGTGCGCCGAGCGGCGGCTGCCGTCCATCACGAACAGCCCCTTGGCGGCGAAGCCGCAGCGCTGCATCAGCGACTGCACGCGGGCCTTCAGCGCCTCGTCGGCCAGCGGCACGAAGGTGTTGAACAGCGGCGCGATCAGCGTCGGGTACAGCACCAGGATCAGCACATTGAACGCGGCCCAGGCGAGCCAGGCCCAGACCCACCACCACGATCCGGCCACCTGCATGATCCACAGCACGAGGGCGGCCAGCGGTGCGCCGATGACCGCCGCGACGAGCAGCCCCTTGATCAGGTCGCTCAGCCACAGGCGCAACGTGCTGCGGTTGAAGCCGAACCGCTGCTCGATGCGAAACGTGCTCCACCATTCGAACGGCAAATCCACGGCGCCGGCGATCAGCGCGAACGCGGCCAGCAGCGCGAGCTGGTAGCCCATAGCGCCGAAGCGCGCCAGCGTGGCCTCGCGCACGGCCACGTTCAGCGCGTCGAGGCCGCCGAGCAGCGTCCAGCCCAGCAGCAAGGCCGCCGCCGCGGCGTTGACGAGCAGGCCGAACCGGCCCTTGGCCACGGTGTAGTCGGCGGCGCGGCGATGGGCGTCGAGCGAGACGCGCGTGGCAAAGGCCGGCGGCACCGCATCGCGATGCGCGCTCACGTGTCGCAACTGCCGCCACGCGAGCCAGTACTTGGCGACCACCGAGGCCACGAGCGCGGCGGCGAACAGGCTGGTCAGCACGAGCTCGGGCATGGCCTCGAAGTGTAGGGCTGCCACAATCGCGGCATGAGCACCGACGCGCAAGCCCCCGCCGGCGAACTGCCCGCCAACGAACTGAACCTGATCTGGATCGACCTCGAGATGACGGGGCTCTCACCCGAGCGCGACCGCATCATCGAGGTCGCCGTCGTGGTCACCGACGCGCAGCTCACGCGGCGCGTCGAGGGGCCGGTGATCGCCGTGCACCAGAGCGACGCCACGCTCGACGCGATGGATGCGTGGAACAAGAACACCCACGGCAAGAGCGGCCTCGTCGACCGCGTGAAGGCCTCGGCCATCGACGAGGCCGGCGCCGAAGCGACGGTGATCGAATGGCTCAAGCGCTACGTGCCCTCGGGCAAGAGCCCGATGTGCGGCAACTCGATCTGCCAGGACAGGCGCTTCCTGGCCAACCACATGCCCAAGCTCGAGGCCTTTTTCCACTACCGCAATCTCGACGTCAGCACGCTGAAGGAGCTGGCGCGGCGCTGGAAGCCCGAGCTGCTCGACGGCATGAAGAAGGCGCAGTCGCACACCGCGCTGGCCGACGTGCACGAGTCGATCGACGAGCTGATCTACTACCGCAGCCGCTTCCTCGTGGCCTGAGCGTCAGCGCGCCGCCCGCGTGCGCCGCGTGGGCGCGGCTCCGGTGCGCGAGCGCCAGGCGGCCAGCAGCGCGCGCACCTCGGCCTGCGGCCGCGCCGGCAGCTTGCGGTACTCGGAGCCGTCGGGCTTGCGCGTGAGCAGGCGGTCGTTGATGAGTTCGCGCCGCAGCGTCACGTGATCGCCCCAGGTGTGCCAGGCCTTGAGCACCTGGTTCACCTCGCGCTCGGTGTACACGCGGCGGCTGTCGAACTGCATCCACAGCACCCACATCGCGAGGCGCTGCACCGAGTACTTGTTGGGCCAGCGCACGAGTCGGCCCTGGTCGTCGAACTGCGACAGCGCCTTCTGCGCGGCGGGCGTCAATGCGGCCGACGCCGTCGCGGTGGGTTCGGCGGCTGCTGCCGCGGGTGGAGCGACCGGCCGTGCGCGCAGCGCCTGCCAGTTGCGCTGGCCCGCAGCGCGGGCGAGGTGGTTGAGCAGGCTCTGGTGCGTGGGCAGCGCACCGTGGGTGCGCTGGTGCTCGGCGAGCGAGCGCGCAAGCGTGCGCGCGAAGGCCGACAGGTCGGGCACGTTCAAAGCAATGGCGAGTCGCGTCATGATGGATCTCCGCTTGCAGCGCGGCGTGCGGCGGCCGTCCGAGGGCCCGCGGGGGTTGCCGACTTGCCGCATGCACGCGCGCTGACGAGGCAGGCTCGGCGCGAATGACGGACGACTGCGAAAGGGCAGGTTCAGCTCGCGATGGTCTCGCGCGGCAACGCCTCGGTGAACTGCCGACCGGGGCGCGAGTGTAGCGCAGCGCGAACTGGCCCTAAACCGCCAGCAGCTCGACCTCGAAGATCAGCGTCGCGTTGGGCGGGATCACGCCACCGGCGCCGCGTGCGCCGTAGCCGAGCTGCGGCGGGATCTGCAGCACGCGCGTGCCGCCCACGCGCATGCCCTGCACGCCCTCGTCCCAGCCCTGGATCACCTGGCCGGCGCCGAGCGCGAAGCGGAACGGGTCTCTACGATCCTTGCTGGAGTCGAACTTGCGGCCACGGCTGTCCGGCTTGGTGGCGTCGTGCAGCCAGCCGGTGTAGTGCACGGTCACGTGCTGGCCGGCCTTGGCCTCGGCGCCGCTGCCGCTGAGGGTGTCGTCGTACTGCAGTCCGCTGGGGGTGGTGGGCATGAGTGGCTTTCCGGAAGGGGTTGGTGCAAGGCCGCGATCATGACACCCAGCGCGTGGCCCAGGCGCGCGTGGCGGCGGCCAGCCACTCCGACACCGACAGCGCCTCGATGCGCGGCAGGTCGAGCACGCGCGCGGCCTGCTGAAGTGCCTCGACCGGCGCGGCCACGTCGAGCGGAACGGCGCCGTTCTGCTTCGACAGCTTCTGGCCGTCGGCGCCCATCACCAGCGGCGTGTGCAGGTATTCGGGCGTCGGCAGGTCGAGCAGGCGCTGCAGGTGGATCTGCCGCGGCGTGTTGTCGGCCAGGTCTTCGCCGCGCACGACATGCGTGATGCCCTGGTGCGCGTCGTCGACCACCACAGCCAGCTGGTAGGCGAACAGGCCGTCGGCGCGCTTGAGCACGAAGTCGCCCACCTCGCGCGTGAGGTTCTGGCGCTGGCGGCCGAGGCGGCGATCGCTCCAGCGGATCGAGATGTCTTCGGTGCCCATGCTGGTGAGCACGCGGATCGCGCGCGCCGGCTTGCCGCCGAGGCCGTGGCGGCAGGTGCCGGGGTACACGCGCTCTTCGTGGCGCTGCTTCAGGAAGCCCAGCGTGACCAGCACCTCCTCGATCTCGCGCCGGCTGCAGCCGCAGGGGTAGACGAGCCCGGCCGAGGCGAGCCGCGCCAGCGCATCCTCGTAGGCCGCCGTGCGGTGCGACTGCACCAGCGGCGGCTCGTCGCTCACCAGGCCGCAGATGGCGAGCTGGCCGAGGATGATCTCGTCGGCGCCGTACTCGCAGCGCGAGGTGTCGACGTCTTCGATGCGCACCAGCCAGCGGCCGCCCGACGCGCGCGCGTCGAGCCAGCTGGCCAGCGCCGCCACCAGCGAGCCCGCGTGCAGCGCACCGGTGGGCGAGGGCGCGAATCGTCCGATGTAGCCGGGCATGTCGGGGGAATCGTCGCTGCGTCAGTCCACGTCACCCGGCAGGCCGAGGTGCCGCTCGAGCAGCGCGCTGCGCGTGGTCGGGCTCTCGAGTTGCTCGAGCCACCAGCGCAGCGCCAGGCCTTGCCCCGGGCGGCGGCCGCTCACCGTGGGCAGGCTGCGCCAGGCGTACTGGAAGCGCACGCGGTGCGCGCCGCGCTGCAGGCGCTTGACCACGAGGCAGCCGCGGCGGATCAGGTCGCGCGCGAGCGGCTCGGGCAGGAAGCCGCAGCCGAGGCAGCGCACCTGCGCCTCGAGCTTGGCCTGCACGGTGGGCACGGTGAGCACGTCCTGCCCGTGCAGCAGGTTGTAGGTCGAGGGCGTCAGGCGCTGCGCCGAGTCGGCCACCGCCACCGCGCGATGGCGCAGCAGCACGTCGTCGGAGATCGGCTCCTCCAGCGCGGCCAGCGGATGGTGCGGCGCGACCGCGAACACGAAATCGATCTCGCCCAGCGGCCGCGTCTCGATGCCCTTGTGGTTGCCCGCGCTGCCCTGTGTGAGGCCGATGGCGAGGTCGGCCTGGCCGGTGATGAGCGCCTCCCACAGGCCCGACAGGATCTCGCTGCGCACGCGCAGCCGCGTGCCCGTGGGCTCGCCGGATTCGGTGCGCACGGCATAGAAGGCCTCGACCAGCTCGAACAGCGTGACGCGCGAGATCACGCCGTCGACGGCGACGCTCAACTGCGTCTCCCAGCCGGTGCCGACGCGGTGCACGCGATTGGCCAGCAGGTCCATCTCGCCCAGCAGGTGCCGGCCCTGCTCGAGCAGCTCGCCGCCCGCGGCGGTGAGCCGGGCCTGGCGCGAGCGGCGGTCGAACAGCAGCACGTCGAGCGCGTCTTCGAGCTGGCGCACGCTGTAGGTGAGCGCGGAGGGCACCTTGCCCAGCTCGCGGGCCGCGGCGGCGAAGCTGCCGGTGCGCGCGATGGTGTCCATCATCGCAAGGGCTTCGGGCGTCAGGGCGTTGCGTCGTGCAGCGGTCATCGAGGCGTTCATCATATTTGAACGTGGGCTTCAACCGGCCGGCGCGCAACGCGCGGTAACCGCTTCTACAGTCATCGCCACAGACGACAAGGAACCTCCGCGATGATGGCCCTGCGCCGCGCCGAAGACCGAGGCTACGCCGACCACGGCTGGCTCAAGAGTTACCACAGCTTCTCGTTCGCCGAGTACCACGACCCCGCGCACATGGGGTTCGGCAACTTGCGCGTGATCAACGAGGACCGCATCGCACCGGGCACCGGCTTCGGCACGCACGGCCACCGCGACATGGAGATCGTGAGCTACGTGATCGACGGCGCGCTCGCGCACCGCGACAGCATGGGCAACGGCGCGACCATCGTGCCCGGCGAGGTGCAGCGCATGAGCGCCGGCCGCGGCGTGATGCACAGCGAGTACAACCACGCGCGCGAAGGCCAGACGCACTTCCTGCAGATCTGGATCCTGCCGCGACGGCGCGGCATCGAGCCGGGCTACGAGCAGAAGGCCTTTGCCGACGCCGACAAGCGCGGCCGGCTGCGGCTGGTGGCCTCGGAGGACGGCCGCGACGGCTCGATCACCATCCATGCCGACGCGGCGCTGTACGCCGGGCGCTTCGACGGCAGCGAAGCGGCCGAGCGCGCGATCGCGCCCGATCGGCTGGCCTATGTGTACGTGGTGCGCGGCGTGCTCAACGCGAACGCTCAGGCGCTGCGCGCCGGCGACGCGCTGAAGCTCGACGGCGAGCCGAAGCTCGTGCTCGACCAGGGCCGCGACGCCGAGGTGCTGGTGTTCGATCTGGCGCGCTGAAACGGGTCAGGGCTCAGGGCTTCGCCGCGAGGAACTCGCGCACCACCGCCACCGTGGCAGCGGGGTCTTCCTCGTGCGGCACATGGCCCAGCGCGTCGAACACCTGCAGCCTGGCGCCCGGCACCTCGGCGGCCATCTGGCGGCCCACCGCCAGCGGAATCAGCCGGTCGCGACCGCCCCACAGCACCAGCGTGGGCATCTTCAGCGCACGCAGCCGCGCGCGGTTGTCGTCGAAGTGCTCGGCGTCTTCGCGCTGCGCGGCGAGGCGTTGCGCGAGCGCGCGGCGATTGCCTTCGCGCAGTGTCAGCTCGAAGTAGCGGTCGACCAATTCGGCGCTGACCTTCGACGGATCGCCGTAGACGTTGCGCACGCTGGCTTCGACCACGCCGCGCGGCAGCACCCATTCGGTCAGGCGATTGAGCACCGGCAGGCGCGCCACCATGAAGCCGAGCGGCACCGACTCGGGCTCGAACGGCAGACCCGCGGCATCGACCAGGATCAGCCGCTCCACGCGCTGCGGCGCCAGCGAGGCCACGCGCCACGCCACTTCGCCGCCGAGCGAGTTGCCGCCGATCACCACGCGCTGCAGCTTCAGCGCGTCGAGCAGGTCGAGCACGAAGCGCGCGTAGTGGTCGCCGCGGTACGGCTGGCCGGCGTAGCGTCCGCTGAACGGTCCGGTCAGGCCGAAGGCCGGCAGATCGAAGCTGATCACCCGGCGCTGGCCCTGCAGCGCCGCCTCCCAGCCGAGCCAGGTGTGCAGGCTGGCCGAGGTGCCGTGGATCAGCACGATCGGCACCGCATCGTGGCGCGGGCCCGCGTCGCGCAGGTGCACGAGCTGGCCGTTGAGATCGATGAAGTCAGACGGCGGGCTCGCCCAGCGCGCCACCAGCGACTCCACGCTGCGATCCGGCGCGCGCGAGAGCGCCAGCGCCAGCGCGCTGGCCATCAGCAGCAACCCGAGCGCGCGCAGCAGCCAGCGGCTCATCGCGCTGTGTCGAGCAGCGGCTGCGGACGACGCATGCGCCGATTGTAGGAGGCGCGGCGCACGTGCATCGCGTCGGCGTCTCCCTACAATCGAATCATGGACCCCCGAGCTCACTGCGTTCGCTGCCCCCCGAGGGGGCGCTCAGCGCCTTTCGGGCGGCCGGGCAGGCGCTGATGCACTTCGTCCACCTGCGCACGCACACCGAGTTCTCGGTCGTCGACGGCACGCTGCGCATCGACGACGCGGTGAAGGCGGCGCGCGCAGATGCCCAGGGCGCGCTGGCGATCACCGATCTCGGCAACGTGTTCGGCGCGGTCAAGTTCTACAAGGCCTGCCGCAGTGCGGGCATCAAGCCGATCATCGGTGTCGACCTGTGGATGGAGCCGCTGCCCGGCGGCAACGACAAGCAGGCCACGCGGCTGCTGGTGCTGGTGGCCGATCTGCAGGGCTGGCGCAACCTGTGCGAGCTGCTCACGCGCGCATGGCGCGGCAACGTGCAGCGCGCGCAGGCCTGCGTCAAGTGGGAATGGCTCGACGAGCTCGGCCGCGGATTGATCGCGCTGTCGGGCGCGGGCGAGGGCGCGATCGGCGCCGCGCTGCTGGCCGGCGACCGCGCGCGCGCCGCGTCGCTCGCGCAGCGGCTGGCGGCCACGTTCGCGGGGCGCTTCTACATCGAGCTGCAGCGCGCCGGCGCGCCGGCGCACGAGGCGCATGTGCGGCTGGCGGTGCCGCTGGCGGCCGAGCTCGCTTTGCCGGTGGTGGCCACGCACCCGGTGCAGTACGCCGGCGCCGATGATTTCGAGGCCCACGAGGCGCGCGTGTGCGTGGCCGAGGGCGAAACGCTGGCCAACCCGCGGCGCATCAAGCGCTTCACGCGCGAGCAGTTCTTCAAGACGCAGGCGCAGATGGCCGCGCTGTTCGCCGACGTGCCGTCGGCGCTGGCCAACACGGTGCGCATCGCGCAGCGCTGCAACCTGCGGCTCGAGCTCGGCAAGCCGCGGCTGCCGGACTTTCCCACGCCCGACGGCTCGCCGCTCGAAGACTACCTGCGCGCATCGAGCCGCGCGGGGCTGGAGGCGCGGCTGGCCGCGCTGTACCCCGACGCACAGGCGCGCGCGGCCGAGCGCGAGCGCTACGAGAAGCGTCTCGCCTACGAAATCGGCGTCATCGGCGAGATGGGCTTTGCCGGCTACTTTCTCATCGTGGCCGACTTCATCGGCTGGGCGCGGCGCAACGGCTGCCCGGTGGGCCCGGGTCGCGGCTCGGGCGCGGGCTCGCTGGTGGCCTACGCGCTGGGCATCACCGACCTCGACCCGCTGCGCTACCAGCTGCTGTTCGAGCGCTTCCTGAATCCCGATCGCGTGTCGATGCCCGACTTCGACATCGACTTCTGCCAGGCCAACCGCGAGCGCGTGATCGACTACGTGAAGGCCAAGTACGGTCGCGACGCGGTGAGCCAGATCGCCACCTTCGGCACCATGGCCGCCAAGGCCGCGCTGCGCGACGTGGGCCGCGTGCTGGGCATGGGCTACGGTCATGTCGATTCGATCGCCAAGCTGATCCCGGCGCCGCCGGGCAAGACCGTCACGCTGGCCAAGGTGCCGGCCGAGCCCGACGCGGGCCTGATCTACGCGCGCAAGGAGGCGCCCGAGCTCGAGCAGCGCGAGGCCGCGGAAGAAGAAGTGGCCGAGCTGCTCGCGCTCGCCTCGCAGGTGGAAGGCCTGGTGCGCAACATCGGCATGCACGCCGGCGGCGTGCTGATCGCGCCGGGCAAGATCACCGACTTCTGCCCGCTGTACCAGCAGCCCGGCAGCGACTCGGCGATCAGTCAGTTCGACAAGGACGACGTCGAGGCGATCGGCCTGGTGAAGTTCGACTTCCTGGGCCTGGCGACGCTGACCATCCTCGAGATGGCCAAGGAGATGATCCGCGCGCGCCATGCCGAGCAGCGCGACTTCGCCTTCGAGCAGCTGCCGCTCGACGACGCGGCCGTCTACCGGCTCTTCAGCGCCGGCCAGACCGAGGCCGTGTTCCAGTTCGAATCACGCGGCATGCAGGGCATGCTGCGCGACGCGCGGCCGAGCCGGCTGGAGGATCTGATCGCGCTGAATGCGATGTTCCGCCCCGGGCCGATGGAGAACATCCCGAGCTTCTGCGCGCGCAAGCACGGCCGCGAGCCGGTGAGCTATCCGCATCCGCTGCTCGAGCCGGTGCTGGCCGAGACCTACGGCATCTTCGTCTATCAGGAGCAGGTCATGCTGGCGGCCCAGGTGCTGGCCGGCTATTCGCTCGGCGCGGCCGACATCCTGCGCAAGGCGATGGGCAAGAAGAAGGCCGACGAGATGGCCAAGCAGCGCGAGGTGTTCCGCAACGGCGCGCTGGAGCGCAACGGCATCGCGGCCGCGCAGGCCGACGAGATCTTCGACCTGATGGAGGCCTTCGCCGGCTATGGCTTCAACAAGAGCCATGCCGCGGCCTACGCGCTGCTCGCGTATCACACGGCGTGGCTCAAGGTGCACCATCCGGCCGAGTTCTACGCCGCCAACATGAGCGTGGAAATCGACAACACCGACAAGCTGCGCGTGCTGATCAACGACGCCAAGGCCTTCGGCGTGAGCTTCGAGCCGCCCGACATCAACCGCGGCGTCTACCGCTTCGAGCCGGTGGCCGACAAGCAGGTGCGCTACGGCCTCGGTGCGGTGAAGGGCACCGGCGCCGGCGCGATCGAGGCCATCGTGGCCGCGCGCGAGGCCGACGGCGCGGAGCCGTTTCGCAGCATCTTCGATTTCTGCGCCCGCGTGGACCGCACGCGCGTCAACAAGCGCGCGGTGGAGGCGCTGGTGAAGGCCGGCGCGTTCGATGCGCTGCATGCCGATCGTGCTGCCGTGCTCGCGAGCCTGCCGCTGGCCTTCGAATGGGCCGACGCGCAGGTGACCCACCAGTCGCAGGGCGGGCTGTTCGATTTCGGCGGTTCGCATGCGGCCTCGACGCAGGAGCCCGCGCTGCCGGCGGTGCCCGCGTGGGACGTGCGCGAGCGCCTGGCGCAGGAGAAGACGGCGCTCGGCTTCTATCTCTCGGGCCACCTGTTCCAGCATGGCGAGTCCGAGGTGCGCCGCTTCGTGAAGAAGCGCATCGCCGATCTGGTCGATTCGCGCGAGCCGGTGCTGCTGGCCGGCGTGGTGATGGAGCTGCGCCTGGTGAACAGCCAACGCGGCCGCGTGGCGATCTTCAAGCTCGACGACATGAGCGAGACCATCGAGGCGGTGGCCAGCGAGGAGCTGCTCGAGAAGACACGCGACGTGCTGCGCGAGGACGAACTCCTCGTGATGCAGGGCAAGGTGCAGCCCGACCGCTTCGCCGGCGGCCTGCGCCTGAACGTGCAGCAGATCTGGGATCTGCCGGCCGCGCGCGCGCGCTTCGGCCGCTACCTCGCGGTGGCGGTCAACGGCGGCGTGCTGCCGGTGGCCGACGTGCTGCGCCAGTGGCCGGTGCGCCGTATCACCACCGACCAGGGCACCACCACGCTGGGGCTGCCGGTGCGGCTGGCCATCGAGCGCACCGGCGCGGTGGCCGAGCTCGACCTGGGCGACGAAGGCCGCTTCTGGCCGAGCGACGAGGCGCTCGCGCGCTGGAAGGCCATGGCCCACGGCGGCCAGGCCGCGATCGTGTACGAATAGACGTTGCGCGTTGCTGCGCCCGCCGTTGTGCAACCGGCGGTTAATGACATCGCCTGGCGGTCGGCGGGCGGGCACCGACCATCGTTAGGCTTGGTGTCCAACGCAGTTCGTGAGGCTCCACATGAAGTCGCAACTCGTCCGCACCGCCGCCGTGGCGACGGTTCTGCTCGCATCGGCCACCGCCTGGGCCACCGACGTGGGTGTCTCGGTGCAGGTCAGCCAGCCCGGCGTGTACGGGCGCATCGACATCGGGCGCTTTCCGCAGCCGGCGGTGATCGTGCCGCAACCGGTGATCGTGCAGGCCCCGCCGCCGCCGCCGATGGTGGTGGCGCAGCCGCGGCCGGTGTTGGTGCAACCGCAGCCGGTGTACATGTGGGTGCCGCCCGGCCATCGCAGGGACTGGCGTCGCCATTGCCATGAATACGGCGCCTGCGGCGTGCCGGTGTATTTCGTGCGCCACGACTGGTACCAGAACAACGTGATGGTCGCCCGCGACGGGCGGCGCGTCGACGAGCGCGACCGCGGCCACGACCGCGGCCGGGGCCACGGCAAGGGCCGCGGCCGGCACGACGACTGACGGCGCATTCGGCGCTGTTGTTCGGCGCAGCGCCGGCGCGCCGTCGCCGCTAGAGTCGGCGCCCATGTACGCCACCCCGCTCGCGGGCCTGATCCTCACCGGCGGCGGCGCGCGTGCCGCCTACCAGGTGGGCGTGCTGCGCGCGCTCGCGCGCATGCGCCGCGAGAGCGCAGCCGACACCACGCGCAATCCGTTCGGCATCATCACCGGCACCTCGGCCGGCGCGATCAACGCGGCGGCGCTGGCCTGCGGCGCCGACGACTTCGACGGCGCCATCGAGCAGCTCGCCGAGGTGTGGCGCAACTTCCACGCCGAACAGGTGTATCGCGCCGACTCGCTGGGCGTGATCCGCAGCGGCGCGCAATGGCTCACGATGCTGTCGATCGGCTGGCTGATCGCGCGCTGGCGCCGGGCACGGCCGCGCTCGCTGCTCGACAACGGCCCGCTGGCCGACCTGCTCAAGCGCCTGGTGCCGCTGGAGCGGCTGCCGCGCATGCTGCGCGAGCGGCACCTGCACGGCCTGGCGGTGAGCGCATCGAGCTACAGCTCGGGCCTGCACGTCACGTTCTACGAAGCCGCCGCGACGATCGCGCCGTGGACGCGCTCGCAGCGCATCGCGGTGCAGGGGCCGGTGGGCATCGAGCATCTGCTGGCGTCGTCGGCGATCCCGTTCGTGTTCCCGGCGGCATCGATCGAGATCGACGGCTTGCACGAGTGGTTCGGCGACGGCTCGATGCGCCAGACGGCGCCGATCTCACCGGCGGTGCACCTCGGGGCGCAGAAGATCCTCGTCATCGGCGCGGGCCGCATGCACGAGCCGCCGGGCCGCCGCATGCAGGGCAACGGCAGCTACCCGAGCCTGGCGCAGATCGCGGGGCACGCGCTCTCCAACATCTTCCTCGATGCGCTCGCGGTGGACGTGGAGCGCATGCGGCGCATCAACCACACGCTGTCGCTGTTGCCCGAGGAGGCGCGCAGCCAGACGGCGCTGCGCCCGATCGACGTGCTGGTGATCGCGCCGTCGCAGCGGCTGGACGACCTGGCCGCGCAGCACCAGAAGGCGCTGCCGGTGACGGTGCGCACGCTGCTGCGCGGCATGGGCGTGACCGGCGAAGGGCAGGACGCGCGCGGCGCGGCGCTGGCGAGCTACCTGCTGTTCGAGAAGCCGTACACGCGGGCGTTGATCGAGCTGGGGGAGGCCGATGCGATGGCCAAGCGCGATGAGGTGAGCCGGTTCTTCGACTGGGGCGCGCCGGGCCGGTCGTGGCCGACACCGGCCAGGCGCGACGCCAGGACGAGTGACCTACCGACGAGCTAGGTAGGCGATCCCGGCCGGGAACTTCACGGCGAAGATCTCGACCCGCGTGAAGCCCGCTTCGAGCGGCAGCGTCCAGGCGTCGCTGCCGAACTCGGTGTGCACCACGAAGTCCTCCGGCGACGCTGCTTCGTTGCCGTGGTAGCTCTTCGCGAGCCCGCGCCGGTTGCGCGACATCCGGCCGACGATCGTCGGCACGGTGAAGCACAGCGCGCCGCCCGGCTTGAGGACGCGAGCGCATTCGGTCAGCGCGTGCACCGGGTGCTCCACGTGCTCGAGCGTGTCGGAGTGGACGACGAGGTCGAACGACGCATCGGCGTACGGCAGCGCATGCATGTCGACGGCCGGATAGGCGCCGAACGTGTATCGCGGCATCTGCCGCAGGATCGGCGACAGCGTGCCCGCTTCATTCAGCTCGAGCAGCGACAGGCTGCGCGCCGCGGCATGTTTCGGCAGCTCGCGCAACAGCAGGTCGGCCCCGATGAATCCGATCAGCGCCCGAGCGAGCGCGATCGACCGCAGGTTGGCGCCGCAGCGCTTGCAGCAGGTGCCCTGCTGGGCATCGACGTAGGCGACCTCTTCGGGGCCGAGCTGCCAATCGGCGATCAGCTTCGGCCAAAGAACTGTCTTGTCGACGAAGTCGGAGGCTCCGCAGACGCTGCAGCTCATCGAGGTCAGGCCCTCCCGATTCGTGTCACGCACCGCGCAAGGTCCGTCGTACGTGGCGTTCGAATCGCCGCAGCACCGATCGAAGGCTGCGATCGGCACGCGCCGCCTCTCGCTCGCGCTCGCGCATCGCCAGGCGGAGGTCTTCGGGCATCTCCTGCGGGTTGATGATGCGATCCGGGTCGGGATGGCACCGCGCGTTCGAGAAATCGGTGGCCGCCTGCACGATGCGCCGCGGGTAGGCCGGAGCATGTTTCGCGTCGCGAAGCATGACGCAGACGAAGTCGTTCCAGTAACCATCCGACTGATCGGAGATGTACGACTCCAGAAGCAAGGCGTCGAACCCGTTGCGGTTCGCCCAGCGCTGCAACGCAAGGCCGCTGTCGGGATAGAAGCGCCAGCAGTCGACGGGATAGCGGTGGACCGGCCCGTTCGACGGCGCGTTCAGATAGAGCAGCCCGTGCGGCTTGAGCACCCGCATCATTTCGAGAAAGGCCACCCAGAAGAGTTCCGAATGTTCGAAGCACGACGAACTGACCACGGCATCGACCGACGCGTCGGCGAGCGGCAGGCTGTAGGGGTCCTCGATCACGAGATCGACGCCTTTGCCGGCGACCATGTCGACACCGAGGTAACGCGCGTTGGATGGCAGTACCGACTTCAACGAACCGCAGACGTCTTGCGAACCGATGTCGACCACGAACGGACCAGCCATGTCGCGCACGTAGGTGTCGAAGAACCTCGATCCGTTCTGCATAGCGCTCGGGTGCATGCGGTGCGGTCCTCCTGAACGACGCGCGAAACATTCTCGCAGAGGCGCCCCGGGGGGGGGCAAAGCCGTTGCCGGCGCGCTCTGCCTCGAGGCTATCGGTAAGGCCAGGGTGCCGGCTGGTCATCGAACCATCGGCGCATCAGGTCGACGCGCGGTCGATCCGCCAGCTGACTGTAGTCGTTCGTCAATGCGAGGTTCGGGTTGTAGCTCGGATCGAAGCGAAGGCGATCGCCCCAGGTTCGAACCATGTACGCGAATTCCCGCTCGTAGCGCGCCTGCTGCTCAGGGGGCCGCTGCCGGCCGCGCGAAGCCGATTCGTGGTGGACCAGTTGCGCATGCGGCGTCCACACGATCCGGTATCCGGCCTGACGGATGCGAAGGCACAGGTCGATGTCGTTGTAGTCGACGCTGAGATGCGCTTCGTCCAGCCTGCCCACGCGCTCGAAGACGTCGCGCCGCAGCAGCAGGCAGGCTGCGGTGACGGCGCTGAACTCCTGCGTCACGTGGGCCCGGCCCTGGTAGCCGGGATCGTCGCGGGTCAGCAACCGGTTGTAGTGCCCGGCCACGCCGCCGATGCCCAGCACGACGCCGGCATGCTGGAGCCGGCCGTCGGGGTACCACAGGCGCGCACCCACCGCGCCGATCTCGGGCCGGGCCGCGTGGCCCACCATCTCGTCGAGCCAGTTGCCCTCGAGCACTTCGATGTCGTTGTTGACGAGCCCGAGCAAGTCGCCGCTGCAGCGCTCCGATGCGGCGTTGTTCAATGCCGAGAAGTTGAACGGCCGGTCGTCGCGATGGACGCGGATGCGAGGGTGCGCCTTCAGCGCGCGCAGGTACTCCAGCGTGGCCGCCTCGTCGGAGCCGTTGTCGACGATGAAGATCTCGTAGTTCTCGTACCGCGTGCGCTCGAGAATGCTCTGCACGCACTGCCGCAGCAGCGACAGGCCGTTGCGCGTCGGGATGATCAGCGACACCCGAGGCGCAGGCGAGGGCACATGGAATTGCACGTGCACGCCACCCATGGGCGATGCGAGCGCCGTCGCTGCCAGTGCGCTGCGATCGAGGTGGGACTGCACGGCAGCCAGCGCGTCGGTGTCGGCGGGCGGCAGCGGCGTCTGCCTC
The DNA here is from genome assembly GCA_046348365.1 of Burkholderiaceae bacterium. Taxonomy (GTDB): domain Bacteria; phylum Pseudomonadota; class Gammaproteobacteria; order Burkholderiales; family Burkholderiaceae_C; genus JAEUPI01. The sequence continues at coordinate 234,045 of JAXMEL010000004.1, forward strand.
GGGCCACGCCAGCCCGGCCCGCGATGGCAGAGCAGGTGCGGCACGTGCACCACGCCCTGCGCGCCCGCCAACTCGCCGAGCCGCAGCACCCACGACCACCACGCAGCGCCGATCCTGCCGCGTGGGATCGGGCCCGCCTGGGCCGCCAGCGCCCGGCGGACGACCAGCATGCCGCCGAGGTAGTTGTGCGCTCGACACCACTCCGCATTCCAGTCGCACAGCAAGCTTGCGTCTCGCAGCTGCCCGCGTTCATCGAGGCCCGCCTCGTCGCCGTAGAGGAACCCGGCATCGGGGAAGTGCTGCAGCGCCTCGGCGACGATCACCAGCGCATGGCGCGGCAGCAGCGCGTCGTCGGGCACGATGACGAAGGCATCGGCGTCGATCTGACTCAGCGCGCGATTCAGGTCGTCGTGATCGAGTGGCGGTGCCGCGCCATGGCCCACGGGCCCGGCGATTGCCACGGGCGCCATGAAAGGGCTCCCGCCGGCGAAAGGCCATCCGCCAGGCACGGCCGCGGCAAGCCCTGTCGGCCGTGCGACGATGGCCAGGCGAGGCTGCGTCGGCAGCGCTTGGGCGCGGCCTCGCAGCGCGGCCTCCAGGCCGGGCCGCGTTGCGCCGTTGGCAGCAAACCATCGGCGCTCGAAGGCCTTGAACCTGGCGTGCTTGCGCCTTGCCAGGCGCTCGCGATTCCACTGCCGCAGGCGCGCCCCGATGCGGGCCAGCCAGGCCGCGGTCCCGGGTGTGCTCACCAGGCCTCCATGCTGCGCGTGCCACCTCGGCGTCGGGCCCGGTACATCCTCCACGCCAGGCGCAGTGTCCGCCTGTCGCGCAGGCCCATCTGCCAGCGCCTGTCGAGCAGATAGCTTGCCGAGGCGAGGCGGCCTTGGGCGATCAGCGTGTCGCAAAGGTCGTGCACCTCGAGTCCGCGCACCACGCCGTCCGACAGCGCGCTCAAGGTGCGTCGAAGGTCCTCGGGCGGAATCTCGCGGTCGAAGTTGAAGAGGCCATGAAAGCCGAACGTCGGGTTCGATGGCAGCACGCGCTCGTACGCGAAGCGCCGTGCGACATCGATCGGCGCGATGCGGATGCCATGTTCGCGCTCCAGCAGCGCGCGATTCGTGTGGCAGATCGCGACATCCTCCGGGTGCTCGATGCGCAGGCGCGGATCGCGCAGCGCCTGCAGCAGCCGCTGCGAGCGCAGCGAGAAGCCGCCGTTGCCCACCGCGCGCTCGGGCGGCTGATCGTGCCAGGGCGCGCCGATGTAGTCGTGATCGAGGAACGCCGGATCCCAGCGCGACGCGTCGCGCACGAAGCCGTCCCACTGCGCCACCAGCACGTGCGACGTGCTCACGTGCGGCGCGAGGCCGCGCAGCATGAATTCCGAGTACGCCTGCACCGACGGCACGTCGACATCGATCACTTCGATGCCTTCGGGCGCGCGGCTCACCAGCGCGCTGCGCGTGAAGAGCATCACTCGCGCGAAGCGCACCTGCGCCATGCAGCGCCCGATCGCCTTCAGCGCGAGGTCGACGTCGCGCGTGTCGACGCACACCAGGCTCACGTCGCTCAGGTGCAGCACTCAGTCGTCCTTGCGCACGTCGCCCAGCAAGCGCAGATACACCGCCTCGTAGCGCGCCGCGCAGCGCGTCCAGTCGAAGCGCCGGGCGTGCGCCGCCACCTGCGCGGCACGCTGCTCGTGCTCGTGGGTGGCGAGTCCCGCTTCGACGACGCGGCGCATCGCCGCCGGCGCGAAGTCGTCGAAGTACCAGGCCGCGTCGCCGCCGATCTCGGGCAGCGAGGTCAGCCGCGACAGGAACACCGGCTTGCCGAAGCACATCGCCTCCAGCGGCGGAAGCCCGAAGCCCTCGGTGAACGACGGGAAGACAAAGCCCAGGCATTGCGCATAGAGCCAGGCCTTCTGCGCCTCGCTGACGTCGAAGTGCAGGCTCACGTTGTGCAGGCCGCGCGCGCTGATCTCGCGCTGCACCTCGGCGCTGTAGCCGCTCGCGCCACCGGCGAACACGAAGCGCTGCTGCGGCCATGCCGCGGCCAGCTCGACGAGCGCGGCGACGTTTTTGCTCGGCGCCATGCGGCTGATGTGCAGCAGGAAGGGCGCTGCGCCGGCGAGTTCGCCGATCGGCTCGCGCGGCGCGTGGCTCAGATCGGTGACGCCGTTGGGGATGACCTGGATCGGCGCCGGCAGCGGCGCCAGCTCGCGCTCGATGTCGCGCGCGGCATGGTGGCTGATGGCCACGATCTGATCGCGGCCCTGCAGGCGCCGGCGCAGCCGGCTCCGGTAGCGCTCGAGCTTGGCGCCGCGCTTGGTGTGCAGGAAGTTCAGGTCGTGCACGGTGTCCATCACGCGCTCGGTGCCCAGCGGCGGCCGCAGCCGGATGTGCTGGTGCAGGCAGTGCCACAGCGCGAAGCGCTCGCGGCGCAGGTGCAGCAGGCGTTGCGAGGTGTGCGTGCCGAGGTAGTTCACCTCGGTGCCGAACAGGCCGTGCCATTGCCGCGGCAGGTGGTAGTGCAGCCGCACGCCGCGTTCGGCGAGCAGCGCGGGTGCGCGCGCGGCGAGCGCCAGGGCGAGCTGGCGCGAGAACTCGCCGAGCCCATCGTGCCAATGCTCCACCCGGCCGAAGCTGAGGCCCACGTGCCGCAGCGTCATCGGCGCATCAGCTCCTGCAGGCGCTGCATCACCTCGTCGGTGCCCGGCCAGCCCGGCCAGCGCTTGACGATGTGCACGTCGGTGCCCCACGGCGCCCACTGCTCCGGCTTGGTCGGGCCGAGCACGCTCAGCACGCGCGCGTCCACCGCGGCGGCCAGGTGCGCCGGCCCGGTGTCGTTGGACACCATCACGCCGCAGCGGCGCAGCAGCGCGCCGTAGACGCCGAGGTCGATGCCGCCGATGGCGGTCACGCCGGGATAGTGCTCGCGCACCACGGCCTCGTCGCCGGGCCCGGGGACGATCACCACGCGGTGCCCGCGTTGCAGCAGCTGGCGCGCGAAGTCGGGGAACGCGGGCCACTTCTTGTCGAGCTTCTCGAACGTGCCGCCGGCGAACGGGCAGATGGCCACGAAGCCGGGCGCGAGGCCGTGCTCGCGCAGCAGCGCATCGGCGCGCTGCTGGTCGGCCTCGCGCGTGCGCAGCGCGATGCGTTGCGGCGCTGTCCGCTGCACGCCGACGAAGCGGCAGCCGAGCTCCCAGTAGCTCACCAGCGCATGGCCACCATAGGTGATCGGCTCGGCGCGCGCGAGCAGCCAGCTGCGCGCCTCCTGCGCATAGCCCACGGCCTTCAGCCCGGCCAGGCGCGCTTCCATCGCGGCGGAGAACGAGTGCGGCAGCAGCAGCATGTTCTCGCGCCGATCGAAGCCGGGGTCCGCGTCGCGGGCGGCGCGACGCAGCGCGCGCAGCTGCGCGACGCGCTCGCGCAACGTGCCGGCGCGCGTGGCGACCGGCCAGCCATGACCGGCGAACAGGCTCGCCGCCCAGCCCTTGCCCACGAGCTGGAGGTCGTAACCGTGTTCGGCGAGCAGTTGCAGCGCGGGCAGGCCGAGGATGACATCGCCGATCCAGTTGCGCAGACGGACGATGAGCGGGCGAGAGGGCATCCGGATGCGTCTGCGCTGGAAGATCGACGGCTATCATTCTGCCATCCGACCATGACCTCGATTGCGCTGCATGCTGCCGAAGTAACCGCGTTGCACGATGCACTGCTGGCCGCGCCTGCGTGGCCGCAGCAGGAGAGCGCGCCGCGCGACGACGGCCTGCGGCGCTGGATCCAGACCAATCACCGTTTCAACTGCCGCTTGTGGGCCGAGGAGGACCTCGCGCGCCGCACGCAGGTGGCCGACGCCGAGATCGCGGCCAACAAGCGCGCCATCGACCGCTTCAACCAGGCGCGCAACGACGCCACCGAGCGCGTCGACGAACTGCTGCTCGCGGCGCTCGGTCTCGTCGATCCGGCCTCGGCGCGCACCGACTCGCCGCAGGCCACGGTGCCGCCCGGCTCGCGCCTGAACAGCGAGACGGCGGGCAGCATGATCGACCGCCTGTCGATCCTGGCGCTGAAGATCCACGCCATGCGCGCGCAGACTGCGCGCACCGATGTCGACGAAGCGCACCGCGCCGCGAGCCGCGACAAGCTGGCGCGGCTGCAGCAGCAGCGTGCCGACCTCGCGGGCTGCCTCGATGCGCTGCTGGCCGACTGCGCCGCCGGCCGCGCGCACTTCAAGGTCTATCGCCAGTTCAAGATGTACAACGACCCGCGGTTCAACCCGGCGCTGGTGGCCGAGCGTGCGGGGCGCTGAGCCGATGCGCATCCTGATCGTCAAGACTTCGTCGATGGGCGACGTGGTGCACGCGCTGCCCGCGGTGAGCGACATCCGCCGCGCCTTCCCGCAGGCGCAGATCGACTGGCTGGTCGAGGCCTCGTTCGCCGCCATCGCGCGCATGCACGTCGGCGTGAACAACGTGTTGCCAATGTCGTGGCGGCGCTGGCGCAAGCAGCTCAGCGGCAGCGCGGCGTGGAAGGCGATGGGCGAGCTGCGCGCGCAGCTGCGCGCGCAGCCGTACGACGCCATCCTCGACCTGCAGGGCCTGCTCAAGAGCGCGCTGTGGGCGCGCCAGGCGCGCGGCCCGGTGCTGGGCTACGACAGCCGCAGCATCCGCGAGCCGCTGGCGGCCTGGCTGTACACGCGCCGCGCGTCGGTGTCGCGCGAGCTGCATGCCGTGCAGCGCTGCCGCGCGCTGGCGGCTGCGCACTTCGGCTATCCGGTGCCGCAGACGCCGCCGGTGTTCGGCCTGGCAGCGCCGACCCGGCTGGCCTGGAAGCCGCGCGGCGACACGGCTGCGCTGATCCCCTGCGCCAGCCGGCCCGAGAAGATCTGGCCCGAGGCGCGCTGGATCACCGTGGGCAGGCGGCTCAAGGCGATGGGCCTGTCGCCGCTGGTGGTCTGGGGCACCGAGGAGGAGCAGGTGCGCGCCGAGCGCATCGCCGCCGGCTGCGAGGGCGAGGTGCCGCCGTTCCTCAACGTGCACGACATGGCCGGCCTGCTCGCCGGCGCGCGCCGCGTGGTGGGGCTCGACACCGGCTTCACGCACCTGGCCGCCGCGTTCGGCAAGCCGACCATCGGCATCTACTGCGACCACGACCCCGGCCTGGCCGGCATCGTCGGGCCCGGCGGCGTGGCCAGCGTGGGCGGCAAGGGCCAGGTGCCGTCGCTGAACGAAGTGATGGCGCTGGTGGAGCGGCAGGTGCTGCTCGGCTGAGCGGCAGCGCCTAGAGTTCTTCGATCCGCTGCGGCGGGAAGGTGTCCCACCCCAGGCAGCCGGGGCATTGCCAGAAGTGCTGCTGCGCCTCGAAGCCGCAGGCCGCGCAGCGGTAGCGGCGCAGCGGCCGCGCCGCGCGCGCGACCGCGTCGCGCACGCCGCGCAGGGCCGGCTCGCGCTCGGCGTCGTCGAGCGTGTTCAGCACCTCGAGCGCGGCCGACAGCGACGGCTGCTGCTGCAGCAGTGCGCGCGCACGCGTGGTGGCCGCGCTTGCCGCGTCGCTGGCGCTGCGCGCCTCGTCGAGCCGCCTCAGCGCGGCCAGCAGGTCGGTGCTGGGCTGCTGCTCGTGGCGGCGCTGGAACAGCTCGCGCGCGGCATCGGCGCGGCCGCCGGCGAGCGCGGCGCCGGCCATCTCGTCGGCCACCAGCGTGAGCATCGCGGGGGCGACGGCGATCAGCTCGGCGTAGCGGGCGTAAGCTGCGGCCGCGTCACCGGCCTGTTGGGCGCGGCGCGCCGCCATCAGCAGCGGGCGCGGCGCCTGCGGCGCGATGCGGCGGGCCTGGGCGAGCGCGTCGTCGGCCTCGCTCGCGTTGCCCTGCGCGGCCGCCTGTTGCGCGATCTCGCACCAATGGTGCGCGATGCGCGTCGCATACGAGCCGGTGCCGCTGGCTTCGAGCTGCGTGGCCAGCGCGGCCGCGGCGCGCCAGTCGCGCGCACGCTCGGCCAGCGAGAGCCGCGCCAGCCGCGCCTCGAGCTCGTAGGCCGTGCCTTCGAGCGCCTCGTAGGCCGAATCGGCGCGGTCGAGCAGGCCGGCTTTCACGAAGTCCTGCGCCAGCGCGTGCTGGGCGCGCGCGCGTTCGGCGGCGGGCAGGTCGCCGCGCTGCAGCAGGTGCTCGTGCACGCGCACCGCGCGCTCGAACTCGCCGCGGCGGCGAAACAGGTTGCCGAGCGCGAAGTGCAGCTCCACCGTGTCGGGGTCGCTCTGCACGGCCTCGATGAAGGCGTCGATGGCCTTGTCGTGCTGCTCGTTGAGCAGCAGGTTGAGGCCCTTGAAGTAGGCCTTGGGTGCGGCGCGGTCGGCGCGCCGGCCCTGGCGGATGTCGAGGCGCGATGCCGCCCAGCCGAGCGCGAAGGCCACCGGCAGCCCGATCAGCAGCCACTGCAGGTCGAATTCGAACATCGGCGCCGCTCGACCTCAAAGGCCTTCGCGCGGCGGATGCTCGAGCGCGAGGTCCGACGGCGAGCCGGTGCTCGGGCCGGCGACGGCCGGGGCCGGCACGGCCGGCGTGCGGGCCTGGCGCTGCGCGGTGCGGCGATGCCGCCACCAGCGCGGCACCATCGCCAGCACGCCGAGCGCCACGCCGGCGGCGAAGGCGACCAGCACCACGATCACCTGCGGCGCCTGCCAGCTGGCGCCGAAGAACCAGTGGATGGTCACGCTCTGCTGGTTGTTCAGCGCGAAGGCGAACAGCGTGAAGAAGACGAGAGCGCGGATCAGCCAGGTCAGGATGCGCATCGCGGGCGCACGCTCAGGCTGCGGTCGGCGTCGTGGATGCCGCTGCGGCGGCGTCGGGCGCGTCGGCCGGCAGCCGCAGGTCGACCGCTTCGCGCAGCGCCTTGCCGGGCTTGAAGTGCGGCACCAGCTTCTCGGGGATCGTGACCTGCTCGCCGCTGCGCGGGTTGCGGCCCAGGCGCGGCGGGCGGCGATTGACCGAGAAGCTGCCGAAGCCGCGGATCTCGATGCGGTGCCCGCGCGCGAGCGCATCGGTCATCGCATCGAGGATGGTCTTCACCGCGAACTCGGTGTCGCGCTGCGTCAGCTGCGCGAACCGCTCGGCGAGCCGGGCGACCAGGTCCGAACGCGTCATGGCGTCGAGGCGGCTCGGGGCCGGGCGGCGGGCCTCACTCCTTCTGGTTGTCGAGCTTGGCCCGCAGCAGCGCGCCGAGGCTCGTCGTGCCGGCGGTCTCGCGCTCGTTGCTCTGCGCGAGGCGCTGCATCGCCTCTTGCTGGTCGGCCTGGTCCTTGGCCTTGATCGAGAGCTGGATCGAGCGCGTCTTGCGGTCGACGTTGACGATCATCGCGCTGACCTCGTCGCCTTCCTTCAGCAGGTTGCGCGCGTCTTCCACGCGGTCGCGGCTGAGCTCGCTGGCGCGCAGGTAGCCCGTCACGTCGGCGTTGAGCTGGATCTCGGCGCCGCGCGGGTCGACGCTCTTGACCGTGCCGCTGACCAGCGCGCCGCGGTCGTTGATCGTGACGTAGCTGGTGAACGGATCCTGGTCGAGCTGCTTGATGCCCAGGCTGATGCGCTCGCGCTCGATGTCGATGCCGAGCACGATGGCCTCGACCTCCTGGCCCTTCTTGTAGTTGCGCACGGCGGTCTCGCCGGGCTCGTGCCACGACAGGTCCGACAGGTGCACCAGGCCGTCGATGCCCTGCGCCAGGCCGACGAAGACGCCGAAGTCGGTGATCGACTTGATCGGGCCCTTGACCTTGTCGCCGCGCTTGACGCTGCCGGCGAACTCTTCCCACGGATTGGGCTTGCACTGCTTCATGCCGAGGCTGATGCGGCGCTTGTCCTCGTCGATCTCGAGCACCATGACCTCGACCTCGTCGCCCATCGACACCACCTTGCTCGGCGCGACGTTCTTGTTGGTCCAGTCCATTTCCGAGACGTGCACCAGGCCTTCGATGCCCGGCTCGATCTCGACGAAGGCGCCGTAGTCGGCGATGTTGGTGACCTTGCCGAACAGCCGCGTGCCGCTCGGGTAGCGGCGCGACACGCCGTGCCACGGGTCGTCACCGAGCTGCTTGAGGCCCAGCGAGACGCGGTTCTTCTCGGCGTCGAACTTCAGCACCTTGGCGGTGAGTTCCTGGCCGACCTGCACCACCTCGGTCGGGTGGCGCACGCGGCGCCACGCCATGTCGGTGATGTGCAGCAGGCCGTCGATGCCGCCCAAGTCGACGAACGCGCCGTACTCGGTGATGTTCTTGACCACGCCGTGCACGATCGCGCCTTCGGTCAGCGTCTCGAGCAGCTTGGCGCGCTCCTCGCCCATGCTGGCCTCGACCACCGCGCGGCGGCTCAGCACCACGTTGTTGCGCTTGCGGTCGAGCTTGATGACCTTGAACTCCATCGTCTTGCCTTCGAACGGCGTCAGGTCCTTGACTGGGCGCGTGTCGATCAGCGAGCCGGGCAGGAAGGCGCGGATGCCGTTGACGAGCACCGTGAGGCCGCCTTTGACCTTGCCCGAGACGGTGCCGTTGACGAACTGGCCGGATTCCAGCGCGTTTTCCAGCGCCAGCCACGAGGCCAGGCGCTTGGCCTTGTCGCGGCTGAGGATGGTGTCGCCGTAGCCGTTCTCGATGGCGTCGATGGCCACCGACACGTAGTCGCCGACCTGGACCTCGACCTCGCCCTGGTCGTTCTTGAATTCACCGATCGGAACATAGGCCTCGCTCTTGAGGCCGGCGTTGACCACCACGTGGTTGAAGTCGATGCGCACCACCTCGGCGGTGATGACCTCGCCGGCGCGCATCTCGCTGCGCTTCAGCGATTCTTCGAACAGGGCGGCGAACGATTCGCCGCCGCCGGTGGTGGTGGCGGATTGCAGTTGGGACATCGATTTTCCTGTGGCCGGGCTGTGACGGGAGGATTGGGGCCGGCCGGTGCGTGCAACCGAGGTTGCGGGTTGGTTGAACATGTCGCCGGCGCGGGCGGCGTCAGGGCTGACGCGGCGCTCCCGTGCCGACGGGCTTGTCGGCGCCCTCGGCGCGCGGCCGATCAGGCCGATGCGTCGAAGGTGTTGCGCTCGCTCCACCACTGCAGCACACGATCGGCGGACTGCTCGATCGTGAGCGACGAGTTGTCGAGCAACTGCGCATCTTCGGCCGGCTTCAGAGGCGAGATGGCGCGTTGGCTGTCGCGCGCATCGCGCGCCTCGAGATCGGCGCGAAGAGTGTCGATGTTAGCCGAAATGCCCTTTGAAATCAATTGCTTATGCCGCCGCTCGGCGCGCATGGCGGCGCTCGCGGTGAGGAACACCTTGAGCGGCGCGTCGCGGAACACCACGCTGCCCATGTCGCGCCCGTCGGCCACCAGGCCCGGCACGCGCCGGAACGACAGCTGCAGCGCGTGCAGCGCCTGCCGCACGGCGGGCAGCGCCGACACCTGCGAGGCCATCACGCCCACGGCCTCGGCGCGGATGGCCTCGGTCACGTCGTCGCCGTCGAGCGCGATGCGATCGCCCGAGAAGCGCAGCGCCAGGCGGCTCGCCACGCGCGCCAGCGCCGGCGCATCGTCGGCCGCGATGCCCTGGCGCAGCGCGGCCAGCGCGGTGGCGCGGTACAGCGCGCCCGAGTCGAGCTGGTGCCAGCCGAGCCGCGCCGCGATCACCGCGGCCAGCGTGCCCTTGCCCGACGCGGTCGGCCCGTCGACGGTGATCACCGGGACGTCGCTCGCGTCGGCCTGCACCACCGAGAACAGCGTCTCGAAGTAGTCGGGGAAGGTCTTGGCCACGCAGCGCGGATCGAGGATGCGCATCGGCTGCGCCGCGCCGGCCAGCGGATTGAGCGCCGCCAGCGACAGGCACATCGCCATGCGGTGATCGTCGTAGGTGCGAAACGCCGCGCGCCGCCACGCCTGCGGCGGCTCGACCTCGATGAAGTCGGCGCCGTCGGTCACGCTCGCGCCCACCCGGCGCAGCTCGGCGGCCATGGCGGCGATGCGGTCGGTCTCCTTCACGCGCCAGCTGCCGATCTGCGTCAGCCGCGTGCGGCCGCTGGCGAAGAGCGCCATCGCGGCCAGCGTCATCGCCGCGTCGGGAATGTGGTTGCAGTCGATCGTCACGGCCTTCAGCGGCCAGGCGCCGCGGCGCACCTCGATCCAGCCCGGGCCGCCGTTGACCGCCGCACCCATCGCGCGCGCCGCATCGACGAAGCGGATGTCACCCTGGATCGAGTCGAGCCCCACGCCCTCGATGCGCAGCGGCGCGTCCACTGCGGCGATCGCGCCGGCGGCGATGAAGTACGACGCGGCCGACGCGTCGCCCTCGACGTGGATGCGCGCCGGTGCCGTGTAGCGGCTGCCGGCCGGGATCGTGAAGCGCGCGTAGCCGTCGCGCTGCACCGTGATGCCGAAGCGCTGCAGCAGCGCGAGCGTGATGTCGATGTAGGGCTTGGAGATCAGCTCGCCCTCGACCTCGATGTGCGTGGCGCGCGTGCCGCTCACCAGCGGCAGCGCGAGCAGCAGCGCGGTGAGGAACTGGCTCGACACGTCGCCGCGCACGCGGATCGGCGCGTCGATGCGCACCGCGCCGCCGGCCTGCCCGCGCAGGCGCAGAGGCGGATAGCCGTCGCGGCCGAGATAGTCCACCGTGCAGCCGAGCTGGCGCAGCGCGTCGACGAGGTCGCCGATCGGCCGCTCGTGCATGCGCGTCACGCCGGCCAGCTCGATCGTGCCGCCTTGTCGCGTGACCATCAGCGCCAGCGCCGCGGCGAGCGGGCGCATTGCGGTGCCGGCGTTGCCGAGGAAGAGCTTCAGCGGCCTGGCCACGACATCGGACTTCAACGTGCCGCCGATGCCCTGCACGTGCAGCACCTCGCCCTCGCGTTCGAGGCCGCAGCCGAGCGCGGCGAGCGCATCGAGCATGACGCGCGTGTCGTCGCTGTCGAGCAGGTCGTGCACGGCGGTGCGGCCTTCGCTCAGGCCGGCCAGCAGCAGCACGCGGTTGGAGATGCTCTTGCTGCCGGGCAGGCGCACCGTGCCGGCTGCGCGCCGCAGCGGCGGCAGATCGAGGAACGCGATGTCGTACATGCGCGCAAGCGCGCGGCTAGCGTGAGCCGCCGCTGCCGCTGCTGCCGCCGCCGCGCTGAGAGCCGAGCTGCCAGTTGGCGCGCGCCTCGGCCGCGCTGCGGATCAGGTCTTCCAGCGCATCGGCATTGCCGTTCTTGATCACCAGCTCCATCGCGTCGAGCGTGCTGCGAAAGCGCGCCGACTGCTTGAGGATCTCCTCGCGGTTGGCCATCAGGATGTCGCGCCAGATCGTCGGGTCACTGGCCGCGATGCGCGTGAAGTCGCGGAACCCGGGGCCCGCCAGCGACAGGAAGTCGCGCCCCGCGGGCTGGTTGACCACCGCGGAGAAGTACGCGAAGGCCAGCAGGTGCGGCAGGTGGCTCACCGAGGCGAACGCCGCGTCGTGGTTCTCCGGCGTCATGCGCAGCACCTGCGCACCCACCGCGGACCACACGTCGGTGGCCTTCTGCACCAGCTCGGGCGAGGTCTGCGGCAGCGGCGTGAGGATCACCTGCCGGCCGGCGTAGAGCGCGGCATCGGCGTTCTGCACGCCCGCCACTTCCTTGCCGGTGATGGGGTGTGCCGGCACGAAGGAGGGCACGCGGTCTTTCAGCGCGCGGCGCGCGGCGTCGACCACGTCGCGCTTGGTGGAGCCGACGTCCATGAACAGCACGCCGGGCTCCACCAGGTGGCGGATGGCCTTGAACGTGACTTCGGTGGCTGCCACCGGCACCGCGATGAGCACGATGTCGGAGCCCGAGACGGCGAGCAGCGCCGACTCGGCAGCCACGTCGATCACGCCCATGCGCTTGGCGCGTTCGGTGGTCGAGGGCGACTTGCTGTAGCCGACGACGCGCTTGACCAGCCCGCCGCGCTTGAGCGCGAGCGCGAACGAGCCGCCCATCAGGCCGCATCCGATCACGCCGAGCTGGTTGAACATGGTCGCTTGCGAAGGCATCAGTGCACGTCGACCGGATAGGCGCCGAGCAGCTTGAAGTACGCGCAGGCCTCGCGCAGCTCACGCAGCGCCTTGCCCACCACCGGATCGTCGGGGTGGCCCTGGATGTCGATGTAGAAGAAGTACTCCCACTGGCCCGATCGCGCGGGCCGCGATTCCAGCCGCGACATCGACACACCATGCTTCTTCAGCGGCACCAGCATGTCGTGCACCGCGCCCGGCTTGTTCTCCACCGACACGATCAGGCTCGTGCAGTCGTGCCCCGAGGGCTTGGGCGTCGGCTGGCGCTGCGGATCGGCCACGATCGCGAAACGCGTGCGGTTGAGCGGGTCGTCCTGGATCGCCGGCGCCACCACGTGCAGGCCCCATTCGCTGCCGGCACGCTCGCTGGCAATGGCGGCCAGCGTCGGATCGAGGCTCGCCAGCCGCGCGCCTTCGGCGTTGCTCGCCACCGGGCGGCGCTCGGCATCGGGCAGGTGATGGCTCAACCAGGCGTGGCACTGCGCCAGCGCCTGCGGATGCGCGCACACCGCCTGGATGCCCGGCACGGCGTTGTCCTTGCGCAGCAGGTTGTGGCGCACGAAGAGGCTTGTTTCGCCGACGATGGCGAGCTGCGTCGTCAGCAGCACGTCGAGCGAGCGTGCGACCACGCCCTCGGTGGAGTTCTCCACCGGCACGACGCCGAAGTCGGCGGCGCCGGCGCTGGTGGCGCGGAACACCTCGTCGATGTTGGCGCAGGGCACGGCCTGGATCGACGAGCCGAAGTAGCCCAGCGCCGCCTGTTCGCTGAAGGTGCCGGCGGGCCCCAGGTAGGCCACGCGCGTCGGCGTCTCGAGCGCGCGGCAAGCCGACATGATCTCGCGCCAGATCGGCGCGATGCTCTCGCGGCGCAGCGGCCCGGCGTTGGCGCGCTTGAGGCCGTCGATGACCTGCGCCTCGCGTTCGGGCCGGAAGGCCGACGAGCCTTCGCGCTTCTTGATCTCGCCCACCTGCTGGGCCAGCGCCGCGCGCCGGTTCAGCGCCGCTAGCAGTTCGCGGTCGATCGCATCGATGTGCTCGCGCAGGGCCAGCAGGTCGGGCGGGGCGGCGGGTTCGGCCATGGTGGGGTGCGACGATTCTCCCACGCGCGGCGCGATGCCGGCCGCGGCATCGTTGGCGATCGCCAGCGTTCTCGCCGGCGTCCCCACCGACGTCATTACGCTGCGGAATCGGGCGTGTCGCCGCCGGGCGCTGCGCCGGCGTCGGGCTCGTCGCCGCCGTCGTCGCCGGCGGGATCTGCGCTGCCCTCGTTGGCGTCGTTCTCGACGATGCGCTGCAGCCCCGAGAGCTTGGCGCCGTCATCCAGCGCGATCAGCGTCACGCCCTGCGTGGCGCGGCCCATCTCGCGGATCTCGGCCACGCGCGTGCGCACCAGCACGCCGCGGTCGGTGATCAGCATGATCTCGTCTTCGGGCCGCACCAGCGTGGCGGCCACGACCTTGCCGTTGCGCTCGCTCTGCTGGATCGCGATCATGCCCTTGGTGCCGCGGCCGTGGCGCGTGTACTCGGCGATCGAGGTGCGCTTGCCGAAGCCGTTTTCGGTGGCGGTGAGCACGCTTTGCGATTCGTCTTCGGCCACCAGCATGGCGATCACGCGCTGGCCGTCGTCGAGCATCATGCCGCGCACGCCGCGCGCCTGGCGGCCCATGGCGCGCACGTCGTCCTCGTCGAAGCGCACGGCCTTGCCGCCGTCGGAGAACAGCATCACGTCGTGCTTGCCGTCGGTGAGCGCGGCACCGATCAGGAAGTCGCCCGCGTCGAGGTCGACCGCGATGATGCCGGCCTTGCGCGGGTTGGCGAAGTCGTCGAGCGCGGTCTTCTTCACCGTGCCGAGCGCGGTGGCCATGAACACGAAGTGGTCGGCCGGGAAGCTGCGCGCTTCGCCGGTGAGCGGCAGCACGACGGTGATCTTCTCGTCGGCCTGCAGCGGGAACATGTTGACGATCGGCTTGCCGCGGCTGGCGCGCGAGCCCTGAGGCACCTCCCACACCTTGAGCCAGTAGACGCGGCCGCGGTTGGAGAAGCACAGGATCCAGTCGTGCGTGTTGGCGATGAAGAGCTGGTCGATCCAGTCGTCTTCCTTGGTCACCGCGGCCTGCTTGCCGCGCCCGCCGCGGCGCTGCGCGCGGTATTCGGAGAGCGCCTGGCTCTTGATGTAGCCGGTGTGCGAGAGCGTGACCACCATGTCGGTGGGCGCGATCAGGTCCTCGGTGCCGATCTCCTGGATGTTGCGCTCGATCACGCTGCGCCGCGCGCCGGCCTTGGTCTGGCCGAATTCCTGGCGCAGCGCCATCAACTCGTCGGCGATGATGCGCGTCACGCGCTCGGGCTTCGTGAGGATATCGAGCAGATCGGCGATCTGCGTCATCACGTCCTTGTACTCGCCGATGATCTTGTCCTGCTCGAGACCCGTGAGGCGCTGCAGCCGCATCTGCAGGATCTCGCTCGCCTGCTCGTCGGACAGGCGGTACAGCCCGTCGAACTGCAGCCCGTACTGCGGCGGCAGGCCCTCGGGGCGGTAGGCGTCGCGGCCGCCCGGCGTGTGGCCTTCGGCGCGCGCGAGCATCTCGCGCACGAGCGAGGAGTCCCAGCCCTTGCTCATCAACGCGGCCTTGGCCACCGGCGGCGTGGGCGAGGTCTTGATGAGCTCGATGAATTCGTCGATGTTGGCCAGCGCCACCGCGAGGCCTTCGAGCAGGTGGCCGCGCTCGCGCGCCTTGCGCAGCTCGTAGGCGGTGCGGCGGGTGACGACCTCGCGCCGGTGCTCGAGGAAGATCTCGACCAGCTGCTTGAGGTTGCACAGCCTCGGCTGGCCGTCGATCAGCGCCACCATGTTGATGCCGAACGTGTCCTGCAGCTGCGTCTGCTTGTACAGGTTGTTCAGCACCACCTCGGGCACTTCACCGCGCTTGAGCTCGATGACCACCCGCATGCCGGACTTGTCGGACTCGTCCTGGATGTGGCTGATGCCGTCGATCTTCTTGTCGTGGACGAGCTCGGCGATGCGCTCGAGCAGCGTCTTCTTGTTCACCTGGTACGGGATCTCGTCGACGATGATCGCCTGGCGCTGGCCGCGGTCGATGTCCTCGAAGTGGCACTTGGCGCGCATCACCACCTTGCCGCGGCCGGTGCGGTAGCCCTCGCGCACGCCGGCCAGGCCGTAGATGATTCCGGCGGTCGGGAAGTCGGGCGCCGGGATGATCTCCATCAGCTCGTCGACGCCGGCGGCCGGGTTCTTCAGCAGGTGCAGGCAGGCGTCGACCACCTCGTTCAAGTTGTGCGGCGGGATGTTGGTGGCCATGCCCACCGCGATGCCGGCGCTACCATTGACGAGCAGGTTAGGCAGCCGCGTCGGCAGCACCAGCGGCTCGCGTTCGCTGCCGTCGTAGTTGGGGCCGAAGTCGACCGTCTCCTTGTCGATGTCGGCCAGCATCTCGTGGGCGATCTTCGACAGGCGGATCTCGGTGTAGCGCATCGCCGCCGCGTTGTCGCCGTCGACGCTGCCGAAGTTGCCCTGGCCGTCGACGAGCATGTGGCGCAGCGAGAAGTCCTGCGCCATGCGCACGATGGTGTCGTAGACCGCCGTGTCGCCGTGCGGGTGGTACTTGCCGATCACGTCGCCGACGATGCGCGCACTCTTCTTGTACGGGCGGTTCCAGTCGTTGTTCAACTCGTGCATGGCGTAGAGCACGCGGCGATGCACGGGCTTCAGGCCGTCGCGCGCGTCGGGCAACGCGCGGCCGACGATCACGCTCATCGCGTAGTCGAGATAACTGCGGCGCATCTCCTCTTCGAGGCTGATGGCGAGCGTTTCTTTGGCGAACTGGGTCATGCGGGGGCGGCCATTGCGGCCGGCGAGGCGGGGGTGCGCGCGCGTGCGAAGCGCGGGGAGGGCGGGATTTTACGGGCCCCGTCCGTGTGGCACCTTCGCAACATCGCCGTCGGAGCCGTCGCGCCAGCGGGCCAAAATGAAGACGCACCAAGGCCCTATGGCACAATCATCGCGGTCACAGTGTGGAAGGCTCGCACACGCGAGGCTTTAACAGGCAATTCGACCCTGAACTGGGACGTATCGCAGGCAACTGCGGCTTTCCCCTTGAGAGGAGAACCATGAAGAAACTGAACAAGGTGGCGATGCTCTTCGCATCGGCTGCTCTTGTCGCGCCGTTGTCGTCGATGGGCCAGACTGGCACGCCGACCGGGGCCGACAACTGGCGAGCCGCAGACGGTACGTCCGTCTGGAAGAACGGCACCAACGAGCTCTGCTGGCGTGATGCCAACTGGTCGCCGGCTACGGCAAACGCGGTCTGCGACGGTGCGCTGAAGCCGCCGCCCCCGCCGCCTCCGCCGCCCCCGCCGCCCCCGGCGCCGGTGAGCGAGAAGGTGACGTTCGCCGCTGATGCGTTCTTCGACACCGGCAAGTCGGTGCTGAAGCCCGAGGCCAAGGCCAAGCTCGACGACCTCGTGGCCAAGACCCAAGGCGTGAACCTCGAAGTCATCATCGCCGTCGGCCATACCGACTCGGTGGGCTCCGACAAGCTGAACCAGAAGCTGTCGGTTGCTCGCGCCGAAGCGGTGAAGAGCTACCTGACGAGCAAGGGCGTCGAGAAGAACCGCGTCTACACCGAAGGCAAGGGCGAGAAGCAGCCCGTGGCCGACAACAAGACCAAGGAAGGCAAGGCGAAGAACCGCCGCGTCGAGATCGAGGTCGTCGGTACGCGCACCAAGAAGTGATCCGCGGATCCTTCTGACCCCGGAAACCCCGCCACGGCGGGGTTTCTTGTTTTCAGAGCAGCGCTGCCGCTGTTCGCTACGATCGCACCATGAGCGTCAACGCCGATCCCCAGGAACTGGCCAAGTTCAGCGAGCTCGCGCACCGCTGGTGGGACCTCGCCGGCGAGTTCAAGCCGCTGCATGAGATCAACCCGCTGCGCCTGGACTGGATCGACCGCACGGTGCCGCTGCGCGGCAAGCGGGTGCTCGACGTCGGCTGCGGCGGCGGCATCCTCGCCGAGTCGATGGCGCTGCGCGGCGCCGACGTTCTCGGCATCGACCTCGCCGGCAAGCCGCTCAAGGTGGCGCAGTTGCACGCGCTGGAGTCCGGCGTGCAGGCCCTCGCATACCGCGAGCAGTCGGCCGAGGCTCTGGCCGCCGAGGCGCCGGGGCAGTTCGACGTCGTCACCTGCATGGAGATGCTCGAACACGTGCCCGAGCCGGCCTCGGTGGTGCGCGCCTGCGCCGCGCTCGTGCGCCCGGGCGGGCGCGTGTTCTTCTCGACCATCAACCGCAACCTCAAGGCCTACGTGCTGGCCATCGTCGGCGCCGAGCATGTGCTGAAGCTGCTGCCCAAGGGCACGCACGAATACGCCAAGCTGATCCGCCCGAGCGAGCTGGCGCAATGGTGCCGCGACGCCGACCTCGAGCTGACCGAGCTGAAGGGCATGCAATACAACCCGCTGACCGGGCGCTACTGGCTCTCCGGCGACACCGACGTGAACTACCTCGTCGCATGCACGCGGCCGGCATGACGGTGCCGGCCATGCCTCGCTGCGATGCCGTGCTGTTCGATCTCGACGGCACGCTCGTCGACAGCGCGCCCGACCTTGCCGGCGCGGCGAACGACTTGC
Organism: Burkholderiaceae bacterium; assembly: GCA_046348365.1. Classification (GTDB taxonomy): domain Bacteria; phylum Pseudomonadota; class Gammaproteobacteria; order Burkholderiales; family Burkholderiaceae_C; genus JAEUPI01. The sequence goes on from JAXMEL010000004.1 coordinate 251,730, forward strand.
GTGCCGCGCATGGCCTCGCGCCACTCGCCTTCGAGATGCTGAGGCCGATGGTGGGCGCCGGCGCGCGCGGCATGGTGGGCGCGTCGTTCGGCGTCGCACCCGGCGAGCCGACCTTCGAGACGCTGCGCGATGCCTTCCTCGAACGCTATGCGCAGCGCCTGCTGCAGCACACACGGCTGTTCGACGACATGCACGCGGTGCTCGACGCCATCGAATCGCAGGGCCTGCGCTGGGGCATCGTCACCAACAAGGCGATGCGCTTCACCGAGCCCATCGTCGCGGGCCTGCGCCTGGCCACGCGCGTGGCGGCGCTGGTGGCCGGCGACACCACGCCGCATGCCAAACCGCATCCGGCGCCACTGCTCGAGGCGGCGCGGCAGATGCACCTTGCGCCCGAGCGCTGCGTCTATGTCGGCGACGACCAGCGCGACGTGATCGCCGGCCGCGCCGCCGGCATGCCGACGCTGGCGGCGGCCTGGGGCTACCTGGGAGCCGGTGCTGCCGTTCACGAATGGGGCGCCGACGAAGTGCTCGATCGCCCGCCGGCACTCTTGAACTGGCTGCGCGTGGCCTAAAATTCGAAGCCTGGGGCCGACCCGGTTTCGACGTGGGTGCGGAGCCGGTTCAGGGCATGCCGAGCGCCAGATCAGCTCGTTAATCCAGCTGGAACGAAGTAACTGCGAACGACGAACGTTTCGCCCTCGCCGCTTAAACACCGGTGAGCCTCGCAACGGTTGGCCGATGGGCCGGGCCGGCGCCGCAAGGCAAAGGCTGCGAGGTCATGCACATCGGCTGGTGTCGTGCCGCGTCATTCGGCACGACGCGAGATCCAAGTGACTGGCGGGCCGGGTAGCGTGCTGCTGCGCGACACGGACCGCGAGACTCAAATCAGACAGCTACGCATGTAGAACTGGCCGGTGATGGCTTGCGGACGGGGGTTCGATTCCCCCCGGCTCCACCAATCAACTGCGCCTCGGGCAATCCGGGGTTCCTCTATCCACGCGCGATGCGCGTCGTTTGCGCGGGATCAAAGCGCGGCGAATCAGGCCCGCGTCACACGTGCAAACCCTAAGCGCGTCGCCTTGAGCTGGGGCAAGACCCTTCCATACGATCCTCGGCGGGATGAGAGGGGATAGGGTCGCCTGCGCGCGCCGCGCGGGGTGACGCATGGCTCGGAGGATCTTGGATGTCACACGACGCGCAGGCCGTTCACGCAGACCACGGACACGCGGGGCATTGGGAGTGGAGCGTCTGGCCCTTCGTGGTCAGCTTCGGCATTTTGGCGCTGACGCTCGCGTTCTCGTTCCAGTTCGTCTATCACAGCTCGTTCGCGGCGGTGATAGCGCTGGGCATCGGCGTGGTGCTGGTGCTGGCCGGGGTGGTCGGCTGGACCAGCGAAGCCATGGGCCATGGCGAGGGCCTGTCGTACGGCGCGATGGGCTGGTTCATCCTCGCCGAAGCGATGATCTTCGCGTCGTTCTTCGGCGCCTACTGGTTCATGCGGCTGGAGGCGCCCGACTGGCCGCCCGAGGGCACGCCGCCGATCCCGCTGGTGCTGCCGATCGTGATGACCGTGGTGCTGCTGTCGTCGTCGGTCACCATCCACTGGGCCGAGGTGCTTCTGCATCGCGGCGACCTGGCGGGCTTCAGGCGCTGGCTGCTGGTGACGATCTTGCTCGGCGCCGCCTTCCTCGCGATGTCGGCCTACGAGTGGAACCACCTGATCCACGGCGGCTTCTCGATCTCCAGCAACGTCTACGGCACCAGCTTCTTCTCGATCACCGGCTTCCACGGCGGTCACGTCGTCGTCGGGCTGTCGGTGTTCCTGGCCGGTGTGCCGGCGGCGCTGCGCGGGCGCGCCGATGCCGGGTTCTGGCGCACCGCGGGCCTGTACTGGCACTTCGTCGACATCATCTGGTTCTTCGTCGTCTCGCAGATCTACTTCTGGTGAGGCCGCAGGACTGCGCATGGCACGACGATCGATGAGTCGCGCAGCAATCCTGTTGCTGCTGGCCGCCTTCGCCGGCGCGGCGCTGGCGATCGGCCGCCCGCCCGATGCCGACAAGGGCACCATCGATCCGGGCGTGACGCGCATCGACGAGCCGGCGCACCTGGGTCAGCCGGTGGCCGCGGCCACTGCGCTGGTCGACGAGCAGGGCCGCGCGTTCGCGATCGCCGACCTGCTCGGCAAGCCGCTCGTGCTCGTGCTGTCGTACTACGGCTGCGACGGCTCGTGCCCGACGATCAACGAGAACCTCGCCGAGGCGCTGCGCGGCGTGCAGCGCTTTCGCGCCGGGCGCGACTACCGCGTGCTCACCGTGTCGTTCGACCGCCGCGACGATGCGCAGGCGGCGCAGGCCTTCGCCGCCCGGCTGCGCACGCTCGAGCCTTCGCTGCACGAGGGCTGGCGCTTCGCCGTGCTGCGCGACCGCCCGCTCGAGGCCACCGAGCAGTTCGCCGGCTCGGTGGGGTTCCGCTTCTTCTGGTCGCGCATCGACAAGACGTTCCTGCATCCCAACGTGCTGGTGCTGCTGACACCCGAAGGCCGCGTGGCGCGCTATGTCTACGGCACGCGCATCGATCCGCGCACGCTGGAGCTGGCGCTGATCGACGCCGACTGGGGCCGCATCAGCAATTCGGCCGACGCCGTGTTCGACATGATCACCGGCGCGTGCTTCAGCTACAACTTTTCCGAAGGCCGCTACCAGCCCAACTATGCGCTGTTCGCCGGCCTCGGCTCGCTGGTGCTGGGGCTGTCGCTCATCGGTGCCGGCCTGTTCGGCTATCGCAGAAAGCTTGCCCGCAGGAGGAGCGCTCATGCCGCTGTTTGAACGTCTGGGTCGCGCCGCGGCGCGGCTGGCCTTGCTGCTGCCCATGGCGCCGGCCTGGGCCTACGAGGTCTCCAACTCCGCGGGCAAACGGATCAACGATCCGGCCGCCGGCTGGGACCGCCTGTGGCATGAGGTGATCGTCGACATCACCGTGATCGGGCTGATCTTCGCGGTGGTGATGCTGATCTTCCTGGTGCGCTACCGCAGGCGCGAGGCCGGGCAGGTGGGCACGGCGCGGCCGCTGACGGCCGCGGCCGCGATCGGCTGGGCGGTGATCCCGGCCTTCGCGTTCATGGCCGACGACTTCTTCGTCGCGGCCAACGGCTGGAAGCTGTGGAACGACTTCCGCGACGTGCCGGCCGACCGCATCGAGGTCAAGCTCGAGTCGGGCATGTACAGCTGGGACTACACCTACGCCAACGGCGTGCGCACGCAGAACGTGCTGCGCGTGCCGGCCGGCAAGCCCGTGCTGCTGCGCATGACCAGCCGCGACACGCTGCACAGCCACTTCATCCCGGACTTCCGCGTCAAGGAAGACTCGATGCCCGGGCGCGTCACCTACCTGTGGTTCTACCCCAAGGCGCCCGGCGAGCACATCGTCAGCTGCGCCGAGTACTGCGGCGTGATGCATTCCTACATGGCCGGCAAGCTGCTGGTGATGCCGACCGACGAATTCAAGGCCTGGCTCGACGCCGAAGGCAATCGCGTCGGCAAGGGCGAGAACCCGGGTTGAACACGGAACGACGAGGAGACACCGCGTGAGCGTCAATCTCAAGGAATGGATCTTCACCACCGATCACAAGCGTGTCGGTGTGCTCTATCTCATCGGCTCGGTCGCCGCCTTCGCCGTGGCCGGCATCGCGGCCTTGCTGATGCGGGTGGAGCTGTCGGCCGTGGGCCCCACGCTGACCCACAACCCGACCACGTACAACGTGTGGCTGTACGCGCACGGCGCCGTCATGATCCTGGGCTTCCAGATCCCGGCGCTGACGGGCTTCTTCGCCAACTTCTGCATCCCGCTGATGATCGGCGCCAAGGACGTGGCGTTCCCGCGCGTCAACGCGCTGTCGGTGTGGCTGTTCTACGTGGGCGTGATCCTGGCGCTGCTGACCTTCGTGATCCCCGATCCGCCCGATCTGATGTGGACGGCCTATCCGCCGTACTCCACCATCAGCTCGGGCAACACCGCGCTGTACACGTTCACCGTGCTGGTGCTGGGCTTCGCGTCGATCCTCGGCGGCGTGAACTTCCTGACCACGGTGGCCTACATGCGCGCACCGGGGCTGAAGTGGAGCAACCTCAACATCTTCGTCTGGTGCACGCTGGGCGCGTTCGTGCTGCAGCTGATCTTCGTGCCGGTGCTGGGCACGGCGGTCACGCTGATCAGCTTCGACAAGTACCTGGGCACGCATTTCTTCGACCCGTCGCGCGGCGGCGACGTGCTGACCTACCAGAACCTGTTCTGGTTCTACTCGCACCCGGCGGTGTACGTGATCTTCCTGCCGTTCATCGGCGTGGTGTTCGAGATCGTGGCCACCTTCGCCAAGAACCGCGTCTTCAACCACAAGGTGGCGCTGTGGGGCGGCGTGGGCGGCATCGTGCTGCTGTCGGGCGAGGTGTGGGTGCACCATCTGTACGTGTCGGGCATGGCCGACTGGATCCGCATCGGCCAGATGGTCACCACGCTGATGATCTCGGTGCCGGTGGGCCTGCTGGTGATCAGCCTGGCCGGCACGCTGTATCGCGGCGCGATCAGCTTCGAGACGCCGATGCTGTACGCGCTGGGCGTGCTGTTCCTGTTCCTGATCGGCGGGCTCACCGGCATTCCGCTGGCCGTCACTTCGCTCACGGTGCACCTGTCGGACACCTACTACGTGGTGGGCCACTTCCACTACGTGATGGCGGTGGCCGGCACGTTCGCGATCTTCGGCGGCGTGTACTACTGGTTCCCGAAGATGACCGGCCGCATGTACAACGAGCGCTGGGGCCAGATCGGCTTCTGGTGCACCTTCGTCGGCGTCAACATCGTCTTCTGGATCATGATGAACATCGGCGTCAAGGGCATGCCGCGCCGCTACTACGACTACGCGCAGTTCCCGCAGTTCGAAGCGGCGCAGCAGTGGATGACCGTCGGCGCGATCATCCTCGGCGTGGGCTTCGTGATCGCGGTGGCCAACTGGCTGGTGGGCGCGGCGCGCGGAGCGCCGGCCGGCCCGAACCCCTGGGGTTCGAAGTCGCTCGAATGGACCACGGTGTCGCCGCCGCCGCATGGCAACTGGCCGTCGCCGCCGAGCGTGGCCACCGAGTGGACGCCGTATTCGTATGAGCGTGCCTGAGGCCGAGGTCGCGCCGCCGGCGAGTCCGTTGCTCGACGGGCGACGCTGGGTCACGCTCGGCGTGGCGGCGTGTCTGCTCGGTGGCGCGATGGTGTGGAAGGCAACGCGCCGCCGGGCCGCGGCCGACGTCGAGGCGAGCGGCGTGGCGTCTGCCGGGCCGTCACCGGTCACGGTGATCGACGACGTGAAGCCGCTGCCGGACTTTCGCCTCGCGGGCACGCGCGGCGAGGTCACGCGCGCGAGCCTGCTCGGGCACTGGACGCTGCTGTACTTCGGGTACACGCAGTGCCCCGATGTGTGCCCGACCACGCTGTCGGCGCTGAAGGCCGCCTTCGCGCAGCTCGGTTCGCTGCCGCGGCCGCGCGTGCTGTTCGTGTCGGTGGACCCGGATCGCGACACGCCGGCGCTGCTGCGCGAGTACATGGCGGCGTTCGATCCGCAGTTCGACGCCGCCACCGGCGACGATCAGGCGCTCGGCCCGCTGGTGCGCCACCTCGGCGTGCACTATGCGCGCGCCACGCCGGGCGAGCGCGGCACCTACACGGTCGACCACACGGCGGCGGTGTTCCTTATCGATCCGCAGTCGCGGCTGAAGGCGCTGATTGGGCACCCGCCCGATCCGGCGCAGGTCGCGGCGCAACTGCAGCGGCTTGCGCGCTGAGCGGCGGCGTGACCGATGTACGCCCGGTTGGATTCGAGTGAATGGTGGAGGCTGGACAGATGAAGACGACGTGGATCGCAGGGGCCGTGCTGGCCCTGGGGCTGGCTGGCACGAACGTCGCGCTGGCCGACGGCAACGCCCAGGCCGGGCAGACCAAGGCCGCGGTGTGTGCCGGCTGTCATGGCCCCGACGGCAACAGCCCGCTCGATCAATGGCCCAAGCTGGCCGGCCAGCTGCCGGCGTACATCGGCAAGCAGCTGCACGACTTCAAGGCCGGGCGCCGCAAGAACGACCAGATGAGCCCGATGGCCCAACCGCTGAGTGACCAGGACATCCAGGATCTGGCGGCCTACTTCTCGAGCCAGAAGGCGAGCCGCGTCGCGGTCGCGCGCAACGAACGCCTGGCACTGGGCGAGCGCATCTACCTGAAGGGCAAGGGCCGGCCCGAGGTGGTGCCCGCCTGCGTGGGCTGCCATGGGCCGGGCGGCGTGGGCAAGGCCGACTGGCCGGTGACGATGATCCGCGAGCCGGTGGTGCTGGCGCCGGCCATCGGCAGCCAGCATGCCGCCTATACCGGCGCGCAGCTCAAGGCCTACAAGACCGGCGGCCGCAGCAACGACCTGAGCCACGTGATGCGCGACGTGGCCGGCCGGCTGAGCGAGGGCGAGATCGCGGCCGTGGCCGACTACGTGGCGAGCCTGGGCCGCTGAGCGCCGTGCGGATGCGAGGCGCCGGGTCATGATCGCCGGAGTGTTGCGCCACGGGCCGGTGGGCCGGCTGTTCGCGCTGGCCAAGCCGCGCGTGGTGGCGCTGATCGTCTTCTGCGCCGTGGTCGGCGTGTTCCTCGCGAGCCCCGGCGCACCGAACGCCGGGCTGCTGGCGTATGCCACGCTGGGCATCGCACTCACCGCAGGCTCGGCGGCGGCGCTGAACTGCCTGCTCGAGCAGCGCATCGACGCGCTGATGCTGCGCACGCGCGGCCGCCCGCTGCCCAGCGGCGCGATCGGCTCGGCGCCGTCGCTGGGCTTCGCGATCGTCACCTGCGCGCTGGGGTTGTGGCTGCTGCACGCGAAGGTCAATCCGCTGACGATGTGGCTCACCTTCGCCACCTTCGTCGGCTATGCCCTCGTCTACACGCTGCTGCTCAAGCCGCGCACGTCGCAGAACATCGTGATCGGCGGCGCGACGGGGGCGATGCCGCCGGTGCTCGGCTGGGCGGCTGCCACCGGCGAGGTGCCGGTGCAGGCGTGGCTGCTGTTCCTGATCATCTTCGTCTGGACGCCGCCGCATTTCTGGTCGCTGGCGCTGTACCGCTCGCGCGACTACGCCAAGGCCGGGCTGCCGATGCTGCCGGTGGTGCGCGGCGTGGCGCACACCTGCCGCGTGATCGTCGGCTACACCGCGGCGCTGGTCGTGGCCAGCGCGCTGCCGTTCGTTGCGGGCATGAGCGGCTGGCCGTACCTGGTCGTCGCGCTGGGGCTGGGCCTGGTGTTCCTGCGGCGTGCACTCGCGCTGCAGCGCGACTACAGCGATGCGCGCGCGCGCTCGCTGTTCCGCTATTCGATCGTGTACCTGTCGGTGCTGTTCGCGGCGCTGCTGATCGATCACTCGCTGCGCTGAAGGCGCCGCGCCGGCCGGCCTCGCGCCGGAGCTACGCGTCGCGCGTGACCCAGCGGCCGTCGACGAGCGTCTGGTGCGGCTCGAACGCCGACTTGTAGGCCATCTTCGGGCTGCCCTCGATCCAGTAGCCCAGGTACACATGCGGCAACTTCAGCAGCTTCGTCTGCTCGATCTGCCACAGCACGCTGTAGGTACCGTAGCTGGCGCCCGCGGTGGGCTCGAAGAAGGTGTAGACGGCCGACAGGCCGTCGTTGAGCACGTCGAGGATCGACACCATGCGCAGTGCGCTGCTGCCGTCGGGCAGCGTCTCGCGAAACTCCACCAGCCGCGAGTTGACGCGGCTTTGCAGCAGGAACTGGGTGTACTGGTCGACGCTGTCGTGGTCCATGCCGCCGCCGCTGTGCCGGCCCGACTGGTAGCGCAGGTAGAGCTGGTAGTGCTCGGGCTGGAAGCACAGGCGCAGCACGCGCGCCTGCAGATGCGCGTGCATCTTCCAGGCGCGGCGCTGGCTGCGGCTGGGCCGGAAGCCCTGCACCGGCACGCGCAGCGGCACGCAGGCGCGGCAGTTGTCGCAATAGGGCCGGTAGGTGAACATGCCGCTGCGCCGAAAGCCGTTGGCCACCAGGCCCGAGTAGGCGTCGGCATGGATCAGGTGGCTCGGCGTGGCCACCTGCGAGCGCGCGAGCCGGTCGGGCAGGTAGCTGCACGGATAGGGCGCCGTTGCATAGAACTGCAGCGACGCGAGCGGTAGCTCCTTCGGATGGGTCACAGGTTCACGGCTCCCCGGGCCGGCTCGGGGCTGAGCCCCAGCCGCGCCCACAGCGCGCGATCATAGGTCCAGCGCTTCGGCTCGGGAGCGTCGAGCACGTCGGCGAGGTGGCGCTCGAAGGCGGCGCGCGAGATCTCGCGCGCGCCGAACGACGCCAGGTGCCGCGTGTGCTGCTGGCAGTCGATCATCGTGATGCCGTGGCCGCGACAGAACGCCACCAGCGCGGCGAGCGCGATCTTCGATGCGTCGCTGCGCCAGGAAAACATCGACTCGCCGAAGAACATGCGGCCGATGCCCACGCCGTAGAGGCCGCCCACCAGCTCGCCGTCCATCCACGTCTCGAAGCTGTGCACGCGGCCCTCGTCGTGCCAGTTGCAGTACGCGCGCACCATTGCCGGCACGATCCAGGTGCCGCTCTGGCCCTCGCGCGGCACCTGCGCGCAGGCGCCGATCACGCGGTAGGCATCGTGGTCGATGCGGATCTCGCAGTCCTCCGACGCGATGAACCTGCGCAGCGTCTTGGTCAGCGAGCGCGAGAGCTTGAACTCCTGCACCGGCAGCACCATGCGCGGGTCGGGCGTCCACCACAGCACCGGTTGCCCCTGGCTGTACCAGGGGAATACGCCGTGGCGGTAGGCCTCCTCGAGGCGCTGCATGCACAGCCGGCCGCCGGCGCACAGCAGGCCCGGCGCCGCGCTGTCGGGGCCCAGCGCGCGGTGCGTGGCGGGCAAGGGCGCCGTGTCGTCGATCCAGATCAGTTCGTGCATGACCGATCCCGTGTGGCTGCGACTTCGGACATCCCCCGACGCGAAGGTCGTTGACCAGCCGCGATGATGCCGGTACCGGCATCGTTCGGGGAGCCCCCATGTGCAGGAACGCGATCGCGGCGGTGGCGCTGTTGTGCGCAGCCGTCGCGGCGTGCGCGCAGGAGTATCCCTCGCGGCCGGTGCGCATCGTGGTGCCGCTCGCCAGCGGCGGCGGCTTCGATCCGCTGTGACGCTGCGCCGCGCCGCCATGCCGCATGCCGGGGCAACGCCATGGGCCGATGATCTCGCGCTGGCCATCGAGGCGGCGTCGCGCGGCGCCAGCGTGTTGCGCGCGCTGCGCGGCGACGGCGCGCTCGCCGGCGAGGCGCTCGGCCGCGCCGGCGACAAGCAGGCCAACGCCGCGATCGTGCAGCTGCTGCGCCGCGAGCGGCCGGCCGACGGCCTGCTCTCGGAGGAGCAGGCCCCCGATGCGGCGCGCCTCGCCCGGCGCCGCGTGTGGATCGTCGATCCGCTCGACGGCACGCGCGAATACGCCGAGGCCGGCGCGCGCGTCGACTGGGCGGTGCACGTGGCGCTGTGCATCGACGGCGCGCCCGCGGCGGCGGTCGTCGCCCTGCCGGCGCTCGGCGAGATGTGGACGAGCGCACCGGCGCGCACCGTGCCAGCGTTGCCGCCGGGGCGCTGGCGCATCGCGGTGAGCCGCACGCGTGCGCCGGCATTCGCGCTGCGCGTGGCCGACCGGCTCGACGCCGAGCTGGTGCCCATGGGTTCGGCCGGCGCCAAGGTGGCGGCCGTGCTGCGCGGCGAGGTGCATGCCTACCTGCACGCCGGCGGCATGCACGAATGGGACGCCTGCGCGCCGGTGGGCGTGGCGCTGGCGCACGGCCTGCACGCATCGCGCCTCGACGGCAGCGCGTGCCGCTTCAACCAGCCCGAACCGTCGACGCCGGACCTGCTGGTGTGCCGTCGCGAATGCGCGGAGAAGCTGCTCGCTGCAGCAGGCGAGCGTTGACGCCGCGACAAGCTTCGATCTGCAACCGGTAGCGCTGATGCGCAGCAACGCGGGCGTCGCCGACCTGCTGTGCCATCGCTGGGACGATCACGACCTCGCGCTGCGCTTCCTCGAGGAGCTGCTCAACGACAGGCGCGGTGGCCACCACGGCTTCGCGCACCACTGAGCGCGGTGTGCGCGGCTACGCCGGCGCACCCGGCGGCCGGCGGCCGATCAGCCCCAGCGTCATCGCGGTGCCGATGAGCACCACCGCGCCGGCCGCCGCCATCGGCCAGGTGATCGCCTCGCCGAGATACGCCGCGGCCGAGATCAACGCCACCACCGGGTTGAGAAACGTGACCGACATCGCGCGCACCGGGCCGATGCGGCGCAGCAGGCGAAAGTACAGCAGGAAGCCCAGCCCCGAGCTGGCGATGCCGAGGAAGCACACTTCGCTCCACGCGCGCAGGCTCGGGCCATGCGCGGGCCAGGCCCACGCGGCCGCCGGCGCGAGTGCGAGGCCGGCCGACGCCAGGCTGCCCACGGTGATGGCCATCGAATCCACACCGGCCAGGCGTCGGCGCGCGAAGTGCGCGCTGGCGCCCCAGATCGCCGACGCAGCCAGCACCGCGGCCACCGCCGCAGCACCGTGGGTGGTCTTGAACGAGGCGTTGCCCCATACCAGCGCCGCCACGCCGGCGAAGCCCACCATCAAGCCTGCGGTGCGCCACGCGCCGAGCCGCTCGTGCAGCACGAAGTGGCCGAGCAGCGCGGCAAACAGCGGCGCGGTGGCGTTGAGCATCGCCACCATCCCGGCCGTGAGGTGCAGCGACGCGAACGTGATCAGCACGAACGGCACGGCGGTGAGCGGCAGCCCGAGCATGAGCAGCGGCCACGGATGCGCGGCGAGCGCCGCGAAGTGCCCGCGCCAGGCGAGCAGCGGCGCGAGCAGCAGCGCCGCCATCCCGAGGCGCAGCGCCACCAGCGGCACCGGCCCGAACGCCGGCGCCGCGGCGCGCGTGAACAGGTACGCCGCGCCCCACAGCACGCTCAGCAGCAGCAGGTCGAACAGGTCGCGCGTGCGCATCGCTCGCCAAGCATAGGGCCGGCGCGCACGCGGCCGTGTCGCCTGCGCGGCGCCTACACCCGCCCAACGCGGCAGCGGCGCGGCACAATCGCAGCCCACGACGATGGGCGCCATGACCATGGACGACACCGACCGCCAGCTGATCGCGCTGCTGCGCAAGGATGCGCGCACGCCGGTGGCCACGCTGGCGGCCAAGCTCGGCGTGTCGCGCGGCACGGTCAGCAACCGGCTGCGCAAGCTCGAAGACGAAGGCGTGATCGTCGGCTACGCGGTGCAGCTCAAGCCCGATGCCGAGCCGAACTGCATCCGCGCCTGGATGGGCGTACTGGTCGACGGCAACCAGACGCGCGCGGTGGTCGCGGCGCTGCGCGGCGAGCCCGGCGTGGCGGCGCTGCACGACACCAACGGCCGCTGGGATCTGCTCGCCGAGCTGCGCGCCGAGAGCATGACCGAGCTGTCGCAGGTGCTCGAACGCGTGCGGCTGATCAAGGGCATCGCCAACACCGAGACGAGCATCCTGCTGACGAGCTACCGGTAACGCATTCCCGCGGGCCGACGCATCAGCAACTGCGTACCGACCACGATGAGCAGCAGCACGCCGACGTAGGCCGCGAGTTGCAGCCCCGACGGCCTCGCGTCGTAGCCGACGAGTGCATGCAGCAGCGTGCCCAGCGGCGAGTCGGATGCGAGCCACGCCGAGCTGTCCCACAACGGGCTGCTCCACCAGTCGACCAGACCGGCCTGCGCCAGTGCGCGCGCGAGCTGGCTGGCGATCGAGCCGGCCAGCAGCGCGATCAGCACGTTGGTGGCGGCGAACACATGACGCGGCGGAACGCGCGCGAGCCCGGCATAGATGAGCCAGCCCGCCGACACGCCGAGCCCGAGGCCGGCCGAGCACGACAGCAGCACCGCACCGAGCGACGCCGCGCCGCCGGTGACCGCGCCGCCGACGAACAGCACCGTCTCGGCGCCTTCGCGCAGCACGGCCAGCGCCACGGCGGCGAGCAGCGCCCATGGCGTGCGTCCGCCCTGGCGCACCGATTGGCCGAGCTGCTGCGCATCGATCGCCATCTGGCGGCTCTGCGGCCCGACCCAGATGCAATGCCACAGCAGCATCACGAGCGCCAGCGACAGCACCGCGATGTTGACCACGTCCTGGCCGAGGCCGTCGAACCACGCGCTCGCCCGCTCGGCCCCGAGCGCCAGCAGCACCGCGCCCAGCGCACCGGCGCCGACGCCGCAGGCGAGCCAGCGCGCGCGGCCGGGCAGGCCACGCGTGGCGGCGGCAACGATGCCGACGAACAGCGCCGCTTCGAGCGATTCGCGAAAGACGATCAGCGCCGCGGCGAACATGACGCGTGCTCCGGAGGTTACTCGGCGACGACCACGCCCTTGGCGGTGGCCTCGTTGTATTCGCCCGCGAACGGATAGCGGCCGGGTGCGAGCGGGCCGATGAAGATCGTGGCCTTCGCGCCCGCGGGAACCACCTTCTCGCGGTTCAGGCTGCGGCTCTCGAACTCCTCGGGCGTCGCGTCCTGGTTGTGCACGACGAGCTTGATGCGTTGGCCCGCGGGCACCTTGACCTCGGCGGGCTCGAAGCGATGGTTCTTGATGACCAGCAGCACCTCGGGCTCGGCAGCCTTTGCCGAGGCGGCACCCAGCGCGGTGGCGGCGGCCAGCGATGCGACGAACAGGCGGCGAGTGGCCGGCATGACGGTTCCTTGTTCTCGGTTGCCACAATCTTAATGCGAGACATTCGCATTTGCAAGTGTCGCGCCGCTGCGGCCACCCCAGCCGGATCAGCCGACCGTCATCAGGCTCGCGTTGCCGCCGGCCGCTGCGGTGTTGACGCTCAGCGAACGCTCGAGCACCAGGCGTTCGAGCGGGATCCGCGCATCGCCGGGCGGCAACGCCACGAGGCCGACGATGGCGCCGGCGCGCGCCGCGAGCTGCAGCTGCAGCTCGCGCAGCGCTGCCTCGCTACCGTGATGCAGCACGACGTCGAAGGCGACGCCGTCGCGCGTCCAGTCGTCCACCAGCACGATGCGATCGCGCAGTTCGGCGGGCAGCCGGGCGCGCTGGGCCGCGGCGCTCGCGGGCCACAGCGCATGGCGGCAACCGATGGCCAGCATCGCGGCGAGCTGGCGCAGCCGGTCGGTATCGTCGTCGGCGAGGCACAGCACGGCCTCGCGCGCCAGCACGGCGTAGAGGTTGGCCTCGCCGGTGGGGCCGGTGAGGCTGCGCCAGCGCGGCGCGCAGGCCTCGGCCGCCATGCGCTCGATATGCGCCGACAACGCCGTGTCGCGGGCCTGTTCGGCCCAGCGCTGCAGCGCCGCGAGCGCGGTGTCGATGCGCGGCGCGCGCTCCACCGCCAGGCCGCGCACCGGCGCGCGCGCGTCGATGCCGGTGAGCATCAGCGCGCGTGCCGCGGCGCCTTCGGGCCGCCGCGCCAGCAGCCGCAGCAGGTACAACGGTCCGCCGGCCTTGGGCCCGGTGCCCGACAGGCCTTCGCCGCCGAAGGGCTGCACGCCGACCACGGCGCCGACCATGTTGCGGTTGACGTAGAGGTTGCCGGCATGCGCCTGCGTGGCCACGCGCACCACGGTCTCGTCGATGCGCGTGTGCAGGCCGAAGGTGAGCCCGTAGCCGGTGGCGCGGATGTCGTCGAGCAGCGCATCGAGCCCGTCGCGCGCATAGCGCAGCACGTGCAGCACCGGGCCGAACACCTCGCGCGTCAGCTCGGCCAGCGACTCGATCTCGATCAGCGTCGGCGGCACGAAGTGGCCGTCGCGGCGCACGGCTTCGTCGACCGCGGCGGGCTGCGTCACGCGCCGGCCGGCGCGGCGCATGGCGTCGATGTGGCGCTCGATGCCGTTCTGCGCTTCGCTGTCGATCACCGGGCCCACGTCGACCGCCAGCGCACGCGGATCGCCGACGTGCAGCTCGTGCACTGCGCCGTGCAGCATCTCCACGAGGCGCGGCGCGATCTCCTGCTGCACGCACAGCACGCGCAGCGCCGAGCAGCGCTGGCCCGCGCTGTCGAAGGCCGAGGCCAGCACGTCGGTCACCACCTGCTCGGGCAGCGCGGAGGAGTCGACGATCATCGCGTTCTGGCCGCCGGTCTCGGCGATCAGCGGCACCGGCTGCCCGTGCGCGCCGAGGCGGCCGGCCAGCGTGCGTTGCAGCAGCCGCGCCACCTCGGTCGAACCGGTGAAGAGCACGCCCTGCACGCGCGCATCGGCCACCAGCGCGGCGCCGATGGTCTCGCCGGGCCCGGGCAGCAGCTGCACCGCGTGGCGCGGCACGCCGGCGCGCCACAGCGCCTGCACCGCCTGCGCCGCCACCAGCGGCGTCTGCTCGGCCGGCTTGGCGAGCACCACGTTGCCGGCGGCCAGCGCGGCGGCCACCTGGCCGGTGAAGATGGCGAGCGGAAAGTTCCACGGGCTGATGCACACCACCGGCCCGAGCGGCACGTGCGTGGCGGCGTGCAGGTCGCGCCGCGCCTGGTGCGCGTACCAGCGCAGGAAGTCGACCGCCTCGCGCACCTCGGCCACGGCGTTGGCGTGGGTCTTGCCCGCCTCGCGCACCAGCAGCGGCAGCAGGCGTTCGGTGTCGGCCTCCAGCGCGTCGGCCGCGCGCTCCAATGCGGCGGCGCGTTCGGCGGCGGGCGTGGCGGCCCAGGCCGCGGCGCCGAGGCTGGCGGATTCGAGCGCGGCGGCCACGTCGTCGAGCGTGGCGTCGTGCAGGTGGCCCACGGTGTCGCGCGCGTCGGCGGGGTTGCACACGGCGCGGCTCGCGCCGGGCGGCCGATCGACCGCCAGCATCGGCGCCGCGCGCCAGGCATCGTGCGCGCGTTCGGCTGCGCGGTGTGCCAGCTCGGCGAGCGTGGCGTCGCTCGTCAGGTCGAGCCCGCGCGAGTTGGCGCGCTCGGTGCCGTAGAGCGCACGCGGCAACGCGATCGCCGGGTGCGGCGCGCCGGTGCGGCCCTCGCTCGCGGCGGTCTGCTCGACGGCGCGCACCGGGTCGGCCACCAGCTCGTCGAGCGGCACCTCGTCGTTGGCGATGCGGTTGACGAACGAGGTGTTGGCGCCGTTTTCGAGCAGGCGGCGCACCAGGTAGGCGAGCAGCGTGTCGTGCGAGCCCACCGGCGCGTAGATGCGGCAGGCGCGCGCGAGCTTCCCGTCGGCCACCGGGCCCACCACCTGCTCGTACAGCGGCTCGCCCATGCCGTGCAGGCACTGGAACTCGTACTGCCCGGCGTAGTGGTTGTGCCCGGCCAGCGTGTGCACGGCGGCCAGCGTCTGCGCATTGTGGGTCGCGAACTGCGGGAACACCGCCTCGGGCGCGGCGAGCAGCTTGCGCGCGCAGGCGATGTAGGCCACGTCGGTGTGCGCCTTGCGCGTGTAGACCGGGTAGTCGGCTTGACCGTCGAGTTGGGCGCGCTTGATCTCGCTGTCCCAGTAGGCGCCTTTCACGAGCCGGATCATCAGCCGGTGCCGGCTGCGGCGCGCGAGGTCGATCAGCCAGTCGACCACGAACGGGCAGCGCTTCTGGTAGGCCTGGATCACGAAGCCGATGCCGTTCCAGCCCTGCAGCGCGCTCTCGTGGCACAGGTGTTCGAGCAGGTCGAGCGAGAGCTCGAGCCGCTCGGACTCCTCGGCGTCGATATTGAGGCCGATGTCGTGCTGGCGCGCTCGCAGCGCGAGCTGGCGCAGCCGCGGATACAGCTCGTCCATCACGCGGCCCACCTGCGCGCGGCTGTAGCGCGGGTGCAGCGCCGAGAGCTTGATCGAGATGCCCGGGCCTTCGTAGATGCCGCGACCGGCCGAGGCCTTGCCGATCGCGTCGATGGCATGCTCGTACGAGGCCAGGTAGCGCTCGGCGTCGCGCGCCGTCATCGCCGCCTCGCCGAGCATGTCGAACGAATAGCGAAAGCCCTGCGCCTCGCGTTCGCGTGCGTGTTCGAGCGCCTGCTCGATGGTTTCGCCGGTCACGAACTGCTCGCCCATCAGGCGCATCGCCAGGTCGACGCCGCGACGGATCAGCGGCTCGCCGCCGCGGCCGACGATGCGGCGCAGCGCCGCACCGAGGCCCACGTCGCTGTGCGTGGCCACCAGCTTGCCGGTGAGCAGCAGGCCCCAGGTGGCGGCGTTGACGAACAGCGATTCGCTGCCGCCGAGGTGCGCCTGCCAGTTGCCGCTGCCGATCTTGTCGCGGATCAGCGCGTCGCGCGTGGCGGCATCGGGGATGCGCAGCAGCGCTTCGGCCAGACACATCAGCGCCACGCCTTCCTGCGAGCTGAGCGCGAACTCCTGCAGCAGGCCCTGCACGAGCCCGGTGCGGCCGCCGTCGGCCTGGCGCTCACGCAGCGTGCGGGCGATGCGCAGCGCCAGCGCCTGCGTGGCCGCGGCCTGCTCGGGCGCCTGCCGCGCCTGCGCCAGCAGCTCGGCCATCGTCTCGGGTTCGGGCCGGCGCGTGGCCGCGGTGATCGCGGCGCGCAGGGGGCCGGCCATCAGCCCGGTGGTGAGCGCACCGAACCGCGGCCCGGCCAGGCCGGGCAGGGTGGAGGTCATGTCGGCCGTCAGACTACCGCAAACGCGGCGGCCGCGGCCGTGGGCGTATTCGTGGTCGGAACTTGCGCGAGAGCGCCGAAGAGGTTCTTCGGGTCCGCCGTGTGCGGCACGAGCTGCAGGCTGCTGCCGATGCCGAGTTCCAGCGCGGCGTCGCGCATGAAGCACAGCGCCGAGAAGTCCTCCAGCGCGAAGCCCACCGAATCGAACACCGTCACCTCGCGCGCGTCGCGCCGGCCCGGGTGCTGACCGGCCAGCACCTGCCACAGCTCGGTCACCACGAACGCGGCCGGCATCTGCTGGATGTCGCCCTCGATGCGCGTCTGCGGCTCGTATTCGACGAACACGCTCGCGCACTCGAGCACGCCGCGGTGCAGCTCGGTCTTGCCTGGGCAGTCGCCGCCCACGGCGTTGACGTGCATGCCGGGCTCGACCATCTCGGGCGTGAGGATCGTGGCCAGCGCCTTGTCGGCCGTTGCCGTGGTCACGATGTCGGCGCCGCGCACCGCGTCGGCCACCGAGGTGCACACGCGCAGCTGCAGGCCCTGGCCGTGCAGGTTGGCCACCAGCTTGGCGCTGGCGCCGGCGTCGCAGTCGAAGACGCGCAGCTCGCGGATGCCCACGAGGTCACGCATCGCCAGCGCCTGGAACTCGCTCTGTGCGCCGTTGCCGATCAGCGCCATCACCCGGCTGCCGCGACGGGCCAGCGCGCGTGCGGCCAACGCCGACATCGCGGCGGTGCGAATCGCCGTTGTGAGCGTCAGCTCGGAGAGCACGCGCGGCGCGCCGGTGGCCACGTCGGCCAGCACGCCGAAGGCCATCACGGTGGGCAGCCCGGCGGCGGTGTTGCCGGGGTGTCCGTTGACGTACTTGAACGCGAACTGCGCCGCATCGGCGATCGGCATCAGCTCGATCACGCCGACTGCGCTGTGGCTCGCCACGCGGGCCGTCTTGTCGAACTCGTGCCAGCGCAGGAAGTCGCGCTCGATGCGCGCGGCCACGCCGGCGATGCACGCCGGCAGACCCTTGCGCTGCACCAGCCGGATCACGTCGGGCGCGCTGAGGTACAGCGTGCCGGGCAGGGCGGTGGTGGGCGGCATGGCGAGCGTCTCCGGGCCTTCGTGTGAAACGAAGTCTGCCGATGCCGGGCGCTCAAGCGGAAGCTGGCAAGCTGCTGCACAGGTCGCACCGGATTGACGAAACGGCAGGGCCCGTTGCCACAATGACCAAGAACGCCCAGGAGACAACCCATGTACATCGGCGATCGATTCGTGAAACACCCCGACCGCGTGGCCTTCGTGATGGCCGCGAGCGGCGAGCAGGTCAGCTACGCCGAGCTGGAGCGGCGCAGCAACCGCCTCGCGCACCTGCTGCGGCACGAAGGCCTGCAGCGGCTGGACCACTACGCGATCTTCATGGAGAACAACAACCGCTACCTCGAATGCAACGGCGCCGGCGAACGCGCGGGGCTCTACTACACCTGCATCAACTCGTTTCTCACCGCGGGCGAGCTGGCCTACATCGTCGGCAACAGCGAGTCGCAGCTGCTCATCACTTCTGCATCGAAGCTGCCGGTGGCGCGCGAGGCGCTCGCGCAGTGCCCGCGCGTGAAGCGCTGCCTGGTGGTCGACGGCGGCAGCGCCGTCAAGGCGATCGGCGATCCGCGTTACGTCGACTTCGCCGAAGCCACGGCGCGCTGGCCCGACACGCCGATCGCCGACGAATGGCTCGGCACGCCGATGCTGTATTCATCGGGCACCACCGGGCGGCCCAAGGGCATCCTGCGGCCGCTGCCCGAGAACCCGCCGTCGCAGCCGCTGCCGCTGTTTCACTTTCTCAACGGGCTGTGGCAGTGCGAGGAGGGCATGCGCTATCTCTCGCCGGCACCGCTGTACCACTCGGCGCCGCAGGCCAACGTGGCACTGGCGATCCGCAACGGCGGCACCGTGGTGATCATGGAGCACTTCGACGCCGAGCACTACCTGCAGCTCGTGCAGCAACACCGCATCACGCACACGCAGCTCGTGCCCACGATGTTCAGCCGCATGCTCAAGCTGCCCGAGGCGGTGCGCACGAAGTACGACCTGTCGTCATTGAAGATCGCGGTGCACGCCGCGGCGCCGTGCCCGGTGCCGGTGAAGGAGCAGATGATCGCGTGGTGGGGGCCGATCATCCACGAGTACTACGGCGCCACCGAAGGGCTGGGCTTCACCGCCTGCAACACCGCCGAATGGCTCGCGCACCGCGGCACGGTGGGCAAGGTGATGCTGGGCGACCTGCACGTGCTGGGCGAAGACATGCAGCCCGTGCCCAAGGGCCGGAGCGGCGAGCTGTGGTTCAAGACGGCGACGCCGTTCGTCTACTTCAACGACCCCGAGCGCACGCAGGCCTCGCGCTCGGCCGACGGCGCGATGACCACCGTGGGTGACGTGGGCTACGTCGACGACGACGGTTTCCTGTTCCTCACCGACCGCTCGACCTTCATGATCATCAGCGGCGGCGTGAACATCTATCCGCAGGAATGCGAGAACCTGCTGATCACGCACCCGCAGGTGCTCGACGCCGCGGTGTTCGGCGTGCCCAACGACGATCTCGGCGAGGAGGTCAAGGCGGTGGTGCAGCCGATGGCCGGCGTGAAGGCCGACGCGGCGTTCGCTCAGCAGCTGATCGCGTTCTGCCACGAGCACTTGGCGTCGATGAAATGCCCGCGCTCGATCGACTTCACCGACGCGCTGCCGCGCCTGCCCACCGGCAAGCTCTACAAGAAGCCGCTGCGCGACAAGTACTGGCAGGGGCACGGCCGCAGCCGCATCGTGTAGGCGTCAGCGTTGCAGGGTCGACGCGACCCTGGCCTTCGGCGCCGGCGCCGCCCAGGCGGGCAAGGTGTCGGCAAAGCCCGCATCGGGCGCGCCGTGGAACTCCATCGAGCCCGAGGCGCGGAACTCGCCGACGCCGAGGCAGTGGCCATCCACGTGATCGAACATCGCCTGCGCGTCGCCGTCGTCGCGCCGCCCGGCAGTGCGGAAGGGCAACGGCATGCGGGCGAACCAGCGTTGCAGCGTGGGCGACATCGGCGTCTCCTGGTCGATCCGCAGCGGGTCGACAGGGAACCGATCATCTGGCGGGGCGCGTCCTCAGGGAATCCCTCTCGGGGGTGTGGCAGGTGTGTGACATAGGGATTGGCGACGCGCAACCGCTGGCGGCGTCAGAGCAGACCCTGGGCCAGCATCGCGTCGGCCACCTTCACGAAGCCGGCGATGTTGGCGCCGGAGATGTAGCTGACCGAACCGTCGTCGCGCCGGCCATATTGCAGGCAGGCGGTGTGGATGCCCTGCATGATCTGCAGCAGCCGGGCGTCGACCTCCTCGCGTGGCCACGACAGGCGCTGCGCGTTCTGGCTCATCTCGAGCCCCGAGGTCGCCACGCCGCCGGCGTTGCTGGCCTTGCCCGGGGCGTAGAGCACGCCGGCGGCCTCGAAAGCGCGGGCCGCCTCGAGCGTGGCCGGCATGTTGGCGCCCTCGGCCACGCACTTCACGCCGTTGCGGATCAGCATCGCAGCGGCGTCGGCATCGAGCTCGTTCTGCGTCGCGCAGGGCAGCGCCACGTCGACCGGCACATGCCACGGCGTGCGGCCACGCTCGAAGGTGGAGCCGGTGCGCGCGGCATAGTCGCTGACGCGGCCGTAGTGGTGGTTCTTCACGTCCATCAGCACCGCGAGCTTCTCGGGTGTGAAGCCGGTTTCGTCGACGATGGTGCCGCTGGAATCCGACACGGTGAGCACCTTGGCGCCCAGCGCCATGGCCTTCTCCACCGCGTACTGCGCCACGTTGCCCGAGCCCGACACCGAGACCTTCAGGCCCTGGAAGTCGAGCCCGCGCGTCTTGAGCATCTCGTCGGCGAAGTACACCGTGCCGTAACCGGTGGCCTCGGGGCGGATCAGCGAGCCGCCGAAGCTCATGCCCTTGCCGGTGAACACGCACGACGCATCGTTGGTGAGCTTCTTGACCATGCCGGCGATGTAGCCCACCTCGCGCCCGCCGACGCCGATGTCACCGGCCGGCACGTCGGTGTCGGAGCCGACGTGGCGGAACAACTCGCTCGCGAAGGCCTGGCAGAAGCGCATCACCTCGCCCGGGCTCTTGCCCTTGGGGTCGAAATCGGAGCCGCCCTTGCCGCCGCCCATCGGCAGCGTGGTGAGCGCGTTCTTGAACGTCTGCTCGAAGGCCAGGAACTTCAGCACCGACAGATTCACCGACGGATGAAACCGCAGCCCGCCCTTGTAGGGGCCGATCGCCATGCTGTGCTGGATGCGATAGCCGCGGTTGACCTGCACCTCGCCGTGGTCGTCGACCCACGACACGCGGAACATCACCACCCGCTCGGGCTCCACCAGGCGGTCGAGCAGGCCATGTTCGGCATAGCGTGGATGCCGCTCGATGTAGGGCCACAGGCTCTCCATCACTTCGGTGACGGCCTGCAGGAACTCGCTCTGCCCGGGGTTGCGCCCGGCCACATGCTGGAGGAACTGTTCGACGCGGCCGTATCTCATGGGCTGCCTTTGCTGCGGGGTGCGTGACGTTGCGGGTATGCACCATTTTGCGGCGCGCCACGGCACGTCCGACTCGTCGGGAGTTGCCCGGCATCAAGGCTGCATCGCGGCTGTCGAGTTGATCGAGGAGTGACTGGCGATGATCGCCGCCGCGGTCTCGATGCCAACGGGCCGCTCGAGCACGCGCCACGTGTCATAGGGGCGGGCGGTCAGGTTGGGTGACGCGACGAAGTCGACCTCGCCTTCCGGACGGAGCAGCTTGCCGTAGCCGGCCCTCTCCACGCATCACTTGCACCACTCTCATGCCTTGGCCCCGCCCTTCGGTGACCTCATCGCTGGCGGCGCAGCCCAGCCGGCTCCGCACAACGCCGATACCGACACCGGCGTGGGGCCGAGTATGATTAAATCCTACTGATCCAGGAGCCTGCCATCCGGTCCACCCAGCAGTTCAGCATCACCCTGCCCAACGAGATGGCCGACGCGGTTCGCGCCAAGGTGGCATCGGGCGAATACGCCACCGAGAGCGAGGTGATCCGCGACGGCCTGCGGGCCTTGCTGGCTCGCGACCATGCCGTGGAGGAATGGTTGCGTCGCGACGTCGCGGCGGCGTTCGATGCGATGAAGGCCGATCCGTCGCGCGCGGTCAGCGCCAAACATGTGAAGGCCCGACTAGCTGCTGAAGCCAAGAAGCCCCGTGCCAGGACTTCCAATGCTCTTTAAGGTTGTCTTCGCGCCTGAGGCCGACGATCAACTCGAAGAGCTTTTCTCGTACATCGCAGACCGCGCTTCGGTCTTGACGGCGGAGCGATAGACGTCGGCGATCGTTGCAACCTGCGAAGACCTCGCGCAATTCCCGCACCGCGGCGTGTCGCGTGACGACATCCGGCCCGGACTGCGAGTGACGCATCACAAGGGCCGGACGATCATCGCCTACGCGATCGACGATGCGATGCGCCGCGTCACGATCTTGGGTGTGTTCTACGGCGGGCAGGAATACGCGCGGAGGCTCGATCTCGAAGACGACGACGAAGAAGAACCTTGAGACTGCGCGCGGCATAGAAGGACCGAACAGGTTCGCTGGCCAAGACGATCGAGGTCGGCTTCGTCATCTTGCAGTGGTGGGCGCAGCGGCAGCGCAACGTGCTGGTCGCGCTTCGAAGTCAAGATGTAGCGGCTGCGTCCTTGGTGGTCAGCCTTCCGCTCATCACAGTTTCCGCGCCAGGCGGTAAACACGGCGTTTGGAGCGAATTCACCAGCAAGAAAGGACTTGCACTCGCGTGCAAGTCCTCGTTTCGCTTCGGCCTTCTTTGGCTCCCCGACCTGGGCTCGAACCAGGGACCTACGGATTAACAGTCCCGACCTTTACATTCCACGGATGTTCCAAGCCGTCTCGCATCTCTAGCTATATCAATGGCTTAGCTCTACATTTTGTCCGTACCTATGCCACAACGGTTGCCTGCATCTCGCGCGAAACGGCAACAGTACGGCAACAGATTTGGACCTACGGACTATGTCGAACCAAGCCACCAATGCCGCGGCGACCGCCACTTCGAGCCAAACGGCACGAACTCACGGCACGCGAGCCGGCGTCATCACGGCGCGCGAGATTGATGCCGCATCGGGCAAGGCCAAGGTCGCTGGCAAGGATGTGTGGTTGACCGATCCAGGGGCGCGAGGCCAGGGCCGGTTCACCATCCGCTGCACCGCATCTGGTGCTCGGGTCTGCATGTATCGCTACACGCGCAGCGACGGCAAGTGCGACATCGTCAAGGTGGCCGACTACGATCCACGTGGCATCACCGGACTGAATTTGCACGAGGCTCGCGCAAAGGCGGGTGAGATGGCCCGTCTGGCCGGTGTCAGCGGCAACTTGCGAGCCGCGCTCAACGCGCTGGACGAAGCAAAGGCTGCCGCCATTCAAGCTGCGGATGCGCAGAGACGCAAGGTGGAACGGGGCAGTCTTGCCGCGCTCTTCCAGGTCTACGTGGCCACGTTGCAAGGCCGGCAGTCGCACTACGACGCGCAATCGATCTTCAAACTGCATGTCGTTGGACCATTCCCCTCGTTGGCGGCGCGTCCGGCGGCGCAGGTCAGTGCCGAAGAAATGCGCGACGTGCTGGCGCGCCTGATCGATGCGGGCAAGGGCCGGACCGCGGCGAAACTGCGTGCATACCTGCGCGCAGCGTATGGCATGGCCATGCGTGCGGCTCTCGATCCGACGTTACCCGAAGCGCTCACCGCCTTCGACGTCCAGACCAATCCTGCGGATCGACTTCCGAGCTTGGCGCAGTTTTCAAGGGCGCTGGACCGCACGTTGAGCTTGCCTGAACTTCGCGCGTTCTGGCGACGCGTCAGCGCACTGAGCGACAGCCCAGCGCGAGATTCGCTGATCGCCTGCATGTATCTCGGCGGACAACGGCCAACGCAGCTGCTTCGCGTGACTCCCAGCATGGTGGACGTGGCGGGAGCGACGATGACACTCCTGGATCCGAAGGGTCGGAATCGACACGCCAATCCTCGGAGGCACGTCCTGCCCATTCACGATGATCTGTTACCCGTAATCCAGCGGCGCCTGGCTCAGGCTCGAAGTTTCGAGGCGCCGCTGTTCAGCACGAACGGACGTGTCACGCTGCGCAAGGAGACCGTGGCAGCAATCGTGGAAGAGATCGAGAAAGCAATGGCCGCGGCGGGCGAACTGGAGCGCGGACCGTTTTCGTTGCGGGACCTCCGGCGCACTGCTGAAACGCACATGGCGGCGCTGGGCATCTCTCGGGATTTGCGGGCGCAGATCCAGTCGCACGGTCTCGGAGGCATTCAAGCTCGCCATTACGATCGGCACGGCTACATGCCGGAGAAGCGGCGCGCCCTCATGCTCTGGGCTCAGCGATTCACGGGCTCACGAGGATCGACGAAGGGCCCTCATTTGCCGTCAGGCCATCACCCCGACTCGATGCGACCCACGCTTCTGCGGCGGCCGCGGGTCCGGAGCAGCGTCCGGAGTGGTAGTGGCGCTGCCGCGCTGTCCTCTGGATAGATTGCGATGAACGTGGCCAGCCGCCGAGTTGGTCATGAGAGAGTTCATGGGGGTGCAATGGGTCGCGAGTTCGAATCCCGCCACCCCGACCAAAGAAAGCAACGCCTTAACGGTTGATGAGCCGCTAAGGCGTTTGGCTTTCCGAGAGTCGAGGGGTAAACGGAGGGGCAAACCGCGAATCGGACTTGGCGATACATCGCGGGACGCGATGCGTCGCGCCGACGAGACACGCGCCGTGGCTACCGTCCGCGATCTCAACGCGGCCAGGCACCGACGATCGAAACCGATGGATGTCACGTAGCTGACCAAGGATTGATCCGATGGGCTTGTCGTCGAGGTTGTTCCTGCTGGACGGCGACGACACGCGACACGGGCTGGCTGGCGCGGCGTTCATGCGCATGCTTCGGAGGAGGACACCGCGCGCCTGCCCGAGTTCGCAGGCCAGGGCGAGCCTCGGCGCCAGTCGATTCATCCACGTTGTTCAGATGCCGTCACAAGCGCCTGCACTTCATCGGCCGAGAGTGTCAGATCGGCGGCAGCGACGTTTTCTTCGAGGTGCGCGATATTTGCCGTGCCGGGGATGGGCAAGATCGAGGGGCTGCGATGGAGCAGCCACGCCAGCGCGACTTGGCGGGCGGACGCATTGTGCGCGCGCGCGATTTCGTCCGCCACATCCTGTGCCTGCCCCAACTCTCCCGGGAAGAAGGGGACGAAGGCCGTGCCAGTCGCTTCGCAATAACGCAATAGCGGCTCTGCCGAGCGATCGGCCAGGCTATAGCGGTTTTGGATTGCGGCGACCTTGAAAAAGCCGCAGGCGCGTTCGGCCTGCTTTCTATCGACGGCGCTTAGGCCGAGATGTGCAACCAAACCCTCTTTCTGGAACTCGGCGATGGCCTCAAACTGCTCCGTCTCAGGCACTTTGGGGTCAATACGGTGCAGATACCACAAGTCGATCCGGTCTACCCTTAGCCGCCGGAGACTCATCAGCACGCACTGGCGTAGATATTCAGGGCGGCCGACCGGCGCGAATTGGTGCGGTCCGGAACGCGTGAGCCCGCCCTTTGTCGCGATGGTCAGCCGAGGGTAGGGATGAAGCGCCTCGGCGATAAGTTGTTCACTTACGTGAGGACCATAGCTGTCCGATGTATCGAACAACTCGACACCGATGTCTGCAGCACGGCGCAGCAAGCGGACCATCGCAGCCTTGTCGCCATGGTCGCCCCAGCCGCCTTCGCCGGTAAGCCGCATCGCGCCGAAGCCAAGGCGAGCGACATCCCGGTCGCCGCCAAGAAGGAATCGCGCCTTCGAGTCCGTCATAGGTCTGCCTTCTCCATCGCGGTAGCACCAAGCAACCGATATAGTCAGTCTACCTGATTATCAGGTAGACTGACCACATGAGCAAGCCTAGTGACAAGGCAATCGCAAAGGCCGTGGAGAAGCTGCGCCTGGCGATCCGCTACCAGAATAGACGAGCACAAGCGGAAACGGGAGAAGGTAGCCCGACTCGCTCCGAGCAGGCGGTACTCGCTTGGCTAGATGAGCGCGGTCCATCTACCGCGACCGAGCTGGCAGGACTCGAACGGGTTCGGCCGCAATCGATGGCGCAGACGCTCGATCAGCTCGAAGCGCAGGCCCTCCTCAAACGCGAACGCGACATGACAGATCGCCGGCGGTGGACCGTGTCTCTTACCGATGTCGGCAGGAGGGCGTTGGGGCGCGGGCGTGCGATGCGGCAGGCCGGACTAACCAAGGCCATGCACGCGGCTCTCAATGATGCTGAGCGCGCGCGCCTGGTCGATGCCATCGACTTGCTGGATAGAGTGATTCGCTATCAGGAGACCGACAATGACTGAAGTGCGCGAAACAGTGATCGTTACCGGCGGCGGCAGCGGCATAGGCCGGGCCTGTGCGCTCCAACTTGCCGAATTGGGAAGCCACACTGTGCTTATCGACCGCGACGACCGCGCCATGAGTGAAGTGCAGGCCGCGATCAAGCGGGCTGGCGGCAGTGCCGATGCGCTGATCTGCGACGTGACGGATGTCGAACAGGTTCGTTCCGCTCTCGCAGGCTATGAACGGATCGACGTTGTCGTGAACAGCGCAGGCGTCTTCGGCGAAAAGGCACTGGAGGAGATCACGCCCGCCGACATGCGCCACATGTATGCGGTCAATGTCGAGGGATTATTTATTGTCACCCAAACTGCGCTTTCCCGCATGGGCGCTGGCGGCCGCATCGTGAATGTCGGCTCGCGCAGCTACCTCGGGTCACGTCGCCATGCTCACTATGTCGCTTCCAAAGCTGCGGTGGCCGGACTCACCCGCACGCTCGCGCTTGAAGTCATTGAACGCGGTATCACCGTTAATGCTGTTGCTCCTGGCCTTGTTCGCACGCCGTTGTTATCGAACATTCCCTCCGAGCGCCTCGACGAGATCGAACGTAGCTATCCCGGCGGCTCAACGCCCAGGGCCAGGGACGTTGCTCGCGCGGTCGCCTTCTTTGCCGACGCCGCTAACCGCCACATCACTGGCCAAATCCTCTTGATCGACAGCGGCCGCTCATTGAGCGGTTCGGTAGGCTGAGACAGTTCGCTAAGTACTTTTCTGTATCGAGGTGCGCATCTTCGAGATGCCGTTCGCGCAACAAGTCGAGGGCCTGCGTCGCGACTTGCTCGATGCTGGCTTTGCGCTCGCTTCCGAAGTTCTCGAAGGGCTGGCGCCGCCTTCGGTGTCAGCTGCAGCGACGACCTCGTCTTCATCCGGATCGCGGCCTTCGACACGCGCACTGCGGAACAGAAGAAGGCGCTGTTCCGGCGTGTTGCGGATCTTCTCGGCCAGAGTCCCGGCATCCGGCCGGAGGATGTGTTCGTTAACGTTCTCGACGCCGCGAAGCGGAACTGGTCGGTCGCTCACGGTCTCGCGCAGTTCACCTAACCCGACAGTCACGGGCACAGGCGGTTCGCTGCATGCCTCTGCTCGCCGAGACGGTGGAGCCCGTGTAAGCGCCGGCCCAGCAACTGTCGCCGCGAGCCGAGCGGGGCCCGCCTCCGTCGTACGGTGCATGCTGCGCGTCGCGAGTGCGCCCGATGGACTCCGCTCTATCGCATCGAACGATCACTGTGCCCAGTTTGGTGCCGGACTCGACCGCAACATGAGCTTCGGCCGTATGGTCCAGGTCGAAAACCTGGGACACGGTGATGAACGCTGGCCCCTGGCTGAGCCACTGGCCCAAGCCGCGCTGTGCGTTGCGGCGGCTTTCCAGCGGGGTGCCCGGCAGCAGCACGGTGCGCAACGTAAGATTCTTGCGCATCAGCTCGTAGAACGGCATCTTGGGCGCTGAGTCGCCGCGCGACGCGTAGGCGACGATGCTGCCATTGGGTTTGAGCAGCTTGATGTCGGCGGCCAGGTTGCCACCGAAATCGACCTCGACCACCAGATCGGCGCCTTGCCCGCCGCTGAGTTCGAGCACCCGCGCCGCGACATCTTCGCTTCGCCAGTCGATGACCGCCTCAGCCCCAGCAGCCGAGGCATGGCGCGACTTCACGTCACCATCGGCGGTGGCCCACACGCACGCCCCTCCCCACGCGGCCAGCTGTACAGCGAAGTGGCCCACGGCGCCCGCGCCGCCTTGCACGAGCACGGTCTTTCCCCGCACCGGGCCGTCGATGAAGACGCAGTGGTAGGCCGTCATGCCCGGGATGCCGAGGCAGGCCCCCTGCTCGAAGCTCACGGCCTCGGGCAGCGGCGAGACGAGGTCGGCATCGAGCGCGATGTACTGCGCCGCGGTGCCGAACGCACGGCCGCGTTGACCGTTGTAGAGCCACACGCGCTGGCCCAGCAGCGTGGCGTCGACACCCGCGCCCACCTGGTCGATCACGCCGCTGCCGTCGCTGTTGGGCACGATGCGCGGGAACTCCATCGCATAACCCTTGCCGGCGCGGCGGTTGCAGTCTGCGGGGTTGACCCCCGACGCGTGCAGGCGCACGCGGACCTCGCCCGGGCCGGCCAAGGGGGTGGGCAACTCACCGCTCACCAGCACATCGGCTGCGGCCCCCGTCCTGTCGTACCAAACTGCCTTCATCGTGCAGAGGGATTGTCGAGCCTGGGAGAGAGCTCACGCGCCGGAGCGCCTGAAGATCGTGGTCAGGCGGCGCGACGCGATGCGCCAGCCTTGTGGTGTCAGCCGGTATTCGTCTTGGTACTCGCCCACCAAAGCGGGACCCTCAAGCGGCAGCGGCCCCGATGGTTGCGTGCGCTTGGCGCGATACATCGTCAGCGTCAGGGTGCCCGTGGCGCGGCCGGGGGAGGGCACTTCAATGCAGATGTTGGTCAAGACGTGGCGCGAAACCTGATCGGGCGGCTGCTCGGCAATGCGCTGCGCGATCGCGCTGCGGCCTTGGAAGCTGCGGCCGCCAGGCATGTGGAGTTGCCCATCCTCGGTGAAGCAGGTGCCCGCCGCTGCGGCGTCTCCCAGGTCCGTGGCGCGGGCGTAGCGGAATGCCAGCTGCGTGCACAGCCTCTCGACGTCGGCTTCGGTGTCGGCCATCGGAACGCTCGGATCTTGGGTTCGCGTGTTGACAATGTGCCTGGCGCGACTCTAGCATTGAAGATATTAAATCTGCAATAGTGGAGCAACGCGATGCGAGCCTTCGAGCCCTGCCGTCGTCAGGCGTTGTTGTGTGCTGCCGCGTTCATCGGCGCTGCCGTGCCACGCTTGGCTTTGGCGCAAGCGTTCCCCAACAAGCCGATCACGCTCATCTGCCCCTGGCCGCCCGGCGGCGGCGCCGACGCGCAGATGCGCGCGCTGGCCAACGCAGCGAGCAAGGTCTTCGGGCAGCAGGTGGTGATCGAGAACCGTTCAGGCGCCACCGGCACCGTAGGCGCCGCGTCATTGCTCAATGCCAAAGCCGACGGCTACACGCTCTCGCAGGCCACGAACGCGGTCTATCGCCAACCGTTCATCGGCAAGACCGTGTACGACCCCGCCAAGGACTTCACCTACATCCTCGGGGTCACCAGCTTCAACTTCGGCCTGGTGGTGCGTTCGGAGTCGCCGTACAAGTCAATGGCCGAGCTGATGGAAGCGGCCAAAGCCGCGCCCGGCAAGCTGACCTACGGCACTTTCGGCAACGGCTCGCCGCCGCAAACAGTGATGGACCGGCTCGAGGCCAAGAACGGCGCGCAGATGACGCACATCCCGTTCAAGGGCACTGCCGAGGGCATCATCGCGCTGCGCGGTGGCCACATCGACGCGCTGGCCGACGGTACCGGCTGGGCCCAGTTCGTCGACGGCGGCCAATTTCGCCTGCTCGCGGTGTTCGGTGACAAGCGGTTGAAGCGCTGGCCGAACGTGCCTACCCTCAAAGAGCTGGGCTACGACGTGGCCGAGGTGTCGCCGTGGGGGATTATCGGCCCCAAGGGCATCGAGCCCGCGGTCGTCAAGGTGCTGCACGATGGCTTCAGAAAGGCGATGGACGACCCCGAGTTCTTGAAGGCGCTGGAGCTGCTGGTGCAGGAGCCGACGTACATGAGCACCGAGGACTACCGTACCTATTCGCTCGGCCAGATCCCGGTGCAGAAGGCGATCGTCGAGAAGTACAAGCTGGCGCAGCCGTAGTTTGACCTCGCGGCGTCACGATGGGCCTGACGATCACCGAGAAGATCCTCGCTCGCGCGAGCGGCCGCGCCAGCGTGAAGGCCGGCGACGAGTTGCGCGTCAAGCCCGACTTCGTGCTCGCCTACGAGCTGCGCGGCTACACCGACGTGTACTTCCGCGACATGAAAGCCTTCGGCGCAGAGCGCTTGCGTGAGCCCGAGCGATTCGCCATCTTCATCGACCACCGCGTCCCCGCGAAATCACCCGAAGACGAGGCGCTCCACGTGAGCACGCGCGCCTGGTGCGAACGAAACGGCGTGGCGCTCTTCGACCGCGCGGGCATCGGCCATCAGGTGGCGGCCGAAGCGGGCTACGCGGTGCCGGGCAGTTTCTCGGTCCACTTCGACGGCCACGTCAGCCAGCTCGGCGCTTTTGGCGCGCTAGCGATGGGGCTGCGCGCCGATGTGTTCGAGGCCTTCGTCCGCGATGGCGTCACGCTTCGGGTGCCCGCATCGACGCTGGTTCGCCTGCATGGCCAGCCGCGCGATGAAGTGATGGCGCGCGACGTGTTTCACCACATGCTGTGGCGCCATGGCCCGCGCTTTGCAGCGTTTCGGGTTCTCGAATACGGCGGCGACGGGCTCGATGCGCTCGGCCTCGAGGGGCTTCAGGTGCTGACCGGCCTTGCGATGTTCACCGGCGCTGTCAGCGCGGTGGCGCCACCCAGCGCAGCCGCGCTGCCGCGCGCGGCGGCCAACGCCAGGATTCAGGTGCCGCCGGTCTGGCCTGACACCGATGCCGGCTACGTGAACCGCATCGACGTCGACCTCGGCGAAGTGGAGCCGATGGTCGTGCTGCCGCCGAGCCCGGCCAACGCGGCACGGTTGGTCGAGCATCTGGGCATTCGGATGGACGCCGGCTACCTTGGTTCCTGTGCATCGGGTCGGCTCGAAGACCTGCACGCTGCGGCGCGCGTGCTAAAGGGCAGAAGCATCGCCTCGGGCTTCTCGCTGCATGTGGTGCCGACCAGCCAGGCGATCATGGCGGCCGCCGCGGCCGACGGCACGCTCGGCGCATTGATCGAGGCCGGCGCGTTCGTGTCTTCGCCCTCCTGCGACTATTGCAGCGGCAACATCGCGACGCTGGCGCCAGGGCAGAGGGCGGTGTCCACCGGTACGCTGAACGTGCCCGGCCGCATGGGCGCAACTGATGCCGACATCTATCTTTGCAGCGCAGCGACGCTGGCGGCGTCGGCGCTCGAAGGCGCCTTGGCCGACCCGCGCCGCTACGTCGAATCGGCGCCATGAGCACGCCGCGATGACGCTGACGTCGATCCTCGGCCCAGTGGCCCACGTGTTCCCTGACGACTACGACGTCGACCAGATCGTCGGCGTCAAGAACATCAAGGTGCAGGACGTCGACCGCCTCGCCGAGCTGGCGCTGGATCAGCTCGGCCCCGGCTTTCGCGAGCACCTACGCCCCGGCGGCCTGCTCGTGGCCGGTGCCAATTTCGGCTACGGCCACCCGCATTTCCCGGCGATGCGTGCGATGCGCAAGCTTGGCATTCGCGCGGTGGTGGCCGAGTCTTTTTTCCCGGTCTACTGGCGCGGCGAGCTCAGCAACGGCTTCCCGCAGGTGGCGTGCGCGGGTATCCGCCAACTCGTGGCGCCGGGCGATCCGATCGAGATCGACTTCGCCGCCGGCGCGGTACGGCTGCCGGTGCGCGAACTGGCGCTGCCGTTCGAGCCGCTGGCAGCTTCGGAAGTCGCGATGCTCGAGGCTGGCGGCTTTCGTACATGGCTTGCGCAGTCGCTGGCCGCTGAGCGCCGCGAGGTTGATGTGAAGGAGGCCCCTCGATGAGTTCATCGACTCGAGCGAAGTTCAAGCTGCGCCTGGCCGGCGGCAAGACGATGTGGATCCCCGGTGCCTACGACGTGCTCAGTGCCAAGCTGATCGAACAGGCCGGCTTCGACGGCGTGCTGGTGTCGGGCTTCGGCGTTGCAGCGTCGCTGCTCGGCCTGCCCGACGCCGAGCTGTACACTATGAGCGAGAACCTGGGCGTGATCCGCAGCACTTGCTCCGCGGTGGAGATCCCGGTGATGGCCGACGGCGATACGGGCTACGGCAATCCGATCAACGTGATGCGCACCGTGCGCGAGTTCGAAGCCACCGGCGCGGCCTCGATCTCGATCGAGGATCAGGTGTCACCGAAGAAGTGCCCCGCGGTCAGCGACGCCACGAGCATCGTCGCCTTCGACGAAGCGGTGGCGAAGATCCGTGCCGCGGTGGCGGCGCGCACCGACCCCGACTTCGTCATCGTCGCCCGCACCGATGCGCGCGACCCGGCCGAGGCGATCCGCCGCTCGAAAGCCTTCGTGGCCGCGGGCGCCGATGCGATCAAGCCGATCAGCAAGTGCTTCAACACGATCGAAGGCCTGCGCGAGCTGCGCTCCGCGTGCCAGCGGCCGCTCGCGATCTCGGTGCTCGGGCCGATCGAGAAGAACCTCAGCACCGAAGACATCGAGTCGCTGGGCGGCATCGCCACCTTTCCGCTGACGCCGCTGCTCACGGCAGCGCAGGCGTTGCAGACGAACCTCGCGCAACTGAGGGCCACGAAACGCCCGTCAGGGCTGCCGGTGGCCACGATGGCCGAAGCGCAGTTCAAGAATGTGATCGGCTTCGACCGCATCGAGCAGCTCGAGCGCGAATACCTGTCGTGGGAAGTGACGTGACTGCTGCCGGACTGCCTCCGCCGACAGGCGCCGAGAACATCGGGCGCGAGTTCGACGTTCCGGTCGCTGGAGGCCAGATCAACGTCTGGCGCTTCGTGCCCGCGGCCGCTGGGCGTTGGCCTGCGGTTCTTCTGCTGATGGACGCGCCGGGCATCCGGCCCGCGCTGCATCAGATGGCCTCGCGCATCGCGTCGGCGGGCTACTTGGTGTGGCTGCCCAACCTCTACCACCGAATCGGGCGCGAGGTGTCGGTGGGGCCGACCCGCAACCACCCGGACGAAGCGGCCAACCGCGAACTCATGATGGGCTACATCCGGACGCTGACCAACCGTAGCGTCGTCGACGATGTCAAACGCCTCGTTCAGCAGCTTGCCCTCGACGCCGCGTGGAACGGCAAGCCGATCGGCCTCACCGGCTACTGCATGAGTGGGCGCTTCGCCGTGCTGTCGGCGCTCGAAGCGCCGGGGCAGGTGGCTTGTGCGGCATCGTACTTCGGTACGCGCCTGGTCACCGACGAGCCCGAGTCACCGCACTTGCGGCTCGGCCAAACTAGCGCCGAGCTGTACTTCGGCTTCGCCGACCACGACCCCTACGTACCGCGCGAAGCGGTGCAGACGCTGCGGCAAAGCCTGGCTGCGGGGCGCGTTCGGCATCAGGTCGAGATCTATCCCGGCACCGAACATGGCTTCGTGTTCCCCGACCGCGGCAGCTTCCACCAAGCTGCGGCCGAACGCCACTGGGAAACGCTCTTCGCGCTGCTGCAGCGCCATCTCAAGCCGAGCGCTTGACGAAGCTCTTGGCGCAAGCCCGCAGTGCCTTCGCGATCGCCGCCTGCTTGCCGCGGATGCGATCTTCCGGCCCGCCGACGCCCAGCGCATAACGCCGCTCGCCGTCGGAGCTGGCCAGCGGCATCGCAAGCATCGCCACCCCTGGCAAGAAGCCGCCGAGCGAGAGCGCGTAGCCTTGTTTGCGCGCTTCGCGGACGCGTTTGAGCACCTCGGCCTCGGCGACTCGCTTGTCGTCGGCGTGCTCGTTGTGGCGCCGGACCATCTCGGCCACGTCGTCGTCGCCGAGGAAGGTCAGCAGCGCCCAGCCGGTGGCCGAGCGACACATCGGCCGTCTCGCCCCGGCGCGCTGGAAGTACATTACCGGCCGCTGCGCCAGCTCGACGTGCACGTATTGCACGAAGAGATCATCCTGCACGCCCAGTACGACGGTCTCGTCGACCTCGCGCGCCACCTCGTGCAGCAGCGGCACGAGGGTGCTGCGGTCGCGCCCGAGCAGCGCAGCTTCGACCCAGCGCCCGACTTGCGCCAGCTTCATCGTCGGCATGTAGCTGCGCGATGCGCGGTCGTGGCTGAGGTAGCCCGCCTGCACCAGGGCCGAGATCAGCGCTGCGGCGCTGGAGCGGGGGATGTCCAGCGTCTCGGCGATCTCCAGCACGCCTGCCGAGCGCTCGACGCGGTCGAAGAACTCGAAGACGCGCAGCGTGCGCGCGGCAGACTTGATCGCATCGTCGGACATGCTCGGCGCCGTGGTGTGGTGTGGCGCATTGTCGGCGCTCATGAGCGGACTGCCGCCCGTCATGCCAGCAAAGTGGTCCCTTGCGCCACGCCCGGCTGTGCGACAGCGTCGATGCGTGCCAGCGTCGGCGCATCGAGCCGCACCGCCGCGGCCTTGGCGTTCTCGTGGGCGCGTTCGGGGCGCTGCGTGCCCGGGATCGGCACGATGTCGGGGCCTCGGTGCAGCAGCTAAACACAGCGTCTTAAGTGATGCAGCATAGACGGCGAAGTGTTTCGTTTGGTTTCTCCCAGCGGCGGAAGCACGCGGTGACCGCCTCCAAGACGGCCGGCAGCGTTGGGAAGTGCCGGTTGTGGGTCGCCAGACGCCGCGTGAGCTTCCAGACGCGCTCGATGGCCGAGAGCTGTGGGCTGTACGGCGGCAGGAAGAGTAGGCGCAGGTGGCGGCGGTGCTTGCGCAGCAATGGCCTGAGCACGCGCGCGTGGTGGTATGCCGCGTTGTCCAGCACGAGGACCATGCGCCTGCTCGCTCGTCGATGGCGCAGCAGCCGACGGACGAAGGCCTCGAACGTTTCGCCATTGAACAGCGGACAGAACCATGTGACGAGGCGGCCAGTGCTGAGATTGACGGCGCCAAAGCACGCCACCGACTTCCTCGTCGGCGCGTGCAAGACGACGGGATCGCGGCTCTCTGGCGCGATCCACATGCGACAGCGCGATCCGTGTTGTTGGAAGTGGCATTCGTCCACGCTCCACAGGTCAACGTCGCTTCGCCTTGCCAAGCGGCGCAGTTTTTTTTGCAGCCGACACCGCCAGCGGGTCGGCCTGCGCGACCTGCGGGCGCGGCTTGCGCAATCGAAAACCCATTTGCTTGAACATGCGCTGGCACTGCCTGACGCCCAGCGTGACTCCGTAGTTGCGCCGCAGGTGCTCCGACAGCACGGGACCATCCCAGAGATTGGCCTGCAGCCCCACGGCATCCGGCGACTTGCGAAGGTCCGCCTCGATGCGCCGCCAGCTGCGCTCATCCAGCAGGCGCGGTCTTCCGCAGCGCTCGCCCTCGCGCAACCCCGCGAACCCCGACTCCTCGAAGCGGCGCACCCAGCGCTGAACGGTTGTCGCCGCCTCCCCGAACAGGGCGCCGACCTCGTTGCACGATCGGCCCGCGCTGACCAACAGCAGCCCGTGAAGCCGATGGTCGTAGCGAGCCTCTTCGCTACGGTTGATCTCCTCGCGAATCGCCAACTGCATCACCCCCGCGTCCGCGATCTCCACCTTGCGCATGGCAGCTCCATGAAGTCGATGGCGACCTTCATGATACTGCGTTACTTATGTCGCTGTGTTTAACAAGCGCCCATGGCCTGGCAAGCGAGGGGAGCCCGACTGCTTATGTCCATCTGCGTAGCGTCGAGCTCCACTTCGAGCCGAAACGGTCGGTGAGCGAGGCCGCCTCTATCAGCGGCCGAAGCAAAGCATCGAGCGTGGCGACGATTTCATTGAAGTCGGTGGCCGGCAGACCCGCCTTCGTCACGAACGCGCGCCATTGCAGCGCCTTGCTTGTGCTTGCCGAGAACTCGGTGGTCAGGGCAATCGGCGTGGATGTCGGCAGCGGTGTCCTTCGCCTTTCGAACGTTGCGCGAACGGCGTCGACGAGGGTGCCACCATCGAGCTCCGAGGTCCTGGCGATGACCGCGAGATCGAAGAAGTCCTTCATCCGGCTGTTGCTGACTCCGAGCACAACCATCGCGTGAAACTTCTCCGCGATCACCGTGTAGATCGGGTAGGCGCGCAAGCGGGGCGCGCCCAGGTCGTCGAGCAGGGTGGGGTAGGTGACAGTCTCGGGTGCCGGCGTGATCGCGTCGCCGAACCCGATGTCTACCTGTACCGGCAAGCGTGCGGTGCCTACGTAGGCGATCAGCGTCATGCGCAGGCCGCCATAGACGTTGTCTTCACGGATCGGCGCGATCCGCATGCTCTCGGTGTCGAATCGCACGCCATCGTCGGCGTCGATCGCACAGATCTCGTTGAACGTAGCACGCAGAGTGTCCGCGTCGTCCGCGCCGAAGCCCAGCAGATCGGCGTCCTTCGTCGGCCGGTGCGGCGTGTCGTACCACAGCGCAAACAGCAGCGCGCCCTTCAGCACGAAGCTGCCCGCATGCGGCGACACCGAGAGCCGATACAGCAGCCGCTCGATCGCGAACCGCGACAGCAGCAGGTTGTAGTTCTCGCCCGTGCTCCTCGACCGATTGAGGAGGCGAGCGAGGACCGAGGCCGAACGGTCCGTGCTCACCCGGTTAGCGCCTCGAGGTACGGGCGCATCACGTTGGTCATGCGGTTGACCTCGGCGTAGCGGTGCAGTTCGTCCATCGTCACCTTGCGCTGCTTCCACCCCTCGCGCAGTGCTTCGAGGGCGACCTCGAGTCCGACCTTGTTGCGCAGCTTGAAGCAGTCGGTGATCGTCTTGGCCAGGCTGTAGACGCGCACCGGCGCGCCATCGAGCACGACAGTCTCGACGCCCTCGGTGAAAGCCGCCCCCGACAGTCGCGTGACCCGCAGGGCCGTGCCGACGCTGCGCGGTGGGTGGGTGCCGGCGGGTAGCGCGATCC
Source organism: Burkholderiaceae bacterium (assembly GCA_046348365.1). Classification (GTDB taxonomy): domain Bacteria; phylum Pseudomonadota; class Gammaproteobacteria; order Burkholderiales; family Burkholderiaceae_C; genus JAEUPI01. Next base: position 288,396 of record JAXMEL010000004.1, read on the forward strand.
AGACCTCGAACGGCGCCTGCACGCCCACCTCGTGGATCTCCAGCGCCGACAGCAGACAGATCACGGCCTTCGGCGCTCGCTTCGTCACCTCGATCACCGACTGGTGGGCGCTGGGTGATGCCGCGACGCTGGCATAGAGGCCGCGGCCGACGCGGCGTACGCGGCCGCGCGCTGCCATGCGCGAGAGGACACGCTGGGGAACGCCTGCTTCCGAGAGTTCTCGCGCCGAAACGGCTGGCTGCGCCTCGGCGAGGCGCAGGAGCTTATCGGCATGGGTCCGGCGCATGCCGGTATGGTAGCAAACAGCACTACTTGTTAGCAAGTAATGCAAATCAAGGTCAATCACCCGGGCACTCCTGCGACCTGGCCGCGGCGTGCTGCGCTTGGGCTGAAGTCCCTCGGGCATTGCCACGATCGCCGGCGACCACTGCGTGGTCGCCGGCGTTGATCGCGTCGCGCTGCTCGACCGAGAACACTTCGGGGATGTAGAGCCGCGAACGCAGCGTATCTTCGCGCGCGATCTTGTTCTCGGCCGCCTGCAGCAGGTGCTTGCGCACGGTTCCCAGGTGCGCTTGCCAGCAAAGCCAGGCTGCCACCGCGTCAGCTCGGCCTGGTCCGACAGGTAGTGCAGCAGCCCGCGCAACAAAAGCTTCGTTCCACTGCTCGCGACGCTGTCGCTTTCACCGCCGGCCGTCGGCATCGTCGATCGGCCCGCGATCTTCGGCATCGCGAAGTCCCGCTTCAGCGTTGTCTTGCTGCGGTGAAACGTTCCACTCGCGCGCTGCGAAAGCGGTCGCGTCTTACTTCAGTGCGTGATCGATTGCCGCGCCTCGCTCCAGCGCTCGAGATCGACGCGTCGCCACGCGACTGCCCGCGTCGCAAGCCGCACGGGCGAGGGGAACTTGTTCTCGGCCATCAGCCGGTAGATCGTCGATCGCCCCAATCCGGTCATCTGTATGACCACGGACATCCTAACGAAGAGCGCAGTCTGAGCGCCGGCAATCTGCTCGTGGACTTCTGGTGCGCGCTGGGACATCTGGTGGCTCCGAAAGTGCGTCGGCGGCACCAATGTAGGCAAGCTGCCGTCGCGCGAAGCAGATGACTTTGGACGAAAAAATATCGCGACGGAGCAGCGGCTCAGTAGGCTCGCTACGGCAACAGTACGGCAACAGCAGCGGCTCCAGAAACGAAAAAGTCAGCAGGTGCAAACCGGCTGACTCTGGTGTTTCTTGGCTCCCCGACCTGGGCTCGAACCAGGGACCTACGGATTAACAGTCCGGCGCTCTACCGACTGAGCTATCGGGGAATGAGCGCGCGATTATAGCGACGCGACTTCGGTGCCCCGCGGAAACTCACCTAGAACGAAGCCAGCACGCCCGCATGCCAGGTGCGCGGCGCCAGCGGGTACAGGTAGGCGTGGCCGTACTGGTATGGCGCTTCCTGCCAGGCGCGGTGGTCGGTCGCGTTGTCCACGCCCAGGCGCCACACCAGCGTCTGCGCACCGAGGCGTTGCGTGTAGCGCGCGCCGAGGTCGATGCGCGTCCAGCCCGGCGTGGCCACGCTGTTGTCGGGCAGCACCATGCGCTCGCCCTCGTGCGTGATGAAGCCCACCCACGCCAGCCCGGGCACGGCGGCCACGTTGTACGCCGCCTGCACTTTCAGGCTGCGCGCGGGCACGTTGGTCGGCCGCAGGCCGTTGATCGCGGCGTTGGCCGACCCTTCGCGGCGTGCGCGCAGCCACATCGCGCTGCCGCGCAGCGAGACGCTGCCGAGCTGCCATTCGGCCTCGGCTTCGAGGCCGCGGTGGCGCGCGGCGCCGTCGGTGCGGCGCGCGCAGGGGTCGGCGTCGGTGCAGTCGCCGGCCGCGGGCGCGCCGTCGTCAGCGTGAAAGTCGTTGGCCGCCGGCCGGCGGATGTCGAACAGCGCCACGCTCCAGTCGAGGGTCGCGGTGTCGCGCTTGATGCCGAGCTCCACCTGGCGGCTCTTCAGTGCCGGCAGCGGCTGGCCGGCGTTGACGTAGAAGCTGCGGTTGGGCACCACCTCGCTCTCGATACCCTGGCCCGCGCTGGCATAGAGCTGCGTGTGTGCGTCCAGCGCATGGGCCAGTGCCAGCCACGGCGTGGTGAACGCCTGGCGATAGTCGGTCGATGCCGAGCCGTCTGTGCCCACGCTCTGCCGATGCAGGCGCGTGTGGCGCAGCCCGGCCCACAGGCTCCACGCCGGCGCCAGCGTGATCGCATCGCGCAGATGCCATTCGGTGCTGCGCTCGTCGCGGTTGGTGTTGCCGTCGAAGAGCGTGGGGTCCGGCGGCACCACGCCGAGGCCGTCGATGGTGCCGGTGCCGACGAAGTTGAACGCCTGGCCACCGAAGCGCGCCACGTGCCGGCTGGCCAGCATGCCGGCGCTGAACTGGTGCTTCTGGCCGGCCAGCAGCGCCTGGCCCTGCAGTGCGATGTTCAGCGCGTCGGTGGTGCGGCGCTCGCCGTCGCTGCGGAAGTCGTAGAAGTCGAAGCTGCCGTCGGAGCAGTAGCGGTCGAACGCGTTCTCCGCGCTGCAGCCGTACGGAAACGCGATGCGGTCGTCGCTCGCGAGGCGCTGCCGCATCGCATGCACCACGAGTTCGAGTGGCTGCTCCGCGCTGTCGACGAGCGTCTGCGTCACGCGCAGCGAACCTGTGCGCCCGGCGAACACCACCGGCAGGCTCCAGGCCTGGTTGTTGAGGTTGATGCGCGGGTCGATGCTGCGCGCGTCGGGCAGCTGCGCGCCGAGCAGGCTGAAGCCAGGCGTGCTGGGCTGGCTCTGGCGGCTGGCCTCGGCCTCGAACTCGATGAACGTGCCGCCGCCGAGCCTGTAGTCCACCGCGCCGGCGGCCAGCCAGCGCTCGCCGCGGCTGGCGCGCAGCTGCGGGTCGAGCCGCGCGCCGCTGGCGTTGACGCGCCAGCCGAGGGCGCCCGCGCGCTCGCCGATGTCGGCGGCGGCTTCGACGGTGCCGCTTTGCGTCCAGGCCAGGCTCGCGTCGCGCACGCGCTCGCGAGGCCGCTTGACCACGAGGTTGAGCAGCCCGCCGGGCGAGCTGGTGCCGGCCTGCACGCCGCTGGTGCCCTTGAGCACTTCGAGGCTTTGCTTGTTGGTCTGGCCTATCACCGTCTCGGCGTTGATCGGCAGGCCGTCGCGGCGGTAGTTGCTGCGGTTGTCGAGCGTGTAGCCGCGCACGGCCACCTGGTTCCAGTAGCCGGGCGCGTTGTAGGCATCGGTGAAGCCGGCGTCCAGGCGCGTGATGTCGCCGAGGCTCGAGATGCCGGCATCTTGCAGCTGGCGCTGGTCGATCACCGTGGCCGACAGCGGCACGCGCGCGAGCGGCTCGTCGCCGAAGCCGGCCACGCTGGGCGAGCGCGGCGTGGCGCTGCCGGTGATGGTGATGCGTTGAACGTCCTGCGCGTGCGCGGCGGCGTGGGCCAGCAGGGCTGAAACGAGAAGGCAGCGGTGTTTCATGGGCTTCCCTGCGCGGGCATTACCCCGTTCAGGTTCAGAGGGTCTGATCTCAGCCGGTGCAGCTTCAGGCCGCTGCGCCAGCACCCCTAGCGAACTAGTGCGCGGATTCTAGGGTCTGTTGACATATGAATCACACCCGCGCCGGGGTGGCCAAGGGCGCAGGCGTAGGCGCGTCGCGCAGCCAAGGCTAGACGCCTTGGCAAGCGGCGCAACGCCCGCCTGCACCCTTGGGTACCCCGGCCCGAAGGGTGAGGCCCTGCAAGGGGCGCACTCGTCGTTGCCGATGCTCGCCGGGTGTCCAACCCGGCTGCGCTCGGCGCCTAGATTGCACCCCTTGCAGGGCCTCACGCGGGTGCGATTCATATGTCAACAGACCCTAGTCTTCGAAATTCGGCGTTTCCACCCCGAGCACCTTGTGGAGTTTCGGGCTCGTGGTGGTGTACTGCAGCAGGATGCGCTTCTCGGGGAACACGTAGGGTGCGGCGCCGAACGCGGCCAGCGCGGCCTCGTGAAAGCCCGAGAGGATGAGCTTCTTCTTGCCCGGGTAGGTGTTGATGTCGCCGACCGCGAAGATGCCGGGCACGTTGGTCTCGAACTTCTCGGTGTCGACCACGAGCTGCTTGCGGTCGATGCCGAGGCCCCATTCGGCGATCGGCCCGAGCTTGGGGCTCAGGCCGAAGAACACCAGCAGCATGTCGGCCGGCACCACGCGCGTCACGCCGTCGCCGCCGGTGACCTTCAGCGCGGTGAGCCGGCCGCTGCGCTCCTCGTAGCCGCTGACCTGGCCGACGATGAACTGCATCTCCAAGGCGTCGCACAGCTCGTGCATCTTGGCCACCGTGGCCGGCGCGGCGCGAAAGCCATCGCGCCGGTGCACCAGGATCACGCTCTCGGCCTTGTGCGGACCATCGGCCACGAAGTTCAGCGTCCAGTCGAGTGCCGAATCGCCGCCGCCCACGATCACGATGTTCTTGCCGGCGAACTGCTGCGGGTCGCGCACGCGGTAATGCAGCTGGCTGCCCTCGAAGCGGTCGAGCCCGTCGATGCGCAGCGTGCGCGGCTGGAAGCTGCCCACGCCGCCGGCGATGAACACGGTCTTGGTCACCAGGCGCGTGCCGCGCGAGGTCTCGACGTCGAAGCGGCCGTCGTCGCGCTTCTTCACCACGGTCACCTCTTCGCCGAGGTGGAAGGTGGCGCCGAAGGGTTCGATCTGTTCGAGCAGGTTGTCGGTCAGCTCGCGGCCGGTGCACACCGGCACGGCCGGGATGTCGTAGATCGGCTTGTCGGGGTACAGCTCGATGCACTGGCCGCCCGGGTAGGTCAGCGAATCGATGATGTGGGCCTTGATCTCCAGCAGGCCGAGTTCGAACACCTGGAACAGGCCCACCGGGCCCGCGCCGACGATCACGGCGTCGGTGTCGATCGGGCCGGCAGCAGCCGCCGGCACGCCGGCCGCGGAATCGGGTGTGGACATGAACCGGTGCGAGCGATGCCGCGCGTCAGCGGATCAGCTCCTTGAGCTTGTTCTGCTTGTCCTTCCAGTCGTCGGCGTCGGGCAACGCGGCCTTGCGCTTGGTGATGGCCGGCCACTTCTTGGACAGCTCGGCATTGAGCGCGATGTACGACTGCTGATCCGCCGGCACGTCTTCTTCGGGCATGATCGCGTTGACCGGGCACTCGGGGATGCACACGGCGCAGTCGATGCACTCGTCGGGGTCGATGGTCAGGAAGTTGGGGCCCTCGCGGAAACAGTCCACCGGGCAGACGTCCACGCAGTCGGTGTACTTGCAGCGGATGCACGATTCGAGGACGACGTGGGTCATGTTCGGAGTCTGGGTTGTGCGAGGGTCTGCCCGGTGGGGCCTTGCGCGCCGGGCACGCAGGGAAGGCCTGCGCCGGAGCGCGCACCACGAGGCAGCGTGTGATTTTACGGCCCGACGCTGCGCGCCTGGATGTGTGGCCGGTCGGCGCGAAGGGGTATACCCCCCAGGGCACGGGCGCCGATGCGGACCGTCAGCGCCGCGGGCCGGCCGGCGTGCAGCGCGGCAGCGGCGGCGGGCGGCCCGCTGTCTCGCGGGCATCGAGCGCGCGTGCAGATGAAACGGCGCCGCTCATGCGGCCCTTCGCGCGAACAGCGGGAGCAGCTCGAGCACGTCGCCCTGGTAGTGACCGGGGAAGAAGCCGAAGGCGCGGCGCGCCGCCTCGGCGCTCTGGCCGTCGCGCAGGCACGCGGCGTCGAAGCCGCTGCGTTGCAGCAGCGGCAGCATGTCGACCAGCACCTCGCCATGGGCGCGAATCTCGCCGCCATAGCCGAGCCGCGCGCGCAGCAGGCGGGCCTGGCTGTAGGCACGGCCGTCGGTCCACTTGGGGAACTCGAGCGCCACCACGCTCCAGCGCGGCAGGTCGGCGCGCAGCAGCGTCACGTCGACCGTGTTGGGCAGCACGATGCCGACGCGCGCGTCGCGTGGCCAATGCGTGCGCAGCGTGCTCCATTGCGCCCACGGCAGCAGCGTGGGGCGCGTGGTGGGTTGGAACGGTTCGGTGGCAACGGCGTAGTCGTCGTCGGCCGCGGTGATGATGCGCATCGGTGCTCCGTTCAGGCTTCGGCGGTTTCGTTTTCGTCTGCCGTGGCGTGGCGCACGGCGTCGGCGGCGGCGCGAAACGGCGCCACGCCGAGCCGACGCGCGGCGTCGACGAAGCGCTCGCCGGGCCGGCGCCGCGCGAGGTAGGTGTCGATCACGGCCTCGATCGCGTCGGGCACCTCGTCGGCCGCGAACGCCGGGCCGATCACCTTGCCCGGCGTGGCCGGGCCCGAGAGCGCGGAGCCGTCGGAGCCGCCCAGCGTGATCTGGTACCACTCGGCGCCGTCCTTGTCGACGCCGAGGATGCCGATGTGGCCGCTGTGGTGGTGGCCGCATGAATTCATGCAGCCGCTGATGTGCAGGTCGATGTCGCCGATGTCGTGCTGCGCGTCGAGGTCGGCGAAGCGCTCGTCGATCGCCGCTGCGATCGGCGTCGAGCGCGCGTTGGCCAGGCCGCAGACGTCGCCGCCCGGGCAGGCGATCATGTCGGTGAGCAACCCGATATTCGGCGTCGCGAAGCCGGCCGCCTGGGCCGCCAGCCACAGCGCGTGCAGCTCGCTCTCGCGCACCCACGGCAGCAGCAGGTTCTGCTCGTGGCTGACGCGCAGCTCGCCGTGGCTGAAGCGCTCGGCCAGGTCGGCAGCGAGTTCCATCTGCTCGGCGCTCACGTCGCCGGGAGCCTGGCCCGCGCGCTTGAGCGAGAGCGTCACCGCGCGGTGGCCGGCGAGCCTGTGCGCATGCACGTTGCGCGCGAGCCAGCGCTGGTAGGCCAGCGGCCGCGAGACCGGCGCTTCGGTGGTGTTCGTCGCCTCGTTGGCGGCCACGCCCGCCGGCACCGAGAAGGCCCGCGCCACGCGAGTGAGTTCGTGCTCGGGGATCAGGTGCGCCGCGCCGCCGGCGTCTTCCTCGAGGATGGCGCGGAACTCGCGCTGCACCGCGTCGACGAAGCGCTGGCCCTCGGCCTTGACGAGGATCTTGATGCGCGACTTGAAGAGGTTGTCGCGCCGGCCGTAGAGGTTGTACACGCGCACGATGGCCTCGATGAACACGAGAATCTGCTGCCACGGCACGAAGGCGGCGATCTCGGCGGCGATCAGCGGCGTGCGGCCCATGCCGCCGCCCACCAGCACCTTGAAGCCGACCTCGCCGCGCGCATCGCGCAGCAGCTGCAACCCGATGTCGTGCCAGCCGATCGCGGCGCGGTCCTCGCGTGCGCCGGTGACGGCGATCTTGAACTTGCGCGGCAGGAACGCGAATTCCGGATGCAGCGTGCTCCACTGGCGCAGGATCTCGCAGTACGGCCGCGGATCGACCACCTCGTCGGGCGCGATGCCGGCCAGCGCGTCGGTGGTGACGTTGCGGATGCAGTTGCCGCTGGTCTGGATGCCGTGCATGTCGGCCTCGGCCAGCAGATCCATCACGTCGGCCGCGCGCTCCAGCGGGATCCAGTTGAACTGCAGGTTATGCCGCGTGGTGAAGTGGCCCACGCCGCCGCGGCCGCGGTGGCGCGCCACGTCGGCGCGGTCGTGCTCGCGGGCCACGCGCGCGAGCTGTCGCAGCTGGCGGCTCGTGAGCTCGCCGTAGGGCACGGCGATGCGAAGCATCGGCGCGTGGCGCTGGATGTACCAGCCGTTCTGCAGCCGCAGCGGGCGGAAGGCGTCGTCGGGCAGTTCGCCGGCGAGGTGGCGCTCGAGCTGGTCGCGGAACTGCGCCGCGCGCCGGCGGACGAGCTGGCGGTCGAAATCGGTGTAGGTGTACATGGGCTAATGCCATGACTCTACGGACCGACGTTATTCTGGGGAACTACAAAGAAGTTGGATGCTTATGTCGGCGACCGCAACGCGAAGTGCGCCGGCCAAAGAAAAATGGCCCGGTAGCAAGCCACCGGGCCGAAGGTACCCTGAATCTGATTTCGAAAGGTACCGAGGAGACAACCTTTCAATCGCCCTGCGGCCTCAGCCGCAGACTCACTCTATATGGGTTCGAGTCTCGTGAGTTCAACGCTGCGCAATGCTCAGCCGCGACGGCCCTTGGCGGTGCTCTGCGTGGCCTTGACGGCCGTGGCGGTCACCGCCTGGATGTTGGCGTCGGCGATGTCGGCGGCCTGCTTGGCGGCCTTCTGCACGCTCTCGTAGGCGTTGTTCGCGGCCGCGATGGCCGACTTCACCAGCGCCACCGCGTTCTCGGTGCCGGCCGGCGCGTTCTTGATCGCGCTGTCGACGCTGGCGACGAACTTCTTCTGCAGGTCACCGAACTGCGACTCGGCCACCTTGCTGACTTCGGCATTGGTGGTGGCGGCGATCTCGTACAGATGGCGGCCATAGGCCACGGCCTTCTCGGCGCTCGGCTGCAGCAGGCTGGCTTGCAGCGACATCAGCTCTTGCGCGTCCTTGACCGACAGCGCGGCCTTGGCGCCTTCGGCGGCTTCGCTCAGCGCGGTGCGGGCCACTTGCAGGTTCAGCTCGACGAGCTTCTCGACGCCTTCGAAGGCCTTGTTGGTCAGGCCGAAGAGGACTTCGACATTCGCCTTGTTGGCGGCAACGACTTGTTCGGCGGTCAGCATGTTCAATCTCCTGGTTGAATGGGGTTCGGGGCTCTTGCTGCACGCATGCTGCGCTGCAACATGACCCGAAGTATAGGGGTCTACCCGAGCTTTGCAAGCCCATTTTGTTGCATTGCAACATTCTAGGGGGGCTGTTCTAAGGCGCCGGACAATCCCGGCCGCATGCAGGTCTTCCACGCCTCGCACATCGCGGTTGCGCTGCCGGCCGGGCACCGGTTTCCGACGCCCAAGAGTGCACGCCTGCTGGAGCGGGTGCGGGCCGAGCTGCCCGGCGTCGAGCTGCACGAGGCCGAGCCCGCGAGCGACGGCGAGCTCGCGCTCGCCCACACGCCGGGCTACATCGATGCCGTGGTGCACGGCAGCCTGCCCGACGCTGCGCAGCGCGCGATCGGGCTGCCGTGGTCGCCGGCGCTGGTGGAGCGCTCGCGGCGATCGGTCGGCGCCACGATCGGCGCCGCGCGCGCGGCGCTGGCCGAAGGCGTGGCGCTGCAGCTGGCCGGCGGCTCGCACCATGCCCATGCCGACCGCGGCAGCGGCTATTGCGTCTTCAACGACGTGGCCGTGGCGGCGCGGCTGATGCAGGCCGAGATGCATCGCCGCTCGCGCACGCTGCTGCGCGTGCTGGTGGTCGACCTCGACGTGCACCAGGGCGACGGCACCGCGGCGATCTTCGCCGACGATGCCACGGTGTTCACGTTCTCGATGCACGGCGCGCGCAACTTCCCGGCGCGCAAGGCGACCAGCGATCTCGATGTCGAGCTGCCCGACGGCTGCGATGACGAGCGCTATCTCGCCGCGCTCGATGGCGCACTGCGCAGCGTGTGGCAGCGGCACGAGGGTGCGATGCCGGGCCTCGCGTTCTACCTCGCCGGCGCCGACCCGCACGAAGGCGATCGCCTCGGCCGCCTGAAGCTCACGGCGGCCGGCCTCGCCGAGCGCGACCGGCGCGTGTTCGATGCCTTGCGCGAACGCGGCATCCCGGTGGCCGTGGCGATGGCCGGCGGCTACGGCACCGACATCGATGCCACGGTGGGCGTGCATCTGCGCACCGTGCACGAGGCGCTGCAAAGCGCCTCTTGTTGGTAGGCGCTGCAAAGCGCCTCTTGTTGGCAGGCATTGCGCAGCGCGTGATCGAAAACACCCACGGCCGCAACCGGCGTGATGTGGGACAGTTCGGGCCGTTTGCCTCGAACCGGCCCACGCCATCGCGCCCATGAACCCCACTGCCTTCGGCGGCCCTGCCATCGGGCCCGTGCCCGTCGAGTTCGTGCTCTTCGGCATCGTGCTGGCCGGCGTGGCGCTGTTCCATGCCCACACGCTGCGCACAGCAGTGACCGGCGCGATCGCGATCGCCCTCTACAAGATCGTCTTCTCGCCGTTCAAGACCGGCGCCGGCGTCGCGGGCTTCGGCGCGCACCTGCTGCACGAGTGGGTGATCCTGGTGAACCTGCTGCTGCTGCTGCTCGGCTTCGCGCTGCTGGCCAAGCACTTCGAGGACAGCCAGATCCCGGCCGTGCTGCCGCGCTGGCTGCCCGACGACTGGAAGGGCGGCTTCGTGCTGCTGCTGCTGGTGTTCGTGCTGTCGAGCTTCCTCGACAACATCGCCGCCGCGATGATCGGCGGCGCGATCGCGCACACGGTGTTTCGCGGCAAGGTGCACGTGGGCTATCTGGCGGCGATCGTCGCGGCGTCGAATGCCGGCGGTGCCGGCTCGGTGGTCGGCGACACCACGACGACGATGATGTGGATCGCCGGCGTGCACCCGCTGGAGGTGCTGGAGGCATTCATCGCCTCGGGGGTGGCCGTCGTGGTCTGCGGCATCCCGGCCTCGCTGCAGCAGCAGAAGTTCTCGCCGATCGAGAAGGACGAGCAAGCACACGCGGCCGTCGATTGGGCCCGCGCCGGCATCGTGGCCTTCATCCTGATCGCGGCGGTGGCGGTCAACATCGTCGTCAACACGCGCTTCAACGCGGTGTCGGACCTGTTCCCCTTTCTCGGCGCCGCGGTGTGGGTGGCGGTGCTGGTGACGGCGCCGCTGCGCAAGCCCGACTGGAGCCTGCTGCCCGGCGCGTTCAAAGGCACCGTGTTCCTGCTGTCGCTGGTGTTGTGCGCCTCGATGATGCCGGTCGAGAAACTGCCCGCCGCCTCGTGGCCCACCGCGCTCGGGCTCGGCTTCCTGTCGGCGGTGTTCGACAACATCCCGCTCACCGCGCTGGCGCTGAGGCAGGGCGGCTACGACTGGGGCTTCCTGGCCTTTGCCGTCGGCTTCGGCGGCTCGATGATCTGGTTCGGTTCGTCGGCCGGCGTGGCGTTGTCGAACATGTACCCGCAGGCACGCAGCGTGGGCCAGTGGCTGCGGCACGGCTGGCACGTGGCGCTGGCCTACGTGATCGGCTTCTTCGTGATGCTGTCGCTGATCGGCTTCCACGCGGGCAGCGTGCCCAGGGGCAACGCCGCGCTGACCGGCGGTGCGCCGCACGCGGCGATCGCCCCATCGGTGCTGCCGCCGCGCCCACGCCCGGCCTGAATCGGCCCGTGACGGCCTGAGACAATCGGGCCCATGCCCGAGTGGATCGTTCCTGCGCTGCTGGTGCTGGCGCTGCTGTTGTTGCTGTGGCTCGCGCTGCGGCCGCGCGAATCCGGCGTACCGCCGCAGGTACAGGGCGCCATCGAGCGCCTGGAGCGCGAGCTGCGCGACGAGCTCGGCCGCGTGGGGCAGGGCACGCGCGGCGACCTCGCCAACTTCCAGCAGATGCTGCTGACGCAAAGCGGCGACGTGGCGCGCACGCAAAACGAGCAGATCGACACCTTCCGCACGCAGCTGGCCGGCATGCAGCAGGGCACCGAAGGCGCGCTGCGCCGCTTTGCCGACACGCTGGCCGAACAGCTCACGAAGCTCTCCGAAGCCAACGAGCGCCGCCTCGGCGAAGTGCGGCAGGCGGTCGATGCGCGCTTGCTGCTGCTGCAGGAGGGCAACGAGAAGAAGCTCGAGCAGATGCGCGTCACGGTCGACGAGAAGCTGCATGCCACGCTCGAGCAGCGCCTGGGCGAGAGCTTCAAGCAGGTGGCCGACCGGCTCGAGCAGGTGCACAAGGGCCTGGGCGAGATGCAAGGCCTGGCGCGCGACGTGGGCTCGCTCAACCGCGTGCTCACCAACGTGAAGACGCGCGGCATGGTCGGTGAGGTGCAGCTCGCCGGGCTGCTCGAGCAGGTGTTCACGATCGAGCAGTACGCCACCAACGTCGAGACGGTGCCCGGCAGCGGCGCGCGCGTGGAGTTCGCGATCCGCCTGCCCGGCCGGCGCGACGACGGCCGGCCGATGTGGCTGCCCATCGATGCCAAATTCCCGCGCGAGGACTACGAGCGCCTGCTCGATGCGCAGGAGCGCGCCGACGTGGCCGCGCTCGAGACCGCCGCGCGGGCCATCGAGACGCGCCTGCGGCTCGAGGCGCGGTCGATCCGCGAGAAGTACATCGCCGCGCCGCACACCACCGATTTCGCGATCCTGTTCGTGCCCACCGAAGGCCTGTATGCCGAGGCGCTGCGCCGGCCCGGGCTGGTCGAGGCGCTGCAGCGCGAGCACCGCGTCACGCTGGCCGGCCCCACCACGCTGCTGGCCACGCTGACCAGCCTGCAGATGGGCTTTCGCACGCTGGCGCTGGAGCAGCGCTCGGCCGAGGTGTGGGAGGTGCTCGGTGCGGTGAAGACCGAGTTCGACAAGTTCGGCCGCGTGCTGTCGAAGGTGAAGGACCAGACGCAGACGGTGCTCAACTCGATCGACGCCGCGCAGACGCGCACGCGCCAGATGACGCGCGCGCTCAAGAACGTGGAGGCGCTGCCGGAGTCGCACGCGCAGCAGCTGCTGCCCGGCGCGACGGATGACGACGAGCCGGCAGGCGAGGGCGGTGCCGGTGCCTGAGCCGGCTCCGATCGACGCCGCATCGCCCGGCGCGCCGCCGCGGCCGCCCGCCGGGCCGCCGCTGGGCCCGACCCTGGTGGCGCTGATCGCGAGCCAGCTCGGCCTGCACAGCGCGATGGCCGGGCTGCGCATGGCCGCGCCGCTGCTCGCGCTGCGCGAAGGCTCCAGCGCGATGGCGGTCGGCGTGCTGATGTCGCTGTTTGCGGTGGCGCCGGTGATGCTGGCGCTGCGCGCCGGCCGCATGGCCGACAAGCACGGTTTTCACCGGCCGGTGAAATGGGCGGTGGCCTTCACGCTGCTGGGCATGGGCACGGCGATCGCCGGCACGCTGTGGAGCGGGCAGCTGCAGTTCCTGGCCCTCGGCGTCGCGGCGACGCTCGCCGGTGCCGGCACCAACGTGGGCCTGATCTCGATCCAGCGCACCGCCGGGCAGACCGCGATGGACAGCGTGCAGCGCATGCGCGTGTTCAGCTGGCTCGGCATGGCGCCGTCGATGAGCAACGTGATCGGCCCGGTGCTGACCGGCCTGGTGATCGACGCGGCGGGCTTTCGCGTGGCCTTCGCGGTGCTGCTGCTGCTGCCGATCGTGACGCTGCTGGCCGCGCGGCGCGTGCCGCGCAAGCCGCCGGCTCCGCGGCGCAGCGCCGACACCACGGCCTGGGATCTGCTGCAGCTGCCCGGCATGAAGCGGCTGCTGATGGTGAACCTGCTGCTGTCGGCATGCTGGGACGTGCACACCTTCGCGGTGCCGGTGCTGGGGCACGACCAGGGCTTCAGCGCGTCGACGATCGGGCTCATCCTCGGCAGCTTCACGCTCGCCGTCACCGGCGTGCGGCTGCTGATCCCGCTGATCGCGCACCGCATGCGCGAGGTCGAGGTGCTGCGCGCGGCGATGATCGGCACCGGCCTGATCTTCGCGGCCTATCCGTTCGCGGGCTCGCCGTGGGCGATGGGTGCGCTGGCGATGGGGCTGGGCGTCACGCTCGGCTCGGTGCAGCCGATGATCATGTCGGGCCTGCACCACCTTTCGCCCGACACGCGCCACGGCGAGGCGATCGCGCTGCGCTCGATCGTGATCAACCTGTCGAGCAGCGTGCTGCCGCTGGTGTTCGGCCTGGCCGGTGCGGCCGTGGGCGTGGCGGCGCTGTTCTGGAGCGTGGGCTCGGCCACCGCGGCGGGCAGCTGGCCGGCGCGGCGACTCAGGTTCTGATCAGAATGCGATCAGAACCGGATGCCGCTGGGCGCCGGCGGCGGCGCAACGGGCGCGGTCGAGGCGCTGTCGACCTTCGGTGGTGGCGGCGGTGCCGGCTGCGGCTTGGGCTCGGCCTCGCGCGCCACCAGCGGTGCGGCTGCCGGCGGCTGGTAGCCGCGCGGCAGCTTCGATTCGCGCGGATAGCCGGCCACGTCGAGATAGGCATGCCAGTCGGCGTCGGACAGGCCGCGCAGGGCCTGCGAGCCGACGGTGAGCGTGGGCACCGAGCGCCCACCGGTGAGGCGGTTCATGGCCTCGGCGTCGTCTTCGCTGAGCACGCGCTTCTCGACGAACGGGATGCCGCGCACCTGCAGCAGGCGGCGGCCGGTGTCGCAGGGCGCGCAATCGGTGGAGGTGTACAGCGTGACCGGGAAGCGGGCCACGGCCTGGCGCAGCTCGAGCGGCAGCGCAGCGGCGGCCGCGCTCGATGCCTCGGGGGCCGGCGCGCCGTCGCGGGCGATCGGCTGCGGCTTGCCGAGATCGGCCGGCGGCGGACGATCGGTGTAGGTGACGCTGCCGTCGGGGGCGACCACCTTGTACAGCGCGTGCGCGGGCAGGGCCAGCAACAGGCCGGCCGCTGCGGCCCCGGCAAGACGACTGAACGGACTCATGCGCCGCAATCTAGCCGACCCGGCTGCGGACCTCAAGCGATTCCTTGGTGCCGGAGCAACGCCGCGATACTTGGTTCACGGCCGCGGAAGGCGCGGAAGCTCACCATCGCGTCGCGGCTGCCGCCGACCTCGAGGATCTCGCGCCGGTAGCGGCGCCCGGTCTCGGCGTCGAACAGCCCGCTCTCCTCGAACGCGGCGAAGGCGTCGGCCGACAGCACCTCGGCCCACTTGTAGCTGTAGTAACCCGCCGAATAGCCGCCGGCGAAGATGTGAGAGAACGTATGCGGGTAGCGGCTGAACGCCGGCAGCGGCCACACGTTCACCTCCTGCCGCACTGCGCGCGCCAGCGCCACGATGTCGGCGTGCGTGTCGGGCTCCACGTGCAGCCGCATGTCGAGCAGCGCGTATTCCACCTGCCGCAGCAACGCGAGCGCACTCTGGAAGTTGCGCGCCGCGAGCATGCGGTCGAACAGCTCGCGCGGCAGCGGCGAGCCGTCGTCCACGTGCGCGCCCAGGCGCGACAGCACGGGCCACTCCCAGCAGAAGTTCTCCATGAACTGGCTCGGCAGCTCCACCGCGTCCCACTCGACGCCGGAGATGCCGGCCACCGCGAGCTCCTCCACGCGCGTGAGCATGTGGTGCAGGCCGTGGCCGAATTCGTGGAACAGCGTGACCACGTCGTCGTGGGTCAGCAGCGAAGGATGGTCGCCCACCGGCGCGGCGAAGTTGCACACCAGGTTGGCCACCGGCGTCTGCACCTCGCCGCTCCGGTCGGGGCGGCGCCAGCGGCCGCGGGCGTGGTCCATCCACGCACCAGGCCGCTTGCCGGGCCGCGCGTAGAGGTCGAGATAGAACTGGCCGACGAGCTGGCCGTCGCGCTCGATGCGGTGAAAGCGCACGCTGTCGTGCCAGACCGGGGCATCGTCTTCGCGGATCGAGACCTCGAACAGCGTCTCGATGATGCGGAACAGCCCGTCGAGCACGCGCGGCGCGGTGAAGTACTGCTTGACCTGCTGCTCGCTGAACGCGTAGCGCGACTCGCGCAGCCGCTCGGCCACGAAATCGTGGTCCCACGGCATCAGCTCGGCGATCCCCAGCTCGTCGCGCGCGAAGCGGCGCATCTCGTCGGCGTCGCGCTCGGCCTGCGCGCGGGCGCGGCCGGCCAGGTCGTGCAGGAACTGCAGCACCTGCGCCGGCGACTTCGCCATCTTGGTGGCCAGCGACAGCTCGGCATGATTCGCGAAGCCGAGCAGCGCGGCGGTCTCGCGCCGCAGCTCGAGGATCTCGCGCATCAGCGCGCCGTTGTCGTGCGCGCTGTCGCCGAGCTCGCTGGCGCGCGTGAAGTAGGCGCGGTACAGCGTTTCGCGCAGGTCGCGATCGGTGGCGAACTGCATCACCGGCATCCAGCGCGGGTAGTGCAGGCCGAGCTGGCAGCCGTCGAGCCCGCGGCTCTGGGCCTCGAGGCGCGCCGCGCGGCGCACGTCTTCGGGCACGCCGGCCAGGCGCTGTTCGCCGACGACGAGGCTGTAGCCGTCGGTGGCGTCCTGCACATGCTCCTCGAAGCGCTGGCCCAGCTCGGCCAGGCGGTCGCGGATGCGCAGGTAGCGCTCGCGCGCGGCGCCGGTCAGCTCGGCGCCGCAGAGCACGAAGTCGCGCCTGGCGTTCGAGAGCACGCGGCGCTGCGCGGCGTCGAGCGCCTGCGCGTCGGGGTCCACGGCCTTGTACTTGGCGTACAGCGCCGCGTCGGCGCCGAGGCGGCTGTAGAAGTCGGTGATGCGCGGCAGGCTGTCGTTGAACGCCGCGCGCAGCGCCGGGCTGTCGGCCACCTGGTTCAGGTGGCCGACGGTGCCCCACACGCGCGACAGGCGCTCGACCGCGGTGTCGAGCACCGCCGACAGCGCGTGGTAGTCCGCCGGCACGGCGGTGCCGGCGGCGCGCTGCAGCGCCGTCTCGGCGTCGGCCAGCAGCTCGTCGAGCGCCGGCCTCACGTGTTCGGGCCGGATGTCCGCGTAAGCGGGGAGTCCGGCGGTCTGCAGCAGCGGGTTCGTCATGCGGTGGGGCGTGCCGCTCAGCGCACGGCGCGTTCGGCGGCCTCCAGAGTATTGACCAGAAGCATCGCGCGCGTCATCGGGCCGACCCCACCCGGCACCGGGGTGATCCACCCCGCCACCTCGCGCACGGCAGCGAAGTCCACGTCACCGCACAGTTTGCCGGCGTCGTTGCGGTTCATGCCGACGTCGACCACCACGGCGCCGGGCTTGACCATGTCGGCGCGCAGCGTGTTGCGCCGGCCGACGGCCACCACCACCACGTCGGCCTGACGGGTGTGGGCGCCGATGTCGGGCGTCATGCTGTGGCACACCGTGACCGTGGCGTTGGCCTGCAGCAGCAGCAGCGCCATCGGCTTGCCGACGATGTTGCTGCGGCCGATCACCACCGCATGCTTGCCGCGCAGATCGACGCCGGTGGTCTCGATCAGCTTCATGCAGCCGTAAGGCGTGCAGGCCTTGAAGCCGGGCTGGCCGGTCATCAGCGCGCCGGCGTTGACGACATGGAAACCGTCGACGTCCTTGTGCGGCGCGATGGCGCCGATCACGCGGTGCGGGTCGATGTGTTTGGGCAGCGGCATCTGCACCAGGATGCCGTGGATCGCCGGGTCGGCATTCAGCGCCGCCACGCGTTCGAGCAGCGCGGCCTCGGTGATCGACGCGTCGTGCTTCTCGAGCACCGAGTGCAGCCCCGCGCCCTGACAGTCGGTGACCTTGTGCTTGACGTAGACCGCCGAAGCGGGGTCGTCGCCCACCAGCACCACGGCGAGGCCGGGCTGGACGCCGCGCGCGCGCAGGCGGGCGGCGCGCTGCGCCACCTCGGTGCGGATGCGCTCGGCAAGGGCATTGCCGTCGATGAGGCGTGCGGTCATGTGCTGGTGCTCCTGAAGATCTGCGAAACGATGGTCGAAACGAAAGGGCCGCTGGCAACCAGCGGCCCCTGCGCGGACGATACGGTCAACGGCTCAGGCCTTGGTGGCGCTGCTGGCGCCCAGCGCGATCTTCAGCAGATCGGCCACCGTGTTGGCGTTGAGTTTCTCCATGATGTTGGCGCGGTGCGCCTCGACCGTCTTGATGCTGATGCCGAGGTCGTCGGCGATCTGCTTGTTGAGGCGGCCGGCGACGATGCGTTCGAGCACCTGCGCCTCGCGCGTGGTCAGGCGCGAGAGCAGCGCGTCGCGGCTGGCCTGCTCCTGGTGCTGGCTGAAGGCCGAGCGCGCCTGGTCGAGCATGCGCTCCACCAGCGGCAGCAGCTCCTCTTCCTTGAAGGGCTTCTCGATGAAATCCATCGCGCCCTTCTTCATCGTGGTCACCGCCATCGGCACGTCGCCGTGGCCGGTGATGAACACCACCGGCAGCGGGCTCTTGCGTTCGAGCAGCCTGTCTTGCAGCTCCAGGCCGCTCATGCCGTCCATGCGGATGTCGGCGATCAGGCAGGCCACCTCGCGCGGATCGAAGCGCGACAGGAACGACTCGGCCGAGTCGAAGCACTTGACGCGGTAGTCCTTGCCTTCGAGCAGCCATTGCAGCGAATCGCGCACCGCCTCGTCGTCGTCGACCACGTAGACGGTGCCTTTCTTGGGGATCAGGCTCATGGGGATGTCACAGCAGCTGGGTTGGGGGCCGCATCCGGCGTTGCCGCCGGTGCCTGGGCATCGGTGCGAGCCGGCAGATCGACCGGCAGCACGAACGAGAAGCGGCAGCCGACGACGGTGGTGCCATTGTAGAGATTCTGGGCCTTGATCCGGCCGCGGTGAGACTCGACGATCGAGCGGCACAGCGACAGCCCGATGCCCAGGCCTTCGGCCTTGGTCGAGAAGAACGCCTCGTACAGCCGGCCCAGCACCTCGTCGGGCAGGCCCGGCCCGGTGTCGGTGACGCTGAACTCGATGACGCCGCCTTCCTCGGGCGTGTGGCGCGGCACCACGCGCAGCGCGACGTGGCGGCGCGCCGGCGGCATCTGCGCCTGGTCGATCGCCTCGGCGCCGTTGCGCACGAGGTTCAGGATCACTTGCTCGATCAGGATCGGGTCCACCTGCAGCTCGGGCAGGCGCTGCGCCACGTAGCTCTGGATCGTGACGTTGCGCCGCCGCAGCTCGATGCTGGCGAGTTCGAGCGCGTCGTCGACGATCTGCCGCGCCTGCGCCGCCTGGCGCTGCGGCACGCTCTTGCGCACGAAGGCGCGGATGCGCTGGATGATCTGCCCCGCGCGCTCGGCCTGGCGCGCGGTCTTCTCCAGCGCGGCCACGAGGTCTTCGCGGTCGATCGATTCGCCGCGCACGCGCGAGACCATGCCGTTGCAGTAGTTGGTGATCGCCGTCAGCGGCTGGTTCAGCTCGTGCGCCACCGAGCTGGCCATCTCGCCCATCGTGATCAGGCGGCTCGACATCTGCGCCCGCTCGGCCTGCAGCGCGGCCTGCTCCTCGACGCGGCGCCGTGCGGTGACGTCGGTGGCGATCAGCATCTGCGCCAGGCGGCCGTCGGTCCACTGCAGGTAGCGCGAGCGCACGTCGAACCACTTGTCGAGCGATTCGATGTAGACCTCGCGCGGATCGGCGCCAGTGTGCGTCAGCTCCTGCGCCGGCAGGCCCGAGAGGTTGTCGACCGCGTCGTCGCCCGGCGCGTCGAGCCCCGGCGCCGGGCCGCTGCCGCTGGCCAGCTGCGCATGGCCGCGCGCATCGGCGCCGAACCACAGGCGATACGAGCGGTTGGCGAACAGCAGCTCGCCCTGCTGCACCGACAGCACCGACACCGCGGCGTCGAGCCCTTCGAGCACGGTGGTGAAGCGCTCGTGCGAGGCCGAGAGCTGGTCGCGGATGCGCTTGGCCTCGGTGATGTTGGTCATCGAGGTCATCCAGCCGGTCTGCTTGCCGCGCGGATCGATCAGCGGCGAGACGTACATGCGCGAGTCGAACAGCACGCCGTCCTTGCGCTGCACCTTGACCTCGATGCCGCCGGCCGGGCTGCGGCCCTGCAACTCCTGCTGCAGCAGGCGCGAGTTCTCGTCGAGGCGGTCGGCGGGCCAGTACGGGAAGGGCGGCAGGCGGCCGATCAGCTCGGGCTCGGTGAAGCCGGTCATCGCGCAGAACGCCGGGTTGACGTAGGTGATGCGGCCTTCGAGGTCCATCGCGCGCATGCCGGTGAGCATGGAGTTCTCCATCGCGCGGCGGAAGTTGGTCTCCTGCACCAGCGCGACCTGGATCTGCGCGCGCCGGCGCATGTGGCGCCAGGTGCCGAGCAGCATCCACACCGTGAGGCCCGACAGCGCGACCACCATCCAGAACAGCGTGTTGCCGATCAGGCCGACCGAGGTGCGATAGCCGGTGCCGCGCAGCACCACGCCGTTGGCCGACGGCGCGAGCGGCACGTCGTGCACGATCGACGCGCGCGGCTTGGCGTTGCCGGGCATCTGCGTCACCGTGCTGGCCAGCACCTGGCCCTCGTCGTCGAGCACCGAGATGGCGCGGCGGCGCGCCACCTCGGGCGGCACGAAGTGCCGCAGCAGGCCCTCGACCGAATACTCGACCACCAGCGCGCCGGAGAACACGCCGCCGATCAGCAGCGGCACGTGGGCCTGGAACACCGGCGTGCCGAGCCTGTCCTTGAACGGCCGCGAGTACACCGGCTGCCGCGAGTCGCGCGCGGCGATGAACGCCCATTCGGCCTCGCGGCTGCGGCCGCCGGCGGCGCGCGTGCGGTCGTCGGCGTTGCCCAGCGGATGCGTCTCGGGATCGCCGAGCACCGAGTGGTAGCTCGCGCGGCGCTTGCGCAGCGCGTCGAGCCAGCTCAGCGCGACGATCTCCGGGCGCTCGGAGCCGAAGGCGTTGGCCAGACGCTGGACTTCCTCGACGTCGATCTCGCGCGTCACGATCTGCCGCGCCAGCTGCACCAGCTGCTCCTGGTTCTCGATCAGGTGCAGCCGGATCTGCTGCTGCGCGATCTCGGCGTCGCGCTTGACCGCTTCGGCCTCGCGCTCGGTTTCCTCGTTGCGCAGGTACCAGAACGCCGAGATGATCGCCGCGAGGAACAGCAGCACCGACACCAACGGCCCGAGCGTGGCAAAGCGGTCCTGCCGCGCCGGCGTCTGCCGCCGCCACCAGCGACCGATCAGCCGCTGGCCGAGGGTGGGGCCGGCCGGCGTGGGGGTCTTGGCCTCGGCGCGCGGATCCATTGCGAACGATTATCCCGGGGCGCCCGGGCACCATCGGCCCCCGAGTCGGCGATCAATCCATATAGTGAAATCATGTAGCACTATTTGAAATTTGCGCGATTTGTGCGAGACTGCGCCGCCGCGGCCGCGATCGCGACGGCCGCCGAGCCCGCACATCAGCAGATCCAGGAGATGCCCATGTCCGCATTGCCCCAATCGGTGCCCGGTCTCGCGGCCAACGACCCCGACGCCCAGGAGACCCGCGAGTGGATCGAGGCGCTGTCGGCGGTGGTCGCGGCCGAAGGGCCGCAGCGCGCGCACTTCCTGCTGGAGCAGTTGCTCGAGCAGGCGCGCGAGCACGGCATCGACATGCCGTTCTCGGCGACCACGCCCTACGTCAACACCATCAAGCCCGAAGACGAGGAACGCAGCCCCGGGCGGCTCGACCTCGAAGAGCGGCTGCGCGCCTACATGCGCTGGAACGCGATGGCGATGGTGGTCAAGGCCAATCGGCTCGACCCGGCCGACGGCGGCGACCTCGGTGGCCACATCAGCTCGTTCCAGTCGCTGGCGCACATGTTCGCCTGCGGCTTCAACCACTTCTGGCATGCCGACACGCCCGAGCGCGGCGGCGATCTGCTCTACATCCAGGGCCACAGCGCGCCGGGCATCTACGCGCGTGCCTACCTCGAGGGTCGCGTCAGCGAAGAGCAGTTGCTGAATTTCCGGCAGGAGGTTGATGGCAAGGGCCTGTCGAGCTATCCGCACCCGAAGCTGATGCCCGGGTTCTGGCAGTTCCCCACGGTGTCGATGGGGCTGGGGCCGATCATGTCGATCTACCAGGCGCGCTTTCTCAAGTACCTGCACGCGCGTGGCATCGCCGACACCAGCCAGCGCAAGGTGTGGGTGTTCTGCGGCGACGGCGAGATGGACGAGCCCGAGAGCCTCGGCGCCATCGGCCTGGCGGCGCGCGAGAAGCTCGACAACCTGGTGTTCGTCATCAACTGCAATCTGCAGCGGCTCGACGGGCCGGTGCGCGGCAACGGCAAGATCATCCAGGAGCTGGAAGGCGAGTTCCGCGGCTCGGGCTGGAACGTCATCAAGCTGCTGTGGGGCAGCAACTGGGATCCGCTGCTCGCGCGCGACAAGGATGGTGCCTTACGCAAGATCATGATGGACACGCTCGACGGCGACTACCAGGCCTTCAAGGCCAACGACGGTGCCTTCGTGCGCAAGCACTTCTTCGGCCGCTCGCCCGCCACGCTCGAGCTGGTGTCGAAGATGAGCGACGAGGACATCTGGTTCCTGCGCCGCGGCGGCCACGACCCGATGAAGGTCTACGCCGCGTTCCACCGCGCCAACAGCCATGTCGGCCAGCCCACGGTGCTGCTGGTCAAGACCGTCAAGGGTTACGGCATGGGCCGCGCGGGCGAAGGCAAGAACACCGCGCACCAGACCAAGAAGCTCAACGACGACGACATCCGCTACTTCCGCGACCGCTTCAACATCCCGATCCCCGACAGCGAACTGCCGAAGATCCCGTTCTACAAGCCGGCCGACGACACGCCGGAGATGAAGTACCTGCACGAGCGGCGCCAGGCGCTCGGCGGCTACCTGCCGCAGCGGCGCACGCGCGCCGACGAGCAGGTCGAGGTGCCGGCGCTCGGCACCTTCCAGGCCATCCTCGACCCCACGGCCGAGGGCCGCGAGATCAGCACCACGCAGGCCTACGTGCGCTTCCTCACCACGCTGCTGCGCGACAAGCTGATCGGCCCGCGCGTGGTGCCGATCCTGGTCGACGAGGCGCGCACCTTCGGCATGGAAGGGCTGTTCCGCCAGGTCGGCATCTACAACCCCGAAGGCCAGAAGTACACGCCGGTCGACAAGGACCAGGTGATGTACTACCGCGAAGACAAGGCCGGCCAGATCCTGCAGGAGGGCATCAACGAGGCCGGCGGCATGTGCAGCTGGATCGCCGCGGCGACGTCGTATTCGACGAACAACCGCATCATGATCCCCTTCTACATCTACTACTCGATGTTCGGCCTGCAGCGCGTGGGCGACCTCGCGTGGGCGGCCGGCGACATGCAGGCGCGCGGCTTCCTGCTCGGCGGCACCAGCGGCCGCACCACGCTCAACGGCGAAGGCCTGCAGCATGAGGACGGGCACAGCCACATCCTCGCCGGCACGATCCCCAACTGCGTCAGCTACGACCCCACGTTCGCGCACGAGGTGGCGGTGATCATGCAGCACGGCCTGAAGCGCATGGTCGAGAAGCAGGACAACGTCTTCTACTACCTCACGCTGCTCAACGAGAACTACCCGATGCCCGGCCTGAAGCCCGGCACCGAGGCGCAGATCATCAAGGGCATGTACCTGCTGCAGGAGGGAGCGAAGAAGACGCCTCGCGTGAACCTGCTCGGCTCCGGAACGATCCTGCGCGAGTCGATGGCCGCGAAGGAACTGCTCGAAAACGACTGGGGCGTGGCCGCCAACGTGTGGAGCTGCCCGAGCTTCAACGAACTCGCGCGCGACGGGCAGGACTGCGAGCGCTGGAACCTGCTGCATCCCACCGAGGCGCCGCGCGTGCCGTTCGTGGCGCAGCAGCTCGACAAGCACGCCGGGCCGGTGGTGGCGTCGACCGACTACGTGAAGAGCTTTGCCGAGCAGATCCGCGCCTTCGTGCCCAAGGGCCGCGTCTACAAGGTGCTGGGCACCGACGGCTTCGGCCGCAGCGACTTCCGCAGCAGGCTGCGCGAGCACTTCGAGGTCAACCGCCACTACATCGTCGTCGCCGCGCTGAAGGCGCTGGCCGAGGACGGCGCGCTGCCCGCTGCCAAGGTAGCCGAGGCGATCCGCACCTACGGCATCAAGGCCGGCAAGGTGAACCCGCTCCTCGCCTGAGCACGAGAAGACACGGAGACGACACATGGCATTGGTGGACGTGAAGGTTCCCGACATCGGGGACTTCAAGGACGTGGCCGTCATCGAGCTGCTCGTCAAGCCGGGCGATGCGGTGCGCGCCGAGCAGAGCCTGGTGACGGTGGAAAGCGACAAGGCCTCGATGGAGATCCCGTCGAGCCACGCCGGCGTGGTCAAGGCGCTGAAGGTGGCGCTGGGCGACAAGGTCAACGAAGGCACCGTGCTGCTCGCGCTGGAGACCGACGGCGCTGCCGCACCTGCGCCGACCGCTCAGGCCGCGTTGCCGATCGCGGCGCCCGTGCCCGCGCCGGCTGCGGTGCCCGTTGCCGCCGGCGGCACGGTGCAGGTGCTGGTGCCCGACATCGGCGACTTCGCCGACGTGGCGGTGATCGAGCTGTTCGTGAAGCCCGGCGACGCCATCAAGGTCGAGCAGAGCCTGATCACCGTGGAAAGCGACAAGGCGTCGATGGAGATTCCGTCGAGCCACGCCGGTGTGGTGAAGCAGGTGCTGGTCAAGCTCGGCGACAAGGTGTCCAAGGGCTCGCCGGTGGCGCTGGTCGAGGTGGTGGGTGGGGCGGGTGTCGTTGCGCCGCCAGCGCCAGCCGCACACGCCGCAGCTGCCGGGTCCGCCGCGCCGGCAGCTGCAACGATCGCGCCGCCAGCCGCCGCACCCGCGCCGGCGGTTGCCGTGCCTGCGCACCAGCCGGGCACCGTCTCGGCCCAGCTGCCGCATGCGTCGCCGTCGGTGCGGCGCTTCGCGCGCGAGCTGGGTGTGCCGCTGGCCGAAGTGAAGGGCTCGGGCCCGAAGGACCGCATCACGCACGAGGACGTGCAGGGCTTCGTCAAGGGCGTGATGGCCGGCGCTGTGCAGACCGAGGCGCAGAAGGCCAAGGCGCCCGTTGCCGCAGCGGGCGGCGCCTTCCCCGGTCTGCTGCCGTGGCCGCAGATCGATTTCGCCAAGTTCGGCGCCATCGAGCGCAAGGACCTTTCGCGCATCAAGAAGATCAGCGGCGCGAACCTGCATCGCAACTGGGTCACGATCCCGCACGTCACCAACCACGACGATGCCGACATCACCGAGCTCGAAGCGTTTCGCGTGCAGCTCAACAAGGAGAACGACAAGAGCGGCATCAAGGTCACGATGCTCGCGTTCCTGATCAAGGCCGCGGTGGCGGCGCTGAAGAAATTCCCCGAGTTCAATGCGTCGATCGACGGCGAGCAGCTGGTGCTGAAGAGCTACTTCCACATCGGCTTCGCGGCGGACACGCCCAACGGCCTGGTGGTGCCGGTCGTCAAGGATGCCGACAAGAAGGGCATCTTCGCGATCAGCCAGGAGATGAGCGAGCTGGCGAAGAAGGCGCGCGAGGGCAAGCTGTCGCCGAACGACATGGCCGGCGGCTGCTTCTCGATCAGCTCGCTCGGCGGCATCGGCGGGCGCTACTTCACGCCGATCATCAACGCACCCGAGGTGGCGATCATGGGCGTGTGCCGCAGCAGCACCGAGCCGCGCTGGGACGCCGCGAAGGAGAAATTCATGCCGCGCCTCGTGCTGCCGCTGTCGCTGAGCTGGGACCATCGCGTGATCGACGGTGCCGCCGCGGCGCGCTTCAACGTCTATTTCGCGAGCATCCTCGCCGACTTCCGCCGGGTGATCCTGTGACGACCGTGACCGTGGTCCGCAAGGGCGAGCAGGTGGCCATCGCCGCGGATTCGCTGGTCACCTTCGGTGACACGCGGCTCGCGCATGGCTACGAGATCAACGAGAAGGTGTTCCGCGTCGGCGACTCCTGGTTCGGCATGGCCGGCACGACGGCGCACTTTCCGGTGCTGCGCAAGGCGCTCGGCAGCCTCGGCGTCGACGAGCTGAAGCTCGATTCGCGCGACGCGGTGTTCGAGACCTTTCTCAAGCTGCACCCCAAGCTCAAGGAGCAGTTCTTCCTCAACCCGAAGGAGGAAGACAGCGACCCCTACGAGAGCAGCCAGTTCACCGTGCTGATCGCCAACGCCACCGGCATCTACGGCGTCTATTCGTACCGCGAGGTGTTCGAGTTCGACCGCTTCTGGGCCATCGGCTCGGGCCGCAGCTTCGCGCTCGGTGCGATGTACACCGCATTCGACAAGGCCAGGAACGCACGCGACGTGGCCGAGCTCGGTGTGCGCGCGGGCTGCGAATTCGACAAGAACTCCGCCGGGCCGATCAAGCTCCACACGCTCAAACTGAAAGGCTGAACCCATGGCTTCGATCGACGTCAAGGTGCCCGACATCGGCGACTTCAAGGACGTCGCGGTGATCGAGATCCTCGTCAAGCCCGGCGACACGGTGGCCGCCGAGCAGAGCCTGATCACGGTGGAAAGCGACAAGGCGTCGATGGAGATCCCGTCGAGCCACGCCGGCGTGGTCAAGGCGCTGAAGCTCAAGCTGGGCGACAAGGTCAACCGGGGGTCGGTGATCGCGTCGCTCGAGGCGAGCGGCGCGGCGGCACCTCCACCCTCACCCCAGCCCTCTCCCGCAAGCGGGAGAGGGAGTGAGGCTGCACCGCAGGGAGCCCAGTACGCTGGCTCCGCCGACCTCGAATGCGACATGCTCGTGCTCGGCGGCGGCCCGGGCGGCTACTCGGCGGCGTTTCGCGCCGCCGACCTCGGCCTGAAGACGGTGATCGTCGAGCGCTACGCCACGCTGGGCGGCGTGTGCCTCAACGTCGGCTGCATCCCGAGCAAGGCGCTGCTGCACGTGGCCGCCGTGATCGACGAGGTGAAGCACTTCGCCGACCTCGGCGTGAGCTTCGGCGCGCCGCAGGTGGAGCTGCCCAAGCTGCTGGCACACAAGAACAAGGTCGTCGGCAAGCTCACGCACGGCCTGAGTGCGATGGCCAAGATGCGCAAGGTCACCGTCGTGCGCGGCTACGGCGCGTTCGCCGATCCGCACCACGTGACGGTGGAGGAAACCTCCGGCGAGGGCCAGGCCAAGACCGGCCAGAGCAAGACCATCCGCTTCAAGCAGTGCATCATCGCCGCCGGCTCGCAGGCCGTGCACCTGCCGTTCCTGCCGCGCGACGAGCGCATCGTCGATTCCACCGGCGCGCTGCTGCTGCGGCAGCGGCCCGAGCGCATGCTCATCGTCGGCGGCGGCATCATCGGCCTCGAGATGGGCACCGTGTATTCCACGCTCGGCGCGCGGCTCGACGTGGTGGAGATGCTCGACGGCCTGATGCTCGGTGCCGATCGCGACCTGGTGCGCGTGTGGCAGAAGCTCAACGCCCGGCGCTTCGACAAGATCATGCTGAAGACCAAGACCGTGGGTGCCGAGGCCCGGGCCGACGGCATCCACGTGCGTTTCGAAGGCGAGGGCGCGCCCAAGGAGCCGCAGCGCTACGACCTCGTGCTGCAGGCCGTGGGCCGCAGCCCCAACGGCGCCAAGATCGCGGCCGACAAGGCCGGCGTCGCGGTGACCGAGCGCGGCTTCGTTCCGGTGGATGCGCAGATGCGCACCAACGTGCCGCACATCTTCGCCATCGGCGACATCGTCGGCCAGCCGATGCTGGCGCACAAGGCGGTGCACGAGGCGCATGTGGCGGCCGAGGTCGCGGCCGGCACGCAGCTCGGCGACGCGGCGCTGGCCAGGGCGCAGTTCGACGCGCGCGTGATCCCGAGCGTGGCCTACACCGACCCCGAGGTGGCCTGGGTCGGGCTGACCGAAGACGAGGCCAAGGCCAAGGGCATCGCGGTGAAGAAGGGCCTGTTCCCGTGGGCGGCCTCGGGCCGCGCCATCGCCAACGGCCGCGACGAGGGCTTCACCAAACTGCTGTTCGACGCGGACACGCACCGCATCGTCGGCGGCGGCATCGTCGGCACGCATGCCGGCGACATGATCGGCGAGGTCGCGCTGGCCATCGAGATGGGCGCCGACGAGATCGACATCGGCAAGACGATCCACCCGCATCCCACGCTGGGCGAATCGATCGGCATGGCCGCCGAAGTGGCCCACGGCAGCTGCACCGACGTGGCGCCGCCGCGGCGCTGAACGCGCGCGCGGGCGCGTTCGTTCAGCCGCAGACGGGAACTACTGCTTCGGCGTGGCCGGCTGCGGCTGCGCGGGAGCGCTCTGCAGCAGGCGCTGCGCGCGCGCGTCGAGCTCGCTGCGCGGCGTGGTGAGCACCTCGGCCATCACCGCCGGGCAGCGCGCCGGCAGGTCGTCGGCGGC
Source organism: Burkholderiaceae bacterium (assembly GCA_046348365.1). Lineage (GTDB taxonomy): Bacteria > Pseudomonadota > Gammaproteobacteria > Burkholderiales > Burkholderiaceae_C > JAEUPI01. The sequence goes on from JAXMEL010000004.1 coordinate 316,136, forward strand.
GCTCCAGTTGTCGACGCCGGCGTCGGCGGCCAGCATCGGCGCGCGCAGGCCGAGCCGCGCGGTGAGCTCGTTGGTGGCGGCCAGCACACGGGCCTGCGCCAGCAGCTTGTCGAAGTCGGCGTTGGCGTAGGCGCGTCGCGCGGTGTACAGCTCGTTCTCGGAGTTCAGCAGGTCGAGCAGGCTGCGCTGGCCGATCTCGAACTGCTGGCGATAGGCGTCGCGCGCCTTCTCGATCGCGAGCACGTTGCGGTCGAGCGCGGCCATCAGCTCGGCGAGCTTGGCCACGTCGTTGTAGGCGATCGCGGCGGTCTGGCGCGCGTCGCGGCAGGCCTTGTCGCGCAGGTCGGCGGCCTGGTTGATCAGGTGCGCCTGCTGGCGCACGCGGGCCTGGTCGGAACCGCCGTTGTAGAGGTTCCAGTTCAGTGTGACCCCGGCGCTGACGTCGTTCTTCTGGTCGGGCACGCCGTCGAAATTCTTGCCGGTGCCGGCACGCACCTTGGCTTCCACGCGCGGCAGGAAGGCGCTCTCGCGCTCCTGCCCTTGCGCGCGCGCGCTGCGCAGCGTGGCGATCGTGGCGCTGATGGCGGGGTTGCCGCGCAGCGCCTGCATCATCGCCTGCTGCGCGCTCGCCGGCAGGTTCGCGCTGAGCCCCGCCGGACGGCCGGGGCGCTGCGCCGGTGCGTCGCCGACGAGGCGCAGGTAGCGCGCCATCACGTCGTGCAGGTTCGCGGTCTCGGTGGTGAGGTTGGATTCGGCCAGCGCCAGGCGCGCCGCGGCCTGCTCGAGATCGACGCCGCGGCCCACGCCCGCCTTCACGCGCGACTGGATCTGCTGGTGCACGTAGCGGTGCTGCACGTAGCTGTCTTCGGCCAGGTCGACGAGGCGGCGCATGCGCATCACGTCGAGGTAGGCGCGGGCGACTTCCAGCGCCGTCTGCTCGGTGGTGTCGAGCAGCTCGAACCAGCGCGCCTGGCGCTCGAAGTCGAGCCGGCTGATCTCGTGCGTCAGCGCCTGGCCGTCCCAGATGAGCTGCGTGACGGTGAGCGCCACGCCGTTGCGGTCGAGGCTCGCGCTCTGCGGCGAGCGTGTGCTGATGCGGTCTTCGGTGCGGCCCACGGTGGCCTCGGCGTCGAGCTTCGGCAGCCGGCCGCCGCGTGCCACGGTGATCGCCTCGATCGAGCCGCGCACGGCATTGAGCTTGGCGGTGACCTCGGGGTTGGATTCGATCGCGCGGCGCGTGGCCTCGGTCAGCGTGTCGGGCGGCGCGGCCGGCGTCTGCGCGAATGCGGGCATGCAGGCCAGAAAAGCGGCAAGGGCGATGCAGCGATGTGTCATGGCAATCCGGTTGTTATTGGCGGCCTCGGCGGCGCCTTGCGCGGCCGAGGCGTGCGACCTGTCAAGTGTAGGTGTCGCTACGCGCGTGGCCCGCGAATCGCGCCGCAGGTGTCAGACGGATGTCACGCCGCGGTAGCTAAATGTTTCACGCTCGGGCGCGAAATGTGCATCCGCGAGCGGCCTCGAGGGGCTCAAGTGCCCGCGCACGCGGACGAAAGCCCTACGAGGGCGGGTCGACCCGATCACAGGGGCCGCGGCCGGCGACCCTGCCGTGCACCAACCCATGCGAAGCGCCCCGACGATCTGCCCCGGCGTGCCCCGCCGCGCCCGCTGGCGCGTGGCGTGCCTCGTGCTCGCACTGTGCGCGGCGTGCGCCGCGCCGCGCGCGTGGGACAGCGACCGTGCCGCGCAGGCCGCGCAGCGCATCGGCCCGCGCGCCGTGCAGGGCCTGAAGGCGCTGCAGGCGGTGCTCGGCGTGGGCGCCGACGCCGACGACAGCGCGCGGCTCGAGGCCGTGAACCAGTTCTTCAACCGGCAGATCGTGTTTCGCGACGACGAGCAGGTGTGGGGCGTGGCCGACTACTGGGCCAGCCCGCTCGAAACGCTTGGGCGCGGCGCCGGCGACTGCGAGGACTTCGCGATCGCCAAGTACTTCGCCCTGCTGGCCGGCGGCACGCCGGCCTCGCACTTGCGGCTGGTGTACGTGAGGTTGCAACTCGGCGGCGCCGGCGGGCCGACGCAGGCCCACATGGTGCTCGCCTACTACGCGGCGGCGCAGGCCGAGCCGCTGATCCTCGACAACCTCGTCACCGAGATCCGGCCGGCCTCGCGCCGGCCCGACCTGACGCCGGTGTTCAGCTTCAACAGCGAGGGCCTGTGGCAGGGCGCCGGCGCGCAGAGCATGGGCGACCCCGTGTCGCGCCTGTCTCGCTGGCGCGACGTGCTGGCCAAGGCCCGCGCCGAGGGCTTCTTGTGATGTACCGTTCTATCGAGGGAGTGGGCCCATGTCGCTGATCCGACGCTTCGCGCTGCTGATGCTCGCGGTGGTGCTGCTGGCGCTGGCCGGCGGCGTGGCCACGACGCTCGTGGCCGCGCGCGACACGCTGCAGACGCAGCTCGGCGTGAAGAACCGCGACAACGCGCAGTCGCTGGCGCTCGCGCTGTCGCAGCAGCGCGGCGACGCCTCGCTGATGGAGGTGGTGATGCTGGCGCAGTTCGACACCGGCCACTACCGCCGCATCGTGCTGCGCGGCGGCGACAGCGCTGCGCTGTTCGAGCGCAGTGCCGATGCGCGGCGCCCCGACGCGCCGCGGTGGTTCGCGCAGGCGCTGCCGATCCATGCCGAATCGGGCGTGGCGCAGGTGTCCGACGGCTGGCGGGCGATCGGCACGCTCGAGCTCGAGAGCCAGTCGGCCTGGGCAGTGGATGCGCTGTGGCGCGCCGGCATGCGCGCCGCGCTGCTGCTGGCCGGCGTGGGCGCACTCGGCTTCGTGCTCGCGGCCTGGGGGTTGCGCACGATCCGGCGGCCGCTCGATGCTGCGATCGCGCAGGCGCGCTCGGTGCAGGAGGGCCGGTTCGTCACCGTCGACGAGCCCGCCGTGACCGAGCTGCGCCCGCTGGCGCGCAGCATGAACACCATGGTCGAGCGCCTGCGCGGCCTGTTCGACGCGCAGGCGCATCAGGTCGACGCGCTGCGCCAGCAGGCGCAGCTCGATGCCTTGACGGGCTTGCGCAACCGCCGGCAGTTCCTGCTCGACGCGCAGCAGCTGCTCGAGGCGGCCGGCCCCGAGGGCAGCGGGTTGCTGCTGCTGCGCCTGCTCGACCTCGAGGGCCTGAACCGCCGGCTCGGCCACGCCGGGGCCGACGGCGTGCTGCAGGCGCTGGCGAGCACGCTCAGCGCACATGCTTCGCAGCACCCGCACGCCGTGCTCGGGCGCCTCAACGGCTCCGACCTCGCGCTGTGCGTGTCGGCGCCTGGCCCGATGAGCGCCGTGGCGCAGGCGCTGGTGGCCGCGCTGCGCAAGGCCCTGCCCGGCGGCGACGCGGCCGCCGCCGTGGTGGCCGGCGCGGTGGAGGTGCCGATCGGCGTGCCCCTGCACCAGGCGCTGGCGCAGGCCGACCAGGCACTGGCGCGCGCCGAAGAGCAGGGGCCGTTCGCGGCGGTGAGCGACCGCTGCCTCGCCAAGGGCGAGGTGCTCGGCGAAGCCGACTGGCAGAAGGCACTCGTCGAGGCGCTGCGCGAGCAGCGCGTGACGCTCGCGCAATTCGCGGTGTGCGACTCGGCAGGCCGGGTGATCCAGCTCGATTGCCCGCTGCGCGTGAAGCTGCGCGCCGACGGCGAATTCGAGCCCGCGTCGCGCTGGCTGGCGCTGGCCGCGCGCAGCCGGCTCACGCCGGCGATGGACGAGCGGGCGCTCGAGCTCGTGCTGGCCGAGATCGGCCGCGACGGACGCGAGCGCTGCGTGAATTTCGCCGCCGCCACGCTGCACGCGAGCGACGTGGTGGTGGCGCTCACGGCCCGGATGGCCGCCGCGCCCGAAGCCGCGTCGCGGCTGTGGGTCGACGTGCCCGAGTCGCTCGCCGCCGAGCATCCGGCACTGGTGCAGGATCTCACGCGCCGCTGGCGCGCGCTCGGCGTGCGCGTGGGGCTGGAACATGCCGGCGCGTCGCTGGGCTCGATGGGCCGGCTGTACGAGCTGGGGCTGCACTACGTGCGCATCGACGGCCGCTTCCTCGCCGGCATCGCGCGCGACGAGGCGCTGCGCCGCCACGCCGAGCAGCTGGCGCTGCTGTTGCGCGGCATCGGGCTGCAGGTGTTCGCCGAGACGGTGCAGGACCGCGCCGACCTCGCCGCGCTGTGGACGATCGGCTTCCACGGCGCCACCGGGCCGGCGGTGGAGTAGCGGGCGCGGGACGCCGGCCGGGGCGCCCCGGCCGCATCAGCTGCCGTCGACCAGCAGTTTCTGCTTGCTCAACAGGTCCTGGATGATCTGCTGATCGGTGCTCAGCGTGCCGGAGCCGGTCAGGTCCACACCCTGCAGCGTGATGATCTGATCGATCGCGCCGGCATTGAAGCCGCCGGAGAAGCCGCCGCCGCTGCTGATCTGGATGACCGTGTCGCTGCCGACCTTGGCGAAGTGGAGGTAGCTCGTCAGGTTGCCGGTGGCCGATCCGGCCAGCGTCTCGCCCTGCAGCAGGTCGCGCAGATCGAGCACGTCGCCGCCGCTCGTCTTCGCGGCCACGTTGAAGTCGGCGATCGTGTCGCTGGCCGCCGCGCCCGGCGTGCCCTGGTCGCTCAGCTCCCAGCGGAACACGTCGGACCCGGCGCCGCCGGTCAGCGTGTCGTTGCCCTTGCCGCCGACGATCACGTCGTTGCCGTTGCCGCCGTTGAGCACATCGTTGCCCTGGCCGCCGCGCAGCAGGTCGTTGCCGTCACCGCCGTTGAGCGTGTCGTTGCCCAGGCCGCCTTCCAGGATGTCGGCACCCGCGCCACCGTTGAGCGTGTCGTTGCCGGCACCGCCGACGATGCGGTCGTCGGCCGCGGTGCCCGTGAGCACGTTGTCGCCCGCGTCGCCGTAGAGGGTGTTGGACAGCACGGTCACGGTCAGCGTCGAGCTGCTGGTCGAGCCGTCCTTGTCGGTCAGCGTGTAGCCGATCTCCACCGGGTCGACCGCCGGCGCCGCGTTGTCGAGCTGCACCGCGTCGAACGAGACGCTTCGCACGGCCGCGATGGCCGTGCCGCTGGCTTCGACCACGACCTGGCCGATGTTGGTGAAGTTCGAGGGCACCTGCACCGCGCCTTCGGAACTGCTGTAGAACTGCCCGAGCTCGTTGCCCGCGACGTCGTACACCGTGTACGTCAGCGTGGCGCCGCCGGGGAGCAGATTGCTCGCCGGGCTGATGTTGATCGTCACGTCCTGCACGCCGTAGAGGTAGGTGCCCTGGTTGAACCTGATGATCAGGTGTTCCAGGTTGTCGACGGCGCCACTGGAATTGCCGCCCTGCACGCTCGCGCCATTGGCGCCGTAGTTGACCGTGGCCACCGCACCGGTGCGCGACTCGCCCGTCACGCTGACGCCGTTGGCGTTGGCGTTGGCCGACGTGTTGAACAGGTTCGTGATGAGCGCGCCGTGCGGCGTGGCGGTCAGTGCCGACGTGGGCGGCGTGTACTTGTAGTACCCCGATTCGTCGAACGTCAGCGAGGCGCCCGCGTTCGGGCCGGTGCCCGTCCACGTCAGCACGCCGTTGTTGACGGAGTACGTGAAGTTGGTGCCCGTCGTCGTCGGCGTGTTGACCGTGAGGTCGAAGGTCTGGCCCTGGAACGCGATCGACGTGACCTTGGCGTTGTCCACCGCCGTGTCGGCGCCGGAGCCCTTGGCCGAGAACGTCGCCAGCTGTCCGCCGGCCGCGAGGCCACCGTCGGTGCCCAGGCCGCTGATGACGTTGCCGTCGGCGAAGCTGTCGTTCAGGCCGATGGTGTCGGTGTCGGGCCTGGCCACCGGCAGGCCGTTGACGATGTTGAACGTCAGCGCCGTCGACGGCGTGACGTCGCCGTCGCCGTCCTGTGCCACGAAGCGCAGCGAGAAGCTGTCGCCCTGGTTCGCCAGCCCGTTGGTGTAGTACGTGTAGTTGCCGGTGGCGAAGCTGAACGTGAGCGTGCCGTATTTGAAGCCTTGGGCTGCTCCCAGCGTCAGCAGATCGCTGCCGTTCTTGGGGAATCCCGTCAGGAACGCGCCGTTGGTCGTGATCTGCTTGGTCGCGTTGTTGAACGTGAAGGTCACGTCGGTGTCGGGCGTGCCGTCGCCGTTGCTGTCCAGGCGCACGGTCAGCGTCTGGATGAAGCCGCCGTCGGCGCCGAGCACCGTGCCGCTCGAACCGTTGGAGATCACGTTGCCGCCGAAAGCCGGCGGCACCGTGGACAGCAGGTTCGCGCCCAGGTCGTTCAAGTCCGGCACGATGATCGCCGGGTCCTTGGTGCCGTTGCCGTCGCTGTCGACGTTGTGGATGCTGTCGAGCGAGGTGGTCGGCGAAATGCCCGTGCCCATGCCGACGGCGAACGAGTTGATGCCGTTCGCGGTGACGAAGCTGTTGTAGTTGGCGATGCCGGTGGCCGTGTTGCCGGTGTTGGGCACGCCGTCGGAGAGGAAGTACACCGAGTTCGTGCGCGCCGGATCCACGGTGCCGAACGCCGCGCGCGCCGCGTCGAGGCCGGCCTGGTAGTTGGTGTTGCCGCCGCTGGTGATGCCGTTGATGGCCGTGATGGCGGCATTCGCACTGGTGTAGGGCGCGCCGCCGTTGAGCGTGGTCGCCGTGTCGGAGAAGGTGACGATCTTGACCGAGACGTTCTGCGCCTGCTGGAAGTACTGCGTGACCAGTTCGCTCAACGCCTCCTTGGCCAGGGTCAGGCGGTCGGTGATCGTGGTCGTGCCGTCGGCATTGAGCTGCCGCACCGCGCCCGATGCATTGGTCATGCTGCCCGACACGTCGAGCACCAGCACGATGCTGTAGCTGGGCAGCGGCACCTGCGAGACCTGGATCTGGTGGTCGTACACCACCGGCCGGTCGTCGATCACGCCCACGCGCAGGTTGGCCGTGACGAGGTTGGAGGTGTACTGGAAGTTCTCGGTCACCGACAGGTCGTTGCCGGCGCCGCTGTTGTTGGCGGCGTTCTTCAGCGTGTAGGTGTAGGTGCCCGCGGCGGCGCCGCTGGCCTGCATCACCAGCGTGCCGAGCGCGGTGTTGACCGTGATCACGCCGCCCGCCGCGTTGTAGGTCGTGCCGTTGTAGACGACGTTGGTGATCGACGTGCCGCCGCCGTCGTTGGTGAACACGTTGCCGGTGGCGATGGCCGAGCCGCCGCCCGAACCGGCGGGGAGTGCACTCTCGTACACCGTGGCCAGGTCGTCCCTCGCGGCCACCGTGTTCAAGGTGACCGTCGCGGTGCTGGTCTGCCCGTCGTCGTCGGTCAGCGTGTAGGTGAACGTGCTGGCGCCCGCACCGGCGGGGGCCGTGAAGGTGAACGTGCCGTCGCCGTTGTTCACCAGCGTGCCGCCGCCGGCGAGTGCGCTGATGCCCGTCACGCGCGCATGGTCGGGCAGGTAGTCGTTGGCCAGCAGCTGCGCCAGCGTCAGCGTCATCGTCGAGCCGGCGGTGGTGGTGAAGACATCGGCTCCGGCGGCGGGTGCACCGTCGCTCACCGGCGTCACGTTGACCGTGATGGTGTTGGGCGCCGTGTCGAACGCACCCGCGCTGTCCTGGACGCTGAAGGTGAAGTTGGCGTAGCCGGTGCCGTTGGCGTCGGGCAGCGGCACGAACTTCAACTGCCCTGCGGAGATGGCCGCGGCGCTGACGATCTGTCCGGCGCTGACGAGCACGCCGTTGAGGTACAGGCTGCCGTTGGCGGGCACGGTGTCGATGCGCACCGCCGACGGGTTGACGCCGTTGCCTTGTTCGACGTCGTCCATCGCGAAGTTGCCGAGACCGAACGTGAACGGCACGTCCTCGTTCGTGGTCACCGTGGCGTCGCGGCCCAGCGGCGGATCGTTGACCGCGGTGACGTTGAAGGTGATCGTGTTCGGCGTCGGGTCGGTGTCCACACCACCGTTGGCGGTGCCGCCGTCGTCGCGCACCTGGAACGTGAAGCTGGTGTAGCCGTTGCCGTTGGCGTTGGCCGCCGGCGCGAAGCGCAGCAGACCCGAGTCGAGCTGCGCCACGGTGACCACGGTGGGCCCGGTGACGGTCACGCCGTTGAGCGTGAGCGTGCCGGCCGCGGTGGGGTTCACGGTGACCGACATGAAGTTGTTGCCTTCGCCCGCCGCATCGGCAAAGCCGAAGTCGCCGCGCACGAAGGTGTAGCTCGAGTCCTCGAGCAGGCTGATCGTCTTGTCGGCGCCGCTCGGGGCATCGTTGACCGGCGTCACGGTGATCGCCACCGTGTCGGAATCGGTCAGCCCGAGGCCGTCACGGCTGAGCACCACCAGCGTGTCGCCGCCGTTGTAGTTGGCGTTGACCTGGTACTTCAGCGTGGCCAGCGTGGCGTTGATCGCGCTTTGCGTGCCGCTCAAGGTCAGCGTGCCGCTGCCGTTGGCGCCGGCCGAGATCGCGGCGCCGCCGGTCAGCGTGACCAGCAGCGTGCCGTTGCTGACGCTGAGTTGCGTGGTGGCGATGCGGTTGTTGGCCGGGCCGAGCGTTTCGTCGGGGTCGGCCACCGAGATGCCGCCGATCGCGGTGAGCACGTCTTCGAGGACGGCCTGCGCGCCCGGCACGGTGTTGACCGGCGTGTCGTTGACCGGGTTCACCGTCAGGTTGACGGTCGCGGTCTCGGTGACGCCGCCGGACGTGACCGTGTAGGTGAACGACGCGGCGCCGTTGTAGTTGGCGGCCGGCGTGAAGTTCAGCGTGCCGTCGGCCAGCAGCGTGACGCTGCCGTTGGCCACCGCCACCGAGCCGCCGACCGCGATCGCGCCGCCGTTGATCGCAGTGATCTGGTGGCCGGCGTTCTCGAACGAATCGTTGCTGTTGACGTTCAGGTTGACCGGCGTGTCTTCGTTGGTCGAGAACGTGTCGTCGGTGATGTCGGCCACCGCGGAGACGGTGATGCCCACGGTGGACACCACCGGCGCGGCGACGCCGTCGCTGGTGGAAACGGTGAGCGTCGCCGCGCCGTTGTAGTCGGCGGTCGGGTTGAAGCTCAGGCCGTTCAGCGCGCCGTTCACCGCCGCGGGCGAGCCGCTGATCGTGACGGTGCCGGTGCCGTTGGCGGTGATCGTGGCGCCGGCGAAGGCCACCGCGGTCAGCGTGCCGTTGGTCACCGAGACCGTGGTCGTCAGCGTGCCGCTGTCGACGTCGGCCACCGTGATCGCATTGCCGTTGGCGCTGCTGAACACGCGCGCCGTGTCCTCGGCCGTGGTCTGCGCACCCGGCACGGTGTTGACCGGTGCGTCGTTCACCGGGTTGACCGTGACGGTCGCAGTCGCGGTCTCGACGACGCCGCCTGAAGTGACGGTGTAGGTGAAGCTGGCCGGGCCGTTGTAGTTGGCCGTCGGCGTGAAGATCAGCTGGCCCGAGGCGTTCAGCGCCACGGAACCGTTGGCCACCGCCACCGCGGCGCCACCGGCCGTGATCGCGCTGCCGTTGACCGCGGTGATCGTGTGGCCGACGTTCTCGAACGTGTCGTTGGCGTTGACGTCGATCGTGACCGGCGTGTCCTCGTTGGTCGTGATCGAATCGTTGACGATGTCGGCCACCGCGGTGACCGTCATCGCGACGGTGGAGACCACCGGCGCAGCGACGCCGTCGCTGGTGGAGACGGTGAGCGTCGCCGCGCCGTTGTAGTCGGCGGTCGGGTTGTACGCCAGGCCGTTGAGCGCACCGTTGATCGCGGCAGCGCTGCCGCTGATCGTGACCGTGCCCGTGCCGTTGTTGGTGATCGTCGCGCCGGCGAAGGTCGCCGCGTTCAGCGTGCCGTTGCTGGTCGAGACGGTCACCGTCAGCGTGCCGCCATCGACGTCGGCCACCGTGATCGCGTTGCCGTTGGCGCTGCTGAACACACGTGCCGTGTCTTCCGCCGTGGTCTGCGCGCCGGGTACGGTGTTGACCGGCGCGTCGTTGACCGGATTGACCGTGACGCTCGCCGTGGCCGTCTCGGCGACGCCACCTGAAGTGACGGTGTAGGTGAAGCTCGCCGGCCCGTTGTAGTTGGCGGCCGGCGTGAAGATCAGCTGGCCCGCGGCGTTGAGGGTGACGCTGCCATTGGTGACCGCCACCGCGGCACCACCGGCCGTGATCGCGCTGCCGTTGACCGCGGTGATCGTGTGGCCCGCGTTCTCGAACGTGTCGTTGGCGTTGACGTCGATCGTGACCGGCGTGTCTTCGTTGGTCGTGATCGAATCGTTGGCGATGTCGGCCACCGCGGTGACGGTGAGGCCGATCGTCGAGACCACCGGCGCGGCGACGCCGTCGCTGGTGGAAACCGTCATCGTCGCCGGACCGTTGTAGTCGGCGGTCGGGGCGTAGCTCAGGCCGTTGAGCGCGCCGTTGATGGCTGCCGCCGTGCCGCTGATCGTGACCGTGCCCGTGCCGTTGTTGGTGATCGTCGCGCCGGCGAAGGTCGCCGCGCTCAGCGTGCCGTTGGTGACCGAAACGGTCACCGTCAAGTTGCCGCCATCGACGTCGGCAACCGTGATCGCATTGCCGTTGGCGCTGCTGAACACACGTGCGGTGTCTTCCGCCGTGGTCTGCGCTCCCGGCACGGTGTTGACCGGCGCGTCGTTGACCGCGTTGACCGTCACGTTGACGGTCGCGGTTTCGGTGACGCCACCGGAGGTCACCGTGTAGGTGAAGCTGGCCGGGCCGTTGTAGTCGGCAGTCGGCGTGAAGATCAGTTGGCCAGCGGCATTCAGCGCCACCGTGCCGTTGGCCACCGCCACCGCGGCGCCACCGGCGGTGATCGCGCTGCCGTTGACCGCGGTGATCGTGTGGCCGGCGTTCTCGAACGTGTCGTTGGCGTTGACGTCGATCGTGACCGGCGTGTCTTCGTTGGTCGTGACGGTGTCGTTGACGATGTCGGCCACGGCAGCGACGGTGATGCCGATGGTGCCGATCACCGGGGCGGCGACGCCGTCGTTGGTGCTGACGGTGAGGGTTGCGCTGCCGTTGTAGTCGGCGGTCGGGTTGAAGCTCAGGCCGTTCAATGCGCCGTTCACCGCGGCGGGCGAGCCGCTGATGGTGACGGAGCCGGTGCCGTTGGCGGTGATCGTGGCGCCGGCGAAGGCCACCGCGGTCAACGTGCCGTTGGTCACCGACACGGTGGTGGTCACGCTGCCGCTGTCGGCATCGGCCACGATGATCGCGTTGCCGTTGGCGCTGCTGAACACCCGCGCCGTATCTTCGTTGGTCGCCTGCGCGCCGGGCAGGCTTTCGGTCGGCGCGTCGTTGACGGCGATCACGCTGATCGTGGTCGTGCCCACGTTGCTCGACGACGTGCCGTCGGTGACGGTCACCGTCACCGTGCGCGGCGTGGTGTCGGGCGCATCGCCGCCGCCGGCGGCGAAGGTGATGCCGCTGATCGCGCTCTGGTAGCTGGCCAGGCTCGCGCTGCCGCTGAGCGTGATGGTGATCGTCGTGGCCGTGGTCACCACGCCAGCGGTGATGCCCGGCGGGAAGCTCGGCAGGTTCAGCGCGTCGCCGGCCTGCTTGTTGGTCAGCGTGATCGTCGCGCCGGTCAGCGTGACGCTGTCGGGGTCGGTGATCGAGATGTCGCTGTCGCTGATCGACACCGCGGCGCCTTGCTCGGTGTACGAGGTGGCGTAGTTGGCGCCGGTGGCGCCGCTGGAGTTGTTGGCGTCGAGGTCGAGCACCGGCGGCGCGTCGTTGTCGATGATCGTGCCGACGCCGACGCCGGTGCCGGTGATGCCGGCGTTGACCGCGCCCGACAGCGTGACGTTGAAGGTCTCGGTCGCTTCGGTCAGCGTGTCGTTGGTGATCGGCACCGTGATGGTTCGCGTCAGCGTGCCCGGTGCGAAGGTGAGCGTGCCCGAGGTGGTTGTGTAGTCGCTGCCCGCGGTGGCCGTGCCGCCGCCGGTGGCGTAGTTCACCGACACCGTCTGGCCCGATGCGGCCGACAGCGTGACGGTGAAGGTCGCCGTGCCGGCGGCCTCGTTGACGGTCACGTTGTCGATCGCCAGCGTCGGCGCCGGATCGTCGTCGAGGATGGTGCCGGTGCCGCTCGCACCGCCGACGTTGAGCGTGTAGGTCTCGTTGGCCTCGTTCAGCGCATCGCCCGTGGTCGGCACGCTGACGGTGAAGCTGGTCACGCCCGCCGGCACGGTGATCGTGCCGCCGGAGATCGTCACGCCGTTGGTGAACGCGGCGTTGGTCAGGGTGCTCGTGTAGTCGACGCCGCCGCCGGTGGCGCTGCCGTCGACCAGGCTCAGCGAGTAGGTGGTGGCCACCGACGACGGGTTGCTCAGCGTCACCGTGTGGATGATGTTGCTGGCTTCGGTCGCGCTCGCGCTGGTGACGGTGGCGACCGTGGGCGCCGCGTCGTCGTCGACGATCGTGCCGATGCCGGTCACGCCGCCCACCGTGAGGTTGTAGGTTTCGTTCGGCTCGTCGATGTTGTCCTGCGTCGACGCCACCGTCACGGTGAAGCTCGTGACGCCGGCCGGCACCGTGAGCACGCCGCCCGACAGCGTGACGCCGTTGCTGAAGGTCGGCGTCGCGTTGTAGTCGGTGCCGCCGGTCGCGCTGCCGCCGCCGAGCGAGTAGGCGTACGTGGTGGCCACGCTCGACGCATTGCTCAGCGTGACCGTGTGCACCAGCGCGCCGCCTTCGGTCTGCGATGCTGTGCTGACCGAGCTGATGCTCGGCGTGGGATCGTCATCGACGATCGTGCCGGTGCCGCTGATGCCGCCGACGTTGAGCGTGTAGGTTTCGTTCGGCTCGTCGATCGTGTCGGCGCTGGTCGGCACCGTCACGGTGAAGCTGGTGACGCCGGCCGGCACGGTGATGACGCCGCCGGAGATCGTCACGCCGTTGCTGAACGCGGCATTGGTGAGCGAGCTGGTGTAGTCGACGCCGCCGCCGGTGGCGCTGCCGTCGGTCAGCGTGAGCGTGTAGGTGGTGGCCGTCGTCGACGGATTCGTCAACGTCACCGTGTGCACGATCGCGGTGGCCTCGGTGGCGCTGGCGCTCGACACGCTGCCGATCGCGGCGACGTCGTTGTCGACGATGGTCGTCGTCACCGCGCCGGCGCTGCCGCTGATGGCCAGCGCCTCGAAGTTGCCGCCGGTGGCCGACGCGAGGGTGACGGTGAAGCTCTCTGCGCCTTCGGCCAGCGCGTCGTCGATGGTGGCGATCGAGAAGGTGGCCGAGCTGGAACCGGCGGGAATGGTGAGCGTCGTCGTGCCGTTGAAGTCGCTGCCGTTGGCTGCGGTGCCGCTGTAGGCGAGCGTGACCGTCACGGCGGTCTGCGCCGGGCTGGTCAGCGAGACCGTGTAGCTGCCGGTCGCGCCTTCGGTCACCGACGCCGAGCCGGTGAGGCTGATCGTCGTGGTATTGACGGTGTCGGTGACACTGGTGGTGGCGGCCGCGGGGTTGACGACCAGGCTCTCGAAGTTGCCGCCCGAGGCGCTGGAGATCGTGGCCGAGACGCTGCCGGCGTCGGCGTAGACGTTGTCGGCATGCGCCGGCACGCTGACCGTGCCGGTGCTGGCACCGGCGGCGATCGTGATCGTCGCGCCGTTGCTCAAGCTCACGCTGACCGCGGTCTGCGCGGCGTGCGTCAGGCTGGCGGTGTAGATGATGTCGCCGCCCTCGGCCACGCTCGGCGTGGCGGTGAGGCTCACCGTGGTGGTGTCGACCGTGTCGGAGACGGTCGTGGTGGCCGCCGCCGGATTGACCGCGAGGTTCTCGAAGTTGCCGCCGGTGGCGGTGGCGATGGTGGTGGAGACGCTGCCGTTGTCCACGTACACCGTGTCGGCATGCGCGGGCACGCTCACCGTGCCCGAGCTGGCGCCGGCGGCGATGGTGATCGTCGCGCCGTTGGCCAGCGTGACGGTGACCGGCGTCTGCGCCGGGTTGGTCAGACTCGCGGTGTAGACGATGTTGCCGCCCTCGGCCACGCTCGGCGTGGCGGTGAGGCTCACCGTCGTCGTGTCGAGCGTGTCGGCGACGCTGGTGGTGGCCGCCGTGGGGTCGACCACCAGGCTCTCGAAATTGCCGCCCGAGGCGCTGCTGATGGTGGCCGAGACGCTGCCGGCGTCGGTGTACGGCGTGTCGGCGTGCGCCGGCACATTGACGGTGCCGGTGCTCTGGCCGGCGGCGATGGTGATCGTCGCGCCGTTGCTCAGCGTGATCGTCACCGGCGTCAGCGCCGGGCTGGTCAGGCTCGCGGTGTAGACGATGGTGCCGCCTTCGGTGACGCTGGGCGTTGCGGCGAGGCTCACCGTGGTGGCGGTGAGGGTGTCGGTGACGCTGGTGGTGGCCGCGGCCGGGTCGATCACCAGGTTCTCGAAGTTGCCGCCGGTGGCGGTGCTGATGGTGGCCGAGACGCTGCCGGCGTCGACGTACGGTGTGTCGGCGTGCGCGGGCACGCTGACGGTGCCCGAGCTGGCGCCGGCGGCGATGGTGATCGTCGCGCCGTTGCTCAAGGTCACCGTCACCGGCGTCTGCGCGGCGCTGGTGAGGCTGGCGGTGTAGGTGATCGCGCCGCCTTCGGCCACGCTGGCGCTCGCGCTCAGGCTCACCGTGGTGGCGTCGATCGTGTCGGTGATCGTCGTCACTGCCGGCGTCGGGTCGATCGCCAGGCCGATGCCGCCGCCGCTGGTGCTGGCGATGCTGGCGCTGACGGTGGTCGGGTCGAGGTAGACGTCTTCGTTGGCTGCGAACGGCACGTTCACCGTGCCGCTGGTGGCGCCGGCAGCGATCGTGATCGTCGCGCCGTTGCTCAGCGTGACGGTCAGCGCGCTGACCGGTGCTTGCGACACGTGCGCGGTGTAGACGATCGTGCCGCCGGCTTCGGTCAGCGTCGGCGTGGCGGTGAGGCTCACCGTGGCCATGTCGTCGTCGATGATCGACGTCGTCACCGCAGCGCCGGCGCCGCTGGCGAGCACCAGGCTCTCGAAGTTGCCGCCGCTGGCCGAGGCCAGCGTGACGGTGAAGTTCTCGGTGCCTTCGGCCAACGTGTCGTTGATCGTCGCGATGTTGAAGGTCGCGCTGCTCGCGCCGGCGGGAATGGTGACCGTGGCCACGCCGGTGTAATCGGCGCCGTTGGCCGCGGTGCCGCTGTAGGCGAGCGTGACGTTGACGGCGGTCTGCGCCGGGCTGGTCAGCGACACGGTATAGGCCGCCGTGGCGCCTTCGGCCACCGAGGGCGCGCCCGTGAGGCTCACGGTGGTGACGTTGATGGTGTCGGTCACCGTCGTGGTGGCCGCGGCGCCGCTGACCGCGAGGTTCTCGAAGTTGCCGCCGGTGGCGGTGGCGATGGTGGTGGAGACGCTGCCGTTGTCCACGTACACCGTGTCGGCGTGCGCGGGCACGCTCACCGTGCCCGAGCTGGCGCCGGCGGCGATGGTGATCGTCGCGCCGTTGGCCAGCGTGACGGTGACCGGCGTCTGCGCCGGGTTGGTGAGACTCGCGGTGTAGACGATGTTGCCGCCCTCGGCCACGCTGGGTGTGGCGGTGAGGCTCACCGTCGTCGTGTCGAGCGTGTCGGCGACGCTGGTGGTGGCCGCCGTGGGGTCGACCACCAGGCTCTCGAAATTGCCGCCCGAGGCACTGCTGATGGTGGCCGAGACGCTGCCGGCGTCGGTGTACGGCGTGTCGGCGTGCGCCGGCACATTGACGGTGCCGGTGCTCTGGCCGGCGGCGATGGTGATCGTCGCGCCGTTGCTCAGCGTGATCGTCACCGGCGTCAGCGCCGGGCTGGTCAGGCTCGCGGTGTAGACGATGGTGCCGCCTTCGGTGACGCTGGGCGTTGCGGCGAGGCTCACCGTGGTGGCGGTGAGGGTGTCGGTGACGCTGGTGGTGGCCGCGGCCGGGTCGATCACCAGGTTCTCGAAGTTGCCGCCGGTGGCGGTGCTGATGGTGGCCGAGACGCTGCCGGCGTCGACGTACGGTGTGTCGGCGTGCGCGGGCACGCTGACGGTGCCCGAGCTGGCGCCGGCGGCGATGGTGATGGTGGCGCCGTTGCTCAGCGTGACGGTGACCGGCGTCTGCGCGGCGCTGGTGAGGCTGGCGGTGTAGGTGATGGCGCCGCCCTCGGCCACGCTGGCGCTCGCGCTCAGGCTCACCGTCGTGTTGTCGATCGTGTCGGTGACGGTGGTCGTCGCCGCGGCCGGGTTGATCGCCAGCGTCTCGAAGTTGCCGCCCGACGCGCCGCTGATCGTGGCCGACACGCTGCCCGCGTCGACGTACACGTTGTCGCCGTGCACCGGCACGCTCACCGTGCCGGTGCTGGCACCGGCGGCGATGGTGATCGTGGCGCCGTTGCTCAGCGTGACGGTGACCGGCGTCTGCGCCGCGTTGGTCAGTGCCGCGGTGTAGACGATCGAGCCGCCCTCGGCGACGCTCGGCGTCGCGCTCAGGCTGACGGTGGTGGTGTTCGGCGTGTCGGTGACGTGCGTCACCGCCGCGGCCGGGTCGACCGCCAGGCTCTCGAAGTTGCCGCCCGATGCGGTGCTGATCGTGGCCGACACGTCGCCGGCATCGGTGTACACGGTGTCGGCATGCGCCGGCACGTTGACCGTGCCGCTGGTGGCGCCGGCCGCAATGGTGATCGTCGCGCCGTTGCTCAGCGTCAGCGTCACCGGCGTCTGCGCCGGGTTGGTCAGCGTGGCGGTGTAGGTGATCGTGCCGCCCTCGGCGACCGACGCGCTCGCGGCGAGCGACACGGTGGTCACGTCGGCCGGCGTCTCGTCGCTGATCGTCGTGGTGACCGTGCTCGCCGCCGGATTCGCGGCGATGGCCTCGAAGCCGCCGCCGCTGATCGCTCCGAGCGTCACGATGATCGTCTCGCCCGAATCGGCGAAAACGTCGTCGAGCGTCGGGATGACGAAGCTCGCGCTGCTCGCGCCGGCCGGGATCGTGACCGTGGCCACGCCGGTGTAGTCGCTGCCGTCGGTGGCGGTGCCGCTGTAGGTCAGGTGCACGGTGACCGGCGTGACCGCCGCCTGGCCTAACGTGACGGTGTAGCTGGCGGTGGCGTTGCCTTCCACCACGGCGGCCGGGCCGGCCAGGCTCACCAGCACGGTGTCGGGCACCGTCTCGTCGGTGATCGTGGCGGTGCCGGTGGCGGCCGCGTTGGCCGTGGTGCCCGCGGTGACGGTCGCGGTCAGCGTGAAGGTCTCGCCGCTGTCGGCGAGCGCGTCGTCGATCGTCGCCACGCGCACCTGCACCGACGTGGCGCCGGCGGCGATGGTGATGCCGGCCGCGGTGACCGGCACCCACGACGTGCCGTTGAAATACTCCAGCGCAGAAGCGGTGTCGGTGCCGACGGTGGCCGTGCCGCTGGCCAGCGTGGGCGCGAACGTGGTCGCGGTGGCGCTCGGGTTCGACAGGCTGACGGTGAACACGGCGAAGCCGCCTTCGACCACTGCGGTGTCGGCGACGCTGATCGACGGCGTGCCGTCGTTGTCGAGCAGCGTGGTCGTCACGCTGCCGTTGCCGGCGCTGATCGCGAGGTTCTCGAAGTTGCCGCCGGTGGCCGACACCAGCGTGACGGTGAAGTTCTCGCTGCCTTCGGCCAGGCCATCGTTGATCGCCGCGATGGCGAAGCCGGCGCTGCTCGAGCCGGCGGGGATCGTGACCGTCGCCACGCCGTTGTAGTCGCTGCCGTTGGCGGCGGTGCCGCTGTAGGCGAGGGTGATCGTGACCGCGGTCTGCGCCGGGCTGGTCAGCGACACGGTGTAGGCCGCGCTGGCGCCCTCGATCACCGAGCCGGCGCCGCTGATCGACACCGTGGTGGTGTCGATCGTGTCGCTCACGCTGGTGGTGGCCGCGGTGCCGTCGACCGCGAGGTTCTCGAAGTTGCCGCCGCTGGTCGACGTGATCGTTGCCGACACGCTGCCGGCGTCGACGTACACGTCTTCGCTGGGCGCGGGCACGCTGACGCTGCCCGAGCTGGCGCCAGCCGCGATCGCGATCGTCGCGCCGTTGCTCAGGTGCACCGTCATCGCGGTGCCTGCAGCGCTGGTGAGCGACGCGGTGTAGACGATCGAGCCGCCTTCGGCCACGCTCGGCGTGGCGCTCAAGCTGACCGTGGTGGTGTCGATCGTGTCGGTCACCGTCGTGGTGGCCGCGGCCGGGCTGATCGCCAGCGCTTCGAAGTTGCCGCCCGAGGCCGACGAGATCGTCGCCGAGACCGTGCCGGCATCGACATACGGGTCGTCGCCATGCACCGGCACGCTCACGGTGCCGCTGCTGGCTCCGGCGGCGATGGTGATCGTCGCGCCGTTGCTCAGCGTGATGGTGACCGGCGTTTGCGCCGCGCTGGTGAGCGACGCGGTGTAGACGATGTTGCCGCCCTCGGCCACGCTCGGTGTGGCGCTGAGGCTCACCGTGGTGACGTCGATCGTGTCGGTGACGGCGGTGGTGGCTGCGGCCGGGTTGACCGCGAGGTTCTCGAAGTTGCCGCCGCTGGCGCTGCTGATCGTGGCCGACACACTGCCGGCGTCGGTGTAAACGCTGTTGGCCGGCGCGGGCACGCTGACCGAGCCGCTGCTGGCGCCGGCGGCGATGGTGATCGTCGCGCCGTTGGACAGCAGCACGCTGACCGTGGTCTGCGCGGGCGAGGTCAGCGACGCGGTGTAGGTGATCGTGCCGCCTTCGGCCACCGACGGGCTGGCGGCGAGCGACACGGTGGTGGTGTCGATGGTGTCGGTCACCGCCGTGGTCGCGGCGGCGGGGTTGATCGCGAGCGCCTCGAAGTTGCCGCCGACCGCCGAGGCGATCGTGGTCGAGACGGTGCCGGCGTCGGCATAGACGTCGTCGGCGTGCACCGGCACGCTCACGCTGCCCGAGCTGGCGCCGGTGGCGATGGTGAGCACCGCGCCGTTGGCGAGCGTGATCGTGACCGCGGCCGCCGCGGGGCTCGTCAGCGTGGCGGTGTAGGTGATCGCGCCGCCCTCGGCCACGCTGGGCGTGGCGGTGAGCGACACGGTGGTGGTGTCGATCGTGTCGGTCACCGCGGTCGTCGCCGGCGTGGCGTCGACCACCAGGTTCTCGAAGTTGCCGCCCGTGGCGCTGGCGATCGCGGCCGACACGTTGCCGGCATCGGCGATGGCATCGTCGGCCGGCGCGGGCACGGTGGCCGTGCCGACGCTGGCGCCGGCGGCGATGGTGATGGTGGCGCCGTTGGTCAGCGTCACCAACACCGGCGTCTGCGCCGGCGCCGCGAGGCTGGCGGTGTAGACGATGGTGCCGCCCTCGGCCACGGCGGCCGTCGCGGTCAGCGACACCGTGGTCGCGTCGATGGTGTCCGACACCGCCGTCACCGCCGCAGCGGGGTCGACGTTCAACACGTCGAAGCCGCCGCCGGTGGCGCTGCCGATGGTGACCGACACGTTGCCGGCATCGACGTACACGTCGTCGGCCGGCGCGGCCACCGCGATGCTGCCGCTGGTGGCGCCGGCGGCGAGTGTGATCACGGCGCCGTTGCTGAGCGTCACGTTCACCGCGGTGAGTGCCGGCGTGCTCAGCGTGGCGGTGTAGACGATGCTGCCGCCCTCGGCCACGGCCGGCGTGGCGGCGAGGCTCACGGTGGCCACGTCGGCCACCGGGTTCACGGTGACCGCGACGCCGGCGGTCTCGGTCGTGCCGCCGGAGGCGACGGTGTAGGTGAAGTTGGCCGGGCCGTTGTAGTTGGGCGCCGGCGTGAACACCAGCTGGCCCGCGGCATCGAGCGTCACGCTGCCATGGTCCACCGCCACCGGCGCGCCGCCGGCGGTGATGGCCTGGCCGTTGACGGCGGTGATGCGCGCGTTGCCGGCCTCGAACGAGTCGTTGGCCAGCACGTTGATGACGATCGGCGTGTCCTCGTCGGTCGCCACCGCGTCGTCGGCGATGTCGGCCACCGCCAGCACCGTGAGCGGCACGCTGCCCGCGGTGGTGACGAGACCGTCGTTGACCGAGACGCCGAGCGTGGTTGTCCCGTTGAAATCGGCGTTGGGGTGGAAGGCCGAGCCGACCAGCGCGGCGTTGATCGCCGCCGCCGGGCCGCTCAGCGTCACGGTGCCGCTGCCGTTGCCGGCCACCACCACGCCGGCGGTCGAGCCGAGCGTGAAGGCGCCGTTGCTCACGGTGATCGTCACCGTGAGCGGGTTGCCGTCGACGTCGGCCACGGTGATCGCGTTGCCGTTGCCGGCCGAGAACACCAGCGCGCCGTCCTCGGCCGCGCTCTGCGCGGCGGGCACGGCGAGCACCGGTGCGTCGTTGACGGCGGTGATGCCGAGCGCGAAGTTGCCGGGCGCCGACACGGCGCCGCTGTCGTCGACGACGGTGAAGCCGATGCTGGTGTTGCCGAACGCGTTGGCGTCGGGGCGGAACACCAGCCCGGCGGCCTGCGCCGCGCTGAGCACCTGGCCCACTGCCACCGGCGTCACGCCGTCGGCCATCAGCAGCGTGCCGAAGCCCGGCAGCCGCGTGACCACCACCTGCGTGACGCTGCCGTCGACGTCGGTGCCCGTCAGCGCCACCGGCACGGTGCCGTCCTCGGCGCCGCTGGCGCTGCCCGAGGTGGCCAGCGGCGGATCGTTGACCGGCAGCACGCCGATCGTGACCACGCCCGACGCGACGGCCGGGCCGTTGCTGACGGTGTAGCCGATGGTGCCGACGTTCTGGCCCGGCAGGTAGTCGGCCGGCGGCACGTAGATGAGCGTGCCGAGCTGCGCCGGCGTGAGCACCGTGCCGGCCACCACCGGCGTGCCGTCGGGCAGCTGCACCTGGCCGATCACCGGCACCACGTCGATGCGCACGCCGGTGCTGCCGGCAGGCACGTGGATGCCGACCGCCACGCCCGGGCCTTGCTCGACCGCCAGGATGGCCAGCGGCTCCAGGCTCAGGCGCGCGATGTCGACTTCGGGCGCGGTCTCGAAGCTGCGCTCGGTGCGCAGCGCGGCATCGTCCTGCGGCAGGTGCAGCGAGGCCGGCGTGAGCAGCTCGGCGATGCGTTGCACGCGAAAGCCTTCGTCGAGCGCGCCTTCGCCGCCGCCGAGCAGGCCGGCGGCCGGGGCGTCCTTGGCGTCGCCGCGTTCGACGGCTTCCACCGCGCGCTCGGCATCGCTCGCCGCGGCACCCTGGGCCTCGGCTGCGGGCTTGGCCTTGGGCTGCCCATCGGCCTTCGGCACCGCGGCCTGCGCCAGCTGCACCGGCCGCGTGTCGGAGGCGCTGAACTGCACGATCGCGTTCTGCGCCGTGAGCACCACGTCGCCGCGCTCGACGACGTCGCCGACCCTGAGCGTGCGGAAGACGCCGTTGGGCAGGCGATACCAGGCCTTGCCCCAGATTTCTGCGACGGTACCGAAGTTGATTTTGTTCATGACGGGCATGGATGAGCCTTCGCGCGCGCGCGCATTCGGCCCAGAGAATAGGCCGAGATCGACCGCTTTTTCCCTCGATGCACAGAGGGCGCCGTGAAGGCCGTCACCAAATGTGTCCGCGTGATTGCCGCGGCGAATCGGGCCTTCCCGGACAGAGGAACAAGGTCACGGACGCGCGAACGATCGCGCGTGACGGATCACCGCTCGCCGAGCGCGCGCGAGTGCACCTTCAGCACCGGCTTGAGCAGGTAGCTCAGCACCGACTTGCGCCCGGTGAGCACCTCCACGTCGGCCGTCATGCCGGGGATGATCGGCAGCTTCTCGCCGAAGCCGGGCTTGGCCGTGCGCACGCGCATCAGGTAGTAGGCGTTGCCCCGCTCGTCGACCACGCTGTCGGGCGAGATGTTCTCGACCTTGGCTTCGAGGCCGCCGTAGATCGAGAAGTCGTAGGCGGTGAACTTGACCATCGCGTTCTGGCCCGGGTGGATGAACGCGATGTCCTTCGGCGCCACGCGCGCCTCGAGCACCAGCGAGTCGTCGAGCGGCACGATCTCGACGATGTCCTTGCCCGGCTGCACCACGCCGCCCACGGTGTTGGCGAGCAGCCGCTGCACGCGGCCGCGCACGGGTGACTTCACCTGCGCCTTGTCGACCTTGTCGGCCAGCGCCACCGCGCCTTCGTTGAGCGCGTTGAGCTTGGCCGCCGTCTCGGCGAGGTCCTTGCGCGCATCGTTGCGGAAGGCGAGTTCGGTCTCCTGCGCCTTGCGCTGCGCCTCGCCGATCGCCGCCTCGCTGCGCGCGATCTGCGCCGTGGCCTGCTCCATCTCGCCGCGGTAGCGCACCACGTCGCGCTCCAGCCGCAGCACGTCGACCTGCGACACCGCGCCGGTGGCCAGCAGCGGCCGCGTTTGCGACAGCTCCTGCTGCGCCAGCTCGAGGCCGCGCTGCGCGGCGACGCGCTTGGACTGGTTCTCCTGCAGCTCCTGGCGCCGCTGCGTCACCTGCTCGCGGTTGATCGACAGCTGCGTGGCCAGCTCGCTCAGGCGCGACTGGAACAGCCGCTGCTCGTCGACGGCGATGCGCTTCTCGACGGGGTCCTTCGTCGCCGGCGGCGCGAACGACGTGCCCTCGGCCAGCGCGCGCAGCCGCGCCGCGCGGGCGCGCAGCGCGAAGCCCTGCGCCGCGCTCTCGCGCACGCCGGCGCCGGCGCGCGTTTCGTCGATGCGCAGCAGCAGCTGGCCGGCCTCGACCAGCTGGCCCTCGCGCACCAGGATCTCGGCCACCACGCCGCCGTCGAGCGACTGCACCACCTGCAGCTGGCGCGACGGGATCACGCGCGCCTCGCCGCGCGTGACCTCGTCGAGCGGCGCCAGCGCGGCCCAGGCCAGCAGCACCAGCGCGGCGACCGCGGCGGCGCGCACCAGCAGCTGCGCGCCGCGCGTGCGCTCGCGCGACATCAGGTCGTCGGCCTCGTGCTCGAAGCTGCGCACGCCGCTCTTCACCGCGTCGGCCTCGGTGAGCGTGGGCCCGAGCAGCTTCAGCGTCAGCGGCTCCAGCGCCTTGCGCACGCGCTCGATGGCGCCGAACACGGCGGCGCCGACGAAGGCGGGCTTGTCGGGCTTGGCGGCGGCGGCAGTCGGCGTGTTCATCGTCATGCGGCCTTGGCGATGCGCCCGGACTGCAGCGCTTCCATGATGCGGTCGCGCGGGCCGTCGGCAACGACCTTGCCGCCGTCGATCACGATCACCCGCGTCACCAGCGCCAGCAGCGAGGTGCGGTGCGTGACCAGCACCACCGTCTTGTGCTGCGCCCAGGCCGTCAGTCGCGACGTGATGTGCGCCTCGCTGGAGAAATCCATCGCGCTGGTGGGCTCGTCGAGCAGCAGCACCGGCGCGTTGTGCAGCAGCGCGCGCGCCAGGCCCACGCACTGGCGCTGGCCGCCCGACAGGCCTTCGCCGCGCTCGCCCACCGGCAGGTCGAAGCCCTTGGGGTGGCGGTTCACGAAGTCGGCCAGCCCCGCCGTCTCGGCCGCGGCGACGATGGCCGAATCGTCGGCATAGGGCAGGCCCAGCGTGATGTTCGAGCGCAGCGAGCCGTGGAAGAGCAGCACGTCCTGCGACACGTAGCCCAGGCTGCGGCGCAGATCGGCCGGGTCGAACTGGCGGATGTCGGTGCCGTCGAGCAGCACGGCGCCGTCGGTGGGCTGGTACAGGCCCAGCATCAGGCGCTGCACGGTGCTCTTGCCCGAGCCCACGCGGCCGATCAGCGCCACGCGCTCGCCGGGCTGGATGCGAAAGCTCACGCCGTCGAGCGCCAGGTCGTCGCGGCCCGGGTACTTGAACTTGACGTTACGCAGCTCGATCTCGCCCTTGAACTCGCGCCGCTGCACGAACGGCGCGCCGCCATCCTCGGCGGTGGGCCGCTCGACCGGCTTGGCCATCAGCGCGTCGAGGTTCTCGAGCGCGGTGCGCGCGCCCTGGTACTGCATCAGCAGGCCCACGATCTGCCCGGCCGGCGCCAGCGCGCGGCCGGCCAGCATGTTGCAGGCGATCAGGCCGCCCATCGTGAGCTCGCGCTCGCCGATCAGGTACACGCCGACGATGATCACCGCCAGGCTGGCCAGCTGCGTCAGCGTGTTCACGCCGTACATCGCGCCCGACGATTGCGAGCGCATGCGCACGTTGACCTTGGCCAGGAACGCGTTGACCTGCTCCCAGCGTGCCTGCATCACGCCTTCGGCGCCCTGCGTCTTGATGGTCTCGATGCCGGCCAGGCTCTCGATCAGCGTGGCGTTGCGCTGCGCCGAGGCGCGGTAGGTGGTCTCGGCCAGCTCGCGCAGGCGGTGCTGCGCGATGCTGCCCATGACCACGATCACCGCGAACACCGCCACCGTGGGGATCGCCAGCCACGGCGAGATCCACAGCGTCACCAGCAGGAAGAGGGCGGCGAACGGCAGGTCGATCAGCGCCGTGACCGTGCTCGACGCGATGAAGTCGCGCACCTGCTCGAAGCCGCGCAGGTTGGCGGCGAACGAGCCCACCGATTCCGGCCGGTGCTCCAGCCGCATGCCGAGCACGCGCTCCATCAGCCGTGCCGACAGCTGCACGTCGATGCGCGCGCTGGCCTCGTCGACGAAGCGGCTGCGCAGCTTGCGGATCGCCAGGTCGGCCAGCAGCGCCAGCATCATGCCCACCGCCAGCGCCCACAGTGTCTCGACGGCGCGGTTGGGCACCACGCGGTCGTAGACGTTCATCGAGAACAGCGGCATCGCCAGCGCGAACAGGTTGATCAGCAGCGCGGCGAGCATCACGTCGCGGTAGACGAAGCGCTGCGCCAGCACCGCGCTCCAGAACCAGTGGCCCGAGATCGGGCGTCGCTGCTCGGGCGCGCGGCCGTCGAAGCGGAAGTGCGGCCGCACGAACAGCACCACGCCGGTGTGGCGCCGGGCGAGTTCCTCGGTGGCCAGGCCCACCGCGCCCTGGCCGGTCTCGGGCAGCAGCACCTGGGCGGTGCGGCCGTCGGCGCTGAAGCCCTGCAGCACGCACGACTTGTTGTCCTTCAGCACCAGGATCGCCGGCAGCGTGGCGGGGTCGATCGCCTCCAGCTTCGTGCGCAGCAGCTTCGCGGCCATGCCGGCACGCGCGGCGGCGCGCTCGGCGAGTTCGAGCGTGATGCGGCCGCCCACCAGCGGCAGCCCGGCCGACAGCGACGCGCGCGACGCGCCCACGCCGTGCAGGCGGCAGATCTCCACCAGGCTGTCGAGCAGCGGGTCGGGGTGGATCAGGTCTTCGCGCAGCCGCGCGGTGGCGCCGGCCGCGGCGAGGTTGACCGCCACGGCCTTGGCCGGCGTCTCGGCGGCGGCGGGCACGCCGGGCACGGTGGCGCCTGCCGCGCCGGGCGTGTCCGTGGCGGGCGGCGTGACGGGTCGGGCGGTCGCGGTGTCCATGCTCATCCGATATCGGCGCAATGCACGCCGAACTGACCGCGTTGACGATCTTCGAAGAAATGCTGCAACGTTTGTCGCACCGTGCGAAAGGCGATCTCGTCCCAGGGCACCTCGTGTTCGCGGAACAGCCGCGCCTCGATGGTCTCGGGGCCCGGGTTCAGCGCCGGCCCGAGCATGCGGGCGCGGTAGAACAGGTGCAGCTGCCCCACGCGCACCACGTTGAGCACCGTGAACAATCCCTCGAGTTCGATCTGCGCGCCGGCTTCCTCGTCGGTCTCGCGCAGCGCGCCGGCCTCGGTCGACTCACCGAGTTCGAGAAAGCCCGCGGGCAGCGTCCACAGCCCGTAGCGCGGCTCGATGTTGCGACGGCACAGCAGCACCTGATCTCCCCAGACGGGTACGGTCCCCACCACGTTGAGCGGGTTCTCGTAGTGAATCTCGCCGCAGGCGGCACACACCGCGCGTTCGCGGTTGTCGTCGGCGGGCACCCGGTAGTCGACCGCCGTCCCGCACGCACGACAGTGCTTGATGCGTCGCCCTGGCAGCATGGAGCGGGCAGTTTAGCGCCGGGTAACCGCGTAACATCGCCGCTCTCCCACGAGGCAGCCACAGACGAGCCAACCATGACTTATGTCTTCAATCCCGCACCGCAGGCTGTGGTGCCCACGCAAGACGGACGCGAGTTCCCCGTGCACCGCGTGTACTGCGTCGGCCGCAACTACGTGGAGCACGCGAAGGAGATGGGCTTCTCGGGCCGCGAGCCGCCGTTCTTCTTCCTCAAGCCGGTCGACGCGGTGGTGCCGGTGGCCGAAGGCCAGACCGGCCAGATCGAGTACCCCAGCCTCACCAAGGACTTCCACCACGAGATCGAACTGGTGGTGGCCATCGGCACCGGCGGGCGCAACATCGCGGCCGCCGACGCGGCGAAGCACATCTGGGGCTATGGCGTGGGCCTCGACATGACGCGCCGCGACCTGCAGGGCGAGATGAAGAAGCAGGGCCGCCCCTGGTGCATCGGCAAGGCCTTCGAGCAGAGCGCGCCGATCGGGGTGCTGCGCGCGAGGAGCGCCACCGGCGAGCTGACGAAGGGCGCCATCACGCTGAAGGTCAACGGCGAGGTGCGCCAGAAGGGCGATCTGTCGCAGCTGATCTGGAACGTCAACGAGACGATCGAGCATCTGTCGAAGGCGTGGACGCTGCAGCCCGGCGACCTGATCTACACCGGCACGCCCGCCGGCGTGGGCGCCGTGGCGCGCGGCGACGTGATGGAAGGTGCGATCGAAGGCCTCGGCACGCTGAAGGTGCGCGTGGCCTGAGGCGCGCAGGAGGCGGCGATGGAGCTGTACAACTACTACCGCTCGTCGGCCTCGTACCGCGTGCGCATCGCGCTCGCGCTCAAGGGGCTGGCCTACGAATACAAGAGCGTGCACCTGGCCAAGGACGAGCACTTCAACGAAAGCTATGCCGCGGTGTCGGCGGCGCGGCTCGTGCCGCTGCTCAAGGACGGCAGCAGCGTGCTCACGCAGTCGCTGGCGATCATCGAGTACCTCGACGAGACGCACCCGAAGCCGCCGCTGCTGCCCAAGGCCGCGGTCGAGCGCGCTCGCGTGCGCGCGCTGGCGCTCGACGTGGCCTGCGAGATCCACCCGCTCAACAACCTGCGCGTGCTGCGCTACCTGACGCGCGACCTCAAGTTGAGCGAAGACGACAAGAACCGCTGGTATCGGCACTGGGTGGAGTCGGGGCTCGAGGTCGTCGAGCGCCAGCTCGCCGCGGCGCCCGCCACCTTCTGCCACGGCCAGACGCCCACCATCGCCGACTGCTGCCTGGTGCCGCAGATCTTCAACGCGCGCCGCTTCGACTGCCGCACCGACCATGTGCCGAATGTGATGCGCGTGTTCGACGCCTGCATGAAGCTCGACGCGTTCGCGAAGACCCAGCCGTCGGCGTGCCCCGACGCGGAGTGAGCGACGCGTTCATCCGCCCCGAGTGGGCCGCATCGCCGCGCGTGCGCGCGCTGATGAGCACGCGCGTCGGCGGCGTGAGCCGGGCGCCATTCGACAGCTTCAATCTCGGCTTCGCCGCCGGTGACGACCCCGCTGCCGTGCAGGCCAACCGCGAGCGACTGGCCGAGGCCATCGGTGCGCAGCCGGTGTTCCTGAAGCAGGTGCATGGCGCCGGCGTGGTGCACTTGCGCGCCGCGCAGCCGTTCGACCAGCCTCCGGCGGCCGATGCCAGCTTCACCACCGAGCCCGGCATCGCGTGCTGCGTGCTGCTGGCCGACTGCATGCCGGTGCTGATCGCCGCGCCCGAGGGCCGTGCCGTGGCTGCGGCGCATGCCGGCTGGCGCGGCCTCGCGCTCGGTGTCGTGGAGGCCGCTGCGACGGCGGTGTGCGAGGCGGCGTCGTGCACGCCGGCCGACCTGGAGCTGTGGCTCGGCCCGTGCATCGGGCCGCGCGAGTTCGAAGTCGGGGCCGATGTGCTGCAGGCCTTCGGCGCCGAGCCATCGCCGCGCGACCAGCCGCGCTTCGCATGGGCGCCGCGCGCAGATGGCGCTGCGCGTTGGCGCGCCGACCTCGTCGGCCTGGCGCGCGACCGCTCGCGGCGCTTCGGCGTCGTGCGCGTCAGCGGCGGCCGCTGGTGCACGGTCGAAGACCGTTCACGCTTCTTCTCGTTCCGGCGCGACGGCGTCACCGGCCGCATGGCGGCCGCGGTCTGCATCCGCGATTGAGCGCGCGCGGTGCGGCGCGGTCGCGTGAGTCGCGTCGTTTCACAATACGGATCAACAAACCAATTAGCGAAATCCCGGTCAAGATACGGTAAGCTAGCGCCGGTACAAATCCACGCATCAACATCGCAGCTGCCCCGGCCTCGCGCGCGGTGTCGGGCCTCGAGCACAGGAGACATCCGCGTGAAGGCGAAGCCCGCTTCCCAGGCCCCAGAGTCGTCCGACAGCGCCCGCGCCCTCGGCGCCGCCATGGGCGACATCTGGAAGTCGATGGCCGGGTTGAACCTGCCGATGCAGGCCGTGGCGGGCCTGCAGGGCGACTACCTCAAGCAGGCCACCGACCTGTGGAACCAGACCCTGCTGCGCCTGCACGTCGACGGCGAGGGCGCCGCACCCGCGGCGCAGCCGCTGGCCGACCGCCGCTTCGCGGCGCAGGAATGGGCCACCACTCCCGCCGCGGCCTACACCGCGCAGATGTACCTGCTCAACGCGCGCACGCTGATTCAGCTCGCCGAGGCGGTGCAGGGCGACGAGAAGACCAAGGCGCGCGTGCGCTTCGCCGTGCAGCAGTGGATCGACGCGGTGAGCCCGGCGAACTTTCTCGCGCTCAACCCCGAGGCGCAGCGCAAGGCGCTCGACACCCAGGGCGAGAGCATCGCCGCGGGCCTGCGCCAGCTGTGGCACGACGTGCAGCAGGGCCAGGTTTCGCAGACCGACACCCAGGTGTTCGAGGTCGGCCGCAACGTGGCCACCACCGAGGGCACGGTGGTGTTCGAGAACGAGCTGATCCAGCTCATCGAGTACAAGCCGCTGACCAGGCAGATCCATGAGCTGCCGGTGCTGTTCGTGCCGCCGTGCATCAACAAGTACTACATCATGGATCTGCAGCCCGACAACTCGCTGATCCGCTACACGGTCGAGCAGGGCCACCGCGTGTTCGTCATCAGCTGGCGCAACCCCGACGCCAGCCTGGTGCACAAGACCTGGGACGACTACATCACCGAAGGCCCGCTGAAGGCGATCGAGGTGGTGCGCGCCATCACCGGCAAGAAGCGCTTCAACATGCTGGGCTTCTGCGTCGGCGGCACCATCATCGCCACCGCGCTCGCGGTGCTGGCCGCGCGCGGCGAGCAGGCGGCCACGTCGCTGACGCTGCTGACCACGCTGCTCGACTTCGAGCACACCGGCATCCTCGACGTCTTCGTCGACGAGCCGTCGGTGCAGCTGCGCGAGATGACGATCGGCGAGCAATCACCCAGCGGCCCCGGCCTGCTCAAGGGCAAGGAGCTGGCCACCACCTTCAGCTTCCTGCGCCCGAACGACCTGGTGTGGAACTACGTGGTGGGCAACTACCTCAAGGGCGAAGCTCCGCCGCCGTTCGACCTGCTGTACTGGAACGGCGACGCCACCAACCTGCCGGGCCCCATGTACTGCTGGTACCTGCGCCACACCTATTTGCAGAACGACCTCGCCAAGCCGGGCCGGCTCACGGTGTGCGGCGAGAAGGTCGACCTCGGCGCGATCGAGGCGCCGGTGTTCATCTACGCCTCGCGCGAGGACCACATCGTGCCGTGGACCGCGGCCTACGCCTCGACGCGCATCATGAAGGGCCGCAGGCGCTTCGTGCTCGGCGCCTCGGGCCATATCGCCGGCGTGATCAACCCGCCGAGCAAGAACAAGCGCAACTACTGGATCAACGACAAGCTGCCCGCCACGCACCAGGCCTGGTTCGACGGCGCCACCGAGAAGCCCGGCAGCTGGTGGACCGATTGGTCGCACTGGCTCGGCAGCCACGCCGGCAAGAAGATCGCCGCGCCCGGCGCGCCAGGCAACCGCAGCTACAAGCCGATCGAACCCGCGCCCGGCCGCTACGTGAAGGCCAAGGCCTGAGCGGCCGACTCACCACCCGACACCCCACAGGAGACTTCCATGACCGACATCGTCATCGTCGCCGCCGCACGCACCGCGGTCGGCAAGTTCGGCGGCACGCTCGCCAAGACGCCCGCATCCGAGCTCGGAGCCACCGTCATCAAGGCGCTGCTCGAGCGCTCCGGACTCGCCGGCGAGCAGATCAACGAGGTCATCCTCGGCCAGGTGCTCACCGCCGGCATGGGCCAGAACCCGGCGCGCCAGGCGCTGATCAAGAGCGGTCTGCCACAGGCGGTGCCGGCGATGACGATCAACAAGGTCTGCGGCTCGGGCCTCAAGGCCGTGATGCTCGCCGCGCAGGCCATTCGCGACGGCGACAGCGAGATCGTCATCGCCGGCGGCCAGGAGAGCATGAGCATGAGCCCGCACGTGGTGCTCGGCTCGCGCGATGGCCAGCGCATGGGCGACTGGAAGATGACCGACTCGATGATCACCGACGGCCTGTGGGACGTCTACAACCAGTACCACATGGGCATCACCGCCGAGAACGTGGCCAAGAAGTACGGCATCAGCCGCGAGCAGCAGGACGCGCTCGCGCTCGCGAGCCAGCAGAAGGCCGCCGCGGCGCAGGAGGCCGGCCGCTTCAAGGACGAGATCGTGCCGGTGACGATCCCGCAGAAGAAGGGCGACCCGGTCGTCTTCGCCGCCGACGAGTACGTCAACAAGAAGACCAGCGCCGAAGCGCTCGCCGGGCTGAAGCCGGCATTCGACAAGGCGGGCTCGGTCACCGCCGGCAACGCCAGCGGCATCAACGACGGCGCCGCCGCGGTGATCGTGATGACCGCCAAGAAGGCGCAGGCGCTGGGCCTCGAGCCGCTGGCGCGCATCGCCAGCTATGCCAGCGCCGGCCTCGACCCGGCGATCATGGGCATGGGCCCGGTGCCGGCGGCGCGCAAGGCGCTCGAGCGCGCGGGCTGGAAGCCGGCCGACCTCGACCTGCTGGAGATCAACGAAGCCTTCGCCGCGCAGGCGTGCGCCGTGCACAAGGAGATGGGCTGGGACACCGGCAAGGTCAACGTCAACGGCGGCGCGATCGCCATCGGCCACCCGATCGGCGCCTCGGGCTGCCGCATCCTGGTGACGCTGCTGCACGAGATGGGCAAGCGCAACGCGAAGAAGGGCATCGCGAGCCTGTGCATCGGCGGCGGCATGGGCGTGGCGCTGACGGTGGAGCGCTGAAGCGCGCTGATCACACGCAATCCATTTGGGACGAGGCTGCGGGCGAACCCGCTTGACCGGGCGCGAGACCAGGCACAAGCTGACCGCGTTCACCACGAGACATCAAGGAGCGAGCACATGGGACAACGAGTGGCGTACGTGACGGGCGGCATGGGCGGGATCGGCACCGCGATCTGCCATCGCCTGCACAAGGAAGGGTTCAAGGTCATCGCCGGCTGCGGCCCCACGCGTGACTTCGACAAGTGGCTCGGCGAGCAGAAGGCGCTGGGCTTCACGTTCTACGCCTCGGTGGGCAACGTGGCCGACTGGGATTCCACCGTGCAGGCCTTCAGCAAGGCGATCGGCGAGCACGGCGCGATCGACGTGCTGGTCAACAACGCCGGCATCACGCGCGACCGCATGTTCGTGAAGATGACGCGCGACGACTGGGACGCGGTGATCTCCACCAACCTCACCAGCATGTTCAACGTCACCAAGCAGGTGGTGCCGGGCATGCTCGAGAAGGGCTGGGGCCGCATCATCCAGATCTCGTCGGTCAACGGCGAGAAGGGCCAAGCCGGCCAGACCAACTACTCGGCGGCCAAGGCCGGCATGCACGGCTTCACGATGGCGCTGGCGCAGGAGCTGGCCAGCAAGGGCGTGACGGTCAACACCGTGAGCCCGGGCTACATCGGCACCGACATGGTCAAGGCCATCAAGCCCGAGATCCTCGAGAAGATCGTCGGCACGATCCCCGTGAAGCGCCTCGGCTCGCCGGAGGAGATCGGCTCCATCGTCGCCTGGCTCGCGGGCGACGATTCGGGCTTCACCACCGGCGCAGATTTCTCGTGCAACGGTGGTCTCCACATGGGATGAGGCACCGCCTCGTCAGCGGAAGAGGCCGGCGCGATGCCGGCCTTCTTCTTTCATGAGCCGCCGATGAAGAGCTTGATGATGCCCTTGGCCACGAAGCCGAGCAGCCCGAAGCCGAGCGCGAGGAACAGCACGAAGGTGCCGAACCTGCCGGCCTTCGATTCGCGCGCCAGCTGCCAGATGATGAACACCATGTACAGCATGAACGCGCCCACGCCGAAGGTGAGCCCGAAGTTGGCGATCTGTTCTTCGGTGAGGCCGAACATGGCGCGCTCGATTCAGTCTTCCGGCGGCGCGATCAACGCGCGATAGGCATGCCAGCTCGCATGCGCGAGCCACGGCGCCACCAGCACGAGGCCGACGCCGGTGGCCAGCCCCACGCCGGCCAGCGCCATCAGCATCGCGCCCCACAGCGCCAGCGGCGCGGGGTTGGCCAGCACGCAGCGCCAGCTCGTGAGCACCGCGCCCCACACGCCGATCGAGCGGTCGAGCAGCAGCGGGATCGACACCACGCTCGACGCGTATACCGGCGCCGCCATCGCGCCGCCGAGCGCGAGCCACAGCTCGAACAGCCACGAATGCTCCGAGATCACCACCATGCGGATGAAATCCAGCGGCGTCTTCACGTGGCCTGCGGCGAGCGTGGTGATCAGCGACGCCGACGTCAGCACCCAGACCGTGCCCGCGGCCGACAGCATCACGCCGAACACCACCAGGCGATGGTCCTGCGGGATCCAGCTGCGCAGCGCCGTGGCCAGCGTCGCCGGCTCGCTGCGCTCGAGCGCGCGCGACACGGCGTACAGGCCCGTGACCGCCAGCGGCCCCATCAGCAGGAAGCCGCTGAACGCGCCGGCGAGGAACCAGAAATGCTCGCGCGCCACCGCCAGCAGCACCGCGCCGAACAGCGTGAGCGCGAGGCCGTGCACGAGGCCCGGCACGGGCGCGCGCGTGAAGTCGCGCCAGCCCAGCGCGAGCCAGCGCAGCGGCTCGTCGAGTTCGACCTCGCGCACTTTGTAGCGATGCGATGCGATCAAGGAAGCGCTTTCGGGCATGGCTCGGCTCATCTTCGTTGCGCCGCGCGACGCGCGACTTGAGGGGTATCAAGCCTATCCGGCCAACGCGCGCGCCGCCCGCGCCAGCGTGGCCGGGCCGCCGTCGGCCAGCTCCACCACCGGCGCCTCGGCCAGGCCGGCGAAGTGGCGCGACATCGAGCGTTCGTACAGCGGGTCGTAGTGCTCGGCCATCAGCCGCGCGAACAGCTCGGCCCATTGGCCCGCGCGGGCCATCGCCTGCCACTGCTGCACGCGCTCGCGGCCGCGCAGGTCGACGAGCGCGTCGAGCAGCTTGCAGAAGCCCTCCACGTCGCGCGCGAAGAAGCCGTATTCGTCGAGCAGCAGCTGCGTGCGCGCGGCGTCGCCCATCTGCACGCGCAGGCAGCGGCCGTGCTCGCGCATGCGCTGCACCAGCGCCTCGGGCAGCTGCAGCGAGCCGACCTTTTTGCTCTCGCTTTCGACGAACACCGGCCGCGCCGGGTCGAGCGCGCGCAGCGCGCTCCACAGCGCGGTGTCGAAGGCCTTCTGCGACGGCTGCGGCGTGCCGGGCAGGCCGCCCAGCACCGAGCCGCGGTGGCAGGCGATGCCTTCGAGGTCGAGCACCTGCGCGCCGGCCTCGCCCAGCGCCTGCAGCAGCCGCGTCTTGCCGCTGCCGGTGCGGCCGGCGAGCACACGGTAGTCGAACCGCGTCGGCAGCTCGGCGAGCTGCGCGCGCACCAGCGCGCGGAAGCCCTTGTAGCCGCCTTGCAGCTGCGCCGTGCGAAACCCGATCTGCCCGAGGAACCAGGCCATCGCGCCCGAGCGCTGCCCGCCGCGCCAGCAGTACACCAGCGGCTGCCACTCGCGCGGCAGCCCCTGCACGTGGCGCTCGATGTGCGCGGCGATGTTGCGCGCCACCAGCGCCGCGCCGACCTGTCGCGCCGCCAGCGGCGAGGTCTGCACGTACAGCGTACCGACGCGCGCGCGCTCCGCGTCATCGAGCACCGGCCAGTTCACCGCGCCGGGCAGATGGTCGTCGGCAAACTCCGACGGCGAGCGCACGTCGACGATGGCATCGAAGCGCTCGAGCGCGGCCACCGCGTCGGCCGCGCCGATGAGCCTGGGCGTCATGGGGCGGCTGCCGCGGGCGCGGTCTGCGCGGCCGGCGGCGTGATCGCGTCGAGCAGCTCGCTTTCGAGCAGCAGCTGCTCGCGGTTGATCTGCAGCGCGCCGCCGTCGACGAGAAACGTGTCTTCGACGCGCTCGCCGAGCGTGGAGATCTTGGCCAGCTGCAGGTTCACGTGGTGGCGCGCCAGCACGCGCGCGATGCCGTACAGCAGACCGGTGCGGTCACTCGCGCTGACCTCGAGGATCCAGCGCTGCGCGCGCTCGTCGGGGCGCATGCTCACGCGCGGCGTGACCGGGAACGAGCGCACGCGGCGCGACATGCGGCCCTGCCGCGGCTCGGGCAGCGGGCCCTCGTCGGCCAGCGTGCGCGCGAGGCCGGTCTCGATCAGCGAGATCAGGTCGCGGTGGCCGGCTGCGTCGTCGTGCGCATAGCCGGGGTGCACCACCTGGAAGGTGTCGAGCGCGTAGTGGGCCCGGCTGGTGTGGATCTTGGCGTCCTGGATCGACAGGCCCTGGCCGTCGAAGTAGCCGCAGATGCGCGCGAACAGGTCGGTGCGGTCGGGCGAGTAGACGAACACCTGCAACCCTTCGCCCACCGGCGACGGGCGCGCGCGCACCACCGGCTGCGCGGTCTTGACGTGGCGCCACAGCTCGCGTGCGTGCCAGGCGATCTCGGCCGGGTCGTGGCGCGCGAAGTAGCCCACGTCGAGCGTCTCCCACAGCGGCTTCTCGGTGCCGGGCAGCGCCGAGCGCAGCGCCAGCAGCTGCTGCGCCTCGTGCTTGCGCGTCTCGATCTCGTTTTCCTGGCTCATCGGCAGGCTGCCCAGCGCGCGCAGGCCGAGGCGGTACAGGTCTTCCAGCAGCTTGCCCTTCCAGGCGTTCCACACCTTCGGGCCGGTGCCGCGGATGTCGGCCACCGTGAGCAGGTACAGCATCGCCAGCCGCTCGGGCGTGCGCACCTGCTGCACGAAGCGCTCGATCACCTCCGGGTCGGCGAGGTCTTCCTTCTGCGCGATGTGGCTCATCGTGAGGTGGTGGCGCACGAGGAACTCGATGGTCTGCGCGTCGTCGCGCTCGATGCGGTGGTCGCGGCAGAAGCGGCGCACCTCCTGCGCGCCGAGCACCGAATGGTCGCCGCCGCGGCCCTTGGCCAGGTCGTGGAAGAGCGCGGCCACGTAGAGCAGCCAGGGCTTCTCCATCTGCGCGGCGAGCTGCGAGCAGAACGGGTACTCGTGCGCGTGCTCGGGGATGAAGAAGCGCCGCACGTTGCGCAGCACCATCAGGATGTGCTGGTCCACCGTGTAGACGTGGAACAGGTCGTGCTGCATGCGCCCCACGATGCGGCGGAACGGCCACAGCGTGCGCCCGAGCACCGAGGTCTGGTTCATCAGCCTGAAGGCATGCGTCTGCCCCGACGGCTGGCGGATGATCTGCATGAACTGCTCGCGCGTGCGCGCGTCGCGCCGGTAGGCGGCGTCCATCAGGTCGCGCGCGTGGTACAGCGCGCGCAGCGTGCGCGCCGACAGCGCCTGCACGCTCGCCTCCTGCTGGAAGACGATGAAGGTTTCGAGGATCGCGCCGCGCTCGCGCTGGTACAGCTCGTCGCTCGCCACTTCGAGCAGGCCGCCGCGGTCGAAGAAGCGCGGGTTGATCGGCCGCATCGGCTGGTCTTCGGAGCCGGTGAGGCGCTCCTCGATGTTGAGCATCAGGATCTGGTTGAGCTGCGTGACCGCCTTGGCCGCCCAGTAGTAGCGGTGCATCAGCACCTCGGAGCAGCGCTGCGCGCGCGAGTTCTCGAGGCCGAAGCTCTCGGCCACGGCGGTCTGCAGGTCGAAGATCAGCCGGTCCTCGCGCCGCTGCGCCAGCGCGTGCAGCCGCGCGCGGATGAGCTTGAGCGTGCCCTCGTGGCGCACCAGGCGCCGCACCTCGTAGGGTGTGACCAGCCCCTTGGCCGCCAGCTCGCTCCAGGTGCGCCCGAGCCCGGCCGCGCGCGCGACCCAGATCACCATCTGCAGGTCGCGCAGGCCACCGGGGCTTTCCTTGCAGTTGGGCTCCAGCGCATACGGCGTGTCCTGGAACTTCACGTGGCGCTGCTGCATCTCGAGCTGCTTGGCGCGCAGGAAGGCCCTCGCGTCCATCGCCGCGGCGGTGGCTTCCTGGAACTGCTTGTAGAGCCGCCGCTGGCCGCACAGCAGGCGCGACTCGAGCATCGCCGTCTGCACCGTCACGTCGGCGCGCGCCTCGGCCACGCATTCGTCGACGGTGCGCACCGACGAGCCGATCTCGAGGCCGATGTCCCAGCACGCGGTGAGAAAACCCGCGACGCCGGCCTTCAGCGCCTCGTGCATCGCGCCGCCTTCGTCGCCGGGCAGCAGCACCAGCACGTCGATGTCGGAGTACGGGAACAGCTCGCCGCGGCCGAAGCCGCCCACCGCCACCAGCGCCGCGCCGGGCGGCATGGCGCAGCGCGTCCACAGCTCGCCGAGCGTGTGGCCGGCGTGGCGCGTCAGCGCGCGCAGCAGGCGCCCCGCGGCCGGCGCCGTGGGGCGCGAGCGCATGAAGTGATCGATCAGCGCGGCCTTGCCGTCGCGCACGCGCGCGCGCAGCGTGGCCACCGGCGCCGCGGTGGCGCTCGCGGGCTCGTCAGGGCGCGCCGACATGCGGGGCCGCCGCGAGGCTTCAGCCGGCCACGGGGGCCGGCGCTGCAGCTGCGTCGGCCGTGCCGGCGAGCACCGCGCGTGCGAACTCGGGCACCTCGGGGCTGCCGGCGCTGAGCGTGAGCACCTCGACGCCCGTTTCGGTGACCACCACGGTGTGCTCCCACTGCGCGGACAGCGAGCGGTCTTTGGTGACGATGGTCCAGCCGTCGCCGAGCTCGCGGATCTCGCGGCGGCCGGCGTTGATCATCGGCTCCACGGTGAACACCATGCCCGGCACCAGCTGTTCGAGCGTGCCGGGGCGGCCGTAGTGAAGCACCTGCGGCTCCTCGTGGAACTTGCGGCCGATGCCGTGGCCGCAGAACTCGCGCACGATCGAGAAGCCCTGGCCCTCGGCGAAGCTCTGGATCGCGTGGCCGATGTCACCCAGCCGCGCGCCGGGCTTCACCTTCACGATGCCGCGCCACATGGCCTCGTGGGTGAGGCTGCACAGTCGCTTGGCGGCGATGCTGCCCTCGCCGACGACGAACATGCGGCTGGTGTCGCCGTGCCAGCCCTCGGGCGTGATCACGGTGATGTCGATGTTGACGATGTCGCCGTTCTTCAGCGGCCGATCGTTGGGGATGCCGTGGCACACGCAGTGGTTGACCGACGTGCAGATCGACTTCGGATACGGCACGTAGCCCGGCGGCGCGTAATGCAGCGGCGCCGGCACCGTGTGCTGCACGTTCACCATGTGGTCGTGCGCGAGCTGGTCGAGCCGCTCGGTGGTGACACCGGGCTTCACGTGCGGCTCGAGCATGTCCAGCACCTCGCTGGCCAGGCGGCAGGCGACGCGCATGGCCGCGATGTCTTCGGCGGTCTTGAGCGTGATCGACATGGGACGGAATTATCCCATCCGGTGCTCGGGCGGAGGGCGCCGACTCAGAGAACCCGCCACCACGGTGCGGCCAACACATCGGGCGCCAGCCACTCGAGCGTGCTGCCGGTGTGCAGCAGCAGCCCGGCGCGGGCCTTCTTGCCGTATTCCGCCCTGAATCGGCGCAGGCTCATCGCGTCGCCCAGGCGCGGGCGTGCGGCGGCTTTCACCTCCAGCGGAAGCAGCTTGTCGTCGGCTTCGACCACGAAGTCGACCTCGTCGCCGCTCGCCGTGCGCCAGTAGCCGATCTCCGCGCGAGCGAGCCGGGCATCGCGCCAGGCGAGCAGGTCGTGCAGCACCAGGTTCTCGAGATGCGCGCCCTCGGGCTGCGCGATGCCGGCGAGGTGCAAGGCCACGCCGAGGTCGCCCCAATACAGCTTGGGCGTCTTGATCAGCCGCTTGGTGCGGTTCACTGCGTAGGCCGGCAGGCGCACCAGCAGGTACGAGGTTTCCAGCAGGTTCAGCCAGCGGTGCACGGTGGGCTGCGGCAACGCCACGTCGCGGCCCAGCTCGGCCTGGTTGGTCAGCTGCCCGATCCGCAGGCACGCAGCCCGCATCAGGCGGCGGAAGTCGGGCAACGATGCAATCGATGCCAAGTCCTGCAGGTCGCGCTCCAGGTAGGTGCGCACGTAGCCGTCGAACCAGATCGCCCGGTCGGCCGCGCGCGTCAACTCCAGCGCCGGCGTGGGAAAACCACCCCGCAGCGCGAGCGCACGCCAATCGTCCGGCGCATCGGGCTGCGCAGCCAGCAGATCGATCCACTTCGTCTCGGGCGTGTTCAGCAGTTCCTCCCACGAGCCCGCGCGGCCTTCGCCGCGCTGCTCGCGGCGCGTCATCGGCCACAGCGTGAGGTAGCTCGCGCGGCCGGCGAGCGACTCCGACACCTGGCGCATCATGAGCAAGTTGGCAGAGCCGGTGAGCAGATAGCGCCCGGGAAGGCGCCGCTGGTCGATGTTTCGCTTGACGGCCCGCAGCAGATCGGGCGCGCGCTGCACTTCGTCGAGCGTGAGCGGTTCGCTGCCGCCGAGCAGTGCGTCGGGATCGCGCTGAGCGGCGTCGAGCACATCGAGGTCGTCCAGCGTTCGATAGCGTCGCTTGCCGGGTGCGAGCTTCTGCACCAGCGTGCTCTTGCCGGCCTGGCGCGGCCCCGTGACCACCAGCGCCGGCATGGCGCGCAGGCGATCACCGAGCGCCGGGGCCGCCAGGCGGGGCAGGATTGAGCGATCAGCCATGAGGTGGATGATAATCATCCGCCTCGTGAATAATCAAGCAAATCCGGCCGCGCGGCGCGCCGCCTAGAATTCCCGGCTACAAATGCCCGGCCACATCGCTCGCGCCGCCTGCCGGGCGCCCGCGGCACCCAGCGTCCACCCATGTCGACCGCCCCTCAACTGATTCACCTCGAGGGCGGCAACGCGCTCTCTGCCTTCCGCGCGCAGGCGCTGCTCGCCCGCCTGAAGGCCGCGGTGCCGCGCATCTCCGCCGTGCACGCCCGCCACGCCTACTGGGTTGCGAGTGACGCGGCGCTCGACCCCGCCGCGCGCGACAAGCTCGGCGCGCTGCTCACGATCGGTGAGCCGTATGCCGGCGCTACCGACGGCCCACTGATCGTGGTGATGCCACGCCTGGGCACGGTGAGCCCGTGGGCGAGCAAGGCCACCGACATCGCGCACAACTGCGCGCTGCCGGTGCACCGCATCGAGCGCGTCACCGAATGGCGGCTGCAGCTCGAAGGCGGCTTCCTGCGTGGCGCCAAGGCGCTGAGCGAACTGGAGTTGCACGCTTGCGCCGCGCTGCTGCACGACCGCATGACCGAGAGCGTGGCGTTCGACCCCGACGCCGCGGCGCACCTGTTCGACCACCAGCCGATGCAGCCGATGGCGCACGTGAACGTGCTGGGCGAGGGCAGAGCTGCGCTCGCGCGCGCGAACACCGAGTTCGGCCTCGCGCTCAGCGACGACGAGATCGACTATCTGCTCGACGCCTTCGGCAGCAAGCTGAAGCGCAACCCCACCGACGTGGAGCTGATGATGTTCGCGCAGGCCAACAGCGAGCATTGCCGGCACAAGATCTTCAACGCCCGTTTCACCATCGACGGCGTGCCGCAGGAACACTCGATGTTCCAGATGATCCGGCACACCGAGAAGACGAGCCCGCAGCACACCATCGTTGCCTACAACGACAACGCCGCGGTGATGCAAGGCGGCTTGATCGAGCGCTGGGCGCCGCGCGGCTTCACCAACGCGCCGGTGTACGAGGCGAGACGCGAGACCTCGCACGTGCTGATGAAGGTGGAGACGCACAACCACCCCACCGCGATCTCGCCGCACCCGGGCGCCAGCACCGGCGCCGGCGGCGAGATCCGCGACGAAGGCGCTACCGGTCGCGGCGCGCGGCCGAAGGCCGGGCTCACCGGCTTCAGCGTGAGCCACCTGCACCTGCCGGGCATGGATGCGCCGTGGGAGCAGGGCAGCCTCGGCAAGCCCGAGCACATCGCCAGCGCGCTGCAGATCATGACCGAGGGCCCGCTCGGCGGCGCCGCGTTCAACAACGAGTTCGGCCGGCCCAACCTGGGCGGCTACTT
This sequence comes from Burkholderiaceae bacterium, assembly GCA_046348365.1. Lineage (GTDB taxonomy): Bacteria > Pseudomonadota > Gammaproteobacteria > Burkholderiales > Burkholderiaceae_C > JAEUPI01. The sequence continues at coordinate 356,460 of JAXMEL010000004.1, forward strand.
CCGCGTGTTCGAGCAGCGCGTGGCCGGTGTGTACCGCGGCTACCACAAGCCGATCATGATCGCCGGCGGCCTGGGTGCCATCAACGAGCGGCAGACGCACAAGATCGAATTCGCCGCCGGCACGCTGCTGGTGCAGCTGGGCGGGCCGGGCATGCGCATCGGCATGGGCGGCGGCGCGGCCAGCTCCATGGCCGCGGGCAGCAACACCGCCGCGCTGGATTTCGATTCCGTACAACGCGGCAATCCGGAGATCCAACGCCGTGCGCAGGAGGTCATCAACCACTGCTGGCTGCTCGGCGACAACAACCCCGTGCTCGCGATTCACGACGTGGGCGCCGGCGGCATCAGCAACGCCTTTCCCGAGCTGGTGGACGGTGCCGGCAAGGGCGCGGTGTTCGACCTGCGCAAGGTTCCGCTCGAGGAAACCGGCCTCGCGCCCAAGGAGATCTGGTGCAACGAGAGCCAGGAGCGCTACGTGATCGCGCTCGACCCGAAGGGGCTGCCGCTCTTCGAGCAGATGTGCGCGCGCGAGCGCTGCCCGTACGCGATCGTCGGCGTGGCGAGCGGCGGCAAGACGCTGGTGCTCGAAGACGGGCCCGGCGGCGAGCGTGCGATCGACATGCCGATGGAGGTGCTGCTCGGCAAGGCGCCCAAGATGCACCGCGACGTGCAGCGCGTGGCGCGCACCGAAGCACCGCTGCAGCTCACCGGCGTGGCGCTGGAGGCGGCGTGCCTCACCGTGCTGCGCCACCCCACGGTGGCGAGCAAGCGGTTTCTCGTCACCATCGGCGACCGCACCGTGGGGGCCTTAAGCCACCGCGACCCGATGGTGGGCCCGTGGCAGGTGCCGGTGGCCGACTGCGCGGTGACGCTGGCCGACTACGCCGGCTTTCGCGGCGAGGCTTTTGCGCTTGGCGAGCGCACGCCGCTGGCCGCACTGAACGCGCCCGCCTCGGGCCGCATGGCGGTGGGCGAGGCGATCACCAACCTGCTCGCCTCGCCGATCGAGCTGCCGCGCGTGAAGCTCAGCGCCAACTGGATGGCCGCGTGCGGCGAACCCGGCGAAGACGCGGCGCTGTACGACACCGTGCGCGCCGTGGGGCTGGAGTTGTGCCCGGCATTGGGCATCGGCATCCCCGTGGGCAAGGACAGCCTCTCGATGCGCACGCGGTGGACCGACGCGCAGGGCGCCGCGCAGCAGGTGACCGCCCCGGTGAGCCTGATCGTGAGCACCTTCGCCACGCTCGACGACGTGCGCGGCACGCTGACGCCGCAGCTGCGCACCGACGAGAAAGACGCCACGCTGATCCTCGTCGACCTCGGCCGCGGCCAACGGCGCATGGCCGGCTCGATCCTGGCGCAGAGCATCAACCAGTTCGGCGACACTGCGCCCGACCTCGACGACCCCGCGCTGCTGAAGAGCTTGGTCGCAGCGATCAACGACCTGCGCAAGCAAGACAAGATCCTCGCCTACCACGACCGCAGCGATGGCGGCCTGTGGGCCACCGTGTGCGAGATGGCGTTCGCGGGCCACTGCGGCGTGAGCCTCAACGTGGATCTGCTCGTCACCGAAGGCGACGGCATCAGCGACAGCCGCGCCGACTACGGCGATTCCAAGAACTGGGCGAGCCAGGTAAGCGAGCGCCGCATGCAGCTCACGCTCGAAGCGCTGTTCAACGAAGAGCTGGGCGTGGTGATCCAGGTGAAGACCGCCGAGCGCGACGCCGCGATGGCCACGCTGCGCGCGCACGGCTTGAGCCGCTGGAGCCACACCATCGGCAAGCCCAACGACCGCGGCGTGATGGAGATCTGGCGCGACGCCAAGCCGCAGTTCAGCGCATCGTTGAGAGACCTGCACCAGGCGTGGGACGAGGTCAGCTGGCGCATCGCGCGCGAACGCGACAACCCCGCGTGTGCCGACGCCGAGCACGCAGCCGCCGGCGACCCGAACGACCCGGGCCTGCACGTGCACCTGACCTTCAACCCCGATGCCTTACCCCCTCTCCCGCACGCGGAGCCGGAGGCTCCGCCTCCGGGTGCGGGAGAGGGCAGGGGTGAGGGTCGCGCGCCCAACCTGAACCTCACCAAACCCAAGCTCGCCATCCTCCGCGAACAAGGCGTCAACTCCCACGTGGAAATGAGCTACGCCATGGACGCAGCCGGCTTCGAAACCTATGACGTCCACATGAGCGACCTGCAAATAGGCCGCGCCAGACTCGACCAGTTCATCGGCTTCGTCGCCTGCGGCGGCTTCAGCTACGGCGACACGCTGGGCGCCGGCGAGGGCTGGGCGCGCAGCATCCTCTTCAACCCCGCGCTGACCGAACAGTTCGCGGCGTTCTTCCAACGCAAAGACACGTTCGCGCTCGGCGTATGCAACGGCTGCCAGATGATGGCCGCCCTAAGCCCCATCATCCCCGGCGCGCAGGCGTGGCCAAAGTTCACGCGCAACAAGAGCGAGCAGTTCGAAGCGCGGCTGTCACTGGTGGAAGTGCTGGAAAGTCCAAGCCTGTTTCTCGAGGGCATGGCCGGCAGCCGCATCCCCATCGCCGTGGCGCACGGCGAGGGCTTTGCCGACTTCAGCCAGCGCGGCGACGCGAAAGCCGTGCACCGCGCGATGCGCTTCGTGGACCACAATGGCAAGCCCACCGAGACCTACCCGCACAACCCCAACGGCAGCCATGATGGCCTCACCGCCGTGACCACCGACGACGGCCGCTTCACCGTGCTGATGCCGCACCCCGAGCGCGTTTTCCGTAACGTGCAGATGAGCTGGACGAGCGGGGAGAGATCGGCGCGCAGTCCATGGATGCGGATGTTCGGGAATGCGAGAGGTTGGGTGGGATAGGTCTGTCGCTTCCTGTCGGGTATTTGTCGGAACGTCATCATGCTCGAGCTCTACGCCTTCTCCAAGGTCAACCCCATCGCCCGCGGCCATACCCGCGACCTGCGCGTGCTGTGGGCGCTCGAAGAGATGCAGCTGCCGTTCCAGCTGGCCGGCATGGACCACCCCGCGCACGACCTCAGCACCGACGCCTATCGCCGGCTCAGCCCGTTCGAGCAGATACCGGCGATCGACGACGACGGGCTGGTGCTGTCCGAGTCCGCCGCCATCGTGATGTATCTGGCCAGGAAGTGCGGCCGCCTGATCCCCGCTGACCGCGCCGGCGAGGCGCAGGTGCTGCGCTGGTGCTTCGCCGCGATGAACACGGTGGAGCCGCCGCTGCTCGGCCTGCTGGTGCTCGACTGGACGTCGTCGTCCGACGGCAGCTGCGCCAGGCACCGCGAGTTCATGGTCGGCTGGGTGAACCGCGTGCTCAGGAATTTGGAGCGCTGGCTCGCCGAGGGCCAGCGCGAGTTCGTCGCGACCGACGAGTTCACCGTCGCCGACATCCTGATGGCGCATGTGCTGGCGTCGGGCGTCAAGGACGAGAAGTTGCTGGCGCCGTATCAGGCCGTCACCGCGTATCGTGCCCGCTGCCTGGCCCGGCCGGCGTGGCAGCGGACGATCGAGGCGTATCGCGCGCGGGTCGAGGCCGGGTAGAAGGAGCGCTTCATGGCGACACGACAACGACACAAGGGCCGCCTGATCGACCACATCGGCATGGTCGTTCGCGACTTTCCGGCCTGCAAGGCGTTCTACATCGCCGTGTTCGACGCGCTGAAGATCCCGATCGGCGGCGCCGACGAGCACAACCTGTTTGCAGACGAGCTGTTCATCGGCTCGACCGAAAGCGACGATGCGGCCGGCGTGCTCACCGGGCGCCAACACATCGCGTTCCAGGCGCAAGACCGTGCGATGGTCGATGCCTTCTACAAGGCCGCCATGGCGCACGGCGGCCGCGACAACGGCCCGCCCGGCGAGCGCTGGTATCACCCGGGCTACTACGCCGCGTTCGTGCTCGACCCCGACGGCAACAACATCGAGGCCGTGTTCCACGGTGAGGCCGAGCGCAGCGCGGCCTCGGTGCAGATCACCTACCGATTCCCAGACGGTTGAGCCGCGCGGCCGTGCTCCATCAAGCCAAGTCGCGCCTGACTTCCACTGCCGCGTTGTGCCCCGGCGCCCCCGTGACCCCGCCCCCCGGGTGCGCACCCGACCCACAGTGATACAGCCCGCGCAACGGCCCCCGATAGCGCGCGTAGCCGAGCAGTGGCCGCAACGAGAACAGCTGATCCAGCGACAGCTGCCCGTGAAAGATGTCGCCGCCCACGAGACCGAACTCGCGCTCCAGGTCGAGCGGCGTCAGCGCGCGGTAGCCGAGCAGCGACGCGCGAAAGTTCGGGCAGTGCGACTGCACCACGTCGAACACCGCCTGCACGGCGCGCTCCTTCAACGCGTCCCAGTCGGCCTCGGGCTTGAACTGCTGGCAGAACAGGCTCGCCACGTGCGCGCCCTTCGGCGCGAGCGAGTCGTCGACCACGCTGGGGATCATCATCTCCACGATCGGGCGTGACGAGAAGGCGTTCGCCTGCGCATCGACCCACGCGCGGTCCATGTAGGCGAGCGACGGCGCGAACACGATGCCGCTCGCGTGGTGCGGCATCGGTGTGGTGCCGGGCGCGCACGCGAAGTCGGGCAGCGCCGACAGCGCCACGTTGATGCGCAGCGAGCCCGAGCTGCTGCGATAGCGGGCTATCGCCTCGTTGAACTCCGCCGGCAGCGCGCTGGCGTCGATCAGCCGCCGGTACAGCACCTGCGGGTGCACGTTCGACACCACGCTGCGCGCGCGGATCTCTTCGCCGCGATCGGTGAGCACGCCCACCGCTGCGCCGCGCTCCACCAACACGCGCTGCACGCCGTGGCCGAGGTCGATCTGCACGCCGCGTGCGCGCGCTTCATCGGCCATCAGCTCGGTGATGCGGCCCATGCCGCCGATCGCATGCCCCCAGCGGCCGGCCTTGCCGTTGACCTCGCCGAAGCAGTGGTGCAGCAGCACGTAGGCCGAGCCGGCCGCGTAGGGGCTGGCGTAGTTGCCGACCACCGAGTCCCAGCCGAGCACGGCCTTCAGCGGCTCCGATTCGAAGGTGGCGTCGAGCCAGTGCCCGGCGCTCTTGGTGAACACGTCCATCAGGTCGCGCTTGCCACTCGTGGGCAGTGCGCCGAAGTCGAGCAGCAGGCGCGCCGCAGCGGCGGCATCGCGCAGCCCTTGCACCACCAGCGGCCCGCCCAGGTTCGGCGGCGCGCGCAGCACCCACTTCTTCAGCTGATCGGCCAGCCGGTCGAGGCGCGCGTAGTACCCGCCGAGCGCCTCGGCGTCGCGCGCCGAGAACTTGGCCACTTCGCGCTTCGTGGCCTCGGCGTCGCCACCGAATTGCAGGTAGCGGCCATCGGCCAGCGGCACGAAGTTGGAGAACGGCCGCTCCTTGATCACGAGCCCGCGTTCGGCCAGGCGCAGGTCGCGAATCACCTGCGGGTTCAGCAGGCTGACGGTGTAGCTCGCGGTCGAGTTGCGAAAGCCGGGCGCGAACTCCTCGGTGACCGCGGCGCCGCCGACGACGGCGCGCTTCTCGAGCACGCGCACGCGCAAGCCAGCGGCCGCGAGGTAGCAGGCACAGACCAGGCCGTTGTGGCCGGCCCCGACGATCAGTGCGTCGGTCGTACCCACTGCCGCAACTCGATCGGGTTGCCGTCGGGGTCGCGGATCTCGGCTCGCGCATAGTCGGGCCGCTTCACGGGCCCCCACGCTGCCCGGATGCCCTTTTGCTCGAGCATGCGCAACGCGCCGTCCATGTCGTCGACCTCGAGCGCCAGACACTGCCAGCCGAGCCGCTGCTCGGCGCTTCGAGGCGCAATCGAACTCGCTTGCGGATAACACATCACTTCGATCGTGGTGCCGCCCAGCTCCAGGTACACCAGCTCCAGCGGCCCATAAGGGGTCTCGGCAATGTGCTGGCGAGCGCGCTCACGAAAGCCGAGCACGCCCACGTAGAAGGCGATCGTGCGCTCGGGCGCCGCGGTGAGCAGCTCGATGTGGTCGATGCGCTTGAACATGGGGGCCTCCTTCGTCCTTGGGGCTGGATGGGGCGCGCCGAAGCGTAGGTCACGGCTGCAGGCCAAGCGCGGATTGTGCCCGCCGCGTGTCGGCTTCCCCCGACAACTGCGCTGGTCAAGCGCGCGCCAACCCTCTACATTGGTTGGCGGCCGCATCAGCGGCCGCATTCCAACCCTGGAGGTGAAACATGGCAACTGCGAAGAAGAAACCGGCGAAGAAGGCAGCCAAGAAGAAGGTCGCCAAGAAGAAGTAGACCGTTCGGCTGGGAAGCTGCAGCAGCTTCCCAGCAACGAACGCGCAGAGGCAGCGGGTGTTGCACGCTGCATCGCCCGGTGGTGCCAACCAGCAACACTCCCGCACACAGGGGTTGCCTCCAACGGGCCGCTGCGCGCAAATGGCGCTCCCGCTGGTTGAGGGGTCATCATGGCGCAGTCTGTTTCTTTGCCGCTCGAGCCCGGATTCGAAGTGCACTTCCGCTCGCTGCTGCGGCGCGGCTTCGAGCTGATCTTCCCGTGCGATGGTGAAGGCCGCGTGGACATGGACGCGCTGAGCGACCGCGCGAAGGTCGACTACCTCTTCGCTCGCGCCATGGTCGGCCGCGAATACGCCGGCCCGGCGCTGTGCCGCACGGCGACCTTCGAGATCGGAGGGCGTTGAGATGTGGACGGTCAGAGCCAAACAGTCTCCCGTCAAGACCTCGTGGCGTGGCGACGAGATCGTCGTCACGCAGGGCGTGGAGCGCATCGATGGTCTGCGCGCCGGCGAGATCGAGCGCGTGACGCTGATTCACCGCGGCGCGGGCGAATCGCCCGGCGAAGTGCGTGCGGCGCTGTTCGAGATGAGCGGGCGCGCCGTGCTGCTGCGCGCCACCTCGGGCGTGATCGGTCGCGTGCTGTTCGAGCGCCAGGCCTGGTGGTCACGCCGCAACTGCATCTACTGGGTCAGTGAACGCTGCGTTACCTGGCCGCCATCCGTGGGCCGCAGGCGCTGGCGCTTCGGCCGCACCGAACTGCCGCAGGTGCGCACGCTGTTGCCCGCTGACGTGGCATCGCTGTTCGAACGCACGGCCGTCACCGGGCCGCACACCTGGGAACAACGCAAGCAGTACCGCATCGAGCGCCGTCGCCCGTTCCCCGGCTGGGCGCTCGGCGCGACGCCGATGGTCAGCGGCGCATCGGTCCAGCCGACCAGCTAGGCCCGTTCGCGCTACGGCAAGGGTCGCGACGCCGCTGCCCTGCGCCCGCGGTCGTGCCGCGGCCTGGTGGCCGGCTTCGGCACAATCGTCCGGTCGCCTTGCCCGGAGCCCGTGATGCCCCTGGAGCCCGCCCACCGGCCGCTCCCTGCGCTGCGCCAGATGGTTGCCGAATCCGGCGGGCTCTACCTCGCCAACGCGGTCATCGGCTTCATCTTCGCCGCGTCGGGGCCGGTGGCGATCATCCTCGCCGTCGGTGCGCGCGGCGGGCTGAGCGAGAGCGATCTGTCGTCGTGGATCTTCGGCTCGTTCTTCATCAACGGGCTGATCACGCTGCTCTTCTGCGCGCTGTACCGGCAGCCGCTGGTCTTCTTCTGGACGATCCCCGGCACCGTGCTGGTGGGCCCGGCGCTCGGCCACCTCGCCTGGGCCGAGGTGGTCGGTGCCTTCGTCGCCACCGGGCTGTTGATGCTGGTGCTGGGCCTTTCGGGCTGGGTGCGGCGCGCCATGCAGGCCGTGCCGATGCCGATCGTGATGGGCATGGTGGCCGGCGTGTTCCTGCGCTTCGGCCTGGGGCTGGTGTTCGCGGTGCGCGACGACGTGTGGATCGCCGCGCCGATGGTCGCCGCCTTCCTCGCGCTCAGCGCGGCGCCCGCATGGTCGCGCCGGCTGCCGCCGCTGATCGGCGCGCTGGCGGTCGGCGCGGTGGCGATCGCGCTGCTCGGCAAGTTTCATCCGAGCGGCACGGCGCTGCACACGCTGGCGCATCCCAACCTGTACGTGCCGGTGTTCTCGTGGCGCGCGATGGTGGAGCTCGTGGTCCCGCTTGCCATCACCGTGCTGGTGGTGCAGAACGGCCAGGGTGTGGCGGTGCTCGACGCCGCCGGGCACAAGCCGCCCGTCAACGCCATCACGGTCGCCTGCGGCGCGGGCTCGATGCTCGCCGCGCTGGTGGGCACGGTCTGCACCTGCCTCACCGGCCCGGTGAACGCGATCATCTCCGGCTCGGGCGAGCGGCAGCGGCACTACACCGCGGGCCTGGCGGTGGGCGTGTTCGCGCTGGCGTTCGGGTTGTTCGCGCCGGTGTTCACGCGGCTGATGCTCGCCACGCCGCCGGCGTTCATCGCCGCGCTGGCCGGCCTGGCCATGCTGCGCGTGCTGCAGGTGGCGTTCAACGTGTCGTTTCGCGAGCGCTTCACGCTCGGTGCGCTGGTCACCTTCCTCGTCACGGTGGCCGACGTGCCGATCTTCAACATCGGCGCGCCGTTCTGGGGCCTGGTGATCGGCTACGCGGTATCGCGCCTGCTCGAACGCAAGGATTTCGGCGCCGAGGGCTCCGCTCGTGCATGACGCCGTAGAAGGCCGATGAAGGCCGCATCGTCGATTGCGGGAGCTCGGCAGCTACGAGGTGCAGCAGCCGAGGCGGTGAGGGTCACGCGCTAGATATCCTCGGCGACCATCTCGATCGCGCTGCACGGGCATTCGGCCACGCAGACGCCGCAGCCCTTGCAGTAGTCGTAGTTGAACCGGAAGCGCAGGCCGGGGCCGAGCTTGATCACGGCGTTGTCGGGGCACATGCCGTAGCAGTTGTCGCACTCGAAGCAGTTGCCGCACGACAGGCAGCGCCGTGCCTCGAACAGCGCCGTGCCTTCGGTGAGGCCGCCCTGCACCTCGTCGAAGCTGCTGGTGCGTCGCGCCAGGTCGAGCTGCGGCCGCATGGTCTTCGGCGCGTCGGTGTAGTACCACAGGTTCAGCCGCTCGAAGGTGGCCACGGCATGTTTGGGCGGCGGTTGCAGCGTGGTGCCGCGCAGCCAGGCGTCGATGTGGCGCGCGGCCTTCTTGCCGTGCCCCACCGCGACCGTCACGTTGCGCTCGGCGGGCACCATGTCGCCACCGGCGAAGAGGCCGGCGCGGCCGGTCATCATCGTGGCCGGGTCGACCTGCACCACGCCGTCCTTCACCTCGAGCCCGGGCACGCCGTGAAGCAGCGAAAGGTCCACGTCCTGCCCGAGCGCGAGCACCAGAGAGTCGGCCTGCAGCGTCTCGAACTCGCCGGTGGGTTGCGGGTTGCCCTTGGCGTCGAGCACCATCTTCTCGATCGTGAGTTCACCGCCGGCGCGGCCGAGCGACGACTGCTTGATCGTCGACAGCCACTTGACCATCACGCCTTCTTCGAGCGCTTCTTCGACCTCGAAGTCGTGCGCCGGCATCTTCTCGCGCGTGCGGCGGTAGACGATCACCGCCTCGGTGGCGCCGAGCCGCTTGGCGGTGCGCGCCACGTCGATCGCGGTGTTGCCGCCGCCGTAGACCACCACGCGACGGCCGAGCATCGGCTTGTCCTCGCCTTCCATCGAGCGCAGCACGTTCACCGCGTCGAGGATGCGCGACGAATCCTTGGCCGGGATGAACGTGCGCCTGGCGATGTGCGCGCCGACCGCGAGGAACGCGGCGTCGAAGCCGCGCATCGCCTGTTCGATGTGCGCCACCTTGCGATTCAGCTCGACCGTGACGCCCAGCGCGACGATGCGCTGCATCTCGGCATCGAGCACGTCGCGCGGCAGCCGGTACTTCGGGATGCCGAAGCGCATCATGCCGCCCAGCGTGGGGCCGGCCTCGAGCACGCTTACCGCATGGCCCATGCGCCGCAGGTGATACGCAGCCGACATGCCCGACGGCCCGCCGCCGACGACGAGCACCTTCTTGCCCGACTCCGCTGCCGGTGGCTCGAAGCGCCAGCCGCGCTCGAGCGCCACGTCGCCGAGGAAGCGCTCGACCGAGTTGATGCCCACCGCTTCGTCGAGCTTGCCGCGATTGCACGCGCCCTCGCAGCTGTGGTAGCAGACGCGGCCCATGATCGCCGGGAACGGGTTGTCGCGCGTGAGGTGGCGCCACGCGGCTTCGTAGTCGCCGCTCTCGGCGTGATACAGCCAGCCCTGGATGTCTTCGCCGGCGGGGCACTGCACGTTGCACGGCGGCAGCCGGTCGACGTAGACCGGGCGCTGCGTGCGCCAGCTGCCGGTCTTGTTGGCCAGCGACGAGCCCGGGTCGAGCGTGATGGCAAACGGCTTGTCCATCACACTGGCTCCTCGCCGAGCAGGCCGAAGCGCTTGATGTTGCGGTCGGCCTGGGCCTGGATCCGGCGCAGCATGTCGGGCTGGCCGTTGGTGCCGAACAGGTGCGCGAAGCGCTTCTGCGGTTTCAGGTACTCGTCGACCGGCACCTGGCGGCGGATCTTCGTGACGGCGGTGACTTCGCCGTGCTCGGCCTCGAACACCGGGAAGATGCCGGTCTCGCGCGCCAGCCGCGCGAGCCTGATCGTGTCGTGGCTGGCGGCGCCCCAGCCGAGCGGGCAGGGCACCAGCACGTGCAGGTAGCGCGCGCCGCGGATGGACATCGCCTTGGTGACCTTGGCCTCGATATCGCGCAGGTCGGCCACCGTGGCGGTGGCGACATAAGGTATCTCGTGCGCCATCGCGATCAGCGGCAGGTTCTTGCCCTTGCCGAAATCGGCGCCCGGCTGCGGGCCGACGGCCATGGTGGTGGCGGTGCGCGCGGCCGGCGGCGTGGCCGAGCTGCGCTGCACGCCGGTGTTCATGTAGGCCTCGTTGTCGTAGCAGACGTAGAGCACGTCGTCGTCGCGCTCGAACATGCCCGACAGACAGCCGAAGCCGATGTCGGTGGTGCCGCCGTCGCCGCCCTGCGCGATCACGCGCACGTCGGCGCGCGCGCCCTTGGCGGCCTTGACCTTCAGCGCCGCGGCGATGCCGGTGCCCACCGCGGCGGCGTTGCCGAACAGCGAGTGGATCCACGGCAGCTGCCACGAAGTTTCGGGGTAGGGCGTGGAGAACACCTCGAGGCAGCCGGTGGCGTTGGCGGCGATCAGCTGGCCGCCGGTGGCGCGCATCGCGGCGTCGAGCGCGTAGCGCGCGCCGAGCGCCTCGCCGCAGCCCTGGCAGGCGCGGTGGCCGCTGGTGAGCGCGTTGCTCCGCGTGGTCGAGGCCTGCTCGCTGCGCTGCTCGGGCGTGAGCAGCCGGTTGCCGACGGTGAAGGTGCCGGTCTGGTAGAACTTGATCGGGGTGGTCACGACTTCAGCTCACTTGCGATGCCACGGTGCCCACGTCGCGCAGCAGGTTCTCGGCGATCGGGCCGCTGCGGCGCATCGCGCGCTCGCGTTCGAGCTGGCGGTTGACGAGTGGCCAGTCGAGGTCCATGAAGGTCAGCGGCTCCAGCTTGTTTGCCACCGCGTCGCGCAGCGTGCGCGCGAGCGATGCCTTGGTGATCGCGCGGCCGCCGAGCCCCGCCACCACGGTGCACACCTGCGCCTGCTGGCCCGCCAGCGCCAGCCGCACGTCGGTGGTCACCACGCCGCCCAGCCCCACCGAGAAGCTCTTCTCGAGCACCACCACGCGCTTGGCGCCCTGCAGCGCCGCGCGCACCGCGGCGAGCGGGAACGGCCGGAACGAGGTGATGCCGAGCACGCCGATCCTGAGCCCGCCGGCGCGCAGCTCCTCGACGGTGTCGCGCAGCGTGCCGATCACCGAGCCGAGCGCGACGACGATGGTCTCCGCGTCTTCGCAGTGGTAGCCGCGCACGAGCCCGCCGGTGTTGCGGCCGAAGCGCTCGCGAAACTCCTCGGCGATCTGCGGAATGCGCTCGAGCGCCATCGTCTGCTTGGCGTGCGCGAGGTAGCGCACCTCCATGAAGGCCTCGGGCCCGACCATGGCGCCGATCGACACCGGCTGCGCCGGATCGAGCACCTGGCGCGGTTCGTAGGGCGGCAGGAACGCGTCGACGTCGGCCTGCCCGGGCATGTCGACGCGCTCGACCGCGTGCGTGAGGATGAAGCCGTCCATGCACACCATCACCGGCATGCTCAGTTCCTCGCCGAGCTTGAAGGCCTGGATGTGCAGGTCGAGCGCTTCCTGGTTGTGCGCGGCGAAGAGCTGGATCCAGCCGCAGTCGCGCTGGCTCATCGAGTCGCTGTGATCGTTCCAGATGTTGATCGGCGCGCCGATCGCGCGGTTGGCCACCGTCATCACGATCGGCAGGCCGAGGCCGCTGGCGTTGTAGACCGCCTCGGCCATGAACAGCAGCCCCTGGCTGGCGGTGGCGGTGTAGGTGCGCGCGCCCGCGGCGCTGGCGCCGATGGCCACGCTCATCGCGGCGAACTCGCTCTCCACGTTGATGAACTCGCACGGGCTGAGCGCGCCGCTCTTCACCAGCTCGCCCAGGCCCTCGACGATGTGGGTCTGCGGCGAGATCGGGTAGGCGCAGATCACCTCGGGGCGCGACAGCGCCACCGCCTGCGCCACGGCCTGCGAGCCTTCGATCTGCTTACGCATGGTTGAGCTCCTCCATCTGGCGCTGCACGAACGCGTGCGCGTCGCCGGCTGCGGCGACATTGGCCTCGGCGACCGCGCCGCCGAAGGTGTGGCGGATCGCATGCACCACCGCCTGCAGCGAGACCTGGCCCGCCAGCGCCGCGAAGCCGCCGAGCAGCACCGCGTTGGGCAACGGGCGCCCGAGGTGCTTGAGCGCGATCTCGTTGGCCGGCACCGTGATCAGCCGCTCGCGCCGGTGGCGGGCCGCGGCGTCGGCGAGGCCGAGTTCATCGAATGTGCGACGGCTGTTGATCAGCACCCAGCCATCGCTGCGCAGGCCCTGGAACACGTTGACCTGGTTGAGCAGCGTCGGGTCCTGCACGATCAGCACGTCGGGCTCGACGATCGGCTCGCGCAACCGGATCTCGCGCTCGTCGATGCGGCAGAACGCCACCACCGGCGCGCCGGTGCGCTCGGAGCCGAAGCTCGGGAAGGCCTGCGCCCAGCGGCCTTGCTCGAAGGCGGCGATCGACAGCATCTCGGCGGCGGTGACCACGCCCTGGCCGCCGCGGCCGTGGATGCGTACCTGGAGCATGCGGGTGTCCTCCGTGCTGCCGCTTTGGCCTGCAGTGCGATCAGGATACCGCCGGCGCGGCCGGCGCGATGCTGGTGCTTTCGTTGACGCTTTGTGGTGCACCGCGAAAGCGAGTACCCTACAGGCTCCGATCCACTACGAAAGGAGGTGATATGTCTACCACGTCTAGGTTTGGGGCGGAGCCCTCTCACACGTAGTTGGTTCTGTAGCCAGACCCGCGGGCGCTCCACACTTCGGTGGGAGCGCCCGCGTCATTTCAGGCTCTCGCGTGCGGCCTGGCCTTCGCCGCACGCTTGCCGAACGGCTTGCGCCCGGCGGGCTGGGTCTTCGATCGCGGCTCGACGCGCTTGGGTTCGAGCCCCGCGACCACCGCCGCCGGAATGCGCTGCGTGGTGAAGCGCTGGATGTGGTGGATCATCGCCGCGTCGCGGCGCTCGGCCAGCGTGACGGCCAGGCCCGCGCGGCCGGCGCGGCCGGTGCGGCCGATGCGGTGCACGTAGTCCTCGGCCTTCATCGGCATGCCGTAGTTGATGACGTGGCTGATGCTCGGCACGTCGATGCCGCGCGCGGCCACGTCGGTGGCCACCAGCACGCGCAGGTCGCGCGTGCGCAGGCCGTGCAGCACGCGGTTGCGGCGGCGTTGCGGCATGCCGCCGTGCAGCGACGCCACGCGGTGGCCCATCTCGTACAAGCGTTCGGCCAGGCGGTCGGCGTCGCGTTGCGTGCTGGTGAACACGAGCGCCTGGTCGACGTCGCGGTCGGTGAGCAGGTGATCGAGCAGCGCGTTCTTGTGCTGCAGATCGTCGGCCCAGTGCAGGCGCTGCTCGATGTCGGCGTGGGTGTCGGTGTGCGAGGCCACGTCGATGCGCTGCGGCTCGCGCAGCAGCGATTGCGCCAGGCGCCCCACGTGGCCGCCGAAGGTGGCGCTGTACATCACCGTCTGGCGCTCGCGCGGCAGCGCCTGGGCGATGAACCGGATGTCGTCGATGAAGCCCATGTCGAGCATGCGGTCGGCTTCGTCGAGCACCAGCATCTCCACGCGCGACAGCCGGGCCTTGCCCGACTGCATGTGGTCCATCAGGCGGCCGGGCGTGGCGATCAGGATGTCGAGCGGGCCGCTCAGCTGGCGCAGCTGCAGCGCGTAGGGCACGCCGCCGACCACGGTGGAAACGCGCAGACCGCGCACGTGGCGGCCATAGTTCAGCGCGGCCTTCGACACCTGGATCGCGAGTTCGCGCGTCGGCACGAGCACCAGCACGCGCGGGCCGGGCGCGGGGCCGCGCGCAGGCCGGCCGGCCGAAGCGGCGTCGGGCCGCGGGCGTTGCGCGGCGTCGTTGCGCGCCGCGAGCACGCGGGTCAGCGCCGGCAGCACGAAGCTGGCGGTCTTGCCGCTGCCGGTGCTCGACGAGACCATCAGGTCGCGTCCTTCCAGCGCCGGCGGGATCGCACGTTGCTGCACGGTGGTGGGCTCGGCGTAGCCGGCGTCGCGCACGGCAGCGAGCAGGGCGGGGTGCAGATTCAGGGATTCGAAACTCATCGGACTCTTTCTCGAACAGGCGCGCAGATGAGCGCGCCAAGCGCCCGATGGTGCGGGCGCCTGGGACAAGTCACCGGGAGATCAGCTCGCGCACCCTGCACCAGGCATGGTGGCCGGTGCGGCGCTACGGGAACAGTCAAGGCGACGGCATCGCCGCCGACCGCACCGCTTGCGGCGCCATGGGCTCCAAGAAGAAGGAGCGCGTGGCCAGGTCAGAGGGGATGAACGAAACGGCCGGGCGTTTGGCCCGGCCGAGGTGCGAAGTATAGCGGGTGCGCCACACCTCGGCGTGAGCAACCGTGTCGACTCCGGCCGCGAAGCCGGAAGCCTCAGCCCCGCGGCGCCGGCAACGCGAGCTGCCGCGACACGGCCATGCACTGCTTGATGTGCTGCTCGCACACGTATTTCAGCGCCGAGTAGGTCAGCGCCGCGCTCACCACCTGCCCGGCCACGGGCACGACCTTGGCCGCCTGCTGCGTGGTGAGGCGCACGCCGACCATCTTCAGCGCGGCGAGCACCAGCTCGCGCGTCACGAGCCGGCCCACGAGCAGGCTGCCGCCGGCCGAGATGGCCTTGAACACCACCACCTGCCGGTCCGGCGCGAGGCGCTCGATCTGCGCCGGCGTGAGGCCGAACTTCTCGTTGATCTCGGGGATCACCTTCAGCAGCACGCCCACGTCGGTGAGCCAGTCGAGGCCCGGCACCGGCACCGCCGCCACGCCGGCGGCGAGCAGCGCGCGCTTGGTCACGAGCCGGCGGCACTGCCGCGCCACCGCGGCAATGTCTTGCGGCGTCTCCGGCACGACGACCCAGTGCGCGGGCTCTGCCATGGCCGCTTGACCGCAGCGTCAGCCCGGCTTCTCGCCGGTGTGCTCGTAGCTCGCGGGCGTCACGCCCGCGCGGCCCAGGAACGCGCGCACGTGCAGCACCGACTGGCGATCGACCTCGTCGCCGTGCGGACGGTGCAGCACGTCTTCCATGCGGTTGAGCGTCACGCGCACGCGTGCGCCGGCGATCGGCTCCACGCTCGCGCCCACGTGCTTGAGCAGCGATTCGACTTCGCGCCAGTGCAGGTTGTGCGGCGGCGGGTCGTGGAAGATGGCGCGGATCAGGTTGGTGTGGTGCCGGCTCATGCCTTGCTCCCGGTTGCGGCTGTCATGAGCGTACCCGATGGGCCGCGACCGCGGGATGCGCGCGATCAGCCGCCATGCAAGCGCCGAAGCGCGTGGCGATACACGTCGTAGACCGGTTCGATGCTGGCCAGCTCGATGCGTTCGTTGGCCGCGTGGATGGCTTCGTCGCGCACGCCGAAGCCGCACAGCGCCGGCACGCCCAGCGAGGCCAGGTAGTTGCCGATGTTGGACGGCCCCACGATGCCCACCGGCACCTCGACGCCCAGCTGCTCGCGGCAGGCCTCGCGCATCGCCGCCACCAGTGGGTGCGATTCGCTCACGCGGTAGGCGGGCCAGCCGTCGATCCACTCGACCGCGCTGCGCGGCGCCTCGGGGCACAGCGCGTCGGCTTCGGCCACGGCGCGATCGACGGCCTCGCGCGCGGCGGCGTCGGTGAAGGTTGGCGTCAGGCGGATGTCGAGCTTCAGCTCGCACAGATCGGGCACCTGCGAGAAGCCTTCGCCGCCGCCATGGATGCCGGTGAGCGTGAGCTGCGGCGGCAGCGCGAAGGCCTCGCTCGCCGCGGGCAGCGGCAGCGCCTGCAGCCGCTGCCCCAGCGCGAGCGCGCGCGAGATGGCGTTCACGCCGCGCTGCCGTGCCGCGCCCGAATGCGCCGCGATGCCGCGCACGCGGACGCGGCAGCGCACGAAGCCGCGGCAGCCGGCGAAGATCTGCGCCATGCCCGGGTAGCCGATCAGCACGCCGTCGGGCCGCGGCGGGCCACGGTCTTCGTGCGGATGATCGAAGAACGCGCGCGCACCGCCGAAGCGGCCGCTGTGTTCGTCGCAGTCGAACAGCGCGCCGATGCGCCCGGCAAAGCGCGGTTCGCGCTGCAGCTCCACCAGCAGGTGCGCGAAGATCGCCACGGCGGCCTTGGAGTCAGCGCTGCCGCGTCCGTGCAGCCAGCCGTCGGCGACCCGGGCCTCGGTGGGGCCGAAGGTCCACGACGCCGCATCGCCGAAGCCGGCGGTGTCGAGCGTGGCGTCGAGCACGGTCCAGCGGCCCGGCGCGTTGCCCGCGATCTCGCAGTACAGGCCCACCGCCTCGCCGGCCGGGCCGCGCAGCACGCGAGGCACCAGGCCGCGCTCGCGCAGCCAGCCGTTCATGCACGCGCAGATGCGCGAGAGGTCGTCTTCGCCCGCGCGGCTCGGGATGCGCACCAGCGTGCGGATCAGCTCGATGATCGATTCGACAGGCGCGGCCGCGTGCATGCCGCCATTGTGCGGGCCGCGCCGCCGCGGCGAGCTCGAAACGTCAGCCGCGCCTTGCCTTCTCGATCGCCGCGATGTCGATCTTGCCCATCGTCATCATCGCCTCGAACGCGCGCTTGGCCGCGGCGCGGTCGGGGTCGGCGATGGCGTCCATCAGCGCGCGCGGCGTGATCTGCCACGACAGGCCCCACTTGTCCTTGCACCAGCCGCAGGCGCTGGCCTGGCCGCCGTTGGCGATGATGGCGTTCCACAGGCGGTCGGTCTCGGCCTGGTCGTCGGTGGAGACCTGGAACGAGAAGGCCTCGGTGTGCTTGAACGCGGGCCCGCCGTTGAGGCCGAGGCAGGGGATGCCCAGCACGGTGAACTCGACCGTCAGCACGTCGCCCTCCTTGCCCGACGGGTAGTCGCCCGGCGCGCGGTGCACCGCGCCCACGCGGCTGTCGGCGAACGTCCGTGCATAGAACTGCGCCGCTTCCAGCGCGGCGCCGTCGTACCAGATGCAGATCGTGTTCTTGGGTCTCATGCATGTCCTCCTGCGGGCGGCGCCCGTGCGTGCAGCGACGCCGCGCGCCGCTCAGCTGGGCCGGCTGGCCGTGCTGAGCGAGACACCGCCGTCGACGACGATGGTCGCACCGACCACGTAGTCGCCGGCGCGCGACGCGAGGAAGACCGCGGCGCCGGCCATGTCTTCGGCGGTGCCGATGCGCTGCGCGGGGATGCGCCGGGCCACCTCGTCGCCGTGGTCGCGCGCGGCGCGGTTCATGTCGGAGGCGAACGCGCCCGGCGCGATGGCGCTCACGGCGATGTGGTCCTGGATCAGCCGCAGCGACATGCGCCGCGTGAGGTGGATCAGACTCGCCTTGCTCGCCGCGTAGGAATACGTCTCCAGCGGATTCACCGCGATGCCGTCGATCGACGCGATGTGGATCACCTTGGCCGGCCGCGCGGCCGAGCCGGCTGCGGCGAGCGCGCCGTGCAGCGCACGCGTGAGGAAGAACGGCGACTTCAGGTTGAGATCGACCACCTTGTCCCAGCCCTGTTCGGGGAACTCGTCGAACGGCGCGCCCCACGCGGCGCCGGCGTTGTTGACGAGGATGTCGAGCTTGGGCTCGCGCGCAGTGAGCGCCGCGGCCAGCGCCTGCGCGCCGGCCACGGTGGACACGTCGGCCGGCAGCGACGCGCACGGCCCGATCGCCGACAGCTCGGCCGCCGCGCGGTCGCACGCCTCGGCCTTGCGCGCCGAGATGTAGACCTTGGCGCCGTGGCGCAGAAAGCCCTCGGCGATCATGCGGCCGATGCCGCGCGAGCCGCCGGTGACCAGGGCCACGCGGCCTTCGAGGGAGAAGAGTTCGTCCATGGCGTCTCGGTGTCACGCGGTGGATCCGCGTGGTCGACGCCATTGGATCACGCCGTCACCGGCGCGCATGGCCTATCGCTGCACGCAGCGGCTCAGCGTGGAGCGAAACGTGTGCACCACCGGCCAGCCGGTGTCGAGCTGTGCCCGCGGCCGCACGTCGCGCCAGGCCGCGTGGCCCTGCTTCTGCAGTTGCGGCAGCTCGCGGCACAGCGCCTGGGCCATCGCGGCGAGGCGCTCGGCGCCGGCATCGTCGTCGCCCGAGGCGACGAGGTACGACATCACCGCCGGCACGGTGGCGCCGCCGCCCTGCGTGCCCGGCAGGTTGACACGCAGCGGCGCGGTGCCCATCGACTGCAGCAGGCGCCGGTCGCGCTCGTGGCCGGCATCGAGCGTGAGCACGCGCAGGCGGCGCGCCACGGCGGGGTCGAGTGCGCGCCACCACGCCATCGGCTGCGCATCGACGACGGCGATCGCATCGACCGAGCCGAACGCCACCAGCTCGGCGATGGCGTCCTCCGGCGAC
Source organism: Burkholderiaceae bacterium (assembly GCA_046348365.1). Lineage (GTDB taxonomy): Bacteria > Pseudomonadota > Gammaproteobacteria > Burkholderiales > Burkholderiaceae_C > JAEUPI01. Next base: position 375,364 of record JAXMEL010000004.1, read on the forward strand.
TGTGCGGTCGTGTTCGCGGGCGCTGCGCCGGTGAGCCGCCGCACCACCTCGCGCACGGTGTGCGATGCATCGCTGTGGGTGGGCCCCACGCTGATGCGCTTGCCCTGCAGCTGGCGGATCGCGCGCAGCGGCGAATCGGAGCGCACGACGAACAGCACCGGCTCGGCGAAGAGCGGTGTCAGCACCTGCAGCGGCACGACCTTGTCGCCTTGCGGCGCGGCGCGCAGCGCGTCGTAGTGCGCGATGCCCAGGCGCCCGGGAGCCTGCTGCAGCCAGGCCACCGGATCGACGCCGCGCGCCAGGGCCTCGATGCGCGGCGGCGCCACGCCCCCGGGCAGGGTGGCCGCGAGTTCGCGCGCGATGCGCGCATGCTCGCCGTTGGCGCTGACGCCGAGCACGTCGTAGGCGCCGGCGGCCGTCTGCGCTGTGGCGCCGCTCGGTTGGCGTGCCGTCTGCGGTGCCGTCTGCGCTGCCTGCGGTGGCGAGGTCGGCACCGATGTCGGCGCGGTCGCCGGCCTGTTGGCCGCCGCAGGTGTTTCGGTGCTCGTGCGCCACCACCACGCCACCACGCCCGCGCCGAGCGCCAGCACCAGCATCAGCAGCCACGGCAGCGCCCGCATCGAGCGCCGCCGCGGCGCGGCCGGTGAGCTCGGCGGCATGGCAGCAGCGGCGATCGGTGCATCGTGCCGGACATCGTCGCGCGCGCCGAGCGGCATCGGCACGGTGTCGTCGTCGGCCATCGGCTTCGCCGGCTCGGTCGGCTCGAAAAGTGGCGGCGGGGTTTGCGCCGGCTTCGCCTCGGCCGGCTTGGCGGTAGCGGATTTCAACGAGGCCAGAAGTTGCGCCGCTTCGCGCTCGGCCTTCTCCCGGGCCTCGGCCTGGCGCTGCGCCTCGGCCTGGCGTCGGGCTTCGGCCTGGCGCTGCGCTTCGGCTTGGCGCTGCACTTCGGCCAGACGTGCCGCTTCGGCTTGGCGCTGCACTTCGGCCAGACGTGTCGCTTCGGCCTGACGTGTCGCTTCGGCTTGGCGCGCTGCTTCGGCCTGACGTTGCATTTCGGCCTGACGTGCCGCGTCGGCGGCCGCTTGGGCGCGAGCGCGGCGCTCCACCTCTGCTGCCTCGACCTCCGCCGCGCGGGCAGCTGCTGCATGCGCAGCGTCCGCACGAACCGCCGCCACCTGCGCGGCGGCGCCGGGCTCGGCCGCTGCGCGAGCCCCGAGCTTGGCGGCGAACTGCGGCAGCGATGCCACGAAGTCATCGCCGCCCGAGCGCTGTTCGCGCGCCGACTGCGCGACGCGCAGCACGGCATCGTTCACCGACGAGAGGAATTCGGGGCCCGGCTTCTCGGCGCCGGCAGCCATGCGGGCCTCGAGCCCGACCGGCCCGCGCACCTGTGTCGGCGCCGGCTGCAGCGGCCGGGTCAGCGGCTCCAGCACCGGTGTGCCGAGCTGCGCCCGCAGGCGCAGCGCACTCCAGTCGCCATGGGGCAGGCCGGCGCACACCGCATGCAGCCACGGCCACGACCGCTCGTCGACGGCGACGAGAAAGTTCGCCCGCAGCTGCGGCGAACGCAGCGCCGCGGCCCAGGTTTCGACGAGGCGGCGCTGGCCGGGCCGGCTGCGCGCCGCGCCGAGCAGCTCCTCGAAGTGATCGAAGACGAACAGCAGCCGCGCCCCGCCGTGGCGATCGATGTGGGCTGCCAGGCTCGCCGGCGCGAGGGTGTCGGCGATCGGGCGTCGCCCGCGGCCGCGCCCATCGTCGTCGTCGAGCGCGCGCTGCAGCGCCTGCAGCGATGCATCGTCCCAGTGGTCGAGGGTGTGGATCAGCTCGCGCTGCGGGCCGCTGGCCTCGCGCGCGCGCCGGTCCGGGAACGGCACCACCACGCCGGGCGTGGCGCCGGTGGCGCGCGACACGTCGACGGCGCGCCGGCGCAGCAGCGGCAGCACGCCGGCCAGCAGCGTGCTCTTGCCGGCGCCGGCCGCACCCACCACCACCGTGAGCCGCGACGTGCGCAGCGCCTGGGCGAGTTGCTGCGCCATGGCGCCGAGCGCAGGCGCCTCGTGGCGCGATCCGGTGGGCAGGGGCTGAACCATGGGCTCAGTCTATTGCAGGACGGTCAACCCGCCGCGGCCCGGGGTGCGCGATGATGGAGGCCCGCGACACCAGCACCCTAGGGCAAACGCCATGATCCGCACCCTGGCCGTCTGCATCGCCACCTTGCTCGCCGGCGCCGTCCAGGCGCAGCAGTGGGTGCAGCTCAGCGACCCGTTCGCCTTCGACACGCCGCCGCCGCTGTGGTGCAACGCCGACCGCACGGCGTGCATCGTGAGCCGGCAGGTCTACGGCCAGGTGGGCGCGCTGCGCGTGGCGCTCACGGTGGCGGGCACGCCCGATTGTCGCCAGCGGCGGCTGCGCTACATCTACGTCAAGCGCAACGGCGAGATGGCCGGCGACGTGAGCAAGATCCACGAGGTGGTGGGCCAGACCTGCACCGTCGACATCCCGATGACGCATGTGGAGGGTGTGCGGCTGCTGCGCTTCTCGGTGCCGATGCTGACGAAGGATTCGGTGGTGATGGAGCTGTCGCTCGAAGGCTTCGACGCCGACAAGCTGGGCGCCAACCGCTCCTGATCACCCCGCCGCGCCCGCGCGGAAGCTGATCCGGATCAGCCGATCGCGCGGCGCCGCCGATAGAGTGCGCCGAGCGCGCTGCGCGGCCCTGCGCGCGGCGCGTGCTTCGTCCACAGCCACGGGATCCGCATGCTGTTCGAACCCTGCACGCTGCGCGCGTTGTCGCTGCGCAATCGCACCGTGATGGCGCCGATGACGCGCAGCCGCGCCGTCGAGGCCAACGCGCCCAATGCGCTGATGGCCGAGTACTACGGCCAGCGCGCGGGCGCGGGCCTGATCGTCACCGAGGGCACGTCGCCGTCGCCCAACGGGCTGGGCTACGCGCGCATCCCCGGGCTCTTCAACGACGCCCAGGTGCGCGGCTGGAAGGCCGTCACCGATGCGGTGCACGCCAGGGGCGGCGCGATCGTGGTGCAGCTGATGCACACCGGGCGCGTGTCGCACGCGGCCAACCTGCCGGCAGGCGCCGAGGTCGTGGGCCCGACGGCGCAGGTGTGCCCGGGCAAGATCTTCACCGACGCGCAGGGCCTGCAGCCGCACAGCACGCCACGCGCGATGACCGAGGCCGACATCGCCCGCGCGGTGGCCGAGTACGCGCAGGCGGCGCGCCTGGCCATCGAGGCCGGGTTCGACGGCATCGAGCTGCACGCGGCCAACGGCTACCTGATCGAGCAATTTCTCAACGCCAACGTCAACCAGCGTGGCGACGCCTGGGGCGCGGGCATCGAGGGCCGCAACCGCTTCGCGCTCGAGGTCGCGCGCGCCGCGGCGCAGGCCATCGGTGCGCAGCGCGTCGGCATCCGGCTGTCGCCGCATGGCGTCTTCAACGGCACCGGCGCCTATGCCGATGTCGACGCGCAGTACCTGGCGCTGGTGCGCGAGCTGTCGGCGCTGAAGCTGATGTACCTGCACGTGCTCGACCACTCGGCCCTGGGCACGCCGCCGGTTCCCGCCGCGCTGAAGGCGCAGCTGCGCCGCGGCTTCGACGGGCCGTTCATCCTCGCCGGCGGTTTCGATGGCGCGAGCGCCGAGCGCGCGCTCGCCGAGGGCCAGGCCGACCTGATCGCCTTCGGCCGCCCGTTCCTTGCCAACCCTGATCTCGTGCAGCGCCTGCAGGCCGGCAAGGCGTTGAACGCGCCCGACATGGACACCTTCTACACGCCCGGCGCGAAGGGCTACACCGACTATCCGGCGCTGGCCGCCGCGTGACCGGCGCGCGGGCGGCGGCGGATCAATACATCCTCACGGCGACGTCGAAGCTCCAGGTGCGGCGGATCTCGATCACGTCGTAGTCGGCGGCCAGCGCCGGCGGAAACGGCGCGTAGTTGGCCTGGCCGTGCACGATGCGCCGGATCGCCTCGTCGACCTCGGGCACGCCGCTGGAGCTCACGAAGGTCACCGATTCCACCGAGCCGTCGCTGCGGATGGCCACGGTGACCATCGGCGTGGTGTGAGGCCGCTTGGCGATCTCGCGCACGGTGTCGACCAGCGTGTTGAACTGGATCTTGCGCGCGAACGCCTCGGCGTACTGCACCAGCTCGGCATTGGCGTCGGTGCGGCCCCAGAGCCTCACGCGGCGCGCGGTGCTGAGCGACAGCGGCAGCTGCCCCGACGGTGCGGCGCGCGCCTTGGCAGCGGCTTCGCGCCGGTCGGCCTCTTCGTCGAGCTGGCGGCCGATGGCGCGCTTGGCCGCTTCGCGCCGGGCTTCGGCTTCTTCGAGCTCGGCCTTCACGCGTGCGGCTTCGCGTGCCGCGGCGAGCCGGACGGCCTCCTGGCGCTCCGCCTCGAGACGCACGGCCTCGGCGCGCGCGGCCTCCTGGCGCAGCGCCTCCTGTCGTCTGGCCTCGGCCTGCGCGGCCAGCTGCGATGCCAGCAGGCGTGCGGCCTCCTGCCGCTCGGCTTCGACACGTGCCGCTTCGGCGCGCGCAGCTGCCAGGCGAGCGGCCTCGGCGCGCTCGGCCTCGGCGCGGGCCGCTGCCTGCCTGGCAGCTTCGGCGCGCTCGGCCTCCTGTTGGGCCGCGAGACGGCGCGCGGCCTCCTGCCGTTCGGCCTCGAGGCGTGCGGCCTCTGCACGTGCGGCCTCTGCGCGTGCGGCTTCTGCGCGCGCAGCGGCTTCGCGCTGCTGCATTTCGAGCTGGGCAGCGGCGGCGCGCCGCGCGGCTTCCTGGCGTTCGGCGTCCAGCCTTGCAGCTTCGACGCGCGCCGTTTCCTGGCGGGCCAACTCCTGTCGCTGGGCTTCCTGCTCGGCCGCCAGGCGGCGGGCGGCTTCTTCGCGCTCGGCCTCGAGCCTCGTGGCTTCGGCGCGAGCCGCCTCCGCACGAGCCGCTTCTGCACGAGCCGCCTCTGCACGAGCTGCTTCTGCGCGGGCGGCCTCCGCGCGGGCTGCTTCTGTACGAGCCGACTCGACGCGCGCTGCCTCGACACGCGCAGCCTCCGCACGAGCGGCTTCGAGGCGAGCCGTTTCGAGCGCGGTGTCGTTGTCGTCCGGCCGCGCGGGGGCCGGCGGCTCCGGCATCGATGCGGGTGGTGCGATCGCGATCGCGCGCCGCGGCGCCACGGTGGCCACGGGCACCTCGGGCGTCGGGGCGGGTGCCGGCATGTCGAGCGTCGCCGGCGGTTCGACGACCGGCGGCGTGACCGACAGCGGCGCCGCGATGTCGGGCGCTTCGCCACGCGCGACGGGCGCGGGTGGCGCCTCAGGCCGAGGGACCGCCGCCGGCTCGGCTCGCGGCAAGACGGGCGCAGCGGGTGCAACCGGCGCAGCGGGCGCAACCGGCGCCGGCAGCAGCACCACGTGCAGATCGGGCACCTCGACCCGGCGATCCTTCCAGGGCAGGGCCAGGCCCGGCAGGCCGCGCTGCAGATGCCCGAAGGTCAGGCTCATCACCACCGCGTGCGTGATCAGCGACAGCAGCACGGCCAGCGCCATGCGCGTGCCGTCGCCGCCCATGCGCTGGCGCGAGCGCAGCAGTCGCCGCGTGCTGCGTTCGGCCGGGTCCGGTCGATCGTCGGCGCCGGGCCGCTGCGCGGCCGGCTGCGAATCGGGCGCGCCCGCGGGCGTCGGCAGCGCCGCGTCGGCAAGGTTCGCGATGCGCATGCGGGCCATGCGCCGATTCTGATGGGCGCGGGCGCATCGGCGAGGTGGGGAAACTCTGGCTCGGCGCGGCGGCCCCTCGAGCGGCCCCTCGAGCGGCCCCTCGAGCGGCCCGTCAACCCGCCAGCCACCGATGCAGCGCGTCGAAGTCGGCCGGGCCGCTGAACGCGCGGGCGCTCCCCGCTGCCTCGAGCATCAACGTGCGCGGCAGCTCGCCGCCCCACATGGGGTCGATCGCGTGCTGCCAGCGCTCGTCGGCGAAGCCGCGTACCGCATACTGCCGCCCGCCGCGCACGCCCGCGCGGCGCAGCGCGGCGTCGACCAGCCGGGGCTCGGCGGGCTCCACCTCGATCATCACGATCGCCTCGCGCGGATGCCGCTCGATGAACGCGGCCCAGCGCGCCAGCTCATCGATGCACGGCGCGCAGGTGAGGCCCCACAGGTGCACGATGGCACGGCGGCCGGCCAGCGATGCGCGCAGCGCGGGCCAGGCGTCGAGTTCGAGCGGCCGCGTGGCCACCGCTGCCCGCGCCGGCGCGACGTGCAGCGCACAAACCGCCGGGGCCAGCCACAAGACACGACGGCGATTCATCGCGCACCTCGCAGATTCGTCAGATGCAGACCTTCGTCATGCGTGAGCCATGACAGCATCGGCTCGCCCGAGCGCCAGCCGAGCATGGGGTGGTCGGTGTAGCCGACGCTCGAACGCAGCGCCTCGGGCGCCGACCAGCTTTGCCCCGCGTCGCGCGAACGCTGCACGTAGAGCGTGGTGCGCTGGCCGTCGAAGGCCTTGTAGGCGAGCCAGACATCGGGGCCGCGCGCGAGCAGCGCCGGGCGGCCGGCGCGCTCGCCGTCGCGGCCCACGCGCATCGGCGCGCTGAAGCTGCGCCCGCCATCCGGCGAGTGGGCGTAGAACACGCCCTGGCGCGCGCGGCCCGCGGTGTACCACGCCGCGTGCAGCCTGCCTTCGCCGCCCACGGCCAGCGCCGGGCCGTGGTGCGGGCAGGCATCGATGTGCCAGTCGTCGACGGCCACGCGGTGCAGCGCGCCGGGCTCGTGGCGCGCACCGAAGGCGAGCAGCGCGTGGTCGCGCACGCCCGGTTCGGCCAGGTCGCGGAACAGCACCACCGGCCGCTCGGGCTCGGGCAGCGCGACGCCGATGCGGCAGCATTCGCAGCTCGTCTCGTGCGCCAGGCGCGCATCGCTGAAGCTGGCACCGCCGTCGGTGGACCATGCATAGGCGATCGATGCGCCGGCCACCTTGCGCCCCTGCCGCGCCGCGGCTGCGACGAGGCGCTTGTCGACCCAGGCCACGAAGAGCGCGCCGTCGGGCGCCATGCCGAGCGATGCGAAGCGCTGGCTGGCGGCATCGGGCGTCACCGGGTGCGGCGTGCCGAAGGTCTTGCCGCCGTCGTGCGAGGTGGCGACCAGCACCTGCGCGTTCCACTGCTCGTCCTTGAAGATGCCGAACACCAGCACGATGCGCCCTTGCGCGTCGATGGCGATCTGCACGCGCGCGTCGGGCCCGATGTCGGCCAGCGCGCCGTAGCGGCCGACGACCGCGCTGCGCGTGATGCGGGCGCTGCCATCGGGTGCGTGGCCCACCATCACGTCGCCATTGGCCACCCAGGCGAGCCACAGCGCGCCGTCGCCGGCCCACACCGGCGTGGCCGACGTGGCGCAGGCCAGCGTGTTGTTGCCGCACTTGAACGGCGACAGGCTGGCATAGGCCGCGCCGCGCGGCCGCGGCGCGGCGGCGTGCTCCGCGTGCGCGGGGCCGCAGGCGCAGGTGGACGCCAGCAGCCAGCCGGCCAGCGCGAGCGCTGCGCTGTGTGCGCCGGCGAATGGGCGATGTCGGCGGGGGCGATGTCGGCCTGGGGCGATGCGGCTCATGCGGTGCATCGTGCCATCGATGGCCGGAGCGCGCTCAGAACGCATAGCGCAACCCGAGCGTGATCGTGCGCGGGATGCCGAGCGCGGGGATGCTGCTGGTGGCGATCGTGGCGCCCTCGAGGGTGGTGCTGGTCGGGCCCTGGTCGTTGTAGCGGCGGTCGCCGAGGTTCTGCACGCTGCCCCACAGCGTGAGCTCGGGGCGCAGCGCCCACGTCACGCCGGCGTCGAGCAGCAACGCGCCGTCGTTGCGCTGCGTGTGCGCGGTGTTGTTCCAGTACGGCGGGAAGGCCTTGCCCTGCATCGACACGTTCACGCCAGGCAGCAGCTGCCACTGCAACCCTAAGTTGAGGGTCCACAACGGCACCTGCCCGAGCTGCTTGCCCAGCGGGTCGGGCGGCGTGGCGGCCGGCGCGGTGTAGGCCGATGTCTTCAGGTAGGCGTTGGTGCGCGAGAAGCCGCCGTCGACGAGCACGTCGGGCGAGGCCTGCCAGCGGCCCATGACCTCGAAGCCGCGCAACACCGCGCGCCCGGCGTTCACGTACTGGTTCACCCGCGTCACGCTGCCGGCGGCGAGGCCGGTGCCGGCGATCAGCGGGTTGCAGGCGGCCGCGGTGGTGCACAGCGGCGCGAAGTCGATGAACTCGTCGAGCCGGTTGTGATACACGGTGGCCGAGACGCCGAGGCCCGGCTGCTTGAAGTCGATGCCGATCTCCTGGCCGACGTTGGTCTGCGGCTTCAGCGTCGGGCTGGTGGCCGTGTAGCTGGTGCCGCTGACGAAGCTGCGGTACATCTGGTTCATGCCCGGCGCCGCGAAGTTGCGGTAGATCGCACCGCGCACGGCCCACTCGTCGTTCACCCCGTATTTGGCGCCGAGCCGGGGGTTGAACTTGTGCACCGAGGTGTCGGCCACCGGGTTGGCGAGCGTGCTGCCGTTGGCGAGGATGGTGCCGTCGACGCTGGCGCTGCGCGCCTGCCAGAGGTCTTCGCGCAGGCCCAGCGTGATGTCGAGCGGCGCGGCGAGCGGCCGCCACGTGCCTTGCGCGAACACGCCCACGAAGCGGTGCGTGCCCCGGGCGACGATGGCCGCGGTCTGCGCGGTGGCGCTGTAGAGGTCGAGGTCGTCGTCGGCGCCGACCTGCCGCGCGTCGAGGCCCAGCTTGACGTCGGCGACGGGGCCGAGCACGGTCTGCACGAACGCCGAGCCGCCGACGTGGCGGTAGCGGGCCGCCTCGATCTGCGACACGAACGGCACGGCCGCCGCAGGCGCGGTGTTGTTGTAGGCCGGGCTCTGCCCCGAGTTGGTGGTGTCCATCCCGGAGCGGCCGACCCAGGCGTTGACGTGCACGCGGGTGTCGGGCGCGGCCACGCGCAGCGTGCCGCCGCCGCTGAGCTTGTAGGTGTGCCAGGCGTTGCGCGTCACGTCCCACACCAGCGAGGCCTCGCGCGCGCGGTGCGCACTCAGCTTGGCGTGGTAGCGCGCATCGGGCGACGGCGTGGCCACGGCGCTCAGCAGCACGTCGTCGGAGCGCGATGCGGTGGGCGCCATGCGCGTGTTGAGGTAGGCCTCGGGTGTCTGCTGGTAGCCGTCGCTGCCCGAGGCGCCGACCAGGATGCCCACGCGCAGCGCGTCGGTGGCCAGCAGCGTGACGGCGCCATCGGCCAGCCACGTGCCGTGGCTGCCGCCGGCGAGGCCCACGCGCCGCTCGGCCTCGCCGGGGTCGCGCGTCACGATGTTGACGATGCCGCCCATGGCCAGGTTGCCCCACAGGCTCGACGCGCCGCCGCCGCGGATCACCTCGATGCGCTCGATCGACGCCTTGGGGATCTGGCGCCAGTCGATGGTGCGGAAGTACGGATCGTTGGCCGGCACGCCGTCGACCATCAGCAGCGTGTTGACGTTGGTGGTGGTGCCGAAGCCGCGGATGTTGAACACCTGCGACGTGGGGTGCAGCTGCCCCGACGGCTGATTGAGCGCGAACACGCCGGGGATGCGGTTGACGATCTGCTCGACGGTGGTCTGCGGCGCCTGCTCGATCTGCTCGCGCCGGATCACGGTGGTGCTCACGTCCATGTCCTGCAGCCGCGAGCCGCGCGCGGCGGTGACCGTGACCGCCTGCGATGCCGACGGGTCGTCGGCGGCGTGGACCGACGCGACGTGGCCGAGCGCGACGGCGAGCGCGAGGGCTCGGTGTGGCGGCCGGCTCGGCCGGGTCCGCGCACGAGTTGCGATGTGACGCATGGATCTTCCTTGTGGGTCAGCGCCGCGGGGGCGCGGATGCCGATGTGGGACGTCCGGCGCGAAACGCTGCGTGCGGCCGATGCGCGGATCGGCGCGATCAGGCGCAGCGGACGAAGCGGCGGACGAGGCGGGAGACGCAGTGGCCGGCAGCGACAGGCGATGCCTTGCCGCGCCGGGCCGGTCTCAGGCGATCAGGCGCGCAGCGGCGGCGCGCGCGGGTGCGCGGGGCTCCACGCGTGGAGCGTGCGCGGCGCCTGCAGGAAAGCCTGCGGCAGCGCGTCGCGTGCGTTGCAGGCCGGCGCCACGGCGGCCGGCGGTGGCGGCAACGCCAGCGCCGGAAGATGGATGCTGCAGTAGGGGCAGTGATCGATCAGGTGCGCGGCCGAGGGCGCGCCGCCGGCATCGCCGGCGTCTGCGCGCACCCAGGTGGAACCCTGGGGCGTGCACACCTCGACCCATGAGTGGTGATCGGCAACGCCCACCGCCTGCGACAGCGCGGGCGCCAGCGATGCCAGCAGCATCGCCACGATGACGATCCAGTTGGCGATCCGGCCGTGGGCGCGCATGCCGTTCATGGCGGCGGATTGTAGGGGGCGGGCATCGCTGCAGCGTTCTCGGCATACTTGTCCGACCTCAATCCGTATGCCATGGCGGGCCCATGAAGCAACAACGTTCTGCGCAAGCCGCGTCGGCCTCGGCGCTGATCGACGCGCGCATCGCGCAGCTCGCCGACTGGCGCGGCGACACGCTCGGCCGCCTGCGCGCGCTGATCAAGGCGGCCGACCCCGGCGTGATCGAGGAATGGAAGTGGGACGTGCCGGTGTGGTCGCACGACGGCATCGTCTGCACCGGCGAAACCTACAAGGACAAGGTGAAGCTCACCTTCGCCAAGGGCGCCGCGCTGTCGGACCCGGCGCGCTTGTTCAATGCCAGCCTCGACGGCAGGGTGCGGCGCGCGATCGACGTGTTCGAAGGCGGCGCGGTCGACGCGGCTGCGCTCGAGGCGCTCGTGCGGGCGGCGGTGGCGCTGAACGCGACGTCGAACCGCGCATGACGTCACCCCGCCACGGCGACCTTCACGCGCGCGCGCAGAGTGCGGCGCGGGCGTGGCAGCGGCTGGGCGAGTCCGCGTCGGCGCGGGCGTGAAGCCGGCACTCGGTCCGCGCGGCGGGCGGCCGCGGCGCGATCGTCGGTAGACTGCCCGCTTTGGGGCCGGATCGGCCCGCCGTGCAACCCTCAGCCAACGAGCAAACCGCATGAAGACCCGGAACACATCGGCCGTGGCGCGCATCGCGCGCGCATGGACCATCGTCATCGCCGCGATGGTGATCGCCGCCTGCAGCAGCACGCCCAGCGTGCCGCGCTGGCAGGGCGACAAGCCGGCGTCGCTGCTGTGGGTGGGCAACAGCTTCTTCTACTTCAACAACAGCATGCACGGCCACCTGGGCGGCCTGCTCAACGCCGCCGGTGTGCGCAACGTGCGCCAGACCTCGGTGACGATCAGCGGCGCCGGCCTCGACTGGCACGACATGGGCTCGCACTTCAAGCCCGGCACCGGGATGATGCGCTACAGCTTCACGCCGACCAACGACGTGGCCTTCAACACCTTCGATCGTGCCTACGACATGGTGCTGATGATGGACTGCAGCCAGTGCCCGATCCACCCGAAGCTGCAGCAGGCCTTCCACGACACCGTGAAGGCGCATGCCGCCACCGTGCGCCAGGCGGGTGCCGAGCCGGCGCTGTTCCTGAGCTGGGCGTATCAAGACCAGCCGCAGATGACCGAGCAGCTGGCGGCCGAGTACGTCAAGGCCGGCCGCGCCAACCAGATGCGCGTGGTGCCGGCGGGGCCGGCCTTCGCCGCGTCGATCGCCAAGCGGCCCGACCTCAACCTCTACGCGCCCGACAAGCGCCACCCGAGCCTGGCCGGCACCTACCTCGGCGCGTGCGTGGTGATGGCCAGCCTGTTCAGGACCTCGCCGGTGGGCAACAGCTACACGGCGGGTCTGCCGCCCGACGTGGCGCAGCACCTCCAGGCCGTGGCCTGGGAGACGGCGCAGGGCTTCAAGCCGTAGCAGCGCGCGGGCGTGCCGTGCGCCTGCACCCCGTGTGTGGGTGGCGCCCTGGGCAGCAGATTCACACGGGCCGGTGCGCGGGCTGCGGCATCATCGACTCGCCGTGCAGACACACCGCGACTTCGAGTTCCACTCCAGCATCGGCGCCGAGCACTTCGGCGAGCTGCAGGCGCTGCTGTTCTTCCATCCGCGTCAGCAGATGCTGATCGACAGCATCCGCGCCTGCGTGGCCGAGTTCGGCGTGCCGGAGATCGAGCAGCGCACAGGCCGCCTGTACGTCGGCATCCCCCGCAACGGTGCGCAAGGGCTGATCGCCTGCCGCCGCGGGCCCGGCGCCGGCGCGCCGGTGGCGGTGGTGATGTACCTGCGCACGAGCCGCGAGCTGCTGCGCATCCTGCACCTGGCGGTGCACCCCGCCTACGAGCGCGACGGCGCGCACGCCGGGCTCGGGCTGGGCGTGGCCATGGTCGACGCAGTGCGCACGCTGGCGCGGCGCGTCGCGGGCGTCCGCCGCATCCAGCTGCCTTACGTGAAGAACGGCTATCTTGCCGTGCCCCGGCTCTGCGCGACGCGAAACGCGGCGTTCGCCAGCGCAGTCAACCCGAACAGCGAGGCAGCGAAGACGATGGCCGGGTAAGGGCCGCCGGCGCGATCGTGAATCCAACCGGCGACGGCCGGCGCCGGCGCGAGCAGCACGAAGAAGGTGGTCTGGAACACGCCCATGCCGAACGCGCGCCGCTGCGGCGACATGGACTGGCCGGTGAGCGCCATGACCACCCCCGCCGGCGCCGCGCCGAGCAGCCCGAACACCAGGCTCAGCGCGACGGCCCACGCACCGTGCGGCAGCAGCAGCAACGCGGCGATACCCGCCGCGAGGCAGAGGTACAGCACGCGGTCGGGCTGCCGTGTGCGGTCGGCCACCTGGCCGGCGGCGGCGCCGGAGAAGATCATCACCCAGCTCGCCAGGCTGACGATCGCCGCCGCTTGCAGCGACGGATAACCCGCGCCTTGCAGCACGCGCGGCGCGAAGCTCAGGTAGACGATGTAGCCGGCGTTGAAGAACGCCCAGGCCGCCGACGCGATCAGCGTCAGGATCAGTTCACGGCGCGGCAGTCGCGACTCCACCGGTGCAGCCGGGTGTGCGTGCGATTCGTGCGGCCGGTAGAACAGCCACACGCACAGCGCCGACGCCACGCTGTACACGGCGGCGACCGCGAACGGCACGCGGTAGCCGAGATGCCCGGCCATCCATTCGTGGCCGATCTGCCCCATCGCGATGCCGAACGGCCAGCTCATCACGAGGATGCCCATCGCCGTGGCGAGCTCCTTGCCGACGAACCAGTCGGCGACCATCTTCGTGAAGTAGATCGTGCTGACGACGAAGCCCACTCCGCAGGCCAGGCGGCCGAGCGCGAGGCCGCCGAAACCATCGGCCAGCGCCGCGATGCCGCTGCCGAGCCCCATCGCCATCAGGCCGGCTGCCACCAGCGCACGGTCCGATGCCCAGCGGCCCGCGAAGCCGCTCGGCAGCGCGAGGAACGCACCCGGCAGCATGAACAGGCCGATCAGCGTGCCGATCTGGATGACGCTGAACCCCAGCTGCGCGGCCAGCTGGTTCGATACCGAACCGATGGTCTGGAACTGAAAGCCCAGGCTCGTGCGGCACGCGAACAGCAGTGCCAGGATCACCCAGCGCGATCGATCATTGCGCGGCATCGGGGTGCCGTTTCGGCGCGGGTGAGCGGGGCGGCGCCGGGTCAGCCGCCCGGGCCGTCGTCGGCCCGCGGCACGTACCAGCGCGGGAAGAACATCTTCACCTGCGGGCTCGATGCCTGCAGCGCGCGGCAGCCGTCGATGGCGAACGGCTTCTCGGTGGTGTTGCGCGTCAGGTCCTCCCACATCGCCTGCAACATCGCGCTGCCCATCACCGCGGCCAGCTCGTTCATGTGCGTGCAGCCGGCAGTGCGGCCGAACAGCTTGCGGATCGCGTCGCGATAGCCGCGGCCCACGCGCACGCCGGCGAGCGCGCTGTAGTCGGGTGCCACGCTGGTGCAGGCCTCGCCGTAGGGGCCGGCGTCGGTGGCGCCGAGTGCGGCGACGATGGTGGCGCTGCGGTCCACGGTGAGGCGCAGCCACATCGAGTGCATCGCTTCGCCGGCCGGCAGCGTGCCGCCGGCGCAGGGCACCGGGTGCGGCCAGGCGTCGGTGAGGTGACCTTCGATGTCCCACAGCCCGTCGCTGCGCGCATAGGCGCGGACGGTGATCGTGCGCTGGTGCGAGGCCTCGCGCTCGCAGTCGGGCGGCGGCAGCGGCATGGCGGGCATCAGCGCTTGGCCAGCTGCTCGGTGGCGGCCTTGCGGTCGGCGGCCACCTTCTGCGCGTGCGGGCGCTGGCCCACGAGCGCTGCGTAGGCCTTCCAGTCCACGCCCGCCGCGAGCAGCATGTCTTCGCCGAGCACGATCTTGCTGGCCAAGCCCACCAGCGGCAGGCTGACCCAGGCCGCGCAATCGGCCTGCGTGAAGCTGTCTCCCGCCACGTAGGGCGAGAACTTCGCCAGCCGCTTGAAGGCCGGGATGTTCTTCGCCAGGCGCTTGCGCACGCTGGCCTTCACGTCGTCGCTTACCGTGCCGCCGAAGAAGGCCTGCGCATACAGCTCGCGCGCCACCAGCTCCAGGTGCAGGTCGATGAACAGCGACAGCTCGCGCACCTTGGCCGCGGCATACGGGTCGGCCGGCAGCAGCGGCGGCTTGGGCTGGATCGCCTCGAGGTAGCCCATGATGGCTTCGCTCTCGCACAGCGGCCCCTGCGGCGTGCGCAGGAACGGCACCTTGCCCAGCGGCGAGCACGACAGCACCGCCTCGTCCTTGGAGCCGGTGTTCACCAGCACTTCCTCGAACGCGATGCCCTTCTCCAGCAGGGCCAGCTTGACCTTGTTGTAGTAGTTCGAGATGGCGAGGCCGCAAAGCTGGATCATCGGGGTCTCCTGGTTGTCGGAGACCGCAGTGTAGGCAAGCGGCCGGCGCGGCCGGGTCGTGTCGGCGACACGGCGCCGGCCGTCGGCATCAGGGTCGTCGCAGCCGTTGCCCCGTGCGCACGACGCGGAAGCTGCCGTCCTGGTCGAGGCTGCAGGGCTCGTCGCCGAGGCGGTATTCGTGCAGCCCGGCCAGCTCGGCGCCGGGGAACGAGAGCGTGGCGTCTTCGAGCACCTCGGTGTACTCGTCGACGATCCATCGGCGGCCGGTGTCGTCGATCACGTCGACGCTGCCGGTGCGGAGCATGTCGTTGCGCATCGCGGCCTCCTGGCGGGAACAGGGCGCAACGAGCGTACTCCGTCGGCGCCGCAGCGCAAGCGGTTCGCGCCGTGCGCCGCGAGGCGGCGCTGGCGGCGCGCCCGGCATACTGCGGGGCCGCGGCGACGCGCCGTGCATCGCCATCGTCGTCACAGCACCCATGAGCCGATTCCATCACCACGTGAGCCCCGAGGTCTTCGCGCTCGCGCCGGGCTATGCGCTCGGCGTGCTCGTGTTCGACGGCTGCGACAACAGCGGCGCCGCGCCGCAGGCGCAGGCGCTGCTGCGCGAGGCCGAGGCGCAGGTCCGCGTGCACTCGGCGCTGCCAGTGGCGCAATGGCCCGAGGTGCTTGCCTGGCGCGAGGCCTACCGCCGCTTCGGCGCCAAGCCGGCCGAGCACCGCAGCTCGATCGAGGCGATGCTGCGCCGCGTGCTCAAACCCGACGCGCTGCCGGCGATCAACCCGCTGGTGGACATCGGCAACGCGCTGTCGCTGCGGCATCGCCTGCCGCTGGGCGTGCACCCGATCGCCCAGCTGCCGCGCGAGGTGGCGCTGCGCGTGGCGGAGCAGGGGGACCGCTTCCTCGCCGCCGAGGGCGCCGAACCCGAGGCGCCGGCGCCGGGCGAGGTGGTGCTCGCCTGCGGCCACGACGTGCTGACGCGGCGCTGGACGTGGCGGCAGTCGACCCTCACGCGCACGCTGCCCGACACGCGGCGCGTGTTCTTCAACATCGACGCGCTGCCACCGGTGGGCCCCGCAGCGCTCGACACGGCGATGCGCGACGTGGCCGACGCGGTGCGCAGCTGCTGCGCGGGCCGCCTCGTCGGCTCGGCCGTGCTCACGGCCGAGCGGGCGGCATTCGAGTGCGCGTTCGGCGGCTGAGCGCGCGCGCCACCCCGCCTCGATCCCCGACGCCGCCTCAGGTAGGGCGGTTCAACGCAGATCCCACCACCCGAATGCGGGTGTCCGGGTCACCAGGCACGCTGCCAGCGCCTAGCATCGCCGAGTCGCTCACACAGGGGCGAACGGGCGCGCAATGTCGGGAGGAGTCATGTCATCAGCTTGGCGAGCCGCTGCGGCGGCCATCGCATTCGCATCGTGCGCAGCGGTCTTGTCCGCCTGCGGCGGCGCCAGTGACAGCAAGGCCTCCACCGACAACCTGCCGGCGGTGGTGTCGGTGCTCGATGCCACCGTCACCGAAGGCGCGGCTTCGGCCGCGACCGCGCTGACGCTGACCAACCCCGACGGCGTGCTCTGCCGCGTCGCCTACGCAACGCGCGACCTGTCGGCGCATGCGCCCGACGACTACGAGGCGGTGCAAAGCACCATCATGCAGATCTCCGGTGTGGCCAACACCGCGTTGCCGCTGAAGATCGTCGACAACAACCTGGTCGAACCCAACAAGACCTTCTCCGTGCTGATCGCGCTGGCGGCCGGATCCGACCCGCGCTGCCAGCTGGGCAAGAGCGTCGCCACGATCACCATCGTCAACGACGACCAGCCCTCGGTGGTGTCGATCGCCGACGCGACGATCAACGAGACCACGGGCGGCCAGGCGCTGATCTCGATGACCAACCCTGCGGGCCGCACCTGCGCCGTCACGGTCACGAGCACCAACGGCACGGCGGTGGCGCCGGCCGACTTCACGGCGCTGTCGGGCGTGGGCCTCAAGCTGGCCGGCGTGGGCAGCCTGCCCGTCAACGTGACCACGGTGAACGATGTCGCGATCGAGCCCCCGGAGACCCTCACGCTGACGATCGCGCTGGCACCCGGCTCCGACCAGCAATGCCAGCTCGGTCGGGCGACGGCAACCGTCACCATCGTCAGCGACGACGTTGCGGCCGTGATCTCGATCGCCGATGCCACCGTGACGGAGGGTGCAGCGGGGCAGACGACGATCTCGATGACCAACGTCACCGGCGTGACCTGCCGGCTCACGGTGACCACGGCCGACGGCACGGCGGTGGCGCCCGGCGACTACACGGCGATCAACGGTGCATCGGTCGTGATGGCCGGCGTCACGAGCACGCCGCTGAACTTCAACGTGGTCGACGACGTGCTCGTCGAGCCCAACGAGACTTTCACGATCAACATCGCATTGGCCGCGGGCTCCGACCCGCGCTGCCAGATCGGCCGCGCGCAGGCCACGATCACGATCGTCAGCAACGATGCGTACTCGGTGGTCACGATCGGCGATGTCACGGTCGCCGAGGGCGCGACGGCGCAGGTGCCGGTCACGATGACCAACGCCGCCGGCGTGGCCTGCGCGTTGACGGTGACCACGGCCAACGGCACTGCGGTGGCACCGGGCGACTACACCGCGATGAACGCCGCGCCGTTTACCGTGAACGCGGTGGCGAGCACGGCCATTCCCGTGGCGACCGTCAACGACGTGCTCGTCGAGGCCAGCGAGGCCTTCAAGGTCAGCATCGCGTTGGCCGCCAACGCCGACCCGCGCTGCCAGATCGGCGTTGGCCAGGCCACGGTGACCATCACCGACAACGACCAGTACGCGGTGGTCTCGGTCGGCAGCATCACCGTCAGCGAGGCCGTGGGCACCGCGCAAGTGCCGGTGACGATGACCAATGCCACCGGCGTGACCTGCAACCTCACCGCCACTTTGGCCGACGGTACGGCGACGTTCGGGCTCGACTACGCTGCGCCGAGCAACGCATCGTTCTCGATCACCGGCCCCAATGCCAACTTCGGCGTGCCGATCATCAACGACACGCTGATCGAGCCCAACGAGACCTTCACCGTCTCGCTGGCGCTGGCCGCGGGCTCCGACCCGCGCTGCCAGATCGGCGCCAGCCAAGCGACGGTGACGATCGTGAGCGACGATGTCCCGGCGGTGATCTCGGTCGGCAGCATCACGGTCAGCGAGGCCGTGGGCACCGCGCAAGTGCCGGTGACGATGACCAATGCCACCGGAGTGACCTGCAACCTCACCGCCACTTTGGTCGACGGTACGGCGACGTCCGGGCTCGACTACGCTGCGCCGAGCAACGCATCGTTCTCGATCACCGGCCCCAATGCCAACTTCGGCGTGCCGATCATCAACGACGCGCTGATCGAGCCCAACGAGACCTTCACCGTCTCGCTGGCGCTGGCCGCTGGCTCCGACTCGCGCTGCCAGATCGGCGCCGGCCAGGCGACGGTGACGATCGTGAGCGACGATGCCGCGGCGGTGATCTCCATCGGCAACCTCACGGTCGGCGAGGCCGTGGGCACCGCGCAAGTGCCGGTGACGATGACCAACTCGACCGGCGTGACCTGCAACCTGACGGCGACCACGGCCAACGGCACGGCCACCGCGGGGCAAGACTACACCGCGCTCAGCGCGACACCGTTGACCATCGCAGGCCCCAGTGCCAACGTCGGTGTGACCATCATCAACGACGCGCTGATCGAGCCCAACGAGACCTTCACCGTCTCGCTGGCGCTGGCCGCTGGCTCCGACTCGCGCTGCCAGATCGGCGATGGCCAGGCGACGGTGACGATCGTGAGCGACGATGTCGCGGCGGTGATCTCGATCGCCGATGCGACGGTCACCGAGGGCGGCGCCAGCAACCAGACGACGATCTCGATGACCAACTTCGTCACCGGCCTGGTCTGCCCGCTCACGGTCACGACGGCGGATGGCGTGGCACCGGCCACGCCTGCCACGGCAGGCTTCGACTACATCGCCAAGCACGCAGAGGCTTTCTCGCTCGACGCCGCCAGCAAGCCGCTGGCCCTGGCGATCGTGAACGACGGGATCTTCTTCCCGGAGCCCGCGGAGACCTTCACGGTCACGATCGCATTGGCCACGGGTGCCGACGCACGCTGCCAGATCGGCCGCGCGCAGGCCGTGATCACGATCGCGGCCAATCCCTAGAGCCGTTGGCACAGCCGCCGCACCGCCCGAAGCGGTGTCTCAGGGCATGGGTCAGGGCGCGGTCGGGCGCTGCATCGCCAGCAGCGCCTTGTGCATGGCCTGGGCGGCGGCCAGGTCCGGGCAGTACAGCGCCAGCGACGCCTGGCGCACCGGCAACGCGTCCAGCGGCACGATGCCGTGCTCGGCGCGCGCGGCGGCCATCGCGGCGCTCCACGGACCGCTCCACACGCAGGCCACGGCCTTGGCGCAGCTCAGCAGCAGCCGCGCCTCGCGCGGCCGGCGGCCACCGGTGCCACCCACCTCGGCGTAGGACACCGACATCGGCCCGAAGAAGACGAGCACGTCGCGCGGCCCGGCGCGAAAGGTGATCGTCGAGGGCGCGACGCTGGCATCCTCGATCGCGTGAATGCCGTCGTTGCAGCGCTCCAGCGCCTGCTCGATCTGCAACGCCGCGTCGCCGCCCTGCTGCGCGCACACGGGTGTCGCGAGCACGGCGCAGGCGAACAGCGGCACGGCGTAGCGGATCATCGGGGGCACGGCGCGGAGGAGCGAGCACCGAGCTTGCCCAACGCGGGTGTGCACGCGCAACGTCCGAGGCGAGGGGTGATCCCCTGTTCGGGCGTGATGCCGGGGCCGGAGGCCCCGCGCCACATGCGGCTCAGGGCGCCTGCAGCCGGTTCAGCAGCTCCAGCGTGGCAAAGCCGTCGGCCGGCACGCCGATGCGTTTCTGGAAACGCTTGAGCGCATCGCGCGTCGCGGGGCCGACGATGCCGTCGGGCGTGCCGACGTCGAGGCCGCGCGCGTTGAGCGCGGCCTGCAGCGCCACCAGCTGCGTGCGCGAGAGCACCTGCGCGTCGCGCGGCCAGGCGGCCTGCACCGCCGCGCCGCCGCCGATGCGCTGCGCGAGCAGGCCCACCGCGAGCGCATACGAGGTCGCGTTGTTGTAGCGCAGGAGGGCGCGAAAGTTCGGCCCCACCACGAAGGCCGGGCCGCGCGCGCCGGCGGGCTGCACGATCGATGCCTCGGCCAGTTCGGGCAGCTTCGCACCATCGATGCCGCGCACGCCCTCGGCCGCCCACTGCGCGCTCGACTGGCGCAACTGCAGCTCGGCGCGGCCGGCGTCGAAGTCCTTCGGCAGCAGCACCTCGGCGCCCCACGGCTCGCCGCTGCGCCAGCCCGCGCGCGCGAGGAAGTGCGCGGTCGAGGCCATCACGTCGGGCAGGCTGCCCCAGATGTCGCGCCGGCCGTCGCCGTCGGCGTCGACCGCATAGGCGAGGAAGTTCGACGGCAGGAATTGCGTCTGCCCCATCGCGCCGGCCCACGAGCCGATCATCTTCGCGCGCTCGATGTCGCCGCTTTGCAGGATCTTCAGCGCGGCGATCAGCTGGCCCCTGGCCCAGGCTTCGCGCCGGCCGTCGAAGCCGAGCGTGGCCAGCGCGTCGATCGTCGGCGTGGTGCCCACGTGGTCGCCGAAGTTGCTCTCGATGCCCCAGATCGCCATGAGGATCGCGCTCGGCACGCCGTAGCGCTCGGCCGCCTTGTCGGCCGCTTCGCGCGAGCGTTGCAGCATCTCCTGCCCGCGCGCGATGCGCGTGGGCGAGACCGCGGCGTCGAGGTACTCCCACACCGGCCGCACGAACTCGGGCTGCGCGCGGTCCTGCTCCACCACGCGCGGCAGGTACTGCACGCCGTCGAACGCCGCGCGCAGCGTGGCCTCGCGAATGCCGGCAGCCGCCGCGCTCGCCTTGAACGCCGCGACCCAGGCGGCAAAGCGCTGTTCGAGCGCCGCGTCGACCGCTGCGCTGGCGGCTGCGGAGGCCGGCACTGCCGCTGCCGGCGCCGACGCCGGTGCCGATGCTGCGCCCGCCGTCTGCGCGCCGGCGAGCGCGGCACACGCGGCGAGCGCGGCTGCGGCGATGCCGCGCGCGTGCCAGGCGCTCATTGTGCCCGCCATCGCGGCGCCGCGTTCACAGCGCCATCGACGGCCGCCCGGCCATGGCCGCGCGCCAGCGCAGGATGTGCGGATGCGCGTCGCCGGGCTTGACCTTCACCACGCGCGCGAAGTCCACCGCCACCACGGCGGTGATGTCGGCGAGGCTGAAGCGATCGGTGGCCACGAACGCGCGCTGCGCGAGGCGATCGTTCAGCGTCGTGAAGAAGCGCTGCAGCCGCTCGAGGCCGCGTTCGGCCAGTGCGGGGATCTGCTCGTAGTTCGCCGGGCCGGGCAGCGCGCGGTGCGCCATCGCCGGCGCGCTGTTGCGCATCGCCTCGGCGATCGCCATCAGGCCTTCGAACTCGATGCGCCAGTTCCAGCTCGCCACCTCGGCCTTCTCGAGCGGTGTGATGCCCAGCAGCGGCGGCTCGGGGTAGCGCGCCTCGAGATACGCGGCGATCGCCGCGTTGTCGGTGAGCTTCGCGCCGTCGTCGGTGACGAGCACCGGCACCGTGCATTGCGGGTTGATGGCGCGAAACGCCGCGCCGAGCTGCTCGCCGGCGCGCAGGTCGACCTGCACGGTCTGGTGCGCCACGCCTTTTTCGGCGAGCGCGATGCGCGCGCGGCGCGGGCTGGGGGCGGTGCTGCAGTCGTAGAGCGTGATCATGCGGGTTTCACCTTGTCCTGCGTCTGGGTGTCGAAGTCTGCGGCGTCGTGGCGCTCGTGCAGCTGGCTGCGCGGGTCGCCCCAGCTGCGGTTGACCATGCGGCCGCGCTTCACGGCCGGGCGCTGCGCGATGCGCTCGGTCCAGCGCTGCACGTGCGTGTATTCCTGCACCTGCAGGAACTCGCCCGCCTCGTAGAGCAGCCCCTTGGCGAGCGCGCCGTACCAGGGCCACACGGCGATGTCGGCGATGGTGTAGTCATTGCCGGCGAGGTATGCGCTCTCGGCCAGGCGGCGGTTCAGCACGTCGAGCTGGCGCTTGACCTCCATCGCGAAGCGGTCGATCGCGTATTCGATCTTCGTCGGCGCGTAGGCATAGAAGTGGCCGAAGCCGCCGCCCAGATACGGCGCCGCGCCCATCTGCCAGAACAGCCACGACAGGCATTCGGCGCGCGCGGGTTGCGACGGCGGCAGCAACGCGCCGCCGAACTTCTCGGCCAGGTACACCAGGATCGCACCCGACTCGAACACGCGCACCGGGCGCTGCGCATCGCTGCGGTCCAGCAGCGCCGGGATCTTGGAATTCGGGTTGACCTCGACGAAGCCGCTGCCGAACTGCTCGCCGTCGCTGATGCGGATCGGCCATGCGTCGTACTCGGCGCCGGCGTGGCCGAGCGCGAGCAGCTCCTCGAGCATCACGGTCACCTTCACGCCGTTGGGCGTGGCCAGCGAATACAGCTGCAGCGGGTGCCGGCCCACCGGCAGCGCGCGCTCGTGCGTGGGCCCGGCCGTCGGGCGGTTGATGTGGGCAAAGCGCCCGCCGCTCGGCTGGTGCCAGCGCCAGACCTTGGGCGGGGTGTAGGGCGGTGGACCGTCCATGCGGGGGCTCCGGGTTCGTCGGTGAGGGGCTTTGCGCAGGCGTACACGATAGCCGAGGCACCGGTCGCGCGCCGGCAGGCTTCAGTTTCGGCGCTTGGCGGCCGAAAACACGCCGTCGACCCTCCGCGCGAACCGCCTTCCATGCATGCCGACCAGCCCGCGCTCGCCCACGCCGCCGGCCTGGGCCTGCTGCTGCACATCGACCAACGGCTCGCGCCGGTGCTGGCCGTGCCCGGCACGCGCGCGCAGTCGGCCGCGCGCGTCGTGGGCGCCTTCTGCGAGGCGATGGACTTCGCCTGCGGCACGCTGTGGACGCGCGACCCCGGCGAGACCGACCGCCTGGCCTGCATGGGCGCCTGGGGCGCGGCGGGCAGCGGCATCCACGAGTTCCTGAGCTACACGCACGGGCGGCGGCCGATCCTGCATCAGGCCGGGCTCGTCGGCGCTGCGTGGCTCGGCGCCGCGCCGGTGTGGGTGGCCGATATGGCCAGCGACACCACCTATCGCCGCGTGCCGATCGCCATGCGCGCGGGCCTGCGCAGCGCGCTGGCGTTGCCGATAGCGGCAGGCGGCCAGGTGCTCGCGGTGCTGGAGCTGTACGGCACGGCGGTGCGCGAGAGCGACGCCGCGCTGCTCGCCGGGCTGCCGTTGCTCGCGGCGCAGGTGGGGCAGTTCCTGCTGCGCGCGCAGGTGCAGCACCAGCTGGCCGAAAGCGAGAAGCGGCTGCGCGGTCTCACGGCGCTGTCGTCTGACTGGTTCTGGGAGCAGGACGCGCAGCTGCGTTTCGTGCGCTTCGAGGGCCGCGGTCTTTCGCGCAGCGGCGACGCGCTGGCGCCGCAGTTCACCGGCCACCGCCTGTGGGAGGTGGCCGGCCTGGTGCCTGCCGACGGCGACTGGGGCGAGCTGCGCGCGCGCATCGATCGCCAAGAGGCCTTCCGCGACTTCGAGGCGGTGTGTCGCGACGACAAGGGCGCGATGGTGCACATGGTGTTCCACGGCGATCCAAGCCTCGATGCCGACGGCCGCTGCGTCGGCTGGCGCGGCGTGGCGCGCGACATCAGCGCGCACAAGCAGGCCGCGCAGCGCATCCAGTATCTGAGCACGCACGACGAACTCACCGGCCTGCCCAACCGCGCGGCGTTGCGTCACCTGCTGGCGCAGGCCGTCGAGCTGGCGCGGCGCCACGGCAGGCGCTTCGCGCTGGTGACGCTGGACCTCGACCACTACGGCCGCATCAACGACGGCCTCGGCCGCGAGGCCGGTGATTCGCTGCTGCGCGAGACGGCGCAGCGCCTGCGCAAGACGGTGCGTGCGAGCGACGTCGTGGCCCGGCTCGACGGCGACGAATTCGCCGTGCTCGCGCACGAGCTGGCCAGCGCCGCCGACGCCGAGCTGGTGGCGCGCAAGCTGCTGACCGCGGTGAACGACACGCTGCGCTGGCAGGGCCGCAGCCTGCGCCTCACCGCCTGCGCCGGCTTCGCCACGTATCCGCACGACGCGCCCGACGAGGCCGCGCTGATGCAGCTCGCCGGCCAGGCCCTGCGCGCCGCGCAGCGCCTCGGCGCCGGCAGCTTCTGCGCCGCCGAACGCCTGGTGTCTGCCTGAACCCACGCCGCACCGAAAACTGATCTTTGGCAAGATGCCAGTGCCGGGCGCTGGCCAGAATCGCCCACGAAAGGTGGTGGCGATGCGGATCGGAGTCGTGGCGATCGTGCTGGCTTGCGCAGCGTGGCTGGCGGGCTGCGCGGTGGAGTTCGAGAACACCAAGGCCGCGCAGGAGCTGGAGGCGCGCTCGCGGCCGGCGGGCTCGGTGTACCTGGGCTGGCGCGTGTTCGAAGACAAGTGCGCGCGCTGCCACGGCAGCAGCGGCGCGGGCCAGCGCGCCAAGGACGCGCCCGACCTGCTCGCGCGCATGCGCACGCTCGGGCCGCGCGAGTTTGCCGATCTGGTGCTGCTGCGCTACGAGTGGGCCGCGCCGGGGTCGCCGTCGGCCGCGCCGGCGAGCGCCGAGCGCGAGGCCTACCTCGACGACCTCGTGCAGCGGCGCAAGGGCGCGGTGGTCATGCCCGCCTGGCAGGGCGAGCCGCGCGTGACGGCGCACGTGATCGACGTCTATGCCTATCTCGCGGCGCGGTCCGAAGGCACGCAGGGGCCGGGCCGGCCGGCGGGGCCGTAGCACCACGGCCGCGGCCGGCATGGCAAGCGACTTCGGCGTCGAGCTCGCGCGCGCCGGTGCGGATGCCGCGGCGAGCGAGCTGCGCTGCCGCGGCGTGTGGTCGGTGCGCACCATCGCGGCGCTGGAGCGGCGGCTGGCCGAGCTCGATTGGCCCGCCGGCCGCATGGTCGTCGACGGCTCGGGGCTCACCGTGCTCGACACCTCGGGCGCGTGGCTGCTGCATCGCACGCTCGCGCAGCGCACGGCGGCCGGCGGCACGGTGCAGCTGCAGGGCTTCAAGGCCGAGTTCGCGGCGCTGCTGCAGCTGCTCGCCTCGCGCGGCCTGCCGCTGCAGGTGGCGCAGCTGCCGCTGCCGCCGTGGCTCGAGCGCGTGGGGCAGCGGGCGTGGACGGCGCTCAGCGGCCTGCGCGGCTATCTCGCGTTCGTGGGCGAGAGCGCGCTCGCGCTGCTGGCGGCGCTGCGCCACCCGAGCCGCCTGCGCTGGCGGCCGATCCTGCGCAACGTGCAGATCGCCGGCGTCGATGCGCTGCCGATCACCGGGCTGCTGTCGTTCCTGATGGGCATCGTGATCGCCTACCAGGGCGCCGACCAGCTGCAGCGTTTCGGCGCCAACATCTTCGTCGTCGACCTCGTGGCGCTGGCCATGCTGCGCGAGCTGTCGCCGCTGCTCACCGCGATCATCATCGCCGGCCGCTCGGGCTCGGCCTACACGGCGCAGATCGGCACCATGAAGGTCACCGAGGAGATCGATGCGCTGCGCACCATCGGCGTCGGCGCGCAGGACCTGCTGGTGCTGCCCAAGCTGATCGCGCTGGTGATCGTGATGCCGCTGCTCACCGTGTACACCGATGCGATGGGCGTGGCCGGTGGCATGGTGATGGCGCAGATCAAGCTCGGCGTCAGCCCCACCGCGTTCATCGACCGGCTCGACGACGCGATCCAGCTCAGCTCGTACTGGACGGGGCTGGCCAAGGCGCCGGTGTTCGCGCTCATCGTCGCGCTGGTGGGCTGCTACCGCGGCTTCCAGGTCGGCGGCAGCGCCGACAGCGTCGGCGCGCAGACCACGATCAGCGTGGTGCAGTCGATCTTCCTCGTGATCGTGACCGACGCGCTGTTCTCCATCGTCTTCCTGTGGCTGGACCTGTGATGGACGCCGACGCTAACGCGGTGATCGAGGTGCGCGGCGTGCACACGCGCTTCGGCCAGGCCGTGGTGCACGACGGCGTGGACCTCAGCGTGAGGCCCGGCGAGGTGTTCGCGCTGGTCGGCGGCAGCGGCTCGGGCAAGAGCACGCTGCTGCGCGAGATCATCGCGCTGCAGCAGCCGGTGGCGGGCTCGATCCGCGTCTTCGGCCAGGAGGTGGTGGGGCTGGCCGACGAGCAGGCGCTGGCGCTGCGCCGCCGCTGGGGCGTGATGTTCGAGCGCGGCGCGCTGTTCTCGGCGCTCACCGTGGCCGAGAACGTGACGATGGTGCTCGAGGAGCACACCGACCTGCCGCCCGCGCTGCGGCGCGAGGTGGCGGCGGTGAAGATCGCGCTCAGCGGCCTGCCGGGCGACGCCGGCGCCAAGTACCCGAGCGAGCTGTCGGGCGGCATGCGCAAGCGCGCCGCGCTGGCGCGCGCGCTCGCGCTCGACCCCGAGCTGCTGTTCCTCGACGAGCCGACGGCCGGGCTCGACCCGCTGTCGGCCAGCGGCATCGACGAGCTGGTGAAGAGCCTGAGCGAGGGCCTGCGCCTGACGATCATGATGGTCACGCACGACCTCGACCTGCTGTGGCACGCCGCCGACCGCGTGGCGGTGCTGGGGCAGGGGCGCATCGTCGGCCTCGGTACCATGACCGAGCTGTCGGGATCGCAGCATCCGGTGGTGCGGCAGTACTTTCACGGGCCGCGCGGCCGCGCGGCACAGGAGCAGGCATGGAAAACAAGGTGAACCTCGCCGTCGTGGGCGCCTTCGTGATCGCGCTGCTGGTGGCGATGATCGGTTTCGGGCTGTGGCTCGCCAGCGGCACCTACCAGCGCAAGGTCTACGACGCCTACGAGACCTACATGACGCAGTCGGTCGCCGGCCTCAACGTCAACGCCGCGGTGCGCTACCGCGGCGTCGACGTCGGCCGCGTGCGCAGCATCGGGCTCGCGCCCGGCAACGTGGAGCAGGTGCGCGTGAGCCTGGCGATCGAGCGCGGCACGCCGGTGAAGACCGACACCGTGGCCACGCTGCAGACGCAGGGCCTGACCGGCATCGCCTACGTGGAGTTGAAGGGCGGCCACAAGGAGTCGCCGACGCTGCAGGCTGCCACCGGGCACGCGGTGCCGGTGATCGCGAGCGACACCTCGCTGATCGAGCGGCTGGAGACCGCCGCGCCCGAGATGATGGCCAACCTCGCGCACGCGGTCGACAACCTCAACGCGGTGCTCGACGACGACAACCGCCGCGCGCTGCGCCAGACGCTGGCCGACCTGTCGGCGCTGACGCAGCTGCTGGCCAAGCGCTCGGCCGCCATCGACGCCTCGCTCGCCGACACCGCGCGCACGATGGCGCATGCCGCGCGCTTCGCCGGCCAGTTGCCGCAGATGGTGCAGCGCTACGAGCGCACCGCCGATGCGCTCGAGCGCATGGCCACCGACGTGTCGGCGGCCAGCGCCGACACGCGCCGCACGCTGGCCGATGCCAGCGGCACCTTCGACGTCGCGCGCCAGGTGATCGGCGACGCGCGCTCCGACGTGGCGCAGTTCACCGGCGGCACGCTCGGCGAGGTGCAGGCGCTCGTCACCGACCTGCGCGGGCTGACGGCGACGATGCGCCGCGTGTCCGACGAGCTGGAGCGCAATCCCGCCGTGCTGCTGCAGGGGCGGCGCACGGCCCGGCGCGGGCCAGGGGAGTGAGCCGTGCAACGACGAACGATCCTGCTTGCAACGGCCGCATCGGGTCTCGGCGGCTGCAGCCTGTGGCCGCAGGCGGCAGCCGACGAGCCGACGCTGCACCTGCTCGATGCGCGCGCCCAGGTCGCCGCGGCGGCGCCGCGCGACATCGTGCTCGCGGTGAGCGCGCCGCGCGCGGCCGCCGGCATCGACACGCCGGCCATGCTCTACCTGCGCAAGGGCCATGCGATCGAGCACTACGCCACGCACCGCTGGGCCGACACGCCGGCGCGCATGCTGGCGCCGTTGCTGGTGCGCGCGCTCGAAGACACGCGGGCGTTTCGCGCCGTGGTGGCCGCGGGCGACGGCGTGCCGGCCGCGCTGCGCCTGGACACCGAGATCGTGCAGCTGAGGCAGAGCTTTCTCGCGGGGCCGAGCCGCGCCGAGCTGACGCTGCGCGCGCAGCTGATCGACGCTGCCGCGCGCCGCGTGATCGCCACGCGCTACGTCGAGGCCGCACAACCCGCCGCCAGCGACGACGCGCCCGGCGGCGTGGCCGCGGCCAACGCGGCCACCGCGGCAGCGCTGGCGCAGCTCGCGGCGTGGTGCGTCGAGGCGAGCGCGGCCGTCGGTGCGCGGCCCTGATGATTCGCAAGGTCTGCGCGCGCTGCGCCGCGGCCGCGGGCCGTGGGGCCCGTGCGCTCAAACTGCGGCGCCCCGGCCCGCGGGCCGGGGAACGCTCCGCTGCTCGCAGCAAGGGGCGTCGAGCGCGAACTTCGCTGAGCGCCGCTGAACGCGGCGCCGCATAAAGCCCGCGCTCGCCGGTCCGGCGCTGGCGCGCCAGACTTCCCCCTTGCCGCAGCGCTGCTCGCCGCCGCAGATTCGCTCCCGGACCCCACAGCCCACGACCACGGCGCAGCGAGCAGCACCGAGCCCCGCAACGAAGGGCATTCGAAGCGCTCGGTCATGCAGCGCGGCAGGGGGTACCCGCTCGGGGCGATTTATGGATCGGCGAGCAGCGCAGCGCAGTCGGCACGCAGTGCCGACCGATCCATCATGAGCCCCGGGCGGGTACCCCCTGTCGCGCCGCGCAGACTCCTGCAGGAGGCAGCTACCTTCCATGCGATCGAACCCGAATCGGTGTGAGCCTGCGCAGCGCGCGCCGGCGCGCGCCTCGGTAGCATCGCTGCCATGCGGCTGCTGTCGATGCTGGTGCTCTTGCCGTGCCTGTCGTGCCTGGGGACGGCGCCGGCGCGGGCCGCCGACGCGCGCGCGCCCGAGCCGAAGACGGTGTGCACCGTCACCGTCAACTCGCCCGACGAGAAGGAGGCCTTCGCGCGCCACCTGCCCGAGGGCCGCTACCGCTTCGTCGAGCTGGTCGAACGCGGCCGGCCCGACTGGCTCGCCTCGGCCTGCCGCGCCAAGGTGTCGTGCGACATCCTGATCGTCTCGGGCCACTACGACGGCGGCAACGAGTTCTTCTCCGACCAGCTCGACGTGCAGGAATTCCTGCCGGTGAGCGAGCTCGAGCGCGTGTCGTGCAGCGGCTCGTGCCCGACGCTGTTCTCGCGGTTGAAGGAGGTGTATCTCTTCGGCTGCAACACGCTGAACCCCGAGCCGCAGAGCGGTGCGTCGGCCGAGATCGTGCGCAGCCTGGTGCGCGAGGGCCACACGCGCGAGCAGGCCGAGCGCGAGCTCGAATCGCTGGTGGCGGCGCACGGCGAGTCGAGCCGCGATCGCATGCGGCAGATCTTCCCCGGCGTGCCGGTGATATACGGCTTCTCGTCGACCGCGCCGCTCGGGCCCACCGCGGGCTCGGTGCTGGAGCGCTACTTCCGCAGTGCCGGCGACCGCGAGATCGCCGGCGGCCGCGCCAGCAGCCGGCTGCTCGGCGCGTTCTCGGCCTTCGGCCTGTCGTCGACGCAAGGGCTGCAGCCGAAGGATCCGCAGCGCGCGGCGCGTGCCGACATGTGCCAGTTCGCCGACGAGCGCTCGTCGGCCGCCACCAAGCTGGCGTTCGTGCATGCGCTGCTGCAGCGTCACGTCGGCGAGGCGCGGCTGTATCTCGACCGCATCCAGCGCCTGATGGCGTCGCTCGACGCCGCCACGCGCGCCAGCCCGGCCGTGGCGCAGGTGCTGGAGCAGATCGCGCGCGACCAGTCGGCGCGCGAGCAGCTGCTCGACTACGCGCGCGATGCCGACCAGCCGGCGGTGCGCGTGCGCCTCGTCAACCTGGCGCGCGACGTGGGCTGGCTCAGCGCCGCGCAGCGGCGCGACGAGCTGGTGCAGATGCTGCGCCAGCTGCAGGGCGAGGTCGCCCTCGGCGTGCCCGAGGTGAACCTGGCCTGCACGCTCAACGACGACCACGCGCTCGACGGTGCCTACAACCTGGCGATCGCGCCCGGCAGCCTGGCCGACGACGTGGCGCATGCGGCGGTGCGCGCGTGCATGGGCAGCGCCGAGGACCGAGCGCGCACGCTGCGCGCGCTGCAGAGCCCGCACGAGAACGACGTGCGCGTGGCGCAGGCCTACGTGCGCCACCGGCCGCTGACCGACGAGGCCGACCTGCGCGCGGTGGCCGACGGCATCGCCGCGATGCCGCCCGGCGATGCGCAGGTGCGCGCGCTCGAGGCGCTGGGCCGCCATTACCTGGCCGACCGCACCGTGCTCGATCGCTTGATCCAGCTCTTCGCCGACACGCCGTCGGCCGCGGTGCAGCGCGCGATCGCCGGCATCCTGATCCGCGCCGACAAGCGCGCGCTCGCCGCCGAGCCGCTGACGCGGCTGCTGCGCGAGCACCGCCACGCCGCGCCGCCCGGCGGCGAGGATCTGATCGACGTGCTGATCGCCGTGCTTCGGTCACGGTAACGCGTTGATGGCTGTCAGCGCGGTTACAGCCGTTCGCACGGCACGCCGGGTGGTGTGGAACACTGGCGTCATGCAGTGGTGGCTGTCGTTTCGATCGCTACGTTCGTGCGCGGTGCTCGCGGCCATGGTGGCCGCGGCGGCGGCGCTCGCGGCGCCGAAAACGGTGTGTACGGTCACCATCAACTCGGCCGACGAGCGCGAGGTGTTCAAGCGCAGCCTGCCGGTGGGCGACTACCGGTTCGTCGAACTCGTGCGGCACGGCCAGCCCGACTGGTTCGCCCAGGCCTGCCGCGAGCGCGTGAGCTGCGACGCGCTGATCGTCTCCGGCCACTTCGACGACGGCACCGAGTTCTACACCGACCGCTACGAGGACCGCGAGGCGCTGCCGGTCACCGAGCTGCAGCAGGCGGCGTGCAGCGCCTCGTGCAGCAGCCTGTTCGCCAAGCTGAAAGAGGTGTATCTGTTCGGCTGCAACACGCTGAAGAGCGACGCGCGCAACGTGGCCGGCGCCGACGCCGTGCGCAGCCTGGTGCGCGCCGGCCGCTCGGAGGCCGAGGCGCAGAAGATCGCCGCCGCGTGGAGCGAGCGCTACGGCGAGAGCAACCGCGAGCGGCTGCGCCACATCTTCGCCAACGTGCCGGTGCTCTACGGCTTCGCGTCGAAGGCGCCGCTCGGGCGCGTGGCCGGCCCGCTGCTCGAGCGCTACTTCGCCAGCGCGCCGGCGGGCGAGGTGGCCAGCGGCCGCGTCAGCCAGACGATGCTGCAGCTGTTCGGGCCCAGCTCGATGATCGCGGTGCCGGGCCTGGCCGACAGCGATGCCAACGCCAGCTATCGCGGCGACATGTGCGCGCTGGCCGACGATGCGCCGAGCGCGTCGCGCAAGCTGGCCTTCGTGCACCAGGTGCTGCAGCGTGATCCGGCCGAGGTGCGCCTGTTCCTCGATCACCTGGAACGCTTCATGGCAACGATGGACGCGGCGCCGCGCCGCGAACCGGCCGTGAATCAAGAGCTGGCGGCGATCGAGCGCGACGCCGCGGCGCGCGAGCGCTTCCTCGTATTCCTGCGCGATGTCGACGAGGCGCCGGTGCAGGCGCGGCTGATCGAGCTGGCGCGCGCCTTCGGCTGGCTCGACGACGAGCAGGCGCGCGCCGAGTTCCTCGGCCTGGTGCGCAGCCGCATGGCACGCGCCGCGCTGGGCCTGCACGAGGTGGATCTGGTGTGCGCCTCGCCGCATGCGCGCGCGAGCGGGCTCGCGCAGCGCCTGGCCGCCACCGGCGTGGTGCGCATGACGCAGCCGGCGCATGCCGCGGCGATGGCCTGCCTGGGCGACGCCGACGGCCACGAGCGCATGCTGCAGGCCCTGACGAGCCCGCGCGACGAGGACGTGCAGATCGCGCAGGTCTACCTGCGGCACCGTCCGCTGGCGCAGGTGAGCGAGGTGCGCGCGCTGGCCGCGGGCATCGTGCGCATGAAGGCGGTGGCGGCGCAGGTGCGCGCGCTCGAGACGCTGGCCAAGCAGCGCCTGACCGACCCGCAGAGCGTGCAGGCCATCGCCGGCTTGTTCACGCAGGTGCGCTCGCTGCCGGTGCAGCGCGCGATCGCCGGCATCCTGATCCGCGCCGACACGCGCTCGATCGAGCGCGAGGCGCTCGCGCGTTCGCTGCGGCTCAACCGCGTGAAGTCACCCGACGGCCACGACGTGATCGACGCGCTGATCCGCCTGCTGCAAACGGCCTGAACGCTCACGCGCGCACGTCGACGTAGACGCCGCGGCCGGTCTTCAGCAGCTGCAGCGTCAGCAGCCGCGCATGCACCGCGTGCCGCGCGCCGGCGGCGTGGCAGCTCACCACCACGGCCACGGTGTCGAACTGCGGCGCGATCACGCGCAGCGCGGTGCCCGCCGGCAGCGGCTGCGTGTGCAGCAGCGACAGACCGGTGAGCGACACGTCGCGCAGCCGCGCGCTGGCCTCGCGGCCGGCGCCCGGCAGGCGCAGCACGACGTCGATGTCGCGGCCGAAGCGCTCGCCGCGACGGCGGCCCACGAGTTCGTTGCCGGCGCGTTCGCCGCCGGGCGCGGGGCCGAGCGGGCTGTCGCAGCGCGCGCAGCGCAGCCCCGGCGCCGGCTCGGCGCTGAAGGCCAGTTGGCAAAACGGGCAGCGCTTGTCGGCGCGCCACGCGGCCGGATGCGGCGCCACCGCGTCGGCCGCGGCCTTGCCGCGCCCGCCGCGGCGCAAGCTCTGGTCGTAGCGGGCGCGGGCCTCGGGGTCGCCGAGCACCTGATAGGCCGCGTTTAGCCGCGCGGCGCGCTCGGGGTCGCCGCCGAGATCGGGGTGCGCGCGCAGCGTGGACATCAGCGCGCGGTAAGCGGCCTTGATCACCTCGGCTGGCGCCTCGGGCTGGACGAACAGCATGCGGTAGTGATTGCGGCGTTCGGGCGGTGGCATGCGCGGGCGCGGTTCTGTGCGAATCCGTGTCATCGGCGCGCCGCGGCCGATCTTGAGCGTCGATTCACGGGGTCAAAGCGGGTTTGTTCGCCGGCTGCGCGCGCGGCGCGGCCGCATGCTTGGGCACGGCTATGCTCGCGCCTGTGGGATGAACCGCATGGAGACTCGCCTATGACCGCGCGCATTCGATCGTTATCGGCCCGGGCCCTGGCGCCGTTGGTGCCGCTGGCCGGTGCTGCGCTGCTCGCCGGCTGCGCGTCGACCCAACTCGATGCGCAATGGGTCGATCCGCAGCTGTCGCCGGGCCTGCTGCGCGGCGCGCGCGTGATGGTGGCCTGCGAGGCGCACGAGGTGGTGCTCAAGCAGATCTGCCAGGACCAGCTCGCCGCCGAACTCAGCGCGCGCGGCGGCACGCCGGTGCCGCTGGCCGACACCGGCAGCCCGGGCCCGGGGCGCGCACCGTTGAGCGACGCCGCGCTGGCCGCTGCGCGCGCGGCCGGCGCCAAGGCGGTGCTGGTGCATGCGGTGACGGTGGCCGACGTGGCCTCGGGCGGCGGCATGTCGGTGTCGATCGGCGGCATGAGCATCGGCGGCGGCGGTGGTGTCGGCGTCGGCGTGTCGGTGCCGGTGGGCACGCCGCGCAGCCACAGCGGCTACGCGATCGAAAGCCGCCTCACCGACGCTGCCAGCGGGCGCGTGCTGCTCACGGCGAAAGCGAGTGCGCGACCGTCGGCCGACGTGAATGCCCAGATCGCCGAGCTGACCAAGGCGGTGTTCGCCGCCGCCGACCAGGCCAAGGCGTTCTGACCGCAGCGGCCCGGTGATGCCGCCGTGCAGCGTGGGCGGCGTCAGGCCACCACGCCACGCACGACCCAGGCCCGCGCGGCCAGCGAGATCGCGCCGCCCGGCCCGACCGGCACGCGCGAGCGCAGTGCGCGGCGCAGCCGCTGGCGCCTGGCGTCGTCGAGCCCGGCCACGTAGCTCGGCGCCGGGCCCTGGCCGCCGAGAAAGGGTTGCCAGTAGTCGTCGAAGCTGCTGAAGCGGGTCTCGATCTCGACCGCGCCGGCGCGCACCTGCTGCAGGCCTGCGCGCGCGAACAGCGCCGCCAGCGCCTCGCTCTGGCAGATCGGGTAGCGCATGCCTTCGTCGAGGCGTTCGGCGGCGGCGTCGATCGAGATCGCGGCGTCCCAGAACAGGCGCAGCGCGCGCATGCGCAGCGCGTAGTCCCACACCGCGGCGGCCACGATGCCGCCGCTGTGGGTGACGCGCCGCATCTCGCGCAGCGCCGCCGGCGCGTCGGGCAGCACGTTGAGCACCAGGCTCGACACCGTGATGTCCACCGCCGCATCGGGCAGCGGCAGCGACTCGGCGTTCGCGCGAATCAGCGTGGCGCGCTGGCCGAGCGCCGCGTGCGCATGCTCGACGAAGCCCGCCGACGGCTCGACGCCGAACAGCTGGCGCGGCGACGCACGGTCGGCGATCGCCATGCACAGCGCGCCGGTGCCGCAGCCCACGTCGAGCCAGCGCAGGCCGTGGCGCTGCGCCAGCCAGGCCAGGAAGCGCGTGGCGAGCAACCGGCTCCAGCGGCCCATGAACCGCTCGTACGGCTCGCCGAGCTGCCAGGTGTCGGGCACGGGCTGGACGGTCATCGCGGGCAGGCTGCTCCTGCGGATGCTGCGAGCCAGGGTACTCCCGCGGGGCGGGCGGTGTCGACCTGGCGGCGTGCGCCGCGTGGTAGAACCGGCACGCCTTCACGTCCGGAGCCTGCCGATGGTCGAACTCCACGTCGATATTCCCACCGCCGATGGCTCGATGAACAGCTTCGTGGTCCATCCCGAGGAGGGCGGCCCGCACCCGGTGGTGTTGTTCTACATGGACGCACCCGGCAAGCGCGAGGAGCTGCACGACATGGCGCGGCGCATCGCCGCCACCGGCTACTTCGTGGTGCTGCCGAACCTGTACTACCGCCGCTCGCGCGACTACGTGCTGAAGGAGCGCACCGAGCCGCTGATGGCCGAGATGTTCGAGCACATGCGTTCGCTGAACCGCCACACCAACGCGCGCGACACGCGGGCCATGCTGGCGTACGTGGACTGCAGGCCCGACGTGGCAGACGGCAGGCGCATCGCCGGCCTGGGCTACTGCATGAGCGGGCCGTTCGTCGTGTGGGCGGCGGCGGACTATCCGCAGCGCTTTGCCTGCATCGCGTCGATCCACGGCGCCAACATGGCCACCGCCGAGCCCGACTCGCCGCACCGCGTGGCGGCGCAGCTGCGCTGCGAGAGCTACATGGCCTGCGCGCAGACCGACATCTGGGCGCCGCCGGAGCACATCGCGCAGTTCGAGGCCGGGCTGCGCGGCAGCGGCCAGCCGTATCGGCTCGAGTGGTATCCGGGGGCCGAGCACGGCTTCGTGTTTCCGGGGCGCGCGGCGTACCACCGCGCGTCGGCGGAGCGGCACTGGGAGCGCATCCTCTCGTTGTTCGATCGCAAGCTGCGCGCACGCTGAGCCCGCGCGCGTCTTGGCAGCGTCGACAATGCCGGCATGCTCGGGCCAGCATGTCGTGCGGCGGTGTTCGTGGGCGCATGGCTGTGCGGCGCGCTGGCGTGGGCGCAGGCGGGCGATCGCGCCGAGCGCTGGTTCGATGGCGCGCGGCCGCGCCCGCTCGCGCAGCAGGCGCTGCAGCTGCTGGCCGAGGCGCCGGGCCACGGCCTCGACGCGCGCGACTACGCGCTCGATGCGCTCGGCAGCGGTTTCGCGCGCGCCGCGCGCGGCGCGCCGCTCGGTGTTGACGAGCGCGTGGCGCTCGGCGCCCGGCTCGATGCTGCGCTGCGCCGTTACCTGCACGATCTGCACCGCGGGCGCATCGATCCGCGCACGCTGCATCCGCGCTATGCGATCGCGCCGCGCGAGCATTTCGATGCCGACGAGCTGCTGAACGAAGCGCTCGCGCGCGGCGACCCGGGCGCCGCCGTGCGGCGGGCCGTGCCGCAGGTGCCGCAGTACGAGCGGCTGCGCGAGGCCCTGGCCCGCGCGCGCGCGCTGGCCGCGCACCCGGCCTGGGGCGACAGGCTGCCCGAGCTGCCGCGCGCTGCGCGGCCGGCGCATGCGGGCAAGCTCGAACCCGGTCAGGCCTGGCCCGGGCTGCCGCTGCTGCAGCAGCGCCTGCAGGCGATGGGCGACCTGCCGGCGAGCGATGCGCGCGCCGCGCCGCCCGCCTACGACGGCGGGCTGGTGGCCGCCGTGCGCGCGTTCCAGCAGCGCCACGGCCTGGCCGCCGACGGTGTGATCGGCGCGTCGACCTGGCGCGCGCTGCAGGTCGCGCCGTCGCTGCGCGCGCGGCAGATCGAGCTGGCGCTCGAGCGTCTGCGCTGGACGCCGCTGCTGACGCACGCGCGCACGATCGTGATCAACATCCCCGAGTTCGTGCTGCGCGCCTACGAGGTGCACGACGGCCGCATCGAGGTGCAGCGGACGATGAAAGTCGTGGTCGGCAAGGCGCTCGACACGCGCACGCCGCTGATCGAGGCCGAGCTGCGCTACATCGAGTGCAGCCCGTTCTGGAACGTGCCGCCGTCGATCGCGCGCGCCGAGGTCGTGCCGCTGCTGCTGCGCCAGAGCGCGGTGTGGGCGCGCGACGGCTACGAGTTCGTCGATGCGCGCGGCGCGGTCGATGCCGCGTACTCGCGCGCCAAGCTCGACGCCGTGCTCGCCGGGCAGCTGCGCATCCGCCAGCGGCCGGGGCCGCGCAATCCGCTGGGCGACATCAAGTTCGTGTTTCCGAACGACGAGCAGATCTACCTGCATCACACGCCGGCCACGCGCCTGTTCGAGCGCGAGCGGCGCGACTTCAGCCACGGCTGCATCCGCGTCGAGCAGCCGGTGGAGCTGGCCACCTTCGTGCTGCGCGGCATGCCAGCGTGGAGCGAGTCACGCATCCGGCAGGCCATGGATCACGGCACATCGGCTACCCTTGCCGTAACGCAGCCGGTGCACGTGCTGATCGCCTATGCCACCGCGCTGGTCAAGGACGGACGCGTGCATTTCTTCGACGATCTCTACGGCCTCGACGCGATGCTCGACGCCGCCTTGCAGCGAGAATCGGCACGCCGCGCGGCAGCGGCATCCTGAGCCCCGATGCAGAGCTTGATTCAGATCACTCGACGGCGCTGGCTGATGCGCCAGGGCGCGCGCGCCGCATCGCTCGGCGCCGCGGCGCTGGCGCTGCCGGCACGCGCCGGCAGCGCGCACGCGATCGCGCTGGTGCACACGCACACGCGCGAGTCGATCGACATCGTCTATGCGCGCGGGGGCCAGGTCGTGCCCGAGGCGATGGCGGCGATCAACCGCTTCCTGCGCGATCACTACACCGGCGACGTGGGCGTGATCGATCCGGCGCTGCTCGACCAGTTGCAGCGCGTGCGCCTCGCGCTCGGCAGCGCGCGCGCGTTCGAGGTGATCTCGGGCTATCGCTCGCCGCACACCAACGCCCGGCTGCGCGCACAGGGCGGCGGTGGTGTGGCCCAGCACAGCCTGCACATGGAAGGCCGCGCCATCGACGTGCGCCTGCCCGGCACGGCGCTGGCCGAGCTGCGCGATGCCGCGCTCGATCTGCACCTCGGCGGTGTGGGTTTCTATGCGCGCGAAGCCTTCGTGCACCTCGACAGCGGCCGCGTGCGGCACTGGTGAGAACCCTTGCGGATCTACAACTTGTTGCGCCTTAAGAGGCGCCTTTCGCTCCTGCGCGCATCCAACTTTGCCGCCGCGCCAAAGAAGGTACGGCAGTTCGGGGCACAATGGCACCCATGCCCAACATTGCCTCCGTCCTGAAAGCCGAAATCGCCCGCGTGGCTCGCAAGGAGATCCGCGCCGGCGTCGAACAACTCAAGAAGGCCTCCAGCGCCTACCGCAGCGACATCGCCGCGCTCAAGCGGCGCTGCCAGGTGCTCGAGCAGCAACTGCGCAGCGTGAGCCGCGGCACCGCGAAAGCGAAGCCCGCAGGCGGGCAGGCCGAAGACGGCACCGCGCACCGCTTCAGCGCCAAGGGCCTGGCCTCGCATCGCCGCCGCCTGGGCCTGTCGGCGTCGGACTTCGGCCTGCTCGTGGGTGCGTCGGGGCAGTCGATCTACAAGTGGGAAGAGGGCACGGCACGCCCGCGCGCCAGGAACATCGAGGCCATCGCCCAGGTGCGCACGATGGGCAAGCGCGAAGTCGCCGCCAAGCTGGCCGAGCTGCGCTGACCCGCGCGCGGTGCGCGCTGAAAGAAGCGCGCGCGTCAGAACCCGAGCGTGAGGCCGAGCATCGCCTCGGCCTGCGTCAGCGTGTCGCCGCGGATCGAGACCGTGCAGCCGCCCGAGCAGAAGAACGCGCCGTCGCTGCGCAGCAGCGTGGCGTAGCCGCGCAGTTCGGCGCGCAGCGCGAGCTGCGACGCGGCGGCCCATTGCCAGCCCAGAGCGATGCTCATCGACGCGCGCGTGCGCGAGATCGTGCCCGGCAGCCGCGGGCTCAGGTGCGTGAGGCCGAGTCCGCCGGACACGTACGGCCCCTGGCCGATGGGGCCGTCGAACCAGTTCACGCCGCCGACGTGCAGATAGGTCAGCTGCAGCGGCAGTTCGCTCGGCGATCCCGCGGCGGCGGCGGCGCCGAGCGCCAGCCGCGTGCGCTGGTGCGAAGCGAACCACTGCAACTGGCGGCTGCCGTCGTAGGGCAGCTCGAGCGCGATCGATGCCGCGGCGCGGCTCGCCAGCTCGAGATCGGTGGTGGAACTGCCAGCGGCCTGGAAGCCGCTGCCGGTGCGCATGCCGCCGTAGGCGGTGATCGCGCGCTGCGCCGAGACCGGCGCCGCCGCCAGCGCGAGCGCGATCATCACGATGAGCAGGCCGGGTCGATATGGTCGCGACATGCCGCGATGTTAATCGGCCGCTTGAACGGAGGCGTCACGGCGGCGGTGTTGACCGCTGGTCACAAGGTCGTTCGTGGCAGGAGGCTATTCTTCAGTGAACCTTCATCGCTGCCGCACATAGTCGCCGCTGCCGTCGCATGGGCGATGCGCGCTTCAACTTCTTCTGCGCCTCTCATCATCATGAACTTGACCTTCCGGCGGCGCGTGGCCGTCGCATGGCTGTGTGCGGCGGGCCTTGCCGGCTGCGGCAACCTCGGCGTGCAGCCGTGGGAACGCGACCTGCTGGCCAAGCCCTCGATGCAGCTGTCGGTCTCGCCGCTGATCGACGCGATCGACGATCACATCTACTTCAGCAAGGAGGCCGCCACCGGGGGCCGCAGCTTCGGCGGCGGAGGCTGTGGATGCAACTGAGCGACGCCGCGCCGTGCACCGGCTCGGTCCGTGCCGCGCTCGCTGCGGCCACTGCGGCACTGCTGGCGCCGGCGATCACGCCGGCATCGGCGCAGTCCAACGCAAGCCCGGCCTGGCGCGGCGACAGCGCGCTGCTCGTGTATGCCGAGGGCGGCGGCCGCGTGCGCGCGGTGGAACCGGTGGTGAGCCTGAAGCGCACCGATGGCAACGACCAAACGCTCGGCCTGAAGGTGACCTTCGATGCCTTGACCGGCGCGTCGCCCAACGGCGCCGCGCCGCAGCCGGCACCGCAGACCTTCACCTCGCCGTCGGGCGAGAGCACCTACGTGGTCGGCGCCGGCCGCACGCCGCTGGACACCAGCTTCCACGACGCGCGCGGCGCGCTGGCGTTCACGCTCGAGCGGCCGTTCGGCGACGGCCGCCGGCTGGCGCTCGGCGCTAACCTGTCGGCCGAGTATGACTTCCGCTCGTTCGGCCTCAATGCCGCGCTGGCGCAGGACTTCAACGACAAGAACACGACCGTCTCGCTGGGCGCTGCCGTCGAGGCCGACCGCATCCGCGCCGTGGGCGGCGCACCGCAGGGCTTGCGGCCGGCGTTCGTGGCCGGCACGGCGCGCAGCAGCAGCGCGTCGCGCAACGTGGTCGACCTGCTGCTGGGCGTGACGCAGGTGATGAGCCGCCAGTGGCTGACGCAGCTGAACCTCGGCTGGGGTCGCGGCAGCGGTGACCACACCGATCCGTACAAGGTGCTGTCGGTGGTCGATGCCGCGAGCGGCCTCGTCACCGGCGACCGCTACGTGACCGAGCTGCGCCCGGATTCGCGCAGCCGGCTGAGCCTGTACTGGCAGAACAAGATCCACCTGCGGCAGGACGTGCTCGACGTGTCGTACCGCTTCTATCGCGACGACTGGGGCGTGCGCGCGCACACGCTCGACGCGCGCTGGCGCGTCGAGCTCGGTGGTGGCCAGCACATCGAGCCGCAGCTGCGCTGGTACCGCCAGAGCGCCGCCGACTTCTGGCGGCCCTGGCTCGTCGAGGGGCAGGGCTGGTCGAGCACCGCGCACGGCACGGGCCTCGCCAGCGCCTCGGCCGATCCGCGCCTGGCCGCGTTCACCGGGCAGACGCTGGGCCTCAAGTTCGGCATGCCGCTCGATGCGCGCAGCGAGCTGGCCGTGCGCGCGCAGGTCTATCGCCAGACGCAGAAGACGCCGGCCAACGCGCCCGGCGTGCTGCAGACGCTCGACACCGCGCCGACGCTGAAGGCGGCGACGCTGGTGGTCGGCTACACGCGCGACTTCTGACCCAGCGCGCGATGCCGGAGGGAACCGCGCCCGACGCGCACGAGGCACTCGACGCGCTGGGCGCCGGCGCCTGGCGTGGCCGCTTCAAGGCCATGGCCAGCCCCTGCGAGCTGCTCGTCGAGGGCGCCGGCGAGGCGCAGGCCCGCGCGCTGCTCGATGCCGCAGCGGCCGAAGCGCAACGCATCGAGGCCAAGTTCAGCCGCTACCGCGACGACAGCGTGATCGCGATGCTGCACCGCTCGCGCGGGCAGGCCGTGACGGT
The DNA here is from genome assembly GCA_046348365.1 of Burkholderiaceae bacterium. Classification (GTDB taxonomy): domain Bacteria; phylum Pseudomonadota; class Gammaproteobacteria; order Burkholderiales; family Burkholderiaceae_C; genus JAEUPI01. The sequence continues at coordinate 416,161 of JAXMEL010000004.1, forward strand.
CGACGACGAGACCGCGCTGCTGCTCGACTACGCGGCCACCTGTCACGCGTTGAGCGGCGGCCTGTTCGACGTGACCAGCGGCGTGCTGCGCGAGGCCTGGCGCTTCGACGGCAGCGACCGGCTGCCCTCGGCCGCCCAGGTGGCGGCGCTGGTGGCGCGCATCGGCTGGCACCGGGTGCACTGGCAGCGGCCGCGCATCATGCTGCCCGCCGGCATGGAGATCGACCTCGGCGGCATCGGCAAGGAATACGCGGTCGATCGCACGCTGGCCGTGCTGCAGGCGATGGCGGCGCTGCCGATGCTGGTGAACTTCGGCGGCGATCTCGCGGTCTCAGGCCCGCGCGCCGACGGCAGCGCGTGGCAGGTCGGCGTGGAACGACCTGACATGCGAGAACCTTCGGCGGTGATGCAGCTCGAGCTGCGCTCGGGTGCGCTGGCCACCAGCGGCGATGCGCGGCGATACCTGATCAATGACGGTGTGCGCTACGGGCATATCCTCGACCCGCGCGACGGTTGGCCGGTGCGCGGCGCGCCGCGGTCGATCACGGTCGCCGCGGGCCACTGCACCGAGGCCGGCACGCTGGCCACGCTGGCGATGCTGCAGGGGCCGCAGGCCGAGGCGTGGCTCGCCCGACAGGGCGTGCCGCATTGGGTGATTCGATGAGGACGTGACGATGACGGTGCATGTGACACGCAGGGAACTGATCGCCGCGCTCGCGGTGCTGGCGTCGCCGGCGATGCCGGCCGCGGCGGTGGAGGCCGGCGCGCCGGCGCCGCTGCTCGAGCTGCCCGGGCTGCAGGGGCCGGTGAACAGCGCTGCCTGGAAGGGCAAGCTGGTGGTGATCGACTTCTGGGCCTCGTGGTGCACGCCGTGCCGGCGCTCGTTCCCGTGGCTCAACGAGATGCAGGCGCGCTACGGTGCCAAGGGCCTGCAGGTGGTGGGCGTGAACGTCGACCGCGAGCGCGCCGATGCCGAGCGCTTCCTGGCCGAGGTGCCGGCGCGCTTTGCCATCGCGTTCGATGCCGCGGGCGAGATGCCCAAGCGCTTCGCGATCAAGGGCATGCCGACCACGGTGCTGGTGGGTGCCGACGGCCGCGTGATCAAGAAGCACACGGGCTTTCGCGACGAGGATCGCCCGGGGCTCGAAGCGGCGATCGTCGAAGCGCTGGGGCAGGTTGCGCGCTGAGCGCGGCGCGGGTTCAGCGCTCGGCTGGCGCGCCCTGCGCCAGCGGCTGCGGCCGCGAAGGCTCGTCGCGCGCACCGAGCGGCCACTGCCGCGTCAGCAGCGGGGCGATCTCGTCGGCCGCCACCGGCCGGCTGAAGAAGTAGCCCTGCAACTGGTCGCACGACATCGCGGCCAGCACGCTGGCCTGCTCGGCGGTCTCGACGCCTTCGGCCGTCACGTGCATGCCCAGGCTGTCGGCCATGGCCAGCACCGCGCGCACGATGGCACCATGCTGGCCGCCGCGCTGCAGGCCGCTGACGAAGCTGCGGTCGATCTTGAGGTTGTTGATCGGCATGCGCGTGAGGTAGCTCAGCGACGAGTAGCCGGTGCCGAAGTCGTCGAGCGCAACGCGCACGCCGCAGGCGCGAAAGGCGTGCAGCGTGCGGATGGTCTCTTCGGTGTTCTCCATCACCGAGCTTTCGGTGATCTCGAGTTCCAGCGCCGAGGCCGGCAAGCCCGAGGCCGACAGCGCGTCGAGCACGGTGGGCACCAGGCTGGCGTCGGTGAACTGCGTCGGCGAGAGGTTCACCGCCACGCGCACCGCATGGCCCTGGCGGTGCCACAGCGCCGCGTCGGTGCAGGCCCGGCGCAGCACCCAGCGGCCGATCGCGAGAATGGTGCCGTTCTCCTCGGCCAGCGGAATGAAGTCCAGCGGCCCCACCGCGCCGCGCGTGGGGTGGCGCCAGCGCAGCAGCGCCTCGACCGAGCCGATGCGGCCCGAGCGCACGTCGACCTGCGGCTGGTACACGAGGTGGAACTCGTCGCGCTCCAGGGCCAGACGCAGATGGGTGTCGAGCTCGAGGCGCTGCATCGCCTGCAGCGTGAGCGACGCGCTGTAGAGCTGCGCGTTGTCGCGGCCCGAGCCCTTGGCGTGGTACATCGCGGTGTCGGCGTGCTTGAGCAGCGTCTTCGCGTCCTCGCCGTCCTCGGGGTAGGTGGCGATGCCGATGCTGGTGGTCAGCAGCACCTCGCGCCCTTCGACCATGAAGGGCCGGCGCATCAGCTGGCCGATGCGGTGAGCGACGAGCAGCGCATCCTCGGGCTGCTGCATGTCGAGGATCAGCGCCGTGAACTCGTCGCCGCCCAGGCGCGCCAGCTCGAGCTCCAGATGGTCGGCCGGCACCGGGCGCGCCACCACGTCGGTGGGCCGCAGGCCCTGGCGCAGGCGGTCGGCCGCCCATTGCAGCACCAGGTCGCCGGCGCCGTGGCCCATGGTGTCGTTGATCTGCTTGAAGCCGTCGAGGTCCATGAACAGCACGCCGAAGCGCGCGCCCGAGCCGCCGGCGCGCGCGATCTGGCGGTCGACGCGCTCCAGAAAGGCCTGCCGGTTCGGCAGCCCGGTGAGCGCGTCGAAGTAGGCCAGCCGCGCGATGCGCATCTCGGCTTCCTTGCGTTCGGTGATGTCGCGCGCGAGCACCACGAAGTGCGGCTCGTCGATGCCCGGCGCTGCCTTGCGCGAGACCGACAGCTCGAACCAGCGCACGCCCCGGGCCAGTTGCAGCGCGTACTGGCGGCCGGCGGAGGTGCCTTTGTCGTGCGCCTCGCGCAGCGCCTGCATCACCGTCTCGGCCACGTCGGCGGGCAGCATCTCGGCAACGGTGCGGCCGATCAGCTGTTCGCGCGGCGCGAGCAGCATGTCGTCGCTGGGCGCGCGGCAGTCGAGGTAGCGGCCGTCGAGGTCGACCTCGAACAGCAGGTCGGGGATCGCCCGCAGCACCGCGGCCTGCGCCGACTCGGCGGCGCGCAGCTGCAGCAGCGTCTGGTAGCCGCGCAGCAGGTAGCGCACGCGGTGGCTCAGCAGCGCCCAGTTGATCGGCTTGGAGATGAAGTCGGTGGCACCCGACTCGTAGGCCTTCTCCACCGACTGCAGGTCGTCCATGCCGGTGACCATCACGATCGGCAGCAGCTCGCCGGCGCGGCGCCTGATCTCGGCGCACACCGCGTGGCCGCTGAGGTCGGGCATGTCCACGTCGAGCATCACGAGGTCCCAGTGCCCGGCGCCGAACTGGCGCAGCGCGTCGTTGCCGTCGACGGCGAGGCTGACCTCGAACCCGGCCTTGCGCAACGCGGCGCGCATCACCGTGCGCGCGCCCGGGTGGTCGTCGGCGAGCAGGATGCGCGCGCGCGATTCCATCATGCCGACTCCGTCTGCAGCTCGTGCAACTGCGCCACCACGCGCGCATGCTCGCGGCGCAGCCGCGCGACCAGCTCGGGCGCAGCGTCGAGGTGGCCCGCGCGCGCGGCCTGTTCGAGCTCGCGGTAGTGCGCCGCGAGCGCATCGGCGCCCAGGAACGCGCAGCTCGACTTCTGCATGTGCGCCAGCTGCGCCAGCACCCGCGTGTCGGCGCGCGCCAGCGCATCGGCCAGGCGCTGCTGCGTCGGCGCGGCATCGGCGAGGAACTGGCCGATCAGCTCGTGCGCCAGCGCCATGCTGCCCTGGTCGTCGAGCTCGCGCAGCGCGGCGATGGCGCCGGGGTTGATCGGCGGCGCGGCATCGTCGCGCCCGTCGTCGCCGGCTTCGGCGGGTGCGCGGGCGGGGGCCGGCGGCGCGGCAGCGTCAGCTGCGTCGATCGGCAGCCAGCGGGCGAGCGTCGCGCGCAGGCCAGCGATCGAATACGGTTTGGCGAGGAAGTCGTCCATGCCCGCTTCGAGGCAGCGGCTCTGGTCGGCGCGCGCGGCGTTGGCGGTCAGCGCCACGATCGGCAGCCGCGCGCCGCGGCCGCCGGGCAGGCGGCGAATCTCGCCGGTGGCCTGGTAGCCGTCCATCACCGGCATCTGGCAATCCATCAGCACCGCATCGAAGCGCTGCTCGCGCACCAGCTCGACCGCCTCGGCGCCATGGGCCGCCAGCGTCACGGCGACGCCGATCTTCTGCAGCATGGCCTTGGCCAGACCCTGGTTGATCGGGTTGTCCTCGACCAGCAGCACATGGCCGCGCATCGCCGGCCGGGCGGCCGCCACGGCGGTATCGTGCGCGGCGGCGCGCGGTTCGTCGACACCGGCGCAGGGCGCGCCATCGGCAGCAGCGTCGTCGTCGCACGGATCCAGCACGCTCGCGATCGCGCGCAGCAGATCGGCGCGGCGGACCGGCTTGTGCAGATGGCGCCGGATGCCGATCGCCTTGCGCGCGGCGTCGCCGGTCTGCGCATAGGTGGAGCTGAGCATCACCATGCGCAGGCCCGCATGCGCGGGGCGGACGTGGATCGCGCGCGCCAGCTCGAGGCCGTCCATCACCGGCATGTGCATGTCGAGCACGGCGATGTCGAACGGCTCGCGCAGGCGCGCCGCGGCTTCCAGCGCGACGAGCGCGTCGGCGCTGCCGGCGACGCAGGTGACGCGCATGGCCCAGCACTGCAGCTGCTCGCGCAGGATCTCGCGGTTGGTGGCGTGGTCGTCGACCACCAGCACGCGCAGGCCGGCCAGGCGGGCGACGTCAGGCGCCGGCAGATGCCGCGCCTGGGCCCACGGCAGCTGCATCGCGACGTGGAAGGTCGATCCGGCGCCGGGCGTGCTGTCGACGTGGATGCGGCCATGCATCAGGTCGAGCAGGCGGCGGCAGATCGCCAGGCCGAGCCCGGTGCCGCCGTACTGGCGCGTGGTGCTGCCGTCGGCCTGCGCGAAGTGATCGAAGATGCGCTGCTGGGCCTCGGGCGCGATGCCGATGCCGGTGTCGCGCACGGCGATGCGCAGCTCGGCGCCGCTTTCGCTCTGCGCGGCGAGCTCGACGGTGACCACCACCTCGCCCTCGTCGGTGAACTTGATGGCGTTGTTGACCAGGTTGGCCACCACCTGGCGCAGGCGCAGCGGGTCGCCGCGCAGGTTCATCGGCGCGTCGGGCGGCACGAAGCGCGCGGCCAGCTCCAGGCCCTTGTTGGCGGCCGGCTGCGCGAACATCGAGAGCGCGTCTTCCACCACGTCGACGGCAGAGAAGTCCACCGTCTCGAGATGCAGCTGGCCCGACTCGATCTTCGAGAAGTCGAGGATGTCGTTGATCACCGCCAGCAGGTGGCGGCCCGAGGCCTGCACCGTCTCGGCCCAGATCCGCTGCTGCGGCTGCAGCGGGCTGTCGATCAGCAGCTCGTTCATGCCGAGCACGCCGTTCATCGGCGTGCGGATCTCGTGGCTCATCGTGGCCAGGAATTCGCTCTTGGCCTGGCTCGCGGCCTCGGCGGCTTCCTTGGCTTTCTGCAGCTCGGCGGTGCGCTCGTGCACCTGCTCCTCCAGGCGATCGCGCTGCGCGGCGAGGCACAGGTCGCGGACGTGGATCTGCTCGAGCATGGCGTTGAAGCCCTGGCCCAGCCGGTCGAGCTCGGCGATGCCGCTGGCCGGGGCCCGCACCTGGAAGTCGCCTTGCACCGACACGCGATCCATCACCTCGTTCAGCCCGGTCAGCGGGTGCAGCACCGAGGCCTGCAGCCGGCGCAGCAGCAGCGTGCTGGCCAGCAGCGCCAGCGCGGCGGCGGCCACGGTGGCGGCCACCAGCCACACCGTCTGCCGCACGAGGCCGGTGAGGCCGACGCGGATCACCAGCTGGCCCGGCCGTCCGGCCCGCGCGGGCACCGGCTCGGCGAGCACCACCTCGTCGAACCCGATGTGCGTCGCCGGCGCGTCGTCGGCCGACGCCGGCGCCTGCGGCGCGTTGGCGTAGCGCGCGAGTTCACTGCCGTCGTTGCGCCGGATGGCGGCGCCGCGGATCTGCGCCGCGTTGCGCAGCGATTCGAGCAGCTCGGCGGCGCCGCGTGCATCGTCGAAGGCCAGCGCCGCCGCCGCCGTGTCGGCCAGCACCTTGGCCTGCACGCGGTGCGTGTCGACCAGCGCCGCGAGGCCGAGCACGAAGCTGCTGATGACGACGAACAGCGCCACCATGCCGACGGCCACGCCGAGCGCGACGCGGTTGATCGCGCGCAGCCGCTGGCCGAGCGTGGCGTGCCGGCTCACTGGATCACCTCGGTGGCCAGGCGCAGCAGCTTGGAGCTCAGATCGAGCCCCGCGCCGCGCGCGGCGGTGAGGTTGGCCTCGAACGCCACGCGGCCCTGCTGCACCACCATGTTCAGCGCCACGCCCTGCTGGACCGCACCCGGGCTGTCGGCCACCGTGAGCACCGGCCTGCCGCGCAGCGTGTCCAGCAGACGCGGCAGTTGGGGCATCAGCGCGGCGGACACGAACACCATCTGGCAGCCGGCCAGCGCATCGGGCACCGGGCGCAGCTGCACGGCCAGGCTGCGCGCGCCGAAGGCCTTGCCGCGCACGAGGTCGATCTCCTTGCCGAACGGATCGGCGCCGACGATGCACAGCTGGATCGTCACCGGCGCGTCGGCCGGCCACTCGGTGAACGCGGCGAAGTTGTAGAGGAAGGCGGCCTTGAGCCGGTATTCGGGCTGCTCGGTGGCGCGTGCCGGCAGCGCCAGCGCCAGGCCGAGCCAGAGCGCGCGCGCGAGCGTGCGGGCCCATGCGGCCTGCCGTCGCTGGAACACGGCGCGCCGGGCCATGGCTCAGAAGTGCGCGCTGAGCTCGACGCGCAGGCTGCGGCCGTCCTGCTCGAGGCTGTCCTGCCAGTTGTTGCGCGAGCCGGGCTGTTCGTAGCGGTGGTCGAACAGGTTGTGGATGCCCACCGACAGCTCGAGCCCGTGGGCCAGGCGCTCGGCGAGCAGGTTGAGGTTCGAGAGCGCATAGCCGCCGGTGCGCTCGCCCGCCAGCGTGCGGCGAGCGCTGCAGACCTGCAGCTCGTAGCCCAGGCGCAGGCCCGCGACGCCCAGCGGCGTCGCGAGGTTGAGCTTGCCCAGCCGCTCGGGCGAGTTGGCGAGCGCGTTGCCGTCCTGGTGGCGCGCGTGCTGCCAGGTCACGCTGCCGCGCAGGCGGCCGCCCCAGTCCCAGGTCTTGTCGGCCGAAAGCTCCACGCCGTGGGCCGTCACGTTCTGGCCGTTCTGGAACTGCGGCATCCCGCTCACCGGGTCGAGGCCCTGGGTGACGAGGCCATGCATGGTCCAGCGGTACACCGCGCCGCGCAGCAGCAGATCGCGGCTGGCGCGCAGGTCGGCCACGAGTTCGGTGGTGTTGATGGTCTCGCCGCGCAGCGCGGGGTTGGCCACCAGCGTCACGCCGTCGTCGAAGTCATGCTCGTAGACGTTGGGCGCGCGATGCGCGCGGCCGTAGAGCGCCTTGAGGTTGAGGCCCGGGTCGGCCTGCCAGACGAGCGCCGCGCGCGGGCTCAGCGAGCGGCCGATCACGTTGTCGTGGTCGACGCGCAAGCCGAGCGTCGCGCCGACCGTGTCGGTGATCGACCACTGGTCCTGCGCGAACACGCCGCTGCGGCGGCCCGAGCGGAGGATGGCCACGTCGACCACGTCGGGCGTGGCCTGGCGGTCGTCGTAGTACTGGTCCTGGTGCAGGTTGTCCTGGTGCTCGACGCCGAGCAGCAGCTTGTGCGACGCCCAGCTCGTGATCAGCAGCCGCGCTTCCACGCCGCGCCAGCTGCTGGAGACGCTGGACACCGTGTCGGCACCCGAGTAGATGGCCGGCGCTTCGTAGTGTTCGCGGCCGCTGAAGGTGCGCACCGACAACTGCGACTGCTCGCCGAGCCGGGCCTCGTAGTTCAGCTGCGCGAGCACGATGCGGTCGCGCTGCAGCGCGCCGGGCACGAGCGGATCGCCGAAGTAGGCGGCGGTGGGATCGTCCTTGCTGCGGTTGCCGTGCACCAGCTCGAACGACCACGGGCCATGCGCCACGCGGCCGAAGAACTCGCGGTCGCGCTCACCGTCGAGCCCGACGGCGACGCCCGAGATGCCGCTGGCACCGTAGCTGAAGAAGCGGTCTTCGCCGCGCGACTTCATCCCCGAGACCGAGAGCACCACGTCGGTGCCGGTGTCGAGCCGGCGGCCCCAGGTGGCGCGGCCCTCGCGCGGGCCCTGCGGCTGCTGCGCCGCCAGCGCCAGCTCGGCACCGCCGATGGCCGCACCGCCGCGCGTGACGACGTTGACGACGCCGAACAGCGCGTTCTGCCCGTACACCGCGCCGCCGGGGCCGGGGATGAACTCGATGCGTTCGATGAGGTCGAGGTCGAGCGGGAAGTCGCGGCCGATGTAGGCCTGGTCGTACACGGCGTCGTTGACGCGGTTGCCGTTGATCGTGAGCAGCACGCGCGTGTTGAAGTCGCCCGGCACGCTGAAGCCGCGCGTGCCGAGGTAGGCGTACTGGCGGTCGTAGGTGCCGTACACGCCGGGCAGGCTGGCCAGCGCCTCGTCGAGCGTGCGCCAGCCGAAGCTCTTGATCTCCTGCCGCGTGATGACGTGCACCGACGCGGCGACTTCGTTCTGGCGCTGCTCGTACTTCGACGCGCCGACGACCTTCACGTCGAGCAGCTGTTCGAGGCTGAGTGTGGTGAGGTCCGGCGGCGCGGCCTGCGCGACGCCGAGCCCGGCAGCCGCGACGAGAGCGGCGATGTGGCGAAGGGGCGAGTTGTTCATCGGCGGCTCGTGGGCAGACACCGGCAGGGGCGAGCCCGCTCTGACGCGGCGCGTGCCGGCAAGCCGTTGTTTCGTCCGGCGCCTTCGGAACTTGAGGCGATCGCTCGATTCTCGTCGTCAATGCATCAGGATGTGTCATGCGGTGACGAGATGTACGCGCCGCTCGCCAACACTTGCCGTGCAAAGCTCACGGCCGCTCCGGGGCAGCGGGCATACTGCGGCCCCCGACATTGCCCCGCCGGAGACCGCATGCTCTATCGCACCCTCGGCCGCAGCCAGCTGCAGGTGTCCACGCTGTGCCTCGGCACGATGATGTTCGCCGACCAGACGCCCGTCGACGAGGCGCGCGAGATCGTCGCGCATGCGCTGGACCACGGCGTGAACTTCATCGACACCGCCGACGTGTATTCCACCGGCAAGGCCGAGGCGATGCTCGGCTCGCTGCTGCAGGGCAGCCGCGAGCGCTGGGTGATCGCCACCAAGGTGGGCAACAAGATGTCGGAGCGGCCCAACGAGCAGCGCTACTCGCGCAGCTGGATGGCACGCGCCTGCGAGGCGAGCCTGCGGCGGCTGGGCACCGACCATGTCGACATCTACTACCTGCACCGCGACTTCAACGGCAGCTCGCTGGAGGATCCGCTGCGCGCGATCGACGACCTGCTGCGCGCCGGCAAGATCCGCTACTGGGGCTTGAGCAACTTTCGCGGCTGGCGCATCGCCGAGGCGGTGCACCTGGCGCGCGCGATGAACATCGCGCCACCGGTGGTGTGCCAGCCGTACTACAACCTGCTCAACCGCCAGCCCGAGGTCGAGGTGCTGCCGGCCTGCGCCAGCCTGGGCCTGGGCGCGGTGCCCTACAGCCCGATCGCACGCGGCGTGCTCACCGGCAAGTACGCGCCGGGTGCCAAGCCGGCCGCGGGCACGCGCGCCGGCCGCGCCGACACGCGCATCATGCAGACCGAGTTCCGCGACGAATCACTGCGCATCGCGCAGCGCCTGAAGGAGCATTGCGCCGCGAAGGGCGTGGCGCTGCAGCACTTCGCCAGCGCCTGGGTGCTCGCGCATCGCGCGGTGAGCTCGGTGATCGCCGGGCCGCGCACGCTGGCGCAGTGGCAGGACTACTTCGGCGCGCTCGAATGCGCCATCACCGCCGACGACGAGGCGCTGGTCGATTCGCTCGTCGCGCCGGGGCACCCGTCGACGCCGGGGTACAACGACCCGGCGTATCCGCTGGAGTCGCGCACGCGTTAGCCGGGGGCCGACGCCGCCGACGCCGCCGACGCCGCCGACGCCGCGCTCGCCGGGCGCGCGCGGATGCACGACCACAGCATGCGGCTCGACAGCACGCGCAGCTCAGGCGGCTCCTTGGGCGCATAGACCGCCTCGGCCACGCCGTTGAGCAGCGCCATCGGGTACACCTCGCGCGGCTTCAGCCGCGCCGAGGTGCGCGAGATCGCTTCCTGCCGCACGAGGCCCTGCGTGCGGTCGGCATGCAGGTAGTAGGCCACGTCGGTGCGCGCCAGGCACAAGCCCACCTGGCTCTTCGGCGCGCCGACGGCGATGGCGTTGGCCACCGCACACTGCACCAGCACGTCGGCCGCGAACTCGGCGTGGTGCTGCAGCTTGCCGGCATCGGCGAGGCGGAACAGCGATTCGGCCGCGTCGCGGCCCCAGGGGTTGTCCTTCACCAGCTCGCGCACGGCAGCCTTGTCGCGGCCATTGCCGAGATAGGTGCGCGCCAGGCCCATCGCCGCGAAGGTGCGTGCATCGCAGAGCTGGAAGGCCCGCTGCGCGCCGGCCGCCGGCGCGGCAGGTGTCGAGGCGGCCACCTGCGCCGCTGCGGGCTGTGCCGCGGCGACCATCACGCACGGCAGCCACGGGGCAATGAAGCGGCGGAGCATCGATGCGGGCCTGCGGCAAGCGTGGAACACCAGCGCATTGTGCCGCTCGCCGCCGTGGATCGTCGCCCATACGCGACAGTGCTCGGCCTCCGATGCGGCCGTGTGCGCGCGGCCTGTCAACCGCCCGACTGCCTCGCGCGTGAAGTGCGGTGGGTCGAGCGCAGTTGGGCTTTCGTGAGGGAGGCACCCCGGCGCCAGGCTTCAGTTACGTTTTCATCAACCTCAGCAAGAGAACCCACATGACCAAGACCCTGACCGCCCTGATGTTCGCGATCGCCGCTGCCGTGGCGATCCCTGCCCACGCTGCGGCGCCGACCGACGGCGCCCCGACGGCCAAGACCGCCGAGCCGGCGAAGAAGGAAGCCAAGAAGAAGCACAAGAAGGCCGTCAAGGCCAAGGCTGCCGACAAGGCCGCCAGCAAGTAAGTTCCGCTTCGGTGCGCCGCCGTCCACGGGCGGCGGCGACGCCCAAGACAAAAGGCAGGCGCTGCGCGCCTGCCTTTTTCGTTGCTGCCCGCGTTCGTGCGGCCGCGCTCAGATCGTCGGCCGGTCGCGCATGCGCTCGCCGCCGGCGTGCAGGAAGCGCTGCACGAAGGCGCGCGTGGGCTCCGGGCGATGCGCGTCGCCGGCGATCGTCGCCAGCGTGGCCGGCGTGCGCCACGCGAGGTGGGCTTCGACGTATTCCTCGTTGTAGCGGTCGATCGTGATCTGGTAGTCGTGCATCTCGTAGACCACCCACAGCGTGCAGGCCACGAAGATCGCGAAGCCGGTGTCGGCGTCGATCACGCGGGTCACGATCGCGGCAAAGGCGATCAGCACGAACAGGGGTGCGAGGCCCACGGCGAGCGACGCGCGCTGGTCGCTGGGCGGTTGATAGTCGGGCAGCTGCATGAGGCCGACGTTAATCCCGCCGCGCGCGATCAGCGCCCGGAATAGCGGCGGCGATCGCGCCGAATTACCGCTTTCGCCGCGAAGCGCGCGGCGGCCGCCCGAGACTCATGGCGTCGATCCCGCGAGCGCCATGCGCCGCCGGATCTGCGCCAGCGCGGCCGAGTCGCCGGCGGCCTCGGCGCGCTGCGCCTGCACGCCGAGCCAGGCCAGCAGCGGGCGCCGCCAGCCCTGCGCCGATGCGGTGTCGACCGCCAGCGTCAGCAACTCCGGGTTCGCGCGGCGCGTGCGCAGCGCCACCGCGGCACCGACCAAGCGTGCCAGCGGATCGTCGATGCCGCGCACCGCGGCCAGTGCTGCCTCGGGCGTCGCGGCACGCGCCACCGCGCGATGGTGCTCGGGCAGGGCGTCGGCCTCGGCCGCCGTGGGCTCGGCGGCGAGGTATGCGGCATAGGCGCGCTCGGGCGGCGCCGCATCGGCGCGCACCGCCTCGAAACCCGCGCAGGGCTCGACCTGCAGACTCGCGGCATGCGCCGCGCAGCGCATCAGCTCGGCACGCGCCAGCAGGTCAGGGCGCCCGGTGCTCGCGATCTCGCGGCGGGCGCGTTCGAACTCGCTCGCCGCCAGCGCCGCATTGCCCTGCAGGTAGGCCGTGTTGGCATGCGCGATGGCGCCTTGCGCGTTGGCACGCCAGTCGGGCGGCGGCGGCGACGTCGAGCACGCCGCGAGCGCGGCCGCGGCACAGAGCACCCAGCGGTGCGCAGCGCATCGTTGCAGTGGCGTGCGTTGGCGTCGGCTCATGGCAGCTTCAACTCGGTGTCGCGCGCGAACGGCCACTTGCGGTTGATCTCGCCGACGAGCTGCTCGACCTTGCGCAGGCTGGCCTCGACGTCGGCGCGCAGCGCGCCGAGGTCGGTGGTCGCCACCTTGGCGTTGCCGGCGACGGCCTGCGCGTCTTCGAGCAGCTTGTCGACGCGCTGCAGCGTGCCGCGCGCATCGCCCAGCAGCGCCTTCAGCTGCAGCACGGCCTCGCGGCTCTCGCCGACCACGCCACGCTCGCCGAGCAGCTGGGTGTCGGCCTTGGCGATCATCGCATCGGTGCGCGCCACCGCGCCGTCGATGCGCGCCAGCAGTGCGTTGGTGCGGTCCAGCGCGGAGGCGACCTTCTTCGCGTCGCGCTCGTTGCCGAACAGCACGCCGAGCGCGCCCTGCGGGCCGTTCAGCCGCTCGGTCGCCGTCTGCACCTGGGCCAGGCTGGCGCGCAGCGACGAATCGGCCGCTGACAGCGCGGTGAGGTTCTGCACCAGGTCGCGCGTCGAGGCGACCAGTTTGGGGATCTCCTCCGACGAGTCGCCGCGCAGCACGCTGCGCACCGCGCCGTCGGGCAGCGGCGCGTCGGTCGGGATGCCGCTGTAGGCACGGATCGCCGTGCCGCCGACCAGCCCGCGCACCAGCGTGAACACGCTGCTGGCGCGCAGCCAGTGCGCATCCTTCTTCGACACGTCGACCACGATGTGCGCCTTGCCGTCGTCGCCCAGCTCGATGCGGCGCACGCGGCCGATCGGGAATCCCGAGAAGGTGAGATCCATGCCGACGCTGACGCCTTCGCTGTCCTCGGCCACCAGCACGAGGCGCTGCGTCGGCTCGAAGGCGCCGCGCGCGTACATCAGGTACAGCACCGAGCCGACCACCAGCAGCGCCAGCAGCCCGAGCAGCAGCGAGGCCTTCAGCTCGGCGTGCGGCACCTTCGGGTCGAGGTCGGGGCGATCGTCGGCCATGCGCGCGGCCTCAGGAGTAGTTGGCCGCCAGCGATGCGGCCTCGATCAGCAGCAGCAGCGCGAACATGCGCACCAGCGCGCGCACCTCGGCGCTGGCGCGCGAGCGCGAGGGCGCTGCGTCGATCAGCGCCGAGGCCACCGGGATCATCGACACCACCAGCGCGAACAGCAGCGTCTTGACCGCGAACACTACCGTCAGCGCCGGATCGAACACATGGCCGACGGTGCGCGTGTAGTTGGTGAAGCCCCACGGCGTGGGGCCGTAGACCACCAGATAGGCCAGCAGCAGCGACACCACGCAGCTGAGCCCGGCCAGCAGCGCGACGCCGAGCACGCCGGCCAGCATGCGCGGCAGCACCTCGTGGCGCAGCGGCTCGATGCCGCGCCGCCGCAGCGCCTCGAAGGCGCCGCCGCGGCGCAGCGCGGTGATCTCGGCGCCGTTGGGGATGGTGCAGCGCACGGCCACGAACAGCGCCGCGGTGAGCGGTATCAGCTCGAGCACCAGCACCCGCACCACCATCTCCAGCGAGTAGCGCGACAAGCCGTAGCCGAGCGCGGTGACGTAGACGATGCGGATCAGCACCAGGCTGACCAGCGCCGTGAGCAGCGTGAACCAGCCGAGCATCGGCAGCGTGTCGACCACCACGTTGCGCGCCAGCGCGCCGCGATGCTCGCGGGCATAGCTCGACGGCGACAGCGCGAGCACGCCGATCAGCGCGCTGACGTGGATCGCGCGCCACCAGCCGCGCAGCCATTGCGCCACGATGCGCGGCACTCCGGCGCCGACGACGTGCCCGGCTGCTCTGGCGGTCATGCCGCGATGATAGGCGCCGGCTCGAGCGTCAAGCCGGCCAGCAGCTCGTAGGAGCGCAGCCGCGCCGCATGGTCGTGGATCGCGCCGGCCACGATCAACTCGTCGGCGTGCGTGCGCGCGATGATGGCCTGCAGCTCGCGGCGCACCTTCTGCGGCCCGCCGCTCGCGGTGGCGGCCAGCATGCGCATCACGCCGGCGCGCTCGTGCTCGCTCCACAGCGCGTCCATCGTGTCGACCGGCTTCGGCAGCGGCCCGCGCTCGCCGCGCTGCATGCCGAGAAAGCGCTGCTCGATCGACGTGAGCAGCCGCGCGCCCTCGGCATCGCTGTCGGCCACCACGACGTTGACGCCGACCATCGCATACGGCTTCGGCCAGCGCGGCGACGGCCGGTAGGTGGCGCGATAGACCTCGAGCGCCTGCTCCAGCAGGTCGGGCGCGAAGTGCGACGCGAACGAGTACGGCAGCCCGAGGTAGGCCGCGAGCTGCGCGCCGTAGAGGCTCGAGCCGAGGATCCACACCGGCACCTGCGTGCCGACGCCGGGGATCGCGCGCACGCGCGCGCCGGGCTGCGGCGGCTCGAGGTAGCCGATCAGCTCGACCACGTCGCGCGGGAAGCCGTCTTCGGCATCGCTCGCCAGGTGGCGGCGCAGCGCGCGCGCCGTCAGCGGGTCGGTGCCGGGTGCGCGGCCGAGGCCGAGGTCGATGCGGCCGGGGTAGAGCGTGGCCAGCGTGCCGAAGGCCTCGGCGATCACCAGCGGCGCATGGTTGGGCAGCATGACGCCGCCGGCACCGACGCGGATGGTCTTGGTGCCGCCGGCCACATGCGCGATCAGCACCGCGGTGGCCGAGCTGGCCACGCCGTCGAGGTTGTGGTGCTCGGCGAGCCAGAAGCGCTGGTAGCCCCAGGCTTCGGCATGGCGTGCCAGGTCGAGGCTGTGCCGCAGCGCCGCCGCGGCATCGCTGCCTTCGACGATCGGGGCGAGGTCGAGGATCGAAAGTGGAACCATGGCCGCCATCATGCACTGTTCGCGGCGCACTCCGCGGTTGGGCGTCTGCCGGGCCTACAGCTTCAGCTCCAGCCGCATCTGCCAGGTGGTGTAGCTCTGCGACAGCGTGCGCGAGGTTTCGCGCGAGGTCGCGCCCGGCGCGCTCTCGAAGTCGAGGCTGCCGCCGGTGAGGTAATCGAGCGGCGCGACGTTGGTGGCCGACACGCGCAGCGCGACGCCGGGCTGGAAGGTCCACAGCGCGTAGGCGTCGAACACGCGCTTGCGGCCGACGAGCGCGCTCTGCTCCTCGGAGATGCGCGTGTCGTAGCCGGGCGTGAAGTTGATGTTGCCGCCGAGGGTGAGCGGCAGGCTGCGCAGGCGGTAGTCGGCGCCGAGGTTGGCCGTCATCTTCGGCTGCTGGTCGAGCCGGTTGTCGGGGCCGGGCACGCTCTTGACGTGCGAATCGAAGACGCTGCAGTTGGCGCGCAGCTCCAGCGGCGGCGCGTCGGCCATCACTTCGCTGAGGCGGAACTTGGCCTCCAGCTCGAGGCCCTGCGTGGTGGCATCGCCCACGTTCTGCGGCCGCGACACCCAGCGCGGCACCGGCGCCCACGACACCGTTTCGAGCGCGGTCACGCTGCGCATGTAGTCGCGGATGCGGCGGTAGAACACATTGGCGCTCAGCACGCCGCCGGCGCCGAGATAGCGCTCGGCGGCAACGTCGATGCCGGTGGCCAGCTCGGGTTTCAGTTCGGGGTTGCCGGCACGGTCGGGGCTGGTCGGCGTGTTCGCGCCGGGCACCGGGTAGCGGTTCGACAGGCTCGGCCGGCCCAGCAGCTGGCTCATCGACGGCGACTTGTAGCTGCGCGTGAGGCTGAGGCGGATCTGGTCGCGGCCCTGCGCTTCGGGCTTCCACACCGCATGCAGCAGCGGCGTCCACACGCTGCTGCGGTTGCGCGGCGTGGCGCCATCCTCGCCCGTGCCCTGCGTGCCGATGCCTTCCCAGCGCAGGCCGGCGTGCGCGGCCCAGTGGGGGTTGACGTTCCATTCGTCCTGCACGAACAGCGCCACGCGCGTGCTGCGGGCCTGCAGGTTGTCGCCGAAGTCGGTCAGCAGCGGCGCGCCGTCGCGCAGCGACGTGCGCTCCTCGCTGCGGCGCACCGCCTCGACCTCGCCGCCGCCGACCAGGCTGTGCTCGTTGTCGAGCAGCTGCGAGAGCTTGAGGCCGAGCGTCAGCGAGCGGTCGCGGATCGACGCCGTGTCGTCCACCGTGCCGAGCAACGCGTCGGCCGCGTCGCGCTCGTTGCGCAGCGTGTGGTTGTGGCTGCGCGACTCGCCGCCGTTGCCGCGCCACTCGGCGCGCAGGCCGTCGCCGAGGATGTGGCGCCACTGGCCGAGCACGCGCAGCATCGAGAAGCGCCAGTCGGTGTGCGAGGCGGCATGGTCGTAGGCGGGCGGATCGACGCCCAGCGACTGATCGATGCGGCTGGTGCGGTCGATCTTGCCTTCGGAGGCGGTGATGAACGGCGCCAGGAAGCCGTTCTGGCCGCGCTCGCCCTGCCATTGCAGCCGCGTGGCCAGGTGCACGTTGTGCTTGCGCTCGACGGCGTTGTTGGTTTCCACCGCCTCGCGCGTGGGCGTGGCGGTGGCCACGTCTTCGTCGGTGGTCGTGGTGGTGCTGTGGTAGTCCTGCTCGCCGCCCTGCGCCGACAGCGAGAGGTTCATCGTCCACGCGTCGTCGAGCTTGATGTTGCGCGTCCAGTTGCCGCCGGCGCCGCCGTGGCCGTGCTCGTATTGGCCGCCGACGCGCACGTCGTTGACGCGGCGCTGGTAGCCCTCGCGCGTGATGATGTTGATGGTGCCGCCGATCGCGCGCGCGCCGGTCTCGGCGGTGGGCGCGCGCAGGATCTCGATGCGCTCGATCTGGTCGGGGCTCAGCGAATCGATCGAGAAGCCCGGCGGCACGCGGTCGCCGTCGAGCAGGATCTGCGTGTAGCCCGCGCCGAGGCCGCGAAAGCGGATCGCACCGCCGCGCCCCGGCGCGCCGCCCAGCGTCACGCCCGGCATGCGCTTGAGGATCTCGCCCAGCGTGGCATCGCCCTGGCGCTCGATCTCCTCGCGGCCGATCACGATCTTGGCCGCCGTGCTCTGGCGGCGCTGCTCGCTGTCGCTGCCGCGGCCGCCGGTGATCTCCACGCGCTGGCCGGGCGGCGCGGCGGGCGGCGCGGCGCGCGGCTCTGCGGCCGGCGCCGGTGGTGGCTCGGTTGCGGGCGCGGGGGTCTGCGCCAGCGCGATGCCGGCCTGCGTGAGCAGGCCGGCGAGCAGGGCGAGTCGATGCGGCGCGCGCGGTGGCTTCATGCGGCAACGGGCGGTCGCGCGCGGTAGAAGGTCAACGGCGCGGCCGCCGCCTCGGCCAGCACGCGCCGCTCGAGCTTGCCGACCACGTGCATCTCGCAGGCCTTGCAGTCGAAGCGCAGGCTCAGCGTGTCGCCACCGCTCTTCATCACCAGCGGCTCGGCGCGCACCGTGCCCTGCACGCCGGTGACGCCCTTGGCCTGCTTGGGGCACAGGCTCAGCGACGAGCGCACGCAGTGCTTCGTGATCATCAGGCTCACCTCGCCGAGTTCCTCGTGGCTCTCGTAGGCGGCATCGACGATGCGCACGCCGTGTTTCAGGTAGAACTCGTGCGCCTTGTGGTTGTAGACATTGGCGAGGTAGCTGAGCGCATCGCCCGGGTAGGGCGCCGGCGGCTCGACGGGCGCCGCGCGCGGCAGCCGCGCCAGCGCGGCAGCGCGCTGCGTTTCGAGCGCGGCGACGGCGTCGCGGCGCAGCGTGTTGGCCACGCTGACCGGCACGAACCACGGTTCGGCGAACGCGATATCGACGCGCGTGGCCTCGAAGATCGTGGTGCCGAGCTTGGTCAGATGCTCGCGGATCGTGGCGTCGGCCTTGCCGGCGTCGTGCGCGCGCTCGTGGGCGTGGGCGACGCGCGCCTGCGCCGTGTGGCCGTCGGCATCGGTGATCGCGAGGGCGAAGCCGCTTGCGGTGTCGCCGAGCACGAGCTGCACGCCGATGCGCCGCTCGGCACTCGGTTTGGCGAGCAGCCGCTCCCAGGCCATGTCGCGGTTGCGGTGGAGCTGCGTATGCGGCCGCAAGCCCTTCAGCGTCTCGATCGGCTCGTTGGGCACCACGCGCCAGGCGTTGCCGCCGAGTGCTTGCACGGTGTTGGCCTGCAGGCCGATCAGCTCCTTCTGCATGTCGAAGTAGGTGAGGCCGTCGCCGTTGGCGAGCGTCAGCGCGTCGTCGTGGAGCTGAACGTCGACGTGATCGCGCCCCACGCGCAGCACCTCGCCGACGGCGAGGCCGGCATGCTTGGGCGTGTCGAAGGCGCCGAGGTCGTCGCGGCGGCCGTGCACGAAGTAGTCGGTCGCGCCGCGGTTGAAGTTGCGCTGCGGATCGGGCGTGAACGCGAAGCGCGTGCGCCCCGACGAGGCGGCGCGCAGATCGCTGCGCGATTCGAGCAGTGCGTCGATCAACTGCCGGTAGTGCGCCGTCACGTTCTTCACGGTGGCGAGGTCCTTGTAGCGGCCCTCGATCTTGAAGCTGCGCACGCCGGCATCGACCAGCGCGGCGAGGTTGGCGCTCTGGTCGTTGTCCTGCAGCGAGAGCACGTGCTTCTCGTGCGCGATCACGCGGCCCTGCGCATCGGTCACCGTGTAGGGCAGCCGGCATTCCTGCGAGCAGTTGCCGCGGTTGGCGCTGCGGCCGGTGTGCGCGTGGCTGATGTAGCACTGGCCCGAGTAGGCCACGCACAGCGCGCCGTGCACGAAGAACTCGAGCGTGGCGCGGTCGACCTGCGCGCGCACCGCGCGGATCTGCTCCAGCGTGAGCTCGCGCGCGAGGATGATCTTGGAGAAGCCCGCGTCCTGCAGGAAGCGCGCCTTCTCGGGCGTGCGCGTGTCGCACTGCGTGCTCGCGTGCAGCTGGATCGGCGGCAGGTCGATTTCGAGCAGCCCCATGTCCTGCACGATCAGCGCGTCGATGCCGGCATCCCAGGCCTGCCAGGCGACGCGGCGCGCCGTCTCCAGCTCGTCGTCGCGCAAGATGGTGTTGAGCGTCATGTACACGCGCGCGCCGAAGCGATGCGCGTGCGCCGCGAGCGGCGCGAGGCTCGCGATGTCGTTGCTCGCCTTGTCGCGCGCGCCGAAGGCCGGGCCGCCGATGTACACCGCATCGGCGCCGTGGTTCACCGCCTCGATGCCGATCGCGGCGTCGCGCGCCGGGGCGAGCAGCTCGAGCACGTCCATCTTGGCGACTTCAGGCGGCCGCGGCCAGGCGCTTCGACGCGGCGTCGATCGCCGCCTCGAGCTCGGCATACGAGCGCGTCACCGGGAACTGCGGAAACTGCGCCACGATGTTCTCCGGCGGGTGGATGAAGAAGCCCGCGTCGGCGGCCTGCAGCATGCCGGTGTCGTTGTACGAATCGCCCGCGGCCATGACCTGGAAGTTCAGGCCCTTCAGTGCGATCACCGCCTGGCGCTTCTGGTCCTTCTGGCGCAACTTGTAGTCGACCACGCGGCCGCTGGCGTCGGCGATCAGCCGGTGGCACAACAGCGTCGGCCGCCCGAGCTGCTGCATCAGCGGGTCGGCGAACTCGTAGAACGTGTCGGAAAGGATCACCACCTGGAAGCGCGCGCGCAGCCGGTCGAGGAAGCTGCGCGCGCCCTCCATCGGGCTCATGCCGGCGATCACGCGCTGGATGTCGGGCAGCTTCAGGCCGTGCTGTTCGAGCAGCGCGATGCGAAAGCGCATCAGCTTGTCGTAGTCGGGCTCGTCGCGCGTGGTGCGGCGGAACTCGGCGATGCCGGTGCGCTCGGAAAACGCGATCCAGATCTCGGGCACGAGCACGCCTTCGAGATCGAGGCAGACGACCTGCACGGGTGGGGCACTCCAGGGGTGTGGCGGCCGACACGGCGCCGCCGATACCGCTCATCGTACCCGAGCGAGGGTGAGCGGCTTCGTGCGGCGCGCCGCACGCGGCTCAGGCCACGGCCTGCACCGTCACCGCCACGCCGGAGAGCACCGCGTTGCCCGACAGCGGGTCGCGCAGGTTCTCGTCGAGCACGTCGTTCAGGCTCGCGCCGGGGCGCTCGGCGGCGACGCCGAGCTGCGTGCCCGCGCGATCGTGTCCCCAGCCATGCGGCAGGCACACCACGCCGCGGCTCATCGTGTCGGTGATCTCCACCGGCGCCACCACCGCGCGGCCGTTGCGCGACACGCGGGCGCGGCCGCCGTGGCGCAGGCCCAGGCGCTCGGCATCGGCCGGGTGCACGAGCAGCGTGCAGCGCTCGGGGCCCTTGGCCAGCGTGGGCAGGTTGTGCATCCAGCTGTTGTTGGAGCGCACGTCGCGCCGGCCGATGATCTGCAGCGCCGGCGCGGGCTCGGCGAGCAAGGCCTCGGCGTTGGCGAGATCGGCCACCAGCAACTGCGGCGCGAGTTCGATGCGGCCGCTTTCGGTGCGCAGCACCTCGGGCATGCGCGGGCGCAGCTCGCCGAGGTCGATGCCGCCGTCGGCAGCACGCACCTTCGCGAGGTTGAGCCCGTCGGGCTCGAGGCCGAAGGCATCGCCGTACGGCCCGCTGCGCAGCGCCAGGTCGAGCATGCGTTCGGGCCCCTGCAGATGGCGCACGGCCTTCATCACCGCGTCGGCGTGGGCTCCCGCAGCGCGCTGCACCTCGGCGGCGCACAGCTCGTCGTCGAGCGCCGCGCCGTCGCGCCACGGGCGGTCGCGCACGATGGCGGCGAGCCGGCTCATCGTGAGCCACTCCGGCACATGACCATCGGCCGCTGCGAACACGGCCTCGCTGTAGCGCGCGTGATTGCGGTCGCTGAGCTGCGGAAAGGCCACGTCCCAGTGGCCGTCTTCGAGCGGTGAGCGGCCGGGCAGGATCACATGCGCATGGCGCGTCGTCTCGTTGAGGTAGATGTCGAGGCTGACCATGAACTCGAGCTGCGCCAGCGCGCGCTCGAGGCGCGGCCCGCCCGGCGTGGAGAGCACCGGGTTGCTCGCCACGCTGACGAGCGCGCGCACCTGGCCCGCGCCGGGCGTCTCGATCTCCTCGGCCAGCAGCGTGATCGGCAGTTCGCCCATCACCTCGGGCGCGGCGCTGACGCGGCTCGCCCAACGGCCGGTGCTCACCGCGGCGCCGGTGCCCGGCCTGCCGCGCGCGTTGGCCGCGAAGGCCGGCGCGAGCGGGAACATCGCACCGCCCGCTTCGTCGAGGTGGCCGCTCAGCACGTTGAGCAGGTCGACCAGCCACGACGCGACGCTGCCGAAGCGCTGCGTGCAGGTGCCGATGCGGCCGTACACGCACGCGCGCTGCGCGGCGGCGAGATCGCGCGCCAGCGTGCGGATCGTTGGTGCATCGATGCCGCAGCGCGCGGCCACGCGCTCGGGCGCGAAGGGCGCCACCGCGTCGCGCACGGCGTGCAACCCGTTCACGTGCGGCTCGAGCCGGCCGAGGCGCACGAGGCCCTCGGCGAACAGCACCTGCACCATCGCCGCGAGCAGCAGCGCGTCGGTGCCGGGCTGGATCGCGTGCCACGCGTCGGCCACCTGCGCCGTCTCGGTGCGGCGCGGGTCGATCACCACCAGCTTGCCGCCGCGCGCGCGCAGCGCCTTGGCCTTGCCGCGGAAGTCGGGCACCGTCCACAGGCTGCCGTTGCTGGCGATCGGGTTGGCACCGAGGACCAGCAGGTGGTCGCAGCGCGCGATGTCGGGCACCGGGATGCTGAGCCAGTGCCCGAACATCAGCGCGCAGCTCAGCTGCTTGGGCATCTGGTCGAGCGTCGAGGCCGAGAACACGTTCTTGCTGCCCAGCGCCTTGGCCAGCCGCGTGGTGTACAGCAGCAGGCCCAGCTTGTGCGCGTTGGGGTTGCCGAGGCTGAGCGCGACGGCGTCGCGGCCGTGCGCGCGCAGCACGCGCCGCAGGCCGCGCTCGATCTCGTCGAACGCATCGTCCCAGCCGATCGGCACGTGAGCGTCGCCGCGCCTGACGAGCGGCGTGCGCAGGCGGTCGGGGTCCTCGTGCAGATCCTTCAGCGCCACCGCCTTGGGGCAGACGTAGCCGCGGCTGAACACGTCGTGCGCAGTGCCGCGGATCGACGTGATGCGCTCGCCGGCGGTGCGGATCTCGAGCCCGCAGCAGGCCTCGCACAGCGGGCAGATGCGGTGGTGAAGGCGTTCGGGGCCGGCGGTCTGTGGCGTCGTCATCGCTTGTCTCCGTGCGCCGGTCAAGACCGGCGAAGTGTTGTGAATGAAAGAGTCATACGTTGAGGGCTTAGCCAGCTACGGCGGCCCCGAGTCATGCGTGCACGCTCGCGAGGGCGTGGGCGAAGCGTTGACAGGGGTACGCGCGGGCCGGGTATTGAGCCGCGTAATCCATGACCTGGGACTTCGGTCCCGGGGTGATCGGGGTGCCGAGGCCGTGGAGACATGCCGAAGGCCACACCGGTGCAGCCGCATTGGCGAGGCTGCAGCGGACCCCGCGCGGTCACAGACCCCGCGCACGCGCGGAAACATCTCGCACGGGAACCGGGAGATCCCGCGACCTGCTGCGGCGGCTCGGGAGAGCCTTGCCGCAGCGCGCATCGTGAAGCCTTCGGGCGTACGACGATGAGCCAGCGGCGCGGGAAGTCGGATCGCGGCGTAGTACCGAAGAAGCTGCCGAACAAGGCCACGGGGGAAGTTCCTGCGGCGGCGGAGGCGGTGGAGGGAAGGCTGCGAGCCAAGGGGAATGCCGTTCGGGCGCGCATGTCCCGCAGATCGATGCGGGTGTATGACGTGACAACTGCGTTGGACGGCATACGACAGACGGCACGAGGCCGTCGCGATGCGAAGTTCACCGCACTGCTGCATCACATCTACGCCATCGAGCGGCTGCGCGCGGCCTATCACGCCACCCGGCGTGACGCCGCCGCAGGCGTCGATGGACAAACCTGGCACGGGTACGGCATGGAGCTGGAAGCGAACCTTCTGGACTTGTCGGACCGGCTGGCCCGAGGGGGCTACCGCCCCGAGCCTGTGAGGCGGGCGTACATCGACAAGGCCGACGGGAGTAAGCGCCCCTTGGGCGTGCCCGCGCTGGAGGACAAGATTGTCCAGAGAGCGGCGGCCGAAGTCCTTGGTGCGATCTACGAACAGGACTTCATCGGCTTCAGCTACGGGTTCAGGCCCGGCAAGAGCGCACACGACGCGCTGGATGCCGTGGCCGTGGGTGTGACGGCAAGGAAGGTGAACTGGATACTCGATGCGGACATCGCCAAGTTCTTCGACACCCTCGAACACGACTGGCTGATCAAGTTCGTCGAGCATCGCGTGGCCGATGCGCGCGTGATCCGGCTGCTCAAGAAGTGGCTCCACGCGGGCGTGCTGGAAGACGGGCAGATCACGCGCAGCGAGGTGGGGACGGTACAGGGCGGGAGCATCAGCCCGCTGCTGGCCAACATCTACCTGCACTACGCGTTTGACCTGTGGGTTAAGCAATGGCGGGGGCGCCAGGCCCGAGGTGACGTGATCGTCGTGCGGTATGCCGATGATTGGGTGGCCGGGTTCCAGCACCGCAGCGACGCCGAGCGCTTCAGGCGCGCGGTCGAGCAGCGGCTGGGGCAGTTCGGGCTGAAGCTGCACCCCGAGAAGACGCGGCTGATCGAGTTCGGGCGCTTCGCGCGCAAGGCCCGGCGCCACCGGGGCCAGAGCAAACCCGAGACCTTCGACTTCCTGGGCTTCACCCACTGCTGTGGGCAGACCCGAGAGGGCAAGTTCATGGTCTTGAGGCTGACCAGTGCCAAGCGGCTGCGGGCCAAGCTGCACGCGGTCAAGGACGAGTTGCGAAGGCGCATGCACCGCCCCATTGCCGAGCAGGGCCAGTACCTGCGCGCGGTGGTCAGCGGGCACAGCCGCTACTTCGCCGTGCCCTGCAACGGGGCGCGTGTGCAGGTCTTCCGCTTCCAGGTCGCTCGCCTGTGGCATCGCACGCTGTGCCGCCGCAGCCAGAGCAAGCATCTGAGCTGGAAGCGCATGCATCGGATCGTCGATCACTGGTTGCCCCGACCTCGCATCTGCCACCCGTACCCGAACCAACGTCTGATCGTCACCACCCAAGGCAAGAGCCGTGTGCGGTAGCGCCGCATGCACGGATCTGTGGAGGGGGTGCTGGGTGACTGGCATTCCTACTCCGACTCGCGCGAAGCTAACCGATTTCGCTGCGCGTCGCCAATCGCCCGGCAATGACCACCAGCAGCCGGCGTGCGCGCGCAGCGCACACCGCGCGCGGCGCGTGTCAGCGCCGGCGCAGGTGCACGCGCACCACGGCCGCGCCGGATGCCGGCGTCGGCGCGCGGTGGTCGCAGCCGTCGCAACCGCACCCGCCGGCGGGGGCCGCATGCCGTTGCAGGCGCCCGCGCCACCACCGCGGCACAGGCAGGCGCACCAGCCGAGCTGCGACGAAGCGCCGCGCCGATGCTCCGCTCAAGGCCCACGCCGCATGCGCGGCGCACAGCGGCACCACGATCGCCACGGCCCAGAGCTGCAGGTCCATCATGCGCCGCCTCCGAAGGCGAGTGCCACGCGGTAGGTCACGAAGGCTGCCGCGTAGGCCAGCGCGAACAGATAACCGAGCATGGCCAGCGGCACGCGCCACGAGCCGGTCTCGCGCCGCGCGACGACCAGCGTCGACAGGCATTGCGGCGCGAACACGTACCACGCCAGCAGCGCCAGCGCGGTGGCGAGCGACCAGCTCTGCGCGATCACCGGCGCCAGGCTCTCGGCCAGTGCATCGCCCGAGGCCGACAGCGCATACACGGTGCCGAGCGCGCCCACCGCCACCTCGCGCGCGGCCAGGCCCGGCACCAGCGCGATGGCGATCTGCCAGTTGAAGCCCACCGGCTGCACCAGCGGCTGCAGCGCCTGGCCGAGCTGCCCGGCGAAGCTGTACAGGATGGCGGGGCCGGTGGCGCCCACGGGCGGCGCGGGGTAGGTCGACGCGAACCACAGCACCACCATCAGCGAGAAGATGATGCCGCCCACGCGGCGCAGGAACACGCGCGTGCGCTCCCACAGCCCGAGCACGAGGTTGCGCGCGTCGGGCCAGCGATAGGGCGGCAGCTCGAGCATCAGCGGCTGGTAGCGGCTGTGCAGCCAGCGGCGCTTCAGCACCCAGGCCACCGCCATCGCCGACAACACGCCGGCCACGTAGAGCGCGAACAGCGTCAGCCCGCGCAGGTTGAACATGCCGATGCTGCGATCGGGCACGAAGGCGCCGATCAGCAGCGCATACACCGGCAGCCGCGCCGAGCAGGTCATCAGCGGCGCGATCAGGATCGTCACCAGCCGGTCGCGCGGATGGGCGATCGTGCGCGTGGCCATGATGCCCGGCACCGCGCACGCAAAGCTCGACAGCAGCGGAATGAACGCGCGGCCCGACAGGCCCACCTTGCCCATCAGCGTGTCGAGCAGGAACGCGGCGCGCGGCAGGTAGCCCGAATCCTCCAGCACCAGGATGAAGAAGAACAGGATCAGGATCTGCGGCAGGAACACCAGCACGCCGCCGGCGCCGGCGATCACGCCGTCGACCAGCAGGCTGCGCAGCGGGCCTGCGCTCATCTGCGCGGTGAGCAGTCCGCCCAGCGCGTTCATGCCGGCCTTGATGGCGTCCATCGGCGCGGCGGCCCACGCGAACACCGCCTGGAAGACGAGGAACAGCGTCGCCGCCAGCAGCGCGAGGCCCCACACCGGATGCATCGCCACCGCGTCGATGCGGTACTGGAAGCGCCCCACCGGCGGCGTGGCCGGCGCCACGGCATCGAGGATGCGGCGCACCTCGCGCTGCAGCTCGGCCGCCGCGGGCAGGGTGGGCACCACCGCCACGGCGGCGGGCGAGGCCGCCGGGAACACGCGCGCCAGTTCGGCCAGCAGCGCCAGGTGCCCGTTGGTGCGCACGGCCACGGTCTCCACCACCGGGCAGCCCAGCTCGGCCGCCAGGCGCCGGCGGTCGATCACCAGCCCGTGCGAGCGCGCCAGGTCGGCCATGTTGAGGGCCACCAGCATCGGCAGGCCGAGCGCCTTCAGCTCGAGCACGAGGCGCAGGTTCATGCGCAGGTTGGTCGCGTCGACCACCGCGACGATCAGGTCGGGCCGCGCCTCGCCGCTGCGCTGGCCTTCGATGACCTCGATCGTCACGTGCTCGTCGGGCGTGGCCGCGGCGAGGCTGTAGGTGCCCGGCAGGTCGACCACCACCACGCTGCGGCCGTCGGGCAGGCGCGCGGTGCCGGATTTGCGCTCCACCGTCACGCCGGCGTAGTTGGCCACCTTCTGGCGCGCGCCGGTCAGGCGATTGAAGAGGGCGGTCTTGCCGCAGTTGGGGTTGCCCACCAGCGCGATCGACAGCGCCGGCGCCGCGTGCGTCGCGGCCAGCTCAGTCATGCTGCCGCGGCTCCGCCACTTCGATGCACCGCGCCTCGACCCAGCGCAGCGCGAACATCGTGTCGCCCACCTGCACCGCGAGCGGCTCGCGGCCGCCGGGGCCGCGACGCAGCACGCGCACCGGCTCGCCGGGGATGAAGCCGATCTGCGCCAGGCGCTCGGCCAGGCCGGGCTCGACGTCGTCGTGCAGCGCGCGCACCACGGCGGCCCGGCCGTCGGGCCAGTGGGTCAGCCGCGTGGCGCAGTCCGCCGCGGCGCGGGCGTCGCGGTCAGGCAGGCGTTGGCAGAGGCTGGCGCTCATCGGCAGGGTGGCGTTCGGACGAGCCCGACGCAGGCCGCAGACTAAGGCAAATGCGAATATTTCTCAATACTATTCGTTGATCTGGCGCAAGCCGTCGCCTCTGCGGCGGCACAAGGTCACGAACCCGGGGGCCGACGAGCGGCGATCGCGGCGCGCCGGGTTTGACCCCATCGCAGTCGGTGCGCCGTTCAAGCAGGCAGCCGGGCATGCGCGGACAGCGTCCGCGGCGCACGGCGTTCGTTCGAACCACCCTGCGGAGCCTTCGATGATCCTGAACCGACGCCACCTGATGACCGGCAGCCTCGCGCTGGCCGCCACCTCTGCCCTGACGCCCTGGGCGCGGGCGCGCACGGCCGACACGCTGATGCCCTATGCCAGCGAGGCCGAGCTGCGCGACGCGCTGCAGCGCTGGCAGGCTGCCTCCAGGCGCGTGCAGGCCGACCTGCGCCGCGGCGCCGTCGGCGGCACGGCGATGGCCGATGCCGCACCGGCGCAAGGCCAGCTCGCCGCGCCGGCCGCGCCGATGGCGGCGGCCAAGAGCAGCACCGAGGCCACGGCGGTGCGCGAGCGCGCCGACGAGTCGATCACCAACGTGCAGACCGCCGGCGTCGACGAAGGCGGCATCGTCAAGCGCGCAGGCGATCATCTGCTGATCCTGCGCCGCGGGCGCCTGTTCACCGTGCGCGTCGGCGGCGATGCGCTGGCGCCCATCGCCGCCGTCGATGCCTACGCGCCCGGCAGCGACCCCTCGGGCGCGTGGTACGACGAGCTGCTCGTCGCCGGCTCGACGGTGGTCGTCGTCGGCTACTCGTACGCGCGCGGCGGCACCGAGATCGGTTTGTTCGACCTCGGCGCCGACGGCAGCCTGCGCTACCGCTCGACGCACCACCTGCGCTCGTTCGACTACTACAGCTCGCGCAACTACGCGAGCCGCCTCGTCGGTCGCAAGCTGATCTTCTACACGCCGACGATCCTGTCGCCATGGCAGGCCGAACCGTGGACGCTATTCCCGGCCTGGCGGCGCTGGCAGGGCGAGCGCGACGCGAGCGGCTTCCAGCGCATCGTGCCGGCCACGCGCGTGTACCGCACCGACGACGAGTTCGCGCCCGGCGAGGCGCTCGCTCTGCACACCGTGACGAGCATCGACCTCGGCACGCCCGAGCTGCGCTGTGAATCCACCGCCGTGCTCGGCCCCGCGGGGCGCGTGTTCTATGTGTCGCAGGGCTCGGTCTACGTGTGGACGAGCGCCTGGCCGCGCCGCATGCCGCCGGTCGTGCCGCCGGTCGTGCCGCAGCCCTATCCGTACCCGTATCCGACACCGCAGCCGCGGCCCGAGCCGCGCTCGCTGTCGGCGGTGTTCCGCCTGCCGCTCGACGGTGCCGCGCCCACCGCGCTCAAGACCGCCGGCGTGCCGGTGGACCAGATGTCGTTCCTCGACGACGGCAGCCACCTGAACGTGCTGGTGCGCGAAGCGGGCCGCGGCGAAGGCATGTGGGGCAGCGAGCACACCGCCGGCGGCCTCGCGCTGCTGCGCGTGCCGCTGGCCGAGTTCGGCGACGGCCGCGGCAGCGCGCGGCGCGAGCACTACCGCGTGTTGCCGGCCGTCGCCGGCTGGCAGCTGCAGAACCGCTTCGTCGGCGACTGGCTGCTCTGGGGCGGGCCGCGCGCCGGCTGGCGCGACGCACCGTCAGCCTGGGCGCTGCGTTATGCATCGGGTGATGCCGCGCAGCCGCTGGCGCCCGGCCATGGCGTGGAACGCATCGAGGCGCTCGGCCGCGACGCGGTGCTGATCGGCAACGCCGGCGCCGATCTGCACTTCAGCGCCGTGCGCCTGGCGCGCGGCGCGGCGCAGCTCGCGGGCCGCCATGCGCAGCTCGGCGCCGCGCAGGGCGAATCGCGCACGCACGGCTTCTTCTACCGCGCTCAGGCCGACGACGAGGGCCTGCTCGGCCTGCCCACGCTGCGCGCCGGCGACGGCCGGCGCGGCGGCGTCTACGCCCACGCCCAGGGCGCGGCGTCGGTGCTCTTCCTGCGCAACCGGCGGCTGCAGTTCACCGCGCTCGGCGCGCTCGATGCCGGCGACGACCGCGCCCAGCGCGACGACGCCTGCAAGGCGAGCTGCGTCGACTGGTACGGCAACGCGCGGCCGGTCTTCCTCGGCGAGCGCGTGTTCGCGCTGATGGGCTACGAGCTGGTCGAAGGCCGCATCGAGGCCGACGCCTGGCGCTGGGGCGAAGCCCACGAGCTGCCGGCCGAGCGGCTGCTCGAGCGCCGGCGCATCAGCTTCGCGCCGATGCCGGCGTGGCGCGAAGGGCGCTACTCGCCGTTCGGTTGATATCGATTCGGAATCGATCGGTGTGGATGCTGTTGCGTTCGGGCTTCGAGGGGATGGCAGGTTCGCTCGTGAGGCTGCGTGATGCGTGGGGACAACGCGCGCTGCACCGCGGCCGCGGGCCGTGGGGCCCGTGCGCTCAAACCGCGGCGCCCCGGCCCGCGGGCCGGGGAACGCTCCGCTGCTCGCAGCAAGGGGCGTCGAACGCGAACTTCGCTGAGCGCCGCTGAACGCGGCGCCGCATAAAGCCCGCGCTCGCCGGTCTGGCGCTTGCGCGCCAGACTTCCCCCTCGCTGCTGCGCTGCTCGCCGCCGCAGATTCGCTCCCGGACCCCACAGCCCACGACCACGGCGCAGCGAACACCACCGAGCCCCGCGACGAAGGGCATTCGCGCCGCGCAGACTTCTGCAGGAAGCAGGCGCTCAGACACTTTCTATGCGATCAAATGCAAATCGGCATGAGCCGCCTCAGCTGCAGATATACGCGCCGGTGGCGGTGGCGATCAGCACACCTTCTTCGTTGACGAGGCGCATCTGCGCCGTGCCCACGCGGCTGCCCAGGCGCATGACTTCGGCGCTGGCCTCGAAGGCCTTGCCGATGCCCGGGCGCAGGTAGTCCACGCGCAGGTCGATGGTGCCGAAGCGCACGAAGCGCTGCATCACCTGCGCGGTGGACTCGTGCGCATGCTTCTGGCCGATGGCCCACACCAGCACCATGCCGCCGGTGGTGTCGAG
This sequence comes from Burkholderiaceae bacterium, assembly GCA_046348365.1. Classification (GTDB taxonomy): domain Bacteria; phylum Pseudomonadota; class Gammaproteobacteria; order Burkholderiales; family Burkholderiaceae_C; genus JAEUPI01. The sequence goes on from JAXMEL010000004.1 coordinate 446,065, forward strand.
CGCCGCCGAGATCACGCCGCCGTGCAGCCGGCCGTGCATGTACGAGCCCACCAGCTCGGGCCGCATGTCGAAGCGCATCACCGGCCCGTTGGGGCCGAAGCGCACGACCTTCAGGCCGAGCACCTGGTTGAAGGTGACCTGCTCCTCGAAGAGCTTGGTCAGCGCGCGTTCGAAACGGTTCTGTTCATCGGCGCTGCGCGGTGTCGGGGGTGGGTTGTGGCTCATGGTCGGCGCCAAGCATAGCCGGCCCGCTCGGCTGGGCCGGCCGGGCGAGGGCGTCGCGCGCGGCGTTCACCGTGCGCGCCAGCAGCTCGCGCAGCGCCTGCAGCTGCGCCGGATCGCTCGCACGGCCTGCGACGGCGTCGGCCTCGGCCGCAGCGGCTGCCGCGGCCAGGGCGGTGATGCCGAGCGTGGCGGCAGCGCCCTTGAGCGAATGCGCGGCAAACCGCAGCGCGGCGGCCGTTGCGCCGGCGTCGAACGCGGCCACGCCGGCCTCGTAGGTGTTCACGAAATGCCGCAGCCCGCGCCGGTGGCTGGCATGCCGGTCGTTGAAGAAGCGCGTCACCGCGGCTGCATCGAAGCCGTCGATCGGGCCCACCGGGTCGCTGCGCTCGGGCGCCGGCGCAGCGGCGGCGCCCGGCGTGGTCTGCGCGACATCGCCGCGCGGCGGCAGCCAGCGCAGCAGCGCGGCGTAGAGCTGCCACGGGTCGATCGGCTTGACGAGGTGCTCGTTCATGCCGGCGTCGATCGACGCCTGGCGGTCCTCGCTGAAGGCGTTGGCCGACAGCGCGAGGATCGGCGTGCGCGCGTGCTTCGGCATGCGCCGGATCTGCTGCGTGGCCTGCACGCCGTCGAGGCCCGGCATCTGGATGTCCATCAGCATCAGGTCGAACGCCTCTTCGCGCGCGGCCTGCACCGCGGCCTCGCCGTCGCCGACCACCTGCACGTCGAGCCCGGCACTGACCAGCCAGTCGCGGGCGACTTCCAGGTTCGGCGCGTTGTCTTCGGCCAGCAGCACGCGCGAGCCGGCGCGCGTGCGGCGCAGTTGCCGCTCCAGCGCGTCGAGGCTTTCCGCGGCCGCGGGCGCCGGCGTGCTGCCGGCGCCGGCCGCGGCGTCGAGTTCGAGCGTGGCGGTGAACCAGAACGCGCTGCCCTCGCCGAGCCGGCTGCGCACGCCGGCGGTGCCGCCCATCAGCTGCGCCAGGTGGCGCGTGATCGCCAGGCCGAGGCCGGTGCCGGCGTAGCGGCGCGTGGTGGAGGTGTCGGCCTGCTCGAAGGCCTCGAACAGGCGGTCGATGGCCTCGGGCGCGATGCCGCAGCCGGTGTCGGTCACGGTGAAGCGCAGCGTCGCGCGCTGCTCGTCGCGCTGCAGCGTCTCGGCGCGCACGTCGATCGACCCGCGCTCGGTGAACTTGATCGCGTTGCTGAGCAGGTTGAGCAGTGCCTGCGACAGCCGCGTCGGGTCGCCGCGCAGGTGATCGGGTGCATCGCCGGCGTCGAACGTCAGCCGCAGGCCCTTGCCGCGCGCGCGCTCGCCGAGCATCGAATCGGCGCGTTCGAGCAGCGCGCGCAGCGAGAAGCCGGTGTGCTCCAGCACCACCTTGCCGGACTCGATCTTCGACAGGTCGAGGATGTCGTCGATCAGGCCCGAGAGGTGATTCGCCGCGTCGTTGATGCGACGCAGCCGCTGCTGCTGCGGCGGCGTGAGCGGCTCGCGGTGCAGCAGCTGCGTCAGGCCGATGATGGCGTTCATCGGCGTGCGGATCTCGTGGCTCATGTTGGCCAGGAAGGCGCTCTTCGCGCGCGTGGCCGCCTCGGCGCGGTCGCGTGCCTCGGCGAGCTGCGCGCTGGTGCGTTCGAGATCGTGCGTGCGCTCGCGCACGAGTTCCTCCAGATGGTGGCGGTGCCGGTCCAGCTCCTGCGTGGTGCGCATGCGATCGGTGACGTCGCGCGAGATGCCGAACACGCCGGTGATCTCGCCGCTCGGATCGTGCAACGGCCCCTTGATGGCGAGAAAGGTACGCCGCCCGCGCGGGGTTTCGATCTCCTCCTCGAAGTCGAGGATGCGGTTCTCGGCGATCACGCGCCGGTCGTTGGCCCGCAGGCGCGCCGCGTCGGCGGCGCCGAACAGCGTTTCGTCGGTCATCTCGTCGCCGGCACGCGCGGCGCGTATGCAGTTCTCGCGCGCGGTGCGGTTCTGCAGCAGATAGCGGCCGTTCGTGTCCTTGGCGTAGATGGCGTCGGTGGAGCTTTCGACGATGGCGTCGAGCAGGCTCAGTGCGCGCAAGCGGGCCTCGCGCTCGCCGCTGCGGGCCAGCGCCTCGCGCAGCGCCTGGTGCTCGCGCTGCGACACCAGCGCCAGCCCCGCGCCCACGATGGCCAGCAGCGCGGCCACGAGAATCCAGGCCGAGGAGCGCGCGGCGATCGCCTGCACCTCGCCGCGGTTCATCTTGACGACGAGGAACCAGTCGGTGAGCGGGATCGGCCGCACCACGCCGACCACCGCGACGCCGCGGAAGTCCTCGCCGTCGAAGGCCATGCCCATCGGCGCGTCGCCGCGGATGGCCTTGGCGGCCAGCAGGTGCGGCGTCGACAGCGGCAGCGCCGGCCCGCGGCCGAACGTGCCCGCCACGTTGTCGCCCACGCGCCGCACCAGCAGCGACTCGGCGGTTTGCGTCGGCACCGGCCACGCTCTCAGCGTGGGCAGCAGGAAGGCTTCGGCGTCCATCCGCAGCACCAGCGCGATGCCGGTCGGTTTGCCGGCGTCGAGCAGCGGCGCCACGAAATCCAGCTGCAGCGCCGTGGCACCCGGCGCCGGCGCGTACAGGTCGCTGTGCTGGACTTCGCCGCTGGCGATCGCGCGGCGCGCGGCCTCGAGCCGCGGCGCTGCGACCGGGCCCGGCTGCGCACGCTCGGCGAGCAGCACCTGCCCTTGGTCGTCGACGAGCAACCAGGCGCCGTAGCGGTTGGCTTCACGAAACTGCGTCAGGCGCTCGGCCAGCAGATCGCGCGCGGCAGCGTCGCGGCTGTCGCGCCAGGCCCGGGCCTGCTCGCTGAAGAACTGGGCTTTGCGCAGGAAGGCGGTGTCGTTGGTGCGGTTGCGCATCCACTCGATGATCTGGCTGGTGCGCAGCGTCGACACGGCCTCGAGGCGCGCCACTTCGCGGCTGCGTTCGAAGCGGTAGTTCAGCAGCATCGCCACGCCGGCGAGCAGCGCGATCACGAGCGTGCAGCCCAGCAGCGGCCAGCCCAGCCCGCGCAACAGGCCCTGGCCGGCGGTGGCCTGCGGCGGCGCCGAAACCACGGCGGAGGGCGTGGTCACCTCGGGCTGCGAGGTTGCCGTTCGGACAGGGCGGTTCGGCGCGCTGGGCATCGGGCAGTGTCGGCATCGTGGTGGGTGTCGGCGCCATCGCAGCGGCGCGGCGGCCATGACCATCCCCACGACAAGAAGAAATCGCGTGATGCGTTATTTTCTGCATGGCCCCGGCGGGGTGGCACGCAAAGTCCAGCGAATTCCCGGGTCTTTTGTGGCCGTGATGCGCGGCCGCCTACTGCGACGCGCCGAGCACCACCGCCTGCTTGCGCGACTTGCCGGCGCGCCACAGCGTCACGTTCACCGTGTCGCCGGGTTGATGGCGCTCGAGCTGCGTCAGCAGGTCGTCGAGCGTCGCTACCGGCTCGTCGTTGACGGCGGTGATGACGTCGCCTTGCACCACGCCGCCATCGTCGGCGCGCTTGAAGGGCTGCAGCCCGGCCCTGGCGGCCGGGCCGCCGGGCGATACCTGCACCAGCCCCACGCCCTTGGGCAGCTTGAGCGCGGTGTTGACGCTCTCGGGCAGCGCGCCGATGCCCAGCGCCGGGCGCACCAGCTTGCCGTCGCGGATGAGGCGCGGCACGATGCGGTAGACCTCGTCGACGGGGATCGCGAAGCCGATGCCGGCGCTCGCGCCGCTGGGGCTCGCGATCTGCGTGTTCACGCCGATCAGCCGCCCGGCCGAGTCGAGCAGCGGGCCGCCGGAGTTGCCGGGGTTGATCGCCGCGTCGGTCTGGATCACGCCGCGGATGGTGCGCTCGTTGAACGACTCGATCTCGCGGTTCAGCGCACTCACGATGCCGGTGGTGAGCGTCTGGTCGAGCCCGAACGGGTTGCCGATGGCGTACACGCGCTGGCCCACCGCGAGATCGCGGCTGGTGCCGATGGCCAGCGGCGGCAGCTTCTCCTTCGGCGCCTCGATGCGCAGCACCGCGAGGTCGCGGTCGGGGAACTCGCCCACCTTCTTGGCGGTGTAGCTGGTCTGGTCGGCCAGCGTCACGCGCAGCGCGCTCGCGCCCTGCACGACGTGGAAGTTGGTGACGATGTGGCCCTGGTCGTCCCACACGAAGCCGGTGCCGCTGCCGCGCGGCACCTGCTGCACGTTGAGCGAGAAGAAGTCGCGCTGCAGCGCGATGTTGGTGATGTTGACCACCGACGGCCCCGCGCGGCGGAAGATCTCGATGTTCGACACCTCGTCGGCGGCGAGCGCTCCGCGCGGCGTCACGGCGCGCGTGGCGGCGTCGGCGCGCCCGCTGGAGGCGCCGGCGTGCCACAGCAGCACCGCGCCGAGCGCCAGCGCGGCGCCGATGGCGGCGTGGCGCATGAAGTAGGCGAGTCGGTTCATGGATTGGTCCCGGCGGGTGGAGTGGGGCTGTCGGTGCGGGGCGGTCGGTCCGTGCGCGCAGATGGGGGCGCCGCGCCGCGCCTCAAGTAGATCAGCCAGTACACCATCGCCACCAGCACGCTGCCGCCGACCACGTTGCCGGCGATCACCGGCCCCAGGTTGCGCAGCAGCTCGGCCACGCCGAGCGGCGCGCCCAGCAGCATGGCCAGCGGCAGGAAGTACATGTTGGCGATCGAATGCTCGAAGCCGGCGGCCACGAACGCGGTGATCGGAAACACGATCGCCACCGCCTTGTCGGCCACGCTGCGGCCGGCCAGCGTCATCCACACCGCCATGCACACCAGCACGTTGCACAGCACGCCGCGGAAGAACAGCTCGCCGATCGGCAGCTGGGCCTTCGCGGTGGCGATGGCGATCGCCGAGCGCGCCACCGCGCCGCCGTTCAGCGCCGGGTGCCCCGACAGCCACACCAGCATCGCGAGCCCGGCGGCGCCGACGAAGTTCGCCGCGCAGGCCACCACCCAGTTGCGCAGCAGCTCAGCCGTGCCGATGCGCCGCTCGGCCCAGGCCATCGCGAGCAGGTTGTTGCCGGTGAAGAGTTCGGCCCCGGCCACCACCACCAGCAGCAGCCCGAGCGAGAACGCCAGCCCGCCCAGCAGCCGCGACGCCGCGAAGCCGAGCGATGTGTCGCTGGCCACCAGCGTGAACATCATCGCGCCGAGGCCGATGAAGGCGCCGGCCAGCACGCCCAGCATCGCCAGCGTGGCCAGCGGCAGGCGCGCCTTGGCCACGCCCACGCCGGCCACGCGCGCGGCGATCTCGCGCGGCGCGTAGGCGTCGAATCCGTTTGGCTCGGTCACGGCGCGATTGTGAGTCGCGCGCGGGTGCCCCGGCGGGCCTTGCGCTACGTCAAGCTCACCGGAGCGCGGCACCCCCGCGATGCGGGGTGCGCGAATCCGGCGGCGAGCATTCGTTGGCGGATCCGTCCGCTCGATCGTGATGTGTGAACCCTGCACAGCCGCGAAGTCGAAACAATCTGTTCATGGCGTGCACCGGAAAGCGCACACCAGGTGTCCGAAACTCAACGGAGAACTTCATGACTACCGCCGTCCGCGAACGCCGACCCTCCGTGGTGGCGTGGTCCCGCAACTATGCGCTGGGTCTCGACGAGATCGACGACCAGCACAAGATGCTGTTCGACCTCATCAATCGCCTGTGGGGCCACCTGGTCGACAACAGCGACGCTGCGACGGTCAAGTCGACGCTGGAGGATCTGGAGCGCTACACGCTCTCGCACTTCACCGCCGAGGAAACCTTCATGCGCGTCACCGGCTATGCCAACTTCGACGCGCACAAGGCGCAGCACGCGGCCTTCGTGCAGCGCGTGATGCGCGAGAAGGCGGCCGTGCTGGCGGGCAAGCCGATCAGCTTCGAGGTGCTGACCTTTCTGAAGGACTGGCTGGTCGACCACATCCTGGTGGCCGACAAGGCCTACGCCGACGCGACGCGCAAGCGCGAGGAACCGCCGAAGTCGTTCTGGCGCCGCTTCTTCGGCTGAAGCCGAGCAGCGCGCGCGATCACAGGCCGAGCAGCGCGCGCGCCTCGGCGGGCGTTGCCACCTCGCGGCCGGCCTGGCGCGCACAGCGCGCCAGCGCTTCGATCAACTCGCCGTTGCCGCGCGCGCGCTCGCCGCTCGGCAGGTAGAAGGTGTCTTCCAGCCCGCTGCGCAGCATGCCGCCCAGCTCGGCCGTCTTGCGGTGCACGGGCCAGATCTCCTCGCGGCCGATCAGCGTGGTCTGCCACACCGCATTCTTCGGCGCGTAGCGCGGCAGCAGCGCGAGCAGCTCGGCATCGGCCGGCATGCCCGAGGCCACGCCCATCACGAAGTTCAGCTCCGGCACGCCGCGGATCATGCCGGCCTTCTGGTACATCGCCACCGAGCGCACGATGCCGACGTCGAAGCACTCGAACTCCGGGTGCGTGTTCGCGCGGGCCATCGCGTCGAGCATCTGCTGCACCTTGGCCACCGGGTTGTCGAACACCATCGGCGGCCACGCCCATTGGCCGTTGTCCTTGATCTTCAGGTAGTTCAGGCTGCCGGCGTTGCAGGCGGCGATCTCGGGCCGCACGCGTTCGATGCAGGCGATCGGGCCCGACACATCGGGGCCCACCACGCCGGTGGTGAGGTTGATGATCACGCCGGGGCAGGCGGCGCGGATCGCGTCGCAGATGCGCTGCGCCACATCGGGGTCCCAGCTCGGCAGATGGCCCATGCCGGGCTGCTGGTTGCGCAGGTGCACGTGCATGATGCTGGCGCCGGCATCGAACGCGGCGCGCGCCTGCGCCGCCATCTGCTCGGGCGTGACCGGCACCGGGTGCTGCTTCGGGTCGGTGAGCACGCCGGTGAGCGCGCAGGTGAGGATGGCCTTGTCCATGGCGTGTTCCTATTCGGCGATCTCGAGCTCCACCAGCACCGCGCCGCTTGCCACCGGCGACTTCGGTGCCGCATGCACCGCGCGCACCGTGCCGGCGGCGCCGGCGGTGAGCCACATCTCCATCTTCATCGCCTCCACCGACACCAGCTGCTGGCCGGCGGCCACCGTGTCGCCCGCGCGCACGAGCACCTGCGCCACCACGCCGGCCACCGGCGCGCGCGCGCGGCGCGGGTCGAGCGCGCTCTCGCGCTGCGGCCACGGTGAAACTTCGGTGAACGCGAAGCTGTCGTGGCCGATCGCCAGGTGCAGCGTGGTGCCGTCGTCGGCGATCGTTGCCCGGCGGCGCACGCCGTTCGCCTCGAACTGCCAGGCGCGGTCGTCGTGGCTGGTGATGGCCACCGCGATCGCCGAGTCGCCGTGCTGCACGTGCACGATCCGGCCTTCGGCGCGCACGCGCAGATGGCGCGTCTGCCCTGCGCAGCGCAGCGGCAGGCTTTGCGCGGCGAGGCTGGCCGGCCGCCAGCCGAGGCCGTGGCGCGCGACGCGCGCGGCGGCGGCGATGGCCCAGGCCTCGTCGCTCGGCAGCGGGCGCAGCACGATGCCGTGCTGCTGCGCGGCCCATTCGTCGAGCAGCGTGGTGTGCATGCGCGCCTCGGTGAACTCGGGGCTCGCCAGCAGATCGGCCAGGAAGCGCGCGTTGTGCGCGAGGCCCAGCAGCGGCGCGGCGGCGAGTGCGGCGCGCAACTGGCGCACGGCATCGTCGCGGTCGCGGCCGTGGGTGATGAACTTGGCCACCATCGCGTCGTAGTACGGCGTGATGCTGCCGCCTTCGGCGATGCCGTCGTCGATGCGAACGCCGCTGTCGCGCGCGGCCTCGGGCCGCCAGTGCGCGATGCGGCCGGTCTGCGGCGTGAAGCCGTCGTAGGGATCCTCGGCGTACAGCCGCAGCTCGATCGCGTGGCCGGTGAAGCGGATCTGCTCCTGCGTGGCCGGCAGCGGCTCGCCCGCGGCCACGCGCAGCTGCCACTCCACGAGGTCGAAGCCGGTGATGCACTCGGTGACCGGGTGCTCCACCTGCAGCCGCGTGTTCATCTCGAGAAAGCAGTGCCTGCCGGCTGCATCGACGATGAACTCCACCGTGCCTGCGCCCACGTAGCCCACCGCGCGCGCGGCGGCCACCGCGTCGCGGCCCATCGCGTCGCGCATCGCGGCGCTGACGATCGGCGACGGCGCCTCCTCGATCACCTTCTGCCGCCGGCGCTGCGCGGTGCAGTCGCGCTCGCCGAGATGCACCGCGTTGCCGTGCGCGTCGGCGAAGACCTGGATCTCGATGTGCCGGCCGCGCTCGATGAGCTTCTCGAGCATCAGCGTGCCGTCGCCGAACGCGCTCTCGGCTTCGCGGCGCGCACTGGCGAGTGCACCGGCGATGTCGGCTTCCTGCGCGATCAGCCGCATGCCGCGGCCGCCACCGCCGGCCACCGCTTTCACCAGCAGCGGAAAGCCCAGCGTGCGCGCCTGGTGCGCGAGCTGCGCGTCGCTCTGGTCCTCACCCAGGTAGCCCGGCGCGCAGGGCACACCGGCCTCGAGCATGCGGCGCTTGGCGAGTGCCTTGTCGCCCATCGCGCGGATCGCGCCCGGCGGCGGCCCGATGAAGACCAGCACGGCGTCGAGGCAGGCCTGCGCGAAGCTCTCGCGCTCGGAGAGGAAGCCGTAGCCCGGGTGCACGGCGTCGGCGCCGGCGGCTTCGGCCGCAGCGAGCAGCGCCTGCACCGAGAGGTACGACTGCGCCGCCGGCCCGGGGCCGATGCGCACCGCCTCGTCGGCCAGCTGCACGTGCGGCGCGCCGGCATCGGCATCGCTGTACACCGCCACCGTGCGCCAGCCCATGCGCCGCGCCGTGCGCATGATGCGGCACGCGATCTCGCCGCGGTTGGCGACCAGGATCTTCGAGAACGTCATGGCGGCAGCAGCATGGCGCCGCTCAGTGGATCACCTTGGGCAGCGTGCCCTCGAGCTTGCAGATGATGCCGAGCATCACCTCGTCGGCGCCGCCGCCGATGGAGGCGAGGCGCGAATCGCGATACGCCTGCGACACCGGGTTGTCCATCGTGAAGCCCATGCCGCCCCAGTATTGCAGGCAGCTGTCGGCCACCTCGCGCGCCAGGCGGCCGGCCTTGAGCTTGGCCATCGAGGCGAGCTTGGTCACGTCTTTCCCGCTCACGTACAGCTCCACCGCCTGGTAGGTGAGGGCGCGCAGCGCGGCCACCTCGGTGCGCAGCTCGGCGAGGCGGAAGTGCACCACCTGGTTGTCGAGCACGCTCTTGCCGAAGGCCTGGCGCTCGCGCGTGTATTCGATGGTCTTGTCGATCAGCCGGTCGAGCGCCTTCAGCGACGACGCCGCGCCCCAGAGCCGCTCCTCCTGGAATTGCATCATCTGGAACATGAAGCCCATGCCCTCCTGGCCGATCAGGTTGCGCGCCGGCGCCTTCACGTTGTCGAAGAAGAGCAGCGCGGTGTCGGAGCTGTCCATGCCGATCTTGTGGATCTTCTGCTTGGTGATGCCGGACGCGTCCATCGGCAGCACGATCAGGCTCTTGTTCTTGTGCGAGGGGCCGTCGCCGGTGTTGGCGAGCAGGCAGCACCAATCGGCCTGCAGGCCATTGGTGATCCACATCTTGGAGCCGTTGATCACGTAGTCGCCGTCGACCCTGCGCGCGCGGGTCTTGATGTTGGCCACGTCGGAGCCCGCGCTCGGCTCGCTCACGCCCAGGCAGCCCACCATGTCGCCGGCGATCGCGGGCGCCAGGTACTGCCGGCGCAGATCGTCGGAGCCGAAGCGCGCGAGCGCCGGCGTGCACATGTCGGTCTGCACGCCGATGCTCATCGGGATGCCGCCGCAGTTGCACACGCCGAGCGACTCGGCCATCACCATCGAATACGAGAAGTCGAGCCCCGCGCCGCCGAACTCCTCGGGGTACTTGAGGCCCAGCAGGCCCAGGTTGCCCAGGCCCTTCATCACCTGGTGCGCCGGGTACTGCTCGGCCTTCTCCCATTCGGCCACGTGCGGGTTGACCTCCTTCTCGATGAACTTCTCCACCGTCTCGGCGAGCTGGCGGTGCTCCTGCGTGAACTTCATGCGCTCTCCTACATGCGTGCGATGCCGAAGGTGTTGGGGCGCAGCGTGCGCGCCGCGGCCTCCGAGGTGATGGCCAGGCACAGCGCGAGCACGTGGCGCGTGTCGCGCGGGTCGATGATGCCGTCGTCCCACAGCCGAGCGGTGGCGAAGAGGGCTGTGGACTCCTTGTCGATGCGCGCTCGCAGCTGGTCGCTCATCGCGCTGAGCGCGGCGTCGTTCACCGGCTGGCCGGCGCGCTCGAGCTTGGCGCGGTTGACGATGTCCATCACCTGGGCCGCCTGCGCGCCGCCCATCACCGCCACGCGCGCGCTCGGCCAGGCGAAGATGAAGCGCGGGTCGAAGCCGCGGCCGCACATGCCGTAGTTGCCGGCGCCGAAGCTGCCGCCGACGACGATGGTGAACTTGGGCACGCGCGCGTTGGCCACCGCCTGGATCATCTTGGCGCCGTGCTTGATGGCGCCCGCGCGCTCGGCGCTGCGCCCCACCATGTAGCCGGTGGTGTTCTGCAGGAACACGAGCGGCGTGCCGCTCTGGTCACAGAGCTGGATGAACTGCGCCGCCTTGACCGAGCCGTCGGGCTGGATCGGCCCGTTGTTGCCGATGAGGCCCACGCGGTGGCCTTCGATCTGCGCGTGGCCGCACAGGGTGTCGGTGGCGTACACCGCCTTGAATTCGAGGAAGCGCGAGCCGTCGACCAGCCGCGCGATGATCTCGCGCACGTCGTACGGCTCGCGGTCGTCGGCCGGCACCACGCCCATCAGCTCCTCGGCGTCGTGAAGCGGCGGCGCGGCGGCCTCGCGCGCGCGCACCACGTCCCACGGCAGCTGGTGCATCAGCTCGCGCGCGAGCGCGATGGCGTGCGCGTCGTTGTCGGCCAGGTATTCGCCCAGGCCGGTGATCTCGGCATGCGTGAGCGCGCCGCCAAGCTCCTCGTCGGTCGCGTCTTCGCCGATGGCGGCCTTCACCAGCGGCGGGCCGGCGAGGTAGATGCTCGAGCGCTCGCGCACCAGCACCACGTAGTCGCTCAGGCCCGGCAGGTAGGCGCCGCCGGCGGTCGACGAGCCGTGCACCACCGCGATCTGCGGGATGCCCGCCGCCGACAGCCGCGCCTGGTTGGCGAAGGTGCGCCCGCCCTCGATGAAGATCTCGGCCTGGTACAGCAGGTTGGCGCCGCCGCTCTCTACGAGGTGGATCATCGGCAGCTTGTTTTCGCGCGCCAGCTCGTACATGCGCAGCGACTTCTTCAACCCCATCGGCGCGACCGTGCCGCCCTTGATGCCCGAATCGCTGGCGCCGACGATGCAGCGCTTGCCCGCGACCACGCCGATACCGGCGATCGAGCCGCCACCCATCACGCTCTTCTTGCCGTCGTCGTCGTGCATGCCCAGGCCGGCCAGCGAGGCCAGCGGCAGGAAGTCGGCGTCGCGGTCGACGAGCCGCGCCACGCGCTCGCGCGGCAGCAGCTGGCCGCGCGCCTCGAAGCGCTCGCGCTTGCTCTCGCTCTCGGCCACCACCTTGGCCTCGAGCGCGCGCACCTCGGCGAGGCGCTCGTGCATGCGCGCGGCGTTGGCCTTGAAGGCGGCGCTCGCGGTGTCGAGCGCCGAGGCCAGCGGCGGCATGCCGGTGGCGCTCACTTGAGCACCTCGGGCGTCACCGAGCGATGGAAGCCGTCGAAGGGGTTGGCGTTGGTGCTTGGCGTCAACGGGAAGATCGCGCTGCCGAGCGACGAGCCGCCGTCGATCTGCACCGTGACGCCGGTGACGAAAGCCGCAGCGGGGCAGAGCAGGAACACGATCACCGCGCTCACCTCGGCCTCGGTGGCCAGCCGCTGCAGCGGCACGTGCGCCTTGAGCTTGGGGATCATCGCGCGCGTGGCGCCGTCGTAGGTGTCCATGCCGCTCGAGGCCACCCAGCCCGGCGCCACCGCGTTCACGCGCACCCCGGCGCGGCCCCATTCGTAGGCCGCCGTCATCGTGAGGTTGCTCATGCCCGAGCGCGCGGCGCCCGAGTGCGCCATGCCCGGCATGCCGTTGCGGAAGTCGGCCGTCATGTTCACGATCGCGCCGCCGTGCTTTTCCATGCTCTGCACGAACAGCTCGCGCATCATCAAAAAGCCGCCGGTGAGGTTGTTGGCCACCACCGCGTCGAAACCCTTCTTGCTGATGTGCTGCATCGGCGCCGGAAACTGGCCACCGGCGTTGTTGACGAGCCCGTGCACCGGGCCGAACTCGGCAACCACGCTCGCCACGTTGGCCTTCACCGCGTCTTCGTCGCGGATGTCGAACGCGCGCGTGGCGCAGCGGCCGCCGTCTTGCGCGATCTCGGCGGCCACGCGCTCGAGTTTCTCGGCCGTGCGCCCGCTGATCACCACCTGCGCCCCCAGCGCGGCCAGCTCGTGCGCCACGCAGCGGCCGATGCCCGAGCCGCCGCCGGTGACCCACGCCACCTGCCCGGCGAAGAGGCCGGGGTGGAACACGCTGCGGTAGCCGGCGGGTGCGCTGCTCATGATCGAAGGGGCACGGCCCGGTGGGGCGGGGATGGCTCGGCATTAGGCGGGAGCTTGACGTTAACGTCAACGCCTTCACGCATAGGTGATTACGCGGATGCGCCGGACCGGCGCGCTGCCTAGCATCGGCGCATTCCGATTGCCCTCGATGGAGAGCCCCGCATGGACCTGGCCACCGCCACCGACAACCTGCGCACCAAGGTCGGCGCCGATTGCGGCCTCAACGCCACGCTCAAGTTCGATTGCGGCGCCGACGGCGTGGTGGTGATCGACGGTGCCTCCACGCCCAACAGCGTGAGCAACACCGACCGCGACACCGACTGCACCATCGCGCTCACCACCGACACGCTGGGCGACCTGATGACCGGCGAGGTGGACCCCACCACCGCCTTCATGACCGGCCGCATCAAGGTGTCGGGCGACATGAGCGTGGCGCTGAAGCTGCAGCGCGTGCTGGGCTAGGGGCACGCTTGGCCGAGGCCCTGCTGCGCAAGCGCGCCGCGCCGCGGGCGGCCGCCGCCGGCGGCGCGAAGGCGCGCAACGGCCGCGACCACGACGCCCCCGAGCTGTTCGGCATCGGCGACCTGTGCGCGCACTTCGGCATCACCGCGCGCGCGGTGCGCTTCTACGAAGACAAGGGCCTGCTCGAGCCGCGGCGCGTGAACGGCACGCGCGTCTACACCAAGGGCGACCGCACGCGGCTCGCGCTCATTTTGCGCAGCAAGGCCATCGGTGCGTCGCTGGCCGACATCAAGCATTTCCTGGAGCTGTACGGCGCGCACGGCGAGGGCCGCGTGCAGCAGATGCGCTACGTGCTCGCGCGCACCGACGCCGCGATCCGCGAGCTGGAGACCAAGCGCGCGCACATCGACACCACGCTCGCCGAGCTGCGCGACATCAACAGCGCCGTGCGCCGCGGCCTGCAGGGCAGATCATGATCGAGACTTTCGCCTCCCCCTGGATCACCGACGAGCATCGCATGCTGCATGACAGCGCCGAGCGCTTCTTTCGCGAGCGCTGGGTGCCGCGCTCCGCCGCGTGGCGCGAGGCCGGGCAGATGCCGCTGGAAACCTGGCGCGAGGCCGGCGCCAACGGGCTGCTGTGCGCCAGCACGCCGGCCGAGTACGGCGGCGGCGGCGGCGACTTCGGCCACGACGCGGTGATCTTCATGGCCGCCACGCGCGCCGTGCTGAGCGGCTTCGGCGGCGGGCTGCATTCGGCGATCGTGGCGCCGTACTTCTTCCACTGCGGCACCGAAGCGCAGAAGCGCCGCTGGCTGCCGAAGATGGCCACCGGCGAGCTGGTGGGCGCGATCGCGATGACCGAGCCCGGCACCGGCAGCGACCTGCAGGCCGTGCGCACGAGCGCCGTGCGGCAGGGCGGCGAGTACGTGATCAACGGCTCCAAGACCTTCATCACCAACGGCCAGAACGCCAACCTGATCATCGTGGTCTGCAAGACCGACAAGTCGCTCGGCGCCAAGGGCACGTCGCTGATCGTGGTGGAGACCGACACCGCCGCAGGCGGTCGTGATGCGACGCCGGGCTTCCGCCGCGGCCGCCGCCTCGACAAGGTGGGCCTCAAGTCGCAGGACACCAGTGAACTCTTCTTCGACGACGTGCGCGTGCCGGCCGAGAACCTGCTCGGCGGCCACGAGGGGCAGGGCTTCATCCAGCTGATGCAGCAGCTGCCGCAGGAGCGGCTGATCATCGCGCTCCAGGGCGCGGCCGCGATGGAGCGCGCGCTCGCCGAGACGCTGGCCTACGTGAAGGAGCGCAAGGCCTTCGGCCAGGCGATCTGGGAGTTCCAGAACACGCGCTTCAAGCTGGCCGAGGTGCAGGCCACCGTGCTCGCCGCGCGCGCCTTCGTCGACGCCTGCATGGTGGCGCACCTGAAGGGCGAGCTCGACGCCGCGCGCGCCGCGCTGGCCAAGGCCTGGGTCACCGAGCAGGAAGGCAAGGTGATGGACGAGTGCCTGCAGCTCTTCGGCGGCTACGGCTACATGATGGAGTACCCGATCGCCGAGCTGTACGTGAACGCCCGGGTGCAACGCATCTACGGCGGCACCAACGAGATCATGAAGGAACTGGCCTCACGCTCAATGTGATTCGTTCCCTCTCCCGCACCCGGAGGCGGAGCCTCCGGCTCCACGGGCGGGAGAGGGAGTAAGACAAAGGAGAACCTCATGTCCGACGCATTCATCTTCGACCACCTGCGCACCCCGCGCGGCAAGGGCAAGAAAGACGGTTCCCTGCACCAGGCCACGCCGGTGTGGCTGCTGCGCACGCTGCTGAAGGAGATGGAGCGGCGCAACGACCTCGACACCTCGCTCGTCGACGACGTGGTGCTCGGCTGCGTGACGCCGGTGGGCGAGCAGGGCGCCGACATCGCGCGCACCGCGGTGCTCGACGCCGAATGGGCGCTCACCTGTGCCGGCGTGACGCAGAGCCGCTTCTGCGCCAGCGGCCTCGAGAGCGTGAACCTCGCGGCCGCCAAGGTGAAGAGCGGGTGGGAAGACCTCGTCGTGGCCGGCGGCGTGGAGAGCATGAGCCGCTGGACGATGGGCAGCGACGGCGGCGCCTGGGTGATGGACCCGCGCATCAACCAGAAGACGGGCTTCGTGCCGCAGGGCATCGGGGCCGACCTGATCGCCACCATGGAAGGCTTCAGCCGCACCGACGTCGACACCTTCGCGCTCACCTCGCACCAGCGCGCCGCCGCCGCGCGCGCCGAAGGGCGCTTCAAGAACGCCGTGGTGCCGGTGAAAGACATCGCCGGCCTGATGCTGCTCGACCGCGACGAAACCATCCGCGACAACGCGAGCCTCGACGCGATGGCCAAGCTCGAACCCAGCTTCGCCATGATCGGCCAGATGGGCTTCGACGCCACCGCGCTGCGCAAGTACACCACCGTGGAGCAGATCACACACGTGCACCACGCCGGCAACTCCAGCGGCATCGTCGACGGTGCTGCGCTGATGCTGGTGGGCAGCGCCGAAGGCGGCAAGAAGGCGGGCCTGAAGCCGCGCGCGCGCATCCGCGCCGCGGCGGTGAGCGGCAGCGAGCCCACCATCATGCTCACCGGCCCCACGCCGGCGGCGAAGAAGGCGCTCGCCAAGGCCGGCATGAGCCCGAAAGACATCGACCTCTACGAGATCAACGAGGCCTTCGCCGTGGTGCCGATGCAGACGGCACGCAACCTCGGCGTGGAGCTCGACCGCGTGAACGTGAACGGCGGCTCCATTGCCATGGGCCACCCGCTGGGCGCCACGGGCTGCATCATCCTGGGCACGCTGCTCGACGAGCTGGAGCGCCGCAACCTGAGCACCGGCCTCGCCACCCTTTGTGTCGGCGGCGGCATGGGCATCGCAACCATCATCGAACGGGTTTGAGGAACACCATGAGCAACGCAGTCAAACTCGAACTCGGCGACGACGGCATCCTCGTCGCCACGATGGACCTGCCCGGCCGCCCGATGAACGTGGTGGGCGACGCGCTGATGCAGGGCATCGAAGCGGCGGTGCACAAGCTGGCCGAAGTGAACGTGAAGGGCCTGATCCTCACCAGCGGCAAGGCCGACTTCTGCGCCGGCGGCGACCTCGACCGCATGAGCAAGTGGAGCAGGCCCGAGGAGCCGTTCGAAGGCTCGATGGCGATGAAGAAGGTGCTGCGCCAGATGGAGCTGCAGGGCAAGCCGGTGGTGGCCGCCATCAACGGCCACGCGCTGGGCGGCGGCCTCGAGCTTGCGCTCGCCTGCCATGCGCGCATCGCCATCGACAGCCCCAAACTCAAGCTCGGCCAGCCCGAGGTGAAGCTCGGTCTGCTGCCCGGCGGTGGCGGCACGCAGCGGCTGCTGCGCCTGGTGGGCATGCAGCAGGCGATGCAGATCTGCGGCGAGGGCAACGACATCGCGCCGGCCAAGGCGCAAGGCATGGGCATCCTCACCGAACTCGCCCGTGACCGCGACGACCTGATGGCCAAGGCCCGCGCGTGGATCCACGCCAACCCCAAGGCCAAGGCGCCGTGGGACCAGCCGAAGTTCAAGATCCCCGGCGGCGACAGCCGCTCGCCCGGCGTGGTGCAGATGCTGGCCATCGCGCCGTCGATCGCCAGCGCCAAGACCTACGGCAACTACCCGGCGGTGCGGCACATCATGAGCTGCCTGTTCGAAGGCGGGCTGCTCGACTTCGACTCCGCCTGCGAGGTGGAGAGCCGCTACTTCGCGGCCTGCGTGATGAGCGCCGAAGCGAAGAACATGATCAACACGCTGTGGTACCAGCTCAACGCGATCAAGAAGGGCGCGTCACGCCCCAGCGCGCCGGGCAAGAGCACGGTGGGCAAGCTCGGCATTCTCGGCGCCGGCATGATGGGCGGCGGCATCGCCTACGTGTCGGCCAAGGCCGGCATCGACGTGGTGCTGCTCGACACGACGCAAGAGGCAGCCGACAAGGGCAAGGCCTATTCGCAAGGCCTGCTCGACGCGGCGATCAAGAAGGGCCGCAGCACCGTGGAGAAGCGCGACACCCTGCTCGCCAGGATCAAACCGACCACGAGCTACGGCGATCTGCAGGGCTGCGACCTGGTGATCGAGGCCGTGTTCGAAGACCGCGCCATCAAGGCCGACGTGACCAAGAAGGCCGAGGCGCAGCTCGCCGCGAACGCCACCTTCGCCAGCAACACCAGCACGCTGCCGATCACGGGCCTGGCCAAGGCGAGCGCGCGGCCGAAGAACTTCATCGGGCTGCACTTCTTCAGCCCGGTGGACAAGATGCCGCTGGTGGAGATCATCGTGGGCCAGGAGACGAGCGACGACACGCTCGCCAAGGGCTTCGACTACGTGCTGCAGATCGGCAAGACGCCGATCGTGGTCAACGACAGTCGCGGCTTCTACACCAGCCGCGTGTTCGCCACCTACGTCACCGAAGGCATCGCCATGCTGCAGGAGGGCGTGCACCCGCGCAGCATCGAGGTGGCCGGCCTGCAGGCCGGCATGCCGATGCCGCCGCTGGCGCTGCAAGACGAGGTGAGCCTCTCGTTGAGCCTGCACGTGCAGGAGCAGACGCGCAAGGACCTCGCCGCCGAGGGCAAGCCGTATCGTGAGCACCCCGGCGGCAGCGTGATCCGCCAGATGTGCGAGATCGGCCGCATCGGCAAGAAGGCCGGCAAGGGCTTCTACGACTGGGGCACGGGCGCCGACGGCAAGGGCAAGCAGCTGTGGCCCGAGCTCACCAGGATGTACCCGCCGAGACCCGAGCAGCCGAGCCAGCAGGAGCTGATCGACCGGCTGATGTTCGCGCAAGCCAACGAGGCCGCGCGCTGCGTCGAAGAGGGTGTGCTGCGCTCGGTGGCCGACGGCAACATCGGCTCGATCTTCGGCTGGGGCTTCGCGCCGTTCCAGGGCGGGGCGCTGCAGTTCATCAATGCGATGGGGCCGGCGAAGTTCGTGGCGCGCGCGCGCGAGCTGGCCAAGAAGTACGGCCCGCGGTTCGAGCCGACGGCGGTGGTGGTGAAGATGGCAGCCGAGAACAAGAGCTTTGCGGACTGATCGCTCCGGCGCAGCGCCATGTGGGAGGCCCTGATCGAGGCGCTGCGCACGCAGCTGAGCAACCAGATCTTCGCCGGCGGCCTGGCGCTCGGGCTGGTGGGCGTGCTCGTGGCGGCGCTGCGCACGCTGCCCGGCAAGCTGTGGTCGCAGGCCAAGCGCGCCGTGGTGGTCACCGCCACGCTCGACAGCCGCAACGATCTCTTCGCGGCCTTTCTGGCCTGGCTCAACGACCAGCGCTTCGGCCAGAAGAGCCGCTGGTTCACGGTGGTGCAGGCGCCGGCCGCGATCGCGGAGGACGAGGCGCAGGCCGACGACATTCCGCAGCTGCACTACAGCCCGGCGCCGGGATTTCACCTCTTCTGGTACCGCGGCCGGCTGATGTGGATGCAGCGTGACATCGCGATGAACCTGCAGGTGGTGGAGACCATCCGCCTGGGCGCGCTGTTCGCCTCGCGGCGGCTGATGGAGGAGCTGCTCGAAGGCGTGCTGCGCCACGCCGGTGCGCGGCGCGCCAACCGCCTGACGCTCTACACCGTGGACCGCTGGGGCGACGAATGGCGCCAGGCCGACAGCAAGCCGCGGCGCGCGCTCGATTCGGTGGTGCTCGACGAAGGCGTAGCCAAGCTGCTGCACGACGACATCCACGAGTTCTTCTCGCGGCGCGAGTGGTACGCGCAGATGGGCATCCCCTGGCGGCGCGGCTACCTGCTGTATGGCCCGCCCGGCACCGGCAAGACCAGCGCCGCCTTCGCGCTCGCGGGCGAGCTGCGCCTGAAGCTGTGCGCGATCTCGCTCACCAACCCCAAGCTCACCGACAACGTGATGGCCGACCTGCTGCAGCGCACGCCGCCGCGCTCGCTGATCCTGATCGAAGACATCGACTCCTTCTTCAACGCCCGCGAGAAGCAGGACAGCCGCATCCAGATCAGCTTCTCGGGGCTGCTCAACGCGCTCGACGGCGTGGGCGCGCAGGAGGGCCGCATCGTGGTGCTCACCACCAACCACCGCGAGCGGCTCGATGCCGCGCTGATCCGCCCCGGCCGCATCGACCTCGAGATCGAACTCGGCAACGCCACCGCCGCGCAGCTGCGCGGCCTGCTCGCGCGCTTCTACCCCGAGGCGAGCGAGCGCGTGGCGCGCCTGGTGGCGGAGTACCCGCCGAAGACGCTGTCGCCGGCGCAGATTCAGCAGATATTGATTGCCGCAGATAGCCTGGATGAAGCCGAGGCGGCGCTGCGGGCGGCGTTTGGTGTGGCGCGTGGCGGCGTGGCCGGGGAGGGGGCGAAGGCGTAGGCGAGAACCATGAAATTCCCGCACGAGTTGCGGGAACTTCATGGTGCGCCAGCTGCAGCGCCAACGCCAGAGACATTTTGACGTCATGATGTCATGACACTAAAATGCACCCCTGTCGCGAGGCCTCCGCCATGACCACCCCCACCGAAGCCGTGCGCTCCACCGTCTACCTGGAGCCTGAACTGCACCGCGCTCTGCGCCTGAAATCCGCGCACAGCCGCAGGAGCATGTCCGAGATCGTCAACGACGCGGTCCGCCAGGCATTGCGCGAAGACGAGGCCGACCTTGCCGCCGTGCGTTCACGCGCCAAGGAGAAGGCCCTGAGCTACGAAGACTTTCTCGCCAAGCTCAAGGCCGATGGCACGCTATGAGCTGAGGGTCAAGCCCTCGGTCGCCAAAGACCTGCGCGGCATCCCCAAGGCCGAGGTCAAGCGAATCTTGAGCCGCATGCAGGCGTTGCGCGACGATCCACGCGCACCCGGCTGCGAGACGCTCAGCGGCAACAGCGACCTGTACCGCGCCCGGCAGGGCGTCTATCGAATCGTCTACGTCATTCTCGAAGCCGAGATCGTCGTCGAGGTGGTCAAGGTGGGTCACCGAAGCGAGGTCTATCGGGGTTACCCGTTTGCCACCCCGCTGTCAGTATCATCACGACGGCAGGCGGCGGAGGGGCGCCCCGACCGGAATCGACGCAGTTGACCAACCCAGAACAACGCGCGCGCATCGAGATCGACCGGCTGCTTACCGCGGCCGGGCGGGCCGTTCGAGACGTCAAGGCTGCCGCTATCCACGCCACGCTCGAGATCAGTTTGATCGCAGGGGATCTTGCGGGATCGGCAGAACGATAGGGAGGCGTGAGGCAGCGTCATGGCGATACAGCACAAGCGCTTGGTGCGGGAATACCTCGAACGAGTTGATGGGGAGGTTCTGGAAGGCGAGCACTTTCGCTCCACCCTGGCCGGGATGATCAAGGGCCACGGCGGTGTCTACGCTTTGTACAAGGGCGACACGCTGTACTACGTTGGGCTCGCGACGAACCTGATGGGCCGGGTGAAGCACCATCTCAAGGATCGACATGCACGTCGCTGGAATCGATTCAGCGTCTACCTCACCACGGCGGGCCACCACATCAAACCGATCGAGTCGCTGCTCCTTCGAATCACCCGCCCCGTCGGCAATCGCGTTCAAGGTCGGCTGCCTGGGGCGCGAGACCTGAAGGCTGACGTCAATCGTGGCGTCAAGGCGCAACAAGATGACGAGCGTGCGCGCCTCTTGGGGGGCAACTTCGCCCGGGTCAGGCAACGGAAGAAGGCGGCGAACAATCGAGGCTCGTTGGCCTTCGCTGGTTCGATCGACAGGCGCATCCCTCTTCGAGCCGACTACAAGGGCCAGCGATACCGGGCGACGCTGCGCAAAGACGGGCGAATCTCGTATGGCAGGAAGCTGTTCGAATCGCCATCGTCGGCCGCCAAGGCGGTTGTGGGGCGCGCCGCCAACGGTTGGAGTTTCTGGTTCTACAAGCGCGGCCGTGAGTGGGTGCGACTGGGTGAGATACGGCGCTGAGGACTCCAGCAAGTGGCCATCTTTCCCCAGGGGCAGTCGAACGTAGACCAACGCTGCAATGCGGGCGAACGCCGGGTTCTCAACCAACTCAGGCGTTGCCTCGAAGACGACTGCATCGTCTGGCACAACGTGCCTGTGGGCCCCCGCGCCCGGCAGCCTGACTTCGTGATCCTCAGCCCGCGGCAAGGCATCCTGCTGCTGGAGGTGAAGGACTGGAAGCGCAGCACGCTGGTGGCTGCCACGCCCGACAAGGTGGAGCTCGACACCGCCCGCGGCCGCATCACCGAGGGCAACCCGCTGCGCCAAGCGCGCGACTACGCGATGGAGCTGGTGGGCGTGATGCAGCGAGACTCGGCGCTTGTGCATGCCGATGGGCCATTCTGCGGCAAGCTGCTGTTCCCCTATGGGTGGGGCGTGGTGTTCTCCCACATCCAGGCCGAGCAGGTGGCGGGCACCGACTTTGGCGAACTGTTCCCCGCTCAGCGCTCGCTGCTGCGCGATGATTTGGCGGATGCCGTGCAACCGGGAGACTTTCAGCGCCGGTTGTGGGGGCTGTTCACCGTGGCGTACCCGCACACGCTCACGCTGCCGCAGCGCGATCGAATTCGGTGGCACCTCTTCCCTGAGCTGCGCATGCAGCAGCAAGAGGGGCTCGACTTTGCCGATACGGCCGGCGCCGCCCCGGCGTTGCCCGATCTTCTGCAGGTGATGGACCTGCAGCAGGAGCAGGTCGCGCGCACATTGGGTGAGGGGCACCGCGTGATCCACGGCGCGGCTGGCTCGGGCAAGACGATGATCCTGATTCATCGCGCGCAGCACCTGGCCGCCGCTGCGCGGCCGGACCAGCCGGTGTTGGTGCTGTGCTTCAACCGCGCACTGGCCGACCGCATCGACGCCCAGCTTCGGCAGCGGGGTATCGACGAGCGAGTGCAGGTAAGCACGTTTCATCGTTGGTGCGAAGACGTCGTTCGCAGCTATCAGCTCGATGTGCCGCCCGTCCCGACACGCGAGGAACACTTCATCGTCACCGTACGTGCAGTGGAGCGCGCGCTCGAAACCGGCTTCGTGCCCAGCGGGCAATACACCGCGTTGCTGGTGGACGAGGCGCACGACTTCGAAGATGCCTGGCTGCGCATGGCCGTTCGATTGGTGAACCCAGACACCAAGAGCCTGCTGGTGCTGTATGACGACGCGCAGTCGATCTACCAGAAGAAGCGCCGCAGGTTCAACTTCGCCAGCGTGGGCATCGACGCGAGGGGCCGCACGAGCATTCTCAAGATCAACTATCGCAACACGGCCGAGGTGTTGGCGTTGGCCGTGCATTGCGCGCAAAGCCTGCTGCAAGGTGCAGGCGAGGGCAAAGACGACGATGAGGTCCCCCTCGTGCAGCCCGCCACCGCTGGCCGCCGTGGCGCGCTGCCGGTGTTGATGGAGGCCCAAGACGACCGCGAAGAGGCCGAGCTCATCGCCGAGCGCGTGGCTCAGGCCCACGCCACCGGTCAAGCGCTCGAAGACATGGCCGTGCTCTGCCGTGCCAAATACCTGATGAAGCCCATCGAGCAGGCGCTGGCGCGCCGAAAGATCGCGGTGCAGTCCATGAACGCACAGGCCTTCCGCCGATTCGACTGGAGGCGCCCGAGCGTCAAGCTCGTCACCATGCACAGCGCCAAGGGTTTGGAGTTTCCGCGCGTCTTCGTGGCAGGCCTCCAGGCCTTGCCCATGGGGGACGAGGCGCTCGACGACGCCGCACGCCTGCTCTACGTGGCGATGACGCGTGCTACGCATGAGCTGGTGCTGTCAGCCCACGGCACGTCGCCGATCGTGGAGCGGGTGCGCGCGTCGCTGAGGGAGGTGGGGCGCGGGTTTGCGAACGCAGCGGCGCGATGAATGGCCCGGGCAGCAGAGCGACAAGATGGCTGAGATCTTGCTATAGTAAGGATTCCTTGCTACAGGGATTTCCGATGCTCGCCAAGCTCACCTCCAAGAACCAGCTCACGCTGCCCAAAGCCGCGGTGCAGGCCGTGGGCACGGTGGAGTACTTCGACGTGGCCGTGCTCGACGGGCAGATCGTGCTCACGCCGGTGCGCATCCAGCGCGGTGATGCGGTGCGCGCCAAGCTCGCGGCGCTGGGCTTGGGTGAGGGTGACGTGGCCGATGCGGTGCGCTGGGCGCGCGCCGGTGGCGCGGCGCCGGTGGCCGCAGAGCCCGCCGCCGCGTATGGCACCGCCGATGCGCGGGGCGCCAAGCGCGTCGTCCGCAAGAAGTCGCCTCGCGCGCGCTAGCCATGGCGGCGCCGCGCGTGGTGCTCGACACCAACGTGGTGCTTTCGGCGTTGTTGTTCCGCAGCGGGCCGGCGGCGCGCGTGCGCGTGGGCTGGCAGAGTGGGCGTTTCGTGCCGTTGGCCAGCACGGCCACGGCGCAGGAGTTGGTGCGCGTGCTTGCGTACCCGAAGTTCAAGCTATCGGCTGCCGAGCAAGAGGATCTGTTGGCTGATGTGGTGCCGTGGATGCAGGTGGTGCGCATCGGCGCTCCGCCTCGGGTGCCGCCTTGTCGCGACCCGTTCGACGTGCCGTTTCTGCAGCTCGCCGTGGCCGGCAAGGCCAAGGCCCTGGTGTCCGGCGACCGTGATTTGCTCGCGCTGGCCGGCACGCCGGGCCTGTGCGCGGTGCTGAGTGTGGACGCGTTCTGCCGCCGGTTTCTGGGTGAATGACGATCGTGCGACGATGTGCGCTATTCGTACAAGGAGACCTCAATGACCACCATCGCCTTCCTCGGCACCGGCCTCATGGGCGCGGGCTTCATCCGCCGCGCGCGCGCCAACGGCCTCGCCGTGCGCGCGTGGAACCGCAGTGCGGCCAAGGCGCAGGCGCTGGCCGCGGGCGATACCGGCATCACCGCCTGCGCCAGCGTGGCCACTGCGGTGCAGGGCGCCGAGCGCATCCACCTTTCGCTGGGTGACGATGCGTCGGTCGACGCCGTGCTCGAGCCGCTGGCCGGCGCGCTGCCGCGCGGTGCGTGGGTGGTGGATCACACCACCACCGCGGTGCGCCCCACGGCCGAGCGCGTGGCGCGGTGGGATGCGCGGGGCGTGCGCTACGTGCACGCGCCGGTGTTCATGGCGCCGGCCAATTGCGCCGAGGGCACGGGCTGGATGCTGATCTCGGGCGACCCCGCGCGGCACGAGGCTTTGCAAGCCGCGCTGCAGGCGATGACCGGCAAGCTCGTCTATCTCGGCCCGCAGCCCGAGCGCGCGGCGGCGTTCAAGCTGTTCGGCAACCTCACGCTGCTGGGCATCCTCGGCATCCTGGGCGACGTGGGCCGGCTGGCCGCTGCGGTGGGCATCGACATGAAAGACGCATTCAGCCTGTTCGAGCAATTCAACCCGGGCCAGACGCTGCCGCAGCGCGGCAAGCGCATCGCCGACGGCAAGTTCGATCAGCCGTCGTTCGAGATGTCGATGGCGCGCAAGGATCTGCGCCTGATGATCGAAGAGGCCGAGCGCGGCGGGCAGAAGCTCACGATGATCCCGGCGCTGGCGGCGCTGCTCGATGCCGGCATCGCGCGCGGTGAAGGGCACCTCGATGTGGCGGCGGGGGTGCGGGTGCGGGGGTGAGCCGGTCGATTCCGCCCTCTGCCGTGACCTAACATAGCCCCCGATGGCGAAACGGCACCCTCACACCGGCAGCCCCAAGTCCGCTCACTCCTTGCTGGAGCTGCGCGCGCTGATCGAGCTGGGGCTGTTGCCGTTCTCGCTTCCGGTGCTGATGACGGCGCCGCACGGCGACGGCCATCCGGTGCTGCTGTTGCCCGGCTTCATGGGCAGCGAGGCATCGCTGATCGGGCTCGAGGTGTTCTTGCGCAACCGCGGCTACGCGGCGGAAACCTGGGGCCTGGGGCGCAACGTGGGCTTTCACGCCAAGCACGCCACCGCGCTCGAGCAGAAGATCCGCTACCTGCACCACAAGACGGGCCGCAAGGTGAGTCTCGTCGGCTGGAGCCTGGGCGGCGTGTTCGCGCTCTATGGTGCGCATCAGGTGCCCGAGTGCGTGCGCTGCGTCGTCACGCTGGGCAGCCCGATCACGGTCGATCCGGAAGGCAGCGCATCGCCGCCGCTGGTGAAGGCGATGTACCGGCTGATCGCCCACCCGATGGGGACGCACGCCCACACCATGCAGCCGCGCGCCAAGCGGCTGCGCGAGCGCAAGACGCTGCCGATGCCGTTGAGCTGCCTCTATTCGCTCAGCGACGGCGTCGTGCCGCCGCAGGAGGCCACCGTCGAGGGCGATCCGGCGCTGCACGAGAACATCCGCGTGCCGGGCAGCCACGTGGGGCTCGGCTTCAACGCCGTGGTGTTGTGGATCGTGGCCGACCGCCTCTCGCAGCCCGAAGGCGCGTGGCGCCCGTTCGAGCCTTCGGGGGCGATGGGGCACGCTTATCGGCTGCTGACGCACGCGGCCGTGCCGATCTAGCCTTCGGCGCCGGCGCCTTGCGCGCCAGCGCCAGGTAGCGCTGGAAACTGTCGCGCACGCACTGCGTGAAGGCCTGCGGGTCGGGCATCAGCTCGCGGCATGAGGTGGGCGACACGACGATGCGCCCGTCGTAGTCGGTGACCGCGAACACCAGGCCCATGCCGTCGGCGATCGGCAGGATGGCGGAGAAGTACGTCATGCGCGCGCCGTGCAGGTACACCGGGCCGGGCGGGCTCGGCACGGGCGTGATGGTGCAGGCCGGCAGCGGCAGGTCGCGCTCGCTCTCGGCGGGTTCGCGCGCCGCGGTTTGCCGGTGGATCCACGCCAGCCGCTCGACCGGGTCGGCGATGTGGGTGCCGAACGCGATGCGACGCGACGCGGCGGTGTGTCCCTGTTCCACACCGATGCCGAGCGGCACCAACGCGGTGAGATCGGCCTGCGGCAGCTCGGCGTTGGCCTCGAGGTAGCGCCGCAGACCACCGGAGCAGACGGCCAGCACGGCGTCGTTGACGGTGGCGCCGGGCACCAGGCCGGCGATGCGCTCGAACTCGGCGCGCAGGAAGCGTCGCGTGTCGAACACACGGTGCGGCGACACCACCGCGTTGAAGCGCGTTGCCGCGCGCTGCGGCTCGGGCGAGAGCACGTCGCGCGCGAAGGTCATCATCGTCGGCGCGGCGCGCGTGAACGGGCCCATCAGCTGCCACGGCGCGAACATCGCGTTGACGCCGGCGCGGCAAAGCAGCGCGATCGAGCTGGGCGCGCTCTCCGGGAACCACGGCTCGGTCGGCTCGGCCTTCGGCGGCCGGTGCGTGGTGTCGTGCAGCACCTCGATGAACTCGTTGCGCGTCTCCATGTCGATCGCCGCATGGTGGATCTTGGTCAGCAGCGCGAAGCTGCCGCGCGGCAGATCGGTGAAGCTGTCGAGCCCCTCGATCACGTAGATCTCCCACAGCGGCCGCTGCAGGTCGAGCGCGCGCGCGTGGATGCGCGAGGCCTGGATGCAGAACTGGCGCCAGTCGCCCGGCTTGGGCAGCGCGATGTGGCGCACGTGGTATTCGAGGTCGAACACCTCGTCTTCCACCCAGTACGGCTCGTCGAGGTCGAACGGCACGCGCAGCAGCTTGCTGCGGAAGATCGGCGAGCGGTGCAGGCGGCTGTGGATGTGCGCCAGGATCGTCTTGAAGCGCAGCGTGCCGCCTGGCACGGTGCTCTGGTCGTAGATCTGGACGAAGGTGACGTTGGAGTTGGCGTGGATCGTGTCCGCGTACAGGAAGCTCGCGTCGTGTCCACTGAGCTGGCGCATAGAGTTCAAGTTGCGGTTGCGTTCTTCAGTGCCGGGCGGCGCGTGCACGCGAGGCGCGCGCGCTGCGCGCGACCAGTTCGTGCAGCGCCTCGAGCAGCGCCGCCGTCAGCTCGCGCGCGTCGGGCACGGCGCAGCGCGCGGTGGTGAAGCCGAAGCCCATCGTGCCCGCATAGCTCATCACGGTGATGTTGAGGCCGACGCCGTGCTCGACGATCGACAGCGGCCAGTAATCGGTCATGCGCGCACCGGCGGCGTACAGCGGCGCCTGCGGGCCCGGCACGTTGGAGATCACCACGTTGGCGATCGGCGGCATGGCCTTGATGATGCCCGAGCGCCCGTACAGCGCCGCCACGCCCTGCAGCAGCCACGGCACGCCGATCGACGGGAAGTCGGTGGGAATCACGCCGCGTGCGCGCTGCGCCAGGCCCTTCACCGCGCCCGCCGCGTCGCGGATCGCGCGCAGGCGCTTCAGCGGGTCGGCGATGTGGGTGTTCAGGTTCACCAGGCTCAACGTGGCCTGCGTCGTGTAGTCGGTGTTGCCGGCATCGCGCACCGAGATCGGCATCGTCGCGATCAAGGGTTTCTTCGGGATGCCGCCGTGCCGCGCCAGGTAGCGGCGCAGCGCGCCGCTGCACAGCGCCAGCACGATGTCGTTGAGCTTGGCGTCGTGCGCGGCGGCGAGCTGCTTGAGCGTGTCGAGCGGCACCGACACGCCGGCAAAGCCGCGTTCGGCGGTGACCGGCACGTTGAGCGGCGTCTTCGGGCCGAAGGCGAAGTTCTGCCCGAGCCGGCCTTGCGCCTGGCCGATCTTTTTGCCGAACAGGCCGGCCAGCGTCTTCACCACGTCGGGCAGGTGGCGCACGAGCTTGATGTACTGGCCGGCGTCGTGCTTCAACGCGGCAGCGGCCAGCTCGGCCGCGCCGGGATGCTCGGCGTGCGGTGCGCCGCGGCGCGGCAGCGCACGCGGCTCGGGCGTGGCGTCGAACAGCACGCGCGCCAGCAGCACGCCGGCCTGGCCGTCGAGCACCGAATGGTGGACCTGGATGTAGTAGGCGAGCTGGCCCGATTGCAGGCCGTCGATCACCGCCATCCGCCACAGCGGGCGGCTGCGGTCGAGCAGCGCCGAGTGCAGTGCGCCGACGCAGTCTTCGAGCTGGGCCTGCGTGCCGGGCTCGGGCAGCCGCACGCGCTGCACGTGGTAGTCGAGATCGAGCCGGTCGTCGTCGACCCACATCGGGTTGGCGAACTGCAGCGGCATCGGCGCGAGCTTGCGCGTGAGCACCGGCGCGAGGCGCAGGCGGCTGCGCATCTGTCGCGTCATGTCGGCATGGAAGTCGCCCGCGTAGCCGGCCGGCCGATCGAACAGGTGCAGCGACGCCACGTGCATCGGCGTCGCCTCGGTTTCGAGGTAGAGGAAGGCGCCATCCACTCCGCTCAAGGGCTTCATCGGCTGCCGCTCCTTCGGTCGGCTGCGTTGCGCGCGGCGCACCGGCGCGCCGCCGGTTCCGTGCTGCCCGTTCATACCGTCTTGCGCTGCCGCCAGCCTTGCGCTGCGTCACCGCCGCATCACGCCGGGCCCGCTGGCGCCGGCGCGACTGCCGATCCCGGGGGCTGCTACTGCGGCACGGCCTGAGCGCCGATGTGCGCCACCACGCTGCGCTGCGTGGCGGCGTCGTCGTCGAAGCCGCCGTGCCGCGTGGCATGCGTGGCGGCCGATTCCGGCGCCACGCGCACCGTCACGTTGGGCAGCGCGGCGTGGGCGTCGAAGTACTTCTGCATGCCCAGCACCGGCACCTCGCGGCGCTCCTCGAGCCCGTTGCTGATCAGGTAGAGCAGCGAGCGCCGGTAACCCAGCGCCGCGCGCATGCCGCCTTCGTCGGCCTCGGTGGCGTCGTTGAGGTGGAACTGCGCCATGCGGCGGATGCGGCCGCTTCGCAGCAGCGGCAGCACGAGCGCGTCGAAGGTGTCCACGCGCACGGCGGGGGCCAGCAGGTTCAGCGTTTCGAGGGTCCAGCCATCGTTCGCCAGCAGCGCGGCCAGGTGGCTGTGGATGATGGCGCCGGCCGAGTGGCCCACCAGGTGGAGCCGGATCTGCTTCGTCAACGGCCGCAGCCGGTTCGCCATCAGGCGCGCGCCGCCTCGAGCGTTCTCGCTCAGCAGGCGCGCGTTCTCCTTCATCTCGCCCCAGCGCGGCTTGCCGATCACGCGGGCCACGCCCTCGATGCGGTCGCTCCACCAGCGGTCGATCTTCTCGAGCGGGCCGCCGGTGGGCACTTCGCCGCGCTTGCGAAAGGCCTCGGCGATCTCGTTGAGGATCGTGTCGACGAGACCGCTCTCCCACATGAAGAACACCGGGAACATGCGCTGCGCCATCAGCAGCGGGATCCACGTGCCCGCGGTGGCGGCGGCGGCCTGCTCGTCGGTGAGGCCGCCATGCGCGTAGAGCACCACGTCCATCGGCTCGCCGGCGGGGATCTGCCAGGCGCGCCGCTGCGCGGGCATGAGCGTGTTCACGATCTCGTCGAGGTCCGACTCACGCGTGTGGAAGATGCCGCTGGCCGAGAGCGCACCGTCGTTGCCGGTGTTGACGATGTAGGGCGACAGCGCGTGCACGTCGAGCACGCCGGTGTGGCTGCCCGGCGCGGCGCGCGGCGCGCCGTGGCCGGCGGCGGCCTGCAGGTGCAGCTCGGTCACCACGCCCAGCTGCGCCACCCAGCAGTCGTAGCCGTGGTCGAGCCAGTCGTCGTAGCTCAGTTCGGCCAGGCCGTGCGTGCCCCAGGCCTCGCCCCATGAGTTCTGGATGATGAAGCCGCGCGCGGTGTAGCCCACGATCGCGAAGGCATGGCCGCCGGCGGGCCGCGCGCCGCGCGTGTAGGGGATCTGCCAGGGCGTGCCGCGCGCGCCCAGGCGCGCGGTGGGCTTGCTGCGGTGGCCGGCCTCCCAGCCGGCATGCGTCTGCGCGCTGGCGAGCAGCACGCCGGCTTCGAGCAGCGCCACCTGCATGTCGACCACCGAGCGCGGCTCCACGCGGTAGTAGGCGCCGAGCGGGCGGCGCACGCCGTCGTCCCACCAGTCGGTGGGGCCGCGCCTGCCGGTGGGCTCCTCGAGCCGCGGCCACAGGCGCTGCTCGCACACGCCGTGCTTGAACCAGCCCTTGAGCACGCCGCGGCAGGTGGAGCCGCTGGTCGCCGCATCGCCGGGCAGGTTGTCGTAGCGCCGCGCCATGCCGTAGAGCATGAACGGCGACACCGCCTTCTTCAGCGCGCCGTCGCGCCGCAGCAGCAGCGCGTGCACGCAGGCGGCCATGGCAAAGCCGGTGCAGGCATCGGTGCTGCGCTGGTTCAGCACGGGCAGGGCACCGAGCCGCCTGGGCCTGAAGCCCGCGGCCGGGATCAGCGCCACCGAGGGTCGGTACACGCGATCGCGGAAGTCCACGCTGTCGGGCGCGACGTTGCGGGCGAAGGTCTTCTGGGTCACGGGGCCTTCCTCGTGGCGGGCAGTGACGGCAGGCGCATGCCGCGCACGCTCACTGCGTGCTGCAGGCGAAGCTCGCCGCCGCCTTGGGGTCACCGCTGCCGTTGTAGCGCGGATAGCTCGGGTGCTTGCACATCGGCCGCGTGGCCACGCTCTGGCCGTTGGCGTCGAGCTGAGTCTGCACCACGCCCTGGCGTGACGGCGGCGTGCCGCGCTCGGCCCAGGTGACGAGCGCCTTCATCAGGTCCACGCGATCGGGGCCGGGGCCGCCCGAGCAATGGCCCACGCCCGGCGCGAGAAAGAGCTCCACCGTCTCGTCGGCGGCAGCCTGGCCCATCTTCCGCACCACGGCGTCGTAGTAGCGCGCGGTGTCCCTCGGGCTCACCGCGGTGTCTTGCTGGCCGTTCCACAGGATCAGCTTGGCGCCGCGCGCGCGCAGCGCCGAGAGATCCGGGTTGAAGGCGTTGAACGTGGTGCCTGCCGCGTGCAGCGACGCGCGCCACTCGTCGGGGTTGAACTTGGTGGGGTCGTAGTTGGCGTCGCGCACGATGAACGAGCGCACGAAGCCGTCGGAGAACAGCGCCGCCAGCGGCTGGCCGTTGAACGGCGCCGGCGCCAGTGGCCACAGGTACTCGCCCCAGCCCTTGGTGGCGTTGTCTTCGCCGCCCCAGTTGACGCCCGGGTGCGACCACGCGCCGTCGCTGGTGCGAAAGCCGGTGGACGCGGCACGCACGGTGCGCAGCTGCGCGTCGCTGAGGCATTGGTTGCCGGCGTCGGCACCGTTGGGGCAGCGCAGCCGGGCGGGGTCGAAGTTGCACGCGGCGGGCTTGCTGATGATGCCGTCGGCCAGGCCGTCGAGCGCATCGCACTGCTCGAGCACCGCGGTGGCGAGCAGCTTCTGCTTGGCCGCGTTGAGCGTGCCGCCGGGCGCGCGGCTCGCGGTGGCCACCTGGTTGAACTGCAGGAACAGGCCCATGAAGTTGCCGGCCGGCGCGCGCGCCACGATGCCGTCGAAATCATCGGGCCAGCGCTGCGAGAGCATCATGCCCTCGTGGCCGCCGGCGGAGCAGCCTTCGAAGTAGTTCTTCGCCGCCGGCTTGCCGTAGAAGCGCGCCACCAGCTCCTTGCCGAACGGCAGCGCGCGGTGGATCGAGAGGTAGGTGTAGTCGGCGAGCTTGACCGGGTCGTAGGCGAACTCGGCCTTGAAGTAGCCGGCGTCGCGCGTCGGGTAGTCGTAGCCGCCGTTGGTGGCGATGGTGGCGTAGCGCTCGCCGATGATCGACGGGCTGAAGTACGGCCGCGTGGGCACGAAGGCCTCGCCCTTGAAGCCGCCGCCGCCGAGCGTGACGAGCTTGCCGTTCCAGCCGCTGATGGGCAGCCGCGCCTCGATGCGCAGCGTGGAGTCGACGAGCTTGACGTTGACCGCGCAGTGCGCCGGCACACCCGCGGCATCGGGCACGAGCTTGGCATCGGCGATCGTGGCCTGCTGCTGGCCGAGCATCTGGCCCTTCAGCGCGGCGCAGGCATCGGCCGTGGGCGCCGGCGTGGGGCCGGCGCAGCCGGCGAGCGCTGCGGCCAAGGTCAACGCTGCGGCGGCGGGCAGGCCGCGGCGGCGGTGGGTGGTTGCGGGCATGTCTCCTCCGTTCGTCGTGGGCCGCGCGGCGCGGCGCTGCGCTGCGATTGTGCGGCGAGTGCCGCGGGTTTCGCCGCAGTGCGGGTGCGGGATGAGCGAGGGAAAGCCCGCTCACACCGCGCCGCGCGGCGCGGCAGCGTGTGGGCCTCGCCGGTGCCCGCGACGCGGGCGCCCGACCCATCCACGAATCCACAGGAGACACACCATGACCTTCACCGAGGCCTTCGCACGCACGTCGGTCGTGCGCCGCATCGGCCGCGCCGCCGTGGCGCTGCTGGTTGCCGGCGCGGCCGCCGCGGCCGGCGCATCCGACGAGCGCAACCGCGGCTCGATGCTCGCGCTGGGCGACAGCGTGGTCTTCGGCTACATCGCGGCCGACGGCCCGGGCTACCTGAACCCCGACAACTTCCTCGCCTATCCCGATCTGGTGGGCGATGCGCTGAAGCTCGACGTGGCCAACGCCTCGTGCCCGGGCGAGACGGCGGCGGGCCTCATCTCGCTCACCGGAGCCGACAACGGCTGCCGGCCGTATCGCGCGCGCTTTCCGCTGCACGTGGCCTACGGCGCCACACAGCTCGACTACGCGCTCGCTCATTTGGCGGCCAACCGGCGCACGCGCCTGGTCACGCTGAGCATCGGCGCCAACGACGGCTTCCTGCTGCAGGCCGCGTGCAACGGCGACCCCGCTTGCATACAGCAGCGCATGCCGGCCGCGCTGAACACGCTGTTCGCCAACGTGAACACGATCCTCGCCAACGTGCGCGCCAGCGGCTTCAAGGGCGTGCTGATGGTGGTGAACTACTACTCGCTCGACTACGGCGACCCCGCGCAGACGGGCCTGTCGGCCGCGCTGAACCAGACGCTGGCCGCGGCGGCCGGCGCCAACGGCGCGGTGGTGGCCGATGCGTTCACCGCGTTCCGCAACGTGGCCGCGGCGGCGGGCGGCAAGACCTGCTTCACCGGCCTGCTCAACGGCGACCCGGCCAACCAGACGCAGTGCGACGTGCATCCCAGCCTCAGCGGCCAGCGCCTGCTCGCCGCCACCGTGGCTGCCACGTATCGCGCGGTGCGGCGAGGGGATGACTGAACCTGCTGCGGGCTCTTTGCGAAGGGCAAATGGGCAATCCCCAGCTTGTCCTTCGCCTACGCAACGGATTTCCACAGACCTGTCCACTGGCCCTGCGCGCGCGCGGCCGATAGCATCGGCTGCATTCGGGGGAATGGACATGGACCGCAAGCTCGCGCCGGTGTGCCGGCTCTGCCGGGGCAGTGGCTGGTTGTGCGAGGTGCATCCCGCGCAGCCGTGGGACCACGACGATGACTGCGACGGCGCGGGCGTCGCCTGCAGCTGCAACGAGCATGCGTTGATGCCGCATGCCGACGTGTTCGTCGACCACGATCGGCCCGACAGCCAGTTCTTCTGGTAGCCCCTGACAACGCGCGACGGCACCGCGCGCGGCGTCGGTGTTTACGATGAATTACGAGCGCGCCTGTCCGCTCGGCGGGGGCGCGAGTGCGTTGCATCGACTCGGCCACGAGCGGCAGGAGGCGGCGATGGACGTGCTGGCAACGAGCGGTTTGCACCGCGGCAGCGCTGTGGATGCGCAGAGCCTCTCCCCATGGCCATCGACGCTGGCAGCCGCCGGCACCGGCGCGGTGCTCGCGGCCTGCGGCGGCGGAGGCGGCGATGGCGGCGGCGGCTCGACGCCGGCCGACGCGGAGGCGGCGCGGTTCCTGTCGCAGGCCTCGATGGGCGCCAGCCGCGAGCAGATCGAACGCGTGAAAGCGCTGGGCTTCGCCGGCTGGCTCGATGAGCAGTTCGCGCTGCCGGCGCAGGGCACGCGATGGGACTGGCTGGTGGCCAAGGGCTTCGACGCCGCCGCCAACCAGAACGGCCTCGCGGGCTTCGATGCCTGTGTGTGGCGCAAGCTGATGGTTTCGCCCGACACGCTGCGCCAGCGCGTGACGCTGGCGCTGTCGGAGATCCTCGTCGTCGGCGTCGATGGTCTCGTCAACGGCGCCGGCTGGCGCAGCTTCTCGGCTGCGGCGTATCTCGATCTGCTCGAGGCGGGCGCCTTCGGCACGCTGCGCAATCTGCTCGAACAGGTGTCGCGCAGCCTGGCGATGGGGCTGTACCTCACCTTCCGCAACAACACCAAGGCCAATGCTGCCCGGGGCACCAGCCCCGACGAGAACTACGCGCGCGAGCTGATGCAGCTGTTCACGATCGGCCTGGTGCAGCTCAACGACGACGGCACGCCGAAGATCGTTGGCGGCAAGGCCGTGGAAACATACGGCCAGGACGACATCACCGGCCTCGCGCGCGTGTTCACCGGCTGGAACTGGGATCTCGCCGGCGGCAGCACCGCCACGCCCGACTATCAGCGCCGGCCGATGGTGCAGGTGGCCGCGAACCACGAGCTGGGTGCGAAGACCTTCCTCGGCACGACCATTGCCGCGGGCACGGCAGGCGAGCAGAGCCTGCGCCTGGCGCTCGACGCGATCTACGCGCACCCGAACGTGGCGCCGTTCTGGAGCCGGCAGCTGATCCAGCGCCTGGTCACCAGCAACCCCAGCCCGGCCTACGTGAAGCGCGTGGCCGCGGTGTTCGCCAACGACGGCAACGGCGTGCGCGGCCATCTGCAAGCCGTGATCCGCGCCATCCTGCTCGACGACGAGGCGCGCAACGCCGCCAACGCCGCGCGCGCCGACTTCGGCAAGCTGCGCGAGCCGATCCTGCGCCTGGCCGGGTGGGCGCGTGCGTTCAACGCAGCGTCGGCCAGCGATGCCTGGGCCGTGCCCAACACCAGCGAGCCCGGCACGCGGCTCGCGCAGTCGCCGCTGCGTTCGCCCTCGGTGTTCAACTTCTTCCGGCCCGGCTACGTGCCGCCCGCGAGCGCCATCGGCGATGCTGCGCTGGTGGCGCCGGAATTCCAGATCACCAACGAATCGTCGGCGGTGGGCTACATCAACTTCATGCAGCGCGTGGTGGCCAACGGCAGCGCGCTGGGCGACGTGAAGGCCGACTATTCGGCGCTGATGCCGCTGGCCGACAACGCCGCCGCGCTGCTGGCCGAGTTGAACACCGTGCTGGCCGCGGGGCAGATCACGCCGGCCAGCATCGCGACGATGAAAGGCGCGCTCGACGCCATGCCGTCGGGCAGCGACGCGACACGTTCGAACCGCATCTACGCGGCGCTGACGCTGGTGCTGGCCGCGCCCGAATACCTCGTGCTCAAGTGACAAGGAGCCGGCGATGACGACGACCATTCACTCGCCCGCCTCGCGCCGCGCCTTCCTGCAGCGGCTGTCGCAGCTGTCGCTGGCCGGTGCCGCGGCGCCCTGGGCGCTCAACCTCGCGGCGCTGGGCGAGGCGGCAGCGTCGACGGCGGCGGACTATCGCGCGCTGGTGTGCGTGTTCCTCTACGGCGGCAACGACTACGGCAACACGCTGGTGCCCTACGATGCCACGCACTACGCGCAATACCAGGCGCAGCGGCCCACGCTGGCCTATGCGCAGAGCGAGCTCGCCGCCACCGCGCTCGCGCCGGTGGCCGCGCCGCAGGACCGCAACGGCGCGAGCTACCAGTACGCGCTGGCGCCCGAGCTGGCGCCGCTGCTGCCGTTCTTTGCCGACGGCCGCATGGCCGTGCTGCTCAACGTGGGCACGCTGATGCAACCCACCACCAAGACGCAGTACGTGAACAAGTCGGTGCCGCTGCCGCCCAAGCTGTTCTCGCACAACGACCAGCAGTCGTTCTGGCAATCGACCTCGGCCGAAGGCGCCACCTCGGGCTGGGGCGGGCGCCTCGGCGACCTGCTGATGTCGGGCAACGGCAATGCCACCTTCACCTGCGTCAACGTGTCGGGCAACGCGGTGTTCATGTCGGGCCGCGCGGCGGTGCAGTACCAGGTGACGCCTAACGGTTCGATCGCCCTGACGGCGCAGAAGACGCTGTTCGGCTCCGGCGCGGCGGCCACCGCGCTGCAATCGCTGATCACGGCGCAGCGCACGCACCTGTTCGAGGCCGAGCACACGCGGGTGATGCGGCGTGCGCTGGCGGCCAACGACGCGCTCGCCACGGCGCTGGCCGGCGCGCCGGCGCTGAGCACGGTGTTCCCCAACGGCAACGCGCTCGCCGATCAGCTGAAGATGGTGGCGCGCATGATCTCGGTGGCCGACGCGCTGCAGGCCAAGCGGCAGGTGTTCTTCGTGTCGCTCGGCGGCTTCGACACGCACGATGGGCTGCTGACCACGCACCCGGCGCTGCTCACCACGCTGGCCGGCGCGCTGTCGGCCTTCCAGTCGGCGCTGGCCGAGCTCGCCGTGCAGCCGCAGGTGACGACCTTCACCGCCAGCGACTTCGGCCGCACGCTGGCCGGCAACAACGACGGCTCCGATCACGGCTGGGGCAGCATGCACTTCGCGCTCGGCGGCGCCGTGCGCGGGCAGCGCTTCTACGGCACCGCGCCGGTGATCGCCAACAACGGCGACGACGACGTGGGGCAGGGCCGGCTGCTGCCGACCACCTCGGTCGACCAGCTTGCCGCCACGCTCGGCCGCTGGTTCGGCGTGAGTGACAGCGACCTGCTGACGGTGCTGCCGAACCTGGTGAACTGGAACGCGGGCGCACGCAACCTCGGCTTCATGGCCTGACCGCCGATCGCGGCGGCGGGCGCAGCGGCGACAATGCCGGCGCCATGCACAGCTTGCCCGCCAACACCTTCAAGCAGGCGCTCGCCGCGCAGCAGCGGCTGATCGGCCTGTGGATCAACTGGCCGTATCCGCCGCTGGCCGAGGCGCTGGCCGGCTCGGGCTTTCACTGGCTGCTGTTCGACATGGAGCATTCGGCCAACGACCTGCAGCTCGTGGGCCAGCAGCTGCTCGCGTTGCGCGGCACGCCGGTGGCGCCGGTGGTGCGCGTGCCGGTGCACGACATCGTGTGGACCAAGCGCGCGCTCGACGCCGGCGTGAGCAACCTGATGGTGCCCAACATCCGCAGCGCGCGCGAGGCGAACGAGGCGGTGAGCTTCACGCGATTCCCACCGCAGGGCCAGCGCGGCGTGGCCGGCAGCACGCGCGCCTCGGGCTGGTCGCGCTACACGGACTTCATGGCGCGCGCCAACGACGAGATCGCGCTGATCCTGCAGATCGAATCGCGCGAGGCGCTCGACGAGCTCGATGCGATCTGCCGCGTCGACGGCGTCGACGCCGTGTTCATCGGCCCGAGCGACCTCGCCGCAGCGCTGGGCCACCGCGGGCAGCCGGGGCATGCCGACGTGCAGGCCGCGATCGCACGGGCGATCCGCACCGCGCGCGCCGCCGGCAAGGCGATCGGCATCCTGGTGGGCGACGGCAGGGCGGAGCCGTACCTGGAGCAGGGCGCCACGCTCGTCGGCGTGGGCAGCGACGTGGGGCTGATCGTCGGCGCGGCCGACGCGCTGGCGGCGAAGTTCGGGCTGCGCTGAATGCGGCCGTCATACGCTGGGGCGCCCTTGCCCTCGCTCAATGCGGCGCGTGCGCGCGCGCCTAAGCTGCGCGCCATGGTGCGCAAGACGATCTTGTCAGGGCTGCTGGCGCTCGGCGCCCGCGGCGCGGCGCTGGCCACGCCGGCCGAGTACGCCAAGGCGATGCTCGATCTGGCCACCGAGCGCGGCTGCATGGCCTGCCACTCGATCGAGCCGGTGGCCAAGCGCGCCGACGGCCTGCCGCCGATCGCGCCGGCGTGGCGCGACATCGCCATCAAGTACCGCAACGACCCCGGCGCTCACGACCGCCTCACGCGCACCGTGCTCGGCGGCTCGCAGGCGCAGGCGCGGCATTGGTCGGGCAAGGTCAGCGACGTGAACATGCCGCCCAACGCCGGCGTGGTCAGCGAGCGCGAGGCGCACGAGCTGGTGAACTGGCTGCTGGTACTGGTGCCCTGAGCGCGGGCCGGGTCTGGCCGGGCGCTACTGCGCCGAGATCTTCTGCTCGCTGATCAGCTTGCCCCAGCGCGCCGATTCCTGCGTCATCGCCGCGGCGAGCTGTGCCGAGGGCATGAAGTCGGTCACCGCACCCTGTTGCGCAGCGGCCTGCGGCAGATCGGCCGCACTCATCGCGCTGCGCACCGCCTCGGCCAGCTTGTCGACCACCGCGCCCGGCGTGCCGGCCGGCGCGAGCAGGAACAGGCGCGGCGCCACGTCGATGCCGGGCACGGCGCTCGACAGCGCGGCCACGTCTTCGGCGCCCGGCAGCTTGTCGTTGCTCATCATCGCCAGCGCGCGCAGCTTGCCCGCCTTGGCCTGCGCCAGCCCGGCGGTGGCGCTGACCACGCCCAGCGGCACCTGGCCGCTGATCACGTCGGGCACGATCTGCGCCGCGCCGCGGTACGGGATGTGCACCGCGAACGTGCCGGTCTGGCGCTTGAGCATCTCGAAGCCGAGGTGCTGCACCGTGCCGACGCCGGAACTCGCGAACGAATGAAAGCCCGGCCGCGCCTTCAGCGCCGCGACCAGCTCGCGCGGGTTCTTCGCCGGGAAGTCGTTGTTCGCCACGATCAGCAGCGGTGACTTGAACAGGCCCGCCACCGGCGCGAAGCTGTTGATCGGGTCGAACGGCAGCTTGGCCTGCATGAACTTGGCGATCAGCGTCGAGCTGTCGCCCAGCAGCAGCGTGTAGCCGTCGGGCGCGGCCTTGGCCACCGCATCGCCGGCGATCACGCCGGCCGCGCCGGCGCGGTTCTCCACCACCACCTGCTGGCCCAGCAGCGCCGACAGGCGCGGTGCGATCAATCGCGCCATCGCGTCGACGCCGCCGCCGGCCGAATAGCCCACCAGCAGCCGGATCGGCCGCTCGGGGTAGCTGCCCTGCGCCGCTGCGAGGCCGGCAGAGCCGGCCAGCCACGCCGCGCCGAGCACGCGCGTGAGCATGTGCAGCGCGCGGCGCCGCGATGTCAGTGCCTTCATCGCATCGTCTCCTTCGATGTCGCGTTATGGCCGCCGCGCGCGCTCAGGCCTTGCCGGCACCGCGCGACCCCGGCCGCTTCGCCAGCTCGGCCACGCGTGCGCGATTCGGCTCGAAGCCCAGGCCCGGCTTGTCGGGCAGCGCGAGCATGCCCTGGCTCGGCACCGGCAGGTCGTCGAACACCTGCCGGCAGCAGTCGACCGCCACCGAGTGGTACTCGACCAGCGTGCCGTTGGCGAGGCCCGCATGCAGGTGCATGTTGTGGTGCGGCCAGGCGCCGCCGTTGGCGAAGCGCGTGTTGAAGGCCGAGGCCATGCCGGCGATGCGCAGGCATTGCGTGAAGCCGCCGCTGATGCAGGCATTGGGCTGCACCACGTCGACCGCCTGCGCGGTCATCATGTCGCGAAAGCGCGTGGCCAGGCCTTCGTTCTGGCCCGCCGCCAGCGGGATCGCGGTCTTGTGCCGCAGCTTCACGAGATTGGGAATGTCGTTGTGCGAGACCGGCTCCTCGAAGAAGCTGATGTCGCAGTCCTCGATGCGCTGCGCCAGCCACTGCGCGTGAAAGTAGTCGAGGCTGCAGTTGGCATCGATGTAGATCTGCACCTCGGGCCCCACGGCCTCGCGCACCGCGCGCACGCGCCGCACGTCTTCGGCGATCAGCGTGTCGAGCGGGCGCGGCTCGTCGCGGCGCGCCAGGCCGTGGTGGCCCACCGTCATCTTCAAGCGCCTGAAACCGCGCTCGACCCAGGTCTTCGCCGCGGCGGCGAGTTCGTCGCGCTCGAGGAAGGCGAAGCCGAAGGTGGCATACACCGGTACTTCCGTGCGCGCGCCGCCCAGCAAGCGCCAGCAGGGCTGGCCCAGTGCCTTGCCCTTGAGGTCCCACAGCGCGAGGTCGATCGCGGCGACGGCATGGCTGGCGTAGCCCGACTGGCCGCGCGGCGTGAGCAGCCAGTACAGGCGCTCCCAGATCTGCTCGTGACGCATCGGGTCCATGCCCGCGAGGGCGTGGCCAGCGATCTCGTTGACCACCGCGGCGATCACCTCCTCCTCGGTGATGGCCGTCATGCCGGTGCCGACCAGGCCGCTGTCGGTCTCGACATCGACCAGGCACAGCGACAGCGAGGTGGTGCGGCTGCGGCCGGCGACCTCCACCGCAACCGGCAGGTGCAGCGGCGTGGCATGGATGCGGGTGATCTTCATCGGCGTGGCGTGTCGGGCATGAACAGGCGGCCGTGGCCCGGCGACGCAGGGTCGAGGCCGGCGGTGCGCATCAGGTCCCAGAAGCCGGCCGGCGAGCTGGACGTGACGGGCAGGCCGAGCCGGTCTTCCAGCGGCACGTGAATGTCCAGCGTCAGCAGCCCGCCGCAGGAGATCAGCACGCCCTGGGCCGAGCGGCCGGCGGCAACGGTGCGCTCGGCCAGCGCCATCAAGGTCTGGCCGTCGACCTGGCCCACGGCTTCGACGCCGGTGATGGCGAGCCCCTCGATGTGCGTGACCGCGATGCCGCATGCCGCGAGGTAGTCCACCAGCCGCTGGTTCAACGCATCGATGTAGGCGGTGGCCACCGCCACGCGCTGCACGCCCAGCGCCCGCAGGCTCGCGACGACGGCATGGCTCATCGTGGTGCAGGGCGCTCCGGTGGCGGCGCGCATGCGATCGCGCAAGGCGTCGGTGAACGCGGGGCCGCGGTAGAAGCTCAGCGAGGTGCCCATCATCGACACCGCCTGCGCGCCGGCTTCGCGCAGCTCCACCGCGAGCTCGACGATGCGGTCGACGACGGTGTCGAAACCGTCGGGCGAGATGCCCGGAATGCCGAGGCCGCGCGCGATGAAGCGCACGTCGCGCGCGCCGTAGAGCGCTGCGCCGTCGGCGGGCACGAGGCCCGTGGCGGGCGGCACGATCAGGCCGAGGGTGCGTGGGGTCATGGTCGATGTGGTCGGCGGCCCGAACGCGATGCGCCGCGGCGCGCCCGCGCGTTGCCTGCCGAGCACTGTAATGCAGTCGGTCCGCCGCTCCGCGACGGACCGGCTCACGCCTGGCCTCATGCTGATTCGCAATCGATGGCATGGATCCTGTCGCGTTCGGGCCGCTGAGGCGATGGCGGTTTCGAGCGTGAGGCCGCGTGATACGCGGAGTTTGCGCGCGCTGCACCGCGGCCGCGGGCCGTGGGGCCCGTGCGCTCAAACTGCGGCGCCCCGGCCTGAAGGCCGGGGAACGCTGCGCTGCTCGCAGCAAGGGGCGGCGAACGCGAACTTCGCTGAGCGCCGCTGAACGCGGCGCCGCATAAAGCCCGCGCTCGCCGGTCCGGCGCTGGCGCGCCAGACTTCCCCCTCGCTGCTCCGCTGCTCGCCGCCGCAGATTCGCTCCCGGACCCCACAGCCCACGACCGCGGCGCAGCGAACACCACCGAGCCCCGCAGCGAAGGGCAGTCGCGCCGCGCAGACTCCTGCAGGAAGCAAGCACTTTCTATGCAATCGGACGCGAGTCCGTATCAGCCCATCATCGCCAGCGAATCGCAGAGCTCGTGCAACGCGGCCGCCTCGGCCTGCGGCAGCTCGCCGGCGTGCAGCAGCGTCGCGCGCTGGATCGCGCGCAGGCGGAAGTAGATCTCGTCCTCGAGCGCTTCCACCTCGGCCGCGTTGACCTGGGCCACGGCCTCGGTGCTCCACAGGCCGCTTTCGTTCCAGCCCAGGCGCAGCCGCTG
Source organism: Burkholderiaceae bacterium (assembly GCA_046348365.1). Taxonomy (GTDB): domain Bacteria; phylum Pseudomonadota; class Gammaproteobacteria; order Burkholderiales; family Burkholderiaceae_C; genus JAEUPI01. The sequence continues at coordinate 487,729 of JAXMEL010000004.1, forward strand.
CAGCAGGAAGGCGGCCAGGTGCAGCGCGCTGCGCATCGTCGGCGCCTGAGCCTGCGGCACGAGAGCGCCCACACGCCGCTCGGCGGCGGCGAGCAGGCTGCCGAGCGCGCCCAGGCGCGCCTGGATCTCGGCGCGCTCCATCACCGGCTGCAGCGCGGGTTGCGCGCCGGCCGCGCGCGACACCACGCCGACCCACGCGAGGTCGAACTCGCCGGGCACGGTGCGCAGCGCCACGCTGGCGCGCAGCAGATGGCCGAAGCTGCCGCGCGTGGCCGCCAGCGAGGCCTCGGTCACCGCGAGCAGGCGACCCATCGGCGAGATGGCCTCGCCCGCCAGCGCATGCGGGTAGCCCGAGCCGTCGAGCCGTTCGTGGTGCTCGGCCACCGCGCGCGACACCACGGCGGGGTAGGCCGTGAGCTGCTTCACGATCAGGTGCCCCACGTGCGGATGCACCACGAGCTGCTGGTAGCTCGCGAAGTCGAGGTCGCGGTCGGCATCGGCCTCGCCGTGCTGCGGATCGATGTACATCTCGCCCAGGTCGTGCAGCAGGCCGCACAGCATCGCCACCCGCACCTCGGCATGCGAGCTGCTGCGGCTCGCGGCCAGCGCGCCGGCCAGCGCCATCGCGTCCACCGCATGCTGGTAGGTCTCGGGCCGCGCGCTCTGCGCGGCGCTGAACAGCAGCTGCGCCACCGGGTGCAGCGGCACGTGCGCCGCCTCCTGCGCCAGCCGCTCGGCATGCGGCGCGAGCAGCGGCACCAGCGGCGAATCGCCGAACACCAGCGCCTGCAGGTCCATCGCCAGCATCACCGGCGTGACGCCGTCTTCGGCCACCAGGCAACTTTCCAGCGGCTCGCGCAGCTTGCGGTCCATCAGCTTGCGCTGCAGCTCGGCCGACACCGGCTGCCGGCTGGCCCACAGCTTGATGCCCGAGATGTCGAAGATGTCGGTCGCGGCGATGATGCGCCGCGTCTGGCTGGCCTGGAGGATGATGGCCAGCGCATGCGGATTGGCGCTGCGGAAGGCGTTGTGTTCGGTGGCGGCGGCGGTGGCGGACATGCAGGGTCTTTCGGTGCGGTGCGTCCGAAGGTCATCGGCCGGGCGGCGCCGAACTTGAGCCTGGGTACCATCACGGGTTCGCCGCATCCGACTTCGACTCCCAGGACCCGTACGCTCATGACCGCACCCGCCGGCTACCGGCTTCCCCGCATCTGCCTGCCGCGCCCGGGCATCGACCTGAAGAAGTGGGCGGTGATCGCCTGCGACCAGCACACATCGGAGCCCGAATACTGGGAGCAGGTGGCGCGCGAGGTGGGCGATGCGCCGAGCACGCTGCACCTGATCTTTCCCGAGGTCTACCTCGGCCGGCCCGACGCGCCCGAGCGCATCGCGCGCATCCAGCGCACGATGGCGCGCTACCTGGCCGAAGGGCTGTTCGTCGAACGCGCGGGGCCGGTTCTGGTGGAGCGCACGGTGCACGGCCGCACGCGCCGCGGCCTGATGCTCGAGCTCGACCTCGAGGCCTACGACTACTGCGCCGATTCGCACAGCCTGATCCGCCCCACCGAGGGCACGATGGTGGCGCGCCTGGCGCCGCGCATCGAGGTGCGCCGCGGCGCGCCGCTGGAGCTGCCGCACATCCTGGTGCTGATCGACGACCCCGGCCGCACGGTGATCGAGCCGCTGGCCGATGCGAAGCGCGAGATGCCCACGCTCTACGCCACCGAGCTGATGAGCGGCGGCGGCCACGTGGCGGGGTTCGCCGTCGGCCCCGAGGCAGCGGGCCGCGCGGTGCGCGCGCTGCAGGCGCTGGCGCAGCCCGATGCATTCGCCGCGCGCTATGGCGAGCCGCGCGGCACGCCGCCGATGCTGTTCGCGATGGGCGACGGCAACCACTCGCTGGCCACCGCGAAGAGCCTGTGGGAGAGCGTGAAGGCCGAGGTCGGCGCGCATCATCCGAGCCGGTACGCGCTGGTAGAGGCGGTGAACATCCACGACGCGGCGCTCGACTTCGCGCCGATCCACCGGTTGCTGATCGGCATGCGCGCCGACCTGCGCGCCGCGCTCGGCGAGGCCTTCGGCGCGCGGCTGCGTTTGAGCGAAGCGGCCTCGGCCGCCGACATGCGCGCGCGCATCACCGCGGCGGCCGGCGCGCGGCACACGGTGGGGCTGGTGGAGCCGGGCGGGCGCTTCGCGGTGGTCGAGGTGGCCGAACCCACCGAGTCGCTCGCCGTGGGCACGTTCCAGAACTTCGTCGACGCCTTCATCGCGCGCGGCGGCGCGAAGGACGTGGACTACGTGCATGGTGACGACACGCTCGAGCGCCTGGCGCAGCAGCCGGGCCACGCGGGGCTGCACTTCGCCGGGCTGGGCAAGGCCGAGCTGATGCGCCACGTGGTGCACACCGGCCCCACGCCGCGCAAGACCTTCTCGATGGGCGAAGCGCACGAGAAGCGCTTCTACGTGGAGGCGCGGCGCATCGTGCCGTGAGGCGGCCGGCGGCTGAAATCGTCGCTCGAAACCGTCGATAAGGCACGGGATCACCCGCTGTTCCTGCCCTCGGCGCAGCGCCGGGCTGCGAAGATCGGCGTCGACGACCGCCCCGGGCGGTCGCGCCGATCCTGGAGCCGACGCTGAGCCTCGATGCCATTGCCCCCATCACCGGCGCGATCGCCGCCGCGTTCGGCCTCGGCGTGGGCGGCACGCTGTGGGCGCTGCGGCGGCGCAAGCAGGCGCGGCGTGAGGGCGGTGGAGCACCCGCATCGGCCGGCGCGCGCCAGGCCGCGGCCACCGACAGCGTGACCGGCTTGATGACGCGCGCCGCGTTCGAGACGGCGCTGGCGCAGGCGCTCGACACCGAGGCGGGCGCCGGACGCACCGGCGCTCTGCTGTACGCGGGCCTCGACGGGCTTCGCCTCGTCAACGAGGGCCATGGCCATGCCCAGGGCGACAAGGTGCTCGCCGCGGCGGCGACGGCGCTGCGCCGCGTGTGCGGCGAGCGCGTGCCGATGTGCCGCATGGCCGGCGATGAATTCGCGATCTGGATCCATGCCGACGCCGCCACCTGCGAGCTGATGGCGCGGCGCGTGGCCGAGGCGCTGGCCGGCGGCGTGGAGCTCGACGGCCAGCGCTACGGCGCCGGCATCTCGGTGGGCATGGCGCAGTACCCCAAGCACGGCAGCAGCGTGCAGCTGGTGAGCCGCGCCGCCACCGCGATGCGCGCCGTCAAGCGTGCCGGCGGCGGCACGCACGCCGTGTTCGACCCGCGCATCGAGACCGAGCAGCGCGAGGAACTGCAGCTCGCGCAGGACTTGCGCCAGGCCGTCGCGCGGCGCGAGCTGGAGCTGGTGTACCAGCCGAAGATCGACGCCGAGAGCCTGCAGGTGACGGCCGTGGAGGCGCTGCTGCGCTGGAAGCACGCCACGCTGGGCATGGTGAGCCCGGCGCGCTTCATCCCGATCGCCGAGAAGCACGGGCTGATCGAATCGATCGGCAACTGGGTGCTCGAGTCCGCGCTCGAGCAGGCCGCGCAGTGGCGCAAGGCGGGGCTGCGCATGCGCGTGGCGATCAACGTCTCGGGCTACCAGATGCGGCAGGACGACTTCGCGCGCCGCCTCGAGCAGGGCCTGAAGGCGCACAACCTGCAGCCCAACCGCTTCACCTGCGAGATCACCGAATCGGTGGCGATGGAAGACACGCAGGTCACGCGGCGCGCATTCGCGCGGCTGGCCAAGGTGGGCGTGCACGTGTCGATCGACGATTTCGGCGTCGGCCACTCGAGCCTCGCCGCGCTGCGCCGCCTGCGGGCGCAGGAGCTGAAGATCGATCGCGCCTTCGTGGTCGACATGGTCGGTGACGACAACGCCAAGGCCATCGTGCAGGCCGTGCTGACGATGGCGCGCACGCTGGGCCTGCGCGTGGTGGCCGAGGGCGTGGAGACGCCGGCGCAGCGCGATCTGTTGGTGCAGATGGGCTGCGACGAGATGCAGGGCTATCTGTTCGCCAAGCCGATGAGCGCACGCGCGATCGCGCTGTGGGCGATGGACGCGCCGGCCTCGCTGCAGCAGACCTTCAGGCCGTCGATCTTCAAGGAGACGGTGCCGGCGGGCGACATGCCCACCGAGATCATGAGCCGGCGCTGATCGGCGCGCGCGGGCTCAACGCCCTTCGGCGAAATCGCACACCAGGTGCGCCAGCGCGCGCACGCCGAGCACGAGCGCACGCTCGTCGACCGCGAAGCGCGGTGAATGGTTGGCCGGCGCCTTGGCCGGGTCGATCTCGGGGCTGGTGACGCCGACGAAGAAAAACAGCCCCGGCACCAGCTGCTGGAAGTAGGAGAAATCCTCCGAGCCGGTGACCTTGGGCACCTGCACCACGTGCTCGGCGCCGGCCACGCGCTCGAGCGTCGGCAGCATCAGCGCGGTCAGCTCGGGGTGGTTGACGGTGACCGGGTAGTTCTTGTCGATGCACACCGTGCAGCCGGCGCGCGAGCCGCGCGACACCGCCTCGGCCAGCGTGGTGACGCGCTCGTGCACGTCGTCGCGCATGCCTTCGTCGAAAGTGCGGATCGTGCCGCGCATCTCCACGTTGTCGGGGATGATGTTCTCGCGCACGCCGCCCTTGATCATGCCCACGGTCACCACCGCCGGCTCGCGCGCGATGTCGACGCCGCGGCTGATCACCGTCTGCAGCCCGAGGATCACCTGCGCCGAGGTGACGATCGGGTCGACCCCCAGCCACGGCGCGGCGCCATGCGTCTGCCGGCCGTGCACGGTGATCGAGAAGCGGTCGCTGCTGGCCATCGTGGGCCCGGCGCGGTAGCCGATCATGCCCACGTTCTGGCGCGAGGTGACGTGCAGGCCGAAGATCGCCTTCGGCGTGGGATCCTGCAGCGCGCCCTCGGCGATCATCATCTTCGCGCCGCCGTCTTCGCCCTTGGGCGGCATCTCCTCGGCCGGCTGGAAGATGAACTTCACCGTGCCGCGCAGCTGCGCGCGCAGCCCGGCGAGCACGCTGGCCACACCCATCAGGATCGCGGTATGGCAGTCGTGGCCGCAGGCGTGCATGGTGCCCACCTCCTCGCCGTTCCAGGTGGTGCGCACCTTGCTCGCGAACGGCACGTCGACCTCCTCGGTCACCGGCAGCGCGTCCATGTCGGCGCGCAGCGCCACCACCGGGCCCGGCAGCGCGCCCTCGAGCACGCCCACGACGCCGGTGTGCGCCACGCGCGTGCGCACGTCGTCGAGGCCGAGGCTCATCAGATGCTCGGCCACGATGCCGGCCGTGCGCACCTCGCGGTTGCCGAGCTCGGGGTGGGCGTGCAGGTCACGCCGCCAGGCGATGACGCGCTCTTCCACCGCCTTGGCGGCGGCGTCGATCGAGGCGGCGAGTTCGGTCGCGCGGACGGTGGTGGGCAGGCTCATGGGGGCGGACCTCGGCGTGCGGCGGGCGGGGCTTGCACGCTATCACAGCCGGTGCGGCAATGGCGGCGAGGCGGGCGGACCTCGCCGCCATTGCCGTTGCGTGCGTCGCCGGCTATGATGTGTATGCATTTGCGGAATATGCATACATGCGCACGAACATCGTCATCGACGACAAGCTGATGGAGGCCACGTTGAAGGCCACCGGCATCAAAACCAAGCGTGAAGCCGTGGAGCAGGGCCTGCGGACGCTTCTTCGCCTGAAGCGCCAGACCCAGCTTCGCAAGCTGCGTGGCAAGTACGAATGGGTGGGTGACCTCGACGCAATGAGGCGCGACAAGTGATCCTTGTCGACTCGAGTGTCTGGATCGACTTCTTCCGCAACAAGCCGACGCTGCAAGCCGAGTGGCTGGACAGGCATCTCGGCGTCGAAGGGCTGGTGGTCGGCGACCTGATACTCGCGGAGGTCCTGCAAGGCTTCAAGGACGACCGCGGATTCAACGAAGCCAGGCGGCTGCTCGGCCGCCTCGAGCAGGTCCACGTCGGTGGTACTGCTCTTGCGATCGAGGCGGCGCGGAATTTCCGGAAGTTGCGGGCCGCCGGCGTCACCGTGCGTGGAACGGTCGATGTGCTCATTGCGACGCGTTGCCTGGCGAATGGCTTGCGCCTGCTGCACAGCGACCGGGATTTCGACGCCTTCGAGCAGCATCTTGGTCTGCGCGTGGTCGACTGCAGGGCCTGACGACACCCGCGGCCGGAAGCCGCCGATGGCGGCAGCAACATGCCCCGTGCAACGACGGTCAGACCGCGGCAACGAAAGGAAACGCTGCCGATTTCCGAATGCGCGCTCGGCGCGGCGACGGACCTGAGCTGGTCGCCGCCTTCACCGCGCGAAGCGCTGCGGGCTCAGGCCCGCCAGTTCCGGCGGCAACGCGCGCCCGTTGATCAGGCCGGCCACGAGCTGCGCCGTGGCGGCCGATTGCGTGAGCCCGAGGTGGCCGTGGCCGAAGGCGTAGATGATCCGTGCATCGGCGCGCGCGTGGCCGATGGCCGGAAGCGAATCCGGCAGCGAAGGGCGAAAACCCATCCAGCGCGTGCCGCCCTCGGTGCGCAGCGCCGGCAGGAAGCGCTTGGCCTTGGCCAGCAGTGCGTCGCTGCGCGCGAAGTTGGGCGGTGCCGCGAGGCCCGCGAGCTCGACCGCACCGCCGACGCGCACGCCGCCTGCGATCGGTGTGACGACGAAGCCGTGCGCGGGAAACGTGAGCTGCCGCCGCAGCTCGAACGCACCCGGTGGCAGCGTGGTGTTGTAGCCGCGCTCGGTTTCGAGCGGAATGCGCTCGCCGAGCGTGCGCGCGAGCAGGTGCGACCACGCGCCCGCGGCCACCACGACCTGCCGCGCGCGCAACGCGCCGCCGCCGGCCAGCCGCAGCTCGACACTTGTCGTCTGCGGCACCAGCGCTTCGGCGGCGGCGCGGCGCAGCAATACGCCGCGCGCCGCGGCGTGCGCCGCGATGCGCTGCACCAGCCGCAGCGGGTCGTCGATCGTGGCCCAGCGCGGCACGAAGGTGGCGGCCACGAAGCGCGGGCTCAGGCCGGGCTGCCAGCGTGCGATCGCCTGCGCGCCGTGGGCATGCTCGAAGGCGATGCCGTGATCGGCGCGCTGCCGCCAGCCGGGCAGCGACGCCTGCCACTCGGCCTCGCTCTCGAACAGATGCACATTGCCGTCCTCGTGCCACATCGACGCGGCGTCGATCAGCGCCAGCAGGCGCGGTGTCTCCTCGGCCGAGAGGTTATTGAGCCGCGCCTGCACGGCGGTGCCGGCGGCCACGCGATCGGCGCGGCTGGCACGCCAGAAGCGCCACAACCACGGCGCGCTGCGCAGCAGGTAGGCCGGGCGCAGCGCCAGCGGCCCGAGCGGGTCGAGCAGCCAGCGGGGCGATTGCCGCAGGATGCCCGGCGAGGCGAGCGGCTGGATGTCGGAGAACGCGTAGGCGCCCGCATTTCCGCGGCTGGCGCCGGCGGCGATGCCTTCGCGGTCGATGACGACGATGCGGCGCGCCGGATCGTCGTGCACCAGGCGCAAGGCGATCGTGAGACCGATGACGCCGGCGCCGACGATGGCGATGTCGGCATCGCGATCGCTCGGGCCAAGAGGTGGCAGGGGTTCGTCGCGCGCGTCGAGCGGCGCCGGCGCGTCGGCCATCAGGCCAGGCCCCAGGCGAACGGATCGCCCGGGTCGAGCACCACCTGCGCGTCGAGCGTCACGTGCGCGCGGCCGTGGATGAACGGCAGCACGCGCTGCGGTGCGGCGCCGGCGCTCTCGTCGCGCTGGTAGTGCGCCGCGAACACGCTGCCGATCACGCTCTCCTGGTGCCACACCTGGCCCGGCGCGAGCGCGCCGTCGGCCGCCAGGCAGGCGAGCTTGGCGCTGGTGCCGGTGCCGCAGGGCGAGCGGTCGTACGCGCCGCCGGGGCACAGCACGAAGCTGCGCCCCTGGTGCGCGGCCTCGTGCGGCGGACCGAGCAGTTCGATGTGGTCGATCTCGGCGCCGCCGGCGCCGGTGATGCCGGCGGCCGCGAGCGCGCCGCGGATGCGCTCGGCCAGCGGCAGCAGCTCGGCGATGCGCGCGCGCTCCAGCGGCAGGCCGTGGTCGTGGCAGAGGAAGAACCAGTTGCCGCCCCAGGCCACGTCGCCGTGCACCGGGCCGTGGCCCGGCACCTCGAGCGCCACGTGCGCGCGGTGCCGCCACGCCGGCACGTTGGCCACCGTGACGCTGCCGTCGGCATGCAGCTCGGCCTGCACCGTGCCCACCGGCGTGTCGATGGCGTGCCGGCCGGCGCGCACGCGGCCCAGGTAGGCGAGCGTGGCCATCAGGCCGATCGTGCCGTGACCGCACATGCCGATGAAGCCGACGTTGTTGAAGTAGATCACGCCGCACAGGCTGCCCGGCTGCTCGGGCGCGGTGAGCAGCGCGCCGACGATGACGTCGTTGCCGCGCGGCTCGTTGGCCAGCGCGCGGCGCCAGCGGTCGTGCCGGTCGCGAAAGCGCGCCAGGCGCTCGGCGATCGGGCCGGTGCCGACGTCGGGGCCGCCGCTGACCACCACGCGCGTCGGCTCGCCGCCAGTGTGCGAATCGACGATGCGGGTCGCGGCAGGGCTCGCGCTCGCGCCGGCAATAGAGGAGGGCGTCATGGCTGGACTCGCTTGCGTGGGGTGGCGCCGGCGGCGCGCGGCTCGAGCAGCCGGTGCAGGTCGCGCCGCACCGCCTCGATGTGCGCGACGAGGTGCCGGCAGGCCTCGTCGGTGCGCCCGTCGCGGCACAGCGCGATCAGCCTGCGGTGCTCGCGCCGCGCGCGCGCGAGCGCGGCCTCGCGCTGCAGCTGCACGCGCGTGTAGCGCTCGCTCGATTGCAGCAGCGCGCTCACGATGGCCAGCGTGCGCGGCAGCGCCGCGCGGCGGTAGAGGTCGAGGTGCAACCGCGCGTTGAGCTGGCCCCAGCTGGCCACGTCGTGGCGGGCGAGGGCGTCGGAGAACGCAGCGTCGTGGCTGGCCGCCTGCGCGAAGTCGGCGGCGTCCAGCCGCGGCGCCGAGCGCGCGAGCAGCCGCGGCTCGAGCATCACGCGCAGGTCGAACACGTCGTCGATCTCGGCCAGGTCGAAGCCCGCCACCACCGCGCCCTTGTGCGGCTCGATGCGCACCAGGCCCTCGGCCTCGAGCTGGAACAGCGCCTCGCGCACCGGAATGCGGCTGACGCCGAACTCGGCGGCGAGCGCGTCCTGCCGCAGCGCGCTGCCGCTGGCGTGGCGGCCGGCGAGGATGCCCTGGCGCAGCTGATCGACGATGGCCGACGAGAGCGTGCGGTGGGCCAGGAGTTGCGGCATGGGCGGAGGGCGTTGCGTTGTCGATTGTATAAAATGTATCATCGACGGCAAGCTCGGCGCGCAGCGCCGAACGTCCGGCGCGCAGCGCCGGTGACGATCGTCCGTCCGAATTCGAGGTGCCTCGATGCATGCCGTCTCCTGGCAGGGCGTGTTCCCCGCCGTCACCACCCAGTTCCGCGACGACTTCTCGCTCGACGTCGACGCCACCGCCAAGGTCATCGACCGCCTGGTGCGCGACGGCGTCTCCGGCCTCATCGTCTGCGGCACGGTGGGCGAGAACACCTCGCTCGCGCGGCACGAGAAGACGCAGATCATGGAGGCCGCCGTGGCCGTGGCCGCCGGCCGCGTGCCGGTGATCTGCGGCGTGGCCGAGTTCACCACCGCGTTCGCCATCGAAACGGCGCGCGCCGCCGCGGCGGCCAGGGTCGACGGCATCATGGTGATGCCGGCGCTCGTCTACTCGGCCAAGCCGCACGAGTCGGCGGCGCATTTCCGCGCCGTGGCGCGGGCCACCGATCTGCCGGTGATGGTCTACAACAACCCGCCGATCTACAAGAACGACGTCACGCCCGACATCCTGGCCAGCCTGGCCGACTGCGACACCATCGTCTGCTTCAAGGACAGCTCGGGCGACACGCGCCGCTTCATCGACACGCGCGCGCGCGTCGGCGACCGCTTCGTGCTGTTCGCGGGGCTCGACGACGTGGTCGTCGAGAGCGTGGCGATGGGCGCCGTGGGCTGGGTGTCGGGCATGAGCAATGCGTTCCCGCGCGAAGGCGAGACGCTGTTCCGCCTCGCGCGCGCCGGGCGCTTGGCCGAGGCGATGCCGCTGTACGAATGGTTCATGCCGCTGCTGCACCTCGATGCCCGGCCCGACCTGGTGCAATGCATCAAGCTGTGCGAGCACATCGCCGGCCGCGGCGGCTGGCGCACGCGGCCGCCGCGGCTGGCGTTGCAGGGCGACGACCGCGCGCATGTCGAGCGCGTGATGAAGGATGCGCTCGCCAAGCGGCCTGCGCTGCCCGACGTGGGCCTGCCGCCGCCCGCCGGCCGCTGAAGCCGGGCGCCGAAGCCGGAGGCGAGCGCCGTGATCCCCGCCGACAAGCAGCTCGACGCGTGGTTGCGCTTCGCGCACGAGCTGGCCGACGCCGCGCACGCGCTGCTCGCGCCGGCCGCCGCGCTCGCGCCCGAGGTGCAGGTCAAGGCCGACCGCAGCTTCGTCACCGCGCTCGACGCGCGCATCGAGGCGCGGCTGCGCGAGATGATCGGCGCGCGCTACCCCGCGCACGGCATCCTCGGCGAGGAGGCCGGTGCGCGCGCGCTCGATGCCGATGGCGTGTGGATCCTCGACCCGATCGACGGCACGGCGCCGTTCGTGGCCGGCGTGCCGGTGTTCGGCACGCTGATCGCGCTGGCCTGGCAGGGCGTGCCGGTGCTCGGCGTGATGCACCTGCCGGTGACGCAGCAGCGCTACGTGGGCGTGTCCGGCCGCGCCAGCACGCTGAACGGCACGCCGATCCGCACGCGCCGCTGCGACGACATGCGCGGCGCCATCCTCAGCACCAGCAACCCCGACCTGATGAGCGACGCCGAGCGCCTCGCGCTGGCGGCGCTGCGCGAGCGCACCGCGTGGCGCATCTACGGCGGCTGCTGCCTGAGCTACGGGCTGCTCGCCGCCGGGCGCACCGACGTGGCCATCGACGCCGGCCTCGCGCTGTACGACTACGCGCCGTTCAGGCCGCTGATCGAAGGCGCCGGCGGCGTGATCACCGACTGGCAGGGCCGCGCGGTCACGCTCGCCGGCGGCTCGCGCGTGCTCGCCGCCGGCGATGCGCGGCGCCACGCCGAGGCGCTGGCGCTCATCGCGCAGGTGGCGTGAGGGCGAGGGCGGAGCCGCGAGTTGCAGATGGACAGCACCGCGGCGGCCGCGCGGCCCGGCATCAGCATCGAGGCGCTGTCGGTCGGATACGCCGGGCAGGCGGTGATCGAGGGCCTGTCGCTGGCCATCGAGCGCGGTTCGTTCTTCACGCTGCTGGGCCCCAGCGGCTGCGGCAAGACGACGCTGTTGCGCAGCATCGCCGGCTTCGTGCCGGCGCGCGCCGGGCGCATCCGCTTCGGCGAACGCGACGTCACCGCGGTGCCGCCGCACCAGCGCGACATCGGCATGGTGTTCCAGGACTACGCGCTGTTCCCCGACAAGACCGTGTTCGACAACGTGGCCTACGGCCTGCGCGCGCGCCGGCGCGACAGCGCCACCATCGGCCGCCAGGTGGGCGAGGCGCTCGAGCGCGTGGGCCTCGCCGCATTCGCGCAGCGCCAGCCGGCGGCGCTGTCGGGCGGGCAGCGCCAGCGCGTGGCATTGGCGCGCGCGCTCGTCATCGAGCCGCAGGTGCTGCTGATGGACGAGCCGCTGTCCAACCTCGACGCCAAGCTGCGCGTGCAGGTGCGGCAGACCATCGCCGAGCTGCAGGCCGACTCCGGCATCACCACCGTCTTCGTCACGCACGACCAGGACGAGGCGCTGGCACTGTCGCACCGCATCGGCGTCATGCACCAGGGGCGGCTCGAGCAGGTGGGCACGCCGGCGCAGATCTACCGCGAGCCGGCCAGCGGCTACGTGGCCGATTTCGTCGGCGCCGCCAACCTGCTGCCGGTGACGCTCGATGCGCCCGCGGCGGCCGGCGCCGCGCTCACGGTATCGCTGGCCGGCGCGGCGGTGCGCGCACGCGCCGTCGCTGCCGTGGCCGCCGGCCCCGCGCTGCTGATGGCCCGGCCGGAGACGCTGCGGCTCGGCGCCGCGGCCGAAGGCGCGCTGCGCGCGCGCGTGCTGCACCGCCAGTACCTCGGCGAGAAGACCAGCTACCGCGTCGCGCTCGACGACGGCCAGACGCTGCAGCTCGACTGCCACGGACCCGGGCACGACGCGCATGCGCTCGGCAGTACGGGCGCGCTGTCGTTCGACCCTGCGGCCACGATGGTGCTGGCGCGATGAAGCTGCCGCGCAGCGCGTTCGACCTGCGCTCGCCGTGGCCCTGGCTGACGCTGGCCGCGCTGGCGCTGCTCGTCACGTTCCTGCTGTGGCCGCTGGCCAACGTGCTGCTGGGCAGCTTCGGCCGCGGCGGTAGGTCGGGCTGGGCGCTGGTGGCGGCTGATCCCAGGGTGCTGCAGGCGGTGCTCAACACGCTGGTGCTGGGCGGCGTGGTCACCGTGCTCGCGCTGCTCGTCGGCGTGCCGCTGGCATGGTTCACCGCGCGCTTCGACTTTCCGGGCAAGGCCGTGGTGGCGGTGCTGCCGCTGGTGACGCTGGTGGTGCCCGAGGTCATCGCCGCGCAGACCTGGCTGATGATCGTCGGCAACAACGGCCTGCTCACGCGCGCGCTGGCCGAGCACGACATCGCGCTGCCGAGCTTCTACGGCTGGACCGGCCTCGTCACGGTGATGACGTTCACCTACTACACCTACGTGTACATCGGCACGCTGGCGGCGATCCGCGGCTTCGACGTGCAGCTGGAAGAGGCGGCGCAGAGCCTGGGCACGTCGCCGGCGGTGTCGCGGCTGAAGGTGCTGGTGCCGGTGGTGCTGCCCGCCGTGCTGGCCAGCGCGCTGCTGGTGTTCACGCTGGTGGTCGGCAACTTCGCGGTGGCGATGGTGCTGTCGAGCAAGGTGCCGCTGCTGTCGGTGCTGACCTACCAGGCCACGGTGTCGGAGGTCGGCTCCGACCCCACGCTGTCGAGCACGCTGGCCACGCTGTCGGTGGCGATCGTGATGCTGGCGCTCTACGCGCAGCGGCGCATCGTGGCGCGCGGCCGGCGCGAGGTGATGCAGGGCCGCACCGCGGCGCCGGTGCCGCTCGCCGGCTGGCGCGGCGCGCTGCTCGGCGGCGCGGCGGCGCTGGTGGTCGCCGTCTCGCTGCTGCCGGTGGCGAGCATCGTGGTGGGCGCGTTCACGCAGGCGCGCGGGCCGGTCATGCGCTGGGGGCAGTGGACCACCGCGCACCTCGAGCGCGTGTTCACGCGCGCCGCCGACCCGCTCGTCAACACGCTCACCTACGCCGCGATCGCCACCGCGGTGGGCATCGCGCTCGCGGTGCTGATCAGCTTCCTGGTGGTGAAGAAGCGCAACGCGCTGACGCCGGCGCTCGACTATCTCACCGCGCTGCCGCTGGCGCTGTCGGGCACCGTTATCGGCATCGGGTTGCTGATGTCGTTCAACACCGGCTGGCTGCCGCTCACCGGCAGCGGCGCCATCATCGTGCTCGCCTACGTGGTGCGGCGGCTGCCGTTCGGCATGCGCAACGCCTCGAGCACGCTGTACAACATCCCCGATTCGATCGAGGAGGCCTCGGTCAGCCTCGGCGTGCCGCCGCTCGCCACCTTCTTGCGCGTCGTGCTGCCGCTGATGGCGCCGGCGATCGTGGCCGCCGCGGTGCTGACGTGGACGACCACGGTGGCCGAGCTGAGCGCGTCGATCATCGTCTACTCCGGCGGGCGCGAGACGATGCCGATCCAGATCTTCCGCCTCATCGACAGCGGCCTGATGGCGCAGGCCTCGGCCTACGGACTGCTGCTGGTGGCGGTGATCGTGCTGCCCGTGGTGGTGGCCACGCGGCTGTTCAGGATCGACCTGTTCGCCACCCAGGCGTGATGCCTGTGCCGTAACCTTCCCACTATCGACGCAAGGAGCCCTGCCATGACCCACCCCGTCAACCGCCGCACCGCCCTGGCCGGGCTCGGCGCCACGCTCGCGCTGCCGGCCTGGGCGCAGTCCGGTTCGATCGTGATCTACACCTCCAACAACCAGCAGGCCTTCGACGCGGTGGTCGAGAGCGCGAAGACGCGCCTGCCCGGCGTGAAGTTCTCGGCCATCACCGGCGGCTCCGGCCAGCTGCTGCGCCGGCTCGAGGCCGAGGCGGCCAAGCCGCAGGGCGACATCTTCTGGAGCAGCTCGGCCAACACGCTGGGCGCGTTCAAGACGCTTTACGAGCCGTACCGCTCGCCCGAGCTGGCGGCCGTGCCGGCCGGCCTGCACCAGCCGCAGAACCTGTGGTCGGCGGCCAACCTGCACGTCGTGGTCGCGATGGTCAACACCCAGCAGCTCGGCGGCCCGGCGCCCAAGACCTGGGCCGACCTGCTCGATGCGCGCTTCAAGGGCAAGATCACGATCGCCGACCCCGCTAACAGCTCGACGGCGCTGACGATCCTGTGGGGCGTCGACAAGATGCTCGGCGCCGACGCGCTCAAGCGCCTGGCCGGCAACGTCAAGGTCACCAGCGCCGCGGCCACCGTGCTGCGCAGCGTGGGGCAGGGCGAGTTCGCCGTTGGGCTCACCTTCGAATCGAACGCCTACGCCTACGTGGCCGGCGGGCAGAAGGAGATCGCGCTGGTCTATCCGAGCGACGGCACGTTCACGTCGCCCGAGTACTTCGCGCTGATCAAGGGTGCGCCGGCGGGCGAGCTGGCCAAGAAGGCCTGCGACCTGCTGCTGTCGAGGCAGGCGCAGACCGAGCTGCTGCTGGCCGCCTACCGTCGCCCGGCGCGCAGCGACATCGACGTCTCCAAGCACGTGCAGCTGCCGCCGCTGGCCGGCATCAAGGTGTTCCCGATCGACGAGGACGAGGCGGCCGCCAAGCGCGCCGACTTCATCAAGCGCTGGCAGGCGCTGGTGGCCGCGGCCGGGAATTGAACCTAGAACGAGCGCGGCAGCCCGAGCACGTGCTCGGCCACGTAGGCGAGGATCAGGTTGGTCGAGATCGGCGCCACCTGATACAGCCGCGTCTCGCGGAACTTGCGCTCCACGTCGTAGTCGGCCGCGAAGCCGAAGCCGCCGTGGGCCTGCAGGCAGGCGTTGGCCGCCTCCCAGCTCGCCTTGGCGGCGAGGTACTTGGCCATGTTGGCCTGCGCGCCGCAGGGCTCGTGCGCGTCGTAGAGGCGGCACGCCTCCCAGCGCATCAGGCTGGCGGCCTCGATCTCGATGAAGGCCTCGGCGAGCGGGAACTGCACGCCCTGGTTCTGCCCGATCGGGCGGCCGAACACGACGCGGTCCTTCGCGTAGCGGCTCGCGCGGTCGACGAACCAGCGGCCGTCGCCGATGCATTCGGCGGCGATCAGCGTGCGCTCGGCGTTGAGCCCGTCGAGCACGTACCGGAAGCCCTGGCCCTCCACACCGATCAGGTTATCGTGCGGGATCTCGAGATCCTCGAAGAACAGCTCGTTGGTCTCGTGGTTGACCATGTTGCGGATCGGGCGCACGGCGAGGCCCTTCTCGAGCGCCGCATGCAGATCGACGATGAAGAGCGACAGGCCCTCGGCCTTCTTCGTCACCTCGGCCAGCGGCGTGGTGCGCGCGAGCAGGATCATGAAGTCGGAGTGCTGCACGCGCGAGATCCACACCTTCTGCCCGTTGACCACCCAGCGCTCGCCGCGGCGCACGGCCGTGGTCTTGATCTTCGTGGTGTCGGTGCCGGTGCCGGGCTCGGTGACGGCCATGCTCTGCAGCCGCCACTGTCCGCTCGCGATCCTGGGTAGGTAATGCTGCTTCTGCGCCGCCGAGCCGTGGCGCAGCAGCGTGCCCATGTTGTACATCTGGCCGTGGCAGGCGCCGGCGTTGCCGCCCGAGGCGTTGATCTCCTCCATGATCACGCTGGCCTCGGCCAGGCCGAGGCCGGAGCCGCCGTATTCCTGCGGGATCAGCGCCGCCAGCCAGCCGGCCCGCGTGAGCGCGTCGACGAAGGCCTCCGGGTAGGCGCGCTGCTCGTCGACCTGGCGGTGGTACGCATCAGGAAACTGCGCGCACAGCGCGCGCACCGCGTCGCGGATCTCGGCGTAGGCGTGCGGGCTCGCCGCCATCACCGGTTCACTCCTTGCGGCCACTGGAACGCCAGCGGCTGCTTGTCGAGAAAGCGTTTCACCGCGTCGTGGTGCGCCGCGCTGCCCATCGCCAGCGCCTGCGCGTTGGCTTCGGCGTCGAGCACATCGGCCAGCGCACCCGGATCGTGCATCGCACGCTTGACGAAGCTCACCGCCAGCGGCGAGGCCTGGGCGAAGCTCTCGGCCAGCGCGAGCGCGCGCGGCAGCAACTGCTCGGGCGCGTGCAGCTCCATCGCGATGCCGAGGCGCAGCGCCTCGTCGGCGCCGACCTCGCGCGCCGAGAGCATCAGCTCCTTGGCGCGCTGCGCGCCCACCACGCGCGGCAGCAGGTAGTAGGCGCCGCAGTCGGGCACCAGGCCCATGCGCATGAACACCATGCAAAAGCGCGCGCGCGGCGTGGCGACGACGATGTCGGCCGCCAGCGCGAGGCTGAAGCCGGCGCCGTAGGCCGGGCCGTCGACCGCGGCGATCACCGGGCGGTCGAGCGTGATCAGCTCGGCCATCCAGCGCTGGATCGCATGCATGCGCGCGCGCCGCGCCTCGCTGTCGGCCGTCTGCGCTTCGCGCATGCCGCGGATGTCGCCGCCGGCGCAAAAGCAGCCGCCGGAGCCGGTGATCACCACCGCGCGCACGGCAGCGTCGGCGCGCACCGCGGCGACGGCTGCCGACAGGCCGTCGCAGATCTCCGGCGTGAAGGCGTTGCGCGTGGCGGGGCTCGCCATCGTGATCAGCGCGGTGCTGCCGCGGCGCTCGAACTGGACGCTCATCGATCGACTCCGGGTTGAGGTTGGGGCAGGTGCATCACCACCGGCGCGTCGGCAGCGGCCTCACGTGCCGCTCGGCACCGCGCTCGCACGCGGGCCGACGATACGATGCCACGTGAGGATCAGCAGCACCAGCGGCACCGCGACTGCCGTGATCCACGGATGGGCGAAGACCAGCGAGATGCCCAGCGCGTTGAGCGCCCAGAACGCGCGGCGCCCCAGCGGCCGACCGCAGTAGCCGCTGTAGGCCGCGCCGAGGCCGAGCACCGCCACCGCGGTGCCCACCAGCGCGGTGAGAAAGCTGCTCCACGTGAAGTTCACGAACAGCAGCGCCGGCGTGAACGCGAACGCGAACGGCACCAGCGCCTTGCCCATCGACAGCCGGAACGCCGTGTTGCCGGTGCCCATCGGCTCGCTGCGCGCGATGCCGGCGGCCGCGAACGCGGCCAGCGCCACCGGCGGCGACACGTCGGCCAGCACGCCGTAGTAGAAGACGAAGAAGTGCGTCGCCACCTGCGGCACGCCCAGCTGCGCCAGCGCCGGCGCGACGATCGCCGCGAGGATGATGTAGGTCGGCGTGGTCGGCAGCCCGGTGCCGAGGATGATGCAGGCCACCGCGGTGAACAGCAGGCCGAAGAACACGGTGGTGCTCCTGGCGTCGAGCCAGTGCAGCGGGTCGAGCGCCAGCAGCGCCTGCGAGGCGCTGCCCGACAGGTCCAGCACGAAGGCCGAGAACTTGAAGCCCATGCCGGTGAGGCCGAGCACGCCGAGCAGGAAGCCCACCACCGCGCACGACGCGCCGATGCTCAGCGCCGCCTTGGCGCCGGCGTCGAAGCCGCGCACCAGCGAGCGCGGCGTCAGCGCGGTGCCGGCCATGTCGCGGCCCGCCGGCCCCAGCAGCTTGGGGATCCACGAGCACACGATGGTCAGCGTGATGCCCCAGAACGCGGCCAGGAACGGCGTGAACTGCATCAGCAGCAGCGTGACCATCGTGCCCAGCGGGATGAACAGGTGCCACGATCGCCTGAGCACCCAGCCGAGCGTGGGGATCTCCTCGGGCGGCATGCCGGCCAGGTGCATGCGCTTGGCCTCGAGGTGCACCATCCACAGGATCGCGAGGTAGTGCATCGCCGCCGGGATGATGGCGATGATGATCAGCTGGTTGTAGGGGATGCCCAGCGTCTCGGCCATGATGAACGCGGCCGCGCCCATGATCGGCGGCGTGACCTGGCCGCCGCAGGCGGCGCTGGCCTCCACCGCGCCGGCGTAGCGCGGCGTGAAGCCGACCTTCTTCATCAGCGGGATCGTCATCACGCCGGTGGTCACCGCGTTGGCGATCGCGCTGCCGCTGATCATGCCGAACAGGCCCGAGGTCACCACGCACACCTTGGCCGGCCCGCCGGTGTAGCGGCCGGCGGCAATGGTGGCGAGGTTGACGAACAGCTGCGCCAGGCCGGTGAGCTGCGCCATCACGCCGAACAGCACGTAGTGGAAGACGAAGGTGGCGACGACGCCCACCGCGATGCCGTAGATGCCCTCGGTGCCCTTGTAGAGGTAGGCCACCACGCGCGGCACGCTGTAGCCGCGGTGCGCCAGGTCACCGGGCAGCCAGGGGCCGGCCAGCGCGTAGATCACGGTGAGCACCGCCACCAGCGGCAGGAAGATGCCCACCGTGCGCCGCGCGGCCTCGACCACCATCGCCATCGCGATCACGCCCATCATCAGGTCGAGCGGCGAATGTGCGCCGGCACGGACGATGAAGATGTCGTGGAAGAACAGCAGCAGGTACAGCGAGATCGACGACGCCAGCACGGCGAAGATCCAGTCGCGCCACGGAATGTGCTGGTGGCTGCCGTCGTAGATCTCGAAGGGCAGCGCCAGCGCTGCGATCGCCAGCAGCACGGCGATGAACAGCGCCTTCGCCGCCGGCGGCACCGGCTCGGCGAGCGACGCCAGCAGCCCGAAGCCGAGCGCGAGGTAGAACGCACCGAGGCCCAGCGTGACGATCCACTCCCAGTGGCCGCGCAGCCGTGCCTGGCGCGGGAACACCAGAAAGCACAGCGCCAGCACGACGCTGAGGTGGATCGCGCGGTGCGCGATCTCGTTGTGCAGGCCGAAGCCGGCGGTGTAGTAGTGCCAGCTCGACAGGCCGAAGCCGATCAGCGTGACGATGCCGCCGGCCAAGCCGGCGAGGCGCCTGAAGTTGGCCTCGGGGTCGAACTGCTCGATCAGGCGGTCGACGTCTTCCTGCGACGCCCCCGGCGCATCGGGTTGCGCCGGCGTCCGCGCACGCTCGGCAGGAACGGGACTCATGCGCGGAAGTTCAGCACGACAGCGCGCGCACGTCGATCGCGCCGTGGGCCAGCCCGGTGAGCGGCCAGCTGCGGCCATCGTCGAGCACGAGGCGCATCTGCGCCACGGCCGGCGCGCGGATCAGCAGCGGCTGCACTGCGCGGTCGAGCCGCAGCCGCCACGCGCTGCCGTCGCGCTCGAGCCGTTCGCCGGCGCCCGCCGCATGCGGCAGGCCGTAGCCTTCGCCCTCGAAGCGCTCTTCCACCAGATGCCAGCCGGCGTCGCGCCAGACGTAGCGGTCTTCCACCGGCGTGCCGAGCACGCTGTGCGTGAAGGCCACGCGCAGCGTGGCGGCGGGCAGCGGCGCACGCAGCAGTTCGCGGCCGCTGCGCTGCTCGGCGAGGCTCAGCTCGCAGGCATTCGCCGTTCCCGCGGCAAGAAGAAGCGCCGCGGCAACGAACGCCGCGCCACCCGCCGCCATCACTTCAAGACGCCCTTTTCCTTGAGGTAGCGCGCTGCGCCCGGATGGAACGGCACCGCGCCCACCGCGGTGGCAGTGGCGAGCGTGATGTTCTTGCCCTGCACGTGGACCTGGCCCATGATGGCCGTGTTCTCGTAGAGCGCCTTGGTCACCTCGTAGGCCACGGCCTCGGGCAGCGCGTCGTGCGTGGCCCACACGGCCATCACGGCCAGCGTGGGGACCGCAGCGCTCTGACCCTTGTAGGTGTTGGCCGGCAGCGGCACCTCGGCATAGAAGGGCTGCTGCTTGCGCAGCTCGGCGATCTCGGGGCCGGCGAGCGGGATCACCTTCAGCGCGTGGCTCTGCGCGAAATCGGTCACCGCAGCGGTGGGCACGCCGGCGGTGATCAGCGTGGCGTGCAGGTTGCCGTCCTTGATCTTGTCGACCGCCTGCGTGAACGAGCTGAGATCCTCCTTCACGTCGCTGCGCGTCATGCCGTGCACGCGCAGCAGGTCGGTCAACAGCTGGTACTGGCCCGAGCCAGGCGCGCCCGAGCTGATGCTCTTGCCCTTGAGGTCGCGCACGCTGTTGATAGCGAAGTCGGCGCGCGTGATCAGCTGCACCGTCTCGGGGTACAGCGCGCCGAGCGCGCGCAGGTTCTTCAGCGCCGCGCCCTGGAACTGGCCGGTGCCGTTGTACGCGGCGTCCATGATGTCGGCAGCCACGAAGGCCGACTCGATCTCCTTGTTGCCGAGCAGCTTGGCGTTGCCCACCGATGCGCCTGCGGCCTCGGCGGTGGCGCTGACCTTCTGCCCGCCCACGGTGGCCTTGTTGGAGATCAGCTGCGCCAGCATGCCGCCCAGCGGGTAGTAGGTGCCGCCGGTGCCGCCGGTGGCGATGCCGAAGAACAAACGCTGCTGGGCCACGGCCACGCCGGTGGCCACGGCAAGCGACGAGGCGGCGAGCACGGCTGCGGCCGCGAACTGGCGACGGGAGATCATGAGGAGCGTCCTTTCGTGACACATGGCGGCCCGGTCGGCCGCGACAACGGATGCGCGCAAGAATGCCGCACGCGCACCGAACGGGCCATTCAGACAACCCCTTGTCAAGCTCGCACGCCGCGCACAAGCCCGCGGCTGCGGCCGACAATCGTGCATGCCCACCTCTGCCGAACTGCTCAAACTGGTGAACGCGGTCGCGCTCGTGCCGGTGACGCTGCTGCCGATCATCAACCCGCTGGCCGGAGCGCCGGTGTTCCTGATGACGGCGGGGCAGGACCCGGCGGCGATCCGTTCGTTCGCGCGGCAGGTGGCGCTGAACTGCTGGTTCGTGCTCGTCGCGTCGCTGTTCGTCGGCACCTACGTGCTGGAGCTGTTCGGCATCTCGCTGCCGATCGTGCGCATCGGCGGCGGGCTGCTGGTGGCGGCCTCGGGCTGGCGCATGCTGAACCACAGCGACGACGACGAGGTGCACGCCGCGGTGAGGCGCTCGCAGAGCGCCGCGCTGACGCATGCCGAGGTCGTGAAGCGCAGCTTCTTCCCGATCACGTTCCCGCTGACCACCGGGCCGGGCACGATCGCCGCGGCGATCGCCATCGGCGCCGGCCTGCCGCGACAGCCGGTGATGTACGTGGCCAGCGCCGCGGTGGCGCTCGTCGGCGCGGCGATCACGGTGGCGGTGATCTACCTCGTCTACCGCAACGCGGGGCGGCTGATGTCGCGGCTCGGCGAAGTGGGCACGCTGGTGATGACGCGGCTGATGGCCTTCGTGCTGCTGTGCATCGGCATCGAGATCCTGTGGACGGGCTGGGCCGAGCTGAACGGCATCAGGCCGCGGTGACCACCGACGCGCAGCGGCCGATTTCGCGCAACAAGCCGCAACAGGCGTTGGTTTGGCTGACCGTGGGCCGGCGACGCGTGCCGTCGCTGCGCGGCCGGGCCTAAGCTCGCCCACCGGCCGCGGCAGGCCCGCGGCCGGCAGGAACGAGACACGATGGATCTCTCTTTCGTCAGGCTCGGCGAGCTGACCCCCAACGTGGTGGCCGCCGCGATCGGCGCGCTCGTCACGCTGGCCGCGGCGCTGATCAACCTGCGCATCGCCTGGCGCCGCGAGGTGCTCGACCGGCTGCAGGGCACGCGCGGCAAGCCGCGCCGCGCGCTGCTGCCGGCGATCGGCTTCATCGCCGTCGCCGCGGCCGGCGGCGGCTACGCGCTGGCGCTCTACCTGATGCAGGCCCGCGAGGCCGAGAACGCTCAGTTGCGCGACGAGCTGCGCGAGCGCGCGGCGCAGATCCAGAGTTCGGCCGAGCGCATCGAAGGCTCGCGCGTGCTCGAGCGCTACACCGTGCTGGCCGACGCGCGTCTGGCCGAGGAGCGGCGTCGCGGCGCCGAAGGCGTGGCCGCGGCGGCGCGCATCGCGCCGTGCCGCGCACGCGGCGACGAGCCGTGCCGCGAGGAAGATGCTGCGCGCCACGCCGTGTGTGCCACGCTGCCCGCGCGCGCGGTGCCGCTGGAAGTGGCGGTGTCGGCGGTGATGATGGGCGGCGACGGTGCGGTGGCGTACACGCCGTCGACGCTTGGTGCCGACCTCGGCACCGCGAAGATCGGCGACAAGCCCGTGGAGCGCAGCCATGCCGACGGCAAGCTGCTGTGCCTCGACGCCTGGTCGTGGGACGCGCAGCACGCGCTCGAGCTGCGCCTCCACGTGCGCTACGTGCTGGGTGACGTGGCACCGCCGCCCGCAGCCGCGGCGAGCTCCGCCGCGGGCGCGTCCTGACCCATCGCGCTAGAGATCGCGCGCCTGCAGTCTGAAGTTGTCGAGCACGAAGGCCAGGAACTCCGGCACGCAGCCGAGGTGGCTCGCCGGCACCGCGGTGCAGGCCGTGAGCGTCACGTCGGCCGCGCCGGCTGCGCGCATCGTGGCCACAGCGGCCTCGCCGGTGGCGTAGGGCACGGTCTCGTCGTCGCGGCCGTGAAACAGGCGCAGCGGCAGCGCGGGCGCCCAGTCGTCGACCTGGCTGTCGCGCGCGAGCGCCGCGGTGTCGTCGACGAGATAGCGATCGATCACGCGGGCATCGAACGCCACGTCGGCGTCGGCAGGCCGCACCTGCGCGAGGATCGCGTCGCGCAGTCGCGCGCGGTCGGCGTCGCTGAGGAAGCGCAGCACACCCGGGTGCACCAACGCCGCCAGCGCCGGCGGCAGATTGGCGCGCGCGCGTTCGAGCAGCGCATCGAGCGTGATCTTCGGGTCGTACGGCCCCGCGCCGGCGACCACGGCGCGCAGAGCGGCGAGGTGCGCGCTGCGGCCGAGCTGCATCGCGCGGTGCGCGGCCACGGTGGCGTAGCCGCCTTCCGAGTAGCCGGTGAGGAAGAGCTGCGCGTTGTCGGCCACCGCGGCGCGGCGGCGCCAGGTCTGCGCGGCGGTGAGCGCATCGATCATCGCCGCGGCGGTGGGCGCCGCGAGCAGGTACGGATGCGCGGCGCCTTTCGAGGTGCCGTAGCCCACGTAGTCGGGCGCGACGACGATGTAGCCGGCCGAGGCCAGCGCCACCGGCGGCTCGTCGGGCGCGATCGCGTTGCTCGGCGCCTCGGCGTCGACGAAGGTGGTGCCATGCTGGTAGCCGATCACCGGGCTCTTCGCGCCGGCTGCCTTCACCGGCACCGCGATCAGCGCCGAGGCGACGATCTCGGCGCCCTGCGCATCGGCGGTGTGGTATTCGATGCGCACGTTGTCCACGTCGTACAGCGGCACCAGCGCGTGAAGGCGCGAACCTGGCGCCTGGACAACGGCTGCGATGTCGGCGCGCGCCACGCGCGCAAGCGGCGTGGCGCGGTCGAGCTGGCCCGGGCCGGTGGGCTCGACGAACTGCGGCTCGGCCGGCGCCGGCGCATCGCCGCCGCCTCCGCAGGCCGCCAGCAGCGCGAGCCCGATCGCGGCCAGCCATCGCCGGGCGGGGCGGGCGCATGCAGGTGTGCGAGGCCATCGCGCGAAGAACATGCGAGCCATGTTAGCTGCAGCGCAAACCGCAGCGCGCCGCGTGGGCACTGCATCGGGCACGCCGGCGCGGCGCGCGCGTCGGGGCACAATGAGCTTCGTTCGCATGTCGTCCGAATCGACCACCTGGGCTGCCGCGCCGGCGC
Organism: Burkholderiaceae bacterium; assembly: GCA_046348365.1. Lineage (GTDB taxonomy): Bacteria > Pseudomonadota > Gammaproteobacteria > Burkholderiales > Burkholderiaceae_C > JAEUPI01. The sequence goes on from JAXMEL010000004.1 coordinate 511,551, forward strand.
CATCGCACCAGCAACTCGCGCTCGCCGCCGGCGTGGCGGTGGTGGCGGTGTGGGGCGCCAACTTCGCGGTGCAGAAGCTGCTGTTCGAGCGGCTGCCGCCGGCGGGCTTTCTCTTCGCGCGCTACCTGCTGATGCCGCTTTGTGCCGCGTTGCTGCTGCTGCACGTGAACGGCTGGCGCTGGCTGAAGCTGCCGCGTGCCGATGCGATCCGCCTGGCGTGGCTCGGCGTGCTGGCGCATGGCGTGCACGTGAGCCTGGTCACCTACGGCATCCACTGGTCCACCGCGTTCTCGAGCGCGCTGATCATGGCCTGCGGGCCGGTGTTCACGCTGCTGATCCTGCACTGGGCGGGGCTGGAGCGGCTCACGCGCGCCCAGGTGGGCGGCGTGGCGCTGGCTTGCGCCGGCGTGCTGGTGTTCCTTTCCGACAAGCTGCTCGGCCGCCAATGGGCGGCCACCGGCGGCGACCTGATGATGCTGTTCTCGGCCTCGCTGTTCTCGTACTACACGGTGATGAGCAAGCCGCTGATCCAGCGCCACGGCGGCGTGGCGGTGATGGCCTATGCCACGCTGGCCGGCTGCGTGCCGGTGGTGGTGTTCGCGGCGCCGGCGGCGCTGGCCGCGCCGTGGGCCACGATGACGGGCTTTCACTGGTTCTTGCTGCTGTGGGCGGCGATCGTCTCGGCCTTCCTCGGCTGGCTGGTGTGGGGCTGGGTCAACGAGCAGCGCGGCGTGGGCCGCACGGCGCCGCTGCAATACCTGATGCCGCTGGTGGCGGGGCTGGTGGCGTGGCTCGCCACCGGCGAGCGCTTCGGCTGGGTGAAGATCGGCGGCGCGCTGGTGGCGCTGGCCGGCGTGGCGCTGGCGCAGTTCGCCACGCACGACGCCAGCGACCCCGTGCGCGAGGCGCCGGCGCAGGTGGATTGACGCGGCCGGAGGTTCCGCGATGACCACGCCCACGCCGTTCACGCTGCACGTCGACGACGCGCAGATCGCCGACCTGCGCGAGCGCCTCGCGCGCACGCGCTGGCCCGACCAGGCCCCCGATGCGCCCTGGGCCTACGGCACCGACGTGAACTACCTGCGCGAGCTGGTGGCGCACTGGCGCGAGCGCTTCGACTGGCGCGCGCAGGAGGCGAGGCTCAACGCCTTCGCGCAGTTCAAGGTGCCGTTGCACGGCATCGACCTGCACTACCTGCACGTGCCGGGGCGTGGCCCTAAGCCGCTGCCGCTGCTGCTGTCGCACGGCTGGCCGGGCTCGGTGTTCGAGTTCATCGAGCTGATCCCGCGGCTGACCGATCCGGCGCGCTTCGGCGGCGATGCGGCCGATGCGTTCACGGTGGTCGCGCCGTCGTTGCCGGGCTACGGGCTGTCGTTCGCGCCGGGGCAGCCGCGCTTCGCGATCGAGCAGATCGCCGACTGCTTCGCCGAGCTGATGAGCGGCGTGCTCGGCTACCCGCGCTTCGCGGCGCAGGGCGGCGACTGGGGCGCCTTCATCACCTCGCGGCTCGGCGTCGTGCATGCCGACAAGCTGGTGGGCATCCACCTGAACCTGCTGGCCGTGCGGCGCGACCCGAAGATGCTCGAGCAGCCCACGCCCGACGAGGCGCGCTTCGCCGGCGAGCTGGCGCACTGGTTGAAGGAAGAGACGGGCTACCAGTGGATCCAGGGCACGCGGCCGCAGACGCTGGCTTTCGGGCTCGCCGATTCACCCGCCGGGCTGGCGGCGTGGATCGTCGAGAAGTTCCGCGCCTGGAGCGACTGCAACGGCGTGATCGAGAACGCGATCGCGCGCGACCACCTGCTCGCCAACATCAGCCTGTACTGGTTCACCGGCGCGATCGGCGCGTCGTTCTGGCCCTACTACGCGCGCATGCACGGGCCGTGGCCGATCCCCGACGGCGGCGTGCGCGTGCCGACGGGCTATGCGCAGTTTCCGCGCGAGATCCTGAGGCCACCACGGTCGCTCGCCGAGCGCATGTACACCGACATCCGGCGCTGGAGCGTGATGCCGCGCGGCGGCCACTTTGCCGCGATGGAGCAACCCGAGGCACTGGCGCGCGAGATCACCGAGTTCTTCAGGCCGCTGCGCTGAGACTGCTGCGCTGATGCCGCTCAGAGCGGCAGCTCGCGCGCCGGAATCTCGAGCCCGCGCTGCACCGCAGGCCGCGCGACGAAGGCCTCGAGCGCGCGGCTCACGTGCTTGAAGCCGGCGAAGCCCACCAGGTCACCCGCGCCGTAGAAGCCCACGAGGTTGCGCACCCACGGGAAGGTGGCGATGTCGACGATGGTGTAGTCCTTGCCCATCAGCCACTCGCGCTCGGCCAGGCGCTGGTTCAGCACCGCGAGCAGGCGGCGCGACTCGGCCACGTAGCGGTCGCGCGGGCGCTTGTCGTCGATCTCCTTGCCGGCGAACTTGTGGAAGAACCCCACCTGGCCGAACATCGGCCCCACGGCGCTCATCTGGAACATCAGCCACTGCAGCATCTCGTAGCGCTCGGCCGTGCCGTCGGGCATGAAGCGGCCTTCCTTGCTCGCCAGGTACACCAGGATCGCGCCCGACTCGGCCAGCGCCAGCGGCTTGTCGCCCGGGCCGTGCGGATCGAGGATCGCCGGGATCTTGCCGTTGGCGTTCAGCGCCAGGAATTCCAACGAGCGCTGGTCGTCGGTGTCGAAGCTCACGCGGTGCGCCTCGTAGGGCAGCCCCAGCTCCTCGAGCGCGATCGACACCTTCACGCCGTTGGGCGTGGGCAGCGAGTAGAGCTGGATGCGATCGGGGTGCCGCGGCGGCCACTTGCGGGTGACGGGGAACGCGCTCAGGTCGCTCATGCGGCGATGCTAACGGCGCACGGGCAGCGCGGGGCCGTTGACGTTCGGAAACAGCCGTGCGGCGGCCCGGCCGCGGCGCAGGTTGTATCCTGCGCGCATCGTCCGCGCATGCGGCGCTCGATCCACCCGGGGGAGCCCATGACCGTCAAGATCCCGTCCACCGCCTGCGCGCTCGCGCTGGCCATCGCCTCCACGCTGGCCGCGGCCGAAAGCTTTGCCTCGTCGGCGTCGAGCGCCGGCTCGGCCTCGCTGGGCAGCATTTCGGATTCGGTCAAGGGCTCGAGCAAGAGCTCGTCGGGCGAGACCAAGGTGGCCGAGGGCGACTACCGCGTCGTCGAGGTCGCCGAGCTGACCGATCGCCCGGGGCTGCTGCAGCTCAAGCTGCAGGCCGCCGACGTGGCCGGCGAGGCGGGCGAGCTGTGGCTCACGCTGCCGCAGAAGGCGCTCGCGCCGCGCCTGCTGCAGGTGGGCGACACCGTGCACGCGCACAAGCGGCCCTACGGCTTCGAGTTCGCGCGCGCCGACGGCGCCGACGGCCGCACGCCGTTCTTCCTGGTGCTGGCCGACGACTGGAAGCGCGAGCTCGATCCGCGGCCGGTGAACCTCTGAGCCGCACGCAGCGGCCGAGCCGCGCGGCGCGTGTGCTCGCGGCCGGCGCGCGCGCGCTGGCCGCCGCGGTGCTCACGCTGGCCGCCGGCGCCGCGCGTGCCGATGTCGAGTCGCTGCGCTACTGCGACGCCGGCCCCGCGCTCAGCGTCACGCAGCAAGACCGGTTGCTGCGCTTCGCGGCCGTGGTGCGCGGCGAGCTCGAGGCGGCCGGCGTGTCGATGGCGCTCGTGTCGCGCTCGGGGCTGAACCTCAGGCGCTTCGACCAGCGCTACTCACACGCCGGCTTCAGCCTGCGCGCCAGCGGCAACGCGCCGTGGTCGGTGCGCCAGCTCTACTACGCCTGCGACGAACAGCGCCCGAAGCTGTTCGACCAGGGCCTGGCCGGCTTCGTGTTCGGCGGCGACGACCCCGACAGCGGCTTCGTGTCGATCGTGCTGCTGCCGGCCGAGGCCGCGCAGGCCGTGGAGCGTGCGGCGCTCGACAACGCGCGCGCGCTGCGCCTGCTCGCCGCCACCTACAGCGCGAACGCGTTCGCCTGGAGCGTGCGCTACCAGAACTGCAACCAGTGGGTCGCCGAGCTGCTGGCCGCCGGCTGGGGCGCGCTGAGCGACGGCGACGACCTGCGCCTGCGCGCGCAGGCCTGGCTGCGCGAGGCCGGCTACGTGCCCGAGGCGATCGCGGTGAAGTCGCACGTGCTGATGTTCGCCGGCGCCTTCGTGCCCTGGCTGCGCTACGACGATCACCCGGAGGAAGACCGCTACGCGCTGCGCTTTCGCACCAGCCTGCCGGTCTCGATCGAGGCCTTCGTGCATGCGCGCGTGCCGGCGGCGCGGCGCATCGAGCTGTGCCACCGCGCAGGCCGCGTGGTGGTGCGCGAGGGCTGGTCCACCTTGCCCGACGACTGCAGCGCCGAACCTGCCGACCGTGTGATCGTGCTTGACTGAAGCCAAGGCTGCCGCGCACGGTGCTGTGCGAGGATGCGTTCTTCCCGCGAGCCCTCGAGCAAGATCCATGAGTCAATTGTTCACGCCCTACGCGCTGGGTGCGCTCACGCTGCGCAACCGCATCGTCATCGCGCCGATGTGCCAGTACTCGGCCGAAGACGGCCGCGCCACCGACTGGCACACCATCCACCTCGGCCAGCTCGCGCTCAGCGGCGCGGGGCTGCTGATCGTCGAGGCCACCGGCGTCGAGCCGGTGGGCCGCATCACGCCGGGCTGCCTGGGCCTGTACGACGATGCCTGCGAGCAGGCGCTGGCCGCCGTGCTGGCCAGCGTGCGCCGCCACTCGGCGATGCCGATCGCGATCCAGCTCGGCCACGCGGGCCGCAAGGGCTCGAGCGAGGTGCCGTGGCGCGGCGGCATGCTGATCGCGCCCGATCGCGGCGGCTGGGTGCCGGTGGCGCCGTCGGCGTTGCCGCAGCTGCCGGGCGAGCCGCCGCCCGCGGCGCTCGACGAGGCCGGGCTGCAGCGCGTGAAGCGCGCCTTCGTCGACGCGGCCGAGCGCGCGGTGCGGCTCGGCTTCGATGCGATCGAGCTGCACGGCGCGCACGGCTACCTGCTGCACCAGTTCCTGTCGCCGATCTCGAACCGGCGCAGCGATGCGTGGGGCGGCTCGCGCGAGGCGCGCATGCGCTTCCCGCTCGAGGTGTTCACGGCCGTGCGCGCGGTGGTGCCGGCGAAGGTGCCGCTGGGCATGCGGCTGTCGGCCACCGACTGGGTCGAGGGCGGCTGGGAGGTCGAGGACTGCATCGACTTCGGCCAGCGCCTGCGCGAAGCCGGGGCGAGCTTCCTGCACGTGTCGAGCGCCGGCATCTCGCCGCAGCAGAAGATCCCGCTCGGGCCCGGCTACCAGGTGCACCTGGCCGAGCGCATGCGCCAGGCGGTGGGGCTGCCGACGATCGCCGTCGGCCTGATCACCGAGCCCGAGCAGGCCGAGGCGGTGATCGCCGAGGGCAAGGCCGACCTGGTGGCGCTGGCGCGCGCGATGCTCTTCAACCCGCACTGGCCCTGGGCCGCGGCGGCCAAGCTCGGCGCCTCGGTGCAGGCGCCGCCGCAATACTGGCGCTCGGCGCCGCGCGGCGCGGGCCAGGTGTTCGGCGACGTGAAGATCGGGATGCGCTAGTCGCGCCGTCGCACGGACAGGCTCTGCGCCGCCGTGCCGATCAGCCCCTGCGTGTCGTACAGCCGCGATTCGACGAGGCCGCAGCCTTCCGGCCCCAGGTGCGTGCGCGCCTCGAGGCAGATCCATTCGCCGTGCGGGCGGCGCAGCAGGTGGATCGTGAGGTCGCTGTTGAGGAACAGGTAGTTCGAGAAGTCGAGCACCGCGCTGATGCCGTTGCCCGAGTCGGCGGCCACCGCCACGCGCTGGTAGGCGCTCGGCAGCTCGCCGGCCACCAGCGGGTGGCGCAGGCGGAACCACACCGCGCTCGGGCCCTTGAAGAAGTCGCCCGCGGCGAGGTGCGTTTCCACCAGGTCGGCATAGCCGACGCGATCGGGCCGCGCGAAGGGGAACACCGCCGGCGGCGACGCATCGGGCCCGCGCGGCGGCTGCGGCAGCGGGTGGCCGGGCAGCTTCTCGGGCAGCGGCATCGGGTTCTCGCGCTGCATCAGCGCGGTGATGCGCGCCACCTCCTTGCCCTGCGCGTGCAGCCGCGCCGAGAAGTGGCCGGCGTTGCGGCCGGCGTAGTCGGTGGCGGTCTCCACGTGCAGCTCGCCGATCGGCACCGGCCGCAGCAGGTTGGCGGTCAGGCGTGACAGGTGCGTCAGGCCGTGCACGTGCGCGTCGCGCTCGATCGCGCGGCACGCCATGGCGATTGGCGGGCCGGCGTGCTGGTGGTCGACGTGCCAGGGCCCGCGCGTGAGCACGCTGGCCACGGCGCGCTGCGCGTCGACGGCGGTGTAGGCGGCGGTGGGGTGGGCGTCGGTCATCGCGTGATTGTCAAGGCGCGAGCTTGCGCTCCACCAGCCGCGCGAAGAACGCGGCGCCGAGCGGCAGCGCCTCGTCGTTGAAATCGTAGGCCGGGTTGTGCACCTCGCAGGCGCTCGGGCCGCTGCCGTTGCCGATGTTGAGGTAGCAGCCTCTCACCTGCTCGAGCATGAAGGAGAAGTCTTCCGAGGCCATGATCAGCGGCGGGTCGCGCTCGACGCGATCGGCGCCGACCAGCTCGGTGCAGATCATCGCGGCGAACTCGGCCTGCTCGGCGTCGTTGACGGTGGGCGCGAAGAGGGCGCGGAAATCGACCTCGGCCTTGGCGCCGAGCGCAGCGGCGGTGCCCTCGGCGACGCGGCGCATCGCGGCTTCGACCAGCGACATCACCTCGCGCGAGAAGGCGCGCACCGTGCCGCCGAGCCGCGCCGTCTGCGGGATCACGTTGTAGGCATCGCCGGCGTGGATCTGCGTGACCGACAGCACCGCGGTATCCACCGGCGCCACGTTGCGCGCGACGATGGTCTGCAGCGCCACCGCGATCTGCGCCGCGGCCAGCGCGGCATCGACGCCGGTCTCGGGCCGCGCGCCGTGCGCGCCCTTGCCGGTGACGTGGATGTCGAAGAACGCGCCGCCGGCCATCATCGGCCCCGACTTCACCGCGAAGTGGCCCACCGGCAGGTTGGGCCGGTTGTGCATGCCGAACACGGTGTCGCAGGCGAAGCGCTCGAAGAGGCCGTCGTCGATCATCGCCTTGGCGCCGCCCAGGCCCTCCTCGGCGGGCTGGAAGATGAAGTGCACCGTGCCGTCGAAGCGCTTCGTGCGCGCCAGGTGGTGCGCGGCGCCGAGCAGCATCGCGGTGTGGCCGTCGTGGCCGCAGGCGTGCATCACGCCGGCGTGCGTGGAGCGGTGCGCGAAGGCGTTGGCCTCCTGGATCGGCAGCGCGTCCATGTCGGCGCGCAGGCCGATCGAGCGCGTGCTCTTGCCCACGCGCAGCGTGCCGACCACGCCGGTCTTGCCGACGCCGCGCGTCACCTGCAGGCCCAATGCCTCGAGCCGCTCGGCCACCAGCGCGGCGGTGCGCGATTCCTGAAAGCCCAGCTCGGGGTGGGCGTGGATGTCGCGGCGCCAGCCGCGCATGTCGGCATGCAGCGGGGCGAGGGCGTCGACGGTGGTGGTCATGCGTGCTCCTTCATGCGTGCTCCTGGATGCATGGCGACGATCGTAGCGCCCCCGGGGCTATCCCTTAGCATCTCGGGATTCACCGAGATGCCGACATGACCGCCACCATCCTGCAGACCCTGCCCACCGGCCAGCGCGTGGGCATCGCCTTTTCCGGCGGGCTCGACACCAGCGCCGCGGTGCACTGGATGCGCGCCAAGGGCGCGATCCCGTGCGCCTACACCGCCAACCTGGGCCAGCCCGACGAGAGCGACTACGACGACATTCCGCGCAAGGCCAAGCAATACGGCGCCGAGATCGCGCGCCTGGTCGACTGCCGGCCCCAGCTGGTGGCCGAGGGCATCGCGGCGATCCAGTGCGCGGCGTTCCACGTCACCACGGCCGGCGCCACTTACTTCAACACCACGCCGCTCGGCCGCGCGGTGACCGGCACCGCGCTGGTGGTGGCGATGCGCGAAGACGGCGTCAACATCTGGGGCGACGGCAGCACCTACAAGGGCAACGACATCGAGCGCTTCTACCGCTACGGCCTGCTCGCCAACCCCGCGCTCAAGATCTACAAGCCCTGGCTCGACCAGCGCTTCATCGACGAACTCGGCGGCCGCAAGGAGATGAGCGAGTACCTCATCGCCAACGGCTTCGACTACAAGATGAGCGTCGAGAAGGCCTACTCCACCGACAGCAACATGCTCGGCGCCACGCACGAGGCCAAGGACCTGGAGTTCCTGAACAAGGGCCTGCGCATCGTCAACCCGATCATGGGCGTGGCCTTCTGGCGCGACGACGTGGCGGTGAAGGCCGAGGAGGTGACGGTGCGCTTCGAGCAAGGGCAGCCGGTGGCGCTGAACGGCCGCACGTTCGCCGGTGCGGTGGCGCTGTTCGACGAGGCCAACCGCATCGGCGGCCGCCACGGCCTGGGCATGTGCGACCAGATCGAGAACCGCATCATCGAGGCCAAGAGCCGCGGCATCTACGAGGCGCCGGGCATGGCGCTGCTGCACATCGCCTACGAGCGGCTCGTCACCGGCATCCACAACGAAGACACCATCGAGCAGTACCGCAGCAACGGCCGCCGCCTGGGCAAGCTGCTGTACCACGGCCGCTGGTTCGACCCGCAGGCGATGATGCTGCGCGAGACCGCGCAGCGCTGGGTGGCCAGCGCGGTGACCGGCGAGGTGACGCTCGAGCTGCGCCGCGGCAACGACTACTCGATCCTCGACACCAGCAGCCCCAACCTGACCTACAAGCCCGAACGCCTGAGCATGGAGAAGGTCGAGGGCGCGTTCACGCCGGCCGACCGCATCGGCCAGCTCACGATGCGCAACCTCGACATCGCCGACACGCGCGACAAGCTCGGCATCTACTCGCGCACGGGGCTGCTCGGCGCCGAGTCGGGCATCCCGCTGCTGTCGCCGCCGAAGGGCGATTGAGGCACTGCTGCCGCCGATGGCCGAGCGCGACCGCTACGAGCGCATCGACGCGCTGCGCGGCGTGGCCATCGTGTGGATGGCGGTGTTCCACTTCTGCTTCGACCTCAACCACTACGGCTTCTTCACGCCGAAATACGTGTTCACGGCCGACCCGCTGTGGACCACGCAGCGCGCCTGCATCGTCACGCTGTTCCTGTTCTGCGCCGGGCTGTCGCAGGCGGCGGCGCTGCGGCAGGGCCAGAGCTGGCCGCGCTTCTGGCGGCGCTGGGCGCAGATCGCAGCGTGCGCGGTGCTGGTGTCGATCGGCTCGGCGTGGATGTTTCCGAAGAGCTGGATCCACTTCGGCGTGCTGCACGGCATCGCGGTGATGCTGGTGCTCGCGCGGCTCGCCGCGCCGCTCGGCCGCTGGCTGTGGCTGCTGGGGCTGGCGTGCATCGTGCTGCCGCTGGTGTGGCGGCATGCGCTGTTCAATGGCGCCTGGCTGAACTGGGTGGGCCTGGTCACGAAGAAACCGGTGACCGAAGACTACGTGCCCGTGCTGCCCTGGCTGGGCGTGATGCTGTGGGGCCAGGCGGCCGGGCGCGAGCTGCTCGCCCATGCGCCGCGCGTGCTCACCGGCGCCGTGCACCGCACCGCGCGGCCGCTGGTGCTGCTGGGGCAATGGTCGCTGAGCTTCTACATGGTCCACCAGCCGGTGTTCATCGGCGCGCTGACGGCGTGGATGGCGCTGCGGCGCTGAGCCGGGCGCGAGGGCCCCTTCACGCCCTCGTTACGTTTGGGCTCAATTGCGGCCTCAGCCGCGCCTGCGATCGTGCCGAAAGGCCTCTCTCCGAGGGGCGCTGCCGAATGGAGAGATGCACATGATGGTCACGTCGCTGTCGTTCACGTATACGCAGGTGTCGGCGCCGGCCGGCGCCTCGGCGGCGCGGCAGGCGGCCGCCGAGGCGCCAACCCAGCCGGTGGCCCAGGATGGCGGCTGCAGCTGCCAGTCCGACGCGCCGCGGCATTCGCCATGGGTCCGCGCGGTGAAGGATGCGTTGAACGAGATGGTCCGAAGCGGTGGCACCGAACAGTCCGCGTCGACGAAGCAGGCCGATGATGCGAAGCGCAGCAACCTCGACGACGCGCTGATGAACTTTGCCCGCGCGCTGATGCAGACGCTGCGCGACCAGCTCGGCTCGCGCCAGGGCGGCGATGCGCAGCAGGGCGGCGGCGAGCGCCAGCATCATCGTCACCACCACGGCCAGCGCGTCTGGGGCGATGCGGCGCAGCGCGTGGACGCGCTGGCGCAGCAGGTGAGCGCAGCGGATGCATCGGGCGCGAGCAGCGCGGCCACGACCACTGCGCCAGCGGCCGATGCCACCACGATCGTCGTGAAGCTGAACGTGGCGCAGGCCGATCAAGCCCAGGCGTCGCCGTTCCAGGGCCTGCTCGATGCGTTCGCGAAGCTGCAGCAGGCGCTCGGCAAGTCCGACGGCGGCAGCGACAGCGCGCTGCCGAAGCAATTGAGCGAGTTCCTGCAGGCGCTGGCCGACACGCTGCGCGGCGCCGGCGCCGCCAACGCCGACGTGACCACGCGGCCCGGCGAGCTGATCAGCGTCGCCGCCTGAGGCTGCCCTCGCGGCGCAGGCTACGATGAGCGCCCTGATGGGCGCTCATCGCTTTCTGTTCGGCTTTCATGCGGTCACGGTGCGGCTGAAGATCGCGCCCGAATCGGTGCTCGAAGTGCACGTGGATGCGTCGCGGCGCGACGCGCGCATGCGGCAGTTCGTCGAGCGCGCGCACGAAGCCGGCGTCAAGGTCGTCGACAGCGACGACGCCGCTCTGCACAAGCTGTGCGGCACGCACCGCCACCAGGGCGTGGTGGCGAGGGTCGAGAAGACCTACCAGGCGCGCACGCTGGCCGAGGTGCTCGACGGCCTGCAGAGCCCGGCGCTGCTGCTGCTGCTCGACGGCGTGACCGACCCGCACAACCTCGGCGCCTGCCTGCGCGTGGCCGACGGCGCCGGCGCGCACGCCGTGATCGCGCCGAAGGACCACGCGGTGGGCCTCAACGCCACCGTGGCCAAGGTGGCCAGCGGCGCCGCCGAGACGGTGCCCTACCTGATGGTGACCAACCTCGCGCGCACGATCACCGAGATCAAGCAGCACGGCGTCCGCGTGATCGGCGCCGCCGACGATGCGCCCGACACGCTGTACCAGGCGAAGCTGGACGGCCCGATCGCGCTCGTGCTCGGCGCCGAGGGCCCCGGCATGCGCCAGCTCACGCGCCGGAGCTGCGATGCGCTGGTGCGCATCCCGATGGCCGGTGCGGTGGAGAGCCTCAACGTTTCGGTGGCGGCCGGCGTGTGCCTGTTCGAGGCGAGGCGGCAGCGTGGCGGCTGACGACGCGCTCGCGGCACTGCGCGCGCGCATCGCCGCCGCGCGCAAGGTCTGCGTGCTCAGCGGTGCCGGCATGAGCGCCGAAAGCGGCATCCCGACCTTCCGCGATGCACTCACCGGTTTGTGGTCGCGCTTCGATCCGGCGCAGCTCGCCAGCGAGGAGGGCTTTCGCGCCGACCCGCAGCTGGTGTGGGACTGGTACGCCGAGCGCCGCGCTGGCGTGCGCGCGGCGCAGCCCAACGCCGGCCACCTCGCGCTCGGCGCCTTCGCACGCCAGCGGCCCGGCGTGCTGAGCGTGGTGACGCAGAACGTCGACGATCTGCACCAGCGCGCCGGCAACACCGATGCGATCCGGTTGCATGGCGACATCCTGGCCGACCGCTGGCTCGAACGCTGCCGCGACCGCGAGACCTGCGCGCCGCGTGAGGCGCAGCCGGGCCGGCCGCCGCGCTGCACGCGCTGCGGCAACCTCGTGCGCCCGGGCGTGGTGTGGTTCGGCGAGATGCTGCCGCCCGGCGCGATGGAGGCTGCCGAGCGCGCGGCAGCGGCGTGCGACGTGATGGTCGTCGTCGGCACCTCGGGCGCGGTGTGGCCGGCCGCAGGCCTCGCCGGCGTGGCGCGGCGCGGCGGCGCGCACGTGGCGATCGTCAATCCGCATCCGAGCGAGATCGACGGCGAGGCGCACACCGTGCTGCGCGGCACCGCGGCCGGCGTATTGCCGTCGATCTTCGGCGGCTGATCGAAGTTCGCTACCATCGCGCCCGGCCGAGAGCAGGCCGATGGAGTGCGTGTCATGGCGATGGATGTGGTGGACTACGAGATCAAGGGCTCGGAGATGCAGTTCGTCGAGATCGAGCTCGATCCCGGCGAAGCGGCGGTCGGCGAGGCCGGCAGCATGTTCTTCATGGATGCCGGCATCGCGATGGACACGGTGTTCGGCGACGGCAGCAAGGGCGGTGGCGGCGGCCTGTTCGGCAAGCTGCTCGGCGCGGGCAAGCGGCTGTTGACCGGTGAATCGCTGTTCACCACGGTCTACACCAACCAGGCGAGCAGCAAGCTGCGCGTGGCCTTCGGCGCGCCGTACCCCGGCAAGATCGTGCCGATGGACCTGAAGCAGCTCGGCGGCACGCTGCTGTGCCAGAAGGATGCGTTTCTCTGCGCGGCGCGCGGCGTGTCGCTGGGCATCGCGTTCCAGCAGAAGCTCGGCGTCGGCTTCTTCGGCGGCGAGGGCTTCATCCTGCAGAAGCTCGAGGGCGACGGCCTCGCCTTCGTGCACGCCGGCGGCACCGTGCTGCGCCGCGAGCTGCAGCCGGGGCAGACGCTGTTCGTCGACACCGGCTGCCTCGTGGCCTACACGCCGAGCGTGAACTTCGAGATCCAGTACGTGGGCAAGATCAAGACGGCGCTGTTCGGCGGCGAGGGCCTGTTCTTCGCCAAGCTCACCGGCCCGGGCACGGCGTGGCTGCAGAGCCTGCCGTTCTCGCGTCTGGCCAGCCGCGTGTTCGCCGCCGCGCCGCAGACCGGCGGCGGCGGGCGCGAGGAGGGCTCGATCCTGCCGGGCATGGCCGCGGGCGGTCTGCTCGGCGGCATTCTCGGCGGCGACGATGAGTGATCGCCGGCGACGCCGGCTGCTGCTGGGCGTTGCATCGCTGATGCTGTCGGTCGCGGCGCATGCCGCCGCCGACAGCGTGTATCTCGAGGAGCTGACGAGCGCGGAAGTCGCGGCGCGCATCGCGCGCGGCGCCACCACGGTGCTGCTGCCCGTGGGCGGCACCGAGCAGAACGGCGCGCACATGGTGCTCGGCAAGCACAACGTGCGCGCGCGCATGCTCGCCGGGCGTATCGCGCAGCGGCTCGGCGACGCGCTGGTGGCGCCGGTGATGGCCTATGCGCCCGAGGGCGCGATCGACCCGCCGACGCAGCACATGCGCTGGGCCGGCACGATCACCGTGCCCGAACCGGTGTTCGAGGCGACGCTGGAATCCGCTGCGCGCAGCCTGCGCCGGCACGGCTTCAGGCAGCTCGTGCTGCTCGGCGACCATGGCGGCTACCAGTCGGCGCTGCAGCGCGCGGCCGAACGCGTGAATCGCGACGCGAAGTCGCAACCGGCGTTTCGAGTCGTTGCGCTGCGCGAGTACTACCGCGCGGCCACGGCAGACTACGCGGCCATGCTGCGCACGCAAGGCCACGCCGACGCCGAGATCGGCCAACATGCCGGTTTAGCGGACACCTCGCTCGCGCTCGCGGTCGACGCCTCGCTCGTGCGCGCCGAGGCGATGGCCGTCGCGCCGCCCGCCGGCAGCGGCGTCAGCGGCGACCCGCGCCGCGCGAGCGCCGCGCTCGGCCAGCGCGGGCTCGATCACATCGTCGATGCGTCGGTGGCGACGATCCGCGGCCTGCCGCCGTTGAACCGTGCACAGCCGACGTCGAACAAGAAAGGATCGCCGTGAAGATCACCGCAGCATCGTCGATCGCGTCGCTCGGCGTGATCGCTGTCGGACTCGGCATCGGCATGCTCGCCTGGGCGCAGCAGGGCGGGGCGGCCGGCGCGGTTGCTGCACCGGCGCCGGCCGCCTTGCCGGCGGCGGTTGCGGTCGCCACCGTGCCCGGCATGCCGCCGGTGCCCGATGCGCGCAACCTCTACAGCGAGATCGGCAGCGACAAGGTCTCGGCCGCGGTGAAGGGCGACCTCGAGCGCGTGTACGTGCCCAACCTGCAGAGCAACGATGTCTACGTGATCGATCCGGCCACGCTGAAGGTGGTGGACCGCTTCAAGGTCGGCGTCGGCCCGCAGCACATCGTGCCGTCGTGGGATCTGCGCACGCTGTGGGTCACCAACAATGCCGAGCGCCGCACCGACGGCAGCCTGACGCCGATCGATCCGCGCACCGGCAAGCCGGGCAAGTCGATTCCGGTCGACGACCCGTACAACATGTACTTCACGCCCGACGGCAAGTCGGCGATCGTGGTGGCCGAGGCGCGCAAGCGGCTCGACTTCCGCGACCCGAAGACGATGGCCGGGCAGTACTCGATCGCGGTGCCGGGTTGCCCGGGCGTGAATCACGCCGACTTCGCCATCGACGGCCGCTGGGCGATCTTCACCTGCGAATTCACCGGTTCGCTGGTGAAGATCGACCTCGTCGAGCGCAAGGCGCTGGGCTACCTGAGGCTCGCGCTGCCGGCCACGCGCTTCAAGGAGACCGGCCCGCTGGCCCCCGGCAAGACGTGGGAGCCCGGCGAGACCGAGGTCTGCTCGGTCACCAAGGGCATGCCGCAGGACATCCGCGTCTCGCCCGACGGCAAGAAGTTCTACGTCGCCGACATGCATGCCGACGGCGTGCACGTGATCGACGGTGAATCGTTCCGGCAGACCGGCTTCATCGCCACCGGCCTCGGCGCGCACGGCCTGTACCCGAGCCGCGACGGCAAGCAGCTCTACGTGATCAACCGCGGCTCGCACAAGATCCACGGCGGCAAGGGCGGCGGCGGCAGCGTGACGGTGATCGACTTCGCCACCGAGAAGATCGTCAAGCGCTTCGGCATCCCCGGCGGCGGCAGCCCCGACATGGGCAACTTCAGCGCCGACGGCCGCTACCTGTGGCTCGGCGCGCGCTTCGACCACGTGGTCTATCGCGTCGACACCGCGAGCGGCGAGGTGGCCACCGTGCCGGTGGGCACCGAGCCGCACGGCCTGACGGTGTGGCCGCAGCCAGGGCGCTACTCGCTGGGGCACACCGGCAACCTGCGCTGAAGGTGCATCACCAACGTGGTGCGTCCGGCGGCCCGGGTCAGGCACCACGATGGCGATGGTTGCGCACCGATTCGGTGCATAATCGCTCGTCACCCTGGATCCGGCTCGAGGTGCCCAGGCCGGTGCATGGGCCTGCTGATGGCACGGTTTCTGCTACCCATGCGGGAGTTCGCGGCACCGCTCCAGGCCGGCGCCGCGGCCGCTGCCGACGCCCCACCCCACAACCCCAAGCACAAGCGAACCCGCTAGGAGATCCTCGATGGCCAAGACCGTCGCCGACGTGATGAAGATGGTGAAGGACAACGAAGTCAAGTTCGTCGACTTCCGCTTCACCGACACCCGCGGCAAGGAACACCACGTCACGGTGCCCGTCTCGCACTTCGACGAAGACAAGTTCAGCTCCGGCCACGCCTTCGACGGCTCGTCGATCGCCGGCTGGAAGGGCATCGAGGCCTCCGACATGCTGCTGATGCCCGACCCGGCCACCGCCAACATCGACCCGTTCTACGAGGAGCCCACGCTGTTCCTGTCGTGCGACGTGCTCGAGCCCGGCGACGGCAAGCCCTACGAGCGCGACCCGCGCAGCCTGGCCAAGCGCGCCGAGGCCTATCTGAAGGCCAGCGGCATCGGCGACGTGGCCTACTTCGGGCCGGAGCCCGAGTTCTTCATCTTCGACCAGGTGCAGTGGAGCGTCGATGCGTCGGGTGCCTCGTACAAGATCGGCTCCGAGGAGGCGTCGTGGTCCACCGGCGCCAGCTTCGAGGGCGGCAACATGGGCCACCGGCCGTCGGTCAAGGGCGGCTACTTCCCGGTGCCGCCGGTCGACAGCTTTCAGGACATGCGCTCCGAGATGTGCCTGCTGCTCGAGCAGCTGGGCATCCCGGTGGAGGTGCACCACCACGAGGTGGCCGGGCCGGGCCAGTGCGAGATCGGCACCAAGTTCAGCACGCTGGTGCAGCGCGCCGACTGGCTGCAGCTGCAGAAGTACGTGATCCACAACGTGGCGCACGCCTACGGCAAGACGGCGACCTTCATGCCCAAGCCGGTGGTCGGCGACAACGGCTCCGGCATGCACGTGCACCAGTCGATCTGGAAGGGCGGCAAGAACCTGTTTGCCGGCGACGGCTATGCCGGCCTGTCGGAGTTCGCGCTGTACTACATCGGCGGCATCATCAAGCACGCCCGCGCGCTCAACGCGATCACCAACCCCGGCACCAACAGCTACAAGCGCCTGGTGCCCGGCTTCGAGGCGCCGGTGAAGCTGGCCTACTCGGCGAAGAACCGCTCGGCGTCGATCCGCATTCCGTACGTGGCCAACCCCAAGGGCCGCCGCATCGAGGCGCGCTTCCCGGATCCGACCGCCAACCCCTACCTGGCCTTCAGCGCGCTGCTGATGGCGGGCCTGGACGGCGTGGAGAGCAAGATCCACCCCGGCGAGGCCGCCACCAAGGATCTGTATCACCTGCCGCCGGAGGAGGACGCGAAGATCCCGACCGTGTGCCACAGCCTCGACCAGGCGCTCGACTACCTCGACCGCGAGCGCGCGTTCCTGACCAAGGGCGGGGTGTTCACCGACACCTACATCGACGCCTTCATCGAACTCAAGATGCAGGAGGTCACGCGCTTTCGCATGGCCACTCATCCGGTGGAGTTCGACATGTACTACTCGCTGTGAAGCGAGCAGGCGGTCACGGAATCGCCTGGAAGCGCAGGGCGGCCTCGGCCGCCCTTTTTCATCTGTCCGCCGCCATGGGCCACAATGCGTTGCATGTCGATGCGCCTGCTCGTCGCCATCGCGCTCGCCGCGCCGCTTGCCGCCCCGATCGCCGCCGTGGCCCAGGGCGGCACGGTCTATCGCTGCCCGGGCAACGTCTACACCAGCGAGATCAGCGAGCGCGAGGCCAAGGAGAAGAACTGCCGCACGATCGAGGGTGCACCGATCACCATCGTGCAGACCAGCCGCCCGGCCTCTGCCGCGCGCGGCAAGGAAGGCGGCGATGGGCGCAGCGCGAGCCCGGCGCCGCGCAGCAGCGATGCGCGCGTCGACCCGGCCGCGCAGCGCCAGCGCGACAGCGATGCGCGCAAGATCCTCGAGGCCGAGCTGGCCCGCGAGGAGGCCAAGCTCGCCGAGATGAAGCGCGAGTTCAACAACGGCGAACCCGAGCGCCGCGGCGACGAGCGCAACTACGCCAAGTACCAGGACCGCGTGGCCGAGATGAAGGCGGCGATCGCCCGCAAGGAAGCCGACATCGCCGCCATCAAGCGCGAGCTGACCAAGCTGCCCCAGCCGTAGGCGCCGCGGCGCGGCGCGCCGGGGCCGGCGCGCGATGAGATCCACCCGCTGCGAGGCGTTCGACCTGCTGGCCACGCTGGTGGTGCTGGCGCGGCCCGACGGCACGCTGGAGTTCGTCAACGCCGCCTTCGAGGCCGTGGTCGGCCAGTCGCGCCGCGCGCTGGTGGGCAGCAGCCTGTTCGAGCGCTTCGCCGATGCGGCGGCGCTGCGCGAGACGCTGCACGCCGTGGCGCACAACGAGATTGCCACCGGCCGCCTGGAAGCGCAGCTGCGGCGCGCCGGCGCGGCCGGCTCGCATGAGGAGCTGCCGGTGCACGTGATCGTGACCCAGGCCGAGGAGCTGGGCGCGCGGCTGGTGCTGGTGGAGATGCTCGAGATCGAGCAGCAGACGCGCCAGGACCGCGAGGAACGCGCGCTCGACCAGATCGAGGCCAACAAGGAGCTGATCCGCAACCTCGCGCACGAGATCAAGAACCCGCTCGGCGGCATTCGCGGCGCGGCGCAGCTGCTGGCGATGGACGTGGCCTCGCCCGAGCTGACCGAATACACCGAAGTCATCGTGCACGAGGCCGACCGGCTGCAGGCGTTGGTGGATCGGCTGCTGGCGCCGCACCGCAAGCCGCACGTGGTGGGCGACGTGAACATCCACGAGGTGTGCGAACGCGTGCGCTCGGTGGTGCTGGCCGAGCACGCGCGCGGCCTCGACGTGGTGCGCGACTACGACGTGTCGCTGCCCGAATTCCGCGGCGACCGCGAGCAGCTGATCCAGGCGTTGATGAACGTCGTGGGCAACGCGGCGCACGCGCTGGCCGGGCGCATCGCTGCCGGCGACGCGCGCATCGTGCTGCGCACGCGCGTGGCCCGGCAGGTGACGGTCGGCAAGCATCGCTGCCGACTGGCACTGGAATTGCATGTCGAAGACAACGGGCCCGGCGTGCCCGAGCACCTGCGCGAACGCATCTTCTACCCCCTGGTGTCGGGGCGCGAAGGCGGCTCGGGGCTCGGGCTCACGCTGGCCCAGATGTTCGTGCAGCAGCATCATGGTTCGATCGATGTCGATTCGGTTCCCGGCCGCACCGTGTTCCGGATCATGATCCCTCTGCCGTGATGCGACCTCGAAAGCCACCGAGCGAGACCACCGACCGATGAAGCCGATCTGGGTTGCCGACGACGACCAGTCCATCCGCTTCGTGCTCGAACGCGCGTTGACGCGCGAGCAGTTCGCCGTGCGAAGCTTCTCCAACCCGCGCGACGTGCTCGCCGCGCTGGAGACCGACTCGCCGCAGGTGCTGGTGAGCGACATCCGCATGCCGGGCGGCTCGGGGCTGGAGCTGCTGGCCAAGGTGCGCGAGCGCCTGCCGGGGCTGCCGGTGATCGTGATGACGGCGTACTCCGACCTCGACAGCGCCGTCTCGGCGTTCCAGGGCGGCGCCTTCGAGTACCTGCCCAAGCCGTTCGACGTGCCCAAGGCGGTGGAGCTGATCCGCCGCGCGGTGGAGGAAAGCCTGCGCGAGCAAAGCGGTGCCGACCAGGGCCAGGCCGCGCCCGAGATGCTCGGCCAGGCGCCGGCGATGCAGGACGTGTTCCGCGCCATCGGCCGCCTGTCGCAGAGCAACGTCACGGTGCTGATCACCGGCGAATCAGGCACCGGCAAGGAACTGGTGGCGCGCGCGCTGCATCGCCACAGCCCGCGCGGCGAGCTCGGCAGCAAGGGGCCGTTCATCGCCATCAACACCGCGGCGATCCCGAAGGACCTGCTGGAGTCCGAGCTGTTCGGCCACGAGCGCGGCGCCTTCACCGGCGCGCAGACCATGCGCCGCGGCCGCTTCGAGCAGGCCGACGGCGGCACGCTGTTCCTCGACGAGATCGGCGACATGCCGTTCGATCTGCAGACGCGCTTGCTGCGCGTGCTCTCAGACGGCCAGTTCTATCGCGTCGGCGGGCACCAGCCGTTGAAGGTCAACGTGCGCGTGATCGCCGCCACGCATCAGGACCTCGAGCAGCGCGTCAAGGACGGTGCGTTCCGCGAGGATCTCTACCACCGCCTCAACGTGATCCGCCTGCGGCTGCCGCCGCTGCGCGAGCGGCGCGAAGACATCCCCGGGCTGGCGCGCGCCTTCCTGGCGCGCAGCGCCCACGACCTCGGCGTCGAGGCCAAGCGCCTGTCGGACGCCGCGATGCAGCGGCTGATGCGCTTCGCGTTCCCCGGCAACGTGCGCCAGCTCGAGAACCTGTGCCACTGGCTGACGGTGATGGCGCCGGCGCAGCTGATCGACGTGAAGGATCTGCCGCCCGAGCTGACCGGCGAAGGCGCATCGGCGCTTCCCGCAGCCGCTGCGCCGGAGCCTGCCACGGCAGTCGCGGCGCCCGCGTCGGTGCCGGCCGCCGCCGCGCCGGCGGCCGCCGAGCACGCGGCGGATGCCTGGCTGTCGGACCTGGCGCGCGAGGCGCGCCGGCTGCTCGATGCCGGCGTGCCGCAGGTGTGGGATCAGCTCACGCGGCAGTTCGAGGGCCAGCTGATCCACGTGGCGCTGGAGAACACGCGCGGCCGCCGCATCGAGGCGGCGCAGAAGCTGGGCATCGGCCGCAACACCATCACGCGCAAGATCCAGGAGCTGGGCCTGGACGAATGAGCCGCAGCCCGCGCTGCGGCGTTGCGCGGGGCCGGTCAGGCCGGATCGGGCGTCGCTTCGTCGAGCGGGGCCACGCCGGTCCAGATGCGATCGGCCTCGTCGAACTGCGAGTGCGAGGCCTCGGTGACCTCGATCGCCGACATCTCGTCGTCGTTCACGCGCACCGGCGTGCGGCGCTTGACGGCCTCGGCCACGCGCAGGCGCAGCGTGATCAGCTCGTCGCTGTGGCCCGAGCCTTCGATCAGGTCGAGCTGGTCCATCGCCTTGTTCATCAGCTTGATCGGCAGCGTCTTCAACGCGCGCGAACCGGTCTGCGCCAGCGTCACTTCCAGGTGATGCAGGTGCGGCATCATGCGCCGCGCATCGTCGTGCCGGTCGAGCAGCTGCTGCAGCGCCTCGTGGGCCAGGCGCAGCGCCTCGCCGCGGCTACCCGACTTGGAGTTCGCCGTCTTGCCCGCGGGCGTCTCGAGCACCACGTGCAGCTGGCCGCCGACGCGCTTGATCTTCAGCTCGCGGCTGAAGATCCCGCCGAGGAAGCCCTTCTTGCCGTTGCGCGCCGATGCGGCACCGGGCGACGTGGAGTCGCCGGCGTCGCGGCGGGCGCGTGGGTCCTTCGAGGGCAGAGCGGCGGCCATGGGTTCAGCGTTCGGGTGACAGGGCAGCGCCAGGAAGCGGCGCTGCGGATGGCAACAAGACTAACGCGCCGCGGCGGATACGCGCCGTATCCGGGAATCGCAAATGCCAGCGGGTGTGACGCTTGTCTCACCGTGCGCTGGGGTGCCCCCGCGGTCAGGCGGCCGGCGGCGCGGCCAGCTCGGCGATCACCGGCGCGTGGTCGCTCGGGCGCTCGAGCTTGCGCGGCGCCTTGTCGATCGAGCAGCTGCGCAGCTCGCCGCGCAGCGCCTCGCTGACGAGGATGTGGTCGATGCGCAGGCCCTGGTTGCGGCGGAACGCGAGGTTGCGGTAATCCCACCAGCTCCAGCTCTTGGGCGGCTGCTCGAAGGCGCGAAACGCGTCGACGAGGCCCAGCGCCACCAGCTCGCGAAAGTGCGCGCGTTCCTCGTCGGTGCAGTGGATCTGCCCGGCCCAGGCCACCGGGTCGTACACGTCGCGGTCTTCGGGCGCGACGTTGAAGTCGCCCATCAGCACCAGCCGCGGATGCGCGGCGAGCTCCTCACGTAGCCAGTCGCGCAACGCGCGCATCCACTGCATCTTGTAGTCGAACTTGTCGGTGCCGGGTGCCTGCCCGTTCGGAAAATACGCGCCGACCACGCGCAGCCCGGCCACCGTGGCCGCGAGCACGCGCGCCTGCGCATCGTCGAAGCCGGGGATGTTCTTCACCACCTCGCTCACCGCTTCGCGCGTCAGCAGCGCGACGCCGTTGTAGGTCTTCTGGCCGAACGCGGCGGCGCGATAGCCGGCCTCTTCGATCTCGGCGTGCGGGAACTTGTCGTCGACGAGCTTGGTCTCCTGCAGCGCGAGCACATCCACCGGGTTGGCCTGCAGCCAGCTCTTCAGGTGCGGCAGGCGCACGCTCAGCGAATTGACGTTCCAGGTGGCGAGCTTCATCGCATCTCGAGCGGTTGCAGCACGGGCGCGGCGATCGTACAGGCTGCGCCGAACCGCGGGCGCGGCGCGGGCATCGCGCAGAATACCGGTGCTGCGCACCCCTGGCCGGTGCGCGATCGCATTCGATGACGCTGCAGCAGATGACCTTTGCCGACAGCCTGGGCGACGAGCTCGCGCGCGCCGCTTGCGAGGCGCCCGAGCGGCCGTTCCTGCGCATGGTGCACGGCGAGTGGTCGTATCGGCAGTTCCACGACGAGACGCAACGCATCGTCGCCGGCTTGCAGCGGCTCGGCCTGCGCCAGGGCGAGGTCGTCAGCCTGATGCTGCCCAACTGCATCGATTTCGTGGTGCTGTGGTTCGCGCTCGCCCGGCTCGGTGCCGTGGCGGCACCGGTCAACACGGCGTTTCGCGGCCAGGCGCTGGTCGATGCGATCGACCTCGCCGGCAGCCGCTGGCTGATCGCGCACGCCTCGCTGGCCGGGCAGTGGGGCGAGGTGCGGGCGCAGCTGGCGGCGATCGAGCAGGTGTGGGTCGTCGGCGGCGTGGCGGGCGACGGCGGCGCGCTGCCGTACGAGAGCCTGCGCGTCGACGACCCTCGCGCCATGGCGGCTGCGCGCGCGCCGGCGATCGCTGCGTCGGACCTGTGCCTGCTGCTCTACACCTCGGGCACCACCGGCCGCTCGAAGGCGGCGATGATCTCGCACCGCTTCGTGCTGGCGCAGGCCGCCGGCGTGATCGAGGGCCTCGGCCTGCGCGGCGACGACGTGCTGTACTGCCCCTATCCGCTGTTCCACCTCGATGCCGCGGTGATGACGGTGGCGCCCGCGCTGCTGCTGCGCGGCGTGGCCGCGATCGGCGAGCGCTTCAGTGTTTCGCGCTACTGGGCCGAGGTGCGTGCGCTGCAGGCCACGGTGTTCGACTTCATGGGCGCGACGCTGACGCTGCTGTGGAAACAGCCGCCCGGCCCGCACGATCGTGACCATCGTGCGCGCCTGGGCTGGGGCGTGCCGCTGCCTGGCTGGGCGCCGGCGTTCGAGCAGCGCTTCGGCTGCCGGCTGGTCGAGCTGTACGGCTCGACCGAGGTCGGCGCCATCCTCTACACGCCACTCGACGAACCGCGCCGGCCCGGCTCGTGCGGCAAGGTGCTCGGGCGCTGGAGCGTGATGCTGGTCGACGAGCACGACGTCGAGGTGCCGGTGGGCACGACCGGCGAGCTGGTGGTCCGCCCGCGCGAGCCGTCGGTGATCATGGACGGCTACTACCGCATGCCGGAGGCCACGCTGGCAGCATGCCGCAACCTGTGGTTCCACACCGGCGACCTGCTGCGGCGCGACGCCGACGGCCACTTCTACTTCGTCGGCCGGCGCAAAGACATCGTGCGCCGCCGCGGCGAAAACATCGCCGCGGCCGAGGTCGAGATGGGCATCGCCGCGCATCCCGATGTGCTGGACTGCGCCGTGTTCGGCGTGCCGAGCGCGCTGACCGAAGAAGACGTGATGGCCTGCGTGGTGCGCCGGCCCGGCCGCACGCTCTCGGCCGAGGCATTGGCGGCACACTGCGCGTCGCGCATGGCGCGCTTCATGGTGCCGCGCTACATCCGCTTCACCGACCAACTGCCGAAGACGCCGACCGACAAGGTCGAGAAGTTCCGCCTGCAGCAGCAGGGCATCACCGCGGACACCTGGGACGCCGAGGCCGCCGCAGTTGTGCCCACGCGCCCGGGCGCCATCGAAATCGACCCCATGGAACGACCATGACCTACGCCACGCTTCACGCCGACGGACCCGTCAGCGTCGTCACCCTCAATCGCCCGGAGCGGCTCAACGCGATCGGCGCCGCGCTGCTCGCCGACGCGCACGACGCGCTGGTGCGCGCGCAGGCCGATCCGCGCACGCGCGTCGTCGTCTTCACCGGCGCCGGCCGCGCCTTCTGCGCCGGCGACGACCTCAAGGAGTTCGGCCAGCAGTCGGCCAGCCCCGAGGCGATCGCGCAGACCTGCGACGACATCCAGCGCATCACGCGCGACATCATGTTCGGCCCCAAGCTGGTGGTCGGCGCGGTGCACGGCTACGCCGTGGGCGGCGGTTTCGAATGGCTGCTGAACTGCGACCTCGTGGTCGCCGCCGACGATCTGGTGTGCTTCTTCCCCGAGATGGCGCTCGGCCACTTCGTCACCGGCGGCGTGACCCATCTGCTGCCGCAGATGCTGGGCCACCAGCGCGCGATGGAGCTGATGGTGCTCGGCGAACGCCACGGCGCGCAGGCGCTGAAGGCGCTGGGGCTGGTGAACCGCGTGGTCGGCGCCGCCGAGCTGATGCCCACCGCGATGGCGCTCGCGCGCGAGGTGGCGGCGCGCTCGTTCCTCGCCACCTCGCAGCTCAAGCGCGTGCTCAATGCGCAGCTCGATTCACGGCTCGCCGCGGCGCTCGAGCTGGAGCGGCAGGCCGCGATGGCCTGCTTCGCCGATCACGACACCGCGAAGCGGATCGCGAGCTTCGCGCAGCGGCGGCTCTGACCGGTGACGCGCGCGGCTACAGGTGCATCAGCGCCGCCGCGCCCAGCGCCACGCCGATGGCGGCAACGCCGAACATGCCCCACTCGAGCCACTTGCGGCGCGTCAGCAGCGCGATGGCGGCCAGCGCGATGGCGATCTGCAGCGCCGTGGTGGCCTGCGCCCAGCGGTGGTGCAGGTGCATCTGCGCGTCGGACTTGTCGTCCCACTCCTTGGCCTCGGCCTCGAGCTTGTCGGCCGCCGTCTTGATCTCGGCCTTCTCCTTCTTGTAGCGCTCGACCTCGGCCTGGTACTGCGGCTTCTTGTCGTCGGCGACGAGGGCCACGGCCAGCTCCGACAGGTTCTGCTTGCTGCTCTTGGCCTGGTAGTAGTTCCACTGGTTCGACGCCTCGGTCTTCTTGATCGCGGCGTTATTCTTGTACAGCCCCGCGTTGGCCTGCGTGGCACCGCCCATGTAGGCGAACAGCGCGCCGATGGTGGCGATGATCGCCGTCATCACGGCGATCATGCCGGCGAAGCTGTCCTTGTCGGCATGGTGGGCGGCATGCTCGAGCTCGTGATCGTGCGGGCCATGAACGTGAAAGCCGGCGCCTGACATGGATGGGTTCTCCTCTACGAAGGTTGCGATGGTTTGCGACGATAGGTGACGAAATCGAACGCCGGCCGATCGGGCCCGGCGCTGGCGTGGTGTTCGCGCTGCAGCTCGCTGAACTCGTCGCGCCGCCAGCGCGGGAAGTGCGCATCGCCGCTCACGTCGGCGAGCACCTCGGTGAGTTCGAGCTCGTCGGCCAGCGGCAAGGCCTGCGCATACAGCTCGGCGCCGCCGATCACGAAGACGCGCTGGTTCGCCGCGCAGTGCTCGCCGGCCAGCGCCACGCCGGCGGCTAGCGAGCCGGCCGCCAGCGCGCCGCTCGCCTGCCAGCCGCGCTGGCGCGTGACGACGATGTTGACGCGGCCCGGCAGCGGCCGGAACCGCGGCGGCAGCGAATCCCAGGTGCGCCGGCCCATGATGACGGGGCAGCCGCCGGTGAGCGTCTTGAAGCGGGCCATGTCCTGCGGCAGGTGCCAGGGCAATCGGCCATGCAGGCCGATCACGCCGTTGCGCGCCACGGCGGCGATCACGACCAGCTTGGGGCGGTGCGTCGGCATGGGCGCGCATTGTGGCCCATGGCCGCGCCTTGCCGCGACTGGCCGCGCGAATCAGGGCTTGGCGAAGCGCACCACGGCGCTGCGCGTGAGTACCAGCAACGCGCCGTCGGTGGCCGCCAGCATGTCCACCGGCTGGCCGCTCACGCTGCCGAAGGTGTAGGCGAGGTTGCCGTTGGCGACGTCGAGAAAGCCGACGAAGCGCCCGATCAGGTCGCCGAAGAAGTAGCCGCCGCCCCACGGTGCGCCGAACGCGCCGCCCGACGGGTAGAACGTGCCGCCGGTGATGGCCTGGCCGAAGAAGAAGCCGCCGGGGCCCGACGGGTTGGACGCATGGCCGTAAGCGAAGATCGGCGCGGTGATGCCGGCGGCGGTGGTCGGCCCCTCGCTGTCGGGCCAGCCGTAGTTGGCGCCCTTGGCGAGCAGGTCGATCTCCTCCCAGCTGCCTTCGCCGACATCGTTGACGTGGATGCGGCCGCTGCCCGGCTGCACGGCGAAGGTGAAGGGGTTGCGCAAGCCGTCGGCCCACACCAATTGCGCGAGGCCGCTGCGATTGAGGAACGGGTTGTCTGTCGGCACCGTGCCGTCGTCGTTGAGGCGCAGCACCTTGCCCAGCGGCGAGGTGGTCGACTGCGCGTTGGCGCCCACCGCATTGTCACCAACGCCCACGTAGAGCTTGCCGTCGATGCCGAAGTGGATCGCGCCACCGTTGTGGTTGGTCGCGCCGAGCGTGGGCAGTTCGAGCAGGATCGTCTCGTTGATCGCCGTGTTGCCGCTCAGCGTGAAGCGGCTGACGCGGTTGTGCGTCGTCGGCGACGTGGCGGTGTAGTAGAGGTAGATGTAGCCGTTGCTGTCGAAGCCCGGATGCAGCGCCACGCCGAGCAGGCCGCGTTCGCCTTGCGCATCCACCGTGAGCGACAGCAGCGTGGCCTGCACGGCGCCGTTGACGGCGAGCTTCAGCGTGCCGCCTTGTTCGGCGATGAACAGGCGCCCGTCGCTCGCCTGCGCGAAGGCCGTGGCGTTGGCCAGCGCCGTCACGAACGCCTCGTTGCGCGTGAAGCCGCGCGGCTGCGTGCGCGTGCCGCTGAATTGCACCGTGGTCTTCGCCCAGTCCGACGCGTTGCCGCCGGCATCGAGCGCGCGTGCGCGCACCACGTGCTGGCCCGAGGCGTAGGCGGTGCTGTCGACGGTGGTCGTGTACGGCGCGCTGGCGGTCGTGGCGACCGTGACGCCGTCGACCTGGATCTCCACCGACGCCACGCTCGCGCCCGCGGCCGGCGTGGCGCTGACGTCGATGACGAGGTTGGCACCGATGCCCGTGCTCAGATCGGCCGGCACCGTGATGTTCACCGCGGCCACCGATCCGCCGGGAGAGAACAGCGGGCCGCGCGAGCTGCCGTCGCCGCCGCCGCAGCTGGCCGCGAGCAGGAGGGCGGCACCGAGCGCTGCACCGAGGGCGGCGCTGCGCACCGGATGGCGGAGGTAGGTCATGGCCATACCCCATTGTGAGCCGGCGCGAGTGCCCATGCGTGACACGACGTTGCAGCCGACACCTCAGACCGCCACCGGTGCCTTGATCGGGGGGTGCGGGTCGTAGCCCTCGACCGCGAAGTCGTCGACCGTGTAGTCGAAGATCGACGGCGGGCGGTGCTTGATCGTCAGCGTGGGGTAGGGCCGCGGCTCGCGCGAGAGCTGCAGCCGCACCTGCTCGTCGTGGTTGCTGTAGATGTGGCAGTCGCCGCCGGTCCAGATGAAGTCGCCCACGTCGAGGTCGCACTGCTGCGCCAGCATGTGCGTGAGCAGCGCATAGCTCGCGATGTTGAACGGCACGCCGAGGAAGATATCTGCGCTGCGCTGGTAGAGCTGGCAGCTGAGCCTGCCCCGAGCCGACGGCGAGCCGCCGGGCGCGACGTAGAACTGGAACAACGCGTGGCACGGCAGCAGCGCCATCTGCGGCAGCTCGGCCACGTTCCACGCGCTGACGATGATGCGGCGCGAGTCAGGGTTGGTGCGCAGCTGCTTCACCACCTCGGCGATCTGGTCGATGTGCCCGCCGCCGGGCGTGGGCCAGCTGCGCCACTGCACGCCGTAGACCGGGCCGAGGTCGCCGTCGGCGCGGGCCCATTCGTCCCAGATCGTCACGCCGTGCTCGTGCAGCCAGCGCACGTTGCTCTCGCCGCGCAGGAACCACAGCAGCTCGACGATCACCGACTTCAGGTGCACCTTCTTGGTCGTCACCAGCGGAAAGCCTTCGCTCAGGTCGAAGCGCATCTGATGGCCGAACACGCTCTTGGTGCCGGTGCCTGTGCGGTCGGCCTTGGCCACGCCGTGCGTGTGCACGTGACGCATGAAATCCTCGTACTGCGAGCGGACCGGGCGATGCATGGCGATCGATTCTAGGCGTCGGCCTGCAGCTCGAACTGCATCGCCGCCAGCCGCGCATAGAGGCCGCCGCGCGCCACCAGCTCGGCGTGCGTGCCGGCCTCCACCAGGCGGCCGCCGTCGAGCACCACGATGCGGTCGGCGCGCTGCACCGTGGCCAGGCGATGCGCGATCACCAGCGTCGTGCGGTTCATCATCGCCGCCTCGAGCGCGGCCTGCACCATGCGTTCGCTCTCGGCGTCGAGCGCGCTGGTGGCCTCGTCGAGCAGCAGCAGCGGCGGGTTCTTCAGCATCGCCCGCGCGATCGCGATGCGCTGGCGCTGGCCGCCCGACAGGCGCACGCCGCGTTCGCCGAGAAAGCTCGCATAGCCTTCGGGCAGCGCGGTGATGAAGTCGTGCGCGAACGCGGCCTTGGCGGCGGCGATCACCTCGGCGTCGCCGGCATCGGGGCGACCGTAGCGGATGTTCTCCATCGCGCTGGTGGAGAAGATGGTGCTGTCCTGCGGCACGATGCCGATGCGCTGGCGCAGCTCGGCCAGCGCCAGCTCGCGCACCGGCACGCCGTCGACGCGCACGCAGCCGTGGCGCGTGTCGTAGAAGCGCAGCAGCAGCTGGAACAGCGTGCTCTTGCCGGCGCCGCTGGGGCCCACGATGGCCAGCGTCTCGCCCGGCCGCACGTGCAGCGTCACGTCGCGCAGCGCCGCCTGCTGCGGGCGCGACGGATAGTGGAAGGTCACCGCATCGAAATCCACGCTCGATCCGCCGTGCGCCGGCGGCAGCGCGCGCGGCGCCGCCGGATCGGCCACCGGCGAGCGCGCCGCGAGCAGCTCCATCAGCCGCTCGGTGGCGCCGGCGGCGCGCAGCACGTCGCCGTACACCTCCGACAGCACCGCCACGCTGCTGACGAGGATGATCACGTAGACCACGGTCTGGCCGAGGTGGCCCGGCGTGATGCGGCCGGCGAGCACCGCCTGCGTGCCCTGGTACAGGCCCCACAGCAGCGCGCCGAAGGTGGCGCTGATGATGAAGGCCACCAGCGTCGAGCGCACGCGCGTACGTCTGCGCGCGGTGTCGAAGGCGCGTTCGGTGGCCTGCGCGAAGCGCTGCGATTCGCGGCCTTCCTGCACGTAGCCCTGCACCACGGGCACGGCGTTGAGCACCTCGGCGGCGATGGCGCTCGAATCGGCCACGCGGTCCTGGCTGGCGCGCGACAGGCGGCGCACGCGGCGGCCGAAATACAGCGACGGCAGCACCACCAGCACCAGGATGCCGAGCACCTGCGTCATCACGTAGGGATTGGTGATCACCAGCATCACCAGCGCGCCGATGCCCATCACCGTGTTGCGCAGGCCCATGCTGAGGCTGGAGCCCACCACGGTCTGCACCAGCGTGGTGTCGGTGGTCAGGCGCGACAGCACCTCGCCGGTCTGCGTGGTCTCGAAGAACTCGGGGCTCTGCCGCAGCACGTGGCTGTAGACGGCATTGCGCAGGTCGGCCGTGACGCGCTCGCCGAGCCAGGTGACCATGTAGAAGCGCAGCGCCGAGAACACGCCCAGCGCGGCGCCGACCATGAAGAGGGCAAAGAAGTGTTCGCGCAGCGCCATCACCCGCTCGCCGGGGTCGGCCGACACCAGCCCCTGGTCGATCAGCGACTTCAGCGCGATCGGCAGCACCAGCGTCGTCGCCGCGGCCAGCGCGAGGAACAGCAGCGCCAGCGCGATGCGCCCGCGATACGGCCGCAGGTAGGGCAGCAGGCCGGAGATCGACTTCGGATGTACGGCCTGGGGCCGCGACGCGGGCAGGGGCATGGACGGCAGTGTAGGCAGGCCCGCCATGACCCCGGTCATCGCTTGACCGGGCAATGGCTGCAAGCGCAATAGTTGACTAGGCAATAGAATAGTGTGCATGGCCCGCACCAGCCGCCAGGCCGCCTTCTACAAGCCCGACAAGCTCGACCCGCGCGAGAGCATCGCCGTGCTGAGCAAACACGTGCTGCATTCGGTGGGCCAGCAGGTGGACCGCCGCCTCGCAGGTCACGACCTGTCGCACGCGCAGTGGTTGCCGCTGTACCGGCTGTGGCGCTCGGGCGGGCGCAGCACGCCCAACGAACTCGCGCGCGAGCTGCAGATGGACCCCGGCGCCGTGACGCGCGCGCTCGACCGGCTGGAGCTCAAGCGCCTGGTGCGCCGCGCGCGCTCCACCGACGACCGCCGCGTCGTCCACCTGGAGCTGACGCCGGAGGGCGAGGCGCTGGTGCAGGTGGTGCCGCCGATCCTGGCCGAGGTGATGAACGCGCACCTGGCCGGCTTCACGCGCAGCGAATGGCGCCTGCTTGTCGAACTGCTGCAGCGCGTGGTGGCCAACGGCCAGGCGCTGGCGGCCGTCGCCGAGGGCAAGGCATGAACGGCGCGCGGCGTGCGCTGGTCGTGCTGAGCGCAGCGGCGGCGCTCGTCGGCTGCGCCGCGCCGGGATCGCTGCCGCCGCCGGCGCAGCCGCTGGCGCCGGCACGCGTGGGGTTGGCGGCGAGCACCACATCCGAGGCGCCTGACCGGTGGTGGCAGTCCTGGGGCGACCCCACGCTCGACGCGCTGGTGGCGCGCGCGCTGGCCGATGCGCCGAGCCTGCAAGCCGCGCAAGCGCGCATCGTGCGTGCGGCCGCGCAGGCGCAGGGCGTGGCCGCGCTCGACCAGCCGCAGCTCGGCCTCGGTGTCGACGTCACGCGCCAGCGCTACACCGAGCACGGGCTCATCCCGCCGCCGATTGCCGGCGGCACCTACACCAACGCCAACGCGCAGGTCTCGCTCGGCTGGGAGTTCGATCTCTTCGGCCGCCAGCGCGCCGCGCTCGATGCCGCGCTCGGCGCCGAGCGCGCCGCACGCGCCGATGCGCAGGCCGCCGCGGCGGCGCTGGCCACGCAGGTGGTGCGCACGGCGGTCGGTCTCGCGCGCGTGCTGGCGCAGCGCGCGGTTCAGCAGCGCACGGTGACGCAGCGCGAGGAGATGCTCGCGCTGACGCGCCGGCGCGTGCAGGCCGGGCTCGACACGCAAGTGGAGCTGCGTCTGGCGGAATCGGCCGTGCCCGATGCGCGCCAGCAGCTCGCCGCGCTGGACGAGCAGGCCGTGCTGGCCCGCCACGCGCTGGCCGCGTTGACGGTGCAGCCGCCCGAAGCGCTGGCCGACTATGCGCCGCGCCTGCCGGACGCGATCACGCTGCCGCGGCCCGAGGCGCTCGGCGCCGATCTGCTCGGCCGTCGTGCCGACGTGAGCGCCGCGCGCTCGCGCGTCGAGGCCGCGCTGGCCGACGTGACGTCGGCACGCGCGCAGTTCCTGCCCAACGTGAGCCTCTCGGCTTTCGTGGGCCTCAGCGCGCTCGGACTCGACCGCTGGCTGGATCTCGGCAGCCGCACGCTCGGCGCCGGGCCGGCGCTGCGGCTGCCGCTCTTCGACGGCGGCCGGCTGCAGGCCAACCTGCGCGGCCGCGCCGCCGAAGCCGACGCTGCGGTGGCCAGCTACAACGCCGTCGTGCTCGATGCCGTGCGCGAGGCCGCCGATGCGCTCGGCTCGCTGCGCTCGCTCGCGCAGCAGCGCGATCTGCAGCGGCAGGCCGCCCTGGCGGCCGAGGCCGCCTACGACGCCGCACAGCAGCGCTACCGCGCGGGCCTGTCGGGCTACCTGCTCGTGCTGCAGGCCGAAAGCCAGGTGCTCGCGCAATCGCGCCTCGGCGTCGAGCTGCACGCGCGCGAGCTCGACACGCTGGCGCAGCTGATGCGGACCCTCGGCGGCGGCGTGCCGCCGCCGAATGTGGCATCACGCGGTGGCGTGCCGCCGCCGAATGCGGCATCACGCGGCGGCGTGCCGCCGCCGGACGTAGCAGTCTCCCGCACCGAGGCCACGCGCTGAACCGTTGCCGCAACCGATTCCCATGTCCAACGAATCTGCAACTTCACCCCCGCCGCGCGCCGGACGCGCGCGACGCCTCGCGCTCGGCGCGATCCTCGGCATCGCGGCGCTGGCCGCGCTGGCCTACGGCGCCTACTGGGCGCTGGTGCTGAGCCACTACGAGCACACCGACAACGCCTACGTGCAGGGCGACGTGGTGCAGATCACGCCGCAGGTGGCCGGCACGGTCACGGGAATAGCCGTCGACGAGATGGACCGCGTCAAGGCCGGCCAGGTGCTGCTGCGGCTCGACGCCGCCGATGCCCGCGTCGCGCTCGAGCAGGCCGAGGCGCAGCTGGCGCAGACGGTGCGCGAGGTGCGCACGCTGTACGCCAACAACGCGACCTTCGAATCGCAGATCGCCGCGCGGCAGGCCGAGGTCACGCGCGCGCAGGCCGACGCCGCGCGGGCGCAGGACGACGTCGATCGCCGCAAGCCGCTGGTGGCCGGCGGCGCGGTGGGCCAGGAGGAGTTCGCGCACGCCGAGCGGCAGCTGGCCGCGGCACGCGGCGTGCTGGGCGCCGCGCTGTCGGCGCGCGACGCCGCGCGCGCGCAGCTGGCGTCGAACCGCTCGCTCACCGACGGCATCCGCGTCGAGCAGCATCCGAGCGTGCTGCGCGCCGTGGCCCGGATGCGCGAGGCCTGGCTGGCGCTCAAGCGCACCGAGCTGCCGTCGCCGATCGACGGCCACGTGGCCAAGCGCAGCGTGCAGCTCGGCCAGCGCGTGCAGCCGGGCACGCCGCTGATGACGGTGGTGGCGCTCGACCGGCTGTGGGTCGATGCCAACTTCAAGGAGGCGCAGCTGCGCAGCCTGCGCATCGGCCAGCCGGCCACGCTGCAGGCCGACGTGTACGGCGGCAAGGTCACCTACCACGGCACCGTGCAGGGGCTGGGCACCGGCACCGGCGCCGCGTTCGCGCTGCTGCCGGCGCAGAACGCCACCGGCAACTGGATCAAGATCGTGCAGCGCGTGCCGGTGCGCATCGCGCTCGACGCGAAGGAGCTCGCCGAGCATCCGCTGCGCGTCGGCCTGTCGATGGAGGTGCAGGTCGACATCGGCCGCACCGAGGGCGCGTCGCTGGCCGAGGCGCCGCGCACGCAGCCGCTGGCGCAGACGCGGCTCTTCGACGCGCCCGACCCCGCGCTCGACGCCGAGGTCGCGCGCATCGTGGCCGGGCAGCTCGGCCGCGACGCGCGCCGGCCATGAAGCCGGGCGCGCCCTACGTGCCGCCGCCGCCGCTGCACGGCGCGGCGCTGTGGCTGGGCACGCTGTCGCTGTCGCTGGCCACGTTCATGAACGTGCTCGACACCTCGATCGCCAACGTGTCGTTGTCGGCGATCGCCGGCGACCTCGGCGTGAGCCCGTCGCAGGGCACCTGGGTCATCACCAGCTTCGCGGTGGCCAACGCGATCTCGCTGCCGCTCACCGGCTGGCTGACGCAGCGTTTCGGCGCCGTGCGCCTGTTCGTCGCCAGCGTGCTGCTGTTCGTGCTCAGCTCGTGGTTGTGCGGCATGGCGCCGTCGTTCGGCGCGCTGGTCGCCTTCCGCGTGATGCAAGGGTTGGTGGCCGGGCCGATGATCCCGCTGTCGCAGACGCTGCTGCTGGCGAGCTACCCGGCGGCCAAGGCCGGCACTGCGCTGGCGCTGTGGGGCATGACGACGCTGGTGGCGCCGGTGGCCGGGCCGCTGCTCGGCGGCTGGATCACCGACAACGTGTCGTGGCCGTGGATCTTCTACATCAACGTGCCGGTCGGCGTGGTCGCGGCGGTGCTCACCTGGAGCGTGTACCGCCGGCGCGAGACGCCGGTGCGCAAGCTGCCGATCGACGCCGTGGGCCTGGCGCTGCTGGTGACATGGGTCGGCGCGCTGCAGCTGATGCTCGACAAGGGCAAGGAGCTCGACTGGTTCGCCTCGACGACCATCATCGCGCTGGCGCTGGTGGCGGTGCTCGGCTTCCTGGTCTTCCTGGCGTGGGAGCTCACCGACGAACATCCGGTGGTCGACCTGCGCCTGTTCGGCCGCCGCAACTTCGCCGCCGGCGCGCTCGCGCTGTCGGTGGCCTACGGCCTGTTCTTCGGCAACGTGGTGCTGATGCCGCTGTGGCTGCAGCAGTGGATGGGCTACACCGCCACCGCCGCCGGCATGGCGCTGGCGCCGGTGGGGCTGTTCGCGATCCTGCTCACGCCGCTGGCGGGGCGCAAGGTGTCGCAATGGGACCCGCGCGTGATGGCCACCGGCGCGTTCGTGGTGTTCGCCTTCGTGCTGTGGCTGCGTTCGAACTTCACGCCGCAGACCGATTTCTTCCACATCCTCGTGCCGACGCTGATCCAGGGTGCGGCGATGGCCTTCTTCTTCATTCCGCTGACCACGCTGATCATGAGCGGCGTGCCGCCCGAGCGCGTGCCGGCCGCGGCGGGCTCGAGCAACTTCGTGCGCATCACCGCCGGCGCGGTCGGCACCTCGATCGCCACCACGGTGTGGGACGACCGCGCCACGCTGCACCACGCGCGCCTCGCCGAAGCGCTGGGCTCCGGCGCAGGGCCGCTCGACGCCGCCGCCAACGCGATGACAAGCGCCGGCTTCACGCGCGAGCAGGCGCTGGCGACGATCAACCGCCTGATCGACCAGCAGGCCTTCACGCGTGCGGCCGACGATGTGTTCCTGGTGTCGGCATTCGGCTTCCTGCTGCTGACCGTGCTGGTGTGGCTGACGCGCCGGCCGGCGCGCGTGGCGGTGGCACCGCCTGGCGCCGCGCGAGGTGCCTCAGCGCCGGCGCTGGCCGACGCCGCCCACTGACGGCGACGCGGCGGCCGCGCTGCGCGCGCGCATGCCGCGGCGCTCCAGCGCCTCGCGCAGCAGGTACTCCACCTGCGCGTTGGCGCTGCGCAACTCCTGCGCGGCCAGCCGCTCGACCTCGGCCCACAGGGCGGGGTCGATGCGCAGCACGAAGTGCTTCTTGTCCGGGCTGGCCACGGGAGCGAGGGCCTGCGTGCGCTTTCAGTTGTAAAGCGTGCCGGCGTTGACGATCGGCTGCGTGTCGCGGTCGGAGCACAGCACGACCAGCAGGTTGCTCACCATCGCCGCCTTGCGCTCGTCGTCGAGGTGCACGATCTCGCGCTCCGACAGGCCCTTGAGCGCCGCCTCGACCATCGACACCGCGCCGTGCACGATCTTCTGCCGCGCGCTGATGATCGCCTCGGCCTGCTGGCGGCGCAGCATCACCTGCGCGATCTCGGGCGCGTAGGCGAGGTGGCTGAGCTTGGCATCTTCGACCGCCACGCCGGCGTCGTCGAAGCGCTCCTGCAGCTCGGCCTTCAGCGCCACGACCGCGGCGTTGCCGGCACGCAGCGTGGTCTCGCCGGGGGCGAGGTCGTCGCCTTCGTCGTAGGCGAACTGCGTGGCGAGGTGGCGGATCGCGGCCTCGGCCTGCACCGCCACGTATTGCTCGAAGTTCTCGACGTCGAACACCGCGGCGGCGGTGTCGTGCACGCGCCAGACGACCACGGCGCTGATCTCCACCGGGTTGCCGCGCTTGTCGTTGACCTTGAGCGTCGGCGCGTTGAGGTTGCGCGCGCGCAGCGACAGGTGGCGCTTCTTGAAGAACGGGTTGGCCCAGCGCAGGCCCTCGTGGCGGTCGGTGCCCGCGTAGGCGCCGAACAGCGTGAGGATCGCCGCCTCGTTGGGCTGCAGCATGTAGAGCCCGCCCAGCGTGAGCGCACCGACGACGATGGCGAGCACCTCGGCGGCGAACATCGCCGGGCCGGGGCCGCGCGCACTGAACAGCAGCACGGCGCCGCCGATCACGAACGCCACGCCGAGCAAGGCCATCGCATACCCGTTGGCAGAGGCGTAGTCGCGTTCGCGACGACGTTCGGTCGGACGATTCATCGCAGGCCTCCCGATCGGGCTATTGAAGTGATATCACTCTAATAGCTTCAGGGCTGCGCTGTCAAGCCACGGCCGCGCCCGGGAGTGCTACAGGTTGCCGGCGAACAGCTTGCGGATGAACATCTGCTTGAAGCTGCGCGCGTCGTCGAGCCCCAGGCGCTGCAGGTATTCGTGCGGCGCCTCCCGGTCCTCCCACAGGCTGCGCAGCGCCAGCGTGACCAGTTCCACCGGGTGCTCGGTGGCGCGCTTCAGGCGCTTGAGCGCGCGCACGATGTGCAGCTCGTCTTCGGTGAGATCGGTGCCGAACGGGAAGTCGGGCAGCAGCCCGGCCTGGCTCCACGGGTGCAGCTTCTCGTCGAGCGCCGCCGGCAGGTTGTTGCGGTAGCGCTCGGGCACCACGTAGTCGGCGCGCAGCTTGCCGTGGGCCTTGGCCTGCCGCACCAGCTCGTCCTGGAAGCGCGAATCGGCAATGGCGATCATGCGCTGCGCGACCTCGGTGTCGCTGCGGCCGCGCAGGTCGGCCACGCCGTATTCGGTGATGACGATGTCGCGCAGGTGGCGCGGGATCGTCACGTGGCCGTAGGCGTAGACGATGCTCGAGCGCAGCCCGTCGCGGTGCTCGTGCGTGGCGCGCAGCATCAGGATCGAGCGCGCATCGGGCAGCGCGTGCGCCATGGCAACGAAGTTGTACTGCCCGCCGACGCCGGAGACGACCTGGCCGCTTTCCAGCGCGTCGGACACCGCGGCGCCGAGCAGCGTGACGATCATCGTCGTGTTCATGAAGCGCGCGCGCCGGCGCTGCTCGCGCTTGATCACGGCCTCGGCGCCGTCGCTGCTGTCGAGCTGGTTGATGAAGTCGATGCGCGTCATGTCGATGCGCGACAGCTCGGCCGCCGGCATGCGGCGCAGGCGTTCGTAGAAGTCGGTCGGGCCGAGGAAGAAGCCGCCGTGCATGCACACGCCGCCGGCCAGGCGCGCGCCCAGCGCGTTGGCGCAGATGGCGTCGAACGCCTCCGGCGTGCGCAGGTCGTTGCGCAGCCGCTGCTCGCCCACCACCAGCTGGTCGCCTTCGAGCTTGACCTCGGCGCGCAGCACGCCATGGCGCTGCAGGAAGGCGAGGT
The DNA here is from genome assembly GCA_046348365.1 of Burkholderiaceae bacterium. Classification (GTDB taxonomy): domain Bacteria; phylum Pseudomonadota; class Gammaproteobacteria; order Burkholderiales; family Burkholderiaceae_C; genus JAEUPI01. Next base: position 548,143 of record JAXMEL010000004.1, read on the forward strand.
CGCCGCCGGCGAGCGGCGAGGCCACGCGGCCGGCGTCGAACAGCGCGCGCAGCGTCTGCGGCGTCACCGCCGGGCTTTCGATGCGGCGTTCGTTGACCAGGCGCTGCAGCGTGGCGTCGGCATAGACCTCGCGCCGCACGATGCCGGCCTCGATCAGCTGCAGGAAGCCGTTGACGAACATCTCGGAGCAGCCGTACAGCCCCTCGTCGAAGCGGCCCAGCTCGCGGCCGGCCAGGCCGTCGGGGCACAGGCTTTCGAGGATGCGCTTGTACTCGGCGCCGTGCCGGTCGCGCACGATCAGCGCGCGGGCGATCGCGTCGCCGAGCGAGCCGATGCCGATCTGCAGCGTGCCGCCGTCGGCCACCAGGCTGCTGGCGTGCAGGCCGATCGCGTAGTCGGCCGTGCTCACCTTGCCGTTGGGCGGCGCGAACACGGTGTGCGTGCCGGCGGGGTCGGTGATCACCATGTCGAAGAACTCCGGCGGCACCTCGGCGCCGTTGGGCATGAACGGCATCTGCTCGTTGATGACGGCGATCTTGGTCAGCGGCCGGCCCTCGGCCGCATAGCGCTCGCAGACCTCGAACGTGACGTCGGGGTTGCTCGACAGCGACAGCCGCAGGCCCTGCGGTGTGCGCCGCGCCGCCACCGCCTGCGCGATCACGTTCATGCCCTGCAGCCCCATGTCGCGGGCGACGAAGGTGTAATTGGTCGAGATGTAACCCTGCTGCGCCGCCAGGTTGCCGAGGTAATCGCCGGTCTTGAAGAAGAACTCGCGCACCTCGATGTTGGGCGGCAGCGCGCCGGCGCGGCCGTCCTTCACGTAGTCCAGGTCGGGGTAGTCGCGGAACACGCGCGTCACCAGCGGCTCGAGGAAGTGGCGCTCCAGCTCGCTCTTGCCGACGGGTTTTTCCAGCGACAGCGCGGTGACGATGACGAGCCTGCGCTTCGGGTTGCCCTTGACGCGGCGGTACAGCTCGTTGACGAACGGATTGGGCTTGCCGACGCCCAGCGGGATGCCGAGCACGATGTCGCCCGTCACCGTGTCGAGCACGTGGTCGACGGCGCCGGCGATGGAATCGATCATCAATGGGGTTTCCACGGGGCCTCCGGTCGAGGGGTCAATCCCCCGAAGTGTGGCCCGCGGCTTGTTGCAGCCGATTGCGCACCGGCAATTCGTGGGTGGTGAGGCCGCGCGGAAGGCGCTAAGCTGCCGCTGTGCTGAACGAACTGCCTTCGCAGACGACCTGGATCACGCGCACCGCCCGCGCGCTGGTGCAGATCGGCTTCGTGCCGGCGCTGGTGCTGGTGACGCTGGTGCTGGTGCCGGTGTTCGCGCTGCTGGCACCGCTGGTGGTGATGGCGCTCGGCCGCGGCAGCCCGGCGCTGGCGGCGCAGGTGGCGGCGCTGACGGCGATGATCTTCGTGCCGGCGGTCGGCGCGCTGGTGCTGCGCCTGGTGTTCCAGCTCGAGCAGGCCCGCGAGCGGCTGTCGGTGCTGGCGACGCAGGACGCGCTGACCGGCGTGCACAACCGGCGCTACTTCTTCGAGGTCGCCGAGCGCGAATGGTCGCGCTGCAAGCGCTACGGCGAAGACGCCGCGCTGCTGCTGATCGACGCCGACAACTTCAAGGCCATCAACGACGTCTACGGCCACCTCTGCGGTGACCGGCTGCTGATCGCCATCGCCAAGGCGGTGCGCGCCACGCTGCGCCAGCCCGACCTGATGGCGCGCTTCGGCGGCGAGGAGCTGATCATCCTGCTGCCGCACACCGATCCGCTGGGCGCGCTCGACGTGGCCGAGCGCATCCGCGAGCGCGTGGCCGGCGGCCGCCTCGACTGGAACGGCGAGAAGGTGGGCACCACCATCAGCGTCGGCGTGGCGCCCTATGCGGGCGACGATCGCACGCTCGACGCGCTGGTCCACGACGCCGACCTGGCGCTCTACGCGGCCAAGAAGGCCGGCCGCAACTGCGTGCGCGCGGCACCGATCAAGCCGCGCCGCAGCGGCGAGGCACGGCGCGAGACGTCGCGCTAGCGTCGGCCGGCCGGCGGCCCTACAGCGTCAGCGGCCGCGCGTAGCCCGTCATCTCCAGGTAGCCGCGGCCGATGGCGCGGCCGCCGTCGTCGCGCAGCTCCGACAGGCCTTCCCAGTACACCGCGCCGGTGCTGGCGCTGCCGTCGAGCTCCTGCGCGTCGAGCAGCGCCTGCAGCTGGTGCTCGCCGGCCGGTGTTTCGAGCCGCCAGGCCACCGGGTAGCGCGCCAGCGTGGCCGGGCTCGCCCAGTGGCGCAGCGCGGTGAAGCGCACGTCAGCGGGGCCGAAGATGCGCAGCCGCCCGTCGCCGCTGCGGTGGCTGCCGCCGGCCCACAGCGGCGCGCCCTCGCGCGTGCGCAGCCGAAACGCCGTCAGCGCGCCGCCGTCGGCGAGGTTGATGCCGGCCCAGTCCCAGCCCACGGCGTCGGCCGGCATCAGCTCGTCGCTCCATTCGTGGTCGAGCCAGGCGCGGCCGCGCAGCTCGAGGCGGCGGCCGCCGAGCTGCAGCAACGCCTGCGCCGCCAGCTGCGGCAGGCTGTAGTAGTGGCTCGCCTGCTGCGGCTGCGGCCCCTTGCGCGAGTGGCCGGCGTCGCCTTGCAGCAGCAGCGGCTGCGTGGCCTGCAGCGTGAGCTGCAGATCGAACGGCGCGTCGCCGCCGCCCACCTGCGCGCGGTAGCGCCCGCCGCCGGGCTCGCCGTCGCGGCCCATCAGCCAGCGGCCGAGGCGCAGCCCGGTGTCGTGCGTCGCGGCCACGGCCGCAGGGGCGTCGGGGTCGCCCGACCAGCGCGCCGCCTGCTGCGCCTGCAGGTGGCGGCGCGCCGCGATCTCACTGATCGCCGCATGCGCGAACAGCAGCTGCCGCGGCGCGAAGCGGCTGCCGAGTTTCTCGGCCAGGCCGGTGCGGCTGCGAAAGAACGTGACCTGAAAGCCGATCGGCCCCTCGGGGCCGTCGAGCCAGCCGGTGGCGTACCACCACTCGATGCGCGCGCGCGGATGCGCGCCGTGGTCGCGCGGGAAGCGCAGCACGCGGCCGGCGCGCACCGGTTCGTCGTCGTCGGCGCCCGGCGCGGCGGCCGCGGCTGCGGGGAGCAGCGCCAGCCAGGCGCGGCGCGAGAGCCTCACCAGTCCTCCTTCACGGCGAGCACGGCGTCGCGCGAGGCGGCGCGGCGCGCGGCGAGCGCGGCCGTCGCCAGGCCGCAGGCCATCACCGCGGCGGCCAGCGCGGCGAGCTTGAGCCAAGGCACCACGAGCGGCATCGTCCAGTGAAAGCTCTGCGGGTTTACCACGTGCACCAGCACCACGCTCACCGCCACGCCGAGCGCAACGCCCATCAACGCGCCGGCCGCCAGCCAGGCGGCGGTCTCGCCGGTCACGATGGCCAGCACCTGCGCGCGCGTGAGGCCCAGGTGCGCGAGCAGGCCGAATTCCTTGCGCCGCGCGATCACCTGCGCCGACAGGCTCGCCGCCACGCCGATCAGCCCGACGGCGATGGCCACGATCTGCAGATAGCGCGTGACGGCGAAGCTGCGGTCGAAGATCGCCAGCGAAATCTGCCGCAGCTCGCCGGCGGTGGCGGCATCGAGCGCGGTGTCGGCGCCGGCCAGCTCGCGCAGCCGCGCGGTGATGTGCGCGGCATCGGCGCCCGGTGCGAGCCACAGCGCGAGTTCGTTGACGCGGTCGTCGCCGCCGTGCGAACGCCACAGCGCGGGCTCGATCACCACCGCGCCGAACTGGCGCGCATAGTCGCGCCATACGCCGCGCACCACGAAGGCGGCGCGCCCCGCCGGCAGCGGCAGCTCGATGCGCTGCCCGGGCTGCCAGCCGTAGAGCGTCGCTGCCGGCTCGCTGACCCACACACCGTCGTCGCCGGGCGCGAGCGCGTGCGTGGCGCCGAGCAGCGGCAGCGCGTTCGCCGCCGCGTCGACCGGCCGCACGATCAGCGCCAGCGCCGGCCGCTGCGGCTCGATCGACACCAGCTTCACGCGCGACGGGCGCACGCGCGTCACGCCGGGCAGGGCGGCGGCATCGACGGCAAAGCGCGCCGGCAGCGCGCTCCACTCGGCGGCCGCCGGGTTGCCGGCCACGCGCAGGTACAGGTCGGCCGGCAGCACCGCGCCCAGCCAGTCGGCCACCGCGTCGCGGAAGCTGCCGACCATCACCGTCAGCGCCACCGACAGCGCGAGGCTCGCCACCACACCGGCCACCGCGGCGCTCGCGGTGTGGCGCTGGTGGCGCGCGCGCTGCCAGGCCAGCAGCACCAGCGGCTGCTGCTGCGCCAGCGGCCGCGCCAGCAGGCCCTGCACCACGGCCGGCACCAGCGCCACGCCGCCGGCCAGCAGCGCCGCCACCGCGGCATAGGCGGCGAGCGGCAGGCCGCGCCAGGGCGGCAGCAGCGCCAGGCCGACGCCCAGCGCCACCAGCGCGAGCCCGGGCCCGGCACGCGACACGCGCGGGCCGAACGCGGCGAGGCCTTTCAGTGCTTGCGCCGGCGCCAGCCGTTCGGCCGCGCGCGCCGGCCACCACGCGCCGGCCACCGCCGCCAGCGTGCCGAGCGCGCCGTAGGCGATGGCGGCCGGCGCCGACCACTGCAGGCGCGGCGCGATGCCGGGAAAGTAGCCGCCGCCGAGGTCGCCGGCGAGCGCACGCAGCGCCACCGCGGCGAGCCCCGCGCCGGCGAGCAGGCCGAGCGCACTGCCGGCGGCACCGAGCAGCGCCGCTTCGGCCAGCACCAGCACGCGGCGATCGCGCGCATCGAGCCCGAGCACGCCGAGCAGCGCGAACATCGGCGTGCGCTGCGCCACCGCGAGCGCGAGCACCGAGTAGACGAGGAAGCCGCCGACCAGCAGCGCCACCAGCGCCAGCACGCCGAGGTTGACGCGGTAGGCGCGCGACAGGTTCGACACGCGCTCGAGCGCATCGTCGCCGGCGGCCACGCGCACGCCGGGCGGCAGCGGGTGCGCGCGCAGCCAGGCGGCCGCCGCGACGCCGGTGGCCAGGCGCAGGTCGATGCGATGCACGCGGCCGACGAGGCCGAAGCGCGCCTGCACCGCGGCGATGTCGCCGGCGAGCATCGGCGCACCCGCAGCACCGATGCGGCCGGCCACGCGCAGACGCATCCAACCCTCGCGCGTGCGCAGCTCGATCGTGCCGCCTTCGGCGAGGCCCAGGCGTTCGAGTGCCGCCGCGTTGGCGAACACCGCATCGGGGTCGAGCACGGCGAGCGGCGGCTCGCCGGCAGCAGGGCGCGGCATCAGCGACGGTGCCACCGCGGCCACGCGCAGCGCATCGAGGCCGACCAACCGCAGTGTTAGCGGCCGCGCCGCGGCGTCGCGGCGCGCGGGCACGTCGAGCTCGATGATCGGGCTGGCCACGCGCACCTGCTCGGCGAGCGCGAGCGCGTCGACCATGCGGTCGTCGAGGCCCGGCTCGGCGTTCGCCGTGAGCGACAGGTCGGGCTCGCCGTTGGCCGCGCGCACCGCGGCGGAGAATTCCGACAGCGCCGATGCATTGATCAGCTGCACCGAGAACGCCAGCGCGACGCCGAGCGCCACCGCCAGCGCCACCGTGGCATGCCGCCACGGATGCTGGCGCCATTCGGCCAGCGACAGCGTGCGGATCAGCGCGAGCAGGCTCACGGATCGCCCGCGACTGCGGTGACGCCGGTCGGGGTGAGCCGGATCACGCGGTCGGCCCGTTGCGTGGCCGCCTCGGCATGCGTGACGAGCAGGCACGCCGCGCCCTCGAGCCGCACCTGCTCGGCCAGCAGCTCGAGCATGCGCAGCGCGTTGGCCGGGTCGAGGTTGCCGGTGGGCTCGTCGGCGAGGATCAGCGCCGGCCTGTGCACCAGCGCGCGCGCCAGCGCCACGCGCTGCAGCTGCCCGCCCGACAGCTGCGCCGGCATGCGCGCGCCCATCGCGGCGAGGCCCACGCGTTCGAGCAGCTGCTGCACCCGCGCCTGCGCCTCGGCGCGATGCGCGCCACCGAGCAGCAGCAGCGGCAGCGCCACGTTGTCGGCCACGCTGAGGTGCGGCAGCACGTGGAAGGCCTGGAACACGAAGCCGAGCCGCTCGCGCCGCAGCCGCGCGCGCGCATCGGCATCGAGCGCGCCGACGCGCGCCTCGCCGAGCACGATCTCGCCGCGGTCGGCCTCGTCGAGCCCGGCGATGCAGTTCAGCAGCGTCGACTTGCCGACGCCCGATTCGCCGACGAGCACCACGAATTCACCGGCCGCGACCTCGAACGAAACCTGTTCGAAGACCCGGTCGTCGCCATAGGCCTTGGCCAGATCGTGCACGCGAAGCATGCGCGCGATCATGCCCCAGCGCGCGCCGAGCCCGCGGCCGCGTTCGCGGGCGCGCTCGTCAGCGCGTGAGCGGCGCGCGCGAGATCAGCGCGCGCAGTTCGCGCAGCTTGGCCTTCAGCGTGGCGCGGTGCGCGCTGCCCACGCGCAGCAGGATCTTCTGCCCCGACGACAGGCTCTGCAGCGCCGGGTCGGCGAACTCGTAGCGCAGCCAGGGCTGCGCCGACGGCACCTCGCCCTTGATGTCGAGCAGCGTGATCGCCAGCGGCTCGGCCGGATCGGGTGTGGCGAGCAGGTGGTCGATCACGTCGACCACGCGGTCGTTGAAGTATTTGCCGGGATAGCCCAGCTCCTCGTAGACCTTCTGCAGCCGCGGGTACATCTGCACGTAGTACGCGGCCACGCGCCGCGCGTCGACCGCGGCGAGCATGCCCACCACCGGCGCATAGCGCGCCGGGTTGGTCGGCGCCACGGTGCGTGCCTCGCCTTCACCGACCACCGAGAAGCGCCCCGGCGTCGGATGCAGCGGCCACAGCCGCGGCGCGGCATGTGCGCGCGCGAGGTTGTCGACCGTGACGACGAGGCGCCGCGCGAAGTCGTCGAGCGCCACGAAGCGCACCGCGTTGCCGCGGCCCACGAGGTCGTTGGCCACGGCGGTCCACGGGTTGGCCGCATCGACGGCCACCAGCGGCGCAGGGGCGGAGACCGCCGCCGGCTCGGGCAGCGGATGGCGGATCGCCGGCTCGCTGGCCGGCGCGGCCGGCGCCGGTGCCGGCGCGGTGGCCACCGGCGCCGGCTCCGGCGGCGGAGGTTGGCGGCGCTGCTGGTACCAGTACAGCCCGCCCAGGCCGGCCACGGTGAGCAGCGCCGCGGCGATCGCGGTCCAGGATGCGGGTTTCATCGGTCGGCCTCGTCGTGCGCCAGCAGGTGGCAGACCCTAGCGCGATTCGGCTCGCGGGGTGTCACAAGACCCTTCGCGTCGCTCAAGTGGATTCACGCCGAGGCGGCGAGCTGCGCCTTCAGCGCCGCGATCGCGCGCGCTGCGGCGTCGGGCGCATCGGCCGGCACGCTCACGCGCTGCATGCCGCGCAACCAGGTGAGCTGCCGCTTGGCGAGCTGGCGCGTGGCGGCGATGCCGCGCTCGCGCAGGGCGCCCAGCGAACCGTCGTCGAGCGCGGCCCAGGCCTGGCGATAGCCGACGCAGCGCATCGACGGCATCGTCGCGCGCAACGCGGGCCGCTCGCGCAGGCGGCGCACCTCGTCGACCAAACCGGCGGCGAGCATGGCATCGAAGCGCTCGGCGATGCGCTGGTGCAGCCAGGCGCGCGAGGCCGGCTCCAGCGCCACGATGGCCAGCGGCAGCGTCTGGCGCGCACCGCGGCCGTGCCACTGCGACAGCGGCCGGCCGCTCGCGTGAAAGACCTCGAGTGCGCGCTGGATGCGCTGCGCGTCGTGCGGCGCGAGCCGGGCCGCGGTGGGCGGGTCGACGCGCGCGAGTTCGGCGTGCAGCGCCGGCCAGCCTTCGCGCGCGGCGCGCTCGTCGATCGCCGCGCGCCAGGCCGCGTCGGCCTCGGGCAGCGTGTCGAGGCCTTCGATCAGCGCCTTCAGGTACAGCATCGTGCCGCCGACCAACAGCGCGACGCGGCCGCGCGCGGTGATGTCGGCGATCGCGCGGCGCGCATCGGCGACGAAGCGCGCGGCCGAGTAGCGCTGCTCGGGCTCGAGCAGGTCGATCAGGTGGTGCGGCACCACGGCGCGCTCGGCCGGGCTCGGCTTGGCGGTGCCGATGTCCATGCCGCGGTAGACCTGCGCCGAGTCGACGCTGACGATCTCGAGCGCGACGTCATGCGCCATCTCGTGCGCCATCTCGCGTGCGAACGCCATCGCGATCGCGCTCTTGCCGCTGGCCGTGGGCCCGGCCAGGGCCACCGCGGCCGGCCGCGTCATGCGTGCAGGCTCTCGCCGTGGCGGCGCACCAGCGTCCAGGTCACGAGCACCGTGGTCGCGGCGAGCGTCGCGAAGGCGTAGCAGTAGGTCTGCGGCGCGGTGCCCACCAGGTGGGCGCCGAGCCACAGGCTCACGCCCAGCGCGCACAGCGCGAGCGCGCAGCCGGCGAGCGCCGAGGCCACGCCGGCGGCGTGCGGGAACGGGCTCACCGCGCCGGTCTGCCCGCAGGGCTGGGCCACGCCGTGGCCGAGCGCGAAGATCGCCTGCGGCACCAGGATCGCCGCCACGCTGACCTGCCCGCCGAGCCCCACCGCGAGCATCATCGCGGCAGCCACCGCGGTGAAGGCCGAACTGCGCAGCGCCGCGCCGCGCAGGCCGTGGCGGCGCAGCAGCCGGCGGCAGATCATCGTGCCCGCCACATAACACAGCGACGAGCTGGCCAGCGCCAGCCCGCATTGCCACGCCGACAGCCCGAGGCCGTGCATGAACACGAAGCTCGAGCCGGCGAGGAACACCATCAGCGTGCCGTAGCTGAAGCACACCAGCAGCGCCCAGGCGCGGAACGCCGGGTGCGCGAGCGTGCGGCCGATCTGCCGCACCAGCGGGCGCAACCGCGTGGCCTCCGGGTTGCGGCGCCGGTTGGTCTCGGGCACGCGCCAGAGCACGAAGGCGAGCATCGCCGCGCCCAGCAGCGCGAGCGTGGTCATCGTCGAGCGCCAGCCGGCCCAGGCGGCGAGCGCGCCGCCGAGCAGCGGCGCGGCGATCGCGAAGAAGCCCAGGCCGGTGAGCGCGTGCGACATCACGTGCGCGCCCTCGACGGCCTCGAACAGGTCGCGCACCATCGCGCGCGCGCAGACCACCGAGGCCGCCATGCCGACGCCCTGCACGGCGCGGCAGGCGATCACCGCGCCGATGTGCGGCGCCATCGCCGCGCCGAGCGCGCCCGCCACGTGCAATGCAAGCCCCGCCAGCAGCACCGGCCGGCGGCCCGCGCGATCGGCCACCGGGCCCCACACCAGCTGCGACAGGCCGAAGGTGAGGATCATCGTGCTCATCGTCAACTGCACCGGCACCATGCCCGCGTGCAGGTCCGCCGCGAGCATCGGCAGCGCGGGCAGGTACAGATCGGTGGTCAGCGGCTGCAGGCCGAGCAGCAGCGCGAGCGTGATGGCCGCGCCGATGCTCGACAACGCGGGCCGCGCGCTCGGCACCGCGACGCGGGCGGCGCCGGAGGCAGGGATCATGGCGTCGAGCATAACCGGCAGCTGCGGCGCGGCCTTTGCGCATGCTCGCGCGCGCTGCGCGGCCGAGCGCGACAACAGCTCGCCGATCACATGCCGTCACAGCCGCGGCTCGCACGTCGGTTACGATTTCGCGCGCTGTTCAACCGCACGGAGACAACGATGAGCAAGACCCGTCGATCCCTCGCCTGGCTGGTGGCTGTGTCGCTGAGCTACGCGGGTCTGATGCAAGGCGCGCAGGCCGCGCTGATCGGGACCGACCAGGTGGCGGCCGCAACCACGCCCGCCGCGGGCGACGCGCGTTCGCAGCTGGCGTCGCTGCTCGACCGCGCCGACGTGGTGGCGGCGCTGCGCGAGCGCGGCGTCTCGGTCGAGCAGGCCAGGGCCCGCGTGGCAGCGCTCACCGACGCCGAGGCCGCGCTGGTGGCCGGGCAGATCGATCAGGCCCCCGCGGGCGGCACCGACGTGCTGGGCACGCTGGTGTTCGTGTTCGTGCTGCTGCTGATCACCGACATCCTCGGCTTCACGAAGATCTTCCCGTTCACGCGCAGCATTCGCTAGCACGTGAGCGTGAGGCGCCGCAACGTCGCGGCGCTGCTCGCGGGTGCCGCACTGCCGCCGATCGCGGGCTGCGCCTGGGTCGGGCCGCAGACCGCCGCGTTGCGTGCCGCGCCGCCGGCCGATCTGCCGCCACGGGTGGAGTGGCCCGCGGTGCCGTTCGTCGCACAGCTGCCGCTGCATTGCGGGCCGGCCGCGCTGGCGATGGTGCTGCAGCACCTGGGCCGGCGCGTCGGCGCCGACGTGCTGGCCGACGAGGTGTTCCTGCCCGCGCGCGCGGGCACGCTGCAGGCCGAGATGCTCGCCGGCGCGCGGCGCCACGACGGCTTTGCCGTCGTCATCGCGCCGACGCTGCAGGCGCTGCTGCACGAGCTCGCGGCCGGCCATCCGGTGGTGATGCTGCAGAACCTCGGCCTGGCGATCGCGCCGCAGTGGCACTACGCGGTGGCGATCGGCTACGAGCTGGCCGACGAGACCGTGATCCTGCGCAGCGGCCTCGACGAGCGCGTGGCGATGCACTGGCGCACCTTCGAGCACACCTGGGCGCGCAGCGGCCACTGGGCGTTCGTGGTGCTGGCGCCGGGGCAACTCGCGACCGCGGCCGACGAGGCCAGCACCGCGGCAGCCGCGGCGGCGTTCGAACGCGTGGCGTCGCCGGCCTCGGCGCTGCGCGTGTACGACGCGCTGCTTGTGCGCTGGCCCGGCAACCTGGTCGCGGCCATCGGCGCCGGCAATGCGCGCGTGGCGGCCGGCGATGTCGACGGTGCGCTGCGCGCGTTCGAGGCCGCCGCCGCGCGCCACGACAGCGCCGCGGCGTGGAACAACCTGGCGCTGTTGCGCTGGCGGCGCGGCGATGCAGCGGGTGCGCGCGCCGCGCTCGCCAACGCCGAGCGCCGCGTGGCCGGCGCCGATGCGGCGTTCGCCGACGCGGTGCGCGCCACCCGCGCCACGATCGGACCGTGATGCGGCCGAGTGCCGAGCACCGACGCGCCGCGTCAGCAGCGCGTCGATGTTCGGCCACGCGCCGCTACAGCAGCGCGTGGTGACGCGCCAGCGACACCATGCGCTCGATCTCGCGGTCGCGCAGGCCGCGCCGGCGCAGAGCGTCGGCGGTTTCGGTGAGGTATTCGAGCGTGGTGCCGAAGCGGCCGCGCGCATGGCGCAGGATGTGCAGCAGCTCGTGGTCGCCGAGCTGCTGGATGAAGTTGGGGCTGCGCCGGCTGAGCGTGAAGGCGAGGGCGCGCACCTCGCCGTGCGCCGTGCGGCAGGCGAGGAAGCGCGGGTCGTACACGGCGTTGGGCATCTCGCGCAGCCACAGCCGCTCCAGCTCGGCCGCGGCGCGCTTGCGCGGCACGCGGTAGGCCACGCCGTGGCACGAGCCGCCTTGCAGCAGCGCGAACACCAGCCCCGGCTGCTCCGGCGTGCCGCGGTTGACGCGCGAGCGCATGCGCAGCGCGCGGTGCCAGCCCACCACGCGGCCGCTGCGATGCTCCGCGGCCTCGAACTCCGGGCGCGCGATCAACGAGGCATAGCCGAACACCCACAGGTCTTCGCGGCCGCCCCATTGCGCGACCGCGCGGTGAAGCATCTCGGTGGGGTCGCGCGTCGGGCTCGTGTGCATGGCGCCATAGGATGCCAGAGCAGGCGCCGGCGCGGATGCCGCAGTGGTGGGCGCATTCCACGACCGGCCGCGAGATTGACCATGTAACCCAGTTTCATGATAATGGAGTGGCAGGTTACAGATGCCGATCCACCCCACCGTCGAACGCGTCACCGCTCGCATCGCACGCCGCAGCGCCGCGGCCCGCCGCGCCTATCTGGAACGCATCGACCGCCTCGCGGCACGCCCGCGCGGCGCCGAGCGCATGGGCTGCGCCAACGTGGCGCATGCCTTCGCCGCCTTGCCCGGCGGCGCGCGCTTGCGCATCGTGGCCGAGCGCGCGCCGAACATCGGCATCGTCACCGCCTACAACGACGTGCTCTCGGCACACCGGCCCTACGAGAGTTATCCGGCGTTGATCCGCGACGCGGCGCGCGGCCTCGGCGCCACCGCGCAGGTGGCCGGCGGCGTGCCGGCGATGTGCGACGGCGTCACGCAGGGTCAGCCCGGCATGGAGCTGAGCCTGTTCTCGCGCGACGCGATCGCGATGGCCACCGCCATCGCGCTCAGCCACGACGTGTTCGACGGCGCGCTGCTGCTCGGCATCTGCGACAAGATCGTGCCGGGGCTGCTGATCGGCGCGTTGCACTTCGGCCATCTGCCGTGCGTGTTCGTGCCGGCCGGGCCGATGGCCAGCGGCCTCGCGAACGAGGAGAAGTCCAAGGTGCGCGAGCAGCACGCGCAGGGCCTGGTGGGCCGCGATGCGCTGCTGCGCGCCGAGCAGGCGGCGTACCACGGCGTGGGCACCTGCACCTTCTACGGCACCGCCAACAGCAACCAGATGCTGCTCGAGGCGATGGGGCTGCACGTGCCCGGCGCGGCCTTCGTGCACCCCGAGGCGCCGCTGCGCGAGGCGCTGACGCGCGAGGCGGTGCGCGCGCTGCTGGCCATCGTGCCGGGCCAGCGCTTCCTGCCGATCGGCCGCCTCGTCGACGAGCGCGTGATCGTCAACGCGATGGCCGCGCTGCTGGCCACCGGCGGCTCGACGAATCACCTGATCCACTGGGTCGCCGTGGCGCGCGCGGCAGGGCTCACGATCGATTGGAGCGACTTCTCCGAGCTTTCCGCCGTGGTGCCGCTGCTGGCGCGCGTGTACCCCAACGGCAGCGCCGACGTCAACGAATTCCAGGCCGCCGGCGGCACCGGCTTCGTGCTGCGCGAGCTGCTGGGCGCCGGCTTGATGCATGCCGACGTGCACACCATCGACACCCGCGGCATCGCCGCCTACACGCGCGAGCCGGCGCTCGATCGGCGCGAGCTGATCTGGCGCGATGCCCCCGCCGCGTCGCGCGACGAGACCATCGTGCGCACGGCCGCTTCGCCGTTCTCGCCGAGCGGTGGCCTGCGCGTGCTCGACGGCAACCTCGGCCGCGCGGTGATCAAGGTCTCGGCGGTGCCGGAGGATCGCCATGCGATCGAGGCGCCGGCGATGGTGTTCGACAGCCAGCAGGCGCTGCTCGCCGCCTTCGCAGCGGGCCAGCTCGAACGCGACGTGGTGGCCGTGGTGCGCTTCCAGGGCCCGCAGGCCAACGGCATGCCCGAGCTGCACAAGCTCACGCCGCCGCTGGCGGTGCTGCAGGGCAAGGGCTTTCGCGTTGCGCTGGTCACCGATGGCCGCATGAGCGGCGCCTCGGGCAAGGTGCCGGCCGCCATCCACGTGAGCCCCGAGGCCCTGGCCGGCGGGCCGCTGGCCAAGGTGCGCAACGGCGACGTGATCCGCCTCGACGCCGCGGCCGGCACGCTGGAGGCGATGGTCGATGCCGCCGAGTGGGCCGCGCGCGAGCCGGCGGCGATCGACCCGATCGCGGCCGACGACCAGGCGCACGGCCTCGGCCGCGAGCTGTTCGCCGGCATGCGCCGGCACGTCACCAGCGCCGAGCAGGGCGCCTGCAGCTGGCTGTAGCTGCGCAGCTGCGGGCGCGACGCCGAAGGAGAATGCCGCGATGATCCACACGCGTGAACTCGCCGCCCACGGCCCGGTGATCCCGGTGATCGTGCTGCAGCGCCTCGAGCACGCCGTGCCGCTGGCGCGCGCGCTGGTGGCCGGCGGCGTGAAGGTGCTCGAAGTCACGCTGCGCACGCCGGTGGCGCTGGCGTGCATAGCGGCCATCGCGCGCGAGGTGCCGCAGGCGATCGTGGGCGCCGGCACGATCCGCTCGGCCGCCGATGCGCGCGCCGCGCGCGATGCCGGCAGCATGTTCGGCGTCAGCCCGGGCTACACCGAGGCCGTGGGCCGCGCCTGCCGCGACATCGCGCTACCTCTGCTGCCCGGCGTCGCCACCGCGAGCGAAGCGATGGCCGCGCAGGGCGACGGCCACGACTTCGTCAAGTTCTTTCCGGCCGGCGCAGCGGGCGGTGTGGCGATGCTGAAGGCGCTGGCCGGGCCGTTCCCCGAACTGTGGTTCTGCCCCACCGGCGGCCTGACGCCGGAGACGGCGCCGCAATACTTGGCGCTGCCTCACGTGCCGGTGTGCGGCGGCTCCTGGCTGACGCCGGCCGACGCGGTGGAGCGTGGCGACTGGGCGCGCATCACGCAGCTCGCGCGCGAGGCTGCGGCGCTGCCTCACTTGCACCGATCGCTGAAGAGCTCGTAGGCGACCACGAAGACCGACAGCAGCGAGCTGCCGGCGCGCAGGCAGTCGGGCTTGGCGGTGCGCTCGACCGATTCGGCGAGACGTTCCTGGCGCGAGACCGCGTTGTCGTCGAGGTCCGCGCCGCTGGCCTCGGCCATCCGGCGCGCAGCGCCCTTGCTCGCGCGATGGGCTTCGCGAATCACGGCGGGGCCGAGCTGCAGCGGCGCGCTGGCTGCGGGTGCTGCGGCGGTGGCGCCCGCGTTGTTGTCGGACGGCGCGCGAGCCGGCTCTTGCGGCGGGAGCGTGATCGGCGCGACTTCGGGCGTCGCCTGCGCCGGACGGCGTTCGGCCTTGGGAGCGATCGGCCGCGTCGTTCGAACCCTTTCTGTCGGCGCGGCCGGCGGAGGGGGCTTCTGCTGGCCGATCTCGAGCGGGATGAGCACCACGTGCGTCGGGCGCTCCTGCACCACGCGCACACGGGCGACGCGATGGAGAAACGGCGCGAGCATGGCCGACGTCAATGCCGCGGCGAGCGCCAGCGCACCGATGTCGACGCGGCGCCGTGGCGCGACGGTCGTGGCATGGCGAGTCAAGGTGCAGCCCAACGTTGAAGCCCGCCCACGCGCGGCAGACGGCGGAGCCGGCTGGCGCACGTCGCCTGCAACGACGGATGAGGTATCGCCGTGGCGCTACGCAGCCTCGGCGTGAAGCTTGACGCCAAGTGCACGAGCCACCTTCAACACGGTGGCAAAGCTCGGATTGCCACCGGCACTGAGTGCTCGATACAAGCTCTCACGGCTGAGGCCGGCGTCCTTCGCAACCTGACTCATGCCTCTTGCGCGGGCGATGTCGCCAAGCGCCTTCGCAATGCCCGCAGCATCGTCAGGCGCTTCTTCGAGCCAGGCGTCGAGGTACGCAGCCATTTCCTCTGGTGTGCGAAGGTGCTCGGCCACGTCGTATGGCGTGGTGCGAGTCCTTGCGGTCTTACGTGCAACAGCTCGAGCCATGTGCGCTACCCCTTGAAGTGCTTTGCCAACCTGATCGCCAGCGCGATGTCTTGCTCCTGCGTGGACTTGTCGCCTCCCGCCAGGAGGAGCAACAGCAGCATCCCGCGCTGCGAGTAATACACGCGGTAGCCCGGGCCGAAGTCAATCTTCAATTCCGCGACGCCATCGGTCAGATTGCGATGCTTACCAGGATTGCCGGCGATCAGACGTTCGACGCGTACGAGGACACGCGCACGGCCGGCACGATCCTTCAGGCCGTCGAGCCACTCGACATACTCGTCGGTCTTCTCTACTCGCACTGCCGCAGTGTAGCCCAACGGCTACAGCCGTCAACTGCATCGCAGCTCAGCGATGCCGACGTTGGTGTTCACCCGTCGGCTGACGCCCGTCGCAACGGTCTAGGCAGCACCGGCGAAAGCAGTCAAACCCTCCGAGAACTCGAGATAGCCGAACTCATTGGCCTCGAGCGCGAACTTCAGCGATGGGCTGACGAAGAAGTGTTCCCCATTCATCGCGAACATCTGCATGCCGTCGAGAGTCAGGAATCTGATCTCGTCGGGAAGCACAGCTCGACCGACGAAGACTCTCGTATGCGAGTGGTGTGCCTCTCCTGTCGCGCGGTTGAGAATGACCGCAGGCGCAAAACTGACGTGCGGCACCTTCAGGGACTTCAAGTACTTGGCGAGGCGCTTCGCGACAAGGAGGTATTGATAACCGGGCGCGAACTGCGCAACTGCCCCTTGCTCGAGCATCTGAAACCTGCCGCCAGCGAGTTCCTGTAGCGGGGCGCTGTCTTCAGTGGATGTGACGAGATAGGGAAGCATGGTTTGTGCTGCCAACCTACATGGCTGCTCCCCCGAGGGCATCGCGCACGATGCCGGGATGCTTTCTGGCAATACGGATCAGGGCCTGGGCGGCGCCGGATGGGGCCCGGCGCCCTTGCTCCCACTCCTGGAGCGTGCGCTTGGAGATGCTGAGCGCAGACGCGAATTGAGCCTGCGACATGCCGGTGCTCTGCCGCGCCTCGACAACCTCGTTGATTGCAACCTGAGTCACACGAGCGAACTCTCGTACCTTCGTCTCGCGAACCGATTGCAGCGGTTTGCGCGCCGGCTTATCGCCCGACGAGGGCGACTTGATGGATTTGCGTGCGGGCATCTTCGAATCCTCACAACGAAGCTCGCCGTCTCAAGGATCGTCGGCGCGGGACAGTGTACGTCAAGGACGTACTGTCCGCAAGAAGCGCTCTCGGCGGTCGAACGGCAGCCAGGCTCGCACAGGAACGGTGTCTTCCGGAGACGGCCGGAAACAGCTCGGTCAGCGCGCTGCCTAACGCGGAATCAGTGCGGCCATCGCGCGCGCGGCCTCGGCCGGTTCGGCCATCAGGCCGGCCGCCGCGCCCAGGCGATCGGGCTCGCTGCGGTTCTGGCTCACCTTCCACTTGGCCTCGACCTGCGTCACGGCGATCTCGAGGCCGACGATGGCGCGCACCATCGCGTCGCGGTAGTCGGCCGGCGCGTCGCTCACCTGCCACGGATGCGCGCGCGCGTCTTCGTGCGCATGCGTGAGGCGGTCGACGAAGGCGTGCAGCCACGCCGCGTCGTCGACCGCGCGCAGCGTGCCGCGCAGGTGCACGACGGCGTAGTTCCACGTCGGCACCGCCTTGCCCGTGGCCGCCTTGCTCGGGTACCACGACGGTGTGATGTAGGCCTGCGGGCCGTGGAACACCGCGAGCACCGTCTGCCCGGCCATCTCGCGCCACAGCGGATTCGCGCGCGCCACGTGGCCGCGCAGCGTGCCGTGGCTGCCGCCGTCGCTGTCCCACAGCAGCGGCATGTGATCGGCGGTCGGCGCGCCGCCAGCGTGGTGGAACACCGTGGCCAGCGGATGCGCAGCCACCAGCGCGCGGATCTGCGCCGCGTCGGACTGCACGAAGTGGCTCGGCTGGTACATCGCGCTCCCGCTCAGGCTTCGCGCTGGATCAACTCGATCTTGTAGCCGTCGGGGTCGGTGATGAAGGCGATGATCGTCGTGCCGCCCTTCACCGGGCCGGCCTCGCGCGTGATCGCGCCGCCGAGGGCCGAGGCCCTGGCGCGCACCGCGGCGCAGGTGGCGGCCACGTCGGGCACGCCGATCGCGATGTGGCCGAAGGCGGTGCCGAGCTCGTAGCGGTCGACGCCGTAGTTGTAGGTCAGCTCGATCTCGGCATGGCCGGGGTTGCTGCCGTAGCCCACGAAGGCAAGGTCGTACTTCTGCTCGGGCCGCTCGGTGGTGCGTAGCAATTGCATGCCGAGCACCTGGGTGTAGAAATCGATCGAGCGCTTCAGGTTGCCGACGCGCAGCATGGTGTGCAGGACTCTCATGGTCGGGGAGTGTGCCATCGCCGCCGGCCGGCCGACCCCGGGACATCGGCAGGGTCTTTCGACAACGGCCGCGACGATGCTTGTATCTACAATGATCAAATGTCGCGCAAGGCCGAACCCACCGCCGCCAGCGCCGCGCCCCGCGGCTGTACCAACCTCAAGCTGCGCCAGCTCACGCGCGAGGTGACGCGCCACTACGACGCCTACGTGGCCGCCACCGGGTTGAAGAACACGCAGTATTCGCTGCTGTCGCACGTGGTGCTGCTGGGGCCGATCCAGCCCAGCGAGCTGGCCACGCGCATGAAGCTCGACGCCTCCACATTGACGCGCAACCTGCAGCCGCTGCTGGCGCAGGGCTGGGTCACGATCGGCCCCGGTGCCGACGCGCGCAGCCGCGTGGTCGCGGCCACCGCGGCCGGGCGCGACAAGCGCGCCGAGGGTCAGCGCGCGTGGAAGCAGGCGCAGCTCGCGCTCAACGCGCGGCTCGGCGAGGCGCAGGTGGCGGCGCTGCATGCGCTGCTCGACGATTGCATGTCACGCCTCGAGGGCGACGACCGGGGCGAAGCGGCATGAGCGCCGCGATGCCCCGTGAGAAGACGGCGATGGCGGCGATCGCGGCGACCGCGGCCATGCCGGCGTTCGCGCTGGTGCTGCTGGCCGCGGGCGGCACGTTCGCGGTCACGCTCGGCGCGCGGCAGTCGATGGCGCTGTTCATCGGCGCGTTGAACAGCCACACCGGCCTCGGGCTGGCGAGCATCAGCCTGGCCTTCGCGGTGGGGCAGCTGTGGTGGGGCATCACGCAGCCGCTCGCCGGCATCGTGGCCGATCGCGTGGGCACCGGCCGCGTGCTGCTGGCGGGCATCGCCCTGGTGGCCACGGGCATCGCGATGATCCCGGCGATGAGCAGCACGGTCGGTCTGATCCTGGCGGTGGGCATTCTCTCGGCCGGCGGCGCGGGCATCGCCGGGCCTGCGGTGCTGATGGCGGCTACCGCGCGGCTGGTGCCGCCCGAAAAGCGCGGCATCGCCTCGGGCGTCGTCAACGCCGGTGGCTCGTTCGGCCAGTTCGTGTTCGCGCCGCTGGCGCAGAGCCTCACCGCGATGGCAGGCTGGATGGTGGCGCTGCAGGGCATGGCCGCCATCACGCTGCTCGCGTTGCCGGCGGCCTGGGTGCTGCGCACGCGGCCGGCCGCTGCCGCGTCGGGCGAGGCCGCGGCGCCGAAGGCACCGGCGCCGAGCCTGCGCGCGCTGTTCGCTCGAGCCTTCGCGCTGCCGAGCTACCGCCTGCTGTGCGCGGGCTTCTTCGTCTGCGGCTTCCACGTCGCGTTCATCGCCACGCACCTGCCTGGCGTGGTGGCGAGCTGCCAGCTGCCGCCCGAGGTGGGGGCGTGGTCGCTGGCGACGATCGGGCTGTTCAACATCCTCGGCAGCCTGTCGATCGGCTGGGCCATCGGGCACGGCGGCGGGCGCTGGCGCATGAAGTCGATGCTGTCGCTGATCTACGCCACGCGCGCGCTGGCGGTGCTGGTGTTCGTGTTCGCGCCCAAGACGCCGGCCACGCTGCTCGTGTTCGCGGCGGTGATCGGCTTCACCTTCCTCTCCACCGTGCCGCCCACGGCGGGGCTGGTGGCACGCTTCTTCGGGCCGGCGCACATGGCCACGCTGTTCGGCGTGGTGATGCTGTCGCACCAGATCGGCGGCTTCCTCGGCTCGTGGCTGGGCGGCGTGGCGTTCCAGCTCACCGGCAGCTACGACTGGATGTGGTGGGCCGACATCGTGCTCGCGCTCGGCGCATCGCTGGTGCACCTGCCGATCGACGAGCGGCCCACGGTGCCTGCAGCGCAGGCGGCTTGAGCCTCAGCCGCCGCGCGCGGTGTCGAGCCCCGGCGGCGCGTCGCCGTAGGCGTCGCGCCAGCGCTGCGCGATGCGCTCGTTGGTGTCGAGCCGGTGCTCGGGCAGGCCGTCGGCCGCATGCCAGCCGGCGATGCGCGTCTCGACGCTGTAGTGCGCCACCGGCTTCAGCGCCGACGGATCGTCGAGGCTGCCGACGCTGAGGTCCATGTACTCGCTGTCGTGGAACGCGAACGCGAGCGGCGTGCCGCAGCGGCCGCAGAAGCTGCGCCGCGCGATCTTCGACGACGCGAAGTGAGCCGGCTCGGCGAGCCAGCGCACCTCGTCCTTGCGCAGGTTGATCCACGCCGCGCGGGTGTTGCCCACTGCGAGCTGGCACATGCGGCAGTGGCAGTAGTAGCCCTCGCGATGGCTGGGTGTCGCCTCGTAGCGCACGGCGCCGCAGAGGCAGCCGCCGGTGAGCGTGGGAAGGGCAGGTGCAGGGGTGCTCATTGCGTCGGGGCCGTGCCGGAGCAGTCTACGCGCGCTTGCGTCGCTCGCGGTCGAGCCAGGCGACCAGGCCCTCGGCGTTGAGCTGGATGTCGAGCGCCAGCAGCTCGATCTTGGCGTCGACATCGCCGGTGAAGCCATGCGCCACCAGGCGCCGCCGGTACAGGTCGGCCAGCCCGGCCTCGAGCACCGGCTGGCGGTCGGCCGCATCGCGATGCGCGTGGCCCAGCGCGGCCATCTCGTCGATCTGCTCCAGCAGCATGCGGCTCAGGCGCGGCACGTCGCGCACGAGGCCGAAGTGCGTGAGGCACATCGCCGCGGGCTCGCGCTCGAGCATGCGCCCGACCGTGGCCTTCAGCGCCTCGGGCTCGAACTGCACCGGCGTGGTCGAAGGCAGCACGAAGCGCCCGTTGGCGTTGGTGAGTTCGTCGTAGCTGAGGCCGAAGTTGTCGCCGGTGAACCAGCGGCGCGAGGCCGCGTCCCACACGCCGTGGTGGTGGCGCGCGTGGCCGGGCGCGTCGATGAACTCGATGCGCCGCTGCCCGACCTCGAGGGCGAAGCCCTCGCTCGTGGTCACCACGCGCTGCTCGTCCACCGGCACCAGCTCGCCGTACGAGCGCGCCATCTCCTCCTCGCCGTAGATCATCGTCGCGGCGGCCTCCAGCACGCCGGGGTCGATCATGTGCGGCGCGCCGCGTTCATGCACGGCCATGCGGGCGTGGGGCAGGGCGCGCATCAGCGCGCCGGCGCCACCGGCGTGGTCGAGGTGCACGTGGGTGGGGATCACCCAGTCCACGTCGGCGGGCGCGAGGCCCACGTGCGTCAGCGCGGCCAGCAGCCGCGGCAGCGCGAAGTTGGTGCCGGTGTCGATGAAGGCGGCGCGGCCGTGGTCGACCAGCAGGTAGGCGGCGTCGAAGCGCGGACGATGAAAGCCGGTGTCGATGCAATACAGGCCGTCGCCGAGCGGCTCGACGAACGCGCGCGGGTCCACGGCCTCAACCCTGCTGGCTGGCGTAGACGGCCCACAGCCGGCCGAGGTCGGCCGCGCCGTCGGCGCCCTGCACGCTGCGCAGCGTCTGCACCGCCTTGGCCTTGTTCTTGCCCGATTGCAGCAGCGCGAGGCCGAGGCGCAGCTTGGCGTCTTCGGGGCGCTTGAGGCCGCCCTTGGCGATGCCTTGCTCGATCAGCGCGATGCCCTTGTCGGCCTGGCCCATCGTGGCCAGTGCGTAGCCAGCTTGTACGAGGCCGTTGCCGTCCTTGGCGGTGGCGGCCTCCTGCGCCTGCTTGTCGATCGTGGCCTGGGCCTCGGCCTCTTGCTTGACGGCGAGGTCGCGCAGGCGCTTGTGGCGTTCGGCCTGCTCGCCGCTGCCCAGCACGCCGGCGGCGAAGCCCTTGTCGACCACGGCGCGGCCCTCGGTGGCCAGGCCGGCCTGCAGCGCGAGCTGCGCCATCTCCATGTACTCGTCGGTCTTCGCGAGGTTGCCGGTGGCGAGCTTCAGGCGCAACACGTCGAGCGAGAAGCGATCGGAGAAGCCGCTCTTGCGCGGCAGCTGCGCGAGCATGATCGCCCAGTACTCCTTCTTCGGGTAGTAGGCGAGCAGCTTGTCGAGCGTGCCGGCGCGGCCGGCGTTGTTGCCGGTGCGCTGCTGCGCATCGGCCAGGCGCAGCAGATCGCCTTCGTCGGGCTTGCGGCCGCCGGCCTCGGCGGCGGCGATCGCCGCCTGCGCTTCCTTGGCGATCGCCGAGTAGTCGCCGCTTTGCGACTGCACGTAGGCCTGCAGCTGCTTGAGCTGCGGGCTCGTGCTGCCGGCGGCCTGCGCCTTCTGCGCCCACTGGCTGGTGCGCGCCCAGTCCTTCTGCTGCGAGTAGGCGAAGGCGATCGACTCGGCCACCTGCGCCTGCTCGGATGCCGGCAGCTTGCCCGAATTGAATGCAGACTCAAACGCGGCGATGGCCGTGGCGTTGTCGCCGGCGCGCTGCGCGGCCGCACCCTTCATGCGGTCGATCATCAGCTGCTCGGCCGGCGTCTTGCCGCTCGCGGCATCGGCCTCGCGCGCCTTGGCCAGCGCCTCCTTGGCCTTGCCGGCCTTGAGCAGGTCGCTCGCCTGCTGCAGCGGCTTGCCGACTTCGGGGCGCACCTGGGCGTGTGCCGCGGTCATGCCGACGCAGACCACGAGCGCGGCCAGCAGCTGGTGGAGACGTCGACGCGCAGCCATCACAGGAACTGCTCGTTGCCCACCAGGCCGATCTTCGTGACGCCCAGGCGCTGCGCGCTGGCCATCACCATCGCCACGACCTTGTACGACACCAGCTTGTTCGGGCGCAGGTGCACCTCGGGCTGGTCGGGCTGGGCGGCCACGTTGGCGAGCTTGGATTCCAGCTCCTCGCGGGTGGCGACGATCACGCCGTTCCAGCCGATGGTGCCGTCGAAGTCGACGTCGATGCGGATGATCTCCGGCGGCTTGGGCGGCTGCGCGCTCGGCGCGATCGGCATGTTCATCTTGACCGCATGCGTCTGGATCGGGATCGTGATGATCAGCATGATGATCAGCACCAGCATCACGTCGATCAGCGGCGTGGTGTTGATGTCGATCATCACGTCGCCTTCGCCGCCAGAATTGCCCACTTGCATGGCCATGGTGTGAATCCTCTCAGCGGTTCGGTGGCGGCTCGGTGATGAAGCCCACCTTGGCGATGCCCGCGCGCTGGCAGGCCACCACGACCTTGCCCACGCTCTCGTAGCGCGCATCCTCGTCGCCGCGGATGTGCACCTCGGGCTGCGGGTCCTTGACCGACTCCTTCTTCAGATCGGCCACCAGCGTCTCGATGTCGGGGACGCGGCGCGTGTTCCAGTACATCTCGCCGTCCTTGCTCACGGCCAGCAGGATGTTCTCCGGCTTGGTCTGCGTGGGCACGTTCTTCTCCTTCGGCAGCGACAGCTGGATCGACTGCGTGACCACGGGAATCGTGATCAGGAAGATGATCAGCAGCACCAGCATCACGTCGACCAGCGGCGTGGTGTTGATGGTCGAGTTCATCTGCTCTTCGCCGTCGTCGTCGGGCGAGCCTACGGCCATGGCCATGATGCGCTCCTACTCGGGCCGTGCGCCGGTCAACGCTTGCCGGCGAGCAGCACGTTGTGCAGGTCGCCAGAGAACGAGCGCACGCGCTCCATCACCAGCTTGTTGCGGCGGATGAGCCAGTTGTAGCCCATCACCGCGGGCACCGCGACCGCGAGGCCGAAGGCCGTCATGATCAGCGCCTCGCCCACCGGGCCGGCGACCTTGTCGATCGAGGCCTGGCCGGCGATGCCGATCGCGGTGAGCGCGTGGTAGATGCCCCAAACCGTGCCGAACAGGCCCACGAACGGCGCGGTCGAGCCCACCGTGGCCAGGAAGGCGAGGCCGTCCTGCAGGCGGCTCTGGATGCTGTCGACCGCGCGCTGCACGCTCATCGTGATCCAGGTGTGGCGGTCGATCTGCTCGGTCAGGCTGCCTTCGTGGTGCTCGTCGGCCTTCACGCCCTGTTCGGCGATGAAGCGGAACGCGCTGCCCTCGTCGAGTGACTCCATGCCCTTCTTGACCGAGCCCGACTTCCAGAATCCTTCACCGGCCTCCTTGGCGCTCTTGAGCAGCTTGCGCTGCTCGAACAGCTTGGTGAAGATGATGTACCAGCTGCCCATGCTCATGATGATCATGATGATGAGCGTGCCGCGGGCCACGAAGTCGCCTTGCTTCCACAATGCCTCGAGGCCGTAGGGGTTGTCGATCGTCTCCTTGGTCACCGTGGGCGTGACCGGCGCGGGCACGGCGGCCGGCGCCGGCGTGGCCGCGGGCGCTGGTGCGGCGGCGGGTGCCGGCGCCGATGCGGCCTGGGCGAACGCCGCCTGATGCGGCAGCACGGTGGATGAGACGAGCAGGGCAGCCAGCATCGGCGCGCGCACGAGCTTGTTGATGGACATGGGTTCCTCCAGCGTTGTTCTCGGGTGGCAGGTCACGGCTGGGCGCACGCGCCGCCGGCGGCAGACGGTCGATCGAGGCCTACTCGAGCTTCCAGACGTAATCGACAAAGGTGGTCAGCGCTTCGGGCTTGCCGTCCACCGTGCCGGGCTTGAACTTGCAGGTTGTCTTGATCGCGGTCTCGGCCGCACGGTCGAGCAGCTTGTGTTCACGCGTGGGGCCCGAGCTGCGCACGATCTCGGTGGCCGTGGCGCGGCCGTCGACACCGACGCTGACCTTGACGCGCACCGTGCCCGTGGCCTCGGCGCGCGCGGCCGCCGGCGGGTAGCTGGGCTTCTCGCAGTCGTTGGCGAAGTTCACCTGCGGCGCGATGCGCACCGGCGCCGGCGGCGCCGAGGCCACGGGCTCGGGCGACGGCGGCGGCGCGATCGTCACCGGCGGCGCGGGCGGCGGGGTCTCGGTCTGCACCGTGATCGTCGGCGCCTGCGGCGGCGGGTTCTCGATGCGGATCTCCGGCGGCGGCATGAAGCTCGGCGGCGGCGGCGGCAGCTTGGGCGGCGGCGGCAGGTTCTCAGGCGGCGGCGGAGGAGGCGGCTTGGTCTCCTCGATGATCTTGGTTTCGATCGGCCCCTTGACGACCTCCACCACCTTGCGCGCCAGACCGTTGAGCAGCGCCCAGCCGAGGATGATGTGCATCACGATGACCACACCGAGGCCGACCATGTGCCTGGTCGGGTTGCGCTGTTGTTCGGCGTAGTTCAATCCAGTTCCTCCAGACATCGGCACGGGTGACGCGCGATGCTGTTATCCGTGCAGGCAAGGCTCGCCTCGTGAGCGGCCCGCGGCATGGCGGTGCCGCGACGGCGCGCACTATAGCGCGGTTGTCAGCGTCGATTCCTCGGGGCATCACCCTAACGCGCGGCCCTGCCGCGGCGGCGGCGCATCGGGGCGAACCCTTCGGGTGAGCCCTGTTGCGCGCCCCGCACCGTGCGGGGACGATGCGCGGCACGGGTGCTGCACATGGGTGCTGCATTTGGTCAGTCCGGTTCTGGAGAGCACGACATGAATCTCGTCAGGCGCGCCGCGGGCGCGATCGCGGTCGCGGGCCTGTGGCTCGCCGCAACGCCGGCGCTGGCGGAGGAGGTGACGCTGAAGGCCGTGAACGCCTTCAACGAAGGCACCTACTACGCGCGCAACTTCGAGAAGTTCGTCAAGAAGGTCAACGACGAGGGCAAGGGCGTCGTGCAGATCAACTATCTCGGCGGGCCGAAGTCCATCCCGACGATGGAGCAGGGCGCGGCGTTGCGCAACGGCGTGGTCGACCTCGCCAACACCACCACCTCGTTCCTCGCCGGCGTGGCGCCCGAATCGCTGGCGGTGAACTACGCCACGCTGCCGTGGAGCGAGCTGCGCAAGAACGGCGCGGTCGACTACCTCAACAAGGCCATGCTCGAGCGCGGCCTGTACTACTACGCGCGCACCGGCGACGGCGTGCCGTACCACATCTACCTCAACAAGAAGATCGACAAGGCCGACCTCACCGGGCTGAAGATCCGCATCGCGCCGATCTACCGCGAGTTCTTCACGCGGCTCGGCGCCACCGTGGTGCAGACGGCGCCGGGCGAGGTCTACACCGCGCTCGACCGCGGCGTGGTCGACGGCTACGGCTGGCCGCTGCTGGGCATCTTCGACCTCGGCTGGCACGAGAAGACCAAGTACCGCGTCGAGCCCGGCTTCTACAACATCGAACTCGGCATCGTGTTCAGCGCCAAGACGTGGAACGCACTCACACCGGCGCAGAAGGCGTTCTTCGAGAAGCAGGTGGCGTGGGTCGAGGCGCTGAACGCCGACATGTCGGCCAAGGACGCGCCGGCCGACATCAAGCGCCAGGCCGACGCCGGCATCCAGGTGATCAAGCTGCCCGATGCCGAGGCCAAGCGCTTCCTCCAGGTGTCGATGGACGCCGGCTGGGCCGGCGTGGCCGCGGCCACGCCGCAGCACGCGGCGAAGCTGCGCGAGCTGATGGCGCCGGCCAAGTGAGCAGCTGAGCGCACGCCGCGCCCACTGCGCCGGAGGACGACGACGATGCAGCGGGCGCATGCGCTGCTGATGCGCCTGTGCGGCGGCATCGCCATCGCCACGATCGGGCTGATCACGGCGCTGGTGTGCGCCGACGTGCTGGCGCGCAACCTGCGCTGGGGCAACCTGCCCTGGGTGACCGAGCTGACCGAATACGCGCTGCCGCTGGCCACGCTGCTGGCCGCGCCGTGGCTGATGTGGCGCGGCCAGCATGTGCGGCTCGACGTGCTCGAGATGGTGCTGTCGCCGGCGGCGCGCGCACGCATGGAGCGCGTGTCGGCGGGCGCGGGGCTGGTGATCAGCCTCGTCCTCGCCGGCTACGGCGTCGTGGCGCTGCTCGACAGCCGGCGCGCCGGCGCGATCGTGCTCAAGGCGCTGGTGTTTCCGGAATGGTGGCTGTACCTGCCGGTGCCGGTCGGCTTCGGCGCGCTGGCGCTCGAATGCGCGCGGCGCCTGTTCTGGCCGCCGTCGGCCTCGACGCCGGAGTCCGCCGCATGACGTGGTGGCAGGCGCTGCTGCTGCTGTTCGGGCTGCTCACCGCGCTGATGGCGGTGGGCCTGCCGGTGGCGTTCGCGTTCCTCGCCATCAACCTGGCCGGCGCGCTGATCTGGTTCGGCGGCGAGGCCGGGCTGGTGCAGGTGGTGCGCAACAGCGTGGCCTCGGTGATGAACTTCTCGCTCACGCCGATCCCGTTCTTCATTCTGATGGGCGAGGTGCTGTTCCACACCGGCCTGGCGATGAAGACGATCGACAGCTTCGACCGCGCGATCCGCGGCGTGCCGGGCCGGCTCGCGGTGGTGACCATCGTGGCCGGCACGGTGTTCTCGGCGATCTCGGGCTCCACCGTGGCCACCACCGCGCTGCTCGGCAGCCTGCTGCTGCCGCAGATGCTGGCGCGCGGCTACCACCCGCGCATGGCCATGGGCCCGATCATGGCCATCGGCGGCGTCGACATGCTGATCCCGCCGTCGGCGCTCACGGTGCTGCTGGGCAGCCTGGCCGGCATCTCGATCTCGGGCCTGCTGATCGCCGGCGTGGTGCCCGGCATCGTGATGGCGATGATGTTCCTCGCCTACATCGTCGTGCAGGCGGTGCGCCGGCCCGAGCTGGCGCCCGGCGCCGATAGCAGCGACACGCAGGGCTGGGCGCGCTGGGGGCCGCTGCTGGTGAACGTGACGCCGCTGGTGGCGATCTTCGTGCTGGTGATCGTGGCCATGTCGGCCGGCTGGGCCACGCCCACCGAGTCGGCGGCGATCGGCGCGCTGGCCACGGTGGTGGTGTGCGTGCTGTACCGCAGCCTCAGCGTGAAGGCGCTGATCGATGCGCTGGCCGGCACCACGGCGATCAGCTGCGTGATCCTGTTCATCATCGTCGGCGCCACCACGTTCTCGCAGATCCTGTCGTTCTCGGGCGCCACCAACGGCCTGGTGGCGCTGGTGCAGGGCGCCGCGCTGCCGGGCTGGGCGGTGCTCGGCGGCATGATCGTGATCCTGCTCGTCCTCGGCTGCTTCGTCGACCAGGTGAGCATGATGCTGATCACGCTGCCGTTCTTCATGCCGCTGGTGCAGCACTTCGCGTGGGACCCGCTGTGGTACGGCGTGATCTACCTGATCTGCATGCAGCTCGGGTTGCTGACGCCGCCGTTCGGCATGCTGCTGTTCACGATGCGCAGCGTGGCGCCGAAGACCATACCGACGCAGGAGATCTTCGCCGCGGTCACGCCCTACGTGATCATGGGCCTGGTGGCGATCGTGCTCGTGCTCGCGTGGCCGGCGCTGGCCACGGGGCTGCCGGCGCTGCTGCTGCGGTGACGAGGTCGCATACGATCGCCGGGCGATGGCCGAGCGTTCGTTCGTCGAAGAAGTCAAGCTGCTCGGGTCAGTCGCCCGCCACGACACCTGCTCCGCTGGCCTGCGCCGCGTCGCGCAGCGGGCCGTCTACCGTGGCCACCGGAATCTGCAGCCGCAGCGCGAGCTCCAGATACGCCGCGTCGTAGCTGCTGAGGCCGAAGCGCAGCGCAAGCGCCAGGATCTCACCGGGACGCACGCTCTGGCGGTCGACGCCGATCGGCAGTGAGCCGATGCGGTCGAGCACCTCCTGAGCCGCCTGCGCGCTGAGTTGCCGTTTCAGGCAGGCGGTGCGCAGCACGTTCGTCAGCTCCAATTCCCACAGCACCGGCACCACCGCCTGATCGACCTCGAGCCGCCGGGCGATCGCCTCCGTGTAGTCGCTCGCCTGGTTGTCGAGAAACCAGCCGCAGGTCACCGAGTTGTCGAGCACGAAGGGCATGACGCCAGCCGCTTCAGTCGCGGCCTTCGGCGATGGCGTCGCGCAGCGGCATGTCGAGCGTCACGCCGGCGCGTTGCGCGCGCAGCTTGGCGAATGTCTGCGCGACGCGTTGGCGCTGGCCGGCGGCCACTCGGCGCGCGGCCGCCGGCGGCACCAGGCGGGCGACGGCGACACCGCGGCGGGTGATCACGACCTGTTCGCCCTGCTCGACGGCGGCGAGCAACTCCGACAGGCGGGTCTTGGCTTCGTAGACGGGGATTTCCTTCATGGCCATCCCGATTTGTCAAGATGGTTAACCAGATTCGAGTCTAGCGCAGATCGGCGGCAAAGCCAAGTCGGGCGGCAAGCGGCCGCGGTGATTGCGTCGGCGCGGCCGGCGCGGCGCTACGATGCTCTCGTCATGAAACCGTTTCGCATCGGCGCCGGTGCCGGCTATGCGGGTGACCGCATCGAGCCCGCGGTGGCGCTGGCCGAGCGCGGTGCGCTCGATGCGCTGGTGTTCGAATGCCTGGCCGAACGCACGATCGCGCTGGCCCAGCTGAGGCGCAGCCGCGACCCCGCGCAGGGCTACGACCCGCTGCTGCAGGCGCGCATGCGCGCCGTGCTGCCGGCCTGCGTGAAGAACCGCGTCACGGTGATCAGCAACATGGGCGCCGCGAATCCGCAGGCCGCGGGCGCGGCGGTGCTCGACGTGGCGCGCGAACTCGGCCTGCCGCGGCTGCGCGTGGCCGTGGTCAGCGACGACGACGTGCTGCCCTGGGTGCGCGCGCACGATCCGGCGCTGTTCGATGCTGCCGGTGCGCCGCGCGCCAGCGATCTGGGCGATCGCCTGATCTCGGCCAACGCCTACCTCGGCGCCGACGCGCTGCTGCCGGCGCTGGCCAGCGGCGCCGACGTGGTGATCACCGGCCGCGTCGGCGACCCGGCGCTGTTTCTCGCGCCGCTGATGCACCACTTCGGCTGGGCCGCCGATGATTGGCCGCGGCTGGGGCAGGGCGTGCTGGTGGGCCACCTGCTCGAATGCGCGGCGCAGGTCAGCGGCGGCTACATCGCCGATCCCGGCGCGTTCGACGTGCCCGATCTCCACGACGTGGGATTCCCGCTCGCCGAGGTGAGCGCCGACGGCACGGCGATCATCACCAAGCTGCCGGGCACCGGCGGCCGCGTCGACCGGCTGACCTGCACCGCGCAGCTGCTCTACGAGATCGACGACCCGGCGCGCTATCGCCAGGCCGACGTGGTGGCCGACTTCTCGCGCGTCCAGTTGCATGAGCAGGCCAGCGACCGCGTGCGCGCCAGCGGCGCCGGCGGCGCGCCGCGGCCGGCCGAGCTGAAGGCCACCATCGGCTACCGCGACGGCTGGATCGGCGAGGGCCAGATTTCCTACGCCGGCCCGGGCGCGCGCGAACGCGGAGCGCTGGCGCTCGACATCTTGCGGCACCGCCTGCAGCGCATCGGCCTTGGTGCGCGCGAAGCGCGCGCCGAGCTGATCGGCGTGAACGCGATGCACGGCGCGGCGCTCGGCGGCGACCGCATGCCCTACGAGGTGCGCATGCGCCTCGCGGTGCGCTGCGCCAGCGCGGCCGATGCCGAACGCGTGGGCCAGGAAGTCGAGGCGCTGTACCTCAACGGTCCGGCGGGCGGCGGCGGCGTCACGCAGTCGGTGCGCGAGGTGATCGCCGCCGCATCGGCGATGGTGCCGCGCGACGCGGTGCGCACGACGGTGCAGCTGCTGGAGCTGTGAAGCGATGAAGCTGCAGCAGATCGCCATCGCGCGTTCGGGCGACAAGGGCAACCTGGCCACGTTGTCGGTGATCGCGCGCGACCCGGCGCACTACGCGTTGCTCGAGCGCGTGCTCACGGTCGATCGCGTGCGCGCGCACTATGCCGGCATCGTGCGCGGCGAGGTGCAGCGCTTCACGCTGCCGCACCTGGCGGCGCTGCATTTCGTGCTGCACGACGCGCTGGCCGGCGGCGTGACGCGCTCGCTGGCGCTCGATGCGCACGGCAAGACCCTGGCCTCGGCGCTGCTGGACATCGAGCTCGACCCCGGCGCCGGATGACAATGCGCGCTCGTCACTCACTCGCTCACCGCGGAGACCCTTGCATGCCAGACCTGACCCGCCGCCTCGCCCTCGCCGCTGCCGTGCTGTTCGCCGGCGCGGCCGCGCACGCGCAGCCGTTCCCCAACAAGCCGATCCGCGCCGTCGTGCCCTTCGCCGCCGGCAGCGCCACCGACCAGATCGGCCGCGCCTTCGCCGAGAAGATGTCGGCCACGCTGGGCCAGTCGATCGTGGTCGACAACAAGCCCGGTGCCAACGGCATGCTCGGCGCCGACATCGTGGCCAAGGCGCCGGCCGACGGCTACACGATCCTGATCGGCACCAACAGCACCAACGCGGCGCTGAAGTTCCTGATGAAGAAGCTGCCCTACGACCAGGACAGCGCATTCGCGCCGGTGGGCTACATCGGCTCGGTGCCGCTGATGGTCGCGGTGAACAACGACGTGCCGGCCAAGACGCTGAAGGAGCTGGTCGATCTGGCCAAGGCCAAGCCCGGGCAGGTGAGCTTCGCCTACGCGAGCACCTCGCAGCAGGTGTCTTCCGAGATGCTGACCAGCATGGCCGGCATCCAGATGAACCCGATCCCGTACAAGAGCGGCCCCGCCGCGATGACCGACCTCATCGGCGGCCAGGTGATGATGTTCACCGCCGACTTCGCCGTCACCGTGCCGCAGCACAAGGCCGGCAAGATCCGCGGCCTCGCCGTCACCTCCACCAAGCGCGCAGCGGCGGTGCCTGAGCTGCCGACGGTGAACGAGGCCCTCGGCCTCAAGGACTACGAGTTGATCGCCTACTTCGCGGTCTTCGCGCCGGCGGGCACGCCGGCCGACGTGGTGGGCCGGCTCAACCAGGCCATCAATGCCGCAGCGGCCAGCAAGGACGTGCTCGACAAGTTCGAGGCCATCGGCTTCGCGGTCGAGCCCGGCACGCCCGATGCGCTGGCCCGGCGCAACAAGGCCGAGACCGCGAAGTGGGAGAAGGCGATCCGCGACGCGAAGATCGAGCCGCAGTAGCGAGCCCCGCGCCTGCGCGTGCGGCTCGCGTGCGCTCAGCGCTGCCGCACGTAGCGGCCCGGCGCGTCGTCGAGCACCGCGTAGCCCTTGCGCGGCGCGCCCATCGCCGGCGGCTTAACCTTGGCGGCCGAGTGCGCGGCCAGCCACTGCTGCCACGCCGGCCACCACGCGCCGGGCTGCGGCGCGGCGGCGGCGAACCAGTCCTCGGGTGCGAGGTGCGGGTCGGCCAGGCGGCGCGTGCTCATGCGGTAGTGCCGCTTGGGGTGCACCGGCCCGCAGACGATGCCGGCGTTGTGGCCGCCGGCGGTGAGCAGGAAGGTGAAGTCGTCTGAGCGCACGAGGTTGTCGATCTTGTAGACCGACTTCCACGGCGCCACGTGGTCGGCCTCGGTGCCGACCACGAACATCGGCACGCGGATGTCCGACAGCCGGATCAGCTTGCCGTCGACCGGGAAGCGGTTGGTCGCCAGCTCGTTGTCGAGGTACAGGCGGTACAGGTACTCCGAATGCATGCGCCAGGGCATGCGCGTGCCGTCGGCGTTCCACGCCATCAGGTCGATCATCGGCGCGCGCTGGCCCTTCATGTAGTTGTCGACGATCGGCTGCCACACCAGATCCTGCGCACGCAGCAGCGCGAAGGCGCCGCCCATCTGCTTGCTTTCGAGCACGCCCTTGCGGTGCATCGAGGCCTCGAGCATCGCGAGCTGGCTCGGGTTGATGAAGAACGCCAGCTCGCCCGGCTCCGAGAAGTCGGCCTGCGCGGCGAACATCGTGATCGTCGCGATGCGTTGGTCGCGGTCGCGCGCCAGCGCCGCGGCGCCGATGGCCAGCAGCGTGCCGCCGATGCAGTAGCCCACCGCATGCACCTTGCGCTGCGGCACGATCGCGCTCACGGCGTCGAGCGCGGCGCGCAGGCCGAGGCTCAGGTAGTCGTCCATGCCGACGTCGCGGTCGCTCTCGTCGGGGTTCTTCCACGACACCATGAACACCGTGTGGCCCTGGTCGACGAGGTACTTGACCAGCGAGTTGCGCGGGCTCAGGTCGAGGATGTAGTACTTCATGATCCACGCCGGCACGATCATCACCGGCTCGGCGTGCACGGTCTTGGTGGTCGGCGTGTACTGGATCAGCTCGATCAGGTCGTTGCGGAACACGACCTTGCCCGGCGTGACGGCCACCGCCTTGCCGACCTCGAACGCCTCGGTGCCGGCCGGCGCCGCGCCCTGCACGGTGCGGTTCAGGTCGTCGACCCAATGCTTCAGGCCGCGCGCGAGGTTCTGCCCCTGCTCGGCCTGCGTGAGCGCGAGCAGCTCGGGGTTCGACGCGAGGTAGTTCGACGGCGAGCTGGCATCGAGCAGCATGCGCACCGCGAATTCGAGCAGCTGCGCGTGGTACTCGGTGACGCCGCCCACGTCGCGCGTGGCGTCGGCGAGCAGCGCGGCGCTGTTCTGCCACGCGCGCGCATAGACGTTGAACGGGAACTGCGTCCACGACGCCGCCTCGAAGCGCCGCTCGGCCTTGCCGTCGAAGCCTTCGGCCGGCGCCACCGGCTGGCCCGACAGCGCCTTCAGCGCGAAGGCCCAGGTGTCCTGCGCGCGTTCGAGCGCGTGCTCGCGCAACGCCTGGCGCTTGGCCGGCGCCAGCGCCAGGTGCATCGCCCAGTCGGCCCACGCGGTGGCGAAGGCCGTGGGCGCGAGGCCGGCGGTCATCTGCGCCAGCTGGGCGCGGAACTCGCGGTCGAAGTCGTGGCTCGAGGGGGCCGCTTTGGCAGGTGTGCTCATCGTCTCAGGCCGGTGCGTGCCAGCCGGCGTCGACCCACAGCTCGCCGCTGACGGCTGCGTTGGCGAGCATGAAGCAAATCGCGTCGGCGATCTCGTCGGGCTGGATCAGGCGGCCGAGCTGCGTGTAGGGCAGGATGTTCTTGGCCACGTAGTCGATGCCCATCGCGCGCACCATCGGCGTGTCGGTGAAGCCGGGGTGGATCACGCCGCAGCGCACGCCGTGGAAGATGGCTTCCTTCATGATCGTCGCGGCGGCGCCTTCGAGGCCGGCCTTGGTGCTGGCGTACGAGATCTGGCCGCGGTTGCCCTGCGACGACACCGAGCCGATGAACACCACCGAGCCCTGCACGCCCTCGTCGGGGTTCCAGCGCTTCAAGTTCTTCGCGGCGCGGTCCTCGGCGATGCGGCCGATCATCTCGAGCGCCCAGTACACCGGCGCGATGAGGTTGACGTCGACCACGAACCTGAACTGCTCGAGCGGGTAGATGCGCGCCTTGCCGGTGTTCTTGTCGATGCGCACCGCGAGTTCGTCGCGCGTGATGCCGGCGGCCGGCACGCACAGGCCCACGCGGCCGTACTTGCGGCTGATGGCGTCGAACACCGAGGCGCGGAACTTCTCGTCGGTGGTGTTGCCCTGGAACGGGATCGCGAACGTGCGCCCGGCCTCGACATTGAGCTTGGCGGCGACGTCTTCGATCGCCTCGCTCTGGTCGACGAGGGCGACGGCTTCGACATGGCGCTTGGCCATCGCGGAGGCCACGGCTCGCCCGATGCCGCTGGCGCCGCCGGTGATGACGGCGACCTTCTTGGAGAAACCCATGATGTTCAGCTCCTTGATGTTGCGCTGCAGCATTATCGGCGCGTTGGCCGCGAGTTTCCTGACATCGCGCGCTCGGCAAGCCCCGTTGCGACAACTATTTGTGCCGGCGCAACGCCTGCGCTCGCCGGCCGGCGCGCAACCGGGCGCCACGTGGTTCGGCCCGATCATGCGGCCGCTCGGGATCGGCTATACCTCGCCACCGGCCGCGTTGCCGAGCAGAGTGCCGCATTGAGTGCATCGACCGTCCACGCCGTGTTCGCGGCCACCGCCGCGCGCGCCCCGCATGCGGAGTTCCTGTTCACCGAAGCGGCCACCGCGCGCAGCTACGGCATCGAGCCGGGGCCTCTGCGCTGGGGCGAGGCGGCGTCGCGCGTGGCCGCGCTGCGCGGCGCCTATGTCGCGGCCGGCTATGGCCATGGCCACCGCGTCGGGCTGCTGCTGGAGAACCGCCCGGCCTTCTTGCTGCACTGGCTGGCGCTCAATGCGCTGGGCGCGAGCGTGGTGCCGATCCAGGCCGAGCTGCGCGCCGCCGAGCTGCGCCACCTGATCGAGCACAGCGAGATCGTGCTCGCCGTGACGCTGCCGCAGCGCGAGGCCGAGTTGCAGCGCGCGGCAGCCGACGTGGGCTCGCGCATGGCCACCTGGGCGCCCGACACGCCCGCCGCGCTGCCGGTGGCGGTGATCCGTGCCCTGCGCGAGCGCGAGCCGATCACCGCGCTCAGCGAATGCGGCCTGCTCTACACCTCGGGCACCACCGGGCGGCCCAAGGGCTGCATGCTGCCCAATGCCTACTACCTCGATGCCGGGCGCTGGTACGTGGCGCTCGGCCACCTGTGCCGCGTGCGCCCCGACCAGGAACGCGTGATCACGCCGCTGCCGCTGTCGCACATGAACGCGATGGCCTTCTCGGCCATGGTGGTGCTCACGGCCGGCGGCTGCCTGATCCAGCTCGACCGTTTTCACCCCGCCACGTGGTGGGCCAGCGTGCGCGAGAGCCGGGCCACGATCGTGCACTACCTCGGCGTGATGCCGGCGATGCTGCTCGCCGCGCCGGCGAGCGTGCGCGACCGCGAGCACGGCGTGCGCTTCGGCTTCGGCGCCGGCGTGGGCAAGGGGCATCATGCGCCGTTCGAATCGCGCTTCGGCTTTCCGCTGCTCGAAGCCTGGGCGATGACCGAGACCGGCTCGGCCGCCTGCGTGATGGCGCATCGCGAGCCGCGCCACGTGGGCAGCGGCTGCTTCGGCCGGCCCGAGCCGACGATGCAATGGCGTGTCGTGGCCGACGACGGGCGTGACGTGCCCGTCGGCGAGCCCGGCGAACTGCTGGTGCGCGCGGCCGGACCGGACCCGCGGCGCGGCTTCTTCGCCGGGTATCTGAAAGACGAGGCCGCGACCGAAGAAGCCTGGGCCGGCGGTTGGTTCCACACCGGCGACGTGGTGCGCGCCGACGCCGACGCCAACCTCTACTTCGTCGACCGCAAGAAGAACGTCATCCGCCGCAGCGGTGAGAACATCTCGGCGGTGGAGGTCGAAAGCGTGCTCAACCTGCATCCGCGCGTGCACGCCGCGGCGGTGGCCGCGGTGCCCGACGCGGTGCGCGGCGACGAGGTGTTCGCCTTCGTCGTGCCGCGCGGCGAGGTGGCGCCAGACGAGCGCAGCGCGCTGGCGCGCAGCATCGTCGAGCACGCGCTGGCCGAGCTGGCCTACTTCAAGGCGCCGGGCTTCGTGGCCTTCGTCGATGCGCTGCCGCTCACCGCCTCGCAGAAGATCCAGCGCGGCGAGCTGAAGGCGCTCGCCACCGCTGCGCTCGGCCAGCCGTCGTGCATCGACACCACGGCGCTCAAGAAGAGGCAGCCCTGATGTCGCCTGCACGCTGGGGTTACGAGGGCGTGGCCGTCACGGTGCCGGTGACGGTGCCCTACGTGCGCTACTCGACACGCGGCGCGCACTGGTTCGTCGGCCAGGCGATCCGCCGCCTCTGCGAGGCCTCGGGCCTCGACAAGGCGCAGCTCGACGGCCTCACGGTGAGCAGCTTCTCGCTGGCGCCCGACAGCGCGGTCGGCGTGACGGCGCACCTGGGCCTGTCACCGCGCTGGCTCGACCACATTCCCAACGGCGGCGCCTCGGGCGTGATGGCGCTGCGCCGCGCGGCGCGCGCCGTGCAGGCGGGTGATGCCGACATCGTGGCCTGCGTGGCGGCCGACACCAACCAGGTCGACTCGTTCCGCGCGATGCTGGGCTCGTTCAGCCAGTTCGCGCGCGATGCCACCAACCCCTACGGCTCGGGCGGGCCCAACGCCAACTTCGCGTTCATCACCGATCACTACATGCGTCGCTACGGTGCCACGCGCGAGGACTTCGGCCGCGTGTGCATCGCGCAGCGCACCAACGCGCTGGCCTACGGCAGCGCCTTCTTCAAGAAGCCGCTCACGATGGCCGAGTACCTGGCCGCGCGGCCGATCGCCGAGCCGATCCATCTGTTCGACTGCGTGATGCCGTGCGCCGGCGCCGAGGCCTTTCTCGTGATGCGCGAGGCGAGGGCGCGCGAGCTGAAGCTGCCGCACGCGCTCGTGCGCGGCACGATCGAGCGCCACAATGCGTTCGCCGACGACGCGGTGATGTTCCGCAGCGGCTGGCTGGTCGACCGCGATGATCTCTACGCGCAGGCCGGTGCCGGCCCCGAGGCGATCGACTTCGTGCACACCTACGACGACTACCCGGTGATCGTGCTGATCCAGCTCGAGGACCTGGGCTTCTGCGGCAAGGGCGAGGCGCCGGCCTTCGTGCGCGCGCACACGCTGACGCATGACGGCGACTTCCCGCACAACACCAGCGGCGGGCAGCTTTCGAGCGGGCAGGCCGGCTGCGCGGGCGGCTTTCTCGGCCTCAACGAAGCGATCCGCCAGCTCACCGGCCAGGCCGGCGCGCGCGCGGTGAAGAACGCGCGGCTCGGCCTCGTGAGCGGCTACGGCATGGTGGCCTACGACCGCTGCCTGTGCACGGGCGCGGTGATCCTGGGAGCGGCGACATGACGATGCCGCTGATGAAGCCCCCACGCAAGAACCCGGTGCTGCGCACGCGGCAGATGAACCTGCCGCCGTGGGGGCGCAGCCGCATCGCGCTCGGCCTCACGGCGGCGGCGGCGATGGGCCGCTTCGAGCTGCAGGTGTGCGGCGACTGCGGCGCCGTGCAGTATCCGCCGCGCGAGGCGTGCCACCGCTGTGCCTCGGCGAAGCTCGCGTGGCGCGCGCAGCGCGGCGAAGGCACGCTGCTCGGCACGACCACGCTGCATCACAGCAACGACCTCTTCTTCCGCGAGCGACTGCCGTGGCGCCTGGCGCTGGTGCAGCTCGACGCCGGGCCGACGGTGATGGCGCACCTGCACGGTGACGTGCAGTGCGTCGATCTGCACGGCGACGTGCAGCGCGTCAATTCGCACGGTGACGTGCCGCGCGAAGCCGTGCGCGTGAAGATCGGTGCCCGGCTCGACCGTGCCGGCCAGGCCGTGCTCATCGCATTCCCCGAACAGGAGACGCCTCACATGACAGACGACCCCATGCTGCGCGAGATGACCAGCGACCCGCGCTATCGCAAAGTGCTCGTCACCGACGGCATGACCGCCGGGGGCCAGGCGCTGGTGCGCGAGCTCGTGAAGGCCGGCGCCGACATCGTGTGGGTCGGCCACGCCGAGCCGTGGAAGAAGCATGGCAGCGGCCTGGCCGACATCGCCGCGCTGCCGCAGGCGAGCCTGGTGCCGCTGGACCTGAGCGACGGCCGCTCGGTGACCGAACTCGCCGGCGAGATCGGCGGCAAGGTCGACATCGTGATCAACAACGCCGAGGTGCACCGCACGTTCGGCATCGGCGCGCGGCGCGGCACCGACGCGGCCATGGCCGAGATGGAGATCAACTACTTCGGCGCGCTGCGCCTGGCGCAGGCCTTCGGCCCGGCGCTGAAGGGCCGCGGCGCCGACGGCGCCACGCATGCCTGCGCGTGGGTGAATGTGCTGTCGATCTACGCGCTGGCCAACTTTCCGCCGCACGGCACCTACTCGGCCTCGAAGGCGGCGGCGCATTCGCTGGCGCAATGCCAGCGCGCCGAGATGCGCGGTGCCGGCATCCGCGTGGTCAACGTCTTCCCCGGGCCGATCGACGACGACTGGAACCAGAACCTGCCGCCGCCGAAGGTGGCGCCCGCGGCGCTGGCGAGCGCGATCGTGAAGGCTCTTCGCGACGGCGTGGAAGACATCTATCCGGGTGACGTGGCGCAGGAGTGGCTCGAGCGCTGGCGCGACAACCCCAAGGTGCTCGAGCGCGAGCTGGCGGCTGGAGCGGGGGCGTAGATGGCCACGCGATCCACGACGAAGTCCGCCGCATCGCTGCTCGCGGCGCTGGCCGAAGCGCTGGCGGGCGGCCGCATCCGCGTGGTCGACCTCACGCAGACGCTGAGCCCGGAGTTCCCGCACATCGCGCTGCCGCCCGAGATGGGGCAGTGCTGGCCGTTCCGCATCGAGGAGGTGTCGCGCTACGACGAACGCGGCCCGGGTTGGTACTGGAACAACTTTTCCTGCGGCGAGCACACCGGCACGCACTTCGATGCACCGATCCACTGGGTCTCGGGCCGCGACCTGCCGCACAACGCCGTCGACACCATCCCCGTGCAGCACTTCGTGGCGCCTGCGGTGGTGATCGACTGCTCGCGCCAGGCGGCGGCCGACCCCGACTACCTGCTCGGCGTGGCCGACATCCACGCGTTCGAGAAGGCGCACGGCCGCATTCAAGCCGGATGCTGGGTGCTGATGCGCACCGACTGGTCACGCCGCTGGACCGAGCACCGCGACGCCGAGGCTTACCAGAACTTCGATGAGACAGGCCAGCACACGCCGGGGCCCGGCAGCGAGGCGGTGCAGTTCCTCGTCGAAGAGCGCGGCGTGCTCGGCTTCGGCTCCGAAGCCATCGGCACCGACGCCGGGCAGGGCTATCACCTGCGCCCGCCGTATCCGTGCCACTACCTGATGCACGGCGCCGGCCGCTACGGCCTGCAGTGCCTGAGCAACCTGGACCAGCTGCCGCCCACCGGCAGCCTGCTGATCTGCCCGCCGCTGAAGATCAGCCAGGGCAGCGGCAGCCCGCTGCGGGTGCTGGCGTTGGTGGCGGGGTAAGGCGCGGTTGCGCCCGCGCTCGCAACGAACCCCCGCGCCAACGCGTCAAGCCGGCACGTTCAACTCCATGTCGATGTGCACCTTGGCATACGGGCAAACGACGCCGCCTTCTTCTCCGCGCTCGACGAGCCCGAGTTCGATCAGTTCCTGCATGTCTTCGTGCACGCGCTTGACGTCGCGGCCGACCCGTCGCGCGACCTCTCGCAGCGACAGCTCGCCTTGGCCCTGGAGCGCGCGCACCAGCGCCCAGCGGCGCTCGGTCATGCGCCCGAAGAACGCCCCAGGGCTTTCGAAATTCAGCACTTCGCCTTGATACGCGCGCGCTCCGGCGCGCCGACCCGCCTGGCGCAGCGCTGCCTTCCAGTCGGCCTGCAGCGTGATCGTCAAGGTCCGCTTGCTCATTCGTCGCTCCGAGCGGCGTCCACTGCCGCGATGAAGTCTTCCAACGACATTGCTTTGTTGTCAAATGCGACAACATCGTCTAGGAGGAATGCCAGCGTGATGCGACCGCGTCGCGCTGTAACCCGCCGTCACACCTCGTCGCGCGCCGGGCACGCGCCCCGTGAACGAGGGGCGGGGCGAGGGCTGTCCGGGCTGCTGCGACGCGGCTGCGCACATGGTCACGGGGTGGCGACACGCGCGGCGCGCAGGCACGCTGCGCAGAAGCATCGTTGGGTCCTTCATGAGCACCGCATCCCGCGACGAAGCCAGCGCTTCGCCGGACGACACCCCTGATCTGTCTGCCTTCGAGCCGCTGCGCGCGGCCGAGCAGCTGGTGCTGCGCGCCTGGCGCGACGACGACATCGCGCGCGTGGGCCTGCGCCGACCGATCGTGCCGAGCAGCGACATCACGGTGCGCGGTGCGTTCGTGGCGCAGCTCGCGCGCGGCAGCGCCGACGGCCGACTCGCGCCGCGGTCGGTGCAGATCGTCGGCGCGTGGATCGAGGGCCGCATGGACCTGCGCGACGCGCATGTCGGCGAGAGCCTGTGGTTCTACCGCTGCGTGTTCAACGCCACGCCGCGGCTGGACGGTGCGCGCGTGAGCGGCAGCGTGAGCTTCCCGGGTTGCCTGCTGCCCGGGCTGCGCGCCGAAGACGCGGTGATCGGCGGCGTGCTGGCGCTGAACTCGGGCTGCGTGGTGCGCACCGAGGTGCGCCTGGCGCGCGCGCTGATCGGCCACGACCTCAACTGCGAGCGGCTGCAGCTGCGCAGCGCGGAGGATTCCGACACGCCGATCCGCCGCCGCATCTCGGCCGAGGGCGCGCGCATCGATGGCAACGCGCTGCTCACCGGCGGGCTGGAAAGCGACGGCGATCTGCGCCTCGTGGGCCTGCGCGTCGGCGGCGACCTGCGCGCCACCCGCGCGCGCCTGTCGGGCGAGATCGACGACGAGGGCTTCCGCGGCGACGCGCTGAACCTCGACCTCGCGCGCGTGGCCGGCAGCGTCTACCTCGACCAGGGCTTCTCGGCCAGCGGCCTGGTGCGGCTGCGGCAGGCACGCATCCAGGGCGACCTCGACTGCTCCGGCGCCGCGTTCGACGCGCTGGGCGACATGGCCTGGCGCGGCGCCACCACGGTGGCGCTCGACCAGGCGCGCATCGGCGGCACGCTGGTGCTGGCGCAGCAGAGCATGCCGCTGCAAGGCGTGTCGCTCGCTGCCGCCGAGGCGCAGGCGCTGGCCGACGACGACACCACCTGGGGCGAAGACCTCACGCTCGACGGCTTCCGCTACCGCCGCTTCGCGCGCACCGCGCCCACGCAGGCCGACTTCCGCGTCGACTGGCTCAAGCGCCAGCAGACCGCGCACCTCGGCCGCGACTTCAGGCCGCAGCCGTGGCAGCAGGCGATCGAAGCGCTGCGCGGCGGCTCGCAGGAGCATGCCGCGCGCGACGTGGCCATCGCGCGCGAGCGCCACCTGCGGCAGGTGGGCCGCGTGGGCATGGGCCTGCCGCGGCCGCTGCGCGCGCTGGCGCGCGCCGGGCATCTGCTCGTCGACGGACTCATGGGTTTCGGCCACAAGCCGCTGCGCCTGGTGGCGGCGCTGGCGTTGCTGTGGCTCGCCTGCGGCCTGGTGTACTGGGCCGCGGCCGAGAACGGCGCGATCGCGCCGCTGAACCCCGCCGTCTACAACGATCCGCGCCTGGCGGCCTGTCGCACGGGCGATGCCGCCGGCGCCAGCTGGACGCATTGCCCGCAGCTGCCGCCCGAGCATCCGGCGTTCCGGCCGTTTGCCTACTCGCTCGACGTGCTGCTGCCGTTTGCCAATCTGCAGCAGCGGCAGACCTGGACATCGCTCGACAGCCACGGCGCCGACGCGTCGCGCGCAGCGGCTTCGCAGGCCTGGGGCGTGGCCAGCCGCTGGCTGGCGTGGTACCAGGGCCTGTTCGGCTGGCTGGCGATCGCGCTGCTCGGCTGGTGGGCGCTGCGGCGCTCCACGCGCGGCGGCTGAGCAGCACCGCAGCGGGCGCCGCACGCGCGACGCCCGGGCGACACGCCGGTGCGCCGCGCCGGGGTAAATTCCGGGGCAGGAGACCACCGATGACCGCCCCGACCCCGAGCACCCTGGCGCCGACCGCGCTGATCGACAGCGACCACCCCGCCGTGGTGGCCTATGCCCGCCAGCACGCGCGCGGCAACACCGTGCGCGAGCGCGCCGTGGCGCTGTACTACGCCGTGCGCGACGACTTTCGCTACGACCCGTACCGCATCGACCTGTCGCCCGCGGGCATGCGCGCGAGCACCGTCATCGAGGTCGGCTACGGCTGGTGCGTGCCCAAGGCGGCGCTGCTGGCGGCCGCGGCGCGCGCGGTGGGCATTGCCGCGCGCGTGGGCTACGCCGACGTGCGCAACCACTTGAGCACCGAGCGCATGCGCCAGAAGATGCAGACCGATCTGTTCCTCTGGCACGGCTACGCCGACCTGTGGATCGACGACGCCTGGCGCAAGGCCACGCCGGCGTTCAACCTGTCGCTGTGCGAGCGCTTCGGCCTGCACCCGCTGGAGTTCGACGGCCACGACGATTCGATCTACCACCCGTTCGACAAGGCCGGCAACCGGCACATGGAATACGTGAACCAGCGCGGCGCGTTCGACGACATGCCGC
The DNA here is from genome assembly GCA_046348365.1 of Burkholderiaceae bacterium. Taxonomy (GTDB): domain Bacteria; phylum Pseudomonadota; class Gammaproteobacteria; order Burkholderiales; family Burkholderiaceae_C; genus JAEUPI01. The sequence goes on from JAXMEL010000004.1 coordinate 590,431, forward strand.
TGGCCACCATCGTCGAAGACTTCCAGCGCTGGTATCCGCTGTGGGTCAACGGGCCGGAGATGCAGCAGGCCAACTTCCTGGCCGACGTGGAGCGCGAGACGCGATGAGCGCTGCACGGCCCGACGTGCCGGCGGGCTTCACGCCGTGGCCGGCGCTGCCGGGCTTCGTGCAGGTCAACGGGCCGCTGTACGAGCGCAAGGCCGGCGGCGTATACCAGTGCGGCTTTCGCGTCGAGGAGCGGCACTGCAACCCGATGCAGGTCTGCCACGGCGGCATGATGGCCACCTTCTGCGACATGCTGCTGCCGCTGGGCGTGCATGCGCTGAGCGAGGTGGCGCACGGGCGCTTCCTGCCCACGGTGAGCCTGCAGATCGACTACCTCGCGCCGGCGCCGCTCGGTGCCTGGGTGCAGGGCGAGGCGCAGCTGCTGCGCAGCACGCGCGCGATGGTGTTCGCGCAGGGCCTGGTCACCGCCGACGGCGTGCCGGCGGCGCGCACCAGCGGCATCCTGAAGATCGGCCCGCCGTTCGACGATCCGCGGCTGCGGCGCAGCTGAGCCGCGAGGCCGCTCACTGCGTGCGGCGGTCCTTCGACCCCGCCGGCTCGGCGGCGTGTTGCTTCAACCACGCGAGCTTGGCGGCATAGATCTCCTGCTCGCGCGGCGTGGCGCTGTAGGCGCGGGCCAGGGCCAGCTGGCGGCGCGCGGCGTCGAGCTCGCCGAGCTTGTATTGCGCCAGCCCGAGCCAGTAGTGGAACTCGGCCGAGTAGTCGGCGCGCGCCACCTCGCGCGCGAAGAACTCGCGCGCGGCGCGGTAGTCGCCGTCGCGCATGGCCTGCTGGCCGAGGTCGAAGAAGTGGAACGGCGGCTCCGGCTCCAGCTGTGCGAGCCGCGTGCGCAGCGCCGCGGCTTCGGCGTCGCGCCCTTGCTCGGCCACCAGCTGCGCCAGGTTGTGCATCGCGCGCGTATGGCGCTCGTCGAGCGCGAGCACCTGGCGAAACACCTGCTCGGCCGCCGCGGCGAGGCCGCGCCGCTGGTAGATCACGCCCAGCGTGTTGCGCGCTGCGAGCAGCGCGGGCTGCGTGTGCACGGCTTCGCGCGACCAGGCATAGGCGTCGTCGATGCGGCCCGCGGCCAGCGCCTCGGCGGCGCGGTTGTTGAGGTACATGGCGAGCACGTCGGTCTGCGTGATCGACCGCGTGCGCAGGCCGCGGATCTCCTCGGGCGGCACGAAGTCCACCGTCCACAGCGTGTGGTCGGCCGCGCCGAGGCGGCCGGCATCGACGGCCTTGCGGCTCAGCGTGACGTTGACGTGGCCGCTGCGAAAATACAGGCCGCCGCTGCGCGTCCAGGTTTCGTCGGCGAAGGCGCTCTGGAATTCCACCTGCAACCCGACTTCGCGCGCGAAGGCCGCGGTCATGATCACCAGCGACAGGCAGTTGCCCGCGCGCGAGGCGAAGGCCTCGGCCGCGTTGCGCGTGCGGCTGGCGTCGTAGGCGAGCTTGAGGTCGTCGCCGGCGTACAGCGCGTCGAGCAGGCCCTTCTGCGGGCCCTTGCGGCGCATCGACGCCGCGCCGCGCGTGTGCAGCCAGGTGCGCATCTCGTCGCTGAGCGCGAACACGTCGTCGCTGCGCACCGGCGCGGCCGGCGGCGCAAAGGCCTCGTCGTGCCACGGCGGCGCGGGCAGGGCGGCCGGCGGCGCGCTGGCGCAGGCGGCCACGAGCCAGGCGGCGAGCAGGATCAGCAGACGCGTCACGGCGGCACCCCTTTGCCGCGATGCGCATCACATCTGCATCGCGGCGCGCCGACTGTACGCCGGACGCGCCGGAATCAGAAGCGGCGGATCAGATGGGCCGAATCAGAAGCGGGTGTTCGAGGCGCAGTCCCAGCCGAAGGTGATCGGCGTGCCGGCCTGGCCCGTGGCGCTCTGCGGCGTGTAGGTGAACTGGAACTGCCGCACCTTCATGCTGACCTTCTCGGTCAGCCCGGCCTCGCCCGGCGGGTCGATCTGCTCGACGGCATCGATCAGCACGTCGCGCAGCTTCACCACGTAGTAGTCGATCGGCTGCTCGCCGGCGCGCGTGAAGGTGATGGTGCCCTGCGCGATGTGGCGGCCGGTGGTCACGTGCATGATCAGGTCGGGCGTGGCGCGGTCGATGTTCTTCAGCACCGTGATGTCGCCGCAGCTCACGCGGCCCGCGCCGGCGCCGCTGCCGAAGCCGAAGTTCACCGCGTTGCGGAAGGCCTGCGCGTACGAGCTGATGTCGATCTCGCCCTTGTGGCGTTCGCTGGTCGACGCGCCGGTGATGCCGTCGAGCTTGAGGTAGATCGCATCGGCGGCGCCGGCGGTGGTGGCGCAGGCCGCGAGCAGTGCAGCGCTGGCCCATCGATGCAGGGCAGGCAGGTTCGTCATCGCGGAGTCTCCGGCAGTGGAAGGTGCCGTGCATGGTCCTCCCGCCTGCCGCGCGGCGCGAGGGGGCGCGCTGGCGTCGCGCGCGTGCGCGTGTGGAACGTCACACGCGGTGTTGCCGGCGCGGCACAGACCGCGCGCGCCGGTCAGTCCGGCAGCACCGCGGTGGTCTCGATCTCGACCTTGGCGCGGTCTTCGAGCAGCGCCTTGACCTCCACCGCCGTCATCGCCGCGTTGTAGGCGCCGATCAGCTCGCGGTAGGCGCGGCCGATCTCGCGGCCGGCGGCGAGGTACTCGCGCTTGTCGGTCACGTACCAGGTCATGCGCACGATGTGCTCGGGCCGGCCGCCGGCCTCGCGCAGCACGGCGACGATGTTCTCCAGCGCCTGGCGCGCCTGTGCGGCGAACTCGTCGCTGTGGAACACGCCTTGCGCGTCCCAGCCGATCATGCCGGCGATGTAGAGCGTGCGGCCGCGCGCCACCACGCCGTTGGCATAGCCCTTGGGCCGCGGCCAGCCGGGCGGAAGAATCACCTGCATGCGGAACTCCTCGTGAACATCACGCGCTGCCGCATCAGCGGCCCGCGCCCTTGAGCAGCTCGCGCGCGATGATGAGCTGCTGCACCTCGGTGGCGCCTTCGTAGATGCGCAGCGCGCGGATGTCGCGGTACAGCCGCTCCACCGGCTGCTCGCTCACCACGCCGAGGCCGCCCCACATCTGCACCGCGGCGTCGATCACCTGCTGCGCGCCCTCGGTGGCCACCATCTTGGCCATCGCCGCCTCGCGCGTCACGGACCGTCCCTGGTCGCGCTGCCAGGCGCAGCGGTAGGTGAGCAGCGCCGCGCTGTCGATCGTGGTGGCCATCTGCGCGAGCCTGGCCTGCGTGAGCTGGAAGTCGGCCAGCGTCTGGCCGAACATCTTGCGCGTCGTCGCGCGCTGCAGCGCCTCGTCGAGCGCACGGCGCGCGAAGCCGAGCGCCGCGGCCGCCACCGAGGTGCGGAACACGTCGAGCGTGCGCATCGCGACCTTGAAGCCTTCGCCCGGCGCACCGACGCGCTGCGCGGCGCTGACGCGGCAGCCGGTGAAGCGCAGCGACGACATCGGGTGCGGCGCCATCAGCTCGATGCGCTGGGTGTCGTCGAGCCCCGGCGTGCCGGCGTCGACCACGAAGGCCGAAATGCCGCGCGACCCCGGAGCCTCGCCCGTGCGCGCGAAGACGACGTAGAAGTCGGCGATGCCGCCGTTGGAGATCCAGGTCTTGACGCCGTCGAGCACGTAGTGATCGCCCTCGGCGCGCGCGGCGCAGGCCAGCGCCGCCACGTCGGAGCCGGCATCGGGCTCCGACAGCGCGAACGCGGCGATCGCCTCGCCGCGCGCCACGCGCGTGAGGTAGCGCGCCTTCAGCGCGTCTGAGCCGGCGAGGCTGACCGCGCCCGAGCCGAGGCCCTGCATCGCGAACGCGAAGTCGGCCAGGCCCGAGTGCCGCGCCAGCGTCTCGCGGATCAGGCAGATCGCGCGCGTGTCGATCGCCTCGCCGGCGCCGCCGTGCGCCGTGCCGCCCACCGCATGGCGCAGCCAGCCGCCGGCGCCGAGCGCGCGCACCAGGCCCTTGCAGACGGCGTCGGCATCGCTCCCGTGCGCGTGGGCCGCATGCTCGGCCGCCCAGGCCTCGAGCGAGCGCGCGAGCTCGCGGTGGCGTGGCTCGAAGAACGGCCACTCGAGATACGCGGTGTCGCTCATGCCCGGGCTCCTCTTCAGTTGCCTTCGAACTTGGGCTTGGCCTTGGCCACGAAGGCCTTGTAGGCGCGGTTGAAGTCCTCGGTCAGCATGCAGATCGCCTGCGCCTGCGCCTCGGACTCGATGGCTTGGTCGACGCCCATGTCCCACTCCTGGTGCAGCATCGTCTTGGTGATGCCGTTGGCGAAGGTGGGGCCCTGCGTGAGTTCGGTGGCCAGGCGGTCGGCCTCGGCGAGCACCGCCTCGGGCGTGGCGATGCGGTTGAAGAAGCCCCACTGATAGGCCTCTTCACCGGGCAGCGCGCGGCCGGTGTAAAGCAGCTCGCTGGCGCGGCCCTGGCCGACGATGCGCGGCAGCATGGCGCAGGCACCCATGTCGCAGCCGGCGAGGCCGACGCGGTTGAACAGGAACGCGACCTTGGCGCGCGCGGTGCCCACGCGCAAGTCACTCGCCATCGCGATGATCGCGCCGGCGCCGGCGCACACGCCGTCGATGGCGGCCACGATCGGCTGCGGGCAGTGGCGCATCGCAACCACCAGATCGCCCGTCATGCGCGTGAACATCAGCAGCTCGGGCGCCTTCAGCTTGATCAGCGGGCCGATGATCTCGTGCACGTCGCCGCCGGAGCAGAAGTTGTCGCCGGCGCCGGCCACGACGATGGCATGCACGTCGGTGGCATAGCGCAGCTGGCGGAACAGGTCGCGCAGCTCGGCGTACGACTCGAAGGTGAGCGGGTTCTTGCGCTCGGGCCGGTTCAATGTGACGCGGCCGACGCCGTCCTTCACCTGCCACTGGAAGTGCGTGGCGCGGTAGCCGGCCAGGGCCTTGCGGTTGCCGGCCACGAGGCCGGGGTCGACGCGGTTGTCTGCGGGGGTGTTCATGCGGGAGCCTCCTGGTGTTCGGCCAGCTGCACCCGCAGCCGGCCCAGTAATTCGTACAACTGCTGCTTGTGCGGAGCGTCGAGCCCGGCAAGGAGCTCGATCACCCATTGCTCGTGTTCGCGCGCGATGCGCTCGAAGGCCTTGCGGCCGGCCGCCGTCATGCGCAGGCGGTACGAGCGCCGGTCGTCGGCGTCGGCCTCGCGCAGCACCAGGCCTTCGCGCTCCAGCTCGTCGGTGAGCGCGGTCACGTTGCCGCCGGTGACCATCAGGTAGCGCGAGAGCTGGCTCATGCGCAGCCCGTCGGCATGGCGCTCGAGCTGGGCCAGGTAGTCGAAGCGCGCCAGCGAGATGCCGAAGCGCGCGCGCATGCGGTTGCGGATCGCGATCTCGAATTGCGTGCTGCAGGCAAGCAGCCGCAGCCACAGCTTGAGCGCGAGGTGGTCGTCGCGCTCGGCGCGCGCCTCGTGGCCGATGGCGCTCTCGTCGAGCAGGTGGGTCGAGCCGTAGCGACGCGTGGGTTTGCTCATCACGCGCTCACTTTGGAACCGATCAGCGCCGCCCGCTCGCGCGCGATGTTGGCCTCGAGCTGCTGCTTGGCGCTGAGGTACTGCTTCGGCCACGGCACGCCGGCGTAGCCGATCTTGGCCGCTTCGGTGAGCGTCCAGGCCGGGTTGGCGAGGTGCGGGCGGGCCACGGCGCAGAGGTCGGCACGGCCGGCGGCGACGATGCTGTTCACGTGGTCGGCCTCGCTGATCGCGCCGACGGCGATGGTGGCGATGCCGGCCTCGTTGCGGATGCGGTCGGCGAATGGCGTCTGGTACATGCGGCCGTAGGTGGGCTTCTGGTGCGCGCTGACCTGGCCCGACGAGCAGTCGATCATGTCGGCGCCCGCGGCCTTGAACGCGCGTGCGATCTGCACCGCGTCGGCCGGCGTGATGCCGCCGTCGACCCAGTCGTGCGCCGAGATGCGCACGCTCATCGGCAGCTGCGCCGGCCACGCGGCGCGCACCGCGGCGAACACCTCGAGCGGGTAGCGCAGCCGGTTGGCGAGCGAGCCGCCGTAGGCATCGGTACGCTTGTTGGTGAGCGGCGAGATGAAGCTCGACAGCAGGTAACCGTGCGCGCAGTGCAGCTCGAGCCAGTCGAAGCCGGCGTCGGCAGCGAAGCGCGCGGCGCGCACGAAATCGGCCGTCACGCGCGCCATGTCGCCGGCGTCCATCGCCTTGGGCACCGCGCCGCCTTGGTCGAGGTAGGGCACGGCAGACGCGGCGATCAGCGGCCAGTTGCCCACTGCCAGCGGCTGGTCGGCGCCGGCGCCGACCCACGGCGCGTTGGTCGAGCCCTTGGCACCGGCGTGGCCGAGCTGGATCGCAACCTTGGCGTCGGTATCGGCATGCACGAAGTCGACGATGCGCTTCCAGGCCTGCATCTGCTGCGCGTTCCACAGCCCCGGGCAGCCGGGCGTGATGCGCGCGTCGGGCGAGGGGCAGGTCATCTCGGCCACCACCATGCCGGCGCCGCCCATCGCGCGCGCGCCGAGGTGCACCAGGTGGTAGTCGGCGGGCATGCCGTCGACGCACGAGTACTGCGCCATCGGCGACACCACGACGCGGTTCTTCAGCGTCACCGAGCGGCAGGTGTAGGGCGTGAACATCGGCGGCACCACGGCGGGCGTGTCCAGCCCGGCCTTCTTGTCGAACCAGCGCTCGAAGCCGTCGAGCCAGCCCTTGTCGCGCAGGCGCAGGTTCTCGTGGCTGATGCGCTGGCTGCGCGTGAGCATCGAGTACATGAACTGCTCGGGCTCGAGCTGGTCGCAGTAGCGTGCGCCGCAGACCTCGAACCACTCCATCGCGTTCCAGGCCGCGTTCTGCAGCCGCAGCACGTCGACGGCGCGCAGCGCCTGGTAGCGTGCCAGCACTTCGGGAATGTGCTCCGGCGTGTCGCCGAGCAGCTTGAACTGCCGCGTCAGCTCGATCGCGTCTTCCAGCGCCAGCTTGGTGCCCGAGCCGATCGCGAAGTGCGCGGTGTGCACCGCGTCGCCCATCAGCACCACATGGCTGCGGCCATTGAAGTGCGACCACTGTTCGCACCTCACGCGCTGGAAGTTCAGCCACGCCGAGCCGCGCAGGTGGCGCGCGTTGGTTCTGAGCTTCTCGCCGCGCAGGTTGCCCGCGAACAGCTGCTCGCAGAAGGCGATCGACTGGTCCTGGTCGGCCTTGTCAAGACCATGCGCCTTCCACACCGGCTCGGGGCACTCGACGATGAAGGTGCTGGTGGTGTCGTCGAACTTGTAGACGTGGGCCTGGAACCAGCCGTGCGCGGTCTTCTCGAACAGGAAGGTGAACGCGTCGTACATCTTGTTGGTGCCGAGCCAGATGTAGCGGTTGGGGCGGGCGACGATGTCGGGCTTGAAGACCTGCTCGTACTTCTGCCGGATCCTGGAGTTGATGCCGTCGCTGGCGATCACCAGGTCGGCATCGGGGTAGTCGGCGTCGGAGTCGACCTCGGTCTCGAACACCAGCTTGACGCCCGTCTGCTCGCAGCGCGCCTGCAGGATGTTGAGCAGCTTCTTGCGCCCGATGCCCACGAAGCCGTGGCCGCCGGAGCGGATCACGCGGCCCTTGAAGTGCAGCTCGATGTCGTCCCAGTGGTTGAACGCGACCTCGATCGCGTCGGCGCTCTCGCGGTCCCACAGCCGCATGTTGTCCATCGTGGCGTCGGAGAACACCACGCCCCAGCCGAAGGTGTCGTAGGGGCGGTTGCGCTCGACGACGGTGACGTCGTGCGCCGGGTTGAGCTGCTTCATCAGCAGCGCGAAGTACAGGCCGGCAGGTCCGCCGCCGATGCAGACGATCTTCAAATGGCGACTCCGTGGTGGGTTTCGCGCCCGGTTGGGTACGCCAATTTAGTTTAATCGTCAAATATCGAAAAGCAAAGGGTAGCGCCGATCGCGCCGCGGCGCGGCACCGGCGCCGCACGCCGTTTGCGGGAGGTCAAGGAATGCGATGCGCCGGCGCTCAGGCCGCCACCGCGGCGGCGATCACGCGCTGCGTCTTGCCGCTGGCCCCGTGCCGGCACGGCCGGCCGCAATGGCATTCGAGCCGCGTGTCGCCCACGCCCTGCGTGCGCAGATAGCATTGCAGCGCCTGCCGGGCGCGGCGCAGTTCGCGCGCGCCGTCGGCGCCGCCGTGGGCCAGCGTGAGGCACAGCGCGTGGTCGCTGCGCTGCGCGAGCTGGAAGTCGAACACGCCGGCCTCCTCGAGCACGCTCACCATCGCCAGCGGCGGCAGCCGCACCGCGCGGCCGCCGGCGCCGCGCAGCAGCAGGCTGTCGTCGGTGCGGCCCTCGACCTCGATCGCCGGCAGCGGCGAGCCGCAGGAGCAGCGCTGCGGCAGCAGCCGCACGCGGTCGCCGATGTCGTAGCGGATCAGCGGCTGCAGGTGGTTGGCCAGGTTGGTGATCAGTGCCGTGGCGCCGAACGTGCCGGCCGGCACCGGGCGATGGCGTTCGTCGACCGGCTCCACGATCACCCAGTCGGCATTGAGGTGCAGCGCGCCGGCGTCGCAGGCGCCGGCGATGGTGAGGCATTCGCTGGCGCCGTAGCTGTTGACCACCGGCGCCGCGAATGCCTGCTCCACGGCCGCGCGCACGGCGGGCGTGAGCGTCTCGCCGCCGGTCCAGATCGAGTCGAGCTCGAGCGCGAGCCGGCCCGCCGCCGCCTCCTCGGCCAGCACCAGCGCCGTGCTCGGGTAGGCGGCCAGCACGCGCGGATCGAAGCGCTGCAGCTCGGCCACCAGCGCCGGCATCGGCTGCAGGAACGAGAACACGCGCAGTTGCGCTGCCAGCCACGGGTATTGCCAGCGTTGCCGCTCGATCGTGCACACGCTGGCGTAGTGGCCCTGCGTGGCGCCGACGAACGCGAGGCGGCCGTTGCCGAGCCAGCGCTGCGGGCGGCGCAGCGCCTCGAGCGCGTCGTACACGCGCAGCGCCTGCGCGTCGTGCACGAACAGCCCCGGCACGCCGCTGCTGCCGGAGCTTTCCCATGCGGCGATGCCGCCGGGCAGGCACTGGCCGATGCGGCGCGGGTCGCGCACGAAGGCCTGCACGGCACTGCGGCGCAGCGAGCGATCGGTGAGCCCGCTCTCGAAGCGATCCATCAGCGCCTGCTTGTGCGTGACGGGCCAGTGCGCGAGCGACTGCAGCGCCTGCTCGCCCGGCGCCGGCAGGCCAGCGTAGCGCGGCGCACGCTCGCGCGCCACGCTGAGCAGCCGGCGCAGCCGCAGCTCCTGCCGCTGCTGCCACCAGGCGGGCGGCGCGACGGCCACGCACTGCACGTCCCAGCCGAGGGCGGCGTCGGCCAGGCCTTGCAGGGCATCGAAGACGTTCATCGCGCGCGGTTCGGCCGCCGACGATAGCGGCGCTGCGTCGCGGCGCGATTGCCAGCTATCAAGCATCGCACCAAAGCGCCGTGCTGGCGAGCTTGCCCCTGCATGGTTGATGACCCGCAAGCGCGCGGCCGTCGCGGCGCATAACATTGGCGGAACCGACGATCCGACCGCCATGCCCGCTCGCCAGCCCAAGCCGCCGAAATCCGCCACCGTCTTCAGCGAGGTGGAGGACGACGACCGCGCCCAGCGCGTGGTGCAGCGGCCCGACGGCTACCACTGGATCGCGCCCGACGGCCACCAGGAGTTCGGCCCTTTCGCCTCGCTCGAGGAGGCGCTGGCCGACATGGGCGACGCTGCCGACGACGGCGTGGAGCCCGGCGAGACGCTGGAAGAGGCCGAGCGCGAACTCGGCCTCGCCGAGTGGCTGGACCCCGACACCGGCTCGCTCGCCGAGGGCACCTCGCCGCGGCTCGAGGACCACTGAGGCGGCCGCGGCCTCGCCCTAGTAGGCGTGGTCTTCCAGGATCGCGCGCGAGATCGACGTGCGCGTGTGGCCCCAGCGCGTGAGCATGCGGTCGTAGAGCGAGCCTTCGAGCGGCGCGACGTGGCCGTCGAGCGTGATCAGGCAGCTGGCCACGCGGCACAGCCACAGCCGATGGTGCGGGTCGCGCACGGCGTCGAGCAGCGTGTCGAAGCGCTCCAGGTCGTCGAGCGTCGCGTAGCCGCGCTGCGGCAGCCCGGCCAGCTCGCCGCGGCGCATCTGCGCCACGACGCGGTCGAACTCGTCGTGCGTCAGGCCGATGCGGCGGTGCACGTCGAGCTCGCGCAGCATGCGCGCCTCGGCGTCGCCGTGGCTCTCGTGCGTGCACATCAGCATCGCGATCACGCGCGCCATCGCGCGCGCTCTGTCGTGGGGGTGCGAGGCGGAGGTCATGCGCGTCCTCTGGGGGTTGCAGTCGGCACTGTGCGCCATCGTCGCAGCTTTTCCAAGCCGCGCGAAACGATTTGCCGCATATTCGACGGCGGTCAATCCGGCGCGGCGGCCGGCTTCAGGCCGCCGCGCGCCGGCGCCTGAACACCACGTGCGTCGCCGCGGCGGTGCCGACGTGCTCGGCCGCCGCGTAGCCCAGCGCGGGCAGGTCGAGCCCCTCGAACACCGCCTCGCCGCGGCCGAGCAGCACCGGCGAGAACGCGAGGTGCATCTCGTCGACCACACCGGCGCGCAGCGCATGGCGCAGCGTGGCCACGCCGCCGCCGATGCGCACGTCGCGCGCGCCGGCGGCGGCGCGTGCACGCTCGAGCGCGGCGTCGAAGCCGTCGGTCACGAAGTGAAAGGTGGTGCCGCCCTTCATCTCGAGCGGCGCGCGCGCGTGGTGCGTCAGCACGAACACCGGCACGTGGTACGGCGGCTCGTCGCCCCACCAGCCGCGCCAGGCGTCGTCGGGCCAGGGGCCGCGCACGGGGCCGAACATGTTGCGGCCGAGGATCCAGGCGCCGACGCCGGCCATGCTGCGGGCCGCGAACTCGTCGTCGACGCCGGTGCTGCCGCCGCCCTGGCCGAACATCTGCGCGAAGGTGCGCGTGCCGCGCATCCAGCCGTGCAGGGCCTCGCCGCCGGCACCGAGCGGCTGCTGCAGGCTCTGCTCGACGCCGGCGCCGAAGCCGTCGAGCGAGACCGAGAACGCCGACACGCGAACCTGGGCCATGAGCGTCACCTCCGGGTGGGAAGGGCGCAGTCTCTCACCCGGCGGAGGCCTCGCGCACAATGGGGGTGAATTGCGCTGGCGCGTCCGAACATGATTCCCATCACCGGCAAGACCCAGGTCTTCTTCATCATCGGCGATCCCGTTGCGCAGGTGCGCGCGCCCGAGGTCTACAACCACCTCTTCGCCGAGCACCGCATCGATGCCGTGCTGGTGCCGCTGAAGCTGCCGCCCGCCGCGCTGCCGGGCTTCTTGCAGCACGCGATGGCGGCGAACAACGTGGGCGGCCTGTGGGCGACGATCCCGCACAAGCCCGCGCTGGCCGAGCTGCTGCAGCCCACCGACCCGGTGGCCCGCGTGGCCGGCGCGGTGAACGCCGTGCGCCGCCATCCCGACGGGCGGCTCGAAGGCGCGCTGTTCGACGGCATCGGCTTCGTGAAGGGGCTCGACCACTTCGGCATCGACGTGAAGGGCCGCCGCGTGCTGGTGGTGGGCGCAGGCGGCGGCGGCCATGCGGTGGCCGCGGCGATCGCGCAGCGCGCGCCGTCGCAACTGGCCGTCTACAACCGCACGCGCGACCGCGCGGCGTCGCTGGTGCAGCGGCTGCTGCCGCTGGTGGGCGATGCGGCGGTGGTGGCCGAGACGGCCGACCCTGCGGGCTTCGACTTGATCGTCAACTGCACTTCGCAGGGGCTCAAGCCCGGCGACGTGCTGCCGTTCGACCCGCAGCGCGTGGACCGTGCGGCCGTGGTGGTGGACATCATCATGAGCCGCGAGCCGACGCCGGTGCTCGCGGCGTGCCGCGCGCGCGGCATCCGCGCCGAGGCCGGCTTCGAGATGCTGGCGCAGCAGGTGCCGGAGTACCTGCGCTTCATGGGCTTCGAGGTGCTGGCCGGCAAGCTGCAGGCCGACCTGAGCGGCGTGCGCGCGCTGCTGCAGCCCCGGTGAGGCCGCGGCCGCGCCGGGCCGACGGCCGATGATCGACGTGCTGGTGATCGGCGGCGGCAACGCCGCGCTGTGCGCGGCGCTCACCGCGCGCGAGGCCGGCGCGTCGGTGCTGCTGCTCGAAGCCGCGCCGCGCGCATGGCGCGGCGGCAATTCCATGCACACGCGCAACATCCGCTGCATGCACGACGCGCCGCAGGACGTGCTCACCGAGGCCTACCCGGAAGAGGAGTTCTGGCAGGACCTGCACAAGGTCACCGCCGGGCGCACCACCGAGGCGCTGACGCGGCAGGTGATCCGCAGCTCGCACCACGTGCGCGAGTGGATGCGCCGGCACGGCGTGCACTTCCAGCCGTCGCTGTCGGGCACGCTGCACCTGTCGCGCACCAACGCATTCTTCATGGGCGGCGGCAAGGCGCTGCTCAACGCGTACTACCGCAGCGCCGCGGCGCTGGGCGTGCGCGTGCGCTACGACGCGCCGGTGCGCTCGCTCGAACTCGACGGCGCGCGCTTCGTCGCGGCGCGCCTGGAAAGCGGCGAGCGCATCGCGGCCCGCGCCTGCGTGGTGGCCAGCGGCGGCTTCGAGAGCAACCGCGAATGGCTGCGCGAGGCCTGGGGCCGCAACGAGCGCGGCGAATGGCCGGCCGATGCGTTCCTGGTCCGCGGCACGCGCTTCAACCGCGGCGTGCTGCTGAAGGGCCTGCTCGCGCAGGGCGCCGACGCCATTGGCGACGCCACGCAGGCGCACATGGTGGCCATCGATGCGCGCGCGCCGCTGTACGACGGCGGCATCTGCACGCGGGTGGACTGCGTGTCGCTGGGCATCGTGGTCAACCGCGACGCCGAGCGCTTCTACGACGAGGGCGAGGACTTCTGGCCCAAGCGCTACGCCATCTGGGGCCGGCTGGTCGCGCTGCAGCCGGGCCAGGTGGCGCATTCGGTGATCGACGCCAAGGCCATCGGCCGCTTCATGCCGCCGGTGTTCGCCGGCGCGCGCGCCGACACGCTCGAAGATCTCGCGCGCCAGCTCGGCGTGCCCGTGCCGCGCTTCGTGCAGACCGTGCAGGCCTTCAACGCCGCGTGCCGGCCGGGCACGTTCGACCACGCCGTGCTCGACGACTGCGTCACCGCCGGCCTCGCGCCGCCGAAGACGCATTGGGCGCGGCCGATCGACACGCCGCCCTACTTCGGCTTCACGCTGCGACCGGGTGTGACCTTCACCTACCTCGGCGTGAAGGTCGATGGCGAGGCCGCCGTGCAGTTCGGTGCCGGCGCGAGCGCGAACCTGTTCGCCGCCGGCGAGGTGATGGCCGGCAACGTGCTGGGGCAGGGCTACACGGCCGGCGTGGGCATGACGATCGGCACGGTGTTCGGCCGCATCGCAGGCGGCTCGGCCGCGCGCGCGGCCGGTGCACGGCAGGTGGATGCTCATGCGCACGCTTGATCGCCTGGCAAGCGAGGCGCGCGACCTCGCCGCGGGCGGCGCCGCGGACGACAGTGCCGCCGAGCACGAGGCGGCGCGCCAGCTGCAGATCTGCAACGCCTGCCGCTACTGCGAGGGCTTCTGCGCGGTATTCCCGGCGATGACGCGGCGGCTCGAATTTCCGAGCGCCGACGTGCACTACCTCGCCAACCTGTGCCACAACTGCGGCGCCTGCCTGCATGCCTGCCAGTACGCGAGCCCGCATGAGTTCGCCGTCGACATGCCGCAGGCGATGGCGCGCGTGCGCGGCCGCACCTATGCGCGCCATGCGTGGCCGGGCGGCTTCGCGCGGCTGTACGCGCGCAACGGCCTCACGCTCGCGGCGGCGTTGGCGGGCGCGCTCGCGCTGATGCTGGCGTTGGCGATCGCGATGCAGGGCGACGTGGGCGCGCTGTGGCGGCGCCTGCCGGGCGGCAGCTTCTACGCGCTGCTTCCGCACGGCCTGCTGGTGGCGCTGTTCGCACCGGCGTTCGCGTTCGCGCTGCTGGCCATCGGCGTCGGCGTGTCGCGCTTCTGGCGCGACGAGGTGCCGGGGCCTGCCGGCGCGGCCGCTCTCGGCGAGGCCGCGCAGCATGCGCTGCGCCTGAGCTACCTCGACGGCGGCCATGGCGAGGGCTGCACCAACGACGACGACGCGTGGACGCTGGCGCGCCGCCGCGCGCACCACCTCGTCTTCTACGGCTTCGCGTCGTGCTTCGCCGCCACCTGCGTGGCCACGCTCTACCACTACGCGTTCGGCTGGCACGCGCCCTATGGCTGGGCGAGCCTGCCCAAGGGGCTCGGCGTGGCCGGCGGCGTGGCGATGGTGATCGGCTGCGCGTGGCTGTGGCGGCTGCGCGTGCGCCGGCATCCGCAGCATGTGCTGGCCGAGCAGCGCGGCATGGACCTTGGTTTCATCGCGTTGTTGGGCCTGGCCGCGGCCAGCGGCATCGCGCTCGCGCTGCTGCGCGAGACGGCGGCGATGCCGCTCGTGCTGTGCGTGCATCTCGGCGCGGTGATGGCGCTCTTCGCGACGATGCCCTACGGCAAGTTCGTGCACGGCGCGTATCGCGCCGCGGCGCTCGTCAAATGGGCGATCGAACGGCGGCAACCGAATCGGCTGCAACTCGGCAACGAGTGATCGCAAGGGGCCGCCTCATCGGCGCTCGGACCGCACCGTCCTCGTCCGCGCTGAACCTGCGAGCGCGTCTCGCGCGGGACGGCCGAACGCCGCCGTCAGGCCGCCGAGCGCCGCGTCGAGGCACTGCACGAACGCCTGCGTCGCCGCCGACGGCGCCTGGCCGATGCGCTGGTACAGCCCGATGCGCGAGCGGGCATCGGCGTCGGCCAGCGGCCGCCACACCAGCCGCTTCTGCTCCACGTCGTGCACCACGTTCTCCTGCACCAGCAGGCCGACCACGCTGCCCGCGGCGGCGAGTGCGCGGATCATCGCCACCGAGCTGGTTTCGAGCAACGGCGCGAGCGCGCGCCGGTCGCGCGCGGCGATGCGCTCGGCCATGACGCGCAGCTCCATCTCGGGCCCGGGCAGCGCCAGCGCGTGCACGAGGCAGTCGCGCAGCCGCAGCCGGCCGCGGTGCCGGGCCAGCGCATGCCGTGGCGACACCACCGCACCGAGCTGCTGCGGCCAGGTGCGCACCTGCTCGACGCCGGCCGGCGGCACGCGTTCGAGGCAGAACGCCACGTCGATCTCGCCCTGCGCCAGCCAGCGCAGCAGCGTCTCGCCGTGCCCGGTGCGCACGGCGAAGCCGATGCCGGGGTGGCGATCGAGCATCGCAGCGATCACGCGCGGCATCAGCACCTCGGCGCTCGAATGCGGCGTGCCGAGCCGCACCTGGCCGCGGCCCAGCGTGCGCAGCGCCTCCACCTGCGCCAGCGCCTGCTCGAAGTCGCGCTGCGAGCGGCGCACCGACGCGAGCACGATCTCGCCCGCGGCGGTGAGCTGCATGCCGCGCGGCAGGCGGTCGAACAGCGGCGCGCCGACCTGGCCCTCGAAGTTGAGCACCTGCTGGTGCACCGCCGCCGCGGTGAGGTGCAGCGCCTGCGCCGCCTTGCGCACCGAGCCGTGGCGGGCCACGCCGTCGAAGCAGCGAAACGCCTGCGAGATGCCCTGCATCGGGGCAGTGTACGGAGAATCCGTACGGGCCGAACGAAAAGTTCAGATATGCCGGACGCCATATCCGGCCTACATTGCCGGCCCAAGCGCATGCGGGCGCGTCACGACGGAGGCCACCGTGAACTCGACATCGATGCAGGCATGGATCCTCGCGGCCGCGGCCGCCGTGCTGCCGGCCGCCGCAGCGGCGCAGGCCGGCTGGCCCGACAAGCCGGTGACCGTGGTGGTGCCGTTCGGCGCCGGCGGCGGCGTCGACGCCGCGGCGCGCGTGGTGCTGCCCAAGCTGGCCGAGCGGCTCGGCCAGCAGGTGGTGATCGACAACGTGCCCGGCGCATCGGGCACCATCGGCACGCAGCGCGTCGCGCGCGCCAGGGCCGACGGCTACACGCTGCTGTTCGCGGTGGCCAGCCCGATCAACGTCGCGCCGCTGGTGTCGCCGAGTGCGGTGCGCTACGACGCCGTGAAGGAGCTGCTGCCGATCACGCCGGTGGCGGTGTCGCCGTTCGTGCTGATCGGCCGGCGCGAGCTGCCCGCCACTACCGCCGAGCTGCTGCAGGCCGCGCGCGGCCAGCCGGGCAAGATCACCTACGGCACCGACGGCATGGGCACCTCGCTGCACCTCACGGCGGCGATGATCGCGCAGCAGGCGTCGGTGAACATCGTGCACGTGCCGTACAAGTCGGGCCCCCAGGCGCTGACCGACGTGGCCGGCGGCACGGTCGATCTCGCGGTGCTGCCGGTGGCGCTGGTGCAGGGCATGGTCAAGGACGGCAAGGTGCGCGCCTACGGCGTCACCTCGCGCCAGCGCTCCGACGCGCTGCCCGGCGTGCCGAGCCTGTCGGAAACGCGCGAGCTGGCGGCGCTCGACGTCGAGTCGTGGATGGGCCTGCTCGGGCCGGCCGGGCTCGACGCTGCGGTCGTCGAGCGCATCGTCAAGGACGTGGCCGCCGTGCTCGCCGACCCCGAGGTCGTGAAGCAGCTCGCCAGCGGCGGCATGAAGCCGATGCAGATGTCGCCCGCCGATTTCGCCGTCTATCTCGCGAAGGAGCGCAAGACGCTGGCCGCGACGGTGACGGCGGCGCAGATCAAGATCGAGTAAGCCGGCGCCGATGTTCGCGCTGGCCGCGCTGCTGGTCGCGTTGTGCGGCGTGGCCATCGGCGCCACCAGCATCGGCGGCGTGCTGGTCGTGCCGTCGCTCACGGCGGTGGGCGGCGTGCCGGTGGCGCAGGCGGTGGCGGCGGCGAGCTTCGGCTTCCTGTTCCCCGCGGTGGCCGCCTTCGCCACCACGCGCCAGGGCTCGCACGGCGGCATCGGCCTCGAGGCCGGCGCGCTCGCCGGTGCCGCGCTCGGTGCGCTGACGCTGGCGTGGCTGTCGAGCGGCAACGTGCGCCTCGCGGTCGGGCTGCTGTGCATCGTCTCGGGCATCTATGCCTTGCTCGGTCGCGCGAGCACGCGCGCGGTCGCGCTGCCGGCGCCGGCGCTCGCGCTGCTCGGGCTCGGCGTGGGCTGCGTATCGGCATGGTCGGGCACCGGCGGCCCGGTGGTGCTGATCCCGCTGCTGGCGCTGCTCGGCTGGCCGGTGGGCTCGGCGGTCGATGCCGCGCAGCGCGTGCAGCTGCCGGTGGCGGTGGCGGCCAGTGGCGTGAACCTGTTCGCCGGGCGGCTCGACTGGCGCATCGGCGCGGCGCTCGGCGTGCTGCTGCTGGCCGGCTGGGTGGCCGGGCGCGCGATCGCGCGGCGCGTGTCGACGCGGCGGCTGCAGCAGGCGGTGGCGCTGGCGCTGATCGGCGCCGGTGTCGCCTACGTTTAATGCAACGAGGACGTCGCGATGAGATCGAATGATGACGATGCCCTGCGCGAGGCGTTGCGCGCCGAGGCGCTGCTGCTGGCGCCCGAGTGGACGATGCGGCGCGACGCGCCGGCGCGCGGGCTCGGCGTGGTGGTCGAGGGCGGGCGCTTCGCCGACGTGGGCCCGCTGGCGGAGGTGGCGGCGCGGCACTCGCATCTGCGCGCGCTGCCGCTGCCGCGCACGCTGCTCGCGCCCGGCTTCGTCGACACGCATCACCACCTGACGCAGAGCTTCGGCAAGGCGCTGGCGTTCGGTGAACCGTCGGAGATCTTCCGCCGCATCTGGGTGCCGCTGGAAAGCCGGCTCGACGCGCGCGGCCTGTACCTGAGCGCCAAGCTCGCCGCGCTCGAAGCGCTGCGCGGCGGCTTCACCACCGTGTGCGATGCCGGCACGCGCGCCGAGGCTGGGCTGGAGGCGATCGCCGTTGCGACGCGCGAGGCCGGCCTGCGCTGCGTGCTCGCGCTGACCTGCAACGACGACGGCTCGCGCCACGCGCAGGTGCTGCGCGCGGCCGAGCAGCACCTCGCGCACGGCGCGCCGCTGCTGCATCCGTCGCTCGCGGTGTCGATCCCCGAGGCCGCCACCGACGCGATGATGCGCGCCGTCTCTGCGCTGTGCGCCGAGGCCGGTGCGGTGTTCCAGGTGCATGTCAACGAGCATCTGGCGTCGGTGGAGCGCTCGCTGGTTGCGCGCGCGCTGCGGCCGCTGCAACACCTGCACGCCGCCGGCGCACTCGGCGCGCAGGCGCTGCTCGCGCATTGCACGATGCTCACGCCCGACGAGATCGTGCTGCTGCGCGACAGCGGCGCCGCGGTGGCGATCAACCCGGTGGCCAGCCAGTGGAAGGGCAACGCGGTGGCGCCGAGCGCGCTGCTCGCCGCGCTGGGCGTGCGGCTGGGCCTCGGCACCGACGGCACACGCAGCGACGCCTTCCGCCTGATGGACGCCGCCGAGGCGAACCAGCGCATCGCCTTCGGCCTCGCCGGCGGCGACTCGTCGTGCGGCGCCGGCGCGCTGTGGCTCGAGATGGCGACGCACCGCGGCGCCGACGCTGCCGGCCTCGGCGCCGTCACCGGCGAAGTCGCCGCCGGCAAGGCGGCCGACTTCCTGCTGATCGACCTCGACACGCCCGAGCTGACGCCGAGCTGGGACTTGCGCTGGGAGCTGGTGCGGCTCGCCTCGCGCGACCAGATCCGCTCGGTGCACGTGGGCGGGCGGCTGCGGCTGTGGCAGGGCTGGCCGATCGACTGGGACGCGCATGCGCTGCTCGACGAGGTGCGGCGCACCGCCGGCGACGCGGTGGCCCGCGCCGGCATCCACAAGGTGCACCCGCGCGGCGTCGGCGCGGATTGACGGCGCCGGCTCAGCCGAGCGCGCCCAGCTCGCGCCCGATCAGCATGCGGCGTATCTCCGACGTGCCGGCGCCGATCTCGTAGAGCTTGGCGTCGCGCAGCAGCCGGCCCGCGGGGCTGTCGTTGACGTAGCCGTTGCCGCCGAGCAGCTGGATCGCGTCGAGCGCGTTGGCGGTGGCCGCCTCGGCGGCGACGAGGATCGCGGTGGCGGCGTCCTGCCGGCGCAGCGCGCCGCGGTCGGCGGCCTGCGCGGTGGCGTACAGCAGCGCGCGCGACGATGCCAGCCGCGCATACATGTTAGCCAGCTTGGCCTGCACGAGCTGGAAGTCGCCGATCGGCTGGCCGAACTGGCGGCGCTCGCGCGTGTACGGCAGCGCGAGGTCGAGCGCGGCCTGCATCAGCCCCAGCGAGCCGGCGGCGGCAACGATGCGCTCGTAGTCGAGCCCCGACATCAGCACGCGCACGCCGCGGTCGAGTTCGCCCAGCAGGTTCTCGGCCGGCACCTCGCAGTCGGTGAACACCAGCTCGCAGGTGCCCGAGCCGCGCATGCCCAGCTTGTCGAGCGGACGCGACGTGGTGAAGCCCGCGAAGCCGCGCTCGACGATGAAGGCGCTGATGCCGGCCTTGCCGGCGTCGGGCCGCG
This sequence comes from Burkholderiaceae bacterium, assembly GCA_046348365.1. Taxonomy (GTDB): domain Bacteria; phylum Pseudomonadota; class Gammaproteobacteria; order Burkholderiales; family Burkholderiaceae_C; genus JAEUPI01. Next base: position 609,934 of record JAXMEL010000004.1, read on the forward strand.
TCTTGGCGTAGACCACGAAGCGATCGGCATACGCGCCGTTGGTGATCCACATCTTGTGGCCGTTGAGCACGAAGCGGTCGCCGTGGCGCTCGGCACGCAGCCGCATGCTCACCACGTCGGAGCCCGCGCCGGCCTCGCTCATCGCCAGCGCGCCCACGTGCTCGCCGCGCACCAGCGCCGGCAGATAGCGGCGCTTCTGCTCGGGCGTGCCGTTCAGCCGCAGCTGGTTCACGTGCAGGTTGGAGTGCGCGATGTAGGCGATGCCCACCGAGCCCGACGCGCGGCTCAACTCCTCGGCCGCGATCACGTGGTGCAGGTAGCCCAGGCCGACGCCGCCGAACTCGGGCTCGGCGGTGATGCCCAGCACGCCCAGCGCGCCGAGCTGCGGCCACAGCGCGCGCGGCAGGTGATCTTCGCGGTCGATGCGCGCCGCGATCGGCGCGATCTCGGCGTCGGCGAACGCGCGCACCGCGTCGCGCAGGTTGCGCGCGTCGTCGTCGAGGTGAGCCACGGTCTCGATCACGGCGCGGTCCCCGTCGCGTCGCGGCGGCCGATGAACGCGGCGATGCCGGCCTCGACGGCGGGCGACGTGATGAGCTGCTGGAACAGCGCGCGCTCGTCGAGCAGGGCCTGCGCGTCGCGCCGCGCGTGCTGCGTGCGCCAGAACTCGACCAGCCCGCGGATCGCCGGCGCCGATGCCGCGGCGATGCGCTCGGCCACCTCGCGCGCCGTGGCCGCCAGCGCGTCGGGCGCCACCACGCGGCTGACCAGGCCCCAGCGCAGCGCCTCGTCGGCCGACAGGCGCCGGCCGGCGAACAGCACGTCGGCCGCCACCGCCGGCGGCAGCGCGTGCAGGTTGCGCGCGCAACCGCCCGCGCCGGCGATCACGCCCCAGCGCGGCTCGGGCAACCCGAACTGCGCGTTGGCGGCCGCGATGCGCAGGTCGCTCGCCAGCGCCAGCTCGAAGCCACCGCCGAGCGCGAGGCCGTTGACGGCGGCGATCAGCGGCTTGCCGGGCAGCGGATGCACATGGGTCAGCCCACAGAAGTTGATCGGCTCGGCGCTCGCCTGCACGCGCCGGCGCAGCGCGGGAAACAGCGTCGGGATGTCGGCCCCGGTGCAGAAGGCCTGCGTGCCGGCGCCGGTGAGCACCACCACGCGCACCGCGGCGTCGGCACCGAGCGCGCGCAGTGCGCGGTCCATCGCGGCGTCGAGCTCGGGTGTGATGGCGTTGTGCTTGTCTGCACGATCGATCGTCAGCGTGGCGATCGCGCCGTCGCGCTGCACGCGCACGCCGTCGGCTACCATGGCGCGCCCTCGGCTACGCCTTCACCCGCTGCACGCTCATGGCCCGCATCGCCGGCAAGGTCACCGAACAAACCGTCCAGGACATGAAGCGCGCGGCCACGCGGCTGATCGCGCTGCACGGCTTCGAGGGCATGAACCTGCGCATGCTGGCCGACGAGATCGGCGTCAAGGCGGGCTCGTTCTACAACCACATCGAATCCAAGGAGTCGCTGCTGCACGCGCTGCTGGGCGACACGATGCGCGAGCTGATGGCCGGGCTCGACGCCGCGCTGGCCGGCGCCGAAGGGCCGGCCGACGCGCTGCGCCGCTTCGTGGCCTTCCACATCGAGTTTCACGCCGTGCGGCGTGACCAGGTGTTCATCGGCAACGCCGAGCTGCGCAGCTTGAGCGCGCCGCACCGGCGTGAGATCGTGGCCATGCGCGATGCCTACGAACACCGCTTGGTGGCGATCCTGCGCGCGGGTGCAGCGGCCGGCGCCTTTGCGCCGGGCGATGCGCGCGTGGCCGCGCGCGCGCTGATCGCGATGCTGAGCGGCGTGTGCACCTGGTACCGCCCGGGCGGGCGCCTGGGCGTGGCGGCGCTGGTGCGCCAGTACACGCGCATGGCGTTCGGCGGCGTGGGTGCCGCACCGCCCGGCGAGGCAGCGGCGGCGCGCCAGACACGCCGGCGCTGAGCCGCCACGGCCCCGCGCTGGGGTTTCGGCTTGGCATCCGGTGCGAAGGCTCATAAACTAACAAGCGTTAGTAAATTATCGACGCCGGGGGCCACGATGGTCAACTATGTCAGCGCCGAGGCGGCCGCGGCCGGCGCGCTGCCCTATCTGTCGCCGGTGGAGGCGCTCGACGATGCTGCGCTGCGCGGGTTGCAGCAAGCGAAGCTGGTGCAGCAGTACGAGTACCTGTGGCAGTGCTCGCCGTTCTACCGCCGCAAGTTCGAGGCCGCCGGCCTGAAGCGCGGCGCCGTGCGCACGCTCGAAGACCTGCAGCAGGTGCCGTTCACCACCAAGCAGGAGCTGCGCGAGAGCCTGCAGGCCGCGCCGCCGTTCGGCGAGCACCTGGCCGCGCCGCTGGCCAGCGTGATCCAGATGCAGGCCTCCTCCGGCACCACCGGCAGCCCGAGCTACGTGGCGCTCACCGCGAGCGACGCGCGCATGTGGCAGGAGTCGAGCGCGCGCAGCCTGTTCGCGTGCGGCATCCGGCCGGGCGACCGCGTGCTGCACGGCTTCTCGATGTCGAAGGGCTTCGTCGGCGGGCTGCCGATCTTTCAGGCGCTGCAGTACATGGGCGCGCTCGACATTCCGATCGGCGCCGACGGCGGCGTCGAGCGGCTGCTCGCGGCGGCGTTCGACCTGAAGCCGCAGGCGGTGGTGGGCACGCCCAACTTCCTGCTGCATCTGGCGGAGGCGGCGCGCACGCTGCTCGGGCGCGACGTGCGCGAGATCGGCGTGCGCCGGCTCGTGGTCGGCGGCGAGCCGGGCGGCGGCATCCCTGCGCTGCGCCAGCGCATCCAAGAAGCGTGGGGCGCCACGCTGTGCGAGCTGATGGGCGGCACCGACCTCGGCGTGATCTACTGGGCCGAGTGCGACGAGCAAGGCGGCATGCACATGACCGCGCCCGACTTCATCGTCGCCGAACTGATCGACCCCGAGAGCGCGCAGGTCAAGCCGTTCACCGAGGGCGCGACCGGCGAACTCGTCTACACCGCGATCCATCGCCAGGCGTCGCCGGTGTTTCGCTTTCGCAGCGGCGACCACGTCGTCGTCACCGGCACCGGCTGCGCGTGCGGGCGCCGGCAGCCGAAGGTCCGCTGTTTCGGCCGCACCGACGACATGCTGATCGTGCGTGGCGTCAACCTGTTCCCGAGCGCGGTGCAGGACGTGATCGAGGCGATGCGCCCGGCCGTGTCGGGCCAGGTGCGCGTGGTCGCTGATTTCGAAGGCCACTCCACGCAGAAGAACCTCGAGCTGCTGGTCGAGCGCGCGCAGGCCGAGCCGGCGGGCGTGTCGCTGGCGGCATTGAAGCAGGAGATCGAGGCCCGCATCCGCGGCGCGCTGTCGGTGAAGGCCGACGTGCTGCTGGCGCCGCACGGCAGCATCGAGAAGCCCGGCGCGGCGAAGGTGAAGCTCGTGCTGCGGCAGATGCCGCCGATCGAGGGCCTGCAGTGAAAGCGGACACCCGCAACCGAGTGGAACGTAGCTCCCTCTCCCGCTTGCGGGAGAGGGTTGGGGTGAGGGTCGTCCGCGGGCGCGCTGCCCTCACCCCCCGCCCTCTCCCGCAAGCGGGAGAGGGAGCCTCCCGCTTCATGCGTCGCGGATCGCACGAAGCGCGGTGGAGCCCACTGCAATGACGGCGCTCGACACCGACGCCGAGCGCAACGCCACGGCCTATCGCGCGTTGCTCGACGATCTGGCGCAGCGCCGCGCCAGCGCACGCGCCGGCGGCGGCGAGAAGGCGCAGGCGCTGCACCGCTCGCGCGGCAAGCTCACGGTGCGCGAGCGCATCGACGCGCTGCTCGACCCCGGCTCGCCGTTTCTGGAGCTGGCGGACCTGGCCGGTGCCGGGCTGCACGAGGGCGTGCCGCCGGGCGCGAGCATGGTCACCGGCATCGGCGCGGTGAGCGGGCGGCTGTGCATGGTGATCGCCAACGACGCCACGGTGAAGGGCGGCACCTACTTCGGCATCACCTGCAAGAAGCACGTGCGGGCCCTGACCATCGCGTGGATGCACCGGCTGCCGTGCATCACGCTGGTCGATTCGGGCGGCGCCTTCCTGCCCGACCAGGCGCGGATCTTCCCCGACGAAGGGCAGTTCGGCTCGATCTTCCACCACCAGGTGCGCATGTCGGCCGAAGGCATAACGCAGATCGCGGTGGTGATGGGTGCGTGCACGGCCGGCGGCGCCTACATCCCGGCGCTGGCCGACGAACTGGTGATCGTGCGCGGCCAGGGCTTCATGTACCTCGGCGGCCCGCAGCTCACGCAGGCCGCCACCGGCGAAGACGTGGACCCCGAGACGTTGGGCGGCGCGCAGATGCACAGCGCGGTGAGCGGCGTGGCCGACCACCTGGCCGAAGACGACGCGCACGCGCTCGCGATCACGCGCCGCCTCGTGGCGCGCCTGGCCGACTGGCCGGCGCGGCGCTGGCAGCTCACCGAGCCCAAGCCGCCGCGGCTGCCCGAGCACGAGATCTACCGCCACATCAGCCGCGACGCGCGCCACGCGTCGGACAACCGCGAGATTTTGCTGCGGCTGGTCGACGACAGTGCGTTCGACGAGTTCAAGCCGCTGTACGGCGACACGCTGATGTGCGGCTTCGCGCGCATCAACGGTTTCCCGCTGGCGATCCTCGCCAACCGCGGCGTGCTGTTCAGCGAGAGCGCGCTCAAGGCCACGCACTTCATCGACCTCGCGTGCAAGCGCGACGTGCCGCTGCTGTTCCTCGCCGACGTGACCGGCTTCATGGTCGGGCGCGAGGCCGAGCAGGGTGGCATCGCCAAGGCGGGCGCCAAGTTCATCACCGCGATGGCGTCGGCCAGCGTGCCCAAGTACACCGTGATCACCGGCGGCAGCTACGGCGCCGGCTACCTCGCGATGTGCGGCCGCGCCTTCAGGCCGCACGCGATGTTCATGTGGCCCAACGCGCGCGCCGCCATCATGGGCCCCGAGCAGGCGGCCACCACGCTGGCGCTGGTGCGCGAGCAGATCCTGCAACGCGGCGGGCAGACGTGGAGCGCCGATGAGCGCGAAGCCTTCAAGCAGCCGATCCGCGACGAGTACGAGCGCTTCGCCAACGCCTACAACTACGCGTCGAACCTGTGGGTCGACGGCGTGCTCGACCCGCTGGAGACGCGCGCCGCGCTGACGCTGCTGCTCGAAGCCGCGTCGCGCACGCCGCGCGAAGACACGCGCTTCGGCGTGTTCCGCATGTGAGCGCGGTTATGTTCAGAAAGCTGCTGATTGCCAACCGCGGCGAGATCGCGCGCCGCATCGCGCGCACCGCGCGCCGCATGGGCCTGCAGGTGGCCACCGTGCATTCCGACGCCGACCGCAACGCGCTGCACGTGCGCGACATCGGTGAATCGGTGCGGCTGGGGCCCGCGCCGGCGCACGAGAGCTACCTGCACATCGAGCGCGTGGTGCAGGCCGCGCGCGCGGTCGGCGCCGATGCGGTGCACCCGGGCTACGGCTTCCTCTCCGAGAACGCGGCGTTCGCCGAGGCGCTCGAGCGCGCCGGCATTGCCTTCGTCGGCCCGAGCCCGCAGGTGCTGCGCGACTTCGGCGACAAGGCAGCAGCGAAACGCCTGGCCGCAGCGGCCGGCGTGCCGACCATTCCGGGCTCGCGCAGCGCGAGTGCCGATGCGCGCGAAGTCGCCGCGATGGTGCACGAACTCGGGTTCCCGGTGCTGCTCAAGGCCGCGGCCGGCGGCGGCGGCAAGGGCATCCGCGTGCTGCATGCGTCGGCGCAGATGACGGATGACATCACCGCCGCGATGCGCGAAGGGCGCAACGCCTTCGGCGACCCGGCGCTGCTGGTCGAGCGCTACCTGCCGCACGGCCGCCACGTGGAGGTGCAGATCCTCGGCGACGGCCGCGGCAGCGTGCTGCACCTGTGGGAGCGCGAATGCTCGCTGCAGCGCCGCCACCAGAAGGTGATCGAGGAGGCGCCGGCGCTGCCGTTGCCGCCGGGCCTGCGCCAGAAGTTGCTCGACGCCGCGGTCGCGCTCGGCCGGCAGGTGCGCTTTCGCGCGCTCGGCACGGTGGAGTTCCTGGTCGTCGGCGAGGCGTTCTACTTCCTCGAGGTCAATCCGCGGCTGCAGGTGGAACATCCGGTCACCGAGGCCGTCACCGGGCTCGACCTGGTGGAGCTGCAGCTGCGCGCCGCGGCCGGCGAGCCGCTGTCGCTCGACCAGGCGGCGCTGCGCTGCGACGGCCACGCGATCGAGGCGCGCCTGTACGCCGAGGATCCGGCGCGCGAGTTCATGCCCGCCACCGGCACGCTGCATCGGTTGCTGCTGCCCGCCGGCGGCGTGCGCGTGGAGACCGGCGTCGAGGCGGGCTCGGTGATCACGTCGCACTACGATCCGATGGTGGCCAAGCTGATCGTCCATGCCGGCGACCGCTCTGCCGCGCTGGCGGCGATGACGAGTGCGCTGGCCGCCACGCGCATCGCCGGCGTGGCGAACAACCTCGGCTTGCTGGAGGCGCTGATGACTGCTCGCGACGTGACCGACGGCGTGCCTGATACGGGAACGATCGACTGGCTGGTCAGCGGTTGGGACGTGGACGCTGCATGGCGCGAGGCCGCGCCGCACATCGCTGCTGCGTGGACGCTGCTGCGCGCGCGCGGCAACGACACGGCTGCGCCGGCCTCGGCCTGGGGCGCATTCACGCACTGGCGCCTCGGCGCGGCCGCGGGCTACCGCCCGCTGCACCCGCAGTACGCGCTGCACGGCGACCGTGGCGCGCTGCGCGCCACGGTCGAGACCGTTCACGGCTCGCCACCGCGCCTGCACGTGCGCGCCGGCGACACCGAGCACGAGATCGCGATCGAGGCGGCGGCGCCCGACGCGCCGCTGCCGGTGTCGATCGACGGCATCGTGCATCCGCTGTGGATCGGCTGCGAGGGCGACGAAGTCTGGCTCGGCGACGGGCGCCACACCGAGACCTGGCGCGTGAAGCCCGCGCTCGGCGACGGCCCGGCGCGCGCCGCGGCGGCCGGCGCAGCGGTGGTCGCGCCGTTGACCGGCAAGGTGCTCGAGGTGCGCGTCAACGACGGCGAAGCGGTGGTCGCCGGCCAGGTGCTGCTGGTGATCGAATCGATGAAGATGGAGATGCGCATCACCGCCCCGCACGACGGCGTGGCGCGCGCGCTGGGCGCCGCCGCCGGCGCCAGCGTGGAGCGCGGCGCGGTGCTGGTGACCGTAGAACCGGTGGAGCCCGCGGAGGCCGCGGCATGACGGCCTTGCCTGCGCGCGTCGAGATCCACGAGGAGGGCCCGCGCGAGGGCTTCCAGATCGAGCCGCCGGGCTTCTCGATCGCCGACCGCGCGGCACTCGTCGAGGCGCTCGCGGATGCCGGCTGCGTGCAGATCCAGGTCGCTTCGTTCGTGAGCCCCAAGCGCGTGCCGCAGATGGCCGACGCCGATGCGCTGTTCGCCGCGCTGCGCAAGCGGCCGGGCACGCGCTACACCGCGCTGTGGCTCAACGAGGCCGGCTTCGAGCGTGCGCGCGCCGTGCCGCAGGTGGACCTCGCGGGCACGCTGTATTTCTATGCCTCCGATGCGTTCAGCCGGCAGAACAACGGCCGCCCCGCCGCCGAATTCGCCGCCGAGCAGCGCCAGTGGGTGCGCCGGTATCGCGATGCGGGCCTGGCCATCGAGGCGGCCTACGTGATGACGGCCTTCGGCTGCAACCTCGAAGGCGAGGTGAGCGAAGAGCGGCTGGCCGGCGTGCTCGACTTCGTCGCTGCATTGCTGCGCGACGACGGCCTCGTGCTGCCCAAGCTCTACCTCGCCGACACGGTGGGCTGGGCCAACCCGCTGGCCGTGCGCCGGCGCGTGGATCTCGTGCGTGCCAAGCTGCCCGGCGTGCGCGTGGGCCTGCACCTGCACGACACGCGCGGCCTCGGCATGGCCAACGCATGGGCCGCGCTGGAGCACGGCGTGGATCTGTTCGATGCGTCGGTCGCCGGCCTCGGCGGTTGCCCGTTCTGCGGCAACACGCACGGCACTGCATCGGGCAACATCTGCTCCGAGGATCTGGCCTTCCTCTGCCACGAGGCGGGCATCGCGACCGGGATCGACCTCGAGAAGCTGCTCGATGCCGCACGCCTGGCCGAGCGCATCATCGGCCGCCGGCTCGACGGCAAGCTGATGCACGCCGGCACGCTGGCCGCGATGCGCCGGCGCGCCTGACGCCCAAGCGAGCATTCACCATGCAGGCCGCCACGCTCAACGTCGCCGAGCTCGTGCGTGAGCGCGCGCGTGCGCAGCCCGATGCGCCGGCGCTCGCCGATGGCACCACGCAGCTCAGCTACGCGGCGCTCGAAAAGCGAGTGACCTGCCTCGCCGCCGGGCTGCGCATGGCCGGCGTGGCGGCGGGCGAGCGCATCGCGGTGCTGTCGGAGAACCGCATCGAGTACATCGAGCTCGAGCTAGCTGCCGCGCGGCTCGGTGCCATCGTCGCGTGCTTGAACTGGCGCCTCACGGGCGATGATCTGCTCCACTGCATCCGCCTCGTCACGCCGGTGCTGGCGATCGTGTCGCCGCGCTACGCGAGCGCGCTGGCGCAGCTGGCGCACGGCGTGCCGCAAGTGGTGGAGCTGGGCGATGAATTCGAGCGCCTGCGCGCCGCGGCGCCGGACGCGGAACACGAAACGCGCATCGACCCCGAGGCCGGCCTCGTGATCCTCTACACCAGCGGCACCACGGGGCTGCCGAAGGGCGCGCTGATCAGCCAGCGCGCGATGCTGGCGCGCGCGCAGGTGTTCGCCGCCGACTACGGCATCGGCGCGAGCGACACCTTCGTGGCCTGGTCGCCGCTGTTCCACATGGCCGCCACCGACCATGCGCTGGCCACGCTGATGCTGGGCGGCCGCGTGGTCGTGCACGACGGGCTCGACCTCGACCGCATCTGCGCGCTGCTGGCGCAGCAGAAGCTGGGCTGGTTGCTCGCGATGCCCGGCATGATCGACCCGCTGATCGACGCGTTACGCGCGCAGCGCGGCGCGCGCCATGCGCCGAAGATGGTGGGCGCGATGGCCGACCTCGTGCCGCGCCACCAGATCGCCGAGCTGACGCGGCTGCTCGGCGCGCCGTACCTCAACAGCTTCGGCTCCACCGAGACCGGGCTGCCGCCGGCATCGGCCGCGCTGCTGGCGCCGGGCGAGGTGCCGGCGAGCCTGGCCAAGCGCCAATCGAGCCTGTGCCGCATCCGCCTCGTCGATGCCGACGACCGCGAGGTGCCGCCGGGCACGCCGGGCGAGCTCACGATCCGCAGCCCGGCGCTGTTCTCGGGCTACTGGAACGCCGACGCCGCGAACGCGCACGACTTTCGCGGCGGCTGGTTCCACCTGGGCGACGTGTTCGTGCGCCACGGTGACGGCACGCTGGATTTCGTCGACCGCCTGAAGTACCTCATCAAGTCGGGCGGCGAGAACATCTACCCGGCCGAGATCGAGCGCGTGTTGCTGATGCATCCGGCGGTGGCCGACGGCGCGGTGGTGCGCAAGCCCGACCCGCGCTGGGGCGAGGTGCCGGTGGCGTTCGTGGCGCTGCGCGCGCCGGTGCAGGCGGCGGAGCTCGATGCGTGGTGCCGCGAGCGGCTGGCGCACTACAAGCTGCCGCGCGAGTTCCGCATCGTCGACGCGGCCGCGCTGCCGCGCAGCAGCACGGGGAAGATACAGCGGCACGAGATCGAGCGGCGGATGCTGTGACGTCGGTTGCGAAGCAGGCGTCGTCGACGCTGACCTTGCAGAAGTATATCCGTTCCAGTATAGTGCCTCGATGAAGCCGATCACGTTCCTCGGCGACTCGCTGGAATGCTTGCGCGAGTTCCCGGAGGACGCGAGGCAGGACGCCGGCTACCAGCTCGACCAGGTTCAACGCGGCCGGCAGCCCAGAGACTTCAAGCCCATGCCCGCGGTGGGCAAGGGCGTGGAGGAACTGCGTGTGTGGGACGACAGCGGCACCTACCGGGTGATCTACCTCGCCCGGATGCGAGAGGCGATCTACGTCCTGCACGCCTTCCAGAAGAAGACACGGGCGACGAGCAAGCAGGACGTCGAGATGGCAAAGAGCCGCTACGCGGAATTGATGCGAGGACGAAGATGAGCAAGCGCGGCAAGAGCTACGACAGTGTGTGGGACGCACTGGCAGACACGCCGGAGCAGGCGGCCAACTTGCGCACGAGGGCAGACCTGATGCGCCAGATCGCCGAGCTGATCGCTGCCAATGGATGGAAGCAGGTCGAAGCGGCCGAGCGCTGTGGAGTCACCCAACCTCGGATCAACGACTTGCTGCGCGGGCGCGTATCGCGGTTCTCCCTGGATGCGCTGGTCAACATCGCTACCGCACTGGGACAGCGCGTTCACATGGAACTCGAGACAGCGTGAAGACCGAGTTCATTCGCACGAAGATTCCGCCTCCCACGGCGCGATGAATCCGGCCGAGACCGAGCGTGAGTTGGGTCACTCGCCGCCGAGCTCGGCCTTCATCCGCGCCGCCATGATCCGCTCGTAGCGCCTCGGCGCCAGGCGTGACACCCACCACGCGAGCTTCGCCGTGCGGCCCGGCAGCAGCAGGCGGCGGCCGGCCGCGGCGGCGTCGTGGATCTGCGCGGCCATGTCGTCGGCGCTGGCACGCACGCCGACGATGGCCTGTGCATGGCGCACCGGCGCGCCGTCGCCGGCCAGCGCGTTCTTCTCGATGCCGGTGGCGATGAACGACGGGCACACCAACAGCACGCCGACGCCCTGCGGTTCGACTTCGCTGCGCAGGCTGTCGAAGAAGCCGTGCAGCGCATGCTTGCTGGCGGCATAGCCGGTGCGCGCCAGCAGCGGAGCGAAGCCGGCAACGCTGGAGATCACGATCAGCTGTCCGCGCTGCGCGATCAGGTCGGGCAGCGCGGCGTGCGTGCAGTGCAGGGCGCCGAAGAAGTTCACTTCCATCACGCGGCGGATCACGGCGAGGTCGGTCTTCACGAAGGCGCTGCGGTGGCTGATGCCGGCGTTGTTGATCAGCACGTCGATGGCGCCGAGCTGGCGCCGCACGGTGGCGATGGCGTCGGCGCAGGCCGACGCGTCGGTCACGTCGCACACCGCGGTCGTGGTGGGCGGCGCGGTGGCCTCGCGCAGCAGCGTTGCCGTGTCGGCCAGGCCGGCGCCGTCGCGGTCGAGCAGGCCGAGCTTCGCGCCGGCAGCGCCGAAGCGCAGCGCCAGTGCGCGGCCGAGGCCACCGGCCGCGCCGGTGACCACCACCACCTTGCCGTCAAACCGCCGCCGTGCCATGGCCGTGCGCGCGCAGGTAGTAATCGAACACCTGCGCCGACGTGAAGCGCGGCGTGTAGCCGAACTCGGTCTTCAAGCGCGTGTTGTCGAGCACCGGGCGGTAACGCAGGAAGTCGACCTGCTCGGGGCCGTACTGCGTGAGGCCGAGCGGTTTGAGCACGCGCAGCGCCGCCTGCAGCAGCGCAGCGGGCAGCACGATGCAGCGCTTGCCGAGTTTGGCCGCGATCTCTTGAATCGTCATCGCACCGTCGCCGGCGAGGTTGTAGATGCCGGTCTTGTCGCTCGCGATGGCCTGCAGCAACGCGCCGACGACGTCCTCGTCCCAGACGAACACGAACGGTGAATCCGCGCCGCGGATCGCGATCAGCCGCGGCTTGTCGAACAGCGCGGTGATCTGGTTCTTCACCGTCGCGCCGAGGATGGTGCCGATGCGAAACACCACCTGCTTGAGTTCCGGATGCTCGGTGCGCCAGCGCGCCAGCATTTCCTCGACCAGCCGCTTGTGGTGCGAGTACGCGAAGGCCTCGTTGCCGCGCAGCGGGCAGTCTTCGGTCAGCCATGCCGGGTTGTCGGCGTGGTAGCCGTAGGCCGCGCCGCTGGAGCTGACGACGATCTTGCCCACGCCGCCGGCGAGGCAGGCGTCGAGCACGTGGCGCGTGCCGTCGACATCGACCGCGTATTCGAACGCGCGATCGCTGTGGCGGCCCGGCGTGACGATCGACGCCAGGTGCACGACCACGCTCGGCCGACAGCGCATGACGAGCGCGCGCACGGCGTCGGCCGAGCGCACGTCGAGCGTCGCGTATTCGACGCCGCTTCGCTGGCGCTCGCGCGGCAGCTCGCGCACGTCGGCAGCCACGACGCCGGCGACCGCGATGCGCCGCTCGGCCAGCGCCGCAACGAGTTGCGACCCGATGTAGCCCGCCGCGCCGGTGACGAGAACGACGCCGGGCGTGCTCACGATCGTGCGGGCTGCAGCAGCGCCGGCGGCGGCCGCTTCGACCACCACGTGGCCAGCGACAGCCCGGCCACGATGTGCCAGATGCCCCACCACGCCGCCACCACCGCCATGCCGCCGAGGCCGTCGAAGAAGTTGAAGATCAGGATCAGCCCTAACCCCGAGTTCTGGATGCCGCATTCGATGGCCACCGCACGCCGGTCGGCTTCGGGCAGCCGCGTGGCCCACGCGAGCGCATAGCCGGTGGCCAGCGCCGACGCGTTGTGCACGAACACCACGCCGACCACCATGCCGACGTAGAGCACGAAGTAGCGCCAGTTCGCCGCCAGCGCGGCCAGCACGAAGAGCAGGAAGAACGCGAGCGAGAAGATCTTCATCGGCTGGCGCGCACGCGCGGTGAACGCCGGCCAGCGCCGCGACACTGCCAGCCCCGCGGCCAGCGGCACGCCGAGCAGCAGCAGCACGTGCAGGCACATCTCGAGCGGGTCCACCGCCACCTGCCGCAGGATGGCCTGCGCCGGTTCGTAGCGCGCGCCCCAGAACGCGATGTTCAGCGGCGTCATCACGATCGCCGCCAGCGTCGACAGCGTGCTGATCGACACCGACAGCGCGGTGTTGCCGCGCGCGAAGTGCGTGAGGAAGTTCGAGATGTTGCCCGCCGGACACGACGACACCAGGATCATGCCGAGCGCGATGCTCGGCCGCGGCTGGATCGCCAGCACCAGCAGATACGTGAACGCCGGGAACGCCACGTGGTGCGCCACCAGGCCCAGCACCAGCGCGCGCGGCGTGCGCAGCGCGGCAGCGAAGTCGGCGGCGCGCAGCTCGAGCGACACGCCGAACATCACGAAGCCGAGCACGGCGTTGAGCAGCAGCAGCGTGCCGGGGGAGAAGTTCAGGCGGATCGCGTCGATGTCGATCACGATGCGTGCCTCGACTGCGCTTCGGCGGGTTGTCGAATTGCCTTCACCGCAGAGGAACGGAGTTCGCAGAGGTACCGCAGACGAAATCGTCATTCACTCTGCGCACCTCCGCGTCCTCTGCGCCTCTGCGGTGAATGAATTCAGTCGAACTCACCCCTTCGGCTCCTCGTGCATCTTCTTGAAGTGGATCAGCCCCGGCGCCCACATGTGCTTGACCGGGTCGACGTCGACGTGGATCACCGCGCAGCGCCCGGCTGCCACCGCACGCCGCAGCGCCGGCTCCAGCTCGCGCGGGTCGGCCACGCGCTCGCCGTGCGCGCCCATCGAAACGCCCAGCTTGTCGAACGCGATCTCGCCCAAATCCGCCTTGATCGTCTCTTCGGGGTCGAGGTGCTTGAACAGCATGGTCTTGATCGGCCGCAGCATGAACTGCTGGTTCATCTTCACCATGCCCCACTGCTTGTCGGCGAGCACGATGTAGATCACCGGTGCCTTCAGCCGCACGGCGGTTTCCACCTCCTGCGGATGAAAGCCGAACGCGCCGTCGCCGATGATGCACACCACCGGCTGGCCCGGCCGCGCCACCGCGGCGGCCACCGCCTGAGCCATGCCGGCGCCGAGCATGCCGAACTTGAAGGTGGAGACCACCGTGTTCGGCACGTCGACGCGGTGATAGAACATCGCCCAGATCGTCGCGTTGCCGCCGTCGGCCACCACCACGGTGTCGCGAGCGAACACCTTGTCGCACACCGCGGCGATGTGCGCCGGATGCATCGGGATCGCGGTGTCGGCGAGCGCCTTGTCCCACCCCGCGCGGTCGTCGGCCATCGTCTTGGCGTAACCCTGCACGCGCGCGCGGCGCGGCGCGAGGTCGATCTCGGCCTTGCGGCGCTCCAGCTCGTCGGCCAGCAGCTCGAGAAAGCGTTTCGCGTCGGCGACGATGCCCACATCGGCCGGCTTGTTGAGGCCGATCATCTCGCCGTCGAGGTCGACCTGGATCGTCTTCTGCTGCGACGGCTCGCGCCAATACGGCGGCCGGCCCCACCAATCGGTCTCGCCGACGCGCGAGCCGACGATCAGCACCACGTCGGCGTCATTGCGCACCTGGTGGTTCAGCTTCACGTGCGGCATCGGCATCGCCAGCGGCGAGGTCTCGCTCAGCACGCCGCGCGCGGCCCAGCTGGTGGTCACCGGCGCATGCAGCGCATGGGCCACCCGCGCCAGCGCGTCGTAGGCGCCGGCGTGCACCACGCCGCTGCCGGCATGGATCATCGGCGCGGTGGCATCGATGAGCAACTGCGAGGCGCGCTGCACCTGCTCGGCCGTGGGCGTCAGCGGATCGATGCGACGGTACTGCGACGGTGCCCAGGCCGCGGCCGCGGCCTTGAACTTGCCATTCATGATGTTCTCGGGCACGTCGAGGTGCACCACGCCGGGGCGGCCCTCCCAGCTCTTGCGCAGCGCCTTGCGCATCAGCTCGCCCACGCGCTCGAACGCCGACGCCGCCGCGCTCCACTTGCCGATCTTGCCGATGACGCCGGCCTGGTCGAAGCACTGGTAGGCGCCGCCGCGGTCGGGGTACATGATGCCGGGCCGGCGCGCGCTGGTGATCGCCAGCACGCGGTTGCCTTCGGCCTGCTCGACCACCAGCCCCGGCAGCAGGTTGGCCACGCCTGGGCCGTTGCTCGCCATGCACACGCCGAGGCGCCCGGTCAGCCGCGCATAGGTGCCGGCCATGTGCGCCGCGCTCGACTCGTGGCGCGGCGTGACGATCTCGATGCCGAGCCGGTGCAGCGTCGAGTAGAAGCCGAAGTACGTGCCATCGACGATGCCGAACACCTTCTCGACGCCCTCGGCCTGCAACATGCGCGCGATCACCTCGCCGCCGCTCGTCTCCGCCATGCGCGTTCCCTCCAACGTTGTGGCGGCGATTGTGCGCGCGCCGGTGCGGTGCGCCGTCTGCGCCAGCGCATCTCTTCGCACTGCAGCAAATGGCCGTCGAGCTGCCTCGGGCCAGTGGATCGGGCGGCGCCTCGTGAGGCGCCTTGGCGAATGGATGGATCAGGTGCGGCCCGGCATCTCGCCCACCGGCACCTCGGTCAGCTCACGCGTTGGAAGTTGCCGCAGTCCGACAACAGCACCTGCTCGCGCGCCGGATCGCGTTCGACGCCGACCGGGTCGCCGCCGGTGGCGACGATCTCCAGCTGCCGCTTCAGCAAGCGCCGCAGCAGCGCGATGCCGCGGTCGCTGGTGCGCAGGTGCTCGGCGGCGTGCGAGGCGATCGGCCCCTGGCTGACCTGCGCCTCGTAGTCGCCGGGGAAGCGCCGGTGCTCCTGCTCGCTCAGCTCCCACCAGAACTTGCCGTTCATCTTCGAGCGCATGCGGCCGATGTCGCCGGCTTCGCGCACGCGGCCGGCGACGTAGATGCGAAAGTGCGTGTCGTCGAGCGGCAGCACCCAACCGATCGACTCGACCGCGCCGAAGCGCCCCAAGCGCGGGCTCGGCACCACGCGCAGCGTCGGCAGCACCGCCTCGGTGACGCGATACAGCCGCGAGCCGTCGTCTAGCGTGCGCGTGGATTCGGCGCGCACGCCGCGGCCGACGTCGCTCCACTGCACTTGCGGCATCTGCGCCATCGCCGGCACGAACTGCGTGCCCGAGAACGTGCCGTGCAGGATCGGCACGTGGAAGCTGTCGACCACGTTCTCGTAGTGCTGCAGCCAGTTGCACGGAATGATCGGCGGCCCGCCGCCGCCGACGCTGGAGTCGTCGGCCTCGATGAACTCGCCGTCGCTCAGGGTTTCGAGCACGTCGTAGCGCGGCAGCAGCGGTTTGCGTTCGGGTGGGCCGAGGTAGGCGAACACGAGTCCGTAGCGCTCCTGCACCGGGTACCACGGCTGGCGCACGTTGTGGCGCAGCGCGGCGCCGCCGTCGGGCTCGCACGGCTGGTCGAGGCAATGGCCCTGCGCGTCGAACAGCCAGCCGTGGTAGCAGCAGCGCAAGCCGTCGGCCTCGACGCGGCCGTAGACCAGCGACGCGCCGCGGTGCGCGCAGCGCGGATGCAGCAGACCCGGTCGGCCGTTGCCGTCGCGAAACAGGATCAGGTCCTCGCCGAGCACGCGCACCGGTTTCGGTTCGCTGCCGGCGTCGCGCGCCAGGCCCACCGGGTGCCAATAGCGGCGCATCAGCTCGCCCATCGGCGTACCCGCGCCGACCTCGGTCAGCGTGGGGTCGTGCGGCGCGGGCTTCAGTCCGTAGGCGGTGCCTTGGTCGATCGCCGGGCCGTCGGCGGTCATTGCGGCTGCGCGCCTGACGCACGGATCAAGCGGATCCAGCGCGGCGCGGCCTCGGCAAACGCGGCGGCGAACTCCTCGGGCGTGTTGCCCAGCGGCGTCTGGCCCTGGTCGACCAGCTTCGGCGTCACGTCGGGCAGCCGGATCACCGCGGCGATCTCCTTCTGCAGCCGGTCGATGATCGGTTTGGGCGTGCCGGCCGGCGCGTACGCGCCGACCCACACCGGCAGGTCGACGCCCTTGAAGCCCTGTTCCTCGAAGGTCGGCACGTCGGGCATCGCCGCCGAGCGTTGCGGGCCGGTCATGCCGAGCGCCTTGATCTTGCCCGCCTGCACCTGCGGCTTGGCGCCGACCGGGCTGGCGAACGTGACGTCGAGCGAGCCGCCGATGACGTCGGTGATCGCCGCGATCTCGCCCTTGTACGGCACGTGGTTCAGCGCAACACCATGGTCGTGCACCAGGATCTCGCCGTAGATGTGCGCCGACGAGCCGATGCCCCAGGTGCCGTAGGAAACCGGGCGGCCCTGCTGCTTGGCCCACGCGACGAAGCCCTTCAGGTCGCTGTACGGTGCGCTCGCCGGCGCGACGAGCAGCACGCTGCCGAGTGACACCTGCGTGATCGGCGCGAAGTCCTTCACCGGGTCGAACGGCATCTTCGGGAACAGCACGGTGTTGTTCACGTGGGTCGACATCGTCGTGATCATGAAGGTGTAGCCGTCGGCCGGCGCGCGCGCGACAACTTCCGCGCCCTTGATCGTGTTGGCGCCGGGGATCGCGTCGACGTTGACCTGCTGGCCGAGGCGTGCGCTCATCTTCTCGGCGATCACGCGGTTCAGCACGTCGATCGCGCCGCCGGGGTTGAACGGCGAGACGAGGCGGATCGGCTTGTTCGGCCAGTCGGCCGTTTGCGCGTGCAGCGCGGCGGCCGGCAGCAGCAGCGACAGCGCGGCGAGCACGCCAGCGCGTCGCGATGGGTTCGGGCTTGCGTTCATCGGGCGCCTCCGAAACGTTGCAGTCGACATCATGCCGCGGCCGCGGCGGCGATTGCCGTGCCGCCCATCGCCGCCACGTTCTCGTCATGGCGCGGCCGGTAGCTGGATTCGAAGTCGCCCCAGAATGCGATCGGCCGGTCGCTGGTCGTCACGTCGTCGTCATCACTGGCACGGCGGATCACCAGCCACTTGTGCCACTCGGGCGGATCCATCGCCGGATAGTCCAAGCGCTCGAAGTGCAGGTACGCGCTCGACGCCTTGCGCGCGCTGCACGCGGCGACGATCATGCGCGCGCAGGTCAGGATGTCGTGCACTTCGAGCACGCGCATCAGCTGGTGCGGGTTGGCGGCGCCGACGCGCGGCGCCTCGTTCGCCTGCAGATCCTGCAGCCAGGTGCGCGCCAGGCCGAGCAGTTCGGCGTGCTTGGGCTCGCTGCAGTAGTTCTGCATCACGCGCGCGGTGGCCGCGTTGAACTCCTTCCAGTCGGGCCCGTCGGCCGGCGCCTCCAGCGGCGCGTAGACGCGCGCCTTCTCGCGCTCGATCTGCGGCGCGTGCAGCGTCGCGGGCGGCAGCGCCCGCGCGGCCAGCGCCGCGCGCGCGCCGGCGTAGCGGCCGCTGCACGCGGCGTGCGCATGGTCCTGGCCGCCGAAGAGTCCATCGCCCGCGCCGTACAGCCCGGGCAGGTTGGACTGCAGATCCCAGTCGACCAGCAGGCCACCGCACACGCCCTGTTCGCCGAACGTGCGCTCCTGCGGCAGCACCGGCTCGCGCATGCCGTGGCCGCGCAGGAAGTCGTAGCTCTGCAGCATGTCGCGGTCGGGGTCGAACCCCGACGCGGCGTAGGTCTGCATCACCGGCACGCGCGTCTTGCCCTCGTTGCCGACCATGATGCCCCAGATGGCGCGGCGCTCGTGCTCGGGCATGCCGGCCAGATCGGCGTAGAACGGCGGCGTGAACTCGCCGGCGCGCATGCGCGCGTCGAGATCGGGAATCGGGCGCGGGCCAAGATACTCCTTCAAGCCCGGGTGCGGCTGCGAGCTCGACCCGCCGCCCATGATGAAGAACTTCTGCCCCGGCGCGGGGCGGCAGCGCTGGTCGATCGTCTGCAGCGGCCGGCCCCAGGCGTCGACCCACGGCACCTCCTTGCCTTTGGCGTCGACGATGCTGCACGGGTACCAGGTGTTGATCGCGTTGCCGCTGCCGTACGGCGGGAACGAGTAGCCGCTGCCGAACGGCGAGCGCATCGACTTCTCCATCATCGTGAACTCGGCGCCGGCGCGCCACGCGACGGCGTAGCCGGTACCCGCGCACGACGGCGGGCGGAAGGTCGAGATGCCGCGCAGCTCCGACGAGAAGGTCCAGATCCGCTGCGGCCGGTTCATCGCCAGCACCACCGACTTGGCGCGCACGACGACGAAGGCGCCGCTGCGCGCCTGCACGCCGGTGGCGCCGACGACGCGAGCGCCGGTCTTGCCGCCCGCGGTGAGCAGCGACGTCACCGCGACGCGGTCGAACACGCGCACGCGGAGGCGCCGGCATTCCTCGCGCAAGCGCGGCTTGTAGTCGTGCCCCCAGACGCGCAGCACGGTGCGGTTGGTGTAGTCGTAGGCGAACAGCAGCTTGCTCGCCGCGTCGCGGAACGCGGCGCCGGCGAACTGGCCGTCGACGTCGCGCACCTTGCCGCCGTAGGCCTCCATCTCGAGCAGCGTCTCGTACGCCGACGCGCATTGGATGTAGCTCGAGATGCCGCTGCGATACCCGCCCTGGTTGTCGATCAACGCCTGCGCGAATTCCTCGGGCGAGACGCCCGAGGCCGGGTTGTCGGCCGCCCACTGCCAGTGGTCGACGCCGGCGCCGCCGGCGCCGCTGCGTTCGGTGGCGGCCTTCTCGAGAATGATCACGCGCGCGCCGCAGCGCGCCGCGGCGATCGCCGCCCATACCCCGGCGATGCCGCCGCCGAGCACGAGCACGTCGCAGTCGAGGTCGCGCTGGTGGCCGTAGCGCACCGCGTAGGGCCAGCGCAGCGGTTCGCCTTGGGTGCTATGAGGGGTCTGCATGGCGAGCTCCATTCATACGCGGAAGTGTTCGCCGGTCGCCTTGCGCTTGAAGCGCACGCGCTGCTGCAGCGGGTGGTTCAAGCGGATCGCGCCGGGCCGCGGGCAGTCGTCGACGCACGGGCCGCAGTACCAGCACTCGTCGGGGTGCAGGATCAGCGGCGGCTTGCCCTTGTGCGGGTTCGGTATGAACACATCCTCCAGGCACACCGTGAGGCAGCGGTTGCAGCCGTCGCAGACGGCTTCGTCGAACAGCACCGGGTTGCCGGGGGTGATGCGGTTGGGCAGCGCGTAGACGGGTTGATCCAAGGCGGCTCCTTCTCCGTCGCGGGCGACGGGGAAGGATCGTGCAGCCGAGCGCCGCTGTCTGTCCTCAACACTGAGGACAGACGGCGCCCGTCACAGGCACAGCGCGAACAGCTCGGCCTGGCTGCTGACGCCGACGCGTGCGTAGCCGCGGCGCCGATACGTGAGCACGCTGGTGAGGCCGATGCCCAAGTCGAGCGCGATGCCTTCGCTCGTCATGCCCACCAGCGCGCGCGAGAGCACGTCACGCTCGCGCCGCGTCAGCGCGCCGCAGATCGCGGCCAGCCGCGCACCGGCGGCCTCGATGCGGTCGGCGCGGTCGCGCGAGCGCAAGCGCATGCCGAGCATCGCCACGTGCTTGACCGCCAGCGCGGCCAGCAACGGCGCCAGCACCTCGATTGCGGCGCGCTCGCCGGCGTCGAAGCCGCCGCTCGATGCCAGGCGGTACAGGTTCAGCGCGATCAGCTCGCCGCTGTCGCCGGTGGCGACGGTGAGCCGTTCCAGCACGCCCGAGCGGCCGTAGCATGCGTCGCGGTACGCGGCGTCGGCGATCGACTCGCCGCGCTGCAGTGCGACCTGCACGCCGCCGCCCAGCGGCAGCGACAGATTGGGGTCGTTGCGGTACAGCCCCGCCAGGTACGCCTGCTGCACCTCGGCCACATGGTCGCCGCCGCGCCAGCTCGCCGACTCGAGCACCGGCGCGCGCGTGCGGTCGGCAAATCGCATCAGGCAAACGTGGTCGACCGGCACGCTGGCATTCAGCGCCGCCAGCAACTCGGCGGCAAACTCGGCGCTGCCCAGCGCCGCCACCGCCGGCGCGAATTCGATGCCGCTGCGAACGTCAGCGTCGGTCATGGCGGCGACGCCAACGAGCCGGTTGTCGCCATGCCCGAGCGCTTCAGGCTCGCGCGCCGCGCTACTTCTGGCTCTTCGCAAACTCCGCCGACTGCTCCTTCACCACCGCATCGACCACGTCGCCGTAGGCCGAGATCCACTCCGACTGCGGCACCCACTTGGCGCCGTCCCACATGTCGATGCGCGTCTTGCCGCCGCCGCCGTGGTCCTTGGCGGTCACGGTCACCGGGGCGAGCAGGCCGTTGGCGTCGAAGTTCTTCAGGCTCTCGAGGCCGGCCTTGATCTTGGCCGGCGTGAGCGGCAGGCCGCCTTGCTTGATGGCCAGGCGCGTGCCTTCGAACATCGCCGAGTACATCGCGAGGCCGGTGTTGTAGTACACGTCGTCCATCACCTTCACGTCGCCGTTGCCCTTGCCCTTGGCGTACAGCTCGGCGGCGATCTGGGCCATCACCGGGTGGTCCTTGCCGCCGACCACGTTGGTGCCGCGCTTGATGCCCTTGGCCTCCATCGGGCCGATGTTGGCGATGTCGACCTCGTTGAACCAGTTGACGACGATGATCTTGTCCATCGCGATGCCGTTGCGCTTGGCCTCCTTGGCGGCCACCACGTGCATCGCGCTCAGGTTCCAGCTGATGATCCAGTCGGGGTTGCTGCGGCGGATCTGCGTCCACACCGCGGCCTGGTCCTTGCCCGGCAGCGGGTTGGGGAACAGCTGCAGCTCGAAGCCCTCCTTGGCGGCGAGCGTCTTGAGCACGGGAATCGGCTCCTGGCCGAAGGCATAGTCGGGGTAGATGAAGCCGATCTTCACGCCCTTGAGGC
The DNA here is from genome assembly GCA_046348365.1 of Burkholderiaceae bacterium. Classification (GTDB taxonomy): domain Bacteria; phylum Pseudomonadota; class Gammaproteobacteria; order Burkholderiales; family Burkholderiaceae_C; genus JAEUPI01. Next base: position 631,447 of record JAXMEL010000004.1, read on the forward strand.
TGCCCTTGCTCTGGTTCTTCACGTACTGCACGTCGTTGGCCACCTGGCCCCAGTAGGTGGGCCCGATCGGGAAGATCCACTTGAACACGTCGCCGTCGATCGCATCGCCGCGGCCGACGAAGCTCTGCAGCATGATGTTGCCGTCGGCCATCACGCGCGGCAGCACGGCACGCGACACCGGCGTGGAGAGGAAGTCGAACATCATCACGCCTTCGCGCTTGAGCTTCTCGTAGCACTCGATGCCGCGCTGCGGCTCGTTGCCGTGGTCCTGCGCGACGATCTCGATCTTCTGCCCCTCGATGCCGCCCTTGGCATTGAGCAGGTCGGCGTAGTCCTTCACCGCCTGCACGATCTGCGGCGTCACGAAGGTGTAGGCCTTGCTGAGGTCGTAGCACAGGCCGTACTTGATCTGTGCCTGCGCGGCGCCGCTGGCCGCGGCCAGCGCGGCGGCGGCGAGGAGGGTGGACAACTTCATCTTCATCGTTTGTCTCCAGTGGTAGTTGAGAAGGGCATCATGACAGCCACCGCTTGCGCCGGCGGTAGTGCTTGATCTCGTTGAAGTCGCGGCCTTCGTGGCCGCCCAGGTAGAACTCCTGGATGTCGGGGTTCTTCTTCATCGCAGCGGCCGAATCATGCATCACGATGCGGCCGCCTTCGATCAGGTAGCCGTGCGACACCACCTCGAGCGCGGCAATCGCATTCTGCTCGACCAGCAGCACCGACAGGCCTTCGTCGCGGTTGATGCGGCGCACGATCTCGAAGATCTCGGCGACGAGAAATGGCGCCAGCCCGAGGCTGGGCTCGTCGAGCATCAGCAGCTTGGGCCGCGTCATCAGCGCGCGGCCGATCGCCAGCATCTGCTGCTCGCCGCCGGAGAGGTAACCCGCCTGCGCGCTGCGGCGCTCGAACAGGCGCGGAAAGTAGCCATACACGCGCTCGCGGTCGCGCTGCACGTCGGCGCTGGCGGTGCCGCGCACGGCCGAGGCGGCCACCAGGTTCTCGTCGGGCGTGAGGTGCTCGAAGACGCGGCGGCCCTCGAGCACCTGCACGATGCCGCGCTGCACGCGCACCTGCGGCGGCAGCGCGTCGATGTTCTCACCCAGAAAGTGCACCTCGCCGCGCGTGATCTCGCCGCGCTCGGCCTTCAGCAGGCCGCTGATGGCCTTGAGCAGCGTGCTCTTGCCGGCGCCGTTGGCGCCGAGCAGCGCGACCATGCCGCCGGCCGGCACCTCGAGCGACGCGCCCTTCACGGCGAGCGCCACGCGGTCGTAGATGACCTCGATGTTGTTCAGCGCGAGCACGGGCGAGGCGGCAGCGCTCATGCTATTTGCGGGCATAGCCGAACGGCCACACCATCAGGTAGTTGCGCACGTTGCCGTAGAGCTTGCCCAGGCCCATGGGCTCGACCAGCAGGAAGAGCACGATCAAGGCGCCGTACACCACGTGCGGCAGGTGGGCCAGCGTCTCGACGCCGATGTCGGCGCCCGCGGCCTTGGCGATCCAGGCGATGATCGCGTGGATCTGGCCCGGCATCAGCAGGATGAACGCGGCGCCGAACCAGCTGCCGATGATGCTGGCCAGCCCGCCGACGATCACCATCGCCAGCAGCTCGATCGACACGTTGACCGCGAACTGCTCGGGCGTCACCGCGTGATAGAAGGTGAAGATCAGCACCGCACCGCTCACGCCGCCGATGAACGACGAGGTCGCGAAGGCCACCAGCTTGTAGCGGAAGCTCTGCACGCCGATCACCGCGGCAGCGTAGTCCTTCTCGCGCACCGCCACCAGCGCGCGGCCGAGCGCGCTGCGGCGCAGGTTGAGCATGAAGAGCGTCACCAGCAGCGCCCAGCCGAGCGCCACGTAGTACAGGCCGATCTCCGATCGGATCGGCTGGCCGAGCAGCCGCATCGCCGGCGCCTGCAGCGTGGCGCCCACGCCGCCGCTGATGGCCGGCACGTGCGAGATCACCCAGTCCATCACGAACTGCAGCGCCAGCGTCGAGAGCGCGAGGTACAGGCCCTTGACGCGCAGCGCCGCGAACGCGAACACCACGCCCACCACGGTGGCCATCGCGCCGCCGAGCACCACGGCGATCTCCCACGGGATGCCGGCCTTGGCGCCGTGCACCGCGGTGTAGGCGCCGATGCCCATCACCGCCGCATAGCCGAAGTGGAACTGCCCGGCCCAGCCGATGATGAGGTTCAGCCCCAGCGTGGCCGATGTCCACACCAGCCATGGTGTTAGATAGCTCGACAGCGCGAGCGAACTGACGAGCGCCGGCGCCAGCAGCGCAAACGCGAGCAGCGCGCCGATCATCGCCTTGTCGGCGGGAATGGGGAACAGCGCGCGGTCGGCCGCGTAGTCGGTGTGGCGGATGCCGGCCTGGCGGAAGAACATCGCTTAGAGCCTTTCGATGTCGTGGCGGCCGAACAGGCCGTGCGGGCGCACCATGATGGTCACGATCAGCACCAGCGCCACCACCAGATCGCGGCTGCCGCCGCCGAGCATCGGGTCGAGCACGCCGCTGGCCACGGCCTCGAACGCGCCGAGCCCGATGCCGGCGAGGATGGCGCCGCCGAGGCTGTCCATGCCGCCGAGCACCGCGACCGTGATGCCCTTGAGCAGCAGCAGCGACAGCGACTGGTCCACGCCCTGGATGCTGCCCCACAGCACGCCGGCCGCGGTGGCCACCAGCGATGACAGTGCCCACGACAGCGCCACGCCGCGCTCGACCGAGATGCCCACCGCCCACGAGGCCATGTAGTCGTCGGCGATCGCGCGCAGCACCACGCCGCGCCGGGTGCGGAAGAAGAACACGAACACGCCGAACAGCACCAGCGCCACCGCCGCGCCGGCGACGTAGGCGCGGTTGAGCAACAGCGGCCCGAGGAATAGCGGATCGTCGCTGATGCCGATCTTGAGCGGCCGCGCGGTGCCGCCGCCGATCACCAGCGTGACCGCGCGCAGGAAGATGTCGAGCCCCAGTGTCATCATCAGGATCATCACGATCGGCCGCCCGGCGAGCCGCCGCAGCGCCACGCGCTCGATACCCAGGCCCAGCCCCATCATCGTGAGCATCGCCAGGGGTATTGCGGCCCACATCGGCAAGCCGGCGCCGTTGGCGAAGGCGAGCACCACGTAGGCGCCGACCATGGTGAGCGCGCCCTGCGCGAGGTTGGGCACGGACGACGACTTGTAGATCAGCACGATGCCCATCGCCACCAGCGAGTACATCAGGCCGGAGAGTGCGCCGTTGACGCCGAGTTCGAGCAGGTACATCAGGTCCATTCAGCGACCCTCACCCTGTCCCTCTCCCGCACGCGAAGCCGAAGGCTTCGCCTTCGGGTGCGGGAGAGGGGACGCGTGCCGACTCCCTCTCCCGCTTGCGGGAGAGGGTTGGGGTGAGGGCTGGCGTGAGGGCAGCAATTCCACCACGCGCAACTCGCGCTCGGTGACGCCGGTCTCGCCGGTCTCGTACACGATCTGCGCCTTCATCGTCACGCTGCCCGCCCCGCCATAGATGGCGTCGATCACCGGCGCATACCGCTCCTCCACCACGTTGCGGCGCAGCTTGCGCGTGCGGGTGATCTCGCCGTCGTCGGCGTCGAACTCCTTGTGCAGGCTCACGAAGCGGCGCAGCTTCAGCGGCTCGGGCAGCGTGGCGTTGACGCGCTCGATCGCCGCCTTCACCAGCTCGATCACCTCGGGCTTCTGCGACAGGTCGGCATACGACATGTACGAGATGCCGCGCAGCTCGGCCCAGTGGCCCACCGGCTCCTTGTCGATGCAAACGATCGCGGCGAGCGTGTCACGGCCCTTGCCGAGCACGGCCACGTCTTTTACCCAGGGGCTGAACTTCAGGCGGTTCTCGATGTAGTTGGGGATGTAGCGCTCGCCGGCGGCGGTGTGCACCACCTCCGACAGGCGCCCCAGCACCACCAGGTGGCCGTCGGGCTCCAGGTAGCCGGCGTCGCCGGTGTGCAGCCAGCCGCCCTGCAGCGCGGCCTGCGTGGCCTCGTCGTTGCGGTGGTAGGCCTTGAACACCGAGCCCGAGCGGATCAGGATCTCGCCATCGTCGGCGATGCGCGCGTCCACGCCGGGCAGCGGGCGGCCCACGGTGTGCAGCCGCACCTCGGCGGGCTCCTGCATCGCGTTGAAGGCGCTGCTCTCGGTCTGGCCGTAGAGCTGACGCAGCTGCACGCCGAGCGCGCGGTAGAAGACGAAGGTGTCTTCGCCGATCGCCTCGCCGCCGGTGAAGGCGTGGCGCAACCGCGTGAGGCCGAGCTGGTCCTTGATCGGGGCGTAGACCAGCCACTCGCCGAGCGGGCGCATCAGCTTGGCCGCCAGCGTGGGCTCGCGGTTCTCGAGCAGCGCGCGCTCGCGCGCGATCGCCTGCTGCATGAAGAAGTCGTACAGCGCCTTCTTCAGCCGCGTGCTGTCTTCCATGCGCACCTGCACCATGGTGAGCAGGTTGTCCCAGCTGCGCGGCGCGGCGAGGTAGAAGGTGGGTGCGATCTCGCGCAGGTTGTGCAGCACGGTCTCGGGCCGCTCGGGCACGTCGATCGTGAAATGCAGTGCGATGCCGGCGCCCACCGTGATCGCGAAGTCGCCGATCCAGGCCATCGGCAGATACGCGAGGATCTCCTCGCCGAAGTCGAACGCCTTGGCGCGGTAGGCGTTGGCCACGCCCGAGAGGATGTTGCGCTGGCTCAGCATCACGCCCTTGGGCCGGCCGGTGGTGCCCGAACTGTGGATGAACGCGGCCGGGTCGTCGGGCGACGCGCGCTCGATCAACGCGTCGCGCAGCGCCGCGTCGCGCTGCAGGCTCTCGGCGCCACGCTCCTGCAGCTGCTGCCACGACAGCAGCCCCGGCGCCTTGTAGGCACCGAGGCCGCGCGGGTCGTCGTAGATCACGTGCGCGACGCTGGGGCAGTCGGCGCGCAGGTCGAGGATCTTGTCGACCTGCTCCTGGTCTTCGGCCAGCGCGAAGCGTACGCCCGACATCTGGATCGCGTGGCGCACCTCGTCGGGCGCGGCGTCGGGGTACACCGGCATCGCGAAGCCGCGCAGCGCGCCGGCGGCCACCAGCGCGGTGTACAGGTGAGGGCGGTTGTCGCCCACCACCAGCAGCGCGTCGCCGGGCACGAAGCCGAGCGACTCCAACCCCGCAGTGCAGCGCAGCGTGATCTCGAGCCACTGGCCCCAAGTGGTCTGCTGCCAGATGCCGCGGTCCTTCTCGCGCAGCGCCACCGCGTCGCCCAGCGCGCGCGCATTGGCCGCCAGCAGGCGCGGCAGCGTGGTGTCGGGCGAGAAGTCCCAAGGCCCCTTGGCTCTTGGGTCAGCCTTCGTCATGCGCGCCCCCCAGGTAGGCCTTGATCACGCGCGGGTTCTTCACCACCTCCTTCGGGATGCCGGTGTCGATCATCTCGCCGTAGCTGAGCACGAGCATGCGATCGCAGATGCCGGTGATGATGTCCATGTGGTGCTCGATCAGCATCACCGTCACGCCGCGTTCGTCGCGCGCGTCGAGCACGAAGCGCGCCATGTACTCCTTCTCTTCCTGGTTCATGCCGGCCATCGGCTCGTCGAGGATCAGGAAGCTCGGTTCGGCCACCAGCGCGCGCGCCAGCTCGACGCGCTTCTTCAGGCCGATGGGGATCGCGTCGACCAGCTCGTCGCGCACGCCTTGCAGCTGCATGAAGTCGATCGTGTCTTCCACCACGCGGCGGTGCGCCGTCTCCTCGGGCCGCGCCAGCCACGGGTACAGCGCCGTGCGCAGCACGCCCGGCTTCATGTGCACGTGGCGGCCGAGCAGGATGTTGTCGAGCACCGTCATGCCGTTGAACAGCGCCAGGTTCTGGAACGTGCGCGCCAAGCCGAGGCGCGCCACCGCGTGCGGCGGCATGCCGGTGATGTCGCGCCCGGCGAGCCGGATGCGGCCCTTCTGCGGCGGATAGAAGCCGGTGACCGCGTTGGTGAGCGTGGTCTTGCCGCTGCCGTTGGGGCCGACCAGGCCGAAGATCTCGCCGCGGCGGATCTGCAGGTCCACGCCGGTCAGCGCTACCAGGCCGCCGAAGCGGCGCTCGATCTGCTCGACCTGCAGCATCACCTCGCCGGCGGCGGGCGCGGCGCTCGTCACAGGGCCTCCACCCGGCGTCGCGGCGCCGGTGCTGCAGTGCTGCGCCGCGGCGCCGGTGCGGCAGCGGCGCGGTGCGGCGCGCCCGGGCGCAGCACCATGCCGTCGAGCACCAGCGAGGTGATCTGCGCGGCCAGCTGCTCGAAGCTGCCGCGGCGCGGGTCGTACCAGTCGACCGGCCAGTTCAGCGCGCCGACGAGGAACTGCCGCACCATCGGCACCGGCATGTCGGTGCGCAGCAGGCCGTGCTCGCGCGCGTCGGCGAGCAGATCGTCCCACAGCCGCGTGTAGGCGCTGCGCACGCTGCGGTGGCGCGCCCGCGCGGCGGCCGACACATAGCGGTAGATGCGGATGTGCGCGGCGGTGAACTGGCTGTGGTGCAGCATGCCCCACAGGTGCCCCTCGACGGCGGCGGCGAGCCGCTCGCGCATGCCGGAGCCGGCCGGCAGCGCCTGCAGGCGGCGGCGCACGGCGTCGGTGACTGCGGCGATGCCTTCGTCGAGCACGCGGGCGGCGATCTCGTCCTTGCTGCCGAAGTGGTAGTAGATGCTGCCGGCCCGGATGCCCGACGCCTGCGCGATCTGGCGCAGCGTGGTCGACGCATAGCCCTGCTGGCCGAACAGCCGCGCCGCCGCAGCCAGGATCTGCGCCTGCGTGGCCGACGCGGCGGGTGGGCGGCGGCCCTCCGGGGCGTCGGCCGTGCGGCGTATGCGTTCGATGGCGTCCTCGGCTTCGATGCCGGGCGCCTGGCGGGCGATCGGCAGAGCGGGTTTTATCTGCCGAACGCTAGTTAGGCAAATCGGTGTTGACCCTCTGCCGCGGGTGCTGCGGCGGCGGAGAAGTTCGAGCAAGCCGTGTTGTTCTGCGCCGAAGGCAGCGTGCTGGTCAACGTGCCCGCGCCCGAGCGCTACGCGCTGCACAAGGCTTACCCTGAGATCGAGGTCAGCGCGCGGCTGGCCGGTGCGGTGTGAGCGGCGATGCGGCGCGGGCCGGAGAAGAAGAGGGCCCGCTCACCGGCGGGCCCTTGATCTGACTGGTGGAGACGAGGAGGATCGAACTCCCGACCGCATGGCGAATCCCAAAATCTTGCTGGATACCCAGTGAGAGTTTTCAGCGTTGAAGAATCTCAACTGATGTCCAACTGGCGTCGCAGCTGAACCTGACGGCCGAGCACTTCTCGCGCCTGCTGCACGAGCTGGCGCAGGCCGGGCTGCTGAGCGTGCAAGGGCGCCAGATACCGTGCCGAGCCGCGAGCGGCTGCAGCGTGCGATGCAGCGGCGCTAACGGCAGCAGGCACGCTCGGCCCGGCCAGCGAACGACGAAGACTCTCGTTCGATGTCTTCAGCGCCGCCGGCGGCGAGGATGCACCCGGCAGTCAGCCCGTGGCGCGGCCAGCGACGTCCGGCAAGGAGAGCGTGCCGGCCGGAAGTACCGTCACCGACTATCACGCTCGCGGTGCCGCCCCGCCGCTGGTGGACCTCAGGCCGATCGCCGCGACGCCGAACCAGATCATCGCCGCCACCATCGACACGCCGCCGACGAGCACCATCAGCGGCGGCACGCCGAACAGCACCTCGGCCAGGATGCCGACCGGCATCAGCATACCGGCCAGCGTGAGCCACGAGATGCCCTTGGCCGCGAACGCGCCGAGCGGCAGGCGCAGCAGCAGATAGCCGACCACGACGTTGATGAACGCGAACAGGTTGCCGTGCACGTGCGCGAGGCGCGACTCGAAGTGCTTGCCGACCGCGTAGTCGGCGATCCAGGCCGTCTTGCCCGGCGCGAAGTCGCGCAGGTAGATCAGCACGAAGCCGTACAGCATGAACGCAGCGAGGAACAGGAACCCCGCGGCGATGTTCTTCTTGCCTTGCATCTGAACCTCCTTCACAAACCGATGGTCTGGCCGCGCGCCGGGACGCTGACGTTCCAGCCGCGCTCCGAGCGCAGCCGTTCGGCCAACGCGAGCGCGGCCGCTTCCTCGCCGTGCACGACGAAGGTCTGGCGCGGCGGCTGCGCGAAGCCGGCTGCCCAGGCCAGCAGCGCGGGCTGGTCGGCGTGGGCCGAGAAGCCGCCCAGCGTGTGGATCGACGCACGCACCGCGATCTCCTCGCCGAAGATGCTGACACGCTTGGCGCCATCGACCAGCCTTCGGCCCAGCGTGCCCTCGGCCTGGAAACCGGTGATCAGCATTCTCCGTTGGCGGATCGTCGTTGACCAGCCACGGCCGGATCGAGTGGTACTGCGCGAAGAACTGTGTCATGTCGACCATCAGGTCGCCGATCACCGGCAGACCGGGGATCGGGTCGAGCACGACCGTCTCGGGCAGATCGCGCAGAGTGGTCAAGCACGCCAAGCCATTGCGACGATTGATGTTGATCGCATCAGAGCCACAGACGCCCTCGCGGCACGAACGGCGAAACGCGAAGCTGGGGTCGATCGCCTCGAGGGCGATCAGGATATAGAGCAGCATGCGCGCGCTGCCGTCCGACTCGAGCTCGAAGGTTTGCATGCGCGGCGCAGCGCTGCCCTCGGGGTCGTGCGGTAGACGTGGAAGCGGCGCATGGGCTTCTCCCAATGCTTGGCGTCCAAGGTAGCGTCGACGTCTGTAAGCGGGCGCGATGGACGCCTTGTCGTCCTCGCCGGCAAACCAGGCAGCCGCCCTCCGGCGGCTCGGGATCTTCAGCGCATATCGCCGTGAGTCAATCGACCGCCATAGGCTTCGATACGCACCTTGATGCGCCTGTCATCGGCGTTGGCGAGCTTGATCTCGTACACGCCGGCGTCTGGCTTGTACTCGGCTTCGCGTGCGGTGGCGTTCATACGCACCTCCGCGATGGTGACCGCCTGGGCCATCGACAGTCGCGCTTGTCCTTGTGCCGCGGCGACGCGCCACGCTTGGCTGGGCTCTGCGCCGACAACCGCGCTGGCAGCCGCGAGACCCGCGATGGCGACAGCGAGAGGGAAGTAGCTCGAACGGGCATTCATGTCGCACTCCTGTTCGCTTGATCGGGTGCGCCCCATGCGCCCCGACGGAGCAACTCTCGGCGCAGCTGCTTATCGGGGTCTTAACGGAGGTCGGCCTTGCCGTTGAGGAGCGATCAGGGGCTGCGGCCGCTGCACGCAACGACTTGGCGCGCGCCACGTCGGTCACCGTGAGGTCGAAGTAGGTCGGCTTCATGAAGGAATGAATCCCTCATGCCGTGGCTCCGCCAGGTTCATGCGATGTCCTCAGATGCCGGTTCGGCGTTCCGCACACCCGAGCGTGCGCCCAACGCGCGCCATCGGCGCATCAAGCGGGCGCCACAGCACGTGATGGCAGCCGCCGCACGGCCAGCAGGATGCCGCGCAGGATCTCCAGCGGCGGCGGCGGGCAGCCGGGCACCGCGACGTCCACCGGGATCACGTTGGCCACGCGGCCGCAACTCGCGTAGCTCTCGCCGAAGATGCCGCCGCTGCAGCCGCAGTCGCCCACCGCCACGACCAGCTTGGGCGCGGGCGTGGCATCGTAGGTGCGCTGCAGCGCCAGCGCCATGTTGCGCGCCACCGGGCCGGTGACCAGCAGCAGGTCGGCGTGGCGCGGGCTGGCGACGAAGCGGATGCCGCGGCCCTCCAGGTTGTAGTAGGGGTTGTTGAGTGCGTGGATCTCGAGCTCGCAGCCGTTGCACGAGCCGGCATCCACCTGGCGAATCGCCAGCGCCTGGCCGAGGATGGCCAGGATCTCGCCCTGGATCGCCGACGCCGCGGCCGTCAGTGCGCCGGCGTCGTCCGGCGCGGGCTCGGTGGCGATGCCTGCATGCACGATCTGGCGCACCAGCCTGTACATCAGAGGTCCTGCCCCGAATAGCTCAGGTTGAACGATTTGTTGATCAGCGGAAAGTCCGGCACGATGTTGCCGATCACCGCGTGCTCCAGCAGCGGCCAGTTCTGCCACGACGGATCGTGGCAGTGGCAACGCACGATCGCATCGTCGTGCAGTTCCAGCGCGACCAGCACCTCGCCGCGCCAGCCTTCCACCCAACCCGCACCGCGAGTTTCGCCATGCGCTGCGTCGGCCGTGACGCGGATCGCACCCGTCGGCAGCGTGTGCACCAGCTCGCGAATCAGCCGCAACGACTCGAAGGTCTCGTCGAAGCGCAGCGCCACGCGGGCCGCGACGTCACCCTGCGTTGACAGCGCACGCGTCGGCCGCAGCCGGTCGTAGGGTGGCCAGGGATGATCGCAGCGCAAGTCGTGCGGCTGTCCGCTCGCGCGGCCGGCCAGGCCGGTGAGCCCCAGGTGGCGCGCCAGCTCCGGGGTGACGCGGCCGGTGCCGATGAAGCGGTCCTGCAAGCCCGCGTGCTCGTCGTAGATCGCGCGCAGCGTGCGTAGTTCGGCCTCGATCTCGTCGCACTGCTTGCTCATGCGCACGATCCGTGCGGTGTCCAGATCGTGCGCCACGCCGCCGGGCAGCACCGCGTCCATCATGAAGCGATGGCCGAACGCGGCCAGTGCTTCGCGCTGCCAGTCCTCGCGCAGGCGCGAGAACTGCGCCAGGCCGAACGCCAGCGCCGCGTCGTTGCCGAGCGCGCCCAGGTCGCCCAGGTGGTTGGCGACGCGCTCGCGCTCGAGCATCAACGCGCGCAGCCACTGCGCGCGCGGCGGGATCTCGAGCTGCAGCGCCGACTCCAGCGCCATGCAATATGCCCACGCATAGGCCACTGTCGAGTCGCCCGACACGCGCCCGGCCAGCCGATGGGCATCCAGCGGCGCCAGTTCGGTGAAGCGGCGCTCGATGCCCTTGTGCACGTAGCCCAGGCGCTCCTCGAGCCGCAGCACCTTCTCGCCGACGATCGAGAACCGGAAGTGCCCCGGCTCGATGATGCCCGCGTGCACCGGGCCCACCGGGATCTCGTGCACGCCGTCGCCCTCGACGCGCACGAAGGCGTAGTCGCCAGGCGTCACCGCGCTCGCGCGCGCCGCGTCGCGGCCGCGCGGGCCCAGCGGCAGCGCCTCGGTCCACGCGCCGTGGTCGAGCCACGCGCGGGTGTCGCTTGCGCCGGCCGCCTGCACGCCGCACAGGTCCGTGGCCGCGCGCTGCATGCGCGCAGCGCACGGGAAGGTCGCCGAGAGATCGGGGTAGGCACCGTTCCCCGGCAGTGCCAGCTCGGCCCAGAGCAAGCCGTCGGCCAGCGCGTAGGCCGCGTGCACGCGCTGCTCGCCGGCCCACAGCGCGAGCAGCCGGCCGCCGGCGTGCGCCGCCGCGGCAGCCGTCGCGTGCCATTGCGTGGCGTCGACGTGCGCGAACCAGATCGGCAGCGGAGCGCTCAACCGATGCGCAGTGAGATCGACGCCAGGTACTCGCATCGCCGTCAACTGCCGATCATGCGCGCTGCCTGGCGGAACCAGCCGTCCAGGTAGGTCGGCACGTACAGCCCGAGCATCAGGCTCAAGGCCAGGTGCACGAACACCGGAACCAGCGCCGGCGGGTGCGCCAAGGCCTTGAGTGTCGTGTCGCCGAACACCATCGGCTGCACCCGGCCGAGCACCGACGCGAACGCCACGCCGAGCGCCAGCAGCAGGAACGGCGTGGCCCACGGCTGCTCGCGCATCGCGGTGGTGATGATCAGGAACTCGCTGGCGAATACTCCGAACGGCGGCATGCCGAGGATCGCGAGCGATCCGATCATCAGCCCCCAGCCCACCGGCGGGCTCACCTTGACCAGGCCGCGGATCTCGTCCATCACCTGCGTGCCGGCCTTCTGCGCGGCGTGCCCCACAGTGAAGAAGATCGCCGACTTGGTGAGCGAGTGCACCGTCATGTGCAGCAGCCCGGCGAAGTTGGCGATGCCGCCCCCGAGGCCGAACGCGAACGTCATCAAGCCCATGTGCTCGATCGACGAGTAGGCGAACATGCGCTTGATGTCGCGCTGGCGCATCAAGAAGAATGCCGCCGCCACCACCGAGAGCAGGCCGAATCCGATCATCATCTGGCTGGCCAGCGGCGTCTTCAGCGCACCGTCGGTCAGCACCTTGCAGCGCAGGACGGCGTACAGCGCCACGTTGAGCAGCAGCCCCGACAGCACCGCCGACACCGGCGTCGGGCCTTCGGCGTGCGCGTCGGGCAGCCAGTTGTGCAGCGGCACCAGGCCCACCTTGGTGCCGTAGCCGATGAACAGGAACGCGAACGCGAGCGTGATGATGTTCGGATCGAGGCTGGTCTTCACCGCGTCGAGGTTGGTCCACAGCAGCGCGCCGCCCTCCGAGCCGACCACCTTCTCGGCTGCCATGTACAGCATCACGGTGCCGAACAGCGCCTGCGCGATGCCCACGCCGCACAGGATGAAGTACTTCCACGCTGCTTCCAGGCTGGCTGCGGTGCGATACACGCTGACCAGCAGCACCGTGGTCAGCGTGGCCGCCTCCATCGCGACCCACAGGATGCCCATGTTGTTGGTCATCAGCGCCAGCAGCATCGTGAAGCTGAACAGCTGGTACATGCTGTGGTACAGCCGCAGGCGCGGCGGCGTCATCTTGCCGTGGTCGCGCTCCACGCGCATGTATGGCCGCGAGAAGAGGGCGGTGGTCATGCCGACGAACGAGGTCAGCGCTACCAGGAAGACGTTGAGCGGGTCGATGAAGAACTCGCGTTCCCACGCGAACAGTGGCCCGTCGGCCACCACCTGCGCGGTGAGCACGCAGGCGGCGATGAACGTGCCCACGCTGAATGCGACGTTGATCTCCATCGCGCGGTCGCGATGACCGATCAATGCGAGCGTGATGCCACCGGCAAGCGGGATCGCGAGCACGGCGTACAGCGCGTTCACCTCACTCCTCCTTGAGCCGCTCGAGGTGGCGGATGTCGAGGCTGTCGAACTGCTCGCGGATCTGGAACATGAACACGCCCAGGATCAGCACGCCGATCAGCACGTCGAGCGCGATGCCGAGTTCCACCACCATCGGCATGCCGTAGGTGGCCGAGGTGGCGGCGAAGAACAGGCCGTTTTCCATCGACAGGAAGCCCACCACCTGCGGGATCGCCTTGGCGCGTGTGATCATCATCATGAACGACAGCAGCACGCTGGCCAGCGCGATGCCCAGCGTGCCGCGTGCGATGGTCGACGAGAAACGCGCGATCGGCAGCCCGAGGTTGAACGCGAAGATCACCAGCAGGATGCCGATCAGCATCGTGGTCGGGATGTTGAGCAGCGGCTCGGTGTCCCAGCGCACCTCGAGCCGATCGATCACCCGGTGCAGCAGGAAAGGAATCAGCAGCACTTTGAGCGCGAACGTCAACGCGGCCGAGACGAACAGGTGCGGCTGCGCGGTCGCGTAGCCCACCACCGCGGTGGCAATCACCAGCACGATGCCTTGCAGCGTGAACAGGTGTACCAGCGACAGCACGCGCCGCTGCGAGATCATCGCGAAGGCCAGCATCAGCAGCACCGCGCCGAGCAGGTTGATCAGTTGGCCGAGCAGCGGGCTCATCGTGGTTTAGCGCCCTTCCAGCAGGATGTGCACCAGCAGCCCGATCACCGCCAGCAGGAACGCGGTGGCCAGGAATTCGGGTACGCGGAAGATGCGCATCTTCGCGCTCAGCGTCTCGAGCGCGGCCAGCGCGGCGCCGCCGACGGCGAGCTTGAGCACCAGCGTGGGCAGCGCGAGCAGCATCTCCAGCGGCGAGCCGGCCTCGGCTACGCCCCAGGGGAAGAACAGCGCCAGCCCGGCGCACGAGTAGGCGAACAGCTTCAGGCTCGCGGCCCATTCGATCAGCGCCAGGTGCCGCCCCGAGTACTCGAGGATCAGCGCCTCGTGGACCATCGTCAGCTCCAGGTGCGTGGCCGGGTTGTCCACCGGCACGCGCGCGTTCTCGGCCAGCGACACGATGGTGAACGCCACGCCGGCGAACGCCAGGCTCGGATAGATCGCCAGCTCGCGGCGCGCGAGCGTCTCGACGATGGTGGCGAGCGACGTCGATGTGGAGATCAGCGACGCGCAGAACAGCACCATCAGCAGTGCCGGCTCGGCGAGGAAGCCGATCAGCATCTCGCGCCGCGCGCCCAGCGTGCCGAACGAGGTACCGACGTCCATCGCCGCCAGCGAGATGAACACGCGCGCCAGCGCGAACAGCCCCACCAGTGCGATCGCGTCGGCCGCCAGCGTCAGCGGCAAGTCGGTCGACAGCGTGGGGATGATCGAGCAGGCCAGCGTCATGCAGCCGAACACGATGTACGGCGTGGCGCGGAACAGCGCTGACGCGTGCTCGGCCACCACCGATTCCTTGTTGAACAATTTGTGCAGCAGGTAGTACGGCTGCAGCAGCGGCGGCGCCGAGCGGTTCTGCAGCCAGGCGCGGCACTGGTTGACCCAGCCCGTGAGCAGCGGCGCGAGCGCGAGCGCGAGCACGATCTCGAGCAGCTGCGACAGCGCGCCGGACCAGCTCATCGCCGCACCACCATCAGCAGCGTGATCAGCGTGACGAAGCTGAACAGCAGGTACACCGCGATGCGCCCCTGCTGCAGCAGCCCGATCAGCCGTGCCACGCGGAACACCGCATCGACGATCGGCCAGTACAGCGCGCGCCACAGGTGATCCTCGACCTCGACCTTGTAGCGCGGCCGCGCATCGAACGGCGATGGCAGCTCGCGCTGCATGTGGAAGAACGGCTCGAAGATCTGGCGGATCGGCTGGCCGAAGCCTTCGGCCGTGTCCTGCATGCGCGCGGTCTGCCACGGAAAGCCGCAGTCCCATGGCGGCGCGCGGCGGATGCGGCCGTGGTACAGGCGCCGCACCAGCACGAAGGCGAGGGCGAAGCACGCCGCCACGCCGAGCAGGAAGATCACCGGCCCGTAGCTCGCGCGCTCGATCGCGGTGGGCGCGAGCAGCCAGCCGTGCTGCGCCACCGTGGGCCCGAGGCCTTCGCCCACCAGCTTGCGCGTGACCGGATCGACCCACTGGATGAACTGGATCGGCAGCAGCCCGAGCAGCACGTTGCCGAGCAGCAGCCACGCCATGCCGCGCCGCTGCCACGCATTGGCATCGTGCGCCTGCATCAGCTTGGGCTCGCGCGGCTGGCCGAGGAAGATGACGCCGAAGAACTTGACCATCGTGTAGCCGGCCAGCGCTGCCACCAGCGCGATCACCGCCGCCGCCACAGGGATCAGCATGTTGAGGAACGAATCCGGCAGGCCCGGCGTGAACAGGAAGCTCTGCAACAACAGCCACTCGGACACGAAGCCGCTGGTGGGCGGCAGCCCGGCGCTGGCGAGCACCCCCACCAGCGTGGCCCACGCCACCCACGGCATCGCGCGCATCAAGCCGCCGAGCTTGCCCAGGCTGCGCTCGCCGGTGGCGTGCAGCACGGTGCCGGTGCTGAGGAACAGCAAGCTCTTGAAGAGCGCGTGGCTCGCCACGTGGATCAGGCTCGCGGTGAGTGCCAGCGCGGCCAGCGGCTTCATCCCGTAAGCCGCGAACAGCACCGCCAGCCCGATGCCGGCGGCGAGCAGCCCGATGTTCTCGATCGACGAATACGCGAGGAGGCGCTTCATGTCGGTCTGCACGGCGGCGAACACCACGCCGAACAGCGCGCTCGCGAGACCGACCGCCAGCAGCACCACGCCCCACCACCACAGCTGCACACTGAGCAGGTCGAACAGCACGCGCAACAGCCCGTAGATCGCGGTCTTGAGCATCACGGCGCTCATCAGCGCCGACACCGGCGAGGGCGCCGCCGGATGCGCCTCGGGCAGCCAGATGTGCAGCGGCAGCAGGCCGGCCTTGGCACCGAAGCCGAACAGCGCGAGGCCGAACGCCACCGAAGCCCAGAATGGCGACAGATGCTGCGCGCGCATGTTGGCGAAGGTGTAGTCGCCGGTGTCGGCCTGCAGCACGCCGAAACACATCAGGATGCCGATCGCGCCGACGTGCGCGACCAGCAGATAGAGATAGCCCGCGTGGCGGATCTCGGCCACGCGGTGGTTCGACGTGACGAGGAAGAACGACGACAGCGCCATCGTCTCCCACATCACCATGAATGCATAGGCGTCATCGGCGAGCACGACGCCGGCCATGCTGGCGAGGAACACGTGGTACTGCAGGCACATCAGCCCCGGCGGCGTGCCCTCGCCTTGGCGGAAGTAGCCCGCGGCGAAGGCCGACACGCCGGCCGCGGTGGCGCCGATCACCAGCAGGAAGAACGCCGACAGCGCATCGAGCCGCAGGTGAAACGGCAGCGTGGGCAGACCGATCGCGAGCACAGCCACCTGCGCCGGCGCGAACAGCGCCGCCAGCGCCACACCGGCCACCACCACGCCCACCGCGCCGCCGAGCGGGAACAGCAGCCGCGAGACGAATTCGAGCCGGTGCAGCGCCCACACGCCGACCGCGCCGATGATGAACCAGACGCCGATCAGCATCAGCGCCCAGTCGATCAGCAGCCACTGCGTGGGGTCGATTTGCATCGCGCTTGGAGTCCGTCAGCGCCGCTTGCGCGTGCCGGCCCGGCGTTTCGCGGTCGCGCGCGGGCCCGCGGCCCCGGGCGCGCGCTTGGCCTTGCCGGTCTTGGGTGCCGCGGCGACGGCGGATGGCTGATCCGGGGCCGTGATCCCGCTGGGTACGTAGCTGACGCCGTGTTGCGCGAGGTACTCGCGAATCAACTGCCGCACCACCTGCGACGGCGTCAAGTCCTGCCGGGCGCACAGCCGCTCGAAGGCGGCCTTTTTCGCCGGATCCACGAGCAGCGTCAGGCGCGCGGTCTTCAGCTCCACGGCGGCATGTTAATGCAATGTGCATGCAAGCGCCATTGCATGTGCAGCGGAGTCCCATGCCGGCAAGCCTGGGCCGGCCTGCGCAGGTCTACCGCGTTCGGTGGTCGACTCGTTGCACCGCGCGTTCGAGCGACAGGCGGGCGTTCACGGTCCGTCCGCGCACGTTGTCGGCATGGCCGACGATGGTGACGCGCGGGCTCGGGCTCGAGCCTTGCGCGAGCTGGTCGTCGTGCGTGCCCACCAGGTGGATGACGTAGCGCACTTCAGCTCATGAGGTCGTCGAAGCCGAGCTGGGAGAGCATCCGGGCGGTTCCCGCGTCCCATGGATTCGGAATCACAAACGCCCCCGCGCTATGCCAGACCCGCCAGTCTTGGATTTCCCCCGCCCCGCACGGATGAGATGTCCGGCGCGAGGGGCTGAAGCAGGTCAAGTCGCTGCAACCTCCGAAACCCGGAAGCGCGCGACCTCCTCGTTCAGCGAGCGGGCCTGGGCGCGCATGGACTCCGCCGCGGCCGCGGTCTGTTCGACCAACGCGGCGTTATGCTGGGTCATCCGGTCCAGGTCCTGTACCGCCTGTCCGACCTGCGTGAGTCCTGAACTCTGCTCACGAGCGCCGGTGGCGATCTGGCCCAGCAGCTCGTTCACGCGCTTGGACGACTTGACGATCGCATCGATGGCGGCCCCGGCATGGCGCACGGTCATCTGAGCAGCGTCTACCCGGCCGACGCTCTGCTCGATGACGGTCTTGATCTCGCGCGAAGCCACCGCGCTGCGTCCGGCCAGGGTGCGCACCTCCGCGGCCACCACGGCGAAGCCGCGCCCATTCGCGCCAGCCCGGGCCGCTTCGACGGCGGCATTCAAGGCCAGCATATTGGTTTGGAAGGCGATGCCGTCGATCGTCGCGATGATGTCGACGATGCGCACCGACGAGCGCCGCACTTCTTCCATGGTGGTGACCACTTCGTGCATCGCGGCGCCGCCGCGCTCGGCCGCCCGGGCGTTGTCGCGCGCCATCGACGATGCTTCGGCGGTGTGCTCTGCGCCGGCGCGCACGGTGGCGGCGATCTGCTCCATGGCGGCGGCGGATTCCTCCAGGTCGCTCGCCGCCTGCTCGCTGCGGCTGGACAAGTCCGTCGCGCCGCTGGCGATCTCGGTGCTCGAGGCCTCGATCGTCGTGCTGGTAGCGCGCATGCGCGCGACCATACCGCGCAGCGACTCTTGCGTGCGCCGCAGCTCGAGCATCAGCGACGCCGCCTCGTCCTTGCCCCAGGGCGAGGGTGACGTCGTCAGGTCGCCTTCCGCGATCGCCCGCAGGTGACGGGCAGTCTCCTTGAGGCCGCCGTCCATGACGCGGTAGAAGCTGAAGAACAGGTACGCCGTCACCAGCCAGGCGATCCCGACGACGCCGACCACCAGCTTCAGCCGCGAGTGGAACTCGGCGCGCAGGTCGTCGATGTAGATGCCGGAGCCGATGACCCAGCCCCAGGGCGCGAACCCGTCGACATACGACAGCTTGTCCACCGGCTTGTCGCTGCTGGGTTTGGGCCACTGGTATGAGACGAAGCCGCGCCCATCCTTGCGGACCTTGTCGACGAACGCCTGGAAGAGCTTCAAGCCGTTCGGATCGGCGTTGTCCGACAAGTCGGTTCCGTCGAGTTCCTTCTTGATCGGATGCATCACCATGCGCGGATGCATGTCGTTGATCCAGAAGTATTCCTTGCCGTCGTAGCGCAGAGCGCCGACCAACTGCATTGCCAGCCGCTTGGCCTCGGTCTCCGACAGCTTGCCGTCCGCGTGCATCCGGTGGGCGCCTTCGATCACGCCGCGCGCGATCTCGACGTGCTGCCGCGTGGCGTCCATGCGGTTCTGGCGGTTTTGGTCGAAACCGCTAGAGACCAGCCACCAGACGAGGCCGACCATCGGCACCATGAAGGCCAACGAGATCAGCAGCGCTTTGGTTGCGAAGCGCAGGTGGCGGAAGAGGCGCACACCGGGAGCCCACACGCCGTGGTATGCGAAGAAGCCGGTGGGCCCGGCGGACGAGCTGGCCGCAGGCAAGGCAATGCGATGACGCCCGCCGATGGCGTTGCTCGAAGACGTCATGTTCGCCTCTCGTCCCGGTTGGAGTCTCGGCACAGCGCAATGGGGCTGCGTCGTCAACCACTCTATCGGTGGGCGGCGCGATGATCTCTAACACTTGGGCGTGGAATCACGCCCATTTCTCACGCGCTACGTGGTTCAGGGACTTGTCAACGCTGCCAAGCGTAAGGACCTGCCGGCTATTGCGTCGGCCCGCGTGGCCAAGCGCAAGTGGAATTGGGACGCCATTTCCAACACCCTTCGATTGTTGGAACCATAGCCGACTTCGGCTGCTTCGCATTTCGATGCTCTTGGCCGAACAAGATGATCGAAACTTGAAGCCAGAGTTCGACGATCGCAACCTGCGACCGGTCTCCGGCTAGGTTCAATACTGTTCAGATACATATTCGGGGTACGGGCTGATGTCGCTGATGCAGCTTGGCGCCTCGGTGCCGAACCTGAAAGTTGCTCATCTTGCGCTTGACGCCACGCGGGTTGAAGCGGCCGCGGCTGCTGACGCATTTGCCGCTGGCGATCTCGGCGAGCAGCGCTGCGCGCCAACTTGGCAGCCGCTCAGGGGGGAAGGGCCGCGGCCTGCGGCATTTTCCGTTTGATCACGCGCACCGCATGGCTGAAGCTCAGGCGGTCCGGGTCCAAGCCGCGATCCCACGCAGCTTGCGCCATCAATTGCCGCACCGCGAAGTGCGCGAGCAACAGGCCCCACAGCTCCTGCTGTACCAGATCGGGCGTCTTGCTGCGCAGCACGGTACTGTTGGCGCGCAGGTGCGTCTTGAACTCGTCGAACACGCCCTCGATCTCCCAGCGCTCGTGATACAGCGCCGCCAACTCCTCGGCCGGCGCCTGGCTCGCATCGAGCACGTTGGTCAGCAGCCGATAGCTGTCTTGCGTCGCGGTGGCCGAGCCGTCCAACTCGTACTCGACTACGCGTACCGTGACGCCGTGCTTGCGCGCGGTGTCGGTACTGTCGTAGACGGTGCTCAGGTACGAACCGTCGGGCAACACCTCCTGCGCCGGCAGCTTCAGTGTGGAGCTCACCCGCCACAGCAGCGCCGCGCCGGTGGCGCTGGCGATTTGCCACAGCTTGAAGCTGTAAAAGCCCCGGTCGGCCAGCAGCAGCATGCTCATGTCGAGCCAGCCCGGCAGCCGCTCGGCGGCCATCGCCTTCTCGCTGTGCGCGTAAGGGGCGATGTCGGCCGCCGTGATGGCATGCGTGCCGCATTCGACCAGGCCGAGTACACGCGCCTGCGGGAAGGCGCTCTGGCCGCGCGTAGCCGTCGGATAGCCGAAGAACTCGGCGTTGGCCTTTTCGTCGGCGACGTCCATGCCGCTGCCGTCCAGCGCCATGACGCGCCAGCCGCGATACCACGCTCCCGGCGCATCGGGCGCCGCCAGCGGGCGCAGCACACGCTCGGCCAAGCGCCGCATCACTTCCGCTCCGAGTCGCGTTCGCGCCTGCGAGATCGCCGACTTGCTGGCCTGCACCGCCTCGGCCTGGCCGCCACCGAGCCACTGAAGGCCCTCGCACACCACGCGCAGCACCTCCTCCAGCGGCGCCTCGCGCCACAGCGCCAGCGCCATCACGTAGTACACGACTGCCGGCGCCGGAAGCAGCCGATTGCGCTGACTGCCTCGTCCCGTCTCTTCAAGTACCTCGTCGATCAGCGGTCGCGGGCACACGCTGGCCAGCACGCCAGTGCTGATCAGGTGCGCAACGTCGACCTTCTCCGGCAACGCCTTTCGGGTTCTCGCCATCCGCTCCGCCCCTCGTGGTCAGGACGGAACCGGATTCTGACACGCCGATTTCTATCTGAACAGTATTGCGGCTAGGTTGTGCCCCGCCCGCGAGGTAAGTCCACAGCCCGGACGCCGCAAGAGTCACTTGGATCGGGCCTGCAGGATCGCTCGACGGTCAATCGTGGCGCGAAGGTCGTGCGGCCGCGTTGACGATGAGCCAACGCCTTGCCGTGCCTGACTTCTCACTGCGGCCCATGCGACCCACATGACCTTCGCGCGACGAACTGCATGAACCCGCGCGGCGTGGGCCGCCTGAGTGTGAAGGTCGTGTGGCAGCGGTTCAGACGATGACCTTCGCGCGAGGGCGTGCGAAGGTCAACTGGCCCATGGGCCGCAGTAGTGTGAGGGTCAGGGTTCGGCATGGGCCGCATGGGCCGCGCTTGCGGCCCATGCGGCCCGAAAATGAGAGGGCCCGCTCACCGGCGGGCCCCTGATTTCATTGGTGGAGACGAAGGGGATCGAACCCTCGACCTTCGCATTGCGAACGCGACGCTCTCCCAGCTGAGCTACGTCCCCGAAAGAGTCGCGCATTCTAGCAGCGATCCAGATCAGCCCCAGATGCGCGCGGCCGGTATAGAAAGCGCCCCTTGCCGGTATGCGCCGGTTGCACCGCCATGGATGGAGCTGCACCCATGTCACTCACCGATTCGGCCTGGCTCGAGGCCCAGTACAACAACCGCGCCCGCGTGCCCGACCATGCGCAGGTGTTCGCGCGCTGGAGCGAATCGTCGGCGCTGGCGCGGCAGGGGCTCGCGTCGCGGCTCGACCAGCGCTACGGCGACGAGCCGGGCGAGACGCTCGATGTCTTTCCTGCCGCGCAGCCCGGCGCGCCGATCCTGGTGTTCATCCACGGCGGCTACTGGCGCTCGCTCGACAAGCGCGACTTCTCGTTCATCGCGCCGGCCTTCGTGCAGGCGGGCGCGACCGTGGTGGTGGTGAACTACGCGCTGTGCCCGGCGGTGACGATCGAGACCATCGCGCTGCAGATGACGCGCGCGCTGGCCTGGACGTGGCGCAACGCCGCGTCGATCAACGGCGACGCCGCGCGCATCGCGGTGGCGGGCCACTCGGCCGGCGGCCATCTGGCGGCGATGCTGTTGTCGTGTCGCTGGCGCGTGGTGGGTGAGGATCTGCCGCCCAACCTGGTGCCCGCAGCGCTGTCGATCTCGGGGCTGTTCGACCTGGAGCCGCTGCGGCTCGCGCCGTTCCTGCAGGCCGACCTGCGGCTCACGCCGGCCGCGGTGAAGCGCCTGAGCCCGGCGTTCTTCCCGCGGCCGCGCGGCACGCTCAATGCCGTGGTCGGGCTGGAGGAGAGCGACGAGTTCCTGCGCCAGAACCAGCTGATCCGCGACCAGTGGGGCCCGACCTCGGTGCCGGCGTGCGAGACCATCCCCGGCTGCAACCACTTCAACGTGCTGCACGGCCTGGTCGAGCCCGGCGCGCGGCTGCACGAGCTTGCGTTGCGGCTGCTGGGGTTGCGCTGAACCCGGGCGCACGGCCTCGCGTCGCAATGGCCCATGTCAAGCTCATAGCCATTTCCTTCGCATCAGATTGATGCTTTGAATTGGCTGCGACGCCCGGCCGCTGGTAGCGTACGTGGTGTCGGCCCGCACGCGGGCGACCGTTGATGAACACCCAGCTTCGAGGAGCGTGAGATGGCAGCATTGAAGGGATCGAAGACCGAGCAGAACCTGAAGGACGCCTTCGCGGGCGAGTCGCAGGCCAACCGCCGGTATCTGTATTTCGCCAACAAGGCCGACGTGGAAGGCCAGAACGACGTGGCAGCGCTGTTCCGCTCCACCGCCGAAGGCGAGACGGGCCACGCGCACGGCCACCTGGAATTCCTGGAAAACGGCTCGGGCGACCCGGCCACCGGCCTGCCGATCGGCAATTCGCGGCAGAACCTCAAGGCCGCCGTGGCCGGCGAGACGCACGAGTACACCGACATGTACCCGGGCATGGCCAAGACGGCGCGCGCCGAAGGCTTCGACGAGATCGCCGACTGGTTCGAGACGCTGGCCAAGGCCGAGCGCTCGCACGCCAACCGCTACCAGAAGGCACTCGACGCGCTGGCCGACTGACGCGGCCCGCGAGGCGTCACTCCAACAAGGGGCCTCGCGCCCCTTGTTTGTCATCCGACGAGACCGAACCCATGCGCGAAGGCAATCTCGAAGCACCGACCCGGCACCCGCTCGACTGGAAGAACCCCGACTTCTTCGACGAGGCATCGGCCTTCAAGGAGATGGAGCGCGTGTTCGACATCTGCCACGGCTGCCGCCGCTGCGTCAGCCTGTGTCAGAGCTTCCCGAACCTGTTCGACCTCGTCGACGCCACCAGCGACGGCGAAGTGCACGGCGTGAAGAAGGAGGATTACCGGAGCGTCGTCGACCAGTGCTACCTCTGCGACCTGTGCTACATGACCAAGTGCCCCTACACGCCGCCGCACGCGTGGAATCTCGACTTCCCGCACCTGATGCTGCGCGCCAAGGCGATCAAGTTCCGCCAGGGCAGGGTCAAGGCCGGCGAGAGATTCCTGGCCTCGACCGACGTGCACGGCCAGTTCGCCGGCATCCCGATCGTCGTGCAGGCCGTCAACGCAGTGAACCGCACCGCCTTCGCGCGCAAGCAGATGGATGCCGTGCTCGGCGTGCACCCCAAGGCCTGGATGCCCGAGCTGGCTACACAGCGCTTTCGCTGGAGCGCCGAGAAGTCAGCCGCCCCCGTGGTCACCAACGGCGAGCGCACGCCGGGCAAGGTGGCGATCTTCTCGACCTGCTTCATCAACTACAACGAGCCCGGCATCGGGCACGACCTGCTCGCGATCCTGCGCCACAACGACATCCCGTACGTGATCGTCGAGAAGGAGTCGTGCTGCGGCATGCCCAAGCTCGAGCTGGGCGACCTCGACGCGGTGGCGAAACACAAGGCCGCCAACATGCCGGTGCTGGCGCGCTATGCGAAGCAGGGCTACGCGATCGTCACTGCGGTGCCCAGCTGCACGCTGATGTTCAAGCAGGAGCTGCCGCTGATGTTCCCCGATTGCGCCGACACGCAGGCAGTGAAGGAGGCGATGTGGGATCCGTTCGAATACCTCGTCGCGCGCCATAAAGACGGGTTGCTGAAGACCGACTTCAAGGCCGCGATCGGCAAGCTGAGCTATCACATCCCCTGCCACGGCCGCGTGCAGAAGATCGGCAGGAAGACCGAGGAGATGTTCAAGCTGATCGGCGATACGGTGGAGGTCAAGCTCACCACGGTGGAGCGCTGCTCGGGCCACGCCGGCACCTACGGCGTGAAGACGCCCACGCACCCGGTGGCGATGAAGATCGGCCGCCCGGTGTTCAAGGCCATGGCGGCGCAGGAGCCCGACGTGATCGCCAGCGACTGCCCCATGGCCGGCCACCACATCGCGCAGGGCATGGCCGAGGCCGGCACGCCGGCCAAGGCGGTGCAGCACCCGCTGTCGGTGGTGCGGCGCGCCTACGGCATTTGATCCGATCATCCAGGAGACGATGCGATGACCATCACCCCCGACAACCTGCTGACGCTGGAGGCCTACGCGAAGATCCGCGCGTCGAGCCGCGCCGGCGCGATCGCGCACCGCAAGCTGCGCAGCGTGGCGCTCGGCGAGCACATGACGCTGCAGTTCGAAGACGAGCAGACCATCCGCCGCCAGATCCAGGAGATGCTGCACATCGAGAAGATCTTCGAGCAAGAGGGCATCCGCGGCGAGATCGACGCCTACGGCCCGCTGGTGCCCGACGGCAGCAACTGGAAGGCCACGATGCTGATCGAGTACCCCGACCCGCACGAGCGCAAGCGCGAGCTGGCGCGGCTGATCGGCGTGGAAGACCGCATCTTCGTCGAGGTCGAAGGGCAGGCCCGCGTGTACGCCATTGCCGACGAGGATCTCGAGCGCGAGAACGACGAGAAGACCTCGTCGGTGCACTTCGTGCGCTTCGAGTTCAACGCCGCGCAGCGCAGCGCGATCCGCGCCGGCGCCGGCGTGAAGATCGGCTGCGACCATACGCACTACCCGGCGCACGTGAGCGTCGCTGCCGAAACGCTCGCCAGCCTGGCCGGCGACCTGAAGGCCTGAGCGCGCGCGCTACAACCCGAACGCGCGCATCCACGTCAGCTCGGCGATCGGCGTCGACAGGTCGCCGCGCAGCGAGCGCACGGCACCGACGCCGAGGCGCCATTGCTGCTCCGGCCGCCAGCGCCAGCCGGCCCAGGCCAGCGCCTGCACGATCGCACCGCCGCCGGTGACCACGCCGCCGCCGCCGGCGGCGCCGGCCAGCAACTCGGCACCGAACTGCCAGGGCGCGTCGACCGCGCGCGTGGCCAGGCCCGCGCCCACCAGCCCCACCGAATAGGCGCCGGCGCCGCCCGCGAAGGCGCTGTGCGCCTGCGCGCTGAGGTACAGCGACTCGCCGACGTAGCGATTCAGCTTGAGGCCGATGGTCTGCAAGTCGCGCGAGCTGCCGTCGACGCGCCGCGCGTGCGCGTAGCCCTGGATCGTTGCCGCCCATTCGCTGCGCACCGCCGGCGCGGCGGCCGGCGGCTCGAGGTTCATCGACAGCCACAGCTGCGCCGTGCGCGCGCGCAGCGGTGCATCGAGCGCGCGCACGATGCCCGCCTCGGCGCCGACGCTAACGCCGTTGCCGAGCGGCCAGGCGAGGCCGGCGGCGAGCTTGCCGATCGCGCCGCCGCCGGTGGGCACCGCACCGCCACCGCCGAGGCCGAGCGCGCCGCGCAGCGTGATGCGCGGTGCCGTTGGCGCATCGGCGCCGAGCGCGATGTCGCGGCCCAGCGTGCCGAGGATCTCCATGTAGCCTGCGGCGTCGCCCTGCGCCGCGGCTGCTGCTTCGATGCCCCAGCGCCATGCGTCGCCCGCGCCCTCGGCGCGCGTGCCGCTCGCGTGCTCGGCACGCGCACCCACCAGCCCGATGCGGCGTCCGGGCGTGTTGCGCAGGTTGTAGCGGGTGGCCGTGCCGGCCAGCTCGTCGAAGCCGAAGCCCGTGCGGGCCGGGCCATGAGTGGCGCCGGCATCGAGCCCGCGGTGCACGAAGTCGCCGCGCCAGCTCAGCAGCACCCCGAGCTGCGAGCTGGCGATGTCGCCGGTGGCGAAGCGCACGTGCGACCAGCCGAGCCCCGCCTCGAACGCGCCGAACTCGTGCATCACGGCGAGTTCGGGCCGCCACATCAGGCCGCCGCCCACCGGCGCGGAGCCGCCGCCGCCACCACCCGCGTAGGCGCTCGCCTGCAGCCACCAGCGCGGCGCGATCGGCCAGCGCTTGAGCACTTGCAGGCCGCCGACGAAGAGGCCGCCGCGCGAGCCGCTTGCTGCGCCGTATACCGCGGGGCCGAGCCACCACGCGTCGCCGGCGTCGAACAGCACCGCGCCACCGGCCAGGCCCATGCGTTCGCCGGCGGGCAGGTGCACCACCTCGGCGCCGAGCGTGATGCGCGTGGGCAGCTCGTCGGCGAGCGCCGGCGTGTGCCAGAGCGCGGCCGCGCAGGCGAGTGCGCCAACGCTGCGGGTGATGAGCGGGCGAGGCTTCAGCGGCATCGGCGGATCATGCCTGCGCCGCGACGCTCGAGCGCCGCCGCCAGCGCAGCAGGCCTTCGCCGCTGTAGAGCAGCAGGCCGAGCCAGATCGCCGCGAAGCCGACGGCACGCGCCGGCCCGAACGGCTCGCGGTACAGCCACACGCCGAGCGCGAACTGGATCGACGGCGCCAGGTACTGCAGCAGCCCCAGCGTGGTGAGCGACACGCGCCGCGCCGCCATCGCGAACAGCAGCAGCGGCACCGCGGTGGCCGGGCCGGCGGCGAGCAGCAGCGCATCGGTGGCGAAGTCGCCCTGGCCGAAGTGGCCCTCGTGCCGCGCGGCCAGCCACAGCATGCCGCCGAGCGCCAGCGGGGCGAGCCACGCCGTTTCGAGCGCAAGGCCCTCGGCCGCGCCGACCGGCGCCGTCTTGCGCAGCAGGCCGTAGAAGCCGAAGCTGATGCCCAGCGCCAGCGACACCCAGGGCCAATGGCCAGCGCTGACGCCGAGCCACAGCACGCCGCAGGCCGCGCAGCCGATCGCCGCCCACTGCAGCGCGCGCGGCCGCTCGCGCAGCACCACGTAGCCGAGCAGCACGTTGACCAGCGGATTGATGAAGTAGCCGAGGCTCGCGTCGACCACGCGGTCGTTCACCACGGCCCACACGTAGACCAGCCAGTTGGTGGTCAGCAGCACGGCGGTGGCGGCGCAGGTGAGCAGCAACCGCGGCGAGCGGGCGGCGTCGCGCAGCGCGCCGAGGCGCCTGGCGGCGGCGAGCAGCGCGAGCACGAGCAGCAGCGACCACCACGAGCGGTGCATCACCACCTCGAGCGGCGACACGTGCGCGAGGTGCTTGAGGTACAGCGGAAACAGGCCCCAGCAGCCGTAGGCGGCGATGGCGGCCCACAGACCGGCGGACATGGATCGGTGTGGCGGCGTCGAGCCCCGGTCACGCGGCGCGTGACCCTGCGGGCTGGCGGGCATTGTCGCAGTGCGCCTTGCGGCCCGGCGAGCCGCTCGTGCATCATGGCCGCATGCCACGCGTCGTGTTCACACCGCAGTTGCAGCGCTTCACCGCCACGCCCGAGGTGCAGACCGACGCGACCGTGCTGCGCCATGCGCTCGACGCGGCCTTCGCGGTCAACCCGCGCCTGCGCGGCTACGTGCTCGACGACCAGGCGCACGTGCGCGCCAACGTGGTGATCTTCATCGACGGCGCACGCTGCGACGAGCGCCGTCGGCTCGACCAGGCGCTGCAGCCCGACAGCACGGTGCACGTGCTGCAGGCGCTGTCCGGAGGATGACGCGATGAATCACGAACGCGCCTGGGTCGCCACGCGCAAGGGCCTGTTCCGCCTGCAGCGCCAGGCGCAAGGCTGGCGCATCGCGCAGGTGAGCTTTCTCGGTGAGCCGGTGTCGATGGTGCTGCCGCCGATCGAGCGCGGGCCGCACGAAGGGCGCATGCTCGCGGCGCTGAACCTCGGCCACTTCGGCACCAAGCTGCACGCCAGCGACGATGCCGGCGCCAGCTGGCGCGAGGTGAGCGTGCCCACCTTCCCCGAGCAGCCGGCCGATGCCCCCGGGCCGGCGTGGAAGCTGGTGCAGATCTGGTCGATGGCCGTCGCCGGCGGCACGGTGTGGGCCGGCACGCTGCCCGGCGGCCTGTTCCGCTCGGGCGACTTCGGCCAGAGCTGGCAACTCATGCGCTCGCTGTGGGACCGGCCCGAACGCGCCGAGTGGTTCGGCGGCGGCTACGACGTGCCGGGCATCCACTCGATCAGCGTGCATCCGCAGCGCGAGCGCGAGCTGATGCTCGCGGTGAGCTGCGGCGGCGTGTGGCACAGCGCCGACGCGGGCGCGCAATGGTCGCTGCGCTGCGACGGCCTGAGCGCGGCCTACATGCCACCCGAGCGCGCCGGCGATCCGCGCATCCAGGATCCGCACCTCATCGCGCGCTGCACGGCGAAGCCCGACGTGCTCTGGTGCCAGCACCACAACGGCATCTGGCGCTCGACCGACGAGGGCCTGCATTGGCAGGAGCTGAAGGCGCCGCTGTCGAGCTTCGGCTTCGCGGTGGCCGCGCATCCGGCGGATCCCGACACCGCGTGGTTCGTGCCCGCCGTGGCCGACCAGTGCCGCGTGCCCAAGGACGGCGCGCTGGTGGTCAACCGCACGCGCGACGGCGGCCGCAGCTTCGAGACGCAGCGCCGGGGCCTGCCGCAGACCGACTGCTACGACCTCGTGTATCGCCACGGCCTGGCCGTGGCTGGCGACGGCCGCACGCTGCTGATGGGCAGCACCGGCGGCGGCCTGTGGACGAGCTTCGACGGCGGCGATGCCTGGCACGCGATGCCGCAGCGGCAGCCGCCGATCCACGCGCTGCGCTTCGGCTGACACCACGCTCTGGCCGACAGTGTGGGGTGCGTCACGCTTCGTGCGGCGCACAACGCGGGCCTGACCCATGGCTGAGGGAATGACGCCGCACGCCGCGCGCCGAAGAATCCCTGTCACGCGCCGCATGCAGCATCGAAGCCTGGAAGCATTCGATGCCCGCAGAGCCGGAGCAGGGGGGACGCGCCATGCCACAGACCTTCAACGTCGGATCGCGATCGCTGTTCGTCAGCGTCACGGCCTGGGTGTTCATCGTGCTGGGCTCGGTGGCCAGCCTGAGCACGCTGGTGCAGAACGCGGCGCTGATGTCGCTGCTGCCGGGCTTTCAGCCGGCGTTCGAGCCGCGCGCGCTGCCGCTGCTGACCAGCCTGCTGGTGGCGCACCTGCCGTGGGTGGCGGGTGTGGGCCTGGTGCTGTCGGTGGCCACGGTGGCGGCCGCGGTCGGGCTGCTGCTGCGGCTGGAATGGGCGCGCCGTGCCTTCATCGCGCTCGCGGCGGTGGCCATCGTCGGCAACCTGCTCGGCCTGTGGCTGCAGCAGGAGCTGCTGCAGAGCCTGATCGACACCACGCTCAGCCGCAGTGCGCTGCCGCGCGAGGCGCTCGGCGTGTTCGGCGGCCTGGCCGCGGCGGCGCGCATGGCGGCGCTCGCGGTCAGCCTGGCGGCGTGCGCCGCGCTGGGCTGGATCATCGGCCGGCTGCGTTCGCCGATGGTGCGCCAGGAATTCGCCTGAGAGCGCGCGCCGGCGCTACAGCGTCAGCTCCCAGTTCTCGCCGATCAGGTCGGCGCCGAAGCTGCGGTGCGGCTCGGTGGCCACGAGGCGGTAGCCGGCCTTCTGGTAGATCGCGCGTGCGCTGCCGAGGATCGACTGCGTCCACAGCCGGATGCGCGCATAGCCCGCCTGCCGCGCGAAGCGCTCGCATTCGGCCACCAGCCGCGCGCCGAGCCCGAGGCCGCGCGCCGACGGCTCCACGATCAGCAGCCGCAGCTGCGCCGTGCCGGGCTCGGGCTCGCCGCTGGCGTCGTCGCGCGCCTGCACCAGGAACACGCAGCCGAGGTTCACGCCGTCGCGCTCGGCGATCCAGCAGGCCTCGCGCGCGGCGTCGAAGCGCAGCAGGAACTGCCCGGCGATCTGCGCCACGAGGCCTTCGAACTCGAGGTTCCAGCCGTACTCCTGGGCGTAGAGCGCGCCGTGGCGCGAGATCACCCAGCCGATGTCGCCTGCGCGGTGCGGGCGCAGCGTGACGGGCGACGCGTGAGCGTGCGGCGGTGAGGCGGGCAGGGCCGGCATGACCGGCATTGTCGGTGACGTGCGAACCCTGTCGGGCCCAGGGCGCATGCGGCAACCTCTAGACTGCGAGCGAAGCCCATCGCCCGCACCGGAGACCGCCCATGCTCGACCCCGATGCCCGCGCGCTGATCGACCTGATGATCGCACGCGGCGTGCCGCCCACGCACACGCTCACGCCCGACGCGGCGCGAAGCCTGTATCGCGACCGCCGCGGCTACACGCAGCCCGCCGCGCCGGCGCTGGCCGAGGTGCGCGAGCTGCGCACCGATGCCGCGCACGGTTCGGTGCCGCTGCGGCTGTACCGCGCGGCGGCGTCGGGCGCTGCCGCGCCGGTGCTGGTGTACTACCACGGCGGCGGCTGGACGATCGGCGACCTCGACACGCACGACGTGCTGTGCCGCGAGCTGGCGCAGCAGTCGCGCTGCACGGTGGTGGCGGTGGACTACCGGCTCGGCCCCGAGCACCGCTTTCCCGCCGCGGTGGACGACTGCCTGGCCGCCACGCGCTGGGTGCTGGCGCAGGCGCATGCGCTCGGCGTCGATGCATCGCGCCTGGCGATCGGCGGCGACAGTGCCGGCGGCAACCTCGCCGCGGTGACGGCGATCGCGCTGCGCGACGCCGGCGATGCGCAGCCGCGGTTGCAGCTGCTGATCTACCCGGCCACCGACATGCGCGCCGTCGCGCCGTCGCACACCACCAACGGCCAGGGCTACATGCTCACCGCCGACTCGATCGCCTATTACCGCGGCCACTACGTGCCCGAGCGCGCGCAGTGGGACGACTGGCGCGCCTCGCCGCTGCTGCACCCCGACCTGTCGCGGCTGCCGCCGGCCTTCGTGCTCACCGCCGGCTTCGACCCGCTGCGCGACGAGGGCCGGCAGTACGCCGACGCGCTGTCGAAGGCCGGCGTGCGCACGCAGTACGTGTGCTTCGAACGCCAGATCCACGGCTTCATCACCATGGGCCGCGTGATCGCCGAGGCCAACACCGCGGTGTCGCTGTGCGCGCAGGCGGTGGCGAGGGCGGTGGGGGCGTAGCGCGTTGCCCTGTCGATGGGGGTATCGATGAAGTTGCGAGGAAAGCTGTATAAATATACAGTATCCTCGTGCCCCTGTCACCCTCCTTGATCGACAGACCGCCTGCTTCGCAGCAGGCTTGCGCCGTGGTGCCCGTGCCGTTGCGGCACGGGGCCACGGCGGTTTTGTTGCACCCTGCGCTGTGGCACGCCCACCAGCTCGGCCATCGGGTGCAGGGCGCAGCCACGCCGAGCGGCTTCGCGCCGCTCGATGCCGAGCTGCCCGGCGGCGGCTGGCCGCACGGCGTGCTCACCGAGCTGCTGCTGCCGCATGCGGGCCTCGGCGAACTGCGCCTGCTCGCGCCGGCGCTGGCGCGCATCGCCGGCGGCGGGCACAGCGTGATGCTGTTCGATCCGCCGGCGGGCCTGAGCGGCTGGGCGCTGGCGCAGCTGGGCGTGGCCACCGAGCAGCTGCTGGTGATCTACGGCCGCGCCGGGCCGCGCGGCGCGGCCAGCCTGCGCCGCATGCCGCCGGCGGCCGATCTGCTGTGGGCGCTCGAGCAATCGCTCAAGAGCGGCCATGTCGGCGCAGTGCTCGCCTGGCTGCCGCAGCGGCTGCGTGCCGACGCGTTGCGCCGCCTGCAGCTCGCGGCGCAGGCGCACGACGGGCCGGTGTTCCTGCTGCGCGAGATCGAGGCGCGGCTGAAGCCCAGCGCCGCGCCGCTGCGCCTGGCGCTCGGCTGCGCCGGCATCGATGCGCTGGCGCTGCGCGTGCTCAAGCGGCGCGGGCCGCCGCTGGCGGCGCCGATCGAGCTCGCGCTGCCGGCGGTGCTCACCGCGCGCGCGCGCTCGCGCGCCGCGGCACGCGGGGTGCCGGGCGTGCGTGCCGGCGGGCCGGAGCCGGCGGCGGAGCCGGCGCTGCATGCGGCGTCGAGCATGGCGTTGACTGCGGCGCCGCATGCGACGGCGGGCCAGCCGCACGCACAGCCGGCACGGTGATGACGGAGCACTCGCGATGCTGTGGCTGGCCGTGCATCTGCCCGCGCTGTCGCTGGAATCGTTCGCCGCCACGCTGCCGCCCGAGGCGCAGGCGCGGCCGCTGGCGCTGATCGACGCGCATCGCATCACGCAGGTCAATGCGCGTGCCGCCGCGCTGGGCGTCAAGCCCGGCAGCAAGCGCGCCACCGCGCTGGCGCTGGCCGCCGATCTGCTGCTGGGCCAGGCCGATGCGGCGCGTGATGCGCAGGCGCTGCAGGCGGTGGTGCATGTCGCGCTCGCGTTCACGCCCAGCGTGTGCGTCGATGCCAGCGCCGGCGTGCCGGTGGTGCTGCTCGAAGTGGGGCCGAGCCTGCGCTGCTTCGGCGGCTTCGCCAAGCTGCTGCAGCGCTTGCAGGCGGCGTTGCGGCCGCTCGCGCACCGCGTTCAGCTCGCGAGCGCACCCACCGCGCTCGGCGCGGCGCTGCTCGCGCGCTGGCGCGACGATCTGGTGCGCGGCGCTCACAGCACCGACCGCACCGCGCTGCGCCGCCTGCTCGACGAGGCGCCGGTGTGGCTGCTCGGCCCCGGGCGCGAGCACTGGGAGGCGCTGCAGGGCATGGGCCTCACGCGGCTGGCCGATCTGCAGCATCTGCCGCGCTCGGGCCTGGCGCGCCGCTTCGGCCCCGCGCTGCTGGCTGATCTGGACCGCGCGCGCGGCGACGCACCCGATCCGCGCGAGCCGATCGAGCCGCCACCGCGCTTCGACCAGCGGTTGGAGCTTTTCGCGCGCGCCGACACGGCCGAGCAACTGCTCGCCGGCGCGCGCGTGCTGCTCGTGCGGCTGCTGGCGTGGGCGGCGGCGCGGCAGGCCCGCGTGGCGCGCTTCGCGCTGGTGGCGCATCCGGAATCGCGCCGCCGCGGCGAGGCGGCCACGCCGTGCATGCTCGAGGTGGCGCTGGCCGAGCCGTCGGCCGATCTCGCGCACCTGCAGTCGCTGCTGGCCGAGCGACTGGCGCGTTGGGAACTGCCCGCGCCGACGCTCGACCTGAGCCTGCACTGCGATGCGCTGGTGCACGCGCCGGCGCCGAATGCCGAGCTGTTTCCGAGCCGCAGCACCGAGCGCGAGGGCCTGGTGCGGTTGATCGAGCGCCTGCAGGCGCGGCTCGGGCCGCAGGGCGTGCAGCGGCTCGTGCCGGTGGCCGATCATCGGCCCGAGCGCGCGATGGCCTGGGTGCCGGCGAGCGCGGGCGCTAGCGCGCCGCTCGCGCGGCCGCAACGCATGGGCGCATCGCTCGCGCAGCCGGAACACATGAACGCGCCGCTCACGCGGCCGCTGTGGCTGCTCGAGGCGCCGCAGCCGCTGGCCGAGCGGGCCTCGCGCCCCTGTCTCGACGGTGCGCCGCTGCAGCTGCTCGCCGGGCCCGAGCGCATCGAGTCGGGCTGGTGGGACGGCGCACTCGCCGCGCGCGACTACTTCATCGCCTGCGCGAGCGATGGCGCGCTGGTGTGGGTATTCCGCGCACGGCTGCCGCTGAGCGCGGCCGACGGCGGCGGCTGGTTCCTGCAGGGGCGATTCGGCTGAACCCCGGTTCAGCGTGCGTCGTCGAACAGCGCGAGCCGCACCCCGAACGCGACGAGCAGCGCGCCCACGCCGCGCGTGAGCCACACGCCGGCGCGTGCCGCACCCTGCCAGCGCCGGCGCACGCCGACCACCAGCGCGGCGAAGGCGAGGTTCACCAGCGTGCCGTTGACGCTGAAGATCACGCCCAGCAGCACGAAGGCGGGCAGCTTGTGCGCCGTCTGCGCGTCGATGAACTGCGGCAGGAAGGCGAGGAAGAAGAGGGCGACCTTGGGGTTCAGCGCGTTGGTGAGGAAGCCCTGCGCGAACACGCGCGTCCATGCCTCGGGCGCCGGCGCCGCAGCGGCAGCCGCAGCCGGCCGGCTGCGCAGCAGGCCGATGCCCAGCCACACCAGATAAGCCGCGCCCGCCCAGCGCAGCAGCGTGAAGGCCGTGGCCGAGCTCGCCACCAGGGCCGACAGGCCCAGCGCCGCCGCCGCCACGTGCACGAAGCAGCCCGCGCCCACGCCGAGCGCGGCGGCCGCGCCGGCGCGAAAACCCTGCGTCGCGCTGCGCGCGCCGACCAACGCCATGTCGGCGCCGGGCGTGACGTTGAGCAGCAGCCCCGCGACGACGAACAGCGGCAGGTCGTGAACCCCTGCGACCAAGCTCACTGGACCACCCTCCGCACTGCGTGCTCCGGGATGAGCGCTTGGGAGCGGCCCAGCGCGCTCATGCGAACCCCAGCGCGCCGACCCCGGCACCCAGCGCGATCATCCACAGCGGGCTGCGCGCCGTGCGCAGCATGAACAGCACCGTCGCCGGCACCAGCGCCATCGCGCCCCAGTGTCCGCGTGACGGTTGTGCCAGCACCCAGCCGGTGGCCAGCAGCAGCCCGATCGTCAGCGGCGCGAGGCCGACGTTGAAGGCGCGCACCGCGCGCCTGTCCTGCCGCGTGCGGCCGTAGCGGCTGACCACCAGCGTGAGCACGCTCGACGGGCCCATGATGCCGGCCATCGTGGCCAGCAGGCCGAGCGGGCCGGCCACGCTCCAGCCGAGCAGCGCGACGAACAGGATGTTCGGCCCCGGCGCTGCCTGCGCGATCGCCACCGAGGCGTTGAACTGCAGCGCGTCGATCCAGCCGCGCTCGCCGACGAGGTAGCGCTGCATGTCGGAGGCCGAGGTGATCGCGCCGCCCACCGCCAGCAGCGACAGCAGCGCGAAGTGCCCCGCGAGCTGCAGCAGCTCGATCGCGCCGAGGCCGTGGGTGCCGAAGAACGCGGCGTTCATCGCTGCGACGCCTGCGCCGCGAGCGCGCGCCAGGCCAGGGCGTAGCCGATCGAGCCCAGGCCGAGCACGACCCACACCAGCGGCCAGCGCAGCACACCGACGGCGATGGCCGTGGCCGCGGTGATGGTCAGGCACAGGGGCAGACCGAGCGGATTCTTCTTCAGCGTGGCCGCGAGCTTCAGCGCGGTGGCCAGCACCAGCCCGGCGGCCACCGCGCCCATGCCGCGCAGCGCACCGGCCACCTGCGGCACGTGCGCGAATTGCGCGTACAGGGCCGCCAGCACCAGCACGATCGCCAGCGGCACCGCGAGCATGCCGGCGATGGCCGCGGCCGCGCCGCGCCAGCCGAAATGACGGTCGCCGAACATGATGGCGAGGTTGACGATGTTGGGCCCCGGCAGCACCTGCGAGGCGGCGAGCAGCTCGACGAACTCTTCGCGCCGCAGCCAGCGCAGCCGCTCGACCAGCTCGCGCTGCGCCACCGCGAGCACGCCGCCGAAGCCCTGCAGCGCCAGCCAGGTGAAAGCGGTGAACAGCTCGCGCGGCGAGCGCGGCCGGTGCAGATCGGTCATGCCGTTCATGCCATTCGCACCGGCGGCCGGCGCGCCGCCCACAGGCCGCCCGCGCGCGCCGGCTGCGGCCGCGCCGGGTTCAACGCAGCACCTTGAGCGCGTCGGGATTGACGATGTTGGTGGGCTCGTTGCGGATGAAGGCGACGACGTTGTCGAACGCGGCGGCGAAGTAGCGCTCGTAGCTGTCGAGCTCCACGTAGCCGATGTGCGGCGTGCACACCGCGTTCTCCAGCCGCAGCAGCGGGTGGCCCTGCAGGATCGGCTCGCTCTCGAACACGTCGACCGCGGCCATGCCGGGGCGGCCGCGGTTGAGGCCGGCGACCAGCGCGTTCTCCTGCACCAGTTCGGCGCGCGAGGTGTTGACGAACAGCGAGGTGGGCATCATCTGCGCGAGGTCGGCCGCGGTGACGATGCCGCGCGTCTCGGGCACCAGGCGCAGGTGCAGCGTCAGCACGTCGCTGGTGGCGAACAGGGCCTCGCGGCTTTCGGCGGCGAAGTGGCCGTCGGCCACGGCCTTGGCGCGCGACGCCTCGCTGCCCCAGACCTGGATGCGCATGCCGAAGGCGCGGCCGTAGCCCGCCACCAGCTGGCCGATCTTGCCGTAGCCCCAGACGCCCAGCGTGCGGCCGGCGAGCACCATGCCGAGGCAGAAGTTCGGCGGCATCGACTGCGACTTCAGGCCCGACTGCTGCCAGCCGCCGTGCTTGAGCATCGCGATGTATTGCGGCAGCCGGCGCATCGCCGTCATCACCAGCGCCCAGGTCAGCTCGGCCGGCGCCACCGGCGAGCCCACGCCTTCGGCCACCGCGATGCCGAGCCGCGTGCAGGTGTCGATGTCGATGTGCGGGCCGACGCGGCCGGTCTGCGCGAGCAGCTTCAGCCGCGGCAGCTTTTCGAGCAGCTGCCGCGGGAACTGCGTGCGCTCGCGGATCAGCACCAGGATGTCGGCGTCGCGCAGCCGCACCGACAACTGCCCGATGCCCTTGACCGTGTTGGTGTGGACCTTGGCGTTGTACGGTTCGAGCTTGGCCGCGCAGGGCAGCTTGCGCACGGCGTCCTGGTAGTCGTCGAGGATGATGATGTTCATGGGCCGGGGCAAAGATTGTGCCTGCCCCGGCGCGTTACGCTTTGTGATGGAAGTCGGGCGCCGGCCCATCCCCGTTGGCCGCGGGGCCCAAGAAAAAGGCGGCCTCGCGGGCCGCCTCGTCAGCGCGCTGCGCCAATCAGGGCAGCAGCTTCCAGCGCCCGTTCTCGATGCGCACCATCACGCGCGAGCGCGCGTCCATGCCGTTGTGGTTGTCGGCCGACATCGAGATCACGCCGTGCGAGACGGTGACGTTCTTCAGGCTCTCGAGCGCATCGCGCAACGCGGCGCGGAACTCCGGCGTGCCGGGCGCGGCCTTGGCCACCGCCATCGGCAGCGCCTGCCGCAGCAGCAGCATCGCGTCCCACATGTGGGCGCCGAAGGTCGACACGCTGTCCTTGCCGAACGCGTCCTCGTAGGCCTTGATGTAGGCCGTGCCCGCGTCGCGCACCGGCGAGGCCGGCAGCTGCGCCGCCACCAGCACCGGGCCCACCGGCAGGATCGTGCCTTCGACGTCCTTGCCGCCGACGCGCAGGAAGTCGTTGTTGGCCACGCCGTGCGTCTGGTAGATCGCCGCGGTGTAGCCGCGCTCGCGCAGCGTGGCCTGCGGCAGCACCGCCGGCGTGCCGGCGCCGACGACGATCACCGCGTCGGGCTTGGCGGCCACGATCTTGAGGACCTGCGGCGTGACGTTGGTGTCGACGCGGTTGTAGCGCTCCACCGCGCCGATCTTCACGTTGCGTGCGCCGGTGGCCTTCTGCAGTTCGTTGAGCCAGCCGTCGCCGTAGGCGTCGGCCACCGCGACGACGGCGACCGTCTTGTGCCCGGCCTTGGCGATGTGCTCGACCACCGCGTCGGCCATCAGCGAATCGCTCTGCGGCGTCTTGAACACCCAGCGGCGCTTGGCGTCCATCGGCTCGACGATGCGCGCATTGGCGGCGACGCTGATCAGCGGCGTGGCCGCGTCGGCGGCGATGTCGATGATGGCCAGCGAGTTGGGCGAGGTCGTCGAGCCGATCACCACGTCGACCTTCGATTCGACGAGCAGGCGGCGCGTGTTGTTGGCCGCCGCGCCGGGATCCGACGCGTCGTCGAGCACGATGTACTCGACCGACTTGCCGCCGATCTCCTTCGGGAACAGCGTCGCCGTGTTCTTCTCCGGAATGCCGAGCGAGGCCGCCGGCCCGGTGGTGGAAATCGTGACGCCGACCTTGATCTGCGCCTGCGCCGCGCCGTGAGCGGCGAGCACCGTCGCCGCTGCCAGCGCAATCGACCAGCGCCGGGTGATGTTGAGCATGGGTTGTCTCCTGATCGTTGGATTGACGTAGCGTTGGCACGGTAGCGGCCGACGCGAAAACGGGCATGATCCCGCTCAAGTCGGGCAGCACCCAGCCCGGCCAACGACAAGGAGATCCGCACCATGAGCATCTCGATGTACTCGGCGAGCGTGCCGGTATTCGTGAAGACCCTGAGCAACATGCTCACCTGGCTCGACAAGGCCGAAGCCCACGCGCAGGCCAAGGCCTTCGACCCCGCGGTGTACATGACGCTGCGCCTCGCGCCCGACATGCTGCCGCTGCCGCAGCAACTGCGCATCGCCGGCGATGCCGCCAAGGGCTGCGCCGCGCGGCTGGCGGGGATGGATCCGCCGGTGTTCGAGGACAACGAAACCACGCTCGACGAATTGCGCCAGCGCATCCGAAAGACGCTCGCGTTCCTAGAGACGATCAAGCCGGCGATGGTCGACGGCAGCGAGGAGCGCGACATCGTGATCCCCGCGCGCAACCGCGACCCGCGGCGCTTCAAGGGGCTGTTCTACCTGCAGCACTGGGCGCTGCCGAACTTCTTCTTCCACGCCACGACGCTGTATGCGCTGCTGCGCCACAACGGCGTGACGCTCGGCAAGGGCGACTTCCTCGGCGTCGACTGAGCGAACCCAGGGCCGGGCCGGCCCTGGCCCGCGCGCAGCGCCTACAGCGGCAGCATCTCGTCGATGTCGCCGCTGTCGGGGAACACCGTGTCGAGCGCGCGGTGCAGGTCGAGCCGCATGCGGCGGCTCTCGGGCACGCGCGCCGGCAGCACGGCGAACACCGCGCCGCGCAGCAGCCACAGGTCGACCGGGTCGTTGGCCTGCCGCACCTGGTAGCGCAGCCAGTCGCCGCGCGAGCCGGGCACGTCGGCCACGGCCTTCATGAAGTGCTGCTTCAAGTCGACGAAGGTGCGTCGCGCCGCCAGGCGCGCCAGCCGCTCCTGCGGCATGCCCGAGCCCACGCGGGCGAGCGCGGCGCCGGGCACCGGGCTCGGCATGTAGGGGCGCGGCGTGGCGGTTTGCATGGTGTGTGACAGCGTTGGATCTCATTGTGCGAATCGGCTGCGCGCGATGCGGCGCGAACAACGCGCGCTTGACCGCACAATTCGCCATCGCGCATGCGCGCCCGCGCGACGGCGCGAGAACTGACCCGGAATCACAGGAGACTTCGATGGCATGGCTGCGCAGGCTCGGAGGGCTGTTGCTGGCGGCGCTGGTGCTGGCCGTCGCTGCGGCGGGGTTCTACGCCACGCGCGCCGCGCCGGTGATCGACGGCACGCTCAACGTGGCCGGGCTGCGCGAGACGGTGCGCATCGAACGCGACGCCTACGGCATCCCGACCATCAAGGCCGCGAACACCGCCGACCTGCTGTTCGCGCTCGGTTTCGTGCACGCGCAGGATCGCCTGTGGCAGCTCGAAACGCACCGGCGCATCGGCGCCGGCCGGCTGGCCGAGGCGTTCGGCGAGGGCGCGTTCGAATCGGATCGCTTCTTGCGCGCGCTCGGCGTGCGCCGCGCCGCGCAGGCGCAATGGGCCAAGCTGCCGCCGGATTCACGCGATGCGGTGACGGCCTATGCCGCCGGCATCAATGCCTTCATCCGCGACCACCTGCGCGCGCGGCCGCCCGAGATGGTGATCCTCGGCCTGCAGCCCGAAGCCTGGGAGCCGGCTGACAGCCTGGCCTGGGCGATCATGATGGCGTGGGACCTCGGCGGCAACTGGGGCACCGAGCTGACCCGCCTGCGGCTGGCGCTGCGCCTGCCGCTGCAGCGCATCCACGAGCTGCTGCCGCCTTACCCGGGCGAGCCGGTGCTGCTCACGGCCGACTACGCCGCGATGCTGCGCGAGTGGAAGCTGGGCGCCACGGCAACTGCCGGCGTCGACCCGGCGCTCGATGCGGCGCTCGACCGTCTGGCCGCGGCGGCGCCGCCGTCGGGCATCGAAGGCGCGGGCTCCAACAACTGGGTCGTCGCCGGCAGCCACACCACCACCGGCAAGCCGCTGCTCGCCAACGACCCGCACCTGAAACTCTCGGCGCCGGCGCTGTGGTACTTCGTGCGGCTCGAAGCGCCCGGGCTGAAGGTGGCCGGCGCGTCGATGCCCGGGCTGCCGCTGGTGGTGCTGGGGCAGAACGAGCGCATCGCCTGGGGCTTCACCAACACCGGGCCCGACGTGCAGGATCTCTACCTCGAGCGCCTGAACCCCGACAATCCGGCGCAGGTGCAGACGCCCGAGGGCTGGGAGGCGTTGACGACGTTCGCCGACGTCATCAAGGTCAAGGGCGGG
The DNA here is from genome assembly GCA_046348365.1 of Burkholderiaceae bacterium. Lineage (GTDB taxonomy): Bacteria > Pseudomonadota > Gammaproteobacteria > Burkholderiales > Burkholderiaceae_C > JAEUPI01. The sequence goes on from JAXMEL010000004.1 coordinate 671,542, forward strand.
CCCGACGTGAGCGTGACGCTGCGCGAGTCGCGCCACGGCCCGATCATCTCCGACGCCGGCGTCGCCGACGACCTGCTCGGCGCCAAGGGCAAGCCCGGCTACGCGATCGCCATGCGCTGGACGGCGCTCGATGCCGATGCCGACGCGGTGGGCGTGGGCCTGGCGTTGAACCGCGCGAATAGCGTGGCCGGCTTCATCGACGCGGCCAAGCGCTGGGTCGCGCCGATGCAGAACATGGTGGTCGCCGACCGCGACGGCGCGATCGGCTGGATCGCGCCGGGCCGCGTGCCGGTGCGCAAGGCGGCCAACGACCTCGAGGGCCAGGTGCCGGCGCCGGGCTGGGATGCGCGCTACGACTGGAACGGATTCCTCTCCGGCGACCAGCTGCCGCAGGAGCGCGACCCGGCGCGCGGCTGGATCGCCACCGCCAACCAGCGCGTGGTGGCGGCCGACTATCCGCACTACATCACCAACGAATGGGCGTTGCCGTACCGCCAGCAGCGCATCGTGCAGATGCTGCAGGCCAAGCCGAAGCATTCGATCGACGATCTGCGCGCGATGCAGGCCGACGTGACCTCGCTCGCCGCGGCCGGCGTGCTGCCTTGGCTGCAGCGCGCCAAGGCCGACCATCCGCTGGCCGCGGCGGCGAAGAAGGCGCTCGAGGGCTTCGACGGCACGATGTCGCCCGACCGGGCGGCACCGCTGATCCTCTGGGCCTGGCAGCGGCAGCTGACGCGGCTGGTCTTCGCCGACGAGCTGGGCCCGGTGTACGAGCGCGTGATCGCCACGCGCACGCTGCGCGACGCGCTCGACGGCGTGCTGGCGCGCAACGACGGGTGGTGGTGCGACGACAAGGCCACGCCGGCGGTCGAGACCTGCGACAACCTCAACGATCGCGCCTTCGCGCTCGCGCTCGACGAACTGAGCGCCGCCCACGGCAGCGACGTGAGCCGCTGGGCCTGGGGCCGCGCGCACCAGGCGCGGTCTGAGCATCGGCCGTTCTCGCGCGTGAAGGCGCTGGCGCGCTGGTTCGAACTGCGCACGCCGGTGGGCGGCGACACCTTCACCGTCAACGCGTCGCGCGTGCTCTACAAACCCGACGCCGCGACCGGCGAACCCTACCTCGACGAGCACGGCCCGTCGCTGCGCGCGCTGTACGACCTGGGCGACCCCGCGCAATCGCGCTTCATGCACAGCAGCGGGCAAAGCGGCATTCCGTGGAGCCGCTGGTACGCCAGCTTCGTGAAGCCCTGGGCCGCGGTGGAGTACGTGCCGGTGTTCCCGGGCGCAACGGCGCCGGAGGCCACGCTGCAGCTGCAGCCGGCGCGCTGAGCCACCGGCGCGCGTGCGCGCCGGCGACCGCCAAGCCGGAGCGCGCTACACCGTGCCGTAGAGCAGCTTGCGCTGCGCCGTGTATTGCCACCACGGCGCGGCCTGCGCGCCGCGCATGAAGTCGGTGACGGCCATGAAGGTGTCGAGCACGCAAGGATCCTGCCGCTTGCCCGTGTGCGCGCACAGCGCCTGGTAGAGCACGAACGGATCGCGGTGCGCCAGCTCGCGCGGATGCACGAGGCCCAGCGCACGCAGGTCGGCCGCCATCGCCGCGCCGATGTTGGGCAGCTGCTCGAAGCTCTCGCATTCGGCGGCATGGCCGGCCTTGCGCGGCTTCACGCGCGGCGGGGCGCTGATGACGGTGTTCACGGTGGGCCGCCTCACATCAGCATCGTGTTGCGCACCAGGCCGACGGCCACGCCCTCGAGCTCGAAGTCGCCGCCGTCGAACGGCACGGTGATGGTCTGGAAATCGGGGTTCTCGGGGATCAGCTCGATGGCATTGCGCGTGCGGCGAAAGCGCTTGACCGTCACGTCGTCCCCCAGCCGCGCGACGACGATCTGGCCGTTCTTGGCTTCGCGCGTCTTCTGCACCGCGAGCAGGTCGCCGTCGAGGATGCCGGCATCGCGCATGCTCATGCCGCGTACCTTGAGCAGGTAGTCGGGCCGGCGCGGGAACATGCTGGCCTCGACGATGTAGGTGGTGTCGATGTGCTCCTGCGCGAGGATGGGGCTGCCCGCAGCCACGCGGCCCACCAGCGGCAGCGCGAGCTGCGCCAGGCTCGGCAGCGGCAGCGAGAACTGCCTGCCGCGCGATTCGTTCAGCGCGCGCAGGCGATCGGGCTTGAGGCGGATGCCGCGCGAGGTGCCGCCCACCAGCTCGATCACGCCCTTGCGCGCGAGCGCCTGCAAGTGCTCTTCTGCCGCATTGGGCGAGCGAAAGCCGAGTTCGGCGGCGATCTCGGCGCGTGTGGGCGGCGCGCCACTGCGCTCGATGGCGCTTTGCACCAGATCGAGAATCTGCTGTTGGCGTGCGGTGAGCTTGGGGCTTTCTTCCAAGGTGCTCTCCTGAGCTTGCATCCAGTAGCTGTATTTTTATCCAGATGAGAAGAACATGCAACACAAGGTCGTGATCCTGGGCACCGGCGGCACCATCGCCGGCGTGGCGAGCGATGGCGCGAGCGACCTGCAGTACCGCGCGGCGCAGCTCGGCATCGATGCGCTGGTGGCCGCCGTGCCCGCGCTGCAGGGCCAGCCGATCGAGGCCGAGCAGGTGGCCCAGCTCGACAGCAAGGACATGACGCATGCCGTGTGGCAGCAGCTCGCGCGGCGCGTGCAGCACCATCTGGTGCGGCCCGAGGTGGCGGGCATCGTGGTCACGCACGGCACCGACACGATGGAAGAAACGGCCTGGCTGCTGCAGCGCGTGCTCGCGCCCGACAAGCCGGTGGTGCTCACCGGTGCGATGCGCCCGGCGAGTTCGCGCCAGGCCGACGGCCCGCGCAACCTGGCCGACGCGGTGGCGCTGGCGCAGGAGGGCGGCGCGCACGGCGTGCTGGTGGCGATGGCCGGCGTGGTGCACGGCGCGGCCGACGTGCGCAAGGCCCATGCGCACCGCATCGACGCGTTCGGCTCGGGTGACGTGGGGCCGCTCGGCCGCTTCGACGACGAAGGCCGCTTCGTGCGCACGCGCGCCTGGCCCGCCGGCGAGGCGCTGGGCATCGCCGTGCTCGACGGCGATGCGGCGTCGTGGCCGGTGGTGGAGATCGTGACCAGCCACGCCGGCACCGGCGGCGCGTTGATCGAGGCGCTGGCGCGCAACGGCACCAAGGGCCTGGTGATCGCTGCCACCGGCAACGGCACCGTGCACGAGGCGATCGAGCTGGCGCTCGAGCGCGCGGCGTGGGCCGAGATGGCGGTGATGCGCGCCACGCGTTGCGGCGACGGCGCGATCCTCGAGGCCGAGGGCGGCAGCGCAGCGTGGCCGTCGGCCGGCGCGCTCACGCCGGCCAAGGCGAGGGTGGAGCTGATGCTGCGGCTGCTGCTGGCGCAGCGCGCGTGATGGCGCAGGCCCGGCCGACCGCCGCCGCGCGTCAGGCGCCTTCGGCGGCTTCGATGGCGGCCTGCAATTCGAGCCAACGCTCCTCGAGCTGCTGCACCTCGGCCGCCACATGGTTCAGGCGGCGGCCGTGGTCGGCGATCTGCGCCGGCGCGAGCGCACCGGTGTTCAGCTCGGCCTCCAACTCGGCGCGCTCGGCGCCGAGCTTTTCGAGCCGGCTGTCGATCTGCGTCAGCTCGATGCGCATCGGCCGCGTGCGGTTCGCGCGTTCGCTGCGCGCCTGTGCCTGCTGCTTGCGCTCGTCGCGGCGGTTGCCGGCCGCCGGCACGGGCGCGGCCGTCGGCGGCTGCGCCGATGCCGGTTTCGGCGTGGCTGCGGCGGGCGCGGCTGCCGTGGGCGTGCCGGCCTCGGGCGTGGGCCGCGGCGGCGGCTCGCTGCCCTTGGCGCGCGCACGCGACACCTCGAGCAGCCAGCGCTGGTAGTCGTCGAGGTCCACGTCGAGCGCCTCGACGCCGCCGGCCGTGACGAGCCAGAACTCGTCGCACACCTCGCGCAGCAGCGCGCGGTCGTGGCTCACCAGCATCACCGTGCCCTCGAACTCGTTGAGCGCGAGCGACAGCGCCTCGCGCGTGGCGAGGTCGAGATGGTTGGTGGGCTCGTCGAGCAGCAGCAGGTTGGGCTTGCGCCAGACGATGGTCGCCAGCACCAGCCGCGCGCGTTCGCCGCCCGAGAGCGTGCCCACGCGCTGGTGCACCATGTCGCCGGCGAACGCGAACTGGCCGAGGAAGTTGCGCAGCTCCTGCTCGCGCGCGTCGACGCCCGAGTTGATCCGGCTCTGCCGGGCAACTCGGACCCCCTCGGGGGGCGGGCCGGGCTGGCCCGGACCCGGGGGCATCATGGCGCTGCGCGCGAGGCGCACCATCATCTGCAGCGCGGTGTCGTCCTCGTGCAGCAGGTCCATCTCCTGCTGCGCGAAGTAGCCGATCGCCAGGCCCTTGCCCTCGGTCATCGTGCCGCCGAGCGGCGGCAGCACGCCGGCGATGGTCTTCACCAGCGTCGACTTGCCCTGGCCGTTGGCGCCGAGGATGCCGATGCGCTGGCCGGCGAGCACGGTGCGGTTGACGTTGCGCACGATCGGCGTGCTCGCGTATCCGCACACCAGATCGCGCAGCGCGAGCATCGGGTTGGGCAGGCTCGCCGGCTCGCGGAACTCGAACTGGAATTCGCTCGCGGTGAGCACCGGCGCCAGCCGCTCCATGCGATCGAGCGCCTTGACCCGGCTTTGCGCCTGGCGCGCCTTGGTGGCCTTGGCGCGAAAGCGCTCGATGAAGCGCGTGAGCTGCGCGATCTTCTCGCGCTGGCGCTCGAAGGCCTGCTGCGCCTGCATCAGCCGCTCGGCGCGCATCTCCTCGAACGCGCTGTAGTTGCCGCCGTAGCGCTGCACGCTGCCCTGGTCGACATGCAGCGTCACGCGCGTCACCGCGTCGAGGAACTCGCGGTCGTGGCTGATCACGACGAGCGTGCCGGCGTAGCGCTTGAGCCAGCTTTCGAGCCACACCAGCGCATCGAGGTCGAGGTGATTGGTCGGCTCGTCGAGCAGCAGCGCGTCGCTCGGGCACATCAGCGCGCGCGCCAGCTGCAGCCGCATGCGCCAGCCGCCCGAGAAGCTGCTCACCGGCTGGTCGAGCTGCGACGTCAGAAAGCCGAGACCCAGCAGCAGCGACTGCGCGCGCGGCCGCGCGTCGAACGCGCCGGCCTCTTCGAGCGCGACATGCGCCTCGGCGATGGCATGGCCGTCGTGCGCGCCCTCGGCCGCCGCGAGCTGCGAGCGCGCACGCATCAGCGGCTCGTCGCCCTGCAGCACGAAGTCGGTGGCGCTGTCGTCGGTCTCGGGCATGCTCTGCGCCACCTCGCCGATGCGCCAGCGCGGCGGTACCTCGACGTCGCCGCGGTCGGCATGCAGCCGGCCGGCCAGCAGCGCGAACAGCGACGACTTGCCGGCGCCGTTGCGGCCGACGAGGCCGACCTTCTCGCCGGCGTGCACGGTGACGCTGGTCTGTTCGAGCACGACCTTGGCGCCGCGGCGCAGCGTGACGTCGCGCAGCGTGATCACGCTGCCTCCAGTGCCGCGCGCGTCAGCAGCAGCACGCCGTCGTCGCTGGTCGTGGTCGGCAGCCACAGCGCCTCGAGTCGCGGAAACGCCGCTTCGAAGTGCGCACGCTCGTGGCCGATTTCGAGCACCAGTAGGCCGTCGTCGCCGAGATGCTCCGCGGCCTGCGCGATCAGGCGGCGCACGACGTCCATGCCGTCGGTGCCACCGGCCAGCGCCAGCGCCGGTTCGGCGCGAAACTCCGCCGGCAGCGCGGCCATCGCCGCGGCGTTCACGTACGGCGGGTTGCACAGGATCACGTCGTAGCGGCCAGGCAGGGCGGCGAAGCCGTCGCTCACGACGAGCGTGATCCTCCGCGCGAGATCGTGCCGCTGCACATTGCGGCGCGCGACAGCCAGCGCGTCGGCCGAGATGTCGGCAGCGTCGATGGTGGCGCCGGGCCAGGCCATCGCGGCCAGCACCGCGAGGCTGCCGTTGCCGGTGCACAGGTCGAGCACGCGCTTGGGCTCCTCGGCCAGCCACACGTCGAGCAGGCCGTCGGTCAGCACCTCGGCGATCAGCGAGCGCGGCACGATGCAGCGCTCGTCGACGTGGAACGGCACGCCCTGCAGCCAGGCTTCGCCGGTGAGGTAGGCGGCGGGCCGGCGGCTCGTGATGCGTTCGTCGATCAGCGCTTCCACCGCGCGCTGCTGCGCGGGCGTGACCTCGTGCTCGGCGGCGCCGACGAGATCGTCGAGCGGACGGCCGAGCTTCCACAGCACCAGCCACGCCGCCTCGTCGAAGGCGTTGGTGGTGCCCTGGCCAAACGAAACGCCCGCCTGTTCGAGGCGGGCGCTGCTGCGCTCGACCAGCTCGATGAGCTTCACGCCAGCAAGGCCTCCAGCGTGCGCCGGAAGATGTTCTTCAGCGGCTCGATGTCGGCCACGCGCACATGCTCGTCGATCTTGTGGATGCTGGCGTTGACGGGGCCGAACTCCACCACCTGCGGGCAGATGAGCTTGATGAAGCGGCCGTCGGACGTGCCGCCGGTGGTCGACAGCGCCGGCGTCACGCCGGTCTCGGCGCGGATCGCAGCGGCCAGCGCCTCGCTCAGCGTGCCCGGCGTGGTGAGGAACGGCTCGCCGCCGAGCACCCACGCAAGCTCGTGCTCCAGCCCATGGCGCTGCAGCACCTCGCGCACGCGCTGCTGCAGGGCCTCGGGCGTGCTCTCGGTGGAGAAGCGGAAGTTGAAGTCCACCACCACGGCAGCCGGTATCACGTTGCCGGCGCCGGTGCCGCCGTGGATGTTGGACACCTGGAACGTCGTGGCCGGGAAGTAGGCGTTGCCGCGGTCCCACTCGATGCCGACCAGCTCGGCCAGCGCCGGCGCGAGCTGATGGATCGGGTTGCGCGCGAGCTGCGGATAGGCCACGTGGCCCTGGACGCCCTTGACCGTGAGCTTGCCGGAGAGCGAGCCGCGGCGGCCGTTCTTGACCATGTCGCCGAGCCGCTCGACCGACGTGGGCTCGCCGACGATGCAGCAGTCGAGCTTCACGCCGCGCGAGCGTAGCGCATCGACCACGCGCGCCGTGCCGTCGATCGACGGGCCTTCCTCGTCGCTGGTGAACAGCAGCGCCACCGCGCCGCCATGCTGCGGACGCGCGCGCACCAGTTCTTCGGCGGCGACCACCATCGCGGCGATCGAGGTCTTCATGTCGGCGGCGCCGCGGCCGTAGAGCTTGCCGTCGCGGTGCGAGGGCACGAACGGATCGCTGCGCCAATGGTCCACCGGGCCAGTGGGCACGACGTCGGTGTGGCCGGCGAGCACCACGGTCGGCCCGGGGCGCGGGCCATGGTGCACGGCCCAGAGGTTGGTCACGCGGCCATCGGCGGGGCCGAATTCGAGCGTCTCGCAGGCGAAGCCCGCTGCCTGCAGCCGCTCGACGATCAGCGCCTGGCAGCCGGCATCGTCGGGCGTCACCGACGGGCGTGCGATCAGCGCCTCGAGCAGGCGCAAGGTCTCGCTCATGACCGACTCAGCGTCGCGACAGCGGCGCCGAGCGCGTGGCCGGGTTGTCGGGCACCACGTCGAGCGCGATCTCGGTGAAGAACGCGGTGTCGGGGTCGTCGGTCTTCTGCGGCGTGCGCTGCACCGGCGTCTGGTCGTTCTGCAGGCGCCACATCAGGTTGGTCGGCGAGTCGGCGTGCGCCAGGCCTTCGTCGCGGCTGATCAGGCCTTCGCCGATCAGGCGCGCCAGGTCGGCCTCGAAGGTCTGCGAGCCCTCGGCCAGCGATTTCTCGACCGCTTCCTTGACGTCGTTGAACTCGCCTTTCTCGATCAGCTCGGCCACCAGCTTGGTGTTGAGCAGGATCTCGACCGACGGGATGCGCCCGCCGGCGGCGGCGCGCAGCAGCCGCTGCGAGACGATCGCGCGCAAGCCGGCGGCCAGGTCCCCCAGCAGCGCAGGCCGCGTCTCGGGTGTGTAGAACGACAGGATCCGCCCCAGTGCGTGGTAGCTGTTGTTGGCGTGCAGCGTGGCGAGCACGAGGTGGCCCGAGAGGGCATACGACAGCGCCGAGCTCATCGTCTCGCGGTCGCGGATCTCGCCGATCAGGATGCAGTCGGGCGCCTGGCGCAGCGCGTTCTTCAGCGCGGTCTGCAGCGACTCGGTGTCGCGCCCCACCTCGCGCTGGTTGACCAGCGAGCGCTTGTTGTTGAAGACGAACTCGATCGGATCCTCGATCGTCAGGATGTGGCCCGACATCTGCTGGTTGCGCTGCTCCAGCATCGCCGCCAGCGTCGTGCTCTTGCCGGTGCCGGTGGCGCCCACCATCAGGATGAGGCCGCGCTTTTCCATCACCAGCTGGCCCAGCACGGGCGGCAGGTTCAGGCTGTCGAGCGTCGGGATCTGGTGCGGGATGTGGCGGAACACCGCCGCGATGCTGCCGCGCTGGCGGAAGGCCGACATGCGGAACGTGCCGAGCCCCTCCATGCCCACCGCGAGGTTCAGCTCGCCGGTCTCGTCGAGCTCCTCCAGCTGCTGCGGGCTCAGCAGCTCGGCCAGCAGCTGGCGCGGCTGGCCCGGCGTGAGCGATTGGTCCGACAGCTGCAGCATCTGACCCTGGATCTTGATCAGGATCGGCATCGCGGCTGAGATGAACACGTCCGACGCGTGCTTCTCGGCCATCATGCGCAGCACGCGCTCCATGTTGCCGCCGCTCATCTGGTGCTCCTCCGCTGGCTTCGGGTGCTGCTGCAGGCCTCAGGCCCGCAGCAGTTCGTTGATGCTGGTCTTGCTGCGCGTCTGGGCATCGACGCGCTTGACGATCACCGCCGCGTACAGGCTGTAGGCCGTGCCGTCGGCGGTCTTCTTGGGCAGGCTGCCGGCCACCACCACCGAGCCCGACGGCACGCGGCCGTACGACACCGCGCCGCTGTCGCGGTCGAAGATCGGCGTGCTCTGGCCGATGAACACGCCCATGCCGAGCACCGAGTTCTCCTCGACGATCACGCCTTCGACGACCTCGCTGCGCGCGCCGACGAAGCAGTTGTCCTCGATGATGGTCGGGTTGGCCTGCAGCGGCTCGAGCACGCCGCCGATGCCCACGCCGCCCGACAGGTGCACGCCCTTGCCGATCTGCGCGCACGAGCCCACGGTGGCCCAGGTGTCGACCATCGTGCCTTCGTCGACGTAGGCGCCGATGTTCACGTAGCTCGGCATCAGCACCACGTTCTTCGCGATGTAGCTGCCGCGGCGCGCCACCGCCGGCGGCACCACGCGGATGCCGGTCTCGCGCATCGCGTCTTCGCTCACGTGGGCGAACTTGGTGGGCACCTTGTCGAAGTAGCTCAGGTCGCCGCCGCGCACCACGTGGTTGTCCGACAGGCGAAAGCTCAGCAGCACGGCCTTCTTGACCCATTGATTCACGCTCCACCGGCCCACGCCCTGGCGCTCGGCCACGCGGATGCGGCCGGCGTTGAGGTCGGCGAGGGTGCTGTCGACGGCGTCGCGGATGCGGGGGTCGGCGCTCGCCGGGTTGAGTGCGGCGCGGCCTTCCCAGGCCAGGTCGATCACGGATTGATGGGTGTTGCTCATGGCTGGCTCGAGGGGGAACGGGTGTACTCGACGATGCGCCGTGCGGCTTCGAGGCATTCGGCCACGTCGGCCACCAGCGCCATGCGCACGCGGCCGCGGCCGGGGTTCACGCCGTGCGCATCGCGAGCAAGCAGGCTGCCGGGCAACACCGTCACATTGTATTGAGCGAGCAGTCCGCGGGCCCAGGCCACGTCGTCGCCGCCCGGTACTTCTGCCCACAGATAGAAGCCCGCGTCGGGCAGCTTCACGTTCAGCACGCCGGCCAGCAGCGGCGTGACCTGGCCGAACTTGGCGCGGTACAGCTCGCGGTTGGCCTGCACGTGGGCCTCGTCGCTCCACGCCGCGAGGCTCGCGGCCTGCACCACCGGGCTCATCGCGCTGCCGTGGTAGGTGCGGTAGAGCAGGAAGGCGCGCATGATCTCGGCGTCGCCGGCGACGAAGCCCGAGCGCATGCCGGGTACGTTGGAGCGCTTGGACAGCGACGTGAACGCGATCAGGCGGCGGAAGTCGCCGCGGCCGAGCCGCTGCGCCGCCTGCAGGCCGCCCAGCGGCGGCTCGTCACCGAAGTAGATCTCCGAGTAGCACTCGTCGCTGGCGATCACGAAGCCGTGGCGGTCAGACAGCTCGAACAGCTGCTGCCATTCGGCCGGCGGCATCACCGCGCCGGTGGGGTTGCCCGGCGAGCACACGTACAGCAGCTGCGTGCGGGCCCAGGTGGCGGCGTCGATCTGCGACCAGTCGACGGCGAAGTTGCGGCGCGCATCGCTGTTGGCGAACGCGGTGCGCGCGCCGGCCAGCAGCGCCGCGCCTTCGTAGATCTGATAGAACGGGTTCGGGCACACCACGGTGGCGCCGCTACGCGTGGGGTCGATCACCACCTGCGCCAGCGCGAACAGCGCCTCGCGCGAACCGTTGACCGGCAGCACCTGCGTGGCGGGGTTCACCGCGACGGCGTAGCGGCGCTGCAGCCATTGCGCGATGGCCTCGCGCAGCCGCGGCTCGCCGATCGTGGGCGGGTAGACGGCGAGACCCTTCATCGCACCCTTCAGCGCGTCTTCGATCAGCGCCGGCGTTGCATGCTTGGGCTCGCCGATGCCGAGGCTGATCGGCGCCAGCCCGCCGCCGTGGTGAACGCCTTGCGTCAGCTCGCGCCAGCGCTCGAAGGGGTACGGGTGCAGGCGGCCGAGCAGCGGGTTCATGGGCTTGCCCGCGGCAACGCCACCGGCGCCGCCGGCTGCCAGCCCTTGCGGCGATGCTCGGCCGTGACGAAGGTGCGGATGCCGCCGCGCACGTACCAGTCGGCATGGATGCGCGCGAAGCGCGGCCGGATCGCCTTCACGATGTCGTCGAGGATGGTGTTGGTGGCCTTCTCGTGGAACGCGCCCTCGTTGCGGTAGCTCCACATGTACAGCTTCAGGCTCTTGAGCTCGACGCACAGCTTGTCGGCCACGATCTCGATCGTGAAGTGCGCGAAGTCGGGCTGCCCGGTGAGCGGGCACAGACAGGTGAACTCGGGCACGTCGAAGCGGATCACGTAGTCGCGCTCGGGCGCGGGGTTCGCGAACACCTGCAGCTGCTTGCTCGGTGCCGTGGGCGGCACGGCGGGGCGGGCGCGTTCGCGAGGGCTTCGGGCAGGCATGCGCAGCGGGGATTCGTGAGGGCCGCGATGCTATCATCCACCCGGTTGTGCGCCTCGGGCAGGGGCGCATTTTTCATTCGTGACAAGCACTTGGCTCGGCCTGCGCGGGCCGACAGCGCATGCGGCTCAACCAGATCAAGCTCTCCGGGTTCAAGTCGTTTGCCGAACCCACCACGTTCCAGTTGCCCGGCCAGCGCGTGGGCGTCGTCGGGCCCAACGGCTGCGGCAAGTCCAACGTGATCGACGCCGTGCGCTGGGTGCTCGGCGAGAGCAAGGCCAGCGAGCTGCGCGGCGAGAGCATGCAGGACGTGATCTTCAACGGCAGCGGCCAGCGCAAGCCCGCCGGCCGCGCCAGCGTGGAGCTGGTGTTCAGCAACGAAGATGCGCGCGCCGGCGGCCAGTGGAACGCCTTTGCCGAGATCGCCGTCAAGCGCGTGCTCACGCGCGACGGCAACTCGAGCTACTACATCAACAACCAGCCGGTGCGCCGGCGCGACGTGCAGGACGTGTTCCTCGGCACCGGCCTCGGCCCGCGGGCCTACGCCATCATCGGCCAGGGCACGATCAGCCGCATCATCGAGAGCAAGCCCGAGGAGCTGCGGCTGTTCCTCGAAGAGGCCGCCGGCGTCTCGAAGTACAAGGAGCGCCGCCGCGAGACCGAGAACCGGCTGAAAGACACGCGCGAGAACCTCACGCGCGTCGACGACATCCTGCGCGAGCTCAACGCCAACCTCGAAAAGCTCGAGGGCCAGGCCGAGGTGGCCACGCAGTACCGCAAGCTGGTCGACGAGCAGGCGCTGAAGCAGCACCAGCTGTGGTTCCTGAAGCACCGCGACGCGGCCAAGGAAGAAGAACGCGTCAAGGCCGCGGTGACCGAGGCGCGCAACGCGCTCGAAGCGCGGCTGGCCGAGTTGCGCCACGTCGAGGCCGAGCTGGAGACGATCCGCCAGGCCCACTACGCCGCCGGCGACGCGATGCACGCCGCGCAAGGCGTGCTGGCCGACGCCGCGCTCGAGGTCAGCCGGCTCGAGGAGCGCATCCGCTACGTGGTCGAAAGCCGCCAGCGCGTGGAGCAGCGCATGGCCGATCTGCGCGCGCAGAACACGCAGTGGGACACGCGCCGCGCGGCCGACGAGGCCGAGGCCGCGAAGCTGGCTGGCGACATCGGCGCGGCCGAAGAAGCTGCCGCGCAGCAGGCCGCGCAGGTCGAGGAGCACGGCGCCACGCTGCCGGCCTTGCAGGAGGCGCTGCGCGAGGCGCAGTTGCGCGCCGACACGCAGCGCCAGGCGGTCAACGCCGTGCAGCAGCAGATCCAGGTGCTCGCCGCCGACACGCGCAACCTCGACGAGCAGGCGCGCGGCCTGCGCCAGCGGCGCGAGCGCATGGCCGGCGAGGCCGCCGGGCTCGTGGCGCCCGATGCGCAGCGGCTGTCCGAGTTGCAGCGCCAGGTGCCCGACCTCGAGGCGAGCTATCGCAGCGCCGAGGCCCGCCTGCACGAGCTGCAGGAGCAGCTGCCCGCGCTCGACGAACGCCGCCGCACGCAGCACGAAAGCGTGAACCGCGAGGCCGCGCGGCAGGCCGACATCGGCGCGCGGCTGACGGCGCTGCGCGCGCTGCAGGAGAAGATCCAGACCGAGGGCAAGCTCAAGCCCTGGCTCGCCAAGCATGGCCTCGACAGCCTGCCCGGCTTGTGGACGCGCGTGCACATCGAGCCCGGTTGGGAGGCTGCGCTCGAGTCGGCGCTGCGCGAGCGCATCAACGCGCTGCAGGTCGGCCGCATCGAGAGCGTGCAGGCCTTCGCCGCCGATGCGCCGCCGGCGCGGCTGGCGTTCTTCACCGTGCCGCAGGCGGCGGCGCCCGACACGCATCGCACGCTGCCGCGGCTGGCCGACCTGCTGCGCCTGGGTGACGCCGGGCTGCAGGCGCTGCTGTCCGACTGGCTCGAAGGCGTGTACACGGCGGCCAGCCTCGACGAGGCGCTGGCACACCGCGGCAAGCTCACGCACGGCGAAGTGATCATGACGCGCGAGGGCCATGCGGTGAGCGCGTATGCGGTGGCCTTCCATGCGCCCGATACCGAGCACGACGGCATGCTCGCCCGCGCCCAGGAGATCGAGAACCTCGAACGCCAGTTGCGCGCGCAATCGCTGCTCGCCGAAGAGGCGCGCTCGGCGCTCGTCCGGCTCGAAGCCGGCTACACCGACGCCAGCCAGCGCCTGGTGAGCCTGCGTCGCGAGGCGATGGAATCGCAGGCCGCGGCCCACCAGGGTCAGGTGGAGCTGCTGCGCCTGACGCAGCAGGCCGAGGCCACGAGCACGCGGCGCGCACAGCTCGAGGCCGAGATCGGCGAGGTGGATGCCCAGCTCGAGGCCCTGGCCGAACGCCAGGGCGGCGGGCAGAGCGCGTTCGAGCGCCTCGATGCGCAGCTGGCCGACGAGCAGCAGCGCCATGCCGACCTCGACGAGGCCACTCACCGCGCCGACGCCGGCCTGCGCGGAGCGCACGAAACGCTGCGCAACCTCGAGCGCCAGGCGCAGGAAGCGCAGTTCGAGGCGCGCTCGCTGGCGGCGCGGCGTGCCGAGCTGTTGCGCGCGGTGGAGACGGCCGCCGAGCAGATGGCGGCCAACCTGCGCGCCGGCGAGCAGCTGAGCCTGGAGCTGGGCGAGCTCGACGATTCGGCGGCGCAGAGCGGCCTGCAGTCGGCGCTGGCCCTCAAGCTCGACCGCGAGCAGCTGCTCGGCGCGCGGCGCAGCGAGTACGACGACCTGAGCGGCAAGCTGAAGCATGCCGACGAGCAGCGCCTGGAGTTCGAGCGCAGCCTGGAGCCGATGCGCGAGAAGATCACCAAGCTGCAGCTCGAGGAGCAGGCGGCGCAGCTCGGCGGCGCGCAGTACCTGGAGCAGCTGCAGGCGGCGCAGGTCGATCTGGCCGCGCTGGCGCAAGGCATCGCCGACGGCGGCGTGAAGCTGTCGGGCCTGGCCAGCGAGATCGATCGCCTGGGCCGCGAGGTGGCGGCGCTCGGCGCGGTGAACCTGGCCGCGCTCGACGAGCTGACCAGCGCGCGCGAGCGCAAGCAGTTCCTCGATGCGCAGAACGCCGACCTGCTGGAGGCCATCGGCACGCTGGAAGACGCGATCCACAAGATCGACCTCGAGACGCGCGAACTGCTGTCGCAGACCTTCGCCCAGGTCAACGAGCACTTCGGCCGCATGTTCCCCACGCTGTTCGGCGGCGGCACGGCCAGGCTGGTGATGACCGGCGACGAGATTCTCGATGCCGGCGTGCAGGTGATGGCGCAGCCGCCGGGCAAGCGCAATTCGACGATCCACCTGCTGTCGGGCGGCGAGAAGGCGCTGACGGCGATCGCGCTGGTGTTCGCGATCTTCCAGCTCAACCCTGCGCCGTTCTGCCTGCTCGACGAGGTCGACGCGCCGCTCGACGACGCCAACACCGAGCGCTACTGCAAGCTGGTGGGCCAGATGAGCGAGCAGACGCAGTTCCTCTACATCTCGCACAACAAGATCGCGATGGAAATGGCCGAGCAGCTGATCGGCGTGACGATGCAGGAGCAGGGCGTGTCGCGCATCGTCGCGGTCGACATGGATGCCGCCGTCAGCCTGGCCGAGGCAGCTTGATCCCAACGCCACCATGACGCTCACCGCTGCACTCGCCATCGTCGCCGGCGTGGTGCTGGCGGGCATCGTGGCGCATGGCGCGTGGAGCGCGCGCCGCGCGGGGCCGCGCCAGCCCGAGCCGCCGGCGCCGGTGGAGCGCGTGGAGCCGATGCTCACCGGCGCGGCCGAAGCCGCGGCCGTTGCCGCACCGGTGATCACGGCCGCCGACGAGCCGTTGGCGGCGCGCCGCGGGCCGCGCATCGACGCGCTGATCGATGCCATCGTCACCCTTCGTGTCGATGCGCCGGTGGCCGGTGAATCGGTGCTCGCGCATCTGCCGACCACACGCCGCGCCGGCAGCAAGCCGTTCCTGATCGAGGGGCTCGACACCGAGACCGGCGAGTGGGAGCAGGTGGCTCCCGGGCGCCGCTACGGCGAGCTGCAGGCCGGCGTGCAACTGGCCAACCGCAACGGCGCGCTCAACGAGATCGAGTACTCCGAATTCGTGCAGAAGATGCACGGCACCGCCGAGGATCTCGGCGCGACGATCGAGCCGCCCGACATGCTCGAGGTGGTGGCGCGCGCCAAGGAACTCGACGCCTTCGCCAGCCAGCACGACGCGCAGCTCGCGGTGACGCTGCGCGCCAACAGCGTGGCGTGGTCGCCCGGCTACCTGCAGCAATGCGCCGCGCGCTACGGTTTCGTGCCGGGCATGGTGTCGGGTCGGCTGGTGCTGCCTTCGAGCGAAGAGCATGCGCCGCCGGTGCTGGTGCTGAACTTCGACGCCCAGATGGCGCTGGCCGAGCAGCCCGAGCATGCGGCGCTGCGCGAGGCGAGCCTGGCGCTCGACGTGCCGCAGACGGCCGAAGCCGCCGATCCGTTCGCGCAGTGGCAGCAGGTGGCGCGCGGCCTGGCCGACGACATGGACGCCGAGCTGGTCGACGACCAGGGCGCGCCGATCACGCTGCAGGCGTTCAGCGCCATCGGCGGCGAGCTGGCGCAGATGTACCAGGCGCTCGCGGCGCGCGATCTGGCCGCCGGCTCGGCCACGGCGCGGCGGCTGTTCAGCTGACGCTGCCGCCGGCGGGCGGCAGTTGAAGGTCGCGCCGATCCCGGACAATCGCGCCATGGGTTCGACGCCGAAGGCCGTGGCCGATCGCGCCGCCGCGTTGCGCGCGCTGCTGCAGCACCATGCGCACCGCTACTACGTGCTCGATGCGCCGGAGATTCCGGACGCCGAGTACGACCGCCTGTTCCAGGAGCTGCAGGCACTCGAAGCCGCGCACCCCGAGCTGCGCACGCCCGACTCACCGACGCAGCGCGTGATCGGCCAGGTGCTGCCGGGCTTGACGCCGGTGGCGCATGCCGTGCCGATGCTGAGCATCCGCACCGAGACCGACACCACGGCCGCCGGCGCCGAGAGGTTCGACGAGAAGATCCGTTCGGCGCTGGGCCTCGCGGCCGGCGACGCGCCCATCGAATACGCGGCGGAGCTGAAGTTCGACGGCCTGGCGATCAGCCTGCGCTACGAACACGGCGTGCTGGTGCAGGCGGCCACGCGCGGCGACGGCGAGACCGGCGAAGACGTGACGCACAACATCCGCACGATCGGGCAGATCGCGCTGCGCCTGATGGGTGATGCACCGCCGCTGATCGAGATCCGCGGCGAGGTCTACATGCGGCGCGACGACTTCGAGCGCCTGAACGCGCTGCAGCGCGACAAGGGCGGCAAGACCTTCATCAACCCGCGCAACACGGCCGCCGGCGCGGTGCGCCAGCTCGACAGCCGCGCGCTCGCCGACAAGAAGCTCAGCTTCTACGCCTACGGCCTCGGCGATGTGAAGGGCTGGGCGCAGCCGCCGACGCACAGCGCGACGCTCGATGCGATCGCCGCGTTCGGCCTGCCGGTGAACGCCGATCGCGCGGTGGTGCAGGGCGCGGCTGGGCTGGTGGCCTTTCACGAGCGCATCGCCGCCAAGCGCGACGCGCTGCCGTTCGACATCGACGGCGTGGTCTACAAGGTCAACGACATCGCGCTGCAGAAGCGCCTGGGCTTCGTGACGCGCGAGCCGCGCTGGGCGGTGGCGCACAAGTATCCGGCGCAGGAGCAGATGACGCGGCTCAACGACATCGAGGTGCAGGTGGGCCGCACCGGCAAGCTCACACCGGTGGCCAAGCTGGAGCCGGTGTTCGTGGGCGGCACCACGGTGAGCAACGCCACGCTGCACAACCTGTTCGAGCTGCGCCGCAAGGGCGTGCGCATCGGCGACCAGGTGATCGTGCGCCGCGCAGGCGACGTGATTCCCGAGGTCGTCGGCCGCGTGCCCATTGCACGCAAGGCCTACGTGCCCAACTTCCGCATGCCGCGCGCCTGCCCGGTGTGCGGCAGCCGCGTCGCGCGCGAGAAGGGCGGCATCGACCACCGCTGCAGCGGGGGCCTGTTCTGCGCCGCGCAGCGCAAGCAGGCGCTGCTGCATTTCGCCGGCCGCCGCGCGATGGACATCGAAGGCCTCGGCGACAAGCTGGTCGACCAGCTCGTCGACGGCGGCCTGATCCGCACGCTGCCCGAGCTGTATCGCCTGGGCGTGGCCAAGCTCGCGGCGCTGGAGCGCATGGCCGACAAGAGCGCGGCGAATCTCGTGGCCGCGCTCGAGCAGAGCAAGCACACGACACTGGCGCGGTTTCTGTACGCATTGGGCATCCGCCAGGTCGGCGAAGCCACCGCGAAGGATCTGGCGCGGCATTTCGGCTCGCTCGATCGGGTGATGAATGCGTCGATCGAGCAGCTGCTTGAGGTGCCCGATGTCGGCCCCATCGTCGCGCGCAGCATCCGCCTGTTCTTCGAGCAGCTGCACAACCGCGAGGTGGTGGAGCAGCTGCGCGCGGCCGGCGTGCACTGGAGCGAGCACGACGGCGCCGCCAGCGCTGCGCCGCAGCCGCTCGCCGGCAAGACCTTCGTGCTCACCGGCACGCTGCCCACGCTCTCGCGCGAGGAGGCCAAGGCGCTGATCGAGGCCGCGGGCGGCAAGGCGGCGGGTTCGGTGTCGAAGAAGACGCACTACGTGGTCGCCGGCGAAGAGGCCGGCAGCAAGCTCGACAAGGCGCGCGAGCTGGGCATCCCCATCCTCGACGAGGCGGGCCTGCGCGCGCTGCTCGAGAGTTGATGCAGCCGGCCTGCGTAAGATGCCAGGCTTGCGCGCCGTGACGCGCCGTCAGTCAACGAACGAGGAGCATCCGACGATGAAGACCACAACCCTGGCCCTGGCCGCCCTCGCTGCCATGACGGCGGCAACGGCATCGCAGGCCGCGTGCCTGAGCGACGTGGACGCCGCTGCGCTGGTGGCGAGCTACATGGCGCGCAAGCCGGCGCCCAACCCCGAGGGCCTGAGCGCTGCCGACGGCGAGTGCACGCGGGGCAAGGTCAACCGCTTCCTGCGGCAGCAGCTCGGCGCGCCGGTGGGCTACAAGGCCGGCCTCACCAACCCCGCGGTGCAGAAGCGCTTCAACCACGACGCGCCGGTCTGGGGCGTGCTCTACGCGCCGATGCTGCTGAAGAACGGCGCTACGGTGGAGGCCGGCTTCGGCGCGCGGCCGCTGTTCGAGGCCGACATGCTTGTGCGCGTGGCCGACGCCGGCGTCAACCGCGCACGCACGCCGGCCGAGGTGCTGAAGCACATCGACCAGGTGATCCCGTTCATCGAGCTGCCCGATCTGGTGGTCGAGGCACCGGGCAAGCTCAACGGCGCGGCCATCAACGCCATCAACGTCGGTGCACGGCTCGGCGTGCTGGGCACGCCGATCGCGGTGCAGCGCACGGCTGCGTTCGCCGATGCGCTGCGCGACTTCCAGGCCATCGTCAAGGGCAGCGGCGCGGAGCTCGATCGCGGCAAGGGCAGCGACGTGCTGGAGCATCCGCTCAACGCCGTGATCTGGCTGGCGAAAGACATCGCCCGCGAGGGCCTCGCGCTGAAGAAGGGCGACCTCGTGAGCCTGGGTTCGTTCTCCAAGCTGCTGCCGCCCAAGCCCGGGCTCGCGGTGGAGGTGACCTACCAGGGGCTGCCGGGCAACCCGACGGTCGCGGTGAACTTCAAGTAGCGCGGGCAGGCCAGGGGCACGACATGGCCGTGCGCGAGATCCTCAGGATGGGCGACCCGCGGCTGCTGCGCGTCGCGCAGCCGGTGCGCGAGTTCGGCTCGCCCGCGCTGATGGCGCTGATCGACGACATGTTCGACACCATGGCCGCGGCCAACGGCGCGGGCCTGGCCGCGCCGCAGATCGGCGAGGACCTGCAGCTCGTGATCTTCGGCTTCGACCGCAACGAGCGCTATCCCGACGCGCCTGCGGTGCCGAAGACGGTGCTGATCAACCCGACCATCACGCCGCTCGGCGACGCGATCGAGGAGGGTTGGGAGGGCTGCCTCTCGGTGCCGGGGCTGCGCGGCGTGGTGCCGCGCTTCGCGCGCATCCGCTACAGCGGCCTCGATGCGCAAGGCCGGCCGATCGACCGCGAGGCCGAGGGCTTCCATGCGCGCGTGGTGCAGCACGAGTGCGACCACCTGATCGGTCGCCTGTACCCCACGCGCATGACCGACCTCACGAAGCTCGGCTTCACCAGCGTGCTGTTTCCCGGGCTCGACGCACCGAGCGACGAGTGATCGAGCCGCGCGCGGCCTCAGCGCCGCGCATCGCGCTCGCGCAGCTGCGCCTCCAGCTCGGCGATGCGCGCACGCGCGTCGTCGCCCTCGGGGATCGGCCGGCCGCTGTCGCGCCACTGCACGGCGGCCTTGTGGCCCTCCACCTGCGCATAGCGGCGGAACCACAGGCCCTCGGGGTTGTGGCGCGTGATGCCGTCGAAGATCGTGGCGAACATCTGCGTCTGCTCGAGGCCCATCGTCAGCATCGCCTGGTTGACCACCAGCTTGTGCATCGCCAGGTGCGAACTCGGCACGCCGGCGATGCGCTCGGCGAGCTTCAGCGTCGCCGCTTCGAGCTGATCGGCCGGCACCGCCAGGTTCGCCAGGCCCCAGTCGGCGGCCTGTTCGCCGCTGATCACGTCGCCGGTGAACATCAGCTGCTTGGCACGCGCAGGGCCGAGGCGCTGCGTCCACATCGCCGTGGTCGGGCAGCCCCACACGCGCGTGGGCATGTAGCCGATCTTCGCGTCGGCGGCCATCACCAGCAGGTCGCAGCACAAGGCGATGTCGCTGCCGCCCGCCACGGCATGGCCGTGCACCATCGCGATCGTCGGCTTGCGGCAGCGCCACAGCGACATGAAGTCCTCGGTGTAGCGCTTCATCTCGGCGTAGTCGGCCATCGGGTCCCACGGGTGGCGCTCCTGCTGGCACGGGTGGTCGACGCGGCCGGAGCCGAAGTCCTGCAGGTCGTAGCCGGCGCAGAAGGCACGGCCCGCGCCGTCGAGCACGATCACGTGGACCTCGTCGTTGGCCTCGGCCCACTGCACCGCGGCACGGATCTCGGCCGGCATGCCCTGGCTGATGGCGTTGAGCCGCTCGGGCCGGTTCAAGGTGATGCGCGCGATGCGCGGCTGGCCGCTGTGCTGGCGGACGAGAAGGGTCTTGAAGTCGGGCATGTTGCTGCGGTGTGAAGCTGGATCAGGCAAGTGCCATCGTCGGCGCGGTAGATTGCGCGGTCAATGCGGGGCTACGCCTTGTCACCGCTGGTCACGCCGGCGCGCGTCAGCGCCGGGGCGGGCCGGCGCGTTGTGATCCATCACATGCCTGGAGAAAAGCCATGACCGGCAGCGCAAGGCCGCAGTCCCGTTCGATCACCGCAAAGCCGAATGCGTGGCGACAGCGCATGGCCGCCGGCCTGGCGGCGGCGCTGATCGGCACGCTCGCGCTGATGGCGCGCCCGGCGCAGGCGAGCGACGATCCGCCCGGCCGCGTGGGCCGCATCACCGAGAGCCGTGGTCAATCCTGGCAATGGGATCCCGAAAGCGGCGAATGGGTGGCGGTGCAGCGCAACCGGCCGGTGACCAGCGGCGACCGGCTGTCGGTGGAGCCCGACGGGCGGCTCGAGCTGCGCATCGGCTCGAGCACCGTGCGCCTGGCCGGCGGCACCGAGCTCGAGATGCGCCGCCTCGACGACGCGCGCATCGAGATGCGGCTGGCGCAGGGCAGCGCCGCGCTGCGCGTGCGCTCGCCCGAGGTGGCGCGCGAGATCGAGCTCGCCACCGAGGAGGGCCGCTTCCTGCCGCGCCGGCCGGGCCACTACCGCATCGACCGCCGCGGCGACAGCAGCAGTGCCACCGCGTGGAGCGGCACCATCCGCTTCGAGGCGCCCGACAGCGCACTGGCCGTCAGCGGCGGCCGCAGCGCCGAGTTCTGGCAGGAAGGGCCGCAACGCACCTCGCACTACAGCTGGGTGGAGCCGACCCGCGACGAGTTCGCCGACTGGGCGGTGCGCAACGACCGCGAGGACGATCGCCTCGCGACGCCGCGCTACGTGTCGCCCGAGATGACGGGCTGGGAAGACCTCGACCGCTACGGCCGCTGGGACTCGCATCCCGAGTACGGCTCGGTGTGGATCCCGGCCACCGTGGTGGCCGGCTGGGCGCCGTACCGCTACGGCCACTGGGCCTGGGTGGCGCCCTGGGGCTGGACCTGGGTCGACGACGCGCCGTGGGGCTTCGCGCCGTTCCACTACGGGCGCTGGGTGATGTGGGGCAGCCGCTGGTGCTGGACGCCCGGCGCCTACATCGCGCGGCCGGTGTACGCGCCGGCGCTGGTGGCCTGGGTCGGCGGCGCGGGCGTCAGCGTCAACATCGCGGTCGGCGCGCCGCCGGTGGTGGGCTGGGTGCCGCTCGCGCCGCGCGAGGTCTATCACCCGTACTACCCGCGCGCCGTGAGCGGGGTCTACCTGCGCGGCGTGAACCCCGGACACCCCAACGTGCAGCCGCCGCCGCGCGTGCCGGCGGGCCCGATCATGTACACCAACCAGGGCGTGCCCGGCGCGGTGACGGTGGTGCCGTCGACCGTGCTCAGTGCGCGGCGGCCGGTGGCGCCCGCGGTGGCGCAGGTGGATCCGACCGTGCGCAACGATCTCGCGCGGCTGCCGACGCAGCGGCACGACGCGCCGCCCCCGCCGTCGCGCGTGCAGGCGCTGCCGACCGGCGCGGTGCCGGCGGTCGGGCCCGGCGCGCGGCCGGGTGGGCGCGCCGTGGCGCCGGTGCAGCCGCAGGTGCCGCAGGTACCGCAGGGGCAACGGCCGCCGTCGCCGCAGCCGCAGGTGGTTCCACCTGCAGTTCAGCCGGCGCCGGCGCAAACGCCGGGCCAACCGGCACCGGGGCAGGTGCCCACGCCGCCGCGCGCGCAGCCGCCGGCCATCCAGCCGCAGCCGCAGCGGCCCGGCCTGAGCCACGCGCCGGGCCAGCCGCCGGACGCACCGGTGGCGCGTGAGCGGGTGCCGCAGCGCCCGGGCGCTGCGGTGCAGGCAGCGCCGCCATCGCTGCCGCCGCCAGTGGCGCGTGAGCGCCGGGGCGACGAACCGCGCGGCGAGCGCATGCCGCGGCAGATGCCGCCGGGCGCGGGCGTGCAGCCGGTGCCGCCGACCCAGAGCGCGCGACCGGTGCAGCCGCAGGCGCCGCGCGAAGTGCAGCGCGTGCCGCCGGGCCGCGAGGTGCGCGAGGTGCATGTGCCGCAGCATCCGCAACAGGCGCAGCAGAGGCCCGACGCCGAGCGCCGCCAGCCGAACGCGCCGCGCAACCAGATCCAGTGAGCCCCTCGCCGCGCCGTCAGCGCGCGGCGCCGAGCAGCGGTTTCAGCACCGGCCACACGTTGGCCAGCATGATCGGCTGCGCCTGCGCGTTCGGGTGGATGCGATCGGGCTGGAACAACGCCGCTGCGTCGGGCCCATCGGCCACGCCGGCGAGCAGAAACGGCACCAGCGCCGCGCCCTCGGCCTTGGCCACGGCGGCGAAGAGCGCTGCGAATTCGTCGCTGTAGCTGCGGCCGTAGTTCGGCGGCACCTGCATGCCCACCAGCAGCGCGCGCGCACCGCTGGCGCGGCAGGCCTGCAGCATCGCGACGAGGTTGTCGCGCGTCATCTGCAGCGGCAGGCCACGCAGCGCATCGTTGCCGCCGAGCTCGACGATCACATGCGTGGGCTTGTGCTGCGCCAGCAGCGCTGCCAGGCGCGAGCGACCGCCCGAGGTGGTGTCGCCGCTGACGCTGGCGTTGACGACCTGCACGTCGAGCTTGTTCTCGCGCAGCTTGTGCTCGAGCAGCGCGACCCACCCGCTGCCGCGTGCCAGGCCGTATTCGGCCGACAGGCTGTCGCCCACCACCAGCAGGCGTTTCGGCGCCGCGGCGCGCGCGCGATGACCCACGCCAACGGCGGCCAGCGCGAGCAGGCTACAGTGCGCCAGCCAACGACGACGCGAACGCTCGACCCCACCCCGCATGCCAGATGCCATCATCTCCGTTCAACGCGTCAGCAAGCAGGTGAGCGACGCCACCGGAACGCTGACGATTCTCCACGAGATCGACTTCGAGCTTCAGCCCAGGCAGTCGGCGGCCATCGTCGGCGCCTCGGGATCCGGCAAGAGCACGCTGCTGGGCATCGTGGCGGGGCTCGACGTGCCGAGTTCGGGCACGGTGGTGCTCGCCGGCACCGACTTGTTCGCGCTCGACGAGGACGCGCGCGCCGCGGTGCGCGCGCGGCAGCTCGGCTTCGTGTTCCAGAGCTTCCAGCTGCTCGGCAACCTGAACGCGCTCGAAAACGTGATGCTGCCGCTGGAGCTGCTCGGTGCGGCGAATGCGCGTTCGCGTGCCACCGAGATGCTCGCGCGCGTGGGCCTGGGCGAGCGGCTCGGGCACTATCCGCGCACGCTCTCGGGCGGCGAGCAGCAGCGCGTGGCGCTGGCGCGCGCGTTCGTTGTCGAGCCCGCGGTGCTGCTGGCCGACGAGCCTACCGGCAGCCTCGACTTCGCCACCGGCGAGCGCGTGATGCAGCTGATCTTCGACATGAACCGCGAGGCCGGCACCACGCTGCTGATGGTGACGCACGACGACGACATCGCGGCGCGCTGCGACCGCCAGCTGCATCTGGAGGCAGGCCGGCTGAAATGAGCGCGGCCGCCGCACATGCGAAGGGGCGCCACCGGCGCCCCTTGTCGACTTCAGTGCCTCGCCGGCGCGATCACTGCGCGAACTTGTAGTCGGTCTTCGCGGCCTTCTTCAGGTCTTCCTGGTACTTCTGCAGCTTGGCCTGCACCAGGCGCTGCTCGATCTGCGGCTTGACGGCGTTGAACTCGGGGAACTGCGCCTCGCGCGTGTCTTCGAGGCGGATGATGTGATAGCCGAACTGCGTCTTCACCGGCTCGGGCGTCATCTCGCCCTTCTTGAGCGCGGTGAGCGCCTTGCCGAACTCGGGCACGTAGGTGTCGGGCTTGGCGAAGTCGAGGTCGCCGCCGTTCTCGCCGGAGCCGGTGTCCTTGGAGTGCTTCTTGGCCAGCTCCTCGAACTTGGCGCCGCCCTTGAGCTGCGTGATCAGCTTCTTGGCCTCGTCTTCGTTCTCGACCAGGATGTGCCGCGCGCGGTATTCGGTGCCGGTGGACTGGGCCTTGAACTTGTCGTACTCGGCCTTGGCCTCGGCGTCGGTGACCGGGTTCTTCTTCTGGAAGTCGGCGAACAGTTCGCGGATCAGCACCGTCTGGCGCAGCAGCTCGAGCTGGGCGCGGTAGTCGGCGCTGGCGGGGATGCCGCGCTTCTCGGCCTCCTGGGCGAAGATCTCGCGCAGCACGACCTCGTCGCGCGCGCGCTGCTCCATCTCCGGCGGCAGGGCCTGGCCCGGGTTGGCGCGCTTGGCCTGGGTGATCAACTGCTCGACGCGCGCCTTGGGCACCGGCTTGCCGTTGACGGTGGTGACGTTCTGCGCCAGGGCGGCCAGCGGCGCGGCCACGGCCGCGATCACGGCCAGACGCGAAAGGGTACGTGGAATGCTCATGGAATCGATGGGCCTTTCAGGCTGGGCCGGCCCGGGATCGTCAGCGGGAGCGACGGGGCCGGCAGGCGGGTGTCTACGATCGCGCCTCGGGCTCGTGGGGCGCGCGGGCTTCGATGGCCAGCGCGTGGATACCCGAGGGCATCAGGCGACGCAGGGCATCATACACGAGGCGATGCCGCGCCAGCCTCGTCATGCCGGCGAAGGCCGCGCTGCAGATTCGTACCGAAAAGTGTCCACCCTCGCGGGCGCCGGGGTGGCCGACATGCAGGTGGCCGTCGTCGACGACCTCGAGCGCGGTCGGCGCGAGCGCGTCGCGCAGCGCGCGTTCGATGTCGGCGACGCTGACCCTGCGCGGTGCCATCAGCCTTGCTCCTGTTGCGGCTCGTCCTTGATGTAGCGGCTGAGGTAGACGCCCTGGGCGATCGTGAAGGCGAGCATCAGGCCGAGCCCGCCGAAGAGCTTGAAGTTGACCCACGTTGCGGTCGGGAAGCTGTAGGCCACCCACAGGTTCAGCAGCCCCATCGACGCGAAGAACGCGATCCACGCGAAGTTCAGCCGGTGCCACACCGGCAGCGGCAGCTGGATCTGGCTGCCCAGCAGCGTGCGCAGCAGGTTCTTGCCGAACACGACCTGGCTTGCCCACAGCGCGGTGCCCATGGCCCAGTACAGCACGCTGGGCTTCCACTTGATGAAGGTTTCGCTGTGGAACCACACCGTGAGCCCGCCCAGCACGACCACCAGCGCCAGGCTGACCCACAGCATCAGGTCGACCTTGCGGCCGCGCAGCTTGAGCCAGCCCACCTGCGCCAGCGTGGCGACGATCACCACCACCGTGGCCAGCAGCACCGGCGCCTCGTCGGGGCCGACCACGCCGCCGGCCACCGCGAAGCCCAGGTGCTGCGTGGCGTAGGCGGCGGCCCAGGCCTTGTCGGCCTCGGCGTACTTGAAGGTGCCGAAGAACAGCAGGATCGGCAGGAAATCGAGCAGCAGTTTCATGCGCGGCGCAGTTTAGCCGCGGCCACCCGCGGTTCAGCCCTCGGGCTCGAAGCCGATCGACGCCGAGTTGATGCAGAAGCGCTCGCCGCTGGGCTCGGGCCCGTCGTCGAACACATGGCCCAGATGGCTGCCGCAGCGCGCGCAGCGCACCTCCACGCGCGTCATGCCGTGGCTGTGGTCGGCCAGGCGCTCGATCTTTGCCGGGTCGAGCGCCTGCCACCAGCTCGGCCAGCCGCAGCCGGCGTCGAACTTGGCGTCGCTGGCGAAGAGCGCCTCGCCGCAGCCGATGCAGCGGTAGCGGCCGGCCTCGAAGTGGTTCCAGTAGCGGCCGCTGAAGGCGCGCTCGGTGTCGCCGTGGCGGGCCACCCGGTACTGCATCGGCTCGAGCTGCTCGCGCCACTGCGCGTCGGTCTTGCGCACCGGGTAGCGGAGATCGTCGGTGTCGTGGCTCATCGCGCTCGGGCTCCGGCTGTCGCTGCGCCGGCATTGTCGCCACGCGGGCCTGCGCCGGCGCAGACGGACGGGAATCACCCCATGCGGATCGCGCCGATCGGCCGCGATACTTTGCACCTGTTGCCACAGGGAGCTTTCAGGAGACTGCGATGTTGGGTTTGATGCAGGACCAGCCGCTGCTGATCTCGGGTCTGATCGAGTTTGCCGCGCGCCACCACCACGATGCGCAGATCGTCTCGCGACGGGTCGAGGGCGATCTGCACCGCTACACCTACCGCGATGCCGCCAAACGCGCGCGCCAGGTCGCCAACGCGATCGAGAAGCTGGGCCTCGCCTTCTCCGACCGCGTCGCCACGCTGGCCTGGAACGGCTACCGGCACTTCGAGCTGTACTTCGGCGTCACCGGCAGCGGGCGCGTGGTGCACACGATCAACCCGCGCCTGGCGCCGGATCAGGTGGCGTGGATCGCCAACCATGCCGAAGACCAGGTGCTGTGCTTCGACATGACCTTCCTGCCGATCGTCAAGGCGGTGTGGTCCAAGTGCACGACGGTGAAGCACTGGATCGCGCTGTGCGACGCGAAGGCCCTGCCTGCCGACACCGGCATTCCCAACCTGCGCAGCTACGAGGCCTGGATCGGCGCCGAGAGCGACAGCTACGCCTGGCCGCAGTTCGACGAGAAGAGCGCGGCGGCGCTGTGCTACACCAGCGGCACCACCGGCAACCCCAAGGGCGCGCTGTACAGCCACCGCTCGACGCTGCTGCACGCCTACGGCGGCGCGCTGCCCGATGCGCTGGACCTCTCGGCGCGCGACGCCATCCTGCCGGTGGTGCCGATGTTCCACGTCAACGCCTGGGGCATCCCCTACAGCGCGGCGATGACCGGCGCCAAGCTGGTGTTCCCCGGCGCGGCGCTCGACGGCAAGTCGGTCTACGAGCTGATCGAGGCCGAGCGCGTGACCATGGCCGCCGGCGTGCCCACGGTGTGGCTGGCGCTGCTGAACCACATGGCCGAGCACAAGCTGCGCTTCTCGACCCTCACGCGCACGGTGATCGGCGGCTCGGCGTGCCCGCCGGCGATGATCCGCGCCTTCAAGGACCAGTACGGCGTGACCGTGCTGCACGCCTGGGGCATGACCGAGATGTCGCCGCTGGGCACGGTGTGCAACCTCAAGGGCAAGCAGCTGGCGCTGTCGCCCGAGGCGCAGATGGATGTGCTGGTCAAGCAGGGCCGCGCGGTGTTCGGCGTGGAGATGAAGATCGTGGACCCCGACGGCAAGGAGCTGCCGTGGGACGGCAAGGTCAGCGGCGACCTGCACGTGAAGGGGCCGTGGATCATCTCGAGCTACTTCAAGGGCGAGGGCGGCGACCCGCTCATCGGCGGCTGGTTCCCCACCGGCGACGTGGCGGCGATCGACCCCGACGGCTTCCTGCAGATCACCGACCGCAGCAAGGACGTGATCAAGTCCGGCGGCGAGTGGATCAGCTCGATCGACGTCGAGAACATCGCGATGGCGCACCCCGGCGTGGCAATGGCCGCCTGCATCGCCGTGCCGCACCCCAAGTGGGACGAGCGACCGCTGCTGGTGGTGATGCGCAAGCCCGGCACCAACGCCACGCGCGACGAGATCCTCGCCTTCTTCGAGGGCAAGGTCGCCAAGTGGCAGATCCCCGACGACGTGGTCTTCATCGACGCGATCCCGCTCGGCGCCACCGGCAAGATGCAGAAGAACAAGCTGCGCGACCTGTTCCGCGATCACAAGTTGCCGAACGGTTGAGCGGGCTCGGCGCTCGCGGCGCCTCTCGCGACGCGGGCTTGCGGGAAGGTACCGAAGCGTCGCGCGGCCCGATTGGGCTACCGTTGCGCCGACTCCAACTCCCCGTGCAGGAGCACCGCATGATCCGTACGCGTACCGTCGCCCGCCTGACCCTTCTGGCCTCGCTGCTGGCCGGCACTGCCGCCTGGGCGCAGGTGAAGATCGCCTATGTCGACCCCTTGTCCGGTGGCGGCGCCACCGTCGGCGAGCATGGCCTGAAGCACATCCAGTTCCTGGTCGAGCAAATCAACGCCAAGGGCGGCGTGCTCGGCGGCCAGAAGCTCGAGGCCGTGGCCTACGACAACAAGGGCAGCCCGCAGGAGAGCCTGGTGCAGGTGCAGAAGGCCATCGACGCCGGCGTGCGCTTCATCACCCAGGGCAACGGCTCGGGCGCGGCGATCGCGATCTCGGAGTTCATCGCCAAGTACAACGAGCGCAACCCCGGCAAGGAGGTGCTGTACTTCAACTACGCGGCGGTCGACCCGTCGCTCACCAACGAGAAGTGCAGCTACTGGCACTTCCGCTGGGACGCCAGCTCCGACATCAAGATGGCCGCGCTGACCAACTTCATGAAGGACAAGAAGGAGATCAAGAAGGTCTACATCATCGGCCAGGACTACGCCTTCGGCCATTCGGTGCGCAAGGCGGCCAACGAGATGCTCAAGGACAAGCGCCCCGACATCCAGGTGGTGGGCGACGAGCTGCACCCGCTGCTGAAGATCACCGACTTCGCACCCTACGTGGCCAAGATCAAGGCCTCGGGCGCCGACACGGTGATCACCGGCAACTGGGGCAACGACATCGCGCTGCTGCTGAAGGCCGCGGCCGATGCCGGCCTCAAGGTGGCCTGGTACACCTACTACGCCGGCGGCGCCGGCGCGCCCACGGCGATCAAGCAGACCGGCCTCGACCATCAGGTCTACCAGATCAGCGAATGGCACACCAACGTGCCCTCGCCCGACCAGGACGCGTTCGCCGACGCCTTCCTCAAGAAGTACGGCGGCGCGAGCCAGCAGGGCTGGT
This sequence comes from Burkholderiaceae bacterium, assembly GCA_046348365.1. GTDB lineage: Bacteria > Pseudomonadota > Gammaproteobacteria > Burkholderiales > Burkholderiaceae_C > JAEUPI01. The sequence goes on from JAXMEL010000004.1 coordinate 700,626, forward strand.
GGTACCTGCGCATGCGCAACCAGATGGAGATGTTCGCCGACGCGCTCAACAAGGCCAAGTCGGCCGAGCCGAAGAAGGTGGCCGCGGCGCTGCACGACATGAAGTGGAAGAACGCGCTCGGCGCCGAGGTGTTCATGCGGCCGGCCGACCACTCGCTGTTCCAGGACATGTACATCTCGTCGTTCGGCTCGGGCACCAAGCACGACGAGGAGAAGACCGGCTGGGGCTGGAAGACGACCGGGGTCGTCAAGGCGCAGGACACCGTCATTCCGACCACCTGCAAGATGACCGTTCCGAACTGACACCGGCTGGCGGACAGCGCATCGCGGGCCGCAGCAGGGCGGCCCGCGCTGTCTTCACCGGCTGCAACGGGCCCGCAGCACGATGCTCGAGCTGATCGTCTTCTCCACGCTGAACGGCCTGCTGTACGGCATGCTGCTGTTCCTGCTGGCGAGCGGGCTGACGCTGATCTTCAGCATGATGGGCGTGCTGAACTTCGCGCACGCGAGCTTCTACATGCTGGGCGCCTACTTCGGCTACCAGATCAGCGTGTGGGTCGGCTATTGGCCCGGGCTGGTGGTGGCGCCGCTGCTGGTGGGGCTGATCGGCGCGCTGGTCGAGCGCTACGGGCTGCGCACCGTGCACAAGCACGGCCACGTGGCCGAGCTGCTGTTCACCTTCGGCATCGCCTACATCATCGAGGAGCTGGTGCAGATGGTGTGGGGCAAGGTGCCGGTCGACTACCGCGTGCCCGAGGCGCTGAACTTCCCCGCCTTCACGCTGTGGGCCACCACGTTCCCGGCGTTCCGCATGTTCATGCTGCTGATGTCGGTGGCGGTGTTCATCGGCTTGCTGCTGCTGCTGACGCGCACGCGCGTGGGGCTGATCATCCGCGCCGCGCTGACGCACCCCAACATGGTGGCCATGCTCGGCCACAACGTGCCGCTGGTGTTCATGGCGGTGTTCGGCGTCGGCTGCGGCCTGGCCGCGCTGGCCGGCGTGATCGCCGGCCCGGCGCTGGTGACGCAGCCGTCGATGGCCGGGCTGCTGGGGCCGATCCTGTTCGTGGTGGTGGTGGTCGGCGGGCTCGGCTCGCTGCCGGGTGCGTTCGTGGCGTCGCTACTGATCGGGCTGATCCAGACCTTCGCGGTGGCGCTGAACGTGTCGGTGGCCGACATGCTCAGGCCGCTGGGCATCGTGCTGACGCGCGACTCCATCGGCGGCGACCTGTGGACCGCCACGGTGGCGCAGGTGGCACCGATCATCCCGTACATGCTGCTGGTGCTGGTGCTGATCTTCCGGCCCAAGGGGCTGCTCGGCGATCGCGACACATGAACTCCGGCGCGCGCACGCAGACGTGGATGTGGGGCGGCGCCGCGCTGGTGCTGGTGGTGCTGCCGCTGGTGTTCTCGAGCGGCGCGTCGCTGACGATGATGAGCCTGATGGGCTTCGCGATCGTGTTCGCGCTGTCGTACAACATGCTGCTCGGCCAGACCGGCATGCTCTCGTTCGGCCACGCGGTGTACTACGGCCTCGGCGGCTTCATGACCGCGCATGCGCTCAACGTGGTCGGCGCCGGCAAGTGGCCGATCCCGTTGCCGGCGATGCCGATCGTCGGCGGCGTGGCGGGCCTCGCCTTCGCGGTGATCTTCGGCTGGGTCTCCACCAAGCGCGCGGGCACGGCGTTCGCGATGATCTCGCTGGGCATCGGCGAGCTGGTGGCGGCGTGCTCGCTGATCCTCAAGGGCTTCTTCGGCGGCGAGGGCGGCATCTCGACCAGCCGCACCGCGACGCTGAAGTTCTTCGGCCTCAACTTCGGCCCGCAGGTGCAGGTGTACTACCTGATCGCCGCCTGGTGCCTGCTGTGCATGGCGGCGATGTACGCCTTCACGCGCACGCCGCTCGGGCGCATGTGCAACGCCGTGCGCGACAACCCGGAGCGCGCCGAGTTCGTCGGCTACAGCACGCAGATGGTGCGCTTCATCGCGTTCTGCGTGTCGGGGTTCTTCGCCGGCGTGGCCGGCGGGCTGGCGGCGATCCACTACGAGATCGTCACCGCCAGCGTGGTGGGCGCGGCGCCGTCGGGCTTCGTGCTGCTGATGGCCTACATCGGCGGCGTGGCGTTCTTCATCGGGCCGGTGATCGGCGCGGTGCTGATGACGGCGCTGCAGATCTCGCTGTCGGACTACACCGGCGCCTGGCTGCTCTACGTGGGCCTGATGTTCGTGCTGGTGGTGATGTTCGCGCCCTGGGGGCTCGGCGGCCTGTTGCTGATGCAGCGGCCGCTGTTCACCGGCGGCGCGTGGCGGCGCGTGCTGCCGGCCTATGCGCTGGCCGTGCTGCCGCTTGCGGCGCTGTTCGCCGGCACGGTGGCGCTGGTGGAGACGGCGCACCACCTGATGGTCAAGGCGGTCGAGGGCCCGAAGACGAGCGTGTTCGGGGTGGGCTACGACGCGCAGTCGCCGCTGGCTTGGGGCGTGATCGTGCTGCTGCTGGTGGCAGGTTTCATCGGGCTGCGGCGCGTGGCGCCGCGGGTGTCGGCGGCGTATCACGCCGCGGTGCAGGCCGCGCAGGGGCGGGCTTCGACGTGAGCGATCTCGCGCTTCAACTCGTCGACGTGCACAAGCGCTTCGGCGTCACGCCGATCATCCGCGGGCTGAACCTCGACGTGCGCCGCGGCGAGCGTCACGCGATCATCGGGCCCAACGGCGCGGGCAAGAGCACGCTGTTCCACCTCGTCAGCGGGCGCTTCCCGGTCACCAGCGGGCAGGTGCTGCTGAAGGGCGACGACGTCACCGGCCTCGCGCCGTTCCAGATCAACCGGCGCGGCCTCGCGCGCAGCTTCCAGGTCACCAACATCTTCCCGCGGCTGTCGGTGTTCGAGAACATCCGCTGCGGCGTGCTGTGGGCGCTGGGCTACCGCTACTCGTTCTGGCAGATGGTCGACAAGGCGCGCGACGCGCGCGAGCGCACCGAGGCCATCCTCGAGCAGATCAACCTCTCGAGCCGGCGCGACACGCCGGCAGGCGTGCTGTCGTACGCCGAGCAGCGCGCGCTCGAGATCGGCATCACCATCGCCGGCGGCGCCGACGTGATCATGCTCGACGAGCCGACCGCCGGCATGAGCCGCTCCGAGACCGAGCACGCGGTGGCGCTGATCCGCAAGGTCAGCGAGGGCCGCACGCTGATCATCGTCGAGCACGACATGAGCGTGGTGTTCGACCTCGCCGACCGCATCTCGGTGCTGGTGTACGGCCAGGTGATCGCCACCGACACGCCCGAGCGCATCCGCGCCAATGCCGAGGTGCAAAAGGCCTACCTCGGCAGCGCCACGCACGAGGACGAGCATGCTTGAGGTGCGCGGCCTACAGGCCTGGTACGGCAAGAGCCACATCCTGCACGGCGTGGACTTCCGCGTCGGCGAGGGCGAGATCGTCTCGCTGCTGGGCCGCAACGGCGTGGGCCGCTCGACCACCATCAAGACCATCATGGGCGACGTGGTGCGCAGCGGCTCGGTGCAGTTCAAGGGCCGCGAGCTGATCGGCATGAAGCCGCACCAGATCGCGCACGCGGGGCTCGGCTACGTGCCCGAGAACCGCGATGTCTTCCCCACGCTCACTGTGCGCGAGAACCTGCTGCTCGGCCAGAAGAGCACGCGCGGCGGCGGCCGCTTCGGGCTGCACGACATGTACGAGCTGTTCCCGCGCCTGAAGGAGCGCGAGAGCACGCCGGCCGGCGTGCTCTCCGGCGGCGAGCAGCAGATGCTCACGATGTGCCGCACGCTGATGGGCGACCCGGCGCTGATGATGGTCGACGAGCCCACCGAAGGCCTGGCGCCCAAGATGGTCGAGCTGGTGGCCGAGCTGCTGCAGCGCATTGCCGCGCGCGGCGTGGCCATCCTGCTGGTGGAGCAGAAGCTGACGATCGCGCTGCGCATCTCGGCGCGGCTGTACGTGATGGGCCATGGCCGCATCGTCTTCGAGGGCACGCCCGCCGCGCTGCAGGCCGATGCGCAGGTGCGCAAGGAGTGGCTCGAGGTCTAGAGCCTGCCGGCGGCACCGCGATACCCGGGCTGTCACTGCTGAGACAAGGCGGCCCGACCCCCGCGACCTAGAATCGTTCGGCACCGTCCGGCGACCGGATCGGATCCGAAGGAGACACACGCATGACCGCCCAGTACGAGGTCCGCGACGGCGTTGCCGTCATCACGCTGAACAACCCGCCGGTCAACGGCCTCGGCTACGCCACGCGCTGCGCGATCGCCGACGGCATCGAACGCGCGAATGCCGACGCGAGCGTCAAGGCGATCGTGCTCACCGGCGCCGGCAAGGCGTTCTCGGGCGGCGCCGACATCAAGGAGTTCGGCTCGCCCAAGGCGATCGCCGAGCCGAACCTGCTCTCGCTGATCAAGCTGTGCGAAGACTCAGCCAAGCCCACCGTGGCGGCGGTGCACAGCGTGACCATGGGCGGCGGCCTCGAGCTGGCGCTCGGCTGCCACTACCGCGTGGCCGCGCCGGGCGCCAACGTGGCGCTGCCCGAGGTGAAGATCGGCCTCATCCCCGGCGCCGGCGGCACGCAGCGGTTGCCGCGCGTGCTCGGCGTCGAGACGGCGCTGAACATGATCGTCAGCGGCGAGCCGGTGAAGAGCGAGCTGCTCGCCGGCCTGCCGGGGCAGAAGCTCATCGACAAGCTGGTGCAGGGCGACCTGCTGGCCGGCGCCGTGGCGTTCGCGAACGAGATTGCCGACAAGCGGCCGCTGCCGCTGGTGCGCAACCTGAAGGTCACGCATCCGAACGCCGATGCGTACTTCCAGTTCGCGCGCAACACCGTCAAGGCGATGGCGAAGAACTTCCCGGCGCCGCCCAAGTGCGTCGACGCGGTGCAGAACGCGCTGACGATGAAGTTCGACGACGGCATGCGCGCCGAGCGCGAGATCTTCATGGCGCTGATGCTGACGCCCGAGTGCAAGGCGCTGCGCCACGCCTTCTTCGGCGAGCGCGCGGCGAGCAAGATCCCCGACGTGCCCGAAGACACGCCGGTGCGCAAGATCGACAAGGTGGCCGTCATCGGCGCCGGCACCATGGGTGGCGGCATCTCGATGAACTTCCTCAACGCCGGCATCCCGGTGACGATCCTCGAGACCAAGCAGGATGCGCTCGACCGCGGGCTGGCGACGATCCGCAAGAACTACGAGGCGCAGGTCAAGAAGGGCAAGCTCAAGGCCGACAAGTACGAGCAGCGCATGGCGCTGCTGAAGCCCACGCTGAACTACGACGACATCAAGGACGCCGACCTGATCATCGAGGCGGTGTTCGAGGAGATGGGCGTCAAGGAGCAGGTGTTCAAGAAGCTCGACGCGGTGGCCAAGAAGGGCGCGATCCTGGCGTCGAACACGTCGACGCTCGACGTCAACAAGATCGCGGCGTTCACCGCGCGCCCGCAGGACGTGGTCGGCATGCACTTCTTCAGCCCGGCCAACGTGATGAAGCTGCTCGAGGTGGTGCGCGGCGCCAAGACGGCGAAGGACGTGCTCGCCACCGTGATGGACGTGGCCAAGAAGATCCGCAAGACCGCGGTCGTCTCGGGCGTGTGCGACGGCTTCATCGGCAACCGCATGATCGAGCAGTACAGCCGCCAGGCCGGCTACCTGCTCGACGAAGGCTGCACACCGCAACAGGTGGACAAGGCGATCGAGAAGTTCGGCTTCGCGATGGGCCCGTTCCGCATGGGCGACCTCGCCGGCAACGACATCGGCTGGGCGATCCGCAAGCGCCGCGCGGTCGAGCGCCCCGACTTCCGCTACAGCAAGACGGCGGATCTGTTGTGCGAGCTGGGCCGCTTCGGCCAGAAGACGGGCGCCGGCTGGTACGACTACAAGCCCGGCAAGCGCGACGCTATTCCGTCCGAGCTGGTCGAGAAGATGATCGAGGACCATCGCAAGGAAGCCGGCATCACGCCGCGCAAGGTCGGCGACGACGAGATCGTGCAGCGGCTGGTGTATTCGCTGGTCAACGAGGCGGCGCGCATTCTGGAAGAAGGCATCGCCAGCAAGGCCAGCGACATCGACATGGTCTACCTCACCGGCTACGGCTTCCCGCTGTGGCGCGGCGGCCCGATGTGCTACGCCGACAGCCAGGGCCTGTTCAACGTGGCGCAAGCCATGAAGCGATTCGCGAGGAACCCGCGCGACGACGCCACCTTCTGGCAGCCGGCGCCGCTGCTGGCCAAGCTGGTGGCCGAAGGCAAGACCTTCACCTGAGAAGCACGCCGCCACCGCGCCACCGCACACGAAAGGAAACCACCATGACCGCAGCCGTCATCGTCTCCACCGCACGCACGCCGCTGGCCAAGAGCTGGAAGGGCGCCTTCAACATGACCCACGGCGCCACGCTCGGCGGCTTCGCCGTCAAGGCGGCGGTCGAGCGCGCCGGCGTCGACCCGGCAGCCGTCGACGACGTGCTGATGGGCTGCGCCACGCCCGAGGGCGCCACCGGCAGCAACATCGCGCGCCAGATCGCGCTCGCCGCCGGGTTGCCGATCACCACCAGCGGCGTCACCGTCAACCGCTTCTGCTCCAGCGGCCTGCAGACGATCGCGATGGCGGCGCAGCGCGTCATCGCCGGCGAGGGCGACATCTACGTCGCCGGCGGCGTGGAGAGCATCTCGTGCGTGCAGAACGAGGCCAACCGCCACATGATCCAGGACCCCGCGCTCGTGGCGAAGAAGCCCGAGATCTACTGGAACATGCTGCAGACGGCCGAGAACGTGGCCAAGCGCTACAACATGCCCAAGCAGCGCATGGACGAGTACGGCGCCGCCAGCCAGCAGAAGGCCTGCGCCGCGCAGGCCGCGGGCAAGTTCAAGGACGAGATCATCCCGGTCACCGTCACCGCCGGCGTGGCCGACGCGGTGCTGGGCCTGCGCAGCAAGGAGGTCACCGTCAGTGCCGACGAGGGCCTGCGCGAAGGCACCACCTACGAGGGCATCAAGGACATCCGCTCGGCCATCCCCGGCGGCGTGGTCACCGCCGGCAATGCGAGCCAGTTCTCCGACGGTGCCGGCGCCTGCGTGGTGGTGAGCGACACCTACGCGCAGCAGAAGAATCTCAAGCCGCTCGGCCGCTTCCTCGGTTTCGCGGTGGCCGGCTGCGAACCCGACGAGATGGGCATCGGCCCGGTGTTCGCGGTGCCCAAGGTGCTGAAGCGCCTGGGCCTGACGATGAGCGACATCGATCTGTGGGAATTGAATGAAGCCTTCGCGGTGCAGGTGCTGTACTGCGCCGACAAGCTCGGCATCCCGATGGACAGGCTCAACGTCAACGGCGGCGCGATCGCGGTGGGGCATCCCTACGGCGTCAGCGGCCAGCGCCTGACCGGCCACGCGCTCATCGAAGGCAAGCGCCGCGGTGCGAAGAAGGTCTGCGTCACGATGTGCGTCGGCGGCGGCATGGGCGCGGCCGGAATCTTCGAGGTGCTGTGAGCGCCTCGGCGATGCGCGACCGTGGGCTCGTGACATGAAGACCCCGAGCCTCGACGCCACGCGCGCGTTCTATCGCGCGTCGCCGTTCATGGTCGACCTCGGCATCGAGCCCACGCAGGTGCGCGAGGGCCGCGTGCACAGCGAGCTGCTGCTGCAGTCGCGCCACCACCAGCACACCGGCCAGGTGCACGCCGGCGTCACCAACGCGATGGCCGACCAGGCCATGGGTGCCGCGGCGCAGACGCTCGCACCCGAGGGCCGCTGGGCGCTCACCGCCGAGCTGAAGACCAGCCACCTGCGCGCCGCCAAGGGCGAGCGCCTCGAGTGCGAGGCCTGGGTCGTGCGCGGCGGGCGCAGCCTGAGCTTCACCGAGGCCGAGGTCTACGCGGTCAACGGCGCGCAGCGCACGCTGGTGGTCAAGGCGTCGGCGACGATGGCGCTGGTCGAAGCCAGAGCCTGACGGCGCCGAGGGCCCGATGCGCCGGACGCTCGACTTCCTGCTGCAGCATTGGCTCGACGTTGGCGTGCTGCTCGAGCGGCCGCGTTTTGCCGATCACTCGATCGAGACCTTCGGCTCGGTGCTCGACACCTGCGAGCGCATCGCGCGCGAGAAGTTCGCGCCGTTCAACCGCGTCGTCGACACCGAGGAGCCGCGCTTCGACGGCGAGAAGGTCGTGCTGCCGGCGTGCGCGCACGAGGCCGCGAAGGCATACGTGGATTCCGGCATGCTCGCCGCCGCGCAGGACTACGAGTTCGGCGGCATGCAGCTGCCGTGCACGGTGGAGATGGCCGCGCATGCATTCTTCTCCAAGGCCGGCATCGGCCTCGGCGGCGCCGGCATGCTCACCAGCGGCAACGCCAATCTGCTGATGGCGCACGGCACGCCGATGCAGAAGAGCGTGTTCGCGGCGAACGAATTCGCCGGCCGCTGGTTCGGCACCATGTGCCTGAGCGAGCCGCAGGCGGGCTCGTCGCTGTCGGACATCGCCACCCGTGCCGAGCCCGACGGTGACGGCTTCGAGGCCGATCCGCTCGGGCCGCGCTACCGCCTGCGCGGCAACAAGATGTGGATCAGCAACGGCGAGCACGAGCTGACCGAGAACATCGTGCACCTGGTGCTGGCCAAGATTCCCGGTGCCGACGGCAAGCTGGTGCCCGGCACCAAGGGCATCTCGCTGTTCATCGTGCCGAAGAAGCTGGTCGACACCGATGCGCGCTTGACCGGCGAGCGCAACGACGTGGCGCTCGCGGGCCTCAACCACAAGCTCGGCTATCGCGGCATTCCGAACACGCTGCTCAATTTCGGCGAGGGCAGGTTCCCGGTGCGAGGCCGCCCTGGCGCGATCGGCTACCTCGTGGGCCGGCCGGGCGAGGGCCTGCGCTGCATGTTCCACATGATGAACGAGGCGCGCATCGCCGTGGGCCTCGGCGCGGTGATGCTTGGTTATGCGGGCTACGAGGCGAGCCTGCAGTACGCGCGCGATCGCGCGCAGGGCCGGCCGCTCGGCGTCGGCGGCAAGAACGTGAGCGCGCCGCCGGTGCGCATCGTCGAGCATGCCGACGTCAGGCGCATGCTGCTGGCGCAGAAGGCCTACGTGCAAGGCGGCCTCGCGCTGGCGCTGTACTGCGCGCGCCTCGTCGACGAGCAGCACACTGGCGAGCCCGATGCGGCACGCGAGGCGGGCACGCTGCTCGAAGTGCTGACGCCCATCGTCAAGAGCTGGCCCAGCCAGTGGTGCCTCGAGGCCAACTCGCTGGCGATCCAGGTGCACGGCGGCTACGGCTACACGCGCGACTTTGCGGTGGAGCAGTACTGGCGCGACAACCGCCTCAACATGATCCACGAAGGCACGCACGGCATCCAGGCGCTCGACCTGCTGGGCCGCAAGGTGGTGATCGATGGCGGCGCCGGGTTGAAGCTGCTCGCGGCGCGCATGCACGCGAGCATCGCCGGCGCGACCGCGCAGGCCGAGCTTCGTGCGAACGCGCAGGCGCTCGCTGCGGCGCTGGAGGCCGTGACCGCTGCCACGCGCGCGGCCTGGTCAGCCGGCACGCCCGAAGAGGCGCTTGCCAATGCGATGCCCTACATGCAGGCCTTCGGCCACACGGTGATCGCCTGGATCTGGCTCGACCTGGCGCGCGTTGCAGCGCGGCAGCTGGCAGCGGGCGAGGGCGACGCCGCGTTCCTGCGCGGCCTGCTGCAGGCGATGCGCTACTTCTACAGCTACGAACTGCCGCTCGTGAGCGCCTGGCTCGCCGTGGTGAACGCGCGCGACCCGGTGTGCCGCGAGATGCGCGACGAATGGTTCTGAGATCGACAGGCCGCAACGAGGAGACGACTGCGATGTCCACACCCGTGATGAAACTCTTCGACCTGAGCGGCAAGACCGCGCTGGTCACCGGCGGCTCGCGCGGCCTGGGGCTGCAGATCGCCGAGGCGCTAGGCGAGGCCGGCGCGAAGATCATGCTCAGCTCGCGCAAGGCCGCCGACCTCGAGGAAGCGGCCGCGCACCTGCAGGCCAAGGGCATCGACACGCGCTGGGTCGCGGCCGATGCCAGCCAGCCGCCCGACGTGCAGCGCGTGGTGGCGGAAACGATGGAGCGCATGGGCCACATCGACATCCTCGTCAACAACGCCGGTGCCACCTGGGGCGCGCCGGCCGAGGACCATCCGCTCGAAGCCTGGGACAAGGTGATGAACCTCAACATCCGCAGCCTCTTCCTGTTCGCGCAGGCGGCTGCCAAGGCGAGCATGATCCCGCGCAAGAGCGGGCGCATCATCAACATCGCATCGATCGCCGGCCTCGGCGGCTCGATCGAGGTGAAGTTCATCGCCTACGGCACCAGCAAGGGTGCGGTCGTGAACTTCACGCGCACGCTGGCCGCGGAGTGGGGCCCGTACGGCATCACCGTCAATGCGCTGGCGCCGGGCTTCTTCCCGAGCAAGATGACGCAGGGTGTGCTGAAGACGATCGGCGTCGACAAGCTCGCCGCGCATGCGCCGCTGCGCCGCATCGGCGACGACGACGATCTCAAGGGCGGCGCGCTGCTGTTCGCATCGGCCGCCGGCAAGCACATCACCGGGCAGATCCTCGCCGTCGACGGCGGGGTGTCGTGCGCCGTGGGAGGTTGAGCAGGGTTATGTCGGGTAGTCGTATTGCGTTTCCGATCCGCATCCCATTCGTCGAGGAGCTGGGCCTCGAGCTGCACGGTTTCGGCGACGGCAAGTCAGAGCTGCGGCTCGATCTCGACGAGGCGCACCTGAACTCGTGGGAGGTCGCCCACGGCGGCGTGGTGATGACCATGCTCGACGTGGCGATGGCGCATGCCGCGCGCAGCATCCACCAGCACGACCCCACGCAAGGGCGCGGCGTGGCGACGATCGAGATGAAGACCACCTTCATGCGGCCGGCGCAGGGGCAGCTGCGCGCGCTGGGCAAGCTGCTGCACAAGACGGCGACGATGGCCTTCTGCGAGGCCTCGCTGCTCGACGACAGCGGCGAACTCTGTGCCCACGCCACCGGCACCTTCAAATACCTGCGCGGCCTGCCTGCGGGCCGCGAGATCAAGGCGCTGCGCAGCGCCAGCGACAAGGAGATGCGATGACGATCACCAATCGACAGTGGTTGCTGGTTTCGCGGCCGAGTGCAGAGCCGAGCGCAGACAATTTCAAGCTCGTGAGCGCGCCGGTGCCCGAGCTGAAAGCCGGCGAGGTGCTGGTGCGCCACCACTACCTGAGCCTGGACCCGTACATGCGCGCCCGCATGAACGAAGGCAAGAGCTACGCCGCACCGCAGGCCCTCGGCGCGGTGATGGTCGGCGGCACGGTGGGCGAGGTGCTGCGCTCGAAGAACGAGCGCTTCGCCGAGGGTGACCGCGTGGTCGGCTCGGGCGGCTGGCAGCAGTATGCGGTGGTCGACGCGAGCCAGCCGATGGCGCTGCGCAAGGTCGACACCTCGCGCGTGCCGCTCGCGGCCTACCTGGGCGCGGTGGGCATGCCGGGCGTGACGGCGTGGATCGGCCTGACGCAGATCATCGAGCCCAAGGCGGGCGAAACCATCACCGTCAGCGCCGCCAGCGGCGCGGTCGGCAGCGCCGTGGGCCAGCTCGCGAAGGCGCGCGGCTGCCGCGCGGTGGGCATCGCCGGCGGGCGCGACAAGTGCGACTACGTGGTCAAGGAGCTCGGCTTCGACGCCTGCATCGACTACAAGGCGCATCGCGATCGCGCGGCGCTGCAGGCCGCGCTCGCCACGGCCTGCCCGAAGGGCATCGACGGGCATTTCGAGAACGTCGGCGGCGCGGTGCTCGATGCGGTGATGCAGCTCGCCAACCCGTTCGCGCGCATCGCCGTGTGCGGCATGATCGCCGGCTACAACGGCGAGGCGATCCCGATGGTCGAGCCGCGGCTGATCCTGCTGATGCGCATGAAGCTGCAGGGCTTCATCGTCAGCGAGCACCTGCCGCTGTGGCCGCAGGCGCTGTCGGAGCTCGGCGAGCGCGTGGTCGCCGGCACGCTGAAGTACCGCGAGACGGTGGCGCAGGGCATCGAGTCGGCGCCCGAGGCCTTCATCGGGTTGCTCAAGGGCCGCAATTTCGGCAAGCAGCTGGTCAAGCTCGTCTGAGCGCGCCGATGGCGGGCGCAGGCCAGGCGGCGTCGCTTCGTGTCTTCGCAGGGCCCAGGGCACGCAGCGTGCTGCGCGAGCGCGGCCTGCGCGCCGCCGACGTGCGCATGGTGGCCGGTGCGGCCGGCGGGCCGAAGGGCCTGGTGCTCAATCCGCTGGACCGATTCGTCTTCGGCCACTGGCTGCGCGAAGGGCAGCGGCCGGTGCATCTGCTCGGTGCGTCGATCGGGGCCTGGCGCATGGCCTGCGCATGCAGGCTCGAGGCCGATGCGGCGCTGGCGCGATTGGCCGAGGACTACATCGATCAGCGCTACGCGCATGCGAGCGGCCGCGCGCCGACGGCCTCCGACGTGAGCGCCGCATTCGCGCACACGCTCGAGCGCACGCTGAGCCCGCACGCCGCCGAGGTGCTGTCGCACCCGGTGCGGCGGCTGCATGTGTTCACCAGCCGCGGGCGCGGCCTGCTCGCGCGGCAGGGCGCTCTGCGCACGCCGCTGGGTTACCTCGGCGCCTTCGCGGCCAACGCGCTGCATCGCCGGGCGATGGGCGCGATGCTCGAGCGCGTGGTGTTCAGCGATGCGCGCGACGCGCTGCCGATCGCGACGCACGACTACCGCACGCAACACGTTCGACTGACCACCGACAACCTGGCCCACGCCATTCTGGCGAGCTGCTCGATCCCGTTCTGGCTCGATGCCGTGTCGGGCATCGACGGCGCACCGCCCGGCGCCTACTGGGACGGCGGCATCACCGACTACCACCTGCACCTGCAGTACGCGAGCCTCGACGACGGCCTCGTGCTGATGCCGCACTTCCAGCCGACGCTGGTGCCCGGCTGGCTCGACAAGCCTTTGAAGCGGCGCCACCGCGCGAGCCCGGCGCTCGACAACCTGGTGCTGCTGGTGCCCGCGCCGCAGTGGGTGGCGCGCCTGCCGCGCGGCAAGCTGCCCGATCGCAGCGACTTCAAGCACCACGGCGACGACCATGCGGCCCGTGCACGCGATTGGCGCATCGCGCTCGCCGAGAGCCGGCGCCTGGCCGACGAGCTGGCCGAGCTGGTGCGCGCTCCGCACGTCGACGCCGAGCCTCTGGCGTGAACCGGCACGCCGCCGGCGACATCGCATCGGTGCGATGGCGTGCCCCGCGGCCGGCGCGGAGCCAGCCTCTGCGCAGCGCTTGGGCCTACAATGCCGCCATCGCTGACCAACAAGGAACGGGGAAAGGCATCATGGTTATGACACCGCGAACGTTCGGCTTTCGCATCGAAGCCTGAGCGGCCGCGCGCGCACGACCACCTGAACCTGACCTTCTCACATCAAAGCGCGGTGCACACCGCGCTTTTTTGTTGTCCGAGGACCATTGCATGATCACGATCACGTTGCCCAACGGCGCGACGAAGCAGTTCGACCAGCCGCCCACGGTGGCCGACGTGGCGGCCTCGATCGGCCCCGGCCTGGCGAAAGCGGCGCTCGCCGGCCGCGTGGGCACGGGCGACGCTGCCCGGCTCGTCGACACCAGCCACCGCATCGAGGCCGACGCGGCGCTGGCCATCGTGACCGAGAAGGAGCCCGCGGGCCTGGAGATCCTGCGCCACTCGACGGCGCACCTGCTGGCCTACGCGGTGAAGGAGCTGTTCCCCGACGCGCAGGTGACGATCGGGCCGGTGATCGACAACGGCTTCTACTACGACTTCGCGTACCAGCGGCCGTTCACGCCCGAGGACCTGGCCGCCATCGAAGCCAGGATGGCCGAGCTGGCACGCAAGGACGAACCGGTGGTGCGCGAGGAGATGGCGCGCGAGGCGGCGGTGAAGCTCTTCCTCGGCATGGGCGAGAAGTACAAGGCCGAGATCATCGCCGGCATTCCCGCCGGCCAGCCGATCGGCCTGTACCGCGAGGGCACCTTCGTCGACCTGTGCCGCGGGCCGCACGTGCCGAGCACGGGGCGCCTGAAGTACTTCAAGCTGATGAAGGTGGCCGGCGCCTACTGGCGCGGCGACCAGGCCAACGAGCAGCTGCAGCGCATCTACGGCACGGCGTGGGCCACGAAGGAGGAGCTGCAGGCCTACCTGAGGATGCTCGAGGAGGCCGAGAAGCGCGACCACCGCAAGCTCGGCCGCGAGCTCGACCTGTTCCACATGGACGAGCACTCGCCCGGGCTGGTGTTCTGGCACCCCAACGGCTGGACGGTGTGGCAGCAGGTCGAGCAGTACATGCGCGCCGTCTACCGCGACAACGGCTACCAGGAGGTCAAGGGCCCGCAGATCCTCGACAAGAGCCTGTGGGAGAAAACGGGCCACTGGGACAACTACCGCGACAACATGTTCGTCACCGAGTCGGAGAAGCGCGAGTACGCGTTGAAGCCGATGAACTGCCCCGGCCACGTGCTGATCTTCAAGCAGGGCATCAAGAGCTACCGCGACCTGCCGATCCGCTACGGCGAGTTCGGCCAGTGCCACCGCAACGAGCCCAGCGGCGCGCTGCACGGCATCATGCGCGTGCGCGGCTTCACGCAGGACGACGGCCACATCTTCTGCACCGAAGACCAGATCCTCGACGAGTGCGTGGCCTACACCGCGCTGCTGCAGAAGGTCTACGCCGACTTCGGCTTCAGCGACATCATCTACAAGGTGGCCACGCGGCCCGACAAGCGCGTCGGCAACGACGCCTCGTGGGACAAGGCCGAGCACGCGCTGATGCAGGCGCTCGAGCGCTCCGGCTGCCGCTTCGGCGTGTCGCCGGGCGAGGGCGCGTTCTACGGCCCCAAGATCGAGTACACGCTGAAGGACGCGATCGGCCGCGAGTGGCAGTGCGGCACGATGCAGGTCGACTTCAACATGCCCGAGCGCCTGGGCGGCGAGTACGTGACCGAGACCAGCGGCCGCGCCCACCCGGTGATGCTGCACCGGGCCATCGTGGGCAGCCTGGAGCGCTTCATCGGCATCCTGCTCGAGCAGCACGCCGGTGCCTTGCCGGTCTGGCTGGCGCCGGTGCAGGCGGTGGTGTCGTCGATCACCTCCGCGCAGGCCGATTTCGCCGCCGAGGTAGCGAAAACGCTTCAAAAACAAGGAGTTAGGGCGCGGGTGGATTTGCGGAACGAGAAAATCAGCTATAAAATCCGCGAGCATTCGCTGCAAAAGGTTCCGTATCTCCTGGTCGTGGGCGACAAGGAGAAGGCAGGCGGGGCCGTTTCGGTGCGCGCACGGGGCAACAAGGACCTCGGTGTGATGACCGTCGCAGACTTCTCACGGAAGATCGCGGACGACATCGCCCGCCGGGCTTGAGCCGTCGGCGCGCTTTTGGTTTTGCTGTCGGCCCGGTGCCTGCCCAGGGGTCGTTGAAGGGGTCAACACCATCGCTACATTTCTGGACCGTCGTATTCCGAACGCCGAGCGCAAGCACCGGCTCAATCGCGAGATCACCGCACCGCAGGTGCGACTCAACGGGCCCGAGAACGAATCTCTGGGCGTCGTGAGCTTGATGGAGGCCTTGCGGCTGTCCGGCGAATACGACGTGGACCTGGTCGAGATCGCACCGACCGCCGATCCTCCGGTTTGCCGTCTGATGGACTACGGCAAGTTCAAGTACCAGGAGCAGAAGAAGGCGGCCGAGGCCAAGTCGAAGCAGAAGATCATCGAGGTCAAGGAAGTCAAGTTCCGCCCCGGCACCGACGAGGCCGACTACCTGATCAAGATGCGCAACCTGCGCCGCTTCATTGCCGAAGACGGCGACAAGGGCAAGGTGACGCTGCGCTTCCGCGGCCGCGAGATCACGCACCAGGAGATCGGCATGCGGTTGCTGGAGCGCATCCGCGACGAGCTGGCCGACGTGGCCGTCGTGGAGCACATGCCCAAGCTCGAAGGCCGCCAGATGGTGATGGTGCTCGCACCGAAGAAGAAGCAGTAACGCAGTCGTCGAATCGCATGTTCCGTGCCACGGTGAGGTCGCCGCGGCACGGGATCCAGAAGCCACCGCAGGCTTCACCAAGTGGTCCACGCACCGTGGCCCCGCCTGCGGCAGCACGAAGAGAAGGAGCAGTCATGCCCAAGATGAAGACCAAGAAGAGCGCGGCCAAGCGGTTCCGCGTGCGTCCGGGGGGGACCGTCAAGCGCGGTCAGGCGTACAAGCGCCACATCCTCACCAAGAAGTCCACCACCCGCAAGCGCCATCTGCGCGGCGCGACCAACGTGCACGACACGAACATGGGCCACGTCGCGGCGATGATGCCGTTCGCCGGGCTGTGACCCGCCACCACGCACGATAAGGAGCCATCGCCATGCCTCGCGTCAAACGTGGTGTCACCGCGCACGCCCGCCGCAAGAAGGTGCTCGCCCTGGCCAAGGGCTTCCGCGGCCGCCGCAAGAACGTGTTCCGCATCGCCAAGGAGGCGGTGATGAAGGCGGGCCAATATGCCTACCGCGACCGGCGCACGCGCAAGCGCGTGTTCCGCCAGCTGTGGATCGCCCGCATCAACGCCGCCGCGCGCGAGCTCGGCCTGTCGTACAGCCGCTTCATGGCCGGCATGAAGAAGGCGTCGATCGACATCGATCGCAAGATGCTGGCCGAGCTTGCCGTGAACGATCCGGCGGCGTTCGGCAGCATCGTCGCGAAGGTGAAGGCCCAACTCGCCTGAAGCGCATCCGCGCCCGCTTCGCGCGGGCGCCCGAGCCACGAAGGCAGGCCGTCACCTCGGGCGGCCTGCCTTTTTTCACGTTCGATTCGAACCCCACCCACCTCTTCTCGTTGACGGCCCATGGACGATCTGCATCAACTGGTCGAACGCGCGACGCGTGAGTTCGCTGCGGCGCCCACGCCGGCCGAGCTGGAGAACGCCAAGGCGCGCTTCCTCGGCAAGTCGGGGCTGGTGACCGAGCGGCTCAAGCAGCTGGCCGCGCTCGCGCCCGAGGAGAAGAAGGCGCGCGGCGCGCGCATCAACGAGACCAAGCAGCAGATCGAATCGGCCTTGCAGGCGCGCCGCCAGGCGCTGGCCGACGCCGAGCTCGACGCCCAGCTGCGCGCCGAGGCGCTCGATGTCACGCTGCCCGGCCGCCGCCACGGCAGCGGCGGGCTGCATCCGGTGATGCGCACGATGGAGCGCATCGAGGCGATCTTCGCGTCGATGGGCTTCGAGGTCGCCGACGGCCCCGAGATCGAGACCGACTGGATGAGCTTCACCGCGCTCAACAACCCCGAGAACCATCCGGCACGCTCGATGCAGGACACCTTCTACGTCGACCTGAAAGACGAAGCCGGCCGCTGGCTGAACCTGCGGCCGCACACCTCGCCGATGCAGGTGCGGCATGCGCGGGCCCACGCCGCGCGGCACGACGCCCCGCACGCGATGCCCGAGATCCGCGTCATCGCGCCCGGACGCACCTATCGCGTGGACAGCGATGCCACGCATTCGCCGATGTTCCATCAGTGCGAAGGCCTGTGGATCGGCGAGAACGTGAGCTTCAAGGACCTCAAGGTGGTGTTCACGCAGTTCTGCCGCCTGTTCTTCGAGAGTGACGATCTGCAGCTGCGCTTCAGGCCGTCGTTCTTCCCGTTCACCGAGCCGTCGGCCGAGATCGACATCGCGTTCGCGAGCGGCCCGCTGCAGGGCAAGTGGCTCGAGGTGTCGGGCTCGGGCCAGGTGCACCCGAACGTGGTGCGCAACTTCGGCCTCGACCCCGAGCGCCACATCGGCTTCGCCTTCGGCATGGGGGCGGAGCGCCTGACGATGCTGCGCTACGGCGTCGACGACATGCGCCTGTTCTTCGAGGGTGACCAACGCTTTCTGGCCCAGTTCAACTGACGGCTCCGCACGACATCGATCATGCAATTCCCTGAATCCTGGCTGCGCGAGTTCTGCGATCCGCCGCTGTCGAGCGAGGCGCTGGCCGAGCTGCTGACCATGTCGGGCCTCGAGGTGGAAAGCCTCGAAAGCGTGGCGCCGCCGTTCAGCGGCGTGGTGGTGGCCGAGATCGTCGAGGCCGAGCCGCACCCGAACGCCGATCGGCTGCGCGTGTGCCGCGTCGACGCCGGGCCGCATTCGAAGAACGGCCTGCTGCAGATCGTTTGCGGCGCACCGAACGCGCGCGCCGGCCTCAAGGCGCCGCTGGCGCTGGTGGGTGCGCAGCTGCCGCCGGGCGACGATGGCAAGCCTCTCGCGATCACGAAGGGCGTGCTGCGCGGCGTGGAAAGCGCCGGCATGCTGTGTTCGGCGCGCGAGCTGAAGCTCAGCGATGACCATGCCGGCCTGCTCGAACTCGACGCCGACGCGCCGGTGGGCACCGACCTGCGCCAGTCACTCGCGCTCGACGACAAGCTCTTCACGCTGAAGCTCACGCCGAACCTCGCGCATTGCCTGTCGGTGTACGGCATCGCGCGCGAGGTGTCGGCACTCACCGGCACGCCGTTGCGCACGCCGTCCATCACGCCGGTGAAACCCACGCACGATCAGAAGCTGCCCGTGCGCGTGGAGGCGCCCGATCTGTGCGGCCGCTTCTCCGGGCGCGTGGTGCGCGGCGTGAACACGCGCGCGCGCACGCCGCGCTGGATGGTCGAGCGGCTCGCGCGCTGCGGGCAGCGCTCGGTGAGCGCGCTGGTGGACATCTCGAACTACGTGATGTTCGAGTTCGGCCGGCCGTCGCACATCTTCGACCTCGACAAGTTCCACGATGGTCTGGTGGTGCGTTGGGCGAAGCAGGGTGAGTCACTGAAGCTGCTCAACGGCGAGACGATCGCGCTCGACGCCGAGGTGGGCGTGATCGCCGACAGCCAGGCCGTGGAGTCGCTGGCCGGCATCATGGGCGGCGACGCCACCGCGGTGTCGGATGCCACGCGCAACGTCTACGTCGAAGCCGCGTTCTGGTGGCCCGACGCCGTGGCCGGCCGCTCGCGCCGTTTCGCCTTCGCCACCGACGCGGGGCATCGCTTCGAGCGCGGCGTCGATCCGCAGCTCACCGCCGAGCACATCGAGCACATCACGCGGCTCGTGCTCGACATCTGCGGCGGCGAGGCCGGCCCGATCGACGACCAGAAGCCCAACATGCCGCAGCGCCCGCTGGTGACGATGCGCGTGGCGCGCGCGGCCAAGGTGATCGGCATGCCGCTGGAGCAGGCCACCTGCGCCGACGTGTTCCGTCGGCTCGGGCTCGGCGTGACCGAACAGCCCGGCAGCCTGACCGTTTCGCCGCCGAGCTGGCGCTTCGACCTGCTGGCGGAGGAAGACCTCATCGAGGAGGTGGCCCGCGTCGTCGGCTACGACAAGCTGCCCGACGCCGCACCGCTGGCGCCGCTGCAGGCGCTGAAGCCCCAGGAGGCGCGCCGCAGCGCGTTCGCGGTGCGGCATGCGCTCGCCGACCTCGGCTACCAGGAGATCATCAGCTTCTCGTTCGTCGAGGAGCGCTGGGAGCGCGAGCTGGCGGGCAATGCGAATCCCATTCGCGTGCTCAATCCGATCGCCGCACCGCTGGCGGTGATGCGCTCGAGCCTCGTCGGCAGCCTGCTGGCCACGCTGCGCCACAACCTGGCGCGCAAGGCCGACCGGGTGCGGCTGTTCGAGGTGGGGCGCGTCTATGCGCGTGACGCCGGCGTGCCCGACGGCGAGTTCACCGTGGCCGGCATCGCGCAGCCGATGCGCGTGGGTGGCGTGGCCTACGGGCCGGCGGCGCCCACGCAATGGGGGCAGGGCGATCGCCGCGTGGACTTCTTCGACGTCAAGGGCGATGTCGAGGCGCTGCTCGCGCCGAGGCAGGCCACGTTCGAGCCGGCCGAGCATCCCGCCTTGCACCCGGGCCGCAGCGCGCAGGTGTGGGTGGGCGGACGCTGCATCGGCGTGGTGGGTGAGCTGCACCCGCGCTGGCGCCAGCAGTACGAGCTGCCGCAGCCGCCCGTGCTGTTCGAGCTCGATCTGGATGCCGTGCGCGACCGTGACGTGCCGGCCTACCGGCCGTTGCCGCGCCACCAGCCGGTGTATCGCGACCTGGCCTTCGTGGTGGGCGCATCGGCCAGCCACGACGCTCTCATCGCCGCGTTGCTCGACGATCCGCAGCGCCTCGTGCGCCGCGCCACGCTGTTCGACGTCTATCGCGGCGCAGGCGGCGGCGCCACACCGGGTGAACACAGTATGGCCGTGCGGCTGGAACTGCTGGACGATCAGACCAACCTGACCGATGAGCGCATCGAGGCAGCCGTGCAGGCGGCGCGCGATCGCGCGGCACAACGAGCCGGGGCGCGCCTGCGCTCCTGAGCCTCAGGCGTTGACGAGGGAAGCCATGGACACCGACGACGACCAGGCCGAACCCAGAGCGGCCGAGCCCTCCCTGGAGACGCCCACGCTCACCAAGGCCGAGTTGTCTGAACTGCTGTTCGAGCGGCTGGGGCTGAACAAGCGCGAATCGAAGGACATGGTCGAGGCCTTCTTCGAGATGGTCCACCAGACGCTCGTCGATGGGCACGACGTGAAGCTCTCGGGCTTCGGCAACTTCAACATCCGCCGCAAGGCGCCCCGGCCGGGGCGCAACCCGCGCACCGGCGAATCGATCCCGATCAAGGCCCGGCACGTGGTGACCTTCCATGCCAGCCACAAGCTGAAATCAATCGTGCAGGGCGACACGCCCGCCGAAGGTGAGTTCGAGTAAAGTCTAGCTTTGCTGCCCCACCTTGTTGATTTCAATGGAGAAAACGCTTCCAGCCATTCCGGCCAAGCGCTACTTCACGATCGGTGAGGTCAGCGAGCTGTGCGGCGTGAAGCCCTACGTGCTGAGGTACTGGGAGCAGGAGTTCACCCAGCTGCGGCCGGTGAAGCGGCGCGGCAACCGGCGCTACTACCAGCACCACGAAGTGCTGCTGATCCGCCGCATCCGCGAACTGCTGTACGACCAGGGCTTCACGATCAGCGGTGCGCGCAACCGGCTCGCCGAGTCGGCCAGCGCCAAGGGCCCGGCCGCGGCACAGGCATCGCGCACTGCGCGCGAGCCCGTTGCAGCGGTGGTTGGCGAGCCGGTCGAGACCGATGATCCGCCACGCAGCAACGGCAGCGACGCGATGCCGGTCCCCGAGGTCGCCGAAGTGGACCTCGGTGTGTTGCGTGTCGAGCTGCAGGCCATCCGCCGCCTGCTCACGCAGTGAGGGCCAAGGGGCGTGCCCCTATAATGCGCAGCTTCGTCGGGGTGTAGCGCAGCCTGGTAGCGCACTTGCATGGGGTGCAAGGGGTCGCGAGTTCGAATCCCGCCACCCCGACCAATGAAATCAACGCCTTAGCGGTGACGAGCCGCTAAGGCGTTTGGCTATCTGAGGCTCCAGGGGTCCACTGGGGGGTACGCTAGTTGATGGCAGTGCGGCCGGCGGTCTGTCGCCGCACGTCCAGCAATGTTTGCACCTTCGAAGCGAGCGCCGCGCGGTTGTCGGCCTGAAGCTTGCGAAACGCGTTGGCGAGATGGAATCGCACGGTGGGGTAGCCGACATCCAGACGCCGAGCGATTTGCTTGTCCGGGCACCCACAGGCGACCAACCAGGCGACTTCCGCCTCGCGCTGGCTCAACCGCGCCGAACGCTGAAGAACTTCCTCGGCGCGCTCGGTCGCCACCGTCAATGGCGCTTGATGGTGTTCCCAATGAAGTCGGCCGAGCGCCGCAGCAATGGCAGGTTCGACGAGTCGCATGACTTCGACTTCGTTGGCCTCGAAGTTGCCACGCTCGTGCTTGCGCCAGATCCGGAAGTCGCCCACACAAGCCTGCCGGTCGTAGAAATAGACGTTGATGCCCCAGTGCATGTGCTCCGGGCGCAAGAAGTCATTGAAGAACTCGGTCTTCACGAGGTCGGGTTGGCGCAGGATCTGCGTGGCGATCGTCGGGCGGCGCCGCTCCATCATCGGAAAAGTCAGCGGATCGATGAAGCGGTAATAGTCATCCCAATGCCGAAGACTGTCCGCGGACATGTTCATTGCAGTGAACCGCTCGAAGCGACCCGCGTCTGCATTCCAGACCATCGAGACATACTGATCGGCGCCGAGCAGCTCGAGCATCGGCAGCGCGAGGGCCTCGCGCAGCGCATCGCCGTCCGTTGCCTCGGCCAGCAGCCGCATCACGTCGCCGAGCGCTCTCGTTTGGGTCGTGGTCAGATGCATCCGAGGTCCCGAGGCAAGGATCGTGCAACGCCGCTCCTGGGGCGGATGTTAGGCGGCGGCCCGATCGCGCTCATCCGGACTGACCCCGACCCCTAGCGATTCTGATAGGTGCCACTGCCCGCGCCGACTTCTACGCTTTCGGCTCGCTGCTGGAGGGCCCACCCTTGGATCTCATAGACCGCACCGCCACCGAGGTTCTGGACATTCTGGCAAGAGGTGCCGCGACCAGTGCCGACCTCGCCGAGCAATGGATTGTGCGCACCCAGGCGGCCAAGGCACTGAACTGCTATGTCGAGTTCGACGCCGCCGGTTTGCGTCGGCAAGCCCAGGCCGCCGACGCCCAGCGCGCTGCCGGCGCGCGGCTTCCGCTGCTGGGGATTCCCATCGCCCTCAAGGACAACATCGACGCCGTCGGCTTTCAATGCGGCAACGGCACCGGCGCGCTGCATGGACGTCATCCGGCGAGAGATGCCGAGCTCGTGCGTCGGCTGCGGGCAGCCGGCGCGTTGATTCCAGGCAAGCTGGGCCTGCACGAGCTGGCATTCGGCATCACGAGCAACAACTCGGTGACCGGTGCCGTACGCAATCCCTGGGACACCGAGCGCATTCCCGGCGGCAGCAGCGGTGGGTCCGGGGCGGCCGTGGCGGCACGACTGGTGCCGGGCGCAATCGGCAGCGACACGGGCGGCTCGGTACGTGTTCCGGCTGCCCTGTGTGGCGTGGCAGGCCTGCGGCCGACTGTCGGCCGCGTCAGCGCCGACGGCATCGCCCCGATTTCGGCAACGCGCGACACCGCCGGCCCTTTGGCCCGCAGCGTTGCCGACCTTGCGTTGATAGACGGCGTACTGACGGGTGACACCGCGCCCCTACGGGCCGTTGAGCTACGAGGGCTGCGGCTCGGTCTGCCGCAAGAGTACTTCTGGGAGAACCTCGAGCCCGGCGTGCGCGACAAGGCCGACGCAGCGCTCGCGACACTGGGCGAGGCCGGCGTCACGTTCGTTCCGCTGACGCTGCCGGGGATTGCGCAGCTCGACGGCGAAGTCAGCTTCGTTGTCGCGTTGTACGAGTTCGTTCGCGACATGACACGGTATCTATCGTCCAAGTCGCGCGGCATCACTTTCGCGCAGTTGATCGCCGGCATCGGCAGCCCCGACGTGAAGGCCATCGCCGGCCCGCTGGTTGGCGATGGCGCGGTACCGGAGGCCGCGTACCGGCAAGCGCTCGACGCTCGCAAACGGCTGCAGGCGCTGTATGCCAGCACGTTCGATCGCCACGGCGTGTCCGCCCTCGTCTTTCCCACGACGCCGAGCACAGCAGCGAAGATCGGCGAGGACGAGACGTTCACGTTGAACGGCCAGACCGTGCCCACGTTTGCCACCTTCATTCGCAACACCGACCCGGGAAGCAATGCGGCGCTGCCCGGTCTCTCGCTGCCAGTCGGCTTGAGTCAGGGCCTTCCGGTTGGCCTGGCGCTCGATGGCCCCGCAGGCACCGATCGAGAGCTACTGGCCATCGGTGCGGCGATCGAGGCTGTGCTGCCGCCGATGCCGTCTGCGCCGCCCGTTCGCTGAGCCGTTGCTTGCCACCTCCAAATCCACACCGAGGAGACCTTGATGGACCGCAGATACTTCCTCAACTCGACCCTAGCTGCCGCTGCGATGGGCGTGACTGCCCGCGCCTTTGCGGCGGATCCATTGAAGGTTGCCGTCATGATTCCGCTGAGCGGTCCGGCGGGGCTGTTCGGTCCGTCTGCCAAGGCCTGCGCGGAGCTGGCGGCCGAGCAGATCAACGGCCGCGGCGGCGTGCTCGGCCGAAAGATCGAGCTGATGTTCGGCGATGCCGGACTGGCGCCGGCCGAGGCTTCGCAAGCCGCGTTGAAGTTGTGGAAAGGCTCCGGCGCTCATGCCGTCATCGGCATGCACGACAGTGCCGTGCGCGGCGCGCTCGTCGGCTTGTTCAAGGCCCAGGTTCCCTACTTCTATACGCCGGTGTACGAGGGTGGCGAATGCTCGAAAGGCACTTACGTCAACGGCGAGACGCCGCAGCAGCAACTGGAGCCCGTGATTCCCTGGATTGCCGCCGAGCGCAAGCCGAAGAAGTGGTTCATGATCGGCAACGACTACATCTGGGGCCGCAACACCAATGCGGCGGCCAAGGGCTATATCGAGAAAACCGGTGCCCAAGTGGTCGGCGATGAATATCACCCGTTCACGGTCGACAACTTCGACGCCAGTCTGGCGAAGATCCGCGACAGCGGGGCCGATGCAGTGCTGGTGTCTCTGGTCGGTGGCGCCTCGGTGAACTTCAACAAGGCTTTCGCCAGTTTCGGTCTGTCGGACAAGGCGCTGCGGCTGGGCACGCTGATCGAAGAGAACACGCTCGCCGGCATCGGCGTGGCCAATGCGAAGAACCTGTACTCCAGCGCCGGCTACTTCGCCAACATCACCACGCCCGCAGCGAAGGCCTTTTCCGATGCCTACACCAAGCGGTTCGGGGCCCAAGCGCCCACGCTCAACGGGCTGGCCGAGTCGACCTACGAGGGCTTTCTGATGCTCGAAGCCGTCGCCAAGAAGGCCGGTGCCATCAGCGTGGCGAAGATGGACGCAGCGTGCGAGGGCGCAAACTACTCGGGGCCGCGCGGCGCGGTCACGATGAAGGCCCGTCACGTCCAGCAGGACGTATACGTTGCCGATGTGGACGCCAACGGCTTCCGCGTCGTCAAGAGCTTCTCGCGCGTCGGCTCGGGTCAGACCTGCAAGGTGTGAGCGAAGGCGCGGGCGCTCCATGGACGGCAGCGTCCTGCTGCATGGTCTGAACATCGTTTACGCGCTGGCGACGCTGGCGCTCGTCACGCTCGGTCTGGCTGTCGTATTCGGCCTGCTCGGCGTGATGAACATGGCGCATGGCGAGTTCGTCATGATCGGCGCATACGCGGTCGTCGCTGTGCAGCAGTGGGGTTTGCCCATCGCGGCCGCCTTCCCGGTTGCCGTCGCCGTGTGCGCAGCGCTTGGCTGGGTCGTCGAGCGCTGGCTGATTCGGCCGTTGTACGCGCGCCCGTTCGACACGCTGCTCGCCACGTGGGCGCTCGCGATGCTGATTCGCAAGCTGGTCGAGGCGGTCTGGGGTAAAGGCTACCGAAACGTCGAGAGCACGCTGGCTGCACCCATGTCGTTCGCCGGTATTCAGTACCCCGCCTATCGACTCGCCCTGATTGCACTGGCAATCGGTCTGCTGGTTGCGCTGGCATGGTGGTACCGGCGCAGTTCTGCTGGGTTGCGGGTGCGCGCGATGACCGGCAACCCACAACTTGCCCAGGCGCTCGGCATCGACACCCGACGCCTGGCGTCGCAGACGTTCGTAGTCGGTGTCGTACTGGCCGGCGCCGCTGGCGTGCTGCTCGCGCCGCTGGTGCGGATCGAACCGGGGATCGGCGTCGACTACCTGCTCGATTCGTTCTTCGTTCTCGTCGTTGGCGGGCTTGGCACCCTCGGTGGGTTCGCGGGAGGCGTCGGCGTGATCGGCGGGTCGAAAGCGCTCGTCAGCAGCCTGTTCGGTCAGACGAGCGGATACGCCGTCGTGCTGACGATCTCGATCCTGTTCCTCTGGCTCAAACCTGATGGCATATTCGCCCGCCGCTGAACAGGCCACGGCGGTGCGCGCCAGGTCGCGTCCACTACAGCCCGCTGCAACGCTGGCCTGCTTGCTCGGCGCGGTGCCACTACTGGGCAACGACTATTTGGCGTACCAGCTGGCGTTGTTTGTCGTGTATGGCATCGCAACACAAGGTGTTGCGCTATGTTGGGGCAGACTGGGCTTCCTGCCGCTGGGTCACGGCCTCTTCTTCGGTCTCGGCGCCTATTTGGCTGGCGGAACGCTGCAGGCCAGTGCCGAGCAGCCGTTGTGGTGGCTGGCAATGCTGCCTGCGCTCCTCTTGCCGGCGTTGCTTGCATGGATCGTGGCTCGTTTGGTGTTCGCGCGCAGCCACCGCAGCGGCCCCTATTTCTCGCTCATCACGCTGGCGATGACGATGCTCGGTTTTCTGTTTGCCCAGCAGTGGAGCGGGTTGACCGGGGGCTTCAATGGCATGGGCAACATACCCGAGCCGCCGGGCTTCGAGCGCTTCTCGACCCTGTACTGGTTGATCGCGGCCACTGCAGTTGGCACGACGCTGCTGCTTGGCGTCCTGCTCGAGCGACCGATCGGTGTGTTGTGGAGCGCGATCGCGCAGAACGAGGAGCGTCTCCAGTTGTTCGGTTACGCGACGGACCGAGTCAAGGCCAACGCCTTTGCGCTGTCAGCGCTGCTGGCCTCGATTGCCGGCGCGCTGTTCGCGGCGCATCAGGGCATTGTCACTCCGCAGGCGATGGGATTCGTCTTGTCGACCGAGTTCGTGATCTGGGCCGCCGTCGGTGGCAAATCCAGTCCGTTGGGCGCGATGCTGGGTGCGGTGGTCGTCGGCTACGCGTCGGCTGAACTGCGCGATCTATTCGCAAGTTGGGAGGTGTTCGTCGGGTTGCTGTTCATCGCGGTCGTTCGCTTTCTTCCGCACGGTCTTGCCGGGCTTGCAACCGTGTTCTCGCGCCACGCATCCCGCGAGCCATCGATCATCGCGGTCTCCGAGTCGCAGGCCCCAGCGACGCGAACGCCAAAGCAGGTGCCCTCGCTCGCATTCGATAGGGTCCGCTGCACACAAGGGGGCGTGCGCATTCTCGATGGCTTGACCTTCAAGCTCGACGGGCCTGGCATCCGCGCGGTCATCGGCCCAAACGGCGCCGGCAAGACGTCGGCCTTCAATGCCATGACCGGCCGACTGCCTGTGTCCGACGGCGCCATTCACGTGGCCGGCATCAACGTCGCGGGCCAGCCGGCGTGGAAGGTGGCGAAACTCGGTGTTGGCCGCAAACTGCAGGTGCCGTCGGTATTCCCGGTGCTGACGGTTCGACAGAACCTGGCGGTTGCATTGTGGGCGGGTCGGCTACACGGGTGGGGGGCGTTTCGTACTGCGACGCTCGGGTGGCGTACGCCGCTTCGCGACGAGATGCTCGCCAGCTTCCCGGAGCTTGCGCAAACGCTCGACACGCCAGCCGGTCAGCTTTCGCAAGGCCACCGGCAGGCGCTCGAATTCGCGATGACCGTGCTCCCCGAGCCCCACCTGCTGCTGCTCGACGAGCCGTGTGCCGGCCTTTCGCCAGCGGAGACGCATCGCATGATCGCCGTGATCGTGCGCGTGGCCCAGCGTTTGGGTGCCGGCGCGCTGCTGATCGAGCACGATCTCGCCGCCGTCGCCGCGTTGGACAGCGAGGTCTACGTCTTTCATCAGGGCCGCCTGCTGGCGCAGGGCGCGCTGGCCGCTCTACAAGCGGACCCGGCCGTTCGAGAGGTCTACGCCGGAGCGCGCAAGTGAGCGACGAAACCGCGCTGGTCTTCCAAGACATCGTGTGCGGCTACGGCGACACGATGGTGGTGCGCGGCGTATCCGCTCGCGTCGACAGCGGTCACGTCCTGGGCATCGTCGGACGCAACGGTGTCGGCAAGTCGACCTTGATGAAGGCGCTCGCCGGCTTTCTTCCACTTCACCGCGGCAGCGTCCGCTGGCGCGGGCGGGACCTTGCCGACGTGCCGACGCACGCCAGGCTGTCGACTGGAGTGGCGTACGCACCGCAAGAGAACGTTGTCTTCGGCGAACTCAGTGTGGCGGAGAACCTGTGGCTGCATCTGCCGGACCGTCGTGCAACCCGCTACGACGCAGCCATGAAAGCGTTCCCAAGGCTCGGCGAACGGCTTCGGCAGCGCGCGGGGTTGTTGAGCGGCGGCGAGCGAAAGCTACTTTCGTTTGCTCGCACTTTGGGTCTCGAAGCGCCGCTGTCGCTGTTGGACGAACCGACGGAAGGTGTTCAACCCGAGAACATCGAACACATGGCTCGGTTGGTGGGCGCAGCGACGGCGCGAGGTCACGCGTTCGTCGTTGTCGAGCAGAATCTCGGATTTGTCGAGCGGGTCGCAGATTGCGTCGTCGTGCTCGATCACGGCGAGTGCGTCCTTCAGGGATCGCCCCGAGAGTTGGGCCGCGCCTTGCTGGAGAGACATCTAACCGTTTAGGACGATCTGGACAGAGCCGCGGCGGGCACTGACCACGAAGCGCGACGACCGCTCGGCGACGGTAAGCGTGAGTAGAGCATCTGCGTTCGACGAGCAGCAACCGCTGCGGAGCAGCCGCCGTTTGTCAAACGCCGTAGGAGCCGCTGGGCTGCGCGGCGGCGACCTGCGGCTCTGGCCGCGACCGGTGCGTCGAGCGACGGGCCCGACGACACTTCAAGGATGAGGTCCCTCATGAAGATCAAGGCGCTGACATTCGACACCGGCGGCACCATCCTCGACTGGCATGACGGGCTGGTTCGCGCGCTCGGCCGCGCCGCGGCCCGCCATGGCATCGATCGCGACTGGCACGATGTGGCCAATCAGTGGCGCCGATCCGCCATGAAAGCGATCGTCGGCCAGGTCCGGCCGGAGTTCAACATGGACGACGTTCATCGCCGGACGCTCGACACCACTTTCGAAGCCAATGGCCTCGGGATGCTCGATGCGGCTGAGCGCGAGACGATCTGGCGCACATGGCATGAACTCGACGCATGGCCGGACTTTGCGCCGGCCCTGGCGGCGCTGCGCGACAAGCTTCCGGTCGTCTCCTTCACGATGCTGCCCACGTCGCTGGTGGTCGACGTGTCGCGTCGCAACGGCATCACGTGGGACGCCATCATCTCGTGCGAGATGATCGGCGTGTACAAGCCGCACGCCGATGCCTACGCGACCACTGCGCGCTGGCTGGGCCTCGAACCAGCGCAGATCCTGATGGTGGCTTGCCACAACTTCGACTTCAACGCCGCGCACCGGGCCGGGTATCGCACGGCCTTCGTTCGCCGGCCCGACGAGTGGGGCCCGGCGGGTCCGTCGGATCCGAATCCGAACATGGCCTACGACTTCGTCGAGGACGGCTTTGCCGGGCTCGTGGCGCAGGTGCTCGCGCACCGGGCTTGAATCGACCGCGCGCCACGGCGCGGCCGACGACCATTGGCGCCTGAATCGTTGCCGGCCCACCGTGCGCCGATCTGCGTAGACTGCGGCATTGCCTAGCACAGCGAGCCGCCATGAGAGCAACCGTTTCCATCGTGTTCGACTCACGCACCGAGGTGCTGATGCACGTGCCGGCTGGTGCGCCGCCGTGGACGCTCGAGCAGGCGCGTCGCTGGCTCGACGAGCAGTTCAACGCTTACGAGTGCGAGCCCGTGCGAGCGAGCGGCAAGGTGCTCACGGCCGACAAGCTGCTGGCGCTGGCCGCGGCCATCGGTGCGAGCGGCTTCCAGGCCGACCCCGCGCTGCGCGACGCCTACGCGCAGGCTGCGGCCGCTGCGCTGGAGCGCGATGTCGTGCGCGTCGATGTCGGGGCGTCGACGGTATCGTCCTGACGCGCAACAAGAAGGGCCGGAGGCTGTGCAGCCACCGGCCCTTGCGCTGAGCGTGGCGCCGATGGCGCCGGCGATAGCGACGGCTGCAACTACTGCAGCGTGACCTCCACGCGGCGCGCCTCGGCGGCGTCGCCGGCGTTGATCTGCTCGGGCTTCTTCAGCTCGATCTTGTCTTCGGCCACGCCGGCGGCCTTGAGCGCGTCGCGCACGGCAAACGCGCGCTGCTTGGCCAGTTCGGCGTTCTTGGCCGGGTCGCCCGACGCGTCGTGGTAGCCGCTGATGATCGCCTTCTTGCCGTCGGCCACGCCCTTGATCACGCTGGCCAGCGCAGCTGCGGCGCCGTTGGGCAGATCCGACTTCGCCGAGGCGAAGTAGAACTTCACCATCTGGCCCTCGACCTTGATCGACGCCGCACCGGCGGCCGCCTGCGCGGCGGCGGCCATGGCCTGGTCGCTCTTCTCCGACGACACCGCGGGCGCGGCCGCAGGTGCCGGCGCCGCCGCGTGCGGCTTCGCGGCCGTGCCGGCCGGCAGCGGCAGCAGCGGCACAATCAGCAGCGCCACGATGTTGATGATCTTGATCAGCGGGTTCACCGCAGGGCCGGCGGTGTCCTTGTAGGGGTCGCCCACCGTGTCGCCGGTGACCGCGGCCTTGTGGGCATCGCTGCCCTTGCCGCCGTGGTTGCCGTCTTCGATGTACTTCTTGGCGTTGTCCCACGCGCCGCCGCCGGTGCACATGCTGATGGCGACGAACAGGCCCGTGACGATGGTGCCCATCAGCAGGCCGCCGAGCGCTTCGGGGCCGAGCGCGAGGCCGACGACGATCGGCACCACCACCGGCAGCAGCGAGGGGATCATCATCTCCTTGATCGCGGCGCCGGTCAGCATGTCGACCGCCTTGCCGTATTCGGGCTTGCCGGTGCCTTCCATGATGCCCTTGATCTCGCGGAACTGGCGGCGCACCTCCTCGACCACCGAGCCCGCGGCGCGGCCCACGGCCTCCATGGCCATCGCACCGAAGAGGTAGGGGATCAGGCCGCCGATGAACAACCCGATGATGATCTTCGGGTTGCTGAGATCGAACGCGGTCATGATGCCGCGCGATTCCAGCGAGTGCGTGTAGTCGGCGAACAGCACCAGCGCGGCGAGGCCGGCAGAACCGATGGCGTAGCCCTTGGTCACCGCCTTGGTGGTGTTGCCCACCGCGTCGAGCGGATCGGTGATGTCGCGCACGCTGTCGGGCAGTTCGGCCATCTCGGCGATGCCGCCGGCGTTGTCGGTGATCGGGCCGTAGGCGTCGAGCGCCACGATGATGCCGGCCATGCTCAGCATCGAGGTGGCGGCGATGGCGATGCCGAACAGGCCGGCGAGCGAGTACGAGGCCAGGATCGCCAGGCACACGAACAGCACCGGCCAGGCGGTGGACTTCATGCTCACGCCGATGCCGGCGATGATGTTGGTGGCGTGGCCGGTGGTGGAGGCCTGCGCCACGTGCTTCACCGGCTTGTAGTCGGTGCCGGTGTAGTACTCGGTGATCCACACCATCGCGGCGGTCAGCACCAGGCCGACCACGCAGGTGCCGAAGAGGGCCAGCGCCGAGACCTTGGCGCCGCCGACCATCTCCAGGCCGTTGGGGAACATCATCGTCGTGACGAAGTAGAACGCGATCAGCGAGATCACGCCGGCGACGATGAGGCCCTTGTAGAGCGCCGGCATCACGTTCTTCATGCCGGGGCTGGCCTTCACGAAGCTGCAGCCGATGATCGAGGCGATGATCGACACGCCGCCGAGGATCAGCGGGTACACCACGGCAGCGCCGCCGCCGCCGGTGACCATCAGCGCGCCGAGCGCCATGGTGGCGATCAGCGTCACGGCGTAGGTCTCGAACAGGTCGGCCGCCATGCCGGCGCAGTCGCCGACGTTGTCGCCCACGTTGTCGGCGATCACCGCCGGGTTGCGCGGGTCGTCTTCGGGAATGCCGGCCTCGACCTTGCCCACCAGGTCGGCGCCGACGTCGGCGCCCTTGGTGAAGATGCCGCCGCCCAGTCGCGCGAAGATCGAGATCAGGCTCGAGCCGAAGGCCAGGCCCAGCAGCGGCTTGAGCGTGCCCGAATCGGGCTTGGCCGTGCCGCCGATGAACATGAAGAACAGGCCCACGCCGAGCAGGCCGAGGCCGACCACCAGCATGCCGGTGATGGCACCGCCCTTGAAGGCGATGTTCAGCGCCGGCCCGATGCCTTGCGTGGCGGCCTGCGCGGTGCGCACGTTGGCGCGCACCGACACGTTCATGCCGATGAAGCCGCACGCGCCCGAGAGCAACGCGCCGAGCACGAAGCCGGTGGCCGTGCGACCGTCGAGGAAGATGGCGATCAGCACCGCCAGCACGACGCCGACGATGGCGATCGTCTTGTACTGGCGCGCCAGGTAGGCCGCAGCACCTTGCTGCACCGCGCCGGCGATCTCTTGCATGCGGGCATTGCCCGCGTTCTGGCCCAGGATCCAGCTGCGCTGGACGAAGCCGTAGATCACTGCGGCCAAACCG
Source organism: Burkholderiaceae bacterium (assembly GCA_046348365.1). Taxonomy (GTDB): domain Bacteria; phylum Pseudomonadota; class Gammaproteobacteria; order Burkholderiales; family Burkholderiaceae_C; genus JAEUPI01. Next base: position 732,844 of record JAXMEL010000004.1, read on the forward strand.
CAGGCAAGCGCCACATACAGCGCCGTGGTATTGGACATGGAGGTTTCTCCTTCCTCGTTCTCGAACTTCGGATGCGATCGCGGCCACTGTTGTGTGGTGCGCCGGTCATGCGCCGCATGCCGGAGCGTGGCTCGCCCGGCGCGCATCGTACGGGAAGTTTGCAGCGGCCCCGTCAGTGCCGCGCAAGGCCCGTCGGTAAAATCCGGGTTTCCCCTGTGACCACCGAAGCCACATGAGCCTGCACAACGTGAGCCCCGGCGACAGGGCACCGGAGGAGTTCAACGTGATCATCGAGATCCCGATGAACGCCGACCCGATCAAGTACGAAGTCGACGAGGACACCGGCGCCATCTTCGTCGACCGTTTCATGTCGACGTCGATGCACTACCCGTGCAACTACGGCTACATCCCCAAGACGCTGGCCGACGACGGTGATCCGGTCGACGTGCTGGTGATCACGCCGGTGCCGCTGATCCCCGGCGTGGTGGTCACGTGCCGGCCGATCGGCGTGCTCAAGATGCAGGACGAGGCCGGCGGCGACAACAAGCTGGTCGCGGTGCCGGTCGACAAGATCCTGTCGCTGTACTCGCAGTGGCGCAAGCCCGAGGACATGAATCCGCTGCGCCTGCAGACGATCCAGCACTTCTTCGAGCACTACAAGGATCTCGAAAAGGGCAAGTGGGTCAAGGTGATCGGCTGGGAAGGCCCCGACTCGGCCCGCGCCGAGGTCACCACGGGCATGTCCGCCTGGGCCGAACGGCACCGGCGCTGACCCTGCCCTGCACGCGCCGCGGCGCGTGCCTACACTGCGGCCTGTTGCCCACCGTCGTGGGCGGGAGAGATCATGCGGTCGCTGGTCGCCACGTTGTTGATCGTTGCATCGTCCTGGGCTGTCGCGGCGCTCGCGCCCGTGACACAGGTCGAGGGCATCACCGAATACCGCCTGCCCAACGGCATGCAGGTGCTGCTGGCGCCTGACGACAGCAAGCCCACGACGACGGTGAATCTCACCGTGCGCGTCGGCTCGCGGCAGGAGAACTACGGCGAGACCGGCATGGCACACCTGCTCGAGCACATGCTGTTCAAGGGCACGCCGCGCACGCGCAACCCGTGGGCCGAATTCTCCAGGCGCGGGCTGCGCGCCAACGGCACCACCTGGGTCGACCGCACCAACTACTTCGCCAGCTTCGCTGCCAACGACGACAACCTGCGCTGGTACCTCGCCTGGCTGTCCGACGCGATGGTCAACAGCTACGTCGCCCGGCGCGACCTCGACACCGAGATGACGGTGGTGCGCAACGAGATGGAGATGGGCGAGAACAGCGCGGGGCGCATCCTGTTCGAGAAGACGCTTGCCGCGATGTATCAGTGGCACAACTACGGCAAGTCGACGATCGGTGCGCGCTCCGACGTGGAGAACGTCGACATCGCCCATCTGCAGGCGTTCTACAAGACCTACTACCAGCCCGACAACGCCACGCTCATCGTGTCGGGCAAGTTCGAGCCCGCGCGCGTGCTGGCCTGGGTGCAGGGCTCGTTCGGCGCGATCGCGAAGCCGAAGCGGACGCTGCCGCGCCTGTACACCATCGACCCCGTGCAGGACGGCGAGCGCGCCGTCACCTTGCGCCGCGTCGGCGGCACGCCGATGGTCATGCTCGGCTACCACGTGCCGCCGGGAGCGCACCCGGATTACGCCGCGGTCGAACTGCTGGCCTCGATCGTCGCCGACAGCCCGGCGGGCCGCGCGCACAAGCGCCTGGTCGAAGGCGGCCTGGCGGCGTCGGTGTTCGGCGAAACCTTCGCGCTGGCCGACCCCGGCTTCGCGCTGTTCGGTGCCAATCTGGCTGCGGGGCAGGACGTGCGCCGCGCCACCGACGAACTCGTGGCCACGGTGGAAGGCCTGGCCGCGGCGCCGCTGAGCGACGAGGAATTCAAGCGCGCCCAGGTGAAGTGGTTGAAGAACTGGGAGCAGCAGTACACGAATCCGGAGACGGTGGGCGTTGCGCTGTCGGAGACCGTTGCGCAGGGCGACTGGCGGCTGCTGTTCCTGCTGCGCGACCGCGTGCGTGCCTTGACGCGCGACGATGTGCAGCGCGTCGCGCAGGCGCGCTTCGTGGCCTCCAACCGCACGCTGGCCAGCTATGTGCCGAGCGACAAGCCCGAGCGCGCACCGAACCCCGAGCGCGTGGACGTGGCGCGCGAGATGCGATCGTTCAAGCCGCAGCCGGCCGCTGCCGCGGTGCCGCCGTTCGACACCTCGCCGGCGAACATCGACGCGAAGACGCAGCGCTCGGCTCTGGCCAACGGCATGAAGTTCGCCTTGCTGCCCAAGCCCACGCGCGGCCAGGTGGTGCGCCTGGCGATGCGCCTGCGCGTCGGCGACGAGCGCAGCCTGCAAGGTCAGCGCGAGGTGTCGGAGTTCGTCGCCGCGATGCTCGACAAGGGTGCGGGCACGCTGAGCCGGCAGCAGATCCAGGACCGGCTCGATGCGCTGAAGGCCGAGCTGGGCATCGCCTCGAGCGGCGACGAGGTCACCGTGACGCTGCTCGCGCGGCGCGACACCGTGGCCGACGCGATAGCGCTCGTCGGCCAGCTGCTGCGCGAGCCCACGTTCCCGCAGGCGGCGCTCGACGAGGTGAAGCGGCAGAACCTGGCGCAGATCCAGACGCACCGTGACGACCCCGAGGCGCTTGCCGAGAACTGGCTGGCGCGTCGAGGCAATCCTTATGCGCGGGGCGACGTGCGCTACGCACGAACCTTCGACGAGCAGATTGCCGATGCGAACGCCGTCACGGTCGAGCAACTGAAGGCCTTTCACGGCAGGCAATACGGTGCGGACCGTGCACAGCTGGCCATGGTGGGCGACTTCGATCCCGCCGCGGCGCAGCGCGCGCTCGAGGCGGCGTTCGGCACCTGGCAGGCAGCGTCGCCGGCGGCGCGCGTGGCTCGCCCGCTGGTGCCCGACGCGCCGGGCCGCGAGATCGTGCGCACACCCGACAAGCAGAACGCGGTGCTCGGCGCCCGGCTGCACTGGGCCGTGTCCGACAACGACGCGGTCTACCCGGCGGTGATGCTGGCGAACTACATCCTCGGCAGCGGCGGCGACTCGCGCCTGTGGACGCGCATCCGCGAACGCGAAGGTCTGTCGTACGGGGTCTGGACGCAAATCGACTGGGGCGATGTCGACGTGCACTCCGTCTGGACGGCCACGGCGATCTTCGCGCCGGCCAACGGCGTCAAGGTCGAGGCCGCGCTGCGCGAGGAGATTGCGCGCGCACTGAAAGATGGCTTCACCGACGCCGAGGTGGCCAACGCGCGGCAGGCGTTGCTGAACTTCCGCCGCCTGTCGCGTGCGCAGGACGATCGCCTTGCGCTGGGCCTGGCGCGCAACCTCGAGCTGAACCGCACCTTCGCGTTCGCCGATCAAATCGACCGCGCCATCGCGCGGCTCACCGCCAGCCAGGTGTCGCAGGCGCTGCGCAGCTACCTGAAGCCCGAAGCCATGGCGATGGTGCTGGCGGGCGACTTCAAGCAGCCGTGAGCGGGCAGCTCAACCGCTGCGCTTGAACGGATCGCGCTCGGCGAGTTCGTCGACGTAGGCGTCGACGCCGAGCCCCTCGGCGCGCAGGTGGTCGTCCACGGCCTGGGCGAACGCCGGGTGGGCGAGGCGATGCGCCGAACGCATGCGCACGGGCAACAGGCCGCGCGCCATCTTGTGCTCGCCCTGGGCGCCACCTTCGAACGTGCGCACGCCGTGCGCGATGCACCATTGCAGCGGCTGGTAGTAGCAGGCCTCGAAGTGCAGGCAGTCCACCTGCTCCAGCGCGCCCCAGTAGCGTCCGTAGGCCGCGCGGCGTGCTGCGTCCCACGCGATGAGCGATGCGGCGATCGCGGCGCCGCCGCGCTCGGCCACGAACATCACCCAGTGCTGGGGCGGGGCAGCGGCCATCGCGCCGAAGAACGCTCGCGTCAGGTAGGGCGTGGAGCGATGCGCGCGATAGGTGCGGACGTAGCAGCGGTAGAACAAGTCCCACGCCGCTTTGTCGATCTCACGCTGCTGCAACACGCGAAACGTCACGCCGGCCTCGGCCACGCGGCGCCGCTCCTGATGGATCTTCTTGCGCTTGTCGCGCTGCAGGCGCGCGAGAAAGGCCTCGAAGTCCGACGGCTCGCCCGCGTCGGCAGCGCGCCAGTGGAACTGCACCGTCTGGCGCGTCATCCAGCCGGCGCTCGCGAGGGCCGCGGCGTCGGCCTCGTCGTGGAACAGCACGTGGGCGGAGGACAGCGCCTCGTCGCGCTCGATCCGCCGCAGCGCGGCGACGAGCGCCTCGCGCGCCGCATCGTCTTCGGCCAGCAGCCGCGTGCCCGGCACCGGCGTGAACGGCACGGCCACCAGCAGCTTGGGGTAGTAGTCCAGCCCATGGCGCGCATAGGCATCGGCCCAGGCCCAGTCGAACACGTACTCGCCGAACGAATGGGCCTTGATGTAGGCCGGCGCCGCCGCCGCGAGCCGGCCGTGCGACCACAGCGTCACGAAGCGGGGCGTCCAGCCGGTGCGCGGCACGGCGCTGCCCGACGCATGCAGCGCGGCGAGGTATTCGTGGCGCATGAACAGCGTCGGCTGCGCCTGCGCGTCGAGCAGGGCGTTCCATGCCCGCGCGTCGAGCTTCGACGGGTCGTCGAAAACGCGGATGACATAATCGTTCGAGGATCTCGCGTTCACTGCACAGCTCAGTCATCGTGTCGAAAGTTCGGGTCGCTCTGGCGCAGATCGATGCCACGGTGGGCGACCTCGCCGGCAACGCGCAGCGCATTGTCGAGGCCGCGCGCGAGGCCCATGCGCAGGGCGCGAGCCTGATGATCGCGCCGGAGCTGGCGCTGTCGGGCTACCCGCCGGAAGACCTGTTGCTGCGTCCGGCTTTCATGCAGGCCTGCGCGCGCCAGCTCGAGGCCCTGGCGGGCGAGCTGGCGGCGTTCGGCGGGCTCACGGTGGTGGTCGGGCATCCGGCCATGGCCGACGGCGTGCCGGCGCTGCGCTCGAAATCGATCGTCACGCCGCAGCGCTTCAACGCCGCGTCGGTGCTCGCCGGCGGAGCCGTGAAGGCCACCTACTGCAAGCGCGAGCTGCCGAACTACCAGGTGTTCGACGAGCGCCGCTACTTCATCAGCGGGCGCGATGCGGGCCTGGGCCCGGTGGTGCTCGATGCCGGCGGCATGCGCTTCGGCCTGCTGATCTGCGAAGACGCCTGGTTCGACGAGCCCGCCGCCACGGCACGCGCCGCCGGCGCGCAGGCGCTGTGCGTGCTCAACGCGTCGCCGTTTCACCTCGGCAAGAGCGAGGAGCGCGAGGAGCGCATGGCCCAGCGCGCGCGCGCGAGCGGCTGCGCGGTGCTGTATGCCCACCTGGTGGGCGGGCAGGACGAGATCGTGTTCGACGGCACGTCGTTCGCCGTCGATGCGCAGGGCACCACGCAGGTGCGCGGCCGCTGCTTCGAGAGCCAGCTGGTGTGGGCCGATCTGGGCAGCGATGGCACCGTCAGCGGCGTGCTCGAGGCCGTGCCGTCGATCGAGGCGCAGGCCTGGCGCGCGCTGGTGACCGGCGTGCGCGACTACGTACGCAAGAACGGATTCCCCGGCGTGATCATCGGGCTGTCGGGTGGGGTCGATTCGGCGCTGGTGCTGGCGATCGCGGTCGATGCGCTCGGCGCCGACCAGGTGCGCAGCGTGATGATGCCGTCGCCGTACACCGCCGACATCTCGTGGCTCGATGCGCGGCAGATGGCCGAGGGCCTGGGCGTGCGCTACGACGAGATCGGCATCACGCCGATGTTCGAGGCCTTCCGCCACAGCCTGGCCGAGGAATTCAAGGGCCTGCCCGAGGACGCGACCGAAGAGAACATCCAGGCGCGCATCCGCGGCACGCTGCTGATGGCGCTGTCGAACAAGCATGGCGCGATCGTGCTGACCACCGGCAACAAGAGCGAGATGGCCACCGGCTATTGCACGCTGTACGGCGACATGGCCGGCGGCTTCGCGTTGATCAAGGACGTGGCCAAGACGCTGGTCTATCGCCTCGCGCGCTGGCGCAATGCGCAGCCGGCGGGCGGCATCTGCGCGGTGGCCGGCCCGGTGATACCGGAGCGCATCATCACGCGCGCGCCGTCGGCCGAGCTGCGCCCGAACCAGACCGACCAGGACAGCCTGCCGCCCTACGAGGTGCTCGACGCCATCCTCGCGCGCTACATGGAAGACGACCAGAGCATCGAGCAGATCGTGGCCGCGGGTTTCGCGCCGGCCGACGTGGAGCGCGTGACGCGGCTCATCAAGATCAACGAGTACAAGCGCCGCCAGTCGCCGATCGGCATCCGCATCACGCATCGCGCGTTCGGCCGCGACTGGCGCTACCCCATCACCTCGAAGTTCCGTGCTTAAATCGGACTGACGACAGAACCCGCGAGATCCCGGAGCCCTTCATGAAACAGATCACCGCCATCATCAAACCCTTCAAGCTCGAAGAGGTGCGCGAGGCGCTGGCCGAGGTCGGCGTGTCGGGCCTCACGGTCACCGAAGTCAAGGGGTTCGGGCGCCAGAAGGGCCACACCGAGCTGTACCGCGGTGCCGAGTACGTCGTGGACTTTCTGCCGAAGGTCAAGATCGAGGTGGTGGTCAAGGACGGCGACGTCGATCGCTGCATCGATGCCATCGTCAAGGCCGCCAAGACCGGCAAGATCGGCGACGGCAAGATCTTCGTCACCGACGTCGAGCAGGTGGTGCGCATCCGCACCGGCGAGACCGACGAAGCCGCCGTCTGAGCGCCGGGCCTCTCTGACGCGGCCGATCAGATCCGTCTGAAATCGTCGGGCGCCGTGGCGCGCGCGGCCTTGTCGGCCAGCGTCTGCAGCAGTCGCGCCGGGTCGTCGTCGATGTCGATCATCGCGATCTGCTCGTGCGTCATGAAGCCTGCGTCTCGCGCGCGCTCGATCATCGTCGCCAGCGGTTCGTAGTAGCGCTCCACGTCGAGCAGGCCGATCGGCCGGTCGTGGTAGGCGAGGTGCCGCCAGCTCCACACTTCGAACAGCTCCTCGAACGTGCCGATGCCGCCGGGCAGCGCGACGAAGGCGTCGGCGCGGTCGGCCATCAGGCGCTTGCGCTCGTGCATGGTCTGCACGACGTGCAGTTCGTGCAGACCGCGGTGCCCCAGCTCGCGCTGCATCAGCGACTCCGGAATCACGCCGGTCACCCGGGCACCGGCGGCCAGCGCGGCATCGGCCACCAGCCCCATCAGCCCGGCGCGGCCGCCGCCGTACACGAGCTGCCAGCCGCGGCGGCCGACCTGCGTGCCCAGCTCGACGGCCGCATCGCGGATGCGAGCGCTCTCGCCGCTGCGCGAGCCGCAGTAGACGCAGACGGTCGGCGCCCGGCTCATCGGGCGAACCATCGCAGGTAGATCGCGCTGAGCCAGATGCCGGCGCACAGCAGCAAGGCGAGCATCACCGCGGCGCTGCCGAGGTCCTTGGCGTACTTGGCCAGCGGATGATGCTCGAGCGAGATGCGGTCGACCGTGGCTTCGATCGCCGAGTTCAGCAGTTCGACGATCAGCACCAGCACCACCGAGCCGGCGAGTGCGACGGCCTGCGCCCACGAGGCGGCCACCCAACACGTGGCCGGCAGCATCACGGCTGCGAGCAGCGCTTCCTGCCGGAACGCCGACTCGGTGTGCCACGCCGCGCGCAGCCCTTGCAGCGAATAACCGGCCGCGTGGGCGATGCGATCGAAGCCCGTGCGGCCCTTGTGCGGATTGGGCGCTGTCGTCATCGCGCCGATTGTGCCGGCAGCGGCGGCGCAGGTCTGACGTCGATGATGCGCGTGCCGCAGGCCACGTCGTGCAGGAACTGCCGATCGGGCCGTGCCCGGGCAAGGAGCACATAGGCCGCCATGCCCGCCGCCACCACCGCGGTGAGCCCGAGGCCGCTGCGCACGCCGGCATGGTGGGCCGTCGCCAGCGCCGGCACGAACCACAGCCACGCCAGCAGGTAGCGCAGCAGCGCCTGCCACGGCGGCACCGGCGAGCCGTCGCCGCGCACCACGCGCAGGTGCCAGGTCTTCATCGGCAGCGTCTGGCCGCTGCGCGACCAGAAGCCGACGAAGTAGATGCCCAGCACGACGAAGACGAAGGCCTGCAGCCCCAGCGTGCCCTGCAGCGCGTGTCGCTGCTGCGTCAGCGACGCGTAGAGCAGGCCGGCCGCCATCACGACGCCGAACAGGATCACGCCTTCGTAGACCATGCACGCCAGGCGGCGCGTCAGGGCGGGCGGCGGCTTGGCGGCTGCGGCCACGCCGGCGCCGGCGCTCATGGATTCTTCGACGGCGGCTGCGCGTTGCTGCTGGCCGAGCGGGTGGCGGCCCCCTGCGGGCCGCGCTTGGGCAGCAAGGTGGTGCGGTCGACGAATCCGGGCGTGGCGGCGATCTTGGGCATGCCGCTCTGCTGGTGGGCGGGCGGCTTGGGTTCGCGCGTCACCAGCGTCGTGGTCGCCCCCGGTGCGGCTTGCACCACCGTGGGAGCCACCGCCTTGGCGGGCGCCTTGGTCAGCGACGGATTGGCCACGATGTTGCGCTTGGCCGCCGAGGTCGGCGGCGCGCTGCCCTGCGGTCCGCCGGGCGCCGCGGCAGGCTTGGAGCGGCTGGCCAGGGCCTGGCGCTCGCCCTCGGGCAGGGCCTGGTAGGCCTGCCACATGGCTTGCCGGTCCTGCGCCGGCATCTGCTTGGTTTCCTGGAAGTTCAACCGCGCACGGGCCCGCTCAGACGGGCTCAGGCGCGCCCAGTCGGCCATGCGGCCGTGCAGGCGTTGCTGCTCTTCGGCCGGCAATTGCGGGAAGCGGCGCGCGATGGCGAGCCATTTCGCCTTGCGGCTGGCGTCGATGCCGCTCCAGTCGGCCTGCAGCGGCGCCAGCGCGGAGCGTTGCTGCGGCGAGAGCGACTGCCACGCCGGCCCGCCCGTGTTGGCCGCGGTGCGCACGGGCGCAGTGCCCGCAGCGGCATGCTGCGCGACGACCGCGCCGCTCAGCGCGACCGCCGCGGCGCCGATCAGCGCTGCGGCGAGAACGCGAGGGCGCAGGCGGCGGTTCATCGGCGGCAGCAGCTTACTCGTGGTCGCGAGGCGTGCGCAGGTATTCAGCGAATCCCGGGTCACTGTAGGCCTGGGGCGGCAATTCGTCGACCAGCAGCGCGGCGTCGACTTCGGCCGCCGCCGAGATCTGCTCCTGGTTGTAGCGGTGCTGGATGAACAGCAGCCCGCCGACGAGCACCACCACCGGCAGCGCCGACGCGAGCCGCAGCCACCACGACGGCGGCCCCGCCAGCACGGCCGCGCCGCCGGCCTGGGCGGCAACGAGCGCGGCCGGAGCGGCGGACAGCTTGCGCAGTGCGCGTGCCCGATCCAGCGCTTGCTCGCGGGCGACGCGCAGGCGCTCGGTGATGTCGTGCGGCAGCTCGTCGGCCGTGGCCGACAGGCGATTGACGATGCGCAACGCGACGCGGGCTTCGAGCGCATCGGCCTGCGAAGGGGGTGCCGCGAACGCGACGGGATGCTTGATGGTGCGGGCAGTCATGGTGTGATTCCCCTCGCGCGCAGAGCCTTCGCCAGCGCATGGACCGCTCGGGAACAGTGGGTTTTCACGCTGCCCTCGGAACAACCCATGGCCGCCGCCGTTTCGGCCACGTCGAGTTCCTCCCAGTAACGGAGCAGGAACGCTTCGCGTTGACGCTGCGGCAGCTGTTGCACTTCGTGGTCGATCAGTTGCAGGATCTGGGCCCGCCCGACGCTGTCGGCGGCGCTTTCGGCGCCCAAGGCGCCATCCATCGACTCCAGAGTTTCCAGCAGATCGAACTCGCCACCCTCGGGATCGGTGTCGAAGTCCGAGAAGTTTTGCACCACCGCGTTGCGCACCCGCTGGCGGCGGAACCAGTCCATCGTCGCGTTGGACATGATGCGCTGGAACAGCAGCGGCAGTTCGGCCGGCGGCCGATCCGCGTACTTTTCCGCGAGTCGGATCATCGAGTCCTGCACGATGTCCAGCGCGGCCTCGTCGTTGCGGACCGCATAGGCCGTGCGCTTGAAGGCACGCCGCTCGACGCTCTTGAGGAAGTCGGAAAGTTCTTTGTCGGTCGCCAAAGGGGGGAGCCCGTTGCGCCTCCAGTCCGGCCCCGGCTGGAGCGGGGCGATTATGTCACCGGGCTTTCGCTGCCCGGGCCGTGCTGGACCGCTCGCGCCGCGGTGCGATAATGTTGCCTCGCACAAGAGCTCGCTCGGTCAGCGACCGGCATCCGACCCGGATGCGGCCGCGCTCGACCAACAAGGTCCCGATTCCGCCTCACGAGGGCGCGAGGAGGGGTACCGACGGTTTTTCGTTAGAGAAATTCGCTGAGGTTCGACATGGATATCTCGACGGCGGAGTCCCGGCGCGCGCCGGCGGCACAACCCGCTCCCACTTCCCCTTCGCACACGCGCTCCGAGCTCAACGGCTCCGAGATCCTCGTGCGCTGCCTGCAGGCCGAGGGCGTCAAGTTCCTCTGGGGCTACCCGGGCGGCGCGGTGCTGTACATCTACGACGCGCTGTACAAGCAAGACAGCATCCAGCACGTGCTGGTGCGCCACGAGCAGGCCGCGGTGCACGCCGCCGACGGCTATGCGCGCGCCACCGGTGACGTCGGCGTGGCACTGGTGACCTCGGGCCCGGGCGTCACCAACGCGGTGACCGGCATCGCCACCGCGTACATGGATTCGATCCCGATGGTGATCGTTACCGGGCAGGTGTCCACGCCCAACATCGGGTTGGACGCCTTCCAGGAATGCGACACGGTGGGCATCACGCGGCCGGTGGTCAAGCACAACTTCCTGGTCAAGGACGTGCGCGACCTCGCGCTGACGATCAAGAAGGCGTTCCACATCGCCCGCACCGGCCGCCCCGGGCCGGTGGTGGTCGACATCCCGAAGGACGTGTCGCTGAAGACGGCGCCGTTCGCCTACCCCGAGCGCGTCGAGATGCGTTCGTACAACCCGGTGCGCAAGGGCCACGGCGGCCAGATCCGCAAGGCGCTGCATCTGCTGCTGCAGGCCAAGCGGCCCTACATCTACACCGGCGGCGGCGTGGTGCTGGGCAATGCGGCGCCCGAGCTGCGCGAGCTGTGCGATCTGCTGGGCTTCCCGTGCACCCACACGCTGATGGGCCTGGGCAGCATGCCGGCGAGCGACCCCAAGTTCCTCGGCATGCTCGGCATGCACGGCACCTACGAGGCCAACATGACGATGCAGCACTGCGACGTGCTGCTCGCCGTGGGCGCGCGCTTCGACGATCGCGTGATCGGCAACCCGAAGCACTTCGCGCAGGTGGAGCGCAAGATCATCCACGTCGACATCGATCCGTCGTCGATCTCCAAGCGCGTCAGGGTCGACATCCCGATCGTCGGCGACGTGAAGGACGTGCTGCAGGAGCTGATCGCCCAGCTCCGGGAGGGCCAGGCGCGCCCCGACGCCACGTCGCTGGCGGCGTGGTGGGCGCAGATCAACGAGTGGCGCAAACGCGAGTGCCTCGCCTACAAGCGCAGCGCCGAGGTGATCAAGCCGCAGCAGGTGGTGGAGACGCTGTGGGAGCTGACGCGCGGCACCGACAGCTACATCACCTCCGACGTCGGCCAGCACCAGATGTGGGCGGCGCAGTTCTACCGCTTCGACGAGCCACGGCGCTGGATCAACAGCGGCGGGCTGGGCACGATGGGCGTCGGGCTGCCGTATGCGATGGGCATCAAGCTCGCCAAGCCGCAGGCCGACGTGTTCTGCATCACCGGCGAAGGCTCGATCCAGATGTGCATCCAGGAGCTGTCGACCTGCGCGCAGTACAACACGCCGGTCAAGATCATCGCGCTCAACAACCGCTACCTGGGCATGGTGCGGCAGTGGCAGCAGCTCGACTACGGCGGCCGCTACTCGCACAGCTACATGGATGCGTTGCCCGACTTCGTGAAGCTCGCCGAGGCCTACGGCCACGTCGGCATGCTGATCGAGCGGCCGGGCGACGTGGACGGCGCGCTGCGCGAGGCCATCAAGCTCAAGGACCGCACCGTGTTCCTCGACGTGCGCACCGACCCGACCGAGAACGTCTGGCCGATGGTGCAGGCCGGCAAGGGCATCTCCGAGATGCTGCTCGGCTCCGAAGACCTCTGAGCAACTCAACAAGGATCGCGTGGCCAAGGGCCCAGGCTTACCGGCCTGACGCCTGAAGAGCGCGCGAAGCATTCATCATGAAACACATCATCGCGGTGCTGCTCGAGAACGAGCCCGGAGCACTGTCGCGCGTCGTGGCCCTGTTCTCGGCGCGCGGCTACAACATCGAAAGCCTGACCGTGGCGCCGACCGAGGATGCGTCGCTGTCGCGCATGACCATCGTGACCACCGGCTCCGACGAGGTGATCGAGCAGATCACCAAGCACCTGAACCGCCTCATCGAGGTGGTCAAGGTCGTCGACCTCACCGAAGGCAGCTTCACCGAGCGCGAGCTCATGCTGATCAAGGTGCGCGCGGTGGGCAAGGAGCGCGAGGAGATGAAGCGCATGGCCGACATCTTCCGCGGCCGCATCGTCGACGTCACCGACAAGAGCTACACCATCGAGCTGACCGGCGATGCCGCCAAGCTGGATGCCTTCATCGACGGCGTCGACCGCGTGGCGATCCTGGAGACGGTGCGCACCGGCACCAGCGGCATCGGCCGCGGCGAGCGGATCTTGAGGGTGTAGATGCGGGCTCCCGCGGAGCCCATTGCGGTTTTATCCTTTTCTTGGAGCGAACAATGAAGGTGTATTACGACAAGGACGCCGACCTCAGCCTCATCAAGGGCAAGAACGTCACCATCGTCGGCTACGGGTCGCAGGGCCACGCCCACGCGCAGAACCTCAACGACAGCGGCGTGCGCGTCACCGTCGGCCTGCGCAAGGGCGGGGCGTCGTGGGGCAAGGTCGAGAAGGCCGGGCTGAAGGTGGCGACCATCGCCGATGCGGTGAAGAACGCCGACGTGGTGATGGTGCTGCTGCCCGACGAGCAGATCGCCGCCGTCTATCGCGACGAGATCGAGCCGAACGCCCGCAAGGGCGCGTCGCTGGCCTTCGCGCATGGCTTCAACATCCACTACGGCCAGGTCGTGCCGCGCGACGATCTCGACGTGTGGATGGTCGCCCCCAAGGCGCCCGGCCACACCGTGCGCAACACCTACGTGCAAGGCGGCGGCGTGCCGCACCTGATCGCCGTGCATGCCGACAAGTCGGGCAAGGCGCGCGATCTGGCGCTGAGCTATGCGGCGGCCAATGGCGGCGGCAAGGCCGGCGTGATCGAGACCAGCTTCCGCGAGGAGACGGAGACCGACCTCTTCGGCGAGCAGGCGGTGCTGTGCGGCGGCTGCGTGGAGCTGGTGAAGGCCGGCTTCGAGACGCTGGTCGAGGCCGGCTACGCGCCCGAGATGGCGTACTTCGAGTGCCTGCACGAGCTCAAGCTGATCGTCGACCTGATGTACGAAGGCGGCATCGGCACGATGAACTACTCGATCTCGAACAACGCCGAGTACGGCGAGTACGTCACCGGCCAGAAGGTGATCGGTGCCGAGGCGCGCGCGGCGATGAAGAAGGCGCTGGCCGACATCCAGACCGGCGAGTACGCCAAGAGCTTCATCCTCGAGAACCGCGCCGGCGCGCCGACGCTGCTGTCGCGCCGCCGCCTGACGGCCGAGCACCAAATCGAGGTGGTGGGCGAGAAGCTTCGTGCGATGATGCCGTGGATCAAGGCCAACAAGCTGGTCGACAAGAGCCGCAATTGAAGGCGCGGGCGCCGGCCCCGCGGCCGCTGCAGCGAGGGCGCAGGTCATGAGCGAGGGCCATCCGTCTGCCGAAGGCCATCCGGTCGAGGGTGCGGAGCCGCCGCGGCCTCGCCGCAAGGGCATCTACATCCTGCCGAACCTGTTCACGCTGGCGGCGCTGTTCGGCGGCTTCTACGCCATCGTGATGGCGATGAACGATCGCTTCGAGAACGCGGCGATCGGCATCTTCTGCGCGATGGTGCTCGACAGCCTCGACGGCCGCGTGGCGCGCATGACCAACACGCAAAGCGCGTTCGGCGAGCAGATGGACAGCCTGTCCGACATGGTGAGCTTCGGTGCCGCGCCGGCGCTCATCGTGTACGAGTGGGCGCTCAAGGGCCTGGGCAAGCTGGGCTGGATCGCCGCCTTCGTCTACTGTGCCGGCGCCGCGCTGCGACTCGCGCGCTTCAACACCAACATCGCCGTCGTCGACAAGCGCTACTTCCAGGGCCTGCCGAGCCCGGCCGCGGCGGCCATGGTCACCGGCCTGATCTGGGTCTTCGACGACTACGGCGTGCGAGACGCGATCCGCATCGACTGGCTGGCCTGGATGGCGTTCGTGGTGACGCTGTACGCGGGGCTCACGATGGTCACCAACGTGCCCTTCTACAGCTTCAAGGACATCAGCTTCAAGCGCAGCGTGCCGTTCATCTCGATCGTCGCGATCGCGCTGGGCATCGCGGTGATCAACATCCATCCGCCGCTGGTGCTGTTCGGGCTGTTCGTGATCTACGGCCTGTCGGGCTACGCGGTATACGGTTACCGGCGCTCGAAGGGCAAGCCGGTCAGCGTGATCGCGACCTCGACCGACGAGCCCGACGAGGCGGGCCTGCACCGCTGAGCCGGTTGCGGCCGCCTTCGCGGGGCTGCTATAGTCGCGCCATGGTCAGGTCGGCAACTCGTTCGCTGCTACTTCTAGGCGCGCCCAGGGCTCGCTGACCAGACTCGACCTCGTTACCCCCTCTGCTCAACGGCCCGCTTGTATCGCGCAGCGGGCCGTTTGCATTTCTCGTGGCTGCATCGTCAAGGAGTTTTCCCATGGCCGACAAGCTGATCATCTTCGACACCACCTTGCGCGACGGCGAGCAATCGCCCGGCGCGTCGATGACGCGCGAGGAGAAGCTGCGCATCGCGCGGCAGCTCGAGCGCCTGCGCGTCGACGTGATCGAAGCGGGCTTCGCGGCGTCGTCCAACGGCGACTTCGAGGCCGTGCGGGCGATCGCCTCGGCCGTGCGCGAGAGCGTGGTGTGCTCGCTGGCGCGTGCCAACGACCGCGACATCGCGCGCGCGGCCGAGGCGCTGAAGGGCGCGGCGAGGGCGCGCATCCACACCTTCATCGCCACCAGCGCGCTGCACATGGAGAAGAAGCTGCGCATGAGCCCCGAGCAGGTGCTGGAGCAGGCACGCCTGTCGGTGCGCTTCGCGCGCAAGCTGTGCGACGACGTGGAGTTCTCGCCCGAGGACGGCTACCGCTCGGATCCCGACTTCCTGTGCCGCGTGCTCGAAACCGTGATCCAGGAAGGCGCGACCACGATCAACATTCCCGATACCGTGGGCTATGCGGTGCCCGAGCTGTACGGCGGCTTCATCGCCCGGCTGCGCGAGCGTGTGCCGAACTCGGGCAAGGCGGTCTGGTCGGTGCATTGCCACAACGACCTCGGCATGGCGGTGGCCAACTCGCTGGCCGGCGTGAAGATCGGCGGCGCGCGCCAGGTCGAGTGCACGATCAACGGCCTCGGCGAGCGTGCCGGCAACTGTTCGCTCGAGGAGGTGGTGATGGCCGTGAAGACGCGGCGCGACTACTTCGGCCTCGACATCGGCATCGACACGACGCAGATCGTGCCGGCTTCGCGCATGGTGAGCCAGACCACGGGCTTCGTCGTGCAGCCCAACAAGGCGGTGGTCGGCGCCAACGCCTTCGCGCATGCTTCGGGCATCCACCAGGACGGCGTGCTCAAGGCACGCGACACCTACGAGATCATGCGTGCCGAGGACGTCGGCTGGACGGCCAACAAGATCGTGCTCGGCAAGCTGAGCGGCCGCAACGCCTTCAAGCAGCGCCTGCAGGAACTCGGCATCGAGCTGGAATCCGAGGCCGACATCAACGCCGCGTTCGCGCGGTTCAAGGACCTGGCCGATCGCAAGAGCGAGATCTTCGACGAGGACATCATCGCGCTGGTGGGCGACGAGAGCGTCACCCACCAGCAGGAGCATTACCGTCTTCTAGGCCTGAAGCAGCAGAGCGAGACCGGCGAGCGGCCCCATGCACGGGTGAGCTTCGCGATCGGCGACACCGAGCACCAGGCCGAGAGCGACGGCAACGGCCCGGTGGACGCCAGCCTGAAGGCCATCGAGTCGCGCGTGAACTCGGGCGCCGAGCTACTGTTGTATTCAGTCAACGCCATCACCAGCGGCAGCACCGAATCGCAGGGTGAGGTGACGGTGCGGCTGCAGCTGGGCGGGCGCATCGTCAACGGTGTCGGCGCCGACCCCGACATCGTGGTGGCCTCGGCCAAGGCCTACCTCTCGGCGCTGACCAAATTGCAGCAGAACCCAGAGCGCGTTGCCGCCCAAGGTTGACGAGTGATATCCGCACGGCTGCGGCCGTGCACATTCAACGTCGCAATGAACTTGAGGAAAACCACCTAAGTTTTTGATATTGCCCATCTTTCCCCACCAAGTACACTCGGCCGGTCGCAGGCGGGCGCAGTCCGCCGGCCGGTATGAGTCGTCGTTGGGGTGTTCGGATGAAGTTCTCGCTCTCGGGTTGCGCTGCGGCGCTCTTGTTGCTCGCGATGTCGTGCTTCGTCGAGCCGAGCGCAGCGGCCGCATCGTCGAAGAGCCGGGCCGACGCGTCGGGCAACCCGTCCAAGGCCGTCTCCAAGCGCCGCAAGACCAAGCCCGCGCCGCCGCGGCCATCCGCCGCCCAGAAGCAGGGCCTGCGCGGCACCGATGACCCGCTCGATCTGAAGTCCAGCGTGGCGCTGGTGGTCGACCAGGAGACCGACGAAGTCCTGCTCAGCAAGAACTCCGAGGCCGTGCTGCCGATCGCCTCGATCACCAAGCTGATGACGATGGTGGTGGTCGTCGACGCAGGCCAGTCGATGGACGAGACGCTGCGCGTCGAGCGCGTCGCCCTCGACACGCCGCGCAACAACCGCTCGCGCCTGAAGGTCGGCGCCGAGCTCAGCCGCGGCGAGCTGATGCACCTGGCGCTGATGTCGTCGGAGAACCGCGCCGCATTCACGCTCGGTGCGAACTACCCGGGCGGCCTGCCGGCGCTGGTCGAGGCCATGAACCGCAAGGCCCAGGAGCTGGGCATGCACGATTCGCGCTTCGTGGAGCCTACCGGCCTGTCGAGCGACAACCGCTCCAGCGCCAGCGACCTCGCATTGCTGGTGAAGGCGGCGTATCAGCAGCCGGTGCTGCGCCAGTACTCGACCACGCCCGATGCCGCCGTGCCCGTGGGCAGGCAGATGGTCCAGTTCCGCAACACGAACGCCTTGGTGCGCAGCCCGTCGTGGGAGATCGGTCTGCAGAAGACCGGCTTCATCTCCGAAGCCGGCCGCTGCCTCGTGATGCAGGCCCAGCTCGCCGGACGCAAGCTGATCATGGTGCTGCTCGATTCCGCCGGTCGCTATTCGCGCATCGGTGATGCCGAGCGCATTCGCCGCTGGCTCGCGGGCCGTGCCGACGCTTCGCCGACGCATGCGGCGAAGCCGCAGGTGCTGTCGATGTCGACGCTCGACGCCAGCTTACCGGCCGCGGTAGCCGAGGGCAGCGGAAATCTGGCCCGCAGTGGCGCGGACGCGTTCTAGCCAGGATTCCTCCAGCCGGTCGGCCGGCGCCGACACCGACAGGCCCGCGACCAGGTTCGACTGGTCGTCGAAGATGCCCGCTGCCAGACAGCGCACGCCGAGCTCGAGTTCCTCGTCGTCACGTGCCACGGCGGTCTGTCGCACCTGAGCCAGTTCGCGTTCGAGGCGCGGTAGTTCGGTGATGCTGTTGCGCGTGTGGCCCGCCAGGCCGGTTCGCGTGGCATAGGCGCGCACGCGCTGCGGATCGTCGAAGGCCAGGAACAGCTTGCCCACCGAGGTGAGGTGCAGCGGCGCGCGGCCGCCGACCGCGCGCACCACCTGCATGCCCGAGCGCTCGCTGTAGGTGCGCTCGATGTAGACGATCTCGTCGCCCTGGCGCACCGAGAGGTTCACCGGCTGGTGGGTGATCTTGTGCAGCTCGCGCATCGGCCCGATGGCGGCGTCGCGCACGTCCAGGCGCGCCTTGACCAGGTTGCCCAGCTCCAGCAGCCGCATGCCGAGCCGGTAGCTGCCGGCCTCCGGGCGATCGACGAAGCGGCCGATCACCAGGTCGTTGAGGATGCGGTGCGCCGTCGACGGATGCAGCCCCGTGCGCTCGGTGAGCTGCTTGAGCGGCACCGGATCGGGGTGCTGCGCCAACACGTCCAGCAGGTCGAACATCCGCTCGAGCACCTGGATCGCAGGCTCCTGCGGTCGCGATGCGGACGGTGGCTGCCGGGTTGCCATGACGGAACGCATTCTCGCATGGCGAAAGCACGGTGCGGCGAGCCCCCGGGGTCAATGGCTCCGGACGAACGTCAACGCCTGCGAGGCAGCGTCCACGCCCGAACGCACGCTGCCTTCGAGGGTTGCCGGATAGGGGCCGCGCACGTAGTCGCCGCAGGCGAGGAGGCCGGGTGCGATCACGCTCGGTGGCCGCTGCAGATCGGGCGTGCACGAGAAGGTCGCCCGCCGCTCGGCGGCGGCATGCAGCCAGCCGGGTGAATCGAGATCTACGTGCGTCGGCAACGCCGCGCGGGCCTGCGCACGCACCGCCTGCGCCAGCGCGTCCAGGCCTTGCCCGAGCCAGGGCCGCGCGCCGCTGACCACGAAGGCGAGCGCAGCCGGCGCCACGCCGAGACGGTCGAGGTCGAACACGAACTGCGCCGGGCCTTCGCCCGAAGCCGGCAGGGCCATCATCGGCGCCGGCAGCGGGCGGCTCGAGCGCCGCAGGTAGACGGTGGCGATCGGCTCGTACTCGAGCGCGCTCGCCTGCTGCGCCCACGCGGCGGCGACCGGCGCGGCGAGGCGCGCGGCCTCGTGCGGCGTGCAGGCGAGGATCACTGCCGCATAGGGCTCGTCGTCGAGGTGCCACGCGGTGCCGTCGAGGCGCAGACTCCGCACACGATGGCCCGTGTGCACGCGGCAGCCGCGCGCGGCGAGCCAATCGACGGCGGGCCGGGGAAACAGCGCCGACAGGTTGGCCCGCGGCAGCAGCAGATCGGCGCCGCCGCGCGCGTCGAACAAGGCATCGTTCAGCACGCGCAGGAACACGGTGGCGCTGGCCTGGCTGGCCGGCGTGTTGAGCGCGGCCACGCACAGCGGCTCGATCAGCTGTTCGCGCACGCGCGCCGGCAGGCCGGCGCACAAGGCCTGCACCGTGTCGACGCCCGGATTGCGCATGCCGCCGAGCCACCAGCGTGCAGCCGTGCGCAACAGCGCCAGACGATCGGCGAGCGACCAGCCGTGCGCGCCGAGCACGCCGCGCGTGAAGCTCCACAGCGCCGGGCCGCGCGCGAGCGTCAGTCCGCTGCCGTCGGGGTAGCGCAGCTCCAGCGGCAGCCGCGCCAGCAGCTTCGCGCGGTCGGCGCCGACGATGTCCATCATGCGCAGCGTGGCGGTATAGGCGCCGATTAGGATGTGCTGGCCGTTGTCCCACACCGTGCCGTCGGCCCGCTCGACGCTGCGCGCGCGGCCGCCGACCCGTGGCCCCATCTCGAACACGTCGACCTGTTGACCGGCAGCCGTGGCCTGCACCGCCGCCGCCAGCCCGGACCAGCCGGCGCCGACCACCGCCAGCCGCGGCGACGGCGCGCCGCTCACACGCCGCGCCACTGCGTGCGCGCAGCAATCCACAGCTTGCGCAGCGGCGTCAGCGACGTGCGCTGGTGCAGCACGCGGAAGCCGTCGGCCTCGATCTCGCGCAGCAGCGTGCGGTAGATGTTGGCCATCATCAGACCCGGCTTCTGCGACGCGCGGTCCACGTCGGGCAACAGCGCAAGCGCGTCGTCGTAGGTGCGATGCGCGCGCTCGGCCTGGAAGCGCATCAGCGCCAGGAAGCGGTCGCTGTAGCCCCAGGGCGCGCTGCGCTCGAGGATCTCGGAGGCCTTGACGTCGAAGCGCTGCAGCTCCGACATCGGCAGGTAGATGCGTCCGCGGCGCGCGTCGTCGCCGACGTCGCGGATGATGTTGGTGAGCTGCAGTGCGCGGCCGAGCAGGTGCGCGTAGCGCACGGTGTCGTCCTGCGTGCGGCCGAAGATGTTGGCCGCGACCTCGCCCACCACGCCGGCCACGCGGTGGCAGTAGACGGCCAGCCCGGCGAAGTCGAGGTAGCGCGTCTGGTCCAGGTCCATCTGGCAGCCGTCGATCACCGCCTGCAGATGGCTCGCTTCGATGCGGCAGCTGTCCACGTGAGCGGCCAGCGCCTGCATCACCGGGTGCGTGGGCCGTCCGTCGAAGGCGGCCGCCACCTCCTGGCGCCACCATTGCAGCGTCTGCGCGGCCACGCCGGGTTCGCTCACCTCGTCGACCACGTCGTCGACCTCGCGGCAGAACGCATAGAACGCCGTGATCGCCGCGCGCCGCGCCGGCGGCAGGAACATGAACGCGTAGTAGAACGACGAGCCGCTCGCCGCTGCCTTGTTCTGGACGTATTGCTCGGGTGTCATCCGAGCGCGTCGGGCGTGAATTGCGAGGTCGAGTAGCGCAGCGATCGCCACGCCAGCAGCGGCGCGTCCATCGCGTGAAGACGCGGACGACTTGCGAACGAGCCGAATCGCATGTGCGCGATTTTCTCGCCAATGCGCCAGCCGCCGTGCACCACGAATCGCAGCTCCCAGCCGGCGCGGCCGGGGATGTGCAGCGCCAGGCCCGCGCCGCGCGACATCGTTTCGCCGGCCCATCGCACCAGATCGGCCACCAGCGCACGCGCGGCAGCGTCGTGCGCGGGGTCGGCCAGCTGATCGGCCATCACGCCGTGGCGGACGCTGTCTTCCAGCGGGATGTAGATGCGCCCGCGCGGGATGTCGACGCTCAGGTCCTGCCAGAAGTTGATCAGCTGCAACGCGGTGCAGATCGCATCGGCGTCGCGCAGCGCGCCGGCGTCGTCGATGCCGTACAGGTGCAGCAGCAGCCGGCCGACCGGATTGGCCGATCGCCGGCAGTATTCGAGCAGGTCGGCGCGCGTGTCGTAGTTCGGGTTGCGCACGTCCTGCTCGAAGGCGTCGAGCAGATCCTGCAGCAGCCGAAGCGGCAGCCGGTGCCGCGCGATCGCACTGGCGAGCGGCACGAACACCTGCGGCCACGGCAGCGCCGCCGGCGCCGTCGTCTGCGCCGCTGCCGCGCGCAGGGCCTCGCCGTAGCGCGCGAGGTCGGCAAGGCGCGCTTCGGGCGACGCGTCGCCCTCGTCGGCGATGTCGTCGGCAGTGCGGGCGAAGGCGTAGATGCTGCGGATCGCCTCGCGCAACCGCGGCGGACTCAGCAGCGACGCGACCGGAAAGTTCTCGTAGTGACCGACGCCCACGGCGCGATTGTCCGTGCGCGGCGCGGCGCACCGTTTGACAGCCACGGGGGCCGTCAAATACATTACTGACCGGTCAGTCAGTAACTGGACCCGCACCACCGCACCACGGCCCGCCCATGAAGAACATCCTCCAGACTGCTGTGGTCACCGTCGCCGCGAGCGTCTGCCTCGCCGCCTGCACGCCGCCGGCGCCGCCGGCCGAGCCCGAGCGAGCCGTTCGCACGATCGTCGTGGCCGCGGGCGATGCAGGTGGCCAGCATGACTACGCTGCCGAGGTGCGGGCGCGCACCGAGTCGCGCCTGGGCTTCCGGGTCGCGGGCAAGCTGGCGAGCCGGCAGGCCGACCTCGGCGACTCGGTGAAGGCCGGCCAGGTGCTCGCTCGCCTCGATCCGGCCGACCTTCGCCTCGGCGTCGAGGCCGCGCAGGCGGCGCTGGGCGCCGCGCGGGCGAACTACGAGTTCAGCGCCGCCGAACTGAAGCGCTTTCGTGAGTTGAAGGAGCAGGGCTTCATCAGCGGCTGGGAACTCGAGCGCCGTGAAACCGCCACCGCGGCAGCCAAGGCGCAGTTCGAGCAGGCCACGGTGCAGGCCAGCGCCCAGGGCAATCAGGCGCGCTACGCCAATCTGGTTGCCGACGCATCGGGCGTGATCACCGGCGTCGACGCCGAGCCGGGCGCCGTGGTCGCCGCGGGCACGCCCGTCGTGCGGCTGGCGCACGACGGACCGCGCGACGTGGTGTTCAGCCTGCCCGAGGACCGCGTATCCGAAGTGCGCGCGCTGGTGGGCAAGCCCGGTGCGCTGAAGGTGCAGTTATGGTCCGACGCGAGCTGGTTGCCGGCGAGCCTGCGCGAAGTGGCTGCCGCGGCCGATCCGGCAACGCGCACCTTCCTGGTCAAGGCCGATGTCGGCCGCGCGGCGGTGAAGCTGGGCCAGACGGCGACGGTGCGCATCGACCTGCCGCGCGTGGCCGGCGTGGTGCGGCTGCCGCTGAACGCGGTGGTCGAGCGGCAGGGCGGCGCGGCGGTGTGGTTGCTCGATGCGGCCACGATGACGGTGAAGCCGCAGCCGGTGCGCGTGGCCGGCGCCGAGGGCAACGAGGTGGTGATCGCCGAGGGGCTCAGCGCGGGGCAGCGCGTGGTCACGGCCGGCACGCATGTGCTCACGCCGGGGCAGAAGGTGCGGCAGTACGTGGAGCCCAAGGTGGCGTCGGCGGCCGCCTCCACCAGCGCGCGCTGACGGGACGGCGCTGATGTCGACGCTCGCTGGCGCCGCTTCGGCCATGGCCGACAGGCTGAACATCTCGCGCTGGGCCCTGGAGCATCCCGCGCTGACGCGCTACCTGATGGTGGTGCTGATGCTGCTGGGCTTCGCGGCCTACTTCCAGCTCGGGCAGGACGAGGACCCGCCCTTCACCTTCCGCGCCATGGTCGTGCAGGCCTACTGGCCCGGCGCCACGGCGCAGCAGGTGGCCGAGCAGGTGACCGACAAGATCGAGAAGACGCTGCAGGAGGTGCCGCATGCCGACATCATCCGCAGCTACACCAAGCCCGGCGAGTCGCTGACGATCCTGCAGCTCAACGACGGCTCGCCGCCGAAGGACGTGCCCAACGCCTGGTACCAGGCGCGCAAGCGCGTCGGCGACATGCGCGGCACGCTGCCGCAGGGCGTGATCGGGCCGTTCTTCAACGACGACTTCGGCGACGTCTACGGCTCGATCTACGCGCTCGCGGCCGACGGCTTCTCCGACGAGGAGCTGCGCGTCTTCGCCGAAGACGTGCGCTCCGCGCTGCTGCGCGTGCCCGACGTGGCCAAGGTCGAGATCTTCGGCGCGCAGCCCGAGAAGCTCTTCGTCGATATCTCGCAGCGCCGCCTGGCGCAGATGGGGCTCGACGTCGGCCAGGTGCTGGCCCAGCTCGGCGCGCAGAACGCCGTCGAGGGCGCCGGCGTGCTGAATGCCGGCACGCAGAACCTGCAGGTGCGCGTCGGCGGTGCGTTCGATTCGGTGGAGGAGCTGCGGCGCTTCCCGATCCGTGCCACCAACCCCGCCACCGGGCAGGCCAGCAGCCTGCGCCTGGGCGACCTGGCCGACATCCGCCGCGGCACCGTGGACCCGCCGACGACCAAGGTGCGTCACCAGGGCCAGCCGGTGATCGCGCTGGGCGTGTCGATGGCCAAGGGCGGCGACATCGTTGCGCTGGGGCGCTCGCTGCGCGCCAGGACCGATGAGCTGCGGCGCGAGCTGCCGGTGGGCATCGAGCTGTCGCAGATCCAGGATCAGCCGCGTGCCGTATCGCGCTCGGTGGGCGAGTTCGTGAAGGTGCTGGTCGAGGCGATCGCCGTCGTGCTGGGCGTGAGCTTCCTCAGCCTCGGCCTGCACACCAAGCCGCTGCGCGTGGACATCTGGCCCGGCCTGGTGGTGGCGATCACGATCCCGCTCGTGCTCGCGATCACCTTCGTCACCATGTACTACTGGGGCGTGGGCCTGCACAAGATCTCGCTCGGCTCGCTGATCATCGCGCTCGGCCTGCTGGTGGACGACGCGATCATCGCGGTCGAGATGATGGTGCGCAAGCTCGAGGAGGGCTACGACAAGCCGCGCGCCGCGACCTACGCCTACGAGGTCACGAGCATGCCGATGCTGACCGGCACGCTGATCACCGCGGCGGGGTTCCTGCCGATCGGGCTGGCCAAGTCGGTGACGGGCGAATACACGTTCGCGATCTTCGCCGTCACCTCGGCGGCGCTGCTGATCAGCTGGTTCGTCTCGGTCTACTTCGTGCCGTACCTGGGCACGCGGCTGCTGCACACGCGCAGCAAGGTCGGCGGCGGCGAGGCGCGCGAGCTGTTCGACACGCCGTTCTACAGCCGCTTTCGCAGCGCCGTGGACTGGTGCGTCGCGCATCGCTGGACCACGATCGGCGCGACCGCGCTGGTGTTCGCGCTCGGGCTGGCGGGCATGGGCCGCGTGCAGCAGCAGTTCTTCCCCGACTCGAGCCGGCCCGAGATCCTGGCCGACCTCTGGCTGCCCGAAGGCGCGACGATCCAGGAGACCGAAGCCATCGCGCGGCGCTTCGAGGCGCGCATGATGCGCGAGCCGGGCGTCGATGCGGTGAGCGTGTGGATCGGCGCCGGCGTGCCGCGCTTCTATCTCTCGCTGGACCAGATCTTCGCGCAGTCCAACGTCAGCCAGTCGATCCTGCTCACCAAGGGCATCACCGACCGCGAGGCGCTGCGTCAGCGCCTGCCGGCGCTGCTGGCCGAGGAGTTTCCGGAGGTGCGCGGCCGCGTGAAGCTGCTGCCCAACGGGCCGCCGGTGCCGTACCCGGTGATGTTCCGCGTCGTCGGCCCCGATGCCGTGGCGGTTCGCCAATGGGCCGACAAGGCGAAGGCCATCGTGCAGGCCGACCCGGCCATGCGCGGCGTCAACGACAACTGGAACGAGTCGATCAAGTCGCTCAGGCTCGAGATCGACCAGGACAAGGCACGCGCGCTCGGCGTGAGCAGCCAGTCGGTGGCCCAGGCCTCGCGCACGATCCTGTCGGGCACCACGATCGGTCAGTACCGCGAAGGCGACAAGCTGGTCGACATCGTGCTGCGCCAGCCGCTCGAGGAGCGCAACGCCATCACCGACATCGGCAACGGCTATCTGCCCACCGCCAGCGGCCGCTCGGTCCCGCTGACGCAGGTGGCGAAGATCGGCTTCGGCTTCGAGCCCGGCGTGCTGTGGCGCGAGGGCCGCAAGTTCGCGGTCACGGTGCAGGGCGACGTTGCCGACGGCATTCAGGGGCCCACGGTGACGCAGCGCATCTGGCCCCGGCTGCAGGAGCTGCAGGCGCAGATGCCGCCGGGCTTCGGCATCCAGATCGCCGGCACCGTCGAGGAGAGCAGCAAGGGGCAGGGCTCGATCGCGGTGGGCGTTCCCGCGATGCTGTTCATCATGATCACGCTGCTGATGCTGCAGCTGCAGAGCTTCTCGCGCGCGATGCTGGTGTTCCTCACCGGACCGCTGGGCCTGGCCGGCGTGACGGCGGCGCTGCTCGCACTGGACCGGCCGTTCGGCTTCGTGGCGCTGCTCGGCGTGATCGCGCTGACCGGGATGATCATGCGCAACGCGGTGATCCTGATCGACCAGGTCGAGCAGGATCGCGCGCGCGGCGTGCCGGCATGGACGGCGGTCGTCGAGGCGGCGGTGCGGCGCTTCCGGCCGATCGTGCTGACGGCCGCGGCGGCGGTGCTGGCGATGATTCCGCTGGCCCGCAGCGGGTTCTGGGGTCCGATGGCGGTGGCCATCATGGGTGGCCTCGTCGTCGCCACTGCGCTGACGCTGCTGTCGCTGCCGGCGATGTATGCGGCCTGGTTCCGGGTGAAGAGGCCACAGGTCGGCGCCGGCTAGAATCACCGGCTCCGTGATGACAGGCTCGCCTGGCCAGCGCACGGCGCGCTGCGGCAGCGCATGCGGCCGGCCGTGGTGACCCGGGCGCGGGTGGCGAAATTGGTAGACGCACCAGGTTTAGGTCCTGACGCCTTCACCGGCGTGCCGGTTCGAGTCCGGCCCCGCGCACCAGCATTCTTGAACCGAGACTCCAACATGGCTGTCCAGATCGAAACCCTAGAAAAACTCGAGCGCCGGATGACGCTCACCGTGCCGGCCACCGACATCAGCACCGAGGTCGAGACCCGGCTGAAGAAGCTGTCGCGCACGGTGCGTGCCGACGGCTTTAGGCCCGGCAAGGTGCCGATGTCGGTCGTCGCCCAGCGCTACGGCTACTCGGTGCAGTACGAGGTGATGAACGACAAGATCGGCGCTGCCTTCATGCATGCGGCCGACGAGGCCAAGCTGCGCGTGGCCGGCACGCCGCGCATCACGCCGAAGGACGGCGCGCCCGAAGGCACGATGGCCTTCGACGCGACGTTCGAGGTCTATCCCGAGGTGAAGCTCGGCGACCTCGCCGCGATGGAGGTCGAGCGCGTGAGCTGCGAGGTGAGCGATGCGGCGATCGACCGCACCATCGACATCCTGCGCAAGCAGCGCCGCACGTTCACGCAGCGCCCGGCCGCCGAGGGCGCCGCCGAGGGCGACCGCGCGACGATCGACTTCGACGGCAAGATCGACGGCGAATCCTTCGCCGGCGGCAAGGCCGAGGCCTTCGCGTTCATCATCGGCGAAGGCCAGATGCTCGAGCAGTTCGACAAGGCCGTGCGCGGCATGAAGGTCGGAGAGTCCAAGACCTTCGCGCTGCAGTTTCCGGCCGACTACCACGGCAAGGAAGTGGCGGGCAAGGAAGCCGACTTCCTGGTGACGATGAAGAAGATCGAATCGCAGCACCTGCCGACCGTCGACGAGCACTTCATCAAGTCGCTCGGCATCGCCGCCGGCACGCAGGAGGCGTTGCGCGCCGACGTGAAGAAGAACCTCGAGCGCGAAGTGAAGTTCCGCGTCCTGAGCCGCAACAAGGCGGCGGCGATGGATGCGCTGGTCAAGGCGGCCGAACTCGACGTGCCCAAGGCGCTGGTCGAATCCGAGGTCGAGCGCATGACCGAGGGCGCGCGCGAAGACCTGAAGAAGCGCGGCATCAAGGACGCCGACAAGGCGCCGATCCCCGCCGAGATCTTCCAGCCGCAGGCCGAGCGCCGCGTGCGACTCGGCCTGGTGGTGGCCGAGCTGGTGCGGCAGCACGGCCTGCAGGCCAAGCCGGAGCAGCTGCAGTCGCACATCGAGGAGCTGTCGCAGAGCTACGAGAAGCCGGCCGAGGTGATGCGCTGGTACCTGTCGGACCGCAACCGCATGTCGGAGGTCGAGGCCATCGTCATCGAATCGAATGTCACGCAGTTCGTGCTCGACAAGGCCAAGATCGTCGACAAGGCGCTGGCCTTCGACGAGCTGATGGACACCTGAGCCTCGGCCGTCTGGCTTGTTGCAGCGAGGCGCGCGGCGGGACTTGCCGGGCGCCTCGCGTGCTTTTCGGCCGCCGGTGGTTTTCGGCGGCACGACATAATCGTCAGCGGCGAGCACCTTCGGCTCGCACGGCGACAGAGGAAACGGCATGAGCGCGTTGGAGACGACGGGTCTGGGCCTGGTGCCCATGGTGATCGAGCAATCGGGGCGCGGCGAGCGCGCCTACGACATCTACAGCCGCCTGCTGCGCGAGCGCATCGTGTTCCTGGTCGGGCCGGTGAACGATGCGGTGGCCAACGTGGTCGTGGCGCAGCTGCTGTTCCTCGAAAGCGAGAACCCCGACAAGGACATCTTCCTCTACATCAACTCGCCCGGCGGCAGCGTGAGCGCGGGGCTGTCGATCTACGACACCATGCAGTTCATCAAGCCCGACGTGTCGACCATGTGCCTGGGCATGGCGGCCAGCATGGGCTCGTTCCTGCTGATGGCCGGCGCCAAGGGCAAGCGCCTGGCGCTGCCCAATTCGCGCATCATGATCCACCAGCCCTCGGGCGGCGCGCAGGGCCAGGCGAGCGACATCGAGATCCAGGCGCGCGAGATCATCAAGACGCGCGGCCAGCTCAACCGCATCTACGCCGAGCGCACCGGCCAGTCGCTGGAGAAGATCGAGGCCGACATGGAGCGTGATTTCTTCATGTCGCCCGACGAGGCCAAGGCCTACGGCCTGATCGACCAGGTGATCGACAAGCGTGCGTAATCCACGCAGCCCGGAGCCCGTGCTCCGGCGGCGTGTTGCGCCGTGGCGGGCAGCGGACAAGCCTGCGCAGCGTCTGGACTATGATTGATCGGACCGGATACAGACGGGTGATTCCCGCGTAGACACCGATATGGCCGACAAGAAGGGCGCCACCGGCGAGAAGGTCCTGTACTGCAGCTTCTGCGGCAAGAGCCAGCATGAGGTGAAGAAGCTCATTGCCGGCCCGTCGGTGTTCATCTGCGACGAGTGCATCGAGCTGTGCAACGACATCATCCGTGACGAGGCACCGGCCGATGCCGGCACCAAGCCCGCCAAGTCGGAGCTGCCCACGCCGGCCGAGATCAAGGGCAATCTCGACCAGTACGTGATCGGCCAGGAGGTCGCCAAGCGCACGCTGTCGGTGGCGGTCTACAACCACTACAAGCGCCTCAAGCACCTCGGCGGCAAGGACGATGTCGAGCTGACCAAGAGCAACATCTTGCTGATCGGCCCCACCGGCTCGGGCAAGACGCTGCTGGCGCAGACGCTGGCGCGGCTGCTCAACGTGCCGTTCGTGATCGCCGACGCCACCACGCTCACCGAAGCCGGCTACGTGGGCGAGGACGTCGAGAACATCATCCAGAAGCTGCTGCAGAACTGCAACTACGACGTCGAGCGCGCGCAGCGCGGCATCGTCTACATCGACGAGATCGACAAGATCTCGCGCAAGAGCGACAACCCCTCGATCACGCGCGACGTGTCGGGCGAGGGCGTGCAGCAGGCGCTGCTCAAGCTGGTCGAAGGCACGATGGCCTCGGTGCCGCCGCAGGGCGGGCGCAAGCACCCGAACCAGGACTTCCTGCAGATCGACACCACCAACATCCTCTTCATCTGCGGCGGTGCGTTCGACGGGCTGGAGAAGGTGATCCAGAACCGCACCGAGCGCTCGGGCATCGGCTTCGGGGCCACCGTGCACAGCAAGAGCGAGAAGCGTGCGGCCGACCTGTTCCGCGAGGCCGAGCCCGAAGATCTCATCAAGTTCGGGCTCATCCCCGAGCTGGTCGGGCGCCTGCCGGTGGTGGCCACGCTCGGCGAGCTGACCGAAGACGCGATGGTGCAGATCCTCACCGAGCCGAAGAACGCGCTGGTCAAGCAGTACCAGAAGCTGTTCGCGATGGACGGCGTGGAACTCGAGGTGCGCCCGTCGGCTCTGATGGCCATTGCCCGCAAGGCCCTGGCGCGCAAGACCGGGGCGCGCGGCCTGCGCTCGATCATGGAGCACGTGCTGATCGACACCATGTTCGACCTGCCCACGCTCGACGGCGTGGCCAAGGTGGTGGTCGACGAACACATCGTCCAGGACGGGGGCAAGCCCCTGCTGGTCTATCGGGAACAAGCCAAGGCCAGCGCCTGAGAACCACCTTCCCGCGACCGCCGCTCCTTGAGTTTGACCTCTCAGGCCCCATGTCGGCCTGAGAAAGTGAGGTTCAGATGTCTGGCCACCCGGTTCTTCCGCCCGATCCCGTCACGTTGCCGCTGCTGCCGCTGCGCGATGTGGTGGTGTTCCCGCACATGGTCATCCCGCTGTTCGTGGGGCGGCCCAAGTCGATCAAGGCGCTCGAAGCGGCCATGGAGGCCGGACGCCAGATCATGCTGGTGGCGCAGAAGGCCGCCGGCAAGGATGAGCCACGCCCGGAGGACATGTTCGGCGTCGGCTGCGTCTCGAGCATCCTGCAGATGCTCAAGCTGCCCGACGGCACGGTGAAGGTGCTGGTCGAAGGCATCCAGCGCGCCGAGACGCGGCACATCGCCGACACCGGCGAGCATTTCGTGGCCGAGGTGTCGCCGGTGCCCGTCGGTGGCGAAACCTCGCCCGAGGTCGAGGCCTTGCGCCGCGCCGTGACGCAGCAGTTCGACCAGTACGTCAAGCTCAATAAGAAGATCCCGCCCGAGATCCTGACCTCGATCGCCGGCATCGACGACCCCGGCCGCCTGGCCGACACCATCGCCGCGCATCTGCCGCTGAAGCTCGAATCCAAGCAGTCGGTGCTCGACCTGTTCTCGGTGGCCAAGCGGCTCGAGAAGCTGCTCGAGCTGCTCGAACATGAAGTCGACATCCTGCAGGTCGAAAAGCGCATCCGCGGCCGCGTCAAGCGGCAGATGGAGAAGAGCCAGCGCGAGTACTACCTCAACGAGCAGGTCAAGGCGATCCAGAAGGAGCTCGGCGACGGCGAAGAAGGCGCCGACCTCGAGGAACTCGAGAAGAAGATCCGCGCCGCGCGCATGCCCAAGGACGCGCGCAAGAAGGCCGACGCCGAGCTCAAGAAGCTCAAGCTGATGTCGCCGATGTCGGCCGAGGCCACCGTCGTGCGCAACTACATCGACACGCTGGTCGCGCTGCCGTGGGCCAAGAAGTCGAAGATCAAGCACGACCTGCGGCATGCCGAAGACGTGCTCAACGAAGACCACGCGGGCCTCGACAAGGTGAAGGAGCGCATCCTCGAATACCTCGCGGTGCAGCAGCGCGTCGACAAGGTCAAGGCGCCGATCCTGTGCCTCGTCGGGCCGCCCGGCGTCGGCAAGACCTCGCTCGGCCAGTCGGTGGCGCGGGCCACCGGGCGCAAGTTCGTGCGCATGGCGCTCGGCGGCGTGCGCGACGAGGCCGAGATCCGCGGCCACCGCCGCACCTACATCGGCTCGATGCCGGGCAAGGTGCTGCAGTCGCTGTCGAAGATCGGCGTGCGCAACCCGCTGTTCCTGCTCGACGAGATCGACAAGCTGGGCATGGACTTCCGCGGCGATCCGTCGTCGGCGCTGCTGGAGGTGCTCGACCCCGAGCAGAACCATACCTTCAGCGACCACTACGTCGAGGTCGACTTCGATCTGTCCGACGTGATGTTCGTCGCCACGTCGAACTCGATGAACATCCCGCCGGCGCTGCTCGACCGGATGGAAGTCATCCGCCTGTCGGGCTACACCGAAGACGAGAAGGTCGACATCGCGCAGCGCTACCTGCTACCCAAGCAGCGCAAGAACAACGGCGTGAAGGACGAGGAGCTCGAGGTCACCGAGAGCGCCATCCGCGGCATCATCCGCTACTACACGCGCGAGGCCGGCGTGCGCTCGCTCGAGCGCGAGATCTCCAAGATCTGCCGCAAGACGGTCAAGGGCATCCAGCTCAAGGCCACCGAGGGCCGGGTCGTGGTCACCGAGGACAACCTCAACGACTACCTCGGTGTGCGCAAGTTCGACTTCGGTCGCGCCGAGAAGAAGGACCAGGTCGGCCAAGTCGTCGGCCTGGCATGGACCGAGGTCGGCGGCGACCTGCTGACGATCGAGGCGGCGGTGATGCCGGGCAAGGGCAACATCATCCGCACCGGTTCGCTCGGCGACGTGATGAAGGAGTCGGTCGAGGCCGCGCGCTCGGTGGTGCGCAGCCGCGCCCAGCGCCTGGGCATCAAGGACGAGCTGTTCGAGAAGCGCGACATCCACATCCACGTGCCCGACGGCGCGACGCCGAAGGACGGCCCGAGCGCGGGCATCGCGATGACCACGGCCTTCGTGTCGGCGCTCACCGGCATCGCGGTGAAGGCCGACGTGGCGATGACCGGCGAGATCACGCTGCGCGGCGAAGTCACGGCCATCGGCGGCCTGAAGGAGAAGCTGCTCGCGGCCCACCGCGGCGGCATCAAGACGGTGCTGATCCCCGAGGAGAACGTCAAGGATCTGCAGGAGATCCCCGAGAACGTCAAGAACCACCTCGAGATCGTGCCGGTGAAGTGGATCGACCGCGTGCTCGAGCTGGCGCTCGTGTCGGCGCCGCAGCCGCTGCCCGACGAAGAGGCCTCGCCGAAGGTGGAGCCGGCCAAGCCCGCCGAGGTGGCCAAGCCCGTGGGGGACGTGCTGCCGCACTGAGCCGCGCGTGGCTATAATGCGCGCCTGCTTCGGCGGCTCGGGCCGCCGCGGCGGCCGACGCGGGAATAGCTCAGTTGGTAGAGCGCAACCTTGCCAAGGTTGAGGTCGGGAGTTCGAGACTCCTTTCCCGCTCCAGATCCTAGCGAAGGGGAAGCGTCTGCTTCCCCTTCGGCGTTTCAGGGTCGGCTGGTCGCTGTGGGAGAATTCGATCCGGCGGCGCGATAGCAAAGCGGTTATGCAACGGATTGCAAATCCGTCTAGCCCGGTTCGACTCCGGGTCGCGCCTCCAAAGGAGCAAGAAGAACGAAGAGACAAGGCCCCGCGCAGCGGGGCCCGCTCTTGTCTCGTCATTCCGCCCGGATGGCGAAATTGGCAGACGCAGCGGACTTAAAATCCGCCGCCTCTCGAAAGAGGGCATGTGGGTTCGATCCCCGCTCCGGGCACCAGCGAGGCATCCGCTTGGGTCCGCATGAGTCCATAACTACCATAAGGATCAACAAGTTGCCGTCTCTGCACGCTCCGCTTGGGTTCACTTGAGACCGCTTGCAGCAGGGCGAAAACCGGGGAACAATCCGGGGAACAAACCCCCGTATCGGTCCAAAACCGGGGAACAAAACCTAACGCGACGAAAGGCGGGCCGTAAGCTGTTCCCCGGTTCGTTCCCCGCCTTGCCTACTCCTACCCTCGGAGAACACGGTGCCGAACCGACGCCAGAAACCGCATCGCGGGACACCCTTGTTCCCCGGTTTGTTCCCCGATCTGTTCCCCGGTTTTCCAGTGCGATTCACTCGTGAGTTCGAACCCGCACCAGTAGCCGTTGGATTCCCAGGCCTCGTTCAAGGACGCGCCCCATGCTGACCGACGCGAATTGCAGAAACGCGACGTGCCCCGCCGAGCTGAAGCGGCAGCGTCTGACCGATGGT
>JAXMEL010000005.1:0-316099 GCA_046348365.1 Burkholderiaceae bacterium
GCTCGACGCCCCTTGCTGCGAGCAGCGGAGCGGACCCCGGCCCGCGGGCCGGGGCGCCGCAGTTTGAGCGTACGGGCCCCACGGCCCGCGGCCGCGGCGCAGCGCGCGCGAAATCCTCGCGTGCCACGCAGCCTCACGCTCAACTCAGCGCCGCTCGAGCCGCAGCACGTCGGCGTCGCGGCGCATCGAGAAGCGGCCAAGGAAGCTGTTGCCGAGCAGGATCACCGGCATCTCGGCCTGCACCACGGAGGCGGCGACGTTGAAGACCTCCACGTCGCCGATGCGCACCGAGGTCAGCGACACCTGGTAGGTCGGCACCACGCCGTTGGCGGTCTGCGTCAGCGTGCGCTGGCCGTTCTTCCAGTTCACGCCCAGGCGCTCGGCCTCGCTCTTGCTCATCGCGAGCATGGTCGCGCCGGTGTCGACGAGAAACTGCGCCGGCTTGCCGTTGATCTGGCCGTTGGCCACGAAGTGGCCGCCCGGGCCGGCGGCGATCACGATCTCGCGCCCGCTGGCGCCGCCGCCACCACCGCCGCCCACGCTGGCCGGCGCGCCGCCCAGCGTGATCGCCAGCAGCTTGCCGCCGACTTCGACTTCGGCCGCGCCGGGCATCACGCGCCTGAGCGTCACGCCCTTGACGGTGGAGCCGATGGCCACGGTGTGCGGCGAGCCGTCGATCATCAGCAGCGCCTTGGTCTCGCCGATGCTGCCGGCCATCGACACGCTCTGCGCCACGGCCGCGCCTGCGCCCAACACCATCGTCAGCAGGATCAGAGTGCGGCGCATCGATGGCCTCTCGGATTCAGTCGCGGAAGTTCTTGAAACTGAGCGGCAGATCTGCGGCTTCGCGACGCAGCAGCGCGATCGCGCTCTGCAGATCGTCTTTCTTGCCGCCGCTGACGCGCACCACGTCGCCCTGGATGCCGGCCTGCACCTTGAGCTTGCTCTGCTTGATCAGCTGCTGCAGGCGCTTGGCGTCGTCGCTGCCGATGCCGGCCTTGATGGGTGCCACGAGCTTGACCTTGTCGCCGCCCATGGCCTCGATGTCGCCGTCGAGTTCGACGAAGCGCGCATCGACGCCGCGCTTGGCCAGCTTGGCGAGCAGGATGTCGCGCACCTGGCCGATCTGGAAGTCGCTGTCGGCATGCAGCGTGATCGCATCCTCGGCGATCTCGATCGCGGCGGCCGTGCCCTTGAAGTCGAAGCGCGTGCCGATCTCGCGCTGGCACTGGTCGACCGCGTTGCGCAGTTCGACGCGGTTGGGCTCGACGACGGCATCGAAGCTCGGCATGTCTTGGCGCTTGCGCGGCGGTGGGATCGGCGAAAATTCTGCCATGCCCACCTCCAACGGCGCACTGCAGGTCGAACGCGGCGTGTCCCTTCGTGCATACAACACGTTCGGACTGCCGGCGACCGCGCACACGCTGGTGCGCGTGACGAGCGATGCCGACGTGAGGCGGCTGCTCGACCACCCCGGCCTCGGCCGCGCGCCCAAGCTGGTGCTCGGCGGCGGCAGCAACGTGATCTTCACGCGCGACCCCGATGCGGTGGTGGTGCGCGTGGAGGTGATGGGCCGGCGCCTCGTCGAGACGCGCGACGACGCGTTCATCGTCGAGGCCGGCGCCGGCGAGGCCTGGCACGACATCGTGGCCTGGACGCTGGAGCAGGGCTGGCCCGGCCTGGAGAACCTGGCGCTGATCCCCGGCACCGTGGGCGCGGCGCCGGTGCAGAACATCGGCGCCTACGGGCTCGAGCTGAAGGACCGCTTCGAGTCGCTCGACGCGGTGGACCTGATCACCGGCCGCAGCGTGACGCTGGACGCCGCCGCCTGCGCCTTCGGCTACCGCGACAGCGTGTTCAAGCACACCGGCTTCGGCGGCCTGGCCGGCAAGAGCGTGATCACGCGGCTGAGGCTCGAGCTGCCGCGGCCGTGGCAGCCGGTGCTCGGCTATCTGGACCTCGAACGGCGGATGGCCGACAGCGGCAACACCGCGCCCGACGCGCGCACGATCTTCGACTGGGTGTGCGCGATCCGGCGCGCCAAGCTGCCCGATCCGCGCGAGCTGGGCAACGTGGGCAGCTTCTTCAAGAACCCGGTGGTCACGGCCGAGCAGTGCCGCGACATCATCGCGCGCGACCCGCACATCGTGCACTACCCGCTGCCCGATGGCCGCTTCAAGCTCGCGGCGGGCTGGCTGATCGACGCCTGCGGCTGGAAGGGCAAGTCGATCGGCCGCGCCGGCGTCTACGACAAGCAGGCGCTGGTGCTGGTCAACCGCGGCGGCGCCAGCGGCGCCGAGGTGCTGACGCTGGCGCGCGCGATCCAGGAGAGCGTCTACGGCCGCTTCGGCATCCGGCTCGAGCCCGAGCCGGTGGTGGTGTAGCTGCGCGCGCTCACGGCGCGTCGATCAGGTTCTCGGCGCGGCACAGGTCGCGCGTGGCCGCCAGCGTCTCGTCGTAGCGCTGCAGCGCCAGCGCCAGCGCGGTGGCGTTGAGTGCATCGGCATGCTGGCGGATCTGCTCGGCGGCCTCGGCCAGCGCGCGCAGGCCGAGGTTGAGCGCCGCGCCCTTCACGCCCTGCGAGGCGTGCTGCAGCTCGGCGGCGTCGGCGTCGCGCAGCGCACGGCGCATGCGCTGCGAGGCCTCGCTCGCCTGCGACAGCATGGTGGCGAAGAGCGCCGCGCTCTCCTGCCGCGGCAGCAGCTCGTGCAGCCGCACCAGCGCGGCCGGGTCCACCAGCGGGCTGGCATCGGTGGAGGTGCCGCCGCCGCCCGTGGCGGGCAGCCCCGCGGCGCTGCCGAAGTGCCGCACCAGCAGCGCCTTCAGCTCGTCCAGGCCCACCGGCTTGGTGAGCACCTCCTGCATGCCGGCGGCCAGGCAGCGCTGCCGCGTGTCGGCCTGGTCGTCGGCGGTGAGCGCCACGATCGGCAGGTTGCCGTCGTGGCCCTCGAGGGCGCGGATCGTGCCGGCGGCCACGATGCCGTCCATCACCGGCATGTGCACGTCCATCAGCACGAGGTCGAAGGTCTGCGACTTCACGGCCTGCACCGCCTGCCAGCCGTCGGGCACGAAGCTCGCGCGGTGGCCGAGCAGATCGAGCAGCGACGCGAGGTAGCGCCGGTTCACCGGATGGTCTTCGGCAACGAGGATCTGCAGCGCGCGCGGCGCCGCGTGCGAAGCCGGCTCGGCCGCGCTGGCGGCGGGCTCGGCGTCGACCTTCACCGTCGCGCCGGCGGCGAACGGCAGCCGCAGCACGAAGCCGTTGCCTTGGCCCGGCACGCTGCGCGCCTCGATGTCGCCGCCCATCAGCCGCGCGAGCTTGCGCGCGATCTCCAGCGCCGGCCCGGCGCCGCGGCGCGAGCGCGCGGCATCGATCGTGCCGGTGCGCTCGAACAGGCTCTGCAGCTCGGTGGCGTCGATCGCCACGCCGGTGTCGCGGATCTCGAACAGCAGCGCCGCGCGCGCCGCATCGGGCCGCAGCTGCAGGTCGACGCTGCCCACATCGGTGCCGCGGATCGCCTGGGCGAGCAGGTTGCCGAGGATCTGCCGCACGCGCGCGCCGTCGAGCAGCGCCTGCGCCGGCGTCTGCGGATCGACCTGCACGCGCAGCACCAGGCCCTTGGCGCTGGCCAGCGCGCGCGCCGGGTGCTCCACCGCCTGCACCAGCGCGCGCGGATCGATCGGCTGCGGCAGCAGGCGCAGCGAGCCGGCGTCGAGGCGCGCCAGGTCGAGGATGTCGTTGACCAGCACCAGCAGCTGCGACGCCGACTCGCTGGCCTGGTCGAGCAGCTCCTGCTGCCGGTTGTCCAGCCGCGTCTCCTGCAGCAGCGACAGCATGCCGATCAGGCCGTGGAACGGCGAGCGCACCTCATGGCTCATCTGGGCCAGGAACTCGCTGCGCGCCTGGCCGGCGCGCAGCAGCTCGGCGCGCGCCT
This sequence comes from Burkholderiaceae bacterium, assembly GCA_046348365.1. Taxonomy (GTDB): domain Bacteria; phylum Pseudomonadota; class Gammaproteobacteria; order Burkholderiales; family Burkholderiaceae_C; genus JAEUPI01. The sequence continues at coordinate 3,936 of JAXMEL010000005.1, forward strand.
CCTGCAGCCGCGCGGCGAGCGTCTCGGCGGTCGCCTGCGCCTGCTGCACCTGGCGCATGCGCCGCATCGCGAGCAGGCCGTAGGCCAGCAGCAGCGCCAGCAGCGCCGTGGTCAGCACGAGGCCGATGCGGTTGGTGGCGCGGATCGAATCGTTGCGCTGCGTGACCTGCTCGGCCACCTGCTGCGACGCGCCGAGCAGCAGCTGGTGGATCGGCCGGTCGAGCGCCTGCAGCTCGGATTGCAGCACCTGCATCGACGCGGCACTGAATTGCGCGCGCGGCGGCTGCGCGAAGTAGGGATCCGCGCGCTGCGTGAAGCCGTCGATGCGGTGCAGCAGTTCGGCATGGTCGCGCTGCGCGCCGAGCAGCCGCGTGGCCGACTCGGTGCGCAGCAGCTGCATCCGGCTCACGAAGATGTCGTAGCGCGTCTGCAGCCGTTCGCGCGCCGAGGCCGCATCGGCCGCCGCCGCGGCCCATTGCTCGCGCAGCCGCGCGGCCTCGATCTCGGCCTGGAAGAGGTTGACCACCAGGTACTCGTCCTGCCGCTGGGTGGTCTCGTCGAGCGTCAGCATCTGGTGCGCCTGCACCAGGATCGCGGCCAGCAGCGTGATCACCAGCACCACGCCGGTGATGCCGACCCACGGCGCGCGCGGCGCGGTGCCGCCGGCCGCGCTCACTGCACCTCGATCGAGATCAGCTGCCATACGGATCGGCTGTAGTAACGGGGGCTGCGCAGCGCGGGCACGCTGTCGAACGGGTAGATCATGAACAGCGGGCCCTTCTCGCGCACCGTCATCGGCGTGTCGTCGAGCAGGCGGGCGAGCACCACGTCGAAATGGTGGACGTCGTCGAACGGGATGTCGATGCGGTAGTCGTTCAAGGCGCCGACGCGCAGCGTCTGCCCCTGTGCGCCGGCGAGCGCCAGCACGTCGCGCAGCAGCGGCCCGGTGAACTTGCGCGGCTGCGCGAACCACGGCGTGCGCGTCGTGACGCTGTGCTGCGGCAGCGCGGCGAGCATGTCCATGTCGAACACCGCCGTGGCGCCGCGGTTGGCGTGGGTTATCTTGCCGCTGATGGCCAGCACCACCGCGCCGGCGGGCTCGGCCAGGCCCTGCGCATGCGCGGCGGCGAGCCACGCCACCGGCGAGGCCGCGAGCCAGCGACGCCGCGACCAGCCACGCTCGGCCGTGCGCCGTACAGGCGGGGCGGAGGGCGGCAACACGTGGTCACATCCGCGGGGCGGTCATCGAGGCGATTCTAGGCAGCCCCGCGGCGGCGGCGCCGCCGGGCCGGGCAGCGAGAAGCCGGTCACGGTCGGCCACGCGCTGCCGCACCTGCGCGCGCAGGCCCTCGCGTAAGCTCGATCGGATCATGAGCACGGTTGTCGCGGGCGCCGATACCGCCAATGCCCTGCCGGCCGGCCACCGGCTGGGCGAGTTCGAGGTGCAGGGCGTCATCGGCGTCGGCGGCTTCGGCATCGTCTACCGCGCGCTCGACCACTCGCTGCAGCGCGTGGTGGCGATCAAGGAGTACATGCCCTCGGCGCTGGCCGGGCGCACCAGCCGCCAGCAGGTGTCGCTGCTGTCGCGCTCGCATGCCGAGACCTTCGCCATCGGCCTGGCGTCGTTCGTCAACGAAGCCAGGCTGCTGGCGCGCTTCGACCACCCGTCGCTGGTGAAGGTGCTGCGTTTCTGGGAAGACAACGGCACGGCGTACATGGCGATGCCGCTGTACCGCGGCCGCACGCTGCGCCAGTGGCGCCAGGCGCGGCAAGGCGCACCCGACGAAGCCTGGTTGCGCACGCTGCTCGACCACCTGCTCGGGGCGCTGGAGGTGATGCACCGCGAGGCGGTCTTCCACCGCGACATCGCGCCCGACAACATCCTCGTCGACGACGCAGGCCTGCCGGTGCTGCTCGACTTCGGTGCCGCGCGCCGCGTGATCAGCGACCGCAGCCAGACGCTGACCGCCATCCTCAAGCCGAGCTATGCGCCGCTGGAGCAGTACGCCGAATCGACCGGCATGCGCCAGGGAGCGTGGACCGATTTCTATGCGCTCGGCGCGACGCTGCACTTTCTCGTCACCGGCAAGCCGCCGATGGCGGCCACCGCGCGTGCGCTGCACGACGACCAGCCGCGCCTGGCCGGCTCGGGCCAGGGCGGCCTGTCCGACGTGCTGCTGCAGGTGTGCGACTGGATGATCGCGCCGAAGCCTTCGGAGCGGCCGCAGAACGTGGCCGAGATCCGCGCCGCGCTGGCGGCGCGATTGAAAGTGCCCGCTCGCGAACGCCCGCGCGTGCCCGAGACCGCCTGGCACAACACCGAGGTGCAGCCGGCCGAAGAGCCCGGCGTCGATCTCGACATCGCGTTGCCCGACGCGCCGCGCAAGCGCAGGGCGCCGTGGGCGGTGGCGGGCGTGGTGGCGCTGGCGCTGGCGGCTGCGCTGGCCGGGGTGTTCGCGGCGATGCACGACGGTGCGGCGGCCTCGACCGACGATGGGCGCGCCGCTCGCACCGCGTTGCGCACGACGATGGCGGCAGCGCCCGCGATGGTGCGGGCCGAAGGCGCTGCGCGCGCCGTGGAAGCGCCGCCGCCGGTGCAGGCGCAAGCACCGGCCGAAGCCTTGCCGGCGACGCCGCGCGAAGCCTGCGGCGGCCGCGTGTTCATCGCGCTGCACCGCTGCATGGTGCGCCAATGCGAGCGGCCGGCCTACGCCGATCACCCGCAGTGCCTGCGCGTGCGCGCGCTCGACGAGTCGGCGCGCCGCACCGCGGCCAACGGCGGCTAGGCTGCCGGCAGCGTCGCCATGGCGACGCCGTGGGCTCCCCACACGCGGGTTCCACACGATGCGCCGGCCGCGCCGCCTGAGGTACACCCGCGTGTCGGCATCTTCCAGCGCACCATGAGCACGTCCCAGGACCGGCCCCACCACAAGATCTGGCCCGCGCGGCTGCCGCGCGCGCTGGTGCTGCCGCAGACCTCGCTGTGGTTCAACCTCGAGGTGAGCGCGACGCGCTACCCCGACAAGCCGGCCTACCGCTTCTTCGGCCGCGCTCTGAGTTTTCGCGAGCTGCGCGCGCAGGCCGAGGCGCTCGCCGGCTGGCTGCAGGCCAGCGGCGTGGCGCGCGGCGACCGCGTCATCGTGTTCATGCAGAACTGCCCGCAGTTCGTGATCGCGGTGCAGGGCGTGCTGCGCGCCGATGCGGTGGTGGTGCCGGTCAACCCGATGAACAAGGCCGACGAGTTCGGCCACTACATCAGCGATTCCGGCGCGCGCGTGGCGATCACCACTGCCGATCTGGCGGGCATCGTCAAGCAGGCCGACGCGGCGCTGCCGGCCGAGAGACGCCTGCAGCAACTGCTGGTCACCGAGTTCGCCGACGCGATGCCGCCCGGCGCGCCCGACGCCGACGAGATGCCGGCGCCCGCGGTGTGGCAGTGGCTCACCGCCGCGCACGCGCTGCCCGCGGGCGCCACGCGCTGGCGCGACGCGCTCGCCGCCGGCCATGCGCCGCGGCGGCACGAGAGCGGCCCCGACGACATGGCGCTGCTGCCCTACACCTCGGGCACCACCGGCCTGCCCAAGGGCTGCATCCACACCCACGCCACGCTGATGGCCAACGTGGTGGGCGGCGCGCTGTGGGGCCACGGCGGCGCCGAGGCGGTGTCGCTCGCCGTGGTGCCGATGTTCCACATCACCGGCTTCATGTACTCGGTGCTGTCGAGCGTGGCCGCCGGCTCCACCGCCGTCGTCGTGCCGCGCTGGGACCGCGAGCTGGTGGGCCGGCTGATCTCGCGCCACCGCGTGACGCACTGGACATGCATCCCGACGATGATCATCGATCTCTTCGGCAGCCCCAACTACGCGAGCTTCGACCTCTCGAGCCTGCGCTACCTGTCGGGCGGCGGCGCGGCGATGCCGCAGGCGGTGGCCGAGCGGCTGCAGCGCGAGTTCGGCATCACCTTCGCCGAGGGCTACGGCCTCACCGAGACTGCCGCGCCCACGCACGCCAACCCGCCCGAGCGCGCCAAGCTGCAGTGCCTGGGCATCCCGATCTTCGGCACCGACTCGCGCATCGTCGACCCCGAGACGCTGCGCGAGCTGCCGATCGGCGAATCGGGCGAGATCGTCACGCACGGCCCGATGATCTTCAAGGGCTATTGGGGCCACCCCGAGGCCACCAAGGCCGCGTTCATCGAGATCGACGGCAAGCCGTTCTTCCGCACCGGCGACTTGGGCCGCATGGACGACGAGGGCTACTTCTTCCTCACCGACCGCTTGAAACGCATGATCAACGCCAGCGGCTTCAAGGTCTGGCCGGCCGAGGTCGAGGCGCTGCTGTACCGGCACCCCGCGGTGCAGGAGGCCTGCATCATCGCCGCGCGCGACGACTACCGCGGCGAGACGGTCAAGGCCGTGGTGGTGCTGCGCGAGGCGGCGCGCGGCCACACCACCGAGCAGCAGATCACCGACTGGGCGCGCGAGCACATAGCGGCGTACAAGGTGCCGCGGCTGGTGCAGTTCGTCGATGCGCTGCCCAAGAGCGGCTCGGGCAAGGTGATGTGGCGGCTGCTGCAGGAGAAGGAGACCGGCTCAAAAGCCTGAGCCGGGCTGCTTCAGGAACTCGACTTCCTCGGGCGTCGACACGCGGCCGAGCGCGGCATTGCGGTGCGGGAAGCGGCCGAAGCGCGCGATGATGTCGCGGTGCTTGCCGGCCCACAGCACCAGATCGGCGAGCGCGGGCTCGTCGCGCTCGAGCTGCGTGAACAGGCGCACCGCCTCGTCCTGCATCGCCAGATCCTCGCTGTGCTCGAACGGCAGGTACACGAACTGCCGGCGCACGCCCGGCTGCGTGCGATCGCCGCCGCTGGCCACCAGCGCGCGTGCGGCGGCGAGAGCGCGCGCGTCGCCGGCGAAGGCGCGCGCGCTGCCGCGAAAGGCGTTGCGCGTGAACTGGTCGAGCACCACGATCTGCGCTACCGCGCCGGCCGGATGCGCGGCCCAGTCTTCCAGCTCGCCCGCCAGCGCACGCTCGATCAGCGTGCCGAAGCGCGCGCGGATCTGCGCATCGAACGCGTCGTCCTTGCGGAACCACGCCTCGCGCGGGCGGTGGTACTCGGCCTCGCCGGGCGCGCGAAACCAGAAATCCAGCACCTGCTGCGCGGGGGCGTTCAAGGCGCGGGCTTCCTTGCGACGCGCTGCCACAGGAACGCGAACTCGAGCGCCTGCATGTCGGCGCGCTGCGCGTTGTCGGCCGCGCCGCCGTGGCCGCCCTCGATATTCTCGTAGTACAGCACGTCGTGCCGCTGCTCGAGCATGCGCGCGGCCATCTTGCGCGCATGGCCCGGGTGCACGCGGTCGTCGCGCGTGCTGGTGATGAGCAGCGCCGGCGGCAGCTTCATGTCTACTCGAACGTTCTGGTAGGGGCTGTAGCGCGAGATCCAGGCCCATTGCTCGGGCTTGTCGGGGTCGCCGTACTCGGCCATCCACGAGGCACCGGCCAGCAGCTTGTGGTAGCGCCGCATGTCGAGCAGCGGCACCTGGCACACCACGGCGCCGAACAGCTCGGGCCGCTGCAGCATCACCGCGCCCACCAGCAGGCCGCCGTTGCTGCCGCCTTCGATGCCGAGGTGCTGCGCGCTGGTGATGCGGCGGCGGATCAGATCGTCGGCCACCGCGGCGAAGTCGTCGTAGCTCGCCTGCTTGCGCTCGAGGATCGCCGCCTGGTGCCAGGCCGGCCCGAACTCGCCGCCGCCGCGGATGTTGGCCACCACCAGCACGCCGCCGCGCGCATACCACGCGCGGCCGAGGCTGCCCGAGTACCACGGCTGCTGCGAGACCTCGAAGCCGCCGTAGCCGTACAGCAGCGTGGGGTTGGCGCCGTCGGCGCTCGCGCCGGGCGGCCAGATCACGAAGTAGGGCACGCGTGTGCCGTCGCGCGAGGTCGCGACCAGCTGCTCGGCGCGCATGCCGGCGGCGTCGAACAGCGCCGGGCGCGACTTCAGGCGCTCGTGCGCGTCGCTGCCGGTGCGCGCGAGGTACAGCGTGTCGGGCGTGAGGAAGTCGGCGTAGGCGAGCTGGTAGTGCTCGGCCAGCGCGTCGTCGGCCACCAGCGGGTCGTGCATCGCGCCGACGTGGATCGTGCCGGGGAAGGCGGCCGCCACCGCGCGGCGGCTGCCGTCGGGGCGCCATTCCTCGAGCCGGCTGGCCACGTTGTCGCTGATGTTGAGCACGACGGCGCCGCGCGTGAGCGCGAAGTCGGCCAGCGAGCGCGTGGCGGTCGGCTCGAACACCACCTGCATCTCGCGCCGCCCCGCCAGGTAGGCCTGCGCGTCGGCGGCCAGCAGGCTGCCGCTGGCGAAGCGCCGCGTGCCGACCGTCCAGTCGCTGCGCAGCGCGAGCAGCAGCCGCTCGCGCCAGAACACGAGCTGCGCATCGTCGGGCTTGTCGATCGGCTGCAGGCGACCGTCGCGCCACAACCAGGCGCGGGTGTTGTAGAAGTCGAGCGCGCGCTCGATCACCACGCGCTCGAAGCCGGGCGTGCGGTCGACGCTCACGTGCGCAGACACGTCGCCGCGCTCGGCCTCAAAGATGGTCTCGGCCTGCGCGAGGGGCTGCCCGCGCCGCCAGCGCTTGACGATGCGCGGGTAGCCCGAATCCGTCAGCGAGCCGGCTCCGAAATCGGTGCCGACGAGCACCGTGTCGGCATCGAGCCAGTGCACACGGCTCTTGGCCTCCGGCAGCGTGAATCCGCCGTCGACGAAGCGGCGCGTGCCGATGTCGTACTCGCGCACGACCGTTGCATCGGCGCCGCCGCGCGACAGGCTGACGAGGCAGCGCGCGTAGGCCGGGCCCAGGCAGGCCGCCCCGGCCCAGACCCAGTTGGCGTTCTCGCTGCGATTCAGTGCGTCGACGTCGAGCAGCACGTCCCACGGAATGTCGGCCCGGCGGTAGTCGGCCAGCGTCGTGCGCCGCCACAGCCCGCGCGGATGCTCGGCGTCTTGCCAGAAATTGAACAGCCACGCGCCGCGGCGGGTGATGCCCGGTATGCGATCGCGCGCATCGAGCACGGCGCGGATCTCGTCGCGCATCTGGTTGAAGGCCGGGTGCTGCTCGAGCCGCGCGCGCGACTGTGCGTTGCGCTCGCGCACCCAGTCGAGCGCGCGCGAGCCCTCGATGTCCTCGAGCCAGAGGTAGGGATCGTCGTCGGGGGCGGTGGTCATCGGGGCGGACGCGCAGGCGGCAAGCAGCAGTGCGAGGACGAGGCTGCGCATGCGCGTAGCGTACCGCGCCGGCCGGCGCGCTCGCGCGCGCGCTGCCCTGTTGCGGCCGTGGACATCGGCCGCGGCCCGGGCCGTGATTCGGTGCTGCGGTGGCATCATGCGCGCCTCGGCCGGACGCGCCACCGGGCTGCGCCGGCGAGAACGCCGCGATGGACGCCGAAACCAATCCGCTGCTCGCGCCCTGGAACGGGCCCTTCGGCCTGCCGCCGTTCGCCCGCATCCGCGCGCGGCACTTCCGCGCCGCCTTCGAGCAGGCGATGGCCGAGCACCGGGCCGAGCTGGCGCAACTTGCTGAGCAGGATGCGACAGCGACCTTCGACAACACGCTGGCGGCCTTCGACGCCACCGGCCGCACGCTCTCGCGCGTGGAGGCGGTGTTCCACAACCTCACCGCGTCGGCCACCGACGAGGAGCTGCAGGCCGTGCAGCGCGAGATGGCGGCGCCGCTGGCGGCGCACTGGAGTGCGGTGTACCTCGACGCGGCGCTGTTCGCCCGCATCGATGCGCTGCACGCGCAGCGCGCGCGTTTGAATCTCGACGCCGAGGCGCAGCGCCTGCTCGAGCGCGTGCACCTGGACTTCCTGCGCGCCGGCGCGCGGCTGGCCGCGGCGCAGCGCGAGCGCTATGCGCAGCTGATGCAGCGGCTGGCCGAGCTGACGACCGCGTTCGCGCAGAACGTGCTGCACGACGAGGCCGCGTTCGTGCTGCCGCTGGCCGACGAGGCGGCGCTCGCCGGGTTGCCGGCGTTCGTGCGCGCATCGGCGCGGCAGGCGGCGATCGAGCGCGGCGATGCCGCCGGCCACGTGATCACGCTGGCGCGCTCGTCGATCGTGCCGTTCCTCACCTTCAGCGAGCGCGCAGACTTGCGCGAGGCCGCCTGGCGCGCCTGGGTGTCGCGCGGCGAGCACGCGGGCGCCCACGACAACCGGCCGATCGCGCGCGAGATCCTCGCGCTGCGGCGCGAGCAGGCGCGCCTGCTCGGCCATGCCAGCTATGCCGACTACGCGCTCGCCGACACGATGGCGCGCACGCCCGAGCGGGTGGCGGCGCTGCTCGACGACGTGTGGCAGCGCGCGCTCGGCGCGATGGCGCGCGAGGAGGCGATGCTGCGCGAGGCGCGCCGCGCGCGCGGCGTCGACGGCCCGATCCAGCCGTGGGACTGGCGCTACTGGGCCGAGCAGGTGCGGCGCGAGCGCTTCGCGCTCGACGATGCCGCGCTGAAGCCGTACTTCGCGCTGCCGCAGATGGTGCAGGCGGCGTTCGACTGCGCCGGCCGCCTGTTCGGCCTGCGCTTCGTGCCGCGCGGCGACGTGCAGGCCTACCACGCCGACGTGTCGGCCTACGAGGTGTTCGAGGCCGACGGCACCTCGCTCGGCCTGTTCCTGCACGACAACTTCGCGCGCACCGGCAAGCGCAGCGGCGCGTGGATGAGCGCGCTGCACTGGCAGCATCGCAACCCCGGCGTGCAGCGGCCGGTGATCCTCAACAACAACAACTTCGCGCGCGGCGAGGCCGGGTCGCCCACGCTGCTGTCGCTCGACGACGTGCGCACGCTGTTCCACGAGTTCGGCCATGGCCTGCACGGGCTGCTGTCCGACGTGACCTACGAGCGGCTGTCGGGCACGCACGTGCTGCGCGACTTCGTGGAGCTGCCGTCGCAGCTGTTCGAGCACTGGATCGGCGAGGCCGAGGTGCTGCGGCGCCACGCGCGCCACTGGCACAGCGGCGAGCCGATGCCCGAGGCGCTGATCGAGCGCATCCACGCCGCGCGGCGCTTCGGCCAGGCCTACGAGACGGTGCGCTACACCGCCAGCGCACTGGTCGACATGGCCGCGCACGCCAGCACGCAGCCGGTCGACGACGTGGTCGCGTTCGAGCAGCGCATCCTCGCCGAGCGCGGGCTGCCCGCGGCGGCGGGTGTGAACCACCGGCTGGTGCACTTTCAGCATCTCTTCGCCGGCTCGGGTTATGCCGCGGGCTACTACGTCTACCTGTGGGCCGAGGTGCTCGATGCCGACGCCTACCAGGCCTTCGTCGAGGCCGGTGATCCGTTCGATGCACAGGTGGCCGAGCGCCTGCGGCGCTGCATCTACGCCGCCGGCGACACGGTGGAGCCCGGCGAGGCCTACCGCGCCTTCCGCGGCCGCGAGCCGCGCATCGAGGCCATGCTGCGCGACAAGGGCCTCGTCGACGCCTGAGGCGCAGCCGCGGCTCAGGCCGCCTTGCCGAACAGCGAATCGAGCGCGCTCATGAAGACGCGGAAGTCCAGCGGCTTGGTCCAGTAGTCGGCGAAACCGGCGCCGAGGGCGGCCTGGATGTCCTCGGGCATCGCGTTGGCCGACAGCGCGATGCACGGGATCGACGCCGTGGCGGCGTCCGCGCGCAGGCGGCGCAACACCTCCATGCCGTCGATGTCGGGCAGCTGCATGTCGAGCAGGATCAGGTTCGGCGGCGCGCCGCGCGCCTGCTCGATGCCCGACAGGCCGTCGCGCGCCTCGTCGAGATGCAGGTCGCGCCGCTGCGCGATCAGCTCGCGCACGATCAGCGCATTGACCGGGTTATCTTCGATGTACAGCACGCGGGCCTGGGCCTGGCGGGCCACCGGTGCGGCAGGCGGTTGCGCCGGCGCCGCTGGCGGCTCGGCCACGGCCTGCGCCGCCGCGGCGCCCGGCAGCCGCACCTCGAAGCGGCTGCCCTGGCCCAGCTCGCTGCTGAGCTGCACGCTGCCGCCCATGCGCTCGACGTTGATCTTCACGATGGCCAGCCCGATGCCGGTGCCCTCGATGCCCTCGCGCTCCATGCCCAGGCGGTTGAACGGCTCGAACACGTGCGCGATCTGCTGCGCGCTGATGCCGCGGCCGGTGTCGCTCACCGTCAGCACCACCTCGGCGCCGTCGGCGCGGGCGTCGAGCGCGACCTGTCCGCCGCGGCGGTTGTACTTGACGGCGTTGGTCAGCAGGTTGAGCAGGATCTGCCGCAGCCGCGTGGCATCGACGTGCAGCGTGACATCGGTGTGGCCGCGCACGATGGTCACGCCGGCTGCCGCGGCCTGCGCCGCCACCATCGGCAGCACCGCGTCGACGGTGTCGCGCAGCCGCACGTTGCGCGCCTCGAGGCGGATCTCGCCGGCGTCGAGGCGCGAGAGATCGAGCACGTCGTCCACCAGCGCCAGCAGGTGCTGGCCCGCGGCGCGGATGTGCTGCACGCGCTCGCGGGCCTCGGCGTGCCAGGGCAGCGTGGTGTCGGCCTGCAGCAGCTGCGCGAAGCCGAGCACCGCATGCAGCGGCGTGCGCAGCTCGTGGCTCATGCGCGAGAGGAAGGCCGACTTGGCCTGGCTATCGCGCTGCGCGGCCAGGCGCTCCTGCCGCGTGGCCTCGGCATTGCGCGCATCGGTGATGTCCCAGTTGACGCCCAGGCGCCGCACCTCGCGGCCGGCGGCGTCGAAGATCGGCGTCGAGCGCGAGGCCAGCCAGTGCCAGCTGCCGTCGGGCCAGCGCACGCGGAACTCCACGCTCCAGGGCCGATGCGCGGCGCGCGCGGCGGCGTATTCGATCTCCAGCGCAGGCCGGTCGTCGGGGTGCACCAGCGCCAGGTGCGCGGCGAAGCTCGACGCGCTGCCGCGCGGCTCGAGCCCGCGCAGCCGCCACATCTGCTCGTCCCAGGTGGCCACTTCGCTGTCGGTCTCGCGCTCCCAGATGCCGAAGCCCACGGCGCGGGCGGCCAGCGCCACGCGGGCGTGGGCGTCGCGCAGCGCCTGCCGCTCGGCGAGCTGCTCGGTGATGTCGATCAGCGTGCCCATCAGGCGCAGGCCGGTTTCGCCGTGCAGCGAGCGCACGCGCGCCGCCACGTCGCGCGTGCTGCCGTCGGTGCGCACGATGCGGTAGTTGGCGCCGCCGAGGCGGTTCTCGGCGCTGGCGCTGAGCCTGGCCAGGCTGCGCCGCATCTGGGCATGGAACGCCTCGGGCACGAAGCGCTCGAGGTAGGCGCCGAGCTGCGGCGGCGTCTGCGAGCGATCGAGGCCGTGCAGCACGTACATCTGGTCGTTCCAGTGCACGCTGCTCGTGGCGACGTCGAAGCTCCAGATCGCCACGCCGGTGGCCGACGCGGCCAGCTCGAGGCTGCGCGTGAGATCGAGCAGCCGGCGATGCTCGTCCATGCGTTCGGTGAGGTCCATCGCCACGCCGGTGAAGGCCACCGGGCGGCCGGCCGCGTCGCGCTGCACGACGCGGCGCGTCAGCAGGTCGACCCAGCGGCCATCGGGGTGCCGGTAGCGGGCCTGCATGTCGATCGGCCCGCCGCTGTCGAGGGCGCGCTCCAGCGTGGCGCGCACCATCGGCAGATCGTCGGGATGGATCAGCGCGCGCAGCTCGGCCAGGCTGAGCCCTTCGGGCCGCGGCGCGCGGCCGAGCATGCGCCAGCCCTGGTCGTCGAATGTCAGGCGATCCTTGTCGAGGTCGTGGTGCCAGATGGCCAGGCCGCTGACCTCGACCGCCAGCGCGAGCTGGGCGCGCGCCTCGTCGACGGCCTGCGCCATCTGCAGCACGTCGGTGTCGTTCATCGCCACGCCGACCATGCGCTCGGGCCGGCCGTCGGCGCCGGGCTTGACCTCCCACTGCGAATGCAGGCGCCGGCGCACGCCGTCGGCACCGATGACCGAGAAGTGCCACGAGTAGCGCCCCGGCCGGCGCATCGATTCGAACGCGTAGTGCTGCATCGCCGCGCGGTCCTCGGGCGCGATGTGGGTGGTGGCGCGGTCGAAATCCGGCGTCGCGTCGCCCGGGCCGAGGCCCCAGAAGCGGCGCATGTGCTCGTCCCAGTGGCCCTGCAGCGAGCGCACGTCGCGCTCCCACACGCCGAGGCGGCCGAACTCCTGCGCCAGGCCGAGCAGTTCGTCGAGGTGCACCGCGCGCAGCTCGGCGCGCCGGTCGACGAGCGTGAGGCAGGCCTGCGTGCCGGCGTGGCGCAGCGACAGCCGCAGCGGCCAGGCCGAGCCGTCGGCGTGGCGCAGCGCGATCGGCACGCCGTCGAGCGCATCGCCGTGCTTCAGCGCGAGCGTCAGCGCGCGCAGCCCGCCGGCGCCGTCGCCGCGCGTGGCATCGACGAGGTCGGCGAACGGGCGCCCGACCACGGCCTCGGCGCTGCAGCCGCCGGCCGCTGTGAACGCCCGGTTGACGGCGACGACGCGGCCCGTCGCATCGACGACGGCCATCGCCACCGCCACCGCGTCGAGGTCAGCGAGTTCTATCGTCATCGTCGGCTGCACATCGGCGGCGCAGTCTAGCGCGCAGCGGGGCCAGCGGCGGACCGCGCACAATGCCAGGCTCCGGCAACGAACCGCGCACCGCTCCACGATGGCCACACCGCTTTCCCACCGCGCGCCCGTGCGGGGCACGGTCACCGGCATCGACGTGGCGCTGCACAGCCTGGTGCCGCGCGGCGCGTCGATGCTGCGGCTCGAATCGATGAAGATGGAGTTTCCGCTGCACGCCGAGGCCGACGGACGCGTGAGCGCGATCCACGTGCGCCGCGGCGACGTGGTCGAGGCCGGCGAGGTGCTCGTCGAGCTGGTGCCGGCCGCCGCGGGCGAGGTAGTGTCGGCCGACGCGCCGCCGGCTGCGGCCGAGCGGCCCGAGCTGGACCGGCTGCGCTCGCGGCGCGCGCTGCTGGCCGACGCGGCGCGCCCCGACATGGTGGCGCAGCGCCACGCGCAGGGCCGGCGCACCGCGCGCGAGAACATCGCGGCGCTGTTCGACGACGGCAGCTTCGTCGAATACGGCGCCTTCGCCGTCGCCGCGCAGCGCAGCCGCCGCAGCGTCGACGACCTGCAGGCGAACACACCGGCCGACGGCCTCGTCACCGGCGTCGGCACCGTGATGGCCGATGCGTTCGGCACCGAGCGCGCGCGCTGCGCGGCGATGGCCTACGACTACTCGGTGCTGGCCGGCACGCAGGGCGCGTTCAACCACATGAAGTCGGACCGCCTGCTGCAGCTCGCCGCTGATCTGTTGCTGCCGTTCGTGCTCTTTGCCGAAGGCGGCGGCGGCCGCCCGGGCGACGTCGACTGGCCGGTGGTGGCGGGGCTGGACATCACCACGTTCGCGCGCCTCGCCGCGCTGTCCGGCGTGGTGCCGCGCATCGGCATCGCGGAAGGCTATTGCTTCGCCGGCAACGCGGCGCTTCTGGGCAGCTGCGACATCGTGATCGCCACGCGCGGCGCCAGCATCGGCATGGGCGGCCCGGCGATGATCGAAGGCGGCGGCCTCGGCGTGGTGGCGCCGGCCGACGTGGGGCCGGCGCCGGTGCTCGCCAAGGCCGGCGCCATCGACGTGCTGGTCGACGACGAAGCGCAGGCCGTGCGCGTGACGCGCCAGCTGCTCGCCTGGCACCACGGCGCGCTGCCCGACACCGGTGCCGACGACCAGAGCGCGCTGCGCCACGCCATTCCGCCCGGCCGCGACAAGCTGTTCGATCCGCGCGCGATCGTGAACACCATCGCCGACCGCGCCAGCGTGATCGAGCTGCGCGCCGAGCATGGCGCCGGCGTGGTGACGGCACTGGCGCGGCTGGGCGGGCAGCCGGTGGCGTTCGCGGCGACGAATCCGCGCCACCTGGGCGGCGCACTCGACGTCGACGGCTGCGACAAGCTCGCGCGCTTCATGCAACTGGTCGATGCCGCGGGCTGGCCGCTGATCACGCTGGTCGACACACCGGGCTTCATGGTCGGCCCGGCCGTCGAGGCGCAGGGCATGATGCGTCATGCGGGGCGGCTGTTCGTCACCGCGGCGGCGCTGCGCGTGCCGGTGGTGTCGGTGGTGCTGCGCCGCGGCTTCGGCCTCGGCGCGATGGCGATGACGGCGGGGCACTTCCACGCGCCGGTGGCCATCGCGGCGTGGCCGGCCGCCGAGTTCGGCCCGATGGGGCTCGAAGGCGCGGTGCGGCTGGGCTTTCGGCGCGAACTCGCCGCCGCGCCCGAGGGCGAGCGGCAGGCGCTGTACCAGCGGCTGCTGGCCGCCGCGCGCGAGCGCGGCCAGGCGCTCGAGATGGCCAGCCACCTCGAGATCGACGACGTGATCGACCCCGCCGACACGCGCGGCTGGCTGCTGCGCGTGCTCGCAGTGGCGCGCACGAAGGCGCTGCCACCGCGACGGCCGTTCGTCGATTGCTGGTAGGGCTGCTGTCGCGCACGCGCGCACGACAGCGGTTACGCTGCCGCTTCCGATGCGAGCCACGACGAGGTCCCCGATGATTCCAACCGCCATCGCCGGCAGCCTGCCCAAGCCGGCCTGGCTGGCCGAGACGCACAAGCTGTGGCCGCGCTGGCGCGAGGAGGGCGCGGCGCTGCAGCAGGCCAAGCTCGACGCCACGCTGCTATGGATCAAGGCGCAGGAGGACGCCGGCCTCGACGTGATCGGCGACGGCGAGCAGAGCCGCCAGCACTTCGTGCACGGTTTCGTCGAACGCGTCGACGGCATCGACTTCGAGCACAAGGTGGAGATGGGCATCCGCGCCGATCGCTACAAGGCGATGGTGCCGCAGGTGGTGGCGGCGGTGAAATTGCAGGGCCGCGTGCATGCCGCCGAGGCGCGCTTCCTGCGCGCGCACACCACGCGCAGGATCAAGTTCACGCTGCCGGGCCCGATGACGCTCGTCGACACCGTGGCCGACCGCTTCTACGGCAGCCGCGAGAAGCTCGCCGACGCGTTCGCCGAGTTGCTGAACCAGGAGGCGCTCGGCTTGCAGGCCGACGGCGTGGACGTCGTGCAGTTCGACGAGCCGGCGTTCAACGTCTACCCCGAGGAGGTCAACGCCTGGGGCGTGCGTGCGCTCGAACGCGCGGCGCAGAACCTGGCCTGCAAGACGGCGGTGCACATCTGCTACGGCTACCGCATCGCCGCTAACGTGGCGTGGAAGCAGACGCTGGGCGAGCAGTGGCGCCAGTACGAGCAGGTGTTCCCGGCGCTGGCGCGCAGCCGCATCGACCAGGTCTCGCTGGAGTGCATCCACTCGCACGTGCCGCCCGACCTGATGGCGCTGCTCGCCGGCAAGGAGGTCATGGTCGGCGTGATCGACGTGGCCAGCGACGCGGTGGAAACGCCCGAGGAAGTGGCGCGCACGCTCGCCACCGCGCTGCGCTTCGTGCCGAAGGACAAGCTGATCGCCTGCACCAACTGCGGCATGGCGCCGATGGACCGTGCCGTGGCGCAGGCCAAGCTCGAGGCGCTGGTGAAAGGCGCTGCGCTCGCGCGCAGCCGCGCTCTCAAGTTGATCCGGCTCCGCCGGGCAACTTGAACCCCCGCGGGGGGCGGGCCGGGCTGGCCCGGCCCTGGGGGCGCTCAGTAGCCGGCCAGCGCCAGCGCGCGATCGAGCCGCGCCGCGCTCCAGCGCAGCGTTTGCGAGCGCGCGCCCGCGGCGCGGCTGAGGCATTCGCGCGCATAGGCGCCGTCGCTTTGCAGGCGCTCCAGGTGCACGGCATGGCCTTCGGCGGCCATCAGCCACTTGAAGTCGACCAGATCGGTCAGGGTCGGAAAGCCGTCGACCGTTGCAAACACCATCGCCCCCGCTCCGCAGCCATGCAGGCTGCCTGTTCGTGCCCTCCCGCGGTGCGCTGCCTCGGGCAACCCCCGACAGCGCGGCGCGAGGCCACCCGCCTTCAACGTCCCGCTATGCTGTGGGGATGACCCTTGCGATCGGTTTCGACGACATCCAGGCCGCTGCGCAGCGCCTGGCCGGCGTGGCGCACCGCACGCCGGTGCTCACCTCGCGCACGGCCGACGAACGCACCGGCGCGCGGCTCTTCTTCAAGTGCGAGAACCTGCAGCGCATGGGGGCATTCAAGTTCCGCGGCGCCTACAACGCGCTGGCGCAGTTCAACGCGCAGCAGCGCGAGGCCGGCGTGATCGCCTTCAGCTCGGGCAACCATGCGCAGGCGATCGCGCTCGCGGCGCGGCTGCTGGGCATGCCGTCGGTGATCGTGATGCCGAGCGACGCACCGCCGGTCAAGGTGGCAGCCACGCGCGGCTATCAGCAAGGGCAAACCGGCAGCGAGGTGGTGCTCTACGACCGCTACCGCGAAGACCGCGAGGCGATCGGCCAGCGCATCGCGCGCGAGCGCGGCATGACGCTGATCCCGCCGTTCGACCACGCGCACGTGATGGCCGGGCAGGGCACCGCGGCGCTGGAGCTGATCGAGCAGGCCGGGCCGCTCGATGCGCTGGTGGTGTGCGTCGGCGGCGGCGGGTTGATCTCGGGCTGCGCGGTGGCGGCCACGCAGCTGCTGCCGCAGATCGCCGTGCACGGCGTCGAGCCCGAGGCCGGCAACGACACGCAGCAAAGCCTGGCGCGCGGCGAGATCGTGAAGATCGACGTGCCGAAGACGATCGCCGACGGCGCGCAGACGCAGGCTAGCGGCAAGCTCACGTTCCCGGTGATCCGCGCGCTGGTGCGCAGCGTGGCGACCGTCAGCGATGCGCAGCTGACAGCCACGATGCGCTTCATGGCCGAGCGCATGAAGCTCGTCGTCGAGCCCACCGGCTGCCTCGCCGCGGCGGCGGTGCTCGAACGCGTGCTCGACCTGCGCGGCCAGCGCGTGGGCATCGTGCTGAGCGGCGGCAACGTCGATCGCAAGCAGTTCGCGCAGTGGATCGCCGCCGACTGATCACCCCACCGACGACACCGCCATGAGCGACACCCCCGCCCCCGCGAAGACCGACCCCGACGCCGCCAAGCGCCAGCGCGAGGCGGTCGACAAGCTGCTCGCGAAACCCGCCGTGGTGAAGACCGGCGCCGTCACGCTGGCCTCGGGGCGGCGGCTCGACTACGAGATGCACGCCGCGTTCGTGCCCGTCACGCAAGGCGGCGTCGAGGCGCAGCGCGGCGAGCCGCAGGCGGCGGTGCTGTGCATCGCCTACCGCGCCAGGGCGAGCGCCGCGCGGCCGCTGTGCTTCGCGTTCAACGGCGGCCCGGGCTCGGCCTCGGTGTGGCTGCACCTGGGCGCGCTGGGCCCCAAGCGCGTGGCGATCCACGACGACGGCACGATGCCGGCGCCGCCCTACGCGGTGCAAGACAACGCGCTGACCTGGCTCGAACACTTCGACCTCGTGTTCATCGATCCGCCGCACACCGGCTACTCGCTCGCGGCGAGCGACGAGGCGCGCGACAAGCTGCTGTCGGTCGACGGTGATGTCGATGCGCTGGCCGAGGTGGTTCGCGTCTGGCTCGTGCGCCACCAGCGCTTCGGCTCGGCGGTGTATCTGGCCGGCGAGAGCTACGGCACCACGCGCGGCGCGGCGATCGCCGACAAGCTGCAGGCCGCCGGCGTGGCGCTGTCGGGGCTGATCCTGGTGTCGTGCGCGATGGACCTGCAATCGCTGGTGTTCGCGCCGGGCAACGACCTGCCGTACGCGCTGTTCCTGCCCGCGTTCGCCAACACCGCGCAGTACCACGGCAAGCTCGGCGGCGCACTCGGCGCGTCGGGCGCGGCGGCGCGCGCGGCTGCCGAGGCCTTCGTGGCCGACGACTACCTGGCCGCACTGCACGCCGGTGCGAAGCTCGCCGGCAGCGCACGCACGCGCATCGAGAAGCGCGTGGCCGAGCTGACCGGCCTGCCGCGCGCGCTGGTGCAGGAGAAGAACCTGCGCATCGCCGACGGCACGTTCTTCTTCGAGCTGCTGCGTGATCGCGGCCTCATCGTCGGCCGGCTCGAGTCGCGCGTGACCGGGCCCATGGCGGCCAGCCGCACGCGCGAATGGGAATTCGACCCCGGCATCGAATCGCTCAACGCGCCGTACACGATGGCCGCGATGGCCTACTTCGCCGAGCTGGGCCTGGCCGACGAGGCGCGCTACGAACTGGTCAACCTCGACGTGCACAAGCGCTGGAACTGGAACCGCGGCGAGGCCAAGGGCAACAGCTACGCCACCACCAGCGTCGACCTCGCGCGCGCGCTGCGCCGCAACCCGCACCTGCGCGTGCTGGTGGCCAGCGGCCGCTACGACCTCGGCACGCCCTACAGCGCGAGCGACTGGTCGCTGGCGCAGCTCGACGCGCCGGCCGACGTGCTCGCGCGCGTGACGCACCGCTACTACGATGCCGGCCACATGATGTACACGCGCAGCGCCGACCTGCAGCAGCTCGCTGCCGACCTCGCCGTGTGGCTGAAGGGCCCGGCCGCATGACGCTTCACGTCGGCGTGCTCACCGGCGGCGGCGACTGCCCGGGCCTGAACGCGGTGATCCGTGCCGTCACGCTGGCGCTGGTGCGCGAGTGCGGCGCGCGCGTGACCGGCATCGAGCGCGGCTTCGAGGGCCTGCTCACGCAGCGCACGCGGCCGCTGGCGGTGCGCGACGTGCAGGACATCCTCGACGAAGGCGGCACCATCCTCGGCACGCAGAACCGCTGCAACCCGTTCCGCGAGGGCCCCGAAGGCGCCGACCGCTCGGCGCAGGCGATGGCCACCGCGCGCGGCCTCGGGCTCGATGCGGTGGTGGTGATCGGCGGCGACGGCACGATGGGCATCGCGCATCGCTTCGCCGCGCTCGGCCTGCACGTGGTGGGCGTGCCCAAGACGATCGACAACGACCTGCTGCACAACGACCGCAGCTTCGGCTTCGACAGCGCGGTGGCGGTGGTGGCCGATGCGCTCGACCGCCTGGCCACCACCGCGCGCAGCCACGGCCGCGTGATGGTGGTCGAGACGATGGGCCGGCACGCCGGCTGGATCGCGCTCGAAGGCGGCCTCGCCGGCGCGGCCGACGTGATCCTGCTGCCCGAGCTGCCGTACCAGCTCGACGTGGTGGCCGACCAGCTGCGCGCGCATGTGGCCACGCAGGGCCACGCCATCCTCTGCGTGGCCGAGGGCGCCACCGCGGTGGGCGGCGAGCAGGTCTATCAACGCGCCGCGGCGGGCGAGCCCAAGCGGCTGGGCGGCCTGGCGCATCGGCTCGAGGCCGAGCTGGCGCCGCTGCTGCCGTGCGAGGTGCGCGCCACCGTGCTCGGGCATCTGCAGCGCGGCGGCCGGCCGACACCGTTCGACCGCGTGCTCGCCACGCAGCTCGGCTACGAGGCCGCATGCTGCGTGCGCGAGGGCCGCTTCGGGCACATGGTGGCGCTGCAACGCGGCGGCGTTGTCTCGGTGCCGCTGATCGACGTGGCCGCCGGCTGGCGCGCGGTGCCGGCCGATCACCCGCTGCTGCGCGCCGCGGCCGGCATCGGCATCGGCCTCGGCACGGCAGCGCGCTGATCGTCGACCGCGCGTCAGCCGCGCTCGCGGTTGCTGCGGCGCACGGCCTCGCGCCGCTGCTCGATGTCGCGCGCGCCCACCTGCGCATTGAAGGCGCGCGAGCGGCCGCGCTCGAGCGCCATGGCCTGGCCGAACGGCAGGTCGAAGCCGTCGTCGATCACGGCCTTGTAGCGCGGCAGCATGTCGCCCTGGGCCTGCAGCATCTCGCCGGCCAGCGCGCGCGCTTCGGCCAGCAGCCGGTCGGGCGCCACGACGCGGTTCACGAAGCCCCATTGCTCGGCCTGCTGCGCCGACACCCAGCGCGCCGACAGCGACACCTCGCGCGCGCGGTAGATGCCGATCGCGCGGCTGAGCTTCTGCGACAAGCCCCAGCCCGGCGCGAGCCCGACGCGCGCGTGCGTGTCGGCAAAGCGCGCGTCGGTGCTGGCGATCAGCACGTCGCAGGCCAGCGCCAGCTCGAAGCCACCGGTGACCGCCGCGCCGTTGATGGCGCCGATCACCGGCGCCGCAAAGCGCTGCAGCGCGGCCACCGGGTCGGCCGCGCGAGCGCCGTCGGTGCCGCCGAGGCTGCCGCGCCCCGAGCCCAGCTCCTTGAGGTCGAGCCCGGCGCAGAAGGCGCGCCCGGCGCCGGTGAGGATCAGCACGCGCACGCGGTGGTCGGCGCCGAGTTCGTCGACGGTGGCGGCCAGCCGCTCCATCAGCTCGCGCGACAGCGCGTTGAGCGACTGCGGGCGGTTCAGCGTGACGGTGGCGATGCCGCCGGGCTCGACCTCGCAGCGCAGCACGGGTTCGGTCATGTGGGCTCCTTGGAAGCGCGGCTTCTCAGCTCAGCGTCTCGACGCGGTTGCGTCCGTTGCGCTTCGCATGGTAGAGCGCCGCATCGGCGGCGTGCACCAGCGCGGCGGCGCCGGCGCCGGCCATCGGCACGGTGGAGGCCACGCCGACCGAGACCGTCACGTGCACGCCGCCGCCGAGGTGCGAGAAGCTCGTCTCGGCCACCGCGCGGCGGATCGATTCGGCGATCTCCAGCGCACCCGAGGCCGCGGTGCCCGGCAGCACGACCGCGAACTCCTCGCCGCCGTAGCGCGTGGCCAGGTCGCCGGCGCGGCGCACGTTGTTCTCGATCACGCCGGCCACCGCCGCCAGGTAGGCATCGCCCACCTGGTGGCCGAAGCGGTCGTTGAGCGACTTGAAGTGGTCGATGTCGATCATCAGCAGCGCCAGCGGCGTGCCGTCGCGCAGCGCGCGGAACCACTCCTTGCGCAGCGTGGCGTCGAACTGGCGGCGGTTGGCCAGGCCGGTGAGCGCGTCGGTGGCGGCCAGCGCGCTCAACTCGGCATTGGCCTTGCCCAGCGCCAGCTCGGCCAGCCGGCGCTGCTCGGCATCGCGCAGCGTGACGAGATAGTCGCCCAGGCCGTTGCCCGGCGGCAGCAGCGCCACGCGCGCCTCGATCCACAGCGTGGCGCCATCGCCGCGTTGCGCGCGGAACAGCTCGGCCGCGCCGGGGCCGCGCTTGTGCGCGTGCATGAAGTGGCGCGCGATGAAGCCGGCGCGGTCCTCCGGCACCAGAAGCTCGGCCAGCGTGCGGCCGTGCAGCTCGTCGGGCGCGATGCCGAGCATCGTGGCCGCGGCCTGCGACGCGAAGCGGATCACCAGGTCGGCATCGACGGCGACGATGAGGTCGCTCGCATGCTCGGCCAGCAGCCGAAAGCGCAGCCGCGCCTCGGCATTGCGCGCCTCGGCCTCGCGATCGGGCATCAGCACCAGGCGCTGTCCGCCGGCGAGGTTCATCGACACCGTGTGCGTGGCCTCGGTGCGCGCGTCGCGCGGCTTGGGCTGGCCCTCGATGAGCAGACGGCCCTCGGCATCGGTGACGCTCATCGTGATGCCGAAGCCGGCGAGCAGCTGGGCGAGGATGTGCAGTTCGGCGTCGTTCATGCGCGGGCTCGGATCGGCCGGACCGTCGAACCCCACCCGTCTTCGACCGCACCGGGGCGGCGATCCTAACGCGGACGCCGGGTGCGCACGTGACCAGCGGTGACGGGTCCGCGCGCAGCGCGCTTCAGAATGGCGCCGGGCTGGTGAACGACAGCGGCGCGCCGTGCAGCGGATGCGCGAAGGCCAGCTGCGCCGCGTGCAGCAGCATGCGCGGCTCTGCAGCGGAGTCCGCCGGCCCGTACAACGTGTCGCCGACGATCGCATGGCCGATCGAGGCCAGGTGCACGCGCAGCTGGTGCGAGCGGCCGGTCTGCGGCTCGAGCCACAGACGCGTGTGGTGGGTGGTTTCGTCGCACGCGAGCACGCGCCAATGCGTGCGCGAGGGCTTGCCGGTGTGCCTGTCGATGCGCTGGCGCGGGCGGTTGGGCCAGTCGGCGGCCAGCGGCGCGTCGATCACGCCTTCGTGGTCTGCCGCCACGCCATGCACCACCGCCTCGTAGCCCTTGCGCACCTGTTGGCTGGCGAAGGCGATCGACAGCGCGCGCTGCATCGCGGCTCCGCGCGCCAGCACCATCAGGCCCGAGGTGGCCTGGTCGAGGCGGTGCACGATCATCGCGTCGGGCAGCTCGCGTGCCACGCGCGCCCACGCGCAGTCGGCCTCGCGGCGGCCCGGCACCGCGAGCAGACCGGCGGGCTTGTCGATGATGATGAGCGAGTCGTCGACGTGCAGCACGGCGATCGCCTCGACGGCGGGTGGTGGCGCGGGCAGGGCGGCTGGCTCAGGCATCGGCCGCGCGATTGTGGCGCGGCATGGCAGACGGGTTGACGCCTGCACCGCGCACGCGCACACTGCGCGCCTCGTTCCACTTCAACCCAGGAGGCCGACATGACTGCACGTGATCTTGCTCGTGGGTTCGGCCCCTGCGCGATCGGCGTTCGCTGAGCGTTCTCGCCCAGGCGTTTTCCGCCGATGCCCCGCGCTGCGGGGCCGACACCCAGATCCCTTCGTGCCGCGCGCCCGGCTGACGCGCGCTGCGGTGTCGTGCGCCGGCGCGTGCTGCCGGCGCTGCATTCGCCTGGATGTCGCAACACCGATGCAAACCCTTTCTCCCACCGATGCGCTGATCGGTCTCGGCCTCACGGCGCCGATGCTGCAGCAATTGATGAACCGCGAACGCTTTGCCGGCGAGTCGCCGATGCGCGTGGTCGAGGTCCAGCGCGACGCCGTGTGCCTGCACGACGGCGTGCGCGAAGTCTTGGCCCGCGTGCCGCCGCAGCTCGCCGGGCAGCTGGCCAACGACAACCTCGCCGTCGGCGACTGGGTGCTCGCCGACGAACCGGCGCCCGGCCAGTGGCGCGTGCGCGAACGCATTGCGCCGCTGACGCAGATCGCGCGGCGCACCAACGACGGCCGCGGCGCGGCCCGGCGCCAGGTGCTGGTGGCCAACGTCGACACCTGCCTGCTCGTGATGGGGCTGGACCACGACTTCAACACGCGCCGGCTGGAGCGCTATCTCGCGCTGGCCCGTCTGGCAGGCGTGGCGGCCGTGGTGGTGCTCACCAAGGCCGACACGGTCGACGAGGCCACGCTCGCGCGGCGCTGCGATCAGGCGCGCGAGTCCATCGGCTCGGCGGTGCCGCTGCTGGCGCTCGACGCGCGCGAGCCTGCGGTCGAGGAGCGGCTGCGGCCTTGGCTCGCCAGCGGCCAGACGCTGGTGCTGCTCGGCTCCAGCGGCGCCGGCAAGAGCACGCTGACGAACACGCTGTGCGGCGACGAACTCCAGCGCACCGGCGCGAGCCGCGCCGACGATGGCCGCGGCCGCCACACCACCACCGCGCGCACGCTGCGCCGCACGCGCGCCGGCGCCTGCGTGATCGACACGCCGGGGTTGCGCGCCTTGCGGCTGGATGCCGACGATGCCGAGGCGCTGAACGCGGCGTTCGACGACGTGGCCGCCGCTGCACTGCGCTGCCGCTTCCGCAACTGCCGGCATCGCGAGGAGCCCGGCTGCGCGGTGCGCGAGTCGCTGCCGGCCGAGCGCGTGCGCAACTTCCACAAGCTGCAGCGCGAGGCGCGGCGCGACGCGATGAACGCGCTCGAGCAGCGCGAGGAGCGCAGGCAGTGGAAGCTGCGCGTGCAGGAGGGCTCGATGCGCTCGCGCGCCAAGCGCGGATGAGCCGCGCTAGTACTTCAAGCCCATCGCATCGCGCACGTCGCCCATCGTGGCCTGGGCCACGGTGCGCGCGCGCTCGGTTCCCGCCGCGACGATCTCGCGCACCTTCTTCGGGTCGGCGGTGAGCGCCCCAGCGCGCTCGCGCCAGGGCTTCTGCTCGGCGAGCACGGCGTCGATCACCGGCTGCTTGCAGTCGAGGCAGCCGATGCCGGCGGTGGTGCAGCCCTTGACGACCCATTGCCTCGTGGCCTCGTTGCTGTAGACCTTGTGGAAGTCCCACACCGGGCATTTCTCGGGGTCGCCCGGGTCGTTGCGGCGCACGCGCGCGGGGTCGGTGGTCATGCCGCGGATCTTCTTCTCCACCTCGGCCGGCGCGTCGCGCATCAGCACGGCGTTGCCGTAGCTCTTGCTCATCTTGGTGCCGTCCAGGCCCGGCAGGCGCAGCACCTCGGTGTGCAGCGCCTGCGGCTCGACGAGGATGGTCTTGCCGCTGCCGCGCAGGTGGCCGAGCAGCAGCTCGGTCTCGTCGCTGCTCCAGCCTGCGATGGCCGCGGCGGCGCGGCGCACCACGCCTTCGCCCTTGCCCCAGGCCTCGGCCGAGCCGGTCTCGCCGAAGGCCTTGCGCTGCTTGTCGTAGTAGCGCTGGTCGTCCTTGGGCAGGCGCGCCAGCGCGGCGGCCACCTTCTGCTCGAAGCCGCCGAGGCGGCCGTAGAGATGGTTGAAGCGGCGCGCCACTTCGCGCGTGAGCTCCACGTGCGAGGCCTGGTCTTCGCCCACCGGCACGTAGGTGGCCTTGTAGATCAGGATGTCGGCCGCCTGCAGCAGCGGGTAGCCGAGGAAGCCGTAGGTCGCGAGGTCGCGGTCCTTGAGCTTGTCGATCTGGTCCTTGTAGGTCGGCACGCGCTCGAGCCAGCCGAGCGGCGTGCCCATGGCCAGCAGCGTGAACAGCTCGGCATGCTCGGGCAGGCGGCTCTGGATGAAGATGGTGCACTTCTCGGGGTCGAGGCCGGCGGCGATCCAGTCGATCACCATCTCGTAGACGCTTTGCTCGATGATCTCGCTGTCTTCGTAGTGCGTGGTCAGCGCGTGCCAGTCGGCCACGAAGTAGAAGCAGTCGTGCTCGTCCTGCAGGCGCACCCAGTTCTTCAAGGCGCCGTGGTAGTGGCCGAGGTGCATCGCGCCGGTGGGGCGCATGCCGGAGAGGACGCGGGAGCGCATGTCGAATGGGTCTGTGCGTGCGAAGGCCGCGATTCTCGCAGACGTACACTCTCGCGCCTCGTTCGGCGGACATGAAGCGCATCGTCATCCTGATCTCGGGCCGCGGCTCCAACATGGAGGCGATCGTCAACGCCTGCCGCGCCGAATCGTGGCCGGCGCAGGTGGTGGCGGTGATCGCCAACACGGCCCAGGCAGCCGGGCTCGCGTGGGCCGCGGCCCAGGGCGTGACGACGGCGGTGGTCGAGCACAAGGCGTTCGCCGCGCGCGAGGCATTCGACGCGGCGCTGGCCGCCGAAGTCGATCGCCATCGGCCGGATCTGCTGGTGCTGGCCGGCTTCATGCGCATCCTCGGCGCCGCGTTCGTGCGCCGCTACGAGGGCCGCATGCTGAACATCCATCCGTCGCTGCTGCCGGCGTTTCCGGGGCTGCACACGCATCGCCGGGCGCTCGACGCGGGCTGCAAGGTCAGCGGCGCGACGGTGCACTTCGTGACCGCCGACCTCGACCACGGCCCGATCGTGATGCAGTCGGTGGTGCCGGTGCGCGCCGACGACAGCGAAGACACGCTGGCTGCGCGCGTGCTGGCCACCGAGCACCGGATCTATCCGCAGGCAGTGCGCTGGTTCGTGCAGGGCCGGCTGCGCGTCGAGGCCGGCGTCGTGCGCCAGCTCGACGGCTCGCCGCAGCTGCTGCTGTAGCCGCCCATCGCCGCATGCCAAGCGCCGCGTTGCTGGACCGCGCGACCGAGCTGCTGCGCGCGGTGATGCGTTTCGACGCGCCGGCCGACGGCGTCGTGTCGGCCTACTTCCTGAAGCATCGCATGCTCGGCCAGCGCGATCGCCACGCGCTGGCCGAGACGGTGTATGCGGTATTGCGGCAGCGGCTGCGGCTGCAGCACCTGGCGCAAAGCGGCAGCGGGCCGCTGGAGCGGCGCCTGGCCGCCGCTGCCTGGCAAGGCGACGAGCGCACGCTGCAGGCGGCGTTGGCGCCGCGCGAGCGCGAGTGGCTCGCGGCCATCCGCGCCGTCGACCCCGCCAGCCTGCCCGACAAGCTGCGCCACAACCTGCCGCCGTGGCTGGCCGAGGCGCTGCAGCGCGAGCTGGGCGAGGCCGAGTTCAACGCGCTGGCCGCAGCGCTGCTGCTGCCGGCGCCGCTGGACCTGCGCGTGAACACGCTGAAGACCCAACGCGAAGCCGTGCAGCAGGCGCTGCACGCCGAGGGCATCGCGGCCACTCCGACGCCGTATTCGCCGTGGGGCCTGCGCATCGCGGGCCGGCCGGCGGTGAACCGGCTGCAGCTGTTCAAGAGCGGTGCGTTCGAGGTGCAGGACGAAGGCAGCCAGCTGCTCGCGCTGCTGGTGGAGCCCAGGCGCGGCGAGATGGTGGTCGACTTCTGCGCCGGCGCCGGCGGCAAGACGCTGGCACTCGGCGCGACGATGCGCAGCACCGGCCGGCTGTACGCCTTCGACACCTCGGCGCATCGGCTCGACGCGCTGAAGCCGCGCCTCGCGCGCAGCGGCCTGTCGAACGTGCATCCGGTGCAGATCGCGCACGAGCGCGACGAGCGCGTCAAGCGCCTGGCCGGCAAGATCGACCGCGTGCTCGTCGACGCGCCGTGCTCGGGGCTCGGCACCTTGCGGCGCAACCCCGATCTCAAGTGGCGGCAGACGCCCGAGACCGTGGCCGCGCTGAGCCGGCAGCAGGCGGCGATCCTGGCCGCGGCGGCGAGGCTGGTCAAACCCGGCGGCCGGCTGGTGTATGCCACCTGCAGCCTGCTGCAGCTCGAGAACGAGGCCATCGCCGCCGACTTCGAGCAGGCGCACGCGGGCTTCGACGCGCTGGACGCGGCCGAGGTGTTGCGGCGCCACGTCGCCGATGCCGCCCCGCTGGTGGCCGCCGGCCGGATGCGGCTGTGGCCGCATCGACATGCAACCGACGGTTTCTTCGCGGCAATTTGGCAGCGGCGGGCCTGATCCTGCTCCAAGTCAAGCCGGCAAGGCGGGTGAAGGCGGGCAAACCTACGCGTTGACCGCAGCGGCCGTCTTGTAACCGTCGCCTAGAATCCGCCCTTCCCCGGATTCCGGGCACCAAAGGTTTGTCGATGAACGATTTTTCCGGCGTGGCGAGCGCCGTGATCGACTGGCTGGCCCACGGCCTGTGGGCGAGCGCCGCGTGGTGGCAGGTGCTGCTGTTCACGCTGGTCACGACGCACATCACGATCGCCTCGGTCACCATCTTCCTGCACCGCGCGCAGGCGCACCGCGCGCTGGAGCTGCAGGCGATCGCGTCGCACTTCTTCCGCTTCTGGCTGTGGCTGACCACCGGCATGGTGACCAAGGAATGGGTGGCCATCCACCGCAAGCACCACGCCAAGTGCGAAACCGTCGACGACCCGCACAGCCCCGTCACCAAGGGCATCGAAACGGTGTTCTGGAAGGGCAGCGAGCTGTATCGCGCCGAGGCCAAGAACGCCGAGACGCTGGCCAAGTACGGCCACAACACGCCGCACGACTGGATGGAGCATCGGCTCTACAGCCGCTTCTCGCGGCATGGCGTGGGCCTGCTGCTGATCATCGACATGCTGCTGTTCGGCGCCATCGGCGCCACGGTGTGGGCGGTGCAGATGTTGTGGATCCCGATCACCGCGGCCGGCATCATCAACGGCATCGGCCACTACTGGGGCTACCGCAACTTCGAGGCGCCCGACGCCTCGACCAACATCTCGCCCTGGGGCGTGATCATCGGCGGCGAGGAGCTGCACAACAACCACCACACCTATCCCACGTCGGCCAAGCTGTCGGTCAAGCCCTACGAGTTCGACATCGGCTGGGCCTACATCCGCGCCCTCGAAGCGCTGGGCCTGGCCAAGGTGCGCAAGACGCCGCCCAAGCTGGCGCTGGGCAGCGTGCGCGCCGAGGCCGACTCGCGCACGCTGGAGGCGATCATCGCCAACCGCTACGAGGTGATGGCCCAGTACGCCAAGCAGCTGCGCCGCGTGTGCGGCGCCGAGATGGCGCGCCTGCGCGAGCAGGGCGCCGCGCAGGGCGCCCGGTTTGCCGATCTGCGCCTGGCGCGCCGCTGGCTGCACCGCGACGACGACAAGATCCCCCAGGCCGTGAAGCCGCAGCTGGCCAGCGCGATGAGCGAGGCTCCGATGCTGGCCAAGCTGGTGGCCATGCGCGAGGAGCTGCGCCTGCTGTGGACCCGCACCAACGTGACGGCGCCGCAGCTGGTGGCCGACCTGCAGGCCTGGTGCAAGAAGGCCGAGGAGAGCGGCATCGCGATGCTGCAGGACTTTGCGCGGCGGCTGAAGGCGGCGCAGGCATAGCGCTGCGCGAGCCCCGTCCGCAAACGAAAAGGGCCGCTCAGAGCGGCCCTGCACCGAGAAGGGCTCGCTGGAAGCGAGCCCTTTCTCGTCGTCACTTCAGTTTAGTTTCCTTGTACATCACGTGCTTGCGCGCCTTGGGGTCGAACTTCATCAGTTCGATCTTGTCGGGCGTGGTCTTCTTGTTCTTGTTGGTGGTGTAGAAGTGCCCGGTGCCGGCGCTGGACTCCAGCTTGATCTTCTCGCGTGCGCTCTTGGCCATGGCGTGTGCTCCTCGAGGTTCAGAGTTCGCCGCGCTGGCGCAGGTCGGCCACGACCTGGTCGATGCCGACCTTGTCGATCAGGCGCAGCGCCGCATTGCTGACGCGCAGGCGCACCCAGCGGTTCTCGGTTTCGAGCCAGAAGCGGCGGTACTGCAGGTTGGGCAGCCAGCGGCGCTTGGTCTTGTTGTTGGCGTGGGAGACGTTGTTTCCCACCATCGGGCCCTTGCCCGTGACTTGACAGACGCGTGCCATGACGCAGCTCCGTGTGATTCCGTTGGGTGCCGCAGGCGGCAAAAGGCGAATTATAGCCACACGCGCCGCCCGCGCGGCGGCGCGCGCTACTGCTCCAGGAAGCGCTGCGCGTCGAGCGCCGCCATGCAGCCGGTGCCGGCCGAGGTGATGGCCTGGCGGTAGACGTGGTCCTGCACGTCGCCGGCGGCGAACACGCCCGGCACGCTGGTCATCGTGGCCAGGCCGTCCGAGCCCGTGCGGGTGACGATGTAGCCGTCCTTCATCTCGAGCTGGCCCTTGAAGATCTCGGTGTTGGGCTGGTGGCCGATGGCGATGAAGCAGCCCTTGAGCGCGAGCTGCTTCGTGGCTCCGGTCGTGGTGGACTTCAGCCGCACGCCGGTCACGCCGCTGGCGTCGCCGAGCACCTCGTCGAGGGTGTGGAACAGGTGCAGCTCGATGCGGCCCTCCTTCACGCGCTCCATCAGCTTGTCGACCATGATCGGCTCGGCGCGGAACTTGTCGCGCCGGTGCACGAGGTGAACCTTGCTCGCGATGTTGGCCAGGTACAGCGCCTCCTCGACGGCGGTGTTGCCGCCGCCGACCACGCACACCTCCTGCGCCTTGTAGAAGAAGCCGTCGCAGGTGGCGCAGCCGCTGACGCCGCGGCCCATGAAACTCTGCTCCGACGGCAGCCCGAGGTACTTGGCGCTCGCGCCGGTGGCCACGATCAGCGTGTCGCAGGTATAGCGGCCGCTGTCGCCGGTGAGGGCGAACGGCCGCTTCGACAGGTCGACCGCGTTGATGTGGTCGAACACGATGTTCGTGCCGAAGCGCTCGGCATGCTGCTGGAAGCGCTGCATCAGATCGGGGCCCTGCACGCCGTGCACGTCGGCCGGCCAGTTGTCGACCTCGGTGGTGGTCATCAGCTGGCCGCCCTGCGCGATGCCGGTGACGAGCGTCGGCTGCAGATTCGCGCGTGCGGCATACACGGCCGCGGTGTAGCCCGCGGGGCCGGAGCCCAGGATCAGCACCCGGGCGTGCGTGGTGTTCGTGGTCATGGTCGAAGGGGTTTCGCGGAGGGATTCGCCGTGGCGCAGCGTCGCGTGCAGCCGACGCCGATTGTCCCATGCGGTGCCCGAATGCTGGCCATGGGCCTGTCAATCGGCACAATAGGGGGTCGTTGCGCGTCTGCCAAGACAACCAGCCAAACCAAAGAGGAAGGGGACCCCAAGATGTCGATGTTGTCGAATCTCGACCTGATCCGCCGCGTGCCGCTGTTTTCGATGCTCACGGTGGAGCAGGCGCAGTCGGTGGCCGACGCCGTGGTCAAGCGGCGCTTCCGCCGCGGCGAGCTGGTGGTGGAACAGGGCCGCAAGAGCAATGCGCTGTACATCCTGCTCAACGGCCGGGCCCGCGTGCTGACCTCCGATTCGCGCGGCCGCGAGGTCATCCTTGCCGTGCTCGAGTCGGGCGACTACGTCGGCGAGATGAGCCTGATCGACAACGAGGCCCATTCGGCCACCGTGCGCTGCGAGGTGCAGACCGACATGCTGATCCTCGGCCGTGCCGACTTCGCGCGCTGCCTGCCCGAGAACTCCACGCTGTCGTACGCCATCTTGCGCGGGCTGGTGCGCCGCCTGCGCCATGCCGACCGGCAGATCGAGTCGCTGGCGCTGCTCGACGTGTACGGCCGCGTGGCGCGCACGCTGCTCGAGATGGCCGAGGAGGTCGAAGGCGTCAAGATCATCCGCAACAAGGTCTCGCGGCAGGACATGGCCAAGGTCGTCGGCGCGTCGCGCGAGATGGTCAGCCGCGTGATGAAGGATCTCGAGGAGCGCGGCGTCATCGAGACGCAGGAAAACGGCTCCGTGGTCCTGAAGGAACGCCTGCACACCGAGTGATGCAGATCGTTGCCCGCCGCCGCGGGCCGGCCGATCGGGACCATCGGCCACAATCGCGCGCATGACGTTTCCACTGGGATCACTGAGCGCCGACGGCGCCGCAGCGGGCCCGCTGGGCGGGCCGGGCGGCGCCGCGTGGCGCGCCAAGCTGGCGCTGGTGGGCGGCGGCGTGCTGTGGCTGCTGCTGTTCCTGGCGCTGGTGACACACAGCGCCGACGACGCGGCCTGGTCGCTGTCGACGAGGAACGCCGCCGTTCACAACATGGCCGGGCAGCTCGGCGCCTGGGTGTCCGACGTCGCGCTGTTCCTGTTCGGCTACTCGGCGTGGTGGCTGCCGGTGGTCGGGCTGAGGCTGTGGCTGTCGGTGCTGGCACGCTGGCTGCGCATGCACGACGCGCCGCCCAGGGTGCCGGCCGGCCCGCGTGCCGCGTTCTGGCTCGGCCTGGTGCTGCTGCTGGCCGCCAGCTGTGCGCTCGAATGGACGCGGCTGTACCGCTTCGATGCGCTGCTGCCCGGCCGCCAGGCCGGCGGCGTGGTGGGCGCGGTGCTGGGGCCGTGGTCGATGCGCTGGCTCGGCTTTGCCGGCTCGGGCGTGGCCTGGATCGCCGCGCTCGTGCTCGGGGCCTCGCTGGCGCTGCGCTTCTCGTGGCTCGGCGTGGCCGATCGCATCGGCACCTGGTTCGACGCCTGGCGCGAGCGCCGGCACGAAGCGCAGGAGCGTGCCGAGGACATCCGCATCGGCCTCGAGGCGCAGCGCGAGCGCGAAGCGCAGGTGGCCAGCGACCGGCTCGAGGTGGAAGAGCACGTGCCGCTGCACATCGAGAAGCCGGTGGTCGAGATCCCGAGATCCGAGCGCGTGGCCAAGGAGCGGCAGAAGCCGCTGTTCTCGGAGCTGGCCGACGCCAAGCTGCCGCAGGTGGATCTGCTCGATGCCGCGCCCGGCCGCCTCGAAACGGTGACACCCGAATCGCTGGAGATGACCAGCCGGCTGATCGAGAAGAAGCTCAAGGACTTCGGCGTCGAGGTGCGCGTGGTGGCGGCTTCGCCCGGCCCGGTGATCACGCGCTACGAGATCGAGCCCGCCGTCGGCGTCAAGGGCGCGCAGGTGGTGAACCTGGCGAAGGACCTCGCGCGCTCGCTGTCGCTGGTGAGCATCCGCGTGGTCGAGACGATCCCGGGCAAGAACTTCATGGCGCTGGAGCTGCCCAACGCCAAACGGCAGACGATCCGGCTGGCCGAGATCCTCGGCTCCGAGGTCTACAACGCCGCCGCCTCGCAGCTCACGCTGGGCCTCGGCAAGGACATCGTCGGCAACCCGGTGGTGGCCGATCTGGCGAAGATGCCGCACCTGCTGGTGGCCGGCACCACCGGCTCGGGCAAGAGCGTGGGCATCAACGCGATGATCCTCAGCCTGCTCTACAAGGCCGAGGCGCGCGACGTGCGGCTGATCCTCGTCGACCCCAAGATGCTCGAGATGAGCGTCTACGAGGGCATCCCGCACCTGCTGTGCCCGGTGGTCACCGACATGAAGCAGGCCGCCAACGCGCTCACCTGGTGCGTCGGCGAGATGGACCGGCGCTACCGCCTGATGAGCAAGCTCGGCGTGCGCAACCTCTCGGGCTACAACCGCAAGCTCGCCGAGGCCGCCGAGCGCAAGGAGCTGATCCCCAACCCGTTCAGCCTCACGCCCGAGTCGCCCGAGCCGCTGGAGCGGCTGCCGCACCTGGCGGTGGTGATCGACGAGCTGGCCGACCTGATGATGGTGGTCGGCAAGAAGATCGAGGAGCTGATCGCGCGCCTGGCGCAGAAGGCGCGCGCCTCCGGCATCCACCTGATCCTGGCCACGCAGCGGCCGAGCGTCGACGTGATCACCGGCCTCATCAAGGCCAATATCCCGACGCGCATCGCGTTCCAGGTGTCGAGCAAGGTCGACAGCCGCACCATCCTCGACCAGATGGGCGCCGAGGCGCTGCTCGGCCAGGGCGACATGCTGTACCTGGCGCCGGGCACCGGGCTGCCGGTGCGCGTGCACGGCGCGTTCGTCTCCGACGAGGAGGTGCACCGCGTGGTCGACTACCTGCGCCAGCAGGGCGAGCCGAATTACATCGAGGGCATTCTCGAGGGCGGCACGCTCGACGGCGACGCTGCCGCGGCGATCGAAGGCGGCGCGGGCGGCGACGCCGAGGCCGACCCGATGTACGACCAGGCGGTGGCCATCGTGCTGCAGCACCGGCGCGCGTCGATCTCGCTGGTGCAGCGCCACCTGCGCATCGGCTACAACCGCGCGGCGCGCCTGCTGGAACAAATGGAGAACGCCGGACTCGTAAGCGCCATGGCGAGCAACGGCAACCGGGACATCCTCGTCCCGAAGCGCGACGAATGAGGCGGCTCGCCGCCGCCGCCGCGCTGCTGTGCGCCGCGGCCACGGCGCGCGCCGATGGCGTCGACGCCTTGCGCGAGTTCGCGCGCGACGTGCAGTCGGCGCGCGCGGCGTTCACGCAGACCGTGACCTCGCCCGACGGTGCGCGCAAGAAGCAATCCTCCGGCCGCTTCGAGTTCGCGCGGCCCGATCGCTTTCGCTTCGTCTACGACAAGCCGTTCGAGCAGCAGATCGTGGCCGACGGGCAGAGGGTCTGGCTCTACGACGTGGATCTGAACCAGGTCACCGTGCGGCCGATGGCCGGTGCACTCGGCACCACGCCGGCCGCGCTGCTCGCGGGCGCGGCGATCGACAAGGAATTCGAGCTGAAGGCCCAGGGCGTCAGCGACGGGCTGCAGTGGGCGCAGGCCGTGCCGCGCAGCAAGGAGGGCTCGATCCAGGCCATCCGCGTCGGCTTCGCCGGCACGCAGCTCGCCGCGCTCGAGATCGTCGACACCTTCGGCCAGCGCTCGCAGCTGCGCTTCACGGCGCTGGAGCCCAACGTGCGCTTCGGCGACGATGCCTTTCGCTTCGTGCCGCCCAAGGGCGCCGACGTGATCCAGCAGTAGCGCGTCGGCTCCCGCGCGCGGCTGCCACAATGCCGCGCATGCACCCGCAGGAGTCGCTGTTCGAGACTGGCACCGACACCACGCCGATCGATGCGCCCTCGGCCGACGCGCCGCTCGCCGAGCGCCTGAGGCCGCGCACGCTCGACCAGGTGATCGGCCAGCGCCATCTGCTCGACGCCGGCCGGCCGCTGCGCGTGGCCTTCGAGTCCGGCCGGCTGCATTCGATGATCCTGTGGGGCCCGCCCGGCGTGGGCAAGACCACGCTGGCGCGCCTGGTGGCCGGCGCGTTCGACGCGCAATTCATCGTGCTGTCGGCGGTGCTCTCGGGCGTGAAGGACATCCGCGACGCGGTGGAGCGCGCGCGCGCCGCGCGCAAGGCCGGCCGCGCGACGATCGTGTTCGTCGACGAGGTGCATCGCTTCAACAAGGCGCAGCAGGACGCGTTCCTGCCGCACGTGGAGTCGGGCCTGTTCACCTTCATCGGCGCGACCACCGAGAACCCGTCGTTCGAGGTCAACTCCGCGTTGCTGTCGCGCGCGCCCGTGCACGTGCTCAAGCCGCTCGACGAGGGCGATCTGTCGCTGCTGCTCAACCGCGCCCGCGCCGCGATGCCGGCACCGCCGCTCACGGCGCAGGCGCGCGCACGGTTGATCGCCTATGCCGACGGCGATGCGCGGCGGCTGCTCAACGCGCATGAAGCGCTGGCCGAATCGGCGGGCTCGGCGAGCGAACTCGACGAAGCGTCGGCTCGAAGCCGGGTCATAGACGAACGCCTGCTGGAGCAGGCGTTGGGCGAAATGCTGCGCCGCTACGACAAAAGCGGCGAGCAGTTCTACGACACCATCTCGGCGCTGCACAAGGCGGTGCGCGGCTCCGACCCCGATGCCGCGCTGTACTGGCTGGCGCGCATGCTCGACGGCGGCGTCGATCCGCGCTACGTGGCGCGTCGCGTGCTGCGCATGGCCAGCGAAGACATCGGCCTGGCCGACCCGCGCGGCCTGCGCATGGCGCTCGACGCTGCCGAGGTCTACGAGCGCCTCGGCAGCCCCGAGGGCGAGCTGGCGCTGGCGCAGGCGGTGGTCTACCTGAGCGTGGCGCCCAAGTCCAACGCCGCCTACACCGCCTGGAACGCCGCGCGCGCCTTTGTGGCGCAAGACGGCACGCGGCCGGTGCCGATGCACCTGCGCAATGCGCCGACCAAGCTGATGAAGGGCCTCGGCTACGGCGACGGCTACCGCTATGCGCACGACGAGGCGGGCGGCTTCGCCGCCGGCGAGCGCTACCTGCCCGAAGGCATGGCCGAGCCGCGGTGGTACGAGCCGGCGCCGCGCGGGCTGGAGATCCGCATCGGCGAACGCCTGGCCGAGCTGCGCGCGGCCAATGCACGCGCGCGCGGCGAAGAACCCGAATCCTGAGCCGGAGCGCCGCGCGCATGATCCGGCCCCGGTGACCGTCACGCAAACAAGTCTGGAGGAGGTCCACGATGTTGATCGGCGTACCCAGGGAGATCAAGCCGCAGGAGAACCGCGCCGGCCTCACGCCGCCCGCGGTGCACGAGCTGGTGACGCATGGCCACCAGGTGGTGGTGCAGGCCGGCACCGGAGCCGGCATCGGCTGCGGCGATGCCGAGTACCAGGCTGCCGGCGCACGGCTGGTGCCCGACGCGGCCGCGGTGTTCGACACCGCCGAGCTGATCGTCAAGGTCAAGGAGCCGCAGCCGCAGG
Source organism: Burkholderiaceae bacterium (assembly GCA_046348365.1). GTDB lineage: Bacteria > Pseudomonadota > Gammaproteobacteria > Burkholderiales > Burkholderiaceae_C > JAEUPI01. The sequence continues at coordinate 39,217 of JAXMEL010000005.1, forward strand.
AGATCGCGCGCCTGCGCAAGGGGCAGGTGCTGTTCACCTATCTGCATCTCGCGCCCGACCGCGCGCAGACCGAAGGGCTGCTCGCCTCGGGCTGTACCGCGATCGCCTACGAGACGATCACCGACGATCACGGCCGCCTGCCGCTGCTGGCGCCGATGAGCGAGGTGGCGGGGCGCATGTCGGTGCAGGTCGGCGCGGTGGCGCTGCAGCGGCCCAACGGCGGCCGCGGCGTGCTGCTGGGCGGCGTGCCCGGCGTGGCGCCTGGGCACGTGAGCGTGCTCGGCGGCGGCGTGGTCGGCACGCATGCCGCCAAGATGGCGGTGGGCGTGGGCGCCGAGGTCACGGTGCTCGACAAGTCGCTCGCCCGCCTGCGCGAGCTCGACGATCTCTTCGGCGGCCGCGTGCGGCTGCTGTACGCCTCGGCGCACGAGGTCGAGCGCGTGGCGATGGAGTCCGACCTGGTGATCGGCGCCGTGCTCGTGCCGGGTGCCGCAGCGCCCAGGCTGCTCACGCGCGCGCAGATCGCGCGCATGCAGCCCGGCGCGGTGCTGGTCGACGTGGCGATCGACCAGGGCGGCTGCTTCGAGACCTCGCGGCCCACCACGCATGCCGAGCCAACTTACGTCGTCGACGGCGTGGTGCACTACTGCGTGGCCAACATGCCCGGCGCGGTGCCGCGCACCTCGACCTGGGCGCTCAACAACGCCACGCTGCCGTTCACGCTGGCGCTGGCGGCCAAGGGCTGGCGCAAGGCCTGCCGCGACGACGTGCACCTGAGCCGCGGGCTCAACGTGCACGACGGCCGCCTGACGCACGAGGCCGTCGGCCTGAGCCTGAACCTGCCCTGGGTGCCGGCACGGGACGTGCTTGCCTGAGGCCGGGCCGCGCCCGGGCCACCGGGCCGGGTGTGGCCGGGCTGTCTCTGGGTGTTAGCCCCCCCTCGGTGATCACGGGGGGCTGCCTACAATCCGCGCCCAGCCGCCATCGGCCCGGGAGACAGCCTCGATGGACACTCTCTACCAACAAATCATCAACGGGCTGATTCTCGGCAGCGTGTATGCGCTCGTCGCGCTGGGCTACACGATGGTCTACGGCATCATCAACCTGATCAACTTCGCGCACGGCGAGGTGCTGATGGTTGGTGCGCTCACCGCCTGGACGGTGGTGACCACGCTGGCCGGCGCCGGCCTGCCGGGCTGGCTGCTGCTGCTGCTGTCGCTGATCGTCGCGGTGGTGGTGTGCGCGGCGCTCAACTTCTCGATCGAGAAGATCGCCTACCGCCCGCTGCGCAACGCGCCGCGGCTGGCGCCGCTGATCACCGCGATGGGCATGAGCCTGCTGCTGCAGACGCTGGCGATGATCATCTGGAAGCCGAACTACAAGCCGTTCCCGATCCTGCTGCCGTCGGAGCCGTTCCACGTCGGCGGCGCGGTCATCAACATCACGCAGATCCTGATCCTCGGCGCCACGGTGGTCACGCTGATCGGGCTGATGTGGCTGGTCAACCGCACCAAGCTCGGCCGCGCGATGCGCGCCACCGCCGAGAACCCGCGCGTGGCCGCGCTGATGGGCGTGCGGCCCGACATGGTGATCTCGGCCACCTTCATCATCGGCGCCGCGCTCGCCGCGCTGGCCGGCGTGATGTGGGCCGCCAACTACGGCTCGGTGCAGCACACCATGGGCTTCCTGCCGGGGCTCAAGGCCTTCACGGCCGCGGTGTTCGGCGGCATCGGCAACCTGGCCGGCGCGGTGGTCGGCGGCGTGCTGCTCGGCTTGATCGAATCGATGGGCGCAGGCTACATCGGCGCGCTCACCGGCGGCGTGCTCGGCAGCCACTACCAGGACATCTTCGCGTTCATCGTGCTGATCCTCGTGCTCACGGTGCGGCCGCAGGGCCTGCTCGGCGAGCGCGTGGCCGATCGCGCCTGAGCCCGGAGACACACGCATGAAGAACCGGTTCGTCGTCTTCCTGCTCGCCGCGCTCGCGCTGCTGGTGCTGCCGCTCATCGCCCAGGCGGCCGGCAACTTCTGGGTGCGCATCATCGACTTCGCGCTGTTGTACGTGCTGCTCGCGATGGGGTTGAACATCGTGGTCGGCTTCGCCGGGCTGCTCGACCTGGGCTACATCGCCTTCTATGCCGTCGGCGCCTACATTTTCGGCCTGCTGGCCTCGCCGCACCTGGCGGAGACGTTTCCGGCGATCAAGGCGCTGTTCCCGAGCGGCCTGCACACGCCGATCTGGGTCGCCGTGCCGCTCGGCGCGGCGGTCGCCGGCCTGGCCGGCATGCTGCTCGGTGCGCCGACGCTGAAGCTGCGCGGCGACTACCTGGCAATCGTGACGCTCGGCTTCGGCGAGATCATCCGCGTGTTCCTCAACAACCTCGACGCGCCGGTGAACATCACCAACGGCCCCAAGGGGCTGCTGATGATCGACAGCTTCAAGGTGCCGATGCTGGGGCTCGACTTCGGCAAGAGCGGATCGCTGTTCGGCTACGAGATGTCGTCGGTGACCAAGTACTACTACCTGTTCCTGATCATCGTCGTGATCAGCGTCGCCATCTGCTATCGGCTCGAGCGCTCGCGCATCGGCCGCGCGTGGATGGCGATCCGCGAAGACGAAGTCGCCGCCAAGGCCATGGGCATCAACACGCGCAACCTCAAGCTGCTGGCCTTCGGCATGGGCGCCACCTTCGGCGGCGTCTCGGGCGTGCTGTTCGCCACCTTCCAGAGCTTCATCTCGCCGGAGTCGTTCTCGCTGCAGGAGTCGATCATGGTGGTGGCGATGGTGGTGCTCGGCGGCATCGGCCACATTCCGGGCGTGATCCTCGGCGCGCTGCTGCTCGCCGGGCTGCCCGAGGTGCTGCGCTGGATCTCCGGCGAACTCGACCTGCAGATGCTCACCGGCGGCCGGCTCGACGCCGCCATCCTGCGCCAGCTGCTGATCGCGCTGGCGATGATCGCCATCATGCTGGCGCGACCGCGCGGCCTGTGGCCGCAGCCCGAGCACGGCAAGGCCGCGCCGGCGGCGGCCTGACGGTGGAGGGCGCGGCGATGGCGCAAGCGGTTCTCGAGGTCAAGGGCGCGTCCAAGCGCTTCGGCGGCGTGCAGGCGCTGTCCGACGTGGGCATCCTGATCCAGCCGGGCCAGGTCTACGGCCTGATCGGCCCCAACGGCGCCGGCAAGACCACGTTCTTCAACGTCATCACCGGCCTCTACACGCCCGACTCCGGCAGCTTCATGCTCGGCGGCAAGCCCTACAAGCCGACGGCTGTGCACGAGGTGGCCAAGGCCGGCATCGCGCGCACGTTCCAGAACATCCGCCTGTTCCCCGAGATGACGGCGCTCGAAAACGTGATGGTCGGCCGCCACGTGCGCTCGGGCTCGGGGCTGATGGGTGCGATCCTGCGCACGCGCGGCTTCGTGGCCGAGGAGGCCGGCATCGCCAAGCTGGCGCAGGAGCTGCTCGACTACGTGGGCATCGGCAAGTACGCCGAGTTCAAGGCGCGCACGCTCTCCTACGGCGACCAGCGCCGCCTGGAGATCGCGCGCGCGCTGGCCACCGACCCCAAGCTGATCGCGCTCGACGAGCCTGCCGCCGGCATGAACGCCACCGAGAAGGTGGTGCTGCGCGAGCTGATCGACCGCATCCGCAAGGACGGCCGCACCATCCTGCTGATCGAGCACGACGTGAAGCTGGTGATGGGCCTGTGCGACCGCGTGACCGTGCTCGACTACGGCAAGCAGATCGCCGAAGGCACGCCGCACGACGTGCAGCGCAACGAGAAGGTGATCGAGGCCTACCTCGGCGCCGGCCACAAAGCCCACTGAGGACGCACGCGATGGCCGTTGACGAGGTGATGCTCGAGGTGCAGGGCCTGAAGGTCGCCTACGGCGGCATCCAGGCGGTCAAGGGCGTGAGCTTCGAGGTGCGTCGCGGCGAGCTGGTGTGCCTGATCGGCGCCAACGGCGCCGGCAAGACCACCACGCTGAAGGCCATCACCGGCACGCAGCCGGTGCGCGACGGCGACATCAAGTTCCTCGGCCGCTCCATCAAGGGCCAGGGCGCGTGGGACCTCGTGCGCCAAGGGCTGGTGATGGTGCCCGAGGGCCGCGGCGTGTTCGCGCGCATGACGATCGTCGAGAACCTGCAGATGGGCGCCTACGTGCGCAACGACGGGGAGGTGCAGGCCGACATCGACAAGGTGTTCGGCATCTTCCCGCGGCTGAAGGAGCGCGCGGCGCAGCTCGCCGGCACGATGAGCGGCGGCGAGCAGCAGATGCTGGCGATGGGCCGCGCGCTGATGGGGCGGCCCAAGGTGCTGCTGATGGACGAGCCGTCGATGGGCCTGTCGCCGATCATGGTCGACAAGATCTTCGAGGTCGTCGGCGACATCCACTCGCGCGGCACGACGATCCTGCTCGTCGAGCAGAACGCGAGCCGCGCGCTGGCGCTGGCCGACCGCGGCTACGTGATGGACTCCGGCGAGATCACGATGAGCGGCGATGCCAAGGCGCTGCTCGCCGACCCGAAGGTGCGCGCCGCCTATCTCGGCGAGTGACGCGTCGAAGTCAGTCGAGCTTCGCGCCGCTGGCCTTCACCACCGACTCGTACTTGCGCAGCTCGGCCTTCACGAAGCTGGCGAACTGCTCGGGCGTGGTCGGCGCCAGCTCGGCCATCAGGCTCGCCGCGCGGGCCTTGACCTCGGGCGTCGCCAGCGCATCGACGAACGCGCGATTGAGCCGCGCGGTCTGATCGGCCGGCAGCCCGGCGGGCGCGAAGATGCCGAACCAGGTGTCGACATCGAACTCGCCGAGGCCCAGCGCGCGGCCGCCCTCGGCGATCGTCGGCACCTCGGGCATCGCCGACGAGCGCTTCGCGGTGGTGACCGCGATCGCGCGCAGCTTGCCGGCGCGGATGTTGGCCGATGCGGTGGCCAGGTTGTCGAACGTGAGATCGACCTGGCCCGACATCAGCGCCAGCTGCGCCGGCGGGCCGCCGGCATACGGGATGTGGACCATGAACACGCCGGCCTTGGCCTTGAACATTTCGCCGGCGAGGTGCCCGGCGCTGCCGTTGCCGCCCGAGCCGTAGTTGAGCTTGCCGGGGTTGGCCTTGGCGTGGCGCACGAGATCGGCCACGCTTCGGATCGCGAGGCGCTCGGCCGCCTCGACGTTCATCACCAGCACGTTGGGCACCTGGGCCACGAGCGTGATCGGCGTGAAGTCGCGGATCGGGTCGTAGGCGATCTTGGTGTACAGCCACGGGTTGATCGCGTGCGTGGCCACGGCGCCCATCACGATCGTGGTGCCATCGGGTGCGGCCTTGGCCACCGCATCGGCGCCGATGTTGCCGCCGGCGCCGGGCCGGTTCTCGACCACGATGGTGCCGAGCGCATCCCTGGCCTTGTCGGCCAGCGCGCGCGCCATCACGTCGAGCGCGCCGCCGGCCGGGTAGGGCACGATGAAGCGGATCGGCCTGGCCTGTTGTGCCCACGCCGGACCGGCGGTGAGTGCGAGGAGCAGTGAACGTCGCTTCACGTCGATTCGCCTACGCACCGTGTTTGTCGGCCTCCGACGTGAACGCATCGGCGATGAACTCGTCCTCGGGCAGACGGCATTGCGCAACGAAATCGCGCCGCGCCGAATCGACCATGATCGGCACGCCGCAGGCGTAGACCTGGTGGCCCGAGAGATCGGGCAGGTCGGCCATCACCGCGCGGTGCACGAAGCCCGTGCGGCCGCTCCACCGGTCTTCTGGCCTCGCCTCGCTGAGCACCGGCACGTAGCGCAGCATCGGCCACGCCGCCGCCACCTGCTCGGCCCAGTGGTGCATGTACAGATCGGCCTTGACGCGCGCGCCCCAGTACAGCACCGTGGGGCGGCGCATGTCGAGGTGGCGCATGTGCTCGATCAGCGCCTTGATCGGCGCGAAGCCGGTGCCCGAGGCGAGCAGCACGATCGGCTTGCTGGAGTCCTCGCGCAGCATGAAGCTGCCGTAGGGCCCCTCCATGCGCAGGATCTCCTTGTCCTTCATCGCGCCGAACACATGGTCGGTGAACTTGCCGCCCGGCATGTGGCGGATGTGCAGCTCGATCGACGGCGGCGTGCCGAGGTCGTGCGGCGCGTTGGCCATCGAGTAGCTGCGCCGCGCGCCGTCGCGCAGGATGAACTCCACGTACTGCCCGGCGCGAAAGCGAAAGGCCTGGTTCGCCGGCAGCTGCAGCTTGAGCACCGCCACGTCGGGCGCAGGGCGCTCGATCTGCATCACGCGGCAGGGCATCTTGAGCACCGGGAACTCGCCGGCGCCGGGCACCATGCGCGCCTCGATCACGCAGTCGGTCTGCGGCACGGCGCAGCACGGCAGGATCAGCCCGCCAGCCTCTTCGGCATCGGAGAGCGCCTTCTGCTGATGCGCACCGTGCACAACGCGGCCCTCGAGCAGGCGGCTCTTGCACGAACCGCAGGCGCCGTCGCGGCAGCCGTAGGGCAGGCCGACGCCGGCGCGGATGGCCGCGGCGAGGATGGCCTCGTCGCGCTCCACCTCGAAGCTGCGCCCGGCGGGCTGGATGGTGACTTTCGAGCTCATGGTGTGGGTGCGGCCGGGCGCGTCGGGGCGACCTCTACACTGCCGCTGCCAATATTGTGCCCGCGCCCGCGGGCCTCACCGGCGACATGCCGAGCAACCTGCCGCCACCGCGTTCGACCCGCTCGCGCCGACCGTCGCTGCTGATCGTCGGCTGCGGCGACGTGGGCTTGCGCGTGCTGCGCGAGCTGCGCCGTCGCTGGCGCGTGCTGGCCTTGACCACCAGCGCCGAGCGCAGTGCCGATCTGCGCGCCGCCGGCGCGGTGCCGCTGGTGGGCAACCTCGACGACGCAGCATCGCTCGGCCGCCTGGCGGGCCTGGCCGATGCGGTGCTGCATCTGGCACCACCACCGAAGGAAGGTGACAGCGACCCGCGCACGCGCGCGCTGCTGTGCGCGCTGGCACGCAGCGCGCGCGTGCGGCGCATCGTCTACGCCAGCACCACCGGCGTCTACGGCGACTGCGGCGGCGCCTGGATCGACGAGACGCGCGCGCTGCGCCCGGCCACCGACCGCGCGCGCCGCCGCGTCGATGCCGAGACGCGCGCGCGCTTCTTCGCGCGCACGCACCGCGCGCGCGTGACGATCCTGCGCGTGCCGGGCATCTACGCCTTCGACCGCGAGGGCGGCGATCCGCGCGAGCGCGTGCGCCGCGGCGCGCCGGCGCTGGTGCCCGAAGACGACGTGTACACCAACCACGTGCACGCCGACGACCTGGCCCGCGCGTGCATCGCGGCGCTGCATCGCGGCCCCAGCCCGCGCGCGATCCACGTCAGCGACGACGGCGCGCTGCGCGCCGGCGAGCACGCCGATCGCGTGGCTGCGCTGGCGGGGCTGCCGCCGGTGCCGCGCATCACGCGCGAGCGCGCGCGGCGCGAGCTGTCGCCGATGCAGCTGTCGTTCCTGGGCGAATCGCGGCGGCTGGTGAACCGGCGCCTGAAGCGCGAGCTGCGCCTGCGGCTGCGCTATCCGACGATCGAAGAGGCGTTCAAACGCCTTGCGAGCGCTTGAGCGTCTTGGCGCGATCGACGCTGTAGACCTTGAAGGTCTCGGTCCGGTCCCTGCGCTGGACTTCGAGCGTCACCTCGCGCTCGGCCGCGCCGCCGCGCCACAGCGTGAGCCAGAGCTGGTCGAGTGCGCTGACCTGCTTGCCGTCGATGCGCAGGATGCGGTCGCCCTCCTGCAGGCCCGCCACGTCGGCCGGGCTGTCGTCGCTGACGCGGATGATGCGCAGCTGGCCGTCTTCTTCGGAGCAGCTGATGCCGAGCCAGGCGCGCCGGCTCGCGGCCGTGGTGCCGCTGCGCTTGAGCTCGTCGAGCACGGGCCGCAGCAGGTCCACCGGCACGAACATGTTGCCTTGCACGCGCGGCTGCTCGCTGCCGCGCGCGTTCTGCACGTACAGCGAGCCGACGCCGACCAGCTCGCCGCGGCCATTGAAGAGGCCCGCGCCGCTGTGGTCGCGCCGCGCCGGCGCGGTGAACAGGGCGCCTTCGATGTGGTATTCCCAGTAGCCGGCAAACGGCCGCCGCGACACCAGCCTGGCCACGCTGACCGCGCCGCCCTCGCCGCCGCTGGCGATCATCAACGGTTCGTCGTCGCGCACGCGCGCCGATTCACCCAACGGCGCCGGCTCGATGCGCAGCGGCACCAGCGGCTGCACGAGGCCGAAGCCGGTGGCGATGTCGTAGCCCACCACGCGGCCGGGGATCTCGCGGTCGTCGTCGGTGACCAGCAGCACCTGCTCGGCCTCGAGGATCAGGTAGCCGATCGTCAGCACCAGCCCCTGAGCGTCGATGACCACGCCGGAGCCCTCGCGCTCGCGGCCCAGCGTGCGGCTCGAGCGCGCCTCCTCCACCGCCTGCGCCTTCACGCCCAGCACGGCATTGCTGGCGCGCTGCAGCGCGCGCGACTGCGCTTCGAGCTCGGCCTTGTCTTGCGCCCGCGCGGCAGGTGCCAGGCCGAGCAGCACGACCAGCAACACCAAGCCAAGCTGAGGCAGCCGGTGCTGAAGCAGGTGCGAACGCATGCGGCACGCTCCGTCGGGCAGGTAGACCCTGCCGGCTAGCATGCGGCAGATGCCGCGGTTTGTCATCACCCGCTCGGCGATGACCCCGAGCATGACCGTGACAAGCGGCCGCAGCGAGCGCGTGTGCTCAGCGCCGGCCGCCGAAGGGCAGGCGGCCGCGCCAGTACAGCATCATCAGCCAGGCGCCGAGCATGCCGCCGAGGTGCGCGAAGTGCGCCACGCCGCTCGGCCCCTGCAGGCCGAGCAGCAACTCGAGCGCGCCGAACACGGCGACGAAGGTGCGCGCCTTCATCGGGATCGGCGGGAACAGCGGCATGATGGTGCGGTTGGGGAACAGCATGCCGAAGGCGAGCAGCAGGCCGAAGAGGGCGCCCGACGCACCGACCGTGGGCCGCATCGAGCCGAAGAACAAGTTGAACGCGAGCTGCACCACCGCGGCCGCCAGCACGCTCGCCAGCAGCATCTGCAGATAGCGCTTCTGGCCCCACAGCCGCTCCAGCTCGGCGCCGAACATCCACAGGCCGAGCATGTTGAAGAACAAATGCATCATGTCGGCGTGCAGGAACGCGTAGGTCAGCAGCTGCCAGGGCCCGAAGCGGCCGCTGCCGATGGGCCACAACGCGAGCCACATCTCGATCGGCGTCAGCAGGTCGATGCAGAACATCGCCGTGCAGAACAGCATCAGTACCTTGGTGGCCGGTGGCAACGGGGGCATCGTGCGCTTTGCGTTTGGTGCCGGGGCCGGACTCGACTTCCGGGCTGGGAGGCGCATACGCGCTCAGTTTCATGAATCGGGGGCTACGATGTGCCCCCACTTGTGCCCCCAACGGCGGGGCAGAGGGATGATAGATGAAGCTGACTGACGCGAAGCTGCGGGGCCTGAAGGCGCCCGGCAAGCACTTCGACGGTGGGGGCCTGTACTTGGAGGTGACGCCGGCCGGCGGACGCTACTGGCGCCAGAAGTACCGCTTCGGCGGCAAGGAAAAGCGGCTTGCCTTCGGCGTGTACCCCGAAGTGAGCTTGAAGGAAGCGCGGGAGCGCCGGGACGAGGCCCGCAAGATCATCGAGCGCGGCGACGACCCGTCCGAGCTGAAGAAGGCCGCGCGGGCGAAGGCAGACCACGAGGCCCGCAACACGTTCGAGGCGGTGGCCCGCGACTGGCTTACGCACCAGGCCGGCGCCTGGACACCTGCGCATGCCGGTCGCGTGCAGTCAACCTTGGAAGCGGACGTGTTCCCGCACATCGGGCGCAGGCCCATGGCGCAGATCAAGCCGCGCGAGGTGATCGACGCCGTGAAGGCGATCGAGGCACGGGGCGCGGGCGAGGTGGCCGACCGCGTGCTGAAACGGATACGGGCCGTGTTCCGGCACGCGATGACGCACGAGCGCATCGAGACGAACCCGCTCTCGGATATGAAGCCGGGCGAAGTGCTGAAGCCGAGGCAGACCGCGCACCGGCTCGCGCTGACCGAGAAGGACCTGCCCGGCTTCCTGGCGAAACTCGACGCCTACGAGGGCGACCCCACGACACGCCATGCGCTGCGCCTGCTGATGCTCACGGCGCTGCGGCCTGGCGAGCTGCGCGGGCTGCGCTGGGCCGAAGTGGACACCGATGCGGCGGAGATTCGCATCCCAGGCGAGCGCATGAAGATGCGTGCGCCTCACGTGGTGCCGCTCTCGAAGCAGGCACTCGGCGTACTTGAGGCCATGAAGCCGCTGAGTGCAGGCCGCGAGCTGGTGTTCCCGAGCCCTTACTACCCTGGCGCCAGCCTGAGCGAGAACACGCTCAACGGCGCGTTGGCTCGCATGGGCTTCAAGGGCTATGCCACGGCTCACGGCTTCCGGGCGCTGTTCAGCACGACGGCGAACGAACACGGGCACGACGCCGACGTGATCGAGCGCCAGTTGGCACACCGCGAGCGCAACAAGGTGCGGGCCGCATACCACCGGAGCGAATACCTGCGCGACCGAGCCCGCCTCATGCAGTGGTGGGCCGACTTTCTGGACAGCAAGCGCGGCGGCAAGGTGGTGCCGTTCGGGCGAAAGGCCAAGGCATGAAGGCCGGCAGCGCGATTCGACGCGCGGAAGGTGCGGAATCACGGAATGCCCGAACCGATCGGCCGGAAACCCGCGCCGATGCTGGATCAGCGGCCGGCGGGGCAGTGCGACAGCGATGCGGAAGGAATGCGGAAGGATTGCGGAATCGCTCTATCACTCCCTCTGTGTCGCCCGCTCGCCCCGCGGCCGGCACCCTCGCAGCGGCCGATACGCTGCGCCTCGTGCCTGGAAACATGCCCGCGGGCCGGAAACGCAGCGCGAAGGTTCTCCCGGCGCCACCATCAACCGGGCGAGCCCCGCATGAAGATGCGGTGATCGCGGCGGCGCTGGCCATCCTCGACGCGCGGCTTCGTGTTGCCGGGCACGTGCTCGATTCACCGGACACGGTGCGGCAGTTCCTGCGCCTGCACCTGGCCGAGCGCGACCGCGAGGGCTTCGCTGTGCTGTTCCTCGACAGTCAACACCAGGCGCTCGCGTTTGAGCTGATGTTCGAGGGCACGCTCACGCAAACCAGCGTGTACCCGCGCGAGGTGGTGCGCCGGGCGTTGGAGCTGAATGCCGGCGCCGTGATCCTGGCGCACAACCATCCGAGCGGGCACGCCGAGCCGAGCGAGGGCGATGAATTCCTGACCGCCTCGCTCAAGTCCGCGCTGATGCTGGTCGATGTGCGCGTGCTCGATCACATCGTGATCGGCGGCGCCGATGCCGTGTCACTCGCCGAGCGGGGGCTGATCTAGCGGCACAATCGAGCGGCTGCGCCTAGCCCGACGGGGCGAAAACCGGGACCCTTCCCCGGCCGGCGCGGCTTTCGCATGAAGGGCGCACGAAGGGGTGCGCGGTGGCGGCGACTGATCCGGACCCGGATCGCGATTTGATGGGGCGGGGCGCCCGTGAGTGGCTCCGATCCCTTAGCCGGCTTGTTGGCGGCGGGCGGCGAGCCGATCGAGCAATGCACACGACAGTGCGTCGTCACCTGGCCACCCATTGGGCCACTCTGGAAACGGAGGTCTGGCGCCCCTTGCTTATGCGAGGACGCAAACACGACGCGGACTGCTGGGGCCGTGGGATGATCGATTGGCGACGCAGGTTCCTGGCCAGTGTCGCGGAGCGTGCTTACTGGTGGGCCTATGAATTTGGCACCGAGCCGACTTTCACACGCGACCTCCGTGCCGCTGAACGAGAGCTGCGGGTGATCGACGACGAACTCGTGAATCTTGCAGGTCGCATCGTCGATGCGATCGATCGTCGCCGCGACATCACCGAAACCTACTCACTCGGCGCCGAGTGGAGCGGCCCAGGGGCGAACCTGTGGGACATGCTTGAAGCGGTGGCGCACCTGCCCGCGTTTCAAGGCACCTGCCTCGATTCGACGGCGAAGCTCAGTGTGCTCCTGTCATACATGCGAGGCACCAGCCGTGCGACGCCGGGGCTAGGCGACTTGATGCAGCAGTTGAGGGACTCGACCCCCGGCAAGCCGTATGCACGCCGCGCGATCGAAGCCGAGGCGCTCGCGGCGACGCGAGGGGCCAAACCCGGCGAGTTGGCTGAGCGCGTGCGTTTGTTCCTCGCCGACCTCGCAAGCGAACAATGGGAGGATCGACATGGACGCTATGCAAGCGTGCTTGATTGCTTCACCCCGACGATGCTTGCGACACTTCTTCGCGTGGTGGGAGGGTTTGATCCGCATGACGAGGACAACCCACCCGCCCTCACGATCGCAGCGATCGAGAGGGGGCTGAGCCGCTTCCGTTCAGGAGCTGGCGGGACACAGGCTCGGAACAAGCGGACAACCTGATCGGCGCCCGCGGCCGAAGTTGTCCGTGACGTAGGCCGGCCTTTCACGAATGCTCGGCACTTCCAAACGGAGGCGCCATGCATACGGATTCGCTCCCGTCCGTCGCTACTGAAGGCGGCGGGCCTTGCCGGTTGATCCGGCTTCCTGCCTGCCTCGGCCTTGTGGGCCTCGGCCGTTCCGCCTGGCTTGACTTGGTACGCGACGGTAAGGCGCCAAAGCCGGTGAAGATCGGCCGTGCGACCCTGTGGCTCGAAAGCGAGGTGCAGCAGTTCATCGCTGACCGCGTGCGCCATCATCGAGGCGTCTGAGCATGGGCAGGCGATCGAAGCGACCGGGCCGCGCGGCCTGTCACGTACACGGTGCCCTGAACCTTGCCATGCGCTCGTGCTACTGCCGCGAAGGTGTGCTGTGCATCACCCGCCACGCGATGCACAAGCCAAGCACGCCGCCTCGGTTGTCACTCGACCTCGAATGAGTCACGCGCCGAGAAGTTCCACCCTGGCCGACGTGCGCGACGCCCTCGCGCTGCTCGATCCCACGGGGCATGACTACCGCGTGCGCATCGGCATGGCGATCCATTCCGAGTTCCCCGGCGAAGACGGTTTCGCGCTGTTCGATGAATGGTGCCAGCGCGGTGACTCCTACAGCGCGGCCGAGGTGCGTGACTCCTGGCGCTCGTTCAAGCCGGGGCGCATCACCATCGCAACTTTGTGGCACGAGGCCAAGCGCCGCGGGTTCAAGCGGAAGCGCAGCGACGGGCCTGCGCCGACGCCGGCCGATCGCGCCCGCGAGAAACGCGAGCGCGAGCAAGCCCGCGCGATTGAGGAAGCGAAGCGCCGCAAGCGAGCCGACGCCGCGGCGCGTGAGGCCGTGCGCCGGTGGGGCGATGCGAGCGAGCAGGGCGATAGCCCGTACCTGGCCCGCAAGGGCGTGCGCGGCCACGGCGTGCGCTACCTGCCCGATGGCACGCTGCTCGTGCCAATGCGCAATGCAGCCGGCGAGCTGGTGTGCGTGCAGTCCATCGCGCCGAGCAAGCCGACGGCCGAAGAAGAAGCCCGCGGCAAGAGCGACAAGCGATACTTGCCGGGCGGGCGCAAGGCCGGAAGCTGGCACTTGCTGGGCGAGCTGGCCGGCGCGGCGGTGGTGATCGTGTGCGAGGGCTACGCCACCGCGGCCAGCGTGCACGAGGCCACCGGCCGGCCGGTGGCGGTGGCATTCGACACCGGCAACCTGCGGCCCGTGGCGCTCGCGTTGCAGGCGTCTGCACCGACCGCGCGGCTGCTGATCGCAGGCGACGACGACAAGGCCACCGAAGGCCGCACGGGCAAGAATCCCGGCCGTGTGTCGGCACTCGCCGCGGCGCGGGCCGTGCGCGGTGCAGCCGTGTTCCCGCAGGGCCTGGCCGATGGCGCCAAGGACTGGAACGATCTGCACCAGGCCGCCGGCCTCGCGGCGGTGCGCGAGCAGATCGAGCGGGCCGCGCAATCGCTCGCAGGCGTGGCGATCGACACGGCCGAGGCATCGGTATTGCCCGAGCCCGACAAACGCAGCAGTGGCCCGCCTGGCGAGCCGGCGGGGCCGGCCGACCGATTCACGATCGACGATGCCGGCGTTTGGTACGCCGACCCGGCAGGCGATGGCGCCATGAAGCACGTGTGCGGCCCGCTGCATGCGGTCGCGCTTGCGCGGGATCAGCGTGACAACCGCGCGGCGCTGCTGCTGCGATTCGACACGCGGTTTCGCGCGGGGCGTCAGTGGCTGATGCCGCTTGCCATGCTGGCCGGCGACGGTGCGGGCTACCGCGCCGGGCTGCTGGCGCGGGGCTTCGTGTGCCCCACCGATGCCAAGCGCCGCGCCTGGCTCACGGAATACCTGCGCAGCCGCACGCCTGATGAGCTGGTGCGCCACGTGTCGCGCGTCGGTTGGGTCGGCCGCTGCTACGTGCTGCCCGAGGAAACGCTCGGCACGCCTGCGGGCGATCGGGTGATCTTCCATTCCGAAGCCGGCATCGAGGCGAACTTCAGCACGCGCGGCACGCTGGATCTGTGGAAGGCGAACCTCGCCCGCCTGTGCGTCGGCAATTCACGGCTCGCGTTCGCGGTATCGGTCGCGTTCGCCGGCCCGCTGCTGGCCTGGGCGCCGGGCACCAGCGGCGGCGGCTGGCACTACGTGGGCGACACCAGCACGGGCAAGACAACGGGCCTGCTGGTCGCGGCCAGCGTGTGGGGCAAGGGCACCGAGAACGATCCCGAATCGTTCATGCAGAAATGGCTGGCGACCAAGGCCGGTCTAGAGTTTCAGGGCGAGCAGCACAACGATTGCACGCTGATCCTCGATGAGCTGGGCCAGATCGAGCCGAACGAAGCCGGCGCTTCGGCGTACATGCTCGCCGACGGGCAGGGCAAGGCGCGGTCCAAGCACGGCGACGGGCTGCGCCCCAAGCCGACATGGCGGCTGCTGTTCCTCAGCAGCGGCGAGCTGACGCTCGCACAGCACATGGAGTCCGCCGGCAAGCGCATGAAGGGCGGGCAAGAGGTGCGGCTGATCCCGCTGCCGGCCGAAGTGGCGCCCGGCTCCACGCTGGAAACGGTGCACGAATTCGACACCGGGCACGAGTTGTCGATATGGGTCAGGGCGCAGGCCGCGCGGCACTACGGCTGGGCCGGCCGCGAGTGGCTGCTGTGGCTGACCTCGCGCACCGAAGACCTGGCGATGCGCGTGCGCGAGGGCATGGAGCGATTCGAGTCACGCTATGTGCGCGATGAGATGGCCGGGCAGGTGAAGCGCGGTGCACGCCGGTTCGCACTCGCGGCAGCGGCGGGCGAGCTGGCCACCGAGGCGGGCCTCACCGGCTGGCCGCAGGGCGAAGCGATCACGGCGGCGGGCGCGATGTTCAATGCCTGGATCGCCACGCGGCCCGGCGGCATCGGCACCAGCGAGGCAGCGCTGATCCTGCGCGACTTGCGCCAGTGGTTCGGCATGTTCGGCGAGATGAACTTCAAGCGCTGGGGCGTGACCGACAGCGACCACGCGCCCGCCACGCCGATGATGTCCGGATGGCGCCGCGAGGTCATGGGCGACGAACGCAACGCAGCCGGCGAGCTGGTGAGCGTGCCTGTGGGCCGCGTTTGGTACGTGCTCGCCGAGCAGTTCCGCTCGGTGGTGTGCAAGGGGCACAGCCCGAAGCTGTGCCTCGATGTGCTCAAGGCCCGTGGCTGGATCGAGCTGGCGCCCGATGGCCGGGCACTGCACAACGCCCGCCCACCTGGCCACACGAAGGCCGGGGTGTCGGTGTACCGCATCAAGAGCGACCTCCTCGGCGACTTCGACGAATAGGCCCGGCCGCGCGGTGAGGCGGTGGCGTGGGCAGCCTTCGCGCTGCTGTTGGGCGTCGGCGCTGCCTGCACCAGAAAGACAGCAGGCACAGACACGCGCCATGTGCACGAGCTGCACTGCCTCGGGCCGATGCCTGGCAGTGGTTCCGAGCGCCAGCGATCATGCACGCTGCGCGGCCGGCCTGGGGTCAAGTGAATCGCGGCGAGCGGGTCCTTCCGGGGCATCGGGCACGCGGATCGTTCGAGCCTCGATGATCCGCTGTGCAACGTCGCTCCCAAGGGGCTAATGCGATGACCGCACGCCTGCGCACGTTGGCGGATCGAGCTTTCCGCGTCCGCGTGAACGGCGCGGAAGACAACGCGGAAGACTCGGCCGCGCCTGACAAGCACTTAGGCGCGATTCCGTGATTCCGCGTTTTCCGCGCGTCGATTTGCGCTGGACCGTGAGCTGAGCTGCGAGCGGGTCCTTCCGGGGCTTCGCGCACGCGGATGGTTCGAGCCTCGATCTTTCGCCAGTCATGGGCGGGCCCAAGGGGGGTTGTTTGTTGATGCAGCATTCCTCGGCGCGATGGGTGCATGCCGATGGGTGCATGCCGAAGGGTGTATGCCGAAAGGGTGCATGCCGAAAGGGTGCAGCCGATGGTGCGTGCCGACAGTGAGCGCGATTCTCATGGCGAAGGCATGAAGCGAGGGGCACATGCACTCACCCGGGGGCACGGATTGGGGGCAGTCACTTTGCCCCCACTTGCCCCCGTTTCTGCCCCCCTTGCCCCCACTTGTGCCCCCGCAAGTGGTCGGATTCAGGCACACTCGCGCGGACGCCTGCGGACGATGTGAGGCGCTTTCTAGAGGGAAACCGAGGAAAGACCGAACGTCTGCGGACGTTGGCGAGCGATTGTGTGGTGCCCGGGGCCGGACTCGAACCGGCACGCCTTGCGGCGGGGGATTTTGAGTCCCCTGCGTCTACCGATTTCGCCACCCGGGCCGGTGGGGGCGCGACAGTGCGCTTCTTGGGGCGCGAATTATGGCATGGGGGTCCGGCGCGACCTGGCCACGCTGCCACAATCGAGACGCAGCGCGCGAGCGGCGCGCGCAAGCACGCACGCAAAGACATGCCGAGCTACATGACCCTCGAAGATGCCATCGGCCGCACGCCGCTGGTGAAGCTGCAGCGTCTGCCCGGCGCGCTCGGCGCGGCGCGCGGCAACGTGATCCTGGCCAAGCTCGAAGGCAACAACCCGGCCGGCTCGGTGAAGGACAGGCCGGCCATCAGCATGATCCGTCGCGCCGAGGAGCGCGGTGACATCTTGCCAGGCGACACGCTGATCGAGGCCACCAGCGGCAACACCGGCATCGCGCTGGCGATGGCGGCGGCGATCCGTGGCTATCGCATGGTGCTGGTGATGCCCGAAGACCTGTCGATCGAGCGCGCGCAGACGATGAAAGCCTTCGGCGCCGAGCTGATCCTCACGCCGCGCTCGGGCGGCATGGAATACGCGCGCGATCTCGCCGAGCAAATGCAGAAGGACGGCAAGGGCCGCGTGCTCGACCAGTTCGCCAACGCCGACAACCCGCGCGTGCACTACGAAACCACCGGCCCCGAGCTGTGGCAGCAGACCGAGGGCCACATCACGCACTTCGTGAGCGCGATGGGCACCACCGGCACGATCACCGGCGTCAGCCGCTTCCTGCGCGAGAAGAATCCGGCGGTGCGCATCGTCGGCGCGCAGCCGGCCGAGGGCTCGCGCATCCCGGGCATCCGCAAGTGGCCCGAAGCGTATCTGCCGAAGATCTACGACCCCAAGGCCGTCGACGAACTCGTGCTCGTGTCGCAGGCCGATGCCGAAGACATGGCGCGCCGCCTCGCGCGCGAGGAGGGCCTGTTCGGCGGCATCTCGGCCGCCGGCGCGTGCTGCGTGGCGCTGCGCGTGGCCGAGCAGGTGCGCGACGCCACGATCGTGTTCGTGGTCTGCGATCGCGGCGACCGTTATCTCTCGACCGGCGTCTTCCCCGCCTGAGGATGATGCGACACGACTTTCGCTTCTGCCCGTCGTGCGCGACGCCGCTCGAGCCGATCGCGGCCGAGGAAGACGGCGGTGCCAAGACGCGGCTGCGTTGCCCGGGCTGCGGCTGGACGCACTGGAACAACCCGACGCCGGTGCTGGCTGCGGTGATCGAATGCATGGACCGCGGCGGCCAGGTGCTGCTGGCGCGCAATGCGGCCTGGAGCGGGCGCATGTTCGCGCTGATCACCGGCTTCATGGAGGCCGGCGAATCGCCCGAGGCCGGCATCCGCCGCGAGGTGCAGGAGGAAACCGCGCTGCGGGTCGAGGCGCTGAAATTGATCGGCGTCTACGAGTTCGAGCGCATGAACCAGGTGATCATCGCCTACCACGCGCAGGCCAGCGGCGAGGTGCGCTTGTCGCCGGAGCTGGCCGAGTACAAGCTGTTCGAGCCGGCGCAGCTCAGGTGCTGGCCGGCGGGCACCGGCTACGCCCTGGCCGACTGGCTGCGCTCGCGCGGGCACGAGCCGCAGTTCATGGAGTTTCCGCGCCGCCCGTAGAATCGCGGCCGCGCACTCCACACCCTGCCATGCAAGCCCAGATAGAACTCGACGCCCGCGGCCTCAACTGCCCGCTGCCGATCCTGAAGGCGAAGAAGGCATTGGCCGATATGAAGAGCGGTGACGTGCTCAAGGTCGTGGCCACCGATCCGGGCTCGATGCGCGACTTCCAGGCCTTCGCGCGGCAGACCGGCAACGAGCTGGTCGAGCAGTCGAGCGCAGGCAGCGAGTTCGTGCACTTCCTGCGCCGCCGGTAGCCCGCGCGAGGCAGGCAATCGCGTTTGCGGCAGGCGTTGCCGCAAGGGTTGCGCTCTCGTGCGACATCAGGGGCGGCCTTAGGGGCAAGCCGGGCCGATTGCGTGTCCCATCGGGCAGTCCATGAAAAGTGGATCCGACTGCGCGAAGAGCTTTCGAGGCCGCTGACCAGCGTGTTACGCTGTTACAATCTCTTCAATAACGAGAAGTGCTCAGGGGGTAGATCTTGCTGCGGTTGTTTGGCATCGCGCGATTCGGCGCCGGAAATTCCAAGGGTGGTGGGGGGCTCGAGCACCGGCTGAGCGGCGCCGCGTACCTCGCAGCGAACCAGGCGCTGGCATTCGCGCTGCTGGTGGTCCTGTCGCCTGTCTTGCTGACGATCGCGGCGATTCTCTGGCGCGCCGACGGTGCGCCATTGCTGTTCGGGCACTACCGGGTGGGCCGGAACGGGCGCCTGTTCCGGTGCCTCAAGTTCCGAACGATGGCGCGGGATTCCGAGCGCTTGCTGTCGCAGTTGCTTGCATCGGACCCTGCGGCACGCGCCGAATGGGAAGCCGACCACAAGTTGACCAACGACCCGCGCGTGACCGCCATTGGTGCGTTCCTTCGCCGCACGAGCCTGGACGAACTGCCGCAACTGCTGAACGTCGTGCGCGGCGACATGGTGCTCGTCGGCCCCCGGCCGATCACCGTCGCCGAACTGGCGCGCTACGGGCAGGCGCGTTGGCATTACTTGTCGGTGCGCCCCGGGCTCACGGGGCTGTGGCAAGTCAGCGGCCGCAACAACCTCAGCTACGACGAGCGCGTGCACCTCGATCGCGACTATGTCGAGCAGCGCAACTGGCTGCTCGATGTGTCGATCCTGGCGCTGACCGCGAAGGTCGTTGCCAAGCGCGACGGCGCCTACTAGCCCGGGCGGCGTCGATGTCGGGCGACCGTCTGCCACTGGCGCTTGGCGCGCTGCCTGCGGGCGCTGTCGTGGGCCCGCGCGCGGGCGCGGCGCCGATGCGCGTGGTGCATCTGGTGGGCGACCTGACCGACTCGGTGTTCCGCCTGCTCGGGCCGGCCACGGAGGCGTTGCGCCAGTCGGGTTGCGACCAGGCCGTGCTGTTGACCGACGACCCGCTGCATCCCGAACTCGTCGGGAGTTTCCACCCTGATATCCAGGTGGTCGCGCTGCCGCGTTCGCGCAACCGCCTGCGGCGTTGGCAGCATTGGCTGCGCGCGGCCCGCGACATGCTCTCGCGCCGCGCCGATGTGGTCCACGTGCACGGCGTCGTTCCCAGTGTGCTGGGCGGTGCCCTGGCCAGGCGGACGGCGGCCTCGCGCGTCCTGTATTCGCCGCACGACTCGCGGCTGCAACAGGCGGGCACGCGCTGGCAGCGCGCCGTCAGCGCGGTGGCGCGGCCCTGGGTGCGGCGCGTGGCCGATGCGGCTGTGCTGTCGCTTCCATCGGAAGCGCGTCTGCT
Source organism: Burkholderiaceae bacterium (assembly GCA_046348365.1). GTDB lineage: Bacteria > Pseudomonadota > Gammaproteobacteria > Burkholderiales > Burkholderiaceae_C > JAEUPI01. The sequence continues at coordinate 59,300 of JAXMEL010000005.1, forward strand.
CGGCGGCCTGCGCGACGTGCCGGTCGCCGTGGTACAGGCGCGGGTCGACCCGGTGTACTTCGAGACGCCGCGCCGGCCGGCGCCGCATCCGCTGATTGCCGGCGGCGTGCTCGATGCTCCCGACGCGAACGCGCTGCGTTTCGTCCAGATGGCCGTGCTGATGGCGCATGGCGAGAACGGGCTGGCCTTCGACTGGGCGGGTGCGGTGAGCGACAACACGCGTTCCATGCTCATCGGAGGCGGCATCGGCATGACCGACGGGCTCGAGCCCGCGGTGCGCGCTGCGCGTCTGGCGGCGGCGTGGTTGTACCTGTGCCCGGCGGCGAGCCACGGCTTCCCCGGGCACCTGGCCGAGGCGCTCGCCGGTGGTGTTCCGGTTGTCGTGCTCGACACTCCGGCGCATCGCGACCTGGTGCGCGACGGCGTCGACGGCTTCTTGTGCACCGACGAACGCGACATGGTGCTGCGAATGACCGAACTGCTGGCCGACCCGCAGCGCCGCGAGCGCATGGGCGCAGCGGCGCGCCGCGAAGCACTTCGCCGTTTCGGTGGCGATGCCGCCAAGGTGGCCGGCGCTCTGCTGCAGATCTATGACCCGGCACCACTGCCCCGAGGAATCCCGCGATGAGTCCGGAACGACCGTTGATCACCGTCTCGCATGTGCTGCAGATCCTGCGCGCACGCTGGCGAAGCATCGCAGGCACCGCGGCGCTCGCGCTGGCCTTCGGCCTGGCTGCACTGTATTTCCTGCCCGCGCAATACGTGGCCGAGGCCACCGTGCTGGTGGACATCAAGTCGCCCGACCCCATCAGCGGCCTGATGGCGCAGGGGCTGACCGCGCCCAGCTACATGAACACGCAGGTGGACCTGATCACCAGCGACGCGACGGCGCGTCGGGTCGTGCGTGACCTGCAGCTCGCGCAGTCGCCCAAATGGGCCGAGCGCTGGAAGGCAGCGTCGCGCAACGCGGCGGACTTCGAAGGCTGGATGGCCAAGGCGCTGGCGCGCAACCTCGAAGTCAGCCCTACGCGCGACTCCAACCTGCTGCGCGTGGGCTTCAAGTCCGACGATCCGAAGTTCGCCGCGCAAGTCGCCAACGCCTTCGTCAAGGCGTACATCGACACCACGCTCGAGCTGCGCGTGGCACCGGCGCGGCAATCCAAGACGTTCTTCGACGCCCGCTCGCGCCAGCTGCGCGACGAGTTGGAGACCGCGCAGTCCAAGCTCTCGGCCTACCAGCAGAAGCACGGCCTGATCGGCAACGACGAGACGCTCGACGTGGAAAACGCGCGCCTGAACGGGCTGACCACGCAGCTCGTGTCGTTGCAGTCCGAGGCCGCCAATTCGAGCAGCCGCAAGCAGCAGTCACGCGTCGGCGCCGAGTACATGCCCGAAGCGCTGGCCAGCGACCTCATGGTCAAGTTGCGCACCGACCTGCAGCTCAGCCGCAGCCGGTTGAGCGAATTGCTGCAGGTCCGGGGCGAGCGCCACCCGCAGGTGCTGCAGCTCAAGGCGAGCATCGCGGAGCTGAACGCGCGCATCGCGGAAGAAACGCGCCGCTTCGCCGGTGGCGCGCTCGCTGTCGACCAGGTGAACCAGCGGCGTCTGGCCGACCTGCAGGCCGCCGTGGCACGGCAGACGAGCAAGGTGCTGGAGATGAAGGCCTCGCGCGACGAAGCAGCGGTGCTGCGCCGCGACGTTGAAGGCGCGCAGCGCGCCTACGACAGCGTGCTCGGTCGCGCAAGTCAGATGGGGCTGGAGAGCCAGGCCGGCCAGACCAACGTGTCGATCATCGGGCCGGTGCCGGTGCCGGCGGAGCCGTCGTCGCCGAATGCGGCGCGCACGCTGGGGTCGGCGCTGTTGCTCGGCCTACTCGCTGGCCTGGGCTTGGCGTTGGTGCGCGAAGTGCGCGACCCACGCATCCGCACCGACCAGCAGGCTGCAACGCTGTTGATGCAGCCCGTGGTCACCACGATCCCCAGCTTCGGCCGCGGCGCGCTTTCGCTGTTGCCTTCGCGGCGCGTGCCGCTCGGCCTGAGGGCCGAGCGCCTGCTGCGTGCCTGAGCCACGAAAGGCCGACACCATGCGACTGAACCTGCGCCGACCCAACCCCATCTTCAACGACACGGCGGTACTCGGCGAGTACAGCGCGGCCGACGGCGCGTCGAGCCTGCCGGACGGCGAGGCCGACGACCCATCGGTGGGGCGAGCCGAGATCCTCGAACGACCGATCGGCGCGATCCTGATCGAGTCGCAGGCGCTGAAACCCGAGCAGGTGGAAGCGGTGTTGCTGCACCAGCGCCGGCGCGGCATGCGCTTCGGCGACTCCGCGGTGGACCTGGGCTACGTGAAGCGCGACGACGTGTTGTGGGCGCTGTCACAGCAATTCGAATATCCGTATGCCAAGGCCCAGGGCGCGATGCTGCACCGCGAGCTGCGCATGGCCAACGAACCGTTCAGTGAAGAGGTCGAGTCGTTCCGCGACCTGCGCAGCCACCTGCTCATGACCGCGCTGGCGCCGGATGGCCCGCGCCGCTCGCTGGCCGTGGTCAGCCCCAACATCGGCGACGGCAAGACCTTCATCGCCGCCAACCTGGCGGTGGCCTTCAGCCAGTTGCCGGGCCGCACGCTGATCATCGACGCCGACATGCGCACGCCGCGCCTGCACCGTGTGTTTGGCGTGGAGGCGGCCAACGGCTTGAGCGGCATCCTCTCGGGCCGCAACGAGGTGAACTGCATCAGCCCCGTGCCGTCGCTGCCCAACCTCTACATCCTGCCGGTGGGCGCCGTGCCGCCCAACCCGTTGGAGCTGGCACAGAACGCCGCCTTCCGCCTGCTGCTGGAAGAGCTGACGCGCAAGTTCCACTACGTGCTGGTGGACACGCCGGCGGCTGCGCACGGCTCCGATGCGCGCCTCATTGCCACCCGCGCCGGCGCGGCGGTGGTGGTGTGCCGGCGCGGCAAGTCACAGAGCGGGCCGGCGCAGAAGCTGGTGTCGCAGCTCGCCAAGGCACAGGTGGCGATGGGCGGGCTGGTGATGAACGACTACTAGCCATGGGGGATCGTGTTGCCCCGGATGCGTCGACGGCGCAAGCGCAAGCGACCGCGCACCGCGTGCTCGTGGTCGTTCCCACACTCAATGAATCCGAGCATGTGGCCACGGTGCTGAGGCAACTCGGCGCCGATACCGCGGACCCCGATCTTCTGTATGTCGTGGCCGACGGCGGCAGCACCGACGGCACGCAGTCGCTCGTGCGCGATCTCATGACGCGCATGCCGCGCCTGCGCCTGCTGCACAACCCGCATCGCCTGCAAAGCGCTGCGGTGAACCTTGCTGTGGCGCGATACGGTGCGGGCGCGCGAGTACTGGTGCGTTGCGACGCTCACGCCGGCTACCCTGGCGGCTACGTGCGACGGCTCGTCGACGCACTGGACCGGCACGGCGCCGACTCGATCGTGGTGCCGATGGATTCGGTGGGCCGCAGTTGCCTCGGGCGCGCGGTGGCCTGGGTCTCCGACACCGTGGTCGGATCGGGTGGATCCACGCATCGTGGAGGGCGCGAGAGCGGCTGGGTCGATCATGGCCATCACGCCGCCTTTCGCATGAGCAGCTTCGTGCGCACCGGCGGGTACGACGCGAGCTTCAGCCACAACGAAGATGCCGAACTCGATTGTCGGCAGCGTGCGCTCGGCAGTCGCATCTTTCTGGATGCGGAGATTCGGATGCAATACTACCCGCGCGACACGTGGCGCGGGCTGTGGCGCCAGTACTTCAACTACGGGCGCGGCCGCGCGCGGACGGTGCGCAAGCATCCGGAGTCGCTGCGGCTGCGGCAGTTTGCCGTGCCGGCGCACGTGGGCGTCAGCGTTCTCGCGCTCGCGCTCGCGCCGTGGTGGCCGCTGCTGCTGCTCTGGCCGCTCCTATACGCGCTTGCGTTGATCGCGACGGCGATCAGCATCGCGACGAAGCGGCGCAGTCTTTGCGGCGTGCTGGCCGCACCGGCCGCGGCTGTGATGCATACGGCCTGGGCACTGGGCTTCCTTGGCGGGTGGCTCACGAGCGGCGATCGGCGCTGGCGCGCGACGCTGAAGTCCGGGACCGCGGCATGACGGATGCGGTGACTTCGGCGCGCCTCGAGCGAGCGCCGATCCGCGCATTGCTCGTGGATCCATCGCTCTTCACTGCGCCATACGATGCCGCGCTGACGCAGGGCCTCCTGGCCGCGGGTGTCCAGCCCATGTGGGCCACGCGCCCGATCCGTCGCGGTGATGACCAGGAGATTCCGGCACGGTACACCGATCCGTTCTTCTACCGACGTGTGGACGACCTGCCGGGTCTGCCCCGGCCCCTGCGCGCGCTTGCCAAGGGCGCGGCGCACGCGGTGGGCCTGCTGCGCCTGCTTTATCGAGTTTGGACAGGCAAACCCGATGTTGTGCACGTTCAATGGGTCGTGTTGCCACCGCTGGACGTTGCGGCGTTGTGGCTGATTCGGATGCGCACCCGCTATGTCCTGACAGTGCACGACACGGTGCCGTTCAACGGCATCCGGGCGTCCGTCTTGCAGAACCTTGGTTTCGATCTGCCTATCCGTATCGCGGACGCGGTCATCGTCCATACCCGAGCTGGCAAGGACCGATTGATTGCCCGCGGCATCGAGGCCGACAAGATCGCGGTCATTCCCCATGGACCGCTGCAGATGCAGGCCCGACCGACGCGTCCGCGTGCGGGAAGCGATGGACGCTGGACGTTCGTGCTGTTCGGTGAGATCAAGGAGTACAAGGGCCTTGATCTGATCGTGGAGGCGCTGGGCCGATTGCGGGGAGACATTCGCGATCGTTGTCGCGTGATCGTAGCCGGCCGACCTCGCATGGACGTGAGCGACATTCAGCGTCGCATCGACCAGCTGGGCCTGCGCGAAAGCATCGAGCTGAGGTTGCACCGGCACTCCATGCAGGAGATGGCCGATCTGTTCGACGCCGCCGATACCTTCGTCTTCCCGTACCGTCAGGTTGACGCCAGCGGTGTGTACTTTCTCGTCAAGGGGCTCGGGAAGTGGCTCATTGCCAGTCGCGTTGGCGTGTTTGCGGAGGACATGCGCGAGAGCCTCGATGGCGAGTTGATCTCCCCGAGCAACGTCGAAGCGCTCGCGGCCGCCATCGAGAGGGCGGCCCGGCATCGTCCGCAAGGTGCGGGTACCCGAGCTGCGGACACCTGGGAGGCCATTGGCAGGTCCACGCGGGCGCTGTATGTCGGCAACGCCTCCAGCGCCGGGGCGGCGCAAGCGGTGGCGTGACAGAAGAATCTCAGTGGAGCGGATGTTGGATCGACTTGCCAGAGAAATCGAGTTTCACGACCATCGGTACGTTGACGGCGTCGGCGCCCGACCGCAGGATCACTTCTACGTAGCTGTCAGCGAGGCAGCTGACTTGGCGTTCGACAAAGTCGCCGAATGCGCCAGGGCTGGTGGAAGCGGGCTGGAAATCGGGTGCGCAACCGGCTACCACACCGAGCAGTTGCTGAAGATCGGCCTCTTCGAAGCCCACGGCATCGATGTCTCCTCGTCGGCGATCGATGCCGCCAACCGCCGATTTGCTGCAACGGCGGGAACGGCGAGCTTCAAGTTGATGGACGCGAATCACCTGGAGTTCGAAGATGGAAGATTCGATTTCGTCTTCGGAAGTGGCGTGATCCATCACCTCGAGCTGCCACGCGCGGTGGCCGAAGGGCGTCGCGTGCTACGGCGGGGTGGGCGGTACATCTTCATGGAGCCGCTCGGGACCAATCCGCTCATCAATCTCTACCGGCAACGGACTCCGCAAAATCGATCGGCAGACGAAACGCCGCTCACTGCGGATCACTTGAACCAGATCCGCGCGATCTTCGATGAAGTCGATGTCCGATATTTCGGCTTCTTCACGTTGGCGGCAATTCCACTCCGGCGCTGGCCGGGACTGCAGAAGACCGCTCTAGCCTTGCTCAGGCAAGTCGACCGGCTCTTCTTCAAGTTGCCCGGTGCATGGAAGCTCGCCTGGATGGCGGTGATCGACGCGCGCGTGGGCCATCGATGAAGCGCTTCGTCGATGCGTGGGGGCCGGTGCTGCTGACCCTCTGCTGGATTCAGTTCACGGTCGTCTGGCTCTGGCCGCCAAGCCGGGCGTTCACGCAGGAGATGCTCAGCCTGCCGCAGGACAAACCCTTTGCAGCGCCGTTTCAATATGCACTGTGGGCCGCCATCGTGCTCACCACGGCGCATCTGATCAGGCTGCGGGGTCTGGGCTTCTTCGATGACACGGCGTTCTTCTTTCCGTATTTCATGTGCCTGCTGGTTTCATCGGTGTTGGGCGTCTCGGTGATGCCATCCCTGCGGCTGTCGGTGCTGTGGTTGCTTTCGGTCCTGGCGGGCGCGTTGATCGCCAACGTGCTAGATCAGCGGCGGTTGATCGGTGTGCTCGGTGCTCTCATTGCCGCCACGATGGTCGCCTCACTATTGATGTTCTACGTCGTGCCAGACATCGGCTCCGATCGCTACGCGGGAGCGATTGTGTTGCGAGGGCTGTTCGACAACAAGAACCAGGCCGGGCGCATTGCCGGGCTTTCGTTGGCGATCATCGTTGCCTTCCGTCGCGATCTGCCAGCGTCGCTCAAATACACAGGTCTTGTGGCTGCGACGGCCTGCTTGATCCTGTCCGATTCGAAGACCGCGCTCGTCGGCGCTGCACTTTCGTCGGCGTACTTGTTGTTCGTCTCGGCGCTGCGTCGGAGGATGAGCGCAGGTCTCGGCGGACTGACTCTGGGTGTCGCGCTATTGGTTCTCGTTGCGCTGGCCGCCCTGCTCGGGCCGCTGCTGGCCGGAGCGATCGGCCGTGACCTAACCTTCACCGGCAGGACGGAGGTGTGGAGCGCGTATCTGCGTGCGCTGGAACACGATCCAGCCTTTGGTATGGGTCCCGGGAGCTATACCAGCGTCTCGCCACTCACCGTCCCGATCGCGCTGAAGTTCGTGTCCATGGGCGCGATCTTCTCGCCGCACAACTTCTTCATTGGCACACTGGGTGACCTGGGTCTGCCCGGCCTGGCATGCGTCGTTTGCATGCTGTTGTACGTCGCCGTCTATCTGCCGCTGCACTTCGGAGACCGGTTTGCCTTCGCGTGTGCGGGTGTCGGCGTGAGCACGATCGTGCAAGGGGCGGGAGAGACGCTCGACGTGGCGACGGGCGGTGCGACGTGGTTCCTGCTTTCGCTGTTTCTTGCATGTCATCTGCACGAGCGTGCAGGTACAGGTCGATTCGACGCAGTGCGAAACCCCGGTGCTGTTGGCCTGCGACGACCGTCCGCGGATCGCGCTGCGGCGCGCGAAGGGCAAGAAAAGACGCTCGACGACTTGCGCCTGGAGGTGCGTTGATGACGACGAGCGCGTCGGCTTCCAGCGCACGGCGTTTTCGTTGGGGCGTCTTCGGCACTGGGGCGGTCTCTGCCAAGTTCGTTGCCGGACTCGTTGCCGCGCAAGGGGCCGAAGCGAGCTTCGTCGCATCCCGCACGTTGGCGAAGGCGAGGCGCTTCTCTGCTGCCTTGGGCATCCCGCGCGCCATTGAAGGCTATGCAGAAGCAGCAGCATCGGGTGGTGTCGATGCGATCTACGTTGCCACGCCGCCCTCGGAGCACGCGGCGCACGCGAAGCTGTGCATCGACGCGGGAATCCCGGTGCTCGTCGAAAAACCGTTCGCCGTCACCGCCGCGCAGGCGACCGACATTGCGGCGACCGCCCGCGCCAAGTCGGTCTTCGCCATGGAGGCGATGTGGACGCGCTTTCTTCCCGCCGCCCGCGCGATGAAGGAACGGCTGGCGGAGCGTAGCGTAGGCGATGTGCGGCTCGTCTCTGGCAGCTTCGGTACGTCCCAGGTTCCTGATGCGGCGAACGGGATGTTCGATCCGTCCCTGGCCGGCGGTGCAGTTGCGCACCTGGCTCCTTATCCGCTTTCTCTCGCGCAGTGGCTCTTCGGTTCTCCCACGCTGACCCACGCGCTCGGCTCAATCGGTTCAACGGGTGTCATCGAAGAAGCGGCGTTTCAACTGCTGTATCCGAATGGCGTGGTCGGTTCGTTCTTCACCAGCATTCGCGCCTGGGCGGCGGATGACTTCAATGTCATGGGAACCGACGGAATGATCGCCTTCGATGGCTCGATCGTGCGCCCCAACGGCCTGCGCGTTTCGCGCCAGGCGCCGATACATGCGGAGGAAACGGATCTCCGGTGGCGCGCACGCGTGCGTCAGAGCGCAATTGTCCACCGGGTGGCACAGGCCACCGGTCGATCGAGCCGCAGCCGGAGCGTGCGGCTGCGCTTCCCGTACGCCGGGAATGGATACCACTATGAAGCAGACGAAGTTCGCAACTGCGTCCTTGCCGGCAACCAGGAAAGCGCGACCATGCCACTGTCTGACAGCATCGCGGTAGCGGCGACGGCTGATCGCATCAACGAAGCGATCATGGCGTCGGCTGGGCGAGCACGGAGCCGTGCCGCATGAAGATCGCGTTCGTCGGCTGCGGGTATGTGTTCGACATCTACATGCGCACGCGTTGGGCGCATCCCGAGCTGGAGATCTGCGGCGTCTTCGATATCGACACCGCTCGCTCGGCCGTCGTCGCGCGGCACTACGGGTTTCGGGTCTATCCCGACTACCAAACGCTGCTCGACGACCCGGCCGTGCAGGTCGTGGTCAACCTCACCAGTGTCCGGTCCCACTTCGACGTCGTGAAGCGGGCGCTGGAAGCCGGCAAGCACGTCTTCTCGGAGAAGCCGCTCACCACGGACACGCAGCGCACCCGCGAACTGTTCGATATGGCGCAGCGCAACGGCTTGGTGCTGACCGGCGCGCCATGCAATCTCTACTGCGATGCGATCAGCACGATGTGGAAGGCGGTTCGCGACGGCGCCATAGGAAAGCCGGTGCTGGTCTACGCTGAGCTTGACGACAACCCGGCCCACCTGATGCAACTGGAGACGGTGCAGAGCCCGACTGGTGCGCCATTTCCGTATGCCGAGGAGTTGCAGGAGGGATGCACCGTCGAGCACGTGGCCTATCACCTGGTGTGGCTCTGCGCGATGTTCGGGCCGGTGCTTTCGGTTGCTGCGTACTCGGACTTCCTCGTCGAGCACAAGACCGACACACCGCTGTCGCCGGCCGATACACCGGACTTCTCGGTCGCCTGCCTGAAGTTCGCCAACGGCGTCTCCGCCCGGGTCACGTGCAGCTGGGTCGCGCCGCGCGACCACGGGTTCCGCATCATCGGCGAGGAGGGCGAGATCAGCGTGGACAACGTATTCCACGACCAGTCTCCGGTTTGTATCGAGCGGTTTTCGCGGGTCAGCCTCAGTGCTCGCAAGGCATATACCGTTCGCACCCAGCCTTTGATCGGCCGTGCATTCGGTATCGGCGGCCGCAGGGTGCCCCTGGTCAGGCGCTGGAAATCCCACGCGGTCGAGGCCGAGAAGGGCGTGGGTCGATCGCTGAAACACAAGTTCGTCAGTTGGCTTCGACGGCGCGAGATCTACGCGCAGGACAAGCTGCTGGGCATTGCGGAGATGGTGCGCGCCATGCGCGAAGGGCGGTCACAGCCGATGCCTGCCGATTTCCTGATGCACCTGAACGAATTGACGCTCCTGATCCAGCGTGCCGGGTCTGCCGGTGTCGCGCTGCGCCCGGCGACCAGCTTCCAACCTATCGGGCCGATGCCCGAAACGATCGGCACGCCGCGCGACTACCGGGCCGAATACAGCGCCCGTACGCTCGAGAAGCTGAGCGCTCGGGTCGTGGCAGCGCTGCACAGGCGGTGAAGGGCGCGCGAACATGCGAGGCCGCGACGCTTTCGGAGCCTGGGCTCTTCCGGGAGGACATCTGAACGCCTGGCTTGCCACACTCGAGCGGCGCTATCGGATGCTGACCTTTGCGAAGGCCATGTTTCCCACGATGGCGGCGCTGGCTGTCCAGTTTCTGGCTTTCGTGATCACGGCGCGCGGCCTGGGTGCGGAACGGTTCGGCATCTACGCGGGCATTCTGGCGGTTGCGAGCATCGGCGCCGATGTGCTGGGATTCGGCGCCATCGACCTGCTTGTCCGCGGCACCGCGCGCAACCAGCGTGACTTCCCTCGCTATCTGGGTCACTTGTTGTGGCTGACGCTCGCCACTGCCCCGGTCGTGATTCTGGGTGCGTTGATCGTTGCCACGCAGATCATGAATGTGCCATTCCCAGGGTGGCTGCTGGTCGGTGCGATCGTGGCCGAAATGATGAACAGCCGCACCTTCGTCTATACCGAGGCGATCATGGTGGCGCAACAGGATCCCGTGCGCGCCGCATGGTCCCGTGTGGCTGGCGCGATCACCCGGTTGGCGGCAGCGGTTGTGTACTTCGTGGCACTGTCCAGGTCGGACATCGAGGGTTGGGTCGTCTGCATTGCCGGCGTGTCGCTCCTGACGATGTTCATCGCCTATCGGATATGCACGGCGCTCTATGGTCGACCCGTCAGCTGCCTGATGCGCGGCGAATTGCGTGCCGGCGTCGTGCTGTGTCTGACGCAGATTGCGGCATCGGTTCAGGCAAATGTCGATCGGGTCGTGTTGACGCGCTTTGCGCCGGCCGCTGAAGTCGGCGGCTACGGTGCGGCTGCGCGCTTCATGCAATTGGGCCTGCTGCCCCTTCAGGTCGCGACCCGGATCACCTATCCGAAGTTCTTCTCCGCCGGGAATTCGGGTGCGGTCAAGGGCCTGCGTTTCGCGCTTCGCGTCGCGGGGCCAATGGCCGCGATCGGAATCGGCGCGTGCCTGCTTGTCATCGCAGCATCGCATCTCATTCCTTCGCTGCTCGGCCGGGACTTCTCCTCCGCAATTGGTATTCTCACGGTACTGGCGTTCGCGCTACCGGCCATCGCGCTGCAAACTCCTCCGGCTGACGTCCTCACCGCAGATAATCTGCACACGCTGCGCGCCACGATCATTTGGCTGACGACGGCCTGCTTCCTCGGCTTCGCGGTGATGGGCGCGAAGCTCGGCGGTGCGCTTGGTATCGCCGTGGCGTTCGTTCTCACACAGCTTCTTCTGGCCGTTGCCAACTGGGGCGCGCTGCTTGTCGTTGTGCGTCGACGCCGTGTCCGCCGCTGAGCGGGCTCGCACGGTCGGCGCGTACTTCTACTGAAATCGTCGGATGTCCGCGAACTCTGTCGTCATCGGCATTCCCACTTTTCGTCGCCCGCAGTCGCTGCGCCTGCTGCTGGAAAGCCTGGTGCCCGAGCTGGCCGATCGACAGGTATTGGTGATCGTCGCCGACAACGATTGCGGCCAGCGGGTTCCCATGCTGGTGCGAGAGTTCTCGAAGCGAATCGCAGAGATTTGCTCGATCGCCGTCTCGACGCGCGGTATCGCCGCGGTGCGAAACGCGCTGGTCGATGCCGCCTACGAGCGAGCACCGGGTTGGCAGTTGCTCATCATGCTCGACGACGACGGGGAGGTGCAGCCGGGATGGTTCCACGCGTTGACGATGGTGGCCCGATCAACGGCGGCGCACGTCACGGGGGCTGCCGTTGTCTGTCCACTGCCTCCGGGCGCAGGTCTTTTGGCGCGCAACAGCGAATTCGCGTTGAGAGAGCGCTGGCCCACCGGTGTCGTTGCGATGCTCGCAGTCGGACAGAACATGTGCATCGCTAGGCAAGTCGAGCAGCTCGTCGCCCGACCATGGTTCAACGGCGAATACGGCCTCAGTGGCGGCGAGGACCACGAGTTCTTTGCAAAGGTCAAGCAAGCCGGTGGGATCCTTGCCTGGGCTGACGAGGCGGTCGTCAGCGAGCCGCAGCCGCCGGAGCGCCTCTCGGGCCGGGCGGTTCTGTACCGCAGCCTGACGACTGGCATCACCACTGCGCGCATTGACGCACAGTTGCACGGCTCGCTTTGGGCGATGTGGCGCACTGCGCGATACATCTGCACGGCGGTTGGCGGCGTCATCGTCCACGGGCTGCTGCTGCGCAAGGACCGAACGGCGCGCGCTGTCATCGGCGCGGCGTACACGATAGGAAGATTGCCGGGTGTTTCGAGGTTCGTGGCCAAGCGCTACGCAAGGGTGCCGGGGCGATGACCAGGCACGGACGCACAGAGTCCGACGGGCCGGTGTCGACGAGCATCGTCGTGGGTATCTGCACGTTTCGGCGTCCTCAACAATTGGACCGTGCGTTGCGGGCCATCGCCATTGCGATTCGGCACTCGGGCGAGAAGGCTGCAATCGTGGTCGTCGACAACGATGGTTCTGACCTCGCGCTGCGCAGTCAAATCGGGCAGTTCGCGGTCGGCGCCGGGCTCGAGGTGACCTACTGCATCGAAAGGACGCCGGGTATCTCTTCGGCGCGCGAGACGGTATTCCGAATTGCTGCCGCACGCGGTGCGACTCTGCTGGCGATGATCGACGACGACGAGTGGCCGAGCGAGGGCTGGCTCGCAGCCTTGCTGCGCCAGAAGCGCTCGTCGAACGCGGTCGTCGTCGGTGGGCCGGTTCGGCCCGTATTCCCTGCCGCGGCCGCAGCGCTACGGAGACATTCTCGCTATTGGGCTGTTGAAGCGCAGACCGTCAACGGGCGCCCCTTCATCTACGCCGCTGGCAATTTTCTGATCGACCTCGCAGCAATCGCCAACGAAGAACGGCCATTGTTCGATCAGGCGTTTGGCCTGACGGGAGGCGAGGACGTGGTGTTCTTTCGTCGCGTGATGGCGCGCGGTCACACGATGTCGTGGTGCGACACTGCGGTGGTCTATGAGGAGGTGCCGCCGGAGCGAGCGTCGCTGGCTTGGATTCGGAAAAGGCGCTTCGGCGTCGGCAACAGCGCGGTTCGCTGGGAACGGCCGGCCGGACCTTGGCGAACGTTGTTCAAGACAGCGCTGCTGACGCTGCGCCTGCCCATCTATCCATTGCTGCGCCGAGAACCCGAGTCACCTTGGCTGGGGTGGGTACTCGAAGGCGAGAAAGTCCGTGGCCGCTTTGCCGCGCATCTGGGCGATGTAGTGCTGCAATACGCGACATCGGGGCGGTCGAGGCATGGCGCATGAAGTCGATCGTGCGCCCGGTTTTCACGTCCAACATGGCATGCACAGTGCAAAGAAGGCGAGACAACTTGCCAGATGCGCTCGAGCGGTGAGCAAGGAGTTCACTTCGCCTTCAAGTAGACGCGCACGTAGTCGACCTGCATTGCGGTAGGGAACTTTGCGTCGTCTATGCCGAACGCACCGGCCCACGAGCCGCCGATGCCTAAGTTGAGCAGAACGTGCGCCGGCGCGCCCAACTGCCCGCTATTCGTCTTCCACTCGTGCGCCTGGCAGGCGACCTTGTAGCCGTCGACGAAGAAGCACACTTCGGTCTCGCTCCATTCGGCGCCCGTTTCCAGCCACGTATCGCGCAGGGTGCGGCCCAGGTTGACGGCCGCGCGCTGCTTGTCGAACTGTGGTGATGCGAAGGTGTACTGCCGCTGTTGCGTCGTCCCCGTGCCGCCCCAGTTCTGCGCCTGTCCTTGCATGCTCAGCATCGAGGCAGTGTCCCAGTTCTCGTTGAGCGCCGCCTCGAAGATGTCGATCTCGGGCGGCCACGCCGTGGTGCCGTCTGCATTGAAGTCAGAGTTCAACCAGAACGCCGGCCAGGTGCCGCGCACGTTCGGCAGCTTCACGCGCGCCGTGATGTAGTAGTTCGTCTTCGCGTCGGGCCGGAAGAGAGCCTTGCTGCGGACCATGCCGGACTCGTACGGCGCGCGCGCGTCCGGCCGCGTCTTGGTTGCGAGCAAGGTGAGCGTTCCACCGCTGACGACGTGCATGGCGGCGCCGGCCGAGTTGAAGTCGACGTGGCGTTGCTGTTGGTCCACCAGATAGTCGAGCGTGCCGCCGCCGAAGCGTTGGCACTGCGCATCCGCCACCTGCGGCGGCGGCCCGCCAGCGTACAAGTAGCGCGTACACCACTTGCTGCGGTCCAGCGCCTGTCCGTCGAACTCGTCGGCAAACACGAGTTGATAGCCGGAGGGGTGGTAGTCGTTCGCTGGCGCGGAAGCGGCGCTGGCCGACGCTGGCAAGGCTGTGCTTGTCGCGACAGGCGTGCTGGCCGCGGACGCGGACGCGGACGCGGGCGCTGCCAAAGTGGCGGCTCGCCCAGCCGTGCCGGTGCGTCCTGCGGCCGCAAGGCGCCATCCTGTACTGACGCGGTCGGCGGCGACATCGCGTTCTGCGGTGGCGTTACTCAACTCGGCGCCGGACTGCTGCATTTGCGACGAACTGCTGGTTGCCCCTCCGCACGCTGCCAGCAGCGCCGCGAGTGCCCATGGAATCATCAATGTCGTCTTCCTCGCGCCTTGAACCCAGTGCATGCGTGTGTAGCGGACTCGTTTGACCATACGGGCCACTCTAGGACCAATACTGTTCAGATAGAAATCGGCGTGTCAGAATCCGGTTCCGTCCTGACCACGAGGGGCGGAGCGGATGGCGAGAACCCGAAAGGCGTTGCCGGAGAAGGTCGACGTTGCGCACCTGATCAGCACTGGCGTGCTGGCCAGCGTGTGCCCGCGACCGCTGATCGACGAGGTACTTGAAGAGACGGGACGAGGCAGTCAGCGCAATCGGCTGCTTCCGGCGCCGGCAGTCGTGTACTACGTGATGGCGCTGGCGCTGTGGCGCGAGGCGCCGCTGGAGGAGGTGCTGCGCGTGGTGTGCGAGGGCCTTCAGTGGCTCGGTGGCGGCCAGGCCGAGGCGGTGCAGGCCAGCAAGTCGGCGATCTCGCAGGCGCGAACGCGACTCGGAGCGGAAGTGATGCGGCGCTTGGCCGAGCGTGTGCTGCGCCCGCTGGCGGCGCCCGATGCGCCGGGAGCGTGGTATCGCGGCTGGCGCGTCATGGCGCTGGACGGCAGCGGCATGGACGTCGCCGACGAAAAGGCCAACGCCGAGTTCTTCGGCTATCCGACGGCTACGCGCGGCCAGAGCGCCTTCCCGCAGGCGCGTGTACTCGGCCTGGTCGAATGCGGCACGCATGCCATCACGGCGGCCGACATCGCCCCTTACGCGCACAGCGAGAAGGCGATGGCCGCCGAGCGGCTGCCGGGCTGGCTCGACATGAGCATGCTGCTGCTGGCCGACCGGGGCTTTTACAGCTTCAAGCTGTGGCAAATCGCCAGCGCCACCGGCGCGGCGCTGCTGTGGCGGGTGAGCTCCACACTGAAGCTGCCGGCGCAGGAGGTGTTGCCCGACGGTTCGTACCTGAGCACCGTCTACGACAGTACCGACACCGCGCGCAAGCACGGCGTCACGGTACGCGTAGTCGAGTACGAGTTGGACGGCTCGGCCACCGCGACGCAAGACAGCTATCGGCTGCTGACCAACGTGCTCGATGCGAGCCAGGCGCCGGCCGAGGAGTTGGCGGCGCTGTATCACGAGCGCTGGGAGATCGAGGGCGTGTTCGACGAGTTCAAGACGCACCTGCGCGCCAACAGTACCGTGCTGCGCAGCAAGACGCCCGATCTGGTACAGCAGGAGCTGTGGGGCCTGTTGCTCGCGCACTTCGCGGTGCGGCAATTGATGGCGCAAGCTGCGTGGGATCGCGGCTTGGACCCGGACCGCCTGAGCTTCAGCCATGCGGTGCGCGTGATCAAACGGAAAATGCCGCAGGCCGCGGCCCTTCCCCCCTGAGCGGCTGCCAAGTTGGCGCGCAGCGCTGCTCGCCGAGATCGCCAGCGGCAAATGCGTCAGCAGCCGCGGCCGCTTCAACCCGCGTGGCGTCAAGCGCAAGATGAGCAACTTTCAGGTTCGGCACCGAGGCGCCAAGCTGCATCAGCGACATCAGCCCGTACCCCGAATATGTATCTGAACAGTATTGACTCTAGGACCACTCATTTGAGGGGGTGGGATCAAGGAGTACGAACTCGCTCAAGTCGTTAGCGACCGGTGCCGTTACAGTTGTAACTTCACTCGGGAGGATTCCAGCGATGTATGCACGCTCAAAGGCGCGCCTGATTGGCGCGTCTGCCCTTGTCACGCTCTTTCTCGCTGCCTGCGGCGGCGGCGATCCGGAGCCCCAACTGCCGGCCGGTGTGGTGGTGCGTGATGCGGCCGACGTCGCCGTGGAGGCAACGGACGTCAGCGCCTCCGCGTCGCACGTTCAGGCGCTCGCGGCGCGCCCGACACAGACGCTGATCCAGCGCGAGAACGCCAAAACTGCGAGCCAGGGCGTCAGCGGCGAATGGGGCATCGGCGCCGCGGAGCAGGCCTACGACGGCGAGATCGAAGGCTACGCGTCCGATACCAGTGTGGCGCGCGGCGACCGGATCCAGCTCTACGTGAATGTCAAGGACCCGGGGCGCGATCCGTGGTTCTCGATGCGGCTGTTCCGCGTGGGTTGGTACGGTGGCGCAGGCGGCCGGCAGGTCATCCCGACGCTCTACTGGTTCAGCACGGCACAGAAGGCCTGCCCGATGGTCGATACCGCCAACCGCACCATCGAGTGCAACTGGCGACCGTCGATGGACCTTTGGCTGCCCGCCTTTTCCGACTCGACGCTGATCATGAGTGGGCTCTACCTTGCCAAGATCACCACGGCGCGCGGCAAGTCGAGTTACATCACTTTCGTCGTGCGCGACGACGATCGCAGCGGCGACCTGCTGTTCCAGGCGAGCGTGACAACCTATCAAGCCTACAACGTCTGGGGCGGACACAGCCTGTACCAGACCACCGATCCGTCAGGGATACCCGCCCACCGCGTGTCGTTCAATCGGCCCTACAAGGACGGCCAAGGGGCCGGGCATGCCCCGTGGTGGGAAGCTGGTGCGGTGCGATTCCTCGAACGCGACGGTTACGAGGTGCTGTACTCGACAAACATCGACACGCACACGAAGCCCAAGCGATTGCGCGATTTCAAGGGCTTCTTGTCAGTTGGCCACGACGAGTACTGGACGAGTGCGATGTACGACGCGATTCAAAACGCACGCGATCGCGGCGTGAACCTGGCATTCCTCGGCGCCAACACTGCCTACTGGGCCATCCGACTCGAGCCTTCCACAAGCGGGGATCCGCGACGCACCATTGCAGCGTTCAAGTACTGGCCGCAACTCGACCCGAAACCGAATGACCCGACGAAGATGTGGCGCCAAATGAATCGCCCCGAATCGGCGCTGGTGGGCGTGCAGTACGACTACGACCCGTTCAACGGCGACATCGTGATGGCAGCCGGTTGCGGGAACAGTTGGATCTGCAGCGGTACGGGTCTGGTGCCTGGTAGCGTGCTGCCCGGCCTGCTCGGCTACGAGGTCGACACGGTCACGCAGTACTCGCCTGCCAACATCCAGGTGCTGGCATCGTCGCCGTACACGAAGAACGGCGCCAGCGGCAGCTACTACGCGCACCTGACGTACTACACGGCATCGAGTGGCGCAGGGGTGTTCGCGACTGGTTCGATGAACTGGAACTTCGGGCTCGATCCGTATTCCGGCTTGGCGAACCCTGCTGCACAGCAGATGACGCGCAACGTGCTCAACCGTTACGTCGGACGCTGAGCTGATCGACGACGGCGCCGCTGCTGATGCGGTTGGCGCCGTCCAGGAGCGGGCTTTGGCAGGAGCGTCGGGTCCGCTTCGCTAGGAACGCGGCGAGCGCCGTTTCCGCGAGGCGGCGGGACGCCCCTGGGGGAATCCTCTACGACAAGCGCTCAGGGTTTCAGTCCGCGCAGAAACTCGCGAAAGCCCGGCCCCAGATCCGGATGCGCCAGCGCCAGCTCGACGTTGGCCTGCAGAAACCCTTCCTTGCTGCCGCAGTCGTAGCGGCGGCCCTCGTAGCGGTAGGCGAACACCTTCTCGCGGCGCAGCAGCGAGGCGATGCCGTCGGTGAGCTGGATCTCGCCGCCCACGCCGCGCGGCTGCGTCAGGATCTCGTGGAACACCCCGGGCGTGAGGATGTAGCGCCCGGCCACCCCGAGGCGCGAGGGCGCCGCCTCGGGCGCCGGCTTCTCGACGATGCGCTGCACGTCCATCACGCGGTCGTTCACCGGCGTGCCGGCCACGATGCCGTAGCGCTTGGTGTGGGCCGCCGGCACCTCCTGCACCGCCAGGATCGACGCCCGCCACTCGCTGAACTGGTCGACCATCTGCTTCAAGATGCCGGGCTGGCCCACCATCAGGTCGTCGGCCAGCAGCACCGCGAACGGTTCGTTGCCCACCAGGCGCTGGCCGCACAGCACGGCATGCCCGAGGCCCAGCGCCTGGGCCTGGCGCACGTAGATGCATTCCATGTCGTCGGGCTTGACCTGCCGCACCAGCTCCAGCAGCTCCGACTTACCCGCTTGTTCAAGGGCTACCTCGAGCTCGAACGTCATGTCAAAGTGGTCCTCAATGGGCCGCTTATGACGCCCTGTCACGAAGATCATCTCCCTGACCCCGGCCTCGTAGGCCTCCTCCACCGCGTACTGAATGAGCGGCTTGTCCACCACAGGCAGCATCTCCTTGGGCTGCGCCTTGGTGGCAGGGAGGAACCGCGTGCCCAGACCGGCGACGGGGAAGATGGCCTTCTTGATCAACATGCGCTTACTTAGAATCGTTGGGGATCACATGAGGGATTCTGGCATGGTGGTGCGAACGTCCCGGCCCGAGTGTTGAGCCGAATCACACATGGACGTTCTCATCGTCGAACCCCTCGAGCCGGAGGTCATGCACTGGCTGGTGGCGCGCCACGCGGTGCGCTACGCGCCCGATCTCGCGCGCGACCCTAGGGCGTTTCGCCAGGCGCTGTTCAACGTGCGCGCGCTGATCATTCCGCCGTCGGTGGCGCTCGATGCGCAGGCGCTGCACTACGCGCCGGTGCTGCGCGCCGTGGGCCGGCTGAGCAGCGGCGCCGAGAACATCGACGTCGACGCCTGCGCCCGCGCCGGCGTCGAGGTGGTGCGGCCGGTCAATGCGAGCGCCACGGCCGAAGCCGAATTCATGATCGGCGCGCTGCTGCAGATGCTGCGCCGCGTGCCGGTGCTGAGCGCCGAAGGCCTGCTGGTCGGTCGCGAACTCGGCGGCGCCACGGTGGGCATGATCGGCATGACGCCGGCGGCGCGGCCGCTGGCGCAGTTGCTCGGCGCCTTCGGCTCGCGCGTGGTGGGCTACGACCCGTCGGTGCACATGTCCGACCCGATCTGGAACCGCTGGAAGGTCGAGCCGCTGGGGCTGCGCGAGCTGATGGAGCAATCCGACGGCGTGTGCGTGATGCTCACCTATTTCTCGCGCTACCACGGGCTGATCGGCGAGCGCTTCCTGCCGTCGTGCAAGCAAAGCCAGGTGCTGGTGAGCATCGCGCACTCGAGCCTGTTCGACGAAGCCGCGCTGGCCGAGGTGCTCAGCTCGGGCCGCATGGCCGCGGCCTGGTTCGACAGCCTGGAGCCCGGCGTACTCGATCCGGGCCGGCCGCTGCACGAGGTGGATACCTTGCAGGTCACGCCGCGCGTGGCCAGCACCACGCGCGAATCGCGCATCCGCAGTGCGTGGGCCGTGGCCCGCCGCATCGACGAGCTGCTCTCGGCCACGCCGGCGCGGCCCGAGTTCAGGTCGACGGCGCCAGACGACCCCGTTGATCTTCGAGCCGGCGAAGCGCCTGCCTGAACTCGGCCTGGCGCGAGCGCTCCTGCTCGACCACGGCCGCCGGCGCGCGCGCCACGAAGCTCTCGTTGCCGAGCTTGGCCTCGCACTTGGCGATCTCGCCGCGCAGGCGCGCGAGCTCCTTGTCGATTCGCGCGCGCTCGGCCTCGATGTCGATCGCCACGTGCAAGGCCAGCCGCGTGGCGCCGACCACCGCCACCGGCGCCTGCGCCGCGGCCCCGTTGAACGCGGCATCGTCGGCGAAGACCTTCACCTCCGACAGTCTTGCCAGCGCCATCAGCACCGGCGCGGCGGCCTGCGCCACCGCGGCGTCGCCGCTCAGGTATAGCGGCACGCGCTCGGCCGGTGAGAGATTCATCTCGCCGCGCAGGCTGCGCACGCCGAGCACCAGCGCCTTGAGTTGCGCCATCCAGGCGTCGGCCTGGGTGTCGATGCGCTCGGGCTGGGCGAGCGGGTAGGGCGCGGTGGCGATCGTGTCGGCCGAGCCTGCGGCCTTGCGACCCGCGACGACGGCGACGGCGTCCCACAGCTCGGCGGTGATGAACGGCGCCACCGGATGCAGCAGGCGCAGCACCGTCTCCAGCACGCGGATCAGCGTGCGGCGCGTGGCGCGCTGCTCGGCCTCGCTGCCGTGGGCCAGCTGCACCTTGGCGATCTCGATGTACCAGTCGCAGTACTCGTCCCACACGAACTGGTAGATCGCGTTGGCCACGTTGTCGAGCCGGTACTCCGCGAAACCCCGCGCCACCGCTGCTTCCACGCGCTGCAGTTCGCCGCCGAGCCAGCGGTCGGCTTGCGAGAACTGCAGATCGCTGCGCTCGAGCAGCCCGCAGTCCTTGCCCTCGCAGTTCATCAGCACGAACTTGGTGGCGTTCCAGAGCTTGTTGCAGAAGTTGCGGTAGCCCTCGCAGCGCTTGCTGTCGAAGTTGATGTTGCGCCCCAGCGAGGCCAGCGCCGCGAAGGTGAAGCGCAGCGCGTCGGCGCCGTAGCCGGGGATGCCGTCGGGGAACTCCTTCTCGGTGGACTTGCGGATCGCCGGTGCCGTCTCGGGCTTGCGCAGGCCGGTGGTGCGCTTGTCGAGCAGCGGCGCGAGCGCGATGCCGTCGATCAGGTCCACCGGATCGAGCACGTTGCCCTCGCTCTTGCTCATTTTCTTGCCGTGCGAGTCGCGCACCAGGCCGTGGATGTAGACGTGGCGGAACGGCACCTTGCCGGTGAAATGGGTCGTCATCATGATCATGCGCGCGACCCAGAAGAAGATGATGTCGTAGCCTGTCACCAGAACCGACGAGGGCAGGAACAGGTCCTGCTCGAGCGTCTGGCCGGGCCAGCCGAGCGTGGAGAAGGGCACCAGCGCCGACGAGTACCAGGTGTCGAGCACGTCTTCGTCGCGCGTGAGCGGCCCGCTGTAGCCGGCCTTGGCGGCGCGCTCGCGCGCCTCGCCCTCGCTGCGCGCCACGAACAGCTCGCCGCCCGAGCCGTACCACGCCGGGATCTGGTGGCCCCACCACAGCTGGCGCGAGATGCACCAGTCCTGGATGTTGTTCATCCAGTGGTTGTAGGTGTTGACCCATTGCTCGGGGTAGAACGTCACCGCGCCCGAGGCCACCGCATCGATCGCCTTGGCCGCGATGCTGGTGCCGTCGGCGCCCGGCTTGCCGAGCGCCACGAACCACTGCTCGGTGAGCATCGGCTCGACGATCTGCCCCGTGCGGCCGCAGCGCGGCACCGTCAGCCGGTGCTTGCGCGTCTCGGCGAGCAGGCCCTGCGCCTGGAGGTCGGCCACCACGCGCTTGCGCGCCTCGAAGCGGTCGAGGCCGCGATACGCCGCTGGGGCCTGGTCGTTGACCGTCGCGTCGAGCGCCAGCACGCCGATGATCGGCAGGCCGTGGCGCTGGCCCACAGCGTAGTCGTTCGCGTCGTGCGCCGGCGTGACCTTCACGACGCCGGTGCCGAACGTGCGGTCGACGTAGGCGTCGGCAATCACCGGGATCTCGCGGTCGGTGAGCGGCAGTTTCACGCGCTTGCCGATGAGCGCCTTGTAGCGCTCGTCGTCGGGATGCACCATCACCGCGGTGTCGCCGAGCATGGTCTCGGGCCGCGTGGTCGCCACCGTGAGGTGGCCCGAGCCGTCGGCCAGCGGGTAGCGGATGTGCCAGAGGAAACCATCTTCCTCCTCGGATTCGACCTCGAGATCCGACACCGCCGACTTGAGCACCGGATCCCAGTTGACGAGGCGCTTGCCGCGATAGATGAGGCCTTCGTCGTACAGGCGCACGAAGGTCTCGGTCACGACGGTCGAGAGCTTGTCGTCCATCGTGAAGTACTCGTGCGCCCAGCTCACGCTGGCGCCCATGCGGCGCATCTGCTGCGTGATGGTGGCGCCGGAGGTCTTCTTCCAGTCCCACACCTGGGCCACGAAGTTCTTGCGGCCGAGGTCGTGGCGCGACAGGCCGGAATCCTGCAGCTGGCGCTCGACGACGATCTGCGTCGCGATGCCGGCGTGGTCGGTGCCCGGCAGCCACAGCGTGTTGAAGCCGCGCATGCGGTGGTAGCGCGTCAACGAGTCCATGATGGTCTGGTTGAACGCGTGCCCCATGTGCAGCGTGCCCGTCACGTTGGGCGGCGGCAGTTGGATGCAGAAGCTCGGCTTGGCCGGGTCCAGCGTCGGCGCGTAGACGCCGCTTCGCTCCCACAACGGCGCCCAGCGCGCCTCGATGGCCGCGGGCTCGAACGATTTGGCGAGAGCTTGAAGCATGGCGGCCGTTGCGTCTGGTCAGCACCGAAACAATGCGATGCGGCATTCTAGGTGGCGACCCCGGCGCGGTCGTGATTGCGCAGCGGCTGTCAACCAGGTGGCGGCCGCGCGGGTTCAAGGAAGGTCATCGACGGCGGAGGCCCGCATGCAGGACTCGACACCTCACCGCATCGGCATGAGCCGACAGCTTCGACGCTGGCTCGGCGCGCTGTCGCTGGCCCTGCTGGCCGCGTGCGGCGGCAGCGACGACAACGCCCTGGTGGTCGGGGCCTGCGACGTGCCGTCGCGCCAGGCCGGGCTGCGCAGCTACTTCGACGACTGGTACTTCTGGTATGCGCTGAGCCCGAAGCCCGCACCCGGCTCGCAGCCGACGGTGGATGCGTATTTCAACGCGCTGCTGTACACCGGCACCGACGCCAACTTCCCCGCCGACCGCTGGAGCTTCCACCAGAGCACCGAGAGCTTCAACCAGTTCTTCGGCGACGGCAAGACGCTGGGGTACGGCATCGCCGTGGCGGGGCTCGAAGTCACCTCGCCGACACCGCAGCCCGGCGCGCCGCTCTACGTGCGCTACGTGGAACCGCTGTCGCCGGCGGCCACCGCCGGCGTCGTGCGCGGTGATCGCGTGGTGTCGATCAACGGCCGCACGGCGGCCGAGATGATCGGCGCCAACGACTTCTCGCTGCTGTCGCCCGCCGCGGCGGGCGATCGCATCACGGTGGTGCTGGCCAACGCATCGGGCCAGCGCACGGTGGCGATCACGGCCGCGGTGTTCGCGCTGACGCCGGTGTCGCGCAGTGCGGTGGTCACGTCGCCCGCAGGGCGCAAGATGGGCTACCTGGTGGTCAAGGACATGATCACCCAGGCCGGCACGCCGATGGCCTCGGCCTTCCAGTCGTTCGCGGCGCAAGGCGTCACCGAACTGGTGATCGACCTGCGCTACAACGGCGGCGGCTTCGTCTCGGTGGCGCGCGATCTGGCGTCGTACGTGCGCGGCGCCACCACGGCGCGGCCCACCACCTTCGCCTCGCTGCTGTACAGCGACAAGCGCTCGGGCAGCAACACGGCCTTCACGTTCAACTCGCCGGCCAACATGCTGACGCTCAGCCGCGTCTACGTGCTCGCCGGGCCGCGCACCTGTTCGGCGAGCGAGCAGGTCATCAACGCGCTGCGGCCGTTCGTCGACGTGGTGTTGCTCGGCGACACCACCTGCGGCAAGCCGGTGGGCTTCAACCCCGCCGACGACGGTTGCGGCGAGACCTACAGCATCGTCACCTTCGAGAGCGTCAACGCCAGGAACGAGGGGCGCTACTTCAACGGCTTCGATCCGCGCTGCGCGATCGCCGAGGATTTCACCAAGACGCTCGGCGCCAACGACGAGCCGCTGCTCGCGGCGGCGCGCAACCATGCCGACGGCATCGGCTGCCCGGTGCTGGCGGCGCCGGCGCGCGAGCAGACGCTGGCGGCGAAGCTGCGCCGCTGGTCGGCCGCGGCGGCCGAGGGCGAGCGCGGCGTGATGATTCCCAAGTAGCCGGCCCCGGGGCGGGGCGGCTCACATGAAGAGGTGCTCGCCCGCGTTCTCGCCGCCGAGGATCACGTAGTTCACCTTGCGCAGGTCGGCCAGCGCGCGGCCGCCGGCGTAGCTGATCGAACTCTGCAGGTCCTCGCGCATCTCGCGCAGCGTCTCGGCCAGCGTGCCCTTGATCGGCTCGAGGATGCGCTTGCCCTCGACATGCTTGTACTCGCCCTTGTTGAAGTCGCTGGCCGAGCCGTAGTACTCTTTGTAGAGCTTGCCGTCGACCTCCACCGTCTGGCCGGGCGACTCCTCGTGGCCGGCGAACAGCGAGCCGATCATCACCATCGCGGCGCCGAAGCGCACGCTCTTGGCGATGTCGCCGTGGTGGCGGATGCCGCCGTCGGCGACGATCGGCTTGGTGGCCACGCGGGCGCACCACTTGAGCGCCGAGAGCTGCCAGCCGCCGGTGCCGAAGCCGGTCTTCAGCCGCGTGATGCACACCTTGCCCGGCCCGATGCCGACCTTGGTGGCATCGGCGCCCCAGTTCTCGAGGTCGATCACCGCTTCGGGCGTGCCCACGTTGCCGGCGATGACGAAAGTCCCGGGCAGGCGCTTCTTGATGTGGTCGATCGTGCGGCGCACGCTCTCGGCGTGGCCGTGCGCGATGTCGATCGTGATGTATTCGGGGTCCAGGCCTTCGGCTGCGAGGCGATCGACCATCGCCTGGTCTTCGGCCTTGACGCCGGCGCTGATCGACACGAACAGGTTCTTCTCGCGCATGCGCCGCGCGAAGCCCACGCTGTCGAGGTCGAAGCGGTGCATCACGTAGAAGTGGCCGCTGGCCGCCAGCATCTGCGCGATCGTCTCGTCGACCACCGTGCGCATGTTGGCCGGCACCACCGGCAGCACGAAGCGGCGCGGCCCGAATTCCATCGAGGGGTCGCACTCGGCACGGCTCTCGACCCGGCACTTGCGCGGCAGCAGCAGGATGTTGTCGTAGTCGAAGATTTCCATGTCAATGCCGCCCGGCCGCCCGAAGGCGTTGACGCGCCCCAGGAGCCACGAAGAGGCTTCTTCGGAGCCCTGGGGGCAGCGAACGAATCGAGCTTGGGGGTTTCATGTTCGTGGCGAAAAAAAACCGGCCCTGCGAAATGCAGGCCCGGTGGCCGATTCTACGCCGATCGGGCGTTCAGGCGGTGCCGTACTTGGTCTGGAAGGTGATGCCGATCTTCTGCAGCAGCGGCGTCGGCAGCTGGCCGCCGGCGCAGACGATCACGGCATCGTTGCGCAGCGCCTGCTCGCCGCCCTTGGTGCGCAACTTCACCTCGGTGGGCTCGATGGCGTCGACCGTCGATTCGAGCTCGACCCGGACGCGGCGGTTGCGCTGCGCCTGCTCCAGCAGTTGCCGGTTCTTGGGCTTGATGCGCGAGAACGCGGCACTGCGGTACGACAGCGTCACGTCGGTGTCGGGGCGCTCGGCGAGCGCGATCGCCGCCTCGACGGCGCTGTCGCCGCCACCGACCACCAGCACGGCCTTGCCGTCGTACTGCGCCGGATCGATCAGCCGGTAGACCACCTTGGCCGATTCCTCGCCGGGCACGTCGAGCTTGCGCGGCGTGCCGCGGCGGCCCATCGCGAGCAGCACGCTGCGCGTGCGGTAGCGCCCCGACTGCGTGACGACGACGAACCCCTCGCCGTCGCGCTCGATGGTCTGCATGCATTCGCGGTAGCTCACCTGCAGGCCGGTCTTCTTCAGCACCTTCTGCCAGAACTCGAGCAGCCGCTCCTTCTGCACCTCGCCGAACTTCACCTTGCCGATCAGCGCCAGCTTCACCGGCGCCGTCATCGCGATCTTGTTGCGCGGGTAGTGGAACACCGCGCCGCCGAGGGAGTCCTCCTGCTCGAGGATCTTGTAGCTCAGCTTGTGCTCGATCGCCGCCAGGCCGGCCGAGAGCCCCGCGGGGCCGCAGCCGACGATCACCACGTCGTGGTCGAAGCTGCCGCCCTTGCGGCGCGCGATCACGTCCATCGCCTGGCGCCCCTGTTCGGCCGCCTTGCGGATCAGGCCCATGCCGCCGAGCTCGCCGGCGATGAAGATGCCGGGCACTTCGGTCTCGAACTGCGGCGTCACGTTCGGGATGTCGATGCCGCGCTTGTCGGTACCGAAGACGAGCGTGATCGCGTCGAGCGGGCAGGCCTTCTCGCAGGCGCCGTGGCCGATGCAGGCACTGCCGTTCACGAGCACGGCCTTGCCTTTGACGATGCCCAGCGCCTGCTCCGGGCAGGCCGTGACGCAGGAGCTGGAGCCCAGGCAGCGCAGCGGGTCGACCACCGGGTGCAGCGACGGTGGCTCGGCCAGGCCGGCCTCCACCGACTGCTGCAGCTGCTCGGCGTGCTCGGTGTGGATGCGCTTCTGGCGCCGCGCGTACAGCACCCACAGCACCACGAACACGACGGCGTAGAGGATCAGGTATTCGGTGGCCATGTCCGACAACGCGCGCAGGCGACGGCAGCCTACGGCTGCACGACCTGCGAGATCTCGATCTTCAACCCGCTGGCGCCCGGAGCGACCGGCATCGACAAGCCCTGCAGATCGCCGGGTTGGGCCGTGGCATCGCCGCGCTTGCTGATGCGCGCGCCGATGATCACGCGCTGCACCGACGAGAGCTTCGTCGCCGGCGTCATCGCCATGCTGTCGTCGAGGGTGAAGGTGAGCGGCAGGTCCTTCACCTGCTTGCGCAGGATGGCCAGCGGCATGCGCGGGCCCTCGGCAGCGCGCGCGAAGATGAACACGGTGTCCTCGGGCCCGGCCTTGGCCGCCAGCGCGGGCGCGAGGCTCACGACGCCGCTCACCGATTTGCCCGCCGCTGCCGGCTTTTCGGCGGCGGCCGCGGTTGCAGCGGGGGCGGCAGGCGCCTTGAACGGTGCGCCGGAGGGTATCGGCGCCGGCGCGGCCGAGGGAGCCTGGGCGCCGCCCTCGGCCATGAGCTTCTTGGCCTCTTCGATGCCGCCCTGGATCTGCTGCACGAACGGGCTCGACGCGTCGATGGTCGCCATCTTCTCCCAGTGCTTCAGCGCGCCGGCGTAGTCGCGCCGGTAGAACGCCACCGTGCCGGCGAGCGACAACGCCTTCAAGTTGTTGGGGTCGATCTTCAGCGCGCGCTCGATCATCCGGCTCGGCTCGCCCTCGAGGTTGCGGCCGTTGGCCACGCCCAGCGCGTCGGCGTAGTCGGCGATCAGCGCGGCGTCGTCGGGCCGCAGCGTCATCGCCTGCTTGAAGGCCGGCGCTGCCTTGTCGTGCTGGCCGAGCACGGCATACGAGCGGCCGAGCATGGCCCAGCCGTCGACGTCGTCGGGCTTGTCCTTCAGGCGCTCGGCCAGCTTCTCGGCCATGCCCTGGATCTGCTCCATGGTGATCGCGTGGCCGCCGCCTTCTTGCGGCGCCGCCGCCGTCAGCGCCGCGGGGTCGAGCGCCGCCGGCGCGCCGATGCCGGCATAGCCGGCCACCACCACGATGCCGGCGAACAGCGTCATGCCCGCGACCAGCGCCTTCGACGGCCGCGCCGTCGGCGCGGCGACGACCGGCGGCGCCGTGATCGCCGCCCCGAGCTGGCGCTCGATGCGCTCGCGCGCCTGCGCATGCGCTGCGGCGTCGAGAGCGCCGCTGGCGCGCAGCGCATCGAGCTGCTGCAGCTGCAGGCGCGCCTGGCCGGCGGCGGCGTCGACCGGCACGGCCGCGCGCGCGCGTCGCGACCATGGCTGCGCCAGCAGCACCAGCGTGAGCGCGAACAGCACGATCGACGCGATGGCGAACGCGATCATGACGCCGTCCCGCCCGGGCGCTGCGCCGGCGCCACGTCGTCATCGGCCGCGCCCGCTTCGTCGGGTTCGAACATCTCGGGTGCCATCTTCGTGCGCCGCCGCAGCACGGTCGCCAGCACGCCCAGGCCGATCACGAGCAGCAGCGCCGGCCCGATCCACAGCAGCGCCGTGGTGCCCTTGAACGGCGGCCGGTAGCGAACGAAGTCGCCGTAGCGGTCGGTCATGTACTGCACCACCTGCTCGTCGGAGGCGCCGCGCTTGAGCTGCTCGCGCACCTCGCGCCTCAGGTCTTCGGCCAGCCCCGAGTGCGAGTCGGCGATGGTCTGGTTCTGGCACACCAGGCAGCGCAGCTCGGCGGTGATGTGCAGCATGCGCGCCTCGAGCACCGGGTCGGCCGCGGCCGGCTCGGCCTCCTTGGCCAGCGCCGCGGCGCCGAGCAGCAGCGCGGCGATGCAGATCCACCACTTCTTAGGCATTGAGTTCCTTCAGCAGCGGCAGGATGCGCGTGCGCACGATCTCGGGCGTGACCGGCCCCACCTGCTTGAAGCGGATCACGCCCTGCTTGTCGATGACGAAGGTCTCGGGCACGCCGTAGACCCCGAAGTCGATGCCCACGCGGCCGTCGAGATCCGACAGCGACAGCTCGTAGGGGTTGCTGAACTCCTTGAGCCAGGCCTGCGCATCGGCGCGCTGGTCCTTGTAGTTGAGGCCCACCACCGGCGCCGCCTTCGTGCGCGCCAGCTCCAGGATGTGCGGATGCTCCTCGCGGCAGGGGCCGCACCACGAGGCCCACACGTTGAGCACGTAGGCGCGGCCGAGCAGCTGCTCGCGCGAGACCGTCTTGCTCGCATCGTCGAGCCGCGGCAGCGAGAACGCCGGCGCCGGCTTGTTGATGAGCGGGCTGGGCACGAGCTTGGGGTCGAGCTTGAGCCCGACCGCGAGAAAGCCCACCAGGATCAGGAAGATCGCCAGCGGGATGATGAAGCGCAGGCCCTTCACGATGCCTGCCCCACGATCGACGCGTCGGTGCCCGACAGCGCCTCGCGGCGCGCGACGCGATAGCGGCGGTCGGATGCGGCGACGAGGCCGCCGATGGCCATCAGCACGCAGCCGCCCCAGATCCAGTCGACGAAGGGCTTGTAGTACACGCGCACGATCCACGCCGACGCGCCGACCGACTCGCCGAGCGACACGTACAGGTCGCGCGTGAGGCCGGTGTTGATCGCGGCCTCGGTCATCGGGTTCTGCTGCACGCGGTAGACGCGCTTCTCGGGCCGCATCGTTGCCACCGGCTTGCCGTTGCGGGTGACTTCCACCAGGCCCTGGCCGGCCACGTAGTTGGGCCCCTGGATCTCGCGCACGCCGCGGAAGGTGAACACATATCCGGCGACTTCGGTGTTGTCGCCGAGATCCATCTTCACGTCGCGTTCGACCTCGTAGGTCTTGACCATGCTGACGCCGAAGGCGAACGCGGCGACGCCAAGATGCGCGACCATCATGCCGATCATCGCCCGCGGCAGCAGGGCGAGCCGCGCCGTCACGCTGGCGCCGCTCGTGGGCCGCACGCGCTCCCACAGGTCGGTGCCGACGGTGAACATCACCCACCACGCCATCAGGAAGCCGAGCGTGGCCAGCGCCGAGATGCGGCCCGCCGCCCAGCCGGTGGCCAGCGCCGCCACGACGCTGAGGCCGGCGGCCCAGCGCAGGCGCTTGGCCAGGTCGGGCAGCTCGGCGGCGCGCCAGCGCGCCAGCGGGCCCACGCCCATCAGGAACACCACCGGCGCCATGATCGGCACGAACACCGCTTCGAAGTAGGGCGGCCCGACCGAGATCTTGCCCAGCCCCAGCGCGTCGAGCAACAGCGGATACAGCGTGCCGAGCAGCACGGTGGCCATCGCGACGACGAGCATCACGTTGTTGCCGAGCAGCATCGACTCGCGCGACACCAGCTCGAAGCGCGAGCCGAGCCCGACCTTCGGCGCGCGCCAGGCATACAGCGTCAGCGAGCCGCCCACCACCACGGCCAGGAAGCCGAGGATGAATAGCCCGCGCCGGGGGTCGGTGGCGAAGGCGTGCACAGACGACAGCACGCCCGAGCGCACGAGGAAGGTGCCCAGCAGCGATAGCGAGAACGCCAGGATCGCGAGCAGCACCGTCCACGACTTGAAGGCGCCGCGCTTCTCGGTGACGGCCAGCGAATGGATCAGCGCGGTGCCGACGAGCCACGGCATGAACGAGGCGTTTTCCACCGGATCCCAGAACCACCAGCCGCCCCAGCCCAGCTCGTAGTAGGCCCAGCCGCTGCCCAGCGCGATGCCCAGCGTGAGGAAGATCCAGGCCGCGGTGGTCCATGGCCGCGTCCAGCGCGCCCAGGTGGTGTCGAGGTTGCCGCCGATGAGCGCCGCGATGGCGAACGCGAACGCCACCGAGAAGCCGACGTAGCCCATGTAGAGCATCGGCGGGTGGAACACCATGCCCGGATCCTGCAGCAGCGGGTTCAGGTCGCGGCCGTCGGGCGCGCCGGGGATCAGGCGATCGAACGGGTTCGACGTCAGCAGCATGAACAGCAGGAAGCCCACGCTGACCAGCCCCATCACCGCGAGGATGCGCGCCACCACCGGCTCGGGCAGGTGGCGGCTGAACTGCGCCACCGCGAGCATCCACAGCGACAGCATCAGCAGCCACAGCAGCAGCGAGCCTTCGTGCCCGCCCCACACGCCGGCGATGCGGTAGTGCAGCGGCAGCGACGAATTGGAATTCGACGCCACGTACATCACCGAGAAATCATTGGTGATGAAGGCGTGCGTGAGGATGCCGAAGGCGATCACCACCAGCAGGCACTGCGCCTGCGCCGCGGGCCGCGCGAGCGCGATCCAGTCGGCGCGGCCGCGCGCGGCGCCGGCGATCGGCAGCGTGCCGAGGATCATCGCCACCGCCAGCGCGAGCAGCAGCGCCACCTGGCCCAGCTCGGGGATCATTTGCCGGCTCCCTGTACGGTCTGGCTGATCTTGGCGTTGGCCTGCTGCGCGCGCTTGACGGCCTCGCCGGCCTCGGGCGGCATGTAGTTCTCGTCGTGCTTGGCCAGCACCTCGCGGGCGACGAACACGCCGTCCTCGCGCAGCTGGCCCTGGGCCACGACGCCTTTGCCCTCCTTGAACAGGTCGGGCAGGATGCCGGTGTAGCGCACGGGGATCGTCTGCGCGGTGTCGGTGACCGCGAACTGCACCTCGGTGCCGTCGCGCTTGACGCTGCCTTCCTTGACCAGCCCGCCGAGGCGGAAGGTGCGGCTGGTGGGGGCTTCCTTGGACATCACCTGCGACGGCGAATAGAAGAACACCAGGTTGCTCTGGAAGGCGTTGAGCACCAGAGCCACGGCCACGCCCACGGCGCAGACGATGCCGCCGATGATGGCCAGGCGTTTGTGTCTCGGTTTCATGACGAAGCGTCCTCGTTGGCAGGCAGGGCGGCGGCGGCCAGCGCGCGCCGGCGATGGCGAGCCACGAGCCAGGGCTCCAGCAGCATCAGCGCCAGCGTGACGCCGTAGGAGCCCCACACGTACAGAGCGTAGCCGCGCATGGCCCAGAAGTCGGACCAGCTGCCCCATTGCGCCAGCAGCGAACCCATCAGCGGTTCTCCTCGCGCGCGATGGCGCGCACCCAGTCGGTGTCGCGCTCGCGCTCGAGCGCCAGCGCGCGCGCGCGGGCGAACACCACCGCGAAAGCATAGGCCCAGAAGGCGAACGTCATCAGCAGCATGGCCATGAGCATGGTCTGGGCCATCTTGGGTGCGGCGGTCATGCTGATGGTGGCTCCCTGGTGAAGCGTGTTCCACCACTTCACCGAAAAGTAGATGATCGGTACGTTCACGGCGCCCACCAGCGCGAGCACGGCACCGGCCTTGTCGCCGCGCACCGCGTCGTCGATGGAGGCGACCAGCGCGATATAGCCTAGATACAGGAACAGCAGGATCAGTTCCGACGTCAATCGCGCATCCCACACCCACCATGTTCCCCAGGTGGGTTTGCCCCAGAACGAGCCCGTCCACAGCGCCACGAAGGTGAACATCGCGCCGGTGGGTGCCAGCGCGCGGGCCAGCATCGAGGCCATGCGGGCATTGAGCATCCAGCCCACGCCGGCCCAGAAGGCCATCGCCAGATACAGGATCATGGACATCCACGCCGCCGGCACGTGAATGAAGATGATTCGATACGAATCGCCTTGCGTCGCGTCGGTCGGGGCGACGAAGAAGCCCATGTACAGACCGGCCAGTGCGAGGATCGCCGCGAGCGCCCAGAGCCAGCCGCCGAGCGCCGCGGTCAGCGCGTAGAAGCGCGACGGGGCGGCAAAGGTGGTCCAGCGAAGCGGCAGGTTCACGGCCTCACTCCAATGCGATGCGCAAGGCGTACGCCGTTGCCACCGGCGCCGTCAGCGCCGTGACGATGAGCAGCGCGCCCAGCAGCGAGAAGTGCCCCGACACCGCGGTGCCGGCGTCGAAGGCACTCACGGCGCCGGCGCCGAAGATCAGCGCCGGCACCGCCAGCGGCAGGATCAGCAGGATCAGCAACACACCCGAGCTGCGCAGCCCCAATGTCAGCGCGGCGCCGAGCCCGCCGAGCAGGCTGAGGATCGGCGTGCCGAGCAGCAGCGACGCCACCAGCGTGACCAGCGTCTGCGTCTGCATGTCGAGCAGCAGGCCGATCACCGGCGCCGCGACCACCAACGGCGCGCCGGTGATCGTCCAGTGCGCGGTCGCCTTGGCTGCCGCGATCACGGTACCGGGGTGCCCAGAGATCATCATCTGTTCGAGCGAACCGTCATGGAAGTCGAGCGCGTACAAGGCGGAGACCGACAACATCGAGGCCAGGAGCGCGCAGACCCACACGACTCCGGCGGCGATCTGCCGCAGCGTCTGCGGTTCCGGCCCCACGCCGAGGGGGAACAGGCTCACGGCAACCACGAAGAATACAACCGGGAGCAGGGCCTCCACGCGCCGGCGCAGGGCCAGGCGCAGGTCGCGAGCGAAGACAGCTGCGAAGGCAGAGTGCGTCACGGGCGAAGCTGCCTCAGGCGAACCGGCCGAGGTCGAATTCGGTCATCGGCGGGGCGTTCGGGCCGGGCGGCAGGTGACTCGTGAGCAGCACGCTGCCGTTGCGCGCCAGATGGGCTCGCAGCAGCGCATCGACGCGCACGATGCCGTCGGGATCCAGCGCGTCGTAGGGTTCGTCGAGCACCCACAGCCTGGCCGCATGGTCGAGCGCCAGGCGGGCCAGCGCGGCGCGGCGCCGTTGGCCCTGCGACAGCGTGCGCACCGCGGCGTTGCGCCGCCCGGCAATGCCCATGCTCGCCAGCGCGGCCTGCAGCGCATCGGCGCCGTCTTCGCAGCCGTGGATGCGCGCCAGGAAGGCCAGCGATTCGATCACCGTGAGATCGTCTTTCAGTGCATTGCCGTGCGCGATGTAGAGGCGTTCGCGGGCATACGAAGCCGACTTCGCGATCGGCACGCCGTTCCACGCCACGGTGCCGGCCTCGGGCACCGACAGGCCGACGATCAGCCGCAGCAGGCTGGTCTTGCCGCAGCCGTTGTGTCCGCGCAGCCAGATCGCCTCGCCGGGCAACAGCTTCAGGTCCAAGCCCTTGAACAACACGCGGTCGCCGCGCCTGCACGCCAGCTGCGCTGTCGTGAGCGTACCCGCCTGCAACGCGGGCGGGCGCAGCGCCGGCTCGGCTTCCGCGACGGCCATGCTCATTGCAGGCGCAGGCCGCACGCGCCGATGGCGAGCCGCGGCTCGACACATCGGTGAGATGGGCACAATGCGCCGGCGGCGATGGATGTGCGGGGCATGACCTTTCGAGAACGTAAGCCTGCAGTCGCGCTGCTGAACACAATATTGTAGGGGGCCCAAGGTGAACGCCCTTGCCGGCGTGGGGCCGGCGCCGAGGAGGGCGTTTACCTGCTGTTGCGTGTGGCGGGCCCGCACACACACCGCTGACGTTGCGAGCGGAACGTGGCCCCATCGTCGAGTCTCCAGCCTGCCTTGATTGCCTGACATTGAACGAGTCGATGGGCTCCCCGCCGCGTGCCGATGCCGAGCGATCGGACGAGCGCGGCAGCCGACGGGCATCCGCCGCGGATCGCACGCGGCGGCGCCGCGCGACATCGTCGCGCGGCAAGCGCAAGTCGCGGTTCTGGCGGCGACTTCGGCGCAGGGCCATCCCGATGCGCGTGGCGCTGGCGGTATCGGTGGTGCTGCACCTGCTCGTGTTGACGATCCGCATCGACCAGCCCGGCGAACAGACCGCGAAGGACCGGCGCTTGCGGGCGCCCGATCTGGTCGTGGTGCTGGCGCCGCCATCGCCGGCGCCGGCACCATCGCCAAAGCCGTCACCAGCCGTGACGCCACCGGCCGATGCCTTGCCTCGGCCGCAGGACGCGCCGCAGCCCGCCATCGCTCAGCCGCCACGGCTGCCGCCGCAACGCACGGCGATCGCCTCGGCCACCACGCCGCCCGATGCATCGACGTCACCCGCGCCACCGGCGCCACCCCCGCCGCCTGCGCCGGCACCTGAGCCTGCACCGCCGCAGCGGCAGGCGAACCAGCCCGCGCCGTCGATGTCGGTGCTGACCAAGACCGATCGCAAGGCCAAGACATTCAGCGTCCCCAGTGGCCGCCCGGGCCGGACGCGGCAGTCGATCGGTATCGGCAACGCCGCATCCGCGCCGCGGCCCAAGGAAGACTTGCGCGAGGCCATCGCGTTGGCGCAGCGCGAGCTGGCCGAGCGGCGTGCGCAGCAAGCCCGCAAGGAGCGCGAACGCGTCGAGAACGAGCGGCTCGACGAACAGCGCAGGCAAGACGAGCTGCGCGAGCAGCGCGAGGCTGCGCGCCGCGATGCCGAGCGCGCTGCGGCCGAGGCGCGGCAACTCGAGTTGCAGCGAGCCGAAGCCGCGCGTGTTGCCGAAGAAGCTCGGCGCGAGGAGATCCGCCAGAAGGCCGAAGCCGAGCGCGTCGAAGCCCAGCGCCTGGCCGAGGCACGTCGCCAGGAGGCGGAGCGCCGGGAGGTCGAGCGCAAGGAGGCCGAGCGACAGGAGGCCGAGCGCCGCCGCTTGGCGCGCGAGGAAGAGGAGCGACGCGAAGCGGCGCTGTCCGAGGCGCGGCGGCTCGAGGCCGAGCGGCTGGAGGCCGAGCGGCTGGAGGCCGAGGCCAGGCGCCGCGAGGATGCGCGCCAGGCCGAACTGCGCCGCGTCGAGGCCGCGCGCCAGGAGGCGCAGCGCGTGGAGGCTCAGCGCGTCGCGGAGGCTCAACGCGTCGCGGAGGCACAGCGCCTCGCAGAGGCACAGCGCGCGGAGGCCGCGCGCCAAGCCGAGCTGCAACGCCAAGCCGAGTTGCAGCGTCAGGCCGAATTGCAGCGTCAAGCTGAACTGCAGCGCCAAGCCGAGGAGGCCGTGCGGGGGGCTCAGGCGCGCAAGGCCGAGGCCGAGCGCGCGGCCGAGGCCAAGCGCCTGGACGACGAGCGCCGGCTGGCGGCACAGCGTCAACGCGAAGCCGACGAGCAAGCGGAGCGAGAACGTGCCGAGCGTCAGGCGCGCCTGCTCGCGGAGCAGCAGCGCCTGGCCGAAGCGCAGCGCGCGGAAGAAGAACGGCAGCAGCAGCTGGCACGTGCCGCGCAACAACAGAAAGAGGCGCAAGCCCAGGCGGAACGCGAGCGAGCCGAGCAACAGGCGCGTGCGCAGGCCGAGCAACAGGCGCGTGCGCAGGCCGAGCAACAGGCGCGTGCGCAGGCCGAGCAACAGGCGCGTGCGCAGGCCGAGCAGCAAGCGCGTGCGCAGGCCGAGCAACTCAGGCGCGAGGCCGAGCAAGCGGCTGCCGAGCGCGAGCGCGCGAATGCGCGCGCTGCAGCGGATGCCGCTGCGGCTGCCGCGGCCGCGGCACGTGCCGCCGAGGCGTCGCGCGCGGCAGCGGCGGACGCGCGCGCCGCGGCGCCGCAAGGCGCCACGCCGGCCGCACGCGCGAGCCCGGCGGCTGCCGCGCCCAGTGCCGCGAGCACCGGCGCGACGCCCAGCCCGGCCGTGGCCGGCACCACGGCACCGCGCACGCGACGCCGCACGATCAGCGGGCGCTCCGACGCCGATCTCGCGGCGATGATGTACGCCGAGCAGTGGCGCCAGAAGGTCGAGCTCAATGCGGCACTCGACGTGCTCAAGCAGGCCAAGGCCGGCAAGCAGTACGAGAACCCGGTCGTCACCGTGGCGCTGCGCAGCGACGGCACGGTCGAGGGCGTCACGTTCGATCGCTCCAGCGGCAGCCCCGAGATCGACGGCGCCATCCGGCAGATCATCACCAAGCTCGGGCCGTTTGCTCCCTTCTCGCGCGACCTGGCGATGGACTACGACGTGATCGAGATACGCCGCGTCTGGAGTTTCGACACGGCGTTGCGTTTATTCAGCGGCGGCCGGTGAAATTGCGAACATCGGCATTCATGCACGTCTTCCGGCGATCGCTCGCGATCGGCCACCGGGCGCGCCGGGCAGGAGTGCTAGTCTCGTCCGTGACCGGCGCACGGCGCAGCGATGCGCGCCCGGTCGTCTTGCCGGCAATGCAACCCGTCGTGAGGTTCCCATGCGATTGCCCGTGATCGACATGACTCTTGCACTTCGCGCGCGTGCGCTCATGGCATGCGCGCTGTTGTCTTCGTTGCTGTGGCTGGGGCTCGTGGCCGGCGCGCATGCGCAAAGCTGGAACAGTCTCGGCCCACCGGGCGGCAGCGTGCTGTCGGTGGTCGCGAGCCCGAGGGCGCCGACGGTGCTGTATGCGGGCACGGCGCGCAACGGCGTGTTCATGAGCGCCGACGGCGGCCAGACCTGGGCCGCGGCCAACAGCGGCCTGACGCCGACCACCAATTCAGCTTGGCGCACGGTGCGCGCGCTCGCAGCCGATGCGCAGTACGTGTACGCAGCCACCGACAAGGGGCTCTTCTATGCCGCGGCCGGCGCGAGTGCCGGCGAACTGCCGAGCTGGGCGCCGGTTGCCGGGCCGGCTGGCTTGTCGGGCACGTTGTCGCTGCTGCTCGTGGACATGCCGTCGATGACCTTGTTCGCGGCGTCGAGCAGCGTGAGCCTCGCGGCAGCGCCATCGCTGTATGCCATGCCGCTGCCGGCGGCTGCTGCGACACCGTCGGGCACATGGGTTGCATCGCCGCTGCCGGCCGACACGGCTGGCAGCGCCATCGGCGCCATGGCTGCCGTTCCGGGCCTGGCCGTGGTGGCCGGCGTGAGCGACCGTGTCTTCGCCGCTTCGCTCGTCAGTGCCACCACGCCGCTGCAATGGCTGGATGCCGACACGCAACTGCAGATCCGGCCCACCGGCGTGGTCGAGGCCTTGCACTACAGCGCCGACTTCGCGCAGCTCTATGCCTGCAGCGGCGGCCAGTTGCTGCAGGCGACGAACGTCGCCGATCCGCCGTCCAACGCGTGGAATGCGCTGAGCGTGAGCCCTGCACCCGCCACGACATTCAACTGCGCCGGCATGGCATCGGGCGGGCTGGCGTTCGGCGCTCCATCCGTCTTGGCGCTCGCAACCTCGGCCGGCGTCTACCTCTCCAGCAACGGCACCTCGTTCGCGCCGGCCCAAGGGCTCGGCGTGAGTCGGGCCGCCAACGCGGTGGCGATCACGGGTGGCCTGTCGCCCACGCTCTTCGTCGGTGCCGGGTTCGGCATGGCGAGCCAGGCGTTAGCCTCCGTCGCGCCCACCGGTGCGTGGAGCAGCGCCAACGGGCCGGCAACCGTTTCAGCCGGCGGCGGCAACGGCCGCCTGAACAACGCCAACACGAACGACGTGGTGCGCGTGGGCACGACGCTCTACGCCGCCGTCGCCGCGGAGCAATATGCCGACGTGCTGGCCAGCTCGGACGATGGTGCGACCTGGTCGTCGACCGGATTGACGAGCGTGCTGCCCGACCTCGTCGAGGTGTCGGTGCTTGCCGCCGACGCAACGAACCGCGTCGTCTATGCCGGCACGGGCGTGGGCCTGTATGCCTTGGCCGGCGGCACGTGGGTCCAGCTCGCCGGCAGCACGATCACCGAGGTGGCATCGCTGCACGTCGTGGGCAGCACCTTGTTCATCGGCACCGACAACGGCCTCTACAGCCTGGCGCTGAGCGCCACGCCGTCGAGCGGCGTGCCGTCTGCCGCGGGGCTCGCGGGGCTGCGCGTCAGCGCGCTGCATGCGGCAGGCAGCAATCTGTACGCGGGCGTGTTCGACGTGAACGCCGGCAGCGCGAGCGTTGCCGTGGCATCGACGGCCGCGCTGCCGCCGTCGTGGAGCAACTTCGCCACCGGCAATGTCGGCACCCACCGCATCTACAGCCTGTTGTGGACCGGAAGCCAGCTGCTGGCGGCGAGCCGTGGTGAGCTGGTCAGCGCGGCGCTGCCGGGAGGCGGCTGGGCAAGTGCCGGCGCGGGCCTCGCCGATCCGAACGGCGTCGCGCGCGCGTTGGCCACCGACGGTGCCACGATCTACGTGGCCACCGAAAGCAACGGCGTGTTCGCCTCGCCGATCAACGTGATCGCGTGGAGCCCCTACAGCGGCAGCGGCGCCGACGCATTGCCTTCGCTCGAGGTGCACGGGCTTCGCGTCGATGGCGCAGCCCTCTACGCGGCCACGGCAGCGGGCGTGGCGGCGATCAATGTTTCACCGACGAGCGTGCCGGTGGCCGGGCCGGGTAACTCCTCGGCCGAGACAAGTAGTGGTGGGGGTGGCGCGATCGACATCGGGTCGCTGCTCGGGCTGCTGGCCGTGACGGCGATGCTCTTCGGCGTGCGGTCCCCTCGGCGCAAGGCCCGCGGCGACTAGGGTCTGTTGGCATATGAATCGCACCCGCGTGAGGCCCTGCAAGGGGCGCAATCTAGGCGCCGAGCGCAGCCGGGTTGGACACCCGGCGAGCATCGGCAACGACGAGTGCGCCCCTTGCAGGGCCTCACCCTTCGGGCCGGGGTACCCAAGGGCGCAGGCGGGCGTTGCGCCGCTTGCCAAGGCGTCTAGCCTTGGCTGCGCGACGCGCCTACGCCTGCGCCCTTGGCCACCCCGGCGCGGGTGTGATTCATATGCCAACAGACCCTAGAACGCGTGCCACGGTCCGTTGGCGGCCAGGTTCTGGCCCCAGATCGACGTGAAGACCGTGCGCCCGTAGAAGAACGGCATGCCCAGCGCGAAGGTCTGCGTCGCCTGGCCCGCCGACCCGGCGAGCGTGGCGAAGGCCGCCGCGCCCGAATTGAAGAGCGCGTCGGCGCTGGTGACCGCCAGGTTGAACGAGCCGGTGGCTCCGGCCATGTCGATCATCGTGGCCGTCTGGCGCCAGGTCGTGGCAGGGCAGTACCAGCTGCCCGGCTGCCCGCTGGTCACCGAGCACGCCTTCGAGATCGCCGGCTCCTCGAAGAACATCGCGTTCGCGCCGGTGTCGATGAAGCTCTGCGGGTAGTTGCGCCCGGCGGCCTGCACGCCGAGGTAGAGGTAGTCGGCGCTGCTCGGATCGTTGTTGAGCTGGTAGATCTTCGCCTGGAGCGGAATCTGGTTGTTGGCCTGCGTGCCGATGCCGAACACGAGGCGGCCGCGCGCGATCTGTGCGCCCAGCTCGGGCACCGCGGGCATCACGATCATGGTGCCGTTGTTGTTGTCCTTGAAGTGGGCAACGGGGTTCTGCACCTGCGACGCCAGCGGCATGCCGGCGGGCTGGCAGTCGGCGCCGCCGGCCGGGCACGAGTAATAGACGACGTAGCCGCCGGGATAGCTGTTGGTCAGGCACGTGATGCCGCAATCGACGCCGACCACGCCGATGCCCAGGATGCCGTTGGCCTGCAGCATCGACACCGAGTTCAGCAGCTGGCCCTGCGCCTGCTGGTTGCAGTTCGTCGGTACGCGGGGTGACGGCACGCTGCCGTCGTCGATCAGTTGCACGGGGATGGCGCCGGCGGTCTCGCCGCCGATCAGCACGTCGGCCGTCACCAGCGGCCCCCAGACCGCGCCGAGCACGAAGGCATAGCATTCGGCAGCGTCGCCGGCGGGCGTGCCGCTGCCAGCGTCGGCCGCGATCGGCACTGCGGGCAGTGCGAGCGACGCGACCTTGCTCTTCAACAAGCGCAGCCCGTACGAGCCGGTGTCGAGCAGCACGTGGTCGACCGTCGCGCACTGGGTGGTCGACCCCGGGCTGCACACCGTCACGCTCACATAGGGCAGGTTGGTCACGCCGAGCGCGAACGCGTTGGTTGGGCCGCTGTCGACGGTGATCTCGACGGTGTTGGTTCCGGTCGGTGTGCTGACCGCGGCCTCGGGTACCGTGCAGACGCTGGGGTCCCGGCAGACGATGGTGGTGGTCGTCGAGCTGCTGCCGCCGCAGGCCGCGAGCAGCGCGAGCAGCGTGGCCGCGATGAGCCGCCGCACTGCGAGGCGATAGCACTCAGCGAATCGCATCCGTGGCCGCCCCTGCGGGCAGTTCGGACTTCAACCACGCCCGGCCGACGAAGGCACCAGGCCGCCCCGACGACACGACCACGAGGTCGCCTTGATCGACGGTGATGCTGCGCTTCAGGCCCGGCTGGCGCGCTGCTGCCGCGGCGCCCGCGTCGAAGCTCGCGGCGTGGCGCCCGAGCAGTTGCGTGAAGTCCGGTTTCACGCGCGCGCTCCAGGCCACGGCATAAACGATGCCGCGTGCATTGACGAACTGACGGATCGTCGAGCCATCGGGCAGGCGCATTTCCTGCACCGAACCGGTGATGCCGGGGCTGGCCGCCTGGCGCACGGCACGCATCTGCAGCCGGTCGGCCTCGACGCTGCCGACGTTGCCGCCCAGTGCGGCGATCGCCGTGGCGGCCGATGTCGTCAGCGCGAAGCCTAGGGCTGCGACCCGCGCGGCGCGCAGCCGTGTATCACGTGCATGCACCTTCACTGCACGACCTCCGAAATCTCGACGCGCAGACCGGTCGTGCCCACGGCCACCGGGGCGCTGAATCCCTGCAGATCGCCCGCACGCGGCGATGCGTCGCCGCGCTTGGAGATGCGCGCGCCGATCACCACGCGCGACTGCCGCGACAACAGCGCCTCGGGCACCATGGCCATCGAATCGTCGAGCCGGAAATCGAGCGGCAGTTCGCCGGCCTTGCGACGCACGAGCGCGACCGGCATGCGCGAGCCGTCGGCCGGGCGCGCGAAGACGAACAACGCATCGCCTTCCGACACCCGGGATTTCAGCCGCTCCGACAGCACGATGCGTCCACCCACCGACGAGGCCGCGCCCGGTGCGGCGACCGCTGCCGCCTTGGCGGACCCCGACACGCCCGAGCGCCCCTTGAGTGCCTGCGCCTCGGCGATGCGGTCGTCGAGTTCGCGCGCCAGCGCCGGATCCTTGACTTGTGCGCGTGCGCGTTGCCAGTAGGCGATCGCCTGGGCGGCGTCGTTGCGCCCGAAGGCGTCGGCCCCCGCCAGCGACAGCGCCTTCAGGTTGTTCGCGTCCAACTCGAGTGCACGGCGGATCAGCTGCATGGGCTCGCCGTCGAAGCGGCGCCCGCGCGCGAGGGCCATCGAATCTGCCGCGTCGACGAGCACCTGCGCGTCGTTGGGGCGCAGCTCGATGAGCTTGGCATGCGCAGCGCTCGCGTCGGCGTAGCGACCGAGCATGTCGTAGGAATAGGCCAGCATGGCCCATGCACCGACGTCGTTCGGATTCGCCGTCACGGTCTGGCGCGCTTGCGCAACCGCGCGTTCCAAGCGTTCCCGCGTCAGCGGCAACGGGGCCGACGCTGCGGGTGCAGCCGAGGGCGTTGCGGCCAACGACGGCGGCCGGGCCTGCCCCGGCCACAGCAGCCGGGCCGCACCGAAGGTGGCGCTGAGCGCAGCGAGGGCCGCCACGGCGTAGGTCATCAGCTGCGCGCGGCCCCAGCGCGAACGCGGAATCTCGACGTCGGCCAGGCGCTGCGCCAATTGGCCATGACGGATCGCGTAGTCCTCGCTGCCGAGAGTGCCGTTCGCATGCGCAG
This sequence comes from Burkholderiaceae bacterium, assembly GCA_046348365.1. Lineage (GTDB taxonomy): Bacteria > Pseudomonadota > Gammaproteobacteria > Burkholderiales > Burkholderiaceae_C > JAEUPI01. The sequence goes on from JAXMEL010000005.1 coordinate 101,050, forward strand.
CCTTCAGCGAGGCCAGATGCTGGCGGATGCGATCGGCGCGCGCAGCGCTCCGGCGGCCCGCCTGCACGCGCCAGACGACCCAGATCGCGAGACCCAGCCCCAGCAGGACGAACGACCAGGCGGCAGTGTCAGGCATCGCGGCCTCGAACTCGGCGTACGGGCAATGACATCAATGAATCGGTTCGACCCGATGGGTTGCGCGACGCTTCGGGCCGACGGCAGCTTGCGGCGCCGTTCAGTTGAAGTCGTAGCGGTATCCCATGTAGAAGAAGATCGAATTGGTCTTCGTGTTGCCGCTCGGGCTGTCGGTCTTGGCGTATTCGACGATCGATTCCCCGACCAGGCTGGCCTTGCCCGACAGGCGGTACGACACGCGCAGCCCCGGCGTCACGCGGAACAGCTTGAGCCCATCGCTGCTGTGCTGGGTGTAGAACCTGATCGAGGGCTCGAGCGTCATGTCGTTGTTCATCAGCGCCGTGAGATTGTTGTAGTTGAACTGCGAGCCGCTGAGTAACGGTGAGTGAATCGCGCTGACGCCGAAGGTGTTGATGTCCCGTGGCGAGTAGAGGTTGGTGCCGGTCAACTGCAGCGTCGCTGCGGTTTGGGCGCCGGTGGCGGGCGTGGCCTCGAAATTGCCCACCTTGGGCAGCGCGCCGACATCGCTGTAGCGAACGTCGGCCGTCAGCTGCCAGCGTTCGCTCAGCGGCCGCGAAACGCTGATCAAGGCCTGTCGCGCGTCGGCGGTGATCGCCTTCGCGGCGGCGATGGCCTCGTCGAGCGAGCGCCCGGCCGCGAGATAGTCCTTCAGCGAGGACTGTCCGGTCGTGATGAGTGCGTTGGTCAGCTGCAGCGACGGGGCCTTGCGGCTGTCGACCAGCACGGTGATCGTCGTCTGGCCCGGCACCTGCGCCGAGCCCTGCAGCGTGAACGCGTTCAACGCCTTGAAGTTGATGTCGTAGTCGATCAGCGAATAGGCCGAGAACGTGTCGGCGGAGAAGCGGATCTCGGTGCCCAGCGCGCGCCGGTTGGTGAAGCCTTCGACCGTCTGATCGAGCAGGTAGACGCTGCCACCCCAGTGGTCGAGCAGGCCGTCGGCCTCGACGAGGCCGGCAGCGAGCCGTTGCGACGGCGCATTGACGAGCTGATTCGCCGGCACGCCGCCCATCAGGCTGACCTTGACGCCGCTCGTCACCGGGTAGACCACCGACGCGCCGTCGAACAGGCCGAGCAGGCCGCCGTTGATGGCCGACTGGCGGCCCACGCGCAAACCCAGTCCGCTCGCGTTGCGGCGGTAGTCGACATAGGCCGAGTTGATCAGCCCTGAGTTGTGCGACTCGCTGGTCAGGTTGTTGGCCGTGGTGCCCCGCACGACGAAGCGCGTTTCGGAGTCGGGGTTGGCGAAGCGCGCATTGAGGTCGGCGCTGGTGATGATGGCCGATTGCGGCGTCGTGGTGATCGTCTGCTGGTCGACGCCGGCAACGATGTTCACCAGCGTCTGGCTGCGCGCGCGGCCGCCGTAGTAGTACTGCGCCAGGCTGCCGGAAAACGTCTTTCCGGGCGCGGCCGCCGGTGCCGCGGCGCGCGCCTCGGCGCCCGGGCTCGGAGCCGCAGGAGCCGTTTCGGTGCCGAGCGCGGCAAGCCGCTGCTGCACGCGTGTGGCGCCTTCGCCCTCCGGGAACAGCCGCAGGTACAGCTCGTATTCGGTCTTGGCGCGTGCGGTGTTGCCGCTGCGCTCCCAGGCCAGGCCGATCAGCTCCTGCGCCTCCTGCGATGACGGATTCGGCGGCAGCAGCAGCAACTGGTTCAGCAGGTCGATCGCCAGCTTCGGGTTCTTCTCCACGAGCGCGCGCCGCGCTCGCTCGAGCAGATCTGCGGCGCGGCGATCGACCTCGGACAGCTGTGCTGCAGGTTCGGCTGCGGCCGCCGGCTGAGGCGGCTGCGCCGGCGGGCTCGCGGGCACGGGTGCAGCGGGCGGAGGCGGCGCCGGTGCGGCTGGCGGCGGCGCAGGAAGCGGCGGCGGCGGAGGTGGAGCGACCGGCACCACGGCCACCGTTGCCGGCGGGGGCGGCGGCGCGGCCGGTGCAGCGGGAGCAGGCTCTTGCGCGCGCTGCGCAGCTTCCTTCAGCACTTCGGCGCGGCGCTTGGTCAGATCGAGCACCGCCGCATTGGGAAAACGCGCCAGCGCCTGGCGGCGCACGCGTTCGGCCTGCTCCTCGGTCTCGAAGTAGCCGACATTGATCTGCACGCTCGGCACGCCGTTGGCGATCGTGTTCACGCTGAACACGTCGTAGGCCTGGAACTGCATGGGCACCGGCAGCATCATCTCCGGCGAGGCGAGCGGCACGGTCTGCAGGGTCACGGCCCAGCGGCGGTCGCTGGCCGGCGCCGCGGCCTGCGCGGACGCCGCACCCGGGAAGGCGAACTCGATCGTGCGGCCGTCGCCGCCTTGCCGCGCCCTGACGAGGCTCGCCTTCGACAACTGCAGCGTCAGCTGCTTGACGCTGGCGCGGCGCACGGGCACGTAGGTCAGCGTCACATCGGGCGCGTTGGCCACGCCGCTGGCCTGTCGGCTCTCCTCGACGGCCTGGTTGGTGACGCTCTCGTCGCCGGCGATGAGCTCGAAATCCACGCGCAGCAGCTGCGTCGGGCCCAGCGGTGCCTGGCGCACGAAGCGCACCGGGGCATTGAAGCGGGCGACCGCAACGACGTCGGAGCCGCGGGTGATCATCGTCAGGCTGTCGAGCGTCTGCGCCGACGCCTGCGCGGCGGCCAGCGGCAGCGCGACCGCCATCACGCGCGGCATCAGCAGCTGTGGCAGCAGCGTGTCTTCCAGTCGGCGGGTGATCATGACCGCATTGTTATTCTTGTTGGGCGGGGTCAGCTGCAGATGCTCGGCGGCGGGAGGGCTTCGGAGGTCATGGGGTCGTGGGCACCGGTCGCAGGCGCGGGTTGGTGTGCATCACGCGCGGGATGATCTCGCCGTTGGTCACGTGGCAGCTGACGCAGAACGGTTTGTCGGCCGCGGGCCGGTACGCCGGCGAGGTGTGGGAGTAGGCTGCCGGCAGCCAGCTCGCGACGCGGTGGCAGCTGTCGCACGAACGCGCCGTCAGGAAGTGTCCGCTCGGTTTGCCGACCGCCTTGGAGCCGTTGTGGCAGCCGATGCAATCGCCGGCAGCGATGCCCTGGTGGCTGAACTGCGCCGGCAGCCAGGCCGTGGTGCGGTGGCAGTTGTCGCACGACGTCTTCACCGGCAGATGCTTGGCCGACAAGCCGCGCGCGGCCACGCCGTTGTGGCAGCTCTGGCACTGGCCCGGCAGCACGCCCTGGTGGTCGAACGTGGCGCCGGCAGGCACCGTGATGCCGGGCCGCTGAATGCCGCCCGGCAGCAGCCGCGGCGCGGTGTTCGCGGCTCGCAGCACCGGGCGCAGCAGGCCCGTTGCCACGAACTTGTCGTAGCGCTTCTGGTGGCAGCCTGAGCTGATGCAGTCCTGGCCGACCTTGCGGCCCTCGTGGCCCACCGCTCTCGTCACCAGGTTGGTCACGCCGTACCAGGTGTACTTCGGCGTTCCTTCGTGGCACGTGATGCAGGTGTAGGACCCGACCGCCTGGTGAGCCGTGGTGTTGTTCTTCATGTTCATGCCCGAGAACGTGGTGAACGTGGTCGTCACGTGGCACTTCTCGCAGGCGATGCCGGCCGCGGGCACGTGCGTCTGCGACGACGGCGCGGTGGGCGAACCCCCCGGGGCCAGCGGCATGGTCTTGGGCTGGTAGGTGAGCGGCGGCGGCGACGCGCACGCGGCCTGCGTCGTGCAGCCGGCGAACGGCCCGGCGCCGGAGCCGGCCGTGTGGCACGAGATGCAGCCGCTCGTGATGCCAGTGTGCATCGTCGCCATGCTGTTCGTCAGGCCGGCGATCGAGTAGTCACCGGCGACGACGTGGCATTGCGTGCACGACGCCTGCGTCGGGATGTGCCCGGGCGGCTTCGCCTGCGCGCTGAAGTAGTTGAAGCCGCTGTGGCATTGCGAGCAGTCGCCGCTGGACGGGTGTGCCGCATCCGCGACGTTGTAGGTGCCGGCCGCAGCGCGTGGGCGGGTATGGAAGCCCGTGTACTGCGCACCGGCGACCACGGTGGTGGGTGAAATCGGGTAGGCGCTCATGGCCATCCAGACATAGCCGGACTCGTGACACGCGTTGCAGCCGCCGGTGACGCCGCTGTGGATCTGCGTCGTCGTCGGCGCCGGCGTGGCGAACAGCGTGCCCGGGGCGTTGCGCGTGGCGTTGGCCGGGATCAGCCCGGATACGTTGGCCAGCGTGCCCAGGTGGCAGGATTCGCACACCGTTCCCGACGGGATGTGCGAGCTGGCACCCACCGGCGAGGTCGGCGGCATGCGCACGATGTTGGTGATGCCGGCGAAGGTGGTGCCCGAGCCCGGTGCCGTATGGCAGGCCACGCAGTTGCTGGTGATGCCCGAGTGGCTCATGCGCGAGCCGGAGAACTTCGCACCGTTGGGCACCGGCGTGGCGGTGATGCTGGAGCCGGCGCCGACGTGGCAGAGCTCGCACGCTGCGCTGGTGGGGATGTGGTTGCTCGGCGGCGCGACGATCGTGAAGTTGGCCGCGGGGATCGCATACGTGGCTGCCGCGGTGCTGCTGTGGCATTGCGCGCAGTTGGCGGTGGTGCTCTGGGCGTTGGCGTGGATGTTCGCGATCGTCGGCATCACCGAGTAATCGGGATTGGTGTGGCACGCCGTGCATTGCGCGGTGGCGGTGTACGGAATGTGATTGGCCGGCTTGTCTTGAGCGGTGAAGTAGTTGAAGCCGCTGTGGCACTGCGAGCAGTCGCCGGTGGCCGGGTGCGCGGCGTCGGCGACGTTGTAGGTGCCGGCGGCGGCGCGCGGGCGCGTCTGGAAGCCGGTGTACTGCGCGCCGGCCGTGAGCACGCTCGGCGCGATCGGGTACGCGCTCATGCCCATCCAGACGTAGTTGGTGTCGTGGCAGCTGTTGCAGCCGCCGGTGACGCCGCTGTGGATCTGCGCCGTGGTCGGTGCCGGCGTGGCGAACAGCGACCCCGGCACCGAGCGCGTGGCGTTGGCCGGGATCAGGCCGCTGGGCATGCTCGGCAGGTGACAGCTCTCGCAGGCGGTGCTCGACGGGATGTGCGAGTTGGCTCCCACCGGCGAGGTCGGCGGCATGCGCACGATGTTGGTGATGCCGGCGAAGGTGGTCGACGAGCCCGACGCCGTGTGGCAGGCCACGCAGGTGCCGGTGATGCCCGAGTGGTTCATGCGCGAGCCGGAGAACTTCGCACCGTTGGGCACCGGCGTGGCGGTGATGCTGGAGCCCGCGCCGACGTGGCAGAGCTCGCACGCAGCGTTGGTCGGGATGTGGTTGGTCGGCGGCGCGACGATCGAGAAGTTGGCCGCGGGAATGGCGAAGAACGCCGCGGCCGAGGCGCTGTGGCACTCGGCGCAATTGCTGGTCGTGCTCTGGGCGTTGGCGTGGATGTTCGCGATCGTCGGCATCACCGAGTAATCGGGATTGGTGTGGCACGCCGCGCATTGCGCGGTGGCGGCGTACGGAATGTGATTGGCCGGTTTGTCCTGAGCGGTGAAGTAGTTGAAGCCGCTGTGGCATTGCGAGCAGTCGCCCGTGGCCGGGTGCGCGGCGTCGGCGACGTTGTAGGTGCCGGCGGCTGCGCGTGGGCGCGTCTGGAAGCCGGTGTACTGCCCGTTCGCGGTGAGCACCGTCGGCGCGATCGGATAGGCGCTCATGCCCATCCAGACGTAGTTGGTGTCGTGGCAGCTGCTGCAGCCGCTGCTGACGCCGCTGTGGATCTGCGCCGTGGTCGGTGCGGGCGTCGCAAACAACGTCCCGGGTGCGCTGCGCGTGGCATTGGCGGGGATCAGCCCGGACACGTTGGCCAGCGTGCCCAGGTGGCAGTTCGCGCACGCCGTTCCCGAAGGAATGTGCGACGTCGGACCCATCGGCGACGTGGGCGGCATGCGCACGATGTTGGTGATGCCGGTGAAGGTGGTCGTTGTGCCCGATGCCGTGTGGCAAGACTCGCAATTGCCGGTGATGCCGGTGTGGCTCATGCGCGAGTTGGCGAAGGTCGCGCCGTTGGGCACCGGCGTGGCGGTGATGCTCGAGCCCGCACCGACGTGGCAGGCCTCGCACGAGGCGTTGGACGGGATGTGGTTGGCCGGCGGCGCGACGATCGAGAAGTTGGCCGCGGGGATCGCATAGGTGGCTGCCGCGGTGCTGCTGTGGCACTGCGCGCAGTTGCCGGTGGTGCTCTGCGCGTTGGCGTGGATGTTCGCGATCGTCGGCATCACCGAGTAATCGGGACTGGTGTGGCACGCCGCGCATTGCGCGGTGGCGGCGTACGGAATGTGGTTGGCCGGCTTGTCGCCCGCCGAGAAGAAGTTCGTGTTGCTGTGGCACTGCGAGCAGTCGCCGCTGGCCGGGTGCGCGGCGTCGGCGACGTTGTAGGTGCCGGCGGCGGCGCGCGGGCGCGTCTGGAAGCCGGTGTACTGGCCGTTCACGGTGAGCACCGTCGGCGCGATCGGATAGGCGCTCATGCCCATCCAGACGTAGTTGGTGTCGTGGCAGCTGCTGCAGCCGCTGGTGACGCCGCTGTGGATCTGCGCCGTCGTCGGTGCGGGCGTCGCGAACAGCGTGCCCGGGGCGCTGCGCGTCGCGTTGGCCGGAATCAGCCCGGACACGTTGGCGAGGGATCCCAGGTGGCAGTTCGCGCACGCCGTTCCCGATGGAATGTGCGAGCTCGCGCCCACCGGCGACGTGGGCGGCATGCGCACGATGTTGGTGATGCCCGTGAAGGTGGCGCTCGATCCCGATGCCGTGTGGCAAGACTCGCAGTTGCCGGTGATGCCGGTGTGGCTCATGCGCGAGTTGGCGAACGTCGCGCCATTCGGCACCGGCGTGGCGGTGATGCTCGAGCCCGCGCCGACGTGGCAGGCCTCGCACGAGGCGTTGGACGGGATGTGGTTGGCCGGCGGCGCGACGATCGTGAAGCCGATCGACGGGATCGAGTAGGTCGCCGCAGCGCTCGTGCTGTGGCATTGCGCGCAGTTGCTCGTGGTGCTCTGCGCGTTGGCATGGATGTTCGCCAGCGAAGGCACGACCGAGAAGTCGGCGTTGGTATGGCATGAGGAGCATTGCGCCGTCGCCGCATACGGTATGTGATTGGCCGGCGTGTCCAATGCCGAGAAGGCGCTGGTGTTGCTGTGGCACTGGCTGCAGTCGCCGGTGGCCGGGTGCGCGGCATCGGCGACGTTGTAGGTACCCCCCGCCGCGCGCGGGCGGGTGTGGAAGCCCGTGTACTGCGCGCCCGCGGTGACGATGGTCGGGCGGATCGGATAGGCGCTCATGCCCATCCAGACATAGCTCGTCTCGTGGCAGGCGCTGCAGCCGCCGGTCACGCCGGCGTGGATCTGGGCCGAGGTCGGCGCCGGCGTGGCGAAGCCGCTGCCAGGTGCGCCGCGCGGCGCGTTGGCGGGCACCAGGCCCGCGGGCGTGCTGCCCAGGTGGCAGCTCTCGCAGGTGGTGCTCGACGGGATGTGCGCGTTGGGCCCCACCGGTGACGTGGGCGGCATCGTCACGATGCTCGACACGCCGTAGAACGACGCGCCCGTGATCGTCGGGCCGTGGCACGCGGCGCAGTTGCTGCCGATGCCGGTGTGATTCATCTGCGCGTTGGCGAACGTCGTCGCGCCGACGGAGGCCGCGCCCGCCGAGGGGATCAGCTGCGCCGGAATCGCATTCGAGTGGCAATGCTCGCAGGTGTCGGTGGTCGGCAGGTGCGGAGGCGTCAGCCCCGCCTTGGTCTTGGGCGTCACGCCGATGAAGGTGCCGGCGACGACCGACGAGCCATGGCACTGCACGCAATTGGCGGTGATGCCGGAGTGGCTCATGCGCCCGTTGGCGAACGTCGTGCCGCCGACGCTCGCCGCGCCGGTGGTCGGGATCAGCATCGTCGGCACGCTGGTGTGGCACAGCTCGCAGCTGTCGGACGCGGGGACGTGCGGCGGCGAGGTCAGCGACGACTTGATCTGCACGCCGAAGAACGAATTGGCCACCCCGGGCGCGTGGCACTGCGCGCAGCTGGTGTAGCCGGTGTGGTTCATCATCGCGTTGGCGAACCCGCCGCCCGTGCTCATCGCGACGTGGCAGCTCTCGCAGCTCGACGAGGCCAGCGTGGGAATGTGGTTGGCCGGCCGCGTGATGGTGGCGAACGAGATCGTCGTGTGGCAGTCGCCGCAGGGCGCGCTCGTGGCCGGGTGGTTGGCGGGCTTGCCGATCGCCTGCGCACCGTTGTGGCACGACGCGCAGGCCTGGCCGATGGCCAGCACGTGGTCGAACCGCGCGCCGCCGAAGGTCTGCGTGGAGTGGCAGGTGTCGCAGCTCTGCGCCGTGCGCACGTGATTCACCGGCATCGCGATCGCGTTGCGCGGGTTGTTCTGCACGTGGCAGGCGTCGCAGGCGCGCGGCGTGCCCTTGAAGATGCCCTTGATGTGACAGGTTTCGCAGCGCACGTCGGTATGTGCGCCGGCGAGTGCGAAGCCCGTCGTCTGGTGGTCGAACGCGCCCTGGGCCACCGCGCCGGGCGACATCAGCGCCAGCAGCGCGAAACTGACGAGCGCCATCACGGCCGGCAGCAGCCAGTCGCGCACCGGGCGCGTGATCCTGCGAACGGGTTTCACCTCGTTCAAGGCGCACTCCCGAGCATCTTGCCGCCCGGCACGGCGCGTTGCCGGATGGTCTTGAACGACGACGTGACGTGGCACTGCTCGCACATGCGGCCATAGATGCCGTCGTGCACGTCTTCCTTGGCGTGGCAGCTGTAGCAGCGCACCGATGCCTCGACCTTGCCTTCCATCGGCCGAGTATGGCAGGCGCTGCAGGCCACGCCCTTGTGCTTGCCGTCGAGCGCGAATTTGGTGCGCTTGTCGTGGTCGTAGTTCCACGTCTTCCAGTCGCGCGCGTTGTGGCAGTCCTCGCACAGGGCGCCGAGCGTCTTCTTGTGCTTGTCGTCCTTCAGGTGGCACGCCACGCAGGCGACCTTGGCGTCCTTGAAGCGCGGGCTCTTGTGGCAGTCCTTGCACTCGACCTTGGCGTGCTTGCCCAGCAGCGGAAAGCGCGTCAGCCCGTGGTCGAAGGTCGTGGTCTTCCAGTCGCGATCGCCGTGGCAGCTCTCGCACTTCTTACCCTGCTGGCCCTCGTGCTTGTCGTCCTTCTTGTGGCAGCTGTAGCAGTCGCGCGGTATGTCGCGGTAGTGCTTGAGGCTCTGGTGGCAGTCCTTGCACTGCACCTTCTTGGCGGCGTGGGCGTTGCGCAGCTGGAACTTCGTCTTGTCGTGGTCGAAGCGGCGCACGTCCTTCCAGTCCTTCTCGCCGTGGCAGCTCTCGCATTTCGTGCCCAGCGTGGTCTCGTGCTTGTCGTCCTTCTTGTGGCAGCCGATGCAGTCCTTCGGCGCTTCCTTGTAGTTGGTGCTCTTGTGGCAGTCGGCGCACTTGACGTCGGCGTGCTTGCCCAGCAGCGCGAACTTGGTCTTGTCGTGGTCGAACTTGCCCTTTTCCTTCCAGCCGGCCTCGATGTGGCAGGCGGCGCAGTCGCGGCCCAGGCTGCCCTTGTGGCCCTTGTTGCCGTCGTCGTCCTTCTTGTGGCAGTCGATGCAGGCGGTGCCGACCTTGTCCTTGTAGAGGTGGCCGGTGTGGCAGTCGGCGCACTTGGTCTGCTTGTGCTTGCCGCGCAGGCTGTACTTGGTGTCGGTGTCGTGGTTGAAGGTCGCCGGCTTCCAGGCCTTCACGCCGTGGCAGCTGTCGCACTTGTCGCCGTACAGGCCCTTGTGGCCCTTGTTGCCGTCGTCGTCCTTCTTGTGGCAGCCGATGCAGGTGCGCGGCGCGGCCTTGTAGTCGTCGCCCTTCTTGTGGCAGTCCGCGCACTTGGTGTCGACGTGCTTGCCGCGCAGCTGGAAGCGCGTCTTCTCGTGGTCGAACTTGTTGACTTCCTTCCAGTCGCTCTCGTTGTGGCAGTCGGCGCACTTGGTGCCGAGCTGGCCCTTGTGCGCGTCGTCCTTCTTGTGGCAGGCGTTGCAGTCGGACGGCGCCTCCCAGTACTTCTTCTTCGGCTCGTGGCACTTCTCGCAGCCGGTGTCCTTGTGCTTGCCGCGCAGCGCGTAGTCGGACTCGTCGTGGTCGAACTTCTGCTTGTCGAGGACGACGACGCGCGCGCCGCGACCGCGGTGGTCGGTGTGGCAGCTGCGGCAGGGCTGGGCCTTCTGCCGGCCGTGGAAGCCGCGGCGCTCACGCATGTCGGCTCCCACCTCCTTGTGGCAGTCCATGCACAGCTTGTCCTGCGCGTTCTTGTCGAAGCGCACATGGCACTTCGTGCATTCCTCTTCCCACTTGGCGTGGCCCTGCACGAGCTCGCCCGGACGCAGCACGGACTCGATGTTCTGCGCCGCGGCGGGGCCCCACGCACAAAGGGCGAACAGCAGGATCCACAGCGCCCTCATCAGTAGGCGTGGACCGCGACCACGTGCACGATGGCACTGATCACCAGCAGGTAGATGAAGGGCAGGTGGGCCATGTGCCACATCGCGAACACGCGCTCGAAGGCGTTGTACTGCGCGACGCGCACGACGGCATTGAGATAGTGGTCGACGAGACGCCGGGCGCGGCGCTTGCGGCGCTTCAGGTCGGCGGCGCTCCAGTCGTAGCGGCTGGCCAGCTTGTGCAGCGGCGCGCGCAGCTCCATCACGCACTGCACGTAGGTGACCGCCTGCTGCACCGGCAGCCAGGTCACCTGGCGCAGATGCGTCAGCCAGTTGCGGTCGGCCTCGAGCTCGCGCTTCTCGAACGCGAGCAGCCGCGCTTCGACCTTCGGCGCGAAGTGCAGCCGCGAGCGCGCGTTGCTCTCGACCAGCCCGGCGCGCTCGCGCAGCGCCTTCAGGCTGGTGCGCTCGCCGTCGAGGCCGCGGTGGATGCGCACGTAGATGAACCGCCCGACCACGCCGCTGAGCACCACGACGACCATGCTGTACAGCGCCACGCCCGCGTTCAGCGAGCCGACGTGGAAGAAGCGCGAGTGCACCAGGATGAGCCAGGGGCCGGCGATGCCCATCGTGAGGTGGAACCAGAACCACCACTTCACCTTGCCCAGCGCGCGCATGAAGCCGATGTACTTGCGCAGCGGGTAGGCGAACAGCACCAGCATCATCGAACCGCCGGCGACGCCGATCCAGTAGTTCAGGTCGTCGTTCGGCTTGAGCCACTTCTGCTGCGCGGTGTACCAGGCCGATCCGATGAGCAGCGCCATCAGGCCGTAGAGCATCAGGTCGCCGCGCAGGCTGGTGTCGGCGACCGACGCCTTGCGCGGCGGCACCGTGGCGTCGAGCTCGACCGCGGCCTGCGCCTGCGGCGTGATCTCGGGCAGAGGCGCGGGCGCGAGGACCACGTGGGCCTCGACCCGGCGCCGTGTCGACGAGCGGCGCCGTCGCGGGATGACGGTTTCGTCGAGCGGCTGGATGTCGTCGGCAACGGCGGGCAGAGCGGCGGTGTTCATCGTTCGAGGTCGATCGCGTGCGCAGGTGCAGGGCCTGCACGGGTGCAGGGCAGCGGCATGAACGGCAAAGCTACGGCTGGCATTCTCTGGATCCGCCGTCTGGGCGCGTATGCAAAAGTTGTCTTGGGCGCCGTACTTCTGGGCGGTGCGCCCATTCTCGGGGGGGTCGGCTGTTCGCTCGCTTAAGGCTGACTAAGGTGATCTAGATCACGTGTGACAAGTCCTGTCGCCGCGCCCGAGTGCTGCCCCCGGCGGCGCCCGCGTCGTCGCACGTATTTGCTTACCACCTTCAGCGTCTCTTCAGGGTCCGGGCGATCGCAACGGCGCGGTGTGGTCGCCGAAGAGCGCCGCGATGTCCGCGCTGCCCTTGCGGCCGATGGCGGTGCCATGGCGCTCGAGCCAGTCCAGCGCACGCCGGCGACCGGCTTCACGTAATCGTTCCAGCAACTGCGGATGGGCAACCAGCTTGCTGTCGGGCGGCATCGCGGCCAGCGCGTCATGGCCGTCCACGAGGTGCCAGCGCACGCGCCGCAGCTGCCGCTCGAGCGGCCCCGGCAGCCACGCCTTGCGCGCGATCGCCGTGGCGTCGGCCAGCAGGCGCATCTCGCGCAGGAAGGTTGCGTTGAACGCGATTTCGGTGGCGCGCGTGCGGATCTCGTCGGCGGTGGTCGGCTCGTCGCCCAGACTCCACGGGCTCAGCATCACGACCAGGATGTCACGCGTGTGCGCGTCGCCGAGCAGCGGCGTCAGCGCCGGGTTGGCGCTGTAGCCGCCATCCCAATAGGGCTCGCCGTCGATCGGCACCGCCTTCTGCACCATGGGCAGGCAGGCGGACGCGAGCACGGCCTCGAGGCTCAGGTCGGCGCCGCTGAAGATGCGCAAGCGGCCGGTGTTGGCCTGCGTGGCGGCCAGATGCAGACGCAGCCGGCTCTGGCGCCGCAGCCGCTCGAAGTCGACCCGCTTCGCGAGCAGGTCGCGCAGCGGATCGAGCTGCAGCGGGTTGCGCTGCGCGGGCGAGAAGATCTGCGACCACTGCAGCAGCAGGCGTCCCGCCGGGCTCAGCCTGTCGCCGTTGCGCGCGAGGCCCAGTGCGTCCCACGGTATCGCCTGGCCCAGAGCGCGCCAGAAGGCGTCGAGCGCCTCGCGCGCGGCGTCGCGCCCGCCTCGCAGCAGACCGTCGGCCAGCACCACCGCGTTCACGGCGCCGGCACTGGTGCCGCTGATGGCGCGGATCTCGGCCGGGCTGCGTTCGAGCAATGCGTCGAGCGCGCCCCAGGTGAACGCGCCATGCGTGCCACCGCCTTGCAGCGCGAGGGCCAGCTGAGGCGATGAGCCGCGTCGACCGAACATCGCGCAACGGTAACCGCTGCCGGGCGATGCGATCCGATCCGATCCAATCATCACGCTCGGATACACACCGGGCCCGCCAGGGCGTCGAGATTCTCTGGGAGAATCGCACATTTGCAGCGATGGCGTCACGCCAAGCCGGGCGCGATCGCCATTCACATGTTCTGCCGAGAGGCCCTGAATTGCGTCTGCTGCTGGCCGAAGACGATGCCCTGCTGGGCCGGGCGACCTGCCTGGGCCTGCTCGAGCACGGCTGGAGCGTGGAGTGGGTGACCGACGGGCCGCAGGCACTCGCGTCGCTCGCCAGGCATCGCTACGACTGCGTGCTGCTCGATCTGGGCCTGCCCGAGGTGGCCGGCGAGGAATGCCTGCGCAACGTGCGCACGCGCCATGAGCGCACGCCGGTGATCGTGCTCACGGCGCGGGCGCAGAAGAGTGAGCGCATCGCGCTGCTGGACCTCGGCGCCGACGACTACATGGTCAAGCCCTACGACCTCGACGAACTGGCGGCGCGCGTGCGCGCGGTGGTGAGGCGGACTCAGCACGGCGACGGCGCCGCGGCGATGGAGCATGGGCCGCTGCGGGTGTTGCCGCTCGATCGCACCGTGCTGTGGCACGGCGCCAGGCTGGCGCTGACGAGCAAGGAGTTCCTGCTGCTCGACGCGATGATCCGCCGGCCGAATCGGATCGCAACGCGCGAGCAGCTCGAAATGGCGCTGTATGGATGGGGCGAGGCGATCGGCAGCAACGCGGTCGAGGTGCACGTGCACCACCTGCGGCGCAAGCTGCATCCTGGGTTGATCCTCACCGTGCGCGGCGTGGGCTACCAGCTGTGCCCGTTGGACCGCGTCGCCGAGCTGGATCAGCCGGCGCGGGCGGTGCAGCAGGCATAGCGATGAACGAGTTAGGGTGTCGACGCGCCGTCGAACACCACGCGCGCGCGCAGCCCGCCGAGCGGTGAATCGTGCAGCTCCAGCCGCGCGCGGTGCAGTTCCACCACCGACAGCGCGATCGACAGGCCGAGCCCCACGCCGCCGGCCTGGCGCAGGCCAAGGCGGTTGAAGCGCTCGAAGGCGCGCGCGCGATCCTCGGGGCGGATGCCGGGCCCTGAATCGTCCACCGTCAGCACCAGCGCGCCGCCTGCGTGATGCGTGCTCACCTCGACGCGGCCGCCCTCGGGCGTGTAGTCGATCGCGTTGACGAGCAGGTTGCGCAGCAGCGTGTGCAAGGCGAAGCGATGCCCGCGCAGCGTCGGCGCGTCGAAGCGCGTCGTCAGATGCAGCTGCTTGCGCGCCGCGCGGGCTTCGAGTTCGGACCACAGCTCGGCATGCAGCGCGGCCAGGTCCACCGCTTCGAGCATCGGCTCGGCGTCTTTGGGCGTCGAGTCCACGCGTGCCAGATCGAGCAGCTGGTCCAGCAGATGCGCGGCGCGGTCGGCGCCAGCCACCACGGCGCGCAGCGCCTCGTCGCGCGTATCGGGCTGGCTGGCCCGACGCGCCACCTGCGCGCTGGCGCGCAGGCCGGCGAGCGGCGTGCGCATCTCGTGCGCGGCCATCGACGTGAACGCACGTTCCACCGACAGCGCGTGCGCCACGCGCCCGATCAGGCCGTCGATCGAGCGCAGGATCGGCAGCATCTCCTGCGGCGGAGACGTCACCCGCAGCGGCGACAGGTCCAGCGGCCGGCGTTCGCCGAGTTGCCCGGCCAGCTCGTCGATCGAACGCAGCGATCGCCGCAGCCACAGCCCGGCGAGCGTGAACACGAGTGCCAGCGGCAGCGCCAGGAACAGCGCGTAGGCCAGCGTGAGCGTGCCCCGCTGCGTCCAGCGTGCGGTGACGTTCTCGGCGACCTGGACGATGAACTCGCCGTTTCGCGTCGGCAGCGAGAACACGCGGTGTGGTTCGTCGGCGATCCTGGCGTCGGCATAGCCCAGCCGCGTCAGCGGCATCAACGGCTGGTCCGCCGGTGTCTCGCGGCTGCGCAGCAGGAGCGAACCGTGCGGCGTCCAGACCTGGAAGCGGTACAGCGCCGACACCGCCGCGCGCGTCTTCATGTTCAGCGGCATCGCGTGCAGCCCGTGCGTGGCTTCGAGCAACTCCTCGGCGACCTCGTCTTCCACGAACGCGATCATCACGGCGCCCAGGTGCTCCAGCCTGGCGTCCATGGCTTGGTCCTCCTCGAGGCGCGAGGCCCAGTGCATGGCCAAGGCGCCCGAGACGAGCGACGCGAACAGCGCTGCAGCGGCGATCCAGACCATGCGCCGGCGCAGCGACCAGGCCGGCCCGCGCGCGGTGGCATCGTCGGTGGTGCGCTGGTTCGACACGTCAGCTCATCCACGCGTGCGCTCGCGCCGCCGCGGAGCGCAGAGGTGCCGTCAAGGCTTTGTGATCGGCGAGAAGTGCGCGCATGCCGAGCGCGATTGTGATGCTCGAGCGATGCCGCGATGCAGCCGCAGTTGCCCGGAGGCGATGGCGATGCGCCGGCTGCGACCGGCGCCGGCGAAGACCGAGACGCCTCGCCGTCGGACCCTACAGCTCCGAGTCGAACGGCAGCGGCACGCTGCGCGGCCCCTGCGATCGGAACAGCGCGTTCAGCGGCTGCAGCCGCAGCTGCGCCTGATCCTGCCCCAGGCTGACGGCCAGCGCCTCGAACACGGCGGGCCGCAGATGCCAGAGGTCGGTGACCGTCGGCGCGCGGCGGATGCGTGCGCACAGCGGATTGGCGAGCCGGGCCGGCACGCCCTGAAGTGCCGCCTCGAACTGCAGCGCCACGGTGCGCAGCCGCTGCGCCCGGCGCATGCCGGCTTCGATGCGCTGCGCGGGCAGGCCGAGCCACGGCATGTGGCACAGCTCGAGCAGCCGGTGGAACAGGGCTCGATCGCCCGTGTGCACTGCGCGCGAGACCATGAGCTGCGGCATCCCTAGCCGGGCAGGCCGTGGCCCACGCACACGTCGGGCGTGGTGGCGGTGTGCCAGATGATCAGCATCGCCTCGGCGAGGCCGATGGCGGCCTCGGGCATGCCGAGTTCGACGCGAACGCGGCGTTCGTGATCCAGGCGCTCGAGCAGCAGCAGATCGCGCGGCGTGAGCTGCGTGCTCGTCCAGTCGATGTCCGACAGGGATTGCTCGCGCACCACGGTGCGGATGGGTCCGTCCACAGCATCGGTCGGCATGCGCATGGCGTGCGGGTCTCGGGGTTGCGTTGCGATCGACGCGCTCGCGATACGCGGGCAGCGTCGACGGGTCGTGAGTGATTGTGTGCAGCGCGGGCCTCGATGCAAGCGGCGCCGACGCCGGTGTAGCCACCCGTTGCACAGTTAAGGCGACGCTAAGCAACTGAGGCAACGCAGCGACAGCGCAGCAGTTTTTGACGCGATCGCACGACCGCTCACCATCCTGAGCGCCGCCTCAGCATCGAAACCTCATGTGCCTTCGCGTGTGATCGTGTTCCTCGCGCCGGCACTGCCGTAACCGGCGTAAGGACGACGAACTTTGCTCGCCTTCGCGCGCATCGGCCGGTACGGTGCGCGCCGTGTCGTGCGTGAAGCGATGGACTCTTGCGCGATACATGAGTGGCGTCGCGGTGGCCGCACGGGTCATCGAGCGACGCGAAGACGTCAGTCGCAACCGATAGGAGAAAGAGCAATGAATCCACAGCACGATGCATGGCACACGCGCCGACGAGCATGGCGATGGTCGGCCCTGGCGGCCGCCTGCGCCCTGGCGGCCTGCGGCGGAAGCGGCAGCGGCACATCGACCACCGATGCGGCAGCGCCAGCGGTCGTGACGGTGTCGGAATCCGCCGCCGGCATCCAGGTCGATGCCAAGCGCAGCGCCGGCACCACCACGGCGGCCTCGAGCAGCTGGTCGGCCACGCGCTATGCGTTCGGGGCCAACGTCACGGCCGGCCCGGACGCCGGCAAGGCCTGGACCGGCACGCTGTGGCTGCGCAGCGAGACCGCGTCCGACGGCACGACCGAGGTGCAGGGCATGATCATGCTGAGCCCGACGACGACAGCCGCCGCGACGGGCGGGGCCGCCACCAGCGCGGCCGCCACGACGTCGGCCACCGACGTGCTGACGCAGCGCTATCACGGCGACGTGCGAACGCTGACCGAGTCCTTGCGCAAGGCGCTCGACACCTCGACCGGCGCAACCGGCACGAGCGGTGATGCCCAGGCCGTGGCGCTGCAGCAGTTCCGCCAGGCCTTCGCGCAGCGCAGCCAGCAGTACGAAGCCGACATGGTCGCCCAGCAGGCCGCGACCGAGGACGACTCCTCCGACGACGGCGCCAGGTCGAGCCAGCGCAGCACGCGCCGCGCGACGCTGATCCGGGTGCAAGGCACGTTGGCCGCCGACGGCACGTACAGCCTTCGATCGCGCGCAGGGCGAATCACCAACTGGCAGTTCACCGGCAAGGCCGATGGCGCAGGCAATCTGAGCGGCTCGTTCACCGGCCCTGCCGACAAGGATGCCGGCGATTGGAAGGGCGCGCTCGACAGTGCATCGACTCCCGCGCCGACACCGGCGCCGACGCCAGCACCGACGCCAGCACCAACGCCAGCACCAACGCCAGCACCAACGCCAGCACCAACGCCAGCACCAACGCCGGCACCAACGCCGGCACCAACGCCAGCGCCGACGCCAGCGCCCACGCCGGCGCCCACACCGGCCCCCGCGCCCACGGGCACCTATGACGCCGGCAAGAGCAAGTACGAGGCGGCCTGCGCGGTGTGCCACAAGGCGGCCAGCTACGACACTGCGGGTCCGTTCCCTGATCTGGCCGGCAAGGGCGGCAGGCTGGTGCCCAACATGGTCTCGATCACCGGCAGCCACAGCGGCATCACGCTGAGCGCGCAGGAGATCCTGGATCTGCAGGCGTTCCTGAGCGCGGTGAAGTAGGCGCCGAGCTCGCCTAGCGGCGGGCGCATCCGTCGCGTGCGAACGCGACGATGCGCCCGTCTGTCGTTTCGATCCAGGCGCTGGCGACGAGGCGCTGCGGCTTGGCCGTCTCGGGCCAGCGCATCGCGCGGGTCTCGCGCTGGTCGGCTTCGAGCCGATCGACGGCGATCGGCCCCGCGACGTTGCGCACCAGATGCCGCGGCACCGGCGTGCCGTCGGTGCCGCGCGGCACCGCCTCCACCAGCGCCATCCACGCGCTGCTGCCTGCGGGCCAGTGGCCCTTCACGTCGAGCTGCACGCCGAAGTAGCCGTACCACGCCGGGCCGGCGGTGACGGCGAGCGAGTCGCCGGCCGTCACCGGCAGCGGCGTGCGCTGCGTCAGCGCACTGTCGCTTGCCAGGTCGACTCCGCGGCGCTGCGCCCGCGCCGATGCCTCGGCCGGCGCCGCCGCGGCCAGCGGCGCCTCGTCGCCGCGAGCGCTCGGCACGATCCAGTCGAGCACCCAGGCGTCGGTGGTCGAGCGCGCGCTGTCGAGGCGCGTCCAGCATGCATCGCAATCGGCGCTGATGAAGCGCTCGACCACCGCACGCGGCGCGTGCGGGCATTCGAGGCCGGTGTCGACGGCCGCGCGGGTCGCGGTGGCCGCAGCCGCGGCAGCCAGCACGCAGGCGACTCCTAGAATTCGCGGATGCATGACACGCATTCTGTGGGCGATTCGCTGCACGATGGGGCGCGCGGCGGCGAAGCCCTGCTGCGCAATCTGAATCCGGAGCAGCGCTCCGCGGTCACGCTGCCCGTGGTGCCGGCGTTGATCCTGGCCGGTGCCGGCTCGGGCAAGACGCGCGTGCTGACCACGCGCATCGCCTGGCTGCTGGCCACCGGGCAGGTCTCGCCCGGTGGCGTGATGGCGGTGACCTTCACCAACAAGGCCGCCAAGGAGATGCTCACGCGGCTGGCGGCGATGCTGCCGATCAACGTGCGCGGCATGTGGATCGGCACCTTCCACGGCTTGTGCAACCGCTTCCTGCGCGCGCACTGGAAGCTCGCGGCCCTGCCGCAGAGCTTTCAGATCCTCGACGCGGGCGACCAGGTGTCTGCGGTCAAGCGCGTGATCAAGGCGATGAACCTCGACGAGGAGCGCTTCGTGCCCAAGCAGGTGGCCTGGTTCATCGCCGGCGCGAAAGAGGAGGGGCAGCGGCCGCGCGACGTGGCCGCGCACGACCCGCAGACGCGCAAGATGATCGAGATCTTCCAGGCCTACGAAGACCAGTGCCAGCGCGAAGGCGTGGTCGACTTCGCCGAGCTGATGCTGCGCAGCTACGAGCTGCTGCGCGACAACGACGCGCTGCGCGAGCACTACCAGCGGCGCTTCGCGCACGTGCTGGTCGACGAGTTCCAGGACACCAACAAGCTGCAGTACCGGTGGCTCAAGCTGTTCGCGCCGCCGCCGCAGGCGGGGTCGGGGCATATGGCGCAGAGCCTGTTCGCGGTCGGCGACGATGATCAGAGCATCTATGCCTTCCGCGGCGCGCAGGTGGGCAACATGGCGCAGTTCGAGCGCGAGTACCACGTGCCGCGGGTGATCAAGCTGGAGCAGAACTACCGCTCGTTCGGCCACATCCTCGACGCCGCCAACGCGCTGATCGCGCACAACGCGCACCGCCTCGGCAAGAACCTGCGCACCGACGCCGGCCCCGGCGAGCCGGTGCGCGTGCTCGAGGCCACCAGCGACTACGCCGAGGCGCAGTGGCTGCTCGACGAGCTGCAGCAGCTGCACAGGAGCGGTGTGCCGCGCAGCGAGCTGGCGCTGCTCTACCGCAGCAACGCGCAGAGCCGCGTGCTCGAAAGCGCGCTCTTCAACGCCGGCGTGCCGTACCGTGTCTACGGCGGCCTGCGCTTCTTCGAGCGCGCCGAAGTCAAGCATGCGCTGGCCTACCTGCGGCTGATCGAGAACCCGAACGACGACACCTCGTACCTGCGGGTGGTGAACTTCCCCACGCGCGGCATCGGCGCGCGCAGCGTGGAGCAGCTGCAGGACGCGGCCAGGGCCAGCGGTCGCAGCCTGCACCAGAGCGCCGGCGCGCTCACCGGAAAGGCCGGCAACAACCTGCGCGCGTTCAACGAGCTGATCGACGCGATGCGCGAGGCCACGCGCGGGCTCACGCTGCGCGAGATCATCGAGCACGTGCTTCATGCCACCGGGCTGATCGACTTCTACCGCAGCGAGAAGGAAGGCGCCGACCGCATCGAGAACCTGGAGGAGCTGGTCAACGCCGCCGAGGCTTTCGTGACGCAGGAGGGCTTCGGCAAGGACGCCGTGGCGCTGCCGGTCGACGAGGTGGCAGGCGCGATTGCCGCCGGCGTGCCGGCCGCGGTGGCGCCGGCCGAGGTGAGGCCCGACGCCGAGACCGGCGAGATCGTGTCGCCGCTCGCAGCCTTTCTCACGCACGCGGCGCTGGAGGCCGGCGACAACCAGGCCCAGGCCGGGCAGGACGCGGTGCAGCTGATGACCGTGCATTCGGCCAAGGGCCTGGAGTTCGACTGCGTGTTCCTCACCGGACTCGAGGAGGGACTGTTCCCGCACGAGAACGCGATGTCCGATGCCGATGGGCTGGAGGAGGAGCGCCGCCTGATGTACGTGGCGATCA
The DNA here is from genome assembly GCA_046348365.1 of Burkholderiaceae bacterium. Lineage (GTDB taxonomy): Bacteria > Pseudomonadota > Gammaproteobacteria > Burkholderiales > Burkholderiaceae_C > JAEUPI01. The sequence continues at coordinate 121,532 of JAXMEL010000005.1, forward strand.
CGCGGGCGCGCAAGCGCCTGTACATGAGCTTCAGCCAGACGCGGCTGCTGCACGGCCAGACGCGCTACAACGTCAAGAGCCGCTTCGTCGACGAACTGCCCGAGGGCAGCCTGAAGTGGCTGACGCCGCGCACGCAGGGCTTCGGCTCGGGCTATGCGCGGCAGTATCAGGAGGCGTGGTCGCGCGGCAGCGGGCTGGGCTCGATGATCGGTGCCGGGCGCGTCGAGCCGAGGCCGTCGGCCCTGGAGGCCGGGCGCACGGTGTCGGCGTCGCCGTCGGGCCCGGCACTGCGCGTGGGGCAGAGCGTGTTCCACACCAAGTTCGGCGAGGGCGTGATCCTCACCCTCGAAGGCAGCGGCATCGATGCGCGCGCGCAGGTCAACTTCGGCCGCCATGGCGCGAAGTGGCTGGCGCTGTCGGTCGCCAAGCTGACGCCGGTGACCTGACGCTCGGGCCGCGCGTTGCCGGCGCTATGCTCGGTGCGTCGAATCGACGCTGACAGGAGACACCAACCATGAAGCGACGCCAACTGCTCCGCGCCACGGCGGGTGCCGGCGTTCTGCCACGCTGGGCCGGCGCACAGGACAAGTACCCGAGCAAGATCATCACGTGGATCTGCCCCTACGCGGCGGGCGGCAATGCCGACACGCGCTCGCGCCAGATCACCAAGGTGATGCAGGGCGTGCTGGGCCAGACCATCATCGTCGACAACAAGGCCGGCGGCGGCGGCAACATCGGCACCGAGATCATCGCCAAGGCCAAGCCCGACGGCTACACGATCGGCATGGGTAACTTCGCGCCGCTGGCGGTGAACCATGCCTTGTTCAAGAAGTTGAACTTCGACCCGTTCAACGACCTGGTGCCGATCATGCTGATCGAGCGCGGGCCGCTGGTGCTGATGGTGCGCAACGAGTCGCCGTACAAATCGGTGAAGGACGTGGTCGCCGCGGCCAAGGCCCAGCCGGGCAAGCTGAGCTACGCCTCGGGCGGCATCGGCGGCACGCACCACCTGAGCGGGGCGCTGTTCGAACACACCGCCGGCATCGACATGATCCACGCGCCCTACAAGAGCGGTTCGGCGGGCGCCACCGACCTCATGGGCGGGCAGGTCGACATGATGTTCGAACAGATGTATGCAGCCATGCCGTCGATCAAGGGCGGCCGGCTGCGTCCGCTGGCGATCACCAGCAAGGCGCGCTCGCCGCTGCTGCCCGACGTGCCCACGATGGGCGAGCAGGGCTACCCGGCGGTGGAGGTGCTCAACTGGCAGGGCATCATCGGGCCCAAGGGCCTGCCGGTCGACGTCGTGAAGGCGCTCAACGCCGCCGGCAACAAGGCGCTGCAGGACGCCGATGTGCGCGCCAAGATGCTCGAGCAGGGCAACGAGATCGGCGGCGGCACGGCGGAACAGTTCGCCGCGCTGATCAAGGCCGAAGCGCCGCGCTGGGCCAAGGTGGTCAAGGACGCGAAGATCGAGCCGGAATGATCGCCGCGCCTCGAACGATCAGGTCGATGGCGGTGGAACCTCGTCGCTGCCGAAGCAGTCGACGAAGGTGAACCACAGCGACACGTAGAACGCGGCCGAGAAGATCAGCCCGGCCGGAAAGCCCACCAGCCCGACCACGTGGCGCAGCCCGAGCAGGCTGAACACCACCGCCAGCACCATGCCGAAGGCCGCCACCGCGAGCATCCAGCCCAGGCTGTAGACGAAGAACGCGCCCTTGGCGCGCCACAACGCGAGCGTGCTGGAAAAGAGCGCCTGCCCGGCTGACTGGCCGCCCCACACCACCAGCGCCGGCGCGTGCCAGTAGGGCACCGACACCAGCACGATCAGCGTCGCGCGCAGCAGCATGCCGGGCACGAGCCGCGGATCGGCGAGCGCGGCCTGCACCTCCTGCACCGGCGCGTCGGGGTGCGCCATCACGTTCTGCAGCCGCTCGAACGAACCGCCGTCGAACCAGTGCGACAGCAGCAGCGTGAGCACCGAGGCCACGCCGTAGCCGATGCACAGCTGCAGCAGCGCAGCGCGACCGGGTGCGCCGGTGCGCAGCGGCGTCACGAACATCTGCGGCCCCATCGGCTCGTTGCGCAGCGCGGCGCGCGTGGCGGCCATGAAGCCGAGCGTCATCAACGGCAGCACCGCAAAACCCGCGAAGCCGCCGATGAACGGGATCGACAGCAGCAGCATCACGCCGACCAGCGAGACCACGAGCATGCCGGTGAAGGCCAGCGGCCGGCGGAAGTACAGGCGCAGACCGTCGCGCAGCCAGGTCCAGCCCTGGCGCGAGGTGACGACTTGGAGCTTGAGTCCCATCGTGTGTGGAGTTTGTGTTCAAGCGGCGCAGTGCCAGGGCGTGGCCACGCGTTCGCGCAGCAGCCGCTCGAAGTGTCGCGGATCCTTGGGTTGCAACATCGCGGCGCTGCGCGGCAGGTGCGCGTCGGCCAGGCGCGACAGCCAGAAGCGCAGCGCCGCCGCACGCAGCAGCGCCGGCATCAGGCGGTGCTCGGCGGCGGTGAGCGCGCGCTGGCGCCGGTAGGCGAGCGTGAGCGCAGCGGCGCGCGGCTCGTCGATGCGGCCGCTGTCGTCGTCGATGCACCAGTCGTTGATGCACACCGCCAGGTCGAACAGCAGCGTGTCGACGCCGGCGAAGTAGAAGTCGACGCAACCCGACAGGCGCGGCAGGCCTGCAGCATCGGCTTCGAACAGCACGTTGTCGCGGAACAGATCGGCATGCACGGCGGCGCGCGGCAGGCTGGCGTACGCGGCCGAGCCGGCAAGCTGCTCCTGAAAGCCGAGCTCCTCGTCGAGCAGCGCGGCTGATTCCGTGTTCAGGAAGGGCCGCACGCGCGGCGCGGTGTCGCGCCACCAGGCCAGGCCGCGCAGGTTGGGCTGCTGCAGCGGGAAATCCATCGCCGCCCCGTGCATCTTGGCGAGCACCTGGCCCAGCTGCGCGGCATGGGCCAGCGTGGGGTGCAGCTCATGCCGGCCGTCCAGGCGCGTGCACAGCGCCGCGGGCTTGCCGCGCAGGCGGTGCACGATCTCGCCGGCAGCGTCGGCGCGCGGCTCGGGCACCGGCAGGCCGTGGCGGGCGAGGTGCTGCATCAGCCGCAGGTAGAAGGGCAGTTGCCCGAACGCGAGGCGCTCGAACAGCGTGAGCACCCAGCGGCCGGCCGTGGTGTCGACGAAGTAGTTGGTGTTCTCGATGCCGGCGCTCACTGGCTCCAGCGCCAGCAGCTCGCCGGCATCCAGCGGCTGCAGCCAGGCGCGCACCTCGGCGGCGTCGAGCTGGGTGAAGACCGCCATCCGTGCCGGCGAGCGTCGGGTCAGAACGAGAACAGGTTCCACACGCGCTGGCCGGCCAGGCCGCGCGGCTGCGACGCGTCGCGCGAGGCGTCGCCCGGCACGATCTCGTAGGGTTTGGCGCCGGCTGTCTTGGGCGTGACGGTGATGCGCTGGACCTGCCCGCGCACCCGCAGCTCCTCGATGCGCACGGTATCGTCTTCGAGCAGCACGCGGCGCACCTCGGGCTCGCCGCTGCGGCCGGGCGCCGTGGCCGATGCCGCAGCGGCAGGCGCCGGCGCCGGCCCGGCAGCCTCGGCCACCGGCAGCGCGACCAGCAGGGTGGCGGCGAGCGCCGCGCGCAACGGGGTCATGGCGACGATTCTAGGCGCCGGCCTCGCGCAGTGCCCGGCGCACAATGCCCAGCCCGACACACGCGCGCCCGCTGCGAAGACCCCGATGCAAGACCACACGCTGATCCTGGTGGACGGCTCGAGCTACCTGTACCGCGCCTATCACGCGATGCCCGATCTGCGCTCGGCCGACGGCTTTCCCACCGGTGCGATCCACGGCATGGTGGCGATGATGAAGCGGCTGCGCGAGCAGTTCAAGGGCGCGCATGCGGCCTGCGTGTTCGATGCCAAGGGCCCGACCTTCCGCGATGCCTGGTACCCCGAGTACAAGGCCCACCGCGCGCCGATGCCGGAGGACCTGGTGCGCCAGATCGAGCCGATCCACGAGGTCGTGCGCCTGCTCGGCTGGCCGGTGCTCGAGGTGCCCGGCATCGAGGCCGACGATGCGATCGGCACGCTGGCGCGCGTGGCCGCCGCGACCGGCCACAAGGTGATCGTTTCCACCGGCGACAAGGATCTCGCGCAGCTGGTGACCGACCAGGTGCAGCTCATCAACACGATGAGCAACGAGGTGCTCGACGTGGCCGGCGTGACGGCCAAGTTCGGCGTGCCGCCGGAGCGCATCGTCGATTACCTGACGCTGATCGGCGATGCGGTCGACAACGTGCCCGGTGTCGACAAGGTCGGCCCCAAGACGGCGGTGAAGTGGCTCGGCGAGCACGGCTCGCTCGACGGCGTGATCGCCGCAGCGGCGAGCATCAAAGGCGTGGCCGGCGACAACCTGCGCAAGGCGCTCGACTGGCTGCCGCAGGGCCGGCGCCTCGTCACGGTGGTGACCGACTGCGACCTCTCGGCGCAGGTGCAGGGCTGGCCCGCGCTGGACGCACTGGCGCTGCGCGAGGTGGACCGCGAGCAGCTGCTCGCCTTCTACCAGCGCTACGGCTTTCGCGCCTGGCGCAAGGAGCTGGAAGAGGATCTCGGCGTCGCGCCTGCCGCGCCGGCGCCGGCCAGCGTGGGCGTGCGCGAGGCCGACGATCCACCCGCCGTGCCCGGCAGCGCGAACCTGCTGCGCCACTACGAACCGGTGTTCACGCGCGAGCGGCTCGACGCGTGGATCGCGCGCCTGCGCGCGGCGCCGCTCGCGGCGCTCGACACCGAGACCGATTCGCTCGACCCGATGCGCGCGCGCATCGTCGGCGTCTCGTTCGCGGTGCAACCCGGCGAAGCGGCGTATGTGCCGGTGGCGCACGACTATCCCGGCGCGCCGGCGCAGCTCTCGCGCGACGAGGTGCTGGCCACGCTGCGGCCGTGGCTGGAAGATGCGGCCGCGGCCAAGGTGGGGCAGAACATCAAGTACGACACGCACGTGTTCGCCAACCACGGCATCGCCGTGCGCGGCTGGCAGCACGACACGCTGCTCGAAAGCTACGTGCTCGAGGCGCACCGCCCGCACAGCCTGGAAAGCCTCGCCGAGCGCCACCTCGCCCGCAAGGGCCTGAGCTACGAGGACCTGTGCGGCAAGGGCGTGAACCAGATTGCGTTCTCGCAGGTGGAGATCACGCGCGCCACCGAATACTCGGGCGAGGACAGCGAGATGACGCTGCACGTGCACCAGGTGCTGATGCCGCGCATCGAGCGCGAGCCGGGCCTCTTGCGCGTGTACCGCGACATCGAGATGCCGGTGTGCGCGCTGCTCGGGCGCATCGAGCGCCATGGCGTGCTGATCGACGCGACGCTGCTCGCGCGGCAGAGCCGCGAACTCGCCGAGCGCATGGTGGCGCTGGAGCAGGAGGCGCATGCGCTGGCCGGGCGGCCGTTCAACCTCGGCTCGCCCAAGCAAATCGGCGACGTGCTGTTCGGCAAGCTCGGCCTGCCGGTGAAGAAGAAGACGGCCTCGGGCGCGCCGAGCACCGACGAAGACGTGCTGCAGGAGCTGGCTGCCGACTATCCGCTGCCGGCGCGCATCCTCGAGCACCGCAGCCTCAGCAAGCTGAAGGGCACCTACACCGACAAGCTGCCGCAGATGGTCAACCCGGCCACCGGCCGCGTGCACACCAACTACGCGCAGGCGGTGGCGGTCACGGGGCGGCTGGCGAGCAACGACCCGAACCTGCAGAACATCCCGATCCGCACGCCCGAGGGGCGGCGCGTGCGCGAGGCCTTCATCGCGCCGCCGGGGCACCGGATCGTCAGCGCCGACTATTCGCAGATCGAGCTGCGCATCATGGCCCACATCAGCGGCGACGAGGGCCTCACGCGCGCGTTCGCTCAGGGCATGGACGTGCACCGCGCCACGGCGAGCGAGGTGTTCGGCATCGCGCCCGACGACGTGACCGCGGAACAGCGGCGTTATGCCAAGACCATCAACTTCGGCCTCATCTACGGCATGGGCGCGTTCGGCCTGGCGCAGAGCCTGGGGATCGAGAAGGGCGCGGCGGCGGCCTACATCGACCGCTACTTCCAGCGCTTTGCCGGCGTGAAGCACTACATGGACGAAACCAAGGCCCGCGCCGCCGAGCGCGGCTACGTGGAGACGCTGTTCGGCCGCCGCATCGAGCTGCCCGACATCCGCGGCGGCAGCGGCCCGCGACGCGCCGGCGCCGAGCGCCAGGCCATCAACGCGCCGATGCAGGGCACGGCGGCCGACCTGATCAAGCTCGCGATGATCGCGGTGCAGGGCGCGCTCGACGCGCAGGGCAGGCGCACGGTGATGGTGATGCAGGTGCACGACGAACTGGTCTTCGAGGTGCCGTCCGATGAAGTGGCCTGGGCGAAGGGCGAAATTCCGCGGTTGATGGCGGGAGTGGCTCAGTTGTCGGTGCCTCTGTTGGCCGAGGTGGGGGTGGGGGCGAATTGGGATGAGGCGCATTGAGGTTGCTTCATTCGTTTTGATGAGCGCGGCAAAGGCGGGCATGGGCACGCCTGGGCGCTTCGATGAGGCGCCCCTACGCTTCGCTCCGACGGTCAGTACCCGACCAAAGCGCAAAGCAAGAGCCCGCTTCCTAGAATCGCCGCGCCATCAAGCCCACCCGAGGAGACCGACCCATGCTCGACCAGGATCTCGACAGCCTCACCCCCAGCCGCGACTTCACGCGCCGTGCCTTCGTGCGCACCTCGGTGGGCAGCGGCTTCGCCGCCGCGGTGATGCCGATCTGCGCGCAGACCACGATCAAGACCGACAGCGAAGGGCTGTTGGCCGGCGAAGTGACGATTCCCGTGGGCGACTTCAAGATGCCGGCCTATCGCGCCGCGCCGGCCGGCAAGGCCAATGCGCCGGTGGTGCTCGTGATCAGCGAGATCTTCGGCGTGCACGAGCACATCGCCGACGTGGCGCGCCGCTTTGCCAAGCAGGGCTACTTCGCGGTGGCGCCGGAGCTGTTCGTGCGCCAGGGCGACGCCGCCTCCTACGGCGAGATCGCCAAGCTGATGTCGGAGGTCATCGCCAAGGTGCCCGACGCGCAGGTGCTGGGCGACCTCGACGCCAGCGTGGCCTGGGCCAAGGCCCAGGGGGCCGACGCCGCCAAGCTGGGCGTGACCGGCTTCTGCTGGGGCGGGCGCATCACCTGGCTCTTCGCCGCGCACAACCCGGCGGTGAAGGCCGGCGTGGCGTGGTACGGCCGTCTCGTGGGTCAGGCCGGCGCGCTGACGCCGACCCATCCGGTGGATCTCGCAGGCAAGCTCAATGCGCCGGTGCTGGGCCTCTACGGCGGCGCCGATGCCGGCATTCCGCTCGACACGATCGAGCAGATGAAGAAGGCGCTGGCCGCCGGCAGCGCGGCGGCGAAGAAGAGCGAGTTCGTGGTCTACCCCGACGCGCCGCATGCCTTCCATGCCGACTATCGCCCGTCGTACCGCAAGGAAGCCGCCGACGACGGCTGGAAGCGCTGCCTCGCCTGGATGCGCGCCAACGGCCTGTCGTGACGGCTTTGCGACAATAGCTCTGTTTGCAGCGAACCGCGCCTTCCGGCGCGGTTCTTGTTTCACGCCGGAGCGCACCGAGAGCCGACCGCATGACGCTGCTGTACATCGTGCTCGCCACGCTGGCCGGCGGCGTGCTGTCGGTGCTGATCGCGGCGCTGGTCACCGTGCAGGTGCTGGGCCGCGTGGTCAAGCACATGGTGAGCCTGTCGGTGGGCATCCTGCTCGGCACCGCGCTGCTGCACGTGCTGCCCGAGGCCTTCGAGAGCCAGGCCGGCGCGCATGCGCTGTTCGCCACGCTGCTCGGCGGGCTGATGTTCTTCTTCCTGCTCGAGAAGGCCGAGCTGTACCGCCACGGCCACCACCATGAGGGCGACGGCCACGAGCATCACCATCACTTCGACGAGCAGCAGGCCGGCCGCGGCGGCTGGTCGGTGCTGGTGGGCGATTCGATCCACAACTTCTGCGACGGCGTGATCATCGCTGCCGCCTTCCTCACCAGTCCGATGCTGGGCGTGCTCACCGCGCTGGCCATCGTGGCGCACGAGATCCCGCAGGAGGTCGGCGACTACATCGTGCTGCTCAACGCCGGCTTCTCACGGCGCAAGGCGCTGCTGTTCAATGCGCTGTCGGGCCTGGCCGCGGTGCTCGGCGGCGTGCTCGGCTACTTCGTGGTCGGCCCCTGGCAGAGCCTGTTTCCCTACCTGCTCGTCGTGGCGGCGAGCAGCTTCGTCTACATCTCGGTGGCCGATCTGCTGCCGCAGCTGCAGCGTCCGCTGCCGCTGGCGCAGACGCTGGCGCAGATCGGCTGGATCGGCGCCGGGCTCGGCCTGGTGATCGTGGTGGGCGCGTTGCACGCCCACTGAGCACGCCCGGCGCGCGGCGGGCGTGCCGCGCTACTTCACCACCAGCACCGGCACCGGGCTGTGCGTCAGCACGCGCGAGGTCTCGCTGCCCAGCAGCAGCGCCTGCACGCCACGCCGGCCATGCGAGGCCATGACGATCAGGTCGCAGTTCTGCGTCTTGGCATGGTCGAGGATCGCCTCCCACGCATGCAGCGCCTCCACCGTGTGCGCGGTACAGGCGAGGCCCGCGGCCTTGGCGGAGTCCTGCACCGCCTTGACGCGTGCGGCGGCGATGCGTTCCTGCGCGTCGTAGAACTCCTGCGGCGGCACCGGCTGCATCTCGGAGATCGCGCTGTAGGGGAAGGGCTCCTTCACGCTGATCGTGCAGAGCGCGGCACCGGTGGCCTTGGCCAGCCCGATGGCCGTCTGCACGGCCTTGGCCGTGATCTCGGAGCCGTCGGTGGGAACCAGGATTCGCTTGTACATGCAGTGCTCCTCGCGTCGGGACGGTTGGCTGTCGAAATCGCTTCGCACACAGTGTGTGCCATTCGGGTCCGCTTGGGAATTGAGTCACGTCAAGCGCAGGGGCGAGCCCCCGGCACGGCGTGCTGCGTCAGCCGCGCGCCACCGGGCGCGCCGGGTCGGCGCACCATTCGCTCCACGAGCCCGGGTACAGCACCGACGTGCCGAGCCCGGCATGGGCCATGGCGAGCAGGTTGTGGCAGGCGGTGACGCCCGAGCCGCACTGCTGGACGATGCGCTGCGGCTCGGCGCCGTAGGCCGCGAACGCGGCCCGCAGCTGCGCCGGCGGCAGGAAGCGGCCGTCGGCGCCGAGGTTGTCCTTGAAGAAGCGGTGGCGCGCACCGGGGATGTGCCCGGCCACCGGGTCGAGCGGCTCGCTCTCGCCGCGGAATCGCTCGGCCGGGCGTGCATCGAGGATCGTCGTGCGGCCGAGCGCGGCCAGCAGCGCATCGGCATCGACCGTGGGCATGCCCGGCTGCGCGCCGAGCGGATAGGGCGCCAGCGTGGCGGCCGCCTGCGGCACGCCAGCGTCGAGCGTGCCGCCGGCGCGCAGCCAGGCGGCCTTGCCGCCGTCGAGCACGGCCGCCTCGCTCGCGCCGAGCCATTGCAGCATCCACCACGCACGCGCGGCGTAGGGGCCGCCCTGGTCGTCGTAGCAGACCACCGCCACGCCCGGCGCCACGCCCCAGCGCGCGACCGTGCGCGCGAAGGCCTCGCGCGTGGGCAGCGGATGGCGGCCGTTGCGGCCGGTCTTCGCCGCCGAGAGATCGTTGTCGAGGTGGGCGTAGTGCGCGCCGGGCAGATGGCCCGCCGCGTACGCCCTTGCGCCGGCCGCGGTGTCGGCCAGGTCGAAGCCGCAGTCGAGCAGCACCGGCGCCGGGCCGCGCTGGATCAACGCCAGCAGCGCTTCGGCGCTGATCAGCGTGCGCAACGTCACTCGGCCACCACGGGCAGCGCGGGCTCGCCGATGCGCTGCCGGTACCACTCGTGGAAGTGCTGCATGCCGTCTTCCATCGGGCTCTGGTACGGGCCGGCCTCATCGTCGCCGCGCTCCATCAGCGCGCGGCGGCCGGCGTCCATGCGGATCGCGATCTCGTCGTCCTCGATGCAGGTTTCCATGTAGGCGGCCTGCTCGGCCTCGACGAACTCGCGCTCGAAGGCGACGATCTCCTCGGGGTAGAAGAACTCCACCACGTTGAGCGTCTTCTGCGGGCCCTGGGGGAACAGCGTCGAGATCACCAGCACGTGCGGGTACCACTCGACCATGATGTTGGGGTAGATCGTCAGCCAGATCGCGCCGTGCGCCGGCGGCCGGCCGCTGCGGTACTTCAGCAGCGCGTCGTGCCAGCGCTGGTACACCGGCGAGCCGGCCTTGGCCAGCGCGTCGCGCACGCCGACGGTCTGCACCGAATGGTGGGTGCCGAACTCCCAGCGCAGGTCGTCGCAGGTGACGAAGCGGCCCAGCCCGGGGTGGAACGGGCCGACGTGGTAGTCCTCCAGGTAGACCTCGATGAAGGTCTTCCAGTTGTAGTCGCACTCGTGCATCTGCACCTTGTCGAGCACGAAGCCGGAGAAGTCGAGGTCGGCCGCGGCGCTCATGCGCGAGAGTTCGCCGGCGACGTCGAAGCCGTTGTCCTCGAACAGCAGGCCGTTCCAGCTGCGCAGCGCGTAGTTGCGCAGGCTGAGGCACGGGTCCTTGTCGAAATGCGGCGCGCCGATCAACTGGCCTTGCAGGTCGTAGGTCCAGCGGTGCAGCGGGCACACGATGTTGCCGCCGGCGTTGCCGCGGCCGCGCAGGATCACCGCCTGGCGGTGACGGCAGACGTTGGAGATCAGCTCGACGCCCTTTTCGGTGCGCACCAGCGCGCGGCCTTCGTGCTCGTGAGCGAGCGCGAAGTGGTCGCCGGTATTCGGCACGGCAAGCTCGTGCCCCACGTAGCGCGGGCCGGGCTGGAAGATCAGCTCCATCTCGCGACGAAGGAGTTCGTCGCCGAAATAACTGCTGACAGGAAGCTGCGTGCGACTGCGCGCAAGAGCTGCGAGACTGATGCTCAGGTCAGACATGATCCCCAGGTGCTCCAGGAATGTGAATCCAAACCCCCCACCCGGTGGCCCCGCGGATGGGTTCTGACAGACAGGAGGAAACTTGCGACCCCCCATCGACGACACAGGGAGCCCGCAAGCTCCCCGAAGTTCCGTCGTCGTCGATGCGCAACGAGCGCTGCCGGCGACGTGCGGGGATTCTAGCCCGCACCCACCGCTAGAATTTGCGGCTGCTCTGACCGTTCGCAAATGACATCGAAAACCCCTAGGCCGACCGAGAAATCGACGCGCGAGCCAGCCAGCTACGAGGCTGCGCTGGCCGAGCTGGAGCAGTTGGTGCAGGCGATGGAAGGCTCGCAGCTGCCGCTGGACCGCCTGCTCGACAGCTATCGCCGCGGCGCCGAACTGCTCGAATACTGCCGCGCGCGGCTGCAGGCCGTGGAGCAGCAGGTCAAGGTGCTCGAGCAGGGCCAGCTCAAGCCGTTGCAGCAGGGTGTTTGATTGCATGATGGCCTGTCGCGCCTGGGGCCTCCCGCGATGAAGGTGGCCGACTTCGACCTGTGGGTGCGCGACGAGCAGGCCGCAGTGGAAGCCGCGCTCGAGCGCTGGGTGCCGATCTCGGCGCCCGCCGGTCTCGGCGACGCCATGCGCTACGGCGTGCTCGACGGCGGCAAGCGCTTGCGGCCGCTGCTGGTGATGGCCGCCTGCGATGCCGCCGCCGGCAACCGGGGCGCGGCGCTGCGCGCGGCGGTGGCGGTGGAGCTGATCCACGCCTACTCGCTGATCCACGACGACATGCCCTGCATGGACAACGACGTGCTGCGCCGGGGCAAGCCCACGGTGCATGTGCAGTACGGCGAGGCACAGGCCATGCTCGCCGGCGACGCGATGCAGGCGCTGGCCTTCGAGGTGCTCACGCCGCCCGCCAGTGCGCCCGACGCCGTGCCGCCGCTGCTGCAGGCGCGGCTGTGCGGCCTGCTCGCGCGCGCCGCGGGGCACGAAGGCATGGCCGGCGGCCAGGCGATCGACCTCGCGAGCATCGGCCTCACGCTCAGCGAGGCGCAGCTGCGCGACATGCACCGGCGCAAGACCGGCGCGCTGCTGCAGGCGAGCGTGCTGATGGGCGCGGCCTGCGGCGAGCTGCCGTCGAAGGCCTGGGACGCGCTTTCGTCTTACGGCGCCAGCATCGGCCTCGCCTTCCAGGTCGTCGACGACATCCTCGACGTGACCCAGGCCTCCGAGACGCTCGGCAAGACCGCCGGCAAGGACCTGCACCACAACAAGCCGACCTACGTCTCGGTGCTCGGGCTCGACGGCGCGCGCAAGCAGGCGGAGGATCTGCGTGCGCGCGCGCACCACGCGCTGTCCGTGAGCGGGCTGGCGCAACATGCCTGCCTGAGCCTGCTGGCCGACCTGGTGGTCGACCGCACCAGTTGATGCCACGATGACCACGACGCTGCTGCAATCCATCGACTCGCCGGCCGACCTGCGACGGCTGTCGCGCACGCAACTGCAGACGCTCGCGCGCGAGCTGCGCGAGTACCTGCTGCACAGCGTGAGCCAGACCGGCGGCCACCTGTCGTCGAACCTCGGCACGGTGGAGCTCACGATCGCGCTGCACTACGTGTACAACACGCCGCACGACCGCATCGTGTGGGACGTGGGCCACCAGACCTACGCGCACAAGATCCTCACCGGCCGGCGCGACCGCATGTCGAGCCTGCGCCAGCTCGGCGGCATCAGCGGCTTTCCGCGGCGCGACGAGAGCGAGTACGACACCTTCGGCACCGCGCATTCGTCGACCTCGATCTCGGCCGCGCTCGGCATGGCGCTGGCCGCCAAGCTCAAGGGCGAGCACCGGCGCGCGGTGGCGGTGATCGGCGACGGGGCGATGTCGGGCGGCATGGCCTTCGAGGCGCTCAACAACGCCGGCTCCAACCACGGCATGGGCCATGCCGACATGCTGGTGATCCTCAACGACAACGACATGTCGATCAGCCCGCCCGTGGGCGCGCTCAACAAGTACCTCGCCCGGCTGATGAGCGGCAAGTTCTACGCCGCGGCGCGCGAAGGCGCGAAGTCGATGCTGAAGAACACGCCGCTGTACGAGCTGGCGCGGCGCTTCGAGGAGCACACCAAGGGCATGGTCGTGCCCGGCACCATCTTCGAGGAACTCGGCTTCACCTACGTGGGCCCGATCGACGGCCACGACCTCGATTCGCTGATCCCCACGCTGGAGAACCTGCGCGACCGGCGCGGCCCGCAGTTCCTGCACGTGGTGACCAAGAAGGGCATGGGCTACAAGCTGGCCGAGGCCGACCCGGTGAACTACCACGGCCCGGGCAAGTTCGACCCCGCGGTGGGCCTGGTCAAGCCGGCCACGCCGCCCAAGCCCACCTTCACGCAGGTGTTCGGCCAGTGGCTGTGCGACCAGGCCGCGGCCGACCCGCGGCTGGTCGGCATCACGCCGGCGATGCGCGAGGGCTCGGGCATGGTGGAGTTCGAGAAGCGCTTCCCGAACCGCTACCACGACGTGGGCATCGCCGAGCAGCATGCGGTGACCTTCGCCGCCGGCCTGGCCTGCGAGGGCCTGAAGCCGGTGGTGGCGATCTACTCCACGTTCATGCAGCGCGGCTACGACCAGCTGATCCACGACGTGGCGATCCAGAACCTGCCGGTGATGTTCGCGCTCGACCGCGCCGGCATCGTCGGCGCCGACGGCGCCACGCATTGCGGCGCGTTCGACATCGCCTTCCTGCGCTGCGTGCCCAACATGGCCGTGCTGACGCCGGCCGACGAAAACGAATGCCGCATGGCGCTGTCCACCGCGTTCGAGCGCAACCATCCGGTGGCCGTGCGCTATCCGCGCGGCGCGGGTGCCGGCGTGGCGGTGAAGAGCACGCTCGACGTGCTGCCCTGGGGCCGGGGCGAGCTGCGGCGTGAATCGTCGGTGCCGCGCGGGCAGGGCCAGCGCGTCGCGATCCTCGCCTTCGGCACGCTGCTGCACGCGGCGCTGCAGGCCGCCGAGGCGCTCGATGCCACGGTGGCCAACATGCGCTTCGCCAAGCCGCTCGACGTGGAACTCGTGCACGAGCTGGCACGCTCGCACGACGCCATCGTCACGCTCGAGGAGGGCGTGGTGATGGGCGGCGCCGGCTCGGCGGTGCTGGAGTGCCTGGCCGAAGCGAGCCTGGAGCTGCCCACGCTGCAGCTCGGCCTGCCCGATCAGTTCACCGACCACGGCGATCCGGCCAAGCTGCTGGCCTTGCTGGGGCTCGATGCCGCCGGCATCGCCCAGGCGATCCAGCGCCGGTTCGGCGTCAAGCTGTCGGTGGTGCGGCCGGCCGTCAACCAGTGAGGGCGCTGGCCGAGGGAGTGAGGGCACAGCCCGAGGGCTGTGGCAGCGGCGACAAGGCCCTGCGGCCGTGAGCGGCGACAATCCATGCCATGCTCGCGGCAGCGAGCGACCGATCTCCCGATGACCAACCTCACCGACGCCCTGCACATCCCGGACACGCAAAGTGCGCGCGACGAGCGCCACCTGCCGATCCAGCGCGTCGGCGTGCGCGACGTGCGCTACCCGCTCACGCTGCGGCTGGCCGGCCAGCCGCAGCACACCGCCGCGTCGTGGGACCTCGACGTGGCGCTGCCGGCGGAGCAGAAGGGCACGCACATGTCGCGCTTCGTGACGTGGCTCGACACGCTCGACGCGCCGCTCGATGCCGACGCGCTGCGCCAGCAGCTCGGCCGCATGCTGCAGCTGCTCGGCGCCAGCGAGGGCCGCATCGAGGCCCGGTTCGCGTTCTTCCTGCGCAAGCGCGCGCCGGTGTCGGGTGTGCAGAGCCTGCTCGACTACCAGGGCCGCTGGATCGGCGAGGCGCGCGGCGGCAGCGTGCGCGTGTGGTCGGAAGTCGGCGTGCCGGTGAAGAGCCTGTGCCCGTGCTCGAAGGAGATCTCCGACTACGGCGCGCACAACCAGCGCTCGCTGGTGACCATCCGCGTCGAGCAGCGCCAGCCGATCGACTGGCACGAGCTGGTGCGCTTCGCCGAAGACAGCGCCTCCAGCGAGATCTGGCCGCTGCTCAAGCGCCCCGACGAGAAGTGGATCACCGAGCACGCCTACGAGAACCCCAAGTTCGTCGAGGATCTGGTGCGCGACGTGGCGCTGCGCCTGAACGCCGACGCGCGCGTCGGCGGCTACGTGGTCGAGGTGGAGAACTTCGAGTCGATCCACAACCACAGCGCCTATGCGCGCATCGAGCGCGCATAGCATCGACGATCCGCAGCGCATGCGCCAGGCCGGGCGCGAGCTGCTGTCGCTGGCCTTCATCGACGCGCGCAACCGCACGCTGCGCTGGCTGAGCGCGTTCGCCGGGTTCGATGCCTCGGCGGTGAAGGCCGAGTTCGACCCGCCGCAGTGGCTGGTCGGCCATGCCGCCTGGCAGCAGGAGTACGCTATCGGCCGCAACGTGCAGCGCGCGCGCGGCACGGCAGGCGGCGCGCGGCTGGCGTCGATCGAGCCGCGGGCCGACGCCTGGTTCGACCCGCGTGCCGGCACGCGCGAGCAGCGCTGGCGCGACACCGACGTGAGCGACGCACACCTGCGCGACTACCTCGCGGCGACGCTCGACGCCACGCTCGAGCTGCTCGAACGCTGCGACGACGGCGACGCGGCGCTGCAGGTCTATCGCCAGGCGCTGGCCGTCGAAGACGCCACGGCCGAGACGCTGGCCGAGCTGGCGCAGGCCGCGTCGCTGCCCGCCGAACGCGCGGCCGGCTTGTGGCCGGTGTGGCCCTCGCGCGTGCGGCGCGACGCGCTGTGGTTCGGCGCGCAGCGCTGGATGCTCGGCTCGCCGCCGGGCGGCTGCGTGCCGCTGCTGGAGCAGTGGGCGCACGAGGTGGCGGTGCCCGAATTCGAGATCGATGCGCAGCCGGTGCAATGGGCGCAGTTCGTCGAGTTCGCCGAGGACGGCGGCTACGACGATCCGCAGTGGTGGAGCGCGCAAGGCTGGCGCTGGGCCGAGGCCCAGCAGCGCCGTGCGCCGCGCTACGTGGAGCAGCTGCAGCGCGCCGTGGTGCTGCAGCGCCAGGGCCAGGCGCAGCGCGCCGGCGCGCCGCAGGCCGTGGTGCACCTGAGCTGGCATGAGGCGCAGGCCTGGTGCCGCTGGGCCGGGCGGCGGCTGCCCACCGAACCGGAGTGGGAGATCGCCGCCTGCACGGCCGCCTCGCGCGGCTTCGTGTGGGGCGACGTGTGGGAATGGACGGCCTCGCGCGCGGCCATGTGGAGCGAGCAGCCGCTCGATGCGGCGGCCGACGCGCGCGTGGAGCCTGACGCGCGCGTGGCACGCGGCGGCTCGCGGCTCACCGTGCCGCGGCTGTGCCACCCGAAGGCGCGCCGCTTCCTCGCGACGCAGACCGACGCCGCATTCGTGGGCTTTCGCAGCTGCGCGCTGTGATCGGACTTCCGAAGTCAGGCCCGCGATCCCGCGCGAGAATCGACGACATCGCACCTGGAGCCGTCGCGATGCCCGTTGCCAAGACCCGCGCCAAGCCGAGCCGTCGCGCTGCTGCAGCCAAGCCGCGCACGAAAGCAGCCAAGCCACGCGCTGCCGCGGCGAAGCCGCGTGCCACAACGGCCAAGTCGCGCCGCGCCGCCGCGCACCCGCTGGTCGATTTGCAGGCGTGCATCGCGCGGCTCGATCAACTCGGCCAACTCGTGCGCGTGAAGAGCGAGGTCGATCCGCGGCACGAACTTGCCGGCATCGCCAAGCGCTTCGAAGGCGGGCCCTGCGTGCTGTTCGAACGCGTCGCCGGCAGCCGGCATCCGGTGCTGGTCGGCCTGCTGTGGAACCGCGCCACGGTGGGCAGCCTGTTCGGCCTCGCGAAGGAGGAGGTGCCGTTTCGCATCGCCGCGGCCGTCGGTGCGTGGCGCGCCGACGGCAGCGCGTTCGCGCCGCGCATGCTCGAGCGGGCGCCGGCCAACGAGGTGGTCGAGCGCGAGGTCGACCTCCTCGAGCTGCCGGCGCCGGTGCATGCGCTGCTCGACGGCGGGCGCTACCTCGACTCGTCGCTCGTCGTCGCGCGCAATCCGGCCACCGGTGCGCCCAACGCGTCGATCCATCGCATGATGATCACGGCCAAGGACCGCATCACGTTCCTGATCGATCCGGGGCGCCACCTCGGCGAATTCGTCGGCGTCGCCGAGCGCCGCGGCGAAGCGCTGCCGGTGACGATCAACAACGGCGTCGGCCTCGCGCCGTGGATCACGTCGACGCTGCCGCGGCTGGGCGACGACAAGCCCTACGTGGCGAACCATCTGGTCGGCCGGCCGATCGACTGGGTGCGCGCGCAGACGGTCGACGCTCCGGCGTATGCCGATGCGCAGTTCGTCATCGAGGCCGAGATCCTGCCCGGCGTGCGCGAAACCGAGGCGCCGTTCGCCGAGGTCACCGGCTACTACGGCCAGCAGGCGCAGCGTTGGGTCATGCGCGTCAAGGCGATCACGCGGCGCGCCAAGCCGGTGTTCCACACCGTGCTGTCGGGCATGGAGGTGTGGAACGCGGTGGGCTTCACCGCCGAGGCGGCGATCTTCGCGGCGCTGAAGGCGCACATTCCCGAGGTGCGTGCGGTGCACCTGCCGCCCGGCGGCTGCGGCTTCTACGCCGCGGTGGTGCAGGTGGAAAACACGCGGCCCGGGCTCGGGCCCGACGTGATCCGCCGCACCTTCGCCGCCTTCAAGTCGCTGCAGCGCGTGACGGTGGTCGATGCCGACGTGAACCTGTTCGACGCGGTGGACGTCGAATGGGCGACGACGACACGATTCGACCCGGCCAAGGACCTGGTGCTGCTGCCTGACCAGGAAGGCCACATCCTCAACCCCATGGTCACGCTCGACGCCGACGGCAAGGGCGGCCGCATCACCAAGATCGGCATCGACGCGCTGGCGCCGTACCAGGGCGGTTTTCCGTTCCAGCGCGTGCAGTTCCAGGACGTCGATCTGGCGAAGTACGAGATCGTGCGCTGAGGGCGGTGGCGGCGCCGACCCTGCGGCCTTCATCGCGCCGACGCAGCCGCGTGAAACGCGATGGTTTCCATGTCCGTCGGCCTGCCGGAAGTCGGGATCGAGCTCGACTTAGCCGTTGCGCTTCTTCGCGACGAGCATCCGCAAAGCGCCGTGCAGATCGTCGCGAATCGTGCATCGAATACGGCCGTCATTCCTCTGCGGGAACTTCTCCTGAGCCTTGATCATGAGGAGATCGTTGTCGATACCTTCCTTGCCGGACTCGTTCTCGATGACCGCGATCTTCGCGCCATGCTTCTCTCGAAGCACGCGCTCGATGAGCGTGGCCTTGCCCGAGCCCAGATTGCCGGTCAGCATGGTGGTCGGAGTGGGATGCAAGATGAATTGGCGCCTCGCAGCGTGGCGGCATGGCGTTCCCGGCTCTCTCGAAACCATGGACTACTTGGCGCTTTCGATCAGTTGGCGGCCAGCAACTGGGGTAGCCGAAGCGCAAGGGCGGGGAACACCGCGAGAAGGGCTAGAAGCAGCAGGTCCGCGCCGATAAAGGGCGCAACGCCGCGGTAGATCGTTCGCAGCGGAATGCCGCGCGATACGCTGTGCAGAAGAAACACGATCACTCCGATCGGCGGAATGATCATCCCGAGTTCGATGACCACCACGTTGATGATTCCCCACCAGACAGGGTCGTAGCCCAGCTTCACGATCACCGGCAGGATGAACGGCAAGGTGATGAGCATGGCCGATATTTCGTCGAACACAGCCCCCAGGATCAGATAGATGACCAGGATGAAGAAGACGATCACGAGCGGTTCGAAGTCGAGTTGCTCGATAACGGCGCCCACAGCCTCCGGGAAGCGCGCCAAGCTGATGAACTGGCCAAAGACAAATGCCCCGATCAGAATCACGTAGAGCATGGCCGTGGCACTCGCAGTCTCCCTCAAGCCCTCGAGCACGTTGTGTCGGCTGAGGCGTCCCCGCATCGCAGCGGCGACAAAGGAGAGCACGGCCGCCACGGAAGCGGCCTCGTTGACGGTAAAGATTCCGCTGTACAGACCCCCGAAGACCGTCACGATCAGCGCAAACGCCGGTACCGCCCGTCCCAGTGCCTGCGTGCGCTCGGCCCAGGCGATGCGCGCTGAGGTGGGCGCGTCGGCCGGACGCAGGCGTGAGACGATCCCGATGGTCACCATGTTCAACATGATCGCGAGCAGGGCCGGGACGATCGCGGCATAGAAGAGATCGAAGATGAAGACGTTTCCCGCGACCGAATACAAAATCATGACCACCGACGGGGGGATCAATGCCTTGAGCGTTCCGCCCGCCGCGATGACGCCAGTGGCAAAGCCCTTGGAGTAGCCACGCTCCAACATCTCGGGCAATGCCGCTCGTGCGAAGGTGGCGGCGGTCGCCGTCGACGAACCGCACACCACGCCAAAGGCGGCGCTGGCGCCCATGGTCGCGTAGCCGAGCCCGCCGCGCCGGTGCCCGAAGAACGCCGCAACTGCCTTGTAGATGTCCGCAGTGAACCCGGCGATGGTCGCGAATGCACCCATGATGAGGAACAGCGGTACCGTCGCCAGATCGACGCTGGACAGCAGCGTCGTCGGTTCGGTCGCCAGCACACTCAGAGCCGCCTTCCAATTGGAAAGGGACGCGTAACCGACGACCCCGACCAGCATCATCGAGAAGCCGATCGGAATCTCGAGCAGGATCAATCCAAACAACGCAACAAGCCCGGTCGTGCCGATTTCGACAGGCGTCATGATGATCCAGAGCGAGTTCTCTGCAAGCCGGCGATCTCGCCGGCGGCGACGGTAAGTTGAATGAGCACGGCACACCACAGAACCACGTCGACGGCAAACCAGAATGGCGCGACTGGAATGCGCAAGATCACCGTTGTCTGGTTGCCGCTGGCCAGACTCCACGCGTATGCCCAAACCTGCCAGGCAAGGGCGCACAGGATGATCGCGACCACCACCGCCGCCAGCGCATCCAGCGCACCGCCGACACGCTCACCCACGATGGTCCTCACGAAGTGAATCGAGATGTGGGACTTCTCGACCAGCGCGATCGGCATGCAGCAACTGATGGCGAACGCGATGGCGATCGCACCGACGTCTCGGACACCTTCGATCGGTTGATTGAAAAGCCAGCGCGCGATGCCGTCGGCCATCGTCATGGTGGCCAGAACCATGAGCGCAACCAGCCCGAGCATGGATAGGCCTTGCGCGAGCGCGCGCGCCGCCTTGTTGGGAACATCCGGCGGGCCCGACATACTATTCCCCGGCCCGAACCCTCTCGAGCTCCGCTGTCACCGCCTTGAAGAGTTCTCCGTTGCGCGGACTCCGGTTGATCCAGCTCGCGATCACCGGCTGGAACGCGGCGCCGGCGGCCTGTTGATCGGGCTGCCCTGGGAACACCGCTTTGCGCTTCGGATCCTTCTTCAGGGATTCGACCAGCTCATCGTTATACGCGCCGTATTCCTTGACATACAGGTCCGCCATCCACTGCATGGCGTGGCTGCTAATGGCGTCTCGGGCTCGTTGGGGCAGGCTTTCGTACTTGTCTTTGTTCATCAAGACGACCAGGGGAGCGACCCCGAGTCGGACGAAGTAGTCGGAGTGGGTGACTCGGTCGTAGCCGAAATCGCGCAGAACCGCTGGCTGCGAGGTTGCCGCATCGATCGTCTTTCGCGCAATCGCTTCAGGCACCTCCGTCGGCGGCACGGCGACCGGCACCGCCCCGAGCGCCTTCAACGCATCGCTTTGCATTACCCCGGCAGCTCGGACCTTCTTCCCCTTCAGGTCCGAGATACTCGTGATGGGCGTGGCGGAGTGGATACTGAACGGCGGGGTTGCCCATGCCGCGATCGGAACGTACTGTCCGAAATCCTTGATCTTCCCTGCAATCACCAATTTGGTGAAGACCCGCGTCGCCTCCTTGAGATCCCGGAACAGACCCGGCAGCTCCATTACCTCGCTGTCCGGAAATCGGCCGGGTGTGAAGGCCGGGACGACGAACGCGATATCGGCAACGCCATCAAGCACCAGTTGTGCCTGCTGTGCCGGGTTACGGCCCAGTGCGCCGTTCGGGAACAGCGCAATCTTCAGCGACCCCGCCGCCGCCTTCTCCACCTCGGCAGCGAATCGCTTGGTCACCGCATTGTGAATCTTCTCGCGGTCCGGCGAGAACTCCGCGTATTTCAACTCGACGGTTTGTTGCGCGGTCGCGGCGAGCGCGAGTGACGAGAGAAGTGCAAAGACGACTTGACGCATGGCCTTCCTCTACGAGCGTTAGTGGTTGGAGCGCTGGTCCGTGATGCGGGTCGGCGTCGAACCGACGCCGGTTCACACGCAGGTCTGTCGATCAGACATCGGCATCCGCGAGCGAGCGAGCCGCTTGCAGTTCGGCAGGGTCTCGACCTCCGTTGCGTACGACTTCACCCCCCTTCATGACAAACTGAACATCATGCAAGGCCCCGATGTCCTCGGACGGATTGCCAGCGACGGCGATGAGATCGGCGAATGCCCCCGGGGCGATGACCCCGACGCGCCCTTCCCAGCCGATCGCGGCGGCCGCGTCCGATGTGGCGGAGCGGAGTGCCTGCTCGGGCTTCATCCCGAGTTTCACGAACCACTCGAGTTCGGTCACGAGCCCGAACCGACCCTCGATGTAGGTCGAATCGGACCCCACCACGATCTTCACGCCGGCCTGCAGCGCCTTCTTGAAGCTGTCGTTCAGCGAGTCGATGAGCTGCGTGGTCTTGAACCGAACAAACGGCCTGAGCCTGAGACGCGTGGCGTTGCGTAGAAGATCGACATTGATGTTGTACAAGGTGGGGCAGAGGCTGACACCCTTGTCGACCATCATCGAGATCGCTTCGTCATCGAGAAACGATCCATGTTCGATCGACGAAACTCCGGCCTTGAGCGCGGCCTTGATGCCGGCGGTTCCATGTCCGTGAGCCGCCACGCGCAGGCCGGCTTTGGTTGCCTCTTCCACTGCGGCCCGCATTTCGTCCTCGTTGAATTGCTGGGCGCCCACCGTGGACCCTTGAGACAGGGCACCTCCCGTCGCGGAAACCTTGATGCAATCCACGCCTTGCCGTATGGAATAGCGCACGAGCTTGCGCATCTCGACGTCTCCGTCGGCAACACCGCCGAAGATCTTCGACGTAGGCACAGGAAGGTCGCACGAGTGGCACTCGAGCTCCATGCCGTGCCCGCCGGTCATCGAAATCAAGTATCCCGCCGCCTGCACCCGAGGCCCCTCCGTCAGGCCCTCGTTGATCGAATTGCGCAGCGCCACATCGATGAAGTTGTGCGTTCCCAAGATGCGCATCGTCGTTACGCCGGTCCGCAGCGCTCGACTTGCGTTGTTCGCCGCTTCCAGCGTGCGCTTCGCAATCGATCTGTCGAATATCGCGAAGTCGGTCTCGGCATCGCTTTCGATGTGGACGTGCGTGTCGACAAGACCGGGCAGCACCGTGTGCGCCGAAAGGTCGACGACTTCGTGGCTCCTGTCCGCGCGGTCCACTGAACCGGCCGGAACGATGGCCTTGACGAGGTCGCCCTCGACAACGATGGCCTGCCCGAGTCTTCCAACGGTGCCCGTTCCGTCGAGCAATCGTCCGCAGACAACTGTCTTCAGCCTCTTGTCACTCTCGTGTCTCGCGTGTCGGCTCATTCTCGCTCCTTCGTGTCCCCGTCGAGTGGCGTCTGCGCTTTCCACCAGCCGCAACTCGCGTGTTGAGTCAAGGCTGAAAGGTCGTTTCCGCGCGCTGCTCGGGCGTCTCCGCCTGACTGGTGAAGCGGTAATCGCCGGCCCCCATCCGCAACGACAAGTCACGGGCGGACAAATGCAGGAGCCCCGCGTAGTACGGGTACTTGTCCGACGAAACCAAACTCAGGGGGTAGGCAATGCCCAGCGCTCCCAGGCAAATCCCTTGGGCACCGAAGACAGGGACGGCGATGGCGCCGATGCCGGCTACCCGTTCGGCGATCGACACCGCATATCCGCGCTCGCGGATGTCTCTGAGTTCTCGGCGCAGCACGCCGGAATCGACCTTCGTCTGTGGCGTGAGACGGACAGGCTTCGTGCGCAGCATCGCGGCGCGCACCGGCTCGTCCGCGAATGCTGTCAGAAGCTTTCCGGATGCGGTGGCGTGATAGTGAAAGTACGAACCGACGCGCGAGGCGACATCGGCGGAGATCGACCCCTCGATGCCAAGAAGGTAGAGCGGCCTTGTCCCTTCGAGCACTGACAGCGTACAGGTGAATCCGCAGCGGTCGACCACCGCCCTGAGGATGGGCAGCGTTTCGCGCGCGAGTCGATTGCCGTCGATGAAGCGCATTCCTGCGGTGTAGGCAGCGATACCGACGCTAAACCCACGAGTGACCGGGTTCTGCGTCACCCAGCCTTCTTCACGGCATGCCGCGAGCATGCGCGACACCTGGCTCTTGGACATCTGCAACTGAGTCGCGATCTCCGTGACCGTCAACTCTCCGTTCACCTCGGAGAACTGCTTGAGGATCCTCAGTCCATTCCTGAGCGATTGCACGAATGTCACCGCCTCGATCATGTTGTTGCAAAGGATGCAACAAGAACGACTTCATCGTAGCGCTCTGGGATGCTTGGATATCTAGGGTATACCCGAACGTTCGAGCTCGGCGTGTTGCCTAGAGTTGTTCCAATGGGTGCAACAGAGAAGGTCATGCGATGGGTAGTCAACATCGACGCTTGCGACGCCGCAGAACTGCTTGCACGCGTGTTCGAACTAACGTGATGTTTAGGTGGACGAGAACAGCATCATGACGACACTGCAGAACTTCTCCGCCCGCCGGAGGGCATTCAATGCGCTACATGCATCGGGCTGTTTCGTGATACCGAACCCCTGGGATGCTGGGGGCGCGCGCTACCTTCAGTCGCTCGGGTTTCAGGCGATTGCCACCACCAGCTCCGGCGCTGCTTGGCGCAGCGCGCGGGCGGACGGCACGCAGTCGCGAGAAGCGACGCTCGCGCACATCCGGGAAATCGTGGCGGCCACAGATCTGCCGGTGAACGCCGACTTCGAGAGTGGATTCGCGAGGGACGCGGCGGGAGTGGCGCAGAGCGTGCGCCTTGCAATCGAGACCGGAGTAGCTGGCCTGTCGATCGAGGACTCCACAGGAGACGACGCGCAGCCGTTGCGCGACATCGCTTCGGCGGTCGAGCGGATTCGCGCGGCGAGGGCGGCGATCGACGATGCGGGCGGCGAGACGTTGCTCGTTGGGCGGGCCGAGAACTTCGTCGTCGGTCGTCCCGACCTGGAGGACGCCATCCGCCGGCTGAGGGCCTACGCTCGAGCTGGCGCCGACTGCCTCTATGCGCCGGGCATCCGTACCCGAGAGGAGATCGTGGCCGTGGTTACCGCAGTTGCGCCGAAGCCGGTCAACCTGCTGCTGGGTTGGGTCTCCGACCTCTCGCTGGACGAGATTGCAGCGCTGGGCGTTCGTCGCGTCAGCGTCGGTGGCGCGCTCGCGCGCGCGGCTTGGGGTGGGTTCATGCGCGCGGCCCACGGACTTGCGCAAGGCCGCTTTGACGGCCTCGCCGGCGCGGTCTCCGGGTCGGAGCTAAACGCCTTGTTCCGGCAGCACGGTGCGGACGCCCCGTGAGCGCGATGGCGAGGAGCGCGGCTCGCCTTCCATGCCGACGACCGTCCGTCGTCCAGCGACGATACGATCGCTCGCGACGCAACTCGGCGCATCGCTCGGCCTCGCGAGATGACCCTCAGACGCCCAGATAGCGCTGCCACAGCGCGTGGTCTGCTCCCAGCGCCGCCGAGCTGCCGTGCCAGACCACGCGGCCGCGTTCGAGCAGCGTGTGGTGATCGGCGAGCTCGATCAGCCGCTGCACGTACTTGTCGATCACGAGGATCGTCTGCCCGCCTTCGCGCAGCGTAGCCAGGCAGCGCCAGATCTCCTCGCGCACCAGCGGCGCCAGGCCCTCGGTGGCCTCGTCGAGGATCAGCAGGTGCGGGTTGGTGACGAGCGCGCGGCCGATCGCCAGCATCTGCTGCTCGCCGCCCGAGAGCTGGTGGCCCATGTGCGACGCGCGCTCACCGAGCACCGGAAACAGCGCGACCACGCGCTCGAGCGTCCACGGCTCGGCGCTGGCGCAGCGGTTGTCGGCGAACGCCATCAGGTTCTCGCGCACCGTGAGGTTAGGGAAGATCTGTCGCCCTTCGGGCACCAGCGCGATGCCCATGCGCGCGATGCGATCGGGCCGCGCCCGCTCGATGCGCTCGCCGCGAAAGCGGATCGTGCCGGCGCGCGCCGGCGTCAGCCCGACGATCGAGCGCACCGTCGTCGTCTTGCCCATGCCGTTGCGGCCGAGCAGCGTGGCCACCTCGCCGCGCCGCACGGTGAGCGACAGGCCGAACAGCGCCTGGCTCGCGCCGTAGGCGGTGTCGATGCCTTCGACTTCGAGCAGTGTTTCTGCTTGACTCATGCGTCCACTTCGTCGCCGAGGTAGGCCGCGCGCACCGCCACGTCGTTGCGAATGACCTCGGGCGCTCCGCTGGCGATGATGCGGCCGCCCACCAGCACCGAGATGCGCTGCGCCAGCTTGAACACCGCCGGCATGTCGTGCTCGATCAGCAGCACGCTGACGCTGCGGCTCAACCGTTCGATCAGCGCCACCATGCGCGCCGACTCCTCGGGCCCGGTGCCGGCCAGCGGCTCGTCGAGCAGCAACAGGCGCGGCCGCGTCGCCAGCGCCAGGCCGATCTCGAGCGCACGCTGTTCGCCGTGCGCGAGCGTGGCGGCCACGGCGTCGAGGCGCGCGGCGAGACCTACCTGCGCCGCGATGTCTTCGGCGCCGCGGTCGATCTCACGCTCGGCCGCCGCGGGCCGCCAGAACGACCAGGGGCTCGCGTGCACCGCCTGCACCGCCAGCGCCAGATTGCGCCGCACCGTGAAGGCGCCGAAGATGCTGGTGATCTGGTGGCTGCGCGCGAGCCCGGCGGCCACGCGCAGGTGCTGCGCGCGCTGCGTCACGTCGTCGCCGTCGAACACGATGCGCCCGGCGTCGGGCCGCAGGCTGCCGGCGATCTGCGCCGCGAGCGTCGACTTGCCGGCGCCGTTGGGCCCGATCAGCGCGTGCACCTCGCCGGCGTGCACGTCGAGCGACACCTGGTCGGTGGCCGTGAGGCCGCCGAAGCGCTTGACCAGGGCCTCGATGCGCAGCAGCGGTTCAGCCATCGCGACCCGATCGCGCGAGGCCTGCGAGCCCGCGCGGCGCGAACAGCACGACGAGCAGCAGCACGATGCCGACCATGCCCTGCGCATGCTGCTGGTAGTCGGGCGCCCAGCGTGCGATCCACTCGAAGCGGTGGTTGGCGAGCAGCGCCTCCAGCCCGAGCAGCGCGGCAGCGCCGGCCACGCCGCCCCACAGCGTGCCGACGCCGCCGAGGATCACCATCACCATCAGCGTGCCCGACTGCGTCCAGTGCAGCAGGTTCGGGTTCACGTACTTGCCGTGCGCCGCCAGCAGCGCGCCGGCGAGGCCGCACACCGCGGCGCCGATCACGAAGCACGCGAGCTTGATGCGGAACACCGGGTGTCCGATCGCCTCCATGCGCGCCTCGTTCTCGCGGATGCCGGCGATCACGTTGCCGAAGCGCGAGCGCGCCAGCCGCGCGAGGCCGAGCAGCGTGAGCGCGAGGATGGCGAGCACGACGAAGTAGAAGACGCGGCCATCGTTGAGGTCGAGCCCGAGGCCGAGGTCGGCGCGCCGCGGCAGCGTGAGGCCCTCGTCGCCGCCGTAGGCCTTCATCGAATTGACGAGGTAGAACATCATCTGGGCGAAGGCCAGCGTGATCATGATGAAGTACACGCCGCGCGTGCGCAGCGACAGCGCGCCGATGACCAGCGCCAGCAGCGCCGCCGCGACCATCGCCGCCGGCCAGCCGAGCCAGGCGCTCGTCACGCCCTCGGCCAGCAGCGCCGACGACACGTAGGCGCCGGTGCCGAGAAACGCCGCGTGGCCGAACGACACCATGCCGCCGTAGCCGAGCACGAGGTTCAGGCTGGTCGCGGCCACGGCGTAGATCATGATGCGGCTGGCGAGGCTGGTGTAGTACGGGTCGGCTGCGAAGGGCAGCGCCAACGCGGCGGCAACGAGCAGGACCGCAAGAACGTGCGCAGCCAAGCGGCCACCGCGGATCCGGCTCTGCAGGTCCGCCGGTGGCGCCCCCTCGAGGGGGGGCGGCCGAAGGCCGTTACGGGGGTGGTTCATCCCCGCGCTGGAAAGAGGCCCTGCGGCCGGATCACCAGCACCACCGCCATCAGCAGGTACACCAGCACCGACGCGATCGCCGGCCCCGCGGCGCTGGCGAACTGCGGCGGCAGCACGAGGCCGAACAGCGCCGGCAGGAAGGCGCGGCCGATGGTGTCGACCATGCCCACCAGCAGCGCACCGACCAGCGCGCCGCGGATCGAGCCGATGCCGCCGATCACGATCACCACGAAGGCCGAGATCAGGATCGCCTCGCCCATGCCCACCTGCACGGCCAAGAGCGGCGCCAGCAGCGCGCCCGCCAATGCGCACAGCCCCGCGCCGAGGCCGAACACCAGCGTGAACAGGCGCCGGATATCCACGCCCATCGCCAGCGCCATCTCGCGGTTCGATGCGCCGGCGCGCACCTGCATGCCCAGCCGCGTGCGATTGACCAGCCCGTACAGCAGCAGCGCCACCGCGAGCCCGACGCCGATGATCAGCAGCCGGTACGACGGATACGGCAGCCCCGGCAGCAGTTCGACCGGCCCGGCCAGCGCGGCCGGCGCCGAGAGGGCAAGGTCGTTGCCGAAGGTGATCGGCACCGCCTCGTTGAGCACCAGGATCAGCGCGAAGGTCGCCAACACCTGCGACAGATGGCTGCGCGTGTAGAGCTTGCGCAGCAGGCTCATCTCGAGCGCCATGCCGATCAGCGCCGTCACCGGCACCGTGAGCGCCAGGCCGATCCAGAACGAGCCGCTGGCCTGCGCGATCGCGGCGGCGACGAAGGCGCCGATCATGTACAGCGATCCGTGCGCCAGGTTGATCATGTCCATGATGCCGAACACCAGCGTCAGCCCGGCGGCCAGCAGGAACAGCATCAGGCCGAACTGCAGGCCGTTGAGGGCCTGCTCGATGAGCAGTTGCGCCGACACGCCGCTCTCGAGCGGACTACTTCAACGGACAGTCCTGTACGTACGCGTCGCCATGGTTCTTCAGCACCGTGCCGACGGTCTTGTTGACGAGCCGGCCCTGCGCGTCGCGGCCCACCACGCGCAGGTAGTAGTCCTGGATCGGATAGTTGTTGCGGTTGAACTTGAACGCGCCGCGCACCGACGCGAAGCGCGCCGCCTTCAGCGCCTTGCGCAGGCCATCCGAGTCTTCCACCTTGCCCTTCACGTCACGCACCGCGGCGTCGATCAGCAGCGCGGCGTCGTAGCCCTGCGAGGCATAGAGCGTCGGCAGCCGCTTGTATTCCTTCTCGAACTCGGCGACGAACTTCTTGTTGGCCGCGTTGTCGAGATCGAGCGCCCAGTGTGCGGTGTCCATCAGGCCGAGCATCGGCTCGCCCACCGGGCGGATCACGTCCTGGTCGGAGCCGAAGCCCGGGGTCAGCAGCTGCATGTCTTTCGACAGCCCCGCGCCGACGAACTGCTTGATGAAGTTGATGCCCATGCCGCCGGGCAGAAAGATATAGAGCGCGTCGGGCTTCTTGGCGCGCACCTGCGCCAGCTCGGCGGCGAAGTCGAGCTGGCCGAGCTTGGTGTAGACCTCGTCGGCGATCTGGCCCTTGAAGAAGCGCTTGAAGCCGGCCAGCGAATCCTTGCCCGCCTGATAGTTCGGCGCGATCAGGTACACGCTCTTGTAGCCGCGGTCGGTGGCGTGCTTGCCGGCGGCCTCGTGGTAGGCATCGTTGGGCCAGCTCACCGCGAAGAAGCTGGCGTTGCACTCCCTGCCGGCCATCGGCGACGGCGCCGCGTTGGGGCTGATGTAGACGATGTTGTTCTCGAACGCCACCGGCACCGACGCCAGCATGATGTTGGAGAACACGTAGCCGGTGAGCAGGTTCACCTTGTCGAGCTTGACGAGCTTTTCGGCCGCCTGGCGGCCGACCTCGGGCTTGAACTGGTCGTCGGCGATCAGCACCTCGGTCGGCAAGCCGCCGAGCTTGCCGCCGGCGAGCTTGAGCGCCAAATTGAAACCGTCGCGGATGTCGACGCCGAGCGCCGCCGACGGCCCCGACAGCGTGGACACGAAGCCGATCTTCAGCTGGTCGGCGGCGCGGGCCGCTCCCGCGGCAAGGCCGATGGCCGCCGTTGCGGCGCAGGCGATGGCTGGCAGTCTCATGGCTCTTGCCTCGAAGTTGGAGCGCTGCCGAGTGTAGGAGACAGCCGCAGCGGCGCGGCTGCTCGGCTTCCCTGTCTACACTGCCGCGCCGGCCGGTATCGACCACCAGGCTGCCGCAGCGGATTCACCGCCTAGGTGTTTGCGGCAGGTTGGCGCGCCGCACCACCGCAGCTTAGAACCGCCACCGTTGTTCGATCCCGTTGCCGATATGCGAAAACGCCTGAGCCCGATTGCCGCCGTTGCCGCCGCCATGACGTTCGGCGCCCCCGTCGCGCACGCCGACGACGCTGCGCAGACCGTGATCGTCACCGGTTCGGTGCGCGACCGCCAGGCCTTCGAGGCGCCGTATGCGATCGGCGTCGTCGACGCCCAGACGCTTCACGACGGCGGGCCGATGGTCAACCTGTCGGAGGCCATGGCGCGCGTGCCGGGGCTCAATGTCTCGAATCGGAACAACTACGCGCAGGATCTGCAGATCAGCTCGCGCGGCTTCGGCGCGCGGTCGACCTTCGGCGTGCGCGGTCTGCGCCTGTACAGCGACGGCATTCCGGCCTCGATGCCCGACGGCCAGGGCCAGGTGGCGCATTTCGACCTCGCGGGCGCGGCGCGCGTGGAAGTGCTGCGCGGGCCGTTCTCGGTGCTTTACGGCAACAGCTCGGGCGGCGTGATCGCGTTGTTCAGCGCGCCGGTGGGCGAGCGCCGTGCCGAGGCCGGCATCGACGCGGGCGAGTTCGGCCTGCGCCAGGCCCGCGCGTCGCTGGCGCTGCCGATGGAAGACGGCTTCGAACTGCGCGCGAGCGCGTCGCGGCTGCTGGTCGACGGCTTTCGGCCGCAAAGCGAGGCCGAGCGCAACCTCGGCAACCTGCGCGCGGCCTGGCGCGGCGCGGCCGACACGGTGACGGTGCAGCTGTCTGACCACACGCAGGCGGCGCAGGATCCGCTGGGCCTCACGCGCGCGCAGTTCGCGCTCGGGCCCGAGCAGACCGCGGCGCAGGCGACGCAGTTCAACACGCGCAAGACGATCCGCCAGTCGCAAGGCGGCATCAACTGGCGGCACCGCTTCGGCGAGGGCGGCGTGCTGCGCGAGACTTCGCTCACCGCCTACGTGGGCTCGCGCGGCGTCACGCAGTTCCTTGCCATCCCGGCGCTGACGCAGAGCAACCCGGCCGTGCCCAGCTCGCAGCGCCACGGCGGCGGCGTGGTCGACTTCGACCGCCACTACGACGGCCAGGAAGCACGCGCGCGCCTGGGCTGGACCGATGTGGACGTGGTCGTCGGCCTGGTGCAGGAGCGCCAGCTCGACGACCGGCGCGGTTACGAGAACTTTCTCGGCCCGCCGGCCAGCCCGACGGCGCTCGGCGTGGTCGGCGCGCTGCGCCGCGACGAGACCAACGGCGCCAGAACGCGCGACGCTTTCGCGCAGGCCGAGTGGACGCTCGATGCGCAGTGGTCGGCGCTGGCCGGCGTGCGCAGCGGCGGCGTCGACATGCGCGTCGAAGACCGCTACGTGCAGGGCCTCAACGGCAACGACTCCGGCACGCTGCGCTTCTCGTACACCAACCCGGTGGTCGGCCTGCGCTGGACACCGCAGCCGCAGTGGATCGTGCACCTGAGCGCGGCGCGCGGCTTCGAATCACCCACGCTCGGCGAGCTGGCCTACACCGCGAACAACAGCGGCTTCAACTTCGCGCTGAAAGGCCAGCGCAGCACGCAGCTCGAGCTGGGCAGCAAGTGGCGCGGCGGCGGCATCGATGTCGACGGCGCGGTGTTCCTCGTCGACACCGACGACGAGATCGGTGTGCTCAGCAGCGCCGGCGGGCGCAGCGCGTTCCAGAACGTCGGCCGCACGCGGCGCTACGGCGCCGAGGCCGCGCTCGCCTGGCACGTCACCGAATCCTTGCGCCTCGGCTCGGCCGTGAGCCTGCTGCATGCGCGCTACCGCGACGGGTTCGGCACCTGCCTCGCATCGCCGTGCCCGAGCGCCGCCAACCCGCTGGTGCCGGTGGCCGCGGGCAACCGCATCGCCGGCACGCAGGACGCGAGCGCGTTCGCCGAGCTGGCGTGGAAGCCCGGCGTGCTGCCCGGCGAGTTCGCGATCGAATGGCGCGCCCAGGGCAAGACGCCCGTCAACGACGTGAACGGCGAGTTCGCGCCGGGCTTCGCGGTGGCGAGCCTGCGCTGGAGCCACCGCATCGCGCTCGGCGAGGGCAGCAGCCTCGAACTGCTGGTCCGCGTGGACAACGTCGCCGACAGGCGCTATGCCGGCAGCGTGATCGTCGGCGACGCCAACGGCCGCTTCTACGAGCCGGGCTCGCCGCGTGCGGCGATGGCGTCGCTGCGCTGGTCGCAGAAGTTCTAGAACGCGTAGCGCACGCCGAGGCCGAAGCTGCGCGGCGCACCCGGCGCGTAGAACGTCGCGTGGCGCAGCGGGCGGTCGCCGTTGGCGTCGGCCGCGAACGGCTGCGCCACGAAGTTGCCTGCGGCGTCGAAGCCGGTCGGGCCGAGCTGCGCGGCGGTGCTGTACCTGCGGTCGAACAGGTTGCCGATCTGGCCGAACACCTTCAGGCCCTTCAGCGGCTTGAACTCGGCGCGCAGGTTCACGATCGCGTAGCCCGGGTTCTTGCCCGAACCCAGGTAATACACGCCGTCGCTCCGGTGTTGCCCGTTCTCGTTGCCGCGCGCCGCGGAGCTGCCGCTGGCCAGCAGATCGGCGCCGAACTGCCACTGCTCGCCGAGGTCGACATCGGCGTAGAGCTTGAGCATCTGCCGCGGCACCAGCGGAATGCGGTCGCCGGGCTCGATCGTGATCGTGCCGTCGACACCGGGCAAGCCGCTGCGCGCAGCATCGTTGCTGCTGTTGGACGAGCCGTTGACGATCTCGGCGCTGCGGAAGGTGGCCTGCAGCCAGGTGTAGTTGGCGCCGAGGCTCAGGCCACGCGCCGGCTGCACGCTCGCGCCCAGCTCGACGCCCTGGCGCTGTGTCTTGCCGAAGTTCTTGAAGTAGCCGAATCCGGCGGCGTTGTCGGCCACGAACAGCAGATCGCCTTTGTTGTCGGAGCGGAAGACGCCGATGCTCCACGCCACGCGCCCCGCCGCGCTGCCGCGCACGCCGGCCTCGACCGTGGTGGTGACCACCTGCTCGAGCCGCGGGTCGCCGGCGAAGGCGTTGGGCAGCTTGCACGGGTTGGCGGGGTCGGCGCAGCCCAGCTCCACCGACGACGGTGCACGGCTGCCCTGGCCGACGCCGACGTAGGCGTTGAGCCCCGCACTGGGCGAGTAGGTCAGCCCGAGCGCCGGGTTGAAGCGGCTGAAAGCGTGGTCGCCGTCGAGCGAGCCGGCCGCGCCGCCGGGAATGATCGCGTCGCGGTTGCGGATCGTCGTGCGGTTGTAGCGCCCGGCAAGCGTCGCGTGCAGGCCCGCGGCCAGCTCGACGATGGTGCTGCCGTAGGCGCTCCAGGTGCGGCCGCGACCGCTGAGATCCACGCGCGTGTCGTACGGCTCGCCGTCGACGCTGCCGCCGTTCACGCCGTCGCCGATCGCGCCGACGCCGGTGATCGAGCGGTCGGGGTTGAGGTAGCCCAGCTCGGAGCCTTGCGTGAAGCGGCTGCGGCTCGAGTCGAGCGCCACGCCGAGCAGCGACTGGCTTTGCAAGCCGAGCAGCGGCCCGTCGAAGTTCAACTGTGCGGCAACGCCGTAGTTGCTCTGGTCGGTGCGCGTGTGGTTGAGCACGCCGTTGCACATCGCGGCCGGTTCGCCGAGCAGCAGCGCGTTGGCGATGCAGCGCCATTTCGGGAACGGCGTGTTCGCCGCCGTCTCGCCCGCGACGGGGAAGCCGCTGTAGCCCGCGGCCGCGAGCGCATCCTGTTCGGCGGCATCGGGCTGGTAGAGGGGCTGGCCGAACGAGCCGTCGTTGATGTCGCCATTGAAGGTGCGGGTCTTGATCTTGCGGTAGTAGAGGTTGCCGCTGAGCGACCAGTGGGCGGCCAGGCCCTGCCTGAGCGCCAGGTTGAGCAGCCACGAACGGTTCTTCGTGTTGTCGGGCCGGGTGTAGACGCTGGCGACGTCGCGATCGAGCAAGCGCTGCTCCTGCAGGCCGTTGCCGTTGAGGTCGGTGCGCGCCACGGCGGCGGTGAGCGACACGTCGGTGTCGCCGGCGCGGTGGCCGACCTTGCCGAACAGCTGCTCGACATCCGACGGCGACGCCGCGCGCCAGCCGCGCTCGTGAAACTTGTTGCCGGTGGCGAACCAGTGCAGTCCGTCGTCGCGGCTGCCGCCGGTTTCGAATTCGCCGGCGATGCGGCCGTGCGAGCCGCCTTGCAGCTGCACCGCCGTGCCGGGGAATTTGCGTCCGTCCTTGCTGGTGACCGCCAGCGCGCCGCCGAGCGTGTTGAGGCCGAACAGCGGGTTGGAGCCCGGGTTCAGCGCCAGCGACGCGATGGCCGACTTGGGGATCAGGTCCCAGCTCACCACGTCGCCGAAGGGCTGGTTCATGCGCACGCCGTCGAGGTAGATCGACAGGCCCTGCTGCGTGCCGAGCAGCGGCGAGGCGGTGAAGCCGCGGAAGTTCACGTCGGGCTGGAACGGGTTGTTCTGCATCTCGTTGACGTAGACGCTGCCGAGCCGGCGGCTCATGAACTGCGTCAGGTCGGTCGACTGGCTGCGGTCGATGTCGGCGCCGCGCGCGGCCTGCACGTTGGCGGGCACGCGGTCTTTGCTCACGTCGATGCCGGGTATCGGCGACACGCCGATCACCTCCACCTGCTCGGCGCTGCTCTGGGCCAGCGCGTGGGTCATGGCGAGCCACGTGGCCGCTGCGAGGGCGGTCTTGGTCGTGGGGTGTCCCCGCATGGGCATCAGGCTTCTCCTGCAGAACAATCGCAGTCTGCGCGATCGAGCCCGGCCTGCGACCCCGGTGCTTCGCGCATGGGAATATTTCCCGAGCCGCTTGCGAACCGAGATGAAACCCCAGCCCCGCGCCGCGCCCGAGTTGCCGCATCTGGTGATGCGGCGCGCGCTGGTGGTGGCCGTGCTGGCCTGGCTGCTGGTGCTGGCGCTGGGCCTCGTGCGCGCCGGCGACGACATCGATCGCGAGGTGTCTGCGGCGCTGCATCTGTCGGCACTCGGCGCCGACCTGTCGCGCCTGGCCACGATGGACGACGCCCGTGCGATCGACGAGTTGAAGCGCCTCGAGCGCGCGGGGCCGCTGCGCCACCTGTCGCTGAGCGTGCGCGACGCGCAGGGGCTGCCGCTGCTGGAGGCCAGGGCGCCGTCGAGCGCGGCGTGGCCGGTGTCGTGGCTGGTGGCGCTGCATCGATCGGTCCAGGGTGCGGCGCAGCCGCCGCGCGTGTCGTGGCCGCTGGCGCGCGCGCAGGGCGGGCCCTGGCAGATCACGCTCGCCGCCTCGCGCGACAGCGAGCGCGTCGAGGCGATGGAAAACCTCGCCGGTGCGCTGGTGGTGGTGGCGCTGGGAGCCGCCGCGCTGCTGGCGGCGATGGCCTTCAACGTGCGGCGCGCGTTCAGGCCGATGCGGCCGCTGCTGGCCGCGATCGAGCGCCTGCGCGGCGGCGATGCCGCGGCGCTGCGTGCGCTGCCGGCGATGCCCACGCGCGAGCTGCAGTCGATCACCGACGCGCTGCGTGCGCTCGGCGATGCGCTGGCCGATGCCGAAGCCCAGCGCCGCGCGCTGAGCCACAAGCTGATGACGCTGCAGGAAGACGAGCGCACGCGCCTGGCCCGCGAGCTGCACGACGAGTTCGGCCAGCGCCTGACCTCGCTGCGCGCCGACGCCGCATGGCTGCGCCGGCGCGTGGCCGCCGACGCCGAGGCGGCGCGGGTGGTCGACGGCGTCGCGCGGCAGGCCGAGGTGCTGCAGTCCGACGTGCGCGATCTGCTGGCGCGGCTGCAGCCGGCCGGCACGCAGCGCGACGGCATGTCGGGCGCGCAGCTGGTGGACCTGCTCGTTGCGCTGGTGAAGGGCTGGAACGCATCGCCCGGCGTGGGCGGCCGCTTCGAGCTCGACCTTGGCAGCGGCGTTGAATCGCTCGAGCTGCCGCGCGCGCTGGCGTTGACGATCTACCGCATCAGCCAGGAGGCGTTGACCAACGCCGCGCGCCATGCGCACGCGCGCAGCGTCGTGCTCGCGCTGGCGCTCGACGACGCGGCGCTCGCGTGGCGCGTCGAAGACGACGGCCAGGGCATCGACGACTGGCCTTCCGCCGCCCGGCGCGGCAGCGGCCTGGCGGGGCTGCGCGAGCGCGTGTGGGCGATGGGCGCCGACCTGCGCGCGAGCGCGCTTCGCGCAGGCGCGAGGCCGGGCCTGGTGCTGTCGGCACGGTTCGAGCTTCGTGCCGCAGCCAGCCCCGCGCGCCGCCCGCTCGCGGCCGCTGCGTGATCGCCATGGCGCAGCCGGTGCGCGTGATGCTGGTCGACGACCATGCGATCGTGCGTGAAGGCTATCGACGGCTGCTCGAACTCGAGCCCGACATGCAGGTGGTCTCCGAACACGCCGATGCCGACGATGCCTGCCGCGCGCTCGCGCGCAGCCGGCCGGGCGAGGGCGCCGACGTGGTGATCCTCGATCTGTCGATGCCCGGCCGCAGCGGCCTCGAGGCGATGCGCGACATGCGCCGCGTGCCCGACGCGCCGAAGGTGCTCGTCTTCACGATGCACGGCGCTGCCGGCATGGTGGACCAGGCGCTGCGCGCGGGAGCCTCGGGGTTCGTCACCAAGGCCAGCGAGCCCGAGGTGCTGGTGCGCGCGGTGCGGCGCGTGGCGGCCGGCGAATCGCCGGTGCTGTCGGCCGATGTGCCGCTGTCCGCGCCGCGCGCGGCCGAGGCGCCCGATGCGCCGGCGGGGCTCTCGCCGCGTGAGTTCGAGGTCGTTCAGCTGCTGCTCGCCGGCTGCACCACCGAGCAGGTGGGCCAGCGGCTTGGCCTGTCGACCAAGACGGCGGCGAACTACCAGACCGCCATCCGCCAGAAGCTGGGCGTGCAGACCACGATCGAGCTGCAGCGCGTGGCGCGCGAGCGCGGCTGGACGATGGCCTGAAATCCGCGCCGGCTCAGAGCCCGGCCAGGTAGTGCGCCAGGTTCTCGATGTCGCGCTCGTTGAGCGTGTTCGACACGCTGGTCATGTTGCCGGCGTCGTTGGTGCGCTTGCGCGCCTTGAAGTCGCTCAGCTGCTTGACGATGTAGTCGTACTGCTGCCCCGCCACGCGCGGGATCTCGTTTTGCCCCAGGAAGCCGCCGAGGTGGCACATCGTGCACAGCGTCTCCTCTGACTTCAGGCGGCCGAGCCGCGCCTTCTCGGCGTCGGGCTTGAAGCCGGTGCCAGCGGTCTTCTGCTTCGCGAAGTAGTCGGCCAGCTCGCGCATCTCGTCGCGCGTGAGGTCCTTGACGATCGGCTCCATCGCCGGCTCCTTGCGCCGGCCCTCCTGAAAGTCGCGCAGCTGCAGGTAAAGGTAGCGTGCGGTCTGCCCCGCGAGGATCGGGAACGTGCCCTGGGTCGAGTTGCCGCCGGCGCCGTGGCAGGCCACGCAGATGGCGGCCTTGGCCGGCGCGGCGTCGGCTTGCGCGAGCGCGGCGTTGCAGCCGAGCGCGGCGAAGAGCAGGGCCAGGGCGGTGCGGCGCATCGTGGTCATGGGTCGGGTGCGGATCGTACGGCCGATGTTAGAAGGCCCCGGCGTTCGACGCGCCGGGGCCTTCGCGGGTTGTCGCCGCGCCGGGATCAGGGTAGCGCGAACACGAACACCGAGTTGCCGCGCTTGAAGTCGAGCTGCGTGTTGCCGCCGGCGGCCACGGCCACGTACTGCTTGCCGCCCACCGTGTAGCTCACCGCAGGCGCGTTCACGCCGGCACCGCACTGGAACTCCCACAGCTTCTTGCCGCTGGCGGCATCGAAGGCGCTGAACAGGCCGTTGCCCTCGCCGTTGAAGACGAGGTCACCCGCGGTGGCGAGCACGCCGCCGATCAGCGGCTGCTCGGTGTCGACCTTCCACGCCACCTTGCCGGTGTCGATGTTCACCGCCGACAGGCGACCCCACTGCTTCTCGCTCGGGATCACCTTGAACGCGCCGCCGAGCCAGAGCTTGCCGCCGGGGTAGGCCGCCGTCTCGACGTGGTAGGTCATCGGCTGGTGCAGGTTGGCCGCGTAGACCAGGCGCGTCTTCGGGTTGAAGGCCATCGGGCTCCACTCGACGCCGCCGTTGGCGCCGGGCAGCATGCGCGCGCCGTCCTTGGTCGGCAGCACCCACATGTTCTCCTGCGGCACCATCGCCTCGGAGAAGCGGATCAGCTCGCCGGTGGCGCGGTCGTGCACGTACACATGGCCGGTCTTGCCGCCGTGGACGGCGACCTTGCGCGTGTTGCCCGATTTGTCTTTCGCCTCGGTAAGGATCACCGGCGACACCGCGTCGAGATCCCACACGTCGTGCGCGATGTACTGGTAGTGCCACTTGTACGCGCCGGTGTTGAGGTCGACCGCGACGATCGAGTCGGTGTAGAGGTTGTCGCCGGGCCGCTCGGCGCCGTAGAGGTCGGGGCTCGGGTTGCCGACGACGAAGAACACCGTGTTGGTCTCCTTGTCGACCGCCGGCGCCATCCACACGCCGCCGCCGAGCGTCTTGTAGAAGTCGCCGCCCTTGTCGGCGAGCTGCTTCTTCTCGGCCGCGATGTTGCGCAGCATGTTGCGGCCGGTCGCATCGTTGACGGCCCACACGCCCTCGTGGCCCTTGTCGGGGATGGTGTAGAAGGTCCACAGCAGCTTGCCGTCCTTGGCGTCGAAGGCCTTGACGAAGCCGCGGATGCCGTACTCGCCGCCGTTGGTGCCGATCAGCACCTTGCCGTTCACGGCCACCGGCGCCATCGTCTCGCTGTAGCCCAGCTCGGGATCGGCGATCTGCGTGCTCCACAGCACCTTGCCGGTCTTGGCGTCGAGCGATAGCAGCTTGGCGTCGAGCGTGCCCATGAACAGGCGGTCGTCCATGATCGCCACGCCGCGGTTGTTCGGCCCGCAGCAGTAGGTGGTGACCGGGCCCTGCTTGTGCTTGTAGTGCCAGAACTCCTTGCCGGTGGCCGCGTCGATCGCGTAGACGTGGTTGTACGACGTGGTCAGGTACATCACGCCGTCGATCACGATCGGCGCCGTCTCCATCGACTCCAGCACCTCGGTCTGGAACACGAACGCCGGTTTGAGCTTGCCGACGTTGTCTTTGTTAATCTGCGCCGCGGGGTGGTAGCGCATCTGGTCGTAGCTGCCGTTGGAGTGCAGGTAGTTCGCGCTGTCCTTGCCCGCGCCGTCGAGCTGTGCCTGCGACACCGAGATGTTCTTGGGAACGGGTGATCCGCTGGCCGCCGCGCCGCCCTGGATCTCCTGGGCCTGCGCCAACCAGGCGGGCACGGCCAGTGCGGCCGCACAGGCCAGGCCCGCAAGGGTCCGGCGCAACTTCGAACGCTGCATGGAAGTCTCCTCGATCGGGTTGTTATGTTACCGCGCCTGCGGCCGGTGATCACCCGGCCGCAATCGGTGCACGCGCGTCCGGGTGACGGTTGGACCAGCATCGCGCGCTCGCGCAGAATAGCGGGAACGTTTTCTATTGCAAGTACCCGGGCAATGACACTACCGTCCGACTCGATCTCCAGCGCCTTGTTTCAGCGTTGCTTCAGTTGGCTGCGGCGTTGCTGCGTCGCCGCATCGATCGTGCATGCCGCGGTCGCCGGCGCGCAGGCGCCCACGCACCCGAACCTCAACGCGCAACTGCTCGTCGCCGCGCGCCAGGCCGACATCCCCGCGGTGCAGCGCGCGCTGCAGCAGGGCGCGGCGGCCAACTCGCGCAACCGGCTCGGCAAGACGGCGCTGCTGATGGCGGCCGAGAAGGGCCAGGAGCAACTGGCGCGGGTGATGCTCGAGGCCGGCACCGACCCGAACCTCGCATCGCTCGAAGGCGTGACGCCGCTGATGGCGGCGAGCTACGGCGGCCACGCGGCGCTGGTGCGGCGGCTGCTGGCGGCCGGCGCCAGCCTCGAGCCGGCCGATCGCATGCACAAGACGGCGCTGCTGTACGCGGTGGCGCAAGGGCATGCCGATGCGGCTGCCGCGCTGCTCGATCGCGGCCCCGATGTCAACGCCGCCTACGAGCACCAGCTCACCGCGCTGATGTGGGCGGCCGGGCAGGGCCATGCCGGAGTCACGCAACTGCTGCTGGCGCGCGGTGCGCGCGCGGAACTGCGCGACGACCGCGGCCTCACCGCGCTCGACATGGCGCGCCAGGGCGGCCACGCCGAGGTGGTGAAGCTGCTGCAGCCGCGTTGAGCGCGGTGCGCGCCCGCGTGCTTCAGCCGCTCTTCGCCAGCCCCAACCGCTCGACCACGCGGCGTTCGGCCTGGTAGGTCTCGCGCATCACCTGGCCGTAGTCTTCCGGGCCCAGGTAGGCCAGCTCCTGGTCGTACTTGGCGAGTTCGCCGATGTGCAGCGGATCGTGCATCGCGGCCTTGAAGGCCGCATGCAGCGTCTGCACCACCGCGCCCGGCAGCCCGCGCGGACCGGCCAGGCCGTAGGGCGACGTGGCCACGATGCCGTGGCCCAGCTCCTTGAGCGTCGGCACGTTCGGCCAGCGCTTCGTGCGCTGCTCGCCGAAGGTGACCAGCAGCCGCAGCCGGCCACCGTCGACGAAGGGCGCGAAGCCGTTGGAATTCACGCCCACCATCACCTGGCCCGACGACACCGCGACCATCTGCTCGGCCGTGCCCTTGTACGGCACGTGCACGTACTCGATGCGCCGCCGGCCGAGCAGCTCGTCCATCACCAGGTGCGGCGTGGTGCCGACGCCGTTGGTGGCGATCGTCAGCCGGCCGGGGTTCTTTTCGCCCCAGGCGAGCAGATCGTCGAGGCTCGCCAACGCGCTGTCGGCCGGCACCACGATGCCGAAGGTGACGCCGCTGACCTGGATGATCGGCGTGGTGTCGCGGATCGGATCCCAGGCCAGCTTCTGCACCCACGGCGCGCGGAACACCGGCTGCGGCATCTGCGCGATGGTGTAGCCGTCGGGCGCCGCCTTCTGCAACACGGGCATCGCCAGCGTGCCGCCGGCGCCGCCGCGGTTCTCGATGATGACTTTCTGGCCCAGGATGCCCGCGGCCAGCTCGGCCAGCACGCGCAGCGACAGGTCGGTGGCGCCGCCGGCGGCCCACGGCACCCACAGCGTGATCGGCCGTGAGGGAAACGACACCGGCGCCTGCGCCATCGCGGCGCCGAAGGCCGGGCCGAAGGCACACGACGACAGCCAGGCCAGGGTACGGCGGCGGTTGCAGGCGGGGCGATGGGTCATGTCTGGCGATGGGTGATGTGCGGCTCAGGCGGCGCGCACGAGTTTCTTGGGCAGCGTGTTGATCTGGCCGACCGAGCCGTCGCGCTGCACCGTGAAGCGCACGAGGGTGATCTCGTCGCCCTTGCGTTGCAGCGTGGACTGCCCATAGTAGACCACCTCGGCGCGCGGGTTGATCTTCACGACGGCGAGCGTCACCGGCACCGGCTTGTCGTTCTTGCTCTCGTAGTAGTGGGCGTTGACCACGTACTCGCCGGGCGCGATGCCGCGGATCGTCACCACCTCCTGGTTGAGCGGGTTGACGATCTCGCGCCCGTTGACGGTGATGGTGTCGTTGGCGAGGCCGCGGTCGTCGCGGTCGAGGTGCATCAGCGCCGCCTCGCGCTGGCGGAACCACACGACGTCGCCGCCCGGCCCCTGCACCCAGGTGTCGATGTCGTTGGGGTCGTGGTCGGGCCACGACAGCGTGATCACGAACTCGGCCTTGGCCGGGATGTCGCCCGCCTTCAGCGCGCGCGGATTCATCGCCAGCAGCGCGACGATGAAGCAGAACACGAAGGCGATCAACATGTTGAACAACATGTCGTAGAACGGATCGACCTCGGGCTCGCGATGAAGACGGCGCTGGCGCATGGGGCTGGCCTTACTCGCCGCGCGGCTGGATCGTTAGCCCGTGCGCCTGCGCCTGCGCCACCAGCGCGTCGGCAAAGCGGTCGAGCCGCGTCAGCTGCAGGCCGAGCAGGATGTTGCCCACCAGCCCGACCATGGTGGTCAGCAGCGCGATGCCGAGGCCCGCGGTCAGGCTCTTGAGCAGCTCCTGCGACTGCGCGGGGTCGAAGTTCTGGATCTGCCCGATCTGCAGCGCCAGCACCGAGAAGCCGATCACCTTGCCCAGCAGCCCGAGCTTGAGCTGGATGCCGTTGACCCACCAGGCCGTGGTGTGCGGGCCGTGCGTGTGCTCGAGCAGCAGATCGAGCGGCGCCGCCTCGTCGCGCGGGCGGGCCGCGAGCGCCTGCCAGTATTGCGCGGCCCAGCCCTCGCGCGGGCCCTGCTCGCGCGCGTGGCGCACCTCGCGCGAGCCGAGCTCGCGCGCTTGGCGTAGCAGCGCGAGCTGGTGCTGCAGCTCGCGCGAGCGCGCACCTGCCCAGACCGAACCGGCCAGGAAGACCACGATGATCACCAGCGTCAGGCCGGTCGGGTCCGACGAGATCAGCAGCTTCCACACGCCGTGCAGCCCGAGCAGCCAGGCGCCGAACAGCAGCAGGCCGGCGAGCGTGAACCACTCGAGCCACAGCGGCTCGCTGAGCGGAGGGTGCAGCGTGGCCGAGGGCGTACTGCTGCGCGCCAGGCGGTCGATCGCGGCAGGCCACTTCACGCTGCTCCTCCTCCGCCACGCTTGGCGAGCGCGCCGAAGCCGCGCTGCGGGTCGTAGCCCCAGCTGGCCAGCGCGAAGCACACGAGCAGCGTGCCGATCACCACCCACGGCGCGAGGCCCGGGTCCTTGCCGTAGAGCGCGAAACGCAGCCACTCCACCGCATGCGTGAACGGGTTGAACTGCGCGATGCGGTAGACCCACAGCGCGCCCGACTCCTCCAGCTTCCACAGCGGATAGAGCGCGGTCGACATGAAGTACATCGGGAAGATCACGAAGTTCATCGTGCCCGCGAAATTCTCCAGCTGCTTGATGTGCACCGACAGCAGCAGCCCCAGCGCGCCGAGCATCAGCGCGTCGCACACCGCGGCGAGCAGCACCATCGGCGTTTGCGCTCCGAGCACCGGCAGCGCGGTGCCGAGCAGCGCCGCCACGATCACGAACGCCGCCGCCTGCGCGAGCGACAGCACGGCCGTGGCCGTGAGCTTGGCCAGCAGGATCCACGGCCGCGGCAGCGGGGCGGTGAGCAGCAGGCGCATCAGGCCCATCTCGCGGTCGTACACCATCGCCAGGCTCGACTGCATGCCGTTGAACAGCAGCACCATGCCCACCAGCCCCGGCGCGATGTACACGTCGTACGGGATGTAGGTGTCGTAGGGCTCGACGATGGCCACGCCGAACACGTTGCGAAAGCCGGCGGCGAACACCGCCAGCCACAGCAGCGGCCGCACCAGCGCGCTGACCAGCCGGCCGTACTGACGGCTGAACTTCAGCAGCTCGCGCGCGACGATCGCGCGTAGCGCCTGCAGCGCGTGCGCAGCGCCGCGGCGGCGCGCGATCGCCTCGCCGCCGGGCGGCGTCACGGCCTCGACTTGCACAGCTTCTCCGGCGCGTCGGCGCCCAGCGTGTCGAGCGTGTTCTTCGGGTGCAGCACGCCGTCGGCCGGCGCCAGCGCGACCACGCCCTGGCCGTCGGTGAGCAGCAGCGGCTGGCGCAGCTGGCCGTCCCAGGCGCGGAAGCTCATGTTCACGCCCTTGGAGCCGTCGAGATCGGCCGCCTCCAACGCCTTGGCGAAGGCCGCCGCGTTGCCCTTGGGCGCGGCCACCGCCGCGGCCACCAGTGCCTTGCCCGCCATCCACGCCGCCCAGTCGTGCGCCGTCATCGGCCGCGCGGCGGCCTTGGCGAATCGCCGCGACACCTGCGGCGCACCGAAGCGTTCGAACTGCGCGTGCCAGGCCACGGCAGCCAGGCCGGCATCGCCCACCACCGGCCGCGGCAGCGCGGTGCGGTAGGGCAGGCCGCGCGCGAACTCGCCGTCGCTGTCGACCACCCACACCACGTCGTACGCACCACCGGCCGCGCTCGTCAGCAGCGCCGGGTTCGCCAGATCGCGCTCGCGCGGGTCGGCCGACAGCTTGAACGGCTTGCGCGCGACCAGCTTCAGCGCATAGCGCTGGATCGCGGCCTGCGCCACCGCGCCGCGCTCGGCGTCGGCGGCACGCGGGCCCACCAGCAGCAGCACCTGGCTCCAGCGCCGCGCGGAGAGCATCTGCGCCAGCGCGTCGGCGCGCATGCGTTCGCTCGGCAGCAGGTGCAGCACGCGCGCGCGGCAGTCCTTCTCGCGCAATCGATCGGCGGCTTCGCCGACATCGAGCACCGGCAGCGCTGCGGCGTCGGCGGCGGCGAGCAGCAGCTCGGGCGG
The DNA here is from genome assembly GCA_046348365.1 of Burkholderiaceae bacterium. Taxonomy (GTDB): domain Bacteria; phylum Pseudomonadota; class Gammaproteobacteria; order Burkholderiales; family Burkholderiaceae_C; genus JAEUPI01. The sequence continues at coordinate 165,290 of JAXMEL010000005.1, forward strand.
CAGGTCGGCGACGAGCGCGACATGGCCGGCCTTGAGCGCCTTGGCCGCCGCGTCGCGCGCCGCGGCGGCGTCGGCGACCTCGACGCGCTGCACCGCGAGCGCGGTGCCCGCGGCGTCGAGCTCGAACTGCGCGTCGTCGAGTGCCACGGCGAGCGCGTCGCCTGCCGGCCCGCCGGGGTGGCCGAGGTAGGCGCGCTCGACGCGGTCGCGCGCCAGGCGCGCGTCGTCGGCGCGCACCAGCAGCGTGACCTGATGCGTGAGCGCCTGCGCCGGCGCGGCCGCCAGCGCCAGCACGCACAACGCGGCGCGCAAGGTCATTCGACGATGAGCGCCATGTACGGCACGCGGCCCACCGGCACCGTCTTCAAGGCCTTGGCGGCGGCGACATCGATGATCGTCAGGTCGTCGCTGAGGCCGTTGCACACCAGCAGCCGCGATTCGGCCTTGTCGAGCGCCACGTGCCAGGCGCGCTTGCCGACCAGCACGGTGTCGGTCAGCTTGCGCGAGGCCACGTCGACGAAGGCCACGTGGTTGGCGCGGCCGAGCGCGACGAAGGCGCGCTTGCCGTCGCGCGTCATCGCGATGCCCACCGGCGTGACGTCGGCCTCGCGCACGCCCTTGACCGGCAGCGCGATGGTGTCGATCACCGCATAGTCCTTGGTCGACAGCACGGTGACGCTGGCGCCGAGCTCGTTGGTGACCCACAGCTGCGCGCCGTCGGGCGTCAGCGCGAAGCGGCGCGGCCTCTTTCCCACCTTGACGTTGTGCGTCACCTTGCCGCTGGCGGCGTCGATCACGTGCACGAGGTTGGCGACCTCGGAGGTGACCCACACCGTCTTGCCGTCGGGCGAGACCTTGACGCCCTCGGGCTCCTTGCCGACCTTCACGGAGCGCAGCTTCTTGCCGCTGGCCACGTCGATCATCGACAGCTCGGCTTCGTCCTCGTTGGAGACGTACAGCGTCTTGCCGTCGGGCGAGAGGTCGAACGCCTCGGGGTCGTCGCCCAGCGGCAGCCTGCGCACCGACTTGCGCGTGGCCAGATCGATCACGTCGGCGGCGTTGGACTCGCCGCAGGCCACCAGCATCTGCTTGCCGTCGGGCGACAGTTGCAGGTGGCGCGGCCGCTTGCAGGTGGGCACCGTGCCGGTCACCGCCATCGTCTTCAGATCGACGATCGCCAGCGCATGGTCCTTCTCGCTCGACACGTAGGCCACGCCCTGCGCCTGCGCGGCCCAGGCGGCCGCGGCGAGCAGCGTGGCGAAGATCGTTCGTTTGCTCATGCAGTCGTCTCCTTCGGCTTGCGTTGTGAAGCGGCCGTCGCGCGCAGGAACGCGGCTTCGAGCGTCGGCCCGCCGAGCGCGATCGCCACGTCGTGCGGCGTGCCGTCGGCCAGCAGGCGCCCCTTGTGCAGCACCAGCACGCGGTCGGCCTGCGCGGCCTCGTCGACGAGGTGCGTGGCCCACAACACCGTGCTGTGGCGCGCGGCCACGTCGCGCCGAATCGCGGCCAGCAGGTCGCGGCGCGACTGCGGGTCGAGCCCGACCGTGGGCTCGTCCATCAGCACCACCGACGGCGCGTGCAGCAGCGCGCGCACGAGCTCCACCTTGCGGCGGTTGCCGCCCGACAGCTCGCGCACCGGGCGCTGCAGCTCGCCGGCGATGCCCAGCGCGGCGCAGCCCGCGGCGATGCGCGCGTCGGCGCTGGCCCTCGGCAGGCCGTGCAGGTCGGCATGGAAGCGCAGATTGCGCTGCACCGACAGGTCGAGGTCGAGCGACATCTGCTGGAACACGACGCCGATCTCGCGCAGCGCGGCCACGGCCTGGTTGCGCATCGAATGGCCGGCCACCTCGACATCGCCTGCGTCGGGCACGAACAGGCCGCTCAGCACCTGGAACATCGTCGACTTGCCGGCGCCGTTGGGCCCCAGCAGCGCGACGAAGCTGCCGCGCTCGAGCTGCAGCGTCACGTCGTCGAGCGCCAGCCGGTTGCCGTAGCGCTTGCCAAGACTGCGGATGCGAAGCGGCGGCGCGTCCATCGGGCAGCGTTATAGCCAAGGCGGCTCGGCGCCGCCTAGGCGGCGCTTACCCGTAGGAGGGGATCGTTCAACGCCGGTCGTTCCAGCGCAGCTTGCGGTAGATGGTGTTGCGGCTGATGCCCAGCCGCTTGGAGGCGAGCGAGATGTTGCCGCCGACGGCCTCCACCGCCTGCCGGATCAACGCCACCTCCATGTCCTCGAGCGATTGCCGCGGCGCCGGCGCGGGCGCGGCCGCGGCGTCGCTGTCCTCGACGAAATCGTCCGGCAGATGCCTGCGCTCGATCACCGGCGCCCCGGCCGACAGCACGAGCGCGGCGCGCATCACGTTGGCCAGCTGGCGCACGTTGCCGGGCCAGCGGTGGTGTTCGATCAGCGCCTGCACATCGGGCGCGATGTCGCGCACCTCGGCGCCGGCCAGGCTGCGCGCGAGCGTCACGCGGTCGCCGCGCTCGCGCAGCGGCGGCACGCGCAGCGTGAGGCCGTTGAGCCGGTACGACAGGTCCTCGCGCATGCGGCCGGCGTCGACCAGGCTGCGCAGCGACTCGCGCGTGGCGCATACCAGCGTGGCCGGCCGTGCCTGGGCCGCGAGCGCGTCGAGCCATTGCAGCAGATGGGCCTGCGCCTGCGGCGCCAGCTCGGCCGGCTCGACCAGGAACACCGTGCGCGAGCGGTCGTCGCCCGGCGCGCCGCGCCAGGCGGCGTCGATGTCGGCCGGCGTGGCCGTGCGGCCGGTGAGCACGCGAAACGCGCCCAGCGGACGCACGGCCTCGTGCGCCGCGCGCGCGAGCCACTGCTTGCCGCTGCCCGTCTCGCCGTGCAGCACCACGCACAGGCCATGCTCGAGCGCGCGCTGCAGCCGCTCGAGCACCTGGGCGGTCGCGGCGTCGTCCACGGTGACCGGCCCGCGCGGCGCGGCCGGCGCAGGCTCGCTCGCGGCCGGCGCGCCGAGCAGCGCGTCGAAGGTCGCTGCGCGCAGCGGCTCGCGCGCGTGCGCGCCGTTGGGCACCTGCGCCGCCACGGCCTCGGCCAGGCTCGTCCACACCGGCCAGTCGAAGCGCGCGTGCAGGTACAGCGCCTGGCCGCCGTGGTGCAGCGCCAGCGGCGTTGCCAGCGGCGTGCGGAAGCGGTCGACCAGCGCGCCGACGCTGACGCCGAACAGCGACTCCAGCGTCTGCATGCGCAGCGCGGCGCCGCTGACGCCGAGCTGCTCGAGCGCGCCGCGATTGGCACCGACGATGCGCCCGTCGGGCCTGACGGCGATGATGCCCTCCATCAGCGTGCCGATGAAGTCCACGCGGTGGTGGAAGTGCAGGCGCATCACGCTGCGGTAGTCGTCGGAGAGCCAGTGGTTCTCGATCATGCGCGCCGACATCTTCACCAGCGCCATCGTGTGCTGGTGGTAGCTGCGGTGGTCGCCCGAGACGTCGAGCACGCCGAGGATGTTGCCGCGCGGGTCGAGGATCGGCGCGGCCGAGCAGGTGAGGAAGTGGTTGGCGTGGAAGAAGTGCTCATCGGCATGCACGAGCGTGGGTTTCTCCTCCATCAGCGCGGTGCCGACCGCGTTGGTGCCCTTCTGCGCCTCCGACCACACCGCGCCGGGCTTCAACGCCACCTTGGCCGCGCGGTCGAGGAAGTCGTCGTCGCCGATGGCGTGCACGATGGTGCCGGTGGCGTCGGTGAGCACGACCATGCTGTGCGTGTTGACGATCTGGTCGTACAGCAGCTCCATCACCGGCGCCGCGTGCTGGTGCAGGCGCAGGTTGCGGTCGCGGGCCACGGCGAGGTCGGGGCCGCCGAGAAGGCCGAGGTCGGGCCGCTCGATGCGCGACAGCCCGAGCGCGGCGCAGCGCAGGTGCGATTCGTCGATCGCGCTGACGTGCGTCGGGTCCAGGTTCAGGCTGGCGGCGATGGGCCGGTCGTGAGCGGCCTCGCGGCGCCCGGCGCGGCTGCGGCCCTGTGCGAAGGCGTGCGGCATCGCTTGTCTCCTGATCGTGTCGTGTGCGTCAGGGCCGGTTCGTGCCTGCGCAGGCGCTGCGTCGCGGCGATGTCGCCCGCAGCGGTGGTTGCATGCACTTTAGCGCAGCCGCCCGCGTCGCGCCGAGCGGCTGTCACAAAGTGGAGCAGCTGCGCCGGGCGCACGCGCGGGCAAATCGGGAGAAGCCGGCCGAGGCGGGCCGACCAGAATCGCGCCGGCAACCATGACGCTCTCGCTGATCCTCGCCTATGCGCTGGTGCTGGCCCTGCTGGCCTGCGCACTGCTGTGGTCGCGCTGGCCGGCCTGGCTCAAGGGCCTGCTGGCGCTCGGCGTGACGGTGCTGTACTTCCACGGCCATGCGGTGGTGCATGCCATCTGGGGCATCCCGAGCACCGACGCGCTGCCCGCGCGCTACCTGCTGCTGGCCGGCGTGGTGGAGGAGCCCGGGCCGCGCCATTCCGGCGCGGTGTATCTGTGGGTCAGCGAGCTGCGCGAGGGGCAGGCCGCGCTCGAGCCGCGCAGCTACAAGGTGCCGTACACGAAGGAGTTCCACGCCCAGGTGGAGAGCAGTCTCAAGCGCGGCCGCGACGGCATCGCGCAGATGGGCACGGCCGAGCCCAAGGGCGACAAGCCCGGCGCCGGATGGCTGGGCCTCAAGCCCGGCAACGACGAGCAGGAACTGAACCTCAGGGACCTGCCGGTGCCTCAGCTGCCGGAGAAGTGACATGGCCCGTTGGTGCGTCTCGGGCTGCGTGGCTGCCGCGCTGCTGGCGGCCTGCGGCGCCTCGCCCGGTGACGACCGCTGGTTCCCGCTGGCCGACGGCCATGTGTGGACCTACCGCGTCACGCTGGCGCACGAAGGACCGGGCGAGCGCGTGCGCGAGACGCTGACGCTGCGCACCCGCGGCGCCGACACGGTGGGCGGCGCGCGCGCCTGGCGCCGCCGCAGCGACGGCGGCGTCGACTACTGGCTGCGCGTCGACGACAGCGGCATCTTCCGCGTCGCCACCAAGTCGGACATCGAGCGCGAGCCGCGCCTCGACGAGGCGCCGCGCTACGTGCTGCGCGCGCCCTACGTGGCGGGCACCGAATGGGAGGCCGCGACCACCGCCTACGTGCTGCAGCGGCGAAACGAGTTCCCGCAGACGCAGTACCAGCGCAACCACAACGTGCCGATGCACTACCGCATCGAGGCCGTCGGGCAGACAGTGGCGACGCCGGCGCGCGCCTTCGAGGGCTGCCTGCTGGTGGTGGGCCGGGCGCAGCTGCGCATCTTCGTCGATGCGCAGGGCGCCTGGCGCGACAGCCCGCTGACCACGCGCGAGTGGTATTGCCCCGGCGTCGGCCTGGTGCGGCTCGAGCGCGAGGAGCTGTCGGCGTCGAAGTTGCTCAACGGTGGAACACTGACGCTGGAACTCGTCTCCTGGCACTGACCATTCGCCGGGCGGGGCCGCGATCGCTACGGGCAATTCCCAGGGCTCGGGCGTTTTTGCTGCGCTCCACAATGCCGCCGCGCCGCTCGGCGTGAGGGCAGATGGCGACGCGACGTTTCGCGTCAATCACGAGACGACAGGAGACCACCATGAATCGCTCATTCAGCACGCTGGCCGCCGGCATCCTGTGTGCCAGCGCCACCGCGGCCGGCGCGCAAGGCTGGCCCGTCTACGGCGGCGACACCGGCAACACCCGCTACAGCGCCTCCAAGCAGATCAACACCGGCAACGTGAGCAAGTTGAAGGTGCAATGGGCGCTGCAGCTCGGCACCACGCGCTCGCAGGAGTCGACGCCGATCCTGGTCGGCGACACGCTTTACGTGACGTCGTCGTTCGGGCCGAAGAACCTGTTCGCCGTCGACGCGCGCACCGGCGAGGTCAAGTGGACCTACCAGCCCGACGTGCCCAAGGGCATCGACCAGTACGCCTGCTGCGACGTGAACAACCGCGGCGTGGCGTACAACGACGGCAAGATCTTCGTCGGCCGCCTCGACGGCCACCTGGTGGCGCTCGATGCCAAGAGCGGCAAGGAGCTGTGGAAGGCCAAGGTGGTCGATTTCGAGCAGGGCTCGGTCATCACCAGCCCGCCGACGCTGGTGAAGAACCTCGTGATCACCGGCTATGGCGGCGGCGAGTACGGCGCGCGCGGCTCGATCACCGCCTTCGACCAGGCCACCGGCAAGGAGGTTTGGCGCACCTGGACGGTGCCGGGGGCGGGCGAGCCCGGCGCCGACACCTGGAAGGGCGACTCCAGCAAGTACGGCGGCGCGGTGGCGTGGCACATCGGCTCGTACGACCCGAAGCTCAACCTCGTGTACTACGGCACCAGCAACCCGTCGCCGTGGTCGGCCGCGGTGCGCGGCAACGACAGCTCCAAGGTCGGCCAGTACACCAACCTGTACAGCGCCTCGGTGCTGGCGCTCGACGGCGACACCGGCAAGATCAAGTGGCACTACCAGTTCACGCCGCACGACGCGTGGGACTACGACGGCGTCAACGAGCTGGTGTTCGCCGACATGAGCTTCGGCGGCAAGAAGATGCCGGTGCTGATGCAGGCCAACCGCAACGGCTTCTTCTACGTGCTCGACCGCGCCAACGGCAAGCTGCTGTCGGCCAACAAGTTCATCCCGGCCACCAACTGGGCCACCGACATCGACCTCAAGACCGGCATGCCCAACGAGACGCCGGGCGAGGTGAAGCGGCCCGGCATGAAGCGCAAGGCGGTCGACGTGTGCCCGAACCTCATCGGCGGCAAGAACTGGATGCCGATGAGCTATGACGCCGCCAACGGCTATGTCTACATGTCGACGATGAACCTGTGCATGGACATGGAAGGCATCCAGTCGGAGTACAAGCGCGGCACGATGTACCTCGGCGTCAACTTCGACCTCGGCAAGATCGGCCCCGGCGGACACCCCGGCGGCGTGATGGCCTGGGACGTGGCCAAGGGCAAGGCGGCCTGGTTCAACAAGGACGACATGCCCTACAGCGGCGGCATGCTCAGCACCGCCGGCGGCGTGGTGTTCCACGGCGACCTCAAGGGCTGGTTCAAGGCGCTCGACGCCAAGACCGGCAAGACGCTGTGGAAGTTCAACGCCGGCTCGGGCATCACCGCGGCACCGATGACCTACACGCTCGACGGCAAGCAGTACATCGCCGTGGTGTCGGGCCGCACCTTCGCGATCCCCGCGTTCTTCGGCGCGCTGGGCGAGAAGATGGTGGCCGCCAGCCCCGAAGGCGGCACGATGTACGTCTTCGCGCTGAACTGAGGGCGCGAGCAGAGCGGGCGCCGCCGTGCGACAGGTTCTCGCCTGCCTGGCGGCGCTCGTCTGCCTGCGGGCCGGGGCGCAGGCGCCCGCCCCGATTCGCGTCTGCGCCGACCCCGACAACCTGCCGTTCTCCAAGGCCGAGGGGCCCGAGCACGGCCTGTACATCGAGGTGGCCGAGCGCGTCGCGCAGCGCCTGGGCCGCCGCATCGAATACGTCTGGTACGACAGCAGCTACCAGCGCCGCGCGCTGCGCAACACCATCCAGGCCAACGCATGCGACGCCTGGTTCGCGTTGCCGGCCGACGCCGAGTACCGCGCGCGCGGCCTCGTCAAGAGCGTGGGCATCGTGCACGTGGGCTATGCGATCGTGGCGCCGCCGGGCTTCGCGTTTGCCAGGCTCGACGATCTGAAAGGCCGGCGCGTGGCCGTGGCTTTCGCCAGCACGCCGGCGGTGCTGCTGGCCACGCTCGACGGCGTGACGGTGGTGACGCAGCGCACGCCGGTCGATGCGCTCGACAGCCTGGCCCGCGGCGAGGCCGACGTGGCCTTCGTGTGGGGGCCCACCGCGGGCCACGAGATCGAGCGGCGCTACAAGGGCCGCTGGCAGGTCACCTCGGTCACCGGTCATGGCCTCGGCGGCGCGGTGTCGGCGGCGGTGCGGCGCGATCAGCCCGAGTTGCTGCAGGCCATCGACCGCGAGCTCGAGCAGCTGCGGCCCGACATCGACGCGCTGGCGCAGAAGTACGGTTTTCCGCGCGGCAAGCCGGTGGAGCTCGAGAAGCAGTCTGCGCTCGCCCCGCCGACGCGGCTGGCCGTGAGCCACCTGCACGCTGCCGTGTGGAGCGGCGGCACGCCGCGCCTGCAGAGCGTGGCCGACGCGCCGCAGCCGGCGAAGAAGGCGCCGGCCAAGCCGGCCGCCAAGGAGGCTACGCCTGCGCCCGCGCCCGCCGCGCCGGCACCGCCGACGCCGCCGCCCGACCCGCTGGCGGTGGCCGGGCGCGAGAAATTCAACGACACCTGCTCGCATTGCCACTCGCCCGACGGCGCGAGCCCGATGCGCGAGCGCGACCTGCGCCGCATGAAGCTGCGCTACGACGACAAGTGGGTCGACATGGCGCTCAAGACCATCAACGAAGGCCGGCCGCAGCTGGGCATGCCCACGTGGAAGGGCCAGATCAGCGACACCGAGATCGAGCGCATCGTCGCGTTCCTGAAGACGATCCAGAAGTAGCGCGCCGTGCGGCTGCTGCGACCGCCGCGGCAGCGGTCTACTTCGCGAGCAGCTCGCGTTCGAGCCGGACGAACACGATGGCCGCGTTGCGACGGTGGATCGTGTCGTACTGGTCCCAGCTCGCGTAGTCGGGCAGGGCCGCCGCGTCGGGCACGTCGGCCAGGCTCGCGCCGGCGCCGAGCAGCTGTGCGACACGGGTCTGCAAGCGCTCCAGGTAGCGTGCCACCTCGGCGATCACGGCCGCCGAGGCGACCGGCCCGTGTCCGGGCACGATGCGGGACAACGGCAGGCTGCCCAGCCGATCGAGCGCGCGGCGCCAGCCCGCCAGGTCGCCGTCGACGACGTCGGGAATCCGGCGCTCGTCGAGCAGGCCGCCGGCAAACAGCACGCCGCTGGCCTCGTCGAGCACCGCGACGTCGCCGGGGCCGCTCGAATGGCCGAGATAGACGATGCGCAGCGGCCGGCCGATCGTGTGCAGCGTGTGCGACTCGTCGAACACCTCGTCGGGCTCGAACATCGTGGTGCCGGCCATCGCCTCGTCGCCGAGCGTGCGTTTCAGGGTCTTCAGGCAGATCTCGCAGCGCGCCGCCATCAGCTGCGCGGCCTTGCGGTGCATGCCGATCGGTATGCCGCGCTCGCGAAACGCGTTGGCGCCGAACAGGAACTCGGGCCGCGTGTGCGTGATCAGCGCGAGCCTGACCGGCCGGTCGGTGGTACGCGCGATCTGCGCCAGCAGCGCCTGGCCGTGCCGGTACGAGGTGCCGGTGTCGATGGCGATGACGCCGGTCTCGCCGACGATGAAACCGGTGTTGCCGATGCGACCCTGGTTGTCGCGGTCGGCCTCGCCGCTGCGCCCGCGCACCATGAAGACGCCAGGCGCCAGCGCGATCGGCGTTTCACCGTCGCTCGCTGGCAAGGGGGCGCCGCAGCCGATGACCAGCAGGCACGCGGCGACGGTGGCGAGCGCGGCGGCGAGCGCGCGCGCCGGTGCACACGCGCGCGCAAGCCGCATCACGGCGACGCGCGATAGGCGAGCGCGTGCTGGAACTGCAGCTCGTTGGAATCGGCCACCACCGCCTTCAGCTCGCCGCCCTCGACCCGCGGCACGAAGTAGAAGCGCAGGTTCGGGTTCTCGCTGATCGAGAAGTCGAGGTCGGCCGACAGCACCAGCCGCCCGCCGTAGGTGACGTCGATCTTGCGCACGAAGTGCGGCGGCGTGTACTGCCGCGTCAGCTGGTCCATCACCATGCCCGAGTCGTTCGGGTGGCTGATCATCAGCTGCGCCAGCACCGGCTTGCGCAGCGCTGCGTCGCCGACCACGCGCAGCCGCATCTGGCCGAGCGTGGCGCGCGCGGCGACCGCGTCCTTGCCGGGCGGCGCCGAGCAGCCGCCGGCGGCCTTGACGAAGCGGGTGGCCATGTGCAGCCGGCCGTCGTTGGTCTCGGCGATCGCGCGCACGAAAGTGTATTCGTCGATGCGCACGCGCGTCTCGATGTCGGCGCGTCCGCTGTCGAGCGTATAGGTGAAGATCGCCGACACCGGCGACGGGTTGTTGTCGATGATCAGCCAGACCTGGCGCAGGTGGCGCTCGGGCCTCTGCTCGAACGCGGCGCGGATCGCGATCGGCACGATCGCGGCGTCTTCGGCGCGAGCCGGCACTTCGAGCGCGATCACGCTGGCCGCGTTCTTGTCGTCGACCGCGCGATCCTTGAACAGGCTGGCGCGCACCTGCTGCCAGCGCGGACTCGCGTCGGGGTCGTCGCCGCTCGGCAATTGCGCCCGGGCTGCGCCGGCGAGCGACGCGACGCCGAACAGCAGCGCGCGCCGCGACACGATGGTTCTCATTGCACCCACTCCAGTTCGGCATATGCCGCGGTGATGTTGCGGCGGTGGAACTCCTGCGTCAGCACCCAGCCGGCAGGCGCTGCCGCGCCCAGCCGCTCGACCGTCTGTGCCAGACTCAACTGGTCGCGCAGCGCCTGGCGCACGTCGGCTTCGAGCTGTGCCAGGTAGCCCTCGGTGGCGGACAGGCCGGCCGGCCAGTCGTCGATCACCGCGCCGTGTCCCGGCACCGCGCGCGCCGCGTCGATGCGGCGCAGCTCGCGCAGCACGGCGCGCCAGCCACGCAGGTTGCCGTCGAGCACCGGCAGGTGGTCGACGAAAGCGAGGTCGCCGAGCCACAGCGTGCCGCTGCTGCGGTCGAACACCGTCAGGTCGGTATCGGTGTGCGCGGTCGGCCAGGCGCGCAGCGCGAGCGTGCGCTGGCCGAGGTCGATGTCGAGGCTATCGTGCACCGCGATCGTCGGCGGCGCGACGGCCGAGGCCGCGTCGCCCGGGTTGAAGTCGCGCTGCATCGTGCGCGCGTAGTGCGGAACGCGCGCCGCCAGCGCCGCAGCCAGACGCGCATGGCCGACCGATGTCGGCGCGGAGGCGGCCCCCTCGGCCGCGACCAGCGCGTCGTGGCCCATCACGTGATCGGGATGGGCGTGCGTCGAGATCACGTAGCAGATCGGCAGCGCGCTGACGCGACGGATCGCCGCCAGCAGCGCGCGCGCGGCGGTCGGGCTGCCGCCGGCATCGATCACCGCGATGCAGCGCGCGCCGACGACGAAGCCGCTGTTGGCCACGTGCCCGGCGAAGGCGGGTCCCCACGGCGCGAGGTGCCCGCTCAGGTGATACGCGCCGGGCGCGAGCGCGGTCGCGCGAGGGGCCGACGCCGCGTCGTCGGCCGGAGCCGGCATCGCGATCGAGCACAGAGCGATCGATACAAGCGCGCACCGAAGACGTCTTCTCCCTCTCCCCGCTCGCGGGGAGAGGGCTGGGGTGAGGGGGATCGCGCACATAGCGCCCGCGCGGCCCACGTCGTCGATAACGCCGCCTCAACGCGGCGCCGCCTCCAAGTTGATCAAACAGCTCTTCTTCGCCTGCGTCTGCAACGCGCGGAACTTGCGGATCTGCTGCTGCAGCGACTCGGCGTCGCGGATGTAGCTGCCGCGCTCGCCGCCGATGCTGTTGGCGTTGGCCGCGGTGCTCATGGTCACGTAGTCGTCATGCGTCACATCGTGCGCGATGCGGTCGATCGTGCACGAGCACTTGTTGACCATCTCGTAGTGCGGGCCGGGATGGTCGCGCATGCAGGCCTGCACGTAAAGCACGCGGTCGACCGTCGGGTAGTCGTGCGCCAGCACCACCGCGGGCAGCAGCGCGACGCAGGCCGCGGCCGCCCGCGCGCTGCGCAGGCGGCGGCGTGAAGTGGCGTGTCCGGCGGCGTGCTCAGCGGCGTGGTGCAGCGGCATCGATGTCCTCCTCGAGCGTCAAGGTTTCGCGTTGCGGCGTGCCGGGCAGGCTGGTGCGGACCTGGTAGAGCCCGCCGGGCACCGACGTCGACAGCACGAAGGTGTACTCCTTTTTCGCCAGGGCCTCGAAGCGCTGCCGGTACGGGTCGTCGACGAAGGGGGCGATCTGCACCCCACGTGCCGGCACCTCGCGGCCCTGCCAGCGCACGGTCGTCGCCGCAACGCGGGCGTCGTTCGCCAGCGCCAGCCGGATGCGCTGGCGAAAGTGCGCCGACTGCCCTCGAGTCTGCTGCTGCAGCTGGCGCACCTCGTGCTCCAGGAAGTACAGCAGCGCCGGATTCGACCGCGCCGCGGCGATCTCGGGCAGCTGCAGCGCGCGCGGCGGCGCGAGAAACCTGCCGCGCACGTCGCAGCACGCGCCGCCGGCATCGGCGCGCAGCTCGAGCGTCATGCGCTCGCTGCGCGGGCCGTCGGCACCACCTTGCTCGGCGTAGGCGTAGCGCAGCGTCCGCGGCGGCGTGATGCCCGCGAGGTGAGGGTCCATGAAGACCAGCCGTTCGGCCTCCGACGGGGCCGTCGCCTGCGGCTGCGCCAGCGCGAGCGAACACGCAGCGGCGCCGGCAAGGGCGCCGAGCCGGTGTGCGCGAGCCAGCGCATGGGCGATCGCGGTCATGTCCCGCGCTTTCAGCGCGCGGCGGCGCTCGCCTCGAGTTCGAGCAGCGGTACGCCGTACTCGCGCAGGATGGCGTGGATCTCGCTCAGATGCTTGGCGATCAGCGCCTCGATCTGCTGCTTCCACTGCGGCTCGCCGTAGCGCACCCCCATCGCCATCGCGTAGTCGAACTTGACGCCTTGTTCCGACGCCATGTTGAACACGCGCAGCTGCGGGTCGCGCACGCGAGCGGCGAAGTAGCCCGCGATCGGGCCCCAGACGATCGCCACGTCGATCTTGCCCGCGGCGAGGTCGCGTTCGATGATCTCGCCCGGGTACTGCTCGGGGTCGGCGCTGAGCATCGGATACGGAACGCCTTGCTCGACCAGGCTGTGCCGCGCCAGCCATTCGGACGCCGGCGAGCGGTCGAACACGCCGATGCGCAGACGCTCAAGCTGCTCGCGCGGCAACGTCAGCAGGTCGGTCGCCTTCGTCAGACCGTCGAGCTGCTTGCCCTGCGGCACCACCATCGCGTAGGTCGAGCGGTAGTACGGCCGTGTGACCGACACCTGGTCGAAGCCGGCGGGCACGCCCATCACGACGTCGCAGCGGTAGTCTTCGCCGGGCAGCTTGTAGCGCAGCGTATTGCGGATGAACGCCATGCGCTGCGGGAACGAATAGTAGGCGACCGGCAGGCCGAGGTCGCGCGCGAACAGCTCGGCCAGCTTGTTCTCGATGCCCTGGCCGGCGAGGTTGGAGAACGGCAGGTTGTTCGGGTCCTGGCAGACCCTGAACGCCGTGCGCGCCGGCGCATCGGACTGCGCGGCAGCGCCGGTGCAGCCGAGCACCGCGGCGAGCACCAGCAGCGGCCACGCCCGCGACGGCGCCTGCCGCCGGCGGCTGCGGGCCCGGTGCGGGCGATCGGCCATCAGGGCGCCAACTCCTCGACCTTGGCGCGGGTGATCGCGCCGTCCGATCGACCCTTGAGGTAGGCATAGAGATAGTCGATGTTGTTCATCACCTGCTCGCTGGTGCCGAAGCTCTGCATGCCCTTCTCGAGCCGGCCGTCGCGCACGGTCTTGACGAATTCCTCCTTGGTGAGCGTCTTCAGGCTGTTGACCAGAGACGGTCCGACCAGACCCTCCTGGTTGGCGCCGTGGCAGCGGTCGCACGCGGCCGCGCGCCAGGTGCGAAACCCCTTCATCGTGTCGGCGTCGACCTTGTAGCCGTCGACGACCTTGTACAGCGGCGACTCGGCCGCCAGCGACGCCGCCGTGGCCATGATCGCGGCCACGACGATCCAGCTCGATGCACTCGTCTTCATGCGCATGTTGTCGGGAATGGATCCACCTGAACGCAGCAACGGCGCCCGCGTATGACGGCGGGCGCCGTTCGTTACAGCCTGAGCGCCGTCAGTTCGGCAGCGTGAACACGGTCAGCGAGCCGCCCAGTTCGGTGTACTGGTTCAGCTCACGGTAGCCGCCCACGGCACCGAGGCCGTCGGTGTCCTTCTCCAGGCCAGCCGCCATGCCGATGCCGGCCCAGCCGCCGATGCCCGAGAACACCCCGACGTACTGCTTGCCCTTGTGTTCATAGGTGAAGACGTTGCCGATGATGCCCGAAGGCGTCTTGAACTTGAACAGCTCCTTGTTGATGTCCTTGGCGTCGACGCACTTCAGGTAGCCCTCGAGCGTGCCGTAGCAGCTGAGCCCGCCCGCGGTGTTGAGCGAACCGCTCCACACCGAGAACTTCTCGGAGTGCGACTGCACGATCTTGCCGTTGCCGGCGTCCCAGGTGATGAAGTTGCCCATGCCGCCGTGGCTGCCCGGCGCCGGGAACATCGACAACGTGGCGCCGACGTACGGCTGGCCGGCGACGTAGTCGACCTTGAACGGCTCGTAGTCCATGCAGACGTGGTTGGTCGGCACGTAGAACAGCTTGGTATTGGGGTCGAACGACGCCGGCTGCTGGTCCTTCGAGCCGAGCGCCGCCGGGCAGACGCCCTTGGTGTTCTTGTCGGGCCCGTTCTGCGCCGTCGAGTACTGCTTGACCACCTGCGGCCGGCCGGTCTTCATGTCGACGTGGGTGGCCCAGTTGACCTTCGGGTCGAACTTCTCGGCCACCAGCAACGCGCCGTTGGTGCGGTCGAGCGTGTAACCGAAGCCGTTGCGATCGAAGTGGACGAGTGCCTTGGTCGGCTTGCCCTTGACGTCGATGTCAGCCAGGATCATCTCGTTGATGCCGTCGAAGTCCCACTCGTCGAACGGCGTCATCTGGTAGACCCACTTGACCTTGCCGGTGTCGACGTCGCGCGCCCAGATGCTCATCGACCACTTGTTGTCGCCCGGGCGCTGCGACGGGTTCCACGTCGACGGATTGCCGGTACCGTAGTACATCAGGTTCAGCGCCTTGTCGTAGCTGTACCAGCCCCAGGTCGTGCCGCCGCCGATCTTCCACTGGTCGCCCTTCCAGGTCTTCAGCGACGAGTCGGCGCCGACGGGCTTGACCGCGCCGTCGGTCCAGGTCGTCGTCGTGTTCGGATCGATCAGCATCTCGGCGTCGGGGCCCGTGCTGTAGCCCTTCCAGGCCAGCTTGCCGTCGCTGATGTTGTAGGCGGCGATGAAGCCGCGCACGCCCCATTCACCGCCCGAGATACCGGTGATGACCTTGTCCTTGAACACGTGCGGCGCGTTGGTGTTCACCGCGCCGAGCTTGGGGTCGCCGTTCTTCACGTCCCAGACCTTCTTGCCGGTCTTGGCATCGAGCGCGACGAGCATCGAGTCGGCCTGCTGCAGGAAGACCTTGCCCTCGGCGTAGGCCAGACCGCGGTTGACCGTGTCGCAGCACATCTGCGGGATCACCGCCGGGTCCTGCTTCGGTTCGTACTTCCACAGGATCTTCTGCGAGTCGAGGTCGATCGCGAACACCTTGTTCGGGAACGGCGAGTGCAGGTACATCGTGCCGTCGATCACCAGCGGCGAGCCTTCGTGGCCGCGCAGCACGCCGGTGGAGAACGTCCACGCGACCTGCATCTTGCCGACGTTGCCGGTGTTGATCTGATTGAGCTTGCTGTAGCGCTGGTTGTACATGTCGCCAGCCTGCATCGCCCAGTTCTTCGAGTTGGCGATGTTCTTCTCGACGTCCGCGTTGGCCACCGCCGCCGTCGGCGCGGCCGAGGCGACCAGCCACAACGCGAGCGCGCCGGCGGCGCGCCACGTCGATGCATATTCCGTCTTCATTGCGTCTCCTTCATCGGTTGTCGGCGGCAGCCCGCCCGGGCGGCGGGCCGCGCCTTGATCTTCAGCGCTGCTTCTCCCCGTGCCCTCACTTGGCCTGGAACGGATGGGTCGCCGATCCCTTCCTCGCGACCACCTGCGACGCCGTCGGCTCGCGGCTGACCGCGCGCTTGATCGACTCCTTGACGGCGGCGTAGTTGTACTGCTGGATCTTCTTGTCGTCCTCGGCGAGCCAGTGGATGAACACGCCGCAGCAGATGAACAGGTTGTCGGCCTCGTCGGCGGGAATCGTGCCGTCCTCGACGCAGTCGGCCACCGCCATCGCCACCGCGCGCTGCGCCGGACCGAACATCTGCACCGCCTGCTTGGCGCCCTTGATCGTGACCTTGTTGAACATCACGGTGGCGGGCTTGGTCAGCAGGTTCGGCGCCACCACCGCGAGCAGCGAGGTGAAGCCGTCCTTGTTGTTCGTCAGCGCGTTGGCGAATGCCGCTTCGGCGGGTGATCCGCGGGGGCCGATGATCAGGTCGATGTGAGCAACTTCGTTGCCCTCGCCGACCAGCGATTCGCCAACCAGCATGCGGTCGATCTTGGCCATGTGTTGCGTCTCCAGTTCGTGGTTGAGGATGCATCGCCGCGTGGGCCCTCCCCGCGGTTCGGAAGATTGCAAGATCACGATTCATGCCAGCTCCGGCCTCATCAGTGGAAACACCGACGGCGCGCTGTCGCGGCAACTTCAGGACGACAGCAGCAGGTCGGCCAGCGCGGCGGTGACGACCAGATCGGCGGTCGTTCCCGGGTTGATGCCTCGCGACTTCAACGACGAGTCCCAGGCCACGAACGCCGGTTCGGCGTCGAGCACCGTGCCGGCGTGCGCGCGCGAGCGCCATGGCGCGGCTTCGGCCATGACACTGTGCGCCATCGCCGCGCCGTGCTTTCGCACAATGTGTGAATCGGGCCAGCGGCTCAGCAGTTCCAGGTACGCGCGCTGGACGCCGCGGGCCCGATCGGGGCGGCAGGCCTGCAGCGCCGGCAGCGCGATGTCGAACACGTCGGCGTAGCCGCTCGCGTACTGCCGCGCGATGCGATCACGATCGGCAGCCAGCGCCATCGCCTCGCGCAGCCCGACCGTCGGCGTTGCTGCAACATCCTGTTGCGAAACGCGCCCGAGCCCCGCCGGACGCGCCAGCGCGATCGCGCGATACGCCGCCGCGGCGTCGTCGCGGTCGAGCGCGGCGAGCGTGCGCCCGACCGCTACGCGCAGCGCAGCGCTGCCGTCGCTCGGGTGCCAGCCCTCGGCCGCGTGCAGCAGCGGCGCGGCGAGCAGCACGATGCCGAGGTTGGTGTTGCAGCCGGCGACCGCCAGCGTGGCGCGCATCGCCGCCTCGATGCGCTCGCCGACACCCGCACCGCGCGCGCACAGCGGCGCCGCGGCGGCGCGCGCGCTGGCAACGAACAGCGCCGCGTCCATGCCGTGCCCGGGCGACGCGACGCTGACGTTGCCGGGCTTGCGCACCTCGACGTCGAGCCGGCAGGCGACGATGAACGCCTGCTGCAGCGAGCCTTCGGTCACCGGCGCCGCCGCTCGGGTCAGGCGCGCCGCGCCGCGGCCGCGGCAGCGCCGATCTTGCGGTCGACCAGGTCGTCGACCAGCGCGCGCGCGATGTCGAGCCGGTTCACCCGCTGCAGGCCCTGCCAGGCAGCTATACCGTTGACTTCGAGCACTGCCAACGCGTCGCCGCAGGGGATCAGGTCGACGCCGGCGTAGTCCATCGCCAGCGCGCCGGCCGCCGCTTCGGCGCAGCGTGCGAGCGCGCGGCCGCTCGTGCCGTCGAGCGGCTGCGGCTCGCAGCGCGCACCGCGGGCGACGTTGTGCACCCAATGGCGGCTGACGCGCCGCATCGCCGCGACGGCGCGGCCGCCGACCACCAGCACCCGCCAGTCGAAGCCGGGGTCGGACTGCGGCGGCACGAAGCGCTGCAGATACGCCAGCGAACCGTAGCGGCGGCCGAGCGCGGGCAGCGGCAGGTGTCGCCCGTCGACGCGGCCGACGCGCCGGACGTCCTTGCCCTGCGAGCCGAACAGCGGCTTGAGCACCAGCGCGTGCCCGGCCGCGCTCTCGCGCATCACCAGGCGCCGCGCCAGCTCGGGCGACTCGAGCGCCCACGTCGGCGGCGTCGGCACGCCGGCCGCGTGCAGCAGCAGCGTCGTCATCGACTTGTCGACGCTGCGCTCGATCGCCCGCGCGTCGTTGTAGACCGGCACGCCGAACTCGCGCAGCGCGTGCAGCACGCCGAGCCGCTTGGTCACCTGCTCGAAGGTGCCGGCGGCGATGCCGCGCACGATGACCGCGTCGGGCAGCTCGCGGCCGAAGCCCGGCAGCACCAGGCCGTGCCAGGCATGCTGGGTGTCGACGCGGCAGTCGGCCAGGTCGACGCAGCGGCCTTCGCTGCCGCGCTCGCGCAGCGCGCGCTGCAGCGCGCGCGTGTGCCAGCCGACCTGGTCGGTCATGATCGCCACCCGCAGTCGCAGCGGCTGATTCTTCATGTGCCGAGCCACTGGCGCGCCAGCAGCGAAAGCTCCGATCGCCCGGCGTGCCAGGTCTGACCCGACGCCAGATGGCTCACCCACACCTCGGCCGGCGCGAACAGCGCGCCGTCGAGCTGGTAGAAATCGAAGTTGGCCGCCTTGAACAGCTCGGCGAACGGCCGGCCGTGGTCGCGCGAGTTGATCGACGGCAGTCGCTGCGCGAGTTCGCGCGCCGCGTCGGCCGGTCCTTGCACGGCGAGGTGCACCTGACCGCCGTACAGGATCGCGTCGTTGGTGCGGCCCATCGCCTCTACCGTGTCGGCATGCGGCGGCGGCAGCGGCGCGCAGGCGCTGCCTTCGACGATGTCGTGCAGCGGGTACTTCAGCTCGTGCGCGCGGTGCAGCGCGACCTCGAGCACGCGCGCGACCACCTGCGTCGTGCCGGCCAGGCTGCTCGTCGGCGTGACCACCACCGTGAGGCCAGGCGGCGCGAGCGCGCAGTCGCGCAGCACCTTGTCGAGCACCACCGGCGGCGGCATGCGGTCGACCTCGAGCACCAGCACGCCGGTGTCGCTCGAGTCGCGATACCTCAGTTCGGCGAACAGCTCCTCCTTGCATGCCAGCGCGCGCGCGGGCCCCGAGCCGAGCGCGAAGAACTTCTTGCCGCCGGTCTCTTCCTTGCTCGCGGCGAGGCTCCAGCCCGCGTACTGGCTCGCCATGCACGCCAGCACCGGTTGTCCGCTGCGCACCTGCAGCCAGCTCGGCCAGCCGTCGCGCGCGCCGGCCGACAACCGCACCTCGCCGAGCCCGCCCATGCAGACCTCGGCGACGATCTGGCCGGCTTCGATGCTGCCCGCCACGTCGATGCCGGCATCGACCAGCGTGACGCCGCGCGGGTCGCGCGCGACCGCCAGACGCAAACGCTGCGCATCGGTGGTCAGCCGCGCCAGCGGCGCCGCGGCGAGCCGGTTCACGCTTAAGTGATGGGTCGTCGTGTCGTTCATGTCGTGCTGGCCAACGCGATCATTCTCGACTCGATCGCCGCGCGGCGTTCGGCGAGCAGTTGCTCGACCGCTGCCGGCCCATCGGCCACGGCGCTGACGGTGCAGATCGGCGCGCCGCGGCCGAAGCGGCTGTCGGCTGCCGGCAGATCGTGGCAGTCCGGCGAGCGGCCGAGCGCAGCGGCGAGCGCCGCGTCGATGCGACAGGTGCGTGCGGCGAACACGATCTCGCTGCCGCGCGTGCCGCTCGCGTGGCGCGGCGGCTCGTGCGGCAGCTCGCCTGCGATGGCCCGCACGTGTGCGCGCAGCAGCCCGCCGGGCCAGACCCGCGCATGCAGCGCCATGCTGGCCGACGGGCGCGGGTTGACTTCCAGCAGAACCGGCGTGTCGCCGTCGGCGATGAAGTCGAGGCTCGCCAGTCCGCGCAGGCCGAACGCCGGCACCAGCGCCTGCAGCGCGTGGACCACGCGCTCGCGCAGCGCTGGCCGCTCGATCGGTCCGATCGCGCCGCGGTACGCGTAGCGGCAGCCCGGCGCGCCGACGAGCAGGCGGTTCAGCGCGATCAGCACGCAGCGCCGGCCGTCGGCGACGAACAGCGCCGACATCGGCACGCCCGGCTGCACGCGCTGGAAATAGACGTCTGGCGCAGCGCCGCCGGCGGCAAGGGTTGCATCGCGAATGTGCCAGCCGCCGGTGCCGCCGGCGCGTTTGGCGAGCCAGCCCGCAGGCGACGCCGGCGGCGCGGCGAGCGTTGCCGGGTGCGGCAGGCCGAGCCGGGCCAGCGTCGCGAAGAACAGCGCCGGCGTTCGCACAGGCGCGACCTCGGCGCCGTCCATGCCGAGCAGCGGCAGGCTGCCGTGAGCGGTCAACAGATCGAGCCGCGCCTCGAGGCCGCTGCCGGCGATCCAGCCCTCCGCGCCGTCGGCACGCGCGGCGAGCAGCTCGTTGCGCAGGCGCTCGGCGGCTATCGACAGCGTGCCGGCGTCGCCGATCGCCGCCCAGCGCCGCGCCACGCGCCGCGTATCGGCGTCGCCGAACAGATCCAGCGCGATGACGTCCCAGCCGCCTTGCGCGGCCGACTCGGCGAGGTAGCGCGCCGACTGCGCGGCAACGACCAGCACGGCGGCCGCGCGGGAACCCGTCACCGCCAACGCGCCGGTGCGCAGGGCCGCCGAACCGGACACCGTCTTTCTCTGCGCACCTCCGCGTCCTCTGCGGCTCTGCGGTGAATGAAGTTGCTCTGCAACTATGCCTTCTCCGCCAGCACCTCGCGCGCCACCGCCAGCGCGTCGGCGAAGCTGTAGGCCACCGGCTTGTCGGCGCCGCGCATGCGCACGAGCAGCCGGTGCTGCACCTGGTACTTGACGTTGCCGATCGTCAGCGCGCCGATGCCCAGCGCGCGGCCCGATCCCAGCGGCTTGCGGTCGTCCATCACGCCGACGCCGGCGAGGCCCGCCGGCGGCACCGCGTTGATGTCGGCCGCCACCAGCAGCCGGCTCGCGCGCTCGCGCTGGCGCTCGTCCATCACCTGCGCGCCCGCGGCGGCGACGCCCAGCACCACCTCGGCCCGCTCGAACTCGGCGTCGGCCTGCGCGCCTTGCACGCTCGCCGCAGCTAGCGTGACACCGAAGCGGCGCCCGGTGGCGTCGGCGGCTTCCTGGGCGGCGGCGCGGTCGCGCCGGCTCGCCAGCACCGCCGTCGCGCCGAGCTGGGCGCACAGCACCGCGGCGATGCGTCCGACCGGCCCGGTGCCGCCGAGCAGCAGCACGCGGCGCCCCGCGAGCGCGCCGGCGTGGTCGCGCTGCAGCGCGGCCTCGGTGCAGGCGACGAGCGCGGCCGCTGTCGTGTAGGCGCCGCTCGGATCGGCGAGCAGCGACACCACGAACGGCGGCACCATCGCCTGGCGCGCGCGCTCGAGCATGTCGGCGGCGAGCAGCACGTCGCGGCCGCCGATGAAGATGCCGGTGCGCGCCGCGCCCTTCGGGCCGCGCGAGAAGATCGCGTCCTGCGTCAGGCCGGCGACCGCGTCGAGCGTGACCCCGCAGTACGGCGTGATGACGTCGTAGCCGGCGTCGGCGGCCATGTTGACGTCGAACGGGCTCGCCTGCGCGCCCGGCGTCAGCAGATGCAGGATGTATCGGCGTTCCATGGTGTTGTGATGCGGACGAAGCGAGATTTCGGTCGCTCAGCCGGCGTCCGGCAGTGCGACGAGCGTTGCCCCGTGCTCGCGCGGGCGCACGATCACGACCTGCAGCGACGGATCGACCGCACCGTCGGCGCGGGCGCGCGCGAGCGCCTGCTCGGCGACCTCGAGCGACGGCAGAACCGCAAACCCGGTCGGCCCCCACGAACTCTGGCCGCAGGCCGCAGCGGTGTGCCGCGCGATCGATTCGATCACGCGCTGCACCGCGCCAGACGTGAACGCGCTGCCGTGCTGCGCGGCGGCGAAGTGCGCGCCGAGGATCGCCTGCATGCGCGACACGCCGGCGGCGAACGGCTCGAACTCGGCGCCCGCCGCGCCGGGCAGCACGCGCATCAACACCTGATGGCAGATCTCGGCTGCCGCTTCCGGCGGCGGCAGCGCGACGCCGGCCAGCGCGCGTTGCTCGGCAGCGCCACTCAAACCCTGCGCCTGCGGGTCGAGCGCGAGCACGATGCGCCACGCCGGCGGCAACGCCAACCGCGCCAGCAGCGGCGCCGGCGCGCCGTCGGCGAGCGGGCCGCCGTCGAGCACCAGACCGCCAACGTCGAAGGCCGCGATGCCGACGCCCGAACGCAGGCCGCGGCCGGTGATGCGCGCCAGTTCGCGGCTGCTCAGGCTCGAGCCGTGCAGGCGCGCGAACGCACGACCGACCGCGAGCGCGAGTTGCGTGCCCGAGCCGAACCCGGCGTGCGCCGGCGGCGCGTCGTCGAGCAGCAGCTGCAGGTTGTCGTGGCGTCCGGTCGCGCGGCGCAATGCGTCCAGGTGCGCCAGCGCCTGCGGCAGCGCAGCCTGCGCGGTCGCGCTCGACGCGCCGGCGTGGTCGCGCGCCGCGCGCCGCAGATGCACGACGGTGTCGAAGCCGTCGATCGCCAGGCCCAGGCTGCCGTAGCGGCGGCCGAGCGTGCCGGCGGGGTCGAGGAAGCCGAGGTGCAGCCGCGCCGGCGCGCGCACGCCCCACGCCAGCGCCGCGTGCTCGGGCGCAGGCTCGAGCAGCGGGCTCGGGTCGGGATCGCGGCGCATGGGGTGGCAGCAGCCTAACGGATCAGGCCCGATCGAGCATCAGCGGCTGCCGGGCACCATGCCCGAGCCGATCACGTGCAGCACCGCAGCGCCGCGCTGGGCCGGCTCGACCGCCGCCTCGCGCCGGCGCTCGATCTGCACGCCGACCGCCTGCACGTCGTCGAACTTGCGCGGCTTGGCCACGCGCACGCGCACCCAGGCGGCGCCGAACTCATGCAGGACAATCTGCGCCATCTGTTCGGCCAGCGCCTCGAGCAGCTGCACACGGTGTTCGGCCATCAGGCGCAGCAGCCGCTCGCGCAGCACGCCGTAGTCGAGCGTGTCGCCGATGCGATCGGTGTCGCAGGCGCGCGGCCGCGCGAGGCCGGCCTGCACGTCGATCACCAGCGGCTGCGGCCGGTGCAGTTCATGGTCATGGATGCCGATCACCGTCTGCGCGACCAGGCCGTCGATGAAGATCTGGTCGAGGCTCACGTGTGCGTCGGCATGCGTGTCAGGCGCGGCGAGCGTGTCGTGCGAGCGGCTTGGGCTGAGCATGGTGTTCATCTTCGGAGCAATCGGCGGCCAGCGGTTACCGAATCGAGCGTAGGCGCTCGCGCTGCGAGCAACTTGCGGGCCATCCACCGGCGAGACCTATGGAAAACCCCTGGTGCATATTCTGTCGATCGAACGTGGTGCGCTCGCGCCGTCGGCGCCACAATCCCTTTTCGTCAACGCCTGCGCCGGCGCCTGATGGGCGGCCGGAGCCGCGAGGGATGGGTGCCATCAGCCACGATTCAGCCACGCATGCGCACCGCATCCTGAGCGCGGTGCAGCTCGGTGGCCGCGACGACGCCAGCGACGTCGTCGCGCACTCGTGGGCGCGCTGCGTCAACCTGTACGGGCTCGATCCGCGCGAGCCGCGCCGGCCCGCGGTGCTGAGCCGCGCCGAACTGGCGTCGCATCACGCGCGGGTGGCCGATGTGGTCGATTGCGCGCGCTACGAGATGACGACGCTGTTCCAGCAGCTCGGCGAACCCGCCTGCGCCGTCGTGCTGACCGACACCGACGGCGTGATCGTGCACATGGTCAGCTCGCCCGAGTTCGAGCGCGGCGTGCGGCCGTGCGGGCTGCAGGTCGGCGGCGTGTGGACCGAGGCCGAGGCCGGCACCAACGGCATGGGCACCTGCATCGCCGCGGCCGGTCCGGTCGCGGTGCGCCTGGACGAGCACTTCTTCGCCCAGTTCACGTCGCTCACCTGCTCGGCAGTGCCGGTGCACGATCCGTCGGGCGAGATCATCGCGGTGCTCGACGTCAGCAGCCACTCGACGATGTCGCAGCAGCACCTGCTGGTGCTGCTGCGGATGACCGCGCGCATGATCGAGAACCGCTTGATCGACGTGCGCTACCCGCATGCCCATCCGATCCACTTCCACAGCCGGCCCGAGTTCATCTACACGCTGCACGAAGGCAAGCTGATCGTCGACAGCGACAGCCGCATCCTCGCCGCCAACCACAGCGCGCTGTTCCAGCTCGGCGTCGACTCGGTGCGCGAGATCCGCGAGCGGCGGCTCGACCAGATCTTCCAGACCACGCTCGAGGTCATCCTCGACCGCAGCCTGCGCGCGTCGTACCACCCGGTGGTGACCTACCGCACCGATGCAGCGCACCGCTTCTTCGCGGTGGCGCGCTCGCCTGCGGGCGCGACGCCGGCCAAGGCGCGCACGACGGCGCCGCTGCATGCGCGCGTCGCGGCCGCCGCGCACGGCCCCGAAAACCGCGTCGCGTCGACGCCGGCGATGCCGACGCCGACCTTCATCGACGCGCGGCTGCACGATCAGCTGCAGATCGCGCGCCGCGTGATCGCCCGCGGCACGCCGCTGCTGTTGCAAGGCGAGACCGGCTCGGGCAAGGAGATGTTCGCCCGCGCGGTGCACGACGGCAGCCCGCACGCGCGCGGGCCGTTCGTCGCGATCAACTGCGCCAGCCTGCCCGAGAGCCTGATCGAGGCCGAGCTGTTCGGCTACCGCGCCGGCGCCTTCACCGGCGCCGAGCGACGCGGCCGGCTCGGCAAGATCGCGCAGGCCGACGGCGGCACCTTGTTCCTCGACGAGATCGGCGACATGCCGCTCGCGCTGCAGGCGCGGCTGCTGCGCGTGCTCGACGAGCGCACCGTGACGCCGCTCGGTGCCGAGGAGGTGCAGGGCGTGAACTTCCAGCTCGTCAGCGCGACGCACCGCGACCTGCCGCACATGGTGGCCGACGGCGACTTCCGCGACGATCTGTACTACCGCCTCGCGGGAATCGAGATGCGCCTGCCGGCGCTGCGCGATCGCACCGACCGCGCCGAGCTGATCCGCACGGTGCTCGCCGATGAAGGCGGCGGCGACTGCGGCATCCACCCGGCGGCCTGGGATCTGCTGATGCAGCAGGCGTGGCCCGGCAACCTGCGCCAGCTGCGCCATGTGCTGCGCACCGCGGTCGCGCTCGCCGACGGCACGACGCTGCGCACCGAACACCTGCCGTCGCTGCGTGTCGATGCGCGCAACGGCGTCGGGCCTAGGGTCGCCGACACCGCCGACGACGATGCGACGGTGCTGTCGCCCGAGCAGGCGCAGGAGCGACAGGCGCTGCTCGATCTGCTCGACCGCCAGCGCTGGAACGTCAGCCACGTGGCCAAGGATCTCGGCGTCAGCCGCAACACGCTGTACCGGAGGATGCGCAAGCTGCACATTCCGGTGACGCAGACCGACTGACGCGGCGGGACAAGGGCGCCGGGTGACGATGACGCCCCCAGCCGCCGGCCGGCGTTTCGCCTGGGCGCTCACCGGCTCGGGCCACTACCTCGACGAGGCGCTGGCGATCGCGGCGCGGCTGCCCGACGTCGACCTGTACCTGTCGCAGGCCGCCGAGGAGGTGCTGCCGATGTACGGCCACCGCATCGAGGCGCTGAAGCCGCGCTTCCGCGTCTTTCGCGACAAGACCGCGAGCGCGGTGCCGGTCGGCGCGCTGTACGAGGAGCTGTACCACACGCTGGTGGTGGCACCGGCGACGAGCAACACGGTGGCCAAGTGCGCGCTCGGCATCAGCGACACGCTGCCGACCAACATGTTCGCGCAGGCCGGCAAGCTCGGCATCGCGAGCCTGGTGTTCGCCTGCGACACCGAGCCGGTGGTGGTGACCAAGGCGCCGCACGACTGGGTCACGCTGCGGCCGCGGCGCATCGAGCTGCACAACGTCGAATGCCTGCGCGCGATCGAGCACTGCACCGTGCTGCGCACGCCGGCCGAGCTGGAGGCGGCGCTGGCGGCTCGGCTGGCCGAGCTGGCGCTGGCATGGACCACATCGTCTTCCTGACCGGGCGGCTGGCCGAACAGCCGCTGCGGCGCGTGCTCGGCCAGATGACGGCCGATGCCGGCGACGCGCCGGCATTCACCTGGGAGGTGCGCGAGATCGGGCTGCAGGTCGCGGGGCTGATGACCGCCGAGATGATCGCGCGCCGCGTCGCCGCGCCGGTGGCGGCGTCGCGCATCATCGTGCCGGGCCGCTGCCGCGGTGACCTCGCGGCCCTGAGCGCGCGCTACGGCATTGCGGTCGAACGCGGCCCCGACGAGCTGAAGGACCTGCCGCAGCACTTCAACCGCGCGGCGCGCGCGGTCTCGCTCGACGCCTACGAGGTGGCGATCTTCGCCGAGATCGTCGACGCGCCGCGCCTCACCGTCGACGCGATCGTCGAGCGCGCACGCGCGCTGGCCGCCGACGGCGCCGACGTGATCGACCTCGGCGCGCTGCCGGCGACGCCGTTCGCTCACCTCGAGGACGCGGTGCGTGCGCTGAAAAGCGAGGGCTACGCCGTCAGCGTCGACTCGCAGGACGCCGACGAGCTGCTGCGCGGCGGCCGCGCCGGCGCCGATTACCTGCTGAGCCTGACGCTCGACACGCTGTGGATCGCCGACGAGGTGGCGTCGACGCCGGTGTTGATCGCGCGCGCACCGCACGACGAGGCGTCGCTGTGGCAGTCGGTGCAGACGTTGCAGCAGCGTGGGCGAGCGTTCTTCGCCGACGCGATCCTCGAGCCGATTCCGTTCGGCCTGCTGGCGTCGCTGCTGCGCTACCAGCGCCTGCGCGAGCGCTTCCCCGACGCGCAGCTCCTGCTCGGCGTCGGCAACCTGACCGAGCTGACCGAGGCCGACACGAGCGGCATCAACGCGCTGCTGCTCGGCATCGCCGCCGAGCTGCGCGCGCGCGCGATCCTGACGACGCAGGTCAGCCCGCACGCGCGGCGCGCGGTGCGCGAGGCCGACTGGGCGCGGCGCATCATGCATGCGGCGGCGAGCCAGCAGACGCTGCCAAAGGGCATCTCCGACGCGCTGCTGACCGTGCATGCGCGCGACCCCTTTCCCGACACGCCCGACGAGATCGCGGCGACCGCACGCGCGGTGCGCGACCCGAGCTTCCGGGTGCAGGTGTCGGCGCGCGGACTGCACGTCTACAACCGCGACGGCCTGCGCGAGGCGCAGGACCCGTTCGCGCTGTGGCCGCAGCTCGGATTGCAGGACGACGCCGCACATGCGTTCTACCTCGGCGTCGAGCTGGCGCGCGCGCAGATCGCGTGGCAGCTCGGCAAGCGCTACGTGCAGGACGAGCCGCTGAACTGGGGCTGCGCGGTCGAGGCCAGCGTGCCGGCGACCGGCGCGCCCGGGACGACGTCGACCCATCGGCAGTCGCGATCCGCGGCCGACGACACGACGAGCGAGGAACCCGCCTGATGCCCGCCGAGCTGATCTACGAGACGGTGGTCACGACGCGCTCGCGCTCGGGCCAGGTGCACGTCGCGCCGATGGGCGTGCGCTACGCCGACGGGACGTCCGGCGACGTCGTGCTGATGCCGTTCCGG
Source organism: Burkholderiaceae bacterium (assembly GCA_046348365.1). Classification (GTDB taxonomy): domain Bacteria; phylum Pseudomonadota; class Gammaproteobacteria; order Burkholderiales; family Burkholderiaceae_C; genus JAEUPI01. The sequence goes on from JAXMEL010000005.1 coordinate 192,606, forward strand.
CCGTCGACGACACTCGACAACATCGACCAGACCGGCTGCGCGGTCGTCAACCGGCTGACCGACGTGCGCGTCTTCGCCGGCTGCGTCACCGGTCGGCGCGACTGGCCGACCGTGCCGATCGACGGCTTCGACGGCGTGCGCCTGGCCTGCGCTCTGAGCCACGTCGCGCTGCGGCTCACCGAGCGGCGCGACGATCCGCAGCGGCCGGTGCTGCGGCTCGAGCGCGTGCACGAGGCGCAGCACGCGGCGTTCATCGGTTTCAACCGCGCGCAGGCGGCAGTGATCGAGGCCGCGGTGCTGGTCAGCCGGCTGCGCCTGCTGCCCGCCGACAAGGTCGACAGCGAGATGCGCTACCTGCAGATCGCGATCGACAAGACCGCCGGGCCGGTCGAGCTGGAGGCCTGGGGCTGGCTGCAGCAGGCGATCGCGCGGCATCGCGCGGGCGGGTAGTGCCCCCTCGCCCCGCACGCGGGGCGAGGGAGAAAGAGGCAAGGCAAAGCCCTGTGCCCAGCGCGTCGGCCGGCACGCGGTTCAATCGACGCTCCACACCGAGCGACACGGAGGCCGCGATGACGCAGTGGCGCAAGAAGACCGCCGATGACACCTACACCCCCGACGAAGTCGAGGCGAGGCTGAAGGAGGAATTGCCGCACTGGTATCTGGAGGACGGCTGGATCCGACGCAAGTACAAGACCAGCGGCTGGAAGAGCACGCTGATGGTCGTGAACACCGTCGGCCATCTGGCCGAGGCGGCGTGGCATCACCCGGACCTGACGGTCTCGTACGCCTTCGTCATCGTCAAGCTGACGAACCACGCTGCCAAGGGCATCACCGACAAGGACTTCGCGCTCGCGCGCCGGATCGAGGACGTGGTGCTGTGGCGGCCCGAGGCGGGTTCGCCGCTGGAAGGAACGCCCGACGACCCGCGCTTCAAGTACGTCAAGTACGACTGAAGCCGGCGCGCGCGCCGTCGGCGACGGCGCCGGCCCGGCGCGGGGTCAGGGCTGCGCCGGCGGCGCGCCGACGACGCGCTGCGCGGGTGCGCCGGCGTTCAGGCGCGTCTGCTCTTCGAGCCGCATGTCGAGCGCGCGCAGCTGCGCGATGCGCCGCCGCGTCGCCGGATGCGTGGCGGTGTCGTGCATCAGCGCCTGGCGCGACAGCAGCGACACCGCGTCGTCGAGCCCGACACCGAGCGCGTGCACCAGCGCGTAGCCCGCTGCATCGGCGGCGTACTCGTGCGCGTACGACAGGTCGTGCGCCTCGTGGCCGAGCGCGCCGGCGACCGGATCGGTCGTCTCGGGTCGCACCTCGCCGGGGATGTGGCGGCGGTACAGCGCGCACAGCGCGTGCCAGTGGTCGAGCGAGATGTGGCTCAGCTCGTGCGCCAGCAGCAGCAGGCGTTCGTTCTCGGGCAGGTCCCCGGTGGCCTCACCGACCACCAGCAGCCGGTCGAGCATCGCCTCGGCCTGGACGCCGCCTTCCATCACCCTCAGCTCCACCGGGTGCGACGGCGGCGCCTTCGCGATCAGGCGTTCGAAACTGGCGCGGATGCGCGCCGCGCGCGGGCTGTCGGCCGCGGCGCCGACCCGCGTCGACAGCCTAGCGCGCTGCGACTGCTCGAGCACGTCGACGATGTCGGTCGCCCAGCCGCTCGACGAGGCGACCATCCATCCGACGAGCAAGAACAGGAACCGCATGTAGGCCTCGCGATCGGTTCGGCATTGACCACACCATCGACCGCGACCCGCCAAATGGACAGGTACGAATCGACACCGCGTCGTCTGCTCCTGGGGGGTGTCGATCGGATCCGGAACAGGGCGTGCAAAGCTACCGCGTGCATCCGCCACACCCGACGCTTCGGCAGCGCCGAGAGCAGGCCGACTCACGGCAGTGAGTGGCAGTCGACGTGCGCGCGGTTCAGCCTCAAAGAGGGGTCGGCGGCGGCGTCGCGACGCCGCGCAGCAGCGCGTCGCGCGCCTGCTCGAGCTGGTTGAGCTGAACGATCTCGATCGGGAACTGCGCCTCGCCGGCCCACTGCGCGAAGCGAGCATCGAGCACGCCCGCCGCGCTCAGCTGCGTCAGCGTGCGCCGGCCATCGATCGTGCCCGGTTTGACGACCATCAGGCGCTCGGCGTTGAGCCGTCGCGCCAGCCACAGCGACAGGCTGTCGCTGGTGACGTCGGGGCTGGTCAGCAGGTCCGGCGCATCGCGCAGCGCGGTGTACGGCAGCCACAGCGCCGGGCGGCCGGCGTGCAGCGTCTGGCGGATCTCGGCGTCGCGACTCACCATCACCAGACGCGGCTCGAGCGAGTGCAGCATCAGCGCGGTCTGCACCATCGCCAGCGTGACCATGTTGTGCGCTGCCAGGTCGTCGAACAACCAGCGGCGCTGCTCGCGGCGCACCGCGTCGGCGAGACCGCTGTCACCGGGAACCACGGCGACGCGTCCGCCGCCGATCTCGGCCAGCATCGTCAACCAGCCGACCAGGCTGCGCTTGCGCGCCAGGCTGCTGCCGAGTGCGACGACCCACATGGCGGTGGCGCGTACAGAAATCGTGCCACCTGAAAACCCGCGCAGAAGCCTTCTCCCTCGCCCCGCTTGCGGGGAGAGGGCTGGGGTGAGGGGTCGTGGTACAGCGCCGATCGCCCCTCACCCCAACCCTCTCCCCGCATTGCGGGGCGAGGGGGAACAGCCAGCACAAACTGTTCAGCGCCGGGCGCTGCGCGCGAGGGCGGCTGCGCAACCTGTGGCGGTCGCCCTGGCTCTGCGCATGGGGCAGCGGCGCGACAGGCCGTTGCGCGCTGCTTTTGGCATACGCTTTGCGACCCGACCCGCTTGCGATGAACGACCCTCTGCTCGCCGCCGCTGCCCCCTGGACCTGTCCGTTCTGCGCGTTGCTGTGCGACGACATGACGCTGTCGCCGCGCGGGGCGGACGAGGTGCCGGTCGAGCAATGCCCGCGCGCGCGCGCCGCGCTGGCGCGCCTGGCGGGCGGCGTCGCGCCGAGCGCGTCGATCGACGGCGCACCGGCCGCGCACGACGCCGCGATTCGCGCCGCCGCCGAGCGCATCGGCCGCTCGCACCAGCCGCTGTTCGCCGGGCTCGGCACCGACATCGCCGGTGCCCGCGCGCTGTACCGGCTGGCCGCGCGCACCGGTGCGATCTGCGACCACGCCGACGGCGCGCAGCTGGTGCACGGCCTGCGCGCGCTGCAGGACCGCGGCCAGTACACCGCCACGCTGGCCGAGCTGCGCAGCCGCGCCGACCTGATCGTCTGCGTCGGCACGCCCGCGGCGGCGCGGTTCCCACGGTTCTTCCGCCGCGCCGGGATCGGCCAGGCCGGCAGCCCGTGCCGGCGGCTGGTGTTCGTCGGCTGCGCGGCGCCCGCGGTCGACGCCGACGGCGTCGAGGTCGACGCGCTGCCGGGCAGCGGCGACGTCTTCGCCGACCTGCAGCAGCTCGCCGCGCTCGTCGCTCAGCAGTGGCTGCGCGAGGCCGACCCGGCGCTGCGCAGCCTCGCCGGCCAGCTGCACGCGGCGCGCTATGCGGTGCTGGTGTGGGAGGCGGGCACGCTGCCGCGCGCCGGCGCACTCGTCGTCGAGGCGCTGAACCGGATCGTCGGCACGCTGAACCGGTCGACGCGCGCGGCCACGTTCGCGCTCGGCGGCAGCGACGGCGGCCACAGCGTGACGCAGACGCTGACGTGGCTTGGCGGGCTGCCGATCCGCACGCGGATCACGCCGCGCGGCCTGCAGCACGAGCCACACCGCTACGACACGCACCGCCTGCTGGCGCAGCGCGCGGTCGACGCGCTGCTGTGGATCTCGAGCTTCGACCCCGAACGGCTGCCGCCGCCGGCCGTTCTGCCGCGCGTCGTGCTCGGTCCGCCGGCGATGGCGCGCCATCTGCAGGCGCAGCAGACGGTCTTCATTCCGGTGGCGACGCCGGGCTTGAACGCCGACGCCCACCTGTTCCGCACCGACGGCCCGGTGGTGCTGCCGCTGCCCGCCGCGCGCAACGACGGCCTCGCCGGCGTGGCCGAAGTGCTGGACGCCATCACGCAACGGCTGGCGCGCGAACCATGACGACGCTGCGCATCCGCGGCGGTCGCGTCGTCGACCCGGCCAACGGCGTCGACGGCGAGCGCCGCGATATCGTCGTGCGCGACGGCCGCGTGGTCGCCGCCGACCCCGGCGCGCCGGCGGGCGAGGCGTTCGACGAGGACTTCGACGCCGAGGGCTGCATCGTGCTGGCCGGCGGCATCGACCTGCACAGCCACATCGGCGGCGGCAAGGTCAACCTGGCGCGGCTGCTGCTGCCCGAGCTGCAGCGGCGCGACCTCGACGCCAGAGCGCCGAGCGACAACGCGCTCGAGCTGCCGTCGTGCGGCGGCTGCGCACCGGGCACGCTCGCCACCGGCTACCGCTACGCCGAGATGGGCTACACGTCGGTGTTCGAACCGGCGATGCTGGCGGCCAACGCGCGCCATGCGCACCTCGAGATGGGCGACGTGCCGATCGTCGACCACGGCGCCTACGTGATGCTCGGCAACGAGGAGCCGCTGCTGCGCCTGCTCGCGCGCGGTGCGCCGCCCGACGCGCTGCGCGACTACGTCGGCTTCATGGTTCACGCGACCAAGGCGTTGGGTGTCAAGGTGGTCAATCCCGGCGGCATCTCGGCGTTCAAGTTCAACCAGCGCAAGCTCGACGTCGACGAGCCGCACGTGCACTGGCAGCTGACGCCGCGGCGCATCGTCGGTGCGCTGGCGCGCGCGGTGCACGAGTCGGGCCTCGCACACCCGCTGCACATCCACGCCAGCAACCTCGGCGTCGCCGGCAACGTCGAGTCGACGCTGGCGACGATCGCTGCGCTCGACGGACTGCCCGGACACCTGACGCACGTGCAGTTCCACAGCTACGGCAGCGAGGGGCCGAAGAAGTTCTCGTCGGCGGCGCGGCAGCTGGCCGAGGCCGTCGATGCGCATCGCAACGTCTCGATCGACGTCGGCCAGATCATGTTCGGCCAGACCGTCACTGCGTCGGGCGACACGATGCGCCAGCATGCCAACGCCGACCTCGCGAGCCCGCGCAAGTGGATCGGCGCCGACATCGAGTGCGACGCCGGCTGCGGCGTGGTGCCGTTCCGCTATCGTGAGCAGAGCTACGTCAACGCGCTGCAATGGTCGATCGGGCTCGAGATCTTCCTGCTCGTGCGCGACCCGTGGCGCGTCGTGCTGACCACCGACCATCCGAACGGCGCGCCGTTCACCAGCTACCCGCACCTGATCCGGCTGCTGATGGACAAGACCTTCCGCGACGAGCAGCTGGCCAGGCTGCACCCCGACGTCGCGGCGGGCTCGGCGCTGCGCGAGATCCGGCGCGAGCTGTCGTTGTACGAGATCGCGATCCTGACCCGCGCGGCGCCGGCGCGGCTGCTCGGCCTCGCCGACCGCGGCCACCTCGGCGCCGGCGCGGCGGCCGACATCGCGGTCTACCGCGAAGGCAGCGATGCCGAGGCGATGTTCGGCCGGCCGCTGCTGGTGCTCAAGGACGGGCAACCGGTGGTGCGCGATGGCCGCATCGTCGCCGCGCCGGTCGGCGGCGTGCACTTCGCCGAGCCGGCGTTCGACCGCGACATCGTGCGCCGGCTCGGCGACGAGGCCGGCGTCTACATGCGCGGCCATCGACCGGCGCCGATCGGCGCGGGCGAACTCTGCCGCTGCTGCAACGGCGGCCGGTTGCTGCCGTCGGCGTGCACCGCGAGGAGCGCGTGATGATCGTCAACGGCGTCGCGATCGACGACACCTTCGCCGAAGCCTTTGCGATGAAGGCGACGCGGCTCGTCGTCACCGCGCACGACGCGACCTGGGCGCTGCACGCCGCGCGGTCGGCGACCGGCTTCGCGACGTCGGTGATCGGCTGCGGCTGCGAGGCCGGCATCGAGTGCACGCTCGAGGCCGACGAGACGCCCGACGGCCGCCCCGGCGTTGCGCTGCTGCTGTTCGCGATGTCGGGCAAGGAGCTGGCCAAGCAGGTCGAGCGGCGCGTCGGCCAGTGCGTGCTGACGTGTCCGACCACCGCCGCGTTCGCCGGGTTGCCCGACGGCGAGCCGATCGCGCTCGGCCGCAACCTGCGCTTCTTCGGCGACGGCTGGCAGACGTCGAAGGTGATCGGCGGCGTGCGCTACTGGCGCGTGCCGGTGATGGACGGCGAGTTCGTCGTGCAGGAAACGACGCCGGTGGTCAAGGGCGTCGGCGGCGGCAACCTGCTGCTGCTGTGCACCGACACCGACGCGGCGCTCGCCGCGGCCGCTGCCGCGGTGCAGGCGATGCAGCGCGTCGCCGGCGTGATCCTGCCGTTTCCCGGCGGCGTCGTGCGCTCGGGTTCCAAGGTCGGCAGCAAGTACGCGTCGCTGATGGCGTCGACCAACGACGCGTTCTGCCCGTCGCTGCGGCACCTGGCGAGCGGCAACGCGCTCGACGACGACGTGCGCTGCGTGCTCGAGATCGTGATCGACGGCCTCACCGACGCCGACGTGTCGCGCGCGATGCGCGCCGGCATCGTCGCCGTCACCGACCGCGGCGCAGCCGGCGGCGTGCGGCGCATCTCGGCGGGCAACTACGGCGGCAAGCTCGGGCCGTATCACTTTCATCTGCGCAAGATCGTGGCGGGCACCGCATGACCTGGCGACTGAGCCTGCGCCAGCAGCCGACGCTGCGCGTCGACGCGCGCGCGCTGCAGCCGTCGGCGCTCGCGTCGATGAGCCAGACGCAGATCGAACGCGTCGCGCTCGATCACGGCCGCGACGCGTTGGCGCTGGCCGAGCTGTTCAGCGTCGAGCGGATCGACGGCCACGGCGGATCCGCGCGGCTGCAACTGGAAGGCGACCTGTCGCGCTTCGACTGCGTCGGCTGGAACCTGGCCGACGGCGAACTCGACGTGCGCGGCCCGGTCGGTGATCTGGCCGGCGCCGGGCTCGCCGGCGGCGTGATGACGATCGAGGGCTCGACCGCCGACCTCGCGGGCTGCGCGATGCGCGGCGGCCGGCTCGAGGTGAGCGGCAGCGTCGGCGACTTGGCGGCGAGCGCGATGCCGGGCGAGATCGACGGCATGCGCGGCGGCGTGTTCGTGATCCGCGGCGACGCCGGCGACCGGCTCGGCGACCGCATGCGGCGCGGCACGATCGTCGTCTGCGGCGATGCCGGCGAGCTGCTCGCCTCGCGCATGGTCGCCGGCACGATCGCGCTGGCCGGCCGCTGCGGCGCGCACCCGGCGTGGGGCATGCGGCGCGGCAGCATCGTCTTCGCCGGTCCGAAGCCGACGATCGCGCCGACCTTCGCGCCGGTGCATGGCGGCATCGAGGTCTTCTGGCAACTGCTCGCGCGCGACCTCGCGCGCTTCGGCGCGCCGTTCGTCGATCTGAAGACGCGGCGCGTCGAACGCCACGTCGGCGACCTTGCGGTGCTCGGCAAGGGCGAGCTGTTGCTGCCGGTGTGACGGCGCGCGTCGGTCTTACTCCCTCTCCCGCCCGGGCGGGAGAGGGAGTCACTCAAGCGTTGCTGCTCGCCCGCACCTCGTCGATCGACGTCAGCCCGGCCAGCACCTTGTCGATGCCGTCCTGGCGCAACGTGCGCAGGCCGGCGGCCAGCGCCGCATGCTGCAGCTGCTCGGCGCGCGCGCTGGTCTGGATCAACCGGCGCAATTCGCGGTCGATCACCATCAGTTCGTGCAGGCCGACACGGCCTTTGAGGCCGCTGCCGTCGCACTGCTCGCAACCGACCGAGCGATAACGCTGCAATCGGCCCTGCTGGCCGTGGCGCTGGCGCCAGTCGGCGAGCACGCTGTCGCGCGACGGCGCCGGCGCGTCGGCGCCGTAGGCCTGCAGCCAGTCGGCGAGCCATTCGTCGACCTCGGCGTCGGTGGCGGCTTCGGCACGCCGGCAGTGCGGGCACAGTTTGCGCACCAGCCGCTGCGCCAGCACGGCGAGCAGCGAGTCGGCGAAGTTGAACGGGTCCATGCCCATGTCGAGCAGCCGCGTCACCGTCTCTGGCGCGCTGTTGGTGTGCAGCGTGCTCAGCACCAGGTGGCCGGTCAGCGAGGCCTCGATCGCCGTCTGCGCGGTCTCGCGGTCGCGGATCTCGCCGACCATGATCACGTCGGGGTCGGCGCGCAGGAACGAGCGCAGCGCCTTGGCGAACGTCCACTCGATCTTCGGGTTGACCTGCACCTGGCGCAAGCCCGGCTGCGTGATCTCCACCGGATCCTCGGCGGTCCAGATCTTGCGATCGGGCGTGTTGATGTGGCCGAGCGCGGCATGCAGCGTCGTCGTCTTGCCGCTGCCGGTGGGGCCGACGCACAGCACCATGCCGTACGGTCGCGCGATGGCAGCCTTGAAGCGCGCCAGGTTGGTCGCCGACAGACCGGCCGAGTCGAGCGGGATCGCGCGCGCCGACGCGAGCAGGCGCAGCACGGCGTCTTCGAGGCCGTGCGAAGTCGGTATCGTCACCAGCCGCAGCTCGAGTGTCGAGCCGGGCACGAAGCGGCTGAACACGATCTTGCCGTCCTGCGGCTTGCGGCGCTCGGAGATGTCGAGGTCGCACATGATCTTCAGCCGCGCGATCAGCGCGCTGCGATAGGTGTGCGGCAGCTCCATGTAGGGGCGCAGCACGCCGTCCTTGCGGAAGCGGATGCGCACCTTGTCGCGGCCGGGCCGGGTCTCGACGTGGATGTCGGACACGCCCTGCGCCTGCGCCTCGGCGATCATGGTGTTGATCAGCCGCACCAGCGAGTTGTCGCTCTGCTCCACCTGGCGCTCGTCGTCGGCCGGCGCGCTCGACTGCTGCTGCTCCAGCGTGGCGAGCAGGCCCTTGGCGTCGACGGCCTCGAACTCGATCGGCCGCGTCGGGGCGCCGGCGTTCTCGGCGGCGCTCCATACGTCGTAGCCGAGCCTCTGGTAGATGCGGTCGATCGCGCCGGCCAGCGTGCCGCTGCGCGCGAGCGTGGGCACGATCTTGGCCTGCGCCGCGAACTCGAGCTGGTCGATCACCGCGGCGGCCGACGGGTCCTCCATCGCCACCACCAGCCGGTCGCCGCGCAGCATCAGCGGCAGCGCGACGAGCTTGCGCGCCAGGCCGAGCGGCACGCGCTGCACCGCCTCTGGCGCGACCGGGAACGCATCGACGTCGACCAGCGGGTAGCCCATCTTGCGCGCCAGCGCGGTCTGCAGGTCCTCGCGCGAGACGCAGCCCTCGCGCACCAGCAGCTCGCCGATCGGCAGGCTGCGGTCGTTCTTCTGCTGCAGCAGCGCCTTGCGCAGCTGCTCGTCGGTGATGAAGCCGAGCGCCTGCAGCGCCTCGCCGATGCGCACCATCGGCATGCGCGCCTGCTGCTCGATCGCCGCCAGCAGCTGCTCGGGCGATACCACCTGCTGCGTGACCAGGATGTCGCCCAGCTTGCGCGAGCGCATCGACTGCTGCTCGTCGAGCGCGGCCTGCACCTGCTGCGGCGTGGCCGCGCGCTGCTCGACCAGCACCTCGCCGATGCGCGGCCCGAGCTCGAAGCGGTCGAACGCGGCGCGCGGCACGAAGTGCCGCAGCACGCGGCCGGCATCGTCGAGCGGCGTGAAGTAGAACAGGCCCGCCGCATGCTCCACGTGACCGACCGTCTCGCCCTCGAAGGCTTCGCCCTGCGTGAAATGGATGCGCAGCCTCACGCGCGGGCGATGGGCCACCAGGTCGTCGTGCGGGCCGTCGGCCAGCAGCAGCCCGGGGGCGAGCGCATCGGTCAGCGTGAGGCGGCGAAAGTGCGTGAAGCGCAGCGGCAGGTTGCCGCGTGCCGGCGGCACCTGCACCTGGGCCAGGCCGGCGGCCGGGTCGATGCTGACCAGGCGGCCCTGCGAGACCTTGCCGTTGCCGCCCTCGATCTCGCACGGCTCGCCGCGCAGCGGGGCGCCGGGGCCGGGGTACATCGCGAACGGCGGCGTCGGCCAGCGAAAGGCCGCGCTGCCGCCGACGGGCACTTCCTTGGGCAGCAGCGACAGTGGCGGGTGAGAAAGATCGGACATCGGTGTTCCTCGGGCCGCTGCCGACTCGCCGCAATACGAGCGGGGCGCATGCCCACCGCTGCCAATCTATGTCGTTGCGCGGCCTGCCGATCTAGCGAACAGCGGCCGTGCTGCCCGCCATATCAGTCGTCAGCCGTTCTCTGTGCCCATCGCTAAGACATCCGTTCGGCTGGGCCCGCCGTTCGGCGATCACCGCTTCAGCGAAACTCTGGCATGGTGTCGAGCTGATTCCCCACCCACGGGCCGAGCCTTAGTAGTGGCCTGGTTTCAAGTTGCTCAAGGAACCACTCCCTTTGCGCCGCGATTGAGTGCAACTCGCCCGATCCGAGATCGCGAAGGCGTTCGTTCAGGCAGTTGGACTCGTAGAGCAAGCACAACGATTGAGAGTTAGGAGCGTAGTTCGCAGTGCCGGTCATTGCCATGCGCAAGAAACGCACGAACGCTGGCCCTGAGGCGGCGGACTCAAAGTACGCCGAAAAGTAGTAGATCATCCCGCAGTCGTACGGCGCCCGATAGTTGAGATCCCGCTTCCTCAGTCGCGTCACCAGACTCTCCACTCCAGCAAACTTCTGGCACAAATCGAATGCCTTCCTCACGGAAACCCTTGCTTCGACTTCGCTGGTAATTCCCGCATTGTGCAAGACGATGACCTTGAAGAAGTCGGCACTGCCCTCAGCGACGAAGCGCCCCAGCGGTAGCGAGAAAAGCGCTTCGTTTTGGAGTTTGTGTGCCAACTCATGCGCGAAGGTCGCGGCAAACAGTCGGTCCAGGTTCTCGAAGTCCTGCGGCTCAGGATTGTCGAAACTGATTCGCACGATGTTCAGAGAGTCTCCCCCAAAGCCGGTGTATCCTCCTTTGTTCTGCACAATCGTGACGATGACTCCAACTCCGCGCATCGGATCTACCTCTAGACTGTTGCGGTAGAACGCAATGACCTTCTGCATAGATTGTTGCAACCGGCGCCTGCTCGCTGTCGGGATGGCCGGATCGAGATAGACATTCTGAACTACGGGAAGGTCTTCTTCTTCGGTGAAGAAGATCGACTTGCCAGCTGCCTCGCGCCCGGATATTCGAACCTTGTTCGCAATCCAGCGACCGTCCCAGAGAATGTGCCGGCTTCGCACCACAACCTCGGCCGAATCGCAGTCTCTGGGCGGCAGGATGTAGGGCAAATGAACGTAGATGCCGCGCCCTTGCCGCGCTGCCTTCAAGTACGAGGCCGTCTCGTGGATCTCGGAGTTCAGCGCCTGGCGATAGACGAACGGATCGAGCCGTACCGTCCCCGGCGAACTCGAATACAAGGCTTGCAGAGAAGCCAAGCAGTAGCCATCTTCCTTCGTGCGAGCGACGCCATCCACCTTGATGCGCATGCCCTCGGCGTCCAGCGCAGCGACGTTGATTCTGATGTGTGCGTGAGCCTCTCCGATGCCGACGACAACCAGCGCCAGCGCCATGAGCCAACGACACGCGTCAGCGAGACGAAGCTGCAAAGACAAATTCTTGCCCTTTCGAATCAAGAACCAAGAGCGATGCAAAGGGCCAGCCAACGGTTGGACCCTTCGCATGGGTTGTTAGCCCGGTTCTCGCTGAAACCGCGTGAATTCTCGCCAGTGCGGCGGGGTGTCCGTCTGACCCCCCGAGACAGCGTCGAGTTCGTCGGGTGTCAGCAGACGCATTACAAGCTTCCTTTTTGCCTCAGCCAGCTTCTGCTCGTCTTCTTTGTTTTGCGGCACCTTCATCATGGTTTCCTCACTTGGTCGTCCAGGGAAGATATTGGGCCTCACGACCATCAGCTCAATATCAAGCCAGAGCCGTTTCCAGTCGCTCGCGCGGGAACCCAGCACCCAGAAGCGTCGCAACGACGTGCTCGTAGAATTCGAAATAGCTATCGCAGTAGCTGGAGCGATTCTCGAAGCCTCTTAGCTGCGTGTAGCGGAAATGCGGCATTCCACCGCGACAGACCTTTGCAAATTTGCAGCCTCCGCAATCTTGCGGGATTTCCACCAGTGACCGGTGGTACGCGCGGACAACGGGATGGAGAAGATACTCAGCAATCGCGGTGTCCGCGACGTTCGCGCGCGGTAGCAACTTGAACCACGCGATGACGACGATAAGAGAATCGTCGACACTCATTGAGCCATCAGTGTGGACTGTCAGCGCGATCGTCGGAAGGCGTACGGCTTGGTCCACACCCTCGCGCTCGCTCGCACTGACGCAATCGCTTCTCGGCCGAATGGCGTCGTACAGCAATTGGAGCTCATGGCTGTATACACCTTGATGCAGCAGCGAGCTGTCGAAGATGTCGCGCAGAACCTTTGAGAATCGATCTGACTTGACCTCAGATGTGGACGCGTCTGAGGTCGGACATTCGAGCAGGAAGTTAATCCCATCGACGCCCAGTTCCTCCTCAAGGTATTTGACCGTCTTCTGAATATCTGTTGCCTCGTTGACGACGGTTAGCACGCCGATTGGAACCGGGTCGGCGCGCCCCGTGGGCACCTGCAGTTTCCGCACCGTTCTAGCGATCGCCGCCGACGTTGGTCGGCCGGTCTGGGTGACGCGGACTCTATCGTGAACGTCCGGCGTTCCGTCGATGCTGATCCCGACATCAATGCGATTGGACTTGATGGTCCTGATCCACGCCTCGGACAGGAAATACCCGTTCGTCTGCAGCGAGAACACCACGTCCGACCATGGCCCGATCTTGATCCGCATGTGCTTGCAGATGAAGTCAACGATCTCATTGCTCAGGAGGGTGGGTTCGCCGCCGTGCAGCACGATCTTCACCCGTCTGGTTCGACTGCTCCGCACGAAATCCAGCAAGCGATCGGTCAACTGGACAACGATCGACTCGTCCATGAACTTCGGCCTGCTTTTCCACACAGCATATTCGTCGACCTTGTAGTAGTAACAATATGTGCAGGCGAGATTGCAGATCTCGCTGAGCTTCAGCACGATGCTGATCGCATCGATTCGGAATGGGGCATCGTCTGGCGCAAGATGTATCGGCCAGTCGTTCATACGGTCAACCACTTTACGGCGAGCCACTTCACGGCTCCGTGGCCTGGCGGCTCGCCACTGTGGTATGTCATCGAAGCACGCCGTGGCGTTCGATAGGCGAAGTACAGAGCTGCACCGGCCATCGGTGACACCGAGATGCCGGCATCCGGAAAACTCGTCGCCCCTCCCGCATCGACGTCGTTCAAATAGATCAGCACGCTGGCCAGCCTCTGCTTGACACCGATCCCGATAGCGTTTGGGTTGAGATAGTCAAAGTGTGGAGAGAACTTCTGGCCGGGAAGATACCGAATTACCTGGATTCCCGTTGACTTGGCGAGGTCCCAATTGCAGACGAAAGCGATCCGTTCCTCGATCGTCGTCAACAACGCAGTCTCACCCGAGGCGAAACTCACGTCGTAGCTCGTTCTGCTGGCCGACTCCTTCAGCCCACCCGACGTCGGGTCGATCACGCACGACTGTAGCAATCGACTCTCGGACAGATCGATTAGGGAAGCACACTCGGCGGGCGCGAGGAACGTGTTGATGAGCGCGAGTTCCGGTAGCTCCGATCTCAAACTCACCCGGGCAACGTGACCATGCGAGAACGCGAACTGATTCGAGCTCGCCGTGATGAACGGTGTTCGCACGGCGTCACGCAACCGTCGCCGACTGGAGGAGAAGGCGCTCACGCAGTTTCTCTTCCGGATACCCGTGGCGCACGAGATCGGCAAACATGTAGTCGTAGAGTTGCTGGTAGGACTCGCAGAACACGGAGCGCTCATTGAAGCCGTTGGTCGGGTTTCTTCTCTCCTGCATGCTGCCCCCGCGACAGACGTTCGCCCACTTGCAGCCCTCGCATTTCGACGGAAGGCGGTCCGTGTAGCGAAGATACTCGGAGAACGCCGACGACTGTAGGTAGCTGACCACTGCCGTGATGCGCAGATCCGCCGAGGGAAAGCTCTTTCTCCAACTCCCAGTGGCGATAAGTTCCTCGTTCACCTTCATCAGGGCGTTGCTCTGGATGGTGACGCCGACGTACTCTATCTCGCCCTCGACGCCTTTGGGCTCATCGTTGCCGGGCTGCAGTTTCGACATGAACTTCAGGACTTCCTTGTTTCGAATGCGCCGCTCAAGCACGTTGGCGTTGTAGATGTCGATGAGAGTCGACGCGTATTCGACCGCCGTGGCGCGATTAAAGAGGATGTTGTTGACCTCGTTGTCCGGCATGACGAAAGACATACCGGAGAGGCCAGGCTGACATTGGAGATACGCCACCGTGCGCGGGACGTCGAGTGCTCTGTCGATGACAGTGATGGTCCCGAGTCTGTGCAGCCGCTTCTTTTCAGCCAGGCTGCCGCAAGTCGACAGGAAGGTCTCGACCGCCTTATGGGTGGGTTTACCTTGCTTGGTACGCCGGTGTTGGTCATGGGCTTCGGCTGGCCCGTCGATGCTCACGCCCACGGTGATTCGATTCGTCTCGAAGAAGGAAAGCCATTCCGGGCTCAGAATGGTGCCGTTGGTTTGGATCGCGAACTGAACGGTGGCCAACTCGGCCAACTGCTCTCGAGCACGCGTCACGAAGCTGGTCAGCCGATCGACCTTGGCCATCATCGGCTCACCGCCATGGAGCACAAGCCTGAAGACGTCGACCTTGTGCGTCTGAGCCAGCTCCCGCAGGCGACGAATGATCAGTTGCATCGTCTCGTCGTCCATGTAAGGCGGGTACTCTCGCCACGACTCGTCTCCGATGTTGTAGTAGTAACAGTAGTCGCAATCGATATTGCAGATCTCGGCGACTTTCAGGATCGCGGTGAAATTCTTGATGTGCATGTTTGCCAAGAGGGAGATTATTGCGAGGACGTCAAAGCCCGAAGCGCTATGCGTTGGCCGGGCGTTCTCTCGCATGCCATCTTCTTGGCGCGAGCGGAGTGTGCCGAGCGCGCGCCTCGCGGACCGACCAAACATGGGCGTCGCTTACTCCTGTGGACAGCCGGAGTGGTGGACACGCGCAGGTCGTTCAGGCATCCATGTAAATTGCTCCTCCGTAACAAGATGGCACCCATGTCTCGTTGCATGTCTTCCTTCGGTGGGCGAGGTGCTGGCGGTGGCTAGCGCTACCTAGCCTTCGGCGATTCTGAGCGCCCTCGTCTCCGCGCACCCCTGTCAGATCTGACAGGGGGAGAAACCCGCATGTTGCTACGTCGTGCGCACGAGTTGTGCCTGGCGCTTGTTGCCCAAGGCGTTCCCGCCCTGGCGCGCGGTCTACAAGGCCTTCCGCGGCTGGGCCCGCGCGGGCACCTTCGAGCGCATGCACGACCGGCTTCGCCAAAAGTGACGTGACCGCGTGGGCGGCGCGCCGGACCCGACCGCAGCGGTCATCGACGCGCAAAGCACGCGCAGCACGGCCCAGGGCGGCAACACGGGCTTCGACGCGGGCAAGAAGGTGAAGTGCCGCAAGCGCCACCTCGTCGTCGACACGGTTGGGCTTGCTGCTGGCTGTCGCGATCATTACCGCCTGCGTGAAGAACGCGATGGCGCCGCGCCCGTGGTGGCCCAGGCGTGCGCGAAGGTACCGGGCCTCAGGGCGTTGTTTGCCGACGCGGCGTACGGCGGCCGCTGTGCCGAGGCCATCGAGAAGACTCATGGCATCGCCGTGCACATCGTGCGCCATCCCGGCAATCGCTCGACCGGCACTTGGCAGACCGCGCAGCAATCGCTGTGGCCCGAGGTCGTCCCCAAGGGCTCCGTCGTGCAAGCCAAACGTTGGGTCGTTGAGCGCACGCACGCCTGGAACGAACGTGCCCGCCGATTGATCGCTCACCACGATCGCTCCGATTGGGCGCCTGTCGCCTGGGTCTGGCTCACCGACGCGCGTATCCTCGCGACCAGACTGGCGCAGGGATATTCTTGGGAAACCCCCGCTCAGCGCATGCTGGCCGGCAGCACCGTGACGATCTGCGGGAACAGGTAGATCAACCCCACGGCGGCCACCATCAGGAAGAAGAACGGCAGCGTCACGCGCGCGATCCAGCCGATCTGGCGCTGCGTCATGCCCTGCAGCACGAACAGGTTGAAGCCCACCGGCGGCGTGATCTGCGCCATCTCGACCACCAGCACGATGAAGATGCCGAACCACAGCGGGTCGATGCCGGCCTTGGTGACGGTGGGCATGATCACGCCCATGGTCAGCACGACCATGCTGATGCCGTCGAGGAAGCAGCCGAGCACGACGTAGAACACCAGCAGGGCGAGCAGCAGCTGGAACCGGCTCAGGCCCAGCGTGGCGATCCACTCGGCCAGGTGCCGCGGCAGCCCGATGTAGCCCATGCTCAGCGTGAGGAACGACGCGCCGGCGAGGATCAGCGCGATCATGCAGTACAGGCGCGTGCCGCCCATCAGCGACTCGCGAAACGTCTTCCAGTCGAGCGAGCCCTGCGCGGCCGAGAGGATCAGCGCGCCCAGCACGCCCACGGCGGCGGCCTCGGTGGCGGTGGCGATGCCGGCGTAGATCGAGCCCAGCACCGCGGCGATCAGCAGCACCACCGGGATCAGGTAGCGCGATTGCGCGAGCTTCTCGGCCAGCGACAGCGCGCGGTCGGCCGCCGGCACGCGCGCGCGGTTGAGCAGCGCCCAGACGATCAGATAACCCGAGAACAGCGCGGCCAGCATGATGCCCGGCAGCACGCCGGCGATGAACAGCTGGGCGATCGACACGTCGGCGGTGACGCCGTAGACGATCATGATGATCGACGGCGGAATGAGCAGCCCCAGCGTGCCCGCGCCGGCGAGCGAGCCGATCGAGATGTCGTCGGGGTAGCCGCGGCGCTGCAGCTCGGGCAGCGTCATCTTGCCGATGGTGGCGCAGGTGGCGGCGCTCGACCCCGACACCGCGGCAAAGATCGCGCAGCCGATGACGTTGGTGTGCAGCAGGCGCCCCGGCAGGCCCTGCACCCACGGCGACAGGCCGCGGAACATGTCGCTCGACAGCCGCGTGCGAAACAGGATCTCGCCCATCCAGATGAACAGGGGCAGCGCCGTCAGCGTCCAGCTCGACGACGAGCCCCAGATCGTGACCGCCATCGCGTCGCCCGCCGGCCGCGAGCTGAACAGCTGCATGCCGATCCACGCCACGCCCGAGAGGGCCAGGCCGATCCACACCCCGGTGCCGAGGATCGCGAACAGCGCCACGATCAGCAGCGTGGTGATCGCGATGTCATTCATTGTGCAGCGCCTCGTCGCTCGCGATCTCGCGCCGCTGGCCGCGCCACTGCAGCACCAGCTCGTCGACGAAGGCGATCGCCAGCACGATCGTGCCGCCGGCCATCGCGAGCTGCGGGATCCACAGCGGCGTGGCGTCGTTGCTGGTCGACACGTCGTTGAGCCGGTACGACAGCCACGCCAGCCGCGTGCTGTAGTAGGCCGCCAGCAGCGCGAGCAGCGTCGCCATCGCCAGCGCCCACAGCTCCATGCCGGCGCGCGCGCGGCCCTTCAGCGCCGCGAGCAGCAGCGTGACGCGGATGTGCTCGCCGCGCTTGAGCGTGTGCGCCAGCGCCAGGAAGCCGGCCGCGGCCATCATGTAGCCGGCGTAGGCGTCGGTGCCGGGCAGGTGGAAGTGGAACTGCCGCCCGAGGATGGCCAGCAGCACGAAGCCCAGCAGGCCCACCATGCACAGCGCCGCGAGCGCGGCCGCGCCGTCGTACAGCGCGTCGAGGGCGCGGCGCACGGCGCTGGCTTACTTGCGGTAGGCGTCTATGAGCGCCTTGCCATCGGCGCCGGCCTTGTCGAGCCACTCGGCGAGCATGGTGTCGCCGACCTTCTTCATGTCGGCCTTGAGCTGCGGCGACGGCGGCACGATGGTCATGCCGTTCTTCTTCAGCAGGTCGATGTACTCGCCGTTCTTGGCCTTGGCGAGCTGCCAGCCGCGGGCCTCGGCATCGGCGCCGGCCTTGAGCACGGCGGCCTGCGCGGGCTTGTCGAGCGCGTCGAAGGCGGCCTTGTTCACCAGCACGGCGTTCTTGGGCAGCCAGGCCTGCGTGTCGGTCCAGAACTTCAGGTGCTCGTAGGTCTTGGTGTCGTAGCCGGTGGCGCCGGAGGACATGTAGCTGTCCACCACGCCGGTGGCCATGGCCTGCGACAGCTCGGCCGCCTGCACGGTGACCGGCTGCGCGCCGACGAGTTCGGCCACGCGCGCGGTGGCGGGGCTGTAGGCGCGCCACTTCAGGCCCTTCAGGTCGGCCGCGGCATTGATCGGCTTCTTGGCGTAGATGCCCTGCGGCGGCCACGGCACGGCGTACAGCAGCATCATGCCTTGCTCGCCGAGCTTCTTCTCGAGCAGCGGCTTCTGCGCCTTGTAGAGCTTCTCCGAAGCCTCGAAGCTGTCGGCCAGGAAGGGCAGGCCGTCGGCACCGAAGATCTGCCACTCGTTCTGGAAGTTGGCGAGCAGCACCTCGCCGATCTGCGCCTGGCCGCCTTGCACGGCGCGCTTGATCTCGGGCGCCTTGAACAGCGACGCGTTGGCGTGCACGGTGATCTTGAGCTTGCCGCCGGTGGCCTTGTCGACGTCGCCGGCGAACTGCACGAGGTTCTCGGTGTGGTAGTTGTTGGCGGGGTAGGCGGCGGGCAGGTCCCACTTGGTCTGGGCTTGCACGGTGGCACTGAAGGCGAGCGCCGCTGCGGCGCCGAGCAGAGGGCGGGAAAGACGCATGAAGACTCCTCGGGTCGAAGTTCGCTATGGGTGTCGAGTCTAGGGGAGCGCGACGGCGATAAAGTGTCGATGCACCAACGAGCGCTTGAGTGAAAACACCGAGTCCGCGCCCGCCGAACACGCTGCTCGGCGTCCTGATGCTCGATACGCGATTCCCCCGCGTGCCGGGCGACGCGGGCCATCCCGGCGCCTTCGGCGTGCCGGTGCGGCACACGGTGGTGCAGGGCGCCTCGCCGCGGCGCGTGGTGCGCGAGCAGGATCCGGCGCTGCTGCGGCCGTTCGTCGATGCGGCACGGCGACTCGTCGACGAAGGCGTGACGGCCCTCACCACCAGCTGCGGCTTTCTCGTGCAGTTCCAGCGCGAGCTGCAGGCGAGCGTGCCGGTGCCGGTGTGGACCTCGAGCCTGCTGAAGCTGCCCGAGCTGCGCCGGCCCGGCGTGGTGACGGTCGATGCGGCCTCGCTCGGCGTTGCGCAGCTGCGCGCCGCCGGCGCCGACCCGGCGACGCCGGTGGAAGGCCTCGCGCCGGGCTGCGCCTTCCAGCGCACGCTGCTCGACGATCTGCCCGATCTCGACACCGCAGCCGCCGAGCGCGAGGTGGTGGCTGCGGCGCTGCGCCTCGTGGCGCGCGAACCCGCGATCGACGCGGTGGTGCTCGAATGCACCAACATGCCGCCCTATGCCGACGCCGTGGCCCGCGCCACGGGCCGGCCGGTGCACCACCTGATCAGCCTGGTGCGCGAACGCCTGAAGGACCTTGCATGACGTCTTCCGCCCCTCGCTGGCAGTTCTGGATCGACCGCGGCGGCACCTTCACCGACGTGGTCGGTCGCCGGCCCGACGGTGAACTGGTGACCGCCAAGCTGCTGAGCGACAACCCCGAGCAGTACGCCGACGCGGCGGTCGAGGGCATCCGACGTCTGCTCGGCCTCGAGCCCGGCGAGCCGTTCACGCCAGTGCAGGTGGAGTGCGTGAAGATGGGCACCACGGTGGCCACCAATGCGCTGCTCGAGCGCAAGGGCGACCGCACGCTGCTGGTCATCACGCAGGGCTTCGCCGACGCGCTGCGCATCGCCTACCAGGCGCGGCCGCGCCTCTTCGATCGCCACATCGTGCTGCCCGAGCTGCTCTACGAACGCGTGGTGGAAGCGCGCGAGCGCGTGGGCACCGACGGCACCGTGCTGCAGCCGCTCGACGAGGCGCAGCTCGCGCGCGAGCTGAAGGCCGCGTTCGATGCCGGCATCCGCAGTTGCGCGATCGTGTTCATGCACGGCTACCGCCACACCGCGCACGAGCAGGCCGCCGCGCGGCTGGCGCGCGAAGCGGGCTTCACGCAGGTGAGCGTCAGCCACGAGGTCAGCCCGCTGATGAAGCTGGTGTCGCGCGGCGACACCACGGTGGTCGATGCGTACCTGAGCCCGATCCTGCGCCGCTACGTGGACCGGGTGGCGAGCCAGATGCCGGGCGTGCGCCTCTTCTTCATGCAGAGTTCGGGCGGGCTCACCGAAGCGCATCGCTTCCAGGGCAAGGACGCGATCCTCTCCGGCCCGGCCGGCGGCATCGTCGGCATGGTGCGCACGGCAGTGGCCGGCGGCCACGACAAGGTGATCGGCTTCGACATGGGTGGCACCAGCACCGACGTGAGCCACTATGCCGGCGAGTTCGAGCGCGCGTTCGAGACGCTGGTGGCCGGCGTGCGCATGCGCGCGCCGATGATGAGCATCCACACGGTGGCCGCGGGCGGCGGCTCGATCCTGCAGTTCGACGGCGCGCGGCTGCGCGTGGGCCCCGAGAGCGCCGGCGCCAACCCGGGCCCGGCGAGCTACCGCCGCGGCGGCCCGCTGGCGGTGACCGACGCCAACGTGATGCTCGGCAAGATCCAGCCGGCGCACTTTCCCAAGGTGTTCGGGCCGAAGGCCGACGAAGCGCTGGATCGTGATGGCGTGGTCGCGGCCTTCGACGCACTGGCCGCGAAGGTGCGGCGCGACACCGGCCGCGACGCGACGCCGGAATCGGTGGCCGAGGGTTTCCTGCGCATCGCCGTGCAGAACATGGCCAACGCGATCAAGCGCATCTCGGTGGCGCGCGGCTACGACGTCACGCAGTACACGCTGCAATGCTTCGGCGGCGCCGGCGGCCAGCATGCCTGCGCGGTGGCCGATGCGCTGGGCATGAGCCGCGTGTTCGTGCATCCGCTGGCGGGCGTGTTGAGCGCCTACGGCATGGGCCTGGCCGACCAGATCGCGATGCGCGAGGCCTCGGTGGAGCAGCCGCTCGATGCGGCGGGGCTGGCCGCGGCCGCGGCGCGACTCGACGACCTCGGCCGCGCCGCGCGCGACGAGCTGGTCGGGCAGGGCGTGGCGACCGCGGCGGTGGAGCTGCGGCGCAAGGTGCACGTGCGCTACCAGGGCACCGACACCGCGCTCGTGGTGCCTCATGGCAGCGTCGCGGCGATCCGCGCGGCGTTCGAGGCCGCCTACAAGCAGCGCTTCGCGTTCCTGATGCCCGACCGCGCGCTGGTCATCGAGGCGGTGTCGGTCGAGGCCGTCGGCGCGGGTGAGCGCTTCGAGGCGCCGGCGGCCGCAGCGCGCATCACGCCGCACGCCCCGCGCCCCGACGCCACCGTGCGCATGCACAGCGAGCGCTGGCTCGATGCAGGCCTCTACGTGCGCGAGTCGCTGCAGCCCGGTGCCACGATCGCCGGGCCGGCGATCATTGCCGAGCGCAACGCCACCACGGTCGTCGAGCCCGGTTGGCAAGCAGTGATGACGTCAACTGGCCCGATCGAGCTGACGCGCGTGGTGCCGCGCGCCACGCAGCACGCGATCGGCACCGACGCCGACCCGGTGATGCTCGAGGTGTTCAACAACCTGTTCATGAACATCGCCGAGCAGATGGGCCTGCGGCTGCAGAACACCGCCTACTCGGTGAACATCAAGGAGCGGCTCGACTTCTCGTGCGCGCTGTTCGACGCGACCGGTGCGCTGATCGCCAATGCGCCGCACATGCCGGTGCACCTGGGTTCGATGAGC
The DNA here is from genome assembly GCA_046348365.1 of Burkholderiaceae bacterium. Lineage (GTDB taxonomy): Bacteria > Pseudomonadota > Gammaproteobacteria > Burkholderiales > Burkholderiaceae_C > JAEUPI01. The sequence goes on from JAXMEL010000005.1 coordinate 214,403, forward strand.
GAGAGCATCCGGACCGTGATCGCGCGCAACCCGGCGATGCGCGAAGGCGATGTCTACGTGCTCAACGATCCGTACCACGGCGGCACGCATTTGCCCGACGTGACGGTGGTGACGCCGGTGTATCTGAGCGACGCGCCGGCCCTCACCCCAGCCCTCTCCCGCAAGCGGGAGAGGGAGAGGGGGATGGCTCCCTCTCCCGCAACGCGGGAGAGGGCGGGGGGTGAGGGCGGCGCGGCGATCCGCCCGACCTTCTACGTCGCCTCGCGCGGCCATCACGCCGACATCGGCGGCATCACGCCGGGCTCGATGCCGCCTTTCAGCAAGACCATCGGCGACGAGGGCGTGCTGTTCGACAACTTCCTGCTGGTGCGCGACGGCCAGTTGCGCGAAACCGCGCTGCGCGAGCAGCTGAGATCCGGGGCGCACCCGTCGCGCAACCCCGAGCAGAACATCGCCGACCTGCGCGCGCAGATCGCCGCCAACGAGAAAGGCGTGCAGGAGCTGCGCGCGATGGTGGCGCAGTTCGGCCGCGCGACGGTGGCCGCCTACATGAAGCACGTGCAGGACAACGCCGAGGAATCGGTGCGGCGCGTGATCGGCGCGCTGCGCAACGGCAGCTACTCGCTCGAGCTCGACAACGGCGCGCGCATCGTCGTCGAGGTCACCGTGCACCCCGAGCGCCGCACCGCGACGATCGATTTCACCGGCACCAGCGCGCAGCTGCACAACAACTTCAACGCGCCCAAGGCGGTCACGATGGCCGCGGTGCTGTACGTGTTCCGCCTGCTGGTGGAAGACGACATCCCGCTCAACGCCGGCTGCCTGAAGCCGCTCGAGGTCATCGTGCCAGAGGGCTGCATGCTCAACCCGAAGCCGCCCGCTGCCGTCGTGGCCGGCAACGTGGAGACCTCGCAGAACGTGACCAACGCGCTGCTCGGTGCGCTGCAGGTCATGGCCTGCAGCCCGCCGACGATGACCAACTTCACCTTCGGCAACGCCACCCACCAGTACTACGAAACCATCTCCGGCGGCAGCGGCGCCGGCGCCACGTTCGACGCACAGGGCCGCGTGACCGGCGGCTTCGCCGGCACGAGCGTGGTGCAGACGCACATGACCAACTCGCGCCTCACCGATCCCGAGGTGCTGGAGTTCCGCTTCCCGGTGCGATTGGAGAGCTACGCGATCCGCCGCGGCTCGGGCGGCGCAGGGCGCTGGCGCGGCGGCGACGGCAGCGTGCGGCGCATCCGCTTCCTCGAACCGATGACGGCCAGCGTGCTCAGCAACGGCCGGCGCATCGCGCCGTTCGGCATGGCCGGCGGCTCGCCGGGCGCGCTGGGCATCAACCGCGTCGAGCGCGCCGACGGCCGCGTGGAGATGCTCACGCACATCGGCTCGGTGGAGATGGCCAGCGGCGACTGCTTCGTCACCGAGACCACCGGCGGCGGCGGCTACGGGGCGCCCGATGCGTAGCCGGCGCAGGCGCGCCGCTGCGCCGGGCGCCTGACGGCTCGCTTCGCGGCGTGCACGTGCTGGCCCTCAAGCTCGCGCTGGTGGCCGCGTCGGTGCTCGGCGCGAGCCTGGTGTCGCGCCGCTGGGGCCATGCGGCCGGCGGCCTGATGGCCGGGCTGCCGATGATCATCGGCCCGATCACCGCGATCCTGCTGATCGACAACCCGGCCGATCGCGTGCGCGCGATCGCGCTGGCCACGCTGCAGTGCCAGCCGGCGATGCTGATGCACGTGCTGGTGTTCGCGCGCGCGGCGCGCCGCTGGTCGTGGCCGCCTTGCCTGCTGGCGGCCAACGCCGTCTACCTGGTAGCGGCGGCGGCGCTCGCGGCCTGGGCGCTGCCGCCGCTGGCCGCTGCCGCGCTGGCACTCGGCGCATGGTGGTTCACCGGCCGCGCGATTGCGGCCGATGCGGCCGGGCCTCGAAGGCATTCAGGCCCCGTGAGCGTGCCGCGCAGCGAGCTGTGGTGGCGCCTGGCGGTGGCGCTCGCGGTCGCCGGCGCGGTGATCGAGGCCGCGGCCAGCGCGCCGGCCGCGGTGGGCGGCGTGCTGCTCGCCGCGCCGATCACCGGCAACGTGCTGCCGGCCTTCACGCTGCCGCGCCACGGGCCGGGCGCCACGGCGCGGCTGCTGGCCGGCTTCGTGCACGGGCAGATCGGGTTCATGGCCTTCGTGGCCGGGCTCGTGGCCTGGTTGCCGCTGCTGCATCCGGCGCTGGCGTTCACGCTGGCGGTGGCCGGTGCCGTGGCCGCACCGTGGCTGCTCGACCGCTTGCAGCGGCGCGCACGCCAGCAAGGGTGAAGGCGGACGTGTTAGTGTTGCGTCCGCCGTCGGCGCCCGGCATCAGCGGCCGGCACGCGCCCGAACCGTTCGAGGAGCAGATCCATGAACCAACGTCTCATCGTCTCGTCGGCCCTGGCCTCGGTGCTGGCGCTCGGCCTCGTCGGGCAGGCCGCGGCGCAGGGCAAGGAGAAGGAGAAGTGCTTCGGCATCGCCAAGGCCGGCCAGAACGATTGCGCCAACCTGTCGGGCACGCATTCGTGCGCCGGCCAGAACAAGGTCGACAACGATCCGGGTGAATGGAAGTACGTGGCCAAGGGCACCTGCAAGGACATGAAGGGCCTCAGCGAAGACGAGGCCAAGGCCAAGGCCAAGAAGTAGGGTTCGTTCGCGCGAGTCGGCGGCGCATCGCGCGAGCAAACCTCATGCACACCGGCATCGGCTGGCGGCAGCCGCACTACGGCGAGCTGCTCGAGCGCCGGCCTGCGCTGGGTTTCATCGAGGTCCACTCGGAGAACTTCTTCGCCGACGGCGGCGCGGCGCTGCAGGTGCTGCAGCAGGGGCGCGCGCAATACCCGGTGAGCCTGCACGGCGTGGGCCTGGCGCTCGGCTCGGCGGCCGGGCTCGACGCCTGGCACCTGGAGCGTCTGGCGCGGCTGGTCGAGCGCATCGAGCCGGTGCGCGTGAGCGACCACGCGAGCTTCGCGCGGGCGCCGCTGGTCGCTGGCACGCCGCCGGTCCACGGCAGCGATCTGCTGCCGATCGCCTTCACCGATGCGTCGCTCGACATCATGGTGCGCCATGTGCAGCAGGTGCAGGAGCGCCTGCGCCGCGCGATCGCGGTGGAGAACCTCTCGGCCTACCTGCGCTGGGCCGACGACGCCTGGCCCGAGGCCGCGTTCTTCAACGCGCTGACGCGCCGCTCGGGCTGCGCGATGCTGCTCGACGTGAACAACCTCGTCGTCAACGCGCTCAACCAGGGGCTCGACCCGATGGCCGCGCCGTGCGCGGTGATCGATGCCATCGACGCCGCGAGCGTGGCCGAGATCCACCTCGCCGGCTACGACGATCGCCACGCGCTGGTGATCGACGACCACGGCAGCCGCGTGCATCCGCCGGTGTGGCAGGTGTTCCGCCATGCCGTGGCGCGCCTCGGGCCGCGGCCGACGCTGATCGAGTGGGACACCGCGATCCCCGCGCTCGACGTGCTGCTCGACGAGGCCGCGCTCGCCGAGCAGGCGATGACGGCCGGCGCCGAGGTGGCGGCATGAACGGCAAGGCACAGACCTGGCAGCGCGAGGCCGAGCGCCAGCAGCAGCTGTTGCGCGCGCTGTGGCGGCGCGAGCCCGACGATCGGCTCGCGCCATGGACGCAAGGCGAGCCGCCGACCGTGCAGCAGGGCCTGGCGGCCTACCGCGGCAATGCCGCGGTCATCGCCGCGCGTGCCCTCGCGGCGGCGTACCCGACGCTGCAGCAGTTGCTCGGCGATGCGTCGTTCGAGAACCTCGCGCGCGCGCTGTGGCATCGGCATCCGCCGCAGCGCGGCGACCTCGCGCACTGGGGCGAGGAACTTGCTGCGTTCGTCGAGGCCGACGCGCAACTGGCCGGCGAGCCTTACCTCGCCGACGTGGCGCGACTGGAATGGGCCGTGCACCGCATCGAGCACGCCGCCGATGCGCCGGCGCTGCCCGAGGGCCTGCCGCTGCTGGCCAGCGAGGATCCGGCTGCGATCGCGCTCGAGCTGCAGGCCGGCGCCACGCTGCTCGGCTCGCGCTGGCCGATCGTGCGCATCCGGCAGGCGCATCGTATGCAGGGCGACACCCGCTTCGACGCGGTGCGTGCTGCGCTGGCGGTCGGGCAGGGCGACAACGCCTGGGTCTGGCGCGACGGCTGGCGCGCCGCGGTGCAGGCGATCGACGCGCCGGCGGCGCGCTTCGTGAGCCGCGTGCTCGCGGGCGATTCGCTCGGCGCCGCGCTCGACGTTGCCGGTGAAGATTTTGACTTCGAGGTCTGGCTGCGCGACGCGATCACGCACCACTGGATCGTCGGCGTCAGGCGGCTGGGCGATGCTGCGAACCGGTCAACACGACAGTGAGAATCGCGGCATGGGATCTGCGCTTAACCGCCGTCACGTCGTCCTCGGCAGCCTCGGGATGCCTTTGGCCGCGCGTGCGCAGAGCGCCTGGGCCCGCATCGAGCAGGCGGCGCGTGGGCAGACGGTGTACTTCAACGCCTGGGGCGGCAGCGAGCGCGTCAACGCCTATCTGCAATGGGCGGCGGCGGAGCTGCGGCGCTCGCATGCGATCAAGTTCGAGCACGTGAAGCTCACCGACACCGCCGAGGCTGTGCGCCGCGTGCGCGCCGAGAAGGCCGCCGGCCGCGGCGACGGCTCGGTCGACATGGTGTGGATCAACGGCGAGAACTTCCTCGCCATGAAGCGCGAGGCGCTGCTGTTCGGCCCGTTCGCCGAGTCGCTGCCGTCGTTCGCTTACGTCGACGTCGCGGGCAAGCCGACGACGCGGCTCGATTTCTCAGAGCCGGTCGAAGGTTTCGAGGCGCCCTGGGGCATGGCGCAATTCACTTTCATCGCCGACCGCGCGCGCGTGCCCAAGCCGCCCGACAGCATGGCCGAGCTGCTGGCCTGGGCCAAGGCCAACCCGGGCCGCTTCACCTACCCGCGGCCGCCGCAGTTCATCGGCAGCACGTTTGTCAAGCAGGTGCTGGTCGAGCGCGGCGGCGACCGCGCGGCGCTCGCGCGGCCGATGACGCGCGAAGCCTTCGACGCGCTGACGCCGGCGCTGTGGAGCTACCTCGACGCACTGCATCCGCAGCTCTGGCGCCAGGGCCGGCAGTTCGCGGCCACGCCGGCCGCGGCGCGGCAGATGCTGGCCGATGGCGAGCTTGCCATCGCGCTGAGCTTCAACCCCAACGAGGCCGCCAACCTGATCGCCACCCACGCGCTGCCGGCCACGGCGCAGGCCTACCAGCACAGCGCCGGCACGATCGGCAACACGCATTTCCTGGCCATCGCGTTCAACGCGCGCGCGAAGGAAGGCGCGCAGGTGGCGATCGACTTCCTCATGTCGCCCGCCGCGCAGGCGCGCAAGGCCGACGTGGCGGTGTGGGGCGACCCCACGGTGCTGGCCGTCGACAAGCTGCCGGCCGAGCTGCGCGCCGGCTTCGATGCCACGCGCGTGCCCGGCGCCGTGCAGCGCGTGGCGCCCACGGTGCCCGAGCCGCATGGCAGCTGGGTCGATCCGCTCGAACGCGAATGGGCACGCCGCTACGGCGTGGCTTGAGCGCGCGATGCGCAGCACCGTCGGCGCATGACGCCGCCGCGCAGCCCGGCATGGCGCTGCGGCCGCGCCGCAGCGCTCGCGGTCTTCGCCGGCGTGTTCGTGCTGCCGCTGGCGGCGGGCCTGGCGCTGGCGCTGCGCGAGGGCAGCCACGCCGACGCGTGGGCCGCGATGTGGGCAGACCCGCAGTTCGCGCCGGCCTGGGCGGCCAGCGTGCGCATCGCGGTCGGCAGCACGTTCATGGCGCTCGTGATCGCGACGGCGCTAACCGCCCAGTTGCACGGCACGCGGCTGTGGCGCCGCGTCGACGCCGCGCTGGCGCCGATGCTCGCGGTGCCGCATGCGGCATTCGCGATCGGCTGCGCGCTGCTGGTGATGCCCAGCGGGTTGCTCGCGCGCGTGCTCGCGCCCTGGCTCGGCTGGAGCCAGCCGCCGGACTGGCGAACGGTTCACGACGAGGCCGGCCTTGCGATGATCGCGGTGCTGGTGCTCAAGGAGCTGCCGTTCCTGCTGTGGAACATCGCCGCGCTGCTGGCGCGGCCCGAGCTGGCCGAGCAGCTGCAGCGCCATCGGCTGCAAGCGCAGACCTTCGGCTGGCGGCCGGCGCGACTGTGGTGGCGCGTGTGGTGGCCGTGGCTGCTGCCGCGCCTGGCCTGGCCCGTGCTGGCCGTGCTGGCCTACAGCCTGTCGGTGGTCGACGTGGCGCTCGTGGTCGGCCCGCTCGCGCCGCCGCCGCTGGCGGTGCTGGCGTGGCAGGCACTGCTCGACGGCGACCCCGCCACGCAGGCCGTGGGTGCAGCGCAGGTGATCAGCCTGACGATCACGCTGGCCGTGCTGGCGTTGCTGGGTGCAGCGGGCGCGATGCTGTGGCGCCGGCTCGCGTTGCGCGCGGCCACGCGAGGCCCGGGCCAGCGCGGTGCGGCGAGCGCCGGCGTCGGCACGATCGGCGCGCGCGGGCTGGTCGCGATCGTCGCGGCGGTTTACGTCGCCGCCATCGCCTTGCTGGTGTTCGCCGCCGGCGCGGGGCCGTGGCCGTTCCCGCAGCTCGCACCGCGGGCGTGGGACGCACTCGGCTGGTGGCACGCGATGTCGCCCGGCACGCTGGCTTTCAGCGCGGCGCTGGCGGGTGGGGCGAGTGCGCTGGCGCTCGTGCTCGGCGTGGCGTGGCTCGAATGCGTGAGCGTGCGCAGCGACACCGCGCTGGCGCCGTTGCTGCTGGTGCCGCTGGCGGTGCCGCCGCTGCTGCTGATGGTGGGGCTGTACCAGGGCGCGCTCGCGCTGCGTCTCGACGGCAGCGTGTGGGGCCTGCTGTGGGTGCACGTGATCGTCGTGCTGCCCTACACGCTGATCGTGCTGGCGCCGGCGTGGCGCAGCTTCGATGCGCGCTACGAGACCACCGCGCGTTCGCTCGGGCGCGGCGCGCCGGCGTTCTGGTGGCACGCCAAGTGGCCGATGCTGCGCGCGCCGATCGCCGCGGCGCTGGCGGTGGGTTTCGCGGTGGCGCTGGCGCAATACCTGCCCACGCTCTTCATCGGTGCCGGCCGCTTTGCCACCGTGACCACCGAGGCGGTGACGCTGGCTGCCGGCGGGCAGCGCCAGAGCGCGGCGGTGTATGCGCTGTGGCAGGCCGTGCTGCCGCTGGCGGCATTCGCGCTCGCGCTGCGAGCGCGGCGCGAGGCTTGAGGCCTGCGATGGCGCTCGAGCTGATCGATCTGGCGCTCACGCTGCACGGCCGCGTGCTGGTGGCGGGCCTGCAGGCGCAGGTGGCGCCGGGCGAGGTGCTGACGCTGATGGGCGAGAGCGGCAGCGGCAAGAGCTCGCTGCTGGCGCACATCGCCGGCAGCCTGCAGCCGCCGCTCGCGGCCCGCGGGCGCGTGCGCCTCGACGGGCGCGACCTCGATGCGCTGCCGATCGAGCAGCGCCGCGTGGCGCTGCTGTTCCAGGACGATCTGCTGTACCCGCACATGAGCGTGCTGCAGAACCTGCTGTTCGCGCTGCCGCGTGGCCCGCGCGCCGAACGCGTGGCGCGTGCCGAGGCGGCGCTGGCCGAGGCGGGGCTGACCGGCTTCGGCGCGCGGCGGCCGCACACGCTGTCGGGCGGGCAGCGCGCGCGCGTGTCGCTGCTGCGCGCGCTGCTGGCCGCGCCGCGCGTGGTGCTGCTCGACGAGCCGTTCTCGCGCCTCGATGCGGCGCTGCGCGCGCAGATGCGCGAGTTCGCCTGGCGCCACCTGGCGCGCTCCCGCGTGTGCGCGGTGCTGGTCACGCACGATGCGGCCGACGTGCCGGCGGGAGGGCGCGTGATCGATCTGGCAACGTTGCGTCCACTGGCGCGCGGGGATGGCGATGCTTGACCGCGCCGCCATCGCGCTGCTGAAACCCGTGCTCGATCGCGGCGGCGCCGGGCTGCATCGCCTCGGCGTCGGCGCCGACGCCGTCACCTGGGCCGGCTTCGCGCTCGGCCTCGCGGCGGCAGCGGCGATCGCGTGCGGCGCCTATGCGAGCGGCCTCGCGCTGATGCTCGCCAGTCGGCTGTGCGACGGCCTCGACGGCGCGGTGGCCCGGCATTCGCAGCCCACCGACCGCGGCGCCTTCCTCGACATCGTGCTCGACTTCGTGTTCTACGCCAGCATTCCGCTGGCGTTTGCCATTGCCGACCCGGCCACGCGCGCGTTGCCGGCCGCTGCGCTGCTGGCGGCCTTCGTGGCCACCGGCTCGAGCTTCCTCGCCTATGCCGTGCTGGCCGAGCGGCGCGGCATCGCCAGCACGGCCTATCCGAACAAGGGCTTCTTCTACCTCGGCGGGCTCACCGAGGCGACGGAGACCCTGCTGTGCTTCGTGCTGATGTGCCTGCTGCCGGCCTGGTTCGGCGTGCTCGCCTATGCTTTCGCGGCGATGTGCGGCCTGACCTTCGTGACCCGGCTGATCGCCGGGTGGCAGACTCTGGGCCCACCCCGATGAAGAAGAAGCAACTCCTCGTTCTCGTGGTCCTGGCGGCCCTTGTGGCGGCGTTCTTCGCGTTCGACCTCGGGCGCTATGTCAGCCTGGACTACATCAAGGCACGGCAGGCCGACTTCGCTGCGCTGTATGCCGCGCGGCCGGCGCTGGTGATCGGCGTGTTTTTCGTGGTCTACGTGGCGCTCACGGCGCTGTCGTTCCCCGGCGCGGCGGTGATGACGCTCGCTGCCGGCGGCATCTTCGGCCTCGCGGCCGGCACGGTGATCGTGTCGTTCGCGTCGAGCATCGGTGCGACGCTGGCGTTCCTGGCCGCGCGCTTCGTGCTGCGCGACAGCGTGCAGGCTCGCTTCGGCAAGCTGCTCGGCGACATCGACCGCGGCATTGCCAAGGACGGCGCGTTCTACCTCTTCACGCTGCGGCTGGTGCCGCTGATCCCGTTCTTCGCGATCAACCTGGCGATGGGGCTGACGCGGATGAAGGCCGCCACGTTCTACTGGGTCAGCCAGCTCGGCATGCTGGCCGGCACCATCGTCTACGTGAACGCCGGCACGCAGCTGGCGAAGATCGAATCGGCCAGGGGCATCGTCTCGCCGGGGCTGCTGGGGTCGTTCGTGCTGCTGGGCGTCTTCCCGCTGATCGCCAAGAAGATCGTCGATGCGATCCAGGCGCGCAAGGTCTATGCGCGCTGGGCCGGGCGGCGGCCGAAGACTTTCGACCGCAACCTCGTGGTCATCGGCGCCGGCGCTGCCGGGCTGGTGGCGAGCTACATCGGCGCCGCCGTGAAGGCCAGGGTCACGCTGGTCGAGCAGCACAAGATGGGCGGCGACTGCCTCAACTACGGCTGCGTGCCGAGCAAGGCACTGATCAAGACCGCCCGGCTGATGCACCAGATGCGCCACAGCACGCGCTACGGCATCGCCAAGGCCGACGCGCAGATGCGCTTCGCCGACGTGATGGCGCGCGTGGCGCAGGTGGTGCGCGAGATCGAGCCGCACGATTCGGTGCAGCGCTATACCGGCCTCGGCGTCGACGTGGTGCCCGGCAGCGCGAAGATCGTCGACCCCTGGCACGTGCAGATCACGAAGGCCGACGCGACGGTGCAGACGCTGTCCACGCGCGCGATCGTCGTGGCCACCGGCGCGGCGCCGTTCGTGCCGCCGCTGCCGGGGCTGGCCGACGTGGGCGTGCTGACCAGCGACACGCTGTGGCAGCTGCGCGAGCTGCCGCGGCGGCTGGTGGTGCTGGGCGGCGGGCCGATCGGCTGCGAGCTGGCGCAGGCCTTCGCGCGGCTCGGCTCGCAGGTGACGCAGATCGAGATGCTGCCGCGCGTGCTGACGCGCGAGGACGAGGAGGTGTCGGCCTTCGCGAAGCTCGCGCTCGAGGCCGACGGCGTGGCCGTGCTCACCGGCCACACTGCGCTGCGCTGCGAGCGCAACGGCGACGCAAAGGCGATCGTCGTCGAATCAGGCGGCGCCGAGAAGCGCATCGAGTTCGACGCGCTCGTCTGCGCGGTCGGCCGCGCGGCGCGGCTCGAGGGCTACGGGCTGCAGGAGCTGGGCATCCCCACCGGCCGCACGATCGAGACCAACGCGTACCTGCAGACGATCTACCCCAACATCCTCGCCTGCGGCGACGTGGCCGGGCCGTTCCAGTTCACGCACACGGCCGCGCACCAGGCCTGGTATGCCGCGGTCAACGGGCTGTTCGGCTGGGCCAGGCGCTTCGAGGCCGACTACGCGGTGATCCCGTGGGCCACCTTCATCGACCCCGAGGTGGCGCGCGTGGGCCTGAACGAGCAGGAGGCCAAGCAGCAGGGCATCGCCTACGAGGTCACGCGCTACGGCATCGACGACCTCGACCGCGCGATCGCCGACTCTGTCGCGCACGGCTGGGTGAAGGTGCTCACCGTGCCGGGCAAGGACCGTATCCTCGGCGTCACCATCGTCGGCGAGCACGGCGCCGACCTGCTGGCCGAATACGTGCTCGCGATGAAGCACGGCATCGGGCTGAACAAGATCCTCGGCACGATCCACACCTACCCGACGCTGGCCGAAGCCAACAAGTACGCCGCCGGGCAATGGAAGCGCGCGCACCAGCCCGAGGCGCTGCTGCGCTGGGTGGAACGCGTGCACGCGTGGCGGCGCGGTTGAGCCCGGGGCGGCGCGGGTTATCCTGCGGCCGATGAGACGCACCGGTTTGGCCATCGGGGGACTGGTGATCGGCATGGGGGCCATGTCGGGCGCCACGGCCAACCTGCTGAGCGATCCCGCAGGCACTGCGCCCGAACCGGCTGCGCCGTGGCGGGTGGTGGGGCTGCCGAAGCAGACGCTGCCGCTAACGCGCTACCGCGTGATCGACGCCGACGGCGGCCGCGCGATCGAGATCGACGCGCAGGCCTCGTACGGCAACCTGGTGCACGAATGGCCGGCGCCGATCAGCGCCCGGCGCCTCAGCTGGCGCTGGCGCATCGAGCACGACAACCCGCTCGCCGACATCCAGCACAAGCCCGGCGACGACCATGCCGTGGCGGTGTGCGCGCTGTTCGACATGCCGTTGGCGGCGATCCCGTTGTGGGAGCGGCAGATGCTGCGCCTCGCGCGCGCGCTGTCGGGCGAGGCGCTGCCTTCGGCCACGCTGTGCTACACGTGGGATCCGCGCCAGCGTGCCGACACCGCGCTCGCCAGCCCCTACACGCGCCGCGTGCGCTGGCTGGTCCTGCGCGGCCAGGGCGATGCGCTGCACGCGTGGCAGCGCGAGCAGCGTGACCTGCGCGCCGACTTCGAGCGCCTGTTCGGCGACGAAACGCGCAGCCTGCCGCCGCTGACGGCCGTGCTGGTGGCTGCGGACGCCGACAATACGCAGGGCCGCAGCCTGGCCTGGGTGGCCGACCTGGCGCTGGAATGAAGAACCAAGAACACGACGCGACGCGATGAAGAGACTGGTGCTGGTGGGGGGAGGGCACGCGCACGTGCACGTGCTGGCGGCGATGGCGCGCGAACCGATGCCCGGCGTGCAGGCGGTGCTGGTCACGCCGTTCGCGCGGCAGGTCTACAGCGGCATGGTGCCGGGCTTCGTGGCCGGCCACTACGGCATCGACGACTGCGCGATCCCGCTCGAGCCGCTGGCGCGGGCGGCGCAGGTCGAGCTGGCGCTGTCGAGCGTGACGGCGATGAGCGCGGCCGAGCGCACGGTGACGCTCGCCGACGGCCGCGTCGCCGAATACGACGTGCTGTCGATCGACAGCGGCGCCACGCAGGACCGCGACGCGATCGCCGGCGCGCGCGCGCGCGGCCTGTTCGTGCGGCCGATCGAGCACTTCGTGAAGCTGTTCGACGGCGTGCTCGAGCTGGCGCGCGAGCGCGTGCTCGACGTGGTGGTGGTGGGCGGCGGCGCCGCGGGCTTCGAGCTCGCGATGGCGATGCAGCACCGGCTGGGCGGTGACGACGGCGCGGGCGTTCGCGTGTGCATCGTCACCGGCGACACCTCGGTGCTCACGGGCTTTCCGGCCGGCGCGCGCTCGCGCGCGATCGCGCAGCTGCGCCGCGCGCGCATCACGGTGATCAACCAGCGCAGCGTGGAGGTGGGCGACGCGCACCTGCTGCTCGACAACGGCGCGCGCGTGGTCTGCGACGTGCCGGTGATGGCGCTGCCGGCGAGCGCGCCGGCCTGGCTGCAAGGCGGCGGCCTCGCGCTCGACGAGCGCGGCTTCGTGGCCACCAAGCAGACGCTGCAGAGCACGTCGCACGCGCAGGTGTTCGCCGCCGGCGACGTGGCGTCGCGGCAGGACGATGCCGTGCCGCGCAGCGGCGTCTATGCGGTGCGCGCGGGGCCGGCGCTGGCGCTGAATATCCGTCGCCAGCTCGCCGGCGGGCAGCTGCAGCCCTGGCTGGCGCAGGAGCATGCGTTGTACCTGTTGTCGTGCGGCGCGCGGCGCGCCATCGCTGCCCGGGGCGACTGGTCGGCGCAGGGCCGCTGGGCCTGGCTCTGGAAGGACTGGATCGACCGCCGCTTCATCCGTCGCATGTCGACGCCGCCGCAGCCGAAGCGGTAGTCACTCGCGCGGGCGGAACTCGATCACCATCGTCGACGGCACGCGGCCGTCGACGTCGCGCGGCAGCACCTCGGTGCGGTCGATGGCGCGCAGCACGGCGTCGTCCCACGCCTTCTGGCCGCTCGACTTCACGAGGCGGCGGCCGATGATCGTGCCGTCGGGGCCGCAGCGCACCTCGACCTCGGCTGTCGGGTTGCCGGGCACCTCGTCGGTCAGCACGATGTTGGGCTTGATGCGCGCCTTGATGCGGCCGGCATAACTCGCCGACGGGCCGGCCTCGCGCGCAGCCGTGCCGGTGGACGACGGCGAGCCGGTGCCGGTGGCCTCGCCCATCATGCGTTTGAGGTTCTCGTCGCGCTGCTTGGCGAGGCGGCGCTCTTCTTCCTTCTGCCGCTTCGCCTCGTTCTCACGCTCCTTCTGCGCCGCCAGCTTCTCGGCCTTTTCGCGCTCGAGCTTCTCGCGTTCCAGGCGCTCCTGCTCCTTGCGCTCGAGTTCCTTGCGCGCCTTCTCCTTCTCGATCGCGATCTGCGCCTCGGTGGGCGAGGGCTTGGGCGGCGGCTCCACGGCCTTGGGCGGTGGCGGCGGCTCTGGCTTGGGCTGGGGCTTCGGCACGGGCTCCACGGCGGGCGGCGCGGCGATCTGCGGCGTGGCCGCCCACAGCTCGGCGCTCACGCCGGCGGGCTCCTGGCTGCGCCACGACACGCCGAACGCCAGCGCAACGATCAGCAGCGCATGCGCCAGCACGGCCATCGCCGTGCCGCGGCCCATGCGGTCGGCGTGCTGCGGCAGCAGCAGGTCGCGCCGCTTGAGCGTGCTGTCCATCGCCGTCATCGCCTATCGATGGTCGACACGGCGCTCAGCCGCCCTGGCGCACCGTGAGGCCCACGCGCTGCACGCCGGCGCGCTGCAGCGTGTCCATCACCTTCACGACCTGCTCGTACTTGACGTTCTTGTCGGCCGAGATCACCACCGGCGTCTCGGCGTTGCCGCCTTGCAGGTCCTTCACGCGCGCCGCGAGCTGCGGCAGGCCGACGACGCTCGATTCGCCCTGGTCGACCTTGAGCTTCAGGCGCTCGTCGGTGCCGACGACGATCTCCACCACGTGCTGCGGCTTCTGCTTGGCCTTGCCCACGGTGGGCAGGTCGACCACGCCGGTGGTGATCAGCGGCGCGCTGACCATGAAGATGATCAGCAGCACCAGCATCACGTCGATGAACGGCACCATGTTGATCTCGCTCATCGAGCGGCGGCGGTGCGTGCTGCGGGCGACGACGGCGGGCATGGCCTTACCTCAGCGGCGCGGGCGCGGTGGCGGCAGGGCCCGAGAGGGGCACGCCCGCGTTGCGCTGCAGGATGTTGAGGAACTCCTCGATGAAGGTTTCGAGCTGCGTGGCGATGCGGTCGATGTCGCGCGCGAAGCGGTTGTACGCCACCACCGCGGGGATGGCCGCGAACAGGCCGATCGCGGTGGCCACCAGCGCCTCGGCGATGCCGGGCGCCACGGTGGCCAGCGTCACCTGCTGCAGGTTCGACAGGCCGACGAACGCATGCATGATGCCCCACACGGTGCCGAACAGGCCCACGTAGGGGCTGACCGAACCCACCGAGGCCAGGAAGCCGAGGTTGCCTTCGATGGCGTCGAGCTCGCGCTGGAAGCTCGCGCGCATGGCGCGGCGCGCGCCGTCGAGCTGCGCCGGCGCGTCGAGCCGGCGCTCGCGCAGCTTGAGGAACTCGCGCATGCCCGAGGCGAAGATGCGCTCCATCGGCGCGCTGGTGCGCTTGGCGCCGACCGACTGGTTCAGCTCGGCGAGGTTCTTGCCGGACCAGAACTCGCGCTCGAAGCCGTCGTTCAGCTCGCGCACGCGGCGCAGGCCGAAGACCTTGCCGAAGATCATCGACCAGCTCACCAGCGACACCGCCAGCAGCCCCACCATCACGATCTGCACCACGAAGCTGGCGTGCAGCACCAGCTGGATGATCGACAGGTCTTGGTTCATGCGATCCGTTCCAGGATGTCTTCGGGAATGCGCCGCAGCCGCAAGGTGGGCGCGTCGACGCACGCGATTCGGACTTCGCCGTCGGCCAGGAGTTCATCGCCGCGCAGCGCCTGCTGCCGCAGCACCAGCGACGCGCGGGCGGCATGGTGCACATCGACGGTGACGTCGAGCCGGTCGTCGAGCCGTGCCGGCAGGTGGCACTTGAGCGTGCTTTCGCTGACCACGAACATCGCACCGGTGCGCTCGCGCAGAGCCTGCTGCTCGATGCCCAGGCTGCGCAGCCACTCGGTGCGCGCGCGCTCGAAGAACCTCAGATAGTTGGCGTAGTAGACGATGCCGCCGGCGTCGGTGTCTTCCCAGTAGACGCGGACCGGGTGGGCAAACGCTCGCGTGGCGGGACTCGTCATGGGATCGCGGATGATACGTGAGCGCCTCGCGGCGACCGCATCGACCGGCCCGGCGCCGCCACTCCGTGCGCGCCGGCGGGTGTGTCAGTTCGCCAGCCGCTTGTACACCGGGCCCCAGGCCGGGTGCCCGGCCTCGGAGCGCGAGAGCGCGAACTCGGGGTCCGCGGCGCGCGCGGCGCGGAAGGCGTCGACGCATTCGGGCACGCGGTTGCTGCTGCAGTAGATGAACGCCAGCAGCTTGTGGGCGCTGGCGCGGTCGCGCGGGCTTTCGAGCCCGGCGCCGAGCGCGGTGGCGAGCGCGCGTTCGGCCTGCGGGTACTGTGCGTCGTCGTAGGCGCGCATGCCCGCCAGCAGCGCGCTCTCGCCGGGGCGCGCCATCACGTCGGTCAGGCCCACCGGCTTGGGCGGCGCCGCGCAGCCGGCCAGCACAGCCAGCAGGGCGGCGGAAGCCCACAGGCCGCGCACGCTGCGGCGCCTCATGATCCGAAGCGGTGGCGCACGGTCACCGGCTCGTTGGGGTTGACCTTCACGCGCGTGGTGTAGGGCGGGAAGTCCTCGTTGCGCACCGTGACCACATGATCACCCGCGGGCAGGTTGAGCTTGGCCAGCGGCGGCGTGATGCCGGCTGACGAGCCGTCGATCTCGATGCGACCCCAGGGGCTGATCGCCAGCTGCACCACGCCGGTGGCGGCCACCTCGGGCGCGGTGGGCTTCGCCGGCGCAACCGCCTTGGCCGCTGGCTTGGCGCGCTCGCGCTGCGCGGCGGGCGCCAGGCGCGGCTTGGGCGCGGCGGGCTTCGCGCTCTCGGCCGAGGCTTCGGTGGGTGCCGCCGCCGAGGCCTGCGCTGCAGGCGCGGCGGCCGCCGCCGCTGCTGCCGCGACCACGGTGGCGGCAGCACCCGGGGCACGCGGCGTGGCACCGGCAGCGGGGCTCTGCGCGGCGGGCGCCTCGGCGCTCACGCCGTGTGGCGCGGGCGCGAGCGCCTCGTGGAACCACCAGCCGATGCCGGCCATCGCGATCAGCGCCGTGACCACGGCACCGAGGCGGCGCGGCTCGAGCCAGGGTTTGGCTTCCGGCGCGTCGTCGGCGAGGTCGGCGCCTTCGTGCTCGATCCATTCGCGCAGCTCGCGGCTGAGGTGGCGCGCCGAACGGTAGCGCTGCGCCGGATCGCGCGCCATCGCCTGTTGCACGATGCGTGACAGCGAGAGCGGCACGTCGGGCTTCAGCTCGTGCACCGGCACCGGGTTGCCGCGCTCGACCGCCTCGACGATCTCGGGCAGCGACTGCCCCGCGAACGCCTTGCGGTGCGCCAGCAGCTCGTACATCACGACGCCGAGCGAATACACGTCGCAGCGGCGGTCGATCGTCTCGCCGCGCAGCTGTTCGGGCGCCAGGTAGTGCGGCGAGCCGGCCACCACGCCTTCGAGCGCGGGAATGGCCTGGCCGTGGGCCGCGCGCGCGATGCCGAAGTCCACCACCTTGGGCAGCGTGCGGCCGACCATGAAGATGTTGGCCGGCTTGATGTCGCAGTGGATCACGCCCTTGCTGTGCGCATAAGAAAGCGCGTCGGCCACGCGGCGCACGATCTGCGCCGCCTGCAGCGTGTCGGGCCGCCAGCCGTTGGCCAGCAGCTGGCGCAGGTCGCGTCCGCGCAGGCGCTCCATCGCGATGTACACGCCCTGCTCGGACAGGCCCGCGTCGTACACCGTGACGATGTTCGGGTGGTTCAGGCCGGCCGCGGCGCGCGCCTCGTTGAGGAACAGCGCGTCGAGCGCCGCACGGTCGCCGTCGACCGCGCTCAGATGCAGCGTCTTGACCGCGATGGTGCGCGACAGGATCGGGTCGTAGGCGGCATACACCGTGCCGAGCCCGCCCTCGCCGAGGCGCTGCTTGAGGCCGTAGCGGCCGATGTGGCCGATCGTCCCCGGCTGCGCCGCGCCGCCGTCTGCCGGCGTCTCGGGCATGACCGAGTCGGCGCCCGAGGCCGCGTCGGCAGGATGCTCGGTGTGGATGTCGACGTCGACGGCAGACGGCGCGGGGGTGGAGGGCGGCGAGCCAGCCGCCGCGGGGCGTTCGCTGGAATTCATATCGACTTGTGAGCTTAGGCGTTCAAGCGCTCACGCGCTTGACCAAATGCGTGCACCCTCGCGCGGGCGTAACGCTCTGTCACCCGGCCGCGAGCCGCAGAGCCCGAAATGTCACAGCGCCCGGCGCAGGCGCTCCATGGCCTCTTGCAGCTGATCCATCGAGCTGGAGAACGACAGGCGCAGGTAGCGCTGCGTGTCGAGGCGGCCGAAGTCGCGGCCCGGCGTCAGCGCCACGTGCGCGCGGTGCATCAGGTCGATGCAGAAATCCCAGCTGTCGGCGCTGTGGCGCGAGCAGTCGGCATAGGCGTAGAACGCGCCGTCGGGCAGCACCGGTGCGGGCATGCCGAGCCCGGCCAGCGCGCTGACCACCGCATCGCGGCGCCGGCGCAACTCGGCGCGGCGGCGCTCGAATTCGGCGATCGACTCCGGCTCGAAGCAGGCGAGCGCCGCATGCTGCGCGATCGTCGACGGGCAGATGTAGAGGTTCTGCGCCAGGCGCTCCACCGGCGCCACCAGCGAGCGCGGCAGCACCAGCCAGCCGAGCCGCCAGCCCGTCATGCCGAAGTACTTCGAGAAGCTGTTGACCGAGACGATCGCGTCGTCGTCGCCCTCGCGCGCCTCGAGCACGGTGTGGCCGAAGGCTTCGTCGTAGCTGAGGCCGAGGTAGATCTCGTCGACGATGCACACGCCGCTGCGCTGGCGCGTGACGGCGGCGATGCGGCCCAGCTCGTCGCGCGCGATCGACGTGCCCGTGGGGTTCGACGGCGACGCGAGCAGCACGCCGCGCGTGGCCGCGTTCCAGGCGCACTCGACGGCCGCCGCGTCGAGCTGGAAGCGCGTGGCGGCGCTGGTGGGCAGCAGGCGCGGTTGCGCGTCGACCGCGGCCACGAAGTGGCGGTTGCAGGGGTAGCACGGGTCGGGCATCAGCACGTCGTCGCCGGCCTCGAACAGCGCCGCGCAGGCCAGCTGCAGCGCAGCCGATGCGCCCGCGGTGACGACGATGCACGCCGGGTCGACACCGACGTGGAAGCGCTCGGCGTACCAGCGCGCGATGGCCTCGCGCAGCTCGGGCAGCCCGGTGGCTTGCGTATAGGCGGTGCGGCCCGATGCGATCAGGCGCTGCGCGGCCTCGCGCACCAGCGGCGCGGCGCCGAAGTCGGGCTCGCCGATGTTGAGCCAGATCATCGGCGTGCCGCCGCGCGCCGGGTCGCACGCGGGGCTCTGGGCGATGCCCTGCGCGATCTTGGCGCACTCCATGACGTAGAACGGCTCGATGTGCTCGAGCCGGCGCGCGGTCTTCATCGCGCGCTCACGGCTCGGCCGCGCGCTCGCCGCGCGCCGTGCGCACCTCGGCCTCGCGCAACTGCGGCGCGAGCTTGTCGAGCACGCCGTTGACGTACTTGTGGCCGTCGGTGCCGCCGAAGGCCTTGGCCAGCTCGACCGCCTCGTTGATCGCCACCTTGTATGGCACGTCGGCGCAGTGCTGCAGCTCGTAGGCGCCGATCAGCAGCACCGCGTGTTCCACCGGCGACAGCTCACTGGTCTTGCGGTCGAGGTGGCGGGCGAGCAGCGCATCGAGCTCGGCGCGTTCGCGGCCGCAGCCGTGCAGCAGGGTGTCGAAGTGCACGCTGTCGCAGCGCTCGAAACCGTCCTGCTCGCGCATGTGGGCGTCGATGGCCTGCAACTCGGTGCGGCCGACCAGCCATTCGTACAGGCCCTGCAGTGCCAGCTCGCGCGAACGCCGGCGCGCCGACCTGGCGCCGGCACGTCGCGGCCGCGCGGCGGGTTTCTCGGTGGCGGTCACTACAGGTCGGCCAGCAGGTTGGCCATCTCGACCGCCACGCGGGCGGCGTCGCGGCCCTTGTCTTCCACGCGCTCCCAGGCCTGGGCCTCGGTGTCGACGGTGAGGATCGCGTTGGCCACCGGGATCTGGTGATCGAGCGCCACGCGGCTGACGCCGGCGCCGCTCTCGTTGGCCACCAGCTCGAAGTGGTAGGTCTCGCCGCGGATCACGCATCCGATGGCGATCAGCGCGTCGAAGTCGTCGCTGTCGGCCATGGTCTTCAGCGTGACCGGGATCTCGAGCGCGCCGGGTACCTTGACGTGCACGATGTGCTTGTCGGTCACGCCCAGCGCGGCCAGCTCGTAGCGGCAGGCCTGCGCCATCTTCTCGGTGATGGCGGCGTTGAAGCGCGACTGCACGATGCCGACGACGAGGCCTTCGCCGTCGAGCTTGTCGGCGTCGTCGACGCCCTGGTCGGCTTGCTGCATGGCGGGTGTTCTCTTCAGGTCGTCGGGGCTTCGAAGGCGGTCACTTCCAGGCCATAGCCGGCCATGCTGGGCATGCGCCGCGGGCTGCCCAGCAGCCGCATGCGCGTGACCCCCAGGTCGCGCAGGATCTGCGCGCCGATGCCGTAGGTGCGCAGGTCGGCGGCGCTGCCCGCGCCGGTGCGCACGGCGTCGGGCTCCACCAGCGGCAACAGCGCGCTCGCGTCGCGGCCGCAGTTGAGCAGCACGGCCACGCCCTGCGGCGAGCGCTGCAGGCGCTGCAGCGCGGCGTGCAGCGGCCAGGAATGCTGGCCGCCGGCGATGTCGAGCAGGTCCAGCGCGGTGAACGGCTCGTGCACCCGCACGAGCACCTCGTCACCGCCCTGCCAGCGGCCCTTGACCAGCGCCAGGTGCATGCCCTGGGCGCGGTCGCGGAACACGATGCAGCGGAAGGCGCCCGCCGGTGTGGTGATCTCGCGTTCGCCGCGCCGCTCGATGAGGGTTTCGTTGTGGCTGCGAAAGGCGATCAGGTCGGCGATGGTGCCGATCTTCAGGCCGTGCGTCTTGGCAAAGCGCTCCAGATCGGGCAGCCGCGCCATGCTGCCGTCGTCGTTCATGATCTCGCAGATCACCGCCGCCGGCGTCAGGCCGGCCATGGTGGCGAGGTCGCAGCCGGCCTCGGTGTGGCCGGCGCGCATCAGCACGCCGCCGTCCTGCGCCTGCAGCGGGAAGATGTGCCCGGGCTGGACGAGGTCGCTGGCCCGCGCGTCCTTGGACACCGCGGCCTGCACCGTGCGCGCGCGGTCGGCGGCCGAGATGCCGGTGGTCACGCCGCTCGCGGCCTCGATCGACACCGTGAACGCCGTGCCGTGCACCGTGCCGTTGCGCGCCGCCATCGGCGGCAGCGCCAGGCGTTCGCAGCGCTCGCGCGTGAGCGTCAGGCAGATCAGGCCGCGGCCGTGCTTGGCCATGAAGTTGATGCCTTCGGCGCTGACATGATCGGCCGCGAGGATCAGGTCGCCTTCGTTCTCGCGATCCTCCTCGTCGACGAGGATGATCATGCGGCCGGCGGCCAAGTCGGCGACGAGCTGGGGAACCGGTGCAATCGACATGCACCGATTGTAGGCGGCGGGTTCGGGCGGCCCGTCGCGCGGGCGACGCGTTCAGCGGCTCTTGCGGATCCAGCCGAGGAAGCCCGAGCCGACGCCGGCCGTGGGCTCCTTGCGCGCGGCGGGGTGCATGCGCAGCACCATCAGGCCGGACAGCAGGTACAGCGCATTGACCATGCGGATCGCGCGGTCGAGGTTCATGCCCGGCCACTTGGCGATCGCCTTCAGCGACGCCGCTTCGACGCGCAGCCGCTGGAAGGCCGGCGCCACCGCGCCCGAGATCTGGATCGTGCCGACGTGGAAGTCGGGCGCCACGCGGTAGGCGGCGTTGCCGCTGATCTCGTCGAGCAGCACGGCGCGCGGGCCCATCAGGCCCAGGTTCCACAGCAGCGGATCGAGCGGCCGGTAGTGCTTCTCCTCGGCCACGCGCTCGGACATGAAATGCCCCGGCGCGCGCACGCCGGGCGGCTCGACGCTGTGCACCTTGAGTTCACGCGCGCCGCGGGCGAGTTCGCTCGTGAGGTCGCGCGGCGAGTGGTACAGGCGCTCGCGCGGGAAGATCGTCACCGGCCAGACCAGACCCTGGAACTCGAGGTAGATCAGAGCCGGCTCGCGATGCCGCATGCAGGCGGCGATCACTTCCAGCGGATCGGAGCCGTTGGCCGAGTACTCCAGCTTGGCCAGTTCGCTGACCAGCGTGGTGGGCAGCACCGTCGGACCGCCCAGACGTGCGTAGCCGCTGTTGCCCGTCTGGAACCGGATGCGCTCGAACTCGCTGATCCGCCAAAGCGTGGAATCGTCGAAGTCCTGCATGTCTTTGGCCTTCTCCCTAACCTTGCCGCCGGAAGGCGACAACTCCGTCACGGCAGGAAGTATCGGCCAGGACAGGGCGTTGCGTGTTTCAACTTGCGTTCGATTGGGGATGATCAATGGGGGAGGGGATCCCCTGATCCGGGCATCAGGCGTCGGCCGAAGCTGCCACGCTCCCCCGCACCTCGAGGATGCGCGCCACGTAACGCGCAATGAGATCGACCTCGATGTTCACCGCCTGGCCCACGCGCAGGCCGCCCAGCGTTGTGCACTGCAGTGTGTGCGGGATCAGGTTGATCTCGACCTCGCAGGCGTCGGGCAGATCGCCGACGCGGTTGATCGTCAGGCTCGCACCTTGCACGACGACCGAACCCTTCACCGCCATGTAGGCAGCCAGCTCGCGCGGCACACGCACGGCCAGCCGCCACGATTCACCCACCGGCTCGAACGCCGCCACCCGGCCGAGGCCGTCCACATGGCCCGAGACCCAGTGCCCGCCGAGCCGATCGTCCGCTCGAAGCGCGAGTTCGAGGTTGACCGGCCCCGGCTCGTCGAGCCCGGCGGTGCGTGCCAGGCTCTCGGCCGAGATCTCGATGTCGAACCAGCCGGCTGCCGCGTCGAGCGCGATGGCCGTCATGCAGGCGCCGTTCAGCGCAATGCTGTCGCCCGGGCGCACGCCCTCGAGGTAGCCCGCAGGAGCAGCGATGCGCAGCCGCCTGCCGTGGCCGGCCGACGCGCCGAGCGCGCGCACGTCGGTGATCTCGCCGACCGCGGTGATGATGCCGGTGAACATGGGGTGGATTGTCTCAGGCCAGGAAGGCGTCGCGCTGATCCAGCCGCGCCACGAGCCGCAGGTCGGCGCCGATGGCGCGGGTGTCGACGAAGCGCAGCCCCGGCGTTTCGGCCAGTGAGGCGTAGCCGGCACCGGCGAACATGTCGCGCCCGCTGCCGAGCAGGCGCGGCGCCAGGTAGACGAGCAGCTCGTCGACCAGGGCTTCGCGCAGGAACGAGGCGTTGAGCCGTTCGCCGGACTCGACGTGCAGCTCGTTGACGCCCCGCGCCGCGAGATCCTGGAGCATGGCGGCCAGATCGACCTTGCCGTGAGGGCCTGGCCGCTCGACCAGCTCGCAGCCACGGCGGCGCAGCGCGTCGGCCTGCGGGCCATGTGCGCTGTTGCAGTACACCCACACCGCGCCCGGCGGGTCGAAGATGCGGGCCTCGGGCGGGCACTGCAGCCGCGAATCGACGACCACCCGCTGCGGCTGGCTGGCCGTGGGCACGTGCCGCACGTCGAGCCGCGGGTTGTCGTGCAGCACCGTGCCGGCCCCGGTGAGCACGGCGCCGGCGCGGCGGCGCCAGGCATGGCCGTCGGCGCGCGCGGCCTCGCCGGTGATCCACTGGCTCTGGCCGTCGGGCAGGGCGGTCTTGCCGTCGAGCGAGGCGGCGATCTTCAGTCGCACCCAGGGCGTGCCGCGGATCATGCGCGAGAAGAAGCCGATGTTCGCCTCGCGCGCGAGCCGGGCCGGCTCGCCGTCGGCCACGTCGGCCGCGATACCGGCCGCGCGCAGCCGGGCCATGCCCTGGCCGGCGACGAGCGGGTTCGGGTCCACCGTGGCGACGACCACGCGCGCCAGCCCGGCGGCCGCCAGCGCGTCGCAGCACGGCGGCGTGCGGCCGTGGTGCGCGCACGGCTCCAGCGACACCCAGGCCGTGCCGCCGCGCAGGTCGACGTTGCGCTGCCGGGCCTCGCGCAGGGCCACGACCTCGGCATGGTCGGAGCCGGCCTGCAGCGTTGCACCTTCGCCTGCGGGGCGGCCCTGCGCATCGTGCAGCACGCAACCCACGCGCGGGTTGGGCTCGGTGCGGCCGATCGCCGACTCGGCCAGCGCCAGCGCGCGCGCGAGCTGGCGCAGGTCGAGCGCGTCGAGCGGCATCGATCAGGGCGCAGGCTGATGCTGCAGCGTGTTGCTGTTGATCAGGTCGCCGGCCGACGGGTTGGCGGCCACGTCGGTCGGGCAGTGCTTGTTGGTGGGGATCACGAAGAAGTTCTGCTCGGTCAGGTTGCCGCTCACGTCGGCGTAGTTGCGCGGGTGATCCCGGTTGGGCACCGTGTCGCCGTCGCTCGCGGCCGGCGTGTAGCGGCAGACGCGGAAGGTCGGCGCGGTGGTGGAGGGCGAGTCGACGGCGGTGATGCTCCAGTCGATGGTTCCGCCGGCGGTGTTGGTGTCCTGCGCTTCGACGGCCGTGGTGCCCGACCACAACGCGTCGGCGTTCGAGCGGATGGCGCAGAAGTAGCTCACGAACGCCAGCGTCTGGTTGAACAGCGCCGTCGACGTTGCGCTGGCATCGTCGATGCAGAACGAGCCGCTTGCGTGCCCGGTGCTGGTCAGCGTGAGCTCCATGCTCAGGCGCAGCGCGGGGCCGGCAGGATCCTCGGCGTTGGCGGCGGTGAGTTCGGGGCCGCTGCGGTCGCGCCAGAAACGCACATAGCCCGACAGCAGCTGACCCTGGAAGTTGTTGTCGCATGACGCCACGTCGGCGGCCACGAGCGAGTCGTTGGTCGGCGCGGGATCCCAGTACGGGCGGTCGCAGACGCCGGTGATGGCGCCGGTGAGGTTGTTGAAGACGAGGATGTAGCGCGTCTGCCCGCCCGGCACGAACGCGCTCTTGCCGCCGCCGATTTCGCGCGCCTGCACCGGAATCGTCGGATGCCGGTTGAGCGGCCGCCGCGTCGGGCCGCCGGCGGCGGCATCGCGCCGCACCGCCAGCGTGCCCGACAGCGCGGGTGCGGCCGCCGCCACCACGCTGCGCAGCACCACCTGCTGCGGCTGGCCGCTGCGGTCGTTCCAGGCCACGGTGACCGACAGCGCCTTCGACGGCGGAGCCGTGTAGTCGACCACCGCGCGGCTGATGCGGTAGGTGGTGTTCGTGGACAAACCCGTCACGTTCGTGGCCGCGGTTGGCGTGATGTCGGCGAACGCCGTCTGGCCGGCCGTCGTCTCGACGACCTTGAACGCGCGCAGGTCTTCCATCGCTTCCTGGCCGATGCGCGTGGCCTCCGAGCGCTGCTTGGCGATGTCGGCATTCAGCCGCAGCGTGGCCTGCACGCCCACCACCGCCAGCATGCCGAAGCCCATGATGGCCAGCGCCACCATCGCCTCGACCAGCGAGACGCCGCGCGAGCGTTGTGCGAAACGATGCCTCATGCTCAGCTCCCGGCGACGAAGTCGCGCCAGCTTCCGGGGATGCGCACCAGCGAGCCCTGCGTGAGCCCGATCGTGCTCAGCACGCCGGCGTCGAAGGCGATCGTCGGCGGCGTGGCGCCGCTCAACGTGAGGGCGCCTTCGGCGACGACCGCGCCGTTGATCTGCGTGCTGCCGGCCGACGTGGTCCAGGTGTTGGCGCCGCCGGCCGAATGCAGGTACAGCAGGCCGGTCAGCTGCAGGTTGGCGGAAACCGTGAGGTTGCCGCGGATGAACACCATTGCCGGCTGCGCGGCGTCGCCGAAGCTGCGGTTGGCGTCGATGGTCACGTCGCCCTCGACCCACACCACGCGACCCGGATTGGCCGAGATGGCCTGCGCGATCTGCAGCCCGCAGTCACCCGCGCAGACGACGCGCACCACCGCGGGCTGCGTGCGGTAGGTGGCGCGGTCCATGCCGAACAGCGATGCGAACAGGCCGTCGGCGTCGAGCGTCGAGAGCGACGTGTCGCTCGTGCGCAGCGTGGCGCTGCCCGGCGTGCCCGGCAGACCGCGCAGCACGGCCGAGCCCGAGTTGGCGAGCGTGCCGCCGCTGTCGATCGTGATGCCGCCGCTGGCCGCATCTCCATTCGAGATCGTCACGGCGCCGCCGCTCAGGTCGACGTTGCCGCGGGCGGTGACGGCGGCGCGCGGCGGCGCTGCGAGCGCCGAATTCAGGCCCAGCAGCACCGAGATCTCGGCCTCGGCGTCGGCGGCCGTGGCCGCGCCGGCGTAGCACTGCGAGCCGATGCTGCTGCAGCCGCGCGAGGTCACGCGCACCACGCCCGGCTGTGCGATGGGTGCGTCGAATCGCAGCTGGAACGTCGGTGCCGTGCCCACCGGCACGACGAGTGCGGGCGCGGCATTCGGGCAGCTGCAGGTCGTGCCGCCGTTGAGCACCATGCAGGTCGGCCGCAGGTTGGCCTGCGGCGCCGACAGCGTGAAGGTGCCGGTACCGCTCATGCCCATGTGGCGTTGGCGGAACGAGTCGAATGCGGTGTTGGTCGTGGTCACGCAGGCGTCGTCGACACGCCCCGCGCCGAGCGATGCGATGGCGAACTCGATGCCGGCCTCGGCCGCCTCGAAGGCCTGCGTGGCGCGCTGGTTGTTGGCCGAGATACGCTGCTCGAAGATCAGGTTGCGGCTGGCGTAGGCCGACACCAGCGCCAGGATGAAGAACAGCACCACCACGACGAGCAGCGAGGCTGCCCCGCGCTGCGGGCGTGCGGATCGATGCGATGTGCGATGCATGACGGCAGTCTCCGGGCTCATGTGGGGCACGCGCCGCTGAGCACGTCGTTGCGCAGGCGCACGTTGCTGCGCACCATGCGCTGCACCGCGGCGTCGGCCACCGCGCGGCCCTGGATCACGACCGCCATCTCGCGCACGGTCTGCGTCGGCGGGCAGCTGGCCAGGCCGGCGCAGGGTGTGCTGCACGACAGCGTGATCGGCTGTTCGGCCAGCGTGACCTGGAAATTGGTGATGCGCAGTGTGTTGCCGTCGGTCAGCGGTTGCCAGAGTCCGCCCACGCGCATCTGGATCACACCGCTGACGAGCCGGAAGCCCGACTGCTCCACCAGGTCGACCGTGTTGTTCTCGGATCCGACCGCGTCGCGGGAGTAGTTGAAGCTCACGCTGCTGGCCGCCGCGCCGCTCACGGCGGGCGCGACGGCGGTGTACGGATTCGCGGTCACGCCGGGCGAGCCCGCATACCAGACGCCCGTTTGCGCGGCGCCCCAGTAGCCCGAGCGCCGGATGTCGCGCACGATGATGTCGGCCGCGGCGCGCAGGTCCTGCTGGATCTGCGTTTCGAGCAGCAAGCGGCGGTTGTCGCCGAGCTGGTTGGCCACCAGCATCGTGGCGCCGGCCACCACGAACAGGCCGACGGCCACGCCGACCATCAGCTCCACCAGCGACAGGCCGCGCTGCCGCCGCGTTAGCCGCCAAGGCTTCACCGAGATCATGGGCATGTGGGGACTCCTCTGATCGAGCCGTCGGGCGAGCACACCGAGGGCGAGCCCACGGCTGACAGCTGCGTGCGCAGCTGCCCGCTGGGGTCGCCCTGTACCGTGATCGCCAGATCGGTGGGGGTGGCGGTGCCTTGCGGCGGCGAAAAGGTGATGGCCGATCCGCCGGCGCTCGACGCGGCCAGGCTCACGCCCTGCGCGCGCGCCACCTGCACGGTGCGGATTTCCTGTGCGCCCGGCGAGCACGCCGAGCCCGGCGCAGCCGTGCAGTCGCAGGCGGCGCCGACGGTGTGCACGGTGTAGCAGCTGATCTGCGCATTGCCGCCGAACGTCACCGCGACCTGCACCGGCGTGGTGGCGTTGGCGCGCGCCGCCTGCTCGGAACGCGCGAGCTGCAGATCGGTGATCAGTTGATCCTGTACGCCTTGCACGCGCTGGCGGACCATCATGCCGCGGAACGACGGCGCCACGACGGTGGCGAGCACGCCCAGCACGACCAGCACCGTGAGCAGTTCGACCAGCGTGACGCCGAGCGAGCTTCGCATCGCCGTCACCGGGCCCAGCAGCGACGGGCATTGGTGGTATCGACGGTGCCGCCGGCATCGGTCGACTGGTACACCAGGGCGCCGGCGGATGCGGCGAGCGACAGCACGCGGCAGCTGGTGTCGGCGTACTGCGGCGACGCGTTCTTCGCCGTGGCGGTGAGCGAATAGCTGCCGGCTGCCGCCGAGGCGATGCCCAGCGTGTAGTGCGGTGTCTCGCTGGCCGGTTGCGGTGAGAAGTCGGCGAAGGCCGCGGCGTAGTTCGGGTTGTTGGCGCGGTGGCGCTCCTGCGCCTGGGCCAGCTGCGTCAGCCCCGCCACCGCCTCGGCGCGGCGGGCCTTGCGGGTGGACTCCTGGTAGGCCGGCAGCGCGATCGTGAGCAGCAGCGTCGCCACCGCGACCACGATCATCAGCTCGATGAGCGTGAAGCCGCCATCGTGCCCGCGACGTCGTGGGGTGTGACGCATGTCACGGATTATCTGGAGCGGGGCCGGGCCCACAATCGGCCGGGGCTCCGCTCGTCCACCTTGGCAGACCGTTCGTCGGTCGCGCGTTGGGCCCATGCATCAGCAAGCGGGTGCGCCGAGCGCGGTGCCGCCGCCCGGGGCACAGGTGCGCACGCGGCCCAGCAGGCTCACCACCTGGTGCAGCGCCGCGCCGCTGCGGCCTTCGGCGCGCAGCGTCGCGGTCGGCGTGACGGTGCCCTTGAGCGGGTCGAAGGTGAGCATGCCGGCGTTGGCGCGCACCTGCACTCGTCCATCAGCCGGCAAGCCGACGGCGCGGATCAGGCCCGGCGCTGCGCAGTGGCCCGCCGCCACGTCGGCGCAGCTGCAGCCGGGCGCCGCGCCCTCGTGCAGCAGGTAGCAGGTGGCGCCGGCCGACTCGCGCACCGTGAGGCGCACCGTGCGGTTGCGCGCCACGGCCTCGCTGCGGGCCAGGTTCACGTCGGTCTCGATCTGCGCGGCCAGGCCGAGCAGTTCGGCGCGTTCGCGCAGCGGCTCCAGATCGGGCATGGTCGCGCCGGCCAGGATGCCGATGATCGCCACTGCGATCATGGCCTCGACGGCGCTGACGCCGCGCTGGCGGCGGATGGACTGTTGCGGGTGGCTCATGGTCTGCTCCTGGTCGGGTGTTGGGGTGCAGACCACTGTAGGAATCGAGCGCCGCGCGCGCGTCGCCCGCAGGTGGGCCAGGCGGCACGCCTCGAGCGGTGGACACCGATGGGGGCCCCCGGCGGGGGGATGCGGACGACAGGCGGCGGCGGATCAGATGTCGCGGATCAGCTGCCGGAACTCGTCGACGTCTTCGAAGCTGCGGTACACCGACGCGAAGCGCACGTAGGCTACCTTGTCGATGCGCTTGAGCTCGCGCATGACCAGCTCGCCCACGCGCGCGCTGGTGACTTCACGCGCGCCCTGCGCGAGCAGCTTGTCCTGGATGCGGTCGAGCGCGGCGTCGAGCTGCTCGGTGCTCACCGGGCGCTTGCGCAACGCGAGCTGCATCGACGCGCGCAGCTTGGCCATGTCGAACTCGACGCGCGAGCCGTCCTTCTTCACCAGCGCCGGCAGCGCGATCTCGGCGCGTTCGTAGGTCGTGAAGCGCTTGTCGCATTTCAGGCAGCGCCGGCGGCGGCGGATCACGTCGCCCTCGTCGGACTCGCGCGTCTCGACGACCTGCGTCTCGTCGTGGCTGCAATAGGGGCAGCGCATGGTGTGAGGCGGCGGCGCGCGCCCGCTCAGCGATAGACGGGGAACGCGCGCGTCAGCGCCGCGACCTGTTGGCGCACGGCGGCGATGCGCGCGCCATCTTGCGGCGCGTCGAGCACGTCGGCGATCAGCTGGGCGGTCTTCACCGCCTCGGCCTCGCCGAAGCCGCGCGTGGTCATCGCCGGCGAACCCAACCGGATGCCGCTGGTGACCATGGGCTTCTGCGGGTCGTGCGGGATCGCGTTCTTGTTGCAGGTGATGTGCGCCTGGCCGAGCACGGCCTCGGCCTCCTTGCCGGTGATGTTCTTGGCCCGCAGGTCGACCAGCATCACGTGGCTCTCGGTGCGACCCGAGACGATGCGCAGGCCACGCTCGGTGAGCGTGCGGGCCATGGCCGCGGCGTTGCTCACCACCTGCTGCTGGTAGCGCTTGAACTCCGGCGACAGCGCCTCCTGCAGCGCCACCGCCTTGGCGGCGATCACGTGCATCAGCGGCCCGCCCTGGATGCCCGGGAAGATCGCGCTGTTGATCGCCTTGGCCACCGCGTCCTTCATCAGGATCAGGCCGCCGCGCGGGCCGCGCAGCGTCTTGTGCGTGGTCGAGGTCACCACGTCGGCGTGTGGTACCGGATTGGGGTACACGCCGGCGGCGATCAGCCCCGCGTAGTGGGCCATGTCGACCATGAAGATCGCGCCGATCTCGCGCGCCACCTTGGCGAAGCGCGCGAAGTCGATGTGCAGTGCGTAGGCCGACGCGCCGGCGATGATCAGCTTGGGGCGTTGCTCGCGCGCCAGGCGCTCCATGGCGTCGTAGTCGATCTCCTCGCGGGTGTTCAGCCCGTAGCTGACGACCTTGAACCACTTGCCGCTCATGTTCAACGCCATGCCGTGCGTGAGGTGGCCGCCCTCGGCCAGGCTCATGCCCATGATGGTGTCGCCGGGCTGCAGCAGGCCGAAGAACACGCCCTGGTTGGCCTGCGAGCCCGAGTTGGGTTGCACGTTGGCGTGTTCGGCGCCGAAGAGCTGCTTCGCGCGATCGATCGCCAGCTGCTCGACCACGTCGACATGCTCGCAGCCGCCGTAGTAGCGCTTGCCGGGGTAGCCCTCGGCGTACTTGTTGGTGAGCTGCGAACCCTGCGCCGCCATCACGGCCGGCGAAGCGTAGTTCTCCGAGGCGATCAGCTCGATGTGGTCTTCCTGGCGTTGGTTCTCGGCGGTGATGGCGGCCCAGATCTGCGGGTCCACATCGGCGATGGTGGATGTCTTGCGATCGAACATGGTGGATCTGCCTGTCGCTTTCCAGATGGTCTGCCCGCGGGGACCGCGGCCGGCGTGCATGCCGGTCATGGTTCGGGCTGCCCAGGCGAACGGCCGACGCCGGCACGCTGTGCCGGTCGCGCTCCCCGGTGGTGGCCCACCTCGGGCCCCGTGAAACGGGGCGCGGTCGCCAGTTGCGCGAAGGCGCAAGTCTATCCGAGCGGCGGTGCAGCCCTCGCTTGCGGTATCGGGGGGAGACGATCAGCGCGGCCGCAGCAGCGCGACGTGCTCTTCGGCTTCGGCCTCTGCCGGTTCGGGGGTCGCCGGGCCGCCCAGCGACGGCACCGTGGCAGGCGCACTGTTGCGGCCCTGTGCCGATGCCGCCGCCGCTGCAGGCAGCGGTGCGGTGACGGCAACGGACTTGCCATCGGCCACCCGACGCAGGTTCGACTGCTCGGCCAGAACCTTGGCCACGTAGCCGCCGTCGTCGGTGAGGTTGGCGGCCCCCACGTAGTAGCGCAGGCCTTCCTCGAGGCTGCCGCCGCGCGAGATGCACTCCCTGAGCACCTGCACGCCCACACGCAGGTTGGTCACCGGATCGAACGCCGCGCGCACGCCGCCGTAAGGCTCGTACTTCTCGTCGTGCACCCGGGTCATCACCTGCATCAGGCCCTGCGCGCCGACAGGGCTCTGCGCGAACGGGTTGAAGCTCGATTCGACCGCCATGATGGCGAGGATCAGCGTCGGGTCGAGACCAACGCGCACGCCGACCGCCCATGCTTCCTGCACCAGCCGGCTGACCGGCTCGGGTGCCACGCGATAGCGGCGCGCCAGCCAACCGGCCACCGAGGCCTGCTGGCGTGGCAGCGACGATGGGTCGGCCGCCGTTGCACGCGTGCCGGCATCGGCCGCCGCCGCATCCTTGGGCAACACGCCCTGGGCCACATCGCGCGCCTCCTGGCGCGCCAGCAGCCAGTCGAGCGCGCGCTGCTCGGCGCCGGCGCGAAGGTCCGGGCGCACGGTGGAAAACGCCAGCGTGCCGACCACGACCGCAAGGCCCACCATGGCCAGGCTGTTGTGGCTGACTTCCAGCAGTCCGGCCCCCACGTCGCGCACGAACGTGCCGGCGGATCGGCCGCAGGCCCTTGCCACGGCTGTCAGTCGGTGTCGGATCGGTTGGTCGCTCACGGTCAGGATGCGGTTGCCGGCGTGTGGTTGACTCGATGCTCGCTTGGCGGGCGCCCATAATGCGGCGCCATCGCTGCGAGTGCCAGGGGTTTTCTCACTCGGGTAAACCCGTGGCGCTCCAATTCAGCGGCATTCTAGGAAGACCGAAAATAACCAGTCAACGATAAGAAAGATTGTTTTTATATCAAGACAATGAGATACAAGGATCTGCGGGGCTTCCTGGATAGCCTGGATCAGCGTGGCGAGCTGCTTCGCGTGGCCGATTCGGTGTCGCCGAAGTGGGAGATGACGGCATTTGCCGACCGCACGCTGCAGTCGTCCGGGCCTGCGGTCTTGTTCACGAACCCGGCCGGTTACACCTGCCCGGTGCTGGTGAATCTGTTCGGCACCCCGCAGCGAGTCGCGCTTGGCATGGGGGCTCGAGACAGTGCCGAACTGCGCGTCGTGGGCGAGCTGCTCGCGAGCTTGAAGGAGCCGGAGCCGCCCAAAGGCTTCAAGGACGCCGCACGCCTGATCGACCTCGCGCGCAGCCTGTGGAACATGCGGCCGGCCGAGCGCAGCGCCGGGCCTTGCCAGGAAGAGGTGATCGAGCGCGACGAGATCGATCTGTCGCGCTGGCCGATCCAGACCTGCTGGCCCGGCGATGCGGGAGCGCTGATCACCTGGGGGCTGGTGGTCACGCGCGGTCCGCAGGGCATCGCGCGGCCGCGATCGCGGCAGAACCTCGGCATCTACCGCCAGCAGGTGATCGGCAAGCGCGAGCTCATCATGCGCTGGCTGCCGCATCGCGGCGGCGCGCTGGACTTCCGCGAATTTGCGCTCGCGCATCCCGGCCGGCCGTTTCCGGTTGCGGTGGCGCTCGGCGCCGACCCGGCGACGATGCTCGGCGCCGTGACGCCGGTGCCCGACACCTTGTCGGAGTACCAGTTCGCCGGGCTGCTGCGTGGTTCGCCGACCGAGGTCGTGAATGCCGGTGTCGGCGATGCCGGGCGTGCGCTGCAGGTGCCGGCGTCGGCCGAGATCGTGCTCGAAGGGCATATCCCGCCGGCCGACGACGGGTTCGAAGGCGCGAGCGAATTGGGCGTGCGCTGTCGTTCGATCGGCGGCTACCTGCATGCACTGGAAGGGCCGTTCGGTGATCACACCGGCTACTACAACGAGCAGGAATGGTTCCCGGTGTTCCGCATCGACCGCATCACGCATCGGGCGCAGCCGATCTACCACTCCACCCATACCGGGCGGCCGCCCGACGAGCCGGCCATCCTGGGTCTGGCGCTCAACGAGGTGTTCGTGCCGATCCTGCAGCGGCAGTTTCCCGAGATCGTGGACTTCTACCTGCCGCCCGAGGGCTGCAGCTACCGCGTCGCGGTGATCTCGATGCGCAAGAGCTACCCCGGCCATGCCAAGCGCTTGATGTTCGGGCTGTGGAGTTTTCTGCGTCAGTTCATGTACACCAAGTTCATCGTCGTCACCGATGCCGATGTCGACGTGCGCGACTGGAAGCAGGTGGTCTGGGCCATCAGCACGCGCGTGGATCCGGTGCGCGACACCACGCTCGTCGACCAGACGCCGATCGACTATCTCGACTTCGCCTCGCCCGTCAGCGGGCTGGGCGGCAAGATGGGGCTCGATGCCACGGCCAAGTGGCCCGGCGAAACCGCGCGCGAGTGGGGGCGGCCGATCGAACACGATGCCGACGTAGCCCGGCGCATGAACGCTCTGTTCGATCGCTTGATGGCGCACAAGCAGTAGCCGCACCTGCGGGGTGCGGCGGCTCTTGCTTTCTGCCCGGGCAAGGGCTATCGTGATGCCGTCTCTTGGGAGACAGTGAAGTCTGTGCAGTCACTGCGCAGCAGGGGCCCCGGACATGCAATCTCCGGAGCCTCACCAGGCGGCCACACGCCGCCCGCCCCTCCAATCCTGCGGGAGCGGAGGGGCTTCGTTTTTCGGGCGATGCCTCTCGCGCGGCGTGCTCAGGCGCCGAAGAGCAGCCCCAGCGCCTCGCGCAGCACGACGCGCACCCGCGTGCTGCCCTGCATCGACGGCAGCCAGCGCAGCAGCGGGTTGTCGCCCGAGGGAGCCAGCCCCATCGGCGCGGCAGACACCACGATGCCCGAGCCGGAGCGCTGCGTTTCCTGCTCGAACGCGCGCATCGAGCGACGCATGTGCCAGCCGTTGGTGACGAGCAGGATCTCGCCCACACCGGCGGTCTTCAGGATCGCGGTGCTGCGCGCCGCGTTGTCTCGCGTGTCGCGCGATTCGGCTTCGGTCCAGGTGAGCGGGCGACCGTAGTCGCGCTCGGCGATGCGCGCAGCAGTCTCGGCCTCGGCCACGCCGACGCTCTGCCCGTAGGCGACGCCGCCCGAGAACAGCATCGGCGCGCCCGTCTGCCGCGACAGCCATACGCCATAGTGCAGGCGCGCGAGCGAGAAGTCGCTGAGGTGCGAAAGCGCGTATTCGGGCGCCCGCGCATCGCGCCCGCCGCCGAGAATCACGATCGCCACCTTCTTGCCGCTGCCGACGGAGCGCTTGATCTCTGCCAGCCGCTCGGCGCTCAGCGCCGGCGGCGGCTTGAGCAGCGCGCGCTCGAGGAACTCGCCGACGGCCGAGGTGCAACTCAGCCAGACCAACGCCGCGCCGAGCAGCATCGTGAGCCAGGCGATCGAGCGCTTCCAGAACATCAGCCGCGCGCCGAACAGCATCAGCAGCAGCCACGGCACGGGCGGCAGCGCCAGCGCCGTCAACGCGGGTTTCCAGTTCTGCGCGCCGAGCAGGATCAGCAGGTCGTTCAATGCGGGCGGGGCAAGGGCCGTGAGCGATCGAGAGGTGGCGATTCTCGTCCCGGGGCCGCCTCGCGACGCGTGAAATAGGCCCGTGCCGAAACGCCCTGTTACCCGCTGCGGCGCGCCTGGGCACAATGCGGTGCGCTGTGTGTCGGTGCGGCGCTGCGCAGCACCGAGTCGATGCACATGCGCTGCATCCGGAGCGAACCATGTCCGAAGTCATCACGCTGGCCGGAGGCTGCTTCTGGTGTCTCGAGGCCGTGTACGAGCAGGTCGACGGCGTGCTCGCCGTCGAATCGGGCTACAGCAACGGCCACGCGCCGAACCCGACCTACGAGGACGTCTGTTCGGGCTCCACCGGGTACGCCGAGGTGGTGCAGGTCACCTTCGATCCGCAGCGCATCACGCTGCGCGAGATCCTGGAAATCTTCTTCGCCATCCACGACCCGACCACGCGCAACCGCCAGGGCAACGACCTCGGCACCCAGTACCGCTCGGGCATCTACGTCGGCACGCCGCAGCAGGAGACCGTGGCGCGCGAGGTGATCGCCGAGGTGAATGCGCAGCTGAAGGGCCGCGTGGTGACCGAACTGGCGCCGCTGGCCAACTACTCGCGCGCCGAGGGCTACCACCAGCACTACTTCGCTCGCAACCCGGGGCAGGGCTACTGCGCGTTCGTCGTGGCGCCGAAGGTCGAGAAATTCAAGCGCACGTTCGCCGCGCGGCTGCGCAAGGCCTGACGAGCCGGCGACGCGGCGCGCGTGCGCGTCGGCGCTACGGTGCCAGCCGTTCGCGCAGCCACCGGCCGGCCTCGAGCCGGTAGCGGATGCGGTCGTGCAGCCGGCTCGGGCGGCCCTGCCAGAACTCGTAGCGATCGGGCGCGAGCCGGTAGCCGCCCCAATGCGGCGGCCGCGGCGGATGCATCATGTAGCGCGCCGCCACCTTGGCCGCCGCGGTGACCAGCACCGCGCGCGAGGCGATCGGCTGGCTCTGCGGCGAAGCCCAGGCGCCGATGCGCGAATCGAGCGGGCGGCTGGCGTAGTAGGCATCCGACTGCTGCGGC
The DNA here is from genome assembly GCA_046348365.1 of Burkholderiaceae bacterium. GTDB lineage: Bacteria > Pseudomonadota > Gammaproteobacteria > Burkholderiales > Burkholderiaceae_C > JAEUPI01. Next base: position 249,414 of record JAXMEL010000005.1, read on the forward strand.
TCGACCTTCGACACCAAGCCCTCGATGCGCACCACGCGCTCGAGCTCGACCCAATGGAACTGCAATGCAGCGTACGGTTGATGCGCCAGTTCGTGGCCCTTGCGGCTTTCGTAGTTCGAGTACCACACGATGCCGCGCGCGTCGAATCCCTTGATCAGCACCACGCGCGTCGACGGCCTGCCGTCGGCGCCCACGGTGGCGAGCGTCATCGCGTTGGGCTCGGGCAGCTCGGCCTTCAGCGCCTCGTCGAGCCATTTCGCGAACTGCTGCATCGGGTCGTCGGCGCAGGAACTCTCGTCGAGCTCCTCGCGCTCGTAGCTCTTGCGCAGGGCGGCCAGTGCATGGTTGTCCATGCGCGCAGTATGCATGTGCATGCCGAACTACGGATTGCTCCCTACGTGATGGGCCCTAAGTGAAGCTCCCACTGTTTGCAGGCGGTGAGGGATCCGATGCTTGACGCCGGGGTCGCGTCGTGCGGTGAGTTTGGGGGCATCGTCGCGCCGGCCCGGGATCCATGCGCCATCAGCCCACCGTCATCGTCTTGGCAGCCGGACGCGGCAGCCGCTTCAAGGCCGAAGTGCACAAGCTGCTGCAGCCGTTCGCCGGCTCCACGGTGCTCGGCACCACGCTGGAACGCGCGATCGAGAGCGGCATGCCGTTGCGCGTGGTCACCTCACCCGCGCTGACGCCGGAGGCGGCGCGACACGTCGCGCTGCGCGACATCGTCGAGCTGCCCGAGTCGGGCGGCCCCGGCGCCGAGCAGCTCGGCATGGGCTATTCGATCGCCAGCGGCGTGTCGGCCAGCGCCGACGCGGCCGGCTGGCTGGTGATGCCGGGCGACATGCCGATGGTGCGCAGCGCCACCTACGTGGCGGTGGCCGATGCGCTGGCCGACCACCCCGTGGCCTATGCGCAGTACCAGGGCCGGCGCGGGCATCCGGTGGGCTTCTCGCCGGAGCTGTATTCCGAGCTCGTGCAGCTGACCGGCGACGAAGGCGCGCGACGCGTGGTGGCGCGCTTTCCGTCGTTCGGCGTCGAGGTCGACGACCCCGGCGTGCTGATCGACCTGGACACAACCGACGACCTGGCCGCACTGTCGGCGCACGTCGCCGGCGCGAAGAGCCTGCCGCGGCGCGCGGCGGGGTAGCCGACGATCGGACCTGCGCGCTAGAAGCGCTCGTGTGCCGCGAGATAGCGCCACTGCCCCTGCGGCAGGCGGCCGAGCACCACGCGGCCGATGCGCACGCGCTTCAGACCCAGCACCTCGAGACCCACGAGCTCGCACATGCGCCGGATCTGGCGCTTGCGGCCCTCGCGCAGCACGAAGCGCAACTGGTCGTCGTTGGCCCAGCTGACCTTGGCCGGCCGCAGCTGGCGCCCGTCGAGCTCCAGGCCGTGGCGCAGCAGCGCCAGGGCGTCCTCGGGCAGCGCACGACCGTCTGCCGTGCGCACGCGCACCAGGTACTCCTTCTCGATCGGGCTCGCGTCGCCGATCAGCGTGCGCGCGATGCGCCCGTCCTGCGTCAGCACGAGCAGGCCGGTGGAATCGATGTCGAGCCGGCCCGCCGGCGCGAGGCCGCGCGTGTGCGCCGGGCTGAACCGCGGGCCGGGCACGCCGCCGCTCCACAGCGTCTGCGCACCGATCAACGTGGCCGCGCTCGGATGCCCGTCCTCGGGCTGCCCGCTCACGTAGCCCACCGGCTTGTGCAGCAGCACCGTCACGCGCTGCGACTGCTCGGCCTTGGCGCGCGGATCGATCTCGATGCGCGCCTGCGGCCCGACCCGCTGGCCGAGCACGGCCATGGCGCCGTCAACCCGCACCCAGCCGGCCTCGATCCACGCGTCGGCCTCGCGCCGCGACGCGAGGCCGCGATCGGCCATCACCTTCGACAGCCGCACGCCCTCGGGCACGGCAGGGGCAGCCGTCATCGCATTCAGATGCGCAGGCCGAAGAGCGAGCGCACCGCCTCGCGGTACTGGTCCTGGCCAAGCGCGTTGGTGTTGTGGTGCGTGCCGCCGTCGACGAGCACGAAGCGCTTAGGCGCGCGGGCGCGCTCGTACAGCGCACGGCCGAGCTCGGGCCTGATCAGCGCGTCGTTGGAGCCGTGCACCACCAGCACCGGCGAGCCGATGCGCGCGATGAGCTGTGCCGCCTCGAAACGCTGCGTGATCAGCGGCCCCAGCGGCAGCCAGCCGAAGCGCATGGTGCTCACCACGTCGGGGATCGACGGGAAGCTGCCCTCGAGCATCACGCCGCGCTCGTCGTCGACTTCGGCTGCCAGATGCACCGCGATCGCAGCGCCCAGCGAATGGCCGAAGATGTAGCGCGGCGCGCGCGGCATCTCGCGCCGCAGCCAGTTCCAGGCGGCACGGGCATCCTCGTAGGCGGACTCTTCCGACGGCAACTGGTCGGTGCTCTGCCCGAAGCCGCGGTAGTCCATGCCGAGCACGGCAAAGCCCAGCTCATGCATGCGCCGCATGCGAAACGCGCTGCTGCGCACGTCCCAGCGCGCGCCGTGAAGGTACAGCAGCACCGGTGCGTCGGCGCGATCCTGCGGCAGCCACAGTGCGTGCAGGCGGATGCGCTCGCCGCTGGAGGGCGCGGCGAAATCGATCCAGCGCTCGGCCATGCCGTCGGCGGCCGCGGCAGCGCCCGCCCAGGTGGACTTGTTGGGCTGGAAGATCCAGCGCCGCTGCTGTTCGTCGAGCGCGGCGCAGCCGGCCAGCAGCAGCGCGCTGGCCGCCAGCACGGCGGCCACGAGGCGCTGCCACGCACGAACCGGCACGCCGGCGGTCGTCATTCAGCGACCTCGCAGAAAGAGCCCGTCGAGCTCCTTCAACGTGATCTGGCGCCAGGTCGGCCGCCCGTGGTTGCACTGGTCGGCGCGTTCGGTGGCTTCCATATGGCGCAGCAGCGCATTCATCTCGTCGAGCGTGAGCCGGCGGTTCGCGCGCACGGCGCCGTGGCAGGCCATGGTGGCGAGCAGTTCGTCGCGGGCACGCTGAACGACGCGGCTCGACTCGGTGTGCGCCAGGTCGGCCAGCACGGCGCGCGTGAGATCCACCAGATCGGCGTCGGGCAACGCGGCGGGCCGGCTGCGCACCGCCAGCGTGCCGGCGGTGAGCGGCGACACGTCGAGCCCCAGCTCGTGCAGGCTGTCGGCCGCCGCCTGCGCGGTGGCCATCTCGGCCGGCGTGGCGGCGAAGCTCACCGGGATCAGCAGCGGCTGCGCGGCGAGCGTTGCGCCCGCACCGGCTGCCTTGAGCCGCTCGTACACGATGCGCTCGTGGGCCGCATGCATGTCGACCACCACGAGACCATGCGCGTTCTCGGCCAGCACATAGGCGCCCGCGAGCTGCGCGATCGCGCGGCCGAGCGGCCAGTCGGCGCGGGTGACGTCGGGGTCGATGCAAGCCGCGGTCTGTGCCGCCTCGGCCGAGGCGGCGGCTGCGGCGGGCCATGCCGGCAACGGCTCCCAGGCCTCGAAGCGCGTCGCGGTCGACGCGGTCGGCATGCGCCAGGGCAGCGTCGCCGCATCGCGGGACGGCTGCCTCATCTGCGGCGCCTGTTCGCCCGCGCGCGAAGCGGCGAGTGCGGCTTCCACCGCATGCAGCACTGCCTGGTGCACTGCGCGGCCGTCGCGAAAGCGCACCTCGATCTTCGTCGGGTGCACGTTGGCGTCGACCAGCGTCGCCGGCAGGCGCAGGAAGAGGGCGAACGCGGGCTGCCGCTGGCCGTGCAGCACGTCGTCGTAGGCGCTGCGCACGGCGTGGCTGACCAGCCGGTCGCGCACGTGGCGACCGTTGACGAACAGGTACTGCAGGTCGGCGCGCGAGCGCGCCTGGTCGGGCAGCCCGACGCGGCCGTGCAGCGCCAGTGCGCCGGCCTCGCCGGCGAGAACGCGGCTGCCGTCGATGAAGGCCTCGCCCAGCACATCGCGCAGCCGCTGCTCCGGCGTGGCGGCGCGCCACTGCTGCTGCAGCCGCCCTTCGTGCCAGAGCGCGAAACCGACATCGGGCCGCGCCAGCGCGTGCCTGCGCAGCGCCTCCACGCAATGCGCCAGTTCGGTGGCGTCGCTCTTGAGGAACTTGCGCCGGGCCGGCGTGGCGAAGAAGAGTTCGCGCACGTCGACCGTGGTGCCGGGCTCGCGTGCGGCCGGTGCCAGCTCGCCGCTGCGCGCATCGATGCGCCACGCCTGCGCCGCGCCGGCCGCGCGGCTGACGATCGACAGCTCCGACACCGACGCGATGGCGGCGAGCGCCTCGCCGCGAAAACCCATCGTCGCGACGCGTTCCAGCTCGTCGAGCGACGCGATCTTGCTCGTCGCATGCCGCGTCAAGGCCAGCGGCAACTCGTCGCGCGGAATGCCGCTGCCGTCGTCCTCGACCGTGATCGCCCGCGTGCCGCCGGCGGCCAGCCGCACCGTGACCGCCGTGGCACCGGCATCGAGCGCGTTGTCGACCAGCTCGCGCACCACCGACGCCGGCCGGTCCACCACCTCGCCCGCGGCGATCTGGCTCACGAGCTCGTGCGGCAGCTCGCGGATGGGCCTGCGTTCGGGGGTGTCCACTCGGGCGTGCATCGTGCGGAATTGTAGGAGGCACCGCGAACCCAACACCGATAATCCCCGACCCATGGACCTGCTCGTCTTCCTGATCGACTTCGTGCTGCACGTCGACGTGCACCTGCGCGAGTTCGTCGAGCAATACGGCAACTGGGTCTATGCGCTGCTGTTCCTGATCATCTTCGTCGAGACCGGGCTGGTGGTGATGCCTTTCCTGCCCGGCGACTCGCTGCTGTTCATCGTCGGGGCGCTGGCCGGTGCCGGGCTGATGAGCTACCCGCTGGTGGTGGCGCTGCTGATCGCGGCGGCTGTGCTCGGCAACCAGACCAACTACACGATCGGCTCGATCGTCGGGCCGCGGGTCTTCCAGTGGGAAGATTCGCGCTTCTTCAACAAGCGGGCGTTCCAGCAGGCGCACGCGTTCTACGAACGCTACGGCGGCATCACGATCGTCGTGGCGCGGTTCCTGCCGTTCCTGCGCACGTTCGCACCGTTCGTGGCCGGCGTGGCGCAGATGACGCGCGCCAAGTTCAGCCTCTACGACGTGACGGGCGGCTCGTTGTGGGTGGTGTCGCTGGTGACGGCGGGCTACCTGTTCGGCAACATCGCCTGGGTGCAGACGCATCTGAGCACGATCATCTGGACGCTGATCCTGGTACCTGGCGTGCTGGCGCTGGCCGGTGCGTGGCGCGCGCGGCGGCGCGAGGCGCGCCGGGCCGAAGGCAAGGTTTCGGCCTGAGCTGTCGCGCGGCGTGCTACAGCGCGCGCTGTCGCGCGGGCTGCTACAACGCGCGCTGTCGCGCTGGTCGCTACAGCGCGCGCTGTCGCGCGCGGGGCGGGTTGCGCGCGAAGTAGCGCCGGATGCCGGTGATCAGAGCGTCCACCAGCTTGTCCTGGTAGCGGCCGGTGCGCAGCAGGCGCTCCTCGTCGGGGTTCGAGATGAACGCGGTCTCGACAAGGATCGATGGGATGTCGGGTGCCTTCAACACCGCGAAGCTCGCCTGCTCGACGCGCGCCTTGTGCAGATGGCCCACGAGGCCGATGCGCTGCAGCACTTCGTGGCCCGCGCGCAGGCTGTCCTTGATCTGCGCGGCGGTGCTCATCTCGAGCATCGCGCGCAGCACCTGCGCATCCCTGGCCGTGCGCAGGTTGACCCCGCCCACCACGTCGGCGGCGTTTTCGCGATCGGCCATCCAGCGCGCCGCGGTGCTCGACGCCGCGCCGGAGGACAGCGCGAACACCGACGCGCCGCGCGCCTTGGGCGTCAGGAACGCATCGGCATGCACCGAGACGAAGAGGTCGGCTTGCACGCGCCGCGCCTTGCGCACGCGCTCCTGCAGCGGCACGAAGTAGTCGCCGTCGCGCGTCAGCATGGCGCGCGCACCGGGAATGGCGTTGAGCCGGTCGCGCAGCTTCAGCGCCACGGCGAGCACGACGTCCTTCTCCCTCAGGCCGCTGGGGCCGATCGCGCCGGGGTCTTCGCCGCCGTGGCCGGGGTCGATCGCCACCACGAGCAGCCGCTCGATCTTGCGCCGCGCTTCGGCGCCGGGCGGCGGCGGCGGGGCGGGCGTGCCGAGCGGCGCCGAGGCCGGCTTCGCCGCGGGTTGGGAGGCCGCCTGCTTCGCGGCAGGCTCGGGCGCAGCCGGCTTCGCGGCTGGTGCCGACGCGCCGAGTTCGCCGCGCTCGGCGCGCGCCATCATCTCGCCCAGCGCGTCGCGCACCGCCGCCTCGGCCTGCTTCTCGGCGCGCTCCTTGTCGCGCAGCAGATCGATCAGCGGGTCGCGCTCCTGCAGCGGGTAGAGGTCGAACACCAGGCGGTGCCCGTAGGCCGCCACCGGCTGCAGCGTGAACTGCTGCGGTGCCACGTTCTGCTTGAGGTCGAGCACCAGCCGCACCACGCGCGGCTGGTTCTGGCCCACGCGCACGCCGGCGATGTACGGGTCGTCGGGCCTGATCTTGCCGACGATGTCGCGCAGCGTGGGGCTCAGCTCGAGCTGATCGATGTCGACCACCATCCGCGGCGGGCCGTCGGTGATCTGGAAGTGCCGGGCGGCGAGCGGCTCGTCGGATTCGATCGTCACGCGCGTGTACTCCGCCGCCGGCCACACGCGCACCGCGACGATGCTCGCCGCGCGCGCCGCGGTGTGCGCGCCGAAGGCCAGCACCAGCGCGCCGCCATGGCCGATCGCGTGCCGACGGTTGAGCTTCATGCCAGCAATCGAACGCCGCGCGGCGTGTGGGCGTGCAGCGTCACCTCGCGGCGCTCGTCGGAGATCGGCTCGATCGCCAGCCACAGGTCGGCCGTGGGCAGCAGCTCGCCGGCCTTGCGCGGCCACTCGACGAGCTTGAGCCCAGGCGCAGCGAACACGTCGCGCAAGCCGGCGTCGAGCCATTCGCGCGGATCGTCGAAGCGGTAGAGGTCGATGTGCGACACCGCGTGGCCGGCCACCTCGTAGGGCTCCAGCAGCGCGTAGGTGGGGCTCTTGATGCGGCCGGCCACACCCAGCGCGCGCAGCAGGTGGCGCGTGAACGTGGTCTTGCCGGCGCCGAGCGGCCCGTCGAGCGCGATAAAGGCATCGAGCAGCTCGGGCTTGGCGGCCAGTGCGGCAGCAAAGGCGGCGCATTCGGCCTCGTCGGCCCACTGCAGCGAGCGCGTTTCTAGAATCGGCGGATGCGTCACGAAGGCGGACCGCGTGCAGAGGGCCTCGACGGGGTGTGGGTACTCGAGCAACTGCGGGTCTGGGCGCACGAGCTGGGATTTTCACAGATCGGCGTGGCCGACGCGACGCTGCGCGGCGCCGAAGCGGGCTTGCAGGCTTGGCTGTCGGCGGGCTACCACGGTCGCATGCACTACATGGCCGCGCACGGCGGCAAGCGCGCGCGGCCGACCGAGCTGGTGCCCGGCACGCTGCGCGTGATCACCGCGCGCATGGACTACCTGCCGCGCGATGCGCCCGAGGACTGGGCCGCGCGCGAGCTGCGGCGCCTGCATGCGCCGGGCGACGCGGTGGTGTCGATCTATGCGCGCGGCCGCGACTACCACAAGGTGCTGCGGCAGCGCCTGCAGGTGCTGGCCGAGCGGCTGGCCGCGGCGATCGGCCCGTTCGGCCACCGCGTGTTCACCGATTCGGCGCCGCTGCTCGAGGTCGAGCTCGCGGCGCGCAGCGGCATCGGCTGGCGCGGCAAGCACACGCTCGCGCTCGCGCGCGACGGCGGCTCGATGGCCTTCCTCGGCGAGATCTGCGTCGACCTGCCGTTGCCGATCACGCCGCACGCGTCCGACCATTGCGGCAGCTGCCAGGCCTGCATCGACGTGTGCCCCACGCGCGCCATCGTGGCGCCGTACCGGCTCGACGCACGGCGCTGCATCTCTTACCTCACGATCGAGCATGACGGACCGATCCCGCTCGAACTGCGGCCGCTGATCGGCAACCGCATCTACGGCTGCGACGACTGCCAGCTCGTGTGCCCGTGGAACAAGTACGCGCGGCGTGCCACGCTGGCGGATTTCGACGCGCGGCCCGCGCTCGCCGGCCGCACGCTGCTCGAGCTGTGGCGCTGGAGCGAGGCCGACTTCCTGCATGCCACCGAGGGCAGCGCGATCCGCCGCATCGGGTGGACGCGCTGGCGGCGCAACCTCGCGGTGGCCAGCGGCAACGCGCTGCGGGCCTCGCCGCAGGCCGCGTGGGCGATGCCGCTGCGCCAAGCGTTGCAGCAGGCGCTCACCGATGCCGATGCGCTGGTGCTGGAGCACGTGCGCTGGGCGCTCGAAACCGGGGCTTGAGCCGCTTCGACGCGACGGCGCGGGTGGTGTTGGCACAATACCGCCGTCTCTCACGTTGGTGCCACAGGAGTCGTTGACCATGCGTCGTCGGATCGCCTTGCTTGCCTTCACGTCCATTGCAGCCGCGCCGCTCGCCGCGCTGGCCCAGGCCTATCCCACGAAGCCCGTGCGGCTGGTGGTGCCGTTCGCGCCGGGCGGCACCACCGACATCGTGGCGCGCATCGTCTCCGAGCGGCTGTCGAGCGTGCTCGGCCAGCAGGTGCTGGTCGAGAACAAGGCCGGCGGCGGCGGCTCGATCGGCGCGCTGGAGATCGTGAAGGCCGCGCCCGACGGCTACGCGCTGGGCATGGCCACCGTCTCCACCACCGCCGCCAACCCTGCCATCAATGCCCGGATCGGCTACAACCCGGTCAACGACTTCACGCCGATCATCAACATCGCGGCGACGCCCAACGTGATCGCCGTGCACCCGTCGTTCCCGGCCAAGGATTACAAGGCCTTCATCGCCGAGCTGAAGAGCAAGCCCGGCAAGTACTCCTACGCCAGCTCGGGCACGGGCGGCATCGGCCACCTGCAGACCGAGCTCTTCAAGAGCCTGTCGGGCACCTTCATCACGCACATCCCGTACCGCGGCGCCGGCCCGGCGTTGAACGACACGGTGGCCGGCCAGGTGCCGATCATCTTCGACAACATGCCCTCGGCGCTGCCGTTCATCAAGGACGGGCGTCTGGTGCCGATCGTCGTCGCCGCGCCGCAGCGCCTGGCCGTGCTGCCCAACGTGCCGACCTTCAAGGAGGTGGGGCTGGAGCCGGTGAACCGCATGGCCTACTACGGCATCTACGGGCCGAAGGGGATGCCCAAGGACATCGTCGACAAGGTGTCGGCCGCGGTGAAGAAGGCGCTCGAGGACGCCAACGTGCGCAAGCGCATCGAGGACACCGGCTCGCTGATCGTCGGCAATTCGCCGGCCGAGTTCGCCGAGCAGATCAGGGCCGAGTTCGAGGTCTACAAGAAGGTCGTCGACGCCCAGAAGCTCAAGCTCGACTGATCACCAAGGCGCATCCGATGTCCCGGCGCGTGGTGGTGCTCGGCGGCACCGGCTTCGTCGGCCGGGCTTTCGCGGCGCGTTGCGCGGCCGAGGGGCCGCAGTGGCAGCTCGTGGTGCCGACGCGGCAGCTGGCCCATGGCGATGTGCTGCGATCGGTGCCGCGGCTGGAGCTGCTCGAGGCCGACGTGCACGACCCGCGCGCGCTCGAAGGTCTGTGCACCGGAGCCGACGCGGTGGTCAACCTGGTGGCGATCCTGCACGGCAGCGCCGCGGCGTTCGAGCAGGTGCACGTGGAGCTGCCGCGCCGCATCGCGGCGGCCTGCAGGGCCTGCGGCGTGCGCCGCGTGGTGCACGTGAGCGCGCTCGGCGTCGGCGATGACGCGCCGTCTGATTACCTGCGCAGCAAGACGGCCGGCGAGGCGGTGTTGCGCTCCGCGGGCCTCGACCTGACGATCCTGCGCCCGTCGACGATCTTCGGCACCGGCGATCGCTTCCTCAACCTCTTCGCGCAGATGCAGGCCGTGCTGCCCGTGATGCTGCTGCCGGGCGCCGGCACGCCGTTCGAGCCGGTGTGGGTGCGTGACGTGGCGGCGGTGCTGCTGCGCTGCCTCGACGACCCGGCCACGATCGGCAAGACCTACGAACTCACAGGGCCGCAGGTGTTCACGCTCGCCGAGCTGGTGCGCAAGGCAGGCGCGCGCGCCGGCCATGCGCGCCCCGTGCTGCCGCTGCCGGCGCCGCTGGCGATGCTGCAGGCCTGGGTGTTCGAGCATCTGCCGGGCCCGACGCTGCTGTCGCGCGACAACCTGCGTTCGATGCGCACGCCGAGCGTGGCCACCGGCACCTGCCCAGGCTTCGCGGAGCTGGGTCTGTCGCCGAGCTCGATCGACGCCGCCTGGGCGCAGGACGACCCCGCCGCGGTCGCCGATGCCGAGCTGCGGCGTTGGCGCAGCCAGCACGGTGGTCACTGACGCAGCGGCCGCCGGCGCCGCGCCGCCTGCGGCGAGCGCCGCCGCGATCCGCCGCTTCACCGAGACGCTGTGGCTCGAAGACGGGCTCGCAGCGCAGACCACCACAGCCTACGCGCGCGACCTGACGCTCTTCGCACGCTGGCTCGCCGGCCACGGCGAGCGCACGCTGGACCAGGCCACCGAGGCCGATGTGCTGGGCTACATGGCCGAGCGGCACGCGGCCACGCGCGCCACCACGGCCAACCGCCGGCTGAGCGTCTTCAAGCGCTACTTCCGCTGGGCGCTCCGCGAGGGCCGCACGCAGGCCGACCCCACGCTGCGCCTGGCCTCGGCGCGACAGCCGCTGCGCGTGCCCAAGACGCTGAGCGAGGCCCAGGTGGAGGCGCTGCTGAAGGCGCCCGACGTCGACACGCCGCTGGGCCTGCGCGACCGCGCGATGCTCGAACTCATGTACGCCAGCGGCCTGCGCGTGAGCGAACTGGTGACGCTGAAGTCGGTGCACCTGAGCCAGGCCGACGGCGTGCTGCGCGTCACCGGCAAGGGCAGCAAGGAGCGGCTGGTGCCGTTCGGCGCCGAGGCGCAGGCGTGGATCGAGCGCTATCTGAAGCAATCGCGCGCCGAGATCCTCGGCGAGCAGCGCAGCGACGCGCTGTTCGTCACCGCGCGCGGCGGCCCGATGACGCGGCAGATGTTCTGGAAGCTCATCAAGCGCCACGCGCTGGCGGCCGACATCCGCAGCGCGCTGTCGCCGCACACGCTGCGCCATGCCTTCGCGACGCACCTGCTCAACCATGGCGCCGACCTGCGCGCGGTGCAGATGCTGCTCGGCCATGCCGACATCTCGACGACGACCATCTACACCCATGTGGCGCGCGAGCGGCTGCGGCAGTTGCATGCGAAGCACCACCCGCGCGCCTGAGCGCGCGATGCGCGTCGGTTGCTAGCGCGATCGTTCGAGCCGTTCGATCTCGGCCGCGGTGAACCCGGCCGCCTCGCGCGCCGCGCGGTTGATGGGCCCCTTCGGCCGCGGCGCGCGATGGCGATGCGCCAGCTCTTCGTGGTGCGTCGGCGGGTCCACGCCGGCGCGCTCGCACAGCCAGCGGTACCAGCGGTTGCCGATCGCCACGTGGCCGATCTCGTCGCGCAGGATCACGTCGAGGATCTCGGCGGCGCGCGGGTCGCCCACGGCGACGAAGCGCGCGCGCATGCCGGGCGTCACGTCGAGGCCGCGGGCTTCGAGCGTGCGCGGCACCAGCGCCATGCGATCGAGCGGATCGTGCCGCGTGCGCTCGGCCATCGCCCACAGCCCGTCGTGCGCGTCGAAGTCGCCGTACGCATGGCCGAGGTTGCGCAGATGGTCGGCCACCAGCGTGAAGTGCAGCGCCTCCTCGGCCGCCACGCGCGCCCAGTCGAGATAGAACGCGCGCGGCAGGCCGGCGAAGCGCCACATCGCGTCGAGCGCCAGGTCGATGGCGTTGAACTCGATGTGCGCCACGGCGTGCAGCAGCGCCGCGCGCCCCGCTGCGGTGTGCACCGGCCGCTGCGGCACCTGGGCCGGATGCACCAGGCGCGGCCGCGCAGGGCGCCCCGGCACCGTGCCCGGCTGCGGCGTGAGCACGACGTCGATCTCGACATCGATGTCAGCCGCGCTATCTACGCCCGGCGGCGCCGACAAGGCCCGCGCGCCCGCGACCTTGGCGGCCACATCGGCCACCTGCAGCAGCTCGAGGGCGCGGCGGCGCAGTTCCATGTCTGCGATGATAGCCACGCACCTCGTGCGCCCTCGTGCGCCGCATCCCCGATGGCCGATCAGCTGCTGAAGTTCCTGTTCGACGGCCTGCCCGTGCGCGGCGCGCTGGTGCAGCTGCGCCACGGCTGGCGCGAGCTGCTGTCGCGTCGCGCCACCGCGAGCGACGGTGGCCACGCCTTCGCGGCGCCGGTGCGCGCGCTGCTCGGCGAGATGAGCGCTGCGGCCTGCCTGATGCACGCCAACATCAAGTTCAACGGCGCGCTGATCCTGCAGATGCAGGGCGACGGGCCGGTGAAGCTCGCCGTCGCCGAGGCGCGCACCGATCTCGGCTACCGCGCCACGGCCAAGGTGGTGGGCCCGGTCGGCGCCGAAGCACGGCTCGAGGCGATGCTCAACCTGCACGGCCAGGGCCGTTGCGCGATCACGCTCGACCCCGTCGAGCGCCTGCCGGGCCAGCAGCCTTACCAGGGCATGGTGCCGCTGCACGGCGACCGCCGCGAGCCGCTGCAGGCCTTGGCCGAGGTGCTCGAGCACTACATGCTGCAATCCGAGCAGCTCGACACCCGGCTCGTGCTGGCGGCCGACGACGACACCGCCGCGGGCCTGCTGATCCAGCGCCTGCCGGCGCAGGGCGACGCCAACCTCGCGGCCAGCGGCTGGCAGCGCGGCGACGAAGACCAGATCGGCCGCAACGAGGACTTCAACCGCATCGCGCTGCTCACCGGCACGCTCACTTCCGAAGAGCTGCTGCGGCTCGAGCCCGAAGCCATCCTGCGCCGGCTGTACTGGCAGGAGCGCGTGCGCGTGTTCGAGCCGCAGCGGCCGCGCTTTGCCTGCACCTGCTCGCGCGCACGCGTGGCCGGCATGCTGCGCGGCCTGGGCCGTGAGGAGATCGATGCGCTGATCACCGAGCGCGGCGAAGCCGAGGTGAGCTGCGACTTCTGCGGCCAGATCTATCGCTTCGATGCGGTCGATGCCGGCGAGCTGTTCGTGCCGGCCCGGCACGCCGCCGGAGGCTCCGGCAGCTTGAACTGAACGCCGCGGGCAGAGCTCCTGCGTTCAGGCCCCGCGTGCGCGCAGGTGCGGCGCCACGGCATCGAGCGCACATTGCAGCCGTGCCTCGCCATGGCCGCTGACCACCGACCAGTCGACGCCGGCGTCGGCGAGCCAGGCGCGCACGATCGCATCCACCGGCGCGCGCACGTGCGGCCCGTCGCGGATCAGGCCGTCGGCCTCCCACGGCAGGTCCACCGCCGTCAGCAGCGTGAGGGCGACGCGTCGCTGCTGTTCGAGCGCGTAGCCGCGCAGCGAGTCGTCGGCGAAGAGCAGCTGGCTGTAGACGGCGACCATCAACGCGGTGGTGTCGGCGATGACCACATCGTGCGCGGCCGCGGCGGCGTCTATGCGCGCCTGCTGCTCGCGCGCGATCGCGGCCTGCTCGTCGGCGCGCGGCGTGCGGCCGTGCGCGTCGCACCACTCGCGCAGCACCTCGGGCACCCAGGTCGTGGCCAGGCCCGCTTGCGCACCCAGCGCGCCGGCCAGCTCGCGCGCGAGGCGCGTCTTGCCGGTGCTCTCGGCGCCGACGATGGCGATGACGAGGCCAGGGCTCATCGCAACGCCGGGCCGAGCCGTGGACGCCAGGCGCGCCAGCCCAGCCACGACAACACGGCGAAGAGGGCATACAGCAGCACGGTGAGCCAGAGTCCCTTCCAGGCGAAAAGTGCCAGGCTGACGACATTGACCCCCAGCCACACCATCCAGTTCTCGATCAGCTTGCGCCCGAGCAGCAGCTGGCCGGCCACGCTGCCGACCGTGGGCAGCGCGTCGAAGTAGGGCACGTCGCTGTCGGTGGCGCGTGCGAGCAGCAGGCCCAGCAGCGGCCAGACCGCCAGCGTGAGCGCGGCCACGCGCCAGCGGCCCGCGGCCGACAGCCGGTGCACGCGCAGCGCCGCGCCGTCGTCACCACGCCCGCGCAGCCACTGGTACCAGCCCCAGAACGCGACGGCGACGAAGAAGAGCTGCAGCGTCGCCTCGCCGTAGAGACGGCTGGCGGCGAACAGCAGCGCGTAGAGCAGCGAGGCGGCGATCGCCAGCGGCCAGGCGAGGGGGTCGACGCGCATGTTGCGCTCGACCATCCAGATCGACAGCACGAAGGCCACGATCTCGACCCAGGTGACCGGCGCTCCCCATAGCGTGAACGCCGGCGCCAGCAGCGGCGCGGCCCAGTCGAGGGCAGGGGACATGCGAACAGGCGAACGACGGCCGGCTCAGCGCCGGCCGGCGATCTGCACGAACACCTCGTCGGGGCGCACCATGCCGAGCTCGCTGCGCGCCTTCTCCTCGATCATCTCGAGGCCTTCCTTGAGGTCACCCACCTCGGCGGCCACGTGCTGGTTGCGCTGGCGCGCGGCCTCGTTGGCGGCGTTCTGCTCGCGCAGCTGCGCCTGCAGGCTCCAGGCATGCGGCACGCTGCCCTTGCCGAACCACAGGCCGATCTGCACCAGCGCCAGCAGCGCGGCGAGCGTCCAGGTGATGATGCGGGTGCGGCTCATCGGCTCGGCTTCAGCGCAGGTTGTAGAACGCGCCGCGACCGGGGTAGCTCGCCACGTCGCCCAGGTCTTCCTCGATGCGCAGCAGCTGATTGTACTTGGCGATGCGGTCGCTGCGGCTCATCGAGCCGGTCTTGATCTGGCCGGCGTTGGTGCCCACGGCAATGTCGGCGATCGTGGCGTCCTCGGTCTCGCCGCTGCGGTGGCTGATCACCGCGGTGTAGTTGGCGCGCTTGGCCATCTCGATGGCGGCGAAGGTCTCGCTGAGCGTGCCGATCTGGTTGATCTTGATGAGGATCGAGTTGGCGATGCGCTTGGCGATGCCTTCCTTGAGGATGCGCGTGTTGGTGACGAACAGGTCGTCGCCCACCAGCTGCACCTTGGCCGCCAGCTTGTCGGTGAGGTGCTTCCAGCCGTCCCAGTCGCCCTCGTGCATGCCGTCTTCGATGCTGATGATCGGGTACTTGTCGACCCAGGTGGCGAGCATGTCGGTCCACTCGGCTGCGCCGAGGATCATGCCTTCGCCGCTCAGGTGGTACTTGCCTTCCTTGTAGAACTCGCTGGCCGCGCAGTCGAGGCCGATGGCGATCTGCTCGCCGGGCGTGTAGCCGGCCTTGTCGATGGCCTCGATCAGCATCTGCAGCGCCGCCTCGTGGCTGGCCACGTTGGGCGCGAAGCCGCCTTCGTCGCCCACGGCGGTGCTCATGCCCTTGCCGTCGATGATCTTCTTCAGCGCATGGAACACCTCGGCGCCGTAGCGCACCGCCTCGCGGAAGCTCGGCGCGCCGACCGGAATGATCATCAGCTCCTGCAGGTCGAGGTTGTTGTTGGCATGTGCGCCGCCGTTGATCACGTTCATCATCGGCACCGGCAGGCTCATGCCGCCCGAGCCGCCGAAGTAGCGATACAGCGGCAGCCCGCTTTCTTCGGCCGCGGCGCGCGCCACCGCCATGCTCACCGCGAGCGTCGCGTTGGCGCCGAGGCGGCTCTTGTTGTCGGTGCCGTCGAGGTCGATCAGCGTCTTGTCGAGGAAGGCCTGCTCGCTCGCGTCGAGCCCGAGCACGGCCTCGCTGATCTCGGTGTTGATGTGCTCCACCGCGCGCAGCACGCCCTTGCCGAGGTAGCGGCTCTTGTCGCCGTCGCGCAGCTCGATCGCCTCGCGGCTGCCGGTGGAGGCGCCGCTCGGCACCGCGGCGCGGCCCATGGTGCCGGATTCCAGCAGTACGTCGCATTCGACGGTGGGGTTGCCGCGGCTGTCGAGAATCTCGCGGCCGACGATGTCGACGATGGCACTCATGGGGTTCCTTCCTTCGGGATCGTGATTCGTGTGTTCAGACCGGCGCGGCGACGCCCTCGACCAAGATCATGTTGAAGTAGTCGGTCGCGCCCTTGCGCAGCTGCCGCGCCGAGGCGTACGCGCTGCCTTCGTTGAAGGCCTTGGCGGCCTCGAAGCTCGGAAAGCGGATCACGCCCACGCGCGCGGGCTGCCAGTCGCCTTCGAGCGTGTCGCAGCGGCCGCCTCGCGCCAGATACTCGCCGCCCGCGGCCTTGACCACCTCTTGCGCCGCGGCCATGTACTTCTTGTACTGCTCGAGGTCGTTGATCTTCATCTCGACGATGATGTAGCCGTAGGGCATGTGTGTCTCCTTGGTACTGCGTCAGCAGGAGAAATCGTTCTCGAGCAGCGGTTGCGCCTTCACGACGCGATCGAGCGCGAGCAGCTGCTCGAGCAGCGCGCGCATGTGCTTCAACGGCACGGCGTTGGGCCCGTCGGACAGGGCCTTGGCCGGGTCGGGGTGCGTCTCCATGAAGAGGCCGGCAATGCCCACCGCCACCGCAGCGCGCGCCAGCACCGGCACGAACTCGCGCTGGCCGCCGCTGCTGGTGCCTTGCCCGCCGGGCAGCTGCACGCTGTGCGTGGCATCGAACACCACCGGCGCGCCTGTCTCGCGCATGATCGCCAGGCTGCGCATGTCGGAGACGAGGTTGTTGTAGCCGAAGCTCGCGCCGCGCTCGCAGGCCATGAACGCGTCTTCGGGCAGGCGCTTCTCGCGCGCCGCCGCGCGGGCCTTGTCGATCACGTTGACCATGTCGTGCGGCGCGAGGAACTGGCCCTTCTTGATGTTCACCGGTTTCCCGCTTTGCGCCACGGCGCGGATGAAATCGGTCTGCCGGCACAGGAAGGCCGGCGTCTGCAGCACGTCGACCACCTGCGCCACGGCCGGCACCTCGGCCTCGGTGTGCACGTCGGTCAGCACCGGCACCTTCAACTCACGGCGCACCTTGGCCAGGATCTCGAGGCCCTTGCTCATGCCCGGGCCGCGAAAGCTGGTGCCGCTGGAGCGGTTGGCCTTGTCGTAGCTCGACTTGAAGATGAACGGGATGCCGAGCGCCGCCGTCATCTCCTTCAGGCGCCCCGCCACGTCGAGCTGCAGCGCCTCGGACTCGACGACGCACGGCCCCGCGATCAGGAAGAAGGGTTTGTCGAGGCCGGCCTCGAAGCCGCAGAGCTTCATCGTGCGGCTGCCCTCATGCCGCAACCTTCTGCTGCCCGGCGCCCTCGCGCTCGGCCTTGTGCGCCAGCGCGGCCTGGATGTAGCTGATGAACAGCGGGTGCCCGTCCCACGGCGTGCTCTTGAACTCGGGGTGGAACTGCACGCCCATGAACCACGGATGCACCGCCTGCGGCAGCTCGACGATCTCGGTCAGCTTCTCGCGCTGCGTGATGGCCGAGATCACCAGGCCGGCGGCCTGCAGCTTGTCGAGGTAGTGCTCGTTGGCCTCGTAGCGGTGACGGTGGCGCTCTGTGACGACGGCGCCGTAGATGCGGTGCGCCAGCGTGCCGGGCTTGACGTCGCTGCTCTGCGAGCCCAGGCGCATGGTGCCGCCGAGGTCGGAGCGGGCGTCGCGCTTCTGGATCGAACCGTCGCGGTCCTGCCACTCGTCGATCAGCGCGATCACCGGGTGCGGCGTGTCGGCATCGAATTCGGTGGAGTTGGCGCCCTCTAGCCCCGCCTTGTGCCGCGCGATCTCGATCGAGGCCACCTGCATGCCGAGGCAGATGCCCAGATAAGGCAGCTTGCGCTCGCGCGCGTATTGCGCCGCGAGGATCTTGCCTTCGATGCCGCGCTTGCCGAAGCCGCCGGGCACCAGCACGGCGTCGAACGCGGCGAGCTGCTCGATGGTGGCCGGCGACAACGTCTCGGAATCGACGTACTCGATGTCGACCCGCGCATGGTTGTGGATGCCGGCGTGGCGCAGCGCCTCGTTGAGCGACTTGTAGCTGTCCGACAGATCGGTGTACTTGCCGCACATCGCGATGCGCACGGCAGTCTTCGGATGCTCGACCTCGTGCACCAGGCGGTCCCAGCGCTTCAAGTCGGCCGGGCGCGTGAGCAGCTGCAGCTTCATGCAGATCAGCTCGTCGAGGCCCTGCTCGTGCAGCATGCGCGGCACCTTGTAGATGGTGTCGACGTCCCACACCGAGATCACGCCCTGCGTGGGCACGTTGGTGAAGAGCGAAATCTTGTCGCGCTCCTCGTCGGGGATGCGACGGTCGGCGCGGCACAGCAGCGCGTCGGCCTGGATGCCGATCTCGCGCAGCTTCTGCACCGTGTGCTGCGTCGGCTTGGTCTTGAGTTCCCCCGCGGCGGCGATCCACGGCACGTAGGTGAGGTGCACGAACGCGGTGTTGCTGGGCCCCAGCTTCAGGCTCAGCTGGCGCGCGGCTTCGAGGAACGGCAGCGACTCGATGTCGCCCACCGTGCCGCCGACCTCGCAGATCGCCACCTGCGCCTCGTCCGCCGTGCCGACGCCGGCACCGCGGCGGATGAAATCCTGGATCTCGTTGGTGACGTGCGGGATCACCTGCACCGTCTTGCCGAGGTAGTCGCCGCGGCGCTCCTTCTCGAGCACGCTCTTGTAGATCTGGCCGGTGGTGAAGTTGTTGCTGCGACGCATGCGCGTCGCGATGAAGCGCTCGTAGTGGCCGAGATCGAGATCCGTTTCGGCGCCGTCGTCGGTGACGAACACCTCGCCGTGCTGGAACGGGCTCATCGTGCCCGGGTCGACGTTGAGGTAGGGATCGAGCTTGATGAGGGTGACTTTGAGGCCCCGCGACTCCAGGATCGCGGCCAGCGAGGCCGACGCGATGCCCTTGCCGAGCGAGGACACCACGCCACCGGTGACAAAGACGAACTTGGTCATGTCGTTCAGCCAGGGGCGCGCCGCGTCGCACGAAGGCTGTGGTGGTAAAGCGCGATTATAGGCGTGTGATCGCGCGGTTCAGCCGGAGCGCTTCACCATCGCGTCGAGCAGTTCGAGCACCACGTGCGCGGTGCGCTCGGGCCGCTCCATCGGATACAGGTGCGAGCCCTCGACGCTGCGCCAGTGCGCGCCGGCGAGCTGGCGCACGTAGCCGAGGCCGAGCTGCCGGCCCTCGGTCGAGTCGGTGCCCTCGACATAGGCCACCGGGCAGCGCAGCGGATGCCGCCGCAGCAGCGGCTCCACGTGATGCGGCAGCGTGTCGTAGATGCGCGTCTCCACGTCGCGCCGGAACGCGAGCTGCATGCCGCCGCCCGGCGCACGCTCGAATCCATGTTCGAGGTAGTGCTCGAAACAGCGCGCATCCCAGGCCGCGAACATGCGCTTGCCGCCGAAATGCGCGCGCACGGCAGCGGCATCGGGCCAGTGCTCGCGCCGGCGTGCAGAAACCTTGCCCGGCCCGCCGCGGCGGATCAGGCCGGTGGCCTTCAGCAGCCAGAACCCCTGCGAGCGCCAGCCGGCGACGATCGGCGCATCGAGCAGCACCACCGCTCTGATCTGATCGGCCGGCATCCGGCAGGCCGCGAGCAGGCTCACGTAGCCGCCCATCGAATGACCGGCGAGCACCACCGGCGCGCCCGGCGCCTCGCGGCGGATGTAGGCCAGCAGCTCGTCGCGCAGATGCGGCCAGCCGCTGGTGACGGGATGCGCAGGGTCGTGGCCGAGCTTGTCGGGCGCGATCACGCGCCAGCCGGCGCGGCGCCACAGCTCGAACAGCAGGCTGTACGTGCCGGCGACGAAGCCGTTGGCGTGGGTGAAGACAAGCGTCGGCTGCGTCGATGACGTCGTTGGCGAGGGCAAGGCGGGGCGTCGGGCTGCGTTGCGCGTGGAGGCACCGAGCATAGCGGGCGCCGCAGGGCAGCCGCGAAGCATCAGTGCGCGACGCTGATGCCGAACAACTCGCGCAGCGCACTGCGGTACTGCGCCTGCCCGACCACGTCGGTGTTCTCGTGCTCGCCGCCGTCGACGAGCACGAAGCGCTTCGGCGGCAGCGCGCGCTCGTACAGCGCGCGGCCGAGCGCGGGCGACACCATCTCGTCGGCGCTGCCGTGCACCACCAGCAGCGGCGAGCCGATCGTGGCCACGCGCGAGCCGGCATCGAAGTGCTGCGTCATCAGCGCGTACACCGGCAGCCAGCCCCAACGCGTGCTGCGCAGCACGTCGGCCGCCGAGGTGAACGCGCCTTCGACGATGACGCCGGCCTCGTCGTCGACGTCGGCGGCCAGCGCCACCGCGAGCGCCGCGCCGAGCGAATGGCCGAACACGAAGCGCCGCGCCTGCGGATGCCGGTGCGCCAGCCAGCGCCAGGCGGCGCGCGCGTCCTCGGCGGCCAGCGTTTCGGAGGGCAGCGCCTCGCTGCTGAGCCCGAAGCCGCGATAGTCGATCGACAGCACCGAGAACCCCAGCGCGTGCAGCTGCCGCATGCGCGGCGCGCTGGCATGCACCGTCCAGCGCACACCGTGCAGGAACAGCAGCACCGGCGCATCGGGCTCGGCGCGCGCCAGCCACAGGCCGTGCAGCCGCACCGCCTGGCCGCGCTGCTCGGGGTGGTCCGACAGGTGATCGATCCACACCTCCTGCATGCCCGCCGCCGCCGCGACACCGGGCTCCCAGGTGTCGTGCGTGGGCATGAAGATCCAGCGCCGCTGCTGGTGGTCGACGATCATGCAGCCGGCGGCCAGCACGGCCGCCAGCAGCGCGATCGCCAGCGGCCTCACACGATGGCCCGGCCGCGGATCGCGTTCATGCGGCATCCTTGCCGGCCAGAGCCTTCAGGCGATAGAGCGCGTCGAGCGCCTCGCGCGGCGTCAGCGCGTCGGGGTCGATCTGCGTCAGCGCCTGCAGCGCAGCCGGCGGCGGTGGCGGCGCGGTGGATGCGGGCGGCGCCGAGAACAGATCCACCTGCGCGGCGCCTTCGCGCGACTGGCGTTCGAGCGCCTCCAGCGTGTGCTGGGCCTGGCGCACGATGGCGCCCGGCACGCCGGCCAGGCGCGCCACCTGCACGCCGTAGCTGCGGCTCGCCGGCCCGGCCTGCACCTCGTGCAGGAACACGATGTCGTGGCCCGACTCGGCGGCCGACACATGCACGTTGATCGCCCGCGCATGCCGCGCCGGGAATTCGGTGAGCTCGAAGTAGTGCGTCGCGAACAGCGTGAAGGCCTTGTTGCGGTCGTGCAGGTGGGCGGCGATCGCGCTGGCCAGCGCGAGGCCGTCGAAGGTGGAGGTGCCGCGGCCGATCTCGTCCATCAGCACCAGCGACTGCTCCCCGGCCGCGTGCACGATCGCCGCGGCCTCGGTCATCTCGAGCATGAAGGTCGACTGCGCGTTGGCCAGGTCGTCGGCGGCGCCGATGCGGGTGTGGATCGCATCGACGGGCCCGAGCGTGCAGCGCTCGGCCGGCACGTACGAGCCCATCGCCGCGAGCAGCACGATCAGCGCCACCTGCCGCATGTAGGTGCTCTTGCCGCCCATGTTGGGCCCGGTGATGATCTGCATGCGCGTGCGCGCATCGAGCCGCGTGTCGTTGGCGATGAACGGCGTGCCGCCGGTCTCGGCCAGGCGTGCCTCGACCACCGGATGGCGGCCGCGCTCGATCTCGATGCACGGATGGCTCACGAACTGCGGCCGGCACCAGCGCAGCGTGGCGGCGCGTTCGGCCAGCGCGGCCAGCGCGTCGAGCGTGGCCAGCGCGCGGCCCAGCGCGGCCAGCGCCGGCACGTGCGGCTGCAGGCCCTCGACCAGCGCCTCCCACAGCAGCTTCTCGCGCGCCAGCGCGCGCTCCTGCGCCGACAGCGCCTTGTCTTCGAAGGTCTTCAGCTCGGGCGTGATGAAGCGCTCGGCGTTCTTCATCGTCTGGCGGCGTTGGTAGTCGGCGGGCACCTTGTCGAGCCCGCTCGCGGTGACCTCGATGTAGAAGCCGTGCACGCGGTTGAACTGCACGCGCAGGTTGCCGATGCCGGTGCGCGCGCGCTCGCGCGCTTCGAGTGCGAGCAGGAAGGCATCGCAGTTCTGGCCGATGGCGCGCAGCTCGTCGAGCGCGGCATCGTGGCCCGGCGCGATCACGCCGCCGTCGCGCACCAGCGCCGCGGGCTCGTCGGCGAGGGTGGCCGCCAGTGTCTGCGCGATCGCGGCGTCAGGCTGCAGCGCCACCTGCAGATCGTTCAGCAGCGCGCTGGCGGCGGGCACGCGCTGGCGCAATGCCGGCAGCGCGTGCAGCGTGTCGCGCAGGCCGGCGAGCTCGCGCGGGCGCACCTGCCGCAGCGCCAGCCGCGCGACGCAACGTTCCACGTCGCTGACACCGCGCAACGCGTCGCGCAGCGCCTCGGCCGGGTCGCCGAGCAGCTGCGCGATCGCGTCGTGCCGTGCGGTGGCGGCCGAGCGCTCGCGCGGCGGCTGCGTCAGCCACAACCGCAGCGCACGGCTGCCCATGCCGGTGCGGCAGCTGTCGAGCAGCGACAGCAGCGTCGGCGCCGGCTCGCCGCGCAGCGTCTGCGTCAATTCGAGGTTACGGTGCGTGGCCGGCGGCAGCAACAGCAGGTCGCTCGCGCGCGCCACGGCCAGCTCCACCACGTGCGTGTGCCGGTCGCCCTGCGTGCGCTCGGCGTAGGCGAGCAGGGCGGCGGCCGCGGCGTGGGCGAGCGGCAGGTCCTCGGCGTCGAAGCCGGCGAGCGAGGCCACGCGCAGGGCCTCGCACAGCTTGCGCCGGCCGAGCGCGGGCTCGAACTGCCAGGCCGGCCGCACGCTGCGCGCCGCGCGGTGCGCGCGCACGGCATCGGGCACGTCGTCGGCGTCGAGCAGCAGCTCGGCGGGCGCGATGCGGGCGAGCCAGTCGGCCAGATCGGCTTCGGTGCACTGCGCGAGGCCGCAGCGCCCGCTGGCCACGCTGAGCCAGGCCAGACCCCAGGGGTTGCCGCGAGCGCCGCGGGCGAGGGCGAGCAGCGTGGTGTCGGCGCGCTCGTCGAGCAACTCGCCATCGGTGACCGTGCCCGGCGTCACCACGCGCAGCACCTTGCGCTCCACCGGGCCCTTGGCGGTGGCCACGTCGCCCACCTGCTCGGCGATGGCCACCGACTCGCCGAGCCTGATCAGCCGCGCGAGATAGGTTTCCAGCGCATGCACCGGCACGCCGGCCATTACCACCGGCTCGCCGGCGCTGGCGCCGCGGGCGGTGAGCGTGATGTCGAGCAGACGATTGGCTTTGCGCGCGTCGTCGTAGAACAGCTCGTAGAAGTCGCCCATGCGGTAGAGCACCAACGTGTCGGGGTGCTCGGCCTTGATGCGCAGGTATTGCTGCATCATCGGCGTGTGGGCGGAGAAGTCGCTGCGCGTGTCGGTGGCGCCCGTCACTCTAGAAGCTGATGTCGACTGTCGATCTGGCGGCATTTTGTGCCAATGGCATGTTTCGCACCGAGGCCCGAGGACACTCGTCTGAACCCACCGGCACTTCGGATTGCGGTGAAGGTCTTGGTGAGCACTCGAGCGTGGACCATTGTCCCGGACTTCGGCTGCACGCCAACGGGCGCGGCCGGACCTGGACCTGCCGCTGCCGCAGCCCGGAGCAGCGCGTCAGTTCAACTGCAGGTTGGCCGCCTTCACGGCGGCGTTCATCCAGCCGAGCTCCTGCGTGATCAGTGCCTCGAAGGCCTGCGGCGTACTGCTGAAGGCCGTGGTGCCGATGCCGATCAACTTCGACTTGACGTCGGCATCGGCGACGGCCGTGGCGACGGCAGCGCGCAGCTGCTCGATCACCGGTGCCGGCGTGCCGCGCACGGCGGCGAATCCGCCCCAGAGCACCAACGACGGCATGTCGTGACCCAGCTCCTGGAGCGTCGGCACGTCGGGCAGCAGCGGGTGGCGCTGCTTGTCGAGCAGCGCCAGCGCTCGAATCAGGCCCTTTTGAATCATCGGCAAGCCCAGCGCGAGCGCAGGCGTCATGAACTGGATCTCGCCTGCGGCCAGCGCCGTCACGGCGTCGGGGCCGCCTTTGAACGGCACGTGCACCGCGTCGAGCTTGTTGGCCTTGCTGAACTGCGAAGGCCACAGGTGCTCCAGGGTGCCGATGCCGATCGAGCCGTAGGCCAGCGACCCCGGCTTCGCGGCGCCGGCGTCGACCAGATCCTTGACCGACTTGAACGGCGACGA
Organism: Burkholderiaceae bacterium; assembly: GCA_046348365.1. Taxonomy (GTDB): domain Bacteria; phylum Pseudomonadota; class Gammaproteobacteria; order Burkholderiales; family Burkholderiaceae_C; genus JAEUPI01. Next base: position 273,546 of record JAXMEL010000005.1, read on the forward strand.
CGCGGGCACCAGCAGCACGGCGGGCATCGTGCCCATCAGCGACACCGGCGCCAGCGTCTCGAGCAGGTCGATCTTCTTCAGCGTGACCTGCGCCGCGCACATGCCTGAGCTGACGTGGATCAGCGTGTAGCCATCGGCCGGCGCCTGCCGCATCGCCTGCATCGCGATCGCGTAGCTGGCGCCGGGGCGGTTGTCGACGATGAAGGTCTGCTTGAGCTGCGCCTGCAGCGACGCCACCACCATGCGCGCGGTGGCGTCGGCGGCACCGCCCGCGGGCAGCGGCACGATCACCTTGATCGGGCCTTTGGTCGGAAAGGCCTCCTGCGCGCGCGCCGGCAGACCGACGAGGCCGGTGGTGCCGAGGGCGGCCATCGAGGCGATGAACTGGCGGCGTTCGATGAAACGGGGCATGGCGTGTCTCCTAATCAATAAGCGCCGATCAAGACCGGCGAGTTGTCGTGAGTGAATGAGTCAGGCACTCGACGGCCGGCGGCGCGTACTGGCGCGTCAGCACCTGCGGGCGCGGCTGGTACATGCGCAGGATCAGCCAGAAGGGCCCTGCCGGGGCCGGCAGCCAGTTCGCCGTGCCCGCGGCCGTGTCCGCCGTCGTGTCCGCTGACGGGGCCACATGCTGCACGGCGATTTCGAGCGAGCCGTCGGCGCCCCAGACCAGGCCGGGTGTCGCGCTGCCGATGTTGTAGCGGCCAATCGGGTTGTCGACCAGTTGGTTCTCCGGCCGCGAGTACATGGTGATCGACCAGAACGCATCGACCGGCGGCAAGCGGTCGGCGGCGAAGCGGATGCGGTAGCGGTTCGAGCCGTCGAGCGGGCGACGCTCGGCATCGAGCACGGTGAACGGGTAGGTGGCCTCGACCGGCTCGTTGGCGCCGTAGCCGTAGCAGGCCGTCACCGCGCGGGCGAGGAAGTCATGGCCGTAGCGGCCGAGATTGAACAGGAAGCTCCAGCCGCCGATCTGCTCGGCGCCTGCAGCCAGGTAGGCCGCCATGCGCGCGAAGGCGGCGGCTATGCCGGCCTGCAGACCGCGCTGCTGCGCTGCGTCGAGGCGCGCGAGGTCGAATCGCAGTCCGGGCCCGATGCCCAGCGCAGCGAACTGGGCCACGACGGCTTCCTCGCCGGGCACCACGTTGTCGCGCGTGATGGCCTCGTTGAGCAGCGCGAAGAAGTCGAGCGAATGGAAGTGCGGCGCCGTGTTCTTGGGGTCGCGCGGCGGCGTGTGCAGCGGCGCCGCCGACACGAAGCCGGGGTTCAAGGGCTCGAAGCGGATGCGCCCGTTCAGCGCGGCCACCGCCTCGATGTCGCCGGGGACGGCGGGGTCGACCACGGTGCGCAACTGGATGAAGACGGTCTGGGTCGGCACGTCGATGCGGTGGACGCCGGCCGGCAGCTCGCCTGCCCAGCGGCTGTGGCAGTACGCGTACAGCCCCGGCTTCGATCCCATGCGGCGACCGACGTACTCGGCGCAGTTGAGCGCGGCGTCGGTGGCCTGCACGCTCCAGTAGCGCTCGCCCATCGCCGGCACGCGCATCAGCACCGGGCCGTTGCTCAGGTCGAGCCAGCCCAGCCCGTAGAGCGTGTCGATGTTGGGCGTGAAGTCGGTGAAGCCGGGCTTGGCCAGCTCGGTGTGCACATGCAGTGCGTTGACCGGCGCATACGCCTTGTAGTCCGGATGCGTCGCCTCGTCGCGCAGCAGCATCGACTTGACGTAGACGTAACCCCACAGGTAGGCGTGGTAGCCGACGGCGAAGGCCTCGCGTTCGGCCAGCGTCTGCGCCGCGTCGCTGGTCGTCGATCCAGGTGCTCGTGTGCTCGTCATTGCTTCTCCTCGATCGGCCCGCCCGCAACCAGCACGGCGCGCGCCAGCGGGCGGTCGCCGGCCAGCGATATCTCGCCGCGCTGGACCAGCTCATCGGCCTTGGCCTCGCGGCCCACCAGCCGTGCCCAGGCGTCGAAGCTCATCGCCACGCTCGCGTCGGCCCGTCCCTGCAAACCCTCGGCGACGAGCACCACGCCGTTGCGCAGGCGCAGCGTGAAGGCATGGTCCGGGCGCTCGAACTGCAGGTGGATGGTCTTCTCGCCGTCGGCACTCAGCGTGGGCGGCAGCACGAAGCGCAGCCCGTTGACATAGGTGAGCACCGGCATCTGGCGCACCATGCCCGCATTGACGAAGCGGATCGGCGGCACGCGCGTGTCGACCTTGCCTTCGAGTTCACGTGCCTGGGTGAGGAACCACGAGCGCGTGTTGGACGCCGTGGTCACCTGCCCCATGGCGCGCAGCGCGCGCGCCTTCAGCATGCGGTTGTCCTCGGTGTCGTGGCCGCCCTCGAGCAGCCAGCTGGCCATCTGCGCGGCCCAGGCGTACTCGCGCTTGTCGAGCGCCTCGCGCACCGCGGCCACCACGCGCTCGGCGCCGCCCGCCAGCGCGATGGTGCGCTCGGCCTGCTCGGCCGGCGTCGGGCGGTGCAGCTCGGCCGTGTCCTTGCCGAACCAGCCTACCAGGCCGGAATAGATCTGCCGCACGTGGTAGGGCAGCTCGCCGTATAACTCGCCGGTCAGGCGGCCGTTCGCCAGCGACGCCGGCAGCTTCACCGCCTGCACCAGTTCGTCGGGCGACAGGCCGGCGTTGATGCCGCGCACCGTCTGGTCGTAGGTGAACTGGATGGTGTCGCGGTACTCGGTCACGGCCTGGCGGATCGCCTCGCGCCCGGAGATCGGCACGCCGTGCACGCCGACCAGGTGCTCGGGCTCGAGCTCGATGATCTTGTCCAGGCCGCGCAGCAGTTCCACCGGGTTGCGGAACACGTCGCCGCGCAGCGTGCAGATGTTGAACATCGCCGGCCAGGCGACGTTGTTGATCACGGTGCGCGACTCGGGCAGCCAGATCAGCAGCGAGTCGTCGGTGTCGCCCCAGCAGTGGAAGAACTGCACGCGCACGCCATCGATCTCGACCTGCTGGCCGTCGGCGGTGTTGCGGTTGGGGCGCACGAAGCCGGTGGTGGGCTGGTACTTGTCGAGCTCGAACACGAACGGGCCCAGGCCCTGGTGCGACATCGCATCCTCGCCCTCGCGCGGCAGGAACATGCCGAACTGGATCGCCGCGCGCCGAACGAAGGTGGGCGAGAGGTCGCTCACCAGGCGGCGCATGTTGGTCATCAGCTCGGGGTGGGCCCAGACCTCGACCTGGCCTTCGCGCTGCGCCGGCACCCAGGCGCGCGAGCCGAAGATGTAATGGCAGTGCGTGTACAGCAGCGCCGCCAGCGGCTTGTCGCAGACCTGGGCAATAGCTTCCTGGTTCTGGCGCGCATGCTCGATGCAGTCGCCGGTGTCGACGACGATGAGGCCGGTGCGGCCTTCGATCATCGTGCTGTTGCCGAGATAGGTGCCGACATGGCACCAGATGCCGGGCGCCACTGCGTGCAGCTTGGGCGCGAACTGCGCGCCATGGGCCGAGTAGCGCACGTTGGCGACTTCGCCGCGCGGGCCGACGGCGACCTCCACGGGCGCGCCCATGTAGGGGGTCAGGGTTTCGTTCATGGTCGATGTCCTCGGGGCATGGTTGCCGGGCCGGCTTCAGGCGCGCCGCACGGGCGGCGGCGCGTAGCGTTGGTCCATCACCGCCTGAGCCGGCAGGTAGGTGCGCAGGAAGAGGTTGAACTTGCCCTTGGGTGTCGGCAGCCAGTTCGCCATCTGCTCGGGTTCCGGCGCCTCATGCTGCAGCCTGATGGCGAGCGAGCCGTCGGCACCGTAGTGCAAGTCGTTGCGCAGGCTGCCGACGCCGTAGCGCTTGATCGGGTTGTCGATCATGTTGAAGCGCTCGTCGTACAGCGTGATCGACCAGAAGGCTCGCGCCGCCGGGATCTCGTCCTTCCTGAAGCGCAGCACGTAGCGGTGCTCGCCCGACAGCGCCTGACCATCGGCATCGACGAAGGTGCGCAGCTTGGTCGACTGCTCGATCCAGTGCTCGATGATGCCGCTGAAGCTTTGCGGCGAGGCGCGGCCGAGGAAGTCGCCCGCCTCGGCCATGCGGCCCCAGTGCTTGTCGCCGTAGAACCAGCCGTTGACGACTTTGGTGTTGCCGCCGGCCTCGGCCACGCGGGCCAGCAGCTTGGGGCCCTCGGCCAACGCACGCGCGAGGCTGCGGCGCGTCGCGTCGTCGAGCGAATCGAGCGGCGTCGTGGCCAGCGGCCCGAGGCCCACGCGCGCGAACTGCAGCATCAGCGCATGGTCCCTCGCGGGCGGCGGGTTCTCGCGCATCGCGGCGTTCATCGTCTGGAAGTCGGCCAGGTCGGCTGATGCCGGCAGCGGCGCCAGCACGTCGCGCACTTCGGGCGTTGGGGTTCCGGCCTTCCAGTTCGACAGCGGCTTGACCCAGCAGGCCTGCTGCAACGCCAGTGCTGCCGGCAGATCGTCGCCGCCGGCGGAAGCGACCCGCGCCACGAGGAAGGCGCTGGGCGTCGGCGAGCGCAGCACGACGTCGATGCCCTCGGGCGTGTGGCCCGTCCAGTCGGGGCCGACGACCAGCGCGGTCTGGGCCTTGCCGCCATTCACGCTGGGGCCGGCGTAGCCGAAGATGTCGGAATAGAACTCGGCCAGCTGGATGCTGACATAGCGTTCGGCGCTGGCCGGTGCATGGATCACCACGGCTTGCGTCTTCAGATCCAGCCACGCCACCGAGTAGGTGCCGTCGCGCATCGGCGATCCGCCGTATTGCTCGTTGTGGTCCGGCAGGCGCCGGATGTGGAACAGCGTGTTCAGCGGCACGTTGATCACGCCCTGCGGCTGGCGCACCATGCCGAAGCGCAGCTTGGTGGCGTAGATCGCCGGGAAGCCGTAGGCATAGGCCTGCATGCCGATCAGGTAGGCCCAGGACTCGCGCCAGTCGGCGGTGGCCATGTTCAGCGGGGCAGCGGTTTCCATCGTTGCTGTCTCTGGTGTCCGGCCGGGGTGACCGATGCCGGGCATGCTAGGTTTGCGCCCCGCCGCCGGCGCGCGCGCACCGTAGACTTCTGTCGTGTTGCCGACAGACTCGCGCTTCGACCGCTCCTATCGCCAGCTCGCGCGCTCGTTGATGGAGCGCGCACCGGGCTTCTCGCAGTGCTCGGCGGCACTGTTGGACGAATTGGTGGCCGAGGGCCTGTTGGTCCGTCTCGCGGCGGGCGAGACCCTGCTGCGCCGCGGCGAGCGCTGCGACGGCCTGGTGATGGTGATCGAGGGCGCGCTCGAGTCGCGCCTCGTCCTCGACACAGGGCGTCGGCACCTGTTGAGCTTCGTGCTTCCGGGCATGTTCGTCGGCTTCCTGTCGGTCATCGACGGCGGGCCTCTGCCCCACGACGTGGTGGCGCACCGGCCGGCCATCGTCCTGCGCATGCCCGCGGCCACGGTGCAGCGGCTGCGCCGCGCGTCGCTGGAACTGCACCTGGCGTTCGAGTTGCAGCTGGCCGACCGATCGCGGCGTCTGTACGACAAGCTGGCGGAGAGTCTTCTCTACCCGCTGCGTGCGCGGCTGGCGCTGCAGTTGGTCCAGCTGGCCGAGAGCGTGGGCCTGCGGCGCGCCGACGGCTGGACGATCGCATTGCGCTTGTCGCAGGCCGATCTCGCCGACCTGCTCGGCGCGAGCCGGCAGAGCGTGAACACCGAATTGCGCGCCTTGCAGGCAGCGGGGCTGCTGCGCATCGCGCGCGAGCACATGGAATGCCCGGACCTCGACAAGCTGCGCGCGGTGGGCGCCGAGTGACCGCGCGCAACCCGTGCGCACTCAACGCGCAGCTCGATTCAGCCGCCGTCGATCCGGCGATTCAGAGCCTGGTCGCGAACAGGTTCTTCACCAGCCGCGGCAAGGCGAACTTCAGCTGCTGCGCGACGGGCGCATAGGCGACCTTGTCGATCAGGTGGCGCGTGCTGGCGCCATAGGGCGGGGTGATCCAGTCGATCACGCTGCCCGGCTTGCGCTCGAAGAATCCGCGCGGGTTCGAGAACTCGCGAAAACCCTCTTCACCGTGGTGGCGGCCCATGCCGCTCGGGCCGATGCCGCCGAAGCCCATCGACGGCACGGCCGCCTGGATGGCGATGCAGTTGATCGCGACGCCGCCCGAGTGGGTGTTGCGCGTGACTTCGTCGATGAACCCCTGATCGCCCGAGAAGACGTACAAGCCCAGCGGTCGGTCGCCCGCCTGCACGAAGTCGACGACCTCGCGCGTGCTGCGGTAGGTCACGATGGGCAGGATGGGCCCGAAGATCTCTTCTCGCATCACGGCCAGGTCGCGCGCCGGGTTGACCACGAGGTGGAAAGGCATGTGGCGCTCGCCGGCGTTCAGCGCGCTGCCGATCGTGATGACCTCGGCGCCGCCGTCGCGGGCGTCGCGCACCAGGTGCTGCAGGCGCGCCAGGTGCCGCTCGCTGATGATGCCGGTGCTGACGGCCGCGCCGTTGTCGGCGCTGAAGTGCTGCTGCATGTACGCGCTGAGTGCCTCGGTGAAGGCGCGCAGGCCGCTTTCGGGCACCAGGCAGTAGTCGGGCGTCACGCACATCTGCCCGCGCTTGATGGCCTTGATGCCGGCCACGGTGGCGATGGTCAGCGGATCGGCCACCTTGTCGGCGCCGATGATGGTGGGGCACTTGCCGCCCAGCTCGAGCGTGACCGGCACCAGGTTGGCGGCGGCCGCCTTCATCACCTCGCGGCCCACCGCGCCGCTGCCGGTGTAGACCAGGTGGTCCCAGGGCAGCGTGGCGAAGTACTTCGCCAGTTCGAGATCGCCGTTGACCACCGCCACTTCGCTCTCGTCGAAGGTGTCGGCAATCATCTGCTGCAGCACGCGGCCGCACTCGGGCGACAGGTCGGAGGGTTTGATGATCACGCGGTTGCCGGCGCCCAGTGCGTCCAGCGTGGGGCCGAGGCCGATGTCGAACGGGAAGTTCCACGACACCATGTTGCCCACGACGCCCTTGGGCTGATACTGGATCCAGGCCTTGGACTTGCCCATCGTCACCGGGTTGGTGGCCTTGCGCACCGGCTTCATCCAGCGCTTGACGTTGGCAGCGTTGAACTGGGCGCGATCGAACATGCCGGTGATCTCGATCAGGTCGCCCATGTCGCGCGAGTGGCCGTGGAAGTCGGCGGCCAGCGCGGCCAGCACGGCCTCGCGGTGCTTGCGCAGCATCGCGGGGATGCGATTCATGCGCTCGATGCGCGTCTGCGCGCCGGGGCAAGGGTCGGCATCGAAGGCGTGCTTCTGCAGGCCGAAGATGCGGCTCAGCCGCTCCTGGGAAGTCTCTGGGCGCATGTCGTGTCTCCGTGCGCCGGTCGAGGCCGGCAAGCGTTGCGAATGAAAGGGCCGAGCATCGAGGCCCGTGCCCGCGCAGCCCGTTGCGTTGGGCCCGTCTTCGCAATGGTTGTCTGCTCCGGCGAGTTCGGCGCGACCGTGACTCGGACTTCTGTCGTGTTTCCGACAGAGGTCCGATTCGGACGCTCTTGCCGAACCGAAGTTGCGCGCCGATGTCGAGTCGGTGCTCAACGAAGGCGAGACGTTGTCGGAGTTCGTGGAGACAACGGTGCAGGTCATCGTCGAGCTTGCGATCCGACAACAGCGCGAGGAGGACTACCACTGACGCGCACAATGGCAGCCTGCCGATGCCTATTGCCCCATGCCGCACCGTTCCCGTCGCCACCTGTGCCTGGCCGCGCTCGGCGCCGCGCTGCCGTGGCGCGCTCGGGCCGGCTTCAACTTCTGGACGAGCGAATACACGGCTACGCATTCCGAACTGCAGGCCATGCTCGCCAAGCAGTTCCCGCTATCACAGCGCTACGCCGAGATCGTCGCGGTGGGGCTTCGCGACCCGCAGCTCGCGCTGAACGCGAAGGCCAACCGCGCGATGGTCACGGCTCGCGTGTCGATCACCAGTCCGCTGCTGCGCGGCGGCCGGGTCGATGGCACGGTGGCACTCAGCAGTGCGCTGCGCTATGACGCCGCGGCGCGCGCCTTGCGCCTGGAACAGCCCCAAGCCGAGCGCCTGGAGCTGCAGGGTGTGAGCGGCAGCGACGCCGAGCGGCTACAGCAAATCGGCGGCCTGGTCGCGCAGGAGCTGCTGCAGGGCCAAGTCCTTCGCACGTTCACGGCCGAAGAGCTGAGCTTCGGCCGCAAGACCTACGAGATCGGCGACATCACGGTGCTGGACGACGGCATCAAGGTCGAGCTGAAGTAGCCGGGACAGGCAACTGGCCAAGCCCGCAGGCTACGGCCTCCAGCTCGACGGCGTGGGCGTGAAGAACATCGTGCTGCCGGGGCCATCACAATAAAGAACGACATCATGGAACCCAACCACATCCACGAAGACGTGCCCGGTGGCGTGCCGCTGAAGATGTGGACCCGCGGCGTGCCGGTGGAAGACGAGGCCAGGCGCCAGCTGGCCAATGCGGCGCGCCTGCCCATCGTCTTCAAGCACATCGCGGCCATGCCCGACGTGCACTTCGGCATCGGCGCCACCGTGGGCTCGGTGATCCCGACCATCCGCGCCATCATCCCGGCCGCGGTGGGCGTGGACATCGGCTGCGGCATGATCGCCTGCAAGACCACGCTGACGGCCGAGGACCTGCCCGACAACCTGGCGCCGCTGCGCTCGGCCATCGAGCGCGCGGTGCCGCATGGCCGCCAGCCCGGCAGCCGCGACCCGGGCGCCTGGCAGAAGACGCCAGGCAGCGTGAACACCGCCTGGGCGCAGCTGGAGCCGGAGTTCACCGAGCTGTGCCGCGACTACCCCAAGCTGGAGACGACCAACCACATCCCGCACCTGGGCACGCTGGGCACGGGCAACCACTTCATCGAGGTGTGCCTGGACGAGGCGGGCGCCGTGTGGTTCATGCTGCACTCGGGCTCGCGCGGTGTGGGCAACTTCATCGGCACGATGTTCATCGAGCTGGCCAAGCAGGACGCGATGCGCCAGCAGGCCAACCTGCCGGACCGCGACCTGGCCTACTTCGAGGAAGGCAGCCGCTACTTCGGCGACTACGTGCGCGCCGTCGGCTGGGCGCAGAAGTTCGCCGCCATCAATCGCGAGCTGATGATGCAGCGCGTGATCGAAGCCGCGAAGACGGTGATCCGCAAGAGTTTCCGATCGCACATCGAGGCGGTGAACTGCCACCACAACTACGTGAGCAAGGAGCACCACTTCGGCGAAGACGTCTACGTCACCCGCAAGGGCGCGGTGAGCGCGAAGGCCGGGCAGCTGGGCATCATCCCCGGCAGCATGGGCGCGCGCAGCTACATCGTGCGCGGCAAGGGCAACCCCGAGTCGTTCGAGTCGTGCTCGCACGGTGCGGGGCGTGTCATGAGCCGCAGCGAGGCCAGGCGCCGCTTCACGCTGGCCGACCATCGCGCCGCGACCGAAGGCGTCGAATGCCGCAAGGACAAGGACGTGATCGACGAGACGCCCGCCGCCTACAAGGACATCGGCGCCGTGATGGCGGCGCAGCGCGACCTGGTCGACGTGGTGCACACGCTCGAGCAGGTGGTGTGCGTGAAAGGCTGAGGCACGGCAGTCCAGAGTTCGGGGCACTTCGCGCAGGCGGGTGCCCCGTTTCCGTTTCCGAAGTCATTGCACCTGCATGTCAGGTTTGCAGCGTTCAGGGACTGCCACCGAATGGTTGTTATCGACCCGGTGCTGTCCTTCGCGGTGGCATTCCCCCTCACCCCAACCCTCTCCCCCTATGGGGGCGAGGGAGCCACCCCCTCTCCCGCTCGCGGGAGAGGGCTGGGGTGAGGGTCCGCGAGTGGCCGCAGCTGGCCGCCCAGCGACGCCCATGCTGTCGGGCCGAACGACACTGTGCGCACGTCGCGACCGTTCGGCGACGAAACACACACGTTTCTGAGGCGGTTGCAAGGCGAGATTCGTATCGAACAGGCAGGTCGGCAACCCGGTGGCTCACTCACGGGAATGCCGAACTGCGCAACGCGCTGGGGCCGATGGGCATGGCCGACATCGCCGATCTCGGCCCTCGGCATCTGCTGAGCTGAAGCTACCGCACATCCCCGTCGCCGACTGATGGACACTATCCAACTCCGGCGATGAGCGTCCCCACCCACCACGTCGAAAAAGGAATCCGCATGCCCTCGACCGTACGCCGCACCCTGCTCGGTCTTGCCCTCGCGGCGCCGCTGGCGCTGGGCACCGCCCACGCGCAGCAGACTGCGCCGATCAAGCCCGAGACCTTCCGCGTCGCCGACTTCAGGCTGCAGTCGGGCGAAGTGCTTAAGGAGATGGTGGTCGAGTACGCCACGCTCGGCGAGCCGCGGCGCGACGCCTCGGGCCAGATCGTCAACGCCGTGATCAACCCGCACGGCTGGAGCGGCAACTACGCGCAGAGCGTGACGCTGGCCAAGGACATGGTCGGCCCGGGTCGCCCGCTCGACCCGAACAAGTACTTCATCATCTTCCCCACCGCCATGGGCAGCCCGGGCTCGTCGTCGCCCTCCACCTCGGGGCTCGGGCCGAAGTTCCCGCACTACACGGTGGCCGACATGGTGGCCGCGCAGCACCGCCTGGTGACCGAGAAGTTCGGCATCCGCAAGCTCGCCGGCGTCATCGGCGCCAGCATGGGCGGCTACCAGACCCTGCAGTGGATCACCCAGTACCCCGACATGATGACCTGGGCGGTGCCGATCGCCACCAGCCGCAAGGCCGACGGGCGCAACCTGGGCATCTTCGGCATGATGTCCTACAACATCCGCACCGATCCGGCCTACCTGGACGGCGCCTACAAGGAGCAGCCCAAGGAGGGCATGCGGCGCGGCTTCATGGGCACCTACCTCTGGTACTTCGGCACCGCCTTCTACGACGCGCAGTACAAGACCGAGGCGCAGGTGCTCAAGGGCCTGCAGGACGCCGGCCTGGGCAGCGACAAGATGGACGCCAACGACATCGTCTGGCGCAACGGCGCCATGGCCAACTACGACGTGAGCGCGCAGCTGCCCAAGGTCAGGGCCAAGGTGCTGGTGGTCGGCGTGGTCGAGGACGAGCTGTTCCCGCCCAAGGAGGCGACGCAGCCCATCGCCGATGCCATCCCCGGCGCGAAGGTGTTCCTGTACGAGTCGCCGCTGGGCCACCTAGGCTGCGCGGTGCACATCGGCAAGGCGAGCGACGCCATCGTCAAGTTCATCGGCGGGGCCGGGGCGCCCTGACCTCACGGGAGGACGCCTGGCCGCACATCACCGTCTCGCAGCCGCGGCGGTCAATGCTCGGGGTGCGCAGACGAGAACAGCTCCACCACGCGAGACGCTGCGGGCGACAGGTAGGCCTTCGCTCGGTGCGAGACGACCAGGCGCCGATGCATCGTGGCCTCCTTGATCGCAACCTCCTTCAACATCGAGCGGCCGCCTCGGGCCTGGAGGTGATGGCGCGAGATGAAGCTCAGCAGGCCGGTGCGCTCGATCAGCGTGGGCAGCATGAGCAACATGGTCGACTCGACCTGGACGCGCGGGCGAGGCAGGCGCTTGCGATCGAACGTGTGGTCGAGCCAGTCACGGGTAGGGGCGCCGGGCGGCTGCAGGGCCCAGCGGTATCCGACGAGATCCTTCAAGGAGGCAGAGCCGCGCAGCAATTCGTGCTTGGCGCTTGCCGCGACGACGATGGCATCTTCCGCGATGACCTTGGACGCGAAACCTTCGTCGACGGCGCTTGCAGTGCCGACCATCAGGTCGATTTCCCCCGAGCGCAGCAGAGGCCTGAGCGCGTCGACAAGCCCTACCGTGGTCCTGAACGTCACCTCGGGCGCCTCGACCAGCAACTGCTGCGCGACCGCAGGCAGGAGGAACTGGGCTGCGGTCGGCACGATGCCGATGCGCACATGACCGGTCAGCCCTTTGCCGATGGCTGCGATCTCTTGCCTGGCGTCCTCGGCGTCGTAGCGGAATCGCTGCGCCCACTTCTGCATCACCTTGCCGGCCTCGGTGAGCCGGATGCCGCGCCCGGACTTCTCGAGCAGCGTGGCACCGTAGTCGTGTTCGAGACGCCGGACGCAGCTGCTCAGTGCCTGCTGGGTGCGATGAAGCTTGGCCGACGCACGGCCCATGTGCTGGAGCTCGGCGATCGTCTCGAAGTAGCGCAGGTCGCGAAGATCCATACTGAAAGCTCCGTTTGTGGGTTGCCAAAAAGAATCGATTGGACTGTAGCGCTGGCACGCCCAATACTGAAGCCCAACGACTGCCGCGGGCCGACACTCGACCGAGCAGCCACAGAGCAACCCCGGAGACAAGATGCAGATCCTTCGTCGCGCCACGCTGGCGCTCATCGCCTCCACGCTTTGCGCCGGCGCGTTCGCGCAGGCGTGGCCCGCCAAGCCCATCCGCATCGTCGTTCCCTTTCCCCCGGGCGGAGGCACGGACATCATTGCCCGTGAGACCAGCCAACGCGTTGCCAAGGCCACCGGCTGGACCTTCGTGATCGACAACAAGCCAGGCGCCGGAGGCAACCTGGGCGTGGACTCGGTGGCCAAGTCGCCCGCCGACGGCTACACGCTCGTGCTGGGCCAGTCGAGCAACCTGGCGATCAACCCGACGCTGTATGCCAAGCTCCCGTACGACCCGCAGAAGGACCTGGCGCCCATCGTGCTGCTGGCCAATGCGCCGCTGGTGATGGTCACGGCCGTGTCGACGCCGTACAAGACGCTCGCCGACGTGGTCAACGCCGCCAAGTCGAAGCCAGGGCAAATCAACTTCGCATCGCCTGGCAACGGCACGGTCGCCCACCTGACGGCCGAGCTGTTCCAGAAGGCAGCGGGCGTGAAGACGCAGCACGTGCCGTACAAGGGTGCCTCACAGGCGATGACCGATGTCATCAGCGGCACGGTGGACCTGTACATGTCCTCCGTCCCCACGTTGCTGGGTCACATCAGGCAGGGCAAGGTGCGCGCGCTGGCGGTAACGGCCGCCAAACGGGTGGACGACCTGCCCGACGTGCCGACCATCAACGAGTCGGGCTACAAGGGCTTCGACGCCGTCACCTGGTTTGGCCTGCTGGCACCGGCCGGCACGCCGAAAGACGTGATCGCAAGACTCAACACCGAGTTCAACAAGGCCCTCCAGCAGTCCGAGCTTGCCAAGCGACTCGGCGACGAAGGCGCCGATCCGGCTGGCGGCACGCCCGAACAGTTCGCTGCGTTGATCAAGGCCGAGATCCCGCGCTGGGGCAAGGTCGTCAAGGACTCGGGCGCCAAGGTCGACTGAAGTCCTCGAGGCGGCGTCGAGCCGCCTCACCCGTCACGCTCTCCAAGGAGATTCGCATGAGTCGAGCCGCTGCATTGCCGGATGTCGTCCGGGACATCGAACGCGTTGACGCGGGCGTGGTCGAACAGGCCGCCCGGTTCGCTTCCTCGATCCTCGCCGACGTTGCCGGGCGCCGGGGTGCGCTCAGCGGTCGCATCGCGCCGCTGGCACCGACGATGAAGTTCGCCGGCCCTGCGGTGACCGTCGAGGTGCGCCCGGGCGACAACCTGATGATCCACGCCGCGCTGGCGCTGGTGAAGCCCGGTGACGTGATCGTCGTCGACGGCAAGGGCGACCTGAACAGCGCGCTGATGGGCGAGATCATGTGCCAGCAGGCCGTGGCGCTCGGCGTGGCGGGCGTCGTGATCGACGGCGCGGTGCGCGACAGCGAGGCCATCCGCGAACTCGGCTTTCCGATGTATGCAGCCGGGCTGAACCCCAACGGGCCGACCAAGTTCGTGCCCGGTCGCGTGAACCACCCCATTTCGGTCGGTGGCGTCACGGTCGAGCCCGGCGATCTGGTCGTCGCCGACGCCGACGGCGTGACCGTCGTCGAGCGCGCGAAGGCGGCCGCGATGCTGCCGCTGGCCGCCGAGAAGGTCGCTGCCGAGACCCGGCGCATCGCCGACATCAAGAGCCGCAAGGCGCTGCGGCCGGGCTGGCTCGATGGCGCCCTGCGCGCGGCCGGCGTGCTGAAGGAAGGGGAGTCGCTGTGAGCGGGCAACGGCCCACCATCCTCGTGACGGCCAACGACCTGGCGCCCGAGGCGCTGGCCTTGCTGGGCGACTACCAGATTGTCTTCGCCGGCAAGACGCCGTCCGAGGGCGACGTTATTGCGCTGTGCCGCCAGCACGACCCTGTCGCGATCATCGTGCGCTACAGCAAGGTCGGCGCCGCGGCGATGGACGCCGCACCCGGCTTGAAGGTGATCTCCAAACACGGCAGCGGCACGGACACCATCGACAAGGTCGCCGCGAAGGCGCGCGGCATCGAGGTCGTAGCGGCCGTCGGCGCCAACGCCGCAGCGGTGGCCGAGCAGGCCATGGCGCTGCTGCTGGCCGGCGCGAAGTCGGTGGTGGCGCTGAACGCGCGCATGCACGCTGGGCACTGGGACAAGGCGACCCACAAGAGCATCGAACTCGAAGGGCGCACCGTCGGGGTGATCGGTCTCGGCGCCATCGGCCTGCGCTTCGCGCGCATGGCCGATGCGATGGGCATGCGCGTGCTCGGGTTCGACCCCTTCATTGACCAGTTTGCGAAGGATCTGCCGGCTTACGTGCAGCGTGTCGACCTCGAAACCCTCTGGCGCGAGGCCGATGCGATCTCGCTGCACTGCCCGCTGACGAGCGACAACGCGAACCTGCTGAACGCGCGCACGCTGGCGGCCTGCAAGCCCGGGGTGCTGATCGTCAACACCGCGCGCGGCGGGTTGATCGACGAAGCGGCGCTGCTCGACGCCGTGCGCTCGGGCCGCGTGGCCCATGCCGCGCTCGACAGCTTCGCCGTCGAGCCGATGACCTCGCCGCACCCGTTCCACGGGCATGCCGGATTCACGCTCAGCCCGCACGTGGGTGGCGTGACGGCGGACGCGTACGTGAAGATGGGCGTGGCCGCCGCACGCAACGCGCTCGCGGTGCTGCAGCGCTGAGCGAGGAAACGACCATGGCCCAGCGCTGGAAGAACGCACCGCCGGGCGCCCATTGGGGAGAGTTCGGGCCCGACGACCAGCGCGGCCGCATGAACCTCGTCACGCCCGCCAAGGTGATGCAAGGCATCGCCGAGGTGCGCGAGGGCCGGACGTTCTGTCTGAGCCTGCCGCTCGACGTGCCGGGCGGACAGGTCATGAACCCGCGCCGCATCGCGCCGCGCCGCTACGCGGTGCTGCGCGACGGCCAGAGCGCGGGCCAGCAGGGCTTCTGCTGGTCGTACGACGGCGAGGACGCCGAACTCACCGACGTCGTCAACGACGACGTGGTGCTGATGAGCCTGCAGTACTCGACACAGTGGGACAGCCTCGCCCACGTCGGCAGCCGCTTCGACGCCGACGGCGACGGCGTGCCGGAGATGGTGTTCTACAACGGCTTCCGCGCCGGCGAAGAGATTCGTGCCGGCATACCGGACCCGTCGGCCGCGGAGCCCTTCGCGCGCTATCCCGGCCCCGAGGCGCGAGCGCTGGGCATCGAGCGGCTGGCCGAGCATGGCGTGCAGGGCCGTGGCGTGATGGTCGATCTGGACCACCACATCGGCCGCAAGCGCCAGGCCGTGGGCTACGACGCGCTGATGCGGGTGCTCGAAGCCGATGCCGTCGAGGTCGAAGCGGGCGACATGGTGTGCGTGCACACCGGGTTCGCCGACACGCTGCTCGCGATGAACCGCCAGCCCGATGTGCAGCGTCTGCACGAGACCGGCACCGGGCTCGACGGCTGGGACCCGAAGCTGCTGAACTGGATCGTCGACACGAAGCTGGCCTGCCTGCTGGCCGACAACCCGGCGGTGGAACTTGTCGTGCCGAAGCTGCAGACGCCCACGCCGATGCGCCGTCCGCGCCTGCCGCTGCACGAGCACTGCCTGTTCAAGAACGGCATCCCGCTCGGCGAGCTCTGGTACCTCACCGAACTGGCCACTTGGCTGCGTGCCCATCGCCGCACGCGCTTCCTGCTGACCGCGCCGCCGCTGCGCCTGCCCGGTGCCGTCGGATCACCGGCCACGCCGATCGCGACGGTCTGACCGACCCACATCGCTGGAGACTGCCATGAATCGCTGGACGAAACGCCTGAAGCCGCTGATCGCCGTGGCGGCTTCGATCACCGCACTCTCGGCCCACGCCGCCTGGCCCGACAAGCCGATCAAGCTCGTCGTGCCCTACGCGGCCGGCGGCGCCGCCGATGCGCTGGCCCGCGTGGTCGCCACGGAACTGGGTACGCGCCTGAAGCAGCAGGTGCTCGTCGAGAACAAGGCCGGCGCCGGCGGGACCATCGGCGCGCAGGCCGTGGCGCAAGCGCCGGCCGACGGCTACACCTTCCTCTACGACGCCACCTCGTTCGCCGTCAACCCGAGCCTGTTCCCCAAGCTGGGCTTCAGCTACGCCAAGGACTTCGCGCCGATCGGCCTGGTCGCTCGCATCCCGACGCTGCTGGTCGTACCCTCGAACGCGCCCGACAAGACCGTGGGTGACCTGGTGCAGCGCGCCCGCAGCAAGCCGGGCCAGGTGACCTACGCCTCTGCAGGCAATGGCGGAGCGGCGCATCTGAGCGGCGAGCTGTTCGCGAACGGCTTCAAGCTCAGCCTCGTTCACGTGCCGTACAAGGGCGGCGCGCCGGCGCTGACCGATCTGGCCGGTGGGCAGGTCGAGATGATGTTCAGCGCGGTCACCGCTTCCGGCCCGCTCGTGAAGGCCGGCAAGTTGAGAGCGCTGGCCACGGCGTTCGATCGTCGCATCGAGGCGATGCCGCAGCTACCCACCGTCGCGGAGTCAGGCCTGCCGGGCTTCAGCGCCTACGAGTGGAACGCGATCTGGGCGCCTGCAGCGACGCCGCCGGACGTCGTGAAGCGCATGGAGGCGCAACTGCGCGAAGCGCTGACGAGCCCGTCGGTGCACCAGCGGCTGGCCGAACTGGGCGCCTTGCCCGCGGGCGGCGGTGCCAAGGAATTGGCCGACTTCGTCAACGCCGAGACCGCCAAATGGGCCGGCGTGATCAAGTCTTCGAACATCAAGCTCGATTGAGCAAGGACCAGGAGAATCGGATGATCACCATCGTTCGCGCTGCGCTCGCCGCCGCCGCAGTCGCCTTCGGCACGCTGGCACAGGCCCAAGCCTGGCCCACCAAGCCCGTCAGGATCGTCGTCCACTATCCGCCGGGCGGCGCCGTCGACGTGGTGATGCGCAAGATGGCCGCCAAGCTGCAGGAGCAGATGGGCCAGACGTTCTACGTGGAGAACAAGGCCGGCGCGACGGGCACGATCGGCATCGCCGGTGTCGTGCAGTCGCCTGCCGACGGCTACACGCTGGTGGCCAACGACACCACCTACGCGTTGCTGCCCCACATCTTCAAGAAGCTGCCGTTCGACCACGCCGCCAGCCTCGAGCCTGTGGCGGCCTTCGTCTTCGCACCGATGGGGGTGGTCGTCAAGGCCGACTCCAAGTTCAAGAATCTCGGCGAGCTGATCGCGGCAGGCAAGGCCGAGGCGCACAAGGTGAGCTACGGCACGGGTGGTGCGGGGACGATGCCGCACTTCGCCACCGAAGCGCTCGGCATCGCGACGGGCGCGAGCTTCCTGCACGTGCCGTTCAAGGGTGCGGGTGAGGCCACCATGGCGATGTTGTCCGGCACCATCGACTTTCAGATCGCCTCGACGCCGGGTGTGATGGGCAACGTGAAAGGCGGCAAGGCGCGACTGCTCGCGGTCAGCGGTGCCCGCCGGCTGCCCGGCCTGCCTGACGTGCCGACCTTTGCCGAAGCCGGCGTGAAGAACTTCGGCGTCGTGAACTTCACGGGCCTGTGGGCGCCCAAGGGCACACCGGCGGCGGTGACGCAGCGGCTGCAGAAGGAAATCGCGACGGCCATGGCTTCGGCCGACATGAAGGCCTATGCCGACGGCATCGCGGCGGAGGCCGGATACTGGGACGCGGCGACCTTTGCCCGCGAACTGCACGATCGCACCGAGGCCTGGGGAAAGGTTGCTGACAACACGGCGTTCGAGCGGCAATAGACGAGGCGACGACCAGACAGGAGGGCACCGCCATGTTCTCGCTTCGGCAGCCTGAGGTGCGTGACCTTCGCTTGTTCACGCGCCTGCCCGACCGGTTCCGACGCGCCGTGCCGTCGGCGTGGGGTGACGCGAACCGGCCGGGACAGCCGACGGACTCGTTTCTCGAAGGTCCGGTGTTCGACCGGCACGGCAACCTGTATGTCACGGACATCCCCTTCGGCCGCGTGTTCAGGATCGATGCGCAGGGCGAGTGGGACTTGGTGGCGCAGTGGGATGGCGAGCCGAACGGCCTGAAGTTCCTCGACGACCGTCATCTGCTGGTCGCCGACTACCGCAACGGGTTGATGGCGTGCGACGTGACGACCGGTGATGTGCGGCCCTATCTGGAGCGCCGCAACAGCGAACGATTCAAGGGCGTCAACGACCTCGTGTTCGACAGTCGCGGCAACCTGTACTTCACCGACCAGGGCCAGACGGGATTGCATGACCCGACGGGCTGCCTGTACCGGCTGGGCCAGGACGGACGCCTGGATTGCCTGCTCGACAACGTACCGAGCCCGAACGGCGTGGCACTCTCGCCCGACGAGCGCGTGCTGTACCTCGCGGTGACGCGCGCCAACCAGGTGTGGCGCGTGCCGCTGCTGCCAGATGGCGGCGTCGCCAAGGTCGGAGCCTTCTTCACGTCGCACGGCCCCAGCGGACCCGATGGACTCGCCGTGGACGAACGCGGCCGCGTCATCGTCGCCAACCCCGGGCTCGGGGTCGTGTGGGTGCTCGACGCTCGCGGCGAGCCCGAGGTCGTTCTGCGAAGCTGCGCGGGCGCCTCGGTGACGAACATCGCCTTCGGAGGCTCGGAGCACAAGACGCTGTACTGCACGGAGTCGGTCAGCGGATCGATCCTCGTCGCTGACTTGGATGTGGCGGGTCTTCAGATTCGCAGACCAGCGGGGGCTGCCTTTCGTGGACGCTTCCTGACCTCCCCGAACAATTCGTAGAGCTGCTGCGCCGCCGGCGATAGCGACCGACCGCGGCGGCGGATCAGGCCGACCTTGCGCGTGACGACCGGATCGACCAACGCAACGCTGACCAGCAGGGGGTGATCCGGTCCCGGCATGGCCATCGAAGGCACGGCCGCGACGCCAAGCCCCGCCTCGACGAGACCGAGCGTGGTCGTGACGTGTTGTGCTTCGTAGATCGCCTGTGGCCGGTTCGGCACCCCGGCCAGCGCTTGGTCGAGCAGGACGCGGTTGCCCGAGGTGCGGCCGACCGAGACGAAGTCGTACTCGCCCAGCTGTGCCCAGCGGACGCTACGCGCCTTGGCGAGCGGGTGATCGCGCCGGCACGCGGCGACGAAGCGCTCTTCCACGAGCGGCTCGAACTCGAGCTCGCCCTCCTGCGCGCCGAGGAAGTTGAGCCCGAAATCCGCCTCGCCGCGCGCCACGGCGGCGAGCACTTCGTTGGCGGCGGCGTCGAGCACCTTCACGCGCACCTTCGGGCTGCGCTCGTGGTAGCGGCGAATCACCTGCGACAGGTAGTAGTACACCGTCGACGGCACGCAGGCCACGGTCACTTCGCCCATGCGCGTCGCCGCGACGCCGCGGATGCCCAGCAGCGTGGCGTCGAGGTCGTCCAGCAGTTCGCGCACCTTGCGCTCGAAGTCGCGGCCGACGGCGGTCAGCGTCACGCGTCGTGTCGTGCGCTCCAGCAAGCGCACGCCCAATGCCTGCTCGAGCTTGTCGATGCGGCGGCTGAACGCCGGCTGCGACAGGTGCACCGACTCGGCCGCCTTGCGGAAGTTGCTCAGCTCGGCCACCGCCCGGAAGGCGAGCAGGTCGTTCAGGTCGAAATTGATGGCCACGGCGCAGCCTCCTTGCATTGATGTTCATGGAGCATCAGTTGATCTTAAAGATGCAATTCCCTTTTGCAAAGACGATGCCGATCATTGCGCCATGAACCGAGTCATCCCGTGCGTCCTGATGCGTGCCGGAACCTCGCGCGGGCCGTTCTTCCTGCGCGAATGGCTGCCGGCCGACGACGCCACGCGCGACGAGGCGCTGATCGGCGCCATCGGCGCGTCGGACCTGCTGCAGGTCGACGGCGTGGGCGGCGGCAGCACACTCACCAGCAAGGTCGCGATCGTCTCGAAGTCGGCTCAGCCGGGCTGCGACGTCGACTACCTGTTCGCGCAAGTCGGCGTCGGCGACAAGTCGGTCGATACGCGGCCGAACTGCGGCAACATGCTGTCGGGCGTGGCGCCGTTCGCGATCGAGCAGGGCCTCGTGTCGGCGCGGGACGGCCAGACGACGGTGCGCGTCTTCAACGTCAACACGCGCTCGCGCATCGACGTCACGGTGCAGACGCCGGGCCGGCAGGTCACCTACGAGGGCGAGACCGGCATCGACGGGGTGGCCGGCACCGCTGCTGCCATTCGCCTGAATTTCCTCGACGCCTGGGGCGCCGTCACCGGCTCGGTATTCCCCACCGGCCGCCGCATCGACGTCATCGACGGCCTCGAAGTCACTTGCATCGATGCCGCGATGCCCTTGGTCATCGTGCGGGCGCGCGACCTCGGGCTCAGCGGCCGCGAGGCCCCCGCCGCGCTCGACGCCGACCCGGCGTTGCTGGCCCGCATCGAGGCGATCCGCCGCGCGGCGGGCGAGGCCATGGGCCTGGGCGACGTGTCGACCAGCGTGGTGCCCAAGCCCGTGATCGCCAGCGAAGGCGACGACGGCCACAGCATCACCTCGCGCTACTTCACGCCCCGGCGCTGCCATGCGTCGCACGCGGTCACCGGCGCCATCGGCGTTGCCGCCGCTTATGCGCTGCCCGGCACCGTGGTCAGCGGCGCGGTGAGCCGGGCCGGCACGCGCGCCATTTCGGTGCTGCACCCGCAAGGCCGCATCGACGTCGAAGTGACGATCGAAGGCAGTGGGCCCGATGCCCGCATCGAGCGCGCCGCGCTGGTGCGCACCGCCCGCAAGATCCTGCAAGGCGAAATCCACATCCCGCCCTACGTGTTCTCGAAGCCCAACAAAGGAGACAAACCCATGAAGCGTCTGATCGCGCCCGCCCTGGCCGCCGCGATGGCGGCCGCCGCCCCGCTGGCGATGGCCTATCCGGACAAGACCGTCACCATCGTCGTGCCCACGGCCGCCGGCGGCGGCAACGACGCGATGGCGCGCACCATCGCCCAGAAGCTCGGCCCGCTGCTCGGCCAGACGGTGATCATCGACAACCGTGCCGGCGCCAACGGCGCGATCGCGAGCGAATACGTCGGCCGCGCCGCGCCCGACGGCCACACGCTGATGTTCGGCTACATCGCCACCCACGCGATGAACCCGGCCTTGCAGAAGCTGCGCTACGACCCGGTCGCGGATTTCGCGCCCATCGGCCTGGTGGGCTATTCGCCCACGCTGATGGTCGCCAATGCCGCCGTGCCGGTGAAGGACGTGAAGGACCTGGTGGCACAGCTCAAGGCCAGGCCTGACAAGTACACCTACGCCTCGGCCGGCAACGGCACCGCACCGCACTACGCTGCGGAGCTGTTCAAGCTCAACGCCGGTGTCGTGATGCTCGGCGCACCGTACAAGGGCTCCGCCCCGGCGATCAGCGACACCATCGGTGGGCAGACGCAGTTCATGTTCCCGAGCCTGTTCACCGCGCTGCCGCACGTGAAGGCCGGCAAGCTGCGGGCGCTGGCGGTGGCCGGCCCCAAGCGCTCGACCCTGCTGCCCGACGTGCCGACGCTGAAGGAGGCGGGCGTGGACGGCGTCGACGTGCAGCAGTGGTACGGTTTCTTCGCGCCGGCCAAGACCCCCAGGCCCATCATCGACCAGCTCAACAAGGCGCTGAACCAGGTGCTCGCCGACAAGGAGGTCGTCAGGCGCATGGAAGAGCACGGCGCCGATGTCGAGACCAGCACGCCGGAGAAGTTCGGCGAGTTGGTGAAGAGCGAGCTGGCGAAGTGGAAGGCGGTGGTGCAGCGTGCCAAGCTGACCGCCGACTGAACAGACCAGGAGCTTCGGACATGGACACTTCCCTCGACGACCTGAAGGCCTGGATCGGCCGCAGCGAGACGCTGCACGACCAGATCGGCGCCACGCCCGTCAACGCCCTCAATGCGACGCTGGACCACCCCGCGATGGCGGTGCAGGCGGGAACGCCGCTGCCACCGCTGTGGCACTGGCTGTACTTCCTGCCGCTGCACCGCCAGAGCGAGATCGGCCCCGACGGCCATGCCAAGCGGGGTGGCTTCCTGCCGCCGGTGCCGCTGCCGCGGCGCATGTGGGCCGGCAGCCAGTTCGAATTCCGCTCGCCGGTGCGGGTGGGGGATGCGGTGGAGCGCCGCTCGACCATCGCGGACGTGACGGTCAAGGAAGGCCGCACGGGCAAGCTCGTGTTCGTCAAGGTGCGCCACGAGCTGCGTTGCAACGGATCGGCCGAGCCGGCCATCGTCGAGTTCCACGACATCGTCTACCGCGAGGCCAAGCGCCCGGGTGACGTGGAGCCGCCACCGCAGGCCGCCGAGCCCGGCGCACCCTGGCAGCGCGAGATCGTGCCCGACGACGTGCTGCTGTTCCGCTATTCCGCGCTGACCTTCAACGGCCATCGCATCCACTACGACCGCAAGTACGTCACCGAGGTCGAGGGCTATCCGGGCCTGATCGTGCACGGGCCGCTGATCGCCACGCTGCTGATGGACCTGGTGCGTCGCCACGCGCCCGGTGCCGACGTCGCCGGCTTCCGCTTCAAGGCCGTGCGGCCGACCTTCGACCTGAACCCGTTCCGCGTCAACGGCAAGCCCGAAGACGACGGCAAGACCATCAGGCTGTGGGCCCAGGACCATGAAGGCTGGCTCACGATGGATGCGGTCGCCACGCTGCGCTGAGGAGCCCGACATGCAACCCCTGAAAGGCCTCACCGTGGTGACGCTCGAACACGCCATCGCGGCGCCGTTCGCGACCCGCCAGCTCGCCGACCTGGGCGCCCGCGTCATCAAGATCGAGCGCCCGGGCACGGGTGACTTCGCGCGCGGCTACGACGCCCGCGTGCGCGGCCTGGCCTCGCACTTCGTCTGGACCAACCGTTCCAAGGAGAGCCTCACCCTCGACGTGAAGCACCCCGAAGCGGCCCGGGTGCTCGAACGCCTGGTGCTGGAGAAGGCCGACGTGGTGGTGCAGAACCTCGCACCCGGTGCCGCAGCGCGCCTGGGTCTGGGATACGACGTATTGGCCGCGAAGAAGCCGGCCATCATCGTGTGCGACATCTCGGGCTACGGCGCCGATGGCCCGTACCGCGACAAGAAGGCCTACGACCTGCTGATCCAGAGCGAGGCGGGTTTCGTGTCGGTCACCGGCACGCCCGACGAACCCTGCAAGGCCGGCCCGTCGATCGCCGATATCGCCGCGGGCATGTATGCCTACACCAACATCCTCGCGGCGCTGTTGCAGCGCGCGCAGACCGGGCGCGGCCAGCACATCGACATCTCGATGCTGGAGTCGCTGGCCGAGTGGACCAGCTACCCGCTGTACTACGCGTTCGACGGCGCGCCGCCGCCGCCACGCACCGGTGCTGCCCACGCCACCATCTACCCCTACGGCCCGTTCCCGACCGGCGCGGACCAGGGCAGCGTGATGCTGGGCCTGCAGAACGAGCGCGAGTGGGTGAACTTCTGCGAGGGCGTCCTGCTGCGTCCCGAACTGGCCCGCGACCCGCGCTTCGCCGGCAACGCCAAGCGCGTGGCCGAGCGCGCGGCACTGCGCCAGATCATCGTCGACACGTTCTCGACGCTGAGCGCGCCGCAAGTGGTCGAGCGCCTGGAAGCGGCGCAGATCGCCAATGCGCGCGTCAACACGATGCACGAGGTCTGGGCGCATCCGCAGCTCGAGGCGCGCCGGCGCTGGCGCGAAGTGGGCTCGCCCGTCGGCGCGCTGCCGGCGATGCTGCCGCCCGGAACCTGGAACGACGGCCCGCGCATGGACCCGGTGCCCGCGCTCGGCGAACACACCGACGCCATCCTGCGCGAACTGGGCATCGACGCCGGAGGCATCCGCGCGCTGCGGGCCGCGGAGGCGATCTGATGGACCCGCGCAGCTACCTCTTCGTGCCGGGCAACCGCCCCGAACGATTTGCCAAGGCACTGGCCAGCGGCGCCGACGCCATCGTGCTGGACCTCGAGGATGCCGTGGCGCCGCAGGCCAAGGCCGAGGCGCGCGATGCGATCGCGCAATGGGCCGCACGCGCCACCGCCGACGACCGTGCACGAACCGTCGTGCGCATCAACGACGCGCAGTCGAGCGGCTTCGCCGACGATCTGCGCCTGCTGCGCGAGGCCGGCATTTCGAGCGTCATGCTGCCCAAGGCCGAAGCCGCGGCGCAGGTGCAGGCCGTTCGTGCCGCCGTGCCCAAGGCCCGCGTGCTCGCGCTGATCGAAAGCGCATGCGGCATTGCGAACGTCCATGAAGTGGCCAGCGCCGACGGCGTCGCCCGCCTGGTCTTCGGCACGCTGGACTACGCGCTCGACCTCGACCTGGACATCACCGACAGCCCCGAGGCCCTGGCGTGCGCCGCCGGCGCGATCGCCATCGCCTCACGCGTGGCGGGCCTGGCGACGCCGGTGGCCGGTGTCACGCCACAGCTCGACGACGAGCAGCGCCTGCTGGCCGACTTCGCGTGGGCGCGCCGCCATGGCTTCGGCGCCAAGCTGTGCATCCACCCGCGCCAAGTCGCGACCCTCCATGCCGCGCTCGCGCCGAGCGCCCAGTCGCTCGAGTGGGCGCGCCGCGTGCTGGCCGCCGAGGCCGCGTCGCCCGGCGCGGCCCGGCTCGACGGCCGAATGATCGACCGCCCCGTGGTGCTGCAGGCCCGACGAACCCTGCAGCGCGCCGGCGCCTGACTCCACCGCAGTCTTCAGCAAGGAATACCACCATGTCCGCCACCATCATCGACTCCGCCATCTTCCAGGGCATCTTCTCCAGCGACGAGATGCGCCAGGTGTGGTCCGACGAGAACCGCACGCAGAAGTACCTCGACATCGAATCCGCGCTGGCCAAGGTGCAAGGCCGCCTGGGCCTGATACCGCAGGAGGCGGCCGACGAGATCGTCAGCCACTGCCGGCTCGACCAGATCGACATGGCCAAGCTGCGCCAGCAGACCGAGCGCATCGGCTACCCGATCCTCGGCGTCGTCTCGCAGCTCAACGCCCTGTGCCGCGACAAGCTGGGTGAGTACTGCCACTGGGGTGCGACCACGCAGGACATCACCGACACCGCGACGGTGCTGCAGATCCGCGAGGGCCTGGCGATCGTCGAGCGCGAACTCGCAGCGATCTCGGCCGCGATGGCCCGGCACGCGAAAGCACACCGCCTGACGCCGATGATCGGCCGCAGCAATCTGCAGCAGGCCATTCCGGTGACCTTCGGCTACAAGATGGCGGGCCTGCTCTCGGCGATCGAGCGCCACCGCGAGCGCGTTGCTCAGCTGAAGGAACGCGTCCTGGTCGGCGAGTTCGCGGGTGCCGCGGGCACGCTGGCATCGCTGGACAAGGGCGCGATGCAAACCCAGGCCGGGCTGTGCGCCGAGCTCGGGTTGAAGCAGCCGGTGATCGCCTGGCACACGATCCGCGACAACATCGCCGAGGTCGGTGCCGTGCTCGGCCTGATCGGCGGCACGTTGGGCAAGCTCAGCATGGACGTCAAGCTGATGATGCAGACCGAGGTCGGCGAGGTCTACGAGCCGTTCGCGCACGGCCGGGGCTCCAGCAGCACGATGCCGCAGAAGCGCAACCCGATCTCGAGCTGCTACATCCACGCCGCGATCTCGGTGCTGCGCCAGCACGCCGCGGCCTTGATGGATGCGATGGTGGCCGACCACGAGCGCTCGACCGGCCCGTGGGAGATCGAGTGGATCGTGCTGCCCGAGGCGTTCTGCCTGATGGCCGGGGCGCTCAAGCAGTCGCGCTTCGTGCTCGAAGGGCTGGAAGTCGACGCGCAGGCGATGCGCCGCAACATCGACATGACCCACGGCCTGGTGATGAGCGAGGCCGTGATGATGGGCCTCGGCCCCCACATCGGCCGCGAGTACGCGCACGACCTCGTGTACGACATCTGCCGCCAGGCGGTGAAGCAGCAGCGGCCGCTGCTCGAGCTGCTGGCCGAGCACCCCGAGATCAACAAGCATCTCGACCGCGCGGCGCTGGCGCGGCTCTGCGACCCGGCCAACTACCTCGGCCAGTCCGGCGTGATGGTCGACCGCGTCCTCGCCACGCTGCGCTGAAAGCCTGCCTCTTCGCCTCCAGCCGCCGCAGAGCGGCACGGTCTGCCCATGCCCCGATCCAGGAGACACACCATGAATCCCGCCAAGCTGATCAAGCTGCTCTACGTCCAGGTTCTGATCGGCCTGGCCCTCGGCATCACCGTGGGGCACTACTGGCCCGAGTTCGGCGCCGCGCTCAAGCCGCTGGGCGACGCGTTCGTCAAGCTCGTGAAGATGATGATCGCGCCGATCGTCTTCTGCACCATCGTCAGCGGCATCACGTCGCTCAACGACTCGCGCGAGATCGGCAAGACGCTGCTGAAATCGATGGGCCTGTTCTATGCCCTCACGATCGTCGCGCTGCTGACAGGGCTCGGGGCCGTCTTCCTGATGCAACCGGGCGCGGGCATGCACATCGACCCGGCGCACCTCGACGCGGCGATCGCCGCGAAGTACTCGAGTCAGGTGCCGCCACGCGGCTTCACCGAGTTCGCGCTGCACATCATCCCGGCGTCCTTCTTCGGCGCTTTCGCGGAGGGTGAGGTGCTGCCGGTGCTGCTGCTGTCGGTGCTGTGCGGCTTCGGCCTCACCCGCATCGGCTCGGCCGGTCGCATCGTGCTCGACGGCATCGACGGCTTCGCGCACATGCTCTTCGCGGCGTTCGGCTTCATCATGCGGCTGGCGCCACTCGGTGCCTTCGGTGCGATGGCCTTCACCGTCGGCCGCTACGGCATCAAGTCCATCGGCTCGCTCGGCCTGCTGATCGGGACCTTCTACGTCGCCTGCATCTTCTTCGTCGTCGTCGTGCTCGGCCTGCTGGCGCGCATGCACGGCTTCAAGCTGTGGCAGTTGCTTCGCTACATCCGCGAGGAACTGCTGGTCGTGCTCGGCACGTCGTCGAGCGAGCCGGTGTTGCCGCGGCTGCTGATGAAGCTGGAGCGGCTGGGCTGCAAGAAGGGCGTCGTCGGCCTGGTGCTGCCGACCGGCTACTCGTTCAACCTCGACGGCACGGCGATCTACCTGACGCTGGCGTCGATGTTCATCGCCCAGGCCTGTGACATCCACCTGTCGTGGACGCAGATCGCCGCGATGCTCGGGCTCATGCTGCTGACCTCCAAGGGCGCGGCCGGCGTCACCGGCAGCGGCTTCGTCGCACTGGTGGCCACGCTGACCGTGATGCCCGACCTGCCGGTGGCCGGCGTCGCGCTGATCGTCGGCATCGACCGCTTCATGTCCGAGGCGCGTGCGCTGACCAGCACGATGAGCAACGCGGTGGCCTGCGTCGTCGTGTCCATCTGGGAAGGGGCCTGTGACCGCGAAGTGCTGACGCGGGAGCTGGCGCAGAACTACGTCAATACCGAGCAGGCCCTCGAGGAGGAAGCAACACTTCCGGTCGCCGCATCCGCAGCTTCGCCTCACGTGGTGCCATTGCACTGAGGGCGGGATGGCCACGGTGCACGAGCATGCGGCCAATGACACCTCTGAATGACCGCTCTCCTGGTGTTTCTGAGGCGGCTTGGCGTCGCTATGGATAGCTTTGCATAGCGACCCGACGCGGCCGCTCGGACCGGATCAAGCCTCGAGCCGCGCCCACAGGAACGGCTGGGCCGCTGCCGCCAGCGTCACGCCGGACACCGGCCGCGTGCGCTTCGATGGCGTCGATGTCGTGGCAGCCCGCGCCGCGCAGCTGCGCGTGTTGCGTCGGCGTTTGCAGATCGTGTTCCAGGATCCGGCCTCGGCGCTCGATCCGCGCCAACGCATCGGCATCGCGCGCGCGCTGGCGCTCGGCCCCGAGCTGGTGTTCGCCGACGAGCCGGTGTCGGCGCTCGACGTGAGCGTGCAGGCGCAGATCCTCGTGCTGCTCGGCGAGCTGCGCGCGCGGCGCCGGCTGGCGTTCGTGTTCATCTCGCACGACCTCGGCGTGGTGCGCCACTTCTGCCAGCGCGTCGCGGTCATGTACCTCGGCCGGCTGGTGGAGGAGGGGCCGGTGCCGGCGATCTTCGAGCAGCCGCTGCATCCGTACACGCGGCTGCTCGAGGCCTCGTCGCCGATTCCCGATCCCGAGCGCGCGGTGGCGCAGAACCTGCAGGAAGGCGAGCCGCCGTCGCCGATCGATCCTCCCTCGGGCTGCCACTTCCATCCACGTTGCCCGCACGTGATGGACCGTTGCCGCTCGACGGTGCCGGCGCTGGTGCAGGTCACCGCCGGCCGGCGCGTTGCCTGCCACCTCCACCCGGCGCCCGAGCCGTAGCGGCCGCTGCTGCCTGCGGCGGTGCGCGATGCCCTCGTCAGCCTTCGGTGCCGGCGCGCCGGCGCGCGACCACGGTGCGTCGCTTCGCTGCGGGCTCGGCCGCGGCCTCGGCGGTCGGTGTCTCGGTCTTGATGACCTTGGTGTACGGCGCGAGCAGCTGCACGAGCTGCCCGTAGACCTTGGGGTTGCCGGCCACGACCTCGCGCTGGTGCAGGAAGTCGGCCTCGCCGGTGAAGTTGCCGATCAGCCCGCCGGCTTCGGTGACGATCAACGAGCCGGCGGCCACGTCCCAGGGCTGCAGGCCGGTCTCGAAGAAGCCGTCGTACCAGCCGGCGGCCACGTAGCACAGGTCGAGCGCGGCGGCGCCGGGCCTGCGCACGCCGGCGCAATGCTGCATCACGCTCTGGAACATCTGCAGGTAGCGCTCGAAGTTGTCGCCGCGGCGAAACGGGAAGCCGGTGCCGATCAGCGAATCCGACAGCCTGGTGCGCTTGCTCACGCGCAGCCGCCGGTCGTTCAGGAACGCGCCGCGGCCGCGCGAGGCGAAGAACAGGTCGTTGCGCGCCGGGTCGTAGACCACCGCCTGCTGCACCACGCCGCGGTGCGTGAGGCCGATCGAAACGGCATAGATCGGCAGGCCGTGCAGAAAGTTGGTGGTGCCGTCCAGCGGATCGATGATCCAGGTGTAGTCGCTGTGCCGGTCGCCGTGCTCGCGGCCCGATTCCTCGGCCAGGATGCCGTGGTCGGGGTAGGCGGTGAGCAGCGTCTCGATGATCGCGGCCTCGGCCGCGCGGTCGACCTCGGAGACGAAGTCGTTGGGGCCCTTGACGCTGATCTTCAGCAGGTCGAGGTCGAGCGCGGCGCGGTTGATGATGGCGCCGGCCGCGCGGGCCGCCTTGACGGCGACGTTGAGCATCGGGTGCAGCTGCTGCGACATGGTGGGGGCTGTGTGCGGAAGAGGGCGCTGATGCGGGTCGCGAGGCAGCGACAAT
The DNA here is from genome assembly GCA_046348365.1 of Burkholderiaceae bacterium. GTDB lineage: Bacteria > Pseudomonadota > Gammaproteobacteria > Burkholderiales > Burkholderiaceae_C > JAEUPI01. The sequence goes on from JAXMEL010000005.1 coordinate 303,023, forward strand.
CGCGCCGACATGCGCCGCGAGGGCCGACGGCCTGCGCCAGCCACACGTGATTTTAGCTGCGATGACCGAGCCGACCCCGAACCCGCCCGCGCGCAGCGTGACGCGCTTCGTGCTCATGCGCACCAGCCACGCCGGCAACGTGGGCGCCGCCGCGCGCGCCATCAAGGTGATGGGCTTCGACGATCTCGTGCTGGTGCAGCCGCGCTTTGCCGACGTGCTGACGCGCGACGAGACGCTGGCGATGGCCAGCGGCGCCACCGACGTGCTCGAACGCGCGCGGGTGGTCGGTACGCTGGCCGAAGCGCTCGCCGGCGTGCAGCAGGTGTGCGCCACCGCGATGACACCACGCGACTTCGGCCCGCCGGCGGCGGCGCCGAGAGCGCATCTGCCGACGCTCGCCGCGGCGGGCGTGTCGGTGGCCTTCGTGTTCGGTGGCGAGCGCTTCGGCCTCGCCAACGACGACGTGTACCGCTGCCATGCGTGCCTGAGCATTCCCACCGCGCCGGGCTACGGCTCGCTCAACCTGGCGCAGGCGGTGCAGCTGATCGCCTACGAATGGCGGCAGGCGCTCGGCGGCTTCGACGTCGTGCCGCGAACGGCCGACGCCGAGCTGGCCGACGCGGCCGAGGTGCAGGCCACGCTGGCGCACTGGCAGCAGAGCCTGATCGAGATCGGTTTCCTCGACCCCGACGCGCCCAAGCGCCTGCTGCCGCGGCTGAATCAGCTGCTCAACCGCGCGCAGCTGCGGCGCGATGAAGTGCACATCCTGCGCGGCATCGCCCGTGCCGTCGGGCGGGGCAAGGGCTGACACGCCGGCGGCGCCGCGGCCGGGCGCATAAACTGGCGCTGCCGTCACTCGACCCAGCCGCACGCGCTCCGCACCTGCCATGTTCGATCGATTGCGCGAAGACATCGCCTGCATCCGCGAACGCGACCCGGCCGCCCGCTCGACCTGGGAGGTGCTCACCTGCTACCCGGGCCTGCACGCGCTGGTGCTGCACCGCTGGGCGCATGCGGCGTGGGCAAGCGGCCTGCGCTGGCTGGGACGCTTCATCTCGCACCTCAGCCGCTGGCTCACCGGCATCGAGATCCACCCCGGCGCCACGATCGGCCGGCGCGTGTTCATCGACCACGGCATGGGCGTGGTGATCGGCGAGACGGCCGTGGTCGGCGACGAATGCACGATCTACCAGGGCGTGACGCTCGGCGGCACCTCGCTGGAGCCGGGCACCAAGCGCCACCCCACGCTCGGCCGCGGCGTGATCGTCAGCGCCGGCGCCAAGGTGGTGGGCAGCTTCACGGTCGGCGACGGCGCGCGCGTGGGCGCCAATTCGGTGCTGCTGCAGCCGGTGCCGCCCGGCGCCACGGCGGTGGGCATCCCGGCGCGCATCGTCGTGAAGGACAAGGACGCGCTGCGCGAGCAGGCCGCGGCGAAGATGGGCTTCTCGGCCTACGGCGTGACCAACGGCGACGACCCGCTGTCGCTGGCGATGAAGGGCCTGATCGACAATGCCTCCACGCACGAGCACCAGATCGCGCTGCTGTGGCAGGCGATCGAGAAGCTCTCGGCACGCACGCGCGAGCTGCCGAGCGAACCCTGCGTGCCGCAGGATGCGCACACCACCGAGAGCTTCGACGCCGCGGCGCTGAACCGGCTCGTGAAGTAGCGCGTCGGTTCCTCGGCGCGCATCGCCGATTCAAGCGCGCTGCGCGCGCTGTGCAGATTTCGGGCGGAACGCCGCGCACACCGCCGGGTCGGTCTCGATGTACGGCCCGCCGATCAGGTCGATGCAGTAGGGCACTGCGGCAAAGATGCCGTGCACCGGCGGCGTGGCCTTGGGCAGGCCCTCGAGCGTTTCGGCGATCGACTTCGGCTGCCCCGGCAGGTTGATGATCAGCGCCTTGCCGCGGATCACCGCCACCTGCCGCGACAGAATCGCCGTCGGCACGAAGTGCAGCGAGATCTGCCGCATCTGCTCGCCGAAGCCGGGCATCAGCTTGTCGGCCACGGCCAGCGTGGCCTCGGGCGTCACGTCGCGCGCCGCGGGGCCGGTGCCGCCGGTGGTGAGCACGAGATCGCAGCGCAGCGCGTCGACCAGCTCCTTCAACGTGGCGCTGATCTGCGCCGCTTCGTCGGGGATCAGGCGCGGCTCGACGTGCACCGGGTTGCGCAGCGCGCGCTGCAGCCAGGCGCGCAGCGCCGGTATGCCCTTGTCGTCGTAGACGCCGCCGGAGGCGCGGTCGCTGATCGAGACGAGGCCGATGCGGATGGAATCGAAGTCACTCATGGCTGTGCACAGCGGCATCCGTGGCCTCGGCCACGTGGGGTTTCACGAACTGGTACAGCGCGCGCCACGGCCTGCCGTGGCGCTGGCCGGGCGCCAGCGCGGCGTCGGCACGCGCGGCTCGAACGAGGCTCCTGAGCTGCTGCAGGTCGGCGCCCGGGAAGCGCTGCGCCCAGCGTTCGAGCGCGGCGTCGTCGGCGACCAGCTCGGCGCGCCAGCGCTCGGCCTCGTGCAGCGCCAGCGTTTCGCGCGCCGAGCCGATCTGCGCCGCGGCCACGGCCTCGCGCAGCGGCTCCACGTCGGCCTGGCGCATCAGCTTGCCGATGTACTGCAGCTGGCGGCGTCGGCCCTCATGCGAGCGCGTGCGGCGGTATTCGTCGATCGCGGCGCGCAACGCGTCGGGCATCTCGGCGGCGGCCAGGCGATCGTCCGGCAGCGCGGCCAGCTGCTCGCCGAGCGCCTGCAGCTCGTGCATGTCGCGCTTGCGCTGCGACTTGCTCGGGCGGCCGTCGGGCGCAGCGTCGGCGCCCGACAGTGCAGGTGATGAAGGGCGGGCTCGCATGGAAGGCGTGCGCAACGTGGTCGGTATCATTGTCGCGCGACTTCTTCCTTCACGACCGGCAGCGACATGGCCACATCGACGACCGCGCAGGGTTTTGCCTATTCGCGCGAGCAGTTCCAGCAACTCGTGGAAGACGCGCTCGCGATGGCGCGCGCGGTCGGTGCGAGCGACGCCGCCACCGAGGTGTCGGAGGGTTGCGGCCTGTCGGTGTCGGTGCGCAAGGGCCGGCTCGAGAACGTGGAGCGCAACCGCGACAAGTCGCTCGGCGTCACGGTGTTCGTCGGCCAGCGCCGCGGCAATGCCAGCAGCTCCGACTTCTCGCGCGCCGCGCTCGAGCAGACCGTGCGCGCGGCCTACGACATCGCGCGCTTCACGGCCGAGGATCCGGCCGCCGGCCTGCCCGAGGCGCAGGACCTCGCCACCGCCGACGAGGCCGCGCTCGATCTCGATCTCTTCCACCCTTGGGCGATCGATGCCGACGGCGCGGCGGCGCTGGCGCAGCGCGCCGAGGCTGCGGCCTTCGCCACCGATCGCCGGATCACGAATTCAGAGGGCGCCGGCGTGTCGGCGCAGCAGTCGCACTTCTGGGCCGGCAACACGCGCGGCTTTCGCGGCGGCTATCCGAGTTCGCGGCATTCGCTCTCGGTGTCGCCGATCGCCGGCCGCGGCGCAGCGATGCAGCGCGACGCCTGGTACACGTCGATGCGTGCGGCGGCCGACCTGGCCTCTCCCGAGGCCGTCGGGCGCTACGCGGCCGAGCGCGCGCTGTCGCGCTTGCACGGGCGCAAGCTCGGCACGCGCGAAGTGCCGGTGCTGTTCGAGTCGCCGCTGGCCGCCGGGCTGATCGGCGCCTACGTGCAGGCCACCAGCGGCGGCGCGCTGTACCGCAAGGCGAGTTTCCTGCTCGATTGCCTGGGCCAGGGCGTGCTCGCCGACCATCTGGATCTCGACGAGGATCCGCACGAGCGCAAGGGCAAGGCCAGCGCGCCGTTCGACGACGAAGGCGTGCGCACGTGCTCGCGCCGCATCGTCGAGGCCGGTGTGGTGCGCAGCTACTTCCTCTCGAGCTACTCGGCGCGCAAGCTCGGGCTGCGCACCACCGGGCATGCCGGCGGCGCGCAGAACCTGCGCCTGACGAGCCGCCGCACGCGGCCCGGCGACGACCTCGACGCGATGATCCGCCAGCTGCACCGCGGCCTGTTCGTCACCGAGCTGATGGGCCAGGGCGTGAACCACGTGACGGGCGACTACTCGCGCGGCGCTGCCGGCTTCTGGGTCGATGGCGGCCAGATCGTGCATCCGGTGCACGAGGTCACGATCGCCGGCAACCTCCAGCAGATGTTCAAGAACATCCAGGCCGTCGGTGCCGACACCTACACCTGGGGCGGCAAGACAGTGGGCTCGATGATCATCGGCCCCATGACGCTGGCGGGCACTTGAAGCGGCCACGGCCCGCCATCGCGCGCCGCAGGTTGTCGGGGGAAAACCCCGGTCGGCCCCAGGGGGGGCACTTCTAGAATTCGCGCGCGTCAGACTCCTCACGCTCTTCAGTTCCCACTAGGAGATTCCATGGAACGTCGTTCATTCGTTCAAGGTGCCGGTCTGGCCGGCGTGCTGGCTGCCGGCATGGCGCCCGCGGTCGTGCACGCTCAGGCCAACATCCGTTGGCGCATCGCATCGAGTTTCCCGAAGTCGCTCGACACCTTGTTCGGCGTCTGCGACGTGTTCGCCAAGAAGGTCAGCGACATGACCGGCGGCAAGTTCCAGATCTCGACCCATGCGGCCGGCGAGCTGATGCCCGCCTTCGGCGTGGTCGACGCGCTGCAGAACGGCACCATCGAGATGGCCAACACGGCGCCGTACTACTTCTTCGGCAAGGACGAGACCTTCGCCGTCGGCTGCGCGATCCCGTTCGGCCTGAACAGCCGGCAGATGACGGCGTGGATGTACGAAGGCAACGGCCTGAAGCTGATGCGCGAGTTCTACAAGAACTACAACATCATCAACTTCCCGATGGGCAACACCGGCGCGCAGATGGGCGGCTTCTTCCGCAAGGAGATCAAGTCGCTGGCCGACTTCAAGGGTTTGAAGTTCCGTGTCGGCGGCTTCGCCGGCAAGGTCGTCGAGCGCATCGGCGGCGTGCCGCAGAACATCCCGGGCGGCGAGATCTACCAGGCGCTGGAAAAGGGCACGATCGATGCTGCCGAATGGGTCGGGCCGTACGACGACGAGAAGCTCGGCCTGTACAAGGTCGCTCCGAACTACGCCTACCCGGGCTGGTGGGAGGGCGGCCCGCAGCTGGACCTGTACGTGAACACCAAGGCCTACGACGGGCTGTCGGCCGAGTACAAGGCCATCGTCGAATGCGCGGCGGCCTATGCGCACCACGACATGCAGGCCAAGTACGACGCGCGCAACCCGGCCGCGCTGAAGCGGCTCGTGGCCGGCGGCACGAAGCTGTTCCGCTTCCCGAAGGACTTGATGGACGCCGCCTTCAAGGAGTCGCTGGCGCTGTACAGCGAGCTGTCGACGAAGAACGCCAACTGGAAGAAGGTCTACGAGGACTACGCCAACTTCCGCCGCGACGCGAACCTGTGGTTCCGCTTCACCGAAGCCAGCTTCGACGACTTCATGCAGGCCGCCAAGCTCTGACGGCGGCAGTTGCGGTCCGCGGCTGCGAGCCGCGCGTCGCCGACAAACCAAGGCCCCGGGGATCACCCCCGGGGCCTTGTCGTTTCGGGCGCCTTGCGCCAGGTCGTCGTGGTGCCTACTTCTTCTGTTTTTCCTGCTCGAGCGCGCGCCGCACCGCTTCCATCGGATCTTCCGCGGCACCACCCTCGGCCGCGCTGGCCGCGGCGCCCGGCGTGGCCGCGGGCTCGTTGTCCTGGCGGTACTTGCCCGGCGTGGCCTCGATCTTGATGTTGGAGATGTCCACCTCGGCCTTCTTGGCGATGCCGCCCGAGACCAGGTTCGGGAAGGTGATGATCAGGCCGACCATGAGGACCTGGATCAGCACGAACGGCACCGCGCCCCAGTAGATCTGGCCGGTGGTGACCGGCGCGATGCGCCTGGACGTGAGGCGATCGGTGTACTCGTCGTGCGGTGCCACGCTGCGCAGGTAGAAGAGCGCGAAGCCGAACGGCGGATGCATGAACGAGGTCTGCATGTTCACCGCCAGCAGCACGCCGAACCACACCAGGTCGATGCCCAGCTTCTCGGCCACCGGGCCGATCAGCGGAATGACGATGAACGACAGCTCGAAGAAATCGAGGAAGAACGCGAGCACGAAGATCAACACGTTCACCACGATCAGGAAGCCGAGCTGGCCGCCGGGCAGGCTCGTCAGCAGGTGCTCGACCCACTTGGGCCCGTCGACGCCCTGGAACGACAGGCTGAACACCGTGGAGCCGATCAGGATGAAGACCACGAACGACGACAGCTTCATCGTGGTGTCCATCGCCTGGCGCATCAGCTTGAGGTTCAGGCGCCGGCGCGCGATGGCCATCACCAGGGCGCCGACGGCTCCCATGGCGCCGCCTTCGGTGGGCGTGGCGATGCCGAGGAAGATCGTGCCCAGCACCAGGAAGATCAGCGCCAGCGGCGGAATCAGCACGAAGGTGACGCGCTCGGCCATGCGCGACAGCAGATTGAGACTCAGCGCCTTGTTCAACACGGCCAGCGCGAAGGCGACGCCGACGCCGACCGACATCGAAACCACGATGTTCTCGTCGGTCGGCATGCTGTCCGGCCGCGTCTGGCTCCAGGCGATGCCGGCGGCGAGCGAGACCACGAACAGCACGCCCAACGAGCGCAGCCCCGATGTGCCGTCGGGCTCGCGGATCGATCGCGCCTCGGGTGGCAGCGCCGGCGCATGGGTCGGCCGCCACAGCGTGACCATCAGCACCCAGACGATGTACAGGCCCGTCAGCACGAAGCCGGGAATGAACGCTCCCTTGTAGAGGTCGCCCACGCTCTTGCCGAGCTGGTCGGCCAGGATGATCAGCACCAGCGACGGCGGGATGATCTGCGCCAGCGTGCCCGAGGCCGCGATGACGCCGGAGGCCAGGCGCCGGTCGTAGCCGTAGCGCAGCATGATCGGCAGCGAGATCAGGCCCATCGAGATGACCGAGGCGGCGACCACGCCGGTGGTGGCGGCGAGCATCGCGCCGACCAGGATCACGGCGTAGGCCAGGCCGCCGCGGATCGGGCCGAACAGCTGGCCGATCGTGTCGAGCAGATCCTCGGCCATGCCCGATCGCTCGAGGATCAGGCCCATGAAGGTGAAGAACGGGATCGCCAGCAACGTGTCGTTGGCCATGATGCCGAAGATGCGCAGCGGCAGGGCCTGCAGCAGGCTGTGCATGCCGGGCACGCCGAGCTCGACGCCGAGCCAGCCGAAGAACAGCCCGCAGGCGCCGAGCGAGAACGCCACCGGCAGCCCCAGCAGCAGGAAGACCACCAGCCCCGTGAACATGATCGGGGCCAGGTTGGCGACGATCCATGCGCTCATGGCTTGGCTCCCTGGCCCTGCTGCTGCGCGAGGATGGCCTCGGCGAGCTCCTCCTCGGCGGACTTCTCCTGCTTCTTCTTGCCGGGATCCTCGACGAGCCCTTGCAGGAAGGCGATCCGCTTGATCAGTTCCGACAGGCCCTGCATGCCCAGCAGCGCGAAGCCCAGTGGCACGAGCGCGAACACCGGCCAGCGGATCAGGCCGCCGGCGTTGGACGACATCTCGCCGCTGACATAGGCCTTGACCACCAGCGGCCATACCTGGGTGACGACCGAGAACACCACCGGGAAGAGGAAGCACAGGATGCCGAAGATCTCGACCTTCACCTGGGTCCGGCGCGAGAAGCGCCCGAGGATGATGTCGATGCGCACGTGCTCGCCGCGCAGCAGCGTGTAGCCCGCGGCGAGCAGGAACACGGCCGCGAACAGATACCACTGGATCTCGAGAAACGCGTTCGAGCTGGTGTCGAAGGCCTTGCGCACGACCGCGTTGCCGGCGCTGATCAACACCGCTGCCAGCACGAGCCAGGCCACCCACCTGCCGACCCATTCGCTGAGCCGGTCGATGATCTTCGAGAGTGAAATCAAAGCGCTCAAGCGGCAGTCTCCTGTGTCGATCGCATGCACACCCTTGCGCGGGTGTGCGCGGCAGGCGGATTCTAGGAAGCGGGCCTCGGGCCTCAGGCCCGTGATTACGCGCAGGCGAGCCGCGCGTTCAGGACAGCGCCGAAGCGGCCATGATCAGGCGCGTCGACCTCGCGCCGGATCGACAGAACGCGAGGATCGGTCGCGGCAGTTCTGCCAGCAGCTTCGCGCATGCGGCGACATCGTCAGGCGACTGGTACACGCTGTGCACCGGAAGGAAGCGGTACTCGAGCCCGGCCGCGCGCGCGGCAGCCTCGACACTCGCGTTGGTGGGCTGCTGCGGGCCTTCTTCGAAATCGGGCCGGTTGTTGATCACGCTGCGAAAGCCGGCCGCGGCGATATCGGCCATCGCATCGGCGTGCAGTTGCGGCGCCACGTAGACGCCGGGCACCACCGGGCGTACCGGCAATGAGGGGTTCATGCGGCGCAGCCTAGCGCGACAGCGCCTGCTTGACCGCGGCCGACACTGCGGCCATCTCGGCCTTGCCCGCGAGCTGCGCCTTGGCGGCGGCCATCACCTTGCCCATGTCGCCGGGGCCCGAGGCACCGGTCTCGCGCACGATGCGCGCCACCTCGGCAGCCACGTCGTCGGCCGACAGGCGCTGGGGCAGATAGGCCTCGAGCACCTGGATCTCGGCCGACTCCTTGTCGACCAGATCGGTGCGCCCGGCCTTCTCGAATGCGGCCACCGAATCCTTGCGCTGCTTGATCAGCTTGTCGACGATGCCGATCACGGCTGCATCGTCGAGCGTCACGCGCTCGTCGATCTCCTTCTGCTTGCACGCGGCCAGCAGCATGCGGATCGTCGACAGGCGCGCGGCCTGCTTCTGGCGCATGGCGTCCTTCATGTCCTCGGTGATGCGGTCCTTCAGGCTCATGGTGGCGCTCCTGGTCTGCAAATGCAAAAGCCCGCAGCGCGTCGCATGCGGGCTTGGACGCGGGCCGGGCCCGGCTCAGTACAGCTTCTTGGGCAGCTGCATGCTGCGAACACGCTTGAAGTGGCGCTTCACGGCCGCCGCCTTCTTGCGCTTGCGCTCCGAGGTGGGCTTCTCGTAGAACTCGCGCGCGCGCAGTTCGGTGAGCAGACCGAGCTTCTCGATGGTGCGCTTGAAGCGGCGCAGGGCGACGTCGAACGGCTCGTTTTCCTTGACGCGAATGGTGGTCATGAAGCTTGCGGATCCTCTGGGCTGGCGCTCGGTGCGAGCGGCGGTCGCCGGAGCCTGCGCAAGGCGCCGGGCAAAGATGCGAATTCTAGCGTGAATCAGGCGCCTCGGCCTGGGCCGACCGGCAGCGCCCGGGCGCAGGCCGCCGCGCTGGCCCACGCCCACTGGAAGTTGTAGCCCCCGAGCCAGCCGGTGACGTCGACCACCTCGCCGATGAAGTACAGCCTGGGGCACAGGCGGCTTTCCAGGGTCTGCGAGCTCAGCTCGCGGGTGTCCACGCCGCCGGCCGTGACCTCGGCCTTGCGCCAGCCCTCGGTGCCGCTGGGCACGAGACGCCAGCGCGCCAGGCTGCCTGCCAGTTCGCGAAGCTCGGCATCACGGCATTGCTCCAACGTCCGTGCGGGGTCGATGCCGACCTCGGCCAGCCAGGCGCTTGCCAGGCGTTGCGGCAGCCACTGCGCCAGCTGGCTGCCCAGCTGGCGGCGCGAACGCGCCTTGGCCTCGAGCAACTCGGCCGCAAGGTCGCGGCCGTCAGCGAGATCGATCTCGATCGCTTCGCCGCTGTGCCAGTAGCTGGAGATTTGCAGCGCGGCCGGCCCGCTGAGCCCGCGGTGCGTGAACAGCAGGTCTTCGTGGAACTGCTGCCGCTGCCGGCCCTGGCCGGTGGATATGCCGACGTGCAGCGACAGGCCCGCCAGCGCGCCGAAGGCGGCCCAGCTGGCGGCGTCGAAGGTCAGCGGCACCAGCGCCGGGCGCGGCGTGACGATGCGGTGGCCGAACTGCCGGGCCAGGCGGTAGCCGAAGTCGGTCGCGCCGACGGCCGGCACCGACAAGCCGCCGGTGGCGACGACGAGCGAGCGGCTGCGCACCTCGCCGCGATCGGTGACGACGCGAAAGCCCGCGTCGCCCGCCTCGACCGCTTCGACGCGGCACGGCTGCCAGCGCTGGACGGCGCCGCGCTTGCATTCATCGAGCAGCATCTCGATGATGCGGCCGCTGCCGTCGTCGCAGAAGAGCTGGCCGCGGTGCTTCTCGTGCCAGCCGATGCGATGGCGGTCGAGCAAGGCGATGAAGTCGTCGGGCGTGTAGCGCGCGAGGGCAGAGCGGCAGAAGTCGGGGTTCTCCGACACGTAGTTGTTCGCGCCGACGCTGCGATTGGTGAAGTTGCAGCGGCCGCCGCCCGAGATGCGGATCTTCTCGGCGACCTTGCGCGCGTGGTCGATCAGCAGCACTGACAGCCCGCGTTGCCCGGCCAGGGCGGCGGCATGCAGCCCGGCCGCGCCGGCACCGACGATCACGACATCGACGCGCTGCGTCACGCCGCGTGCCGGGCCTGCGATGTCTGCGTCGGTGGTCGTCATGCGTCGTTCGTGAGGGTGTGCACGCAGCGCATCAGATGCTGCCTCGGACCCTCCGCGTTCGAGGGGGTGCAAACGACATTGTGCGTTGCACAAATCATGACGCGTCCGAGGTGCGTCGCTATCATGCTTTCGGAACGGTCCCTCGACGAACGCTGCACGAAGTGATGAACGCCGCTGCCGAGATCAACCCTGCCGCCGTCGCGCCGCTGCGCGAGGCGCAGGACGGCGTGTTCGCCGCGATGGGGCGGGCCCTGATGACGCTGGCCGGCCAGAATGGCGTGATGGCGGGCGTCAAGGACGCCGCCGACGGCCGCTACCTCTGGGTGTCTGACACGCTGGCCGCCTTCTACGGCCGCCCGGCGGGCGACGTGCGTGGCCGCAACGACACCGAGCTGTTCGATCCCACGCTCGGCGCTGCGATGCGCGCGGCCGACCAGACTGCGCTGGCGCACGGCCGGCAGATCACGAGCGAGCACCGCTTCGACTGGCGCGATGCCAAGCACGACTGGGAGGTCGTGCGCGTGATCAGCGAGATCGATGGCCGGCGCGTGATCGTCTCGGTGTGGCGCGATCTGCTGCCCCAGCGCCAGCGCGAAGCGCAGCTGCAGTCGGCGCTCGAGCAGATCGAGCAGCAGCAGGCGGCCAACGTGCAACTGCGCCGCGAGTACGGCGAACAGGTGATGCGCGACAGCGCGACCGGCCTGAACACGCGCGCCCACTTCGAGGACCAGCTGCGCCGCGAGGTCGACCTGTCCACCCGCGAGCATCGCGAGTTCGCGCTGGTGCTGCTGGATCTCGACGACGACAGCGAGCGCGTCGCCGCGCTCGGCGCACGCGCGATGGACCGCGTGCTCGAGGCGATGGGCCGGCTCCTGCGCGGCAACACGCGCGCGATGGACGCGTCGTGCCGGCTGCAGGCGCGCCGCTTCGCGGTGCTGCTGTCCGGCGTGGGGCTGGCCACCGCGCATTCGCGCATGGAAGGCCTGCGCCGCCAGTGCGCGACGCAGATCGTCGTGCTCGACGGCGAGGAACTCGGCTTCACGGTGTCGATGGGCGTGGCGAGCTTCCCGCACACGGCGCATTCGCAAGCCGAGCTGCTCGGCGCCTGCGAAGCCGCGCTGGCCGAGGCGCGGCGCCGCGGCGGCAACACGGTCGCGCTGGCCAGCATCCGCTTCGACGCCAGCGCGGCCTGAGCCCGGCTACGCCGTCAAGCCGCGCCAGATCATGTACGCGGCCAGCGCGTACAACAGCATCGCGAACAGCGTCGACAGGCGCCGCGTATCGGTGGCATGGGCCACGCGCGCGCCCAGCGGCGCCGTGGCGATGCTGGCCGCGGCGATCACCAGCAGCAGCGGCAGCACGACATAGCCGATCGCCCCTTGCACGGGCGTCTGCAGATGCCAGGCGCCGATCACGTAGCCTGCCGTGCTGGCCGCGGCGATCGGCAGGCCCATCGCCGCGCTGGTGGCCACGGCGTTGTGGATCGGCACGCCGCTGCGCGTGAGGAAGGGCACCGACAGGAATGCGCCGCCTGCCCCCACCAGGCCCGACATGAAGCCGATCGCGCTTCCCACCAGCGCCTGTATCCACCCCGCAGGCAGCGCGCCGCCGGCCGTGGCGTGGCGCTTCAGCAGCATGCGCGTCGCCGAGTAGCCGACGAAGAGCGCGAACACCACCGCGAGCCACGCACCCTTGAGCACCGCGAAGGCGCCGGCGCCGGCCAGCAGGCCGCCCGCGACGATGCCCGGCGCCATGGCCCGGACGATCGGCCAGCGCACCGCGCCGCGCGCGTGGTGTGCGCGCAGGCTGGAGATCGAGGTGAACATGATGGTCGCCATCGAGGTGGCGATCGCCATCTTCACGGCCAGGCCGGCGTCGACGCCGCGCGACGACAGCATCCAGGTGACGAAGGGCACCATCATCATGCCGCCGCCGATGCCCAGCAGCCCAGCCATGAAGCCGGCCACCGCGCCGAGCGCGAGCAGCTGCAGCGCGAGCGCCGGCTCGACGAGCGAGATCAATGCGCGCGCTCGCTCAGGCCTCGAGCAGCCGCGAAACCGCGCGCCACTCGTCGGCCGTGACCGGCGTGATCGACAACCGGTTGCCCTTGCGCAGCACCCACATCGACGCCAGCACCGGATGCGCCCGCATCTCCTGCAGCGACAGCAGACGCGTCTTGCGCACGAACTTCACGTCGACGTTCATCCAGCGCACGGACTCCGGCGTCGACTTGGCGTCGTAGTACTTGCTCTTGCGGTCGAACTGCGTCGCGTCGGGATAGGCCGCGCTGCACACGCTCGCCAGGCCGGCCACGCCGGGCTCGGCGCACGACGAGTGGTAGAAGAGCACGCCGTCGCCCACGCGCATGCGGTCGCGCATGTAGTTGCGGGCCTGGTAGTTGCGCACGCCGAACCACGGCACGCGCTTGCCGGGCGCGCGGGCGAGGTCGTCGATCGACACCTCGTCGGGTTCGCTTTTCATCAGCCAGTACTGCGGCATGGGCGTTCGAAGGGGTGCAGCCGCGGCTGGCCGGTCCAGAGACAGTGTCCGCC
>JAXMEL010000006.1:0-219812 GCA_046348365.1 Burkholderiaceae bacterium
CAGCAGCAAGGGGGAAGTCTGGCGCGTCAGCGCCAGACCGGCGAGCGCGGGCTTTATGCGGCGCCGCGTTCAGCGGCGCTCAGCGAAGTTCGCGCTCGACGCCCCTTGCTGCGAGCAGCACAGCGGACCCCGGCCCGCGGGCCGGGGCGCCGCAGTTTGAGCGCACGGGCCCCACGGTCCGCGGCCGCGGCGCAGCGCGCGCATATCCAGCGCATCACGCACCCTCACGAGCAAACCTGCCACCGTCTCAAAGCTCGAACGCGACAGGATCTATGCCGATCAATCGCGAATCGGTATGAGTCCGCGCCGAGCAAACATTCAGCAGGCGCTGCGCTGCGCGACGCGGGCGGTGACGGCGCCAGGCGTCCTGCCCGGCGCCGGCGACCACGCCGGGCGCTCGCTGCGCTTCGAGTCGATCACCACCAGCCAGCGCCCGGACCAGGGCGTGGGCTCGCGATCGCTGCGCAGCACCCAGAAGCTGTGGCCTTCGGCGAGCGCCTCGTCGTAGGCCGCATCGAGCACGCCGTGGCGGTCGATGAAGATGTTCATCGTCGTCGGAATGCGGATGCAGCCCTTCGACTCGCGCCGGCCGAGGCGCGGTTCGAGCAGCGCGCGGTCGGTGGCGTGGAGTTGCAGCCGCATCGCCTGCTCGCCCGGGGCCCAGGCGCGCGGCGCCGTCACCCAGCCGAAGTCGTACACGCGCAGGCCCTTGTCGCCGTAGCCGCGGATGCCGAACGCGTTGCGCGTGCCCTCGGCGCGGAAGTCGGGGTTGGCGAGCGCATGCTCGAACACGCCCAGCGGCGTTTCGAAGTGCTCGAAGCCCGAGGGCCGCCCGGTCGAGGCCGGCGACGCGCCCACGAGGCCGGCCGAGCCGTCGGCGGCGAGCCACCAGATCATCGCCGCCTGCACCGAGGCGCTGCGATCGACCAGCAGCACGAACTGCGTGCGCTGCAGCGGCGTTGCGGCGAGCGCCTCGCGCAGCCGTGCGGCGTAGAAGGCCTGCTCCTGCGCCGGCAGCGCGAGGCGGCGATCGACCTCCTGCTCGAACCGCGCCGCCAGGTCGGCCGGCTGCTGCAGCGGCTGCGCCTGCGCGCTCGGGCCGCCCGCGCCGAGCAGCACGGCGAGCAGCATGGCAAGCAGCGCGCACCGCCGCCGCGCGCTGGCTTCGCAGGCGCGCGCCTTGAGCATGCGCAACCGGCGCGCCGTCGCGGGCGGGCAACCTGAATCGCTGGAGATCACACACGGAGTGTGCGTGCGCGAAACGCTGATCCGCAAGACACCGGGCGCATGGCGCGTGACGCCGAACCTCGTCGATCTCGACGCCGAGCGTGCGCGTTTCAGCTGGCAGTCGGTGCGCAACGAGCTGCTGGGGCCCGGGGTGAGTGCGATCAACATCGCGCAGCTGGCGCTCGACCGCCATGCCGGCACGCCGCGCGCCGGCCGCGATGCGCTGCGCTTCATCGCCGCCGACGGCAGCTCGCGCGCGCTGAGCTACGACGCGCTGCGCCGGCAGGCCCACCGCTTCGCCCATGCGCTGCGCGCGCTCGGTCTGGCGCGCGGCGACCGCGTGTTCGTGCTCGCCGGCCGCTGCGAGGCGCTGTACGTGTCGGTGCTGGGCGCGCTCGCGGCCGGCTGCGTGGTGACGCCGCTGTTCTCGGCCTTCGGCCCCGAGCCGATCGCCACGCGCGTGCGCATCGCGCAGCCGCGGCTGCTGGTGACCACCGCCTCGCTGTACCGGCGCAAGCTGCAGGCGCAGCGCGCGCAGCTCGAAGGGCTCGAACAGGTGATCGTGTTCGACGACGAGCCCGGCGAGCCGCTGCCGCCGCAGACGCTCGACTACACCGCGCTGCTCGATGCGGCGCCCGATGGCGCCGTCGAGGTGGCCACGCAGGCCGGCGACGCGGCGCTGCTGCACTTCACCAGCGGCACCACCGGCGCGCCCAAGGGCGCGCTGCACGTGCACGAGGCGGTGCTGATGCACTACGCCACCGGCCGCTGGGCGCTCGACCTGCACGACGACGACATCTACTGGTGCACCGCCGATCCGGGCTGGGTCACCGGCATGAGCTACGGCATCATCGCGCCGCTGCTGCACGGCGTGACCAGCATCGTCGACGAAGGCGATTTCGACGCCGAGCGTTGGCTGCGGATCCTGCAGCGCGAACGCGTGAGCGTCTGGTACACCGCGCCGACCGCGCTGCGCATGCTGATGAAAGCCGGCACCGCGTTCGTGCGCGCGCACCCTTGCCCCGACCTGCGCTTCGTGGCCAGCGTCGGCGAGCCGCTGAACCCCGAGGTGGTGTGGTGGGGCCAGGAGGCGTTCGGCCTGCCGATCCACGACAACTGGTGGCAGACCGAGACCGGCGGCATCATGATCGCCAACACCGCCGGCGCCGACATCAAGCCCGGCTCGATGGGCCGGCCGCTGCCGGGCGTGGAGGCGCTGATCGTGCAGCGCGACGAGGCCGGCGCCGTGCGCGTGGCCAGCGCGCCCGAGGCACAGGGCGAGCTGGCGCTGCGCGCGAACTGGCCGTCGCTGTTCCGCGGCTACCTCGGGCAGGACGAGCGCTATCGCAAGTGCTTCGCCGGCGACCTCTACCTCAGCGGCGACCTCGCGCGGCGCGACGCCGACGGCTACTACTGGTTCGTCGGCCGCGCCGACGACGTGATCAAGTCGGCCGGCCACCTGATCGGCCCGTTCGAGGTCGAGAGTGCGCTGATGGAGCACCCGGCGGTGGCCGAGGCCGGCGTGATCGGCAAGCCCGACGCCACGCTGGGCGAAACGGTGAAGGCCTTCGTCACGCTGAAGGCCGGCTTTGCCCCCGGCGATGCGTTGCGCGCCGAGTTGCTCGGCCATGCGCGCAAGCGCCTCGGCGCCGCGGTGGCGCCGAAGGAGATCGACTTCGCCGAGACGCTCCCGCACACGCGCAGCGGCAAGGTGATGCGCCGCTTGCTCAAGGCGCGCGAGCTGGGCCTGCCCGAGGGCGATCTGTCGACGCTGGAGACAACGCCGCATGGCTGAACCCAAGCTCCACCTCGACCGCGCGCACCTGCAGCACCTGTACCGGCAGATGCTGCGCATCCGCCGCTTCGAGGCGCGCTGCGTCGAGCTGTACCAGGCGCAGAAGATCCGCGGCTTCCTGCACCTCTACGACGGCGAGGAGGCGATCGCCGTCGGCGTGATGGCCGCCCTCGAGCCGCGCGACGCGGTGGTCGCCACCTACCGCGAGCATGGCCAGGCGCTGGCGCGCGGCGTGCCGATGAATGCGCTGATGGCCGAGATGCTCGGCAAGGCCGAGGGCTGCAGCCGCGGCCGCGGCGGCTCGATGCATGTGTTCGACGCCGGCGCGCGCTTCTTCGGCGGCAACGCCATCGTCGGCGGCGGCCTGCCGCTGGCCGCCGGCATCGCGCTGGCCGACCAGCGCCTGGGGCGCGGCGCCGTCACCGCCTGCTTCTTCGGCGAGGGCGCGGTCGGCGAAGGCGTGTTCCACGAGACGATGAACCTGGCCGAGCTGTGGCGGCTGCCGGTGCTGTTCGTCTGCGAGAACAACCTCTACGCGATGGGCGTGCCGCTGGCCGACGCCGAGGTGCAGACCGAGGTCTGGCGCAAGGCGCAGGCCTATCGCATGCCGGCCGAGCAGGTCGACGGCATGGATGCCGTGGCCGTCGAAGCCGCGGCGCGGCGTGCGGTGGCGCGCGCGCGTTCGGGTGAAGGCCCGCAATTCCTCGAATGCCGCACCTACCGCTTTCGCGCGCACTCGATGTTCGACACCCAGGCCTACCGCAGCCGCGACGAGATCGAGCGCTGGAAGGCGCACGACCCGATCGAGCGCCTGCGGCGCTGGATGCTCGACAACCACCACGCCACGGCCGACGAGCTGGCGGCGATCGACGCGCAGATCGGCACCGAGCTCGATGCCGCGGTGGCGTTCGCCGAGGCCGGCACGCTCGAACCGGCGGCCGATCTCGAACGCTTCGTGCTGATGGAGCGCGTGCCGCAGGAGGCCCGGTCGTGACCGACGCGCCGCTGCGCATGACCTACCGCGAAGCCTGCCGCCAGGCCATCCGCGACGCGCTCATCGCCGACCCGCGCTGCTTCGTGATGGGCGAAGACGTGGGCAAGTACGGCGGCTGCTACGCCGTCACCAAGGGCCTGCTCGAGGAGTTCGGGCCGCAGCGCGTGGTCGACACGCCGCTGGCCGAGGCGGCGATCACCGGCATCGGCATCGGCGCGGCGCTGGCGGGCCTGCGGCCGATCGTCGAGATCATGACCTGCAACTTCAGCCTGCTGGCGCTGGATCAGATCGTCAACAACGCGGCGACGATCCCGCACATGTCGGGCGGCCAGTTCGCGGTGCCGCTGGTGATCCGCATGGCCACCGGCGGCGGGCGCCAGCTGGCCGCGCAGCATTCGCACAGCCTCGAAGGCTGGTACGCGCACATCCCGGGGCTGAAGGTGCTGGCGCCGGCGACGGTGGAGGATGCGCGCTTCATGCTCGCCGCCGCGCTCGCCGACCCCAACCCGGTGCTGATCTTCGAGCACATCGTGCTCTACAACGCCGAGGGCACGCTCGATCCGGCCGTGCGCGGCGTGGACATCGCGTCGGCCAAGATGCGGCGCGCCGGCAGCGACCTGAGCCTCGTCACCTACGGCAACGGCCTGCCCAAGTGCCTGGCGGCGGCCGATGCGCTCGCCCGCGACGGCATCGATGCCGAGGTGATCGACCTGCGCGTGCTGCGGCCGCTCGACGCCGCCACCGTGCTCGCGTCGGTGGCGCGCACGCACCGCTGCGTGATCGTCGACGAGGGCTGGAAGAGCGGCTCGCTCGCCGCCGAGATCGCCGCGCGGCTGGCCGACGAGGCGTTCTTCGACCTCGACGCGCCGATCCGCCGCGTCTGCAGCCGCGAGGTGCCGGTGCCGTACGCGCAGCACCTGGAAGAGGCCGCGCTGCCGCAGGTGGCCGACATCGTGCGCGAGGCGCGCGCGCTGGTGCGCCCGCGCTGAACATCGATCGCGCCGCCATGGCCGACTTCACGATGCCCGCGCTCGGCGCCGACATGCAGACCGGCAAGGTCGTGCAATGGCTGGTCAAGCCCGGCGAGCACGTGCACCGCGGCGACGTGGTGGCCGTGGTCGAGACGCACAAGGGCGCGATCGATGTCGAGATCTTTCTCGACGGCGTGATCGACGAGCTGGCGCCGCTCGACGCGGAGCTGCCGGTGGGCGCGGTGCTGGCCCGTGTGCGCGTGGCTGGCGAGGCCGCGCCGCAACGCCGGTGGCGGCCGCGGCCGTTGCGCAGCAGCCCGCAGCAGCGCCGGCACCGCGCACGACGCCGCAACCGGATCATCGCCGTCGCGCCAGCCCGCGGCGCGCCGGCGCGCACCAGCAAGCTCGGCGTCGACCTCGCCACGCTCACCGGCAGCGGCATCGGCGGTGCGCTGACGCTGGCCGACGTGGAGCGCGCCGCGGCCGGCACGGCGCCGGCAGCCGCAGCGCCGCCGCCAGCGCGCGGCTTCGACGCGGCGCAGATGCGCATCGCCATCGCCGCCGCGATGGCGCGCTCCAAGCGCGAGATTCCGCACTACTACCTGAGCGAGGCGATCACGATGCGCCGCGCGCTCGACTGGCTGCAGGCGCGCAACGCCGCCGCGCCGGTCACGCAGCGGCTGCTGCCGGCGGTGCTGCTGATCAAGGCGGTGGCGCTGGCGTTGCGCGGCTCGCCGCAGCTCAACGGCCATTGGGTCGACGGCGGCTTTCGGCCGTCGGCGCCGGTGCACGTCGGCGTGGCGGTCTCGCTGCGCGGCGGCGGCCTGGTGGCGCCGGCGATCCACGACGTGCAGGCCAAGCCGCTCGCCGCGCTGATGGCCGAGCTGGCCGACCTGGTGCAGCGCGCGCGCAGCGGCCGCATCCGCAGCTCCGAGATCACCGACCCCACGATCACCGTGAGCAACCTCGGCGACCAGGGCGTCGACGCAGTGTTCGGCGTGATCTATCCGCCGCAGGTGGCGCTGGTGGGTTTCGGCCGCATCGCCGAGCGGCCGGGTGTGGCCGACGGCCTCGTGTGCGCGTTGCCGATGGTCACCGCGAGCCTGGCCGCCGACCATCGCGCCAGCGACGGCCACGCCGGCGCGCGCTTTCTCGGCGCGCTGGCCGAGCAGCTGCAGCAGCCCGAGGCGCTGTGACGAAGGGACTCCGCATGAACGACGACGACATCCGCCGGGGCATCCTCGCCACGCTGCGCGAGGTGGCGCCCGAGGTCGAGCCGGGCGAGCTGAGCGCCACGCGGCCGCTGCGCAACCAGGTGGACCTCGATTCAATGGACTGGCTCAACGTGATCATCGGCTGGCACAAGCGCTTCGGCATCGACATCCCCGAGGCCGACTACGCCCGGCTCACCACGCTCGACGCCGTGGTGCGCTACGTGCGCGAGCGCTGCGCGCCCGGGGCCGGCGGCGGCGCCTGACGCGCGGCGGCGAGCTGCCGGCACTCGAGCTCGCGCCCGCGCACGACGCGCTCGCCCTGCAGCGGCCCGCGCGTCTCGGTGACCACGGTGCACTGGTGCTCGACCAGGTCGTCGTCGTGGAAGTAGATCACCACCCAGTCGTGCTCGCGCTGCAGCTCGTGCGCCCGCGCGGTGTTGGAGTACATCGCCGTGTAGTGCCAGCGCCCGCGCCGCGTGTGCCACACCGGCAGCCACGAGCGGCCCTCGGGGTTGAAGCGGCGCGGCGCGATGGTCGGCAGCTCGCCGGCCGCGGCCTTGGCGCGGTAGTCGGCGTCGAGCGCGAGCAGCTCCTGCACGCTCGGGCCGCCGCCGGGCAGCGGCGCTCGCGGGCTGCGCCGCCCGCGTTCGAGCAGCTGCGCCAGCGCGGCGCGAATCGCGGCAGCACGGCGCGCGCCGACGCCGCGCACCTGCTCGAGCCGGCCGGTCTGCGCCACGGCCTCTAGCGCCTCGAGCGTGTCGACCTGCAGCTCGTCGTGGATGCGCTGGCTCAGCTCGGGCCCGACGCCGGCGATGCTCTGGAACACGTGCGTCGGATCGACCTCGCCGCGCAGCCGCTCGAGCTGGCTCCAGCGGCCGGTGGCGAGGATCTCGGCGATCGCCGCGGCGATGCCCGGGCCGATCGCCGGCAGCGCGTCCAGCGCCGCCTGGCCGCCGCGCTCGTAGATCGCGCGCACGCTCTCGGGCAGATCGAGGATGCGCCGCGCCGCCTCGCGGTACGCGGCGACGCGAAAGCGGTTGTCCTGCTGCGCCGCGCGCAGCGTGGCGGCCTGGCGCAGCAGCTCGGCCACGTGCGCGTTGTCGCCCGAACCTTGCAGCGGCTGCGGATCGGCCTGCATCGTGGGGCCGACCATAACGCCGGGCCGCGCCGCGGCGGTGACCATCGTCAACGCAGGCGACGAGCCCAGCGCGTGCCGGCCGCCTCACCGAGCTGGGGATCGAACAGGTGGCGCATGGCGGCGACCCGCTCACGCGCGCAGCACGCACTTGTCGTACAGGTCGAGCGCCCGGTGCTGCGGGTCGTAGCGGGCCTTGGCCGCGGCATAGGCCTCGCGGCCGTAGGCACGGTCGAATTCCTCGCGCGTGAAGTAGCTGTCGGAATACAGCGACTTGATGCCGCCCAGGCGCATCACCTCGCGCTCGATCAGGCGGTTGAAGTGGCCGCGCTCGTGCGGCTCGGCGCTCTCGATCGCAGCCCAGAAGCCGAAGTTCAGGTACAGCGCGTGCTCGCGCAGCGGATACAGCACGAAGCCGCCGCGCGGCGCGCGCAGCGGGCACAGCCAGATCGGCGCGATGCCGATCTCGCGGCGCAGGAAGGCGAGGAACTCGGCCGCCTGCGCGAGCGGGATGTCGACGTCCTGGATCACCGATTCGCGCGTGCGGCCGCGCAGGCGCGCCCAGCGCTCGGCCACGCGCCAGCGCGAGGCCGTGCGCATCCAGCGCGTGTAGGTGCGCGAGTTCAGCCGCTCGCGGCCCACCAGCCGGCGCAGCCACGGCCGCTGCAGCCCGAAGTTGGCCGAGCACCAGAACCAGTCGGTGTCCCAGCGCCAGAGGTAGTCGAGCACGCGCAGGTGATCGGTGTCGCGCGTGCGCAGCGAGCGCCAGTAGATCTGCTCGACGCCGTACTCGCTCACCGCCGGCGCCGTGTCGACGAAGCGCGCTGCGCAGATCACGATCGCGCCGTCGTCGAAGGCCACGGCGTCGACGAAGTCCAGCGCCGGGTCGTCGCAGCAGCGTGCGAGCGCGTCGATGGCCCGGGCCGCATCGTCGAACGCGAGGTGGCGCACCGACACGAAGCGCAAGACCCTCTGCGTGGCCATGCGTGCGCGCAGCACGTAGCCGAGCGTGCCGTAGGAGTTGGGCAGCGCGTGGAAGAGGTCGGCATGCTCGCCCTCGGGCGCGCAGGTCACGACGCGCCCGTCGGGCAGCAGCACGTCGAGCTCGCGCACCGCGTGGTGCACCAGGCCATGGCGAAACGACGTGGCCTCGATGCCGACGCCGGCCACCGCGCCGCCGACGGTGATGGTCTTGAGTTGCGGCACCACCGCCGGCATCAGGCCGTGCGGCAACGTGGCGGCCACCAGCGCCTCGAAGCTCGTGCCGCCCTCGGCGTCGACCCAGCCGGCGGCCGCATCGACGGCGAGCACATGATCGAAGGCGCGCAGGTCGAGCCGCGTGCGCGCGCCGCCGGCGCGGTCGCGGAACAGGTTCGAGCTCGCCTTGGCCAGCCGCGGCGGTGCGCCCGCCGGTTGCGCCGCCAGCGCGGCGCTCGCCTGCTGCACGCGCTGCGCGTGCTCAGCCGCTGCCGCCGGCGCCGCCATACAGGTGCGCGCGGCTCATCGGGTAACTCGCCGCGCTGGTGTTGCCCTTGCTGAACACGATCTGGAACAGGTGCGTGTAGCCGGCGGCCGAGCGGAACATCTCGGCGCAGCCCACCAGGTAGCAGCGCCAGATGCGGCGGAAGCGTTCGCTGAAGCGCTGCGGATCGATGGCCTGGATCTCGGCCCAGCGCGCCTCGAAACGCTCGGCCCAGGCATCGAGCGTGAGCGCGTAGTGGCGGCGCAGGTTCTCGATGTCGATCACCTCCAGGCCGCAGCGCTCCATCTCGACGATCACCTCGGCCAGGCTCGGGATCCAGCCGCCCGGGAACACGTGCTTGCGGATGAACAGCTCGGTGTCGTAGCGGCCCACGTGGCCGATGAAGTGCAGCATGCCCAGCCCGCCGGGCGCGAGAAAGGCGGCATGCGCGCGGATCACCTCGGGCAGCTGATCGCGCCCGGCGTGTTCGAGCACGCCGATCGACACCACCTTGTCGTAGCTGCCGTCGAACTCGCGGAAGTCGGCCTCGCGCACCGCGAGCGCGCCCTGCAGGCCGCGGCGCGCGATCTCGTCGCGCAGCCAGCTCACCTGTTCGGGCGTGGTGTTGATGCCGACGCCGCTGGCGCCGATGGTCTCGTGGGCGCGGAACATGAAGCCGCCGAAGCCGCAGCCGATGTCGACGAAGCGCTCGCCGGCGGCGAGGCGGATCTTGCGGCACACATGGTCGATCTTGTTGCGCTGCGCCTCCTCGAGCGTGCGCGTGCCCTCGGGCCAGTAGCCGCAGGTGTACATCAGCAGCGGGTCGTCGAGCCAGCGGCGGTAGAACTCGACAGGCAGCCCGTAGTGCGCGCGCGCGTTGGCCTTGGCCTGCTCCGGCGAGGCGTTGGAGTAGCGCCATTCGTGCACGCTGTTCTCCAGCGTGTTCAGCGGCGCGTGGCGCTGGTCGATGCCCGCGTTCATGCCGCTGGCCAGCGCTGCGCCGAGGCTGCCCAGCACGTCGAGCCGGCCGTCGAAGTACGACTCCAGCAGCCCCATGTGGCCGCGCGTCAGCAGCGCGAGCAGCGCCGCATCGTCGTGGAAGACGATCGTGAACGCCGGCGGCGAGGCGCCGGCGGTGCAGCGCGTGCCGTCGGGCAGCTGCAGCGCGAAGCCGGTGCCCGAGCGCTCGGCGAGTCGAGTCGCCCGGAGGAACCACCCCTCCAGGCGCTCACAGATCCGGACGTGAACGTCTCCGCTCATCCGGCTCTTCCCATCCCAGTCTGCCCTCTCAGCAGGTGCCAGTGCGCGAACAAGCCGGTCCTGGAGCGCGCAACGCGCTCCAGCCAATGGGATGCACGCCGCCGATGGCGGCGCAACCGCTTGTATTTTCGGGTTGCCCACAGCGCGAGTTTGCGATCCAGGTGCCGCAACGTCGGGTACATCGCCGACTTGTAGAAGGCGGTGTAGTAGTTCACCCAGCCCCGGATGCACTGGTTGTACATGCGGGCCAGTTCCTCCAGCGTCTCGTCGCTGCGCATATGCAGCCGCCAGCCGTGGATTTCCTGACGGATGCGCTTGCCGGCTTTGGCACTCATGCCTGGACTGAAGTTGACGAAGAACTTGCCCCACCGATTCTTCGACCGACGAGCCCGGAACGTAAAACCCAGGAAGTCGAAGTTAGTGTGGGGATGGTCGCCCCGTCGATCGTCGTCCTTGCAGTAGACCAGCCGAGTCTTCTGCGGGTGCAGCGTCAGGCCGCAGTCCGCAAACCGTTGCGTCAGCCGCGCCAGCACAGCCTCCGCCTGCGTCCGAGTCCGGCAATGGCACAGCGCATCGTCGGCGTACCG
The DNA here is from genome assembly GCA_046348365.1 of Burkholderiaceae bacterium. Lineage (GTDB taxonomy): Bacteria > Pseudomonadota > Gammaproteobacteria > Burkholderiales > Burkholderiaceae_C > JAEUPI01. The sequence continues at coordinate 10,646 of JAXMEL010000006.1, forward strand.
TTCGAACGGCACATCCGGGTGATGGCGCTGCATCCACACGTCGAACACGTAGTGCAGGAACAAGTTGGCCAGCAGCGGACTGATCACCCCGCCTTGCGGTGTGCCCAGCGTCCGCACCTGCGTCTGACCGTCGGCCAGTTCCACCGGTGCTTCAAGCCAGCGACGCACGTACAGCAGGATCCAGCGTTCGCTGGTATGCCGTTCGAGCGCACGCATCATCAACGCATGATCGATGGTGTCGAAGAATCCCTTGATGTCGAGATCGACGACCCACGCGTAGTCCCAGCAGCGGCGCCGGGCACGGTCCAGCGCTTGGTGCGCCGACTTCCCCGGTCGATACCCGTACGAGTCCTCATGGAAGTGTTCTTCCAGTGTCGGCTCCAGGTGCTGCTTGACCACCGTCTGCGCGATGCGGTCGGCCACCGTCGGGATCCCCAACGGTCGCGTCCCGCCATCGGGTTTGGGTAGTTCAACCCGCCGCACGGCGCGCGGCATGTAGCTGCCCGAGGCCAGCCGATTCCACAGCTTGTAGAGGTTGTTGGACAAGTCCTCTTCGAACCGCTCGATCGTCTGGCCATCGACGCCTGCTGCGCCTCCGTTGGCCTTCACTCGCTTGTAAGCTTCCCACACCTGACGTTTGCTGATGGGGAAGGACTTCGCCGATTCCGCCACGATCCTCCCGCTGGCGTTGCCGCCCACGGTTGTCGTGCCGTCCTCGGCTGGATGGGTCAGCCCCTTTGCTCCAGCCCCATTACGGGCCTTCATCGCTCCTACGGGCTGATCCGCCCCTGTGCCCCGCATCGGTACTCTCACGCTCATGGGGTCTCCACTTGCGTTTCTCCCTTCGCATCGGGGCGACAGGTTCCCACGTTCCACACAAGAGCCTGCATCGAAGTCACGCCGCCTTCATGCCGGATGCCGCCCGGGCCATCAACAGGCACCCCCCGAGCTTGTCCCGCGGTAACGACACCCCCGCGGTTTCGACATCGTTCCTACGCTTTCGACACGTCATCAGCGGTTCACTTGCGTTCGTCTCGTCGACGCTCACCTGATCGGGTCAAGCCCGACCTTTTCCCAGCTCGCTCACCACCACGCCTCTTAAGCGCAGCAGCAGTGGGCGGTTTGGAGCCTGCGCCTGTACGCCGGCTCCGAGGGGCCTGCCCTCATCTCTTGTGCAGCATGGCTGCTCGGAAGAATTCCTCCTTCTTCGCGCCTTCGTGGCGCACTGCCGTCGGCGTAGCGCTGCACCAGGCGTTCGATGCCGGCATGCGGCCAGCGGTTGCCGGTGGCGGTTTCGGGCAGGCTCGGGTGCGGCATGGCGGCCAAGGTAACCCCGCGCTTGGGCCCGCGGTTGAGCATCGTCAAGCGTGGGGGGCGCGTGGAATCGGCGCCAGTCGATGCACACTATGCGGTTTGCGCGCGCCGGGGAAGCCGAATGTCGAACAAGAACCTTCCTGCCCTGCCCGCCTTCAAAGGAAGGCTCGTGCTGGTGGGCTTCGGCGCCATCGGCCAGGCCACGCTGCCGCTGCTGCTCGGCGCCGGCGGCCTGCAAGCGGCGCAGATCACGGTGATCGAGCCGCAGGCGAGCGCCTGCGCCGTGGCGCGCCGCGCCGATGTGCAGGTGGTGGCCGAAGGCATCACCGCGGCCAACCTGCACGCGCTGCTGGCGCCGCGCCTGGGCGCCGGCGACGTGCTGCTGAACCTGTCGGTCGACGTGTCGTCACTGGCGCTGGTGCAGTGGTGCCAGCCGCGCGACGTGCTGTACCTCGACACCTGCATCGAGCCCTGGGCCGGCGGGTTTCTCTCGCCGGGGCGCGATGCGTCGGCGCGCAGCAACTTCGCGCTGCGCACCGCGGTGCTCGCCGAGCGCCGGCCCGACACGCCCACCGCCGTGCTCACCCACGGCGCCAACCCGGGCCTGGTGTCGCACCTGCTCAAGCAGGCGCTGCTGAACCTCGCGGCCGACGAGGGCCTGGGCACCGCCGAACCCGCCACGCGCGAGGACTGGGCGCGCCTGGCGCAGCGGCTCGACGTGCGCGTGATCCACATTGCCGAGCGCGATCTGCAGGTGGGCGCGCAGCGCAAGGCGGTGGGCGAGTTCGTGAACACCTGGTCGAGCGAGGCCTTCGTCGACGAGGCCACGCAGCCGGCCGAGCTGGGCTGGGGCACGCACGAGCGGCACTTTCCGCGCGACGGCGCGCGCCACCCCGGCCACCCCGATGCGCCGGCGATCTACCTGCAGCGCCCCGGCGGCGGCACGCGCGTGCGCAGCTGGACGCCCACCGGCGGCCCGATGCACGGTTTTCTGGTCACGCATGCCGAGGCGATCTCGATGGCGGCGTACCTCACGCTCGGCGACCCGGCCGCGCCGCAGTACCGGCCGACGGTGCATTACGCCTACCACCCGTGCGACGACGCCGTGGTCTCGCTGCACGAGCTGGCGGCGCGCCAGTGGCACCTGCAGCCGCGGCAGCGCCTGCTGCGCGACGACATCACCGAGGGCATCGACGAACTCGGCGTGCTGCTGATGGGCCCGGCGCGCGGCGCGTATTGGTTCGGCTCGCAGCTCTCGTGCGCCGAGGCGCGCACGCTCGCGCCGTCGAACAGCGCCACCACGCTGCAGGTGGCCGCCGCCGTGCTCGGCGGCCTGGCGTGGACGATGCGGCACCCGCGCGCCGGCATCATCGAGCCCGAGGAGATGGACTTCCGCGACGTGCTCGCGGTGGCGCGGCCCTTCCTGGGCCCGCTCACCGGCGTCTACACCGACTGGACGCCGCTGGCCGGCCGCGGCTGGCTGTTCGAGGAGAGCATCGACCGCAGCGACCCGTGGCAGTTCACGAACTTCCGCGTCGAGTAGCCGGGCGCGCCTAGGGTCTGTTGACATATGAATCGCACCCGCGTGAGGCCCTGCAAGGGGTGCAATCTAGGCGCCGAGCGCAGCCGGGTTGGACACCCGGCGAGCATCGGCAACGACGAGTGCGCCCCTTGCAGGGCCTCACCCTTCGGGCCGGGGTACCCAAGGGCGCAGGCGGGCGTTGCGCCGCTTGCCAAGGCGTCTAGCCTTGGCTGCGCGACGCGCCTACGCCTGCGCCCTTGGCCACCCCGGCGCGGGTGTGATTCATATGTCAACAGACCCTAGTACGAGCCTTCGACCAGATTCGTCGGCTTGCCGGCGACGAAGTGCTCGATGTTGTCGATCAGCTGATCGGCCAGCGCTTGCTGCGCCTCGTCGGAGGCCCAGGCCACGTGCGGCGTGACGATCACGTTGTGCCGTGTGGCGGCGCGCATCAGCGGGTTGTCGGGCGCGGGCGGCTCGCCGTCGATGACGTCGAAGCCGGCGCCGGCAACGAGGCCGGCATCGAGTGCACGCACCAGCGCAGCCTCGTCGACGAGGCCGCCGCGCGCGGTGTTGACGATGAGCGGCTTGCGCTTCATCGCCTCGAACTCGGGCATCGCGAGCATGTGGCGCGTCTTCGGCGTCAGCGGCGAGTGCAGCGTGATGACGTCGCTCGTCTCCAGCACCTCCTGCCACGGTGTGTACAGCGGGCCGAGGCCGCTGACGCCCTTGTGCGCGGCGAACATCGGCTGCATGCCGAAGGCGCGCGCGATCTCGGCCACGCGCTGGCCGAGCACGCCCTCGCCGATGATGCCCAGCCGCGCGCCGCGCAGGTCGCGGATCGGGTAGTCGAAGTAGCAGAACTGGCCGGCCTGCTGCCAGCGCCCGGCGAGCACCGACTCGCGATACGCGACCACGTTGCGGCGCAGCGCGAGGATCAGCGCGAACGTGTGCTCGGGCACCGTGTTGACGGCGTAGCCGCGGATGTTGCTGATCGCCACGCCGCGCGCGGCGCAGGCCGCCTTGTCGATGCAGTCGGTGCCGGTGGCGGCGACGGCGATCAGCTTCAGCTGCGGCAGCTGCTCGAGTGCTGCGGCGCTGATCGGCACCTTGTTGAGGATCGCGATCGATGCGCCGGCGAGGCGCTCGACCACCTGGTCGGCGCGCGTGTGCTCGTGCGCGATCAGTTCGTGCGCGAACGCCGGCGGCCTCAAGCGGATCTGCGGCGCGATGGTGGCGCGGTCGAGGAAGACGATGCGATGGGTCATGCGGTGGCGAGATCGGTTCGTTGTTCGGCGAGCAGCCGCCGGGCCTCGGCGACGATGGCCTCGGGCGTGATGCCGAAGTGCTGGTATAGCACCTCGGCAGGGCCCGACGCGCCGAAGCCGGTCATGCCGACGAAGCCGCCGCGCTCGCCCAGCCAGCGGTCCCAGCCGAAGCGCAGCGCCGCCTCGCAGCCCACACGCACCGTGCCGGGGCCGAGCACGCTCGCGCGGTAGGCGCCGTCCTGCGCGGCGAACAGCTCCCAGCTCGGCATCGACACCACCGCGGTCGGCGTGTCTGCCGCCTGCAATGCATCGCGCGCCGCCAGTGCCAGCGCGACCTCGGAGCCGGTGGCCAGCAGCGTCACTTCGCGCGGCCCGCCCTGCGCTTCGGCGAGCACGTAGGCGCCGCGCCGCGACAGGTTGGCGCTCGTGTGCAGGCGCCGCACGTGCGGCAGCGCCTGGCGTGCGAAGACCAGGGTCGACGGGCCCGAGCGATGCTCGAACGCGATCTCCCAGCACTCGGCGGCTTCGGCCGCATCGGCAGGTCGCAGCACCAGCATGTTGGGCATCGCGCGCAGCGAGGCCAGCATCTCCACCGGCTGGTGCGTCGGGCCGTTGCGGCCGATGCCGATCGAGTCGTGGCTGAACACGAACTTCACCGGCAGCCCCATCAGCGCAGCCATGCGCAGCGCCGGGCGCTCGTAGTCGGCGAACGCGAGGTAGGTCACCGCCAGCGGCACCACGCCGCCGTGCGCGGCCATGCCGTTGGCCATCGCGCCCATCACGTGCTCGCGCACGCCGCAGTGCACGTAGGCGCCGCGCCGATCCTGCGCGGTGAACGCGGCAAGGCGCCGCTTGTGGTTGGTGGGTGCTTCGAGGTCGGCGCAGCCGACCATGCGCTCGGGCATGCGCTCGACCAGCGCGTCGTTGATCTCGGCCGAGACGAAGATGCCGCTCGCCGCCGGCTCGCGCGCGAGCGCGTCGCGCTTGTAGGCGAGCAGCACGTCGCGCCAGCCTTCGGGCAGCTCGCCGGCGACGATGCGCTCGAACTCGGCGCGTTGTGCGGCCGGCAGCGCGGCGACGCGCGCGCGCCAGGCCTCGCGTTCGGGGCGCGAGCGTTGGCCTGCTTGTCGCCACGCAGCGAGCACGTCGGGCGGCAGCTCGAAGGGCGGCGATGACCAGTTCAGCTCCTCGCGCGCGGTCGCCGCGTCTTCGGCAAACAGCTTGGCGCTGTGGCCGCCGCGCTGGCCCTGCAGCCGCGCGAGGCCTTTGGCGATGATCGTGCGGCAGGCGATCAGCGAAGGCCGCGGGTCGGCCTTGGCCTGCGCGATCGCGGCCGACACCGCTTCGATGTCGTGTCCGTCGACCTCCACCACGTGCCAGCCGGCGACGCGGCAGCGCGCGGCGACGTCTTCGCTGATCGACAGCTCGGTTGCACCATCGTCGGTGATGCGGTTGTCGTCCCACAGCAGCGTCAGCTTGCCCAGACGCAGATGCCCGACCAGCGAGATCATCTCCTGGCCGATGCCCTCCTGCAGGCAGCCGTCACCGACGAAGGCGTAGGTGCGGTGGTCGACGATGCCGTCGCCGAAGCGCGCATTCAGGTACGCCTCGGCCACCGCCATGCCGAACGCATTGGCGATGCCCTGGCCCAGCGGGCCGGTGGTGACCTCGATGCCCGAGGCCACGTCGCGCTCGGGATGGCCCTCGCAGCGCGAGCCGAAGTCGCGGAAGGTGCTCACCTGCTCGATGCCGATGCGTTCGACGCCGGTGAGGTGCAGCAGCGCGTACAGCAACATCGAGCCGTGGCCGTTGGACAGCACCACGCGGTCGCGGTCGGGCCACGCGGGATCGGCGGCGTCGAACTTCAGGTGCCGTGTGTACAGCGCAGTCGCGATCTCGGCCATGCCGAGCGGCACGCCCTGGTGGCCCTCGCCGGCACGCACGATCGCGTCGATGGCGAGGAAGCGGATCGCGTTGGCGAGGGCTTGTTGCGGGTGAGGGCTCATGGAAGTTGTCTCGCTTGCTCCCTCTCCCGCTCGCGGGAGAGGGCTGGGGTGAGGGTGGCGGTGCACCATGACTCTCCCCTCACCCCGGCCCTCTCCCCGCTGGGGAGAGGGGGTAAGTCATTCACCCGAGCCACGTCTTGATGCGTGAAGCGAGCGCGCTGCGGCTGATGCCGTAGCGGTCGTGCAGCGTCGGCAGCGCACCGGCGTCGAGGAACGCATCGGGCAGCCCCGCGAGCTGGAAGCCTGCCGGCTGCACGCGGTGGCGCAGCAGCGTGCTCGCCACCGCCTCGCCGAGGCCGCCGACCACCGAGTGGTTCTCGGCCACCACCACCAGGCGATGCTTGTAGCGCACGGCGTCGACGATCGCCGCTTCGTCGAGTGGCTTGATGGTCGGGCAGTGCAGCACCGCGACGCTCACCTTGTCGGCCGCGAGGTCCTGCGCCGCCTCGAGCGCGCGCATCGTCAGCAGGCCGCTCGCAATCACCAGCACGTCGGCGCCGTCGCGCAGCAGCTTGGCCTTGCCCAACTCGAAGCGGTAGCCTTCGATCTCGTCGAGCACCAGCGGCACCTGGCCGCGCAGCAGCCGCATGTACACCGGCCCCTTGTGCGCGGCGATCTGCGGCACCGCCTGCTCGATGTCGAGCGCGTCGCACGGATCGACGATCGTCAGTCCCGGGATGCCGCGCATCATCGCGAGGTCTTCGGTCGCCTGATGGCTCGGGCCGTAGCCGGTGGTGAGCCCCGGCAGCGCGCAGCAGATCTTGACGTTGAGGTTCTCCTCGGCGATCACCTGGTGGACGAAGTCATACGCGCGGCGCGTGCCGAACACGGCATACGTGGTCGCGAACGGCGTCAACCCTTCCTTGGCCATGCCGCCGGCCGCGGCCATCAGCAGCTGCTCGGCCATGCCCATCTGGTAGAAGCGCTCGGGATACGCCTGCGCGAACAGATGCAGGTCGGTGTACTTCGCCAGGTCGGCGGTGAGACCGACGATCTCGGGCCGGTTGGCGGCGTAGTCGACCAACGCCTTGCCGAACGGCGCGGCCTTCACGCGCTGCCCTTCGGCGGCGATCGACGCGATCATCGCCGAGGTCGTCAGGCGCGGCTTCTTCTCTGCAACGGGGGCGTTCATGCGGTCAGGCTCCAGCGGTTTGCAGCGTCGGGTTCGCGCGGTCGAGCACGGCCAGCGCCTGCTGCCACTCCGGCGGATCGACGCGGATGAAGTGGTTCTTCTCGCGTGTTTCGAGGAACGGCACGCCCTTGCCCATCAGCGTGTCGAACAGCATCACGCGCGGCTTGGCGTCCTTCAGTTGCCGTGCGCGGTCGAACGCGATGCGCACCGCGGCGAGGTCGTTGCCGTTGACGCGCTGCACGTGCCAGCCGAATGCCGCCCATTTGTCGGCCAGCGGCTCGAAGCCGAGCACCTTGCCCGACGGACCGTCGGCCTGCTGGTTGTTGATGTCGACCAGGCAGATCAGGTTGTCGAGGCGATGGTGCGCCGCGCCCATCGCGGCCTCCCAGGTGGCGCCCTCGTCGAGTTCGCCGTCGGACATCGAGTTGTAGACGAAGGCCGACGACTTCTTGCGCTTCAGCGCCAGCGCCATGCCGACGCCGATGGCCAGGCCCTGGCCGAGCGAGCCACCCGAGATCTCCATGCCCGGCGTGTAGGTGGCCATGCCCGACATCGGCAGCCGGCTGTCGTCGCTGCCGTAGGTGTCGAGCTCGCTCTCGGGGATGATGCCGGCCTCGATCAGCGCGGCGTAGTGCGCGATCGCGTAGTGGCCGTGCGAGAGCAGGAAGCGGTCGCGGCCTTCCCAGTGCGGGTCGTCGGCGCGATACGCGAGCGCGTGGCCGTAGGCCACCGCCAGCACGTCGGCGTAGCCCAGGGCCTGGCCGATGTAGCCCTGGCCCTGCACCTCGCCCATGCGCAGCGCGTAGCGCCGGATGCGGTGCGCCCGCGCGGCGAGCAGCGAAAGATCAGACATGCGGTGTCCTCTTGAACAATACGTCAGGGTTCAGTGGATCGTCAGCCACGGCAGGTAGGCGAAGCCCAGCAGCAGGCCGATGGCGACCACGTAGAACGGGATCAGCTCCTTCACCACGTCGCCCATGCGCACCTTGGCGACCGAGGCGGTGATGAACAGCGTGGTGCCGATCGGCGGGTGGTACAGGCCGATCGACAGGTTCACGATCATCATGATGCCGAGCTGGATCAGGTCCATGCCCACCGCGGCGGCGAGCGGCACGAACATCGGCGTCAGCAGCAGCACGGCCGCCGGCAGGTCGATGAACATCGCCGTCGCCAGCATGATGAGGTTCATCGCCAGGATGATCAGCCACGGCGACTTCAGCGTCTGCGTTGCGTACTGCGTGAACGCCGCCGGCAGCTGCTCGTAGGTGACGATCCAGCCGACCACGCTGGAGGCCATGATGATCAGCAGCACCACGCCGGTGGAGATGCCGGCCTCGATGCAGGCGTGGCGGATCTTGGCCCACGTGAGGTCGCGGTAGACCACGCCGGCAACCACCGCCGCGTACAGCGTCGACATCACGCTCACCTCGGTCGGCGTGGCGATGCCGAAGCGCAGGAACACGATGATCAGCACCGGCATCGCGAGCGCCGGGCCGGCGTGCGCGAGCTGGCGCCAGAACGCGGGCCACTGGAACGGCGTGGTGTCGCGCGGGAAGTGGCGGCGCCGCCCCTGCACGTAGCACACCGCCATGAAGCCGGCGCACATCAGCAGGCCCGGCAGCACGCCGGCGACGAAGAGTGCGCCGATCGACGCGCCCGACACCAGCGCGTAGACGATCATCGGGATCGACGGCGGGATCAGGATGTCGATCGTCGCCGCGGCGGCCAGCGTGCCGGCGGCGAACGGCGCCGGATAGCCGAGCTTCTTGAGCCACGGGATCAGCATCGAGCCGATCGCCGACGCATCCGCGACCGCCGAGCCCGACACGCCGCCGAAGATCGTCGACGACAGCACGCCCACCTGCGCCGGCCCGCCGTGCACGCGGCCGATCATCATCGACAGCAGGTTGACCAGGCTCTGCCCGAGCTTGCCGCTGACCATCAGCGCGCCGGTCAGCATGAAGAACGGGATCGCGATCAGCGGGAAGCTCTGCGTCTGCGCCAGCATCTGCTCGATCGCCAGGTGCACCGGCACCGTGCCGATGATCAGCAGCCCGCCGACCGAGGCCAGCACCAGCGCATGCGCGATCGGGATCGACAGCAGCGCGGTGACGACGAACAGGAGGATGATCAAACCCGTCATGTCATGCTCCTTGTCATGCGCCTTGGTGCGAAGCGGCGATCTCGGGCTCGGCGTGGCCGTGCGGCACTTCGGTGCCGGCCCACAGCTCGGGCACCTTGCACAGCGTGGCCAGGCTCAGCAGCGCGAAGCCGAGGATCAGGCAGCCCACGCTCACCGAGCCGGGCACCTGCAGGATCGGCGTGCGCTCGTCGGCGGCGATCTCCATCACCGGCCAGGCGGTGACGGCAAGCGCTGCATAGAGCACCGCCACCACCAGCGCGCCGCCGGCCAGCACCCAGCGCCGCGAGGCACCGAGCTTCTGCGTCAGGATCACCACCGCGATGTGCGAGCCGTGCTGCGCCGCGAGCACCACGCCGGCCATGATCATCCACGGGAACAGCAGCTCCGGCAGCTCGGAGGCCGACGCGAGGCTGCTGCCCGCCACGTAGCGCAAGGCGACGTTGGCGCTGAGGATGACGAACACCACCAGCAGGGTGACGTAGAGCACGCCACGGCACGCCGCGCCGATGGCGTTCTCGATGAAGCGCAGGATTGCCATGGCTTGCCGCCGCGTGCCGTCAGTGAGCCTGCTGCATCACGCGCTGCACGAACTCGCCCACCGGCCCCGACGACCACTTGGCGTACACCGGCTTGGTGGCATCGACGAAAGCCTTGCGGTCGACGGTGTCGATCTGCACGCCCTTGGCCTTCAGCTCGGCGGCCAGCTTGTCGTCGGCCTCCTTCGACAGCCTGCGCTGCGTCTGCGTGGCCTCGGCCGCGGCCTCGGTGAAGATCTTCTGGTCGGCCGGGGTGAGCTTGTCCCACGAGCGCTTGCTGATCACGAACGGCGTGGCCTCGTACTTGTGGCCGCTGAGCGTGAGGTACTTCTGCACCTCGTACAGCTTGGCCGACGCGATGTTGGCCAGCGGGTTCTCCTGGCCGTCGACCACGCCTTGCTGCAGCGCCACGTACAGCTCGGCGAACTTGATCTGCTGCGTGTCGGCGCCCAGCGTCTGCATGATGTCGACCGTCATCGCATCGGGCGGGGTGCGGATCTTCAGGCCCTTCAAGTCCGCCGGCGCCTTGATCGGCTTCTTGCTGTTGGTGACGTGGCGGATGCCGTTGTCCCAGAAGCCGAGCACGACCATCCCCTTCGCTGCCGTGCGCTTGGCGAGATCCTCGCCGACCGGGCCGTCGAGCATCTGGTAGGCCTTGTTCACGTCGGCGAACAGGAACGGCAGGCCGATCGCCGCGTACTCGGGCACCACGTTGGCGATCGCGCCCTGGCTGTTGGCCGACATGTCGAGCGTGCCCGAGCGCAGCGCGGTGATCATCGCCGCGTCGTCGCCGAGCTGCGCCGAGTGCGCCACCTGGATCTCGATGCGGCCGTTGGTCTTGGCCTTCACGCGCTCGGCGAACTGCACCGCCGCCTCGTGGCGCGGGTTGCCCGGCGCGGCGCCGTGGCCGAGCGTGAGCTTGGTGGCGGTCTGCGCCTGCGCGGCGCCGCCGGCGGCAGCGATGACGGCCAGCGCGAGCACTGTGCGGACGAAGGTCTTGCGTTGCATGGTGGATCTCCTCGTGTGGGTGTTCGTGGGGACGATCAGTGGATCAACATGCCGCCGTTCACGTCGAGCGTGATGCCGGTGCAGTAGCTGGAGAGGTCGCTGGCGAGGTAGACGCAGGCGCCAGCCACGTCGGCGGGCACGCCGTTGCGGCCGAGCGGGATGGTCTGTGCGATCTCGGCCATGCGCTCGTCGCTCAACTTGCCCTTCTGGATGTCGGTCTGGATCAGCCCCGGGGTGATGCAGTTGACGCGGATGCCGTCGGTGCCCAGCTCGCGCGCCATTGCGCGCGCCAGCCCCAGCACGCCGGCCTTGGCCGCCGAATAGTGCGGGCCGCCGAGGATGCCGCCGCCGCGCTGCGCCGAGACCGACGAGATGCACACGATCGAGCCGCCCTTCTGCCGCTGCATCGCCGGGATCACCGCCTGCGACATGAACAGCGTGCCGCGCAGGCTCACGTCGAGCACCGCGTCGTAGTCGGCACTCGTGATGTCCACCGTCTTGCGCGGCTGCGTGATGCCGGCGTTGTTGACCAGCACGTCGACGCGGCCGAAGGCCTTGAGCACCGCGGCGATCGCGGCGTCGCACGACGCCTTGTCGGTCACGTTCGCCACCACGCCGAGGTGGCCGCTGCCCAGCTTGCTGGCGGCGGTGGCGGGCTCGGCGGGCGCGAGGTCGAGGATGGCCACGCGTGCGCCGTGCTGCGCCATCAGTTTGGCGGTGGCGAATCCCAGGCCGTTGGGGCCGGCGCCGCCGGTGATGACGGCGACCTTGTCCTTTAGCAGCATCTCGATCGACTCCTTTGCAGTTCGTGGCGCGCATGGTGCGGAGGGCGCAGCCTGACGGCAAGCGATCGTTCGTCACCGTAAGATGACGATCCTTCACCTTACCTGCGGGGAAACACCATGTCCGCCCTGCCCCCGATGACCAACCTGATGGCCTTCGAGGCCGTGGCGCGGCGGCGCAGCTTCGCGCTCGCCGCGGCCGAGCTGCACCTCACCGCGTCGGCCGTCAGCCACCAGATCGCGCGGCTCGAGGCGCACCTCGCGCTCAAGCTGTTCGAGCGCAGCGCGCACGGCGTGCGCCTGAGCCCGGCGGGCGAGCAGTACCTGACGCGCGTGAGCGGCGCGCTGGCGGCCATCGCCGCGGCCACCGACGACATGCGCCAGGGCGTCAGCAACTCACTCTACGTGCACTGCTCGCCGAGCCTGGCCTCGCTGTGGCTGATGCCGCGCCTGCCGCGCTTCGCGCAGGCGCACCCCGACATCGCGCTGAACCTGTCGGCCGCGCACACGCACAGCGACTTCGCGCTCGGCCAGGTGGACCTCGACATCCGCTACGGCGTGCCGCGCTGGCCAGACCTGGTGGTCGAGCCGCTGTTCGAGGAGCGCATCGTGCCGCTGGCGAGCCCGGCCTTCATCCGCCGGCATCGGCTGCGGCGAGCGGAGCAGCTGCTGGCGGTGCCGCTGATCCAGAGCAACGTGAGCGTGGTGCAGTGGTCCGACTGGTTCGCTGCCTATTCCGACAAGCGCGCGCCCGATCGCTTCACGCTGCGCTTCGACCGCGCGCAGATGTCGCTCGACGCCGCGGCGCAGGGCCTCGGCGTGGCGCTGGAAAGCACGACCACCGGCGGCAAGCACCTGGCCGAAGGCAAGCTGCAGCCGGTGCTGGGCATGGCCAAGTCGATCGCCGTCAAGGCGCACTTCGCCGTCTACCCGGCGCGCCACGGCAAGCGGGCGCCGGTCGAGGCCTTCCTCGCGTGGGTGCATGCCGAGGCGGCGGCAAGCGCCTCGGCCGCGCCGCCGGCGGCGCGCGCCTAGGCGCCGCCATCTGCGCGACCTCGGCCGAGCTGCGGCCGCGTCAGTTGGCGTTGAGGCGGTCGAGCGGAATCGCCACGTAGCTGCTCGTGCCGGGCAGGCGCCACTGCAGTCGCATCACCGCGCTGCCGCCGTTCTCGTAGTACTCGAGCGTGACGGCGACGCGCTGGCCCGCCGTCAGGCTCACGCTGCCACTGGTGTTGGTGGTGGCCGCGTGATCCGACCAGTTGTTGATCAGCTGCGCGCCGTTGACCCACAGCCGCACGCCATCGTCCGACACGGTACGGAAGCGATAGCTGCCGCTGGTGGGGATGGTGATCGTGCCGGTCCAGCGCGCCGAGAACAGATTGGCCGGTACGCCGGCGCCCGGCGATGCGCTGCCCCAGTTGAAGTTCACCGCCTCGGTGCGCGTGAGCAGCGGGCTGCCCGCCAACGCCGTGCCGGCGTAGTACCTGCCGACCAGGCCGCCGCCGTTGGCCTGCGGTGACGGCGCCGTGGCCTCGTCGCTGCCGATCTCGCGCAGATAGGCCGCGACGCGGGTGATGTCGGCGTCCGACAGGCTGACGTTGTTGTGCGCCCTCACCGCGGCCTCGAGCGTCGGGGCCGAGCCGTCGTGCAGATAGGGCGCAGTGGCCCACACGTCGCGCAGCGTCGGCACGTCGATGCCGGTGAGCGCGCCGCCGAGGCGCTGCCCGCTGCTCGGCTTGATGGTGCCGATGTTGCGCGGGTTGTTGCTGGCGCTGATCGTGAACGCGGTGCCGCCGTGGCATGCGGCGCAGTTCTGCGTCGTGAAGACCTGCTTGCCTTCGCTGGCCAGGGCGCTGAGCGCGCCGGCCGACGGCCGCAGCGGGCTCGGCTCGAAGGCGTTGAGCGACGCCACGTAGGCGGCCAGTGCGTCGAGGTCGGCCGACACGCCGGCCTTGGCGTCGCCCAGCGGCTGGCTGCGCGTGCCGGTGTTGAACTGCGCATCGGTCATCAGGCCGGTGCCGCCGGCCAGCGCGCGGATCTGGCCCTCGAAGTCCTGCAGCTCGTCGAAGTTGTTGCTCCAGTGCAGGAAGCCTTGCGCCGTGGCCGCACGGCCGCGCAGGTTGATCGTGTTGCGCAGGCCCTCGCCGGCGTGCGTGAGGTCCCACACACGGCCGTCGTGGCCGCCGTCGTTGTGGCAGGCGGCGCAGCTCATGTAGCGGTCGCGGGCGAGCCGCGTGTCGCGCGCGTCGTAGAAGAACTGCTTGCCCTTGAGCACGGTGGCGCTCAGGCGCTCGCTGGCCACCGCGTTCAAGGTTGCCACCGGGCTCACCGTGGTGAGCCCCTGCTGCACCAGCGGCGTGAGGTCGAACACGCCGACCGTGCGGTCCATGAAGTTGTGCACGTACAGCGTGCGCCGGTCGGGCGAGATCGCCAGGCCCTGCGGCGCGCGGCCGACGTCGATGCGCATCAGCTGCTGGCGGCCGTGCGCGTCGAGCACCGCCACCTCGCGGCTGGTCTCGAGCGCGACGAACAGGTACACGCCCAGCGGATCGAACAGCGCCGCGCTGGCCATGCTGGCGTTGTCGTGGTCGATGCGCCCTGCGAGATCCTCCTGCTGGGTGCCGAGGTCGATGCGCGAGCTGATCGAGCGCACGGTGTTCTGGAAGTCCAGCGGCCGGCCGTCGCGCAGCATGCCGCGAAGGATGTTGTCCTTCTTGCTCGGCACGAAGGCCTGCGTGCCGTCGGGCGACACGGCCGGAGCGCCCAGGTAGTTCGGAATGCCGCGACCCTGGGTCTCGGCATCGACGTCGTTGCTGTGCGCGAGCGTGATCGTGCGCTGCACGGCCATCGTCACCGCATCGACGACGACGACCTCGCCGCCGACCGGCGTGCCGTTGACGCTGGCCTGCACCGCGGCCGTGGCCTCGCCGGGCAGCGGCGGCGTGATGAACCGTGCGGCATAGGCGGTGCGGCCATCGGCGGCCACGCTCACGTGGCGCACGTTGAGGCCGACCGGCGCCGACGCACCGGGCGAGCGCGTGGCCAGGTCGATGCGCAGCAGCGCACCACCGGCCTCTAGCGCCACCACGGCGGCGTTGGCCGCGCGGGCCATCGCGATGCCATAGGGTTGCGAGCCGCGCGCCAGCGAGACGGTCTGCATCACCGCGAGCGTCGAGGTCGAGATCACGCTGATCGAAGCGCCGCGCTTGTTGGCCACCCACACCTCGTTGCCGGCGGGCGTTAGCGCGAGCGAGCGCGGCGCCGCGCCCACCGCCACTTCAGCCAGCTTGGCGCGCGTGACGGCGTCGAAGACGCTCACGCTGTCGTTGTCCGGATTGACGAGCCACAGCCGGGCATTGCCCGTGCCACGGGTCTCGATCAGCAGGTTCGTCGACTGCACCGGCGCGTTGGCGCTCAGCGGCAGGTACGCGGTGTGCAGGATGGTCTGGTACCGCGTGGCGACGCCGTCGGTGGCGGCGACGGTGACGTAGAAGACGCCGGCACGCGTGAAGGCGTGGCTGACCCGCGGATTCGGCGAGAAGCCGGTGGCGGGCGTGCCGTCGCCGAAGTCCCAGCTGTACATCACGTTCTGGCCGGTGGCGCTGGCGGTGAAGGTCGCCACGCCGCCCGTTTGGGTCGGCGCCTGGGCCTGCGGCACGGCGAGCACCAGCGGCGCCTGCCCGGTGACGTCCCACGTGAGGTTGACGCTTGCGCTGTTGAAGCCGTCGCTGACGGCCAGCGTCACGGCATAGGTGCCGGCCGCGGTGGGCGCGCCGGTGATCCGGCCGCTGGCGGCGTCGATCGTCAGACCCGGCGGCAGCCCGCTGGCCGACCATTGCAGCGGATCGCCGTTGGGGTCGGTGGCGGTGGGCGCGAGGCTCACGGCATTGCCCTGCACGGTGCTCTGGTTGCCCGGCGAGGCGAGCACGGGCGTGACCGCGGTGTTGAGCGCCGGCGCCACGTTCACGCGCATCAGCTTGGCCTCCGACGGCACGCCGGCATCGTCGATCGCGAACATCATCCACATGCCCGGCGGCAGATCTGAGGCACGCGCCGGGATCTGCACCGCCAACGTGCCGCCCTGCGCGATGAACGGCAGGTTGACGAAGCGCTGGTCCATGTTGAAGCCGTGCGTGGCCGAGCCGGTCTTGACCATCGTGACGCGGCTGATCGGCCGGCCGCTGGTGACGCGCAGCTGCACCGTGCGACCGACATCGACCACCGTCGGCGCCGTGGCGATCACCGGCCGCGCGGCCGGCACGCCGCCTGCTGCGAACAGGTAGGGCGGGTAGTAGATTTCGCGATTGAGGTTGCTCTCGGAGCCCGACGGCGCGGGCGCGCCGCCGCCGAACACCAGCACGCTGGCGTCGGGCAGAAGCAGCGCGTTGCCGTGGTACAGGCGCGGGCGCACCGCCGACGCGCCGACCGTCCACTGGCCGGTCTGCGGGTTCCAGATCTCGGCCTCGTAGCTCACGTTGGTCATCGCGTTCCAGACCGAGCTGCCGCCGGTGGCGAGCACCTTGCCGTCGGGCAGGATGGTGGCCACCGAGAGGCGCCGCTGGCGCAGCGTGGGCGCGGTCGATGTCACCACCGGCGTGCCGGAGTTGATGTCGATCACCACCGCGGTGTTGGCGTTGCCGCCGTACTGCAGGATGCGCCCAGGCGCGAACATCGCGGCGCTGGCGTCGCTGCCCGTCACTGCCAGCGTGCCGGCGTCGGTGATCGAGCCGCTGCCGCTGGTGTTCACGTAGTACATCTGCCCGCCGCTGGCGAAGCCGAACACGCGGCCATCGGGCGCGATGAAGTTGCGCGGGTACATGAAGTCGAAACTGCCGGTGCCGGCACCGCCGAGCAGCCGGTAGGTGCCGTTGCTGCCGCGGATCTCGGGCAAGTCGGTGCCGCCGGTTCCGCCCTGCACGTAGACCTCGCCGTTGAGCAGCATGGTCGATGTCGAGTACCAGCGCGGGCGGTTCATGTCGCTGCCCTTGGCGAGGACATTGGTGCTCAGGTCGAGCACCGTCGCGCTGGGGTTTCCGGTGTTGGTGGTCGAGGTGCCGGTCCAGTTGTCGCCGCCCGAGATGGCGATGGCGTCGCCGCCGGGCAGCATCACCTGCGAGCTGCAGAAGATGTCGACGCCGGTCGGGTTCGCGATCGTCAGGTGCGAATCGTCGGCCGGGTTCCAGATGTCGTAGACGAACAGGCCCGTCTGCGTGCCGTCGGTCTTGGTGCCATAGCTGAGCACGCGGCCGTCGGCGGTGAGCACGCCGTGCACGGCCACCACCGGCCACGCCGTCACCGGGCCCCAGACGCCCTTGCTGTTGGCATCGGCCGGGATCGTCAGCCCGGGCGGCAGCGCCATGGCGCCTTCGCGCGCGCTATCGGCCGACGATCGACTTCCGTTGTTCTCGTCGACACCGCCGCCGCATGACACGAGCAGCACAGCCGCGCACACGCCGATCCACGATCGGCTTCCGTAGTTGCCCACCGCCATCCCCCCCTTCGCCTTCGGCAACGATCGGCCGCAAGGCGTAACAAGATGTCCAAGAATGGCTTGGGTGTTGATCTGTCGCAAGCCCGCGGCCGCGGGACTCGTTTACCCGGAATCGGGGTGGCAGCGTGCCCAGCCCGAAAAGCGCAGCACGCCGTCGGCGATGGCGCCGGTCGAGGCTTTCCTCGCGTGGGTGCATGCCGAGGCGGCGGCAAGCGCCTCGGCCGCGCCGCCCGCGGCGCGCGCCTAGGCGCGCCGCTGCTTCTCGCGCGAGCCGCCGCTTTCGATCACCGCCACCACAGCGCGCATCTGCTCGGCCAGCACGCCGAGCAGATCGTCGAGGGCGAGGATGCCCATCAGGCTGCCCTTCGCATCGACCACCGGCACGCGGCGCACGCCGCGCTGGCGCATGGCGGTCAGCACGTCGAGCACGGTGTCGGACTCGCGCGCCGTCAAAGGGTCGCGGCTCATCACGTCGCCCACGCGCACCAGCGTCGGGTCGACCTCCTTGGCCACGATCGCGGTCACGATGTCGCGGTCGGTCAGCATGCCCACCACGGCGCGGCCGCGCGGGCTTTCCTCCACCACCACGAGGCTGCCCACGTGCTGCTCGCGCATCAGGCGCGCAGCCTCGGCCACCCCCGTCTGCGGCAGCGCGAACACGGTGTCGCGCGTGCACAGGTCACCGGCACTCAGGTTCTGCCACATCGCACTCTCCTTGCCGTGGTTGCGGATCCAGCTTGCGCATTCAATAGGCCTCGGGCATCGCCGGCGCGGCCGGCGCGCTCGCGGGCTTGGCGGCGATCAGGCAATCGGTGGTCAGCAGCAGGCTGGCGATCGATGCCGCGTTCTGCAGCGCGAGCCGCGTGACCTTGGCCGGGTCGATCACGCCCATGTCGAGCAGATCGCCGTACTCGCGCGCCTGCGCGTTGTAGCCGTAGGCGCCGCCGCCGCGCAGCACCTGCTCGAGCACCACCGAATCCTCCTCGGCAGCATTGCGCGCGATCTGGCGCAGCGGCTCCTCGAGCGCGCGCTCCACGATGCGCAGCCCGGCCTGGATGTCGGCATTGGCCTCGTGCACGCCGGCCAGCGCGGCGCGGCAGCGCACCAGCGCCACGCCGCCGCCGGGCACGATGCCTTCGTCGACGGCGGCGCGCGTGGCGTGCAGCGCGTCTTCGACGCGGATCTTGCGCTCCTTCATCTCGGCCTCGGTGGCGGCACCGACCTTGACCACCGCCACGCCGCCGGCCAGCTTGGACACGCGCTGCTCGAGCTGCTCGCGGTCGTACTTGCTGGTGCTGCGCTCGTCGATCTGCTGCTTGAGCTGCGCCACGCGCGCGGCGATGGCCTTGGCGTCGCCGCTGCCGCCGACGATGGTGGTGCGCTCCTTGCCGACCTCGACGCGCCGCGCACGGCCCAGGTGCTCGGGCGTGATCTTCTCCAGCGTCAGCCCCACCTGTTCGGAGACGACCACGCCGCCGGTCACCAGCGCCAGGTCTTCGAGCATCTCGCGGCGCCGGTCGCCGAAGCCCGGCGCGCGCACCGCGCAGCACTTGAGCACGCCGCGCAGGTGGTTGACCACCAGCGTGGCGAGCGCATCGCCTTCGAGCTCCTCGCAGACGATCAGCAGCGGCTGGTTCTGCCGTGCCACCAGCTCCAGCGTGGGCAGCAGATCCCTCACCGAGGTGATCTTGCGGTCGGCGAGCAGGATCAGCGGCTGCTCCATCACCGCGAGCTGCTTCTCGGCCTGGGTGACGAAGTAGGCCGAGAGATAGCCGCGGTCGAACTGCAGGCCCTCGACCACTTCGAGTTCGCTGGCCACGCCCGAGCCGTCTTCGATGGTGATCGCGCCCTCGCGGCCGACCTTGTCCATCGCCTGCGCGATCAGCTCGCCGATCGAGCGGTCGTTGTTGCCCGAGATCGCCGCCACGTGCGCGATCTCGGCCGAGCTGCGGCACGGCTGCGCCAAGCCTTTGAGCGCCTCGACCACCGTGGCCGTGGCGCGCTCGATGCCGCGGCGCACGTCCATCGGGTTCATGCCGGCGGCCACCACCTTCATGCCCTCGCGCACCATCGCGCGCGCCAGCAGCGTGGCGGTGGTCGTGCCGTCGCCGGCCATCTCGCTGGTGCGCACCGCCACCTCGCGCACCATCTGCGCGCCCATGTCCTCGAACGGATCGGCCAGCTCGACCGACTTGGCGACGATGACGCCGGAGTTCACCACCGCCGGCGCGCCGAACTCGCGCTGCAGCAGCACGGTGCGGCCGCGCGGCCCGAGCGTGAGCATCACCGCGTCGGCCAGCGTGTTGACGCCGGCGACGATCTTGTGGCGAGCCTCCTCGCCGAACATCAACACCTTGGCAGCCATGGATTCGCGCGTTGCAGTCGACAACGCGATCGATGATCGTGCGCCGCGTTGCCGCCCCGTTGAGTCAACGCAAGGCGCGGCCGTGGGCGCGCTCGACGATGGTCAACGCATGCCCTGGAGCACCGACTTCCACCCTGCCTCGATGCGCCACCTGGGCGAGCCGGCGCAGCTCCGGCCGCTCAGCCCGAGAAGCGCAGCACGCCGTCGGCAATGGCGCCGTGCTTCAGCGTGAGCCAGTCGGCGAGGTAGTTCTGGTTGAAGCGCCAGGGCTTCTCGCGGCCTTGCCGCGGCAGCGACGCGAGATGGCGCTGGAAGTAGCCCGACGAGAAATCCACCAGCGGCTCGCGCGCCAGCGACGCGTCGGCGAGCACCGGCGTGGCCACCTTGGCGCCGGTGGCGTCCATGTGGTTCAGCAGGCGGCACACATAACGGCTCGTCAGATCGGCCTTCAGCGTCCACGATGCCGCGGTGTAGCCGAAGGTGGCGGCGAAGTTCGGCACGCCGCTGTACATCACGCCCTTGTAGGGCACCAGCGCCGGCACGTCCACCGCGCGGCCGTCGACGCTCGCGCCGGCGCCGCCCATCAGCTGCAGCTCGAGCCCGGTGGCGGTGACGATCACGTCGGCGGCCAGCAGCTCGCCGCCAGCCAGGCGCACGCCGTCGGGCTCGAAGCGGTCGATGTTGCGCGTGACGACGCGGGCGCGCCCGCTGCGGATCGCGGCGAAGAAGTCGCCGTCGGGCACCAGGCACAGCCGCTGCTCCCACGGGTTGTACGGCGGCGTGAAATGCGTCGCCGCGTCGTAGCCCGCCGGCAGCTGGCGCGCCACCTGGCGCAGCAGGAACGCACGCGCGCGGCCGGGGCGGCGGCGGCAGAGGTGGAACACCAGCAGGGCCATCAGCGCGTTCTTCCAGCGGATCAGCGTGCCGGCCGCGCGCGCCGGCAGCACGCGCTGGACGGCGGCCGCGACCGCGTCGCGCGCCGGCAGGCTCACCAGGTAGCTCGGCGTGCGCTGAAGCATGGTCACCTGCGCACCGCTCGCGGCGAGCGCCGGCACCAGCGTGACCGCGGTGGCGCCGCTGCCGATCACCACGACGCGCCGGCCGCGCACCTCGAGATCGTCGGGCCAGGCCTGCGGATGCACGATGCGGCCGCGAAAGTCGGCCTGGCCGGGAAACGCCGGCGTGTAGCCGTGGTCGTAGCGGAAGTAGCCGCAGCACAGGTGCACGAAGCGCGCGCGCAGCGTCACCGGTGGCGCCGCGGCGTCGGTGCTGGAGTTGAACGTCACCGTCCAGCAGGCATCGGCCGACGACCACGCCGCGTGCTGCATGCGCAGGCCGAAGCGCATGTGGCGATCGAGCCCGCCCTCGCGCACGGTGTCGCGCAGGTAGCGGAGGATCGCCGGCGCCTCGGCGATCGACCGCGGCTCGCGCCAGGGCCGGAACGAGAAGCCGAGCGTGTACATGTCGGAGTCCGAGCGCACGCCGGGGTAGCGGAAGAGATCCCACGTGCCGCCGATGCGCTCGCGCGCCTCGACCACGGCAAAGCGCTTGCCCGGGCACAGGCTCTGCAGGTGCCAGGCCGCGCTGATGCCGGCGATGCCCGCGCCGACCACGAGCACGTCGAGGATGTCGGTCGCGGTGGCGTTGTCCATGGGCTCGCTGCGATGCTAGTCGCTGCCGCCGCCGAGCGCCGCGCAGGGCCTTCGCAGCTACGCCTTCCAGCGCTGCGGCTCGAGGCTCACGCTGCCGCGCGCGCTGCCGAGCGTGAGCACGCCTTCGTGCAGCGTGGCCTGCAGCTGCATCGTGCGTTCGGCCAGCGCGGCGAGTGCCTGCGTGGCCTCGGCCGGCATTCGCCAGACCTGCAGCTTCTCGAGCCGCGCGAGCTTGCCCTCGATGCCGCGCCACCACACCTCGGCCGCCGGCGCGAACGCATAGACGATCACCGCGTCGGCGCGGCTGCAGGCGCGCGCGAGCGGCTTGTCTTCGGGCTGGCCGACCTCGACCCACAGCCGCTTGCGGCCGCTGAAATCGGTGAGCGAGAGGTCGGGGTCGTCGGGGTCGGACAAACCCGCGCCGAAGGCCAGCGTGGCGTCGCCGCCGCACAGGCCCTGCACCGCATGCGCGTGCAGCGCCCACGCGGCGATGCGCACCATCATGCGTTCGTCGGTTTCGCTCGGGTGGCGCGCCAGCGTGAGCGCATGGTCGCCGTAGCAGCCGTGGTCGATGTCGGCCAGCTGCAGCGTGGCCTTGAAGATGGTGGACTTGAGCGCCATGGCGTGAGGAAGCCGCGCACTATAGGTG
The DNA here is from genome assembly GCA_046348365.1 of Burkholderiaceae bacterium. Lineage (GTDB taxonomy): Bacteria > Pseudomonadota > Gammaproteobacteria > Burkholderiales > Burkholderiaceae_C > JAEUPI01. The sequence goes on from JAXMEL010000006.1 coordinate 32,514, forward strand.
ACGCAAGCGGGTGGGCGACGCAAGCGGGTGGCTCACGCCACCGAGCGCATCACCCAGGCGAGCGGGTCGCGCTAGCGATTGCCTAACGCCGGGCGGCGAACCTGTGCGCACGGCAGCCCATCGGCGGCCGCACACCTGGAGGGCGATCATGATCGGCAGACGAGACGGCGGGCGGCGCGCGCGGCGCATGGGGTGGACGATGCTCTGGCTCATGGCTCTGGCCGCCTGCGGCGGCGGTGGGGGCGGTGGCGGCGGGGGTGGTGGCGGCGGCGGCGGCGCGGCGCGCACCGTGGGGCCCAACCTGGCGGCGATCAATGCCGACAACCCGATCCGCTGCGTCGACGGCTATCCGGTGCAGGCGCCCGGCGGCGGCATCGTCGCCTTCATCAGCTCGGGCCAGAGCAGCTGCCTGGTCATGGCGCCGACCCAGCACAACCCCGGCGCGCCCGGGGTGGCCACCTCGGCCACCATCAAGGTCGGCGCGGTGACCGGGCGCATGCGCTTCGTGAAGATGCGCAACACGCTGTCGGCCGTCCTCGGCGGCGAGGCCTGCTGCTCGCTCGAGCAGTACGGCAACGTGTTCACGCCCAACGCCAACGGCACCACCACGGTGCCGCTGAACTTCGCGCTCACCTGGGAAGACCCGGCCAAGCCGAACCCCTCGCCGGTGATCGTGCAGGAGTTCGTGGCGCTGGAGATCCTCGATCCGCTCGTGCCGTGGCCCGGCACGTTCCCGCTCGGCGGCCGTGACGACCTGGCGCGCACCAACTTCATCTTCATTCCTGCGCTGTCGGCGCAGGGCCTCAGCGCACCGACGCAGAACTTCCGCCCGGGCAGCTTCAACGGTTTCGTGCCGAGCTTCGCGGTGAACTTCGTGCCGAACTGAAGGCGTGAACGCGCGCGCCGGCGCGCCTCAGATCCGCGGCACGATGTGCAGGCTGGCGCGCGGCCTGGGCGCGCGCTCCTCGAGCGACACCGCCTCGTGCCGCAGCAGCGTGGCGAGTTCGCCGAGCGCCTCCAGGCAGCGCGTGGCCAGCGCCTTGTGCGCCTGCGTGTAGTCGCCGGCCGCGATGTCGTCGACCGTCTGCAGCCAGTGGCCGTCGGCCATCGAATCCTGCAGCTCGCCGGCCATGCGCTCCACCGCGCCGAGGAACGCGCGCAGCCGCACCTGCTTGTGGTTGCGCCAGCCCTCGCTGGTCTCCTGCGGCGGCGCGTAGAAGCGCTCGATCAGCTGCACCGCCGCGCCGCGCCCGGCAGCGCTCAGGTTGGCGATGTTGAGGTCGGGCATGTCGAGGTTCAGGCCGCCCTCGTCGCGCAGCTGGCTCACCTGCACGATGCGGTCGCGGTAGCCGGGGTACGGGAACAGGATCTCGTCGCGCCAGTTCTGCATCGTGTCGACGATGCTGGCCACGAAGGCCAGGAGCCCCGGCAACGGCTTGCCGTCGGGCGGCGAGGGCCAATAGCGCAGCCGGCCGCCGACGTTGCCCTCGGGCAGGTAGACGCGGCCGCTCTGCTGCTCGGGCGGGCGGTGGCGGTCGATCGGGTGGTCCGGGTGCTCGGCCTTGAGGTTGACCGCGAAGGTGGGGTGCCGCGGCAGCGGCGAATCGAAGAAGTGCAGCGGCATGTTGCTGGCGATGCCGCCGTCGGAGAACCACACCCGCGTGGCCTCGAGCTGCGCCGGCGCCGCGCCGCCGGCGCGCTGGTTGAACACGCGGCTGTAGTCCACCGCATACAGCGGCACTGCCGACAGCAGCGCCGGAAAGCTCAGGCTCATGCGCACCGCCACCACCACCGGCAGGTTGGCGTTGCTCGGCAGCCGCGCCAGCGTGCGCACCGAGCCGTCGCTGCGCGTGAACACCACCGGGCCGAACGACTCGCCGCGCGCGAGCGCGGCCTCGGCGCCGAGCGCGGCCTCGGTGTCGGAGACCTGGTTCAGCCAGCGCATCACCTCGTCGGGGAACAGCGCCGCCCATTCCTGCGCGTCGTAGTACAGGCGCTGCTCGTCGCGAAACGGGATCGCGAAGCACATCTGCTGGCTCACCGCCGACGTCATCACCTCGAGGTTCACGCGCCGCTCGGCCGCGGGCATGTCGAGGTAGCGGCCGCCGTCGAACGGCGCGTCCCACAGGTCGGCGAACAGCAGCGGCCGCGCCTGCCGCGGCGCCGCGGCGTTGATCGCGCTGCGGCCGGCGAGGTCGTCGAAGTAGCGCGTGAGAAAGTCGGTGAGCCCCGCCGGCGCGCGCGCCGCGTCGCCCACCGTGCGGCCGCTGCACAGGCCGTAGCCGTTGCCGTGCATGCCGGCAACGAGCGTGGCGCAAAAGCGCAGCCCGGCCAGCGCGAGCACGAGCCCGATGGTCAGCGGCGCGGTGATGCCGGCGGCCAGCATCGCCCACCACAGGCGCACGCCGTCGTCGACACGGCCCACGGCGAACAGCACCGCGCCGGTGGCCAGCAGCCCGATGCCCCACCACGCGAGCGGCGCCCACAGCGGCGAGGCTTTCACGCGCTGCAGGCGGCGCAGGCCGAAGGCCGCCCACAGCCACCACAGCAGCAGGATCGCGAGCGCGAGGCCCATCGCCTGCGCATTGCCGAGCGCCGGCGCCGCCACCAGCACCACCGGCGAGAAGAGCACGAAGGCGAGCGCCACGCCCAGCAGCGCGAAGCCCGAGAACTGCATCACCACCGCGAGCAGCGCGCGGCCCGCGGCGGCGAGCGGCTCCTGGTTCAGCATGCTGACGAGCACCTTGAAGTGCCGCTGCACGCCGGCCGCAGGCTGGAACAGGTGGAACAGCCGCGAATGCCCGCTCGCCGGGTCGCGCGCCTTCAGCAGGTCGGGCAGCTGCATCAGCTCGTCGAACGCCCGCGAGTGCGGATCGACGCGCCGGCCCAGCTCGGCCGCCGCGCAGGCCGCCGCCGCGATCGCACCGGCCGAGGTGCCGCCGATGTTCTTGAAGCGGTACTTCTGCGCCAGCTCGGCGATCAGCTGCGGATACACCACGCCGCTGGTGATGCCGCCCTTCATCACCAGGTCGCACGGCGGTTGCTCTGGCGCCTGCCGGGGGAACTGCACTGCGGTGGCCATCGGCACCTCCTGCGATACGGCTGCAAGAGCCGCGGGCGAGCATCCCGGCCGGCGAAGGCGCCTGTCAACTGTCAAGCATGGGATGCCGCCGCCGCAGCACGCGTGACGCGTGTTACAGCGCGCGCCAGCTGTCGATGCAGTGCGCGGCCAGCGCGGTGACCCACGGTGCGTCGTCGGGGTCGAACGCGAGGCCGAACGCCGGGCTGACGATGAAGCCCACGCGCTCGAACACCTCGGGGTCGTGATCGCGCACGAACGCGGCGAGCGCCGCGAACGGCACCGCGATCGCGCCCAGGTGCAGCACCGTCGCCTGCAGCGTGACCTCCTCCAGGCGGCCGTTGTCCTGGAAGCGAAAGACCACGTCGCCGTAGTCGAGTTCGTTCAGCCCGACATCGTTGCGTGCCGCATGGCCGGGCTGGCCGCGCGCGGCGACGACGTCGGCCTGCGTGGCGGTGAACGCGGTGCCGTCGACGCGGCGGTAGGGGTCGAGTCTCATGCGCGGCGCAACGCGGCCGGGCGATCGCCCGGGCCCGGGTGCCGATGGTGACACAGCCGACCGCGGCGCTTGACACCGGTCAGCCGCAGCGTGGGCCGGGCCCCACAGAATCGGCGCCGATCGAATCCGCCATCGCACCGACCCCGGGGGGCTCCCTCCCCCTCGCCAGGAGACCATCCGTGACCCCCCATGCGAATCCCCAGGCCGCGCCGGCGGCCGAGCCCACGCCGGCGAGCGTGGTGCCGCCGGCCTCGGCCGACCCGGCCAAGGCCGTTCCGCCCCCCACGCGCCGCAGCTTCCTGCGCGGCAGCGGCATGCTGAGCCTGTCGTCGCTGATGGGCGCCGGCACGCTGATGGCGCAGTCGGGCGAAGCGAAGGCCGCGGTCGAATGGGCCGAGCACTTCCAGAAGAACTACCGCCTGATGACGGCCGACGAGAAGCAGGAGGCCCGCCTGCGGCTCGAGAAGCGCTACTCCGACGAATACGGCAAGAAGGTGGCGGTCGACACCACCGATGCGCAGCCCGGCGTGCTGATGGGCTACGCGCTGAACATCCGCAAGTGCATCGGCTGCCGCCGCTGCGTGAAGGCCTGCGTCGAGGAGAACAACCAGTCGCGCGGCTCGCGCCCCGGCGAGCGCATCGAGTGGATCCAGGTGCTGCGCATGGAGCGCGGCGAGTTCACCCAGGACAAGATGAACCAGGGCTACCCCGAGGGCCTAGGCATCCAGGTCGGCGGCAACGCCTACTCGCCGGCCGGCCAGGTGCTCGAGGGGCAGTACCACTACGAACCGCCCGCGGTGCCCGAGAAGGACGCCACCTACATGCCGATCGCCTGCATGCAGTGCGAGAAGCCGCCGTGCGTCAAGGTCTGCCCCGTGCGCACCACGTATCGCGAGGCCGACGGCCCGGTGGTGATCGACTACAACTGGTGCATCGGCTGCCGCATGTGCATGAACGCCTGCCCGTACTGGGCGCGGCGCTTCAACGTCACCACGCCGGTGCTGCCCAAGGAAGCCATGAACCCGGTGACGCACTACCTGGGCAACCGGCCGCGCATGCGCGGCGTGGTCGAGAAGTGCCACTGGTGCCTGCAGCGCACGCGCCACGGCCGCTACCCGGCCTGCGTGGAGGTGTGCCCGGTGGGCGCGCGCAAGTTCGGCAACCTGCTCGACCCCGAGAGCGAGGTCAGCAAGGTGCTCGAGCGCAAGAACGTGTTCCGGCTGAAGGCCGAATACAACACCTTCCCCAAGTTCTTCTACTTCTACGACTGAGGAGCTGAAGGCCGTGCTGACCAAGTTCGTCTTCGACTACCTGCGCTACGTGCTCAAGGGCGGCGCGAAGTTCTACGCCTGGATGGGCCTGCTCGGGCTGCTCATCCTGTGCATGCTGTACGTGTACTTCCTGCAGAACACCGAGGGCCTGATCGTCACCGGCCTGGGCAGCCAGATCAGCGATGGGCTGTACCTGGCCAACCTGGTGTTCCTCGTCGGCGTGGCGGCCGGGGCGGTGACCATCGTGTTCCCGGCCTACGTGTATCACCACGAGGGCATGCACAAGGTCACCGTGCTCGGCGAGATGCTGGCCATCTCGGCCGTGCTGATGGTGTTCATGTTCGTGTTCGCGCACATGGGCCGGCCCGAGCGGTTGTGGCACATGATCCCGCCGTGGGGCATCTACAGCTTCTCGTCGATGCTGGGCTGGGACGTGCTGGTGCTCAACGGCTACCTGCTGCTCAACCTGGTGGTCGGCTTCTGGTACCTGTACTCCAAGTACACGGGCAAGCCGGTGAACAAGAAGATCTTCATGCCGCTGGTGTACGTGTCGATCGTCTGGGCGCTGTCGATCCACACCGTCACGGCCTTCCTGCTGGCCAACAACCCGGCGCGCCCGATGTGGTTCCACAGCATGATGCCGATCCGCTTCATCGCCACCGCGTTCGCGGCCGGGCCGGCGCTGATCATCATTGCCTTCCTCGTCATCCGCAACAACACCAAGCTCTGGGTCGACGACAGCGCCATCAAGCTGCTGGCCACCATCGTCACCTTCTGCCTGGGCATCGCGATCTTCCTCACGATGTCCGAAGTCGTGGTCGAGCTGTACGCCCGCACCGAGCACGCCAACGGCCTGTACTACCTGATGTTCGGCCTGCACGGGCTGACGGCGCTGGTGCCGTGGTTCTGGAGCTCGATCACGCTGATGATCGTGTCGTTCCTGATGTTCCTGACGCCGGCGGTGCGCAACAGCACGACGCTGCTGCCGATCGCCTGCGCGATGGCCTTCGTGGGCATCTGGATCGAGAAGGGCATGGGCCTGGTGGTGCCGGGCTACATCCCCTCGCCGATCGGCGAGGTGACCGAGTACTACCCGACCTTCCTCGAATGGCTGCTCACCGCGGGCATCTGGGCCTTCGGCTTCTTCGTGCTGACCATCCTGCTCAAGGGTGCCATCGGCATCCTGCTGGGCGACATCAAGTTCGGCGGCGCCACGCGCTCCGCCGCGGCGCAGTGAGGTGCCGACCATGAAACGCATCGCGATTCCCGCCGCGGCCCTGGCCCTGTGCGGCGCCGCCCTGGTCTCCGTGCTCGCGCAGGACAAGCCCGCCAGCGCCGCCGCCGGTGCGGCATCGGCGGCACCGGCTGCCGCACCCGCTGCTGCTCCCTCTGCTGCACCCGCTGCCGAACCCGCCGCCGCGGCGGCCTCGGCGCCGGCCGAGGTGATCTGCTTCGAGAGCCGCAAGGGCGCCACCGAGATCACGCAGAAGGAGATCCGGCCCGGCTGGCCCAACGTGAAGTGCTCGCCGACCACCGGCGCCGCGCTGTGGTACGGCGACCCGTTCGACGGCACCGTGCCGATGGGCAAGATGCCGGGGCTGGAGAACATCCCCGAGGGCAAGGCCGTGGTCAGGCCGCGCACCGAGAAGCTGATGTTCGCGGCCCAGTGCGGCGTGGCCTGCCACAACGGCGTGGGCCCGAAGTTCATGCCGCCGACGCTGCCGAAAGACAAGAGGCCGACGCCAATCCCGACCATGTCGGCGATGGTGCCGGACCTGGCGAACCTGCAGCACGGCCGCGGCCGCATCTGGTGCCTCGACTGCCACCACACCACGCAGCGCAACAAGTTCGTCGACCACTACGGCGACCCGATCAGCATGGACCAGCCGCAGCTGCTGTGCGGCAAGTGCCACGGCGACAAGCTGCGCGACTGGCGCGACGGCATCCACGGCAAGCGCATCGGCGAGTTCACCAGCACCGGCAAGAAGCGCTGGTTCACCTGCCCCGAATGCCACAACCCGCACAACGTGCAGGACGGCGCGCGCAACAAGGGCTTCGCCCAGCTCCAGCCCGAGGCGCCGCCGCAGCTGCCCAAGGGCATGAAGGATGCGGCGTTCGAGAAGCTGCATCCGATCCCGCAGCACTGATGGCGAGCGACACCGACACCGCCAAGCCCCCGCGCGGCGACCCCACGTGGGTCGCCCCGGCGCACACGCGCGAGGAGCAGACGCGTCGCGTCGGCAAGACGCCGGTGTTCTTCGGCCCGCCGCTGGCCCTGCTCACCGACGGCCAGAAGAACACGCTCGAGATCAGCGGCAAGATCAACCGCACCGCCGAGCGCTACCTAGCGCTGATGGAGCAGCACGGCGTGGACCTCACCGAGCCGGAGCGCCGCTGCGTTGCGCACCTGTGCGACATCGGCTTCATGTCGCCGCTCGAGATCCGCGAGCTGCCGTTCGAGGTGCAGCTCACGCGCTTCGAGTGCGAGGGGCTCGACAAGCCGGCGCTGGCGGCCAAGCTCGCGGCAGCCAGCTTCGCCGATCTGGTGGCCGTGGTGGAATCGCTGGGCTTCTAGCGCGAGCCACCGTTGCGCCAGAATCCGCCATGCTGCAACGCGTGACCTGGACCCCGCTGTACAGCCTCGGGCACGACGTGCTCGACGCGCAGCACCAGCGCCTGATCGCGCTCGCCAACGAGCTGGCCGACCACTGCCGCAGCGAGAGCGACACAGCGGCCGAGCAGCGCTTCGACCACGCCTTCGCGGCCTTCAAGGTGCTGGTGCGCGAGCATCTCGACACCGAGGCGTCGCTGCTCGCCGGCGCCGACCCGGCCAACGCCGAAGACCTCGAAGCCGAGCGCGAGGAATTCGACACCTTCGCCGGCGAGGTTGCCACCACCGCGCACTTCGACCGCGAGGAGTTGCAGCGCTTCGTCGCCGTCTGGTGCATCGGCCACCTCAACGCCGCGGTACAGGCGCGGCGCGCGGCGCCGGCCGGCGACGACGCGGTGAGCTGAGCGGCGCGGCCCGGCCTCGCCGCCGACGGGTCAGCCGACGGGCGCCTTGTGCGCGGCGCCCCGTGCCTTGCGCCCGCTATCGCGCCGGCGCGACCGACGCGCCCCGGATCTCGTGCCGCGCCAGCGCCTCGGCCACGAAGCCCGAGGCCTTCACATCCTCGACGAAAGCCGCCAGCCATTGCGCCGCCTCGTCGCCGCGCGCCTTGGGCAGGCCCATCGCCTGCTGGATCACCATGAAGCGGCCCGGCAGCAGGCGCAGGCCGCCGAGCCGGCGCGCGTCGGCTTCGAGCTGCTGCTTGACGCCGGCCGCCACGTCGGCGGTGCCGGCAACGAAGGTGTCGACCACCGCCTGCGAGGTGGCCGCGCGCTCGATCGCCGCGTGCTTCAGCTCGCGCGAGAGATGCAGATCGTAGGCACTGCCCTTGCCGACCACCACCGTGCGGCCCGGCCGGTCGACCTCGGCGTTAGCGGAAATCGGCGAGCCCTCGCGCACGAGGTAGCAGCCTTCGATCAGCACGTACGGTGCGGTGAAGGCGATGCCCTCGCCGCGCAGCGGATCGATGGCGAAGAAGCCGATGTCGGCCGCCTCGTCCTTCACCGCCTGCACCGACTTGGCGGCGCCGTCGACGACCACGAACGCGATCTCGCGGCCGAGCCGGCGCGCGACCTCGCGCGCGAGGTCGACCGACACGCCGCGCGGCGCGCCGGTGGCGGGGTCGGTGCCGGCGAGGATCGGGTTGCCGAGGTTGATCGAGGCGCGCAGCCGCCCCGTGGGTGCGATGCGCGCGGCCATCTGTGCGGAGGAGTTCATGCCCGCGATTGTGCGACGGCCGGACGGTCACGCACGTCCGTTCATGCCGAAGCCTCGGCATCGGCTTCAGCCTCCGGCCACAGCGCGGGGAAGTAGAAGCGCAGCGCGTGCAAGGGCAAGCCGAAGCGCACCTTCCCCTGCGGCGAGTCGCTGGCCAGCAGACCGCGCCGGATCAGCGCGCTCAGCAAGGTGACCGCCGTGCGTTCGCCGAGGCCGGTCATGCGCTTGAACTCCCCACGCTCGAGCTCCGTCCCGCTCAGGAACAGGTAGTGCAGCGCGCGCAGCGCCTCGATCCGCACGCCCGACTCGAGCGATTGCTGCTCGAAGACCAGGCACGCGGCGATGCGCCGCTCCATCGCCTCCAGGTTCAACGTCGATCGCATGAAGCTCACCTGGTCGAGACAGACGTCGAGCACGTAGTCGATCCAGTCCACGAGGGCGGCCTCGCTGAGATTGCCGCGCCCGTCGAGGTCGCCGCGGCGCGGTTCGTCGGCGGCCTCCAGGCAGGCGTAGTAGCGGTCTGCCGTGCGCGCGAAGCCGCGCAATGGCGACCACAGCCCGCCCGTGTAGCCGAGCGCGCTGAGCAGCGTGTGCGTATGCAGGCGCATGACACGGCCGTTGCCGTCCACGAAGGGATGAATCCAGCCGAGCCGGTGGTGCGACGCGGCCATGGCCACCAGCGCCGCTTCGCCGCGCCGCACACTGCCATAGACCGCACCCCAGCGTTCGACAAAGCGCTCGATGCTGCCGAATGCGGGCGCGATGTGCCGCCCCACGCTGACCTCGCGACGGCGGATTCCACCTGGCTCGATCGGCTCGCCCTGGCTGGTCACCAAGTCAGCGGGCTGCAGGCGCGAGAACAGCGTTCGGTGGATATCGCAGATGGCGGGCAAGCCGTAGAGCGCCTTCGCACCCGCCTGGCCCCGATAGCGTTGCTCGAGTTCCGCCTCGGCATCGATGTGGGCCAGCGCCAGGCGTTGGCGCGCAGCCAGGTCGGCATCGCTCGAGAAGTCGCGCCGCAGTGCCTGCTCCAGTTCGCGCGGCCGCGTGTGCTGGCCCTCGATGCGGTTGCTGTAGTAGGAGTTCATCGCGGCCAGCAGGCCTCGCATCTGGTGTGCGATCGGCTGGCTGGCAAATGCGGTTGCCGCGGTGGCCAGATCGTGCGCCTTGGTCAGCAAGGGCTCCTGGCGGGCCGCGGAGGGCAGCAGCGGCTCGAACTGATGGGCTGCGTCGAAGAGATCGGTTGTCATTGCGCACTGTGTAGCGGCAATAACTCATTGTCCCACAAGGAAAATCAATCGATATTGCGGTCTTGTTTGCGTACTCGAGTGCGTGATTGCGCGCTTTGCGCACGCATGACGGTCACTCGAAATCCAGCAGCACCTTCATCGCCTGCGAGCGGTCGGCCGCCAGCACGAACGCGCGGCCGGCGTCGCGGTACGACAGCGTCGTGGAGATCAGCGGCTTCACGTGGACCAGGCCCTTGTTGAGCAGCTCGACCGCGACCGCGAATTCCTCGTGGAAGCGGAACGCGCCGCGCAGGTCGAACTCCTTGGCGACGACGGTGTTGACGGGCAGCGTCATCTCGCCGCCGAGGCCCACCTGCACGACGATGCCGCGCGGCTTCAGCGCATCGAAGGCGCCGCGCAGCGCGCGTTCGTTGCCGCTGGCCTCGAACAGCACGTCGAAGGTGCCCTTGTCGGCGCCGTAGGCGGCCAGCGCATCGGGCTGCGCCGCGACGTTGATCGTCTCGTCGGCGCCGACCTTCTTGGCCGTGCGCAGCGGGAAGTCGCCGACATCGGTGACGCTCACCTGCGCCGCACCGGCACGCCGCGCCGCAATGACGATCAGCGCACCGATCGGCCCGCAGCCGGTGACGAGCACGCGCTTGCCCAGCAGCGAGCCGGCACGCCGCACCGCGTGCAGCGCCACCGACAGCGGCTCGGCGAGTGCGCCCTCGGCGTCGCTGACCGAATTGGCGAGCTTGAACGCCTGCGCCGTCTCGCAGACGATGCGCTGCCGAAACGCCCCCTGCACGTGCGGCGTGCGCATCGCGCTGCCGTAGTAGCGCATGTCGAGGCAGTGGTTCTGCAAGCCCTGCTGGCAGTAGCGGCACTGGCCGCACGGGCGGCTCGGGCTGATCGCGATGCGGTCGCCGACCGCGAAGGCCGTGACCTGTGCGCCGACCGCTTCGATGACACCCGAGACTTCGTGCCCCAGCACCATCGGCTCCATCACGCGCACGGTGCCGAAGCCGCCGTGCTGGACGTAGTGCAGATCCGACCCGCAGATGCCGCCGAAGCGCACGCGTGCCTGGAGCTGCAGCGCACCGAGCGGCGGCGTGTCGACCTCCTCGATGCGCAGGTCGTTGGCGGCGTGGATGATCAGCGCTTGCATGGTGCGACTCGATTCACAGCGTGGCCGTCACGCCGCCGTCGACGTAGAGGATGTGGCCGTTGACGAAGTTCGACGCGTCGCTGGCCAGGAACACCGCCGCGCCGATCAGGTCTTGCACGTCGCCCCAGCGACGCGACGGCGTGCGGCCGACCAGCCAGCGCGAGAACTCCTCGTTCTTCACCAGCGCGTCGTTCAGCTCGGTCTTGAAGTAACCCGGCCCGAGGCCGTTGACCTGCAGGCCATGCGGGCCCCAGTCGATGGCCATGCCCTTGGTGAGCATCTTCACCGCGCCCTTGCTGGCGGTGTACGGCGCGATGCTCGGCCGGCCGAGCTCGCTCTGCACCGAGCAGACGTTGATGATCTTGCCGCGCCTGCGCGCGATCATCGCGCGCGCCACCGCCTGGCCGACGAAGAACACGCTGTCGAGGTTGGTGCGCATCAGCTCGTGCCACTGCTCGTGCGCGAACTCCTCGAGCGGCGCGCGCCGCTGCATGCCGGCGTTGTTGACGAGGATGTCGATCGGCCCGACCTCGGCCTCCAACCGCGCGATGGCCGCGGTGACGGCAGCGGCGTCGGTGACGTCGAACGGCGCGGTGACGACATCGGCGCCGTCGGCGCGCAGCTTGGCCGCCGCCTGCTCGACCTTGGCCGCGTTGCGGCCGTTGACGATCACCTTGGCGCCGGCTGCGGCGAGGCCATTGGCCAGCGTGAAGCCGATGCCGGCACTCGAGCCGGTGACGAGCGCGATGCGGCCGCTCAGGTCGAACAGTTGATGGATGGGTTTCATGAGGGTTGTCGAAGTAGAGGTTCGGTTTCGCCCAACCAGTGCAGCACGCTGCGCAGCTGTTCGTGCAGCGGCGCCTGCGCAGCGACCGCGAGCACGTCGGGCTCACCGACCGGCGATTCGAGCGCGGCGAACTGGCTGGCCACCAGCTCGGGCGGGAACACATGATCCGCTCGGCTCGCGACGCGTTTGCGCGACTCCTCGATCGGAATGTCGATGAACACGGTGCGCAGCGCCGGCACCGCCGTGCGCAGGCGTTCGCGATAGCGGCGCTTCAGCGCCGAGCAGGTCAGCACCGCGGGGCCGGGCTCGCCGGCCAGCAGATCACCGAGCCGGCCGAGCCACGGCTCGCGGTCGGCGTCTTGCAGCGCAATGCCGCGACGCATCTTGTCCTGGCTCTGCGGCAGATGATGGTCGTCGCCCTCGATCAGTGTGGCCGACAGCGCGCGCGCCAGCTCGGCGGCCAGCGTCGATTTGCCGCAGCCGGCCACGCCCATCACGAGCAGCTTGGGCGCGGTCATCGACCGGCTGCCGGCGCGCCGGGCTGCGATGGAGGGAGATTCGGGGCGTTGGCGTGCATCGCGGGCGGCGCGCAGGGCAGGTGCGGCGACTCTAGACGCCGCGCCCGCGGCGTGCAAAGACGAAATCGGTCTGTGGCGATACAGCTGCCTTATGGTGATGCCAGTCGCTCAGCTCCCGCAGCGGCCCGCGAAAGTCAGTACCCAGGTGTCCTGATTGGGGAATCGCGCGCCGGTGTGAAATTGCAGCGCGTAGAGCTTGGTGCCGTCGGCGGAGAAGTAGGCGAGCGACGCGATGCTGTCCGGTGACGACTCCGGGTAGCCCGTCTGGCCGAAGTGCGTGAGCTGTACGAGGTTCGAGCCGTCGACGTCCATCATCATGATCTCGGCCTTCAGACCGACGAGGCCGAACAGCGCCGTGGAGGCGTCGTAGTCCGGATAGGGCTTGGAGGACATGAACACGATCTTCTTGCCGTTCGGCGAGAAGAGGCCGTGCTCATCCCACTCCTTCGGCGACGACGTGAGATTGATGAACCGGCCGGTGGCGAGCTCGAGCAGCCACTGGTCCATGCCCGACGCCTTGTTCGGCGCGAGGCCGGTGTCCAGGGTCAGCACCAGGTACTTGCCGTCGGGCGTCACGTTGCCGGGCTCGACCCAATGGGTGTCCGGCGGCGTGAGGTCGGTCGTATTCGCGAGCGACGGCACGCCTGCCGCGTCGACGACGAATGTCGAGCGCTTCAACACCCAGCGCCCGAACGAATAGGCGAAGACGTTGCCGTCAACGATCTGCGCGTAGTAAAGCGAGCCGTCGGGCGCGATCGCGGGCCCCGTGTAGCCCGAATCCTTGAAGTCGGAGAGCTTCGTCCACGCCGTCCCGTCCGGGCGCGTGACGTACATGTCGAGATTGATGCCGCTCTGCATCAGTGCGAGATCGGTCTCGGCCGTGATGAACGGCGAGCGGACGTGGTCGATCTCGCCGCCCACGAAGAGCCACTCGCCCGACGGGTGCCACACGACCATGAACTTCTGGGCGCCCGGTTTCGGGCCGCCGGGCGACTGCGCACAGGTGATGCACACCGCGCTGCCGGAGGCGGTCGTACCCACGTAGACCTGATAGATGCCCCCTGCATCGGGGCGGTTTTCGGCGTAACGGCTGCCGTCCGGCGAGAGGTAGAAGTTGCCCTGCACGAGCTTCTCGATCGAGCGCACCGCGCACGCGCCAGTTGCGGCCGCCGACGCGGAATCGGTGCTACCGCCGCCGCATCCGTAGAACGACGCCGCCGTCACGACTGCAAGGGCGGCGAGACGGCGAATCGCGGAACATCGGGATTGGATCGCTTCCTGTCGATGCATGCTCGACATCGTATGGCGAACCGGCTCGACGAGCCTGCACGGCGAACAAATGGTGACAGGTCCGAGTGTCGGACCGGATAGCGCCGCGTTATGGCGAGCGCCGCAGAGACATCAGTTGTTGCACCGCGCTTCCAGCGCATCGATGAACGACCGGTCCCAGCGGCCCTCTTCCATGTCCTTGATCGTCTTGGCCTCGGCCTCCAGCACGGCACGCGCCCTCACGATCAGTTCGGCCGCGTCTTCGCGCGGCATCGCCAGCAGCCCATCCTGATCGCCGAGCACGATGTCGCCGGGGTTCACCACCATGCCGCCGACCTGGATCGTCACGTTGATCTCGCCGGGGCCGTCCTTGTAGGGCCCGCGGTGCGTGACGCCGCGCGCGTAGACCGGGAAGTCGCGGCTGCGGATCTCGGCCACGTCGCGGATCGCGCCGTCGATCATCACGCCGGCGAGGCCGATCTTCGCCGCGTAGAAGGTCAGGATGCCGCCGACCACGGCGTTAGCCACATCGCCGCCGGCGTCGACGACCAGCACGTCGCCCGGGCGGCAGAACTCCAGCGCGCGCAGGAAAGTCAGGTTGTCGCCGCCGCGCGAGCGCGCGGTCACGGCCGTGCCGGCCATCGTCTTGCTCTGCGGCTTGTGGTACGGCTGCAGGCCGATCGTGCCGACGCTGCGGTGCAGGTTGTCGCTGATCGCGGCCAGCGGCAGCTCGCGCAGTGCGGCAATCAGCTTCTCGTCGACCTGCGGTGCCGACGGGTTCTTGCGCAGGGCCTTGTAGCTGCTCATCGTCGGGCTCTCGTCAATGCAGTTCTGCGGCGGCGCGCGCGATGCGGCGGCAGCCTTCGTCGAGGTTGTCGATCGACGTGGCGATCGACAGGCGGAAATACGGCGACAGGCCGTAGGCGGTGCCGGCGACGACGGCGACGCCCACGCTCTCCAGCAGATACATCACCACGTCGGCGTCGGTGGCCAGCGCCTTGCCTTGCGGCGTGGTCTTGCCGATCAGCCCGGCACAGTTGACGTACAGATAGAAAGCGCCATCGGGGCTGCGGCACGACAGGCCGGGAATAGCGTTGATCTGCGCCACCGTGCGGTCGCGCCGCTGCTTGTAGACCGCCACGCTCTCGGCGACGAAGCCCTGGTCGCCGTTCAGCGCCGCGGCCGCCGCGGCCTGGCTCACCGAGCAGCAGTTGCCGGTGGATTGCGACAGCATGGTGTCGAGCGCCTGCACGATGTCGCGCGGGCCGGCCACCCAGCCGATGCGCCAGCCGGTCATCGCGTAGGTCTTCGAGACGCCGTTGACAGCGCAGGTGCGATCGCGCAGCTCGGGCGCCACGTTCAGCAGATGCGGCGTGCGCTGGCCGTCGAAGCGGATGTGCTCGTAGATGTCGTCGGTCATCACCAGCACGTGCGGGTGCCGCGCCAGCACGTCGGCCAGCGCGCGGTACTCGGCCGCGGTGTAGCTGGCACCGGTGGGGTTGCTCGGCGAGTTGAGCAGCAGCCAGCGCGTGCGCGGCGTGATCGCGGCCTCGAGCTGCTGCGGCGTGAGCTTGAAGCCGGCTGCCTCGGGGCACGCCAGCGTCACCGGCTTGCCGTCGCTGGCCAGCACCATGTCGGGGTACGACACCCAGTACGGCGCCGGGATGATCACCTCGTCGCCCGGCTGCAGCGTGACCTGCAGCGCGCTGAAGATCGCGCTCTTGGCGCCGCTGGTGACGATGATCTCGTTGATCGCATACGTGAGGTTGTTCTCGCGCTTCAGCTTGGCGGCGATGGCCTCGCGGATCTCCACCGTGCCGGCCATCAGCGTGTAGCGCGTGGCGCCCTTGTCCATCGCCGCGGCGGCGGCGCGGCGGATGTGCGCCGGCGTGTCGAAGTCGGGCTCGCCGACGACGAGGTTGACGATCGACTTGCCCTGCCGCCGCAACTCGTTGGCGCGGTCGGCCGCGGAGGTGCTGGGCGACGGCTTGATGCGGCGGACGCGATCGGCGATGCGGGATGCGCTCACGGGGGTACGGCTCCTCGAAGACGACGCCGTAACGGTAGGGCCCGCGGCGCGCGAAGGCCAAGACGAGTTCGGTCTGCCCTGATAGGCGATGCTTATGACCGGGGCGTAGACTGCGCGCGCACCCCTCGCGAAAGCACGAGCCGCGTGAACCTCCGGCGCCTGAAGTACTTCGTCAAGATCGTCGACATCGGCAGCCTGACGCAGGCGGCCGACATCCTGCACATCGCGCAGCCGGCCTTGAGCCAGCAGCTCGCCACGCTCGAAGGCGAGGTCAAGCAGCAGCTGCTGGTGCGCACCAAGCGCGGCGTCACGCCCACCGAGGCCGGCAAGGTGCTGTACCGCCATGCGCAGCTGATCCTGCGCCAGTGCGACCAGGCCAGGGTGGACATGGACGCGGCAGGGCGCGGCCTCTCGGGCGCGGTGGCGGTGGGCCTGGCGCCCGGCACTGCGGCCGCGGGACTCGCATTGCCGCTGCTGCGCACGGTGCGCGCGCGCCACCCCGGCGTGCTGCTGTACCTGAACGAGACCTACGGCAGCACGCTGTCGGAGCTGGTGATGAACGGCCGCATGGACCTCGCGGTGCTGTACGGCGGCCGCGTGCAGGTGCACGGGCTGCAGTTCCTGCCGCTGCTGAAGGAGGCGCTCTTCGTCGTCGGGCCGGCCAGCCAGCCGTCGCCGCCCGAACAGGTGCCGCTGCAGCAGCTGGCCGAGACGGATCTGTTCCTGGCACGGCCGTACAACGTGGTGCGCAAGATGGTCGACGAAGCCTTCGCCGGCATCGGCCTGGTGCCGCGCGTGGTGGCCGAGATCGAGTCGGCGAGCACGCTGACCGCGGTGATCGCCGAAGGGCTCGGCGCGACGATCCTGCCCGAATCGATGGCGCGCACGGTGGTGGCGTCGTGCAACGCGTGGCAGAGCCGCATCGTCGAGCCGGCGATCGAGGCGCCGCTGGCGCTGTGCCAGTCGGACCACCTGCCGCTCACCGAGCCGGCGCAGGCGATCAAGGAGATCCTGCTCGAGCTGGTGGCGCTGCTGCCCGGGAGCCTGATCGCGCCGGACGACGTGCGCGTTTCGTTGTCATAAGTCGGCCTTATTGCGACACAGCCATTCCGTCTTGGCGGCGGCGCGGCTTCGCGATTACGTTTGCGGGCATGGACGCGCCGCAGATCAAGGCTTTCATCGACGCGATGGCATCGTCGGATCTCGCCGAGATGGAGGTCAGCCACGACGGCTGGACGCTGCGGCTGGTGCGGCGGCCGGGCGCTGCGGGGGAGCCCGTCGCGACGACCGCGCCTGCGGCGCCGCGCGTGACGACGCCGCGCCCTACCCAGCCGCGGGCAACGACAGACGCCGCCATGCCGCGCGAGCTGCCGGCGCCGATGTTCGGCATCGTGCACTTGCAAAGCTCGCCGGGTGCCGAGCCGTTCGTCGTCGTGGGCGACGCGGTGAAAGCCGGCCAGACCGTCTGCACGATCGAGGCGATGAAGGTCTTCAACCAGGTGCCGGCCGACCGCGACGGTATCGTCGATGCGGTGCTGGTGGTCAGTGGCGCCGAGGTCTACCCCGGCCAGCCCCTGCTGCGATTCCGCTGACGCGCCATGTTCGACACGGTGCTGATCGCGAACCGCGGCGAGATCGCGTTGCGAATCCAGCGCGCCTGCCGCGGCCTGGGGCTGAAGACCGTGGCCGTCTACTCCGAGGCCGACCGCGAGGCGCCGCAGGTGCGTCTGGCCGACCAGGCGCTGTGCATCGGGCCGGCGCCGGCAGCGCAGAGCTACTTGAATCAAGCCGCGATCCTGTCGGCCGCCGCGGTGAGCGGCGCGCAGGCGATCCATCCGGGCTACGGCTTCCTGTCCGAGAACGCCGGCTTCGTGGCGCGCATCGAGGACGCGGGGCTCACCTTCATCGGCCCGAGCGCGGCGTGCATCCGCACGATGGGCGACAAGGTGGCCGCCAAACGCGCGATGCGCGCGGCCGGTGTGCCGTGCGTGCCGGGGCCGCACGGCAGCCTGCCTGACGACATCGCTGCGGTGAGGGCCATCGCGCGCGACATCGGCTACCCGGTGATCGTGAAAGCCGCCGGCGGCGGTGGCGGCCGCGGCATGCGCGTCGTGCACGACGAGTCGGCGCTGGCCGAAGCCCTCGCGCTGACGCGCGAGGAGGCGCGCCGCGCGTTCGGCAACCCCGAGGTCTACATCGAGAAGTTCCTGCTGCACCCGCGCCACGTCGAGATCCAGGTGCTGTCTGACCGCCATGGCCACGCGCTGTGGCTCGGCAGCCGCGACTGCTCGCTGCAGCGGCGGCACCAGAAGGTGCTCGAGGAAGCGCCGGCGCCCGGCATCGATGCCAAGGCGCTGGCCGAGGTCGGCGCGCGCTGCGCCGACGCGTGCCGCCAAATCGGCTACTGCGGCGTCGGCACCTTCGAGTTCCTGTACGAGAACGGCGCGTTCTTCTTCATCGAGATGAACACGCGGCTGCAGGTCGAACACCCGGTGACCGAGATGACCACCGGCATCGACATCGTGCAGCAGCAGATCCGCGTCGCGCGCGGCGAGGCGCTGACGCTGACGCAGGGCGACATCGTCTGCCACGGCCACGCGTTCGAGTGCCGCATCAATGCCGAACATGCGGAAACCTTCGCGCCGTCGCCCGGCCGCATCACCGAGTGGCTGCTGCCCGGCGGCTTCGGCGTTCGCGTCGACAGCCACGCCTCGGCCGGATACCAGGTGCCGCCGTACTACGACTCGATGATCGGCAAGCTGGTGGTGCACGGCGCAACGCGCGACGATGCGCTGGTGCGCCTGCGCCGGGCGCTCGACGAGATGCACGTCGGCGGCATTCACACCAACCTGCCGCTGCACCGACGCATCGTGCGCGAGAGCGGCTTTGCGGCGGGCGGCGTCGACATCCATCAGCTCGAACGCTGGCTGCAGCATGAACGCTGAACCAGTGATCAGCCTGCTCGGCACCCGCGCCATGCTGTTCGAGGCACCGGGCCACGAGATGACGCTCGCGACGCAGCAGCGCATCTGGTCGCTCGCGCGCGAAGCCGGAACCTGGCCCGAGGTGCGCGAGGCCGTGCCCGGCATGAACAACCTGATGCTCAGCTGGCGCCGCACGCCGGCGCGGCGCGACGCGATCGAAGCCCGGCTGCTCGCCGCGTGGGCCGCAGCGCAGCCGCTGGCGCTGCAGGGCCGCGTGGTCGAGCTCGACGTGGTCTACGGCGGCGACGGTGGGCCGCACATGGCCGACGTGGTCGCGCACACGCGTCTGTCGATCGACGAGATCGTCGAGCGCCACAGCGCGCCGCTGTACCCGGTGTACGCGCTCGGCAGCCACCCCGGCTACTGCTACCTCGGCGGCATGGACCCGCGCATCGCGACGCCGCGGCGCAAGGTGCCAGTGCTGCGCATCCCCGGCGGCGCCGTGTCGATCGGCGGCGCGCAGACCGGCGTGTCGGCCTCCGACGGCCCGAGCGGCTGGAACACCATCGGCTGCACGACGATGTGCTTCTTCGATCCGCGCCGCGACCCGCCCGCGCTGCTGGCGCCGGGCGACAGCGTGCGCTTTCGCGTCAAGCAGGTGATCCGATGATCGAGGTGCTCGCCACCAGCGCGCTGGCCACGGTGCAGGACTTCGGCCGTGACGGCGCGCTGCGCTGGGGCGTGGGCAGCGCCGGCGCGATGGACCCGCTGGCGCTGGCTGCGGGCAACATCCTGCTCGGCAATGCCGACGATGCCGCGGCGATCGAGGTGCCGGTGTTTCCGTTGCGCGTGCGCTTCGTCGAGGGCTGCGCGTTCGCGATCACCGGCGTCGATGTCGATGCGCGGCTCGACGAGCGGCCGGTGCTGCCGTGGACGGCGCTGCGCGCGCGTGCCGGCCAGCAGCTGCTCTTGAGTCTTCCACGGCGCGACGCCACCTGGCCCGCCAGCCGCGCGTATCTGTGCTTGGCCGGCGGCGTCGATGTGCCGGTCGTGCTCGGCTCGCGCAGCACACAGCTGCGCGGCACGTTCGGTGGCCTCGATGGACGCCCGCTGTGCGCGGGCGACGTGCTGCGAAGCGGCGCGGCGACGAGCAAGAAATTCATCGAAGGCCTCGGCCTCGTGCCGCCCGCGCTGGCGATGCCGCTGCAACGCGACGGCCTGCCCGCGCTGCGCGTGCTGCCGGCCGCCGAATACGCCGCCTACACCGAGGCCTCGCGCGCGGCGTTCTGGGCCGAGCCGTGGAAGATCACCGCACAGAGCGACCGCTACGGCTACCGGCTCGAAGGCCGGCCGCTAGAAGCATTCGCACCGATCGAGATGCGCTCGCATGGCATCGTGCCCGGCGTGATCCAGGTGCCGCCGGGCGGCCAGCCGATCGTGCAGATGCGCGACGCGCAGCCGTCGGGCGGCTACCCGAAACTCGGCACCGTGATCGAGGCCGACCTGTGGCGGCTCGGCCAGGCGCCGGTGGGCAGCCGCGTGCGCTTCGTCGAGTGCGACTGGGATGCCGCAGTGGCCGCGCTCGAGGAGACGCAGCGCTGGCTGTCCGAGGCTCGCCGCTGGGTGAGCCTGCAACGCGCCGCGGCATGAACGCGATGCACGCCGACGACATCGCCCGCATCGCGGCCTGGCTGAAAGCCACCGACATCGCTTTGCTCGAGTTGCGCGGCCCGGGCACGGCGCTGCGCCTCGAGCAGCACGCCGGCAGCGTGACCGTCGAGGCGATTGCGCCCGACGCGACGGGCGAGATCGTCGTGCGCGCGCCAGCGGTCGGCGTGTTGCTGCACCGTCACCCGCTGCGCGGCGATGATCTGGTCGCGCCCGGCGATGCGGTCGAGGCCGGTCGAGTCATCGCGCTGCTGCAGGTCGGCCCGCTGCTGCTGCCGGTGCACGCGAGCACCGACGCGGTGATGTGCCACTGGATAGCGCCGCACGGCGGCGCCGTCGGCTACGGCACGCCGCTCGCGGCGCTGCAACCGCTGAACGCAGAGTGAGGATCCGCATGGACATCGACCTCAACGCCGACATCGGCGAAGGCTACGGGCCCTGGCGCATGGGCGACGACGACGGCCTGCTCGACGTGCTGTCGTCGGCCAACATCGCCTGCGGCTTCCACGCCGGCGACCCGCTGATCATGGACCGCACGGTGCGCCGCGCCGGCGAGCGCGGCGTCGACATCGGTGCACACGTCGGCTTCCCCGACCGCCAGGGTTTCGGGCGCCGCGTGATGCAGATCGACCCCGCCGAGCTGGCCACGATGGTGACCTACCAGCTCGGCGCGTTGGCCGGCATCGCGCGCGCGGCGGGACAGCGCATGACGCACATGAGCTTTCACGGCGCGTTGGGCAACCTCGCGGCTGCCGACGCGGCGTTGGCCGCGGTGCTGGTGCGCGCGGTGGCGGCGTTCGACTCCACGCTGATCGTCAGCTCGTCGAGCAGCGCGGCGATCGAGGGCGCCGCGAAGGTGAACGGCCTGCGCGTGGCGACGACCTTCCTCGCCGACCGCGCCTGCGACGAGCTGGGCCTGCTGATCCCGCGCAAGCTGCCCAACGCGGTGATTCATGACGAAGCGCAGGTGCTGGCGCGCGTGCGCCGGCTGCTCGCCGACGGCACCGTCGTCACCTACGACGGCAAGATCATCGCGATGCGGCCGCACTCGATCCTGGTCCACGGCGACACGCCGGGCGCATTGGCATTGGCGCAGGCGGTGCGGCGCGAGGTCGTGGCCGCCGGCGGCCGCATCGTGCCGATCTCGCGGCAGCTCGCCTGATGATGCGTCGCATGGGTTCGCCCCGACATAAGTGCCCCTTATCCCTACAGACCCAATCCGTCTTGGCGCGCGCAACCTGCGGCCGATAGATTGAAAACACCCCGAGGATAGTCATGCCCTTTGCCGACTACAGAACAGCGCTCGTCACCGGTGCTTCCGGCGGCATCGGCGCCGCGGTGGTCGAGCGCCTGCGCGCCGAAGGGCTCGAGGTGCACGCGCTGGCGCGCAACGCGAAGGCGCTCGCCGCGCTGGCCGAGCGCACCGGCTGCATCGCGCACGCGATCGACGTGACCGACCTCGCCGGCATCACGCGCCTCACGCAAGCCGTGCCGTTCGACGTGCTGGTCAACAACGCCGGCGTCGACCGGCCGAAGAAGTTTCTCGACGCCGATGCCGACGACATCGAGCTGCTGGTCGACGTGAACCTGCGCGCGGTGCTGCACCTGTGCCGGCTCGTCGTGCCCGGCATGGTGGCGCGCGACCGCGGCCACGTGGTCAACGTGAGCTCGATCGCCGGCGCGTACAACTTCGGCGGCAACTCCACCTACCACGCCACCAAGGCCGCGGTCAGCATGCTGTCGCGCCAGCTGCGCATCGACGCCTTCGGCAAGCGCGTGCGCGTCACCGAGATCTGCCCCGGCCGCGTGGCGACCGACATCTTCGCCCACGTGCACGGCAATTCGCCCGAGATCCGCGAGAAGTTCATCGACGGCTTCGAGCTGCCGCAGGCGGCGGACATCGCGAACGCGATCGCCTTCGCTATTTGCCAGCCGGTGGCGGTGAACATCGGCCACATCGAGGTCACGCCCACGCTGCAGGTGCCGGGTGGCCTGCAGACCACGCGGCCGCTGGGATGAAACTGACGCTGGTCGCACGAGCTGTTGGCTCCCTCTCCCGCGCGCGGGAGAGGGCGTGGGGTGAGGGCTGCGGTCATCCGAACGACCCTCACCCCAACCCTCTCCCGCCAGCGGGAGAGGGGGCCATGCAATTCATCCGTTGCGGGACGCGCAATGCGCGGTGGAGCAACTGAAGTGAAAGGCTTCGACGTCCTCGCCATCCTGATCGATCCCCGCTTCACGGGGATGCTGTGGCTGGGCGTCAAGATGACCGCGGTGGTGGCTGTCGGCTCGTGGCTGCTGGCGATGGGGCTTGCGTTCGTGCTGCTGGGCATGCGCCTCGTGCCGCACGCGGTGCCGCAGCGCGCGGTGCAGGTCTACCTCTCGTACCACCGCAACGTGCCCACGCTGGTGCAGCTGATGCTGTGGTACTTCGGCATCGCCAACCTGCTGCCGGGGTCGCTGCAGGCCTGGCTCGCGAACCACAACGCCGAAGCCGTGTTCGCGGTCATCGGCCTGGGCCTGTGCCAGGCCGCGTACTTCAGCGAAGACCTGCGCTCGGGGCTGCGCGCCGTGCCGGCCGGCCAGGCCGAGGCGGCGCGCGCGCTCGGCCACGGCTTCATCGGCACGCTGCGCCACGTGCTGTTCCCGCAGGCGATCCGCAACGCGCTGCCGGCGCTGGTGAACCATACCGTGTCGCTGTTCAAGAACAGCAGCCTGGCGATGGCCATCGGCGTGGCCGAGCTGACGCATGCGGTCAAGGAGATCGAGAACCTGAGCTTCCGCGCGTTCGAGAGCTATCTGCTCGCGACCGTGATGTACCTGAGCGCTTCGCTGCTGCTGATGGGCGCCGGCGCCTGGCTCGAGCGCCGCACGCGCATCGTCGGACAAGGCGCACGCTGATGCTGAACTTGTTCGCCGGCATGTGGGAGATCGTCAGCGACAACTGGCTGCTGCTCGCCATCGGCCAGTATCCGAACGGCCCGCTCGGCGGCATCGCCGCGACCCTGATCATGTCGGTGCTCGGCATCGTGCTGGCGTTCCCGCTCAGCGTGGCGCTCGCGCTGGCGCGCCTGTCGCCGTGGCGCTGGCTCGCCTGGCCCGCGACCGCGCTCATCTACGTGGCGCGCGGCGTGCCGCTCTTGATGATCATCCTGTGGGTCTACTTCCTGGTGCCGCTGCTGATCGGCCGCGACGTGTCGGGCTTCGTCACGATGATCGTCACGCTCGTGCTCTACGAGGGCGCGTACCTCGCCGAGGTGGTGCGCGCCGGCATCGAGGCGCTGCCCAAGGGCCAGATGGAAGCCGCGCGCGCGCTCGGTCACAGCCACCTCGGCGCGATGCGGCTGGTGATCCTGCCGCAGGCGCTGTTCAACATGCTGCCGGCGATGCTCAGCCAGTTCGTCTCGACGATCAAGGAGACGACGCTCGGCTACGTGATCAACGTGCCCGAGCTGACGTTTGCCGCCGGGCAGATCAACAACCAGCTGCTGACCAAACCGTTCGAGGTGTTCGCGATCCTCGCGCTCATCTACTACGTGGTGTGCTGGAGCCTGACCTGGGCCGCCACCTGGCTCGAGCGCCGCATCGAGACCCGGCGCGGCGGCCCGCGCGGCGTGGCCGGCGCCATGACCACCGGCCTTCCGGCGCGGCCTGCCGTGGCCGACGCGCAAGGCTGAAAGGCGCCGACGCCATGATCGAATTCCGCAACGTCAACAAGTGGTACGGCCCGCTGCACGTGCTGGTCGACGTGACGGCCGAGGTCAGGAAGGGCGAGGTCGTCGTGGTGTGCGGACCGTCGGGCTCGGGCAAGTCGACGCTGATCCGCACCGTCAACCGCCTCGAAGACATCGAGTCCGGCGAGCTGCGCTTCGACGGCCAGAGCGTGCATGCGCCGATGCGCGCGTCGCAGCTGAACGCGCTGCGCAGCCGCGTCGGCTTCGTGTTCCAGAGCTTCAACCTGTTCCCGCACCTGTCGGCGCTCGACAACGTGATGCTGTCGCCGCTGCGCGTGCGCGGGCAGTCGAAGAGCGAGGCACGCGAGAAATCGATGCAGTTGCTCGACCGCGTGGGCTTGGCCGCCAAGGCAGCGGCGTTTCCCGGGCAGCTTTCCGGCGGCCAGCAGCAGCGCGTGGCGATCGCGCGCGCGCTGGCGATGGAGCCGCCGGCGATGCTGTTCGACGAGCCGACCAGCGCGCTCGACCCCGAGATGGTCGGCGAGGTGCTGGCCGTGATGCGCAGCCTGGCAGCCGACGGCATGACCATGATGTGCGTGACCCACGAGATGGGCTTCGCGCGCGAGGTCGCCGACCGCGTGTGGTTCATGGATGCCGGGCAGATCCTCGAATCGACCGATCCCGAATCGTTCTTCACCCGGCCTCAGCACCCGCGCGCGCAGCGCTTCCTGTCGGACCTGCGCGCGCACTGACTCTCTTCCCCCTCACAACCCAAGGAGACTGCCCATGAACCGCAAGACCTTCACCCTCACGCTGTGCGCCGCGACGCTCGCCGCGCTGCCGATGATCGCCTCGGCCGATCAGCTGGCCGACATCATGTCGCGCAAGGAGCTGCGCTGCGGCACCTTCGCCGACGTGCCGCCCTTTGCCGCGCCGGACCCGAAGACGCGCGAGATGGTCGGCCACGACGTCGACCTGTGCAACGCGATCGCCAAGCGGCTGGGCGTCACCGCCAAGGTCACGCCGCTGTCGGTGGAGGCGCGCGTGCCCGAGGTGAAGCTCGGCCGCGTCGACATCACGGTGGCCAACCTCGCCTACACGCTGGGCCGCGCCGAGCAGATCCAGTTCAGCGACCCGTACTACCTGGCCAAGGAGATGCTCGCGGTGCTGGCGAGCGACCCCGGCACCAAGCCGGCCGACTTCAAGGGCAAGCGCATCGCGTCGACCAAGGGCTCGACCTCGGAGCTGTCGATCAAGATGAACGAATCGGAGCCGGTGACCTTCGTCGATACCGGCTCGGTCTACATGGCCGTGCAGCAGAACAAGGCCGTCGGCATGGTCGCCAACACGATGACGATCACCAAGCTGGTCAACCAGAGCAAGACGCAGGGCCAGCCGATGAAGATGATCCAGGAGCCGATGGCCTTCCAGCCGATCGGCGTCGGCATGAAGAAGGACGAGCCGGCGCTGCTGGCCAAGGTCAACGGCATCCTGAAGGCGCTCGACGACGAGGGCGAACTGAACCGCGTCTGGGACAAGTGGCTCGGCATGAACACCGAGTTCAAGATGACCCGCAGCGACAAGGTGGTGCCGCTCACGCAGCTGAAGTTCACGCCGCTGCCGTGACGGCCCCGGCGCGGCGCCGGCGGCATACAGTCGGCACCGCGCATGATGAGCGAGATACCAACACCCGTCATCCTGATCAGCTTCGGCTCCGCGGGCGACCTGTACCCGTTCGTCGGCCTGGCGAAGGCCTTCCAGCGGCACGGCCGCGAGGTGCTGCTGCTGTGCACCGGCGTGCACGCCGACGCGATGTCGCGTGCCGGCGTGCCGTGGCAGCCGATGGGCGACGGCGACGACTATCGCCGCGCGTTGGCCGACCCCGATCTGTGGCATCCGCGGCGCGGGTTCCGCGTGCTGCTGCGCGACTACGCGGCCAGCACGGCGCGGCTGCGCGAGCAGCTGCTGGCGCTGCTGCCGGCCGGGCAGCCGACGCTGGTGTGCTCGCATTCGTTCGCCGCGCCCGCGCTCGACCTGCTGCGCCGCGAGCGGCCGCTGCTGCGCGTGGCCGGCGTGCACCTGGCGCCCGCGTCGCTGCGCAGCGTCGGCGAGCCGATGGTGTGGGGGCCTTTCACCGTGCCGCGCTGGATGGGCCCGCGCGCGCGACACGCGCTGTGGCGCTACTCGGACGCGCGCATGGTCGACCCGTGGGGCCTGCCGGCGCTGAACGCGCTGCGCGCCACGCACGGGCTGGCGCCGGTGCCGCACTTCCTGCCGCATCTAGCCGCAATACTGTTCAGATACATATTCGGGGTACGGGCTGATGTCGCTGATGCAGCTTGGCGCCTCGGTGCCGAACCTGAAAGTTGCTCATCTTGCGCTTGACGCCACGCGGGTTGAAGCGGCCGCGGCTGCTGACGCATTTGCCGCTGGCGATCTCGGCGAGCAGCGCTGCGCGCCAACTTGGCAGCCGCTCAGGGGGGAAGGGCCGCGGCCTGCGGCATTTTCCGTTTGATCACGCGCACCGCATGGCTGAAGCTCAGGCGGTCCGGGTCCAAGCCGCGATCCCACGCAGCTTGCGCCATCAATTGCCGCACCGCGAAGTGCGCGAGCAACAGGCCCCACAGCTCCTGCTGTACCAGATCGGGCGTCTTGCTGCGCAGCACGGTACTGTTGGCGCGCAGGTGCGTCTTGAACTCGTCGAACACGCCCTCGATCTCCCAGCGCTCGTGATACAGCGCCGCCAACTCCTCGGCCGGCGCCTGGCTCGCATCGAGCACGTTGGTCAGCAGCCGATAGCTGTCTTGCGTCGCGGTGGCCGAGCCGTCCAACTCGTACTCGACTACGCGTACCGTGACGCCGTGCTTGCGCGCGGTGTCGGTACTGTCGTAGACGGTGCTCAGGTACGAACCGTCGGGCAACACCTCCTGCGCCGGCAGCTTCAGTGTGGAGCTCACCCGCCACAGCAGCGCCGCGCCGGTGGCGCTGGCGATTTGCCACAGCTTGAAGCTGTAAAAGCCCCGGTCGGCCAGCAGCAGCATGCTCATGTCGAGCCAGCCCGGCAGCCGCTCGGCGGCCATCGCCTTCTCGCTGTGCGCGTAAGGGGCGATGTCGGCCGCCGTGATGGCATGCGTGCCGCATTCGACCAGGCCGAGTACACGCGCCTGCGGGAAGGCGCTCTGGCCGCGCGTAGCCGTCGGATAGCCGAAGAACTCGGCGTTGGCCTTTTCGTCGGCGACGTCCATGCCGCTGCCGTCCAGCGCCATGACGCGCCAGCCGCGATACCACGCTCCCGGCGCATCGGGCGCCGCCAGCGGGCGCAGCACACGCTCGGCCAAGCGCCGCATCACTTCCGCTCCGAGTCGCGTTCGCGCCTGCGAGATCGCCGACTTGCTGGCCTGCACCGCCTCGGCCTGGCCGCCACCGAGCCACTGAAGGCCCTCGCACACCACGCGCAGCACCTCCTCCAGCGGCGCCTCGCGCCACAGCGCCAGCGCCATCACGTAGTACACGACTGCCGGCGCCGGAAGCAGCCGATTGCGCTGACTGCCTCGTCCCGTCTCTTCAAGTACCTCGTCGATCAGCGGTCGCGGGCACACGCTGGCCAGCACGCCAGTGCTGATCAGGTGCGCAACGTCGACCTTCTCCGGCAACGCCTTTCGGGTTCTCGCCATCCGCTCCGCCCCTCGTGGTCAGGACGGAACCGGATTCTGACACGCCGATTTCTATCTGAACAGTATTGCATCTAGCCGGTGCGGCCGACTTCAACGTCACGCTGTTTCCGCCGTGGTTCGCGCCGACGCAGTCCGATTGGCCCGGCCCGATCGTGGAGGGCGACTTCGCGCTGCACGATCCCCACGAGACGGCCGACGCCGCGCCGGCACTGTCGCCGGCGTTGCAGGACTTTCTTGCACGCGGCGACGCGCCGCTGGTGTTCACGCCGGGCTCGGCCAACTTCCACGCCGCGCGGCTGTTGCGCCTGGCGCTGGCGGCGGTGCAGCGCCTGGGCCAGCGCGCCGTGTTCCTGACGCCGCAGCGCTCGCAGGTGCCCGACCCGTTGCCGCCGCAGGTGATGTGGCTGCCCTATGTGCCGCTCGGCGCGCTGCTGCCGCACGCCGCGCTGCTGCTGCACCACGGCGGCATCGGCACTGCCGCGCAGGCCTTGCGCGCCGGCGTGCCGCAGATGGTGGTGCCGCACGGCTGGGACCAGTTCGACAACGCGGTGCGGCTGCGCCGGCTCGGCGTGGCGCGCAGCTGCCCGGCGTATCGGCTGACCGGCTTTGCGCTGCGGCGCCACCTCGGCGCGTTGCTCGGCGATGCCGGCGTGCGCCAGGCCTGCCAGGCCGCGGCCGCGCGCATGACCGGCAGTGGCGCAACCTCGCTCCCGCGGCTGGCGGACCTGCCGGCGCGCATCGAGGCGCAGGCGGCGACGAGCGCGTGAGCGACGCCGCCAACCGCTCTACCATTCGGCGGCAAACGCCAGAGGAACCGCCATGACCAGCCACCACGCCGCCACCGTCCGCGACACACTCGCGGGCCTCGGCCTTCACGCCAGCCTCTTCACCCAGGGCGACATCGCCGTGCGCAGCCCGATCGACGGCCGCGAGATCGGCCGCGTGGCGTCGCAGTCGCCGGCGCAGGTGAACGCGATCATCGAGCGCGCGCACGCCGCGTTCCTCGCCTGGCGCACCGTGCCCGCGCCGAAGCGCGGCGCGCTGGTCCGCCTGTTCGGCGAGCAGCTGCGCGCGAACAAGGACGCGCTCGGCCGGCTGGTGTCGATCGAGACCGGCAAGATCCTGTCCGAAGGCCTCGGCGAAGTGCAGGAGATGATCGACATCTGCGACTTCGCGGTCGGCCTGTCGCGCCAGCTGCACGGCCTGACGATCGCATCCGAGCGCCCGGGCCACCGCATGATGGAGACCTGGCACCCGCTCGGCGTGGTGGGCGTGATCAGCGCGTTCAACTTTCCGGTCGCGGTGTGGTCGTGGAACTTCGCGCTCGCCGTCGCCTGCGGCGACGCGGTGGTGTGGAAGCCGTCGGAGAAGACGCCGCTGTCGGCGCTGGCCGCACAGGCGATCTTCGAGCGCGCGGCAGCCGCCTTCGGTGCCGATGCGCCGCAGGGCCTGTCGCAGCTGGTGCTCGGCGGTCAAGACGCCGGGCAGGCGTTGGTCGACCACGCCAAGGTCGCGCTGCTGTCGGCCACCGGCAGCACGCGCATGGGGCGCGCGGTCGGGCCGCGCGTGCAGCAGCGCTTCGGCCGCCTGCTGCTCGAGCTCGGCGGCAACAACGCGGTCATCGTCGCGCCGTCGGCCGACCTCGACCTGGCGGTGCGCGGCATCGTGTTCGCCGCCGCCGGCACCGCCGGCCAGCGCTGCACGACGACGCGGCGGCTGATCGTCCACGCGAGCGTGCGCGACGAGCTGGTCGCGCGCCTGAAGTCGGTGTACGGCAAGCTGAGCGTCGGCGACCCGCTGGCCGGCCATCTGGTCGGTCCGCTGATCGACAAGACGGCGTTCGACAACATGCAGTCGGCGCTGCAGGCCGCCGCGCGCGACGGCGGCCGCGTCACCGGCGGCGAGCGTGTGCTGGCGAGCGAGCACCCCGATGCCTACTACGTGCGGCCGGCGCTGGTGGAGATGCCGACGCAGACCGACACGGTGTGCCACGAGACCTTCGCGCCGATCCTCTACGTGCTGGGCTACGACCGGCTCGACGACGCGATCGCGATCCAGAACGCCGTGCCGCAGGGCCTCGCGTCGGCGATCTTCACCAACGACATGCGCGAGGCCGAGGTGTTCCTGTCGGCGTCGGGCTCGGACTGCGGCATCGCCAACATCAACATCGGCACCTCGGGCGCCGAGATCGGCGGCGCGTTCGGC
Organism: Burkholderiaceae bacterium; assembly: GCA_046348365.1. Taxonomy (GTDB): domain Bacteria; phylum Pseudomonadota; class Gammaproteobacteria; order Burkholderiales; family Burkholderiaceae_C; genus JAEUPI01. Next base: position 62,394 of record JAXMEL010000006.1, read on the forward strand.
GGCGAGAAGGAGACCGGCGGCGGCCGCGAGTCGGGTTCCGACGCGTGGCGCGCCTACATGCGCCGCGCGACGAACACCATCAACTACTCGCGCGAGCTGCCGCTGGCGCAGGGCGTGCGATTCGACGTGTAGGCCGCCGCTCCGCCGGCGGCCCGCACGCTCAGCCGCAGGCCCCGATGTACCCGCACGCGGTGCAGAACTCGCAGCCGTCCTTGTGGATCAGCGTGGAGTTGCTGCATTCGGGGCAGCGCGAGCCGGCCATCGGCGCGGCCTGGCTGCCGCGCGGCTTGCTCTCTTTCGGCGCCTGCAGGATGCCCATCGCGTTGAGCGGGAAGCCCGCTTCGTCGAGCACGCCGAGCATCGCGTAGCGGTGGATCACCAGCTGCGCGATGTAGGCCACGGTGCTGGGCCACAGCTGCTGGCGCCGCTCGCCGGGCACCGGGGCCATGAAGTGGCCGAGCGGCTCGCCCACGTTGAGCAGCTTGCGCAGCTTCATGCCGATCCAGGCCGGATCCATCACGCGCATGTCGAGCGAGAGCAGCCGCGCCAGGCCGTCGAGCGCGCGCGGGTAGTTGCCGCTGAAGCCGATCGCGCACGGCCGTGTGACGAAGCCCTTGCCGTCGGGCGTGGGCAGCTGCACCTCCTTCAGCGTGACGGTGAACGCCTCGCCGCTGGCGGGGTTGCTCACGTCGACCGCCCAGGCCAGCGTGCCCGAGGTGCCGGTGCGCGGCTCGTCGCGGCTGAACATGGCGTCGATCACCGGCGTGGCGCCGCCCTCCTGCATCGCGCCGAGCTGCTCGCAGCGCCAGCGGATCACCGCCGCGGTGGCGGCCACCACGCCGGGGAACAGGCGCGGCTCGCCGTGCGGCGGCATCGGCATCTCGAAGCTGCGCTCCTCGGCCACGGTGGCCAGCGCGTCGAGCTTGAGCTTGAGCCAGGCGGCATCGTTGGCGCGCATGTCCATCGACAGCGTCTTGGCGAGCGCGCCCAGGCCGCGCGGCTGCTCGGCGCCGTTGACCCACACCTCGAACGGCAGGTTGCGCGCGAACAGCCCCGACTCGGGCCCCGCCTCGGCCGGCAGCTCGCCCACGAACAGCGAGAACTCGCCGTGCGGGTACTGGATCATGTAGCTCCACGCCGGGTTGCCGCCGGGGAACTCGGGCCGGCTCGGCCAGCGCAACGACGCCAGCACCGGCGCCGGCAGCCGCTCCACGCGCAGGCGCTGGTTGGCGCCGCCCTCGCCGCCGGCGGCCACCAGCGGCGGCGCGCTGGCCGATTGCGGCTCCACGCTGAGCACCGCCCCTAACACGGCGTTCGGCCGGTAGGTGGCCAGACCCTTCAGGCCGGCCTTCCACGCGGTGTGGTACAGGCCCTGGAAATCGGCGTACGGATAGTCCGCCGGCACGTTCACCGTCTTGCTGATCGAGGTGTCGATGTACGGCGCCACCGCGGCCACCATCGCGGCATGGCTCTCGGCGCTCATCTCGAGCGCGGTCACGAAGGCCTCGGTGAGCGGCGCGTCGACGCCCTTGAGGTGGCGATACAGGCGCCAGGCGTGGTCTTCGACCGCGTATTCCTTCCAGCTGCCGTCGACCTCGCGCTTGCGCCGCGTGTAGCTCCACGAGAACGGCGGCTCGATGCCGTTGCTGGCGTTGTCGGCGAAGGCCAGGCTGATGGTGCCGGTGGGCGCGATCGACAGCAGGTGCGAGTTGCGGATGCCGTGGGCGCGGATCTTGTCCTTCAGCGCCTGCGGCAGCCGCGACGCGAAGCTGCCGCGCGACAGGTAGAGGTCGGCGTTGAAGAGCGGGAACGCACCGCGCTCGCGCGCCAGCTCCACGCTCGCTTCGTAGGCAGCGTCGCGCATCACGGCCGAGATGCGCGCCGCCTCGTCGCGCGCGGCCGCGTCGTCGTAGCGCAGGCCGAGCATGATCAACGCGTCGCCGAGGCCGGTGAAGCCCAGGCCCACGCGGCGCTTGGCGCGCGCCTCCTCCTGCTGCTGCGACAGCGGCCACACGGTGGCGTCGAGCACGTTGTCGAGCATGCGCACCGCGACCTTCACGACCTCGGCGAAGGCATCGTCGCGAAAGCGCGCGTCGGGCTCGAAGGCGTTGTCGATGAAGAACGTGAGATCCACCGAGCCCAGGCAGCAGCAGCCGTAGGCGGGCAGCGGCTGTTCGGCGCAGGGGTTGGTCGCATCGATGCGCTCGCAGTAGCCGAGGTTGTTGTCGGCGTTGATGCGGTCGATGAAGAGCACGCCGGGCTCGGCGTGGTCGTAGGTGGAGCGCATCACCTGCTCCCACAGGTCGCGCGCGCGGATGCGGCGGTAGGCCCACAGGCCGTCGCTGCGGCGCCGCGCGCCGGCGGCCTTCTGCGCGGCGCTGGGCTCGGCGCGGTGCACGAGGTCGAACTCGGCGTCTTCTTCGACCGCGCGCATGAAGGCGTCGGTCACGCCCACCGAGATGTTGAAGTTGGTGAGGTCGCCCTTGTCCTTGGCGTGGATGAACTCCTCCACGTCGGGGTGGTCGCACCGCAGCACGCCCATCTGCGCGCCGCGGCGGCTGCCGGCCGACTCCACCGTCTCGCACGAGCGGTCGAACACGCGCATGTAGCTCACCGGGCCGCTGGCGCTCGATTGCGTGGTGCCGACCCACGCGCCCTTGGGGCGCACGCGCGAGAAGTCGTAGCCCACGCCGCCGCCGCGGCGCATGGTCTCGGCAGCCTCGGTGAGCGCGGTGTAGATGCCGGGGTAGCCTTCCTCGGGCTGCGCGATCGAGTCGCCCACCGGCTGCACGAAGCAGTTGATCAGCGTGGCGCCGAGCGCGGTGCCGGCGGCCGAGTCGATGCGGCCGGCGGGGATGAAGCCGCTGCGCTGCGCGTCGAAGAACCTGGCTTCCCACTGCGCGCGCACCGCGGGCGCTTCGACCGCGGCCAGCGCGCGCGCGACGCGGCTGCGCACGTCGTCGACGCTGCGCTCGTCGCCCTTGGCGTATTTCTCGAGCAGCACTTCCTGGCTGATCGGCTGCGGCGGCAGCGCGCCGACTGCGGCGGCTGCGGCCGCGGGGTTCGAATTGTGCTTCGCGCCGGGATTGCGCGCGGTCTTGGTCATGCTGGGTCGTCTCCTGTCGACGCGGTTCGTTGTCGGGTGCCCGTGAGGCCGGGCCTGCCCCCTGCGGCGTTTCGAGCCGCTCGGCAGCGTTGCCGGCGCGATTCGAAAAGGGACGCTAGGTGTAGCGTATCCGGCAGGCCTTGACCACTACATTTAGTGTTCGTTACGTGCCGTCGCAAATTCCCGTCAACGATCGTTGATGCGCATCAGCGTATCGTGCACGCATTGTGAATCGCAGCCGCGCATCGCGCGCGATGCACGCGATGCAATCAGGGTTGCCCTGAATCTTCGCGCTGAATGTCAGGTGCCGGCACGCAGGCGCTGCGCTGACGCGCCGGCGAGTTCGTCGTGCAGTGCCGCGACGCCGCCGATCACGATCAGCGCCGGCGCCTTTACGCCATGCACCTGCGCCAGCGCGGGCAGCGTCTCGAGCGTGCCGTCGACCACGCGCTCGTCGGCGCAGGTGGCGCGCTCGACCACCGCGGCCGGCGTGTCGGGCCGCGCGCCGTGGCCGATCAGCTGCTCGCAGATGATCGGCAGCGTGCCCAGGCCCATGTAGATCACCACCGTCTGGCGCGGCCGCGCGAGCATCTCCCAGTCGAGGTCGAGCGTGCGCATGCCGCCCTCGGCGCGCAGATGGCCGGTGGCCAGCACCAGCGCGCGCGCATGGTCGCGGTGCGTGAGCGGCATGCCGGCCGATGCCGCGGCGCCCTGCGCCGCGCTGATGCCGGGGATCACCTCGAACGGCACGCCCGCGGCCGCGAGCGCCTGCGCCTCCTCGCCGCCGCGGCCGAAGATGTAGGGGTCGCCGCCCTTGAGGCGCAGCACCGGGCGGCCCGCGCGCGCCAGCTTGAGCATCAGCTCGATGATCGCGCCCTGGCTCATCGCATGGCAGCCGGCGCGCTTGCCGACGTAGATGCGGTGCGCGTCGGCCGGCGCGAGCGAGAGCACCTCGTCGCTCACCAGGCTGTCGTGCAGGATCACGCGCGCGGCGCGCAGCGCGTTGGCGGCTTTGACGGTGAGCAACTCGGGGTCGCCGGGGCCGGCGCCCACCAGCGTCACCTTCGCGGGCCCTGCCCCTGCCAGCAACGCGCGGGCGTCGAAACGCTGGGGTTCGTGCGGTTCGCTCATGCCACTATCTCCTCGATTCGCCACGCGCATTGTTTGCGCTGGGTCGCTTCGGCGCGATTGTCGAAACCCCACAGCGCGGCCATCCTTGAACCAGTTCAAGGACGCTCCGGTGGCCCGATTCGACGATATCCCTGCTCGAGACGGGGACACGCAGCCCGCGTACGAGCCCGTCGGTGCGCAGGCGCGCCGGCAGTGCACATGCTGCGAGCGCCGCTGGCCGGCGCAGAAGACGAACACGGAGATTTCCGATGACCACGACGACACTGACCCGGATCGCAGCGGCGGCGATGACGTTGCTCGCCACGGGCGTGATGGCCCAGCAGAGCGCACCGGCCGCGGCGCCGTCGATGACGGCCGCCGAGCTGGAGACCGGCAAGAGGATCTACTTCGAGCGCTGCGCGGGCTGCCACGGCGTGTTGCGCAAGGGCGCCACGGGCAAGAACCTCGAGCCGCACTGGGCGAAGAAGGCACCCGACGGCTCGACGCAGGAAGGCGGCACGCTCAAGCTCGGCACGCAGCGCCTGGAGAAGATCATCTCCCTCGGCACCGAAGGCGGCATGGTCAACTACGACGACATCCTCTCGAAGGAGGAGATCGAGATCATGGCGCGCTACATCCAGCAGAAGCCGGATGTGCCGCCCGAGTTCAGCCTGAAGGACATGGAAGCGTCGTGGAAGCTGCTGGTGCCGGTCGACCAGCGGCCCAAGACCCAGCAAAGCAAGATCAACCTGAAGAACGTGTTCGCGGTCACGCTGCGCGACACGGGTGAGCTGGCGCTGATCGACGGCGACACCAAGCAGATCTGGAAGATCCTCAAGACCGGCTACGCGGTGCACATCTCGCGCCTGTCGGCCTCGGGCCGCTATGTGTACACCGTGGGCCGCGACGGCCTGGTGACGCTGATCGACATGTGGTTCGCCGAGCCCACCACGGTGGCGACGATCCGCATGGGCTCCGACGCGCGCTCGGTCGACACCAGCAAGTTCAAGGGCTTCGAAGACAAGTACCTCATCGGCGGCACCTACTGGCCGCCGCAGTACTCGATCATGGAAGGCGACACGCTCAAGCCGCTGAAGGTGGTGTCCACCCGCGGCATGACGGTCGACGGCGAATACCACCCCGAGCCGCGCGTGGCGTCGATCGTGTCGTCGCAGATCAAGCCCGAGTGGGTGGTCAACGTCAAGGAGACCGGGCAGATCCTGCTCGTCGACTACAGCGACATCAAGAACCTGAAGACGACGACGATCGAATCGGCCAAGTTCCTGCACGACGGCGGCTGGGACGCGAGCAAGCGCTACTTCATGGTCGCCGCCAACGCGTCGAACAAGGTCGCGGCGGTCGACACCAAGACGGGCAAGCTGGCCGCGCTGATCGACACCGCGAAGATCCCGCACCCGGGGCGCGGCGCGAACTTCGAGCATCCGCAGTACGGCCCGGTGTGGGCCACGGGTCACCTCGGCGGTGCCGCGGTGTCGCTGATCTCCACCGCCTCCGACAAGCCGGCCGACGCCAAGTTCAAGCAGTACAACTGGAAGGTCGTGCAGGAGCTGAAGATGCCCGGCGCCGGCAACCTGTTCGTCAAGACCCACCCGAAGAGCAAGAACCTGTGGGCCGACCTGCCGATGAACCCCGAGCGCGAGAATGCCGAGAGCGTGTACGTCTACAGCCTGGCCGACCTGAACAAGGCGCCGGTCAAGCTCGACGTGGCCAAGGACTCCGGCCTGCCGCAGACCAAGGCGCTGCGCCGCGCGGTGCATCCCGAGTACAGTCAGGACGGCAGCGAGGTCTGGATCAGCCTGTGGGGCGGCAAGACCGACCAGTCGGCGATCGTGATCTACGATGACAAGACGCTGAAGCTGAAGAAGGTGATCACCGACCCGAAGATGATCACGCCGACCGGCAAGTTCAACGTCTGGAACACGCAGCACGACATCTACTGAACTCGATCGGCGGCCCAGCCGGGGCGCCGGAGGACCCGACGTGAACAACAACGACAAGCGCGGCTGGTTCTCCGGCCTGTGGCGCCCCAGCACGACCTGGTCGGTGGCCGGGCTGCTGGTGGCGGGCATCGTGCTGGGCGTGGTGCTGTGGGGCGGTTTCAACACCGCGGTGGAGTGGACCAACCGCGAGGCGTTCTGCATCGGCTGCCACGAGATGCGCGAGAACGTCTACAAGGAATACTCCGAGAACACCATCCACTACACCAACCGCACCGGCGTGCGCGCCACCTGCCCCGACTGCCATGTGCCCAAGGAGTGGGTGCCCAAGATGTGGCGCAAGATCCAGGCCACGCGCGAGCTGTACGGCAAGCTGATGGGCACGATCGACACGCGCGAGAAGTTCGAAGCCAAGCGGCTGTCGCTGGCCGAGCATGAGTGGGCGCGCATGAAGGCCAACGATTCGCTCGAATGCCGCAACTGCCACACGCTGGCCAGCATGGACCCCGAGCGCCAGAAGCCGCGCGCCAAGAAGTCGCACGAGCTGGCGAAGAAGAATAATGAAACCTGCATCGATTGCCACAAGGGCATCGCGCACCACAAACCCAAAGGCATGAAGGAAGAGGAATGAGCAAGCTACACATCCTGGCGTTCGGCGCCGCCATGGCGATGGCGGGGTCCGCGTTCGCGGCGCCGCCCGACTGGAGCAAGGTCACCGGCCGGACGATCACGGTGTTCTACCCCGGCGCCTCGCCGACCGAATGGATCATGAAGGGCAGCGAGCACGGCGGCGCGCGCGCGCTCAAGAAGGGCGAGACCTGCGCCAGCTGCCACAACGACGAAGCCGCCGACATGGGCAAGAAGATGGCCACCGGCCAGAAGATCGAGCCCAAGCCCATCAAGGGCAAGGCGGGTTCGATCCCGGTCAACGTGCAGGCGGCCAACGACGGCACCAACCTCTACGTGCGCTTCACCTGGAAGCAGCCGCCGGGCGGCGCCGAGAAGATGGACAAGGACAACGCCGTCAAGATCGCCTTCATGCTGGAGGACAACAAGGTGCCCGGCGCCAACCTCTCGGGCTGCTGGGAGACCTGCCACCAGGACGCGCGCACGATGCCCGATGTGGCCGACGACAAGAAGACCAAGTACGTCAAGGACGGCAGCCTCGCCAGCGGCAAGTTCTACGACCTCGTGCAGTGGACGGCCAAGGGCGCCAAGTTCGACGGCTACGTGGCCGACAAGCGCGTGATGGAAGGCGGCAAGATGCTCGTCGACGCCAAGGGCGAGAACAAGGGCGGCGAGTGGACGGTGGTGTTCACGCGCAAGCTCACCGGCGCCGGCGAAGGCGACATCAACCTCGCTTCGGGCAAGACCTACAACTTCGGCTTCGCGATCCACGACGACTACACCGTCGGGCGCTTCCACCATGTGTCGCTCGGCTACACGCTGGGCATCGACACCAAGGCCGACATCTCGGCGGCCAAGCAGTGAGTTGAATCCGTCGGCCGTACGCTCCCGCGGGCGCCGCGCGCTGCTGGCGCTCGCGGTGGCGCTCGTCGCATCGGGCGCGCCGGCCGCGACGGTGGTGGTGGAGATCCGCGACTACAAGTTCGTGCCGCAAACGCTCAGCGTGAAGACGGGCACGACGGTGCGCTGGGTCAATGCCGAGAAGCGCACGACGCACACGGTGCAGTTCGCGGGCCCCGGCGCGGTGGAATCGGATCGCCTGTTCCCCGGCGACCAGTGGGAGCGCACCTTCGACAAGCCGGGCACCTACAGCTACAGCTGCGGCCCGCATCCGGAGATGAAGGGTAGCGTGGAAGTCACAGATTGATCCTGCGCAGTCGCATTGCGCGGATCCTTGACCCAGTTAAAGGCCCCCTGCGACCCCGGGCCGAAGAATCGTTGTCGGACGATTCCAGAAGTCGCTGACGATGTTCCGCCTCCACAGCCTGCGTACGGCGCGCGTGCCGCGTCTCGTGGTGCTGTTCGCCTACTTGTGCGTGGTGGCCAGCACGCTGCTGGTGCCGGTGCTGCAGCCGTCGGCGATGGGCAGCGTGTGCAGCGTCGGCACCACCGGCACGGCCGGCGGTGACGGCGACACATCGCCCGCGATCGGCTGCGCGCTGTGCCTGCCCGCAGCGGCGCCGCCGCATGCCGGCGCTGCAGCCACGATCACGCAGTTCGGGCCCGAGCCTTGGCTCGGCCAGCCGGATCGAACGCTTTCGGAACCGCAGCCTGCGGCGATGCCGCCGGCGCGCGGGCCACCTGCTGTCTGACCTCACGAAAAGGAAGAGACGTCATGCTGAAGCTGAAGTCGATGTCACCATCATTCAAACGCCCCCGGAGTCTGTCGGTCTTGAGACGAGCCGCAGCTTTTGCGGTGACCGGAGTCGCGCTGTCGGCCACGCCGAGCTGGTCGGCCGACACGCTGCAGGACGTCTTGCAAAAGCGCGGCCTGAGCCAGCAGGACCTGCTGGCCGCCGCCAAGACCTACGTGCCCACGGGCAAGCGCGACGAGTTCGTCGTCTTCAGCTCGGGCGGCCAGTCGGGGCAGGTCATCGTCTACGGCGTGCCCTCGATGCGCATCCTGAAGTACCTCGCGGTCTTCACGCCCGAGCCGTGGCAGGGCTACGGCTTCGACGAGAGCTCGAAGAACGTGCTCAAGCAGGGCCGCATCGACGGCAAGGACATCACCTGGGGCGACACGCACCACCCGGCGATCAGCGAAACCAACGGCGAGTACGACGGCCAGTTCCTGTTCATCAACGACAAGGCCAACCCGCGCTTGGCGGTGGTGGACCTGCGTGACTTCGAGACCAAGCAGATCGTCGTCAACCCGATCTTCAAGAGCGAGCACGGCGGCGCCTTCGTCAGCCCGAACACCGACTACATCATCGAGGCCGCGCAGTACGCCGCGCCGCTGGAGAACAAGAAGTTCTTCCCGCTCGAGGAGTTCAACGAGAAGTATCGCGGCGGCGTCACCTACTGGAAGTTCGACCGCAAGGCCGGCCGCATCGATACCAAGGCGTCGTTCTCGCTCGAGCTGCCGCCGTATTCGCAGGACCTGTCGGACTTCGGCAAGGGCCCGTCCGACGGCTGGAGCTTCACCAACAGCTTCTGCTCCGAGCGCTACGTGGGCGGCATCGAGAAGGGCCGTCCGCCGTACGAAGCCGGCTGCTCGGCCAAGGACACCGACTACCTGCACGTGGTGAACTGGAAGAAGGCCGCCGAGCTGGTGGCCGCCGGCAAGGCCAAGCAGATCAACGGCCACAACGTGCTGATGATGGACACGGCGGTGAAGGAAGGCGTGCTCTTCCTCATTCCCGAGCCGAAGAGCCCGCACGGTGTGGACGTGACGCCCGACGGCAAGTTCATGATCGTCGCCGGCAAGCTCGACACCCACGTGTCGGTGTACAGCTTCGAGAAGATCCAGGAAGCCATCAAGGCCGGCAAGTTCGAGTCGAAGGACCCGTACGGCATCCCGGTGATCGCGATGAAGGACGCGCTGCAGACGCAGGTGTCGCTGGGCCTGGGCCCGCTGCACACGCAGTACGACAGCAAGCCCTGCCTGGCCTACACGTCGCTGTACGTCGATTCGCAGGTCGCGAAGTGGAACTTCTGCGAAGGCAAGGTGGTCGACAAGATCAGCGTGCACTACAACATCGGCCACCTGATGACGATGGAAGGCGACTCCACCAAGCCGGGCGGCAAGTACCTGGTGGCGCTGAACAAGCTGGCCATCGACCGCTTCGTGCCGGTGGGCCCGCTGCACCCGCAGAACCACCAGCTCATCGACATCAGCAACGACAAGATGCAGCTGCTGTACGACATGCCGCTGCCGCTGGGTGAGCCGCACTACGCGGTGGCCATCGCCGCCAGCAAGTTGAAGCCCGCCGTGCGCTACAAGGTCGGCACCGACAGCCGCACCGACGAGCCGCATCCGTTCGCCGCCAAGGCCGGCGAGGAGAAGATCGTCCGCAAGGGCAACAAGGTCGACGTCTACGGCACGCTGATCCGCTCGCACATCACGCCCGAGACGATCGAGGTCGATGTGGGTGACGAAGTGTCGATCCACCTCACCAACCTCGAGCGCGCGCAGGACGAGACCCACGGCTTCACCGTGTCGACCTACAACACGCACGCGTCGGTCGAGCCGGGCAAGACGGTGACGGTCAAGTTCAAGGCCGACAAGGAAGGCGTCTACCCGTACTACTGCACCGAGTTCTGCAGCGCGCTGCACCTCGAGATGCAGGGCTACCTGCTGGTCAAGCCCAAGGGCTGGAAGCCGACCAAGACGGCGCTGGCCGCGCAGGCCTACACCGAGGCCGACTACAAGACGACGCTGAAGAAGATCGTCGACACGCAGGCGGTGATCGACTCGGTGGTGGCCTACATCACCAGCGTGAACTACAAGGACTTCCCCGAGGTCGTGGCGATGGTCGACGACGCGTTCGACCAGCTCAACAAGACCAAGGATGCGAAGGCCAAGCACGAGGCGGCCGCCGCCAAGAAGGATTGGGAACAGGCCAACCTCTGGGCCGAGCAGGTCTGGCAGTACCAGGTCAAGACCGCCGACCTCGGGCTGCGCGCCAAGACCTTCCTCGAACAGAATGGCGCGAAGAAGGTCAAATAAACGGCGATAGCGTCTGAGCCACAACGCCGGGGGCCGATTCGTCGACCCCCGGCTCACTTAGGAGACTCCAAACCATGAAGTCAACGTTGTTTCTGGCGGCCTCGGCGTTCGGTGCGTTGACGCTGTGCGCCGGCGGCGCGCAGGCGCAGGCGCTCGACGGTGCGAAACTCTATGCCGAGAAAACCTGCGTCGCGTGCCACGGCAAAGGCGCTGTCAAGCCGCTGATGCCCGATTACCCCAAGCTCGCCGGCCAGAACGCCAAGTACGCCGAGCGCCAGATGCTCGACATCAAGAGCGGTGCACGTGCCAACGGCAACACCGCGGCGATGAAGGGCGTGATGCACCTCGTCAGCGAGGCCGAGATCAAGGCCCTGTCCGAATACCTGTCCAAGCTGAAGCCCTGAAGTCCCTGCACCAGAAGCCAGCGCGAATTCCGTCAACTCCGTAAAGGTTCCCGTCATGATGAAGCACGCCCTCTCTCTCGCCGTTGCGGCCGCGCTGGTCTCCACGCTCGCCGCCGCGCAAGATGCCCGCAACGCCCCCAAGAAGGCCGGCATCGAATCGAAGGACTACAAGTGGAACGCCCAGGAGGGCGAGAAGATCGAGGCCCTCAAGCTCAAGGGCGACGCCAAGGCCGGCAAGGAAGGCTACGAGGTCTGCGGTGCCTGCCACCTGCCCTCGGGCGCGGGCCGCTCCGACGGCACCTTCCCGCAGCTCGCAGGCCAGCACGCCACGGTGCTGATCAAGCAGATGGCCGACATCCGCGCCGGCCTGCGCGACAACCCCACGATGTATCCGTTCGCCAAGGAACTCACCGACGCGCAGGAGCTGGCCAACGTGTCGGCCTACATCCAGAGCCTGTGCATCCCGCTCGACCACGGCAAGTACGAAGGCAAGGACGGCACCGACCAGATCGCCAAGGGCAAGGAGCTCTACGAGAAGCAGTGCCTCGAATGCCACGGCAAGAACGGCGAGGGCCAGGCCGACAAGTTCTACCCCGTCATCGCCGGCCAGCACTATGCCTACCTGCTGCGCCAGATGACCGAGATCCGCGACGGCAAGCGCCGCAACGCCAACCCCGACATGGTCAAGGTGATCAAGCCCTACACCAACGAGCAGCTGGTGGCGATCTCGGCCTACCAGTCGAGCCTGGTGATGCCCGGCTCGATGTGCAAGGCCGGCGCGGCCAAGCCGGCGGCGGCGCCGGCGAAGAAGAAGTAGGCGCGCAGGCACACGCATCGCCATGGACTCTCCTGGCCGCTCGCGCGGCATCGTCGCCGCCCTCACCCTGGTCGCCCTGGTGGCCATGGTGGTGGCGTATTTCGCTCCGATCTGGTGGGTGTCGCTGACGGCGCCCAACTACCCGAAGGACGCGTTCCCCGACGGCATCCGCATCCACTTCCACTTCGACAGCGTGCGCAACGGCTGCACCACGCCCGGCGCCGGCTCGCGCATGGGCCAGGAGACGATGCAGGGCGATCTCGGCAAGGACACCGAGCGCTACAACCCGATCACCGACAAGAACAAGGACGTCAACAAGGGTGCCGCGGGCCTCGACTGCGTGCACGAGATGAACACCATCAACCACTACGTGGGCATGTTCCCGATCGCCACGGGCGCCCCGGTGGAAAAGCCGCTGGCCAAGTTCTTCTTCGGTTTCTTCGCGGTGATGCTGCTGGGCTTCGCCGTCACGCAGCGCAAGGCGCGGCTGGCGGTGCTGGCCGCGGGCTTCGCCGCGGTGGCGGCCTGGGCGGTGATCGACCAGTACGTGCTCGGGCATCTCGAGCGCCACGTGGTCGACTACGTGCAGGAAGCCGGCACCTTCTTCAAGGAGCCGGCGCGCATCGCCGCCTGGGGCGACAACGTTCGCCTGGCCACGCACGCCACCATCGCCGGCCTGATCGTCGCGATGCTGGTCGTGCTGTACGGCGTGGCGCGCTGGCGCGGCTTCGAGCTGCTGCTGGCGCTGGTGCCGGCGCTGCTGCCGCTGTACTTCGTGATCACCTATGCCGCATGGCTGTGGTTCTTCGGGCACAACCTGCACCCCTGGGGCGCGTTCACGGTCAAGCCGTTCATGCCCACGGTGTTCGGCGAAGGCAAGGTGGCGCAGTTCTCGACCTACTCGTACCCGTACTGGGGCTACGCCCTGCTGCTGGTGGTGTTCGTCTGCCTGATGCCCGCGCTGCTGCTGCGCCGGCGCGACCTGCGCGAGCAGGCCGCGCAACCGGCATGAGGCGGCGATGGCCTGGCTGCGCCGCATCGCCTTCGGGCCGCTCGGCCTTGCGCTCGCGCTCGGCTCGTCGCTGCTGGCCGCGCGCAACACGTCGTCGGTCTACGAGACGCTCGACGAGACGCGCGCGCCGCTGGCCGCCAGCGAGCGCGCGCACGAGGCCGGCGCGCCGCGCGTCGGCGTCGACCGGCCCAAGCCGACTTTCCCGCTGTACCAGCGCGACAAGCGCATCCACGGCCTGAAGCCGCTGCAGCCGCTGGTCGATGCAGCGCCTGCGGGCTCGGTGCTCAAGCTGGCGCCGGGCAGCTATGCCGGCCCGGTGACGCTCGCCAAGCCGCTCACCATTGACGGCGGCGGCGAGGTGACCATCGACGCCGGCGACAAGGGCACGGTGTTCTCGCTGCAGACCGACGGCGCGGTGCTGCGCGGCCTGCACCTCACCGGCTCGGGCGATTCGCACGACACCGACGACTCCTGCCTCGACGTGCGCGGCAACCACAACCGCATCGAGCATCTGGTGATCGACAACTGCCTGTTCGGCATCGACCTCAAGCAGTCGAACGACAACGTCATCGAGGGCAACCGCGTGCGCTCCAAGCCGCTGTCGATCGGCGTGCGCGGCGACGGGCTGCGCCTCTGGTACAGCCACCGCAACTTGATCACAGTCAATTCGATCGTCGACTCGCGCGATATGGTGGCGTGGTACTCGCATCACAACGTCTATCGCGGCAACGTGGGCGAACGCAGCCGCTACTCGATCCACTTCATGTTCGCCAACGACAACCTCGTCGAGGACAACCGCTTCATCGACAACGCCGTGGGCGTGTACTTCATGTACACCGAGCGCGGCATCCTGCGGCGCAACGTGATCTCGCACGCCACCGGCGCCACCGGCATGGCGGTGGGCTTCAAGGAGGCGAGCAACGCCGTGGTCGAAGACAACGAGTTCGTCTACTGCGCGGTGGGCATCGGCTCGGATCTCTCGCCGTTCCAGCCCGACAGCAAGATCTGGATCCGCCGCAACCGCTTTGCCTACAACGGCATCGCGATCCAGCTCACCAGCGAGCTCGGCGGCAACATGGTGAGCGACAACGTGTTCGAGGGCAACCTCACGCACGTGGTGCAGGCCGGCCGCGGCAAGGCCGGCCTCAACGAGTGGAGCGGCAACTTCTGGGACGACTACGCCGGCTTCGACCGCGACGGCGACGGCCGCGGCGACACGCCCTACGAGCTGTACGCCTACGCCGACCGGCTGTGGATCGAGCAGCCGCCGGCGCGCTTCTTCGCGACCGCGCCGGTGATGGAGCTGCTCGACTTCCTCGAGCGGCTCGCGCCGTTCACCGCGCCCGAGCTGACGCTGAAGGATGCCGCGCCACGCTTCGCGAAGCCCTCGCGCGGGAGCGCATCATGAGCGCGCCGGGCCGCTCCCAAGCGCGAATCCCGGAGCACGCAGTGCGGAGGGTCGTCCAATGAGCCGCAAGCCGCTCACGCGCCAGGAGCGCCGGCGCTGGCTGCGCACCGTGCTGCTGGCCGGCGGCGTGGTCGGCGCGGCGCTGTCGGGCTGGCTGCCGGTGGCCTACGGGCAGAAGAAGCGCCTGCGCCCGCCCGGCGCGCTCGACGAGAAGGACTTCCTCGCCTCGTGCATCAAGTGCGGGCAATGCGTGCAGGTGTGCCCGGTGCAGGCGATCAAGCTCGCCGACCTGGTCGACGGCTTCGGCGTCGGCGTGCCCTACATCGATGCGCGCGACCAGGCCTGCGATTTCTCGTGCGACGCAGTGCAGTGCATCCTCGCCTGCCCCACCGGCGCGCTGGTCTACAAGAAACCCGATTTCCTCGGCACGCGCGCCGGCGCGCCGCTGGCCGCCAAGCCGGTGCTCAAGGCCAAGGCCAAGGATCCCGAGCCGACGCTCAACTTGAAGGAGCGCATCGGCGTGGCGCGGCTGACGCGGCCCGAGGCCTGCCTCGCCGTGCAGGGCAAGGGCTTCAAGGGCCAGGCGCGCGGCGCCGGCTTCAAGGGCAAGCTGCGCTACATGGAGGTCGACCGCTGGAAGCCGATCAAGGTCGCCGAGCATCCCTACGAGCTGAAGGAGTGCGACCTCTGCGTGCGTGAGTGCCCGGTCGAGAAGGCGATCTCGATCGAGACCTTCACGCTGCCCGACGGCCGCACGCGGCGCCAGCCGGTGGTGCACGAGCCCTGCGTGGGCTGCGGCGTGTGCGAGATGGTGTGCCCGGTCGAGCCGAGCTGCATCAGCGTCGAATCGCGAGCGGTGTGGTCGACATGACCGCTGTCTCCGCATCGCAAGTCCACCGCAGGCGCTGGCGCGAGCAGATCGCCGTGATGCTCGGCCGCGAGCCGACGAAGCCCGCTGCGATCACCGAGGTCGCGATCAAGCTGCACGAGATCAAGCGCGCGCGGCCCAAGGCCGAGGTCAAGGCCGCGATCGAGACCGCACATGCCACGCCGCGCAGCCACAAGTGGCGCAACCGCCGCTGGGCGGTGCTGATCGCCGCCAACCTGCTGTTCACGCTGTCGTACGCGCTCGACATCCAGATCCTCGAAGGCGCGCTCACCGCGTCGCGCTTCATCGGCTTTCACCTGATCGACCTGAACTCGGCGCTGCAGGTGATGCTCGCGCACAAGCACGTGATCACCAACCTCGTGATCGGCACGCTCACGGTGGCCACCGGCTGGATGCTGCTCGGCGGGCGCACGTTCTGCTCGTGGGTCTGCCCGTACCACCTGCTGTCTGAATGGGCCGAGAAGCTGCACCTGTGGCTGGCGGCGAAGAAGATGGTCAGCGACCAGCACATGAATCGCGGCCTGCGCGTGGTGTTCTGGCTCGTGTTCGCGCTCGCCGCGCTGGCCACCGGCTACACGGTGTTCGAGGCGATCTCGCCCACCGGCATCGTCTCGCGCGCGCTGATCTACGGCCCCGGGCTGGCGCTGCTGTGGGTGGCGGCGCTGCTGCTGTTCGAGGTGGTGATCAGCCGCCGCGCCTGGTGCCGCTACGCCTGCCCGATCGGCCTCACCTACGGCGTGGTGGGCATCTTCTCGCCGGTGCGCGTGAAGTACAACCTCGTCAACTGCCTGCACGAGGGCGACTGCCGCAAGGTCTGCCTGGTGCCGCACGTGCTCGAAACGGTGATCAAGAGCCGCGCCGCCGACGTCGACGTGCCGATCGGCCCCGACTGCACGCGCTGCGGCCTGTGCGTCGACGTCTGCCCCACCGGCTCGCTCACCTACGACGTCAAGGGCCTGTCCAAGCTGCTGTAGGCGCGAGCGCGATGATCCGCATCCAGGCCCTGGCGAAGACCTTCCGCCGCGCGCGCGTGCTCGACGGCATCGACCTCGAGATCGCCGCCGGCGAGCGCGTGGCGCTGATCGGCAGCAACGGCGCGGGCAAGACCACGCTGATCCGCTGCCTGCTCGGCGAGTACACGCACGACGGCTCGGTGTCGATCGGCGGCCTCGAGCCGCGCCGGCAGCGCACCGAGGTGCTCGGGCGCATCGGCTTCGTGCCGCAGCTGCCGCCGCCGCTGAAGATGCCGGTCGGCCCGCTGATCGACTTCGCCGCCGCGCTGTGCGGCACGCCGCGCCAGCGCGTGCACGAGCTGGCCGCGCGGCTCGGCCTCGACGTGGCGCCGATCCTGTCGCGGCCGTTCGTCAAGCTCTCCGGCGGCATGAAGCAGAAGCTCCTGATCGCCATCGCGCTGGGCCGCGACGCCGATCTGCTGGTGATGGACGAGCCCGCCGCCAACCTCGATCCCGGCGCGCGCAAGATCTTCTTCGAGCTGCTCGCCGAGCGCGCCGCGGACACCACGATGCTGATCTCGAGCCACCGCATCAACGAGGTGTCGGCGCTGGTCAACCGCGTGGTCGAGCTCGACCTCGGCAAGGTGGTGCTCGACGACCGCATCGCCGATCAGGCGGCGATCGGCGCCGCCTGCGCCGGCCGCATCGTCTGCCGCCACCCCGAGCCGGCGCTGGCCAAGGCGCTGGCGCAATGGAATTTCCGCCCCGTCAACGGCAGCGACACCGAGTGGGAAGGCGAGGTCGCCGCGCCCGACCGGCTGCGCTTCCTGGGCACCGTGTCGCGCTACGTGTCGGCGGTGAAGCACGTGTCGCTGGACGAAGCACCATGAAGCGCCGCAGCGTGCTCGCCTGCGGCTCGCTGTTGACGCCGCTCGCCGGCGTGTGGCTCGCCGCCTGCGGCGAAGAGCGCGGCAGCTGGCCCGAGGGCATGGCGCCGATCAAGTGGGACCGCGACACCTGCGCGCGCTGCGCGATGGTGATCTCCGACCGGCGCTTCGCCGTCGAGGTGCGCGGCGCGGCCGCGAGCCAGCTCGCCAAGTTCGACGACATCGGCTGCGCCGTCACCTGGTGCGCCGAGAAGATGGCGCAGCAGCCCTGGCTCGCCGAGCCGGCCACGCGCATCTGGGTCGCCGACTTCGCATCGCAGGGCCAGCGCTGGCTCGACGCCAAGAGCGCGCACTACGCACCCGGTCCGCGCTCGCCGATGGGCTACGACCTCGCGGCCCACGCGCAGGCCGTGGCCGGCAGCGCCGACTTCGACACCATGGCGCACAAGGCCGCCGCCACCTGGCCGGCCAACTGCCTGCCGGGCCGGCAAGGGGCGCAGGGATGACGACACCGATGAAAGGCCTGTGGCTCGCCGCGCGGCTCGACCTCGCCGAAACGCTGCGCGCGCGCTGGTTCGCGATCTACACGCTGGTGTTCGGCGGCATCGTCGCGCTGCTGTTCCTGTTCGGCCTCACCGAATCGCGCGTGCTCGGCTTCATCGGGCTGTCGCGGCTGCTCGTCACCTACATCCAGCTCACGATGGCGATCCTGCCGATCTTCGTGCTGCTGACCACCGTGCGCTCGGTGGCCGGCGACCGCGAGGCCGGCGTCTACGAATACCTGCTGTCGCTGCCGGTGTCGCTGGCGGGCTGGTTCTGGGGCCGCACGCTGGGGCGCTACCTGGCGATCTTTTTGCCGGTGTTCGGCGCGATGGTGCTCGCGGTGGCGATCGCGCTGGCGCGCGGCATCGAGGTGCCGTGGGGCATCTTCGGCTACTACTCGGCGCTGCTTGCGGTGATGTGCGCCTGCTTCCTCGGCCTGGGCATGCTGATCACCGCGTTAGCGCGCTCGACCGACATGGCGCAGGGCGCCGCGTTCCTGCTGTGGCTGGTGCTGCTGCTGTTCCTCGACCTGATCCTGCTCGGCGTGATGATCCAGGGCAAGGTCGCGCCCGAGACCGCGGTGACTATCGCATTGGCCAATCCGCTGCAGGTGTTCCGCACCGCGGCGCTGGCTCTCTTCGATCCGCAGCTGATCGTGCTCGGGCCCTCGGCCTTCGTGATCCTCGATCTGTTCGGCGTGGCCGGCTACAAGGCCTTCGCGCTGGCCTACCCCACCGCGCTCGGCCTGGTGGCGGCGGCGCTCGGCTTCTGGCTGTTCCGCCGCGGGGATCTGCCGTGAAGCGCCGCCACGTCGTCGCCGCGCTGCCGCTGCTCGGCCAGCTGCCGGCCTTCGCGCAGGCCGAGGTGCCGGCCGGGCTGACCGTGCTCGAACCCGGCCGCCTCGATGCGCAGCCGCTCTTCGCCGCGCGGCTGATCGACCTCGACGACAAGCCCGCGCAGGCCAAGGCCGCGGCCGGCCGCGTGCTGGTGGTCAACTTCTGGGCCCGCTGGTGCGGCCCGTGCAAGGTCGAGATCCCCGAACTCATCGCGCTGCGCAAGCGAGCGTCCGCAGTCGACGTGCTCGGCATCGCGATCGAGAGCGACCCCGCCGCGGTGCGCGACTTCGCGCGCGCCTACGAGATGGACTATGCGCTGCTGCTGGCGCGCGACGGCGGCCTCGACCTGATGCGCGCGCTCGGCAACACGCGGGCCGGGCTGCCCTTCACGCTGGTGCTCGACCGGCGCGGCATGCCGGCGGCGCTGCGGCTGGGCCTGGCCACGCGCGCGCAGCTCGACGCGGCCGTGCAGCTCGCGCTGCGCCGCGGCTGACGCACGGGGCACCTCCGCGATGCGAAGCGCCGGCGTGGCCGCCCTCGCGCTGGGCGCGCTGTGCGCCGGCGCGGCCGTGTCGGCGCTCGACGGCCCCGCGCATGCACTGCCGCTGCAGCCGCTGATCGATGCCACGCCGCCGGGCGCCACGCTGCGCCTGGCACCCGGCGAGTACCTCGGCCCGGCCACGATCGCACGGCCGATGGTGCTCGACGGCGCCGGCCGTGCGCGCATCGTCGGCGACGGCGGCGGCAGCGTGCTCGCCGTGCAGGCCGACGGCGTGACGCTGCGCGCGCTGCACATCGCGCGCAGCGGCGAGTCGCAGGACCGCATCGACGCCGGCATCGTGCTGCGCGGCAGCGGCCACGTGGTGGAGGACAACACGCTCGACGACGTGCTGTTCGGCATCCACCTGCAAGGCGCGCGCGAATCGGTCGTGCGCCGCAACCGCGTGCACGGCAAGGCGCTCGCGCCCGGGCTGCGCGGCGACGCGCTGCGGCTGTGGAACGCACGCTTCAACGCGATCGAAGACAACGACTTCGAGCGCGCGCGCGACCTCACGCTGATGAACTCGCCCGACAACCGCCTCGCGCGCAACCGCTTTCGCGACGGCCGCTACGGCCTGCACGCGGTGTTCTCGCCGCGCCTCGCCGCCGAGGGCAACCGGCTCGAGCACACCGGCACCGGCATCGTGGTGCTGTACTCGCCGCAGCTGCAGCTGCGCGGCAACCGCGTCGCGCATGCGCTCACCGACGGCGGCGCCGGCATCGTGCTGAAGGAAAGCGACGACTCCACCGTCGAGGGCAACGAGGTGCTGCACTGCGCGGTGGGCCTCAAGCTCGACACGCCGGCCGAGGGCCGCGGCCGGCTCGTCGTGCGCGGCAACCACTTCGCGTACAACCTCGTGGGCCTGTTCTTCTACGGCGAGGCCGGCTCCGGCGCGTTCGACGACAACCGCTTCAGCCACAACCTCACCACGGTGGCCATCAGCGCGCCGGGCGCGGGCAGCGCCTACCGCTGGCGCGGCAACGAGTGGGACGAATACCAGGGCCTGGACTTCGACCGCGACGGCATCGGCGACACGCCGCACGAGGTGCTGCTCTACGCCGACCGCATCTGGATGGAGCTGCCGATGGCGACCTTCTTTCGCAACTCACCCGCATTCGAACTGCTCGATCTGCTCGAGCGGCTGGCGCCGTTCGCCTCGCCGGTGCGGGTGCTGCAAGACCCCAGGCCGCGCCTGCACGGCGCGGCGCCTCTTCAGGAGATCGCACCATGATCAGACCTCTGCTCGGCATCGCATCGGTGCTCGTCGCGGCCAGCGGCGCGGCGCCGGCCCTTGCGCAGACCGCTGCCGACGGCACGCTGCAGGCCGTGGCCGAGCTGGCCCGCGCCAACGGCCAGGCGCTGGCCTGCCGCGAGGCCGCCGCCGCGCAGCGCGCGAAGGCCTTGATGCTCGAGCTGGCGCCGAAGACCGAGCGCGTGGCCGGCGTGTTCGACGAGGGCACGCAAAACGCCTTCATCGCGCAGACGCGCGGCGGCGAGGCCTGCCCGACCGGCGCCGAGCTGGCCGCGCGCCTCGATGCGCTGGCGCAGCGCCTGCGCGGCGCGGTGGCGGGCCTGGCGCACGCGCAGATCGCCGACGACAGCGAGCTGCCGCGCCACAGCGTGCCGCGCTACCTGCTGCAGGGCCCGGGCGGCCGCGCCGTGACGGCAGAGGACTATCGCGGCCGCTTCCAGCTCGTCGCGTTCGGCTTCACGTCGTGCCCCGACGTGTGCCCGACCACGATGCTCGAGATGAAGCAGACGCTCGACGCGCTCGGCGAGCGCGCCGCGAAGCTGCAGCCGGTGTTCGTGACGATCGACCCGCAGCGCGACACGCTGCAGGTGGTCGAAGCCTACACCAAGGCGTTCGACCCGCGCATCGTCGGCCTCACGGGCAGCGAGGCGCTGGTGAGCCGCGCGGCCGAGAATTTCCGCGTGCGCTACCGCAAGGTGCAGGAGAGCGGCGCGGCGCCGAACGTCTACACGATGGAGCACACCGCCGGCATGTTCCTGCTCGGCCCCGACGGCCAGCTGCTCGAACGCATCGTCTACGGCACCACGGTGCGCGAGATCGTCACGCGCATCGGCCGCTGGATGGACGCCGGCGCCGAACGATGAGGCGGCGCACGCTGCTGCGGCTGGCCGGCGCCGCCGGCGTGCCGGGCAGCGTGCTCGGCGTGGCACGGGCAGCGGGCGCGGCGCGGCCGCGGGTGGTGATCATCGGCGCCGGTTGGGGCGGCCTCGCGGCGGCCCACGCGCTGAGCCGCGAGGCCGACGCGTTCGACGTGCGCGTGCTCGACCGCGAGGCGGTGTTGCGCGCGCTGCCGCTGTCGAATGCCTGGCTCGTGGGGCGCACGCCGCTGCGCCTGCCGCCGGTGGACCTGGCCGCGCTGGCGCGCGCCCAGGGCTGGCGCTTCGACCGCCTCGCCGTACGCGCGATCGACCGCGCGCAGCGCGTGGTCGATGCCGGCAGCGAGCGCATCGGCTACGACGCGCTCGTCGTCGCCACCGGCGCCACCGGCGATGCCGCGGCCTGGTTCGGCGACGACGCGCGCGCCGCCGACGAGGCGCGCGCGCGCTTTGCCGCCGGCTTCGACGCCGCCGAGCTCGACGCCTGCCGCGCCGGCCTGCAGCGCTTTGCCGACGCCGGCGGCGGCACGCTGGTGATGACGGTGCCGCCGCCGCCCTACCGCTGCCCGCCGGCGCCTTATGAGCGCGCGCTGCTGCTCGGCTGGTGGATCAAGACGCGGCGGCTGAAGGCCAAGCTGATCGTGCTCGACGCCGGCGGCGGCATGCCGCGCCTGAACCGCCTGCTCGGCGAGCGCTACGCGGCGCAGGTGGAGCTGCGGCTGCATGCGCCGGTGCGCCGCGTCGATCCGTTTGCCCGCATCGCCACCACCGACGACGGCGACGAACGCTTCGACCATGCGCTGCTGCTGCCGCCGATGCATGCCGGCGCGTTAGTGCGCGAGGCCGGCCTGCTCGGTCGCGACGCGCACGGCGCGCCGACGCGCTGGGCGGCGGTGGACGCAAACACGCTGCGCTCGCCGCACGACGAGCGCGTGTGGATCGTCGGCGACGCGATGGACAGCGTGTCGCTGCTCTTCGGCGCCTACCCCAAGACCGCGCACATCGCTGCCGACCTCGGTGCCGCGGCGGCCGCGCAGATCGCGGCAGTACTGCGCGGTGCCGCCGCGCCCGAGGCCGCGCTGCCGCGCAGCCAGTGCCATGTGTGGCTCGACGCCGATCCCGCGGAGCAGCTGATGCTCGACGCGAGCTTCCGCCGCCGCGGCGACGGCGTGATCGTGCAGAGCGTGCGCCAGATCGACAACCCGCAGCCGCGCGACGAAGACCTCGCGTGGGCGCGCGGCCTGCTGCGCGAACGGCTCGGCATCGCCGCGGCCTGAGCCGCGCGTCAGCCCTCGCGCGCGAGACGCGCTCGGGCCTTCGCCAGCCGCAGGCCCGTCCGCAGTGGACGGGCCCGCGTGCGGGCTCAGCGCCGGTCGCGCACCACGAACGGCTCGATCAGCGCCTCCTGCACCGAGGCCGGCCGGTTGCGCGCCTTGTCGAAGTTGGCGTTCCACACGTCGGCGTTCGCGAGGTCGGCATCGCGCATGTCGGCCTCGGCGAACACCGCGTGGCGCAGCGTGGCGCCGAGCAGCTTGGTGCCCACCAGGCGCGAACGCGAGAAGTCCACCTGCTCCATCGCCGCGCCGGTGAGGTCGGCGCCGCTCAGGTCGGCGCCGGCGAACTTGGCGCCGGAGAACACGCCGCGCAGCGCGTAGCAGCCCTTGATCGAGCCGCCGGCGAGGTCGATGCCTTCCATCAGCACGTCCTTCAGGTACGCGCCGCCGAAGTCGGCGCGCTGCGCGCGCGTGCCGATCAGGTTGGCGCCGAACAGGTTGGCGCCGGCGAGCTGCGCATCGGCGAGGTCGGCGTCGTCGAACGTGGCGTGGAACAGGTCGGCCTTGCGCAGGTCGGCCTTGGCCAGCCGCGCGCCGGTGAAGTTGGCCCACTTGGCGTTGCTGCCGGAGAAGTCGGCGCCGTCGAGCTGCGCGCGCCGCAGGTCGGCGCTTTCGAGCTTCGCGCCGGCCAGCCGCACGCCGCGCAGGTCGCGCCCGGCGAGCTTGGCGCGCGTGAAGTCACAGGCCGCGAGATCGGTGTTCGGCTTGGGGTCGGCGCACTGGCCGCGCGGCAGGTCTGCGGCCTGCGCCACACCGTACAGCACGACCGCCAGGCCCGCCCAAGCGGACGCCGCGGATCCGGCTTTGCCGGTCCGCTGGCGCCGCCCCCAAGGGCCACGAAGTGGCCCCTTCGGGCCCACGGGGGAGGCGCCGAAGGCGCTTCGGGGGGAAGTCACATCAGTGCCGCGCGAAGACACTCGTCTTGCCGTCGGGCGCCACCAGCAGCGTCACGAAGGCCTCGCGCCGGATCTCGTTGTCGCGGCCGGCGTTGTCGAGGATGGTGCAGGCCGTCTCGCACACCGGGTTGTACTGCTCGCGCCCCGGCGCGCCGCGCGGCAGGCCCGGCACGGCGAGGCCGCGCGCGCGCGGCCGCTCCTTCAGCAGCGTGAGGATGTCGGTGGCCGGCACATGGCCCTCGACGAAGTAGCCCGCCACGCGCGCGGTGTGCACCGATTCGAGCTGCGATGGCACGTTGAGCCAGCGCTTGATGCGCGGCATCTCGGCGCTCGGCTTGTCTTCGATCGTCACCGCAAAGCCGTGCTGGCGCAGGTGCTCGGCCCAGTCGATGCACGCCAGGCACGGGCTCGGTGCATAGACCACCACCGGCGGCAGCGCGGCGGGCTCGTCGGCCTGCGCGGCGAACGCGGCCAGGGTGCACGCGAACGCCAACGCCCTCAGCATGGCTTTTCCTTCGAGCAGCCCTTGAGGATCCACAGCGAAATCTCGCCGGCCACCTCGTCGGCGCGCACCTTGCGCGCCATGCTCAGCACGTCGCGGCCGGCCTCGGTCTTGGCCTGCGGATCGGCGCCGGCGCGCAGCAGCAGCTTCACGTTGTCGCCCCGCGTGGCAAAGGCCGCCATGTGCAGCGGCGTGCGGCCCTCGCCGTCGCGCGCGTTCGGGTTCGCGCCGGCCGCCAGCAGCGCCTGCGTGGGGCCGGGGTCGAGATTCATCGCGGCATAGTGCAGCGGCGTCGCACCGAGCGCGGTGCGCACGTCGCGCTGCGCCGGATCGGCCTTCAGCAGCGCCTCGACCTCGGAGCGCGTGCCCATGCGCGCGGCATCGTGGATCGGCCGCTCGTTCTGGCCGAGCGTGGGCGCGCTGGCCGGCTCGGCGGCGCGCACGCCGGGCAGCAGCGCGCCCGCGCACAGCGCGCCGAGCATGACCGCAGCGCGCCAGCGCATCATGGCCGTTCCTGCGCCGCACTGGCGGCGCTGGCCGCAGCGGCAGGTGCGGCAGCGCCGGCGGGGCCGGACTGGATCAGCGTCAGATAGGCCAGCACGTCCTGCAGCTCCTCGTCCTTCAGCGTGTTGAGAATGCCCTTCAGCTCGACCTCGTCGTGCGACCGGTCGCCCTTGACGAAGGCGTCGATCTGCTTTCGCAGGTACACGGTGTACTGCCCCACCAGGCGCGGGAACTTGCCGCGGCCCATGCCGTCCTTCGCGTGGCAGGCGGCGCATTCCTTCTGGTAGACCTTGGCACCGCGGTCGACGTCACCCGGCGCTCGCGGGATGATCATCACCTTCTCCATCGCGGTCAACCGCGTCAGCGCGTCATCACCCGGCTTGAACTCGGGCCATTGCGTCGGCAGCTCCACCGAGGCCAGGTAGGCCGCCACGTCCTCGATGTCGGCATCCGACAGCTCGCGCTCCTGCGTGTACGGATACATCGGGATGTTGATGCGCGTGCGCTTGCGAAAGGCGCGCAGCTGGTCCACGAGGTGCGCCATGCGCTGGCCGGCCAGCCGCGGGTACTCGCCCTTCTTGCCGCCCTGGCCGAACTCGCCGTGGCAGCCGGCGCAGGTGGCGTTGATGTCCTTGCCGCGCTCGAGGTTCTGCGCCGCCGCCGGCAGCGCGGCCAGCCCCGCCAGCGCGATCGTCGTCGCCAAGCCCCATACCCGCAATCGCGGGCGCCCTGTGTGCAGCCACCATCTCATGGCCGCATAGCATGGCCACGGCGCGCAGCCGTCGCCTTAACGTCGATCAAGGATCGCGGCCCGGGGGCCGCGCGGCAGCGAGAGCTACTGCTTGCGCGGCGGCACCGGCGTGCCGACGAAGGTGCTCGTCACCAGCGGCTTGGCGTCGACCTGCGGCACGTGGCAGGTGTTGCACTGGTAGCGGTCCATGCGCACGTTGGTGCTGCCCGCCGCCGCGAGGTGCGAGTCGCCGAGCTTGGGCGAAGCCTTCTTCACGTAGTTGGCCGGGCCGTGGCATTCGAGGCACTGGTTGTCGGCCACGGTGATCTCGTCGAAGTTCTCGATCGCGTGCGGCACCAGCGGCGGCTGCTCCTTGAACGTGCGCTCGATCGGCGCACCCGAGCCCGGCCGCTTGCCGGCGTAGGCCTTCAGCTCGTTGACCTGGTCGGGCGTGGCCGTGTCGGCGCCGCGCAGCGAGGCGATGCCGGCGAACGAGGTGCAGCCCAATACGCCGGCGGCGAGCAGCGCCGCGAGCAGCTTGGTGTTCAGCGTCTTCATGGAGTGTGTCCTTTCGCGTCGCGAGGTTTCGTCGTCGGGATCATTCGGCGGCCGCCATGGCGCGCGGTGCCGGTGCCGGCACGTTGCCGTGCCAGCGGGTGCCGTAGCCGAAGACATCGACCGCACAGATGTCGATGCAGCGGCCGCAGTTGGTGCAGTTGGACGATGTGATCACCGGGCCGGCGCCGCCCAGCGCCTTGAGCGCCGGGCGGATCACCACCGGCTCGGGGCAGACGGCAAAGCAGTCGAGGCAGTCGTTGCAGCGTTCGCGCCCGGCGGCCACCACGCGCAGCACGCTGAAGCGCCCCGGCAAGCTGTAGAACGCGCCCACCGGGCACAGGCGGCCGCACCAGCCGCGGCTCATCACGAACAGGTCGAACAGGAAGATCGCCAGTGCAACCGCCCAGCCGGCGCCGAGGCCGAAGATCAACCCGCGCTGCCACAGCGAGACCGGGCTCACCAGCTCCCACGCCGCGCTGCCGCTGGCGACGGCGACGATGAGCGTCATCGCCAGCCAGGCATAGCGCGTCCGGCGCGTCACGTGCGCGCCGCCCTTGAGGCCGAGGCGCCGGCGCAGCCAGGCCGCGGTGTCGGTCACCGGGTTCATCGGGCAGACCCACGAGCAGAAGCTGCGCCCGCCCACGAGCACGTAGAACACCAGCACGATCGCCGCGCCGATCCAGGCCGCGCGCAGCGGCACGTTGCCGGCCGCCAGCGTCTGCAGCAGCACGTAGGGGTCGGTCAGCGGCAGCACGCCCAGCGTGAGGCTCGAGGCCAGGTTGCCCTTGACGATCCACAGCCCGAACCACGGCCCGACCAGAAACAGCGCCAGCACCGCGAGCTGCACCGCGCGGCGCAACACCAGCCAGCGCCAGCCGCGCCACCAGCCCTTGGCGGCCAGCGCATCGACGCCGACGCGGCGCTGGACGATCGGCGCTGCGCTCACAGCTTGTCTCCGCGCAGCGCACGCGGCGTGGCCGGCACCGGAGCCGAGGCCGGCGCAGCGCCGCTGGCCGGCGCGTCGGCCGACAGGCCGCGCCCGCTTTCGTAGCGCATGCCTTCGGGCAGGTTGTACTCATGCTTCGGGTCGGCCGGCACGAGGCTGCCGCCGGCCTTCTGCTTCTCGACCCAGCCGAGGCGGTAGTGCTTGCCCGGCTCGCCCTTGGCCAGCTCGACCGGGTAGACCTTGATCGCCGCCGCGTCGAGCGGGCACGACTTCTCGCACTTGCCGCAGCCGGTGCAGGCGTCGGAATGCACCACCGGAATGAAGCGCGCATGCTGCCCGGTGCGCAGGTTGACCTGCTGGTCGAGCGTGATCGCCTTGTCGATCAGCGGGCACACGCGGTAGCAGATGTCGCAGCGCAGACCGAGGAAGTTGAGGCAGTTCTCCTGGTCGACCAGCACCGCCAGCCCCATGCGGGCCTTGTTGATGTCGGTGAGCTTGGGGTCGAGCGCGCCGGTCGGGCAGGCCTTGACGCAGGGGATGTCGGGGCACATCTCGCACGGCGCCTGCCGCGCCACGTAGTACGGCGTGCCGTTGGCCACCGGCTCCTCGGGCTTGGCGAGGCTGAGGATGTCGTACGGGCAGTCGCGCACGCACAGCCCGCAGCGCACGCAGGCACCGAGGAAGTCGACTTCGGCGCGCGCGCCCGGCGGCCGCACCGCCAGCGGCGGGCGCGCCCTGGCCTGGCGCGTGTGCAGGCCCAGCACAAGGCCGGCCACGCCCACGCCGCAGGCCAGCCGCGCCGTCTCGGCGAGCAGTTCGCGCCGCTTCATGACCGATGCCCGCCAGCGTTCAGGCCTTCACGACCTTCACCGCGCACTTCTTGAAGTCGGTCTCCTTGCTGATCGGGCAGGTGGCGTCGAGCGTGAGCTTGTTGGCCAGGCGGTGCTCGTCGAAGAACGGGATGAACACCAGCCCTTCGGGCACCTTGTTGCGCCCGCGCGTGTTGACGCGCAGCGAAACCTCGCCGCGGCGGCTCGCCACCTTGACCGGGTCGCCGTGCTTGAGGCCGCGCTTGGTGGCGTCTTTCTCGTGCATCCACACCACCGCGTCGGGGAAGGCGCGGTAGAGCTCGGGCACGCGCCGCGTCATGGTGCCGGTGTGCCAGTGCTCGAGCACGCGGCCGGTGCACAGCCACAGGTCGTACTCGGCATCGGGCTTCTCGGCCGGGTCCTGGTACGGCAGCGCGAAGATCGTGGCCTTGCCGTCGGGCTTGCCGTAGAAGCGCACGCCCTCGCCGGCCTTCACGTAGGGGTCATAGCCCTCGCGATAGCGCCACAGCGTCTCCTTGCCGTTGATGACCGGCCAGCGCAGGCCGCGCACGCGGTGGTACTGGTCGAACTCGCCGAGGTCCTTGCCCTTGCCGAGGCCGAACTTGCGGTACTCCTCGAACAGGCCCTTCTGCAGGTAGAAGCCGAAGGCCTCGGTCTCCTCGTTGGTGTAGTTGGCCCAGGCATGCGCGTTGGTCTTCGCCGCCTCGGCCTTCGGGTACTTGTTGACCTCGCCGTTGGCGTAGAGCACGTCGTACAGCGTCTTGCCCTTGTACTGCGGGTTCTTGTCGAGCAGCTCGGCGGGCCAGACCTCGTCGGTCTTGAAGCGCTTGGCGAACTCCACGTACTGCCACAGGTCGCTCTTGGCCTCGCCCGGCGCCTTGACCTGCTGGCGCCAGAACTGGCCGCGCCGCTCGGCGTTGCCGAAGGCGCCTTCCTTTTCCATCCACATCGCGCTGGGCAGGATCAGGTCGGCCGACATCGCGGTGAGCGTGGGGTAGGCGTCGGACACGACGATGAAGTTGCGCGGATCACGGAAGCCGGGGTAGCGCTCCTGGTTGAGGTTGGGCCCGGCCTGCATGTTGTTGGTGGTCGAGGTCCAGTAGAAGTTGAGCACGCCGTCCTTCAGCATGCGGTCCTGCTGCACGGCGTGGAAGCCGATCTCGCCGCGCAGCGTGCCGGGCGGCACGCCCCAGTACTTCTCGGCGGCGGCGCGGTGGTCGGGGTTGGCAATCAGCATGTCGGCCGGCAGCCGGTGCGCGAAGGTGCCGGTCTCGCGCGCGGTGCCGCAGGCGCTGGGCTGGCCGGTCAGGCTGAACGGGCTGTTGCCGGGCTCGCTGATCTTGCCCACCAGCAGGTGGACGTTGTAGATCATGTTGTTGACCCAGGTGCCGCGCGAGTGCTGGTTGAAGCCCATGGTCCAGTAGCTGGTGACCTTGGTCTTCGGGTCGGCATAGGCCTTGGCCAGCGCCTCGAGCTTGTCCTTCGGCACGCCCGACAGCTCCGACGCGTAGTCGAGCGTGTAGGTGCTGACGAACTGCTTGAACTCGTCGAAGCTGATCGGCGAGGCGGCGGCGGGGTTGCCCTTGGGCTTGCCGTCGGGGCCGGGGTAGCCGTTGTTGCCGGCCGCCTGCTCCAGCGGATGGTTGGCGCGCAGCCCGTAGCCGATGTCGGTGACGCCCTTCTGGAACGTCACGTGCTTGCTCACGAAATCCTGGTTGACCGCGTTGTTCTGGATGATGTAGTTGCAGATGTAGTTGAGGATCGCCAGGTCGGTCTGCGGCTTGAAGATCAGCTCGGCATCGGCGACCTCGCACGAGCGGTGCGAGTAGGTCGACAGCACGTGCACCTTCACGTGCGGCGCGGTGAGGCGCCGGTTGGTGATGCGGCTCCACAGGATCGGGTGCATCTCGGCCATGTTGGAGCCCCACAGCACGAACGCGTCGGCATGCTCGGCGTCGTCGTAGCAGCCCATCGGCTCGTCGGCACCGAAGGTGCGGATGAAGCCGAACACGGCGCTGGCCATGCAGTGGCGCGCGTTGGGGTCGATGTTGTTGGAGCGCAGGCCGGCCTTCATCAGCTTGTTGGCGGCGTAGCCCTCCCAGATCGTCCACTGGCCGGAGCCGAACATGCCCACGCCCGTCGGGCCCTTGGCCTTGAGCACGGCCTTGCACTTCTCTTCCATGATGTCGAAGGCCTGCTTCCAGCTGATCGGCGCGAACTCGCCGTTCTTGTCGAACTTGCCGTCCTTCATGCGCAGCAGCGGCGTCGTCAAGCGGTCGTTCGTGTACTGGATCTTGGCCAGGAAGTAGCCCTTCACGCAGTTCAGGCCCTTGTTGACCGGCGCGTCGGGGTCGCCCTGCGTGGCGACGATGCGGCCGTCCTTCACGCCCACCAGCACGCCGCAGCCGGTGCCGCAGTAGCGGCACACGCCCTTGTCCCAGCGCACGCCGTCACTGGCGCCGCCGGCCTGGGCCTGGGCCAGCACCTCGGCAGCGGGCAGGCTGACGCCTGCACTCACCGCGGCGGCCGCAGCCGCCTTGTGCTTGATGAACTCACGTCGCGTCAGCGTCATGGCGGATCTCCGTCTCGGGTTCGGGTTCGATCTGGTGGAAGGCGAGCGCCAGCGACATCACGCCTTCGAGCGCGCCGATGCGCGCGAAGGTGTCGGTGGTCTGGGCGTCGGTGTCGGTCTCGAGGGTCAGCACCAGCTTGCCCCTCGCGTCGGCGGCGTGGACTTCCACACCGGGCCAGCGCTGCAACTCGCTGCGCACCGCGGCCGCGGCGCCGGGTTGCACGTCGACGATGAGGCTGGAGATGTTCATCGTGCGCGCTGGGAATGGGCCTGTGCTCGCCGCCACGCTGTGCTTCACGCGCGGCTGGCGTGATAGACGCAAGTTAGGCCCAGGGCCCGGCGGATTCCTTGATCCTGTTTAGTTTTGCGCCGCAGCACGGCCGGCCGTTGCACGGCGGCATCGCCATGGTTCTTGAACTAGGTCAACGACCCGTGGTGCCATCCCCGAAAGCATGGCCGCCTGCCCGCCCATCCACCACGAGGAGACCTGCATGAGATTGACCCAGCTGCTGCACGCAGCGATCGGCGCTTCGATCGCCGCGTTCCTGGTCGCCGCAACGGCGCAGGACAAGGCCGGCGTCAGCAAACCCGAGCTGAACTACCAGGCCGGCACCTCGCCCCTGGCCGGCGAGGCGATGTACCAGGCGACCAACCCGAAGGCGCCGCCGATGACGCAGGCCGAGTTCGACCGCGCACGGCAGATCTACTTCGAGCGCTGCGCCGGCTGCCACGGCGTGCTGCGCAAGGGCGCCACCGGCAAGCCGCTGACGCCCGACATCACCTCGGCCAAGGGTACCGAGTACCTCAAGGTGTTCATCGCCTACGGCTCGCCGGCGGGCATGCCCAACTGGCAGACCAGCGGCGAGATGGACGCCAAGACCGTCGACCTGATGGCGCGCTACATCCAGCACGACCCGCCGATGCCGCCGGAGTTCGGCCTCGAGCAGATGAAGGCGACGTGGAAGGTCCACGTGCCGCCGGCGCAGCGCCCGACGAAGAAGATGAACAACTACAACGTCGACAACATCTTCTCGACCACGCTGCGCGACGCGGGCGAGGTGGCGCTGATCGACGGCGACACCAAGAAGATCATCAACATCGTCAAGACCGGCTACGCGGTGCACATCACGCGCACGTCGGCGTCGGGGCGCTATCTCTACGTGATCGGTCGCGATGCCAAGATCAACATGATCGACCTGTGGATGGCCAAGCCCGACAACGTGGCCGAGATCCGCGTCGGCCTCGAGGCGCGCTCGGTCGACACCAGCAAGTTCAAGGGCTACGAAGACAAGCTGGCCAT
This sequence comes from Burkholderiaceae bacterium, assembly GCA_046348365.1. Classification (GTDB taxonomy): domain Bacteria; phylum Pseudomonadota; class Gammaproteobacteria; order Burkholderiales; family Burkholderiaceae_C; genus JAEUPI01. Next base: position 93,793 of record JAXMEL010000006.1, read on the forward strand.
CGCCGGCACCTACTGGCCGCCGCAGTACACGATCATGAAGGGCGACACGCTCGAGCCGCTGAAGGTGATGGCCACCCGCGGCATGACGGTCGACAAGCAGGCCTACCACCCCGAGCCGCGCGTGGCAGCCATCGTGGCCTCGCACTTCAAGCCCGAGTTCGTGGTCAACGTCAAGGAGACCGGCAAGGTGCTGATGGTCGACTACAGCAACCTCGACGCGCTGAAGGTCACCGAGATCGGCGCCGCACCGTTCCTGCACGACGGCGGCTGGGATTCGAGCAAGCGCTACTTCATGGTCGCCGCCAACCAGAGCAACAAGGTCGCCGCGATCGACGCCAAGGAAGGCAAGCTCGCCGCGCTGGTGGAGGTGGGCAAGATCCCGCACCCCGGGCGCGGCGCCAACTTCGTGCACCCCAAGTTCGGGCCGGTGTGGGCCACCGGGCACCTCGGTGACGAGTCGATCTCGCTGATCGCCACCGACCCGAAGAAGCACAAGGAGCATGCGTTCAAGCAGGTCGCCGTGCTCAAGGGCCAGGGCGGCGGCAACCTGTTCCTGAAGACGCACCCGAAGTCACAGCACCTGTACGTCGACACGCCGCTGAACCCCGACGCGAAGATCTCGCAGTCGGTGGCGGTGTTCGACATCAAGAACCTCGACAAGGGCTACACCGTGCTGCCGATCGCCGAATGGGCGGGCCTCACCGACGACGGCGCCAAGCGCGTCGTGCAGCCTGAGTACAACAAGGCGGGCGACGAGGTGTGGTTCGCGGTCTGGTCGGCCAAGGACAAGCAGAGCGCGCTGGTCGTCGTCGACGACAAGACGCTGAAGCTGAAGACGGTGATCAAGGATCCCAAGCTGATCACGCCGACCGGGCACTTCAACGTCCACAACACCCAGCACGACGTGTATTGATGTGACCAGATGTGCCCCGGGGCCTGCCGGCCCTTGGGGCGCACGCGGCGCCTCGCGCCGCGATCTTGAACTAAGTCAACGACGCGGCAGGCGCGAAAAGAAAACCATCGAGCCATGCGCTGCCGCCACGCCCTGCTGCCCTGCCTGCTTGCCGCCCTGGCGTCGCCGGCCGCGATCGCCGGCGACACCGAGCCGGCCGGCGCGCGCCAGCGCGAGCTGGTGCGCATGGTGCGCCAGGACTGCGGCGCCTGCCATGGCATGCGCCTGACCGGCGGCCTGGGCCCCGCGCTGACGCGCGAGGCGCTGAGCGACAAGCCGCTCGATTCGATGACCGCGACGATCGTCAACGGCCGGCCCGGCACGCCGATGCCGCCGTGGCGCGCGATGCTCAGCGTTGCCGAGGCGCGCTGGATCGCCGCGCGGCTGGCCGACGGCTTTCCGGAGGAGCAGCGCTGATGCGCCGGCGCCACCTGCTCGCGCCGCTCGCCGCCGCGCTCGTCGCGCCGGGGCTGGCCGCCTGCGCCGGCGTGTCGGCGACGACCTCGCCGGCCGCGGCGCCGGAAGCGGCGGCCAATGCTCCGGCCGGTGCCGCACCGGTGGGCACCGGCGACCTCGGCGTGGTGATCGAGCGCGCGCGCGGCACGCTGGCGCTGGTGAACACCAGCTCGCGCACGGTGCTGGCCGAGGTGCCGGGGCTGGGCGACCTGTCGCATGCGTCGGTGGTGTTCTCGCGCGACGGTATGCTGGCCTATGTGTTCGGCCGCGACGGCGCGCTGACGCGCGTGAACCTGCTGACGCGGCGCATCGAGGCGCGCGTGCTGCAGGCGGGCAATTCGATCGGCGGCGCCATCAGCGCCGACGGCACGCTGGTGGCGGCGCAGAACTACACGCCCGGCGGCGTGAAGGTGTTCGACGCGCGCACGCTGCAGCTGGTGGCCGACATTCCGGCGACGGTTGCACGCGATGGTGCAGACGGCAAGCGCTCGCGCGTCGTCGGTCTGGTCGATCTGCCCGACCGGCGCTTCGCCTACGCCCTCTTCGACGCCGATGCGATCTGCATCGCCGACCTGTCGGACCCGGCGCAACCTCGCGTGACGCGCCTCGACGGCATCGGCCGCCAGCCGTATGACGCACTCGTCACGCCCGACGGCCGCTTCTACATCGCGGGCCTGTTCGGCGAAGACGGCCTCGCGCTGGTCGACCTGTGGGAGCAACCGCCGCGCGCGCGCCGCATCCTCGGCGGCTACGGCAAGGGGCAGGAGCCGCTGCCGGTCTACAAGATGCCGCACCTGCGCGGCTGGGCCGTCGCCGGGCGCCATGCCTACTTGCCGGCGATCGGGCGCCACGAGGTGCTGGTGGTCGACACCGAGAGCTGGCAGGAGGTGGGCCGCATCGCGGTCGCCGGCCAGCCGGTGTTCGTGATCGCGCGGCCCGACGGGCGCCAGGTGTGGGTCAACTTCGCGGTGCCCGACTACCACCGCGTGCAGGTGATCGACACCGTGACGCGGCAGATAGTGCGCACGCTCGAGCCGGGCAAGGCGGTGCTGCACATGGAGTTCACGCCGCGCGGCGAGGCGGTGTGGATCAGCGCGCGCGACGACCACCGCGTCAGCGTGATCGACACGCGCAGCTTCGCCACGTTGGCGCAGCTGAGCGTGGATTCGCCGAGCGGCATCTTCTTCACCGCGCGCGCGGCGCGCATCGGATTCTGAGCCCCATGCCGCTCGACGCCGCACGCCGCCTCGCGCTGCTCAACGACTGGCAGCACGACTTTCCGCTCGTGCGTGCGCCGTTCGCGCGCATCGCGCAGAGCGCCGGCGCGAGCGAGGCCGACGTCATCGCCGCCTACCGCGACGCGGCGGCGGCCGGCGCGCTCAGCCGCATCGGCGGCGTGTTCGACGCGCGCGCCGGCGGCGCCGGTCTGCTGGCGGCGATGGCGGTGCCGCCCGAGCGGCTGGCCGAGGTGGCGGCGATCGTCTCGGCGCATCCGGGCGTCAACCACAACTACGAGCGCGAGCATGCGGTGAACCTGTGGTTCGTGATGACCGGCCCCGACGCCGCCGCGGTGGAGGCCTCGATCGTCGACATCGAGCGCGCATCGGGCCTGCCGGTGAAGCGGCTGCCGATGACGCGCGTGTTCCGCATCGACCTCGGTTTCGACCTGCACGGCGCGCTGGGCGACGCGGGTGACCGACCGCGGCGCGCGCGTCCGGCGCCGTGCCCGGTGGCCGGCGCCGACGAGCCGCTGGCCGCGCTGGCGGAGGTCGGGCTGCCGCTGCAGCCGCTGCCGTTCGACGCCTGGGCGCTGGCCACCGGCCACGGCGTGCCCGAGGTGCTGGCCACGCTGCAGCGCTGGCTCGCCGCCGGCACGCTGCGCCGCTTCGGCACCGTGGTGCGGCACCACGAACTCGGCTTCGCGGCCAACGCGATGACGGTGTTCGACGTGCCGGCCGAGCAGGTGGAGCCGATGGCGCTCGCGCTCGCGCGCGACGGCGCGCCGACGCTGATCTACGAGCGCGCGCGCGCCGACGGCTGGCCCTACAACCTGTACTGCATGCTGCACGGGCGCGACCGTGCGGTGGTGACCGACACGCTGGCCGCGCTGATGCAGCGCACGGGGCTGCACGCGATGCCGCATGCGGTGCTGTTCTCGCGCCAGCGCTTCAAGCAGCGCGGCGCGCGGCGCTTCGCCGCCGCGGCCGCACGGAGACCCGACCATGCCCACGCCTGAAGCCTCGGCCTGGCTGTCGCCGCTGGATGCGCGGCTGATCGAGCGGCTGCACGGCGGCCTGCCGCTGGTGGACCGCCCGTTCGCGGCCGTGGCCGCCGAATACGGCATCACCGAAGAAGACCTGATCGAACGGCTGAACCGCCTGCTGGCGCAAGGCGTGCTCACGCGCTTCGGGCCGCTGTACCAGATCGAGCGCGCCGGCGGCCAGTTCGTGCTCGCCGCGATGGCGGTGCCCGAGGAGCGCTTCGACGCCGTGGCGGCACAGGTCAACGCACTCGCCGAGGTGGCGCACAACTACCGGCGCGAACATGCCCTCAACATGTGGTTCGTGATCGCCGCCGAGTCGCCGCAGGCGGCCGAGGCGGCGGTCCGGCGCATCGAGTCGATCACCGGCCTGCCGGTGCTGCGGCTGCCGAAGGAACGCGAATACGCGGTCGAGCTGAAACTGCCGATCGCGACCGCCATGGCACGGGGAGTGGCCGATGCAGCTCGCTGAATTCGATCGCAAACTGATCCGCGCCACGCAGGACGGCCTGCCCATCGTGCCGCGGCCCTACGAGGCCGTGGGCGCGATGCTCGGCGTCAGCGGCGAGATGGTGCGCGAGCGGCTCGCGCAGATGCTGTCGGACAAGCTGATCCGCCGCATCGGCGCGGTGCCCAACCACTACAAGCTCGGCTTCACCGCCAACGGCATGACGGTGTGGGACGTCGACGATGCGCTCGTCGACGCGCTCGGCCAGCAGGTGGCCCGCCTGCCCGGTGTGAGCCACTGCTACCGGCGGCCGCGCCAGCTGCCGCAGTGGCGCTACAACCTGTTCGTGATGCTGCACGGCCGCTCGCGCGACGAGGTGCAGCAGCAGGCCGAGGCGGTGGCAGCCTTGCTCGGCGATGCCTGCCGCGCGCACGAGACGCTGTACTCCACCGCGATCCTCAAGAAGACCGGCCTGCGGCTGCAGGAGGCCTGAGCATGTTCCGCATCAGCCAGTACATGAACCTGATCGCCGGCGGCGAGCGCGATGGTGCGCTGCCGGCGCCGCGCGGCGTGCGCCCGGCAGGCCCGGTGGTGATCTGGAACCTGATCCGCCGCTGCAACCTCACCTGCACGCACTGCTACGCCCTCTCGGCCGACCACGACTACGCGGGCGAGCTCTCCACCGCCGAGGTGTTCACGGTGATGGGCGACCTGAAGCGCTTTCGCGTGCCGGTGCTGATCCTCTCGGGCGGCGAGCCGCTGCTGCGGCCCGATCTGTTCGACATCGCCGCGCGCGCCAAGGCGATGGGTTTCTACGTCGGCCTGTCGAGCAACGGCACGCTGATCGACGCCGCCGCGGCCGACCGCGTGGCCGCCACCGGCTTCGACTACGTGGGCATCAGCCTCGACGGCCTGCGCGACACGCACGACCGTTTCCGCCGGCTCGACGGCGCGTTCGACCGCAGCCTGGCCGCGCTGCGCCTGCTGCGCGCGCGCGGCGTCAAGCTCGGCCTGCGCTTCACGATGACGGCGCCCAACGCGCACGACCTGCCGGCGCTGCTCGATCTGATGCGCGACGAGGGCGTGGCCAAGTTCTACTTCTCGCACCTCAACTACGCCGGCCGCGGCAACATCCACCGCGCCAAGGACGCGCAGTTCGCCGCCACGCGCGCCGCGCTCGACAGGCTGTTCGAGCGCGCGTGGCAGGCCGCGCGCGATGGCCTCGGCGAGGAGTACGTGACCGGCAACAACGATGCCGACGGCCCCTACCTGCTGCAATGGGCGCAGTCGCGCTGGCCGCAGTGGCATGCCGCGCTGCGCGAGCACCTCGTGGCCTGGGGCGGCAACGCCTCGGGGCAGAACGTGGCCAACATCGACAACCTCGGCGTGGTGCACCCCGACACCATGTGGTGGCACCACAGCCTGGGCAACGTGCGCGAGCGGCCGTTCTCGGCGATCTGGCGCGACACCAGCGACCCGCTGATGGCGGGCCTGAAGCAGCGGCCGCGGCCGGTGACCGGGCGCTGCGCCGCCTGCGCGCACCTCGACATCTGCGGCGGCAACACGCGCGTGCGCGCCGAGCAGGTCACCGGCAACGCGTGGGCCGAAGACCCGGGCTGCTACCTCGACGACGACGAGATCGGCCTCGCACCGGGCGCACCGCGCGTGGCGGTGACGCCGTTCGCCGGCAAGCGCCGCGCGCCGATCGCGGCCGGTTGAGGGCGACCATGGCCTCGGCGATCGCGGCTCGCCTGCTGGCGCTCGCGCGCACGGCCTGCATCGCCGCCGCAGCGGTGGGCGGCAGCGCGCTGGCGCAACCGGCGGCGGCGCCGACCAGCACACCGGCCAGCGCATCGGCCGCGCCGGATGCGGCCGCGCTCTATCGCGAGCACTGCGTCGCGTGCCACGGCCCGCAGCGCACCGGCATCATGGGCCCGGCGCTGCTGCCCGAGAGCCTGGAGCGCCTGCGCAGGCCCGAGGCGCTGAAGGTCATCACCGGCGGGCGGCCGGCCACGCAGATGCTCGGCTTCGCCGACAAGCTCAGGAGCGAGGAGATCGCCGCGCTCGCGCAGTGGATCTACACGCCGGTGAGCCCGGCGCCCACCTGGGGCGAGGCCGACATCCGCGCCTCGCGCGTCGAGACGCCCGGCGCGAAGAATCTCCCGGCCAAGCCGCGCTGGAGCGCCGACCCGATGAACCTGTTCGTCGTTGTCGAGGGCGGCGACCACCACGTGTCGCTCGTCGACGGCGACCGCTTCGAGCGCATCCACCGCTTCGCCAGCCGCTACGCGCTGCACGGCGGCCCGAAGTTCACGCCCGACGGGCGCTACGTGTATTTCGGCTCGCGCGACGGCTGGATCACCAAGTACGACCTGTGGAACCTGACCGTCGTGGCCGAGGTGCGTGCCGGGCTCAACATGCGCAACATCGCCGTGTCGAGCGACGGCCGCTGGGTGATGGCGGCGAACTACTTTCCGCACACGCTGGTGCTGCTCGACGGCGACCTCGAGCTCGAACGCGTGATCCCGGCGGCCTCGCGCGACGGCAAGACCACGTCGCGCGTGTCGGCCGTCTACGACGCCCAGCCGCGCTCGAGCTTCATCGTCGCGCTGAAGGACCTGCCCGAGCTGTGGGAGATCTCCTACGACCCCAAGGCCGAGGACATCTACGACGGTCTGGTGCACGACTACCGCTCGGGCGAGGGCGTGCCGAAGAAAGGTTACCTCGGCGTCAAGCGCACCACGCTCGCCGAACCGCTCGACGACTTCTTCTTCGATCAGTCGTACGCGCACGCGCTCGGCGCCTCGCGGCCGCGCAGCGACGGCACGCCGAGCGGCCAGGTGGTGAACCTCGACGTGCGCCGCTCGATCGCCCGGCTGCCGATCGAGGGCATGCCGCACCTGGGCTCGGGCATCACGTTCGCGTGGCAGGGCTCCACCGTGCTGGCCAGCCCCAACCTGCAGAACGGCACCGTGACGGTGATCAACATGAAGGACTGGCGCCTCGTGAAGACCATCGCCACGCCGGGGCCGGGCTTCTTTCTGCGCAGCCACGAGAAGACGCGCTACGCGTGGACCGATTCGATGATGAGCCCGACCGCGAAGGACACGCTGACCATCATCGACAAGACCACGCTCGAGCCGGTGGCCCAGGTGCGCGAACCGGGCAAGACGCTGGCGCACATCGAGTTCACCAAGGACGGCCGCTACGCGCTGGCCAGCCTGTGGGAGATGGACGGCGCGCTGATCGTCTACGACGCAGCGACGTTTAGGGAAGTCAAGCGCCTGCCGATGAGCAAGCCGGTGGGCAAGTACAACGTGTTCAACAAGATCACGCGGTCGGAAGGCACGTCGCACTGATGGCGGCCCTGCTCCAGTTCGGAGCGCCGGAACTCACCGCATGCGGGCAAGCCCCGGCCTGCCCCGCCTCGAAGCCCGTGCTACCTTGACGCGCACAGCGTTGTGGGAGGCACGTGCGTCCGTTCGGTGCATGGGCGGCGCGCGGCGTCGCATGGGTGATGGGCTTCGGGCTGGCCATGGGCGTCGCGCTGGCGGTCCAAGCCGGCACGCTCACCAAACCCCAGGTCGAAGCGTTGTTCCCGCCGCCGCTGCTGGTCGGCGAGAAGGATGCCGACCTGCCGGTGTGGCCGGTGTACCGCCGCAGCGGCAGCGGGCCGGTGCTGCAGCACCAGGTGTTCGAGACCATCGATCTCGAGCCTGCGCCCGGCTACAGCGGCAAGCCGATCAATCTGCTGGTGGTGCTCGATGCCGACGGGCAGTTCACCGCAGCGCGGCTGGTGTCGCACTTCGAGCCGATCTTCCGCTCCGAGGCCGGCACCGCGGTGCTCAACGAGTTCGCCGCGCAGTACCAGGGCCTCACGGTGAACCACAACGTGCAGGTGCTCACCGCCAAGGCGCAGCGCAACGTCGGCGCGCACAGCGCGATCCTGCACGGCATCGTGGCCGGCACGGTCACCGCGCTGGCGATCGACCGCAGCCTGCTCGAATCGGCGGCCCAGGTGGCGCAGGCGCAGGCCGCGCGCGCCGCCGGTGCCGCGTCCGGCGCGGCGACCAGCGCACGCGCGCCGCGCGGCGGCGCCGACGATCGCTACACGCGCACCGGCTGGAACGCGCTCGCCGCCGCGCGGCTGGTGCAGCCGCTGCTGCGCAGCAACCGCGAGATCGAGGCCGCGTTTCGCGGCACGCCCGGCGAGCGGCTCGACGCCGAGGGCGTGATCCGGCCCGACGCGGCGGCGCTCGACCTGTGGTTCGCGCTCGCCAGCCTGCCGCAGGCCGGGCGCAACCTGCTCGACGCCGCGCAGTGGCGCGAGGTGCGCGCGCTGCGCGAGGCGGGCACGCCGGTGCTGCTGGCCATCGACGGCGGGCGCTACCGCCTGGCGCGCGCGGGCGCGGCCGACGCGCTGGGCAGCATCACGCTCGGCGTCGAGCAGAACGGCCGGCGCTTCGCGCTGCGCGAGTTGCCGCTGCGGCCGGGGCTGCGCCTGTCGGGCCAGCGCTCGGGCGTGGCCGGCGCGTCGACGCCGCGCTTCTTCGCCATCGATGCGGCGGCCGACGGCACGGCCTTCGAGCTGCTGGCGCCGCTAACCTTGCAAATGAGCGTGCAGCGCCAGCGCTCCGACGGCACACCGGTGGCGGTGTCGCTCGCGCAGCGCTTCGAGATCCCCGACGCGGCGGCGTGGCGCCCGGTGCGCGAAACGCCGCGCTGGCTCGAGGCGTGGCAGCAGCGCAGCGCCGATCTGGCGATCCTGGGCGCGGCGCTCGGCGTGCTGGCGTTCGCGCTCGTGCGCCAGCGCCGGCTGGTGGCCACGCCGCAGCGGCTGGCGCGCTTTCGCGTCGCCTTCCTGCTCTTCACGCTGGTGTGGATCGGCTGGATCGCGCAGGGCCAGCTGACGATCGTGACCGTCACCGCGCTGGCCGAAGCGCTCGCGCAGGGGCGCAGCCTGGAGTTCCTGCTCGCCGATCCGCTCGCCGTGGTGCTGTGGGCGGCCACCGGGCTCACGCTGCTGGTGTGGGGCCGCGGCACGTTCTGCGGCTGGCTGTGCCCGTTCGGCGCGCTGCAGGAGCTGCTCGCGCGCGCGGCCGCGCTCGTCGGCTGGCAGCCGCGCCCCCTGCGCCGCCGCACCGACGCGGCATTGAAGAAGCTCAAGTACGCCGTGCTCGCCGCGCTGCTGGCGGCCGCGGCATTCGCCTCGCCGTGGACCGAGGCCTTGGTCGAGGTGGAACCGTTCAAGACGGCGATCAGCCTGCACTTCCAGCGCGAGTGGCCCTATGTGCTCGGCGCCGCGTTGGCGCTGGCGGCCAGCGTGGCGGTGTTTCGCGGCTACTGCCGCTACGTGTGCCCGCTCGGCGCCGCGCTGGCGCTGCTGGCACGCGTGCGGCTGCTGGCGTGGATCCCGCGCCGCGCGGCCTGCGGCAGCCCCTGCCAGACCTGCCGCCACCGCTGCGCCTACCAGTCGATCGCGCCGTCGGGCCGCATCGACTACGCCGAGTGCTTTCAATGCCTCGACTGCGTGGCGATCCACGACGATGCCCGGCGCTGCTTGCCGCTGATCCGCGAGCGGCGCGGCCGCGTGGTCGCGCTGCAAAGCGTGCCGGCGTTGCACGGCGAGGCCGCACGGTGACGCTGCGCCGCCGGCACTGGCTCGGCTTCGCACTCGGCGCGGGCCTGGGCGGCGGCGCCTGCGCCGCCGGTGCGGCGCTGCTGTGGCGCGAGCGCGCGCTGCGCGGCTTCGGCACCACGCTGTGGCTGCTCGCCGGCGCGGCCGATGCCGCCACGCTCGAGCGCGGGCTCGACGCCGCGGTGGCGGCGATCCGGCACGTGGAGCGGCTGATGAGCCTGTTCGACCCGGCGAGCGCGGTCAGCCGGCTCAACCGCGACGGCGCGCTGCGCGACCCGCACCCCGACCTCGTGCGCGTGCTGCGTCTGGCGCAACGCGTGGCCGAGGGCAGCAGCGGCGCATTCGATGTCACCGTGCAGCCGCTGTGGCAGCTGTGGCAGCGCGCCACGCGCGAGGGCCGCATGCCCTCTGGCGCGGAGCTGCGCGAGGCCCGCGCACGCACCGGCTGGCGCCGCCTGCGCGTCAGCGCCGCGCGCATCGACTTCGCCGCGCCGGGCATGGCCGTCACGCTCAACGGCATCGCGCAAGGCTTCGCCGCCGACCTCGCGCGCGATGCGTTGCGCGCGCATGGCATCGGCGACGCGCTGCTCGACACCGGCGAGTGGCAGATGCTCGGCCGCTCGCCCGAGCGCGGCACCTGGCAGCTCGGGTTGGCCGATCCGCGCGATGCGCGGCGCATGCTCGCCACGCTGGCCGCCGATGGCCGCGGCGTGGCCTGCTCGAGCGACGACAAGCTCGCCTTCAGCGCCGACCGCGTGCACCACCACATCCTCGACCCGCGCAGCGGCGATTCGCCGCCGCATCTGTCCACCGTGGTGGTCGCCGCGCCGTCATGCGCGCTGGCCGACGCGCTGACCAAGGTGATGTTCATGCACCCGGCGCGCGAGGCGCCGGGCCTGGCGGCGCGCTGGGGCTGCGACGTGCTGGCGATCGACAAGCAGGGCCGTCCCGTGGCGAGCACCGGACTGGCCTGGAAACCCGCCCCGGCCGCGGCGACGGCGATACTTGACGATATTCCATTCACACCGCACGCCCCCCGCTGAGGTCGGAGGGCCCGCGCCGACGATGCACGACAGACCGACCCTCGACCACACCTTCGGCGCCCAGGCCGTCAGCCCCGACGAACGGCGCAGCCGCATCCGCGCGGTCTTCGATGCCGTGGCGCCGCGCTACGACCTGATGAACGACCTCATGAGCCTGGGCATCCACCGCCTGTGGAAGCGCACGCTCGCGCGCCGCGTGGCCGACGTGCGCGGGCGCGTGATCGATCTGGCCGGCGGCACCGGCGACGTGGCGCGGCTGCTGGCGGCGCCCGGGCGCGAGGTGATCGTCGTCGACCCCAGCGCCGAGATGATGCGCATCGGCGCCGCGCGCGCCGGCATGGCCGGCATCGCCTGGCGCGAGGGCGAGGCCGAGGCGCTGCCGCTGCCCGACGCGAGCGTGGACCTGCTCGTCGTGTCGTTCGGCTTGCGCAACGCCACGCGCGTGGCGCAGGCGCTGCGCGAGGCCCACCGCGTGCTGAAGCCCGGCGCGCGCTTCGTGTGCCTGGAGTTCTCGCGCCCCGCGGCCTGGCTGGCGCCGGCCTACGACCTCTACTCGCGCTGGGTGATCCCGGCGCTCGGCGCCGCGGTGGCCGGCCATCCGGCGGCGTATCGCTACCTCGTCGAATCGATCCGGCGCTTTCCCGACCAGGCCGATTTCGCGGCCATGCTGCGCGAGACCGGTTTCGCCGACGTGCGCTGGGAGAATCTCTCGTTCGGCATCGCCTGCCTGCACACCGCCTCGCGCACCCGATGAAACCCGAGACCCAACCGTCGAGCCCGCTGCGGCCGCCCGCCCCCGGCGCCTGGCGCGTCGGCGTGGCGGCGATCCGGCCGCGCACGCTGAGCCTGGCCGTGACGCCGGTGGTGCTCGGCTCGGCGATCGCCTGGGCCGACGGCCACCCGGTGCGCCTGGGCGCCTTCGTTGCCGCGCTGGTGTGCGCGCTGCTGATCCAGATCGGCACCAACCTGCACAACGACGTGGCCGACTTCCGCCGCGGCAACGACGGCGCCTCGCGCGTCGGCCCGCTGCGCGTCACCGCGGCGGGCTGGGTGCAGCCGGCGACGATGATGCGCGCCAGCCTCGGCTGCTTCGCGCTGGCGCTGCTGCTCGGCGTCTACCTCGTCGACGTGGGCGGCTGGCCGATCCTGCTGGCGGGGCTGGCGTCGCTGGCTGCCGGCTACGGCTATTCGGGCGGGCCGCGGCCGATTTCGCACTCGGCCTGGGGCGAGCTGTTCGTGCTGGTGTTCTTCGGCCTCGTCGCGGTGGCGGGCAGCCACTGGCTGCAGGCCGGCGTGCCCTCGCTCGATGCGCTGCTCGGCGGCGCCGCGCTCGGCCTGCCGGCCGCCGCGGTGCTGCTGGTCAACAACTACCGCGACCTCGAAGACGATCTCGCCAGCGGCCGGCGCACGCTGGTGGCGCGGCTCGGTCGCGCGCGCTCGCGGGCGGTGTACGCGGCGCTGATGCTGCTGCCGTGCGCGCCGGTGGCGGCGCTCGTCGCGCGCGGTCGGCCCGGCGCGCTGCTCGCGCTGCTGGCGCTGCCGCTGCTGATCAGGCTGACGCGGCAGCTCGGCCGCCAGCCGCCCGGCCCGTGGCTCAACGGCCAGCTGGCCGCCACCGCCAAGACCAGCGCGATGCTCGGCATGCTGCTCGCCGCGGGCGTGTTGTTGTGAGCGCGCGGGTGTTCGTGGTGCTGGTGCGCAGGCAGCGCGTGCGCATGGCGCGGGACCGCCTGACGCGAGCCGGCGTCTGGTAGCGATTCGCGTTCGATCGCATAGAACGCACCTGCTTCGTGCAGGAGTTTGCGCGGCGCGACCGAGCGGTGCGAATGCCCTTCGTCGCGGGGCTCGGTGGTGCTCGCTGCGCCGCGGTCGTGGGCTGTGGGGTCCGGGAGCGAATCTGCGGCGGCGAGCAGCGCAGCAGCGAGGGGGAAGTCTGGCGCGTCAGCGCCAGACCGGCGAGCGCGGGCTTTATGCGGCGCCGCGTTCAGCGGCGCTCAGCGAAGTTCGCGCTCGACGCCCCTTGCTGCGAGCAGCGCAGCGCACCCCGGCCCACGGGCCGGGGCGCCGCAGTTTGAGCGCACGGGCCCCACGGCCCGCGGCCGCGGCGCAGCGCGCGCAAACCCCGCGCACGACGCAGCACTACGCTCAAGGCTGCCATCGCCTCAAAGCCCGAACATGGCAGGATCTATGCGATAGATCGCGAATCGGTATGACGCGCCAGCAGCGCGGTGCCGTTTACTGACGCGCCTGCAGCGCGCCGTCGACGAACAGCCCCTCGACCACGTTGCCGCGGCCGTCGCGGTAGGTGCCGGGCCCGTCGGGCCGCCACTTCTTGAAGCGGCCCTCGTGTCGCGCTCCGCCCGGCAGGCTCAGCACGCCCTGGCCGCTGAACTCGCCGGCGACGAAGTCGCCTTCGTAGACGCTGCCGTCGGGCTCCTCGAAGCGGCCCTTGCCTTCGAACAGTCCGCGCACGAAGGCGCCGCGGTAGCGGCGGCCGTCGCGGTGCCGCAGCTCGCCGCTGCCGTGCGGCTGGCCGCGCACGTAGTCGCCGTCGTAGACGCCGATCGGCCCGCTGCTGCGGCCGCGGCCGTGGAACTGGCCGGCCTTGAACTGGCCTTCGTAGACGTTGCCCTGGCCGTCGTCCCAGCGGCCGCGGCCGTCGAACGCACCGTCGCGAAAGCTCCCCACGTAGCTGGCGCCGTCGGGCAGGCGCAATCGCCCGTGGCCGCTCTGGATGCCGTCGACGAAGTTGCCGTCGTAGACCTCGCCGTTGGCCAGCCGCAGCCGGCCCTGGCCGTTGTACAGGCCGCCGCGGAAGCCGCCGTCGTAGCGCGCGCCGTTGTCCCATTCGACGCGGCCCTGGCCCTCGCGCCGGCCATACACGAGCGGGCCGTAGTAGCGCCCGCCGTCGGCGGTGAAGGCCGAGGCGGGCTCGGCGTGGCACGGCGTCCACGGCACGGCGCCGCCGGCGATCGCGATCGTCCACAGAGCCCCGACGAGGGCCGCGCGCAAACCCGGCATGACTGGCCTTGTTCTCCCGACTGATCGGCCGATTCTGAGCGGCCGCGGCAGCCGTCCCGGCGCAGCGGCGCGGCTCGCGCGCGAAGTTCGAGAGAAATTACCGCTCGGCGTTGTGCCCGGGCCAGCGCAGTCGGTCAACAGGCTTCCACCGCGCTTGCCAACCGGCAAGCCAGGCATCGGCGCGGCCGAGCGCAGTGCGGGCGGCGCATCGCCGCCGCTGCGATGCGATGTGTGTCGACAAGCACTTGCGCGCGCTGCCCCGGACTTTCCCGGACACCGCGACCGCGCGGCACGCGCCTTGCGTCGCAGGCCGGATCCGCAGCCCGCGCCTCGAGACGCGCACCAGGAGACAAGCCGCGATGGAAAGCTTCTACGACGTGATGCGCCGCCAGGGGATCTCGCGGCGCAGCCTGCTGAAGTACTGCTCGCTCACCGCCACCTCGCTCGGCCTGTCGCCGGCCTTCGTGCCGCAGATCGCCCACGCGATGGAGAACAAGCCGCGCACGCCGGTGGTGTGGATCGCGGGGCTGGAGTGCACCTGCTGCTCGGAGAGCTTCATCCGCAGCGCGCACCCGCTCGCCAAGGACGTGGTGCTGTCGATGATCTCGCTCGACTACAACGAGGTGCTGATGGCCGCCGCCGGGCACCACGCCGAGGCGGCGATCGAGGAGGCGCGCAAGAAGCACAAGGGCAACTACATCCTCGCCGTCGAGGGCAACCCGCCGCTCAACGAAGACGGCATGTTCTGCGTCGTCGGCGGCCGCTCGTTCCTCGAGCAGCTCAAGGAGTGCGCCGCCGATGCCAAGGCGGTGATCGCCTGGGGCGCCTGCGCATCGTGGGGCTGCGTGCAGGCCGCCAAGCCGAACCCGACGCAGGCGGTGCCGATCCACAAGGTCATCACCGACAAGCCGATCATCAAGGTGCCCGGCTGCCCGCCGATCGCCGAGGTGATGACCGGCATCGTCACCTACATGCTCACCTTCGACAAGATCCCCGAGCTCGACCGCATGGGCCGGCCCAAGATGTTCTACGGCCAGCGCATCCACGACAAGTGCTACCGCCGGCCGCACTTCGACGCCGGCCAGTTCGTCGAACACTGGGACGACGAGGGCGCGCGCCGCGGCTACTGCCTCTACAAGGTCGGCTGCAAGGGCCCCACCACCTACAACGCCTGCAGCACCACGCGCTGGAACGGCGGCGTGAGCTTCCCGATCGGCAGCGGCCACGGCTGCATCGGCTGCAGCGAGGAGGGCTTCTGGGACAAGGGCTCGTTCTACGACCGCCTCACCGGCATCAACGCCTTCGGCATCGAGAAGAACGCCGACCAGGTGGGCATGGCCGCGGCGGGCACGGTCGGCGCGGCGGTGGCGGCGCATGCGGCGGCGAGCGCGATCAAGCGCGCCGCCTCCAAGCCCGACCAGAAGACCGCCGTCTGAGGAGCACGCACATGGCCGCCTACGAGACCCAGGGCTTCAAGCTCGACAACTCCGGCAAGCGTGTCGTCGTCGACCCGATCACGCGCATCGAAGGGCACCTGCGCGTCGAGGTCAACCTCGACGACAAGAACGTGATCCGCAACGCCGTGTCCACCGGCACCATGTGGCGCGGGCTGGAGGTGATCCTCAAGGGCCGCGACCCGCGCGACGCCTGGGCCTTCACCGAGCGCATCTGCGGCGTCTGCACCGGCACGCACGCGCTGACCAGCGTGCGCGCGGTGGAAGACGCGCTGCAGATCCAGATCCCGGCCAACGCCAATCTGATCCGCAACATCATGCAGCTGAACCTGCAGGTGCACGACCACCTCGTGCACTTCTATCACCTGCATGCGCTGGACTGGGTCGACGTGGTCTCGGCGCTGAAGGCCGACCCCAAGAAGACGAGCGAGCTGGCGCAGAGCATCAGCGCCTGGCCCAACAGCTCGCCGGGTTACTTCCGCGACATCCAGGGCCGGCTGAAGAAGTTCGTCGAGTCGGGCCAGCTCGGGCCCTTCGCCAACGGCTACTGGGGCAACCCGGCCTACAAGCTGCCGGCCGAGGCCAACCTGATGGCGGTGACGCACTACCTGGAGGCGCTCGACTTCCAGAAGGAGATCGTCAAGATCCACACCATCTTCGGCGGCAAGAACCCGCACCCCAACTGGCTGGTCGGCGGCGTGCCGTGCCCGATCAACCTCGACAACACCGGTGCCGTCGGCGCGATCAACATGGAGCGGCTGAACCAGGTGCGCCACATCTGCGAGCGCGCCAAGGAGTTCCACGAGCAGGTCTACCTGCCCGACCTGCTGGCCATCGGCTCGTTCTACAGGGACTGGCTGCACGGCGGCGGCCTGTCGGGCAAGAGCATGCTCAGCTACGGCGACATCCCGAACAAGCCCAACGACGCGAGCGCCGCCAACCTGCTTCTGCCGCGCGGCGCGATCGTCAACGGCGACCTGGGCAAGATCCACGAGGTCGACATCAAGGACCCCGAGCAGGTGCAGGAGTTCGTGACCCACAGCTGGTACAAGTACGCCGACGACAGCACGGGCCTGCACCCCTGGGACGGCGTGACCGAGCCGAACTACACGCTCGGCCCCGGCCACAAGGGCAGCAAGACGCGTTGGGAGTCGCTCGACGAGAGCGCCAAGTACAGCTGGATCAAGGCGCCGCGCTGGCGCGGCCACGCGATGGAGGTCGGCCCGCTGTCGCGCATGGTGCTCGCGTACCTGCAGCCCAAGCAGTACCCGTTCATCAAGGAGACGATCGACGTCGCGCTGAAGAAGCTCGACGCGCCGGTGCCGGCGCTGTTCTCCACGCTCGGCCGCACCGCGGCGCGCTGCATCGAGAGCCTGTACTGCGCCGACCTGCAGCTGCAGATGCTCGATCGCCTGGTGGCCAACATCAAGGCCGGCGACACCGCGACCGCCAACGTCGACAAGTGGGAGCCCGCCACCTGGCCCAAGCAGTGCAAGGGCGCCGGCTTCACCGAGGCGCCGCGCGGCGCGCTCGGCCACTGGGTGAAGATCCGGGACGGCAAGATCGACAACTACCAGTGCGTGGTGCCCACCACCTGGAACGGCAGCCCGCGCGACGCCAAGGGCCAGATCGGCGCCTTCGAGGCCAGCCTGATGAACACGCCGGTGGCCAAGGCCGACCAGCCGCTGGAGATCCTGCGCACCATCCATTCATTCGATCCCTGCCTCGCGTGCTCCACCCACGTGATGAGTCCGCAGGGCCGGGAACTCGCATCGGTGCAGGTGCGCTGATGACGGCCCGCGACGAGGAGCACTTCATGACCAACTTCATTCCTTCGCTTCGCCGCATGGCGGCGCTCGGCGCCGGCCTGGCTGGCGCGCTCATGGCCGGCGCGGCGTCGGCCCACCCCGGCCACGGCGCGGGCACCACGCTCGGCTTCGTCGACGGACTCGTGCACCTGCTGACCGAGCCCGACCACGTGGCGATGCTGGTGCTGGCCGTGGTGGCCGGCGTGGCCGGTGCCAAGGCCTGGCGCGCACGCCGCGCCGCGCGCCGCGCCGACCGGCCGCACCGTCGCTGACGCCGCGAGCGGAGGGCGAGCACATGAATTCCCGCTCCACCTCGATGGCCGACGTGACCGGCATCGACGAAGCCGCCGTGCGGCAGGCGCACCGCATCAGCGACGTCTACGTCTACGAAGCGCCGGTGCGGCTGTGGCACTGGGTCAATGCGCTGGCGATCGTGACGCTGGGCATCAGCGGCTACTTCATCGGCCAGCCGCTGCCGTCGGTGCCGGGCGAGGCGTCGGCCAGCTACCTGATGGGCTACATCCGCTTCGTGCATTTCGCCGCCGGCTACGTGCTGGCGATCGGCCTGGTCGGCCGCGCCTACTGGGCGCTGGTGGGCAACGCCCATGCGCGCGAGCTGTTCACGGTGCCGATCACGCGCGCCGCCTACTGGCGCGAGGTGGGCGTGATGCTGGCGTGGTATGCCTTCATCCGCCCGCGGCCGAACCAGTACGTGGGCCACAACCCGCTGGCGCGGCTGATGATGTTCTTCGGCTTCCTGCTGCTGGCGCTGTTCATGATCGTCACCGGCTTTGCGCTGTACGGCGAGGGCGCGCAAGCCGGGCACTGGACGCACACGCTGTTCACGAGCTGGGTGATCCCGCTCTTCGGCGGCAACAGCCTGACGGTGCACACCTGGCACCGGGTCGGCCTGTGGGTGATGGCGTGCTTCGTGATGCTGCACGTGTACGCGGCGATCCGCGAAGACATCATGGGCCGGCAGAGCATGGTCAGCACGATGATCTCGGGTCATCGCAACTTCAAGGATTGACATGACGCCCGGCGCTGCGAGGTCGGCGCCTCAGCGCCCCGCGCCGGCCGACGGGTGTAGCGCCGACGGTGACAGCCTGGTCGTGCTCGGCATCGGCAACGTGCTGTGGGCCGACGAGGGCTTCGGCGTGCGCGCCGTCGAGGCGCTCGGCGCGCGCTGGCAGTTCGCGCCGCAGGTGCGCCTCGTCGACGGCGGCACGCAGGGCCTGTACCTGCTGCCGCTGGTGCAGTCGGCCACGCGGCTGCTGATCCTCGATGCGGTGGACTACGGCCTGCCGCCCGGCACGCTCGAGCGCGTCGACAACGACGACGTGCCGCGCTTTCTCGGCGCGCGCAAGATGAGCCTGCACCAGACCGGATTCCAGGAGGTGCTGATGCTGGCGCAGATGACGGCGAGCTTTCCGCGCGAGGTGGTGCTCATCGGCTGCCAGCCCGAGGAGCTCGACGACTACGGCGGCAGCCTGCGGCCGAGCGTGAAGGCCGCGCTCGAGGTTGCGCTCGATCAGGCCGTGGCCTGCATCGCGGCCTGGGGCGGCGCACCGTTGCGGCGCGAGGCCGCAGCCGCGGCCGGCGACAGCGTGCATGCGCCGAGCCTGGCGATCGACGCCTACGAGAGCGGCCGGCCGAGCGCGCAGGCGGCGTGCCGCATCGGCGATGCGCGCTTCATCGCCGCCGCGGCGTCGGAGTGACGCGCGATGTGCATCGGCATCGCGCTGCGCGTGATCGAGGCCTGGCCCGGCGCCGCGCTGGCCGAGGGCCGCGGCCGCCGCGAGCGCATCGACACGCGGCTCGTCGGCGACGTGTCGACGGGCCAGTGGCTGCTGGTGTTCCAGGGCGCGGCGCGCGAGCGCCTCGATGCCGCGCGCGCTGCCGAGATCGATGCCGCGCTCGACCTGCTCGATGCGGCGCTCGCCGGTGACCACGCTGTCGCGGCCGCCGACGACCCCGGCTTCGAGCTGCCGTCGCGCTGGAGCGCCGCGCAGCTGGCGGCGCTGGCCGGGCACGCAAGCACCGGTGGACCTTCGGGAGACTCGTCATGACCTTGCATCCCCTCGTGCAGCGACTGCTGGCGCAGCCCGGCGCGCAGGCCCTCGCGCCCGACACGCTCGACGCCTGGCTGGCGCGTGGCGGCGAGCAGGTGCTGCTGTTCGGCGGCGACCCGGTGCGCTTTCCCGCGGCGCTCGACGTGGCCGTGGTGCTGCCCGAGCTGCGCGCCGCCAACGCCGGCCGCTTCGCCATCGGCGTCGTGCCGCGCGAGCACGAGGACGCGATGGCGCGGCGCTTCGGCGTGCAGCGCTGGCCGTCGCTGGTGTTCGTGCGCGACGGCGGCTACCTGGGCACGGTCAGCGGCATGCGCGACTGGGCCGACTACGTGCGCGAGGTCGCCGAGGTGCTCGCGCGCGACGCTTCGCGCGCGCCGACGGTGGGCATTCCCGTGGTGTCGGCTGCGCCCGCGGCCGACACCTGCCGTTGACGTTGCACACTCCCTGCCGCGAGACACCGATGCACACTGCCAAGCCGTTTCCCGTTCCGCTGGTGCCCGCGCTCGGCCCCGGCAGTCAGCCCGATGACGAGGCGCTCGGCCTCCTGCCGATGCCGCGCAACATGCGCACCTTCGACGCACCGCCGCTGCCCGAGCCGCAGGCTTTCGCCGCCCGGCAGCGCGCGCTGGGCGTGCTGCACGAGGCGCAGGTGTTGCTGCAGCGCAGCCTGGCCGGCGAGGCGGTGGCGCCGATCGACCTGCGCGAGCTGCCGGCGGCCGACCGCGCGCTCGTCAACCAGGTGCTCGGCGAAGGCGAGGTCGCCGCGCAGCTGGCCGCACCGCAGGCCATGCAAGCGCAGGAGTCGGTGTTCGCCGGCATCTGGCGCGTGCTCGCGTTCGACGGCGCCGTGCCGCTCGCCGACACGCTGGAGGTGGGGCCGTTCCCGCAGGGCATCGCGCTGGCCGCACGCGAGCGTGCGCAGGCCATGCCGCCGCTGCCGGCGCCGCTGCCGGCCGGTGCGATGAACGCGCCGGCGGTGCTCGAGGAGCTGCGCAGCCGCGCGGCCGCCTGGCAGCCCGGCACGCCGGCGCATGTGGTGAACCTGTCACTGCTGCCGGTGACGCCCGGCGACAGCGAGCTGTTCGAGGCCGTGCTCGGCCGCGGCGCGGCGGTGATCCTGTCGCGCGGCTACGGCAACTGCCGCATCTCGAGCACCGGCGTGCGCCACGTCTGGCGCGTCACCTACTTCAACTCGCAGGACATGATCATCCTCGACACGCTCGAGGTCGGCGACGTGCCCGAGGTGGCCTGCGCCGCGCGCGAGGATCTGCAGGATTCGGCCGAGCGCCTGGCCGACGTGCTGCAATGGGTGCAATCGACGTGAACGCGCTCGCCGCCGGCTTCGAGGGCAGCTACCTCGGCGACGCGGCGCGCCTGCCGCGCGGCTCGCGGCTCGAATGCCGCATCTGCTGGTGGGTGTACGACCCCGCCGTCGGCGACGCGGTGTGGCAGGTCGCGCCGGGCACCGAGTTCGCGGAGCTGCCCGCGCACTGGACCTGCCCGCAATGCGAAGGCCGGCCCGAGCAGTTCATGGTGCTCGGATGAACCTCCCCCGAAGCGCCTTCGGTGCCGCCGCAGCGCTCGAGGCGCTGTTCGCGCACATCGCCGCCGGGCGCATGCACGGCGTGCCGATGCTGCATCCGGATCTGCGCGTGCAGGCCGTCGGTTTCGAAGCGGAGCCGGGCGGCCAGGCGGCCGTCGGCGTGCTGATCACACCGTGGTTCATGAACCTCGTGCGCGTGCCGCTCGCCGCTGCCGCGCCGATTGCCGCGCCGGGCGTGAGCGCGCTGCGCGCGGTGGGCCGCGAGCGCTTCGCGTTCATCGGTGCCGACGAAGCCGGCTTCGGCGCCTACGAATCGTGTTCGCTGTTCTCGCCGATGTTCGAGTTCGCCGACCACGATGCCGCGCGCGCCACGGCCGAGGCGGTGCTCGCCGAATTGCGGCGCGTCGACGAACCGGCATCGTCGACGCCCGACGCGTCGCGCCGCGCCTGGCTGCTTGGTCGTGCGCAGGAGGAGCGAACACGATGACCTCGCTCGACGCGGTGATCGGCACGCTGAGCCTGCGCCCGGGGCGCGAGCCGTCGCTGGCCTGCGAGCGCCCGCTGGTGGGGCCGGCGCTGCTGGGCCGGCTCACGCACGGCCGGCGCGCCGCGCTGCTGCCCGACCTGCTGGGCTCGCTGTTCACGCTGTGCACGCACGCGCATCGCCAGACTGCGCGGCGCGCGGTGCTTGCCGCCTGCGGGCGCATCGACGCCGAGGCCGAGCGCCGGCGCGACGCGCAGGCGATCGCGCTGCACACCGCGCGCGAACACCTGCAGCGCGTGGCGATCGACTGGCCGCGCATGGTCGACGGCGTTGCGCAGGAGGCCGACGCCGCGGCGTGGCTGCGCGACGCGCCGGTGATCGCCATGGCATCGGCCACCGGCGCAGCCCGCGATGCCGCGCTGCGCGACGCCGCGGCCGCGCTGCCCGGCTGGCTCGAGCGGCGCCTGTTCGGCATGGCGCCGGCGGACTGGCTCGCGCGCTGGCGCTCCGAGGGCGGCCAGTGGCTCGAGCGCTGGAGCACGCAGCACGCGCATCCGGCGGCGCGCGTGCTGCAGGCAGCGTGGCCGCGGGCGCGGGCGATCGGCTGGCCGAGCGCCACGCTCGACGTGGCCGATCGCGGCGAGAGCGGCTGGCGTGCGCTGGCCACGGCGATCGCCGCCGACCCGGGCTTCGCCGGCCGCCCGCAGTGGCACGGCGCGCCGGCCGAGACCGGGCCCTGGACGCGGCGCGGCGCGGCGCAGGCGGTGGGCTCGGCCTGGGACCGGCTCGGCGCGCGGCTGGCCGACCTGGCGCGCATCGCCGGCGGCGCGCCGCTCGATTGCGGCGCGCTCGCCGTTGCACCGGGCGAGGCCATCGCCTGGAGCGAGATGTCGCGCGGCCTGCTCGTGCATTGGGTACGCCTGGAAGCTGGCCACAACGACCCGGCCGTCGCGCGGATCGAGCGCGTGCACGTGCTGGCGCCGACCGAATGGAACTTCCACCCCGAGGGCGGCTTCGCCCGCTGGCTGGCCGGGCGCCGGCCCGACGGCGATGGCCCGGCCGTCAGGCTGGCCGCGATAGCGCTCGATCCGTGCCTGGACTTCACAATCGAGCCGGCGCGCGCCCGGCCGGCCCTGCCGGGGCCGGCAGCGGGCGCCGCATGAGCGAGGTGCAACGGTGCACGAGATGAGCCTGGCCGGTGGCGTGCTGCGCGTGGTGGAGGACGCCGCCGCGCGCGAGCGCTTCACGCGCGTGAAGCGGCTGACGCTCGAGGCCGGCGCGCTGGCCGGCGTGGAGGTGAGCTCGCTGCGCTTCGCGCTGGAGGCGATCACGCCCGGTACGGTGCTCGACGGCGCGACGATCCAGATCGACGAGCCGCCGGGCCAGGCCTGGTGCATGCGCTGCGGTGAGACGGTGATGATCGCCTCGCGCGCCGACGCCTGCCCGCACTGCGGTACCTGGCAGCTCACGCCCACCGGCGGCACCGAACTGAAAGTGCGCGAGCTGATCGTGCACGACGACTAGGAGAACATCATGTGCGTTGTCTGCGGCTGCTCCGGCACCGAGGCCCAGGTTCACGGCCACACACATCCTCATGAGCATTCCCATGAGCATCCCCATGCGCATCCCCATGCCCATGCCGCGCCCGATGCGCCGGCCGATCTGCACTTCGGCGCCAACGCCGCGCACGTGTCGGTGCCCGGCATGAGCGCCGAGCGCGCGATCCAGCTCGAGGCCGACGTGCTCGGCGCCAACGACGCAGTGGCGCGCGCGAACCGCGCGCACTTCGCGGCGCACGGCGTGGCGGCGTACAACCTCGTGTCGAGCCCGGGCTCGGGCAAGACCACGCTGCTGGTGGCGACGATAGGCGCGCTGCAGCGCACGCAGCCGCAGCGGCCGCTGGCGGTGATCGAGGGCGACCAGCAGACCAGCCACGACGCCCAGCGCATCCGCGCCACCGGCGCGCCGGCGATCCAGGTCAACACCGGCAAGGGCTGCCACCTCGACGCGCCGATGGTCGCCGCCGCGTTCGAGCGGCTGCCGCTGCACGCGCCGGAGTACGGCGCGCCGGCGCTGCTGTTCATCGAGAACGTCGGCAACCTCGTGTGCCCGGCGATGTGGGATCTCGGCGAGCGCGCCAAGGTGGCGATCCTGTCGGTCACCGAGGGTGACGACAAGCCGCTGAAGTACCCCGACATGTTCGCCGCCGCGCGGCTGATGGTGCTGACCAAGACCGACCTGCTGCCGCACGTGGATTTCGACGTGGCGCGCTGCATCGAGTACGCGCGGCGCGTGAACCCTGCCATCGAGGTGCTGCTGGTGTCGGCCAAGTCCGGGCAGGGCATGGAGGCCTGGGTCGAGTGGCTGCAGGGCGATGCCGGCACCGTGGCCACGGTGCCAACGCCGGCGGCGCCGCTGGAGGCCGCGGCGTGACGCACGGGCAGCAGTTGTTGCACGCGCAGCACTTGTCGCATGCCCAGCGCCTGCCGCGCGCCGCGCCGGCGCGCGTGCTGGCCGTCGGCGCGTGGCTGAAGAACACCGCCTGCCTGCTCGACGGCCACAGCGTGCACTGGTCGCCGCTGCACGGCGACCTCGCCACGCCGCAGGCCTGCGTCGCGCTCGAGGCCTCGGTGCGCGCGCTGCTCGCGCAGTCGGGCGGGCGTGTCGACGCCGTCGCGCACGACCTGCATCCGGACTTCGAGAGCACGCGGCTGGCGGTCGCGCTCGCGGCCGAGCTGGGCGTGCCCGCCGTGCCGGTGCAGCACCACCATGCGCACATCGGCGTGCTGCAGGCCGAGCAGGGCCGCAGCGACGGCGTGATCGGCCTCGCGCTCGACGGCGTGGGCCTCGGCACCGACGGCGTCGCCTGGGGCGGCGAACTGCTGCACGTGGCCGGTGCGGCATGGCAGCGCGTTGCGCACCTGAGCCCGCTGGCGCTGCCCGGCGGCGACGTCGCGGCACGCGAGCCGTGGCGCATGGCGGCAGCAGCGCTGCACGCGATGGGCCGCGGCGACGAGATCGTGCCGCGCTTTGCGCCCGCGGTCGGCGCCACACTCGCCGCGGGCGTGCGCACGATGCTCGATCGCGCCTTGAACTGCCCGCCCACCACGAGCACCGGCCGCTGGTTCGATGCGATCGCCGGCCTGCTCGGCCTGAGCGTGCGCCAGGCCGCCGAGGCCGAAGCGGCGATCGCGCTCGAGCGCGCCGCGGCGCGCGCGCTGGCGCGCGGCGAGGCGGCGCCGATCGTCGACGCAAAGGAGTTGCGGCCGCTCGCCGCTGAGTGCCTGGACCTGCGGCCGCTTGCGGCCGCGTGTCTGGCGCGCGCAGCGACCGGCGATGTCGATGCCGCAGCGGCGCTGTTCCACCTCGGCCTGGCCGATGCGCTCGCGCGTGCGGCGACCGCGGCCGCGCAGGCACATGGCACGCGCACCGTGATGCTCGGCGGCGGCTGCTTCTACAACCGCGTGCTCACCGAGCGCCTGGGTGCGGCACTCGCCGCGGCCGGCCTCGCGGTGCATGCGGTGCAAGGGCCCGGGCCCGGCGACGCCGGCCTCGCGCTCGGCCAGGCGTGGATCGCGGCGCATGCGCTGGCCGGCGGCGCGCCGTCGATCGCCCGCGACGCGGAGGCGGCCTCATGTGCCTAGCGCTGCCGGCGCGCATCGTCGCGCTCGAGGCCGATCAGCAGGCGCTGGTCGAGCTGGGCGGCGTGCGCAAGAGCGTGTCGGTTGCGCTGACACCGGGCGTGGCCGTGGGCGACTACGTGATCGTCCATGTCGGCCATGCGATCGGTGTCGTCGATGCCGTGGAGGCCGAGCGCACGCTGGCGCTCTTCGCCGAGATGGCGGCGATGGACGCCACGGCGGCCGACAAGGCAGCACCATGAAGTACGTCGACGAGTTCCGCGACGGCGCGCTGGCGCGCGGCCTCGGCGAGCGCATCGCGGCCGAGGTGCAGCCCGGCCGGCGCTACAGCTTCATGGAGTTCTGCGGCGGCCACACGCATGCGATCTCGCGCTACGGCATCACCGAATTGCTGCCAAAGGCAGTGCGCATGATCCACGGCCCGGGCTGCCCGGTGTGCGTGCTGCCGATCGGGCGCATCGACCAGGCGATCGGTCTTGCATTGGAGCGCCGCGCCATCGTGTGTACCTACGGTGACACGATGCGGGTGCCGGCATCGCCCGCCGCCGGGCCGCCCCAAGGCGGGCGGCACCCCCTCGGGGGGCGCGAGCCGCAGGCGAGCTGGGGGCCAACAGAATCGCTGTCGCTGATGAAAGCCAAGGCCCGCGGCGGCGACATCCGCATGGTGTATTCGGCCGCCGACGCACTGAAGATCGCGCGCGCGCATCCCGACCGCGAAGTGGTGTTCTTCGCCATCGGCTTCGAGACCACCACGCCGCCCACCGCGCTCGTGATCCGCCAGGCCGAGCAGGAGGCGCTGGCCAACTTCAGCGTGCTGTGCTGCCACGTGCTGACGCCCAGCGCGATCACGCACATCCTGGAGTCGGCCGAGGTGCGCCGGTACGGCACGGTGCCGATCGACGGCTTCATCGGGCCGGCGCACGTGAGCATCGTGATCGGCTCGCAGCCCTACGAGCATTTCGCCGAGGAGTACCGCAAGCCGGTGGTGATCGCCGGCTTCGAGCCGCTCGACGTGATGCAGGCGATCCTGATGCTGGTGCGCCAGGTCAACGAGGGCCGCGCCGAGGTCGAGAACGAGTTCGCGCGCGCGGTCACGCGCGAGGGCAACCTCGCCGCGCAGCGCGCGGTGAGCGAGGTGTTCGAGCTGCGCGAGCGCTTCGAATGGCGCGGTCTCGGCGAGGTGCCGTATTCGGCGCTGAAGATCCGCGCGCGCTACGCGGCCTTCGACGCCGAGCGCCGCTTCGGCCTCGTCTACTCGCCGGTGCCCGACCACAAGGCCTGCGAATGCGGCGCGATCCTGCGCGGCGTGAAGCGGCCGTCGGACTGCAAGCTCTTCGGCACCGTCTGCACGCCCGAGAGCCCGATGGGCTCGTGCATGGTCTCGAGCGAAGGCGCCTGCGCGGCGCACTACTCGTATGGGCGTTTTCGTGACGTGGATCGCAACGCAGGTCGCGATCCGTGCCGCGACGTGAAGGCCACCGCGTGAAGAAGGACTACCAGCGCCCGCTCGACCTGCGCGGCGGCCGCATCGACATGAACCACGGCGCCGGCGGCCGCGCCTCGGCGCAGCTGATCGACGAGGTGTTCGCGCGCGCCTTCGACAACGAGTTCCTGCGCCAGGGCAACGACGGCGCTGCAATGCCCGCACCGCCCGAGTTGCTCGAAGGCGGGCGCCTGGTGATGGCCTGCGACGGCCATGTGGTGTCGCCGCTCTTCTTTCCCGGCGGCGACCTCGGCTGCCTCGCGGTGCACGGCACGGTCAACGACGTGGCGATGCTCGGCGCGCGGCCGCTGTATCTGTCGGCGAGCTTCATCCTCGAGGAGGGCTTCGCGCTGGCCGAGCTGAAGCGCTTGGTCGACTCGATGGCCGCCGCCGCGCGCGAGGCCGGCGTGGCGGTGGTCACCGGCGACACCAAGGTCGTGCAGCAGGGCAAGGGCGACGGCTGCTTCATCGCCACCACCGGCGTCGGCGTGCTGCCGCGCGGCGTGGCGATCGGCGGCGCCCACGCGCGGCCGGGTGACGTGCTGCTGCTGTCGGGCACGATCGGCGAGCATGGCGTGGCGGTGTTGTCGCAGCGCGAATCGCTGGCCTTCGAGACGGCGATCGTCTCCGACACCGCGGCACTGCACACGCTGGTGGCCGCGATGCTGCAGGCGGCGCCGCCCGGCGCGGTGCACGTGCTGCGCGACCCCACGCGCGGCGGCCTCGGCACCACGCTCAACGAGATCGCGCGCCAGTCGGGCGTTGGCATGCTGATCGAGGAGTTAGCGGTACCGGTGCTGCCGCAGGTGGAAGCCGCCTGCGAGCTGCTCGGGCTCGACCCGCTGTACATCGCCAACGAGGGCAAGCTCGTGGCCGCGGTCGCACCCGACGCCGCCGATGCAGTGCTCGCCGCGATGCGCGCCCATCCGCTCGGCCGGCAGGCCGCGCGCATCGGCACGGTGCTGGACGACGAGCACCGCTTCGTGCGCATGCACACGCGCTTCGGCGGCCAGCGCATCGTCGACTGGCTGTCGGGCGAACCCTTGCCGCGAATCTGCTGACGGCCACGCCGGACCTTGCGATGCGCATCCTGTTGCTGACGCATGCGTTCAACAGCCTGGCGCAGCGGCTGTTCGTGGAGCTGCGCGACGACGGTCACGAGGTGTCGGTCGAGCTCGACATCGCCGATGCCGTCACCGAGGAGGCGGTGGCGCTGTGGCAGCCCGACGTGGTGATCGCGCCGTTCCTCGAGCGGCTCATTCCCGAATCGGTGTGGTCGACGCGGCTGTGCCTCGTGGTGCACCCGGGCCCGCCGGGCGACCGCGGGCCTTCGGCGCTCGACTGGGCGATCGAGCAGGACGTGCGCGAGTGGGGCGTCACCGTGCTGCAAGCCATCGGCGACTACGACGCCGGGCCGGTATGGGCCTGGCGCGGCTTCGCGCTGCGCGACGGCGCCACCAAGTCGAGCATCTACCGGCACGAGGTGGTGCGCGGCGCGGTCGCGGCCGTGCGCGAGGCGCTGGCCGCGTGGCGCCCGGGTGCGGCCGGCGCGCAGGCTGCTGCACCCGGCCGCTGGCAGCCGCTGATGACGCAGGACCAGCGCCGCATCGACTGGTCGCGCGACGGCACCGACATCGTGCTGCGCCACCTGCGCGCCGCCGACGGTTCGCCCGGCGTGGCCGATGCGCTGTGGGGCGCGCCGGCGCGCCTCTTCGATGCCCATCGCGCGAGCGACGGCGATCTGCAGCGCGCGCCGCACGGTGTGGCGGGCAGCGTCGTCGCACGCCGCGGGCCGGCAGTCCTGCGGCGCACGGTCGACGGCGGCGTGTGGATCGGCCATGTGCGCCGCAGCGGCGCGGCCGGCGGCGCCGATGCACTCAAGCTCGCCGCCACGCGCGCCTTCGCGGCCGAGGCCGCTGCGCTGCCCGAGCTGGCGGTGCCGCTGCAACGCGACGACGCCACGTGGGACGAGCTGCGCTACCGCGAGTTCGGCAGCGGCGCATCGTGCATCGGCGTGCTCGACTTCGACTTTCACAACGGCGCGATCAGCGTGCGCCAGTGCGGCCGCCTGCTCGCCGCGCTGCGCGAAGCGGCCGCGCGGCCCACGCGCGTGCTCGTGCTCGGCGGCGGCGCCGACTTCTTCTGCAATGGCATCCACCTGCACGAGATCGAGGCCGCGCAGCACGACAGCGGCGGCAGCGCGGCCGATGCGTCGATGGCCAGCATCGAGGCGATCGACGACGTGGCGCTGGCGATCCTCTCGCTCACCGACCGCCTCGTGGTCGCCGCGCTGCGCGGCAACGCCGGCGCCGGCGGCTGCTTTCTCGCGCTCGCCGCCGACCAGGTGTGGTGCCATGCCGGCGTGGTGCAGAACCCGCACTACAAGAACATGGGCAACCTGCACGGCAGCGAATACTGGACCTACCTGCTGCCGCGGCGCATCGGCGAGGCGCGCGCGCGCGAGCTGATGGCGCGCCGGCTGCCGATGGGCGCGCGCGAGGCGCACGCATTGGGACTGGTCGACGCCGTGCTCGGTGACGATGCCGCCGGCTTCGACGCCGCAGTCGTCGCGCGGGCGCAGGCGCTGGCCACCGCCGCCGACCATAGCGCGCAGGTGGCCGCCAAGGCGGCACGCCGCGCGGCAGACGAGCGCGCCCGGCCGCTGGCGGCCTACCGCGACGACGAGCTGCGTATCATGCAGCGCAACTTCTACGGCTTCGATGCCTCGTACCATGTGGCGCGCCATCACTTCGTCCACCGCAAGCCGCATGCGTGGACGCCGCGCCACCTGGCCATCCACCGCTGAGCGGGCTTCGCGCGCATGAGCCACGACCACGTGCCGCCGACCGACGCCACCGTGCTGCTGGTGGACGACGAGCCGCGTTCGATCGACGCCATGCGCCGCACGCTGGAGGAGGACTTCCGCATCCTCACCGCGGGCGGCGCCGATGCGGCGCGCGCGTGGCTGCAGCGGCAGCCGGTCGACGTGATCCTGTGCGACCAGCGCATGCCGGGCATCACCGGCGTGCAGTTCCTGAAAGAGGTGCGCGAGCGCTGGCCCGACACGGTGCGCATGATCATCTCGGGCTACACCGACAGCGAAGACATCGTCGCCGGCATCAACGACGCCGGCATCCACCAGTACCTGCTCAAGCCCTGGGCGCCCGACCACCTGCTGCGCGTGGTGCACGAGGCGGTCGACGCGCTGCGGCTGCGCCATGGCCTGGCGCGGCTCGACCTCGACCTCAAGGCCGGCGCCGGTGCGCTGCGCGAGCGCAGCGCGCGCAGGCAGGCCGCGTTGCGCGAGGCGTTCGGGTTCAGCCGGCTGTCGCGTGCGCCCGGCAGCCCGCTCGACGCGCTGTGCGAGGTGGCCGAGCGCGTGGCGGCGGTCGACCTGTCGGTGCTGATCACCGGCGAGTCGGGCACCGGCAAGGAGCTGCTGGCGCGCGCGATGCACATGGCCAGCGCGCGCGGTGCGGCGCCGTTCGTGGTCGAGAACTGCGCCGCGATCCCCGACACGCTGCTCGAAAGCGAGCTGTTCGGCCACAAGCGCGGCAGCTTCACCGGCGCGGTGGACGACCACATCGGTCTGTTCCAGCGCGCGCACGGCGGCACGCTGTTCCTCGACGAGATCGGCGAAACCTCGCCGGCGTTCCAGGTCAAGCTGCTGCGCGTGCTGCAGGAAGGCGAGGTGCGGCCGGTGGGCAGCACGCGCGCGCTGCCGGTCGACGTGCGCGTGCTCGCCGCCACGCACCGCAACCTCGAAGACGACATGCGCGGCGGCCGCTTCCGCGAAGACCTGTACTACCGCCTCGCCGGCGTGACGCTGCACCTGCCACCGCTGCGCGAACGCGGCGGCGACATCGCGGCCATCGCACGCAGCCTGCTCGCCGATGTCGGCCGCGAGCTGGGCCGCAGCGAGCTGGATTTCGGCGCCGGCGCGCTGGCCTGCCTGATGCAATACCCCTGGCCCGGCAACATCCGCGAGCTGCGCAACGAGATCGCGCGCGCGGTCGCGCTGGCCGATACCGCGGTGATCGAGGCCAGCGGCTTCTCGCCGCGCGTGCTGCACAGCCGCGGCAGCACCACCACCGCGCGCTCGTCGGAAGCAGCGCTGCCCGCCACCGGCACGCTGGCCGAGCGGCTCGAGGCGCTGGAGGCCACGATCCTGCGCGAGACGCTGGTGCGCCATCGCTGGAACAAGACGCGCGCCGCGCAGGAGCTGAGCCTGTCGCGCGTTGGCCTGCGCGCGAAGATGGCGCGCTTCGGCATGATCGACGCGCCGGGCTCGGGCAAGCCGCAGTGAGCGGTCGATGGCCGATGCGATGAACGTGCTGTGGCTGCAAAGCGGCGGCTGCGGCGGCTGCAGCATGTCGCTGCTCAACGCCGATGCGGCCGACTTCCCACGGCTGCTCGAGGCGGTGGGCGTGCGCTGGATGTCGCATCCGGCGCTGTCGCTGGGCGACGGCGGGCCGGGCGATGGCGGCGGTCTGCTCGCGTTGCTGCAGGCCTGCATCGCCGGCCGCGAGCGGCTCGACCTGCTGGTGCTCGAGGGCGCCGTGCTGCGCGGCCCGGGCGGCAGCGGCGGCTATCACCGCCTCGCCGGCAGCGGGCGGCCGATGGCCGACTGGCTGCGCGAGCTGGCCGGCGTGGCCACCCACGTGGCGGCCGTGGGCAGTTGCGCCGCGTGGGGCGGCATGTCGGCCAGCGGCGCCAACGCCACCGAGGCCTGCGGGCTGCAGTTCGAGAATGATCAACCCGGCGGCCTGCTCGGCACGGGCTTTCGCGCGCGCGGCGGCCTGCCGGTGATCAACATCGCCGGCTGCCCCACGCACCCGGGCTGGGTGCTCGACACCTTCGCCGCGCTGTCGGCCGGCCGCCTGCACGCCGAGGACCTCGACGCGCTGGGCCGCCCGCGCTTCTATGCCGATCACCTCGTGCACCACGGCTGCACGCGCAACGAGTACTACGAGTTCAAGGCCAGCGCGGCGCAGCCGTCGGAGCAGGGCTGCCTGATGGAGCACCTCGGCTGCAAGGGCACGCAGGCGCATGCCGACTGCAACATCAGGCTGTGGAACGGCCTCGGCTCGTGCACGCGCGGCGGCTTCGCCTGCGTGAGCTGCACCGAGCCGGGGTTCCAGGATCCGGGCCATGCCTTCGACCGCACGCCCAAGCTGGCCGGCATCCCGATCGGGCTGCCCACCGACATGCCCAAGGCCTGGTTCGTGGCGCTGGCGTCGCTGTCGAAGAGCGCCACGCCGCGCCGCGTGAAGGTCAACGCCGGCAGCGACCACATCGCGCTGCCGCCGGCGATCCGCAAGACGCGATTGCGTTGACGCATGACACGCCTCGTCGTCGGGCCCTTCAACCGCGTCGAGGGCGACCTCGAGGTGCGGCTCGACATCGCCGACGGCCATGTGCGCGAGGCCTTCGTCACCGCGCCGATGTACCGCGGCTTCGAGCAGATGCTCGCCGGCCGCGCGCCGGCCGACGCGCTGACCATCGTGCCGCGCATCTGCGGCATCTGCTCGCTGAGCCAGTCGGTGGCCGCGGCGCGTGCGCTGGCCTCGGCCGCGGGCGGCGCGCTGCCGCCCAACGGCGTGCACGCGATCAACCTGATGTCGGCGGTGGAGAACCTGGCCGACCATCTGACGCACTTCTACCTGTTCTTCATGCCCGACTTCGCGCGTGCGGCCTATGCCGGCCGCGCGTGGCATGCCGAGGCGGTGCGGCGTTTCGCCGCGGGCGCCGGCGAACACCAGCGCCGCGCGATCGCCGTGCGCGCGCGCTGGTTCACGATGATGGGCGCGCTCGGCGGGCGCTGGCCGATGAGCGGCAGCGTGCTGCCCGGCGGCAGCTCGCGCGCCGTCGACGCGTCGGAGACCGCGCGTCTGCACACGCTGCTGCACGAGTTGCGCGCCTTCGTCGAGGACACGCTCATCGGCGCGCCGCTGGAGGAAGTGGCCGCGCTGGCCGATGCCGACGCGCTGGCGCGCTGGCGCGCGCGCGACGGTGCACGCGGCGACCTGCGCCTGTTCCTCACGATCGCCGACGAGTTGCAGCTGCAGCGCCTGGGCCGCGGCCCGGGGCGCTACCTCAGCTACGGCGCCTATGCGCAGCCCGACGGCGCGCAGCCCATCGCCGCCGGCCTGTACGACGAGGACAGCGCCGCGCTGCGGCCGCTCGCGCTCGACACGCTGCGCGAGGATCTCTCGCACGCCTGGCTGCACGATGCGCACGCCGCGCCGCGCCACCCGCGCGACGGCCGCACCGAGCCGGCGCCGGGCAAGCCGGGCGCCTACACCTGGAACAAGGCGCCGCGGCTGGACGGCCGCGTGGTCGAGACCGGCGCGATCGCGCGCCAGCTCGCAGCCGGCCAGCCGCTGCTGCGCGAGCTGGTGGCGCGCGAAGGCGGCACCGTGCGCACGCGAGTCATCGCGCGCGTGATGGAGCTCGCCGTCGTGCTGCCGTGGATGTCGCGCTGGCTCGATGCGCTGCGCCCGCGCGAGCCGTTCCACCTCGCGCACGAGCTGCCGGCCGAGGGCGAGGGCGTGGGCCTCGTCGAGGCCGCGCGCGGCGCACTGGGCCATTGGCTCGGCGTGCGCGACGGGCGCATCGCGCGCTACCAGATCGTGGCGCCGACGAGCTGGAACTTCTCGCCGCGCGATGCCGCCGGCACGCCCGGCGCGCTGGAGACGGCGCTGGTGGGCACGCCGGTGGCGCCCGGCGATGCCGCGCC
Source organism: Burkholderiaceae bacterium (assembly GCA_046348365.1). Taxonomy (GTDB): domain Bacteria; phylum Pseudomonadota; class Gammaproteobacteria; order Burkholderiales; family Burkholderiaceae_C; genus JAEUPI01. Next base: position 126,835 of record JAXMEL010000006.1, read on the forward strand.
GCTCGCCGTGCAGCACGTGGTGCGTTCGTTCGACCCGTGCATGGTCTGCACGGTACATTGAATCGGCATCCACCATGACCGACCGCCGCCCGCCCGCCGCGCTGCCGCGACCGCCCGCCGAGATCGACGGCGTCGACGAGTCGACCTGGCTCGACGTGATCCACAAGATGGACGAGGTCTACACCCAGCTCGTCGCCGACGAGGTGGCGCTGGAGGAGAAGAACGCCGAGCTCGAGCAGCAGCAGCGCTTCATCATGAGCCTGCTCGCGTCGATGAGCGATGTGCTGATCGCCTGCAATAGCGAGGGCCTGATCGAGGAGACCAATGCCGCGCTGTGCGAGCTGGTGGGCCGCAGCGACGAGCAGCTGCGCGGCACGCCGCTGGCGGCGCTGGTGGCCGACGCACATTCCGGCGCGCGGCTGCAGCATGCGCTGCGCTCGGTGCTGCACGAGCGCTCCAGCGAGTCGGTCGAGATCGAGCTGCTCGATGCCCAGGGCCAGCGCGTGCCGGTCGACATCAACTGCAGCGTGCGTCGCGACGGCAGCGGCCGCCGCGCCGGCCATGTGCTGGTGGGCCGGCCGCTGGGCGAGATCAAGCGCGCCTACAAGGCGCTGCACGAGGCGCACGAGGCGCTCAAGCGCACGCAGGCGCAGCTGCTGCATTCGGAGAAGATGGCCTCGCTCGGCCGCCTGGTGGCCGGCGTGGCGCACGAGCTGAACAACCCGATCAGCTTCGTGCTCGGCAACGTGCATGCGCTGAAGAAGTACGGCGAACGGCTGCTGCACTACCTGGAGCACGTGCACGCCGGCGCGGCACCCGCCGAGCTGGCCGAGCTGCGCCAGCGCCTGCGCATCGACGCCGCGCTGGCCGACCTGCCGTCGCTGCTGCAGGGCATGCAGGAGGGCGGGCAGCGCACGGCCGACATCGTGGCCGGGCTCAAGCGCTTCTCGGCGATGGACCGCGAGGAGCGCGCGCCGGTGGATCTGCGCGGCGTGGTCGACCGCGCGATCCACTGGGTGCGCAAGGGCACGGCGCCCGAGTTCTCGGTCAGCTGGGCGCCAGGCGACACGCCGCTCATGGTGCGCGGCAGCGCGGGCCAGCTGCTGCAGGTGACGATGAACCTGATCCAGAACGCGGCCGACGCCACGGCCGGCCGCGCCGGCGCGCACCTGAGCATCAGCGCCGAGCGCGACGGCCCGTGGCTGCGCCTGCGCTTCACCGACAACGGCCCCGGCATCGACCCCGCCGTGCTGCCGCGGATCTTCGAGCCGTTCTTCACCACCAAGGCAGTCGGGCAGGGCACCGGGCTCGGGCTGTCGATCAGCTACGGCATCGTCGAGCAGCACCGCGGCCGCCTGAGCGCCGACAACGCGCCGGCCGGCGGCGCCGTGCTGTGCCTCGAGCTGCCCGCGGCGCCGGCCGCCGACGCCGGCGGCGATGCTTGATGATCGTCAAGCGCCCTGCGCTCGCGCGGGCCTAGAGTGGCTCTTGAATCCGGTCAAGGAGTGAGCCATGTACAAGAGCCTGCTGGTCCCGGTGGACGGCACCGAACTCGCCGAGAAGGCCATGGAGCAGAGCGTCGATCTGGCCAAGCAGCTCGGCGCGGCGATCATCGGCTTCGTGGTCGAACCCGACATGCCGCTGCCCAACGTGGGCACGCAGCCGAGCGCCTACGCGCGCCAGCGCGAACGCCACGAGGTGAGCACCGACACGCACGCCCACGCGCTGCTCACGCGCTTCGGTGAGCGCGCGGCCGAGGCCGGCGTGGGCTTCTCGGGCCGCCACACGCGCAGCGACCGCGTCGACCAGGCCATCGTCGACCTCGCCGCCGAGCTGAACTGCGACATGATCGTGATGACCACCCACGGCCGCGGCGCCTTCGGCGAGCTGCTGTTCGGCTCGCACACCAAGAACGTGCTGTCCAAGAGCAAGGTGCCGCTGCTGGTTCTGCGCTAGGGGCTATCCACGCAGCGGGCGTGGACAATCGCCCGTTCGATGTCCGACAGCGCGTCGATCCGCCAAACGTTGAGGCAGGCCACGTTCCGCGGCCTGCTCGGCGGCGGCGCGCTGTACTTCATCGGCAACGCGATGCAGGTCATGGCCACCTCGTGGCTGATGATCGAGCTCACCGGCTCGGCGGTGCTGACGGCGCTGGTGCAGACCGCGGTGTTCCTGCCGATGTTCCTGCTGTCGCTGCCGGCCGGCGTGCTGGCCGACGTGACCGACCGCGCGCGGCTGCTGCAGATCGCGCTGGCGGTGCAGACGGCCGCCATCGCGCTGCTCACGGTGCTGCTGCTGCTCGACGCCGCGGGCCCGGCGGCGCTGCTCGTCTTCACCTTCGTGATCGGCTGCTGCACGGCGATGCTCTCGCCGGCGTGGAACACCGCGGTGGCCGACAGCGTGGGCCGCGACGATCTGCCGCAGGCGATCACCGTGGTCTCGATGGCCTACAACGGCGCGCGCGCACTCGGCCCCACGCTGGCCGGCCTGGTGTTCGCCTACGTGGGCAGCGACTGGGTGTTCGCGATCGCCATCGCCACCACGCTGGCGATGTGGCAGTCGATCCGGCGGCATCCGCCGAAACCGCATCCGCCGTCGCGGCTGCCGGCCGAGCGGCTGTGGGGCGGCACGCTGGCGGCGCTGCGCTTCGCGCGGCATTCGCACCCCATCCTCGCGCAGCTGCTGCGCACCATGGCCTACGGCGCCGCCGGCTCGGCGCTGTGGGCGCTGCTGCCGGTGATCGCGCAGCAGCGCCTCTCCCTCGGCGCTGCCGGCTTCGGCGCGCTGATCGGCTGCCTCGGCGTGGGCGCGGTGGCGGCCGGGTTCTTCGTCGGCCGTGCGCGGCTGCGCTACGGGCTCGAGGCGGTGGTGGCGGCCGGCTGCGTGGTGTTCGCCGCCGCGATGGCGGTGGCCGCCTGGTCGCGCTGGCCGTGGACGGTGTACCTGCTGCTCGCCGCCGGCGGCGGCGCGTGGATGTGGGTGATGTCGACCTTCAACACCGCCACGCAGACCAGCGCGCCGCCCTGGGTGCGTTCGCGCGCGGCGGCGCTGCATGCACTGGCGGCGCTGGGCGCGTTCGCCTTCGGCTCGGCGTTCTGGGGCGCGGTCTCCAGCGCGCTCGGGCTGCAGGCGGCGCTGACGATCGCCACCGTGGCCATGCTCGGCGGCCTGCTGCTGGCGCGGCCGCTGCCGCTGCGCATGGGCGGCGCGCAGGACGTGACGCCCGCGCGGCCGTGGGAGGATCTGTTCGTTGCCGACGAGCCCGATCCGCAGGCCGGCCCGGTGGCGGTGGAGATCGCCTACCGCATCGAGCCCGCGAACGCACCGGCCTTTCTCGATGCGCTGTCGGCGCTGCGCGCACCGCGCCGGCGCGACGGCGCCACCTTCTGGCGCATCTACCGCGACCTGGGCGATCCGACGCGCTACTGCGAGCGCTTCATCGTCACCAGCTGGGCCGACTACCTGCACCAGCGCAACCGCGCCACGCTCGCCGACCAGGAGCTCGAAGCCCGCGTGCGCGCCTTCGTGCCCGAGGGCGAGACGGTGACGATGCAGCACTACATCGCCGAGCGGTAGCGGCCGGCCGGCGGCCCGTTGGCCCTGGCGCGGGGCCTGCGCTACAGTGCGACTGCGATGAACCAGTTGGTACAAAAGAAGACGGCGCGGCCGGCCGCGCCGCGCAAGGCCACGCGTGCAGCCCGGCCGGCCCGGGCGGCCGCCGAGCCGACGCGCACGAACGACCCCGAGCGCACGATGGCCGACATTCTCGAGGTGGCGATGCGCGAGTACGCCGACAAGGGCCTGGCCGGCGCGCGCATCGACGCCATCGCCGACGCCACGCGCACCAGCAAGCGCATGATCTATTACTACTTCGGCAGCAAGGAGGGGCTGTACGTCGCGGTCCTCGAGGAAGCCTACCGCCGCATGCGGTCGATCGAGGCCGAACTGCACCTCGACGATCTGCCGCCGGAGGACGCGTTGCGCAAGCTGGTCGGCCACACCGTGGACTACCAGCTCGCGCACCCGGACTTCATCCGCCTGGTGATGACGGAGAACATCCACCGCGGCGAGTACCTGGCGCGCAGCCAGGCGATCCACAAGCTCAACGTGCCGGCGATCGACGGGCTGCGCCGCGTGTACGAACGCGGCGTCGCGGCGGGCGTGTTCCGGCTCGGGCTCGACCCGCTCGACCTGCACATGTCGATCAGCGCGCTGTCGGTCTTCAACGTGGCCAACCGGCACACGTTCTCGCTGATCTTCGGGCGCGACATGGACACGCCGGCGGCACTGATCGCGCGGCGAGACAGCATCATCGAGATGATCGTGCGCTTCGTGCGCAAATGAGCCGGCCCCACGCGGGCCCACGGGCGACAGGGATTACGGGTATTCCCGAATTCGAAAACTAACCAGTTCGTACATTATCGCGCCTCGCCGCCGCCCTCGGCGCACGAAGGAGACCCGGTGAGTACGACACCCGTGCTGTCCACGCTGCCACAGGCGACCCTGCTCGACCGGCTGTGCCGCGCCATCGAATTCCTCATCGCGCTGGCGCTGGCCGCCATGGTGGTCATGGTGTTCGGCAACGTGGTGCTGCGCTATGCGTTCAATTCGGGCATCGCCGCCAGCGAGGAGCTGTCGCGCTGGCTGTTCGTGTGGCTCACCTTCCTGGGCGCCATCGTCGCGCTGAAGGAACATGGCCACCTGGGCTCTGACATGCTGGTCTCGCGCCTGCCGGTGTGGGGCAAGAAGGCATGCCTGGTGCTCGGCCATCTGCTGATGCTGTTCCTCACCTGGCTGATCTTCTCGGGCAGCCTGGCGCAGGTGAAGATCAACTGGGAGGTCGAGGCGCCGGTCACCGGCGCGCCGATGGCGGTGGTCTACGGCGCGGGCCTGGTGTTCGCGGTCGTCGCGGCGGTGCTGCTGCTGCGTGACACCTGGCGCGCCGTCAGCGGCCGGCTCGACGACAGCGAACTCGTAATGGTCACCGAATCGGAAGAGGCGGCCGAGCTGAAGGCGCTCAACGAGGAACTCGCGCGCGAGGACGCCCAGCGCGCAGGACAGGGCAAGGCGTCGTGACCGTCTTCGTGTTCCTCGCCTCGCTGCTCGCCGCGATGGCGCTCGGCATCCCGATCGCCTACGCGCTGCTGGCCTGCGGTGCCGCGCTGATGTGGCACCTGAACATGATGGACGCGCAGATCCTGGCGCAGAACCTGGTCAACGGGGCCGACAGCTTTCCGCTGCTGGCGGTGCCGTTCTTCATGCTGGCCGGCGAGATCATGAACGTCGGCGGCCTGTCGCGCCGCATCGTCGACTTCGCGCTGGCGCTGGTCGGCCATATCCGCGGCGGCCTCGGCTACGTGGCGATCGTCGCCGCCTGCCTGCTGTCGGCGCTGTCGGGCTCGGCGGTGGCCGACGCCGCCGCGCTGACGGCGCTGCTGCTGCCGATGATGACGCGCGCCGGCCACGACAAGTCGCGTGCCGGCGGGCTGATCGCCGCCTGCGGCGTGATCGGCCCGGTGATTCCGCCGAGCATCGGCTTCGTGATCTTCGGCGTCGCCGCCAACGTGTCGATCAGCAAGCTGTTCCTGGCCGGCATCTTTCCGGGCCTGCTGATCGGCCTGGCGCTGTGGGTGACCTGGATGTGGCTGGTGCGCAAGGAGAGAATCGTGCCGCCGCCGCGCAAGTCGATGGCCGAGGTGCTGCGCGCGATGCGCGACGCGGGCTGGGCGCTGCTGCTGCCGGTGATCATCCTGGTGGGCATGCGCTTCGGCGTGTTCACGCCGACCGAGGCCGCGGTGGTGGCTGCGGTGTATGCCTACTTCGTCGCGTCGGTGATCTACCGCGAGCTGGCGTTCGCGCAGCTGTATGCCATCTTCGTCACCGCGGCAAAGACGACGGCGGTGATCATGTTCCTGGTCGCCGCGGCGATGGTCTCGGCCTGGCTCATCACGGTGGCCGACCTGCCGAGCAAGGTGACTGCGCTGCTCGAGCCGTTCATCGGCAACCCGACGTTGCTGATGATCGCGATCATGCTGCTGTGCATGGCGGTGGGCACCGCGATGGACATGACGCCGACGATCCTGATCCTCACGCCGGTGCTGATGCCGGTGATCAAACAGGCCGGCATCGACCCCGTCTACTTCGGCGTGCTGTTCATCATCAACAACTCGATCGGCCTCATCACGCCGCCGGTGGGCACGGTGCTCAACGCGGTGGCCGGCGTCGGCCGCATGAAGATGGACGACGTCACGCGCGGCGTGCTGCCGTTCATGATCGCCGAATTCATCATCATGTTCGCGATGGTGCTGTTGCCGCAGCTGGTGCTGTGGCCGATGAAGCTTTTCTACTGACTCTCACACGCAAGGAGACACGCATGAAGCGACTGTTCGTCAAGACCCTGCTGGCCGGCCTGGCCGTGGCCGCCTTCGGCGCCGCGCACGCGCAGGTGAGCGAGCGCACGTTCAAGCTCGGGCTGCAAAACCCCAAGGGCCATCCGCTGGTCACCGGCGCCGAGAAGTTCGCCGAGATCGTGGCCGCCAAGTCCGGCGGCAAGATCAAGGTCAACCTGTTTCCCGGCGGCGTGCTCGGCGGCGACGCGCCCACGGTGTCGGCGCTGCAGGGCGGCACGGTCGAGATGACGGCGCTGAACTCGGGCATCCTGGCCTCGCAGGTGAAGGACTTCGAGGTCTTCGACTTCCCGTTCATGTTCGCCAACGCGAAGGAAGCCGACGCGGTGGTCGACGGCCCGTTCGGCCAGAAGCTGCACGCCAAGCTGCTCGACAAGGGCATCGTCGGCCTCGCCTACTGGGAGCTGGGCTTTCGCAACATCACCAACAGCAAGCGCGCGATCAACAAGGTCGAGGATCTCGAGGGCCTGAAGCTGCGCGTGATCCCCAACGCGATCAACGTCGACTGGGTCAAGGCGGTCGGCGCCAACCCGACGCCGATGGCCTTTCCCGAGGTCTACGCGGCGATGGAGTCGAAAGCCATCGACGGCCAGGAGAACCCGCTCAACGTGATCCTCGCCAACAAGTTCGCCGAGGTGCAGAAGTTCCTGGTGCTGAGCAACCACCAGTACAACCCGCAGTCGCTCATCTTCAGCAAGAAGGTGTGGGACACGCTGTCGGCCGACGAGAAGAAGATCCTGCAGGACGCCGCCACCGAGTCGGCGCTGTTCGAGCGCAAGGTCAACCGCGAGGCTGCCGCCGGCAACCTGGACGCGCTGAAGAAAGCCGGCATGACGGTGACCGAGCTCTCGGCCGCCGAGCAGGCCAAGCTGCGCGACAAGTTCAAGCCGGTGATCGACAAGCATGGCGCGGCGATCAGCGCCACCGTCGCCGAACTGGCGGCCGAGCTGGCCAAACTTCGAAAGTGACGAGGCGGCACGGGCGGAGCATGACGTGACGGTGAGGGACGCACAACGACCGGTCGCGGCGCCGCCGGCGGCCATGAACGCCAAGCTGCTGGTCGGCCTCATCGGCGCAGGCATCCAGCGCTCGCTGACGCCGGCGATGCACGAGGAGGAGGCGCGCCACCATGGCCTGCGCCTGCACTACCAGCTGATCGATCTCGACCGCGGCGGACGCGACGCCTCCGCGCTGCCGGGGCTGATCGACGCCGCGCGCACGATGGGCTTCGCCGGCCTGAACATCACCTATCCGTGCAAGCAGGCGGTGATCCCGCTGCTCGATGCGCTCGCCGACGAGGCGGCGGCGATGGGTGCCGTGAATACCGTGATGTTCCGCGACGGCCGCGCCATCGGCCACAACACCGACGGCTCGGGCTGGGCCTGGGGTTTCACGCGCACGCTGCCCAACGCCGACCTGTCGCGCGTGGTGCTGCTGGGCGCGGGCGGCGCCGGCTCGGCGATCGCGCATGCGGTGCTGCGGCTGGGTGCGGCCGAGCTTCGCCTCGTCGACAGCGACGCCGCGCGCGCCACGCAGCTGGCCGACGAGCTGAACCGCCGCTATGGGCCCGGCCGCGCGCGCGGCGGCAGCGACGCCGCCGCCGCGCTGCACGGTGCCAGCGGCCTGATCCACGCCACGCCCACCGGCATGGACAAGCTGCCCGGCCTGCCGCTGCCGGCCGCGCTGCTGCGCCGCGAGCTGTGGGTGTCGGAGATCGTCTACTTTCCGCTCGAGACCGCGCTGCTGAAAGTGGCGCGAGCCGCCGGCTGCGCCGTGTGCGACGGCGGCACGATGGCGGTGGGCCAGGCGGTGGGCGCGTTCGAGCTGTTCACTGGCCGGGAGCCCGATGCCGATCGCGTGCGCCGGCACTTCCTGCAGCTGATCGGCTGACACATGGCGACTTGGCGTGCGCCACCGACCACGAAGCAAGCGACATGAACGATAGCGCGACCCGCGACCGCGAAGCCCTCGGCGACGTGCCCAACCCCCTCGGGCTGGCCGGCATCGAGTTCGTCGAATACGCCACCTCGCGCCCGCAGGCGCTCGGGCAGGTGCTCGAGACGATGGGCTTTCGCCCCGTGGCGCGGCATCGCTCGCGCGAGGTGCTGCTGTACCGGCAGGGCGGCATGAACGTCGTCATCAACGCGCATGTCGCCACCGCCCGGCCGCCCGAAGGTGGCGACGCGCCCGCTCGGGGGGCCGCGAACGAAGTGAGCTGGGGGGCACGGGCCAGCGCCAGGCCGCGCAGCGTGCAGCCAACCGAGGTGCCGCAGATCGCCGCCATCGCGCTGCGCGTGCGCGACGCGGCCGCCGCCTACCAGCGCGCGCTCGACCGCGGCGCCTGGGCCGTGCCGACGCACGTGGAGGTGATGGAGCTGAACATCCCGGCGATCCACGGCGTGGGCGCGAGCCGCATCTACTTCGTCGACCGCTGGCGCGAGTTCTCGATCTACGACGTCGACTTCGTGCCCATCCCCACCGTCGAGCGGCAACCGCCGGCGCTCGCGGGGCTGCACTGGTTCGGCATCGTGCAGTACATCGGCACCGACCGCATGGACGACTGGTGCGAGTTCTACCGCGAGCTGTTCGGCTTCGACGTGCTGGCCGACGAGGAGCGCTTCGGCATCCTGCCCAAGGGGCGCATTTTGAGAAGCCCGTGCCGCACGTTCTACCTGCAGCTGATCGAGCCCGAGCCCGGCATCGTCGACGTCGAGGGCGACGAGAGCCTGCACCGCATCGGCCTGGGCACGCCCGACGTGCCGGCGGCGGTGAAGGCGCTGGCCGCGCGCGGCGTGGAGTTCGTCGAGGCCAGCGATCTGCATTCCGGCAGCCGCGGCGCACTCACCAAGAGCTGGCTCGGCGGCGTGATGTTCGAGTTGGTGCATGATGAGGTAGCGGCGGCATGATCGCGACTGACTTCACCGCGCCGCGGGCCGAGCGCCGGGCCGCTCCCAAGCCGGCCCGCGTCCCCTCGGGGGACCGGCTGCGGTACTCCGCAGACGAGGGGCTCACATGACGCGGCGCAGCGGCAACATCGACGACTTCGGCATGGACACCACCACGCTGGCCGGGCCGCTGGCGGCGAAGCTGCGCGCGATCCGCGACGCCGGCTTCGGCCAGGTGATGCTCAAGGCGAGCGACCTGGTCGGCCACGCCGACGGCGTCGACGCGGCGGTGGCCGAGGTCAAGGCCAGCGGCTTGCGCGTCACGGGCTTTCAGGTGCTGCGCGACTTCGAGGGCCTGGCCGGCCACCTGCACGACTACAAGGTCGACATCGCCAAGGCGATGCTCGAGATGGCGCGCGCCGTCGGCGCGCCGGTGCTGCTGGCGTGCTCGTCGACCAGCACGCATGCGACGCAGGATCTCGACGCGATCGCGCGCGATCTGCGCAAGCTCGCGATGCTCGCGGTGCCGCTGGGCATCCGCATTGCCTACGAGGGCCTGAGCTGGGGCCGCACGATCAACCAGTTCACCGAGGCGTGGGAGGTGGTGGCGCGCGCCGATGCGCCCAACCTCGGCATCGGCATCGACTCGTTCCACATCTTCGCGACGCAGACGCCGCTGGAGGATCTCGACACGCTCGACCCGGCCAAGATCTACCTGGTGCAGCTGGCCGACTTCATGTGGCAGGAGACGCGCTCGGTGGAAGAGCGCATCGCCACTGCGCGGCACTTTCGCGTCTTCCCCGGCGAGGGCGTGCACAGCGCGCAGGTGGCCGAGCTGGTGATGCGCCTCGACGCGCTGGGCTACCGCGGCGACTACAGCTTCGAGGTCTTCAACGACGACTACCAGCAGATCCCGCTGGCCACGGTGGCCGAGCGCGCGCGGCGCTCGGCGGTGTGGCTGGGCGAGGAGGTGCTGCGCCGCTCGGTGCCGCTGCCGGGCCGGATGCGGCTGCGCGCCTGAGCGCGGCCCGCCGCGAAGGCTTCAGCGCTGCGGCGCCGGCTGCGTGCGCTGCTTCGCGAGCTCGTCTTCCAGCGCGCGCAACCGGCCCTGCAGCGCCGAGATCTGGCCGTTGAGCGCGCCGACGTTGACGAACACTTCGTTGTCGGCCGGCGCGCTGAGCACGCCCGCGTAGCCCAGCCACGACGGTTCGTAGACCTTCACGTTGGCAAAGCCCAGGTCGCGCAGCACGGCCGCGGTTTCCGACGCACGCACGCCGCTCTGGCAGTAGACGACGGTCTCCTTCTTCGGGTCGAGGCCGGCGTACAGCGCCTTGAGCTCGGCCTCGGGCTTGAGCGTCATGCCGTCGCGCGTGGCCACCTGGCGCGCCGCGAGCTTCACCGCGGCCTGCGGGTCGACCCAGTTGGCCTCGTAGGGGACGTTCACCGCGCCGCTCACATGGCCGCCGCGGATGGCGCGGATGTCGTCGCCGCTGAACTCGCGCGGCGTGCGCGTGTCGAGGATCTGCGCGCCGCCGGCGCGCACGCGGTCGACGACCTCGTGGGTCCACAACGTGCCCACGCGCTCGTCGCGCAGCGCGAGCTGCACCGGCGGCCGCTTGGTGGGCTCGGGCGTCACCGCCTTGCCGGCGGCGCGCCAGTCGTCGAGGCCGCCGTGGTAGACCTTGGCGTGACGGCCGCCGTAGTACTCGGTCATGCGCGCGGCGAAGTAGGCCATCGGGTCGCCGCGCTGCGCGTAGACCACCACCTCCTGGCGCAGGATGTCGATGCCGGCCTGCCCGAACAGTTGAGCGGCCACCGCGGCCGAAGGCGGGTCCTCGCGGTTGGGGTCGCGGAAGAGGTCGCCGGCGGCGCCGAAGTTCACCGCGCCCGCGATGTGGCCCTCGGCGTATTCGCGCGGGCTGCGCGCGTCCCACAACACTGCGCCGCGCTGCAGTGCGCGCTCGACCCATGCGGTGTCGACGATCAGGCGGCCGTCGGCGGACTGCGCCGCCGCCGGGGCGGCAGCCAGGAGCGCCAGCATCAACATCAGCGCCTGCAGGGCCGCGCGGGCCGGATGGCAGAACCTCATCGTCGCCTCCCGTGAAAGTGGATCGGCGCAGTGTGCCACCGGCTGGAAAACCGCGTGCGGCGAGGCACTCACAATACGTGGGGTGCGCCGGCCGACATGCCGTCGGCGAGAACACGACAACGACGCGATCGAGGGGCGCATGAACATCCTGATCATCGGAGCGACCGGGCAGATCGGCTACGCCCTCGCCCGCCGGCTGGCCACCACGAGCCACACCGTGACCGTGCTGGTCCGCGACGGGGCCCGGCTGGGGTTCGCGGCCGGCGTGCGCGTCATTCGGGCCCCGGCCTTCGACGCCGACGTGTTCGCGCAGGCGCTGGCGGGGCAGGACCTGGTGGTCTACGGCATCGGCCTGCCCGAGCAGTATGTGCGCGAGCCCGACACCTTCGAAGAGGTCAACCACCGGCTGTTCGCGCGCTTTCTGCAGGCGCTGCAGGCCTCGCCCGTGCGCCGCCTGGTCTACATCTCGACCTACGAGGTCTTCGAGCCGGTGCAACGGCGCATCCGCGAGAGCCACGCGGTGGCCGACCCCGCGGGCCTGTCACCTTACTTCGCGGCGATGACGCGGGCCTATCGTCTGGCCGTCGAAACGGCCGCGAACTGCGGGCTGACGCTGACGACCATCCACCCGGCCGCCGTCTACGGCGGGCGCGACACCGGCGACGGTGTGACCCACGTGATCGAGAACGTGCTGAACCGCCGCGTGCTGCAGATTCCCACGATCCTGAAAGGGTCGTTTCCGGTGGTGCACGTCGACTCGCTGGCCGATGCCATCGTGCGCGCCTTCGATCATGCCGGCGCCTTCATCGTCAGCGAGGGCATGACCTCGCTGAAAGACATTGCGCTGGCGGTGCGCGCCCAGGCGCCCACGGCCTTCGTGCCGCCGGTGGTTCCGGTGTGGATGGCCTACGCGGCGATCGGCCTGCTGGAGCGCATCGCACGCTGGACCGGCACGCGGCCGATCATGTCGGTGTCGCAGCTCGACTTCGTGACCAAGGGCGACGAGCCGCTGGCCGATCGCGCGGTGGGCGTGCTGAAGTGGCAGCCGCGCAGTCTGGCCGATGGGGTGGCGCAATACCTGAGGGATCGCTCGGTGCTGCTCTGACAGCGGGGTGCCCTCGGTTCGAAAGGGGGGCGGGCACTTGCCGACGAGAAGCCGCGTGGGCCCGGTGTCGACCCTGAAGGGCCATCGCCTCTCCTGGTTTCGGCCGAAGGCCTTTGCGCTGCGCCAAGTCTCGCAACTTCGGGGGTAACGCGCCGGTAACGGAGCGGGAAGAATCTGCGGCCACACCACCCGCGATTCGCCCGACGATGCCCTGGCTGCGCCTGCTCGGACAACCCGCGCTCGGCCAAGACGACGACAACGTCCTTGCGCTGGAGCGCAAGGACGCCGCCCTGCTCGCTGCGCTCGCGCTGGGCGGAAGCGGCAGCCGCACGCTGCTGGCCGCATGGTTGTGGCCGGATGCGGCGCCGCGAACGGCGGCCGGCAGCCTGCGGCAACGCATCTTCCGCCTGCGGCGCCGGCTCGGGCATCCGCTCGTGCGCACCGGCGAGCGCCTCATGCTGCTGGAAGATGTGCGTTGCGATGCTACCGCAGCGCTGCCGCCGAACGTCGCGCCGCCGGCCCTGCTGGCCGATGAGGACTATGCCGACTGTCCCGCATTCGCCGAGTGGCTGACGGCCGAGCGTCTTCGCTTGCACCAGCGCTGGTGTCGCGACAGCGAGGCAGCGGCGCAGGCGGCGGAAGCGTGCGGTGATCTCGATGCGGCCCTCGAGATGGCGACGGCGCTGACGCGAGCCGACCCGCTGGCCGAGGTACCGATGCGACGCGTCGTGCGCCTGCTCTACCTGCGCGGCGACGCGCCGGCAGCCATCGCCGCCTTCGAGACCTACGAGAGGCGGTTGCGCGACGAACTCGGCACGCGCCCGGGCGCGCAAGCGGTGGCGCTGCTGGCCACCATCCAGGCCGGACGTGGCGTCGCGGCACCGGCGGTGGCAAGGCGCGCCGAGGTGCCGGCCAGCCTGTTGCGGCCGCCGCGCCTGATCGGCCGGGCGGACGAGCTGCAGCGCCTGGCGCGCGCCTGGGCGAACCGGCGCGGCGTGCTGGTCGTCGGCGAAGCCGGCATGGGCAAGACCCGGCTGCTCGCCGAATTCGCCGCCACGCGGGCCGGGGTCGTCCACGTCCCCGCGCGCCCAGGCGATGCGGGCGTGCCCTATGCACTGATCGTGCGCGTGCTGCGCACGCTGGCCGAGCGCGGCATCGAGGCTCCGGACGCGGACACGCGGCGCGAACTTTCCCGGCTCCTGCCCGAGTGGGGCGATGCTGCGCCGGAAGGAACCGCTCGCGCGTCGCCGCCTGCGCTGCAACGCGCCGTACTCGCGGTGCTGGCCGGCGCGTCGCCGCACATCGATGCGCTCATGCTCGACGACCTGCACTTCGCCGACGCCGCGAGCATCGAGATGCTGACCGCTCTGGTGGCGGCCGATACGCTGGCGGCCTTGCACTTCGGCCTCGCGCAGCGGCCCGACGAAGGTGCCGCCGAGCTGCGCACGCTGCGCGAGGCGCTGGAGGAAGCGCAGCGCCTCGAGATCGTGCACGTGAAGCCGCTGGCGCGCGCCGATCTCGTCGAACTGCTCGCCAGCCTGGCGCTGTCGGGCCTGCAGGGCGACGCGGCGGCGGACGAGCTGCTCGCACGCACCGGCGGCAACCCCTTGTACATGCTCGAGACGCTGAAGGAGTACATGGTCTGCGGGCCGACGCCGGAAGGGCGGCTGCCGCAGCCGGCCAGCGTTAGCGTGTTGATCGAACGCCGGCTGCGGCGCCTCAGCGCCGGCGCTCTCGCCCTGGCGCGCGTGGCGGCGCTGGCGCGCTCCGACTTCTCGATCGATCTCGCCGAGGCGGTGCTGCGCACGCCGGCGCTGACGCTGGCCGATGCCTGGCGCGAGCTGGAGACGGCGCAGGTGCTCGCCGGCAGCAGCTTCGTGCACGACCTCGTGCGCGATGCGGTCGAGCGTTCGGTGCCTGAAGACATCGCGCGGCATGTGCACGGCGCGATCGCTCTGCACCTGGAGCACGGCGGCGAAGAACCGGCGCGCATGGCCGCGCACTGGTGGGCGGCCGGGCAGTGGGCGCGTGCCGGCGAGCAGTTCGAACGCGCCGCGCGGCGCGCGCGGCAGGCGGCACGCCTGGCCGATGCACGCGAGTTCTGGCAGCGCGCGATCGAGGCTCACGGCCGCGCCGGCGCAGTGGCAGCCGCCTTTCGCGCTCGTCTGGACAGCATGGACGTGCTCATCTTCACCGATGGCGTGGAGGCCGCCGCTGCGCTGGCCGGCCGGCTGGTCGAGGATGCGCCCGACGACGCGGCCCGCGCGCGCGCGCATGTTGCTCGCGCGCAGGTGGCCATCGTCGCGGCAGATGCAGCGCGGGCCTTGACGCTGGCCCAGGAGGCGCTGCGCGGCGCACAGGCCGCGGGCGACGCCGGTGCAACCCTCGACGCGCGACGGCAGATCGGCCAGTCCACCGCGCTGATCGGCCGCGCCGAAGAGGCGGTCGACTGGCTGCAGCGCTGGCTGCCGCAGGTCGAGCAGAAGGGCACGCTCGAGCAACAGCGCGAGCACCTGGCAGCGCTCGCCTTCGCGCTGAACTCGGCCGATCGACCCTCGCACAGCGCCGAGGTGCTGGCACAGGTTTGCGCACTGGCGCAGGCGTCAGGCGATCTCGCCGAGCTGATGAGCAGCACCAGCAATCGGGCCACCGCGTTGTCCGCCCTTGGCCGCGCCGACGAGGCGCTGCGCCAGGCGCACGACGCGCTGCGGCTGCTCGACCGGCTCGGCGACTCCACCGGCCTGCAGCCGACCGTGACCTTGATGAACAGCGGCGTCTTCGCCGCGCAGCTCGGCCACTACCGTGACGCCATCGCAGCGCTGGAGACCTCGGCCGAGCGCCTGCGCGCCCAGGGCGGAGCGCTGTGGAGCGACGCCTGCGCCAACCATCTGGCCGCGCTGTGGCTCACCATCGGCCAGCACCACCGTGCGGCGGCGCTGATCACCGCGCCGCCCGCCAGCGACCAAGGCGTGTTGCTGGCGCGGCGTGAAGCGCTGCGCGCCCGGCTGGCGCGCGAACTCGGCCAGCCGGCGCCGGCCTCGCTGCCGGCGCAGCTGGATACTCTGTCCAAGAACACACGAGCGCGCAGCCTGTTTGCGCTGCGCCTGGAAGTGGCGCGGCTGCAGGAACCGGCCGCCGCGCTGCGCGAGCTGCGCCGCGTGCGCGAGGAGGCCGAGGCGATCGAATATCTCGGCATGGCCCTGCACGCCCTGATGCGCGAGATCGAGACCCTGACACCGCTCGATCCGAACGGCGCCGCCACGCTCGCCCGACTGGCCTTGGCGCGCGCTGCCGGTGGTTGCTGGCCGAGCGATGCCTACCTGCCCGAGCTGTGGCTGCGCTGCGCCGAGGCACTGCTGTGCTCGGGCGCGAATGACGAGGCGGCCGGCGTGCGTCGCCACGCGCTGGCCTGGATCGCCGAGAGCGTGCGCACCCACCTGGACGCGCCCTTGCGCCCGGCCTTCCTCGAACGCAACCGCGTCAACGTCGCGTTACGCACCGCGGTAACTCGCGGGTAACAGCCTGCTCCTAGAACGGCGAACAGGCGGCGCACGTTGCGCCGCCCAGGACCACTCGAGGAGGCTGATATGGTGCTTCATGGACTTGCCGCCGGGCTCCGGTGGCTGGCGGGTGCCGCGCTGGTCGCGATGGTCGCGGCCTGCGGCGGGGGCGGTGGCGACGGCGGCACGCCGCCACCGGGCGGCGGCGGTGCCGGTGCGCCGCAGATCAGCGCGCAGCCGCAGGCGGCGAGCGTGGACGACGGCGCCACGGCAAGCTTCTCGGTCACGGCGAGCGGCACCACGCTCGCCTACCAGTGGCAGCGCAACGGCGCCGACATCGTCGGCGCGACGTCGGCAACCTTCGCGCTGGCACCGGTAACGCTGGCCGACGACGGCGCCAGCTTCCGCGTCGTCGTCACCAACAGTGCCGGCTCGGTGACCAGCAATGCCGCCACCTTGACGGTGCGCGCGGTGGCGCCGGTGATCGGCACGCAGCCGCAGTCGATCACCGTCGACGCCGGCGCGACGGCTTCGTTCTCGGTCAGCGCGACGGGCTCGCAGCCGCTGGCCTACCAATGGCGACGCAACGGCGCCGACATCGGCGGCGCGACAGGAGCCAGTTACACCGCGCCGGCCGTCGTCGCCGGTGACGACGGCGCGCAGTTCGACGTGGTCGTGCGCAATGCAGCTGGCAGCGTGACGAGCATCGCGGCGACACTGACCGTGCGCAGCGCGGGCGGTGCAGGAGGCACGCGCCTGTCGCTCGCCGCGACGCACACACTGGCACGGCGAGCCGACGGCAGCATCGTCGCATGGGGCGTCAACACGAGCGGCCAACTGGGCAACGGGCCCGTGATCAGCGGCACCTTCGCGCGCCTGGTGGGCAGCGGCGCGGTGGCGGTGGTGGCTGCCGAAGAGGGCGGTGCCCTGCGCAAGTCCGACGGCACGGTCGAGGGATGGGGCACCAACACCGGCGGCTGGCTCGGCGGCACCAACGGCACCAGCCCCACGACGTACTTCACCCCTGTGTCGGTGCCCTGGCCGCGGCCCGTGCGCGAAATCGGATTCGGCCTCGACAACCACGATCCGCAGGACTTCCTGATCGCGCTGCTCGACGACGGCAGCGTCTGGCATCTGCCGGGCGCACTCACCTTGAGCGGCTCCAACACCAGTTACGCTGCGGCGCAGGTGAACGGCCTCACGGGCGCCAGCGCGCTGGCCACCGGACACGGGCCGATGCACGTGGTGCGCAGCGACGGCACCGTGTGGAAGCTGGACTTCTTCCTGAACGTGAACACCCTGACCTACCTCGCGATTCCTTCGCAAGTGGCCGGGCTGACGGGCGTAGCCGGCGTGACCTGCGGTACGCACCACTGCCTGGCCCTGCTGAACGACGGCACGGTGCGGGCGTGGGGCGAAGGTCGCTCGGGCGAACTGGGTCATGGCGTGCCCTCCAGCAGCGCGTTCCCGGTAACCGTGAGCGCCCTCACCGGCGTCACGCACATCGCGGTCGCCAGCGCCTTTGGCGCCTCGTTCGCGCGCACCGCCGACGGCAAGCTGTGGAGTTGGGGCAGCGGGGAGATGAGTGCGCAGCCGGGCTCCGGTTCACAGCCGCCGGCCGACAAGCTGGTGCCCACCGAGGTCACCAGCCTGGCCGGCGCTCTAGAAGTGGCCTGCTCCAACCACCACTGCGCCGTGAGAATGGCCGACGGAACCGTGTGGAGTTGGGGCAATGACAGCTACCAGCAGATGGGCAACGGCCCGAGCGCGATTCCGGTGTGGCACCAGGTGCCGGTCAAGGCCACCGGGATCAACCTGAACTGAGCACATTTCCTTTCCGGCGGCCCGCAGCGGGCCGCCCCCAGTTCAGCGTTTTGCCGCGCGCTTGATCACCCGCACCGCCTTGGCCTCGTAGCGCGGCAGCGTGCCGTCGGCGTGGCAGGTCACGTTCACGCCGAGTCCGAGCCGCGCGCGCAGGCGCGCCGTCACCTCGGCCGCGAGCGCTTCGGTGCTCGCGGGCGCATGGGGCAGCCGCTCGACGGCGACTTCCATCTGGTCGAGCGCCGTGCCGTCGCCATCGATGTAGATCTGCCAGGCCTCCTTGGCCAGGCCCTCCACGCCGGCGATCACGTCTTCCACCTGCGTCGGGAACACGATCACGCCGCGCACCTTGAGCATGTCGTCGGAGCGGCCGATCAGGCGGCCGATCAGCGGATAAGCCTTGCGGCCGCAGGCGCAGGCATAGGGCTTGTCGGCGCGGCGCACCAGGTCGTGCGTGCGCCAGCGCAGCAGCGGCGAGGCCTGCTTGTCGAGCGTGGTGATCACCACCTCGCCGACCTCGCCGGGGCCCACGGGCTTCATCGTCTTGGGGTCGACGATCTCGGTGAGCACGCTGTCTTCGTTGATCAGGTGCATCTGGTCGTGCGCGTGCGAGTGCGGGCACGACACCGAGAGGATCGGCCCCCCGGCCTCGGTGGTGCCATAGATGTTGTGCGCCATGAAGCCCGGCGGCATCTGCGCCTCGATCTCCTCGCGGAAGGTGGCCGACACCGACTGCCCGCCGAACAGGCCCACGCGCAGCTTCCACTGCGTGGCCGGGTCGAAGCCGGCCTTCTTGGCCGCGGTGAGCAGCGTCATCAGCCACAGCGGCGACATCGTGGTCACGGTGTAGCCGTGGTCGGCCAGCCACTGCACCATCAGGTCGGCGCGGCCGGGGCCGACCGGAAAGTTCACCGCGCCATAGGCGTTGAGCGCCACGTCCATCGACGGGCCGCCGATCCACAGGCCATAGCCGTAGCCCTGGTAGACGCGGTCGTCGGGCCGCACGCCCACCGTGCGGTAGATGCGCGCGAGCTGGTTCACCAGCGTCACTTCCCAGTCGTGCCGCGTGAAGCCGAACATCACCGGCAGCCCGGTGGTGCCCGACGTGGCGCAAAAGCGCGCCACCTGCTCGACCGGCACCGTGAGCAGCGGGAACGGGTAGCGCGCGCGCAGGTCGGCCTTCTCGAGCGTCGGCATCGCCGCCAGCGACGCGCGGTCGCGCAGGTCGGTCGGCTTCACGCCGGCGTTAGCCAGATGCGCCACCCATTCGGGCGACTCGGCCAGCCGGCGACCGAGTGAGCGCAGCTTGCGGTCCTGCACCGCGTGCAGCTCGTCGAGGCTTTGAAAGTCCTCGGCATGCGGTTCGTGCAGAGCGGTGGTCATCGCGGCCTCCTCGTTGGAATGCGGGTGTGCGCGTTCAGCGTCGCGCGGATTTCGCGGTCGCCGCCGGCGCATCGATGCCGTGCAGGCACAGCGCGGTGGCCTGGTCGGCCAGCGCGTCGAGGCTCAAGCGTCCGCTGGGGCGGTACCAGGTGTAGGTCCAGTTCAGCATGCCGTAGATCAGCATCGCGTGTGCCGCGGCGCTCGGCCGGTCGGCGAAGCGCGACGGGTTGATCTCGTGCAGCAGCCGCTCGAGCAGGCCGACCAGCTTCTGCTCCAGCCGGCGCACCTCGGCGCGCGCGTCGCGGCTCAGGTGGTCGGCGTCTTCGACCAGCACGGTGTGGCGGTCGCGCGCTTCGTAGTAGGTGCGCAGGTGCAGCAGCAAGAACGCGCGCAGCCGCTCGCGCGCATCGGCCGGCCCGGCGGCCACCGGCTGCGCCTGCTCGACCAGCGCGGCCACGTGCTGCACCAGCATCTCGTCGAGCATCGCCTCCTTGGAGGTGAAGTAGTGGTACATGCGCGACTTCGACGCGTTGCAGGCCTGCCCGATATCGACGATGTTGGTGTTGCGAAAGCCCTGCGTCGCGAACAGATGCGCCGCAGCGTCGAGGATCGCCGCGCGGATGTCGTCGAACTGCAGGGACTTCGGGCGCGCCATCGTCGGTCAGGTGCAGCGGCAGTCAGCCGATGCGCGCCAGCAGATCAGCTGCGGCGGCGTACGGGTCGCTGTCGCGGCGGTGCAGCGCGTCGAGCAGCGGATCGATCGCCGGGTCGCCGCCGGCGCTCAAGCGCCGGTCGAGCAGCTCGCGCAGCACCTCGCCGACGCGATGGCGCAGCCGTGCGTCGGCCCGGCGCCGTGCATCGGCAGCGTGCGACGCGAAGTGCGCGAAGCAGCGCTCGATCGCCGCTGCCAGCTCGGCCACGCCGTCGCCGTCGACGGCGCGCGTCTTCAGCACCGGCGGCATCCAGCTGCGCTCGGGGTGCAGGTGCTGCGCCAGCGTGATCATGTCGAGCAGCTGGCGCACCGTGGCGTCGGCCTGCGGATGGTCGGCCTTGTTGACGACGAACACGTCGCCGATCTCGGTGATGCCGGCCTTGGCGGCCTGCACGTCGTCGCCGCCCATCGGCGTCTGCACCAGCACCACCACCGGCGCGTGGCGCACGATCTCGGTCTCGTTCTGGCCGACGCCGACGGTCTCGATCAGGATCACGTCCCACGGCATCGCCTCGAGCACCACCAGCGCGTCGCCGGCGGCGCGCGCCAGGCCACCGAGGTGCGAGCGCGAGGCCATGCTGCGGATGAAGACGCCATCGTCCATCGCATGCTCGGCCATGCGCACGCGATCGCCGAGCACCGCACCGCCCGAGAACGGGCTCGACGGGTCGACCGCCAGCACCGCGATGCGCAAGCGCCGCGCGCGCCAATGCGCGATGAGGCGGCTCACCAGCGTGCTCTTGCCGGCACCCGGCGGCCCGGTGACGCCGATCACCTGCGCGCGGCCGCCGCGACGATAGAGGGCCTGCAGCAGCGGCACCAGCGTGGCGTCGCCGCGCTCGATGCGCGTGATCAGCCGCGCGGCGCTGCGCAGGTCGCCGGCGGCGAGCGCGGCGGTGTGGGTCGAGATCTCGGTGGCGTTCACCGACCCTCACCCCGGCCCTCTCCCCGCCGGGGAGAGGGAGGTCTTGCTCCCTCTCCCGCGCCAGCGGGAGAGGGCCGGGGTGAGGGCCGGCGCGCCAACGAGCGCACGGTCGACACGATGTGTTCGCTCGACGCGCCCGGCAGCACCACCGACGCCACTCCGGCAGCGAGCAGCTGCTCGGCGGTGTGCTTGGGCACGTTGCCGCCGCAGATCACCGGCACGTCGGCCATGCCGCGTGCCTTCAGCAATTGCACCAGCTCCTCGATCTGGCTGTAGTTGGCGGCGTGCGAGCTGATGCCGATGGCGTCGACGTCTTCGTGCAGCGCGGCGCGCGCGATCATCTCGGGCGTCTGGTTGACGCCGAGGTACACCACCTCGATGCCGGCGTCGCGCAGGATCATCGCCACCACCTCGCCGCCGGTGGTGTGGCCGTCGAGGCCGATCATCGTGACGATGACCTTGAGGGCGTTGCTCATCGTCCGCTCCTCAGTGCAGGGGAATCGCGCAGGTGACCATGCCGAACGGGTCGTAGTGCAGCCCGCGCGCCATGCGGATCACGCCGAACACCTCGCCCGCCGTGGCGTAGGCCTTCACCGCCTCGACGATGGCCGGCATCAGGTTGAAGCGTTCGCCCTTCCTGGCATCGGCGTGCAGCTGCGACAGCGTGGCCGCGAGCGCGGCCTGGTCGCGCGTCGGCTTCCAGGCTTCCATGCGGCGCGCGATGCTCTCCGAATCACCGAGGTGCACCTCCTGCACCGGCAGTGCGAACTCCTCTTCTTCCGGCGGCACCACGAGATGGTTGACGCCGACCACGAGGCGCTCCTTGCGGTCGACGCGCTGGTACTTCAGCGCTGCCTCCTTCGACAGCATCGCCTGCACGTAGCCGGCCTTCAGCGCGCCGACCATGCCGCCGAGCTGGTCGATCTCGGCCAGGATCGCGTTGGCCTGTTCCTCCACCTGGTTCGTCAGCGCCTCGACGTAGTACGAGCCGGCCAGCGGGTCCGCCACGTCGGCGGCGCCCGATTCGTAGGCCACGATGTGCTGCGTGTTGAGCGACATGCGCGCGGCGAACGCCGACGGTTCGGCGTGCGCGTTGTCGAGCGTGGCGTTGTCGATCGCGGTGCAGCCGCCCACCGCGGCGGCCAGCGTCTGGATCGCGCAGCGCACGATGTTGTTCAGCGGCTGCTGATACGTCATCGTGCGGCCCGAGGTGTGCGTGGCGATCAGCAGTTGCTGCGATTTCTCCTTCTTGGCATGAAACACGTCGCGCGCCATGCGCGCGTACATGCGGCGCAGCGCGCGCACCTTGGCCACCTCCTCGAAGAAGCGCGTGCCGATCGACAACAGCTCGTACGGAATGCCGGCCACGTCGTCGAACTCGAGGCCGCGCTCGGCGATCAGCCGGCCGTAGATCTCCTTCAACATCGCCAGCTCGAGCGCGAGCGCCTGCGCGTTGTTGCCGCCCGATTCCTGGAAGTGCTGGCTGTTGACGTTGCAGCGCATCTTGAGGCCACGCTGCGCCACGTACTCCCAGCAGTCGAGGCACAGCTTGAGGTTCAGGTCGAATGGCTGCGGGTCGGTCTGGCCGAGGTAGTTCTCGAACGGCGACTCGATCACGCCGCCATGGACTTGGCGCGGATCGATGCCGCGCTTGTCGGCCAGCGCCACCACGTAGGCCAGGCGCAGCGACGACGGCGCGCACGAGCCGAGCAGCGTGATCGACTGGCCGGTCAGCTCGATGCCGTCCATCAGCTCCTCGAACTCGAGCAGCGAGCAGCCGGGCCAGCCGAGCACGCCGGCCTCCTTGCGGCCCATCGGGTGGTCGGGGTCGATGCACGAAGAGAACACGCGGTCGCTGATGACGCAGATGCCGCCGCGCTGCCCCATGTCGTGGTACTTCTTCAGCACGCCGTTGGCGTCGGTGGAGCTGCCGAGGCCGGCCGTCATGCGCTGCGTCCACATGCGGCTGCGGTAGCCGCTGGCGTGGTATCCGCGCGTGTACGGGAACTGCCCCGGCTCGCCGAGATCGCGCGCGTAGTCGGTGTGCGCCACGTCGGCCGGGCCGTAGGCGGCTTTGAGCATGTAGCCGTAGTCGGTCTGCGGCGCGAAGCCGTTGCTGCCGGGTGCTGCTGCAGCGGTGGCGGGGCGTTGCGGGTTCATGCACGTGCTCCTGGCGGCGGTGGCGCACCGCGCGCCACGCGCCTTTGTGAATTAACCGTCTGGCCGGTCAATTAATTCAGTCTAGCGGGGCACGTGCGGATTTCGCCTCGAGGATTACCCGCACCCGGCGCTGCCCGGGCTGCGGCCGTGCTCAGGCGTCGCGCGCCGCGGTGCCGTCGCTGCCGGCGCGCTCGTCGTCGAGCCGCTTCATGTTGTCGAGCATCTTCAGCAGGTAGTGCAGCGCGTGCGTGACGTCGTTGATCGAGAAGTCGGCGAGCACGCGGTCATAGTAGGCCCGGATCTTGGGCAGCGCCTGGGTCTGCCACAGCCGGCGGCCGGACTTGGTCATCGACACCACGCGCGAGCGGCGGTCGCGCCCGTGCGGGCCCACGGCCAGGTGGCCGTCGCGCGCCATGCGGCCGATCAGGCCCGAGAGGTTCTGGCGGCTGACCATCAGGTAGCGCGCCAGCTCGCCGATGCTCATGCCGCCCTTGGCCTGCTCGCGCGACAGCGCGCCGAGCACCGCCCACTGCTGCGTCGTGAGGCCTTCGGCCTCGACCGCGCGGCTACCGGTTTTGTGCAACATGTTGGCACATTGATAGAGCCGGAAGAACAGGCGGTTGGCCATCGCGACCTTGGTGTCTTCGGATGGTTTCATGGGGCATTCACCGAGCGTTGCGGCCCGTCGTGGTCTTGCTCTCCGGAGCGATCGTCACTACTATATGCCAACATATTGACTTATCGAGCCGGCGCTTTCACCGCCGATGAACCGTCGAACCCGCCAGGAGCAAGACACATGAACTTCCAGGACATCCTCTACGACGTGAAGAACGGCGTCGCGTGGATCACGATCAACCGGCCCGACAAGATGAACGCGTTTCGCGGCACCACCTGCGACGAGCTGATCAAGGCGCTCTACAAGGCCGGCTACGACCGAAACGTGGGCGCGATCGTGCTGGCCGGCGCCGGCGACCGCGCGTTTTGCACCGGCGGCGACCAATCCGCGCACGACGGCAACTACGACGGCCGCGGCACCATCGGCCTGCCGATGGAGGAGCTGCACACCGCGATCCGCGACGTGCCCAAGCCGGTGATCGCGCGCGTGCAGGGCTTCGCCATCGGCGGCGGCAACGTGCTGGCGACGATCTGTGATCTCACGATCTGCTCCGAGAAGGCCATCTTCGGCCAGGTCGGCCCCAAGATGGGCTCGGTCGATCCCGGCTACGGCACGGCGTTCCTCGCGCGCGTGGTCGGCGAGAAGAAGGCGCGCGAGATCTGGTATCTGTGCCGCCGCTATTCGGGGCAGGAGGCCGTCGCGATGGGCCTGGCCAACAAGTGCGTGCCGCACGAGCAGCTCGACGCCGAGGTGCAGGCCTGGGCCGAGGAGCTGTGCGAGCGCAGCCCCACGGCGCTGGCGATCGCCAAACGCAGCTTCAACATGGACACCGCGCACCAGGGCGGCATCGCCGGCATGGGCATGCTGGCGCTGAAGCTCTACTACGACACCGACGAGTCGCGCGAGGGCGTGGCCGCGTTGAAGGAGAAGCGCAAGCCCGATTTCCGCAAGCACGTGAAATGACCCACCCCCGAAGCGCCTGCGGCGCCTCCCCCTCGAGGGGGCACCGCCAGCGGCCCGGCGAAGCCGGATCCGCGGCGGTCACCCTGCCGCGCTTGCATGAGCACCGCACATGAACCCGTACCTCGACGACGAGCTGCTGGCGCTGGCCGACCACGCGCGCCGCTTCGCGAGCGAACGCGTGGCGCCGGGCTTTCTCGAGCGCGACCGCACGCGCGTGCTCGACCGCGCGCTGATGCGCCAGATGGGCGAGATGGGTTTCATCGCGCCCGAACTGCCCGAGGCGCTCGGCGGCCAGGGTGCCAGCCGGCTCGCCGCCGGCGTGATCCACGAGGAGATCGCGCGCGCCGACTTGAGCATCTCGTACATCAACCTGCTCGCGTCGCTGAACAGCCAGATCCTCGCCGAGCACGGCGCGCCGGCGGTGGTGAGGCCGTGGCTGGCGAAGATCGTCGCCGGCGAGGCGCTGTGCGCGATCGCGCTCACCGAGCCGCGCGGCGGCTCCGATGCAGCCAACCTGCGCTTGAAGGTCGAGCGCGCGGGCAGCGACTACGTGATCAACGGCGAGAAGACCTCGATCTCCGCCGCCGACCAGGCCGACATCACGATGGTGTTCGGCCGCACCGGTGCCGCCGATTCCGGCGCGCACGGCATCACCGCGCTATTGGTGCCGATGAAGACGCCCGGCGTGAGCACCAGCCGCTTCGACTGCCACGGCCAGCGCGCGATCGGCCGCGGCTCGATCTTCTTCGAGAACGTGCGCGTCGCGGGCGACCACCGGCTCGGCGCCGAGAACAAGGGCTTCGTGCAGGTGATGCAGGGCTTCGACTTCTCGCGTGCGCTGATCGGGCTGCAGTGCCTGGCGGTGGCGCGCGTGGCGCTCGAGGAAACCTGGGGCCACGTGACGCAGCGCGAGGCCTTCGGCAAGCCGCTCGCGGCGTTCCAGGGCGTGACGCATCCGCTGGCCGACTTCGACACCCAGGTGTCGGCAGCGCGGCTGCTGTGCCTGCAGGCGCTGTGGCTCAAGGACAAGGGCGCACCGCACAGCGCCGAGGCGGCGATGTGCAAGTGGTGGGCGCCCAAGCTCGCCTACGACACGGTGCATCAGTGCCTGCTGTCGTTCGGCCACGGCGGCTACGACCGCGGGCCGATGGAGCAGCGGCTGCGCGACCTGCTGGGCTTTCACATCGGCGACGGCACGGCGCAGATCATGAAGACGATCATCGCCCGTGCGCGCGCCGGCCGCGGCGCGGTGCCGGCCTGAGCGAACCTGCCATGCCCTGCTACGCCATCGACGGTGTGCGCCCGGTGGTCGATCCATCGGCCTTCGTGCATCCGAGCGCGGTGCTGATCGGCGACGTGATCGTCGGGCCCGGCTGCTACGTCGGCCCGCACGCCAGCCTGCGCGGCGACTTCGGCCGCGTGCGGCTGGGCGCCGGCGCCAACGTGCAGGACGCCTGCGTGCTGCATTGCTTCCCGAATGGCGAGGTGATCGTCGAAGACGACGGCCACATCGGCCACGGCGCGGTGCTGCACGGCTGCCGCATCGGGCGCGATGCGATGGTGGGCATGCTGGCGATCGTGATGGACGGCGCCGAGGTCGGCGCCGAGGCGATGGTCGGCGCCGGCGCCTTCGTGCCGGCGGGCATGGCGATCCCGCCGCGCGGCCTGGCGGTGGGCACGCCGGCCAAGGTGCTGCGCAGCCAGAGCGACGACGACGTGCGCCGCAAGCAGGCCGGCACCGCGGCCTACCAGCAGCTCGCTCGGCGCTGCCTGGCCACGCTGGCCGAGGTGCCGCCGCTGGCGGCGCCCGAGGCCGAGCGGCCGCGCCTGCAACTGCCCGATCTGCCGTCGGCCGGTCGCACGGCACGCTGATCGCGCCACAGGCTGCGCCACGCGGATGTCACCGCGCGCGGCACCGCTACCATTGCCGCTGCACGCGATGCCTCGATGCGGCACCGCGCAGGAGCGCCTCGTGAACAAGATCCTCGTCCTCAACGGCCCGAACCTCAACCTGCTCGGCACGCGCGAGCCCACGGTCTACGGCTCCACCACGCTGGCCGACGTGGAGGCGCTGTGCCGCGAGGCGGGCAAGAAGCTGGGGGTGGAGGTCGAGTGCCGGCAGTCCAACCACGAGGGCCAGCTGCTGGAGTGGATCCACGAGGCCGGCACCGCGCACCGCAACGGGTTGCTCATGGGCGCGGTGTTCAACGCCGGCGCCTACACGCACACCTCGGTGGCGCTGCACGACGCGATCAAGGGCACCGGGCTGCCGGTGGTCGAGGTGCACATCTCGAACGTGCATGCGCGCGAATCGTTCCGCCACCACTCGTACCTGTCGCCCGCGGCAGCGGGCATCGTGGTGGGCTTCGGCGTCGACGGCTACGCGCTGGCCATCGAGGGCCTGGTGCGCAAGGGCCGGGTCGGGTAAGTGGCCGGCGGCGCCGCGGCGCTGTTCGCGCAGTCGCTGTTGATCGGACTTTCCATCGCCGCGCCGGTCGGCCCGATCGGCCTGTTGACGATCCAGCGCACGCTGCAGCTCGGGCCTGCGGCGGGGCTGGCCACCGGGCTGGGCGCCGCGGCGGCCGACGCGGTGTATGGCGCGGTGGGCGCGTTCGGCGTCACGGTGCTGATCGACGCGCTGACCGCGGCGCGCGTGCCGCTGGCGCTCGGCGGCGGCGCGTTCCTGCTGTGGCTGGCCTGGCGCATCGCGCGCGCGCCGGTGGCCGAGCGTGCGGCCGCGGCGCCCGGCGGCGGCAGCCTGCTGCGCTGCTTTGCCGGCACCTTCGTGCTCACGCTCAGCAACCCGGCCACGATCTTCTCGTTCATAGCGGTGTTCGGCGCGCTGGCCGGCCGCAGCGCGGTGAAAGCGCCCTGGGCCATGATCGCCGGCGTGCTGGCGGGCTCGGCGCTGTGGTGGCTGCTGCTGAGCGGCCTGGTGGGCTGGCTGCGCGAACGCTTCGACGCGCGTTGGCGCCGGCGCGTGAATCTCGCATCGGCCGTGGTGCTCGCGGCCTTCGCGCTGTGGCAGTTCGCGGCGTTGTGGCCGGGGCGCTGAGCGCCGGGTTCAGGGCGACATTCAGAGCGACGCGCCGAGCAGCGCATCGAGCTCGCGGTCCTTCTGCGCCCACTGGGTCTCGATCCACGTGGTGAGGCGGCGCCGGGATTCGCGATCGGCCAGCGGGTCGGCGCCCAGAAGGTCAGACGGGATCACGTGCGGCTGCACGCGCACGCTCACCGCCGCCACCTGGCCGCACAGCAGCTGCCAGAACGTCGGCGTGCCTTGCGGGTAGGCGATGGTGACGTCGAGCATGGCCTCGAACTGCTCGCCCATCGTGGCCAGTGCCACGCCGAGGCCGCCGATCTTGGGCTTGAGCAGGTGGCGGTAGGGGCTCGCCTGCTTGGCGTGCTTGGCCGGCGTGAGTCGCGTGCCCTCGACGAAGTTGATCACCGAGGTCGGGATGTGGCGGAACTTCTCGCACGCGGCGCGCGTGGTGGCGAGGTCGTTGGAGCGCGCGCCCCGGCCCTTGCCGCGGCGCAGGAACGGGAAGTCCAGCGCCCACCACGCCAGCCCGATCACCGGCACCCAGATCAGCTCGGCCTTGAGAAAGAATTTCAGGAACGGGATGCGGCCATGGAACACGCGCTGCAGCACCAGGATGTCGACCCAGCTGCGGTGGTTGCTCGACACCAGGTACCAGCCGCGCGCGTGCAGCCCGTCGACGCCGTCGATCTGCCACTGCGCATCGGGGCGCACGGCGACGATCCAGGCGTTGTTGAGCGCCACCCAGCGCGAGGCGAGCGCGTTGAGCGCATGGTCGCAGGCGCTGCGCGCGCGGCCGGGCGGCAGCACGAGCTTGAGCAGCGCCGGCGGCACCATCAGGCAGCAATGCGCCAGCGTGCTCAGGCCGAGCAGCAGGCCCACGACGGCGCCGCGCAGCGGGGCAGGCAGGACGGCGAGCAGATTCATCGGCAACGGTGGTGTTGGGCAGGCCGGATCGGGAGCGGCATTTCAGCGCGCCGGGGCAGCACGGCGGCTGACGCCGCTCAAGGCTGGACGACTCATACCCGGATCATGCCTGCGCGCATGGCTCGGGCGGCCGCGAGCCGGGAAAGCACGCGGTAGCGCCCGTCGGGCAGCGACTCGACGAGCGCGGCGCCGCTGGCGCGCCAGCGCAGCGACGGATGCATCGCCGGCCAGCGCGCGCCCGGCGCGTCACGCGCCAGCGTCACGTGGGGCCGCAGGCGCCGCCGCTCGACGCGAAGGTCGAGCGCGCGCAGCGCGTCGGCCAGGCCGGCATGCAGCGCGTGCAGGGCATCGGGCACCGTGGCCGGCTCGAGCACGACCAATCCGCGCGGCCAGGCGGCCACGTGCGCCAGTTCGAGCTCGAATGCGGGGCAGCGCATCACCAGGCCCTGCGCGATCTCGGCCACGCGCGTGCGCGGCACCGCGCCGATGAAATGCAGCGTGAGGTGCAGCTTCGCATCGGGCACGGGCTTGGCAGGCGGCGGCCAGCAGCACGCATCGCGCCAGGCGGCGAGCGCGCTTCGCGTGCGCGCGCCCGGCCACAGCGCGACGAAGAGCCGCGCCGTGGGCGGCGGCGCGGCCGTGCGCGAGCGCTCAGCCATGCAGCATCGCCGCCACCCGTTCGGCAATGGCCAGCGCCGAGGTGAGCCCGGGAGATTCGATGCCGAACAGGTTCACCAGGCCGGCGATGCCGTGCGTGCCGGGTCCGTCGATGCGGAAGTCCTGCGCCGGCTCGCCGGGGCCGCGGATCTTGGGCCGCACGCCGGTGTAGCCGGGCTGCAGCGCGCCGTCCTTCAGCGCCGGCCAGTAGCGGCGCACCTCGCCGTAGAAGTGCGCGGCCTCGGCTTCGTCGACCGTGTAGTCGAGCCCGTCGACCCAGCGAAAACTCGGCCCGAAGCGCGCCTGGCCGCCGAGATCGAGCGTCAGGTGCACGCCGAGGTGGCCCGCCTCGCCCGGCGCCGGATACACGAGGCGCGAAAACGGCGCGCGACCGGCCAGCGTGAAGTAGCAGCCCTTGGCGAAGTAGCGCGGCGGCACGTGTACTCGCGCCAGTCCGTCGGTGGCCGCGGCGAGCACCGGCGCACCGTGGCCGGCAGCGTTGACCACGGCGCGCGCACGCAGCTGCGTTGCCGCATCGCCGCCCACCTGCAATTCGATGCCGCCGGCGACCACCGCTGCGCGCTCCACCGGCGAGCGCAGCGCGAGCATCGCGCCGTGCGCCTCGGCCTCGCCGAGCAGCGCGAGCATCAGGCCGTGGCTGTCGACGATGCCGGTGGAGGGCGAGAGCAACGCGCCGCTGCAGCGCAGCTGCGGCTCGAGGGCGAGGGCCTGCTCGCGCGTGAGCCGGCGCAGGTCGTGCACGCCGTTGGCGCGCGCGCGTTCGTCGATCAGCTGCAGCTGCGCGTGCTCGGCGTCGTTCTGCGCCACGATCAGCTTGCCGCAGCGGCGGTGGTTCACGCCGTGCGAGGCGCAGAAGTCGTAGAGCAGCGACTTGCCGCGCACGCACAGCTCGGCGCGCAGCGAGCCGGTGGGGTAGTAGATGCCGGCGTGGATGACCTCGCTGTTGCGCGCGCTGGTGCCGGTGCCGAAGGCGTCTTCGGCCTCGACCACCACCACCTCGCGGCCGGCCATCGCCAGTGCGCGTGCGCAGGCCAGGCCCACGACGCCGGCGCCCACCACCACGCAGTCGACCGATTCGCCCGCCATGCGCCACATTGTGCGATGCGGCCCGAGCGCCCGTGGCGAATGCACGGCCGGCGTCGATCGCCCCGCACGCACAATGCCCTGATGGTCCCCCGAGCACACTGCGTTCGCTGCCCCCCAAGGGGGCGCTCAGCGCCCTACGGGCGGCCGGGCGGGCGCTGATGATCGAACCCGCCACCCAGACGCTGCTCGCCTGCCCGCAATGCGCGCGCGCGATGGATCACCTCACGCTCGCCGGCCATGGCGCGGCGCCGGTGGTGGTGGACCACTGCGGGCCGTGCCGGCTGGTGTGGTTCGACGCGCTGGAGTCGGTGCAGCTCGCGGGCCTCGGCTGGGTGCGGCTGCTGCGCGAACTGCAGCGCGGCGCGCGCGACGAGCCGCTCGCGCCGCGTGGCACCGCGCTCGGCTGCCCGGTCTGCCGCCAGCCGCTGAAGAGCGTGCACAACCTGACGCGCTATGGCCGTTTTCCGGCGCTCGAATGCCCGCAGCAGCACGGCCACCTGCACAGCCAGGCCGGCGTGCTGGCCGAACGCGGCCTGGTGCGGCCTCTGCTGGCCCCGGAGCGCGACGCGCTGGCCAGACACCAGCGCGTGCTGCATTGCTTCAACTGCGGCGCGCGCGCCGAAGGCAAGAGCGAGGCGTGCAGCTACTGCGCCAGCCCGCTGATGGTGATCGACGTGCCGCGCCTGACGCATGCCCTGCTGCGCAAGCCCGGCGACGACACCCGCTCGCCACTGCCCGACGGTGTGCCGCTGGCGTGGAACTGCCACGCCTGCGGCGCCGCGCTCGATCCGAGCCGCGATGCAAGCTGCCCGCAATGCGGCCAGGGCGTGCTCGCGCCGTCGCTGGTCGACCTGAATCCGCTGCTGGTGGCGATCGAGACGCGGCTGCAGCAGGCCGAACAGGCGGCGCGGCCCTACCACACCAAGCCGAAGCGGCCGCGGCACTGGCAGGAGACCGGCCTGGGCATGCTGTACCGGTTCTGGCGCGCCGACGACGACGAGCCGCGCCAGCGTGCGCAGGGCTGGTCGTTGTGGCTGATCGTGGCGGTGTTCGCGGTGTGGATGTTGTTGATCAGGCGCTGACCCGCAGACCGGCCGGACCCGGCAGCGTCTAGCATTGGCGCTGGATTCAACCAACGAGGCAGGGTGCGGCGCTCGTGACCGGATCGGACACATTGCATATCGCGGCGCTCGGGTTCGGGCTCTGTCTCGTGGCGATGCTGGGATTGCTGCTGCATCTGCGCCGCGCGCCGCAATGGCTGCTCGGCACCTGGACCATGGCCGTCGCCGCATCGGCCTGCGCCGTGTGGGCGGCGGTCGGCCTCGCGTTCGCCATCGATCCGTCGCCCGGCCGCTGGGCCCTGCTGCGCTGGACCGACCTGGCACGCTCGGCCGCCTGGTTGAGCTTCGCTCTGGTGTTGCTGATGGAAGGGCCGCGCGACGCGGCTGGCGGCGGATTGCGCGCACGGTCGGCCGCCTGGGCGGCCGTGGCCCTGGTGGCGGCCGTCGGCATCGGCGGCCTGGTTTCCACGCCATCGCCCGTCGATGTGGCCACGGCACGGGATCATTCGAAGCTGGGCTGGATCGCGTCGCTGGGGCTGGCCATCGCGGGGCTGGTCTGCATGGAGCAGTTGCTGCGCCGTGTACCCGATCGACGACGCTGGGGCATCTGGCCCTTGGCGATCGCGCTGGGCGGCATGTACGCGTTCGACCTGTACCTCTACACCGACGCGGCGCTGCTCGGTGGGCTGGATGCCGCCTCGTGGAGCGCGCAGGCCGCCGTGTCGGCCTGTGCCGCGCCGCTGCTGGGCGTGGCCGCGACGCGCACCAGGCAATGGTCCAAGCCGGTGGCGGTGTCGCACGGCGCAGCCTTCCATTCCACCGTCCTGCTCGCGTCGGCCGTCTACCTGCTGGCGGTCGCCGGGCTCGGCTACGCCGTGCGGCAGTTCGGTGGCGTCTGGGGCCCGGCGCTTCAGGTCGTGCTGCTCGCGGCGGCGCTGATGGTGATGGGCGTCCTGCTGACGCTCGGCACCTTCAGGTCGAAGCTCCGGGTCTTCGTCGGCAAGCACTTCTTCACCCGGCGCTACGACTACCGCGAGGAATGGCTGCGCTTCACGCGCCTGCTGTCGGCACGCAGCGACGCCTCCGACATCTACGTGCGCTGCATCCAGGCGCTGGCCGACCTGGTCGAAAGCACCGCCGGCGCCGTGTGGATCCTGCGCGAGGGCGCCTTCCACCAGGTCTCGCACTGGAATGCCGCCGCAGAGGGCAGGGCCGAGCCGGCCGATGGCGCGTTGGCCGCGTTCCTCGAGCGCACGGGATGGGTCATCGATCTCGTGGAACTGCGAGAAAGCCCCGCTCGCTACGAGCGACTGTCGCTGCCCGAGTGGCTGTCGTCGCTGCCTGGAGCACGGCTCGTGGTGCCGCTCGCCGGCGGCGAAGGGCTGATCGGATTCGTGGTGTTGATGTCGCCGCGCGTGCGCATCGACGTCGACTGGGAGGTGCACGATCTGCTCAAGGCGGCCGGTTCCGAGGTGGCGGTCCTGTTGCGGCAGGTCGAGGCCAATCGCGCGCTGTCGGAAGCCGAGAAGTTCGCGGCGGTGAATCGCCGGTCTGCCTTCATGGTGCACGACCTGAAGAACCTCGTGGCACAGCTATCGTTGATGCTGAAGAACGCCGATCGCCACGGCGACAACCCGGAGTTCCGCAGCGACATGCTCGACACCGTGAGGCACGTGGTCGAGCGCATGAACCTGATGCTGAGCCAGGCGCGGCTCAGCACGCGCCCGGTACAGAACCCCCAGGGCGTCGACGTGGCGGCCATCAGCCACAGGGTGTGCAACGCCAAGAAGGCGCAGCATCCGGGCCTTTCCTGCGCAGCTACCGGCCCGGTCCACGCCGTCGGCCACGCGGATCGTCTCGAGCACGTGCTCGCCCACGTGGTGCAAAACGCCATCGACGCCACGGCGCCGAGCGGCATCATCCGCGTGACCGTCCGGCGCGCCGGTGCCAGCGTGGCGATCGAGGTGGAGGACAATGGCGTCGGCATGTCACCGGAGTTCGTGCAGGAGCGGCTGTACCGCCCCTTCGAAACCACCAAGGACTCCGGCATGGGGATCGGCGTCTACGAGAGCCAGCAGTACGTGGCCAGCCTGGGAGGGAAGTTGCACATCGAAAGCGCGCAAGGCCTCGGCACCAGCGTGCGCATCACGCTCCCGGCCGCCGATGGCGGCCCGGCCGAGGCGCTGCGGGCCGCCGACATGGCCTGAGGTTGGCATGGACAAGCGTCGGCCCCTGCTGATCGTCGAAGACGATCCGGCGCTGCTCAAGCAGCTCAAGTGGTCGCTCAGCGACTACGAGTGCGTGCTGGCAAGCGACCAGGAGCAGGCCGTCGCGCAGCTGCGTCGCCACACGCCGGCCGTCGTCACGCTCGACCTGGGCCTGCCGCCCAAGCCCGACGATCCCGACATCGGGCTGGCGCTGCTGAGCGAGCTGCTGGCGCTGGCGCCCGACACCAAGGTGATCGTGATGACGGGTCAGAACGACCGCGCCCACGCACTCAAGGCGGTCGGCCTCGGCGCCTACGATTTCCTGGCCAAGCCGGTGGAGCCCGAGGTGCTGACGCTGACGCTCGAACGCGCCTACCGCCTGTTCGAGCTGCAGCAGGAGAACCGCCGCCTGGCCGAGGCCAACGCCGGCGGTGCGTGGGGCAGCCTCGTCACCGGCGATCCGGAGATGCTGCGCCTGGCGCGCATGACCGAGAAGGTGGCGGCTGCCGATGCGAGCGTGATGCTGCTGGGCGAATCGGGCACCGGCAAGGAGCTGTTCGCCAAGGCCCTGCATGAGTTGTCGCCGCGCAAGCGGGGCCGCTTCGTGGCCATCAATTGCGCGGCGATCCCCGAGACGCTGCTGGAGTCGGAGCTCTTCGGCTACGAGAAGGGCGCGTTCACCGGTGCCACGCGGCAGACCCTGGGCAAGATCGAAAGCGCCCACAAGGGCACGCTGTTTCTCGACGAGATCGGCGATCTGCCGCTGAGCCTGCAGCCCAAGCTGCTGAGATTCCTGCAGGAGCGCTCGATCGAGCGGCTCGGCGGCCGCGAGTCGATCGCGGTCGACGTGCGCGTGGTGTGCGCCACGCACCGCGACCCGAAGGCGCAGATCACTGCGGGCCAGTTCCGCGAGGATCTCTACTACCGGCTGGCCGAGATCGTGCTATCCATCCCTGCGCTGCGCAACCGCATCGGCGACGCCAGCCTGCTGGCGCATCACTTCGTGCGCAAGATCGCCGCCGCCAACAAGCGCGGCGCGATGTCGCTGAGCCCCGCCGCGGTGGCTGCCATCGAAGCGCACGCATGGCCCGGCAACGTGCGCGAACTCGAAAGCGCCGTCAAGCGCGCCGTGATCATGGCCGACCGGCCGCAGATCCAGGTTTCCGATCTGGGGCTGGCAGCCGACGGCGGCGATGCCGCGACGCTGAACCTGCAGGTCGTTCGCGAGCGCGCCGAACGCGAAGCGGCGATCCGCGCGCTCGGGCGTTCGAACGGAAACATCACCAAAGCGGCCGAGCTGCTGGGAGTCAGCCGCCCGACGCTTTACGACCTGATGTCGAAGGCAGGTCTGCGCAGTGGCGGCGACACGGCCGATCGCATCTGATGCAGCGCAAGAGCGGCAAGCCCGCCGAAGCGGGGCTTGCCATTGACCTGCCGGAGATGAGCCGCGAAGTCAGGCGGCGCAGCTGTTGCGCCGGCGCGCGAAGCCCATCGCAAGCAGACTCAGTCCGAGAAGCGAGAGCGTAGTCGGCTCCGGCACGCTCGCCGGCACCCGCCCACTGGGCGTGAAGACGGTCTGGCCGGTCGCGCTGTCGACGAGCGTCCAATCGGTGATCAGGTTGTTGCTCGCGTCGAAGAGATCGATGCCAACGAGATCGAAGGTATTCGTGAAGTTGGCGAAGTAGTTGACGCTCGAACCTTGCGGGAGCGCGCCTGGATTGATTTGGACGAACGCGCTGGTCCAGTAGAAGAAGTTGATCAGCTGATTGAGCGGCATGCCCGCGATGCTGGTCGAGTAGGTCCCCGGCCCCCACTGCGTCATCGTGGCTGGATTGCTTCCGAAGGTCCAGAAGGTCTCGCTCGAGTCTGTCGTCGCAAGGAAATCCAGGCGTGCCGTCGAGCACGTGTCGAACACGCCCGCGGACGGATTGCATTTCCCGGGCGGCGTGGACGACTCGATGCCCGACACGTGCCAGGAGAAGACCGCGTGGTCGGCAAGCGCCTGCGCGGAGAAGAACGTCGCCGTTGTATGGCTGCCGGTTCCGGCGACCGAGTAGTAGCCGTCGCTGGCGTTGGCGTTCGTTACCGACAACGTGGCACCGCTATGCGCCGTGTAGAAACCACCCGGCTGCGTGATCTCGCTCGCTGTGATCGTGGCGCCATTCCATGAGTAGGTGAGGCTGTTGGACGCCTGGCTGTAGACGCTGTTGCTGCTGAAGATGGTGCCGAAGGCGTCGCCCGGGGAGGCGCCCCACACAGAGGTGTATGCGTAGCTCTGGTAGTACGGCGCGGCGGTTTGGTCGCCGTTCATGTCAAGGATGAGCGCCGCGCTCGCGGGTGCCATGGCGAGCCCGCACGCCAAAGCGCAGCACACAGGCAGCGCTTTCAGGAATTTCGAGATCCAGTGCTTCATGATCGTCCTCGTGCTCCGCATTTGTGGATGGCGTTGCATATGCAGCCTCCGTGCCAGCGCCGAAAGCGCGCCGGCTGTTGCGCCTGCACCTGAATCTTTGCGCACCGCGATTTGCGCAAAGACTCACTCAATTGGATGAGATCAGGCCGCGGCTACGTCGTCGCTATGCGGATTGCACGCTGGATCCGCAGGCACTGAGCGGTTCCGGATCAGACCGCGCCGACGCCCGATCGTCAGATATCTCGACGCTTGCCCGTTCGCGTGGCTCGAGCGCACTCGCGCGCCAAGTGACGAACACGCTGGAACTCCCGCAAATGCATGAATGCGTGCGCACCGACCCCTTCGACTCGGTGATCAGCCGACGACGCGTGGGCCCATAAGATGTAAGCGCAGCCGACACGGTAGGACGCCACTGTCGCTATCGGAAGAAATGTTCGGCCCCGGGGAGGGTGTGCGCGCCGATGGACGCTTCGTTGACCCGCTCGACGCTGGACGAGCGCGCCGGGCACTTTCTGCTCGATCTGTATCGACACAGCCAGCAGCTGCCGGCCGACACGTTCTGTGGCTGGACGTTCGACCGGCTGCAGGAGGTGATCCCCTTCGATTCGGCCATGTGGGGCCACGGCACCGGCAAGCCCGTGGCGATCCACGACGTGCATGTCATCGGGCAGCCGCCCGAGATGATGCTCAACTACGGGCGCCTCAAGCGCCGCGATTTCCTGGCCGCAGCGGTCCAGGCCAATCCAGGCAAGACGATCGACATCTACGACCTGATCTCGCGCGCCGATTTCGAGCGGCATGTGATCTATCGCGAGCATGCGCGCCACTACGGCATGGAGCACCTGTTGTGCACGCAGGTGCCCGAGCCGCTGTCGGGGCTCACGAGCTTCATCAGCCTCTGGCGTGCCGACTACGACCAGCCGTACTCCGTCACCGAACGCGCGCTCAAGCAGTTGTTGATGCCGCACCTGGTGGAAGCGCGGCGGATGAACATCTTCACGGCCATGCGGCAGCGTGCCGACGGGTGGGTTCCGCGCTTGAGCGCCGTCTGCGATCGCCTCGGCGTGCTGCACGAAGCGGAGGACATGTTCGTGTCGATGGTCCGTGAGGCATGGCCCGATTGGAAGGGTCCGCGTCTGCCATCGACGCTGTGCTCGGCCCTGCGTCGCCACGAAAGCGGCGCCGCGGCGGACCGCGGCCTTCACTTCTCGTGGGCACCGGCCGAGGGGCGCGTGATGCTGTTCGTGCGCCCGCGCAGCCGCGTCGACGGCCTGAGCCGCCGCGAGCGCCAGGTGGCCGATCTCCTCGTGGCCGGGCACACGCACCGCAAGATCGCCGAGCAGCTGGGCCTGGGCCCGAACACGATCAGGTCGCACATCGCCGCGCTGTACCGCAAGCTGGAGATCCACCGGCGCGCCGAGCTGTCTGCGCTGCTGCTTCAGGCACAGGGCTGAGGTGTCGATGGCGCGAGGCCTGCGCCCCGCGCAGAGGCATCGGATTCGGGGGGGGGCCGGTGCCGTGGGCGCGAATTTCGCCTCGGCCGACGGCTGCAAACCTGCCGCGCAGTGCGCCGTGGTTGGAGAATGCAGCTTCTTCAATCGGACGCCTTCGTCGGGCAGTTGGCGGGTGGCCATCAGCAGGAAATACGAGATGACGCATCGTGAGGTGTTCGGCGTGGCGCGGCGCCTGGGCACAGCCCTGGTCGTCGTTGCCCTGGTGGCGTCGTGTTCGAAGCCGTCGCCGGAGGCGCAATTCGCGGCTGCACAGCGGCACGTGGCCGAGAACAATCTCGCCGCCGCGCAGATCGAGCTGCGCAACGTCATCCAGGCCCTTCCCAACCATGCGCCAGCCCACCGGCTGCTCGGTGCGGTGCTCCTGCGCCAGGGTGAGCTGACTGCAGCGGAAGCCATGCTTCGCAAGGCGCAGACGCTGGGCGAAAGTGCAGACGACGTGGTGCCCAGCCTCGCGTCGACTCTCCTGCGTCTGGGCCAAGCGCAGAAGCTGATCGACGAGTTCGGCCGCACGACGCTCCAGGAGCCTTCGGCCAATGCACGCCTGCGGGCGATCGTCGGACACGCCTGGTTGCAGCGCGGCGAGGTCAAGCCGGCTGCCGATGCATTCGCCGCTGCGCTGGCCCAGCAAAGCGCCGACGCGCTGGCGCAGCTCGGTCTGGCACGGATCGCCGCGCACGAACAGAAGCTCGACGACGCGATGGCATGGACCGACGCAGCCTTGCGCAGCGACGCGCGACTGGTCGAGGCTCATGTGTTCAAGAGCCAGCTGCTGATCGCCGGGAACCAGCCGCAGCCGGCGATGGAGTCGCTCGAGAAGGCACTGGCGGTGGAACCCGCTTTCGTGACGGCGCGCCTGGCCCTCGCATCGATGCTGATCGAGGCCAAGGACTACGACAAGGCCAAGACCGTGCTCGCCGCCGCCGGTTCGACCGCGCGGGATCCGCGTGTGCAGTTGCTGCAGTCGCTGCTGGCGCTGCGCCAGGGCGATCTGCCCAAGGCCAAGGATCTTGTCGCAGGCGTGCTGAAGGCGGCGCCGGAATATGGCGCTGCGCTGACGCTGGCCGGCGAGATCGAGCTTCGCTCGGGCGATGTCGCGCTGGCCGATCAGCACCTGAGCAAGGCCATGCGGCTCCAGCCTTCGCCCGGCGTGCGCCGGCTGCTCGCGGCCACGCAGTTGCGGCAGAACCGGCCGGGCAAGGCGCTCGAGACCTTGCAACCGCTGCTGCAGGACCCGGCTGCCAAGGACTCCGGCGTATGGATGCTCGCGGGCGAGGCCTACCTGGCCAATGGCGACGTGCGCCGCGCCGGCGAACTGTTCGAGGCGGCCAAGGCCTCGGGTTCGAACGAGGCGCTGGCGCGCACACGCCTGGGTCAGCTGGCCCTGCGCAAGGGCGACCTCGAGCGCGGTGAGCAGGAGCTGGTGGCCGCTTCCGAACTCGGGGCGCAGACGGTCGAACCCGATCTGCTGCTGGTGTCGCTGCACCTGCGCCGACAGGAGCCCGCCAAGGCGCTTGCTGCCGCGCAGGCCTTCATCAAGAAGCAGCCGCAGAACCCGCTCGGCCAGGTGCTGGCCGGCACCGCGCAGCTGATGCAGCGCGACCGCGCAGCCGCGCGCCGGGCCTTCGACGCCGCGTTGAAGCTCAAGCCCGATCATGTGCCCGCACTGCGTGCGCTGGCGGATCTGGACGTGGCGGAGGGCAAGGCCGCCGACGCGCAGAAGCGCTACGACGCGTTGCTGGCGAAGAAGCCCGACGACGAGTCGTTGCTGCTGGCCCTGGCCAGCCTGCAGGAGCGCACGGGCCGGGGCGACGAGGCGGCCAAGACGCTGCGCAAGGCCATTGCCGCGAATCCCCGGGCGCGCGACCCGGTGGTCGCTCTGGTGCAGCACCACCTGCGCCGCAAGGAGGCTGCCGCCGCACTCGAAGTGGCCCAGGACGCCGTGCGCAACAACCCCGACGAGCTGAACCTGGGCTTGCTGCTGGGCATGGCACAGGAGGCAGCGGGCGCCAGCAAGGAGGCCCTGCGCACGCTGAGCGCGCTGGTGCTGAAGGAGCCGAATGCGGTCGGCCCGCTGGTGCGGCTGGCGCAGGTGCAGGCCCGGCAGCGCGACTTCGACGGGGCGGCCACGACGCTGGCTCGCGCGCGCGAGAAGGCGCCCAACGACGATGGCCTGGCGCGCGACCTCGTGGCCGTCCACGTGCAGGCCGGCAAGTTCGACGACGCGCTCAAGGTCGCCCGGGATCTGCAGGCGCGCAAGCCCGACGCCGCCGCCGGCCACCTGCTCGAGGGCGAGGTGCGGGCCTATGCCAAGAAGTGGCCTGAGGCCGAGCGCGCCTACCGCACGGCGCTGAAGGTCGAGCCGCGTTCGGGCGTGGCGGCCGGCAAGATCTACAGCGTGCTGCACGCGGCCGGCAAGGCCAAGGAGGCAGACGCCTTCGCCACCGACTGGGTGTCGAGCCATCCGAACGACATGGGCATGCGCTTGCTCGTGGCGGACCGCGCGCTGCGCGGGCGCAACCTGCCGCTGGCGATCCGGCAATACGAAGACGCGCTGCGCATCAACCCCGACCAGCCGCTGGTGCTGAACAACCTGGCCTGGGCATTGGGGCAGACCAAGGACGCCAGGGCCATCGGCGTTGCCGAGCGCGCGGCAACGCTGGCGCCGAACAGCCCGGATGTGCTCGACACGCTGGGCATGCTGCACCTGCAGACGGGTGACGCCAAGAAGGGGCTCGAGCTGCTGCAGCGCGTGCGCGATCTGGCCCCGGAGCGCCCCGACCTGCGCCTGCACTATGCCAAGGGCCTGCTGCAGAACGGGCGCGCGCAGGAAGGCAAGGCCGAGCTGCGCGAGCTGGCCGCGGCGAAGGCCGACTTCCCGGGCAAGGCGGAGATACCGGCCCTGCTGGCCTCGCAGTAAACCGTGACGCGCATGGTGACCGGCGTGCGCCAGATGGGCTTGCCCGAGCGCGCCTTCGCGGGGGTCGCGCTGGTGGTGGCCGTGCTGGCGGCGGTGTTCTGGTCCACCAGCGCATCGATGGTGGCGGTCTGGAAAGGATCGGGCACCTACTCGCACGGCTTCGTGATCGTGCCGGCCTTCTTGTGGCTGGTGTGGCGGCGCCGGCACCTGTTGGCCCGGTTGCCGATCCGGCCGGCATGGTGGGCGCTGCCGGCCACGGCGATGTTGGGCCTGCTCTGGCTGACCGGCCAATGGATGGCGCTGGCGCAACCGAGCCAGTTCGCACTCGTGGCCATGGTGCCGGCGGTGGTGGCGGGCACCCTCGGCGCCGCATGGGTGCGTGCCTTGTCGTTCCCGCTGGTGTTCCTGTTCTTCGCGGTGCCGTTCGGCGAATCGCTGGTGCCGGTGCTGATGGACTGGACGGCCGACTTCACCGTGGCGGCGCTCCAGATGTCGGGCGTGCCGGTGTACCGCGACGGGCTGCACTTCGACATTCCGAGCGGCAGGTGGTCGGTCGTCGATTCGTGCAGCGGCATCCGCTATCTGTTCGCCACGCTCGCCGTGTCGTCGCTGTACAGCTGGACGATCTATCGCCGCACGACGCGGCGTCTGCTGTTCATCGCCGTGGCGCTGCTCGTGGCCATCGTCGCGAACTGGGTGCGGGCCTACGGCATCGTCATGCTCGGCCATTTGAGCGACAACCGGATCGCCACCGGAGCCGATCACTTGATCTACGGCGGCGTCTTCTTCGGCGTCGTCATGGCGCTGATCTTCGCGCTGGGCGCTGTCTGGCACGAAGATCCGCCGCCGCAGGCGGTGGATCGCGAAGCGTCGTTCGCCGGTTCATCCGGCACGGCCGCTGGCCGCGCCGGACGCTCCGTGCGCGACGGTGTTGTTGCCGTGGCGACATGGGCAATGATGCTGGTGTGGCCCGCCCTGTCGCTTGACACCGGCCGGCACGGCGAGCCGCAGGCGATCGCCGCCCCGCCGATCCGGCCCACCGGTGGCTGGGTCACGCTCGAGCAGCCGTTGGCCTCGTGGCGGCCCGTGTTGCGCAACCCGGCGGCAGTGTCCTCCGGCTCGTTTGCCAAGGGCGATCGCACCGTCGGGATCCACGTCGGCCTGTTCGGGCGTTCGACGCCGGAATCGAAGCTGACCACGGCGATGAATCGGTTGCTGGAGCCCGATGGGCTCGATCCGAACTGGAAGCTGGCGCAGCAAGGCAGCGTTCACACGCAGTGGAGCGGCCAGGCTCTGGACGCACGAACCGGCGTGCTCGTCGGCAGCGAGGCGCGGTTGCTGGCCTGGCAGTGGTACTGGGTCGATGGCTCGGTCACTGCCGATCCGCTTCGGGCATCGGCACTGCAGTTGCTGGCCCGGCTGCGCGGCAGGAATGAAGTGTCCGCTTGGATCACGGTCTATGCCCGAGAGCTGGGCGATCCCGGCGGCGCATCGGAAACGTTGCGGCAATTCCTCGCCGACGCCTCGACGGCTATCGATGCGGCGCTCAGGCAAACCACGCCCCGCGATGGCCTGGCCGATGCCCATCTGTCGGGCAGCGAGCGCGGCGTCGCGAGCCGATAGGCGGATCAGGCGCTGAGCACCGCCTGCGCCACCGCCTGCCCCATCTGCGTCGTCGACGCCTCGCCACCGAGGTCCGGCGTCTTCGGCCCCTCGCGCAGCACCTGCTCGATCGCGCGCACGATCGCATCGTGCGCGGCCTTGCCCGCGCCCTGGCCGTGCCCCAGGAAGTCGAGCATCATCGCGCCGGCCCAGATCTGGCCCACGGGGTTGGCGATGTTCCTGCCGTAGATGTCGGGCGCCGAGCCGTGCACCGGCTCGAACAGGCTCGGGAACTTGCGCTCGGGGTTCATGTTGGCCGATGGCGCGATGCCGATC
The DNA here is from genome assembly GCA_046348365.1 of Burkholderiaceae bacterium. Lineage (GTDB taxonomy): Bacteria > Pseudomonadota > Gammaproteobacteria > Burkholderiales > Burkholderiaceae_C > JAEUPI01. The sequence goes on from JAXMEL010000006.1 coordinate 169,182, forward strand.
GTGCCGGTGCACGCGGGGCCCAGGTCGCTCAGGATGTCGCCGAAGAGGTTGGTCGCCGCCACCACGTCGAAGCGTTGCGGCTGCATCACGAAGCGCGCCGTGAGGATGTCGATGTGCTGCTTGTCCCACGAGATGTCGGGGTAGGTCGCCGCCACGTCGGCGCAGCGCTCGTCCCACCACGGCATCGAGATCGAGATGCCGTTGCTCTTGGTGGCCAGCGTCACGTGCCTGCGCGGCCGCGTGCGCGCGAGATCGAACGCGAACTTCAGCAGCCGCTCGCTGCCCACGCGGCTGAAGATCGAGGTCTGCGACACGAACTCGCGCTCGGTGCCGGGGAACATCACGCCGCCGACCGACGAGTACTCGCCCTCGGTGTTCTCGCGCACGATCATCATGTCGATGTCGCCGGGCCTGCGGTTCGCGAGAGGGCAGGGCACGCCGTCGAACAGCCGCGCCGGCCGCAGGTTGATGTACTGGTCGAAGTCGCGCCGGAACTTGATCAGCGAGCCCCACAGCGACACATGGTCGGGCACCGTCGCCGGCCAGCCCACGGCGCCGAAGTACAGCGCGTCCATCGGCTCGAGCTGCGCGCGCCAGTCGTCGGGCATCATGCGGCCGTGCTTCGCATACCAGTCGCAACTCGCCCACTCGATCGGCACCCAGTGCAACTGCAGCTTGAAGCGTCGGGCCGCGGCCTCCAGCACGCGCACGCCCTCGGGCATCACCTCCTTGCCGATGCCGTCGCCGGGAATCACCGCGATGCGAAAGGTGGAACTCATGGTCGCTGGCCTCGTCGTCGGGAACCGATCACGGCGCACATGCTAGGGCAAGGCGCCGGCGGTCCTGACGCCCGTCAAGTTGATCGCGATTAAGTCCTTGCCCGGCGCGGTCGGTTACGGTGCAGGGCTGGCGAGCAACGCCATGCCCGCCTCACACCCATGACCCCTTCCCTTGCGATTCCCGCCGATCTGCTGCCGCGCCTGGCCGCCAGCGGGCTCAAGCCGCTGCTGCTGGCCGGCCGCCAGCTGCTGCCGATCGTGCAGGGCGGCATGGGCGTGGGCGTGTCGGCGCATCGGCTGGCCGGTGCCGTCGCCGCGCAGGGCGGCGTCGGCACGCTGAGTTCGGTCGACTTGCGGCGCCACCATCCCGACCTGATGGAGCGCACCGAGCCGCTGACCAAGCGCGTCGGCGGCGAGGCGCAGAGCAAGGCCGAGATCGATGCCGCCAACCTCGAGGCGCTGGAGCGCGAGGTGAAGGCCGCGCGCGCCGCATCGGGCGGGCTCGGGCTGATCGCGATGAACGTGATGCGCGCCGTCAGCGAATACGCCGCCGACGTCAAGCGCGCGCTCGAAGCCGGCGTCGACATGGTCGTCGTCGGCGCCGGCCTGCCGCTCGATCTGCCGGATCTGACGGCCGAGCATCCCAAGGCGCTGTTGGCGCCGATCCTCAGCGATTCGCGCGGTGTGCAGCTGCTGGTGCGCAAGTGGGAGCGCAAGAAGCGCCTGCCCGACGCGATCGTGCTCGAGCATCCGCGCTACGCCGGCGGCCACCTCGGCGCGGCCAAGCTCGCCGACCTGAACGACCCGCGCTTCGACTTCGACCGCGCGATCCCCGAGTCGCTGGAGTTCCTGCACAAGGCCGGCATCCAGCGCGAGGTGCCGATCATCGCTGCCGGCGGCATCCGCCGCTGCGAAGACATCGCGCAGGTGCAATCGCTCGGCGGCGCGGCGGCGCAGCTCGGCACGCCGTTTGCCACCACCATCGAGTGCGATGCCAGCGATGCCTTCAAGCGCGTGCTCGCCGAAGCCAGGCCCGAAGACGTGGTCGAGTTCACCAGCGTGGCCGGCCTGCCGGCGCGCGCGGTGGCCACCTCGTGGCTCAAGGGCTACCTCAAGCTCGAGCCCAAGCTGCAGGCGGTGGCGCACGTGCGCGCGCGCTGCGCGCAGGCCTTCGACTGCCTGGCGCAATGCGGGCTGCGCGACGGGCTCAACACCTGGGGCCAGTTCTGCATCGACCACCAGCTCGGCGCCGCGCTGCGCGGGGACCTGAAGACGGGCCTGTTCTTCCGCGGTGCCGGCGCGCTGCCGTTCGGCGCGCAGATCCGCAGCGTGCGCGAGCTGATCGAGCGGCTGCTCACGCGCGGCATGGCGGTGCCGCAACCGATCTAGCTTACGCGACAGTGCCGCGCGTCGACGGCCGCCCCGGCTGATTGCGTAGCCGCCTGCCGTGGCAGACTCCTGCGCTCGACGAGCCAGGAGACACGAGCCCATGAACGCCGCCGCCCGCACACCCCACAACCGCGTTGCCGTGGTCACCGGAGCCGGCAGCGGCATCGGCGCCGCGTGTGCGCAGGCGCTGGTGGCCGACGGCTGGCGCGTGGCGTTCGCCGGCCGCCGCGCCGACGCGCTGGCCAAGGCCATTGCCGGTGCCGGCGATCCGTGGGGCGATATCGCGCAGCGCGCGCTCGCCGTGCCCACCGACGTCGGCAAGCCCGATTCGGTGGCCGCGCTGTTCGCCGCGGTGAAGAGCCGCTTCGGCCGCCTCGACCTGCTCTTCAACAACGCCGGCATGGGCGCACCCGCGGTGCCGATCGACGAGCTGCCGATTGCCAAGTGGCAGGAGGTGGTCGACACCAACCTCACCGGCTCGTTCCTGTGCCTGCGCGAGGCCTTCAAGCTGATGAAGAGCCAGAGCCCGCGCGGCGGCCGCATCATCAACAACGGCTCGATCTCGGCCTATGCGCCGCGGCCGATGTCGATCGCCTACACCGCCACCAAGCATGCCGTGAGCGGCCTCACGCGCACCGCCTCGCTCGACGGGCGCGCGCACGACATCGCGGTCGGCCAGCTCGACATCGGCAATGCCGCCAGCGAGATGACCGAGCGCATGGTGGCCGGCGTGCCGCAGGCCGACGGCAGCGTGAAGCCCGAGCCGCGCATGCCGCTGAAGTCGGTGAGCGACGCGCTGCTCACGATGGCCAACCTGCCGCTGGACAGCAACGTGCTGTTCATGACGGTGATGGCCACCAAGATGCCCTTCGTCGGCCGCGGCTGAGCGCGGCACGCGAGCCCCGAGCGAGCCCGGCGGTGAGCGCTGACTGGGGCGGCAGCGCCGACGTCGAGCCCCGCTACGGCTGGGTGGTGGTGTGGGCCACGTTCACCGCGCTGGCGGTGATCTTCGGCGTGGCCTACTCGTTCGCCGCGTTCTTCGAGTCGTTCGCCGCCGAGTTCCACGCGCCGCGGGCGCAGGTGTCGCTGGTGTTCGGGCTGTCGGGGCTGCTGTACTTCGTGCTCGGTGCCTTCGGCGGCATGCTGGCCGACCGCTTCGGGCCCGCGCGCGTGACGAGCGCCGGCATGGTGTGCATCGCGCTGGGCCTGCTGGCGGCCAGCGCCGCGGAATCGATGGCGCAGGTGACCTGGGCCTACGGCCTCGGCGTGGGCATCGGCATCGCGCTCGTCTACACGCCGGCGATCGGCAGCGTGCCGCCGTGGTTCGTGCGCCGGCGCGGCTTCGCCTCGGGCATCGCCAGCGCCGGCATCGGCGCCGGCACGCTGGTGATGCCGCTGGTGGCCGCCTGGGCCATCGCCGCGCTGCACTGGCGCGGCGCGCTGCGTGCGATCGCGCTCGGCGTGCTGCTGATCGGCGTGGCGGCCACGCTGCGGCTGCGCCACGCCCCCGCGGCGCGTTCGGCCGGCAGCCAGCCGCCCGCGGGCCGCACGCTGCGCGAGGCGCTGCGCACGCCGGCCTTCGTGTGGATGTACGTGAGCTGCGTGCTTGCCGGGCCGAGCCAGTTCATCCCGTTCGCGCATGTGTCGGCGGCCGCTCGCGATGCCGGCATCGGCGAGGCGCAGGCGGTGGGCTTGGTCGGGCTGATCGGCATCGGCAGCCTGACCGGCCGCTTCACCATCGGCGCGCTGGCCGACCGCCTCGGCCGGCCGCTGACGCTGATCGTCATGCAGGCCGCGCTCGGCGCGTCGTTCGTGCTGTGGGCGCTGGCCGGCGTTGGCGGCGGCCGCTACGCGATGCTCGCCGCGTTCGCGGTCTGCGTGGGCCTGAGCTACGGCGGCATCGTCTCGCTGATGCCGGCGCTGATGATGGACCTCTTCGGCGCACGCGCGGTGGCCTCGATCATCGGCACGCTCTACACCGGCGCCGCGTTCGGCAACCTCGCCGGGCCGTGGATCGCCGGGCGCGTGTTCGACACCCAGGGCAGCTACGCACCGGTGATCGCGCTGTGCCTGGCGCTGTCGGCCGCAGCCACGCTGGCGACCTGGCTGGCGGTGCGGCCGATGTTGGCAGGCGTCAGAAGCTCGTCTTCGTCTTGACGTTGAACTGCAGCTTCTTGATGTTCGCATCGGGGTTGTTGGGGATCGCGATGTCGACGTGCAGCACGTTGCTGAACGCCGAGCGCACGCTGAAGATGCGCAGGCCCACGCCGACGTTGCTGAGCCAGCCGGTCTGGTTGCGGTTGATCACGTCGCCGCCCCAGGCGCGGCCGACATCGACGAACACCGCGCCGCCCAGACGCAGCAGCTCCCACACGTAGATGTCGCTGTAGGCGCGCTCCTCGAGCGTGAACAGGGCGCGACGCTCGCCGCTCTGGTAGCGCAGCGGGTAGCCGCGCAGCCCGCTGTCGGCGCCGAGCAGCAGCTGCTCGCCGGCGCCCGGGTGCGTGAGGCGGTCGCCGCTGGCCGAGGCGTAGAACAGCCAGTGCGGACTCTGCGGGTGGTAGTACTGGATGCGGCCGCCGAGCTGCTGGCGCTGCACGCTGCCGTCGTCGAAGCGGCCGCGCAGCGCCGACGACAGCACGATCAGGCGCTGCGCGCCGAGATCGAAGCCGCGCGACGCGGCTGCGTTGTACAGCCACGGCTGCGAGGTCGAGCCCAGCGACGCCATCGCGCGGCCGAGCTGGATCGTGGCGTCCAGGCCGAGCGCGAACGTCTCCGGGCGCAGCACCTGGTTGCGGTTGACCAGCGTGCGGAAGTCGTCTTCCACCAGCTGCAGCCGCACGAACGGCCAGACGAGCTTCTCGTCGCCGGGCAGCGCCGGTGGCGGCACCAGGCCGGGCTCGAGCGCGTAGCGATCGTCCTGCAGCGACACGCCGACCGAGGCGCGCCGCACCCAGCCGTCGATGCGCCCGCTCGACAGGCCCGCGTAGGCCTCGCCCATGCGCACGCGGTGGCGGTACTGGCTGTCGACCACGCCGTCGCGATAGACCGGGTCGAGGCGGTTGTCGTCGTTCCACGACAGCCCCGCGGCCCATGGCGTGTCGAGCGCGTAGAACGGGTGCGCCACCGAGGCCGCGGTGCGCTTGCCGTCGCTGTTGCTGGCGTGGCTGTAGGCGAGCGAGGTCCAGCCGCCGAACGCGCGGTCGTTGGCGATCGAGAACTCGTTGCTCGTGCGGTCGACCGTCTTGGAGCGGCCGAAGCTCACGCCGACGCCGGTGCCGAGCAGGTTGTATTCGTGCAGGTTGATGCCGCTGGAGTTGGCGCCGCCCTGCCGGCCCGCCGACAGGCCGGGGTCCAGCGTCCAGCTGTCGCGCGTGATCACCTCGACGTCGACCGTGTTGTCGTCGTGCACCGCGATCGGGCGGATGTTCACGTCGTAGAGATAGCGGTTGCTGCGCAGCACGCGGATCGACTCCTCGATCAGCGGCACCGACACCGGCTCGCCGCTGGCGAACAGCAGCGCGCGCTCGATCACGCCGGGGCGCGTGTTGATGTGCAACGCGTTGGCCCAGCGGAAGATCGACTTGTTCTCGCGCGGGTTGTCGAGGTCGAAGATCTCGCGCGCCGCGATGCGGATCTGGCCGATGCGCGCGCCGCGCGCCTGCAATTCGGCGAACGTCGGCAACGTCGCCGCGGCTGACGGGGCTGCGGACGGGGCGACAGATGAGGCTGCAGGCGGCTCGGCAGGCGGCTCGGGCTGCTGCGCGAACACGGGCAGGGCCACGAGCGCGACCAGACCGCACACCAGCCAGCGATGTGGAAGACGGTGCATCGGAGCGACACAGTACACCGTGGCGCCCTGAAGCGCGGCTGAATGGTCGAGACATCGGGCAAGGCCACCGCATGCGTGCTCGCGCAAGAAGGTTTCGACGGTGCGCCCCATGAGCATTCACTCATTCACATCTTAGGGAGTCGACCGGCCACGGGTGGCGCCGCTGCCACGCGCTGCTCGCCAACCCGGGTAGGCGGCAGCAGCGCATTCACTTAGCGTCGGCATATCGCGTTGCCTGCCGCGCCGCCCATGCCCCGACTGCGTTGCCTGACCCCCTGGCTCGTTGCCGCCGCACTCGCGGCGCCGATGGCGCACGCCCGCGTCACCCGCATCATGATCGACGAGGTCGTCGCCGAGCCGGTGCCTGCCGGCACGAACGCCGTCGCCTACGAGCGCATCGCCGGCCGCGCGTTCGGCGAGCTCGATCCCAAGTGGCCGGGCAACGCGCTGATCCAGGACATCGAGCTGGCGCGGGAAGCCGACGGCAAGGTGCGCTACGTGGCGTCGTTCCTGATCGCCAAGCCGGTGGAGCGCAAGCGCGCCAGCGGCCTGATGTGGCACGACGTGCCCAACCGCGGCCGCGTGTTCCCGTTCGCGCCGCAGGAGCAGGCGGCCGGCGACGTGATGCTCGCCAGCGCCTGGCAGGGCGACAACGCCGGCGCCACCGCAGTGCGCGCGCGCGCGTCGGTGCAGGGCATGCAGTTCCTGCAGCTGCCGGTGGCCAGGGGGCCGGGCGGCGCGCCGGTCACCGGCGAGGTGTTCGGCCGCATCGTGAACCGCGCGGGGCCGGGCTCGCAGCCGCTGCTGGTGCAGACCAACCCGCTGCCCTACAAGCCGATGAGCCTCGACACGCGCGAATCGAAGCTCGTCTCGCGCGCCGCCGAGAACCAGCGCGGCGAGGTGACCGACGAGCGCGAGATTGCCGCGAAGGACTGGGCCTGGGCCAGGTGCGACGCGCAGCATCCGTTTCCCGGCACGCCCGACGCGACGCAGATCTGCCTGCGCAACGGCTTCGATGCGAAGCGGCTGTACCAGGTGGTGTTCAAGGCCGCCGATCCCTACGTGCTGGGCATCGGCTTCGCGGCCTGGCGCGACGTGGCCGCGTTCTTCAAGCATGCGCAAACCGACGAGGCAGGCACCGCCAACCCGCTCGCCGGCTGGGTCACGCACAGCATCACGCGCGGCGTCTCGCAGTCGGGCAACTTCCTGCGCGGCTGGCTGCACCTCGGCTTCAACCAGGACGAAGCGGGCAAACCCGTGCACGACGGCCTGTGGCCGATCATCGCCGGGCGTCGTATCGCGCTGAACTTCCGCTGGGCGCAGCCCGACGGCGTGCTCGAGCTGTACCAGGCCGGCAGCGAAGGCCCGCAGTGGTGGCTGCCTCAGGCAGACCGCCTGCGCGGCATCGCGGCCGCCGGCATCCTCGATCGCTGCCGCGCGAGCCGCACCTGCCCGAAGATCATCGAGCACTTCGGCTCGGCCGAGGTGTGGGCGCTGAAGCTCACGCCGGAGTGGGTGGGCACCGACGGCCGGGCCGATCTGCCGCTGCCGGCCAACGTGCGGCGCTACTACATCGCGAGCTCCACGCACGGCGGCGGCGTCGGCGGTTTCGACACCAGCCTGCCCGGCGCGGGGCTGCCCAAGGCGGGGCCGGCCTGTCCGGGCAACAACTTCGGCACCGGCATGCTGCCGGCCAACCCGATGCCGCACTGGCAGACGGTCAACGCGATCCGGCTGCACTTTCGCCGCTGGGTGATGGCCAACGTGCCGCCGCCGCCGAGCCGCTGGCCGCGGCTGGCCGACGGCACGCTGGCGCGCGCCGACAAGGCCGCGATCGGCTTTCCCACGCTGCCGGGCCTGCGCGCCACGGTGCCCGAGCCCGACTTCATCATGCCGGTGCACGACTACGACTGGGGGCCGCAGTTCAACGCACGCGACGGCTCGGGCATCCCGTCGCTGGCGCCGCCGCGCATCAAGCAGGTGCTGCCGATGTTCGCGCCCAAGGTCGATGCCGACGGCAACGAACTGGGCGGCGTGCCGGTGGTGCTGCTCGATGCGCCGCTGGGCACCTACCTCGGCTGGAACATCACCTCTGGCGGCGAGAAGCCGTTTCACCAAGGGCAGATCTGCAACTACGTGGGCGGCATGCTGCCGTTCGCGCGCACGGCGGCCGAGCGTCGCGCCGCGGGCGATCCGCGGCCGTCGCTCGAGGAGCGCTACGGCTCGCATGAGGGCTACGTGGAGCGCGTGCGCAGCGCCGCGGCACGCGCCATGGCCGCGGGCTTCCTGCTCGCCGACGATGCGGCCGATCTGATCGAGGCCGCCAAGGCGAGCGCGGTGCTGCGCTGACAAGCCCGCGCGCGGCGCGGACGCTGTCGGACAACTGCGGGTTTCCCGCAGACACGGTGCGCGAAGCCCTGGCCTATGCTGCACGCCGAATTGGCCTGACCACCTGCGCCGCGTGTCGTGCGTGGCGCCGCCCGTGATGCTTCACAGCACGCCCGACACCCGCCGCCTCTACCGCCAGATCGCCGAGCAACTGCGCATGCGCATCGTGGCCGGCGACTACGCGCTCGGCAGCCGGCTGCCGCCCGAGCGCGACCTGGCGCTGCAGCTCGGCGTGTCGCGGCCCACGGTGCGCGAGGCCGTGATCGCGCTCGAGGTCGAAGGCCTGGTCGAAGTGCGCATGGGCTCGGGCATCTACGTCGTGGGGCGCGACGCGGCGCTGGGCGAGGCACCGAGCGTTGCCTTCGGCCCGCTGGAGATCATCCGCGCGCGGCAGGTGGTCGAGCGCGAGCTGGCCGCCGTGGTGGCGCGCAGCCCGCGCCGCGCGGCGGCGGCGGCCGGCCTGCGCGAGGCGATCGTGCAGATGGAGGCCGACCTCGCGCGCCAGGTGATGCCGATCGCCGGCGACCGGCGCTTCCACCTCTGCCTGGCCGAGGCCTGCGACAACGCCGCGCTGCTGCGCGTGGTGAGCGAGCTTTACGACGAGCGCGAGAACCCGCTGTTCGACCGCCTGGGCCGGCTGTTCGAGGACGTGTCGAGCTGGCGCAAGGCGGTGGCCGAGCACCGTGCGGTGGTCGATGCCATCGCCGAAGGCGACGCCGCGCGTGCCCGCACGGCGATGCATGTGCACCTGGAGCTGACGCACGAGCGCTTCACCGCGGCCTGGGCCGACGAGCCCGAGCTGCGCCACGCACGCGCCGTGGCTCACAGCCCGTGAGGCGTCGTTGATCCGGCCATGAGCATGCCCGCCACCGCCCGCGTGTGCGTCATCCACGGCGCGCGCGATCTGCGCGTCGAAGCCGCTGCGCTCGAGCCGCTGGGGCCCAACCAGGTGCGGCTGCGCCTCGGCGCGGGCGGCATCTGCGGTTCGGATCTGCACTACTACAGCGAGGGCCGCGTCGGCGCCTTCGTGATCCGCGAGCCGCTGGTGCCCGGGCACGAGGCGTCGGGCGTGGTCGCCGAGGTCGGTGCCGCCGTCACGCGCGTGAAGCCGGGGCAGAAGGTGGCGATCAATCCGTCGCACCCGTGCCGCGTCTGCGACTACTGCCGCGAGGGCCGCTTCAACCTGTGCCGGCAGATGTTCTTCCTCGGCAGTGCCAGCGTGTTCCCGCATGCGCAGGGGCTGTTCCGCGAGGCGATCGTGATCGACGAGGCGCAGCTGACGCCGATCGACGAGCCCGAGATCACGCTCGGCGAAATCGCCTGCGCCGAGCCGCTGTCGATCGGGCTGCACGGCATCCGCCGCGCCGGCGACGTGCTGGGCAAATCGGTGTTCATCACCGGCGGCGGCACCATCGGCTGCATGAGCGTGATCGCCGCGCGCCTGGCCGGCGCGGCGCGCGTGATCGTCTGCGACCTGCACGAGCGCGCGCTGCAGATGGCGCGCAGCGTCGGCGCCGACCACACCGTGCTGTCGGGCAGCGAGGCCTTGGCAGCGCTCGCCGACAGCGCCGACGTGGCGATCGAGGCCGCTGGCCACGCGGCGGCGCTCGACACGTGCCTCGCCACCGTGCGCCGCGGCGGCCGCATCGTGCAGGTGGGCACGCTGCCGCCGAGCGTGAGCTTCCCCGCCAACAGCCTGATGGTGCGCGAGCTCGACTACGTGGGCGCGTTCCGCGCCGAGCGCGAGTTCGACATGGCGGTGCAGGCGATCCGCACGCGCCGCGCCGACGTGCGGCCGCTCGTCACCGCGCAGCTGCCGCTGTCGCGCGCGCAGGAGGCCTTCGACCTCGCGCTCGACCGCACGAGGAGCACCAAGGTCCAGCTGGTGGCCGACTGACGCCGCGGCCTTCGACGCCACGCACGCACACGACGAGGAGACACACCATGCATCGCAGGATCCTGCTCGCACTCGCCGCCGCAGCCGTGGCGCTCGGCGCCGCCGCTCCGGCGCTGGCGCAGACCAAGCTGAAATTCGCGCATGTCTACGAGACGGGCGAGCCGTACCACAAGTGGGCGCTGTGGGCCGCCGGCGAGATCAAGGCGCGCACGCAAGGGCGCTACGAGATGGAGGTGTTCCCGGCCTCGCAGCTCGGCAAGGAGACCGACATCAACCAGGGCCTCACGCTCGGCACCGTCGACGTGATCTACACCGGCCAGGCCTTCGCGGCGCGGCTGCATCCGCCGCTGGCCATCGGCGGCGCGCCGTTCATGTTCCGCGACTTCGACCATTGGAAGAAGTACGCCAACGGCCCGGTGCTGCAGGAGTTGATGGACGGCTACTTCAAGAAGGGCGGCAACAAGCCGCTGGCCGTCACCTACTACGGCGTGCGCCATACCACTGCCAACAAGGCCATCAACGTGCCGGCCGACATGGCGGGGCTGAAGCTGCGCGTGCCCGACGCGCCGCTGTACGTGATGTACCCCAAGGTGGTCGGCGCCAACGCCACGCCGATCGCCTTCGCCGAGGTCTACCTCGCGCTGCAGAGCAAGACCGTCGACGCGCAGGAGAACCCGCTGCCGACCATCGAGGCCAAGAAGTTCTACGAGGTACAGAGCCACATCAACCTCACCGGCCACATCACCGAGATGCTGCTCACCATCGTCAGCGGCCAGACATGGAACAAGCTCAGCGACGCCGACAAGAAGACCTTCGAGGCGGTGTTCAAGGAGGCGGCCGCCAAGTGCACCGACGACATCGCCGCGGCCGAGGCCCGGCTGGTCGACGACTTCGCCACCAAGTACAAGAAGACGGTGGTCAAGAGCGACCGCGCCGCGTTCGCGCAGGCGTTCCAGAAATTCCACCTCGGCCCCGACGCGACCTGGGACAAGGCGCTGTACGACCGGGTGCAGGCCATCAAGTGATCCATCCGACACGCACACGCAAGGAGACAACGCCGATGAGCACCATCACCCGCCGTGCCGGCCTGCTGGCCGCTGCAACGCTGACGCTGTTCGGCCTCGCCGGCCCCGCCGCCGCGCAGACCAAGCTGAAGTGGGCGCACGTGTACGAGACCAGCGAGCCGTACCACACCGAAAGCGTGTGGGCCGCCGAGGAGATCAAGAAGCGCACCGGAGGCCGCTACGAGATCCAGGTCTTCCCGGCCAGCTCGCTCGGCAAGGAGACCGACATCAACCAGGGCATGACGCTCGGCACGGTCGACATGATCATCAGCGGCCCGAGCTTCGCGGCGCGCAGCTATCCGCGCATCGGCATCGCCTACTACCCGTTCATCTTCCGCGACGCCGACCACCTGCTCGCCTACAGCAAGAGCGACGTGTTCAAGGAGATGATCGACGGCTACCGCGCCAAGACCGGCATCCAGATCCTCGCCTACACCTACTACGGCGCGCGCCACACCACCGCGCAGAAGGCCTTCACCGACTGTGCCGGCATGAAGGGCCTGAAGATCCGCGTGCCCGACGTGCCGGCCTACCGCGCCACGCCCGAGGCCTGCGGCGCCAACCCGACGCCGATCGCCTTCGCCGAGGTCTACCTCGCGCTGCAGAACGGCACCGTCGACGCCCAGGAGAACCCGCTGACGACGATCGAGGCCAAGAAGTTCTACGAGGTGCAGAAGCACATCATGCTGACCGGCCACATCGTCGACGGGCTGACCACGCAGGTGGCGCCGCACGTGTGGAACAAGCTCTCCGACGCCGACAAGAAGATCTTCACCGACGTCGCGCTCGAAGCCGCCGCGCGCGCGACGGCGCAGATCAAGAAGCGCGAGGCCGAGCTGGTCGACGAATTCAAGAAGAAGGGCCTGGGCGTGCACGCCATCAACCGCCAGAGCTTCGTCGACGCGGTGCTGAAGGCGAAGTCGGTCGAGAGCCTGGGCTACGACAAGAAGGACTACGACCGCATCATCGCGATCAAGTGACGTGATGAGCGCCGACATCGACGCCGCGCCCAAGGTGATGGGCGACGACGGGCAGTTCCACGCCACCGACGAGGAAGTCGACCTGTCGCACACCAGCTTCGAGGCCTGGGTGGCGCTCGGCTGCTTCTGGCTGCTCGGCCTCACGGTGTTCTATCAGTTCTTCACGCGCTACGCGCTCAACAACTCGGCCTCGTGGACCGAGGAGATCGCGCGCTACCAGCTGATCGCCACCGTGTTCGTCGGCGCGTCGATCGGCGTGGCGAAGAACAACCACATCCAGGTCGATCTGCTGTACCGCTACCTGCCGCCTGCGGCGGGCCGCGCGCTGGCCATCGCGGTCGACGTGCTGCGCATCGCGTTCTTCGGCGCGATGGTGGTGCTGATGGTGCAGATGATGCAGAAGATGTCGGACTACAAGATGACCATCGTCGACGTGCCGATGAACCTGCTGTACGGCATCTGCCTGTTCGGCTTCGTGATGATGACGGTGCGATCGGTGTGGGTGGCCCGCGTGCACTGGCGGCGTGGCTACAGCGTGCTCGAGCGGCCCGAGTCGTCGATGGACGACCGTTGAACCGCCGGAGCGCGCGATGCTGAAGATCGTCTTCCTGCTGCTGATGGCCGGCGGCGTGCCGGTGGCCATCGCGATGGCCGGCGCCTCGCTGATCTACATCCTGGCCAGCGGCGACCTGCCGGGCTTCACGGTGATCCACCGCATGATCGGCGGCATCGACAGTTTCCCGCTGCTGGCGGTGCCGTTCTTCATCCTCGCCGGCAACCTGATGAACAACGCCGGCATCACCAACCGCATCTACAACTTCGCGCTGGCGCTGGTGGGTTGGCTCAAGGGCGGCCTGGGTCACGTCAACGTGCTCGGCTCGGTGATCTTCGCCGGCATGAGCGGCACCGCGATCGCCGACGCCGCGGGCCTGGGCACCATCGAGATCAAGGCGATGCAGGACCACGGCTACGAAACCGAGTTCGCCGTCGGCGTCACCGCGGCGTCGGCCACGCTGGGGCCGATCATTCCGCCGAGCCTGCCGTTCGTGATCTACGCGATGATGGCCAACGTGTCGGTCGGCGCGCTGTTCCTCGCCGGCATCCTGCCGGGCCTGCTGATGGCGGTGCTGATGATGCTCACGGTGGCGTACTTCGCGCACAAGAACGGCTGGGGCGGCGACATCAAGTTCACCGGCGCGCGCTTCGGCAAGGCGCTGATCGAGACGGCGGTGGTGGCGCTGTGGCCGGTGACGCTGTACTACCTGGTCGACTGGGGCGCGCCGGCGCAGCTGACGGTGATCGCGGGTCTGGTGGTGCTGTTCGCGGCCGACCGGATCTTCAAGTTCGAGGCCGTGCTGCCCATCATGACGCCGGTGCTGCTGATCGGCGGCATGTCGACCGGCATCTTCACGCCCACCGAAGGCGCGATCGCCGCCTGCGTGTGGGCGATGGTGCTGGGCCTGTTCTGGTACCGCACGCTGAGCTGGAAGCGCTTCGTCAAGGTCTGCCTCGACACGGTGGAGACCACGGCGACGGTGATGTTCATCGTCGCCGCGGCGTCGATCTTCGGCTGGATGCTCACCGCCACCGGCGTCACCGCGGCGCTGGCGCAATGGGTACTGGCGTTCACCAGGGAGCCGTGGGTCTTTCTGCTGCTGGCCAACGTGCTGATGCTGTTCGTCGGCTGCTTTCTCGAGCCGACGGCGGCGATCACGATCCTCGTGCCGCTGCTGCTGCCGATCGCGCGCCAGCTCGGCATCGACCCGGTGCACTTCGGGCTGGTGATGGTGCTCAACCTGATGATCGGGTTGCTGCACCCGCCGATGGGCATGGTGCTGTTCGTGCTGGCGCGCGTGGCGAAGCTCAGTGTCGAGCGCACCACGGTGGCGATCCTGCCGTGGCTGGTGCCGCTGCTGGCGAGCCTGGTGATCCTCACCTACGTGCCGGCGATCGGGTTGTGGTTGCCGCGGTTCATGGGGATATAAGTTGGCTCGCGTGTCGGCCGCTTTTTGTTCTTGCGGGAGAGCCCGCGGGTCGCGCCCCGCCGGCGGTCACTTTCATTTGCTGGCCCAAATGAAAGTAACCAAAGCAAAGGGCCTGAACACCGATTTGGCCGGCTCGCATGGCCACATCCCACGCACGAGACCCGTGCGACTCAAACGCTCGCTGGCCGCGGAGGCGATGCATCCGCGAAAGTCGGTGCCGCGAACTTGCTCGGCTTCGTTCGTGGTCTGCTGCCATGGCAGCGAGTTCGATCGTATTAGCCCCTTTGCTTTGGCTACTTTCATTTGGGGCCGCAAATGAAAGTAGCTCGGCCGCCGGCCGAGACCGGCGGGCTCTCACGCAGTGAGCAAACGTCGTGACGCGAATTACAGCGATCGAGATCTTGCAAGTCGACCTGCCCCCGCCGGTGCCGCGCAGCGACGCGATCCAGTCGTTCGTCACTCAGGAGACGCCGATCGTGCGGCTGACGATGGACGATGGTTCGTCCGGCACCGGCTACAGCTACACCATCGGCACCGGCGGTTCATCGGTGGTGGCGCTGCTGAAGGATCATCTGTGCCCGCGACTCATCGGGCGCGACCCGTCGCTGATCGAATCGATCTGGCGCGACCTGATGTTCGCCACGCACGCCACCAGCGTCGGCGCGATCACGAGCCTCGCACTCGCCGCGATCGACACCGCGCTGTGGGACTGGCGCTGCCGCCGCGACGGCCAGCCGCTGTGGCGCGCCGCGGGCGGGGCGAAGCAGCGCATTCCGGTCTACACCACCGAGGGTGGCTGGCTGCACCTGTCGCCCGACGACTTGGTGCGCGAGACGCTGGCCGCGCAGCAGGCCGGCTTCAAGGGCGCCAAGATCAAGGTCGGCAAGCCGCATGTGAGCGAGGACCTCGCGCGACTGCGCGCGGTGCGCGACGCGGTGGGCGAGGGCTTCGAGATCATGGTCGACGCCAACCAGTGCTTCACGCTCGGCGAAGCGCTGCGCCGTGCGCCGCACTATGCGCAGCTGGGCATCGCGTGGTTCGAGGAGCCGCTGCCCGCCGACGACCTCGTCGGCCACGTGCGGCTGGCCGCGGCGAGCGAGGTGCCGGTCGCGGTCGGCGAGTCGCTGTATTCGATCGCGCAGTTCGCGGCCTACGTGCAGCGGGGCGCGTGCTCGATCGTGCAGGTCGACGTGGCGCGCATCGGCGGCATCACGCCGTGGCTGAAGGTCGCGCACATGGCCGAGGCCTTCGACCTCGCGGTGTGCCCGCACTTCCTGATGGAGCTGCACGTATCGCTGACCGCCGCGGCGCCGAGCGCGGCCTGGGTCGAATACATTCCGCAGCTCGACGCCGTGGCCACGAGCCGCATGGCGATCGAGGCGGGCCACGCCGTGGCGCCCGATCGGCCGGGCCTGGGCATCGAATGGCGCCACGACGAGCTCGAGCGCCGCGCAACGGCGCGGCACCGCATCACTGCCTGAGACGACACCGCACACCATGAGCCAGAGACTCGCCGGCAGGACCGCCTTCCTCACCGCCGCGGCGCAGGGCATCGGCCGCGCCACCGCGCTCGCCTTTGCCCGCGAAGGCGCCAGGGTCATCGCCACCGACATCGACGAGGCCGGCCTCGCCAGCCTGGCGCGCGAATGCGGCTGCGCCACGCGCCGGCTCGACGCCACCGACGCTGCCGCCATCGCCGCCGCGGCGCGCGAGGTGGGCACGGTGCAGATCCTCTTCAACGCCGCCGGCTACGTGCATGCCGGCACCGTGCTCGACTACACCGAAGCCGACTGGGACCTCGCGTTCGACCTCAACGCGCGCTCGATGGCGCGCACGATCCGCGCCTTCCTGCCCGGCATGCTGGCCGCCGGCGGCGGCGCCATCGTCAACATCGCGTCGGTGGCCGGCAGCGTGAAGGGCGTGCCCAACCGCTTCGTCTATGCCGCGAGCAAGGCCGCGGTGATCGGCCTCACCAAGGCGGTGGCGGCCGATTTCGTCACGCGCGGCATCCGCTGCAATGCGATCTGCCCGGGCACGGTCGATTCGCCGTCGCTGGCGCAGCGCATCCAGGCCCAGGCCCGGGCCAGCGGCAAGACCGAGGCCGAGGTGCGCGCCGCCTTCGTCGCGCGCCAGCCGATGGGCCGGCTCGGCACCGGCGACGAGATCGCCGCGCTGGCGGTCTACCTGGCCAGCGACGAGGCCGCCTTCACCACCGGCAGTGTCATGGTCGTCGATGGCGGCATGGCGAACTGAAGGCATTCCCGTTCGAGAATCACCGAAGGAGCAGACACGATGAAACTGATGCGCTATGGCGCCAAGGGCGCCGAGAAGCCGGGCCTGATCGATGCGCAGGGCAAGGTGCGCGCGCTGTCGGGCGTGATCGCCGACATCGACGCCGCCGCGCTGTCGGCGGCCGGCCTGGCCAAGCTGCGCGCGATCGACCCCGCCACCTTGCCGCTGGTCGACAAGCCCGGCCGCACCGCGGCGCCCTGGGCTTGGTGCGGCAAGTTCCTGTGCATCGGCCTCAACTACGCCGATCATGCGGCCGAGGCCGGCATGCCGCTGCCCAAGGAGCCGATCCTGTTCATGAAGCCGATCAGCGCCCGCGTGGGGCCCGACGACGCGGTCGTGCTGCCGCAGGGCGCGGTCAAGGGCGACTGGGAGGTCGAGCTCGGCGTGGTGATCGGCACCCGGGCGCGCTACGTGTCGGAGGCCGACGCGCTGAAGCACGTGGCCGGCTACTGTGTCGTGAACGATGTCTCGGAGCGCGAGTACCAGCTCGAGCGCGGCGGCCAGTGGGACAAGGGCAAGGGCTGCGACACCTTCGGCCCCGTAGGCCCGTGGCTCGTGACAAGCGACGAGATTCCCGATCCGCAGGCGCTGCCGATGTGGTGCGAGGTCAACGGCACGCGCATGCAGAACGGAAATACGCGTACGATGATATTCGGCGTCAGGCAACTGGTGAGTTATCTCAGCCGGTTCATGACACTGGAGCCGGGGGACTTGATCGCGACGGGCACACCGCCCGGCGTGGGCATGGGCAAGAAGCCGCAACCGCAGTTCCTGAAGCCGGGCGACACCATGCGCCTCGGCATCGAGGGGCTGGGGGTGCAGCAGCAGGCCGTGCATGCATGGAACCCGGCGCTGATCGACAACTAGGCCAAGGAGTCAAACTGCGTGAAGACGCGTGCTGTCAAGATCTTCACGGGAGCCGCTTTTCGAGTCCCAGAACACATCCAACGAATCGACTCGTACCACACCCACGGCTGGCAGCTGCGATACGGAAAATCGAAGATGTTTTCCGATCACAGCAACGACGGCAGCGGCGCCCGGCAGGCGCTGAAGCTGGCCACTGCCGAGCTGAAGAAACGCATTGCCAGGCTGGACGCGCCGTCGGGTCTGCGGCGCGGCATCGGCAGCAACAAGACCAGCAACCTGCCGGTTGGCGTTTCCGGGCCCATCGTGCGGCAGCGCGCCGGGCGCAACACGCGAGATGCCAGCTTCGGCGTCTCGCTGCCGCGCTTCGGCCAGAAGCCGACCACGCGCAACGTGTACATCGCCACCGAGAACACCTACACGCTCGAGAAGTACAAGCGGGCGCTGGCCAAGGCGGTGGCGATGCGCAAGGCCGCGGAGAAGGCTTACCAGGCCGCGGCCACCAAGGCCAAGCGCGAGTCCGCCCGCAAGCTCAAGTAGCGCGACGGGCGCCGCATGACGGCCACGCGCAGCGCCGATTCACCCGTCATCCGCATCCACGGCGCCGATGACGTGGTGATCGCGCGGCGCCAGCTGCTGGGCGGCACCGTGCTCGCCAGCGAGGGCATCACCGTGGCCGGGCTCGTGCCGCCGGGCCACAAGATCGCCGTGCGCGCCATCGCGCCCGGCGCGCCGGTGCGCCGCTACAACCAGATCATCGGCACCGCCACCCAGGCCATCGCGCCCGGGCAGCACGTGCACACGCATAACCTCGCCTTCAGCGTGTTCGAGCGCGCGCACGAGGTGGGGGCCGACCTGCGGCCCACGGCCTACGTGGCCGAACCGGCCACCTTCGACGGCATCGTGCGCGACGAAGCGGGGCGACAAGGCCAGGTGGCCACGCGCAACTACATCGGCGTGCTCACCAGCGTGAACTGCTCGGCCACCGCGGCGCGGGCGATCGCCGACCACTTCCGCCGCGACGTGCGGCCCGAGATGCTGGCCGCGTACCCGAACGTCGACGGCGTCGTCGCGCTCACGCACGGCGCCGGATGCGCCACCGCCGCAGACGGCGAGGAGCTGCGCGTGCTGCGCCGCACGCTCGGCGGCTACGCGCGGCACCCCAACTTCGCTGCCGTGCTGGTGGTCGGCCTCGGCTGCGAGACCAACCAGATCCAGGGCCTGATGGCGCAGGAGGGCCTGCGCGGCGGCGCGCGGCTGCATGCCTTCTCGATCCAGGACAGCGGCGGCACCGCGAAGACGGTGGCGCGCGGCGTCGAGATCATCCGCGGCCTGCTGCCCGAGGCCAACCGCGTGCAGCGCGTGCCGGTGCCGGCACGCCACCTCACCGTGGGCCTGCAATGCGGCGGCAGCGACGGCTACTCCGGCATCAGCGCCAACCCCGCGCTCGGTGCGGCGGTCGACCGCGTGGTGCGCCACGGCGGCGCGGCGATCCTCTCCGAGACGCCCGAGATCTACGGCGGCGAGCACCTGCTGACGCGCCGCGCCGTCTCGCAGGCGGTGGCCGACAAGCTGATCGCGCGCATCCGCTGGTGGGAGGCCTATACCGCGCGCAACGGCATGTCGATGGACAACAACCCCTCGGCCGGCAACAAGGCCGGTGGGCTCACCACCATCCTCGAGAAGAGCCTCGGCGCGATCGCCAAGAGCGGCACCACCAACCTGGTCGACGTGGTCGAGTTCGCCGAAGGCGTGACCGCGCGCGGCCTCGTCTACATGGACACGCCGGGCTACGACCCGGTGTCGGCCACCGGCCAGGTGGCCGGCGGCGCCAACCTGATCTGCTTCACCACCGGCCGCGGCTCGGCCTACGGCTGCGCGCCGAGCCCGTCGCTGAAGCTCAGCACCAACACCGCGCTGTGGCTCAGGCAGCAGGACGACATCGACCTCGATTGCGGCGGCATCGTCGAGGCCGGCGAGGGCGTCGACGAGGTCGGCGAACGCATCTTCCGGCTGATGCTGGCCACCGCATCCGGGCGCAAGACCCAGAGCGAGCTGCACGGCTACGGGCAGAACGAGTTCGTGCCCTGGCAGCTCGGTGCGGTGATGTAGCGACGCTGCATGAAGATCACCGCCGCCAAGGTCATCGTCTGCTGCCCCGGCCGCAACTTCGTGACGCTGAAGATCGAGACCGACGAGGGCCTCACCGGCCTCGGCGACGCCACGCTCAACGGCCGCGAGCTGGCGGTGGCGAGCTACCTCGCCGATCACGTGGTCCCCTGCCTGATCGGCCGCGACGCGCACCGCATCGAGGACACCTGGCAGTACCTCTACCGCGGCGCCTACTGGCGGCGTGGCCCGGTGACGATGAGCGCGATCGCTGCCGTCGACACCGCGCTGTGGGACATCAAGGCCAAGGCGGCCGGCCTGCCGCTGTACCAGCTGCTCGGCGGCGCGAGCCGCGAGCGCGTGCTGGTGTACGCGCATGCCAACGGCCGCGACATCGCGCAGACGGTCGACGAGGTCAAGCGCCTGAAGTCGCTCGGCTACCAGGCGATCCGCGCGCAAAGCGGCGTGCCCGGCATCGGCAAGGTCTACGGCGTGGCCAGCGACGGCAAGCCCTACGAGCCGGCCGACGCGAGCCTGCCCTCGGAGCACGACTGGGACACGGCCAAGTACCTGCGCCACACGCCGGCGCTGTTCGAGGCGCTGCGCGCCGAGCTCGGCGAGGAGCTGCAGCTGCTGCACGACGTGCACCACCGGCTGACGCCGATCGAGGCCGCGCGGCTGGGCAAGGACCTCGAACCGTACCGCCTGTTCTGGATGGAAGACGCCACGCCGGCCGAGGACCAGGCGGCGTTCGAGCTGATCCGCCGCCACACGACGACGCCGCTCGCGGTGGGCGAGGTGTTCAACTCGGTGTGGGACTGCAAGACGCTGATCGAGCGGCAGTTGATCGACTACGTCCGCTGCACGGTGGTGCATGCCGGCGGCATCACGCACCTGAAGCGGATCTTCGACTTCGCCGCGCTGCACCAGGTGCGCACCGGCAGCCATGGCGCGACCGATCTGTCACCCGTGTGCATGGGTGCCGCGCTACACCTCGACCTGGCGATCGCCAACTTCGGCATCCAGGAACACATGCCGCACACGGCCGAGACCGAGGCCGTGTTCCCGCATGCCTACCGCTTCGAGCGCGGGTTCATGCACCCCGGCGAGGCACCGGGCCACGGCGTGACCATCGACGAGGCGCTGGCGGCGACCTTCCCGTACCGCCGCGCTTACCTGCCCGTCAACCGGCTGCAGCACGACGGCAGCCTGTGGCATTGGTAAGCAACCGTCAGCCGCCGGAACCTGCTGAGCGGACGCAATGTCCGACGACTATTCCCTAGTTCGCAAGACCCTGGCCGCGCATGGCGCGCGCCGCGGGCGTAGGATTTGCTTGCCGCTCGACAACACAACAGCCTTGGGAGCGTCACATGGTCGTCCGCTTCACGATTCTTGCCTTCGCGGCCGTGATCGCGCTGTCGGTCAGCGCCGCGCTATTCCGGGTCGCCACCGCGCCCGATCGCATCGCCGAGCGTCGCGCCACGGCCCAGGAGGTGTGCACCCGTTCCGGCGGGGTGTGGGTGCGCGAGGGCCGCGACGGCGTCTGCCGCAAGAGCTGAAGGCGCGCGCGTCGCGCAGCCCGCTCAGGCCACGTCGCCCGGCTCGGGCCCGCGCTTGCGGCCGTCGACCATCGCCGCGACCAGGTTCTCGGCGTGGCGCCGTGACGCCATCACCACGCCGGCCACGTGCAGCGGCACCAGCGCCGCGAGGGCCCAGCCGCCGAGCTGGTGCAGCGCGTAGATCACCGGGTCACCCCAGAAGCGGTCGGTCTCGTAGAGCCAGCCGCTGGTGCCGGCCAGCAGCGCCGAGGCGAGCAGCGCGAGAACCATCCATGCGCCCAGCGGGTTGTGGTTCAGGTGCCGCTCCTCGCGGCGCTGCCACAGGCGCCGCGCATAGGCCAGCGTCGCTGCCGGCCCGAGCACGAAGCGCGTGAAGCGCTCGCCGGCCGGCCCGGCCCAGCCGCGCCAGACGCGCCAGGCGGCCAGCGCGAGCGCGGCATAACCCAGCCGTTCGTGCCACGCACCGCCTTCGTGCAGCAGCACGCAGCCGATCACGCAGACGGCAAGCGACCAGTGGATGCCGCGCTGCGCGAAGCTCCAGACGCGCAGGGTGCGCGCTGAACGCGCCCTGTCCACGCCGGCTCAGCGCGCCTTGGTGGGCACCGGCGCCAGCGTTACCGGGTGGAAGTAGGCCTCCACGCGCTGGCCTTTCTCGTCGAGACCGTAGACCTCGTAGCAGCCGCCGTCTTCCTTGATGCGGCGGACCTGCCAGCCTTTGTCCTTGAGCTGCGCCTCGAGCTTGGTCTGCGGCTGCCAGCCCTCGCGCGGGCCGGAGTCGCAGGTGGCCAGGCCGGTGGCCTGCGCCTGCAGCGAGAGGGCAACAGTGGCAGCGGCCACCGTGGCGCGCAGCAGGGTGTGGGCATTCATGCCGTGAATCCTCGTGAGATGCAATGGGCTCAGTGTGGCATGCCGATGTGTCCGGCTCGTTGCTGGGCGGTCGCAGATGACGGCAGACGACTTCACCCGGTCTTCACACGCTTCATGGGCCGTTCATGCCCTGCGCGGAGAGTGTCGGGCCATCGAACCCGACTGCCGACGCGCGCACACCATGTCAGACCTGATCATCCACGGCGCTCGGCCGCTCGCCGGCCGCATCGAGCCTTCGGCCAACAAGAACGCCGTGCTGCCGGTGCTCGCGGCCACGCTGCTCACCGATCAACCGCTGGCGCTGGCGGGCGTGCCCGACATCACCGACGTGCGCAAGCTGCTGGCCTTCTTCCGCGAGCTGGGCAGCCACGCCAGCTTCGATGCCGCTGCCGGTGTGCTGGAGCTGCAGCATGCCGCGCCCGCCTTCGATGTGCGCGTGCACCGGCTGCCCGCGGCGATGCGCGCGTCGACGCTGCTGGTGCCGGCGCTGCTGGCGCGCTTCGGCGCGGCACGCATCGAGCCCGACGTGCAGGGCTGCACCCTGGGCGCGCGCGAGATCGATCCGCATCTGGAGGTGTTCCAGCGTTTCGGCGCGCGCATCGAGCGCGACGGCGAAGCCTGGGTCGTGCAGGCCCGGCGCCCGCTGCAGGGCGCGGACCATTGGCCCGACCATGCCTCGGTGACCGCGACCGAGAACTTCGTGCTCTGCGCAACCACGGCGCGCGGCACGTCGACGCTGACCAACGCCGCGTGCGAGCCGCACGTGCAGGAGTTCTGCCGCTTCATGCAGCGCATGGGCGCGCGCATCGACGGCATCGGCACCTCGCGGCTCACCGTGCACGGCGTCGACGCGCTGCGCGGCGCGGCCTGGCGCTTCGCCGAGGACTTCCACGAGGTCGCGACCTTTCTCGCGCTCGGCGCCATCACCGGCGGCGACGTGCAGGTGAGGAACACCGCGCCCGAGCTCTGGCCGCTGCTCGATCGCACCTTCGCCAAGTTCGGCGTCTTCACGCTGCACGAGCACGGCTGGTCGCGCGCGGTGGTCGAAGGCCGGCTGCGCGTGCGCGAGCCGCTCACGCGCCATCTGCTGCAGAAGGTGGAGGCCGCGCCGTGGCCCTACGTGCCGGCCGACCTGCTGCCGATCTTCATCGCGCTGGGCGTGCGCGCCGAGGGCCAAACGCTGTTTTGGAACAAGGTCTACGACGGCGCGCTCGGCTGGGTGAGCGAACTCGCCAAGTTCGGCGCGCAGGCGTTCCAGAGCGATCCGCATCGCGTGGTCACCTTCGGCGGCCGGCCGCTGCAGCCGGCGAGCGTGACCAGCCCCTACATCATCCGCGTGGCGATCGCGCTGCTGATGGTGGCCGCCGGCATCGAGGGCCGATCGACGATCCGTTCGGCCGATCCGATCCGGCGCGCGCACCCGCGCTTCGCCGAGAACCTGGCACTGCTGGGCGCGAACGTGGCTTGGCGCGAGGTTGCTTGAGCGCGCGCATCAAGCCCGCGCGAGCGGCTCCTTCAACGCACGCTGCACCGCCTGCTCGAGCTGCTTGGGCACGCCCCGCTCGAGCGCCAGCGCTGCCACGCCGTCGCGTGCATCGGGCCCGAGGCCGGCGAGCATGCGCAGCGCCAGGCCGCCGACCGACGGCGCGCGTGCACCCACCTCGGGCAGCCGCAGCCAGGCGCCGCTGCTGACGCGCTGCAGCGCCGCAGCCAGCGCCGGTGCAGCGATCGCCGCATCGCGCCAAGCCCACCACATCAGACCGCGCAACAGCTTCTCGCTGTCTTCGCCGAGCATGGCGCCGACACCGGGGCGCGCGCCGGTGGTGGCCCATTCGCTGCGCCCGCTGCATGTCTCGAAGTCGGCCAGGCGCTGCAGCAGCCAGGCGCGAGCGGCGTCGGTCTCGCCGCTGGGCAGCGCGGCGATGCGCGCATCGAGCGCACGTTGCCAGCGTTGCGGCGGGCGCGTGTCCACGCCCTCGAGAAAATCCTGCAGCATCGGCGCCAACGCGTTGCGCAGCGCGACCCCGGCGCCGACCCATGATGATCGGCAGGCCGCGCCCCAGTCGTCGCCGTCCCACTGCAGCGGCAGCCGGCCGCTGGCTGCATCGCGCTTCGCCAACTGGCGCAGCGCGAGCACGCCGCGCTTGTCGTCGGCCGCCATGCGTTGTTCGGGGTACTCGCCGATGCGGCGTCGCAACTCGTCGTCGCTCGGCGCGGCCGCCTTCGCCAGCATCTCCTGTTCGCGTTCACGCGCTTCGAGCAGCAACTCGTAGATCGGGTTCGCCGGGTCGAGCGGCTTGGCGCGCTCGGCCGCGAGCCAGGCGCTCATCTGCTCGAACGAGCGCAACGAGAACCGTGCGTACTCCTCCAGCCATGCGGCCACGCCTGGCTGCAGCGCGGCGCGGTGCGGCGCGCAGGGCGGGCCGGCGAGCCATTGCGCGAGCGCGGCAAAACCCCAGGGGTAGCCACCGGTCACCGGATCCTGGCGCCAGCGGGTGACCAGCGAGCGCATCGCGGCGAGCACGGCCAGCGCGGTGTCGAGGCTCGGGGCCGGCACGGCAGCCAGCAGCGCCCCGATCAGCACGCGAAGGCTTTCGTCGAGATCGAAGGCGTCGCCGCTGTCCTGGCCGGCTTCGCGCGGCGCCGCGGCGCGCTCGGCATCGACCGCGAGCTGCAACAGCGCCGGCAGCACCGCCTGGCGATCGGCCTCGGCAAGCGCCGCGATGGCGCGGCCGCTGGGCAGATCGACGAGCGGCTTGGGCTGCTCCAGCCAGCGCGCACGGTGTTCGGCCACCCAGGCCTGCGCCAGCGCGGCGGGCGAGGCGGTCGCGCCGGCCGGGCCGCGGAAGATCGTGGCGGCCTGCCCGGCATGTGCTGCGGACTCGGCACGGGCCTGATCTGCGCGCCGCGGCGCCGACGGCGTCGGCCGCTGCGGCGCGGGTTCGCCGGGGAACATCGAGACATCGAGGCCCAAGCCGGCGCACCAGGTGCGCATGCTGTCGAGGTAGATCTTGCTGGCGCGCGCCAGGTGCTCGCGGCCTTGTGCGAGGTGTTGCTGTGCGCGATCGCGGTCGCCCAGCAGCATCGCGGCGGCGATGCGCACATCGAAGCTGGCGCCGAACGTCGAACCGTCGGACTCGGCCAGCGCGCGCAGCTCGGCGAAGCGCCGCAGCCACGGCAGTCCGACTTCGACCGTCGAGCGGACGACTTCGTCGGCCAGCGCGGCCAGATCGGTCTCGCTGCGAAAGCGGAACTCGTCGCGGTGCCCTGGCCGAGCGCAGGGATGATCGCGCGGCAGCTGCGCCAGCAAGGGGCCCAGGCGCTCGCGCGCCTGGCCGAGGCTCTCGTCGACCTTGTCGGCGTACTCGCGCATGAAGTCCATGCCCGGTCGCTGGGCGATCAGGCGGGTGATCGCCGGGAACTGCACCGCCAGGTTCACGAAGAACCCGCCGCGCGGGCCTTCGTTCCATTTGTCGGCCTGCAACTGCACGATCTGCCAGTGCTGCGCGTCGCCGATGCCAGCGCCGGCCATGAACTGCCGGCCCTTGCGCTTGAAGCCGAGCGGTGCCAGCGCCAGGCCCAGGCGCTTGGCCACGTAGTCGATCTTGACGCCGCTCTTGGCCTCCGGCGGCGGCAGCCCGGGAGTCTTCATGCGGCAGGCATTGTCCCTGCTGCGCAATCGGCCCCGCCCGGGCCTACTTCGCCGGCGCGATGTCGCTGCCGCGCCGGCGACCGAAGCGCGCCTTGACGCGGCCGAACCGCGCCAGCGTGCGCTCGCGCCAGATCTCGATCGAGTCGTAGAAGCTCGGGATCACCAGCAGCGTCAGCAGCGTCGAGGTGATCGTGCCGCCGATGATGGCCACGGCCATCGGGCGGTAGAACTCGCCGCCTTCGCCGATGCCGATGGCCACCGGCATCATGCCGGCGATCAGCGCCAGCGTGGTCATCAGGATCGGGCGGAAGCGCTTGCGGCCGGCATGCATCAGCGCCTGCTCGCGATCGACGCCCGCGCGCTCCTGCGCGCGCGCGGCGTCGAGCAGCAGGATCGCGTTCTTGGCCACCAGCCCCATCAGCATGATGACGCCGATGAAGCTCATCAGGTTCAGCGTGCCGCGCGTGAGCAGCAGAGCCACCACGACGCCGATCAGCGACAGCGGCAGCGACAGCATCACCGCCATCGGCGCGGTGAACGAGCCGAACTGGATCACCAGGATCAGGTACATCAGAGCGACACCGCTCGCCAGCGCGATGCCCATCTGCTTGAACACCTCCTGCTGGCTGCGCGCGGCACCCGCGAGCTCGACGCCGTAGCCCGGCGGGAACGGCATCGCCTTGGCGAGCTTTAACGCGTCGGCCGTCACCTCGCCCGACGAGCGGTCCTGCGCATTGGCGCTGACGGCGATCGTGCGCTTGCCGTCGGCGTGGCTGATCTGGCTCGGGCCCTTGCCGAGCGTGACGGTGGCGATCTGCTCCAGCGGCACGATGCGGTTGCTGCCCGTCACCGCCACCGGCAGCCGCTCGATGTTGCTCGCATCCACGCGGTCGGCCGGGTCGAGCCGCACCGCCACGTCGCGCGTCTCGCCGGCCGGGTCGACCCAGTCGCCCACTTCCACGCCGGCGAAGGCCACGCGCAGCGCCTGGGCGGCATCGGCCACCGAGATGCCCAGCGCGTTGGCCAGGCCACGGTCGAGCTCGATCTTCAGCTCGTCCTGCGGATCCTGCTCCGACAGGCCGACATCGGTGGCGCCGGGCACGGTGCGCAGCTGGACCATGAAGTCGTTGGTGATCGCCAGCAGCTTGCGCACGTCGGGGCCGGTGAAGCGGATCTGCACCGGCTTCTGCGTGCCCATGCTGAGCGAATCGATCACCACGTACTCGGCGCCGACCAGCCGTGCGGTGAGCGTGCGCAGCTCGGCGGCGATCTGCTGCGCCGAGCGCTTGCGCTCGGTGCTCTTGCCGAGGTCGACGTAGACGCGGCCGCCGCCCGCGTTGACGTAGGCGTTGGTCGCCACCGTCTCCTTGATCGTGCGGGCCAGCGCGGCAGCGCTTTCCACCTTCAGCCTGGCGTACTCCAGGCTCGCCGACGACGGCGTGCGCACGTCGACCGCGATGGCACCATCGTCGCTGACCGGCAGGAAGCTCGAACCGCCGAACCTGGCCTGCAGCCCGATCGCCGCGGCAAAGCTCGCGGTGGCGATCACGAACATCCAGCGCCGGTGGTGCAGTGCCCAGGCGATCACGCGGCCGTAGCGGTCGGCCTGGTGGTCGAACCAGGTGTTGAAGCGCTGCAGCACACGGCTGATGCCGTGCCGCGCCGCGCGGTGATGACCCGGCGGATCGCCCCAGTAGGCCGAGAGCATCGGATCGAGCGTGAAGCTGATGAACAGGCTCACCAGCACCGAGGCCACCACCGTCAGCCCGAAGGGGCGGAACCACTCGCCCGACTCGCCGGGCATGAAGGCCACCGGCACGAACACCGCGACGATCGAGAACGTGGTCGCCGCCACCGCCAGGCCGATCTCGGCGGTGCCGTTCAGGGCCGCGGTGCGCCGCTCCTCGCCGGACTCCATGTGGCGCACGATGTTCTCGCGCACCACGATCGCGTCGTCGATCAGCACGCCGATGGCCAGGCTCAGGCCGAGCAGGCTCATGAAGTTCAGCGTGAAGCCGCAGGCCCACACCGCGATGAAGGCGGCGATCACGCTGGTGGGCAGCGACAGCGCCGTGATCAGCGTCGAACGCCAGGAGTTCAGGAACAGGTAGACGACGAGGATCGTGAGCCCGGCGCCGAAGACGAGGGCATGGATCACGTTGTCGAGGCTGGCCTGCGCGTCCTCGCCGCCGTCTTGCGTGATCTCGAGCGTGGTGCCGGCCGGCAGCGTCTTGCGCACCTCGGCCACCACCTTGCGCGCCTCGTTGGCCACGCCCACCGTGCTCGCGTCGCGCGAGCGCGTGATGGAAATGCCGACGTTGGGATGCCCGTTGCGCAGCGAGTAGCCGCCGACCTCGGCGAAGCCGTCGCGCACGGTGGCGAGCTGGCCCAGCCGCACGATCTCGTCGCCGCGCCGGCGCACCACGATCTGCTCGAACTCGCCGGGCGACTCGATGCGGCCGACCAGGCGGATGCTCTGGTCTTCCAGCCTTCCGCGCACCTTGCCCACCGGCGCGGTGGTGTTCTGCTCGCGCAGCGCGTTGACCACCTCGGCGACCGACACCGCGTACTCGCGCAGCTTCTCGGCGCGCAGCAGCACCGACAGCTCGCGCCGCAGCGCGCCGTTGACGTTGACCACCGCGACGCCCGGAATGGCGCGGAAGCGATCGGCCAGATCGTCCTCGGCCAGGCGCGAGATCACGGCGTGGCTTTGCGAGGTGCTCGACAGCGCCATCTGCAGGATCGGCTGCGCCGAAGGGTCGATGCGCGTCAGCACCGGCTCGCGCATCTCGAGCGGCAGCTTGTGGCGCACGGCGCCGATGGCGTTGCGCACCTCGTCGGCAGCCTCGATCATGTTCTTGTCGAACTTGAAGAACAGCGCCATCTGCGCGCTGCCTTCGCGCGCCGAGGAGCGCAGCTGGTCGACGCCCGAGATCGTCTGCAGCGACTTCTCGATGCGGTTGATCAGCTCGCGCTCCACCGTCTCGGGCGATGCGCCGGGGTAGACGATGGTGACCACCAGGATCGGCTGCTCGACGTCGGGGATCTGGTTCACGCGCAGCTTGGCCAGCGCGAGCAGCCCGGCGCCCATCAGCGCGATGACGATCACGATCATCGCGATCGGACGCTTGATGGAGAAGTCGGAGAGGAACATGCGCGGCGACCCTTCGCGGTTCAGGGCTTGGGCGGCACGGGCGCGCCGTTGGAGGCCAGCGCGGCGGCGAACTCCACCTTCTGCCCGTCGACGACTGCCGGCGTGGGGCTGCGCAGGATGCGGTCGCCCGCGGCAAGGCCGGCCACCACCGGGTACTCGCCGCGGCGCGGGTCGCGTTCGCCGAGCTGCACCGGCGCCTTCTGCACGGCCTGACCCTGCACGCGCCAGACATGGGTGTTGTCGCCGCTGCGGACCACCGCCGACTCGGGCACCGTGAGCACCTTGGTGCTGCCGGTTTCCACGCGGCCCTCGGCATACAGGCCCGCCACGCGCGGCATCTCGGTGCCGGCGAAGGCCACGAACACCTCCACCTGCCGCGTGGTGGCGTTGGCCGCGGCGTCGATGCGGCGCACGGTGCCGGTGAAGTCGCCCTGCGGGTAGCCGTTGACGCGGAAGCTCACGCGCTGGCCGATCTGCAGCTCGTGCATGCGGTCGGCCGACACCAGGCCTTCGAGCCGCATGCTGCGCGGGTCCATCACCTTCAGCAGCTCCTTGCCGATCTGCGCCGTGTCGCCGGCCGAGACCTTGCGGTCGCTCGCCACGCCGTCGAACGGCGCGCGCACCTCGGTGCGCTGGAGCATCTGCCGCGCCGACACCACGCGCGCGCGCGCGGCGACCAGATCGCTCTGCGCGTTGTTGCGTCGCACCTCGGCGTCTTCGAGCGCCTGCATCGAGGTCATGCCCTGGGCCTGCAGCGTCTTGAGCCGCTGCACCTGGCGCTCGGCCTGGTCGAAGGCCTGGTTCAACGCGCGCACCGACTCCTCGGCCGAGGCCAGGCTGTCGCGGATCGCGGTGTCGTCGAGCCGCACCAGCAGCTCGCCGCGGCGCACCGGCTCGCCGTTGTCCTTCAGCACGGTCAACACGACCGACGACACCTCGGCCCGCAGATCGGCCCGCCGCTCGGGCTGGACCGAGCCGGTGATCACCGGGCCCTGGGCGCGGTCGGCGAGCGCGACGGTGCGCAGATCCTCGGGCGCCAGCAGCAGCGTGACCGGCGGCGCGTTGGCGCCCTTCTTCGCGCCGCCGAACCAGGCGGCGCTCTTGTCGCAAGCCGCGAGACCCACGGCCACACACGTCGCAAGAAGGATACGGCGCATCGTTCGCATTCGGTCTCCGAGGATCGGCTTCGGACGGCAGCGAGCCGCCGGTCTGCCCGGCGCCGGGTGGGTCGCCCTGGCCGGCGGCTCGCGAGGGCGCAAGTCTCTCACCGAACCGCGGATCGACGATGCCCCTTGCGACGGAGCGCCGATCGCGTGGCGCGAGCTGCGCTGCGCGCCGATCTGCTGTAGGCCGATGCGCTGCGCGTGACCGCTAGCGAAGAAGAATCATGCGCCGGCTGCCGCGCCGGCGCGCCGTCAGGGCAGGTCGAACTCGTCGAGCCACTCGGCTGGGATCGTGTCGACCGCGTCTTCCTTCACTTCCAGGCCATGCCAGAGGTCGTACGACGATTCGCGCCACCAGCGATCGGCCTTGGCGGGCCGCAGGTCTTCGGCGGGCGGGGGCGCGGTGTCGTTGGCGGCAGCGGGCTCGGGCGGGCGGCGCGTGGTGCCCACTTCGGGTGTGCGGTAGGTGAATCTGATGGTGGCCATCCGCCGTTCTCCCAGCCCTGCCGCGCGCAGCGACGCGGCAATCGACTTATACGTCCGAACCATGATCGTTGTGGCTGCGGATTGTCCGGACCCGATGGACTAGGGGGATTGCGTTGGCGCATCGGCGATGATCCGCCCCCATCCAACGCACGACCGATGCCGCCGCGCGCCCTTGCCCGAAGCGTCCTGCCACCGGCCGGTGCGGCGATCGACTTCGACTGGCGACTCGACAGCGCTGCGCCGCGGGTCGCTCCGAGCCCGGCGCACACGCTCGCGCTGCAATGGCATGCCGGCGATCGCCTGCGCGTGCGTGCGGCGGGCGGCGGCTTCGCCCGGCTGAAGGGCACCGCGTTCGCGCCGGCGACGGGCGGGAGCTGCAGTTGAACGACGCCGCGAACTCCCCGGCGCGCCTGCACCCGCAGCGCCTGGCCGCGCTGCCGGCCGACGTGCAGCAGCCCTCTTACGACCGCTCGCGGCTGGCCAGCGGCATCGTGCACCTGGGCATCGGCGCGTTCGCGCGTGCGCACCTGGCGGTCGCGGTGGAGCGTGCGCTGGCGCAGCATCCCGATGACCGGCGCTGGGGCATCGTCGGCGTGTCGATGCGGCAGCCCGACACGCACGACGCACTGGCGCCGCAGCAGGGCCTCTATACGCTGGCCGTGCGCGACGCTGAGCGCGACGGCGCGCCGCGCCAGCGCCTGCAGGTGATCGGCTGCCTGCGCGAGCTGCTGGTGGCGCCACGCGAGCCGCAGGCGGTGGTCGATCGCATCGCCGCGCCCGAGACGGCGATCGTGAGCGTCACGATCACCGAGAAGGGCTATGCCGCCAGCGGCGCCGGCAGCGCGGTGGACTTCATCGTGCGCGGCCTCGCGCAGCGGCGCGCGCAGGGCCACGGCGGGCTCACGCTGCTGTCGCTCGACAACCTGCCGGGCAACGGCCGCCAGCTGCACGATCGCGTGCTGGCAAGAGCCGTGAACGAGGAGCGTGCACTCACCGACTGGATCGACGCGCGCTGCAGCTTCCCGTGCTCGATGGTCGACCGCATCGTGCCGCGCACGACGCCGGCCGATGTGCACGCCGTGTCGGCTGCCCTCGGCCTGCACGACGCCTGGCCGGTGGTCGCCGAACCGTTCACCGACTGGGCGCTCGAGGATCGCTTCGCGGCCGGCCGGCCGGCCTTCGATGCCGCGCTCGTGCGCATCGTCGACGCCGCGGCGCCGTGGGAGCGGGTCAAGCTGCGGCTGGTCAACGGCGCGCATTCGCAGATCGCCTACCTCGGCGCGATGGCGCGCTGGCCCACGGTGGACGCCGCGCTAGCGCGGCCCGAACTGGCCGCGCATGTCGAGGCGCTGCTGCGCGACGAGGTCGAGCCCACGCTGGGCACGCTCGCCGGCTGGGACCGCGCCGCCTACCGCGCCGCGCTGCTGCAGCGCTGGCGCAACCCGGCGCTGGCGCATCGCTGTCAGCAGATCGCGATGGACGGCTCGCAGAAGATCCCGCAGCGCTGGATCGCGCCGCTGGCCGAGCGCCTGGCGGCCGGCCAGGGCGTGGCGCGCATGGCCTTCGGCCTGGCGGCCTGGCTGCACTACCTGCGCGGCCGCGACGAATCCGGCGCGTCCTACCCGATCGACGACCCGCAGGCCGCGGCGCTGCAGGCGCTGCCGCTGGAGGCCGAGCCCGAGGCAGCGGCGCGTGCGCTGCTGGCCTTTGCGCCGGTGTGCGGGCCGCTTGCCGCAGCGCCGGCCGCGCAGGCCGCTGGTCTGGCCGCCACGGTGGCCGCCCACCTGCGCGCGCTGCGCGAGCGTGGCGTGGTTGGCGCGTTGCGATCGCTCGGCCCGTGAGTACCATTCGGCCTTGACTTCGATCAGTGTTCGGGCACAGCCGTGCTTCGACAATCCGCCCCTGGCCCGGGAGCGGGCGAGGGATGTGTCACCCGCGATGGACCTCCAGCGATTCGATCTGCCGCGTTACCTCTCGGTGCTGCCGTTGTTCAACGACCTCAGCCCCGACGAGCTGACGCGGCTGGCCGCCGGCTGCCAGCTGCGGCGCCTGGCCCGTGGCGACATGGTGTTTCGCGTCGGCGAGCCCTGCGAGGCCTTTCACGTCGCCGTGCTCGGGCAGGTGAAGCTGTTCGCGCTGTCGCCGGCCGGGCAGGAGAAGGTGATCGAGCTGATCGGCCCGGGCCAGAGCTTCGCCGAGGCGCTGATGTTCACCGGGCGGCCCTACATCGTCAGCGCGCAGACGCTGTCCGATGCGATCGTGCTCACGGTGAGCAAGGCCGCGGTGCTGGCCGAGATCGAGCAGGACCCGAAGTTCGCGCTGCGCATGCTGGCCGGGATCTCGCGCCGGCTGCACGGCCTGGTGCACGATGTGCAGGCCTATGCGCTGCACAGCGGCGCGCAGCGCGTGATCGGCTACCTGCTGCGCGACCAGGTGGTGGAGGACTGCGCCAGCGGCGAGGTCATCACCGTCTCGCTGCCGGTGAGCAAGGCCACCATCGCCTCGCGGCTGTCGCTGACGCCGGAGTATTTCTCGCGCGTACTGCACGAGCTCGAGGCCGCCGGGCTGATCGAGATCGACAAGCGCGACATCCGCATCCTCGACGCGCGGCGGCTGGCCGCGCACCAGCCGTTGCAGTAGCCGCTGCAGTAGCGGTGGCCGTGCGAATCAGGGGTTGAGCAGCGGCTCGGCGCGCAGCGCCTGCACCGCGAGATCGACGAACGCGCGCACCTTCTGCGTCGGATGCCGGCCCTCGCGGTGCACCACGTGCACCGGCAGCGGCGCTGTTTCGTGGCTGCCCAGCAGCACGCGCAGCCGCCCGGCCTTGACGGCCTCGGCCACCTGGAACCACGGCAGCCGCGTGATGCCCACGCCGGCCAGCGCCGCCTGCAGCGCGGCCTCGTGCGTGGTGGCGTGCAGCCGCGCCTCGAGCTTCATCGTGCGCGCGCTGCCGCCCGCGAGCAGCCGCCACTCGGCCGCCGGCGCCACGCCGCCGGCGGCGACGATGGCATGGCCGGCCAGCTCCTCGGGCGCATCGGGCGTGCCGCGCTGCTCCAGATACGCCGGCGCCGCGCAGACGACGCGCCGCACCTGGCCCACGCGCACGGCGGAGTGGCCCGAGTCGGGCACGTCGCCGATGCGCACCGCGGCGTCGACGCCCTCTTCGAGCAGCTGCACCACGCGGTCGAGGAACCAGCAGCTCACGCGCATCTCGGGGTAGCGCAGCAGGTACTGGCTGACCACCGGCGCGACGAAGCGCGCGCCGAACAGCGACGGCGCGGCCACGCTCAGGCGGCCCTTGGGCGCGGCGTGCGCGCCGCTGGCCGATTCGTCGGCCTCGTCGATCGCCTGCAGGATGCGGCGACAGTCCTCCGCGTAGCGGGCGCCGGCCTCGGTGGCGCGCACCGCGCGCGTGGTGCGTGTCAGCAGCCGCACGCCCAGGTGCGCCTCGAGCTCGTTGATCGCCCGCGTGACCGCCGGCGGCGACAGCCCCAGCCGGCGCGCGGCGCCGGCGAAGCCGCCGGCGTCCACCACCGCGGCAAACGCGCTCATCGCGTGCAGCATGTCCATCTGGGGCCTCGTCGTTCGCGCCGATTGTGGCGGCAATCGACCACGGCCCAGGCGGCGTGCGCGCGCCGCTGCGCGCGCAAACGTCGCGCGCTCAGCCCTCGCGCGCGAGACGCGCTCGGGCCTTCGGCAGGCATTCGCCGGTCCGCAGTGGACCGGCTCGAGTCCGGCCTCAGGGTTTCGGTGCCGACGCGCGTTCGGCGGGCAGGCCGATCTTGCGCGCGCCCTTGCTCACCGCGCTGCCGGCTGCTTCGGCGCCGCGGCCCACCGCGTTGCCGGCGCGGCGCACGCCGCTGGCGGCGGCCTCGACGCCGCGCTCCACGCCGCTGGCCGCGGCCTTCACGCCGCGCTCCACCGCGCCGCCGACCTTCTTCGCGACGGTGGGCTCCTCGGCTGCCTTCTGCGTCGCCGCCTGCGCATGCGCCACAGGCGCCGACGCGGCCGACGCGACCGCCAGGGCCAGCGCCCAGCGTGCGAATGCGTTGCGGGGCGAGAGGGGCTGGCGCGTCATCGGCAGGTCCTTCGAGGGTCGGTCCGAGGGGTCATTGTCGCCCGTGCCCGCACGCCCATCACATGCCCCACGCGTTCGTCCATGAGGGCAAGCCCCAACAAGCGGCGCGCCGCCATCACCGGCATGGTATGACGGTGCAGTGCAGCATCGGGTGCATCGGGTGCGCGCGTCCTGCGAGGGACCCCTCTCGCGGCAAGGGCAACCGCGGGCGCAACGGTCGCAACGGCCCTCATGTGCCCAGGGTCAAGCCCGTTCGGCGTTGTGCCTTCGGCGCATCGGCCGCGCCATTTTCTTGAAGTGGTTCAAGTGCAGCCCCCAGGGGGATCCACAGAATCGTCCGCAGCGTGTCGCCACGGCGCGGCCGTGCCGTGTCGTCCCGACGTCCCTCAGCGAAGGAGCCACCATGAACCATCCGGTCAAAGACAACCCGAACGAGCCCGTGCCCTGGATGCAGCAGTTGCTGGACAACCCGTTCCTGTTGCTGTTCCTCGGCGTGATGGTGCCGATGCTGATGTACACGGTGTGGGGCGTCGTCGACATCCTCACGCTGCCCATGGCCAAGTGAAGGAGACATCATGAGCGCCATCCTGCCGCCGTCGGAACGGCTCTGGTACAAGCACCCGATCGACCGGGTCGAGGGCACCTGGATCACCCTCGCGCTGATCTGGTGCCTGACGATGTTCTTCATGATGATCGGCTGGCACATCTGGGGCAAGCAGAACCTCTCGACCGAAACCTACCGCACCACGCCCGAGAAGTTCACCGCCAAGGCCCAGGCGGTGGTCGACAAGTTCACCGTGCGCACCGAGACCGACCAGAAGACGCCGGTGGTGGCGCCGCCCGCGGGCAGCGACGTGTACATGATCGCGCGGCTGTGGAACTTCTGGCCCATCCTCGAGCTCGAGAAGGGCAAGACCTACAAGCTGCACCTCACCTCGCTCGACTACAACCACGGCTTCTCGCTGCAGCCGGCCAACATCAACATCCAAGTCGTGCCCGGCTTCGAGCACGTGGTCACCGTCACGCCGAACCAGAGCGGCACGTATTCGGTGGTGTGCAACGAATACTGCGGCATCAACCATCACACGATGGTCGGCCGCATCTACGTGAAGTAAGGGGGAGGCGAACATGTCCACCACCACCTATCGCACCTGCCCGCGCTCGGGCCTTCAGTTCGAGGCCCAGGCCGAGAAGCTGATGATCGCCAACGCGTTCGTCGCCGTCGTGTTCCTGCTCATCGGCGGCGTGCTCGCCATCGGCGTGGCGCTCACGCGCTGGCCGGCGATCCACTGGCTGCAGGCCGACACCTTCTATCAGGTGCTCACGGCGCACGGCATCGACATGCTGATCTTCTGGATCATCTTCTTCGAGATCGCGGTGCTGTACTTCGCGTCGTCGACGTTGCTGCGCTGCCGCCTGGCCACGCCCAACATCGCCTGGCTCGCGTTCGCGCTGATGCTGATCGGCGCGATCACCAACAACGTGGCGGTGTTCCAGGGCAGCTCCAGCGTCATGATGACGTCGTACGTGCCGATGATGGCCTCGCCGTCGTTCTACCTCGGGCTGATCCTGTTCGCGGTGGGCGCGCTGATCGCCTGCTTCGTGTTCTTCGGCACCCTGGTGGTGGCCAAGCGCGACAAGACCTACCAGGGTTCGGTGCCGCTGGTCACCTTCGGCGCCATCACGGCCGCGATCATCGCGGTGTTCACCATCGCCTCGGGCGCGATCATCCTGATCCCGACCTTCCTGATGTCGGTCGGCATCGTCAAGGAGGTCAACCCGCTGATGTACCGCACGATCTGGTGGGCGTTCGGCCACTCGTCGCAGCAGATCAACGTGGCCGCGCACATCGCCATCTGGTACGCCGCTGCCGCCATCGCCTTCGGCGCCAAGCCGATGAGCGAGCGCGTCAGCCGCATGGCCTTCCTGCTGTACATCCTGTTCCTGCAGCTGGCCAGCGCGCACCACCTGCTGGCCGACCCGGGCCTGTCCACCGGCTGGAAGGTCGTCAACACCAGCTACTTCATGTACTTCGCGGTGCTGGCCTCGATGATCCACGGCCTCACGATCCCCGGTGCGATCGAGGTCGCGCAACGCCAGAAGGGCTACACCAAGGGCCTGTACGAATGGCTGCGCAAGGCGCCCTGGGGCAACCCGACGTTCTCGGGCGTGTTCATCGCCATCATCGGCTTCGGCTTCCTCGGCGGCATCTCCGGCGTGATGATGGGCACCGAGCAGCTGAACATGATCATCCACAACACGGTGTACGTGCCGGGGCACTTCCACGCCACGGTGGTCGTCGGCACCACGCTGACGTTCATGGCACTCACCTACTTCCTGCTGCCGGTGCTGTTCCGGCGCGAGGTGATCAGCCCGGGCCTGGCCAAGATGCAGCCCTACCTGTTCGGCCTGTCGATGTACTTCTTCTGCCTGGTGCTGATGGGCGCCGGCACGCTGGGCGTCTCGCGCCGGCACTGGGACATGGCCTTCGCCGGCAACCCGCTGGCCTACGAGTGGCCGGGCGCGGCGTACCTGATGATGGGCCTGGTGGGCATCGCCGGCATCGTGGCGATCGTCGGTGGTGCGATCTTCGTCTACATCACCGTCGGCACGCTGCTGTGGGGCCGCAAGCTCGACAGCGGCACGCAGAGCCCGAAGTTCACGCCGATCCCGCCGACGGCGCCCACCGTGGCCGCGCAGACCTACGGCTCGGCCGGCTTCGCGGCGCCGGGCACCTTCGCGCTGGCGATGGTGTTCCTGATCTCCTTCGTGCTCTACTACTTCATCAACTGGAAGTACCTGTCCACGCTGTGGGGTCTGAGCTGAAGCGCTACGCTGTGGGTTGCGAGGGAACACGCGCATGAACTCCACTGTGATGCCGGTCGATCGTTCCACCGCCGGGCTCGTCCGTGCGGTGATCGGCATCTTCAAGCTGCGCATCGGCGTGCTGATCATGATCACCGCGCTCGCCGGGCTGGCGATCACCCCCGGCGCGGGCCTCGCGCCGACGCAGATGGTGGTGCTCGCGCTGGCGGTGCTGGTGGCCTCGGCCGCGGCCGGCGCGTTCAACCAGTACGTCGAGGCCGAAACCGACCGCCTGATGGCGCGCACCCGCAGCCGGCCGTTCGCCACCGGCCTGCTGCGGCGCTCGCCGCTGTGGCTGGGCGTGTTCGCGCTGATGCTCGCCGGCGCCGTCGGCTCGGCGTGGTGGATGCTCAACGCCGTGTCGGCGGTGTTCATCTTCCTCGGCGCGTTCTTCTACGGCGTGGTCTACACGCTGTGGCTCAAGCGCCGCAGCTGGCTCAACATCGTGATCGGCGGTGCCTCGGGCAGCTTCGCGGTGCTGGCCGGCGGCGCGGCGGTGGATCCGTCGCTCGGCGCGCTGCCGCTGCTGCTGGCGCTGGTGCTGTTCCTCTGGACGCCACCGCACTTCTGGAGCCTGGCCATCGCCGGTCAGGCCGACTATGCCGCCGCCGGCGTGCCGATGCTCCCGGTGGTGGCCGGCACGGCACGCGCTGCGCGTGTGGTGTACGCGCACTCCATCGCGCTGGTGACGGCTTCGTTGCTGCCCGCCTTCTTCGGCGCGGGCCTCGTCTATGCCGTCGGCGCGGTGGCCGGCGGCGCGTATTTCTTGCGCCGGACGCACGCGCTCGCCAAGGCGCCGAGCCGGCAGACAGCGATGGCGGCGTTCTTCGCCTCCATGGTGCAGCTCAGCGTGTTGCTGGCTGCGGTGACCCTCGATGTGGTTGTTCGCTGATCGGTGCCGGCGTGTTGGTCTGCGCACACCAGGGCTCGCAACGCTGCTGCTGCTGGCAGCGCTGATCGGCTCGGCTTCGGCCAGCGTCGAAGGCGAGGCGACGCGCAACGGCGGCGCCGGCCCCGGTCTCGACGAGCGCGAGGCCATCGCCGCCAGCCAGGCCGCGATCGGCCAGCCGGTACCCGAATTCACGCTGCTCGACCGCCAGGGCCGTCCGGTCAGCCTCGCCAGCTACCGCGGCAAGCCGCTGCTGGTGAGCTTCATCTACACCGGCTGCTTCCAGGTCTGCCCGGCCACCACGCGCAACCTGCACGACGCCGTCAAGGGGCTGGACCGGCTGTTGAGCCCGAACCAGTTCAACGTGGTGAGCATCGGCTTCAACCAGCCCTTCGATTCGCCGCCGGCGATGCGCGCGTTCGCGGCGCAGCAGCGCATCGACTACCCGAACTGGGAGTTCCTGAGCCCGGAGCCGGCCACGGTGGACCGCCTCACGCGCGGCTTCGGCTTCAGCTACGTGGCCACGCCGGCCGGCTTCGACCACGTGCTCGGCGTGACGGTGGTCGACGCGCAGGGCCGCATCTACACGCAGGTGCTCGGCGACCGCATCAACGCGCAGCGCCTGGGCGAGCCGCTGCGCCAGCTGCTCACCGGCGCGCCGTTCACCGAGCAGCTGCGGCTGGACACGCTGGTCGAGCGCGTGCGGATCCTGTGCACCGTCTACGACCCCGAGACGGGTGAATACCGCTACAACTACGCGTTGATCTTCGAGCTGATCGGCGGCATCGGCTTCTTCCTCACCGTGTTCGGATACTTCCTGGCCGATCGCCTGCGCCGCCGGCGCGAGCGCCTGGCCGCAGCCGTCGCCGCCGTGCCTGCCGCGGAGAGCGTTAGATGAGCACCGCGCGGCCGCTCCGAAGGTGCTCGTTCCCCCTCGGGGGGACGGGCCGCAGGCCCAAGGGGGCGACATGAACACCGCGATCGGCGCGGCCGCGCTGGAAGCGCCGGCGCGGGGGCTGCGCGCGGCCGGCCTCGGGCTGTGGCAGGCCGCCGAGCGGATCGGCGATGCGGCTTTCGGCAGCGCGCTGAACCCGCTGCGTCACCTCGGCACGCTCGGCTTCCTGTGCTTCTGGCTGCTCGCCGCCAGCGGCATCTACCTCTATGCCGTGATCGACACCTCGGCCAGCGGCGCCTATGCGTCGATCGAATCGCTCGCCCATCAGCCGTGGTGGGTTGGCGGCTGGCTGCGCAGCCTGCACCGTTATGCCGCCGACGCCTTCGTGCTGCTGCTGTTCGCGCACCTGCTGCGCGAGTGGCTGCACGGCCGCTATCGGGCGTTTCGCCGCTTCTCGTGGCTCACCGGCGTGCCGCTCGTCGTGTTCGCCTTCGTCTGCGCGATCGGCGGCTTCTGGCTCAACTGGGACCAGCTCGGCCGCTTCTCCGCCGAGGCCACCGCCGAGTGGTTCGACACGCTGCCGCTGCTGGCCACGCCGCTGGCGCGCAACTTCCTGACCACCGAGGCGGTGAGCGATCGCCTGTTCTCGCTGTTCGTCTTCGTCCACCTGGGCGTGCCGCTGCTGATGCTGTTCGGCCTGTGGTTCCACATCCAGCGCCTGACGCGCGTGGCGGTGGTGCCGCCGCGGCCGCTGACACTCGGGCTGGTGGGCGTGCTGTGCGCGATGTCGCTCGCCTGGCCGGTGCTGAGCCAGGGCCCGGCCGAGGTGGCCAGCGTGCCCGCCGCGCTGTCGCTCGACTGGATCTTGCTGTTCGTGCACCCGCTGGTCGATGCCACCTCGGGCGCGGCGGTGTGGATCGGCGTGGCCGCCTTCGTGGCGCTGCTGTTCGGGCTGCCGTGGCTGCCGCAGCCCGCGCGCGCGCCGGTGGCGGTGGTCGACCCCGCCAACTGCAACGGCTGCCGCCGCTGCCTCGACGATTGCCCCTATGCGGCGGTGACGATGGTGCCGCACCCGCTCAAGCGCGTCGGCAAGGAGCTCGCGCAGGTCAATGCCGACCTGTGCGCGGCGTGCGGCCTGTGCGCAGGCGCATGCCCGTCGTCGACGCCGTTTCGCAGCGCCGAGCAGCTGGTGACCGGCATCGACATGCCGCAGCTGCCGGTGGGCGCGTTGCGCCGGCAGCTGCAGGAGCAGCTGGCGGCCGCCAAGGGCCGTCGCCCGATCGTCGTCTTCGGCTGCGACCACGGCGCGCCGGTGCGCTCGCTCGCCGCCGCCGACGTGCTGCCCTTCAGCCTGATCTGCACCGGCAT
The DNA here is from genome assembly GCA_046348365.1 of Burkholderiaceae bacterium. Classification (GTDB taxonomy): domain Bacteria; phylum Pseudomonadota; class Gammaproteobacteria; order Burkholderiales; family Burkholderiaceae_C; genus JAEUPI01. The sequence goes on from JAXMEL010000006.1 coordinate 209,737, forward strand.
GCTGCCGCCGTCGTTCGTCGACTACGCGCTGCGCGACGGCGCCGCCGGCGTGCTGGTGACCGGCTGCGCCGAAGGCGCCTGCGAATTCCGGCTCGGCCAGCGCTGGAGCGCCGAGCGCCTCGCCGGCCGGCGCGAGCCGCATCTGCGCGTCGACGTGCCAGCCGCGCGCTGGGCCATGGCCTGGGCCGGGCCGCGCGACCTGGCCATCGTGGCCGACGCGCTCGCCGCGTTGCGCCAGCGCGTGCAGCAGGCCGACGCCACCGCATTGACATCCGAGACCGTTGCCCATGGTTGATTCCTCGCTCCCCGCCACGCACACGCGGCCCACCTCGGCGGCCGCCTGGGCCGGCCAGGTCGTGCTGTACGCACTGTTCGCGCTGGTGATCGGCGTGTTCGCGCACTGGCCCACCTACCACCCGCTTGACAGCGGCCAGGCGCTCATCAAGCTCAGCTTCACCCACACCGGCAAGCCGATCGCCGAATGCCGCAAGCAGACGCCCGAAGAGCTCGCCAAGCTGCCGCCCAACATGCGCGCGCCGATGAAGTGCCCGCGCGAGCGCTCGCCGGTGACGGTGGAGCTCGACATCGGCGGCCGCAACGTGCTGCACCGCGTGGCGCAGCCTTCGGGCCTGTCGCGCGACGGCGCCTCGGCCGTCTACCAGCGCCTGCCGGTGCCGGCCGGGCCGCAGACCATCGCCGTGCGCCTGAACGACGACGCGCGCCGCAGCGGCTTCACCCACCAGCGCGAGGCCACCGTGACCCTCGCGCCGGCGCAGATCCTGGTGATCGATTTCGATGCCGAGCACGGCGACATCACGCTGCGCTGAGCTTGCGATGCACATGACGCTCCCGACCCTCGCCTCCCTCGATGCGCCGGCGACCACGCCCGCGCCCGACTACGCGCTGCCGCGGCCCGATGCCGCGCAGAGCGCGCTCGCGCGCGGCTGGCTCCGGCTGGGCCTGGCCGCGCTGATCGGCTCGGGCATCTTCTCGATCCTGCTCGTGTTGGCGCGCACGCCGGGGCTCAACCAATGGCTGCCGGTGGCCGACTTCTTCCGCGTCGCGCTGGTGGTGCACGTGGACCTGTCGGTGCTGGTGTGGTTCGCCGCGATGGCCGGGCTGCTGTGGAGCCTGAACGCCACGCCGCGCGGTGAAGGCCTGAGTTGGCTCGCGCTGGGGCTGTGCGGCGGCGGCACGCTGGCGATGGCGCTCGGCGCCTTCGTGCGGCCCGGCGCGCCGATCATGGCCAACTACATCCCGATGCTCGAAGGCGGGCTCTTCATCGCCGGGCTGGCGGCGTTCGGCGCCGGCTTCGCGCTGCAGGTGCTGCGCGGCCTGTGGGCCGCGCCGCGGCTCGGCGGCGTGATCGACGGCGAGCGCGCGCTGCGCTTCGGGCTCAACGCGAGCGTGGTGTCGGCCGCGGTGGCGCTGCTGGCGTTCGGCTGGTCGCTGGCCGTGGTGCCGCGCGAGCTGGGGAGCCTCGCCTACTACGAGATCCTGTACTGGGGCGGCGGCCATGCGCTGCAGTTCGCCTGGACGCTGCTGATGCTGGTGGCCTGGCTGTGGCTGGCGCGCGCCTGCGGCGCACGCGTGCCGCTCGGCCCGCGCGTGGCGCTGCTGATGTTCGCGCTCGCGGCGGCGGGCGTGTTCGTCACGCCGGTGGCCTACCTGATGCACGACGTGGCCAGCGTCGAGCACCGCGACCTGCACACCTGGGCCATGCGTTTCGGCGGCGGCGTGGCGATCGCGCCGGTGGCGCTGGCGGTGGCGATCGCGCTGGCGCCGCTGCGGCGGCTCGAGCCCGCGCAGCGGCCGCTGCGCGCGGCGCTGGTGGCGTCGATGCTGCTGTTCGCGGCCGGCGGCGCGATCGGCATGGTGATCAGCGGCAGCAACGTGAAGATCCCCGCCCACTACCACGGCAGCATCGTCGGCGTCACGCTGGCGCTGATGGGGCTGGTGATGCACCTGCTGCCGCGCCTGGGCTATGGCGCGCCTGCCGGCCGGCTGGCCGTGGCGCAGCCGCTGCTCTACGGCACCGGGCAGCTGATGCACATCGTGGGCCTGATGTGGTCGGGCGGCTACGGCGTGCAGCGCAAGGTGGCCGGCGCCGAGCAGGTGCTGCGCAGCACCGGCGAGGTGGCGGGCATGGGGCTGATGGGTCTGGGCGGGCTGCTGGCCATCGTCGGCGGGCTGTTGTTCGTGGTGGTGGTGGTGCGCGCGATGCGCGGGGGTTCGAAGGCATGATCGCTCGCCTGCAAGCGCTGCTGCGCTGGTGCTTCATGCACGCCGAGGCGCTGTTCAACCGCGCCTTCGGCGACCGGCTGAACCCGTACTACCACCTCGGCGCCATCACCTTCTTCCTGTTCTGGATCGTCACCGCGACGGGGCTGTACCTGTTCGCGTTCTTCGACACCGCCGTCGACGGCGCCTTCCGCTCGGTGGAGGGGCTCACGCACGGCCAGCGCTGGGCCGGCGGCATCATGCGCAGCGTGCACCGCTACGCCTCCGACGCGATGGTCGTCACGATGGCGATCCACCTCGCGCGCCACTACGCGTTCAACCGGCTGCGCGGCTTTCGCTGGTTCTCGTGGATCACCGGCGTGGTGCTGGTGGTGCTGGTGCTCGTGGCCGGCGCCAACGGCTACATGCTGCCGTGGGACCAGCTGGCGCAGTTCGTCACCACCGCCAGCTTCGAGTGGCTCGACTGGCTGCCCGGCTTCGGCGGCACGCTGATCCGCAACTTCATCTACCCCACCAGCGTCAGCAACCGGTTGTTCTCGCTGCTGGTGTTCATCCACATCGGCGTGCCGCTGGTCACGCTGCTGTTGATGTGGGTGCACGTGCAGCGCGTGCCCAAGGCCGCCACGCAGCCGCCGCGGCCGATCGCCATCAGCGTGGTGGCGATGCTGGTGGTGCTGTCGGTGGCCTGGCCGGTGCTGAGCCAGGGCGGCGTGGCGAAGCTCGACGTGGCGCCGACGGCGCTGCAGCTCGACTGGTTCCTGCTCGCGCTGTATCCGCTCGCCTACGTGGCCTCGCCGGGCCAGATGTGGGCGCTGGTGATCGGCGGCATGGTGCTGCTCGTGCTGCTGCCGTGGCTGCCCTGGCAGCGCGCGCGCGGCGCCGCCGCGACGCTGCAGCTCACCGTGCATCCGGGCAATCATCATCTGCAGGCGCGGCGCGGCGAGACGCTGCTCGAGGCCGGTCTGCGCGCCGAGCTGAAGTTGCCCTACGACTGCCGCAGCGGCGGTTGCGGTGTGTGCGTGTGCACGGTGCTCAACGGCCGCGTCGACCAGGGCGCGTTCCAGCCGGCGGCGCTCACCGAGGCGATGCGCGCCCGCGGGCAGGCGCTGATGTGCTGTGCCACCGCGCTCGACGACGTGGAGTTCGAAGTCGAGTCGCTCGCCGGCGCCGCCGTGGCCAAGGCCGGGCCGTTCGCCGCCACCGTGGTGCGCATGGAACGCCTGTCGCCCGACGTGATGCGGCTGCTGCTGCGGCCGGTGCACGGCGAGCGCATCGCCTTCACCGCGGGCCAGTACGTCAACGTGGTGCTCGACGGCGGCCAGCGCCGCGCGTTCTCGTTCGCCAATCCGCCGGGTGCCGACGCGCAGATCGAGCTGCACGTGCGGCTCATCCCCGGCGGGCGCTTCACCACGCATGTGTTCGAGCGCATGCGCGAGGGCGACACGCTGCAGCTCGAAGGGCCGCTCGGCCGCTTCACGCTCAACGAGAGCACGCGCCCGATCCTGTTCGTGGCCGGCGCCACCGGCTTCGCGCCGATCAAGAGCATCGTCGAAGACGCGTTCAAGCGCGGCATCACGCGGCCGATGCACCTGTACTGGGGCGTGCGCAAGCCGCAGGATCTCTACGCGCTCGAGCTGGCCGAGCGCTGGGCGCGCGAGCATGCCAACTTCAAGGTCACGCCGGTGGTCTCCGACGGCGCGCCCGGCGATGGTTGGACGGGCCGCCGCGGCCTGGTCCACGAGGCCATGCTCGCCGACCAGCCCAACCTGAGCGGCTACGAGGTCTACGCCTGCGGTTCGGTCAAGATGGTCGAGACGGCGGTGCCCGCGTTCCTGGCGCAAGGCATGGACGAGGCGTTCTGCTTCTCCGACGCGTTCGTGCCGAACCCCGTGGCGCCGTAGCCCGGGGTCGGGCCTCGCGGCCGCGTCTCGCGGCGGGGGATCGGCCAGGACGTACAGTGCGCCTTTCGCACGACGGAGGAAACCGATGTCCCTGACCGCTTCGAAGGCCGCCATCGCCGCGGCCGTGGCCGCTGCCGCCCTCGGTGGCCTGGCGCCCGCCGCGCTGGCCAAGACGCTCGTCTACTGTTCCGAGGGCTCGCCCGAGAACTTCACGCCCGCGCTCAACACCACCGGCACCAGCTTCGACGCCGCGCGGCCGGTGTACGACAAGCTCACGCAGTTCAAGCGCGGCAGCACCGAGGTCGAGCCGGGTCTGGCCGAGAGCTGGAGCGTGACCGACGGCGGCAAGACCATCACCTTCAAGCTGCGCCGCGGCGTGAAGTTCCATGCCGGCGTCAACGGCTTCACACCGACGCGCGACTTCAACGCCGACGACGTGCTGTTCTCGTTCGAGCGCCAGTGGAAGCCCGACCACGCCTACGCCAAGGTCTCCGGCGGCAAGTACGACTACTTCGCCGACATGGACATGCCCAAGCTGCTCGAGGCGATCGAGAAGGTCGATGCCAACACCGTGCGCGTCAAGCTCAAGGAGCCCAACGCGCCATTCCTGGCCAACCTGGCGATGGACTTCGCGGCCATCCACTCGGCCGAGTACGCCGAGTTCCTCGCCAAGGCCAACAAGAAGGAGCAGTTCGACCAGATGCCGGTGGGCACCGGCGCGTTCAGTTTCGTCGCCTACCAGAAGGACGCGGTGATCCGCTACAAGGCCAACAAGGCCTACTGGGGCGAGAAGGCGCTGGTCGACGACCTCGTCTACGCGATCACGCCCGACCCCACCGCGCGCTACAGCAAGCTCAAGGCCGGCGAGTGCCACTTCGTGATCGCGCCGCGCCCGGCCGACCTGCCCGAGATGCAGAAGGACGCGAGCCTGAAGGTCATCAGCCAGTCGGGGCTCAACATCGCCTACTGGGCCTTCAACACGCAAAAGCCCCCGTTCGACAAGAAAGAGGTGCGCCAGGCCTTCAACATGGCGATCGACAAGGCCGCGATCATCAAGGACGTGTACCTCGGCGCTGGCCAGGCGGCGAAGAACCTGATCCCGCCGACGCTGTGGTCGTACAACGACGCGGTGAAGGACTACCCGCACGACGCCGCCAAGGCCAAGGAGATGCTGGCCCAGGCCGGCGTGAAGGCGCCGCTGGAGATCGACCTCTGGTACATGCCGGTGCAGCGGCCCTATAACCCCAACGCCAAGCGCATCGCCGAGATGATGCAGGCCGACCTGGCCAAGATAGGCGTCAACGCCAAGCTCGTGACCTACGAGTGGGGCGAGTACCGCAAGCGCATGCAGCAGGGCGAGCACATCACCGGCATGCTGGGCTGGACGGGCGACAACGGCGACCCCGACAACTTCTTCTTCCTGCGCGGCTGCGCGGCGGCGCGCCCGGGCGGGCAGAACTTGTCGAAGTGGTGCAACAAGGCCTTCGACGAGCGGCTCGACAAGGCGCGCTCGCTCGCCGACCAGAAGGAGCGCGCCAAGCTCTACGGCGAGATGCAGCAGATCGAGCACGACGACGCGCCCGACATGAAGATCGCGCACTCGGTGGTCTACGAGGTGATGCGCAAGGAAGTCAGCGGCTTCAAGCAAAGCCCGTTCGGGTCGCACCAGTTCAACGGGGTCGATCTGCAATAGAACTCCTTCACCGCAGAGGGACGGAGTACGCGGAGGTCCGCAGAGGATTCGTTGTTCCTCTGCGGACCTCCGCGCCCTCTGCGCCTCTGCGGTGAAGGCTGTTGGCTGCTGTGCATGTTCAGCTACCTGCTGCGCCGCCTCGCGCTGACGATCCCGACCTTCGTCGCGCTGATGTTCGTCACCTTCGTGGCGATCCGCCTCGTGCCGGGCGATCCGGTCGAGGTGCGCGTGGGCGAGCGCGGCATCAGCCCCGAGCGGCTGGCGCAGTTTCGCCACGAACTGGGGCTCGACCAGCCGGTGTGGAAACAGTTCGTCGACTACATGGGCCAGCTGCTGCGCGGCGACTTCGGCGTTTCGCTGGCCACCAACCAGAAGGTGCTCACCGAGTTCGTTACGCTGTTCCCCGCCACGCTCGAGCTGGCGCTGGCGGCGATGCTGTTCGCCGCGCTGCTCGGCCTGCCGGCCGGCACCATCGCCGCGGCGCGCCGCGGCAGCCTCTACGACCAGACGCTGATGGGCCTGTCGGTCACCGGCTACTCGATGCCGATCTTCTGGTGGGGGCTGCTGCTGATCATGTTCGTCGGCGAGCGCTGGGGCCTCACGCCGGTGTCGGGCCGCGTCGATCTCATCAAGTACTACTTCGAGCCCGTCACCGGCTTCATGACGATCGACGCCTGGCTGTCGGGGCAGCCCGGCGCGGTGAAAGACGCGCTGCACCACCTGGTGCTGCCGGCGATCGTGCTGGGCACGATCCCGCTGGCCGTGATCGCGCGCATGACGCGCTCGGCGATGCTCGAGGTGCTGTCGGAAGACTACGTGCGCACCGCGCGCGCCAAGGGCCTGCCGGCGTGGCGCGTGGTCGGGCTGCATGCGCTGCGCAACGCGCTGATCCCGGTGGTCACGATCATCGGCTTGCAGGTCGGCACGCTGATGGCCGGCGCCGTGCTCACCGAGACCATCTTCTCGTGGCCCGGCGTGGGCAAGTGGCTGATCGAGTCGATCGCGCGGCGCGACTACCCCGCGCTGCAAGGCGGCGTGATGCTGATCTCGACCATCGTGATCGGCGTGAACCTGCTCGTCGACCTCACCTACGGGCTCATCAACCCGCGGATCCGCCATGCCTGAGCCCGCGCTGGCCGAGGGGCAAATAACCGCCGACGCCGCGCTCGGGCCGGCGCCGCCGGGCCCGCTGCGCGCGTTCTGGCTCACGTTCAGCGAGAACCGCGGCGCGGTGGCGGGCCTGGCGGTGGTGATCGCGATCGTGCTGGTGGCGCTGGGCGCCGACTGGCTCGCGCCCTATTCGCCCGACGAGCAGTTCCGCGACGCCGTGCGCGCCGCGCCGGCCTGGGCCGAGGGCGGCTCGGCGCGCTTCGTGCTCGGCACCGACAGCCTCGGCCGCGACATGCTCTCGCGGCTGATCCACGGCGCGCGCATCTCGCTGTTCATCGGCCTCGCGGTGATGGGCGTGTCGTTCGTGGTCGGCGTGCTGCTGGGGCTGGCCTGCGTGTGGCTGCCCGGCGCGCTCGGCCAGGCGGTGGACGTGGCGATCACGCGGGTGATGGACCTCATCATGGCGGTGCCGAGCCTGGTGCTGGCGATCCTGGTGGTGGCCGTGCTGGGGCCGAGCCTGGCTAACACCATCGTCGCGGTGACGATCGTCTACCTGCCGCGCTACGTGCGGCTGGTGCGCGCGTCGGCGCTGGCCGAGCTCGGCAAGGACTACGTCACCGCCGCGCGCGTGGCCGGCGTGGGCCCGGTGCGGCTGATGTTCGCCACCGTGCTGCCCAACTGCCTGGCGCCGCTGATCGTGCAGGCCGCGCTCGGCGTCAGCGACGCGATCCTCGAAGCCGCGGCGCTGGGCTTCCTCGGCCTCGGCGCGCAGCCGCCGACGGCCGAGTGGGGCACCATGCTCGCCGACGCGCGCGAGTTCATCCGCTCCAACCCCTGGCTGGTGACGCTGCCCGGCCTGGCGATCCTGGTCACCGTGGTGTCGATCAACCTCGCCGGCGACGGGCTGCGCGATGCGCTCGACCCGAAGATGAGGCGGTCGTGAGCGCAACGGGCCCGCTCTTGGAAGTCCGCGGCCTCAGCGTCGCCTTCGCCACGCGCCAGGGGCCGTTCAAGGCCGTCGACGGCATCGACATCGTGGTCGCGCGCGACGAGGTGCTGGCCATCGTCGGCGAGTCGGGCTCGGGCAAGTCGGTGGCGATGCTCGCGGTGATGGGCCTGCTGCCGTGGACGGCGAGCGTGAGTGCCGAGCGCATGCACTTCGACGGCCGCGACCTCGCCGCGCTGGCGCCGAAGGAGCGCCGCCAGCTGATCGGGCGCGACATGGCCATGGTGTTCCAGGAGCCGATGAGCTCGCTGAACCCGTGCTTCACCGTCGGCTGGCAGATCGGCGAGGCGCTGGCCGCGCACCTGGACCTCGACCGCGCCGCGCGGCGCCGGCGCGTGGTCGAGCTGCTCGAGCAGGTGGGCATTCCCGATGCGGCGCGGCGTGCCACGTCGTTTCCGCACCAGCTGTCGGGCGGCATGAACCAGCGCGCGATGATCGCGATGGCGCTGGCCTGCCAGCCGCGGCTGCTGATCGCCGACGAGCCGACCACGGCGCTCGACGTGACGATCCAGGCGCAGATCCTCGACCTGCTGCTCGCGCAGCAGCGCGGCTCGGGCATGGGGCTGGTGCTGATCACGCACGACCTCGGCGTGGTGGCCGAGGTGGCCGATCGCGTGCTGGTGCAGTACGCCGGGCGGCAGGTCGAGGCGCAGGCCGCGGCCGAGCTGTTCCGCGATCCGCATCACCCGTACACGGCGGCGCTGCTCGCCGCGCTTCCCGAGCGCGCGGTGCGCGGCCGCCTGGCAGCCATCGGTGGCACGGTGCCGAGCTGGTGGGACCGGCCGCGCGGCTGCCTGTTCGCGCCGCGCTGCGCGCATGCCGATGCGCGCTGCCACGCGGAGCCGCCCGTGGCGGCGAGCGATGCACTCGGCCGGGCGCTGTGCCACACGCCGCTGGTGCAGGGCGCGCCGCAGCGCGCGGAGGCCGTGCGATGAGCGCGTTAGCAAGTACGACACCCACCGCTCCGGTGCTGCAGGCGCAGGACCTGCACCGCCACTACCGCAGCCGCAGCTCGGCCTTTCGCGCGCCGACGCTGGTGCGCGCGCTCAACGGCGTGTCGTTCGCGCTCGACGCCGGGCGCACGCTCGCCGTCGTCGGCGAATCGGGCTGCGGCAAGTCGACGCTGGCGCGGCTGCTGACGATGATCGAGCCGCCCACCGCAGGCCGGCTGCTGATCGACGGCCAGGACGTGGCCGCGCGCAACGCCGATGCGCGACGCCGCCTGCGCCGCCAGGTGCAGATCGTGTTCCAGAACCCCTATGGCGCGTTGAACCCGCGCCAGACCGTGGCCGCTGCGCTGCGCGAGCCGCTCGTGGCGCAGCGCGTGGGCACGGCCGCGCAGCGCGAGCAGGCGGCGCGCGAGATGCTGCACAAGGTGGGCCTGCGCGAGGAGCATGCCGGGCGCTACCCGCACATGTTTTCCGGCGGCCAGCGCCAGCGCATCGCCATCGCGCGTGCGCTGATGCCGGGGCCGCGCGTGCTGGTGCTCGACGAGCCGGTGTCGGCGCTCGACGTGTCGATCCGCGCCCAGGTGCTCAATCTGCTGGCCGACCTGCAGCGCGAGTTCGCGGTGGCCTACGTGTTCATCTCGCACGACCTGTCGGTGGTGAAGCACGTGGCCGACGAGGTGATGGTGATGTACCTCGGCCGCGTGGTCGAGCAGGGGCCGCGCGACGCGATCTTCGGCTCACCTGCGCATCCGTACACGCGCGCGCTGCTGTCGGCCACGCCCACGGTCGACGCCGCCGCGCGGCGCGAGCGCATCGTGCTGAAGGGCGAGCTGCCGTCGCCGCTCGACCCGCCCTCGGGCTGTGCCTTCCACACCCGCTGCCCGCTGGCCGAGCCGCGCTGCGCCGAGCGCGCGCCCGAGCTGCTGCCGGTGCAGCGCCAGCGCGTGGCGTGCTGGCTCAGCGCGGCAGTCTGAGCGCTGCCTCATACGGATTCCCGATCGATCGGCATAGATCCTGTCGCGTTCGGTCTTTGAGGCGATGACAGGCTCGAGTGTGAGGCTGCGTGATGCGCGGGGTTTGCGCGCACTGCGCCGCGGCCGCGGGCCGTGGGGCCCGTACGCTCAAACTGCGGCGCCCCGGCCCGTGGGCCGGGGTGCGCTGCGCTGCTCGCAGCA
>JAXMEL010000007.1:0-219728 GCA_046348365.1 Burkholderiaceae bacterium
GGCCCAGGCACTCGCGCTCGACGGTGGGCGCTACGCCACGCCGTATGCGTTCGTGCGCGCGCTCAGGCGGCGCACGATCAAGGTGGCCGCACCCGACCTCGGCGGTGCGGTGCGACTGCTCACCGTGCACGGCGCCAAGGGCCTGGAGGCCGACGCGGTGTTCGTGCTCGACGCCGACCCCGAGCGCAATGCCACCGACACCGCCACGCTGCTCGTCGACTGGCCGGTGGAGGCGATGTCGCCGCGGCGCTGCGCGTTCGTCTACAGCGAGAGCCGCTGTCCGTCCGACTTGGCCGATGCCATGGCCGCGGAGCATCGTGCGCGCGAGCGCGAGGAGCTGAACGGCCTGTATGTGGCGATGACGCGGGCGCGCCGCAGCCTGGTGTTCAGCGCCAGCGAGCCGCACCGTGGCGGGCCCGGCACCAGCTGGTGGCAGCGCATCGAAGCGCATGCCGCGGCCTGGCCGGCCGCGAGCGACGATCGCACGCCGTCGCTGCACGAGCCTGCCCCCAAAGTCGAACAGCTGCCGCGCTGGAGCGCGGCGCCGGCTGAGCCGGTCGGCACCGCAGTGGCCCCCGATAGCGCCGCGGCACGGCTGGGCCGGGCTGTCCACCGCGTGCTGGAATGGCAAACCGGCATCGGCGGTGAGCCCGACGTGCTGGCGGCAGGCGCAGCGGCGGAGTTCGGCGCGCCGGTGGAGCAGGTGGCCGCGCTGGCGGCCCGCATCCTCGGCAGCGCCGAGGGTGCACGCTTCTTCGATCGCTCGCAGCTGCGCTGGGCCGCCAACGAGGTGCCGGTGAGCCTCGACGGCGAGGTGCTGCGCATCGACCGCCTGGTGTGCGTGGCGACGGGCGATGCGCCGGTGTGGTGGGTGCTCGACTACAAGCTGAGCGCGCAGGCCGCGCTCGACCCCGACGTGCAGCAGCAACTCGCGCGCTATTGCCGCGCGGTGGCGCCGCTGGCCGGCGGCGCGCCGGTGCGCTCGGCCGTCATCACCGGCGACGGCGCCGTGCACGTGGTGATCTGACGGGGCATCGCCCGGCTGTTCGGCGGACCGGGCGGCCCGCGGCGCCGCTCCAATCCGACCATGGCCGTCGGCGCGTCCGCCAGGGTGGCCGCAGCGAACCGCGATCGATGCACACGGTCGACCCTCACCGCGAACCACGCGCCGGCGCCGGCGCAGCCCCGTCGTTCGGGCGCTTCCAGCTGCTGCGACTGCTCGGCAAGAGCAGCCGCACGCTGGTGTGGGCGGCGATGGACCCGCGCAGCGACGAGGAATGCCTGCTGGTCGTGTCGCGCGCCCAGGCGGCCGGCGCGGCCGAACTGGAGCAGCATCTGCACGCCGCACGGCGTGCGCTGCGCGTCAGCCATCCCGGGCTGGCGGTGCCGCTGGAGATCGGCGAACACGATCGCTGGCCGTTCGCGGTGTATGCGCGCGCCGGCGCCGTCACGCTCGCCGAACGCGCTTCGTCCAAGGGGCTGAGCGCGCAGGATGCCGCGCAGACCTGCATTCAACTGCTCGACGCCCTGGCCTTTGCCCATGAAGCGGGCCTCGCGCACCGCGACATCCAGGCGTCGATGGTGCTGCTGGGCGAGGCCGCAGGTGCGCGGCTGATCGGCCTGGAGATGGCCCACGGCGCCGCCGAAAGCGCAACCGCCTATGGCGACGAAGCGCTCGCGCCGGCGGCCCTGCAGGCGCAGCGCAGCGACGCGCAACGCGACGTGCTGGCGGTGGGCCTGGTGCTGCACTACGCGCTGACCGGCCAGCATCCGCTCGAGCGCAACGATACGGCTGCGGTGATCGAGCTGATGCCGCCGGCCGGCCGCGAGATCGTGCGCCTGCCGTGGAGCAACGGCCGCACGATCCCCGAGGCGCTGCGCGTGATCGCCAACCGCGCCACCGATCGCCAGCCGCGGCAGCGCTACCACAGCGCACGCACGCTGGCGCGCGCACTCGAGGGCTGGTTCCACGCCGATGCGCGCACCGACGGTGGGCCAATCCCGCTGCTGCTCGAGAGGCTGCGGCAAAACGGCCCGCTGCCGTCGCTGCCCGGCGCGTCGCGCCGCGCCGCGCGCCTCGCGATGATGGAGCGCGAACGCACCAGCGAGCTGGCCGAGACGGTGCTGCAGGATCCGGCGCTCGCGTTCGAGATGCTGCGCCTGGTCAACACCGCGCAGGCGCGCGGCACCATGGGCACCGGCAGCGGGCCGGTGATCACCGTGCGCCGCGCGATCGCCATGCTCGGGCTCGACGGCGTGCGCCGCGCGGCGCTGTCGCTGCGCGACTGGCCCGGGCCCCTCAGCGAGGCCCAGGCGCAGCAGATGCAGCAGGCCATCGCCCGCGCCCAGCGCGCCGGCCGCATCGCCCAGCTGCTGCGGCCGCCGGGCTACGACGCCGAGGTCGTGAACCTGGTCGCTCTGCTGCAGAACCTGGGCCGGCTCGTGGCCCGCTACCACTTCCCCGACGAAACGGCGCAGGTGTGGCGCCTGATGCAGCCGCATCCGTCCGACGACGCGCAGCGCGCCGAAGAGCCCGGCATGAGCGAGGAATCGGCCGCGTTCGCCGTCTTCGGCGTCGACATCGAGCAGATGGGCGCCGCGGTGGCGCGGCACTGGGGCCTGGACGACAGCGTGCTGCACATGATCCATCGCTTCTCGCCGTCGGCACCGGTGCGCGCGCCGGAGACCGACGACGACCAGCTGCGCCTCGCCGCCAGCTGCGCCAACGAGGTGGTCGACGCCATCACGCTGGCGCACGGCCAGCCGGTGCAGGCGCTGCAACGCGTGGCCCAGCGCTATGCGCGCGCACTCGGCGTCACGCTGCGCGATCTGCAGCAGGTGGCGCAGGGGCAGGCGCCCGACGCCGGCGATGCCGATGCCGACGATCCGGTGCGAAGCCCGCTGCCGGGCTCCTCGGAGGCGGGCACCGACAGCGCGCGCCGCGTGGCTTGAGCGCCGCGACGGCCGCCGGGCTGGCGATCGGCCCGAGGGGTCGATGGACCCACCAAGGAAAACGGCTGCCCGAGGGCAGCCGTTTCGGCTCCAGGCGCGCCCAGCGGCGCGCGCGGGATCACTTCTTCGGAGCGGCTTCGCCGGCGGGCAGCGCGGTGCCTTCCTTCACGGCCTTCTTGGTCTCGGCCTTCACATCGGCACGGGCCTTCTCGGCCTTGGGCTTCTCGCCCGTCGGCGCGCCTTCGCCGGCCTTCATGGTCTTGCCTTCCTTCTCGGCCTTCTTGGCTTCGGCCTTCACGGCGGCGCGGGCCTTCTCGGCCTTGGGCGCCTTCGCGGTCGGCGCGCCTTCGCCGGGCTTGGTCTCGCCAGCCTTGACGGCGGCCTTGGCCTCTTCCTTGACTTCAGCGCGGGACTTTTCCTGCGCGAAAACGCCTTGCGACAGCAGAGCAACAGCGGCGGCGACCAGCGACAGAGCGATCTTCGACTTCATTGGGAGAACTCCTTGATGGATGAGAGGGAACCGACATGACGCGATGGAGCCACTACGCTCGGACCATGAACCCTCATTTGGTCTAAACGCCCTCGTGGCAATTGCACCGAAGGGAGCGAGGCCTCAACCGCTGATCTTAACGTCGCACCCCGGGCCGGGTTGACGCCGGCGAGTCGATGCGACCAAGCGCTGGTGTCAAAGCGTTGCGCCGGCGCTGCATCGACGAAGCTGAAGTGACGAGCCTTACCCTCGGCACTGGTCGAAACGGTTAGGGCTGCTTGGTTCCCCACCTGACCCGGTTGGCCGCCCTTCCATGCGAGGAGGCCCGTCGCGGCGGATTGTACGGCCGCGCCTGTCAGCGCAGAGCCAGCTCGCCGGCCCCGAACACGACGCCGAGCGGCGCGATCTCGACCCGCTTGGGCCCGGCCCGCACCTCGCCGGCCACCAGCGCGCCGAACCCCAGGCGGCGTGCCGTGGCCACCGCCGCCTCGGCCTGCCCGGCGGGCAGATAGAGCGCGAAGCCGGCGCCCATGTTCAGCGTGCCGTAGGCCTCGCGATCGTCCATGCCGGCTTGCTGCTGGATGAAGCGCAGCACCGGCGGCACCGGCGGCAGCGTGTGCACGTGATAGCCGAGTTCGGCCGGATGGCGCATCAGCTTGCGCCAGCCGTGGCCGGTGATGTTGGCGCAGTAGTGCGGCACGACGCCGTCGCGCCACAGGCCTTCGAGCAGCGGCGCATACAGCGGCGTCGGCACCAGCAGCGCCTCGCCGTAGCCGAGGCCCGGCGCCACCTCGGTGAGCCAGCCGCGCGGCAGCCGCTCGGCGAGCTTGCGCGCCAGGCTCAGGCCGTTGGCATGGATGCCGCTGGCGTGGACGATCACGATCGCATCGCCGGGCGCCAGGCGCGCGCCGAGCGACAGGCGCTCCTTGGGCTGGACGATGCCGGTGCAGGCAGCGGCCAGATCCACGCGGCCGGCCTCGACGATGCCGGCCAGCGCCGGCGTCTCGCCACCGCCCCAGGCCACGCCGCAGGCCTCGCAGGCGCGCTGCCAGCCCTGCACCAGTGCCTGGGCGCGTGCGGTGTCGGCGAACCAGTCGGAGCCGCCGGCGGCCCAATAGGCCTGCACCACCAGCGGCGTCGCGCCGACCGTGATCAGGTCGTTGACGGCCATGGCGATCGTGTCCTGCGCGATCGCGTCGTACCAGCTGCGGCCGGTGAGCCGCGCCATCTCGTCGGCCACCAGCGCCTTGGAGCCGAGGCACTCGACGATGCTCGCCAGGTAGAACGGACCGACGTCGACCACGTACGCCGATTCGCCGCGCGATGCCGCCACTTCGGCAAAGCCGTGCGTCGCGAGCTGCGACGCGGTGGCCGCGGCCGCGCGCTGCGCGCTGACCTTCAGCGGATCGATCTGCGCGTAGTCGACGCCGGCCTGTTCGTAAGTGAGCGGGGCGGACTGGCCCCCGGCGCGCGGCGCATGCATGCGGCCATTATCCCGGAGGCCCGCACCGCGTCGGCGCAGGGCCGACTCGTAGAATCGGCTCCATGGTGGATGTGGTTCTGGCACGCAAATACCGGCCGCGTCGCTTCGACGAGATGGTCGGCCAGGATCATGTGGTGCGGGCATTGACCAACGCGCTGGCCAGCGGCCGCCTGCACCACGCGTATCTGTTCACCGGCACGCGCGGCATCGGCAAGACCACCGTCTCGCGCATCCTCGCCAAGAGCCTCAATTGCACCGGCGCCGACGGGCAAGGCGGCGTCACCGCCACGCCGTGCGGCCGCTGCCAGGCCTGCATCGAGATCGATGCCGACCGCTTCATCGACTACATCGAACTCGATGCCGCGTCCAACCGCGGCATCGACGAGGCACGCGACCTGATCGAACGTGCCGCCTACAAGCCGAGCGTGGGCCGCTACAAGGTCTTCATGATCGACGAGGCGCACCAGCTCACCAAGGACGCGTTCAGCGCGCTGCTCAAGACGCTGGAGGAGCCGCCCGAGTACCTCAAGTTCGTGCTGGCGACCACCGACCCCGAGAAGATGCTGCCCACGGTGCTCAGCCGCTGCCTGCAGTTCAACCTGCGGCCGATGGCGCCCGAGACGGTGCAGGAGCATCTGCAGCGCGTGCTCGCCGCCGAGCAGGTGGCGTTCGACGCGATGTCGCTCAAGCTGCTGGCGCGCGCCGCGCGCGGCTCGATGCGCGATGCGCTGTCGCTCACCGACCAGGCCATCGCCTTCGGCGGCGGCAAGCTCGACGAAGCCGGCGTGCGCTCGATGCTCGGCAGCGTCGACGGCCGCCACGCGGCGGCGCTGGTGCGCGCGCTGGCGGCACGCGACGGCGCCGCAGTGCTCGCCACCGTCGACACGCTGCGCCAACAGGGCCTGTCGGCCGCCGGCGCGCTGGAGTCGCTCGCCTTGCTGCTGCAGCAGATGGCGGTGGCGCAGGCGGTGCCTTCGGCGCTGGAGGCGGCAGACCCCGAGGCGGCCGAGACGATCGCGCTGGCTGCGCTGCTGCCGCCCGACGAGACGCAGCTGCTGTACAGCATCGCCTTGCATGGCCGCGCCGAACTGCCGCTGATGTCCGACGAATATGCGGCATTGACGATGGTGCTGCTGCGGCTGCTGGCGTTCGCGCCGGCCGGCGGCGCCACGGCCGTTCGCGCCGAGCCGCCCGTGGGCGCGGTGAGCGCTGCGGCGGCCGTGAAGGCGACGGCGCCTGCGCAGGCGTCGGTGTCGATGCCGGCATCGGCGTCCGCACCGACGCCGGTCTCCGCACCCACGGCGCCGACTGCGATGCGCGCGCAGCCGCGTCGCCGCGACGCAGAAGAGGCTGCGCCCTGGGTCGACGCCGTGCCGCCCGAGGGCGAGGTTCGAGCCGGGCCCGCGGCGTCGACACCGACGCCGGCGCCTGCGAGCTTCGTTGCCACCGAGCTGGGCCAGCGTTGGGCCGAGCAGGTGGCGCAGATGCAGCGCGACGGGCTGGTGACGGCGCTGGTGCGCGAGCTGGCGATGCAGGCGCAGTGCCTCGCCTGCGAGCGCGGCGACGGCGCCACGCGCTGGCTGTTGCGCGTCGAGCGCGAGGCGCTGCGCACGCCGGCCTTGCGCGAGAAGCTGCAGGCTGCGCTGGCGGCGGCCGATGGCGGCGCGCACGCGATCGACTTCGACGCCGGCGTGGCCGAGGACTCTCCGGCCCTGCGCGAGGCCGCCGCCAAGGCGCAGGCGCTGCAGGCCGCCGAAGCCGTCATCCGCGCCGACCCGGCGGTGCGCGAGTTGATGGCACAGTTCAAGACCGCGCGCATCGTGCCCGGATCGATCAAACCGACAGGCAGGAATCCCACACCATGATGAAGAACCAGCTGGCGGGCCTGATGAAGCAGGCCCAGGCGATGCAGGACAACCTGCGCAAGGCGCAGGAGGAACTGGCGACCATCGAGGTCGAGGGCCAGTCCGGCGCGGGCCTGGTGAAGGTGACCATGACCTGCAAGCACGACGTGAAGCGCGTGGTCATCGACCCCAGCCTGCTCGCCGAGGACAAGGACATGTTGGAGGATCTCGTCGCCGCGGCCTTCAACGACGGCCTGCGCCGCGCCGAGGAAACCTCGCAGGAGAAGATGGGCAAGATCGCCGCCGGCATGCCGCAGATTCCGGGCATGAAGTTCCCGTTCTGAGCATCCCAGGCCCATGACCGCGCCCGGCGTTCGCGAAGAAACGAAGGTGCTGCTGCGCTACAAGGCGAACGGCAGCGCCGTCATGACCGATACGTCATTGGTGCGAGCCCGTGGCGTTATCGGACGCCACGGTGTGAGCCCGCTTCTGAGCATGGTCCGCAGGTCGTCGGCGACAGTGGTGAGCGGCGTGAGCCGCATCCCG
Source organism: Burkholderiaceae bacterium (assembly GCA_046348365.1). Taxonomy (GTDB): domain Bacteria; phylum Pseudomonadota; class Gammaproteobacteria; order Burkholderiales; family Burkholderiaceae_C; genus JAEUPI01. The sequence goes on from JAXMEL010000007.1 coordinate 7,316, forward strand.
TTTGAGAGATCGAGTCGATATCGACGCCTTGCATGGCGCTGCCGTTCATCAACGATGGTGGAGCAGGCTATGGCGATGCGCAAGAGAGAAGACGAGGTGTTCCCGAACGCGGCGGGTATCGACATCGGGGCGTCCAGCCACTGGGTGGCCGTGCCGCGGCATCTGGCCGAAGCGGCCGGCTGCGAACCGGTGCGCGAGGTCGGCACGGTGACCGAGCAGCTGCGCTCGCTGGCTGCGTGGCTGGTGAGCCTGGGTGTGGACACGGTGGCGGTGGAGTCCACGGGCGTGTATTGGATCCCGGTGTTCGAGGTGCTGGAGCAGCACGGCTTGAAGGTCTGGCTGGTCGATGCGCGGCAGCTGAAGTACGTGCCCGGCCGCAAGAGCGACGTGCAGGACTGCCAGTGGCTGCAGAAGTTGATGAGCCTGGGGCTGCTGCGCGCGGCGTGGCGACCGAGCGCCGAGGTGTGCGTGCTGCGCGCCGTGGCGCGCCAGCGCGAGACGCTGCTGACCGAGCAGGCCAGCTGGGTGCAGCGCATGCAAAAGGCGCTGGTGCAGATGAACATCCAGCTCACTGAGGTCTTGAGCGACGTGATGGGCGCCACCGGCCAGGCGATCGTGCGCGACATCGTTGCCGGTGTCCGTGATCCCAAGCAGTTGGCACGCCATCGCCAGCGTCGGGTCAGGGCCAGCGAGACCGAAATTGCCAAGGCGCTGGAGGGTAACTGGCGCGAGGAGCACCTGTTCGTGCTCGGCCAGGCGCTGGCGATGTACGACGACATCGGCCGCCACTTGGCCGAATGCGACGCCCGGCTCGATGCGCTGCTGGACGCGCGCAGCACGGCCAACGTCGACATCGGCCGGCTGCCACGTGCGGGCAGCAAGGTACGCGCCGAGCATGACATCCGCCAGCGGCTGGCCAACTGGGCGGGCGTGGACTTGACGCGCATCAACGGCCTGGGCGTGACGGTGGTGATGAAGCTGCTCAGCGAGATCGGCCCGGATGTCAGCCGCTTTGCCAGCGTCAAGCACTTCTGCTCCTGGCTCGGGCTGTGCCCAGGTACCAAGATCAGCGGGGGCAAGGTGCTGTCCTCGGGCACCAAGCGCTCGGCCAATCGGGCGCGTCAGGCACTGAAGCTCGCGGCCCAGGCTTTGAACCGCAGCGAGTCTGCGCTGGGCGCGTTCTACCGCCGGCTGTGCTCGCGCATGGACAAGCCCAAGGCCAACACCGCCACGGCGCACAAGCTTGCTCGAATGGTGTACTTCATGCTCACCCGAGGCGAGGCCTTCGTCGATCAGGGGCAGCAGCGTTACGAAGAGCAGCAACGCCAGCGCAGCATCGCCGCCCTCAGACGCCGTGCCACCGCGCTGGGGTTCCAGATCAATCCGTTGGAGGCCGCTGCATGAAACCAGCGGTCTTCAGTTCTGTTTCTTGAGAGTTCGCTTTGCGAGGCGGGGCCGCACAGCTTGGCTGAACACGCGCTCGAACGCCTGATCGAGGCGTTTCGCCGCCTGCCCGGCGTGGGCGCCAAGTCGGCGCAGCGCATGGCCTGGCACCTGCTGCAGCACGACCGCACCGCGGCCGGCGAGCTGGCCGTGGCGCTGCACGATGCGGTGGCGCGCATCGGGCACTGCCAGCGTTGCCACACCTTCAGCGAAGCGCCGGTGTGCGCCACCTGCCTCGATCCGCGCCGCGACGCGAGCCAGCTCGCGGTGGTGGAGACGCCGGCCGACCAGGCGGCGCTCGAGCGCAGCGGCACCTACCGCGGCCTGTACTTCGTGCTGATGGGTCGCATGCGGCCGCTCGACGGCATCGGGCTGCAGGATCTCGGCACGGCCGGGCTGCTCGAGCGTGCGGGTGACGGCGTGGTGAAGGAGGTGATCCTCGCCACCAGCTTCACAGCCGAAGGCGAGGCCACGGCCCACCTGCTGACGCAGGCGCTGACGGCGCGCGGCGTCAAGGTCACGCGGCTGGCGCGCGGCGTGCCGGTGGGCAGCGAGCTGGAGTACGTGGATCTGTCGACGCTGGCGCAGGCGCTGAACGACCGGCGCTGAGCAGGCACCCCGGCCGCGGCCTGGCTATTGGCGCCGCCGCGCCGCCGACGCGGTCTTCACCGCCGGGCGCGCCGGTGCCGCCGTGCGTGCCTTGGCCGGCACCATCACGACGATGTTCTGGCGCGGCCGGAAGGCGGCATCGGCGGCCACGCCGTTCCAGTGCGCGACCTGCGTCGCGCTGACGTGGTAGCGCCGCGCCACCGCGGCCACGCTGTCGCCATGCCGCCCGGCGCGGAAGCTCACGCGCCGCAGCGCGCCGTCGGGTGCCAGCAACAGCTGGCCCTGCGCGGCGAGCTTGGCCGAGACGTCGTTGGCGCCGTCTTCGGGCCGAGGCACCAGCAGCGACGAGCCGGCCTGGATCAGCATGTTCGGCGGGATGCCGTTCACGTCGCGCAGCTCGGCCTCGCTCATGTTCACCATCTCGGCCGCGGCGGCAGGCTTGAGCGTGCGCGGCGCGACCCACACCGTCCACGACGCCAGCGCACCGGTGTGCTGCGGCAGATTGCGCACGAAGGCATTGGCGCCCTCGTAGGGCAGCAGGACCTGCGGTGTCAGCGCAGCCAGGATCACCGGCTTGTTGAGCTGCGGATTGAGGAACTGGAACTCCTCCAGCGTCACGCCGGCCAGGCGCGCGGCCAGCTCGGCGTCGATGTCGCGCGTGATCGACACCGTGAGGAAGTAGGGGTGGTTCTGCAGCGGCGGCAGCGCGATGTCGAAGGCCTGCGGCCGCGCGACGATGTTCTTGATGGCTTGGAACTTCGGCACGTAGTTGCGCGTCTCGATCGGCACGCCCTGCAAGCCGAGATAGGCCGTGGCCGCGCGAGGGTCGCGTTTGCGCGTCAGCGCGCGCTTGACGTTGCCTTCGCCCCAGTTGTAGGCGGCCAGCGCGAGCTGCCAGTCGCCGTTGAACATCTGTTTCAGCCGCTGCAGGTAGTCGAGCGCCGCGCGCGTGGAGGCGAGCACGTCGCGCCGGTCGTCGCGGAACATGTTCTGGTGCAAGGCATAGCCCCGGCCGGTCGAGGGCATGAACTGCCACATGCCGGCCGCGCGCGCCACCGAGGTGGCCTGCGGGTTGAACGCGCTCTCGATGAACGGCAGCAGTGCGAGGTCCAGCGGCATGTCGCGCTTGCGCAGCTCTTCCACCACGTGGAAGAGGTAGCGGCCGCCGCGCTCGTGCATGCGCGCCATGTAGTCGGGCCGCTCGAGGTAGTAGCGCTCCCACTTGCGCACGAGCGCGTTGTCGACGTCGACGACGCCGTAGCCCTGGCGGATGCGCGTCCACAGGTCGCTGCGGGCCACCGGATCGTCGAAGTCGACGCGGGTCTCGGGGCGCAGCGTGTCGACCACTTCGGCGGCGGCCGGCTTGTCGGCGGCATCGGGCTCCACCTCGGCCGCCGACGGCGGCGGCTGCAGCAGCGCTTCGCGCGGTGTCGCATCGGGCACCTCGGCGGCAGCGTCGGTCGCGCCCGCCGACGCTTCGCCGACGCTCTGCGGCCCGGGCAGCGCGCAGCCGGCCAGCAGAGCCGACACGGCCCATGCGGTCCACCACGATCGAAGCTGAGGTTTGGCCGTCATCGCGAATTGCCTGCCCGGTGCCGCGCGGCACCTCGGCATGAGCGTATGCGCGTGCGTTCGGTTGCACATTGCCGCATCACGCGATGCGGCGCCGACTGCGGCCCGGGTGTTGCATCGTTCACGGTCATGCGAGGGGTCACTAGAATGCCAGTCAGCCGATGGTGGTGCGTCCTGCGCGACGCGAGTGCCGCGTCGACAGTGTCCGAGCAGGCCCATTGAACCCGCCGATGACCCCGCGAGAGGCAGCGATTATAGAGTTCGGGCAATGGCTGCAAAGTCCCGCCGGCCGCTATGCGCTCGCCTGGGAACAATCCCAGATGGATCGCAGCGTGGCCGACATCTTCGGCTTCCACGCCACGCAGCTGGGGCTGCCCCAGATCGACACCCTGCGCGCCAACCGCATGCCGCACCGCTGGGTCGCGCACGATGGCCTGCTGGCGCCCGAGCCGCTGGATCTGCCGCCACCGCCGGACGGACTCACCACCCAGCCGTCGAACGGACGCATCGCGCTGCATTGCGATTTCGATGCGTTGCCGTTTCCCAACCAGAGCATGGATCTGCTGGTGCTGCCGCACGTGCTCGAGCTGGCCCGCGACCCGCACGAAACGCTGCGCGAGGTCGAGCGTGTGCTGGTGCCCGACGGGCGCGTGGTCATCGCCGGCTTCAACCCGGCCAGCCTGTGGGGCCTGCGCCAGCGCGCCGGGCATCTGCGGCGGCGGCTGCGGGCGTCGGGCCGGCCGCTGTACCTGCCGCCGTCGGGCGAGTTCGTCGGCTACTGGCGGCTGCGCGACTGGATGCGCCTGCTCAGCTTCGAGGTCGAGCACGCGCGCTTCGGCTGCTGGCGGCCGCCGCTGCGCACGCAGCGCTGGCTCGACCGCTACGCCTGGGTCGAATCGATCGGCGAGCACTGGTGGCCGGTGCTGGGCGCGATCTACTTCCTGGTCGCCGTCAAGCGCGTGCGTGGCATGCGTCTGGTGGGCCTGGCACGCCGCGAACGGCCGCAGCCCAAGGCCGCACCGGCCGTGGTGGCGCACAGCCAGCGCGAAACCGCGGAGACCGAATGAGCGATCTGGTGGTGATCTACACCGACGGCGCGTGCAAGGGCAACCCCGGCCCGGGCGGCTGGGGCGCGTGGCTGCGCTGGGGCGGGCACGAGCGCGAGCTGTATGGCGGCGAGGCCCGGACGACCAACAACCGCATGGAGCTGACGGCGGTGATCCAGGCGCTGACGGCGCTGAAGCGCGGCTGCCGGGTGGCGATCTACACCGACAGCGAGTACGTGCGCAACGGCATCACGAGCTGGATCCACGCCTGGAAGCAGCGCGGCTGGCGCACCGCCGACAAGAAGCCGGTGAAGAACGTGGAGCTGTGGCAGCGCCTCGACGCGCTGGCCGCGCAGCATGACGTGCAGTGGCACTGGGTCAAGGGCCACGACGGCGATCCGGGCAACGAGAAGGCCGATGCCCTGGCCAACCGCGGCGCCGCCGAGGCGATGGCGACCTGAGCGCGGTAACCTCGAAATAAAACGTACGCCGGCGAGTGCCGAGCGGCGACGGCGCGGCTAACCGCCGATGTAGTGCATCTCCACCTTGCGCTCGCCGCCGGCGCGCGGCGCCGTCGACTGCGAGCGCAGCTCCGAGTAGCGGTCGGCCCGGGCCGACCACAGCGGCGCGATGGCGGCCGCGATCTCGGCGTCGCTGCGGCCGCTGCGCAGCAGCGCGCGCAGGTCGTGCCCGCCGGTGGCGAACAGGCAGGTGAAGAGCTTGCCCTCGGTGGACAGGCGCGCGCGGTTGCAGTCGCGGCAGAAGGCCTGCGTGACGCTCGAGATGAGCCCGACCTCGCCCGCGCCGTCGGCATAGCGCCAGCGCTCGGCGGTCTCGCCGGGCGCCGTGGCCTGCAACGGCTCGAGCGGCCAGTGTTCGCGCAGGCGCTGCAGCACCTGGGCCGATGGCATCACCTCGTCCATGCGCCAGCCGTTGGTGGCGCCGACGTCCATGTACTCGATGAAGCGCAGCACCGCGCCGCTGCCGCGGAAGTGCCGCGCCATCGGCACGATCTCGTGGTCGTTGGTGCCGCGCTTGACGACCATGTTGATCTTGACCGGCGCGAACCCTGCCTCCTGCGCGGCGCGGATGCCGTCGAGCACATCGGCCACCGGGAAGTCCACGTCGTTCATGCGCCGGAACACCGCATCGTCCATCGCGTCGAGGCTCACCGTCACGCGGTGCAGCCCGGCCTCGCGCAGCGCGCGCGCCTTGCGCGCCAGCAGCGAGCCGTTGGTGGTGAGCGTGAGGTCCAGCGGCCTGCCTTCCGCCGTGCGCAGCCGCGCCAGCAGCGCCACCAGCTGTTCGAGGCCCTTGCGCATCAGCGGCTCGCCGCCGGTGAGGCGCAGCTTGGTCACGCCATGCGCGACGAACACGCCGGCCAGACGCGCGATTTCCTCGAAGCTGAGCAGCGAAGCGTGCGGCAGGAACCGGTACTCGCGGTCGAACACCTCTTTGGGCATGCAGTAGCTGCAGCGGAAGTTGCAGCGATCGGTCACCGAGATGCGCAGATCGCGCAGCGGCCGCTGCAGCCGGTCGACGAGGTGGCCGGCGGGCGGCACGAGCGTCTGCGGCACCGTGGGCACGGGTGCGGCGTAGCGCAGATCGGCCAGCGGAATGATGGTCTCGCCCATGGCCGCCATTGTGCCGCCGGCGCTCGAGCCGGCACTTGCGCAAAGACCGCGAAACCACGGGGGGCGGCCGCGACCGCCGCGCTAGGGCGATGCCAGCGCCGCGTGCCGGCGCGCGCCGGTGTAGCGGCGGCTCCAGTAGGCGGCGTCGATCTGCTCGACCCGCACCTGGGCACCCGTGCGCGGCGCATGGATGAAGCGGCCTTCGCCGAGGTAGATGCCGACGTGTGAATACGTGCGCCGCAGCGTGTTGAAGAACACCAGGTCGCCGGGCTGGAGCTCGTCGCGCCGCACGCCGCGCAGTTCGGGCGTGCGAGCCTGCTCGTCGGCCTGCCGCGGCAGCGTCACGCCGAGCGACTGCGCGAACACCTCGCGCGTGAAGCCGCTGCAGTCGAAGCCCGCATCGGCACTCTGGCCCGCAGCCTTGTAGGGCACGTCGATGTAGTTCAGCGCCGTGAGCACCACCTCGCCGGCCCTGGAGTGGGGCGCGGCCCCGCGCCAGGCGGCGATCGCGCCCGGCGCCAGCGGCGGGGCCAGGGGCGGCTCGTTCTGCGGTGCCGCTGCGGGCCCGGCGCACCCGGCCAGCCCTGCGCTGGCGCAAACGATCGCAACAAGGGCCCAGGTGCCGAAACGCATGGGTGAGCAGCCTAGCAGATCTCAGAATCACCTACCAAAAACATATTTCATCACAATGGGTTACGTCATGAATATCAAGTGATTTGGAGGATGCAAGTACAGCGCTCGCCGTTGCCTCTGCCGGGTGGCGCCGCCGGCGCGCACGGCCGGCGGATGTCAGGGTGCTGCAAGTGCCGGCGCGAGAATCGCCGCACCTGCGCAGGCGCGCGGGTGCCCGCCCAGGGCGCCGCGCGCAACGAGGCACCGAGGAGACCCGCATGCGATTCCAGGACTTCCACCGCCAGTCCATCGAGCAGCCCGAGGCCTTCTGGGCCGAGCAGGCCAGGCTCATCGATTGGCAACGCCCGTTCGACAAGGTCTGCGAGTACGGCAAGCCGCCGTTCGCCAACTGGTTCGTCGGCGGGCGCACCAACCTGTGCCACAACGCGGTCGACCGCCATCTGAAGACGCGCGCCGACCAGAGCGCGCTGATCTACGTCTCCACCGAAGTCGACCGCGAGCAGGTCTACACCTTCGCGCAGTTGCACGCCGAGGTGCAGCGCATGGCGGCCAGCCTGCAGGCGCTGGGCGTCAAGCAGGGCGACCGCGTGCTGATCTACATGCCGATGATCCCCGAGGCGGCGTTCGCGATGCTGGCCTGCACGCGCATCGGCGCGCTGCATTCGGTGGTGTTCGGCGGCTTCGCCAGCGTGAGCCTGGCCAGCCGCATCGACGACGCCACGCCCACCGTGATCGTCAGTGCCGACGCCGGCAGCCGCGGCGGCAAGGTCGTGCCCTACAAGGGCCTGCTCGACGAGGCGATCCGCCTGTCGTCGCACAAGCCGGCCAAGGTGCTGATGGTCAACCGCGGCCTGGCCGAGATGCCGATGGAGCCGGGGCGCGACGTGGACTATGCCGGGCTGCGCGAGAAGCACATGAACACGCCCGTGCCGTGCGTGTGGGTCGACGCCACGCACCCGAGCTACACGCTCTACACCAGCGGCACGACCGGCAGACCGAAGGGCGTGCAGCGCGACACCGGCGGCTACGCGGTGGCGCTGGCCGCGAGCATGAAGCACATCTTCCTCGGCAACGCCGGCGAAAGCTACTTCTCCACCAGCGACATCGGCTGGGTGGTCGGCCACAGCTACATCGTCTACGGCCCGCTGCTCGCGGGCATGGCGACCATCATGTACGAGGGCCTGCCGATCCGCCCCGACGCGGCCATCTGGTGGAGCCTGGTCGAGAAGTACAAGGTGACCTCGATGTTCAGCGCGCCCACCGCGGTGCGCGTGCTGAAGAAGCAGGATCCGGCCGCGCTGAAGAAGCACGACCTGTCGAGCCTGCGCGCGCTCTTCCTCGCCGGCGAGCCGCTCGACGAGCCGACCGCCAAGTGGATCGCCGACGCGCTGGGCCGCCCGATCATCGACAACTACTGGCAGACCGAGACCGGCTGGCCGATCCTGACCATCTGCAACGGCGTCGAGAAGGCGCCGAGCAAGTTCGGCTCGCCGGGCAAGGCGGTGTACGGCTACAACGTCAAGCTGCTCGACGAGAGCACCGGCGAGGAGCTGAAGGGCGCGAACCAGAAGGGCGTGGTGGCCATCGAGGGCCCGCTGCCACCGGGTTGCATGCAGACCGTGTGGCGCGACGACGAGCGCTTCGTCAAGACTTACTGGAAGAGCATTCCCGGCAAGCTCGTCTACAGCACCTTCGACTGGGGCATCCGCGACGAGGACGGCTACTACTTCATCCTCGGCCGCACCGACGACGTGATCAACGTCGCCGGCCATCGCCTGGGCACGCGCGAAATCGAGGAGAGCATCTCCAGCCATCCCAACGTGGCCGAGGTGGCCGTGGTCGGCGTGGCCGACCAGCTCAAGGGGCAGGTGGCGATGGCCTTCGCGGTGCTGAAGGACGCGTCGAAGGCCGCCACGCCGGAGGCCGCGCTGAAGCACGAGGGCGAGATCATGAAGCTCGTCGACGACCAGCTCGGCGCGGTGGCCCGGCCGGCACGCGTGCGCTTCGTGAGCACGCTGCCCAAGACGCGCTCGGGCAAGTTGCTGAGGCGGGCGATCCAGGCGGTGTGCGAGAGCCGCGACCCCGGCGACCTCACGACGATCGAGGATCCGACCGCGCTGCAGCAGATCAAGGATCTGGTGGCCGCGAAGTAGATCGCGGGCGCTCGCGCAACGCCGCTGCTACAGCGCCTCGCTGGCGAAGTCGGCGAGGCGCGAGCGCTCGCCGCGCGCCAGCGTCACATGGCCGGCATGCGGCCAGCCCTTGAAGCGGTCGACCGCGAAAGTCAGGCCCGAGCTGCCCTCGCTGAGGTAGGGCGTATCGATCTGCGCCAGGTTGCCGAGGCACACGATCTTGGTGCCCGGCCCGGCGCGCGTGATCAGCGCCTTCATCTGCTTAGGCGTGAGGTTCTGCGCCTCGTCGATCAGCACGAACTTGTTCAGGAACGTGCGCCCGCGCATGAAATTCAGGCTCTTGATGCGGATCTTGCTGCGCACCAGGTCCTGCGTCGCCGCGCGGCCCCAGTCGCCGGCCGAGCCGTCGCCGCGCGCCAGCACCTCGAGGTTGTCGTCGAGCGCGCCCATCCACGGGCCCATCTTCTCTTCCTCGGTGCCGGGCAGGAAGCCGATGTCCTCGCCCAACGGCACCGTGACGCGGGTGACGATGATCTCGCTGTAGCGCCGGTCGTCGAGCACCTGGCTCAGGCCCGAGGCCAGCGTCATCAGCGTCTTGCCGGTGCCGGCCGTGCCGGTGAGGGTGATGAAGTCCACCTCGGGGTCCATCAGCAGGTTCAGCGCGAAGTTCTGTTCGCGGTTGCGCGCGGTGATGCCCCACACCGCGTTCTTCGTGTGGGTGTAGTCCTTCAGCGTCTTCAGCACCGCGGTCTTGCCGGTGATCTCGCTGACGCGCGCGTACAGCGGCGTGGCGCCCGGCGTTTCGAGGTACACGAACTGGTTGATCAACAACGCCGGCACCAGCGGGCCGGCGATGCGGTAGTAGGTGTGGCCGCCCTGGCTCCAGCTTTCCATGGTCTTGCCATGGCGCTCCCAGAAGTCGGCCGGCAGCGGCAGCACGCCGGTGTAGAGCAGGTCGCCGTCGTCGAGCGTCCTGTCGTTGAAGTAGTCCTCGGCGGGCAGGCCCAGCGCGCGGGCCTTGACGCGCATGTTGATGTCCTTCGACACCAGCACCACGTCGCGCTCGGGCAGCTGCTTGCGCAGCGACTGCACCACGCCCAGGATCTGGTTGTCGGCCTTGCCCTGCGGCAGGCCGTCGGGCAGCTTCACGTCGAACAGTGTGGTCTGGAAGTACAGCTTGCCCAGCGCCTCGCGCTTGCCTGTCTTGGCGAGCGGAATGCCGGCCTTCGGATCGAGCGTGGCGTCGCTGGCCAGCGCATCGAGCTCGCGGCTGGCCTGGCGCGCATTGCGCGCGACCTCGCTCATGCCCTTCTTGTGGTTGTCGAGTTCCTCCAGCGTCACCATCGGCAGGTAGACGTCGTGCTCGTCGAAGCGGAACAGGCTCATCGGGTCGTGCATCAACACGTTGGTGTCGAGCACGAACAGGCGTGCCGGCCCGGTGCCGCGCGGCGTGCGCACGCGCGGCGTGGCGGCCGGCGCCGGCGCCTGTTTCGGCGGCGCGACCTCGACGCGCGGCGCGGCCACGGCGGCCGTGGCATCGAACAGGTCCAGCGGCGCCTTGGCTTCGGCAGGCGCCTGGGCCGTGCGTTTCACGGCGCGACCGGCAGCCTGGATGTCGTAGTCGGTGGCGGCGAGCAGGGCGGCCTTGGCGGCCGGAGGTTTCGGCAGGGGCATGGGCGGGCAGCGTCAACAAAAAAGCCGCACAGTCGTCTGTGCGGCTTTCGAGGCAAGAGTGAAACGCGCGTGGCGACTCACGGGCATGCGAGGCATTATGCCGGACGGGCCTTGATCGCCATCAGCCCGATTTCTTCAACTCCTTCACGGCCTTGAGCACCTCGTCGACATGGCCCGCGACCTTGATGCCGCGCCATTCGGCGCGCAGCACGCCCTTGGCGTCGATGAGGAAGGTGCTGCGCTCGATGCCCTTGACCTTCTTGCCGTACATGATCTTGTTCTTGACCACGCCGAACATGTGGCACAGCTTCTCTTCGGTGTCGGCGATGAGGTCGAACGGCAACTCGAGGTTCTGGCGGAACTTCTCGTGCGACGCCATGTTGTCGCGCGACACGCCGAACACCACCGCGCCGGCCTTGAGGAAGTCCTTGTGGCGGTCGCGGAACTGCATCGCCTCGGTGGTGCAACCGGGCGTGTGGTCTTTCGGGTAGAAGTACAGCACCACCGTCTTGCCCTCGAAGGCCTGGGGCGTGAACTTCACGCCGCTGGTGGCGGCAGCTTCGAAATCGGGCAGCGGTTTGTTCAGCACGGGCGTCATGACGGCGGCGTTGTATTTGGTGTGCGTGCCCGGTCCGGCACAACTGATGAATTATAAAGTTTTGCCGCACGCGCCCCGCCCGCAGGGTCGGCGCAGCGGCTGAGCGCTGCTGCCCCGGCGCCGTCAACCACCGGCCGCGCCGAGCAGCAGCGCCGCGACGACCGAGCGGCCTTCGCTGGCCAGCACGTTGAAGGTGCGACACGCTGCGGCACTGTCCATCGTCTCCACGCCGATGCGCGCGCCGATCAGCCCGCGCAGCAGCGCCGGCGCCGGAAAGCGCAGCCGCGCACCGCTGCCGAAGATCACCAGCTCCGGCTTCAGCGCCGCGAGCTCGTCGAAGTGCTCGACCGCCAGGCTGTCGAACCCGGCGACGCGCCAGGCCCGCACCTCGCCCGTCCACGGCACGACCACCGGGCCTGCATGCTGCCGCGCGCCGACCCAGATGCCGGCGCTGTCGTGGCGCGTGATGGCATTCGTGCCATCGAGGGATTCGGGCTGGAACTTCATGCCGGCGTTGCCCCGGCGCACGCTCCCACGCAGCGCCGGAGCGTGCAGCCTCCTATGGTTAAATTATAGATTTTGCGGCGCAGCATGCGACCGCCGACCGACCCCTCTTTCCCGCAGGCCCAGGAGCGCGCGCCGTGAAGCCGATCGCCAAGTCCAGCAAGCTCGCGAACGTGGCCTACGACATCCGCGGCCCCGTGCTCGACAAGGCGCGGCAGATGGAGGAGGAAGGCCAGAAGATCATCAAGCTGAACATCGGCAACCTCGCCGTGTTCGGCCTCGAGCCGCCCGACGAGATCGTGCAGGACATGATCCGCAACCTGCCGGCGAGCGCGGGCTACACCGACAGCAAGGGCCTGTTCGCGCCGCGCAGGGCGGTGGTGCACTACACGCAGGAAAAGGGCGTCGCCGGCGTCACGGTCGACGACGTGTACCTCGGCAACGGTGCGTCCGAGCTGATCGCCTTCAGCCTCAACGCGCTGCTCGACGACGGCGACGAAGTGCTGGTGCCGGCGCCCGACTATCCGCTGTGGACGGCGGTGGTGGGCCTCTCCGGCGGCAAGCCCTTGCACTACCTGTGCGACGAGGCCGGCGGCTGGCTGCCCGACCTCGACGACCTGAAGCGCCGGATCACGCCACGCACCAAGGCGATGGTGGTGATCAACCCCAACAACCCCACCGGCGCGCTGTACCCGGTGGAGCTGCTGCGCGAGCTGGTGGAGATCGCGCGCGTGAACCAGCTGATCGTCTTCGCCGACGAGATCTACGACAAGACGCTCTACGACGGCAACACGCACACCAGCATCTCGTCGCTGGCCGACGACGTGCTGTTCGTGACCTTCAACGGCCTGTCGAAGAACTACCGCTCGTGCGGCTACCGCGCCGGCTGGATGGTGGTGTCGGGCAACAAGCGCGACGCGCGCGACTACATCGAAGGCCTCAACATGCTGGCCTCGCTGCGCCTGTGCTCCAACACGCCGGGCCAGCTGGCGATCCAGACCGCGCTCGGCGGCTACCAGAGCATCAAGGACCTGGTCGCCCCCGGCGGGCGGCTGTGCAAGCAGCGCGACCTGGCCTACGAGCTGCTGACGCGGATCCCGGGCGTCAGCGTGGTCAAGCCCAAGGCGGCGCTGTACATGTTCCCGCGGCTGGACCCGAAGCTCTACCCGATCACCGACGACCAGCAGTTCGCCTACGACCTGCTGGCGGAAGAGAAGGTGCTGATCGTGCAGGGCACGGGCTTCAACTGGCCGCAGCCGGACCACTTTCGCATCGTGTTCCTGCCCAATGTCGACGACCTCACCGAGGCCATCGGCCGCATCGACCGCTTCCTCGGTCAGCTGCGCAAACGCCATTCCCGTTGAGATCGAGGCGCGCATCACCATGAGAGCCATCCAAGTCGGCCTGCTCGGCATCGGCACCGTCGGCAGCGGCACCTTCAAGGTGCTGCAGCGCAACCAGGAGGAGATCCGCCGCCGCGCCGGCCGCGGCATCGAGATCTCGGTGGTGGCCGATCTCGACCTGGCACGTGCGCGTTCGATCGTCGGCGACAAGGTGCGCGTGGTGAACGACGCGCGCCAGGTGATTGCCGACCCGGCGATCGACATCGTGATCGAGCTGATCGGCGGCTACGGCGTCGCGCGCGAGCTGGTGCTCGAGGCCATCGCCGCCGGCAAGCACGTGGTCACCGCCAACAAGGCGCTGCTCGCGGTGCACGGCAACGAGATCTTCGCCGCCGCGCACCGCAAGGGCGTGATCGTCGCGTTCGAGGCCGCGGTGGCCGGCGGCATCCCGATCATCAAGGCGCTGCGCGAAGGGCTCACCGCCAATCGCATCGAGTGGGTGGCCGGCATCATCAACGGCACCACCAACTTCATCTTGAGCGAGATGCGCGACAAGGGGCTCGACTTCCAGACCGTGCTCAAGGAAGCGCAGCGCCTGGGCTATGCCGAGGCCGACCCGACCTTCGACATCGAGGGCATCGACGCCGCGCACAAGGCGACCATCATGTGCGCCATCGCCTTCGGCGTGCCGATGCAGTTCGAGCGCGCGCACGTCGAAGGCATCACCGCGCTGCAGGCCACCGACATCCGCTACGCCGAGCAACTCGGCTACCGCATCAAGCTGCTGGGCATCACCAAGCGCACGCCGCAGGGGCTCGAGCTGCGCGTGCACCCGACGCTGGTGCCCGCCAAGCGGCTGATCGCCAACGTGGAGGGCGCGATGAATGCCGTGGTGGTGCAAGGCGATGCCGTGGGCACGACGCTGTACTACGGCAAAGGCGCCGGCTCCGAACCCACCGCCTCGGCCGTGGTGGCCGACCTGGTGGACATCACGCGGCTGCACACCGCCGACCCCGACCACCGCGTGCCGCATCTGGCGTTCCAGCCCGACGCGCTCGCCGACACGCCGATCCTGCCGGTCGAGCAGGTGGTGACCTCGTTCTACCTGCGCCTGCGCGTGGCCGACCAGACCGGCGTGCTGTCGCGCATCACCACCATCCTGGCCGAGCACGACATCTCGATCGACGCCGTTCTGCAGCGCGAATCGGCCGAGGGCGAGCGCCAGACCGACCTCATCATCCTGACCCACGACACGCGCGAAGGCAGCATGAACCAGGCGCTGGAACGCATGCAGGCGCTGCCGACCGTGCTCGGGCCGATCGTGCGCATCCGCAAGGAAGAGCTGAACTGATGCGCTACCTCAGCACGCGCGGCGACCCGGCGCGAGCGCGCTTCTGCGAGATCCTGCTCGAGGGCCTGGCGCCCGACGGTGGCCTGTACCTGCCCGAGCGCTACCCGCAGGTCGACGCGGCCACGCTCGCGCGCTGGCGCGGCCTGCGCTACGCGGAGCTGGCCTTCGAGATCCTGTCGCTGTACATCGACGACATTCCCGCGCCGGACCTGCGGCGCCTGTGCGAGCAGACCTACACGCGCGAGCGCTTCGGCAGCGAAGCCATCGTGCCGTTGCGCGCGCTCGAGCCGGGCCTGTGGATCGAAGCGCTCTCGAACGGGCCCACGCTCGCCTTCAAGGACATGGCGATGCAGCTGCTGGGCGCGCTGTTCGAGTACGAGCTGGCGCGCCGCGGCGAGCGGCTCAACATCCTCGGCGCCACCTCGGGCGACACCGGCAGTGCCGCCGAATACGCCATGCGCGGCAAGGCCGGCGTGCAGGTCTTCATGCTGTCGCCGCACGGGCGCATGAGCCCGTTCCAGCAGGCGCAGATGTACAGCCTGCCCGACGCCAACATCCACAACATCGCGATCGAGGGCGTGTTCGACGACTGCCAGGACATCGTCAAGGCCGTCAGCGCCGACCTCGCGTTCAAGCGCCGGCACCGCATCGGCAGCGTCAACTCGATCAACTGGGCGCGGCTGCTGGCGCAGGTGGTGTACTACTTCGCCGGCTGGTTCCAGGCCACGTCGAAGAATGACGAACGCGTCAGCTTCGCGGTGCCGTCGGGCAATTTCGGCAATGTGTGCGCCGGCCACATCGCGCGCATGATGGGCCTGCCGATCGAGCGCCTGATCGTGGCCACCAACGAGAACGACGTGCTCGACGAGTTCTTCCGCAGCGGCCGCTACCGCGTGCGCGCGGCCGCCGAGACGCACGAGACCTCGAGCCCGTCGATGGACATCAGCAAGGCCTCGAACTTCGAGCGCTTCGTGTTCGACCTGCTCGGCCGCGACGCCGCGCGCACGCGCGAGCTGTTCGGCACGGCGATCGCGCGCGACGGCGGTTTCGCGCTCGACGCCGGCACGCATGCGCGCAGCCGCGAGTTCGGCTTCGTCTCGGGCCGCAGCACGCATGCTGACCGCCTGGCGACGATCCGCGACACGCAGCAGCGCTTCGCCAGCCTGATCGACCCGCACACCGCCGACGGCCTGAAGGTGGCGCGCGATCTGCGCCGCCCCGGCGAACGCGTGATCGTGCTCGAGACGGCGCTGCCGGTGAAGTTCTCGGCCACCATCGTCGAGGCGCTGGGCCGCGAGCCCGATCGCCCGGCCGCGCTGGCCGGCATCGAGCAGCTGCCGCGCCGCTGCGAGGTGCTGCCGCCCGATGCGGCGCGCGTGAAGGCGCTGATCGCCGCGCGCGACGCTGGCTGATCGCGCCGGGCAGGCGATGAAGATCGTCGGTTTCTGCGGGCCGTCGGGCTCGGGCAAGACCACGCTGATCGAGCGGCTGCTGCCGCTGCTGCGCGCCGACGGCGCGCGGGTCTCGGTGATCAAGCACGCGCACCACGGCTTCGACATCGACCGGCCGGGCAAGGACAGCTACCGCCATCGGCAGGCGGGCGCTTTCGAGGTGCTGCTGGCCTCGAGCCAGCGTCTGGCCAAGCTGCGCGAATACGATGTGGCCGGCATGCCCACGGTGCATCAGCTGGTGGCCGAGCTGCACGACTGCGACTGGGTGGTGGTGGAGGGCTTCAAGCACGCCGACATCCCGAAGATCGAGCTGGTCGGTCCCGCGCATCGCATGCCGCCGCTGTATCCCGTCGATCCGTTCGTGGTCGCGCTGGTGAGCGATCGGCCCGACGCGCTGCCCGAGCCCACGCAGCGTCCGGTCTTCGGCCGCAACGATGTCGACGCCTTGGCACAATTCCTGGTCGAACACGCGCAGCGACATGAGTACCGAGCGAGCTAGCACACCGCCACCGCGGGCGCCGATGATCAGCCTCGACGAGGCCCAGCAGCGGCTGGTGCAGGCTGCCCTGGCGCAGCGCATCACCGAGGTCGAGACGGTGCCGACGGCCGAGGCCTTCGGCCGCGTGCTGGCCGCCGATGTGCTGTCGGGCCTCGACGTGCCGCCGGCCGACAACAGCTCGATGGACGGCTACGCCGTGCGCCTGGCCGACCTCGGCGACAGCGGCGGCGAGCTGGCCGTGGCGCAGCGCATTCCCGCCGGCACGGTGGGCCGCGCGCTGGAGCCGGGCACGGCAGCGCGCATCTTCACCGGCGCGCAGGTGCCGCCGGGTGCCGACGCGATCGTGATGCAGGAGCAGTGCGAGGCCATTGCCGGCGCCGACGGCGGCCTCGGCCGCGTGCGCATTCACAAAAGGCCCGCCCCGGGCGAGTGGATCCGTCGTCGCGGTGAAGACGTGCAGCACGGTGACGTGGTGCTGAAGGCCGGTGTGCGGCTGTCGGCGCAGGCGATGGGGCTGGCTGCCTCGGTGGGCGCGGCGCGGCTGCAGGTGCGCCGCCGGCCGCAGGTGGCGCTGTTTTCCACCGGCGACGAACTGGCCATGCCCGGCGAGGCGCTGAAGCCCGGCGCGATCTACAACTCCAACCGCTTCACGCTGCGCGGGCTGCTGCAGGCCACCGGCTGCGACATCGTAGACCTCGGCATCGTCGTCGACCGGCTCGACGCCACGCGCGACGCGCTGCGCCGGGCTGCGAGCCAGGCCGACCTGGTGATCACCAGCGGCGGCGTGTCGGTCGGCGAGGAGGATCACCTGAAGCCCGCGGTCCAGGCCGAGGGCCGGCTCGACCTGTGGCAGGTGGCGATCAAGCCCGGCAAGCCGCTGGCGTTCGGTGCGCTGCGCAAGCCGGCGGGCGGCGAGGCGCTCTTCGTCGGGCTGCCGGGCAACCCGGTGTCGGCGGCGATCACCTTCATGGTCGCCGTGGTGCCGCTGCTGCGGGCGTTGAACGGCGAGGCGGCCCATGTGCCGCGCGCAATCGCCATGCGCGCCGGCTTCGACTGGCCGCGGCCCGACAAGCGCCGCGAGTTCCTGCGCGTGCGCATCGACGCCGACGGCACGCTGGCGCTGTTCCCCAACCAGAGCTCCGGCGTGCTGACCTCGGTGGTGTGGGCCGACGGCGTGGTCGACAACCCGCCGGGCCAGGCGATCGCCAAGGGCGACACGGTGCGCTTCCTGCCTTTCGCGGCGCTGCTGGCATGAACGCACCGCTGACGGTGCGGGTGCGCTACTTCGCCGCGCTGCGCGAAGCGCTCGGTGCCGACGAACGCGTGCAGCTGCCCGCCGGCAGCACGCTCGCCGCGCTGCGCGACGCGCTGATCGGCCGCGGCGGCGAGCATGCGCGGCTGCTGGCGCGCGGCCGCGCCGTGCGCTGCGCGCTCGATCAGGCGATGGCCGATGAATCGGCCGCGTTGCACGACGGTGCCGAAGTGGCGTTCTTTCCGCCGGTCACCGGCGGTTGACGGTTCGCGCAGCGGCGGGCGTGGGCCTCAGGCGCCCCCGCCCACGATGCGCGCGCGCTTCAACTCGCCGACCACCGCCTTCACGAACTCGAGCGTCGTGTCGACGCGCTGCGTCGTCGTCTGGCGCGTCATCGTGTCGTAGCTGCCCGAGGTGTAGGGCGCGGCAATGCGGATCTTGCCGGTCCACGCCTGCTGGTTGGCCACGCGATCGAACAGCGTCAGCTTCACGCTGATCGACGAGGTGCAGGGCCGATAGGTGCAGTTGGTCTCGATCTCGCTCGGGCTGATCAGAAGCTCGGCCTGGGCGTCAGCCGCCTCGGCCAGCGCAACGCCCAACGGCTTCAGCTCGTCGCGGAACAACGGCACGCTGCGCGGCCGCAGGTCGGCCAGGTGGCGCGACACCGCCATCTGCGCCGCGGCCTGGTCGGCGGCGTCGATCTTCGGCGCCACGTACTGCGCCGACTTGGTGACGCGGATGCTCTGGCTGGCCGGCATCTCCCAGCGCACGTTGAGGCTGGTCGGTTGGCGGTCGTAGCCTTCGGTGCGCTTGGATTGCTGCACGTGGGCGGCGCAACCCGCGAGCACGAGCGCCAGGGCGGCGAGACCGGCGCGCAGCGCGGCGGTGGTCGGGGCGATTCGGGTCAGGCGTTTCATGGCTTGATTGCAGCATGGCCGTCGGCGTGCCGCGCGCGGCACGCGATGCCCGCGTGACAGAATCCGCGCATGCGTCGCGCGAGCGTCACGATCCAGCACGCGGATTTCGATCTCGGTGCCGAGGTGCGCGCACTGCGTGAAGGCGATGCCGGCGTCGGCGCGGTGGCGGCGTTCGTGGGCACCGTGCGCGACCGCGGTGATGCCGGCACCGTGCAGTCGATGGAGCTCGAGCACTACCCCGGCATGACCGAGCGCGCGATCGAGTCGATGATCGACGAGGCCCGCCGCCGCTTCGACATTCGCGGCGTGCGCGTGATCCACCGTGTCGGCGCGCTGGCGCTGGCCGAGCAGATCGTGCTCGTCGCCGTCACGTCGGCGCACCGCCAGGCGGCGTTCGACGCCTGCGCCTTCCTGATGGACTACCTCAAGACGCAGGCCCCGTTCTGGAAGAAGGAGGCCACCGCCGACGGCGCGCGCTGGGTCGATGCGCGCGTGGCCGACGACGCCGCGCTCGCGCGCTGGGGCATCACGGCGGGCAACGCGACGTGACGGGTTCGGCCCTCGTCGCGGCGGGAGCGCTTGTTGCCCTGGGCGCTGCCCTCGGCGCCTTGCTGCGTTGGGGCGCCGGGCTGTGGCTGAACCCGCTGTGGGCGGGCCTTCCGCTCGGCACGCTCGCCGTCAACGCGGTCGGCGGCTTCGCGATCGGCGCCGCGCTGGTCTGGCTCGAGGCGCGCCCGAGCGAGATGCTGCGGCTGTTCGCGCTGGTGGGCGTGCTGGGCGGCTTCACCACGTTCTCGGCCTTCTCGGCCGAATCGCTGGTGCTGCTGCAGCGGGGCCACTACGGCATGGCATTCGCGCACACGCTGGCGCACGTGCTCGGATCGCTGGGTTGCGCGGCGCTGGGCCTCATGCTGGCGCGGCAGATGGTGAACGGATGAGCCACGGGCCGTTCGACGGGTCGGCCGCCTCGGCGGCGCTGCGCTCGGCGCTGGGGCGGTTTGCCACCGGCGTCACCATCGTCACCTGCACCGATACGACCGGCGCGCCCGTGGGGCTCACCGTCAACTCGTTTTCCGCACTGTCGCTCGAGCCGCCGCTGGTGAGCTGGGCGCTGCGCGTCGAAAGCCCCAGCCGCGCGGCGTTCGAGTCGGCAACGCACTTCGCCGTCAACGTGCTCGCCGAAGGCCAGATGGAACTGTCCAAGCGCTTCGCCGCGCACGGCGCCGACAAGTTCGCGGCGGGCCGCTGGAGCGTGGGGCAGCACGGCGCGCCGGTGCTCGCCGGCGCGCTGGCGGTGTTCGAGTGCGCCACCGCGACAGCGCTGCGGCAGGGCGACCATGTGCTCTTCGTCGGCAGCGTGCTGCACAGCGTGGCGCATGCCGGTGCGCCGCTGGTGTTCCAGGCCGGCCGCTATCGGCGGCTGGGCGAACTGCTGTAGCGCGTCACACCGGCAGCTTGACGATGCGCAAGGCGGCCGGCGCCGGGGTTGAAATCGCGCCGGTACGCCCCTAAGTCCGACGCGAGCGAAAGGATTCTTCGATGCGTTTCGACAAGCTGACGACCGCGTTCCAGCAGGCCCTGGCCGATGCCCAGAGCCTGGCCGTGGCGCGCGACAACCCCTACATCGAACCCGCGCACCTGCTGGCGGCCATGCTGGCGCAACCCGACGGCCCGAAGGCGCTGCTCGACCGCGCCGGTGCCGACACCGCGGCGCTGCGCACGGCGATGGACACCGCGATGAGCGGCTTCCCGCAGGTGCAGGGCAGTGGCCAGCCGGTGCAGCCGGGCCGCGACCTGATGGTGGTGCTGCAGGCGGCCGACAAGGAGGCCACCAAGCGCGGCGACCAGTTCATCGCCAGCGAGATGTTCCTGCTCGCGCTGGCAGACAGCAAGAGCGACATCGGCGGCGTGGCGCGCGGCCACGGTCTCACGCGCAAGGCGCTGGAAGCGGCCATCGAGGCCGTGCGCGGCAAGTCGACGGTCGACTCGGCCGAGGCCGAAGGCCAGCGCGAAGCGCTCAAGAAGTACACGCTCGACCTCACCGAGCGTGCCCGCCAGGGCAAGCTCGACCCGGTGATCGGCCGCGACGATGAGATCCGTCGCGCGATCCAGGTGCTGCAGCGGCGCAGCAAGAACAACCCGGTGCTGATCGGCGAGCCCGGCGTCGGCAAGACCGCGATCGTCGAAGGGCTGGCGCAGCGCATCGTCGCCGGCGAAGTGCCCGAGTCGCTGAAGGACAAGCGCGTGCTGGTGCTCGACATGGCCGGCCTGCTGGCCGGCGCCAAGTACCGCGGCGAGTTCGAGGAGCGCCTGAAGGCCGTGCTCAAGGAGGTGGCGGCCGACGAAGGGCGGATCATCCTGTTCATCGACGAGCTGCACACGATGGTCGGCGCCGGCAAGGCCGAAGGCGCGATCGATGCCGGCAACATGCTCAAGCCCGCGCTCGCGCGCGGCGAGCTGCACTGCATCGGCGCCACCACGCTCAACGAGTATCGCAAGTACGTCGAGAAAGACGCCGCGCTCGAGCGCCGCTTCCAGAAGGTGCTGGTCGAGGAGCCGAGCGTCGAGGCCACGATCGCCATCCTGCGCGGGCTGCAGGAGAAGTACGAAGTGCACCACGGCGTGGAGATCACCGACCCGGCCATCGTGGCCGCGGCCGAGCTCTCGCACCGCTACATCACCGACCGCTTCCTGCCCGACAAGGCGATCGACCTCATCGACGAGGCAGCCGCCAAGATCAAGATCGAGATCGACTCCAAGCCCGAGGCGATGGACAAGCTCGACCGCCGGATGATCCAGCTGAAGATCGAGCGCGAGGCGGTCAAGAAGGAGCACGACGAGGCCTCGAAGCGCCGGCTGGGGCTGCTCGAAGAGGAGCTGTTGAAGCTGCAGCGCGAGTACAACGACCTCGAGGAGATCTGGAAGGCCGAGAAGGCCCAGGCTCAGGGCAGCGCGCAGGTGAAGGAAGAGATCGAACGCATCCGCACGCAGGTCGAGGAACTGAAGCGCAAGGGCGACTTCAACAAGGTGGCAGAACTGCAATACGGTCGCCTCCCCGAGCTGGAAAAGCGCTTGAAGGAAGCCCAGGCCAAGGAGGCCGGCAAGAAGGGCAGCAAGGGCTCGCCGCAGCTGCTGCGCACGCTGGTCGGCGCCGAGGAGATCGCCGAGGTGGTGTCACGCTCCACCGGCATCCCGGTCGCCAAGCTGATGCAAGGCGAGCGCGACAAGCTGCTGCAGATGGAGACCAAGCTGCACGAGCGCGTCGTCGGTCAGGACGAAGCCATCACCGCGGTGGCCGATGCGATCCGCCGCTCGCGCGCGGGGCTGTCCGATCCGAACCGGCCGCTCGGCTCGTTCCTCTTCCTCGGGCCGACGGGCGTGGGCAAGACCGAGCTGTGCAAGGCGCTGGCGGGATTCCTGTTCGACAGCGACGAACACATGGTGCGCATCGACATGAGCGAGTTCATGGAGAAGCATTCGGTCAGCCGCCTGATCGGCGCGCCGCCCGGCTACGTGGGCTACGACGAAGGCGGCTACCTCACCGAGGCCGTGCGCCGGCGCCCCTACAGCGTGCTGCTGCTCGACGAGGTGGAGAAGGCGCACCCCGATGTGTTCAACGTGCTGCTGCAGGTGCTCGACGATGGCCGCCTCACCGACGGCCAGGGCCGTACCGTGGACTTCAAGAACTGCGTCATCGTGATGACCAGCAACCTGGGCTCGCAGATGATCATGCAGATGGCCGGCGAGCCGAGCGAGAAGATCCGCGACGCGGTGTGGGCCGAGGTCAAGCAGCACTTCAGGCCCGAGTTCCTGAACCGCATCGACGAGACCGTGGTGTTCCACGCGCTCGACCAGAAGAACATCGAATCGATCGCGCGCATCCAGCTCAAGGTGCTGGAGCAGCGGCTCGAGAAGATGGACATGAAGCTCGACGTGTCGGCCGCCGCGCTGGCCGAGCTGGCCAAGGTGGGGTTCGACCCGGTGTTCGGCGCGCGGCCGCTCAAGCGCGCGATCCAGCAGCGCATCGAGAACCCGGTGGCCAAGCTGATCCTCGAAGGCCGCTTCGGCCCGAAGGACGTGGTGCCGGTCGACCTGAAGAAGGGCGAGTTCACCTTCGGCCGCACCGTGCACTGAGCGCGCACGCGCGGGCCGTCCCTCGCGGATGGCCCCGCAACGGAGCTCAGGACGCGACCGGCTGCGGGTCGAGGCGCTGCAGCTTCATGCGCGCCAACGTGAGGTTGGCGGCGTGGCTGTCGAGCACGGCGTGCAGCGCAAGGCCCGGGTGGCCGGCGATGCCGCGCAACAGCACGTGATGTGCGCTGTAGGTCACGGCCACGTCGGGCGGCCCGGCGGGCAGCCCGAGGCCTTTGGCCGCTTCGATCAGGCTCTGGTGCAGCGCGGCGCCCTGCGTGGCCAGCGTGGCCGGGCCCGGGCGCGCGCCGGCGTGCGCCAGCGTGCGCTGCGTGGCTAGATCGAACACGCAGCAGCTGATCATGCCGGTGATCTCGATGCACTGGCGCACGTAGGCCTGCCACGGATTCTGCGCGTCGGGTTCGGGTGCTGCGGAGCGGCGCGTCGGCGGCATCGGCTCCATCGGCAGCGGCGCCACCTGCGGGCGCTGCAGCGGGCTGGCCGGCGCGGGGCGCGAGATGTCGGCCAGCGGCGGCTGCGTCTGGCGCATCGTGTCGGGCAGGGTGCCGCTTTCGCGTAGATGGTTCCAGGCTTCGCTGATGAAGCTCCACGCGTCCGACGGCTTGAGCGCCTGCGCGGTGCAGCGCACCTGCACGCCGGTGCGGCCACCGAGCACGGCCGCGGCCTGGGCAATGGCGCCGGGTGCGCCCATCGGCACCAGCAGCAGGCTGCGGTTGGGCCACGGCCCGCGCGCGATGCCGTCGCGCACCGGCTTGAGCGCGGTGTCGAGCGCATGCGCCGGCAGCTCACCGACCATGATCACGCCCAGCCGCGCGTGCGACAGCAGCACCTGGGCCAGGGCCTGGCGCTGCAGCGTGTCGGCGTCCGCGCGCGTGGAGTACACGCGCAGCGTGCTGCCGCCGGCCCCCGCCAACTCGGCGAAGTCGAGCGTGGCCAGGGCCACGCCGTGCCCCTGGCGGCGGATCACGAGCTGCTGCACCTTGCGCTGCGTGGCGGCGGCCAGACCGGCCAGGATGCGCGGCGACGATTCGCTGGCGATGTCGTGGATGGCGATGAAGTCGGGCGTCTGTTGCTGGAACTGCTGCAGCATCGCCTGCGACGGATCGCAGACCACGAACATCTCGTGCTGCTGGTCGCCGATGCGCCGCCCGATGTCCTTGCGCTCGGGGGCGAGGTAGTCCTCGCGGTTGGCGAGGATCTGCGTGGCCACCTGCGTCAGCTCGCGCGTGGCCTGCCACTCCTCCTCCGGAACGCGGGAGTTGTGGACCGAGGCGTCCCATTGGGACATGTGTTGGATCGGCTTGGCCATTCGCATGCGCCCCGCCCGGCGGGGCACGCCGGCGCGGGACGCCCCAGTGTAGGAGGGGCCCGCCGGCATTTCCGCGGGATTTCATCACGCTGCGCGCGGCCGCTCCGGCGAGCGTGCAAGCCAGCCACGCCGCGGCGTGACGGGCAGCCGGCTGCGCGAGCCGCCTTCGTAGAATGCGTGCCCGCCCCGTCGAGAGTGCCGCGATGACTTCGTCCAACAGCCCGGTGGTCGTGATCGGCGCCGGCCTTGCCGGCCTCGCCGTGGCGCTGGAGGTGGCGCGCCGGCATCCCGTGGTGGTGCTGGCCAAGCGCCAGCTCGGCGAAGGCGCCACCGCCTGGGCGCAAGGCGGCATCGTCGGCGTGCTGGGCATCGACGACAGCATCGAGTCGCACGTGCGCGACACGCGGGAGGCCGGCGCCGGCCTGGTCGACGAGCACACCGCGCGCTTCATCGCCGAGCACAGCGCCTCGGCCATCCAGTGGCTGGTCGATCAGGGCGTGCCGTTTTCGCCCGATCCGAGCGGCCCGCTCGGGCTGCACCTCACGCGCGAGGGCGGGCATGCGGTGCGCCGCATCGCGCATGCGGCCGATGCCACCGGCCGCGCCATCCACGAGGCGCTGCTGGCCAAGGCGCGGGCGCACCCGAACATCACGCTGCGCGAGCGCTGGATGGCGGTGGACCTGATCACCTCGCGCCACCTCAGGCGCACCGAGACGGCTCGCTGCTACGGCGTCTACGCGCTCGACATCGACCGCCGCCGCGTCGAGGCGCTGCGCGCGCCGGCGGTGGTGCTGGCCACCGGCGGCGTGGGCAAGGTCTACCGCTACACCAGCAACCCCGACACCTCCACCGGCGACGGCATCGCGATGGCCTGGCGCGCCGGCTGCCGCGTCGGCAACATGGAGTTCATCCAGTTCCACCCGACCTGCCTCTATCACCCGCAGGAGCGCAGCTTCCTGATCACCGAGGCCATGCGCGGCGAGGGCGCGCACCTCAAGCTGCCCGAATCGGCCGGCGGCGGGCGCTTCATGCCCGAGCACGACGCGCGCGCCGAGCTGGCGCCGCGCGACATCGTGGCGCGGGCGATCGACTTCGAGATGAAGAAGCACGGCCTGGACCATGTGTGGCTCGATGCCACGCACCTCGGCGAAACCTTCCTGAAGGAGCATTTCCCGACCATCCACGCGCGCTGCCTGAGCCTGGGCATCGACATCGCGCGCCAGCCGATCCCGGTGGTGCCAGCGGCGCACTACACCTGCGGCGGCGTGGTGTCCGATCTGCACGGCCAGGCCGACGTGGTCGGGCTCTACGCGGTCGGCGAGACGACCTACACCGGGCTGCACGGCGCCAACCGGCTGGCGAGCAACTCGCTGCTCGAATGCGTGGTGCTCGGGCGCACGTGCGCGGAGCACATCCTCGCCGCGCAGCCCGCTGAGCTGCCGCCCGTGCCGGCGTGGGACGAAAGCCAGGTCGAGGATGCCGACGAGCAGGTCGTGATCGCGCACAACTGGGACGAGGTGCGCCTGCTGATGTGGAACTACGTGGGCATCGTGCGCACCACCAAGCGGCTCGAGCGCGCGCTGCACCGCATCGAGCTGCTGCGCACCGAGATCGACGACTACTACGCCAACTTCCGCGTCACGCGCGACCTGCTCGAGCTGCGCAACCTCGTCGAGTGCGCCGAGCTGATCGTGCGCTCGGCGCTGGTGCGGCACGAAAGCCGCGGCCTGCACTACAGCCGCGACTTCCCGGCCACGCTGCCGGTGAGCCTGCCGACGGTGCTGACGCGTCCGGCGCGTAGCGGCGACTGACGCGTCAGGCCTTTACCCGACCACGCGCATCGAGAAGTCGATCGCGCGCACGTCCTTCGTGAGCCTGCCGACCGAGATGCGGTCGACGCCGGTGGCCGCCACGGCGCGCAGCTGGTCGAGCGTCATGCCGCCCGAGGCTTCGAGCAGCGCGCGGCCGGCCGTGACCTGCACCGCCTCGCGCATGCGCGCGAGGTCGAAGTTGTCGAGCAGCACGCTGCGCGCATCGGCGGCGAGCGCCTCGCGCAGCTGATCGATCGTCTCGACCTCGATCTGGATCTCCACGCCGGCGTTCAGCGCCTGGGCCTGGCGCATCGCAGCGGTCACGCCGCCGGCGGCCGCGATGTGGTTCTCCTTGATCAGGATGCCGTCCCACAGCGCGAGCCGCTGGTTGGCGCCGCCGCCCACGCGCACGGCGTACTTCTGCGCCTGGCGCAGCCCGGGGAGGGTCTTGCGCGTATCGAGCACCACGCAGCCGCGCGGATTCGGCGAGGCGCCTTCGATCGCCTTGGCATGTGCGCGCGTCAGCGTCGCGGTGCCCGAGAGCAGCTGCAGGAAGTTGAGCGCCGGCCGTTCGGCGGTGAGCAGCGAGCGCGCGTCGCCCTGCAGCTCGCAGACGATGGTGTCGGCGGCCATGTCGGCGCCTTCGTCGTAGCGCCAGCTTACCGTGCAGTGCGTGTCGACCGCACGCACCACGCCGTCGAACCAGTCGCGGCCGCACAGCACCGCGGCCTCGCGCACGCGCACGCGCGCCGTCACGCGCCGGCCTTCGGGGATCAGCTGGCCGGTCCAGTCGCCGCGGCCGACGTCCTCGAACAGCGCGTCGCGGATGTTGCGCTCGCGCGCCTGCTCGAGCGTCTCGTTGGCGTCGAAGCGCAGCATCAGGCCACGCCGATGTTGCGCACGAAGCCGCGCTGCGGCTGGGCGATCGCGGCCGGGTTCTTGGCCACGAAGTCGAGCATGCGCTCGATGCAGCCGAGCGCCTGGCCGCGCGTGGGCTCGGGCACGGTGATCTCGCCGCTGCCGCGCGTGAGGCAATCCAGCACGCCGACCAGGCCGTTCATCGCCATCCACGGGCAGTGCGCGCAGCTCTTGCAGGTGGCGCTGTTGCCGGCAGTGGGGGCCTCGATCAGCGTCTTGCCGGGGGCGAGCTGCTGCATGCGGTGGAACATGCCCTTGTCGGTGGCCACGATGTACTCGGGCGCGCTGCCGTCGACCACGGCCTTCAGCAGCTGCGACGTCGAGCCCACCACGTCGGCCTGCGCCACCACCGACTGCGGCGATTCGGGGTGCACCAGGATCATCGCCTTCGGGTGCTCCTTGCGCAGCAGCTCGAGCTCGAGCCCCTTGAACTCGTCGTGCACGATGCAGGCACCGTCCCACAGCAGCATGTCGGCGCCGGTCTGCTCCTGCACGTAGCGCCCCAGGTGGCGGTCGGGCGCCCACAGGATCTTCTGCCCCTGCGCGTGCAGGTGGCCCACGATGGCCAGCGCGCACGAGCTGGTCACCATCCAGTCGGCGCGCGCCTTCACGGCTGCGCTGGTGTTGGCGTAGACCACCACCTGCCGCTCCGGGTGCGCGTCGCAGAACGGCACGAACTCCTCCGGCGGGCAGCCCAGGTCGAGCGAGCAGGTGGCGTCGAGGTCGGGCATCAGCACGCGCTTGTGCGGCGAGACGATCTTGGCCGTCTCGCCCATGAAGCGCACGCCGGCGACGACGAGCGTGCCCGCGGCATGGTCGCGGCCGAAGCGCGCCATCTCCAGCGAATCGGCGACGCAGCCGCCGGTGGCCAGCGCGAGATCCTGCAGATCGCCGTCGACGTAGTAGTGCGCCACCAGCACCGCGGAGCGGGCCTTCAGCTCGCGTGCGATGCGGGCCTTCAGCTCGTCGCGGCGCGCGGGCGTCAGCGGCTCGGGCACCTTGGCCCACGCATGCGCCACGCAGCTCGCACCGCTGGCGTCGGCGCGGGTGTAGTCGTACTCCACTTGGGTCATGCTCGAAACCGCACCGTCGGTGCGGCGCGTCGATACCGGGGCGAGCATCGTAGCCCACCGCCGCGCGGGCCGTTCAGCCCAGGTGCTTCTCGGCCTGCGCGAGCTTGAAGCGGATCAGCGGCAGGTTGGCCAGGCGGCGGTCGAGCACCAGCACCGTGCCGAAGCGCCCCGAGCCGCCGGGCGGGCTGCGCAGCAGCTCGATGCGCCCGCCGTGGGTGATCATCACCTCTTCGATGCCGGCAGCGGCCTCGCCCTGCACGGCGAACACGCGGCGCGCCGCGCAGAGGCGCCGGGCGCGCGCGCCGAGGTCGAAGGCCAGCGTGTCGCGGCTGTCGTGGGCGACGAGGTCGCCGCTCGTCAGGTCGACGACGCCGCTGGCGATCACGCCTTCGGTGCGCACCAGCGCCTGCAGCGCCTTGCCCACCATGGTCTCGTCGACGAGGCGGCCCGGCGCGCCCGGCGTGAAGGTCGGTGCGTTGGAGCAGGCCTCCCAGGCCGCGAGCACCGTGTTCCACACCGCCGATGCGCCGTTGAGCGTCTCGGCCAGCGCGGTGGCGCGCACGCGGGCGGGCCACGGCTGGCTCAGCACCTTGTGCCGCAGCACGGCGGCGCCCGGCGGCAGCAGGAAGACGAGCCACGGGCAATGCCAGTCGGTGCCCTGCGCGGCGACCAGCAGCGAGCGCAGCAGCGCGTCGACCGCATGCGGCTGCAGCGCGCCGACGATCACCGCCGTCATGTGCGAGCGCTCGGCCAGCGCGTGCACGATCTCGTCGTGCTCGGCGCCGGTGGCGCGCACGTCGGCGTGATAGATCTTCAGCGGCCCGCCGGTGCGGCGCGGCACTGCCGTGCGCTCCACCATGGCCAGCGTGCGCAGCGTGCCGCGCTCGCGCAGATGCAGTTTCTCGACCGGCTGCCCGCTGGCATCGGACAACGCCTTCACCACCGACGGCGCCCACAGCCGCGACGGATCGAGCAGCGTGATCATCGACGGCGCCTGGTCGAGGTCGGAGCGCGTGGTGTTGAAGTGCTCGCGGATCGCCTGCGCGGGCGAGCCCGAGACGAACACATCCACCGAGTGCGGATCGTGTTCGCGCGGCAGCGCGGCGGGCACCGCGTCGTCGAGCACCGCGGTGGCGGCGAACACCAGCTGCGTTTCGCCGTAGCCCGGGTCGTCGGCGGGGCGCGGGGTGAGGTCACCGAAGAGCGTCTTGAACATGGCGGCAGGGCAGCGGTCGAACGAGCCAATCTATGCGGGCGCCGCGCCGCCGCGCGGATACGGTGTTGGTGGATGTCAGGCCGCACGTGGGGATTCAACATTGCGACACAATTCTTTCGGCCGGCCGGGTTTGCTCGCCGCGCGCAACCCGATGTCACACTCCCGCGCTCCTAGCCCGCCGCGCACCGACCGATCGATGTCTGCACTGACCCAAACCTCCACCGCCTGGCGCAACGATGCCCCGACCATCGGCGCGGTGAGTCTGGCGCACGGCCTGTCGCACTTCGCGCAGCTGCTGGTGCCGCCGCTGTTCCCGTGGATCGGCCCGGCCATGGGGCTCAGCTACGTGCAGCTCGGCACGCTGCTGACGGCGTACTACATCGTCTCCTGCACGGCGCAGACGCTCGCCGGCTTCGTCGTCGACCGCTTCGGCGCGCGGCGCGTGCTCTTCGGCGGCCTGGCCTGCCTGGTGCTGGCGATGGCGGGCCTGGCGCTCGCCGGCAGCTACCCGATGATGATGGCGTGCATGGTGCTGGCCGGGCTCGGCAACAGCGTGTTCCATCCGGTGGACTTCTCGATCCTCAACCATCGCGTCAACGCCGCGCGGCTCGGCCATGCCTATGCCGCGCACGGCATCTCGGGCAACCTGGGCTGGGCGCTGGCGCCGCTGTTCGTCGTGGCGCTGACGCAGGCCACCGGCTCGTGGCGGGGCGCCTTGCTCGCCTCTGCCGCGTTGATCGCCGCGGTGCTGATCGTGCTCGCGCTGGTGCGCACGCACCTGCAGGTTGCGGCGGCGCCGGCGGGCGCGCCCGGTGCGGCGGCAGCCAGCGGCCTGGGCTTTCTGCGGCTGGCTGCGGTGTGGATGTGTTTCGCGTTCTTCCTCTTCAACGCGCTCGCGCTCGGCGGCGTGCAGAGCTTCGCGCCGGCCGCCGCGGCGGCGCTGCACGGGCTGCAGGTGCAGCAGATGGCGCTGTGCCTGTCGGCGTACATGCTGGCGTCGGCGGCCGGCATGGTGGTGGGCGGGCACCTGGTGCGCGACCAGCAACGCAGCGCCACGGTGGCCGGCTGGGGCTTCGGCTGCGCGGCCGCGGTGGCGCTGGTGATCGGTCTCGGGCAATGGCCTGCGTGGGCGGTGCCGGGTCTGTTCGGCGCCATGGGCCTCAGCTCGGGCATCGCGGGGCCGTCGCGCGACCTGCTGGTCAAGCGCGCCACGCCCGAGGGCGCGACCGGGCGCGTCTACGGCGTCGTCTATTCCGGGCTCGACGTGGGCATGGCCATCGGGGCGCCGATCTTCGGTGCGCTGATGGACGCGCAGCAATTTCGCGCCGTGTGGGTGGCGATCGCGATCGCGCTGCTGTGCATGGTGGCCAGCGGCTTCGACGTGCGGCGCCGCGGGCGGTCGGCGCTGGCGCCGGCGCACTGAGGCCGGCGATGGACTGGAGCGACGACCCGCCGAGCCGCGAGCAGCTCGACGCCACCGCCGGCGCGATGCTGGTGGAGTTCGGCACTGCGTGGTGCGGCCACTGCCGCGCGGCGCAGCCGCACATCGATGCCGTGCTCGCCGAGCATCCGCAGCTGCGCTACCTGAAAGTCACCGACGGCCCCGGCCGCCGCCTCGGACGCAGCTACGGCGTCAAGCTGTGGCCGACGCTGGTGTTCCTGCGCGACGGCCGCGAGGTGGCGCGCGAGGTGCGGCCGCGCGACGCCGCACCGATCCGGCAGGGCGCGCTGCAGGCGCTGGCTCAGAGCTGAGTCAAGCGCGTCGCGGCGGGCCCTCCGGATAATGCCGGGGGTCGTCCCCCCACGTCCGAGCCCAGGAGTTCGTCGTCATGTCGTCGCGCATCGCCGGTCACGCCCTCGTCGAAGCCCTCGTGGCCCAGGGCATCGACACCTGCTTCGGCGTGCCGGGCGAGAGCTATCTCGCGGTGCTCGACGGCTTTCACGAGCACCGCGATCGCATGCGCTTCATCGTCTGCCGGCAGGAAGGCGGCGCCGCCTTCATGGCCGAGGCCCAAGGCAAGCTCAGCGGCCGGCCCGGCGTGTGCTTCGTGACGCGCGGCCCCGGCGCCAGCAACGCGGCGGTGGGCCTGCACACCGCGCTGCAGGACTCGACGCCGATGGTGCTCTTCATCGGCCAGGTGGCGAGCGACCAGCGCGACCGCGAGGCCTTCCAGGAGGTCGACTACCGCCAGATGTTCGGGCCCGGCACGCTGGGCATGGCCAAGTGGGCGGCGCAGATCGACAGCGCCGATCGCCTGCCCGAGTACGTGGCGCGTGCGTTCCACACCGCCATGCAGGGCCGGCCGGGGCCGGTGGTGCTGGCGCTGCCCGAAGACATGCTCGCCACGCCCACCAGCGCTGCCGTGCTGCCGAAAGTTGCCCCAGCGGCCGCCTGGCCCGCACCCGAGGCGCTGGCGGGTCTGCGGCCGCTGCTGCTGGCCGCGCGCAAGCCGCTGGTCATCGCCGGCGGCAGCGGCTGGGACGCCGAGGCCTGCGCCGCGCTGCAGCGCTTCGCCGAGAACTGGCAGCTGCCGGTAGCCTGCGGCTTCCGCTTCCAGGACACCTTCGACAACCGCCACCCGCTCTATGCCGGCGACGTGGGCATCGGCATCGCGCCGAAACTCGCGGCGCGCGTGCGCGAAGCCGACCTGATCATCGCGCTCGGCATTCGCCTCGGCGAGATGACCACCGGCGGCTACACGCTGCTCGCGGTGCCGCGCCCGGCGCAGAAGCTGGTGCACGTGCACGCCGGGGCCGAGGAACTGGGCCGCGTCTATCACGCCGACCTGCTGCTGCAGGCCTCGATGTCGCTCGCCGCGAAGGCCCTCGAGACGCTGGCTGCGCCTGCCGAGCTGCCGTGGCGTGCGTGGACCGAGTCGGCGCAGGCCGACTACCGCGCGAACCTGGTGCCGACGCCGGTGTCGCCGCTCGACATGGCCGAGGCGATGAAGACCGTGCAACGCCTGGTGCCCGAGAACACCGTCTACACCAACGGCGCCGGCAACTTCAGCGGCTGGCTGCACCGCTACGTGCAGTACCCGGGCCTGCAGCAGCATGGCCGCACGCAGCTCGCGCCGACCTCGGGCGCGATGGGCTACGGCTTGCCGGCCGCGGTGGCGGCGTCGATCCTGCAGCCCGATCGCACGGTGATCAACGTGGCCGGCGACGGCGACTTCCTGATGACCGGCCAGGAGCTGGCCACCGCCACGGCCTACGGCGCGGGGCGGGGCAAGGGCGCCCTGGTGTCGATCGTGGTCGACAACGGCAGCTACGGCACGATCCGCATGCACCAGGAGCGCGAATTCCCGGCGCGCGTGAGCGGCAGTGCGCTGTCCAACCCCGATTTCGTGCAGTACGCGCAAGCCTTCGGCTGGCGCGGCGCGCGGGTCGAGCGCACGGCGCAGTTCGAACCGGCGCTGCGCGAGGCGCTGGCCGCGGGCACGCCGACGCTGCTGCACCTGAAGCTCGACACCGACGTGATCACCACGCGCACCAGCCTCGCGGCGATTCGCCACGCCGCGCAGCAGAAGAAGACCTGATCGACCGGCTGCAAAGAAGAGCGCGCCGGTAGAATCGGCGCCCATCGGGGTGTAGCGCAGCCTGGTAGCGCAACTGCTTTGGGAGCAGTGGGTCGGACGTTCGAATCGTCTCACCCCGACCAATCC
The DNA here is from genome assembly GCA_046348365.1 of Burkholderiaceae bacterium. GTDB lineage: Bacteria > Pseudomonadota > Gammaproteobacteria > Burkholderiales > Burkholderiaceae_C > JAEUPI01. Next base: position 40,118 of record JAXMEL010000007.1, read on the forward strand.
TCTTTCGTGGCGGCCTCCCGGCCATGAACCTCAAGCACCTCGAATCGTTCGTGCGGGTGGCCGAGCTGGGCAGCTTCAGCAAGGCCGCGCGGCTGATGGATCTGGCCCAGCCCGCGCTGAGCCGCCAGGTGCGGCAGCTCGAAACCGAGCTGCGCGAGACGCTGCTGCTGCGCAACGGCCGCGGCGTGTCGCTCACCGCCGCCGGCAAGCGCCTGTTCGACCACGGCGTGCAGATCCTGCAGCGCGTGGCGCTGGCGCGCGAAGACCTCGGCGCACAGCGCGACGCCGCGGTCGGCCATGTGACGATCGGCATGCCGCCCAGCATCGGGCGGCAGCTCACGCTGCCGCTGATCGAGGCGTTTCGCGAGCGGCTGCCGAAGGCGCGGCTGACGATCGTCGAGGGCCTGAGCGCGCACATCGTCGAATGGATCGCCAGCGGCCGCGCCGACATCGGGCTGCTCTACAGCCCTGACGCGCAGCCGGCGCTGGAGATCACGCCGCTGCTGAGCGAGCGGCTGTGCCTGGTGCAGGCGGTGGCCCAGCGCCGGCGGCCGAGCCGGCAGAGCGTGGCGTTGAAGGAGCTGCCGAACTACCCGCTGATCCTGCCCGAGCGCCACCAGGCCATCCGCCGGCTGCTCGAAACGCAGGCGGTGCGCTCGGGCGTGAAGCTGCACATCGCGTGGGAGGTGTCGAGCATTCCGGCGATCATCGACCTGGTGTGCGCCGGTACCGGCTGCGCGGTGCTGAACGCCAGCGCCGTGGCGGCATCCGGGCGCCAGCGTGAGTTGACCGTGCGGCCGATCGTCGAGCCGGAGCTGGTCAGCGTGCTGTGCCTGGCGCAGTCGGCCACCAAGCCGGCCACGCCGCTGATCCGCCAGTCGGCAGCGCTGCTCACCGAGCTGCTGCAGCGCCGGCCCGCCGAGAAGAAGGCCGCCCGCGCCACGCGTCGCGCTGCCACGAAGCCTGCCACAAAGCGATAGCTCCCGCGCTCTCGCATGCCGGAACGGCATAGCAGCTAGTAGGGCATCGGCCTTGGCGTAGCAGCGGCGGGCTGCGCACAATGTGCGCCTCCCAGCGAGCCAGGCGCGCGCCATGATCATCGACTGCCACGGCCACTACACCACGGCGCCCAAGGCGCTGGAGAACTGGCGCAACCAGCAGATCGCCGGCATCACCGACCCGGCTGCCAGGCCGAAGCCGTCGGACCTGCGCATCTCCGACGACGAGCTGCGCGAGAGCATCGAGAGCAACCAGCTCAAGCTGATGAAGCAGCGCGGCTCCGACCTCACGATCTTCTCCCCGCGCGCCAGCTTCATGGCGCATCACATCGGCGACTTCGAGGTGTCGAGCACTTGGGCGGCGATCTGCAACGAGCTGTGCTTCCGCGTGTCGCGGCTGTTCCCGGATCACTTCGTTCCGGCCGCGATGCTGCCGCAGAGCCCCGGCGTCGACCCCAGGACCTGCATCCCCGAGCTGGTGAAGTGCGTCGAGCAGTACGGCAACGTCGGCATCAACCTGAACCCCGACCCGTCGGGCGGCCACTGGACGAGCCCGCCGCTGACCGACCGCCACTGGTACCCGATCTACGAGAAGATGGTCGAGTACGACATCCCGGCGATGATCCACGTGAGCACGAGCTGCAACGCGTGCTTCCACACCACCGGCGCGCACTACATCAACGCCGACACCACCGCGGTGATGCAGCTGATCCAGGGCGACCTGTTCAAGGACTTCCCGACGCTGCGCTTCATCATTCCGCACGGCGGCGGCGCGGCACCGTACCACTGGGGCCGCTACCGCGGGCTGGCGCAGGAGCTGAAGAAGCCGCTGCTGGCCGACCACTTGCTGAACAACATCTACTTCGACACCTGCGTCTACCACCAGCCGGGCATCGACCTGCTGACGCGCGTGATCCCGCTGAAGAACGTGCTCTTCGCCAGCGAGATGATCGGCGCCGTGCGCGGCATCGACCCCGAGACCGGATTCAACTACGACGACACCAAGCGCTATATCGAGGCCGCCAGGCTCACGGCCGATGAGCGCCACATGATCTACGAAGGCAATGCGCGCCGCGTCTTCCCGCGGCTCGACGCGGCGCTGAAGAAGAAGAAGGGGACGTGAGATGTACGAACTCGGCATCGTCAAGCGCAGCATCACGCGCGCCGACCGCCCGGCCGTCGAGCGCCTCGCCGGCTTCGGCGTGGCCACCGTGCACGAGGCGATGGGCCGCGTCGGCCTGCTGCAGCCGACCATGCGGCCGATCTACCCGGGCGCGCAGATCGCCGGCACCGCGGTGACGGTGCTGCTGCAGCCAGGCGACAACTGGATGCTGCACGTGGCGGCCGAGCAGATCCAGCCCGGTGACCTCGTGGTCGCTGCCTGCACGGCAGAGAACACCGACGGCTTCTTCGGCGACCTGCTGGCGACCAGCTTCCGTGCGCGCGGCGCGCTGGGGCTGGTGATCGATGCCGGCGTGCGCGACGTGCGGGTGCTCACCGAGATGAAGTTCCCGGTGTGGAGCAAGGCCATCAGCGCCAAGGGCACGGTGAAGGCCACGCTCGGTTCGGTGAACATTCCGCTCGTCTGCGCCGGCGCGCTGGTGCACCCGGGCGACGCGATCGTGGCCGACGACGACGGCGTGGTCGTCGTGCCGGCGGCGATGGCCGCCAAGGTGACCGAAGCGGCCGCAGCGCGCGAGGCCAACGAGGGCGACAAGCGCGCCAAGCTCGCGTCCGGCGTGCTGGGCCTGGACATGTACAAGATGCGCGAGCCGCTGGCCAAGGCCGGGCTGCGCTACATCGACTGAATCGCGCGCCGCGATGAAGATCGCCCTCATCGGCTACGGCGAGGTCGGCCGCATCCTGGCCGAAGACCTGGCGCCGCACGACCACGCGATCGCCATCCACGATCTCCTGCTCGCCGGCGAGGCGGGCAACGCGATGCGCGAGCACGCGGCGCGCTTCGACGTCACCGCCGCGCCGTCGCACGCCGCGGCGGTGCAGGGCGCCGAGCTGGTGGTGAGCGCCGTCACGGCGAGCCAGGCCGTGCCGGTGGCCAAGGCCTGCGCGAACGCGCTCGCCAAGGGCGCGTTCTTCCTCGACTTCAACTCGGCCTCTCCCGGCGCGAAGATCCGCGCCGCCGGCATCGTGAATGCCGCCGGCGGGCGCTACGTGGAAGGCGCGGTGATGACCTCGGTGCCGCCGTATCGCATCAAGGTGCCGCTGCTGCTCGGCGGCCCCGATGCGGCGGCGCTCGAGCCGGTGTTGGGCGCCATCGGCTTCGCAGCCAGGGTGTCGAGCGCGCGGCTCGGCGTCGCCAGTGCAACCAAGATGTGCCGCAGCGTGATGATCAAGGGCCTCGAGGCGATGGTCATCGAGAGCTTCACCACCGCGCGGCACTACGGCGTCGAGGACGCGGTGCTCGCGTCGTTGAAGGAAACCTTTCCCGCCATCGACTGGGAAAAGCAGGGCGCGTACTTCTTCCAGCGCGTGATCGAGCACGGCCGGCGCCGCAGCGAAGAGGTGCGCGAGGTGGCGCAGACGGTGCGTGAGGCCGGGCTCGAGCCGTGGAGCGCGAGCGGCACCGCCGAGCGCCAGGCCTGGATGGCCGACCTCGCCGATGCGGGCCTGTTCGGCAGCAAGGGCACGCCGGCGTTCGCGCGCAGCGCTGACTGGCGCATCGAGGCCGATCGCATCCTCGCCCACGTGAAAACGCAGCAGAAGGCATCGGCGTGAGCGCGCAGCCCGGCAAACCCACCAGCGGCGGATTCGACAAGACTGCCGGCTGGCTCGACTGGTACACGGGCCCGAGCAAGCCGCGCTTCGTGCTGCCGCCGGGCAGCGTGGATACGCATTGCCACGTGTTCGGCCCCGGCGCCGAGTTCCCGTATGCGCCCGAGCGCAAGTACACGCCGTGCGACGCCAGCAAGCAGCAGCTGTACGCGCTGCGCGACCACCTCGGCTTCGCGCGCAACGTGATCGTGCAGGCCACCTGCCACGGTGCCGACAACCGCGCGATGGCCGATGCCTGTCGCGCGAGCGGCGGCAAGGCGCGCGGCGTGGCCACCGTGAAGCGCAGCGTCACCGACGCCGAGCTGCAAGCGCTGCACGACGCCGGCGTGCGCGGCGTGCGCTTCAACTTCGTCAAGCGGCTCGTCGACTTCACGCCGAAGGACGAGTTGCTGGAGATCGCCGGCCGCATCGCGCAGCTCGGCTGGCACGTGGTGATCTACTTCGAGGCGGTCGACCTGCCCGAGCTGTGGAGCTTCTTCACCGCGCTGCCGACCACCGTGGTGGTCGACCACATGGGCCGGCCCGACGTGGCCAAGCCGATCGACGGCCCCGAGTTCAGCCTGTTCCTGAAGTTCATGCGCGAGCATGCCAACGTGTGGAGCAAGGTCAGCTGCCCCGAGCGGCTGAGCGCCTCGGGCCCGCCGGCGCTGAACGGCGAGCGCGCGGCGTATCGCGACGTGGTGCCGTTCGCGCGCCGCGTGGTCGAGTCGTTCCCCGACCGCGTGCTGTGGGGCACCGACTGGCCGCACCCGAACCTGAAAGGCCACATGCCCGACGACGGGCTGCTGGTCGACTTCATCCCGCACACCGCGGTCACGGCCGAGTTGCAGCGCAAGCTGCTGGTCGACAACCCGATGCGGCTGTACTGGCCCGACGAACATCGCTAGAGGAGACACGCACCGTGCAAGCCCGGACAACATCGACCGTCATCGCGTTGGCGCTGCTGGCCGGCTGCTCGACGCCGGGCACGCGCGGCGTGTTGAGCACGGGTGACGCGAAGGCGGGCTGCGCAACGCTGGCCGGCACCACGATTGCAGCCTCGGCCATCGGCGTGGCGAGCGGCGCGGCCACGATCGACTCGGCGTCGCCGATGGCCGCGAGCGCACTGGCCGTTGCCGCGCAGGGGCCGACGCCGGCGGGCACCATCACGCCGGCCGCGCCCGAGTACTGCAAGGTGCTGGGCCGCATCGCGCCGATCGACCCCAAGGCGCCGGCTATCCACTTCCAGGTCAACCTGCCGATGCAGTGGAACGGCCGCTCGGTGCAGTACGGCGGCGGGGGTTTCAACGGCGTGCTGATCAGCGGCCTGGCGCTGGTGCCGGCGGCGCGCTACGAGCAGCCGTCGCCACTGGCGCAGGGCTTCGTGACCGTGGGTACCGATTCGGGGCACCAGAATCAACCGAACCAGCCGCCGCAGACCTTCGCGCTCAACGACGAGGCGCTCGTCAATTTCGCGCATGCGTCGTACAAGAAGGTGCGCGACGTGTCGGTCGAGCTGATGAAGCGTGCCTATGGCCGCGCGCCGCAGAAGACCTACTTCGTCGGCAGCAGCGAGGGCGGGCGCGAGGGCTTGACGATGGCGCAGCGCTATCCGGCCGACTTCGACGGCATCTTCAGCCGCGTGCCGGTGATCCACTGGACCGGGCTGCAGCACGCCGGCCTGCGCGACGGCCTGGCCAGCATGGGCGAAGGCTGGATCCGGCCGGCACAGGTGAAGGCCGTGCACGACGCGGTGCTCGCGGCCTGCGACGCGAGCGACGGCGCGGCCGACGGCATCGTGTCGGATCCCGTCGGCTGCCGTGGCCGGTTCGACGCGACCAAGCTGCGCTGCGCTGCCGGTGCCGGCGGCGACGCGTGCCTCAGCGACGCGCAGGTGCGCGCGGTACAGACGCTGCACAGCCCGCTGCGCATGGAAGTGGAACTCGCCAACGGCCTGCGTGAATACCCCGGGCGCGGCCCGAGCGGCGAAGACCTCGCGGCCTTCGGCCCCACCGGCGGCTGGAACGCCTGGTGGCTCGGCAAGTCGGCACCGGCCTTGCCGCCGAAGCCGGACAACGGCATCGGGTGGTTCTACGGTGCGGGTGCGATCCAGTACTTCTATGCGCAGGATCCGAATGCCGACTTGAAGGCCTACTCGGCTACCAAGTTCGCGGGTCGCGTGCAGCAGGTGTCGGCCTTGATGGACTCGACCAACCCCGACTTGAGCGCGTTCCACGCGCGCGGCGGCAAGCTGATCCTGCTGGAGAACCTGGCCGACTATGCGCAGAGCCCGTATGCCGGTATCGGCTACCACGCGTCGGTGGTGAGCAAGCTCGGGCGCGACAAGGTCGATGGCTTCTTCAAGCTCTTCACGGCGCCCGGCGTCGACCATGTGGGCACCGGCGCGCCGGCCAACGCCGACTTCTTCGGCGCGCTGGTTGCCTGGGTCGAGCGCGGGCAGGCGCCGGCCGGCCTGCAACTCGTGGAGCAGGAGGCCAAGCCGCCGTTCGCCGTGAAGCGCAGCCGCCCGCTGTGCGAATGGCCGGCGTATCCGCGTTACCAGAGCGGCGATGTCAACGCCGCCGCGAGCTTCGTCTGCGCGCGTTGAGGGCAGCAACGCCATGTCGCTACACAAGCCGTACCTCGACGTGCCCGGCACGACAATTTTCGATGCCGATCAGAGCCGCAAGGGCTACTGGCTCAACCAGTTCTGCATGAGCCTGATGAAGGCCGACAACCGCGCTCGCTTCAAGGCCGACGAACGCGCCTACCTCGACCAGTGGGCAATGACCGAGGAGCAGAAGCAGGCCGTGCTGGCGCGCGACCTGAACCGCTGCATCGCGCTCGGCGGCAACATCTACTTCCTGGCCAAGATCGGCGCCACCGACGGCAAGAGCTTCCAGCAGATGGCCGGCAGCATGACCGGCATGAGCGAAGACGAGTACCGCGACATGATGGTCGGCGGCGGTCGTTCGATCGACGGCAACCGCTTCGTCGGCGAAGACGGCTCTGCGCAGGCGCACCGCCAACCGCAGGGCCGCGCGAAGAAAGCGGGGCTTTGAAGATGGCCCGCATCACCGCCAGCGTCTACACCTCGCACGTGCCGGCCATCGGCGCGGCGATGGACCTCGGCAAGACGCAGGAGCCGTACTGGCAGAAGGTGTTCGCCGGCTACGAGGCCTCGCGGGCCTGGATGCGCGAGCACACGCCCGACGTGATCTTCCTCGTCTACAACGACCATGCCACGGCGTTCAGCCTGGAGCTGATCCCCACCTTCGCGATCGGCACCGCCGCCGAATACGCCGTGGCCGACGAGGGCTGGGGCCCGCGCCCGGTGCCCAGGGTGATCGGCGACCCGGAACTCGCCTCGCACATCGCGCAGAGCGTGATCCAGGACGACTTCGACCTCACGATCGTCAACAAGATGGACGTCGACCACGGCCTCACCGTGCCGCTGTCGCTGCTGTTCGGCGCGCGTGACCCGCTGAAGGACGCGTGGCCGTGCAAGGTGATTCCGTTCGCGGTCAACGTGGTGCAGTACCCGGTGCCGTCGGGGCGCCGCTGCTTCGCGCTGGGGCAGGCGATCCGGCGCGCCGTCGAGTCGTACGACAAGCCGCTCGACGTGCAGATCTGGGGCACGGGCGGCATGAGCCATCAGTTGCAGGGGCCGCGCGCCGGACTGATCAACCGCGAGTGGGACAACGCGTTCCTCGACCGATTGATCGCCGACCCGGCGGGTTTGGCGCAGGTACCGCACATCGATTACGTGCGCGAGGCCGGCAGCGAGGGCATCGAGCTGGTGATGTGGCTGATCGCCCGCGGCGCGATGGCCGACGTAGCGGGCGGCGCGAAGCCCGAGGTGGCGCATCGCTTCTATCACGTGCCGGCGAGCAACACCGCCGTCGGCCATCTGGTGCTGGAGAACTGAATGACGATCCAAGTGGCGCTGGCCGGGGCAGGGGCCTTCGGCATCAAGCATCTCGACGCGATGAAGCAGATCGCCGACGTGAAGGTGATCTCGGTGATCGGCCGCGAGTACGACAAGACGAAGGAAGTCGCCGACAAATACGGCATCGCGCACGTGGCCACCGACCTGGCCGACAGCCTGAAGATTGCCCAAGTCGACGCGGTGATCCTGTGCACGCCGACGCAGATGCACGCCGCGCAGACGCTGGCCTGCCTCGAGGCGGGCAAGCACGTGCAGGTCGAGATCCCGCTGTGCGACGCGTTGAAAGACGGCCAGGCCGTGGCCGCCGCCGCCAGGCGCTCGGGCAAGGTGGCGATGTGCGGCCACACGCGGCGCTTCAACCCGAGCCACCAGTGGGTGCGCAAGCGCATCGTGGCGGGCGAGTTCAACATCCAGCAGATGGACGTGCAGACCTACTTCTTCCGCCGCACGAACATGAACGCGCTCGGCCAGCCGCGCAGCTGGACCGACCACCTGCTGTGGCACCACGCCGCGCACACGGTGGACCTGTTCGCCTACCAGGCCCGCTCGCCGATCGTGAAGGCAAATGCGGTGCAAGGGCCGATCCATCCGCACCTGGGCATCGCGATGGACATGAGCATCCAGCTCAAGGCGGCCAACGGCGCGATCTGCACGCTCAGCTTGAGCTTCAACAACGACGGGCCGCTGGGCACGTTCTTCCGCTACATCGGCGACACCGGCACCTACATCGCGCGCTACGACGACCTCTACAACGGCAAGGACGAGAAGATCGACGTCTCGAAGGTCGACGTGTCGATGAACGGCATCGAGCTGCAGGACCGCGAATTCTTTGCCGCCATTCGCGAAGGCCGCGAGCCGAACGCCAGCGTCGCGCAGGTGCTGCCGTGCTACGAGGTGCTGCACCAGCTGGAGCAGCAGCTGGCGTGAAGACGCGCCGCATCGGGCCGTTCGCCGTGGCCGAGATCGGCCTCGGCTGCATGAACCTCAGCCATGCCTACGGCTCGCCGCCGCCGGCCGAGCAGGGCGAGCGGCTGCTGCTCGCCGCGCTGGATGCCGGCGTGACGCTGTTCGACACCGCGGCGCTCTACGGTTTCGGCGCCAACGAAACGCTGCTCGGGCGTGTGCTGAAGCCGCATCGCTCGCGCATCGTGCTTGCCAGCAAGGGCGGCATGGCGGGCGTGGTGTTTCCCGAAGGCACGAAGCGCGTCATCGACAACAGCCCCGAGGCGATCCGCCGCAACTGCGACGACAGCCTGAGGCGGCTGCAGACCGAGGTCATCGACCTGTACTACCTGCACCGCTTCGACCGGCGCGTGCCGATCGAGGCATCGGTGGCCGCGATGGCCGATCTGGTGCGCGCAGGCAAGGTGAGGGCGCTCGGCCTGTCGGAGGTGTCGGCCGCCACGCTGCGGCGCGCGCATGCCGTGCACCCGATCGCCGCCGTGCAGTCGGAGTATTCGCTGTGGAGCCGCAATGCCGAGATCGGCGTGCTCGACGCCTGCCGCGAGATCGGCGCTGCCTTCGTGGCGTTCTCGCCGATCGCGCGCGGCTATCTCAGCGGCGCGCTGCGCGACGTCGATCGGCTGGACGCGAAAGACATCCGCCGGCAGATGCCGCGCTTCGAGCCGGCGAACTACGCGCGCAACCTCGCGCTGCTGCCGCCGCTGGTCGAGCTGGCGCGCGAGCTGGCGTGCACGCCGGCGCAACTGGCGCTGGCCTGGCTGCTGGCCAAGGGCGAGCATGTGATTCCCATCCCGGGCACGACGAACCTCGATCACCTGCACGAGAACCTCGGGGCCGCGAAGGTCGCGCTCACGGCGGAGCAAGCAAGCCGGCTCGACGCCGCCATCAACGACCGCGTCGTGGCCGGTGCGCGCTACAACGCCAGCACGCAGGCCGAGATCGACACCGAGTCGTTCTGACGCGTCAGCCGCCCAGTTCGGACAAGGCCTGCGACACCACCGTGTCGAGCGTGGCGCGCAGCCACTGGTGCATGGCGTCGGCCTGATGGCGCGCGTGCCACAGCGCGTACATCGGCATCGCCGGCAGCTCGAGCGGCGGCTCGGTGTGGGCGAGGCCCTGCATCTGCCAGATGTGCAGCAGGCCGGGCAGGGTGGCCAGGCGCGTGGTGTCCGCCAGAAAAGGGCGCACGCCGGAGAAGTCGGCCACCTGCACCACCACGCGGCGGCGCACGCCGCGTTCGTCGAGCAGGCGGTCGATCTCCAGCGCGCGATGCGGTCCATGCAGCACGCTGACGTGTTCGGCGCGCTCGTAGTCGTCGAGGCTCGCCGGCGCCTGGCGCCGTGCCGGGTCGAAGTAGACCCGGTAGCGGTCCTCGAACAGGCGCTTGTGCACGATGTCGGCCGCATCGGGCGGGCGCGGCGAGATCACCAGGTGGCACTCGGCGTTGCGCAGCATGTCGGCGCTGGGCACGTCTGACGGCACCACGCGCAGCGATAGCCTTGGCGCCTGCACATGCACGGCAGCGAAGAACCGGGGCAGCAGCAGGTCGCGCTGCATCGGGTTGGCGGCGATCTGCACCGCGCCCTCGAGCAGCGCGGGATCGAACTCGCCCACGTAGGCCAGCGCGCGCAGGCCGTCGAGCAGGTGGCGTGCGCGATCGGCCAGCAGCACGGCACGCGAGGTGGGCGCGATGCCGCGGCCCGACTTGACCACCAGCGCGTCGCCCACCAGGGCGCGCAGCCGGTCGAGCCCGTGGCTGACGGCCGATTGCGTAACGCCCAGCCGCTCGGCGGCGCGGGTGATCGACTGCTCGTCGACCACCGCGACCAGCATCGCGAGCATCCGGCCGTCGATGTCCAAAGGATCGAGGTCGCTCATGCGTCGCATGAGTATCGGGGCATTTACCCCGAGCGCACCGGGCCCGACACTGCGCGGCAACCGCAGGCGACGCCGGGCGTCGCCCCGCGGGACAACACCGAACCCATCGACAGCAAGGAGCCGAGGATGAGTGACACCAGCACCGAACGCGAGATACCGGGCACACAGGTCTTCAACGGCCGCATGGCCCGCCGCGGGTATGCACTGAACAAGATGTGCTATTCGTTCAACGATGCCGCCAACCGCGAGGCCTTCCGCAAGGACGAGGACGCGTACTGCGCGCGCTTCGGCCTCAACGACGAGCAGCGCGCCGCGATCAAGGCGCGCAACGTGCTCGCGCTGCTGGCCGCCGGCGGCAACGTGTACTACCTGGCCAAGTTCGCCGGGATCTTCGGTCTCGACGTGCAGGACATCGGCGCGCAGCAGACCGGCATGACCAAGGACCAGTTCAAGGCCAAGCTTCTGGCCGCAAGGGGTTGATGCACATGGCCAAGATCATCGGATCCGTTTCCACCTCGCACGTGCCCGCCATCGGCGGCGCGATCGCCAAGGGCATCCAGACCGACCCGTACTGGAAGCCGTTCTTCGACGGTTTTCCGCCGGTGCGCGAGTGGCTCGCCAAGGCCAGGCCCGACGTGGCCGTGGTGTTCTACAACGACCACGGGCTGAACTTCTTCCTCGACAAGATGCCCACGTTCTCGGTCGGCGCGGCGCCCGAATACCGCAGCACCGACGAAGGGTGGGGCATCCCCACGATGCCGTCGTTCCCCGGCGAGCAGGACCTGTCGTGGCACGTGATCGAGTCGCTGGTCGGCGAAGACTTCGACGTCACCACCTGCCAGGAGATGGTGGTCGACCACGCTTTCACGTTGCCGATGGCGCTGCTGTGGCCCGACAAGAAGTGGCCGGTGAAGGTGGTGCCGGTGTGCATCAACACCGTGCAGTTCCCGCTGCCGAGCGCGGCGCGTTGCTACAAGCTCGGCGAGGCGGTCGGCCGCGCGGTGCGCAGCTGGCAAAGCGATGCCAAGGTGGTGATCCTCGGCACCGGCGGGCTGTCGCACCAGCTCGACGGACAGCGCGCGGGCTTCATCAACAAGGAGTTCGATCTGCAGTTCATGGAGAGCCTGCAGAACGACCCCAAGTGGGCCACGCGGTTCTCGATCCATGAACTCGTGCGCCTGACCGGCACGCAAGGCGTGGAACTCGTGATGTGGCTGGCCGCGCGCGGCGCGCTGGGCGACGGCGCGAAGAAGATCCACGGCAACTACCACATCCCGATCAGCAACACGGCGTCGGGCTTGCTGGCGATGCAGGCCGCGTAAGCGGTTAGGTGGAGGCGCGCGTCGGGAGGGCGCGCGCCTCGGAAGCTGGGGTGGTCGCGTCCCTTGTAGAGTTTACATAATACACATTGTCGCGCATAGAAAGGCGGGCACGCAGGCCCGCCCAAGCGCGACGATCGGCGGCCCGAACGGGCCGCCACATGCGTCAGTACAGCGTGATGCCGGCGTCGGGCACTTCGGTGCGCTCGATCTGATCGTCGAACGCCTGCTGGCCATCGCCTTCGCGTTTCGGGATCAACGGCTTGTCCAGCGGACGGCAGATGCGGCTCGCCAGCGAGCCGAGGCGGCCTGACTGCGAGACGGCCTGCAGTACGGCCTCGGGATGCACGAGCATCGCAAACGGGTCGGCCAGCGTGGCGAATTGGGAATCGGTCATGGCGCCTCAGCAGGGGTTCGGAGTGAATCGACGACCCCACTGTAGAGAGCAACGCCATGCCTCGACAGAGGCCCACCCACCGCGTTTCGTGGTGAAGTGCCGGCGAGGCTCACGCCGCGCCCGCAGGCGTGCGATTCATCGCACCGCAGCTGTGGCGCGGACTCAACGCTGCAGCGCGCCGAGCGCGGCAGCGAGCTTCTCACGGCCGGCGCGGCGTGCGAAATCGGCGGCCTTCAGGCCGAGGTCGTTGCGCAGCGCCGGGTCGGCCTTGGCGGCCAGCAGCAGACGAACCGAGTCCTCGGCGCCGTATTGCGCCGCCATCATCAACGGCGTCGTGCCGTTCGGCGAGCGGGCGTCGAGCGCTGCCCCGTGTTCGATCAGCTGCTTCACGATGGCAGGTGCCGACCCCGTTGCCGCGTAGTGCAGCGGCGACCAGCCGGCGCGATTCACACTCGCGCCGCGTGCCAGCAGCCGCGTGGCCAGCGCCGCGTGGCCCTTCAGCGCCGCCATCATCAACGGTGTTTCGCCGGCCAGGTTGGCTTGGTCCACCTGCAGCGCCGGATGCTCGAGCAGCGCTGCGCAGATGTTCAGCGCGCCGTCGCGCAGCGCGCGCGTCAGTGCCGGCTGGCCGGATTCGTCGACCGAATTGGGATCGAAACCGCGCGCCAGAAGACCGCCGGCGACGCCGGCATTGTCGGTCCGCATGGCGTCGAAGAAATCCTCGTAGGCGCCGGCGAATACAGAAGAAACTAGCGTGGCGACAATGAGTTGTATTGCAAATTTAAAGTACTTCATGATGTCAAGCCGCATGCTGCGCCGGCGCTGGAATGCCGAACAGGCGGCGGAAATTGGCGGTCGTCGACCGCGCCACCTCCGCCACCGACACGCCCTTGGCGGCGGCGACCGCTTCTGCCACCTGCGCCACCCAGGCCGGCTGATTGGTCTTGCCCCGGTGCGGCACCGGCGCCAGGTACGGACTGTCGGTCTCGATCAGGCAGCGCTCCAGCGGTACGAAGCGCGCCACTTCGCGCAGCGCCTCGGCGTTGCGGAACGACACGATGCCGGAGAACGAGACCATGAAGCCCATGTCGAGCGCGTGGCGGGCGACGTCGAGCGTCTCTGTGAAGCAGTGGAACACGCCGCCCGCGCGCTCGGCGCCCTCCTCGCGCATCAGCGCCACGGTGTCGTCGGCGGCTGCTCGCGTGTGCACGATCAGCGGCCGCCCGGCCTGCCGCGCCGCGCGGATGTGGCGCACGAAGCGTTCGCGCTGCCAGGCCATGTCGGCGCGCGTGCGCTCTCCGAGCCGGTAGTAATCGAGCCCGGTCTCGCCCACGGCCACCACGCGCGGCCGCTGCGCCAGGTCGACCAGGCGCTCGACGCTGGGTTCCTCGCCATCGCTGCTGTCGGGATGGACCCCGGCACTGGCCCAGAAGTCGTCGTGGGCCAGGGCCAGCGCATGCACGCGGGGGAATTCCTCCAGCGTCGTGCAGATCACCAGCGCCGCCTCGACCTGCGCGCGCGCCATCTCGGCGCGGATGGCGTCGATGCGACCGTCGTACTCGGGGAACGCGAGATGGCAATGCGAGTCGACGAACATGACCCGCAGTGTGCCGCATGCGGCGCGTTGCGCCCGAAGCGCCCGGCCCGCGGCGCCGCGCGGTTCAGATCGTCTGCGTCGGCTTGGCGGACTGCAGCTGCGTGCCGAGCAGCTCTTCGATCTTGTTCTTCAGCAGCCGCGTCTTCTCGTCGTTGGGGAAGCGCACGCCCACGCCCTGCGTGCGGCCACCCGATGCGTTGGCGGGCGTGACCCACGCCACCTTGCCGGCGACCGGGTAGCGCTGCGGGTCGTCGGGCAGCGACAGCAACAAGTAGATGTCTTCGCCGATCCTGTATTCGCGCGTCGTCGGCACGAACAGGCCACCGTCCATCAGCAGCGGGATGTAGGCGGCGTACAGCGCGCCCTTCTCGCGGAACACCAGCTGGATCACGCTGGGCCGCGAGACGGGGCCTGCAGGGGCTGCGGGTCGGCTGGTCACTTCGCTCATCCCGATGAGTGTATCGAACGCTCGCCGCGTCTCGGCCGCGCCGGGGTGCCGGGGGCCCAGCATCGCGCGCCATTCGTCACGAGCGCCTCGATCAGCAGCGAGGCATTCCACGGATGCTCGTCGTGACGTGCGGCACGCAGCAGATCGATGCGCCAGCGCTGCAACGCGTCCAGCCTCGCACCGGGCGGCAGTGGCCCCGCGACGAAGAAGCGCGGCGTGCCGCCGGCAAGCGCCACCATCGCGTCGTGGGCGAGCTTCAGCAGCAGGTCCACCACGCGGGGGATCGGCTTGCCCTGCAGCGCCGACGCGTCGCCGCGCGCCACCTGGGCCGGCAGGTTGGCCAGCAGCGACGCGTCGATCCCCTCGTTCACCAGCTCGAGCGCCTCGACCGCGCTGCCCCCTGCCGCGGCCAGCACGGCAGCGCCCTGCTCCACGCCCTGTTCGCCCAGCCAGGCAATGGCCTGCGCGGCCGACGGCAGCGGCACGCGCACGCGCTGCACGCGGCTGCGCAGCGTGGGCAGCAGGCGCTCGGGGTCCTGGCTCGTCAACACGATGCGCAGCCCGCCCGGTGGCTCCTCGAGCGTCTTGAGCAGCGCGTTGGCGGCGGACAGGTTGAGGGCATCGCCGGGATGGACCACGAGCGCACGCACGCCGCGGCTGCCTGCGCTGCGCTGCGACCACTCGATCGCCTCGCGCACCTGCTCCACGCGCAGTTCGCGGCTCGGCTTGGCGCCCGTGCGCAGCAGCGGGTCGTCGTCGGCCAGCCAGTCGAAGGCCACGCGCAGCGCATCGGGCACCACGACCTTGTGATCGGGGTGGGTGCGCGTGCGCACCAGGCGGCAGGCCGTGCATGCGCCGCACGGCGCCGGCTCGCGCTCGCACAGCCAACCCTGGCTCAGCGCCTGCGCCAGCTCGAATTGCCCGCTCGGCAGCCCTGCATGCAGCAACAGGGCATGCGAGGTTTCGAGCTGCTGCGCGCGATGCAAGGCCTCGTGCAGCCAGGGCAGCGGCAAGCGGCCCTGCGCGTCGACGCCCACCGGCAGCGGTTCACCACCAGCCACGCTGCTCCACCTCGCGGACCACGCGGGCCCACACCTCGTCGCGCGAGCCGGCAGCGTCGATGCGCGCCACGCGCTGCGGCGCGCCGCGCTGGCGCGCCAGGTAGCCTTCGCGGACGCGCGCGAAGAACGCGGCATCGAGCCGCTCCAGCCGATCGGGTTCGCGTGCGGCAGCGCGGCGGCGCTCGGCCTCCTGCGCGTCGAGGTCGAACCACAGGGTCAGGTCGGGCTGACGGCCCTGCTGCACCCAGGCTTCGAGCTGCGCGAGCACGGCGAGATCGAAGCCGCGGCCGCCGCCCTGGTAGGCGAAGGTGGCGTCGGTGAAGCGATCGCACAGCACGGTGGCTGCCCGGGCGAGCGCGGGCTCGATGCACTGCCGCAGGTGATCGCGCCGCGCGGCGAACACCAGCAGCGCCTCGGTGAGCGCGTCCATGTCGTCGCGCAGGAACAGCTCGCGCAGGCGCTCGGCCAGCGGCGTGCCGCCGGGCTCGCGGGTCAGCACCACCTCATGGCCGCGCTGGCGCAGCCAGGCTGCGAGCGCGTCGATGTGCGAGCTCTTGCCCGCACCGTCGATGCCCTCGAAGGTGACGAAGCGGCCGCTCATCGGCTGCTGACGCGTCGCTGGTAGCGATCGACCGCGCGGTTGTGCTCGGCCAGCGATTCGCTGAACTGGCTGGTGCCGTCGCCGCGCGCCACGAAATACAGCGCCTTGGTGCTGTCGGGCTGCAGCGTGGCACGAATCGCCGCCTGGCTCGGCATGGCGATCGGCGTCGGCGGCAGGCCGCCGCGGGTGTAGGTGTTGTAGGGCGTGTCGGTGACGAGGTCCCGCTTGCGCAGGTTGCCGTCGAAGTTGTCGCCGAGGCCGTAGATCACCGTGGGGTCGGTCTGCAGCGGCATGCCGATGCGCAGCCGGTTGATGAACACGCCGGCGACCAGCCCGCGATCGGCCGAGCGGCCGGTTTCCTTCTCGACGATCGACGCCAGCGTCAGCGCATCGTCGAGCGTCTTCAGCGGCAGATCGGCCTTGCGCGTGGCCCACTCGGCATCGAGCCTGCGCTTCATGGTGTCGTAGGCGCGTCGCAGCACGGTCAGGTCGCTGACGCCGCGCGCGTAGAGATAGGTGTCGGGGAAGAACCGCCCCTCGGCCTTCTGGTTCGGTGCGCCGAGTGCGGCCATCAGCTGCGCCTCGCTCATCGCGGCGCTGGTCTGCTTGAGGTACGGCGCCTTGGTCAGCTCGGCGCGAAACTGCTTCAGCGTCCAGCCTTCGAGCAGGCGCACGCGCTCGAACGCCTCGTCGCCCTGCACCATCTTGGCCAGCAGCTGGCGCGGCGTGGTGTCGGTGCCGATCACGTAGCTGCCGGCGCGGATGCGCCGCGCATCGCCGGACCAGCGGAACCACTCGTAGAGCAGCCGCGGCGGCACCTGCACGCCCGCGCGGACCCAGGCCTGGGCAACGTCACGCGGGTTCGCACCGGCCTCGATGGAAAGCTCGGCACTGTCGGCGACCAGCGGCAGCGGCTTGTCGAGCCACCACGAGGCCGCCCCGGCGGCCGCGAGCGCGGCCACGACGACCAACCCCACCAGCGCAGCCAGCAGCCGCATCAAGCGATCGCTCCTTTGCAACGAGCCCCGATTGCCTCATCACCCATCAAGGCTCATGATAATCGTCGGCATGCATGCAGAACTTCATTCGTTGCAGGGTGCAACCCGCCTCGCTGACTGGGGCGTGCTGCGCGCCAGCGGTGCCGATACATTGCGTTTCCTGAATGGCCAGCTGACGCAGCAACTGTCCACGCTGCCCGAGGGCGTGGCGCGCCTGGCCGGGTATTGCTCGCCCAAGGGGCGGCTGCTGGCGAGCTTGGTCGTCTGGCGCAGCGGCGCCGACGAAGTGCTGCTCGCCTGCAGCGCCGATCTGCTGGCCGCCACGGCCAGGCGCTTGTCGATGTTCGTGCTGCGCGCCAAGTGCCGCATCGAGGACGCATCGTCGTCGTTGCCGATCTGGGGCCTGGCCGGCGACGTGGCGCGCGACTGGCTGGGCGCGACCGCGAACGACGCCGCGTGGTCGGTGCGGCGTGTCGGTTCCGCCTGGGCCATCGCACTGCCTGGGGGCGCCGGCGTGTCGCGCTGGCTGTGGGTCGCGCCGGCGGGTGAGAGTTCCCCGCCCCTGCCCGCGCTGGAGCCCGCGCACTGGCTCGCCCTCGAGGCCCTGAGCGGCGTGCCGCGCGTGGTGGCTGCCACCGCCGAGCAGTTCGTGCCGCAGATGGTCAATCTGGAGCTGGTGGGCGGCGTCGACTTCCAGAAGGGCTGCTACACCGGCCAGGAGGTGGTGGCGCGCAGCCAGTACCGTGGCACGCTGAAGCGGCGCATGTTCCTGTTCGAATGCGACGCGCCGGCCACGCCGGGCCAGGAGCTGTTCCACAGCGACGACCCCGGCCAGCCGGCCGGCATGGTGGTGATCGCGGGCGCGCTCGACAAGCAGAGTTCGACGCTGCTGGCAGAAGTCAAGCTCGCCGCGCTCGCCGGCGGCAGCCTGCACCTGGGCCGCGCCGACGGCCCGGCTCTGCGCCGCGCCGCCCTGCCCTACGCCGTGCCCGAGCCGGAGACGACATGAGCAGCACACAGCGCGAGCTGTTCGTCTACTACCGCGTCGATGCCGCCGAGTGCGAGCAGGCGAGCGGCGCCGTGCGCGCGTTCCAGCAGGCGCTGCGCACGGCGCATCCGGCGCTCACGACGCGCTTGCTGCGCCGGCCGGAGACCAAGGGCGGGCAGGTCACGCTGATGGAGATGTATGCGCTCGATCCCGCAGCCTGCCCCGACGGCATCGACGATGCGTGGCTGGCGCGGATCGAAGGCGCGGCGATCGTCGTGCGCCGCTGGCAGCACGGCGAGCGCCACGTGGAGTGGTTCGACCCGCTCGGCTGATGGCAGCGGGCGCGAGACCCGCCGCGCGCTACAACGCGCGCACCATCTCGACGTGTGGGATGCCGGCCTCCTCGAACACCGGGCCGCGCTCGCTGAATCCCGCGCGCGCATAGAACGGCGCCGCGCTGCATTGCGCGTGCAGCAGCGCCTCGCGATAACCGCGCTGTCGCGCGGCCTGCAGCAGCGCATCGAGCACCGAGCGCCCGATGCGGCTGCCGCGCATCGACGACACCACCGCCATGCGGCCGATCTTGGCCACGCCGGGCACATGCTCGAGCATGCGGCCGGTGGCCAGCGCCACGCCGAAGCGGTTGACGGCCAGCGCGTGCACGCTGTCGGCATCGATGCCGTCCCACTCCAGGTCGGCGGGGATCTTCTGCTCGTCGATGAACACCTGGCGGCGGATGACCTGCGCCGCGCTCCCCAGCTCCTGCCAGGTGCCGACGCGCACGTCCACCATCGGCTTGCCGGCCTCGAAATCCTGCAGCACTTCGCGCAGCTGCTGCGGCACCGGCTGCGTGGTCATCGTCGCCGGGTCGGCGAACACGTAGACCAGCTCGCCGCTCACCAGCAGCTGCTCGGCGCGAAACACCGCGCAGGCGAGCAGCATCGACGAATTGCCGATGCGCTGCGTGCGCACGCCGACCTCGAGCTGGTCGTCGTACTTGGCCGAGGCGTGGTACTCGACCGTGGCCTTGCGCGCATAGAGGTCGCCGGCGAGGTACTCCATGGTGTCGTGGTAGGGCAGCGCCATCGCGCGCCAGTAGCCGGCCACGGCGGTGTCGAAGTACATCAGGTAGTGGCCGTTGAAGACGATCTTCTGCATGTCCACTTCGGCCCAGCGCACGCGCAGGCGGTCGAGGTGGCGGAAGTCGGTACGCTTGTCGCTCATGGCATGCTATCGGCGTGCGCCCCGCTGGCCGGGGCCCTCGCAGCATACCCAAGCCGGAGACACCCGAGATGGCCCGCATCCTCTACCTCACGCAGATCGAGATCGACCACGGCGCCGTGCGCGTGTTGCCGCAGGAATGCGACGCTGCGCGCATCCGGCGCCCGCTGCTGGTCACCGACGCCGGCGTGCGCGCGGCGGGCGTGTTCGATCGCGCGCTGGCCGCGCTCGGCGGCCAGGCCCATGCGGTGTTCGACCAGACGCCCAGCAACCCCACCGAGGCCGCTGTCCGCGCAGCCGCGGAGATCTACAAGCGCGACCGCTGCGATGGCCTCGTCGCCGTCGGCGGCGGCTCCAGCATCGATCTGGCCAAGGGCGTGGCGATCGCCGCCACGCACGACGGGCCGCTGAAGAACTACGCGACGATCGAAGGCGGCAGCCCGCGCATCAGCGCCGGCGTGGCGCCGCTCATCGCGGTGCCCACCACGGCCGGCACCGGCAGCGAGGTGGCGCGCGGCGCGATCGTGATCGTCGACGACGGCCGCAAGCTGGGCTTTCACAGCTGGCACCTCATGCCCAAGGCCGCGATCCTCGACCCCGAGCTGACGCTGGGCCTGCCGCCGCTGCTCACCGCGGCGACCGGCATGGACGCGATCGCGCATTGCATGGAGACCTTCATGGCGCCGGCGGTGAACCCGCCGGCCGACGGCATCGCTTTCGACGGCCTGCAGCGCGGCTGGGCGCACATCGACCGCGCCACGCGCAACGGGCAGGACCGCGACGCGCGCTGGCAGATGATGAGCGCGAGCATGCAAGGCGCGATGGCGTTCCAGAAAGGCCTGGGCTGCGTGCATTCGCTGAGCCACAGCCTGGGCGGCGTGAACCCCAAGCTGCACCACGGCACGCTCAACGCCCTGTTCCTGCCGGCGGTGGTGCACTTCAACGCCAGCGCCGAATCGATCCGCAACGAGCGCCGCCTGCAGCGCATGGCGCAGGCGATGGGTCTGGCCGACGAAGACGGCACCGGCCGCGCCGTGGCCAGCGCGATCCGCGACATGAATGCGCGGCTCGGCCTGCCGCGCGGCCTCGCGGCGCTGGGCGTGACGCCCGAGGTGTTCGACCGCGTGATCGCCGGCGCGATGGCCGACCACTGCCACAAGACCAATCCGCGCCTGGCCTCGGCCGACGACTACCGGCGCATGCTGCACGAATCGCTGTAGCCACGCGCGCGACGAGCGCGAACGAAAGAAGACCCGGCCGCTTCTGGCGACCGGGCCTCGCACGCCGGGCTGCCGGGTGGGCAGCGCCTGCGAATGCGCTTCAGCCGTGCTTCTTGTCGAAGAACTGCTCGTCTTCGGTCGAACCCTTCAGCGCGGCGGTGGACGCTTCGCGCTCGATGGTCGTGGTCACCGCATCGAAGTAGCCGGTGCCGACCTCGCGCTGGTGCTTCACCGCGCTGAAGCCCTTCTCGGCGGCGGCGAACTCGGCCTCCTGCAGCTCGACGAAGGCGCTCATGTTGTTGCGCGCGTAGCCGTAGGCCAGGTTGAACATCGAGTAGTTCAGGCTGTGGAAGCCGGCCAGCGTGATGAACTGGAACTTGTAGCCCATCGCGCCGAGCTCGCGCTGGAACTTTGCGATCGTGGCGTCGTCGAGGTTCTTCTTCCAGTTGAAGCTCGGCGAGCAGTTGTAGGCCAGCAGCTTGCCCGGGAACTTCTTGTGGATCGCGTCGGCGAAGGCCTTGGCGAACGCGAGATCGGGCTTGCCGGTCTCGCACCAGATCATGTCGGCATACGGCGCGTAGGCCAGGCCGCGGCTCACCGCCTGCTCGAGGCCGTTCTTGGTGCGGAAGAAGCCTTCGACGGTGCGCTCGCCGGTGAGGAACGGCTTGTCGTTGTCGTCGACGTCGCTGGTCACCAGGTCAGCCGCCTCGGCGTCGGTGCGCGCCAGCAGCACGGTGGGCACGCCCATCACGTCGGCCGCCAGCCGCGCGGCGATGAGCTTGGCTGCTGCCTCGCGCGAAGGCACGAGCACCTTGCCACCCATGTGGCCGCACTTCTTGACCGAGGCGAGCTGGTCTTCGAAGTGCACGCCGGCGGCGCCGGCTTCGATCATCGCCTTCATCAGCTCGAAGGCATTGAGCACGCCGCCGAAGCCGGCTTCGGCATCGGCCACGATCGGCGCGAAGTAGTCGATGTCGCCCTTGCCCTCGCTCCACTGGATCTGGTCGGCGCGGGTGAACGCGTTGTTGATGCGCTTGACGACCTTGGGCACCGAGTCCACCGAGTACAGCGACTGGTCGGGGTACATCTCGCCGCCGTCGTTGGCGTCGGCGGCGACCTGCCAGCCCGAGAGGTAGATCGCCTTCAGGCCGGCCTTGACCTGCTGCATGGCCTGGTTGCCGGTGAGCGCGCCGAGGGTGTTGACGAACGGCTCGGTGTTCACCATCGACCACAGCTTCTCGGCGCCGCGCCGGGCCAGCGTGTGCTCTACCGCCAAGCTACCGCGCAGGCGCACCACGTCGGCTGCGCTGTAGCCGCGCTTGATGCCCTTCCAGCGCGGGTTTTCGTTCCAGTCGCGCTCGAGCGCGGCGGCTTGCTGTTCACGGGTGAGTCGGGTCATGGTCAGCTCCTGGAGTGAGACGATGCAGTGGAAACCAGCGTGTTCGATGGCTGTCAGCGTATCGCCAAACCCCCGTTGCGGCGCAACCTATGTCATATAGAAGACAAAAAATATTCTCCTGTCAAAACAATAAGTTAGATGTCTAATTCCCTATTGCGGAAATCAAATGAGCCTGATGGAAACGCCATCGACGGAGTAATCGCTCCACATGCCGTATTGCGAAACGACGAATTCTCATCGTGAAAATCCGCCTGTGGTGCTGAGCCAGCGCGCATAGATACGGTCGGCCAAGGCCTGCTGAGCCGCCAGGCGGGCGTCAGTGTCCTGCCTGATCTGCTGCGGGCTGTGCACCGAGCCGGTCCCCTGTCGCAGCGCGTCGGCGTAGGCCGGCTCGGCGCCGGCGAGCCAATCGGAGATCTTGCCGGCGTCGATCTCGACGTGGAACTGCATCGCCAGATGCGCTCCGATCGCGAACGCCTGGTTCGGGCACGCCGCGCTCTCGGCCAGCAGCACCGCGCCCGGCGGCAGCGCGAAGCTCTCGTAGTGCCAGTGAAAGACGTGCTGCTCGCGCGTAGCGCCGAACCAGCTGCGCGCCTCGGGCACGTCGCGCACGCCGATGCGTTGCCAGCCGATCTCGGGCGCGGGCGATGCCTGCACGCGCGCGCCCAGCGCATGCGCCATCAACTGGCCGCCGAGGCAATGACCCAGCACGGGGATCTGCGCCGCCATCGCCTGCAGGATCAGCCGCTCGGCATCGCGCAGGTACGGCAGATCGTCGTTGACGCTCATCGCACCGCCCAGCACGGCGAGCGCCGAGCAGCCGCCGATGTCGGGTGGAAACGGCTCTCCCGACGTGGCGTGACGCACCGTCAGCGGCACGCCCTCGCGTCGTGCCCAGCTGCCGAGATAGCCGGCGCCATCGTCGGGCATGAACTGCAGGATCAGCACGGGTTGCATCGTCGGCGTGTGTTCGGTCGTGTGCGGCAGACCGCATCATCGCGCGAAGCGTGATTCCCCCCGGACTCGGCGGCCTCTGGCCGTGCAGCGCCGTGGGCTGGCAGCCACTTGACCTGGCGCAAGGCGCCGAGGTCGCGGAACCGAAGAATGGCTGATCCGTGAATCGAGGTCAGGCCATGAGCACGCGCACCGCTGCGAGTCCCCGGGGAACGACGTCGACGTCGCGCCCGATCCTGGACTCCGTCGATGCCACGCACCGCGAGATCCTCGGCGCGCTGACGCAGCTCGAACAACTGGTGACCCACCTGTCCGAGCACGGCAGCGACTCGGTCGCCCAGCAGTCGGCAGCGCAGGTGTGCCGCTTCTTCTCGACGGTGGCGCGCCAGCATCACCTGGAAGAGGAGCGCCAGATCTTTCCGCCGCTGCTCGTCCGCGCCGACGCCGAGCTGGCCCAGCAGATCCAGCGTCTGCAGCAGGACCACGGCTGGCTCGAGGAAGACTGGATCGAGCTGTCGCCGCTGCTGCAGGCCGTGGCCGAAGGGCAGAACGTCTACGAGGTGGAGACCTTGCGCCAGGGCGTGAACGTCTTCGTCAACCTCTATCACGAGCACATCGCGCTCGAAGACTCGATGATCTTCCCGGCCGCGCGCCGCCAGAGCCAGGCCTAGCCGCCGCGGCCGCCGGCCCGGCGCGGGCCGCGCCACAGTTCATCCCCGTCATGCGCAGCTGCCCCGGCCGTGAGCACGGTCGTCGTGGTGGTGGCACAGTCATGCCATTGACTCCCCGAAAGGTCTGCTGATGAAACTCGACGCGTTCTGGATGCCCTTCACGGCCAATCGCCAGTTCAAGAAGGAGCCCCGACTGTTCGCCAAGGCGAGCGGCATGCACTACTGGACGCCCGAAGGCCGGCAGGTGCTCGACGGCGTGGCCGGGCTGTGGTGCGTCAACGCCGGCCACGGCCGCCCGCGCATCGTCAAGGCCATCCAGGAGCAGGCGGCGGAGATGGATTACGCGCCGCCGTTCCAGATGGGCCACCCCAAGGCGTTCGAGCTGGCCGAGGAGGCCGTGAAGCTCGCACCCGAGGGCCTGACGAAGCTCTTCTTCACCAACTCCGGCTCCGAGGCCGTCGAGACGGCGCTCAAGATGGCCATCGCCTACCACCGCGCTCGTGGTGAAGGCCACCGCACGCGCCTGATCGGCCGCGAGCGCGGCTACCACGGCGTGAACTTCGGCGGCATCTCGGTCGGCGGCATGGTGGCCAACCGCAAGATGTTCGGCACGCTGCTGGCCGGCGTGGACCACCTGCGCCACACCCACGATCTCGCGCGCAACGCGTTCAGCGTCGGCCAGCCCGAGCATGGCGCAGAACTCGCCGACGACCTCGAGCGGCTGTGCCTGCTGCACGACCCGTCGACGATCGCCGCGGTGATCGTCGAGCCCATCGCGGGGTCGGCCGGTGTGTTCCTGCCGCCCAAGGGCTATCTGCAGCGCCTGCGCGAGATCTGCGACAAGCATGGCATCCTGCTGATCTTCGACGAGGTGATCACCGGTTTCGGCCGCACCGGCAAGCCGTTCGCGGCACAGACCTTCGGTGTCACGCCCGACCTGATGACGCTGGCCAAGGGCATCACCAACGGTGCGGTGCCGATGGGCGGCGTGTTCGTGAAGCAGTCGATCCACGACGCGTTCATGAACGGGCCGGAACACCTGATCGAGTTCTTCCACGGCTACACCTACTCGGCGCATCCGCTCGCCTGCGCGGCCGGCCTGGGTACGCTGGCCACCTATGCCGAGGAAGGCCTGCTCACGCGCGCGGCCACGCTGCAGGGCTACTTCGCCGAAGCGGTGCATTCGCTGAAGGGCCAGCCCAACGTGATCGACATCCGCAACCTCGGGCTCGTGGCCGGCATCGAGCTGCAGCCCATCGCCGGCGAACCGGCCAAGCGCGCCTTCACGATCTTCAAGGACTGCTTCGACAAAGGCGTGCTGGTGCGTGTGACGGGCGACATCGTCGCGCTGTCGCCGCCGCTCATCGTCGAACGCGCGCACATCGACCAGATCGTCGACACCTTGAAGGGCGCGATCCAGCGCGCCGCATGACGCCCGCAGGGCCGCTTCGCCGCTGCGGCTGACGCGCCCCGATGAGCGCAGCGCGTGCAGCGGGCGCGCCGCTGGCCGCCTACGCCTGCCTGGCCGCGAGCATGGCGCTGGCGGGCAGCTACGTGGGCCTGTCGAAGCTGCTGGTCGGCGTGCTGCCGGTGTTCCTGCTGGCCTGGATGCGCTTCGCGATCGCCGCGGTGGCGATGGCGCACTGGACACTGCGCGCACCGGGCGAGGCGCCGCTGTCGCCGCACGACCGCGTGCTGCTGTTCTGGGAGAGCTTCCTCGGCAACTTCCTGTTCTCGGTGTGCATGCTCTATGGCGTGGCGCTCAGCTCGGCGGTGTCGGCCGGGGTGGTGATGGCGGGCATTCCGGCCGCGGTGGCGATCCTCTCGCGCGTCGTCCTGCACGAGCGCCTGAACGTGCGCACGTGGTCGGCGATCGCCTGCGCGGTGGCCGGCATCGCGCTGCTGGCGCTGGCGCGGCCAGGTGGCTCGACAGCGGCCGGGTCGCGCCCGGCCTGGGAGGTTGCGGCCGGCCACGCGCTGCTGATCGGCGCCACGTTGTGCGAGGCGAGCTACGTGGTCATCGGCAAGCGGCTGGCGGCCAAGGTCTCGCCACGGCGCATCAGTGCGCTCATCAACCTGTGGGGCCTTGCGCTCGTGACACCGTTCGGGCTGTGGCAGGCGCTGCACTTCGCGTTCGGCGGCGTGTCGGCATCCACCTGGGCCCTGCTCGTCTTCTACGCGTTGGCTGCCAGCATGTGGGCGGTGTGGCTATGGATGCAGGGCCTGCGCCACGTGCCGGCGGCGCGGGCCGGTGTGTTCGCCGTCATGCTGCCGGTGACCGCTGCGCTGGTGGGCGTGCTCGTCCTCGGCGAGCCGTTCGGCGCCGCGCACGCGCTGGCCTTCGCGGCGGCCCTTGCCGGGTTGCTGCTGGCCACGTGGCCGGCAACCGGCTCAGGTTGAGGGTGTCTGCGTGTCGAGGGCGCCGGTGCACGCGGTGTCGATCGGTGTCGCGCCTGCACTCGCCAACGCGGCCAGCGCGCGCCGATGCACCTCGCGCGGCGGCAGCGCCGCCAGCTGGTGATCGGACCACACCTGTCGCCAGCGGCGCGCTCCACCCTGCCCCAGGCGCAGGCCCATCATGTGGCGCGCGATGCGCGGCCATGGCGTGCCGTGCAGGCGGGCCTCGCGTTCCATGTAGGCCACCATCGCGGCCTCGACCGCATCGCGCTGCGACGCCGGCGACGTGGCGCCCAGGAAGCGCCGATCCCATTCGCTCATCAACCACGGATCGTGGTACGCCGCGCGCCCGACCATCACGCCGTCGGCCTGCGCGAGGTGTTCCTGCACCGCCTGCTGCGTCGTGATGCCGCCGTTGGCCACGAACCACAACTGCGGAAAGTCGCGCCGCAGACGTGCCACCACGTCGTGCCGCAGCGGCGGAACCTCGCGGTTCTCCTTCGGGCTCAGGCCCTCGAGCCAGGCGTTGCGTGCGTGCACGATGAACACGCTGCATCCGCCGTCGGCGACGGTGCCGACGAAATCGCGCACGAAGTCGTAGCGCTCGTCGCGATCGATGCCGATGCGGTGCTTCACCGTCACCGGCAGCATGGTGGCGCCGCGCATCGCCGCCACGCAGTCACGCACGAGCGCGGGCTCGGCCATCAGGCAGGCGCCGAAGGCGCCGCGCTGCACGCGTTTGCTGGGGCAGCCGCAGTTGAGGTTGATCTCGTCGTAGCCCCAGCGCTCGGCCAGGCGCGCGCAGCGCGCGAGGTCGGCAGGCTCGCTGCCGCCGAGCTGCAGCGCGAGCGGATGCTCGACGTCGCTGAAATCCAGATGCCGCGGCACGTCGCCGTGCAGCAGCGCACCGCTGGTCACCATCTCGGTGTACAGGCGCGTGCGCGCGGTGATCAGGCGATGGAACGTGCGGCAGTGCCGGTCGGTCCATTCCATCATCGGCGCCACGCACAGGCGCCAGGGCATGGTGGATGCAGGCATCGGACCGCAGGTGAACCCAGCCGCGGAGTGCGGCGCCCGATTGTCCGTCAGGCGATCGCGTCGCCGCGGCGGCGCGCCTTCAGCGGCCGAGCTGGCGCGCGAACTCCCAGATCAGGAAGGCAGCGCCGCCGAAGATCGTGGCCAGCACCACGCCCGTCGGCACCTCGGTCCAGCGCCGGCGCCGCGGCGCCACGCGCTCGCGCGGCAGCCGGCTCGGCCGGGTGAAGCCCGAGTCCTGAGGCTGCTGCGACGGCTGGAACGTGCCGATCCGCGAGTCGTAGAGGTCGCCGTGCTGCGTGCTGGCCGGCCCGTACTGGCTGTTCGGGAACAGGCCGCCGTAGCCGGTGGAGCGCATCAGCTCGCTCGGCCGGTCGTCCGGCCGCTCGTCATGCCATTCGAAGACGTGATAGTCCCGCGCCATGCGGGAAATTGTTCTGCATCCCGTAACCGCGCGACAGCCCGCGTTTGCAGGCCACCCTCGCGGCGGGGGCCTGCGGCCGTGACGGAATGCCACGCCGCCCCTCACTAGAATCCGCGGGTCTTCTGCGCCGCCCGCGCTCGCGATGAGCAGTCCGCATCCCCAGAATCCGCTTGGCCACAGCCTGCTGATCGTCGACGACGACCCGCAGGTCTGCGAGCTGCTGCAGGACTACCTGGAGGGCAACGCGTTTCGCGTCGGCGTCGCCCCCAACGGCGAGCGCATGCGCCAGATGCTGGCGCGGCAACCCTTCGACCTCGTGCTGCTCGACCTCGGCCTGCCCGGCGAGGACGGCCTGGTGCTGATGCGCTGGCTGCGCGAGCAATGGCACGGCCCGGTCATCATCCTCACCGGCCGCGGCGAGGCCGTCGACCGCGTGGTCGGCCTGGAGCTCGGCGCCGACGACTACATCGGCAAGCCGTTCGACCTGCGCGAGCTGCTGGCGCGCGTGCGCGCGGTGCTGCGCCGGTCGCAGCCGGGTACGGCGCCGGCGCACACCGCGGTGTTCGAGTTCAACGGCTTCCGGCTCGACACCAAGGGCCGCACGTTGCATCGCGACGGCGGCACCGAGGTGACGTTGACCAACGGCGAATACGCGCTGCTGCTCGCGTTCCTGCAGGCGCCGCATCGCGTGCTGACGCGCGACGAGCTGCTCAACGCCACCCACGGCCGCGACGCCGGCCCCTACGACAAGACGATCGACGTGCAGGTCGGCCGGCTGCGGCGCAAGATCGAGCGCGACGCCTCGCAGCCCGAGCTGATCAAGGCGGTGCGCGGCGCGGGCTACCTGCTCACCGCCGACGTGCGGCGCATCCAGGCCTGAACGCGAGCCGACCGTGACGGACCTGCATCGCCAGCTCGTCGAGATGTCGCCCGACGGCATCGTGGTGGTCGACGCGCGCGGCCGCATCATCCACGTCAACGCGCGGGCCGAGCGCCTGTTCGGCTATGCCGAGGGCCGCATGGTCGGCCTGCCGCTCGAGTCGCTGGTGCCGCAGCGCTTCCGCGCCGTGCACGACAAGCACCGCGCCCACTTCATGGGCCACGCCAATGCCCGCTCGATGGGCATCGGCATGCACCTGACGGGGCTGCGGCGCGACGGCAGCGAGTTCCCGGTCGAGGTCGGCCTGGCGCCGCTGACCGATGGCACCGGCCATGGCGTGGCGGCCGCGTACGTGCGCGACCTGTCGCCCACCGACCGCGGCCAGGCCACGTTCAAGCAGGTTCGCTACCAGGAGGTGGTGCGTCGCTTCAGCCAGGAGGCGTTCACCGAGCTGCACCTGGAGCGCGTGGTGCAGCGCGTGCCGCAGCTGCTGGTCGAGGCGCTGGACTGCGAGGCCGGCGAGCTGCTGCTGCTCAGCCGCGACCGCCGCGAGTTCTCGGTGCGCGCCGCGCACGGCGTCGACGACGAGACGCGCGAAGCGCTGCGGATGCCGAACACCGATCGCTCGATGCCTGGTTTCGTGATCGACCACAACGAACCGATCGTCGCCGACGATTTGCGCACCGAAACGCGCTGGCGCGTCAACCCCGCGATTCTCGCTGCCGGCTACCGCGCGCTGCTGGCGGTGCCGGTGCAGCTGCGCGGCCAGCCCGTGGGCGTGCTGACGGCCCGCTCGCCCGAGATCAAGCGCTTCGCCCACGACGACGTGAGCGCGATGACGGCGATCGCCTACCTCGTGTCGGTGGTGCTGGAGCGCCAGCAGAACGAGGAGCGCCTGGCGCAGGGGCAGAAGATGGAAGCGCTGGGCCAGCTCACCGGCGGCGTGGCCCATGACTTCAACAACATCCTCACCGTCGTGCTCGGCAACCTGCAGCTGCTCGACGACCTGCTGCAGGGGCAGGCGCGGTCGCTCAAGTACGCCACCGCGGCGGCGCGCGCCGCCTCGCGCGGCGCCGACCTCACGCGCAAGCTGCTGGCCTTCGCGCGGCGGCAGCCGCTGGCCTCGCGGCCGGTGCCGGTGGAGAGCTTCTTTCGCAGCTGGAACGAACTGCTCGGGCGCACGCTCGACGCATCGATCCGGCTCGTCACGCAGTGGGCCGAGCACGGCCTGGTGCTGAACGCCGACCCGAGCCTGCTCGAAACCGCGCTGCTCAACCTCGCGCTCAATGCGCGCGATGCGATGCCCGGCGGCGGCACGCTCACCGTGTCGGCCGAGCCGGTGTCGGTGGCCCGCGACGACCCCGCCGACAGCCGCGAACTCGCTGCCGGTGCCTATGTGCTGATCTCGGTCTCCGACACCGGCCACGGCATGGACGCCGAAGTCATGCGCCACATGTTCGAGCCGTTCTTCAGCACCAAGGGCGGCCGCGGCAGCGGCCTCGGCCTGGCGATGGTGTACGGCTTCGTGCGCCAGAGCGGCGGCGGCATCGCCGTCTACAGCGAGCCCGGCCGCGGCACCACGTTCAAGCTCTACCTGCCGCGCGTGACGCACGGCGACATCGCCGAGGCCGGCGCGGCCGAACCGCGCCGCGGCGGCAACGAGCGCATCCTGCTGGTCGAGGACGACGACGACGTGCGCGCCGTGGCGAGCAGCTTCTTGAGCCAGCTCGGCTACCGCGTGGTCGAGGTCGCCGACGCTCGGTCCGCGCTCGACCTGCTCGAGCGCGATCGCGGCGTCGACCTGCTGTTCTCCGACGTGGTGCTGCCCGGCGGCATGAGCGGGCCGCAGCTCGCGCAGACGGCGATCGCTCGCATGCCCGGGCTACGGGCGCTGCTCGCCTCGGGCTATCCGCGCGACGCGCTCAGCGGCCTGAGCGGCGACCTCGAGCACGTGGCCCTGCTCACCAAACCCTATTCGCGCGATGACCTGGCGCGCGCCGTGCGGCGCGCACTCGACGCTTCGTACTGAAAGACTCGCCGCCGGCTCAGGCCGCGGCGGCGCTGGCCGCCCAGGCCGCCGGCTCGCCGCTGGCGGCCATGGTGCGCAGTGCGGCGAGGTCGATCAGCTCGATCTCGCGCAGATGGACCTTGATCAGCCCGTCGTCCTGGAAGCGCGAGAACAGGCGGCTCACGCTCTCGAGCGTCAGGCCGAGGTAGGAGCCGATCTCGGCACGGCTCATGCGCAGGTTGAATGCGCGCGGCGAGTAGCCATTGGCGGCGAAGCGCTGCGACAGATCGAGCAGGAAGCGCGCCAGCCGCTGCGCCGCGCGCATGCCGCCCAGGCGCATCAGATGCTCGCGCTCGCGGCGCAGCGCGGTGCCGAAGTGGCGATACAGGTCATTGCGCAGGCCCGGCACGCGCGAGCAGGCGCTTTCGAAATCGGCGATCGGCAGCACCAGCACCTCGCTGTCTTCGAGCGCCTGCAGGTCGGTGGCGCAGGGCTGGCCGGCCAGTGCGTCGGCGCCGAGCAGGTCGCCGCGCATCGGGAAGTCCAGCACCAGTTCTTCGCCGTCATCGCCCGGCAGCGACGACTTTAGGCAACCGAAGCGCACGACGAACAGCGCCGTCGACGGCGTCCCGGCGCGGTACAGATAGGTGCCGCGCCGGATGCGCCGCGGCGTCCACTGGGCGCCGGCATCGCCGAGTGCGATGCTCGGGAACGCGATCTGCTGGCAGCCGTCCTGGGCTGCCCGCTGGGCCTGGGCCGCCGGCATGTCGTGCCGGCCGGGTGTCGCGATGCTTTGGACGGTCATGCTTGTCTCTCGTGTGGGCTTGATGCTGAGCAAGACTTTACGAACCGCCCCCAGCCGGCCGGTGAACTTTCGACATCGTTCGGCAACAGCTGATAACAAGCCGCCCCGGAGCAACACGGTCTTGCGCCAGCGCAAGCACGGGTGTAGGCAGTCCGGACACGAGGGGGCGTCGCCTTGACGCCGGCCAATGCACGGCCGGCGCGCCTGCTCATACTGCCGCCTCGGCCACTGACCCATCCGATGCGATGAGACGTTCTCCGGCGCAGCGCGACCACAGTCGGCGGCAGATGCTGCTCGATCTGCTGCGCGCGCGGCGCGGCGCGCTGCAGCGCGAGTGGGCGCTGAACGGCGTTGCGGCGTTCGCCGACGACGACCTGCTGCCGCTGCGCGAGCATGTCGACGAGGGTTTGCTGCAGGTGGGCGACGCGCTGGAGCGCGCGCGCCGGGGTCGCTACGGTTTGTGCACGCATTGCGGCAAGCCGATCGACTTCGAGCGCCTGCTCGCCCATCCGGCGGCCAGCCGCTGCTGGCCCTGCGAGTTGGCGGCGGAAGCTCGGGACGAGGCGGCGGGGGCGGTCGCGCACTGAGCGAACCCGCGCCGCACGGCACCGACCTCGATCGGCTTGCGCGCAGATCAACTGCGCTGCAGGCATTGCGGCGGCAGCTGCGCCACCCACGCCGCCAGGTCGTCGTGAACGGCGTCGGCGCTGTTCTCGTCGGCCACCGACAGGCCGTGGCCGCTGCGCACCAGCACGCAGCGCCCCACGCCTGCAGCGCGGCCGGCCTGCACGTCGGAGAGCTTGTCGCCGACCATCACGCTGCGCGCGAGGTCGAGCGACAGCCGCTGCGCGGCTTCGAGCAGCATGCCCGGCGCCGGCTTGCGGCAGTCGCACACGCGCCGGTAGGCCGCCACGGCGGCGTCGGGCAGGTGCGGACAATGCAGCACCGCATCGAGCCGCACGCCGTGGCGCGCCAGCTCGCGCTCCATGTGCGCGGTGAGCGCGCGGTAGTCGTCCTCGCCGTAGTAGCCGCGCGCGATGCCGCTCTGGTTGGTCACCACCACCAGGCGCCAGCCGCCGGCCGCGAGGCGGGCCAGCGCCTGCGGCGCGCCCGCCACGAAGACGAAGTCGTCGATGCGGTGCAGATACTCGCGCTCGACATTGATCACGCCGTCGCGATCGAGGAACACGGCGCGATCAGCCACGGCGCATTCGGTCGACGAGGCTCGTGGTCGAGAAGCCCTGCACGAACGGCAGCGCCAGCGCGCGGCCGCCCCAGCTGCGCACCAGAGCCGTCTCGCGCAGCGTCTCGATGTCGTAGTCGCCGCCCTTCACGTACACGTCGGGGCGCACGGCTGCGATGAGTTCACACGGCGTGGACTCGTCGAAGACCACCACGAAGTCGACCGCCGACAGCGCAGCCAGCACCCAGGCGCGGTCGTCCTCACGGTTGAGGGGCCGCTCCGGGCCCTTGTTCAGCCGCCGCACCGATGCATCGCTGTTCAACCCCACCAACAGCGCGGCGCCCTGTGCCCGCGCCTGTGCGAGATAGCTCACGTGGCCGCGATGCAGGATGTCGAACACGCCGTTGGTGAACACCAGCGGCCGCGGCCAGTCGCGCCGCGCCTCGGCAACGGCGCGGCTCAGGATCTTGGGATGCGCATCCGGCGTCACAATGGCTCGTCCGTCGTGCCCGAGGGGAAGGCCTTGAGTCTATCGTTCACCGACCAGCTGGCCGAGCATCGGCAGGTCTTCGATGCCCTGCCCACGCTGCAGGGTGCCGTGGCGCAGGCCGGTGAGCGCATGGCCGCGACGTTGCGCGCCGGCGGCCGCGTGCTCTTGTGCGGCAACGGCGGCTCGGCCTCCGACTCGCAGCACATCGCGGCCGAACTCACCGGCCGCTTCGTCGCCGACCGCCGGCCGCTGGCGGCGATCGCGCTGTCGACCGACACCTCGGCGCTGACGGCGATCGGCAACGACTACGGCTTCGAGCATGTGTTCGAGCGCCAGGTGCGCGCGCTGGGGCGCGCCGGCGACGTGCTGGTGGGCATCTCGACCTCGGGCAACTCGCCCAACGTGAAGCTGGCCGTCGAGGCCGCGCGCGAGATCGGCCTCGTCAGCGTGGGCCTGCTCGGCCGCGACGGCGGCGCGCTGCGCACGATGTGCGACATCGCGATCGTGGTGCCGAGCCCGACCACGGCGCGCATCCAGGAGGCGCACATCTTCATCGGCCATGCGCTGTGCATGGCCATCGAACAGCATCTGGGTTTGGCCGGCGGCTAGGCCGGCGGCTGCGCCGCGAGCCACTTCACGTAGCGGCGCACGCCCTCGCCCACCGCGGCGAAGGGCAGCTTGCAGCCGGCGCCGCGCAACGCGCCGAGGTCGGCCTGCGTGAAGCACTGATAGCGCCCGACCAGCGCCTCGGGGAAGTCGATGTACTCGATCAGCCCGCGGCGCACCAGTTCGTCGGCTGACAGCTCGCCTTCGCCGGCCAGCGCGCGGCTGCCGTTGACCACGGCCTCGGCCACGTCGTTGAACGGCTGCGCGCGGCCGGTGCCGCAATTGAAGATGCCGCTCGCACCGGCGTGCTCGAGGAACCACAGGTTGACGGCGACGACGTCGTCGACATGCACGAAATCGCGCACCTGCTGCCCGGGGCCGTAGCCGCCGTAGGCGCCGAAGAGCTTGACCTTGCCCTCGCGCCGGAACTGGTGGAACTGGTGGAATGCCACCGAGGCCATGCGCGCCTTGTGCTGCTCGCGCGGCCCGTAGACGTTGAAGTAGCGCAGCCCCACCACCTGCGTGCGCGCCGACGGCAGCATGCGCCGCACCACCTGGTCGGTGAGCAGCTTGGAGTAGCCGTAGACGTTGAGCGGCCCCTCGCAGGCTGGATCCTCGCGAAAGCTGCTGCTGCCGCCGTAGACCGAGGCCGACGACGCATAGACCAGCCGCGTGCCCTGCGCCTGGCAGGCGCCGAGCAGGTCGATCGTGCAGCGATAGTTCTGCGCCATCATCAGCTTGCCGTCGTGCTCCATCGTGTCGGAGCACGCGCCCTGGTGCAGCACGGCGTCGACGCGGCCGTACGCGCCGGCCGCGAAGCGTGCGTAGAACTCGTCGCTGTCCACATAGTCGGCGATGCGCGCCTGCACCATGTTGCGGTACTTGGGCCCGTCCTTCAGGTCGTCGACGGCGATGATGTCGTCGATGCCCTTGGCGTTGAGCCCGAGCAGCACGTTGCTGCCGATCATGCCGGCCGCGCCGGTGACCACCACCCTCATCCGAACAGCTCCTCGTAGTTGACGGCCGCCGTGCCGAATCGGCTGACCACGATGCCGGCCGCGCGATTGGCGATCGGCACGGCCTGGCGCAGCGAGAGGCCGGCGGCCAGCATCACCGCCGCGGTGGCGATCACCGTGTCGCCGGCGCCGGTGACGTCGAACACCTGCCGCGCCTCGGTGGGCACGTGCAGATGGCCCTCGGCATCGAACAGCGACATGCCCTCCTCCGACCGCGTCACGAGCACGGCCTGCAGCTGCAGCTCGCTGCGCAGTGCATGCGCGCGGCGCTCGAGGTCGGCCTCGTCGCGCCAGGGCCCGACCACCTGCGCCAGCTCGTGCCGGTTCGGCGTGATCAGCGTGGCACCCGCATAGCGGCTGAAATCGTGCCCCTTGGGGTCGACGAGCACGGCCTTGCCGGCCGCGCGCGCGCGTTCGATCATGCGCGAGACATGCGTGAGGCCGCCCTTGCCGTAGTCCGACAACAGCACCGCCTGGCACGACGGCAGCACGCGCTCGAAGTCGTCGAGCATCTGCGCCAGCAGCTCGTGCGTGGGCTGGTTCTCGAAGTCGATGCGCAGCAGCTGCTGCGAGCGCCCCACCACGCGCAGCTTGACGATGGTGCGCAGCTCGGCGTCGTGGCCGAGCACGGCCTTCACGTCGTGCTGCTCGAGCAGCTGCGCCAGCCGCTCGGCCGGTTCGTCGCGGCCCACCACCGTGAGCAGCGTCGGCGCCGCGCCGAGCGCGCGCACGTTGAGCGCCACGTTGGCCGCACCGCCCAGGCGCTGCTCCTCGCGCTGCACGTGCACCACCGGCACCGGCGCCTCGGGCGAGATGCGCTCGACGGCGCCGAACCAGTAGCGGTCGAGCATGGCATCGCCGACCACGAGCACGTGGGCGCGGCGCAGAACGTCGGCGGAAGGTGTGGTCATCGCAGGGCGGGTTCGGCAGGTGCCGGCACGGTGGCCGCGCGGGGTTGCAGGCCGCGCCACGCGTCGATGACGTCGTGCGCAGAAAGGTCGAGCAGTTTGCGGGCTGGGTCGGGTTGGCGCAAGCCCAGCGCGATGACCTGCGCGCTCGCCGTGCGCGGCAGCCAACGGCCCCAGCCTGCCGACGCATAGAGCACGACGAGCGGGCAATCCATCGCGCCGGCCAGATGCGCCGGGCCGGTGTCGACGCTGATCATGCTGTGCGCTCGCGCAGCGAACGCCGCGAGGCGGCCCAGCGACGGATCGCGCGCCACGTTGACCAGGCGCGCGCCGGGCCGCAGTGCCAGCGTCGCATCGATGATCTCCTGCACCAGCCCGGCCTCGCGCGTGGAGCCGCACACCAGCACCGCGGCATCGGGCAACTGCTCGCACACGGCCGCGGCCACCGCGGCCCAGCGCTCGGCGGGCCAGTGCTTGTCGTGCGCGAGCGTGCCGATGCGGCCGCGCTTGTAGGTCTTCTTGTGGCCCGGCTGCATCAGCACCAGCGGCCGGCCGTTCACGCCGCGCGCCGCGAGCCAGGCATCGGCGTCGCGCGCCCACGCCGGGTCGGCGTGGATGCGCGGGCGTGCCGGCACGCCCGCGGGCATCGGCGGGCCCGGCAGGCCCGGCGGATCGAGTGCGGCGATGGCCAGCCACCAGTCGGCCCAGTGGATCTGGTCGCCCGGATAGTGCGCCCAGGCATCGAGCACCTGCGCCTCGGGCAGCCCGGTGCGCGCGAGCAGCCGCTCGCCGTAGACATCGCGCTCGCAGAAGTAGATCGGGCCGCGGTGCGCGCGCAGCCAGCGCACGGCCGACCATTGCGACGGCATCGACCAGTACGGCGCGCGGCGGCTCGTCACCATGCGCAGCTCGGCCACGTCGGGGTCGTGGTTCAGCAGCACCGGCGTCCAGTCGCCCGAGGCCAGCAGGTGGATCGGCCGGCCGTAGCGCCGGGCGAGCGCTTCGATCAGCGGTGTCAGCAGCACCGCATCGCCCAGCGCCGGGAAGCGCACCACGACCGGCGCATCGGGGTCGTGCGTGCGGCTGGCGTGGAACTCGCGCTCGGGTGTGGCCATGCGGCGCGATTCTCGCCCGCTCAGGCCGCTCGGCCGGCGGCCAGGCCGCGTGCACTCGCGTGACGGCGCGCGCGCAGCGCAAGCATCTCGTTGCCCACCAGCGCGCCGAGCACCAGCGCGCCGCCGGTGAGCGCGCTCGCGCTCGGCGTCTCGCCAGCCCAGAGCCAGGCCCAGGTGACGCCGAAGATCACTTCGAGCAAGGCCAGCAGCGCGATCTCGGGCCCGGGCAGCACGCGGCTGAGCCGCACGACGATCAGGCACGGAATCGCCAGCTGCACCACGCCCAGCAGCGCGAGCAGCGAGAGGTCGTGCGTCGACGCGCGCAGCGGCAGCGACAGCGGCCACGTGACCAGCGCCGACAGCACGGCACCGATCAGCAACGCGGGCAGCATGTCGGGCGAATCGGCACCCTCGTCGGGGTCGCCGTCGCCATGCGACACGTGCTGCAGCAGCGTCCAGTTCACCGCGCCGGCGATCGGCACCGCGAGCGCCACGCCCATGCCGGCCAGCGCGCCGCTGCCGAGCGTCATCTCGCGGCCGAACATCCAGGCGATGCCGATGCCTGCCACGCCGATCGCCACCCAGGTGCGCCGCGGCAGCCGGTGGTGCAGCACGATGCGCGCGAACACCGCCGTCACCAGCGGCGCGATGGCCAGCGTGACCAGCACGTTGGCCACCGGCGTCATCGTGATGGCGATCATGAAGGCCGTGTACATCACCGCCCAGCACACGCCCGACACCCACA
Organism: Burkholderiaceae bacterium; assembly: GCA_046348365.1. Lineage (GTDB taxonomy): Bacteria > Pseudomonadota > Gammaproteobacteria > Burkholderiales > Burkholderiaceae_C > JAEUPI01. The sequence continues at coordinate 77,164 of JAXMEL010000007.1, forward strand.
GCGGCCAGCCCGAGCGCAACAGCTCGCGCCACAACGAGGCGCCGCGCATCGCGCCGAGCGCCACCGCCAGCGCCACCGCGTTGAACGCGCTGCGCCAGAACGTGACCTCGAAACTGCGCGCGGCCTCCAGGTGCCGCGTCACCACGCCGGCGATGCTCCACATCAGCGTGACGAGCACCATCAGCGCAACGGCCTTCGAATGACTCATCGCCTTCTGTCTTCAGAGGGCCGCGCAGCGGCCCGGGCGTCATTCGAACTGGAGCCCCCGCTCGGCGGGGGGCGGGGGGTGCAAACGCCGCGGCGAAGCCGAAGAGCATTCGGCTGCGCAAGCGCCGCAGTCACGCAGCCTCCCGAGCGGCGCGTTTCCGATCGTGTTCCTTCAGCCAGCGCTTGCGCAGTCGAATGTTCTTCGGTGTGATCTCGCACAGCTCGTCGTCGGCGATGAACTCCACCGCGTACTCGAGCGTCAGCTCGATCGGCGGCGTGATCTTGATCGCCTCTTCCTTGCCGCTGACGCGGAAGTTGGTGAGCTGCTTGGTGCGCACCGCGTTGACGACGAGGTCGTTGTCGCGCGAGTGGATGCCGACGATCATGCCCTCGTAGACCGGGTCGCCCGGCTTGACGAACATGCGGCCGCGGTCGTCGAGCTTGCCCAGCGCGTAGGTGACGATATCGCCGTCTTCCTGGCTGATCAGCACGCCGTTCTTGCGGCCGCCGATCTCGCCCTTGAAGGCCTCGTAGCCGTCGAAGATGTGGCTCATCAGCCCGGTGCCGCGCGTGACGTTGAGGAACTCGGTGGAAAAGCCGATCAGCCCGCGCGCCGGGATGCGGTATTCCAGCCGCACGCGGCCGCGGCCGTCGGGCTGCATGTCGGCCAGTTCGCCCTTGCGCAGGCCCAGCTCCTGCATCACGGCGCCCTGGTGGCTGTCTTCGACGTCGACGGTGAGCAGCTCCATCGGTTCGTGCTTCTCGCCATTGACCTCGTGCAGCACCACGCGCGGGCGCGACACGGCGAGCTCGAAGCCCTCGCGGCGCATGTTCTCGAGCAGGATCGTCAGGTGCAGCTCGCCGCGGCCCGAGACCTCGAACACGCCGTCGTCGTCGGTGTCCTTCACGCGCAGCGCCACGTTGCTCTGCAGTTCGCGGTCGAGCCGGTCGCGGATCTGGCGGCTGGTGACGTACTTGCCCTCGCGCCCGGCCAGCGGCGAGGTGTTGACGCAGAAGTTCATCGTCAGCGTCGGCTCGTCGACCTGCAGCATCGGCAGCGGCTGCGGGTTCTCGAGGCTGGTGATCGTCATGCCGATGCCGATGTCCTCGATGCCGTTGACGAGCACGATGTCGCCCGGCCCGGCGCTCGCGGCCAGCGTGCGCTCGAGGCCCTCGAACTTGAGCACCTGGTTGATGCGCGCGCGCCGCGGCGTGCCCTCCACGCCTTCGCACACCGCCACGTCCATCGCCGGGCGCAGCGTGCCGGCGTTGACGCGGCCGATGCCGATGCGCCCGACGTAGGTGGAGTAGTCGAGCGAGCAGATCTGCAGCTGCAGCGGCGCGTTCTCGTCGCCTTCGTGCGGCGGCACGTGCTCGAGCACGGCGTCGAACAGCGCCGACATGTCGCTTGCCGGTTCGCCCTCCTTCAGGCTCGCCCAGCCGTTCAGGCCCGAGGCGTAGATCACCGGGAAGTCGAGCTGCGCCTCGCTGGCGCCGAGCTTGTCGAACAGGTCGAAGGTGGCGTTGATCACGTAGTCGCAGCGCGCGCCGGGGCGGTCGACCTTGTTGACGACGACGATCGGCTTCAGCCCCAGCGCCAGTGCCTTGCGCGTCACGAAGCGCGTCTGCGGCATCGGGCCCTCGACGGCGTCGATCAGCAGCAGCACGCCGTCGACCATCGACAGCACGCGCTCGACCTCGCCGCCGAAGTCGGCATGGCCCGGCGTGTCGACGATGTTGATGTGCGTGCCCTTCCAGCGCACCGCGCAGTTCTTGGCCAGGATGGTGATGCCGCGCTCGCGCTCGAGGTCGTTGCTGTCCATCACGCGCTCGGCCACCTGCTGGTTCTCGCGGAAGGTGCCGCTCTGGCGCAGCAGCTGGTCGACCAGCGTGGTCTTGCCGTGGTCGACGTGGGCGATGATGGCGATGTTGCGGATCTGCGTGTTCATGGTGTCGGGCCGGATGGGCGCGAGGCCTGGACCTCGACGGGGCTGAGCAGGCGGTCGGCGATCAGCTCGCCCGCGGTGACATGGCCGCAGCCGAGAAAGGCGCGCGGCTGCAGCGCGTAAACGCGCACCGCCGGCACATCGGCCGCGGCCACGCGCCGGCGCAGGCCGGTGAGGAAGCGCGCCGCCTCGTCGGCCGCGAGGCTCAGCTCGGGCCAGCCGGCCAACAGGCAGTCGGCCGGCTGCAGGCAGGCGTCGCGCTCGGGCTCGCTCATCGCTTCCAGCGCATCGAAGCTCAGCGCATCGGCCAGCCGCAGCCCGCCCGATGCGGTGCGCCGCAGCGCGGCCAGGTGCGCGCCGCAGCCAAGCGCCTGGCCGATGTCGTCGGCCAGCGTCCGGATGTAGGTGCCCTTGCTGCACGACACGTCGATCACCAGCTCCGCGCCCTGGAAACTCACGATCGAGATCTGCGTGATCCGCACCGTGCGTGGCTCGCGTTCCACCGCCTGGCCCGAGCGCGCGTAGTGATAGAGCGCGCGCCCGTCCTTCTTCAAGGCCGAGTGCATCGGCGGCAGCTGGCGGATCTCGCCGACGAATTGCTGCAACACCTGCTGCACGCGGCCGGCCGACACCTCGACCGGCCGCCGCTCGATGACTTCGGTTTCGCGGTCGCCGCTGGCCGTGCGCTCGCCCAGCGCCAGCGTGGCGCGGTAGGCCTTGTCGGCGTCCAGGCTGGCCTGCGCGAACTTGGTCGCTGCGCCGAAGCACAGCGGCAGCAGCCCGGAGGCGAGCGGGTCCAGCGTGCCGGTGTGGCCGGCCTTCTCGGCGCGGTAGAGACGCTTGGCGCGCTGCAGCGCATTGTTGCTCGTCAGGCCCACCGGCTTGTCGAGCAGCAGCACGCCGTGCACGCTGCGGCGCGGTACGCGAGCGCGCAGCGGCGCGTTCATGCGTCGCCGTCCTTGGCCCGCGTGGCGTTGGCCTGGTGGATCAGCGCATTGAGCTCGGCTGCGCGCTCGGTGCTGCGATCGAACTGGAAGTGCAGCGTCGGCACCGTGTGGATCGCCAGCCGCTTGAAGAGGCCGTTGCGCAGGAAGCCCGCGGCCTCGTTGAGCGCCTGCTCGCAGGCCTGCGGGTCGCCGACGAGCAGCGAGAAGAACACCTTGGCGTGCGCATAGTCGGGCGACACCTCGACCGCGTTGATCGTCAGCAGGCCGATGCGCGGATCCTTCAGCCCGCGGATCAGCTCGGCCAGATCGCGCTGGATCTGGTCGGCGACGCGGAAGCCGCGGTTCGGGGTGGTCTTCTTGTGACGCATCGGGTGGCTCTAAACGACGAACCCCGCCGTCTCGTGGAGGGCGGGGTTCGCTTCGGGTGGCGAATCTCCGCTCCTACAAGGTGCGGGCGATCTCCTTGATCTCGAAGAACTCCAGCTGGTCGCCTTCGGTGATGTCGTTGTAGCCCTTGATGTTGAGGCCGCACTCGAAGCCTTCCTTCACCTCGCGCACGTCGTCCTTGAAGCGCTTGAGGCTGTCGAGCTCGCCGGTGAACACCACCACGTTGTCGCGCAGCACGCGCACGCGCGCCGAGCGGCGCACGATGCCCGAGGTGACCATGCAGCCGGCGATCGCGCCGACCTTGCTGATGCGGAACACCTGGCGGATCTCGGCGTTGCCGATGATCTCTTCCTTCTGCTCCGGCGCCAGCATGCCGGCCATCGCCGCCTTCACGTCGTCGACCGCGTCGTAGATGATGTTGTAGTAGCGGATGTCGATGCCGTTGCTCTCGGCCAGCTTGCGCGCACCGGCATCGGCGCGCGTGTTGAAGCCGACGATCACCGCCTTCGAGGCGATCGCCAGATTCACGTCGCTCTCGCTGATGCCGCCCACCGCCGCGTGCACCACCTGCACCTTGACCTCGTCGGTGGAGAGCTTGACCAGCGATTGCGCCAGCGCTTCCTGCGAGCCCTGCACGTCGGCCTTCAGGATCAGCGACAGCGTCTGCGCCGCGCCCTCGCCCATGTTCTCGAACATGTTCTCGAGCTTGGCGGCCTGGCGCCTGTTGAGCGTGACCTCGCGGTACTTGCCCTGGCGGAAGGTGGCGATCTCGCGCGCGCGCCGCTCGTCGGCCAGCACCATGAACTCGTCGCCAGCCTGCGGCACCTCGGTCAGGCCCTGGATCTCGACGGGAATAGACGGCCCGGCCTCGTTGGAGGGCTTGCCGTCTTCGTCGAGCATGGCGCGCACGCGGCCATAGCTGGCGCCGGCGAGCACCACGTCGCCACGCCTGAGCGTGCCGCTTTGCACCAGCACGGTGGCCACCGGGCCGCGGCCCTTGTCGAGCTGCGCCTCGATGACCAGGCCCTTGGCCGCGGCCTCGACCGGCGCCGTAAGCTCCAGCACCTCGGCCTGCAGCAGCACCTGCTCGAGCAGGTTGTCGATGCCCTGGCCGGTCTTGGCCGACACCGGCACGAATGGCGAATCGCCGCCGAACTCCTCGGGCACCACTTCCTCGGCCACCAGCTCGTTCTTCACGCGCTCGGGGTTGGCCTCGGGTTTGTCGATCTTGTTGAGCGCCACCACGATCGGCACCTGCGCCGCCTTGGCGTGCGCGATGGCTTCCTTGGTCTGCGGCATCACGCCGTCGTCGGCGGCGACCACCAGGATCACGATGTCGGTGGCCTTGGCACCGCGCGCGCGCATCGCCGTGAACGCGGCGTGGCCCGGCGTGTCGAGGAAGGTGATCACGCCGCGCGGCGTCTCGACGTGGTAGGCGCCGATGTGCTGCGTGATGCCGCCGGCCTCGCCCGCGGCCACGCGCGTGGAGCGGATGTAGTCGAGCAGCGAGGTCTTGCCGTGGTCGACGTGGCCCATCACCGTGACCACCGGCGCGCGCGGCGCCTCGTCGCCGGTCTGCGCGGCCTGCTCTTCCTCGCTGAACGCCTCGGGGTCGTCGAGCTTGGCCGCCAGCGCCTTGTGGCCCATTTCCTCGACCACGATCATCGCGGTCTCCTGGTCGAGCTGCTGGTTGATGGTGACCATCTGGCCCAGCTTCATCAGCTGCTTGATGACCTCGCTGGCCTTCACGCTCATCTTGTGCGCGAGATCGGCCACGCTGATGGTTTCGGGGATGTGCACCTCCTGCACCACCGCTTCGGCCGGCGGCACGAAGGCCGGCGCGTCGTCGTTGCGGTCGCCCTTGCGTGCGCCGCGCGGTGCACGCCAGCCGGCGCGCGCCGAGCCCGAATCGCCGCGGGTCTTGAGTGCGCGCTTCTTGGCCGCATCGTCGGCCCAGCTGGACGACAGCTTCTCGGACTTGACCGACTTGCGATCGCCCGGCTTGGCCGCCGTGGACGGCGCGGCCGCACCGGGTGCGGCCTTGGGTTTGTGGATCGTGCCCTTGATGCCTTCGGCGGCCGGTTTGGCCTCTTCGGGCTTCTTGGCGGTGAGCACCTTCTTGGGCGCGGCCATCATCGCGCGGATCGCGGCGGCCTCGGCCTCGGCGTTGCGGCGGCGGTTCTCCAGCTCGCCGGCGCGCGCCGTCTCGGCCTCGGCGTCGGCGGCCTTGACCACGCGCAGCGCGGGCTTGGCCGGTGCCGCGGGCGCAGCTGGCGCGGCGGCTGTCGCCGGCGCTGCGGCGGCAGGCTCGGCCGGCGCCGCTGGCGCCGGTGCGGCCTCGCCGCCCTCGGCGCGTGCGAGTGCTTCGGCGGCTGCCTTGGCCGCGGCTTCGGCCGCTTCGCGGTCGCGGCGCTCCTGCTCCTCGCGCTGGCGGCGATCGGCGTCTTCCTGCTGGCGGCGCAGCAGCTCGGCCTGGCGCTGGGCCTCGGCCTCGCGGCGCTGCAGCTCGGCGGCGTCGATCACCGGCGCCGCGGGCTCCTCGACCACCGGCGCGGCGGCGCTGTCTTCGCGCTTGACGAAGACGCGCTTCTTGCGCACCTCGACCTGGATCGTGCGCGCCTTGCCGGATGCGTCGGCCTGCTTGATCTCGCTCGTGCTCTTGCGCGTGAGCGTGATCTTCTTGCGCTCGGCGCCGCCGGTGCCGTGCGCCGAGCGCAGGAACTCCAGCAGCCGCTCCTTGTCGGCGTCGGTGAGCTGGTCGTCGGGCGACTTCTTGGTCAGCCCGGCGGATTGCAGCTGCTCGATCAAAGCCCCGGCCGGCCGATTCAACTCGGCGGCGAACTGGGCCACGGTGGTGACGGCCATTGCTGCGTTTCCTTGGCGTTGTCTCTAGCGGTCGTGCGGTGGTCGATCAGGCGGTGAACCAGTGTTCGCGGGCCTTCATGATCAGCGCCTTGGCCCGCTCGTCGTCGATGCCGGTCAACTCCTGGAGCTCGTCGACCGCCAGGTCGGCCAGCCCGTCGCGGGTGTGCACCCCGCCGTCGGCCAGTTTGGCGATCAGCTCCGGCGTCAGCCCCTCGAGGTCGCGCAGGTCCTGCGAGACCTCGTCGACGCGCTCCTCGCGGGCGATCTCCATCGTCAGCAGCGCGTCCTTGGCGCGGGTGCGCAGCTCGTTGACGGTGTCTTCGTCGAACGACTCGATCTCCAGCATCTCCTGCAGCGGCACGTAGGCCACTTCCTCGAGGCTGGTGAAGCCCTCGCCGATCAGGATCTCGGCCACTTCCTCGTCGACGTCGAGCTTCTCGACGAAGAGCTTGCGCACCGAGTCGGTCTCCTGGCTCTGCTTGGCCTCGGACTCCTCGGCGGTCATGATGTTGATGCGCCAGCCCGTCAGCTCCGAGGCCAGACGCACGTTCTGGCCGCCGCGGCCGATGGCGATGGCGAGGTTCTCCTCGTCGACCACCACGTCCATCGCGTGCTTCTCCTCGTCGACGACGATCGACTGCACGTTGGCCGGCGCCAGCGCGCCGATCACGAACTGCGCCGGGTCGTCGGACCACAGCACGATGTCGACGCGCTCGCCGGCCAGCTCGTTGGTCACCGCGTTGACGCGCGAACCGCGCACGCCGACGCAGGTGCCGATCGGGTCGACCCGCTTGTCGTGCGACTGCACGGCGATCTTGGCGCGCGAGCCGGCGTCGCGCGCGCAGGTCTTGATTTCGAGCAGGCCCTGCTCGATCTCGGGCACCTCCTGCGCGAACAGCTCCTTCATGAAGTCGGGCGACGAGCGCGACAGCAGGATCTGCGGGCCGCGCGCGGTGGGGTCGATGCCGGCGATGTACGCGCGCACGCGGTCTCCCGTGCGCAGGTTTTCCTTGGCGATCATCTCGCTGCGCTTCAGGCGCCCCTCGACGCGGCCCGATTCGATCACCAGGTCGCCCTTGTCCATGCGCTTGACGGTGCCGACGAAGATCTTGTCGCCGCGCGAGAGGAAGTCGTTGAGCAGCTGCTCGCGCTCGGCATCGCGGATCTTCTGCAGGATCACCTGCTTGGCGGCCTGCGCGCCGATGCGGCCGATCGGCACCGAGTCGATCGGCTCCTCGATGTAGTCGCCGACCTCGATGTCGGCGATGCGGTCGAAGGCGTCGGTCAACATCTCCTCGGAATCGGGGTTCTGCAGGCCGGCCTCGTCGGGCACGACCAGCCAGCGGCGGAACGTCTCGTACTCGCCGGTGTCACGATCGACGGAGACGCGGATGTCGACCTCGCCGCCGTGCAGCTTCTTCGTGGCCTGCGCGAGCGCGGACTCCACCGCGCCGAACACCACGTCGCGATCGACGCTCTTCTCGCGCGAGATGGCGTCCACCAGCATCAGCATTTCGCGATTCATCGCCGTATTGCCTTTCGTCGTCCCGGTTCGAGCGGCGCCTCAGGCCGCTGCCGGCCGCGCGCGGCGGCCCTTGAAATCCACCTGCGGCACGAGGCGCGCCTCGCGCACCTCGGCCAGTTCGAAATCCAGCGCCGCCGCTTGCTCGGCCGGCGCCTTGCCCTGCGCTTGCTTGCCTTGCGCCTGCTGCGGCAACACGAGCCGCCAGCCGCCGTCGCGCGCCGCCAGCTGGCCGCGCCACTTCTTGCGCCCCTGGAACGGCAGGCGCAGCGTGAGGTCGACCTCGCTGCCGGCGAAGCGTTCCCAGTCGGCCGGCTTGCGCAACGGCCGGTCCAGCCCCGGCGACGAGACCTCGAGCCGGGCGTAGTCGATGCCGTCGACCTGCAGCGCGTACTGAAGCTGGCGCGTCACGCGCTCGCAGTCGTCGACGGTGACGAACTCGCTCTGGCCGGTCTCGTAGGCGCGACCGGGCTGCCGGTCGATGAAGACGCGCAGCAGCCCGCCTGCCGATCGTTCGGCATCCACCAGGTCGTAGCCCATGGCCGCCACCGTGCGTTCGATCGCCTGCTGCCAGGTCATGTGCGTGGGTGTCACCCTGTCGCGTCGTCGGGTCGAGCAAAAAAAATGGGCTGGAAGAATCCGCCCATTCAGCGCATGAAACGAAAGCGGGCATTCTACTCTGCAAGACCCGTACCGGCAAGCCGGTCGGAGCGGCCCGAAGCCCCGTGCGAGAATGCGGCGCCGTCGCCACTGCCCCACGCCCCGCACGCCATGGGATTTCTCGCCGGAAAGCGCCTGCTGATCACGGGCATCCTCAACAACCGCTCGATCGCCTACGGCATCGCCAAGGCCTGCCACCGCGAGGGCGCCGAGCTCGCGTTCAGCTACCAGGGCGAGCGCTTCAAGGAGCGCATGGGCGAATTCGCCGCCGAGTTCGGCTCGAAGCTGACCTTCGAATGCGACGTCTCCGACGATGCGCAGATCGCGCGCCTGTTCGGCGAGCTGGGCCAGGCCTGGCCGCAGTTCGACGGCTTCGTGCACGCCATCGCCTACGCCCCGCGCGAGGCGATCGCCGGCAACTTTCTCGACGGCATGACGCGCGAGAACTTCCGCATCGCCCACGAGATCTCGGCCTACAGCTTCCCGGCCATGGCCAAGGCGGCCGCGCCGCTGCTGCGCTCCGGCGCCGCGCTGCTGACGCTGAGCTACCTCGGCGCCGTGCGCTATGTGCCGAACTACAACACCATGGGCCTGGCCAAGGCCTCGCTGGAGGCCAGCGTGCGCTTCCTGGCGCAAGGGCTCGGGGGCCGGGGCGTGCGCGTCAACGGCATCTCGGCCGGCCCGATCAAGACGCTGGCCGCCTCGGGCATCAAGGATTTCGGCAAGCTGCTCACCGAGTTCGCCGCCACCACGCCGATCCGCCGCGCGATCACGATCGACGATGTCGGCAACGTGGCCGCGTTCCTGCTGTCGGACCTGGCCGGCGGCGTGAGCGCCGAGATCGTCTACGTCGACGGCGGCTTCAGCCAGGTCGCGCTGACCGACTCGGCCGCGGGCTGACGCCCGGCGGCGCGGGCCGCCACCACCGCGGTCGGCCGCCTACTGGCGCACGCAGTCGACGTAGTAGCTGCGCTGGAAGCCCTCGGTGTCGTTCTCGACCAGGCCGTGCACGTCGGTGTCGAAGCCGGGGAACTTGGCGTTGAACTCCTGCGCGAAGCGCAGGTAGTCGACGATGCGCCGGTTGAAGCGCTCGCCCGGGATCAACAGCGGGATGCCCGGCGGGTAAGGCGTCAGCAGCGCCGTGGTGATGCGGCCTTCGAGCTCGTCGATCGGCACGCGCTCGGTGGCGCGGTGCGCGATGTGGGCGAAGGCCTCCGACGGCTTCAGCGCGGGCTGCAGGTCCGACAGGTACATCTCGGTGGTCAGCCGCGCGATGTCGCCCTTGGCGTAGGTCTCGTGGATCGACTGGCTGAGGTCGCGCAGCCCCATGCGCTCGTACTTCGGGTGGTGCTGGCAGAACTCGGGCAGGATGCGCCACATCGGCGCGTTCTTGTCGTAGTCGTCCTTGAACTGCTGCAGCGCGGCCACCATCGTGTTCCAGCGGCCCTTGGTGATGCCGATCGTGAACATGATGAAGAACGAGTAGAGGCCCGTCTTTTCCACCACCACGCCGTGCTCGGCGAGGTACTTGGTGACGATGGCCGCCGGGATGCCGGTCCTGGCGAACTTGCCGGTCACGTCGAGCCCCGGCGTGACCACCGTGCTCTTGATCGGATCGAGCATGTTGAAGCCAGGCGCCAGGTCGCCGAAGCCGTGCCACTTCTCGTTGGCGGTGAGCATCCAGTCGTCGCGCCGGCCGATGCCTTCGGTGGCCAGCTTCGGCGGGCCCCAGACCTGGAACCACCAGTCGCGGCCCCAGTCCTTGTCGATCTTGCGCATCGCACGGCGGAATTCGAGCGACTCGAGGATGCTCTCCTCCACCAGCGCCGTGCCGCCGGGTGACTCCATCATCGCCGCCGCCACGTCGCACGACGCGATGATCGCGTACTGCGGCGACGTGGAGGTGTGCATCAGGTAGGCCTCGTTGAAGAGCGCGCGGTCGAGCCTGCGCTTCTCGGTGTCGGCCACCAGGATCTGCGAGGCCTGCGACAGGCCGGCCAGCAGCTTGTGCGTGGACTGCGTGGCGAAGACCAGCGATTCCTTCGTGCGCGCGCGGTCCTTGCCGATCGCGTGCATGCCCTTGTAGAAATCGTGGAAGGTGGCGTGCGGCAGCCAGGCTTCGTCGAAATGCAGCGTGTCGATGAAGCCGTCTTGCAGCGACTTGATCTGGTCGACGTTGTAGAGCACGCCGTCGTAGGTGCTCTGCGTCAGCGTCATGATGCGCGGCTTGACCTTGTGCGGGTCGACGCCGGCGAGCAGCGGGTTGGCGGCGATGCGGCGGCGGATCGCGTCGGGCTCGAACTCGGCGCGCGGGATCGGGCCGATGATGCCGAGGTGGTTGCGCGTGGGCGTGAGGAACACCGGCACCGCGCCGGTCATGATGATCGAATGCAGGATGCTCTTGTGGCAGTTGCGGTCGACCACCACCACGTCGCCCGGCGCCACGGTGTGGTGCCAAACCATCTTGTTGCTCGTCGACGTGCCGTTGGTGACGAAGAAGCAGTGGTCGGCGTTGAAGATGCGCGCCGCGTTCTTCTCGCTCGCCGCCACCGGGCCGGTGTGGTCGAGCAGCTGGCCGAGCTCGTCGACGGCGTTGCACACGTCGGCGCGCAGCATGTTCTCGCCGAAGAACTGGTGGAACATCTGCCCCACCGGGCTCTTGAGGAAGGCCACGCCGCCGGAGTGGCCCGGGCAGTGCCAGGAGTACGAGCCGTCCTGCGCGTAGTCGACCAGCGCCTTGAAGAACGGCGGCGCCACGCCGTCGAGGTAGCTGCGCGCCTCGCGGATGATGTGCCGGGCCACGAACTCCGGCGTGTCCTCGAACATGTGGATGAAGCCGTGCAGCTCGCGCAGGATGTCGTTGGGGATGTGCTGCGACGTGCGCGTCTCGCCGTAGAGGTAGATCGGGATGTCGGCATTGCGGCGCCGGATCTCGCCGATGAAGTTGCGCAGGTTGACGATCGCCGTGGCCGGGTTCTGATCGGGCCCCGGCGTGAACTCCTCGTCGTCGATCGACAGGATGAACGCGCTGGCGCGGCTTTGCTGCTGCGCGAACTGGCTCAGGTCGCCGTAGCTGGTGACGCCCAGCACCTCCATGCCCTCCTTCTCGATCGCCGAGGCCAGGGCGCGGATGCCGAGACCCGAGGCGTTCTCGGAGCGGAAGTCCTCATCGATGATGACGATGGGGAAGTGAAAGCGCAGCATCGGGGTCGATCTCCGGGCAACAGGCGGGGGCGGAAAGCGCAGCAGTGTAGGACCGATTCAGCAGCGAGGGCCCGGGCCGGCCGGATCGCTACACTGGGCCGCACACCGTCGTTGATCGGGAGGCCGCGCCGATGGATGGGAACATGGCAGTCACCTGGTGGGTGGTCGCGGGCCTGCTGGTGGCGGCAGAGCTGGCCACCGGCACGTTCTACCTGTTGATGCTCGCCGTCGGTGCGGCGGCGGGCGCCATCGCGGCCCATCTGGGCTGGGCCTTCGCGGCGCAGTGCGTGGCCGCGGCGCTCGTCGGCGGCGGGGCCACGGCGGCGTGGCACCTGAAGCGGTTTCGCCACCCGCACTCGGCGCCGGCCGAAGCCAACCCCGACGTGAACCTCGACATCGGCCAGACCGTGCGCATCGAGCGCTGGAACGACGACCGCACGGCCCAGGTGCAGTACCGCGGCGCGCGCTGGGCGGTGGTGTTCGGCGGCAGCGGCACGCCGGCGCCGGGCGAGCACACCATCGTCGCGGTGCAGGGCAGCCGGCTGGTGGTCGCGCCACCGGGCGTGCCCCAGGGCGCGCACTGACACCTCACCCACAGGAGCCCCGACATGGAAGTGGCAGCGATCGTCCTCATCATCGCGGTGATCTTCATCGCGCGTACGTTCAAGATCGTGCCGCAGCAGCACGCCTGGGTGGTCGAGCGCCTCGGCCGCTACGACCGCACGCTGACGCCGGGGCTGAAGTTCGTGATCCCGTTCGTCGAGCGCGTGAGCTACAAGCATTCGCTGAAGGAGATTCCGCTCGACGTGCCGAGCCAGGTCTGCATCACCAAGGACAACACGCAGCTGCAGGTCGACGGCATCCTGTACTTCCAGATCACCGACGCCATGCGCGCGAGCTACGGCTCGAGCAACTACGTGGTGGCCATCACGCAGTTGGCGCAGACCACGTTGCGCAGCGTGATCGGCAAGATGGAGCTCGACAAGACCTTCGAGGAGCGCGACGCCATCAACGCCGCGGTGGTGCAGGCGCTCGACGAGGCGGCGCTCAACTGGGGCGTGAAGGTGCTGCGCTACGAGATCAAGGATCTCACGCCGCCGGCCGAGATCCTGCGCGCGATGCAGGCGCAGATCACCGCCGAGCGCGAGAAGCGCGCGCTGATCGCGGCCTCGGAGGGCAAGCGCCAGGAACAGATCAACCTCGCCGAAGGCGCGCGCGCGGCCTACATCGCCAAGAGCGAAGGCGAGAAGCAGGCCGAGATCAACAAGGCGCAAGGCGAAGCCGCTGCGATCACCGCCGTCGCCGACGCCACCGCAGGCGCGATCCGCCAGATCGCCGCCGCGATCCAGTCACCCGGTGGCGAGCAGGCGGTGCAGCTCAAGGTCGCCGAGCGCGCGGTGGAGGCCTATCAGCAGCTCGCCAAGACCAACAACACGATGATCGTGCCCGGCAACATGACCGAAGTGGCCACGCTCATCGGCACGGCGATGTCGCTGATGAAGGGCACGGGCAAGGCCTGAGCCGACCTAGAATCGCCCGTCCCTCGGAGGGATGGATGAGTGGTTTAAGTCGCACGCCTGGAAAGCGTGTGTGGGTTAACAGCCCACCGCGGGTTCGAATCCCGCTCCCTCCGCCACAGAACATCGAAATACGTGGCTTTCCTGCCGATCCGTCCTTCCTACCCTACCAAAAGCCCTACTGCAGAACTTCCCTGGGGCCACGCCCGAAGGCCACCCCTCACCGGGTGGTCTTCTTCCTTCGAAGCGTTTTCGCCGCGCGTTTCGTCGTCGCCTTCGTCGGCAGGGCCAGACGCCTGCCGGCGTCGTCGGCACGGAACCACTGCGCGGCAGTTCTGAAGTCGTCAGTCCACCAGTCGTCCGTGGCCTTCGACACCGGCTGAAGGGTCGCCATCTCGCCGGCCTTCTTGCCCGGCAGCAGCCAGCGGCCCAGGGTGTACATGTAGCGATCCCACTTGCCCGTGGACGGCTGCATCGACACCGCGAGGATGTCGAACTCACCATAACGATACGGCCGCGTCTGGTTGTCTTCCCCGTCGGTGCCCGTGCGCGTCTTCTGAGTCTCGGTCATGAAGACTTCGCCATCAAAGCCGTACCGCTTCCCGTCCTTCACGACGGGTGCGCCTCGCTCGCTGCGCTGTAGCTTGACCTGCACCGTGACCGGGCCGGCACCGTCGTCCAACTTGTAGTCATACGCGAAGTTGCCTTCGGGCGTCACGTCGCGCCAACCGTGCTGGGCGACCGAGGGAACGACGAAGGTGCGGAAGGCCGCATCAGCGATCACGCCCCGGAGCATGCGGCGCGTCAACTCGGGCGCGCGGTGTACCGCCTCAAGGATCATCTCCGCAGGCGCACCGACCACGCGCTCAAACTCATGGATCAGGTGGCGGGCACGCATCTCGCGGAACAACACGGCCTCATCCTCGGGCGAGCACTGTGCGAGTAGCTGACGGATCGCGTCCAGCGTCGCGCTACTCACGGCCCGTCCCCTTCGGCCGCCCAGCGGGCAACGGCTCGAATGCCATAACGTCTGCGCGGCTCACGAACGTTCGGCCGCCGACAACGACTGTGCGCAGCCGGCCGCTGCCGACCAGCTTGGCGATGGCTTGACGGGTTACGCTGCGAAGGCGGGCCGCTTCGGCTTGGCTGATCCACCCTGCGGGGTCAATCGACGTGGGCGCGGAATAGGTTGACGTTGTCAACGTATTTCTTGGTACAATCAACGAAGCTGCATGGTAGCAATGGACTTCGCACGCCCCTCGAATGAGCAACATCGTTGACGCACCACAACCCAGTCTGTTCGCCCCGGTACAGACGCACCCGAAGGGCCTCATGCGTGGCGTTGAGCCGTTCTATGAAACGACGGCGGGGGCCGCCTACCTAGGCGACTCGCAGGAACTACTGAAGGTGCTGCCCGACGGGTCGGTGAACCTCGCGTTCACGTCACCGCCCTACGCACTCCACTTCAAGAAGGAGTACGGCAACGTCAGCAAGGCCGACTACGTGGATTGGTTCCTGCCGTTCGCGCGGGAGGTGTTCCGCGTGCTGACCGATGACGGCAGTTTCGTCCTGAACATCGGCGGTAGCTGGAACCCGGGCACGCCGACCCGCTCGCTGTATCACTACAAACTGATGATCGCGCTGGTGGAGGAACTCGGCTTCCACCTCGCCCAGGAGTGTTACTGGTACAACCCGGCGAAAATGCCGGTTCCTGCCGAGTGGGTCACGGTGCGCCGCGTTCGGATAAAGGACTCTGTCGAGCACGTATGGTGGCTGTCCAAGACTCCGTTTCCGAAGGCGGACAACCGGCGCGTGCTCAAGCCCTACAGCGCGGACATGATCCGACTTGCGAAGCGAGGCGTCAGGGCGACGGTGCGCCCCTCGGGCCACAACATCACGTCATCCTTCGACAAGATCGAATCGGGCGGGTCGATCCCGTCCAACGTCTTGGAAGACCAGATGGCGAATGACATGCTGATCGCAGGCAACAATGCGGCTAATGATTCGTACACGATGCGCTGCAAGGAGTCGGGCATCAAGATTCACCCGGCGCGGTTCCCGGCCGCACTGCCTGAGTTCTTCGTCAAGCTCCTGACCGATGAAGGTGACCTCATGGTCGATCCGTTCGCGGGCTCGAACACGGCTGGCGCTGTCGCCGAACGCCTCGGCAGGCGATGGGTGGGGATGGAACTGCTGGAGGAATACCTTGAGGCCAGCAAGTTCCGATTCGGTGCGTAGCCGAACGACGCCTACCATCAATCCACCCAACGAATCGCGCTCGGAAGTTGAATAGGTTGGGGGAGGGACTGAAGAAACTCAATCCGCAGCAGAGGCAACAGGCCATCAAGATGGCGGGCAATCTGTTGGCGATCAGGGCGCGCAAGAAGGCAGCGGCCAAGAAGGTCTGATAGTCGGATACGGGTACCGAACCCGAGCCAACGACAAGAGAGCCCCGCACGGTTATGACCGTCCGGCTTCAATTGCCTTGGGTGGTCCAGTCCGCGCAGGCGCTCGCGACTAGTCACCCGGTCGTGCCTTCCGGCGGCGCATGGCTTCCTCGAAGGCTTTTCGGCTGCACGCGTCCGGGAACACGTCGGGTCACAAGGGACGCCTACCCCTAGCCTCGCGGTAGCCATTGATGAGGCCCAGCACGCCCACGACTGCCAGCATCACGACCAACTTCCAGAACATGAAGTTGTCAGTGAAGCCAGCCAGCCAGTTGAGCATGACGCGACTCTACTCCGGGTGCAGCGTCGGACCTCGGAGCCGTCCGTTCACAGCCGTAGCAGCGCGGCCACGAAGCCGAAGAACGTCATCGCGTAGCCGAGCCCGGCGACGACCAGGCCGAGGCCCGAGCCGGTGATGAACGCCAGCGTGCCGAGCGCGCACAGCACGAGGCCCCAGGTGGACAGCTTCGACATGCACAGCAGTATCGCGCAGTGCCAAGCAAGCCCATCCGCGGGGGACAGCCGGGGGACGGAGGGCTGACCGCGCGCAAAGCGAGCATTGGCGCGGGTCTTGACAGTCGCTCCCTCCGCCAAGCGCCGCACGGCTCGCAGCTCAGCCTCAGTTCGGCACCACGCGCCAGATCTCGCCGGCCGCTTCGGCTGCGATGTAGAGATTGCCGTCCGGCCCCTGCACCAACGAGCGATAGCGCTCGGCAGGCAGTTTCGCATCGACGGCAGACACCGCCATGCCGCTCGGATCCAATTCCAGAATGGCGAGCCGCTTCGCGCCCATGATGCCCACCGCCAGGCGGCCGTCCCAGGCCTTCCACTGCGCGCCGCTCAGGAACGTGCACGGGCCGGTGCCTTGCGATCGCCCGGTGTTGTTCCAGCTCGGTTGCATCGCGTTCGGAAACCGCGTTGTGTCGGTCATCGGCATGGTCGTCGCGTTGCCGGCGTAGCCGCAGTAGTCGTCGGGGCAGGTCAGGCCCGGGCGATTCTGCGGATCCCAGCCGCCATTGCCGCCCGCCACCAACGCAGTCACCTCGTCGCTGTGGTTGGGGCCGTGCTCGGCAATGAAGGGCCGGCCGGTTCCTGGTCTGAACGCGATGCCCTGCACGTTGCGGTGTCCGTACGAGAAGATGCGGGCGTCGCCGCCCGCGGGTGTGTTGTTGCCGCCGGCGGCCGCACCGTTGCGGTCCACGCGCAGCACCTTGCCGCCCAGGCGCGACAGATCCTGCGGCAGCGTGGGGTTGTGGTTGTCGCCGGTCGTGACGTACAGGTAGCCATCGGGTCCGAAGCGGATGCGGCCACCGCTGTGCGCGCCCGAGCCGGCCACCGCATTGGCCACGTCCTTGAACGGGATGTCGCTCAGCACGTCGGTGCGCGAGTCGGGCACCACCGAAGCGAAATCCGCCGCGAGCGTCAGCCTGACCACCCGGTTGGTGCGCGGGTTCGTCCGCAGGTTCGACGCCATGTAGACGTAGATGTAGCGGTTGGCCGCGAAGTCCGGATCGAGCGCCACACCGTGCATGCCGCTCTGCCCTTCGCAAACCAGGTCGGCGGCGACCAGCGCCGAGCCCTTGGACCCGAACAACCGGACCACCGCGCCGCTCGCCTGCCGCACCGACAGGCCTTTGCACTTCTCGGTGAAGAACATCGTCCGGCCATCCGGCGTGAAGGCGATGTCCCAGGGGATCGACAGGCCGCCCAGCACGACGGTACGGTTCAGCACGGGTGCGCCCGATGCATCCGCGGCGTTGCCGCCGCTTCCGCAGCCGGCGGTGGCGACAACCAGAACGAGCGCGGCGGCGCGAATCATTGCAGTCGGGAGGGTCACGTCAGCGCTCTCGCATCGGGCGGGGCTGCACATGTTACGTCGCAAGAAAAAGGGCGCCGCGAACGGCGCCCTTTCATCCACGCGCGAAGCGTGTTGCCGAATCAGTTCAGCGGCACCTTCTTGCCGTCCTTGTATTCGTACAGCGTCATCGCCGGGTTCTTCAGCTCGCCGTCGGCCTCGAAGCCGATGTTGGCCGTCACGCCCTTGTAGTTCACGGCCGCCAGCTTGGGCAGGTAGACCTTCGGGTCCCACGAGCCGGCGTCGATCATGGCCTGCACCAGCACGTGCGTGGCGTCGTACGTGTACGGCGAGTAGACCTGGAACTGCTTGGGGTACTTGGCGTCGTAGCGCGCCTTCCAGGCCGTGCCGCCGGGCATCTTGGCCAGCGAGGCACCGCCTTCGGCGCACACCACGTTGCCGAGCGTCTTGGCGCCGCCCGACAGCTCGGTGAGCTTGTCGGTGCAGATGCCGTCGCCGCCGAAGAACTTCACGTTGGCCAGGCCGAGCTGTTCCATCTGGCGCAGCATCGGGCCGGCCTGCGGGTCCATGCCGCCGTAGAACACGCCGTCGGGATTCTTCGCCTTGATGGCGGTGAGGATCGCCATGAAGTCGGTGGCCTTGTCGGTGGTGTACTGCTGGTCGACGATCTCGATGCCGTTGGCCTTGGCGGTCTTGGCGAACACCTCGGCCACGCCCTGGCCATACGCCGTGCGGTCGTCGATCACCGCGACCTTCTTCAGCTTGAGGTTCTTCGCGGCATGCAGCGCGAGGCCCGCGCCGAGCGCGTTGTCGTTGGCCAGCATGCGGAAGGTGGTCTTGAAGCCCTGCGTGGTGAGCTTCGGGTTGGTGGCCGACGGCGTGATGTGCGGGATGCCGCACTGGTTGTACACGGCCGAGGCGGGGATCGTGGTGCCGGAGTTGAGGTGGCCCACGACGCCGGCGACCTTGGCGTCGCACAGCTTTTGCGCAGCGGCGGTGCCCTGCTTGGGGTCGGCCGCGTCGTCTTCAGCCACCAGCTCGAGCTTGACCTTCTTGCCGCCGATGGTCACGCCCTTGGCATTGAGGTCCTCGATCGCCATGCGGGCGCCGTTTTCGTTGTCCTTGCCGTAGTGGGCCTGCGGGCCCGAGACCGGGCCCACGTGGCCGATCTTGACGACGGCGTCCTGCGCCGAGACGGCGCCGGCGAACAACGCAGCCGCGGCGGCCACGATGACGTTCAGTTTGACTTGCATGCAGTAACCTCCTAGTGGATGAGTTGAGATCGTGAACCCGTGATTGTTTCTCAACGGGCGACACGATACTCCAAACGTTTGAGCCGCCATAGCGGGAATCCCGGGGTTACCCGCAGAGCCGGCGAAGCCGCTCAGCCGCCGGCGCGATGGCGCGCCACTTCCTCGGCCACGGCGCGGGCGACGATCTCGCGCACCGTGCTGGCGAGCTGCCGGCGCACCACGTCGGCCAGCGCGGTGGTGAGGCGATTGATGGCCGGCGCCAGCGCGTCGCGCATGCGGTGTTCGAACAGCACGTCGATCTGCGGCTGCAGCCGCACCATCACCTGCTCGGCGATGCGCGCTTCCTGCACCAGCGCCGCGGCGAGCAGCGGCGTCGGCGCGATGTCGGCATCGGGCCGCAGCGCTGCCTCGGCCGGCAGCGCGGCGGACGTTGGCGGCGCCACGTCGCGCACCACCTCGGTCAAGGTCGGCACGCGTTGCGGCGGCGGGGTTTCTGCGCTCATGACGGGCCGGGGGTCGAGGCGTTCACATGCTCGGGCTTGCAGCCCTGGGCCTCATAGTACCGCCAGCGCTGCCGGCCCTCGCGACGCTCCAGGTCTTCGCCGCCGATCAGCTCGACCACGCGGTCGAAGCGGCCGAAGTCCTGCGCCGGCGCGGGCCCCAGGTTCACCAGCACGGAAGCGCGCAGGTCGGGTCGGGCGTCCTCGGCCAGCCAGATCGGCGTGCGCATCAGTTGCGGCTCCACACGCTGCCCCGGCCGCAGGCGCAGATGGGGCACGAACTCCTGCTGCTCGAAGGTCCACAGCAGCGGGTCGAGCCGCGCCAGCTGCTCGGCGTCGCCGCGCACCTCGACGCGGCGGCCCTGGCGATAGGCCTTGCGCAACAGCCGGCAGGCGTAGCCGAACTTGTCGTCCAGCCCGGCGTGGAAGGCGACCTGCGCCACGGTGCGACGGGTGTCGAGACTCAGGCGCTCTGCGCGTGGGCGAGCACGAAGTGCGTCAGCAGGCCCACCGGCCGGCCGGTGGCGCCCTTGTTGGTGCCCGAGCGCCAGGCGGTGCCGGCCACGTCGAGGTGCGCCCAGCGCAGCTTGCCCGTGAAGCGCTTGAGGAACATCGCCGCGGTGATCGCGCCGCCGGCACGCGGCCCGACGTTGGCCATGTCGGCGAAATGGCTCTTCAGCACCTCGTCGTACTCGGCGTCGAGCGGCATGCGCCAGCACGGGTCGAGCGCGGCGTCGCCGGCGGCGAGCAGCTGCTGCGCCAGCTCATCCTCGGGCGAGAACATGCCGCTGCGATGGTGGCCGAGCGCGATCACGCAGGCGCCGGTGAGCGTGGCGATGTCGACCACGGCCTTGGGCTTGAAGCGCTCGGCGTAGGTCAGCGCATCGCACAGGATGAGCCGGCCCTCGGCATCGGTGTTCAGGATCTCGATCGTCTGGCCCGACAGGCTGGTCACCACGTCGCCGGGCTTCGCCGCGCGCCCGCTGGGCAGGTTCTCGCAGGTCGGGATCAGGCCCACGAGGTTGACCTTGGCTTTCAGGCCGGCGATGGCGCGCAGCGTGCCGAGCACGCTCGCCGCGCCGCCCATGTCGAACTTCATCTCGTCCATCTCGGCCGAGGGCTTGATGGAGATGCCGCCGGAATCGAACGTGATGCCCTTGCCCACCAGCACCACCGGCGCCTCATGGCCGGCGGCGCCGTGGTAGCGCAGCACGATGAAGCGCGGCGGCTCCTCCGAGCCCTGCGCCACCGCCAGGAACGAGCCCATGCCGAGCTTCTCGAGGTCCTTGCGCCCCAGCACCTCGACCTTGAGGTCGGCGCTGCGCGCCAGCTCCTGCGCCTGCTCGGCCAGGTGCGTGGGCGTGCAGTGGTTGCCCGGCCGGTTGGCCAGCTCGCGCGCCAGGTTCACGCCCTGCACGATCGCAGCGCCGCGCCGCAGGCCCTGCGTCACGCCGGCGGCCTGGTCGGCCGCGCACAGCAGCGTCACCTTCGACAGCTTGGGCGCGGGCCCCGCGCTCGGCTTGGTGTGCCGGTACAGATAGACCGCATCGCCCACTGCCGTGGCCAGCGCCTCGGCATGCACGTCGTCGAGCTTCTTGGCGCCGGCCGCCGCGACGGCCAGATGCTTCGCGCCCAGGCCCTTGAGCAGCGCCAGCGCGCTCGCCACCGCCACCTTGAATGCGCGCGGCGTGTCGTCGCCGGCGGCGGCGAACACCACGCGCGGCGCCTTCACGCCGGCCAGCCGCCCCGCATAGAGCGCGCGGCCGGCCTTGAGCACCAGATCGCCCTGCCGCACGGCGGCATCGAGTGCGGCCGCCAGCGGCCGCGCCAGCCCGGCCGGCGTCTTGCTGCCGACCACGACGACGAGCAGTGCATCGGCATCGGCCTTGGCGAGCGCGCCGAGCGCGAGCACCTGATGTCTGAAGTCCATAATTCGCCCGGGTTCGAAGGTCCGACGATGTTATTCGATTCGACGTTGCGCAGAGAGCTGTCGCGCGGCTTCGGGGCCACGCTGGTGGTGATCCTCACCATCGTGATCACGATGATGCTGATCCGCACGCTCGGCCTCGCGGCCAGCGGCGCGGTGGCGCCGGCCGACGTGGTGCTGCTGATGGGCTACACCGTGCTCGCGCATCTGCCGACCATCCTCGCGCTGAGCCTGTTCATCGCCATCGTGGTCACGCTCGGCCGCATGTACCGCGACAGCGAGATGGCGATCTGGTTCGCCAGCGGCGTGGGCCTGGTGCGCTTCGTGGCGCCGGTGCTGCGCATGGCCTGGCCGGTGCTGCTGGTGGTGGCGCTGCTGGTGCTGCTGGTGTGGCCCTGGGGCAACCGCAGCAGCGCCGAGCTGCGCGACCGCTACGAGCAGCGATCGGATCTGTCGCGCGTGACGCCGGGTGTGTTCCAGACCTCGCGCGACGGCTCGCGCGTGTTCTTCGTCGACAAGGCCAGCGACGAATCGCTGGTGGCGCGCGGCGTGTTCGTGCTGTCCAACGAGCAGCGCGGCGAGTCGCTGACCTCGGCGCGCGGCGGCGAGATCAGCGTCATCGGCGACGACCGCTTCCTGGTGCTCGACAAGGGCCAGCGCGCGCAGGTCGACCGCGCCACCGGCGAGCACACGCTGGCGAGCTTCCAGCAATACCAGGTGCTGGCCGACGAGCGCAGCGTCAAGCGCGCCACCACGCGCGCGCCGCGCACGATGCCGACGCTGGAGCTGCTGATGGACGCCAACGTGCGCAACCAGGCCGAGCTGGCCTGGCGCTTCGGGCTGCTGATCGGCGCGATGAACCTGCTGCTGCTCGGCGTGGGCCTGGCGGCGATCAACCCGCGGCGCGCGACGAACTGGAACCTGCTGTTCGCGCTGCTCGGCTTCGTCGTCTACTACAACCTGATCAATCTCTCGCAGGCCTGGGTCGGCGGCGGCCGCCTCGAGTTCGGCGCCGCGATGGCGCTCGTGCACGGCGGCGCGTTCGCGCTCGCGCTCGCGCTGATCTGGTGGCGCGACCACGGCACCGTGATCCGGCTGTGGCCGCGCTGGACGCGGGCATGACGCTGCGCACCGTCCGCCGCCTGCTGTACCGCGACATCGTGTGGTCGGTGGTCTACGTGTCGGTGGCGTTCCTGTCGCTGTTCTTCTTCATCGATTTCGTCGATGCGCTCGAGGGCGTCGGCCGCAACGGCTACACGATCTGGCATGCCGTGGCCGGCTCGCTGCTCGAGGCGCCGGGGCACTTCTACGAGCTGTTTCCGATCTGCGTGCTGATCGGCACCATCTATGCCATGGCGCGGCTGGCGCAGTCCTCCGAGTTCACGATCCTGCGCACCGGCGGCCTCGGGCCCGGGCGTGCCCTCGCGCTGCTGTCGGTGCTGGGGCTGACGTTCACCATCGTCACGTTCGTGGTCGGCGACTACGTGGCGCCGCTGACCGAGCGCGAGGCGGTGCTGATGAGGGCGGGTTTTCGCGGCGGGCTGCAGATCGGCCGCACCGGCGCCTGGTTGAAGGAGCGGCGCACCACGCCCGACGGCGAGCGCAGCGTCTCGATCAACGTGGCGCGCACCGGCGCGCAGGGCCGCCTCGAAGGCGTGCGCATCTTCGAGCTCGACGCCGACGGGCGCCTGCGCACGCGCATCGAGGCGCAGCACGCGCGGGTCACCGACGACGGGGTCTGGCAGCTCGCGGAGGTCGAGCGCACCGAATGGCCGACGCCGGAACAGGCGGCACGCGGCGCCGAGCTGAAGGTCACGCGGCTGGCGACGCTCGACTGGGCCAGCACGCTCAGCGCCGGCGTGGTGGCCGCCGCGGTGCTGCCGGTGAGCACGATGTCGACCATCGAGCTGTGGCAGTACAGCCGCCACTTGAGCGGGCAGGACCAGGCCGCGCAGCGCCACGAGATCCAGTTCTGGCGCAAGGCGCTGTATCCGCTGGCCTGCCTGGTGATGGTGGCGCTCGCGCTGCCGTTCGCCTACCTGCACGCGCGCGCCGGCGGCGTCAGCCTCAAGGTCTTCGGCGGCATCATGCTGGGCATCAGCTTCGTGCTGCTCAACAACGTGGCCGGCCACCTCGGCATGCTGCGCAACTGGACGCCGTGGGTCGCTGCGGCGTCGCCGGGCCTGTTCTTCCTCATGCTGTCGCTCGCCGCGTTCGCGTGGCTGGTGAGGTTCCGATGAGCCAGGGCCTGCTGCTGTTCGGGCATGGCGCGCGCGACGCGGCGTGGGCGGATCCGTTCCGCGCCGTGGCCGATCGCATCGCCGCCGATCACCCGGGCCTGGCGATCGAGCTGGCGTTCCTCGACTTCATCGCACCCGACCTGCAGACCGCCGCCGAGCGGCTCGCGGCGCGCGGCTGCACGCAGGTACGCGTGGTGCCGATGTTCCTCGGCACCGGCGGCCACGTGCGACGCGACCTGCCGCAGCTGCTGCTGCAGCTGCAGCAGCGGCACCCGCAGGTGCGATGGACGCTCGCCGCCGCGATCGGCGAGCAACCCGCCGTGATCGCCGCCATGGCCGCGGCCGCCAGCGAAGGCATCTGACGGGGCTCCGGCGATGAACCTGCACCAGTTCAAGTTCGTCCAGGAGGCGGTGCGCCGCAACCTGAACCTCACCGAGACCGCCAAGGCGCTCTACACCTCGCAGCCGGGCATCAGCAAGGCCATCATCGAGCTGGAGGAGGAACTCGGCGTCGAGATCTTCGAGCGCCACGGCAAGCGGCTGCGGCGCATCACCGAGCCCGGGCAGCTCGTGCTGAAGGCCATTGAGGTCATCATGCGCGAGGTGGCCAACCTGCAGCGCATCGGCGAGCAGTATTCCAAGCAGGACGCCGGCACGCTGTCGATCGCCACCACGCACACGCAGGCGCGCTACTTCCTGCCCGAGCCGGTGGCGGCGCTGCGCCGGCGCTTTCCCAAGGTGCAGGTGGTGCTGCACCAGGGCACGCCGATCCAGGTGGCGCAGATGCTGCGCGACGACGTGGCCGAGATCGGCCTGGCCACCGAGGCGCTGGCCGACGACGACGGCCTCATCACGCTGCCGTGCTACGAGTGGCAGCACGTGATCGTGGTGCCCGCCGGCCACGCGCTGGCCGCGGTGGAGCGGCCGACGCTGGAGCAGCTCGCCGCCGAACCGCTGGTGTCGTACCACCCCACGTTCACCGGCCGCTCGCGCATCGACGCGGCTTTCGCGCGCGCGAGGCTCAAGCCTAGCTTCGCGCTCGAGGCGATCGATGCCGACGTGATCAAGACCTACGTGCGCGTCGGCATGGGCGTGGGCATCGTGGCCGAGATGGCGGTGCGCGACGATCCGCCGGGCGGCGACCTGGTGTCGCGGCCGGTGGGCCATCTCTTCGGCAGCAACTTGACGCGCGTGGCCTTCAAGCGCGGCGCCTACTTGCGGCACTTCGTGCACACCTTCGTCGAATCGCTGTCGCCCCGGCTCAACCGCACGCTGATCCTCAAGGCCATGAGCGGCGAACACAGCGAGTACGATCTGTGACTCCTCGAATCCTCCTCGCATGACGACACCAACGGTTGCACGCACGCCCGCCGTGCGATCGCGCCTGCCCGCGGTGGGCACGACGATCTTCACCGTGATGTCGGCGCTGGCGCAGCAGCATGGCGCGGTCAACCTCGGCCAGGGCTTCCCCGACTTCGACTGCGACCCAGCGCTGATCGCCGCGGTGGAGCGCGCGATGCGCGCCGGGCTCAACCAGTACCCGCCGATGGCCGGCGTGCCGGCGCTGCGCGAGGCCATCGCGGCCAAGGTCGCTACGCTGTACGGCCACAGCTACGACCCCGGCACCGAGATCACCGTCACCGCCGGCGCCACGCAGGCCATCCTCACCGCCGTGCTGGCGATCGTGCATCCGGGCGACGAGGTGATCGTGCTCGAACCCTGCTACGACAGCTACGTGCCGAACATCGAGCTGGCCGGCGGCAAGGTGGTGCGCGTGGCGCTGACGCCCGGCACCTTCCGCCCCGACTTCGCCGCCATCGGCGCGGCGCTGAGCGTGCGCACGCGCGCCATCATCGTCAACACGCCGCACAACCCGAGCGCCACCGTGTGGTCGCGCGACGACCTCGACCGGCTGGCCGCGCTGCTGCGCTCGACCGATGCCTTCGTGATCGCCGACGAGGTCTACGAGCACATGGTGTTCGACGGCGTGCCGCATGCCAGCGCGGCCGGCCATGCCGAGCTGGCGGCGCGTGCCTTCGTGGTCTCGAGTTTCGGCAAGACCTACCACGTCACCGGCTGGAAGGTCGGCTACGTGCTCGCGCCACGCGTGCTCACCGACGAGTTCCGCAAGGTGCACCAGTTCAACGTGTTCACCGTCAACACGCCGATGCAGCACGGCCTGGCCGAGTACATGCGCGACGCGCGGCCCTACCTGGAGCTGCCGGCGTTCTACCAGCGCAAGCGCGACCTGTTCCGCGACGGTCTGGCACGCACGCGGCTGCGCCTGCTGCCGAGCCAGGGCAGCTACTTCCAGTGCGTGGACTACTCGGCCGTGAGCGATCTCGACGAGGCCGGCTTCTGCCGCTGGCTGACCACCGACATCGGCGTCGCGGCAATCCCGCTGTCGGCGTTCTACGACGACGCTCGCAACCAGAAGCTCGCGCGCTTCTGCTTCGCCAAACGCGACGAGACGCTGCTCGCGGCGCTGGAGCGGCTGAAGAGGCTCTAGGCCGCAGACTGCGGCGACGCGGGGTAGCTGCCGCCTGGCGCGTCGCGCCAGCGCGTGTCGATAATGCGCGTCGCGCGGCGGCGACAAACCGCGCCGTCACGCGCACCGCCTCGCATGCACCCGCCCACCGTCATCGTCGTCCTCGCGCTGCACCTGGTGTCGCTGGGTGGGCTGATGTACCTGATCGGCCGGCGCATGCCGCCGCGCAGCGGCCTGCCGGCGTTCGCGGCCGGCGCCATCGTGTTCGGCTGTGCTTACGCGTTGCGTCTCGTCACCGGCCTGACCGCGACGACATCGGTCGGCGTGGTGGTCGACACGTTGATGGTGCTCGCGACGCTGCTGTTCATCGGCGGCCTGCGCCAGTTCGTCGGCCGCGACGCCTGGCGGCTGCGCAGCCTGCTGGCGGCGATGGCAGGCTTCGTGCTGCTGCACTTGCTGATGGTCGGCCGCTTCGGCGCGCTCGGCCGGCACGTCGTGCTCAACGTCGGCCTCGGCGCGCTGTACGCGCTGCTGGCGGTGTCGGCGGCGCGCGAGTCGGGGCGCGAGGAGGAGGCGCTGCGCGTGCCACTGCGCGTGCTGGCCGCGGTGATGGGGCTGCTGGCGCTGCTGACGCTGGCGCGAGCCGGCATCGTCGCGCAGCAGGGCGTCGACGCGCTCTTCAACGGCACCGCGGCCCAGGTGTACTACGCCTATGCATCGCTGGCCGCGGTGTTGCTCGGGCCGAACCTGCTGTGGATGGTGTTCGCGCGGCTGAACGGCCAACTGGCGGATCTGGCGTCGCGCGACGCGCTGACGCGCGTGCTCAACCGCAACGGCCTCGACGGGGCGCTGCGCCAGCACTTCGGTTCGCGCGGCCACGAGCCGATGACGCTGCTGCAGGTCGACATCGACCATTTCAAGCGCATCAACGACGATCATGGCCACGCCGCTGGCGACGCGGTGCTGCGCGCGGTGGCGCACGCGCTGGACGCGCGCGTGCGGGCGGGGGACTTCGTCGCCCGCACCGGCGGCGAGGAGTTCCTGGTCGGCTTCGTGGGCGGCAGCCGCGAACCGGCGCTGGCGTTCGGCGAGCGCCTGCGCTCGAGCGTCGCCGCCCTCGCGACGCCCGCGCCCGACGGCCGCGCCGCGCTGCGCTGCACCGTCAGCATCGGCGTGTCGCAGCCGTTCGCCGTGCTGGCCGACTGGGAACACGCCGCGCGCCAGGCCGACCACGCGCTGTACGCCGCCAAGCAGGCCGGGCGCGACCGCGTCGTCGCTGCGACCTGACCTCCCGCGCGCGAGACGCGTTGTCTGGCCGACAAGGGCGTTCACCTCGCAGAGGTGTACCAGGCAAGCCATGACAAGCGCCTCCAAAGGCGCTCTTGCCGAGTCAGCACGCGCACGTATGGCACGCGCTGACGACGGGAACATGGAGAAACTTCGGTCTAGGCACAATACTGTTCAGATAGAAATCGGCGTGTCAGAATCCGGTTCCGTCCTGACCACGAGGGGCGGAGCGGATGGCGAGAACCCGAAAGGCGTTGCCGGAGAAGGTCGACGTTGCGCACCTGATCAGCACTGGCGTGCTGGCCAGCGTGTGCCCGCGACCGCTGATCGACGAGGTACTTGAAGAGACGGGACGAGGCAGTCAGCGCAATCGGCTGCTTCCGGCGCCGGCAGTCGTGTACTACGTGATGGCGCTGGCGCTGTGGCGCGAGGCGCCGCTGGAGGAGGTGCTGCGCGTGGTGTGCGAGGGCCTTCAGTGGCTCGGTGGCGGCCAGGCCGAGGCGGTGCAGGCCAGCAAGTCGGCGATCTCGCAGGCGCGAACGCGACTCGGAGCGGAAGTGATGCGGCGCTTGGCCGAGCGTGTGCTGCGCCCGCTGGCGGCGCCCGATGCGCCGGGAGCGTGGTATCGCGGCTGGCGCGTCATGGCGCTGGACGGCAGCGGCATGGACGTCGCCGACGAAAAGGCCAACGCCGAGTTCTTCGGCTATCCGACGGCTACGCGCGGCCAGAGCGCCTTCCCGCAGGCGCGTGTACTCGGCCTGGTCGAATGCGGCACGCATGCCATCACGGCGGCCGACATCGCCCCTTACGCGCACAGCGAGAAGGCGATGGCCGCCGAGCGGCTGCCGGGCTGGCTCGACATGAGCATGCTGCTGCTGGCCGACCGGGGCTTTTACAGCTTCAAGCTGTGGCAAATCGCCAGCGCCACCGGCGCGGCGCTGCTGTGGCGGGTGAAACCACACTGAAGCTGCCGGCGCAGGAGGTGTTGCCCGACGGTTCGTACCTGAGCACCGTCTACGACAGTACCGACACCGCGCGCAAGCACGGCGTCACGGTACGCGTAGTCGAGTACGAGTTGGACGGCTCGGCCACCGCGACGCAAGACAGCTATCGGCTGCTGACCAACGTGCTCGATGCGAGCCAGGCGCCGGCCGAGGAGTTGGCGGCGCTGTATCACGAGCGCTGGGAGATCGAGGGCGTGTTCGACGAGTTCAAGACGCACCTGCGCGCCAACAGTACCGTGCTGCGCAGCAAGACGCCCGATCTGGTACAGCAGGAGCTGTGGGGCCTGTTGCTCGCGCACTTCGCGGTGCGGCAATTGATGGCGCAAGCTGCGTGGGATCGCGGCTTGGACCCGGACCGCCTGAGCTTCAGCCATGCGGTGCGCGTGATCAAACGGAAAATGCCGCAGGCCGCGGCCCTTCCCCCTGAGCGGCTGCCAAGTTGGCGCGCAGCGCTGCTCGCCGAGATCGCCAGCGGCAAATGCGTCAGCAGCCGCGGCCGCTTCAACCCGCGTGGCGTCAAGCGCAAGATGAGCAACTTTCAGGTTCGGCACCGAGGCGCCAAGCTGCATCAGCGACATCAGCCCGTACCCCGAATATGTATCTGAACAGTATTGGGTCTAGGCAGGCCCTAGCGGCGCCGCGGCGGCGCAGGCGGCAGGTTCATGAAGTCGCTGCGTTCCTCGGGGCCCTCGCACGGCGGCTCGTCCATCGGCACCGGACCGGTCAGGTCGAGGTCGATCGGCGTGCCGTGGTCGGTCACGCTGAAGGCCCGCGGCGGCTCCTTCGTCGCGCTGAGCACCTCGATCGGCGCCTCGGTGTGGCGGCCGAACTCCGACAGCGCGCTCAGCGTCGACGGCGTGATCAGGTGCGGCGTCGCGGTGGTGGCCTCGAACGTGCCGCCCTCCTCCACCAGCGGCAGCAGCACGTCGATCGGCGACTGCGAGCCGCCCTGGTGCTCGGCCAGATCGCGCGCCATCGAGTACAGGAACAGCACCTCGCGATACGCCGGCAGTTCGAACAACTCGCCCGCATCGCGCCGGAAGACGAGCGATTCGAGCTCGGTCATCGCATCGATGGGGTTCACCCACAGGCGCTGCAGGCGCTCGACCACTTTGGGGTAGTCCACCAGCGAACGGCCCAGCTGCAGGTCGGACTCCCAATCGGGCGCATAGGCGTTGAAGCGGTGGTTGAAGCGCGTGCGCGTGCGCTCGTAGTTCTCGCGGTCGCCCTGGCGGCGGTAGATCTCGAGCAGCTTCAGGTACGGCAGCGCGCTCGTGCCGCCGCTGCTGCGGATGTGGCCCATCAGCAAGTCGATCGCGGCCTCGTCCTGGCCGAGCACGATGAAGAACTCGGCCTGCTGCTCGAGATCGATCAGCTCCTCGATCGACACGTCGCGCGTCGGCGCGTTGTTGGTCATCACCGAGTCGGGGAACAGCGTGGACGGCGCGCCGAACGGCTGCGGCCCGGCCGGCGCTGTGGGCGCGGCAGGCCGGCCCGCCGGCGGCATCGGGCGCGCTGCAGGCGTGGGCGCCAGGTGCGGCGGCAAGGTCATCGGCTGCAGCGTCGGCGGGTTGGTCGGCGGCGCCTTCGCCGCCGCGGCGGCCGCGCTCCACTGCGCCTGCTGCTCGCGCTGCGTGCGGCGCAGCCTGAACCACAGCCACGCCACCATGCCGAGCAGCACGGCCAGCGCGCCGAACAGCCAGGGCAGGTAGCGGCGCGCGGAGTCGGCGTCGGAGATGCGCGCACGCATCTGCGCCATCTGGTCGCGGTTGCGCTGGGCCTCGGCCTTCACCGCTTCGAGGGCCTGCTCCATCGCCTTCAGGCGCTCGGCGGCGGCATCGGCGTTGGCCTGCGCGGTGCTGGCCGCCTGCGCCGCCAGCGCGGCGCTCGCCGCTGCTGCGGCCACGCGCAGCGCGGCGTCCTGCTGCGCCGCCGAGGCCGCGGCGGCGGCCTTGGCGGCGGCAGGCTCGAGCGCATCGAGCTTCAGGCGCGAGGTCGGAGCTGACGCAGCCGGCGCCTTGGCGATCACCGGCGCGCTACCCCGAGGCGCAGCGGCCACCGCCGTGCGCGGCCTGGCCAGCGGCGCCGAGGCCGCGGGCCTGGGCGCGGCCGGTCGCGCCACACGGCGCGGCGCCGAGGCGGCCGCCGGCGCGGGCGCAGCGGCTCGCGCGCGTACGGCGGCTGGCGCAGGCGCCAGCGCAGTGGCCGGCTCGGCAGCGGGCGCCGGTGCCGCTGCGGCAGGCTCCGGCGCAGAGGCCGGCGCCGCCGCGGTCACCGGGGCGGCCGATGTCGTCGGCTGCGGTGCTGCGGGTGGCGTCGGCGCCTCCGCGTACGTGACCAGCGGCGGATCGGCGAACACCGTGAAGCGCCGCTCGATGCGGTTGACGCAGCCCAGCGTCGCGTGGATCGACACCAGCGGCTCCTCGATCGCCACGCTGGTCGTCACGCGCACCACGCGCTCGTCGGGGTTGGAGCCGGGCTCGATCGCCACGCGCACGTTGCTCGGCGCGACGCGCTGCTCGCCCTGATAGACCTCGGCGCCGACGCAATTGGCGATCAGCGATTCGTCGGTGCCGAGCTGGACACCGATCGGGAAGTTGAGCGGGCTGCCGAGCGCCACGTTGGACGGCGCCCGCGCGAAGCCGATCGCCAGCGCATGCGGTACGGCCAGCACGGCAAGGCTTGCGACGGTCAACACCTTGCGGGGCTTCATGCGGGTCTGGCGGGTACGAGCGACGGGCCGTGCGGTCTGAAAAAACTGCGCGGCACTCTAGCATGAAGGGCGATGCGCGCCTGTGATGGAAGCCGCCTCGGCGACACCCCATGCAAGAATCAGGGGTCATGCGTCACATCGTCGCGACATCCGGGAGTGCCTGATGCCGTCGGAGCTGATCACCGAGCGCCACGGCTGCGCGCAGATCCTCACGATCAGCGACCCGGCGACGCGCAACACGCTGTCGCCGCAGGTCTATGCCGCGGGCGTCGAGGCGCTCGAAACCGCCGACGCCGACGCCAGCGTGCGCGCGGTGATCCTGCGCGGCGAAGGGGCGCACTTCTGCGCCGGGGGTGACCTGGCACGCCTGGCGGGCGTGCGCCAGCGCGGCCCCGAGGAGCAGGCGCGCAGCGTGGAGAACTTCCATGCCTGGGTGCAGGCGATGCGCGACTTCCCGAAACCGGTGATCGCCGCCGTCGAGGGCCACGCAGCGGGCGGCGGCTGCTCGCTGGCGCTGGCCTGCGACCTGATCGTCGCCGCCGAGGGCGCACGCTTCACCATGTCGTATGGCCGCGCCGGTCTGTCGCCCGACGGCGGCGGTGCGTGGCATCTGGCGCGCGCCCTGCCGCGCGCCCGCGTGCTGCAGATGCTATGGCTGCCCGAGCCGATGACGGCCCGCCAGTGGCTCGAGCTCGGGCTCGTGTCGGCCGTCACCGATGACGGCCAAGCGCTGGCCGGCGCGCTGCAATGGGCCGAGCGCCTGGCCGCCATGGCCGGCAACGCGGTGGCCAGCGCGAAGGCGCTGGTCAGCCAGGCGCCGCTGCGCGACCTGGGTGCGCAGCTGAACGCCGAGCGCGATCACTTCGTCGCCAACCTGTTCCACGACAACGGCGCCGAGGGCCTCGCCGCCTTCTTCGACAAGCGCGCGCCGAAGTTCCGCTGACGCGCGTGCGCGCGCGGCCGGCGAGCGGACAATAGCGCCGCCCGGGGCGGCTGCTGCGCTTGTCGCCCCGGGGACAAAACATGACGAACCCCGTCCTTACACTCGACGAACAGCAGAGCATCGAATCCGGCGCGTGGTTCTCGAAACTGTCACCGACGCTGCGCGCCGCGATCCTCTCGCGCGCGGTCGTACGTCACCTCGACGACGGCGCACCGCTCGCCTCGCGCGGTGCGCCGGCCGAGCAATGGTGCGGCGTGGCCAGCGGCGCGGTGCGCATCTCCACCGTGTCGCTGTCGGGCAAGCAGGTCACGCTCACCTACGTCGAGCCGGGCACCTGGTTCGGCGACATCGCGCTGTTCGACGGCCTGCCGCGCACGCACGATGCCAACGCCCATGGCGCCACGACGATGCTGGTGGTGCGCAAGCCCGACTTCAAGGCCCTGCTCGCGCAGCACGTGGAGCTGTACGACGCGCTGCTGCGCCTGAACTGCCGCCGCCTGCGGCTGATGTTCGATTTGTTCGAGGACCTGAACACGCGCCCGCTGGCGGCACGCCTGGCCAAGCAGATCCTGCTGCTGGCCAAGGCCTACGGCATCGAGCAGGGCGACGAGATCCGCGTCGGCCTGCAGCTGGCGCAGGAAGACCTGGCCCAGCTGCTCGGTGCCTCGCGCCAGCGCGTGAACCAGGAGCTCAAGGGCTTCGAGCGCGAAGGCGCGGTGCGCGTCGAGCCGACGCGGCTGGTGGTGCTGTCGCGCGAGAAACTGCTGGCCATCGCGTCGCGATGATCCCCTGAGCGAGCGGAGGAGCTGCGCATGGAATCGATGGACCAGTTCGTCGGCACGCGGCCCGTGGCCGCCAGCCACGCCTTCGACGTCGCCGCGCTCGAGGCCTACCTGAAGGCGCATCTCGCCGGCTTCGAGGGCCCGCTCACGGTGGAGCAGTTCAAGGGCGGGCAGTCCAACCCGACCTACAAGCTGATCACGCCGAAGCGCACCTACGCCATGCGCAGCAAGCCCGGCCCGGTGGCCAAGCTGCTGCCGTCGGCACACGCGATCGAGCGCGAGTACCGCGTGATGAAGGCGTTGGGCGGCACGGCGGTGCCGGTGGCGCAGATGCACCTGCTGTGCGACGACGAATCGGTGATCGGCCGCGCGTTCTTCGTGATGCAGTTCGTCGAGGGCCGCGTGCTGTGGAACCAGGCGCTGCCCGATTGCAGCGCGGCCGAGCGCGGCGCGATCTACGACGAGATGAACCGCGTGATCGCTGCGCTGCACAGCGTCGACGTGGCCGCGGTGGGCCTGGCCGACTACGGCAAGCCCGGCAGCTACTTCGAGCGGCAGATCGGCCGCTGGAGCAAGCAATACCTGGCGTCCGAGACGCAGGCGATCCCCGAGATGAACCGGCTGATCGAGTGGCTGCCCGCGCGCCTGCCCGCCTCGGCGCGCGACGCCTCGCAGGTGTCGATCGTGCACGGCGACTACCGGCTCGACAACCTGATCTTCCACGCCAGCCAGCCGCGCGTGGCCGCGGTGCTCGACTGGGAGCTTTCCACGCTCGGGCATCCGCTGGCCGACTTCAGCTATCACTGCATGTCGTGGCACATCCCGCCGGGCACGTTCCGCGGCATCGGCGGCCTCGACCTGGCCGCGCTCGGCATTCCGAGCGAACGCGAGTACGTGCGGCGCTACTGCGAGCGCACGGGCCGTGCCGATGCCGATGCGGTGATGGCCGACTGGAACTTCTATCTCGCCTACAACCTGTTCAGGCTGGCCGCGATCACGCAGGGCATCGCCAAGCGCGTGGTCGACGGCATCGCCAGCAGTGCCCAGGCGCGCGCCACCGGCGCCGCCACCTCCACCCTCGCCCAGATGGCCTGGCGTTTCGCCGAGGCCGCCTGAGCACCCGCAAGGAGCGATCCGCATGGACTTCGGTTATTCACCACGCACGCAGGAGCTGCAGGCCAAGGTCAAGGCCTTCATGGACGAGCATGTCTACCCGGCCGAGGGCCGCTACTGGCAGGAGCTGAAGACCAACACCGAGGCCGGCAAGCGCTGGACGCCGCTGGCGCTGATCGAGGAGCTGAAGAACAAGGCGCGCGCGCAGGGTCTGTGGAACCTGTTCCTGCCCGAGAGCAAGTACGGCGCGGGCCTCACCAACCAGGAATACGCGCCGCTGGCCGAGATCATGGGCCGCGTGCCGTGGTCGAGCGAGGTCTTCAACTGCTCGGCGCCCGACACCGGCAACATGGAAGTGATGGTGCGCTACGGCACGCCCGAGCAGCAGAAGCAGTGGCTCGAGCCGCTGCTCGACGGCAAGATCCGCAGCGCCTTCGCGATGACCGAGCCGGCGGTGGCCTCGTCGGACGCCACCAACATCGAGGCGCGCATCGAGCGCCAGGGCGACCACTACGTGATCAACGCGCGCAAGTGGTGGACCAGCGGCGCCGGCGACCCGCGCTGCAAGATCATGATCTTCATGGGCAAGACCGATCCGGCCGCGCCCAGGCACTCGCAGCAGTCGATGATCCTGGTGCCGATGGAAACGCCCGGCGTCAAGGTGCTGCGCGCGCTGCCGGTGTTCAACTACGACGATGCGCCGCACGGCCACATGGAGGTCGACTTCAAGGACGTGAAAGTGCCGGTGTCGAACATGCTGCTCGGCGAGGGCCGCGGCTTCGAGATCGCGCAGGGCCGGCTCGGGCCGGGGCGCATCCACCACTGCATGCGACTGATCGGCCTGGCCGAGCGCTCGCTCGAAATGATGTGCAAGCGCGCGGTGAAGCGCGTGGCCTTCGGCAAGACGATCGCGCAGCAGACCGTGACGCAGGAGCGCATCGCCGAGGCGCGCTGCCTGATCGAGCAGGCGCGCCTGCTGACGCTGAAGGCGGCGTGGATGATGGACGTGGCCGGCAACAAGGCCGCCAAGGCCGAGATCGCGATGATCAAGGTGGTGGCGCCGAACATGGCGCTGCGCGTGATCGACTGGGCGATGCAGGTGCACGGCGGCGCCGGCGTCAGCAACGACTTTCCGCTCGCCAGCTTCTACGCCCACGCGCGCACGCTGCGCTTCGCCGACGGCCCCGACGAGGTGCACCGCAACGCGATCGCGAAGATCGAACTCGGCCGCCACGCGGCCTAAGCGCTGGCCCGGCCGGCCGCGCGCCTGGAGGGATCAGGCCGGCGACGGGCCCGAGCGCGCGTCGTCGGGCCAGGCCGACGCGCGGGTGGATGTCGGCGCGAAGGCCGAGTCCTGCCACTCGCCGGCCACCTGCTTGGCCTGCCGCGCGGCGAGCACGAACAGCTCCAGCCAGCGCCCGATGGCGTCGAGGTCGGGCACGGGCATGGCCACGCGCAGCGTGAGCCGGCCGCGCGCGATGGCGAGCACGAACGGATCCTTCTCCGACAGGCGCTGCCCGGCAGCCAGCAGCGCCGGCGCGAGCGGGCCGTCGAGCCACTGCTGCAGCCACGGCTTGACGCTGGCCACCGCGCCGAAGCGCGCACCGAGCGTGCGCAGCTCGGCGCCGGTGAGCTTGGGGTACATCACCAGCCAGCGGATCTCGGTGGGCGTCTGCGTGTCGATGCTGGTCTGCACGCCCTCGATGTAGTGCTCGTAGACCATCGACTCGCTGTGTTCGAGCAGCGCGCGGTTGAGCACCAGCGCCTGCAGGTCGCGGTGCAGGCCCATCTCGGCCAGGATGCGCAGCTCGTTGCCGTTCACGTACGGGCGGTGCGATGCGCCCCATTCGATGCGCCAGTGCAAGCCCTGGCGCTGGTCTTCGACCACGAAACCCTCGCCGTGGCGCACCCGGCGGTAGCGGGCGCCATGCGCTCGCGCCCAGTGCTCGATGCCGTGCGGCTTGAAGGGATCGGGCCCGCCGCCGAGCCAGCGGCTCAGTTTGTCGAGCATGGTTTAGAGTGGGCGCAGCGCATCGACAGCAGGAGCCACGAGATGATCGAAGTGTATTCCTGGGCCACGCCCAACGGGCACAAGGTGCACATCATGCTCGAGGAGTGCGGTCTGCCGTACAAGGCGATCCCGGTGAACATCGGCGCGGGCGAACAGTTCGACGCCCGCTTTCTGGCGATCAGCCCCAACAACAAGATCCCGGCCATCATCGACCCCGACGGCCCCGACGGAAAGCCGATGTCGCTGTTCGAAAGCGGCGCAATTCTGCTGTATCTCGCCGGCAAGACCGGCCGCTTCCTGCCGAGCGACACGCGCGGCAAGTACGAGGCGCTGCAATGGCTGATGTTCCAGATGGGCGGCGTGGGCCCCATGCTCGGCCAGGCGCATCACTTCCGCATCTATGCGCCGCAGAAGATCGACTACGCGATCGAGCGCTACACCAACGAGGCGCGGCGGCTGTACCGCGTGATGAACGACCGCCTCGCCGCCAGCCGCTACATCGCCGGGCCCGGCTACACGATCGCCGACATCGCGATCTTCCCGTGGCTGCGCTCGTGGAAGAACCAGGGCATCGACTGGAACGACTTTCCGCACCTCAAAGGCTGGTTCGACGAGATCGCCGCGCGCCCCGCGGTGATGCGCGGCGTGGAAGTGCTGGCGCACCTGCGCAAGCCGGTCACCGACGACCGCGCGCGCGAAGTGCTCTTCGGCGCCGAGCAGTACAAGAAGCACTGAGCGCGGCGCGCCCGAGCTCGGGCCCAGCTGCCTAGAATCGCGCGGCACGGCGCGCGCCGCCGCACCTGCCCGTAGCTCATCTGGATAGAGCAGCTGCCTTCTAAGCAGCAGGTAGGGGGTTCGAGTCCCTCCGGGCAGGCCAGCGATGCGCCCTGACGCAGCGGCCCACGCCTCGCGCTCAAGCGCCCTGCATCTTCACCTGCAGCGCCCGCAACGCAGCTTCATCGAGCGTCTCGTGCTGCAGCAGCTCCTGCGCGCCCTGCTCCAGCACGGCGCCGTGCGTGCGTAGCAGGCCTTGCGCGCGCTGCAGCGCCGATTCGAGCAGCGCGCGCACCGCCTCGTCGATGCGCTGCTGCGTCTGCTCCGACACCGCGGGCCGCGGCTGCGCCCAATCGGCCGGCACCTCGAGCAGCGCCGAGCGCGGCGGCTCGAAAGTCACCGGGCCGAGCGAGGCCTCCATGCCATGGCGCATCACCATCTCGCGCGCCAGGTCGGTGGCCTTGGCCAGATCGTCGGCCGCGCCGGTCGAGGTGCAGTCGAGCGCCACCTGCTCGGCCGCGCGGCCGCCGAGCAGCACCGCGAGCCGCGTTTCCAGTGCATCGCGCGTCAGCAGGTAGCGGTCTTCGGTGGGGCGCTGGATGGTGTAGCCGAGCGCGCCGATGCCGCGCGGAATGATCGACACCTTGTGCACCGGGTCGCTGCCCGGCAACGCGAGCGCCACCAGCGCGTGCCCCATCTCGTGATAGGCCACGATGCGGCGCTCCTTCTCGCCCAGCAGCCGGTTGCGCCGCTCGAGCCCGGCCACGATGCGCTCCACCGCAGCCGTGAAATCAACCATCGCCACACGCTCGGCCTTGCGCCGCGTCGCGGCGAGCGCCGCCTCGTTCACCAGGTTGGCCAGATCAGCGCCGCTGAAGCCCGGCGTCAGCGCGGCCACGTCGTCGAGCTTCACCGACGGGTCGAGTGAAACCTTGCGCACGTGCACGCGCAGGATGTCGGTGCGGCCGCGCTTGTCGGGCCGGTCCACCAGCACCTGCCGATCGAAGCGGCCGGCGCGCAGCAGCGCCGGGTCGAGGATCTCGGGCCGGTTGGTCGCCGCCAGGATGATCAGCCCCGCCGAGGTGTCGAAGCCGTCCATCTCGGCCAGCAGCTGGTTGAGCGTCTGCTCCTTCTCGTCGTGCCCGCCGAAGCTGCCGAAGGCGCCGCGCGCGCGGCCCAGCGCGTCGAGCTCGTCGATGAAGATGATCGCCGGCGCCTTGGCGCGCGCCTGTTCGAACAGGTCGCGCACGCGCGCTGCGCCGACGCCCACGAACATCTCCACGAACTCGCTGCCCGAGATCGAGAAGAACGGCACCCCGGCCTCGCCGGCCACCGCCTTGGCCAGCAGCGTCTTGCCGGTGCCCGGCGGCCCGACGAGCAGCACGCCGCGCGGAATGTGCGCGCCGAGGCGGCCGTATTGCTGCGGATGCTTGAGGAAGTCGACCACCTCCTCCAGCTCCTGCCGCGCCTCGTCGACGCCGGCCACGTCGGCAAAGGTCACGCCGGTGTCGGTCTCGACGTAGACCTTGGCCCGGCTCTTGCCGATCGACATGAAGCCGCCGAGCCCGCCCGAGCGGTCGGCCATGCGGCGGATCACGAAGAACCACAACCCGAAGAACACCAGCGCCGGCACCACCCACGACAGCAGATCGCGCAGCAGCGTGCTCTCGACCACGCGCGTGTAGGGCACGTTGTACTTCTCGAGCCGCACCGCGAGGTCGGGCTCGACGCGCGTGGCCACCAGCGTGGTCTTGCGCCCGTCGGGCGACTTCAGCTTGCCGGTGATGCTGCGGTCGGTGATCGTGACCTCGCTGATGCGGCCTTCGGCCAGCGCGTGCTCGAACTCGCTGTACGGCACCGGCTCGATCTGCATCGCGCCGCGGAACAGCTCCTGCGCCCACACCAGCGCCAGCGCCGCGAGCAGCCAGTAGGCGACGTTCCAGGTCTGCTTGCGGTCCAGCGGCATCACTCGCTCGCGGCGTGGTTGTTCGAGCTGGCGGCCTCGCCGACCAGCAGCACCGGCTGGCGCGCGCGCGCCAGCACGCCCGGTTGCGCCAGTGCGCGCGGCAGCACGATGAGGTCGGCCTGCGCCTCGCCCACCGCGGCGGGCAACGCTGCTTCATCGACCTGCCGCTCGGCCCAGCTGCCGCCGGCACCCCGGGCGAGCTGGGTCGCGATGCGCCGCACGGCGCCGAGTTGCGAGCGATCGGCCCACAACGCCAGCACCTTCGGCATGCGGCTCGCCTGCGCAGGCACCGAGCGCAGCGCCGCCGGCGCCACGACCACGAGCGCGGCCTCGTCGGCCACCGCGAGCGCGGCCTGGGCCAGCGCGCCGCGCGCCGTGCGCATCGAGCAGCGCAGCTCCAGCCGCGCCGCCATGCGCTCGGTCTGCTGGCGCAGCCGCGCGGCCTGCACACGGTAGCCGCGCTCGACGTCGGGGATGTCGAACGAGGTCCAGCCCGTGCCCACGTGCGCCAGCACCTGCGTGATCGGCAGCGCCGCCGCGCGCAGCGCCAGCGTGTCTTCCACGTAGACGACGGTGAGGTCGCAGTGCACCGCCTGCGCCAGCGCGCCGGACCATTCGAGCAGCGAGGCGCACGCTGCGGCATCGTCGATCACCGCGAGCACCTGCAACGTGGCGGCGCGCGGTGCGATCATGGCTTGGGCCCGCCCGCGCCGCGGATCACTTCGACCCCACTGCGGCGCTTGACGCGACGCTCGCCGCGGCGCAGCGTGGAATACGCCTCGAGACGCGCGGCAATGCGGCCGTTGGCCGTGCGCGGGTCGGCTCGCGCCGGATCGCCCGCCGGCAAGGCGGTGAGCAGCTCCAGCGCGGCATCGACCTGCGACACCGCGTGCACCGCGAAGCGGCCGTCGCGAACGGCCTGCACGATGTCGTCGCGCAGCATCAGCATGCGCGCGTTGGCCTCGGGCACCACCACGCCGTGGCTGCCGTCGAGCCCGCGCGCGGCGCACAGATCGAAGAAGCCCTCGATCTTCTGATCCACGCCGCCCACCGCCTGCACGTCGCCGAGCTGGTTCACCGAGCCGGTGACGGCCACGCTCTGGCGCAGCGGCAGCTGGCCGATCGACGACAGCAGCGCCAGCAGCTCGGCCAGCGATGCGCTGTCGCCTTCGACCAGGCCGTACGTCTGCTCGAACACCAGGCTCGCGCTGATGGCGTGCGGGCGCAGCCGCGAGTAGCGCGCGGCGAGAAACGACGACAGGATCAGCACGCCCTTGGCATGCACCGGCCCGGCGAGGTGCGTCTCGCGCTGCACGTCGACCACCTGGCCGTCGCCGATGCGGCTGGTGGCGGTGACGCGCGTCGGCGCGCCGAAGGCCTCGCCGCCGCTCTCGTAGACGGTCAGCGCGTTGACCTGGCCCACGCGCTGCCCAGCGGTGTCGATCATCAGGATCTCGCGCAGCATCGCTTCGCGGTGGCGCTGGTCGACCCGCGCCGCACGCTCGCGGCGCGCCGCGATCGCCGCGCGCACCTCAGGCGCATCGACCGTGGTGCGGCCGTCGCGGCGCGCGAAGTGCTCGGCCTCGACCATCACGTCGATCAGCGACTGCACGTCGGCGCTCAGCCGCGTGGCGTCGCCGGTGCGGTGCGCGGCATGGTCCAGCGCCCGTGCCAGCGCGGCCGCCGTGGGCGCGAGCAACGCGCGCTCGCGCATCGCCGCCAGCAGCGCGGCGGCGAGCCGGCTCTGCACCGCAGGCTCGCGCGGCATCTCGTCGTCGAGATCGGCCTGCACGCGGAACAGGCGCGGAAACTCGGGGTCGAGCCGCTGCAGCAGCTCGCAGATGGCACGGTCGCCGACCAGCACGACCTTGATCGCCAGCGGAATCGGCTCGGGCTCGAGCTGGATGGTCGAGACCAGGCTGTACATCTCGGCCATCGATTCGATGCGGATCTCGCGCCGCATCAGCGCGCGCTTGAGCGCCTCCCACGCGAAGGGCTGCGTCAGCAGCTTGAGCGCGTCGATCAGCAGGTAGCCGCCATTGGCCCGATGCAGCAGGCCCGGCTTGATGAGGCGGAAGTCGGTGACCAGCGCGCCGAGCCGCGCGAGGTGTTCGACGCGGCCGACGAGGTTGGAATACGAGGGCAGATCGGCCTCGACGATGCGCGAGCCGTCGTGCCCGCCGCCGTCGACCAGCAGGTTCACCTCGTAGCGCCCGAGGTCGCTGCGCGACTCGCCGAGCGCTTCGCCGGCTGCGTCGCCACCGTGGGGGCGGAAGTCCTCGGCGTGTTCCACCACGTCGTCGCGCAGCGCCTGCAGCCAGGTGTGCACCTTCGGCAGGTCCGCGTACTGCTCGAGCGTGTCGACCACCGCATGCTCGACCACCGCCAGCGTCATCGACCGCATCAGCGCGCGGATGCGGTCGGCGTGCTCCTTGCGCATGCGCATCGACGAGCGCAGCACCTTCACCAGCTGCTCCTGAATCTCGTTGACCGAACGCTGCAGCTCGTCGCGCTGCTGCGGCGTCAGCGCCTCGAACGCCTCGGTGGACAGCACCTCGCCGTCCTTCTGCGGCGCGAAGGTGAAGCCCACCGGCGTGCGCAGCATCGCCAGGCCGCGGCGCTGCGCCTCCTGGCCCACCTCTTCGAGCGCGCGCTCGGCGCGCTCCTTGTATTCGGCGTTGATGCGTTCGGCGGCGTTGACGTACTCCTCCGAGTCGAACATCGCCGTGATCATGGTGCGCAGCTCGTCGACCAGCGCCACCATGTCGCTGCGCAGCTTGGCGCCGCGCCCGGCGGGCAGCTGCAGCGCGATCGGCCGGTGCGGCTCGGCGAAGTGGTTCACGTACACCCAATCGGCGCGCGACGCACCGTCGCGCGCCGACTGCGCGGCGATCGCCCGGCGCGCCAGCGTGCGCTTGCCGGCGCCGGGCGCTCCGCTGATGAAGAGGTGGTAGCCCTCGTGCGGCATCTCGATCGCGAAGGCAGCCGCGGCGCCGGCGCGGGCCTGGCCGACCAGCCAGTCGGCGTCGGCGGCCGCGCCTGCGCCGTCGATCAGCGGCTGCAGCGCCGCCGCATCGCAATGCACGGCGAGTTCCTCGGGGCTCAGCCGGCGCGCAGGCCGAAGTGCATCGGGTGCATCGTCCATGCGCGCAGGCTACGCCGGTGGCCCACCGCGAGGCTTGAGAGTTGTCATGTTGACAAACGGCGCGCAACGGGGTGTGCGACGGCCACGAAAAAGGCACCCGAAGGTGCCTGGACGTTCTTGCGCTTGCCGGTCTGGTGGGCGGTGCAGGGTTCGAACCTGCGACCCCTGCCGTGTGAAGGCAGTGCTCTACCGCTGAGCTAACCGCCCCCGCGAAGCGGCGCGCATTATGACATGGCGGCTCGCCACACCGTGCGGCCGCCGCTCGCCTGGTCGAGGTCGGCGAGCGCCGCTTCATGCGCCGCCAGCTCCTCGGCGCCGGGCTCCATGATCGGCAGCGCGAAGCTCGACAAATCCACTGCCGCGTCATGCGCCGCGCGCCCGTCGCCGGTGTCGGCGACGTCGATGACCAGGCTGTCCTGCCCGCGCGTCATGCGGATGTACACCTCGGCCAACAGGCCCGCGTCGAGCAGCGCGCCGTGCAGGCTGCGGTTGGAGTTGTCGACCTCCAGGCGCCGGCACAGCGCGTCGAGCGAGTTGGACTTGCCGGGGAACATCTCGCGGGCCATGGCCAGCGAGTCGGTGATCCTGGCCACCGCGCGCACGAACGGCGGGCGGCCGGCGCGCTCGAGCTCCTTGTCGAGAAAGCCGACGTCGAACGCGGCGTTGTGGATCACGATCTCGGCGCCGGCCACGAATTCGAGCAGCTCGCCGGCAATGGCGGCGAACAGCGGCTTGTCGGCGAGGAACTCGTCGGTCAGGCCGTGGATCTTCAGCGCGTCCTCGCTGCTGGCGCGCTCGGGGTTCAGGTAGAAGTGCTTGTTGCGGCCGGTGAGCCGGCGGTTGACGAGCTCGATGCAGCCAATCTCGATCACGCGGTCGCCGCTCTCCGGCGACAGGCCCGTGGTTTCGGTGTCGAGGAAGATCTGCCGCATCGCTCAGCCCTTTCGCCGCCGCGCGGCCCACCACCAGATGGCGATGCCGATGAGCACCATCGGCACGCACAGCCATTGGCCGCGGCTGAGGCCCAGCGCCTGCAGGCCGAGGAAGGCATCGGGCTCGCGGAAGTACTCGGCCACGAAACGCAGCACGCCGTAGCCGACGAGGAACGCGCCCGACACCTGGCCCGTCGCCCGCGGTCGGCGCGAGT
The DNA here is from genome assembly GCA_046348365.1 of Burkholderiaceae bacterium. Taxonomy (GTDB): domain Bacteria; phylum Pseudomonadota; class Gammaproteobacteria; order Burkholderiales; family Burkholderiaceae_C; genus JAEUPI01. The sequence goes on from JAXMEL010000007.1 coordinate 119,975, forward strand.
ACAGCCACAGCGCAGCGAACAGCAGCAGCCCCTCGAGGGCGAACTGGTACAGCTGCGACGGATGCCGCGGCGTGGTCGTGCCCGATTGCGGAAACACCATCGCCCAGGGCAGTGCCGCGTCGGCCGGCCGGCCCCACAGCTCGCCGTTGATGAAGTTGCCGATGCGCCCTGCCGCGAGGCCGGTGGGCACGCACGGCGCGACCAGATCGCTGACCTGCAGGAACGGCCGCCGCCGCGCGCGCGCGAACAGCGCCATCGCCGCGATCACGCCCACCAGTCCGCCGTGAAACGCCATGCCGCCCTTCCACACCGCGAACGACTCGAGCGGATGCGCCGCGTAGTAGCCGGGCTTGTAGAACAGCACGTAGCCGAGCCGCCCGCCGATCACCACGCCGAGTACGCCGTAGAAAAGCAGATCCTCCACGTCGCGGCGCGTCCAGCCGGCCTGCGCGAACGCGGGCAGTTGCGTCTGCCGGATCGCGAGCCACAGGAACAGGCCGAAGGCAACGAGGTAGGTGATGCCGTACCAGTGGATCGCCAGCGGAATGCCCAGGCGCGTCAGGTCCAGCGCCACCGGGTCGAATTGCGGATGCACCAGCAAAGCGTCGGCTCCAGGTCGGGCGGGCGCTCATTGTCGCCGCATCGGCCGACCGCACCGCCGCCAGCGGATACGATAGACGCCGAGTCACCGATCCCCAGCAAGGACATCCGCATGAGTGCCCCGAACCGTCGTTCGAAGAACATCACCGAAGGCGTTGCCCGCGCGCCGAACCGCTCGATGTATTACGCCATGGGCTACGAGCCCGGCGACTTTGCCAAGCCGATGATCGGCGTGGCCAACGGCCACTCGACGATCACGCCGTGCAACTCCGGCCTGCAGCGCCTGGCCGACGCCGCGGTCGACGCGCTGAAGGCCGCGGGCGCCAACCCGCAGATCTTCGGCACGCCGACCATCAGCGACGGCATGGCCATGGGCACCGAGGGCATGAAGTACTCGCTGGTGTCGCGCGAGGTGATCGCCGATTGCGTGGAGACCTGCGTCGGCGGCCAGTGGATGGACGGCGTGATCGTGATCGGCGGCTGCGACAAGAACATGCCCGGCGGCATGATGGGCATTCTGCGCGCCAACGTGCCGGCGGTGTACGTCTACGGCGGCACCATCCTGCCCGGCCACTACAAGGGGCAGGACCTCAACATCGTCAGCGTGTTCGAGGCGGTCGGCCAGTTCTCGGCCGGCAAGATGAGCGAGGAAGACTTCTGCCAGATCGAGCGCCGCGCCATCCCCGGCAGCGGCAGCTGCGGCGGCATGTACACCGCCAACACCATGAGCTCGGCGTTCGAGGCGCTGGGCATGAGCCTGCCGTATTCGTCGACGATGGCCAACGTGGAGAGCGAGATCGTCGACAACGTGCGCCGCGGCGCGCTGACGCTCGTCGACGCGGTGAAGAAGGACTTGAAGCCGCGCGACATCGTCACCAAGAAGGCGATCGAAAACGCGGTGGCCGTGATCATGGCCACCGGCGGCTCAACCAATGCGGTGCTGCACTTCCTGGCGATCGCGCATGCGGCCGGCGTGCCGTGGACGATCGACGATTTCGAGCGCATGCGCAAGAAGGTACCGGTTCTGTGCGACCTCAAGCCGAGCGGGCGCTACCTGGCGATCGACCTGCACCGCGCCGGCGGCATTCCGCAGGTGATGAAGCTGTTGCTGAAGGCCGGCCTGCTGCACGGCGACTGCATGACCGTCACCGGCAAGACGGTGGCCGAGAACCTCGCCGACATCCCCGACACGCCGCGCGCCAACCAGGACGTGATCCGCCCGATCGGCGACCCGATGTACGCCCAGGGCCACCTGGCGATCCTGCGCGGCAACATCGCGCCCGAGGGCAGCGTGGCCAAGATCACCGGGCTGAAGAACCCCGTCATCACCGGCCCTGCGCGCGTGTTCGACGACGAGCAGTCGGCGCTGGCGGCCATCATGGCCGGCCGGATCAAGCCCGGCGACGTGATGGTGCTGCGCTACCTCGGGCCGCGCGGCGGCCCCGGCATGCCCGAGATGCTGGCGCCGACGAGCGCGTTGATCGGCCAGGGCCTCGGCGAATCGGTGGGCCTGATCACCGACGGCCGCTTCTCGGGCGGCACCTGGGGCATGGTGGTCGGCCATGTGGCGCCCGAGGCCTACGAGGGCGGCGCGATCGCGCTGATCCACGAGGGCGACTCGATCACCATCGACGCCCACAAACTGCTGCTGCAGCTCGAGGTGCCCGATGCCGAGATCGCGCGCCGCCGCGCGGCGTGGAAGGCGCCCGCGCCGCGCTACACGCGCGGCGTGCTGGCCAAGTTCTGGAAGAACGCGTCGAGCGCCAGCTACGGCGCCGTGCTCGACCGCTACGAGAGCTGAAGCTCGGCCCGGTTCAGCGGCCCGCCTTCTCGGCGCTGCCTTGCTGGGGCGGCATTTCCTGCCGGCTGGGCAGGAACGCCGTGAGCACGTCACGGTTGTGGCGCTCCTGCTCGGTCTTCTTCGGCGCGGCCTCGGGCGGCGGCTCGACCTTGCGCTGCTCGCGGATCACCGCCACGCGCTGGTTGCGGCGCCAGTTGACGCCCAGCGCATCCATCTGCCGCTGGCGCCGCTCTTCCTTGCGGGCGTCGAGCTTGTCCATCTCGCGGCGCTGGGTCAGCCCGATCGAATCGGAAAATGCCCACCACACCACGGCCAGCCCGAACGGCAGCAAGTTGGCCCACCACGACCAGGCCGCGGCGAAGCCGAACTCGCCGAACTTCATGGCCAATAGCGCGCAACCGATGACAACGAACCACATCGTGCAGCTCCCGAGTGACCGGCAGGGGCACGCAAGCGACGCGTCAACCGGCCGGCCTAGAATTCCGTTTGAGGCCACTGTAAACGTCTCACGTCCAACGCCCTGAAAGGAATCCATGAAAAAGCTCGCTCTCGTGTCAATTCTTGCCATCCTGGCGGCCCCGGCCGCGTTCGCCAACGCCGATCTGGCCACCAAGAAGAACTGCCTGGCCTGCCACCAGACCGACAAGAAGCTCGTCGGCCCGGCCTACAAGGAAGTGGCTGCCAAGTACGCCGGCCAGAAGGACGCCGTGGCCAAGCTGGCCGACAAGGTGATGAAGGGTGGTACGGGCGTTTGGGGTCAGGTGCCGATGCCGGCCAACCCGCAGGTCAATGCCGAAGAGGCCAAGACCCTGGTGACCTGGATCCTGAGCCTGAAGTAACCCGGTCATCGTCCACGGCAAAAGGCCCCGCATCGCGGGGCCTTTGTCGTTCTCGCAGCGGCGGGCGCCGCCGCCGGACCCGTCAGTTGGACTGCGCCAGCTGCTCCAGGATGGCCGGGTTCTCGAGCGTCGAGGTGTCCTGCGTGATCGCCTCGCCCTTGGCGATCGAGCGCAGCAGGCGGCGCATGATCTTGCCCGAGCGCGTCTTGGGCAGGTTGTCGCCGAAGCGGATGTCCTTGGGCTTGGCGATCGGGCCGATCTCCTTGGCCACCCAGTTGCGCAGTTCGTTGGCGATGCGCCTGGCCTCCTCGCCGCTGGGGCGCGGGCGCTTGAGCACGACGAACGCGCAGACGGCCTCGCCGGTCATCTCGTCAGGGCGGCCCACCACGGCGGCCTCGGCCACCAGCTCGGTGTGCGCCACCAGCGCCGATTCGACTTCCATCGTGCCGAGCCGGTGGCCCGACACGTTGAGCACATCGTCGATGCGGCCGGTGATCGTGAAATAGCCGCGCTCGGCGTCGCGGCTCGCACCGTCGCCGGCCAGGTAGTAGCCGCGCAGCTCGCCGGGGTAGTAGCTCTTCTTGAAGCGCTCGGGGTCGCCCCAGATGGTGCGGATCATGCTCGGCCACGGCCGCTTGATCACGAGAATGCCGCCCTGCCCGTTGGGCACGTCGCCGCCGGTCTCGTCGACGATGGCGGCGGCGATGCCGGGGAACGGCAGCGTGCACGACCCGGGCACCAGCGGCGTCACGCCGGGCAGCGGCGTGATCATGTGGCCGCCGGTCTCGGTCTGCCACCAGGTGTCGACGATCGGGCAGCGGCTGCCGCCCACGTTGGCGTGGTACCACTCCCAGGCCGCCGGGTTGATCGGTTCGCCCACCGAGCCGAGCAGGCGCAGGCTGCCGAGCTTGTAGTTGCGCGGGTGCGTGGTCGGCGTCGTCTCGGCGGCCTTGATCAGCGAGCGGATCGCCGTCGGCGCGGTGTAGAAGACCGTGACCTTGTGCTGCTCGATCATCTTCCAGAAGCGCCCGGCATCGGGGAAGGTGGGCACGCCCTCGAACACGATCTCGGTGGCGCCGCAGGCGAGCGGCCCGTAGGTGATGTAGGTGTGGCCGGTGACCCAGCCGATGTCGGCCGTGCACCAGAAGATGTCGTCCGGCTTGATGTCGAAGGTCCACTTGGTGGTCAGCGCCGCGTGCAGCAGATAGCCGCCGCTGGCATGCTGCACGCCCTTGGGCTTGCCGGTGGAGCCCGAGGTGTAGAGCAGGAACAGCGGATGCTCGGCGCTCACCCATTCGGGTTCGCAGGTCGCGCTCTGGCGGGCCGTCACGTCGTGCAGCCACTTGTCGCGCGAGGCGTCCCACTTGACGGCGCCGCCGGTGCGCTTGTAGACGACGACGTTCTTGATCGAGCCGCAGCCGCCCATGCCGAGCGCCTCGTCGACGATCGCCTTCAGCGCCAGCGCCTTGCCGCCGCGCATCTGCTCGTCGGCGGTGATCACCATCACGGCGCCGGCGTCCTCGATACGGTCGCGCAGGCTCTGCGCCGAGAAACCGCCGAAGACCACCGAGTGCGTGGCGCCGATGCGCGCGCAGGCCTGCATGGCGACCACGCCCTCGACCGACATCGGCAGGTAGATGACGACGCGGTCGCCCTTCTTCACGCCGAGCGAACGCAGCGCATTGGCCGTCTTGCACACGCGTTCGAGCAGCTCGCCGTAGGTGACGCGCGAAACGGCGCCGTCGTCGGCCTCGAAGATGATCGCCGTCTTGCCGCCGAGGCCGCGCTCGACCTGTGCGTCGAGGCAGTTGTAGGAGACGTTGAGCGTGCCGTCCTCGAACCACTTGAAGAACGGCGCGTTGCTCTCGTCGAGCGTCTTGGTGAACGGCTTCTTCCAGCGCACGTGCTCGCGCGCCAGCCGGGCCCAGAAGCCGGCATAGTCTTTCTCGGCCTCCTTGCACAGCGCCTCGTAGGCCGCCATGCCCGAGACCGCCGCACCCTTCACGGCTGCGGCAGGTGGTGGGTAGACGTGCGTCTGGCTCATGCTTGTCTCCTGTGGCTCGGCGATGGTGATGAATGCGTTTCGCAGCGCAATGTCGCGGATCGTGCTGACGAAGTGCTTACTCTAGCCAGAGTGCGCCGCGAGGCGCCACTGGCATCACCCCTGCCCGCGCCCGGGCTCGCGCCCCGGGCGCCGCGGCGCAGCGCCGCTCAGGCGCAGCACCAGCGCGCCGGCCAGGCCGGCGACGATCGAGCCGCACAGCACGCCGAGCTTCAAGCGCGTTTCGTAGGCCGGGTCCTGGCCTTCGAAGGCGAGCGAGCCGATGAACAGGCTCATCGTGAAGCCGATGCCGCACAGCAGCGCGATGCCCAGCATCTGCGTCCAGCTGGCGCCCGACGGCAGGCGCGCCGCGCCGAGCTGCACCAGCAGCCACACGCTGCCCAGCACGCCGACGGTCTTGCCGGCCACCAGGCCCAGCGCGATGCCGAGCGTGACCGGATCGCGCAGCGCCGACACGCCCAGGCCGCTCAGCGACACGCCGGCGTTGACGAAGGCAAAGCACGGCAGGATGGCGAAGGCCACCCAGGGGTGCAGGCCATGCTCCAGCTCCTGCCCGGGGCGTCGCCCGTCGCGTCCGTGCGCGGGAATCGCCAGCGCCGTCACCACGCCGGCCAATGTGGCATGCACGCCGGACTTGAGCACGAAGAGCCAGATCACGAGGCCGACCAGCGCGTAGGCTTCCATGCGCTGCACGCGCGCGCCGCGCAGCAGCGCCAGGCACGCCACGCCTAAGGCGGCACCGGCCAGCATCGCGAGCGACAGCTGGTCGGTGTAGAAGAGCGCGATCACCACGATCGCGCCCAGGTCATCGAAGATCGCCACCGCGGTGAGAAACACCTTCAGCGACACCGGCACGCGCGGCCCGAGCAGGCTCAGCACCGCGAGCGCGAAGGCGATGTCGGTGGCGGTCGGGATCGCCCAGCCGCGCAGCGCGATCGCGTCGCCGCGGCTGAGCCACGCGAAGATCAGTGCCGGCACCACCATGCCGCCCAGCGCGGCCACCAGCGGCAGCAGGGCCTGGCGGCGGTCGGCCAGCTCGCCCTCCGACCACTCGCGCTTGATCTCCAGGCCGACGAGGAAGAAGAACACCGCCATCCACAGGTCGTTGACCCAGACCACCAGCGGCTTGGCCAACACCAGCGCATCGCCGCCGATGCGCAGTTCGCCCGGCAGCTGCACGAACGCGAAGTACCACGCCTGCCACGGTGAATTGGCCAGCGCAATGGCCAGCAGCGCGGCCGCGCCCAGTGCCAGGCCACCGGCCGATTCGTGTGCGATGAAGCGCAACCACGCCGGCGTGGTGGGCGAATCGGTATCGGAGTCGGTCGGGGTTGCGTCAGCGCGCACTCGAGCCTCGTTGGCTAAACTGAATGACTTACACCGTGGCCGCCGCCGAGGATGCACCCGGACCGGCCCGGCACCGTGACCCGAGGATGCCCATGCCCACCACGATCTCGCAAGCCGACCTGATCGACAGCGTCGCCGCGGCGCTGCAGTACATCAGCTACTACCATCCGGCCGACTATATCCAGCACCTCGCCCGCGCCTACGCCGCCGAGCAGAGCCCCGCGGCCAAGGACGCCATCGCGCAGATCCTCACCAACTCGCGCATGTGCGCCGAGGGCAAGCGTCCGATCTGCCAGGACACCGGCATCGTCAACGTGTTCCTGAAGATCGGCATGGACGTGAAGCTCGCCGGCTTCACCGGCTCGGTGGCCGACGCCGTGAACGAAGGCGTCCGCCGTGCCTACCTGAACGCCGACAACAAGCTGCGCGGCTCGGTGCTGGCCGATCCGCTGTTCGAGCGCAAGAACACCAAGGACAACACGCCGGCGGTGATCCACATGGAGCTGGTGCCCGGCAACACCATCGACATCAACGTCGCCGCCAAGGGCGGCGGCAGCGAGAACAAGAGCAAGTTCATCATGATGAATCCCAGCGACAGCCTGGTCGACTGGGTGCTCGAGACCGTGCCGACCATGGGCGCGGGCTGGTGCCCGCCGGGCATGCTGGGCATCGGCGTCGGCGGCACGGCCGAGAAGGCGGTGCTGCTGGCCAAGGAAGTGCTGATGGAGCCGATCGACATGTTCGAGCTGCTGCAGCGCGGGCCCAGGAGCAAGCTCGAGGCGCTGCGCATCGAGCTGTACGAGAAGGTCAATGCGCTGGGCATCGGCGCGCAGGGCCTCGGCGGGCTGACGACCGTGCTCGACGTGAAGATCGCCACCTACCCCACGCACGCCGCGGGCAAGCCGGTGGCGATGATCCCCAACTGCGCGGCGACGCGCCACGCGCATGTCGTGCTCGACGGCTCCGGCCCCGCGTACCTCGATCCGCCGAGCCTGGACCTGTGGCCCGACGTGCACTGGCAGCCCGACTACAACAAGAGCCGGCGCGTCGACCTCGACGCGCTCACCAAGACCGAGGTCGCGAGCTGGAAGCCGGGCGAGACGCTGCTGCTGTCGGGCCGCATGCTCACCGGCCGCGACGCCGCGCACCAGCGCATCCGGGACATGCTCGCCAAGGGCGAGAAGCTGCCGGTGGACTTCACCAACCGCGTCATCTACTACGTGGGCCCGGTCGATCCGGTGCGCGACGAGGTGGTCGGCCCTGCCGGCCCGACGACTGCCACGCGGATGGACAAGTTCACCGAGATGATGCTGGCACAGACCGGCCTCATCGCCATGGTCGGCAAGGCCGAGCGCGGGCCGGTGGCCATCGAGGCGATCAAGAAGCACAAGAGCGCGTACCTGATGGCGGTGGGCGGCGCCGCGTATCTCGTGGCCAAGGCGATCAAGGCCTCGAAGGTGCTGGCCTTCGCCGACCTCGGCATGGAGGCGATCTACGAGTTCGAGGTCAAGGACATGCCGGTCACCGTAGCGGTCGACGCCGGCGGCACCAGCGTGCACGACACCGGCCCGCGCGAGTGGCGCTCGCGCATCGGCAAGATCCCGGTCACCGTGGCCTGAGCCGCGGGCGCGCCCTTCAGGCCTGCCGCACCACGCGCTGCGGATACGGAATCTCGACGCCGAGTTCGCTCAGGCTGCGCAGGACCGCGAGGTTGACGTCGCTGCGCACGTTGCCCTGGCCGTTCTCGAGGTCGCCGATCCAGAACACCACGGTCAGCGCCAGCCCGTCGGCGCCGAACTCCGACAGCTGGATCGACGGCCCCGGATCGGCCAGCACGCGCGGCACCGCGGCCACCGCCGACTGCAGCGCCGGCATCACGCGTTCGAGATCGCTGCCGTAGGCCACCTGCACGGTCGTGGTCAGCGCCACCTTCGGGTCGGCGAACGAACAGTTCTCTACCCGCTGCGTGATCAGCAGTTCGTTGGGCATGATCGATTCGCGGCCGTTGGCGGCGCGGATCACCGTGTAGCGCGTCTTGATGTCGGTGATGCGGCCCTCGAAGCCGTCGACCTTGATCACGTCGCCGATGCGCAGGCTGCGCTCGGCGAGGATCACGAAGCCCGACACGTAGTTGGCCGCCAGCTTCTGCAAGCCGAAGCCGATGCCCACGCCGAGCGCGCCGCCGAGCACGCCGAGCGCACCGATCGGAATGCCCGCCGCCGACAGCGCCACCAGCAGGCCCACCAGTAGCAGCCCGGCGCGCGTGAGGTTGGCGGCGATCTTGCGCATCGAGAGGTTCACGGCGCCGGCCGCCAGCAGCCGCGCCTCGATCGCCGCCGACAGCCACAGCGTGAGCACCAGCGCCACCAGCGCCGTCAGCGAGCCTTCGAACAGGCTGCGCAGCGTGACGTTGGTGCCGCCGATCTTGACGTGCACCGCCTCCAGCTCGCCGAGCACCACCGGCAGCAGATCGGTGATCCACAGCGCCAGCACCAGCCACACGCCCCACGACACCGTGCGCTCCAGCGCGCGTACGATCGGCGAGGCGGGGAACGCCACCCGCAGCACGCGCACGAAGGTGCGGATGATGGCCAGGCTGGCGAGGATGGGCACCGCCAGCTTCAGCAACGCGATCGGCAGCCGCGCGGCGAGCGCGAGCCGCGCGGCCCAGGCCAGCGCGAAGGCCAACAGCGGGAACAGCACGCCGTCGAAGCCGCGCTCGCCGAACCAGATGCTGCCGCCGCGCGAGCGGCCGCGGCCGAACCACACCACCGCCCACGCCAGCGCCACGCACAGCGTGACGACGCCGAACTCCACCAGCACGGTGGGCCGGCCGAGCGCGTCGATCAGGTCGGCGAAAGTTTCGTTGCCCCCCATGGGCTCAGACGTCGGCCAGCACGCGCAAATGCGCGGCCACGCTGCGCGCCAGCGCGCTCAGGCTGTAGCCGCCTTCGAGGCACGACACGATGCGCCCCTGCGCATGGCGGTCGGCCACCTCCTTGATGCGGCGCGTGATCCACTCGTAGTCGGCTTCCACCAGCCCGAGCTGGCCCAGCTCGTCCTCGCGATGGGCATCGAAGCCGGCCGAGACGAACAGCATCTGCGGCGCGAACTCCTCCAGCCGCGGCAGCCACATCGCGTCGATCAGGCCGCGCAGCTCGGGGCCGCGCGTGTACGGCGCCACCGGCACGTTGACCATGTTGGTGCCCTTGGGCACCGTGCCGCTGCCCGGGTACAGCGGATGCTGGAAGAAGCTCGCCATCAGCACGCGCTCATCGCCGGCGACGATGTCCTCGGTGCCGTTGCCGTGGTGCACGTCGAAGTCGATGATGGCCACGCGCTTGTAGCCCAGCACGTCGAGCGCATGGCGCGCGGCGATCGCCACGTTGTTGTAGAAGCAGAAACCCATCGCGGCGTCGCGCGTGGCGTGGTGGCCCGGCGGCCGCACGGCGCAGAACGCGGTCTTGTATTCGCCGCGGTGCACGCCCTCGGTGGCCGCGATCGCCGCCCCGGCGGCGCGCAGCGCGGCGCGGCGCGTGTGCGTGCAGGCGACGGTGTCGGGGTCGAAGGCCACCGTCTCGCCGCTCGTCTCGACCGAGCGCAGGCGGTCATCCAGCTCGAGCAGATAGCCCTCGGTGTGAGCGAGCAGCAGGTCGGCGTGCCCGGCCTCGGGCGCGTCGTGGAACGACAACGCCATGTCGAGGCCCGTCGCGCGCAGATGATCGGAGATGGCATCGAGGCGTTGCGGGCACTCCGGGTGCCCTCGCCCCATATCGTGCAAACGGCACTCGGGGTGGGTGAACAGCGCGGTGGTCATGCAGGAGCTTGCGTCTTTTCGGGTAAGGTCCGCGGATGGCGTCGAAAGAACTCCCCCGCCAGCTGGCCGCCCTGGTGGATCAGATTAGCACGATCATCGTCGGCAAGCGCTCGCAGATCGAGGACTGCGTGGCCTGCCTTCTTGCGGCCGGTCACCTGCTGATCGAAGACGTGCCCGGCGTCGGCAAGACCACGCTCGCGCACACGCTGGCGGTGTCGCTGGGGCTGAAGTTCTCGCGCGTGCAGTTCACGGCCGACCTGATGCCATCGGACCTCGTCGGCGTCAGCGTCTACGAGCGCAGCAAGGAGGCCTTCGTGTTCCACCAGGGGCCGGTGTTCGCGCAGGTGCTGCTGGCCGACGAGATCAATCGCGCCGGCCCCAAGACGCAGAGCGCGCTGCTCGAGGCGATGGAGGAGCACCAGGTCACGGTGGAGAACGAGACGCGCACGCTGCCGCGGCCGTTCTTCGTGATCGCCACGCAGAACCCGACCGACCAGCTCGGCACCTACCCGCTGCCCGAGTCGCAGCTCGACCGCTTTTTGATGTGCATCACGCTGGGTTACCCCGACCGCGCCTCCGAGCGCGCGCTGCTGGCCGGCGAGGATCGTCGCGGCGCGATCGAGCGGTTGCGGCCGCTGATGTCGCCCGAAACGCTGGTGGCGGCGCAGAAGGAGGTGCACGCCGTGCATGCCTCGCCGGCGCTGCTCGACTACCTGCAGGCGCTGCTGGCGGCCACGCGCTCGGGGCAATGGTTCGTCGAGGGCCTGAGCCCGCGCGCCGGCATCGCCTGGCTGCGCGCCGCGCGTGCGCGCGCGCTGATGGCCCAGCGCGACTACGCGGCGCCCGACGACCTGCAGGCCATCGCCGCGCAGACGATCGCGCACCGCCTGGTGCCGGTGGCCGGCGCCGGCCGCGGCCGCATCGAGCAGGTGCGGGCGATGGTGGAGTCGGTTGCACTGCCGTGATCGCTGCACGGCTGCGAGCGTGGTTCGAGAACCGGCTGCCCGTCAGCGACAGCCATGCGCTGAGCCAGAGCAACATCTACATCGTGCCCACGAAGGCCGGCTTCGCGTTCGCCTTCACGCTGGTGCTGATGCTGGTGGCCTCGATCAACTACCAGCTCAACCTCGGCTACCTGCTGACCTTTCTGCTCGCCGGCAGCGCGCTCGTCTCGATGCATCTCACGCACGCCACGCTGCGCGGGCTCACGCTGCGCGTGAAGCCGCCGCTGCCGGTGTTCCTCGGCGAAGGCGCCGACCTCGACATCGTGCTCACCAACCCGGGCGCCACGCGCCACGGCATCGGCCTGGCCGTGCGCCACGCGCGGCCGTTCTCGTTCGCCTGGTGCGACGTGCCGGCGCAGGGCAGCGCCACCGCGCGCGTGAGCTTCGTGCCGCAGCGCCGCGGGCTCTCGCGCGTGCCGACCCTGATGGCCGAGACGCGCTTCCCGCTCGGGCTGTTCCGCGCCTGGACGATCTGGCGCCCGTCGGCCACCGTGTTGGCCTATCCCGCGCCGGAAGATCCGCCGGCGCCGTTGCCGGGCGCGCAGCCGGTGCCGGGCAGCACGCACGCGGCGCTCGCGGCCGACGGCGGCGAGTTCGACGGCGTGCGCAGCTATCGGCGCGGCGACTCGCTGCGCCGCGTGGTCTGGAAGAAGGCGGCCCGCACCGGTGAACTGGTGAGCCGCGACACGCGCGAGGCGATGAACCGCGAGCTGTGGCTCGATTTCGACAGCACATCGCTCAGCGACAGCGAGGCCCGTCTGTCGCGGCTGGCGGCGTGGGCGCTGGCCGCCGAGCGCGTGGGCGTGGCGTTCGGCCTGCGCATTCCCGGCGTCGAGCTGCCGCCCGCCCAAGGCGAAGCGCAGCGCCGCGCCACGCTCGAGGCGCTGGCGCTGTGGTGACGCACACCGGCCGGATGCACCCGTGGCGCTGATCCAGACCGCAATGCCGCGCTGGCCCGGCTGGCGCAACCTGCCGCGCGACACGCGCGACACGCTGTTCCTGCTCGCGGTGATCGGGTGGACCGTGCTGCCCCACATCGACCACCTGCCGTGGTGGTGCATCGCGCTGAGCGGCGTGGTGCTGCTGTGGCGCGCGTACCTCGCGCTGGGCCATCTGCGCATGCCGGGTCGGCTGCCGGTCGCGGTGCTGCTCGGCGCGGCGATCGTGATGACGTTCTGGACCGAGCAGACGCTGTTCGGCAAGGAGGCCGGCGTCACGATGCTGGTGGTGCTGATGTCGCTGAAGACGCTGGAGCTGCGCGCGCGCCGCGATGCGCTGGTGGTGTTCTTCCTCGGCTTCTTCCTCGTGCTCACGCACTTTCTCTATTCGCAATCGCTGCTCACCGCGCTGGCCATGCTGCTGTCGGTGTGGGGGTTGATGACGGCGCTGGTGCTGGCGCACATGCCGGTGGGCACGCCGCCGCTGTGGATGGCCGGCCGTCTGGCCGCGCGCAGCGCGGTGTTCGGTGCGCCGGTGATGGTGATGCTGTTCCTGCTCTTCCCGCGCATCGGCCCGCTGTGGGGCATGCCGCAGGACGCGATGGGCCGCACGGGGCTGTCGGGCACGCTGCGGCTCGGCGGCGTGGCCGAGGTGGCCAACGACGACTCGATCGCCTTTCGCATCAGGTTCGACGAGGGCCACGAGCTGCCGCCGCCGTCGCTGTACTTCCGCGGGCCGGTGCTGTCGACCTTCGACGGCATCGAATGGCGCCGCAAGCCGTACGGCCTGCCCGGCGCCGCCGCGCGCGTGCTCACCGAGCTGCGGCCCGCCGGCGTGGCCACGCGCTACGAGATGACGCTGGAGGCCAACCGGCTCGCGCTGCTGCCGCTGCTCGAGGTCACGCCCGACCAGCCCGACGCCGCGCCGCGCCTCGACGGGTGGACCTTCACGCTGCGGCCCGATCTGCAGTGGCAATCCGACCGCCTGGTCACCGAGCGCCTGCGCTTCTCGGCCCAGGCCTGGTCGCGCTTCGACTATGGCGCCAACCTGTCGGACTTCGAGCGCCAGGAGCTGACCGCGCTGCCGCCGAACTTCAACCCCCGCGTGCGCCAGTGGGCGGCCGAGTTGCGCCAGCGCGAAGAGCTGCGCCGCGCCGATGCGCGCACGCTGGCGCAGGCGGTGCTGAACCACGTGCGCAGCAGCGGCTTCTCGTACACGCTGGCGCCGGGCCTGTACGGCCGCGACGCGATCGACGAGTTCTGGCTCGATCGCCGCGCGGGCTTCTGCGAGCATTTCGCCACCGCGTTCGTCGTCGTCATGCGCGCGATGGGCGTGCCGGCCCGCGTCGTCACCGGCTACCAGGGCGCCGACCCGAGGCCGGTCGACGGCTACTTCGTCGTGCGCCAGAGTCACGCGCATGCCTGGGCCGAGTACTGGCAGAGTGGCCGCGGCTGGCAGCGCGCCGACCCCACCGCCGCCGTTGCGCCCGAGCGGGTGACGGTCAGCCGCAACCTGCAGCCGCCGCCGAGCCTGGTGGCCGTGGCGCTGCGCGACGTGAACCCCGAGCTGCTGCTCGAACTGCGCGCGATCTGGGAAGCGACCAACAACCGCTGGAACCAGTGGGTGCTGAACTACTCGCGCACGCAGCAGTTCGGCCTGCTGCAGCGCCTGGGCATCCGCGCGCCCGACTGGCAGGATCTCGGGCTCGTGCTGCTCACGCTGTTGTCCGGCGGCGCGCTCGCCGGCGCGGCATGGGCCTGGTGGGACCGGCGCCGCCAGGATCCCTGGCAGCGGCTGCAGTCGCACATCCGCGAGGCCCTCGGGCCGCTGGGCATCGACGCGGCGCCGCACCACGGCCCGCGCCATCTGGCGCAACTGGTGCGCGACAAGCTCGGCGACCGCAGCGACCTGCTCGCCTACGAGCTCGAGGCGCTCGAGCGCGCGCGCTACGGGCGCGATGCGCTGCGCCGGCCCGACGCGCGCTGGTGGCAGCGCTTCGCGTTCGAGGCGCATCGCCTGCGCCGTGCGACCTGAGCGCGCCGAATCGGCACGGGATAATCGACGCATGCGACGACGCACAGTCACGATGTCCGGCCTGTGGCTCGCGGGCACGGCCTCGGCGTGGGCGCGCAAGAAGCCCGCCGCCGACATCGCCGGCCCGAGCTATCGCCTGCGCGCCGACGCGCAAGAGGCCGCGCAGGCGATCGCGCAGGAGCATGGGCTCGACGCCGACTGGGTGGCCGCCGCACTCGCCGAGGCACGCTACGTGGGCGCCGTGGCGCAGCTGATGATGCCGCCCACATCGCCGACGGCGAAGAACTGGGCCGCGTACCGCGCGCGTTTCATCGAGCGTCGCCGCATCGATGCCGGGCGCGCGTGGTGGGACGACAACGCAGACGCCCTCGCCGAGGCCGAGCTGCGCTGGGGCGTGCCGGCGCAGACGGTGGTGGGCATCGTCGGCGTCGAGACCTTCTATGGCCGCATGACCGGGGGCTTTCGCGTGCTCGATGCGCTGGCGACGCTGAGCTTCGACTTCCCCAAGGGCCGCAGCGACCGCAGCGCGTTCTTCCGCTCCGAGCTGGGCCACTATGTCGCGCTCGCCCGGCGCGAGGGCTGGGAGCCGGCGGCGGTCAAGGGCTCCTATGCCGGCGCGATGGGGCTGCCGCAGTTCATGCCGAGCAGCCTGCGCCATTACGGCGTCGACATGGATGGTGACGGCCGCGTCGACCTCTTCGCCAGCGGCGCCGACGTGGCCGGCAGCGTGGCGAACTACCTCGCCGAGCATGGCTGGCGGCGCGGCATGCCGACGCACTACGCCGCCGACGCGCCGGCCGCGACGGTGGAGCGCGCCACGCTGCTGGTGAGCGACATCGTGCCCAGCTTCAGCCCGCAGCAGATGCGCGAGCACGGCGCGCGCCTGGGCGACGATGCGCTGGCGCACGAAGGATCGCTCGCCCTGATCGAGCTGCTCAACGGCGAGGCGGCGCCGAGCTATGCGGCGGGCACGCAGAACTTCTACGCCATCACGCGCTACAACGCGTCGAGCTACTACGCGATGGCGGTGATCGAGCTGGGCCAGGCCGTGGCCGCGGCGCGCGGCTGAGGCGGTCGGCGGCGCGTCGTCAGGGCCTGCGCTCCGCGGCCGGGGCCGGCACGGCAACGTCCGCGCCAGCTTGCGTCGAGCCCCAGTGCCAATAGCGCCGGCGCAGCTCGCGCGTGCACGCGGCCTGTCCTTGCGCCCAGATCCAGGCGCCGCAGCGGTCGCTGCGCACGACATCGATGCCACGTGCGTCGTAGCGGGCCAGCACGTCGGGGTTGGGGTGACCGAAACGGCTGCGATAGCCCGCCTGCACGATGGCCACGCGCGGCTGCACGGCGTCGAGGAAAGCCTCGCTCGACGAGGTGCGCGAACCATGGTGCGGCACCAGCAGCAGCTGCGCGCGCAGCCGCTCAGGCGCGCGCTGCACGAGGGCCGCCTCCTGCGCGGCCTCGATGTCGCCGGTGAGCAGCGCAGTCGTGCCGTCGGCCGCGGCCACGCGCAGCACGCACGACAGCGCGTTCGACTTGCGGTCGGCCGCGGCCGGCAGCGGATGCAGCACCTCGAAGCGCACGCCGTCCCAGGTCCACGACTGCCCGGCCGCGCACACCTCATGCTCGCGCGCCAGCGCGCGCAGCGGATGGCTCTCGTCGAGCGAAGAGCTCCAGCGCAGCACCGGCAGCGCAGCCTGCAGCGACGCCGCGCCGCCCACGTGGTCGCTGTCGCGGTGGCTGAGCATCAACAGGTCGATGCGCGGCTCTCCGCGCGCACGCAGCAGCGGCGCCACCAGGCGCTGGCCGGCGTCGCTGTCGCGCGCATAGGCGGGCCCGGCGTCGTAGACCAGCAGATGCTGCCGCGTGCGCACGAGCACGCTGGTGCCCTGCTCGATGTCGACGGCCACGAGCTCGAACTGCCCGCTCGGCGGCCGCTCGACCACCGGCCACAGCAGCGGCAGCGCCAGCGGCGCCGCCAGCATCCGCACGCGCCAGGGCAGCGGCAGCAGCGCCGCGGCGCCGGCCAGCAGCCCCGCCACCACCGCCCACGCCGGCGCCGCCGCGGCCGACCAGTTGGCGCCGGGCCAGGCGGCGAGCGGCTGCAGCACGGCCAGCAAGGCCTGCATCGCCAGCCCCGCCAAACCCCACAGCGGCGCGAACGCGGCGCCGAGCAGCGCCAGCGGCGTGACGACCAGCGTGATCCACGGAATGGCCAGCAAATTGGCCACGAAGCCCACCACCGACACCTGCTGGAAGAACACCATCGCCAGCGGCGCGAGCCCGACGGTGGCGATGGCCTGCGAGCGCAACAACGCCAACGTCCGCTCGCGCCAGCCCTGCGGCACGCCGCCGCCGGCCGCCGGCTCGCTGGCCAGCAGCAGGCCCACGGCCGCGAACGACAACCAGAACCCGGCCTGCAGCAGCGCCCATGGGTCGAGCAGCGTCACGCCCACGCCGGCGGCCAGCAGCGTGAGCGGCCAGGGCCAGAACCAGCCGGCGTTGCGCAGCGCCACCGCGCAGGCCAGCATCAGCAGCGTGCGCTGCGCCGGCACGCCCCAGCCGGCGACGAGCGCGTACAGCGCGGCCACGGCCACGCCGAGCGCGCGCGCGGCGATCGGCGCCGGCAGCCACAGGCACAGCCGCGCGCTGCGGCGCCACAGCCAGCCGCAGGCCAGGCCCGCGAGCCACGCGAACATCGTCACGTGCAGACCGCTGATGCTCATCAGGTGCGCCACGCCGGTCTGGCGGAACAGCTCCCAGTCGGCACGCTCGATCGCGGCCTGGTCGCCCACCGCAAGCGCTGCCAGCACGCCGCCGATGCGCGCATCGGCCACGCGCAGGATGACGGCGTCGCGGACGCTCTGCCGCAGCCGCTCGATCGGCCGGCCGGCCTGCGCCTCGAGCAGCTGCGGCGCCACGCCGCCGGGTGTGACGCGCACGCTGCCGGTGGCGCCGATGCCGCGCTCGAACAGCCACAGCTCGGTGTCGAAGCCATGCGGGTTCATCGGCCCGTGCGGCTGCTTCAGGCGCACCGGCAGCGCCCAGCGCTGGCCGGCGCGCACGTCGATCGGCGGGCCGGCCAGCTGCGCGTCGTCGTACCAGCCGGGGTACCAGCCGAGCGACAGCAGCTCGGGCACCGTCACGGCCGTGCCGTCGCGCGTGGCGCGCTGCACGGCGAACACGAAGCGCGTGCCGTCGATCGACACCTGCGGCATCGCATCGACGATGCCCTCGACGATCAGGTCGGCACCTTCGAGCGCCCGGCTCAGGCGGTCGTCGAGGCGCTGCCCGGCGCGCCAGCCGGTGCTGGCGAAGGCAGCCAGCGCCAGCGCCGCCACCAGCAGCAGCGTGCATGCGGCGCGATCGCGCAGCCGCCATGCCGCCAGGCCCAGCGCCAATGCGGCCGCGCCGGCCCACACGTAAACCGGGCCTGGCCACAGCGCGCTCTGCTGCAACTGCACCGCGATGCCGGCGAGCCACGCCAGTGCGCAGGCGGCCGCCCGCCAGCCTGGATCGATGCGCGGCACGGGCATCGGCGCAGTGTAGGATGCGCTCCCCTCGCGACGAGCCAGCCCTTGCGACCGCCATGTCGATCTACGACCGCCTCGCTCAACTCGGCATCCAGCTGCCGCCCGTGGCCACGCCGGCCGCCGCCTACGTGCCGTTCGTGCGCAGCGGCTCGCTCGTGTTCCTCTCCGGCCACATCGCGCGCCGCGACGGCAAGCCCTGGGCCGGCCAGCTCGGCGCCGGCATCGACACCGCCGAGGGCAAGGCTGCTGCGCGCGCGGTGGCGATCGACCTGATGGGCACGCTGCACGCTGCGGTGGGCGACCTCGAGAAGGTCAAGCGCATCGTCAAGCTGCTCGGCCTCGTGAACAGCACGCCCGCATTCACCGAGCAGCATCTGGTGATCAACGGCTGCTCCGAGCTGCTCGGCGAAGTCTTCGGCGCGGCCGGCGCGCACGCGCGCTCGGCCTTCGGCGTGGCGCAGATCCCGCTCGGCGCCTGCGTGGAGATCGAGCTGATCGCCGAGGTGGCCTGAGCCGGTCGCACGCACAGTCGATGGCATCGACCGATCCGCGGCGCGGGCCGTTCGCGCTGGTCTTCGTGCTCGCGCTCGTTGCCGTGGGTCTGGCGCTCGTCACGCAATACCGCTGGGACATGCAGCCCTGCCCGTGGTGCGTACTGCAGCGGCTGATCTTCGTGCTGGTGGGCCTGGCGGCGCTCGTCGGTCTGCTGTGGCGCTCGCGCGCCGGGGCCTGGACTTCGGTGCTCGCGATCAGCGTGCTTTCGACGCTCGGCGCCGTGGCCGCGCTGTGGCAGCACTTCGTGGCCGCGGCGTCGGCGTCGTGCAACCTCACGCTGGCCGACCGCATCATGTCGGCGTTGCAGCTCGACGCCTTGCTGCCCGAGGTGTTCGCGGCCACGGCGTCGTGCGCCGAGGCCAAGGCCAGCTTGCTGGGCGTGCCTTACGAGTTCTGGAGCCTGGCGCTGTTCATACTGCTCGACGCGATCGCCGTGAGCGCGGTGCTGCGCCGGGCCGCTTGATGGCGGGCAAGCGCACTGCAGCCCCGCCGGAGCAGGATGCAGCGATGGACAACACCTCTGACGTGCTCGTCGTCGGTGCCGGGCCGGCCGGTCTGGCGCTGGGCGCCGCGCTCGGCGATGCCGGGCTGCAGTGCACCGTGCTCGAGCAGCAGGGCCGCGCGGCGATCGACGCGCCGGCCGAAGACGGCCGCGAGATCGCGCTGACGCACCGCGCGCGGCGCATCATGGAGCAGCTCGGCCTGTGGGCAGCCGTCGACGCGGCCGAGATCGCGCCGCTGCGCGAGGCGCGCGTGCTCGACGGCGACGCGCCGCAGAGCCTGCGCTTCGCCGCCACCGCCACTGCCACCGCAACGAGCAGCGGCGACGACGCGCTCGGCTGGCTGGTGCCCAACCACCTGATCCGCCGCGCCGCGCTCGCCGCCGCGCTGCAGCGGCCGTCGACGCAGCTGGTGTGCGACGCGCGCGTCACCGCGCTCGAGCGCAGCGACACGCACGCCAGCCTGACGCTGGCCGATGGCCGGCGCTGGCAGGCGCCGCTGGTGGTGGCCGCCGACAGCCGCTTCTCGGGCACGCGGCGGCTGGCCGGCATCGGCGCCGCGATGAAGGACTTCGGCCGCAGCGTGGTCGTGGGCCGCGTCGCGCACGAACGGCCCAACGACGGCATCGCGTGGGAGTGCTTCCGCTACGGCAACACGTTGGCGCTGCTGCCGATGAACGGCCAGCAGGTTTCGGCCGTCGTCACGCTCAACAGCCAGCGCGCGCCGGAGTGGCTGGCGCTGGCCGACGATGCCTTCGCGCAGCGCATCGAGGCGCAGACCGCGGGCCGGCTCGGTGCCATGCGCGCGGTGGGGCCGCGGCATCACTATCCGCTGGTGGCGGTGTACGCCGACCGCTTCGTGGCGCCGCGCTTCGCGCTCGTGGGCGACGCGGCGGTGGGCATGCACCCGGTTACCGCGCATGGCTACAACTTCGGGCTCTACGGCGTGGAGGTGCTGGCGCGCGAGCTGGGCAGCGTGCGCTCGCGCGGCGGCGACATCGGCGCCCTGGCGCCGCTGCTGGCCTACGAGCGCGAGCACCGGCGCATCACGCTGCCGATCTATCACGGCACCAACGCCATCGTGTCGCTGTTCACCGACGAGCGCACGCCGGCCAAGCTCGCACGCAAGGCGGTGCTGCAGGTGGCCGAGCACGCGCCGGGCCTGAGCACGCTGATCAAGGCCGCGGTGACGCGCCAGCTCACCGGCGGCGCGGGCGAGCGCAGCCGCGGGCGCGGGCTCAGCCCTCGCGCGCGGGACGCGCTCGGTCCTTCGCCAGCCGAGCGGCCGTCCGCAGCGGACGGCCCCTCGCGCGGGCTCAGCGAAGCGAGGCGTTGATCTTGGCCAGCGTGGCGGCGCCCGGGCACAGCTCGGGCTCGTTCAGCGCATTGAGCGGCCGCCGGTCGGTGTTGAGCGCGGCATGCAGGTCGGCCGCGCTGGCGTCGACGTAGAGCAGCCCGGTCACCACCTCGCCGCGGGCCTGGTGCGCCTGCACGTGGTTCATCGCGCCGATGCGGTCGGTGGGGTCGTAGTCGGCATGCAGCTTGCGCAGCCGCATCACCGAGCCGTCGGGCTGCGGCAGCACGATGGTCTGCCCGGGCTCGGGCGAGGCCGTGATCTCGGGCGCGAGGTCGATGAAATCGATGCGGCTGACCGCCTCGTTGTGCTCGCGCACGTAGTCGTAGCTGCGCGTCGAGCCGACGTGGTTGTTGAACGTGACGCACGGGCTGATCACGTCGAGGAAGGCCGCGCCGCCGTGCTTGATGGCGCCCTTGATCAGCGGCACCAGCTGCGCCTTGTCGCCCGAGAAGCCGCGGCCGACGTAGGTGGCGCCGAGCTGCAGCGCCATGGCGATCAGGTCCACCGGCGAATCGGGGTTGACCACGCCCTTCTTGCTCTTGCTGCCGCGGTCGGCGGTGGCCGAGAACTGGCCCTTGGTGAGGCCGTAGACGCCGTTGTTCTCGACGATGTAAACCATGCGCACGCCGCGGCGCATCGCATGCGCGAACTGGCCGAGGCCGATCGACGCCGAATCGCCGTCGCCGCTGACGCCGAGGTACAGCAGATCGCGGTTGGCCAGGTTGGCGCCTGTGAGCACGCTGGGCATGCGGCCGTGCACGGTGTTGAAGCCGTGGCTGGCGCCGAGGAAGTAGTCCGGCGTCTTGCTCGAACAGCCGATGCCCGACAGCTTGGCCACCTTGTGCGGCTCGACATCGAGCTCCCAGCAGGCCTGCACGATGGCCGCCGAGATCGAGTCGTGCCCGCAGCCGGCGCACAGCGTCGACACCTTGCCTTCGTAGTCGCGCCGCGTGTAGCCGACCTTGTTCGGCTGCAGCGTCGGGTGGTGGAGACGGGGTTTGGCGATGTAGGTCATGGGCGTTGTCTCGTCGGGCGTCAGACCCGCTCGCGTCGCGGCGCGACCGCCAGCGCGTGCACGTGCTTGGTGATGGCCGCGGTGACGAAGCGCGCGGTGATCGGCGTGCCGTCGTAGTGCAGCACGGCGATCAGCTGCAGCGGGTCGATCTCGAGCTCGTTGACGAGCAGCGTGCGCATCTGCGCGTCGCGGTTCTGCTCGACGACGAACACATGGTCGTGGCCGGCGATGAACTCGCTCACGCTGGCCGGGAACGGGAATGCGCGCAGCCGCATCGCGTCGAGGTGGATGCCCTCGGCGGCCAGCGCGACCAGCGCCTCGTCCATCGCCGGCGAGGTCGAGCCGAAGTAGATCACGCCCAGCCGCGTCTTCTTCGCCGCCGCGCGCACCAGCGGCTGCGGCACCAGGTTGGCCGCGGTGGCGAACTTCTTCAGCAGCCGCTGCACGTTGTAGATGTAGTCGGGCCCGGCCTCGCTGTAGCGCGCATACGGGTCGCGCGTCGTGCCGCGGGTGAAGTACGCGCCCTTGGTGGGGTGCGTGCCGGGATAGGTGCGCCACGGGATGCCGTCACCGTCGACATCCTTGTAGCGGCCGAAATCCTTGCCGGCATCGAGGTCGGCCGCGGTCATGACCTTGCCGCGGTCGTAGCGGCGCTCGTCGTTCCACTGGAACGGCTCGCACAGGCGCTGGTTCATGCCGATGTCGAGATCGGTCATCACGAACACCGGCGTCTGCAGGCGGTCGGCGAGATCCAGCGCGGTCGCGGTGTGCTCGAAGCACTCGGCCGGATCCTGCGGCAGCAGCATCACGTGCTTGGTGTCGCCGTGCGACGCATACGCGCTCGAGATCAGGTCGGCCTGCTGCGTGCGCGTGGGCATGCCGGTCGACGGGCCGCCGCGCTGCACGTCGACGATGGTCATCGGGATCTCGGCAAAGTACGCCAGGCCGATGATCTCGGTCATCAGCGACACGCCGGGCCCCGAGGTGGCGGTGAACGCGCGCGCGCCGTTCCAGCCGGCGCCGGTGACGATGCCGATCGAGGCGATCTCGTCCTCGGCCTGGACGATGGCGAAGCGGTTCTCGCCGGTCGCCGGGTCGACGCGGTACTTGCGACAGTACTTCTCGAACGCCTCGGCCACCGACGAGCTGGGCGTGATCGGATACCAGGCGCACACGCTCGCGCCGCCGTAGACCGCGCCCAAGGCAGCGGCTGAATTGCCGTCGACGAAGATGCGGTTGCCGACCTTGTCGGCACGGCGCACGCGCAGGCCCACCTGCGCCACGCGCGGCGGCCTCAGGTGATCGGTGGCGAAGCTGCGGCCGGCATGCAGCGCGCGCACGTTGCTCTCCAGCAGCCGCTCCTTGCCCTTGTACTGCTCGCCGAACAGACCCTCGATGACCGATGGATCGACGTCCATCAGCACCGACAGCGCGCCCAGCACCATGATGTTCTTGAACAGCGTGCGCTGGCGCGGGTCTTCGTAGGTGGCGTTGCAGATCGCGGTGACCGGCATGCCGATCACGTTGATGTCGTCGCGGAAGGCGCTGTCGGGCAGCGGCTTGGTGCTGTCGTGGAACAGGTAGCCGCCGGGCTCGATCTCGGCCACGTCCTGCGCCCAGGTCTGCGGGTTCATCGCCACCATCATGTCGATGCCGCCGCGGCGGCCGAGCCAGCCGGCCTCTGACACGCGCACCTCGTACCACGTGGGCAGACCCTGGATGTTGCTCGGGAAGATGTTGCGCGGGCTCACCGGCACGCCCATGCGCAGGATGGCCTTGGCGAACAGCTCGTTGGCCGAGGCCGAACCCGAGCCGTTGACGTTGGCGAACTTGACGACGAAGTCGTTGATGGCTTCGATGCGCTTCATGCGGTGGCTCCGATGCGGCGCGAGGCCGACTGGCTGTCGCGCGCCGCCGGGCCGGCCTTGGTGGTCTGCAGCAGGAACTTCTGCATGTCCCACGCGCCGGTCGGGCAGCGCTCGGCGCACAGCCCGCAGTGCAGGCAGACGTCTTCGTCCTTGACCATCACCCTGCCCGTCTTGAGCGACGTGCTCACGTACAGGCTCTGCGCCGCGTTGCGCGACGGCGCCTTCAGGCGCGTGCGCAGCTCGGCCTCCTCGCCGTTGCCGGTGAAGGTGATGCAGTCGGTGGGGCAGATGTCGGCGCAGGCATCGCACTCGATGCACAGCTTGTCGGTGAACACCGTCTGCACGTCGCAGTTGAGGCAGCGCTGCGCCTCCTTCAGCGCGACGGCGGCGTCGAAGCCGAGCTCGACCTCGATCTTGATGCTCCTGAGCGCGGCCTCGGCCTTCGCCCACGGCACCTTGTGGCGCAGCGCGTCCGACGGCGCGTTGTCGTAGCTCCACTCGTGGATGCCCATCTTCTGCGACATCAGGTTCACGTGCGGCGGCGGGCGCTTCTTCACGTCCTCGCCGTGGACGAAGCGGTCGATCGACACCGCGGCCTCGTGGCCGTGGGCCACCGCGGTGATGATGTTCTTGGGGCCGAACGCGGCATCGCCGCCGAAGAACACCTGCGGCAGCGTCGACTGCAGCGAGGCCTCGTCGAGCACCGGCAGGCCCCAGTCGTTGAACGCGATGCCGGTGTCGCGCTCGATCCACGGGAAGGCGTTCTCCTGGCCGACGGCGATTAGCACCTCGTCGCAGGCGAAGTCGACGTCGGGCTCGCCGGTGGGCTGCAGCGTGCGCCGGCCCTTGGCGTCGTAGACCGACTTGACGATCTGGAAGCGCATGCCGGTCAGCTTGCCACCCTCGTGCAGGAAGGCCACCGGCACATGGCACGGCAGGATCGGGATGCCTTCGTGCATCGCGTCCTCCTTCTCCCATGGCGAGGCCTTCATGTCCTCGAACGTGGAGCGCACGATGACCTTCACGTCGTCGGCGCCGAGGCGCCGCGCGGAGCGGCAGCAGTCCATCGCGGTGTTGCCGCCGCCGAGCACGATCACGCGCGGCAACACCTGGGTGACATGCCCGAAGTACACCGACGCCAGCCAGTCGATGCCGATGTGGATGTTCGCCTTGGCCTCGTCGCGGCCCGGGATGGCCAGCTCGCGCCCGCGCGGGGCGCCGCAGCCGACGAAGATCGCGTCCCAGCCCTCGGCCAGCAGCGCCTTCATCGACTTCACGTATTGCCCGCCGCGGAAGTCGACGCCGAGACCGAGGATGTGGCCGACCTCCTCGTCGATCACCTCCTCGGGCAGGCGAAAGCGCGGCACCTGCGTGCGCATGAAGCCGCCGCCCTTGGCGTCGCCCTCGAACACCGTCACCGCATAGCCTTGCGTGGCGAGGTCGCGCGCCACGGTCAGCGACGCCGGGCCGCCGCCCACGCAGGCCACGCGCTTGCCGTTGCGCGGCTGCGGCCGCGGGATCATCGCCCGCACCTCCCCGCCCTTGAAGTCGGCCGCCACGCGCTTGAGGCGGCAGATGGCCACTGCCTCGGGCTTCTGGCCGGGCGTGTTGCCCTCCTCGACGCGGCCGCGCCGGCAGGCCGGCTCGCAGGGCCGGTCGCAGGTGCGGCCGAGCACACCGGGAAAGACATTGCTGACCCAGTTGACCATGTAGGCGTCGTCGTAACGCCCTTGCGCGATCAGCCGGATGTATTCGGGTACGGGTGTGTGGGCCGGGCAGGCCCA
The DNA here is from genome assembly GCA_046348365.1 of Burkholderiaceae bacterium. Classification (GTDB taxonomy): domain Bacteria; phylum Pseudomonadota; class Gammaproteobacteria; order Burkholderiales; family Burkholderiaceae_C; genus JAEUPI01. Next base: position 145,024 of record JAXMEL010000007.1, read on the forward strand.
TTGACAGTCAACGACCTTGTGGAAGTACGACGGGTCGGACACATTGGTCGGCAGCACGGGGCTAGGTCTCCTGGTGCACGCTGCGCTTGCGCGCGGCGAGTCTACTGCGGCAGCACGTTCCGGCATGACACGCCGATGCCGAAGTCCACGCACCGCGGTGATGCAGCACGAATCGCATGGACGCAGGGCGCGGCCAATGGCCCTGCGCACGGTGCGGTCGAATGTCGGCCGATGCCGGTCTCACTGCGCCACCACGCGCGCGACGCTCTTCATGCCCTCGACCTTGCGGCCCTTGCGCGCGCGCCGGCCGGCGTGTTCGGCGAGTGCCCCGCCCTGCAGCGTCACCTCGCGCGGCTTGTCGCCGCGGCCGCTGCCGATCACCACGACGGCGTCATGGCAAGTGGCCACCGAGAGCATCGGGTCCTTGTCGTCCACGTCCATCAGCGTCAGCCCGCGTCCGCCGCCGGACTGCAGCTTCACCTCGTCGAGCGCGAACACCAGCAGCCGCGCGCCGAGCGACAGGCACGCCACCTGATCGTGCCCCGGCGCGACGGCCACCGGCGGCAGCAGATGCTGGCCGTCGTCGATCGTGAGGAAGGCCTTGCCGCCGCGCTGGCGCGACTGCATGTCGGCCGCGCGCGCGCGCAACCCGAAGCCGCCGGTGTTGGCCAGCAGCAGCAGCTGGTCGCCGTGGCCGGCGAAGTAGTGCCCCGCCTGGGTGCCGCTTTCGAGTTCGATCAGCGAGGTGATCGGCTGCCCGTCGCCGCGCCCGCCGGGCAGCGCCGACACCGCAACGCTGTAGACGCGCCCGTTGCTGCCGAACACCAGCAGCGTGTCGACGCTGCGGCAGGCGAAGGTGCCGTACAGGCCGTCGCCGGCCTTGAACGACAGCGTCGCCGCGTCGACCTCATGGCCGGCCATGCGCCGCGCCCAGCCCTTGAGGCTCATCACCACGGTGACCGGTTCGTCGACGATGCGGATCTCGGCCACCGCCTTCTTCTCGGCCTGGATCAGCGTGCGGCGCTCGTCGCCATGCTGTTTCGCGTCGGCCTCGACCTCCTTGACGAGCAGCCGCTTCAGCGCCGCCGGGCTGCCGATGATCTCGTCGAGCTTGGTCTGCTCCTCGCGCAGCTCCTTCAGCTCCTGCTCGATCCTGATCGCCTCCAGGCGCGCCAGCTGGCGCAGCCGCAGGTCGAGGATGTCATCAGCCTGCCGCTCGCTGAGCTTGAAGCGCGCGATCAGTGCCGGCTTCGGCTCGTCGGACTTGCGGATGATCGCGATCACCTCGTCGATGTTCAGCAGCACCAGCTGCCGGCCCTCGAGCACGTGGATGCGCTCGCGCACCTTCTCGAGCCGGTGACGCGAACGGCGCAGCACCGTGGCCTGGCGGAAGGCGATCCACTCGCCGAGCACCTGGCGCAGGCTCTTCTGCGTCGGCCGGCCGTCGCTGCCCACCATCGTGAGGTTCATCGGCGCGCTGGTTTCGAGGCTGGTGTGCGCGAGCAGCGTGGCCGAGAGTTCCGCCGGATCGATGGTGCGCGTCTTCGGCTCGAACACGAGCCGCACCGGTGCGTCCTTGCCGGATTCGTCGCGCACCGCGTCGAGCACCGCGAGCACGGTCTGCTTGAGCTGCACCTGCTCCTGCGCCAGCGCCTTCTTGCCCGGCTTGACCTTCGGGTTGGTGAGTTCCTCGATCTCCTCGAGCACCTTCTGCGCGCTGGTGAACGGCGGCAGCTCGGTCACCACGAGCTGCCACTGGCCGCGGGCGAGGTCTTCGATCTTCCAGCGCGCGCGCACCTTCAGCGAACCGCGGCCGCTGGCGTAGGCGGCGCGGATCTCGTCGGCGCTGCTGATCACCTGCCCGCCGCCGGGATAGTCGGGGCCGGGGATCAGCTCGAACAACGCGTCGTCGCCGAGCTTGTCGTTGCGGATCAGGGCCACCGCCGCGGCCGCCACCTCGCGCAGGTTGTGGCTCGGCACCTCGGTGGCCAGGCCCACCGCGATGCCCGACGCGCCGTTGAGCAAAATGAACGGCAGCCGCGCCGGCAGCGTCTTCGGCTCCTCGGTGGAGCCATCGTAGTTGGGCACGAAGTCGACCGTGCCCTCGTCGATCTCGTCGAGCAGCAGCCGCGCGATCGGCGCCAGCCGCGCCTCGGTGTAGCGCATCGCCGCGGCGCCGTCGCCGTCGCGGCTGCCGAAGTTACCCTGGCCGTCGATCAGCGGATAGCGTTGCGAGAAGTCCTGCGCCATGCGCACCAGCGCGTCGTAGGCGGCCTGGTCGCCGTGCGGATGGAAGCGGCCGAGCACGTCGCCGACCACGCGCGCGCTCTTCACCGGCTTGGCGCCCGAGGCACCGGCAAAGCCCAGCCCCATGCGCTGCATCGAATACAGGATGCGGCGCTGCACCGGCTTCAGGCCGTCGCACACATCGGGCAGCGCGCGGCCCTTGACCACCGACAGCGCGTATTCGAGGTACGCGCGCTCGGCGTATCGCGCCAGCGCGACGGCGTTGTCGTCGCCGCCGGCGTCCAGCAGCGTGAGTTGTTCGCTCATGGCTTGATCACGATTGCATTGATGGGTTCACCGACTCCTGCCCCAGCGCCACGCGCGCCTGGTACTCGCGGTCGAGCATGCTCATCACCACCAGCGAGTCGTAGCCGGCCAGCTGCGACGGGCCGTCGGCGCCGGATTCGGCCTTCCAGACGCGCACGCTTTCGCGCAGGCGCCCTTCCTCGACGAAGCCCTCGCTGGCGTAAAGCGCCAGCGCGCGCTTGTTGAGCAGCTTCACGTCGAGCCAGAAGCGGTGCGCGCCGAGGTCGCGAAAAGCCATGCGCTTGAGCAACCGCGCGCAGGCGCGCCCGAGACCCAGGCCCTTGGGCTGCAGCACGATGCGCTTGAGCTCGACGCTGCCGTGCGGGTTGCGGCAGCCCTGCAGGATCACGAAGCCCGCGCGGTCGGTGCCCTCGCCCACCTCGACGATGAAGTGGCGAAAATCCGGGAAGCGCACCGCGCCCTCGTGCTGCGTGCGGTCCCACGGCGTGATGAACGGCAGGTTGTGCGCATCGGTCTCGACGCTGATCACGAAATCCAGATCGCTCAGCATCGTCGGCCGCAGGTGCACCCGCGGTGCGGCTGACTCAGACATCGACCTCGATCGCGTCGCCATGCAGTTCCATCAGCTCGCGCCGCGCCTGCGCCTCGCCCTTGCCCATCAGCCGCGTCAGCAGCTGCGCGGTGCCGTCGAAGCCGGCATCGCCGAAGGCCACGCGCAGCAGGCGCCGCGTGTCGGGGTTGAGCGTCGTCTCCCACAGCTGCTCGGCGCTCATCTCGCCCAGGCCCTTGAAGCGGCTGATGCTCCAGCTGGCCTCGCGCGCGCCTTCCTTGCGCAGCTTGTCGAGCGCGGCCTCGAGCTCGCCGTCGTCGAGCGCGTAGATCTTGGCCGCCGGCTTCTTGCCGCGCGCTGGCGCGTCCACGCGGTACAGCGGCGGCTTGGCCACGCACACATGGCCGCGCTCGATCAGCTTGGGGAAGTGGCGGAAGAAGAGCGTCAGCAGCAGCACCTGGATGTGCGAGCCGTCGACGTCGGCATCGCTGAGGATGCAGACCTTGCCGTAGCGCAGGCCCGAGAGATCGGGCTCGTCGTCGGCGCCGTGCGGGTCGACGCCGATGGCCACCGCGATGTCGTGGATCTCGGTGTTGGCGAACAGGCGGTCGCGCTCCACCTCCCAGGCGTTGAGCACCTTGCCGCGCAGCGGCAGGATGGCCTGCGTCTCCTTGTCGCGGCCCATCTTGGCCGAGCCACCGGCCGAGTCGCCCTCGACGAGGAAGATCTCGTTGATGTCGGTGTCGCGGCTTTCGCAATCGGTGAGCTTGCCTGGCAGCACCGCCACGCCCGAGCCCTTGCGCTTCTCGACCTTCTGGCTCGCACGCTGGCGCGTCTGCGCCTGGCGGATCACCAGGTCGGCGAGCTTGCGGCCGTGCTCCACGTGCTGGCTCAGCCACAGCTCGAGCATCGGCTTCACGTAGCCCGACACGAGCCGCAGCGCGTCGCGGCTGTTGAGCCGCTCCTTGATCTGGCCCTGGAACTGCGGGTCGAGCACCTTGGTGCTCAGCACGAAGCTGGCGCGCGAGAACACGTCGTCGGGCATCAGCTTCACGCCCTTGGGCAGCAGCGCGTGCACGTCGATGAAGCTGCGCACCGCGGCGAACAGGCCGTCCTTCAAGCCCGCCTCGTGCGTGCCGCCGGCCACCGTGGGGATCAGGTTGACGTAGCTCTCGCGCAGCGGGTTGCCCTCTTCGGTGAAGGCCACGCACCAGGCCGCGCCCTCGCCCTCGGCGATGTTCTCGGCCTCGCTGCCCGAGGCGTATTGCTCGCCCTCGAACAGCGGGATCAGCGGGTCGGCCGGCAGGCTCTGCATCAGGTAGTCGCGCAACCCGCCCTTGTAGAGCCAGGTCTGCGTGTCCTTGGACTTCTCGTGCGTCAGCGTCACCGTCACGCCAGGCATCAGCACCGCCTTGCTGCGCAGCAGGTGCATCAGGTCGGCACGCGGCAGCTCGGCCGATTCGAAGTACTTCGGGTCCGGCCACACGCGCACCGAGGTGCCGGATCTGCCCTCGCCGGCCTTGGCCTTGCGCACCGCGAACTTCTCGGCCACCTCGCCGCCGGCGAAGGCCATCGTCGCCACCTGGCCGTCGCGGCAGACGGTGACCTCGAGCCGCTTGGCCAAGGCGTTGGTCACGCTGACGCCCACGCCGTGCAGGCCGCCCGAGAAGCTGTAGGCGCCGCCGGCGCCCTTGTCGAACTTGCCGCCGGCGTGCAGCCGCGTGTAGACGATCTCGATCACCGGCACCTTCTCTTCGGGGTGCAGGCCGATCGGGATGCCGCGGCCGTCGTCCTCCACCGTCACCGAGCCGTCGGCGTGCAGCGTGACGGCGATGCGCTGGCCCTGGCCGGCGAGCGCCTCGTCGGCGGCGTTGTCGATCACCTCCTGCACCACGTGCAGCGGGTTGTCGGTGCGGGTGTACATGCCGGGGCGCTGCCGCACCGGCTCCAGCCCCTTGAGCACGCGGATCGATTCCTCCGCGTAGCGGGTTTGCTTGGTGGCCATGGCGCGCGATTGTAGGGAGCCGCAGCACCCCGCCTTTTCACATCGCGTGATGCCGCGCGACCCCGCGCTGCGCTGTATCGGCGCGGCTGTATCGGCAGCGCAGCACGCGATGCGCTAGATTCGCGCCATGTCGACCACCGCCCGTCCGCCCGGAACCTTGTCGTTGACGCAGGTGCTGCTGTGCGGCGCCGCAGTCGTCACGCTGTCGATGGGCATCCGCCACGGTTTCGGCCTGTGGCTGCAGCCGATCACGATGGAGCGCGGCTGGACGCGCGAGACCTTCGCCTTCGCGATGGCCATACAGAACCTGGCCTGGGGCCTTGCCGGCCCGTTCGCCGGCGCGCTGGCCGACCGCTTCGGCGCATTCAGGGTGCTGATCGGCGGCGCGGTGCTCTATGCCAGCGGCCTGGTGCTGATGGCGCTGGCCACCTCGGGCCTGGCCTTCACCGGCAGCGCCGGGCTGATCCTCGGCATGGCGCAGGCCGGCACCACGTATGCCGTGATCTACGGCGTGATCGGCCGCAACGTCGATCCGTCGCGGCGCTCGTCGGCGATGGGCATCACCGCCGCGGCGGGCTCGTTCGGCCAGTTCCTGATGATGCCGGTGGAAAGCTGGCTGATCGGCCACGTCGGCTGGCAAAGCGCGCTGATGATCCTCGGCTGCATGGCGCTGGCGATCGCGCCGCTGGCCTTCGGCTTGAAGGAGCCGCCCCGCACGGCCGCTGCCGGCCCGCGGCAGGGCGTGGGCGCCGCGCTTCGCGAGGCCTTCGGCTACCGCAGCTTCCAGCTGCTGACCGCGGGCTACTTCGTCTGCGGCTTCCAGGTGGTGTTCATCGGCGTGCACATGCCCAGCTACCTGAAGGACCGCGGCCTCGGCCCCGAGGTGGCGACCACGGCACTGGCGCTGATCGGCCTGTTCAACGTGTTCGGCACCTATGCCGCGGGCGAGATCGGCCAGCGCTGGCCCAAGCGCTATCTGCTGTCGGCGATCTATTTCCTGCGCGCGGTAGCGATCGTGGCCTTCATCTCGCTGCCGTTGTCGCCGTGGAGCGTGTACCTCTTCGCGTCGACGATGGGCCTGCTGTGGTTGAGCACGGTGCCGCCCACCAACGCCACGGTGATGCAGATCTTCGGCGTGCAGCACATGACGATGTTGAGCGGCTTCGTGTTCCTCAGCCATCAGCTGGGGTCGTTCCTCGGTGTGTGGCTCGGCGGGCGGCTGTACGACAGCACCGGCAGCTACGACGTGGTGTGGTGGATCGCGGTGGCGCTGGGCGTGTTCGCCGGCATCGTGAACCTGCCGGTGCGCGAAACGCCGATCGCGCGGCCCGCCGCCGCGCAGGCGGCCTGAGCGGCGCCGGGCCATGGGCGATCGCGAGCCCCCCCGCACCGGGCGCCGCGTGATCGCCTGGGCGGCGGCCGCGCTGGTGCTGGCGCTGGTGTTCGCGGCCTATCGCAATCCGCATCTGATGGTGGACCTGGCCAACCGGCTCTGGGCCTGCTTCTGACGATGGACCTGCCCTCGCCGTGGGTGACGCGCTTCGCGCAGCTGATCGCGCGCGGCGGCACGGTGCTCGACGTGGCCTGCGGCAGCGGGCGGCATCTGCGCTGGCTGGCCGCGCAGGGCCTTCGCGTCACCGGCGTCGATCGCGACGCCGCGGCGCTGGCCGCGTGCGAGGGCGCGGGCGAGCTGATCGAGGCCGACCTCGAAGCCGGATCGTGGCCGCTCGGCGATCGATGTTTCGACGCCGTGGTCGTCACGAACTATCTCTGGCGAGCGAACCTGCCGCAGGTGGTGGCGAGCGTGGGCCCGGGCGGGCTGCTGCTGTACGAAACCTTCGCCGTCGGCAACGAACGCCACGGCCGGCCGTCGAACCCGCAGTTCCTGCTGCGCCCCGGCGAGCTGCTCGACGCTGCGCGCGGCCTGCATGTGCTCGCCTACGAAGACGGCCTGCTCGACGAGCCCACGCGCCGCGTGCAGCGCATCGCCGCGGTGCGCTGCGCAGCCGGCGGGCCCGCGCCCGGCGAGCAGCGACTGGTGACCTAGAATCGCGGCAACCGCAGGACGCGCACCATGAAACCCATCATCGGCAGCATCGTCGCGCTCGTGACGCCGATGCTCGACAACGGCGAGATCGACTACCCGGGCCTGCGCGGCCTGATCGACTGGCACATCGCCGAAGGCACCGACTGCATCGGCGTCGTCGGCACCACCGGCGAATCGCCCACGGTGTCGATGGCCGAGAACTGCGAGATCATCCGCGTCGCGGTCGAGCAGGCGCGCGGTCGCGTGCCCATCATGGCCGGCACCGGTGCGAATTCCACGCGCGAGGCGATCGAGCTGACGCGCTACGCCAAGGAGGTCGGTGCCGATTGCCATCTGAGCGTGGTGCCGTACTACAACAGGCCGTCGCAGGACGGCATCTACCAGCACTTCAAGGCGATCGCCGAAGCGGTGGATCTGCCGATGGTGCTCTACAACGTGCCGGGCCGCACCGTCGCCGATATGCAGCCCGAGACCGCGCTGCGCCTGGCGCAGCTGCCGCGCGTGGTCGGCATCAAGGAAGCCAGCGGCAATATCGAGCGCGCGGCCTGGCTGATCAAGCATGCGCCCAAGGGCTTCTCGATCTATTCCGGCGACGACGGCACCGCGGTGGCGCTGATGCTCCTGGGCGGCCACGGCAACGTGAGCGTGACCGCCAACGTGGCGCCGCGCCAGATGCACGAGCTGTGCATGGCCGCCATCGAGGGCCAGGCCCGGCGCGCGAGCGAGATCCATCTGAAGCTGCTGCCGCTGCATCGGCAACTGTTCTGCGAGCCGAGCCCGGCACCGGCCAAGTACGCGCTGTCGCGGCTGGGCCGTTGCAGCGCCGCCGTGCGGCTGCCGATCGTGCCGCTCACGCCGGCCGGCCAGAAGCTCGTCGAGCAGGCGATGCGCGACGGCGGCCTGCTCTGAGCACCCGGCCGGCCTCGCCCTCTTCGCGTGCGCGCTGCGCGGCGCACGCCCTTTCGGAGACCCGATTCGTGACCCGTTGCCCGCCACGACCCTTCATCGCCCTGGCCGCCGCGATCGCGCTGGCGGGCTGCTCGTCGGTGGAGACCTTCCTCACCGGCGACAAGGTCGACTACCGCACGCAAGGCGGCAAGGTCGCGCCGCTCGACGTGCCGCCCGACCTCACGCAGCTCGCCCGCGACAGCCGCTACCAGCCGCAGTCGGCCGTGGTCAGCGCGGCGGGCATGCAGAGCACCGCGGCGAGCAGCCCCGCGGCCTCGGGCCCCGTGGTGGCGCCCAGCAGCAGCGGCAACGTGCGCATCGAGCGCCAGGGCCGGCAGCGCTGGCTGGTGGTGAACCAGACGCCCGAGCAGCTGTGGCCGCAGCTGCGCACGTTCTGGGTCGGGCGCGGCTTCAGCCTCGCGCTCGACGATCCGCAGACCGGCGTGATGGAAACCGAGTGGGCCGAGAACCGCGCCAAGATCCCGCAGGACATCGTGCGTCGCACGCTGGGCCTGATCATCGAATCGATCTACTCCACCGGCGAGCGCGACAAGTTCCGCACCCGCGTCGAGCGCACCGCCGACGGCAGCGAGATCTTCGTCAGCCACCGCGGCCTCGAGGAGTTCATGCAGGGCCAGGCGCGCGACCTGCCGGGCTGGCGCTTGCGCGAATCCGATCCGCAGCTCGAGGCCGAGATGCTCTCGCGCCTGATGATCCAGCTGGCCGGCGTGAAGGAGGAGACCGCGCGCACGCAGGTCGCCGCCGCCCCGGAGCTTCCGGCCAGGGCGCGGCTGGTCAGCGGCCAGACCGGCGCGGTGCTGGAGTTCGACGAGACCTTCGACCGCGCCTGGCGTCGCGTGGGCCTGGCGCTGGACCGCAGCGGCTTCACGGTGGAGGACCGCGACCGCGCCGCCGGTGTCTACTTCGTGCGCTACGTCGACCCCAAGATCGCCGGCAAGGAAGAACCGAACTTCTTCGCCCGGCTGTTCAGCTCCGACAACGCCGCCACCACGGTGCAGCGCTATCGCATCGCGGTGAAGTCGGCCGCGGGCAAGACGCAGATCAGCATCCAGAACGCCGACGGCGCGCCCGAGGGCAGCGAGACCGGCCAGCGCATCGCGACGCTGCTCGTCAACGAGCTCAAGTAGCGTTCGCGCGCCGAACGGCTTGCGCCAGCAGCGGACCGGCATGCCCCACGAAAAAGCCGCCCCTCGGGGCGGCTTCGTTGATGCGTCGCCGAGGCGACGCGCTGCTTACTTCTTGATCGCCGAGGCAGCGGCGGCAGCGGCCTTGGCCGCGGCGTCGGCGGCGTTGGCGGCAGCGCCAGCGGCGGCCGAAGCGGCCGTATCGGCAGCACCGGCAACGGCCGAAGCGGCGCCGGCGGCGGCGGTGGCGGCAGCGCCTTGAACGGCGGAAGCCGCGGCGGCGATGGGCGCCGCGGGCGCGGCAGCCGGTGCTGCGGCAGGAGCCGCGGGCGCGGGGGCTTCGGTCTTGCCGCAGGCGGCAAGCGCGGCGACGGCGACCATGGAGGCAAGCAGGAGCGACTTGTTCATGAAATTCCTCTTAGCTTATGAAGTACGGGGGAAACCGGTTCGGTACGGATTCGGTGGTTGTCTCTTGGGCTGTCCTGCCCGATTCCGACCCGACGGCGCCGCTGCGACTGCTTGGCGGGCGCTGTCAAGCCGCGCATTATAGCCGCGGCCTCGGCACGGCCTAGAGGCCCAGGTTCGTGACCGGCCATGCCGGCTGGCTGCGTTGCAAAAGCGCGTCAGTGCGCTCGCGCAGCAGCACCAGCGCGCGGCGATCGTCGGTGCGCCGCGCCACGAAGCGCTCGCGGTCGACCAACTCCAGCGCGGCGCCGTCGGCCAGCAGCAGCGACGGCATGTCAGTGGCCTCCACGTCGGTCGGCGTGCAGCACTCCAGCACGTGCGCGAAATGGCGACGCCAGACCGCCAGGCGTGGCTGGTCGCGCTCGAGCACGTCGAAGCGCAGGCCCATGAGCCGCAGGTGCCGGCCCGGCAGGCGCGCCCATTGCGTGAGGGCATCGACCACCGCCGCCTCGCCGAGCGGCCAAGGGCCGAAATCGGCATCGACGATCAGCAGCTGGCGCGGCTTCGATTCGGGCAGCGCCGTGAGCAGCGTGAGTGCCGCCTGCGTGAAGGCGCTGCGCGAGGCGATCGCCGCCGCGCCGGTGTCGGAATCAGAGCTCATGCAACCACCCCGCCTCGGCCCATTGATCGATCAGCGCGCGCGCGGCAGAGCCGAGCCGCCCGCGCTCAGCGATGGAGAGTTCGCGACGATCGGCGAGCTTGCGCATCACGCGCAGGTCGCGCGCGGCGATCGTGAACGCCTCGCCGTTGAGATACACATGGCGCAGGTCGTACATCATGCGGCTGCGCCGGTCGAGCCGCAGCGGCCGGCTCGCGTCGGCCGGCACGCTGCCCGCATCGAACCACACCTGCGCCTTCGGTTCGGTGAGCCACTGGCCGAGGGCCTGCGCCAGGCGGCCGGGCTCGCCGAGCACGCGCTGCCACGCCGCGCGGGCAAAGCGTTCGAGCGACTGCGGCACGCGCCCCGGCGTGGCGGTGGCCGATTCGCCGGCATCGCGGTACAGGCCATCCCACGACGCGGCCTCGGGCAGCGCGTCGGCCAGCAGCGGCAGAACCTCGCGCACGATGGTCTGCCGCGTCGGCGCGCGAAAGCCCACCGACGCGGTCATGCAGGTGCCCACGGCGATGCCGTCGTGGCCCCACATCGGCGGCAGGTACAGCAGATCGCCGGGTTCGAGCACGATGTCCTGCGTCGGCTCGAAGTGTTGCAGCAGCTTCAGCGGCGCATCGGCCACCAGCCGACGATCCTTCGCCGGGCCGAGGCGCCAGCGACGGCGCCCCTCGAGCTGGATCAGGAATACGTCGTACGGGTCCACGTGCGGGCCGACGCCGCCGCCGTCGGTGGCGAACGAGATCATCAGATCGTCGAGGCGCGCATCGGTGACGAAGCGAAACGGCTCCAGCATCGCCCGCGCGCCATCGACATGCAGGTCCATGCCCTGCACCAGCAGCGTCCACAGCGGGTGCTTGAGCGACGGCAGAGCGCGCCGCGCGAACGGCCCGCGCTGCAGCGACCAGCGTGAACCGTCGCGCCGCACCAGGCGCGACTCGACGCCGTCGTCGGCGGCGAGCGCCAGCAGCTCGGCGCGCGGCAGCGGCGCCTTCACGCCGGGCCACGCACCGCGCACGACGAGCGGGCGACGCTGCCAGTGCCGGCGCATGAACTGCGCCGGGCTCAGGCCGCCGAGCAGCGCCGATGGGTGATCGATCTGCATGCGGCGATTGTCGTCTTCGGGATGGTGCGTGCGGGAGCGCTGTGCGAAGATGAGTTGATGCAGATCGCCAACCCCTGCGTCGTCACGCTCGTCTGGACCCTGCACGACACGCAAGGCGGGCAGATCGACGAGCTGCGCGATCCGATGGAGTTCTTCTACGGCGGCGACGATCTGCTGGCCAAGGTGGAGGAGGCGCTCGCCGGCCAGAGCGCCGGCTTCGAGGCCACGCTGCATCTGGAGCCCGAGCATGCCTTCGGCGACTACGACCCCGACAAGGTGTGCTTCGAGGAGCGCTCGCTCTTCCCCGAGCAGCTCGAGCCCGGCATGCAGTTCGAAGGGCTGCCCGCGGGCGCGCAGACGGCCGACATGCCGCGCGACGCGCTCTACACCGTGACCGAGGTCTACCCCACCCACGTGGTGCTCGACGCCAACCATCCGCTGGCCGGCATCGCGCTGCGCCTGCAGCTCAAGGTGATCGACGTGCGCGAGGCCACCGACGACGAGATCACGCAGCGCAGCGTCGACGCCGGCACGCTGACGGTGCTCGACGACACGACGTCGAAGTCGACGCTGCACTGAGCGCCGTCGCAGGCGCCGCGCGCCTACGCCCGTCCGGTCGAACCGAAGCCGCCCGCGCCGCGCGCGCTGGCGTCGAACTCGTCGACGCGGCGGAAGCGCGCCTGCACCACCGGCACGATCACCATCTGCGCGATGCGCTCCATCGGCTGCACGGTGAACACGGCGTGGCCGCGGTTCCAGCAGCTGACCATCAGCTGGCCCTGGTAGTCGCTGTCGATCAGGCCCACCAGGTTGCCGAGCACGATGCCGTGCTTGTGGCCGAGGCCCGAGCGCGGCAGGATCATCGCGGCGAACGCGGGGTCGCCGATGTGGATCGCCAGGCCGGTGGGCACCAGCGCCGACTGCCCGGGCTCGAGCAGCAACGGCGCGTCGAGGCAGGCGCGCAGGTCGAGCCCGGCGCTGCCGGGGGTGGCGTAGGCCGGCAGGTGCTCGGCCATGCGGCCGTCGAGCACCTTGACGTCGATCGTCGTCATGTCGCGGTCTTCGCCGTTGCGGCGAGGCGCTGCGCGATCTCGCGCACCAGCTCGCGCGCCAGCGTGAGCTTGTCGGCGCTGGCCAGCTGGCGCTCGCCCTTGGCGTCGACGAGCAGCAGCGCGTTGTCGTCGCGCCCGAAGGTGGCGGGGCCGAGGTTGCCGACGATCAGCGGCACGTTCTTGCGCGCCAGCTTCTCGCGCGCATTGCGCGCCAGGTCGTCGGTCTCGGCGGCGAAGCCGACGCAATACGGCCGGTCTGGCAGCCGCGCCACGGCGGCCAGGATGTCGGGGTTCTCGGTCAGCTCGAAGCTCGGCGTCGTCTTCGAGCCGTCCTTCTTGATCTTGCGCTGCGCGAAGGTGGCGGGCCGCCAGTCGGCCACCGCCGCAGTGGCCACGAACACGTCGTGCGCCGGCGCCAGCGGCACCACCGCGTCGTGCATCTGCTGCGCGCTTTGCACGTCGATGCGCTGCACGTGGCGCGGCGTGGCCAGCGCCACCGGCCCGGCCACCAGCGTCACTTCGGCGCCGGCTTCCTGCGCGGCGCGCGCAATCGCAAAGCCCATCTTGCCGCTGGAAAGATTCGTGATGCCGCGCACCGGGTCGATGGCCTCGAACGTGGGGCCGGCCGTGACCAGCACCTTGCGGCCGGCCAGATGCTTGGGCTGCAGATGCGCGATCAGCTCGTCGCGCAACTCCAGCGCCTCGAGCATGCGGCCGTCGCCCGTCTCGCCGCAGGCCTGGTCGCCGCTGGCCGGGCCGAGGATCACCGCGCCGTCGTCGCGCAGCTGCGCCACGTTGCGCTGCGTGGCCGGGTGCGACCACATCTCGCGGTTCATCGCCGGCGCGAGCAGCAGCGCGCAGCGCTCGCGCGGCCGCGCCAGCGCGAGCAGGCTCAGCAGATCGTCGGCCGCGCCGTGCGCCAGCTTGGCCATGAAGTCGGCCGACGCCGGCGCCACCAGCAGCGCGTCGGCCTCGCGCGTGAGGTTGATGTGCGCCATGTTGTTGCCTTCGCGCGCGTCCCACTGGCTGGTGTAGACGGGGCGGCCCGACAGCGCCTGCATCGTGACCGCCGTGATGAAGGCCCCGGCCGCCTCGGTCATCACCACCTGCACGCCGGCGCCGGCCTTGACCAGCTCGCGCGCCAGCTCGGCCGCCTTGTAGCAGGCGATGCCGCCGGTGAGGCCGAGCACGATGCGGCGGTGTTTCAGCGGCAGCGGTTCGAGCATGGCGCGCAATGTAGCAGCGGCCGGGCTCAGGCTCCGTGGCACTTCTTGAACTTGCGCCCGCTGCCGCAGGGGCATGGGTCGTTGCGGCCGGGCTGCTTGTCGACGTGCCGCGTCTCGGGCCTCGGTGCGTGATCGACCCAGTACAGGCGCAGATCCTGCGCCGCCAGGCAGGCGGCGTCGATCAGATCGTCGCGGCTCGCATCGGCCGGTGCGCCGCACGAGCGCAGGTGCGCCGCCAGCTCGTCGTCGCCCAACTGCAGCGCGTCGATGCTCGCCAGCGCCGATGCGAAACGCCGCGCGTCATCGCTGCCGGCGTCGGGCTGCACCCAGTCGGCATGGCCGTCGGCGATCGCCGCGCGAAAGCCGCGCGACCACGCCACGCCGGGGCGCAGCTCGCGCTGCGCGTCGTCGGCGCTGCCGAGGCCGCGGGCCACGAAGTCGGCGCGATCGGCATCCTCGAACTCCAGCAGCCAGGGGCCGAGCCGGATCGCGTCGGGATCGTCGAGCAGGCCCTCGGCGTCGAGCTGGGCGCCGATCTCGCGCCAGCGCGACACCAGCGCGCGGCGCGCGTAGCGCTCGTCGGGCGGGTCGGCGAACACGCGGCCGAACGCCTCGCCGAGCATGCGCGGCAGCCATTCCTCGGGCGGCACGGCACGCGGCCCCGCGAGCACGCCGCTCAGGTAGCCATCGACCCATTCGGGCGACACGCGGGCATCGAAACCCGCCAGCCGCCAGCACACCTGTTCGTAGTCGCCCGCCGCCTCCTCCTGCGGACGGGCCAGTGATTCGATCGTCAAGCCTTGATCTCGCGCGCAGTGATCGTGTATTTGAAGTTGTCGGGGTCCAGCGCGTCGTAGCGGCCGGCGTCGTTCTCGCACTGGGGGTACATCAGGAACCCGAGCTTGGGGCCGCTGCTGCCGGGCAGCGCCACGTCGTGCGCGGTGTTGTAGGCCAGCCAGTTGCCCTCCCAGCCGCCGAACAAGGCCTTGCGCACTGGCGTGACCAGCGGGTGCGACGGATCCTTGATCCACTCGGGCGTTTCGAGGCGCATGACCTTGCCGACGTCGGCCGGGTCCATCGCCACCCAGCCGTGCTCCCTCAGGAACACCTCGGCGCGGCAGTGCTGCGCGCCCTCGAGTTTGGCCGGGTTGCCGCCGAGCTCGCGATAGCCGAAGGCCGAAGGCACCAGCCGGATGCCGTACACGTCGCGCGCCGGCACGCCGACCGAGCGCACCAGGCCGACGAACAGGCCGTTGATGTCGCCGCACTTGCCGCTCAGGTTGCCGGTTTCGAGCATGGCCTTGATGTCGCCCACGCCGCAGCCGCGCACCTTGGGTTCGCGGTGGGTGTTGGTCACGATCCAGTCGTAGATCCTCTGCGTCTTCTCGACATCGCTGCGCGCGCCGTCGGTGATCTCCTGCGCCGTCTTGGCCACGATGCCGTCGGTGGGCATCAGCTCGGTGGGCTGCACCCACGACTTCAACGTCGCGCCGTCTTCCGCGGCCGGCGCCTTGCGTTGCCAGTCGACGGCCCGGTTCTGCGTGCGGACGCGGCTCGCGACCTCGATCACCGGTGCGGTGTTGTCGGCGCCGAACTCGGCCACCAGCATGCGCGCGCCGTAGCGCTGGTCGGAAGCCACGCGCGTTGCGGTGGCGTTGCCGCTCCAGGTGTCGTCGAGCGACTTCTGGTAGTCGCCGTCGACCGACGGCAGCGGCACCCAGACGCGCGTCGCGCCCTTGGCCTGTTTGACCTCGACGCGGGTGGTCATCTCGAACTCGCGCCACGCGCCCGGCAGCGGCGCGAAGCTGCGCTCCTGCGCCCGCAACGGCAGGCCCGGCGCCAGGGCCAGTGCGCCGCCGGCCCACACGATCGATCGTCGATGCAGCATCGTCAAATCTCCTCGGCTGTGGAGTTCAGGATACGTTGCGCAGCAGCTCGTTCATCCACGGCCGCGCCTCGTCGCCCATCCAGTCGACCTCGCCGACGATCGTGCGGCGCGGCCGGCCCTGGCGGTCGATCAGCACGGTGTTCGGAAAGACCCCGGGCGTCCACGCCTTCGTGGTCGCGCCCTGCGGGTCGAGCACGATCGGCAGCGAGATCGGAAACTTCTCGAGAAACCGCCGCACCGTCAGCTCGGACTCGCGGAAGTTCACCGCCAGCACCAGAAGCCCGTCGGCGCGGTGGCGCTCGGCCAGCAGCTCCAGCGACGGCATCTCGGCGCGGCACGGCTCGCACCACGTGGCCCAGAAGTTCAGCAGCACCGGGCGGCCGCGCAGGTCAGCCACGCGCCAGCTGCGGCGATCCAGATCGTCGAGCGCGAACGCCGGCGTGGCCTGGCGCGGCGGCCATTCGCGCACCTGGTAGCCCGATCGCGCGGCCAGCGGCGCCAGCAGCATGGCGGCGAGCAGCGCGCGGCGACGGGTGCGATCGGACATCGAAGATTCGGGCAGCGGGCGACGAAGGGCGCACTGTACGACAGCGCCCGCACACGCGTCGGCGGCAGGGTCAGCGCGCCGGCAGCACGGCCTGCACGAAGCGCAGCAGCCGCTCGCGCGAGGCGGCGCGCGCCTGCGGCTGCCCGCCCACGTGCACGCCCTGGCCGGGTTGCGCGCCGTTGGGCACGTCGTCGCGCCGGCGCAGCGCGGCGGTGCCGTCGAAGCCGTGGTGCGCGTCGGGGTAGACCTCCACGTCGGGCCGCGGCGCGGTCGATCGCGTCGCCATGCGCTCGCAGGGCGCGGCGGGCGTCCAGTCGTCGGCGCCGCCCAGCAGCAGCAGCAGCGGCATCGCAGGCCGGTAGCCGCGGCGCTCCTCGGCGGCGCAGCCGGGATAGAACGCCACCGCCAGCGCCGGCTTCACGGTGGCGGCAGCCACCTCGCGATACGCGAGGTTGGTCGCCGCGAGCACCGCGCTGCCGCCGTGCGACCAGCCGATGAGGCCCAGGCGCGATGCGTCGACGCCGCTCTGCGCGGCCAGCCAGCGCAGCGCGGCGAGCGCATCGGTGCGCCGCTCGCGTTGCGTCACGCGGCGCTGGCCGCTGCGCTGCGTGCACAGCTCGCGCTCGCCGCGCGCGCTCAGCGAATCGAGCACCAGCGCGTGGTGGCCGAGCGCGTTGAACCACGCAGCGTATTCGCGCATCCGCTGCGACAACTCGCCGTTGCGGCCGTACGGGCCGCCGCAGCCGTGCAGCAGCACCCAGGCCGGCGCCGGCTCGGGTGCATCGACGGGGAACCAATGTGCAGGCAGCGCGAGCGCGTCGCCGCCATGCACGTCCGAGCTGGGCACGGACACCCGCTGCTGCGCCGCCGACGCGCAGGCCGCGAGGCCGATCGACACCGCCACGAGGGCGCGGCGCCAGGCTGTCATGCGCAGCGAGAGTGCCGCCAGCGCCGGCATCGGCGCTACAAGCGATCGGCCACCCAGCCCTGCACCGAGGCGAGCGCCTTGGGCAGCGCCGCAGCATCGGTGCCACCGGCCATCGCCAGGTCGGGCTTGCCGCCGCCCTTGCCGCCGACCTGGCCGGCGACGAAGTTGACCAGTTCGCCCGCCTTGACGCGGCCCATGGCATCGGCCGTCACGCCGGCCGCCAGCTGCACCTTGCCGCCATCGACCGCGGCCAGCACGATGGCCGCGCTCTTGAGCTTGTCCTTGAGCTTGTCCATCGTCTCGCGCAGGGCCTTGGCATCGGCGCCCTGCAGCGTGGCGGCCAGCACCTTGAGCCCCTTCACGTCGCGCGCCTGCGCCAGCAGCTCGTCGCCCTGCGCCGTGGCAAGCCGGCCCTTGAGCGCGCCGAGCTCCTTCTCGAGCGCGCGCACGTGGTCGAGCACCGCGGCCACGCGCGCGTCGACCTCGGCCGGCGTGACCTTGAGGCTCGATGCCACGCGCCCGAGCGTGGCCTCGAGCTGCTGCAGGTGGGCCAGCGCGTTGTCGCCGGTCACCGCCTCGACGCGGCGCACACCCGCGGCCACGCCGCCCTCGGCGACGATCTTGAACAGGCCGATGTCGCCGGTGGCGCGCACGTGCGTGCCGCCGCACAGCTCGCGGCTGCTGCCGATGTCGAGCACGCGCACGGTATCGCCGTACTTCTCGCCGAACAGCATCATCGCGCCGAGCTTCTGCGCCTCGGCCAGCGGCAGCACGCGCGAGCGCGTCGCGGCATTGGCCAGGATCTCGGCGTTGACCAGCCGCTCCACCTGCCGGATCTGCTCGTCGCTCATCGGCGCGTTGTGGCTGAAGTCGAAGCGCGTGCGCTCGGCGTCGACCAGCGAGCCCTTCTGCTGCACGTGCGCACCGAGCACCTCGTGCAGCGCCTTGTGCATCAGGTGCGTCGCGCTGTGGTTGCGCATCGTCTTCGCGCGCCGCTCGGCGTCGACGCGCGCCGTCAGCGCATCGCCCACCGCGAGGCCGCCTTCGAGCACGCGCACCTGGTGGCCGAACACGTCGGCCTGGATCTTGGTGGTGTCTTCGACCGCGGCGCGGAAGGTCGCGTTGCGCAGCTCGCCGGTGTCGCCCACCTGGCCGCCGCTTTCGGCATAGAACGGCGTGTGGTCGAGCACCACCACGGCATCGTCGCCCGGCTTGACGGCGCTGACGCTCGCGCCGTCGATGTACAGCGCGACGACCCGGGCACCTTCGTGCACGAGTTCGTCGTAGCCGTGGAAGACGGTGGCCGCGCCGCTGTAGGCGAGGCCCGCCGCCATCTTGAACTTGGCCGCCGCGCGCGCCTGGTCGCGCTGGCGCTTCATCGCGGCGGCGAAGCCCGCCTCGTCGACGACGAAGCCGCGCTCGCGGCAGACGTCGGCGGTGAGGTCGAGCGGGAAGCCGTAGGTGTCGTGCAGCTTGAACGCGAGCTCGCCGTCGAGGCGGGCCGCATGCGCGCCCTCGCCGGCCTTGACCGGCAGCGCCGCCAGCGCCGACTCGAGGATCTCCATGCCGTTGGCGATGGTCTGGAAGAAGCGCTCCTCCTCGGCCTTCAGCACCTCGGTCGTGCGCGCTGCGCCGCGGCGCAGCTCGGGGTAGGCATCGCCCATCGCGCGATCGAGCGCCGCCACCAGCGTGTGGAAGAACGGCTTGCGCGCGCCGAGCTTGTAGCCGTGGCGGATCGCGCGCCGCGCGATGCGGCGCAGCACGTAGCCGCGGCCCTCGTTGCCGGGGATCACGCCGTCGGTGACGGTGAACGCGCAGGCGCGGATGTGATCGGCGATCACCTTCAGGCTCGGCGTCTGCAGGTCGGCCACCTGCTGCCCGCCCGCGGCATGCACGGCATCGCGCGTGGCGGCGAGCAGTCCGGCGAAGAGGTCGATCTCGTAGTTGCTGTGCACGTGCTGCAGCACCGCCGCCAGCCGCTCCAGGCCCATGCCGGTGTCGACGCTCGGCTTGGGCAGCTGGTGCATCGTGCCGTCTTCGGTGCGGTTGAACTGCATGAAGACGTTGTTCCAGATCTCGATGTAGCGGTCGCCGTCGGCGTCGGGCGAGCCGGGCGGGCCACCGGCCACCTCGGGGCCGTGGTCGTAGAAGATCTCGCTGCACGGGCCGCAGGGGCCGGTGTCGCCCATCATCCAGAAGTTGTCGGAGGCGTAGCGCGCACCCTTGTTGTCGCCGATGCGCACCACGCGCTCGGCGGGCAGGCCGATCTGCCTGACCCAGATGTCGTAGGCCTCGTCGTCCTCGGCATAGACGGTGGCCCACAGCTTCTCGGGCGGCAGCTTGAAGTGCACCGTCAGCAGCTCCCAGGCGTAGGCGAGCGCATCGCGCTTGAAGTAGTCGCCGAAGCTGAAGTTGCCGAGCATCTCGAAGAACGTGTGGTGGCGCGCGGTGTAGCCCACGTTCTCGAGGTCGTTGTGCTTGCCGCCGGCGCGGATGCACTTCTGGCTCGTCGCCGCGCGGCTGTAGGGGCGCTTGTCGAAGCCGAGGAACACGTCCTTGAACTGGTTCATCCCGGCATTGGTGAACAGCAGCGTCGGGTCGTCGCCCGGCACCACCGGCGAGCTGGCCACGATCTGGTGCCCCTTGGACTCGAAGAAGGTCAGGAACGTGGAACGGATGTCGGCGGCTTTCATCGGGCAGGCTCGGTGCGGCTGCGCCGCGAGGCCGCGGCGGCGTGTCGTTTGTGCTTGTCGCGCAACAAGCGGTGGGGCCGCAGATTCTATCGTCGCGCTCGATGCGTAAGCCTGCACACAATTGAGCCGCGCCACCCCGAAGGAGCCCGGGTGCCGGGCCGTAGCATTGGCGCTTGCGGTTGTCGCACGGAGCCCTCCGACATGAGCATGAAGCCTTTTTGCACCTCCATCGGCCGGGCCGCGGCCCGCTGTGCGGCGGGCCTCGCCCTCGCCGCCGGCGCGGCTGCAGCGCTCGCCGCCTGGGAGCCCACGGCCCCGGTGGAGCTGGTGGTGCCGGCAGGCACCGGCGGCGGCGCCGACCAGATGGCCCGGCTGATCCAGCAGATCGTGGCCAAGAACAACCTGATGAAGCAGCCGCTCAACGTGGTCAACAAGGCCGGCAACTCCGGCGCCGAGGGCCTGCTCGACGTGAAGGCCGCCAAGGGCAACCCGCACAAGCTCGTCATCACGCTGTCGAACTTGTTCACCACGCCGCTGGCCACCGGCACCGATTTCTCGTGGAAGGACATCACGCCGGTCGAGATGATGGCGCTCGACCAGTTCGTGCTCTGGGTGCACGCCGATGCGCCCTTCAAGTCGCCCAAGGAGCTGATCGACGCGCTGCGCGCCGGCGGGCCGAACACGATGAAGCTCGGCGGCACCGGCAGCAAGCAGGAGGACCAGCTCATCAGCGTGCTGCTCGAAACCGCCGCCGGCACCAAGATCGCCTACCAGCCGCTCAAGGGCGGCGGCGACGTGGCGCAGAACCTGGCTGCCAAGCAGGTGGATCTCACCGTCAACAACCCGATCGAGGCCGAGAAGCTCTGGCGCGAGGGCAAGGTGCGGCCGCTGTGCGTGTTCGACGGCAAGCCGCTCGAATACCCGGCCAAGATCACGGCCACGCAGGCTTGGTCCGACCTGCCCACCTGCATGTCGTTCGGCATCCCGGTGCAGTACCAGATGATGCGCGGCATCTTCATGACCCCCGGCGCCACGCCGGACCAGGTGAGCTACTACGCCAAGCTGCTCGACCAGGTGCGCGCCACGCCGGAGTGGAAGACCTTCCTCGCCCAGGGCGCATTCCGGCCGCAGGTGCTCACCGGCGATGCCTTCGTGAGCTGGCTCGACCGCGCCGAGAACTTCCACCGCGTGCTGATGCGCGAAGCCAAGCTGATGCACAGCTCGACCACGGCCGCCGCGCCGGCGCCGGTGCCGGCCACGACCACCAAGCGCTGACGGCGCGTCGGGGTCCGTGACCCCGGTCAAGGGCAGGCGCCACGGCGGCGTTACGATCGCCGGCGCGGGCCGCGTGGGCCCGTTGCCTTGCGAGAAGGACGCTGCCCCATGGCCACCACTGCCCGCTTCAGCTGGGACGACCCGCTGCACCTCGATCACCAGCTCAGCGACGACGAGCGCGCCGTGCGCGATGCCGCTGCCGCCTACTGCCGCGACAAGCTGGCGCCGCGCGTGCTCGAAGCCTTTCGCCACGAGAAGACCGATGCATCGATCTTCCGCGAGATGGGCGAGCTGGGCCTGCTGGGGCCGACGATCCCGGAAGCCTACGGCGGTGCCGGCCTCAACTACGTGTGCTACGGCCTGATCGCGCGCGAGGTGGAGCGCATCGACTCGGGCTACCGCTCGATGATGAGCGTGCAAAGCTCGCTGGTGATGGTGCCGATCGCCGAGTTCGGCACCGAGGCGCAGAAGAAGAAGTACCTGCCCAAGCTGGCGCGCGGCGAGCTGATCGGCTGCTTCGGCCTCACCGAGCCGAACCACGGCTCCGACCCCGGCAGCATGATCACGCGCGCGAAGAAGGTCGCCGGCGGCTACAGCCTCTCGGGCGCCAAGATGTGGATCACCAACAGCCCGATCGCCGATGTGTTCGTGGTCTGGGCCAAGGACGACGCCGGCTCGATCCGCGGCTTCATCCTCGACAAGGGCGCCAAGGGCCTCGCCGCGCCGGCCGTGCACGGCAAGGTCGGCCTGCGCGCCAGCATCACCGGCGAGATCGTGATGGACGAGGTGTTCTGCCCCGAGGAGAACGCCTTCCCCGAAGTGCGCGGCTTGAAGGGCCCGTTCACCTGCCTCAACAGCGCGCGCTACGGCATCGCCTGGGGCGCGCTCGGCGCGGCGGAGGACTGCTGGCATCGCGCGCGCCAGTACGTGCTCGACCGCAAGCAGTTCGGCCGGCCGCTGGCGGCCAACCAGCTGATCCAGAAGAAGCTCGCCGACATGCAGACCGAGATCACGCTCGGCCTGCAGGGCTGCCTGCGGCTGGGCCGCATGAAGGACGAAGGCACCGCGGCGGTCGAGATCACCAGCATCATGAAGCGCAACTCGTGCGGCAAGTCGCTCGACATCGCGCGCATGGCGCGCGACATGATGGGCGGCAACGGCATCAGCGACGAATTCGGCGTCGCGCGCCACCTGGTGAACCTCGAGGTGGTGAACACCTACGAGGGCACGCACGACATCCATGCGCTGATCCTCGGCCGCGCCATCACCGGCATCCAGGCCTTCACCGCCTGAAGCCATGAGCAACTCACCGCTGGCCACGCTGGCCGACGCCTCGCTGCTGAAGACCGACGCCTTCGTCGGTGGGCAGTGGGTGCGCGGCGCCGCGCGCTTCGACGTGATCGACCCCGCCACCGGCCGCAAGCTCGCCGACGTGGCCAACCTCGGCGCCGACGAAACCCGCGGCGCCATCGCCGCCGCAGACACCGCCTGGCCGGCCTGGCGCGGCAAGACCGCCAAGGAACGCGCCGCGATCATGATGAAGTGGTTCGCGCTGCTGCATCAGCATGCCGACGACCTGGCGCGCATCATGACCGCCGAGCAGGGCAAGCCGCTGGCCGAGGCCAAGGGCGAAGTGGGCTACGGCGCGAGCTTCATCGAATGGTTCGCCGAGGAAGCCAAGCGCGTCTACGGCGAGACGATCCCGACCACCGACAACAGCAAGCGCTACCTCGTCATCAAGCAGCCGATCGGCGTGTGCGCGGCGATCACGCCGTGGAACTTCCCGATCGCGATGATCACGCGCAAGGTCGCGCCCGCGCTGGCTGCCGGCTGCCCGGTGGTGATCAAGCCGGCCGAGGCCACGCCGCTGTCGGCGCTGGCGTGCGCCGAACTCGCGCAGCGCGCCGGCATGCCGGCGGGCGTGCTCAACATCGTGACCGCCGACGCCGCGCGCTCGATCGAGGTCGGCAAGGTGCTGTGCGCGAGCGACACAGTGCGGCACCTGTCGTTCACCGGCTCCACCGAGGTCGGCCGCATCCTGATGCAGCAATGCGCGCCGACGGTCAAGAAGATCTCGCTCGAGTTGGGCGGCAACGCGCCGTTCATCGTTTTCGACGATGCCGATCTCGACAGCGCGGTCGAAGGCGCGATGGTCAGCAAGTACCGCAACGCCGGGCAGACCTGCGTCTGCGCCAACCGCCTCTATGCGCAGGACGGCATCTACGACGCCTTCGTGGCCAAGCTGGCCGAGAAGAGCAAGTCGCTCAAGGTCGGCAACGGCTTCGAGGCCGGCGTCACGCAGGGCCCGCTGATCGACGACCAGGCGATCGCCAAGGTCGAGCGCCACGTGGCCGATGCGCTGGCCAAGGGCGCGCGCGTGGTGGTCGGCGGCAGCCGCATCGGCGAGCGCTTCTACACGCCCACCGTGCTCGCCGACGTGACGGCGCAGATGCTGTGCGCGAAGGAAGAAACCTTCGGCCCGGTGGCGCCGGTGTTCCGCTTCAAGACCGAGGCCGAAGCGATCGCGCTGGCCAACGCCACCGAGTTCGGCCTCGCGAGCTACTTCTTCTCGCGCGACATCGGCCGCATCTTCCGCGTCGCCGAGGCGCTCGAATACGGCATGGTGGGCATCAACACCGGGTTGATCTCGACCGCCGAGGTGCCGTTCGGCGGCGTGAAGCAATCAGGTCTCGGGCGCGAAGGCTCGCACCACGGCATCGACGACTACGTCGAGGTCAAGTACCTCTGTCTCGGCGACGTGCTGAAGTAGGCACGACGAAGACCGGCGCTCATGCGCCGGTGCAGGAGTCGGCGCCTACGCGCCGGTGTCGTCGTTGGCCGCCGCGCGGCCGCCGCGCTCGATGCGGTTGGCGAAACCTGAGCGCCCCTGCGCCTCGCGCGTCGACGCCTCGCCCGAGGCCAGGCGCAGCAGCGTGTCGGCGTCCTTGCCCTGCGCGGGGTAGCGCGCCACGCCGACACTGACCGACACGGCCACGTCCTGGCCGGCCACGCTGATCGGCCGCTGCAGCAGTTGCGACAGCTTGGCCGCCACACGCTCGCTGTCGCGCTCGTCGTCGATCCACGCCAGCAGCACGCCGAAGCGGTCGGGGCCGAGCGCCGACACCACGTCGCTGGCGCGCAGGCCCGCGCGCAGGCGCACGGCGATCTTTCGCCGCAGCACGTTGGTCGACTCCGCACCCAGCCGCGCCTCGGCGGTGGCCAGGCCCTCGATGCGCAGCACCAGCAGCGCCATCGACGCCGGCTCGCGCTCGCGCAGCGCCAGCAGATGCGTCATGTGCTCCATCAGCTGCGCGTGGTTGGGCAGCCCGGTGGCCAGATCGGTGGCATGCGCGCGCCGCGCCGCCTGCTCGAGCCGCTTGCGCTCGACCGCCTGGCGCACCGCCAGCGCCAGACGCTCAGCGCCGGCTTCGCGCAGCGGCAGCACGTCTTGTACGCCGAGTTGCAGCCACTGCGTCACCTGCGCGCCGGCGGGCTCGCGCACGGCCAGCAGCACGGCCATGTCGAGCACCGCGCTCGACAGCGCGCTCCAGTGCCGGAACGCCGCTTCCTCGGCCTCGTCGGCCAGACGCACCAGCAAGGCGTCGAAACGCTGCTGCTGCAGCTGGCCGCCCAGCTGCGCCAGATCGGAGCAGCCCTGCACGACGATGGGGCCGTAGACCGAGGTCGCCAGATCGGGCGCCGCGTCGGTGAGGCACAGCAGCTGCAGGGGCTCGTTCATGCGCCGGATAGGTGTGCCGTGCTGGAGCGGGCGATGGGAATCGAACCCACGTCTTGAGCTTGGGAAGCTCAGGTCCTGCCATTGAACGACGCCCGCGGACGGCAGCGATTCTACGGCGCGACCCGCCACGCCCTGCGGCGCGCGGCTGCAACGCCGCCGCCATCGGGCTGACCGCTGTCAAACCCGCTCGCGGCTCGGGCCAAAGAATCGCCGCAACCACACGACTCGACCGAGGGAGCACGCATCGTGCACGCCAACAGAACTCGCCATCGCCTGCTCGCGGCCGCGCTGCTGCTGAGCGCCGCCGCCGCGCAAGCGCAGACCGCCGCGGCGCAGAGCCCCATGGTCGTGCGCGCGCGGCACGTGTGCATCGCCTGTCACGGCGAAGGCGGCCGCAGCGACAACGCGGTCGTGCCGTCGATCGCCGGACAGACGCGCGACTACCTCGCGGCGCAGCTGAAGGACTTCCGCGGCCAGGTGCGCGTGGAGGCGGGATCGCGCGGCTACATGTGGGGCATCTCGGCGCTGCTCGACGACGACACCATCGCCGGCCTGGCCGACTACTACGCCGCGCAGAAGCCCGCCGCCGGCCGCGACGGCGATGCGTCGCTGGTGCAGACGGGCCGCCAGCTCTTCGTCAACGGCGCGCCCGAGCGCGGCGTGCTGCCCTGCGCGAGCTGCCACGGCGAGGCGGCGCAGGGCAACAAGGAGGTGCCGCGGCTGGCCGGCCAGCAGGCCGACTACATCGTGGCGCAACTCAAGGAATTCGGCACCGCGTTGCGCCCGCATGCGATCGCCATGCGGGCCGAGGTCAAGGGCCTGAGCGAGCAGGAGATGCGCTCGCTGGCGACGTACGTGCAATCGCGCTGACGCGCGCTCGAGCGCGGCCCGAATCTGGCCGCGCCTAGAATCCCGCGCCGCACGCGGCGGCACCTGCCACGCGCTGCGCTGCGCCGCCGATGTCCGAGCCGCACGTTCCCCAGCCGCACCCACCCCGCCCCGTCCGCAGCTTCGTGCTGCGCGCCGGCCGCATGGGCAGCGGGCAGCAACGCGCGCTGCGGGAGCTGGCGCCACGCTACGTGCTGCCGTATCGCGAATCGTTGGTCGATCTGGACGCAGCGTTCGGGCGCCACGCGCCGCACGTGCTGGAGATCGGTTTCGGCATGGGCCACAGCACGGCGGCGATCGCGCAGGCCTCGCCCGGCATCGACTTCGTCGGCATCGAGGTGCATCCGCCCGGCGTCGGCGCGCTGCTGCAGCAAATCGAGGCGCTGGCGCTGACGAATCTGCGCATCGTGCAGCACGATGCGGTGGTCGTGCTCGAACACATGATCGCGCCGGGCTCGCTCGCCGGCGCGATGGTGTTCTTCCCCGACCCCTGGCCCAAGAAGCGGCATCACAAGCGCCGCCTGATCCAGCCGCCGTTCGTGGCCCTGCTTGCCTCGCGGCTGGCGCCGGGCGCCACGCTGCACCTGGCCACCGACTGGGAGCCCTACGCACTCGAGATGCTGCAGGTGCTGTCGGCCGAGCCGCGTCTCGCGAACACCGCATCCGGCTTCGCCGAGCGGCCGGCCTATCGCCCGACCACGAAGTTCGAGCGCCGCGGCACCGCGCTCGGCCACGGCACCTGGGATCTGGTGTTTCGGCGCGTGGCCTGAGGCGCGGATCAATCGGCCCAGTGCACCAGCCCGCTCCACGCCGTGGCCAGCACGACGATGCCGAAGGCGATGCGGTACCAGGCGAACGGCACGAAAGTGTGGCTCGCGATGTAGCGCAGCAGCCAGCGCACGCAGGCGTAGGCGCAGACGAACGACACGATGCCACCGACCGCGAACACCGGCGCGTCGGCCGCCGCGAGCAGCGCGCGGTCCTTGTACAGGCTGTAGGCGCCGGCGCCCATCAGCGTGGGGATCGCGAGGTAGAAGCTGAACTCGGTGGCCGCCTGGCGCGACAGGCCGAACAGCATGCCGCCGATGATGGTCGCGCCCGAACGGCTGGTGCCGGGGATCATCGCCACGCACTGCGCCAGGCCCACCTTCAGCGCATCGAGCGGGCTCATCGCGTCGACCGATGCCACGCGCACCGCCTTGTCCGTACGCCGCTCGGCCCACAGGATCACCAGGCCGCCGACGATGAAGGTCGTGGCCACCACCGGGCCGTTGAACAGGTGCGACTTGATCGCCTTGCCGAACAGCAGGCCCAGCACCACGGCCGGAAAGAATGCGACCGCCACGTTGAGCGCGAAGCGCCGCGCGCGCTCGCTGCTGCCGAGTTCGAGCACCGTGTCGCGCAGCCGCTGCCAGTAGACGATCACCACGGCCAGCATCGCGCCGCTCTGGATCGCGATGTCGAACACCTTGGCCTTGTCGTCGTGGAAGCCGAGCAGCGAGCCGGCCAGGATGAGGTGCCCGGTCGACGAGATCGGCAGGAACTCGGTGAGCCCCTCCACCACACCCATCACGGCGGCCTTGATCAACACCACGGCATCCATGCGCGCCGCCTCCCTCGCCCAAAGGCGCGGATCATAGTCGCGGGGCCGTGTCGCCCGGCCCGCCTGTTCGCGGGCGCACCGGAGCGATGCGGCACGTGTCGCGCGCCGGGTGCCGGCATACCCGTCGGGGTTTGACCGCTCACACCGCAGCCTGATACATTACTGACCAGTCAGTCATTAGCATGATGGTCGAAGCCGAGTCGCCCGCCCGCCGCCGCCGCAAGGAAGCGCGCCCGCACGAACTGCTCGAAGCCGCGCTCGATCTGTTCGTCGAGAAAGGCTTCGCCGCCACGCGCGCCGAAGAGGTGGCCCAGCGCGCCGGCGTTTCCAAGGGGACGCTGTACCTCTACTACCCGAGCAAGGAAGAGCTGCTCAAGGCCGTGATCCGCGAGCACCTGGGCTCGCGCATCGCCGCCGGCGAGGCGGCGGTCGACCAGCATGCCGGCACGTCGGCCGAGCTGCTGCGCGAGGTCTACAGCCACTGGTGGCAAGCGGTGCTCGCCAGCCCGTCGTCGGGCGCATTCAAGCTCATCGTCGCCGAGGTGCGCAACTTCCCCGAGCTGGCGCAGTTCTACCAGCGCGAGGTGATCGAACCGGGCGAGCGCCTGATCGGCCGCATCGTGCAGCGCGGCATCGACAGCGGCGAGTTCGAGCCCGTCAACGTGACGGCCGCGGTGCATTCGCTGGTGCTGCCGATGGTGATGCTGTGCCTGCACAAGCACTCGCTGGGCGCCTGCGTGCCGATGCTCGAAGCGTTCGACCCCATCGCGTTCGTGCGCCAGCACATCGACCTCGTGCTGCACGGCCTGGCCCGCAAGAGCGTGCCGTCGCGTGCGCGCGCACGCGCATGAGCCGCTGGCTTCGCCTCGGCATTCCGCTGCTGCTGCTGGTGCTGCTCGCGCTCATGGTGCTGCGCGCCATCGACGGCCGCAAGGCCGAGCAGGCCCGCCTGAGCCAGGCGACGACCACCGCCGCCGCGCTCGAGCTGGCGCCCGCCGACGTGATCACGCTGTCGCGCGATGCGCTGTCGCAGCAGCTCGAGGTCTCGGGCACGCTCAGGGCCGTCAACAGCGCGTTCGTCAAGGCCCGCGTGGCCGCCGAGGTGCGCGCGATCACCGTGCGCGAAGGCGACAGCGTGCGCGCCGGCCAGGTGCTGGCGCAGCTGGACACCACCGAGTTCGACTGGCGGCTGCGCCAGGCCGAGCAGCAGGCCGCCGCCGCGCGCTCGCAGCTCGAGATCGCCGAGCGCCAGCTCGTCAACAACAAGGCGCTGGTGGCGCAGGGCTTCATCTCGCCCACGGCGTTGGAGTCGTCGATCTCGTCGGCCGCCGGCGCGAAGGCCACGCTCGAGGCGGCCCAGGCGGCGGTGGAGCTGGCGCGCAAGGCGCGTGCCGACGCGACCGTCACCGCGCCGATCGCTGGCCAGGTGTCGCAGCGGCTGGTGCAGCCGGGTGAACGCGTGGCGGTCGACACCAGGCTGATCGAGATCGTCGATCTCTCGCGCCTGGAGCTCGAGGCCGCGATCTCGCCGCAGGACGTGGCCGCGCTCAAGGTCGGCGCGCCGGCCGCGCTGCAGGTCGACGGCGTCGCGGCGCCGGTGGCGGCGCGGGTCGCACGCATCAACCCCGCTGCACAGGCCGGCTCGCGCACCGTGCCCGCCTACCTGGCGGTGGATGCGCAACCCGCACTGCGCCAGGGCTTGTTCGCGCGCGGCGCGATCGAGCTGGACCGGCGCGAGGTGCTGGTCGTGCCGCTCACCGCGGTGCGCTACGACCAGGCCAAGCCCTACCTGGTTCGCATCGACGGCAACCGCGCGCAACAGGTGAGCGCCGAGCTGGGCGCGCGCGGCACGGCGCGCGGCGTCGAGGTGGTCGAGATCCGCGGCGGCCTGGCCGCGGGCGACCGCCTGATCGCCGGCAGCGCGGGCCTGGTGCGCGACGGCACGCCGTTGCGCCTGCCGCCGCCGCAACCGCTGGCCGCACCGTCGACTGCGCCGACGGCCGGCGCCCGCGCGGCCTCGACCGCGCCCTGAGCCCTCGCGCCCGCGCGCCATGTGGTTCACCCGCGTCTCGATCGCCAACCCGGTGATGGCCGTGATGGTGATGCTCGCCTTCGTGGTGCTGGGTCTGTTCGCGGTGCAGCGGCTCAAGGTCGACCAGTTCCCCAACATCGAGTTCCCCACCGTCGTGGTGCAGGTCGACTACCCGGGCGCCTCGCCCGAGATCGTCGAGACCGAGGTCACGCGCAAGATCGAGGAGGCGGTCAACACCATCGCCGGCATCAACCAGCTGTACTCGCGCAGCTACGAGGGCGTGTCGGTGGTGATCGTGATGTTCAACCTCGACATCGAGGGCCGCCGCGCCGCCGACGACGTGCGCGAGAAGCTCTCGGTCGTGAAGGCCACCTTCCGCGACGAGGTCAAGGAGCCGCGCGTGTCGCGCTTCGACCCCGCCTCGCGCCCGGTGTTCACGCTCGCGCTCGCCTCGCCCGACGGCAGCCGCAGCATGCAGGAGCTGACCACGCTGGCCGACCAGGTGATCCGCAAGCGGCTCGAGAACGTGCCCGGCGTCGGCTCGGTCACGCTGGTGGGCAGCCTCAAGCGCGAGGTCAACGTCTATCTCAAGCCGCAGGCGCTGGAGGCCTACGGCGTCGGCGCCGAGCAGGTGCTGGCCGCCGTGCGCACCGAGAACCAGGAGCTGCCCGCCGGCGCGCTGCGCTCGCGCGAGACCGAGCGCGTGGTGCAGATCGACGGCCGCGCGCGCCGCCCGCAGGACCTGGCGCAGATCATCGTCGCGCGCCGCGGCGCCAACGGCCAGCCGGTGCGGCTGGCGCAGGTGGCCGACGTGGCCGACGGCCCCGAGGAGGCCGAGTCGCTGGCGCTGCACAACGGCCTGCGCACGCTCGCGCTCGACGTGCAGAAGAGCCAGGGCGAGAACACGCTGGAGGTCGTCGACGGCCTGCACCGCGCGGTGGACGCGCTGCGCAGCGAGCTGCCGCGCGGCATGACGGTCGAGGTGGTGCGCGACAACGCGCTGCCGATCCGCACCGCGGTGAGCAACGTGCAGCACACGCTCATCGAGGGCGCGCTGCTCACGATCGGCATCGTGTTCCTGTTCCTCAACTCGTGGCGCTCCACGGTCATCACCGGCCTCACGCTGCCGATCGCGCTGGTGGGCACCTTCGCCTTCATGCAGGCGTTCGGCTTCTCGATCAACATGGTCACGCTGATGGCGCTGTCGCTGTGTGTGGGCCTGCTGATCGACGACGCCATCGTGGTGCGCGAGAACATCGTGCGCCACGTGCAGATGGGCAAGAGCGCGCACGACGCCGCGCTGCAGGGCACCGACGAGATCGGCCTCGCGGTGCTGGCCACCACGCTGTCGATCGTCGCGGTGTTCCTGCCGATCGGCTTCATGGGCGGCATCATCGGCAAGTTCTTCCACGAGTTCGGCATCACCATCGTCGCGGCGGTGCTGATCTCGATGTTCGTCAGCTTCACGCTCGATCCGATGCTCAGCTCGCTGTGGCACGACCCGGCGATCGACCGCGAGGGCAAGCCCTTCGTGCCGCGCGGCTTGTACGACCACACGCTGGGCCGCATCACGCATGCCGTGGATCGCCTGTCGCACCGCCTCGGCGAGGCCTACGAAGCCACGCTGGCCTGGTCGCTGAAGCACCGCCTGGCCACGCTGGGCATCGCCGCGCTCACGCTGGCCGGCGCCGTTGCGCTGGTGCCGCTGCTGGGCACCGAGTTCGTGCCCAAGGCCGACTTCTCGGAGACCGTCGTCAACTTCTACACCCCGGTCGGCTCGTCGCTCGAAGTCACCGAGGCCCGGGCGCAGCAGGTCGACCGCATCCTGCGCGAGATGCCCGAGGTGCGCTACACGGTGGCCACCATCAACACCGGCCAGGCGCAGGGCCGCAACACGGTGTCGATGTACGTGCGCCTGGTCGACCGCCGCGCGCGCGAGCGCACGGTCGACCAGATGTCGGTGCCGCTGCGCGAGCGCCTGGCCGGCGTGCCGGGCATCACCGTCACGCACGTCGGCCTGCTCGACCCGGTGGCCGGCAGCAAGCCGATCTCGCTGTCGGTGCAGGGCACCGAGCTGGGCGAGCTGCGGCGCATCACCGCGGCGCTGACGCAGCGGCTGCAGCGCATCCCCGCGCTGGTGGACCTGGACACCAGCATGAAGCCCGACAAGCCCACCGCCACGGTCGTGGTGCGGCGCGACGCCGCCTCCGACGTCGGCCTGTCGGTGGGCGCGATCACCAACACGCTGCGCGCGCTGGTGGCCGGCCAGACGGTGGGCAACTGGCGCGCCGAGGACGATGAGACCTACGACGTCAAGGTGCGGCTGCAGCCGACCTCGCGCGACAGCGTGGCCGACCTCGAACGCGTGCCGCTGGTGGTGGGCACCGGCGCCGACGGCGCAGCGCGCATCGTGCGCCTGGGCCAGGTGGCCGACGTGCGCCCCGGCAGCGGCGCCAACCAGATCAACCGGCGCGACCTCAACCGCGAGGTCGAGATCACTGCCAATTTCAGCGGCCGCTCGCTCGGCGAGGTGTCGGCCGACATCTCGCGCGTGATGGCCGAGCTGCCGCCGCCGCCCGGCTACCGCTACCGCTTCGGCGGCTCGACCAAGGACATGCAGGAGTCGTTCGCCTACGCGGTGTCGGCGCTGGCGATGGCGGTGGTCTTCATCTACATGATCCTGGCGTCGCAGTTCCGCAGCTTCGTGCAGCCGCTGGCGCTGATGTCGTCGCTGCCGCTGACGCTGATCGGCGTCGCGCTGGCGCTGCTGATCGCGCGCTCGACGGTGAACATCTTCTCGATCATCGGCATCGTGATGCTGATGGGCCTGGTGACCAAGAACGCGATCCTGCTGGTCGACTTCGCGATCCGCGCGCGCGCGCAGGGCCTGTCGCGCGAGGCCGCGCTGCTGCAGGCGGCGCGCGTGCGGCTGCGGCCGATCCTGATGACCACGCTGGCGATGGTGTTCGGCATGGTGCCGCTCGCCTTCGCGATCAGCGAGGGCTCCGAGCAGCGCGCGCCGATGGGCCAGGCGGTGATCGGCGGCGTGATCACCTCGTCGCTGCTCACGCTGGTGGTGGTGCCGGTGATCTACGGCTACCTCGACGACCTCGCAAGCTGGGCCCGCGGCCTGTTCGCCGGCAAGCCCGGGCGAGCGCTCGCCCCCTAGAATTTCCCGATTCGACCCTTCGCGGACCTTCACCATGAACACAGAACTCGCCCGCTTCAACATGATCGAGCAGCAGATCCGCCCGTGGAACGTGCTCGACCCTGCCGTGCTGCAGCTGCTGGCCGTGCTGCGCCGGGAGGACTTCGTCCCCGCGGCCTACCGCGCGCTGGCCTTCGTCGACACCGAGGTGCCGCTGCCCGAGGGCCAGTGCATGCTCGCGCCGCGCGTCGAGGCGCGGCTGCTTCAGGAGCTGAACCTGCAGCGTCACGAGCGCGTGCTCGAAGTCGGCGCCGGATCGGGCTTCATGGCGGCGCTGCTGTCGCACCGTGCGCGCTCGGTGGTCTCGCTCGAAATCCGCCCGACGCTCGCTGCGATGGCGGCCGCCAATCTGCAGCGCGCGGGCGTCGGCAACGTCAAGGTGCGCGTGCTCGACGGCGCCAAGGGCCTGCCCGACGACGCGCCGTTCGACGCCATCGTGCTGTCGGGCTCGGTGGACTCGGTGCCGCAGGCGCTGCTCGAGCAGCTCGCGCCCGGCGGACGCCTGGTGGCCATCGTCGGCGACGAGCCGGTGATGCGCGCGGTGCGCGTGCGCCGCATCACCGATTCGAGCTTCGAGACCACCGACCTGTTCGACACCGTCGCGCCACGGCTCGACGGCTTCGCCGAACCGAGCCGCTTCCGCTTCTGACCCGGCGCTGCGCCGACACGGGCCGCCCGCCCACCAAGGATCGATCCATGACCCCCTCGCCCCGGACCCACCGCCGCCTCGGCCTGCGCCTCGCCCCGCTGGTCGCCACCCTGGCGCTGGCCGCCGCACACGTGCCGCTGCGTGCGCAGAGCCTGACCGAGCTGTACGACGCGGCGCGCGCATACGACGCCACCTATCTGGCCGCGCGCTCGCTGTTCGATTCGGCGCAATACAAGGCGGCGCAGGCCGATGCGCTCAAGCGCCCGAGCGTCGGCCTCGCCGCCGGCGCCACGCGCAACGAGTACGACCTGCCGAGCACCGTCTCGGGCGGCCGCACCATACCCGGCACCGGCGGGCAGCTGCATTCCAGCGTGCTGAACGCCGGCGTCAACGCCACGCACCCGCTGTTCAACCGCGCCAACGACGCCACGATCGCCCAGGCCCAGCGCGGTCTCGACGTGGCCGCGGCCGACCTCGAGACCGCCGAGCAGGACCTGATCCTGCGCCTGGCGCAGGCCTACTTCGACGTGCTCGGCGCGCAAGACACGCTGGCCACCGCGCAGGCCGGCAAGAAGGCCATCGCCGAGCAGCTCGCCTCGGCCAAGCGCAATTTCGAGGTCGGCACCGCGACCATCACCGACACGCGCGAGGCGCAGGCGCGCTTCGACCTCGCCACCGCGCAGGAGATCGCCGCCGAGAACGACCTGCGCACCAAGCGCATCGCGCTCGACCAGCTGGTGGGCCGCACCGCCGTGACGCCCAAGCCGCTGGCCACGCCGGTGCAGCTGCCGCCGGTGACGCCCGACGACGTGGGCAACTGGGTCAACGCCGCCGACGAACAGCATCCGCTGGTGCGCAAGACGCGCCTCGCGCTCGACATCGCCAAGCTCGAAACCGAGCGCGCGCGGGCCGCCGACACGCCCACGCTCGACCTGGTGGGCAACGTCGGCGCCAACCGCACCGTGGGCACCGCCACCACCACGCCGGGCAACACCACGCAGGCCTCGCTCGGCGTGCAGCTCAAGATGCCGCTGTACGCAGGCGGCGCGATCCAGAACCGCGTCAAGGAAACCCTGGCGCTGGAAGACAAGGCGCGCAACGACCTCGACGCCGCGCGCCGCGGCGTTGCGCAGGGCACGCGCGTGGCCTTCTTCGGCGTGCAGTCGGGCAAGGCGCAGGTCAACGCGCTCGAGGCCGCCGAATCGTCGAGCAAGCTCGCGCTCGAGGCCACGCAGCTCGGCTACAAGGTCGGCGTGCGCGTCAACCTCGACGTGCTCAACGCGCAGACGCAGCTCTACCAGACCCAGCGCGACCTGGCCAAGGCACGCTACGACGTCATCGTCGGCGGGCTGCGGCTGCGCCAGGCCTCGGGCCAGCTCAGGGCAGCCGACGTGGGCACCGTCAACGGCCTGCTCGCCAAGTAGGGCGCGGCCGCTGCGGCCGTCGCGCTCGGCATTTGCGTTTCTTTGCGCACGGGCGGTGTCGCCCGACACACCGTGCGCGCGCGGCCACGCCATACTGCGGCCGATGAGCAGCGCCACGCTCGCGGCGATCGCCGCCCACCGCTTCGGCCTCGGCGAGGCCGACCTCGCCGTCGTCGGCGACGATCCGCGCGGCTGGCTGCTGGCGCAGGTCGGCGCGGCCGACGCGCAGCGCGGCGACGGCCTGGTCGACGCTGCCGAGGGCCTGCGCCGACACGATGCGTTCCTGCGCCGCTTGCGCACGCCGCAGAGCGCGCAGGCGATGATGGACGGCAAGCCCGTCGAGCAGACCTTCGTCGACCACTTCCGCGACGCGGTGCAGGCCGACCTCGCCGCGCGCCTGGGCACGGCGGCCGCCACCTCGCGGCCGTTCGCCGAGCGGCTGGCGCTCTTCTGGTGCAACCACTTCACGGTGTCGATGGCCAAGGCCTCGACGCGCGGCCTCGTCGGCGCCTTCGAGCGCGAGGCGATCCGGCCGCACATCGCCGGCCACTTCGAGCATCTGCTGGCAGCGTCGACGCGGCATGCGGCGATGCTGCGCTACCTCGACAACGCGCTGTCGGCCGGCCCGCATTCGCGCTTCGTCACCCGGCTCGCGCAGCGCGAGCGCGCCGACGACGATCGCGGCCCGCGCATCACCGGCCTCAACGAGAACCTCGCGCGCGAGATCCTCGAGCTGCACACGCTGGGCGTCGACGGCGGCTACACGCAGGCCGACGTGACCGCCTTCGCCGGCGTGCTCACCGGCTGGCGCGCGCCGCGCCTGCCGCGCGGCAGCGAGGCGAGCTTCTTCGACGCCGCGTGGCACGAGCCGGGGCCGAAGACCGTGCTCGGCAAGACCTACGCGAGCGGCCCCGACGCGCTGGAGCGCGTGCTGCACGACCTCGCGCTGCACCCCGCCACCGCGCGCTTCATCGCCAACAAGCTCGCGCGCCACTTCGTGGCCGACGATCCACCGCCTGCGCTGGTGCAGCGCCTGGCGCGCACCTTCGCCGACACCGCGGGCCACCTGCCCACCGTGTACAGCGAACTCGTGCGCGCGCCCGAGGCGTGGTCGCCGCAGCGCGCGAAGCTGAAGTCGCCCGAGGAGTTCGTGATCTCGACCGCACGGCTGCTGCCGCGCGGCGACGCGCTGGTCGCGCGCGGCCGCGACGGCGGCATCGCGCAGCTCGGCCAGCGCGTGCAGGCGGCGCCCTCGCCCGCCGGCTGGCCCGATCGCGCCGACGAATGGCTCGGCCCCGAGGCGGTGTGGAAGCGCCTCGAATGGGCCACGCGTGTCGGCGAGCGCTACGGCCGGCTCGTCGACGCCCGCGCCATCGGCCAGCGCGCGCTGGGCGACACGCTGAGCGCCGACACCGCGCAGCAGGTCGCGCGCGCCGCCGACGGATCGCAGGCGCTGACGCTGCTGCTCATGTCGCCCGAGTTCCAGCGCCGTTGAGGAGCGCCGCCATGACGATCAGCCGCCGCCACGTCGCACGCGCCCTGCTGGCCGGCGCCGCCGCACCGTGGAGCGCGCTGTCTTTCGCCGGCCGCGCCGAGCGCGACGACGCGCGGCTCGTGCTGGTGATCCTGCGCGGCGGCCTCGATGGCCTGGCCGCGGTGCCGCTGCCCGCCGACGCGCAGTTCACCGCCGCGCGCGGCCCGCTCGCTCAGCTGCCCGGCGAGGCGCTGCCGCTCGACGGAGCGTTCGCGCTGCACCCGATGCTGCCGACGCTGCACGCGCTGTATCGCGAGCAGCAACTCGCCGTCGTGCATGCAACGGGGCTGCCCTACCGCGAGCGCTCGCACTTCGACGCGCAGCAGGTGCTCGAATCGGGCGGCCAACGGCCGCACGAGCTCGCCACCGGCTGGCTCGGCCGCGCACTGGCGAGCACGCATCACAAGGGCCTCGCGGTGCAGACCGCCGTGCCGCTGGTGCTGCGCGGCCCCGGCGAGGTCGACACCTGGGCGCCGTCGGTGCTGCCCGATCCGTCGGCCGATCTGGTGGCGCGCGTGGAGCGGCTTTATGCGAACGACCCGCCTTTGGCACAGGCGCTGGCGCGGGCGCGCGGTCTGCGCGAAGGCGGCGACATGCCCGGGCGCGAGGGCGCCATGGCCGGCGGCGGGCTGCGCGCCCAGGCCCAGTTGCTGGCGCGGCGCGCCGGCGAGTTCCTGCAGCGGCCCGGCGGCGCGCAGGCGGCGGTGCTCGAGCTGAGCGGCTGGGATACGCACGCCAACCAGGCGCTGCCGCAAGGCCCACTCACCAACAACCTGAGGCTGCTCGATGCGTCGATCGCCACGCTGCGCGAGGTGCTGTCGGCCGCACCCGAAACCTGGTCACGCACCGTGGTCGTGATCGTCACCGAGTTCGGCCGCGAGGTCGCCGTCAACGGCACGCTGGGCACCGACCACGGCAGCGGCGGTGCCGCGTTCGTGCTCGGCGGCGCGGTGCGCGGCGGCCGCGTCATCGCCGACTGGCCGGGCCTGGCGCCGAAGGAGCGCTACGAGGGCCGCGACCTGCGCATCACCACCGACCTGCGCGCCGTCTTCAAGACGGTGCTGCACGACCATCTGCGCGTGAGCCGCGCCGCGCTCGACGCCGAGGTGTTCCCCGGCGCCGAGGGCGTGAAGCCGCTGGAGCTGCTGCGCGGCTGACGCGCCGGCGGCGTGCGCAGCGCTCAGCCGCGCCGCTCGTCGACGATCTGCAGCACGCGCGAGGCCATGCGCAGCGCGGCGCCGCGGTGCTCGGCGGCGAAGCCCAGCGCGCGCGCCGACCAGCCGGCGCGGTCGGCATCACCGGCCAGCGCCACGGCCTGCCGCACGCCCTCGTCGATCGACGCCACGCGGATGGCCGCGCGCGCGGCGAGCGCGCCGTCGGCGGCCTGCGCGAAGTTGAAGGTGTGCGGCCCCATCACGACCGGGCAACCGCAGGCCGCGGCCTCGATCAGGTTCTGCCCGCCCAGCGGCGCGAAGCTGCCGCCGAGCAGCGCCACGTCGGCCGCACCGTAGTAGACCGGCATCTCGCCGAGCGAGTCGCCGAGCCAGACGTCGGCGTCGAGCTGGTCGCCGCTGGGCCCGATCTGCCATGCGCTGCGCTTGGCGAGCGACAGGCCCGCGGCGCGCACCATCTGCGCCACGGCGTCGAAGCGCTGCGGGTGGCGCGGCACCAGCAGCAGCAGCGGCTTCGGCGCCGGCAGGCCGCGCCAGGCCTGCAGCAGCGGCTCTTCTTCGCCTTCGCGGCTGCTGGCCATCATCACCACCGGGCGCGGCATGGCCTCGCGCCAGGCGCGGCCGCGCGCCACCTGCTCGGCGGCGGGCGCCAGATCGAACTTGAGGTTGCCGCAGACCTCCACCTGGCGCACGCCGGCCTCGCGCAGGCGGCGCGCGTCGTCGGCGGTCTGGGCGAGTGCCACGCGCAGCTCGCTCGCCGCCGCATGCAGCAGCGCGGCCACGCGCCGGCCCTTGCGCGCGCTGCGCTCGCTCAGGCGCGCATTGGCCAGCAGCATCGGCACGCCCAGCCTTGTCCCCTCATGCATCAGGTTGGGCCAGACCTCGGTTTCCATCAGCACGCCGGCCAGCGGCCGCACGCGGCGCAGGAACCGCCGCGTGGCGCCGGGCGTGTCATAGGGCAGCCAGCACTGCGCATCACCGTCGCGCAGCAGCGCGCGGCCGGCCTCGCGGCCGGTGGCCGTGCCGTGCGTCAGCAGCAGGCGGATGCCGGGCCGCAGGCTGCGCAGTGCATCGATCAGCGCCGCTGCGGCACGCGTTTCGCCCAGCGAGACGGCGTGGATCCACAACGCACCGGGCGCCATCGCCGGCCCGGCGAGCCCCAGCCGCTCGCCCCAGGCCAGCCGATAGCCGCTCTCGCGCCGGCCGCGCCACCACAGGCGCAGCAACACGAGCGGCAGCGCCGCCCGCAGCGTCAGCGACCACAGCGCGCGCGCGAACATCGCCCTCACGGCCCGGCGACCGGCGCGGCCGCGCGCCGGCGCCCGATGCGCGGCCGCGCGCGCTCGCTCAATGCGCGGCGCTCGCGAACTGCGCGTCGGGCTTCACCGCGCGCAGGGCGGCCATCAGGTCGGCTTCGATGCGGTGCAGCGCCTCGGGCGTGTGCCCTTCGAAGCGCAGCACCAGCACCGGCGTCGTGTTCGACGCGCGCACGAGGCCGAAACCGTCGTCGTATTCGACGCGCAGGCCGTCGATGGTGATGACCTCGCGCGCACCCGGGAAGACCGCCTGCGCGCGCATCTGCTCGATCACGCGCGCCGGCTCGCCCTCGGCGCAGGGCACGTTGAGCTCGGGCGTGTTGTGCGCGGTGGGCAGCGCATCGAGCACCGCGCTCGGGTCGGTGCTGCGCGAGAGGATCTCGAGCAGCCGCGCCGCGGTGTAGGTGGCATCGTCGAAGCCGTACCAGCGCTCGCCGAAGAAGATGTGCCCGCTCATCTCGCCGGCGATCGGCGCGCCGGTCTCCTTGAGCTTGGCCTTGATCAGCGAGTGGCCGGTCTTCCACATCAGCGGCCGGCCGCCGTGCGCGCGGATGTCGGCCGCCAGGCGCTGGCTGCACTTGACGTCGAAGATGATCTGCGCGCCGGCGTGGCGCGAGAGCACGTCGCGCGCGAACAGCATCAGCTGCCGGTCGGGGAAGATGTTGTGCCCGTCGCGCGTGACCACGCCGAGGCGGTCGCCGTCGCCGTCGAACGCGAGGCCGAGCTCGGCACCGTGCGCCGCCACCGCCGCGATCAGGTCGCGCAGGTTCTCGGGCTTGCTCGGGTCGGGGTGATGGTTCGGGAAGTCGCCGTCGACCTCCGAGTACAACTCGATCACCTCGCAGCCCAGCGCGCGCAGCACGCGCGGCGCCGACGCGCCCGGAATGCCGTTGCCCGAGTCGACCACGATCTTCATCGGCCGCGCGAGCGTGCAGTCGCCGGCGATGCGGTGCGTGTATTCGGCGAGCACGTCCATGCGGCCGATGCGGCCCGGCGCGTGCGCGTAGTCCTCGGCCTCGATGCGCCGGCGCAGGCGCTGGATGTCTTCGCCGTAGATGGCGCGCCCGGCGAGCACCATCTTGAAGCCGTTGTAGTCCTTGGGGTTGTGGCTGCCGGTGACCTGGATGCCCGAGCGGCAGCCGTGGGCGCCGCGCGTGGCGGCCGTGTAGTAGACCATCGGCGTGGTCACGGCGCCGAGGTCCACCACGTCGAGCCCCGTCGAGGCCAGGCCACGCGCCAGCGCCGCCACCAGGCCCGGGCCCGACAGGCGCCCGTCGCGGCCGACCACCACCGCCTTCTCGCCGGCGGCCAGCGCCTCGGTGCCGAAGGCGCGGCCGAGGTGTTCGGCGAAGGTGTCGTCGAGGGTCTGGCCGACGACGCCACGGATGTCGTAGGCCTTGAAGATCGAGGAAGCGGTCTGCATGAGTGGAGGTGTTCGCGAAGTGCGGGCGGATTGTAGGCAGCCGCTCCGGAACGGCCCTTGCACCGGCGCAGGCACAGGTCCGAAAACGGCGAGTCGCTCGCGGCACGACACCTATCATCGCGCCATGACGCTGCAAGACGACGCCGCCTACCGCGCAGTGACCACGCGCGACGCCCGCTTCGACGGCCGGCTGTTCGTGGGCGTCACCAGCACGCGCGTGTACTGCCGGCCGGTGTGCCGCGTGCGCACGCCGCGGCGCGAGAACTGCCGCTTCTACCCGAACGCCGCGCTGGCCGAGGCGGCGGGCTTCCGCCCCTGCCTGCGCTGCCGGCCTGAGCTGGCGCCGGGGCTGTCGCTGATGGATTCGTCGCAGGCGCTGGCGCAGCAGGCCGCGCGCTGGATCGAGCAGGCCGCGCACGAGGGCCGCGAGGTGTCGCTGCCGGCGCTGGCCGCGCGCCTGGGCATCACCGACCGCCACCTGCGCCGCATCTTCGTGCAGCAGGTCGGCGTGGCGCCGATCGACTATCTCACGACGCAGCGCCTGCTGCTGGCCAAGCAGCTGCTGACCGACACCGCGATGCCGGTGACGCAGGTCGCGCTGGCCAGCGGTTACGGCAGCGTGCGCCGCTTCAACGCCGCGTTTGCCGAGCGCTACCGGCTCAACCCGAGCACGCTGCGCCGCGAACGCGAGGCCACGCCATCGGCCGGCGGCGACGCGCTGCGCCTGCGCCTGGCCTATCGCCCGCCCTATCACCGCGAGGCGCTGCTCGGCTTCGTGCATGCACGCGCGATGAACGGCATCGAGTCGGTGCGGCCAGACGGGCTCGTGCGCACGCTCGCGCTCGCGCATCGCGGCGAGCTGCTGCAGGGCTGGATCGCGTGGCGCTTCGCAGCACGAGGCCACGAGGTGGAACTGGCGATCTCGCCGTCGCTCGCGCCCGCTGCCGGCGCGCTGGTGCAGCGCGCGCGGCAGGCGCTGGACCTCGACGCCGAGCCCGAGCGCATCGACGAGGTGCTCGCCACGATGCCACTGCCGATGCGAAGCGGCATTCGCGTGCCGGGCTCGTTCGACGGCTTCGAGACGGCCGTGCGCGTGATCCTCGGGCAGCAGGTCACGGTGCAGGCGGCGCGCACGCTGACGCATCGCCTGATCGAACGCTTCGGCCGCGCCATCGACACGCCGTTTGCCGATCTCACGCGCCTGTTCCCGAGCGCGCAGGCGATTGCCGAGGCCTCGGCCGACGCGATCGGCACGCTGGGCATCGTGCGCCAGCGCGTCGGCGCGCTGCAGGCGCTGGCGCGCGCGGTGTGCGACGGGCGGCTCGAGCTGCATCGCGGCGCGCCGCTCGACGACACGCTGGCGCGCCTGCGCGAGCTGCCCGGCGTCGGCGAGTGGACGGCGCAGCTGGTGGCGATGCGCGTGCTGGCCTGGCCCGACGCCTTCCCCGCCAGCGACATCGGCGTGCTCAACGCACTGGGCACGCGCGACCCGAAGATCGCCACCGCGCTGGCGCAACCCTGGCAACCCTGGCGCAGCTATGCCGTGATGCGGCTGTGGCACGCCCTGGAGGAACGACCATGATCCACCCCGACCTCGTCGCGCAGGCGACCGTCGATTCGCCGCTGGGCCCGCTGCTGCTCGGTGCCACCGGCAAGGGCCTGGCCTACCTGTGGTTCATCGACGCGCAATATCACGAGACCAACGAACTCGATGCGCCGCAGGACGCGGCGAACCGCTTCATCGCAGAGGCAGTCGCCGAACTCGACGCGTACTGGGCGGGTAACTGCCCGCGGCGCTTTCGCGTGCCGCTCGACCTGCACGGCACCGCGTTCCAGCGCGCGGTGTGGCGCGAACTGGTGAAGGTGCCGCCGGGCCGGACGAGCACCTACGGACAGATCGCGCGCGCCGTCGGCGCGCCGCAGGCCGCGCGCGCCGCGGGCGCTGCGATCGGCCGCAACCCGGTGGCCATCATCGTGCCGTGCCACCGCATCATCGGCAGCAACGGTTCGCTCACCGGCTTCGCCAGCGGCCTGCCGCGCAAGGAGCGCCTGCTGCAGCTCGAAGGCGCGCTGCTGGTCTGAGCATCGAACACGCATGAAATCACGCGACCTCGGCGAGCTGGTGCTGCTCGCCGCCCTGTGGGGCGCCTCGTTCCTGTTCATGCGCATGGGCGCGGCCGAATTCGGGCCGGCGCCGCTGGCGGCCGTGCGCTGCGGCGTCGCCGCGGTGCTGCTGCTGGCACTGCTCGCCGCGCGCGGCGAACTCGGGCCGCTGTTCGAGAACTGGCGCCGCATCGGCGCCGTGGGGCTCACCAACTCGGCGCTGCCTTTCCTGTGCTTCGGGCTCGCGGCGCTGGCCATCGAGGCCGGTTTGTCGGCGATCTTCAATGCCGCCACGCCGCTGTGGACGGCGTTCATCGCGGCCGTGTTGTGGCGCGAGCGCCTCGCCGGCACGCGCTGGCTGGGCCTGGCGCTGGGCCTGGCCGGCGTGGTGTGGCTGGCGTGGGACCGCGCCGGTTTCAAGGCGGGCGCGCATGGCGTGAGCCCGGCGGTGGCCATCGCCGCCTGCCTGGCGGCGACGGCGCTGTACGGCTGGTCGGCCAACTTCGCGAAGCGGCGGCTGTCGCACGTGCCGCCGCTCGTGCTGGCGGCGGGCAGCCAGAGCAGTGCCGCGGTGGCGCTCGCGATTCCGGCCGCGCTCACCTGGCCCGCGACCAACCCGGGGATCGCGGCATGGCTGGCCACGCTGGCGCTCGCGGTGCTGTGCACGGCGCTGGCCTACGTGCTGTACTTCCGCCTGATCGCCCATGCCGGCGCCACCAACGCGAGCGCGGTGACCTTCCTGATCCCGGCCTTCGCGGTCGCGTGGGGCTGGATGTTCCTCGGCGAGACGATCGGCGCCACGGTGATCGCGGCCTGCGCCGTGATCCTCGCCGGCACGGCGCTGGCGATGGGCCTGCTGCCGCGGCGATCAGCGTAGCTGGCGCAGCGCCTGCTCGAGGTCGGCGATCAGGTCGGCGCTCGACTCGAGGCCGATCGAGAAGCGCACCAGGTGACCCTCGTGGCGCGCGGCGTCGCCGCGCATGGCCTTCAGGTCGTACGGCACCGCCAGGCTCACCGGGCCGCCCCACGAGTAGCCGATCTTGAACAGCTCGAGCGCATCGACGAAGGCATCGACCCGCGCAGCTGGCAGCGCCGGATCGAGCAGGATCGAGAACAGCCCCGCGGCATCGCGGCACAGCGAGGCCCAGTGCTCGTGCCCCGGCGCGCCCGGCAGCGCCGGATGCAGCACGCGCGTGACTTTCGGCTGCCGTTGCAGCCAGGTGGCCACCTCGCGCGCCGAGCGGTCGTGCGCGCGGTAGCGCAGCTCCAGCGTCGGCAGCGAGCGCAGCAGCAGCTCGGCATCGTTGGCCGCCACGCCGGTGCCCAGGTGCATGTGCGCCAGCAGCAGCTGGTGGTGCAGCTTCTCGTCGCGCGTGACCACCGAGCCCATCAGCACGTCGGCGCCGCCCGACGGGTACTTGGTCAGCGCATGCATCGAGAGGTCCACGCCGAGCCCGCCGCCGAGGTCGAAGGCGCGAAACGCCACGCCGGCGCCCCAGGTGTTGTCGAGCGCGGTGAGGATGCCGCGCTCGCGCGCCGCGCGCACGAGGCCGCGCAGGTCGGGGAACTCCATCGTGATCGAGCCCGGCGCCTCGAGCCACACGAGCTTGGTGCGCGGCCCGAGCATCGTCGCGAAGGCGGCCACGTCCATCGGGTCGTAGAGGCGATGCGTCACGCCCCAGGCGGCGAGCCGCGTGCGCGCCATCTCGCGCGACGGGCCGTACACGTTGACGGGCAGCAGCACCTCGTCGCCGGCCTCGAGCAGCGCGACGTTGACCGTGGCGATCGCCGCCAGCCCGCTCGGCGCGAGCGCGCAATGCGTGCCGCCTTCGAGCGTGGCCAGCCGCTCCTCGAGCGTGAAGGTGGTGGGCGTGCCGTGCAGGCCGTAGGTGTAGCCGTTCTTGTAGCGCCAGTCGCGCGCGC
Source organism: Burkholderiaceae bacterium (assembly GCA_046348365.1). Lineage (GTDB taxonomy): Bacteria > Pseudomonadota > Gammaproteobacteria > Burkholderiales > Burkholderiaceae_C > JAEUPI01. The sequence continues at coordinate 189,075 of JAXMEL010000007.1, forward strand.
GCAACGCGGCCACGTCGGGGAAGATCACCGTCGAGGCCTTGAACACGCCCGGCGGCACGGCGCCGAAGCCGGCCGGCGGCTCGTAGGCGTGGTGGATCAGTTCGGTCGAAAGGTGGGTTAGGGGGTCGCTCATATCGGCTCCGCGATCAGGTCGTGTCCATCGGTGGCCACCACGCGCGCCTGCGTGAAGCTGCCCACTTCGAGGCGCTTGGAGGCCTTGGCCGGCGGCAGCAGCCGCACGATGCCGTCGATCTCGGGCGCATCGGCATAGCTGCGGCCGGTGCCGCCCTTGCGGCCGAGCGCCGGCGCGGCATCGACGAGCACCTGCATGCGCGAGCCGATGCGGCGCTGCAGGCGCTGCACCGACACGCCTTCAGCCACCGCCATGAAGCGCGCGCGGCGTTCCTCGCGCTGGGCCTCGGGCAATGCACCGGGCAACTCGTTGGCCGCCGCGCCGGCCACCGGCGAATAGGCGAAGCAGCCGGCGCGATCGATGCCGGCCTCGCGCACGAAGTCGAGCAGCGCCTCGAACTCGGCCTCGGTCTCGCCCGGGAAGCCGGCGATGAAGGTCGAGCGCACCACCAGCTGCGGGCAGATCTCGCGCCAGCGCGCCAGGCGCTCGCGGTTGCGCTCGCCGCTGGCCGGGCGCTTCATGCGACGCAGCACGTCGGGGTGCGCGTGCTGGAACGGCACGTCGAGGTACGGCAGGATGCGCCCCTCGGCCATCAGCGGCAGCACCTCGTCGACATGCGGGTACGGGTACACGTAGTGCAGCCGCACCCACGCACCGTGCGGCTCGGCCAGCGCGGCGAGGTGCTCGCACAGATCGAGCAGGCGCGTCTTCACCGGCCGGCCGTCGAAGAAGCCGGTGCGGAACTTCAGGTCGACGCCGTAGGCGCTGGTGTCCTGGCTGACGACGAGCAGCTCCTTCACGCCCGCGTCGAACAGCGCGCGCGCCTCGGCCAGCACCTCGCCCACCGGCCGCGACACCAGGTCGCCGCGCAGCGACGGGATGATGCAGAACGTGCAGCGGTGGTTGCAGCCCTCGCTGATCTTCAGGTACGCGTAGTGCCGGGGCGTGAGCTTGATGCCCTGCGGCGGCACGAGGTCGGTGAACGGATCGTGCGGCCGCGGGCAGTGCGCGTGCACGGCGTCCATCACCTCCTGCGTGGCATGCGGGCCGGTGACGGCGAGCACCTTGGGGTGCACCTCGCGCACCAGCTTGTCGCCGCCGGCACCGGCCTTCGCGCCGAGGCAGCCGGTGACGATCACGCGGCCGTTCTCGGCCAGCGCATCGCCGATCGCATCGAGGCTTTCCTTCACCGCGGCGTCGATGAAGCCGCAGGTGTTGACGATCACCAGGTCGGCGCCGGCGTACGACTTCGCGGTGCGGTAGCCCTCGGCGGAGAGCTGCGTGAGGATCAGCTCCGAGTCCGTCAGCGCCTTCGGGCAGCCCAGCGAGACGAATCCGATCGTGGGCTGATCGTTCGCCGGAGCGCTCAACGCTTGGCGCCGGGAAAGCCCGGCATGCCGGGGAACAGCGAGCCGGCCTGCTTGTGCATCTGCTCCTGCATCTGCGCGAACAGCGCCTTGCTCTGCTCGAGGTAGTTGCCCATCAGGTTCTGCATGATCGGCGCCTGCCCGCTCATGAAGCTCGACCACGCCTCGGGCGTGAAGGCCTTGGGATCGAACACGCCGCCGGTCTGCTCGCCGAAGCGGCGCTGCAGGTCGGCGAAGGCCTGCATGTTCTTCTCGAGGTAGGTGCCCATCACGCTCTGCATCGCGTGGCCGTAGAAGCGGATGATCTGCGCCAGCGTCTGCGTGCTGAACATCGGCACGCCGCCGGCCTCCTCCTCGAGGATGATCTGCAGCAGGATGCTGCGCGTCAGGTCGTCGCCGGTCTTGGCGTCGCGCACCTCGAAGTCCTCGTGGTCGAGCACCATCTTCTTCACGTCGGCCAGCGTGATGTAGCTGCTCGACCGCGTGTCGTACAGGCGCCGGTTGGGGTACTTCTTGAGCACGCGCGGGCCCTTGGGGGCGGGCCCTGAAGCGGCGGCACGGCGGGTGGCGGGCATCGCGCGAAACTCCTTGTGCAGTGCGCCGGGATTCTAGGCGGCGCCCCCGCGGCAACGCGCCGGGTTTCCCCCCGGCGTGGCAATCGCGCCATGCAAAGCACTGGGCCCGGCATGTGCCGGGCCCAGTTGCATCACAAGCCTGGTAGGCGCGAGTGGACTCGAACCACCGACCCCCACCATGTCAAGGTGGTGCTCTAACCAGCTGAGCTACGCGCCTGCGAGGGCGGCATTCTAGCAGCGGCGCTGCGCACCGACGCGCACGCGCGTCAAGGCGTGGTGCGGGTGTACGTCAGGTTGGTGATCGAGAACGTGCTGCCGCTGCTGAGCTGGAACGACTTGTAGTCGGCGGCGAAGCCGATGTAGATGGTCTGGCCGCCGCCGCCGCCCTGCGGCGCCAGCGTGACGATGTCGGCCAGCCCGGTCACCGATCCGCGCACGGCGATCGGAATGGTGTCGATCGTCGCCGTCGCGGAGACGCTGCTGACCGACGAGCTGCCCGTGCACGACACGTTGTTCTTGCCGAAGTCCCATGTCGTGAGTGTGCCGGTGGCCACGTTGCCGCTCGTGGTCTGGAACGCCAGCTCGAACTGCACGCCGTGCAACTCGGTACCGTTCACCATCAGGCTGCCGCAGCCGCTGCGCCAGCTGCCGGCATAGCGCGTGGCGTCACCGCGCGAAGGAAACACCTCGGGAACCGCCGGTTGCTTCGGCGCGTCGGAACCGCCGCCGCCGCACGCCCCGAGCAGGGACACGATGCCCAACAGCGCCGCTGCGCCGGCCGACCGGATTGCGAATCCCATGATCCTTCCTGTGTTGTGTGGTTGACTTGCGAAGCCTCGTCGGCCGCTCGATGCGCCGACACACGAATGCTAGGCAGGCGCCGCGGCGTCGGGCGTGCCCGCGGCTACGCCGTGCCCGGCCGCGTGCGATCCGCCGCGGCAGGATGCCTCGGACGCGGTCTCCCACCAACGAAGCTGTTAGCTGCTCGCCACGGGGGTGCCGCGCGCGAACGAGAAACAGCGAGCGGATCGCGCGCGACTTCAGCTGCGCCGCGCGCTGCGCACGCCGGCCAGGCGCGCGATCTGCGTCAGCACCGGTGCGAGCCGCGCGGCGTCGTCGAGCTCCACCGTCACGTCCAACCGCACCAGCGGCCCGGCCGGACCGCGCACCACCTGCGGCCGGGCGGCCGTGAGGTTCATGCGCTCCTTGGCGAACAGCTCCGAGATGTCGCGCAGCAGCCCCGGCCGGTCGACGGCCTCGATGCCGAGGCGCACCGGGTACATCGCCGCCTTCTGCCCGCCCGGCGCACCCCAGGCGACGGCGATCGCGCGCTCGGGGTTCGTGCGCAGCATCTGGCGGTAGTTGCTGCACTCGCTGCGGTGGATCGCCACGCCCTTGCCGCGCGTCACGTAGCCGCCGATCGCATCGGGCGGCGCGGGCCGGCAGCAACGCGCCAGCGACGTCATCAGCGACTCGACGCCCACCACCAGCACGCCGCCTCCGGTGGCGCGCGCGCGCTTGAGCGCGACGCCGTCACTCGGCGGCGCGGGCTCGGCGGGCTTGAGCAGCGCCTCGATCGAGCGCAGCGAGAGTTCGTCCTTGCCGACGACTTCGAACAGCGCATCGGCGCCCTTGAAGCCGAGCCGAGCCGCCAGATCGTCGAGCTTGAGCGCCGTCTTGCCTTCGCGCTGGAGCAGCTTGTCGACCAGCTCGCGGCCGCGCGCGATCGTCGCCGCCTGCGCCTGCGCGTTGAACCACGCACGCACCTTGGCCCGCGCGCGCGGGCTCTTCAGGAAACCCAGCTCGGGGTTGAGCCAGTCGAGCGACGGCCCGCCCTCCTTGGCCGCCGTGATCTCCACCGTCTGGCCGTTGGCGAGCGCCGTGTTCAGCGGCACCAGCACGCCGTCGACGCGCGCGCCGCGGCAGCGGTGGCCGAGGTCGGTGTGCAGCGCGTAGGCGAAGTCCACCGGCGTGCCGCCCGCGGGCAGCTCGATCACCGTGGCCTGCGGCGTGAAGACGAAGATGCGGTCGTCGAAGCCCGGCGCGGCGCCGCCGGCCGCCTGCGCCGCATGGTCGCGCTCCCACGCCAGCAGCTGGTGCAGCACCGCCTTGCGCGCCGCGGCCACGCGCTCCTCGAACGCGCCGGCGGCCGCCACGCCGGCGTAGCCGCGCGCGCCGGCCTCCTTGTAGGCCCAGTGCGCGGCCACGCCGTGCTCGGCGTGCTCGTGCATCGCGCGCGTGCGGATCTGCACCTCGAGCGCGCGGCCGTCGTCGTCGCGCACCACGGTGTGCAGCGACTGGTAGCCGTTGGCCTTGGGCTTGGCGATGTAGTCGTCGTACTGGCCCGGCACGGCGTGGTAGTGCGCGTGAACGCACGACAGCGCGGCATAGCACTCGCGCACGTCGGCCACGACGACGCGCAGCGCCAGCAGGTCGAAGATGCTGCCCAGCGCCAGCCCCTTGCCCTGCATCTTCTTCCAGATGCTGTACAAGTGCTTCGGCCGGCCGTGCACCTCGGCCGCGATGCCTTCGTCGCGCAACAGCGCATGCAGGTGCTGCCGCGCGGCCTCGACGGCACGCTCGCGCTGCGCGCGCGTCTCGTCGAGCTGGCGCGCGATGCGGGCGTAGTCGTGCGGCTGCAGGAAGCGGAAGGCCAGGTCCTCCAGCTCCCACTTGATCTGCCAGATGCCGAGCCGGTTGGCCAGCGGCGCGAACACCTGCTGCGACTCCAGCGCCAGCGCCGCCGGGCACGGCACGCGGGCCGCCGCATGCCAGCGCAGCGTCTGCAGCCGCGACGCCAGCCGCAGCAGCACGACGCGCAGGTCGCGCGAGAAGGCGAGCAGCATCTTGCGCACGCGCTCGGTCTGCAGCTCGCGGCGCTCGGCCTCGACCGCGGCATCGCGCGCCGCGCGCTGGATCTGTACCAGCTTGCGCGTGTGCTCGACCAGGCTGGCGTAGGACTCGCCGAACGCCTTGCTCACCACCTCGTCGGGCCGCTGCAGGTAGTCGCCGGCGTAAACCAGGTAGGCCGCGGCGCGCATCGACGGTGACGCGCCGATCGACTCGAGGATCGCGGCCACGGCGTCGGCGTGCGCCAGCGCCGGCTCGCCGGTGTCGAGCAGCTCACCGGCGAGCAGCGGCTCGGCGAAGGCGCGCGCGCGCGCCAGCTCCGACGCGCCCGTCGCGTCGGCCTTCGCCGGCGCGGATGCGTCGACCGATTCGGTCAGCTGCAGGATCGGCGCTGCACCCTCCTCCGGGCGCAGGGCTAGCGTCTTCATGGCCTCAGCAGGAACTCCCGTACCGTGCGCACCTGGTCGGGCTGCACCAGCATCGGCGCATGGCCCACGCCGGCGAACTCCACCAGCGTCGCCTTCGGGCCGCGCTCGGTCATGGCCTTCGCGGTGGCCGGCGAGAGCAGGTCCGACTCGGCGCCGCGCAGCAGCAGCGTCGGGCAACGCAGGCTGTCGTAACTCCTCCACAGCGCGGCCTCGCCGGCTGCCGACGCCTCGGGCGTGATGGCCTTGAACGGCACCGCGATGGCGGGGTCGCTGCGCGGCACGAACGCGTCGCCGTCACGCTTCAGCTGGGGTTCGGTGAGTGCGAGCCACTGCTCGCGCGTGTGCGGGCCGAAGCCGGTGGAGATCGCCCACAGCGCGTCGGCGGCTTCGTCGAGCGTCTGCCACCGCGCCGGCCGCCCGATGTAGCTGCCGATGCGCGCGATCGCTGCCGGCTCGATCACCGGGCCCACGTCGTTGAGCACCAGCTTGCGCAGCGGCGAGCCCGGCAGCGCGGCCACGCCGAGGCCGATCAGCCCGCCCATCGACGTGCCGACCCAATCGACCACCTCGGCGTCGAGCCGCGCCAGCAGCGTGATCATGTCGGCCACGTAGGCCGGGATCACGTAGCCCATCGGATCGCGCAGCCAGTCGCTGCGGCCGCGGCCGACCACGTCGGGGCACACCACGCGGCAGCGATCGCTCATCGCGCGCGCCAGCGTGTCGAAGTCGCGGCCCTGGCGGCTCAGGCCGTGCGCGCAAACGAGCACGCGGCGATTGGCGCTATCGCCCCACTCCCAATAGGCCATGCGATGCAGCCCCTTGGCATCCAGGCATTGCACGTGGTTCAGACGCGGCTCGCTCACGCTCGGATCTCCTTGCCGATAATGATCCTAACAACCTCGCGGAGTGAATGTCTCATGTTGAAAGGCAAGACGGCACTGGTCACCGGATCCACCAGCGGCATCGGGCTCGGCGTGGCGCTGGCGCTGGCCGAGCAAGGCGCCAGCGTGATGCTCAATGGCTTCGGCGACGTCGAGCCGGCGCGGCGCAGCGTGGCCGCGCTCGGCGTGAAGGCGAGCTACCACGGCGCCGACATGAGCAAGCCGGCCGAGATCGAGGCCATGGTGCGCGCCTGCGAGGCCGAGTTCGGTGCGGTGGACATCCTCGTCAACAACGCCGGCATCCAGCACGTCGCCGCGGTGGAGGACTTTCCGCCCGAGCGCTGGGACGCGATCATCGCGATCAACCTGTCGTCGGCGTTCCACACCACGCGGCTGACGCTGCCGGGCATGAAGCGGCGCAACTGGGGGCGCATTCTCAACGTCGCCTCGACGCACGGGCTGGTGGCCTCGGCGCAGAAGTCGGCCTACGTGGCGAGCAAGCACGGCATCGTCGGCTTCACCAAGAGCGTGGCGCTCGAAACCGCGACCACCGGCATCACCGTCAACGCGATCTGCCCGGGCTGGGTGCTGACGCCGCTGGTGCAGAAGCAGGTCGATGCGCGCGCGGCGCAGGCCGGCGTCGACCAGGCCGAGGCCAAGCGCCAGCTGCTGGCCGAGAAGCAGCCGTCGCTGCAGTTCACCACGGCGGAGCAGCTCGGCAGCCTGGCCGTGTTCCTGTGTTCGCCCGCGGCCGACAACGTGCGCGGCGTGGCCTGGAACGTCGACGGCGGCTGGGTGGCGCAGTAGCGCCGCGCTGCGCCGCGCGTCGCACGCGCTCAACGCGTCATCACGCGCTCAGCGCGTCATCATCACGCTGCCGTTCACCGTGGCAGTGACGTTGGCCTTGCCGGCTTCCACCGGCACCGATTCATCGGCCGCGACCGCGGCCGACATCACCCGCGCGCGCACGATCGGCTGCGGAAACTGCGGCGCATCGCTGCTGACGCTGACCTCGCGGATCGCGTAGCCCGCATAGCCGAACTGGCGCGCATAGTCGGCGGCGCGCGCGCGAAAGCGCGTGATCGCCTGCGCCGCGGCATCGGCCTCGGCCTTCTCGCGCGTGTCGCGGGCCAGCGAGTAGCCGACGCGCGACACGGCCACCGTGTTCAGGCGGCCGGCGAGCTGCGCGATGGCGCTCATGTCGCGGCCTTCGAGCACGAGGTCGGCCTGGCCGACCCAGCCGCTGACGACGCCCTTGCTCGAATAGCGCGGCGAGAGGCTGAACTGGCCGGTGCGCACGTCGAGCTGGCCCGGCCGCGCTGCCTTGCGTGCCTCGGCGAGCGCGGTGTCGAGCGCCTGACGCAGCTGCGCCTGCACGCCGGCCGGCTCGGGGCCCTCGCGCAAGGCCTGCAAGGTGATGGCCAGCGTGTCGAACGGCACTTCGACGGTCGATGTGGCACCGATGGCGAGCACGTCGCGCGGCGGCGTCGGATCCGCGGCCTGAGCCGCTGCCGCAGAGGCGGCCAAGGTGATGGCCGCGAGCGAGGCCAGAGCGAAGGTTCGGTGCATCCTGAGATCTCCGTTGGTCAATTGCAACATTGCCGGACGAGGCGCCTTGCGCTGCGTCCATCGCGTTGAACGTGCCGCCCGTCGGCATGGGGCTTGCGCGCGGTTCCCGCGGCCGATTGTCGCGAGCGTGCTGCGCTTCACGCTCGAGGCCGTGAAGCCGGAAATAGATGTAACAGACGGTCGTTCATCCCCGTTTCAGGGGGTTGCGAACCGGCACAATGCCACTGTTACAAATCTGGAGCTGCGTGCGCATGAACACCCCCGCCAACACTCGCCCTGACCGCATCGTGGTCGTCGACGACGACGCGCGGATCCGCGACCTGTTGCGGCGCTACCTCACCCAGGAGGGCTTCGAAGTCCTGCTGGCCGAGGATGCCAAGGCACTGAACCGCATTCTGACCCGCGAGACGATCGACCTGATCGTGCTCGACCTGATGCTGCCCGGCGAGGACGGCCTGTCGATCTGCCGCCGCCTGCGCGCGGCCAACGACGTCACGCCGATCATCATGCTGACGGCCAAGGTCGAGGACGTCGATCGCATCGTCGGCCTCGAAGTCGGCGCCGACGACTATCTGCCCAAGCCGTTCAACCCGCGCGAGCTGCTCGCCCGCGTGCATGCGGTGCTGCGCCGCCGGCCGGCGATGGAAGCGCCCGGCGCGCCGTCGAAGGAGGCGCAGTCGGTGAGCTTCGGGCCGTTCGAGTTCGACCTCAGCCTGCGCCGCCTGACCAAGAACGGCGAACAGATCGCGCTGACCACCGGCGAGTTCTCGATGCTCAAGGCACTGGTGCGGCATCCGCGCCAGCCGCTGTCGCGCGACAAGCTGGCCCAGCTGGCACGCGGCCGCGAATTCGAGCCGTTCGACCGCAGCCTCGACGTGCAGATCTCGCGCTTGCGCAAGATGATCGAGGCCGATCCCTCGCAGCCGCGCTACATCCAGACCGTGTGGGGCGTGGGATACGTGTTCGTGCCGGACGGCGCGAATTGATGTTCCGCCGGCGCGGGCGCTGAGATGCCCCGCTCGCAAGGCGTAGCGCTCAGTCTCTTCTGGCGCACGTTCGCGCTGCTCGCGATCCTGCTCGGCAGCGGGATCGTCGCCTGGGTGTGGACGCTGCGCGCGCTGGAGTTCGAGCCGCGCGCCGTGGCCGCGTCGCAGCAGATCGCGAGCCTGGTGAACCTGGCGCGCGCCGCGCTGCATCACAGCGACGCGATCAACCGTGTCGCGCTGGTCAAGACGCTGTCGGCGCAGGAGGCGATCCGCATCGCGCCGCACGAACCCACCGACAAGTGGGTGGCGTTCGAGGAGGACCGCTTCACGCGCGTGGTGGCCGGCGAGCTGCGCAGCCGCCTCGGCAGCGAGACGATCGTGGCGCGCAGCGTCAACGGCCAGCCGGGCCTGTGGGTCGGCTTCGCGATCGAGAAGGACGCCTGGTGGCTGCAGACCGAACTGGGCCGCGTGCGCGCGCTCACCGGCGGCACCTGGTTCGTGTGGGTCGGCATCGCCTTGCTGGCGACGATCTTCGGCTCGGTGGCGATCGCGCGGCTGATCAACCAGCCGCTGCGCGAACTCTCGTTCGCGGCCAGCCGCATCCGCGAGGGCGAGTTCGATTCGCGCCTCGACGAGAACACCATGACCAGCGAGATCCGCGAGGTCAACATGGGCTTCAACCGCATGGCGCGCGAGCTGGCCAAGGTGGAGGAAGACCGCGCCGTGATGCTCGCCGGCATCAGCCACGACCTGCGCACGCCGCTGGCGCGGCTGCGCCTCGAGGCCGAGATGAGCGTGCACGACGAGGAAGCGCAGCGCAACATGGCGATGGACATCGACCAGCTCGACGCCATCATCGACAAGTTCATGGACTACGCGCGCCCCGGCGACACCAAGCTCAGGCCGGTGAACCTGGCCCAGGTGATCGACCGCGAGGCGCAGGGCTTCCGCGACCCGACGACGATCCGCATCACCAGCAAGGTGGCGATCGACCTGTCGGTGATGGCCGACGAGATCGAGCTCGGCCGCGTGTTCTCCAACCTGTTCGAGAACGCTCGCCGCTACGGCCGCACCATCGACACCGGCGTGGCCAACGTGCACGTGACGTACGCGCGCACCGGGCCGTGGGTGATCGTCAGCGTGCGCGACCATGGCCCCGGCGTGCCGCCCGAGAAGATGAACCAGCTGACGACGCCGTTCTTCCGCGGCGACGCGGCGCGCACGGCCGCCACCGGCGCCGGCCTCGGGCTGGCGATCGTGGAGAAGGCGCTGGCGCGCATGGGCGGCGCACTCGAACTCGCCAACGCCGGCGAAGGCGGGCTGGTGGCGCACATCCGGCTCAAGCGCGCACCTTGATCTGCGCGCGCGCTGATTCGCGCGACCGTTAAGCGCGGCTCAGCAGCGCCACCGCGCGCGCCTCGATCGCGCGTCCCTCGCCCACCGGCCCCATCTTCTCGGCGGTCTTGGCCTTGACGTTGACCTGCGCCACCGCCACGCCCAGCGCATCGGCGATGCGCGCGCGCATGGCGTCGATGTGCGGCGCCATCTTCGGCGCCTGCGCAACGATGGTCGAATCGACGTTGACGATCTCGTAGCCCGCCGCGCGCACCCGGCGTGCGGCCTCGGCGAGCAGCCGGTGCGAATCGGCGCCCTCGAACGCGGCGTCGGTGTCCGGAAAGTGCCGCCCGATGTCGCCCAGCGCCGCGGCGCCGAGCAGCGCGTCGGTGATCGCGTGCAGCAGCGCGTCGCCGTCGGAATGCGCCTGCAGACCATGCGTGTGCGGCACCGTCACGCCGCCGAGCACCAGCGGCCTGCCGGGCACCAGCGCGTGGATGTCCCAGCCTTCGCCGAATCGCACCGCGGGCAGGGTCATGGGGGCATCTCCCGTTGCTGTGGTGTCGCCGCGCGCACGCAGCCAGGCTGCCGCGCGCGCGACGTCTTCGGGCCAGGTGACCTTGAGGTTGTTCGCATCGCCGGCCACGAGCCGGGGCTGCAGGCCGATCGCCTCGATCGCGCTTGCCTCGTCGGTCACGCGCTCGCCGGAGCGTGCCAGCGCGCGCGCGAGCTGGCCGAGCCTGAACATCTGCGGCGTCTGCGCTGCCCACTTGTCGCTGCGATCGATCGTCGCGCTGGCGCGGCCGTCGCGTGCGAACTTCAGCGTGTCGGCCACCGGCAGCGCGAGCAGGCCGCCCACGACGTCGTGAAGACAGGCGTCGATCAGTCGGTCGACCCAGGCGGGCTCGACGAGGCAGCGCGCCGCGTCGTGCACCAGCACCCAGTCGTCGTCGCCCGCGCCGCGCTCGCGCAGCGCCTGCAGGCCCGCGGCCACGGTGGCCGCGCGCGTGGCGCCGCCGCAGCGCGCGACCCAGGCCGCGTCGACCGATTGCCCACGCATGGCTTCGTCGAACCAGCCGTCATGCGGCGAGATCACGAGCAGCACGCCGGCGAGCCGCGTCACCCGCTGCAACGCGGCCAGCGTGTGCGCCACCATCGGCCGCCCGGCCAGCGGCGCGTATTGCTTGGGCACCGCAGTGCCCGCTCGCGCACCGATGCCGGCGCATGGCACCAGCGCGTACAAGCGTGGTTCGCGCGAGGCGCTGCTGGTGTTCATCGCGACGATTCTAGAATCGCGCTGCGCGACGACGCGCTGCGCACGGCCCGCTTCGAGCCCGGTGACGAACGCGCCGGGTCGGCGCGCGTGCCGTCGATGATCCCGCCCTTCGTCGCTCCCGGAAAACGCCACACGCTGCCGATGCCGCCCGGCTCGGCCGATGCGCTGCTGCTCGCGCGCCTGGCGCAGCAGCGCGCCAGCGGCAAGGCGCCGCTGGTGGTCGTCACCGCCGAGCCGTTCGACGCGCAGCGGCTGGCCGACGAACTGCCGTTCTTCGCGCCGGCGCTGCGCGTGGCGCTGTTCCCCGATTGGGAGACGCTGCCCTACGACACCTTCTCGCCGCACCAGGATCTGGTGTCGGAGCGCCTGGCCACGCTGTGGGCGCTGATGCAGCGCACGCTCGACGTGGTGCTGCTGCCGGCCACCACCGCGCTGGCACGCATGGCGCCGCCGAAATTCCTCGCCGCCACGACTTTCCACTTCAAGCAGAAGACGCGGCTCGAAGAGGCGGCGCTGCGCCAGCAGCTCACGCTGGCCGGCTACACGCACGTGAGCCAGGTCGTCTCGCCGGGCGAATACGCGGTGCGCGGCAGCCTGATCGACCTCTACCCGATGGGCTCCAGCGTGCCCTACCGCGTGGACCTGTTCGACGACGAGATCGATTCGATCCGCACCTTCGACCCCGACACGCAGCGCAGCCTCTACCCGGTGCCCGAGGTGCGCATGCTGCCCGGGCGCGAGTTCCCGCTCGACGAGGCGGCGCGCACCGCGTTTCGCGCGCGCTGGCGCGAACGGCTCGAGGGCGACCCCACGCGCAGCCGCATCTACAAGGACATCGGCGCCGGCCTGGCGGGCGCGGGCATCGAGTACTACCTGCCCCTCTTCTTCGACCAGACCGCCTCGGTGCTCGACCATGCCGGCGCCGACGCCACCGTCGTGCTGCACGGCGCGGTCGACGATGCGCTCGAGCGCTTCTGGGCCGACACGCGCGAGCGCCATCGCTTTCTGCAGCACGACCCCGAGCGGCCGATCCTGCCGCCGGAGGCGATCTTCCAGCGCGCCGACGAGTTCTTCGCCCGCGCCGGGCAGCACGCGCAGCTCGTGGTGCGCGCGGGCACCGAGGCCACGCCCTGGGCGGCGCCGGTGGCCGACGTCAGCGCCGAACGCGGCTCGCCCGAGCCGCTGGCCGCGCTGCAGCGCTACCTCGACGCCACCGCCGACCGCGTGCTCTTCGTCGGCGAGAGCGAAGGCCGGCGCGAGAGCCTGATCGAGCTGCTGCGCGATCACCACATCGCCGTGCCCAGCGTGGCCACGCTGGCCGAGTTCGAGACCGGCGACGAGCGCGTGGCGATCATCGCCGCGCCATTGGCGCGCGGCTTCACCTGGCGGCGCGACGGCGTGGCACCGATCGCGTTCATCACCGAGGCCGAGCTGTTCGCGGCGGCGCCGGGGCTGCGGCGCAAGCGCCGGCAAGAAGCGGTCAGCGACGTCGAGGCGCTGATCAAGGATCTGTCGGAGCTGGCGATCGGCGACCCGGTGGTGCACGCCAACCACGGCATCGGCCGCTACAGGGGCCTCGTGAACCTCGACCTCGGCGAGGGCCCCAGCGAATTCCTGCATCTGGTGTACGCCGACGATGCGACGCTGTACGTGCCGGTGTCGCAGCTGCATCTGATCAGCCGCTACACCGGCGTCAGCGCCGACGAGGCGCCGCTGCACAAGCTCGGCTCCGGGCAGTGGGAGAAGGCGCGGCGCAAGGCCGCCGAGCAGGTGCGCGACACCGCCGCCGAGCTGCTCGACCTCTACGCCCGCCGCGCCGCGCGCGAGGGCCATGCGCACCGCTACGCGATGCACGACTACGAGGCCTTCGCCGCCAGCTTCGGCTTCGAGGAAACGCCCGACCAGCGCGCCGCGATCCACGCCGTGATCCAGGACATGGTGAGCCCGAAGCCGATGGACCGCCTGGTCTGCGGCGACGTGGGCTTCGGCAAGACCGAGGTGGCGCTGCGCGCCGCGTTCATCGCGGTCATGGGCGGCGCCCAGGCGGCCATCCTCGCGCCCACCACGCTGCTGGCCGAGCAGCATTACCAGACCATCGTCGACCGCTTCGGCAAGTGGCCGGTCAAGGTGGCCGAGCTGTCGCGCTTTCGCACCGCCAAGGAGGTCAGCGCGGCGCTGGCGGGCCTGGCCGACGGCAGCATCGACATCGCCGTCGGTACGCACAAGCTGCTGAGCAAGGACGTGCGATTCAAGCGCCTGGGCCTGCTGGTGATCGACGAGGAGCACCGCTTCGGCGTGCGCCACAAGGAGGCGATCAAGGCGCTGCGCGCCGAGGTCGACGTGCTCACGCTCACCGCCACGCCGATCCCGCGCACGCTGGGCATGGCGCTCGAAGGCCTGCGCGACTTGAGCGTGATCGCCACCGCGCCGCAGCGGCGCCTGGCGATCAAGACCTTCGTGCGCACCGAAGGCAACGGCGTGATCCGCGAGGCCGTGCTGCGCGAGCTCAAGCGCGGCGGGCAGGTCTACTTCCTGCACAACGAGGTCGAGACGATCCAGCAGCGGCGCAAGCACCTGGAGGAGCTGGTGCCCGAGGCACGCATCGCCGTCGCGCACGGCCAGATGCCCGAGCGCGAGCTGGAACAGGTGATGCGCGACTTCGTGGCCCAGCGCTTCAACCTGCTGCTGTGCTCGACGATCATCGAGACCGGCATCGACGTGGCGAGCGCCAACACCATCGTGATCAGCCGCGCCGACAAGTTCGGCCTGGCGCAGCTGCACCAGCTGCGCGGCCGCGTCGGCCGCTCGCACCACCAGGCCTACGCCTACCTGATGGTGCCCGACACGCAGTCGCTCACCAAGCAGGCGCAGGCGCGGCTCGACGCGATCCAGAGCATGGAGGAGCTGGGCTCGGGCTTCTACCTCGCGATGCACGACCTCGAGATCCGCGGCGCCGGCGAGGTGCTGGGCGAGCACCAGAGCGGCAACATGCAGGAAGTGGGCTTTCAGCTCTACAACGACATGCTGGCCGAGGCGGTGCGCGCGCTGAAGAGCGGCCAGGCCTTGGGTGTGCCCGATCTGCTGGCGCCGCTGCACGTGACCACCGAGGTCAACCTGCACGCGCCGGCGCTGCTGCCCGACGCCTACTGCGGCGACGTGCACGTGCGCCTGTCGCTGTACAAGCGCCTGGCCAGCGCCACGCGCGCCGAACAGCTCGACGCGCTGCTCGAGGAGATCACCGACCGCTTCGGCAAGCTGCCGGCGCAGGGGCGCAACCTGTTCGACACGCATCGCCTGCGCGTGCTGGCGCGAGCGTACGGCGTGCAGAAGATCGATGCCGGCCCGAAGGCGATGTCGATCGCCTTCAAGCCCGACCCGCCCATCGAGGCCCAGCGCATCATCGAACTGGTGCAGCGCAACCGGCACATCCGCCTCGCCGGCAACGACCGGCTGCGCATCGAACGCGAACTGGCCGAGCCGGGCGAGCGCGCGCAGTTCCTGCGCGACCTGCTGCGGTCGCTGGGTGCGCCGGTGGCCGCGCGCTAACGCGCAGACACAGCGCGCCGCGGGCCGACGCCGTTCGGTAGATGGCTCACGCTGTGAGCTACCGGCGCCGTACCCTGTTGGCGTTACCCAACGCGACCACAGGAGGTACGAGGCATGCAGAGAAGCAATTGGAATTTCGAGTACGACGCGCCGAAGCTGTCAGAGGCTGCCGGCCGGCAGCTGGCCTTCCACACGGAACGCCTGGACTTCTGGCTGAAGAAGCGACAGGACGTCATGACCAAGATCCGCTCCGAGGGCGGCATCGACGTCGACGAACGGATCGTGCTGGGCTACCGATCGCCCAAGGCATCCGACTGGGAGCGCGGGGCCAAGGTCATGGTCCGCAACGATCTGCAGGACGACTTGGAGGAATGCCTTTCCAAGTTGCACCACCACACGCAGCTGAAGAGCGAGTACGAGGGCTGGCTCCGTGCGCTGGACGCCAATCCGCAGGCCAGCTTCAAGCTCGACATCGAGGACTGGGTCTACTTCTTCGGTGCCAAGTGAGCGCGGTACCCGTTGATTCAGGTTCAACGGGGTACAGGCTGCGGCGCAGCGTGGCGATGCTGGCCGGCGCGCCCGAGGTCACGCCGGTGGTGCCGGGCGGTTGACTTCGAGCAACTGGTTTCGGCCGCCGTCAGGTCAAACACCGGCCCCGGCGTGCTAGGCGCCGGGGCCGGGCGCGCCTACCATCGGCCCTTCCAAGACCAACTTCCGGAGACAACGCCATGAGCTCGCCGACCAAGTTCGTGCTCGACGAATCGAAGATGCCGCGCAATTGGTACAACATCGCGGCCGACCTGCCCAAGCCGCCGCCGCCGGTGCTGCATCCGGGCACCAAGCAACCGGTAGGCCCCGATGACCTCGCGCCGCTGTTCCCGATGGAACTCATCATGCAGGAGGTCTCCACCGAGCGCGAGATCCCGATCCCCGAGCCGGTGCGCGAGGTGTTCAAGCTGTGGCGGCCGTCGCCGCTGGTGCGCGCGCATCGCCTCGAGAAGGCGCTCGGCACGCCGGCCAAGATCTACTACAAGTACGAAGGCGTGTCGCCGGCCGGCTCGCACAAGCCCAACACCGCCGTGCCGCAGGCCTGGTTCAACGCGCAGGCTGGCATCAAGAAGCTGACCACCGAAACCGGCGCCGGCCAGTGGGGCTCGTCGCTCGCCTTCGCCGGCTCGCTGTTCGGCATCGACGTCACCATCTTCCAGGTGCGCGTGTCGTACGACCAGAAGCCGTACCGGCGCGCGCTGATGGAAACCTACGGCGCGCGCTGCATCGCCTCGCCGTCGAAGGAGACCAACTCCGGCCGCGCGATCCTGGCCGAGAGGCCGGACCATCCCGGCTCGCTGGGCATCGCGATCTCGGAGGCGGTGGAGATCGCCGCCACCCACGACGACACCAAGTACGCGCTCGGCTCGGTGCTCAACCACGTGCTCACGCACCAGACCATCGTCGGCCAGGAGGCGATGCTGCAGTTCGAGATGGCCGGCGACGACCCCGACGTGATCGTCGGCTGCACCGGCGGCGGCAGCAACTTCGCCGGCATCGTGTTCCCGTTCATCGGCCAGCAGTTGCGCGGCAAGGGCAAGACCAAGCAGCGCCGCATCGTCGCGGTCGAGCCGGCGGCCTGCCCGTCGCTGACGCGCGGCAAGTACGCCTACGACTTCGGCGACACCGCCCACATGACGCCGCTGGTGAAGATGCACACGCTGGGCTCGACCTTCACGCCGCCGGGCTTCCACGCCGGCGGCTTGCGCTACCACGGCATGGCGCCGATGGTGTCGCACCTGCTGGCGCTCGACCTCATCGAGGCCAAGGCCTATCAGCAGAAGGCGATCTTCGATGCCGGCGTGCTGTTCGCGCGCGCCGAGGGCATCGTGCCGGCGCCGGAGGCCAACCATGCGGTGAAGGGCGCGATCGACGAGGCGCTGCGCTGCAAGGCCGAGGGCAAGTCGCAGACGATCCTGTTCAACCTGTGCGGCCACGGGCACTTCGACATGTCGGCGTACCAGGCCTACTTCGCCGGCAAGCTGGTCGACCAGTCGTACGACGAGGCCGAGCTGGCGATGGCGCTGGCCGGGCTGCCGAGCGTGCCGGCCTGACGCAGGCGCGCGAAGCGAAATGAGCAACGGGGCCCGCGGGCCCCGTTTGCGTTGCGGCGCCGAGGCCGGCTGCCTCAGCTCGGCGACTTGTTGGACGACGCCTGGAACTTGCTGTAGCCCCACAGCACCACGATGGCACCGACCACCGAGCCGATGAAGCCGGCGCCCTGCCCGGCCTGATACCAGCCCACGGCCTGGCCGATGAAGCCGGCGACGAACGAGCCCACGATGCCGAGCACGGCGGTCATGATCAGGCCGAGCTTCTGGTCGCCAGGCAGCAGCGCGCGGGCGAGGAGCCCGACGACGAAGCCGACGATGGCCATGTAGAGATAGTGCATGAAGACCCCCGAGGGCAGTGGTGTGGGCGTCGATGGTGAGGGTTCCGCGGCGCAGCGGCCATGGTGGAAGCCCCATCAGGGCCACAGCAGACGCGCATCCGCGGGATCGGCCCCGCTCAACGCTCCAGCGCCTGCCAGGCCTTGTCGAGCCGCTTCGCGCTCACCGGCTGCGGCGTGCGCAGCTCCTGCGCAAAGAAGCTCACGCGCAGCTCCTCGAGCAGCCATCGGTATTCGGCGAGGCGGGCGTCGACGGCGCCCCTGCGCTCGGCCACGCGGCGCCAGTAGCGCGCCTCCAGTGGCCGCAGCTCGGTCAGGCGCGCGGCGTCGCGCGCCGGGTCGGCGCGCAGCTTGTCGAGCCGCAGCGTCACGGCCTCGAGGTAGCGCGGCAGGTGCTGCAGCTGGGCGTATGCGGTGTCGGCGAGGAAGCGCTTGGGCACCAAGCGCTGCAGCTGCGAGGCGATGTCGTCGGCCACGTCCTTCGTGGGCCTGCTGTCCTTGAGCTTGCGCGTGGCGGTCGTGTAGGCCGCCAGCACCACGCCCGCCAGGCGCGCCACCTCCTGCGCGATCAGGTTCAGCCGCGAGCGCCCCTGCGCCACGGCGGCATCGAACGACGCTGCGTCGGTGGGCAGCGCATCGGCGAGGAACGCGCGATCGATCGCGATGTCGACGATCTGCTGGCGCAGCTCTTCCAGCGTGCCCAGCGGCATGTAGGCCGCGGCCATGCGCTGCAGATCCGGGATGTTCTTCTCCAGGTATTTCAGCGGCTCGCGGATCTGCAGCGCCACCAGCCGGCGCAGGCCGGCGCGGTGCCGCGCCGCGGCCGCCTCGGGCTCGTCGAAGACCTCGATCTCCACGTGTGTGCCGTGATCCACGAGGGCCGGGAAGCCGACCATCGTCTGCCCGCCGCGCTGCACCTCGAGCAACTCGGGCAGCTCGCCGAAAGTCCAGGCCGTGTATCGCTCGGCGGCCACGGCGGCGGGAGCTGCAGCGGGTGACACCTTGGCCGCGGAGCGCGCGGCGGCGACGCTGGCGCCCGGCGGCCGCTCGGCCGCGCCGGCGGCGGACGCCGGTGCCTTCAACGCTGCCAGCGCCTGGAACGCGCTGCGCGCTTGCGCGCCCCACTGCGCCTTCAGCGTCGCCAGGTGGCGCCCCATCGCGAGCTGGCGGCCGTGCTCGTCGACGAGGCGCACGTTCATGAACAGGTGCGGCGCCAGCATCTCGAGTTTGAAGTCGGCGCGCTGCACTGCGAGCTGGGTGCGCTCGCGCACGGCCTTCAGCAGCACGTCGAGCAGATCGCCGTCGGCAAATGCCGTGCTCGCGCAGAACTCGGCGGCGAACTCCGGCAGCGGCACCAGCCGCGAGCGCGGCCGCTGCGGCAGGCTCTTGAGCATCGCCTGCACCTTGGCTGCCAGCATGCCCGGCACCAGCCAGTCGCAGCGCGTTTCGCTGGCCTGGTTCAGCGCGTAGATCGGCAGCGTCACGGTCACACCGTCGCGGGCGTCGCCGGGATCGTGCAGGTACTCGGCTGCGCAGTCGATGCCGCCGAGACGCACGACCTTGGGAAACGCCGCGGTCGTGATGCCCGCCGCCTCGTGGCGCATCAGCTCGTCGCGCGTGAGCTGCAGCAGCCGCGGCTGGCGCTTGACCTCGTCGCGGTACCAGCGCTCGAGCGCGGCGCCGGAGTGCACGTCGGCCGGCAGCTGCTGGTCGTAGAAGGCGAAGATCAGCTCGTCGTCGACCAGCACGTCCTGCCGGCGGGCCTTGTGCTCCAGCTCCTGCACCTGGTGCACGAGCCTGCGGTTGTGCGCGAGGAACGGCAGCTTGGTGTCCCAGTCGCCCGCCACCAGCGCTTCGCGGATGAAGATCTCGCGCGCGGCGACCGGATCCACCTTCGCGAAGTTCACGCGCTTGTCGTTGTAGACCACGATGCCGTAGAGCGTGGCGCGCTCGAGCGCCACCACCTCGGCCCTCTTCTTCTCCCAGTGCGGCTCGAGCAACTGGCGCTGCAGCAGGTGGCCGGCGACGAACGGGATCCATGGCGCCTCGATCGCCGCCAGCCCGCGGCCAAAGAGACGCGTCGTCTCCACCAGCTCGGCCGCCACCAGCCAGCGGCCGGGCTTCTTGCTCAAGTGCGCGCCGGGGTGGCGCCAGAACTTGATGCCGCGCGCGCCGAGATACCAGTCGTCGTCGTCGCTCTTGCAGCCCACGTTGCCGAGCAGGCCGGCGAGCATCGACAGGTGCACCTGCTCGTAGGTGGCCGGCGCGGCGTTGACGCGCCAGCCGTGCTCGGCCACCACGGTGTGCAGCTGCGTGTGCACGTCGCGCCATTCGCGCACGCGCCGCGGGTTCACGAACTGCTCGCGCAGCCGCTGCTCCTGCTGGCGGTTGGACAGGCGATGCACGTCGCCGTGCTCCGCGGCATGACCATGCACGCCCTTGGCCTGCTCGATCCAGCGCCAGAGCCTGAGATAGCCCGAGAACTCCGACTTCTCGTCGTCGAACAGCTTGTGCTTCTCGTCGGCTGCCTGCTGGCGGTCGAGCGGGCGGTCGCGCACGTCCTGCACGCTGAGCGCCGAGGCGATCACCAGCACCTCGGCCAGCGCCTGGCGGTCGCGCGCCTCGAGGATCATGCGGCCCAGGCGCGGGTCGAGCGGCAGCCGCGACAGCTCCTGGCCGATCGGCGTCAGCTCGTTGGTGTCGTCCACCGCGTTCAGCTCGGCCAGCAGCGCGTAGCCGTCGGCGATCGCCTTGCGCGGCGGTGGCTCGAGGAACGGAAAGTCGTCGACCGCGCCGAGGTGCAGCGACTTCATGCGCAGGATCACGCCCGCCAGCGACGAGCGCAGCACCTCGGGATCGGTGAAGCGCGGCCGCTCGGCGTAGCCCTTCTCGTCGTAGAGGCGGATGCAGATGCCGTCGGCGACGCGGCCGCAGCGGCCCGCGCGCTGGCTGGCCGCGGCCTGCGAGATCGGCTCGACCTGCAGCTGCTCGACCTTGTGGCGGTAGCTGTAGCGCTTGACGCGCGCGAGCCCGCTGTCGACGACGTAGCGGATCCCCGGCACGGTGAGCGAGGTCTCGGCCACGTTGGTGGCGAGCACGATGCGCCTGCCGCCGCCGGGCGTGAACACGCGGTCCTGCTCGGCCTGCGACAGCCGCGCGAAAAGCGGCAGGATCTCCGGCGCCGGTGTGCCGCGCGCGCGCCGCGCAGCAGCCTTGTGCAGATGCTCGGCCGCCTCGCGGATCTCGCGCTCGCCGGGCAGGAAGACGAGGATGTCGCCGCCGGCGCCGTGCGCGCCGCGCCAGAGCTCGTCCACCGCGTCGGCGATCGCGTCGTGCAGGTCGCGGTCCTTGCCCTCTTCGAACGGCCGCCAGCGGATCTCCACCGGGTACAGGCGCCCCGACACCGTGATCACCGGCGCCGGCCCACGAGCCGACGCGAAGTGCGCGGCGAAGCGGTCGGCATCGATGGTGGCCGAGGTGACGATGATCTTCAGGTCGGGCCGCCGCGGCAGCAATGTTTTCAGGTAGCCGAGCAGGAAGTCGATGTTGAGGCTGCGCTCGTGCGCCTCGTCGATGATCAGCGTGTCGTAGGCGCGCAGCTCGGGGTCGTCTCTCGTTTCGGCGAGCAGGATGCCGTCGGTCATCAGCTTCACCGAGGCGCCGCGCTGCAGCCGGTCCTGGAAGCGCACCTTGTAGCCGATCACTTCACCGAGCGGCGAGTTCAGCTCCTCGGCGATGCGCCGGGCCACGCTCGAGGCGGCGATGCGCCGCGGCTGCGTGTGGCCGATCAGCCCCGCTCCGCCGGCGCCGAGGCCGCGACCGAGCTCGAGCGCGATCTTCGGCAGCTGCGTGGTCTTGCCCGAGCCGGTCTCGCCGCAGACCACGATCACCGGGTGCTCGCGCAGCGCCTGCGCGATCTCGTCGCGCCGCGCGCTGACCGGCAGCGACTCTGGGTAGGTGATCGGCGGGATCGGCGCTGCGACGGTGCGGTTCACGAGGCGCGCATGATAAGAGCGTCACGGCGCGGCACACCGAGCGCGACACGCGCCGCACGGAGCCTGCGGCACAATCACGGCGCCCTGCCGCCCGCCATCGCGATGAGCCTCGTCTTCCCGCACACCTTCGTTCCCTGGTTCCGCTCGGTCGCGCCGTACATCCACGCCTATCACGGCAAGACCTTCGTCGTGGCCATGGCCGGCGAGCTGATCGCCGCCGGCAAGCTGCATGTCTTCGTGCAGGACCTGGCGATCCTGCATGCGATGGGCATCCGCATCGTGCTCGTGCACGGCTTTCGCCCGCAGGTCAACGAGCAGTTGAAGGCCAAGGGGCACACCTCGCGCTTCTGGCGCGGCGTGCGCATCACCGACAGCGTGGCGCTCGACGGCGCGCAGGAGGCCGCCGGCCAGCTGCGCTTCGAGATCGAGGCCGCGTTCTCGCAGGGCCTGCCCAACACGCCGATGGCCAACGCCACCGTGCGCGTGGTGTCGGGCAACTTCCTCACCGCGCGGCCGGTGGGCATCGTCGACGGCGTCGATTTCATGCACAGCGGCGTCGTGCGCCGCGTCGATGCGGCCGGGCTGCGGCTGGCCATCGACGGCGGTGCGCTGGCGCTGCTGTCGCCGTTCGGCTTCTCGCCGACCGGCGAGGCCTTCAACCTGACGATGGAAGACGTGGCCACCTCCACCGCCATCGCGCTGCAGGCCGACAAGCTGCTGTTCGTGACCGAGGTGGCGGGCGTGCGCGAGAAGCTCGACGATCCCGATTCGGCCATCGACACCGAGCTGGCGCTGGCCGACGCCAAGCGGCTGCTGGCCACGCTGCCCGAGCCGACGCAGCCGACCGAGATCGCCTTCTACCTGCAGCACTGCGTCAGGGCCTGCGAGGGCGGCGTCGAGCGCTCGCACATCCTGCCGTTCGCGGTCGACGGCGCGATCCTGCAGGAGATCTTCACGCACGACGGCATCGGCACCATGGTGGTCGACGAGAAGCTCGAAAGCCTGCGCGAAGCCACGTCGGATGACGTGGGCGGCATCCTCGCACTGATCGAACCGTTCGAGCGCGACGGCACGCTCGTCAAGCGCGGCCGCACCGAGATCGAGCGCGACATCGCCAACTACACCGTGATCGAGCACGACGGCGTGATCTTCGGCTGCGCAGCGCTTTACCCCTACCCCGAGGCGCGCACCGGCGAGATGGCGGCGCTGACCGTCTCGCCGCAGGTGCAGGGCCAGGGCGACGGCGAACGCATCCTCAAGCGCGTGGAGCAGCGCGCCAGGGCGATGGGCTTGGAGAGCATCTTCGTGCTGACCACGCGCACGATGCACTGGTTCGTCAAGCGCGGCTTCGTGCAGGTCGACCCCGACTGGCTGCCCGAGGCACGCAAGCGCAAGTACAGCTGGGACCGCCGGTCGCAGGTGTTCGTCAAGAAACTCGCCTGAGGCTTGACGCCTCGGACCGCACAGGAGCATGGCCATGGCACGCACCGTCAACTGCGTCTACTTGAAGAAGCAAGCCGAAGGGCTCGACTTCCCCACCTACCCCGGCGAACTCGGCAAGCGCATCTACGAGAGCGTCAGCAAGGAAGCCTGGGCGGCGTGGCTGCGCCACCAGACGATGCTGGTCAACGAGAACCGGCTGAACCTGGCCGATCAGCGCGCACGCCAGTATCTGGCGCGGCAGATGGAGCAATTCCTGTTCGGCGGCAATGCCGACAAGCCCGCCGGCTTCGTGCCGCCCAGCGCGACCTGAGCGCGCCCGCATAACCTGCCGCTGTTCGGCGCGGCATTTCCGAGCCGGAGGCCGCGGTGAATCCCCGTCAATATCGCCGGTGGCAAATGCCCGACCGCGCCGGATATCGTTGAAACCCCGGCTGTTCAGCTTGCCGCGCCGGCGATATATTGGATTCGTCCGATATTCGAACCGAGGCAAGCCATGACCAGCCTGAGCGACCTGATGGCCCAGAAGGAAGCGCTGGACAAGCGGATCGCCGAAACCCGCAGATCCGAGCGCTCCGAAGCCATCCAGAGAATCAAGAAGATGATGGCCGAATATGGCCTCACGGCGGCCGACCTGAACGCCAAGACCCCGGCTCCGCGCGCCACCCGCAAGGGCAAGAAAGTGCCGCCGAAATACCGCGACCCGGCCAGCGGAAATACCTGGAGCGGGCGCGGGCTGCAACCCAAATGGTTGAAGGCAGCGCTCGAATCGGGCCGCAAGCTGAGCGACTTTGCCCTCTGAGTTGACGCTTCCGCCGGCGCGCGGGCACTGGCTCGCGCGCAGCGTCGCCGTCGCGCTGGCGATGGCGCTGTGCGTGCGGCTGCAGGCCCAGCTGACCGGCGAGCTGCCGCTGATCGCGACCTTCGCGCCGGCTGCCGGCGTGGCGCTGGCTGCGCTGGTGCGGCTCGGCCCGACCCTGGCCCCGGCCGTGTGGCTGGGCCACCTGATGGGCCTGTGGTGGGCACATGTCGGGCTGCTGCTGTCGCCCGCGCTGGCCACCGGCAGCACGCTGACGACGCTGCTCGCCGCGTTCTGGCTCAGCCGCAGCGGCTTCACCGTGCGGATGCGCCATCCGCGCGACTTCTGGTTGCTCACCGGCACGGTGGCCTGCGGCGGGCTTCTGCTGTCCGCCGGCAACGGCGCCTTGTGGCTGATGCTCGCCGGCCGCATCGGCGCGGCCGAATGGCCCGCCGCCTGGCTGAGTTGGTGGCTCGGCGAGCTGCTCGGCGCAGCGCTGGTCGGCCTCGGCCTGATGGCCTTCGAGCGCAGCGCGTGGGCCGCCGCATGGCGGGGGCCGAAGGCGGTGGGCACCGCCGCGCTGCTGACGACCTTGGTGCTGTCGGCGGCGGTCGGCGTGGCCGCCGCCACGTCGGGCCAGCTCATGCTGTTGCCGACGCTGCTGCTGCCGCTGGTGGCCCTGCTGTGGATCACGCTGCGCGCGGGCATGGTGCTGGGCACGATCTGCGTGGCCGTGGCCTCGATCGCGGTGGCGCTGTCGCTCGCGCTGGGCTGGGCGCCGGTGCGCGAGCTGGCGGCGGCGATCGGACACGCCGCGCTGTGGGCCTACCTGGCCGCGGCGCAGGCGGTGGTGCTGGTGGCGCACATGCTCGGCGGCCGCGCCCGCGCGCACGCGCAGCGCGCCGAGCTGGCGCTCGAGGGTGCCGACCTCGGCGTGGCCGAGTGGTACGCGGCCGGCGGGCCGAGCCACACCTCGCCGCGCTGGCGCCAGCTGATGGGCGACCCCGACGGCACCCGCACCGCCTCGCTCGCCGCGTGGCTCGGCCTGGTGCACGACGACGACCGCGGCGAGCTGCGCAGCGCGATCGACGCGCTCGACGCGCCGATGCACGACAGCCTGTGGCGGCAGGTGCGCGTTCGCGTCGGCGAGGCCTGGCCCTGGTACGAGCTGCGCCTGCAGGTGGTCGAGCGCACGATGGCCGGGCTGCCCGCGCGCATGGTGGCCACGCTGGCCGACGTGCAGGAGCGCCGCAGCGCGCAGGAGCGCGAGCACCTGTCGACCAGCCTGTTCCAGAACCTGCACGAAGGGCTGGTGATCGTCGATGCCGAGCTGCGCATCCTCGACGTGAACCCGACCTACAGCCGCATCACCGGCATGCCGCGCGAGGAGCTGCTGGGCACCGTGCCGCATCTGCTCAGCTCGTCGTCGACCGACGCCATCACGCGCCAGCAGCAAAGCGCCATCTGGGCCGGGCTGCGCGGCCAGGGCCACTGGAGCGGCGAGGTGGTGGAGCGGCGGCGCAACGGCGACCCCTGCGCGCTGCACGTCAGCGTGTTCACCGTGCACGATCCCGAAGGGGCGGTGCGCTACCGCGTGCTGATGATCTCCGACATCACCGAGCAGCGGCTGCAGCGCGAACGGCTCGAGCGCCAGGCCCACTACGACGAGCTGACGCGCCTGCCCAACCGCGCACGGCTGACGCAGCTGCTCGTCGACGCCATGGCCTCGAGCGACCGCCAGGGCCATCTGCTGGTGGTGTGCTACCTCGACCTCGACCGCTTCAAGACCGTCAACGAGCGCTTCGGCCATTCGGCCGGCGACCGCCTGCTGGTCGAGCTCGCGGCGCGGCTGCGCAGCGCGCTGCGCGCGCATTCGTCGTGGTCCGACGTGGCGGCACGGCTGGGCGGCGACGAGTTCGTGCTGCTGCTGCGCGCTGACACGCTCGACGAGGCCCGCCTCGCCGTCGAGCGCGTGCTGCGCGTGATCGCGAGCCCCTATGTGCTCGACCCCACGCTGGAGCCGGCCGCCGTCACCGCCAGCATGGGCGCCACGATCTACCCGATCGATCGCAGCGATGCCGACACGCTGATGCGCCATGCCGACCAGGCCATGGTGGCGATGAAGCAGCATGGGCGCAACGGCTACGAGTTCTTCGACCCCGAG
The DNA here is from genome assembly GCA_046348365.1 of Burkholderiaceae bacterium. Lineage (GTDB taxonomy): Bacteria > Pseudomonadota > Gammaproteobacteria > Burkholderiales > Burkholderiaceae_C > JAEUPI01. Next base: position 214,856 of record JAXMEL010000007.1, read on the forward strand.
CACAGCCGCCGCGCCGAGGAGCGCGTGCTGGCGCTGGGCCGCGTGCAGGAGGCCATCGATCGCCACGAGCTGGTGCTGTACTTCCAGCCCAAGGTCGACCTGCGCCGCAGCACGGTGCTCGGCTTCGAGGCGCTGCTGCGCTGGAACCATCCCGAGCACGGGCTGCTGTCGCCCGCGCATTTCCTGCCGGTGGTCGAGAACACAGGCCTGTCGGCGCGCGTCGGCGACTGGGTGCTCGCGCAGGCGCTCGACCAGCTGCAGCAATGGCAGGCGCAGGGGCTGGACCTGTCGGTCAGCGTCAACGTCTCGGCCCGGCACCTGCAGGAGCCCGACTTCGTGCAGCGCCTGTCGGAGCTGCTGGCGCGCCACCCCAAGCCGCTGGGCGCGCAGCTCGAGCTCGAGGTGCTCGAGACCGCGGCGCTGGCCGACGTGGACTACACCTCGAAGCTGCTCACGCAGTGCAACGCGCTCGGCGTGCGCTGCGCGCTCGACGACTTCGGCACCGGCTACTCCACCCTCACCTACCTGAAGCGGCTGCCGGTGCACGTGCTGAAGATCGACCGCTCGTTCGTGCACAACATGCTCGGCGACGTGCAGGACCGCGCCATCGTCGAAGGCGTGATCAGCCTGGCGCGCACGTTCTCCTGCGTCGCGGTGGCCGAGGGCGTCGAGACGCCGGCGCAGGCGCGCATGCTGCTCGAAATGGGCTGCGAGGTCGGCCAGGGCGCCGGCATCGCCGAGCCGATGCCGGCCGGCGACGTGACGCGCTGGGTGCGCAACTGGCGCGGCCTGTTCGCACCGGCCGTGGTCGCTGCGCCCAACACCGGCCCGCGCCTGCGCTGAGCCGCTTCGGCCATTCGGCCGGCGACCGCCTGCACCGCTAGACTGAGGCCGTGCTCCCGCCCGGCTTCATCCAGGATCTGCTCGCGCGCGTCGACATCGTCGAGGTGGTCGGCCGCCATGTCGAGCTGAAGAAGGCCGGCATCCACCACAAGGGCCGCTGCCCGTTCCACAACGAGAAGACGCCGAGCTTCACGGTCAGCCCGTCGCGGCAGACGTATCACTGCTTCGGCTGCGGCGCCCACGGCGATGCGATCCGCTTCCTGATGGAGCACACCGGCCTCGGCTTCATCGACGCGGTGCGCGAGCTTGCCGACAGCGTCGGCGTGCGCCTGCCCGAGAACGACGCCTCGCCCGCCGAACGCGAGCGCCAGGCCGAGCAACGCCAGAAGCAGCTCGGCCTCAGCGACGTGCTCGCGCGCGCCGGCCAGCACTATCGCCAGGCGCTGAAGGCGAGCCCGCGCGCCATCGACTACCTCAAGCGCCGCGGGCTGAGCGGCGAGATCGCCGCGCACTTCGGCCTCGGCTACGCGCCCGACGGCTGGCGCACGCTGGCCAGCGCGTTCCCGCGCTACGACGATCCGCTGCTGGTCGAATCCGGCCTGGTGATCGTGCAGGGCGAGGACGGCGACGACCAGAAGCGCTACGACCGTTTCCGCGACCGCATCATGTTCCCGATCCGTTCGGTGCGCGGCGACGTCATCGGCTTCGGCGGCCGCGTGCTCGACCAGGGCGAGCCCAAGTACCTCAACTCGCCCGAGACGCCGGTGTTCGTGAAGGGCCGCGAGCTGTACGGCCTGTACGAGGCGCGCAGCGCGCTGCGCCAGTCGGGCTATGCGCTGGTGGTCGAGGGCTACATGGACGTGGTGGCGCTGGCGCAGCTCGGCTTCCCGCACGCGGTGGCCACGCTCGGCACGGCCTGCACGGGCGAACACCTGGCCAAGCTGTTCCGCTTCACCGACCAGGTGGTGTTCAGCTTCGACGGCGACGCTGCCGGGCGCAAGGCGGCGGCGCGCGCGCTCGAAGCCGCGCTGCCGCACGCCAGCGACACGCGGACGATCCGCTTCCTGTTCCTGCCGCCCGAGCACGACCCGGACTCGTTCATCCGTGAACGCGGCAGCGAGGCGTTCGCGCAGGCCGTGGCCGGCGCGGTGCCGCTGTCGGCGCAGCTGCTGGCGCAGGCCGCGCTCGATTGCGATATGGGCACGGCCGAGGGCCGTGCCCGCATGCTGGCGCAGGCGCGGCCGCTGTGGAGCGCGATGCCCGACGGCGCACTGCGGCGGCAACTGCTGCCGCAGATCGCACGCGCTGCGCAGATGGCGCCGGACGAACTCTCCGCGCTGTGGGGCGGCGCGGCGCCGGCGGTGTCGCGCGGGCCGTCCACTCCGCTGCGCGCCGCGGCGGCGCCGCGCCAGGCCGGCCACTTCGTGCCGCCGGGCCGGCGCGCCCCCGCCCGCCCGCGCGACCTCGCGGTGCGCCTGCTGCTGCTGCACAGCGACTGGTGGGAGCGCCTGCCGGCAGAAGATCATCAGCTGCTGCATGGGCTGGACCATCCGCACCGCGCCGCCGTGGCCTGGCTCGAGCGCCAGCTCATCGACCATGGCCCGCTGCCGTGGGCCGCGCTGGCCGACGCGATGCACGCCGAGCCCTGGGCCGCCGACGCGCTGGCCTGGGTGGCGCGCTCCGAACCCGATGACGACGCCGCGTTCGACCATCTGGAGGTCGTGCTGCACCGGCTGTGGATCGAGCAGCTCGAGTCGCAGACGAGCGCGCTCGCCGAAAGCCCGGGCGGTGACACCGCGCGGCTGCAGGCCTTGCGCGAACTGCGCGAGCGCATCAAGCGCCACAAGGACGCGCTGACCGCGAGCGCTGCCTGAGCCGCGCCGCGGCTGGGTGCCGGGCGCAGGTGTCTGGGTATAATGCGCCGTTCGTTGCAGCGGCAAGAGTGACAGCAGCGCTGACCCATAGCGGCAGGGACCCGGGCACCCGCGACACGGGACGACACACGAGCCCAACCATCCCTCCAGGCGCTGCGGGGTTGACCCCGTCGACGCGAGCTTGCCGGCCCCAGTTTGCACCCGAGCGCGTGCGGCGTTGTGCCGCGCGCGCCCCTGAATCGCGCGCGAACTGCACGCCGGCGCGCTGAACGAACCGATCGACGCCCGGACCGCCGCCCGCCCCATTCATCGCAGAACCCATCGAGGCACCGCATGACCGCGAAGAAACCCGCCGCCAAGCCCGCAGCCAAGCCCAAGGCCAAGCCGACCAAGGCGGCGCCCGAGAAGAAGCCCGCCAAGGCCGCGGCGCCGGCCAAGCCTGCCGCCAGGCCCGCGGCCAAGCCGGCGCCGAAGGCCGAGCCGGCCAAGGGCGCGAAGCCCGGCGCCAAGGCCGCAGCGGCCAAGGCAGCCCCGGCCAAACCGGCGCCGGCCAAGGCGGCGCATGCGAAGGCCGCCCCGGCCAAGGGGCCGGCCGCCGACAAGGGCAAGGGCCGGCCGGGCAAGGCTGGCGCCAAGGGCAAGCCGGGCGAGCGCGCCGAGGAAGACCTCGCCGACATCGACGCCGAGCTCGAAGGCGACGACACCGAAGCCGCCGAGGCGGCCAAGGAAGAAGCCAAGGCCAAGCCGCTGCGCATGAAGGTCAGCCGCGCCAAGGAGCGCGCGCTGATGCGCGAGTTCGGTCTCGACGAGACCATGCTCACCGAGGAAGAGGTCGCCAAGCGCCGCCAGGAGCTGAAGACGCTCATCAAGATGGGCAAGACGCGCGGCTTCCTCACGCACCAGGAGATCAACGACCACCTGCCCGAGAAGCTGGTCGACAACGAGATCCTCGAGGCCATCGTCTCGATGCTCAACGACATGGGCATCGCGGTCTACGAGCAGGCGCCCGATGCGGCCACGCTGCTGATCGCCGGCGGCGGCACCACCACCGCGACGGAAGAGGAAGCCGAGGAAGCCGCCGAGGCGGCGCTGTCCACGGTGGACTCCGAGTTCGGCCGCACCACCGACCCGGTGCGCATGTACATGCGCGAGATGGGCACGGTCGAGCTGCTCACGCGCGAGGGCGAGATCGAGATCGCCAAGCGCATCGAAGGCGGCCTGCAGGCCATGATGCTGGCCATCTCGGCCTCGCCGACGACCATCGCCGAGCTGCTCAGCTACTCCGACCGCATCCGCGCCGGCGAGATGCAGATCTCCGAGGTGGTCGACGGCTTCGTCTCGGAAGACGAGGCCGACGACTACGTGGCCGAAGAAGACGTCGACTTCTTCGACGACGAGGACGACGACGACGGCGCCGGCGGCAGCAAGGCGCTGACCAAGAAGCTCGAGGAGCTGAAGAACGCCGCGATGGTCAAGTTCGACTCGCTGCGCGTGAACTTCGAGAAGATGCGCCGCGCCTTCGAGAAGGAAGGCTACCAGTCGTCCGCCTACGACAAGGCCCAGCACGCCATCAGCAGCGAGCTGATGACCATCCGCTTCACCGTCAAAACCATCGAGAAGCTGTGCGGCATCCTGCGCGGCCAGGTCGACGACGTGCGCCGCTACGAGCGCGAGCTGCGCAAGATCATCGTCGACAAGTGCGGCATGCCGCAGGAATACTTCATCAAGCACTTCCCGCCCAACGCACTGAACCTGAAGTGGGCGGAGAAGGAAGTCGCCTCGGGCAAGCCCTACGCCGTGGTGCTGCAGCGCAACCTGCCGCCGGTGCAGGAATTGCAGAAGAAGCTGACCGACGTGCAGGCGCGCGCGGTGGTGCCGCTGGAAGACCTCAAGCTCATCAACAAGCGCATGAACGAGGGCGAGAAGGCCTCGCGCGATGCGAAGAAGGAGATGATCGAGGCCAACCTGCGCCTGGTGATCTCGATCGCGAAGAAGTACACCAACCGCGGCCTGCAGTTCCTCGACCTCATCCAGGAAGGCAACATCGGCCTGATGAAGGCGGTCGACAAGTTCGAATACCGCCGCGGCTACAAGTTCTCGACCTACGCCACGTGGTGGATCCGCCAGGCCATCACGCGCTCGATCGCCGACCAGGC
>JAXMEL010000008.1:0-137350 GCA_046348365.1 Burkholderiaceae bacterium
AAGATGTCCTTCTCGAGGCGCTCCATCCAGCGCTTGGCGTAGTGATCGCTCCAGCCGACCTTCTTGGTCGCGTGGAACTCGCGCGCGGTCACCTCGAAGCTGGCGTTGGCGTCGAACCGGGAACTGAGACGGTCGACCTGCCTTGCGAGCACCGGGTCGATGCCTGATTGGTGTTGCTTCCGCGCATCGTCTCGAGCGGCCCGAGCATCCTTGAGGCTGACCTCAGGGTAGCAACCCAAGGAGAGGCGCTTCTCTTTTCCGTCGAAGTAGTACTTCCAGAACCAGCGCTTGGACCCGGCGCCGGCAACTTCGAGGTAGAGACCACCTGAATCGGTCGCCCGTGCGCGGGCTTTGCCCTCTGGGCAGAACGCGTTCTTGCACTGCTTGTCGGTGAGCATAGGGGAACAAAGCTCCAAATGGCATGACGAACGCCATTTGTTCCCCTACATGTTCCCCTACTTGCGCTGCGCTGCCGTGGGACGGCAGGAACCTTCCTGACTCAAGCGACCGGCTAAGTCGTTGATTTAGCGGGAAGTTCGGTCCGGCATGGGACCTGATGAAACGCTGGGATGGGGTGGCTGATGGGACTCGAACCCACGACAACCAGAATCACAATCTGGGACTCTACCAACTGAGCTACAGCCACCGCAGGAGGCGCGAATTATAGCGGCCGCCCCTGCGCGGCGCACGGCTGCGCGCCGCGCGATCAGCGCGCCGCGTCGGTGGCCGCCACGGCCTTGATCTCGGCCTTGTAGCGCGTCTTCAAGGCCTCGAGGTAGGCGCGCGTCTCGGCCGACGTCCAGGCCTGGGCGTACTGGCCGCGCAGCCGCGTGGTGTCCTCGGCCGGGGTTTCGCGCGGCAGCACGGCCTCGAGCTTGGCCACCACGTAGCCCGTTTCGCCGAGGTCGACGCCCGCATACGCCGGCAGCTTCGCGGGGTCGAGCTGCAGCACGGCCTCGAGCACCTTGGGCGGCACGTTCTGCGCTTCGAGGCGCGACAGCGTGAGCTTCTCCGGCAGATCGCCCTGGCCCGACTGCTTGAGTTGCGCAAGGCGCGCCTCGCCGTCGGTGTGCGCCGCCGCGCCGGCCTCGACGGCGATCACGCGTTCGCGCACGCGGTCGCGCACCTCGGCCAGCGGCAGCGTGCGCGCCGGCTGGTGCTGCACGATGCGTGCCGAGGCCAGCTGGTTGGGGCCGACCTCCACCGCGTCGGTGTTGCGCTTGTTGCGCACCGCGTCGTTGCCGAACACCGCGTCGAGCAGCTTGGCCGAGGCCAGCGCACCGGTGGCGCCGGGTGCGGGCTGGCGGCGCACGGTGGCGGTGTGCTTCTCGAGCTTGAGCTTGTCGATCACCGGCTGCAGGCTGTCGGACTGCTCGTACACGGTGTTGGTGAACTGCTCGGCCGCCTCGGCCCAGCGCTTGGTGGCCAGCTGCTTGCGGATCTCGTCGTCGATCTCGCGGCGCACCGCCTCGAACGGCTTCTTGTCGCCGCCGCGCACGGCTTCGAGCTTCACGATGTGGTAGCCGAACTCGCTCGTCACCAGTTCGCCGATCTCGCCGACCTTCATCGCGAAGACGGCATCCTCGAGGGCCTTGGAGACCATCGCGCCGCGCGCCGAGAAGTCGAGGTCGCCACCCTGCGCGGCCGAGCCGGCATCGGCGGAGTTCTTCTTCGCCAGCTCGGCAAAGCTGCCCGGCGACTTGCGCACCTCGGCCAGCAGCGCCTCGGCGCGCGCCTTGGCCTTCTGCTTCACGTCGGGCGCGGCGTCCTTGTCGGCGGCGATCAGGATGTGGCGCGCACGGCGCTCCTCGGCCACCGTGTAGCGGCTCGCGTTCTCGGCGTAGTACTTGCGGGCCTCGTCCTCGGGCACGGCAATGCCCTTCTTGATCGCGTCGATGTCGAGCACCACGTAGTCGATGGTCGCCTGCTCCGCAGCGCTGAATTCGGCTTCGTGGGCCTTGTAGTAGGCCTCGATCTGCGCATCGGTGGGCTGGATCTTGGCCGCGTAGGCCTTGGCGTCGAAGCGCGCCAGCGCCACCTGGCGCCGCTGCAGCAGCGCATCGAGCGCGCGGTCGGCCACGCCGGGCGCAGCCAGCGCCGAGCCGCTCACGCCGCGCAGCACCTGCTGCATGCCCAGCTCCTGCCGCAGCTGCGCCACGAAGCTCTGGCTGGTCATGCCCTGCGCCGCGAGCAAGGCCTGGTTGACCGTGCCGTCGGCATTGCGCAGGCCGGCGAACTGCGGGTCCTCGACGAACTGGCGCTGCAGCCGCTCGTCGCCGGCGAGCAGGTTCTCGCGCACGGCGGCCGCCAGCAGCACGCGCTCGCGCACCAGGGCCTCCAGCGTCTCGCGCTTGGCCGCCGGGTTGTCGAACAGCTTGACGTCGATGTTGGGCATCTGCTGGCGCATGCGCTCCACCTGGCGCTGGTGGGCCTGGTCCCACTCGGCCTGGGTGATGTTGCGCCCGTCGACCTTGGCCACCGCGCCCGACGCGCCGTCGCTGAACCGGCTGTAGCCCTGGATGCCGAAGAACACGAACGACGGGAAGATCAGCAGCACCAGCACGAACTGCAGGAGCTTGTTATGCGTGCGAACGAATTCGAACATGGTGGATGGTGGGTGCTGACGGGATCGAACCGCCGACCTACGCCTTGTAAGGGCGCCGCTCTGCCAGCTGAGCTAAGCACCCGCCCGAGCAGCCGAGGGCGCCCGCGGGATTCAGTTGAGCGCGTCTTTCAGCGCCTTGCCGGGACGGAACTTCGGCACCTTGGCGGCCTTGATCTTGATGGCCGCGCCGGTGCGCGGATTGCGCCCGCTGCGCGCGGCGCGCTTGCTCGCCGTGAAGGTGCCGAAACCGACGATGGACACGCTGCCGCTCTTCTTCAGCGTCGACTTCACGCCACCGATCATGGCCTCGAGCGCTCGCGTGGCAGCGGCTTTGGAGATGTCGGCCTGCTTGGCGATGTGCTCGATCAGCTCGGACTTGTTCACGAAGGTGCCCCCTCTCGACGATGCTCGGTGGTTTGGTGTCGCGCCCGCCGGGATGCCGCATGCGCAGCGCGGATCGTGTGAGGCGATTACAGCGACCGCCTCCAGCGGTGTCAAGCGTGTTGCCATGATTCTAGGCCGAATCATCCGGCCAACGAGCCGGTCGGTCAGGGTCTCGCCCCGATTGACAACGCCGGCGGCGACGCCTAATCGCGTCGCACGAGGTACACGCCGAGCGCGCACATCGCCATGCCGGCGAGCATCGACGCGGTGATCGGCTCGCCGAACATCGCCCAGGCGAGCAAGGCGGTGCACGGTGGCACGAGGTACAGCAGGCTGGTGACCTCGGTGGCTGCGCCGCGCTGGATCAGCAGGTACAGCAGCGAGCTGCCGCCCAGCGTGAGGCCGAGCACCGACCAGCCCAGCGCCGCCGCGAGCTCGCCGCCCCATTGCATCGTGCCGCTCTCCGGCACGGCCAGCGGCGCGGTCACGACCAGCGCCGCGGCGAGCTGGATCAGGTTGGCCGGCCGCACGTCGGTGGGTTTGACGAAGCGCTTCTGGTACAGCGTGCCGACGGTGATCGACATCAACGCCGCCAGCGCCGGCAGCAGCTGCAGCCAGGTCACCTCGCCGCCGTGCATGCGGCGCCACACCACCAGCAGCAGGCCGCCGAGGCCGAGCGCCAGCCCTGCCCATTGGCGCGGGCTCACGCGGTGCCGGCTTCCCTGCCACGACAGCCAGGCGGCGGTGAGCACCGGTTGCAGGCTGACGATGAGTGCGGCCAACCCGGCTGTCATGCCGGCCTTGACGGCGATCCACACCCCGCCCAGGTAGCCGCCGTGCATCAACGTGCCCACCAGCGCGAGGTGCCCCCATTGCGCGCCGCGCTCGGGCCAGCGCACGTTGCGGCTGGCCGCCACCCAGACGCCGATGGCGACGATCGACAGCGCGTAGCGCCAGGCCAGGAACGTCAGCGCCGGCGCGTGCGGCATGCCCAGCCGCGCGACCACGAAGCCCGTGCTCCAGATGAGCACGAACACCACCGGCATCGCGCGCAGCCACGCGCGAGACGAATCGCCCGCCACCTCAGCGCACCCGGGCGCGGATTTCCGGCAGCGCCTTGCGCAGGTAGTAGATCATCGACCAGATCGTGAGCACCGCGGCCACGTAGATGAGCACCGTGCCCCAGGCACGCGTGTCGATCAGGCCGAACAGCCTGCCGTCGAAGAGCAGGAACGGGATCGCCACCATCTGCGTCACCGTCTTCACCTTGCCCAGCATGTGCACCGCCACGCTGCGCGACGCGCCGATCTGCGCCATCCACTCGCGCAGCGCCGAGATCGCGATCTCGCGGCCGATGATCACCAGCGCGATCAGCGTGTCGACCCGGTGCAGCCACACCAGGATCAGCAGCGCCGCGCAGACGAGGAACTTGTCGGCCACCGGATCGAGAAACGCGCCGAAGGCCGAGATCTGGTTGAGCTTGCGCGCGAGCCAGCCATCGAGCCAGTCGGTCAGCGCGAACAACACGAACAGGCAGGTGGCGATCAGGTTGCGCGTCGCTTCGTCCACCGACAGGTGGAACACGCCGGCCAGCAGCGGGATCGCGGCGATGCGCGCCCAGGTCAGCAGCGTCGGCAGCGTCATGAACATGAAGCCATTGTGCCGGGTTCCGGCACATGGCCTCGCGACGCCGCGGCGCTACTGGTCGAGCGAGCGCGGCTTGAAGCGCCGGTCGTCGTTGAAGAGGAAGGCCTCGCTGAAGCGCCAGGGCTTGGGCAGCCGCGACACATCGCCGAACGGCGCGGCGCGGCGCACGGCGTCGATGGCGATGCGCGTGGTGTCCTTGGCTTCAGACGGCTCGCGCATGACGCTGATGTTGCGGATGCTGCCGTCGCCGTTGAGCTCGACCTCGAGCACCGGTATGCCGAGCAGCGGCTCCTGCACGGCGCCGGTGTGGCTGATCTGCGGGTTGGCTGCCACGATGCGCCGCGCGGCGGCCACGCGGTATTCGTCCCAGTTGCGCGCGCTGCCGGCCGGCGTCGCGGGCTGCGGCACTGCCGCAGGTGCGGCGGGCGCCGCCGGTGCGGTGGGCTGCGCGGGCGGGCGCTTGGATGCGCAGCCCGCGAGCACGGCGATCGCCACCGCCGCACAACCCAGCCATGCGGCACGACGCGCGCCAACGGTTTCAATGCAGAGCACGATAGATCTCCTCGGCCAGTTCCCTGGATATGCCGTCGACGCTGGCCAGATCGTCGACGCTGGCGGATGACACGCCACGCACGCCGCCGAACCGCTGCAGCAGCCGTGCACGCTTCTTGGGGCCGACGCCGGCGATGTCCTCCAGCCGGCTGCCGCCGGTGCGGATCTTCGCACGCCGTGCGCGCATGCCGGTGATCGCGAAGCGGTGCGCCTCGTCGCGGATCTGCGCCACCAGCATCAGCGCCGCCGAGTCGTGCCCGAGCGCGAGCTTGGGCCGGCCGTCGGCGAACACCAGCTCCTCCAGACCCACCTTGCGCGCCTCGCCCTTCTCGACGCCGACGATCAGCGACAGATCGAGCCCCAGCTCTTCGAACACCTCGCGCGCCACCGCCACCTGGCCGCGGCCGCCGTCCACCAGCACCAGGCCCGGCATGCGCGCGCGCGCCTCGCCGGCGCCGGGCTCGGCGCGATTGACCTGCTCGGCCAGCTTGGCGTAGCGCCGTGTGAGCACCTGGCGCATCGCGGCGTAGTCGTCACCCGCCGTGATGCCCTCGACGTTGAAGCGGCGGTATTCGGCGTTGCGCATGGCATGGTCCTGGTAGACGACGCACGATGCCTGCGTGGCCTCGCCGGCGGTGTGGCTGACGTCGAAACACTCGATGCGAAAGGTGTCGAGATCCTCGATCGGCAGATCCAGCGCCTCGACGAGCGCGCGCGTGCGCTCGCGCTGCGACCCTTCTTCGGCGAGCAGGCGGGCGAGCGCGATCTCGGCGCCCTTGAGCGCCATCTCGAGCCACACGCGCCGCTGCTCGCGCGGCTGGTGCTGGGCATGGATGCGCACGCCGCACTGGTCGCTCAGGGCCTGCACCAGCGCGGCGTCGAGCGCGTGGCTGGTCACCAGCGCCGGCGGCGGCGCGCTGGCCAGGTAGTGCTGCGCAACGAAGGCCTCCAGCACCGCCTGCTCCGGCGACATGGCCTCGTCGGAGGCCTCGCCATGCACCAGCGCCGAGGCCTCTTCCACGTGGGTGGGAAAGTACGCCCGGTCGCCCAGATGGCGGCCGCCGCGCACCATCGCCAGATTCACGCACGCATGGCCGCCCTGCACCTTGACGGCGATGATGTCGACGTCGCGCTCGCGCGCCGACAGGCTGCTCTCGTCCATCGACTGCTGGTGCAGCACGCGCGACAGCGCGCCGATCTGGTCGCGCACCACGGCCGCGCGCTCGTACTGCAGCGCCTCGGCGAACGCGGCCATGCGCTGCTGCAGCGCGGCGATCACCTCGTCGGCATCGCCGAGCAGAAAGGCTTGCGCATCGGCCACGTCGCGCGCGTAGTCCTCCATCGAAATCAGCTGCACGCATGGCCCCGAGCAGCGCCGGATCTGGTACAGCAGGCACGGCCGCGAGCGGTGCGCGAACACCGTGTCTTCGCAGGTGCGCAGGCGAAACACCTTCTGCAGCAGCTGGATCGTCTCCTTCACCGCCCACGCGCCGGGGTACGGCCCGAAGTAGCGGTGCTTGCGGTCGACGCTGCCGCGGTAGTAGGCCACGCGCGGGTAGTCGTGCGTCACCAGCTTCAGGTACGGGTAGCTCTTGTCGTCGCGAAAGAGGATGTTGAACTTCGGGTCGAGCGCCTTGATCAGGTTGTTCTCGAGCAGCAGCGCCTCGGCCTCGCTGCGCACCACCGTGGTCTCGAGGCTCGCGATGCGCCCGACCATCACGCCGATGCGCGTGCCGCCGTGGTCCTTCTGGAAGTAGCTCGCGACGCGCTTCTTCAGGTTGCGCGCCTTGCCCACGTAGAGCACCTGGCCGGCGGCGTCGAAATACCGGTATACGCCGGGCAGCGCCGGCAGGGCCGCCACCTGCGCGAGCAGCTTCTCGCGCGCGGCCTCGTCGGCAGCCTCGTCGGTCGGTGCAGGCGGCGCGGGCTCGGTCATCGGCGGGTGATCTTACGGCGCGCCACGCGCGCAGCCGTGCGCGCGCTGCGCCGACAATGCAGCGCGTGCGGTGGGACGTTTACTGCAGGGTCATCGACAACTTCGGCGACATCGGCGTCTGCTGGCGCCTGGCGCGCGAACTCGGCGCGCGTGGCGAGTCGGTGCGGCTCGTGGTCGACGATGGGTCGGCGCTCGCCTGGATGGCGCCGCGCGGGGCGCCCGGTGTGCGCGTCATGCCCTGGCATGACGCCGCCTACGACGGCGCGCAGGTCGTGATCGAGGCCTTCGGCTGCGAGCTGCCCGAGCCGGTGCAGCGCCAGATGGCACAGCATGCGGGCCGTGCCGAGGCGCCGCGCTGGATCAACCTCGAATACCTCAGCGCCGAAGGCTACGTCGAGCGCTCGCACGGCCTGCCCTCGCCGCAGTGGCAGGGGCCGGCGAAGGGGCTGGTCAAGCACTTCTTCTACCCGGGCTTCACGCCGGCCACGGGCGGCCTGCTGCGCGAGACGGGTCTGCTCGCGCAGCGCGAGGCGTTTGCCCGCGACGCGTGGCTGGCCGCGCGCGGCTGGGCGCGGCGGCCGCACGAGCGCGTGGTGGTGCTGTTCGGCTATGCGCAGCCGGCACTGGCCGCGTTGTTGAAGCAGCTTGCCGCCGAGCCCACGCTGCTGCTGCTCGCGCGCGGGCCGCTGCAAGCGCCGGCGAGCGATGCCTTGCACCGCCTGCCACGCCGATCGGCGCTGCGCGCCGTGAGCCTGCCCTTCCTGTCGCTGCCCGAGTTCGACCGCCTGCTGTGGTCGGCCGACCTCGCCTTCGTGCGCGGCGAGGACTCGCCGGTGCGCGCGATCTGGGCCGGGGTGCCGTTCGTGTGGCAGCTCTATCCGCAGGCCGACGGCGCGCACCACGCGAAGCTGGAGGCCTTTCTGCGGCGCTTGCTGGCCGACGCCGAGCCGGCGCTGCGCGCGAGCGTCGGCGCGCTGTTTCGGGCCTGGAACGACGCGCGCCCCGGCGCGCTCGATCGGCTGGCCTGGCCCGCCGCGAGGCCCTGGCGAGCCCTCGTCAAGCGCTTCGCCGCCGCCCTGGCCGCCCAGGACGATCTGGTCACGCAGCTCCAGCGCTTCGTGGCCCGCAGAGGCTAGAATGAAGGGCTTTGCGCGGGGCAGCCGCGCAACCCCAATCACAGAGAGTAGTTCCCCATGAAGATCGCCCAGGAAATCCGCGCCGGCAACGTGATCATGCAGGGCAAGGACCCGATGATCGTGCTCAAGACCGAATACAGCCGCGGCGGTCGCAACGCCGCCACGGTGCGCATGAAGCTCAAGAGCCTGCTCACCAACTCGGGCACCGAGGTCGTGTTCAAGGCCGACGACAAGATGGAGCCGATCGTGCTCGACAAGAAGGAGTGCACCTACTCCTACTTCGCCGATCCGATGTACGTGTTCATGGACGCCGAATACAACCAGTTCGAGGTCGAGGCCGAGAACATGGGCGACGCGATCCAGTACCTCGAAGACGGCATGCCGGTGGAAGTGACCTTCTACGACGGCAAGGCGATCTCGGTGGAGCTGCCGACCACGCTGGTGCGCGAGATCACCTGGACCGAGCCCGCCGTCAAGGGCGACACCTCGGGCAAGGTGCTCAAGCCGGCCAAGATCGCCACCGGCTTCGAGATCCCGGTGCCGATCTTCGTGGCCCAGGGCGACAAGATCGAGATCGACACCCGCACGCACGAGTACCGTAAGCGCGTCTGAGGTCTGCAGCGCGCGGCATCAACGGGCACCCAACGGGTGCCCGTTTCGCTTGCGTTGTTGGCATCATGCCGGCATGGCGTTCGACTTCGACGCGGCGCTGAGCCCGCCCTCTTGCCCGCAGCCGGGCCTGCGCGAGCTGGCGCCCGGCGCGCGCCAGCTCACGCCCACGGTGGCGCCGCAGCGCGGGCTGGCCCGCCACCTGCGCGAGAAGCTGGCCGTGCTCGGCTGCTTTGCCGACCAGGCGCTGCTGGCACGCGAAGGGTTCGACGCCTCGCCCGCGCTGGCGGCGCTGGCCGCGCAGGCCGCGCAGGCCGAGCGCGAGCATCCCGACGTCGTGGCGCTGCACGACGGCGTGCTGCACGCCAAGGCGCTCGGCTGGTCAATCGATGCCGAGGACCGGCCGGTGCGTGGCGACACCGCCTGGAGCGAGGTCGGCGACTGCCTTGCCGCGCTGCCGGCGCCGTGGCGTCGCGCCGCGCTGCTGAGCCTGGCCTTCGCCGAGGACTTCGTCGTCATCGATGCCCGCGATGGGTCGATGCCTTGGCTCGCGGTGGCGCTGCCGTCGATGTGGGAGCCCGAACGCCTGGTCGGTCGCTCGTTCGCCGACGTGCACGGCCCGATCGCCGACGACGCGAATCCCGCCGCGCTGGCGGGCGCCGAGCTGCGCTGGGAGCGATTCTTCTGGACCATCACGCGCCACCCGCGGCTGCACGCCCATCCGCGACGCGTGGATCCGGCGCCGTGGCCGGACGACCTGCACGGCGACGCGCTCGCCGCGCAGGCGTGGTTTCGCAGCGAGCGGCAGACCAGCATTCCGCTGCCCGGGTCGAACCAGGCGATCGTCACGATCGCGGTCGACGTGCAGCCGCTGGCGCAGGCGCTGGCCGAGCCCGGGCGCGCCGCGCGCGTGCACGACGCGCTGGCCGCGATGAGCCCGGCGCTGCTGGCGCACCGCGGCCTCGCGCCGGTGCAGGAGCGGCTGCTGCGCTGGCTGGCCGCCAGGCGCTGAGTTGGGCATGAAGCAGCAGTCCGCTGAAGCGCTGCGTCAGGCCCGCATCGACTTCTCGGATCCTGCTGCGCCACGCTCGCTCGACTACGACGACATCTACCACCCGCGCGCCGGCGCGCGCGAGCAGGCGCAGCAGGTCTTCCTGCGCGGCAACGGCTTGCCCGCGCGCTGGGCCGGCCGGCAGCGCTTCGTGGTCCTCGAAACCGGGTTCGGCCTCGGCCACAACTTCCTCGCCACCTGGGCCGCGTGGCGCGACGATCCGAAGCGCTGCGATCAGCTGTGGTTCGTGTCGGTCGAGAAGCACCCGGCCGACCGCGCCGACCTGCAGCGCGCGCATGCCGCCAGCCCCTGGCCGAAGCTGGTCGACGAGTGGCTCGCGGCGTGGCCCCCCGCCACGCCGGACCTGCATGCGATCGACCTCGACGCCGGCCGCGTGATGCTGCGCCTGGCCTTCGGTGACGTGGCGCACTGGCTGCCGCGCCTCATGCTGCGTGCCGATGCGATCTACCTCGACGGCTTCGCGCCGGCGCGCAACCCGGCGATGTGGTCGAGCGCCGTGCTGCAGCGCTTGCGCCATCTCGCCGCACCGGGCGCCACGGCGGCCACCTGGAGCGTCGCGCGAAGCGTGCGTGACGGTCTGCAGCGAGCCGGCTTCGAGGTCGAGCGCGTCGAGGGCTTCGGCGCCAAGCGCGAGCAACTCGTGGCGCGCTTCGCGCCGAGCTATGCGATGCGCACGCCGCCCGGCCTCGCGTTCGGCGGCGGCGGGCGCGACGTCGCCGTCGTCGGCGCCGGGCTGGCCGGTGCCGCGGCCGCCGCCGCGCTGAAGCGGCACGGCATCGCGGCGCAGGTGTTCGAGCAGGACAGCGAAGCCGCACACGGCGCCTCGGGCAACGAGGCGGGCCTGCTGCACGGCGTGGTGCATGCCGAAGACGGGCCTTACGCGCGCTGGCATCGCGCCGCGTTCCTGCGCGCCGCGGCCACCTTGCGCGGCCGCATCGCGGCGCAATCGGTGCGCGGCGACTTGGGCGGCCTGCTGCGCATCGCCAGCGGTGCGCGCGATGCCGGGCTGCGTGATCGCATCGGTGCGCTCGGGTTGCCCGCCGACTACGTGCAGTGGCTCGATGTCGAGGCCGCCCGCGAACGCGCCGGCGTGGCGCTCGATCAACCGGCCTGGTGGTATCCGGCCGGCGGCTGGGTCTCGCCGCGATCGGTGGTGATCGACGATCTGCGCCGCGCCGGCGTAGCGCTCCGCAGCGCCTCGCGCGTCGAACGCCTGGCAAGCGACGCCAACGGCCGCTGGCGGCTGCTCGACGCGCAGGGCCGCACGCTGGCCGTCGTCGACCACGTGGTGCTCGCCAACGCGCACGACGCGGTGCGGCTGGCCGGTGCCCCGCCCGGCGCCTGGCAATCCACGCGCGGCCAGGTCACGCTGCTGCCGGCGGGGGCCGGCCTCGGGCCGAAGCGGCCGCTCGCCGGCAGCGGCTATGCGATCGCCCTGCCCGACGGCCGCGTGCTGTGCGGTGCCACGCGCGATGCCGGCGACGACGATGCCTCGCTGCGCGAGCACGACCACCGGCGCAACCTCGCGCCCTGGCGCGCGATCGGCGGCGATGCGCTGGCGATCGATGCCGCGACGCTCGACGGCCGCGTCGGCTGGCGGCTCGAGACCGCCGACCGCCTGCCGTGGATCGGCGCGCTGCCGCTGCCCGACGCGCCGCGCGCACCGCGCGACGACCAGCCGCGCTTCGTGCCGCGCTGGCCGGGCCTGCACATCCTGGCCGGCCTGGGCTCGCGGGGCCTCGCGCAGTCGGCGCTCGGCGCCGAGATCGTTGCCGCGTGGATCAGCGGCGCGCCGATGCCGGTCGGGCGCGATGTGCTCGATGCCGTCGACGCGGCGCGCTTCGTGGCGCGCGCGAAGCGATTCAGAAGCGCATCGTCTTGACGCCTTCGGGCGTGCCGAGCAGGCACACCTGCGCGCGGTGCCGCGCGAAGATGCCGACCGTGACCACGCCGGGCCACTGGTTGATCTCGGTCTCCAGCGCCAGCGGTTCGCGGATCACGAGGCCGCTCACGTCGACGATGGCGTTGCCGTTGTCGGTGATCACGCCGGCGCGAGGCACGGCGCGCCCGCCCTGCTCGCCGAACTTGCGCACCACCTGCGCCACCGCCATCGGGATCACCTCCACCGGCAATGCAAAGCGCCCGAGCGTGTCGACGAGCTTGCTCTGGTCGACGATGCACACGAAGCGGTCGGCCAGGTCGGCCACGATCTTCTCGCGCGTCAGCGCGGCGCCGCCGCCCTTGATCATGCAGCCGGCGCCGTCGATCTCGTCGGCGCCGTCGATGTACACGGGCAGCCGCTCCACGCGATGCGCCTCCACCACCTCGATGCCGTGGCCGCGCAGCCGCGCCGTGCTCGCGTTGCTGCTCGACACGGCGCCGCGGATGCGATGCTTCACGCTGGCCAGCGCATCGATGAAGTGATTCACCGTCGAGCCGGTGCCCACACCGATCACGGCACCGTCGACGATGTAGTCGAGCGCGGCACGGCCCACGAGGGCCTTGAGTTCGTCGGCGGTCATGCGGCTGTCCTCTGCTGGTGAACGGGCGCGGGAGGGTCCGAAAGCGCACCCGCCGTGAATTATGGCCAGCCGCTGCCCCGGCTCGCGGGGCAGCGCGAGCGGCGCCGGCCCGGGACAATTCAACTCGACGCTGTCAACGCCACCGGCCCAGGGAGATCCATTGAGCACCGCCACCCGCCGCATCCGCCACGCCGCCCTCGCGGTGCTGCTGTTCGGCGCTGCGGCGGGCATCACGCTCGCACAGACGAACAAGGTGTTCCGCTGCACCGGCGCCAACGGCAAGGTCACGCTGTCGGACCGCCGCTGCCCAGACGAAGACCCCGCCGCGCAGGCAAGCGCCAAGGCCGAGGCCAAGCCCGCTGCCGGGCCTGCCTCGAAGGCCGAAGGCCAGGCCGCGCCCGAACCGCGCGCAACCACCGGCAGCACGCCGAAGCCGTCGCGGCCGGCCTGAGCACGGGCTCTGCCAGAATGCGGCGCCTTCGACGCGCCGCGCACCATGCACTTCGTTCCCTACGGCCTGGCCCGGGCCTTCCTGTTCGGCCTCGACGCCGAGCGCGCCCATGACCTGACGATCGAAGCGCTCGCCGCGTTGCAGGCCACGCCGGCGCGATGCCTGTGGGCCGAGCCGCGCGTCGACGACCCGGTGACGATCGCGGGCCTGCGCTTTCCCAACCGCATCGGCCTGGCCGCGGGGCTCGACAAGAACGGCCGCTGCATCGATGCGCTCGGCGCCATGGGCTTCGGCTTCGTCGAGGTGGGCACGGTGACGCCGAAGCCGCAGCCGGGCAACCCGAGGCCGCGCATGTTTCGCCTGCCGCAGGCGCAGGCGCTGATCAACCGCATGGGCTTCAACAACGACGGCCTCGATGCGTTCATCGCCAACGTGAAGCGCTCGCGACGGTTTCGCGCGTCGGGCGGCGTGCTGGGGCTCAACATCGGCAAGAACGCGAGCACGCCGATCGAGCGCGCCACCGACGACTACGTTGCCGGTCTGGACAGCGTGTATCCGCATGCCGACTACGTGGCCGTCAACATCTCGAGCCCGAACACCAAGAACCTGCGCGAGCTGCAAAGCGATGCCGCACTCGACGCACTGCTCGGCGCATTGCAGGAGCGCCGAACGGCGCTTCGCGCGCAGCATGGCCGCGTGGTGCCGATGTTCGTGAAGATCGCGCCCGACCTCGACGCCGAGCAGGTGCGGCTGATCGCCGCCACGCTCGAGCGCCACCGCGTCGACGGCGTGATCGCCACCAACACCACCGTGTCGCGCGACGCGGTGAAGGGGCTGCCGCACGCCGACGAGGCCGGCGGGCTCTCGGGCGCGCCGGTGTTCGAGCCGAGCAACCGCGTCATCCGCGTGCTGCGCGCCGCGCTCGGGCCTCACGTGCCGATCATCGGCGTCGGCGGTGTGCTCGGCGGTGCCGACGCGCGTGCCAAGCTCGCCGCCGGCGCGAGCCTGGTGCAGATCTACACCGGGTTGGTCTACCGCGGCCCGGCGCTGGTGCGCGAATGCGCGCAGGCGCTGCGCGACGCGGGCGCGCGGGCCGAGGCGTAGCCGGCGCTCAGGCCTTGGCCTGGCGCAGCTTCATCATCAGCCGCAGGTACTCCAGCTGGGCGTGCAACGCCTTCAGCTCCTCGTGCAGCTGATGCAGTTTCTGCTCGCGGCTGAGTCCGGCGATTTGCGGGGCCGGCGCCGGTGCCGGCGGCTCGGGATGAGGCATGACGTTCTGTGCGGTGATGCTGCCCGCATGGTCGGCGCCGCGCGCGGCTGCGGCAACCCCGTGGCCACGGGTGCCACGCCGGAGTCGGTGTCACCGACGCGGCGCCACCGCGGCAACGCCCTGCCCGGTGCCGCTCAATCGCCCGCCACGATCCCTTCGCGGCGGGGATCGGCACCGCCGAACCAGCCGCCGGGTGTGCGCTGGATCGCCTGCAGACCGCTGGTGAGGTCGGTCTCGTTGACCGCGTGGCCGCGGGCCACCAGGGCGTCGATCGTCGATTGCGCGAACCGGCCGCGCTCGAGCAGCGTCGGCCCGTTGGTGCTGCCGAAGTTGGGCAACGCAATCGCGCGCTGCGCATCGAGGCCCCAGTCGAGCGTGGCGATCAGCGTCTTGGCGGTGTAGTGGATGATGCCCGCGCCGCCCGGCGAGCCCAGGCTCATCAGCAGGCGCCCGTCGCGACGGTCGAACACCAGCGTCGGGCTCATGCTCGATCGCGGGCGCTTGCCGCCCTGCACGCGGTTGGCCACCGCGGCGCCCTGCGCATCGGCGGGTGCGAACGAGAAGTCGGTGAGCTCGTTGTTGAGCATGTAGCCGCCCGGCAGCCCGGTGCCGCCGTCGGCCAGCAGCTTCGAGCCGAACACGCCTTCGATCGTGGTCGTCATCGCGATCGCGCGGCCCTCGGCATCGACGATCGAGATGTGGCTCGTGCCGGATTCGGGCTGTGGAGCCATCGGCGCTCGCGCGCGCGGCACGCCGCCAGGCACGCCCGGTGGCGCGGTGCGCAGGCTGCGCTCGCCGATCAGCCGCGCCCGTTCGCGCAGATAGGCGTCGTCGAGCAACTGCGCCCAGTCGCCTGCCGGCGGTGCCACGAAGTCCGGATCGGCCACGTAGAGCGCGCGGTCGGCGAACGCCAGCCGCGCAGCCTCGGTGTACACGTGCAGGAACTCGGCCGACGGCACGCCATCGCGCAGCGCCTGCGCAACCGGCGGCGCGAAATCGATCAGCTTCAGGATCTGCATCACCGCGAGGTGCCCTGACGACGGCGGCGGTAAGCCGCACACGCGGTAGATCGCGCGCCAGTCGGTGCAGATCGCCATGCGCTGCTTCGGCTCGTAGTGCAGCAGATCGGCCTCGGTCATCGCACCGGGATTCGTTGCGTGCGTGCGCACGCGGCGCACGAAGTCGGCCGCGATCGGCCCGCGATGCAAGGCATCGGGCCCCTCGCCGGCCACGCGGCGCAGCACGGCGGCCAGCGCCGGGTTCTTCAGCTCATGCCCCACGGGCCAGGGCTTGCCGTCGGGCGCGAAGTAGAACGCTGCCGCGTTCGGCGTGCCGCGCAACGCCGCATCGCCGGCGAGCGCGGCATGCAGCCGCGGGCTGACGCGAAAGCCTTGCTCGGCGAGCCGGATCGCCGGCGCGAACAGCGTGGCCCACGGCAGCCGGCCGTGGCGCTGGTGCGCGAGCTGCAGCACGCGCAGCGTGCCCGGCACGCCGACCGAGCGCCCGCCGACCACGGCCTCGGCGAAGGGCATGGTCGTGTCGTCGGCGCGGACGAAGAGGCGCTCGCTGGCCGCTGCCGGCGCGGTCTCGCGGCCATCGTAGGCATCGATGCGTGCGCCGTCCCAGTGCAGCACGAATGCGCCGCCGCCGATGCCGCTCGACTGCGGCTCCACCAGCGTGAGCACCATCTGCACGGCGATGGCCGCGTCGATCGCCGTGCCGCCGGCCTTGAGCACCTGGTAGCCTGCATCGGTGGCCAGCGGGTTGGCTGCCGCCACAGCGAATCGCGTGGTGGCCCAGCCGGGTTTGTCGACCCAGCCCGAGGGCCCCTCGGGCTGCGGCGGCACGCGGTAGTCGAACGCCGGCGGCGCCGCGCAGCCGCACCACAGCGCCGCAACAAGGCCCAGCGCCAGCAGGTGCAGATGCCGTCGAAGGCGCGGCGCAGTGCACCGCGGCGCATCGGTCGATAGGGGCTGGCGCGACGATCGCACGCGGCGATCGTAACCACGGGCCACGTCAGTGCACGTCGACGCCGGTCTTCGCGCGCACCTCGTCGATCGTCACGCCAGGCGCCAGCTCGACCACCTTGAGGCCGTGCGGCGTCACGTCGAGCACGCACAGGTCGGTGATGATGCGGTCGACCACGCCCACGCCGGTGAGCGGCAGCGTGCACTGCGGCAGGATCTTGAGGTCGGTGCTGCCGTCCTTCTTGGTGGCCACGTGCTCCATCAGCACCACCACGTTGCCGACGCCGGCCACGAGGTCCATCGCGCCGCCCATGCCCTTGACCATCTTGCCGGGGATCATCCAGTTGGCGAGGTCGCCCTTCTCGCTGACCTGCATGGCGCCGAGGATCGCGAGGTTGATCTTGCCGCCGCGGATCATGCCGAAGCTGTCGGCGCTGGAGAAGATGCTCGAGCCGGGCAGCGTGGTCACCGTCTGCTTGCCGGCGTTGATCATGTCGGCGTCGACTTCGTCTTCGGTCGGGAACGGGCCGATGCCGAGCAGGCCGTTCTCGCTTTGCAGCCACACCTCCATGCCGGCGGGCACGTAGTTGGCCACCAGCGTCGGCAAGCCGATGCCGAGGTTCACGTAGTAGCCGTCGCGCAGCTCCTGAGCCGCGCGCGCGGCCATCTGGTCACGGGTCCATGCCATGGGGTTCTTCTCCTCGGATCTCAGGCCGCGGCCTTGCGCACGGTGCGCTGCTCGATGCGCTTCTCGGGCTTGGCGTTGAGCACGATGCGGTGCACGAAGATGCCCGGCAGGTGCACCTGGTCGGGGTCGATCGCGCCGGTCTCGACGATCTTCTCGACCTCGACGACGGTGACGCGGCCGGCCATCGCCACGTTGGGGTTGAAGTTGCGCGCCGTCTTGCGGAACTGCAGGTTGCCGCTCTTGTCGGCGAGGTAGGCCTTGACGAGCGAGACCTCGGGCACCAGCGAGCGCTCCATCACGTAGGTCTTGCCGTCGAACTGCCGCGTCTCCTTGCCTTCGGCGACGAGGGTGCCGACGCCGGTGCGCGTGAAGAACGCCGGAATGCCCGCGCCGCCGGCGCGCAGCTTCTCGGCCAGCGTGCCTTGCGGCGTGAACTCCAGCTCGAGCTCGCCCGACAGGTACTGTCGCTCGAACTCCTTGTTCTCGCCGACGTAGCTCGAGATCATCTTCTTGATCTGCCGCGTGGCCAGCAGCTTGCCGAGGCCGAAGCCGTCGACGCCGGCGTTGTTGGAGATCGCGGTGAGGTTCTTCACGCCGCTGGCCTGCAGCGCGTCGATCAGCGCTTCGGGGATGCCGCACAGGCCGAAACCGCCCACGGCGATCAGCTGCCCGTCGCGCACGATGCCGTCGAGCGCGGCCTTCGCGCTCGGATAGATCTTGTTCATTCGGGAGGTCTCCTGCTTCGATTGCAGCGGGCAAGCGTACTACTGAATTCGCGGCAGAGAGCCGGGGTGAGGGTCACGGGCCTACGAGACCTTCTCGCGCAGCCAGTCGGGCAGCGGCCGCGCCTTCTCGCTGGTGTAGTCGGTCCACACCATCTTGGCGCCGCCGTCGGCCCAGATCGGCCCCGGCGCGTCGGCGCGCTCCATCGTCACGTAGGTGCCGAAGCTCGAGCGCCCGACCACGGTGGTGTAGGTCTTCACCAGCACGTCGCCCGGGTAGCGCAGCTGCTGGCGGAAGGTGCACCACGCGTTGACTATCACGATGCCCTCGCCGCCCACCGTCTCGGGCACGATGCCGATGCTCTGGCACCAGTCGATGCGCGCCGTCTCCATGTAGCGGAAGTACAGCGTGTTGTTGACGTGGCCCATCGCGTCCATGTCGCCCCAGCGGATGGGGATCGTCATCTCGTAGACGAGCTTCTTCTTCTCCGGAACGTCGAAACGCATTCAGCGCGCCCTCGGTGTCACGCCGAGTTCGGCGCTGAGCTGGTCGACCATGGCCTGCAACGCCTCCACGCGCGCAGCCAGGCGCTGCTGCTCGGCCTTGAGCGCCGCGAGTTCGCCCGCGCTCACCGCATCGTGCTCGGGCATCGCGGCCGCGGCTGCCGCGGCCACCGGCGTGACCACCTCGCCGCACAGCAGATGCGCCCAGCGCGCCTCGCGCGAGCCCGGTGCACGCGGCAGCTTCAGCACCAGCGGCGGCTGCCGCGCGGCGAGTTCGTCGAGAAAGCCTTCCACCGACGACACGTCGGCAAAGCGGTGCAGCCGCTCGCAGTTGGCGCGCAGCTCGGCCGCCGTCTGCGGCCCACGCAGCATCAGCACCGCGAGGATCGCCACCGCCTGGCTCGGCACCACCAGCCCGCGCTGCAGGTTGTGCTCGTAGCGCGCCACGCGCGAGCCGCTGGATTCGATCAGCAGGCTCGCGGCCTTGAGCGAATCGACCGCCACGAGCACGTCGGCATCGTCGGCATTCATCAACGGGTCGCGCGCCGTCTTCTGGTTGCAGCCGGCCACCAGCGCGTTGAGCGACAGCGGGTAGGTGTCGGGCACGGTGGCGTGCTTTTCCACCAGCACACCGAGCACGCGGGCCTCCAGCGGCGTCAGCGCACGCTGCAGCATCGCACGCTCAGACGCCGAAGCCGTCGTCGGCGGCCAGCACCGCGCCGTTGACGAATCGGCTCTCGTTGGCGCACAGCATCATCAGCGCGGTGTCGAGATCCTTCGGCTGGCCGACGCGCTTGCGCGGCAACATACTGATCAGCTTCTGGCCGGCTTCGGTGCTCCACTGGTGGTGGTTGATCTCGGTGTCGATGTAGCCCGGGCACAGCGCGTTCACGTTGATGCCGTAGCGGCCCCATTCGAGCGCCATCGCGCGCGTCATGTGGATCACCGCGGCCTTGCTCATGCAGTAGATGCCGATCTTGCTCATCGGCCTCAGCCCGCCCATCGACGCGACGTTGACGATGCGCCCGCCGGTGAAGGTGCCGGGCGACGAGCCCTGCGCGCGGCCGATCATGCGCCGCGCCACCTCCTGCGCGACGAAGAACGCGCCGCGCGCATTGGTGTCGAACACGAAGTCGAAATCCTCGGGCGTGGCATCGACCAGGCGCTGCGTGGAGCCGACGCCGGAGTTGTTGACCAGGATGTCGATCGCACCCATCTCGGTCTCGGCATGGGCCACCGCGGCCTTGATGCTGTCGGTGTCGGTCACGTCGAGCGTCACCACGTGCGCGTCGCCGCCGGCGGCCTCGAGCTCGGCGCGCAACGTCTTCAGGCGGTCCATGCGCCGCGCGGCGAGCACCACGGCAGCGCCGGCGCCGCTGAGCGTGCGGGCGAACTGCGCACCCAGGCCGCTGGACGCGCCGGTGACGAAGGCCACGCGGCCCGACAGGTCGATGCTGTAGCTCACGCTATCCTCCTCGCCCCTCGGCGATCGATCGATGCGGTGACGATAGCACGCGCGTCGCTGTCTTCCGCACGACACGCCGCGCGCTGCCCCGCCCGTAGAATCGCGCCGCCGCGCGCCTTCGCGCGGTGCTGCCGGGAAGCGCGCCATGACACCCCAGGACATCCTTGCGCAATACGGCCCGCGAGAGGCCATGGAGTACGACGTGGTGGTGGTCGGCGCCGGCCCGGCGGGCCTGGCGAGCGCGATCCACATCAAGCAACTCGCGGCCGCGGCCGGCAAGGAGGTGTCGGTCGTCGTGCTCGAGAAGGGCTCGGAGCCCGGTGCGCACACGCTGTCGGGCGCCGTGATGGACCCGCGCGCCATGAACGAGCTGATCCCCGACTGGAAGGCCCGCGGCGCGCCGCTGAGCCAGCCGGTGAGCGGCGACGAGATGCTGTTCCTCAGCGCCACCGGCGCGCGCCGCACGCCCGACTGGCTGGTGCCGCGCAACCTGCACAACGAGGGCAACTACGTCATCAGCCTGTCGAACGTGGTGAAGTGGCTCGCCACGCAGGCCGAGGCGCTCGGCGTGGAGATCTTCCCCGGCTTCGCAGCGGCAGAGGTGCTCTACGACGACAAGGGCGCCGTCAAGGGCGTGGCCACCGGCAACATGGGCATCGGCAAGGACGGCGAGCCGCACGAGGGCTTCCAGCTCGGCATGGAGCTGCTCGGCAAGTACACCTTGTTCGCCGAAGGCGCGCGCGGGCATCTGGGCCGGCAACTCATCGCGCGCTTCGAGCTCGCCGAAGGGCGCGACCCGGCGAGCTACGCGATCGGCATCAAGGAGCTGTGGGAGGTCGACCCGGCCAAGGCCAAGCCCGGCCTGGTGGTGCACACCAGCGGCTGGCCGATCACCGACGGCACCTTCGGCGGCGGCTTTCTCTACCACCTGGAAGACAACAAGGTCACCTGCGGCTTCGTGCTCGGCCTGGACTACCGCAACCCGTGGATGAGCCCGTTCGAGGAGATGCAACGCTGGAAGACGCACCCGGCCATCCGCTCGCACCTCGAAGGCGGCAAGCGCATCGGCTACGGTGCGCGCGCCATCAACAACGGCACGCCGCAATGCCTGCCCAAGCTGGTGTTCCCGGGCGGGGCCTTGATCGGCTGCGACGCCGGGTTCATGAACGCGGCGCGCATCAAGGGCAGCCACGCGGCGATCAAGAGCGGCATGCTCGCCGCGCAGGCGGCCTTCGACGCCGTGACGGCCGGCCGCGCCGGCGACGAACTCGCCGCGTTCCCGCAGGCGTTCGAGAAGAGCTGGCTGTTCACGGAGCTGCAGCAGTCGCGCAACTTCAAGACCTGGTTCAAGAAGGGTGCGTTGGTCGGTGCGTTGATGACCGGCATCGAGCAATGGCTGATGCCCAGGATCGGCATCGCCTCGCCGCCCTGGACGCTGCACCACAGCGAGCCCGATCACGCGCGCCTGCTGCCGGCCGCGCAGTGCGCGAAGATCGACTACCCCAAACCCGACGGCAAGCTCACCTTCGACCGCCTGGCCTCGGTGTTCATCAGCAACACCAATCACGAGGAGAACCAGCCGGCGCACCTGACGCTGAAGGATGCGTCGGTACCGGTGAAGACCAACCTCGCGGTGTATGCCGGCCCCGAGAGCCGCTACTGCCCGGCCGGCGTGTACGAGTTCGTCGACGCCGAGGGCGGCGGCAGCCCGGCGACGGGCCGCCCCGAGCCGGGCTCCCCCCACGGGGGGGCGGGCGCCGAAGGCGACCAGGGGGGCCGCATGCGCCTGCAGATCAACGCGCAGAACTGCGTGCACTGCAAGACCTGCGACATCAAGGACCCGACGCAAAACATCGTCTGGGTCGCGCCCGAAGGCGGCGGCGGGCCGAACTACGCCGGCATGTAGCCGAGGCTAGAATCCCCGCTCCTGGCCCGGAGACGTGACCGAGTGGCCGAAGGTGCTCCCCTGCTAAGGGAGTATGCGGGCAAAACCTGCATCGAGGGTTCGAATCCCTCCGTCTCCGCCAAGTTGCACCGCGTCGCGGATCGCTCGGCCAGGCCCTCCACACACATGACCTGCCGCACACCACACCCTCTTCGTGCCCTCGCCGGCACCTTGCACGGCACCGCCGCCGTGATCATCGTCGCTGCGCTGTTCGGCTGCGCCGCGGCGCCGAGTCCACCGCCCGCTGTGGCGACCGCGGTCGCCGCCGAGCAGAAGTCCGGCGACATGGTCTGCACGCGCGAGTACCCCACGGGATCCAACATTCCGATCACCAAGTGCCGCACGCGCGAGCAGATCGAGGCCGAGCGCGCCGCGGCGCACGAAGGCTTGCGTCGCCACCAGACCGGCGGGCCCAACGCCAAGATGGGTGATCAGTAGCGCCGCTGCGAGTCTCTCGCGCAGCCCTCGCTCGAGGCGTCGGCGCCGGGCGCGAACGGACCCTAGTTGTCGGCTGCGAGCTTCTCGAACACGTCGAGCAGCTGGCGATCGCCCAGCTGTCGCGCGCTCGCGAGTTCTCCGCCACGCGTTGCCTTGATCAGGCGGCCGTCGCTCGCCAGCACGACGACGGCCGGAATCCCCTTGCTCGTCACGTTGCCGAAGCGCTGCGCGATCGGCGTGTTCTTGTCGAAGTGGCCGACGTCGACCTTGCTCAGCACGTAGCGATCGGCCACGTGCCCGGCCAGCGCGCCGGCCGACATCTTCTTGGCGAGCGAGCGGCAGTCCGGGCACCAGTTGGCGCCGAACACCACCAGCACGTGCTTGTTCTCGCCACGCGCGCGCTCGAGCGCGCGATCGAGGTCGGCCTGCGCGTCGGCACGCTCGTCGTAGGGTTGAATCGCCGCGTCGTCGTCGCTCTTCGAGCAGCCGCCCATCAGCACGCTCGCCGCGCAGACGACGAACGATGCGACCGCCAGCGCGCGACGCCGATGACGCATGGCGGGCTCCACGCCGGCCGGCGCGTCAGGCCGCGGCCGGCGCCTCCAGCTCGAACGCGCGGTGCAGCGCACGCACCGCGAGCTCCATGTACTTCTCGTCGATCACCACCGAGGTCTTGATCTCGCTGGTGGTGATCATCTGGATGTTGATGTTCTCCTCCGAGAGCGTGCGGAACATCTTGGCCGCCACGCCCACGTGGCTGCGCATGCCGATGCCGACGATCGAAACCTTGCAGATGCGCGTGTCGCCGACCACGTCGCCGGCGGAAAGCGCCGGCGCGACCTTGCTCTTGAGCAGATCCATCGTGCGCGCGTAGTCGTTGCGGTGCACGGTGAAGGAGAAGTCGGTCTTGCCGTCGTGCGACACGTTCTGCACGATCACGTCGACATCGATGTTCGCGTCGGCCACCGCACCCAGGATCTGGTAGGCGATGCCGGGCCGGTCGGGCACGCGTATCAGCGTGACCTTGGCCTCGTCGCGGTTGAAGGCGATGCCCGAGACAACGGCTTGTTCCATGTTGACGTCTTCCTCGAAGGTGATCAGCGTGCCCGACACGGCTTCTTCGGCGATCGGGATGTCCCACGGCGTGAAGCTCGACAGCACGCGCAGCGGCACGCGGTACTTGCCGGCGAACTCCACCGAGCGGATCTGCAGCACCTTGGAGCCCAGGCTCGCCATCTCGAGCATCTCCTCGAAGCTGACGGTCGCGAGGCGCCGCGCCTCGGGCACGATGCGCGGGTCGGTGGTGTAGACGCCGTCGACGTCGGTGTAGATCAGGCACTCGGCCGCCTTCATCGCCGCGGCCACCGCCACGGCCGAGGTGTCGGAGCCGCCGCGGCCGAGCGTGGTGATGTGGCCGTCGCCGTCGATGCCCTGGAAGCCGGTGATGATCACCACCTTGCCGGCGGCGAGGTCGGCGCGCACGCGCGCGTCGTCGATGCTCTCGATGCGCGCCTTGGTGTAGGCGCTGTCGGTGCGCACCGGCACCTGCCAGCCGGCGTAGCTCACCGCGGCCAGCCCTTCGGCCTGCAGCGCCAGCGCGAGCAGGCCCACCGACACCTGCTCGCCGGTGGAGGCGATCATGTCGAGCTCGCGCATCGTCTGCGCGGTGGCCTTCTCGGGCGACACCTCCTTGGCCAGCGCGAGCAGGCGGTTGGTCTCGCCGCTCATGGCCGAGGGCACCACCACCATCTGGTGGCCGGCGCGCGCCCACTTGGCCACGCGCTTGGCGACGTTGCGGATCCGCTCGGTGGATCCCATCGAGGTGCCGCCGTACTTGTGGACGATCAGGGCCATGACGTGTCTGCGCTGCTGAGGGGCCTCGCCGCGGCGCGCGCTCGCGCGTGCCGCGGGCCCGGCATCGAATGCGAAACCGGTGATTTTAGCTGCGGCGCCGAGGCGAACCGGCCTCGGCCGGGATCCATCGCACCGAGAGGCCCGCACCCGCGCAACGACAGCGCGCATCGATGCCGAGGCCCGGCACGGCCACCAGCGCATCGCCGCACCACACCAGCGGGCCGGCGCGATCCCAGGCCGGCACGCCGGCGGCCTGGTACTGCTTCTTCAGGCTGCGCGGCACGCCGCGCCCATGCGACTGGAACTGCTCGCCGCCGCTGCGCCTGCGCAGGCACGCGGCACGCAGCAGCTCGACCGGCGCGCCGCCACGCCGCACGCGACGCACGACGAATGACCCGCCCCACGCCGGCAGTCGATGCGTGCCCGGCATCGACAGGTCGATCGCCATCTCGGCGTCGACCGGCGTCGCCGCTCGTGGCACGGCGAGCGACAGGCGCGCGCGATGCAGGCGCAACGCGTGAGCCGCATCGACCGGCCAGTGCGCGGCGGTGGCAGCGGGCAGCTCCCGAGCGAGGCGCTCGATCAGGCTGCCCGGCGCCGCATGGCCGAGCCGCTCGCGCAGCCAGGCCTGCAGGACGTTGACGCGCCGCGTGTCGTCGAGCTTGCGCCACGCCGCAACATGCAAGTGCTCGCCGTCGCGCAGCAGCGCGAGGTCAGCGTCGGCGACGGCGGTCTGCAGCCGCAGCGCCCACTGGGCGCGGCGCGCCACCGCGGCCAGCGCTGCTTCGGCCTCGGGAAACGCAGCCGAGAGCACCGGCCACACCGCCGTGCGCAAGCGGCTGCGCGCGTAGCGGAGATCGGTGTTCGACGGATCGTCGACGCCGCGCAGCCGATGCTGCCGCGCATAGGCCTCGATCGCCGCGTGCGGCTGCTCGAGCCACGGCCGGCACCACGCGATGC
The DNA here is from genome assembly GCA_046348365.1 of Burkholderiaceae bacterium. GTDB lineage: Bacteria > Pseudomonadota > Gammaproteobacteria > Burkholderiales > Burkholderiaceae_C > JAEUPI01. The sequence goes on from JAXMEL010000008.1 coordinate 24,728, forward strand.
CGCCCTCGACCGATTCGCGCGGCATCGCCGCCAGGCCCGCTGCGCCGGCACCGCGCAAGGCCTGCAGCAGCACGGTCTCGGCCTGGTCGCGCCGATGGTGCGCCAGCAGCACGACCGAGGCGCCCTCGGCGCGCGCCATGCGCGCCAGCGCGGCGTAGCGCTCGCGCCGCGCCCAGGCCTCCACGCTGTCGCCGCGCGCGGGCTTGCCCTGCAGCCGCGTGGCGCTGAACCGCACCGGCAGGCCGGCACGCCGCCAGCGCGCGCATTGACGCCCGGCGCGCTGCAGCCATGCATCGGCCTGCGGCAGCAAGCCATGGTGCACGTGCAGCGCCACCACGTCGAGCGCCAGCTCGCGCGCGGCCACGGCGGTGGCGTGCAGCAAGGCGGTGGAGTCGCGCCCGCCGCTGTAGGCCACCGCGACGGTGCCCCGCGGCGGCGTGTTCAATGTTCCTTGGTGTCGGCGTAGCGGCCGTAGGCCATGAGCCGCTCGTAGCGACGCTCGAGCAGCGCCTTGGTGCCGAGGTCGGACACCTGGCGCAGCGCGTCGGCCAGCGCGCGCTTGAGTTGCGCGCACATGTGCTTGGCATCGCGATGCGCACCGCCCACGGGCTCGTTGACGATCTTGTCGATCAGCCCGAGCGCCTTCAGCCGGTGCGCCGTGATGCCCAGCGCCTCGGCCGCATCGGCAGCGCGCTCGGCCGTCTTCCACAGGATCGAGGCGCAACCCTCGGGCGAGATCACCGAGTAGATGGCGTACTGCAGCATCAGCACCTGGTCGGCCACGCTGATCGCCAGCGCGCCGCCCGAGCCGCCCTCGCCGATGATCGTGGTGATGATCGGCACCTGCAGCTGGCTCATCGCGTAGATGTTGCGCCCGATCGCCTCCGACTGGCCGCGCTCTTCGGCCCCGATGCCCGGGTAGGCGCCCGGTGTGTCGACGAAGGTGAAGACCGGAAGCCCGAACTTCTCGGCCGTGCTCATCAGCCGCAGCGCCTTGCGGTAGCCCTCGGGCTTGGACATGCCGAAGTTGCGCAGCGCGCGCTCCTTGGTGTCGCGGCCCTTCTGGTGGCCGATCACCATGCAGGGCTGGCCGTTGAACCGCGCCAGGCCGCCGACGATCGAGGCATCGTCGGCAAAGGCGCGGTCGCCGTGCATCTCGGTGTAGTCGGTGAAGATCTCGTTGGCGTAATCGAGCGTGTACGGCCGCTGCGGATGACGCGCGATCTGCGTCACCTGCCACGGCGTGAGGCTGGCGTAGATCTCCTTGGTGAGCTGCAGGCTCTTCTTGTCGAGGCGCTCGATCTCCTCGGAGATGTCGACCGCCGACTCGTTGGAAACGTAGCGCAGCTCCTCGATCTTCGATTCGAGTTCGGCGATCGGTTGCTCGAACTCGAGGAAGTGGCGTTTGCTCATTGTTGTGTCCGGACGCCGGCGACGGCGTCAGTAATCAACAGGCAGGGGGTCGAGGCTGCGCCAAATGTACCATGTGGCCACCGAGCGATAAGGCGCCCAGGCATCGCCGACTTCGCGCGCCTCGACCCTCGACACCGGCTCGCCGCTGAAGTAGTTGACGCTGATGCCCTTGATGAGGCCGAGGTCGTCGAGCGGCAGCACGTCGGGGCGCATCAGGTGGAAGATCAGGAACATCTCCGCCGTCCAGCGGCCGATGCCGCGGATGCCCACCAGCTCCTCGATGATCGCCTCGTCGTCCATGTGCTGCCAGTTGCGCACATGCACCGTGCCGTCGTCGAAGTGCCGCGCCAGGTCGACCAGGTACTCGCTCTTGCGCGCCGACAGGCCGGCGCCGCGCAGCGCATCGGTTGCCGCGCCGAGCACTGCCTTGGGCGAGATGCGCGTCGAGGGGTTGCCGATGACCTCGACGAAACGCGTCCACACCGACTGCGCCGCCTTCACCGAGATCTGCTGGCCGACGATCGAGCGCGCGAGCGTGGTGAATGCATCGCCGCGACTTTGCAGCCGCGCCTCGCCGAACCGCGGAATCAGCTTGCGCATCACGCGGTCGCGCTTGCCGAGATGCTTGCAGGCATCGTCCCAGTAGTCGGGCACGGCAACGGACGCGCGAGTGGCCATCGCGGTGGTCCTCAGACGCGGACCCAGGTCGTGCCCTGGGGCGAGTCCTTCAGCTCGATGCCCTGCGCCGCGAGATCCTTGCGGATGCGGTCGGCTTCGGGGAAATTGCGCTCGGCCTTGGCCCTGGCGCGCGCGGCGATGAGCGCCTCGATGGCGCCGGCGGTTAGCCCCGCGCCGCCTGGCACTGCGCCCTGCAGATACGCCTTCGGCGGCTGCTGCAGGATGCCGAGCGTGCCCGCCAGCAGCTTGAGCTGCGTGGCCAGACGAACGTCGCGCGTGCGGTTCACCTCGGCCGCCAGCTCGAACAGTGCCGCCAGCGCTGCCGGGGTGTTGAAGTCGTCGTCCATCGCGGCGCGAAACGCCGTGGCGTGCGGTGCCGCCCAGTCGATCGTGCCCTCGCCCGCCGGCACCGCATCGAGCGCGGTGTACAGGCGCCGCAGCGCGACGCGCGCGTCGTCGAGATGGGCATCGCTGAAGTTGAACGGGCTGCGGTAGTGCGTGCGCAGCATGAAGAAGCGCAGCGTCTCACCGTCGTAGCGCTCGAGCACATCGCGGATGGTGAAGAAGTTGCCGAGCGACTTCGACATCTTCTCGTTGTCGACGTTGAGAAAGCCGTTGTGCAGCCAGTACCTGACGAACGGCTTGCCGAACGCGCCCTCGCTCTGCGCGATCTCGTTCTCGTGGTGCGGGAACTGCAGGTCCATGCCGCCGCCGTGGATGTCGAAGGTCTGCCCCAGCAGCGCGCAGCTCATCGCCGAGCATTCGATGTGCCAGCCCGGGCGGCCGCGGCCGTAGGCGCTGTCGAACTGCGCGTCGGCGGGTTCGTCGGCCTTGGCCGCCTTCCAGAGCACGAAGTCGAGCGGATCGTCCTTGCCCTCGTGCACCGCCACGCGCTCGCCGGCGCGCAGCTCGTCGAGGCTCCTGCCGCTCAGCTTGCCGTAGCCGGGGAACTTGCGCACCGCGAAGTTCACGTCGCCGCTCGAGGCCTTGTAGGCCAGGCCCTTGCGCTCGAGCGTGCCGATCAGGTCGAGCATCTGGCCCACGTAGTCGGTCGCGCGCGGCTCGTGGGTCGGCGCCGCGGTGCCGATGGCGGCGAGATCGCGCCGCATCGCGGCGATCATCTCGTCGGTGAGCGCGCGGATCGTGATGCCGCGCTCGACCGCACGCTTGATGATCTTGTCTTCGATGTCGGTGATGTTGCGCACGTAGGTGACGCGGTAGCCGCTTGCCTGCAGCCAGCGGTAGACCACGTCGAAGGCCATCATCATGCGCGCGTGGCCCATGTGGCAGAGGTCGTAGATCGTCATGCCGCACACGTACATCCGCACGTGGCCGGGCTCGATCGGTACGAAGGGTTCGACGCGGCGCGTCAGCGAGTTGTGGATCTGCAGGCTCATGAGCCCAGGGCGCGCGCTCGGCTCGATACAATCGATCCAGTATAGCGGCGTGCCCCTCGTAGATCGATACCCGAACGACCCGTGCGAACCCTCCGCCGCCCCTGTGTGTTGGCCGTTGCGTGCTGGGCGCTGGCGGGCGCTGCCGCAGCGCAGGACACGCGCGAGATCGACCGCCTCTTCCGCGGCGGCGACACCGCCGCGGCGCTGCGCAAGGCCGACGAGGCGATCGCACAGCGGCCGCGCGATGCGGCGCTGCGCTTCCAGCGCGCGGTGATGTTGTCGGAGCTCAAACGCACGGCCGAAGCCGTCGACGCGCTGACGCGCATGACCGAGGATTTCCCGGAGCTTCCCGAGCCCTACAACAACCTGGCCGTGCTGCATGCGGCGAGCGGCCAGATCGACCGCGCACGCGAGCTGCTCGAAACCGCGCTGCGGCACGACCCGTCGTACTTCACCGCGCACGAGAACCTGGGCGACATCTACGTGCGCCTGGCGCTGCGGGCCTACGAGCGCGCGGCGGCCGGCGCTCGCGCCGAGCCGAACCTGCAGCGCAAGCTGCGCCTCGCGCGTGAGCTGGCGGCCGGCCGGCCCTGAACATCACCCGAATATCGATTTGTCATCCCACCTAGGAGTGCCCTGCATGTTTCGAATCCTCCGTGCCCTGTTGATGCTCGTGCTGGCCATCGGCGCGGGCCAGGCCGCCTGGGCGCAGAAGGTGCGCCTGGCCACCAGCCAGGGCGACATCGTCGTCGAGCTCGACGCGGCCAAGGCGCCGAAGTCGGTCGAGAACTTTCTGCAGTACGTGAAGGACGGCCACTACGACGGCACGATCTTCCACCGCGTGATCGCCGGCTTCATGATCCAGGGCGGCGGCTTCGACGCCAGCATGAAGCAGAAACCCACGCGCGCGCCGATCGCGCTCGAAAGCCGCAACGGCCTCGCCAACGCGCGCGGCACGCTGGCGATGGCGCGCACGATGGTGCCCGACTCGGCAACGAGCCAGTTCTTCATCAACGTGGTCGACAATCCGCGCCTGGATGCCGCCAACTCGCCCGACGGCAACGGCTATGCGGTGTTCGGCAAGGTGGTCGCCGGCATGGACGTGGTCGACAAGATCCGCGCCGTGCCGGTGGGCGACAAGGGCGGCCACCAGAACGTCCCCCTGCAACCCGTGGTCATCCAGAAGGCCACGCTGGAGAAGAACTGATGACCAAGACCGTTGAACTCACCACCAGCGCCGGCACCGTGCGCCTCGCGCTCGACGACGCGAAGGCGCCCGTCACGACCGCCAACTTCCTGCAGTACGTGAAGGACGGCCACTACGACGGCACGATCTTCCACCGCGTGATCCAGGGCTTCATGATCCAGGGCGGCGGCTTCGAGCCCGGCATGCGCCAGAAGAGCACGCGCGCAACGATCACCAACGAGGCCAGCAACGGCCTCAAGAACGACCGCTACACGGTCGCCATGGCGCGCACGTCGGCGCCGCATTCGGCCAGCGCACAGTTCTTCATCAACACCACCGACAACGGCTTCCTGAACTTCAAGAGCGAGACGCCGCAGGGCTGGGGCTATGCCGTGTTCGGCAAGGTGGTCGCGGGCACCGACGTCGTCGACGCGATCGAGAAGGTCGCCACCGGCAACAGCGGCGGCCATGGCGACGTACCGGTCGAAGACGTGGTGATTCTCAAGGCCGTCGAGGTGGCCTGAGCGCCACCGGCAGGGCGCACGCCGATGACCGTCGCGTCGCCGCTGCCGCTCACCGAGTTCGCCGCGCCGGCGGCGTGGCGCACGATCGAGCTGCTGTCGGACGTGCACCTGCAGGCCGACGCGCCGCGCACCTTCGAGGCCTGGCGCCGTCAGCTGCTGGAAACCGACGCCGACGCGGTGCTGATGCTCGGCGACCTGTTCGAAGTCTGGGTCGGCGACGATGCGCGCGACGGTGAATTCGAAAGCCGCTGCGTGCAGACGCTGCGCGAGGCCGCGTCGCGCCGCACGCTCGGCTTCATGGCGGGCAACCGCGACTTCCTGCTCGGCGCGGCCATGTGCACGGCGAGCGGCATGCAGGCCTTGCCCGACGCGACGGTGCTGCGCTTCGGCGGCCACCGCTTCGTGCTGACCCATGGCGACGCGCTGTGCCTCGCCGACGCGCCGTACCAGCAGTTCCGCGCCCAGGTGCGCGGCGCCGCGTGGCAGTGCGACTTCCTCGCCCGGCCGCTGCCGGAACGGCAGCGCATGGCGCGCACGATGCGCGATGCCAGCACGGCGCACCAGGCCGCCCGGCCCGAAGCGCTGTGGGCCGATGTCGACGCCACGGCAGCGCTGCAACTGCTGGCCGCGGCCGGCAGCGATGTCTTGATCCACGGCCACACGCATCGGCCCGGCCGCAACGCGCTGTCGCCCACCGCGATGCGCCACGTGCTGAGCGACTGGGACTTCGACGGCGCCCAGCCGCGCGGCACCGTGCTGCGCCTCGACGCCGCCGGTTGCATCGAGGCGCGGCCGGCGCTGGCGATCACCGCCGCGTGAGGCCATGAAGCGCCTGCTGCAGCGCTGGCGCACGCACCGCGAGGCGCGCGTGCTGGCACGGCGCGCGATCTCCGACGCGCTGTGGGCGCAGACGGTGGCCGCGCTGCCGTTCGTGGCGAGGCTGAGCCGGGGCGACCTCGACGAACTTCGGCGCCTCGCGAGCCTCTTCCTCGACCAGAAGGAGTTCGCCGGCGCCGGCGGCCTGGAGGTGACCGACGCGATGGCCGTGCACATCGCGGCGCAGGCCTGCCTGCCGGTGTTGCGGCTGGGCCTGGCGCCATACCGCGGCTTCGTGGGCATCGTCGTGCATCCCGACGAGGTGGTCGCGCCGCGCGAGGTGATCGACGACGACGGCATCGTCCACAACTACGACGAGGTGCTGACCGGCGAGGCCATGGAAGGCGGGCCGCTGATGCTGGCCTGGACCGACGTGCACGCCGCGGGCGAGACGGCCGACTGGGCCTACAACGTGGTGATCCACGAGTTCGCGCACGTGATCGACATGGGCGACGGCAGGCCCGACGGCATTCCGCCGTTGCCGAGCGCAGCGGCCCGCCGCAACTGGGCTGCCACGATCGAAGCCGACTACGAAAGCTTCTGCACCCGCGTCGACGCCGACGAAGACACCGTGCTCGACCCCTACGGCGCCGAAGCGATCGACGAGTTCTTCGCCGTGGCCGTGGAGGCCTTCTTCGTCGCGCCGCAGCCGATGCGCGCGGAGCACCCGGCGCTGTACGCGCTCTTCGCCGCGTACTTCGGCCAGGACCCTGCCGCCAACGAGCGCTAGACCTGCGACGCCTCGGTCTTGGGCTTGTCGCTCTTGCGCGGCGGCTGGATGTCGAGCAGCACCTCGCCCTTGTCGTCGATGTCCACCGTCAGGCGGCCACCATCGACCAGCCGGCCGAACAGCAGCTCGTCGGCCAGCGCGCGGCGGATCGTGTCCTGGATCAGCCGCTGCATCGGGCGCGCGCCCATCAGCGGGTCGAAGCCCTTCTTGGCCAGGTGCTTGCGCAGGCCGTCGGTGAAGGCGACCTCGACCTTCTTCTCGGCGAGCTGGCTCTCGAGCTGCAGCAGGAACTTGTCGACCACACGCAGGATGATCTCCTCGTCGAGCGCGCGGAAGCTGACGATCGCGTCGAGCCGGTTGCGGAACTCGGGCGTGAACAGCCGCTTGATGTCGGCCATCTCGTCGCCCTGCTCGCGCTTGGTGGTGAAGCCGATCGTCGCCTTGCCCATCGTCTCGGCGCCCGCGTTGGTGGTCATGATGATGATCACGTTGCGGAAGTCGGCCTTGCGCCCGTTGTTGTCGGTGAGGGTCCCATGGTCCATCACCTGCAGCAGCACGTTGAAGACGTCGGGGTGCGCCTTCTCGATCTCGTCGAGCAGCAGCACGGCGTGCGGCTTCTTGGTCACCGCCTCGGTGAGCAGGCCGCCCTGGTCGAAGCCCACGTAGCCCGGCGGCGCGCCGATGAGGCGGCTCACCGCATGGCGCTCCATGTATTCCGACATGTCGAAGCGGATCAGCTCGATGCCGAGGATGTAGGCGAGCTGCTTGGCGACCTCGGTCTTGCCGACGCCGGTGGGGCCCGAGAACAGGAACGAGCCGATCGGCTTGTCGGGCTTGCCGAGGCCCGAGCGCGCCATCTTGATCGCCGCGGCGAGCGCCTCGATCGCGGCCTCCTGGCCGAAGACCACGCTCTTCAGGTCGCGCTCGAGGCTCTTCAGCTTGCCGCGGTCGTCGCTCGACACCGAAGCCGGCGGGATGCGCGCGATCTTGGCCACGATCTCCTCGACCTCGCTCTTGGTGATCGTCTTCTTGCGCTTGGCCACCGGCAGGATGCGCTGCGCCGCGCCGGCCTCGTCGATCACGTCGATCGCCTTGTCGGGCAGGTGGCGGTCGTTGATGTACTTGGCCGACAGCTCGGCCGCCGCCTGCAGCGCGCCGAGCGCGTACTTGACGCTGTGGTGATCCTCGAAGCGCGACTTCAGCCCCTTGAGGATCTCGATCGTCTGCTCGACCGAAGGCTCGACGACGTCGATCTTCTGGAAGCGCCGCGACAGCGCCGCGTCCTTCTCGAAGATGCCGCGGTATTCGGTGAACGTGGTCGCGCCGATGCACTTCATCGCGCCGGTGGACAGCGCCGGCTTCAGCAGGTTGCTCGCGTCGAGCGTGCCGCCCGAGGCGGCGCCGGCGCCGATCAGCGTGTGGATCTCGTCGATGAACAGGATCGCGCTCGGCTGGTCCTTCAGCGCCTTGAGCACGCCCTTCAGGCGCTGCTCGAAGTCGCCGCGATACTTGGTGCCCGCCAGCAGCGCGCCCATGTCGAGCGAATACACGGTCGAGGCGGCCAGCACCTCGGGCACGTCGGCCTGCGTGATGCGCCAGGCCAGGCCTTCGGCAATCGCCGTCTTGCCCACGCCGGCCTCGCCGACCAGCAGCGGGTTGTTCTTGCGGCGCCGGCACAACACCTGGATCACCCGCTCGACCTCGGCCTCGCGGCCGATCAGCGGGTCGATCTTGCCGTCGCGCGCCATCTGGTTGAGGTTCTGCGTGAACTGATCCAGCGGCGAGCCCTTGCCGCCGTCGGCGGCGTCTTCCTTCTCGGCCTCGGGACTGCCCTCGTTGGACTTGGGCGCCTCCGGCGGGTCGGACTTCTTGATGCCGTGGGCGATGTAGTTCACCACGTCGAGCCGCGTCACGCCCTGCTGGTGCAGGTAGTACACCGCGTGCGAATCCTTCTCGCCGAAGATCGCCACCAGCACGTTGGCGCCGGTGACCTCCTTTTTGCCCGAGCCGGTGGACTGCACGTGCATGATCGCGCGCTGGATCACGCGCTGAAAGCCGAGGGTCGGCTGCGTGTCGACCTCCTCGGTGCCGCTGACGGTGGGCGTGTTCTCCTTGATGAAGCCGGTGAGGCTCTTGCGCAGATCCTCGATGTTGGCGGCGCAGGCGCGCAGCACCTCGGCCGCGGACGGGTTGTCCAGCAGGGCGAGCAGCAGGTGCTCGACCGTGATGAACTCGTGCCGCTGCTGGCGCGCCTCGACGAACGCCATGTGCAGACTGACTTCCAGCTCTTGCGCGATCATGCAGCCTCCATAATGCACTGCAGGGGATGCCCGGCGCGGCGCGCCGCGGCCAGGACCAGTTCGACCTTGGTGGCGGCCACGTCCTTCGAATAGACGCCGCAGACGCCCCGGCCCTCGTGGTGGATCTTCAGCATGATCTGCGTGGCCGTTTCCAGGTCACGCTTGAAGTAGTGCTGCAGCACCATGACGACGAACTCCATCGGCGTGAAATCGTCGTTGAGCATCACCACCTGGAACATGCGCGGCGGCTTGGTGCGCGCCGTCTGCCGCTCGGCCACGACCGAGCCCTGACCGCCGTCGGTGCGGGTGACGGCCGGTGCCGGAGGTAAGGGTTTCGGCGGGTCCGAAGCCATGGGTCATTCTATCGAGTCGGCCATCGGGCCGCCGTTGTGCGGCATGTTGCACGGCCGCACGGCACGCCTGGCCGTGAAAAGCGGCATCCGGGCGGCCAGACGGAATGCCGCCAGCGCTGGCCGGGCCGCGAACCCGTCCCGCCAGCCCACCGGCCGCCGCGCACGCATCGAGCGGGCGACTTGTCATCGCACACCGATGCGGCCTCGCGCCGCGTTGTTGGATTCGAATCACCGATGCATTGGCCCTAAGGGCACCGAGGCCTTCCCCGCCTTGACGCCCCACGACAGCGCTGCACAGAATCGGCGCAAACAACATAACGGCCGCTTTGAGGAGGACAGCAATGGCCACTGGCACGGTCAAGTGGTTCAACAATGCCAAGGGCTTCGGGTTCATCGAGCCCGACGGTGGAGGTGGCGACGTGTTCGCGCATTTCTCTGCCGTCAAGATGGACGGCTACCGCACGCTCGAGCAGGGCAGCCGCGTGCGCTTCGAACTCGTCGAGGGCCCCAAGGGCAACCTGGCGCAGAACATCGAGCTCCTCGAAAGCTCCGTCGACTGAGCCACGCCGGGGCGACCGGGCGCCACGAGCGACGAGGGCCCGCAGCGCGGGCCCTCACGGATCGGCCGGCGACGCCAAGGCGTCGCGCCGGCCTCACATGTGGTCGATCATCACCTGGCCGAAGCCCGAGCAGGACACCTGCGTGGCGCCGGACATCAGGCGCGCGAAGTCGTAGGTGACCTTCTTGCTCTGGATGGCGCGCTCCATCGACGCGATCACCAGATCGGCCGCTTCGGTCCAGCCCATGTGGCGCAGCATCATCTCGGCCGACAGGATCTCGGAGCCGGGGTTCACGTAGTCCTTGCCGGCGTACTTGGGCGCCGTGCCGTGGGTGGCCTCGAAGCAGGCGACGGCGTCGGACATGTTGGCGCCCGGCGCGATGCCGATGCCGCCCACCTGCGCCGCCAGTGCGTCGGAGATGTAGTCGCCGTTGAGGTTCAGCGTGGCGATCACCGAATACTCGGCCGGGCGCAGCAGGATCTGCTGCAGGAAGGCGTCGGCGATCGAGTCCTTGACGGTGATCTCCTTGCCGGTCTTCGGGTTCTTGAACTTGCACCACGGGCCGCCGTCGATCTCGACCGCGCCGAACTCCTTCTTCGCCAGCGCATAGGCCCAGTCGCGGAAGCCACCCTCGGTGTACTTCATGATGTTGCCCTTGTGCACGATGGTCACGTTGGGCTTGTCGTTGTCGATCGCGTACTGGATGGCCTTGCGCACCAGGCGCTCGGTGCCTTCGATCGACACCGGCTTGACGCCGATGCCCGAGGTCTCGGGGAAGCGGATCTTCTTGACGCCCATCTCGTCGATCAGGAACTTGATGATCTTCTTCGCCTTGTCGCTCTTGGCTTCCCACTCGATGCCGGCGTAGATGTCTTCGGAGTTCTCGCGGAAGATCACCATGTCGATCTTCTCGGGCTCCTTCACCGGGCTGGGCACGCCCTTGAAGTACTGCACCGGCCGCAGGCACACATAGAGGTCGAGTTCCTGCCGCAGCGCCACGTTCAGGCTGCGGATGCCGCCGCCCACCGGCGTGGTGAGCGGGCCCTTGATCGAGACCACGTAGTCCTTCAGGACCTGTAGCGTCTCTTCGGGCAGCCACACGTCGGGGCCGTAGACCTTGGTCGACTTCTCGCCGGCGTAGACCTCCATCCAGTGGATCTTGCGCTTGCCGCCATAGCTCTTGGCCACCGCCGCATCGACCACCTTGATCATCACCGGCGTGATGTCGAAGCCGGTGCCGTCGCCCTCGATGTACGGAATGATCGGGTTCGCCGGCACATTCAGCGAGTAGTTCTTGTTGACCGTGATCTTCTGACCGCCGGTGGGCACCTTGACGTGCTTGTACATGTGGCTTGGCTCCGCGCGTGATCTTGAACGAAACGACTGCCCCGGCACGGCTTGCCGGGGACCGCGAATTCTAGTTCACGCCCACTGAACCAGCGCTGACGCGAAGCGCCGACGATTCAGCCGAAGCACAGGTCGATCAGCCGCTGCCACAGGCCGTGGCCGAGTGCCCACCCTGAGGTCAGCACGAGCAGCAAACCCGATGCGCGCGTGAGCATGCGCCGCATCGAATCGCCGTCGGTGGCGAAGCGCGCGGCCGAGCGCAGCAGCCAGGGGCCGGCCAGCAGGCCGATCGACGTGACGAGCGCGAACGCGGCCATCGCCATCGCACCGGCCAGCGCCGTGTTGGCCAGCGATGCCATCACCAGCGCCGACTGCAGCAAGCCGCAGGGCCAGGCCACCCAGGCCAGGCCCGCGAGGCCCGAGCGTGCGCCCTGCCGCGGGCCCGACCACTGGATCGCCTGCACGCCGCCGGGCGCGCGCGCGCGCCCGAGCACCGCGAGTTCCGACACCCAGCGCGGCTGCGCGCCGCGCAGCAGCAGCCATACACCGAGCCCCAGCGCGACGACATGCACTGCGATCCACAACGGCTTGAGCGCCGGGCTCCACTGGCCGAGCCGGCCGAGTGTGCCCACGCTGGCCGATGCCACGGCGCCGGCCGCCGAGTAGCTCGCCAGCCGCCCGAGCTGGAAGCCCGCGCTGCCCCACGGCCCGGCCGCACCCCCCACGGCGATGCAGGCGGCGCCGCACATCGCCGTGCAGTGCGCCATGCCGGCCAGCCCCAGCAGGGCCGCGCCCATCACGAGCGCCAGGTCCATGCGCTACACCTCGCGCTACACCATGCGCGAGTAGCCCTGGCGCGATTGCGCGCGACGCAGGTGCGCATCGAACACCGACGACACCGAGCGCACGAAGTACCAGCCGAGCGGGGTGACCTGCACCGCAGCCGGCTCGACCGTGACCCAGCCCATCTCGGCCAGCGGCCGCAGATCGGCGAGCTCGGCGGCGAAGGTCTTGGCGAACTCGATGCCGTGACGGCGTTCGATCGGCGCGAACTCGCAGCGCCCCTGGCACATCAACGCGAGGATCACGTCGCGGCGCAGCAGGTCATCCGCGTCGAGCGCATAGCCGCGCTGCGTGGCGAAGCGCCCGGCCTCGATGGCGTCGTAGTACTCCTCGATCGTCTTCGCGTTCTGGCCGAAGGTGGTGCCGACCTTGGCGATCGCCGACACGCCGAGGCCCAGCAGATCGCAATCGGGCCGCGTCGTGTAGCCCTGGAAGTTGCGGTGCAGGCGCCGCTCGCGCTTGGCCACGGCGAGCGCGTCGTCGTGCAGCGCGAAGTGGTCCATGCCGATGTAGTCGTAGCCCTGCGCCGTGAAGCGGTCGATCGCCGTGGCCAGCATCGTGATGCGCTCCTGCGGCACCGGCAGGTCGGCCTCGTGGATGCGCCGCTGCGGCTTGAAGCGCTGCGGCAGGTGCGCATACGCATACAGCGCGATGCGGTCGGGCCGCAGCTCGAGCACGCGCTCGACCGTGCGCGCGAAGGATGCGCCGCTCTGCTTCGGCAGGCCGTAGATCAGGTCGACGTTGATCGACACGAAGCCCAGCTCGCGCGCCGCGCGCATCAGATCGCGCACCTGGCTCTCGGGCTGGATGCGGTGCACGGCCTTCTGCACTTGTGGGTCGAAGTCCTGCACGCCGAAGCTGATGCGATTGAAGCCGAGGCGCTTCAGCGTCGCCAGCCGCGCCGCGGTGACCGTGCGCGGATCGACCTCGATCGAGGCTTCGATGTCGGCCGTGCGCTCGAAGGCCTCGTCGAGCGCGGCCACCAGCCGGCCGAGCTCGGCGTCCGACATGAAGGTCGGCGTGCCGCCGCCGAAATGCAGCTGCGACATCGCGCGCCGGCCGCCGAGCTGTGCGCGGTGCAGCTCGATCTCGCGGATCAGATTGTCGAGGTAGCGCGCGGCGCGGTCATGGTGCCGCGTGACGACCTTGTTGCAGGCGCAGTAGTAGCACAGCGACTCGCAGAACGGGATGTGCACGTACACCGACAGCGGCTTGTCGCCGCCCGCGCGCACCGCGGCCAGCGCCTGCGCATACTCGGCGGCGCCGAACCCGGTGTGGAAGCGGTCGGCCGTGGGGTACGAGGTGTAGCGCGGGCCCGGTGTGTCCAGCCGGCGCAGCATCGGCTCGGTCAGCCGCGGCGCGGCATCGAGGGTGGCGGAATCCATGGCCGCTACTCTGGACGCCTCAGCCCCGAGGTGACTTGACTGTGGTCAATCACCGAAGGGCTGCGACGACGCGGCGCGCCCGCCCAGCCACACCGCCATCGCGGCCGCCACGCCGATGACGCCCCAGAACACGAAGAACGACACCGTGTACACCGCCGCGGCCGACCAGTCGGAGATGTCGAACCCCCAGCCGCTCAGGTGGCGCGGGTCGACCACCGCGAACACCAGCATCTCGAGCACGCCGGCCATCAGGAACGCCGGCCACAGCACCGTGACGACGCGGGTCTTGAGTTCCGGGCCGCTGGTGCCTGCGGCCCTGTCGGGCATGGCGCTCACGGGCGGCTGGCCGATGGCGCGGCAGCGCCCTGGTTGCGCGCCTGCACCGCCGGCCGCTCCGACTCCGCGCCGCCGGCGCTGACCACCGGGTCGGCGCCGCGGATCGCCACCACGGCCGTGGCCACGGCGGCCACCACCACGATCAACGGCCCGCTGATCACCAGCCACACCATCGGCTGGCGCCACCACGGCGGCTCGGTTGCGACGGGTTGGTCGGGGGACGGCGATCGGTTCATGGCTGCGGCTCCTTGCGCCTCAGCGCGGTACCACAAAGGTGGACTTCTCGTGCAACGTGCGGCCGGCGCCGGCAGCCGTGCCATCCTCGCGCAACTCGATGTCGAATGCCATCGGGTGCGCGCCCGGGCCTTCCTTGCGCGCCACCTCGGGCGGCAGACGCACCGCCACGGTGACCCACTGCGCCTCGGCGGCCTCGAGCTTGACATCCACCGGCGCCGCCAGCGCGATGCCCGGCAGGCCGACGACGTTGACGCGATAGCGTTGCGCCCGCTCGGCGGCGTTCATGATCTGCAAGCGGTAGACGTTCTCGATCTGGCCCTCGTCGACGATCCGCGCCAGCGATGCGCGGTCACGCACGACGTTGACCTTGAACGGGCTGCGCAGCGCCATGCCGACGACGATGCCGATCGCCACGATCGACAGGATGCCGCCGTAGATCAGCACGCGCGGGCGAAACGCGTGCTGGACGACCTCCTTGCGCGTGTAGTGCTGGGCGATGCCGTTTTGCGTGCCGTAGCGGATCAGGCCGCGCGGGTATTCCATCTTGTCCATCACGTCGTTGCAGACGTCGACGCACGCGGCGCAGCCGATGCACTCGTATTGCAGGCCCTTGCGGATGTCGATGCCGGTCGGGCAGACCTGCACGCACAGGTTGCAGTCGATGCAGTGGCCGAGGCCGAGCGGTTTCGGGTCGGCTTTCCTGCGGCGCGAGCCGCGCGGCTCGCCGCGCTCGGTGTCGTAGCCGATGATCAGCGTGTCGCGGTCGAACATCGCGCTCTGGAAGCGCGCGTAGGGGCACATGTACATGCACACCTGCTCGCGCATGAAGCCGGCGTTGCCGTAGGTGGCGAAGGCGTAGAAGTTGACCCAGAACCACTCCCACGGCCCGAAGCTCAGCGTGAAGGCCTCGGCCCACAGCGTGCGGATCGGCGTGAAGTAGCCGACGAAGGTGAAGCCCGTGAACAGCGCCAGCACGATCCACACCGCCTGCTTGGCCGCCTTGCGCCGGATCTTGTTGGCGTTCCACGGCGACGCGTCGAGCCGCATGCGGGCCACGCGATCGCCCTCGATGCGCCGCTCGATCCACATGAACATCTCGGTGTAGACCGTCTGCGGGCAGGCATAGCCGCACCACAGCCGCCCGGCCACCGCGGTGAACAGGAACAGCGACAACGCCGAGATGACCAGCAGCCCCGTGAGGAAGATGAAGTCCTGCGGGTACAGCACGGCGCCGAAGATGTAGAAGCGCCGCGCGCCGAGGTCGAACAGCAGCGCCTGGCGGCCGTTCCACTGCAGCCAGGGCAGACCGTAGAACACGATCTGCGTGAACCACACCAGTGCCCAGCGCCAGCGTGCGAACTGGCCCTGCACGGAGCGCGGGTAGATCTTCCGGTGCTTCTGGTAAAGCGAGATGACCGCCGTGGCCGCGTCGTCGGACTCGGCAGCGGCGGTTGTTTTGGGGTCGGGTCCGCCGCCGGGCGGCAGCGCCCGCGCGGCGGGATCTGACATGAGACGTGAATGCTAGTCGAGTCGAAAAACCATCACGGCTTGGCGGTTCCGCCGTTGGACTTGGACCAGACCCATGCCGCGAGCACGTGGATCTGCTCGGCCGACAGCCGCGCCTCGTGCGCGGGCATCACATTGGTCTTGCCGTTGTTGATCTGCGTGATGATCGCTTCCTCGCCGTAGCCGTGCAGCCAGATCTTGTCGGTTAGGTTCGGCGCGCCGAGGGCCTGGTTGCCCTTGCCGTCGAGCCCGTGGCAGGCGGCGCAGGCAGCGAACTTGGCCTTGCCCTGCTCGGCCGCCACGTTGTTGTGCGGGCTGCCCGACAGGCTCAGCACGTAGTTGGCCACGTTCTTTACATCCTCCGCGCTGCCCACCGCTGCGCCCATCGGCGGCATCGCACCGGTGCGGCCCTTGGCGATCGATTGCTCGATCTGCTCGGGCGCGCCGCCCCACAGCCAGTCGTTGTCGGTCAGGTTCGGGAAGCCCTTGCTGCCGCGCGCGTCGGAGCCGTGGCACACGGCGCAGTTGTTGAGGAACAGGCGCTCGCCGATGCCCATCGCGCCGCTGTCCTTGGCCAGGTCGGCCGCGGGCATCGCCTTGTACTTGGCGTACACCGGTGCCATCGCCTCGCGCGCGGCCTTGTCTTCGGCCGCCAGCTGGCCCGTGCTGGTCCAGCCGAGCGAGCCGGCCATCGAGCCGAGCCCGGGGTAGAGCATCAGGTACACGCCCGCGAAGAGCACGGTGATGATGAACAGCCCCACCCACCAGCGCGGCAGCGGGTTGTTGTACTCGCGCAGGTCTTCGTCCCACACGTGGCCCGTGGTCGGGTCGTTGGGGATGATCTTGCGCTTGCTGGCCATCGCCAGCAGCAACAGGCAGCCGATCAGCGACAGCGCAGTCACCCCGGCGACGAATACCGACCAGCCATTGCTGACAAAGTCGCTCATGATCCCTCCTCGACTCGATGGCCGTCACGCGCTTCCTCGGTGAACGGCAGTTGTGCGGCGGCCTCGAAGCCGGCGCGACGGCGCGCCGACCACGTCCAGGCCAGGATGCCCAGGAAGACGATGAAGGAGATCACCGTCACCAGGCTGCGAAGGTCGTTGATGTCCATGGACCGATTCCTTCGCTACTTGCGGGCCGTGCCGAGCACCTGCAGATACGACACCAGCGCGTCGAGCTCGGTCTTGCCCTTCACCGCCTCGGCGGCCTTGGCCATGTCGTCGTCGGTGTAGGGCACGCCGACGATGCGCAGCGCCTTCATGCGCGGCGCGATCGACTCGGGCTCGATCTGGGCCTTCTCGAGCCACGGGTAGGCCGGCATGTTCGACTCGGGCACCAGGTCGCGCGGATTGCGCAGGTGCAGCCGGTGCCAGTCGTCGCTGTAGCGGCCACCGACGCGCTGCAGGTCGGGCCCGGTGCGCTTGCTGCCCCACTGGAACGGATGGTCGTAGACGAATTCGCCGGCGACCGAATACGGCCCGTAGCGCAGCGTCTCGGAGCGCAGCGGGCGCACCATCTGCGAGTGGCAGTTGTAGCAACCCTCGCGCACGTAGACGTCGCGCCCGGCGAGCTGCAGCGCGGTGTAGGGCTTGAGGCCCGGCACCGGTTCGGTGGTGGACCGCTGGAAGAACAGCGGGACGATTTCCACGATGCCGCCGATCGCTGCCGTGAGCAGGATCAGCACGATCATCAGGAAGTTGCTGGTCTCGATACGCTCGTGACCGGTAGCGGCATGGGTCTGTGCCATGGTGTGTCTCGCTTCCAGGGTGTTAAGCGTGGGCCGAGGCGACCTGCGGGATCAGCGCGGGTTCGGCCTTGCCGTTGCGAACCGTCATCCAGGTGTTCCAGGCCATCACGATCATGCCGCCCAGGTACAGCAGGCCGCCGAGCAGACGGATCACGTAGAACGGGAACGTGGCCTTGACGCCTTCGACGAAGGTGTAGACGAGCGTGCCGTCGGTATTGACCGCGCGCCACATCAGGCCTTGCATCACGCCGGCGATCCACATCGCGGCGATGTACAGCACGATGCCGATGGTGGCGATCCAGAAGTGCAGATCGATCGCCTTGACGCTGTACATCTGCTTGCGGCCGAACAGGCGCGGGATCAGGTGGTACATCGAGCCCATCGACACCAGGCCCACCCAGCCGAGCGCGCCGGAGTGCACGTGGCCGACCGTCCAGTCGGTGTAGTGCGACAGCGCGTTGACCGTCTTGATGGACATCATCGGCCCTTCGAAGGTCGACATGCCGTAGAACGACAGCGACACGATCAGGAACTTCAGGATCGGGTCGTCGCGCAGCTTGTGCCACGCACCGCTCAGCGTCATGATGCCGTTGATCATGCCGCCCCAGCTCGGCGCCAGCAGCACCAGCGAGAAGATCATGCCGATGCTCTGCGCCCAGTCGGGCAGCGCGGTGTAGTGCAGGTGGTGCGGGCCGGCCCACATGTAGGTGAACACCAGCGCCCAGAAGTGCACGATCGACAGGCGATACGAGTACACCGGTCGCCCGGCCTGCTTGGGGATGTAGTAGTACATCATCCCGAGGAAGCCCGCGGTGAGGAAGAAGCCCACCGCGTTATGGCCGTACCACCACTGCACCATCGCGTCCTGCACGCCGGCGTAGGCCGAGTAGCTCTTGGTCAGCGATACCGGAATCGCCGCGCTGTTGACGATGTGCAGCAGCGCCACCGCGATGATGAAGCCGCCGAAGAACCAGTTGGCCACGTAGATGTGGCGCACCTTGCGCGTGCCGATGGTGCCGAAGAACACGATCGCGTAGCAGACCCAGATCACCGCGATCAGCAGGTCGATCGGCCACTCGAGCTCGGCGTATTCCTTGCCGCTGGTGATGCCCAGCGGCAGCGTGATCGCCGCCAGCAGGATCACCACCTGCCAGCCGACGAAGGTGAACATCGCCAGCCCCGGCAGGAACAGCTTGGTCTGGCATGTCCGCTGCACGACGTGGTAGCTGGTGGCGAACAGCGCGCAACCCCCGAACGCGAAGATCACCGCGTTGGTGTGCAGCGGGCGCAGTCGGCCGTAGCTGAGGAACGAAATGCCGAAATTCAGCTCGGGCCAGGTCAGCTGCGCGGCGATGATCACGCCGACCAGCATGCCCACGATGCCCCACACCACGGTCATCAGTGCGAAGCCGCGGACGACGGTGTCGCTGTAGACCGGCGCGTCAGATCGCGCAAGGCTTGCCATGTGAGCCCTCCTTCTTGTGAAAACTCATAAGTGAAAGATCCTCGAATGCAACTTCAACCAGATCAAGATTTTTTTTCGCCAAGGGTAACCCCTGCTTGATGGCCGTCAACGCCCTCATCGCCTGCGGCGAGGATGCGACGCCCTTCCTGTTCCACGTCATCGAACTGTCCGCTGTATGTGGCCCAGGCGAATACGCCGAGGATCACGAGCACCAGCACGGCCGACAACGGGATCAGCAGATACAGGATGTCCAACTGCGTTGCTCCGGATGTCAGTGCGCTGTCAGCTTCGCGTTCACCGCGCCAGACGCGTCGCATTGAGGATCACGAGCAGCGAACTCGCCGCCATGCCCAGGCCCGCGGCCCACGGCGGCAGCCAGCCGGCCAGCGCCAGCGGCACGGCCAGCGCGTTGTAGACCGCAGCCCACAGCAGGTTCTGCCGCACCACCGCCATCGTGCGCAGCGCGTGCGCGCGCGCCAGCGGCAGCTCGGCCAGCTGCTCGCGCGTGATCACCGCATCGGCCTGCGCACGGGCCAGCGCCGCGCCCTGCCCCATCGCCATCGACACGTCGGCGCGCGCGAGCACCGGCGCATCGTTGACGCCATCGCCGACCATCCACACGCGATGGCCCTCGCGCTGCGCCTGCGCCACGACGCGCATCTTCTCGGCCGGCGCGGCCTGCGCGATCACCGCATCGACGCCGAGCTGCGCGCCCACGGCGTGCGCGCGCGCGGCGCGGTCGCCCGACAGCAGCGTGACATGCAGCCCCTGCTCGCGCAGCGCGCGCACCGCGGCCAGCGCGTCATCGCGCAGCTTCTCGTCGAAGTCCAAGCGCAGCGCGGCCCGGCCCGGCATGCCGAACCACAACGATGCGGTGGCCGTGCGCTGCAGCGTGTCGTCGAGCCCCAGGTGGCGCGCCGAGCCGAGCAGCCAGAGCCGCCCATTGCCGTCGCGCGCCTGCAGGCCGGCACCGGCGAGCTCCTGCACGTCGCGCCACGCATGCTCGGCCTGCGGCGTGGCACGGGCCAGCGCGCGCGCCAGCGGATGCGCCGACCAGCGCGCGAGCGCCGCCGCCTGCGCTTGCAGCGCGGCCTCGTCGGGCCCGGCGGCATCGGTGCCGGGCAAGCGCTGCACCGAGCGCAGGCCCAGCGTGTCTTCGGTGAGCGTGCCGGTCTTGTCGAGCACCACGCGGTCGACCCGCGCCAGCGCCTCCAGCGCGTCGAGCCGCCGCAGCAGCACGCCGCGCCGCGCGAGCGCGCCGGCCGATGCGAGCAGCGCCGACGGCACCGCGAGCGACAGCGCGCATGGACAGGTCACGATCAGCACCGACACCGCGACCCACACCGCGCGCGACGGATCCCACAGGCTCCACACCGCCGCCGCGCCCGCCGCGAGCAGCAGCACGGCCCACAGGAACGGCGCCGCCCAGCGGTCGGCCGCGCGGGCCAGCGCCGGGCGTTCGGTGGCGGCTTCGCGCATCAGCGCCATCACCGCATGCAGCGTGCTCTGGTCGCCGCTGCGCTCGACGCGCATCTTCACCGGCGCCACGACGTTCACGCTGCCGGCGACGACCGACGCACCGACCGTCTTGTCGACCGGTCGCGGCTCGCCGTTGAGCAGCGATTCGTCGGCCGCGGTGGCGCCTTCGCTCAGCACGCCGTCGGCCGGGAACGCGTGGCCCAGCGGCACCAGCACGACATCACCGCGCTCGAGCAACGCCGCGTCGACCGACTGCGGCACGCCGTCGGCATCGATGCGCAGCGCCGCCTGCGGCAGCAATTGCAGCGCCGATTCCAGCTGCTCGGCAGCGCGGTGCCGGGCCCGCAGCTCGAGGTAGCGCGCACCGAGCAGGAAGCTCACGAACATGGTCAGCGAATCGAAATACACCTCGGAGCCGAACACGCCCGCGGGGTGGAAGGTCGCCGCGCTGCTGGCGACGAAAGTGACCAACAAGCCGAGCGCCACCGGCACGTCCATGCCCAGCTTGCGCTGGCGCAGGCTGCGCCACGCCCCGGAGAAGAACGGCGCGGCCGACAGCCCCATCACCGGCAGCGACATCACCCACTGGCCCCAGGCCAGCAGCTGGCGCAGGTCGGGCGCGAGTTCGCCCGCGCTGACGACGTAGCTCGGCGTGGCGAGCATCATCACCTGCATGGCGCAAAACGCAGCGACGAACCAGCGCCACAGCGCGGTGCGGTGCTCGCGCCGGCGCAGCTCGCGCTCGCTGGCCGCGCCCTCGGGCACGGCGTCGTAGCCGGCGCCGCGAACGGCGTCGATCAGCGCCGGCAACGAGGTCTGCTGCGGCCGCCAGCACACCGTGGCGCGCTCGGAGGCGCCGCTCACGCGCACCTCGGCCACGCCGGGCACGCGGCGCAGCGCCGACTCGATCAGAGCGGCGCACGCGGCGCAGTGCATGCCCGCCAGGCGCAACCCGGTCTCGGCCACGCGCGTGCCGTCGCTGCCGGTGCGCCAGACCGTGTGCCGCGCGCCGGCCACGCGGTCGGCGCCGGCGGGCAGCTCGGCGTTGGACAGGCTTGTCGGATCGGTCGCGCTGCTCGTCATGGTGGCGCGCAACTCACCCTGCCACGGCTGCATCGCGCCGGATAATCTTAGGCAAGCCACCTGTCTCGATCATGACCAATATCAATCTGCCCGGCGCCCGTGGCGGTCTTTACCGTGGTCTCGCCGCGACGGCGCTGTCACTGCTCGCCGCCGCCGCGGTGGCGCAGGGCCTGCCGCAGTCGCTGCCGACGACCACGCTGAGCGTGGGCATGCACAACATCCGCGCGCAGCTCGCGCGTTCGCCCGAGCAGCGTCAGATCGGGCTCATGTACCGCCAGGAGATGCCCACGCACGAAGGCATGCTGTTCGTGTTCGAGCAAGCGTCGACGCAATGCTTCTGGATGCGCAACACGCTGCTGCCGCTGTCGATCGCCTTCCTGGCCGACGACGGCACCGTGGTGAACATCGCCGACATGCAGCCGCAGAGCGACGATTCGCACTGCTCGGCGCGGCCGGTGCGCTTCGCGCTCGAGATGAACCAGGGCTGGTTCGCCAAGCGCGGCGTCAAGGCGGGCACGCGGCTGGCCGGCGCGCCCTTCAAGCAGCCCTGAGCCCGCGCGCAGGCCCGTCCACTGCGGACGGGCCTGCGGCTGGCGAAGGGCCGAGCGCGTCTCGCGCGCGAGGGCTGACGCGCGGCGCGGCTCAGCCGAAGTTGGCCTCGGCGAAACCCCAGTTCGCCAGCGACGCGAGGAAGGTCTCGACGAACTTCGGCCGCGCGTTGCGGTAGTCGATGTAGTACGCGTGCTCCCAGACGTCGATCGTCAGCAGCGCCTTGTCGGCGGTGGTCAGCGGCGTGGCCGCGTTGCTGGTGTTGACGATGTCGACCGTGCCGTCGGCCTTCTTGACCAGCCAGGTCCAGCCCGAGCCGAAGTTGCCGACCGCACTCTTGGTGAACGCCTCCTTGAACGCGGCGAAGCTGCCCCACTTGGCATTGATGGCCGCGAGCAGCGCGCCGCCCGGCTGGCCGCCGCCGCCCGGCTTCATGCTGTTCCAGAAGAAGGTGTGGTTCCACACCTGCGCCGCGTTGTTGAAGATCGGGCCCTGCGAGTTGCGCACCACGTCTTCCAGCGGCTTGCCCTCGTTGGGCGTGCCGGCCACGAGGTTGTTCAGGTTGGTCACGTAGGCCTGGTGGTGCTTGCCGTAGTGGAACTCGAAGGTCTCCTTCGAGATGTGCGGCGCGAGGCCGTCCTGGGCATAGGGCAACGGCGGCAGGGCGAATGGCATCGGTGCGACCTTTCTCTCTCGAGTGGGGGTTGGGCACCGCGCGGCGGGCGCCGCGCAGGCCGAGAAGAGCGGCGATTGTAGGCAGCGACGGCGCGCGCCGTGCTGCCCTCAATCGGCCAAGGGTTGTCGGCTCACGCTGCTGACCTGCGCCGTGGCCTCGCCGTCGGCCCACACCGCGCCGATCACCTGCCCCGGCTGCAGCGCCGCCGCGCTCGTCACCACGCGGCCCTGCGCATCGTGGATCCACGCGAAGCCGCGCTGCAGCGTGCGCCGCGGGTCCAGCGCCTGCAGACGCTCCTGCGCGCGCAGCAGACGATCGTGCCGCAGCTGCCAGGCGGCGTGCACGCCGCTGCGCAGGCGCTGGCCCTGCGCGCTCAGCCACTGCGATTGCAACCGCGCCGACTGCCGCAGCGCCTGCAGGCTGCGTTCGTGCAGATGCGCCAGCCGTTGCTGCTGCTGTTGCACGCGCGCCGCCGGCGCACCCAGGCGTGCGACCGCGACATCCAGCCGCTGGGCCTGGCGGTGCAGGTGGCGCTCGGCGGCAAGGGCGATCGCGCGCGACAGATCGTCCAGGCGCTGCAGCTCGTCGTCGCGTCGCGGCGCGGCGAGTTCGGCGGCGGCCGTGGGCGTGGGTGCGCGCAGGTCGGCCGCCAGGTCGGCCAGCGTGATGTCGGTCTCGTGGCCGACGCCGCACACCACCGGCAGCGCGCTGCCGGCGATCGCGCGCACCACGGTCTCGTCGTTGAACGACCAGACATCCTCGATCGAGCCGCCGCCGCGGCAGACGATCAGCGTGTCGACCTCGGCGCGCGCATTGGCCGCGGCGATCGCCTGCACCAATTGGACCGGCGCGTCGCTGCCTTGTACCGCGCTGGGGTACACCACCACCGGCACATGCGGCGCGCGCCGCGCGAGCGTGGTCAGCACGTCGTGCAGCGCCGCGCCGGCGGTGGAGCTCACGACGCCCAGCGCGCGTGGATACCTCGCGACGATGCGCTTGCGCGAAGCGTCGAACAGCCCCGCCGCTTCCAGCTTGGCCTTCAGGCGCAGGAACAGCTCGTACAGCGAACCGGCACCGAGCGGCCGCATCGCCTCGGCCACGCACTGCAGCTCGCCGCGCGGCTCGTAGATGCCGATGCGCCCGCGCACCTCGACCTGCTGGCCGTCGCGCGGTTCGAAATCGAGCAGCGCCGCGGCGCGGCGGAACATCGCGCAGCGCAGCACCGCCGGCGCGCCGTCGGCGTCCTTCAGCGTGAAGTAGCAGTGGCCGCTGGCCGCACGCGTGAAGCCCGACAGCTCGCCGCGCACCGCCACCGCGCCGAGCCGCGCCTGCAGCGCGTCGCTGGCGGCCAGCAGCAGCGCGGCGACGCCGAGCGCGCGCGGTGAAGCGATCGCGGCGGCGTCAGCCATCGATGCCCGGGCTGCTCAAAACTCGGGCAATCCAGCGCCGCGCACGCACTGGCGCGCCTTCGCGCGGCGGGCCCCAGCCGTTTCCCACACCCTTGTCCACAGAAGCGGTGGATTGTTCGTGCATTCGTGCCCGCGCCCCGGTGCCGGCCCCCGGCGCCAGTTGCCGCGCGACCACGCCGGGATACCGACGGCCTGCGCCGCTCGGCCATAATCCCGCCTCGCCGCCGGCGACTGCCGGCATGTGCCGCCCAATCACTTTTTCGGGAACGCCTTTGTTTTCGATCATACAAGCCGCTGGCTGGCCGATCTGGCCGTTGATCCTGTGTTCCGTGGTGGCGCTGGCGCTGGTGATCGAACGCTTCATCAACCTGCGCCCGCTGCGCGTGGCACCGCCCAAGCTGCTCGACGAGGTGCTGTCGGTCACCCGTACGAGCCTGCCCACGCCCGACGTGGTGACCAAGCTCGCCGGCAACTCCGAGCTCGGCTCGGTGCTGGCCGCCGGGCTGCGCGCGGTGATGAGCGAGCCGCGCATCCAGGAGCCGACGCTGCGCCAGGCCTTCGAGATCGCCGGCCGCAGCGCGGTGCATCGGCTCGAGCGCTACCTCAACACGCTGGGCTCGATCGCCTCGGCGGCGCCGCTGCTGGGCCTGCTGGGCACGGTGATCGGCATGATCGAGATCTTCGGCTCGCA
Organism: Burkholderiaceae bacterium; assembly: GCA_046348365.1. GTDB lineage: Bacteria > Pseudomonadota > Gammaproteobacteria > Burkholderiales > Burkholderiaceae_C > JAEUPI01. The sequence continues at coordinate 49,501 of JAXMEL010000008.1, forward strand.
GGCGCCAGGCACCAGCGGCGCCAACCCGGCGCAGCTGGCGCACGGCATCTCGGTGGCGCTGTACAACACCGCATTCGGCCTCATCATCGCCATCCCGGCGCTGCTGTTCTACCGCTACTTCCGCCGCCGCGTCGACGAGTTCGCGATGACGATGGAGCAATCGGCCGACCGCATGGTGCCGCACCTGATGCGCTTCGCGGTGCGCGGCGCGGCGGGGCCGCAGCAGGTGAGCGCGGTCTGAGCCGCGCTGCCGCGTTCGCCATGCGCTTTCGCCGCCATCGCTCCGAGGATCCGGAGATCAACCTGATCCCGTTCATCGACGTGCTGCTGGTGGTGCTGATCTTCCTGATGCTCACCACCACGTACAGCAAGTACGCCGAGCTGCAGATCACGCTGCCCACCGCCGACGCCGAGCGCCTGCGCGAACGCCCGTCGGAGGTGATCGTCAACGTCAGCGCCGACGGGCGCTACCTCGTCAACAGCAAGCCGGTCGAAGGCCGCAGCGTCGACATCCTGGCGCTCGAGCTGGTGGCGGCGGCGGCCGGCCGCACCGATGCGGTGGTGATCGTGTCGGCCGACGCCACGAGCGCCCACCAGTCGGTGATCAACGTGCTCGATGCCGCGCGTCGCGCCGGCCTGGCCCGCCTGACCTTCGCCGCGCAGGTACCAGAAGGCTCGCGCTGAGCGCTTCACGGTGAGCTCGCGGTGAGCTCCACGCAGACCTGGCGCGAGACGCTGCTCGCGCATTGGCAGCGTCCGCACCCGAGCCTGCTGTGCCGCGCGCTGCAACCGCTGTCGTGGCTGTATGCAGCGCTGGCCGCGGCCGACCGCGCCAGCGTCGCTGCCGGGCTGCGCGCGCACGAGCGCGCGCCGCGGCCCTTGATCGTCGTCGGCAACCTGGTGGCCGGCGGCGCCGGCAAGACGCCGACGGTGATCGCGCTAGCCGAGCTGCTGCGCGCGAGCGGCCACCGGCCCGGCGTGATCTCGCGCGGCTACGGCCGGCGCAGCCGCGAGTTACAGATCCTGCGGCGCGACAGCACCGCGGCCGATGCCGGCGACGAGCCGCTGCTGATCCACCTGCGCGCGCGCGTGCCGGTCGCGGTGGCCGAGCGCCGCATCGACGCCGCGCGTGCGCTGTGCGCGCACGACGCGGCGATCGACGTGCTGCTCGCCGACGACGGCCTGCAGCACCACGCGCTGGCGCGCGACGTGCAGGTGATCGTGTTCGATCAGCGCGGCGCGGGCAACGGCTTGATGCTGCCGGCCGGCCCGCTGCGCGAACCGCTGCCCGCGCGCGTGCCGGCCGATTCGCTCGTGCTCTATACCGACGGCGCACCGAGCACGCCGCTCGCCGGCTTCTGCGCCGAGCGCGCGCTCGCCGGCGCGGTGTTGCTCGACGGCTGGTGGCGCGGCGAGCCGGCCTCGCTGCCGGCACTGCACGCGTTGCGCAACGCGCCGCTGCTGGCCTGCGCCGGCACGGCCCGCCCGCAGCGCTTCTTCGAGATGCTGCGGCATCACGGGCTCGCACCCCGGCCGATCGCGCTGCCCGACCACGAGCCGTTCGACACCCTGCCCTGGCCGGCCGACGCTGCCGACGTGGTGGTGACCGAGAAGGACGCCGTGAAGCTGCGCCCCGGGCGCGCGCTCCGCACGCGCGTCTGGGTGGCGCCGCTAGACTTGCGCATCGAGCCTGCATTCGCGCCGGCGCTCCTAAGGCTGCTCGAACGCGAGCGAACCCGGGATCTCTGACATGGACCACCGCCTGATCGACCTGCTCGTGTGCCCGCTGTGCAAGGGCCCGTTGACGATGCAACGCAGCGGCACCGAAGGCGCGGTGCGCGATCTGGTGTGCGCGGCCGACCGGCTGGCGTTTCCGGTGCGCGACGGCATTCCGGTGATGCTCGAGAGCGAGGCCCGCGCGCTCGACGCGCCACCTGCTCCCGCGAAGGCGCCCGCACCGGCGCCCGCGCCGAAGTAGATGCCCTTCACGGTGCTGATCCCGGCGCGCATGCAGAGCACGCGCCTGCCCGACAAGCCGCTGGCCGACATCCACGGCCTGCCGATGGTGGTGCGCGTGGCGCAGCGCGCCGCGCAGTCGCGGGCGGCGCGCGTGGTCGTGGCGGCCGACGATGCGCGCATCGTCGACGCCTGCGCCCGGCATCGCGTCGAGGGCGTGTTGACGCGCGCCGATCACCCCTCGGGCAGCGACCGCCTCGCCGAGGCGTGCGAACGGCTCGGCCTCGATGGCGACGACGCCGTGGTCAACGTGCAGGGCGACGAGCCGCTGATCGCGCCCGCGATGATCGATGCCTGCGCGGCGCTGCTCGACGCGCGGCGCGACTGCGTGATGAGCACCGTGGCGCATGCGATCGACGACCCGGCCGAAGCCGCGAACCCCAACGTGGTGAAGGTCGTGCTCGACGCCCAGGGGCGAGCGCTGTACTTCTCGCGCGCGACGATCCCACATTGGCGCGACCGGCCACCCGGTGCCGCGCTGCCGCAGCCGCCGCTGCTGCGGCACGTGGGCCTGTACGGCTACCGCGCCGGCTTTCTGCGCCGCTTTCCGCTGCTCGGCGCGTCGCCGCTGGAGCGGCTCGAGGCGCTGGAGCAGCTGCGTGTGCTGTGGCACGGCGAGCGCATCGCCGTGCACGTGAGCGCCGAGAAGCCCGGCCCGGGCGTGGACACGCCGGCCGATCTGGAGCGCGTGCGCACGCTGCTGGCCTGAGGCGCGCCGCGCGGCAAATCGCGTCGACGCCGGCGCACCGTGCGCACGGCGCGTGCAAGGCCCGCGAAAGGACCTGCGTGCTATTCTCGATTCGAGCGGGAAACACGCGGCGCGAGGAGACGATGAGACTCATACTTCTGGGCCCGCCGGGCGCCGGCAAGGGCACACAAGCCAGCACCATCTGCCAGGCCTACGGCATCCCGCAGATCTCCACCGGCGACATGCTGCGCTCCGCCGTCAAGGCCGGCACGCCGCTCGGCCTGGCGGCCAAGAAGGTGATGGACGCGGGCGCGCTGGTCAGCGACGACATCATCATCGGCCTCGTGAAGGAGCGCATCGCGCAGCCCGACTGCGCCAGCGGCTTTCTCTTCGACGGCTTCCCGCGCACCATCCCGCAGGCCGAGGCGATGAAGGCCGCCGGCGTGAAGCTCGACGTGGTGCTCGAAATCGACGTGCCCGATGCCTCGATCATCGAGCGCATGGGCGGCCGCCGCGTGCATCTGGCCTCGGGCCGCACCTATCACATCAAGTTCAACCCGCCCAAGGCGGCCGGCAAGGACGACGTGACCGGCGAGCCGCTGATCCAGCGCGACGACGATCGGGAAGACACCGTGCGCAAGCGGCTCGCGATCTATCAGGCGCAGACGCGGCCGCTGGTGGAGTACTACGCCCGCTGGGCCGCGACCGGCGACACGCAGGCCCCGCGCTACCGCCGCATCGACGGGCTCGGCAGCGTCGAGCAGATCAGCGCGCGCGCGCTCGAGGCGCTGAAGAACTGAACACTCTCATCCCGAAGGACGGACTCACATGGACATCTCAGGCAAGGTTTTCATCGTCACCGGCGGGGCCTCGGGCCTCGGCGAGGGCACGGTGCGCATGTTGGTGCGCGAAGGCGGCAAGGTGGTGGTCGCCGACGTGCAGGCCGAGCGCGGCCAGCAGGTGGCGGCCGAACTCGGCGCCGGCAACTGCGCGTTCGTGCGCTGCGACGTCAGCACCGAAGCCGACGGCAAGGCCGTGGTGGCCAAGGCCACGGCGATGGGCAAGCTGATGGGCTTGGTCAACTGCGCCGGCATCGGCCCGGCCGCCAAGACCGTGGGCAAGGACGGCGCGCACAGCCTCGACCTCTTCACCAAGGTCATCACCGTCAATCTGATCGGCAGCTTCAACATGATCCGTCTCGCCGCCGAGGCCATGTGCAAGAACGCGCCCGAGGCCACCGGCGAACGCGGCGTGATGATTTCCACTGCCAGTGTGGCCGCGTACGACGGCCAGATCGGGCAGGCCGCCTACTCGGCAAGCAAGGGCGGCGTGGTCGGCATGACGCTGCCGATCGCACGCGACCTGGCGCGCAACGGCATCCGCAACATGACGATCGCGCCGGGCATCTTCGGCACGCCGATGCTGTTCTCGATGCCCAAGGAGGTGCAGGACGCGCTTGCTGCGTCGGTGCCCTTCCCCTCGCGCCTCGGCAAGCCCGAGGACTACGCCAAGCTCGTGCACCAGATCGTCACCAACGACATGCTCAATGGCGAGGTGATCCGGTTGGACGGGGCGATCCGGATGGCGCCGAAGTAGAGCTTCGACGCGTTCGTCAGAGCAGCTTGACGTTCGGCAGCCCCCGCATGCCGCGATCGAAGGTGGCGACCTGCTCGCAACCGGCCATCGCGGCCTTGGTGCACAACAGGCAATCGGCGAAATCGGCGGGCCCTTGCTCATAGGCGTCGACCGCGGCCTCGACTGCCGCCGCAGACTCCAGCGCCACCGTCGCATTCGACCCGAGCGCCCGTAGCGCTACCGCGATTTCGGCACGCGAGCGCCCATAGGCACGTGCCAGCGTCCAAACGAGTTCGACGAGAACCGAGTCGCAAACCCACAGCGAGCCGCCGCCGGCGGCCGCGGTGTCGAACAGCAGCTTGGCCCGGTGGGCCTGGGCCTCGTCGTCGCCGACGAGCAGCCGCACCAACACGTTGGTGTCGAGCGCGATCACCGGCCCCGCCTGGACCGCGATTGCACCGCCTGCGTCACAGCGGCATCCATCTGCTCGACCGACCGCGCCGCCTCACCCGGTTTGGACAGGAGCCCGTACAACGAACGCGATCCGGTCGTCATCACCTGCACCGACAGGCTCCCGTCCGCGGCCACCCGGAAAGCCAATCGCGATCCCGGCCCGATGCCGAGGCGGTCACGCAGTGGCTTGGGCAGAGTCACCTGCCCTTTCTCGCTGACGATGGCTGTGTTTGACATGGGGTGATCCTTCCGACCAACTAACCATTTTCCTACCTTCGGCGAATTGTAGTACTGACCGAACTCGATGCAACCCGCGTGCGGCGAGTTGCCGTTCGCCAGATCGTCACCAGCGACATGCTCGATGGCGAGGTGATCCGGTCGGATGGGGCGATGCGGATGGCGCCGAAGTAGGCGCTGCGGCGAGCTGCCAATGAAAAAACCCGCTCGGCGCACTGCCGAGCGGGCTTGTCTATCTGCCTTTGGGGCTGGCTTGCGTCAGAACGAGTACTTCGCCCCGACCGTGAAGAACCGGCCGATCGCACCAGCCTGATGCCAGGTCTGGTTGTAGTTGATGCCGTAAGACAGCACCAGGTACGGGTCGAACGGCGCCTTCTTGTCGAAGAGGTTCTGGACCGAGAAGTTGATATCCAGATTCTTCATCGGCGTCCACTTGGCGAACAAGTCGAAAGTCGTGAAGGCCGGCAGCTTGCACCCGCCGTAGATGTTGCCGTTGACGTCGAACACGCCGCAGTTGTACTGGCCGTTGTCGGGATAGGTCACCCCCGTGTTGGGATTGGTGATCGTGCCGCTGCCAGCGCCGTCAGACGGCGTCGTCTCGCCCTTGTGGTCGATCATCTTGATCGGGCCGATGTAATTGACGGCCCCCGTCACCGCCCACGGGCCGCGGTCCCAGGTCATCGTCAAGGTCATGCGGTCCTTCGGCGCTCCGCCGCCGGCGCTCTGCACGAGAGGTCCGTGCGTGCCAGCGTATTCGAACGTGGTGCCGAACGGATCGGTACGCTCGTACTTGTTCACGTGCGTCCAGTTCAGCTGCCCTGACAGCTTGCCGGCCTCGCCGAGGCTCATGCGATGCCGCAGTTCGACGTCGAAGCCATCGGTCTTCGTCTTGGCCGCGTTGTCGAAGAAGCCGGTGACCGTGCCGATATCGCCGTTGGCGTCGTAGTAGATGAACGAGCCCGGCAGCGCGCCGGCGATCTTGGAGTTCGGCGTACCCGCAGTGGGCAGATTGCCGATGATGGACGCCGGGTCGGCCTGCACGATCTCGTTCTTGCGATCCACGCGCCAGTAGTCGAGCGTCGCGCTGGTGCCGGCCATCGGCTCCAGGACCAGGCCCAAGGTGTAGCTCTTCGCGGTCTCGGGCTTGATGCCCGCCCTGCCCTGCGACAGGATGCCGTACGTGGTGAAGCCGAAGCTGGAGCCGCCGGTTTCAGCCGGCCCCGGGGCGCGGAAGGCCTCGGAGTACGTACCGCGCACGGCAAACTGGTCCATCGGCTTGACCTTGAACCCGACCTTCGGATTCGTGGTGCCGCCGAAGTCGGAGTAGTGGTCGTAGCGCACTGCACCGTTGAGTTCGAGCCACTTCGCGACAGGTGCATTCAGTTCACCGTACATCGCCTCGACTCGGCGCGCCGCGCTGAAGGCCGAGTAGCCCAGGCCGACGATCGATGCGGTATCGGTGCCCGGCACCGGCGGGCTGTCGGCAGCCTCCCAGCGCACCTCGGCGCCCATCGCAAGGCCAAGCGGCCCGCCTGGCAGATTGGTAAGCTCGCGCGAGACCTTGGCGTCGATCGACTTGATCGTGTTGACCGGGCTGCTCTCGAGCCGGGGCGAGATGGCGGCCAGCACCGCCGGATCGGTCAGGCTCGGGCTGGTGAGGCTCGGGCGATTGATGCGATAGGTGCCGTTGTTCAGCGCCGCCTGCATGACGTCGTAGTTGATGAAACCGGTGTGTGTGTCGATCAGCCGGCTCTTGATGTACGACGCGCCGACGTCGAAGTCCCAGCCGAAGGCATTGCCTTGCAGACCCTCGACCAGGCGATAGACCTTGTTGTCGGTCTTCTGATCGCGGCCGCCGAGTTCGTACGGCACGATGAAGAGCGAACGATTGACGCCGAACGTGTTGTCGGGGTGTGAAGCCGGCAACGTCATGAAGCTGTGGATGAACAGCGGATTGTTCAGATCGCCAGGCAGAAAGACACCGCCATCGTTGTTGGCGCCCAGCGTGCCGTTGGCCTTGCTCTTGGTGTTGAAGAAACCGAACTCGGCGTAGGCGTTGAGCGACGACGAGAACTGCAGCGTGCCGCGGACGAACAGGTTGACCCGATCGATGGCGGGCTGAACTTCCTGCTCGTCGCGACCGTTGTAGCGACACAGGCCAGTGCCCGGATCCTGCAACCCGGGGCAGGGAATGATATTGACCCGCGCGCCGCCGCCGGCTGCAGAGCGGGTGGTCCCGTAAGGCGAGTTCGACGACGGCCCCAGCCCGAAGTACGGGCGACTGGCGCCGTTGGTCACGTCGTAGTAGCCGAGCGACCTGAGGTCGGTCTGACCGATGAACCCGCGGTCCCGCGACCAGATGTTCTTCTGCTGCGACGCTTCGAGGGTCGCGAAGACATTGAACTTGTCGGTGTCGAGATTGCCGACGCCGATCGAACCGTATGCGCGCGTCGTCTGGCCGTCGCTCTTGCCGGTCTGGCCGTACGAACCGCCGATCGAACCGCCGGTGTAGTTCTTGCGCAGGATGATGTTCACCACGCCACCCACCGCGTCGGCGCCATAGATGGCCGAAGCGCCATCCTTCAGCACTTCGATGCGATCGATGGCTTCGAGCGGAATCGAATTGACGTCGACGAAATTGCGCGTGCCGTCATCCGCCAGGCCATAGGTCGTCATGCGACGGCCGTTCACGAGCACCAGCGTGGAGTTCACACCGAGGCCGCGCAGCGACACGGCGGCAGAGCCCGAGGCGAAGCCGTTCGAGAACGACGAGGGGATCGATCCCACGCCATCCGAGGTCAACCCCCGCAAGACCTCCTGGATCGACTGCTTGCCGGTGCGCTCGATGTCGTCGCGGCTAAGCACCTGCACGGGCGATGCCGTCTCGGTGTCGGTGCGCTTGATGCGCGAACCCGTCACTTCGACGCGCTGGCTGCTGTCCTGCGCGTAGGCGCCGGTGGCCAGCAGCGCCAAGCCGCTCGCCGCCAATGCGGCCGCAGTGCTGATCCTGCTTCTCCTGAACATGTGGACTCCTGTCTGAAAGCGTTTATCGGTAAACCCGGTTCGGCCTTTGCCCGTGGCCGGCAGCCTGGTGGGCTGCGCCATGCAAACGGCTGAACAAGAAAGGCAATTTTCTGTGGCTGCCCCGTATCCGGGACAGCAGGGGAACTCCCCGTAGGAAATGGCCAGGCCCCGTGCAGCGCCGTCGTGCGCGCGCTCGACGCCGGAATTGCCCGCGCTTCATAGGAGGCTGCGTGCCGACACGCCTGCGCTGCCGCCACGGCGCGATCGAGACAACACGGGTAATCCCTAGGCCTCTGGTCAGGCCTCAACGTTGGAGAGGGGCAACACCGCCGGCATCGTGGGCCTTGACGCGCGAGGTGCGATGCGCGACAGCGCTGCGCCAGCGGCCCAGCCGGCGTGTCGCCTCACCAGCCGACGAACGCGTCGCGGGCCTGCACCGCCAACGCCACACGCCCTCCCACCGGCACCGTCACCTTCGTCGGCACATGCCCGAACGCAAACCCCGTGAGCACCGGCACGCGCGCCACGCTTCGCACATGGGCCACCGCGCTCTTCATCGTGTAGCCGCGATCCAGCGGCGATGCGTTCCAGCCGCTCACCGCGCCGATCAGCACGGCCTTCTGCTGCGCGAGCACGCCGGCCTGGTGCAGTTGCAGCAGGCAGCGTTCGACGCGGTAGGGATGCTCGTTGACGTCCTCGACGAACAGGATGCCGCCCTTGATGCGCGGAAAGTGCCGCGTGCCGAGCATCGAGCAGATCATCGTGAGGTTGCCGCCCCACAGCGTGCCGCGCACGTGCAGGCCGTCGTGGCCCGCGTCGGTGCGAAAACCCACCGCCTGCAGCACGCCCGTCATCGCCTCGACGAAGCAGTCGCGCGTGACCTCGTCGACGCCGCCCTCCTCGTCGCGGCGGCCGAAGTCGTCGCAGGCCATCGGGCCGGCCCAGCTCGGCCGGCCGGTGTGCGCCAGCAGGCCGAGCTGCAGCGCCGTCATGTCGCTGTAGCCGACCCAGCGCGTGCCGCGGTCGACGCTGCGCGCGATGCGCTTCCAGTCGATGGCGTCGAGCAGCCGCGTCATGCCGTAGCCGCCGCGGCAGGCCATGGCGATAGACGGTGCTTCGTCGGCCACGCGGTGCAGCGTGGCCAGGCGCACGGCATCGTCACCGGCGAAGCGCAGATGCCGCGCGCGCACGCTGGGGTCGAGCTGGGCGGCGAAGCCGAGCGCGCGCAGCCGCTGCTTCGCGCGCTGCAGCGCATCGCGGCGCAGTTCGACGCCGGCACTGGTGAAGATGCGCAGCGAGCCGAACACGCGCAGCGAGTCGGCTTCGCTCACCGCTCGGCCTCCGGCGGCTCGATCACGTCGCCGGTGGGGATGCGCGCGAGCTCGTCGCCGTCATCCGCCGCGGCACGCTCCTCCACCGGCGCATCGGCCCTCGCCTGCGCGCGGCGCTCGGCGAAGAAATCGCGCAGCAGCGTGCCGGCCTGCTCGGCCAGCACGCCACCCACGACCTCGGTGTGGTGGTTCAGCGCGCGGTTGGCGAACAGGTCGACCACCGAGCCGGCGGCACCGGTCTTCGGGTCCGGCGCCGCGAACACCACGCGCTTGAGCCGCGCGTGCATGATCGCCATCGCGCACATCGCGCACGGCTCGAGCGTCACGTACAGCTCCAGCTCGGGCAACCGGTAGTTCTCGAGCAGCTGCGCGGCATGGCGCAGCGCCACGATCTCGGCATGCGCCGTCGGGTCGGCGGTGGTGATCGGCCGGTTGTAGCCCGTGGCCACCACCTGCGGGCCGCCCGGCGTGCGGCGCACGATAACCGCGCCCACCGGCACCTCGCCCGAGAGCTGGGCGTTGAGCGCCTGGTCGAGCGCCAGGCGCATCACGATCTCGTCGGGGTGCTCGTCGCTGGCCATCGCGGCGGTTCAGGGCTGCGCGTCCGACGCGCGCTGGGCGCCTTGCTCGAGCGCGCGGTTGATGTCCTGCTGGATCTGGCGCTGCATCTGGCGCGCCTGGTCGGGCACCGTGGGCGCTGCCACTCCGGACGCCGGCGCCGGCAGCGCGATCGTGGCGACGGACTTCAGCTGCGTCTTCGCGAGCCAGGCCACGATGGCCAGCACGATCAGCAGGCCGGCGAGACTGAACAGGATGCGCATGGCCGCGCATCGTAACGCGGCCTTGCGCGTTTCAGGCCGACCAGCGCACGAGGCCCAGCAGCAGGCACGCCTGGATCACGCGCCGCAATGCCGGCACGCCGATCTGCACGCGCTGCAGCAGCTGCGCCGGCGTCAGCGGCCCGGCCTGCAGCTCGCGCGCGAGGGCGAGGTGCTTGTCCTGCCGCGTGAAGCGGCCCATGTGGCTCACGGCCACGCCGATCAACGGCTGCAGCCACGGATCGGCCGGCGCGTCGAACCAGCCGGCACGGCCGCAGGCCAGGCCGACGTCCCACGCGATGTCCTCCAGATCGTGGCGATAGGCATCGGCCGACGGCATCCAGCCCGGCGCCAGATGCGGCAGGCGGCGCTGCACGCGCAACGCCTTGAGCGCCGGCGCATCGATGCGCACCGCGCGCTGCGCGAAATCCACGCGCAGCGAAGCGCCCTCGCCGAAGCTGGCTTCGATGGGCTGGTCCGGCATCTGCCGCAGCCCTTCGCGAAACGCATGCACGAACCAGCGCACCGGCCCCTGCAACGGCTCCACGTGCCACGGGTCAGCGTCGGCCGCGTCGCCGAGTGCGGCGTCGGATCCGGGCGATGCGTCGCCGTCGATGGCGGAAAGCATCGGCTGCGTGAGGTCGCGCGGCCAGCCCGACGCGCTCCATTGCCGCGACTGCCGGCGCACGATCGGCAGGTCCATCAGCTGGCGCAGCAGCGCATGGTGCATGCGCGCGCCGTCGACGTCGGCCCAGGGTGGCGCCGCGTCGGTGCCGGCCGGTGGCGGCAGCGTGACCACCGGCCGCCCCTGGGCCTGGATCTCGAACTCCGATGCCGAGCTGTCTTGCAGGCTGCGCGCGCCGACGAGCAGGATCTGCGCGTCGGCACCGCGCAGCTCGAGGCTCAGGCACAGCTGTTCGCTCAGCCGCGCCAGCGTGGTGCGCACGCGCCCCAGCTCGTCGCCCGACAAGCCGATGGCGCCGATCGTCACCACCGGCCAGCGCGCACGCCGCGCGTGCAGGCGGCGCCAGAAGTCGGCCCACGCGTTCCAGCCAGAGCGCACGGCGGCGCGCTCGCTCCACGACGAGATTCGCATGCCGCGAGGCTATCGGCGCACCCTGCCCTCGTGGAGCAGGGCTTCGATGGTTCTCGCCTAGGGGCGCCGCCGGGCGGCGGCTCAGGCGTTCCCTGATGCCGGCGGCGGATCCGGCAGGTGCAGCTCGAAGCGCGCGCCGATGCCGTCGGCCGATGTCTGCACGGTCACCGTGCCGCCGTGGCGATGCGCCACGCGCTGCACGAACAGCAGCCCCAGGCCCACGCCGCCCGCGCGCTGCACCGGCAGGCCCTCGCGGCCGAGCGCGATGTGCTGCCGCTGCTCGTCGCTGAGGCCGAGGCCGCGATCGATCACCGCGATGCACCAGCCCGAGGCGTCGCGCCGCGCCTCGATCAGCACCACGGCGTTGCGCGGGCTGTGGCGCACGGCGTTGGACACCAGGTTGCCGATCGCCCGCGCCACCAGCGCACGGTCGACCACCAGCGGCGCGCGGTCGTCGTCGATCGCCACCTGCAGCGTCACGCCGGTGGCGAGTGCCTGCGCGCGCTGGTCGGCCAGCGCCTCGTCGACCAGTTCGGCCACTGCCCAAGGCCGCCGCCGCAACACGCGGTCGCGCGCATCGGCGGCCCGCACGAAGGCCTCAGACATCTCGAGCGTGCGCGTGGCCAGACGACGCAGCTCCAGCAGCAGCTCGGGCAGCGGCGTGCTGCGCTCGCCGGCCAGGTGCAGGTCGGCCAGCAGCACGATCGAGCTGGCCGGCGAGCGCAGGTCGTGCGACACGAAGGCCAGCGCCTCCTCGCGCTCGCGCTGCGCGCGCTTGACGGGCTCCACGTCGGCGATCGCCACGATCGTGCAGCGGCGCCCGCGCACCGGCACGGCCGCCGTATGCACGATGAAGTCGCCCTGCCCGGCCAGGCGCGCCTCGACCGCCACGCCCGCGGCGCCCAGCTCCAGGCGGGCCAGGCCCTGGGCCCAGTCGTGATCGTCCACGGGCGTGAACTCGCCCAGCAGGCGCACCAGGTCCAGGCCCTGCATCTCCTCGGGCTCGGGCACCTCGAACAGCGCCGCCGCCTTGGGGTTGGCCAGCAGCACGCGGGCGTGGTCGTCGGCCAGCAGCATCGCCGTGGGCAGCGCCGCGAGCGCGTCGGCGAGGAACTGGCGCGCCTCGCGCACCAGGTCGCCGGCACGCTGCAGCCCCACGAGGCGGGCTTCGACCTCGTCGCGCGGCAGCGGCTCGGCGCCGCGGGCGAGCGGCTCGTCGGTGATGCGCGCGATCTCGCGGTCGATGCCCGCCACCGCGCGCTCCAGCCGGCGCCAGCTCCACAGCGGATACGCCAGGCCTGCCACGAGCGCGAACGGCACCGGGCTCGCCCACCAGCCCAGGCCGAGCGCCAGCAGCCCGGCGCCGAACGCCACCGGCACCGAGGCCAGCGCCAGCGGCAACGCCACGCGCGCGCCGAAGCGCCCGAAGGCGAGCACCAGCAGCGCGACCAGCGCGGCCGACACCGCCGCCAGCATCGGCATCGGCATCACACGCATCACGTCGCCGCTGCGCAATGTGTACAGCGTATGCGCCAGCACCTCCACGCCCGGCATCGCCTGGTGGCGCATGTTCACCGGCGTGGCCAGTGTGTCGCCCAGACCCTGCGCGGTGGGCCCCACCAGCACGTAGCGCCCGGCCAGTCGCTCGGGCGGCACGGCACCGCGCAGCACATCGACGTACGACACCCGATCGACCGTGCCGGGCGCGCCGGCGTAGCGGATCAGGAACCGGCCGTCGCGCCGCCAGCGGCTGCCGTCGAGCGTGGCCGGCGCCGGCTCGGCGCGCAGCGCCGGATGCGGCGACTCGCCGCCCGCCTGCAGCAGCGCCAGCGCGACATGCGGGTACGGCGCATCGGCCGGCCCGGCGCGCAGGAACGCATGGCGCAGCACGCCGTCATCGTCCACCGGCGCCTCGGCCGCGCCCAGTCGGGCCGCGTCGCGCAGCGCCGGCGTCGGCTGCAGCGGGGCCAGCGCCTGCAGGCTCGCGGCCTGCCACACCACCGGCAACACCACCGGTGCCGCCGCGCGCAGCGCGTCGGCCAGCAGGCGGTCGTGCGCCGGGTCGGGGTCGGCCTCGCTGAGCACGAGGTCGAGCGACACCGCGCGCGGCCTGGCCTGAGCCAGGCGCCGCAGCAGCGTGGCGTGCACGGTGCGCGGCCAGGGCCAGCGGCCGATGGCCTCGACGCTGGCATCGTCGATCGCGACGATCGTGATGTCGGGCGGTGCGCCGCGCTGCCACAGCACGAGGCCGAGGTCGTAGACGACGCGATCGATCCGCCACGTCCAGCCGCTCCAGGCGGCGAGTGCGGCGAGCACGGCGAGCACCGCGGCGATGCGCAGATCCTCGCGCCAGCGCGCGGCAAGCGGCGCGCTCGAGCCGGCGCTCACGGCCCCACGGTCAACGGTCGATCACCGGCACGCACGCAGGCGCCGCTGCTGTCGCGCAGGCAGTTCGCCACCTCGAAGCGCTGCACCGACGTGTAAGGCCCGACGAAGCCGTCGGACTCGATGGCCCGCAGGCGCACGAAGTACACGCCCGGCGCCGGCGTCGGCAGGCTGATGCGCGGCTCGGCGAGCTGCTGCGTGACGATTCGGCTCTTGAATTCGGGATCGTGCGCGACCTCGAAGTCGAAGCGCTGGCCGGGCCGCGCCTCCCATTCGAAGCTCACGAGCTGCTCGCCGACGCCCGGCGCCTTCGCGGCCGGCGGCGCAGGCCGCATCTGGAACTCGCGCGCCGCACCCCAGGGCCCGCGGTCGTTGCCCGCGCGCACGCTGGCCAGGCGCCAGCGGTAGCTGCCGGGCGACAGCGCCTCCACCGCGGCGGCGGTCGACGTCAATTCGGATAGTTCGCGCAGCGGCTTGTCGAACCCGGCGTCGCCGGCGATCTGCAGGCGGTAGCTCTGCGCGTCGGCGTTCGCCGTCCAGGCGAATTCGGCATGGCCACCGAACAGCACCGCGCGCGGCTCGGGCGACGAGGGCAGCGGCGCCTCGGGGCGCGCTTTCAGGCGGAACGCGCGCTCGGCGTCCTTGCCTTCGAGCCCCTGACGATCGACCGCGCGCACACGCAAGGTGTAGTCGCCGTCGGCCAGGCCGTCGAAGCGCAGTTCGGTCGAGGTGGCCAGCACATCGGCCTGCACCGCCTCGGGCGCGGCCTTGGGCGCCACCTGGGCGCGGTAGGCCGCAGCACCGGGCACCGCCGGCAGCGTGAAGTTCACCAGTGGCCGCTCCTGCAGCTCGGGCAGGGTGGACAGATCCGGTGCCTCGAGCAACCGCACCGGCGGCGACACCACGCCGCCGGCGGCGATCACGCTGCCGTAGCCCTGCGGCACCGGCACCACCGGCCGGCCCGGCGCCGCGCCCGAGAAGCCGACCGTGCCTTCGAGCACCTCGCCGCGCGTGGCGGCGCCTTCGCCGTCGCTGGCCACGCGGAACGCCGTGCCGCGCACGCCGAGCAGGCCGGTGGGTGTGTCGATGCGAAAGCCGGGCTTGCCGCCCTGCGCCGGCGCGGCCTCGATCTCGGTGCGGCCCTTGGGCAGCCGCACGGCGGAGTTCGTGACGCCCACGTCGGGCAGCCGGTTCGATTCGTTCACCTGCAACCGGCTCGACGGCCGCAGGCGCAGCAGCGTGCCGTCGACCAGCCGCACGGTGGCGTGGCCGTCGGCGCCGGTGACCAGTTCGCTGCCCTCGGGCAGGGCCTGGTTGGCGGCGACCGGCGTGCCGGCGGCGGTGGCCACCTGGCCGGTCGCGTTGAGCACCGTGGCCGGCATGGTCTCGGTGCGCATCAGCCGCAGCGGGATGCGCAGCGACGTGCCCTGCGGGATGCGGTCCGGGTTGCGCAGCGCATTGAGCGGCACCAGCTCGCGCCAGGCCGCGGGATCGACGAGCAGCCGGCGGCCGAGGCCGATCAGCGTGTCGCCGCGCGCGGTGACGTGCACGTACACCGGCTCCTGGATCGTCGGCGCCCCGGCCGCCAGCGCGGCTTGCAGCCCGCCAAGCGCCAGCACGAGCGCGCTGAGCGCCTGCGCGGACCGCTGGATCATGGTGCGTCGGCGAACCAGGTGACCGCCATGCGCATCAGCCGTGCCGGCGAATCGGCGCCGAGCTTGGCCTTCAGCGACTGCTTGTGGCTTTCGATGGTCTTGATGCTGCGGTTCAGCGTCTCGGCGATCTCGCGCGTGGACTGGCCCGAGGCCATCAGCCGCAGCACCTCGGTCTCGCGCGCCGACAGCGTCGGCCGGCCGGCCGTCACGTCGCGGCCCGCGGCCCGGCGCATCAGCGAGTTCGACACCCCCGTGCTGGCGTAGATCTGGCCCGAGAGCACGCGGTCCGATGCCTCCAGCAGCGTCTGGCCGAGCGCGCTCTTCATCACGTAGCCGTCGGCGCCCGCCCGCAGCGCGCGCTCGGCATACAGCTCCTCGGCCATCGAGGTCAGCACGATGATCTTCAGCTGCGGGAAGTCCTCGCGCAGGCGCGGCAGCGCACCCAGGCTGAAGCCCTCGCCCAGGCCGAGGTCGAGCAGCATCAGGTCGCACGGGCGGCTGGTGAGCTGGGCCCGCGCCTGCAGCAGCGTGTTGGCGTCGAGCACCTCGGCGCGTTCGCCGAAGAGGTGCTTCACCCCCAGGTGCACGATGTCGTGGTCGTCGACCACGAGCACGCGAAGACGGTGGGCCAGATCCTTCATCGTTCAGCCTCCGGCGATCGGGCGCCGGGTCGGGCGGGCATGCTAACGGCTTTGCCGAGGAGGCTGTGCGATCGGCCTCGAGCGTCGCGCCGTTGCAACCACGCCCCCCTCCGGGCTCGGCCGCGATGGTTTCAGGGTTGTTTGCGACGAGAGTCACTGTAGGAGTCGTGTTCACCCTAGGGCATCGGGCGGCGGCTGGGACTGGACTAAGGGAATGCCTGGCGTGAGGAACCTGGATCTGGTCTCGCTCGATCGCCGCCGAAGGCGTGCGAGGCCCATCGTATGCCAACGGTCGCAACCGCGCGCGCAGCTATGGCCGGCGGGCAACGACCGCGCCCGCCTCGGGCACCAGCGCTTTGCGGCATCGCAAGCTTCCCGCCACCGCCGCCGGCGTCGAGGGTTTTCCCTGTCGGAAGCACCTGGCCGACTGATGACACTGATCATGCGTGTACTGACGATCGGCAGCTGCACGCATCCCGTCCCGCACACCGATCGCCCTTCCCGCTGGAGACTTCGTGATGCGACTGCAGACTCGGCTGGCCGGATTCGCTCTGGCGGCATCCCTCGGCGGCGCCGCCTGCGCCGCCGACCCGGTGAAGATCGGGCTGGTGCTGCCCATGTCGGGCCCGTTCGCGGCCTACGGCAAGCAGATCGAGCACGGCGTCAAGCTCTACCTGTCGACCCATGGCGACACCTATGCCGGCCGCAAGGTCGAGCTGATCGTCAAAGACGACAGCCCCGGCACCTCGGGCGACGTGAGCAAGCGCCTGGCGCAGGAGCTGGTGGTCAAGGACAAGGTCGACATCCTGGCCGGCTTCGGGCTCACGCCGTCGGCCTTCGCGGTGGCGCCGGTGGCCACCGAGGCCAAGAAGCCGATGGTGGTGATGAACGCGGCCACGTCGGCGGTGACGACCAAGTCGAACTACATCGTGCGCACGTCGATGACGCTGCCGCAGAACTCGGCGCCGATCGCCAGCTGGGCGGCCAGGAACGGCATCAAGAACGCGTTCACGCTGGTCTCCGACTATGGCCCTGGGCAAGACGCCGAGGCGCAGTTCAAGAAGACCTTCACCGAGGCCGGCGGCAAGATCGTCGGCGAGGTGCGCGCGCCGGTGAAGAACCCCGACTTCGCGCCCTTCCTGCAGAAGATCAAGGACACCAAGCCCGAGGCGGTGTTCATCTTCCTGCCGCCGGGCGCCGAGACTATCGCGTTCATGAAGGGCTTCACCGAGCGCGGGCTCACCGAGGCCGGCATCAAGCTGATCTCCACCGGCGACCTGCCCGACGAGGACATCCTCGACGCGATCGGCGACGCGGCGCTCGGGCTGGTCACGTCGTTCCACTACTCCGAGGCGCACAAGTCGGCCGAGAACCAGGCCTATACCGCCGCCTACTACAAGGCCTACCCCAAGGACCGGCCGAACTTCATGTCGGTCGGCGGCTACGACGGCATGCACCTGATCGCCGAGGTGCTGAAGAAGACCGGCGGCAGCACCGATGCCGACAAGTTCGTCGACGCCGCCAAGGGCATGAAGTGGGTCAGCCCGCGCGGGCCGATCAGCATCGACCCGGCTACGCGCGACATCGTGCAGACGATCTACATCCGCAAGACCGAACGCGTCGGCGGCAAGCTGCAGAACGTCGAGTTCGACCAGATTCCCGACTTCAAGGACCCCGGCAAGCAGTAGGTTTCGCGCGTTCGCTGCGGCGGCCGCCTCGCGGGAACGGCCGCCGCGCCGCTCGGCTGGAGCATTCATGACCGTCCTCTTCGACGGCATCGCGTCCGGGATGCTGCTGTTCCTGATCAGCGTCGGCTTGTCGGTGACGTTGGGGCTGATGAACTTCGTCAACCTCGCGCACGGCGCGTTCGCGATGCTCGGCGGCTACGTCTGCGTGTTGCTGCTCAACCGCTTCGGGGTGCCGTTCCTGGCCTGCCTGCCGGTGGTGGCGCTGGTTTCGGCCGCCGCGGGCGTGCTGCTCGAACGCACGCTCTACCGGCGGCTGTATGGCGCGTCGCACCTCGACCAGGTGCTGTTCTCGATCGGCCTCGTGTTCGTGGCGATCTCGAGCGCGCACTACTTCTTCGGGGCGCAGCAGCAGCCGCTGCAGCTGCCGCCCGCGCTGTCGGGGCAGTTCCGCATGCCCGGGCTCGAGATCGGCGCCTACCGGCTGTTCCTGATCATCGTCGGCGTCGTGCTGGCCGTCGGCCTGCAGTGGCTGGTGGCCGGCACGCGGTTCGGCGCCAGCCTGCGCGCCGCGGTCGACAACCCGAGGGCGGCACGCGGCCTGGGCATCGACGTCGACCGCGTGTTCGTCATCACCTTCGCGCTCGGCTCGGGCCTGGCCGGGCTCGGCGGCGCGCTCGGTGTCGAGATGCTCGGCATGGACCCCGAGTTTCCGGTCAAGTACATCGTCTACTTCCTGATCGTCGTCGCCGTCGGCGGCAGCGGCAACATCAAGGGCTCGCTGTATGCGTCGCTGCTGCTGGGCATCTGCGACGTGGCCGGCAAGTACTACGTGCCGGAGGTCGGCGCCTTCGTGATTTACGCGGTGATGATCGCCACGCTGATCTTCCGGCCGCAAGGCCTGTTCGGCCGCCGCGCCGCGCGATGAACGCCGCCGCGCTGCCGTTCGATGCCGGCGCCCTGCTGCGCGCGGCACGCTGGCGCCGCGGCGAGCTGGCCTTCTGGCTGCTGCCCATCGTCGGCTACTTCGCCTTCCCCGAAGACCTGGCGCTGCTGTCGCAGATCGCCATTGCCGCGCTGTTCGCGCTGTCGCTCGACCTGATCCTCGGCTATGCGGGAATCGTCTCGCTTGGCCACGCGGCGTTCTTCGGCATCGGCGCCTACGCGAGCGGGCTGCTGGCCAAGGCCGGCTTCGGCGACCCGCTGCTCGGCCTGGCGTTCGCCGCGCTGGTGGCCGCGGCGGCCGGCTTCGTGACCAGCCTGCTCGTGCTGCGCGGGGCCGACCTGACGCGGCTGATGGTGACGCTCGGCGTCGCGCTGATGCTCTACGAGGCGGCCAACAAGCTCACCCGCATCACCGGCGGGCTCGACGGCCTGCAGGGCATCGAGGTGACGCCGCTGCTCGGCCGCTTCGGCTTCGACATGTTCGGGCGCACGGCCTACGTCTACAGCGTCGCGGTGCTGTTCGTGATGTTCTGGCTGGCGCGGCGCATCGTGCATTCGCCGTTCGGCCTGTCGCTGCACGGCATCCGGCAGAACGTGTCGCGCATGCCGGCGCTCGGCGTGCCCGTGCACAGCCGCCTGGTGGCCGTCTACACGCTCGGCGCGGTCTATGCGGGCGTGGCCGGCGCCTTGCTGACGCAGACGACGCAGTTCGTCTCGATCGACGTACTGAGCTTCTCGCGCTCGGCCGAGCTGCTGCTGATGCTGGTGCTCGGCGGCACCGGCAGCCTCTACGGCGCGATGCTCGGCGCCGTGGTCTTCATGACGGCGCACCACTTGCTCTCGGGGCTCAATCCGCAGTACTGGCAGTTCTGGCTCGGGCTGGTGCTGATCATCGTGGTGCTGTTCGCGCGCGACGGCATCATGGGCGCGCTGCGCGCGCTCGCCGCGCGCTGGCCGCAGCGCTCGAACGCCGCATGACGCACGCCGCGCTCGAAACCCGCGGCCTGGTCAAGCGCTTCGGCGCCTTCGTCGTCACCAACGACGTGGCGCTCACCGTCACCAAGGGCGCGCGCCATGCGTTGATCGGCCCCAACGGCGCCGGCAAGACGACGCTGATCCACCTGTTGACGGGTTTCCTCGAACCCAACGCCGGCGTCGTGCTGCTCGACGGCGAAGACGTGACGCGCATGGCGCAGCACCTGCGCGTCAAGCGCGGGCTCGCGCGCACCTTCCAGATCAACCGCCTGTTCGCCGAGCTGACGGTGCTGGAATCGATCACGCTCGCGGCCTGCGAGCGCCGCGGGCTGGGGGCGCGCTTCTGGCAACCCGTGGGCGCGCATGCGCAGGCCGTCGACGACGCCGCGCAGCTGCTCGAACGCCTGCGCCTGCTCGACATGGCGCATGTGCGCACGCGTTCGCTGCCCTACGGCAAGCAGCGGCTGGTCGAGATCGCGCTCGCGCTGGCGGCGCAGCCGCGCGTGCTGCTGCTCGACGAACCGGCCGCGGGCGTGCCCAGGAGCGAGAGCCGCGAGCTGTTCGAAACCATCGCGCAGCTGCCGCGCGAAGTCACGATCGTGCTGATCGAGCACGACATGGACCTCGTCTTCCGCTTCGCCGAGCGCATCTCGGTGATGGTCGGCGGCGCGTTGCTGACCGAGGGGCCGCCGCAACAGATCGCCGCCGACCCGCGCGTGCGCGAGGTCTACCTCGGGGAGCATGCCGATGGCTAGGCTGCTCGAGGTGCACGGGCTGTGGGCCGGCTACGGCAACGCCACGGTGCTGGAGGACATCAGCTTCGGCGTCGACGCCGGTGCCAGCGTCGCGCTGCTCGGCCGCAACGGCATGGGCAAGACCACGCTGCTGGCCACGTTGATGGGCGCGACGCGCCAGCGCCGCGGCACGATGCGCTTCGACGGACAGGACCTGGCCGCGCTGCCCAGCCACCGCCGTGCGCGCGCCGGCCTCGGCTGGGTGCCGCAGGAGCGCGACATCTTCGCCTCGCTCAGCGTCGAGGAGAACCTGACCGTCGTGGCGCGCCCGGGGCCGTGGAATCTCGAGCGCATCTACGACATGTTCCCGCGCCTGCTCGAACGCAGCGACAACATGGGCAACCAGCTCTCCGGCGGCGAGCAGCAGATGCTGGCGATGGCGCGCGCGCTGATGCTGAACCCGAAGATGCTGCTGCTCGACGAGCCGCTCGAGGGCCTGGCACCGCTGATCGTGCAGGAGCTGCTGGCGGTGATCCAGCGCATGGTCGCCGACGGCAGCATCGCGGTGATCCTGGTCGAGCAGCACGCGCACCAGATCCTGCCGATCACGCGCGAGGCCATCGTGCTCGAGCGCGGCCGCATCGTGCACCAGGGTGCGAGCGCCGCGCTGCGCGACGATCATGCGCTGCTCGAACGCTGGCTCGGCGTGGCCTCACCCGGCGCGTAGCGGCTCCGGCGGGTGCCGGCGCGCGCGGCCCGCCGCTACTCCCACTCGATCGTCGCCGGCGGCTTGCTACTCACGTCGTAGGTGACGCGGTTGATGCCGCGCACCTCGTTGATGATGCGGCTCGACACCTTCTTCAACAACGCGTACGGCAGCTCGGCCCAGTCGGCCGTCATGAAGTCGCTGGTCTGCACCGCGCGCAGCGCCACCACGTGGTCATAGGTGCGGCCGTCGCCCATCACGCCGACGCTCTTGACCGGCAGGAACACCGCAAAGGCTTGCGAGGTGAGGTCGTACCAGCTCTTGCCGCTCGTCTCGTCGATGGTCTTGCGCAGTTCCTCGATGAAGATGTGGTCGGCGCGGCGCAGCAGCTCGGCGTACTCGCGCTTCACTTCACCCAGGATGCGCACGCCCAGCCCCGGCCCGGGAAACGGATGGCGGTAGACCATGTCGTGCGGCAGGCCCAGCGCCACGCCGAGTTCGCGCACCTCGTCCTTGAACAGGTCGCGCAGCGGCTCCAGCAGCTTCAGGCCCAGCGTCTCGGGCAGGCCGCCCACGTTGTGGTGGCTCTTGATCGTGGTGGCCTTCTTGGTGCGCGCGGCGCCGGACTCGATCACGTCGGGGTAGATCGTGCCCTGCGCCAGCCACTTCGCGCCGCGCAGCTTCTTCGCCTCACGCTGGAACACCTCGACGAACTCACGGCCGATGATCTTGCGCTTGGCCTCGGGGTCGGCTACGCCCCTCAAGTGCCCAAGGAATTGCTCGGCGGCATCGACCTTCACCACCTTGGCATGCAGCCGGCCGGCGAACATCTCCATCACCATCTCGGCCTCGTTCAAGCGCAACAGGCCGTGGTCGACGAACACGCAGGTCAGCTGGTCGCCGATCGCGCGATGGATCAGCGCCGCCGCCACGCTCGAATCGACGCCGCCCGACAGGCCGAGGATCACCTCCTCGCCGCCCACCTGCTCGCGGATGCGCGCCACCGCCTCGCCGATGTGGTCGCGCATCACCCAGTCGGGCTTGGCGCCGCAGATGTCGATCACGTAGCGTTCGAGCAGCGCGCGGCCCTGCCGCGTGTGCGTGACCTCGGGGTGGAACTGCACGGCGTAGAAGCGGCGCTTCTCGTCGGCCATGCCGGCCACCGGGCAGCTCGGCGTGCTGGCCATCAGCGCGAAGCCCGGCGGCATGGTGGTGACCTTGTCGCCGTGGCTCATCCACACCTCGAGCATGCCGTGGCCCTCGGCGGTGCGAAAGTCCTCGATGCCGTCGAGCAAGCGCGTGTGGCCGCGCGCCCTCACCTCGGCGTAGCCGAACTCGCGCTGCGCCGAGGCCTCGACCTGGCCGCCGAGCTGCACCGTCATCGTGAACATGCCGTAGCAGATGCCGAGCACCGGCACGCCCAGCTCGAACACCGCCGCCGGCGCGCGCAGATCCTGCGCCTCGTAGGTGCTGGCGTGGCTACCCGAGAGGATCACGCCTTTCAGCCCGTTCTGCGCGAACTCGCGCACGAACGCGTCGCTCACGTCGTTGGGGTGGATCTCGCAGTACACGTGCGACTCGCGCACGCGCCGCGCGATCAGTTGGGTGACCTGGGAGCCGAAGTCGAGGATCAGGATCTTGTCGTGCATCGCAGAGTGTCTTCGTTTCAGGCCGCCGGCACAGCGGCGTGGCCCGGGTGGCGGCGAAAGTGCGCCAGCGCCACCCCCGTGCCCACGCACTGCAAGGCGGCGCAGAAGTAGAACGGCAGGCCGATCAGCCAGTCGCCCTGCGGCCGGTGCGACACGAAGCCCAGCAGCGCGGCGCTGATCACCGGCGCCATCACCGCCATCATGCTGTTGAGCGACGCCACCGCACCCAGGGTCTGGCCCTGGTTCGTCGGATCGGCCGCGTTGGACACCAGGCTCTGGATCGCCGCTTGCACGCCACCGGCGATCAGGTTGCCGACGATGATCACCACGAACAGCATCCAGCCCTCGCTGGCCGCACCGAAGCCGAGGTAGGTGAGCGACGAGCCGATCAGCCCCACGGTGGCGAGCTTCTGCGGCGTGAAGCGCTCGAGCAGGTGCTTGAGCAGGAAGCCCTGCACCAGCACCGACATCAGCCCCACCGCCAGCAGCGACAAGCCCACCTGCGCCGGCCCCCAGCCGAACTTGAACGTGGTGTACAGCACCCACGAGTTATGCAGCACGAACTGCGCCAGCGACCCGAGCGCGATCACCACCACCAGCGCGCCCACGCCGTGCAGCTGCGCCAGCCCCGCCAGCGCCGCGAACGGATTGGCGCGCTTCCACTCGAAGCGGCGCCTGCGCTCCGGCGGCAGCGACTCGGGCAGCACGAACCAGCCGTACAGCCAGTTGACGATGGCCAGCGCACCGGCGGCGAAGAACGGGTAGTGGATGTCGATCGCGCCGAGCAGGCCGCCCATCACCGGCCCGAGCATGAAGCCGACGCCGAACATCGCGCCGAGCAGCCCGAAGCGGCGCGCGCGCTCGGTCGGCGGCGTGATGTCGGCCACGTAGGCGTTGGCCACCGAGATGTTGGACTGCATCGCGCCGCTGAACAGGCGCACCGCCAGCAGCATCCACAGCGCGGTGGCGAGCCCGGTGACGATGAAGCTCACCGCGAAACCCGAAAAGCCCATCAGCAGCACCGGCCGGCGGCCGTATTGATCCGACAGCGCGCCCAGGATCGGCGAGGCGAAGAAGTTGGCGACGCCGAACGTGAACGCCACCGCGCCGAACCAGAACGTCTGCTCGGCTGGCGAACTCGTGAACTTGCCCACCAGCAGCGGCAGCACCGGGATGATCAGGCCGATCGCGATCATGTCGATCAGCACGGTGATCATGATGAACGGCATCGCCGCCGCCGGGCGGCCGTTCGTGGCGGCCGCCGCGGTCGTGGGCGCGCTCTCGCTGTCTGACATCGCGCCCCGCGTCATTCCATCCGGTAGTTCGGCGCTTCCTTGGTGATCTGCACGTCGTGCACGTGGCTCTCGCGCACGCCGGCCGTGGTGATCTCGACGAACTCCGCCTTCTGGTGCATTTCCTCGATGGTGGCGCAGCCGCAGTAGTGCATCGACGCACGCACGCCGCCGGCGAGCTGGAAGATCACCGCCACCACCGAGCCCTTGTAGGGCACCTGGCCCTCGATGCCCTCGGGCACCAGCTTGGCGGTGTTGGGGTTGTGCGCGTTGTCTTCCTGGAAGTAGCGATCGGCGCTGCCCTGCTGCATCGCGCCCATCGAGCCCATGCCGCGGTAGCTCTTGTAGGTGCGGCCCTGGTACAGGATGGTTTCGCCGGGCGCCTCCTCGGTACCGGCGAACATGCCGCCCATCATCACGCTGTGCGCGCCGGCGGCGATCGCCTTGGCGAGGTCGCCCGAGTAGCGCACGCCGCCGTCGGCGATCAGCGGCACGCCGCTGCCCTCGAGCGCCTTGCGCACGACCTGGATCGCGTAGATCTGCGGCACGCCCACGCCGGTGACGATGCGCGTGGTGCAGATCGAGCCCGGCCCGATGCCGACCTTCACCGCATCGGCGCCGGCCTCCACCAGCGCGAGCGCCGCGGCGCCGCTGGCGATGTTGCCGCCGATGACGTCGACCTTCGGATAGTTGCGCTTGACCCAGCGCACGCGGTCGATCACGCCCGCCGAGTGGCCGTGCGCGGTGTCCACGACGAGCGCGTCGACGCCGGCTTTCACCAGCAGCTCCACGCGCTCCTCGGTGCCTTCGCCCACGCCCACCGCGGCGCCCACGCGCAGCTGGCCCTGCGCGTCGCGCGCAGCGTCGGGGAACGTGGTCTGCTTGGTGATGTCCTTCACCGTCATCAGGCCGCGCAGCTCGAACGCGTCGTTGACCACCAGCACGCGCTCGAGCTTGTGCTTGTGCATCAGCGCCTTGCCCTCGTCGAGCGTGGCGCCCTCGCGCACGGTCACGAGCCGCTCGCGCGGGGTCATGATCTCGCGCACCGGCACGTCCATGCGCGTTTCGAAGCGCAGGTCGCGGTTGGTGACGATGCCCACCACCTTGGCGCCCTGCAGCACCGGGAAGCCCGAGATGCCGTGCGCCTTCGCGAGCGCGATCACCTCTCGCACGGGCATCTCAGGCGTCACGGTGATCGGGTCGCGCAGCACGCCGGACTCGTAGCGCTTGACGCGCGCCACCTCGGCTGCCTGCGCCTTCGGCGGCAGGTTCTTGTGCACGATGCCGATGCCGCCCTCCTGCGCGATGGCAATCGCCAGGCGCGATTCGGTCACGGTATCCATCGCTGCCGATACCAGCGGCAGGTTCAGCGCGATGTTGCGGGAAAGGCGGGTGGCCAGTCGGGTGTCGCGGGGCAACACCTGCGAAAACGCCGGCACCAACAACACGTCGTCGAAGGTGAGCGCTTTGCCGAGGAGGCGCATGGGAAAGCTCCAGACGCAAAAGTGAATTTTACACGTGCTGCCCGCGTGCGGAATTGCCGCGCACCCGAGCCATCACCGCGTCGCCACGAACAGCACGCGCGGGCCACCGCTACACTGCCGGGCGACCCGGCGCCGCCGGGACACGGAGTGCGCCTCATGCGCCTGCACGCACTGATCGTCCTGCCGGTTGCGCTGCTGCTCGCGGCAGCGCCCGCGCTCGCGCAATGGAAGTGGAAGGACAGCCGCGGCCAGATCGTGGTGAGCGACACGCCGCCGCCGCGCGACATCCCCGAGCGCGACGTGCTCGGCAAGCCCGAGCCGAGCGTGCGCCGCGCAGCGTCGGCCCCGGCCGCCGCGTCAGCGCCCGAAGCCGGCACCGCGGCCAAGGCCGAAGCCGCCGCCAAGCCCAAGGTCGACCCCGAGCTCGAGGCGCGGCGCAAGAAGCTCGAGCAGGAACAGGCCGACAAGCAGAAGGCCGAGGACGAGAAGGTCGCCGCCGCGCGGGCCGAGAACTGCAAGCGCGCACGCTCGCAGATGTCGACGCTCGAATCGGGCATCAGGCTCTCGCGCACGAACGACAAGGGCGAGCGCGAGATCCTCGACGACAAGCAGCGCGCCGAGGAGATGGCGCGCACGCGAGCGATCATCGCCAGCGAGTGCCGGCAGTAGCGGCCGCTATCGCAGCGGCAGAAAGTTCGCAGCGGCCGCTGTCGCGGCGGCGAAAAGTTCGTAGCGGCCGCTATCGCAGCGGCCGCGTGCGTTTCAGGCCGTCACGTCGATAGCGCAGGCGGCGCGCCTCCTTCGGGTCCACCGTCAGCGGGCGCGTGAGTTCCACGCGATCGCCCTCGCGCAGCACGGTGCCGGCCGCCACCACACGGTCCCACACGCCGGCCTGCAGCGGTGCCAGCTCGTCGGCGCTCAGCTCGTCGACCAGGCCGCTCGCGCGCAGCGCATCGGCCACCGTGGCGCCTGCGGCCAGGCGCAGCGCGCGCACCGTCACCCGGTGCGGCGCGGCGGCGTAGACGACCTCCACCGCGATCTCATCGACTGCCATACACCTGCTCGGCCCGCACCACGAAGCGGTCGACGAAGGTGTTGGCCACCTTGTCGAACACGGGGCTCAGCACGCTCTCGAGCGGCCTGCTGGCGAAGGCGTAGCTCATGTCGAACTCGATGCGGCAGGCCCGGGCCTGGTCCGGCGCGTCGCCGGGCTGTCCGATCGGCAGGAACTGCCAATGCCCGTCGAGCACCGAGAACGGCCCGTCGACGAGCTTGATCAGCACCGAGCGCGCGATCTGATGCTGGTTCTTCGTGGTGAACGCGTGCCGCACGCCGGCATAGGCCAGGTGCAGCCGCGCGGTCATCGTCTCGTCGGTGGCTTCGATGACCTCGGTGTGCTCGCACCAGGGCAGGAACTGCGGATACTGCAGCACGTCGACCACCAGGTCGTACATCTCGCGCGGCGAGTACCAGAGCAGCACCGACTTGTGGACACGCTTCATACTATCGGGTTGATTTTAGATTCCGACCGCGCATGACAGCTCCCATCGCCGAGAACCGGCGTGCCCGATACGACTACCTGATCGAAGAGCGCTTCGAGGCCGGCATCGTGCTCGAGGGCTGGGAGATCAAGGCCATCCGCGAGGGCCAGGTGCAGCTCACCGACGGCTACGTGGTGATCCGCGACGGCGAGCTGTGGCTGATCGGCTGCCGCATCAACGCGTTGCGCTCGGCCTCGACGCACGTGCGGCCCGAGGCCGACCGCACCAAGAAGCTGCTGATGCACAAGGCCGAGATCCGCCGCCTGATCGGCAAGGTGGAGCAGCGCGGCTACACGCTGGTGCCGCTGAACCTGCACTACAAGGGCGGCCGCGTGAAGGTCGAGATCGCGCTGGCCAAGGGCAAGGCCCAGCACGACAAGCGCGAGACCGAGAAGAAGCGCGACTGGGAACGCGAGAAGGGCCGGCTGATGCGGCACAAGGTCTCGTCGGCGCCGAAGGCCTGAGCCTGCGCGCCGCCAGGCTGCGCGCAAGCCGGGTCGCCCGCCTCAGCGCAGGTTCTGCACCGCGACCCCCGTGCCGGTCTTGCGCCCCGACGCGCAGCAACTGTCCGGCCGCGGCTCCGGCGCGGTGGCCTTCAACATGCATTGCGCTACCGGGCCGCGCGCGCCGGCCTTCATGAAGGTCCAGGCCTGGCAGCGCGCCGCCAACGCGCAGGCGGCCTGGCATTGCGCCGCCTCGGGACGCGTGGGCTCGAACGCGAACAGATCGCCTCCGGGCCGGTCGGCGTCGATCTCGATGCCGGCTGCGTTGGCCACCGGCGCCGGCAACGCCGGCACCGCCGGCACCGCCGCGACCGGCGCACCCGCGGTCGCCGCCCAGTCGTAGCGCATGCGCTGCGGCGTGGCGCCGGCCGGCGGCGTGAGCGCATAAAACTCGCCGCGCAGCGCGCTGCCATTGGCGGTGCCGGTGAAGAGCTGGATCGCTTGCGCACCGCTGTAGCGGACGAACGCCACGGTCGCGGTGCCTGCCGCGTAGTGGCCGTCGATGCGGTCGCTCTGGTAGGCCGTACCGCTCAAAGCGCCGTCGGCCGCCTGCGCCAGCTGCAACGCGCCGCGGTGGCCATTGCCGTTCAGCTCCATCGCGCCGGCAATGCTCGCGGGCCCGGCGTTGCCTGCCGGCATTGCACCGGGGCTCGAAGGCGCGTCTGCGCCGCGCTGCGCGGCGAAGGCGAACACATTGCGCGACGTCGCGCCGCCGGCCGAGTGGGCGTTCAGCGCGTAGAAGCGCCCTGCCAGGCTCGCTCCGTCGGCCGACACCTGCGCCACGTAGGCCTGGATCGGGCGCCCGATCGGCCCGCGCAACAGCACGGCCGTGCGCTCGCCAGCTGCGAAGTAGCCGGCCAGCGGCTCGCCGTAGATCGTGCCGGTCAACGTGCCGTCTGCCGTCTGCCGCAGCACGACGTCGCCCGCGTGACCGTTGCCGTTGATGCGCCAGCTGGCCGACAGGTCGTTCGGCGATGCTGCTGCGGCGGCCGGGGTCGGCGCCGGCGGCGCTGCTGCGACTGCCGGCATCGGCGGCGCTGCTGCAACTGCCGGCTTCGGCGGCGCCGGCAGCAGGAAGCCACCCGGGGCCGGCGGTGGGGCGGAGCCTTTGCTGATGCCGAACCCGCCCGGCGCAGGCGGCAAGCCAGGCTGAGCCGACGGCGCGGCCGCTGGCGGCGGCGTGGCCGCTGGCGGCGGCGTGGCCGGAGCCGGCGCTGCCGCGGGTGGCGCTGCCGGCGCAGCGGCATGCGTCGACGGCGCCGCCGCACCTGAATCGAGCCCCGGCCGGCGGCACACGCGCGCCTTGATGTCGAGCACCAGGTTCGCATCGCACAACCCGGCCGATGCCGCGATCACCAGCCGCTCGGTGGGTACCCTGCACCCGCGCTCGCCCAGCCGGCCGCACTCGGGCCGCACACAACGGCCATTGCGCTCGGTGAGGTCGAGGTCGCAGCTCGGGATGCGATCGACCACCGTACAGGCCACCTCGTTCAGGCGGCCGCATGGCGGACGCACGCACACGGCGCGCAGCAGGTCGAGCTTGAGGTTCGCGTCGCACGGCTGCGGCACCGGCCGCGCCAGGAGAAAGTCCCACAGCACGCGCTCGGCCCCGCAGGGCCGCTCGCCGGCGCGGCCGCAGGCCGGCCGCTCGCACACGTTCGTCAACGCGTTCTCCGACAGATTGACGTCGCAGCTGGGCACGCGCTCGAACACCTTGCACGCGCGCTGGCCTTCGGCGCCGCAGTCGGCATGGGCCGGCGTGGCCAGCCACAGCAACGGCAGCGCCGCGAGCAGCCAGCGGATGAACACGAGCCGCGGCCGCCGAGGCGGCGTCGGCTTCAGCACCCTCACCCGTCGGGCGAGCGATCCCAGCATCTCGAACCCTGTTTGCATTGCGCGCGACTCCAGCATGAAGTTGGGGTTTCGTTTCGAGCGGGCCGAGTCGCGGGTCAGCGCAGAATCGACCAATCCATCGTCAACTCGCCGCCCTTGACCGGCCGCACGCTCTTGGCGGCCTTCGGCGGGCCGTTGACCACCGGCGGCTCGACATCGGGAAACGGCGACACCCGCGTCCGGCCTTTGCTCTTGCCGTTGATCGCGCCGGTGGCCTCCTGCTCGAACTCGAAGGTCGGTGACAGCGGCTGGCTGATGCGGTACTGCGAGACCTGCTTGCGCAGGTCGTGCTCGATCTGGAAGCCCTTGGGCATCTGCTCGACCTTCTCGGTGCCCGTCACGGTGCGGGTCGTGGTGTACGGGCGGTCGCCGCCCTCGCCGCTGTCCATGCCGCGCTCGACGATGCGGTCGTTGACCGTCAGCGTCATGTCCGTGCACGCGCCGCCGGTGCCCCACACGACGTAGTTCGGGTCGCTGCGCGTGGCCGCCTTGGCGCTGGAGGCTATCTTGTCCATCGCACCGGCGCTCTGCATCTTCTGCGCGAGCGCCGACAGGCAGGCCATGTCCTTGCCGCACTTCTTCATCTCTTCCTGGAACGGCGCCATGGCCGACTGGCCGGCCTTCTGGTGCACATCGCGCTCTGCCATCTCGGCTTTCGACAGCCCGTCGATGCCGAACGAACCCGGTATGCCGACCAGCACCGGGCAGCTGCCCTTGAAGACGTGATGGATGCTGGATGCGCCCGCCTTGGCCGTATAGGTCACCGTGAAGCGCAGCGTGCGCTTGGCACCGGGCGGATCGTCGGCGATGGCGGGGGCTGCCGCGATCGCGACCAGCGCACCGACGAACACGGACTCGAGGCATGAGGACATCGACATGTTCAGCTCCAGACTTTCGACGATCGACTCGTCGCTCAACGTGAACCGGCTTTGGACAGCGGCCGCACCAAGACCTCGCCCGACAGCGCCGACGACAGGCGCTTCTCTTGGGCAATCTGCTTGCAGGTCTGCATCAGCCGCGCGTTGCCGCTCCATGCGGGCGTCGGCTTCACGCACAGGCCGAACTGCGCGTCGCAGCTGCGCACGAGCCGCTCGTCGAACGGCAGGTCGTAGTTGGCGCAGGCTGATCGACTGGGGCCTTTGACGTCGGCCGCCCAGGCCGGGCCGCTGGACAAGACGATCCAGGCGCTGCAGCCCAGCAGCCTGGCGATGTGCATAGGACGACGTGACATGCGGTCTCCTCGGTAGATGGCGATGGACACGAACGGCGCGCGGCCTCAGCGGCGCTCGGTCTGCGGCGACTCGCCGCCCGCGCGCACGCTGCCCTTCGGGCTCGATGGCTTGTTGTCGGGCAGGCCCTGCGCCTTGCGGCGCTGAATGTCGAGGTCGTCCATCTCGTCCTCGTCACCGGTGGCACGGGCGCGCTGGCCGGCGGGAGGCTTGACCGCCCCCTTGGTGCCGGGCGCGGCCAGCAGCGTGGTGCTTCGCTGCAGCGGCACGACCTGTTGTGCGGGTGCCGGCGCCGGCGTCGTGATGACCGTCTTCGCCGCGGGCCGCGCCACAGCGCCGCCGTTGAGCTTGCGGCCGATGTAGATGTCGTCCTCGGTCTGGGTGCCGGGGCCGGCGGTGGTCGACACGGCACCGGGAACCTTGCGCGTCACGTCGGCGCGCGGCTGCTCGCTGCCGGGCTTGGGCAGCGCTGCGCCGCCGAGCTGCGCCTGCGCGGTGCCGACCGACAGCGCGCCAAGCACGAGCCAGCCGCACGCCTGCCGCAGCGATCGGAGGACCTGCGTGAATGAACCCATGGCGTTCTCCTGATGTGGTTGGGGGTTGGTGTGGTCGCGACCTGCAGGATCAGCGCGCCAGCATGCGCAAGGTCGTGAACAGCTCGGTGGCCTGCGGCGCGAGCCGGTTGAAGGCGTCATGGCTCGCGGCCACGAACACCACCATCGCGAAGCGCTGCTGCTGCGCGGTGGCCAGGAAGCTCATGTAGCGGGGCCCGCCGTCGCTGTCGTAGCTGGCGAAGTACGCGGCGTAGGGGCCGCTCGCGGCCTGGCCGCGCTGCGGCGCTACGGGTGTCGCAGCGCGCAGGCCCCAGAACTGCTCCAGGGCCGCGCGCTCGCTGGTGAACTGCCTGTCGAAGTCGCCCGCCACAGGCTTGGGCGCGATCACCAGAATCTGCGCCGCAGCACCGGCATCGCCGGCTGGCGAGAGCACGTCGCTGTCGCCGTCGCTGCTGCGCGACCAGCCGGCCGGTGCGGTGAAGCTGGCTCGCGGGCCGACCGAAGCCGACGCGCTTTGCGCGGCGGCGCTGCCCGGCACCGCTGCCGGCGCGGCGCAGAGGGCGGCCATGAGTACCGCCGTCAGCGTGCCGCCGACCGGCCGCGGTCGCACGCGTGCCGCTGGGGATCCGGTCGAACGCATCAGCGCACCATCGCGTCGGCCAGCGGCACACGCTGTTCGCCGCCGGCCAGTTGAACGATCACAGCGCCGCGCTCGAAGCGCACGTCTTCGCCGGCGCGCGGCAGGTCTTGTGTGTGCAACGCCTCGCAGCGTGTGAGGTCGAGCACCGTGGCCGCGAACTGCGCCTCGCCGCGCAGCTTCGTCAGCACCACGGCCCACAGGCCGTCGCCCGAATGCACCACGCGTTGCGAACGGAAGTCACCCAGCGGCACATGCCGGCGAGCCAGGCCGTCGGGCCCCAGCAGGCTCAGCGTGCCCCGGTCCGGCGTCGCCTGCACGCGGCAGGTGCCGCCGGCGGCGCTGGGCATGGCCGCCACCATCGCCGCCGCGACGGCCCGCGGCGCCACGGATGCAGGCGCTGCCGCGCGTCGCTCCGGCAATTGCGGCGTCTGGATCTGAATGCCCTGCGCAAGCACCGTCATGGCCACGGCAGCGCCACCGAGCAACGTCAACAACGATCGGGCCCGGTCGCCGAGCCGCACGCCGCGACGCAGAGGCCAGCTCATCGCCACCCCTGCGTGGTCGGTGCGGGCAGCGGTGAGGGCAACCCGATCCGCAGTTCCAGCAGACCCACCGCGGCGGAGGCTGCGCCGAGCGGCCCGGCCGGCACCGCAGGCGCGGTGGCATGGCGCGCGTCGCCCGCTGCGCTGGACCACCACGGCGGCGCTGCAGGGTCGAGCTGCACCCGCGTGCGCGCCTGCAGGTGCACCACGGGCGGCCGGGCACCCGATGCGCTCCACTGTTCGATCAGCAGGTACACCGCGTCGGCCTGGCTGTGCGCAGGCAGCACGAGCGGCACTGTGCGCAACGCGCCGCGCGCGGCACGCGTCGCTTCGTGCACCGGCACCGGCAGGACCACCGCCGGTGCGGCATCGGGCGGCGCGTCGAGCACGCTGATGCGCACCTGATGCGCGCGCGCATGCGGCCACAGCGCCAGCTGCACAGGCTGGCCCGGCGTCATCGGCAGCAGCACCAGCGCATACCAGGCACCCGCGCGCGACGTGTGGCGCTGCAGCGCGCCGCCGGCCGGTCGCCAGTCGTGCAGCGGCAAGGCGGGCGCGTCGGCCTGGAGCACGTCGACCGCAGCGTCCCACGGTGCGGCGACGGCGGGATGCGCCAGCGCCATCGCGGGCCAGGCCACGCACCAGGCGGCCACGCATCCGGCGCCGAGCGGCCACTTCATGCGCTCACTCCGCCTGCAGGCGACGGGCCAGTTCGGCCACCGCCACCTCGATGCATGAGCGCAGCGCACGGTCCACGCCTTCCTTGCGCGAGCTGCGGTGCTCGGCATCCACCGGCAGCTGCATCTGGCGACCCTTGAGGCCGGACAGCGACTGCAGCAGATTGCCCACGCCGCTGACGCTGCTGGTGGAGGACTCCAGCCGCTTGGTCACGTTGACCGCGTCGACCACCAGGCCCGAGTGCGTGTCGACGATGCGCACGTCGAGCCCGATCGCATCGGCCGCGCGGCCGCTCTGCACGCGCATGCCACCGACGCTGACCCCCTGCGCACTCTCGCTCGCGCCGGCGTTGGCCTCGGAGACCACCACCTCGAACACGTAGCGCGCGCCGGCCACCTGCGATCTGGCGTCGCCGGTGGCCACGCCCTGTGCGGCGAGCTGGCGTTCGCGCATCACGCCATCGGCCAGGCGCTGGCGCTCGGCCACCGCGAAGGCACCCGACTTCACCAGCGCCGTCACGAACATCTCCTGCGCCGCGCGGACCGGCACCTCGGACACGGCGCTGCGGAAGTCGTGGATCGCCACCACGGGCCGCTCGCTGGCGCGGCGCGGCAGCTTGCGCAGTTGCTCGGCGCTGGACGAATCGTCGACGCGCGCGGCCGACTGCGCGAGTGTGATCGCGGGCACGGCGGCCAGAGCCAGGGCCCAACACAGTCTTCGGATGGCGGGCGATGCGGGCATGAGGTGACGGTCCCTGGTTGCGTGGACGGTGCGGCAGCGCGATCGCGTTCAGCGGCCGAGCAGCCCCTTGAGCTTGTTCACCGTGTTGACCGCGTCCTTGGCCAGCGCCGGCGCGTCGGCGGGGCGCGCGGCCTCGTCCTGGCGCGATGCGGCGGGCGTCGGCGCCGCGCTGCCAGGGCGCGCGTCGGCTGCGGGCGCGGTGGGGCGCGGCGCCGCGGGCGGGGTGGCCGCGGCTTGCGCCGCCGTCGAACTCGGCGTCGGCGGCTGCGTCGAGGCCGGGCTTGCCGCGCCCGCCTGCGCCGGGCTCGCTGCGGCGAGGTTGGCCGCCGCGCGCGCAGCGGAGTCGGCCACGCCGGGCAACGGCGCACCGACCAGCGCCTTGATGCGCGCATGGTCCAGCGCCTCCCACAGCCGCTGGCGCGCGCCGCCCTCGGGGCCGCCCACGGCGACGGTCACGTTGTGCACCACGAGTCCGCCCTTGTGCGGCTCGCCGTGGATGTGCAGTTGCACGCGCTTGGGGTCGACGGTCGCGTCGGGCCGGCTCGCGTTCAGGCGCAGCTGCACGCCCAGTTCCTGCGGATAGGTCTGCAGCGCGTCGGCCTTGGCGCGCAGTGCGCTCGCCTCCGGCGCCACGCTCGCCAGATGCGCATTCAGGATCGCCTGCGCCTGGTCGTACAGCGCCTTGGCCTCGGCGCCCTTGCGGTCCGACAGCTGCTGGTCGGCGCTCGACAGCGGCGGGCCGCCGCGCTTGGCGCGTGGCTGGTCCTTGTAGGCGTCGCGCGACTGCTGCACCAGCGCGTCGTATCGGGCGGCCTGATCCGGCGGCAGGGTCTCGAGCACCCTCACCTGCTCGAGCAACTGCTTGCGCTCGTTGCTCATGCGGTCGGCGTCGGCGCGCGGCCAGGTGAACAGATAGCCCTTGCCCACCACCACCTCGAACGCGCCCTCGCGCTCGCCCCTGCAGAACGACGGCGTGCGCTCGGGCTTCGACGCGTCGGGCGCCGCACCGCGCATCGCCGTGTTCGGCGGCGCCGCCGGCAGCAGCGCCACCAGCGCGGCCCAGGCCTTGGCATTGAACTCCAGCTCGGCCGCCGTGGTCGCGCGGACACCGTCGACGCAATCGGCATGCGCCATGCCGGCGAGCATGAGGCCCAGTGCCAGCGCAACGGCGGCGTGCGGCCGGGCGATCGGGTTCGACGGGGTGTGCGACATGGCGGCCTCCGGTGTTCGGATGGCGCCAGTACAGCGCGACGGGCGTTACGCGGCCGTCACGCGAGACCGCTGATCGAACGTCCGATGTCCCCAGGGTTAGGGGGCGTGCGGCAACAGGTCGGTCACGCCGCGTCAGCGCGACACCGCTGCCAGCACCGAACGGTTCACCGCATTGCGATGCAGGAACGAGTCGATGAACGGCGGCGGCACCTGCGGTAGCGCGTGCTGGGTGATCCACTGCGCGCCGCGCTGCAAGGCACTGCGGGCGTCGGCCTCGCGGCCGGCCGCGCCGAGCGCCTGCGACACGATCCACCACGCCTCGGCGCGATAGATGCCGTCGGGCGCGTAGCCGTCGGCCAGACGCGCCAGCGCCGCGTCGGCCGCGCGTTCGGCCGCCGCGCTGCGGCCGGCAGCCAGCGCCACGCGCGCGTGCTGCACGTGCAGGGCCGTGATCACGCCGAAACGCTCGGTGCCGTGCAGCAGCTTGGTGAGCGCGGCCACCTGCGCCAGCGCCTCGGCCGGCGGCTGGTGATGCAACGCTCGCACGCGCAGCCAGGGCCCGCGGCTCGTGTCGTCGGCGGCCACGTCGAGCGCCGCACGCAGGGCAAGCGCCGGCGCGCGCCGCTCCAGCGCGCGCGCCAGCTCCAGCCGCAACAGCTGCCGGTCGGCCTGCAACCAGGGCGCCACGTCGCTGCGCTCCGGGTCGAGCAGCGGCAGCGCACGCGCCGGCTGACCCAGGTGCAACCACAGCTGGGCCAGCATCATGCGCGCGGCCTGGGCCCAGAACGGCGTGCGTGCGGCCTCGAACTGCGGAATGATCTGCTCCAGTGCTTCCAGCGCCGTGCCGTAGCGGCCGGTCTCGCACTCGTCGCGCGCCACCACGAGCCGGGCGATGCCCACGTGCGTGGCGTCCTGCGTGTCGCCCGACGACAGCGCGCGGCCGCGCCGCGCCGTTTCGAGCGCACGGTCGAACAACCCGTTGCGGCGCAGCGCGACCGCGTAGTTCAACAGCAGTCGGCCTTCGGCGTCGGGCAGCTTGGCCTGGCGCGCGAAGTCGCAGGCCGTCTCGAAGGCATCGGCGCTTTCGCGCAGCCGGCCCAGCTCGCCCATCAACGCGGCCCAGTCGCCATGCCACAGCATCGACTGCGCCGGATCGCTCTGCTGCTGCACCCAGGGCCGCAGATCGAGCAGCACCGGCAATGCCTCGTCGGGGCGGCCCTGGCGCTCGAGCACGGTGGCCAGGTGTCCGGCGGCGAGCACCATCGTGCCGTGGTCGCCCAGTCGCCGCGCCAGCGCCAGCAGCTCGCGACCCAGGCGCTCGGTTTCGTCCAAATCGCCGCGCTCGGTCAGCAGGCCCAGCAGTTCGAGCTGCGCGCGCCGGCGTTGCGCATCGTCGGCAGCGAGCGTGGCCAGCTGCCGGGCTTCGTCGAGTGCCTGGTCGCCGAAATCGGCACTCTTGAGCGCGTGCACGCGAAGGCACAGCGCGTCGAAGCGCTCCTCGCCGAGCCCGGCCGCCTCGAACGCGGCCGCAGCCTGGGCGTAGAGCTCGGCCTCCTCCTGCAGGCGCGAGGCACATTCGGCGCGCTGCGCACCCAGCACGAAGGCATGCCCGGCCTTCGCCGGTGCGCCGCCGGCGAGCCAGTGCCGCGCCAGGCGCACCGGGTCGCCGCCGCGATCGGCCAGCCACTGCGCGCATTGCGCGTGCACGCGGCGTGCCACCACCTGCGGCACGCCGCGCAGCGCAACCTCGGCCACCAGATCGTGCGCGAAGGCCTCGTCGCGCAGGATCTGCGCGTCCTGCAGCTCCTGCCAGGCGTTGGCGAGCTGCAGCGCACGCGCGCCGGTGGCCGCCTCGGCCAGCTCGATCGAGAAATCCACGCCGGCGATGGCCGCGATGCGCGCGAGCATCAGCGCGCCTTCGCTCGAGCGGGCGAGGCGCAGCTCGATCAGCCCCGCCACACCCTGCGGCCGCGGCAGCGCGCCGCGCGCCAGGCTGCCGTCGTGCAGGCCCTGCTTGATCGTCTCCAGCACGAACAGCGGGTTGCCCCCGGTGTGACGCAGCAGCGCGGCCGCCAGCTCGGCGCCGTGCAGCCCGTGCACGCCGAGCGAATCGACCAGCGCAGCCACGCCGGCTTCTCCCAGCGGTGCGAGCTGCAGCACCTGCAGGCGCTGCAGCTCGGTGAGCGCATCGCGCAGGCGCCGCGCGGCCGCGCCCGCCTCGGCCGGCCGCGTGGCGAACACCCAGCGCCGCGCGGACTCGTCGGCGCTCGCCACGTCGGCCAGCAGCTCGAGCGTGGCGTCGTCGGCGAAGTGCACGTCGTCGAGCACCAGCAGCGTGGCGCCGCTCGCCGGCAGCAGCTCGGCCACCGCCGCTGCCAGCGCGCCGGCGCGCAGCACGCCGTCGGACGCCGCGCCGGAGAAC
Source organism: Burkholderiaceae bacterium (assembly GCA_046348365.1). Classification (GTDB taxonomy): domain Bacteria; phylum Pseudomonadota; class Gammaproteobacteria; order Burkholderiales; family Burkholderiaceae_C; genus JAEUPI01. The sequence goes on from JAXMEL010000008.1 coordinate 86,845, forward strand.
ACGCGCTTCAGCGCCGAGCGCGCGGGCGCCGAGAGCCCCGGCTCGCACGGCGGGAGAACCGGCCCGAGCCAGCGCGCCAACGTGGCATAGGGCACACCGGCGTCGCCCGGTCGCCCGCCGGCGGCGAGCACCTCGCCCTGCGGCAACGCGAGCGCGGCGACCAGCTCGCCGATCAGGCGGCTCTTGCCCAGGCCCGCCTCGCCTTCGATCCACAGCGCCTGCCCCGCTGCCAGCACACGGCGCGCCGCGGCAAGGTCGGCGCCGCGACCGACCATCAGGGGCGGACGCTCGAGCGTGACCGGCAACGCGGCAACACCAGGGCTCGCGAGCTGGCGCTGCGCCCCGCCTTGCGCCGTGCGCAGCGCGTCGGCCAATGCCATCGTGGCCTGCGATGGCCCGGCGCCGAACTCCGCGGCCAGCATGCGCTTCAGCCGCTCGAAGGCGGCCAGCCCGGCGGCCGGCTCGCCGGCCAGGTAGTGCAGCTGCATGCACGCGCGGTGGTGCTCCTCGTCACGTTCGTCGAGCGCGACGAGCGCCTCGGCTGCGGCGAGCGCACGCGCGGGGTCGTTCTGCGCTTGCGCATCGGCCAGCCTCCGGCGCGCCGACGCCAGCAGCTCGTCGCGCTGCCGGTTGCGCCGGTGCTGCAGCCACGACGCGAATTCGTCGCTGTCGTCGTAGCTCCACGAGGCCAGCAACGAGCCGGCAGTGGCCTCGAGCTCGATGCCCTCGGCCAGCGCGAGCGTGTCCGCGCCCTGCAGCAGCTCGCGGCCCGCCATGCGCTTGAACCGCAGCAGTTGCTGTCGCAGGTTGCGTCGCGGATCGGGCGAGTCGGGCCACAGCATCGCCGCCGCGCGCAGGCGCGTGATGCCCGGCTCGAGCGCCGCCAGCGCCAGCAGCGCAGCAGCCCGCGGCTCCAGCGCGACCTGGCGCCCGTCGGCGAGGCCCAGCACGGGGTCGCCGTTCAGGCGCAGCGCGATCGGGCGTGGCTTGGACGTCATGGGTGGTGTCGGTGCGTCGCCTCGGTGCCGGCCCGTCGCGGGGCAGCAGACCGGGCCCGAACGATAGGCGGGCCCGCGTTACGCACCCGTCACGCTTCAGCGCCAGTTCGGCTTGCGCTTGTCGATGAACGCCTGCACGCCCTCGAGCGCCGAGGCGTCCATCATGTTGCAGGCCATGGTCTTGCCGGCGTCGTCGTAGGCCGCGGCGATGCCGGTTTCGAGCTGGCGGTAGAAGAGCTGCTTGCCCATCGCGATGGCCGTGCGCGGCTTGGCGGCGATGCTGGCGGCGAGGCGCTCGACCTCGGCGTCCAGCTCGTCGGCGGGCACGACGCGGTTGACGAGCCCGCGCGCCTTGGCCTCGGCGGCGTCGATGAAGTCGCCGGTGACCAGCATCTCGAAGGCCTGCTTGCGCGGCAGGTTGCGCGACAGCGCCACGCTCGGCGTCGAGCAAAAGAGGCCCAGGTTCACGCCGCTGACGGCGAAGCGCGACGCGTTCGCGGCCACCGCGAGGTCGCACATCGCCACCAGCTGGCAGCCGGCCGCGGTGGCGATGCCCTGCACCTTGGCGATCACCGGCACCGGCAGCCGCTGGATGGCGAGCATCATGCGCGCGCACTGCGCGAAGAGCTTCTCGTAGTAATCGAGCGAGGGTGCAGCACGCATCTCCTTCAGGTCGTGCCCGGCGCAAAAGGCCTTGCCCGCGGCGCCGATCACCAGCACGCGCACCGACTCGTCCTTGGCCAGCAGGTCGAGCTCGGTCTGCAGCGCCGCGAGCATGCCTTCGGACAGCGAGTTGAACGCCTGCGGCCGGTTCAGCGTGAGCGTGACCACGCCGCGCGCATCGCGGTCGCGCAGCAGCAGCGGGTCGTCGGTGGTCAGCATGGTTCGCCTCCTATTCGATCGCGCTCGACGAACGCGCGCGCTCGCGCAACTGGAACTTCTGGATCTTGCCGGTCGAGGTCTTGGGAATCTCCTCGAAGCGGATCTCGCGCGGCACCTTGTAGCTCGCGAGCAGGCCCTTGCAATGGGCGATCAGGTCGCTGGCGCTGACCTCGGCGCCCGGCTTGAGCTCCACGTAGGCCACCGGCGTCTCGCCCCACCTGGGGTCGGGCCGGGCGACCACGGCGCAGGCCATCACGGCGGCGTGGCGATACAGCGCGTCTTCGACCTCGATCGAACTGATGTTCTCGCCGCCGGAGATGATCACGTCCTTGCTGCGGTCCTTGATCTTCACGTAGCGGTCGGCCTCCATCACCGCCAGGTCGCCGGTGTGGAACCAGCCGCCGGCAAACGCCTTCTCGGTGGCCGACGGGTTCTTCAGGTAGCCCTTCATGACGATGTTGCCGCGAAACATGATCTCGCCCATCGCCTGAGCGTCGGCCGGCACCTCGCGCATCGTCTCCGGGTCGAGCACGGTCATGCCCTCCTGCAACACGTAGCGCACGCCCTGGCGGCCGTTCAGCCGTGTCTGCTCCGCGAGGCTCTGCTGCGCCCAGGCCACGCGCTTCACCGCCACGCTGGCCGGGCCGTAGACCTCGGTCAGCCCGTAGACATGCGTGATGTCGAAGCCGATGCGCGCCATGCCCTCGATCATCGCCGCCGGCGGCGCCGCGCCGGCAACCATGCCGCGCACCTTCTGCGTGATGCCGGCGCGCAGCGACTCCGGCGCGTTGATCAGCAGGTTATGCACGATCGGCGCGGCGCAGTAGTGGTCCACGCCATGCTCGCGCATCGCATCGAGGATGGCCTGCGCCTCGACGCGGCGCAGGCACACGTGCGTGCCGCCGAGCATCGCCACCGTCCACGGGAAGCACCAGCCGTTGCAGTGGAACATCGGCAGCGTCCACAGGTAGGTCGGAAAGTGCGGCATGGTCCAGGTCGCCGCGTTGCACACCGCGTTGAGGTACGCGCCGCGGTGGTGCGTGACCACGCCCTTGGGGTCGCCCGTCGTGCCGCTGGTGTAGCTGACGGCAATCGAGTCCCATTCGTCGGCGGGGCCCTCGAGCCGCGCCAGCGGCGCGTGGGCGGCCAGCAGCGCCTCGTACTCGTGTTCCCCGAGGCGCTCGCCCGGCCCGGCGTACTCGCTGTCGCAGACGTCGACCACCGCGATGCGCCGGCCGTGCTGCTCGCGCAGCAGGCGCAGCGCCTCGGCCATCACCGGCGCGAACTCGCGGTCGGTGATCAGCACGGCGGCTTCGCAGTGCGCCATCTGCCAGGCGAGCAGCGCCGCGTCGAGCCGGGTGTTCAAGGTGTTGAGCACCGCATTGAGCGCCGGCACCGCGTAGTGCGCCTCGACCATCTCCGGCGTGTTGGGCAGCATCGTGCTGACGGTGCTGCCGCGGCCCACGCCCAGCGCCTTCAACGCGGCGGCCAGCCGCGCCGAGCGATCGCGCACCTGGGCCCAGGTGTAGCGGCGCCGCCCGTGCACGGTGGCGCTCAGGTCGCCGAACACTTCGGCGCTGCGTTCGACGAACGACACCGGCGACAGCGCCACGTGGTTGGCCGCGCAACGGTCGAGGCCCTGCTCGTAGATGCCCATGCCCATGCTGTAGTCCTCCGGCCGGCGATGCTGCACCGCGCGATGTCGCGCATCGGACAGTGCAAGCGCCCATTGCCAGACGCTGCGCTGGCCCCTATAACCCGCCCGACCCGACCACGCGGCGCCCGGCAGCCGAGCCGACGCCCCCCATGACAGCCGTCACCGCCGACCGCTCCGCCGCGTCCCCGCGAGCCACGCTGCTGAGCGTGCGCGGCGTGTCGGTGCGTTTCGGCGGCATTGTCGCACTCGACAACGTGAGCTTCGACGTGGCGCGCGGCGACATCTGCGGCCTGATCGGCCCCAACGGCGCGGGCAAGACCACGCTGTTCAACTGCATGAGCCGCCTGTACCCGTACCAGTCGGGCGACATTCGGCTCGAAGACCGTTCGCTGACGCAGGTGCCGACGCACGAAGTGGCCGGCCTGGGCCTGGGCCGCACGTTCCAGAACCTGGCGATGTTCCAGCGCATGAGCGTGACCGACAACGTGATGGTCGGCGCGCACGCGCGTTCGTCGGCCGGCTTCGTGGCCCACGCGCTGCGCCTGCCGCGGGTGCGCGCCGAGGAGCGCCGCCTGCGCGAGCGTGCGCGCGAGGTGATGGAGGCCCTGGGGCTGATGCCGTTCGCGCTGCACCTGGCCGGCTCGCTGCCGTTCGCCACGCAAAAGCGCGTCGAACTCGCGCGCGCGCTGGCCGCCGACCCGAAGCTGCTGATGCTCGACGAGCCTGCGGCCGGCCTCAACCACGAGGAGCTGACGGCGCTGACCGAGCTGATCCGCGACATCCGCAACCGCCTGCGGATCACCGTGCTGCTCGTCGAGCACCACATGAGCCTGGTGATGGCGCTGTCGGACCACATCGTGGCGCTGAACTTCGGCCGCAAGATCGCCGAGGGGCCGCCCGCGCACATCCAGAACCACCCCGACGTGATCGAGGCCTACCTCGGCGCGGGTGCGCATGCCTAGGCTGCTCGACGTGAACGGCCTCGGCGCCACCTACGGCGCGGCGCCGGTGCTGCACGACGTGAGCTTCGCCCTCGAGGCCGGGCAGATCACCGCCGTGCTCGGCGCCAACGGCGCCGGCAAGACCACCACGCTGCGCGCGATCTGCCAGATGGTGCGCACCAGCGGCAGCGTGCAGTTCGAGGGCCGGGAGCTCGTGGGCCGGCCGACCGAGCAGGTGGTGCGGCTGGGCGTCGCCCATGTGCCCGACGGGCGCGGCACCTTCGCGGCGCTGAGCGTCGACGAGAACCTGCGCCTGGGCGCCTACGTGCGGCGCGACCGCGAGCGCGTGGCCGAAGACATCGAGCGTGCCTATGCGCGCTTTCCGCGGCTGGCCGAGCGGCGCCGCCAGCAGGCGGGCACGCTCTCGGGCGGCGAGCAGCAGATGCTCGCGATCAGCCGCGCGCTGATGCTGCGGCCCAAGCTGCTGCTGCTCGACGAACCGTCGTTCGGCCTGGCGCCGAAGATCGTGGCCGAGATCTTCCAGATCCTGCGCACCATCAACGCGAGCGACGGCGTCGCCATGCTGCTGGTGGAGCAGAACGCGCAGCTCGCGCTCGAGCTGGCGCACCACGCCTACCTGCTCGAAACCGGCCGCGTGGCGCTGGCCGGCACCAGCCGCACGCTGATGTCCGACGAGGCCGTGCGCCGGGCCTATCTGGGTTACTGAGGCGGCACCGCGATGGAAGGCTTCGTCCACCAGATCTTCGCCGGCCTGGCCAACGGCGTGATCTACGGCTCGATCGCGCTCGCGCTGGTGATGATCTATCAGGCCACGCACCACCTGAACTTCGCGCAGGGCGAGATGGCCACCTTCAGCACCTTCATTGCCTGGGCGCTGGTGCACAAGGGCTACCCGTACTGGGCCGCGTTCGCCATCACCGTGGCGGTGTCATTCGCCGGCGGCGTGGTCATCCAGCGCATCATCCTGCGCCCGGTGGAGAAGGCGCCCGTGCTGACCAACGTGAACGTGTTCATCGGCCTGCTGCTGATCTTCAACGCGCTGTCGGGCTGGATCTTCGACCACACGGTCAAGGCCTTCCCGAGCCCGTTCCCGCAGGAGTCGTGGCTCAAGACGCGATTCTTCTCGGCGCACGAGCTGGGCTCGTTCGCGGTGATGATGGCGGTGCTGCTGGCGCTGTACGCGTTCTTCCGCTTCACGTCGGTGGGGCTGGCGATGCGCGCCGCGGCGCTGAACCCCGAGTCGGCGCGCCTGGTGGGCGTCCGCGTGTCGTGGATGCTGGCCGTCGGCTGGGGCCTGGCGGCGGCCATCGGCGCGGTGGCCGGCATGATGGTGGCGCCGGTGGTGTTCCTCGACCCCAACATGATGGCCGGCATCCTGCTCTACGGCTTCGCCGCGGCGCTGCTGGGCGGTGTCGACAACCCGTGGGGCGCGGTGACCGGCGGGCTGATCGTGGGCGTGCTCGAGAACCTGCTCGGCGCCTACGTGATCGGCACCGAGCTGAAGCTCACCGTGGCGCTGGTGCTGATCGTGGGCACGCTCACGCTGATGCCAGCCGGCCTGTTCGGCAAGCGCGTGGTGACGCGGGTATGACGGCGCTGATGCATCGCAGCCGCTGGGTCGCGCTCGCGATCGTCGCCGGCGCCGTTGCGCTGGCGGTGCTGCCGTTCCTGGTCAAGAACTACCGCGTGTTCCAGTTCAACCTGGTGCTCGTCTACGCGATCGCCATCCTCGGGCTCAACATCCTCACCGGCTACAACGGCCAGATCTCGCTCGGCCACGGTGCGTTCTACGCCATCGGTGCCTACACCGCGGCGATCCTGATGGAGCGCGCAGGCCTGCCCTACTGGGCCACCTGGCCGCTGGCGGGGCTGGTGTGCTTCGGCTTCGGCTTCCTGATGGGTTTCCCGGCGCTGCGCCTGGGCGGCCACTACCTGGCCGTGGCCACGCTGGCGCTGGCGCTCGCCATTCCGCAGCTGCTCAAGTACAAGGCCTTCGAGGCCTACACCGGCGGCGTGCAGGGCATCGTGCTCGCCAAGCCCGAGCCGCCGTTCACGTTCCGCTTCCTCGGCCAGCCGCTGAATGCCGACCGCTGGCTGTACTTCGTGTCGCTGGCGGTGACGGTGCTGATGTTCGTGCTGGCGTGGAACCTGCTGCGCGGCCGCGTGGGCCGCGCGCTGATCGCCATCCGCGACCACCCGATCGCCGCCACCGCGATGGGCATCGACCTGCCGGTGTTCAAGAGCACGGCCTTCGGCGTGTCGGCGGCCTTCACCGGCGTGGCCGGCGCGCTGGGCGCCTCGGTGATCGCCTTCGTGTCGCCCGACAGCTTCACGATGACGTTATCGATCTTCCTGCTGGTGGGCATGGTCGTCGGCGGGCTGGCGACCATTGCCGGCGCGTTCTTCGGCGCGGCGTTCATCCAGTTCGTGCCCAACCTCGCCGACGAGATCTCGAAGTCGGCGCCGGCCGCCATCTACGGCGTGCTGCTGATCGTGCTGATGTACCTGATGCCCACCGGCGTGATGGGCCTCCTGCGCTCGCTGTGGTCACGCCACGGGCCGGGTGCGCGGCGCAACCTGGCCGCGCCGCCGCCCGGCACTCCCCTGCCCTCTGCACTGACGAAGGAGAACTGACATGTGGACTCGAGGATTCCGTGTGGCCGCTTTCGGCCTGGCCGCCACGCTGGCGAGTGTCGGTGCCGCGGCGCAGAAGAAGTACGACCCGGGCGCCGACGACAAGGAGATCAAGATCGGCGCGATCCATCCGTATTCCGGCCCGGCGTCGGCCTACGGCACGATCGGCAAGGCAATCGGCGCCTACTTCGACAAGGTCAATGCCGAGGGCGGCATCAACGGCCGCAAGATCAAGTACGTGCCGCAGGACGACGGCTACAACCCGGCCAAGACGGTGGAGATGGCACGCAAGCTGGTCGAGGAGGACGAAGTGCTGCTGGTGTTCAACCCGCTGGGCACGGCGCCGAACACCGCGATTCAGAAGTACCTCAACCAGAAGAAGGTGCCTCAGCTCTTCGTGGCCACCGGCGCCACCAAGTGGGGTGACCCGAAGAACTTCCCCTGGACCATGGGCTGGCAACCGACCTATTCCGCCGAGGGTCACATCTACGCGCAACACATCCTGGAGACCAAACCGAACGCCAAGATCGGCGTGCTGATGCAGAACGACGACTACGGCAAGGATTACTACAACGGGTTCCTGGAGGGCCTGGGCGACAAGGCCAAGTCGATGATCGTCAGCCACGTCACGTACGAAGTGACCGATCCGACGGTCGATAGCCAGATCGTTTCGCTCAAAGCCGCCGGCGCCGATGTGTTCTTCAACATCACGACGCCGAAGTTCGCTGCACAGGCGATCAAGAAGGCGGCCGAGATCGGATGGAAACCGGTGCACTACCTGAACAACGTCTCGTTGTCGGTCGGCTCGGTGCTCACGCCGGCGGGGCTCGACAACAGCGTGGGCATCATGACGACCCAGTACGGGAAGGACCCGACCGACCCACAGTGGGCCAACGACAAAGGCATGCTCGACTGGCGTGCCTGGATGCAGAAGTACAACCCGAGCGGCGACCTCAAGGACGCCAACAACGTCTACGGCTACAGCGTTGCCATGACCCTGGTTCAGGTGCTCAAGCAATGCGGCGACAACCTCACGCGCGAGAACGTGATGAAGCAGGCAGCCAGCCTCGATCTGGTGCTGCCGACGTCGCTGCCGGGCATCAACGTCAAGACCGGGCCCGACGACTTCTACCCGATCGAGCGTGAGCAGCTGTCGCGATTCGACGGCAAGACCTGGGTGCTCTTCGGCAAGGTATACGGCCGCTAGCGGACAGGCAAAGGGCGCCAGCGTCAGCGCTGCGCCCGGTCCTTCGCGTCCTGCGCCTCGATGCGCTCGCGCGCGGCCTGCCACTGCGCGTCGCTCCACTCGCGCAGCGCGTAGAAGTTGCCGCCGGTGGCCAGCGCGTTGCCGCCGTCCATCATGATGCTCTGGCCGGTGAGCCAGTCGCAGCGGCCCGGCGCCATCAAGAAGGTGGCCAGGTTCTGCAGCTCGGCGAAGGTGCCGGGCCGCGCCATCGGGTTGTGCTCGCGGCTGCGCGCGCCGGGCTCCTCGCCGGGGTTGAGCCGCTTGCTCATGCCCTCGGTGGGGATCTCGCCCGGCCCCACCGCATTGAGCCGCACGCCGTAGCGCGCCCACTCGACCGCCAGCGACTTGGTCATCACGTCGATGCCGGCTTTGCTCATCGCGCTGGGCACGACGAACGGGCTGCCGGTGTCGACCCAGGTGGTGATGATGCTCATCACGTTGCGATACGGTCGCGGTGCCTGCCAGCGGCCCGCCTTGGCCTCGGCCACCCAGCGCCTGCCCACCGCCTGCGTGACGTAGAACGTGCCGTGGAAGACGATGCCCGCGATGGCGTCGAACGCGCGCGGCGACAGGCTCTCGGTGGGCGCGATGAAGTTGCCCGCTGCGTTGTTCACCAGCCCGGTGAGCCCGCCGCCCTGCCACAGCGCCTCGACCATCTCCTCCACCGCCTGCGCGACGCGGATGTCGACGCCGAAGGTGTCGATGCGCCGGCCCGGGAACTGCGCGCGCCATGCCGCGGCGGTGTCGTCGCACACGCTCTTGCGCCGGCCGCAGATGGCCACGTCGGCGCCGAGCGAGAGGAAGTGCTCGGCCATGCCCTTGCCGAGGCCGGTGCCGCCGCCGGTGACGAGGATGCGCTGGCCGTTCATCAGACCTTGTTCGTACATGCTCGGCTCCTTGCGTCGGGTGCTCAGGCCATCGCCTTGGCGAGCGCCTGGTCACTACGCGCTCGCCTTGGCGAGCGCTTGGTCGATATCCCACACGATGTCGTCGATGTGCTCCAGCCCGACCGAGATGCGGATCATGTCGGGCAGCACGCCGGCGGCCTTCTGCTGTTGTTCATCGAGCTGGCGATGCGTGGTGCTCGCCGGGTGACTGATCAGCGTGCGCGTGTCGCCGATGTTCACGAGATGGCTCATGAACTGCGCGCTCTCGATGAAGCGCACCCCGCGCTCGGGCCCGCCCTTCACGCCGAAGGCGAGCAACCCCGACGCGCCGCGCATCTGGCGCGTCAGCAGCGCATGCTGCGCGTGGTCTTCGAGGCCGGGGTAGTTCACCCAGCTCACCGCCGGGTGCGCCTTCAGATGCTGCGCCACGGCCAGCGCGTTGGCGCAGTGCCGCTCCATGCGCAGCGGCAGCGTCTCCACGCCCTGCAGGATCTGCCATGCGCTCGCCGGGCTCAGCGCGGCGCCGTAGACGCGCAGCGTCTCCATGCGGCAGCGCATCGTGAACCCGAAGTCGCCGAAGGTCTCGTAGAACTTCACGCCGTGGTAGCCGGGCGAGGGCTCGGTCATGCCGGGGAACTTGCCGTTGTCCCACGGGAATCTGCCGCTCTCGACCACGACGCCGGCGAGCGTGGTGCCGTGCCCGCCGAGATACTTGGTGGCGCTGTGCACCACGATGTCGGCACCGAGCGCGATCGGGTTGCACAGGAAGGGGCTGGGCACCGTGTTGTCGATCACCAGCGGTACGCCGTGCGCATGCGCCACCTCGGCCACGGCGGCGATGTCGAGCACCACCAGGCTCGGGTTGCCGAGGCTCTCGGCGAACACGGCGCGTGTGTTGGGCCGCATCGCGGCGGCGAAGGCCTCGGCACTGGTGGCATCGACGAAGGTCGTCTCGATGCCGAACTTGCGCAGGTTCACCGCGAGCATCGTCACGCTGCCGCCGTAGAGCGCGCCGGCCGCGACGATGTGGTCACCTGACTGCAGCATCGTCATCAGCGCCATCGCCTCGGCGGCCATGCCCGAGCTGCTGGCCACCGCGGCGCGCCCGCCTTCGAGCGCCGCCACGCGCTCCTCGAGCGCGGCCACCGTGGGGTTGCTCAGACGCGAATAGACGTTGCCGAAGGTCTGCAGGTTGAACAGGCTGGCCGCATGGTCGGCGCTGTCGAACACGAAGCTGGTGGTCTGGTAGATCGGCAGCGCGCGGGCACCGGTCTCGCGGTCGGGGATCTGCCCGGCGTGGATGGCCAGCGTCTCGGGCTTGAACGCGTGGTCAGCCATGCGCCGGCCTCTTCGCCGAGATGACCTGCGTGTTCACGCCCGCCCAGTGCAGGCCGCCGAACAGGCGCGCGTGCTCGATCTTCACGCAGCGGTCCATCACCGAGTCGATGCCCGCGGCGCGCACCATCGCGTCGGCCAACGCGTTCCTCACGCCGAGCTGCTGCCACAGGCACTTGGCGCCGATGGCGATCGCGCTGGCCGCGATGGGCTCCACGTCGGCTTCGCGGCGGAACACGTCGACGATGTCGACCGGCGTCGGAATGCCTTCGAGCCGCGCATAGCAGCGCTCGCCGAGGATCGTCTCGTAGCGCGGATTGACCGGCACGACGCGGTAGCCCTGGCCCTGCATGTACTTGGCCGCGAAGTAGCTCGGCCGGTGCCACTCGGCCGACAGCCCCACCACGGCGATCGTGCGGGTCTCGCGCAGGATGCGGCGCAGCGTGCTGATGTCGTCGGCCATGGATGCAAACACGTCGGCTCGACGCACTGTAACCCCGCCCACCTGCGCGCTCGTGGCCCACCCACCCGCGAAAACCCGCTGCTACACTGCCGGCGGCCAGGAGAGAGCTCCCGCGAGGGGGCCGCCGAAGGCGAAGGGCGCGGCGATCCACAGCGCTTCTAACGCTCAGGCACCCAGGACTGGCCAGCGCCGCCGAACCGGCGGCGATCCTCACTGGAGAGAGGCGGGCCCTGGAGCCCGTCCACCGAAGGGGCAAGCGGATGCCGGGCCGAACCCGGCGCCGTCAATCTCTCAGGTAAGCCGGACAGCGAGGGCAGGCCCACCGTCGAAAGCCGCGGTGGCGTGGTATGCCCTCGGAGCTGTGTCATGGCCGACGATCTGCTGAAGACCCCGCTGCACGATCTGCATCTGGAACTCGGCGCCAAGATGGTGCCCTTCGCCGGCTACGCGATGCCGGTCAACTACCCCGCGGGCATCATCGCCGAGCACAAGCAGTGCCGCGCGTCGGCGGCGCTGTTCGACGTGTCGCACATGGGCCAGCTGCGCCTCACAGGCGACGACGCGGCGCGCGCACTGGAATCGCTGGTGCCGGTGGACGTGATCGACCTGGCCCTGCACAAGCAGCGCTACGCGCTCTTCACCAACTCGAGCGGCGGCATCCTCGACGACTTGATGATCACGCGCCGCGAGGCCGACCTGCTCGTGATCGTCAATGCCGCCTGCAAGGACGCCGACACGCGGCACCTGATCAACAACATCGGCTCGCGCTGCACCGTGGTGCCGATGCCCGACCGTGCGCTGCTCGCGCTGCAGGGCCCCAAGGCCGTGCAGGCGCTGGGCCGGCTCGACGCCGGCGTATCGCAGCTGACCTTCATGACCGGCGGCGCCTTCAAGCTCGCCGGCAGCGACTGCTTCGTCACCCGCTCGGGCTACACCGGCGAAGACGGCTTCGAGATCTCGGTGCCGGCCGACGAGGCGGTGCGCCTCGCGCGCGCGCTGCTGCGCGAGCCCGAGGTCAAGCCGGCCGGGCTCGGCGCGCGCGACACGCTGCGGCTCGAAGCGGGGCTGTGCCTGTACGGTCACGACATCGACGCCAAGACCACGCCGGTCGAGGCCGGCCTCACCTGGGCGATGCAGAAGGTGCGGCGCCCGGGCGGCGCGCGCGCCGGCGGCTACCCGGGCGCGGCCACCATCGAGGCGCAGCTCGCCAGCGGCGCTCCCGCCAAGCGCGTCGGCCTGGTCGGGCTGGAGCGCGTGCCGGTGCGCGAAGGCGCCGTCATCGTCGATGCGCAAGGCCGCAAGCTCGGCCACGTGACCAGCGGCACGCTGGGCCCCACGGTGAACCAGCCGATCGCGATGGCCTACCTGGCCGCCAACCACACGCAGCTGCACCACGAAGTGTTCGCCGAGGTGCGCGGCAAGCGCCTGCCGATGCGCGTGGCCGCCATGCCCTTTGCCCCGCACCGCTACCACCGCGGCTGAGCCGCGCAAACCCATCCAGACCCACCGGAAGAGGAGATCCGACCCATGACGACCATGTTCACCGCCGAGCACGAGTGGATCAACATCGAGGACCACGAGGCCGCGGTCGTCGGCATCACGCTGCATGCGCAGGACGCGCTCGGCGACATCGTGTTCGTCGACCTGCCCGAGGTCGGCCGCACCTACAAGCGCGGCGAAGTGGCCGGCGTGGTCGAGTCGGTGAAGGCCGCGGCCGACCTCTACATGCCCGCCGAAGGCGAGATCGTCGAGGTCAACGAGGCGCTGCGCAACGACCCCGCGCTCGCCAACCGCGACCCGATGGGCGAAGGCTGGTTCTTCAAGGTGCACGTGACGCACATGGAGCAGTTCGACGAGCTGATGGACCCGCCCGCCTACGACGCGCTGCTGAAGACGCTCTGACCCGTCATTGACGAACGAAACGCCGCACGACCATGCTGATGTCCGCCCGCACGCCCCTGGCCGAACTGGAGAACCCGGCCGAGTTCGCCGCCCGCCACATCGGCCCCGGCCCCGAAGACCAGCAGCTGATGCTGAAGGCGATCGGCGCGGCCTCGCGGCAGGCGCTCGTCGATGCGGTGGTGCCGCGCTCGATCGCGCGTACCACGCCGATGGAACTGCCCGCGCCGGTGACCGAGGCGCAGGCGCTGAAGGAGCTGCGCGCCATCGCCCGCGGCAACCGGGTCTTCAAGTCGTTTCTCGGCCAGGGCTATCACGGCACGTTCACGCCCGGCGTCATCTTGCGCAACATCCTCGAGAACCCGGCCTGGTACACGGCCTACACGCCGTACCAGGCCGAGATCTCGCAGGGCCGGCTCGAGGCGCTGGTGAACTACCAGACCATGATCTGCGACCTCACCGGCATGGCGATCGCCAACGCGTCGATGCTCGACGAGGCCACCGCCGCTGCCGAGGCGATGACGCTGGCCAAGCGCAGCGTGAAGAGCAAGAGCGACACGATCGTCGTCGCTGCCGACTGCCACCCGCAGACGATCGACGTCATCCGCACACGCGCCAAGCCGCTCGGGCTGCACCTGCGCGTCGCCGCGCCGGAGGAGCTGCTGCAGCAGCACGACTGCTTTGCCGTCGTCGCGCAGTACCCGTCCACCGTGGGCGTGATCCGCGACCTGCAGCCGCTGGCCGATGCGGCGCACGCCAAGGGCGCGGCGCTGATCGTCGCGGCCGACCTGCTCGCGCTCACGCTGCTGAAGGCGCCCGGTGAATGCGGCGCCGACATCGTGGTCGGCAACAGCCAGCGCTTCGGCGTGCCGATGGGCGGCGGCGGCCCGCACGCGGCCTTCCTCGCCTGCCGCGACGAGTTCAAGCGCTCGATGCCCGGCCGCCTGGTGGGCGTCAGCGTCGACGTGCACGGCCGCACCGCGTACCGCCTCGCGCTGCAGACGCGCGAGCAACACATCCGCCGCGAGAAGGCCACCAGCAACATCTGCACGGCGCAGGTGCTGCTGGCGGTGATCGCGAGCATGTACGCCGTGTACCACGGCCCCGAGGGCCTGAAGCGCATCGCGCGCCGCGTGGCCACGCTCACCGCGCTGCTCGGCAAGGGCCTGGCCGGCATGGGCTACCCGATCGTCAACGCGCAGGGCTTCGACATGGTCACCGTCGATGCCGGCGCCGCCTGCGACGCGATTGCCCAGCGCGCGGTGGAAGCCGGCGCCAACCTGCGCCGCGTGGCGCCCACGCTGCTGGGCATCAGCCTCGACGAGACCACCACGCGCCGCGACATCGAGGCGCTGTGGAGCTGGTTCACGCCGCCGGGCCAGTCGGCACCCAAGCTCGCCGCGCTGGAGGCCGACGCGCGGCCGAACCTGCCGGCGGCGCTCGTGCGCACGAGCGCCTTCCTCGAGCATCCGGTGTTCAACAGCCACCACAGCGAGACCGAGATGCTGCGCTACATCCGCAGCCTCGCCGACAAGGACCTCGCGCTCGACCGCTCGATGATCCCGCTCGGCTCGTGCACGATGAAGCTCAACGCCACGAGCGAGATGATCCCGATCACCTGGCCCGAGTTCGCGCACGTGCATCCCTACGCGCCGGCGGATCAACTCGCCGGCTACCGGCGGCTCAACGACGAGCTGTGCGCGTGGCTGTCGCAGGCCACCGGCTACGCGGCGATCAGCCTGCAGCCCAACGCCGGCTCGCAGGGCGAATACGCGGGGCTGCTGGCGATCCGCGGCTGGCATGAGTCGCGCCAGGAGTCGCACCGCACGATCTGCCTGATCCCCGAGAGCGCGCACGGCACCAACCCGGCCTCGGCGCAGATGGCCGGCATGCAGGTGGTGGTGGTCAAGTGCGACGCGATGGGCAACGTCGACCTCGACGATCTGCGCGCCAAGTGCGCGCAGCATGCGAAGAACCTGGCGGCGATCATGATCACCTACCCCTCCACCTACGGCGTGTTCGAGCCGCGGGTGAAGGAGCTGTGCGAGATCGTGCACGCGCACGGCGGCCGCGTGTATGTCGACGGCGCGAACATGAACGCGCTGGTCGGCCTGGCCGCGCCGGGCGAGTTCGGCGGCGACGTGAGCCACCTCAACCTGCACAAGACCTTCTGCATCCCGCACGGCGGCGGCGGCCCCGGCGTGGGGCCGGTGTGCGTGGTGGCCGACCTGATGCGCTTCCTGCCGGCAGCGCCGGCGAGCGGCATCGACGCCCCGGTGGGCCCGGTCAGCGCCGCTGCGCTCGGCAACGCCGCGGTGCTGCCGATCAGCTGGATGTACATGCGCATGATGGGCGAGCCGGGGCTGCGCGAGGCCACCGAATGCGCGATCCTGGCCGCCAACTACGTGGCCGCCCGGCTGGCCGATGCCTACGACATCCACTTCTCCGGCGACATCGCCGGCGTGAAGGGCGGCGGCGTGGCGCACGAGTGCATCCTCGACCTGCGCAAGTTCAAGGATCTCTGCGGCGTGACCGCCGAAGACGTGGCCAAGCGGCTGATCGACTACGGCTTCCACGCGCCGACGCTGAGCTTCCCGGTGGCCAACACGCTGATGGTCGAACCGACCGAAAGCGAGCCGCTGGTGGAGCTGGACCGCTTCTGCGACGCCATGCTCGCGATCCGCGACGAGATCCGCAAGGTCGAAAGCGGCGCGTGGCCGCGCGAAGACAACCCGCTCAAGCACGCGCCGCACACCGCCGAGATGCTGCTCGCTGCCGACTGGGCGCACGCCTACTCGCGCGAGGAGGCGGCGTACCCGATCAAGAGCCTGCGCCGCAACAAGTACTGGTCGCCGGTGGGCCGCGTCGACAACGTCTACGGCGACCGCAATCTCTTCTGCAGCTGCGTGCCGATGAGCGAGCTGGCCGCCGACTGAGCGGTTAGCTCACGCGATGGCGATCTCGGTCTTCGATCTGTTCAAGATCGGCATCGGGCCGAGCAGCAGCCACACGGTGGGGCCGATGCGCGCGGCGCGCCTGTTCGCGCTGCGTCTCGCGCACGACGGCCAGCTCGAGCGCACCGCGCGCGTGCAGGCGTCGCTCTACGGCTCGCTCGGCGCCACCGGCAAGGGCCACGGCAGCGACAAGGCCGTGCTGCTGGGCCTGGCCGGCCACGAGCCCGACACGGTCGACGTCGACGCGATCCCGAAGCTGCTGGCCCAGGTGCGGCAGGCCCGGCGCATCGCGCTGCTCGGCCGGCACGAGATCGCGCTGCATGAGAAGACCGACCTCGTGTTCCACCGCAGCGAGGCGCTGCCGTTCCACGCCAACGGCCTGCGCTTCGCGGCCTTCGATGCCGCCGGCGCCGAGCTTGCGAATCGCTGCTACTACTCGGTGGGCGGCGGCTTCGTGGTCAGCGACGAGCTGGCCGCCGACGGCAGCAAGCAGAAGGTGATCGCGCCCGACGCCACCGCGCTGCCCTGCCCGTTCGCGTCGGGCGAGGAGCTGCTCGCGCTGACGCGCGCGCACGGATGCAGCATTGCCGCGCTGATGCGGCGCAACGAGCGCCACTGGCGCAGCGACGCCGAGATCGACGCCGGCCTGCAGCGCATCTGGCAGGCGATGCAGGGCTGCGTGGCGCGCGGCTTGAAGACCGAAGGCGTGCTGCCCGGCGGCTTCAAGGTCAAGCGCCGTGCGCCGGCGCTGCATCGCGCGCTCACCGGCAACCCCGAAGCCGCGCTGCGCGATCCGCTGCAGGTGCTCGACTGGGTGAACCTCTACGCACTCGCGGTCAACGAGGAGAACGCCGCCGGCGGCCGCGTCGTCACCGCGCCCACCAACGGCGCGGCCGGCATCGTGCCGGCGCTGCTGCACTACTACACGCGCTTCGTGCACGGTTCGAGCGACGCCGGCGTCAACGACTTTCTGCTCACCGCCGCGGCGATCGGCATTCTCTACAAGGTCAACGCGTCGATCTCGGGTGCCGAGGTCGGCTGCCAGGGCGAGGTGGGCGTGGCCTGCTCGATGGCGGCCGGCGCGCTGGCCGCCGTGCTCGGCGGCACGCCCGAGCAGGTGGAGAACGCCGCCGAGATCGGCATGGAACACCACCTCGGCCTGACCTGCGACCCGGTAGGCGGGCTGGTGCAGATCCCGTGCATCGAGCGCAACGCGATCGCAGCGGTGAAAGCGATCAACGCCGCGCGCATGGCGCTGCGCGGCGACGGCACGCACCACGTGAGCCTCGACAAGGTGATCAAGACCATGCGCGAGACCGGCGCCGACATGATGACCAAGTACAAGGAGACCGCGCGCGGCGGTCTGGCGGTCAACATCGTCGAGTGCTAGCTCAACGCGGCGCGAACACGCGCTCGCGCACCGCCTCGTGCGGAAACGCGTCGCCCGGGTCGACCTTGCGCCGGCGCCCGGGCGCGCACGGCATGCGGCCGGTGTCGACGTCGGAGTGGCGCACGATGGCCTCGCGCGCGATGCCGTGCCGCTGCACGATGCCGCGCAGCAGCGTCACCAGCGATGCAAGCTGCGGTTCGGGAAACGGATCGCGCCCGTCGCCGTCGTTGATCAGCTCGATGCCGATCGAGCGCGCGCTCGCGCCGAACACGTGATGCGCCACCTGCGACTCGGGCACGCTCGTGCGCAGCGTGCCGTCGCGGTCGATCATGTAGTGCACGCCGAGCTTGGGGTGAGCCTCGATCTGGCGCAGGTTGTCGGCCATGGTGCCGGCGCCGATCCACACCGGCGCGCCGGTGCGCGCGTCGCAGGTCGGGCCGCCGGTGGCGTGGATCACCACCATCCGCACCGGCTGCGTGCGCGGCGCGCCGCTCTTGCGCGCTGCCGCTTGCGGCGCCAACAGCGTGATGGCCAGCGCGAGGGCCAGCGCGCAGCACAGCGCGCCGGTGTGCACCGACCGGGCGTTCTTCACGCCGCCGCGCAGCGCCGCGAGCGTACGGCGCAGGCCGCCGACGCCAGCGCCGCCGCGCTCGCCGCCCAGAACATCGCCGCGAAGCCCCAGCGTTCGATCATCGCGCCGCCGGCCACGCCGCCGACCACGCCCGAGGCGCCGTAGCCGATCGTGCTGTACAGCGCCTGCCCGCGCCCGCGTAGCCGGCCCGGAAAGTAGCGCGTGACCAGCGCGATGCACGCCGCGTGCTGCGCGGCGAAGGTCACCGCGTGCGTGAGCTGCGTCAGCGCCAGCACGCCCACGTGGCCCTGGCTCAGCGCCATCAGCGCGAAGCGCAGCGCCGCCGTCACGCCGGCCAGCGTGAGCCAGCCATGCCATGACAGGCGGTCGAACCAATGCCCCTGGTACCAGAAGAACGCCATCTCCACCACCAGGCCCACCGTCCACAGCAGGCCGATCAGCGACTTCTCGGCGCCGTGCGAGGCCATGAAGAGCGAGAAGAACGCGTAGATGCTGGTGTGCGCGAGCACGACCAGGAACACGCTGGCGAAGAACCACGCCACCTCGGGCCGCCGCAGCACCTGCAGCGCTCCGGTGGCCGCGGCTTCGGCGTGCGGCGGGTCGGTGGTGGCCGGCAGCATGTACAGCGCGACCGCCAGCAGCACCCACATCGCGAACACCAGCCACGGCCAGGCGTCGAGCCCCAGCGCCTGCAGCACGACGCCGAACACGGTGACCGACAGCATGAAGCCGATCGTGCCCCACACGCGCGTGCGGCCGTACTGCGCGCCGCCCTGGCCGCTGCCCATGTTGAGGTGATGCGCGAGCGACGCCTCGGTGAGCGGCATCACCGCGCCGTTGGCGATGAACAGCACCGCCACGCACAGGCTCACCGCGCTCATGCCCCAGCGGCCCGTGAGGGCCAGCGCCAGCGCGCTCGCCGCACTCAGCACGCCGGCCAGCTGCAGCAGCTGCGGCCGGCGGTTGCTGTGGTCGGCGATCCAGGCCCAGCTGTAGGGCGCGAACACGCGCGTCCAGCTCTGCAGCGAGGCGATCGCGCCGATGGCCAGCGCCGACAGGCCCAGGCGGTCGAACCACAGCGGCGCGTAGAGGCTGAACACCCCCATCGCGGCGAAGTAGCAGAACCAGGCCCGCGCGTACGGTCGAAGGGCCTCGCGGCCGCCCGTCATGCGGCGGCGCCGGGGATGGGCGGCACGTCGAGCTGCACGTCGCCGCACTGCGCGCGGTGGCGCAGCGCGTGGTCCATCACCACCAGCGCGAGCATTGCCTCGGCGATCGGCGTCGCGCGGATGCCCACGCACGGGTCATGGCGGCCGTGGGTCTCCACCGTCGTGGGGCGGCCCTGGCGGTCGATCGAGGCGCGCGGCAGGCGGATCGAGCTGGTGGGCTTGACGGCGATGTGCACCACCAGATCCTGCCCGGTGGAGATGCCGCCCAGCACGCCGCCGGCATGGTTGCTGCGAAAGCCCTGCGGCGACAGCTCGTCGCCGTGTTCGCTGCCCTTTTGCGTGACGACGCGAAAGCCGTCGCCGATCTCGACGCCCTTGACCGCGTTGATGCCCATCATCGCGTAGGCGATCTCGGCATCGAGCTTGTCGAACAGCGGCTCGCCGAGCCCCGGCATCATGCCGCGCGCCACCACGGTGAGCTGTGCGCCGCAGGAGTCGCCGCTCTTGCGCAGCGCGTCGAGCGCCGCCTCGAGCACCGGAACGATCGCCGCGTCGGGCGCGAAGAACGGGTTGGCATCGATCTGCGATTCGTCGGTGAACGGGATCGCCACGTCGCCGATGCGCGTCATCCAGCCGCGAAACGTGATGCCGCGGCGCTCGCGCAGCCACTTCTTGGCCACTGCGCCGGCGGCCACCATCGGTGCGGTGAGACGCGCCGACGCACGGCCGCCGCCGCGCGGGTCACGCAGCCCGTACTTGCGCCAGTAGGTGTAGTCGGCGTGGCCGGGGCGGAAGGTGTCGAGCAGGTTGCCGTAGTCGCGGCTGCGCTGGTCGGTGTTGCGGATCACGAGCGCGATCGGCGTGCCGGTGGTGAGGCCCTCGTAGACGCCGGAGAGGATCTCGACCGCATCGGGCTCGTTGCGCTGCGTCACGTGGCGGCTGGTGCCCGGGCGCCGGCGGTCCAGGTCGGGCTGGATGTCGGCCTCCGACAGCGCCATGCCGGGCGGGCAGCCGTCGATCACGCAGCCGACGGCCGGGCCGTGGCTCTCGCCGAAGTTGGTGACGCAAAAAAGGTGGCCGAAGGTGCTGCCGGACATCGTGCGAAAGGGTGCGCTGCCTCAGCCGGCATTGTCGCAGCCCCTGCGCCGGGCGCACCGTCCCGGTCGCGCAACGCCGGCAGCGCGACCTACAGCTTGGACGCGCGCGCCGCCTCGGCGGCCGCCTCCTCGGCCGACTCGACCGGCCAGTCGCGGATGTAGGCCTTGAGCATGCGGTTCTCGAAGTCCTGGCTCTCGACCACGGCCTTGGCCACGTCGTAGAACGAGATCACGCCCATCAGTGTCTTGTGCTCCATCACCGGCATGTAGCGCGCATGGCGCTGCAGCATCATGCGGCGCACCTCGTCGATCTCGGTCTCGGGCGTGCAGGTGAGCGGCGCTTCGTTGGTCACCGAGCGGATGACGGTGCTGCCGACGCTGCCGCCGTTGGCCACCAGCGCGACGATGACCTCGCGGAAGGTGAGCATGCCCACCAGCTCGCCGTGGTTCATCACCACCAGCGAACCGATGTCGCGCTCGGCCATCGTGCGCACGGCCTCGGCGAGGGATTGCTCGGGCGACACCGTGTACAGCGTGCCGCCCTTGACGCGAAGGATGTCGCTCACCTTCATGGATGCACCTCCGTCTTCGGCTGGGAGCCCCCTGCGAAACAACATAGCACACAATCCCCGCCAGCCACAACAGCGGAGTGCCCCATGGCCGGCGCCAGCGATCCCGGTTTCGACACCCTGAGCCTGCACGCGGGCGCCGCGCCCGACCCCGCCACCGGCGCGCGCGCGGTGCCGATCCACCTGAGCACGTCGTTCGTGTTCGAGAACTCCGAGCACGCGGCGTCGCTGTTCAACATGGAACGCTCGGGCCATGTGTACAGCCGCATCAGCAATCCCACGAATGCCGTGTTCGAGGAGCGCGTGGCCGCGCTCGAAGGCGGCTCGGGTGCGATCGCCACCGCCAGCGGCCAGGCTGCGCTGCACCTGGCGGTGGCCACGCTGGCCGGCGCCGGCTCGCACATCGTGTCGAGCACCGCCCTGTACGGCGGCTCGCACAACCTGCTGCACTACACGCTGCGGCGCTTCGGCATCGAGACCACGTTCGTCAAGCCGGGCGACATCGACGGCTGGCGCGCCGCGATCCGGCCGAACACGAAGCTGCTGTTCGGCGAGACGCTCGGCAACCCCGGGCTCGACGTGCTCGACATCCCCGCCGTCGGCGCCATCGCGCACGACGCCGGCGTGCCGCTGCTTGTCGATTCCACCTTCACCACGCCGTGGCTGATGAAGCCCTTCGAGCATGGCGCCGACCTGCTCTACCACTCGGCCACCAAGTTCCTCGCCGGCCACGGCACGGTGATCGGCGGCGTGCTGGTCGACAGCGGCCTGTTCGACTGGGAGGGCTCGGGCCGCTTCGCGGAGCTGACGCAGCCGTACAGCGGCTTTCACGGCATGGTGTTCAGCGAGGAAAGCACGGTGGGCGCCTTCCTGCTGCGCGCGCGGCGCGAGGGCCTGCGCGACTTCGGCGGCTGCATGAGCCCGCACACCGCGTGGATGATCCTGCAGGGCATCGAGACGCTGCCGCTGCGCATGGCGCGCCACGTCGACAACACGCGCAAGGTGGTCGCCTTCCTCGCCGCGCATGCGATGGTGGCGCGCGTGGGCTACCCCGAGCTCGAGGGCCACCCGAGCCACGCGCTGGCGAAGAAGCTGCTGCCGCGCGGCTGCGGCTCGGTGTTCAGCTTCGACCTCGCGGGCTCGCGCAAGCAGGGCGCGGCATTCATCGAGGCGCTGAAGATCTTCTCGCACCTGGCCAACGTGGGCGACTGCCGCTCGCTGGTGATCCACCCCGCGTCGACGACGCACTTCCGCATGGACGATGCGGCGCTCGCGGCCGCCGGCATCACGCCCGGCACGATTCGCCTGTCGATCGGGCTGGAGGATCCCGACGATCTGATCGACGACCTGAAGCGCGCGTTCCGCGCGGCGGAGAAGGCGCAATGAAGCTCGAGGTCAACGGCCGCGAGGCCTTCGCCTACACCGGCGGCAAGGCGTTCGATCCGTCGCTGCCGTGCGTGGTGTTCATCCACGGCGCGTGCAACGACCACACCGGCTGGACGCTGCTGGCGCGCTGGTTCGCGCACCACGGCCACGGCGTGCTCGCGCTCGACCTGCCCGGCCACATGCGCAGCCCCGGCCCACTGCTGAGCGACGTGGAAGCGATGGCCGACTGGGTGCTCGCCGCGATGAGCGCCGCCGGCGTGCAGCGCGCCGCGCTGGTGGGCCACAGCATGGGCTCGCTGATCGCGCTGCAGGCGGCCGGGCGCGCGCCGGATCGCGTGACGGCGCTGGTGCTGATCGGCACCGCCTACCCCATGGCCGTCAGCGAAGCCCTGCTCGCCACCGCGCGCGACAACCCGTTGCAGGCGATGCGCATGGTCAACATGTGGTCGATCTCAACGACCGCCAGCAAGCCGGGCTTTCCCAACCCCGGCAGCTGGCTGCACGGCGGCGGCCTGGCGCTGATGCGTCGCGTGCAGGCTGCCGGGCATGGGGCCAACCTGTTCCTGCACGGCTTCGAGGTCTGCCACCGCTACCGCGGCGGCACCGACGCGGCGGCGAAGGTGCGCTGCCCTGCCACGGTGGTGGTGGGCGCGTTCGACCAGATGACCACGCCCAAGGCGGCACGCGAGATCAGCGCCGCGCTGAAGGCGCGCGTGGTGAACGTGCCGGCGGGCCATCACCTGATGGCCGAACAGCCCGATGCGGTGCTGGCCGCGGTGCGCGCGGCATTGGCCGAACCTGCACCCGCGCTCGCACGCTGACCGGCCGCGCGCGTGGTCATGACGAGCGGCGGAATCGTTCTCCCGGAGTGCAGGGCAAACGCGCTCAGCCGAGCTTGGCGTCCATTTCCTTGCACGACGGCGAGCACACCGCCTGGGCCTTGCCCAGCACCTTGCGCGTCTTCATCATCGAGCGCGGCCGATGCTTGCCGCACAGGAAGCACGACATCGTGGCGGCACCGAACGTGGTCGTGGCCTTGAACGGCGAGCCCGAGACCTTGCTCTTGTAGCGCAGGCCGTCGGGCAGCACGGCGGTCTTGGCATCAACCTTGGCCATGGTGGGATTTCCTATCGTCTGAGTCGTATGAAGCGCCGGCCGCGGGCACCGCGCGGCCGGTGGGGCAGCGGGTGGCGGCAGATGTGCGTATTGTCCCTCATTGCGCGATCCCGCCGCCGGGCCCGGGCAGCACCGGGGACGGTGGGCTCAGGCGCGTGGCCGTGTCGTGACGCGGCGGACCACCAGCTGCCCCAGCAGCACCAGGCCGGCGGCCATTGCCAGCAGCGCCGCGAGGTAGCCCCATTTCGCCGCCAGCGCGCCGAACAGCAGCGGCCCCAGGCCCTGCCCGGCGAAGAAACCGCAGGCGAACAGCGCCACCGCCGAGCCGCGCGCCACGGGCGCGATCTCGGTCGCCTCGGTCTGCAAGGAGTTGTGCAGCATGTAGTAGGCGAGCCCCGCCACGCCCATCGCCAGCGCATGCAGGCCCCACCAGGGCGAGAGGCCCAGCAGCAGGTACATCGCCGCCGCGGTGGCCGACCCCACCAGGCACATGCGCCGCACGCCCAGCGCGCCGAGGATGCGCCGCACCATCGCCGCGTAGACCAGCCCGCCGACGCCGAAGGCGCCGAGCACGAGCCCCGCCCGCGCCGCCACCTCGGCCGCCGGCGCGGCATGCCGCTCGACCAGCATCTGGCCCACGAACGGGAAGGCGCCGAAGATCAGCGCGCCCTCGACGACGACGGCGCCATATAGCCACGGCGCCTTGGGGTTGCGGAACACCTGCGCATACAGCGCCGCCATGCCCTGCCGCGCAGCGCCGGCGGCCGCAGCGGCGCCGACCGCGGGCACGCGCCGCTGCGGCCACCAGGCCAGCGCCGTGGCCGCCAGCGCCGGGCCGGCGGCGATCCACAGCGCGCTGCGCCAGCCGAAGGCATCGCTGGCCAGCCCCGACACGGTGGAGCCGAGCATCTGCCCGGTGATGATCGCCAGCAGCATGCGCCCGATCGCCACCTGGCGCTCCAGGATGTCGAAGGCGTCGCCGAGCCCGGCCAGCACCAGCGGGATCAGCCCGCCCGCGAAGATGCCCGCCACCACGCGGCTGGCCAGCAGCGCGGCGAAGTTCGGCGCCAGCGCGCCGGCCACGAGCGAAAGCGCCATGCCGCTCACGCAGACCTGGATGCAGCGCAGCTTGCCGTAGCGGTCGCCCAGCGGGCCGAGGAAGGGCTGCGCCAGCGCATAGGGCAGCGCATAGGCCGTGCTGAGCCCCGCCGCGGCGGCCGGCGACACGGCGAACTGCGCACCCACCGGCAGGATCAGCGGGTCGATCGTGCGCAGGCCGAAGCCGCTGGCGAAGGCGCAGACGGCGAAGACGAGCAGCACGCGCCTCACGCGCGCCGCATCCACGCGCGCGGCGTCGCTCACTCCACCTTGGCGCCCGAGGAGATCACCACCTTCTCCCACTTCGCCGTCTCGGCGGCGATGACCTTGCCGAAGTCCTCCGGCGTGCCGGCGATCGGCTTGCCGCCCAGCTCGGCCAGGCGCTCGCGCATCTTGGGATCGGCCAGCGCGCGGTTCACCTCGGCGTTGACCTTGTCGATGATCTCCTTCGGCGTGCCCTTGGGCATGCCGATGCCGAACCAGGCCGTGGCCTCGTAGCCGGGCACCGTCTCGCCGACGGCGGGCACGCCCGGCAGGCTCGGCTCGCGGCCCTCCGACGTGACCGCCAGCGCGCGCAGCTTGCCGCTCTTGATGTGCCCGATCGACGACGGCAGGTTGTCGAACATCACGTGCACCGTGCCGCCGATCAGATCGGTCAGCGCCGGGCCGGCGCCCTTGTAGGGCACGTGCACCATGTCGCAGCCGGTCATCGACTTGAACAGCTCGCCCGACAGGTGCACCGAGGTGCCGCTGCCCGAGCTGGCGAGGTTGACCTTGCCCGGGTTGGCCTTGCAGTAGTCGATGAACTCCTTGACCGTCTTGGCCGGAAAGTTCGCGGTGACCTCCATCACGTTGGGCGTGCGCACGAGGCCGGCCACCGGCGCGATGTCGCGGATGAAGCTGAAGGCGAGGTTCTTGTACAGCGTGGCGTTGATGCCGTTGGCCGGGTTCACGAGCAGCATCGTGTAGCCGTCGGGCGGCGCGCCGATCACCGCTTCGGTGCCGATGTTGTTGCCGGCGCCGGGCTTGTTCTCGACCACGAAGGGCTGGCCCATCTTCTCGGTGAGCCATTGCGCGACGATGCGCGCCAGCACGTCGGTGGTGCCGGCGGGCGGATACGGCACGACCCACTTGACCGGGCGGCTCGGATAGCTCTGGGCCCAGGTGGCTGCGGGCGCGGCCAGCACGGCGGCCGCGACGGCCAGCATCAGCCGGCGATGGATCTGCTTCACGAACATGTCTCCTTCATCTGCCGCGCAATCATGCAGCGTGCGTTTCGATCATCGCAGATGCGCGAGCATGTCGCGCACCAGGGCATGCAGGTCGTAGCGCGGGCGCCAGCCCCAGTGCTCGCGCGCCAGCGCGTCGTCGATCACCTGCGGCCAGCTGTCGGCGATGCGCTGACGGAAGTCGGGCGCGCTCGCCAGCGTGAAGCCGGGCACGTGGCGCGCGATCTCGTCGGCGATCTCGCGCGGCGTGAAGCTGCAGCCGGCGAGGTTGTACGAGCCGCGCTCGCCGATGCGATCGGCCGGCGCCTCCATCAACTCGATCGTGGCGCGGATGGCGTCGTCCATGTACATCATCGGCAGCCGCGTGTCGTCGCGCAGGAAGCAGCTGTAGCGCCCCTCGCGCCGCGCGGCGTGGAAGATCTCCACCGCGTAGTCGGTCGTGCCGCCGCCGGGCGGCGTCTTCCAGCTGATCAACCCCGGGTAGCGCAGGCTGCGCACGTCGACACCGTGGTTGGCGTGATACCACGCGCACCAGCGTTCGCCGGCCAGCTTGCTGATGCCGTAGACGGTGGTCGGGTCCATCACCGTGTACTGCCCTGCCGTGTCCGGCGTGGTGGGGCCGAAGGCGGCGATGCTGCTGGGCCAGAACACGCGTTCGAGCGGCCATGCGCGCGCCAGGTCGAGCACGTTGAGCAGGCCGCCCATGTTGAGGCTCCAGGCCCATTGCGGATGCTGCTCGCCGCTGGCCGACAGCGCCGCCGCGAGGTGATAGACCTGCGTGATGCGGTGGCGTGCCACCACCGTGCGCAGCGCGGCGGCGTCGGTCACGTCGAGCATCTCGTGCCTGAGGCCGGCGGCCCTGCCCTCGGGCGCGAGGTCGCTGGTGATCACCGCATCGACGCCGGGGCGCGCGGCCAGTGCAGCGGCGAGCTCGGTGCCGATCTGGCCGTTGGCACCGATGACGAGGATGCGCGAGCCGGTCATCGCGACTTCAGCAAGCCCAGCTCGCGCCCGGCCTGCGTGAATGCGGCCACCGCAGCTTCCAGATGCGCGCGCTCGTGCACCGCGCTCATCTGCACGCGGATGCGCGCCTGCCCCTGCGGCACCACCGGGTAGAAGAAGCCGATCACGTAGATGCCCAGCTCGAGCAGCCGCGCCGCGAGCGCCTGCGCCTTGGCCGCGTCGTAGACCATGATCGGCACGATCGGGTGCGTGCCGGGCTTGATGCCGAACCCCGCAGCCTGGATGGCCTGGCGGAACCAGCGCGTGTTGGCCTCCAGCTTGTCGCGCAGCGCGGTGCTGGCCTCGAGCAGGTCGAGCACCGCGATCGAGCCGCCGACGATCGCCGGCGCCAGCGTGTTGGAAAACAGGTACGGCCGCGAGCGCTGGCGCAGCAGCTCCACCACTTCGCGCCGCGCGGCTGTGAAGCCGCCGGAAGCCCCGCCGAGCGCCTTGCCGAAGGTGCCGGTGACGATGTCGATGCGGCCGACGAGGCCGTGGTGCTCGTGCGTGCCGCGCCCGCGCGCGCCCATGAAGCCGCTGGCGTGGCATTCGTCGATGCCCAGCAGCGCGCCGTGCGCGTCGCACAACTCGCGCATGCGCGGCAGGTTGGCGATGGTGCCGTCCATCGAGAACACGCCGTCGCTGAACACCAGCTTGAAGCGCGCGCCGTCGGCGCCGGCCTGCTGAAGGCAGCGCTCGAGGTCGGCCATGTCGTCGTGCCGGTAGCGATAGCGCCTGGCCTTGCTGAGGCGGATGCCGTCGATGATCGAGGCATGGTTCAGCTCGTCGCTGATCACCGCATCGTTCTCGCCGAGCAGCGGCTCGAACAGGCCGCCGTTGGCGTCGAACGCGGCGGCGTAGAGGATCGCGTCTTCGCAGCCGACGAAGCGCGCGATGCGCGCCTCGAGCGTCTTGTGCGCATCCTGCGTGCCGCAGATGAAGCGCACCGAGCTCATGCCGTAGCCGTGCGTGCGCAGCGCCTCGTGCGCCGCCGCGATCACCGCCGGGTGCGACGACAGGCCGAGGTAGTTGTTGGCGCACAGGTTGATCACCTCGCGGCCGTCTGCCGTGCGGATCACCGCGCCCTGCGGGCTGGCGATGATGCGCTCGCCCTTGAACAGGCCGGCGCTGCGCAGGCCGTCGAGTTCGCTGCGCACGTGCACGCAGAAGGCATCGCTGGCGACATGGCTCATGGCGGGGCTCCGGTTCAGAACAGCTCGTGCAGGCGCATGCTGCCGAAGGCGGCGCGGGCGCGGAAGCTCTGCGTGGTGGGTGTGGGCTCGAGCAGCAGCGAGTCGACCATCGGCGCCGCCAGCGTCGCCTGCGGGTCGGCCAGCAGCACGTAGCGCCGCGCGCCTTCCTCGTCGAGGCGGCCGACCCAGTCGAGCCCCACCAGGCTGTCGAGCACCGGCTCGACCTGCAATGGATCGACGTGCACGGCGCCGGCAAGCTCGGTGGCCGCCAGGCCCTTGCTCGGCCCGCCGCGCACGCGCGCCAGCTCGCGCAGCAGCGCCACGGCGAGCGCGAAGCGATAGCCCGGCGTGTCGGGCATGCGCGCCACGTGCATCGACAGGCTGGGCGCATAGGCCGCGATCACCGCGCCGAGCAGCACCACCACCCAGGCGAGGTAGATCCACAGCAGGAAGATCGGCAGCGTGGCGAAGGCGCCGTAGATCATCGAGTAGGTCGGCACCAGGCCCACGTACCAGGCCAGCAGCCGCTTGGCCACCTCGACGCCCGCGGCCACGAACAGGCCGCCGGCCCAGGCGTGGCTCCAGCTGACGTAGGTGTTGGGCACGTAGCGGTACAGGCCCGTCATGCCGCCGGCCAGCAGCATGAACTCGATCGCACCGAGCAGCAGGCTCAGGCCGCCGGGCAAGGTGTCGACCAGGCCGCGCGACGCCGAGATCGCATACGAGGTGAGCGACAGGCTGATGCCCAGCAGCAGCGGGCCGAGCGTGAGCGCGGCCCAGTAGACCAGCACGCGCTGCGCCAGCGGCCGCGGCCGGCGCACACGCCAGATGGCGTTGAGCGCGCGGTCGATCGTGAACACCATCGCCAGCGCGGCGACGACGAGCGCCACCAGGCCCAGCGTGCCGACCTGGCTGGCCTTGGCGGCGAACTGCGTCAGCGCGCCCAGCACCGGCTTGGCGATGCTGTCGGGCACCAGGCTCTGCAGCAGGTACTGCTCGAGCGCCTTCTGGAAGCGCGAGAACATCGGGAACGCACTGAACACCGCGAGCATCACCGTCACCAGCGGCACCAGGCCGATCAGCGTGGTGAAGGTCAGGCTGCTGGCGGTGAGGCCCAGCCTGTCCTCGCGGAAACGCTGGCGCAGCGTGCGCAGGGTGTCGAGCCACGGCCAGGCGCGCAGCGAACGCCAAAGCCCCGACAGTTGCCGGGGCCAGGCAGGCGGCGCAGTCGTCGACGACATGCCGTCTATGATGCCAGCCGCGATGCCCCTTGTTGCCGACAACCTGCGCTCCGTGCACTTGGCCCGCGCGGTCGTGCTGGCAGCGCTGCTCGGGCTGATCGCACTCGGCCTCGCCTGGGAGCTCCGCCTCGCGCCGACCGGCTCGCGATCGCTCGCACTCAAGGTGCTGCCGCTGGCGTTCTTCGTCACCGGGGTGCTGCAGCTGCGCCTGGCGAGCTACCGCGCGCTGAGCCTGCTGGTGTGGCTCTTTGCGGCCGAAGGCGCGCTGCGCGCCGCCACGGGTAGCGGTATTGCCGTGCCGCTCGCGTGGGCCGAGCTGGGCTTGTGCGCGCTGCTGTTCGCGGGCTGCGTGCTGCACGTGCGTGCGCGCACCGGTGCGAAGGCGGTGGCCGCGGCATGAGCGTTGCGCTGTTGAACGATCTGCGCGCCGCGGTCGGCGAGGCGCAGGTGCTCACCGCAGGCGACCTGAGCGCCTACGAGTTGGACTGGCGCCGGCGCTGGCGCGGCAAGGCGCTGGCCGTGGTGCGCCCCGGCAGCACCGCCGAGGTCGCCCGCGTGGTGCGCGCCTGCGCGTCGCACGGCGCCAGCGTGGTGCCCCAGGGCGGCAACACCGGCCTCGTGGGCGGCGGCGTGCCCGACACCACCGGCACCCAGGTGCTGCTGAGCCTGCAGCGGCTGAACCGCGTGCGCGGCATCGACGCCGCCAATGCCACCATCACCGCCGAGGCCGGCTGCGTGCTGCAAGCCGTGCAGCAGGCGGCCGAGGCGGCGGGCTGCCTGTTCCCGCTCAGCCTCGCCGCCGAAGGCAGCTGCACGCTCGGCGGCAACCTGGCCACCAACGCCGGCGGCACGCAGGTGCTGCGTTTCGGCAATGCGCGCGAGCTGTGCCTGGGGCTCGAGGTGGTGACCGCGCAGGCCGAGGTGTGGGACGGCCTGTCGGGCCTGCGCAAGGACAACACCGGCTACGACCTGCGCGACCTGATGATCGGCAGCGAGGGCACGCTGGGCATCATCACCGCGGCGACGATGAAGCTCTTTCCGCTGCCGGCCGGCCGTGTGACGGCGTTCGCCGCCTGCGCCGACCTGCCGGCGTGCGTGCAGCTGCTGCAGCTCGCGCGCGACCGGCTCGGCGCTGCACTCACCGGCTTCGAGGTGATGTCGGCCTTCGCGCTGGAACTCGTCGCGCGGCACTTCACGCAGCTGCCCCGGCCCCTGCCCGGCTCGCCGTGGACGGTGCTGCTGGAGACCGGCGACCACGACGACGATGCCGCCGCCCGCACGCACTTCGAGTCGCTGATGGAGACAGCGCTCGAACGCGGCGTGGTCACCGACGTGGCCGTGGCCGAGAGCCTGGCCCAGGCGCGTGCGCTGTGGCAGGTGCGCGAATCGATTCCGCTGGCACAGGCCGAGGAGGGCCCCAACATCAAGCACGACATCGCGCTGCCGGTGTCGGCGATACCCGGCTTCGTGGCCGGCACCGATGCCGCGCTCGGCGCCGCGTTCCCCGGCGCGCGGGTGGTGAACTTCGGCCACCTCGGCGACGGCAACCTGCACTACAACCTGCAAGCGCCGCCGGGCCAGTCGCCGCAGGCGTTCCTCGACCGGCACGAACACGCGGTGAACGCGATCGTCTACGACGCCGTGGTCGCGCGCGGCGGATCGATCTCGGCCGAACACGGCATCGGCGCGCTCAAGCGCGACGAGCTGGTGCAGCGCAAGCACCCGGTCGCGCTGGCGATGATGCGCGCCATCAAGCGTGCGCTCGATCCGCAGGGCACGCTGAACCCCGGCCGCGTGGTCCGGCCCTGAGCAGGTGCGTCGTCGCGTCCGCGTGAGCGGCGCGTCAGGGCGCGCACAGGCCGAGGATCTTCTGCTCGGTGGTGCAGGCCTTGGCTGCCGCCCTGGCCGGCACGGGCGCCGGCGCCAGGCAGCGTTGCAGTTCCCTGGCGGTGGGGCCGTAGTAGGTCCAGCCACGGCCCAGCTCGGGCATCGCGAGCGAGACCTCCTTCCACTTCGGGTGGCCATCGGACTGCAGCGTCGCGAAGTTCTGGCACAGCGACTTCGCGAACTGGCCGAGCCGCGCCTGGGTGCCGGTGCGGCCGTAGTCGTAGGTGACGAGGTAGGCCTTCACGGCGAGGCCGGGCACGTCTTCTGTCAGCAGCGCCGGGTAGTTCGACGCCTTCACGGTGCTCTGGAAGTAGGTCTTCAGCGCGGCCTTGCTGCCCGGCTGGTCGGCGTCGAACTTCAGCAGCTTGATCAGCGCCTTGGCCTCGGGCTTCATGTCGGCCAGCAGCTTGGCCGGTTGGCCGGCGACCACCACCACGACGTCGACCGACTTGTCGCCGGTGAGCTTGACCAGCGCGTCCTCGTTGCTGTGAAAGCTGATCTTCTCGTCGGCCATCGGCCGCTCGAACATCAGCCGGTACAGCGTGGTGGCCGACATCGCGGTGCCGCTTTGCATCGGGCCGACGTTGATGCGCGCGTCGCGGATCTCGTGCACGGCGTTCATCGGCGAATCGGCACGCACGATGAAGTAGATCTCCTCGTTGTAGAGCGGCAGGATCACGCGCAGCGGCCGGATGATCGCCGCGGCGTTGGTGTCGCCGGCGTTGCCCTGGTTGATGAAGGCCTGATACACGTCGGACTGCACGAGCGCGAACTTCACGCCGTCTTCGTAGCGCAGGCGATGGATGTTCTCGGCCGATCCGGCCGAGGGCAGCGCGTCGAGGTCGATCTGCGCCTGCGGCGCGACGTACTTCGCCAGGTCGCGCCCGATCTGGATGTAGGTGCCGCGCTCCGACGCGGTGACGATCTTGAACGGCGTCCCCGCGAGCACCGGCGCGGCGACGAGGACCATCGCGGCCGCCAGGCCGGCAGCGAGGCGTCTGGTGAGCGGCATGTCTCAAGGCCTCCGGATGATGGTGGCGCCGGGCGCGCACAACCCGAGCGCATGGACCTCGGCCGTGCACTCGTAGGCGGCGGCGGGCGCGGCCGGTTTCGCGGTGCGCGACCTCGCCGCGACGGCCGGGTTGAGCGCGAGGGCCGTGGTCGCGGCGGCGGCGCGGGCGGCCGTCGCGTCGAGCGGCGCAGCGGGCTTGCGGGCGGCCTCGGGCGGCGGCAACTGTCCGCTCGACGGCGGCGGCAGCGCGGCGAGGCTGCTCGTCGCCGCGCCGGGCGCGGCGATCACCGCAACCGCCGCGGGGCCACTGGGCACGACCGGCACCACGGCCCGCGTCAGCACCGGCTCGGCTGCCGGCGCCACGCTGACCAGCGGCTGCGCCGGCAGGCTCGGCGCATCGGTTCGCGGCGCCCTGGCGTCGCCGGCCGACCCGCCGGGCCACAGCTTCAGCGAGGCCGTCAGCGCCACCAGCGCACCGGCTGCGAGCACAGCCACGGTCAACTGCGCCGGCGACAGCAGCGCTCTCGTACGCCGGACGGCGACGGCCGGCCTGGCCATCGGGACCGACGCCGCCGGCATTGCGACGCCGCCCCTTGCCGTTGCGGCAACCGCGGGCAGATTCGGCGGCGCCATGGCCGACATGACCACGACGTCGGTCAGATCCGGCACCACTGGCGGCGGCACCGTCGCCGGCGCACCCTCTGCGACCGGCAGCGAATGGCCGCAGGCCTGGCAGAAGTGCGATTCAGCGCCGTTGATCGTGTGGCACTGCGGGCAGAAGCGTCGAAACAGCCCGGCACCGCAGGTGCTGCAGTAGCGCGCATCGGCGTCGTTGGGGTGGTTGCAGCGCAAGCAATAGAGTTGAACCATCGCCGTCACCCTCCGTGCCGCACTGTGGCGCACGGCACTCACGCTTGACGCAGCTCATGCCGATGGCCGCAGCGGGAGTCACATCTTGAAACCGGACGTGAACCACTGACACACCGCGTTCGGGGGATGACCTAGGGGCAATACTGTTCAGATAGAAATCGGCGTGTCAGAATCCGGTTCCGTCCTGACCACGAGGGGCGGAGCGGATGGCGAGAACCCGAAAGGCGTTGCCGGAGAAGGTCGACGTTGCGCACCTGATCAGCACTGGCGTGCTGGCCAGCGTGTGCCCGCGACCGCTGATCGACGAGGTACTTGAAGAGACGGGACGAGGCAGTCAGCGCAATCGGCTGCTTCCGGCGCCGGCAGTCGTGTACTACGTGATGGCGCTGGCGCTGTGGCGCGAGGCGCCGCTGGAGGAGGTGCTGCGCGTGGTGTGCGAGGGCCTTCAGTGGCTCGGTGGCGGCCAGGCCGAGGCGGTGCAGGCCAGCAAGTCGGCGATCTCGCAGGCGCGAACGCGACTCGGAGCGGAAGTGATGCGGCGCTTGGCCGAGCGTGTGCTGCGCCCGCTGGCGGCGCCCGATGCGCCGGGAGCGTGGTATCGCGGCTGGCGCGTCATGGCGCTGGACGGCAGCGGCATGGACGTCGCCGACGAAAAGGCCAACGCCGAGTTCTTCGGCTATCCGACGGCTACGCGCGGCCAGAGCGCCTTCCCGCAGGCGCGTGTACTCGGCCTGGTCGAATGCGGCACGCATGCCATCACGGCGGCCGACATCGCCCCTTACGCGCACAGCGAGAAGGCGATGGCCGCCGAGCGGCTGCCGGGCTGGCTCGACATGAGCATGCTGCTGCTGGCCGACCGGGGCTTTTACAGCTTCAAGCTGTGGCAAATCGCCAGCGCCACCGGCGCGGCGCTGCTGTGGCGGGTGAGCTCCACACTGAAGCTGCCGGCGCAGGAGGTGTTGCCCGACGGTTCGTACCTGAGCACCGTCTACGACAGTACCGACACCGCGCGCAAGCACGGCGTCACGGTACGCGTAGTCGAGTACGAGTTGGACGGCTCGGCCACCGCGACGCAAGACAGCTATCGGCTGCTGACCAACGTGCTCGATGCGAGCCAGGCGCCGGCCGAGGAGTTGGCGGCGCTGTATCACGAGCGCTGGGAGATCGAGGGCGTGTTCGACGAGTTCAAGACGCACCTGCGCGCCAACAGTACCGTGCTGCGCAGCAAGACGCCCGATCTGGTACAGCAGGAGCTGTGGGGCCTGTTGCTCGCGCACTTCGCGGTGCGGCAATTGATGGCGCAAGCTGCGTGGGATCGCGGCTTGGACCCGGACCGCCTGAGCTTCAGCCATGCGGTGCGCGTGATCAAACGGAAAATGCCGCAGGCCGCGGCCCTTCCCCCCTGAGCGGCTGCCAAGTTGGCGCGCAGCGCTGCTCGCCGAGATCGCCAGCGGCAAATGCGTCAGCAGCCGCGGCCGCTTCAACCCGCGTGGCGTCAAGCGCAAGATGAGCAACTTTCAGGTTCGGCACCGAGGCGCCAAGCTGCATCAGCGACATCAGCCCGTACCCCGAATATGTATCTGAACAGTATTGGACCTAGGGGCGCCCCTGCGCGGCAGACCACAGGAGCGCCGAGCTTACGCGACAACCGCGCGAGCGCGGTGCAGCGAAAAGGCAACAGCGCGCTCAGCGACCGCGCGTAATGCGCTGCGTGTTCAGGCCGTCGGAGAGGCCGAACTCGAAGCTGCCGCCCGCTGGCAACCCCTGCGTCGGCAGGGTCAAGCGACCGCCCTGCGCCTCGATCGCCAGCGTGGTGCGCGCGGCGCCGAGGTGCGTGAGCGTGAGGTAGGGGTGCCGTGCCGCATCCCAGGTCACCTGGATCGCGCCGCCCTGCTCCACGACGCTCAGCGGCGTGGCCGCACCGGAGACGGCGCCGGCCAGTGCCTTGGCGCGCGGCTCGCGCTGCGTGAGCACGCGCCCGTCACGCAGGATCTCGATCTTCGCGATGTCGCCCGGATGCGCGATCGTGAAGCCGAAGCGCTGCTGCTCGGGCCTGTGGTCGATCTCGCGCGTCGCGAACGCCTGCTCGATCACCGCGCCGCCGCTCGTGGTGATGCGCAGCAGATAGGGCCCCGCGGCCGGCAGCCGCGGCGTGCCGTGCGCCGCCTTCACCGGATGCAGCAGCACACCCTGCGGCAGGATCTCGCCGCTGACCAGCAGCAGCTCCTGCGCCGGTGCCACGACGTCGGCCGCAGTGACACCGGCGCCGGCGGCAAGCGTGCCGTCGCCCGGCGTGAGGTAGACCTGCACGCGGCGGTAGTTGTAGTCGGAGAACCAGTCGCCATCGCAATAGCTCATCGGGTCGTGCACCGTCGTCGGCCGCGGATCGACGAAACGCCGCTGCGTGGCGTCGTAGCCCCAAATGAAGCGGTTGCCGGCGCCGAGCAGCGCGTTCGCATAGGGGTAGTTCGGGTCGGGGCTGCTCGGGCTGCCGCACGGTGCGTGCATCAGGCTGAGGTTGTGGCCCAGCTCGTGCAGCATCGTCTCGCGCACGGTGGCCGGGCTGCTCGGCAGGTCGAAGCCGACCGCGGCGTTGCCGGGCCGGTAGCCGATGCCGGTCAGGCCGAAGGTGCGCTTGGGGATGAAGCCGAAGTAGTAGGTGCGCGCCGATGCGCCGTCGAGCGTGTGCAGGTCATCGACCTCGCCCAGGATCTGGCTGAAGGCATTGCTCCAGTCGGCCTCGGTCGTCGGCAGCGTGGTGACCCGCGTCGACGTGAACGCGGCGCGGTCCTGCCGCGCCACGGCGGCCACCGGCAGGCGCGCCTGCAGGAAGCTGTCTGCCGACGCCACGGCCTGGCCCAGCGTGGAGCCGATGCGCACCGGCACCGCCACCACCTGCAGCGAGACGCTGCCGCCGACGCGCGGGCTGATCGTCGGCGCATTGGTCGCCGCGGGTGTGAGCTGCGGCGTCACGCGGATGCCGGCGCGCACCAGGTTCGCCGGCAGTTCGACGCTGTAGCTGTCGGCGAAGCTCGGCGTCGTGGGCGCCGCAGTGGGCAGGCGGCCGGTGGGCGCTGTCAGCGGCAACGAAGCGAGCAGCGCGCCGTTCGCATCCTCGACGCGCAGCACGCCGGTGGGCTTCTGGTCGGTGGCGCTGGCCGCCACGGCGTTGACCTTGACCAGCGCCGTGCGGTTGCCGACCAGCACCAGCTCGGCATCGCTGCTCGCGAACAGCATGGCCTGCGCGAACTCGACGCTCGCGATGCTGACGGCCACCGCCGGTGACGGCGCAGGCGACGGTGAAGGTGCCGGCGTGGGCGCCGGTGTCGGCGCAGGAGCAGGAACCGGTGTCGGCGCGGGCGTCGGCGTGGGCGCTGGGGTGGGCGCCGGGGCGGGTGCGCTCGTGGTCGGTGCCGTGACCTTCTCGGATCCGCCGCCGCCGCACGCGGCCAGGCCCAGCGCGGCGGCGAGGGCGAACAACTGGGCGTATCGAGGCGTCATGCGAGCGGCGGTGCGGCGGTTGCGGCACCGCGCGCGCAGTACCGACGAGGCCCACACGGTAGCCACGGCGCCGGCCTGCGTCTGCCGCGGCGATGTGACGAATGTGTCGGTTACGCGTGCCGGCGGCCGGCAGGCGTGACCGAATGCACGCTACTGCACCGGCCCGTCGAGGCCGCGCGGCAGCGGCAGCGAGACGACCTCGATGCCTTCGTCGAGCAGCTCGGCACGCTGTTCGGCGCTGGCCTGGCCGCGGATGCCGCGGCTCGGCGTCTCGCCGTAGTGGATGCGACGCGCTTCGTCGGCAAAGCGCTCGCCGACGTCTTCGGTGTGCGTGAGCACGTGCCGCACGGCGTGCATCCATGCCGCCTGCAGGTCGGGCATCGCCACCTGCGTCGTGCTCGGCGCGGCCGCGGTGGCCGGCGCCTGCTCGCCGGCCGCCCCCGACAGGTTCAGCCGCGGAGCGCTCGGCATGCGCGCGATCACGCGGTCGGCGCACAGCGGACATTCGATCAGGCCGCGGCCGTTCTGGTCGAGGAAATCGTCCTCCGAACCGAACCAGCCCTCGAAGCCGTGGCCGTTGTGGCAGCGCAGGTTGAAGACCTTCATCGCCGGACCATTATGGACGGCGCTCGCCATCGGCCGGCGCGAACCATTGCAGGGCCCACGCACCGGAGCGCCAGCGCTGCAGCCACAGCAGCCCCACCAGGGTCTTGGCGTCGGTGACGTCGCCGCGCCCGCAGGCGGCGTCGAGCTCGGCCTCGCTGACCGTGCAGGTGTCGATCAGCTCGCCGTCCTCGGGGTCGCGCGCGCCGGGCGTGAGGCCGCGCGCGAACCAGACCTCGATGATCTCGGTG
Organism: Burkholderiaceae bacterium; assembly: GCA_046348365.1. Lineage (GTDB taxonomy): Bacteria > Pseudomonadota > Gammaproteobacteria > Burkholderiales > Burkholderiaceae_C > JAEUPI01. Next base: position 123,968 of record JAXMEL010000008.1, read on the forward strand.
GAATACGCCATCGCGTTGTGCGTGATGCCGGCGCGCGCCCACTCGCGCGCGGTGTAGCCCGTTTCCTCGGTCAGTTCGCGCCGCGCGCAGACGAGCGGCAGCTCGCCCGCGTCGAGCTTGCCGGCCGGGAACTCGAGCACCACGCGGCCGATCGGGTAGCGGAACTGGCGCTCCATCAGCAGCCGGCCGTCGTCGAGGATCGGCACCACCACCGCGGCGCCGGGATGCACCACGTATTCGCGCGAGGCCTCGCGGCCGTCGGGCAACGACACCACGTCGCGTCGCACGTCGAGCATCCTGCCGCCGAAGACCTGCTCGCCGCGGACGAAAGTCTCGACGAGGTGCCGCTCGGCAGGATCGAATACCGGCGCCGTGGCGCCGCGCGGCGCGCCGCTCCCGCTCAAGTGGTCAGCGCCTTGATGATGGCCTCGCGGCACAGCGCCATCAGCCCGCCCGGCAGCACACCGAGCAGCAGCACGGCACCGCCGTTGAGCGCCAGCACGGCGCTGATGCCCTGCCGGCGCTCGATCGCCGGCGCACCGGCGGCCGGCGCGTCGAAGTACATCACCTTCACCACGCGCAGGTAGTAGTAGGCGCCGATCAGCGACATCACCACCGCCACCACCGCCAGCACGATGTAGCCGGTGACATGCGTGGTCACCAGCGCCTGCAGCACGGCGAGCTTGGCGTAGAAGCCCACCATCGGCGGAATGCCCGCCAGCGAGAACATGAAGATCGTCATCACGCCGGCGAGCCACGGCGCGCGCCGCGCGAGGCCCGACAGGTCTGCGATCTCCTCGGCCTCGAAGCCCTGCCGCGACAGCATGAGGATGAGGCCGAAGGTGCCGAGCGTGGTGAGCACATAGGTGACGACGTAGAACATCGCCGAGCTGTAGGCGTTGCCGGCCGACAGCGTGTTGCCGGTGACCACGCCGGCCGTCATCGCCAGCAGCATGAAGCCCATCTGCGAGATGGTGGAATACGCCAGCATGCGCTTGAGGTTGGTCTGCGCGATGGCGGCGAGGTTGCCGATCACCAGCGACGCAACCGCGAGCACCACCAGCATCTGCTGCCAGTCGATGGCCAGGCCCAGCATGCCTTCGACCAGCAGGCGCATCGTGATCGCGAAGGCCGCGAGCTTGGGCGCGCCGCCGATCAGCAGCGTCACCGGCGTCGGCGCGCCGTGGTAGACGTCGGGCACCCACATGTGGAACGGCACCGCGCCGAGCTTGAACGCCAGGCCGGCGACCACGAACACCACGCCGAAGGTCAGCACCGACGGGTTGATCTGGCCGGTGCCGATCGCGTTGAACACCTCGGGGATGGCGAGCGAGCGCGTGGCGCCGTACATCATCGACAAGCCGTACAGCAGGAAGCCGCTGGCCAGCGCGCCGAGCACGAAGTACTTCATCGCCGCCTCGGTGGCCACGGCATGGTCGCGCCGCAGCGCCACCAGCGCGTACAGCGACAGGCTCATCAGCTCCAGCCCGAGGTAGACGACCAGGAAGTTGTTGGCCGAGGTCATCACCGAGACGCCGAGCAGCGAGAACATCGCCAGCGTGAAGAACTCGCCCTTGAGCATGTCGCGCGCGGCGAGGTAGGGCTGCGCGTAGGCCACGGTGACGATCGTCGCCACGCAGGCGAAGAACGCCAGCGTGTGGCCCATGGCATCGGAGACGACCATGTCCTGCAGGCCGTAGGGCACCTTGACGCCCTCGATCAGCCCCAGGTGCAGCGCGCCGACGGCCACCAGCGTCAGCTGCGTGAGCCAGTACGTGACGCGGCGCTGCGGGTCGGTGACGTACAGGTCGACGATGGCCACCACGCAGGCCATCGCGAGCAGGACGATCTCGGGGTAGACGAGCAGCCAGTTGAGTGATTCGGTCATGTCGCTGGCCCTACTGCAGCTTGGACTGGGCCACGTGCTTGAGCAGCTCGCCCACGGAGACGTTCATCACGTCGGTGAAGGGCTTCGGGTACAGGCCCATCCAGAGCACCGCGATGGCCAGCAGCGCCAACATCACGAACTCGCGCGTGTTCACGTCGGTGAGTTCGCGCACGTGCTGGTTGGCCACGTCGCCGAAGTACACGCGCTTGACCATCCACAGCGTGTAGGCGGCGCCGAAGACCAGCGTGGTGGCCGCCGCCGCGGCGAGCCAGAAGTTGGCCTTCACGGCGCCGATGATCACCATCCACTCGCCGACGAAGCCGCTGGTGCCCGGCAGCCCGCAGTTGGCCATCGCGAACAGCACCGCCAGCGCCGCGAACTTCGGCATCGTGTTGACCACGCCGCCGTAGGCCGCGATCTCGCGCGAGTGCACGCGGTCGTACAGCACGCCGATGCACAGGAACATCGCGCCCGAGATGAAGCCGTGGCTGATCATCTGCACCAGGCCGCCCGAGACGCCGAGGTCGCTGAAGATGAAGAAGCCGAGCGTCACGAAGCCCATGTGCGCGATCGACGAGTACGCGACGAGCTTCTTCATGTCCTGCTGGACCAGCGCCACCAGGCCGATGTAGACCACCGCGATCAGGCTCAGCGCGATGATGAACCAGGCCCATTCGCGGCTCGCATCGGGCACGATCGGCAGCGAGAAGCGCAGGAAGCCGTAGGCGCCGAGCTTCAGCATGATCGCCGCCAGCACCACCGAGCCGCCGGTGGGCGCCTCCACGTGCGCATCGGGCAGCCAGGTGTGCACCGGCCACATCGGCACCTTGACCGAGAACGCGGCCAGGAAGGCGAAGAACAGCAGCGTCTGCGCGCCGCTGCGCAGCGGCAGCTTGTGCCAGGTGAGGATGTCGAAGCTGCCGCCGCTCTTGTAGTACAGGTAGATCAGCGCCACCAGCATCAGCAGCGAGCCCGACAGCGTGTAGAGGAAGAACTTGAACGCCGCATAGACGCGCCGCGGCCCGCCCCAGACGCCGATGATGATGTACATCGGGATCAGCGTGGCCTCGAAGAACACGTAGAACAGCAGCCCGTCGAGCGCGCAGAACACGCCCACCATCAGGCCCGAGAGGATCAGGAAGGCGCCCATGTAGGTCGCCACGCGGTCGGTGATGACCTCCCAGCCGGCGATGACCACCACCACGGTGATGAACGCCGTGAGCGGCACGAACCACATCGAGATGCCGTCGACGCCGAGGTGGTAGAAGACATTGAAGCGCTCGATCCAGGGCAGCTTCTCCTGGAACTGCATGGCCGCCGTGGCGCTATCGAAGCCGGTGACGAGCGGGATCGTGACCAGCAAGCTGGCCAGCGCGCCGAGCAGCGCGACCCAGCGCACGACGGTGGCGTTGTCGTCGCGGCCCAGCGCGAACAGCACCAGCCCGGTGACGATCGGCAGCCAGATGGCGGCGCTCAACAGACCCATGTGTTCTTCTCCGCCTCGCCGCTCAACGCGCCCACAGCGTGGTCAGCGTGGGCCACAGCCGCCACGTCATCAGGCCCACGACACCCACCATCATCCACAGCGCGTAGCGGCGCAGGTGGCCGTTCTGCGCCAGCGTGCTCAGGTGGGCGATGCCGCCCACCACGGCGGCCGAGCCGTTGATCAGCAGGCCGTCGATCAGGCCCTGGTCGCCGCCCTTCCACAGCCCCGTGCCGAGTGCGCGCGCCGCGCGGGCGAGGATGTTCTCGTTGATCCAGTCCATGTAGTACTTGTTCTCGAGCACCACGCGCACCGGCGCCAGCACACGGCCGAGCGCGGCCGGAATGGCCGGCGCCTTCAGGTAGAACAGCCATGCCGTGACCACGCCGGCCAGCGCGAGCCAGAACGGCAGCGAGGTCAACGCATGCACGGCCATCGGCCACGCACCATGGAACTCCTCGGCCAGCGTCTTCATCGCGCCGTGGCGCGCCGCGTCGACGGCGATCGAGTCATCGAAGAAGCCGCCGAAGAGCATCGGGCCGATCGTGAAGTAGCCGATGACCACCGACGGCACGGCCAGCGCGATCAGCGGGCCGGTGACCACCAGCGGCGTCTCGTGCGGCGCGTGGTGATCGCCGTGGTGGCCGTGGTCGTTGGCCGGCGGGTACGGCTTGTGGTGGAAGCGCTCCTCGCCGTGGAAGACGAGGAAGTACATGCGGAACGAGTAGAACGCGGTGACGAACACGCCCGCCGTCACCGCGAACAACGCGAAGTGCGCCCCGGGCAGGTGGCTGGCATGCACGGCCTCGATGATCGAGTCCTTCGAGTAGAAGCCGGCGAACAAGGGCGTGCCGATCAGCGCCAGCGAGCCCAGCAGCGAGGTGATCCAGGTGATCGGCATGTACTTGCGCAGGCCACCCATGTTGCGGATGTCCTGGTCGTGGTGCATGCCGATGATCACCGAGCCCGCGCCGAGGAACAGCAGCGCCTTGAAGAACGCATGCGTCATCAGGTGGAACACGGCCACCGAATAGGCCGACACGCCGAGCGCCACCGTCATGTAGCCGAGCTGGCTCAGCGTGGAATACGCCACCACGCGCTTGATGTCGTTCTGGATCACGCCCAGGAAGCCCATGAACAGGGCCGTGATGGCGCCGATCACCAGCACGAAGTTGAGCGCGGTGTCGCTCAGCTCGAACAGCGGGCTCATGCGCGCGACCATGAAGATGCCGGCCGTGACCATCGTCGCGGCGTGGATCAGCGCCGAGATCGGCGTCGGGCCTTCCATCGAATCAGGCAGCCACACGTGCAGCGGGAATTGCGCGCTCTTGCCCATCGCGCCGATGAACAGGCAGATGCAGATCACGGTGATCAGCATCCAGTCGGTGCCGGGGAAGGTGAGCTTGGCCAGCTCGGGCCCCTTGGCGAAGGCCTCGCCGTAGCCGAGCGTGCCGGCGTAGGTGGCGATCAGGCCGATGCCGAGGATGAAGCCGAAGTCGCCGACGCGGTTGACGAGAAACGCCTTGAGGTTGGCGAAGATCGCGCTCGGCCGCTTGAACCAGAAGCCGATCAGCAGGTAGCTCACCAGGCCCACCGCCTCCCAGCCGAAGAACAGCTGCAGGAAGTTGTTGCTCATCACGAGCATCAACATCGAGAACGTGAACAGGCTGATGTAGGCGAAGAAGCGCTGGTAGCCGGGGTCGTCGGCCATGTAGCCGATGGTGTAGATGTGCACCATCAGGCTGACGAAGGTGACCACCACCATCATCATCGCGGTGAGGCCGTCGACGAGGAAGCCGACTTCCATCTTCAGGCCGCCGACCACCATCCACGGGTAGACCGTGCCGTTGAAGCGCGCGCCGTCGATCACCTGCAGCAGCACCATCGCCGAGCAGACGAAGGCGATCGCCACGCCGAGGATCGTGGCCCAGTGCGCGCCGCGCCGGCCCACCGCCTTGCCGAACAGGCCCGCGATGATGGCGCCGGCCAGCGGCGCCAGCGGCACGGTGAGCAGCAGGTTCGGGTTCAGGGTGGCAGCCATGTTGTCGTGTTCGCCTTTCGCGGCTCAACCCTTGAGGGCGTCGAGATCCTCGACGTCGATGGTGGCGCGGTTGCGGAACAGCACCACCAGGATCGCCAGGCCGATGGCCGACTCGGCCGCCGCTACCGTGAGGATGAAGAACACGAACACCTGGCCCGCCATGTCGCCCAGGTAGTGCGAGAAGGCCACGAAGTTCAGGTTCACGGCCAGCAGCATCAGCTCGATCGCCATCAGCAGCACGATCAGGTTGCGGCGGTTCAGGTAGATGCCGATCACCGACAGCGCGAACAGGATGCCGCCGAGCGACAGGTAGTGGCCGAGCGTCACTGAGCCGAAGGCGAGGTTCATGGCTTGGCTCCGGGCACCGGGTCGGCAGCGGCCGCGGCCGCCGGCGGCGGCTCGACCACCGGCTTCATCGGCACGATGCGCAGCCGATCGGCCTTGCGCGCCCTGACCTGCTCGCCCGGGTTCACGTAGCGGCTGTCCTTGCGCCGGCGCAGCGTGAGCGAGATCGCCGCCACGATCGCCACCAGCAGCAGCACCGCCGCGATCTGCAGCGGATAGAGGTACTGCGTGTAGATCGAGATGCCCAGCGCCTTGCTGTTGCCGAGCTTGGCGGCCGCCTCGGGCACCGCGGCGGCCTGGCGCACGTCGAAGCCGTGGGTCAGCACCAGCGCCATCTCGAGCGCGATCAGCGCACCGACGAGCCCGGCCATCGGCAGCACGCGCCAGAAGCCCTCGCGGAACTGGTCGCTGTCGAGGTCGAGCATCATCACGACGAACAGGAACAGCACCATCACCGCGCCTACGTAGACCAGCACCAGCGCAATGGCCAGGAACTCGGCGCGCAGCAGCATCCACACGCAGGCCGCGCTGGCGAAGGCGAGCACCAGATACAGCGCGGCATGCACCGTGCTGCGCGCGGTGATCACCATCACCGAGGCGAACAGCAGCACGGCCGAGAACAGGTAGAACAGCGCGCTGGTGGTGTTCATGGACGGGTGGCTCGGGGGAACTCAGCGGTACTTGGCGTCGGCCGCCTTGGCCGCCGCGATCTCGCGCTCGTAGCGGTCGCCCACCGCGAGCAGCATGTCCTTGGTGAAATACAGGTCGCCGCGCTTTTCGCCGTGGTATTCGAAGATGTGCGTCTCGACGATCGAGTCGACCGGGCAGCTCTCCTCGCAGAAGCCGCAGAAGATGCACTTGGTGAGGTCGATGTCGTAGCGCGTGGTGCGGCGGCTGCCGTCGGCGCGCACGTCGGATTCGATGGTGATCGCCATCGCCGGGCACACCGCCTCGCACAGCTTGCAGGCGATGCAGCGCTCCTCGCCGTTGTCGTAGCGGCGCAGCGCGTGCAGCCCGCGAAAGCGCGGCGACAGCGGCGTCCGCTCCTCGGGATACTGGATCGTGATCTTCTTCTGGAAGAAGTGCCGCCCGGTGAGCTTCATGCCCTTGAGCAACTCCAGCAGCAGGAAGCTGCCGAAGAGGTCTTTCATCGAGGTGGCGGTCGACATGATCAGCGTCCTCGCATCACTTCCAGATGTTCAGCGGGGTCTGCATCCACAGGCCCACCACCACCAGCCACACCAGCGTCACCGGGATGAAGATCTTCCAGCCCAGACGCATGATCTGGTCGTAGCGGAAGCGCGGGAACGTGGCGCGCACCCACAGGAACATCGTGACCATCACGAAGGTCTTGCCGAACAGCCAGAACCAGTCCCAGAACCACATCGTCGCGGCGATCCAGCCCGGGGTCTGCAGGCCCAGCGCGGCGAAGCCGATCGGCGCCGTCCAGCCGCCGAGGAACATCGTGACCGCCAGCACCGACACCAGCCACATGTTGGCGTACTCGGCGAGGAAGAACATCGCGAAGGCCATGCCCGAGTACTCGATCATGTGGCCGGCGACGATCTCCGATTCGCCCTCCACCACGTCGAACGGGTGGCGGTTGGTCTCGGCCAGACCGGCGATGAAGTAGACGACGAAGATCGGCAGCAGCGGCAGCCAGTTCCACGACAGGAAGGTCACGCCCTTGTCGGCGAAGAAACCCCTGGCCTGGCCGAGCACGATCTCGGTCATGTTGAGGCTGCCGCTGACCATCAGCACCACCACGAGCGCGAAGCCCATCGCGATCTCGTAGCTCACCATCTGCGCGCTCGCGCGCAGCGCGCCGAGGAAGGCGTACTTCGAGTTGCTGGCCCAGCCGGCGATGATCACGCCGTACACCTCGAGCGAGGTGATGGCCATCAGGAACAGCAGGCCCGCGTTGATGTTCGACACCGCGCGCTCGGGGCCGAAAGGCACCACGGCCCAGGCGGCCAGCGCCGGCATGATCGTCATCACCGGGCCGAGGAAGAACAGGCCCTTGTTGGCCGCGGCCGGGCGGATGATCTCCTTGAAGATCAGCTTCACCGCATCGGCGATCGGCTGCAGCAGCCCGAACGGGCCGACGCGGTTGGGGCCGGGGCGGATCTGCGTGAAGCCGATGCCCTTGCGCTCCCACAGCGTGAGGTAGGCCACGCAGATCATCAGCGGCAGCACGACCGCGATGATCTTCACCAGGCTCCACACCACGGCGATCGTGGCCGACCAGCCGCCCTGGCCCAGCCAGGCGACGCCATGGGCGTTGACGGCGTCGATCATGCCGTTCATCGCGCGGCCTCCACCGTCACCGAGCCGAACATCGCGCCGAGCGAGGCGGTGAGCGCATGCCCGGCGGCCACGCGCACCGCCGTAGCCGCCAGCGTGGGCTCCTCGCGCGCCGGCAGCTCCATGCTCGCCGCGCCCTGCACCACGCGCACGCGGTCACCGTGGCGCAGCCCGAGCTGCTTCCACAGTGCGCTGGGCAGGCCGACCATCGGCGCGCGCGCATCGGCCGTGGCCTGCAGCGAGGCCGCGCGGCGCACCAGCGCATCGGTGGCGTAGATCGGCACGTCGGACACGCGCTCGTGACCGCGCAGCGCCGGAGCGGCCACCGCCGTCTGCGCGACCGGCAGGTTGGACAGGCGCGTCGCCGCATCGGCCGCACCGAGCGCATCGGCGCGGACCTGTTCGATCGTCTCGTAGCCGAAGCCGTCGAGCCCGAGCAGGTTGCCGAGCACGCGCAGCACCTTCCACGCCGGACGCGTCTCGCCCAGCGGCTTGACCACGCCGCGGAAACTCTGCGCCCGCCCCTCGGCATTGACGAAGGTGCCGGCTGTCTCGGTGAACGGCGCGATCGGCAGCAGCACGTCGGCGTTGTCGACGGCGGCGTCCTTGAACGGCGTCAGCGCGACGACGAGGCCGGAGCCCTGCAGCGCCGCGCGGGCGGCCGCCGGATCCGCCGCATCGAGCGCGGGCTCCACGTTCAGCAGCAACAAGCCCTTCATCGGCTGCGCGAGCATGGTGCCGGCGTCCTTGCCGCCGGGGCCGGGCATCGCATCGACCCACTGCGCGCCGACCGCGTTCGCGGCTTCGCCGAGGTAGCCGATGCTGGCGCCGCACTGCTGCGCGATCCAGCTCGCCAGCGCGAGCAGCTGCGACGCCTGCGGATGCTGGACGGCCGCATTGCCGAGCAGAACGGCCTTGCGCTCGCCCGACAGCAGCAGCTCGGCCACCGCGCGCGCATCGTCGCTCGCCTGCCCGGGCGCCGGTGCGCTCGCGCCCTTGGCCGCAGCGACGGCAGCGGCCACATCGGCCAGGCTCTGCGCCCACGCGCTCGGCGCCGCCGTGAGCGTGCGCGCCACCGGCATCGCCCAGTCGTCGTGCACGGCGTGCAGACTCACCAGCTTGCCGCCGCGACGCACCGCCTGACGGATGCGCTGCGCAGGCAGCGGATGATCCTTGCGCAGGAACGAGCCGATCACGAACGCGCGGTCGAGCGTCGACAGCGATGCGATCGACGTGCCGAGCCAGCGCGCGCTGCCCTTGGGCGCGCGGTTGGCGAAGTCGGCGTGGCGCGTGCGGTGGTCGACGTTCTGGCTGCCCAGGCCGCGCATCAGCTTGCCGAGCAGGTACAGCTCCTCGGCGGTGCTGTGCGGCGAACCGATGGCGCCGATATCGGCCACACCGTGCTCGGCGACGAGGCGCTTCAGGCCGTCGGCCACGTAGCCGAGCGCCGCGTCCCAGCTCACCGTCTGCCACTGGCCGCCTTGCTTGACCATCGGCGTCGTCAGGCGCGACTCTGCGTTGAGCGCCTCGTAGCTGAAGCGGTCGCGGTCGGCGATCCAGCATTCGTTGACGGCTTCGTTCTCGAGCGGCACCACGCGCATCACGCGGTCGGCCTTGACCTGCACCACCAGGTTGGCGCCGGTGGAGTCGTGCGGGCTCACGCTTTGCCGGCGCGCCAGCTCCCAGGTGCGGGCGCTGTAGCGGAAGGGCTTGCTCGTGAGAGCGCCGACCGGGCAGATGTCGATCATGTTGCCCGACAGCTCGGAATCGACGCTGCGGCCGACGAAGGTGGTGATCTCGGAATGCTCGCCGCGGTTCTGCATGCCGAGCTCCATGATGCCCGCCACCTCCTGCCCGAAGCGCACGCAGCGCGTGCAGTGGATGCAGCGGCTCATCTCCTCCATCGAGATCAGCGGGCCGACCTGCTTGTGGAAGACGACGCGCTTTTCTTCGGTGTAGCGCGAGGCCGAGCCGCCGTAGCCCACGGCGAGATCCTGCAGCTGGCATTCGCCGCCCTGGTCGCAGATCGGGCAGTCGAGCGGGTGGTTGATGAGCAGGAACTCCATCACCGCCTTCTGCGCCTTGACCGCCTTGTCGCTCTTGGTGCGCACGACCATGCCTTGCGCCACCGGCGTGGCGCAGGCCGGCATCGGCTTGGGCGCCTTCTCGATCTCGACCAGGCACATGCGGCAGTTGGCGGCGATCGACAGCTTCTTGTGATAGCAGAAGTGCGGGATGTAGCTGCCCGCTGCGTCGGCCGCCTGCATGACCACGCTGCCTTCGGCGACGCTGACCTTCTTGCCGTCGAGTTCGAGTTCGATCATCTTGGTCTGCTGCAACTCGGGCCTCAGGCAGTGGCGGCCGCAGCCGGCGCGGCGGCGCGCTGTGCGCCGGGCCCCGCCAGACAACGCTTGTGCTCGACGTGGTAGGCGAACTCGTCGCGGTAGTGCTTCATCATGCCGCGCACCGGCATCGCCGCGGCGTCACCGAGCGCGCAGATCGTGCGGCCCATGATGTTCTCGGCCACGTTGTCGAGCAGCGCCAGGTCTTCGGCGCGGCCCTGGCCGTGCTCGATGCGCTCGACCAGCCGCCACAGCCAGCCCGTGCCTTCGCGGCACGGCGTGCACTGGCCGCAGCTCTCGTGCATGTAGAAGTACGACAGGCGCAGCAGCGAGTCGACCATGCAGCGCGTGTCGTCCATCACGATCACCGCGCCGGAGCCGAGCATCGAGCCGGCCTTGGCGATGGCGTCGTAGTCCATCGTCAGGTCCATCATCACCGCGGCCGGCAGCACCGGCGACGACGAGCCGCCCGGAATCACCGCCTTCAGCTTGCGGCCGCCCTTCACGCCGCCGGCCAGCTCGAGCAGCTTGGCGAACGGCGTGCCCATCGGCACCTCGTAGTTGCCGGGCCGCTCGACGTCGCCGACCATCGAAAAGATCTTGGTGCCGCCGTTGTTGGGCTTGCCGCATTCGAGGTAGGCCTGGGCGCCGTTGCGGATGATCCAGGGCACCGCGGCAAAGGTCTCGGTGTTGTTGATCGTGGTCGGCTTGCCGTACAGGCCGAAGCTCGCCGGGAACGGCGGCTTGAAGCGCGGCTGACCCTTCTTGCCCTCGATCGATTCGAGCAGGCCCGTCTCTTCGCCGCAGATGTAGGCGCCGAAGCCGTGGTGCGCGTGCAGCTGGAAGCCGAACGCGGTGCCGAGGATGCCGTCGCCCAGGTAGCCGGCCTCGCGCGCCTCGCGCAGCGCCTGCTCGAAGCGCTGGTAGATCTCGAAGATCTCGCCATGGATGTAGTTGTAGCCCACCGCGGTGCCCATCGCGTAGGCGGCGATGGCCATGCCCTCGATCACGATGTGCGGGTTGTAGGCGAGGATGTCGCGGTCCTTGCAGGTGCCGGGTTCGCCCTCGTCGGAGTTGCACACCAGGTACTTCTGCACCGCCAGCGCGCGCGGCATGAAGCTCCACTTCAAGCCGGTGGGAAAGCCCGCGCCGCCGCGGCCGCGCAGGCCCGATGCCTTGACTTCGGCCACCACCTGCTCCGGCGTCATCGCTTCGCCGCCACCGACGCCGAGCACCTTCTTCAGCGCCTGGTAGCCGCCGCGGGCCTCGTAGTCTTTCAGGCGCCAGTTTCTGCCGTCGAGACCGGCATAGATCTGCGCGCCGATGTGGCGACCGTGGAAGCAGGTCTCGCGCCCCGTGGCCTGGAAGCGCGAGAGATCGGGCATGCCGGCAGCCATCAGGCCTGGCCTTTCTTGAGCGTTTCGAGCAGATCGTCGAGCCGCTCGGGGCCCATGTAGCTGAGCATCTGGCGGTCGTTGACGAGCAGCACCGGTGCGTCGGCACAGGCGCCGAGGCACTCGGACTTCTGCACCGTGAAGAGGCCGTCGGCGGTGGTGCCGCCCTCTTCCACGCCGAGCCGGCTGCACACGTGGTCGAGCGCCGTTTCGCCGTTGCGCAAGCGGCACGGCAGGTTGGTGCAGACGTTGAGCTTGTAGCGCCCCACCGGCTGCTGGTTGTACATGTTGTAGAAGGTGGTGACCTCGCGCACCGCGATCGGCGGCATGCCCAGATACGCGGCCACGGCCTCCTCGGCCTCGGCGCTGACCCAGCCCTGCTCGTGCTGCACGATCGCCAGGCAGGCCATCACCGCCGACTGCTTCTGGTCGACCGGGTACTTGGCGACCTCGGCCGCGAATCGCGCGCGCGTGGCGTCGGTCAGCGCGAACGGTTGAGAAGTGGGAGCGCTCATCGATCGATCTCGCCGAACACGATGTCCATCGTGCCGATGATCGCCACCGCGTCGGCGAGCATGTGGCCACGGCTCATCTCGTCGAGCGCCGACAGGTGGGCGAACCCGGGTGCGCGGATCTTCATGCGGTACGGCTTGTTGGCACCGTCGCTGACGAGGTAGATGCCGAACTCGCCCTTGGGGTGCTCCACCGCGGCGTAGACCTCGCCGGGCGGCACGTGCATGCCTTCGGTGAAGAGCTTGAAGTGGTGGATCAACTCTTCCATGCTGGTCTTCATGTCGACCCGCGGCGGCGGCGCGACCTTGTGATTGCCGGTGATCACCGGGCCCGGGTTCGCACGCAGCCACTTGGCGCACTGCGCGATGATGCGGTTGGACTGCCGCATCTCCTCCACGCGGGCGAGGTAGCGGTCGTAGGTGTCGCCGTTGACGCCGACCGGGATGTCGAAATCCACCTTCGCGTAGACGTCGTAGGGCTGGTTCTTGCGCACGTCCCACTCGATGCCCGAGCCGCGCAGCATCGCGCCGGTGAGGCCGAGGTTCAGCGCCCGCTCCGGCGACACGACGCCGATGCCCACCGTGCGCTGCTTCCAGATGCGGTTGTCGGTCAGCAGCGTTTCGTACTCGTCGACGTAGCCGGGGAAGCGCTTGGTGAAGTCGTCGATGAAGTCGAGCAGCGAGCCCGTGCGGTTCTCGTTGAGCGCCTGCACCGCGCGCGGACTGCGGATGCGGCTCTCGCGATACTGCGGCATCACATCGGGCAGGTCGCGGTAGACGCCGCCGGGGCGGAAGTACGCCGCGTGCATGCGCGCGCCCGACACCGCCTCGTACATGTCGAACAGGTCTTCGCGCTCGCGGAAGCAGTAGATGAAGATGTTCATCGCACCGCAGTCCAGCCCATGGCAGCCGAGCCACAGCAGGTGGTTCAGCAGGCGCGTGATCTCGGCGAACATGACGCGGATGTACTGCGCGCGCAGCGGCACCTCGATGCCGAGCAGCCGCTCCACCGCCAGGCAGTACGCATGCTCGTTGCACATCATCGACACGTAGTCGAGACGGTCCATGTACGGC
>JAXMEL010000009.1:0-124515 GCA_046348365.1 Burkholderiaceae bacterium
GGAGTTCACCCGCGGGCGACAGACGCCGAAGGCGGCTGGCGAACGTCGGGTGCAACGACGGGTTAGACGGCGCCGAGCCCAATGAATGCGGGGAACCAACGCCCCAGCGTGGAGAAGACCGAACACAAGAGCAGGGACAGGCAACCGTGGAGCGTTTGCCCGTGGCTGAAAGTCGGGCCCTTGAGGAGGACGAGCGCGCGAAGAATGGAACACTCATGGACCGCGGCGGCCAGATTCGGCTCGATGTTCAGCGACGTAGAGCGACGCATAGTAGCGACCCCAAGGACCGACGCCAAGGGCGCTCAACAGGCCGAGGGCGAAGACCAGACCGCCCACATAGAGAGACCAGGACGGCAGCGAAGCAAATGGCGCAATGCCCCAGATTGGACCAACGAAGAGCGCAAGGCCAACCAGCGCAACGAGTCGCTGCAAGAGGGCGTGTTTCGTGCTCGGACGCATGCGCCGTCTAACGTTGGAGTTCACCCGCCTGCGGAAGCGGGCGAAGCCCGCTGTAGCAGGTCGGGTGCAACGACGGGTTAGGCGGCACTGTCCAGACCAAGGAGATCCCAGCGGCCGAGATACTTGTTCTCTGGATCCTTGAACTGTCGCATTGGGTTGTCATTGTGCGCCTGCCCTTTTCTTCCGGGGGTAGCGAGCCAGCGTTCATGGTTCTCAGCGGCGAAGCGTGAGACGTCTTCACGGGGGACGATGTAGTATTCCGGCGCGTCCAAGTTGTTGAGACGAATGAAGACGAAGAACAGATTCGTGGCCTCGTCGGACTCAATCTTCTGGTTGAGCATCCAAGACTTACCTCGACCTTGAATGGCTTTAACCTGTATGCCGACGCTCTTGGTTGCGTCCAGGTTCGAGGCGAGGATATCGACGCCTCGTGTGTTGCGCAGAGTCAGGGACGCGATGTAGCCGCGCCGGGTGAGCTCGCCGGCGACGAAGTACTCGCCCGCGATGCCGGACATGATCCCAGGGATTCTTGAGGGCATGGCTCGTTGGTGGTTCTGTGTGCCGCCTAACGTTTGAGTTCACCCGCGGGCGCCAGACGGCGAAGCCGGCTGGCGAACGTCGGGTGCAACGAAGGGTTAGGCGCCGTCCACATGGGCGGAGCCATTTTTGACCATTTTCCGAAGAACGGCCTTGGCGTCGGCAATCTCGCTCGCGGCCACAGCTGAGATGTCGAGTTTGTATTCGTGCCGCTGTGTCCTGACGACGACTCGCGCCCCTAGCCACTGGACGGAGACGAGAAAGTCCGTTTCGACATCCTTCGGATCAAGAGGTGCGACCGTAGCGCCACGCTCTTCCTCTGGAAGTAGATGCTCATACTGCGGCGACCGAAGCAGCGTGAGACTTCGGTGCGCCGACGGTGCGATGGCAAACGACACGATGAGGTCTTGCTTAGCCTCGCTGGTAATGAACTCTACTTGCAGCATATGCGCACTGTGTTCGGTAGGCGCCTAACGTTGGAGTTCACCCGCGGGCGACAGACGGCGAAGCCGGCTGGCGAACGTCGGGTGCAACGACGGGTTAGGCCGCTGCGTCATGACTGCGGGCGTCGAGCGCCGTGCATGGTGCTATAGCCGATGGTGCGAAGGTGCTCGACACGGCGAACGTACGACTCGACGGCCTCGGGTGCGACGGCACCCGGAGGGATGCGTGGCAGGAAGTCAGTTTCCGGAAAAGTGTCAGCATTTCCGGGAGTGTGCTCGTACGCTGCAAGTTCTTGCAGTGTGCGTTCGAGCAAAGACCAGTTCTGGGTTGCGACGGCAAGGCGGGCTTGGACACCGAGAGAGGCGTACATGAACTTGCCGTCGGTTCTCGCCTTGGCGATGGCCTGCGCAATGTGATGCAGGCTACGTTGGAGATCAATGTTGTAGTAATGAAAGTGCCCGGCAAGGGTATACGAGTGGAACGGTTCGTTCGGTTCCCGCTCGACCTCAGCCAGGAGCAACGCCTCGGCCTCCGCATTGCGCCCGCGATGATGGAACTCACCTACCAGCTCACACCGCAGAGTGAATGCGTCTTCTGCGGACCATTGCCGCGACAGTAGTGTCTCGATGTGCGAACTCAAGTCGCGATTGCGATCAGCTTTGCGCATTGCTCGCAGATCCGCAAGGGCGTCCAGGAGGTCCGGCGAACCGATCGACATTGCTCAGCGGCCTAACGTTGGAGTTCACCCGCATGTGGCAGCCCGCGAAGCGGGCTGACGCATGTCGGGTGCAATGACGGGTTAGACCTCAGTTGCACCACTGCTGCTCACAAGGTATTCCGTCGCGATCACCATCCATGTTGGGCACGCCACAACGCCCCTGATGAAAGAACGCTTCGGCGCACGACGTCATTGCCGAACAAGATGACTTTTGAGGTGAGCATTGAAACTCGGTGTCCGCCCGAAGCGCCTGACGCGCGAAGAAGATCTTGTAGATGCTAGCGGGGACGGTGCTGCCTGGGTGAGACAAGCGAACCCAGGCCACATATGCGATTGCCAGGAGCACCGCGGTAACAATCGTGGCGGACACCAGGGTTCCAGGGTTCGAGGTTCGGATAGCGGATGTCTCGACGAAGCGAACCGCCTCCGCACGTGGGCGACCGTCCGATGAGTTGCCGAGCTCGTAGGTGACCAAAACACCGACTGAAGGGCGGCTTTGACGGCTTGCCAATGCGGAGATGTGCAAGAACACTCTTGGGCCGCCGCCATTTGGCATGACAAAGCCAAAGCCCCGTGCATCGTTCCACTCAGCGATGCGACCCTGATACCGCATAGAGAGTCTGAGGTCTAACGTTTGAGCTCACCTGCGGGCGACAGACGGCGCAGCCGGCTGGCGAACGTCAGGTGCAGCGAAGGGTTAGACGCCACCGCCGATGCTTGCGAACGGGAAGAGAACAATGGTGGCCCACTTTGGAAACGCATAGCCAAGAATAGCGAATGGAACTACACCGACGAAGGCCCACCAACCGGAAACTGAGGACGCTCGGCTGAAGGCACCCAAAGCGACGAGCACGAGGACAGCGACCCAAAAGCCAGCAAATGCAGCAATGACCGCACCGGTGAGCCGGTCCTTCGAAGTGACTGGAGAGTGCCACCAGGTGCGGAAGCGCGCTTTCCAGGAGTGAAGGACCTTCATGGAAATGTGGCGTCTAGACAAGATGGCTTCGTGAATCCAGGGGGCCCGTCTCACGCACGAACGTAGGTTGCGGGCCAGGGGCCGGCAGAGCTACACCAATGGACCCAGCGGACGGGCTGCCGGGGCATTGCCGAAAGGCGAGGAGACGGGCCATGGACAAATCTAGCACCTTGTTTGTCGGTTTGGACGTACACAAGGACAGCATCGACATCGCCACGGCGGACGCGCCGCGTGACGGGGAAGTCCGCCACGTGGGCAGCATCAAGGGCGACCTGGGATCGTTGGACAAGGCGCTGCGGCGTCTGCTCAGCCGTGGCCATCAGCTGCACATCGTGTACGAGGCAGGGCCTTGCGGGTTTGTGGTCTGGCGACACTTGAATGCGCAGGGTCTGCACTGCGAGGTGGTGGCGCCGTCGTCGATCGCGCGCCCGGCAGGTGATCGGGTCAAGACGGACCGGCGCGATGCGATGCTGCTGGCGCGGCTGGCGCGTTCGGGTGACCTGAGCACGGTTCGAGTACCCGACGAGCTGGACGAGGCCATACGCGACCTGGTGCGCGCCAGGGAGGACGCCGTGCGCGAGCAACGCAATGGACGCCATCGGCTAAAGGCACTGCTGTTGCGCAACGGCATAGCCTACGCGGGACGCGCGAACTGGACAGCTGCGCACGTACGCTGGCTGGCCGAGCTGAAGCTGCCGCACGCAGCGCAACAGATCGCCTTCCAGGAGTACCTGCACATGATTACCGAGGCCGGCGCGCGCATCGCTCGGCTGGAGCAGGCGCTGCGCGAGGCATTGCCCGAGTGGAGCCTGGCGCCGATGGTGCACGCGTTGCAGGCCTTGCGCGGCGTGCAATTGATTGCTGCGATGACGCTGGTGGGCGAGCTGCAGGACTTCCTGCGCTTCGAATCCCCACGCGAGCTGATGGCCTACGTCGGGCTGGTGCCAGGCGAGCGCAGCTCGGGCCCCAAGCGCCGCCAAGGCAGCATCACCAAGGCGGGCAACTCCGCGGCGCGGCGGATGTTAGTGGAGGTGGCATGGCACTACCAGCACAGCGCTCGCGTGTCGCCCATCATCGCCAGGCGCCACGATGGACTGCCGCGCACCGTCACCGATATCGCCTGGAAGGCGCAGACGCGGCTGAACACCAAGTTCAAGCGCCTGAGCGCACGGCGAATCATGAAGACCAAGGTGGTGGTCGCGGTCGCCCGTGAACTCGCCGGCTTCGTGTGGGCCATCGGCCGCGAAGTGCAGACCTCGGGCTGGCGTGGCACCACGCCAGCCGCGGCTGAAGCCGCTGCCGCCGGTTGACCCGACGCGCTCCAAATACGGCTTTGGAATGGAAAAACACGACAGGAGGTGCAAGCGCAAGCCACATAGCCTCAGGGCCGGACCGGGAACGCGGCGCAGCCATGGCCATCAAGGGAACCCTCGACAACGTTATTGGTGACCTCGAGTGCGACAACGCGCACGAGCAATCTCAGCCCCTAGACCGAAGGCAGCCCTGCGACGAACACTTGTCTTGACGGTAGCCAACCCTCGAATATCAGCATGAACAACCGTCGCGCATCCACATCGGGTGGCACTCAACTGGCTCCGTCGCGTTCCCCGTCCGGCAACGAGCTAGACATCTTCATCTGCCGCGCAGAGGGACGGGTGTCGCCTCTTGACAAGGAGAAGCCATATCAACGTTTGAGCTCACCTGCCTGTGGCAGCCCGCGAAGCGGGCTGACGCAGGTCAGGTGCAGCGAAGGGTTAGACGCCGTCAACATAGGCGGAACCGTCTTTGACCATCTTCCGAAGGACAGCCTTGGCTTCGGCAACCTCGTTCGCGACCACAGCCGAGATGTTGAGCTTGTATTCGTGCCGCTGCGTCTTGACGATGACTCGCGCGCCAAGCCACTGGACCGAAACCAAGAAGTCTGTCTCGACGTCGCTTGGATCAAGCGGCGCGACGGTCGCGCCGCGCTCTTCCTGCGACAGTAGATGTTCATACTGCGGGGATCGAAGCAAAGTGAGGCTCCGGTACGCCGAGGGTGCAATGGCAAACGAGACGATGAGATCTTGCTCGGCCTCGCTCGTGATGAACTCGACTTGCAGCATGCGCGAACTGTATTCGGTAGGCGTCTAACGTTTGAGCTCACCTGCGGGCGCCAGACGGCGCAGCCGGCTGGCGAACGTCAGGTGCAGCGAAGGGTTAGGCGGCATGTGCTCAGATGGCGCGAGCAAGCGCATAGAGTAGCCAAACGGCTACCGCCACCACAAACAACGCGCCAAACAAGAAGCAGAGCCAATTGAGCGGCGTATTTGTGGCCGGTACGCGCGCGAACGCGGCTATAGCGCGGCGCAGAGCGAACAACTCGAACGGTACTAGGAGAACGGCAGACACTTGGGCAAAGACCACAAGAAGAAGGCCCTCCCCGTGGGCGCTCAGTGCGTGACCAGACCAGTCGGCGACAAGCACCGGGAGGACGGCGCCAAGTGGCACGAGTGGCAGCACAACGAGCCGACGCGATGGGACGGCAAGTACGGTGTCGGTCGTCATGACGTGCCGCCTAACGTTGGAGTTCACCCGCGGGCGGCAGCCGCAGGCTGGCGAACGTCGGGTGCAACGACGGGTTAGCCCTCATGCGAAGAAGCCGAAGCGGCGCATAAGAACGGCGGAGACCGAAAGCACAAATGCCACGAGGCCCACGTGCCAAACCATACGCGCGTTGGCCGAAAGGGAACCGGGGCGTTCGCGCCACTGAATGAATAGGCCAACGAGAAAGCCTGGGAACGTGGCAAAGGCACCACCGTACCAAACGCTTTCAAACCAGCCAGGAACCGGGCGGGTGAAGAGGCCGGCGAGAGCGCCCACGATCTGAAAGAACAGCACCAATGCCACAAGTGCGCGAATGGGCTTGAGGTCAGCCCATGAGTACTCGAACGCGAAGTGGGATTGGTTCACGTGAGGGCTAACGTTGGAGTTCACCTGCGGGCGACAGACCGCGAAGCGGGCTGGCGAACGTCAGGTGCAACGACGGGTTAGGCCGCGCCACCGCAGCCAAGCATTTCAGTGCAACGACTTCGAGCCAGTGCATCACGCTCGCAGCATAGCCCTAGCTTGCGGCCGCGCGAAGTGCTCCGGGTGTGATTTCATGGCCGGTTGTTGGCGGGCCGCTTGTGCGGTGAAGCCACAGACTGACTGCGCGGCGCAGCACGCCGGCGCGAAGCGCCATCGTGGGACTGACCGACGGCCTGGGACTCGATGCCGAAGTTCCGCGTAGCGTCGTGCCGCAGGTATGTGTTGCCGGAGCGGGCCGCTGGCGCGGGGCGCGACTTCTTCGAGCTTGAGTGCTCGATGCCGGAACACAGTGCGCATGCATTTGGGTGGCACGCACTCCGCGGCCTAGACAAGATGGCTTC
The DNA here is from genome assembly GCA_046348365.1 of Burkholderiaceae bacterium. GTDB lineage: Bacteria > Pseudomonadota > Gammaproteobacteria > Burkholderiales > Burkholderiaceae_C > JAEUPI01. Next base: position 6,542 of record JAXMEL010000009.1, read on the forward strand.
GTGAATCCAGGGGGCCCGTCTCACGCACGAACGTAGGTTGCGGGCCAGGGGCCGGCAGAGCTACACCAATGGACCCAGCGGACGGGCTGCCGGGGCATTGCCGAAAGGCGAGGAGACGGGCCATGGACAAATCTAGCACCTTGTTTGTCGGTTTGGACGTACACAAGGACAGCATCGACATCGCCACGGCGGACGCGCCGCGTGACGGGGAAGTCCGCCACGTGGGCAGCATCAAGGGCGACCTGGGATCGTTGGACAAGGCGCTGCGGCGTCTGCTCAGCCGTGGCCATCAGCTGCACATCGTGTACGAGGCAGGGCCTTGCGGGTTTGTGGTCTGGCGACACTTGAATGCGCAGGGTCTGCACTGCGAGGTGGTGGCGCCGTCGTCGATCGCGCGCCCGGCAGGTGATCGGGTCAAGACGGACCGGCGCGATGCGATGCTGCTGGCGCGGCTGGCGCGTTCGGGTGACCTGAGCACGGTTCGAGTACCCGACGAGCTGGACGAGGCCATACGCGACCTGGTGCGCGCCAGGGAGGACGCCGTGCGCGAGCAACGCAATGGACGCCATCGGCTAAAGGCACTGCTGTTGCGCAACGGCATAGCCTACGCGGGACGCGCGAACTGGACAGCTGCGCACGTACGCTGGCTGGCCGAGCTGAAGCTGCCGCACGCAGCGCAACAGATCGCCTTCCAGGAGTACCTGCACATGATTACCGAGGCCGGCGCGCGCATCGCTCGGCTGGAGCAGGCGCTGCGCGAGGCATTGCCCGAGTGGAGCCTGGCGCCGATGGTGCACGCGTTGCAGGCCTTGCGCGGCGTGCAATTGATTGCTGCGATGACGCTGGTGGGCGAGCTGCAGGACTTCCTGCGCTTCGAATCCCCACGCGAGCTGATGGCCTACGTCGGGCTGGTGCCAGGCGAGCGCAGCTCGGGCCCCAAGCGCCGCCAAGGCAGCATCACCAAGGCGGGCAACTCCGCGGCGCGGCGGATGTTAGTGGAGGTGGCATGGCACTACCAGCACAGCGCTCGCGTGTCGCCCATCATCGCCAGGCGCCACGATGGACTGCCGCGCACCGTCACCGATATCGCCTGGAAGGCGCAGACGCGGCTGAACACCAAGTTCAAGCGCCTGAGCGCACGGCGAATCATGAAGACCAAGGTGGTGGTCGCGGTCGCCCGTGAACTCGCCGGCTTCGTGTGGGCCATCGGCCGCGAAGTGCAGACCTCGGGCTGGCGTGGCACCACGCCAGCCGCGGCTGAAGCCGCTGCCGCCGGTTGACCCGACGCGCTCCAAATACGGCTTTGGAATGGAAAAACACGACAGGAGGTGCAAGCGCAAGCCACATAGCCTCAGGGCCGGACCGGGAACGCGGCGCAGCCATGGCCATCAAGGGAACCCTCGACAACGTTATTGGTGACCTCGAGTGCGACAACGCGCACGAGCAATCTCAGCCCCTAGACCGAAGGCAGCCCTGCGACGAACACTTGTCTTGACGGTAGCCAACCCTCGAATATCAGCATGAACAACCGTCGCGCATCCACATCGGGTGGCACTCAACTGGCTCCGTCGCGTTCCCCGTCCGGCAACGAGCTAGACATCTTCATCTGCCGCGCAGAGGGACGGGTGTCGCCTCTTGACAAGGAGAAGCCATATCAACGTTTGAGCTCACCTGCGGGCGACAGACGGCGAAGCCGGCTGGCGAACGTCAGGTGCAGCGAAGGGTTAGGCGGCAGGATCATTGCTTCGAGGGCGCGCGCAGCAGTAGCTTGGCCAATAGCAAGCCAAGCAGCAACACAAGCGCTCCGGCGATGAGACACGAGGCCGCGACGACGACTCGATCGCTGTAGGTGGCGAGGAGGTGCCGATACCAGCTACGCGCAAATGCGTGTGCCAGTGGGTCGACGAACCGCTGAGCGAGGAAAGACAGTACAAAACCCATTACCGCCCAGCTGACCCGAACAGCGGTTGAGCGCTGTGAACGAGCGGCGAGATGGTAGTACAGCCACGCGGCTACCGCGCAAAGTACAAACACGAGCACAAGCATGCGACCTCCTCCATAGTTGTGTGCCGCCTAACGTTGGAGTTCACCCGCATGTGGCAGACGGCGCAGCCGGCTGACGCATGTCGGGTGCAACGACGGGTTAGACCCCGGCGAGCGGGAAGGCGCGAGTTTGCCACGCATGAATTGCCTGCTCTGCGTTGATGAGTGCGTCGAGCGTTGGCGTTCCGTCCGTGAACGAGATCTGCGCGTGAATGATCGCGGACTCAGGAAGGCCAATGTTGACCTCGACCCGTTGTGCCTCTGCGGAGATGTGTTGAATGGACGCGCCGGGAAACTCAAGACCGACAACTGAAAGCCGCGGAAACCTGCCGGAGCGCGAGGATTTGAGCTCGCCATGCTTTGCTTGATTGGCGATGTCCGCCGCGATCGTCAGCGAGGGCTCTGAGTCCGCGATGCGTTCGATTCGCTGTGGATCGACTCCGCGCCTGCGGCAAAGCTCCTTCAAGTGGTCCTTGATACTCCAGATCCACACGTACAGATTGAGGATCTCGTCCTTGAGCTGCTCGGTCGACTTCGCGCCGGAGATGCGGACCACATGGTCCACCCCGCCGATGACGTACGTGGCCTCAGAACCGCCGCCGGTTTTCTTGTGAACGAGCTCGGTGCAACGATGAACTCGTTGCTGGAGCTCAGCGAAAGCACCGGGTGACATAGAACTCCGGGGTCTAACGTTGGAGTTCACCCGCATGTGGCAGCCCGCGCAGCGGGCTGACGCATGTCGGGTGCAACGACGGGTTAGGCCGCTGATGCAAGTAGACAGGACTAGGTGAGCCGCAGATCTTGTTTGTAGTCAGGGCGCAGTCCTTCCCAGCGGTACTTGTCGAGTTCATGGGCAAGATGCTTCTCAAGCATCTCGTCGCCGAACATCTCGCGCAGCTGAAGAAACTTCAAAACGATGAAGTTCAGGGTTCCTGCTGATAGCCTCTCCCCTCGCTGCTCCGATACCTCTCTGAACGCGGTGCCAACCTTCTTGTAGAGGTCAATGATCTGTTGATCTGTCGTCTTGTCGGTAGGCGCGCAACCACGCTCTGCGGCTACACGCCTATAGCCCGGGACAAGCACTTTGGCAGCAAGGTCTTCAATGCGATCGAGGACCGTGGCACCGGTGTTCGGTGAGGGACTCGGGGATGGTGCACGTACGCCGACGTCGAATGTCACCCCGTACTTGCGCTCAAGCTGAGTGCGTTGCGACTCAAGTACCTCCATGGCGCCAATGCACTCGACAAATGGGTTCTTGATCCAAAACCACCTTTCGCTGCCAAGCGCGGGGGGGATGCCTTCCTCACCCAGGGCGTATACGAGGAAGTTAAGAAAGACAATGGCGTCCTTGTTCTCCCGAATGGCCTGTAGTGATGTGCCGAATTGGTCCTCTGTGATCTCTCGCGCACGAGCGAGCACAAGGTGCTGGCGCGCTGGATCAAGGGCCAGAAAGGTATACGAGGCCATTAGGGCGTTCCACGCGGCCTGGTGCTTCTTGCCCGGAGAGAAGAGTCCCATGCGAAGCCTCCCGTAGTAAGTGGGGGAATGCTACTGCAGCGCCTAAGCGGCCTAACGTTGGAGTTCACCCGCGGGCGACAGACGGCGAAGCCGGCTGGCGAACGTCGGGTGCAACGACGGGTTAGGCGTCACCTTCCGGCGACCTGCGTAGCCTCTACTTGCACGCGTAGTTGTTGACGCGCTCAAGATCGCCGCTCTTGGTGAGTTTCGACAGCATTGGTCCAACGCGAATTGTCTGGGCGTTGCTTTCTCCCGCCAGTGAGACAACGAGCACTTTCTCCCCAATGGGGAGCGCCTTAAGAGATGTGCGTGCCCCGTTCTTTGCGCAGATGCGGGTGGCCGAGGTGACGCTGATGGTCTTGCCGTTAACAGTGACGGTGTCCTTGGTGCTTGACGCTAAGACGCCGCCAGTGAGGGTAAGAACCGTACCACCTGGACCCGGCATGAGCGCGGACCCCGAACCCTCGACTAAGCCACCACCACCGATGGTGTTGAGGTTCTCAGTTTCAGCACCCTGACTGCTAAGTGCTGACGAAAGAAACAGAGTGAGCAGAAGCGAGCTCCGAGTCATGTGGATCCTCCCAGTGGGCACGAGCAAAGGATAGCGTGATAGAACCGCGAGAGACGGGGCAGAGACACGTCGTGTGACGCCTAACGTTTGAGTTCACCCGCGGACGGAAGCGGGCGCAGCCCGCTGTAGGCCGTCGGGTGCAACGAAGGGTTAGCCCGCATTGCTCACACCTTCCCTTCGCCAGTTGTAGTGCCAGAGCACCAACACCAGATACGAGAAGAGGATCCACGCTGAGGAGAAACCTACGTACATCTCGCGGTACGACTCTGTGTACTCAGCATTCGTGATCTCGACTCTAACGGTGCGATTGAGAACAACGTAGTGCCGACCACCCTCTTCTACCCAAGATTTGCTGTGCACCGGATGGCCATCGGGCGTGGTACCTAGCGAGGACGTGATCAGTGTGACCATCGGCGCGACGGCAAGCGCCACGGGCAAGGCGAGCACCACCAACCAAAGCGGCACGCCACGAACAAACACACCCAGCCCACCGAGATGCGCACTGGCGGCCTTGCGCAAGACCCAAAACCCGTAAAACGCTAGCGCGATAACGGCGACGTGAACCCACATGAAGTATGGGAAGTACGTGACAAAGGGAGGCCACTCAAGAAGCGCGCGAGCCAAAGCGGACACGAGCAGGAGGGCTGCGCAGAGCAGCGTGGGTACGGTGTACTTCCTCATGCGGGCTAACGTAATTTGGTTTTCACGCTGACACCATAAACGGTGCGGCCGGACTCGGCAAGTCGACGCATAACGTGGGGCCGTGACGCATAACTTAATCGACCAAGTCCCCGCTGGAGCTTGCAATTGCTTGCTCACCGGCGGATACTGGATGTATGCACAGTATCACGCCTGCTGCACAACGCGTCAATAGTGCGGGTCGTCCGCCGACGCGGCTGCTGGATCAGTTGCGCGAGCAATTGCGCTACCGGCATTGCAGCATCCGCACGGAGGATGCCTACGTTCACTGGGTAAGGCAGTTCGTGCACTTTCACGGGCGGCGCCATCCCCGTGAACTCGGCCAAGCCGAGGTCGAGGCGTTCCTGTCGCACCTGACCTCGACTCGCGACGTGGCTCCGTCCACGCATCGGCAGGCGCTTTCTGCGTTGCTGTTCCTGTATCGCCACGTGCTGTGCTGCGAGCTGCCCTGGATGACGCAGATCGATCGCCCGCTCGCGCCGCGTCGCATTCCGGTGGTGCTCACACCCGGTGAGGTGATGGCGGTATTGCAGCGTCTGGACGGTGAATGCGCGTTGTTGGGCCGCTTGCTCTACGGAACCGGCATGCGACTGCTGGAAGGCTTGCGCCTGCGCATCAAGGACGTCGAGTTCTCTCGCGGTGTGATCGTCGTACGCAACGGCAAGGGCGGCAAGGATCGTGTCGTGATGCTGCCCCGCTCGCTTGTCGAGCCGCTGCGCGCGCAGGTTCGGCGCGCACGCGAGCTGTGGTCGCGAGATCGCGCCGCTGGCGTGGCCGGTGTCCACATGCCCTTCGCGCTGGAGCGCAAGTATCGCGGCGCCGGCCAGACGTTCACCTGGTTCTGGCTCTTCCCGGCCGATCAGCTGTCGCTCGATCCGCGCACCTCGGCAGACGAAGAGCCCGCAGGCGCAGGCCACGGTGCAGTGTCGCGGCGCCACCACTTGTCGGAGCAGCGCTTGCAGCGTGCCATGCGCCGGGCCGTGCGTGACGCCGGCATCGACAAGCCCGCCACGGTTCACACGTTGCGCCACGCGTTCGCCACCCATCTGCTGCAGTCCGGCACCGATATCCGCACGGTGCAGGAGCTGCTGGGCCACAGCGACGTGAGCACGACCATGATCTACACCCACGTGTTGAGGGTCGAGTCTGGCCACACCGCGAGTCCGCTTGATGTACTTGCAGGCGTCACCGTTGGTACCGCGGCCACACCGGTGCGCACCCGATCGATCGCTGCAGACTTGCCATCGATCGACCTTGACCCGGCCGCAACGGCTGAGTGCAACCTCGGCGCCTTGCCGAGCGGATCGGCAGATGCGCCCGCCACTGAGCCGCTCGCCGGGCCGCCCGTCGGCGCGGCCGGGTCGGCCGCAGGTCCGCTGCTGCCGGTCGGCGACGAAGCCGCCTCGCGTCCGCTGGTGCGCGTGTGGCGTTGGCTGCGTCGACTGGGCAGCCGTCGGCGCGACGGCTGAACTCGCGCTCCGGGCTGTGCAATCAGGCGGTGGCCGTTCCCCGCGGGCGCTCGGCTGATGCGACTGTGGGGCCGCCCGAGTCACCGGCCCGCCACCTCACCATCAACCCACCCCACTTCGCACGCACCGCCGCCAGGTGCCGTGCCTTCACGTGCCCGAAGCCGCGGATCTCCTCCGGCACGCGCGCGATCTCGAGCGCCAGCGGCAGCCGCTCGGCGGTGATGCCCTTGGCGACGATCTCGTCGATGCTGGCCTGGTATTCGCCGATCAGCGCGCGCTCGGTCTTGCGCTCTTCGGTGTTGCCGAACACGTCGAGCGGCCCGCCGCGCAGGCCTTTCAGCTTTGCCAGCAGCGGCAGCGCGATGCCGCGCATCCAGCCGCCGGCGTAGGCCTGCTTCACCAGCTCGCCTTTCTCGTTCTTCTTCGCCGTCAGCGGCGGCGCCAGGTGGTGCACCAGCGTGTACTCGCCTTCGAACATCTGCGCGATGCGCTCGGTGAACGCCGGGTCGGTGTGCAGCCGCGCCACCTCGTATTCGTCCTTGTAGGCCATCAGCTTGAAGAGATAGCGCGCCACCGCTTCGGCCAGCGCTGTCTTGCCGGCGCCGAGCGCGGTGCCTTCTGCGCTGCGCACCTTGTCGACGTAGGCCTTGTACTGCGCCGCATACGCGCCGCTTTGATAACCCGTTAGGAACTCGACGCGCCGCGCGATGAGTTCGTCGAGCCCCGGCTTCTTCACGAACTCGATCACCTGCGCGGCCTTGTACTGCGCGGTCACCGAAGCCAGGTCGTGCGCGCAGCGCCGGCCCCATTCGAACGCGGCCTGGTTGTTCTCCACCTGCACGCCGTTGAGCTCGATCGCGCGGCGCAGCGCTTCGCGGCTCACCGGCACGCGGCCCTTTTGCCACGCGTAGCCCAGCAGCAGCGGGTTGCTGTAGATCGAGTCGCCCAGCAGCTGCAGCGCGGCCTGCTCGGCGTCGAACGCGCCGAGATGCGCCTCGCCCACCGCGGCGCGCAGCGCGGCCTCGCACGCGCCGGCGGGGCTTTGCCAGTTGGCGTTGGCCACGAAGCTCGCGGTCGGCGTGGCGTGCGTGTTCAGCGCCACGTAGGTGCGGCCCTGGTGCATCAGCCCCACGGTGGCCTTGCCCGCGGCCACGATCGCATCGCAAGCGATCACGAGATCCGCCTTCGCGGTGTCGACCTTGGTGGTGTGGATCGCCTCGGGCCGGTTGGCGATCTGGATGTGGCTCCACGTGGCGCCGCCCTTCTGTGCCAGGCCGGCGGAATCCTGCGTCACCACGCCCTTGCCTTCGAGGTGCGCCGCCATGCCGAGCAGCTGGCCGATGGTGATCACCCCCGTGCCGCCGATGCCGGCCACCACGATGCCGAAGGCAACTTCCGCCGGCGGCAGCGCGGGCTCGGGGACGGGCGGCAGGCTGTTCGGGTCGGTGCGGGCCGCGGCGTCCTTCTTCGGCTTGCGCAGCTGGCCGCCCTCCACCGTGACGAAGCTCGGGCAGAAGCCCTTGAGGCACGAGTAGTCCTTGTTGCAGGTGCTCTGGTTGATGCGCCGCTTGCGGCCGAACTCGGTCTCCACCGGCTCCACGCTCAGGCAGTTGCTCTGCACGCTGCAGTCGCCGCAGCCTTCGCACACCAGCTCGTTGATCACCACGCGCCGGGCCGGGTCGACGAGCTTGCCGCGCTTGCGGCGCCGCCGCTTCTCGGTGGCGCAGGTCTGGTCGTAGAGCACGATCGTCACGCCTGCCGTGTCGCGCAGCTCGCGCTGCACGGCATCGAGCTCGTCGCGGTGGCGCACGGTGGTGCCGGGCGCGAGGTTCAGCATCTGCGCGCCGGCGGCGTACTTCTCGGGCTGGTCGGTCACGATCACGATGCGCTTGGCGCCCTCGGCCTCGAGCTCGCGCGTCATCTGCGGCACGCTCAGGCTGCCGTCGAGCGGCTGGCCGCCCGTCATCGCCACCGCGTCGTTGACCAGGATCTTGTAGGTGATGTTCACGCCGGCCGCGATGCTCTGCCGCACGGCGAGGAAGCCCGAGTGGTAGTAGGTGCCGTCGCCGAGGTTGGCAAACATGTGCGGCCGCTTGCTGAACGGCGCCTGCCCCACCCACGGCACGCCCTCGCCGCCCATCTGCGTGAAGCCCACGGTGGAGCGGTTCATCCACACCGCCATGAAGTGGCAGCCGATGCCGGCCATCGCCATCGAGCCCTCGGGCACGCGCGTGCTGGTGTTGTGCGGGCAGCCCGAGCAGAACCACGGCTGGCGCTCGCCGCCGCTGCTGCTCACCTCGGCCAGCGCGCGCTCCTTGGCCGCGACGATCGAAAGCCGCGCATCCATGCGCGCTGCGATGTCGGCGCCGACGCCGAGCTTCTTCAGCCGCTTGGCGATCGCCTGCGCGATGATGGCCGGCGTGAGGTCGGCGTTGGCGCGCAGCAGCGTGTAGCCGCTCGGGTTCGGGTGGCTCCATTCGCCGCCCTCGTCGCCGTCGCGCTGGTCGAACTTGCCCACCACCTGCGGCCGCACGTCGGGGCGCCAGTTGTAGAGCTCTTCCTTCAGCTGGTATTCGATGACCTGGCGCTTCTCCTCGACCACCAGGATCTCGTGCAGCCCCTGCGCGAACTCGCGCGTGATCGTGGCCTCGAGCGGCCACACCACGTTCACCTTGTGCAGCCGGATGCCTAAGCGCCGGCAGGTGTCGTCGTCGAGGCCCAGGTCGGCCAGCGCCTGGCGCGTGTCGTTGAACGCCTTGCCGCTGGCGATGATGCCGAAGCGGTCGTTCGCGGTGGCGATCACGTTGTGGTTGAGCTTGTTGGCGCGCACGTAGGCGAGCGCCGCGTACCACTTGTAGTCATATAGGCGGGATTCCTGCGCCAGCGGCGCATCGGGCCAGCGGATGTGCACGCCGCCGGGCGGCATCGCGAACTCCTGCGGCAGCACGATGTGCACGCGCTCGGCGCTCACGTCGATGCTGGCGGCCGACTCCACCACCTCCTGGATCGTCTTCATGCTCGTCCACACGCCGGCGAAGCGGCTCATCGCGAACGCGTGAAGTCCGAGGTCGAGGATCTCCTGCGCGCTGGCCGGGAAGAACAGCGGCAGCCCGCAGGCCTTGAAGATGTGGTCGCTCTGGTGCGCGGCGGTGCTGCTCTTGGCCACGTGGTCGTCGCCGGCGATGGCGATCACGCCGCCGCGCGGCGAGGTGCCGGCGAGATTCGCGTGCTTGAACACGTCGGAGCAGCGGTCCACGCCCGGGCCCTTGCCGTACCAGATGCCGAACACGCCGTCGTAGGTGTTGTTGGCCTTGTCGAACTCGAGCTGCTGCGTGCCCCAGATCGCGGTGGCCGCCAGCTCCTCGTTCACGCCGGGCTGGAACACCACGTGGCTGGCGGCCAGGTGCTTGCGCGCCGACCACAGCGCCTGGTCGTAGCCGCCGAGCGGGCTGCCGCGGTAGCCGCTCACGAAGCCCGCGGTATTCAGGCCCGCCTTCGCGTCGCGCGCGCGCTGCAGCATCGGCAGCCGCACCAGCGCCTGCACGCCGCTCATGAAGGCGCGCCCCGATTCGAGCGCGTACTTGTCGTCGAGCGTCACGCTCTCCAGGGCCTTGCGGATCGCGTCGGGCAGCGGGGCGTTCATGGGCGGGCTTGTCTCCAGCGGGCGCCGAGGGGCCGACCAGTGTAGGCGGCGCACCGGTTTCGCGCTCGGTGAGGGCCTGCGCCGCCGGCGCGTGCGTTGGCGCTGGGTTTGCGCAATGCCGGCGTGCCGCGCCGGGCGCACACTCGAGCCATGGCACTCGAACGGGAAGATGGCGCGTCGCGCCGCGACGCACTGTGGGCCGAGGTGGCGGCCGACTTTCGCGCCACCGCGCACCGCACCGGCCTCGCCGCGCCGAGCGCGCGCGTGTGGCAGGCGCTGCGCGCGGTGCCGCGCGATCGCTTCGTGGGCGACGCGTGGCGCGAGCTGGCGTGGGAGAACCGCCCGCTGCCCATCGGCGCCGGGCAGACGATCTCGCAGCCCTTCATCGTGGCGCTGATGACGGCGCTGGCCGAGCCCGAGCCGCAGCATCGCGTGCTCGAGATCGGCACCGGCTGCGGCTACCAGGCCGCCGTGCTGGCGCAGCTGGCGGGCGAGGTGGTGAGCGTGGAGCGCATCGCGCCGCTGGCCGAGCTGGCGCGCGAGCACCTGCGCGCGCTGCAGATCGCCAACGTCGAGGTGCAGGTGGCCGACGGCTGGCAGGGCTGGCCGGCGCGCGCGCCGTACGACCGCATCGTGGTCACCGCCGGCCCCGACGAAGTGCCGCCGGCGCTGCTGGCGCAGCTCGCGCGGCCCGGGCGGCTGGTGATCCCGGTCGGGCCCGACGGCATCCAGGCGCTGCGCGTGATCGACCGCGCGGCCGACGGCGGCATCAGCGAACGCGACGTGCTCGACGTGCGCTTCGTGCCGATGCCCGAGGGTGTCGAGCGCGGGTGAGGCGCCGCGGTGATGACCGCGGCAGCTTCATCAGGTCTGCGTCACGACCGCGGCAGAACTGCCGAAGGCCGCGCTGTCAGCGCGGCCACAGCGCCCACAGCCGCAGCGGCTGCTTCATGCGCCCGGCCTGCTGCTCGGCATTCGCGCCCCAGCCCCAGAAGTAGTCGACCCGCACCGCGCCGACGATGGCGCTGCCGGTGTCTTGCGCCATCACCGCGCGGCGCAGCGGCGTGGCGGCCAGCGGCTCGGTGCTGTCGATCCACAGCACGGTGCCGTAGGGCAGCGCCTGCGGGTCCACCGCCACCGAGCGGCCGGGCGTGAGCGGCACGCCTTGCGCGCCGCGCGGGCCGATCGTTTCGTCGGGCAGCGGCTCCTCGGTGAAGAACACCACGCGCGGGTTGCTCCACAGCAGCTCGTTCACGCGGTCGGGGAAGCGCCGCGCCCAGTCGCGGATCGCCGGCCACGACGCCTCCTCGCTGCGCAGCTCGCCGCGCTCGATCAGCCAGCGGCCCACCGACTTGTAGCCGTGGTCGTTGTGGCCGGCGTAGACGAGCCGCGTCGCGCGCTCGCGGCCGTCGGGCTCGGTCACGCGCAGCCGGCCCGAGCCCTGCACCTGCACCAGCAGCGCATCGAGCGGATCGGTCAGGTACGCGATCTCGAGGCCGCGCAGCGCGGCGCGCGCCGCGGGCAGCGTGTCGAGCTGCTCGCGGCTCCAGTACGGCCGGCGCGCGCCGAGGTCGGGCGGCGGGCGGTACAGCGCCACCTGCTGGCCGTCGCGCGGGCGGCGGCTGGCGGCGAGCTGCGGCTCGAAGTAGCCGGTGGCCAGGCCCTGCGCCTGGCCGTCGAGCGCCTCGACGCGATACGGCACCAGCACGCGCTGCAGGAATTCGCGCGCCTGCGCGTCGTCGCCCGGCTTTAAGCCTCGCGCCTGCGCGCACACGCTCGCCCAGCCGTCGGCCGGTTTCGCGCAGCCGGCCAGCAGCGCCGGCCACAGCTCGCGCGTGCGGTCGTCGCTCCAGCCGGGCAGCTCGCTCCACGGCGCGGGCACCCAGCGCGCGCGCGGCCGCAGCATCGGCAGCGGCGCGCGCTCGCTGGCGGGCGCGTAGGTCACCGCCGTGACGCCGCCTGCAGGCGGCCCCGGCGGCCCGGCGCACGCCACCCCGCTGCCTAGAATCGCCAACCAGAAACCGCGCAGCCAACGCATATGTGGGTGATTGTCCTGGAGATGCTCGCGGCGCTGGCGCTGCTGCTGTTCATGGTGTGGTGGACGATGTTCGCGGGCCGCAAGCGCGGCGAGCGGCGCGACCGCGATCGAGAGATGTAGATGTCAATGAAGCGCCGCCGCGTCGGCGAGCGCGAACTCGGCGATCTCGGTCTCGAACCAGTGCGCATCGTGCGTGATGCAGAAGTAGCGCCCCTTCATCGAGCCCATCGGTGTGCCGATGTGCGTCCAGCTGGAGTACTCGAACGACTCGCCCGGCTGGAGCAGCGGCTGGTGGCCCACCACGCCGAGGCCGCGCACCTCCTGCACCTGGCCGCGGTGGTCGGTGATCCACCACTGCCGCGCGATCAGCTGCGCCGCGGTGTCGCCGGTGTTGGTGATCGTCACCGTGTAGGCGTACGCGAACTGCTCGCGCGAGGCGTCGGTCTGCTCGGCCAGTGGCCGCACGGCGACCTTGCAGCTGAATTGCGGGCCCTTCATGGCGGCCGATTCTAGGAAGGCTGCGACAATGCCGCTCGTGTTGCCATTGCAAGGCCCGCCGTGACCTACCGCATCGCCCCGAGCATCCTCTCCGCCGACTTCGCCCGCCTCGGCGAGGAAGTGCGCGCCGTCATCGACGCCGGCGCCGACTGGATCCACTTCGACGTCATGGACAACCACTACGTGCCGAACCTCACCTTCGGCCCCATGGTGTGCGAGGCGCTGCGCAAGCACAGCCGCGCGCCGATCGACGTGCACCTGATGGTGCAGCCGGTGGATGCCTTGGCGCAGGCCTTCTGCAAGGCCGGCGCCGACCTGGTGAGCTTCCACCCCGATGCGTCGACGCACGTCGACCGCACGCTGCAGCTCATCAAGGCCGAGGGCAAGCAGTGCGGCCTGGCGTTCAACCCCGCGATGCCGCTCGACGTGCTGGAGTGGACGCTCGACAAGATCGACCTCGTGCTGATCATGAGCGTGAACCCGGGCTTCGGCGGCCAGAGCTTCATCGACAGCGCGCTGCGCAAGGTGGAGCAGGCACGCAAGCTGATCGACAAGAGCGGGCGCGACATCCGGCTCGAGGTCGACGGCGGCATCAAGGTCGACAACATCCGCCGCGTGGCCGATGCCGGCGCCGACACCTTCGTGGCCGGCAGCGCGATCTTCGGCCAGAAGGACTACCGCGCGGTGATCACGGCCATGCGCGCCGCGCTGGCGCGCTGATCGGCCGGCGCAACCCGCCATGAATCGGCGCGCCCCGCATGCGCCGTGACGACTTCGACGCCGCGATCCTCGACCTCGACGGCACGATGGTCGACACGCTGGGCGACTTCGACGCTGCCGTCAACGCGATGCTGGCCGAGCTGGCGCTGCCGGCGATGCCGCGCGACGCGGTGGCCCGCGGCGTGGGCTGGGGCTCGGAGCACCTGATCCGCACCGCGCTGCGCCACGGCGGCGCCGACGCGGCGCGCTACGACGCCGCCTGGGGCAGCTACCAGCGCCACTACCGCGCCATCAACGGCCGGCACGCGCGCGTGTTCCCCGGCGTGCGCGAGGCGCTCGCGCGCTTCGCCGGCGCGGGCATCGCGCTCGGCTGCGTGACCAACAAGCCGCATGCGTTCAGCGTCGCGCTGCTCGAAGCGATGGGGCTGGCGCCGCACTTCGCGGTCGTGCTCGGCGGCGACAGCCTGCCGAAGAAGAAGCCCGACCCGATGCCGCTGCTCGCCGCCTGCGAACGGCTGGGCGCGATGCCCGCGCGCACGCTGATGATCGGCGACTCGCAGGTCGACGCGCAGGCCGGCGCCGCCGCGGGCTGCGCGGTGGCGCTGGTGCGCTACGGCTTTCACCATGGGCAGGACCTCGGCGCGCTGGGCGCAGCGCGGCTCGTCGACCGCATCGACGAGCTGCTGGTGAGTTGAAGGCGGCCGGCCGCGGGCGCGTCACTCGACGTCGAGCTGCCGCGCGATGCGGCTGCGCGCGGCGTCGCGCAGCCGCACGGCGGCGGCGAACACGTCGGGCGCGTCGGTGGGCGGCGCGATCGGCTCGCCGAGGCTCACGGCGATGCGCGAGCGGCGCGGCCACCAGCTGTCGTCGGGCAGCAGCTCGCGGTTGCCGCGGATCGCCGCCGGCACCACCGGCACGCCGGCCTGCGCGGCGGCCAGGAACGCGCCGAGGTGAAACGGCAGCAGGCCCGGCTGCTCGACGAAGGTGCCCTCGGGAAACACCAGCGGTGAGTGGCCGGCTTTCAGCACATCGGCCAGCCGCGCCGCATCGGCCACGCTGCGCGCCGTGTCGGCACGCTCGACGAACACGGTGCCCAGGCGCTGCAGGAAGATGCGCGCCACCGGCTGCGCGAGCAGCTCGCGCTTGGCCACGAACACGAACGGTTGCGGCAGCGCGGCCACGAGTAGCGCACCGTCGGCGTAGCTGCCGTGGTTGCACACCAGCACGCACGGGCCCGGCGGCAGCCGGTCGAGGCCCTCGACCTGCAGCGGCGTGCCCATCGCGCGCAGCAGCGCACGCGCGGCCGCGCGGCCGATCGCCCAGGCCTGCGCCGGCCGTCGCGTTGCGGCGATCAGCAGCCAGGCGAGCGGCGCGACGAGCCAGAACAGCGCGCTCGCGAACAGGCCGAACGCCAGCGTGCCGGCCGCGCGCGCCAGCTGCCGCAGGCGCGGGCCGAGCGCGCCGAAGGCCAGGCGCAGCAGCTGCGCGCGCGCACTCGGCGCCGCAGCGCCGATCGCGCCCGACTCGAACAGCTCGCGGCAGGCCGAGCGCCGCACCTTGCCGCTCGATGTCTTGAGCACCGTGTGCGGCGGCGCGAGCACGATGCGGTCCGGCGGCTCGCCGATCGCGCCGACCACGGCGCGCGCCACGGCATCGTGCAGTGCCGCGCGCGCGGCCGCGCCGAGCGCGCGCACCTCGGCGAGCACCACCAGCTGCTCGGTGCCGGTGGCCGCATCGGGGCTGCCGAACACGGCCACGCAGCCCTTGCGCACGCCGTCGAGCGCGCCGACCGCCTCCTCGATCTCCTGCGGGTAGAGGTTGCGGCCGCCGCGGATGACGATGTCCTTGACGCGGCCGGTGACGTAGATCTCGCCTCCGACGCGGTACGCGCGGTCGCCGGTGTCGACCCAGCCGTCGTGGATCAGGCGCTCGGTCTGCTGCGGGTTGCGAAAGTAGCCGCGCGTGGCCGACGGCCCCTTGAATTCGAGCCGGCCCTCTGCACGGTCGGCCAGCTCGCGGCCGGCCTCGTCGACGATGCGCACCGCGTGCCCGGGCAGCACCGAGCCGCAGGCCACGAAGCGCAGCGCGCTCGCATCGTCGGCGGCCGCAGGCACTGCACGGCGCTCGCGCGAGAACGGCTCGCGCTGCACGCGATCGACGAGCGGGCCGCGGCCCGGCGGCGGGAACAGCAGGCCCACGCAGGCCTCGGCCAGGCCGTACACCGGCGCGACCGCCTCGCGCCGCAGGCCGTGGGCCGCGAACCGCGCCGCGAAGCGCTCCACCGTGTCGGGGCTCACCGCCTCGGCGCCGTTGAAGGCGAGGCGCCAGCAGCTCAGGTCCACGCCGGCCAGATCGGCATCGACGATGCGCTTGAGGCACAGCTCGTAGGCGAAGTTGGGCCCCGCCGAGAGCGTGCCGCGGTAGCGGTCGATCGCCTGCAGCCAGCGCGCCGGCCGGGCCAGGAACGCCAGCGGCGACATCACCACCAGCGGGAAGCCCACCACCAGCGCCGTCAACCAGGCGCCGATGAGCCCCATGTCGTGATACAGCGGCAGCCAGCTGACGAACACGTCGCGCGGACTGGCCTGCACCGCCTGCACCATCGCGCGGATGTTGGCGAGCAGGTTGGCATGCGTGAGCGCCACGCCCTTGGGGCGGCCGGTGCTGCCCGAGGTGTACTGGATGAAGGCGATGTCGTGCGCCTGCACCGCCACCGCCTGCGGCGCGGCCTGCCCGGCGAGCAGCTGCTGCGGCGTGACGACGTGGCGCAGGCCCGGCAGCCGCGCCTGCAGCAGCCGCGCGACGAGGATCGACTCCGACGCGGTGACCATCGCCACCGCCTGCGCGTTGTCGAGGATGCCGACGTGCCGCAGCACGTGGTCCTGCAGCTGCGAGGCGCGGGCCGGCGGGTAGATCGGCACCGGGATCGCGCCCGCGCGCAGGATGCCGAGGTAGGTGGCGAAGTACTCGGGCGATGTCGGCAGCATGATCGCCACGCATTGGCGCGGCGCGATGCCGGCATGCTGCAGCCCGGCGGCCACCGCGGCCGAGCGCTGCGCCAGCTCGCGGTAGGCGATGGCTTGCGCGGCATCGTCGCTCAGCACGGTGACGTGGGTGCGGTCGCCGTGCGCGGCCAGGTGCCAGTCGAAGGCTTCGAGCAGCGTCGTGGCCGACCCCGGCGAGGCGTCGACGGCGGCGGGCTCGTGCACGTCCTCACGTGTTGGGCCCGCACTCGGTACGGCGATCGCACGCGCGGCTGCCGGCGCGGCGCACGACGCCCGCTGCACCGCCTGCAGCAGATCGGCCACCGAGTCGGCGCGCTGCAGCGTGTCTTCGGGCAGCTGGATGCCGAAGCCGCGTTCGATGCGCAGCAGCAGCTCCATGCGCGAGAGGCTGTCGAGCCCCAGGTCGCGGTCGAGCAGGCTCGCCGGCGTCGCCGCCGGCAGGCCCGGCGCGTCGGCATGCAGCTCGCGCAGCGTCGCCTCCACGATCGCCAGCAACGCGCGCAAGGTCGACTCGGCCGGCGCGGTGATGGCAGGTGCCGGTGGATCGTTCGGCGTGTCGCGCGCGCGGTGCGCGTCGGCGGCGGTCGATGCACCCTGTTGCATCGGTACAGCATGCGCCACGCGCCCGGCCGCGGGTGCTGCTGCGCAAGGCAACGTTGATCGCCCGCAAGCGCGCGCCGCGACGCGGGGCTTCAGAACTCCTGATGCAGCGGGTGAATGGTCAGCTCGTCGATCACCATGCTGCCCGGCAGCTCGAGCAGATCGGCGATGCGGCTCGCCAGCGCGTCGCACTGCAGCGACCGGGCTTCGTCCTTGCTGCCGGGCGTGGCGCCGCCGAACGCCGTGTCGATGATGCCCGGCAGCACCGTGCTGACCTTGATGCCATGCGCCTTCACTTCGCGCAGCAGCGAGGCCGAGAACCCGAGCAGACCGTGCTTGGCCGCCACGTAGGGCGCCATGTTCGCCAGCGGCCGGCGCGCGAGGTCGGAGGCGATGTTGACGATCGTGCCATGACGGCGCTCGATCATGCCGGGCAGCACCGCGCGCGCCAGCAGCATCGGCGCCAACAGGTTCAGATGCACGCAATCTGCCAGCTCGTGGTCCGACCACTCCAGCAGTGGCTTGAACGCGCCGGCGCCGGCGTTGTTGATCAGCACGTCCGGCGCATCGCCGCGGTGCAACATGTCTTGCACCAGCGCAACGGTCGCTGCCGGATCGGCGAGGTCGCACACGCGCCAGTCGGCCCGCGCGCGCTGCGCATCGGGCAGCGCGTCGCGCCGGCGACGCAGCTCATCGGCGCTGCGCGCGACGCCGGTGACGCGATAGCCGCGCGCGAGCAGCTCGGCGCACAGGGCCGCACCGAGGCCGCGCGACGCGCCGGTGACGAGCACGTGCCGGTCGCGATCGGTCGTCATGGCTGCAGCGCCGGGCGTGTTCGATCGTCGCGAACGCAGCCGTGCGCCGGGTTGTCGGCGTCGCACCACGGTGCTTCGGCGAGTGGGGCAGCGATGAGCATCGTCAACGGCCGCGCTTCAGGGCGGGCCTATGTTGAGCCCACGGCCGGCGCCCAGCGGCAGCGTCGGGGGTAGAGGCGGTGATGACCCAGGCAGGCACGGCTTGAAGATAGCGCGGGAATTGCCCTTCGTGGTCGGCACGTGCGCCATGGCCCTGACGGCATGGTGCTGCCTGGCGCATCGGCTCGCGCGATGGCTGCGCCGCGGCGTGGCAGGTCGCTGTCTCGGCGGTTTGTGCCTCGGCGCGGTGCTGGTCGCGCCGGCATGGTCGCAGCAGGCACCGATATCACGCGATCAGCCCTGGGCCGACGAGGTGCTGTACTTCGTGCTGATCGACCGCTTCGCCGACGGCGATGCGCGCAACAACATCCGCGTCGATCGACGCAACCCCGGCGGCTGGCACGGCGGCGACTTCGCGGGCCTGACCCGGCAGCTCGACGAGCTGCAGGACCTGGGCATCACCGCGCTGTGGATCAACCCGGTGCAGCGCCAGCAGCCGCGCGGCATGCCGGCGCAGGCACCGGGCAAGACGGGGGTCGGCGAGTTCCAGCACGAGCCGTTCCACGGCTACTGGATCGACGACTTCGAGACCCTCGACCCGCACTTCGGCAGCCTCGACGAGCTGAAGACGCTGGTGGCCGAGGCGCACCGGCGCGGCATCAAGGTGCTGCTCGACGTGGTCTACAACCACACCGGCTACACGTCGACGCTCGGTTCGCGCCGCACGGCGAGCGGCGAGAGCTGGGTGCGCATCGGCGAAGGCAACTGCGAGGTCGCACCGGTCACCTGCGCGGTCGGCGGCCTGCCCGATCTGAAGACCGAGATCCCCGAGGTGCGCGACTACCTGCTCGGCGCCAACATCGCGCTGGCCAAGGCGAGCGGCGTCGACGGATTCCGCCTCGACACCTACAAGCACCTCGCCAGCGAGTTCTGGGCCGAGCACCGACAGCGCACGCGCGCCGAACTGGGGCCGCGGTTCTTCCTGCTGGCCGAAGTCTGGGGCGGCAGCGCGCAGGGGCTCGACGCCATCTTCGAACGCGACGAGGTCGACTCGGGGTTCGACTTCAGCTTCAAGGGCAGCTGCGAAGGCTGGGTCAGCGGTCGCGGCCGCACGGTGGCCTACGCCGCCTACCTGCGCAACCGGCACCAGGTGCGGCCCGGCTACGTGCTGGCGCACTACCTGTCGAGCCACGACGAGCCGATGGCGCTGGGCGACCTCGACGGCAACCGCGCGCGCTTTCGCGTCTGCGCGGCGCTGCAGATGACCTCGCTGGGCATGCCGGTGATCTATTACGGCGAGGAGGTCGCGCGCGACGGGCACGAATGGCCGCTCAACCGCAACGACATGCCCTGGGGCGAGCGCGACATCCTGCCCGGCAAGGGCGTGGCGCGCGACGAATCGATGCGCGAGTTCTACAAGGCGCTGATCCGCATCCGCAAGGAGCGCGCGGCGCTGCGCCGCGGCGACTACACGATGCTGACGCAGCCGCCCGACGCGACGCTGGCCTTCGCGCGGCGCGACGCCACCAGCGGCGATCAGGTGGTGGTGCTGGCCAACCGCGACGACAA
This sequence comes from Burkholderiaceae bacterium, assembly GCA_046348365.1. GTDB lineage: Bacteria > Pseudomonadota > Gammaproteobacteria > Burkholderiales > Burkholderiaceae_C > JAEUPI01. Next base: position 25,829 of record JAXMEL010000009.1, read on the forward strand.
GCCGGCGAGTGCCGACGTGGCCGTGCCCTCGGGCTGGACGGCGGCCGGCGCGCGCGACGCGCTCAGCGGCGAGCGCGTGAGCACGGCGGGTGGCCGCATCAAGGCCGAGATGGCGCCGACCTCGGTGCGCATCCTGGTGCCGTCTGCCGAATAGGGCGCCCGACCATGGCCTCGATCACGCTCGATCACGTCGGCAAGTCGTACACGCCCGAGGTCGCGGTGATCCGCGACCTCACGTTCGACATCAAGGACGGCGAGTTCATGGTCTTCGTCGGGCCGTCGGGCTGCGGCAAGTCGACCGTGCTGCGCATGATCGCCGGGCTGGAGACCGTCACCTCGGGCACGATCCGCATCGGCGATCGCGTGGTCAACGACGTGCATCCGAAAGACCGCGACATCGCGATGGTGTTCCAGAGCTACGCGCTGTACCCGCACATGACGGTGTACGACAACATCGCCTTCGGCCTGCAGATCCGCAAGATGCCGGCCGACGAGATCGCCCGGCGCGTGCGCGAGGCGGCCGAGACCCTGGGCTTGAACGACTTCCTGCAGCGCAAGCCCAAGGCGCTGTCGGGCGGGCAGCGCCAGCGCGTGGCCCTCGGTCGCGCGATCGTGCGCAACCCATCGGTGTTCCTGTTCGACGAGCCGCTGTCCAACCTCGACGCCGAGCTGCGCGTGCACATGCGCGCCGAGCTCGCCAGGCTGCAGCGGCGGCTGAAGACCACCACCGTCTACGTCACCCACGACCAGGTCGAGGCGATGACGATGGGCCATCGCATCGCCGTACTGCGCCCCTGCGGCGCCGACCCGACGCAGAGCAACCTCACGCAGGTCGGCACGCCGATGGAGATCTACGACACGCCGGCCAACGTGTTCACCGCCGGCTTCATGGGCACGCCGCGGATGAACCTGCTGAAGGCCAGGCTCAGCGACGACGGGCGCGAGGTGTTGCTGCACGACGTGCGCATGCCGGTGGCGCCGGCCTTTGCCGACGCGGCAGCCAGGCGCAAGGGCGGCGAGGTGATCCTCGGCCTGCGCCCGGAGCACATCGGCGCCGCGCGCGAGGTGGACTGGAAGAGCGAGTGCAGCGTGAGCGGCACGATCGAGCTGATCGAGCCGCTCGGCCATGAGGTGCTGGTGTTCTTCCAGCTGCAGGGCCAGACGCTGGCGGGCCGCCTGCGCAGCCATGCCGCGCTGGCGCGGCCTGGCGACCCGATCACGCTGCTGGTGCGCACCGACGCCATGCACCTGTTCGACCCGGCGAGCGAGAAGCGGCTCGCCTGAACACCGACACATCGAGGAGACATGATGATCCACACGCTGCTGAAGACCACCGTCGCCGCCGGCGCCCTGTCGTTCGCCGCGGCGAGCTTCGCGCAGGCGGGCAACGAACTCGTCGTCTGGCACGCCTACCGCGCGGCCGAGAAGGCCGCGTTCGAGAAGGTGGTCGAGATGTTCGAGAAGAGCCCGGCCGCCAAGGGCGCCAAGGTGTCGACGCTGGCGATCCCCTACGACGCCTATGCCGACAAGATCAGCGCCGCCGTGCCGCGTGGCAAGGGCCCCGACGTGTTCATCTACGCGCAGGACCGGCTCGGCGGCTGGATCGAGGCCGGCAAGACCGTGGAGCCGATCGACTTCTTCCTCGACAAGCCCACGCGCGAGCGGCTGCTGCCCGGCATGATCGACGCGATGACCTACAAGGGCGGCGTCTGGGGCCTGCCGATCAACTACAAGATGCCGACGCTGATCTACAACAAGGATCTCGTCAAGGCGCCGCCCAAGACCACCGACGAGATGGTCAAGCTCGCCAAGAGCCTCACCAACGCGCAGTCGGGCCGCTACGGCCTGGCCTACTGGTACACCAACTTCTACTTCCACTCGGCGCTGATGAACGCCTTCGGCGGCGCCGTGTTCGACAAGAACGGCAAGCTCACGATCGACAGCCCGGCCACGGTGGCGTCGCTGAACCAGATGATGACCTGGTACAAGAAGGACGCCATCCTGCCCACCGAGCCGAGCGAGGCGCTGATCGCCTCGATGTTCAACGAGGGCAAGGCGGCGATGGTCATCAACGGGCCCTGGTTCGTCGGCGACATCGACAAGAAGATCAACTTCGGCCTCGCGCTGCTGCCGGTGCTCGACGCCGCCAAGAAGCCGCTGCGGCCGTGGATGACGATCGAGGGCGCCTACGTGGCGGCCAGCTCGACCAAGAAGGACCTGGCCTACGAGCTGGTGAAGTTCCTCGCCGGCGAGGAGGCCGGCCTGGTGCTGGCCGTCGAAGGCCGCCAGCTGCACACCAACAAGGCCGTCTACGCGAATCCCAAGGTCAGCGGCGACCCGGTGCTCAAGGCCTTCCGCGACCAGCTCGAGAACGCCGAGCCGATGCCCAACCGGCCCGAGATGACGATGGTGTGGTCGCCGGCGACGACGGCGATGAACAAGATCGTGAAGGGCAACGCCACGGTCGAGGCGGCGCTGAAGGAGGCGGCCGCATCGATCCAGGACAACATCAACGCGCTGCGCAAGTCGAAGTGAGCTGAGGCGGAGGCGAACGCACCACCGGTGACGTGATGAACGGGCCCAGGCGCAGCACATCGCTCGGCCTCGGCGTCGCGCTGGCGTTCGTGCTGGCTGTCTCGGCCTGGCTTCAGTCGGGCGTGGGCGCCGACCTCGCCGCGCAGCAGCGCCAGCGCCAAGCCGTGCTGCTGGCCAACGCGGTGGCGTCGTCGCTGGCCGGCGCGGGCGACGCAGCCGCCGTCGGCGAACGCGTGGCGCTGTGGCAGCGCGAGCACGCGGCGATCGAAGCCTTGCGGGTGGTGGTCGGGCGCGAGCTGCAGGCCTCCACGCGCGCGCAGGACCAGGCGCCGCGCAACCTGCAGCGCGAGGAGAAGCCGCTGTTCGATCTGGCCACGGCCTTGCAGTCGGCGGCCGAGACCAATGCCGCCGAAGGCGCGGCGCGCAAGAAGACGATCCAGATCGACGACCCGCGCAGCGGCGTGATCACCGTGAGCGTGCCGTACCGCGGCGGCGACACCGCAGCGGGCATCGTGCAGCTGCAGGTCGGCACGCAGGCCGCCGGCGAAGGCGTCGCCGTGCCCTGGCTGCTGCCGCTGGCCTTGCTGGCGGCGGCGCTGGCCGGCGGCGCGGTGCTGCGTTCGCAACCCGAGCGCCGCTTCGACCTCGCGCGCGGCCTCGCGCTGGTGGCGTTGCTGGCGCTGGCGCTGATCTACCAGCAGCAGCGCCTCGGGCAGCTGGCCGAGCGCACGGCCGCCAGCAACGCCGCGGTGTCGAGGGTGCAGCTCGCGGCCGCGGCGACCCATGCCCGCAGCGGCGCGCCCGCGCTGCCGCCGCGGCCGGCGAGCGCGTGGGACACCGATGCCTACGGCCGGCCGCTCGGCCTGATCGGGCCCGACGGCGGGGTGCTCGCGGCGGGCGCGGCCGCGAAGGATGCGCACACGCGCTTTCTCGAGCGAACCTTCTGGTTCGTCGATGCGCTCGGCGTCGGCGTGCTGCTGTTCTTCGTGCAGGGCTGGGCTGCGCGCACGCGCGCGGCGCTGCGCACGCATGCGGTGGCCTATGCCTACGTGGCGCCGGCGATGATCGGCATGCTGGTGCTGGTGTTCTTTCCGTTCTTCTACGGCATCGCGCTGTCGTTCACCGACACCACGCTGTTCAACGAGAACCTGCCGTTCCGCGAGCGCTGGATCGGGCTCGACAACTTCATTGCCGTTCTCGGCGACTTCGACATCGTGAAGACCACCGCCGAGGGCACGGTGGTGAACTACCAGAACTTCTACTGGACGCTGATGGTCACGGTGATCTGGACCGTCACCAACGTCGGCATCGGCGTGAGCTTCGGTTTCGTGCTGGCGATGGCGCTCAACACCGAGGGCCTCGAGGGCAAGACGATCTACCGCGTGCTGCTGATCCTGCCGTGGGCGATCCCGAACTACATCACCGCGCTGGTGTGGCGCGGCATGTTCCACCCGCAGTTCGGCGTCATCAACCAGGTCGTGCAGATGGCCGGCTTCGAGCCGGTGCGCTGGTTCGACGGCGTGATCAGCTCGTTCCTCACCGGCCTGGCCACCAACGGCTGGCTGAGCGTGCCGTTCATGATGGTCGTGATCCTCGGCGCGCTGCAGTCGATCCCGAAGGACATGTACGAGGCGGCCGAGGTCGAAGGCGCCAGCTGGTGGCAACAACTCAGGAGCATCACGCTGCCGCTGCTGCGGCCCACGCTGGTGCCGGCGATCGTGATCTCGGTGGTGTGGACCTTCAACATGTTCAACATCATCTTTCTCGTCAGTGGCGGCGAGCCGGCGGGGGCCAACGAGATCCTGGTCACCAAGGCCTACAAGATCGCGTTCGAGCAGTACCAGTACGCCTACGCCGCGGCGTACTCGACGGTGATCTTCGCGATCCTGCTCGCCTACGGCACCTTCCAGACGCGCGTCACGCGCGCGACGGAGAGCTACTGACATGGCGGCCTACGGCCAACCGCGCAATCCGCTGTGGCTGCACGCGGCGCTGATCTCGTTCACGCTGCTGTACGTCTACCCGGTGCTGTGGGTGCTGGCGCTGGCGTGGTCGGGCCAGCAGAGCGTGGGCCTGGTCGACCTGCCCAAGGACCCGAGCTTCGTCGAACGCCTGCGCGGCGTGCTGCCGTGGCCGGCGCAGCTGTCGGCGAAGAACTTCGTCGACGTGATGACCGAGCAGCCCTTCGGCCGCTGGCTGCTCAACAGCGTGATCGTCTCGACGCTGACGACGGTGCTGGGCGTGTTCCTCGCCTGCACCGCGGCCTATGCCTTCAGCCGCTTCCGCTTCCCCGGGCGTGACCAGGGGATGCTCGCCTTCCTGGTGTCGCAGATGTTCCCCGGCACGCTGATGCTGATTCCGCTGTTCATCATCATCGTCAAGTGGCTCGGGCTGGGCAACAACTTCATCGGCCTGGTGATCGTCTATGCCACCACCGCGATCCCGTTCTGCGTGTGGATGCTCAAGGGCTACTTCGACACCATCCCGATCGACATCGAGGAGTCGGCGCGCATCGACGGTGCCAGCCCGCAGACGATCTTCTTCCGCATCATCCTGCCGCTGGCCAAGCCGGCGATCGCGATCACCGCGCTGTTCTCGTTCATGACGGCGTGGAACGAATTCATCCTCGCCTCCGTGTTCATGGAGGCCGAGTCCAACTACACGGCGCCGGTGGGCCTGCGCTTCTTCGTCGGGGGGTTCACCTCCCAATGGGGATTCTTCGCAGCCGGCTCGGTCATCGTGTCGCTGCCGGTGGTGATCCTGTTCATGGTGCTGCAGAAGTACCTCGTCTCGGGCCTCACCGCCGGCAGCATCAAGTAGTCCCTGCCCCCAACCCACAGAGGAGATCGCGATGAGAACCCCCATCCACCTGCGTGCCATCGGCCTGGCGGCCGCGCTGGCGCTCGGCGCCGCGGCGTCGCATGCCGTCGAGTTCACCGACCCGCGCGGCGACGACAAGGGGCCGGGCAACTACACCTATCCGACCGACGGCGTCTACAAGGCCGGCTCGTTCGACCTGATCAAGTTCTCGGCCGTCAAGAGCGGCGGCAACGTCGACTTCGCGGTCGACGTCGCGTCCACGCTCGAGGATCCCTGGGGCATGGGCGTCGGCTTCTCGGTGCAGATGGTGTTCATCTTCATCAAGACCGGCGCGCCCGGCGCGCATGCCGAGACCTGGACCGGCCTGAACATGCAGTTCGCACCCGGCCACGAATGGAACAAGGTGGTCGTGCTGTCGCCGCAGAAGAAGGCGCGCGTCACCGGCGAGGCCGATGCCAAGCTCGGCGCGCTGGCCAAGGACGTGGTGGTGCCCAACATCACGCGCGGCCGCGGCCGCACGATCAGCGGCTCGGTGCCGCTGGCCGAACTCGGCGGCGACGGCAACGTCGACGGCTGGGCGTACCAGGTCGTGATGCAGTCCAACGAGGGCTTCCCCGCCGCCACCGACTTTCTGACGCGCAAGGTCAACGAATACGAGGGCCAGCACCGCTGGGGCGGCGGCAACGACGGCGACTGCGACCCGCACACGATGGATGTGCTCGACGGCCCCGACGCCAAGCAGGCGGAGATGCTCGCCTACGAGTGCGCGCCCGACGGCAAGAGCAAGAAGATGGCCACGCTGAAGATGATCAAGAAGTGATCCGCCCCACGAACGACACGAGAGGAGTCCAAGCAATGAGAACCTACAAATTCAAACCCATCGCGGCTGCCGCGGCGTTCGCGCTGGCCGGCCCGGCGCTGGCGGTCGACATCGACTTCAGCGGCTCGAACATCTACATGAAGTTCCTCGACGGCAACCAGCGCATCACCAGCAACAGCAGCGGTGACACCGCGAGCGGTGCCGACCAGGGCCAGTGGACAGAGTTCGAGCTGCGCATGAAGGCGCGCATCTCCAAGCAGGTCGAGGCCGGCATCCGCCTGCAAAGCCGCAGCCCGGCGGCGTACTGGACCGACTTCGGCTTCAACAACAACGAGGGCTTCGGCGACTCGGCCAACCTCCGGCCGCAGCAGAGCAAGTACATCAAGCTGCGCGGCGCCTATGTGCTGTTGACCCCGGGCTACAACTGGCTCGACCAGGCGCTGATCGGCTCCAGCGACTGGGGCCAGTTCGATCCGTTCACCATCGGCTCGGTGCGCTACATCGACCGCGACAACTACAACGGCCTGTACTTCAAGGGCCCGCTGCCGCTGGGCCCATCCAGCTGGGAGGTTGCGCGGCTGTCACTGCCCAACTACCTGCAGAGCAACTACGGCCAGGGGCCGACGTGCTGCACCACCGACGCCACGCAGTTCAACGAAGCCGCCTACATCGGCCAGGTCAAGAGCCAGGTGGGGCCGGTGAAGGTGACGGCGAGCTACCAGCAGTTCAACGACCACGTGCTCGTCACCAGCGACACGCAGGTCTTCGATGGTCGCGACCGGCGCACGTTCGCCAAGAACAGGGTGGCGATGCTCAAGGCGGAAGGCACGGCGTTGAACATCGTGGACCTCAAGGGCGCGTACTACAAATCCAACTACCACGCCGAGGGGCTGTTCGACCAACCGTGGATCAACAGCCCCAAGTCCGGCATCACCGATAGCGCCTACAAGATCGACATCGGCCTGAACTCGCTGCCGGTGTCGGGGCTGGCGATCAACGCGCAGGTGTTCAACATCGGCGCCGGCTTCTTCAGCAACACGGCGACGCGGCGCGAGAACGACGTGCTGTTGACCGAGGGCTCCGAGGCGGCGTGGCACCGCTGGGGCGATCCGAAGTGGATGGGCGGCGCGGCGCGTGACTACCAGCAGGCTCCAGCATCGGCCAAGTGCTTTGCTGCCGCGGGCGCGCTGTGCGCAGGCGACAGCGGATTGCAAAGCGGCGCCAATGGCCTGGTCGACAACGACTTCATGGACTTCGACGAGGCGCCCAGCGAATCGGTGCAGGGTTGGAAGGGCATCACGGTGGTCGCCAGCTACGAGGTGGCGAAGATCCCGATGTCGCTGGAGTACACGCGCCTGGGCTACAACTACAACTGGCAGGGCTATGGAGCCGCCGGCCCGCTGTCGAACTTCTTCCGCCTCGACAACGATCGCAAGACGACGATCATGGTCGCGCGCGTGGGCTACGTGGTGCCGGTTGCGGGCGGCATCGAGCTCGGGGCCAAGTACAAGCTGGTCGACGACAAGAACGGCTTCAGCGCCGCGACCGCCGCCGACGATCTGCAGACCAAGGACTCGGGCTACACGCTCAGCGTCGGCAACCAGCTGTTCCGCGACCTCTACGGGACCTTCTCCTACGGCGGCTACTCGCGCAAGTACACGCTGACCAGCGTGGGCGATGTCGACAGCAAGAAGAACATCTGGAGCGTCAAGTTGGCGTACAACCTGGCCGGCTTCGAAACCGGGCTGCTCGCGCAGTGGATCCGTGGCAACGTCGATCAGACTGCGGCGACTGCGTCGCTGACGGCGCTGAATCCCGTGCCGTTGGCCACCGGCAAACTCGGCGCCGACTTCAACCAGTACCGCATGAAGGCCTTCGTGAAGGCGATCTTCTGACGCGCAGAGCGGGCGCGCGGCGCCGCGCGTCCGCACCCAGGGCCCTTGCCCGCGCTCGGGGCGGGCCCTTCTTCTTTTCGTCTACCCTGTCGCGCCGATGAAGCCGATCACCCCGCTTGCCGCCCTGCTGCTGCCGCTGGCCGTGCTGGCGCAGCCCGCGCCGCTGCTGAGCATCACGGACCCCGAAGGCGACGACGTCGGCGACGGCAGCTTGGTATACCCGCGCGATCAGGCTTTCGCGCCCGGCGACCTCGATCTCCGTGGCCTGCGCGTGTTCGCCGAAGACGGCGGCCTGCGCTTCGAGGCCACCTTCCGCAACCCGATCCGCCATCCGTCGACGGTCAAGTCCGGCGGCCTCGGCAGCGAAGACCTGTCGCTGTTCGCGCGCCGCGGCTTCTATGCCTTCAACATCGACATCTACATCGACACGGACCGCGTGCGCGGCTCGGGCAACACCGCCACGCTGCCCGGCCGGCACGCGCGTATCGCGGCGTCGGATGCCTGGGAGAAGGTGGTCGTGCTGACGCCGCGGCCCGAGCTGATGCGGCGCCAGCTCGTCGACGCCATGAAGGAGGCAGCAGCGCCGGGCCAGGCCGACCCCGAGGCCGCGATCGATGCCTCGGTCTTCTTCGCCACCGACGTGCGCGTGCGCGGGCGCACGGTGTCGTTCTTCGTGCCGCAGAAGTACCTGGGTTCGCTCGACGTGGCCGCCTGGTCGCTGACCGCGATCGTCACCGCGGCGAAGACCACCATCGAGGCCGGGCTCAGCCTCGGCACGCCAGCGCGCAGCGCGATCGAGCGGTTGGCGCTGGGCGCGCAGCAGCCCACCGCCGGCCGCCCCGAATCCGCGATGGGCTACACCGGCGACAAGCCGCCCGCGACCGCGGTGGTCGATCTGCTGGCGGCCGATGCACAGCAGCAGGCGCTGCAACTCGCCGCGGGCGGTGAACTCATTGGGCTCCATCGCGACAACCGCTATGGTGCGATGGCGGCACCGCGGATCGCAGCGCCGAGCGCCGCAGCGCCCGCAGCGACTGCGTCTGTGCCCGGCCAGCCGACGGATTCGTGGTTCTCGCGCGCGCTCGACGCGCTGGCGCGTGCGTTCGGTGCCGGCAGCGCGGCCCCGGCGGTGCCCGCTCCGGCAGCGCCACCACCCGCCACGGCGGCCAGCGCGGCACGACCCGCGCGCGACGCCGCGTTCTTCGAGGAACAGGAGCTGCGTCTGCGCGCACTCAAGCGCCTGCGCGACGGCGGCCTGATCTCCGAGGAGGAGTACCAGCAAAAGCGCCGCGAGATCCTGGATCGGCTCTGAGTCTGCTTCATCATTGGCCTTGCAGGCTGCTCGACGCGCCGGCTGAACCCACTGTCGCTTTGTGAGATGGCCACTTCTGTTCGACGCTCCGGCATCCTGCTGCATCTGACTTCGCTGCCCGGCCCGCACGGCAGCGGCGACCTCGGGCCCGGCGCGCGGCATTTCGTCGACTGGCTCGTCACCGCCGGCCAGCGCGTGTGGCAATGGCTTCCCACCACGCCGATCGGGCCCGGGCATTCGCCGTACCAGAGCGTCTCGGCGTTCGCCGGCAGCCCGTGGCTGGTGGCGCTCGAGCCGCTCATCGAGGCCGGTTGGCTCGCCGCGCCGGGCCTGCCCGAGGGCGGGTTCGATGCGCAGCGCGTGGACTTCGAACGCGTCGTGCCGTGGCGGCATCGGCAACTGCGCGAAGCCGAAGCGGGTTTCCGCGCGCGTGCCACGCCGGCCCAACGCGACGCGCTCGAACGCTGGCGTGCGGCGCAAGGCCCGTGGCTGGAGGACTACGCGCTGTTCATGGCGCTGGAGACGGCGCTGGGCGGCCGGCCCTGGTGGCTGTGGCCGGCGCCGCTGGCGCGTCGCGAGGGCGCCGCGTTGGCGCGAGCGCGCGCCGAGCACGCGCGGGAGATCGACTTCTGGGTCTTCGTGCAATGGTGCTTCGACACCCAGTGCCGGGCGCTGAAGGCCTATGCCAACGAGCGCGGTGTGTCGATCATGGGCGACGTGCCGATCTTCGTGGCCCATCACAGCGCCGATTGCTGGTCGCGGCCCGATCTGTATCGGCTCGACGAGCATTTCCAACCCACCGTGGTGGCCGGCGCGCCGCCCGACGACCTCGGTCCCGAGGGCCAGCACTGGGGCAACCCGCTGTACCGCTGGGAGCGCATGGCCGACGAGCACTACGCCTGGTGGATCGCGCGTGCGCGCCATGCGCTGGTTCACGCCGATCTGTTCCGCATCGATCACTTCCGCGGCTTCGCGGCGTACTGGGAGATCCCCGCCGAGCTGCCCACGGCGCAGGGTGGCCGCTGGGTGGCGGGCCCGGGGCGGGCGTTGTTCGACGCCATGGCGCGCGAGCTGGGGCCGTTGCCGATCGTGGCCGAGGACCTGGGCCACATCACGCCTGACGTTCACGCGCTGCGCGAGGCCTGCGGCTTCGCGGGCATGAAGGTGCTGCAGTTCGCCTTCGGCGGCGACGCCGGCCACGAGTACCTGCCGCACAACTTCAAGCCGCACGCCGTGGTCTACACCGGCACCCACGACAACGACACGCTGCGCGGTTGGTGGGATCACGCGAGCGAGCGCGAGCGCCGCTTCGCCGGCGCCTACCTGGCCTGCGGCGCGCACGACGTGCACTGGGCGGCGATCCGCGCGGCATGCAATTCGGTGGCGGAGCTGGCGATGTTTCCGCTGCAGGATGCGATGGGCCTCGGCCGCGATGCGCGCATGAACACGCCGGGCACGATGGGCGGCAGCAACTGGACCTGGCGCTTCGACTGGCCGATGGTGGGCAGCGAGCCCGCGCGCGTGCTCGCGCTGATGGCCGCGGCCAGCGGCCGCGCGCCGTTCGCGCTGCTGGGCACGCGCTGAGCGGCGCCGACGGCGCACGAGCCGCTGCTACACTCGCGCACCATGTTCGCAGCTCGCCTCGACAACCAGCCCAGGTCGCATGACCGGGGAGCCTGGCCCTGGCGACGCCTCATCGTCCGAACCTGACGCCGGCGCATGGCGAGGCCGCGAGGCCCGCCGCCTTCGATGCCCGGCACCGCTGCCGGGGTTGCCGCGAGCCGACACACCCCGAGTCGTAGACGAACCGCCGCTGCGCGCCGCATCGAACCCGGGCGTGCGGCACGAACCGCGGAGGCGTGAGCGCCGTGATCACCGAACTCGAATTCAAGAGCCTGGCCGCCGACGGCTACAACCGCATTCCGCTCATCGCCGAGGCCTTTGCCGACCTCGAGACACCGCTGTCGCTGTATCTCAAGCTCGCCGGCGGCAGCAAACACAGCTTCCTGCTCGAATCGGTGGTGGGCGGCGAGCGCTTCGGCCGCTACTCGTTCATCGGCCTGCCGGCGCGCTCGCTGCTGCGCGCGAGCGGCATGCGCACCGAGGTGGTGAGCGACGGCGCGGTGGTCGAGACGCACGAGGGCAACCCGCTGGAGTTCATCGCCGCCTACCAGGCGCGCTTCAAGGTCGCGCTGCGGCCGGGGCTGCCGCGCTTTTGCGGCGGGCTGGCCGGCTACTTCGGCTACGACGCGGTGCGCGTTATCGAGCCGCGGCTGGCGCGCACCGTCAAGCCGGGCGGCCTCGACACGCCCGACGTGATGCTGCTGCATTGCGAGGAGCTGGCGGTGATCGACAACCTGTCGGGGCGGCTGTACCTGATCGTCTACGCCGACCCGCACACGAGCGAGGCGTACTTCAACGGCAAGCGGCGCCTGGCCGAGCTGGCCGACAAGCTGCGCTTCTCGGTCACCGCGCCGGCGGTCAGGCGTGGGCCGTCGTACGCGGTCGAGCGCGAGTTTCCGAAAGACGCGTATCTCGCCGCGGTGGCCAGGGCCAAGGACTACATCGCCGCCGGCGACATGATGCAGGTGCAGGTGGGCCAGCGCCTGCGCAAGCGCTACACCGAAAGCCCGCTGAGCCTGTACCGCGCACTGCGCTCACTGAACCCGAGCCCGTACATGTATTTCTACGACATGGGCTCGTTCCAGATCGTCGGCGCGTCGCCCGAGATCCTGGTGCGCCACGAGCACACGCCCGACGGCGACAAGGTGACGATCCGGCCGCTGGCCGGCACGCGGCCGCGCGGCGCCACGCCCGAGCGCGACAAGGCCACCGAAGCCGAACTGCTGGCCGACCCCAAGGAGCGCGCCGAGCACCTGATGCTGATCGACCTGGCGCGCAACGACATCGGCCGCATCGCCAAGACCGGCTCGGTGAAGGTGACCGAGGCGTTCGTCGTCGAGCGCTATTCGCACGTGATGCATATCGTCAGCAACGTCGAGGGGCTGCTCAAGGACGGCACCTCCAACCTCGACGTGCTGCGTGCCACCTTCCCCGCCGGCACGCTCACCGGTGCGCCGAAGATCCGCGCGATGGAGATCATCGACGAGCTGGAGCCGGTCAAGCGCGGCATCTACGGCGGTGCCTGCGGGTATCTCAGCTATGCCGGCGACATGGACGTGGCGATCGCCATCCGCACCGGCATCATCCAGAACCAGACGCTTTACGTGCAGGCTGCGGCCGGCGTGGTGGCCGATTCGGTGCCCGAGATGGAATGGCGCGAAACCGAGGCCAAGGCGCGCGCGCTGATCCGCGCTGCCGAGCTGGTGGAAGAGGGGTTCTGAAGGTGGGCGTGGGGTCTTGCGCCCTCTGGCAACATGCCCGCTCCCCGAGCCGGGTCGACCGCAACAGGAGGCCGCAGATGAGACGTTGGTGGTTCTCGATGCTGGGCGCGATCGCGTTCGCGCCTTCAGCCTTCGCGGCGCTCGACATCGGCGAGCGCGCGCCGGCTTTCTCGATTCCCGCGGCGATCGGCGGCAAGGTGTTCACCTATTCGCTCGCCGAATCGCTGGCCAAGGGGCCGGTGGTGCTGTACTTCTTTCCGCTCGCGTTCTCGGAGGGCTGCTCGATCGAGGCCAAGGAGTTCGCCGACGCCACGGCGCAGTTCCAGGAGCTGGGCGCCAGCGTGGTCGGCGTGTCGGGCGACGACATCGACACGCTGTCGCGCTTCTCCACCCAGGCCTGCCAGAGCCGTTTCGCGGTCGGCTCCGACGAGAAGAAGAGCGTGATCGGCGCCTACGACGCGGTGATGAAGCTGCGGCCCGAATGGGCCAACCGCATCTCGTACGTGATCGCGCCCGACGGCAAGGTGGTCTACAACTACATGAGCCTGAACCCGCAGCGCCACGTCGAGAAGACGCTGGCCGCGCTGCGCGAGTGGGCCAAGAGTCTGAAGAAATAGCCGCCGGCTCAGGCGCCGGCGCAAGGGTGTTGCAGATGCTGCTGATGATCGACAACTACGACTCGTTCACCTACAACCTGGTGCAGTACTTCGGCGAACTGGGTGAGGACGTGCGCGTCGTGCGCAACGACGAGATCACCGTCGAGGGCATTGCCGATCTGCGGCCCGACCGGCTGGTGCTCTCACCGGGGCCGTGCACGCCGGCCGAGGCGGGCGTGTGCGTCGATGCCATCAAGGCCTTCACCGGGCGCCTGCCGATCCTCGGCGTCTGCCTGGGGCACCAGAGCATCGGCGCGGCGCTGGGCGGGCGCATCGTGCGCGCCCGGCAGCTGATGCACGGCAAGGCGAGCACGATCGACACCGACGGCGAGGGCGTCTACGCCGGCCTGCCGCGGCACTTCAGCGTGATCCGCTACCACTCGTTGGCCATCGAGCGCGAGAGCTGCCCGCGCGAACTGGTGGTGACCGCCACCGCCGACGACGGCGAGGTGATGGGCGTGCGCCACCGCGAGGCGCCGCTCGAGGGCGTGCAGTTCCATCCCGAGTCGATCCTCTCCGAGCACGGGCATGCGATGCTGCGCAACTTTCTGGCCATGAAGGTGCACTGATGACATCGGCGATCATCGATCTGCGCAGCGACACGGTGACGCAGCCCACGGCCGCGATGCGCGCAGCGATGATGGCTGCGCCGCTCGGCGACGACGTGTTCGGCGACGATCCGAGCGTCAACGCGCTGCAGTCGCGCATCGCGGCCATGCTCGGCAAGGACGACGCGCTCTTCCTGCCCAGCGGCACGCAGAGCAACCTCACCGCGCTGATGAGCCATTGCCAGCGCGGCGACGAATTCATCGTCGGCCAGGGCGCGCACACCTACCGCTACGAAGGCGGCGGCGCGGCGGTGCTGGGCAGCATCCAGCCGCAGCCGATCGCGAACCAGCTCGACGGCACGCTGGCGCTGGCCGACATCGAAGGCGCGGTCAAGCCCGACGACGTGCACTTCGCGCGCACGCGGCTGCTGTGCCTGGAGAACACCTTCGGCGGCCGCGTGCTGCCGATGGCTTACCTGCGCGACGCGGCCGCGCTGGCGCGGCGCCGCGGCCTCGCGCTGCACCTCGACGGCGCGCGCCTGTTCAATGCCGCGGTGGCGATGGCCGCGAGCGACGGCGGCGATGCGCACACGCAGGCCCGTGCGATGGCCGAACTGTTCGACAGCGTGTCGGTCTGCTTCAGCAAGGGGCTCGGCGCGCCGGTGGGCTCCGCGCTGGTGGGCTCGCGCGAGCTGATCGGCCGCGCGCGGCGCATCCGCAAGATGTTGGGTGGCGGCATGCGTCAGGCCGGCGTGCTGGCAGCAGCGGCCTCGCACGCGCTGGATCACCACATCGAGCGCCTGGCTGACGACCATGCCAACGCGGCGCGGCTCGCGCAGGCGTTGCTGGGCATCGCCGGCGTGCGCATCGACGGCGCGCACACCAACATGCTGTTCGTCGACTTCGAGCGCGGCGGCGGCCGCGGCGCGGTCGAGGCTTTGCGGGCGCAGGGCGTGCTGGCCACGGGCCTGTATCGCCTGCGGCTGGTGACGCACCTGGACGTGTCGCGCGAGCAGGCCGACCGCGCGGCCGAGATCCTGCGTGCGGTGCTTCGCTCTCACGCCGTCGTCTGAGCGCCACCGGGCGGCCATAGACTCGCGGTCTGCCCGAGGGAACAGCCATGTCGATCACCAACAGCGATGCGCTCACGCGCGTCATCGAGCACCGCGAGATCTTCCACGACGAGATGCTGGCGCTGATGCGCCGGATCATGAGCGGCGAGATGTCGCCGGTGATGATCGCGGCGATCGCCATCGGCCTGCGCGTGAAGAAGGAGACCATCGGCGAGATCGCCGCCGCGGCGCAGGTGATGCGCGAGTTCGCGGTCGCGGTGCCGGTGGCCGACCGCTCGCACCTGGTGGACATCGTCGGCACCGGCGGCGACAGCTCGCACACCTTCAACATCTCCACCGCCGCCATGTTCGTCGCGGCGGCCGGCGGTGCGCGTGTGGCCAAGCACGGCGGGCGCAGCGTCTCCAGCACCAGCGGCAGCGCCGACGTGGTCGAGGCGCTGGGCGCCTACATCGGCCTCAAGCCCGACCAGGTGGCCGCCTGCCTGCACGAGACGGGCATCGGCTTCATGTTCGCGCCGAACCACCACGCGTCGATGAAGCATGCCGCGCCGGTGCGCAAGGAGCTCGGCGTGCGCACGATCTTCAACATCCTGGGCCCGCTCACCAACCCGGCCGGCGCGCCGAACCAGCTGCTCGGCGTGTTCCACCCCGATCTCGTCGGCATCCAGGTGCGCGTGCTGCAGCGCCTGGGCAGCGAGCACGTGATGGTGGTCTACGGCATGAACGGCATGGACGAGATCTCGCTGTCGGGCGAGACCCTGGTCGGCGAGCTCACCAACGGCGAGGTGCGCGAGTACGTGATCCACCCGAGCGATTTCGGCCTGCCGGTGTACGACTCGCGCGTGCTGCGCGTGGTCAACGCGGCTGAATCGGTGCAGTGCATCCAGCGCGCGCTGGCCAACGAGGACGGCCCGGTGCGCGACGTGGTGCTGCTCAACGCCGGCGCGGCGCTGTACTGCGCCGGCGTGGCCGGCTCGGTGGCCGATGGCGTGCGCCGCGCGCGCGAGGCGGTGGCCTCCGGCGCGGCGCTGGCCAAGCTGAGCCAGTTCGTCAACGCAACCAACCGGTTCCGGCCGGCATGAGCGCCGCGATGGCGGGCGGCGACATCCTCGAACGCATCGTCGCGGTCAAGCGCGAGGAGCTGGCGGCAGCCAGGGTGCGCCGCAGCCTCGCCGCATTGCGCGCCGATGCGCGTGCGCAGCCGCCCACGCGCGGTTTCGCCGCGGCACTGCAGGCCCAGGCGGCGCGCGGGCGCGCGGCGGTGATCGCCGAAGTCAAGAAGGCGAGCCCCAGCAAGGGCCTGCTGCGCGAACCGTTCGTGCCGGCCGAGATCGCCAGCAGCTACGAGCGCCACGGCGCGACCTGCCTGAGCGTGCTCACCGACGAGCGCTTCTTCCAGGGCAGCGCCGCGTATCTGCAGCAGGCGCGCGCGGCCTGCGCGCTGCCGGTGCTGCGCAAGGACTTCCTGATCGACGAGTATCAGGTCGTCGAGGCGCGGGCGATGGGGGCCGACTGCATCCTGCTGATCGCGGCCTGCCTCGCCGATGCGCAGATGTCGGCCATGGAGGCCTGCGCCATCGAGCTGGGCCTCGACGTGCTGGTCGAGGTGCACGACGCGGCAGAGCTCGAGCGCGCGCTGCGGCTGCAGACGCCGCTCATCGGCGTGAACAACCGCAACCTGCGCACGTTCGAGGTGTCGCTCGCCACCACGCTCGAGCTGCTGCCGCGGCTGCCGGCCGGGCGGCTGCTGGTCACCGAATCGGGCATCGCCACGCCGGCCGACGTGCAGCGGCTGCGCGCGGCCGGCATCCGGGCGTTCCTGGTCGGCGAGGCCTTCATGCGCGCGCCGGACCCGGGCCAGGCACTGGCCATGCTGTTCGGCTGAGCGGCTGAGCGGCTGAGGCGCGCCGTGGCCGACAACCGGCTGCACGAGGCTCCGCAGGCCTGGCTGTGCCGCGTGGCACCGGGCTGGCGCGACACGGTCGAGGCTTTCGCGGCATCGGCGGCGGGCGAGCGGCTGTTGGCCCACCTGCAAGCGCGGCAACGCGCAGGCGCCACGATCTTCCCGGCCGATCCGCTGCGCGCGCTGGCGCTCACCGATCGCCCGAACGTGCGCGTGGTCATCCTCGGCCAGGATCCTTACCACGGCGCCGGCCAGGCCGAAGGGCTCGCGTTCTCGGTGCCCGATGGCTGCGCGGCGCCGCCCAGCCTGCGCAACGTCTTCGCCGAGCTGCTGCGCGCTCCGGGAGTTCAGCGGCAACACACATCGTTGCGCGGCTGGGCCGAGCAGGGCGTGCTGCTGCTGAACACCGTGCTGAGCGTCGAAGAGGGCCAGCCCGGCAGCCATGCCAGGTTGGGTTGGGAAGCGCTCACTGATTCGATCATCGGCACCCTGGCTGACACCGATCGACCGCTCGTGTTTATGCTCTGGGGCGCGCAGGCGGCGGCGAAGCAGGCCCTGTTCAGCCCGACGGCGCGCGCGCGGCATGCCGTGCTGCTGGCCAATCACCCGTCGCCGCTGTCGGCGCGCCGGCCGCCGCTGCCCTTCATCGGCTGCGGCCATTTCGCCCAGGCCGATGCGTTCCTCGCCGCGGCGCTACCGGATCGCGATGCGATCGACTGGTCGCGGTGACGGGGTGCGGCGCCGGCCGCCGTTGGGCGTCGCGCGCAGGCGGCAAGCCCGTCGCCCACCGAGGGGTAAGCCCGTTTCACCGTGCTACACTCCCCGGTTCGCCGCGGAGGGGTGCCCGAGTGGCTAAAGGGGGCAGACTGTAAATCTGTTGGCTTACGCCTACGTTGGTTCGAATCCAACCTCCTCCACCACAGCGAACGTCGTTTGCGGGAGTAGTTCAATGGCAGAACCTTAGCCTTCCAAGCTAATGACGCGGGTTCGATTCCCGTCTCCCGCTCCAGCGAGATCCCGCGTCAACGCAGCTGCGCCGTCATCGCCAGAGGTCTGGGCACCCGAGCCCGGCATAGCGCCCAGACCCGTGTCGATGCCCATGTGGCTCAGTGGTAGAGCACTCCCTTGGTAAGGGAGAGGTCGCGCGTTCGATCCGCGCCATGGGCACCAGAACTACGAAGTAAGGAACCTGATCAACCAGACAGGGTTCGCGAAAGCGAACCCGCCCTCGTGTTGGAGATCTCATGGCAAAAGGCAAATTTGAACGTACGAAGCCGCACGTGAACGTGGGCACGATCGGGCACGTGGACCACGGCAAGACCACGCTGACGGCGGCGATGACGGCCGTGCTGGCCAGCAAGTTCGGAGGCGAAGCCAAGGCCTACGACCAGATCGACGCCGCGCCGGAAGAAAAAGCCCGCGGCATCACCATCAACACCGCGCACGTCGAATACGAAACCGCCAAGCGCCACTACGCGCACGTCGACTGCCCCGGCCACGCCGACTACGTCAAGAACATGATCACCGGCGCCGCGCAGATGGACGGCGCCATCCTGGTCGTATCGGCCGCCGACGGCCCCATGCCCCAGACCCGCGAGCACATCCTGCTCGCGCGCCAGGTCGGCGTGCCCTACATCATCGTCTTCATGAACAAGTGCGACATGGTCGACGACGCCGAGCTCTTGGAGCTCGTCGAAATGGAAGTGCGCGAGCTGCTCAGCAAGTACGAATTCCCCGGCGACGACACCCCCATCATCAAGGGCTCGGCCAAGATGGCCATGGACGGCGACAAGGGCGAACTCGGCGAACAAGCCATCATGAAGCTCGCCGACGCGCTGGACAGCTACATCCCCACCCCCGAGCGCGCCATCGACGGCGCCTTCCTGATGCCGGTCGAAGACGTCTTCAGCATCAGCGGGCGCGGCACCGTCGTCACCGGACGCGTCGAGCGCGGCGTCATCAAGGTCGGCGAAGAAATCGAAATCGTCGGCATCCGGCCCACGCAGAAAACCACCTGCACCGGCGTCGAGATGTTCAGAAAGCTGCTCGACCAGGGCCAGGCCGGCGACAACGTCGGCATCCTGCTGCGCGGCACCAAGCGCGAAGAAGTCGAGCGCGGGCAAGTGCTGTGCAAGCCCGGCAGCATCAAGCCGCACACGCACTTCACCGCCGAGGTGTATGTCCTGTCCAAGGAAGAAGGCGGGCGGCACACCCCGTTCTTCAACAACTACAGGCCGCAGTTCTACTTCCGCACCACCGACGTCACCGGGGCCATCGAGCTGCCCAAGGACAAGGAGATGGTGATGCCCGGCGACAACGTGACCATCACCGTCAAGCTGATCGCCCCGATCGCCATGGAAGAGGGGCTGCGCTTTGCCATCCGCGAGGGCGGCAGAACCGTCGGCGCCGGCGTCGTGGCGAAGATCGTCGAGTGAGGTTTCGGTAGGGGCATAGCTCAATTGGCAGAGCGTCGGTCTCCAAAACCGAAGGTTGGGGGTTCGATTCCCTCTGCCCCTGCCACGAACACCTGAATCCGGCCGCGTGACGAGCGCGGTCAAGCCAAGCGTCATGTCGACACCCGCACAAGTCGAAACCGTCACCTCCTCTGCCGACAAGGCCAAGCTGGCCGTCGCGGCGCTGCTGCTGGTGGGGGCGATTGCCGCGTTCTACCTGCTCGCGCAGAAGGATCTGTGGCTGCGCGTGGGCGCGCTGCTGGTGCTGCTGGCCGCGGCCGTGGCCATGTTCTTCACCTCCGAGAGCGGGCGGCAGCTGATCGGCTTCGGCCGCGATTCGTGGAAGGAAGTGCAGAAGGTCGTCTGGCCCACCCGCAAGGAGGCGATGCAGATGACCGGCTACGTCTTCGCGTTCGTGGTGGTGATGGCGATGTTCCTGTGGCTGACCGACAAGACGCTCGAATGGGCGCTGTACGACCTGATCCTGGGCTGGAAGCGCTGAGGAATCCAACATGAGCGAACCCGTTGTCGCCTCTGCCGCCGCGATCGACCCGAACGCCTCGGCGCTGCGCTGGTACGTGGTGCATGCCTACTCGGGCATGGAGAAGGCCGTCGAGCGCAATCTCAAGGAGCGCATCGAGCGCTCGGGCATGCAGAGCAAATTCGGCCGCATCCTGGTGCCCACCGAAGAGGTGGTCGAGCTCAAGGGCGGCAAGAAGGCCGTCACGCAGCGGCGCTTCTTCCCCGGCTACGTGCTGGTGGAGATGCTGCTCGACGACGACACCTGGCACCTGGTGAAGCACACGAGCAAGGTCACCGGCTTCGTCGGCGGCGCGCGCAACCGCCCCGCGCCGATCTCCGAAGCCGAGGTGATGAAGATCGTCAACCAGATGCAAGAAGGCATCGACAAGCCCAAGCCCAAGGTGGAGTGGCAGGTCGGCGAGCTGGTGCGCGTGAAGGAAGGCCCGTTCACCGATTTCAACGGTGCGGTCGAGGAAGTCAACTACGAGAAGAGCAAGGTCAAGGTGTCGGTCACGATCTTCGGGCGTGCCACCGGCGTCGAGCTCGATTTCTCGCAAGTCGAAAAGGTCTGAAGACTCCGCGCGCCGCCCCGACCCCGGCGCGCGAATGCAGGCAAAGGGTCGTTCGACGAGGAGCTGACGGTGCACGCCACCGGAGGCGCTTGAACTCGAGGAGCCATCATGGCAAAGAAGATCGTCGGCTTCATCAAGCTGCAGATCCCGGCCGGCAAGGCCAACCCGTCACCGCCGGTGGGCCCGGCGCTCGGCCAGCGCGGCCTCAACATCATGGAGTTCTGCAAGGCGTTCAACGCGCAGACCCAGGGCGTCGAGCCGGGGCTGATGCTGCCGGTGGTGATCACGGCGTTCGCCGACAAGTCGTTCACCTTCATCATCAAGACGCCGCCCGCGACGGTGCTGATCAAGAAGGCGATCAAGCTCGAGAAGGGCTCGGGCAAACCCAACGCCGACAAGGTCGGCAAGATCACCCGGGCGCAGCTCGAGGAGATCGCCAAGATGAAGATGAAGGATCTCACCGCTGCCGACCTCGACGCCGCGGTGAAGACCATCGCCGGCTCGGCCCGCTCGATGGGCGTCGTGGTGGAGGGCGTCTGACATGACCACGCTGACCAAGAAAGCCAAGGCCCTGCAGGGCAAGGTCGACAGCACCAAGCTCTACCCGATCGACAACGCGCTGGCGCTCGTCAAGGAATGCGCGACGGCGAAGTTCGACGAGTCGATCGACGTCGCGGTGCAACTCGGCATCGACGCCAAGAAGTCAGACCAGGTCGTGCGCGGCGCGGTCGTGATGCCCAACGGCACCGGCAAGACCAAGCGCGTGGCGGTGTTCGCCCAGGGCCCCAAGGCCGACGAGGCCAAGGCCGCCGGCGCCGACGTGGTGGGCATGGACGATCTCGCGGCCCAGATCAAGGGCGGCAACCTGAACTTCGACGTGGTGATCGCCTCGCCCGACACGATGCGCGTGGTCGGCACGCTGGGCCAGATCCTGGGCCCGCGCGGCCTGATGCCGAACCCCAAGGTCGGCACCGTGACGCCCGACGTGGCCACCGCGGTGAAGAACGCCAAGGCCGGCCAGGTGCAGTTCCGCGTCGACAAGGCCGGCATCGTGCACGCCACGATCGGCCGCCGCTCGTTCGAGGCCGACAAGCTGCGCGGCAACCTGAACGCGCTGCTCGAGGCGCTGAACAAGTCCAAACCCGCCGCCAGCAAGGGTGTGTACCTGCGCAAGCTGGCGCTGTCGTCCACCATGGGCATCGGCGTGCGCGTCGACATGACGTCGCTCGCCGCGTAGGAAGGAGAGTTTTCGGCTGCTGCGCGCAGGCGCGTCGGCAGCCTGGTGTTTGGTGGGCTGCGGGTGATGCACATCGCCCGCAGGTCATCCAAGACCGCTGGCGGGGCCTCGCGGCTCCTTAATCGAACCGGGGTGCGAGCCCCGGAGCGGCCAGCGCAGATGGCGGTCCCGCCCGAAGAAACGTTGGGGTCCTCGATGACGATCGAACGACAACGGCATTTCCCACAGGCAAGGTCGCTGACAACCCGGTGCGCCGAAGCAGCCCGCGAGGCCGCGAAGGCGCGAAATGTGAGGAGCAGACCTTGAGTCTCAATCGCAACGAGAAGGCAGCCGTGGTGAAGGACGTGGGCGTGCAAGTCGCTCGCGCCCAGACCCTGGCGCTGGCCGAGTATCGTGGCCTCACCGTCGAACACCTCAACGCGCTGCGCAAGCAGGCGCGCGAGCGGGGCGTGTACCTTCACGTGCTGAAGAACACGCTGGCTCGGCGCGCCGTGACGGGCACGCCGTTCGAGGTGGCGTCGGGGGCCATGGTCGGCCCGCTGATCTACGGCTTTTCGGAAGATGCAGTCGCCGCCGCGAAGGTCATCGCCGACTTCGCCAAGGGCAACGACAAGCTGGTCGTCAAGGGCGGCGCCTATGCCGGCAAGGCCCTCGATGCCAACGGCGTGAAGGCACTGGCCGCGATCCCGTCGCGCGAAGTGTTGATCGCGCAGGTGGCCGGCCTGTTGAAGTCGCCGATCCAGCGCCTGGCGGGCGTGCTGGCCGCGCTCGCCGAGAAGAAGGGCGCCGCCGCAGCCTGAGGCCGCGAACGCATCGCGAAATCCTGTTCAAACCCCATTCAACGTTTTCGAGGACATTCAAATGGCATTCGACAAAGACGCATTCCTGAGCGCGATGGACAGCATGTCGGTGATGGAACTCAATGACCTGGTCAAGGCCATCGAGGAGAAGTTCGGCGTGTCCGCCGCGGCGATGGCTGCCCCGGCCGCCGGTGGTGGCGGCGGCGGCGCAGCGGCCGCCGTCGAGGAGAAGACCGAGTTCAACGTGATGCTGCTCGAAGCCGGCGCCAACAAGGTGCAGGTCATCAAGGCGGTGCGCGAACTCACCGGCCTGGGCCTCAAGGAAGCCAAGGACCTGGTCGACGGCGCGCCCAAGCCCGTGAAGGAGGCGCTGCCCAAGGCCGACGCCGAGGCGGCGGTGAAGAAGCTGGTCGAGGCGGGCGCAAAAGCGGAGATGAAGTAAGTCCGGTGGCTCGCTGCGGCGCTCGCGCGCCGCAGAGGGCACCTGCAAGCGCCGCGCGGGCGGCGCTTGCAAGTGTTCTCTGATCCGACTGCAGGGAACCGGTTTGGTCGGGCCTCGGGTGCAATGCCGGGGGTTGTCCGCCAGCGGCTGGTAGTGGCCAGCCACCAAGCTTGGGACGCAATGTCCAAGGTCGCCAGTCGCCGGCCGGCGCGCACCTACAGGCCCAGGGTGCACGCGGTCGAACCGGAGTGATCAATGGCGCAAGCTTCTTCCTACAGCTACACCGAGCGCAAGCGCATCCGCAAGAGTTTCGGCAAGCGCGCGAGCGTGCTCAACGTGCCCTATCTGCTGACCATGCAGCGCGAGGCCTACGTGGCCTTCCTGCAAAAGGACGTGCCGCCTCAGCAGCGCAGGGTCGAAGGCCTGCAGGCCGCCTTCATCTCGGCGTTCCCGATCGTGTCGCACAACAGCATGGTCGAGATGAAGTTCATCGAATACAACATCGCCAAGCCGCCGTTCGACGTGCGCGAGTGCCAGCAGCGCGGCCTGACCTACGCCGCCGCGGTGCGCGCGAAGCTGCAGATGATCATCTACGACCGCGAGAGCCATCCGGCCAAGGTCGTCAAGGAGATCAAGGAGCAGGAGGTCTACATGGGCGAGGTGCCCCTGATGACCGACTACGGCTCGTTCATCGTCAACGGCACCGAGCGCGTGATCGTCAGCCAGCTGCACCGCTCGCCGGGCGTGTTCTTCGAGCACGACAAGGGCAAGACCCACAGCTCGGGCAAGCTGCTGTTCTCGGCGCGCATCATTCCGTACCGCGGCTCGTGGCTCGACTTCGAGTTCGACCCCAAGGACATCCTGTACTTCCGCGTCGACCGCCGCCGCAAGATGCCGGTGACGATCCTGCTCAAGGCGATCGGCCTGTCGCCGGAGCAGATCCTGGCGCACTTCTTCGTGACCGACAGCTTCCGGCTGATGGACACCGGCGCGCAGATGGAGTTCGTGGCCGACCGCCTGCGCGGCGAGGTGGCCCGCTTCGACATCACCGACAAGCAGGGCAACGTCATCGTCGAGAAGGACAAGCGCATCACCGCGCGCCACGTGCGCCAGCTCGAGCAGACGGGCACGAGCTACATCACGGTGCCGGAGGACTTCCTCGTCGGCCGCATCGTCGCGCGCAACATGGTCGACGCCGAGTCGGGCGAGATCGTGGCCAAGGCCAACGACGAGCTGACCGAGAGCCTGCTGAAGAAGCTGCGTGCGGCCAACCTCAAGGAGCTGCACTGCCTGTTCACCAACGAGCTCGACCAGGGCGCTTACATCAGCCAGACGCTGGGCCTCGACGAGACCGCCGACGAGCTGGCCGCACGCGTGGCCATCTACCGCATGATGCGCCCCGGCGAGCCGCCGACCGAAGACGCGGTGCAGGCCCTGTTCGCGCGCCTGTTCTACAACCCCGACACCTACGACCTGTCGCGCGTGGGCCGCATGAAGTTCAACGCCCGCGTCGGCCGCGACGCGCCCGAAGGCGCGATGACGCTGTCGAACGAAGACATCCTCGACGTGGTGAAGATCCTCGTCGAGCTGCGCAACGGCCGCGGCGAGGTCGACGACATCGACCACCTCGGCAACCGCCGCGTGCGCTGCGTCGGCGAGCTGGCCGAGAACCAGTACCGCTCGGGCCTGGCGCGCATCGAGAAGGCGGTGAAGGAGCGTCTCGGCCAGGCCGAGGCCGAGCCGCTGATGCCGCACGACCTGATCAACTCCAAGCCGATCAGCGCGGCGCTGAAGGAGTTCTTCGGCGCGAGCCAGCTGTCGCAGTTCATGGACCAGACCAACCCGCTGAGCGAGATCACGCACAAGCGCCGCGTCTCGGCCCTCGGCCCGGGCGGCCTGACGCGCGAGCGCGCCGGCTTCGAGGTGCGCGACGTGCACCCCACGCACTACGGCCGCGTGTGCCCGATCGAGACGCCCGAAGGCCCGAACATCGGCCTCATCAACTCGCTGGCCCTCTACGCGCAGTTGAACGAATACGGCTTCCTCGAAACGCCGTATCGCCGCGTCACCGGCGGCAAGGTGACCGACCAGATCGACTACCTGAGCGCGATCGAGGAGGGCAAGTACGTGATCGCGCAGGCCAACGCCTCGCTCGACGACGGCGGCAAGCTCACAGACGAGCTGGTCTCGGCGCGCGAGAAGGGCGAATCGGTGCTGACCTCGCCCGAGCGCGTGCAGTACATGGACGTGGCGCCGGCGCAGATCGTGTCGGTGGCGGCCTCGCTGGTGCCCTTCCTCGAGCACGACGACGCCAACCGCGCGCTGATGGGCGCCAACATGCAGCGCCAGGCGGTGCCGGTGCTGCGCCCCGAGAAGGCCTTCGTCGGCACCGGCATCGAGCGCGTGGCCGCGGTCGACTCCGGCACCGTGGTCACTGCGCGGCGCGGCGGCATCGTCGACTACGTCGACACCAACCGCATCGTGATCCGCGTGAATGACGCCGAGACGGTGGCGGGCGAGGTGGGCGTCGACATCTACAACCTCATCAAGTACCAGCGCAGCAACCAGAACACCAACATCCACCAGCGCCCGATCGTCAAGCGCGGCGACCAGGTCGCCGCCGGCGACGTGGTGGCCGACGGCGCCAGCACCGACCTCGGCGAGCTGGCGCTCGGCCAGAACATGCTGGTCGCGTTCATGCCCTGGAACGGCTACAACTTCGAGGACTCGATCCTCATCAGCGAGCGCGTCGTCGCCGACGACCGCTACACCTCGATCCACATCGAGGAGCTGGTGGTGATGGCGCGCGACACCAAGCTCGGCGCCGAGGAGATCACGCGCGACATCCCGAACCTGTCGGAACAGCAGCTCGCGCGCCTCGACGAGAGCGGCATCGTCTACATCGGCGCCGAGGTCAACCCCGGCGACGTGCTGGTGGGCAAGGTCACGCCCAAGGGTGAGACCACGCTGACGCCGGAAGAAAAGCTGCTGCGCGCGATCTTCGGCGAGAAGGCGAGCGACGTGAAGGACACCTCGCTGCGCGTCGAGCAGGGCACCAGCGGCACGGTGATCGACGTGCAGGTGTTCACCCGCGAAGGCATCCAGCGCGACAAGCGCGCGCAGCAGATCATCGACGACGAGCTCAAGCGCTTCAGGCTCGACCTCAACGACCAGCTGCGCATCGTCGAGGCCGACGCGTTCGACCGCATCGAGAAGCTGCTCGACGGCAAGCTCGCCAACGGCGGGCCGCAGAAGATCGTCAAGGGCACGCCGATCACCAAGGACTACCTCGCCACGGTCGAGAAGTACCACTGGTTCGACATCCGCCCGGCCGACGAAGACCTGGCCAACCAGCTCGAGAGCATCAAGAACTCGCTCGAGCAGACGCGCCACAGCTTCGACCTCGCCTTCGAGGAGAAGCGCAAGAAGCTGACGCAGGGCGACGAGCTGCCCGCCGGCGTGCTGAAGATGGTGAAGGTCTACCTCGCCGTCAAGCGCCGCCTGCAGCCCGGCGACAAGATGGCCGGCCGCCACGGCAACAAGGGCGTGGTGTCGAAGATCGTGCCGGTCGAGGACATGCCCTACATGGCCGACGGCACGCCGATGGACATCGTGCTCAACCCGCTGGGCGTGCCTTCGCGGATGAACGTGGGCCAGGTGCTCGAGGTGCACCTGGGGTGGGCCGCCAAGGGCATCGGCCAGCGCATCGGCGACATGCTGCAGGGCGAGTCGCGCACGGCCGAGCTGCGTCAGTTCTTCGACCAGCTCTACAACCGCTCGGGCGGCAAGACCGAACGCATCG
The DNA here is from genome assembly GCA_046348365.1 of Burkholderiaceae bacterium. GTDB lineage: Bacteria > Pseudomonadota > Gammaproteobacteria > Burkholderiales > Burkholderiaceae_C > JAEUPI01. Next base: position 52,563 of record JAXMEL010000009.1, read on the forward strand.
AGCAGCTGAGCGATGCCAACGTGCACGAGATGGCGGCCAACCTCGCCACCGGCGTGCCGTTCGCGACGCCGGTGTTCGACGGCGCCGCGGAGCAGGAGATCCGCGCGATGCTGCATCTGGCGTTCCCGGAAGACGTGGCGCAGCGCAAGGGCCTCAACGCCACGCGCACGCAGGCCACGCTGTTCGACGGCCGCAGCGGCGACGCGTTCGAGCGCCCGGTGACGGTGGGCTACATGCACGTGCTGAAGCTGCACCACCTGGTGGACGACAAGATGCACGCGCGCTCCACCGGCCCGTACTCGCTCGTCACCCAGCAGCCGCTGGGCGGCAAGGCGCAGTTCGGCGGCCAGCGCTTCGGCGAGATGGAAGTCTGGGCGCTCGAGGCCTACGGCGCGAGCTACGTGCTGCAGGAGATGCTGACCGTGAAGTCCGACGACGTGAACGGCCGCACCAAGGTCTACGAGAACATCGTCAAGGGCGAGCACGCCATCGATGCCGGCATGCCGGAGTCGTTCAACGTGCTGGTCAAGGAAATTCGTTCGCTCGGCATCGACATCGAGCTCGAGCGCAACTGAGATAGGAGAAAAGGATGAAGGGACTACTCGACCTTTTCAAGCAATTCACCCCCGACGAGCACTTCGACGCGATCAAGATCGGCATCGCGTCGCCGGAGAAGATCCGGTCGTGGTCGTTCGGCGAGGTGAAGAAGCCCGAGACCATCAACTACCGCACCTTCAAGCCCGAGCGCGACGGCCTGTTCTGCGCCAAGATCTTCGGGCCGATCAAGGACTACGAGTGCCTGTGCGGCAAGTACAAGCGCCTGAAGCACCGCGGCGTGATCTGCGAGAAGTGCGGCGTCGAGGTCACGCAGACCAAGGTGCGCCGCGAGCGCATGGGCCACATCGACCTGGCCGCGCCGTGCGCGCACATCTGGTTCCTGAAGAGCCTGCCGTCGCGCCTGGGCCTGGTGCTCGACATGACGCTGCGCGACATCGAGCGCGTGCTGTACTTCGAGGCCTACGTGGTCGTCGATCCGGGCATGACGCCGCTGAAGAAGTTCTCCATCATGACCGAGGAGGACTACGACGCCAAGCGCACCGAGTACGGTGACGAGTTCATCGCGCTGATGGGCGCCGAGGGCATCCAGAAGCTGCTGGCCGATATCGATGTCGACACCGAGATCGAGAAGCTGCGCGGCGACATGACCGGCTCGGAGATGAAGGTCAAGAAGAACTCCAAGCGCCTGAAGGTGCTGGAGGCCTTCAAGAAGAGCGGCATGAAGCCCGAGTGGATGGTCATGAGCGTGCTGCCGGTGCTGCCGCCCGACCTGCGCCCGCTGGTGCCGCTCGACGGCGGCCGCTTTGCCACGAGCGACTTGAACGACCTCTACCGTCGCGTCATCAACCGCAACAACCGCCTGGCGCGGCTGCTCGAACTCAAGGCGCCCGAGATCATCGTGCGCAACGAGAAGCGCATGCTGCAGGAGGCGGTCGATTCGCTGCTCGACAACGGCCGCCGCGGCAAGGCGATGACCGGCGCCAACAAGCGGGCGCTGAAGTCGCTGGCCGACATGATCAAGGGCAAGGGCGGCCGCTTCCGCCAGAACCTGCTCGGCAAGCGCGTCGACTACTCGGGCCGCTCGGTCATCGTGGTCGGCCCGACGCTCAAGCTGCACCAGTGCGGCCTGCCCAAGCTGATGGCGCTGGAACTCTTCAAGCCGTTCATCTTCAGCCGGCTGGAGGCGATGGGCATCGCCACCACGATCAAGGCGGCGAAGAAGGAGGTCGAATCCGGCACGCCGGTGGTGTGGGACATCCTCGAAGAGGTGATCAAGGAGCACCCGGTGCTGCTCAACCGCGCGCCGACGCTGCACCGTCTGGGCATCCAGGCGTTCGAGCCGGTGCTCATCGAGGGCAAGGCGATCCAGCTGCATCCGCTGGTGTGCGCGGCGTTCAACGCCGACTTCGACGGCGACCAGATGGCCGTGCACGTGCCGCTGAGCATCGAGGCGCAGATGGAAGCCCGCACGCTGATGCTGGCGACCAACAACGTGCTGTTCCCGGCCAACGGCGAGCCGTCGATCGTGCCGAGCCAGGACGTGGTGCTGGGCCTGTACTACGCCACCCGCGAGCGCGTGAACGGCAAGGGCGAGGGCATGGTGTTCGCCGACCTCGCCGAGGTGCTGCGCGCGCTCGACAACCGCGAGGTGGAGATCACCGCGCGCGTGTCGGTGCGACTGGTCGAATGGGTCAAGGCGAACGACGGGCAGTTCGTGCCCGAGACCAAGATCGTCGACACCACGGTCGGCCGTGCGCTGCTGTCGGAGATCCTGCCCAAGGGCCTGCCCTTCGCGCTGCTCAACAAGACGCTGAAGAAGAAGGAGATCTCGCGCCTCATCAACGCGAGCTTCCGCCGCTGCGGCCTGAAGGAGACGGTGGTCTTCGCCGACCAGCTGCTGCAAAGCGGCTTCCGCCTGGCCACGCGCGCCGGCATCTCGATCTCGATCGACGACATGCTGGTGCCGAAGGAGAAGGCCGGCCTGATCGAGCGCGCCGAGAAGGAGGTCAAGGAGATCGAGCAGCAGTACGTGTCGGGTCTCGTCACCGCCGGCGAGCGCTACAACAAGGTGGTCGACATCTGGGGCAAGACCGGCGACGAAGTCGGCAAGGTCATGATGGGCCAGCTCTCGAAGGAGAAGGTGATCGACCGCAACGGCAAGGCCACCGAGCAGGAGTCGTTCAACTCGATCTACATGATGGCCGACTCGGGTGCGCGCGGCAGCGCGGCGCAGATCCGCCAGCTGGCTGGCATGCGCGGCCTGATGGCCAAGCCCGACGGCTCGATCATCGAGACGCCGATCACGGCCAACTTCCGTGAAGGCCTCAACGTGCTGCAGTACTTCATCTCCACGCACGGCGCCCGCAAGGGCCTGGCCGACACGGCGCTGAAGACCGCGAACTCGGGCTACCTCACGCGCCGCCTGGTCGACGTGACGCAGGATCTCGTCGTCACCGAGGAGGACTGCGGCACCGAGCACGGCTTCAACACGCGCGCGCTGGTCGAAGGCGGCGAGGTCATCGAGAGCCTGCGCGACCGCATCCTCGGCCGCGTGGCCGCGGTCGAGGTGCTGCATCCCGAATCGCAGCAGGTGCTGGTGGCTGCCGGCGCCATGCTCGACGAGGAGGCGCTCGACGCGATCGAGGCCGCCGGCGTCGACGAGGTCAAGGTGCGCACGCCGCTGACCTGCCAGACGCGCTTCGGCATCTGCTCCAAGTGCTACGGCCGCGACCTCGGCCGCGGCGGGCTGGTCAACGTCGGCGAGGCGGTCGGCGTGATCGCCGCGCAGTCGATCGGCGAGCCGGGCACGCAGCTGACGATGCGCACCTTCCACATCGGCGGTGCCGCGTCGCGTGCGGCGGTGGCCTCGAGCGTCGAGGCCAAGAGCGACGGTCACGTGGGCTTCAACGCCACGATGCGCTACGTCACCAGCGCCAAGGGCGAGCTGGTGGTGATCGCGCGTTCGGGCGAGATCATCATCCTCGACCCGCACGGCCGCGAGCGCGAACGCCACAAGGTGCCGTACGGCGCGACGCTCAACGTCAAGCCCGACCAGCAGATCAAGGCCGGCACCGTGCTCGCGACGTGGGATCCGCTGACGCGCCCGATCATCACCGAGTTCGCGGGTCGCGCGAAGTTCGAGAACGTCGAGGAAGGCGTCACCGTGGCCAAGCAGGTCGACGAGGTCACCGGCCTGTCGACGCTGGTGGTGATCGACCCGAAGCGCCGCGGCGCGGCCAAGGTGGTGCGCCCGCAGGTCAAGCTGCTCGACAGCATGGCGCAGGAGGTGAAGATCCCCGGCACCGACCACTCGGTGACGATCGGCTTCCCGGTCGGCGCGCTGATCCAGATCCGCGACGGCCAGGATCTCGCCCCGGGCGAGGTGTTGGCGCGCATCCCGGTCGAAGGCCAGAAGACGCGCGACATCACCGGCGGTCTGCCGCGGGTGGCCGAGCTGTTCGAGGCGCGCAGCCCGAAGGACAAGGGCACGCTGGCCGAGCAGACCGGCACGGTCAGCTTCGGCAAGGAGACCAAGGGCAAGGTGCGGCTGCAGATCACCGACCCCGATGGCAAGGTCTACGAGGAGCTGGTGCCCAAGGAGAAGAACATCCTGGTGCACGAGGGCCAGGTGGTCAACAAGGGCGAGCTGATCGTCGACGGCCCGGCCGATCCGCAGGACATCCTGCGCCTGCTGGGCGTGGAGGAGCTGGCGCGCTACATCGTCGACGAGGTGCAGGACGTCTACCGTCTGCAGGGCGTGAAGATCAACGACAAGCACATCGAGGTCATCGTGCGCCAGATGCTGCGCCGGGTGGCGGTCGCCAACCCCGGCGACAGCGCCTACATCGCCGGCGAGCAGGTGGAGCGCTCCGAGCTGTTCGACACCAACGACAAGCTGCGTGCCGACGGCAAGATGCCCGCCACCTACAACGACATCCTGCTGGGCATCACCAAGGCCTCGCTGTCGACCGACTCGTTCATCTCCGCTGCGTCGTTCCAGGAGACCACCCGCGTGCTCACCGAAGCCGCGATCATGGGCAAGCGCGACGAGCTGCGCGGCCTGAAGGAGAACGTCATCGTCGGCCGCCTGATCCCCGCGGGCACCGGCATGGCGTACCACCAGGCGCGCAAGGTGAAGGAAGAGATGGACGAGACCGAGCGTCGCGCCATCGCGCTGCAGGAGGCCGAGGAACTGGCCGCCGCGCAGCTGGCCAACGTCGATGCGCAGCAGGCTGCCGCCGCGGCCGCGGCGACGCCGGGCGAAGCCAGCGACTGACGCGGCGCCGGGCCCGGCCCGGTGAGCGTGAGCCCCACGAAGGGCGGCCCGCGGGCCGCCCTTTTCTTCATGGGTCGGCCGGCGGCGCGGACGTGAAGCGCTGCGGCGTGAGGATCTCGAGGCCGGCGCGGGCGGCGGGCCTGGCCAGCGCCAGCAGCGCGCGATCCCGCGACAGCAGCACGCGTGCCGACTGGGCCATCGCCAGATCGACGAACTTCTGGTCGTCGCGGTCGCGGCAGCGCAGATCCGGCTGCGCCGGGCTCGGCGGATCGGCGCACGCGGCGACCAGCGGCCGCCATGGCGCAGTTAGCGCATGCTTTCTGGCGGGTTCCCATCGGTCTGGCAGCTGGCGCGCCAGCACTGCATCCATCTCGGCCATCACCGACGGGCAGACCCACCACCGTGCCCGCCCGCTGCGGATGGCATCGGCGATCGTTCGCGTGCACGGGTCGTCGAACACCAGCCAGTCGAGCACGACGTTGGTGTCGAGGACCAGCCCGATGGGGTCAGCGCAGTGCATGCCGGCCGAGGTGCAAACGGTTGTTGGGCGAAACCCTGCAGCATATAATGATCGGCTTTTCGGCCGGACCTGCAGCGCTTGCTGGCGCGCGTCCGGCCGGTCTGTCGTTGAAGTCCCGCACCTCACACCGAACTCGAGAACGCTGAGCCATGCCAACCATCAACCAGCTCGTGCGACTGGGCCGTCAGGTCGAGAAGACCAAGAGCAAGTCGCCGGCCATGCAGAACAGCCCGCAACGCCGCGGCGTCTGCACGCGCGTCTACACCACCACGCCCAAGAAGCCGAACTCGGCGCTGCGCAAGGTGGCCAAGGTGCGTCTGACCAACGGCTTCGAGATCATCTCGTACATCGGCGGCGAGGGCCACAACCTGCAGGAGCACTCGGTGGTGCTGGTGCGCGGCGGCCGCGTGAAGGATCTGCCGGGCGTGCGCTATCACATCGTGCGCGGCTCGCTGGACCTGCAAGGGGTGAAGGATCGCAAGCAGTCGCGCTCCAAGTACGGCGCCAAGCGCCCGAAGAAGGCCTGAGCCCTTCGACACGAAACGAAGGACGGCGCGCGAACGCCGTCCGAGTAAGTGAAGGGTCCGCTGGCCCTTCGAGGCACCTGACGGTGCCAACTGAAACCAAGGAAGAAAGCCATGCCGCGTCGTCGCGAAGTTCCCAAGCGGGACATCCTCCCCGATCCGAAGTTCGGTTCGGTGGACCTCTCGAAGTTCATGAACGTGATCATGGAGTCCGGCAAGAAGGCCGTGGCCGAGTCGATCATCTACGGCGCGCTCGAACAGGTCGAGAAGAAGGCGGGCAAGGATCCGATGGAGATCTTCCTGACCGCGCTGAACAACGTGAAGCCGATGGTCGAGGTGAAGTCGCGCCGCGTCGGCGGCGCCAACTACCAGGTGCCGGTCGAGGTGCGTCCGGTGCGCCGCGTGGCGCTGGCGATGCGCTGGCTCAAGGAGTCGGCGCGCAAGCGCGGTGAGAAGTCGATGGCCGCGCGCCTGGCCAACGAGCTGCTCGAGGCCAGCGAAGGCCGCGGCGGCGCGATGAAGAAGCGCGACGAGGTGCACCGCATGGCCGAGGCCAACAAGGCCTTCTCGCACTTCCGCTTCTGACAACCGTTTCGACGGCCGCCTCCGGGTTGCTACCAACCCGCCGGCGGCCCGCGCATTTGGAGTTCCACCATGGCCCGCAAGACCCCCATCGAGCGCTACCGCAACATCGGTATCTCGGCGCACATCGATGCCGGCAAGACCACGACCACCGAGCGCATCCTGTACTACACCGGTGTGAACCACAAGATCGGTGAGGTGCACGACGGCGCCGCGACCATGGACTGGATGGAGCAGGAGCAGGAGCGCGGCATCACGATCACCTCGGCCGCCACCACCTGCTTTTGGCGCGGCATGGACATGAACTTCCCGGAGCACCGCTTCAACATCATCGACACGCCGGGCCACGTCGACTTCACGATCGAGGTCGAGCGCAGCATGCGCGTGCTCGACGGCGCGTGCATGGTCTATTGCGCCGTCGGCGGCGTGCAGCCGCAAAGCGAAACGGTCTGGCGCCAGGCCAACAAGTACAAGGTGCCGCGGCTGGCGTTCGTCAACAAGATGGACCGCACCGGCGCCAACTTCTTCAAGGTCTACGACCAGATGAAGGCGCGGCTGAAGGCCAACCCGGTGCCGATCGTGATCCCGATCGGCGCCGAGGAGAACTTCAAGGGCGTGGTCGACCTGTTCAAGATGAAGTCCATCGTCTGGGACGAGGCCAGCCAGGGCATGAAGTTCGAGTACGGCCCGATCCCGGCCGACCTCGAGGCCGACGCCAAGAAGTGGCGCGAGCAGATGATCGAGGCCGCGGCCGAGGCCAGCGAAGAGCTGATGAACAAGTACCTCGAGTCCGGCGAGCTGACGGAAGAGGAGATCAAGCTCGGCCTGCGCCTGCGCACGATCGCCACCGAGATCCAGCCGATGCTGTGCGGCACCGCGTTCAAGAACAAGGGCGTGCAGCGCATGCTCGACGCCGTCATCGAGTTCCTGCCCTCGCCGGTGGACATCCCGCCGGTGGCCGGCACCGACGACGACGAAAAGGAAGCCTCGCGCAAGGCCGACGACAAGGAGAAGTTCGCTGCGCTGGCGTTCAAGCTGATGACCGACCCCTACGTCGGCCAGCTGACCTTCGTGCGCGTGTACTCCGGCGTGCTCAAGAGCGGCGACTCGGTCTACAACCCGATCCGCGGCAAGAAGGAGCGCATCGGCCGCATCCTGCAGATGCACGCCAACCAGCGCGAGGAGATCAAGGAGATCCTGGCCGGCGACATCGCCGCCTGCGTGGGCCTGAAGGACGTGACCACCGGCGAGACGCTGTGCGACCCGGATTCGATCATCACGCTGGAGCGGATGGTCTTCCCCGAGCCGGTGATCAGCCAGGCCGTGGAGCCCAAGACCAAGAGCGACCAGGAGAAGATGGGCCTCGCGCTGCAGCGCCTGGCGGCCGAGGATCCGAGCTTCCGCCTGCGCACCGACGAGGAGAGCGGCCAGACCATCATCTCCGGCATGGGCGAGCTGCACCTGGAGATCATCGTCGACCGCATGAAGCGCGAGTTCGGCGTCGAGGCCAATGTCGGCAAGCCGCAGGTGGCCTATCGCGAGACGGTGCGCAAGAAGGCGGCCGACGTCGAGGGCAAGTTCGTGCGCCAGTCGGGCGGCAAGGGCCAGTACGGCCACGTCGTGCTGACCATGGAGCCCAACGAGCAGGGCAAGGGCTTCGAGTTCGTCGACGCCATCAAGGGCGGCGTGGTGCCGCGCGAGTACATCCCGGCCGTCAACAAGGGCGTCGAGGAGTCGCTGCCCAACGGCGTGCTGGCCGGCTACCCGGTGGTCGACGTGAAGGTCACGCTGACCTTCGGCTCGTACCACGAGGTCGACTCGTCGGAACAGGCCTTCAAGATGGCCGCGTCGATCGGCTTCAAGGAGGCGATGCGCCGCGCCAGCCCGGTGCTGCTCGAGCCGATGATGGCGGTCGAGGTCGAGACGCCGGAAGACTACGCGGGCTCGGTGATGGGCGACCTGTCGTCGCGCCGCGGCATGGTGCAGGGCATGGACGACATGCCCGGCGGCGGCAAGATCATCAAGGCCGAGGTGCCGCTGTCGGAGATGTTCGGCTATTCGACGACGCTGCGCTCGATGAGCCAGGGCCGCGCCACCTACACGATGGAGTTCAAGCACTACGCCGAGGCGCCGAAGAACGTCGCCGAGGCGATCATCAACGCGAGAACGAAGTAACGCTCTCGGTCTTGGCGCCCCGGTGCATGGCGGTCAGCGGCCGTGCGATGCGTGAAGACCTTAAACATCCAGCTGACAACGCTCTTTGAGACGGAGATCCGACAATGGCAAAAGGCAAATTTGAACGTACGAAGCCGCACGTGAACGTGGGCACGATCGGGCACGTGGACCACGGCAAGACCACGCTGACGGCGGCGATGACGGCCGTGCTGGCCAGCAAGTTCGGAGGCGAAGCCAAGGCCTACGACCAGATCGACGCCGCGCCGGAAGAAAAAGCCCGCGGCATCACCATCAACACCGCGCACGTCGAATACGAAACCGCCAAGCGCCACTACGCGCACGTCGACTGCCCCGGCCACGCCGACTACGTCAAGAACATGATCACCGGCGCCGCGCAGATGGACGGCGCCATCCTGGTCGTATCGGCCGCCGACGGCCCCATGCCCCAGACCCGCGAGCACATCCTGCTCGCGCGCCAGGTCGGCGTGCCCTACATCATCGTCTTCATGAACAAGTGCGACATGGTCGACGACGCCGAGCTCTTGGAGCTCGTCGAAATGGAAGTGCGCGAGCTGCTCAGCAAGTACGAATTCCCCGGCGACGACACCCCCATCATCAAGGGCTCGGCCAAGATGGCCATGGACGGCGACAAGGGCGAACTCGGCGAACAAGCCATCATGAAGCTCGCCGACGCGCTGGACAGCTACATCCCCACCCCCGAGCGCGCCATCGACGGCGCCTTCCTGATGCCGGTCGAAGACGTCTTCAGCATCAGCGGGCGCGGCACCGTCGTCACCGGACGCGTCGAGCGCGGCGTCATCAAGGTCGGCGAAGAAATCGAAATCGTCGGCATCCGGCCCACGCAGAAAACCACCTGCACCGGCGTCGAGATGTTCAGAAAGCTGCTCGACCAGGGCCAGGCCGGCGACAACGTCGGCATCCTGCTGCGCGGCACCAAGCGCGAAGAAGTCGAGCGCGGGCAAGTGCTGTGCAAGCCCGGCAGCATCAAGCCGCACACGCACTTCACCGCCGAGGTGTATGTCCTGTCCAAGGAAGAAGGCGGGCGGCACACCCCGTTCTTCAACAACTACAGGCCGCAGTTCTACTTCCGCACCACCGACGTCACCGGGGCCATCGAGCTGCCCAAGGACAAGGAGATGGTGATGCCCGGCGACAACGTGACCATCACCGTCAAGCTGATCGCCCCGATCGCCATGGAAGAGGGGCTGCGCTTTGCCATCCGCGAGGGCGGCAGAACCGTCGGCGCCGGCGTCGTGGCGAAGATCGTCGAATAGGACTTGAGCCCCCGGCTGCATCGCGCCTGAACGGCGCTCGCAGCCACCCCCCGAGGGGGTTCGCCCCTTTCTTGGGGCGGCCCGGCGAAAGGGGCGCACCCTAACCATGCTCGCTTCGTCGCGGCCCTGTGGGCCGCGACCCGAGCACCGCTCTTTAGGAACTGTCATGAGTAAACAGAAGATCCGGATCCGCTTGAAGGCATTCGACTACAAGCTGATCGACCAGTCGGCGCTCGAGATCGTCGATACCGCCAAGCGCACCGGCGCCATCGTCAAGGGGCCGGTGCCCCTGCCGACGCGCCAGCAGCGCTTCGACATCCTGCGTTCGCCGCACGTCAACAAGACCAGCCGCGACCAGTTCGAGATCCGTACGCACCAGCGGCTGATGGACATCGTCGACCCCACCGACAAGACCGTCGACGCGCTGATGAAGCTCGACCTGCCGGCCGGCGTCGACGTCGAGATCAAGCTGCAGTAGCCGCCAAGCGCCTGCGGGCGCGGCCGAAGGTGCCTCGCGTGCGCTTTCGGCTATACTCGCAGGCTCCCCTACGGCGCCACGGCGCCGTAGGGCATCAACCAGCCCGGCCAATCGATGTCGGGCATGTGAAACAAAGGCCTCGACTGCGGGGCTGGAGAAGAACCATGACGACCGCCGAATCAGGCCATCGTCTCGGCTTGCTGGGCCGCAAGGTGGGCATGATGCGCATCTTCACGGACGACGGCGATGCCGTGCCCGTGACGGTGCTCGACGTGTCCAACAACCGCGTCACGCAGGTCAAGACCGAAGCCACCGACGGCTACAACGCGCTGCAAGTCGCGTTCGGCGCGCGCAAGGCGTCGCGCGTCAACAAGCCCGAGGCCGGGCACCTGGCCAAGGCCGGTGTCGAGGCGGGCGAGCTGCTGCAGGAATTCCGCGTCAGCGCCGAAGTGGCCGGCCAGTACAAGCCGGGCGCCACGCTGCCGGTGAGCCTGTTCGCCGCCGGCCAGAAGGTCGACGTGCAGGGCACCTCGATCGGCAAGGGTTTCGCCGGCACGATCAAGCGCCACAACTTCGGCTCGCAGCGCGCGTCGCACGGCAACAGCCGTTCGCACAACGTGCCGGGCTCGATCTCGATGGCGCAGGATCCGGGCCGCGTGTTCCCGGGCAAGCGCATGTCGGGTCACCTCGGCGACGAGACGGTCACCACGCAGAACCTCGACGTGGTGCGCATCGACGAGGCGCGTTCGCTGCTGCTCGTCAAGGGCGCGGTGCCGGGCGCCAAGACCGGTTTCGTGACCGTGCGGCCCGCCGTGAAAGTGCGCGCGAAGAAGGGAGCCAAGTGATGCAGCTCGAGCTCCTGAACGACCAGGGCCAGGCCACCGCGAAGGTGGATGCACCCGACACCGTGTTCGCGCGCGACTACAACGAAGCGCTGGTGCACCAGGTGGTGGTGGCCTACCAGGCCAACGCCCGTGCCGGCACGCGGCAGCAGAAGAACCGCGAGACGGTCAAGCACTCGACCAAGAAGCCGTGGCGCCAGAAGGGCACCGGCCGCGCCCGCGCGGGCATGACCAGCTCGCCGCTGTGGCGCGGAGGCGGCCGCACCTTCCCGAACAGCCCCGACGAGAACTTCACCCACAAGGTGAACAAGAAGATGTACCGCGCCGGCATGGCGTCGATCCTGTCGCAGCTGGCGCGCGACGGCCGGCTGGCCGTGGTCGACACGCTGAAGGTCGACGCGCCCAAGACCAAGCTGCTGGCGCAGAAGTTCAAGGCGATGGGCCTCGAATCGGTGATGGTGATCTCCGACGCCGTCGACGAGAACCTGGCGCTCGCCTCGCGCAACCTGGCCAACGTGCTGGTCGTCGAGCCGCGCTACGCCGACCCGCTGTCGCTGGTGTTCTACAAGAAGGTGCTGGTCACCAAGGGCGCCATCGAGCAGCTGAAGGAGATGCTGGCATGAGCGGCGCACCGAAGAAATTCGACGAGGGGCGGCTGGCGCAGGTGCTCGTCGGCCCGATCGTCTCCGAGAAGGCCACCAGCGTCGGCGAGAAGCACAACCAGGTGCTGTTCAAGGTGCTGCGCGACGCCACCAAGCCCGAGATCAAGGCCGCCGTCGAACTGATGTTCAAGGTCGAGGTCGACGCCGTGCGCGTGGCCAACCAGAAGGGCAAGACCAAGCGCTTCGGGCGCTCGGTGGGCCGCCGCGACCACGTCAAGAAGGCGTACGTGTCGCTCAAGGCGGGCCAGGAGCTCAACTTCTCCGGGGAGGCCGCGTAATGGCCGTCATCAAAGTCAAGCCCACGTCGCCCGGCCGCCGCGCCGTGGTGAAGGTGGTGCACAAGCACCTGCACAAGGGCGCGCCCGAGGCGTCGCTGCTGGAGCCGCAGAAGCAGAACGCCGGCCGCAACAACCGCGGCATCATCACGATGCGCCACAAGGGCGGCGGCCACAAGCACCACTACCGCGTGGTCGACTTCAAGCGCAACAAGGACGGCATCGCGGCCAAGGTCGAGCGCATCGAGTACGACCCGAACCGCACCGCGCACATCGCGCTGCTGTGCTACGCCGACGGCGAGCGCCGCTACATCATCGCGCCGCGCGGCCTCGAGGTCGGCGCGACGCTCATCTCCGGCGCCGAGGCACCGATCAAGGCCGGCAACACGCTGCCGATCCGCAACATCCCGGTCGGCTCGACGATCCACTGCATCGAGATGCTGCCGGGCAAGGGCGCGCAGATCGCGCGCTCGGCCGGTGCGTCGGTGACGCTGATGGCGCGCGAAGGCAGCTACGCGCAGCTGCGCCTGCGCTCGGGCGAGGTGCGGCGCGTGCACATCGACTGCCGCGCCACGATCGGCGAGGTCAGCAACGAGGAGCACAACCTGCGCCACTACGGCAAGGCCGGCGCCATCCGCTGGCAGGGCGTGCGCCCGACGGTGCGTGGCGTGGCGATGAACCCGATCGACCACCCGCACGGCGGTGGCGAGGGCCGCACCGGCGAGGCGCGCGCGCCGGTGTCGCCGTGGAACACGCTGACCAAGGGCTACCGCACGCGCAAGAACAAGCGCACGCAGACGTTCATCGTCTCGCGCCGCAAGAAGTAAGGCGACCGCACCATGGCACGTTCACTCAAGAAGGGTCCGTTCGTGGACCACCACCTGATGGTCAAGGTCGACAAGGCCTCGGCCGGCAAGGACAAGAAGCCGATCAAGACCTGGTCGCGCCGCTCGACGATCCTGCCCGATTTCATCGGCCTGACGATCGCCGTGCACAACGGCAAGCAGCATGTGCCCGTGTACGTGACCGACCAGATGGTCGGCCACAAGCTCGGCGAGTTCGCGGCGACCCGGCTGTTCAAGGGCCACCCGGCGGACAAGAAAGCCGTCAAGAAGTAGGCGCGAGGCGATATGGAAACCAAAGCAATCGTTCGCGGCGTACGCGTGTCGGCCGACAAGGGCCGGCTGGTGGCCGATCTGATCCGCGGCAAGAAGGTCGACCAGGCGCTCAACATCCTGAGCTTCACGCCGCGCAAGGCCGCGGGCATCGTGAAGAAAGCGCTCGAATCGGCGATCGCCAACGCCGAGCACAACGAGGGCGCCGACATCGACGAGCTCAGCATCAAGTCGATCTACGTCGAGCAGGGCGCCACGCTCAAGCGCTTCCGCGCGCGCGCCAAGGGCCGCGGCAACCGCATCAGCAAGGGCACCTGCCACATCTACGTCACGGTCGGCAACTAACGAGGCAGCGAGCAAAGACCATGGGACAGAAAATCCACCCGACCGGCTTCCGGCTGCCCGTCACGCGTGCCTGGGCGTCGCGCTGGTACGCGGGCAACCGCAACTTCGCCAGCATGCTGGCCGAGGATCTGGACGTTCGCGAGTACCTGAAGAAGAAGCTGAAGAACGCCGCCGTCTCGCGCATCCTGATCGAGCGCCCGGCCAAGAACGCGCGCATCACGATCTTCTCGGCCCGTCCGGGCGTGGTGATCGGCAAGAAGGGCGAGGACATCGAGAACCTGAAGTCCGAGCTCGCCAGGCGCCTCGGCGTGCCGGTGGCGGTCAACATCGAAGAGATCCGCAAGCCCGAGATCGACGCGCAGCTGATCGCCGAGTCGATCACCCAGCAGCTCGAGAAGCGCATCATGTTCCGCCGCGCGATGAAGCGCGCGATGCAAAACGCCATGCGCCTGGGCGCGCAGGGCATCAAGATCATGAGCGCCGGGCGCCTGAACGGCATCGAGATCGCGCGCACCGAGTGGTACCGCGAGGGCCGCGTGCCGCTGCACACGCTGCGCGCCGACATCGACTACGGCTTCTCCGAAGCCAAGACCACCTACGGCGTCATCGGCGTCAAGGTGTGGGTCTATCGCGGCGACAACCTCGGCCGCGGCGACGCGCCCGGCGCCGCCAAGCCCGAGGCCGTCGAAGAAGATCGCCGTCCGCGCCGCGGCCCCCGCCCCGGCGCGCCCGGTGGCGCGCCGGGGCGTGGCCGCACCGGCGAGCGCCCCGCGCGGGCCGAACCGGCCGAGGTGGCCAAGCCCGCCGATGGCGCCGCCGCGCCCGCCGCGCCCAAGACGCCCGCGGTCAAACGCGTGCGCAAGGTCGTGACCGCCAAGCCGGCAGATGCCAAGAGCGGCGACGGCAAGGCCGGCGACGGCAAAGGAGAGTAAGCATGCTGCAACCCGCACGTCGCAAGTTCCGCAAGGAGCAGAAGGGTCGCAACACCGGCGTCGCCACGCGCGGCGCGAGCGTGTCGTTCGGTGAATTCGGCCTCAAGGCCACCGAGCGCGGCCGCCTCACCGCGCGCCAGATCGAGGCCGCGCGCCGCGCGATCTCGCGCCACATCAAGCGTGGCGGGCGCGTGTTCATCCGCATCTTCCCCGACAAGCCGATCTCGCAGAAGCCGGCCGAGGTGCGCATGGGCAACGGCAAGGGCAACCCCGAGTACTACGTGGCCGAGATCACCCCCGGCAAGGTGCTGTACGAGCTCAACGGCGTGCCCGAGACGCTGGCCCGCGAGGCGTTCTCGCTGGCCGCGGCCAAGCTGCCGCTGCGCTGCACCTTCGTGACCCGCCAGGTCGGCGCCTGAGGCGCGCCGCGGCCAACGAACACGAGACGATCATGAAAACATCCGAACTGCGCGCCAAGGACGTCGCCGCGCTCGAGAAGGAAGTCTCCGAGCTGCTGCGTGCCCACTTCGGCCTGCGCATGCGCAAGGCCACCCAGCAACTGACCAACACCGCGTCGCTGAAATCCACCCGCCGCGACGTGGCCCGCGCCAAGACCATCCTGGCGCAGAAGAAGAAGGAAGCCGCCAAATGAGCGAGGCCGCCACCCCGGTGAAGAACACGCGCACGCTGGTCGGGCGCGTCGTCAGCGACAAGCGCGCCAAGACCGTGACCGTGCTGATCGAGCGCCGCGTCACGCACCCGCTGTACGGCAAGGTCGTGGGGCGCTCGCGCAAGTACCACGCCCACGACGAGAAGGGCGAGTACAAGCTGGGCGACATGGTCGAGATCGCCGAAGGTCGGCCGATCTCCAAGACCAAGAGCTGGGTCGTGACCCGTCTGGTGCAGAAGGCCCAGACGGTCTGAACCCGGGTCCGCGCGTGGGCCATTCGGCGCCGCGCACGATCGATGGCCGGAGCGCTGGGATACTGGCGCCCGGCCATTCGACTTTCAAGGAGACAACGCATGATCAAGGTGGGTGAGAAGCTGCCCGCGGGCAGCCTGCAGGAGTTCATCGAGGTCGAGGGCAACGGCTGCTCGATCGGCCCCAACACGTTCGACGTCCAGAAGTCCACCGCCGGCAAGACGATCGCCGTCTTCGGCCTGCCCGGCGCCTACACGCCCACCTGCTCGGCCAAGCACGTGCCCGGCTTCGTGGCCAAGGCGGGCGAGCTCAAGGCTGCGGGCGTCGACGAGATCTGGTGCGTCTCGGTCAACGACGCCTTCGTGATGGGCGCCTGGGGCCGCGACCAGAAGACGGCCGGCAAGGTGCGCATGATGGCCGACGGCAGCGCCGACTTCGCCAAGGCCACCGGCCTCACGCTCGACCTGACCACGCGCGGCATGGGCCTGCGCTCGAACCGCTATTCGATGCTGGTCAAGGACGGCGTCGTCAAGTCGCTGAACGTCGAGGCGCCGGGCAAGTTCGAGGTCAGCGACGCCGACACCTTGCTGCGACAGGCCAAGGAACTGCGCTGACGCTGCGCGCCCGAAGGCGGCCGCGCCCTTTGACGCGAGCCTGCGAAATCCTGCATAATTAGCAGCTTTCCCGGCCGG
Source organism: Burkholderiaceae bacterium (assembly GCA_046348365.1). GTDB lineage: Bacteria > Pseudomonadota > Gammaproteobacteria > Burkholderiales > Burkholderiaceae_C > JAEUPI01. The sequence goes on from JAXMEL010000009.1 coordinate 68,756, forward strand.
GCCTGCCCCGGCCGGAAATTTCTGCCCCATCCACGGGCCCAAGACTGACCGGCCGAATCGCCGCTTCGCAGCGGCAGCGGACGGGACAAGTTGGGGACACGAACATGATCCAAATGCAGTCGCGGCTCGACGTCGCGGACAACACCGGCGCGAAGTCCGTCCAGTGCATCAAGGTGCTGGGCGGCAGCAAGCGCCGGTACGCCGGCATCGGCGACGTCATCAAGGTGTCGATCAAGGAAGCCGCGCCGCGTGGCCGCGTCAAGAAGGGCGAGATCTACAGCGCCGTGGTGGTGCGCACCGCCCGCGGCGTGCGCCGCCCCGACGGCTCGCTGGTGAAGTTCGACACCAATGCCGCCGTGCTGCTGAACAACAAGCTCGAGCCCATCGGCACGCGCATCTTCGGCCCGGTGACGCGCGAGCTGCGCACCGAGCGCTTCATGAAGATCGTGTCGCTGGCGCCCGAAGTGCTCTGACGGCGAAGAAGGACGAGTTACGCCATGAACAAGATCCGCAAGGGCGACCACGTCGTGGTGATCGCCGGTCGCGACAAGGGCAAGCGCGGCACGGTGACGCGCCGCGTCGACGACGAGCACATCGTCGTCGAGGGCATCAACGTCGTGAAGAAGCACGTCAAGCCGAACCCGCTGAAGGGCACCACCGGCGGCGTGGTCGACAAGACGCTGCCGATCCACCAGTCCAACGTGGCGATCTGGAACGCCGCCACCGGCAAGGCCGACCGCGTCGGCATCAAGCTCGGCCGCGACGCGAAGACCAACAAGGTGACCCGCACCCGCGTCTACAAGTCCAGCGGCCAGGACATCAAGGCCTAACCCGACGATACCGCGAACAAGGCGATCAGCATGGCCAGCAAGAAACCCGTTGCCACCGCCGCGTCCACCGGACCGGTGCGCTCGCGCCTGCAGGCGCACTACGCCGACAAGGTCGTGCCCGAACTGATGAAGAAGTTCGGCTACAAGACCGTGATGCAGGTGCCGCGCCTGCGCAAGATCACGCTGAACATGGGCGTCAGCGAGGCGGTGGCCGACAAGAAGGTGATGGACAACGCCGTCGGCGACCTGACCAAGATCGCCGGCCAGAAGCCGGTGGTCACCAAGAGCCGCAAGGCCATCGCCGCGTTCAAGATCCGCGAGAACGTGCCCATCGGCACCATGGTCACGCTGCGCGGCGTGCGCATGTACGAGTTCCTCGACCGCTTCGTGACGATCGCGCTGCCGCGGGTGCGCGACTTCCGCGGCATCTCGGCGCGCTCGTTCGACGGCCGCGGCAACTACAACGTCGGCGTCAAGGAACAGATCATCTTCCCCGAGATCGAGTACGACAAGATCGACGCGATCCGCGGCATGAACATCAGCATCACCACCAGCGCGAAGACCGACGAGGAGTGCAAGGCGCTCCTGGCCGCGTTCCGCTTCCCCTTCAAGACCTGAAAGGCTGTCGCACGTGGCAAAGACGTCCCTCAAAGAGCGCGAGGCCAAGCGCGAGAAGCTGGTGGCCAAGTTCGCGAAGAAGCACGCCGAGCTCAAGGCCATCGCCGACGACGCGAAGAAGTCCGACGAGGAGCGCTATGCGGCCCGCCTCGAGCTGCAGAAGCTGCCCCGCAACTCCAACCCCACGCGGTTGCGCAATCGCTGCGGCCAGACCGGCCGTCCGCGCGGCACCTTCCGCAAGTTCGGGCTGGCGCGCAGCAAGATCCGCGAACTCGCCTTCAAGGGCGACATTCCCGGCGTCGTGAAGGCCAGCTGGTAGGCCGCGAGCGACAGGAGAACACGCAATGAGCATGAGTGATCCCATCGCCGACATGCTGACCCGCATTCGAAACGCGCAGAGCGTGGAGAAGTCGATCGTGGTCATGCCGTCGTCGAAGCTGAAGGTGGCCATCGCCCAGGTGCTGAAGGACGAGGGCTACATCGACGGCTTCCAGGTCAAGTCCGAGACCGGCAAGAACGAACTCGAGATCGCGCTGAAGTACTACGCCGGCCGTCCGGTGATCGAGCGCATCGAGCGCGTCAGCCGCCCGGGGCTGCGCGTCTACAAGGGCCGCAACGACATCCCGCAGGTGCAAAACGGCCTCGGCGTGGCGATCGTCACCACGCCCAAGGGCGTGATGACCGACCGCAAGGCGCGCGCCGACGGCGTGGGCGGCGAAGTGCTGGTCTACGTGTCGTGATCCGCGACCGCGCATCCAGGAGCAAGATTCCATGTCCCGCGTAGGAAAACAGCCGATCCAGCTGCCCAAGGGCGTCGACGTGCAGCTCACGGCCGACAAGATCACGGTCAAGGGCGCCAACGGCACGCTCACGCGTGCGCTCGACGGCCGGGTCGGCGTCAAGAACGATGCCGGCAAGCTCAGCTTCACGCCGGCCAACGACAGCGCCGAGGCCAACGCCATGAGCGGCACCATGCGCGCGCTGGTGGCCAACATGGTGGGCGGCGTGTCCAAGGGCTTCGAGAAGAAGCTCACCCTGGTCGGCGTGGGCTTCCGCGCCCAGGCCCAGGGCCAGAAGCTCAACCTGCAGATCGGTTTCTCGCATCCGGTGGTCAAGGACATGCCCGCCGGCATCAAGGTCGAGTGCCCGACGCAGACCGAGATCCTCATCAAGGGCGCGGACCGCCAGGTCGTCGGCCAGGTGGCTGCCGAGGTGCGCGCGATCCGTCCGCCCGAGCCCTACAAGGGCAAGGGCATCCGCTATGCCGACGAGCGCGTTTCCCTGAAGGAAACGAAGAAGAAGTAAGGGGCTGCAGCATGCTGAACAAGAGAGACCAGCGACTGCGCCGTGCGGCGCAGACCCGTCGGCGCATCGCCAAGCAGGACATGGCGCGCCTGACCGTCTTCCGCTCCAACCTGCACATCTACGCCAACGTGATCTCGCACGACGGCGCGCGCGTGCTGGCGAGCGCCTCGACGGTCGAGAAGGACGTGCGCACCCAGCTCGGCGCGCCGGGCAAGGGCGGCAACGCGGCGGCAGCGGCGATCGTCGGCAAGCGCATCGCCGAGCGCGCCAAGGCTGCCGGCGTCGAGCAGGTGGCCTTCGACCGTGCCGGCTTCGCCTACCACGGCCGCGTGAAGGCGCTGGCCGAGGCTGCGCGCGAAGCCGGTCTGCAGTTCTGAACGTCGACACACAGGAATTTTCGAAATGGCGAAGTTTCAACCCCGCGTTCAGGACGAAGGCCGCGACGACGGCCTGAAGGAGAAGATGATCTCGGTGAACCGCGTCACCAAGGTCGTCAAGGGCGGTCGCATCCTCGGCTTCGCCGCACTCACCGTGGTGGGCGACGGCGACGGCCGCATCGGCATGGGCAAGGGCAAGGCGCGCGAAGTGCCGGTGGCGGTGCAGAAGGCCATGGAGCAGGCGCGCCGCAACATGATCAAGGTGCCGCTGAAGAACGGCACCATCCATCACACGGTGCGCGGCGAGCACGGCGCGGCCAAGGTGCTGATGGCCCCGGCCAAGGCCGGCGACGGCATCATCGCCGGCGGCCCGATGCGCGCGATGTTCGAGGTGCTGGGCATCACCGACATCGTGGCCAAGAGCTTCGGCTCCACCAACCCGTACAACATGGTGCGCGCCACGCTCGATGCGCTGAAGCACTCGACCACGCCGGCCGAGGTGGCCGCCAAGCGCGGCAAGAGCGTCGAACAGCTCTTCGGCTGAGCGGCGCGAAAGGATCCGTCATGGCAGACAAGAAGACGCTCAAGGTCCGGCTGGTGCGCAGCCCGATCGGCTGCAAGCAGTCGCACCGCGACACCGTGCGCGGGCTCGGCCTGCGCCGCCTGAACAGCGTGCGCGAACTGCAAGACACGCCGGCCGTGCGCGGCATGGTCGACAAGGTGTCGTACCTGGTGCTGGTGGTCTGAGCCCCGGCGCCGCTGAAGGACGCTCCATGCAACTCAACAACATCACGCCCGCCGCGGGCAGCAAGAAGCCGCGCCGCCGCGTCGGCCGCGGCATCGGCTCGGGCCTGGGCAAGACCGCCGGTCGCGGTCACAAGGGCCAGCGCTCGCGCGCGGGCGGCTTCCACAAGGTCGGCTTCGAAGGCGGCCAGATGCCGTTGCAGCGCCGCCTGCCCAAGCGCGGCTTCAAGTCGGCGCTGAAGCAATACAACGCCGAGCTGACGCTGGGCGACCTGCAGCGGCTGGGCAAGCCCGAGGTCGACCTGCTCGTGCTCAAGCAGGCGGGTCTCGTGGCCGAGCGCGTGAAGAACGTGAAGGTCATCAAGAGCGGCGAGCTGCAGCTCAAGGTCGCGCTCGAGGGCATCGGCGCCACCGCAGGCGCCAAGGCGGCGATCGAAGCCGCGGGCGGCTCGGTGCAGGCCGTGCCGGCCGAGGCCTGAGCGCACTCCGAACCGTAGACGGGCATAGCGCGTGGCAACCTCCGCGAATCAACTGGCCAAGAGCGGCAAGTTCGGCGACCTGCGTCGCCGGCTGGTCTTTCTGCTGCTCGCGCTGGTGGTCTATCGCGTCGGCGCGCACATCCCCGTGCCGGGGATCGACCCTGCGCAGCTCGAGCAGCTGTTCAAGGGCCAGCAGGGCGGCATCCTGAGCCTGTTCAACATGTTCTCGGGTGGCGCGCTGTCGCGCTTCACGGTGTTCGCGCTCGGGATCATGCCCTACATCAGCGCGTCGATCATCATGCAGCTGATGACCTACGTCATCCCGACGCTCGAGGCGCTGAAGAAGGAAGGCGAGGCGGGCCGGCGCAAGATCACGCAGTACACGCGCTACGGCACGCTGGGGCTGGCGCTGTTCCAGTCGCTGGGCATCGCGCTGGCGCTCGAAGGCTCGCCGGGCCTGGTGATCGCGCCGGGCTTCGGCTTTCGCATGACCGCCGTGGTGAGCTTGACCGCCGGCACGATGTTCCTGATGTGGCTCGGCGAGCAGATCACCGAGCGCGGCCTCGGCAACGGCATCTCGATCCTGATCTTCGCCGGCATCGCCGCCGGCCTGCCCAATGCCATCGGCGGCCTGTTCGAGCTGGTGCGCACCGGTGCGATGAGCATCTTCACCAGCCTGATCATCATCGCGCTGGTGGGGCTGGTGACCTTCGCCGTGGTGTTCGTCGAGCGCGGGCAGCGCAAGATCCTGGTCAACTACGCCAAGCGCCAGGTCGGCAACAAGGTCTACGGCGGCCAGAGCTCGCACCTGCCGCTCAAGCTCAACATGAGCGGCGTGATCCCGCCGATCTTCGCCAGCTCGATCATCCTGCTGCCGGCCACGATCGTCGGCTGGTTCGCCACCGGCGAGGGCCTGCGCTGGCTGAAGGACATCTCCTCGGCGCTGTCGCCCGGCCAGCCGATCTACGTGCTGCTGTACGCCGGCATGATCGTGTTCTTCTGCTTCTTCTACACGGCGCTCGTGTTCAACAGCCGCGAGACCGCCGACAACCTGAAGAAGAGCGGCGCCTTCATCCCCGGCATCCGCCCGGGCGAGCAGACGGCGCGGCACATCGACAAGATCCTGTCGCGGCTCACGCTGGCCGGCGCCATCTACATCACGCTGGTGTGCCTGCTGCCGGAATTCCTGGTGCTCAAGTACAACGTGCCGTTCTACTTCGGCGGCACCTCGCTGCTGATCATCGTGGTCGTCACGATGGACTTCTGGGCCCAGGTGCAGAGCTACGTGATGAGCCAGCAGTACGAATCGCTGTTGAAGAAAGCCAATTTCAAGACGAGCTGACCCGCTGACACCCATGGCCAAGGACGACGTCATCCAGATGCAGGGCGAGATTCTCGAGAATCTGCCCAACGCGACCTTTCGCGTGAAGCTGGAAAACGGCCACGTCGTGCTCGGCCACATCTCCGGCAAGATGCGCATGCACTACATCCGCATCCTGCCGGGTGACAAGGTGACCGTGGAGCTCACGCCCTACGATCTGAGCCGCGCCCGCATCGTGTTCCGCGCGAAGTGAACGGCCCCAAGGAGCAAGCATGAAAGTCTCTGCATCGGTCAAGAAGATGTGCCGCAACTGCAAGATCATCCGCCGCAAGGGCATCGTGCGCGTGATCTGCACCGACCCGCGCCACAAGCAGCGGCAAGGCTGAGTTGCGCCGCTCGCGCTGAATCACCGAAGGATCACCATGGCACGCATCGCCGGCATCAACATCCCCGACCACAAGCACGCCGAGATCGGCCTGACGGCCATCTACGGCATCGGCCGCTCCACCGCGCAGAAGATCTGCGACGCGGTGGGCATCGCCTACAGCAAGAAGGTCAAGGAGCTCTCCGATCACGACCTCGAGCGCATCCGCGAAGAGGTGGGCCGCCTGACGATCGAGGGCGACCTGCGCCGCGAGATGTCGATCAACATCAAGCGCCTGATGGACCTGGGCTGCTACCGCGGCATGCGCCATCGCCGCGGCCTGCCGGTGCGCGGCCAGCGCACGCGCACCAACGCGCGCACGCGCAAGGGCCCCAAGAAGGGCGCCGCCGCGCTGAAGAAGTAAGCCCGCCGAACCACCCCAAGCCGAGGCATCTGCATGGCCAAGCCACCCGTCAACACCGCCGCGCGCCGCGTCAGCAAGAAGATCCGCAAGAACGTCGCGGACGGCATCGCGCACGTGCACGCGTCGTTCAACAACACCATCATCACCATCACCGACCGCCAGGGCGGCGCGCTGGCCTGGGCGTCTTCGGGCGGCCAGGGCTTCAAGGGCTCGCGCAAGAGCACGCCCTTCGCCGCGCAGGTGGCCGCCGAGACGGCCGGCCGCGCCGCGCAGGAGCAGGGCATCAAGAACCTCGACGTGCGCATCAAGGGCCCCGGCCCGGGCCGCGAATCGAGCGTGCGCGCGCTGGCCTCGCTGGGCATCCGCATCACCTCGATCAGCGACGTGACGCCGATCCCGCACAACGGCTGCCGGCCGCAGAAGCGCCGGAGGATCTAGCACCGCAACACCCAAGCCCACCGTCCGGACGCATAACCAGAACAAGCGACGGACTCGCGCGAACCGGCGGCATACCGCCGGGGTCGCGTCAGACGACAGCAAGCAAAGGAAGTCACCCGTGGCACGTTATCTCGGCCCCAAGGCCAAGCTCTCCCGCCGTGAAGGCACCGACCTGTTCCTGAAGAGCGCGCGCCGCGCCATCAGCGACAAGGCCAAGTTCGACAGCAAGCCCGGCCAGCACGGCCGCACCAGCGGCTCGCGCACCAGCGACTACGGCCTGCAGCTGCGCGAGAAGCAGAAGGTCAAGCGCATGTACGGCGTGCTGGAGCGCCAGTTCCGCCGCTACTTCGAGGAAGCCGAGCGCCGCAAGGGCAACACCGGCAACAACCTGCTCGGGCTGCTCGAATCGCGCCTCGACAACGTGGTCTACCGCATGGGCTTCGGCTCCACGCGCGCCGAGGCGCGCCAGCTGGTGTCGCACCAGGCCGTGACCGTCAACGGCAAGGTGGTGAACATCCCGTCGTACATGGTCAAGGTCGGCGACGCCATCGCGCTGCGCGAGAAGGCGCGCAAGCAGCTGCGCGTGCAAGACGCGCTCAAGCTCGCCGAATCGGTGGGCATGCCGGGCTGGGTGCAGGTCGACGCATCGAAGTTCGAGGGCGTCTTCAAGCAGGTGCCCGACCGCGACCAGTTCGGCTCGGAGATCAACGAGTCGCTGATCGTGGAGTTGTATTCACGATGACGTTAGCGGGTCGATGGCCTCGCGCCGATCGACCTTTCCCGGTGGTCCCGGCTTGCCGGATGCGGGACCCCGAGCAACGAATCCGGCGTGGTCCGTCAGCCTTATCGGTGTAACGAGCCGAGGGTATTGAGAGGAACAAGACATTCCATGCAAACCAATCTGCTGAAGCCCAAAGCCATCAACGTCGAGCCGCTCGGCGGCCACCGTGCCAAGGTCACGCTCGAGCCGTTCGAGCGCGGTTACGGTCACACGCTGGGCAACGCGCTGCGTCGCGTGCTGCTGTCGTCGATGGTCGGCTACGCGCCCACCGAAGTCACGATCGCCGGCGTGCTGCACGAGTACTCCACCGTCGACGGCGTGTCGGAAGACGTGGTGCACATCATGCTGAACCTCAAGGGCGTGGTGTTCCGCCTGCACAACCGCGACGAGGTCACGCTGGTGCTGCGCAAGGAAGGCGAAGGCCCCGTCACCGCCGGCGACATCCAGACCCCGCACGACGTGGAGATCATCAACCCCGATCACGTGATCGCGCACCTGGCGCAGGGCGGCAAGCTCGACATGCAGATCAAGGTCGAGAAGGGCCGCGGCTACGTGCCGGGCAACCTGCGCCGCTTCGGCGACGAGCCGACCAAGAGCATCGGTCGCATCGTGCTCGATGCATCGTTCTCGCCGGTCAAGCGCGTGTCGTACGCGGTGGAGAACGCCCGCGTCGAGCAGCGCACCGACCTCGACAAGCTGGTGATGGAGATCGAGACCAACGGCGCGATCAGCCCGGAAGAGGCGATCCGCGCGTCGGCCAAGATCCTGGTCGAGCAGCTCGCGGTGTTCGCGCAGCTCGAGGGCAGCGAGATCGCCGCCTTCGATCAACCCGCGCAGCGCCAGACTCAGTTCGACCCGATCCTGCTGCGTCCGGTCGACGAGCTCGAGCTCACCGTGCGCTCGGCCAACTGCCTGAAGGCCGAGAACATCTACTACATCGGCGACCTGATCCAGCGCACCGAGACCGAGTTGCTCAAGACGCCCAACCTCGGCCGCAAGAGCCTCAACGAGATCAAGGAAGTGCTGGCCTCGCGCGGGCTCACGCTCGGCGCGCGGCTGGAGAACTGGCCGCCGCAAGGCCTCGACAAGCGCTGACAGCAGCGCACACCACCGGTACCTGACACGGCCGGCGGTCATACAAGGAAAGGAACGCAACCATGCGCCACCGCCACGGACTTCGCAAACTCAACCGCACCAGCGAGCACCGGCTCGCGATGCTGCGCAACATGTGCGTCTCGCTGCTCGAGCACGAGGCCATCAAGACCACGCTGCCCAAGGCCAAGGAGTTGCGCCGCGTGGTCGAGCCGCTGATCACGCTGGGCAAGACGCCGAGCCTGGCCAACCGGCGCCTGGCCTTCGCCCGCCTGCGCGATCGCGACATCGTGACCAAGCTGTTCGGCGAGCTGGGCCCGCGCTACGACAAGCGCCCCGGCGGCTACACGCGCATCCTCAAGATGGGCTGGCGCCAGGGCGACAACGCCCCGATGGCCTTCGTGGAGCTGGTCGACCGGCCCGAGCCGGTGGCAGCCGCCGAGCCCGCCGCAGAGGGCGCCAAGGCCGAATAAGGCCCCGGCGAGGCGCCCAGCACGCCCATGCGCCAGAAGTCATGCAAGGCCGGCCCATGCCGGCCTTCGGCTTTTGCAGGCTGCGCGAAAATCGGCTCCCGGGGAACCGCCGCCTTGGTTGCGCATTCCGAAACGCCATGAGGTTCTGGACCGAGCTGACCCATCGCCTGCGCCACGCCTGCCGGCGCAGCGCGGCCGCCGCACTGCTGGGGCTGCTGGCCACCTGGGCCGGCGCCGCCGAAGACAACTTCCTCGAGCCCGAGAAGGCATTCCGCTTCTCGGCGCGCGTGCTCGACGAGCGCGCGGTGGAAGTGCGCTTCGACATCACGCCCGGCTACTACATGTACCGCGAGCAACTGAAGTTCGCGGCCGCTCCGGCCACGCTCGGCGCACCCGAGGTGCCGCCGGGCAAGGTGAAGTTCGACGAGACGTTCCAGAAGAACGTCGAGACCTACCGCGGCGCGCTGGCCATCCGCATCCCGGTGGCGCAGGCGGCCGGAGCGTTCCGGCTCGACGTGGTGTCGCAAGGCTGCGCCGACGCCGGGCTGTGCTACCCGCCGATGACCAGCAGTGCGCAGGTGAGCCTGAAGGGTTTCGGCGGCGACGGCAGCGTGCGCCTGGCGGCCGCCAACGCCGATGCCGGAACGCCGGCACAGGCCAGCGCGGCCGTGGCCCCGCCCGCCACGGCGCCGGCGCAGGCCGCTGCCGCAGCGGCCACGAGCCGCGCGGCGCTGCCGGGCGCTGCATCGTGGGCCAGCGACAGCTCGATGGTCGACCGCGTGCTGCACAGCGGCCACTTCTGGTGGATCGTGGGCTCGTTCTTCGTGATGGGGCTGCTGCTCGCGTTCACGCCCTGCGTGCTGCCGATGCTGCCGATCCTGTCGTCGATCATCGCCGGCAGCGACGACAACGCCACGCGCTCGCACGGCCTGGCGATGGCCGTGAGCTATTCGCTCGGCATGGCGCTCGTGTACTCCGGCCTCGGCATCGCCGCCGGGCTGGCCGGCGAGGGCCTGGCCGCCTACCTGCAGAACCCGTGGGTGCTGGTGGCCTTCGCGCTCGCGCTGGCGGCCTTCGCGCTGTCGATGTTCGACGTCTACGAGCTCAAGCTGCCGGTCGCCTTCACCGAGCGCATGACGGCGCATTCGCAGCGCCTGCCCGCCGGCCGGGCCGCGGGCGTGTTCGCCATGGGCGCGTTGTCGGCCGTCATCGTCAGCCCCTGCGTCAGCGCACCGCTGGCCGGGGCGCTGGTGTTCATCGGGCAGACGCGCGACGTGGCGCTGGGCGGCTCGGCGCTGTTCTCGCTGTCGGCCGGCATGAGCGTGCCGCTGCTGCTGGTGGGCGCCTCGGCGGGCGCGTGGCTGCCGAAGTCGGGCCCGTGGATGATGTCGGTGAAGCGCTTCTTCGGCGTGCTGCTGTTCGGCGTGGCGATCTGGGTCGTACAGCCGGTGCTGCCGCACGCGCTGGCGCTCGGCGCCTGGGGCCTGCTGCTGCTGGTGGCCGGGTTCATGCTGCGGCCGTTCGACGAGCACACGCATGCCCACGCCACGGCGCCGCGCACCTGGCTCAAGCGTGCCGTGGGCGTGGCCTCGCTCACGCTGGGCGTGATGCAGATCGTCGGCGCGGCCTCCGGCGGCACCGACCCGCTGCAGCCGCTCGGCCACTTCGGCCGCGCGGTGGCGGCCACGGTGGAGCGCGGCGCGCGCTTCGAGCCGGTGCGCAGCGTGGCCGAGCTCGACGCGCGGCTGAAGGCCGCGGGGCGCCCCGTGATGCTCGACTTCTATGCCGACTGGTGCGTGTCGTGCAAGGAGATGGAGCGCTACACCTTCAGCGACCCGGAAATCGCCGCGCGCATGTCGCGCGCGCTGCTGCTCAAGGCCGACGTCACCGCCAACAACGCCGACGACCGCGAGCTGCTCAAGCGCTTTCGGCTGTTCGGCCCGCCGGGCACGATCTTCTTCGACCCGCAGGGCCGCGAGCTCGACGGCGTGCGTGTGATCGGCTTCCAGAACGCGCAGCGATTCGGTGAATCATTGAAATCCGCCGGGCTCTGAGCCGGGCGGCACAGCGCAACCAGAAGGCGCCGGCGTGACGTGCGCGGTGCTGGTCGGCTATAATTGCAAACTCGATCGCGGGGTGGAGCAGTCTGGTAGCTCGTTGGGCTCATAACCCAAAGGTCGCAAGTTCAAATCTTGCCCCCGCAACCAACAAGACAGCAGCTAGATCAAAGACCTAGCTGCCAAGCGAAAGCCACCCAACGCGGTGGCTTTCTTGCTTTGTGCCCATCGTGTGCCCATTTCGTACCCGTGTCATGCCCAAACCGAGCACACAGGCGCACCGACAGCCTCCCTGTCGCCAGCGTTGGGCGTCTTATCGAAGCACCACCGTCCTGCGTCCGTTGACGAACACCCGGCGCTCCAGCACGGCCTGCAGCGCACGCGCCAACACCAGGCTCTCCACGTGCCGACCGACGCTGAGCAACTGTTCGGCGGTGTGCGCATGATCCACACGCTCGACGGCCTGTTCGATGATCGGGCCCTCGTCGAGATCGGGCGTTGCGAAGTGCGCTGTCGCGCCGATCAGCTTCACGCCGCGCTCGAACGCCTGCTGATACGGCTTGGCGCCCTTGAAGCCCGGCAGGAACGAATGGTGGATGTTGATCACGCGGCCGGCGAGCGTGTCGCACAGGCCTTCGGACAGCACCTGCATGTAGCGCGCCAGCACGATGATTTCGGCGCCGGTCGACTCGATCAGCGCCAGCAGCCGCGCTTCCTGCTCGGCCTTGGTGTCGGCGCTGATCGGCAGGTGGTGAAAGGGCAGGCATTCGGCGGCGGCGAGCGGTTCGAGATCGCGGTGGTTCGACGCCACCGCCGCGATCTGCATCGGCAGCTCACGGCGCCGCCAGCGCGCCAGCAGGTCACGCAGACAGTGATCGGCCTTGCTGACCATCAGCAGCACGCGAGTCGGGCGCGCCATGTCATGCAGCGCGCCGTCCGCGTGGCCATGGCGCGCGAGCAGCGCACCGAACTCGGCGCGCAACCGGTCGGCCTCGAACGGAGCGGGCGGCACGAAGCGCACCACGCAACGCACGTAGAACCGCCGGCAGCTGGTGTCGTCGAAGACAGTCAGTTCCTCGACATAGGCGCCGTGTCGATCCAACAGCGCGAGCAGCGCGGCGACCTGGCCCTGGGCGCTGTCGCAGGCCAGCGTGGCGCACCAGCGCCTGGGCTCAGTGCGCGGCGTGTCCATGGCACGGCAGTGTCGACAGAGCGAGCGCTCCGTGCGCGTGGATGCCCACGGCCAGCTCGATCGGCAGGCGTTCGATGCGCACGGCCCAGGTGCCCTCGTGTGCGGCGCTCACGATACGAACCGGCGCGTGACCAGCCCGCACTCGCGCGTCGTCTGCTCGAGCAACAGCCAGACATAGCCCATGAAGCTGCGGCGCACGAGCAATTCGAACACCGGATCGGCCTCGGTCTGCCACAGCCACACCGAGGCCTTGAAGAAGTGCGAGCCGGCGCATTGTCCGGGCGAGAACGCGCGCGGATGCAGGTCGAGCGGGCAGCCTTGCGCCAGCACCTCGCGAACCGGCTCGCCCGACAGATGCAGCACGGTGTAGCCGCCGCTGACATCGGTGACTGCGGCATGTTGCCCGGCAAGCGCCTGGCGCAGTCGTGCGACCAGCGCATCGGCCTGGCCGCGCGGGCCGATCACGAACCAGTCGTCCGGGCCGGCCCAGACGATGCGCATCGTCTGGCCTTCGCTGGTGCGGCAGGGCGCGAGCGGCAGGGCGACGCCCAATGCAGCGTTCGCTGCATCGCGAAACATCGCATCGCCCGGATTGCCGCGCAGGTTGACGATGGCCAGACCCTCGCGCCAGCCCGCGAACAATGCGCGGCTGCGCTCGCTCGCAGCGGCCGTGGCGACCACTTGCGCGCCAGTGGCGACGCGTCGTTGGATGGCGGTGTCAAGCATGCTGGCGCTCCGCTTTGGGGTCGAAGAAGATGGGGCTGGCGATCGTGGCGGTCACGCTGCGTCCGTCGCGCATCGCGACGTGCACGCGCTGGCCCATGCGATCGAGCCCGCCCTTGACCAGCGCCATCGCGATCGAACGGCCGAGCGTCGGGCTGGCATAGCTCGAGGTGACGTGCCCGGCCATCGGCGTCGGGATCGCGCCCGGCTCGCCGGCGAGCACCTGCGCGCCCTCGGGCAGGACGAAGGCCGGGTCGTCGGCGAGCAGGCCGACGAGCTGCTTGCGGTCGCGCCGGCTGGTGTGGCTGCGTGCCAGCGAGCGCTTGCCGATGCAGTCTTTGGTCTTGGCGACCATGGCCTCCATCCCGAGGTCGACCGGCGTCACCGAGCCGTCGGTGTCCTGGCCGACGATGATGTAGCCCTTCTCGGCGCGCAGCACATGCATCGTCTCGGTGCCGTAGGGCGTGATGCCGAACTCGCGGCCGGCGGCGTGGATCGCTTCCCATACCCGTGCACCGTCGGCGGCGGGCACGTTGATCTCGTAGGCGCGCTCGCCGGAGAAGCTGATGCGCATCAGGCGCGCGCGCACGCCGGCCACCGTGCCCTCGCGGTACGACATGAAGGGAAACGCCTGATCGTCGAAGTCGACGTCGCTGCAGATCTTGCGCAGCACGTCGCGGCTCTTGGGACCGGCCAGCGCCGTCGTCGCCCAGTGGTCGGTAACGGTGGTGAGGTAGACCTTCAGGTGCGGCCACTCGGTCTGCAGCCAGCGCTCGAGCCAAGCCAGCACGCGCGCCGCGCCGCCGGTGGTGGTGTGCATCAGGAAGTGGTGCTCGGCCAGGCGCACCGTGACGCCGTCGTCGAACACCATGCCGTTCTCGTCGAGCATCAGGCCGTAGCGGCACTTGCCGACCTCGAGCTTGCTCCAGGCGTTGCAGTACACCCAGTTCAGCAGCGTCGCCGCATCGCGGCCCTGGATGTCGATCTTGCCGAGCGTCGATGCATCGAGCATGCCGACGCTGTTGCGCACCGCGAGCACTTCGCGCCGCACCGCCGTGTGCAGGTCTTCGCCGTTTCTCGGGTAGTACCACGGCCGCTTCCATTGGCCTACGTCCTCGAACAGCGCGCCGTTCGCGACGTGCCAGGCGTGTACCGGCGTCGTGCGCACGGGGTCGAAGGCGTCGGCGAGTTCGAGCCCGGCAACGAGGCCGAAGCTGACCGGCGTGTAGTTCGGGCGGAAGGTCGTCGTGCCGACCTTGGGGATCGGCTTGCCGAGCGCCTGCGCGACGATCCCCATGCCGTTGATGTTGCCGGTCTTGCCCTGGTCGGTGCCGAAGCCCATCGCGGTGTAGCGCTTCACGTGCTCGATCGACTCGAAGCCTTCGCGCACCGCGAGCAGCAGGTCGGAGGCAGCCACGTCGTTCTGCAAGTCGACGAACTGCTTGGGGGCGCGCACCGGGCCGGCCGGGTGGGGAACCAACCAAAGCGGGCGCAGTGCTCCTGCCGCACGCGGCGCGATCGCAGGCACTGCGGCGCTCGATGCGTCGAAGCCGGCGGCGACGGCCGCCTCGCGGCCCGCCTCGCAGCCCTGGGCGGCAGCGCTCGACAGATCGGTCGCACCGCGGCAGGCACCCGCCGAGCGCTCGGACTGCGCCGCCGCGCCGGGCACGAAGGCCGCCAGTGCGTCGTCCCACACCGCTTTGCTGCCGGCCTGGCAATGCAGATGGATCACCGGGCTGAAACCGCCCGAGACGGCCAGCAGGTCGCAAGCGAGTTCGCGCACCGGTCCCTGCAGCCGAGCGTCGGCATCGATGCCTTGCACGCGCACCGCCCGGATATGTTTGCCGCCCAGGGCCTCGAACACGACCTGCCCGGCAAGCACCTCGATGCCCGCGGCTCGAGCTGCCGCGACGCGCTCGCCGTCGGGCTGCGCGCGCGCGTCGACCACCTGCACCGCCGCGCCCGCGGCGTGAAGCGCCAGCGCGCTGTCGTAGGCGGCACCGTTGTTGGTGAAGAGCACGGCGCGCTGCCCGGGCCGCACGGCGAAGCGGCGCACATAGGTCGACACCGCCGACGCCAGCATCACGCCGGGCAGATCGTTGCGCGCGAAAACCAGCGGCCGCTCGTGCGCGCCGGTGGCCAGCACCACCTGTTTCGCGCGCACCTTCCACAGGCGCTCGCGGTAGGCCGGGGCCGCGCCCGCTTCGAAGTGATCGGCGCGCCGCTCGGCCAGCGTCACGAAGCCATGGTCGTGGTAGCCGAAGGCTGTCGTGCGCGGCAGCACCTGCACTTCGGGCAGCGCGTGCAGGCGGGCGATGGTTCGCGCGACCCAATCCGCGCCGGACACGCCGTCGACCTTCTCGTCGGTCGACAGCAGCCAGCCGCCGAACTCCGCCTGTTCATCACAGACGATCACGCGCGCACCGGACTCGCCGGCCGCGAGGGCGGCCGTGAGGCCCGCGACACCGCCGCCGACCACCAGCACATCGCAGTGCGCGTGGCGCTTGTCGTAGCGATCCGGGTCTGCCGCCGCGGGTGATTCGCCGAGGCCGCTGCCACGGCGGATCCGCTGTTCGAAGAAGTGCCACGCGGCCTGCGAGGCCATGAAGGTCTTGTAGTAGAAGCCGGCCGGGATCAGGCGCGCGAACCAACCGTTGACCGCGCCGGTGTCGAACTCGACGCTCGGGATCGCGTTGACGCTGCGCGCGACCAGGCCGCCGACCAGCTCGACTTCGGTGGCGCGGGCGTTGGGGACGGTGCGCGCGCCTTCGAACAGCTGCACCAGCGCGTTCGGCTCCTCGGCGCCGGCCGACAGGATGCCGCGCGGCCGGTGGTATTTCCAGCTGCGCGCGACGAGGTCGACGCCGTTGGCGAGCAAGGCCGAGGCGAGCGTGTCGCCGGCCAGGCCCTGGTAGTTGCGACCGTTGAACGTGAAGTTCAGGACGCGGTCGCGCGCGACGCGTCCACCGCTTTGCAGGCGACGGTTCATGTGGGGCTCCCGGTGCGGGTTTGCTGGGGCGCGGCTTCGCCGACCTTCCAGGTCGCGTGGAAGCGGTAGTTGACGGTATCGCGCAGCGCGTTGAACCAGCGTCCGCAGCCGCTCGCGTGCCGCCACTGCTCGTGGTGCAGGCCCTTGGGGTTCTTGCGCATGAACAGGTAGTCGGCCCACTGCGCGTCGTCGAGCGTATCGGTGGCCAGCGGGCGCGTGATGCCGCCTTCGCCGCCGCAGGTGAATTCGGATTCGGCGCGCGCTCCGCAGTAGGGGCAGTTGAGTTGCAGCATGTCGTGCTCCCTCGTCAGTGCGCGACCGCGGCCGCACCGTGTTCGTCGATCAAGTGACCGGTGGCAAAGCGCTCGAGCGAGAACGCCGCGTTCAGCGCATGCGGCCGATCCTGCGCCACCGTGTGCGCCATCACCCAGCCCGAGCCCGGCGTGGCCTTGAAGCCGCCGGTGCCCCAGCCGCAGTTGATGTACAGGCCTTTCACCGGCGTCAAGCCGATGATCGGGCAGGCGTCGGGGGCGACGTCGACGATGCCGCCCCACTGCCGGTTCATGCGCACGCGCGAGAACAGTGGGAACATCTCGACGATGGCCTGCAGCGTGTGCTCGATCGTCTGGTAGCTGCCGCGCTGGCCGTAGCCGTTGTATTGGTCGATGCCGGCGCCGATCACCAGATCGCCCTTGTCGCTCTGGCTGATGTAGGCGTGGATCGCGTTGCTCATCACCACGTTCGGGAAGATCGGCTTCAGCGGCTCGGACACCAGCGCCTGCAGCGGGTGACTCTCGATCGGCAGGCGGATGCCGGCCATCGACGCGATCACGCTGGAATGGCCGGCAGCGACGACAGCCACCTTCTTCGCCTTGATGAATCCCTTGGCGGTGTCGACGCCCGTCACGGCGCCGCCTTCGCGGCCGATGCCGGTGACCTCGCAGTTCTGGATGATGTCCACGCCGGCCGCGTCGGCGGCGCGCGCGAAGCCCCAGGCCACCGCGTCGTGACGAGCCACGCCGGCGCGGCGCTGCAGCGACGCACCCAGCACCGGGTAGCGCGTGTCGAGGTTGATGAACGGCACGATCGCCTTCACCTGCGCGGCGCTCAGCACCTCGGCGTCGACGCCGTTGTAGCGGTTGGCGGTGACGCGGCGCTCGATGTCGCGCATGTCCTGCAGCGTGTGGCCGAGGTTCATCACGCCACGCTGGCTGAACATCACGTTGTAGTTGAGGTCCTGCGACAGGCCTTCCCACAGCTGCATCGCCTTCTCGTACAGCGCAGTCGCCTCGTCCCACAGGTAGTTGCTGCGCACGATGGTGGTGTTGCGCGCGGTGTTGCCGCCACCCAGGTAGCCGCGCTCGACCACCGCGACGTTGCGGATGCCGTGCTCCTTGGCCAGGTAGTAGGCCGTGGCCAGGCCGTGACCGCCGGCACCGACGACGACGACGTCGTACTCGAGTCGGGGCTCCGGCGAGCGCCACTGACGCTCCCACCCTTGGTGGTACGACATCGCGTTGCGCAGCAGCGACCAGATCGAGAACTTCTGCATGTCGGACTCCTCGTGTCTTCAGCACTCGACGATGTTGACGGCCAGGCCGCCGCGTGCCGTTTCCTTGTACTTGGACTGCATGTCGGCGCCGGTCTCGCGCATCGTCTTGATCACCTTGTCGAGGCTGACGTGGTGCATACCGTCGCCGCGCAGCGCCATGCGCGCGGCGTTGATGGCCTTGACCGCAGCGATCGCGTTGCGCTCGATGCACGGGATCTGCACCAGCCCGCCCACCGGGTCGCAGGTCAGGCCGAGGTGGTGCTCCATGCCGATCTCGGCGGCGTTCTCCACCTGCTCGGGAGTACCACCAAGCACCGCGCAGAGCGCGCCGGCGGCCATGCTGCACGCCACGCCCACTTCGCCCTGGCAGCCGACCTCGGCGCCGCTGATGCTGGCGTTTTCCTTGTAGAGGATGCCGATCGCGCCGGCGGTCAGCAGGAAGTCGACCACGCCACGGTCGCTCGCGCCGTGAACGAAGCGGCGGTAGTAGTGCAGCACCGCCGGCACGATGCCGGCCGCGCCGTTGGTCGGCGCAGTCACGACGCGGCCGCCGGCGGCGTTCTCCTCGTTGACCGCCAGCGCGTACAGGTTGACCCAGTCGAGCACCTGCAGCGGATCCTTCAGCGCCTCTTCGGGCTTGGCCAGCAGCGCGCGGTGCAGCTCGGCAGCGCGGCGCCGCACCTTGAATCCGCCCGGCAACACGCCTTCGGCGCGACAGCCGCGCGCCACGCCGTCCTGCATCGCCTGCCAGATGCGCAGCAGCCCGGCGTCGATCTCGCCGTCGCTGCGCCAAGCTCGCTCGTTGGTGCGCATCACACCGGCGATCGACAGACCCGACTCGCGGCAGCGCGCGAGCAGCTCTTCACCGGTCGCGAACGGCAGTGCGAGCGGCGTCGCATCAGCGACCAGCGCAGCCGCGCCCGCCTCGTCCTGGCCGACGACGAACCCACCGCCGACCGAGTAGTAGGTCTTCTGCGCCAGCGTCGCGCCGCTCGCGGTGAAGGCCGTCAGCCGCATCGCGTTCGAATGGAACGGCAGCGTCTCGCGGCGCAGGAAGACCAGATCCTCGCGCTCGTCGAAGGCGATCGCGTGCGTGCCGCCGAGCGCGATCGACTTGGCCGAGCGTATCGCCGCGAGGCGTGGTGCGATCGTGTCCGGCTCGACGAGAGCCGGCTCATCGCCCTCGAGGCCGAGCATCACCGCCTTGTCGCTGCCGTGGCCCTTGCCGGTCGCGCCGAGCGAGCCGTACAGCTCGCAGCGCACGCGTGCCGTGTCGCGCAGCAGCGCGCCGTCGGCCAGCGCGCGCACGAAACGGCTGGCCGCGCGCATCGGCCCGACCGTGTGCGAGCTGCTCGGCCCGATGCCGATCTTGAACAGGTCGAAGACCGAGACGGCCATGGTTTGCCTCTTCAGCGTGGTCAGTTCCCGGCCAACTCAGCATCCCTGTGGGGGCTGAGACCGGTTGGTGCTGCCGCATCGACTCGATCGCCGTAAACCGGGAAATCGCGCGTCAGCTCGGCCACCTGCTGACGCACGCGCGTCGCGACGGCCTCGTCCGATGGTGCGTCGAGCAGATCGGCGATCAGGTCGCCGACCTGGCGCGCCTGCGTTTCGTTGAACCCGCGCGTCGTCATCGCCGGGCTGCCCAGCCGGATGCCGCTGGTCACCATCGGCTTCTCGGGGTCGGCGGGAATCGCGTTCTTGTTGACCGTGATGTGGGCGCTGCCGAGCAGCGCCTCCGCCGCCTTGCCGGTCAGCCCCTTGGCGCGAAGGTCGACCAGCATCACATGACTCTCGGTGCGACCGCTGACGATGCGCAGGCCGCGGCGGGTGAGCGTCTCCGCCAACGTGGCGGCGTTGACCACCACCTGCTGCTGGTAGGTCTTGAACGCCGGCTGGAGGGCCTCCTTGAACGCCACCGCCTTGGCGGCGATCACGTGCATCAGCGGGCCACCCTGCAGGCCGGGGAAGATCGCGCTGTTGATCGCCTTCTCGTGCTCGGGCTTCATCAGGATGATGCCGCCGCGCGGGCCGCGCAAGCTCTTGTGCGTGGTGCTGGTGACGATGTCGGCGTGCGGGATCGGGTTCGGGTAGAGGCCGGCCGCGATCAGGCCCGCGTAGTGCGCCATGTCCACCATCAGCAGCGCGCCGACGTCGCGGGCCACGCGCGCGAAGCGCTCGAAGTCGATGCGCAGAGAGTACGCCGACGCGCCGGCGATGATGATCTTCGGCTTGCACGCACGTGCCTTGGCCTCCATCGCGTCGTAGTCGATCTCCTCGCGCGCATTCAGGCCGTAGGGCACCACGTTGAACCACTTGCCGCTCATGTTGAGCGCCATGCCGTGCGACAGGTGGCCGCCCTCGGCGAGGTTCATGCCCATGAAGGTGTCGCCCGGCTTCATGAATGCCATGAACACCGCCTCGTTGGCCTGCGCGCCGGAGTGCGGCTGCACGTTGGCGGCCCAGCCATGGCGGTCGGCGCCGAACAGAGCCTTCACGCGGTCGAGCGCGAGCTGCTCGGCCAGGTCCACGTACTCGCAGCCGCCGTAGTAGCGCTTGCCGGGGTAGCCTTCGGCGTACTTGTTGGTGAGCTGGCTGCCCTGCGCCGCCATCACCGCCGGCGAGGTGTAGTTCTCGCTCGCGATTAGCTCGATGTGGCGCTCCTGGCGCTGGTTCTCCTGCTGCACGATGACCCACAGATCGGGGTCGACGGACTTGAGCGTTTGCTGGCTGTGGCTGAACATGTCGGCTCCGGTGGGCGATGAACGGCCGGCATGATGCGTTCAGGCGCCCGCGGTCGCGCGTCGCTTTGCGACAATCGAACGACGAATTGCGACAAGGCCCGAATCGCCGATGCCTTCGCGTCAGAACCGAGAACCGCAATCCGCAGTCCTGCAGCGCTACGGGCTTCTCGTGGTGCCGAACTTCTCGCTGATCGCGCTCGCGGCAGTGGTCGACCCGCTGCGCCTGGCCAACGCGGTGCTGGCGCGCAAGGCGTTCACCTGGTCGATCGTCGCGACCGCGGTCGAACCGGTGCCCTCCAGTGACGGCATCCGCGTGCTGCCGGACGCGACCATCCACGACGGACTGCCGTTCGATGCGGTGTTCGTGATCGGGCCGAACCCGATCCCGCGCCGCGGCTTCGGCGACATCTCGGGCTGGCTGCGCCGGCAGGCGGCGCACGGCGCCGCGCTCGGCGGCGTGGACACCGGCGCGTACTTCCTCGCCCGCGCGAAACTGCTCGACGGCTACCGCTGCACTATTCACTGGGAAGACCGCGACGTGCTGCGCGAGAGCTTCCCCGACCTGCTGGTGTCGAACCACCTGTTCGAGATCGACCGCGACCGCTACACCTGCAGCGGCGGCGTCAGCCCGCTGGACATGATGACTTGGCTGCTCGCCCGGCCGCCGGGAAGCCGCGAACTCGCCGAGCAGGTGGCGGACCTGCTGGTCTCGCAGCGGCGCAACCACGACGAGAACCAGACCGAGCCGCTGCGCCACCGGCTCGGCCGCGTGCCCAAGCCGCTGATCGACGCGCTCGAGCTGATGGAGAGCAACCTCGAGGAGCCGCTGTCACCGGCCGAGATCGCGAACTACCTGTCGCTGTCGCGGCGCACACTCGAGCGGCTGTTCCACGGCCACCTGGGGGTGTCGCCGGCGCAGAAGTACCTCCAGTTGCGGCTCGCGCGGGCGCGCATCTCGGTCTTGCGCACGACGATCGAACTCGACGAGGTCGCCCGCAGCAGCGGGTTCGGCTCGCTGAGCCATTTCATCGCGCGCTACCGGCAGGCCTTCGGCGCCACGCCGCACGCCGAGCGCAAGGGTCGCGTCGAGGGCTAGCCCGAAATCCGGGCTTTCGCAAGCGCGCGATAACCGGTGGCAAGCGCGCGGGCGAGCCGGCGCCCGCTCTCCGATCATCGCGGCCACGTCCAACGGTAGCGCTGACCGGTCGGCCCTGAGCACGCTGATCGGACTCTTGCGGGCCGAGGCAGCTCCTGAACCCCTGCCGGGCGCACACGCCGTCGTCGACCGCCTGGGGCAGACCCTGTTCGGCTTTGCGCTACCTGTCTACGCGCAGCACGAGAATGCCGCCGCTGACTTCTTGCCGCTGATGATCAATTCCCGCTTGGAGCGGTCGGTGCTATCGGGGTCATGAGTCCGGGCTTTACCGGTCAAGGTGATGTTCGCCCGGCCAGCCCGCGCCGGATGAGCCAATCCTGCACCAGTGAGGCGATCTGGTCAGAGTTCCGATCCATCATCATCATGTGGCTGTTGCCCTTGATGCCCATCGTCGGAAGGTCGAGTTCGTCGACCCGCCCTCCTTTGGCCTGCACCGCGGCGATCATATTCTTCATCGGTGCCTGAATGCTCACCCAGCGCGGCGTCTCGCGGATCTTGTCGCCCCACACGAACAGCAGCGGCACCTTCGCCAGCGGCGCTACATCGACCTTGTCGGGGTCCAGCGCGCCCGACGGCTCGATGCCGACCACCGCCTTGATCTTGTCGGGGTAGCTGTTCGCGAGCTGATACGCGAACGTGCTGCCCTGGCTGTGCACGGTGATCACGCAGGGACAGACCTTGTTGACCAGTGCATCGTAGGCGCGCAGCGTCGGCGCGTCGTTGGTGACCCAGCGTGGCACGCCCTGCTTCATGAACTGATCGAACGCAGCGATCGGGAACTGCGTGTCCGGGTAGGCACTGCGGCTTTTGGCGCTCTCGTAGCTCGGGGTCGGTCCGATGCGGAACAACTCCCACGCCTCCTTCTTGGTTCGGAACACAGGCTCGCTGGTGAAGATCTCCGGATAGCGCGCCCACGACGCGCGGCCTCGCTCGACGGCATCGGAGACATACACGTCATGGCCTGCCGCGAGAAAGTACATCTGCCAGCCCGGCTGGCCGTCGGGTTTGGTTTCCCAGGTCACGCCGGCCAAGCCGCCGCCGTGCCACATCAGCATCGGATACGGTGCCCGGCGCGCAGTGGTGGCAAGCTTGACGTACTGCGTGTACATCTGTTCGACCTCGAACTCACCGTTCGGGTCTAGGCGAGTCACGGGCGACGTCGGCGTGAAGCGGACTTCCTTCTCCGGCAACCCGCTCAGCGTGACCATGCGGCCGCCGATATGAAAACTGCCCACCTCGGCGACGCTGACGCCGGAGCGTACGGCGCTGCCTTGTGATGTGCCGTCGGGCGTGTTTGCGCAGCCCGCCAAGACGGCCACGGCGGCGGCGGCCGCGACGGTAGTGATCTTTCGGTTCATCATGAGTCTCCTTTTCAGTCCGCCTTGATGTTTGCGCTCTTGATGACGCGCGACCATAGCTCGAGTTCGTAGTTGATGAACCTGCCGAGCGCCGGCGGATCCATGTAGGCCGCGAACGCGCCCTGCTCGTCCATCTTCTTGCGATAGGTATCGCTTTCGACGATCGTCTTGATCTCGGCGGTCAACCTGCCAACGATTTCCGGCGGCGTCTTCGCCGGTGCGAAAACCGCGAACCATGAGTCGACGAGGTAGCCCGGCAGGCCGGCCTCGGCGGATGTCGGCACGCTGGGCATCGACGGGTGGCGCTTGTCGGCGGTGTAGGCCAGTGCTTTGATGCGGCCGCCGTTGACATGGCCGATCACCGATGGTGGCGTCGTCACGAAGATGTCGACCTGGCCGCCCAGCAGGTCGTTGACGGCCGGACCGGCCCCTTTGTAGGGCACATGGGTCAAAGGTATCTTCAGCTGTCGCGCGAGCAACTCGCCGGCGATGTGCTGGATCGATCCGTTCCCCGACGAGGCGTAGAACAGACCCTTGCCGTTCTTCTGCCCGTAGGCGGCAAGCTCGTTGACATTTCCCACGGGCAGCGTGCCGCTGACCGCGAGCACATGCGGGGCACGCATCACCAGGGCCACCGGCGCGAAGTCCTTCACCGGATTCCACTTGATCTGCGCAAACAGCGCCGGATTGCCAACGTGATAGCCGGAGTACTGCATCAGCAAGGTGTAGCCGTCAGGCGCTGCGCGCGCGACGGCCTCGGTGCCCAGATTGCCGCTGGCCCCCGGCTTGTTGTCGATCACCACGGGTTGGCCCAGTGCGCGTGCCAGAGGTTCACCAATCAACCGTGCGCTCACGTCCGTGGAGCCGCCCGGGGCGCTCGGCACCACCAGCGTGATCGGCCGTGACGGCCAGTTGTCCGCGTGAGCGCCGAACGCCGCGAGGGCGATGGCGACGGCGAGCAGTTGTCGTTTGCGCATGGTGTCTCCGCGAGTAGTGAACGGTGTAGCGTCGTCATCACGGCGCCAGTTCCGAGATCTCGATCAAATTGAGGTCCGGATCGCGCAGATACACCGAACGGATCCGTGACGTTGCGCCCGTGCGCATCACCGGCCCCTCGACGATCGTGGCACCCTTGGCGCGAAGCTGGGCCATCACCGCGTCGAGCGGGACAGCAGCGATGAAGCACAGGTCCAGCGCGCCGGGGACCGGCAGGTGAGCCTTGGGCTCGAGCTCGCGACCCTTGACGTGCAGATTGATCTTCTGGTGACCGAACTTGAACGCGCGCCGCTCGAGCGGCGGGCTGCCACCGACGAAGCTCTCGAGCTGCATGCCCAGCACTTCGGTGTAGAAGTGCACGCAGGCAGCCTCGTCGGACGTCGTCAACACCAGGTGATCCAGATGGTCGATCATGGCGCCGTTCCTACCGTGCCGCGGGCCAGTGCGCGCTCGCGGATCGCCTCGATGTCGGCCGGCGGCGGGTGCCGCGTCAGCCGCGGACCAGCGCGCGACACCTGCCCCGACAACTCGTGGCCGACCAGGGCGCGAAGCTCTCCCGCCGCAGCGATCAACCCCGCCAGGTCCATCCCGGTGTCGTAGCCCATGCAGTCGAACATGTGGACGACGTCTTCGGTCGCGACGTTGCCCGTTGCGCCGGGGGCGTACGGACACCCGCCGATGCCACCAAGCGACATGTCGAAACGCCGAATCCCCGACTCGGCGGCCGCGACCGCGTTGGTCAGTCCCATCGCCCGGGTGTTGTGAAAGTGCGCGGTGAACTCGAGCCCGGGTGAGCGGGCGATCGCAGCCGTGCACAGCGCCTGCACCTGCGTCGGATGCGCCATGCCGGTGGTGTCGCACAGCGTGATGCCTTGCACTCCCCGCGCGGAAAAACGATCGATCAGCGCGAAGACGGCTTCGGGCTCGATCTCGCCCTCCATCGGACAGCCGAAGACGCACGACAGCGAGACGTTGACCGGCACATGTGCGCCTTGCGCCAGCGCCACGACCTCGGCAAGCTGCGCGAACGACTGCTCGCGCGTCATGTGCAGGTTCGCCAGGTTGTGCGTCTCGCTAGCCGACATCACGATGTTGAACTCGTCGGTTCGCGCCTCCAGCGCGCGCTCGCCGCCCCGAACATTCGGCACCAGCGCGGTGTAGACGACGTCGGAAGCACGCCGGATGCGATGCATCACTTCGTCGGCGTCGCGCAGCTGGGGAATTGCCTTCGGTGACGTGAAGGAGGTCACTTCGATCTTCGCGTAGCCGAGTCTGGAGAGCCGATCCACCAGCGCGACCTTGTCGTCGGTAGCGATGAAGCGGCCTTCCATCTGGAAGCCGTCGCGCATCGCCACTTCGTTGATCGCGAGCCCGAGGCCTGCACCGGATTGCATCTCTTCTCCAGTGGTCGTGCGGGACTTCGGATTCAGCGGCGCTCCGGCCAGCCGCCTCGGGCCAGATCGGCGGTGTGTTGGCCGAGTTGCGGGGCTGGATGTTCGATCCGTCCGGGTGTGGCGCCGAGCTTGGGAACGATGCCCGGAACCTTCAGAGGGCGGCCGCTGGCGTCAGTGGTCGACACGACCATGTCGCGCGCCAGATACTGCGGATCTCTCTCGATATCGGCCACCGAGTAGATGCGCCCGACTGGCACGCCGGCCGCGTCGAGCGCCTCGATCACCGCATCGCGCGAACGCGCGCGTGTCCACTGCTCGATTGCGGCATCGAGCTCGCCGCTGCGCGCGACCCGGCCGTCGTTGTAGGCCAGCGCCGGATCGCCCTCCAGGTCGGGCCGGTCGATCGCGCGCATCAAACGGCGGAAGATGCTGTCGCCATTGCCGGCCACCAGCACGTACTCGTCGCCGGCACACCGGTAGGCGCTGGTCGGCGCGATACCAGGCAGCGCGCTGCCGGCACGCTCGCGCACTGCGCCGAAGGCGTCGTACTCCGGCAGCAGGCTCTCCATCACGTTGAACACGCTCTCGTAGAGCGCGACGTCGATGACCTGTCCTTCGCCACCATTGACTTCGCGGTGGCGCAGCGCGGTGAGCACCCCGATCACACCGTGCAGCGCAGCCAGCGTGTCGCCGATCGAAACACCCACGCGCACCGGCACGCGGCCGGGCTCGCCGGTCAGGTACCGCAGGCCGCCCATCGCCTCACCGAGCACACCGAAGCCGGGCTTGCCGCGGTACGGTCCGGTTTGTCCGTAGCCCGAGATGCGCAGCATGATCAGGCGCGGATTCAGCGCGTGCAGCGTCTCCCAGCCGAGTCCCCAGCCTTCGAGCGTGCCGGGTTTGAAGTTCTCGATCAGCACGTCCGCTTCGGCGGCGAGGCCGCGGATCGCCTCCTGGCCTTCGCTGTTGCGCAGGTCGAGACACACCGAGCGCTTGTTGCGCGACTGCACTTCCCACCACACCGAAGTGCCGTCGCGCAGCATGCGCCACTTGCGCAGCGGGTCGCCCACGCCGGGCGGTTCGACCTTGATCACATCGGCGCCGAACTCGGCCAGCGTCTTGCCGGCGAAGGGACCGGCGATCAGCTGCCCCAGCTCCAGCACCTTGATGCCTCGCAGCGCCTGCATGCCGGTTCCGACAAGTGGTGATGTCGGCAATGTAGGAAATCGAGGCGTGGCGCGGAATTGCGCAGGCGACACGACGCCTTCGCGTTTTGCGAAGGGCTTTCTAGAATGGCTCTATGGCCGGACTCATCAACCCCGCACGGGTCGACTTCATCACGCTGCGCCTTTTCTGCGCCGTCGCACGGTCCGGCAGCATCACCCGCGGGGCCGAGCAGTGCCACCTCGCGTTGTCGGCGGCAAGCCGCCGGCTGGCCGACTTCGAGGCCTCCGCAGGCTCGTGCCTCTTCGAGCGCAGCGCGCACGGCGTCGCGCTGACGCCGGCCGGCCATTTGGCGATGCAACACGCGATGCGGCTGTTCCAGGGCTTCGAACGCTTCAGCAGCGAATTGCGGGACTACTCGCGCGGGACGCGTGGCCACGTCCGGCTGTGGGCCAACATGTCGGCACTGGTCGAGTTCCTGCCGGCGCTCATCGGGTCGTTCCTTGAAACGCACAGCGACATCCGAGTCGAGGTCGAGGAGCAGCTGAGCGGCGATATCGTCCGAGCGCTCGTCGAAGGGCTCGCCGATGTCGGCGTGTTCGCCGAGAACACGCCGGCGCACGGGCTCGCCGTGACGCCGTTTCGGACCGATCAGCTGGTCGTCGTCTGCGCCAAGGGGCACCCCCTCGCACGGCGCCGGCGCGTCGACTTCGCGGCCTGCCTGGGCTATGACTTCGTCGGCCTGAACCGCGGCAGTTCGCTGCTGGAACTCACGTCGCGTGCCGCCGAACGGGCGGGCCTGCCGCTGCGGCTGCGCGTCCAAGTGCGCAGCTTCGATGCGATGTGCCAGATGATCGCCGCCCAGCTGGGCGTGGGCGTCATGCCGCTGGCAACATGTCGCTCGCAGCTCGTGCCTCTGCGGCTGGCCGTCGTGTCGCTGAACGATGCCTGGGCGCGCCGCCGGTTGCTCGTGGGCACGCGCAGCGACATGCCGTTGTCGGCGGCGGCGGCGCTCTTCTTGCAGCATCTCACTGCTCCCGACGCCCCCGGATCCTGACCTATGACCAGGCTGTTCGCCCGGCCGCCGGGCAGCCGCGCGCTACCGACAGGCCTTCGGCGCACGCCGCACGCCGAGCGCAAGGGTCGCGTCGAGGGTTAACCCGCAATCCGGGTTGTCGCAAACGCGCGATAGCCTGTCGCAAGCGCTCGGGCGCGCCGGCGCCGGCTCTCCGATCATCGCGGCCACGCTCAACCCACCTTGGAGCACCCTGATGATCGACAAGATGCCCAGCCTGATCCGCCTGCGCAACGGCGAGAAGGTGCGCAATACCTTCGCGAAGAGCGAATACGACGCGCGCGTCGCCAAGCTGCGCCGCCACATGAGCGAAGCCAAGCTCGACGCGGTGTTCTTCAGCTCGTACCACAACGTCGCCTACTACAGCGACTTCCTGTATTGCTCGTTCGGCCGCTTCTACGGCTTGGTGGTCACGCACGACCAGACCACGCTCATTGCCGCCAACATCGACGGTGCACAGCCCTGGCGCAAGGGCGTGGCCGACGACATGCTGACCTACACCGATTGGCAGCGCGGCAACTACTTCAAGGCGGTGGCCGAGTGCATCCCTGCGCGCTCGCGCGTCGGCGTCGAGTTCGACCATCT
This sequence comes from Burkholderiaceae bacterium, assembly GCA_046348365.1. Taxonomy (GTDB): domain Bacteria; phylum Pseudomonadota; class Gammaproteobacteria; order Burkholderiales; family Burkholderiaceae_C; genus JAEUPI01. The sequence goes on from JAXMEL010000009.1 coordinate 96,987, forward strand.
GCCGGTCGATCGCCTGTCTGCGCTGAAGGGCGCGCTGCCCGGCGCCGAGTTCGTCGATGTCGCCTCAGCGTGCATGAAGCTGCGCATGGTCAAGTCGCCGGCCGAGATCGAGTTCATCGCCGCCGGCGCCAACGTGTGCGACGTCGGCGGTGCCGCGCTCGTCGCCGCGGTGAAGGAGGGCGTGCCCGAGCATGAGGTGGCGCTGGCCTCGACGCAGGCGATGGTGCGCGAGATCGCCAGGCGCTATCCGCACACCGAGCTGATGGACACCTGGACCTGGTTCCAGAGCGGCATCAACACCGACGGCGCGCACAACCCGGTGACCACGCGCAAGGTGCGCAAGGGCGACATCCTGAGCCTGAACTGCTTCTCGATGATCTCGGGCTACTACACCGCGCTCGAGCGCACGCTGTTCCTCGACCATGCCAGCGACGCGCACCTGAAGCTGTGGGAAGTCAACTGCAAGGTCCACGACGAGGGCAAGAAGCTGCTCAAGCCGGGTGCGAAGTGCTCCGACATCGCCAAGGAGCTCAACAAGATCTTCGCCGCGCACGACCTGCTGCAGTACCGCACCTTCGGCTACGGCCACAGCTTCGGCGTGCTCAGCCACTACTACGGCCGCGAGGCCGGCCTCGAGCTGCGCGAGGACATCGACACCGTGCTCGAGCCGAACATGGTCGTCTCGATGGAGCCGATGATCATGCTGCCCGAGGGCCAGCCCGGCGCCGGCGGCTACCGCGAGCACGACATCCTCGTGATCACGAAGGACGGCAACCGCAACCTCACCGGTTTCCCGTACGGTCCGAAGCACAACATCATCAAGGCCTGAGGCCTTCAGGTCGCTCGGCCGGCTGCCAACCGGCGCCGGCCCCGCCCGAACCCCTGACGAGGAGCGCGCGATGACCCCGATCGTCCAGCTGAAAGGCGTGCAGAAGACCTATGACGGCGAGCACCTCGTCGTCAAGGATCTCAACCTCGACATCGCCAAAGGCGAGTTCCTCACCATGCTCGGGCCTTCGGGCTCGGGCAAGACCACGACGCTGATGATGCTCGCCGGGTTCGAGACCGCGACCCACGGCGAGATCTTCCTCGACGGCCAGCCGATCAACCGGCTCGCACCGGAGAAACGCAACATCGGCATGGTGTTCCAGAGCTATGCGCTGTTTCCGCACATGACGGTGGCGGAGAACGTCGCGTTCCCGCTCACGGTGCGCGGCACGCCGAAGACCGACATCGCGAGCCGCGTCGAGCGCGCGCTCGGCATGGTGGGGCTCAAAGGCTTCGGCGCGCGACGGCCGGCGCAGCTCTCCGGCGGCCAGCAGCAGCGCGTGGCCGTCGCCCGCGCGCTGGTGTTCGAGCCGAAGCTGGTGCTGATGGACGAGCCGCTGTCGGCGCTCGACAAGCAGCTGCGCGAGCAGATGCAGTACGAGATCAAGCAGCTGCACCACCGCTACGGTTTGACGGTCGTTTACGTCACGCACGATCAGGCCGAGGCGCTGACGATGTCGGACCGCATCGCCGTCTTCAACGCCGGCGTGGTCCAGCAGCTCGATACGCCCGCGCGGCTCTACGAGCGGCCGGCCAACGCGTTCGTGGCCGGCTTCATCGGCGAGAACAACAGACTGGCCGGCACCGTGCAGCGGCACGACGGCGAGTGGTGCGACGTGCGCCTCGCCGACGGTTCGCTGGTGCGCGCGCGCTCGATCGAGGCGCAAGAGGTCGGCGGCGCGGCGCTGCTGTCGCTGCGCCCCGAGCGCGTGCTGCTCGATCCCGCGCCCGGTGCCTTCGACGTGCTCGCCGACGCGCGGGTGCAGGACGTCACCTATCTGGGCGACCACCTGCGGCTGCGCGTGCTCGCGTTCGGCGACCAGCCGATCGTGATGAAGCTGCCGAACGCCGCGCGCGCGAGCGCGGTCGGCGCCGGCGACGCGATCCGCCTGGGCTGGCGCGCCGCCGACTGCAACGCGCTGCGCGCGCCGGCCTGAACCGCTTTTGCCTTACCAACCTGAGGGCGCCAGCCGCGCCCGACCACGAGAGGAGACTTCGATGAGAATCCGCATTCCCCGCCGCCCGCTGCTCGCTGCCGCGCTGCTCGCCGCCTTCGGCACCGTCGCGCTGGCGCAATCGACGATCACCATCACGTCCTACGGCGGTGCCTACGGCAAGAGCCTGCAGAAGGCGATGTACGAGCCGTTCGCCGCGAAGTCGGGCGTCAAGGTGTTGAGCGAGGACTACAACGGCGGCCTCGCCGAGGTACGTGCGCAGGTGAAGACCGGCAACGTCAAGTGGGACGTCGTCGACGTCGAGCTGGCCGAGGCGCTGCGCGGCTGCGACGAAGGTCTGTTCGAGAAGGTCGATCCGGCCAAGCTGCCGGCCGGCGAGGACGGCACGCCGGCGAAGAGCGACTTCGTGCCCGGCGCGATCACGCCGTGCGCGATCGGCACCATCACCTACGCCAACGTCGTTGCCTACGACAAGGCCAAGTACGCGAGCAACGCGCCGAAGACGCTCGACGATTTCTTCGACCTGAAGAAATTCCCCGGCAAGCGCGGCATGAAGAAGGAGGCGCCGGTCAACCTCGAATGGGCGCTGATGGCCGACGGCGTCGCGCCGCAGGACGTGTACAAGACGCTGTCGACGCCCGCTGGCGTGGAGCGCGCGTTCAAGAAGCTCGACACGATCAAGCCGCAGATCGTCTGGTGGACCGCCGGCGCGCAGCCGCCGCAACTGCTCGCCGCCGGCGAGGTGGCGCTGAGCACGGTCTACCACGGCCGCATCTTCGATGCCAACACGAAGGACAAGCGCGACTTCGCGCTGATCTGGGACGGGCAGGTCGTGGTGCCGAACCTGTTCGCGGTGGTCAAGGGTTCGAAGAATGTCGGCCCGGCGATGGACTTCGTGCGCTTCGCCACATCGAGCAAGCCGCTGGCCGAAGAGACCAACTTCATCCCGTACGCGCCGATGCGCAAGTCGTCGCTGAAGCTGGTGGCCGATTCGACCAAGCCGTGGCTGCCGGGCACCACGCAGCAGGGCCGCCACTTGCAGACTGACGCCGCGTGGTGGGCCGACCATGGCGACGAGATGAACCAACGGTTTGCCGCCTGGCTGGCGAAGTGAGCCGGTGCCGGGCCGGCGCCACCTTGCGGCGCCGGCCCGGAGCAGTTTCAACCGCTGGCGCTTGCCGACCCCTGGGAGCCCCATGTCCGACCCGAACCTGATGCTGCTGCCGAGTGCCCCGCTGGCGGTTGCAACCACCGCGCGCAGTGGCGAAGGCGGCGCAGATCCGGCGCTGAAGCGCAGGCTGCGCGTCGCCGAGCGTCGCGCCAGGCTGCGCGCGTACGCGTTGATCGCGCCGCTGTTTGCGTTCATCGCACTGAGCTTCCTGGTGCCGATCGGCATGATGCTGCTCAACAGCGTGCACGATCCGGTGGTCTCCGAGGTGCTGCCGCGCACCGCCGCGTTGCTCGAGCAGATGCCCGCGCGCGCGCAGGTGCCCGACGAGCCGGTGTACGCCGCGCTGGCCGCGGACATGAAGGCAGCCGCCGAGGCGCAGACCGCGAGCCGCGCCGCGAGCAGGCTCAACTTCGAGCAGAGCGGCTTGCGCACGATGTTCATGAAGACGGTGCGCCGCATCGCCGCGGTCGAGGCCGGCCCCTGGAAGGAGCAGTTCGCGCAGATCGACGCCGCGTGGTCCGAGCCGGACGTCTGGACGGTGTTGCGCCAGACCGCGCGCACGCCCACCGCCGGCTACTACCTGGCGGCGCTGGATCTCAAGCGCGACGCCGAGGACCATCTGGAGCGATTGCCCGCGGCCGACCGGCTCTACCTCGACGTCTTCGGCCGCACGGTCTGGCTCAGCCTGCTCGTCACGCTGTCGTGCCTCGCGATCGGCTATCCGCTCGCCTACTGGCTGGCGGCCAAGCCGGCGGAGACCGGCAACCTGCTGATGGTGCTGGTGCTGCTGCCGTTCTGGACCTCGCTGCTCGTGCGCACGACCGCGTGGATCGTGCTGCTGCAGAAGGAGGGCGTCGTCAACTCGGCGCTGCTCGCCATCGGGTTGATCCGCGAGCCGCTCGAGCTGATGTTCAACCGCTTCGGCGTTGTCGTCGGCATGACGCACATCCTGCTGCCGTTCATGATCCTGCCGCTGTATTCGGTGATGAAGCAGATCCCGCCGGCGTACGTGCGCGCTGCGCGCTCGCTCGGCGCGTCGCCGGCCACGGCGTTCTGGCGCGTGTACCTGCCGCAGTCGATGCCCGGCGTCGGCGCCGGTGTGCTGCTCGTCTTCATCCTCGCGCTCGGCTACTACATCACGCCGGCGCTGCTCGGCGGCGCGGCCGACCAGATGATGAGCTACTTCATCGCAGACCACCTGACGCGCAGCCTGAACTGGGGCCTCGCGTCGGCGCTCGGCGGGCTGCTGCTGGCCGGCGTGCTGGTGCTGTACGTCGTTTACGAACGCATCGTGGGAGTGGGCAATGTCCGCCTCGGCTAAGGTCGCGTCGCTGCCGCCGTACGTGACGCTGTCGGGCCGCATCGGCCGCTGGCTGCTCGACGGCTGGTGCATCGCCGCGCTGGTGTTCCTGATGGCGCCGGTGCTGGTCGTCATGCCGCTGGCGTTCAACGCCGACGCGTACTTCACCTATCCGATCCGCCGCTTCAGCCTGCAGTGGTTCCACGAGTTCTTCACCGACGAAACCTGGCGCGTCGCGGTGAAGAACAGCTTCGTGATCGGCGGCGCCGCCACGCTGATCGCCACGACGCTCGGCACGCTGGCGTCGATCGGCCTCACGCACCCGAAGCTCCCGGGGCGCGCGCTGATCACCGCGGTGCTGGTCTCGCCGATGATCGTGCCGGTGGTGATCGTCGCGGTCGGCGCGTACTTCTTCTACTCGCTGCTCGGCATCGCCAACAGCCTGGGCGGGCTGATCCTGGCGCACGCGGCGCTGGGCACGCCATTCGTCGTCATCACGGTCGGCGCGACGCTGGCCGGTTTCGACCGCGGGCTGTTCCGCGCCGCGCGCTCGCTCGGTGCGTCGCCGGTCACCGCGTTTGCCCGCGTCACGCTGCCGATCATCTGGCCGGGCGTGTTCTCGGGTGCGCTGTTCGCGTTCGCGACGTCGTTCGACGAGGTGGTGATCGTGCTGTTCCTCGGCAACGTCGACCAGCGCACGATCCCGCGCCAGATGTGGACCGGGCTGCGCGAGCAGATCTCGCCGACGATCCTCGCCGCCGCGGTGGTGCTGATCGCGATCTCGGTGGCGCTGCTGCTGGTGCTCGAGGCGCTGCGGCGCCGCAACGCGCGTCTGCGCGGCCTGCGCGACTGATCGGACGGCAGCCATGGCCACCCGCACACGCTGGACGCTGCGCATCGAGCAGTTGAGGACGCGACTCGCCTTCGACGGCGCAGCGACACCGCGACCGGTGGATGTGAGCCTGACGATTCACGGCCTGTTCCGGGCAACGCCACGCGAGCCCGAAGACGCCATGGACCTCGACGCGCTGTGCGCTTGGATCACGGGAACATGGAGCCGCACGCCGGCCACCCCGATGCTCGAGACGCGCGTCAACCAGCTGCTCGGCCATGTCTTCGGGCTCGACCCGCGGGTGCTGGAGGTCCGGGCCGCAGTATGGCGTGTCGCCCCGCGCGGCCAGGCCAGCCGCGTCGGCGTCGAGCGCGAAGCGACGCGCTCGCAATTCACCGCTCAACTGAGGCTGCAGCGTGCATGACTTGCACGTGCACCATGCCGGCTGCCGCGCGGCGTGGCTCACCGCGGCCGTGTTGCTCGCGCCGCCGGCCGTGCAAGCGCAGTCGGCAGCGCTCGTGATGGGCGTCGCGCCGGGCGCGCAGGGGCGAGGGTACCCGCTCGGTGCCGCGCTGGTGGCAGGGGCTGTCCTTGCGGTCGCCGTCGCCGCTTGGGGCATCGTCAAATGGCGGCGTGCGCGCGCACGCCGCTGATTCAGCGTTTCGCTTTCGCGCGCACGCCCAGCTGCGCGTTGGCGACGAGGAACTCGGTGAAGCGGCGCAGCACTTCCGACCCATCCTCGGCCGGCCAAGCCGCGAACAGCGGAATCACCTCGGCAACGTCATCGAGCGCCTTGACGACGACGCCGGCGCGCTTCAGGTTGCGCGCGCAGCCGGCGAACAGACTCACGCCGACGCCGGCCGCGACCATGCCGAAGATTCCGCTCGTGTTCGACGCCTGCTGCACCACGTCGGGCATGAAGCCGGCCTCGTGGCACAAGGGGTAAACCAGCCGCCGGAAACTGCTGAACGCGTCCTCGGTGCCGAGCACGAACGGCTCGTTCGCCAAGTCGGTCAACCGCAGGGTGCGCCGCGCGGCCAGCGGGTGGCCGTCGGGCAGCAACGCGACGAAGTCGTCCTGGTCCACGAGAACGTTGAGCACGCGCGTGCTCTCGAACTCGCCGATCATGAAGCCGATGTCGATGCGGCCTTCGAGCAGGGCGTGTCGCTGCTTCGAACTCGGCATGTACTCGAGGTCCAGCTGGTTGCGCGGATAGCGCTGCCGGAAGTCGCGCAGCAGCGTCGGCAGGCGGCCGTTGATTGCGAAGTCGTTGTACGCCAGGCGCAGTCGGCCCGCGCGGCCCTCGGCGGCATCGACGGCGGCGCCCGCGGCGCGGTCGAGGTGCATCAGCGCGATACGACATTCCGCAGCGAAGGCCTCACCCGCCGCGGTGAGCCGCACGCGTCGCGTGCTGCGTTCGAGCAAAGGCGTACCCACCACCTGCTCGAGCGCGTGCACGGTGCGGCTGAGTGCCGGCTGGCTGGTGAAGAGCCGCGCGGCCGCGCGGCCGAAGTGCAACTCCTCGGCGACGCAGAGGAACGCGCGCATCTGCCGCACGTCGAAGCGCGGCCCACGCGCGAACGCATCGACGACCTTGGGCTTGGTGGAAACCATGATGATCCGCAAAGCATCAATCCGGCTGCAATTAATATCAAACAAGCGGGTCGCCTGTCTAGGATTTACGTCATCGGCTCATCGAAGCACGCCGATGACCCACCCCTCAACTCCCCCGGAGAACCCGACATGTCCGATGCCCTCGAACAAGCCCTCGAAGCTGCCTTTGCCGAAGCCACGCGCCGCTACCAACAGCGCGGCTTCCAGCGGCGGGTCGGCTTCGGCAAGAAGCCCGCACTGATCAACGTCGACCTCGCCAACGCGTGGACGCGTCCGGGCAACCCGTTCACCTGCGAGAAGATCGACGACCAGATCATCCCGTCGGTGCAGAAGCTGCTGAAGGCATTCCGCGCCGGAGGACTGCCGGTGGTCCACGTCACGACTTGCTACCAGGTGACCGACCGCGACAATCCGAACACCGACATGGGGCTGTGGCACAACAAGATCCCGATCGACGTGGTCGCCGAGAGCAACCGCGACGTGTGGGCGATCGATTCGCGCATCGCACCGATCGAAGGCGAGCAGGTGCTGATCAAGAAGCGGGCGAGTGCGTTTCACGGCACGTACCTCGCAGGCTTCCTGCGCGCAGCGGGAGTGGACACCATCCTCGTCACCGGCGTCACTGCGTCGGCCTGCGTGCGCGAGACGATCTGCGATGGCATCGCCGACGGGTTCCGGACCATCGCCGTCAAGGAGGCGATTGGCGACCGCGTTCCCGGCGCCGTTCTGTGGAATCTGTTCGACATCGATGCCAAGTTCGGCGACGTCGAGACCACGGAAACCTGCCTGAAGTATCTGGCGCAGTTCGCGCCGAAGGCCCAGGGCCAGAAAGTTGCCGCCTAGAGCCAGCAGCGCCGCCCAACGCGTCAGGATTCATGCGATCACAAGGAGACACGATGCGCGATCACCCATCGAATTCGGGCGCCGCGACGCTCAGCCGGCGCGAACTGCTGGCCCTCGGCGGCGCGGCCGGTCTGCCCGGCCTGTCGTTGCTGGGCGGCCAGGCCGCCGCCCAGAGCGGCGAGCTCGTGGTTTCCAACTGGGGCGGCGACTGGAACGACCGCACCGTGCGCGCAATCGAGGCGCCGTTGGTCGAAAGCCGCGGCATCAAGATTGTTCGCATGCTTAACCTCGAGCCCGAGCGCAAGGCCAAGCTGCTGGCCGAGCGCAACCTGCCGCGCGGCAGCATCGACGTCGCGCACTTCAGCGCCGGCGATGCGTTCGAGCTGCACGAACAGGATGTGCTCGAGACGTTGGACGCGGGCAAGATTCCCAACTTGGCGCACGTGCGGGCAGGGCTGAAGACGCCGTACTTCCTGCCCTGGGTGTTCGGCGCGGTGACGCTGGCCTACAACCCGAAGTACGTGAAGGAGCCGCCGACCTCGTTTGCCGACCTGTGGGATCCCAAGTACGCCGGGCGTGTCGGCGTGCTCGACCAGAGCTACTACAACTGGATCTACATGGCGGCGCTCGTCAGCGGCGGGCGGATGAACAGCGTCGACCCCGGCTTCGCCAAGCTGGCCGAGATGAAGCACGCGATCAAGCCGCGCCTGTACCCGACGCACCAGCACCTGGCGGCCGGCTTCTCGAACGAAGAGGTGTGGATCTCGGCCAACTACTCGGCGCGCATCGCGCAGTGGGCAAAGAGCGGCGTGCCGGTGCGATCGGCGTATCCGAAGGAAGGCGCGGTGACGATCGTGTTCGGTGCGACGATTCCCAAACGCGCACGCAACAAAGACGCAGCGTACGTCTACCTGAACGCGCTGCTCGACCCGAAAGGCATCGGCGAGTACGCAGTGGCCTCGATGTACGCGCCGTCGACCACCAACGCCGTCGTCCCCGACGATGTGCGCGCGCAGATCGACTTTACCGCCGCGCAGACGCAGACCTTGAACAATCCGGACTACGGCTACCAGGCCAAGAACCTCGCGCGTTGGCAAGAATGGTGGAACAAGGAGTTCAAGGCGTGACCGCCTCGGCGGCCGCCGCTGACAGCCTCAAGGACCGCGCCATGGGGGGCGCAGCGGCCGAAGGCGGCGCGCCGATCCCACGCGCGCGCAAGCCGCGCGCCAGTACGCTGCTGGTGTTGCCGGCGCTGCTGCTGGTGGTGCTCTTCCTGCTTGCGCCGCTGTCGCTGATCGTTCGCTACAGCCTGGACCTGTACGACCCGTCCAAGTTGATGCAGGGTGTGTTCAGCCTCGACAACTATGTCAAGGCGTTCGCCGACCCCTTCTATCAAAACGTGCTCGGTCTGACGGCTCAGATCGCGGCGCTGTCGACGGCCATCGTGCTGCTGCTCGCGTTTCCGGTGTCGTACTACCTCTCGCGCACCCGCTCCGAGCGCACACGCAGCTGGCTGATCATCCTGACGGTGTTGCCCCTGCTGCTAGGCAACGCCGTGCGCTCGGCGGCCTGGATGGTGGTGATGGGCACCAAGGGGGTGGCCAACTCGGTGATCCTGGCGTTGGGCCTGTCGGCGCAGCCGGTGCAAATCCTGTACACACCGACCGCCGTCGTGATCGCGCTGGTCTCGGTGCTGCTGCCGTTCGCGATCATCACGCTGCAGAGCGTGCTCGACTCGATCCCCGAGAGCCTCGAGGAGGCCGCACGCTCGCTCGGTGCCTCGCCCGTCGGCGCGGCGCTGAAGGTGGTGCTGCCGCTCGCAGTGCCCGGCTTGGTGGCTGCCGGTGCGATCTGCTTCGCGTTGGCGATGAACGCCTATGCGACGCCGGTGCTGATCGGTGGACCGAAGATGCAGATGATGGGCCCGCTGGTCTACGAGCAGATCGCCAAGGTGTCGAACTGGCCTTTTGGCGCGACGCTGGCGTGCCTGCTGATGGCAGCGACTGCGCTGCTGACGGTCCTGTCGACCACCTTCCTGCACCGGAGGGTTGCATGAACACCTGGCCCTGGGGCCGCTGGCTGTACCTCGGCACGGTGGGCACGATCTTCGCCTTCGTGATCGCGCCCCTGGTCGTGATTGTCTGGGTCGCTTTCTTCGCCGACACCATCCTCACCTTTCCGCCCGGCGGCTACACGCTCGGCTGGTTCGCGCGCGCCTGGCAACTGCCCGACTTCGCGTCGGGCTTCCTGACCAGCCTTCAAGTGGGCGCGGTGGCCACGCTCGGTTCGCTGCTGCTCGGCGTGCCGGCCGCGCTGGCGATCGAGCGCCATCCGTTTCGCGGCCGAGAATCGGTGCGCCAGCTGCTTCTGTCGCCGATGATCGTGCCGGCGATCGTTGCCGGTGCCGCGGTGTACATCTACTTCGTGCAGGTCGAGATCGCGAGCGGTGTCCAAGTCGCCGCCACCTTCGGCGGGCTGGTGCTCGCGCACACCTTGATCGCGCTGCCGTGGACGATGCGCCTGGTGTGCGCGTCGCTTGCCACTGCCAACGCGTCGTCGGAGGAGGCCGCGCGCAGCCTGGGCGCGAACGCGGTGCAGACCTTCTTCCTCGTTACGCTGCCGACCATCCGCCCCGGCATCATCGCGGCGGCGATGTTCTCGTTCATCGCCTCGTTCTCGGACCTCGAGAAGTCGCTGTTCCTCGTCGGCCCGGGCATGACCACGCTGCCGATCGCGATCGTGAACTACCTCGAGTGGAACCTGGACTCGACGATCGCCGCCGTCGCCACCGTCCAGATCCTCATCATCGGCGCGGCATTGTGGGTGTCGGACCGTTTCGTGAATCTAGGGAAGGCGTTTTGACATGGCCGTCACACTGACGAACGTCACCAAGAGCTTCGGCGAGGTGGTCGCCGTCGAACCGACCTCGATCGAGATTCGCACCGGCGAGCTGCTGGCGCTGCTCGGCCCCAGTGGCTGCGGCAAGACGACCACGCTGCGCATGGTCGCCGGCTTCGTCGATCCCACGGGCGGAACAATCCGAATCGGCAAACGCGACGTGACGCACGTGCCAGTGCACAAGCGCAACGTCGGCATGGTGTTCCAGGGCTACGCGCTCTTCCCGCACCTGACGGTGTCGCAGAACATCGAGTTCGGCCTGCGCCTGCGCGGGTGGGACAAGGAGCGCAAGGCGCGGCGCGTGGCCGAGATGCTGCGCTGGGTGCGCCTGGAAGCGATGGCCGGTCGTTCGCCGAAGGCGCTGTCGGGCGGCCAGCAGCAGCGCGTCGCGCTGGCGCGCGCGATGGCCATCGAGCCCGACGTGCTGCTGCTCGACGAGCCGTTCTCGGCGCTCGACGCCAAGCTGCGCACGCAGCTGCGCGGCGAGATCCGCGAGTTGCAGCAGCAGGCGCACATCACCTCGGTGTTCGTCACCCACGACCAGGAGGAGGCCATGGCGATCGCCGATCGCATCGGCGTGATGAGCCAGGGCCGGCTCGAACAACTCGGCTCTGCCGAGGATCTGTACCGCCGACCGGCATCGCGCTTCGTCGCGAGCTTCATCGGTCGCTGCAACCTGATCGAAGGTCGCAGCATCGCGCCCGGGTGCTTCGAGGCCAAGGATGGCAAGCAGCTTCACTTCGCAGGTGGTGCCGAGGCGCAGGCGACCGCGTTGTGCTTCCGGCCGGAGAACGCGCGGCTCGTCGAGACGCCGCCGCATGACGCGAACACGCTCGAGGTCACGCTGAAGGCGGCGACCTACCTCGGACCGGTGATCGAGCATGAAGTCGTCACACCTGCCGGCGAGCGGCTGATGGTAGCGACGCCCTCCGCGTCAGTGTCAAGGCGCGCCGAGCCGGGCCAGCGCTTGCATCTCAGCTGGCGCGTCGAAGACTGCTTCGCCCTCGCCTGACCGAGCTCAGCGCGGCCTGCGGGCGGCGCGAAACGCCGAAGGACTCATCCCTTCGGCTTGGCGCAGCGCGCGGCCCAGAATCGTGCCGTCGCCGAAGCCAGCCTCGATCGCAATGGCGGTCACCTCCAAATCTGTATTGGCAAGCATCCAGCGCGCACGCTCGAGCTTGAGCGCATGGCGGTATGCCGCCGGCGACAGGCCGATATCCTTCGAGAAGCGCCGCTCCAGCTGACGCCGCGAGAGCCCGAGCTGTTCCGCCAGCGCGTCGAAGTCGACACTTCTCGCGAGATCCTGTTCAATCGCTAGCATCGCGCGATGCACCGCGCGATCCTGCGAACGGACCGACACCACCGCCTCGGGCTGCAGCGTGCGCGAGGGCAGCGGCTGCTCCTCGATCATGATGCGCAGCGCCTTGACCGCGCTGGCACGGTCGACATAGCGCTCGATGATCCAGGCCGCGAGATGAACGACGCTGGTACCGCCGGCGCATGTCAGTCGATCACGATCGACGACGAACATCTGGTTGCTGACGACGCGCTGCCCCGGAAACTCGCGCTCGAACTCCTCGCGGTGGAACCAGCTCACGCATGCGACGTGGCCCTCGAGCAGTCCGGCCCGCGCGAGCACGAACGATCCGGTGCACAGCCCGACCAGCTTGACGCCCGCAGCGGCCGCATCACGCAGGAAGCCGATAGTGCGCGCAGGCACCTTCTGCCCGCCATGCAGCAATCCACCCACGACGACGATGAAGTCATAGCGCTGTGGGTCCGTAGGCTGCGCAGTGAACTCGACAGCGGCGCCGCAACTCGACGACACAGTCGAGCCGACCGGACCGAGCAAGTCCCATTGGCAGCGCTGCTGGCGGCTTCGGTCGCCCTCGTCCGCGGCAAGGCGCAGCGCATCGACGAAGCCGGCGAAGGCCGTCAACGTGAACCGCGGGGCCAGGACGAACCCGACGCGCAGCACGCGTCTGCGGTCACCAGATGCAGTGGGAGCCGAGCTGGCTGTTGAGGCGGAAGTGCGGCGTGATGACATCGGCTCGAGGCGCGAATCCGGCAGGATTCTCGCCCGGCAGCGACGACTCGCCGCGGGGTGCTCGTTCGGACAATTGGTGGACAAATATGCCGCCGTTCACCGATTACGGCGCTCGCGTGATCCCCGCGCCTCATGACTACGCCGATTCTCTTGGCGGCAATCCGCTTTCTCTTTCACGCTGTCCTTTTGCTGCACCTATTCGACGGGGCCTTCGCCTCGGGCGAACTCGAGCACACGGGAAAGTTGTTCAAGTCTAAACTGCTCAGACATACGTGACATGAATCTCTGGGCTGCACACACGTGGCACGGCGGCCTCTCGATCGAACTGTCATTGGAGAAGCATGAACAGCGCCGGCCGCACTTGCAACTCGCGGGACCACTTCAGCCGGCAGAGGCCGCGCGCGCTGTTCGCTGGCTTTGTGGCACTGCTGCCGCGTCCATCCACGTGCAGGAGACCGCCGTGTGCAGCGGCGAGGACGTGAAGTGACGGCATGCGCCGAGCCTGCCGGATTCTCGGCACGCGTCGTAGTCTTCGGCCAAGAGACTCGCGCCGCTCACCACGATACGCGCGCGCTCAGGCTGTGGCTTCGAATGCTGACGTGCACGACGCGGATCGAGGACGAGATTCGGCGGCGTCTCCTGGCGCGCTTCGGCATCTCGATGGCGCGTTTCGACTACTTGGCGCAGTTGCAAGGTGAACCCAACGGTCTCGACATGAAGGCGCTGGCGCAGCGTCTCATGGTGACCAGCGGTAATGTCACCGGCCTGACCAACGAACTCCAACGCGAAGGCTTGGTAACGCGCGGCACGTCCTCGGCCGACCGTCGCGTGCGGATCGTACGGTTGACGGCTGCTGGCCGCCGTCTTTGCAGAGCCATGGCGCGGGAACACGAGCAATGGGTGCTGGAGCTGTTCTCCAGCATGGACGCTCCAGCAATCGACCAGATCTACGAGCGACTCGGAACACTTCGTGCGCAGCTAACCCGAACACAAACAACCGAAAGACCAGCACCATGGAATGCTGCTGCATCGTGCCGGGCCGATATGTGGAAATAGGAAGTTGCCGATCCACCGCAGCTTGTGATGCTCAACGGCTTCATTGAGATCTGGCTTGTGTATCAGGCTGCGCCAAGCGCCTGCGCGACATGGAACCCGGACCCCGCACCGAGCCCGGGGCCGGGATGGGTCGACGCGCCGATGTGCCACAGGTGCGCCACCGGCGTGGCGTGATTGCGCGTCGCACGCAGCGGCCGCCACAGCAGGAACTGGTCGAGTGCGCAGTCGCCGCCGTAGGGGTCGCCGCCGACCAAGTTGACGTTCAGGCCCTGCAGGTCGGCTGGCGACAGCACGGCGCGGCCGAGGATCGCGGCCTTCAGATTCGGTGCGTGGCGCGCGATCGTCTCGACCACGCGGTCGGCAAAGGCTTCGCGCAGCGACACGGTCCAACCGGCGCGTGCGTCCACCGGGATCTGCGCGGCGGCGTCGCCCATCGGCTCGCGCGGGCACTCGGGCAGTTGCACCCAGAGGATGTGGCGGTCTGCCGGCGCGCGCGTGGGGTCCAGCGCGGTCGGCTGGGCGACGCAGATCGTGGGCTCGGCCGGCAGCAGGCCGCGTTCGCATTCGTTGACGGCGCGCGAGACGGCGTCAGGGCCCGAGGACAGATGCAGGTAGGCCACGCGGTCCAGGTCGCGCGCCGGCCAAGCTGGCGCCTCGCGCAGCGCCAAATGGATCTGCATGTTGCCCTTGCCGTAGCGCCAAGCCTTGGCCTGCGCAGCCACTTCGGGCGGCACATGTTGCGCTGGCAGCAGGCGGCCGTAGAGCTGCGTCGGCGTGACGTTGCAGATGATCTCACCGGCGCGCAGCTCGCCGCCGTCGGCCAGGCGGACGCCGACAGCTTGGCCGCCATCGACCAGCACCTGCACGACATCGGCGCCAGTGACGAAATCGCCGCCGGCGTCGCGGATCAGCTTCTCGAACGCGCGCACGGTGTTCGCATTGCCGCCCTTCACCAGCGGCATGCCCACCGCCTCGAGCGTGAAGGCGACCACGCGCGCCATCAAGGCCGACATCGGTGCATCGGGTCCCAGGCCGCAATGCAGCACCCACGGCGCCAGCAGCGCGCGTGCCAAATCGGACTGGAAGGTCTGCGCAAGCCAGGGGCGAGCCGGCTGTAGCGCCTCGCCGAAGAAGCCGGCCAGGTTGTGCGCGCCGCCCTTCCAGGCGTTGCCGGCCAGCAGCCTGGCCACCGGCCAACGCCAGAGCTCACCGCCCAACAGCGAGAAGACCAGCGGCGCGCGTTGCGCGACGTCGGCCAACGCTGCTTCCAGCGCTTTGCCGTCGGCGCCGAAGGCGGCCAGGTTCTTCTCGCACGCGGTGTACAGGACCTGGTGGCGCCTGTCGGGCGTCAGCACGCCGGTTGGCGCATCGGTGTTGCAGTACTCCAGCCCGGCGGCGTGCAGCGCCTGCCCGAGCCTTGCGTAGGCCGGGCCGACCATGAACAGCGGGTGCGCTGTCGACAGGGTGTCGTGGCGAAAACCGGGCAGGGTCAGTTCGTCGGTGCGGATGCATCCACCGAGCACGGGTTCGCGTTCCAGCACGCGCACGCGGCGGCCGGCGCGTGCCAGCAGCGCGGCGCAGACCAGCGAATTGATGCCGCTGCCGACGATGAGCGCGTCAAGCGCCTTGGACCCCCTGCTCATCTGGCGATAGTGGACCGGGAGGTTGCGGGGCGCCTTCGCAAGAAGGTTGAGCTACCAAGCCGCGCGAACCGCCGCGTGCTGTCCGAAGCACACGTGGCAACGCGAGCACGCTCAAGCCGAAGTAGCGGCGGCCTGTTGCCCATGATGCCATCGCAACAGGCGTCGCTCGGCGCGCGCGACAGCTCCGTTGACGATCAGTGCCGTCACCGCAATCACAATCAAGGCGGCCATTCCGGCGGCGATGCGAAACTGCTCCTGCGACCGCATGATGACATTGCCTATGCCGTCGGTAGACATAAGCATCTCCGCGCTGACGCTGATAAGAAGGGACAGTGCGACCGCGATGCGAACGCCCACGGCGATTTGGGGCATCGCGGCTGGCAGATCGATCTCTAGCATGATCTCCCGGCGCGACATTCGCAAGCTGCGAGCGACCGTGGTGAGCATCGGATGCGCGCTGCGGACTGCATCGACTGTGCTGAGGACGATCGGGAAGCACGCGCCGTAGAAGACGACCATCACTTTGGCTGCGCTGCCGACTCCGGCAAACAGCATGGCGATCGGCACGACCGCCAGCGGCGGCAGCGGACGCAGCAGATCGAACAAAGGTTCGATGAAATCGCCGATTGCACGCACCCGTCCGATGAACACACCCAACGGAAGCATGGTGACCAACGCAAGCAACAGGCCCGCCGCCGCGCGAAGTAGCGTGATACCCATCTCCTGCAGCAGCATGGCCCAGGAGACCCGAAGGGCGTC
This sequence comes from Burkholderiaceae bacterium, assembly GCA_046348365.1. GTDB lineage: Bacteria > Pseudomonadota > Gammaproteobacteria > Burkholderiales > Burkholderiaceae_C > JAEUPI01. The sequence continues at coordinate 113,153 of JAXMEL010000009.1, forward strand.
GAGCACCGCCAAGACGCCCGGGAAGTTCGGTGATGCCGCGCGCCGGGCCGCGAGTTCCCAAACGACGAGCAAGGCCAGCATGAAGGCTGCCCCCTGCCACGCGGAGCGCCAGTCTCGAGCTTCACTCATCGACTCTCTCCTAGGCGATTAAGCGCGTCCTGCCAGCCGGCGAACGGGCGACGCGCCCACATGACCAGCTGGTTGAGGAGAATCCCGTTGAGCGCTGCCACGAGCATGACGGCAAACATCTCGCGGGTACGCATCGAAAAGGCGGTGTCGAAGAGAAGGAAGCCCAACCCGTCCTTGCCGGCAAGCATCTCTGAGGCGACGGACGCGATGAGCACCGATCCCGCTGCAACCCGAATGCCGGAGAAGATAGCTGGCATCGCCGCCGGCAGGCGCACGCGAAACAGCGTTTCGAAGCGGCCGTACCCCATGACGCGGGCCGCGTTGATTTGCACCGGTTCGACATTGCGCAGGGCGTTCAGCGCGGTCAGATAGACCGTACCGAAGCCCGCGAACACGATGATGCCGATGAACAGCTTGGGTGTCAGTCCCAGGGCAAAGATGGCCAGCGGCACCAACGCCGCTGGGGGAATCGAGCGCACGATCTCGACGACCGGCGCCCACATGCGCGCAAGCACTGCGTAGCGCGCAGCGAGCAGAGCCAGCCCGACGCCAAGGCCGATCGTCGTGATCAGCCCTGTGAGCGCGCGCAAGAGGGTCTGGCCCTCCGCTGCTGCCAGTTCGCCGCTCGCCAGCATGTCACGACCGGCAATGAGGATTTCTGCGACTGGCGGGAAATGCTCGCTAGGCAAGAAGCCGCTGCGCGCTACGCCTTCCCACACCAGGAGAAAACAGCCCACGCTCACCGCCTTCTTGAACCCGGGCAGCATTGTCAAGCGCCCCGCGCGACTGGCGAAGACCGCATCGAGCGGATCAATGTAATGACCTCGTGCCGAAGGCCGAGGTACCTTGGGTCTTCGCGCGTGGACAACTGGTCTCGCGGCTTGGGCAGGTCGACCTGAAGATCGGTCGCCACCGTCGTCGGACGCTTGGACAGGACGACAACACGGTCGGCCATGTAGACCGCCTCGTCGACGTCGTGTGTCACCAGAACGCAGGTCTGCTCGTACTTCCTGGCCAGATCGAGCAGCAGATCCTGCATTTCGGCGCGTGTCTGCGCATCGACGGCGGCTAGCGGCTCATCGAGCAACAGCATCCGGGAGCGCGCCGCCAACCCGCGCGCGATGGCCACCCGCTGTTGCATGCCACCAGACACCTGCCATGGATAACTCGATTCGAAGCCCTTCAGGCCGACGCTGTCCATCAACTCCGTGGCCCACGCGCGCTTGGTTTCGAGATCCAAGGTGGCGAGGCGCTTCATGCCGAACAGCACGTTTTCGAAGTTGCTCTTCCAGGGAAGCAGTGATCGGCTGTAGTCCTGGAAGACGACAGATACGCCTTCGGACGGACCGGCCAGGGGCTTGCCATCGAAGGTAACTTGGCCGCCGTCCACGGTATAAAGGCCGGCCAGGCACATGAGTAGCGTCGTCTTGCCGCAACCCGATGGGCCGACCACGGCGACGAACTCGCCGCGGCGGGCTTCGAACGAAACCGACTTGATGACCGGTGTGGGCTGCCTCGAGTTGCCTAGAGACTTGGAGATGCCGCGCACGCACAGCAACTCCTGTGAGACCACAGCACCATTCCTTTGCATCGGCATCAGGTCCGGCGCATTCACCGGGTGTCAGCCAGCAGGACGTCCTGCGGGCTGATCGGTTTCTTGAGCAGGCCGACCTCGAATGCAGCGTCGATGATCGACTGAACCGCAGCCGGGTCTACCGAGGTGCTGAACGGCGGCAGTGTGATGCTAGCCGCCAACTGCGGAGCGAAGCGCAGGCGTTGCACGAGCAGTTCCCGGGCCTCGCCCTGATTGGCGGCGATGAACTCGTTGGCCTTCGCGATGGCTCGCCTCAGGCGCGCCAGGGTTTCGGCATTGCCCTTGATCCATTCCTCAGTTGCGTAGTACCCCGCCACCGGAATGGGCCGGGTCAAGTCCTTCTTCTGCACGTAGCCCTGGGCGATCACCTTCCCGACCTTCTTCTGCAGGATCGAAGTGCGGAACGGATCGACCGTCCCGACGGCATCCGCATTGCCGACCTCGAGGGCGGCCTGCATCTGCGGGAACGGAATGGTCAAGATCTTGACCGAGTCCAGCGCAATGCCGGCCTCCTTGAGTTTGAGGCGGACCTGCAGGTCGTTGATGCCGCTGGCGTTGTTGACGGCGACCGTCTTCCCCTTGAGATCCGCGACTGAGTTGATGCCTGACTTCACGCTCGCGATGAGCGCCGAATCGCTGAACACCGGCTCCTGCTCGTAGTAGCCACCCAGGATGAACTTGAAGGGAATGCCTTCGGCACGTGCGACGATCGTGGGCAGCATTCCACCGTAGCCGATGTCGGCGCTCTTGCTGGCGACCGCTGTCGCCGCGCCCGGTCCCGTGTTGATCGGCAGCGCCTCGTATTCGATGCCTTCGGCCTTGAAGTAGCCCTTCGCATCGGCCACGAAGATGGACAGGTTACCGACACCCGGCACGTAGGCGATCTTCAGCGGGGTAGATCCTTGCGCCGCGACTGGCGCTGCAGATTCGGCGCTTAGTGCGGCAGCGAAGAGCATGGCAACGAGATGTCTCTTGGTTGTCATGAGATTGTCTCCAGTGCGCCGGTCAGAACCGGCAAAGTGTTGTGAATTCAGGAGGTCGTCCTCCTTGGACTCGCTGTGCTCTCCAGGATCGTGCCGGCATCTACCAAACGCCAATCTTCAGGCCGTTCCGACGCCAGTCCTCGGTGCGTCGCTCGACCGTGTCATGGTCGACCGTGACGCGCGTCTTGCGGCGCAGCAGCCACTCGAAGAGACGCTCCTTCATCTCTGCGCGCACCGCATCGTGGCCGGGTGCGTCGCCCAGGTCGACCAACTCGTCGGGATCGGCCTGCAGATCGAATAGCTGCGGGCGAAATCCCTGCCAATGCACGAACTTCCAGCGTTCCGTGCGCACCATCCAGGCGCGGCATTCGTCGACGGGGCGACCCAGCCGGTGACGCGCCGAACGAAACGCGTAGTCCAGTTCGCTGAAGACCGCATCACGCCAGCCGGATTCGCCGCGCCCTTCGAGCAGCGGTGCAAGCGATCGCCCTTCGATGACATGCGGCGCCGGCTGCAGGCCGAGTGCGCCGAGAATCGTCGGCACGATATCGATCGACTCGACAAAGGCGTTGCACGCCGAGCCGCGCGTCGCGTCGGCGCTCGCACGTGGATCGACCACGATCATCGGCACACGCACGGCCTGCTCGAAGAACAACTCCTTCTCTCCGAGGCCATGGTCGCCCAGATGGTCGCCGTGGTCGGACGTGAAGATGATGAAGGTGTCCCGCGCGCGGCCGCTGCGGTCGAGATAGTCGACGACGCGGCGCAGATGGTCGTCGACCTGCTTGACGAGTCCCATGTACGTCGGCCGCACATGGCGCACGACCTCCTCGCGCGCATAGCTCAGGCAGTCCTCGTGCGCCTCGCGGTAGGCCTGCAGCACGGGGTGCGCGTTCTCGGTCCGCGGATCGGCATGCACGATGCGGCCGCTGTCGGAGCCGCGGTAGATCGCATGGTACGGCGCGGGCGCGATCAGCGGCCAGTGCGGCTTGATGTACGAAAGATGCAGCAGCCACGGCCGTTCGCCCTGCGCCTCGATGTACTCGAGCGCGCGGTCGGTCATGTAGGCGGTTTCCGAATGCTCTTCCTTGACGCGCGCCTGCAAGTGCGCGTGGCGCAGCAGCCAACCATCGGCCCTGCGACCTTGGTCATCGAAGGTGCCGATCACGTACTCGGTCCACGGGTCGGCGCTGTCGTAGCCGTGCGAGCGCAGGTAGTCGGCGTAGCCCGATTCGCGCCCCGGCGGCGCGTGTCCGTCGTAGCGATCGAGCTCGCCAAAGCCGCCGGCGAGCCGCAACCGTGCCTCACGCGCATCGCACGGGAGTCCGAGCCGCTCGAGGCTGGCGGCGTCGGGGATCACGTGAGTCTTGCCTGCGAGCGTCGCATCGCGGCCGGCCTGCGCGAGATGGTCACCGAGCGTGATCTCGCCAGCGGGGAAGGGCACGTGGTTCCAGGTCGTGCCGTGGCTGCCGACGTAGCGCCCGGTGTAGAAGCTCATCCTCGACGGTACGCATACCGCCGACTGCACGTAGGCCCGATCGAAGCGCACGCCGCGCCGCGCCAGTTCGTCGACCGCCGGGGTCTGCAGCACGGGATGGCCGTAGCACGACAGGTAGTCCCAGCGCAGCTGGTCGCACATGATGAACAGTACGTTGCGCAGCGGCGGAGACGAATCCTTCATGAGCATCGGGGGAACGGTGGCGCCGGGAACTATTCCACCGGCACTCAGCCGGGACCAATGAATCGTCGCGCCTGAGTTATAACCACTTGGTTATTCATAGGGGACAGCGGAGACCCGACGACGATGGCGCGACTCGACTGGTACATCCGAGCGAACCTGAAGCCACGGCACCTGCAGACCCTCGTGGCGCTGGATGACCTGCGGCACGTGAGCCGCGCGGCCGAACTGCTCAATGTCAGCCAGCCGGCCGTATCGAAGACGCTGGCCGAGATCGAGCGCGGACTTGGCGTCACGCTGTTCGAGCGCAGCAAGCGCGGACTGAACCCCACGCTTTACGGCGAGTGTTTGATTCGCTTGTGTCGCTCGATGCTGCAGAGCCTCGATGCGGCCGGCGACGAACTGCGCTTCCTTCAGGCAGGGGCAGCAGGCCGCGTGCGCGTCGGTGTGCTGCCGGTCGCTGCGCCGGTGCTCGTACCGCTGGCGGTCATCCGGCTGCAGCGCGAGGCGCCGCGTTCGCTTGCGGTACTCCACGAGGCCACCGCCGACCGCTTGCTGCCCATGCTGCACGACGGGCGCCTCGATCTGATCGTGGGCGCGCTGCCGCCGGTGTCGATGTCCTCCGGCCTGCAGTTCGAGGTACTGCACCCGGGCGAAGGCGTCGCCGTCGTGTGCGGCTCGCGCCATCCGCTGGCGCGCCGAGCGAGGGTCGACGCCGGTGCGCTGCGGCCCTATCCACTGGTCATCCCGCCGCTCGGCACGCTGTTTCGCGCCGGCGTGGAGCAGGCGATGGACGCCCTCGCTCTGCCGCGCTCGAACATTCGCATCGAATCCGGGTCGATGACGGCGACCCACACGGTCCTGCGTCAGACCGACTCGATCAGCTTCTACTCGCCACATCTGGCCGAGCACTACGCGCGGCTCGGCTGGCTGAAGGTGCTGCCGATCGACGCGCCGAGCGCCACGGTACCGATCGGCTGCTTCTGGCTGCGCCACGTCGAACCCGGTGCCACAACGCGCCAACTGATCGCGCTGCTGCGCGAGGTCGCTGCACAGGCGTTGAAGGGTGAGGCGCAACCATAGACGCGACTTCGCGCCGGGGCGCTCGGCGGCATGCGCTCGGGATGTTGCCTCATCTCTCGACCGCGCGCGGCTATCCGTCTTGCCCGACGCGACGTTTCGCCTGACCCACTTCCCGAGGTGTCGGCTATTCCTCAGACCCGACCCCATAGAGGGAGGGTGTCTATAGTGAATCGTCCGCGTAAGCGCTCGGAGACGGTGCGAGCATCTACAGCGAGGCCCGACCGTTCTGCAGCTGCGAATGATCGCCGCAATGCGCCGCTGGCGACGCGGCAGCCTGCGGCACCAACGCGAGCAGCAACACCTCGACGCCTGGCTCGACGAAGTGCAGCGAACCTGCGCGCGCGATCCCGCGCTCGCGCTCGAGATCGTTCGCTGTCGTCAACTGATCAAGGGCTACGCCGATACGCATGCCCGCGGCAGCAGCCGCTTCGATCGCTTGATGGGCGCCGCGCGCGCGCTCACCGGACGCGACGATGCTGCCGCGCTGCTGGCCAGCCTGCGCCAGGCGGCGCTGCAGGACGCGTCGGGTCAGGCGCTCGATGCACGCTGGCGGGCGCTCGGCCTCGCCCTGCCTTGATCCGCCGGTCGGCACCGAGCGCGTGCAGCCATTGCGCTGAGGACGGGCGGGTGGGGCCGGGTCGTCTTGCGGCGCTATTAGTTCAAGCCTAAACTGTATGGCGGATCGCAGCTGCCGAGGAGGACTGATCCATGTGGCGCCCCCCGCAGAAGATCAAGTGGAAGACGAAGCCCGGCCCATGGCCCACGCGCGACGCGGCCAGCCGCTCGCGGCTGTTCAGCCCACTCGAAGCCGGGCCGTTCAAGCTGGCGACCCGCACGTGGGTGCCTGCGATGGTGCCGTGGCGTGCCACCGAAGACGGTTTCGTCACCGACGACAACGTCGATTGGTACTCGCGCTTCGCCGCGGGGCGCCCGGGCGCCATCGTGCTCGAGGCCACCGGTATTCGCGACGTGCCGAGCGGACCGTTGCTGCGCATCGGTCATGACCGCTTCGTGCCCGGCCTGCGGCGCATCGCCGATGCGGTCCGCCAGGCGAGCGACGGCGAGACCAAGCTCTTCATCCAGTTGATCGACTTCCTGTCGATCCGTCGCCGCCCGGAGCCGGCGAAGTTCCTGGGCCAGCACCTGCGCATCACCGATCGGCATCGCGCCGCGCTGGGCATGGCAAATGGCGACGAGCAGGCGGTGCGGCAGGCCCTGCTCGGGCTGCCGGAAGACCGCTTGACCGAGGTGCTCGATGCACGCGAACTCGAGGCGCTGCGCATGGGTGCGCGCGAGCGGGTCACCGACACGCACCTGGCGCACATCCGCGAGCTGCCGCAGGTGCTGCCCGCCCTCTTCGCGGGCGCGGCGCGGCGGGCGCGCGAAGCAGGCTTCGACGGCGTCGAGCTGCACTATGCGCATGCGTACACGATGGCTTCGTTCCTCTCGGCGCTGAACACCCGCGACGACGGCTACGGCGGGTCCCGCGACGGACGCGTGCGGCTCGCGCTGGAAGTGTTCGAGCGCGTGCGTGCCGAGGTCGGCACCGACTATGCCGTGGGCTGCCGATTCCTGTCGGAAGACTGCATCGCGGGCGGCTCCGCCGTGGAGGATTCGATGCACTACGGCGTGGCGTTCGCGCGCGCCGGCATGGACTTCCTGTCGCTGTCGAGAGGCGGCAAGTTCGAGGATGCCAAGCAGCCGGCGATCGGCTGGTCGTCGTATCCGTACACGGGGCCGAGCGGCTACGAATGCATGCCGCACCACGTGTCGGACGAACGCGGCCCGTTCGGCCGCAATGTCGAGGCCTCGGCGCGCATTCGCGCCGCGATTCGCAACGCCGGTCTGCCGACGCCGGTCGTCGTCACGGGCGGCGTCCACGGCTTTGCCCAGGCCGAGGACTTGCTCGCGTCCGACCGCGCCGACGTGGTCGGATTCGCCCGCGCCAGCCTCGCCGATCCGGATTGGTTCATTAAAGTACGCACCGGCCACGGCGACGCCATCAACCTGTGCATCTACGCGAACTACTGCGAGGCGCTCGACGAGAAGCACGAGGAGGTCACATGCCAGCTCTGGGATCGCACGGGGCTCGATGAGCCCGGCGTGCGCAAGACGAAAGACGGCAAGCGCCGGTTGACGCCGGCTCCGTGGGCACCGCCCGCGGCCTGACCGATGTCCATTCCGAACAAGGAGCCCACTTGGCTGCCGTTCTCGACCTGGCTGACGGACTGCGTTTCGAAGACCTGTACTCGCGTGAGGGGCTGCGTCGCATCGACGAGGCCTTCGTCGGTGCGCTGCGCGCCGCTGACGCCGGGCTCGCGCAGCGGCTCGCCGACGCACGTGCCGCAGCACCGTCCGCGCGCGACGAGGCGGCGCTGCTGGTCGAGATCGGTCCTCATCTGGATGCCTTCATCGGCCGGCTGTTCGGCATCGACGATGCACGGGCCAAGCTGAGCGATGCTCAGCGCGCGCTCGATCCGCTCTACGAAGTCAAGCTGAAGTTCGTCAGGCGCGAGGCTACGAAGCTCGCGCCGGCGGAGCTGGCCGGCTTCGACCCCGACGCTGCTCTGCACGAGATCGAGGCGTGGCTCGGCGAGCCGTTCGACGAGCTGGCGTTCGCGCGCGCCGTGCTCGAGGCGCAACGCACCGAGGCCGACGAGTCGGCATCGGGCGATCTCCGCGCGACCGCCCAAGCTCGCCTCGCCGTGGCGTTGCGCTACAGCGCCTGGGCGGCGACCACCGAAGCCGGCGGCCAGCGCCATGCGATGGACGTGCTCTTTCGTCTGCCGGGCAAGGTCGATCCGCTGCACCTGCTCGGCCACGCCCGCGAGCATGAAGATCAAGGCGTTCGCACATTCACGATAGCCCCGGATCATCTGCGCCGGCGCGAGGGTTTCGCGCTGACCGATCCGGGCACCGACCTGCGCGGCGCGCTCGATCAGACCAACTACTGCATCTGGTGCCACAAGCAAGGCAAGGATTCGTGCTCCAAGGGCCTGAAGGACAAGGCAGGGCCGGATGCAGCCACGCCGTGGAAGCGGTCGCCGTTCGGCGTGAGCCTCGCCGGCTGTCCGCTGGAGGAGCGCATCTCCGAGTTCCAATTGCTGAAGACGCAGGGCCACGCGATCGGCGCGCTGGCGATGATCACGGTCGACAACCCGATGTTGGCCGCCACCGGTCACCGCATCTGCAACGACTGCATGAAGGCCTGCATCTACCAGAAGCAGGCGCCGGTCGACATTCCGCAGGCCGAGACCCGCGCGCTGAAGGACGTGCTGGAATTGCCGTGGGGCTTCGAGATCTACTCGCTGCTGACGCGCTGGAATCCGCTGGATCTGCGCCGGCCGCTGCCCAAACCCGACGGCGGCTACAAGGTGCTGGTTGTCGGCATGGGGCCGGCCGGTTTCACGCTGGCGCACCACCTGCTGAACGAGGGCCACGGTGTGGTCGGCATCGATGGCCTGAAGATCGAGCCGCTCGACGAAGCCGTGAACGGCGTGCGCGCCGACGGCACGCGCGTGCCGTTCGTGCCGATCCACGACGTACGCACGTTGTACGAACCGCTCGGCGAGCGGGTGATGGCCGGCTTTGGCGGCGTTGCCGAGTACGGCATCACCGTACGGTGGAACAAGAACTTCCTGAAACTGGTGCGGCTGCTGATCGAGCGGCGCGAGCGCTTCTCGCTGATCGGCGGCGTGCGTTTCGGCAGCACGCTGACCGTGAGCGACGCGTTCGCGCTCGGTTTCGATCACGTCGCGCTGGCGATGGGCGCCGGCAAGCCGACCACGCTGGACATCCCCAACGGGCTGGCGCGCGGCGTGCGGACCGCGAGCGACTTCCTGATGGCGCTGCAGTTGACCGGCGCAGCGCGCAAGGACTCGCTGGCGAACATGCAGCTGCGGCTGCCGGTGGTGGTCATCGGCGGCGGGCTCACGGCGATCGACACCGCGACCGAATCGCTGGCGTACTACGCGGTGCAGGTGGAGAAGTTCCTCGCCCGCCACGAGGCGCTGGCGGCTCGGCTGGGCGAAGCCGGGGCGCGCGCCGGCTGGCGTGCCGAAGACCAGGCGATCGCCGAGGAGTTCCTCGCGCACGCGCGCGCGATCCGCGCCGAGCGCGAGGCGGCGCAGCGCGAAGGGCGCGCTGCGCGGGTCGTCGAGCTGTTGCAGCAATGGGGCGGTGTGACGATTGCCTACCGCAAGCGTCTGGTCGACAGCCCGTCGTACACGCTGAACCACGAGGAAGTGGAGAAGGCGCTCGAGGAAGGCATCCGGTTCGCCGAATGCCTGGCGCCCACCCGCATCGACGTCGATGCCGGCGGCGCCGTCGAGTCGATCAGCTTCGCGCGCCAGGTGCGCGGCGACGATGGCCGCTGGCGCGACGGCCAGGCGTGGCACACACGCGCGCGCACCGTCTTCGTGGCTGCCGGCACGCAGCCCAACACCGTGCTGGCGCGCGAGGATGCGACGCACTTCGCGCTGGACGGCCGCTACTTTCGCGCGATCGACGCCGACGGCCGGCCGGTCAAGCCCGCCTACGGCAACGCCAAGCCCGAGACCGCGCAGGTGCTGCTGGCGCGCGTGGACGACGGCCGCATGCTGTCGTTCTTCGGCGATCTGCACCCGAGCTACTTCGGCAACGTCGTCAAGGCGATGGCCTCGGCGCGGCATGGCTATCCGGTGGTGTGCGACGTGCTCGCGCGCCGTGAGCCGGCCGGCGGCGGAGACTTCGGTGCGTTCGCCGCGCGGCTCGACGACCTGCTGCGCGCCCGCGTCGAGCGCGTCGAACGCCTGACGCCCGACATCGTCGAGGTGGTCGTGCGCGCGCCGATGGCGGCGCGCCGCTTCCAGCCCGGCCAGTTCTATCGGCTGCAGAACTTCGAAACGCGCGCGCGGCGGGCGAGCCCCGACGGGCTAGCGACGACGCTCGCGATGGAAGGCCTGGCACTGACCGGCGCCTGGGTCGATCGCGAGCGCGGCCTGGTGTCGGCCATCGTGCTCGAGATGGGTGGCTCATCGAACCTGTGCACCGACCTGCAACCGGGCGAGCCGGTGGTGTTGATGGGCCCGACCGGAGCGCCCACCGAGATCGAGCCCGGCGAGACCGTCGTGCTGGTGGGTGGCGGGCTCGGCAATGCGGTGCTGTTCTCGATCGGCGCGGCGTTTCGCGCGGCGGGGTCGCGCGTGCTGTACTTCGCCGGCTACAAGAAGCGCGTCGATCGCTACAAGGTGGCCGAGATCGAGGCCGCCGCCGACGTGATCGTCTGGTGCTGCGACGAAGCACCGGGCTTCGAGCCCGGTCGGCCGCAGGACCGCAGCGTCGTGGGCAACATCGTCGAAGCGATGACCGCGTATGCGCGCGGCGAGCTCGCGGATCCGCAGCAGCCCGGCGCGCTGCGCATGCAAGACGCCGATCGCATCATCGCGATCGGCTCCGACCGCATGATGGCCGCGGTGGCAGCCGCGCGCCACGCCCAGCTCGGCCCGTACCTGAAGCCGCAACACCGCGCATTCGGCTCGATCAACTCACCGATGCAGTGCATGATGAAGGAAGTGTGCGCGCAGTGCCTGCAACCGCACAAGGATCCGATCACCGGGGCAGTGAGCTACGTGTTCTCGTGCTTCAACCAGGATCAGCCGCTGGACAAGGTCGACTTCCCGGCCCTGGCGCAGCGACTCGCGCAGAACGCGCTGCAGGAGCGGCAGACCGCGGCCTGGATAGCGCACTGCCGCATCGCGGCGTGAAGAGGTTCGGGCGGCGACGAGCGGCGCTGCTGCCAGATCGGGTCGCACCGCAGCGGTTCGGCGCGCGAGATCGTCGAATTGGCGCGCCGCACGGGGCTGAACGCCGCGGCGATGGTGGCGTCGTCGGGCAGCTCGGCGCGGGCGTCCCAGCC
>JAXMEL010000010.1:0-57266 GCA_046348365.1 Burkholderiaceae bacterium
CAGGTGACGCAGTTCGAGATGCGCCACGCCAAGACGCCGAGCCAGAGACTCGGCTTCTTGCTGGAGCGCAGCGGCGGAGTCTTCGTCGTCGGCCGCGATGCCCCCGTAGGCCGCAAACGGAAGGCTCGAAAGCGACTTTCCGAACAGCAGGCTGCGCACGTGGGCCAAGGGCAGCACTCCAGTGATGCGGCCGCCACTATGCGCAAACAGATAGTAGGTGTCGTGGCGGAAGACCTCGCGCATGAGGCGTTGCCATCCGCTACGATGAAAGAAGGTGGCTTGCGGGCAGGCCAGAACGAAGGCGTCCCATGACGCGGCCGCGTGCAGGTCGCCCGGAAGAAGTTGTTCTACGGTGGGCAAGGCAGAAGAAGAGTCGGCTTGCTACAAGGCCAACACCGAGCAGGTGTCGGAGACGAAGATCCTGTCCATCCGGCCCCAGTGGAAGTCCTGCAGCAATCGCCGCAGTCGCGACTCCATTCGGCCAAGGTTCAGATAGTGCCGAAAGCGAGTCTTGAGATCGATCCCGCCAATGCGTGGCTGACCGGGGTCAATCTCCCAAGGATGGAAATAGAACACGGCCGGCCGTCGGTCGCGTCGATTCACCTGCCGGATCATCCATCGCGAGGCGCCGTACGGCAACAGGCGAAAGAACCCTCCCCCGCTCGAGGGCCAGTTTCGGTTCATCACGCGCAGCGTCGTCATCGGTATCTCGAGCAACCCGCTGGCGGTGCGGTGCGCGAACCTCGGCGCATCGGGCATGCCGTAATGATCATGTCGGATCGGGTAGATGCTGCTGCTGTACCGATACCCGGTTTCGGCCAAAATATCCAGCGCCCACAGGCTGGCACTGCCGATCGAGAAACTCGGCGCACGATAACCCAGCACGGAGCAGGAGCATGCATCTTCGAGGATGCGCTTGGCGCGAGCCACGTCTTCGCGAAACTGCGCCGGAGACAGATCGGTCACCCGATGATGACCGTAGCCGTGACTAGCCAATTCGTGGCCTTGCGCGACGATGCGACGCACCAAGACCGGATACCTCTCGGCAATCCAGCCCAGCGTGAAGAAGGTGGCCTGCACACTTGCCTCGTGCAGCATCGTGAGAATTCGTTCGACGTTGGCCTCGACGCGGCACTCGATGTGATCCCACTGGCGGCGGTCGATGTAGGGTGCAAGAGCTGATACCTGGAAATAGTCCTCGACGTCGATTGTCAGGGCGTTGGCAGCTGCCCATCGGGCGGCAGGTTCGCTTTCGGGCGACAAGACAGGGCGCTCACAAGCCAGCGTCATACTAGAACTGTGTTCGCAAGCTCGCGGTCACCGAATTCGCGCGATAGGGCGAAGTCTGGCTGGTAAACCGGTCGTGCCGACCACTGAGAGCGAGAGTCGTGACTTGACCGAGTTGCCTCGACCAGAGCAGGCTCACCGAACGAAGCGTCGTAGACTGACTCGGCAATGAGCCGGAAGCTTTCTGCAGGCCGCCTACCAGCGTTAGGGTTGAGGTGGGTGTCAACCGGTGCGCCCAACTTGCAATCGCGCCCACTTGGTCCACACGGTTGGTAGAGGCGAAATCGTCAGCCGGAGGCGGTAGGGTCAGAGTGTCGGCTCGGCGGCTGTCCGTACGGGCGACCCCAAGTGTCACGATATCGCGCACATGGGTCCACGAAAGCCCTAAGGTCTGAGCTCTCACCACCATCACACTGTTGGTCATGAAGTCAGAGATGATCTGTTCGTGTGGGTCGATACCGTTCCGAAGCAAGGTGTCCTGAACCAATGTGCGCCGCCGCGCTGGGTCGGGTTCAACACCAGCGAATTGCAGAAACAACACATCGAATGCCGATGCGAGCCTGCTATCGCTGAATTGATTTGGTGGAGTCACTGCGCGCGAGTCGGAAACAACGATCGCCATACGCGACAGGCGGTGATTCAACGTGACAGTGTGCTCGGTCCCGAAGAAACGATGCAGCCCCTCTGCATAGAAGTGGGTTCGCTCGCTCGGCCGCCACGCGAGGCTGGCGCCGTAGATCGTGCCGTATCGCCGCTGCGCCGTCTGGAAGTTGTTGCCCTCGCGCCCGGCGATTAATGACACGACCTTTTCCTCATCGAAAGCCCAGCCCAGATCGCCGCGAAAAACCACCTCGCTCGTGCGTCTCCCGCTTTCGAAATCGTAGATAGTGCCGCTTAGCTGGCTGCGCCACCGCAGCGCCTGCGGTCTCACACCCCCGTCGGCCAGCAACTGCGCGCGCTGCGTGCGATAGTCGTTGCCATCGAAACCCCTGAATCTAATGTCTGACTGCTCGGCGCGCGCTTCAAACTGTCCTTCGTCTCCCAACCTGCCTCGGAAATACGGAGCCACACGATACATTGCCGACTCAACCCGATTGGCATTGGCGACAGACGGCGACACCGTGGACGATTCGCTCGCGACACCCTGTGAGAGAGTCGCCGCACCGAATGCCGACCGCATCTGCTGCCCGATCGACGCCGCGACATCAACGAATCCATGCTGCTCGATCAACTCGGCAGTCAGTTCAGAATCTAGCGCGTTGAGGAATTCGTCCGATTCGTCACCGCTACCAAAGTGCACGGCAGCCAACGTGTAGTCTGCGAACCCCCTGAGTCGCCGATACGGTAGGTTGAGTCGCAGGTTCAAGCGACCTTCGACAAGGTAGTCTCGCCTTGGCTGAACGGCCAGATCTGCGTTGTCGGTCGCAGTGAACAAGATTGCGCCGCTTATGACCAAGGTCGGCGGCCGCGGACTGGAGCCAAGCTGGCCGGCTCTCGCCCCCACGGGTGCCCCACTGTCCGGGGTCTCCGGTGCGCTATTGGGCGACGTATCAGGTGGCGGTCTAGAGGCCCCAGGCCATGCCCCTCCTGGCGCTTGCTGTCCAAATGCAGGCGATATCGACGCCGCCAGTACGGCCGAAAGAAAGTAGCACCGGGCGCAGTCAACCAGCTGCGCCCGGGCCTCGCGTCGTTCCGCTGGAAATGTCGCTGGGACTGGGGCCCCTCCTCGGCTAGGTGTAGCCATAACCGTAGCCGTAGCCAGGGCCCTGCATCATTCTCGCGTGCACCCGGTTGAGCATCAACAGGCGGACCGGATGATCGCCTATCAGATCGATCGCACGTTCCACATCGGCCTGAGGCGTTCGATCTGCCTGAACAACGACGATGATCTGACCCATGTGCGCCGCCAACTCGCAGGCCTCCGTAGTCAGCAGAAGCGGTGGTGAATCGAAGATCGCGATGCGGTCGGGATAGCGCGTGGCAAGCTCGTCGAGCAGACCACGCATCGTCTCGCTGGCAAGCAACTCGGTCGCACGGGGTCGAGGCGCACCGCTCGGGAGGATCGTGAGCTTGTCGATGTCGGACTTCAGCAGCACGTCCGCGATCGATACCCTTCCTTCAAGGACGTCCAATAGCCCCGTGTCCGCGCGGAACCCGAGCAGTCTCGGCAACGAGGGGCGCGCGACATCGGCGTCGACCAGCAAGACCTTGTGATCCACTTCCGAGGCGATACTCATCGCGAGATTCGCCGCGGTAAAGCTCTTGCCCTCCCCGGCGAGCGCACTGGTCACCATGATCAGATTGGGGCGGCTCTGCCCCTGCTCCTTGAGTGTGGCTGCATTGCGAATCAGCGGCCGCTTCATAAGTCGGAACTGCTCGGCCTGGGGACAGGGCTCACCTCCAGGCACATGCACATGCGCCGCCTTGAGCGCAGCAGCACTCAGTTCGATTCGCTTCGACGTCACTTGAGGTACAGGGGCCGCGGGCGAAGGCGACTTCGAGGAGTGCTGCACAGCTGCCTTGCCCGAGGGCGTCGAGACCGATGCGTGCTGACCGGACACGGTGACGCCGGAGCTGCGCAGCTGCTCGAGCCGCTGAACTGCCAATTCGATCAGTTTCGACATGGGGGCCTCAGACGCGGACAACAGTGCTGAGACCGGCCGCCACGACGAACAGGGCAACCAGCGTAGCCGTCGCTACCGAAAGTTTAGCGACCTCCCTGCGTTCACGCCGGGCCTCGATCTCGGACGTTACCGCGGCCACCGCGCCAAGCAATGGCAGACCGAGCTGGGCCTTGAGCTCGGAGGCACGCTGAAACACGGGCCTCAGGTGCGAAAACACCACGGCCGCCCCAAGTCCCGCCGCCAGGGCGATGGCGAGCGCAGCGAGCAACAGCAGCGGCCGGTTCGGAAACACCGGCTTCAGCGGCAACTGAGCAGGGTCGATGACCCGAAACTCCGCCAACCCTGCTGCGTCGTCGAGCTTGCCGTACATCGTGGCCGACTCACGCCGGGTGACGAGTTCTTCGTAGGCCCTCTTCTGGATCGCGTAGTCTCGATTGAGCCGTGCCAACTCGGCCTCGATGCGGGGCGCGTCTTTGAGCCGAGCCCGCAGCTGTCCCATCCTGGACTCGTACTCGGTGACACGCGCACGTGCCGTTGCAAACTGAACATCTGCGGTCGCAGCTATCCGCGTCAATTCTTGATAGGCGAGGCTACCCCTCTGCGTCTGCCGTGAAGCAGACACGGGCGCGGGCCTAGCCTGTATCGCGGCAATCTCCCTCTTTCTCTGTTCTTCGAGATCCTTGATAAGCCGTCGTGCGGCTATTACATCAGGGTGTTGGTCGGTGAATCGCTGTAGCAACGCGTCGAGCTGGCGACGCTGTGCCTGTATCCGCGCGTCGATCTCCGGGGTAGCGGGTGTCACGTTTGCATCGGCCAGCAGATCGGGCAATTGATAGTCCGCGCCCTTCTCGTTCGCCAATGCGGCCTTCGCGGCATCGCGCGCCTGCTCCGCCTCACGCAATTGGAGACGCGCAGCATCGAGTTGCGTCGCAAGCTCGGCCGTGCGAGAGGCTGTGTCACGCCCGTCGATCGCTTGCATGTCAATGTTGTGGATTCTGAAATCCTTCAAGCGCGCCTCGGCCCGCTCGAGTTCGGTTCGATACGCTTTGATCTGATCGTCAATGAAGGCCTTCGCGGAATCGGAATCCTTGCGCGAAGCGCCCACGCTCGACTGTACGAAGATGTCGACCATCGAATCGACAACGCGCTTTGCCCTTTCAGGGGTGTTGTCAAAGTAAGTGAGTGTGTACAGATTGTCGCGGCCGAGGCTCTGGATCCGCAGCGCGTTGGTCATCTCCTCGATGCGCTTCTCCGACTTGCCGCCGCCCTTGCCATCGGACAGATCGACGCCGGCCATGGCGGCCACCTTCTCGACGTTGGCGCGGCTTATCAGCGTGCGACCCAGCATCACGATTTGCTGCTCGATGTTGGGCTGCACCGCAATGCCGGTCATCAGCGGGCGCAGAATCGTCTGCGTATCCACGAAGATCCGGGCTGTGGCTTCATATCGATTGGGCAGCAGGAACACAACCGCCGCGGTGGCTGCGCCCACTAGCCAAGCCACCGCCATGGCCAGCCAGCGGTACCGCCAGAGCGACCATCCAATCGAGACGAACTTCTCGAGTTGCTCGTTCATAACGTATGCCCGCCCGAATTGACCGCGAACCGCGTATTCAACTTCAGAAGTAGCTCTGCGGAATGATCAGTACATCGCCTGGGCGCATCTCGACGTTGGCACTGATGTCGCCGTTCTTCACCAGATCTTTGACACGCACCGAGTACTGCTTGTTGCCCTCGGACGTCCTGAGAATGAGTGCCCGGTTGCCTGCAGCGAAGTCGGTCAGGCCGCCGACAGCGATCATCACGTCGAGTAACGTCATGCGCTGCTTGAACGGCAAGGCCTGTGGCCGCACCGCCTCGCCGATGACGCGAACCTGCTCGCCATAGCCGCCGACGAACGAAGTGACGATGACCGTGACCTGCGGGTCACGCACATACTTCGACAAGCGGGTTTCGATCTCACGCCCGATCTGGGCAGGCGTCTTGCCCTGTACGTGCAGGTCCTCGATCAGCGGCGTGGAGATCTTTCCATCGGGCCGAACCGGTACCATCATCGACAACTCGGGGTTGCGCGCAACCGATACGTTCAGCGTGTCGCCCGCCCCAACCAGATAGCTGTAGTCAGCCAGACTCGCCTGTGTCGGAGCCGGTGGCAGCGTGCCCGAAACGCCACTGCAAGCGACCGACAGTGCAGCCACCAGTCCGACCACGAGCGCTCGACCAAGACGCGAAATTGGAGCCATGGAACCTCCGCGTGATCCCATCAGGATATCAGCGCAGCGTGCCATCCGGAACCACCGATCAGGAGGTGGCGACGGGGTGCCTTACTCGCAATCTCCCGCCGGCCACGGCTACCCGTTTGCGTGCGGACCCCTGATCGCACCGTCAGCCAGGGAACCCACGATGCCGAACCGGCGCGTGGCGGCGCGAGACCAAGGCGGCTCAGCGTGCTCCCTCGCGAAACAGGACCACCGTCACGGTTTCTACGAGAACCTGCAGGTCGAGCCAGATCGAGTTGTTCTTGAGGTAGTACAGGTCGAACTGGTGCTTGCGCCGGGCGTCCTCGATCGATCCGCCATAGGTGAAGCGCACCTGCGCCCAGCCCGTGACGCCTGGTTTGACACCGTGGCGCAAATCGTAGAACGGGATCTGATCCTTGAGTTTCTCGACGAACTCGGGTCGCTCGGGGCGCGGCCCCACGATGCTCATCTCGCCCCTGAGTACGCTGATGAGCTGCGGCAGTTCGTCGATGCGCGTCTTGCGCATGAACGCCCCCACCCTCGTGATGCGACTGTCGTCTTTGGTGGCCCAGCGCGCGACCCCGTCGACTTCCGCATCGGTTCGCATGCTGCGGAACTTCACGCACTGGAAGGTGCCACCGCCCAGCCCCACCCGCGCCTGGCGATAGAAAACCGGGCCGCGGCTGTCGAGCTTGATAGCCAACGCAGCCAGCAACATGACTGGTGCAGCCACGATAAGCAGCAGCACCGACGACACGATGTCGAACACACGCTTCGCGAAACGCCTCAAGGGACCTTGCACGAACCCGTCACCGTAGACCAGCCAGCTGGCCTTCAAGCTGTCGACCGGCACCTCGGCATGCGAGCGTTCGTAGAACGCCGCCAGGTCGAGAATCCTGATTCCTCGCGTGCGGCACGTCAGCAACTGCTCCATCGGCATGACGCCGCCGCGCTGTTCGCGCACGGCGACCACGATCTCGTCGATTCCATATCTCGAGGCGATCTCGGGCAATGAACGGGCACGATCGAACACCGGCGCCCCGTCGACCAGGGCCTCTGTATCGAACGCCGTCTCGTAGAACCCGATCACTTCGCGCATGTGTCGGTCGTCCGCGCGCAGATCATCGAGCACGGCTTGGGCTTCCAGCCCCGTGCCAACGATCAGAACGCGCGGCACTCCAGTTACACCCCGCAGCGCCATGGCGGCACCACGCAGCAAGACGAGCGAAAGCAGGAAGTACGCGACCGCGGCACCGACCAGCGGTCCGGGATGCGGGTGAAGATCGAACTCCTTCAACCCGAGATAAGTGCCATACCCCGCAAGCAGGACGACCACGACGACCCGTAGCGCTAGAGGCACGAGCGCCAGGCGATGCCGATAGACGCCGATGAACGATTGCAGCAGCGCCATCACGACCGCGAACCCCAGGGCCGTCGCCATGGCAGCGCCGTCGGTCATGACGCCGAGCAAGCCCCCGGGGAACGCGCCCAGCGTGACCGCGGCGGCCAGCAGGGCCACGAACCCCAGGATGCCGTCGAGCAGCGCTTCGTACGTCGCGGCCGATGATGCTCTGCTCGGGAACACCCGGAACATGGATTTCCTCTGGCTGGTCCGGGATGCCCTGATCGGCGCGGCGTGAACTACGCCATGCAACCCCGGTGACTGGGCAGAGGCGATTCTCTGGAGCGTGCAAATTGCAACAATCCTCCAGACGCGGGGTTCGTGGTCTACCCCCCCAATTCGGGGCTGGCGCGTCCGCGGCGCGCCTCCACCGGACCAAGCGACGCTTGCTAGCAGCGCAATCCCACGTGCACTGCCACCACGCCGGCGCTCAGATCGTGCACGTCGACGTGCCCGAACCCGGCGGCTTTCATCATCGCCTTCAGCTCCGCTTGCGACGGATGCAGGCGGATCGACTCGGCCAAATAGCGGTAGCTGTCGCCGTCGCCGGCAACCCACTGGCCAAGGCGCGGCAGCACCTGGAACGAGTACCAGTCGTAGGGTTTGCGCAGCGGCTCGGCGACCTTGGAGAACTCCAGCACCACCAGCTTGCCGCCCGGCCGCAGCACGCGCGCCATCTCGCTCAGCGCCTTGTCCTTGTGGGTCATGTTGCGCAGGCCGAAGGCCACGCACACCAAATCGAAGCTCGCTTCCGCGAACGGCAGCGCCTCGGCGTCGCACAGCGCGCTGGGCAGGCTCAGGCCGGCATCGAGCAGCCGGTCGCGGCCGGTGCGCAGCATGGCCTCGTTGATGTCGGTGTGTACCACGCAGCCGGTCGGCCCCACGCGCCGCGCCAGCGCGGCGGTCAGGTCGCCGGTGCCGGCGGCCACGTCGAGCACCTTGTCGCCCGGCTTCGGCGCGGCCACGGCCACCGCATAGGCTTTCCAAACCCGATGCAGGCCGAACGACATCAGGTCGTTCATCAAGTCGTACCTGGTCGCCACCGAGTCGAACACCGCGCGCACGCGACGCGGCTTGTCGCGCTCGTCGACCTGGTGGTAGCCGAAGTGGGTCTGGCTCACCAGGGCACGTTCAATGGTGCCCGCAACCCGCTGCACGGGCGGCGGCCATCGGCGCGTCGCGGTCGGCGCCGGCCTCGGCCAGCCGCGTCAGATACCGATCCCAGTACGCCTGCTGCCGGCTGCCCAGCTCGTAGAGGTAACTCCAGCTGAAGAGGCCCGAGTCGTGGCCGTCAGAGAAGGTCGGCTGGATGGCGTATTGGCCGACCATCTCGACGTCGTCGATCCGTACCTCGCGCTTGCCGGTCTGCAGCACTTCCTGCCCTGGCCCGTGCCCTTGCACCTCGGCCGACGGCGAGTACACGCGCAGCAGTTCGAACGGCAGGCGAAAGCTCTGCCCGTCGGAAAAGGCGATCTCGAGCACGCGCGACTCCTGGTGCAGCGTCAGCGACAGCGGTGTGGGTGATGGTTGCGGCATCGTTCTCGATCCGAATCGCGGGTCAGTGTAGCCCCAACGAATCGGCCACACCGCGCGCGTGCAAATCGCACGCTCCGCATCACGCCTGCCCCGCGCTGGCGATCGTCATCAGCCTGAGTGGCAGCCGGCGGTGACGCACCGGAAAGCGGCGCGCATTTGTTCGCAGCGCGAACGCCGCGGCGCACGCTATGGTCGCGCTCAGCGATCGATCGGCGGTCGCCACACCGCTTCAGGGAGCCCAGCATGTCCACGCTGTCGTTGTCCTCCGCGCTGTTCGTCGTCGCCGCCACGGCGGCCGGGGGCGGCGTGGCCTGGCTGGCGGCCTCGCTGCACTACCGGACCAAGCTGGCCTTGGCCAGTGCGCAACTCGAACTCGCCGAACGCGCCAAGCAAAGCGCTCAGGAGCTGGCGGTGCAGTCTCGCCAGCAGGTCGAGACGCTGCAGCAGGCGCTGTCGGAAGCCAAGCGCGACGGCGTGATTCAGAATGCCGCGGCTTCGGCGCGCGCAGAAGCCGCCGCCGCAGCGGCAGCCAAGGCAGCGCGGGAGAAGGCGCGTGCCGAGCTGGTGGCACAACTCGACGCCGCCGACGACGGCAAGCATGCGGCTCATGGCTTCGCCGACACGCAGCCCGCAAGCAACTTCGGCAAGTTGCGCCGCTGACAGGCAGGCGTTCAGACCAGCACGCGTTCGATGCCGCCGGCGTTGGCGCGCGCGACGTAGTCTTCCATCCAGCTCTCGCCGAGCAGCCGGCGCGCCATCTCGATGACGATGTAGTCGGCTTCGAGCAGGCCGCTGCGCAGATCGCCCTGGTAACGCGATAGGCCCTGCAGGCAACTCGGGCACGAGGTCAGCATCTTCAGGTCGCCGCCGACGCCGCGTTCGCGCAGCGCGGCTTCGCCCTTGCGGATCTCCTCTTCCTTGCGAAAGCGCACTTGCGTGGCGATGTCGGGCCGCGCGATACCGAAGGTTCCGCTCTCGCCGCAGCAGCGCTCGCTCTTGATGACCGCGTCGCCGAGCAGCGCCTTGACGGTGAGCATCGACTCGCGCTGCTTCATCGGGTTGTGGCACGGCTCGTGGTAGAGATAGCCGCCTTCGCCGGGCGGCAACGTGATGCCCTTCTCGAGCAGGTACTCGTGGATGTCGACCATCCGGCTGCCGGGGAAGATCTTGTCGAACTGGTAGCTCTCGAGCTGGTCGTAGCAGGTGCCGCAGCTCACCACCACCGTCTTGATGTCGAGGTAGTTCAGCGTGTTGGCCACGCGGTGGAACAGCACGCGGTTGTCGGTGATCATCTGTTCGGCGCGCTCGAACTGCCCGCCGCCGCGCTGCGGGTAGCCGCAGCACAGGTAGCCCGGCGGCAGCACGGTCTGCACGCCGGCGCGCCACAGCATCGCCTGCGTCGCCAGCCCCACCTGCGAAAACAGGCGCTCCGAACCGCAGCCGGGGAAGTAGAACACCGCCTCGCTCTCGGCGCTGGTGGCCGCCGGGTCGCGGATGATCGGCACATAGTGCTTGTCTTCGATGTCGAGCAGGGCGCGCGCGGTGCGCTTGGGCAGGCCGCCGGGCAGCTTCTTGTTGACGAAGTGGATCACCTGCTCGCGCAGCGGTGGCGCGCCCACCGTGGCCGGCGGGTGGCTGGTCTGCCGACGCCCGGCCAGGCGCAACGCATCGGCGGCGATGCGCTGCGCCTTGAAACCGACGTTCACCAGCAGCCGCCTGGCCAGGCGGATCGTCTCCGGCCGGGTGGCGTTGAGCATGAACATCGCCGCCGCCTGCCCCGGGCGGAAGCTCTTGCGGCCCATCTTGCGCAGCAGGTTGCGCATGTTCATCGTGACGTCGCCGAAGTCGATCTTCACCGGGCACGGGTTGACGCACTTGTGGCACACCGTGCAGTGGTCGGCGACGTCCTCGAACTCCTCCCAGTGGCGCAGCGAGATACCGCGCCGCGTCTGCTCCTCGTAGAGAAACGCCTCGATCAGCAGCGAGGTGGCGAGGATCTTGTTGCGCGGGCTGTACAGCAGGTCGGCGCGCGGCACGTGGGTGGCGCACACCGGCTTGCACTTGCCGCAGCGCAGGCAGTCCTTGATCGAATCGCTGATGGCGCCGATGTCGCTGCGCTGCATGATCAGCGACTCGTGCCCCATCAGCCCGAAGCTCGGCGTGTAGGCGTGCGCGAGGTCGGCCGAGCGCACGTCGTCGCCCAGCGGCGCCAACGCCGCGCCGCGCAGCAGCTTGCCCTTGTTGAAGCGCCCCTGCGGATCGACGCGCACCTTGTACTCGGCGAAGTCGCGCAATTCGTCGTCGCTCAGAAACTCGAGCTTGGTGATGCCGATGCCGTGCTCGCCCGAGATCACGCCGCCCAGGCTGCGCGCCAGCGCCATCACCCGCGCCACCACGCGGTGCGCGGTCTGCAGCATGCGGTAGTCGTCGCTGTTGACCGGGATGTTGGTGTGCACGTTGCCGTCGCCGGCGTGCATGTGCAGCGCCACCCACAGGCGGCCGTGCAGCACCTGCTTGTGCAGGCGCTGGCAGTGCTCGACGATCGGCGCGAAGGCGCCCCCCGCGAACAGCTCGCGCAGCGGCTGCAGCACCTGGCGCTTCCACGACGCGCGCAGCGAGTGGTCCTGCAACTGCTCGAACACGCTGCGCTCGCCGCCGCCCGGCTCGCCGTCGAGCGCGTCGAGCCAGCCGCGCCACAAGGCGCGCGTCTCGCGCAGCAGGTGCAGCGCCTGCTGCACGCGGTCGTCGAGCAGCTCGGCGCTCGGGATCTCGCGCGCGTCGTCGCTGCGCCCCAGCGGCAGCGAGCCGGCGGCGAACCAATGCTCCAGGCGGTCGAGCAGCTCGAGCTTGTTGCGCAGCGAGAGCTCGATGTTGATGCGCTCGATGCCCAGCGTGTACTCGCCCATGCGATCGAGCGGGATCACCACGTCTTCGTTGATCTTGAAGGCGTTGGTGTGGCGGGCGATCGCCGCGGTGCGCTTGCGGTCGAGCCAGAACTTGCGCCGCGCGTCGGCGCCGACCGCGACGAAACCTTCGCCCGAGCGGCTGTTGGCGATGCGCACCACCTCGCTGGCGGCGCGCGCCACCGCGGCTTCGTCGTCGCCGACGATGTCGCCGATCAGCACCATCTTCGGCAGCGCGGCGCTGCGCCCACCGCGCTTGCTCTTGGTGGCGTAGTCCACCGCCTTCAGGTAGCGGTCGTCGAGGTGCTCCAGGCCGGCCAGGATGGCGCCCGTGCCCGCGCGCTGCTGCGCGAACATGAACTCCTTGATCTCGACGATCGACGGCACGGCCTCGCGCGGGTTGCCGAAGAACTCCAGGCACACCGTGCGCACGTGCGGCGGCATGCGGTGCAGCACCCACGTCGCCGAGGTGATGAGGCCGTCGCAGCCCTCTTTCTGCACTCCGGGCAGGCCGGCGAGGAACTTGTCGGTGACGTCCTTGCCCAGCCCCTCCTTGCGAAAGCGCGCGCCGGGGATGTCGAGCCGTTCGCGCCGCTCGACCGTGCGGCCCGATTCGTTGAACCAGCGCAGCTCGAAGCTCGCGGTCGGCGCGTCGTGGATCTTGCCGAGGTTGTGGTCGAGCCGCTGCACTTCGAGCCAGCGCCCCTGCGGCGTGACCATTCGCCAGCTCGCCAGGTTGTCGAGCGCGGTGCCCCACAGCACCGCCTTCTTGCCGCCGGCGTTCATCGCAACGTTGCCACCGATGCAGCTCGCCTCGGCCGACGTGGGGTCCACGGCGAACACGAAACCAGCCGCTTCGGCCGCATCGGCGACGCGCTGCGTCACCACGCCGGCCTCGGTGCGGATGGTCGGCACCGGCTGCTCGACACCGGGCAACGTGCCCAGCTCGACGCGGCCCATGCCCTCGAGCTTCTCGGTGTTGACGACGGCACTCTTCCAGGTCAGCGGGATCGCGCCGCCGGTGTAGCCGGTGCCGCCGCCGCGCGGCACGATCGTCAGGCCCAGTTCGATGCAGCCGTTGACGAGCGCCGCGACCTCGTTCTCGCTGGCCGGCGTCAGCACGACGAACGGGTACTCGACGCGCCAGTCGGTGGCGTCGGTCACGTGCGACACGCGCGACAGCGGGTCGAACTTGATGTTCTGCTTGTCGGTGCAGCGCACCAGCGCACGCCGGGCGCGCTGGCGCAGATCCCACACCGTCGAGAAGTGCCCCGCGAACGCTCGCACCGCCTGTTGCGCGAGCGCCAGCAGTTCGCCCACCGCGGCGTCGCGCTCGGGGTCGTCGGCCGGTGTGCGGCGCTTCTCGATCTCGGTCAGCCGGTGCGACAACGCGTCGATCAGCGCGCGCCGGCGCTTCGGGTTGGCGAGCAGATCCTCCTCGAGGTAAGGATTGCGCTGCACGACCCAGATATCGCCCAGCACCTCGTAGAGCATGCGCGCCGAGCGGCCGGTGCGGCGTTCGCCGCGCAGGCGCGACAGCACCTCCCAGGCACGCTCGCCGAGCAGCCGGATCACGATCTCGCGATCGGCGTACGAGGTGTAGTTGTACGGAACCTCGCGCAGGCGCGGCGCGTCGGCCTCGTGCGCATCGAGGCCCGCCTGCAGCGGCAGCGAATGCGGTGCGTTCATGCGGCGCGCGGCAAGGGTTCGATTCGGAAGTTCCCGCGCGACGCCCGCTGCGGCCCGTCGGGCCCGCATGGTACCGCAGCGCAGCAACGGCTCCGCCGCGTTGCTGCACTGCGGCGGGTTATCCCCGTTGCCGCAGAGGCACCATCCGTGACAAAAATTCGCGTCTTGTCAGGCGACGCGCGGCCACGCGTACGCGCGTGGCCGCGCCCCTCAACGGAGATTCCATGAACCGCAGAAACCTCGTACTGAGCGCATCGCTCATCGCCGGCCTCGCAGCCGCCGGCTCCGCACAGGCCCAGACCCAGATCCACTGGTGGCACGCGATGAGCGGCCCGCTCGGCGAGTGGGTGGCCGACCTGGCCAAGGACTTCAACGCCAAGCAGAAGGAATACGTCGTCGTGCCCACCTACAAGGGCACCTACGGCGAAACGCTCACCGCCGGTATCGCCGCGTTTCGCGCCGGCACGGCGCCCGACATCCTGCAGGTGTACGAAGTCGGCACCGCGACGATGATGGCCAGCAAGGGCGCGATCAAGCCGGTAGCCGAGGTGATGACGATGGGCGGCGCGAAGTTCGACCCCAAGGTCTACATCCCCGCGGTGGCCGGCTACTACACGGCGCCCAACGGCCAGATGCTGTCGCTGCCGTTCAACAGCTCGACCACCGTCTTCTACTACAACAAGGACGCCTTCAAGGCCGCGGGTCTAGACCCGAACACCGCGCCCAAGACCTGGCCCGAGGTGGTGCTCGCCGCCGCCAAGCTCAAGGCCAGCGGCCACAAGTGCCCGTTCACCACGAGCTGGATCAGCTGGACTCAGCTCGAGAGCTTCTCGACCTGGCACAACGTGCTGTTCGCCACGCTCAACAACGGCTTCGGCGGCCTCGGTGCGCGCCTGGCGTTCAACTCGCCGCTGCACGTGCGCCACTTCGACAATCTGTCGAACATGGCCAAGCAGGGCCTGTTCGTCTACAAGGGCCGCGACAACAAGGCCGACGTGAGCTTTCCGTCGGGCGAGTGCGCGATGATGACCGGCTCGTCGGGCTTGTACGCGCGCGTGGCCAAGGAAGCCAAGTTCGCCTACGGCATCTCGACGCTGCCGTACTACCCCGACGTGCCCGGCGCGCCGCAGAACACCATCATCGGCGGCGCCAGCCTGTGGGTGATGGGCGGCAAGAAGCCCGAGGCCTACAAGGGCGTGGCGGCGTTCTTCAAGTACCTGTCGCAGCCCGAGGTGCAGTCGGCGAGCCACAAGCGCACCGGCTACCTGCCGATCACCACCGCCGCCTACGAGCTGACCGACAAGTCGGGCTTCTACAAGGAGCACCCCGGCACCGATGTCGCGGTGACGCAGATGATCCGCAAGACGACCGACAAGTCGCGCGGCATCCGGCTGGGCAACTTCAACCAGATCCGCACCATCATCGACGAGGAGACCGAGCAGATCTGGACCGGCAAGAAGTCGCCCAAGGAGGCCCTCGACGCCGCGATCCAGCGCGGCAACGAGCAACTCGAGCGCTTCCAGGCGGCGAACAAGGGCTGATGCGGCATTCGCTGCCGACGACGCCCGTGGCGCCGTCGGCAGCCGTTGTGTCGGTGCCCACTCCCTGCCGTCTGCTCGCCGCGCACGCAGGGGCCTAAGAACAACGAGTGCCAGCCGATGGCCGTCGAGAAGCGCGTCCTCTTTCGCTCCCCCTGGCTGCCGTGGCTGCTGCTGGCGCCGCAGGCCGCCGTCATCGGCGTGTTCTTCTACTGGCCGGCGGCGCAGGCGCTGGTGCAGTCGTTCCAGTTGCAGGACGCCTTCGGCCTGTCGGTCTCGTGGGTCGGCTTCGACAATTTCCGCACCCTGTTCGCCGACCCGGCGTACCTCGGCTCGTTTCGCATCACCGCGTTCTTCTCGCTCGCGGTGGCCGTTTCGGGCATCGCGATCTCGCTGGCGCTGGCGGTGTTTGCCGACCGCATCGTGCGCGGCGCGTTGTTCTACAAGACCTTCCTGATCGTGCCGTACGCCGTGGCGGCCGCGGTCGCCGGCGTGCTGTGGCTTTTCATGTTTTCGCCGACGCTGGGCGTCGTCTCGTGGGCGCTCGGCCGCATCGGAATCGCCTGGAACCCGTTGCTCGACTCCGGTGACGCGGTGGCGCTGATCGTGATGGCTGCGGTGTGGAAGCAGATCTCGTACAACTTCCTGTTCTTCCTCGCCGGGCTGCAGTCGATTCCGAAGTCGCTGATCGAAGCCGCTGCGATCGACGGCGCGGGCCCCTTGCGGCGCTTCTGGAGCGTGCAGTTCCCGCTGCTGTCGCCGACCACCTTCTTCCTGCTGGTGATCAACGTCGTCTACGCCTTCTTCGACACCTTCGCGATCATCGACGCCACCACCCAGGGCGGCCCGGGTCAGGACACGATGATCCTGGTCTACAAGGTGTTCAACGACGGCGTCAAGAACGGCGACCTCGGCGGCTCGGCGGCGCAGTCGGTGGTGCTGATGGCGATCGTGATCGCGCTCACGGTGGTGCAGTTCCGCTGGGTGGAGAAGAAGGTGCAGTACTGATGGTCGAGCGCAATGCGGCACTGACGGTGCTGAGCCACGCGGTGATGTGGCTCGGCCTGGCCGTGGTGGTCTTCCCGCTGTACCTGGCGCTGGTCGCGGCGTCGCACACCCCGGAGGAGATCATCGCGGTGCCGATGCCGCTGGTGCCCGGCGGCCATCTGCTGGAGTCGTTCCGCGCGGCGCTGGTCGGCGGCAGCGACGGTGCGGGCTCGACCGCGCCGGTGGCGCGCATGATGTGGGTCAGCCTGGTGAGCGCGCTGGTCATCACGGTCGGCAAGATCGCGATCTCGCTGCTGTCGGCATTCGCCATCGTGTACTTCCGCTTCCCGCTGAAGAACTTCTTCTTCTGGGCGATTTTCGTGACGCTGATGCTGCCGGTGGAGGTGCGCATCATGCCGAGCTACAAGGTGGTGGCCGACCTCGGCATGCTCAACAGCTACGCCGGGCTCACGATTCCGCTGATCGCCTCGGCGACGGCGACCTTCCTGTTCCGCCAGTTCTTCCTCACCGTGCCCGACGAGCTGGTCGAGGCCGCGCGCATCGACGGCGCCGGCCCGATGCGCTTCTTCAAGGACGTGCTGGTGCCGCTGTCGGCCACCAGCATCGCGGCGCTGTTCGTGATCCAGTTCATCTACGGCTGGAACCAGTACTTGTGGCCGCTGCTGGTGACCACCAGCGAAGACATGTACCCGGTGGTGATCGGCATCAAGCGCATGATCGCCGGCGGCGACGCGGCCAACGAGTGGAACGTCGTGATGGCCACCGCGCTGCTGGCGATGATCCCGCCGGCACTGGTGGTGGTGCTGATGCAGAAGTGGTTCGTCAAGGGCCTCGTGGACACCGAAAAGTAAGAACCAACCGCATGGGCGCGATCTCGATCCGTAACGTCAGCAAGCAATACGGCCACGGCCCGAAGGCCAACCCGGTGATCCACGGCGTCAGCGCCGAGATCGCCGACGGCGAGTTCATCGTCATCGTCGGGCCGTCGGGCTGCGGCAAGAGCACGCTGCTGCGCATGGTGGCGGGGCTGGAGGAGATCACCGCCGGCGAGATCGCGATCGGCGGGCGCGTCGTCAACGACGTCGAGCCCGCGCACCGCGACATCGCGATGGTGTTCCAGAACTACGCGTTGTACCCGCACATGAGCGTGTTCGACAACATGGCCTACGGCCTGAAGATCGCCAAGGTGCCGGCCTCCGAGATCCGCCAGCGCGTCGACAAGGCGGCCGGCATCCTGCAGCTGCAGCCGTTCCTGGCGCGCAAGCCGCGCGAGCTGTCGGGCGGCCAGCGCCAGCGCGTAGCGATGGGCCGCGCCATCGTGCGCCAGCCGCAGGTGTTCCTGTTCGACGAGCCGCTGTCGAACCTCGACGCCAAGCTGCGCGCGCAGACACGGCTCGAGATCCAGAAGCTGCACCGCGAACTCGGCGTCACGTCGCTGTTCGTCACCCACGACCAGGTCGAGGCGATGACGCTCGGCCAGCGCCTGATCGTGATGAACGCCGGCCACATGGAGCAGATCGGCACGCCCGAAGAGGTGTACGCGCGGCCGGCCACCACCTTCGTCGCCGGCTTCATCGGCGCGCCGCCGATGAACCTGCTGCGCGGCCGCGCCGATGGCACGACATTCGCGCTCGACGGCGCCACGCTGCCGCTGCCGGCCACGGCGCCGCGCGGGGGCGACGCGCTGCTCGGCCTGCGGCCCGAGCACGCCGAGCTGAACGACGCCGCCGCGGGCTGGCCGCTGCAGGTGGAGATGATCGAGATGCTCGGTGCCGAGCGCCTGGTGCACGGCCGCATCGGCGCGCTGCCGTTCACCGTGCGGCAGGATTCGACCCTCGCGGCACCGCGGATCGGCGACACCGTGCCGCTGCAGGCGACGGCCGAGCACCTGCACTGGTTCGACGCCGCCACCCAGCGCCGGCTCTGACGCAACATCAATGGCGCCCTGGCCCTTCCCGCTGTGGATCGCGCACCGCGGTGCCGGCAAGCTGGCGCCCGAGAACACGCTGGCGGCGTTTCGGCTCGGCGCGGCCCACGGTCACACCGCGTTCGAGTGCGACGTCAAGCTCAGCGCCGACGGCGTTCCGTTCCTGCTGCACGACGACACGCTCGAGCGCACGACCAGCGGGCAAGGCGTGGCGGGCGAGCGTCCCTGGGCCGAACTGTCGCGGCTCGACGCCGGCGGCTGGCACAGCACGGCTTACGCCGGCGAGCCGATCGCGAGCTTCGAGGCGATTGCCGCCTATTGCAATGCCAACGGTCACGCGCTCGACCTCGAGATCAAGCCGAGCCCGGGCGCCGATCTCGAGACCGGCCGCGCCGTCGGCCAGTGGGTGCGCAGGCTGTGGCGCGGTTCGCCGTTGTTGCTGAGCTCGTTCAAGCCGCAGGCGCTCGAAGGCGCGCGCGAGGCAGCTCCCGAGCTGCCGCGCGCGCTGCTGCTCGACACGCTGTGGCCCGGCTGCATGGAGATGGCCGCATCGCTGCAGTGCGTGGCGATCGTCACCAACCACAAGCTGATGGATGCGGCCCTGGTCGCGCAGATTCATCATCACGACCGGCGCGCACTCGTCTACACCGTCAACGATGAGGCGCGCGCGCGCGAGCTGATCGCGCTGGGCATCGACGGTATCGTCACCGACGCCGTCGACGTGTTCTCGCCGCGGCATTCCGCGTAGTCGCGGTCGCTGTCAGGGGCGCTCGAGCGCCGGCGGCGCGTGCAACGCGGCCTCGGTCCCGAGCGCGTCGACGGCGCCCACCGGCTTGGGCAGCACCCGCACGCCGCGCAGGGTCGACAGCCCTGCGGCAACCATCGCCAGCAGGAGCGCGCCCGCGCCGGCAAACACCAGCGCCGCGCGCAGGCCGATGTGCTCGCCGAGCCAGCCGCCGATCAGCGCGCCCGGTCCGGCGGGCAGCAGGATCAGCCAGCGCATCGTGCTGGTCATGCGGCCGAGCAGCGGCTCGGGAGTGACCGCCTGCCGCATGGCCAGGAAGTTGATGAAGATCAGCACCGCGCCGACGCCGAACGCGAACAGCATGAACGAGAACGCCGCCACGCCCCATCGATTGGCCGGCGCTGCTGCCAGCAACAACCAGCCGGCGCCGCAGATGCCGATGGCCAGCGGCAGGCTCGGCCCCGGCCCGATGCGACGACTCAGGCGGTTGCCGAACACGCTGGCCAGCACGGTACCGGCACCGAGCGCGACGAAGCAGCCGCCGATCTGCTGGCCGTTGAGGCCGAGCACGCGGGTGGCGAACAGGATGTTGACCACCATCGCCGCCTGATGAAACAGCTGCCAGCAACCGACGACCGCCGCCAGCGCCACCAGCAGGCGCGTCGCAGCAACGAACCGCAGGCCGGCGCGCAGGTCGTGCCAGAAGTGCGCGTCGGCTCTCGGCTCGCGCCGCTCGACGACGCGAATGCCGCGCAGGATCCAGGCCGACCACAGCAGCATCACGCCGTCGATCAGCAGCGCCGCCGGCGCGCCGAGCAGGCGGATCAGCAGCCCCGCCAAGCCGGGCCCCACGACCTCGGCACCCGAGCTGGCCAGCGCGTTCTTCGCGTGTGCCTCGACCAGGCGATCGCGCGGCACCACTTGTGTCAACACGATCTGCGCCGCGCTGCCCGCGGTGGTGAACACGGTGCCGAGCAGGAAGGCGACAACGTACAGCCACGGCATCGTCAGAGCCCCGAGCACCCAGGCCAACGGCACGCTCGCCACGGTGAGCGCGAGCGCGACCTCGCCGCCGACGTACACCGGCAGCTTGCGCACGCGGTCGAGCCACACGCCAGAAGGCAGCGAGAACAGCACGAACGGCGTGATCTCCATCGCTGTCAGCAGGCCCATCTGCGTCGGCGTGGCGTGCAACAACACGGCCGCGGTCAACGGCAGCGCCAGCATCGTCACCTGGCCGCCGAGCGAACTGACCAGGATCGACGTCCACAGCCGGCGATAGATGGCGTCGCGCAGCAGGTCGTCGGCGTCGAGCGCCAGGCGCTGGCGCAGTCGGACAAGCGGTTGCGCCATCATGTTCGTTGATCGCCTCGGCCCCCCATCTTCGCATCGGCGCGCGCCCGCGGATCGATGCATGGGACCCCGCTCCCTACCCTGAGGTGCGCATGCCGACGGCGCGCGCCCGCTGGCACCGCCGTGTGCCGGCGGCCACCCTTTGCAAGGCGGTCACGAACGATAGTCGGCGTTGATGCTGACGTAGTCGTGCGAGAGATCGCACGTCCACACGGTGCTCGAGGCGTTGCCGCGATGCAGCAGCACGCGCACGGTGATCTCGCTTTGCTTCATGACGCGCTGGCCTTGCGCCTCCTCGTAGCGAGGGTGGCGTCCGCCCTGGCTGGCGACGTGCACGTCGTCGAGGTAGAGATCGATCAGGCCCTGGTCGAGGTCGGCGATGCCGGCATAACCGACCGCGGCGAGGATGCGGCCGAGGTTCGGGTCGCTGGCGAAGAAGGCGGTCTTCACCAGCGGCGAATGCGCGATCGCGTAAGCCACGCGGCGGCACTCGGCGATGTCGCGGCCGCCTTCGACGCGCACCGTGATGAACTTGGTGGCGCCTTCGCCGTCGCGCACGATGGCCTGCGCCAGCTGCGCCGACACCGCGACCACCGCGTCGCGCAGCGCGCGCCCTTGCGCGCTGTCGAGCGTGTCGATGCGCGCGTGACCGGCGCGCTGCGTGGCCATCAGCACGAACGAGTCGTTGGTCGAGGTGTCGCCGTCGACGGTGATGCAATTGAAGCTGCCATCGGCCGCCTCGCGCACCAGCGCATCGAGCGCGGCTTGCCCGATCACCGCATCGGTGGCCACGAAGCCGAGCATCGTGGCCATGTCGGGGCGGATCATGCCGGCGCCCTTGGCGATACCCGTCACCGTGACCGTACGGCCGCCGATCGAGAGCTGCCGCGACGCAGCCTTGAGAACGGTGTCGGTCGTCATGATGCCCTCGGCGGCGTCGAGCCAGGCGTCGGGCCTCAGCGCCGCCACCGCGGCGGGCAGACCGGCCTCGAGCCGATCGATCGGCAGCGTTTCCAGGATCACGCCGGTCGAGAACGGCAGCACCTGCTGCGGCCGCAGCCCGAGCAGCCGCGCCGCCGTATCGCAACTGCGGCGCGCACGCACCAGGCCATCGGCGCCGGTGCCGGCGTTGGCGTTGCCGGTGTTGACCACCAGGGCACGGATGCCGGCGCCCGCGGTGAGGTGCTCGCGGCAAAGCTGTACCGGCGCCGCGCAGAAGCGATTGCGCGTGAAGACCCCGGCTGCGACCGTGCCCTCGTCGAGCGCGAACACCACCAGGTCCTTGCGGTCGGCCTTGCGGATGCCCGCCATCGCGACGCCGATGCGCACGCCGGGCACCGCGTGCAGATCGGCAGCGCTCGGCGCGTGCAGATTCACCGCCATCAAGCCAGCCTGCCGTGGCAGTGCTTGTACTTCTTGCCGCTGCCGCAAGGGCACGGCTCGTTGCGGCCGACCTTGGGCACCTGCGCGATCGCGGCGGCCACCGCGGTCGCGACATCGGCTTCTTCGGAGACGCTGCCGTCCTCGTTGGGGTGCATGTAGGTCATGTTGCCGACCTGCCCGGCGCGCTCCTCGATCGCCTGCGCCGCCTCGCTGACCTGCTCCTGCGACTGGATGCGCACCGTCATCAGGAGCCGCGTGACTTCGAGCTTCACCAGATCGAGCAGCTGCGCGAACAGCTCGAACGCCTCGCGCTTGTACTCCTGCTTGGGGTTCTTCTGCGCGTAGCCGCGCAGGTGGATGCCCTGGCGCAGGTAGTCGAGCGCCGCCAGGTGCTCGCGCCAATGCGAGTCGATCGACTGCAGCAGCACCATGCGCATGAACGGATTGAACTGCTCCTCGCCGACCAGTGCGATCTTGCCGGCGAACATCTGGTCGGCGGCGGCGACCACTTTCTCGACGATGTCCTCGTCGGTGATCGATTCGCTCTTGTCGACCTCGGCCTGCAAACCGACTTCGAGCTGCCACTCGTCCTTCAGCACCTTCTCCAACGCGGGAAGATCCCACTGCTCTTCCACGCTCTCGGCCGGCACGTAGGTGCGCACGACGTCGGTCATCGCGCTCTTGCGCAGGTTGGCGATCTGGTCGGCCACCGAAACCGACTCGAGGATCGCGTTGCGCTGCTGGTAGATGACCTTGCGCTGGTCGTTGGCGACGTCGTCGTATTCGAGCAGTTGCTTGCGGATATCGAAGTTGCGCGCCTCGACCTTGCGCTGCGCGTTCTCGATCGAGCGGTTGACGATGCCCGCCTCGATGGCCTCGCCTTCGGGCATCTTCAGACGATCCATGATCGCCTTGACGCGGTCGCCGGCGAAGATGCGCATCAGCGGGTCTTCGAGCGACAGGTAGAAGCGCGACTGGCCCGGGTCGCCCTGGCGGCCCGAGCGGCCCCGCAACTGATTGTCGATGCGGCGGCTTTCGTGGCGCTCGGTGGCGATGATGCGCAGGCCGCCTTCGGCCTTGACCTTGTCGTGCAGGCCCTGCCATTCGCCCTGCAACTGGCTGATGCGCTGCGTCTTCTCTTCAGCGGCCATCGTGTCGTCGGCTTCGACGAACTGCACCTGCTTCTCGACGTTGCCGCCGAGCACGATATCGGTGCCGCGGCCGGCCATGTTGGTGGCGATGGTGATCACGCCGGGCCGGCCTGCCTGCGCGACGATCTCGGCCTCCTTGGCGTGCTGCTTGGCGTTCAGCACCTGGTGCGGCAGCTTGGCCTTGGTGAGCAGCCCCGCCAGCAGCTCGGAGTTCTCGATCGACGTGGTGCCCACCAGCGTCGGCTGGCCGCGACCGTGGCACTCGCGGATGTCTTCGAGCACCGCGTTGTACTTCTCGGTGGCCGTCTTGTAGATGAGGTCGTTCTCGTCCGCACGGATGGTCGGCTTGTTGGGCGGAATCACCACCGTCTCCAGGCCGTAGATCTCCTGGAACTCGTAGGCCTCGGTGTCGGCGGTGCCGGTCATGCCGGCGAGCTTGCCGTACATGCGAAAGTAATTCTGGAAGGTGATCGACGCCAGCGTCTGGTTCTCGCTCTGGATCGCCACATGCTCCTTGGCCTCGACCGCCTGGTGCAGACCGTCGCTCCAGCGGCGACCCGTCATCAGCCGGCCGGTGAACTCGTCGACGATGATGATTTCGCCGTCCTGCACCACGTAGTGCTGGTCGCGCTGGAACAGGTGGTGCGCGCGCAGCGCCGCGTACACGTGATGCATCAGCGTGATGTTGGCGGGGTCGTACAGGCTCGCGCCCTCGACCAGCAGGCCGGCCCTGGCCAGCAGCGCCTCGGCGTGCTCATGGCCTTCTTCGGTGAGGTAGATCTGCCGTGCCTTCTCGTCGACCGTGAAGTCGCCCGCCTCGATCACACCCTCGCCGGTGCGCGGATCGGCCTCGCCGATCTGCTTCTTCAACCCCGGCGCGATGGCGTCGATGCGCACGTACATGTCGGTGTGATCCTCGGCCTGGCCGCTGATGATCAGCGGCGTGCGCGCCTCGTCGATCAGGATCGAGTCGACCTCGTCGACGATGGCGTAGTGCAGGCCGCGCGCCACGCGGTCGGCCACCTCGTAGACCATGTTGTCGCGCAGGTAATCGAAGCCGTACTCGTTGTTGGTGCCGTAGGTGACATCGGCCGCGAAGGCGGCCTGCTTCTCCTCGCGGCCCATGCCGGGCACGTTGACCCCCACCGTGAGGCCGAGGAAGTTGTACAGCCGGCCCATCCACTCGGCGTCGCGCCGTGCCAGGTAGTCGTTGACGGTGACCACGTGCACGCCCTTGCCCGGCAGCGCGTTCAGGTACACCGGCAGCGTGGCCACCAGCGTCTTGCCTTCGCCGGTGCGCATCTCGGCGATCTTGCC
The DNA here is from genome assembly GCA_046348365.1 of Burkholderiaceae bacterium. Classification (GTDB taxonomy): domain Bacteria; phylum Pseudomonadota; class Gammaproteobacteria; order Burkholderiales; family Burkholderiaceae_C; genus JAEUPI01. Next base: position 24,104 of record JAXMEL010000010.1, read on the forward strand.
CTGGTGCAACGCGATGCCGCCGATCATCTGCACGTCGAAGTGGCGCATCTTCAGCGAACGCTTGCCGGCCTCGCGCACCACCGCGAACGCCTCGGGCAGCAAGTCGTCGAGCGCGGTGCCGGCGCCCAAGCGCTGGCGGAACTCGTCGGTCTTCGCCCGAAGCGCGGCGTCGTCGAGGCGCTCGAAGTCGCCCTCGAGCGCGTTGATGCGCTGAACGACGCGGCCGTACTGCTTGAGCAGGCGATCGTTGCGACTGCCGAATATCGAAGTCAGGATCTTGGGCAACATGCGAACTGGGAGTCGATGTGCGCGAGGCAAGTTCGGCCGCTGGCATGCACCGGCCTGCGCGTCCGCTGCAGCAGCGCGGTCGAGGCCGGGCGGCCCGGCGCGCCGCCGAAACGAGGCAGTTTAGCAGTGCGGCGCCACCGGCCCGGCGGGCCGGTGCGGCGCGACGCTCAGAGACTCGGCTCCGCGCCGCCGCCGGTGTTGGGCGCGGGCGCGGCTTTGGGCTCAGGCGTTGATTGCAGCGCAGGTGGAGTCTGCGACACAGGCGCAGCCACGGCCTGCGGCGCCGCCGCAGGCTCACTGGTCGGCATCGGGGTTGCCCCGCCACCGGAGATGCTCGCTTCAGGGCCCGACAGCGAGGACGCACTGCGGGCGATCGACGGCTCGTCGGCCGCGCTGCGCCGCTTCGAGACCCGCGCCCTGGCCCGCGCCAGCGTCCCATCGGCAACCATCGTCGGCGAGGTGACCTTGCCCGACAGGAAGCGGGTCGGGTTCTGCTGCACGCCAGCCAGCAATACCTCGAAGTGCAGGTGCGGTCCGGTGGAGCGGCCGGTGGTGCCGACCTCGGCGATCTTCTGGCCACGCTTGACCATTTGACCCACCTTGACCAGCAGCTTCGAAGTGTGCGCATAGCGCGTAATCAACTGGTTGCCGTGGTCGATCTCGATCATGTTGCCGTAGGCCGCGTGCTTCTCGCTGACCACCACCATGCCACCGGCCGCGGCCAGGATCGGGGTGCCGACGTCGGACGGAAAGTCGAGCCCGGTATGCAAGGCGGCGCGACCGTTGATGGGGTCGATGCGAAACCCGAAGCCGGAGCCCACCCGCCCCTCCACAGGGTGGCTGCTCGGCACCAGCGCGGCTTGCAGGCGGGTCTCGAACAACCGCGATTCGACCAGAGTGAAGAGATCGCCGCCGATATCGGCGCGCTCGTCCATCTGATCGAGCGTCTCGGCGAGTTGCGCGGCGGTTGGCCGCGTCAGCGGGACGAACGGCCCGCCTTGGCCGGCCTTGCCGCGCGCCGGTTGCAGCGCCTTGAGGTCGTCGGTCTTGACGCCGGCCATGCCGGTGACGCGTTCACCCAAGGCCTCGAGTTGGACCAGCTTGGCCTGCATCTCGCCGACGCGCAATGCGATCGCGTCGAGGTTCTCGCGCATCACCCGTTCTTGCTGCGCCAATTCGTCGCGCACCATCGCCTTGACCAGTTGGGTCGCCAGCGGCCAGCCCTGTCGCGCAGCGGTGATGAAGAGGAAGTGGTACGCCAGGCCCGAGATCGCCATCAGCGTGCCAGCCAGCACCAGGGCTCCGACCGCAACCTGCCAACGCCGCAGGTGCAGCACGCGCGTTCGCACGAGGCTCGAATCGGTGATCATGATCTGCATCGCTAAACTCCCGCCATGGCCGCCCACCTGAAGCCGGCTGTCACACTGGCCGACGCCCTGCAAGGCAGTGATGCGCTGGCACGCCTGGCCGAGCGGGTGCATGAATCGCAGCGGCGCTTCGAGTGCATCGAAGCCGTACTACCGCCGCCGCTGGCCGCGCAGACCCGACCCGGCCCGGTTGACGCCCACGGTTGGACTCTACTGGCGCTCACCCCGGCGGCGGCGGCCAAATTGCGTCAACTCGTGCCGCTGTTCGAGGCTCGGCTGGTTAACGCGGGTCATGCACTATTGCCGATTCGCATCAAGGTGCAATCGGGCGGCGGTGCAGGCACGGCTCGTTCGCAATAGTGCACGAACGAGGCCCGACTCGGCTCACGGTGCGGACTGCAGGGCCCCGATCCGGCGTGCTTTCGTCGTGTCGATCGCGCGTGTCGAATAGGGACGCGGCGCATCCGACGCGTAAGTGGGGTCCGGGATCCCGCTGAGGATCGTCTGGCCCACCAAAGCCGAAGCAGGCCAGAAATTCGGGTTGCTGATGTCGGTTGGCGCAGTCAGGCTGCCCGCTGTGGACGTGAGGTTGTCGGCCTCGGTAACCTTTGAGCTCGAAACGCCCCCGATGTACTTCGCCGGCGAGTTGGTCCCTGCGAAAAGATTGGCGGTCAGTTTGACCGAGCCCACCCCTGGGACGATGTTCAAGAACGCGCCCCCTGAATAGGTCGACACGACCGTGTTGTGAATCAATTCCAGCGTATGGGTGTAGCCTGACCTGAGACCTTCGGACCCATAGTTGATGACTGTCGAGTTGTCGGCGTCCGGGCCTTTTTGAAGCATGTTCCCTCGCAGGAACACCGAACCGCCGTTGGGCACGTCGACCTGATAGCTTGCGGTGCCGCTGGGTCCGTCCATGAAGTAGCTGTCCTCGATTCGGGTTTCCCTGGCGCGGCTCTTGAAGTTGTGTCCGATCTTCGCCTCATGGAAGTAGCTCGCCGTCACCGTGACCTTGTTGGCGGGTCCGACGTAGATGTTGTGCGTGTACCCATCGCCGAAGCCGTTGCGCGCGAACTCGGACCTGATGATGATGAGATCGCCGGCATCAGGCCCCAGGATGCCGTTCTCGCCGTCGTAGAAGCCTGAATTGATGATCGTCAGCCCGTTGCCCTCGGCGCGGATGCCCGCCCCGTTCTGATCGGGAACCTTTGCATCGTGGAATTCGATGCTGTCGATCACGACATTGCTGCCTCCGATAACCCAGATCCCCTTCCCGGCTGCTTGCCGGCCGTTTGCGTACAGGCGAGCACGGCCCCCGACACCGCAGATCGTCAAGTTGCTCTGACGCCAGCTGGCAACGTCTCCGGTGTAGGCCCCCGCGCTGATCATCACAACATCTCCGTTGACTGCGGCGGCAGCAGCAGCGCTGATGGTCGAGTACGTTTGGCCGGGGCCGACGAACAGCTTGCGCCCTGGCGCGGTGTCACATGCAGTTGTTCCCGGTGCGGGCGCAGGTGCCGGGGACGGTGCAGGTGCTGGGGACGGTGCAGGCACTGGGGCTGGCGCAGGTGCCGGGGCGGGACTGGTTCCGGGTCCGGCAGCCAGGGCCTCGCTGTCTGAGCCTCCGCCGCAGGCCAGCAGCGTCATGCTGGCGAGCAATGCGTAGCTCAGCGCCAATACTCGCCGCGATGCAGAGCTCCCGACGCACGCCCCTGGGTTGAATTGCGCTGTGAAATTCATCTAAGCATGCTATCCGCACAGCCTTGGCTCTGCGCTTGCACTCACACCCTGTCACATCGGGTTCAATTTCGCCGCATCGCAGCGCGCTCACGCTGGAAGCGATGGTGCGGGAGATCGACGCGCACTTCAGTGCTGCATCGCCACGGCCGTGCAGCAGCAGCCGCCAGGGCCCGCGCCGAATGCCGCGCAGAGGATCGGCATCAATGCCCTGCAATCCAACCCAGCCATTCCGTCACTGCGTAGCGCACCTTACGAAATCCGTGAACCGATGGGGTCCAATCCCACCAGGTGAAGGCCACGTCTTGGTCGCGGGCGTCGATGCCTGCCGCGACGATGTCGATCGCGGCTGTGCCGCCGTTGTCCCTGACCGCCATTGCGAACGCACGCAGTGCCCGCGGCAGGTGCATCTGATGGGTCACGACCACGATGCGCTCGATCCCATCGCGACGCAGCAGCTCGACACTGAATCTGGCGTTCTCCCGCGTGTCGCGCGATCGAGTTTCGACCCAGCGCGGAACCAGACCGAACTCGGCCTGCGCCACCCGGCTCTCCACCTCTGACTCGGCCGGAGCCGCCGGATCGCGCCAGGGGCTGCGTCCACCAGAGATCGCCATGGGTGCCCCGATTCGCCTTGCCAGCCAGACACCATAGCGGAGGCGCTCCATCGAAAGCGGATTCGGATCCAGCCGCTTCCCGTATTCGGCCGCATGATCGACAAGACCACCACCCAACACGAGCACCACGGTTCGACGCCCCGATACGCGATCGCTGGCCAGTCGCCCGATCTCCGGTTCAGTCAGAGGCGGCGGCGGCTTCACGAGGTGCGCCGACAGGAATTCGCCGGCGCGGTCCGAGCACAAAATCCACGTCAGGGCAAGCCCGACGCCCAGCAGAACAATGCCCACGGCCCGGTGCCTCCATGCGAGCCAGCCGCCCAGCGCTGCAATCATCAGCGCCAGCGTGGGAGGCAGCGCAAGAACGAGGAGGAACGGCTTCGCGCCGTAGATCAGGTCGAGGACTTCCACAACTGCAAGCAAGCGCGCGAGACGATCCGATGCGCGCCTTGATCGACATCCCCCGGCGCGCTCGCTGGTGCCGACTATCTGACTCGAACAGATGACCTACCGCTTACAAGGCGGTTGCTCTACCAACTGAGCTAAGTCGGCGCGCGCGGCCATTCTAGGGGTGACCTCCGCGGGCCCACGCCCTGGCTCATGTATGGCAGCGCCTACTTCACGCGCTTGAGCGACGGTCGGCTGCCTGCAGGAGGAACCGGCGGCTCGGGCGGGGTGGGATCGCTCGGGGCCACGGGTTCAGCCGGCATCGGGCGCGCCCCGGTCGCCGTTGGCGCATCGTCGCTCGATGCCAGCCGCAGGCCGCGACCGACATCGGCGCGCGGCTCGATCGGTGTGGCGGGCTGCTCGCCGCCGTCGGCGTGCGGCGCGGGGAAGGCCATCCCCTGGCCGTTCTCGCGCGCGTAGATTGCCACCACGTGATCGATCGGCACCACGATGTCGCGCGCCACGCCACCGAAGCGTGCCTTGAATTCGATCGTCTCGTTGCCCAGGCGCAGTCCGCTGGTGGCCTCGAAGCCGATGTTGAGCACGATTTCGTGGTTCTTCACGTACTCCATCGGCACCTGCACGCCGCGATCGACGAACACCGCCACGTAGGGCGTGAAGCCGTTGTCGGTGCACCAGTCGTGCAGCGCGCGGATCAGGTAGGGCCGCGTCGAACTGCCTTGCGATTCGGCGCCGCCTGGTGGTTTGCTCATCGCCGATCTCGCGGCCGCGCTACTTGCGCATCACCTTTTCCGACGGTGTCAGCGCTTCGATGTACGCCGGGCGCGAGAAGATGCGCTCGGCATACTTCAGCAGCGGCGCCGCGTTCTTGGACATGTCGATGCCGTAGAAGTCGAGCCGCCACAGCAGCGGCGCGATCGCCACGTCGAGCATCGAGAAGTCGTCGCCGAGCATGTACTTGTTCTTCAGGAAGATCGGCGCCAGTTGGGTCAGGCGGTCGCGAATCTGCGAGCGCGCCTTCTCCAACTGCTTGTCGGTCGGCTTGATGCCGCGGTTCTCGAGGACGTTGACGTGCGCGAACAGCTCCTTCTCGAAGTTGAGCAGGAATAACCGCACCCGCGCGCGGGCCACCGGGTCGCCCGGCATCAGTTGGGGGTGCGGGAAGCGCTCGTCGATGTACTCGTTGATGATGTGCGACTCGTACAGGATGAGGTCGCGCTCGACCAGGATCGGCACCTCGTTGTACGGATTCATCAACGCGATGTCCTCGGGTTTGGCGAACAGATCGACGTCGCGGATCTCGAAATCCATGCCCTTCTCGAACAGCACGAAGCGGCAGCGATGCGAGTATGGGCACGTGGTCCCGGAATAAAGCACCATCATGGCGGTGAGACTCCCCGTATGCGAATCCAAAAGCGAGGCGGCGGCTCTGGGGCCGCCCATCGCGAAGACGTCGGCGCCCTCAGGCGGCGCCGAGAGCGCGCGTCACTTCACGTCTTTCCAGAACGCGGCGTTCATGCGCCACGCAACGACGGTGAACACGCCGAGAAACAACATCACCCACACGCCGAGACGCACGCGCTCGCTCTGTGCGGGCTCTCCCATCCATTGCAGGTAGGCCACCAGGTCAGCCATGGCGCCGTCGAACTCGCCCTTGCCCATGGTGCCGGCAACGATCGGCTCGAAGTGGTCGAATGCTTCCACCATGACCTGTGGGTCATGCGCGTCGGGGCGCTTGACGAACACGGCCCTCTGCTGGCCCTGCAGCTCCCACATCACATGCGGCATCGCTACCGTGGGAAATACCAGATTGTTCCAGCCGGTGGCCGTGGTGTCGTCGCGGTAGAAAGTGCGCAGGTAGGTGTACAGGTAGTCGGCCCCACTGCCGCGCGCGCTCGACCGCGACCGCGCGATCACGCTCAGGTCGGGGGGCGTGGTACCGAAGTATTCCTTGCCCTCCTTGGCCGTCATGGCGACGGTCATCGTGTCGCCGATCCGGTCGGCGGCGAACAAGAGGTTGTTCTTGATCTGCTCGGGGGTCAGATCCACCGCCGGATCGGTCAGGCGGTTGTAGCGCATCGCGGAGGCGGCATGGCAGTTGAGGCAGTAGTTGACGAACAACTTGGCGCCATGCTGCAGCGCCGCGACCTCGGTGACACGTTCCTTCGGGAAATGATCCAGCGGGTAGCCGGCTTCGGCGCCCCACGCCGCCAACGAGCAAGCGGCCAGCAAACCGATCAGAAGACGCTTCATGTGCGACGCTCTCTCTCAATGGCCGTGGAAAGTCACCCGCTCGGGCACCGGCTTGAACGTGCCTTGCCGGCTCCACCAGGGCATCAGAAGGAAGAAGCCGAAGTACAGCAGTGTGCACAGTTGCGACAGCCGCTCGAGCACCGAGCCGCTCGTCGGGGCAGGCTGGGTGCCCTGGTAGCCGAGGATCAGGAACGCCACCACGAACAGCGCAAAGACCAGCTTGTGCCAGCCCGGCCGGTAGCGGATCGACTTGACCGGGCTGCGATCGAGCCACGGCAGGAAGAAGAGAATCACCACCGAGCCGCCCATCAGCACGACGCCCCAGAACTTGGCATCGAAGGTCTTCATCAGCACGATCAGCACCGCGGCACCGACCAGCAGCGCGCCCTTGCTCGCCGCCGAGCCCTTGCCCTTGACCAGGTTGAGCAGCGCCGCCAGGCCCGCGATCACGCACAGCGCGTTGACCATCGGGTCGGTGGTGGCGCGCAGCATCGTGTAGTACGGCGTGAAGTACCACACCGGCGCGATGTGCGTCGGTGTCTGCAGCGGATTGGCCGGGATGAAGTTGTTGTACTCGAGGAAATAGCCACCGAGTTCCGGCGCGAAGAACATCACCGCGCAGAACAGGATCAGGAAGATCGCCACGCCCAGCGTGTCGTGCACCGTGTAGTACGGATGGAACGGGATGCCATCGAGCGGGATGCCGCGGGCATCTTTCTTGTCCTTGATCTCGACGCCATCGGGGTTGTTGGAGCCCACGTCGTGCAGCGCCAGCAGGTGCGCCACCACCAGCCCGATCAGCACCAGGGGCACCGCGATCACGTGGAACGCGAAGAAGCGGTTCAAGGTGGCGTCGCCGACCACGTAGTCGCCGCGGATCAGCAGGGCCAGGTCGGGCCCGATGAACGGCACTGCGCTGAACAGGTTGACGATCACCTGCGCGCCCCAGTAGCTCATCTGGCCCCACGGCAGCAGGTAACCGAAGAAGGCCTCGGCCATCAGGCACAGGAAGATCGCGCAGCCGAACAGCCACACGAGTTCGCGCGGCTTGCGGTAGCTGCCATAGATCAGCCCGCGGTACATGTGCAGGTAGACGACGATGAAGAATGCGCTTGCCCCCGTGCTGTGCATGTAGCGGATGATCCAGCCGCCCGGCACGTCGCGCATGATGTACTCGACCGACGCGAATGCCGTGGCGGCGTCGGGCTTGTAGTGCATCGTCAGGAAGATGCCGGTGACGATCTGGATCGCCAGCACCAGCATTGCCAGCGAGCCGAAGAAGTACCAGGTATTGAAGTTCTTCGGCGCGTAGTACTCCGACATGTGCTTCCGGTACTCGGCGAACATCGTCGGGAACCGGTTGTCGAGCCACGTCATCAGCTTGACACCCAGCGGGGCGCCTGCGGGGGCTTCCTTCATCTCGACCATCAGAGACCTCTGTGGATGTCAGCGTGTGGACGGGCGGCGCACCGCCGCCCGGGCCCGCTTCCTGCGGGCGGCGGGCTCATGCCTTCTTGTCTTCGCCGATCAACAACTTGGTGTCGGAAAGGTACATGTACGGCGGCACCTCGAGGTTGTCGGGCGCGGGCTTGTCCTTGAACACGCGACCCGCCAGATCGAACGTCGAGCCGTGGCACGGACACAGCCAGCCGCCCGGCCAGTCGTTGGGCAGCGACGGTTGCGGGCCCGGGGTGAGCTTGTCGCTCGGCGAACAACCCAGGTGCGTGCAGATGCCCACGAGGACGAGGTATGCAGGCTTGATCGAGCGCCACTCGTTCTTCGCGTACGACGGCGTCGGGAACGCCGTGCGCTCGGAATTCGGGTCGGCCAGCTCGGCTTCGTCCTTCTTCAGCGAAGCCAGCATCTCCGGCGTGCGATGCAGGATCCACACCGGCTTGCCCCGCCACTCGACCGTCATCTTCTCGCCCAGCGGCAGCGTGCTGACGTCGACCTCCACCGGGGCGCCGGCGGCCTTGGCACGCTCGGAGGGGGCGAAACTGGCCACGAACGGCACTGCGGTGGCCACCCCGCCGACCGCCCCGACGCCACAGGTGGCAATCACCCAGTTGCGGCGGGCGGGATCGCTGACCGAATCAGCCATGGGAGTCCTTTGTTGTTGGCGCCCGCAACCGGCGCGAGCAACTGCTCATTTTAGCGGAGCCGTCAAGCCCTCCCTGCTCCGCCGCGGCCCGCATTGACAGCACGCTGTCCATGGGAATACTGGCGGCGGCCTGCGTGGCCGTCGAGCACCCAACAAGGAGAGAGCATGAGCTTTGCCAGCGAGTTCAGAGAGTTCGCGATGAAGGGCAGCGTCGTCGACCTGGCGGTCGGCGTCATCATCGGCGGCGCGTTCGGCAAGATCGTCGATTCGCTGGTGGGCGACATCATCATGCCCGTGGTGGGCAAGCTGCTCGGCGGGCTGGACTTCAGCAACTACTTCATCGCGCTGTCGGGACAGACGGCGACCAATCTGGTCGATGCCAAGAAGGCCGGCGCGGTGCTCGCCTACGGCAACTTCATCACCGTGGCAATCAACTTCGTGATCCTGGCCTTCATCATCTTCGTGATGGTCAAGCAGATCAACCGGTTGAAGAAGGAGACGCCTCCCCCACCGCCGGCCGCGCCGCCAGAAGACATCGCCTTGCTGCGCGAGATTCGCGACGCGCTCAAGCGCTGACGAGACCGCTCCCGCCGAGTCGAGCCGCACCGACGAACGGTCGGCTCGCGCGGTTGCAAGTCGCTCCAACTGGCACTTTCGCAACCGGAGGTAAGCCCGCGCCCGGCGCGCGCGCCGAGCGTGAATCACGCCCCATTCGCGCGCCGATTCGTGCGATGTCGCCGAGGTCTGTGGCCGCATACTGACCGCACTTGCGCGGTCCTTCGGCCACGATGACCACACCCACGCCCGTCCGATTGCCCCCTGCGATCGACACCGCGTTGCAGCGGGTACGCCTGGCTGCGCGCAAGGCGGCCGAAAAGTGCGTCAACACCCTCGGCCTGGCCGCACTGTCGGCTACCAGCACCGCACAGCGCGATGCATTGCTCGGCGGGCAGTTCGAACTGAACCGCAAGATGGCCGTGTTTGCCGCTGCGTTCAGCGAGACGATGGAAGACAGCGTGGTGCGCGAGGTGCGACCGCGCAGCGCCAGCCCGACGGGCCCGACCACCTGGGACATGATGACCCTGGTCGAAGACCATGAAGTCGAGATCAAGGTATTGGCCGACCGCTTTGCGCTCGACATCCAGAACCAATGCGAGTGGGAGCTGCGTCAACTCGACACCTACATGGGCGCAGTGCTGCACCTGAAGAGCGCCGACAGCGATCGCAACCCGCTGCGGCCCGAGATCATCGGACGCGCGCTGGTGCGGGCGATCGAAGCGATCGCCGATCGCACCGAAGTGCGCAAGGCGCTGTCGCTCGAGGTCGGCCGTGCGCTGGCCGCCGCAATGCGTCAGACCTATCTCGACGTGATGGGCGACCTGCGCGCCGCCGGCATCAAGCCGTTGAAGATGACCGTGCGCGCCACCGAAGGGCCAGGCTCCAACGTCGGCTCGGTTGACACGGGCTACGAGCACGCACACGGCACCGCCGCCGGCGCGAGCGCACCGAACTCGGGGCCGGGCGCTCTCGGAGGCGGCAGCGGCACGGGCAGCGGTGGCAATGCCCCGGCCGCTTTTGCGCGCAGCAGCCGCGGCGGAGGCGTCGATGGTTTCGCCGCCAGCGTGCGCGACCCCAACGACCTCACCCGGTTTCCGACCACCGAACTGGCCGGCGACTCACGCGCGGCCCGTGCCTCGGGCGGCAGCGGTGCCACGCTCGGTCAGATCGACCCGGAGCTGATGGGGCTGCTGCGTCGCCTGGCCTATACCGCGCCGACCGAAGTCGTCTCGGCGCCGACCACCGGCGGCGGTCTGCACGGCACGATCAACCATCTTCACTCGGGTGCCGGCGCGCTGGTCGGAACCAACCTGATCGTCGCCCACCGCGACGAGTTGCGCCAGGCCGCCACCGGCGCGCTCGATCACATGGTGATCGACGTCGTGGGCGGGCTGTTCGACCAGATCCTGTCGGACCCGAAGGTGCCGCCGCAGATGGCGCGCCAGATCGGGCGGCTGCAGTTGCCGGTGCTGCGTGCGGCGCTCGGCGATCCGACGTTCTTCTCTTCGCGCCGCCATCCGGTGCGGCGCTTCGTCAACCGCATCGCCTCGCTCGGCGTCGCCTTCGACGACCTCGACGACGAGGACGGCAAGGCGTTCATCAAGCTGGTGAAAGATCTGGTGCAGCAGATCGTCGAAGGCGACTTCGATCAGATCCAGCTCTACGAGCGCAAGCTCGAGGACCTCGAGAGCTTCGTCGTCGACCAGAACCGGCGCGAGGTGCAGCGCCAAGGCAACGCCGACGAGGTGCTGGCGCAAAAAGAGAATCAGCTGCGCCTGCAGCAGCGCTACGCCGCCCAGTTGCGCCACGGCCTGAACGACGTGCCGGCGCCCGACTTCCTGCGCGACTTCGTGTCGTCGGTGTGGAGCCAGGCGGTGATGAAGACGGCCCTCGCCGAAGGGCACGACAGCCCGGCGGTGGCGCGCCTGCGCCTGGCCGGCCGCGACCTGCTGATGAGCGTGCAGCCCAAAGGGTCGCCGGCGCAGCGCAAGGCGTTCCTGATCGCGCTGCCGACGTTGATGAAAACGCTCAACGCCGGCATGGACATGCTGCAGTGGCCGGAGGTGGCGCGCAAGGACTTCTTCGGCAAGCTGCTGCCCGCGCATGCCGAGTCGCTCAAGGGCGAGGCGATGCGCACGCTCGACTACAACCTGCTGCTCAAGCAGGTCGACGTGGTGCTCGGCGCACCGATCCCGAAGACCAGCGAGCTGCCGCCGATGCCGGCCTCCGAGCTGCCGGTGCTGCTCGACGCGGTGCAGGCCAACACCTTCACCGAGGCCGAAGCCAAGGCGATCGGCCTGGTCGACGAGCGGTCGATCGACTGGAGCGGCAAGGTCGACGTCGAACTCGAGGCCGAACCCGAGGTCAACGAGGTCGACATCCAGATCGACGGCATGCCCGAGCCCGAGCCGGTGGAGCCGTCGCGCGGCGGCTCGCTGGCCGATCACGTGCAGATCGGCTTCGCCTACCAGATGCACATCGACGGCCAGTGGCAGAAGGTGCGTCTCGCACACGTCAGCGCCGGCCGCACGTTCTTCGTGTTCACGCGCGGCCACAAACACGTGCGCACGATCTCGATGACCTACCGCATGCTCAGCAAGATGTGCGAGGCGCAGCGGCTGCGCGCCTTCGAGCACGCGTACCTGCTCGAGCGTGCCACCGCGCGGGCGCGCGCGCAGCTCGCCGAGTTGCGCGTCGGCAGCAAGGTGCCGGCAGCGTCTTCAGCGAAGGTCGTCGACCCCGCTGCACAACTCGTGCGCCATTGACAGCGCCGCGCGCAGGCTCGTCGGGTCGGCCACGCCACGACCGGCGATGTCGAAGGCGGTGCCGTGGTCGGGGCTGGTGCGCACGAACGGCAAGCCGAGCGTCACGTTGACGCCGCGCTCGATGCCGAGATACTTCACCGGAATCAGCCCGTGGTCGTGCGTCATCGCGACCACGGCATCGAACTCGCCCGGGTGCCCGCTAGCGTGGCGTGCTCGCATGAACACGGTGTCGGGCGCATAAGGCCCGCTGGCGTCGATGCCTTCGGCGCGCGCCTCGGCGATGGCCGGCGCAATCAGACGCACCTCCTCGTCACCGAACAATCCACCCTCGCCGGCGTGCGGGTTCAGCCCGGCCACCGCGATCCGCGGGCGTGCGCGCCCCGCGCGCTGCAGTGCCCGGTGCGCCAGCGCGATGGTGGTGGCGATGCGCTCCACGCTGAGCAGCGCGATCGCCTGCCGCAGCGACACGTGGATCGTCACCAGCACGACGCGCAGTTCGTCGTTGGCCAGCATCATGCGCACCTCGGGCGGCGCGCCGCCGGCCGCGGCCAGCGACTGCAGCATCTCGGTGTGCCCCGGGAACGGCGAACCCGCTGCCGCCAGCGCCTGCTTGTGCACCGGTGCGGTGACGATCGCACCCGCGTCGCCGGTCAGCGCCAGCGCGGCTGCCGCCTCGATGCAACGGATCGCGGCGCGGCCCGCATCCGCATGCACCTGGCCCATCGGCAACGCCGCCAGATCGCCTGGCACGCCAGGGGGCCGCCAGACCCCGATGCAGCGCGCGGGCAACAGCCGCGCCTGCACGGGCGCATCGAGTTCGGCGATCGGCCAGCCGAGGCTGCACGCCGCGACCGCACGACGCATCACCGCGACGTCGCCGATCACCACGCACGGCGCCGGCAGCGGCTGCGCCAACGCCTTGGCGACCACCTCGGGCCCGATGCCGCACGGGTCGCCCATCGTCACTGCCAGCAATGGCAGGGCAGCGCTCACCACAGGCCCCGACGTGCAGTGCGCTGCGGGGAAGCTAGGGTGCGGCTCGGCTCGCTCATCGCCATCACGCCGGGTTGGGCAGGTCGATGAAGCGGTGCTCGAGGCCGAAGCGCGACGCCACGTGCTCGCCCAGCGCGGGCGCGCCGAAGCGCTCGGTCGCGTGGTGCCCGCAGGCGACGAAGGCGACGCCGGTTTCGCGCGCGATGTGGGCCTGCGGCTCGGAGATCTCGCCAGTCACGTAGGCATCGACGCCGGCGGCGATCGCCGCTTCGAAGTAGCCTTGCGCGCCGCCGGTGCACCAGCCGATGCGCCGCAGCGGCCGCCCATCTCCCGCCACCACGGTTGGCACGCGCTCGCAGACGCGTTCGGCCACGGCGGCCAGCGCCGCCAGCGAGCCGAGCGCGCTGCCATCCGCAGCGAACCCCAGTTCCTGCTCGCCGAAGCGGGCGTCGGCATGCAGACCGAGCCGGGCGCCGAACTGCGCGTTGTTGCCGAACTGCGGGTGGTCGTCCAACGGCAGGTGATAGGCGTACAGGTTGATGCCGCGCGTCAGCAGCAGCGCCACGCGCGCGCGCAACCAGCCGGTGATGCAGCAATCGTGGCCGCGCCAGAACAGGCCATGGTGCACCAGCAGCGCATCGGCACGCTGGGCCACCGCGGCCTCGATCAAGCCGAGGCTCGCGGTCACCCCCGAGACCAATCGGCGTACCTCGGGTCGCCCCTCGACCTGCAGGCCGTTCGGCCCATAATCCCGAAATCGGGCGACATCGAGCAATTGCGCCAGATGCGATTGCAGTTCGTCGCGCGACACCATGATGGCCCGGACCCGTGCGTAGACTCTGGCTCGTATTCTCGCAGGCGGTCACCGTCGCGCTGGCGGTGCTGTTCGTGGTGGGCACGCTCAAGCCGCAATGGATCGTGCGCGCGCCGGTCAGCGCGCAGACCGACGTGGTGGCCATCCGCGCCGCGCCGCCGGCCAGCGCCGCGCCGGCCGCGGGCAGCCTCAGCACGGCAGTCGGCCGCGCCGCGCCAGCGGTGCTGAGCGTGAGCGCCATCCGGCCCGGTACGCGCAACCCCCACGATGGCGACCCGTGGTACCGCTACTTCTTCGGCGACCGTTCGCCCGGCGAGGTGCAGCGCGGCGTCGGCTCGGGCGTCATCGTCTCGCCGCAAGGCTACCTGCTCACCAACAACCACGTCGTCGAGGGCGCCAGCGAGATCGACGTCCGGCTGCACGACGGCCGCGAGGCCAAGGCGCGCCTGATCGGCACCGACCCCGACACCGATGTCGCGGTGCTGAAGATCGACCTCGACAAGCTGCCGTCGATCACGCTGGGCAACGTCGAGGCGCTGCAGGTCGGCGACCTGGTGTTGGCGATCGGCAACCCGTTCAACGTCGGCCAGACGGTGACCTCGGGCATCGTCAGCGCGCTCGGGCGCAATCAACTCGGGCTGTCGACGTTCGAGAACTTCATCCAGACCGACGCGGCGATCAACCCGGGCAACTCGGGCGGTGCGCTGGTCGACGTCAACGGCTACCTGGTGGGCATCAACACCGCGATCTTCTCGCGCTCCGGCGGCAGCATGGGCATCGGCTTCGCGATTCCCGCCGACCTGGCCCGCCAGGTGATGGAGGGGCTGATCAAGGACGGCAAGGTGACGCGCGGCTGGATCGGTGCCGAGCCGCGCGACCTGCCCGCCGATTACGCCGAGACCTTCAAGCTGCCGGTGAAGGATGGCGTGCTGATCGCCGCCGTGCTGCGCGACGGTCCGGCCGACAGGAGCGGCCTGATTCCCGGTGACGTCGTCACCGCGGTCGGCGGACGTCCGGTGGCCAACACCGCGCAACTTCTCAATGCGGTAGCCGCGCTCAGGCCCGGCAGCGAGGCCACGCTCGCGGTGCATCGCGGCAGCCAGGCGCTGCAGGTGAAGCTCACGGTCGGCCAGCGGCCGGTGGCGCGGCGTCCGCCGCAGTAGCGTTCCCGGCGTTCGCCGTCAGGTTTCCTTGGCCGCGGCGCCCTGCTCCTCGGGCGTCTTGGTGGTGCGGATGAAAAGCTGCGCCGACCAGATGCCCACCTCGTACAGCAGGCACAGCGGGATCGCCAGCGACAACTGCGACACCACGTCGGGCGGCGTCACGATCGCCGCGGCGATGAACGCGACGACGATGAAATAGCCGCGAAACTTCTTGAGCTGCTCGATGCTGACCACGCCGACGCGCGCCAGCACCACCACCGCCACCGGCACCTCGAAGGCCATGCCGAACACCAGGAACAGCGTCAGCACGGTGCCGAAATACTGCTCGATATCCGGTGCGGTGTTGATCGACGACGGTGCCACCGCGACGATGAACCGGGTCAGCGCCGGAATGACGACCAAGTAGCAGAACGCCACGCCGACGAAGAACAGCGTCGTGCTCGACACCACCAGCGGCAGCACGAACTTCTTCTCGTGCGAGTACAGCCCGGGCGCGACGAACGCCCACACCTGGTACAGCACCACCGGCAGCGCCAGCAGGAACGCCGCCATCAGCGTGATCTTCAGCGGCACCAGGAACGGCGAGAAAACGTTGGTGGCGATCAGCTTGGTGCCCGCCGGCAGGTGGTGCGTCATCGGCGCCGACAGCAAGTCGTACAGCGCGCCGGGCCCCGGCCAGATGCACAGCACGACGAACACCACGAACACCGCGCCGAGCGCGCGAATCAGCCGGTTGCGCAGCTCGACCAGGTGGGTGACGAAAGGCGCTTCGGTTCCGGCGAGTTCGTCCTTCGGATCTTCGGTGGCCATGGCCTCGTCTTCAGCGCGGGCGCGGCGGCCTGAAGCGTGCCACCCGCGCAGCGCCCGACTGCACCTGGCGCCGGATGCCCTGGCGTTGCTTGAACCACATCGGCGTGGCGCCACGTTTGAGGCGCCACTTCTTGTCGGGCCGCTTGTAGGCCGGGGGCGGCGCCTCGTACGGCGTGGCCGGCGTCGCGCCCGCCTCGAGCTCCGCGGTGGCCTCCTTCCAGCTCGATTCGAACGCCTGGCCGGCCTCGCTGACTTCGCGCTGCACGGTGCTCTGGATGTCGCTGGCCGCGCTCTCGAACTGCTTCTTCATCTTCTGCAGTTCTTCGAGTTCGATCGAGCGGTTGACCTCGGCCTTGACGTCGGCCACATAGCGCTGCGCCTTGCCGATCAGCGCCCCCACGGTGCGCGCCACGCGCGGCAGTTTCTCGGGGCCGATCACGATCAGCGCCACCGCGCCGATCAGCGCGATCTTGTCGAACCCGAAATCGAGCATCGGTCTCGCCCGAGCGTACGTCGCCGCCGCCGATCAGGACTTGCTCTTGGCCTCGACGTCGACCGTGTTGGCGTCGGCCGAGCGCGGGTTGGCGGTGACCTGCTGCGGCGGCGGCGCGGGCGTCTCGGTGCCGGCGGTGCCGTCGCGCACGCCGTCCTTGAAGCCCTTGACGGCAGCCCCGAGGTCGGAGCCCATGTTCTTCAGCTTCTTGGTGCCGAAGATCAGGACCACGACCAGCAGCACGATCAGCCAATGCCAGATGCTGAACGAACCCATGATGAATCTCCTGGAAGCAAGCAATAGATTTTAGGCGGTGGGCTGCGGTTCCCCACGTCGCGGCAGAAAACGGCCTGCCGGTTCACGCGGCGTTTGCCCGGTTGCCGGATGCGGTCAGTCGCCCGCGCTCGTCCCACGGCCGGGCCTGCATGCCCGGCCGGTTCGCGAGGCGGCTGCCCACGCGCAGGCGCGGTCATCCGTCCGCGCTCCTCCACGGCCGGGCCTGCATGCCCGGCCGGTTCGCGAGGCGGCTGCCCGCACGCAGGTGCGGTCATCCGTCCGCGCTCACCCCTTCAGCCAGGGGCGGGGGCCGCCCATGGCGTGCACGTGCAAGTGCATCACCTCCTGATTGCCGTCGCGGCCGGTGTTCACCACGTGGCGGAAGCCGTTGGTGACGCCGAGTTCGCGCAGCAGCCGCGGCGACACAGCCATCATGCGCCCGAGCAGCGGCGCATCGGCCTCGGTGACGTCGACCATGCTGACGATGTGGCGCTTGGGGATCAGCAGGATGTGCACCGGCGCCCACGGGTGGATGTCGTGGAAAGCGACGATCTCGTCGTCCTCGTAGACCTTGTTGGCCGGGATCTGCCCCGCGGCGATCTTGCAGAAGATGCAGTTCGGATCGGTTGCCACGTGAGGCCTCCTCAGGCCGGGTAGACCGGTTTGCCCTCGCTCAGCTTGAGCCAGCCCTTGACGACGCGGTAGATCGCCCACACCCAGGCGACGAACATGACGAGAAAACCGAGCCCGAGCGCGATGATCAGCAGCACGCCCACCACGCCCCACAGCAGCCCCCACCAGAAGGTGCGGATCTGCCAGTCGAAGTGGTTCTCGTACAAGGTGCCCCTGGCGTCGTCGCGCTTCACGTAGTTGATCACCACGCCGACGATCGCCGTCACGCCCCACAGGAAGCTCAGCGCCTGCAGCAGGTAGACCATCATCGTCACGTTCTTCAGCCCGGTCAGCTCCTCGGGCGATTTGGTGGTGGTCGCGATCTCGTTCACCGTTGCTCCCCCTCGCGTGCGCGCTGCTTGCGCAGCGCCTTCTCCTCCAGCCCCGACATCGCCTCGCGGCGCTCCAGCTCGTCGAGCACGTCGCGTGGCTTCAGGCCGAAAGCCGCCAGCGCCACCAGCGCGTGGAACCACAGATCGGCCATCTCGGCGACGATGCGCTTGCGGTCGCCGTCCTTGGCCGCCATCACCGTCTCGGTGGCCTCCTCGCCGATCTTCTTCAGGATCGCATCGGGCCCGTTGGCGAACAGCCGCGCGACGTAGCTCTTGTCGGGGTCGCCGCCGCGGCGCGACTCGATCACCGCGGCCAGCCGGGCGAGCGTGTCGTCGCCGGGTGTCGGCGCGCGACTCATCGGGTGCCCGGGTAGATGGCGGCGGGATCCTTCAGCACCGGCTCGACGTTGCTCCAGTCGCCGCCCTCGTAGCGGCGAAAGAAGCACGAATGGCGCCCGGTGTGGCAGGCGATGCCGGGCTGGTGGCCGAGCTGCGTCACCTTCAGCAGCACGACGTCGGCGTCGCAGTCGATGCGGATCTCGTGCACCCGCTGCACGTGACCGGAGACCTCGCCCTTGTGCCACAGCCGCTGCCGCGAGCGACTCCAGTAGACCGCCTGGCCCGACTGCGCCGTGCGCGCCAGCGCCTCGCGGTTCATGTGCGCGACCATCAGCACGTCGTTGCTGCCGACCTCCTGCGCAATCACCGGCACCAGGCCGTCGGCGCCCCACTTGATCTGGTCGAGCCACTGCATGGGCCCAGTGTAGTCACTCGGCGTGGGTGGCACCCGTGTGCCCGCGCTCGGCCGCGAACCAGCGCAGCACCGGCACGGTGCCGGGCAGCACCGGAGCGCTTCGCACCGGCAGCGTCTCCCACGCCATCTGCTGGCCCTCGCGCATCTCGAACTCGCCGCGCCAGCGGTAGACCTTGCAGAAGTGCAGGCGCACGAGCGCGTGCGGATAGTCCACCAGCTCAACGTGCCACGGCTCGACGGCATCGATCGTGATGCCCAGTTCCTCGTGCAGTTCGCGGCGAAGCGCCTGCTCGAGCGCTTCGCCGGGCTCGAACTTGCCGCCCGGGAACTCCCAGTAGCCGGCGTACACCTTGCCCGGCGGCCGCGAGGTGAGCAGGAAGCGCCCTTCGGCGTCGATCAGCACCCCGACCGCGACATCGACCGGCTGTCGCGGCGCCGCCTCGGCCGCTGCCCCCTCAGGCCGCGCGCCTGCGCTTTGCATGCTCTGGAGCGCCTCGGTCTTCCAGGGCCGAGGCATGGCTCACGTCCCGCTCAGGCTTGCAGCCCGCGCCGGCGCTTTGCATGCGCCGGCCCCCTCGCTGGCGTTCGCCAGTCCGCAGGGAGCGAATGTGGACGCAAGACCGTGCCTGCGCACGGTCTTGCGCCTCGTGAGCGCCTCGGCCCTCCGGGGCCGAGGCATGGCTCACGACCCGCTCAGGCATGGTCCAGGCCTTCGGGCGCGGGCGAGTCGGGCGACGGTGGCGGGGCCTCGTCGTGCGCATCGCGGCCGGCCCAGTCGCGCGCGAACTGCCAGGCGACGCGGCCCGAGCGCGAACCGCGCTCCAGCGCCCACACCAGCGACGGCTTCAGCGCCTGCTGCACCTGGCCCTCGGCGACCCCGAAGGTGCGCAGCCACTGCGCGACGATCGCCAGGTACTCCTGCTGGCTGAAAGGGTAGAAGCTGATCCACAGCCCGAAGCGCTCCGACAGCGAGATCTTCTCTTCGATCACCTCGCCCGGGTGCACCTCGCCGTCGTCGGTGTGGGTGTAGGTGAGGTTCTCCTTCATGTATTCGGGCAGCAGGTGGCGCCGGTTGCTGGTGGCGTAGATCAGCAGGTTCTCGCTGGTGGCGGCCACCGAACCATCGAGCACCGACTTCAGTGCCTTGTAGCCGGGCTCGCCCTCGTCGAAGCTCAAGTCGTCGCAGAAGACGACGAAACGCTCGGGCCGCAACGCCACCAGCTCCACCAGATCGGGCAGTTCGATCAGGTCGGCCTTGTCGACTTCGATCAGGCGCAGGCCGCGCGCTGCGAACTCGTGCAGGCAGGCCTTGATCAGCGAGCTCTTGCCGGTGCCGCGCGCCCCGGTCAGCAGCACGTTGTTGGCCGGCCGACCGGCGACGAACTGTTCGGTGTTGCGGCGCAGCCGCTCCATCTGCGAGTCGATCTCCTTCAGGTCGCGCAGGCGGATCGACGCCACGTGCTTCACCGGCTCGAGTTGCGCGCCGCCGCCGCGGCGCCGGTAGCGAAAGGCGATCGACGCCTCCCAGTCGGGCGCGCGCGGCGCGTGCGGCAGCGCCGCCTCGAGCCGCGTCAGCAGCCGCTCGGCGTGATCGATCAGGTGTTGCAGTCGTTCGTCCATCGCCGCGCAGTGTGCCTCACACCTCGTGCACCCGGCCGCCGGCGATCGCGAACACGCGGTCGCCCTCGCCACGTGGCAGCGCGTGCCAGCCGGTGAATTCGCCGAACGCCGGCAGCACGCCGACGCGCGCACCGAAGTGGAAGCACGGCAGCCGCAGGCGGTCGAAGCCGCGCCCGCCGACCACCACGCACGGGTGCACGTGGCCGGCCAGCACGTAGGCGTCGGGCCGCGGCTCGGGTTCGTGCGCCAGCAGCAGCGGCCCGCAACGCAGCGGCGCATCGACCGTCTCGATACCGAGCCACGATGGCGGCTCGCCGGCACGGGCATCGTGATTGCCGCGCAGCAAGGTGATGCTCAAGGCCGCGTGCGCCTCGCGCCAGCGCGCCAGCGCGTCGAGGGTGGCGCGCGCGTACGAGCGCGCCGAGTGCACGAAGTCACCGAGCATCACCAACTGCGTCGCGCCGCTGGCCGCGAGCGCCGCGGCCAGACGCGCCAGCGTGCCGTCGGTGGTGCCGGCGGGCACCGGCACCCCGAGGCCGCGAAACGACGCCGCCTTGCCGACGTGCACGTCGGCCACCAGCAGCGTGCGCTGCGCCGGCAGGTAGGCGGCGCGCTCGGGCAGCAGCGCGAGCGTCGCGCCGCCGACGTCGACGTGCAGCATCGCGACGCCGGGCCGCTCAGCCGGTGAGGCGTTGCAGCGCCGCGTCGAGGTGCTCGGTGGGGTTGCGCTTGAAGCCCGAGCGAGCGTAGCGCTGCAGCCGCCCGACGACGAACGCGGTGATCACCGAGGCCAGCGCGCCGGCGTCGACGGTGGGCGTCATCGAGCCCGCGCTCTCGGCGGCCTGACGCAGGCTCTGCCGCAGCTGCGACTCGACGCGGTCGAAGAACTGGTTCATGCGCACCGTGAGGCGCTCGTTCTCGAACACCAGCGCGTCGCCGACCATCACCCGCACCATGCCGGGGTTCTTCTCGCCGAACTGCAGGATCAGCGTCACGATGCGCTGCGCCTGCGCGGCGCCCGAGGCCTCGCGCTCGGTGATCTGGTTGACCAGTGTGAAGATGCTGCTCTCGATGAACTCGATCAGCCCCTCGAACATCTGCGCCTTGCTGGCGAAGTGGCGGTACAGCGCTGCCTCGCTGACGTCGAGCTTCGCCGCCAGCGCGGCGGTGGTGATGCGCTCGGCGCCCGGCTGCTCGAGCATCGACGCCAGCGTTTGCAGGATCTGCACGCGGCGTTCGCCCGGCTTGGGTCGCTTGCGCTTGGTGGCCCGGGGCTCGGCCGGCTCGGTGGATGTCGACTCGGCGCCGTCGGCATGGGTGATGTCGGACATCGTGATCGTCAACGGCTCGGCAGGGGCGCGAAGGATTCTGGCACAGCACCACGGGGCCTCAGAGTGCAGGTAAACACCGACTCACACTGCTTCCCGCACGAGTCTTTTGACCTTGCGCCACCATCCGGGGCCCGCCGCGCCGCCAAGTCGTCCGATCGAGTTCAGCGCCGGGACGCCCACCGGCGACCGTCGCGGACCAGCACGCGCAGGCTCGGCGCCAACCGGTCGACATAAGGCGGCCGGAACGGCCGGGGGGTGGTGCGGCGGCGGTAACGCCGCGCCCACACCGTGCGCAGCCCGACGCGGCGCGCCGCCTTCTGGTGCTGCAGCGTGTCCTCCACCAGTACGCAGCGGCGCGGGTGCACGCGCAGGCGCGCGCACAGCGCGCGCAGCATGCGCGAGTCGGGCTTGGGTCGAAGCTGGCCGAACATCCACATGTCCTCGATCGAGACCACGGCTTCGAACAGGTGCTCGACGCGCAGCGCGCGCAGCACGCGCATCGCGTAGGCGCGCGGTGCGTTGGTGAGAACCAGCTTGCGTCCGGGCAGCGCGTGGATCGCCGCGAAGTCGTGGCGGTGTCCGCTGACGCGCTCCTCCAGCCCCGGCAGCCGGTGCGTGTCGTGCAGGAAGTGCGCGGCCTGCACGCCGTGGTGGCGCACCAGCCCGAGCAGCGTGGCGCCGTAGCGCTTCCAGTAGGTGCGGCGTAGCGCGGTGGCCGCCTCGGGCGAGAGTTGCAGCTCGCGCTGCATGTAGGCGTTCATCGCCTCGTGGATGCCGACCATCGACGCTGCCGCCGCGTCGTGCAGCGTGTCGTCGAGGTCGAACAGCCAGACCGTGGGCCGGGGCCGCTGCGGATTCAATGCGAGCGGATCATCGTGCCGTACGCCTGATCGCTCAGGATCTCCAGCAGCATCGCGTGCGGCACGCGACCGTCGATGATGTGCACCGCGTGCACGCCGCCCTTGGCGGCATCGAGCGCGCTGGCGATCTTGGGCAGCATGCCGCCCGACAGCGTGCCGTCGGCGAACAGCGCGTCGATCTCGCGCGCCGACAGGTCGGTCAGCAGCTTGCCGTTCTTGTCGAGCACGCCGGGCGTGTTGGTCAGCAGCACCAGCTTCTCGGCCTTCAGCACCTCGGCCAGCTTGCCGGCGACGACGTCGGCGTTGATGTTGTAGCTCTCGTTGTGCTCGCCGAAGCCGATCGGGCTCACCACCGGGATGAACTGGTCGTCCTGCAGCGCGCGCACCACGCTGGGGTCGATGGCGACGATGTCGCCCACCTGGCCGACGTCGTGCTCCTTGGTGGGGTCGTCCTTGTCGAGCATCTTCAGCTTGCGTGCGCGCACCAGCCCGCCGTCGCGGCCCGTGAGGCCCACCGCCTTGCCGCCGGCGTGGTTGATGAGGCCCACGATGTCCTGCTGCACCTCGCCGGCCAGCACCCACTCGACGACCTCCATCGTCTCCTCGTCGGTGACGCGCATGCCCTGGATGAAGGTGCCCTTCTTGCCCAGGCGGCCCAGCGCCTCCTCAATCTGCGGGCCGCCGCCGTGCACCACCACCGGGTTCATGCCCACCAGCTTCAGCAGCACCACGTCCTCGGCGAAGTCCTGCTGCAGCGCGGGGTCGGTCATCGCGTTGCCGCCGTACTTGATGACGATCGTCTTGCCGTGGAACTTGCGGATGTACGGCAACGCCTGCGCCAGCAGCTCGGCCTTCTCGCGCGGCGTGATGTGGGCGAGATCGGGGGCCGCGATCGTAGGGGTCGACATGGGCGCGCTGCGGTGGCCTGCAATGCGGCGATTGTAGGCAGCCCTCCTCGCGCAGCGTGCCAGGTGTGCCGGCCGCCCAGCGCGCGCTTGCAGCGGGCATCTATACTGCCGCCACCATGCGCCGCACGCTCTGGCCCTTCATGATCTGGCTGCTGGCGCTCGCGCTGCCGATGCAGGGCATCGCGGCGGCCACGTCGGCCCACGGCGCCTCCGCACCCAGCGCCGCCACGCACCTGCAGGCACCGGTTCCCGAGGCCACTGCGGCATCGCATCACCTTGGCGACGCCACTGCGGACGCAGCGCCCGCGCAGGCCGCGCACAGCCCGGCTCCCGACCACGCCTGTTGCGACGACGCCACCGCACCGCTGCACACGTGCAGTGCGTGCGCCGCCTGCTTCGTCGGGCTGGGCCTGCCGAGCACCGCTCTCGTGTTGCCGCAACCTCCGTTCGCAGAAGCGGCGCCGGCGGCGCCATCGGCGCACCACGCGGCCTTCGTCACCAGCGGGCCCGAACGCCCACCGCGACCGCCGCTCGGTTGAGCGGCGCCCGGCGCCGGGTAGGTAGAACGCGCTCGCCCCGGCGAGCCGCAGCCTCTGCCCCCTCGACTCCCTGACCGCCGCACGCGCGGCCGCTGCCGACATGGCCGCGGCCCGGTATGCACCGTTCATCGGGGGCTTCATGCTTCGCTTCGTCATTCGCTCTGGTGTGCCGCTGGCGTGGTGCGTGTCCGCGCTCGCCGCGGGCCCGCAATCCGCAGCGCAACGGCCCGACCCGCTGGACCCCGCGGCGAGCACGCCGCCGGCCTCGCACGAATCGGTGTTCAGGGACTACCGCCGCGTCGGCGAGATCCAGAAGATCCCCTGGAAGCAGGCCAACGAAACCGTCGAGCGCATCGGCGGCTGGCGTGCCTATGCGCGTGAGGCTCTGGCACCCGCGGCAGCGAGCGCGCCCGCGTCGCGGCCGGCCGATGCCACCGGCCCGGGCAAAGGCGACCGCAGGCGCTGACCCACCATGGCACGTCCCTTCGCCCTCGCGCCGGTGCGGCGCACCGTGGCCCTGGCGGCCTTCGCGCTGCTGGCGGGCTGCACGTCGTTCAGCCCCGACGGCGGGTTCGCGCCGGTCGAGCAGGCGGCACGCAGCCGGCTCGACAAGGAGTTGCTCTGGGCGCGCACCGATGCCGAGCGCGAGCGCATCGAGCAGCGCGTGGCCGAGCTGCTGCGCGCGCCGCTCGCCGCCGACGACGCGGTGCAGCTCGCGCTGCTCAACAATAAGGGCCTGCAGGCGAGCTACCACGCGCTGGGCATCGGCGAGGCCGAGCTGGTGCAGGCCGGCCGCCTGCCCAATCCGGGCTTCAGCTTCGCACGCCTGACGCGCGGCAGCGAGGTCGAGCTCGAGCGCAGCTTCCACTTCAACCTGGCGCGGCTGATCGTGCTGCCGACGCTGCAACAGGTCGAGGCGCAGCGCTTCGCGCAGACGCAGGCCCAGGTGGCCACCGCCGTGCTGGCGCTGGCGGCCGACACGCGCAAGGCCTGGGTGCAGGCGGTCGCCGCCGAAGAGTCGGTGCGCTACACGCGCATGGTGATGGAAGCGGCGCAGGCCAGCGCCGAGCTGGCGCGACGCATGGCGCAGGTGGGCAACTTCAACGCGCTGCAGCAGGCGCGCGAGCAGGGCTTCTACGCCGAGACCGTGCTCAACCTCGGCCGCGCGCAGCAGGTGCAGCGCAGCACGCGCGAGCGGCTGACGCGGCTGCTCGGCCTGTGGGGCGCGCAGACCGCCTTCGCGCTGCCCGAGCGGCTGCCCGATCTGCCCAGGCAGGCCAACGAGATGCCCGACATCGAGCAGCGCGCGATCGCGCAGCGGCTCGACGTGCAGCAGGCGCGCGCCGCCACGCAGGAGACGGCGCGCAGCCTGGGGCTGGCGAAGACCACGCGCTTCATCAACGTGCTCGAGCTCGGCTATCAGAACAACGGCTCCAACGAGCTGCCGACGCAGCGCGGCTGGGAGGTCACGCTCGAGCTGCCGCTGTTCGACTGGGGCGATGCGCGCGTGGCGCGCGCCGAGCACGTGTACATGCAGTCGCTGCAGCGCGCCGCCGCCATCGCGATCGACGCGCGCTCGGAGGTGCGCGAGGCCTACGGCGCGTACCGCTCGGCGTGGGACATCGCGCGCCACCAGCGCGACGAGATCGTGCCGCTGCGCCAGCGCATC
This sequence comes from Burkholderiaceae bacterium, assembly GCA_046348365.1. Taxonomy (GTDB): domain Bacteria; phylum Pseudomonadota; class Gammaproteobacteria; order Burkholderiales; family Burkholderiaceae_C; genus JAEUPI01. Next base: position 49,432 of record JAXMEL010000010.1, read on the forward strand.
CTCGAGGAGAACGTGCTGCGCTACAACGGCATGCTGATCGGCGTGTTCGACCTGCTGGCCGATGCGCGCGCGCAGATCGCCAGCGTGCACGCCGCGATCGACGCGCTGCGCGACTTCTGGCTCGCGCAGGCCGACCTCGAGATGGCGCTGGTCGGCCGGCCGGCGCTGAGCCCCCTCGCCGGCCCCGCGCTGTCGACTGCCGAGTCCGGCAGCGCACCGCACTGAACCCCGCAAGGACCGACATGATCTCGCGACGCAACCTCCTCGGCAGCGCCGGCGCCGTCACGGCCGCGGTGAGCGCAGCGGCCGTCGGCAAGGTGGCGCTGGCCGCCCTGCCCGAGCCGGTCATCCAGACCAAGCCCGACACGATGCCGCCGCTCGTGCCGAACACGGGACGACCGTACAACGCGGTGGTCACGCTCAACGGCTGGAGCCTGCCCTGGCGAATGAACGCGGGCGTCAAGGAGTTCCACCTCGTCGCCGAGCCGGTGGTGCGCGAGATGACGCCGGGTTTCAAGGCGCACCTGTGGGGCTACAACGGCCAGAGCCCAGGGCCGACGATCGAGGTGGTCGAAGGCGACCGGGTGCGAATCTTCGTCACCAACAAGCTGCCCGAGGTGCACGCGGTGCACTGGCACGGGCAGCGTCTGCCCAACGGCATGGACGGCGTCACCGGCCTCACGCAGCCGGGCATCCCGCCGGGCAAGACCTTCGTCTACGAGTTCGTCGCACGGCGCCCCGGCACCTTCATGTACCACCCGCACGCCGACGAGATGGTGCAGATGGCGATGGGCCTGATGGGCTTCTGGGTCACGCACCCGAAGGCCAGGCACCCGCTGATCGCCGAGGTCGATCGCGACTTCTGCTTCCTGCTCAACGCCTACGACATCGACCCCGGCAGCTACACGCCCAAGATCATGACGATGCTCGACTTCAACCTGTGGAGCTGGAACAGCCGCATCTTCCCCGGCATCGACCCGCTGGTGGTGCGCCGCAACGACCGCGTGCGCATCCGCATCGGCAACCTGACGATGACCAATCACCCGATCCACCTGCACGGGCACGAGTTCCTGGTCACCGGCACCGACGGCGGGCCGACGCCCAGGAGCACGCGCCAGCCGGAGGTGACCGTCGACATCGCCGTCGGCCAGATGCGCCAGTTCGAGTTCGTGGCCGACGAGGAAGGCGACTGGGCGTTCCACTGCCACAAGAGCCACCACACGATGAACGCGATGGGCCACAACGTGCCGACGATGATCGGCGTCGACCACCGCGGCGTGGTGAAACAGATCACCAAGCTCGTGCCCGATTACATGGTGATGGGCGAGCGCGGCATGAAGGACATGACCGAGATGGAGATGCCGCTGCCCGACAACACCGCCGCGATGATGACCGGCACCGGCCCGTTCGGCGCGGTGGGCATGGGCGGCATGTTCAGCGTGGTCAAGGTGCGCCGCGACTTGGCCGCCGGCGACTACCGCGACCCGGGCTGGTTCGAGCATCCGCCGGGCACCGTGGCTCACGAATGGACCGGCGCGCTCGCCGAGCCGGCGCGCAGCAGCGCAGGCGGCGGCACCTCGATGGCACCCGCGTCGCCGCCGGCGCAACCGAGCGAGGTGCGCGTGCGCAAGCCCGCCGGTCATGGCCAGCACTGATCACCAACCAGGAGAGTCTCGATGAATCGACGCAGAAGCCACTTGATCCTCGCCGGCGCCGCACTGGCGGGGCTGGCGCGCGGCGCGCGCGCGCACGGCGACGCCAGGCACAAGAACTCCGCCGGCCCGATCGTGAAGGAGCAGAAGCCCTGGGGTGTGGCCGGCGACGCCAAGGCCGCGAAGCGAACCATCGAGGTGCGCATGCTCGACACGATGCGCTTCTCGCCCGAGCGCATCGACGTGCGGCTCGACGAGACCGTGCGTTTCAAGGTGCGCAACACCGGCCAGGTGAAGCACGAATTCGTCATCGGCACCAAGGCCGAGAACGAGAAGCACGCGAAGCTGATGATGGAGTTTCCGGACATGGAGCACGACGAGCCGTACATGGCGCACGTGAGCCCCGGCAAGACCGGCGAGATCGTCTGGTGCTGCAACCGCGCCGGCAGTTTCGAGTTCGCCTGCCTGATCGCAGGCCACTACCAGGCCGGCATGACCGGCACCCTCACCGTGAGGCCAGCATGAGCGCCGCACGGCAGCTCCGAAGGCGCTCGCTCCCCCTCGGGGGGAAGGCGCGAGAGCGCCAAGGGGGCCAAATGACCACCCTCCTGCAACGGCGCCAGTGCATCGCCGCGCTCGCCGCATCGCTCTTCACCGCCCCGCGCGTCGGCGCCGCCCAGGGCACCCCCGTGGTCGAGGTGTGGAAGAGCCCCGCCTGCGGCTGCTGCAAGGACTGGGTGCGCCACCTCGAGGCCAACGGTTTCAGGGTGCGCACGTTCGACGACGGCAACACCGACCAGCGCGCCGCGCTCGGCATGCCGCTGAAGTACGGCTCGTGCCACACCGCGCGCGTCGGCGGCTACGCGATCGAAGGCCACGTGCCGGCGCGCGAGATCCAGCGCCTGCTGAAAGACAAGCCCGCCGCGGTGGGCCTGGCCGTGCCGGCGATGCCGGTGGGCGCGCCCGGCATGGACGGCCCCGAGTACGGCGGCCGCCGCGACCCCTACGACGTGCTGCTCGTCCGCCGCGACGGCAGCGCCGACGTCTACCGCTCCTACCGTTGAATCCGAAGGGATCTCTGCCATGAAACCCCTGCTCATCAGCGCCGTGCTCGCCGCCGTGTTCGCCGCACCCGTCGCTGCCCAAGCGCAGCAGCAAACCGGCAACCGTGCCGCGACCCAACCCGCTGCCGACATGACCGACGGCGAGGTGCGCAAGGTCGACAAGGAGGCGGCCAAGCTGACGATCAAGCACGGCGAGATCAAGAACCTCGACATGCCACCGATGACGATGGTGTTCCGCGTCAAGGACGCGACGCTGCTCGACAAGGTGAAGGCAGGCGACAAAGTGCGCTTCCGCGTCGAGAAGGAAGGCAGCGCATTTGTCGTCACCGCCATCGAGCCGGCCCGCTAGGGCGGTGCGCGAATCGTCGTCGCGACCGTGCGCCTGCTCGTGCACCCGGCAGATGCCGCGCAGTTGCTGGACGCGAGGTGGCTTGACTCTTCCATCATGTCAAGGTTCATGCTGCCCGCATGACCTGCCGCCTTCCCGCAGTGCCGATGTCTACCGCTCCCACCGTTGAACCCGAAAGGACCGCTGCCATGAAACCCCTGCTCATCAGCACCCTCCTCGCCGCCGTGCTCGCCGCACCCGTCGCTGCCCAAGCGCAGCAGCAAGCCGCCGACCACGGCGCGCACCATCGCGCCGACCTGACCAACGGCGAGGTGCGCAAGGTCGACAAAGAGGCGGCCAAGGTGACGATCAAGCACGGCGAGATCAGGAACCTCGACATGCCACCGATGACGATGGTGTTCCGCGTCAAGGACGCCGCGCTGCTCGACAAGCTGAAGGCGGGCGACCAGGTGCGCTTCCGCGCCGAGAAGGACGCCGGCGGCGCGCTGGTGGTCTCGGCCATCGAAGCGGCGCGTTAGGCCCCGAACGGGGCCGCTGCCAGGAGAACATCATGGATCCCGACCTTCGCGAGTCCCCACCTTCGTTCTGGCGCTCGCGCCTGGGCATCGGCTGGGTGGTCCTGGCGGCCGTGGCGGGCTGGTTCCTGTGGGCCGAGCACCGGGCGCACCTGCTGGGCGCGCTGCCCTACGTGGTGCTGCTGGCGTGCCCGCTGATGCACGTGTTCATGCATCGGGGAGGCCACGGCCACCACGGCAAGCCCGGCGGCTCGACCCGCGCAGGTGCCGACCGCTCGCAACCCGGGGAACGGCCATGAGCCACGACACCGCCGCCCCCGCCTACGGCCTGTGGCTGCTGGCGATCGTCAACTCCGCGGTGTTCGTGATGTTCGCCTTCAGCTTCTTCAAGCCGCAGACGGCGCGCGACTGGCGCACCTTCGGCGCCTTCACCGCATTCGTGGTGGCGCTGTTCGCCGAGATGTACGGCTTCCCGCTGACGATCTACCTGCTGTCGGGCTGGTTGCAGACGCGCTACCCCGGGCTCGACCTGCTGTCGCACGACGCCGGCCATCTGTGGTGGACGCTGCTGGGCGAGAAGGGCAACCCGCATTTCGGCGCGCTGCACATCGCGAGCTACCTGTTCATCGGTGGCGGCTTCTGGCTGCTGTCGAGCGCGTGGAACGTGCTGTACCACGCGCAGCGCCGGCAGGCGCTGGCCACGGCCGGCCCGTACGCGCGCATGCGCCATCCGCAGTACGCGGGCTTCGTGCTGATCCTGCTCGGCTTCCTGCTGCAGTGGCCGACGCTGCTGACGCTGGCGATGTTTCCGGTGCTGGTGGCGATGTACGGCCGCCTGGCGCTGCACGAGGAGGCGCAGATGCGCGCACGCTTCGGCGACGCGTTCGACCGCTACGCCGCGAGCACGCCGCGCTTCGTGCCATCGCTGCGGCGCAACAGCCGGCTTGCGCCCGGCAAGGAGTGAAGGAGCGATGTCAGCGACCATGAAGTCCAGGGCCATCGCGACCGGGGCCGGCGCAGCCGTCGCGCTGCTCGTCGTGTTCTTCGTCATCGTCGGTGCCACCTCCGGTCGGGCCTTCGCGGTCGAGCAGTTCTCGACCTACTGGTACTACCTCGTCGGCCTCGCTGCCGGCTTCGGGGTGCAGATCGGCCTGTACGTCCACCTCGAGCACCTGGTCGCGCACCACGGCGGCTCGCAGAAGGTGGTCGCCGTTTCGGGCACGACCTCGACCGCGGCCATGGTGTCGTGCTGCGCGCACTACCTGACCAACGTGCTGCCGGTGCTCGGAGCGACCGGGCTCGTGACCTTCGCGGCCCAGTACCAGGTGCAGTTCTTCTGGGTCGGTCTGGCGTTCAACCTCGCTGGGATCGGCTACATCCTGTCGAAGGTGATGCGCGTTTCCAAGGAGCATTCGAGATGGACTGCCGCCGCCTGAACCTGCCGCGCGTCGCGGGCGCGGCGCTCGCGACGCTGGCCCTGGCGCTGCCCTGCGCGGCGCCGGCCGCAGCGGCGAACGACTGGCCCGCGCAATCGAGCGATGTGCAGATGGTCACCGTGAAGGTCGTGCCGCGCGTGCTGTCGGGCAGCGCGTGGGAGTTCGAGGTCACGTTCGACACCCACGTGCGCGCCCTCGACGACGACCTGATGCGCAGCGCGACGCTCGTCGACGGCCAGGGCAAGCCGCACGGCCCGACGGCATGGAAGGGCGACGGCCCGGGCAGCCACCATCGCAAGGGCGTGCTGGTGTTCGCTGCGCTCGACCCGCGCCCGCAGTCGATCGAACTGCGGATCCAGCGCCCCGGCGAGCCGGCGCCGCGGGTCTTCAAATGGCAGGCGCCGTGAACACTCGCGGCGAAGCGGATCGAACCGGCCTCGACGAAGTCGCCGCAGTGAGCACGCCATTTGCCCACCACGAGGAGGCCGCGGCCGACGTCGGTGCAGCGCCGCCGGAGGTGTTCGCCTTCCTCGACGACCACCGCCGCCTGTCGGCGCACATGGAGTCGTCGTCGCTGATGATGGCCGGCTCGTCGCTGCGCGTCGAAACCGACGATCGCCACGGCCAGGCCGTGGGCTCGCACATCCGCCTGGCGGGCCGCGTGCTGGGCCTGCGGCTGTCGCTGGACGAGGTGGTCACCGACTACGAACCGCCGTGGCGCAAGGCGTGGCAGACGGTGGGCGAGCCGCGGCTGCTGGTGATCGGCAGCTATCGCATGGGCTTCGACGTCCGTGGCACGAGCGGCCGCGGCCACGTGCGCATCTGGATCGACTACAACCTGCCGCCCAGGGGCATCGTCCGCTGGCTCGGGCGGCTGTTAGGCCGCGCGTACGCCAGGTGGTGCACCGAACAGATGCTGCGCGGATGCCGCCAGGCGTTCGGCGCTTGACATTCTCATCATGTCAAGGTTCATCGTTCGGCTCCGACCCCAGCGCCCGGCTCCGCACCCGGGTTGACCCAATACAGGAGTGCCATGGACACGCATGCCCACCACCAGCACCGGCATCCCGCCGAGCCCGCAGCACCCGACCCCGCGGCCCATGGGGACGCAGGCCCCATGGACGCGGCCGATGCGCACGCGGGCCACGATCACGCCGCGCATGCACACCACGAGCATCGGCACGCCGAGGCGACACCGCCCGCGCCGCCCGGCACGATCTACACCTGCCCGATGCACCCGGAGATCCGGCAGGACCATCCGGGCCACTGCCCCAAGTGCGGCATGGCGCTCGAGCCGGTGCTGCCGAGCCTGGAGGACGACGACAACCCCGAGCTGCGCGACTTCACGCGCCGCTTCTGGTGGACGCTGCCATTGACCGTGGTGGTCACCGTGCTGGCGATGTTCGGCCACCGCTTCGGCTGGTTCACGATGGCCACGCAGAGCTGGGTCGAGCTGGTGCTGTCGCTGCCGATCGTGCTGTGGGCGGGCTGGCCGTTCTTCGCCCGCGGCGCGCAGTCGGTACTGCAGCGCAGCCCGAACATGTGGACGCTGATCGGGCTGGGCACCGGCGCGGCGTTCGTCTACAGCGTGGTCGCCACCGTGGCGCCGGAGGTGTTCCCGCAGTCGTTCCACTCGATGGGCCGCGTCGCGGTGTACTTCGAGGCCGCGGCGGTGATCATCTCGCTGACGCTGCTCGGCCAGATGCTCGAGCTGAGGGCGCGCTCGCAGACCTCGGCGGCGATCAAGTCGCTGCTCGGCCTGGCGCCGAAGACGGCGCGCCGCATCCGCGCCGACGGCACCGAGGAGGACGTGCCGCTGACGCACGTGCACGTCGGCGACACGCTGCGCGTGCGCCCCGGCGAGAAGGTGCCGGTCGACGGCGTGGTGGTCGAAGGCGCGAGCGCGGTCGACGAGTCGATGCTCACCGGCGAGCCGATGCCGGTGAGCAAGCGCGCCGGCGACAAGCTGATCGGCGCCACGCTCAACACCAGCGGCGCGCTGACGATGCGCTCCGAGCGCGTCGGCGCGCAGACGATGCTCGCGCAGATCGTGCAAATGGTGGCGCAGGCGCAGCGCTCGAAGGCGCCGATGCAGCGCCTGGCCGACCGCGTGGCCGGCTGGTTCGTGATGGTGGTGGTGGCGATCGCGCTGCTCACGTTCGCGGTCTGGGGCTGGGTCGGCCCCGAGCCGAGCTGGGTCTACGCGCTGGCCAACGCGGTGGCGGTGCTGATCATCGCCTGCCCCTGCGCACTCGGGCTGGCCACGCCGATGTCGATCATGGTGGCCAGCGGCCGCGCGGCGACGATGGGCGTGCTGTTCCGCGACGCCGCGGCGATCGAGCAGCTGCGCAAGGTGGACACGCTGATCGTCGACAAGACCGGCACCCTCACCGAAGGCAGGCCCGCGTTCGACCGTGCGCTCGCCGCCGGCGGCGGCAGCCCCGACGAGGTGCTGCGGCTGGCCGCCAGCCTCGACCAGGGCAGCGAGCATCCGCTGGCCGACGCCATCGTGAGCGCGGCGCGCGGGCGCGGCCTCGCGCTGGCCAAGGTCGAGCAGTTCGAGTCGAGCTCGGGCATCGGCGTGCGCGGCGTCGTCGAGGGCCGCCGGCTCGCACTGGGCAACAGCGCGCTGATGCAGCAGGCCGGCGTCGCGGTCGATGCGCTGGTGACCCAGGCCGAAGCGCTGCGCGCCGAGGGCGCGAGCGTGATGCACCTGGCCGAGATCGGCCAGCCTCCGCACCTGGCCGAGATCGGCCAGCAACCACACCTGGCCGAGATCGGCCCGCACGAGGGGGCCGCCGCCGGAGGCCGACTGCTCG
>JAXMEL010000011.1:0-53800 GCA_046348365.1 Burkholderiaceae bacterium
TGCGTTCGCTGCCCCCCGAGGGGGCGCTCAGCGCCCTTCCGGCGGCCGTGCGGGCGCTGATGAAACCCGTGATCGCGCTCGTCGGCCGCCCCAACGTGGGCAAGTCGACGCTGTTCAACCGGCTCACGAAGAGCCGCGATGCGATCGTGGCCGACTTCGCAGGCCTCACGCGCGATCGCCACTACGGCGATGCCCGCTCCGACGGCCGCGAGTTCATCGTCATCGACACCGGCGGCTTCGAGCCCGACAAGCCCACCGGCATCGTGCGCGAGATGGCGCGGCAGACGCAGGCGGCGGTGGCCGAGGCCGATGCGGTGATCTTTGTCACCGACGTGCGCGCCGGCGTCTCGGCGCAAGACCACGACATCGCACGCTACCTGCGCGAGCAGCACAAGCGCGTGGTGCTCGCCGTCAACAAGGCCGAGGGCATGACCGATTCGCCGGCGCTGGCCGAGTTCCACGAACTGGGCATCGGCGAGCCGCATGCGGTGTCGGCCGCACACGGGCAGGGCATGCGCAGCCTGGTCGACGCGGCGCTCGACGGCCTGACATTCGACGACGCGCCAGCCGACGACGAGGAAGCGGCCGACAAGCCGATCCGCCTGGCCGTGGCCGGGCGGCCCAACGTGGGCAAGAGCACGCTCATCAACGCCTGGCTCGGCGAGGAGCGCCTGGTCGCCTTCGACCAGCCCGGCACCACGCGCGACGCGATCCACGTGCCGTTCGAGCGCGGCGGCCGGCGCTTCGAGCTGATCGACACCGCCGGCCTGCGCCGCAAGGGCAAGGTGTTCGAGGCGGTGGAGAAGTTCTCCGTCGTCAAGACGCTGCAGGCCATCGCCGACGCCAACGTGGTGGTGCTGCTGCTCGACGCCACGCAGGGCGTGACCGACCAGGACGCGCATGTCGCCGGCTACATCCTCGAAAGCGGCCGCGCGGTGGTGGTGGCCGTCAACAAGTGGGACGCGGTCGATGCCTATCAGCGCCAGATGCTCGAGCGCTCGCTGGCGCAGCGTCTGGCCTTCCTGCGCTATGCCGAGGTGCTGCACATCTCGGCGCGCAAGCGCCAGGGCCTGGGCCCGCTGTGGCAGGCCATCGCCCGCGCCCATGCCTCGGCGACGAGCAAGCTGCCCACGCCGGTGCTCACGCGCTTGCTGCACGACGCGGTCGCGCACCAGGCGCCGGCGCGCGCCGGGGCGGTGCGGCCCAAGCTGCGCTATGCGCACCAGGGCGGGATGAATCCGCCCATCGTGGTGATCCACGGCAACGCGCTCGAACACGTGAGCGATGCCTACCGGCGCTACCTGGAGGGCTGCATCCGCGACCACTTCAAGCTCGTGGGCACGCCGCTGCGCATCGAGCTGAAGACCTCGCGCAACCCGTACCAGGCGGGCGAACGCGGCTGAACGCGCCCGCAGGCGGCGCGAATCGAACCTTTTCGCGCGCGGCGGATCCATCGTCGCTCGGGCGGGTACCCACGAGGCCCGCTCGACGGTGATGCCACGTGTGTTAACGTGGCAACCGCACCGTTCCTACAACACGGAGAATATCGTGAGCAACAAAGGGCAACTCCTACAAGACCCGTTCCTGAACCTGCTGCGCAAGGAACATGTCCCGGTGTCGATCTACCTCGTCAACGGCATCAAGCTGCAGGGCCATATCGAGTCGTTCGACCAATACGTGGTGCTGCTGCGGAACACCGTGACGCAGATGGTCTACAAGCACGCGATCTCCACCGTCGTGCCCGGCCGTCCGGTGAGCTTCCACACCAACGAAAGCCCCGCCGAGCCGGCCTGAGCCCTTGGATTCCGCCGCGCCATCGGCCGCGCCGGCGCAAGGCGATCGCGCACGCACGGTGCTCGTGGGTGTCGATCTCGGCCACGGCGCGGCGTTCGATCCCACGCTCGACGAGCTCGCGCTGCTGGCCGAATCGGCCGGCGACGAGCCCGTGGCACGCCTCGTCGCCCGCCGCAAGGCGCCCGACGCGGCGCTGTTCGTCGGTGCCGGCAAGGCCGACGAGATCAAGGCGCTGGTGCAGCAGCACGAGGCCCATGGCGTGCTGTTCGACCAGGCGCTGAGCCCGGCGCAGCAGCGCAACCTCGAACGCCACCTCGGCGTGCCGGTGGCCGACCGCACCGCGCTGATCCTCGAGATCTTCGCCCGCCGCGCGCGCAGCCACGAGGGCAAGCTGCAGGTCGAACTGGCGCGGCTGCAGTACCTGGCCACGCGGCTGGTGCGGCGCTGGAGCCACCTCGAGCGCCAGCGCGGCGGCGTCGGCCATCGCGGCGGCCCGGGCGAGGCGCAGATCGAGCTCGACCGGCGCATGATCGGCGAGCGCATCAAGGCCCTGAAGGCGCGGCTGGCCAAGGTGCAACGCCAGCGCAACACGCAGCGCCGCGCGCGCGACAAGAGCGGCACCTTCCGCGTCTCGCTGGTGGGCTACACCAACGCCGGCAAGTCGACGCTGTTCAACGCGCTCGTGAAGGCACGCGCCTATGCGGCCGACCAGCTGTTCGCCACGCTCGACACCACCACACGCTCGCTGTATCTGGAGGACATCGGCGCCAGCGTGTCGCTGTCCGATACGGTGGGCTTCATCCGCGATCTGCCGCACAAGCTGGTCGAGGCCTTCCGCGCCACGCTGCAGGAGGCGGCCGAGGCCGACCTGCTGCTGCACGTGGTCGATGCGGCGAGCCCGACGCTCGAGGCGCAGCGGCAGGAGGTCGAGCGCGTGCTGGCCGAGATCGGCGCACAGGACATCGCGCAGGTCCTCGTCTACAACAAGCTCGACGCGCTCGCGCATCCGCCGCGTTCGCGCGTCGACTGGATCGAGCGTGCGCCGGGGCAGGTGGTGCCGCGCGTGTTCGTCAGCGCGCTGCAGGGCACCGGGCTCGACGAGCTGCGCGGCCTGATCGCCCGTGCGGCGAGCGGCGAAGCCCCGAGTGCTTCGCCTTCGCCCCCGGATGCCGCCGCTGAGGCGGCGGCCGCGAGTGTCGGACAATCGGCCCCAACCACTTAGAACGGCATGAGCATGCGCCCCACGACGGCCTACTTCGACCCTACACCGCAGCCCCGAGCGCGCCTCGCCGCCCTGGCGCGCGCCGCCTGGGCGCTGCTGCGGGCCCTGTCGCCCTGGCGGCGGACATCCGGCATCGCGATGGCCGGCCGGCCCGACGGCCCGCCCGATCTCGACGAGCTGTGGCGCGACTTCAACCGCAAGCTCGGCGGGCTGTTCGGCGGCAAGGGCGGCGGCCAGCGGCGGCCGGAGCCCGAGCCGCCGGGCGGGGGTGGCTCCGGCTTCCAGCCCGACATGAAGAGCGCGGGCATCGGCGTCGGCCTGATCGCGCTGGTGGTGGCCGTGGTGTGGGCCGGCAGCGGCTTCTTCATCGTGCAGGAAGGCAACCAGTCGGTGGTGAGCACCTTCGGCAAGTACAGCTACACGGCCGATGCCGGCTTCCAGTGGCGCTTTCCGTACCCGTTCCAGTCGCACGAGACGGTGCCCGTCACCCAGTTGCGCTCGCGCGAGGTGGGCCGCAACACCGTGGTGCAGGTGACCGGCCTGCGCGATTCGTCGATGCTGACGATGGACGAGAACATCGTCGACATTCGCTTCACCGTGCAGTACCGGCTGAAGGATGCCAAGGCCTACCTGTTCGAGAACCGCGACCCCGACGCCGCGGTGGAGCAGGCCGCCGAGAGCGCGGTGCGCGAGATCGTGGGCCGCAGCAAGGTCGATTCCGTGCTGTACGAGCAGCGCGAGGCGCTGTCGTCCGATCTGGTCAAGCTGATCCAGTCGCAGCTCGACCGGCTGAACGCCGGCATCCTGATCGTCAACGTCAACGTGCAGCACGTGCAGGTGCCCGAGCAGGTGCAGGCCGCGTTCAACGACGCGGTGAAGGCCGGCGCCGACCGCGACCGGCTGAAGAACGAGGGCCAGGCCTATTCCAGCGACGTGGTGCCCAAGGCGCGCGGCACGGCTGCCCGTTTGCGCGAGGAGGCCGAGGGCTATCGCCAGCGCGTGATCGCGCAGGCCGACGGTGACGCGCAGCGCTTCCGCTCGATCCTCGCCGAGTACCAGCGCGCGCCGGCCGTCACGCGCGACCGCCTGTACCTCGAAACCATGCAGCAGGTGTTCTCCAACGTCAGCAAGGTCATGGTCGAGAGCCGCAGCGGATCGAACCTGTTGTACCTGCCGCTGGACCGGCTGCTGCAGCAGAGCGCGGCCGGGGCCGGTGCCGCCGCGCCCGCCTCGGCGGAGACCACCGCCCCGGCGCCCGGCGCGCAGAGCCCGACCGACTCGCGCTCGCGCGACAACGCACGCAGCCGCGAGCGCGAAAGCCGTTGAAGGGCAGGAGCAGCAACAACATGAACCGCATCGGACTTTGGGTCGCCGGCGTGCTGATCGCCCTCATGGTCGTCAGCTCCACGCTCTTCATCGTCGACCAGAAGCAGGTCGGCGTGCTCTACGCGCTCGGCGAGATCAAGGAGGTGATCACCGAGCCGGGGCTGCACGCCAAGCTGCCGCCGCCGTTCCAGAACGTGGTGTTCCTCGACAAGCGCATCCAGACGCTCGACAGCGCCGAGACACGCCCGATCTTCACCGCCGAGAAGAAGAGCCTGGTCATCGACTGGCTGGCCAAGTGGCGCATCGCGGAGCCGCGGCAGTTCATCCGCAACAACGGCACCGACCTGCGCAACCTCGAGAGCCGGCTCAGCCAGGTGGTGCAGGCCGCGTTCAACGAGGAGGTCACCAAGCGCACGGTGCGCGGCGTGCTCGCCGTCGAGCGCGAGAAGGTGATGCAGGACGTGAAGAGCCGCCTCGCCGACGAGGCCAAGTCGTTCGGCATCGAGCTGGTCGACGTGCGCATCAAGCGCGTCGACTTCGTGGCCGACATCACCGACTCGGTCTACCGGCGCATGCAGTCGGAGCGCCAGCAGGTGGCCAACGAGTTGCGCTCGCAGGGCGCCGCCGATGCCGAGCGCATCCGCGCCGATGCCGACAAGCAGCGCGAGGTGATCGTTGCCGAGGCCTACCGCGACGCGCAGAAGGTCAAGGGCGACGGCGATGCCAAGGCCTCGGCGCTGTATGCCGATGCGTTCGGCCGCGATCCGCAGTTCGCGCAGTTCTATCGCAGCCTCGAGGCCTATCGCGCGAGCTTCCGCAACCGCAGCGACGTGATGGTGCTCGACCCGTCCAGCGAGTTCTTCAAGGCCATGCGCGGCGGCGGCAACCCGCCCGCGGCCGCGCCGGCCGCAACCAAGCGCTGAGCCGCCGGGCGCCGCCGCATGAGTGACTTCCTGTTGGGAGCCGTGGCGTTGATGCTGGTCATCGAGGGCCTGCTGCCGTTCCTCAGCCCGGGCACCTGGCGCGAGGTGTTCGAACGCGCCGTGCGCATGAGCGACGGGCAGATCCGCTTTCTCGGGCTGTCGAGCATGATCGTCGGGCTGCTGCTGCTGGCCGTGTTCTGGCGCAGCTAGCGCGGCTGTGCTCGTCGGGGCCGGTGCAGGTCGGCCCGTACAATGCCGTTTTCAATACCGCGGTGTTTCCGATGTCCTCTGCTTGGCTGCTGCCCGAGCACATCGCCGACGTCCTGCCCTCGGAAGCCCGGCGCATCGAGGAGCTGCGGCGCACGCTGCTGGACCAGGCCCGCGGCTACGGCTTCGAGCTCGTCGCGCCACCGCTGATGGAGCACCTCGAATCGCTGCTCTCGGGCACCGGCCGCGAGCTCGATCTGCGCACCTTCAAGCTGGTCGACCAGCTCTCGGGCCGCACGCTCGGCATCCGCGCCGATACCACGCCGCAGGTGGCGCGCATCGACGCGCATCTGCTCAACCGCGCGGGCGTATCGCGGCTGTGCTACTGCGGGCCGGTGCTGCACACGCGGCCGAGCGCACCGCATGCCACGCGCGAACCGCTGCAGCTCGGCGCCGAGATCTACGGCCACGCCGGGCTCGAGGCCGATCTGGAGATCCAGGATCTGGCGCTCGACGGGCTGCACGCCGCCGGCCTCGACGGCCTGCTGCTCGACCTCGCCGATGCGCGCATCGTGCGCGGCGTGCTCGCCGGCGTGAACGTCGACGGCGAGCGCCTGCAGGGCGTGGTCGCCGCGCTGGCGGCCAAGGACGCGGCCAGTCTGCAGGCGCTGACGGCGGCGTTTCCGCAGGCCGCGCGCGACGCGCTGGCCGCGCTGGTGACGCTTTACGGCGACGCGTCGGTGCTCGAGCGGGCGCGGCAGGTGCTGCCCGATCGCGCGCTCATCCGCGAGGCGTTGCAGGACCTGCAGTGGCTCGCCGGCCGCGTGCGCGCGGCGCATGCCGACGTGCGCGTGGGCTTCGACCTCGCCGATCTCAGCGGCTATGCCTACTACAGCGGCGCGCGCTTCGCGGTCTATGCCGCCGGCGCCGCCGACGCGGTGGTGCGCGGCGGCCGCTACGACGAGGTCGGCGCGGTGTTCGGCCGCAACCGGCCGGCGGTGGGCTTCAGCCTCGACCTGCGCGCGCTGGCCGGCTGGATGAAGCCGATGCCGGCGCGCCCAGCGGTGCGCGCACCCTGGTGCGAGGACGAGGCGCTGCGCGCCTCGGTGCGGCGCTTGCGCGCCGAAGGCGAGACCGTGCTGTGCATCCTGCCCGGGCACGAGCACGAAGCGCAGGAATTCGACTGCGACCGCGAGCTGGTCGCAGTGGGTGGGCAATGGGTGTTGCGCGCGCTCTGACCGCGCGCGCCGAACCGGAATCCGAGCACATGGCAAGCACGCAGCAGATGGCCCGCGGCCGCAACGTGGTGGTGGTGGGCACGCAATGGGGCGACGAGGGCAAGGGCAAGGTCGTCGACTGGCTGACCGACCACGCACAAGGCGTGGTGCGCTTCCAGGGCGGCCACAACGCCGGCCACACGCTGGTGATCAAGGGCGTCAAGACCGCGCTGCAGCTGATCCCGTCGGGCGTGATGCGCGACGGCGTGGCCTGCTACATCGGCAACGGCGTGGTGGTCGACCCGAGCCATCTGCTCGGCGAGATCGCGCGGCTCGAAGCGGTGGGGCTCGACGTGCGCTCGCGCCTGTTCATCAGCGAGTCGTGCCCGCTGATCCTGCCGTTCCACGTTGCCGTCGACGCGGCGCGCGAGGCGCTGCGCGAGCGCCACGGCAGCGGCAAGATCGGCACCACCGGCAAGGGCATCGGGCCGGCCTACGAAGACAAGGTCGCGCGCCGCGCGCTGCGCGTGCAGGATCTGAAGCATCCGCAGCGCTTCGAGGCCAGGCTGCGCGAGGCGCTGGAGCTGCACAACGATGCACTGGGCGGCGTCCTGAAGGCCAAGCCGCTCGAATGGAAGCCGATCTTCGACGCCGCGATGACCGCCGCCGAGCAGCTCGCGCCGATGCTCGCCGACGTGGGCAGCCTCGTGCAGGCCGCGCACCGGGCCGGGCGCAACATCCTGTTCGAAGGCGCGCAGGGCACGCTGCTCGACATCGACCACGGCACCTATCCGTACGTGACGTCGAGCAACTGCGTCGCCGGCAACGCCGCCGCCGGCACCGGCGTGGGCCCGCAGCTGCTGCACCACGTGCTCGGCATCGTGAAGGCCTACACCACGCGCGTGGGCGGCGGGCCGTTCCCGACCGAGCTGCCGATCGACGTGCCGGGCACGGTGGGCCATCACCTGTCCACCGTGGGCCAGGAGCGCGGCACCGTCACCGGCCGCGCACGCCGCTGCGGCTGGCTCGACGTGCCGGCGCTGCGCCGCGCGGTGTTGATCAACGGCGTCTCGGGCCTGTGCTTCACCAAGCTCGACGTGCTCGACGGCCTGCAGGAGGTGAAGCTCTGCACCGGCTACCGCCTCGCCGGCCGCACGCTGAGCATCCTGCCGCTCGACGCCGACGAGATCGCCGCCTGCGAGCCGATCTACGAAACGCTGCCCGGCTGGAGCCAGACCACCGCCGGCGTGACGCAGTGGGACGCATTGCCGGCCAACGCGCGGCGCTACCTGGAGCATGTGCGCACGCTGATCGACGCGCCGATCGACATGGTCTCCACCGGCCCCGACCGCGAACACACCATCGTGCTGCGCCATCCGTTCCGCGGCTGAGCACGCCCGAACCGCATTCGAGGAGAACGCATTCATGCTCACCGACGACGGCAAGCACCTCTACGTGTCGTGGGACGAGTACCACATGCTGATCGAGCGCCTGGCGCTGAAGGTGGCGGCGTCGAAGTGGCAGTTCGACCAGATCCTGTGCCTGGCGCGCGGCGGCATGCGCCCGGGCGACGTGCTCTCGCGCGTGTTCGACCTGCCGCTGGCGATCATGTCCACCAGCAGCTACCGCGCCGACGCCGGCACGATCCAGGGCCGGCTCGACCTCGCCAAGTACATCACCATGCCCAAGGGCGAGCTGGCCGGCCGCGTGCTGCTGGTCGACGACCTGGCGGACTCCGGCGTCACGCTGCGCGCGGTGGTCGACCGGCTGCGCAGCATGCCGGCGATCAGCGAGCTGCGTTCGGCGGTCATCTGGGTCAAGGGCGTGTCGTCGTATACGCCCGACTACTTCGTCGAACGCCTGCCCACAAGCCCGTGGATCCATCAGCCGTTCGAGGAGTACGACAACCTGCGGCCCGAGGGGTTGGCCAAAAAGTTTGCCGTTTGAATCTTTGCTGGACCTGCGAAAGAACGGGCAGGGCCGGCGGCCTGCCGCTCGGTCGTCGAAGGAGGTTTGATGAAGCGCGATCGGCTGCGCGATCCTCAGGCCCACAAAGCAAAATGGCCGACACTATCTGCTGGCCATCATTCGTCTGGTGCCCAGGAAGGGACTCGAACCCCCACGCCGTTAAGCGCTAGTACCTGAAACTAGTGCGTCTACCAATTCCGCCACCTGGGCACAGGCACTTCAACGAAAGATTCTATATCAAGACCCCTTCCAAGACCGCGGCGCCGCTCGGCGCCGCGCTGATGAGCGAGATCACCGGCACCGTCGCCGGGCACCGCGACGGCCACGGCTTCGTGCAGCGCGACGACGGCGAGGCCGACATCTACCTCTCGCCGCAAGAGATGCGCGCCGTGCTGCACCGCGACCGCGTGCGCGTGCGTGTGGTGCGCTACGACCGCCGCGGCCGGCCCGAGGGCCGCGTGCTCGACATCGTCGAGCGCCGCAAGACCTCGATCATCGGCCGCCTGCTGCACGAGAACGGCGTCTGGCTCGTCGCGCCGGAAGACCGCCGCTACGGCCAGGACATCATGATCCCGAAGAATGCCACCGCGTCGGCCACCGTGGGCCAGGTGGTGGCGGTGCAGCTGACCGAGCCGCCGTCGATGTTCTCGCAGCCGGTGGGCCGCGTGGTCGAGGTGCTGGGCGAGATCGACGACCCGGGCATGGAAATCGAGATCGCCGTGCGCAAGTACGAGGTGCCGCACCGCTTCTCGGCCGAGTGCATGGCGCAGGCCGCGGCCTTGCCCGACCATGTGCGCGCCGCCGACATGCGCCACCGCATCGATCTGCGCGACGTGCCGCTGGTGACCATCGACGGCGAGGACGCGCGCGATTTCGACGACGCCGTGTACTGCGAGCCCTACCGCAAGCCGCGCGCGAAAGCGCCCGACGGCTGGCGGCTGCTGGTGGCGATCGCCGACGTGAGCCACTACGTGAAGCCGGGCGAGCCGGTCGACGCCGACGCCTACGAGCGCGCGACCTCGGTCTACTTCCCGCGGCGCGTGATCCCGATGCTGCCGGAGAAGCTCTCCAACGGCCTGTGCTCGCTGAACCCCGAGGAAGACCGCCTGTGCATGGTCTGCGACATGATCGTCGACGCGCACGGCGACATCACGGCCTACCAGTTCTACCCGGCGGTGATGTGCTCGCAGGCGCGATTCACCTACACCGAGGTGGCCGCGATCCTCGGCAACACGCGCGGGCCCGAGGCCGAGCGGCGCAGCGAGCTGGTGCCGCACCTGGTGCATCTGCACGAGGTGTACCGCGCGCTGCTCAAGCGTCGCGGCACGCGCGGCGCGGTCGATTTCGAGACCACCGAGACGCAGATCGTCTGCGACGACAACGGCCGCATCGAGCGCATCGTGCCGCGCGTGCGCAACGAGGCGCACCGCCTGATCGAAGAGGCGATGCTGGCGGCCAACGTCTGCGCGGCCGAGTTCATCCAGGAGCACGGCCATGCGGCGCTGTACCGCGTGCACGAGGGCCCCACGCCCGAGAAGCGCACGACGCTGATGAACTACCTGCGCACGCTGGGCATCGCGCTGCCGCTGTCGGAGGAACCCACCTCGGGCGAGCTGCAGGCCATCGCATTGGCCACGCGCGAGCGGCCCGACGCGACGCAGATCCACGCCATGCTGCTGCGCTCGATGCAGCAGGCGCACTACACCGCGTCCAACAGCGGCCACTTCGGCCTGGCGTACGACGCCTACACGCATTTCACGAGCCCGATACGCCGCTACCCGGACCTGCTGGTGCACCGCGTGATCAAGGCGCTGCTGCACGGCCGGCGCTACCACCTCGAAGGCGGCGAGTCCGAGGAGGCGCCCAAGCGCCGCACCGCGGCCAAGCCCGCCGGCAAGCGCGCCATCAGCGCCGAAGAGATGGAGCAGTGGAACCTGGCCGGCGCGCATTGCAGCACCAACGAGCGGCGCGCCGACGAAGCCTCGCGCGACGTCGAGGCCTGGCTCAAGTGCCGCTACATGCGCGAGCACCTCGGCGAGGAGTTCGCCGGCACGGTGAGCGCGGTCACGTCGTTCGGCCTGTTCGTGACGCTCGACGATCTCTACGTCGACGGCCTCGTGCACATCACCGAGATCGGCGGCGGCTACTACCGCTGGGACGAGATGCGGCAGGAGCTGCACGGCGAGCGCAGCGGCGTGCGCTATGCGGCCGGCACGCGCGTGCGGGTGCAGGTCAGCCGCGTCGACCTCGACAGCCGGCGCATCGACTTCCGCATGGTGCGCGAAGGCGAGGGCGAGCGGCTGCTGTCGCGCGGGCGCAAGGCCGACACCAAGCGCGCGGGCGACGAACTGGCGACCGTGCAGTCGCGCGATCGCCAAGCGCGGCAGGCCACCAAGACGGCAGCCAAGGGCGCCAAGGCGCGGCCGCGGCCAGCCGGCGTGAAGCCGCGCGGCGCGCGCAAGGGCTCGCGCAAGCGGGCCGGCCGGCGCTGAGCCGACCCGGCAGCGGCGCGATCAAGCCGCGCCGCTGCTCAACGCATCGGTCGCGCGGACCATCGCATCGATCAGGTCGGCGGCCAGCAGCGCGTGCTGCCCGCTCTCGCGCTCGGCCGCGCGGCCGTGCAGCCAGACGGCAGAGGTGGCAGCGTCGAAGGCCGTCGCGGCATCGGCCGCATGCTGGGCCCACAGGCCGCCGAGCCAGCCGGCGAGCACGTCGCCGGTGCCGGCGCTGGCCAGGCGCGCATTGCCGCTGGCATTGATGCGCGGCGTCGTGCCGGGCGCGGCGATCACCGTGCCCGAACCCTTGAGCGCCACCACGGCAGCGAACCGTTCGGCCAGCGCGAGCGCGGCCCGCACGCGATGCTGCTGCACGTCGGCGGTGCCGGCGCCGAGCAGCCTTGCGGCCTCGAGCGGATGCGGCGTCAGCACGGTGGCGAGGCCTCGCCGCTCGCGCTCGCGCAGCGCGCGCGCCAGCGCCGGCTCGGCGGCCACCGTGTTCAGCCCGTCGGCGTCGAGCACCAGCCGCGCGGCATGGTGCAGCACCGGCGGCAGCGGCTCGCGCAGCGCATCGCCGCCGCCGCAGCCGCAGACCACGGTGGCGTCGGCGAGCACGGCCGGCCGAAGCAGTGAATCCGGCGCGCGCAGCATCAGCTCCGGCCGCGCCGCGTCGAGCCCGGCCACGCCGCCGAGCGGCGCGACGAACACGCGGCCCGCGCCGGCCGCCAGCGCAGCGCGCCCGGCCAGCATGGCGGCACCGACCATGCCCGGTGCGCCGCCGATCACGATCACGTTGCCGAAGCTGCCCTTGTGCTGGGCATGATGGCGCAGCGCCGGTCGGGCGCGCGCGGCATCTGCGCCGGCCAGCCAGGCGCATGCGGCGCCATCGTCCGGCGCGGCGCCGAGGTCGTCGAACCACACACGGCCAGCCAGCTCGCGCCCTTGTGCGGTGAAGAGGCCCGGCTTCAGCGACAGCAGCGCGATCGTGTGATCGGCGCGCACCGCCACGCGGCCCGGCACGTGGCCGGTGTCGCCGTCGAGCCCCGAGGGCAGGTCGACCGCCAGCACCGGCTTGCGCGCCGCATGCAGGCTTGCGACCGCCTGCGCCAGCGGACCGTCGTCGATGCCGCGTGCGCCGAGGCCGAGCAGGGCGTCAACCAGCAGGTCAGCCTCGAGCCGTGCGGGCGGGCCGGCCTCGATGTGCACGCCGGCGGCGCGGGCACGTTGCAGCGCATCGGCGGCATCGGGTGGCAGGCGTTCGGCGGCGCCGACCAGCCATGCGCGCGTTTCGCGGCCGAAGGCCTGCAGATGCGTCGCCGCCACCAGGCCGTCGCCGCCGTTGTTGCCCGGGCCGCAGCAGATGTCGATGCGCCGCGCGTGCGGCGCGATCGCCATCGCCAGCCGCGCGGCGGCGAGGCCGGCGCGCGCCATCAGCGTGTGCGGCGGCAGCGCCGCGGCGGCGCTGCGTTCGGCGGCACGGCTGGCCGCCGCGTCGTGCAGCGCCCAGCTGCGCGTGGCGGGCCATACCGGGCAGGGCATCGCGGGCTTCGGCTGCTGGGGCATGAGGCAAAGGGTTCGCCGCCTTGGAGCTGCGCATGCATTGTGCTTTACTCTGCTGTTCGATCCATTCGATTCGACAGAGGACGGCATGAAGCGATTTCTCGTCGCCGCGGTGGCAACCGTGGCACTGGCCGGCGCAGCGCAGGCCCAGCAATTCTTCCGCATCGGCACCGGCGGCACCGCCGGCACGTATTACCCGGTGGGCGGCATGATCGCCAACGCGGTGTCGCAGCCGGGCAAGATCGTCGTCACCGCGCAGGCCAGCAACGGCTCGGTGGCCAACGTCAACGGCATCGCCGGCGGCGCGCTGGAGTCGGGCTTCTCGCAGGCCGACGTGGCCACCTGGGCACAGAAGGGCACCGGCATGTTCGAGGGCAAGCCCAACATTCCGGGCCTGCGGCTGATCGCCAACCTCTACCCCGAGAGCGTGCACATCGTGGCGCGCAAGGGCCTCAACGTGAAGAGCCCGGCCGATCTGAAGGGCAAACGCGTCGCGCTCGACGAGCCGGGCTCGGGCACGCTGATCAATGCGCGCATCATCCTCGCCGCCTATGGCGTCGACGAGAAGGACATCAAGCCCGAGTACATCAAGCCCAACCAGGCCGGCGACAAGATGAAGGACGGCTCGCTCGACGCGTTCTTCTTCACCGGCGGCGCGCCGGCCGGCGCGATCGCCGAGCTGGCCTCGGGCGGCGCCGGCATCGAGCTGGTGCCGATCGACGGCCCGCAGGCCGACGGCATCCGCACGGCGAGCCCGTTCTTCGCGCCCGACGTGATCCCGGCCGACACCTACAAGGGCGTGCCGGCGGTCAAGACGCTTGCCGTCGGCGCGCAGTGGGTGACCAGCGACAAGGCCGATGCCGGCGTGGTCTACGAGATCACCAAGGCACTGTTCAGCGACGCGGCGCAGAAGTCGCTCGCCGCCGGCCACGCCAAGGGCAAGTTGATCACCAAGGAGAACGCGGTCAAGGGCGCGGGTATTCCGTTCCACCCGGGGGCCGAGAAGTTCTACAAGGAAGTCGGACTGCTCAAGTAGGCCGTTAGGGGCGTCATGCGGGGGCGGAGCGTCCGTCGGGCGGTCCGCCCTCTTTGCTGAGCGCACACGCACACGTCGCGATGCACACGACCACGATCGACGACCGCCAGGTGGCCGAGCTCGAGGAGAAGTTCGACCCCGAGATGCGCTTCCGGCCGACCTGGCCGCCGGCCTCGACGCTGCTCAAGGCGCTGCTGATCACGCTGTCGTGCTTCCACTACTACACCGCCGGCTTCGGGTTGCTGCGCGAGACCACGCACCGCGGCGTGCACCTGGCGTTCGTGCTCGGGCTGATCTTCATCGTCTTCGGCTTCAGCCGCAAGCCCGCCGCGCAGGAGCACACGCGCTCGTGGGCGGCGCCCGGCGGCGTGCCGCTGGTCGACTGGGCGCTGGCGATCGCAGTGGCGATCTCGGTGCTGTACATCCCGTACATCTTCGACGACATGGCGTTTCGCGTCGGCAACCCGTCGACGCTCGACGTCACCATGGGCTCGATCCTGCTCGTGCTGCTGCTCGAGGCCACGCGCCGCGCGATGGGCTGGCCGCTGCCGGTGATCGCGATCGTATTCGTCGTCTACGCGCTCGGCGGCCGCTGGTTCCCCGGGCTGCTGCAGCACCCGGGGCAAACCTGGAGCCAGCTGATCAACCACCAGTACCTCACCAGCCAGGGCATCTACGGCGTGGCGGTGGGCGTGGTGGCGACCTACGTCTTCCACTTCGTGCTGTTCGGCGTGCTGGCCACGCGCATCGGGCTCGGCCAGCTGTTCCTCGACATCGCCTCGAGCATCGCCGGCCGCTATGCCGGCGGCCCGGCCAAGGTGAGCGTGTTCGGCTCGGCGATGTTCGGCATGCTGTCGGGCTCGTCGGTGGCCAACGCGGTGACGGTGGGCTCGCTGACGATCCCCGCGATGATCCGCGTCGGCTACCGGCGCGAGTTCGCCGGTGCGGTGGAAGCCGCGTCGTCCACCGGCGGCCAGATCACGCCGCCGGTGCTGGGCGCGGCAGCGTTCCTGATGGTCGAGTTCCTGGCCGTGCCGTACCAGACCATCATCGCCGCGGCGGTGGTGCCCGCGTTCATGCACTTCTTCGGCGTCTTCATGCAGGTGCACTTCGAGGCCAAGCGCTTCGGCCTGCGCGGCCTCACCGACGAGGAGATGCCGCGGCTGCGCCAGTCGCTGCGCGAGCGCTGGCCGACGCTGATCCCGCTGGCGCTGCTGATCACCATCCTCGTCAGCGGCCGCACGCCGTATCTGGCGGCGTTCTCGGGCATCAGCAGTTGCGCCATCGTCGGCCTCACCACCGCCACGCGGGGCAACCGCGCCGTCAACTGGGCCTTGCTGGCCGGCCTGCACGCGGCGCTGCTCGCGATCTGCTTCGGCGAGATCGACCGCGAGTGGGTCAAGCTGGGCATCTTCGTTGCCGCGCTGGTCGCCACGCCGCTGGCGATGCGCGCCCTCGGCGTGCGTGGTCGCATCGCTCTGCCGGTGCTGGTGGAAGCCTTCGAGACCGGCGCCAAGTACGCGCTGGCGGTCGGCGCAGCGGCGGCGGCCGTGGGCATCGTGATCGGCGTGGTCACGCTCACCGGCGTCGGCTTCAAGCTGTCGACCATCATCACCGGCGCGGCGCAGGCCGTCGCCGGCGGCGCGGCCGACGTCCTGCCGGCGGCGCTGGCCGACACGCGGTCGCTGACGCTGCTGGTGGCGCTGGTGATGACGGGCGTGGTGTGCATCCTGCTCGGCTGCGGCATCCCGACGACAGCTAACTACATCATCATGGTGACGGTGGCCGCGCCGACGCTGGTGCTGCTGGGCGTGGAGCCGCTGGTGGCGCACTTCTTCGTCTTCTACTACGGCGTGCTGGCCGACATCACGCCGCCGGTGGCGCTGGCGGCCTATGCGGCGGCGGGTATGGCCGGCAGCGACCCGTTCAAGACCGGCAACATGGCGTTTCGCCTCGGCATGGCCAAGGCGCTGGTGCCGTTCGTGTTCGTGTTCTCGCCGTCGCTGCTGCTGGTGGCCAAGGGCTTCACGGCCTACGACTTCACCGTCACCTTCGTCGGCTGCGTGATCGGCATCGTGTTCCTCGCCGCGGCGCTGTCGAAGTTCATGTTCACCGAGATGAAGCCGTGGGAGCAGCTGGTGTGCGGCATCGCCGCGCTGCTGATGGTCGCGCCCGGCCTGGTGAGCACGCTCGTCGGCGTGGTGGTGGCGCTGCCGGTGGTGTTGCGCCAGGTCGCCGCGTGGCGGGCGCGGCAGGCGGTCGCGGTGCCGTCAGCGTAGGCGCTCGGCGCCGAAGCCTTCTGCGTCGATCGCCGGCGTGCGGCCGGCGAGCCGGTCGGCCAGCAGCCGTGCGCTGCCGCAGGCCAGTGCCCAGCCGCTCGAGCCGTGGCCGATGTTGAGCCACACGCCGGCCACGCCGCTGGGGCCGATCACCGGCGGGCCGTCGGGCAGCATCGGCCGCGCGCCCTTCCAGATCTGCGCCTTGCTCTGCACCGCGCAGCCGGGGAACCAGTCGTCGAGCACCTTGTACAGCGTGGCCTCGGCCGCCTCGTCGATCACGCCGATGTCGCCGCCCAGCTCGGCGCTGCCGGCCACGCGCACGCGCTTGCCGAGGCGGCTGATCGCCACCTTGTAGCGCTCGTCCATCAGCGTCGAGCGCGGGCCGAGGCCGGCGTCCTGGCCGTCGTGGCGCAGCGGCGCGGTGACCGAATAACCGTGCACCGGCGCCATGCGGGCCTTGATCTTCAGCGGCCGCAGCAGCGCGCGCGAGTCCAGCGCCGCGCAGACGACGACGGCGTCGAACTCCTCGCTGCCCTCGGGCTCGGGCTGCGTGGTCTCGTGCTCGGCGCCGGGCAGCTGCGACGCCTCGAGGTGCGCGAGCGGACGGTGGCGCAGCGTCGGCTTGTCGCCCGCCACGATGCGCTGCACGAGGCGATGGAAGCGGAACAGCGCGCCGCGCTGCGCGGCCTCCTGACGCAACAGGTGCGCGAACTGGCGGCAGTTGCCGACTTCCTCGTCGGGCAGGTGGATCGCGGCATGCAGCGGCATGTCGGGGTTGAGGCCGGGCTCGTGCACGCGGGCCTGCGCAGCGTCGACGAGCCGATGGCTCACGCCCAGTTCGGCCAGCAGCTTCAGCCCCGGCTGCGCGAGCGCGAGGTCGCGCTCCTCGCGCAGCAGCACCGTCATGCCGGGTGCCTGCTCGTAGTCGAGGTTGAGCTCCTTCGTCAGCACGTGCAGCCGCTGCTGGCTGTAGCGCGCCAGGCCGATGAGGCGGCCGCGATGCACCTGATAGTGCCGGGCATTGCAGGCGCGCCACCAGCGCCACAGCCAGCGCACCATGCCCGGCGGATAGGGCCGCGCGAGCCGGGCGGCCGCATGCTCCGAGAACCATTGGCGCAGCACCTTGCCCGGCATGCCGGGCGCGGCCCACGGCGTCACGTAGCCCGGCGCGACGACGCCGGCGTTGGCGAAGCTGGTCTCGGCGGCCACACTGGCGCGGCGGTCGAACACCGTGACCTCGTGACCATCGACGGCCAGCTCGTACGCCGTGGTGACACCCACGATGCCGGCGCCGATGACCGCGACCCGCATCGCCTCAGCCTCGGGCCGCGCCGCGCCGCCGCGCGATGGGCCTCATGCGTGCAGCCCGCGATCGGCCGCGAGCGCGGCCTCGACGGCGAGGGCGGCATCGAGCACGGCATCGTCGGCCATGGCCTCGCGCCAGATCATCAGGCCCACCGGCATTTCGCCGGCGGCCTGGCAGGGCAGCGAGATCGCGCAGCCGTCGAGCATGTTGATCGCCGACGGATTGCGCAACAGCAGGCCGTTGACGGCGAAGAAGCGCTCGTCGCTCTCGATCAGCGGCGCGATCGGCGGCGCGAGGATCGGCACGGTGGGCGACAGCATGGCGTCGAAGCCGCGCATCGCCGCCGTCATGCGCGCGATCCAGCGCCGGCGCGCCTCGTGCAGCTCGATGTAGTCGGCGGCGCTGATCGCCTCGCCGCGGCGGATGCGCAGCGCCACGCGCGGGTCGTAGTCGGCGCCGCGCTCGGCCAGGCGCCTGCGGTGCCAGGCCCAGCTCTCGGCGGCCGAGAAGCCGCCTTGCGCCATCAGCGCGGCGAGCTCGGCCATCGCCGGCAGCGGCAGATCCTCGACCTGCGCGCCGCCGCGGCGCAGCGTGGCGAGCGCGCGCTCGAAGGCGCGCGCCACCGGCGCCTCGAGCGCATCGACGAACACCGTCTGCGGCACCGCCAGGCGCAGCGCGCGCACCGGCCGGCCGGCGAGCTGCACGCGGCGCTCGGCCAGCACCTCGTGCATCGTGATGGCATCGCGCACGTCGCGCGTGATCGCGCACACCGTGTCGAGCGTGGACGACAGCGGCACCGTGCCCGCGAGCGGCGTCAGCCGCTGCGTGTTCTTGAAGCCGACCAGCCCTTGCAACGCGGCCGGGATGCGGATCGAGCCGCCGGTGTCGGAGCCCAGCGCCGCGAGCGCCGCGCCGGCGGCGACGCTGACCGCGCCGCCCGAGGTCGAGCCGCCCGGCACGCGCGGCGTGGCGTCGAACGCCAGCGTGCCCGCATTGGCCGGTGTGCCGTGGTGCGGATTGATGCCGACGCCCGAGAACGCGAACTCGCTCATCTGCGTGTGGCCGGTGAGCACCGCGCCGGCGGCGCGCACGCGGGCGACGGCGGGCGCATCGGCCGTTGCCGGCGCGGCGTCGCGCATCGACTTCGCGCCGGCGGTGGTGGGAAAGCCCGCCACGTCGTAGAGATCCTTCACCGACACCGGCGCGCCCGCCAGGGGCGGCAGCGGCGCGCCGGCGGCGCGCAGCGCATCGAGCGCGGCGGCGGTGGCGTCGGCCTGCGCGTCGAAGCGCCGCACATAGGCGTGGCGGCAGGCCGGGGCATCGGCCTGCGCGCGTGCCTGCGCCAGCGCCTCGCGCGCGCCGAGCCGCTGCGCGACGACGGCCTCGCGGTGAGCGGCCAGCGTGCGTGCGGTGGGGGCTGCTACAATCCGCGGGTTTTGCTGGTTGCTCATGCGTGCGTCGATGCGGAAGGTCTTCCGCGTCGCGAGGGCAGTGGCAGCCGGCCGGACAAATCCCGAACCGGCCCTCGAAAGGTGTCGCCCAGGCTTCAACGCCGCAAGCGATGTGCGCCGGATTCTAGACCCAACCTTCGGAGGCACCATGGCTGTGTCGATGCGTGAAATGCTGGAAGCCGGCGTCCATTTCGGACACCAGACGCGCTTCTGGAATCCCAAGATGGCCCCCTTCATCTACGGCCATCGCAACAAGATCCACATCATCAACCTCGAGAAGACGCTGCCGGCGTTCGAGGACGCGATGAAGTTCGTGCGCCAGCTCGCCAGCAAGCGCGGCACGATCCTGATGGTGGGCACCAAGCGCCAGGCGCGCGAAGTCATCGCGCAGGAGGCGCAGCGCGCGGGCATGCCGTTCGTCGACCAGCGCTGGCTCGGCGGCATGCTCACCAACTTCAAGACCGTCAAGGGTTCGCTGAAGAAGCTCAAGGACATGCGCGCCCAGCAGGAAGCCGGCCTGGAGCAGATGACCAAGAAGGAAAGCCTGATGTTCGAGCGCGAGCTCGGCAAGCTGGTGAAGGACATCGGCGGCATCCAGGACATGAACGCGCTGCCCGACGCGGTGTTCGTGATCGACGTGGGCTACCACAAGATCGCGGTGGCCGAGGCCAAGAAGCTCGGCGTGCCGGTGATCGGCGTGGTCGACACCAACCACTCGCCCGAGGACATCGACTACGTGATCCCCGGCAACGACGACTCGGCCAAGGCGGTGGCGCTGTATGCGCGCGCGGTGGCCGACGCCGTGCTCGAAGGCAAGGCCAACGCCGTGACCGAGGTGGTGCAGGCCGCCGCCGAGGGTGACGAGTTCGTCGAAGTGCGTGAAGGCGCCTGAGCTGGAGCAGAACATGGCAGCAATCACTGCAAGCATGGTCGGCGAGCTGCGCGCGAAGACCGACGCGCCGATGATGGAATGCAAGAAGGCGCTCACCGAGGCCGACGGCGACATGGCCCGGGCCGAGGAGATCCTGCGCGTCAAGCTCGGCAACAAGGCCGGCAAGGCCGCTTCGCGCGTCACCGCCGAGGGCGTGGTGGCCGCGGTGGTGGCGGGCACCACCGGCGCGCTGGTGGAAGTCAACTGCGAGACCGACTTCGTCTCCAAGAACGATGCCTTCCTGGCGTTCGCGAAGTCGTGCGCGCAGCTGGTGGCCGACAAGAACCCGGCCGACGTGGCGGCGCTCGCGGCGCTGCCGCTGGCGCAGGACGGCTTCGGCCCGACGGTGGAAGACGTGCGCAAGGGCCTGATCGGCAAGATCGGCGAGAACATGTCGATCCGCCGCTTCAAGCGCTACGGCGGCGGTGGCCAGCTGGCGCACTACCTGCACGGCACGCGCATCGGCGTCGTGGTGGAGTACGACGGCGACGCCACGGCGGCCAAGGACACGGCGATGCAGATCGCAGCTTCGACCAAAGGCACGCAGGTGCGAGCGATCGATGCCAAGGGCGTGCCGGCCGAACTGGTCGAGAACGAGCGCAAGGTGGCGGTTGCGAAGGCTGCCGAAAGCGGCAAGCCGCCCGAGATCGTGGCCAAGATGGTCGAGGGTGCGGTGCAGAAGTACCTCAAGGAGGTGTCGCTGCTCGATCAGGTGTTCGTCAAGGCCATCGACGGGAAGCAGACGGTGGGCCAGATGCTCAAGGCCGCCGGCACACAGGTGAAGGCGTTCACGCTGTATGTCGTTGGCGAGGGCATCGAGAAGCGGCAGGACGACTTCGCGGCCGAAGTGGCGGCGCAGGTGGCCGCGGCGAAGAAGGACGACACCGACAAACCGAAGTAGTTGTGCGCAATGCGGGTGCGCGTTGCGCCGCCGCGTAAACTCCGCGTTCAGCCAAGGTTGCCTGGGAGATCCGCCGGATGCCGGCCTACAAGCGAATCCTGCTCAAGCTGTCCGGCGAAGCCCTGATGGGCGACGATGCCTACGGCATCAACCGCCAAACCATCCAGCGCATGGTGCGCGAACTCAAGGAGGTCACGGCCCTCGGCGTCGAGCTGGCGGTGGTGATCGGTGGCGGCAACATCTTCCGCGGCATCGCGGGCGGCTCGGTGGGCATGGACCGCGCAACGGCCGACTACATGGGCATGCTGGCCACGGTGATGAACTCGCTGGCGCTGGCCGACGCGATGCGCCAGGACGGCATCACCGCCCGCGTGATGTCGGCGATCGCCATCGAGCAGGTGGTCGAGCCCTATGTGCGGCCCAAGGCGCTGCAGTACCTCGAAGAGGGCAAGGTCGTCGTGTTCGCTGCCGGCACCGGCAACCCGTTCTTCACCACCGACACCGCGGCCGCGCTGCGCGGCGCCGAGATCGGTGCCGAGGTGGTGCTCAAGGCGACCAAGGTCGACGGCGTCTACAGCGCCGACCCCAAGAAGGACAAGACCGCCACGCGCTACACGACGATCAGCTTCGACGACGCGATCGCCCGCAACCTGCAGGTGATGGACGCCACCGCCTTCGCCCTCTGCCGCGACCAGAAGCTGCCGATCAAGGTGTTCTCGATCGTCAAGCCCGGTGCACTCGCGCGCGTGGTGCAGGGCGAGGACGAGGGCACGCTCGTGCACGTGTGAACGGGCGCCGACCAAGGTTCGCAGGAGTTTCGTCATGGCCACGATTGCCGAGATCAAGAAGACCACCGAAGCCAAGATGGCCAAGTCCATCGAGGCGCTGAAGCACGAACTGCAGAAGGTGCGCACCGGCCGCGCGCACCCCGGTCTGCTCGACCAGGTGCACGTGGACTACTACGGCTCGATGGTGCCGATCAGCCAAGTGGCCAACGTGAGCCTGCTCGACGCGCGCACGATCAGCGTGCAGCCCTGGGAGAAGGGCATGGGCGCGAAGATCGAGAAGGCGATCCGCGAGAGCGACCTCGGCCTGAACCCCTCGGCGCAGGGCGACCTGCTGCGCGTGCCGATGCCCGCGCTCACCGAGGAGCGCCGGCGCGAGCTGACCAAGGTGGTGCGCCACACCGGCGAGGAGGCCAAGGTGGCGGTGCGCAACCTGCGCCGCGACGCCAACGAGCACCTGAAGAAGATGCTGAAGGACAAGGCGGTGGCCGAAGACGAGGAGCGCCGCGCGCAGGACGAGGTGCAGAAGCTCACCGACCGCACCGTGGCCGAGATCGACAAGCTGGTGCACGGCAAGGAAGCCGAGGTGATGGCCGTCTGAGGCCGCACCGGCGCGCCGACGGCCCATCGCCCCCCACATCGACCCGTGCAGCGCGACCCGCAGCCTGTCCCCCGTCACGTGGCGATCGTGATGGACGGCAACGGCCGCTGGGCCAAGAAGCGCTACATGCCGCGCTTCTTCGGCCACAAGCAGGGCGTCGACGCGCTGGTGCGCTGCGTGCAGGCCTGCTCCGACCGCGGCATCGAGTACCTCACGGTGTTCGCGTTCTCGTCGGAGAACTGGAAGCGGCCCGAGGAGGAGATCTCCGGCCTGCTCGGCCTGGTGCTGGTGGCGATCTCGAAGTACCTGACCAAGCTTGCCGAGCGAGGCGTGCGCATCCGCATCGTCGGCGACCGCAGCGCGGTGACCGACAAGGTGCGCGCCGCGTGGGAAGAGGCAGAGCGCCGCACCGAGCACAACACCGGCATCGTGCTGTCGGTGGCGTTCAACTACGGCGGCCGCTGGGACGTGGTGCAGGCCTGCCGGAAGCTGATCGAAGAGGGCGTGCCGGCGTCGCAGGTCGACGAGCAGGCGCTGTCGGCGCGCATGGCGATCGCGCATGCGCCCGACCCCGACCTGTTCATCCGCACCGGCGGCGAGGTGCGCATCAGCAACTTCCTGCTGTGGCAGGTGGCCTATTCGGAGCTTTACTTCACCGACTGCCTGTGGCCCGATTTCGACGAGGCCCAGCTCGACGCGGCGCTGGCCGCCTACGCTGCGCGCGAGCGGCGCTTCGGCGACGTGAAGCCCCGCCCGCCGGCCCATGCGGGCACCTGATGCTGCGTCAGCGCATCATCACGGCCCTGGTGCTGGCTGCGCTGCTGTTGCCGACGCTGTGGGTGCGCAGCGCGTGGCCGTTCATGGTGTTCACGCTGGCGATGATCAGCGCCGCGGCCTGGGAATGGGCGCGGCTGAACGGTCAGCCGCAGACAACGGCCCTGCTCGGCGGGGCCGTCGTGGCCGGCGCCGGGCTGTGGGCCTCGCTGTCGGACTGGCGCGTCGGCGACGGCAGGGCGCTGTGGTGGCTGGCCGCGGCGGTGTGGGTGGTCGGCGGCGGCCTGGTGCTGCGCCTCGGGCCGGCGGGCTGGCATCGCTGGCCGGCCGCCGTGCGCTGGCTCGTCGGGCTCGCACTGTTGTGGATCGGCTGGTGGGCGATGGCGCAGGCCCGCGTGATGGGCGTCAACTTCCTGCTGTCGACGATGTGCATCGTGTTCGCCGCCGACATCGCGGCCTACTTCGGCGGCCGCGCGTTCGGCCGGCGCAAGCTGGCGCCGTCGATCAGCCCCGGCAAGAGCTGGGAGGGCGTGTGGAGCGGCTGGGCCGGCGTGCTGGCGCTGGCGATCTTCTGGATGACGCTCGACGCCAAGGTCGCCACCGACTCGCCGAGCGTCTTCACGCTGCTGCGCCAGCGCTACGGCGCGGTGCCGATGGCGCTGGCGGTGCTGGCGCTGGCCGGCATCAGCGTGGTCGGCGATCTGTTCGAGTCGCTCGTCAAGCGCGCGGCCGGCGCCAAGGATTCCAGCCGCCTGCTGCCGGGCCACGGCGGCGTGCTCGACCGCATCGACGCGCTGCTGCCGGTGCTGCCGTGCGCGCTGGCGCTGGCCAGCCTGTGAGCCGGAGGCCCAGCGCATGAACCGGCGGCAACGCGTGTGCATTCTCGGCGCGACGGGCTCCATCGGCCGCAGCACGCTCGACGTGATCGCGCTGCATCCGCAGCGCTTCGAGGTCTTCGCGCTGACGGCGCAGCATCGCGCCGACGATCTCGCCGCGCTGTGCGAGCAGTGGCGGCCGCGCTTTGCCGCGGTGGGCAGCGCCGAGCAGGCCGCGTCGCTGCGCGACCGGCTGGCGCGCGCCGGCGTGCGCACCGAGGTGCTGCACGGGCCGCGCGCGCTGGAAGATCTGGCGGCGCACCCCGAGGTCGACAGCGTGATGGCAGCCATCGTCGGCGCGGCCGGGCTGGCATCGTGCCTGGCTGCGGCACGCGCAGGCAAGCGGCTGATGCTGGCCAACAAGGAGGCGCTCGTCGTCGGCGGCTCGCTCTTCATGCGGGCGGTGCACGAGGGCGGCGCGACGCTGCTGCCGATCGACAGCGAGCATTCGGCGATCTTCCAGTGCCTGCCGGCCGAGCGCGACGCCTGGGGCCGGCACATCGACCACATCCTGCTCACGTCGAGCGGTGGGCCGTTTCGCACGCGCGACCCCGAGTCGCTGCACGACGTGACGCCCGACATGGCCTGCGCGCATCCCAATTTCGCGATGGGCCGCAAGATCTCGGTCGACTCGGCCACGATGATGAACAAGGCGCTCGAAGTCGTCGAGGCGCGCTGGCTGTTCGACCTGCGGCCCGAGCAGATCGAGGTGCTGATCCATCCGCAGCAGATCATCCACTCGATGGTGGTGTGCCGCGACAACTCGGTGCTGGCGCAGCTCGGCACGCCCGACATGAAGGTGCCGATCGCCTACGGCCTGGCGTGGCCCGAGCGCATCGAATCGGGCGCCACGCGGCTGGACTTCACCGCGCTGGCCGGCCTGCACTTCGAGGCGCCGAATCCCAAGCGCTTTCCCGGGCTGGCGCTCGCCTTCGAGGCGCTGCGCGCAGCGCCGGGCGCCACCAACGCGATGAACGCGGCCAACGAAGTGGCGGTCGGCGCGTTCCTCGACGGCGCGATCGCGTTCACCGCCATCCACCGCGTCATCGCCGCGACGCTCGATGCGTTGAGCGGTGGCTTCGGCGCGCAGGAGTCGCTCGACGATCTGCTGGCGCTCGACGCGAAAGCGCGCGCGGTCGCGCGGCAACAAGTGGGCAAGCTGAGCCGATGACGACGCTCGTCGCCTTCATCGTCACGCTGGCGATCCTGATCGTCGTGCACGAGTACGGCCACTACCGTGTCGCGGTGGCCTGCGGCGTGAAGGTGCTGCGCTTCTCGGTCGGCTTCGGCCGGCCGCTGCTGAGCCGCCGGCGCGGCGAGACCGAATTCGTGCTGTGCGCGCTGCCGCTGGGCGGCTACGTGCGCATGCTCGACGAGCGCGAGGGCCCGGTCGCGCCGAACGAGCTGCACCGCAGCTTCAACCGCGCCAGCCTGCGCGCGCGCACCGCCATCGTGTCGGCCGGCCCGCTGGCCAACCTGCTGCTGGCGGTGCTGCTGTACGCGGCGGCGCACTGGATCGGCGTCGAGGAGCCCAAGGCCGTGCTGTCGGCGCCCGCCGCCGGCAGCCTCGCCGAGCGCGCCGGGCTGCATGCCGGCGATTGGGTGCGCGCCTGGGCCGACGCCGACGGCGACTGGACCGACGTGGATTCGCTGAGCGATCTGCGCTGGCAGCTGACGCAGCATGCGCTGGCCGGCCAGGTGCTGCGCCTGAGCGTGAGCGACGCGCGCGGCCAGCATCGGCGCGAGCTGTCGCTCGACCTGCCCAAGCTCGCGGCGCGCGATGTCGACGCCGCGCTGACGCGGCGCATCGGCCTCGGCGCGCCGTACAGCGAAGCCGTGCTCGGCGACGTGAAGGCCGATGGCCCGGCCGCGCGCGCCGGCCTGCGCAAGGGCGATCGCGTGCTGCGCACCGACGCCGTGCCGGTGATCGATGCGCCGCAGCTGCGCGAACGCATCCGCGAGTCGGTCGACGGCAGCCAGGGCAGGGCCATGCTCTGGCAGATCGAGCGCGCGGGTCAGACGATCGAGCTGACCGTGCAGCCGCGCGTGGTGGCCGAGGGCGGCCGCAGCCTCGGGCGCATCGACGCCTACGTGGGCCAGCCGCCCGAGATGGTGACCGTGCGCCACGGCCCGATCACCGGCCTCGTGAAGGGCGCGCAGCGCACGTGGGACGTATCGGTGCTGACGCTGAAGATGCTCGGCCGCATGCTGATCGGCGAGGCGTCGATCCGCAACCTCAGCGGTCCGCTGACGATCGCCGACTATGCGGGCCAGTCGGTGCAGCAGGGCCTGGCCTACTACCTCGGTTTTCTCGCGCTGGTGAGCGTGAGTCTGGGCGTGCTGAACCTGCTGCCGCTGCCCATGCTCGATGGCGGACACCTGATGTATTATCTTTTCGAGGCCTCGACCGGGCGCCCTGTGTCGGACCTCTGGCTCGCACGGCTGCAACGCGGCGGCGTCGCGATCCTGCTGCTGATGATGTCGGTGGCCCTCTACAACGACGTGGCTCGATTGCTGGGCCTGCACTGACAAGCTCCCCCCACGCATGTTCTGTCCACCGCAGTTGACCCCGTTGCGTCCGGTCGCAGCGGTGGCGGCCCTGGTCGTCGCGCTCGCCGCGCCGCAGGCGCGCGCGGTGGAGCCGTTCGTGCTGAAGGACATCCGCGTCGAGGGCCTGCAGCGCACCGACGCCGGCACGGTGTTTGCCGCGCTGCCGTTTCGCATCGGCGACACCTACACCGACGACAAGGGCGCCGCGGCGCTGCGCGCGCTGTTCGCCACCGGCCTCTTCAAGGACGTGCGCATCGACATCGAGGCCGACGTGGCGGTGGTGATCGTCGAGGAGCGCCCGGTCATCCAGACGGTGAGCTTCGTCGGCCTGAAGGAGTTCGACAAGGACCAGCTCGTCAAGTCGCTCAAGGAGGCCGGCATCGGCGAGGGCCTGCCGTTCGACCGCGCGCTGATCGACCGCGCCGAGCAGGAGATCAAGCGCCAGTACCTGTCGCGCAGCCTCTACGGCGCCGAGGTCGTCACCACGGTCACGCCGGTGGAGCGCAACCGCGTCAACGTGACCTTCACGATGACCGAGGGCGAGGCCGCGCGCATCGGCGAGATCCGCATCCTCGGCAGCAAGGCGTTCTCCGAGGGCACGCTGCTCGGCCTGATGGACCTGACCACCAGCGG
Organism: Burkholderiaceae bacterium; assembly: GCA_046348365.1. Lineage (GTDB taxonomy): Bacteria > Pseudomonadota > Gammaproteobacteria > Burkholderiales > Burkholderiaceae_C > JAEUPI01. The sequence goes on from JAXMEL010000011.1 coordinate 26,835, forward strand.
CTGGCTCACCTGGTACACCAAGAACGACCGCTACTCGCGCGCCAAGCTCAACGCCGATCTCGAAACCATCCGCTCCTACTACCTGAACCGCGGCTACCTCGAATTCAACATCGAGTCGACGCAGGTCACGATCTCGCCCGACAAGCAGGACATCTCGATCACCATCACTGTCAACGAAGGCCAGCCCTACACGGTGACGGCGGTGCGCCTGCAGGGCGATCTGCTCGGCAAGGACGAGGAGTTCAAGGAGCTGGTGCGCATCGTGCCCGGCGCGCCGTACCGCGCGATCGATTCCACCGAGACCACCAAGGCCTTCACCGACCGCTTCGCGATCTACGGCTACGCGTTCGCGCGCGTCGAGGCGCAGACCGAGATCGACCGTGCCAGCGGCCAGGTGGCGATCACGCTGCGGGCCGACCCGCAGCGCCGCATCTACGTGCGCCGCATCGACCTGTCGGGCAACACGCGCACGCGCGACGAGGTGGTCCGGCGCGAGTTCCGCCAGCTCGAGTCGTCGTGGTACGACGGGCAGAAGATCAAGCTGTCGAAGGAGCGCGTCGAGCGGCTGGGCTACTTCAAGGACGTGAGCGTCGAGACCAACGAGGTTGCCGGCTCGCCCGACCAGGTCGATCTCGTCGTCAGCGTGACCGAGAAACCCACCGGCAATCTGGCGCTCGGCGTCACGTTCTCGAGCACCGAGCGCCTGGCGCTCACCGCGTCGATCAAGCAGGACAACGTGTTCGGCTCGGGCAACTACCTCGGCTTCGAGGTCAACACCAGCAAGTATTCGCGCACGCTGGTGTTCAGCACCGTCGATCCGTACTTCACGCTCGACGGCGTCTCGCGCGCGCTCGACATCTACTACCGCACCTCGCGGCCGCTGAACAGCCTGGGCGACGAATACCAGCTCGCCACGCCCGGCGCAGCGGTGCGCTTCGGCGTGCCGTTCTCGGAATACGACACGGTGTTCTTCGGCATCGGCGCCGAGCAGACCGAGATCCGCGGCACCAACTCGATCCCCAACGCCTACTTCATCTACCGCGACCACTACGGGCCGAAGAGCAACGCCTTCCCGTTCACCATCGGCTGGGCGCGCGACGCGCGCGACAGCGTGCTGACGCCGACCGCCGGCCGCTATCAGCGCGCCAACCTCGAGTGGTCCACGCTCGGCGACGTGCGCTACATGCGCTCCAATTTGCAGTACCAGGAATACTTCCCGCTGGGCTCGAAGTTCAGCCTCGGGGTCAACGCCGAGCTGGGCATCGGCAAGGGCATCGGCGACCGGCCGTACCCGATCTTCAAGAACTTCTACGGCGGCGGCCTCGGCTCGGTGCGCGTGTTCGAGCAGAGCTCGCTCGGCGTGATCGACCCGACGGGCGCCTACATCGGCGGCGCCAAGAAGTTCAACCTCAATGCCGAGCTTTACGTGCCGGTGCCGGGCACCGGCAACGACAAGTCGCTGCGCATCTTCGGCTTCGCCGACACCGGCAACGTCTGGCGCGAGGGCGAGCCGGTGCGCGCGGGCGACCTGCGGGCCTCGGCCGGCATCGGGCTGTCGTGGATCTCGCCGGTCGGCCCGCTGAAGATGAGCTGGGGCCGGCCGTTGCGGAGCAAGCCGACGGATAGAATCCAGAAATTCCAATTCCAGATCGGGACCGCGTTCTGATGGCCTCCACACCACGCACCATGCTGCTGGCCGCTGCCTGCGGCCTTGCGCTGATGGCGGGCGCAGCGTCCGCGCAGGAGCTCAAGATCGGCTACGTCAACAGCGAGCGCGTGCTGCGCGAGGCCACGCCGGCCAAGGCCGCGCAGTCGAAGCTGGAGGCCGAGTTCGGCAAGCGCGAGAAGGACCTCAACGACGTGGCGGCGCGCCTGAAGGGCGCTGCCGACAAGCTCGAGAAGGACGCGCCCACGCTGGCGGAGTCGGAGCGCAACAAGCGCCAGCGCGAGCTGGTCGAGCAGGACCGCGACCTGCAGCGCAAGCGCCGCGAGTTCCAGGAAGACCTCAACCAGCGCAAGAACGAGGAACTCGCCGCGGTGGTCGAGCGCGCCAACCGGGTGATCAAGCAGATCTTCGACCAGGAGAAGTACGACCTGATCCTGCAGGAGGTGGTGTTCGCCGGCCCGCGCGTGGACATCACCGAGAAGGTCATCAAGGCGCTGAACGCCGCGCCGGCAGGGCGCTAGCGCGAGGTGACGCCGGTCCGCCTGGCCGACATCGCGGCCGCCCTCGGCGGCGAGCTGGTCGGCGATGGTGCGGTTCCCATCTCGCGCATCGCCACGCTCGACTCGGCCGGGCCCGACGCGATCGCCTTTCTCGCCAATCCCCGCTTCGCGGCCCAGCTGCCGGGCAGCCGCGCCGCTTGCGTGATCGTGGCGCCGGGCCAGCGCGAGGCTGCCGTGACGCGCGGCACGGCGCTCGTCGTCGACGACCCGTATCTCTCCTACGCCCGGCTCACGCAGTGGTGGCGGCAGCGCCAGGCACCGCCGGCCACGCCGGGCGTGCACGCGAGCGCGGTGGTCGAGCCCGGTGCGCGCATCGCGGCCGACGCCAGCGTCGGCGCGCTCGCCTACGTGGGCGCCGGCGCCGTGGTCGCGTCAGGCGCGGTGATTGGTGCGCAGGCGCATGTGGCGGCCGATGCGCAGGTGGGCGAGCACAGCCGCATCGCTGCTCACGCGGTGCTCGGCGCCGGCTGCCGCATCGGCGCGCGCGGCATCGTGCACGGCGGCGCGGTGATCGGCGCCGACGGCTTCGGCTTCGCGCCGGTGAAGGCCGAGGGCGGGCGCTGGGAGAAGATCGAGCAGCTCGGCGCGGTGTGGATCGGCGACGACGTGGAGATCGGCGCCAACACCTGCATCGACCGCGGCGCGCTCGAAGACACCGTGATCGAGCACGGCGTGAAGCTCGACAACCTGATCCAGGTCGCGCACAACGTGCGCATCGGCGCGCACACGGCCATCGCCGGCTGCGTGGGCATCGCCGGCTCGACGCGCATCGGCCGGCACTGCACCGCCGGCGGCGCCGCGATGATCCTCGGCCACCTCGAGCTGGCCGATCACGTGCACATCTCGGCGGCCAGCGTGGTGTCGCGTTCGATCCTCAAGCCGGGCACCTACAGCGGCTTCTTCCCGATCGACGACAATGCCGCGTGGGAAAAGAACGCGGCCACGCTGCGGCAGTTGCACCTGCTGCGCGAGCGGCTGCGGGCCCTGGAGAAGAAGCCGTGAGCGCCCTCGACATCCACCGCATCCTCAAGAAGCTGCCGCACCGCTATCCGTTCCTGCTGGTGGACCGGGTCGTCGAGTTCGAACACGGCAAGCGCATCGTCGCGCTGAAGAACGTGACGATCAACGAGCCGTTCTTCGCCGGCCACTTCCCGCGGCGGCCGGTGATGCCCGGCGTGCTGATCCTCGAGGCGCTGGCGCAGGCCGCGGCGCTGCTGTCGTTCGAATCGGGTGGCGAGATGACCGACGACGCGGTGGTGTATTTCGTCGGCATCGACGGCGCGCGCTTCAAGCGCCCGGTGGAGCCGGGCGACCAGTTGATGCTGGAGGCGGCGATCGACCGCGCCAAGTCGGGCATCTACAAGTACAAGACGCGGGCCACCGTCGCCGGCGAAACGGTCGCCGAGGCCGAGCTGATGTGCACGATGCGCCGCGTCGGCTGAGGCGCGGCGCGAGGGTCCCATGGCGACGATCCACGCCACCGCCGTCGTCGACGCGAAAGCCGAGCTCGACGCGGGCGTGAGCGTCGGGCCCTACGCGGTGATCGGCCCCGGCGTGCGCATCGGCGCGGGCACGCAGATCGGCGCACATTGCGTGATCGACGGCCGCACCACGCTCGGGCGCGACAACCGCATCTTCCAGTTCGCGTCGATCGGCGCGCCGCCGCAGGACAAGAAATACGGCGGCGAGCCGACGCGCCTGGAGATCGGCGACGGCAACACGATCCGCGAATTCGTGACCATCAACACCGGCACCGCGCAGGACGCCGGCGTCACGCGCCTCGGCGACGACAACTGGATCATGGCCTACGTGCACGTGGCGCATGACTGCCAGCTCGGCAGCCACCTGATCCTGGCCAACGCGGTGCAGCTTGCCGGCCACGTGCACCTGGGCGACTGGGTGTTCCTGGGTGGCCTGTCGGGCGTGCACCAGTTCGTGCGCGTCGGCGCGCATGCGATGACGGGCTTCCAGACCCGCCTCGCGCAGGATCTGCCGCCCTTCGTCACCGCAGCCGGCAACCCGGCCGAGGCGCAGGGCATCAACCAGGAGGGTCTGCGCCGGCGCGGCTACTCGACCGAGCGCATCGCGCAGGTCAAGAAGATCCACCGTCTGCTGTATCGCCAGGGCCTCACGCTCGCCGCTGCGCGCGAGGCGATCGGCCAGCTCGCCGGTGAACTGCCCGAGGCCGATGCCGACGTCGCGCTGATGCTCGACTTCCTCGGTGCGGCCGAGCGCGGCATCGTGCGCTGAGATGTCCGGCGACGCCCCGCGCCTGGCGATGGTCGCCGGCGAAACGTCGGGCGATCTGCTCGCTGGGCTGCTGATGCGCGGCATCCAGGCGCGCTGGCCGCAGGCGCGCTGCGCCGGCATCGGCGGGCCGCGCATGGCGGCGCGCGGCTTCGACGCCTGGTGGCCGAGCGACAAGCTCGCGGTGCGCGGCTACGTGGAGGTGCTGCGCCACTACGCCGAGATCTCGGGCATCCGCAGGCAGCTGGCCAAGCGGCTGCTCGCCGAGCGGCCCGACGCCTTCATCGGCGTCGATGCACCCGACTTCAACCTCGGTCTCGAAACCCGGCTGCGCGAGGCCGGCGTGCGCACGATCCATTTCGTGTGTCCGTCGATCTGGGCCTGGCGCGCCGGCCGCGTGAAGAAGATCGCGCGCGCGGTCGACCACGTGCTGTGCCTGTTCCCCTTCGAGCCCGCGATCCTGGCGCGCGCGGGCGTGGCGGCCACCTTCGTCGGCCACCCGCTGGCCGATGCGATCGATCTCGAGCCGCCGCGTGCATCGAGCCGGCGCATCCTGGGGCTCGGCGAGCACGATGCAGTGATCGCGGTTCTGCCCGGCAGCCGGCGCTCGGAGATCACCTACAACGCACCGGCCTTCCTCGCCGCGGCTGCCTTGCTGGCCGTGCAGCGGCCCGAGGTGAAGTTCCTGCTGCCGGTCGCGCCGGGCCTGCGGCCGATGATCGAGCCGCTGCTCGCGCAATGGGCGCCATCGGCACCGATCAAATTGCTCGACGGCCTGTCGCACGAGGCGCTCGCCGCCTGCGACGTGACGCTGATCGCCAGCGGCACCGCGACGCTCGAGGCGGCGCTCTTCAAGCGGCCGATGGTGATCGGCTACCGCATGCATCCCCTAACATGGCAGCTGATGAAGCGCATGCGCCTGCAGCCCTGGGTCGGCTTGCCGAACATCCTGTGCGGCGAGTTCGTGGTGCCGGAGCTGCTGCAGCACGAGGCGTCGCCGCAGGCGCTGGCCGGCGCCGTGGGCAGCTGGCTCGACGCGCCGGCGCGCTGCGAGGCGCTGGCGCAGCGCTTCGGCGAACTGCACCTGCAGCTGCGGCAGGACACCGCCACCAAGGCCACCGATGCGATCGCGGAAGTTCTTGCGCGCTGAGCAGCTCGGGCTCGACTGGGCACCGGCAGGGCTGATCGCCGGCGTCGACGAAGCCGGCCGCGGCCCGCTGGCCGGCCCGGTGGTGGCGGCGGCGGTGATCCTCGACGACATGAAGCCGATCCGCGGGCTGGCCGACAGCAAGGTGCTGTCGCCAGCGCGCCGCGAGCGCCTGGCCGACGAGATCCGTGCCCGCGCGCTGGCCCTGTGCGTGGCGCAGGCGAGCGTGCAGGAGATCGACGCGCTCAACATCCTGCAGGCCACGATGCTCGCGATGCGGCGCGCCGTCGACGGCCTGCGCCTGACGCCGGCGCGCGTGCTGGTCGACGGCAACCGGCTGCCGGTGCTGAGGATGCCGGCCGAGGCCATCGTGCGCGGTGATGCGCTGGTGGCGGCGATCTCCGCCGCGTCGATCCTGGCCAAGGTCGCGCGCGACGCGTTGTGCGACGAGCTGCACCGGGCCCATCCGCAATACGGCTTCGACGCGCACAAGGGCTACCCGACGCCCGAGCACCTGAGCGCGCTGCGCGCGCACGGTGCCTGCGTCGCGCACCGGCGCAGCTTCGCGCCGGTGCGGATGGTGCTGGCGCAGGCGCGCTGATGACGCGCCGCGTGCACATCAGCTCGCCGGCCAACGCGCAGCTGGTGCGCATCCGCCGGCTGCTCGCCGACCCGCTCGCCTATCGCCGGCTCGGCGTGGCCTGGCTCGAGGGCGAACATCTGTTGCAGGCGGCGCTGGCGCGCGGCGCGACGCTCGACGCGGTCTTCGTCGACGCAGCGCGCGAGCACGAACCGGCAGTCGCGGCCCTGACGCGCAGCGCGTCGCAGGTGGCCGTGGTGGAGTCCAGGCTCTGGCGCGCACTGAGCACGCTGCCGTCGGCGCCTGCGGTGGGCGCGCTGATGGCACCGCGCCAGGCGCAGGTGAGCCGCGCAGCGCGAACCGTGGTGCTCGACCGCCTGCAAGACGCCGGCAACGTGGGCAGCATTCTGCGCAGCGCGGCGGCCTTCGGCGTCACGCAGGTGGTTGCGCTCAAGGGCAGCGCAGGGCTGTGGTCGCCCAAGGTGCTGCGTGCTGCGATGGGGGCGCACTTCGCGTTGGATCTGTGCGAGGAGGCGGGCGACGACGCGCTGTCGGCGCTCGGCGTGCCGCTGGTGGCAACCAGCTCGCACGACGGCCAGTGGCTGCCGCAGGCCGATCTGCCCGAACCCTGTGCCTGGGCGTTCGGCCACGAAGGGCAGGGCCTGTCGGATGCGTTGCTGGCGCGCAGCGCGCTGCGCGTGCGCATCCCGCAGCCCGGCGGCGAGGAATCGCTGAACGTGGCTGCGGCGGCGGCAGTGTGCTTGTACGAATCGATGCGTCGGCGTCAGTAAATTAGGCGGTCGGGCCGGATGTCGCGCAGGATCGTGGTGGCGATCTCCTCGATCGACTTGTGCGTCGAGCTGAGCCAGTCGATGCCCTCGCGGCGCATCATCGCCTCGGCGTCGCGCACCTCGGCGCGGCAGTTGTCGAGCGCCGCATAGCGGCTGCCGGGCCGGCGCTCGTGGCGGATCTGCGCCAGGCGCTCGGGGTCGATGGTCAGGCCGAAGCACTTGCGCTTGTGCGGCTCCAGCGGCGTGGGCAGCTTGTTGCGGTCGAAATCCTCCGGGATCAGCGGGTAGTTGGCGGCCTTGATGCCGTGCTGCATCGCCAGGTACAGCGAGGTCGGCGTCTTGCCGCAGCGGCTGACGCCGACCAGGATCACGTCGGCCGCCTGCAGGTTGCGCGCGGATTGGCCGTCGTCGTGCGCGAGCGCGAAGTTGATGGCCTCGATGCGCTGGTGGTACTCGTGGCTGCGGGCGGCGTCGGAGAAGCGGCCGACGCGGTGGTTCGACTTGACGCCCAGCTCGGCCTCCAGCGGCTCGACGAAGGTGCGGAACATGTCCATCACCATGCCGTGGCAGCTCGGGTCGGCGAAGACGTCGCGCACGGCGTCGTTGACCAGCGTGATGAAGACGATCGGCCGCTGGCCTTCCATCTGCGCCGTCACGTTGATCTCGCTGAGCACGGCGGTGGCCTTTTCCGGCGTGTCGATGAAGGGCCGCCGCACGTGGCGGTGCTTGGCCGGGAACTGGGCCAGGATCGAGTTGCCGAAGGTCTCGGCGGTGATGCCGGTGCCGTCGGAGACGAAGAACACGGTGCGGTTGGGCATCGGCGGTCCGAGAGTCGGGGGGGTCAGCGGGCGGAAACCCGATGATAGGACCGGGCCATTCCGTAGAATCGGCCGCAAGCAAGCCCCTTGCCACGCGATGAGCCTCCCCAGCCGATCATTCGAACGCCACAGCGCTGCGTCGATGGCCCGCGTCTCGAGCTTGGGCGCACGGGTTTCTGACCTTCACGGAGCTATCCCATGTCATCGACGTCTCTCGCGACCGCCCTGGTCGTACCGTTTGAGCAACTGAGGATGACCGACGTCGAGGCGGTCGGCGGCAAGAACGCGAGCCTCGGCGAAATGATCAGCCAGCTGACCGCGAGCGGCGTGCGGGTGCCGGGCGGGTTCGCGACCACGGCGCACGCGTTTCGCGAGTTCCTGCGTCACAACAAGCTCACCGAGCGCATCAACCAGCGCCTCGCGAAGCTCAACGTCGACGACGTGCGCGCGCTGGCCGAGGCCGGTGCCGAGATCCGCGGCTGGGTCGTCGGCGCGGCAATGCCGCCGGCGCTGGACGCCGCCGTGCGTGCGGCCTTCGACAAGCTGAGTGCGGGCGACGCCGAGGTCTCCTACGCCGTGCGCTCGTCGGCCACCGCCGAGGATCTGCCCGATGCGTCGTTCGCCGGCCAGCAGGAGACCTTCCTCAACGTCAGCGGCATAGCCGACGTGCTGCATCGCATTCGCGAGGTGTTCGCCTCGCTGTACAACGACCGCGCGATCAGCTACCGCGTGCACAAGGGCTTCGCGCACGGCGACGTGGCGCTGTCGGCCGGCGTGCAGCGCATGGTGCGCTCCGACCTCGGCAGCGCCGGCGTGATGTTCACGATCGACACCGAGTCGGGCTTCGAGGACGTGGTCTTCATCACCTCCAGCTATGGCCTCGGCGAGACCGTGGTGCAAGGCGCCGTGAACCCCGACGAGTTCTACGTGCACAAGCCGATGCTCAAGGCCGGCAAGATGCCGATCATCCGCCGCTCGCTCGGCTCCAAGCTGATCCGCATGCAGTTCGCCACCGCCGAGCAGCGCGCCGCCGGCGGCAAGCTGGTCAACACGGTCGACACGCCCACCGAGCAGCGCAACCGCTTCTCGCTGGCCGATGCCGACGTGATCGAACTCGCGCGCTATGCGCTCGTCATCGAGGCGCACTACGGGCGGCCGATGGACATCGAGTGGGGCCGTGACGGCCGCGACGGCAAGCTCTACATCCTGCAGGCGCGGCCCGAAACGGTGAAGAGCCAGGCCACGGTGGAGCACCGCTACAAGCTCAAGGGCCACGGCACCGTGCTGGCCGAAGGCCGCGCCATCGGCCAGAAGATCGGCACCGGCCGCGTGCGCATCGTGCATTCGCTGGCCGAGATGGAGCATGTGCGCAGCGGCGACGTGCTGGTCACCGAGATGACCGACCCCAACTGGGAGCCGGTGATGAAGCGCGCGTCGGCCATCGTCACCAACCGCGGCGGCCGCACCTGCCACGCGGCGATCATCGCGCGCGAGCTGGGCATCCCCGCCGTGGTGGGCTGCGGCGACGCCACCGAGCGCCTGGTCGACGGCTCGCTGGTGACGGTGTCGTGCGCCGAGGGCGACACCGGCTTCATCTACGACGGCCTGCTCGAAACCGAGGTCACCGAGGTCAGGCGCGCCGAGATGCCGTACTGCCCGATCAAGATCATGATGAACGTCGGCAACCCGACGCTGGCCTTCGAGTTCGCGCGCATCCCCAACTCGGGCGTCGGCCTGGCGCGGCTGGAGTTCATCATCAACACCAACATCGGCGTGCATCCGAAGGCGATCCTCGACTACCCGAACGTCGACGCCGAGCTGAAGATGGCGGTCGAATCGGTGGCGCGCGGCCATGCGTCGCCGCGCGCGTTCTACGTCGACAAGCTGATGGAAGGCATCGCGACGATCGCCGCCGCGTTCTGGCCCAAGCCGGTGATCGTGCGCCTGTCGGACTTCAAGAGCAACGAGTACAAGAAACTCATCGGCGGCAAGCGCTACGAGCCCGACGAGGAGAACCCGATGCTCGGCTTCCGCGGCGCGTCGCGCTACATCAGCGGCGAGTTCAGCGATGCCTTCGCGATGGAATGCGAGGCCTTGCGCCGCGTGCGCACCGAGATGGGCCTCACCAACGTCGAGATCATGGTGCCGTTCGTGCGCACCGTGCGCCAGGCCGAACGCGTGGTGCAGCTGATGGCCGAGCGCGGCCTGGTGCGCGGCAAGGACGGGCTGAAGCTCATCATGATGTGCGAGGTGCCCAGCAACTCGATCCTGGCCGATCAGTTCCTGCAGTACTTCGACGGCATGTCGATCGGCTCCAACGACCTCACGCAGCTCACGCTGGGGCTGGACCGCGATTCGGGCCTCGAGCAGCTCGCCGGCGACTTCGACGAGCGCGACCCGGCCGTCAAGGCCATGATCTCGCGCGCGATCACCGCCTGCCGCGCCACCGGCAAGTACGTGGGCATCTGCGGCCAGGGCCCGAGCGACCACCCCGACTTCGCCGACTGGCTGGCTGCCGAGGGCATCGTCTCGATCTCGCTGAACCCCGACTCGGTGGTCGAGACCTGGAAGCGCCTGGCCGCTGCCTGAGCCGGCCGAGCGCACTCGAAGCCCGGCTATAATGCCGGGCTTTCCCTTGCCGCACCCCCAGCCGACGCCAGCGGGGGCGGCTTCCGATCACGGAACCCACGAGGAGTCTTCATGCGTCACTACGAGATCGTGCTCCTGATCCATCCGGATCAAAGCGAGCAGGTTCCGGCCATGCTGGAACGCTACAAAACGCTGGTCACCGCCGGCGGCGGCAAGGTGCATCGGGTGGAGGACTGGGGGCGGCGCCAGCTGGCCTACATGATCCAGAAACTCGCCAAGGCGCACTACCTGTGCCTGAACATCGAGTGCAACCAGGCCGTGCTGACCGAACTGGAATCGGGCTTCCGCTTCAACGACGCCGTGCTGCGCCACCTCACCGTGGCCAAGAGCAAGGCCGACACCGCGCCATCGGTGATGATGAAGGCGGTGGAGAAGGAAGAGGCCCGCAAGGCGGCGCAGGAGACCAGCACCTGAGGCGACAGGCCCGTGGCGTGCACGGTCAGCCGCTCCAGCCGATGAACCGTCTGCTGTTGTCGGCCCGGCTGATCGAGCGCGGCGCGCGGCGGTACACGCCCGCGGGGCTGCCGGTGTCGGAGCTGCTGCTGCAGCACGAGTCCGAGCAGACCGAGGACGGACAACCCCGCCGCGTGAACCTCGAGCTTCGCGCGCTGGCCATCGGCGCCATCACGCAGACGGTCGACGCGCTGGAGCTCGGTGCCACGGGCAGCTTCGCCGGATTCCTGGCCCACACACGCAACGGACGCGGCGTGCTGTTCCACATCACGTCGCTCGACAGGACCTGACGGGCGCATCCACGCGCCCACGCACGAAAGGAAGACCCCATGCCACCGCCAAGAGGTAAAGGCAAGTTCTCGAAGGACCGCAAGCCCAAGCGCAACCAGCAGTCGCTGCTGTTCCGCCGCAAGCGTTTCTGCCGCTTCACCGTGGCCGGCGTCGAGGAGATCGACTACAAGGACGTCGACACGCTGCGCGATTTCGTCGGCGACAACGGCAAGATCACGCCGGCGCGCCTGACGGGCACGCGCGCGTTCTACCAGCGTCAGCTCACCACGGCGATCAAGCGCGCGCGCTACCTGGCGCTGCTGCCGTACAGCGACCAGCATCGCGTCTGAGGAGGAGCACCACCATGCAAGTGATCCTGCTCGAGAAGATCGCCAACCTGGGCAACCTCGGTGACGTGGTCAAGGTCAAGGACGGCTTCGCCCGCAACTTCCTGATCCCGACCCGGCGCGCGCGCCGCGCCACCGACGTCGCGATCAAGGAGTTCGAGACGCGCCGCGCCGAGCTCGAAAAGGCCGCTGCCGACAAGCTCACCGCGGCCCAGGCCCTGGGCGAGAAGCTGGCCGGCAAGACGGTCAGCGTCACGCAGAAGGCGGGCGTCGACGGCCGCCTGTTCGGTTCGGTGACCAACTTCGACATCGCCGAAGGCCTGAAGAAGATGGGCTTCGAGATCCAGAAGGCCCAGATCCGCATGCCGGGCGGCCCGCTGAAGACGGTGGGCGAGCATCCGGTGTCGGTTGTGGCACACACCGACGTCGTGGTCGACATCACCGTCAGCGTGGTCGCCGAGGTCGAGTAGACCGCGGCGCTGCGTCTGCGCAGGGCCGGCTCTCGCCGGCCCTGTTTCGTTTGCCGCGCGCTGTCCAGCCGATCTCCACAGGCTTGCCCACAGGCGCGGGCCGCGCGCGCACCTATCATCACGCCATGTCCGCTGTCTTCCGCTCTGCCGATCCGGGCCCCGACGAGGAGGTGGCGCGGCTGCGCATCCCGCCGCATTCGGTCGAGGCCGAGCAGAGCGTGCTCGGCGGCCTGCTGCTCGACAACCTGGCCTGGGACCGCGCCGCCGATCTGCTGAGCGAAAGCGACTTCTACCGCTTCGAGCACAAGCAGATCTTCACGGCGATCAGCGCGCTCGTCGGCGGCGGCAAGCCGGCCGACGTGGTGACGGTGTTCGAGCATCTGCAGGGCGTGGGCCAGGCCGAGGCCTGCGGCGGCCTCGCCTACCTGAACTCGCTCGCGCAGAGCGTGCCCAGCGCGGCGAACCTGCGCCGCTATGCCGAGATCGTGCGCGAGCGCGCGATCCTGCGCAAGCTCATCGGCGCCAGCGACGAGATCGCCACCGCCGCGTTCAACACGCAGGGCCGCGCGGTGGCGCAGATCCTCGACGAGGCCGAGGGCCGCATCTTCAAGATCGGCGAAGAGGGCTCGCGCACCAAGCAGGGCTTCATCGGCATCGACAAGCTGGTGGTCGACCTGATCGACCGCGTGACCGAGCTGCACGAGAACGGCGCCGAGGAAGTGACCGGCGTTCGCACCGGCTTCTACGACCTCGACCGCCACACCGCCGGCCTGCAGAAAGGCGACCTGCTCGTGCTGGCGGCGCGGCCGTCGATGGGCAAGACCGCGTTCGCGCTCAACATCGCCGAACACGTGGCCGTGCACGAGGAGCTGCCGGTGCTGGTGTTCTCGATGGAAATGGGCGCCGCGCAGCTCGCGGTGCGCATGGTCGGCTCGCTCGGCCGCATCGACCAGCAGCACCTGCGCACCGGTGCGCTGAGGGACGACGAGTGGACGCGCCTGACCGAGGCGGTGGATCGCCTGGGCAAGGTGAATCTCTTCATCGACGAGACCGCGGCGCTCAACCCGGCCGAGCTGCGCGCACGGGCGCGGCGCATGGCGCGGCAGTTCGGCGGCACGCTGGGGCTGATCGTCGTCGACTACCTGCAGCTGATGAGCGGCAGCAGCGGCAGCGACGAGAACCGCGCCACCGAGCTGGGCGAGATCTCGCGCGGGCTGAAGGCGCTGGCCAAGGAACTGCAGTGCCCCGTGCTCGCGCTGTCGCAGCTCAACCGCAGCGTGGAACAGCGCAACGACAAGCGACCGATGATGAGCGACCTGCGCGAGTCCGGCGCCATCGAGCAGGACGCCGACGTCATCATGTTCATCTACCGCGACGACTACTACAACAAGGACAGCAAGGAGCCGGGCGTGGCCGAGATCATCATCGCCAAGCAGCGCAACGGCCCGGTGGGCTCGTTCAAGCTCACCTTCCTGAAGCCGCTGACGCGCTTCGACAATCTGGCTGCGGGCGAGGCCGGCGAGTACTGAATCTCACCCTTGGCGCTTGACGTCGATCAGCATACTGGATAAATTACCAGTATGCTGCACACCACGTCGCCTGCTGCATCCTGTGGGGGTCAGGCGCCCCCGGCCACGCTGGTCTACGCGCCGCTCAAGGGGCGCGGCACGATCTGGGCGCTCGAACACCGCTTCAGCTCGCGCAACGTCGAGACCTTCGACGACGGCTGGGGCACGCTCGAGCAGGCCGCGCGCGAAGAGGTCGTGCCACCGCTGACCCAGGTGATCGACGAGGAGGTCAAGAGCATCCTCGCCGGCAACGATTCGCCCGACATCGGCTTCGACCTCTCGATCAACCCGTACCGCGGCTGCGAGCACGGCTGCATCTACTGCTACGCGCGCCCCACGCACAGCTACCTCAACCTGTCACCCGGCGTCGACTTCGAAACGCGCATCGTCGCCAAGGTCAACGCCGCGCAGCGCCTGCGCGAAGCCTTCGCGCGGCCGAGCTACGTGCCGCTCGCGCTCAACATCGGCTCGGCCACCGACGCCTACCAGCCGGTGGAGCGACGCCTGAAGATCACGCGCTCGATCCTCGAGGTCATGCACGAGTGCTCGCACGCGTATTCCATCGTCACCAAGTCGGCCGGCGTGACGCGAGATCTCGATCTCATCGCGCCGATGGCCGAGCGCGGCCTGGCCGCGGTGTACGTGTCGATCACCACGCTCGATCCGCAGCTCGCGCGAGTGATGGAGCCGCGCGCCGCGTCGCCGCAGCGCCGGCTCGACACGCTGCGCGCGCTGGCAAAGGCGGGCGTGCCCACCGGCGTCAGCGTGTCGCCGGTGGTGCCGTTCCTCAACCTGCACGAGATGGAGCGCATTCTCGAAGCCGCGCGCGAGGCCGGTGCCACGCGCGCGTTTTCCATCGTACTGCGCCTGCCGTGGGAGGTGAGCCCGCTGTTCCAGCAATGGCTGCAGCAGCATTTTCCCGATCGCGCGGCGCGCGTGATGGCGCGCGTGCGCGAGATGCGCGGCGGCCGCGACAACGACGCGCGCTTCGGCACGCGCATGACGGGCACCGGCATCTGGGCGCAGATGATCCGCCAGCGCTTCGAGAAGGCCTGTGCGCGCCTGGGGCTGAACGGCGAGCGCCACGCGCTCGATCTCACGCAGTTCCGCCGGCCGGCCGCGCAGCCGGGGCAGGGCACGCTCTTCTAGCGAGATGCGGGCCGGAGCCCGCGCGGTGCAGGGTTACTTGAACAGATCGCGCACGCGGTCGGTCCAGCTCTTGGCGTTGGGCGAATGGCGCTCGCCGCCCTTGCGCAGTGATTCGTCGAGCTCCTTCATCAGCTTGCGCTGGTGCTCGGTGAGCTTGACGGGCGTTTCCACCGTCACGTGGCAGTACAGGTCGCCCGGGTAGCTCGAGCGGATGCCTTTCACGCCCTTGCCGCGCAGGCGGAAGGTCTTGCCGTGCTGCGTGCCTTCGGGCAGCTCGATCTCGGCGCGGCCCGCGAGCGTGGGCACCTCGATCGAGCCGCCGAGCGCGGCCAGCGTGAGCGTGACCGGCACCGTGCAATGCAGATCGTCGCCGTCGCGCTCGAAGATCTCGTGCTGCTTGATGCGGATCTCGATGTACAGATCCCCCGCCGGGCCGCCGTTGGTGCCTGGCTCGCCGTTGCCGGCCGAGCGGATGCGCATGCCCTCGTTGATGCCGGCGGGGATCTTCACCTCCAGCGTCTTCTGCCGCTTGATCTTGCCCGCGCCGTTGCAGCTCGGGCACGGCTCGGGAATCACCTTGCCGCTGCCGTGGCAGTGCGGGCAGGTCTGCTGGATGCTGAAGAAACCCTGGCGCAGATGCACGGTGCCGCTGCCGTTGCAGGTGCTGCAGGTCTTGGCACTGGTGCCGGGCTTGGCGCCGCTGCCGTGGCAGGTGTCGCAGCCGTCCCAGCTCGGGATGCGGATCTGCGTGTCCTTGCCGCGCGCCGCCTCCTCGAGCGTGATCTCCATCGCGTACGACAGGTCCGAGCCGCGATAGACCTGCTGCCCGCCACGCCTGCCGCCGCCGGCGCCGGCGGCGCCGCCGAAGATGTCGCCGAAGATGTCGCCGAAGGCCTCGGCAAAGCCGCCGAAGCCCTCGGCACCTGCGCCGCGGAAGCCACCGCCGGCCATGCTCGGGTCGACGCCGGCATGGCCGTACTGGTCGTAGGCCGCGCGCTTCTCGCTGTCGGAGAGGATCTCGTAGGCCTCCTTGGCCTCCTTGAACTTCTCCTCGGCCTTCTTGGCGTTGTCACCCTGGTTGCGGTCAGGGTGATGCTTCATGGCCAGCTTGCGGTAGGCCTTCTTGATGTCCTCTTCGGTGGCGTTCTTGGCCACGCCGAGGATGTCGTAGTAGTCGCGCTTTGCCATGCAGGATCTCAGCAGTACTCAAGCATAGGCGCCGCGTCGAGCCGCAGGCGCAGCCTGCGAGCTCCAACGCGGCGAGATATCGCGGACGGTGTCCGTCCGCGATATCACTTCTTCACTTCCTTGAACTCCGCGTCGACCACGTTGTCGTCGGCCGGCTTGCCCGACGACTTCGGCGCCTCGCCCGCCGCCGACGCGCCCGCCGCGCCGGCGGCACCTGCCGCGGCCTGCGCCGCCTGGGCATCGGCATACATCTTCTCGCCGAGCTTCTGGCTGGCCTTCATCAGCGCCTCGGTCTTGGCCTCGATGTCGGACTTGTCGTCGCCCTTGATCGCGCCTTCGAGATCCTTCAGCGCGGACTCGATCTTCCCCTTCTCGCCGGCGTCGAGCGCCGAGCCGTGCTCGTCGAGGCTCTTCTTCACCGAGTGCAGCATCGCGTCGGCCTGGTTGCGCGCCTGCACGATCTCGAGCTTCTTCTGGTCCTCGGCGGCGTTGAGCTCGGCGTCCTTGACCATCTTCTCGATCTCGGCTTCGCTCAGGCCCGAGTTCGCCTTGATGGTGATCTTGTTCTCCTTGCCGGTGCCCTTGTCCTTGGCGCTGACGTGCAGGATGCCGTTGGCGTCGATGTCGAACGTGACCTCGATCTGCGGCAGCCCGCGCGGCGCCGGCGGGATGCCCTCGAGGTTGAACTCGCCCAGGCTCTTGTTGCCGGTGGCCATCTCGCGCTCGCCCTGGTAGACCTTGATCGTCACCGCCGGCTGGTTGTCGTCGGCGGTGGAGAACACCTGCGAGAACTTGGTCGGGATCGTGGTGTTTTTCTTGATCATCTTGGTCATCACGCCGCCGAGCGTCTCGATGCCCAGCGACAGCGGCGTCACGTCGAGCAGCAGCACGTCCTTGCGCTCGCCGCCCAGCACCTGGCCCTGGATCGCCGCACCGACGGCCACGGCCTCGTCGGGGTTGACGTCGCGGCGAGGTTCCTTGCCGAAGAACTCCTTGACCTTCTCCATCACCTTGGGCATGCGCGTCATGCCGCCGACGAGGATCACGTCGTTGATGTCGCCGATCTTCACGCCGGCATCCTTGATCGCGATGCGGCACGGCTCGATCGTGCGCTCGATCAGCTCGTCGACCAGCGCCTCGAGCTTGGCGCGCGTGAGCTTGATGTTCAGGTGCTTCGGGCCCGACGCATCGGCCGTGATGTAGGGCAGGTTGACGTCGGTCTGCGTGCTGTTGGACAGCTCGATCTTGGCCTTCTCGGCCGCTTCCTTCAGGCGCTGCAGCGCGAGCACGTCCTTCGTGAGGTCGACGCCTTGCTCCTTCTTGAACTCGGTGACGATGTAATCGATGATGCGCTGGTCGAAGTCCTCGCCGCCGAGGAAGGTGTCGCCGTT
Source organism: Burkholderiaceae bacterium (assembly GCA_046348365.1). Lineage (GTDB taxonomy): Bacteria > Pseudomonadota > Gammaproteobacteria > Burkholderiales > Burkholderiaceae_C > JAEUPI01. The sequence continues at coordinate 44,129 of JAXMEL010000011.1, forward strand.
GGTGGAGAGCACCTCGAACTGCTTCTCGCCTTCCACGTCGGCGATCTCGATGATCGAGATGTCGAACGTGCCGCCGCCGAGGTCGTAGACGGCGATCTTGCGGTCACCCTTGCCGTGCTTGTCGAGGCCGAAGGCCAGCGCCGCGGCGGTCGGCTCGTTGATGATGCGCTTGACGTCGAGGCCCGCGATGCGGCCGGCGTCCTTGGTCGCCTGGCGCTGGCTGTCGTTGAAGTACGCCGGCACCGTGATCACCGCCTCGGTGACCTCTTCGCCGAGATAGTCCTCGGCGGTCTTCTTCATCTTGCGCAGCACTTCGGCGCTCACCTGCGGCGGCGCCAGCTTCTTGCCGCGCACCTCGACCCAGGCGTCGCCGTTGTCGGCGGCCGAGATCTTGAAGGGCATCAGGTCGATGTCCTTCTGCACTTCCTTCTCGGTGAACTTGCGGCCGATCAGGCGCTTCACGGCATACAGCGTGTTCTTCGGGTTCGTCACCGCCTGGCGCTTGGCCGAGGCGCCGACGAGAACCTCGCCGTCTTCCTGGTAGGCAATGATCGACGGCGTGGTGCGCGCGCCTTCGGAGTTCTCGATCACCTTGGTCGAGTTGCCCTCCATGATGGCGACGCAGGAGTTGGTCGTCCCCAGGTCGATGCCGATGATCTTGGCCATGTTGTTTGCTCCGGATGTTGGGATAAGGATGTGCAGGAGTTGTGGATAACCTGTGCCGTTTTCAAGCCCTGCTGGTGAGGCTCGTTTACTTCGGCGCAGCCACCGTCACGAGGGCAGGGCGCAACACGCGCTCGGCGATCAGGTAGCCCTTTTGCAGCACCGTCACGATGGTGTTGGGCTCCTGCTCGGCGGGCACCATCGAGATCGCCTGGTGCTGGTGCGCATCGAAGCGCGTGCCCACGCGCGGATTCACCTGCACGACGCGGTTGCGCTCGAGCGCCTGCGACAACTGCTGCAGCGTGGCGCGCGTGCCTTCGAGCAGCTGCTCCGGCGTGGCGTTGACGATGGCGAGCGCCGCCTCCAGGCTGTCGCACACCGGCAGCAGGCTCTCGGCGAACGATTCCAGCGCGAACTTGCGCGCCTTGGCGACTTCTTCTTCGGAGCGGCGGCGGGTGTTCTCGACCTCGGCCTTGGCACGCAGGTAGGCGTCGGCGACTTCCGCGTGCTTGGCTTCGAGCGCGGCCAGGCGCTGCTCGGGGGTGTCTTCGGCCGGTTGCTCGGTGGCGGGGGCGGCGGCATCGGCCGCTGCCGGGTTGCTGGTGGGGGCGTCTGAAGGGGTGTTTTCGGTGGCGCTCATGGACGTTGTTCAACCGCGCAGCCCCGGGCTGCCCATCGGGTGTGGGGGCGCCGCGCTGGATTTCAAGGGGCCGACGCGAGGCTCGGGTCGTGCCAAAGGCCTCATTCGTCGGTCGAGGCGCTCCAGCGCTGCCAGTCGGCCAGCGTGCGCCTGTCGCGCTTGGTCGGCCGGCCCTGGGCCAGCGCGGCGGCCGGCTCGGGCGCCAGGCGCCGGGCCAGCTCGCGCCGTTCGCGCTCGGCGCGGCTGTCGGGTGTCTCCTCGTAGAGCCGCTGCGCCACCGCGGCCGGGCCGCGGCGCGACGACAGGCCGAGCACGCGAATCACGGTGGCGAGGCCCGCGCGGCGCACGGTGATCAGGTCGCCGAGGCGCACCTCGCGCGAGGCCTTGGCCGGCGCGTCGTTGACGCTCACGCGGCCGAGTGCGATCTCGTCGCTGGCCAGGCTGCGCGTCTTGTAGATGCGCGCGGCCCACAGCCATTTGTCGAGGCGGACCGGTTCGTCCATCAGCCCGCATTGTCCGCCAGCGGCAGCCGCACGATCGCGTCGAGCCCCATCGTCTTGTCGCCGAGCGTTCGGTTGCGCAGCTCGAGCGTGCCGCCCAGCGAGCGCACGATCTCCTGGCAGATCGCCAGGCCGAGGCCGAAGCCGCCGGGCCGCGACGAACCCGCGAAGGGCTGGAAGAGCTGTTCGCGCTGCTCGGCGCCGAGGCCGGGGCCGCTGTCGGCGATCAGCAGCTCGGCCTCGCCGGCGTTGGCGCGCAGGCGCAGCTGCAGCGCACCGGGCCGGCTGTGCTGGATCGCGTTGTGCAGCAGGTTGCGCGTCAGCTCGCGCAGCGACCATTCGTGTGCGCGCACGGGTGCGCTGTGCGCGTCGAGCTCGAAGTCGAGCTGGCGCTCGGCGATCAGCGCCGACAGCTCGAGCGCCACGGTGCGCGCCACCTCGGCCCAGTCCTGCACCGGCGCGTCGCCTTGCGCGCGCAGCTGCTCCACCCGGGCCAGCGCCAGCATCTGGTTGGCGAGCTGCGTCGCGCGATCGATCGTCGAGTTGATCTCGGCCAGCGCCTGCCGGGGCTCCACGTCGCCGCGCATGGCCGACTGGGTCTGCGTCTTCAGCACCGCCAGCGGGGTGCGCAGCTGGTGCGAGGCGTCGCGCACGAAGCGCTTCTGGTGCTCGAGCAGCTGCGACAGGCGGCCCATCGTGAGGTTCAACCCGTCGAGCAGCGGCTGCATCTCGCGCGGTGCGCGCGGCGCGGCCAGCGGCGCGAGGTCGTTCTCGGCCCGTTCGCGCAAGGCGCGGCCGACCTCGCGCACCGGGCGCGTGGCGCGCTGCACGACCCAGATCACGATCGCGGCGATCAGCGCCACCAGCAGGGCCTGGCGCCACAGCGTGTCGAGCAGGATGCGGCGCGCGAGCGTCTGCCGCAGCTCCAGCGTCTCGGCCACCTGCACCGTGGCCATGCCCTGGCCGCCCACGCCGGCCACCGGCTGCAGCAGCACGGCCACGCGCACCGGCTCGCCGCGGTAGTGATCGTCGTAGAAGTCCACCAGCGCGGCGTATTGCCCCTGCACCGGCAGCGTGCCGTGCCAGGCCGGCAGATCGTCGTAGCCCGACACCATCTCGCCCGCGAAGCCGGTGACCTTGTAGTACATGCGGCTGCGGTTGTCGGCCTCGAACGGCTCCAGCGCCGAGTACAGCACCGTGGCCCTGACACGCACGTCGGCGCCGCTGCCGATCACCTCGAGCAGGTCGCCGATCGACTTGGCCGACGCCAGCAGCGTGCGGTCGTAGGCCGTGTCGGCGGCGCGCAGCGCCTGCCGGTACAGGCTCACCGTGTCGATCAGAACGAAGACGAACACCGGCAACAGGATGCCGATCATCAGCTGCCGCCGCAGCGACGGCGCCGAACGCGCGGCAGCGCTCACGACGGCGCCTTCAGCAGGTAGCCGAGCCCGCGCAGGGTGATGAGCTGCACGCCGGTGTCGGCCAGGCGCTTGCGCAGCCGGTAGGCGAGCACCTCGATCGCCTCGAGCTGCACCTGGCTCTCGCCGGCGAACACGATCTCGAACAGCCGCTCCTTGGCCACCGCGTGGCCGGGCTTGACCATCAGCGCGCGCAGCATCGCCGCCTCGCGCGGCGTCAGCTCCAGCGGCACCTCGTCGCAGTACACGGCCGGTGCATCGGCATCCACGCGCAGCGGCCCGCAGCGCATCGCGGCGGCCGGCGCGCTCTGGCCGCGCCGCGCCAGCGCACGCACGCGGGCCTCGAGCTCGTCGAGGTCGAACGGCTTGGGCAGATAGTCGTCGGCACCGGTGTTCAGGCCGAGGATGCGATCGCCCACCGTGCCGCGCGCGGTGAGGATCAGCACCGGCGTGACCTCGCCCTCGCTGCGTGCCTGCGCCAGCACCTGCAGGCCGTCGCGCCCGGGCAGGCTCAGGTCGAGCACCACCACGTCGGGCACGCTGGCGCGCCAGCGGTCGAGTGCACGCTCGCCGTCGGCGCAGGTGACCACCGCGATGCCGCGGCGCGCGAAGCTGCGCTCGAGCGTCGTGCGCATCGCGGGGTCGTCTTCGACGAGCAGCAGTTTCAAGACCTACCAGCGTTTGCCCTGATGGCATCGACAGCCGTTTGACAGCGTGGATCGCGATCATGAACCATCCGCAACCCTCAGCGAGAGAGGACAGCCCATGCGTCGCAACGAGTTCCTCGAGACCCTGGCCGCGCTGGCGGCCGCCGGCGCGCTGCCGATGAGCGCGCGCGCCGCCGTCAACCTCAAGATGATGATCCCGGCCAACCCGGGCGGCGGCTGGGACACCACCGGCCGCGCGTTGGGCAAGGCGCTGCAAGAGGCCGGCGCGGGCTCGGTGAGCTACGACAACAAGGGCGGCGCGGCCGGCGCGCTCGGGCTGGCGCAGTTCGTCAACGGCAGCAAGGGCGACCCCAACGCGCTGATGATGATGGGCGCGGTGATGCTGGGCGGCATCATCACCGGCAAGCCGCCGGTGAACCTCTCGCAGGCCACGCCGCTGGTGCGGCTGATCAGCGAGTACCAGGTCTTCGTGCTGCCGGCCGAATCGCCGCTGAAGTCGATGAAGGAGGTGATCGAGCAGCTGAAGAAGAACCCCGGCAGCGTGAAGTGGGGCGGCGGCTCGAGGGGCTCGACCGAGCATATCGCCGCGGCGATGATCGCGCGCGAGGTCGGTGCCGACCCGTCGAAGATCAACTACGTCGCCTTCCGCGGCGGCGGCGAGGCGGTGGCGGCGATCCTCGGCGGCAACGTCACCGTGGGCGGCAGCGGCTACACCGAGTTCGGCGAGTACATCGCGACGAAGAAGATGCGCGCGATCGCGGTGACCTCGCCGGCGCGGCTGAAGGGCATCGACGCACCAACGCTGAAGGAGCTGGGCCTGAACGTCGAGATCGGCAACTGGCGCGGCGTGTACGGCGCGCCGGGCATCACCGCCGAGCAGCGCAAGGCGCTCACCGAACTGATCGTCAAGGCGACCAAGACCAAGGCCTGGGCGCAGGCGGTCGAGACCAACGGCTGGACGCCGGCGCTGCTCGCCGGGCCGGAGTTCGACGCCTTCGTCGACAACGAGTTCGCCAGCCTGCGCGCCGTGATGGCCAAGGCCGGGATGATCTGATGGCGAGTGCCACGGCGCGGCAGGCCGCCGTGGGTATCGCCGTGCTCGCGGTCGGCGTCGCGATGGCCGCCGGCGCGGGCACGATTCCGTCGGAGGCCGGCTACACCGGCGTCGGCCCCAACTTCCTGCCGTGGCTGGTGGCGATCGTTCTCGCGCTGTGCGGCGCCTGGCTGATCGGCGAGGCGCTCACCGGCGGCTTCCGGCAGGCCGATGCCCCCGAAGGCGCCGAGCGCGGCCATTGGCCCGGCTTCGCCTGGGTGTCGGCCGGGCTGCTGCTCAACGCCGCGCTGATCACGACCATCGGCTTCATCCTGAGCTGCGGCCTGTGCTTCATGCTGGCTGCGCAGGGCTTCGAGTCGGCCGAAGGCGCGGGGCGCCTGGGCGTGAAGGGCTGGCTGCTCAACGCCGCGGTCGGCATCGCGATCGCCGCTCCGGTGTATTGGATGTTCTCGCAACTGCTGGCGATCAACCTGCCGGGGTTGACGTCGACCGGGTGGCTTTGACAGTGCAGCGATGAACGACATCGTCCAGCAACTGCTGCAGGGCTTCATCACCGCCGGCACGCCGATCAATCTGCTGTGGGCACTGCTCGGCTGCACGATCGGCACCGCGGTGGGCGTGCTGCCGGGCATCGGCCCGGCCACCGCGGTGGCGATGCTGCTGCCGATCACGCTGAAGGTCGAGCCCACGGCGTCGATGATCTTCTTCGCCGGCATCTACTACGGCGCGATGTACGGCGGCTCGACGACGTCGATCCTGCTCAACACGCCGGGCGAGGCGGGCTCGATGGTGACCGCGCTCGAAGGCAACAAGATGGCCAAGAACGGCCGCGCCGGTGCGGCGCTGGCCACCGCGGCGATCGGCTCGTTCGTGGCCGGCACCATCGCGACGGTGTTCGTCACGCTGTTCGCGCCGGTGGTGGCCAACTACGCCGTCAAGCTCGGTCCGCCCGAATACTTCATGCTGATGGTGCTGGCCTTCTGCACCGTCAGCGCGGTGCTGGGCAAGAGCACGCTGCGCGGGTTGACGTCGCTCTTCGTGGGGCTGGCGATGGGCCTGGTCGGGCTCGACCAGATCTCGGGCCAGGCGCGCTACACCGCCGGCGTGCCCGAGCTGATGGACGGGCTCGAGGTGGTGCTGATCGCCGTGGGCCTGTTCGCGGTGGCCGAGGCGCTGTACTTCGTGCTGTACCAGGCGCGGGAGGTGCAGACGCGCAACCCGATGAGCAAGGTGCACATGACGCCCGAGGAGTGGAGGCGCTCGTGGCCGGCGTGGATCCGCGCCACGCTGATCGGCGCGCCGTTCGGCTGCATCCCGGCCGGCGGCAGCGAGATCCCCACCTTTCTCAGCTATGCCACCGAGAAGAAGCTGTCGAAGCACCAGCATGAGTTCGGCACCACCGGCGCCATCGAAGGCGTGGCCGGCCCCGAGGCAGCCAACAACGCGGCCATCACCGCGACGCTGATCCCGCTGCTGACGCTCGGCATCCCGACTTCGAACACCACGGCGATCCTGCTCGGCGCGTTCCAGAACTACGGCATCCAGCCCGGGCCGCAGCTGTTCGACAAGAACGCCGCGCTGGTGTGGGCGCTGATCGCGTCGCTGTACATCGGCAACGTGATGCTGCTGGTGCTGAACCTGCCGCTGGTGGGGCTGTGGGTCAAGCTGCTGAAGCTGCCGAAGGCGCAGCTCTACGCCGGCATCCTGATCTTCGCCACGGTGGGCGTGTACGGCATGCGGCAGTCGGCGTTCGACCTCGTGCTGCTCTACGGCATCGGCCTGCTTGGCGTGGCGATGCGGCGCTTCGACTTCCCCACCGCGCCGGTGGTGGTGGGCATGATCCTCGGCCCGCTGGCCGAGGCGCAGATGCGCAACGCGCTGTCGATCGGCGAAGGCAAGTGGAGCGTGTTCGTCGAGCGGCCGATGTCGGCGGCGCTGCTGGCCGTGGTGCTCGCCGTGCTGCTGTTGCCGCGGCTGACGCGGCTGCTGCGCCGGCGCGGCGCGTGATCCTCAGCGCTGCGCGCCCATCGCGCGCGCACGCTCGGCCTGTTGCTGCAGCGCCGCCGCATCGGCTGGCAGCGTGGGCCAGCCTTGCAGGTGGCGCAGCGTGAGCGCCGCGAGCGCATCGATCCACTCGGGCTCGGCGTTGAGGCAGGCGATCGCATGGAAGGTCTCGCCGCCGGCTGACAGGAACGCCGCGCGGCATTCCACGCCGATCTCTTCCAGCGTTTCGAGGCAGTCGGCGGCGAAGCCGGGGCAGATCACGTCGACGCGACGCAGGCCCTGCGCGGCCAGCGCGCGCAAGCTGGGTTCGGTGTAGGGCTGCAGCCAGGCCGCCTTGCCGAAGCGGCTCTGGAACGTGACCTTGAAGGCGTCGTTAGGCAACGCGAGCGCCTCGGCCAGCAGGCGCGCCGTGGCGTGGCATTGGCAGTGGTACGGGTCGCCGAGCTGCAGCGAGCGCGCCGGCAGACCGTGAAAGCTCATCACCAGCATCGGCGCGCGGCCCTCGCGCGCCCAGTGCGCGCGCACGCTCGCCGCGAGGGCCTGGATGTAGCCGGCATCGTCGTGATACTGCATCACCGTGCGCAGCTCGGGCACGCGCCGCGCGCGCCGTAGCCAGGCCGCCACCGCGTCGATGGTGCTGCCGGTGGTGGCGGCCGCGTATTGCGGGTACAGCGGCAGCACCAGCACGCGCGTGACGCCATCGGCGCGCAGCGCGTCGAGCGCCGAGCCGATCGACGGCTCGCCGTAGCGCATCGCCTCGCGCACGATCACCGCATGGCCGGCGTGCTGCAGGCGCTCGGACAGCAGCGCGGCCTGCTTGCGCGTCCACGCCAGCAGCGGCGAGCCTTCGGGCGTCCAGATGCTCGCGTACTTGGCGGCCGACTTCGCCGGCCGCACGCGCAGCACGATGCCGTGCAGGATCGGCCACCACGCCAGGCGCGGGATCTCGACCACGCGTGGGTCGCAGAGGAACTCGGCCAGGTAGCGCCGCACGGCCGAGGCGGTCGGCGCGTCGGGCGTGCCGAGGTTGACGAGCAGCACCGCGGTGCGCTCGGGCACGCCGTGCGTGTGCGGCGGCTCCTGCGCGTAGCTCATCGCGCCGGAACCGCAATCACACGAGGTGCGGAACGGTGTCGACGATCGACAGCACGTCGAACCGGATCGTCGGTGCGTGGGCGTCGGCGGGCTGGCCGCCGAGGCCGATCACGCCATGGCCGTGCAGCGTGCAGCTGCCGCGGCGCAGGCTGATCAATTCGTCGGAGCCGCCGAAGCGCACGTAGGTGCCGTTGTAGCTGAGGTCGGTGAGGTGGAAGGTGCCGCCGGTCCAGTCGATGCGGGCATGCGAGCGCGAGACCTTGGAATCGTCGAGGCGGAACGTGGCCTGCGGGCTGCGGCCCAGCGTGATCGGCAGATGCTCGGCGGCATACACGCGCACCATGTCGTGCCAGGCGAGGCGGATGCCTTCGGGGTCGGGCGCCGGCTCGACGGGGCCGAACTGGGTGGCCGGCACGTTCTCGGATTGCCGGCGGCCGCCGAGCACGTGCACGTGGACCGGCTCGGCGCGGCCGCGCAGATGCATCCAGTCGAGGCTGCGAAAGCGCGTGCGCTGATCGGCCGGCAGGTCGGCCAGCACGCCGCCGGTGATCAGCGTCTCGTTGTCGCCGGCGTGGTCGAGCAGGCGCGCGGCGACGTTGACGGCGTCGCCGAAGCAGTCGCCGCTCATCTCGACCACCTCGCCGCGCGCCAACGCCACCTGCACGCGCAGCGAGCGCAGCCCCGGCGACGCACCGTGCTCGCGGCCGCGCGAGACCAGCCGCTCGAGTTCCTCGTGCATCTGGCCGGCCGAGCGCATGCCGGAGACCGAGTCGTCGAACACCGCCATCAGCCCGTCGCCGAGCGTCTTGATGAGCTGGCCGTTGCAGGCCGGCACGGTGCGCGCCATCACCGTCACCGTGTGCGTGACCACCGATGTCGCCTCGGCGTTGCCGAGGGTCTCGAAGAGCGAGGTGCTGCCGCGCAGGTCGGCGAACAGGACGGTGCGCTCGGAGATCCGGGTCATGGCCGAGGCAGTTTAACTCCCGGTCCCCGGTGGCTATAGGTTGTCGAGGTAGGTCCGCAGCTTGTCGGAACGGCTCGGATGCTTGAGCTTGCGGATCGCCTTGGCCTCGATCTGGCGGATGCGCTCGCGCGTGACGTCGAACTGCTTGCCGACTTCTTCCAGCGTGTGGTCGGTGCTCATCTCGATGCCGAAGCGCATGCGCAGCACCTTGGCCTCGCGCGGCGTCAGCGAATCGAGGATGTCCTTCACCACGTCGCGCAGGCCGGCCTGCATCGCGGCGTCGACCGGCGCCACGTTGTTGGTGTCCTCGATGAAGTCGCCCAGGTGCGAATCGTCGTCGTCGCCGATCGGCGTCTCCATGGAGATCGGCTCCTTGGCGATCTTCATGATCTTGCGGATCTTGTCCTCGGGGATCTCCATCTTCTCGGCCAGCGTCGGCGCGTCCGGCTCGTAGCCGAACTCCTGCAGGTGCTGGCGCGAGATGCGGTTCATCTTGTTGATGGTCTCGATCATGTGCACCGGGATGCGGATGGTGCGCGCCTGGTCGGCGATCGAGCGCGTGATGGCCTGGCGGATCCACCACGTGGCGTAGGTCGAGAACTTGTAGCCGCGGCGGTATTCGAACTTGTCGACCGCCTTCATCAGGCCGATGTTGCCTTCCTGGAT
>JAXMEL010000012.1:0-22866 GCA_046348365.1 Burkholderiaceae bacterium
ACCTACACCGCCACCGTCGGCGCCCCCGTCAGCGGCAGCGACTTGCTGGTGGCGCTGTCCAACGGCCAGACCATCACCATCCCCGTGGGCTCCTCCTCGGGCTTCGTGACTTTCAGCGTGCGCCCCGACGACGCCTACGCGCAGGGCTCGCAGAGCCTGCCCACGGTGTCCATCGACTCCACCAGCGGCGCCACCTTCGAGGCCCTGAGCACCGCCGGCACGGTGGACAACACGGTGGTCGACGACGCGGACTCCACCACGCTGAGCCTGAACGGTCCGACCACCGTCACCGAAGGCACCAGCGGCAGCTACACCCTTTCGCTGACCAGCGCGGCGCAGACCGACGTCACCGTCAACCTCGCCTACAGCGGCACCGCGACCAATGGCGTCGACTACAGCGGCGTTGCGACCGTGACGATCCCCGCGGGCTCGACCAGCGCGACCTTCACGCTGCCGACCACCAACGACGCACTCGACGAAGCCAACGAAACGATCGTCGTCTCACTGGACAGCGTCAGCGGCGGCGGCTTCGAAGCGATCGCGGTCAACCCGGGAGCCAGCAGCGTCACCACCACGATCGTCGACAACGATCCGACGCCGTCGCTGGCGATCGACGACGTCACGGTCAACGAGGCGGCCGGCACTGCCACCTTCACGGTCACGTTGTCGGCGGCTTCGGGCCAGACCGTCAGCGTCGCCTACGCCACCGGTGGCGGCACCGCCACAGCGGGCAGCGACTACACGGCGGTCTCGGGCACGCTGACCTTCACGCCTGGCGTGGTCACGCAGACGATCACGGTACCGATCGTCAACGACACCGCCACCGAGAGCAGCGAAGCGTTCAACGTCACGCTGTCGGGCGCCGTCAATGCGACGATCGCCGACGCCACCGGCGTCGGCACCATCATCGACAACGACGCACCACCGGTGCTCGACCTCGACGCCAACAACTCCAGCGGCGCCGCAGGCGCCAATTACGCCGCCACGTACTCCGAGCAAGGCGCCGCGGTGGCAATCGCCGACGCCGACATCTCGATCAGCGATCCCGACAGCGCCAACCTCGCGGGCGCAACGATCGTCCTCACCAACCGACAGTCCGGCGACACGCTGAACCTGCCGGCGCTGCCGCCGGGCATCACCGCCAGCGTCAACGCCACGCAGACGCAGATCACGATCACGCTCGCGGGTGTCGCCACTCCGGCGCAGTACCAGAGCGCCATCGCCGGCATCACGTTCGCCGCGGGTGGCGGCGACGCGCCCGACACCAGCGCGCGCACGTTGACCGTCAGCGTCAGCGACGGCACCTCGTCGAGCAACGTGGCGACGAGCACGATCACCGTCGTCGCCATCAACGATGCACCGGTGAACACGGTGCCGGGTGCGCAGAGCACCGCCGAAGACACCGCGCACGCCATCACCGGCCTGAGCATCGCCGACCCCGACGCCGGGTCCGGCGCGATGACGGTGACCCTGTCGGTCACCAACGGCACCCTCTCGGTCAGCGGCGGCGGTGCGGCGATCGTCGGCTCGGGCACCTCGACCGTCACGTTGACGGGCACGCAGGCGCAGATCAACGCCACGCTGGCGGCCACCGTCAGCTTCACGCCGAGCGCCAACTTCAGCGGCAATGCGACGCTGACGATGACCACCAACGACGGCGGCAACACCGGCGGCGGTGCGTTGACCGACGTCGACACGGTGAGCATCGCCGTCAGCGCGGTCAACGACGCCCCGGTCAACACGGTGCCTGCCGCGCAGGCCACCAACGAGGACACCAACCTGGTGGTCGGCGGCCTGGCGATCAGCGACGTCGACGCCAGCGGCGGCGCGATGAGCGTGGTGCTGGCCGTCACCAACGGCACGCTCAACGTCAGCGGCGGCTCGGCGACCATCAGCGGCTCGGGCACCTCCTCGGTGACGTTGACCGGCACGATGGCGCAGATCAACGCGACGCTGTCGGCAGCCAACAGCATCACCTACGTACCCACCGCGAACTTCAGCGGCAGCGCGACGCTGACGATGACCACCAGCGATGGCGGCAACACCGGCTCGGGCGGCGTCAGGACCGACGTCGACACGGTGGCGATCAACGTCACGGCGGTGGCCGATACGCCGCTGCTGATTGCGCCGGCGGCCTACTCCGCCTGGGTGGCTGGCACCAGTGGCGCCTCCACGACCTCGGCGATCTCACAGTCCAACCTGGAGTCGGCCATCGGCCTGACGCCGGGTACGCTCGACGGCTTCAACCCCACGCCGAATCCGGGTGCGGGCACCAATGACCCTGGCAATGTCAACGCCAACGACGGCGGCGTCACGAACTACCACTACTCGCTGGCCAGCGGCATGACGGTGGCCTTCGCGTGGTCGTTCACCAACGGCGAGAACCTGCTGAGCGAGATCAATCAGGGCTACAACGACATGGTGATCGTGACGATCACCGCGCCCGACGGCACGCGGACGAGCCAGTTGATCACGGCCACCGAGATGCTCGGCGCCAGCGTCAACGGCAGCGGCACCTATTCGTTCACCGCACCGACCGCCGGCGAGTACGACATCAGTTGGGTGGTGGTAAACGGCAACGACAACCAGAAGGATTCGAGCGTCGCGATCACCGACATCGAGTTCCGCAACGGCTCCACCGTCTACGGAACACCGGTCGACCTGCCGCTGCTCGCCGGCCTCGTCGACAACGACGGCTCGGAGGCGCTGACGGTCACGATCTCGGGGCTGGCATCCGGCGCCGCGTTCAGCGCCGGCACCGACCTCGGTGGCGGCACCTGGTCATTCACCAAGGCCGAGCTGTCGGGCCTGATGCTGCTGCCGGCCGACGACTACAGCGGCACGATGAACCTGACGGTCACCGCCACGTCGACCGAGGCCTCCAACGGTGACACCGCGAGCACCAGCACCGCGATGGCGGTGACGGTGCACGAGACCACCGCCACCTGGATCGGCGCGCAGGGCAACGACTCGCAGACCGCCAGCAATGCCAGCACGCACATGGAGGGCCTGGCCGGCAACGACAGTCTGACGGGCCGCAACGGCCACGACATGATCTTCGGCGGCGCCGGCAACGACACGCTGAACGGCGGCAACGGCAATGACTACCTGCACGGCGGCGCCGGCAACGACGCACTCAACGGCGGCGCTGGCAACGACCTGCTGATCGGCGGCCAGGGCAACGACACGATGACCGGCGGTTCGGGTTCGGATGTGTTCCGCTGGCAACTCGGTGACGCCGGCGCGCCCGGCTCCCCGGCGGCCGATACGGTGGCCGACTTCAGCAACGCCGCGGGTGGCGACATGCTCGACCTGCGCGACCTGCTGGTGGGCGAGAGCAACGGCAATCTGTCGGACTACCTGCACTTCACGACGGCAGGCGGCAACACGACGATCTCGATCAGCACCACCGGGGCCTTCTCGTCGGGCTTCTCGTCGGGCGCCGTCGACCAGACGATCACCCTGACCGGCGTCAACTTGGTCGGCTCGTTCAGCTCCGACCAGCAGATCATTCAAGACCTGCTTCAGCGCGGCAAGCTGCTCACCGATCCGGGCGCCTGATCGCATGCGGCGGCCGTGGGCCGCGGATCGGTTTCAGCGCGCCGCCACCGCCGGCCCGGTGGCGCCGTCGAAGCCCAGCGCCCACAACACCGGCAAGTCCTCCAGTTGCGCCACCCCTTCGGCGTAGACGCCCAGCCCGATGCCGCGCAGCAGTGCCAGCAGCCCCTCGACGTGACGCAACAGTGCGGCGTCGTTCCCGATGCCGGCGAGGTAGCGAGCGTCGATGCGCACGTAGTCGAGACCGAGCTCGGTCAGGCGCACCATCGCGGGCAGCGCAGCACCCGCATGCTCCAGTCCGATGCGCGCACCGAGCGCGCGCCAGTGCCGCGACACCTCCTGAATGATCGCCGGGTGCGCCGCCGCCAGCGACTCGGGAATGTCGATCCACAGTTGACGGGCAGCGCGCGGCATCGCCTGCAGTTGTGCCGAGACGCCGGCGACGAACTCGGTGGCCTGCAACGACGCCGTCGCGAGGTTGACGCAGCGTGCGATGCCGTCGCGATCGATCGCCTGCAATGCCAGTGCGATGGCACGCGAATCGAGCCCGGTGGTCAATCGGCTGCGTGTGGCCAGCGCGAGCCAGTTCGATGCCGGTTCGAATACGCCGTCGCGCTGCAGTTGCACGCGCAGCGGGCAGTCGAGATGCAGCAGCGCGCCTCGTGCGTCGCGCACCGGGTACTCGGCCAGGCTCGAACGGCCTTCGAGCAGTGCCTCGCTGAGCTGGCGCTGCCAATCGCGCTCGCCGGGTTGCGCACCTTGCGCGCACTGGCGCTGCACGACCTCGAACGGGCCCTGCGTCTCGGCCTGCGCCAGCGCCTGGTCGGCCACGGCGATGGCTGCGGGCAAACCTACCGCTTGTGCCGAGTCGGCCACGCCGGCGGTCAGCGACGCCTGCGCGTCGAACGCGTGCGCCGCTTCGCGCAGCACACGCAGCAATTCGACCGCCAGCGGCTTGGCATCGGCGCGCGCCAGCACGATCGCAAAGTCCGAGCCATTGAGTCGGCCCAGCAGCGGGCGTTCGTGCGAGGCGAAGTGGTCGCGCAGCGCCTGGGCCAGTTCGCGCAACAGCGAATCGACCGCCGCGTGGCCGCAGCGCCGGTTGAGCCCCTCGAGATCGCCCACGCGCACCAGCAGCAGCGCCTGCGGATCACCCGCCGACGACTCGAAGCGCTGCTGCGCCTCGAGCATGAAGCGGCGCCGATTCAGCAAGCCGGTGAGCGCGTCGGCGTGCACCTGCTGGCGCAGCGCCTCGACCTGCCTGGCCTGCGCATCGAACATCGAGCTGACGCGCTCGACCATCGTGTTCATGCTGCGTGCCAGCGGTTGCAACTCGGCCACTTCGGGCAGCGGCACGCTGACGAAGCGTCCTTCCTGCAACGCTTGCGCCTGCCGGGCCGCGGCGTCGAGCGGCCGCCGAACGGCGCGCAAGCCCCAAGCAGCGAGCGCGCCGCCGACCAGCCCCACCACGATCAGCAGTTCGGCCGCACGTGTCCCCGCCCGCCACAGCGCGTCGCTGGCGTAGGCCGACTGGCTGACCAGCTCGATCCGACCGATCGGCCGCCAGCCGTCGGACACTTGTGCCACGCCGGCTTCGGCGCGCAACGGCAACAGGCGCGTGAACCAGGCCGGTGCCACCGTGACCGCCGGCTCGGCCTCACGACGAAACGGCGCCCGCCCTTCGCCACCGCTGAGGGTGATGCTGCGATAGTGCCCGGTATCGAACTGCGCAGCCAGCACGAGGTCCAGCAACGTGGCATCCCCGCGCTGCTGCGACAGTGCCAGTGCAAGCGCCTGCGCGTTGTCGCGGTTCTTCACGCTGAGCTGCGTCTGCAACGTGTCGCGCGCAGCGATCAGCGTGGTTGCCACGCCCCCCGCCAGCGCCAGCAAGACCACCAGCGCCATCAGCAGAGCCACTCGTCGGATCAGCGACATGGCCGACCTCCATCGTCAAGGAAAAGACAATTCACAGAAAACCCTCCGCCCTGGCCTTGCGCAGCACGTCGCGCCACGGCGACAGCCGCTCGACCGGGTTGCCGATGCGCTGCGCACCGTTGCCTTGCCACAGCCCTTCGCTGTTGAAGCTGAAAACCGGCGTCAGATCGGGCCGGCGCGACGCCGGCCGGATCTCGGTCACCAGGTTGTCGAGGATCAGCGGCTCGGCCTGTGCGGTGGCGTAGTACGCCAGCACCATGTGGGGCTGCGCCGCGCCACCCGCGCCGCCGATCTGCAGCCGCACGTACACCAGGCGCAACTGCGACGCCTGCATGCCGGTGGCCAGCAGACTGAAATACTTGGCAATCGCGAAGTCCTCGCAGTCGCCCATGCCCTGCTGCAAGGTCTCGAGCGGGCTGGCCCAGAAGTCCCCCACATGCCAGACCTCGCGATCGTCGCGAAACGCGAGTCGGCGGTTGAAGAAGCCGTTGACGCCGTCGAGCCGCGCTGCATCGTCGGCCTCGGTGAGGTGCACCAGCAGCGGCTGCAACACGCGCACACCCGCCACCGCGTGAGGGCCGAGTCGTTGCGCGGCCTGCGACATGCGCTCGACGTTCCACGCCAGCGGCGAGATCGACAACGCGCTCAGCACACACGCCAGCCATGCGCGCCGCATCAGAGTGCGACACGTCGCCGTGACCGGGTGCGGTGGATGTCGCATCGCTGAGCGCCGCCAGTCGGCGCAGGAAGGCCGTCGTACCGGGGTTTCGTCGTGCGCGACAACCACTTGAGCACCCCGAGCGGGACGGCGCCACGAACTCCGGTGGAACGTGAAACAGGTTGCTACCAGGTCGTGACTTACGACGGATTCAGGCTCCGGCGACGCGCCGGATCGGCGAGACGACCGCCTACACTTGCGCGGTTTGCAACAAGCGCGCGCAGCGGTGGTTTGGCACGCGCGCCACCCTCAAGTTCGCATGACGCCGACCCTTCGATCGATCGCCCTGGCCGCACTGCTCGCGCTGCCGCTCGGCGCCGTTGCACAGGCCGACGATCCGATGGCCAAGGCCGTCCGCAGGGCCCTGGAAACCAACCCCGACGTGACGGCGCGCGTCAACGCACTGCGCGCCTCGCTCGACGCCATGAGTGTGGCACGTGCGGGCTGGCTGCCGCGCGTCGATGCCGAGGCCGGCGTCGGCCGCACCGACGACCGCATCACCTCGCGCACACCGATCAACGGCACGCTCGATCACAACGGCGTCGCGCTGAGCATCACCCAACTGCTGTGGGACGGCACCGCGCTGACCGCACAGATCAGTCGCCTCGACCACGAGCGCCAGACGCGCTGGTTCGAACTGCTCGATGTCAGCGAGGCAACAGCCCTCGAAGCCGCGCGCGCCTACATCGACGTGGGGCGCTATCGCAAGCTGGTGGCGCTGGCCGAGGACAGTTATGTCGATCATCGCTACTACTTCGAGCAGATCCAGTCGCGCTTTCGCGCCGGCGTCGGCCGCGGCAGTGATGTCGAACAGGCCGCGGCTCGCGTGGCACTGGCCGAATCGAACCTGACCACCGAGACGTCGAACCTGCACGACGTGGTGGCGCGCTACCTGCGCGTGGTGGGCGATCAGCCACCGCGCGACCCGCCGCGGCCGATGTCGCTGTCCGCCGGCATGCCGCCCACTGCCAACGAGGCGATGGACATGGCACTGCGCCACAGCGCGGCGATCAGTGCGGCGATCGAGAACCTGCGCTCGGCACGTGCCGCCGTGAGCGAGCGCAGGAGCGCGTTCTGGCCGCGGCTCGAGGCGCGCGTGCGCGCCGGCAGCGGCCACAACTTCGACGCCGTCCCCGACCAGAAGCGCGAGGTCACCGCCGGCGTGGTGCTGAACTGGAACCTGTTCGCGGGCGGCGCCGACCAGGCCCGCGTGCGTCAGCAGACCAGCCTGCTGAACCAGGCCGCCGATCAGCGCGACAAGGCGTGCCGCGACGCGCGGCAGAACGCCGGCATCGCCTACAACGACGTGGTCAAACTCGAGCAGCAGTTGCAGGTGCTCGACCGCAATGTGCTGGCGATCGAGAAGGCGCGCGACGCCTACCGCCAGCAGTTCGATATCGGGCAGCGCAGCCTGCTCGACCTGCTCAACGCCGAGAACGAGGTCTACACCGCCCGGCGGTCGTACGCCAATGCCGACTTCGATCGTCTGTTCGCGCAGGCGCGCGTGCTGGCCGCGCTGCAGCAACTGACCACGCGGCTCGGTCTGCGCGCCCCGATGTCGGCCGCCGAGGCCGGCTCCGAGACGACCTGGAGCGCCGGCAGCGATGTGCCGCAGCGCTGCCCGGTGCTGGTGGCCGAAGTGCTGACCACGCCGTTGAGCGAACTCGACCGGCGCGCCAAGCGCCTGCTCGACAACGCCGCCAAGCCGACGCGCTGAGGCGTTGACGCAGCAGGCTCAGCGCCTGCGCGGCGGCGCCACGTCGGTGCACACGCCGTGCGCCACCTCGGCGGCCATGCCGATCGATTCGCCGAGCGTCGGATGCGGATGGATGGTCTTGCCGATGTCGATCGCGTCGGCGCCCATCTCGATGGCCAGCGCCACCTCGCCGATGAGATCGCCCGCGTGAGTGCCGACGATGCCACCGCCGACGATGCGGTGCGTCTGCGCGTCGAACAGCAGCTTGGTGAAGCCTTCGTCGCGCATGTTGGCGATCGCGCGACCAGAGGCCGACCACGGGAACAGGCCCTTGGTGACGGCGATACCGCGCGCCCTGGCGTCGTCTTCGGTGAGGCCGACCCACGCCACCTCGGGGTCGGTGTACGCCACGCTCGGGATCACGCGCGCATCGAAACGGCTCTTGCCGTCGCCCGCAGCCACCTCGGCGGCGACGTGGCCCTCGTGCACCGCCTTGTGGGCCAGCATCGGCTGGCCGACGATGTCGCCGATCGCGAAGATGTGCGGCACGTTGGTGCGCATCTGCACGTCCACCGGAATGAAGCCGCGCTCGTTGACGAGCAACCCGGCCTTGTCGGCGCCGATCTTGCGGCCGTTGGGGCTGCGGCCGACCGCCTGCAGCACGAGGTCGTAGCGCTGCGGGCCCGCCGGCGCGTTGTCGCCCTCGAAGCGCACGTGGATGCCGTCGGCCCTGGCTTCGGCAGCGACGGTCTTGGTCTTCAGCATGATGCGGTCGAAGCGCGCGGCGTTCATCTTCTGCCACACGCGCACCAGGTCGCGGTCGGCGCCGAGCATCAGGCCGTCGAGCATCTCGACCACGTCGAGCCGCGCACCGAGCGCCGAGTAGACGGTGCCCATCTCGAGGCCGATGATGCCGCCGCCGACGATCAGCATCGCCTTGGGCGTGCCGCGCAACTCGAGCGCGCCGGTGGAATCGACGATGCGCGGGTCGTCGGGCAGGAACGGCAGCCGCACCGCCTGCGACCCGGCGGCGATGATGCACTGCTTGAAGCGGACGGTCTGCTTCTTGCCGGTCTTGTCCTGCGCGCTGCCGGTCGTCTCCTCGACCACCAGGTGATGCGGATCGACGAACGCGCCGTAGCCGCGCACCACGGTGACCTTGCGCATCTTGGCCATTGTGGCCAGGCCGCCGGTGAGCTTGCCGACCACCTTGTTCTTGTGCGCGAGCAGCTTGGCGTGATCGACCGCCGGCGCTGCATAGGCGACGCCGATGTCGGCGAAGTGCTTCACCTCGTCGATCACCGCGGCCACGTGCAGCAGCGCCTTGCTCGGAATGCAGCCGACGTTGAGGCATACCCCACCGAGCGTGGCGTAGCGCTCGACCAGCACCGTGTTCATGCCGAGATCGGCGGCGCGGAAGGCGGCCGAGTAGCCGCCCGGGCCGGCGCCCAGCACCAGCATGTCGCATTCGACGTCGACGCCGCCGCTGTAGCTGGCCGCCGCCAGCGGCGCTGCGGCCGCCGGTGCAGCGATCGCCGCAACGGCGGCCGGCGCCGCCGCCGGCGCGGCAGCAGCAGCCGGCATTGCCGCCATCGCACCCTCGCCTTCGAGCAGCAGCACCGGCGAACCCTGGTTGACTTTGTCTCCGAGCCTGACCTTCAGCTCCTTGACGACACCGGCCGCGCTCGACGGGATCTCCATCGACGCCTTGTCGCTCTCGATGGTGATCAGGCTCTGCTCGACTGCGACGCGGTCGCCGGGTTTGACCAGCAACTCGATCACCGCAACGTCCTTGAAGTCGCCGATATCGGGCACCTTCACTTCGATCAACGCCATGGCAGCTCCCGCGTCATGCTTTCAGTTTGATCGTGCGGGCCCGCACCGGCCCGTCGGAGTTCTTGTCGAATTCGCAGCCCGCGCGCACGCCGAGCTCGGCCACTTCGCGCGCCGAGCGGGCGCGCTCGAAGTGCGCGAACATCGCGCCCAGCGCGAAGCTGCGCCCCGAGCCGATGGCCCAGAAGCGGTCGAACTCGAACACTTCGCGGTACGAGTAGACGCCGAAGATGCCGTTGGCGTTGGCGATCAGCACCGTGAACTGGCTGCTCTCGTAAGGGTCGGACTCCTCCTCCTTGGTGTTGAGGAAGAACTGCTCCTTCAGCTTCGGGTGCAGCTTGAGAAAGGTCTCGAACACCTGGTCGCGCGAGCCGAGCTTCAAGTCGGGCCGCGGCAGCGTGCCCAGCGCGCGCCGCAGCACCGGGAAGTGCGCGGTGGTGCCGGCCATGCCGACCCACGAGTCGCCGATGCGAAACACCTTCTCGTTGGCCTCGTAGCCGTGCGCCAGCCGAGTGTCGCCGAAGGTCACCAGCGCGTCGGCAGCCACCGCGACCTGCCCGAACTTGCGCGCGACGCAGATGGTCGTCACACCGCACTCCACGGCGTCATCGCCGGTGCGAAGACCGCTGGGCGCCCGCACTGCGCGCTGCCTCTGGCACGCGCTTCGCAGCGGCCAGGCCCGCTCACAACAACACCCGCCGGAAATCCGCCAGGATGCTGCCCAGGTAGGCATTGAACCGTGCCGCGGCCGCGCCGTCGATCACACGGTGATCGTACGACAGCGACAGCGGCAGCATCAACCGGGGCGAGAAGGCCTTGCCATCCCATACCGGCTTCAGGAAGCTCTTCGACAGCCCGAGGATCGCCACCTCGGGGGCATTGATGATCGGTGTGAAGTGCGTGCCGCCGATGCCGCCGAGCGAACTGATCGAGATGCAGCCGCCGCTCATGTCGACGGGCCCCAGCTTGCCTTCGCGCGCCTTCTTCGACAGCTCGGCCATCTCCTGCGCGATCTGCAGCACGCCCTTCTTGTCGGCGTCTTTCAGCACCGGCACCACGAGGCCGTTGGGCGTGTCGGCCGCGAAACCGATGTGGAAGTAGCGCTTGTAGATCAGCGCGTCACCGTCGAGGCTGGCGTTGAACTCGGGAAACTTCTTCAATGCGGCGACCACCGCCTTGATCACGAAGCCGAGCATCGTCAGCTTGATGCCGGCCTTCTCGTTCTCCCGGTTCAACTGCACGCGCAACGCCTCGAGGTCGGTGATGTCGGCCTCGTCGTTGTTGGTGACGTGCGGAATCATCACCCAGTTGCGGTGCAGGTTGGCGCCCGCGATCTTCTTGATGCGCGACAGCTCCTTGCGCTCGATCTCGCCGAACCTGGCGAAATCGATCTGCGGCCACGGCAGCAGACCCGGCAACGCACCACCCGCTGGCGCAGCCGGCGCCGCGGCCTTCTGCGCGCCGGTCTGCACGGCGCCGGCCATCACGCCCTTGACGAATCCCTGCACGTCTTCGTGGGTGATGCGGCCCTTCGGCCCGCTGCCGCTCACCTCGTCGAGCGGCACGCCGAGTTCGCGCGCGAAGCGTCGCACCGAGGGCGATGCATGCGGCAGATGCGCCGGCGGCGCGGTCGGTTCGTGCGGCGGCAGCGCTGCCGTCGGCAAGGCACGCGGCGCACGCACGGGGGCGGCCGCTTGCGTCGTTGGTGCCGCTGCGGGAGCCTGCGCAGCGGCCTGTGCGGGTTCCGTCGCGACAGCGGCCGCTTCGGCGGCCTCGATCAGCGCCACCAGCGAGCCTTGCGACACCTTGTCGCCGAGCTTGACCTTGACCTCCCGGATCACGCCGGCGCGCGTCGCCGGAATCTCCATCGACGCCTTGTCGCTCTCCACGGTGATCAGGCTCTGCTCGAGCTTGACGACGTCGCCCGGCTTGACGAACACCTCGATCACCGCGACTTGCTTGAAGTCACCGATGTCGGGAACGCGCAACTCGGCCAATGCGCCGATCGCGCGAGCCGCCGGCGGCGCCGCGCTCGCCATTGCTGCCGGCGGCGTCGCGGCTGCCATCGGCGCGGGCGCGGACGCCGGCGTTGGCTGGGCGCTCGGCGGTGCTGCGACCGCTGCAGGCACCGCGCCCTCGAGCACCGCAATCAACGAGCCCTGGTTCACCTTGTCGCCGAGCCTGACCTTCAGCTCCTTGACGACGCCGGCCGCGCTCGACGGAATCTCCATCGACGCCTTGTCGCTCTCGACCGTGACCAGGCTCTGCTCGGGCTTGATCGCATCGCCGGGTCCGACGAGCAGCTCGATGACCGCGACGTCCTTGAAGTCCCCGATGTCGGGAACGCGCACTTCGACCAATGCCATGGTGGTTGTCTCCGCTCGAGCGAACGAGTTTTTCTTCAGGCGTGCAGCGGGTCGATCTTGTCGGTCTCGATCTGGTACCTCGCGATCGCGTCGCTGACGATGGAGGTCGGCACCGCACCTTCGTCGGCGAGCGCCTTCAGCGCCGCCAGCGCGATGTAATGGCGGTTGATCTCGAAGTGCTGGCGCAGTCTGCTGCGGAAGTCGCTGCGGCCGAAGCCGTCGGTGCCGAGCACGGTGTAGCTGCGGCCCTTCGGGATGAAGCCGCGGATCTGGTCGACGTAGGCCTTGATGTAGTCGGTCGACGCGACCACGGGGCCCGCGTGCGCCGCGAGTTGCTGGGTGACGAAGGGCACGCGCGGCGCAGCGGTCGGATGCAACAGGTTCCAGCGGTCGCAGCCGCGGCCCTCGCGCGCCAGCTCGTTGAAGCTCGGGCAGCTCCACACATTGGCGGCAACGCCCCACTCGCTCTCCAGCAGGTCCTTGGCGGCGATCGACTCGCGCAGGATCGACCCCGAGCCGAGCAGGTTCACGCGCGGGGTCTTCTTGGCACCTTCGAGCAGCAGGTACATGCCCTTGATGATCTGCTCTTCGGTGCCGGGTTTCAGGCCGGGCATCGCGTAGTTCTCGTTGAGCAGCGTCAGATAGAAGAAGACGTTCTCCTGCCGCTCGACCATGCGCTTCAGGCCGTGGTGCATGATGATTCCGACCTCGTGCGCGAACGTCGGGTCGTAGCTGACGCAATTGGGGATCGTGCTGGCCAGCACGTGGCTGTGGCCGTCTTCGTGCTGCAGGCCCTCGCCGTTGAGCGTGGTGCGCCCCGAGGTGCCACCAAGCAGGAAGCCGCGTGCCTGGATGTCGCCCGACGCCCACGCGAGATCGCCGACGCGCTGGAACCCGAACATCGAGTAGTAGATGTAGAACGGAATCATGATGCGGTTGCTCGTCGAGTACGACGTCGCCGCGGCCATCCAGCTGCACATGCCACCGGCCTCGTTGATGCCCTCCTGCAGGATCTGGCCGGCCTTGTCCTCGCGGTAGTACATCACCTGGTCCTTGTCGACCGGCGTGTATTGCTGGCCCGCGGGGTTGTAGATGCCGATCTGGCGGAACAGCCCCTCCATGCCGAAGGTGCGCGCCTCGTCGACCACGATCGGCACCACACGCGGACCCATCGCTTTGTCGCGCAGCAGTTGCGTCAGGAAGCGCACGAAGCCTTGGGTGGTCGAGATCTCGCGGCCCTCGGCGGTGGGCTCGAGCACCGCCTTGAAGACATCGAGCTCGGGTACCGCGAGCTGCTCGTCGGCGCGCGTGCGCCGGTGCGGCAGGTAGCCGCCGAGCGCCTGGCGACGCTCCTGCAGATACTTCATCTCTGGGGTGTCGTCGGCGGGCTTGTAGAACGGAATGCCGGCCTCGATCTGCGCATCGGACACCGGGATGTTGAAGCGGTCGCGAAACGCCTTCACGTCCTCGTCGACCAGCTTCTTGGTCTGGTGCGCGGTGTTCTTGCCCTCGCCGCTCTTGCCCATGCCGTAGCCCTTGACCGTCTTGACGAGCAACACCGTGGGCTGGCCCTTGTGGGCGTTGGCGCGGTGGAACGCGGCATACACCTTCTGCGGATCGTGGCCGCCGCGGTTGAGGCGCCAGATGTCGTCGTCGCTCATCTTGGCCACCATCTCGAGTGCCTTCGGATGCTGCCCGAAGAAGTGCTTGCGCACGAAGGCGCCGTCGTTGGCCTTGCACGCCTGGTAGTCGCCGTCGACGGTGTCCATCATCACCTTGCGCAGGATGCCCTCGCGGTCGCGGGCGAGCAGCGGGTCCCAGTAACTGCCCCAGATCAGCTTGATGACGTTCCAGCCGGCGCCGCGGAACTCGCTTTCGAGGTCCTGGATCACCTTGCCGTTGCCGCGCACCGGGCCGTCGAGGCGCTGCAGGTTGCAGTTGATGACGAAGATCAGGTTGTCGAGCTTCTCGCGCGAGGCCAGCCCGATGGCGCCGAGGCTCTCGGGCTCGTCCATCTCGCCGTCGCCGCAGAACACCCACACCTTGCGATTGGCCGTGTCGGCGATGCCGCGGGCATGCAGGTATTTGAGGAAGCGCGCCTGGTAGATCGACATCAGCGGGCCCAGCCCCATCGAGACGGTCGGGAACTGCCAGAACTCGGGCATCAGCTTCGGGTGCGGGTAGCTCGAGATCCCCTTGCCGCCGACTTCCTGCCGGAAGTGGAGCAACTGGTCTTCGCTGATGCGGCCTTCCATGAACGCGCGTGCATAGATGCCCGGCGAGCTGTGCCCCTGGATGAACAACAGGTCGCCGCCGTGGCCTTCGCTCTCGGCGTGCCAGAAGTGGTTGAAGCCGGTGCCGAACATCGTCGCCAGCGATGCGAACGACGATATGTGGCCGCCGAGGTCACCGCCGTCGGCGGGGTGCAGGCGATTAGCCTTGACCACCATCGCCATTGCGTTCCAGCGCATGTAGCTGCGCAGCCGCTCCTCGATCTCGATGTTGCCGGGCGATCGCTCCTCCTGGTCGGGAGGGATCGTGTTGATGTACGCCGTGTTGGCCGAGAACGGCATGTCGATGCCGGCCTGCCGGGCCTCGTCGATCAGGCGCTCGAGCAGGTAGTGCGCCCGCTCGGAACCTTCGGTCGAGATCACGGCGTGCAACGCATCGATCCACTCGCGGGTTTCCTGTACGTCCGCATCGTTGGCGGCGGCACCGAATGCCGAATCGGGCATCGCTGACATGGCTCTGTCTCCTTGAGGTCTGGCTCTCGATTGGCTGGCAGTGTGGCACAGCGACTTCTGTTTTCCAAATAGCGCGAGTAGTTTTCTTTATACGAAATCACCTGTTCAGTTCGATGGCCTCCCGCCGTCACGGCCTCGGGTAATCTGCGCCCATGGATCTGCGCTCGGCTCCTCGGCAGCCGATGACACCGGCCACGTCGTGGGGCCAGCGCCTGGTCGGCCGCTGGTGGCGACGCCAGACGCCCGCGCGGCAAGACCGCTTTGCCACCTTGGCGCCGCTGGTATCGGTGCTGCTGTTCCTGGCTGCCATCGTGTCGGCGTTCTGGACCTTGCGCAACGAGGAGATCGAGCGCGAGGCCGAATCGGTCAAGCGCGATGCCGAGGTGGCACAGCAGCAGATCCGGTTGCACCTGATCGAGAACCACGAGCAACTGGTGCAGCTGGCGCGCCAGATCGTCACCAAGGAGATCGATGCCGAGGAGGCACAACGCCTGGCCAATGCGTTCGGCGCCGCGCGCCCCGAAGTGCTGCAGTTGACCTGGATCGACGCCCTGCGCCGCAAGCGCGCGAGCTACATCTCGCCGTTGGCCGACCCCGACGCGCATCCGCTGGGCTCCGGCGAGGGGCGTCTGCTCGGGCCGCAACCTCGCGATCGCGAGGCCGAATGGGCCTTCGTCGCGGCGCGCGACCTGCGCCAGCCGGTGTACTCGCGTCCCTTCAAGGATGCGCTGGGCACCGTGGTGTTCCAGACCCATGTGCCGCTGCTCAATGGCGGCGTGTTCGCCGGGGCGTTGATCGTCGAGTACTCGATCGAAGCACTGCTGCGCTACTTCGTGCCGCCGGAGGTGGCACGACGGCGCGCGATCTCGGTGCTCGACGAAAGCGGCCAGGTGCTCTACAGCACGGTGCTGGCGCTGCCCGGGCGCACCAGCACGCAGGCTCCGATCGTGCACGATGTGCCGCTGACGCCCTCGGCCAACGGCGTCGTGCTGCGTGCATCGGGCTACCGCACCTCGGCGCTGCTGATCGGCAACACGCTGTTCTGGATGGTGCTCGCGCTGTCGGGCCTGACGCTGTGGATGCTGCTGGGCACCTGGCGCCACATGCGGCGGCGCGCGCAGATCCAGAGCGCGCTGGTGCAGGAAACCAACTTCCGCCGCGCGATGGAGAACTCGATGCTCACCGGGATGCGGGCGATCGATCTCGAAGGTCGCATCACCTACGTGAACCCGGCGTTCTGCGCGATGAGCGGGTTCTCGGAACCCGAATTGATCGGCCGCGTGCCGCCGTACCCGTACTGGCCGCACGAGCGCATCGAGGAGAACACGCGGCTTCTGCAGCAGGAGCTGCAGGGGCGCAGCCCCGCCGGCGGCATCGAGGTGCGGGTGATGCGCAAGGACGGAGTGCTGTTCGACGCCCGCATGTACATCTCGCCGCTGATCGACCCGCGCGGCAAGCAGACCGGCTGGATGACCTCGATGACCAACATCACCGAGGCCAAGCGCATCCGCGACCAGTTGTCGGCGTCGCACGAGCGCTTCACCACCGTGCTCGAGGGGCTCGATGCCGCGGTCTCGGTGCTGTCGGTGCAACAGGGCGAGCTGCTGTTCGCCAACCGCTCGTACCGGCTGTGGTTCGGTGCCGATGCGCGCGGCCACTCGCAGCTGGCCAGCGGCAGCCTGCCCAACCAGGGGTTCGCGCACGACGGCGACGATGCGATCGACGGCCTGTCGGGTCTGCCGGCACAGGAGCTGACCAAGACCGGCGCCGACCCGCGCGAGGTGTTCATCGAGCCGTTGAACAAGTGGTTCGACGTGCGCTCGCGCTACCTGCAGTGGACCGACGGCCGTCTCGCGCAGATGCTGATCGCCACCGATGTCACCGCGCGGCGACGGGTCGAGGAGCAGGTCGCGCATCAGGCCGAGAAGGCCCAGGTGTCGAGCCGGCTGATCACGATGGGCGAGATGGCCTCGTCGGTGGCACACGAGCTGAACCAGCCGCTGACCGCGATCACCAACTACTGCAACGGCATGGTGTCGCGGGTGCGCAGCGAGTCGATCGCGCGCGACGACCTGGTGTCCGCACTCGAGAAGACCTCGCGCCAGGCCGAGCGCGCCGGCCAGATCATCCAGCGCATCCGCGCCTTCGTGCGCAAGAGCGTGCCGCAGCGCCAGCCGGCGCAGGCACGGCAGATCGTCGACGATGCGCTCGAGCTGGCGAGCATCGAACTGCGACGGCGCAACGTCACGATCCACAGCTACGTCGCGCAGCGCCTGCCCGAACTGATGGTCGACCCGATCCTGATCGAGCAGGTGTTGCTGAATCTGGTGCGCAACGCCGCCGAGGCGGTCGATGGCGCGCAGATGCCGGCGTCGCGCCGCTTCATCGAACTGCGCGTCGTGCCGCGGCACACCGCCGAGGAAGGCGGGTTCGTCGAGTTCAGCGTCACCGACACCGGGCCCGGCCTGCCCGACGAGGTGATCGGACGCCTGTACGAGGCGTTCTTCTCCACCAAGGCCGAGGGGCTGGGCATCGGATTGTCGTTGTGCCGCTCGATCGTGGAGTCGCACCATGGGCGGATCCGGGCGCAGAACCTCTACAATGGCAACGCGGTGGCGGGGTGCCGGTTCGCGTTCTCGCTGCCCGTGGAGACCCAGCCGACTACCGCGCCCGATGCCGGCGACGCAGCGGCTGCCGGTACGACCGACAACCCAGCCGCCGTCACATCCTCATGAGCCTGATTCCCAAGAAGGGCACGGTCTACGTGGTCGATGACGACGAGGCCGTGCGCGACTCGCTGCAGTGGCTGCTCGAGGGCAAGGACTATCGCGTCAAGTGCTTCGACTCGGCCGAGTCGTTCCTGTCGCGCTTCGATCCGCGCGAAGTGGCCTGCCTGATCGCCGACATCCGCATGGAGGGCATGAGCGGGCTTGAGCTTCAAGACCGCCTGCTCGAGCGCAAGAGCCCGCTGCCGGTGGTGTTCATCACCGGGCACGGCGACGTGCCGATGGCCGTCAACACGATGAAGAAGGGCGCGATGGATTTCATCGAGAAGCCCTTCAAGGAAGACGAACTGCTGCCGCTGGTGGAGCGCATGCTCGAGCAGGCGCGCCAGTCGTTCAGCCACCACCAGGAGCAGGCCAGCCGCGACGCTCTGCTGTCGCGCCTGACCACGCGAGAGGCCCAGGTGCTCGAGCGCATCGTCGCCGGCCGCCTGAACAAGCAGATTGCCGACGATCTGGGCATCAGCATCAAGACGGTGGAGGCGCACCGCGCCAACATCATGGAGAAGCTCAACGCCAACACGGTCGCCGACCTGCTGAAGATCGCGTTGGGCGCCACCACGGCATCGGCCAAAGGTTGAGCACCACGCCCGCGCGGCGCCGCGTGCAACGGTGCCGCCCACACGCCAGGCGCGCGTCATGACCGCGCAACTGATCGACGGCAACGCTCTGGCCGCGCACATCCGCGCCGAAGTCGCGCAACGGGCCGGCGCGTTGCGCGCGCGCGGGCTGACGCCGGGCCTGGCGGTGATCCTGGTCGGTGACGATCCGGCCTCGGCGGTCTACGTCCGGCACAAGGTCAAGGACTGCGAAGACGCCGGCATTCGCTCGTTGCTCGAGCGCTACCCGGCAACGATGGCCGAAGCCGATCTGCTGGCGCGCGTACGCGCGCTCAACGAAGAGCCCGCGGTGCACGGCATCCTGGTGCAGATGCCCTTGCCCCGCCATATCGACCCGCTGAAGGTCATCGAGACGCTCTCACCGGGCAAGGACGTCGATGGCTTCCACGTGCACAGTGCTGGCGCACTGATGGTCGGCCGCCCGGGCTTCAAGGCCTGCACGCCTTACGGTTGCATGAGGCTGATCGAGTCCACTGCGCAGCCGGTGCGCGGCAAGCATGCGGTGGTGATCGGCCGCTCGAACACGGTGGGCAAGCCGATGGCGCTGATGCTGCTGCAGGCCAATGCCACGGTCACCATCTGCCACAGCGCGACCGCCGACCTCGCCGCGCACACGCGCCAGGCCGACATCGTCGTCGCTGCGGTGGGCCGGCGCGACACACTGCGCGCCGAGATGGTCAAGCCCGGAGCGATCGTGATCGACGTCGGTATGAACCGCGACGATGCCGGCAAGCTGTGCGGCGACGTCGATTTCGCCGCGGTGCGCGAGGTGGCCGGCTGGATCACGCCGGTACCGGGCGGCGTCGGCCCGATGACGCGCGCGATGCTGCTCGTCAACACCCTCGAAGCGGCCGAGCGCGCCGCGGCCTGATGCCGAAGCAGCGCGCTCGTGCGCGCAAGGGCTTGGCGCATATCGTTTCCGGCGGTAACGTGGCCGGGCGCACCCCTTGCGCGGCCGTGAACCAAGTATCGGCACGTTGCTCCGGCACCAAGGAACCGCTTGAGCGCACCGGCAGCCTGGGCTAGATTCGGCCGGATGACCCTGCTGCAACTGTTCTCACGGCCCGCTTGGGCCGCGCTCGCCCTGGCCGCTTGGGCGCTCCCGAGCCACGCGCTGTTCAAGGTGGTGTCCCCCGATGGCGGCGTCACCTACACCGACCGTGTGCCCACGGCGTCGGCGGGCCGTCAGGTGCAGATGGGCCGCCACAGCGCGACGGCCGACGCCTCGGATGCACTGGCAAGCCTGCCGCTCGAACTGCGCCAGACGATCGCCCGCTTCCCGGTTGCGCTGTACACGAGCGCCGATTGCGCGCCGTGCGAGAGCGGTCGCCGCCTGCTGCAGAGCCGCGGCGTGCCGTTCACCGAGCGGCAGGTGCTCAACAACGACGATGCCGATGCGCTCGATCGCCTGACCGGCGGCCGCTCGGTGCCCACACTGACCATCGGCAGCCAGGCGCTGCGCGGTTTCAACGAAGGCGATTGGCAGTCGTACCTCGATGCAGCCGGCTACCCGCGCGAGTCGCGCCTGCCGCGCGGCTACCAGGCACCACCGGCAACCCCGCTGGTGGCACGCCAGGCCGAAGCGCCGCCTCCCGCTGTGCGCCCCGCGCCGCGGCCCGAGCCGATCGCACCGCCGCCAACCACCGCACCCTCGCCCACCGGCATCCGCTTCTAAGCGCGCCCGGCCAGCACTTGCCGCATTCACCGCCGGCCTTTGCGTCGGCGGTGCCCAGCCGCGCGCAGACGGTTCAATCCGCGGCGTCAGATGCGCAAGCGCCGCGCCGGCCAACTGCCCGCTGCGGTGACCGCGCCGACGCCCCAGAACAGCGCCGCCACCCCCACCGCGGCTCCTGCGGCACCGAACGCCAGCGGCAGCGCAGTGCTCGACAGGTTGATCACCATCGAGCGCAGCGCGATCGCCTCGCCGTGGCGCGGTGGCGGGGTCAACTGATGCAGCCCCGACATCACCATCGGCTGCACGCAACCGAGCGTCACGCCCAGCGCAGCGGCCAGCGAGGCCATCACCCAGGGGTTGGTGGCGAACGGGTAGGCGGCGAACACGAGGCCGGTGCCGAGCATTGCGGCGCGCAGCACCGTCACCTCGCGCACGCGGTGCGCCAGCGCCGGGATCACCACTCGCACCGCCGACACCGCGAGCGTGAAGCTGCCCAGCACGAGCCCGATCGTCGACGCGCTGAAGCCGCGCTCGTAGCCGAGCACCGGCACGGCGAAAGTGTGCACATCCCAGCACGCCGACAGCGCCAGGTTGACGCCCATCAGCCGCTTCAGGCCCGGCATCGCCAGCAGATCCCATGCCGTGCCGCGGCGATGACCCGCCGGCGGCTCGGGCCGCCATGGCGGAACGCGCGAGGCGAAGTACCACGACAGCAGCGGCAACAGCAGCAGCACGGAGAACGCGAGGCGATATCCGGCGGCGTCGATCAGGAAGCCTGCAACCACTGGCCCGATCGCGTTGGCCATCGACGGCGCCAACCCCAACCAACTGAACACGCGCACGCGCTGCACGCTGTCGTTCGCCCAATGGCCCGCCGTGCGCAGGATGGCGATCAGCCCGAGGTTGGTGCCCGCACCGCTGAAAACGCCGGCTGCGCACAGCAGCGCGAACTGTGGTCGGCCTTCGAGCCAAGTGGCAGTCAGTGCGAGCACGCCGCCGATCGTCGACAGCACCACCGCCATCCGCACGGGGCGGTGGTAGCCGTGCTTGTCGGCCATGCGCCCTGCGCGCATCGCCAGCAGCACCGGCGCCAGCGCGAACAGCGCCATCAGCACGCCCACCGCCCACTCGCTGCGGCCGTCGCGCAGCGCCAGCAGCGGTGCCGACATGCGCAGCCCTGCCATCGCGCTGTGCAGGCCGAGTTGCCCGACCACCAGCGCTGCCAGCAGACGGCTCGGCATGGCAGCGGTGGACGCGCTGGGTTCAGCTGCCAGGGGCATCCCCCTCGGGCAGTTCGTCGCGCTGGAAGAGGTCGCGCACGCGCGGATCGGGCAGCGCCTCCACCCCTCTGAGCTGGCGCGCCATCGCCCGCGTGCGGCGCTCGGTGAGGCCGATCGTGTTCTGCGCCTCCTCGAGCTTCTTGC
The DNA here is from genome assembly GCA_046348365.1 of Burkholderiaceae bacterium. Taxonomy (GTDB): domain Bacteria; phylum Pseudomonadota; class Gammaproteobacteria; order Burkholderiales; family Burkholderiaceae_C; genus JAEUPI01. The sequence continues at coordinate 21,353 of JAXMEL010000012.1, forward strand.
GCGTCTTGGCGAGCATCTCGCCGAACGCCTGGAACTCGGTTTTCACCGCACCCAGCACCTGCCACACCTCGGCGCTGCGCTGCTCGATCGCCAGCGTGCGAAAGCCCATCTGCAGGCTGTTGAGCGTGGCCAGCAGCGTGGTCGGGCCGGCCAGCATGATGCGGTGTTCGTTCTGCAGCGCCTGCACCAGACCGGGCCGGCGCAGCGCCTCGGCGTAGAGGCCCTCGGTAGGCACGAACAGGATCGCGAAGTCGGTCGTCGCCGGCGCGCTGATGTACTTGGTGCGGATGGCGCGTGCCTCGTTGCGCAGGCGCAGTTCGATGGCACTGGCCGCCGCCTCGGCCGCCTGCGGGTCGGCGCGCTCCTGCGCGTCGAGCAGGCGCTCGTAGTCCTCGCGCGGAAACTTGGCGTCGATCGGCAGCCACAGCGGCGCGCCGTCCTCGCGCCGGCCGGGGAAGCGGATCGCGAAGTCGACCCGTTCGCCGCTACCGGCCACCGTCTCGACGTTGCGCGCGTACTGCTCGCGCGTGAACACCTGCTCGAGCAGCGCCTCCAGTTGCACCTCGCCGAACATGCCACGCGTCTTGACGTTGATCAGCACGCGGTTGAGCGAGCCCACGTCGCGCGCCAGCCCCTGCATCTCGCCCAGGCCCTTGTGCACCTGCTCGAGCCGCTCGGCCACCTGTCTGAAGCTCTCGCCCAGGCGTTGCTCGAGCGTGCTCTGCAGCTTCTCGTCGACGGTGGCGCGCATCTGCTCGAGCTTGCGTTCGTTGCCTTCCTGAAGCGCCTGCAGCCGACCCTCCACCGCTTGCCGCATCTCGGCCTGCCGACGCTCGTTGCCCTCGGACAGCAGCCGCAGTTGCTCGGCCAGCACGTCGCTGACGCGGCGCAGCGCGGCGTCGCTCTGCTGCTGCATCGCGGCCAACTGCTGGCGGAAGGCGTCGATCTGCTCGTTCTGCGTGCGCGACATGTCGCCGCCGTGGGCCAGCAACACCTGCTGCAGCGAGCCGAGGTCGGCGCGAGCGGCCAGCGCCTGGCGCGAGATCTCATCGCGCAGCTCGCGCTCCAGGCGCTCGCTGGCCCGGGTGTCGCCGCGCCGCAGTGCCAGCCACACCAGCGCCAGCAACACCAGCACGAGCAGCGCAGGAACGACCCAATCAGGCATGCCTCATTGTCTCTGAGTGCAGGCCGGCAGCCTGCGCAGCGGATCACGCGCGCAGCGGCAGCACCTCGGGGTTGACCGGTGTCGGCGGCACGCCGCCGGTGAGCGCGGCGATCAGGTTGTCGACGGCACGGCCGACCATCGCCCGGCGCGTTGCCGCCGTGGCGCTGCCGATGTGCGGCAGCAGCACCACGTTGGGCAGTTTCAGCAACGCCGGATGCACCCGGGGTTCGCCTTCGTACACGTCGAGTCCGGCCGCCGCGATGCGGCCCTCGCGCAGCGCCTGCGCCAGCGCCGCGTCGTCGACGATGCCGCCGCGCGCCACGTTGGTCAGCGTGGCGGTCGGTTTCAT
>JAXMEL010000013.1:0-13714 GCA_046348365.1 Burkholderiaceae bacterium
GGCAGGCTGTGACGCCGACGCCGGCACCTGCAGCCGAACCGGCGACGACATTCGCGGCCGCGCCTTCGCGCAAGCCCACTGATGCGACGACCGCACTCGACGCCGCCTACGCCCGCCTCGACCGCTGGGTCGACGAGCACTTCGACGAGGAGGTGCGCTTCCTGCAGGAACTGGTGCGCGTGCCGACCGACACGCCGCCGGGCGACAACGCGCCGCACGCCGAGCGCACCGCCGACATGCTCGGCAAGATGGGCTTCGCCGCCGAGCACCACAAGGTGCCCGACGCGGTGGTGCGCAACGCCGGGCTGCAGTCGATCACCAACCTGATCGTTCGCCACCGCTTCGGCGACGGGCCGACGATCGCGCTCAACGCGCACGGCGACGTCGTGCCGCCCGGCGACGGCTGGACCAAGCACCCCTACCGCGCCGAGATCGTCGACGGCAAGCTCTACGGCCGCGCGGCGGCCGTCAGCAAGAGCGACTTCGCGACCTACACCTACGCGCTGCGCGCGCTGATCGACAGCGGCACCGCGCGCCGCGGCGCGGTGGAGCTGCACTTCACCTACGACGAGGAGTTCGGCGGCGAACTCGGCCCCGGCTGGCTGCTCAACCTCGGGCTCACGCAGCCCGACGTGCTGATCGCCGCGGGCTTCAGCTACCAGGTGGTGGTGGCGCACAACGGCTGCCTGCAGCTCGAGGTCACGCTGCACGGCCTGGCCAGCCATGCTGCCTACCCCGAGACCGGCGTCGACGCGCTGCAGGCGGCCAACCGGCTGCTGAGCGCGCTGTACGCGCACAACGACGTGCTGCGTGAGCGGCGCTCCAAGGTGCCGGGCATCTCGCATCCGTACCTCAACGTCGGTCGTATCGAAGGCGGCACCAACACCAACGTGGTACCCGGCAAGGTGGTGCTCAAGCTCGACCGCCGCATGATCCCCGAGGAGGACGCCGCCCAGGTCGAAGCCGAGGTGCGCGAACTGATCGCCTCGACCGTCGCGCGCTCGCCGGGAATCCGGCTCGAGGTCAAGCGGCTGCTGCTGGCCCGGTCGTTGAAGGCCTCGCCCAGCAACCACGCGCTGGTGGCGGCGCTGCAGCGCCATGCGCAGGCGGTGTTCGGCGAACCGATCCCCGTCTCGGGCACGCCGCTGTACACCGACGTGCGGCTGTACGGCGCGCTCGGCATCCCGTGCGCAATCTACGGCGCCGGGCCGCGCACGGTGCTCGAATCCAACGCCAAGCGCGCCGACGAGCACCTGGTGCTCGACGATCTGCGCCGCGCCACCCAGGTGGTGGCGCGCACGCTGCACGACCTGCTGGCCTGAGCCGCGGCTGCCGGCGCAGGCGCAGGCTGCACGGGGCCCCGCGGTTGCGCCTTCGACGCGCGCTGGCCGGCCGCTATGATCGAGAGCCGGCACCAGGCGCAGGAGGGTTCGTGGACAACGACCCGGTCGACGACCGCCGATTCACCCAGGCCAGCACGCTGCGCGACGGCACGCCGGTGACGATCCGCGCGGCGCGCGCCGACGACCGCGAGCGCCTGGTGGCGGCGTTTCGCAAGCTCGAGCCGCGCACCGTCTACACGCGCTTCTTTTCGCTCGTGAAGGAGATCCCGGCGCAGGCGCTGGGGCTGATCGATGCGGTCGACTTCGATCGCATCGGCGCGCTGGTCGTCACCCTCGGAACGGGCGACGACGAAGTCGTGATCGGCGGCGCCAGCTACGTCGTCTGCGCGAGCGATGCCGAGGGCAAGACGGCCGAGGTAGCGTTCACGATCGAAGAGGACTACCAGGGCCAGGGCCTGGCGAGCAAGCTGCTCGCGCTGCTGACGGCGCTCGCGCGGCGCCACGGCATCACGCGCTTCGTGGCCGACGTGCTGGCGGCCAACGGCGCGATGCTGGCCGTGTTCCAGCGCTGCGGGCTACCGATGCATCAGCGCCGCGACGCCGACGTAGTCCACGTCAGTTTCGACCTGCGCCTGCCGCCGGGCTGACCCGGCAGAAGCTCAGGCGCTACCGCCGCACGAGCCGCAGCAGCGGCCGTCGCTGTGCGCAGCGGCCAGCTTCGTGATGCGAACGCGCCACTCGTCGGGCCCGTTCTGCAGGTAGTTCCACTCGAACTTGCCGGCCAGTTCGGCCTGGAACTGGTAGTACAGCGGCTTCGGGTCGTGGTCATTGACCAGCGCCATCGACTCGCCCGGGTTCAAGCCGTTGAAGGTCGAGAAGATCAGCGGATGGCGCTCGCGCGGGGCGATCTCGCGAACATCCACGGTGCGGTCGGTGTTGGCCATGCGGGCTCCGATTGAAGATGCACAGATAATGCATCTATGCTATCCAGCCGGCTGCCGCGCGGTTTGCGCCAGGTCAAACCAGCGCTTGGCCGCCACGCCGCATCGCTCGTGAGATCGCCGGCTCAGCGCAGGATCGTGTAGGCGCCGCCGCGCTGCAGCGCGGTCTGGTAGGCCGGCCGCGCGTGGATGCGCGCCAGCCACTCGGTCAGCCTGGGGTAGGCGGCGGCGGTGAGGCCGCCGCGCACCACCGCCACCTCGAGCGGAAAGCTCATCATCACGTCGGCCGCGCTGAACTCGCTGCCGGCAAACCACGCGCGGCCCGACAATTCGGACTCCATGAACGCCAGTTGCCGCGTGATGTTGGGCGTCACGAAGCTGGCCATCACCGTGTCGGACACTTTGCGCAGCAGCGGCCGCACGAAGAACGGCCCCGCCTTGCGCACGCGAGCGAAGATCAGCTTCAGCAACAGCGGCGACATCGCCGAGCCCTCGGCGAAGTGCAGCCAGTAGGTGTAGCGACGCTGCTCGGGCGAGCCGTGCGCGGGCCGCAGCCTGCCACCGGCCTTGTCGACCAAGTACTCGACGATCGCGCCGGTCTCGGCCACCGTGACGTCGCCGTCGGTGATCACCGGCGACTTGCCCAGCGGATGCACCTGCAGCAGCTCCGGCGGCGCCAAGTTGGTGGTGGCGTTGCGTTGGTAGTGCCGGATCTCGTGGGGCTGTTGCAGCTCCTCGAGCAACCACAGCACGCGCTGCGAGCGCGAGTTGTTGAGGTGGTGGACGGTGATCATTCGACAGAGATATACGGCAAACACGCCGCAACCGGTCACCGTGAATGCCCGGCCGGCGAGCCGTTCGGCGAGCCGACCGTTCCCACGAGGGTCGACTGGTGCCGCGTCGTTCAGCGCCGGCGATCGGACCGTTCGATCTCAAATAAGAACGATTCTTGTTAAGATGCGCTATCGCCCAAGGGAGAACCCAATGAAGCACCCCCTGCTGTTCGCCGCGGTCGCTTGGCTGGTTGCAACGACGTCTGCGCTCGCCCAGGACAACGTACTGAACCTCTACTCGGCGCGCCACTACCAGACCGACGAGGCGCTGTACGGCAACTTCACCAAGCTGACCGGCATCAAGATCAATCGGCTCGAGGCGCGCGAAGACGAGCTGGTCGAACGCCTGCGCAACGAGGGCGCCGCCAGCCCGGCCGACGTGTTCATCACCGTCGATGCGTCGCGCCTGGAGGTGGCCGACCAGCTCGGCCTGTTCCAGCCGCTGAAGTCGCAGTTGCTCGAACAGCGCATTCCGGCCAACCTGCGCACGCCGAACTGGGTCGCCTTCTCGATCCGTGCGCGCCTGATCGTCTTCAACAAGGCCCACGTCAAGCGCGAGCTGGTGCAGAGCTACGAGGACCTCGCCAACCCGGCGCTCAAGGGCCAGGTCTGCATGCGCTCCGGATCGCACCCGTACAACCTGTCGCTCGGCTCGGCGCTGATCGCGCACGACGGCGAAGCCAAGGCCGAAACCTGGGCACGCGGCCTGGTGGCCAACTTCGCGCGTGCGCCCAAGGGCGGCGACACCGACCAGCTGCGCGCGGTGGCCGCCGGCGAGTGCGGCGTCACGGTCTCCAACAGCTACTACCTGGTGCGCCTGATGCGATCGACCAAGCCGGCCGACCGCGAGGCGGTGGAGGCGTTGGGCGTCGTGTGGCCCAACCAGGCGAGCTGGGGCACGCACGTCAACGTGTCGGGCGCCGGCGTACTGAAGCATGCGCCGCACAAGGCAGCGGCGGTCAAGTTCCTCGAGTACCTGAGCAGCGACGAGGCGCAGGGCTACTTCGCCAACGGCAACAACGAGTGGCCGGTCGTCACATCGGCAGTGGCGAAGAACGCCGAGCTGGCGTCGCTCGGCGACTTCAGGCGCGACGCACTGCCGATGACCGACCTGTCGAAGCACATCGCTGCCGCGCAGCGGGTCTACGACCGCGCCGGCTGGAAGTAGTCTCCATCGCGAGCGCAACGCGGACGTGCCACGTTCACGTCTGCGGCAGCGCGCTGCGGCCCTCACGCCTGCGGCAGCGCGCTGCGACCCTCACGCCTGCGGCAGCGCGCTGCGGCCCTCACGTCTGCGGCAGCGCGCTGCCGCGGGCGATGCGCCGGCATAACAGCACCATCGGCCCCAGCCCCACCGCCACGATCGCCAGCGCCGGCGTCGCCGCTTCGGCGAGCCGCTCGTCGCTCGCCAGCGTGTAGGCGCTGGTGGCCAGCGTGTCGAAGTTGAACGGCCGCATCACCAGCGTGGCCGGCAACTCCTTCATCACGTCGATGAACACCAGCAGCGCCGCGGTCAGCACGCTGCCGCGCAGCAGCGGCAGGTGCACGCGCGCCAGCGTCTGGCCCGCCGTGAGGCCGAGGCTGCGCGACGCCTGCTCCATGCTCGGCGTGATGCGCGCCAGCCCGGCGTCGACGCTCTGCAGCGCCGCGGTCAGGTAACGCACCACGCAGGCGTACACCAGCGCCGCGATGCCGCCGGTGAAGAGCAGCCCGGGATCGATGCCTGCCCACGAGCTCAGCGCGGCGGCCAGCGCATGGTCCAGTCGCGTCACCGGGATCAGCACCCCCACCGCGATCACCGTGCCCGGCAGCGCGTAGCCGAATCCGGCGAGGCGGTGTGCCGCCTGCATTGCCGTGCCGCGCTGAGCGCGCGCCGCGTAGGCGATCAGCAGCGCCAGCGCCACCGCGGCGGCGGCGGTGAGGCCGGCCAGCCGCACGCTGTTGCCCGCCAGGATCGCGAAGTGCTGCAGCGGCAGCAGCTCCGTCGAGGACGCCAGCAGCGCCAGCACCAGCGCCGGCAGCACGAAGCCCAGCAGCAGCGGCAGCGCGCACGCCGCCAGCGCGAGCAGCGCACGCACGCCGCGCAACGGCACGCGCGCCACGCTGCGCCCGCGCAGCGTGGCGTCGGCATAGCGCGAGCGGCCGCGGCTCGCCCGTTCGAGCGCGAGCACGGCGACCACGAACGCCAGCAGCGCCAGCGACAGTTGCGCCGCCGCTGCGCGGTCGCCGAGCGAGAACCAGGCGCGGTAGATGCCGGTGGTGAAGGTCTGCACGCCGAAGTACGCCACCGTGCCGTAGTCGGCCAGCGTTTCCATCAGCGCGAGCGCCACGCCGGCGGCGATCGCCGGCCGGGCCAGCGGCAGCGACAGCCGAACGAAGCTGCGCCACGGCGTGAGGCCGAGCGAGCGCCCCACCTCGATCATGCCGCCGGCGCGCTCCAGGAACGCCGTGCGCGCGAGCAGGTACACGTACGGATAGAGCACCAGCACGAACATCGCGGCAGCGCCGCCGAGGCTGCGCACATCGGGGAACCAGTAGTCGCCGTGCGACCAGCCGAACGCTCGGCGCAGCGCGCTCTGCACCGGGCCCACGTACTGCAGCAGGTCGGTGTAGGCGTAGGCGATCACGTAGGCCGGCATCGCCAGCGGCAGCACCAGCAGCCACTCGAAGGCGGCGCGGCCGGCGAACTCGTGGCGCGTCACCAGCCACGCCGCGCCGACGCCGAGCGCGGCGGTGCCGATCGCCACCACCGCGCACAGCACCAGCGAGCTGACCACGTAGTCGGGCAGCACGGTGTCGGCCAGGTGCGCCCAGGTCGCGCCCGTGCCCCCGACGAACACGTTGAGCGCCACCGACAGCAGCGGCGCGGCCACCAGCGCGGCCGCCAGCAGCGCGGCCAGCGCGATGCCGTTGATCGAGGGCGCGGGCCGCAACATGCGAATGATTATCATCGGCGCGGACGCCCCGCCCCGGGCAGCTCGACGATGGACGCCACGACGACCAGCCGGTCCGCACAACCCGATGCCGCTGCGCCTGCCGCGTGGCTGGGGCTCGACGGCGTCACGCTCGCCTACGGCGCCAAGGTCGTGGTGTCGGCCCTCAGCCTGGCGCTGCCGCGCGGCGCGATCGGCTGCCTGCTCGGGCCCTCGGGCTGCGGCAAGACCACGGTGCTGCGCGCGATCGCCGGCTTCGAGCCGGTGGCCGCCGGCGAGATCCGGCTCGACGGCCGCGTGCTCAGCCGCCGCGGGCTGCACCTGCCGCCCGAGCAGCGACGCATCGGCATGGTGTTCCAGGACCAGGCGCTGTTTCCGCACCTCACGGTGGCCGACAACGTGGCCTTCGGCCTGCGCGGCACCCGCGATGCCGCCGCGCGCGTGGCGCAGATGCTCGACACCGTGGGGCTGGGACAAGCGGGGAAGCGGTATCCGCATGAGCTGTCGGGCGGCCAGCAGCAGCGGGTGGCGCTGGCGCGCGCGCTGGCCCCGGCGCCGCGCCTGCTGCTGCTCGACGAGCCGTTCTCCAGCCTCGACATCGAGCTGCGCGAGCATCTCGGCGCCGAAGTGCGTGCGCTGCTCAAGCGCAGCGGCATCACCGCGCTATTGGTCACGCACGACCAGCACGAGGCGTTCGCGATCGCCGACGAGGTGGGCGTGATGCGCGACGGCCGCATCCAGCAGTGGGACAGCGCGTACAACCTCTATCACGAGCCGGCCAACCGCTTCGTCGCCGACTTCGTCGGCCAGGGCGTGTTCCTGCCCGGCACCGTGCTCGACGGCAGCCGGGTGCAGGTGGAGCTCGGCCTGCTGCGCAGCCAGCAGCCGGTGCGCTGCACCGAGCACGGCGACGTCTGCCCGAGCGGCTGCCAGGTCGACGTGCTGCTGCGGCCCGACGACGTGGTGCACGACGACGCCAGCCCCGTCACCGCGCAGGTGCTGGCCAAGGCGTTCCGCGGCGCGCAGTTCCTCTACACGCTGCAGTTGCCCAGCGGCGCCAGGGTGCTCTCGCTGGTGCCGTCGCACCACAACCACGCGATCGGCGAGCGCATCGGCATCCGCCTCGAGATCGACCACGTGGTCGCGTACAAGCGCGAGGGCGCACCCGAGCTGGCCTGCGACGCACCGCCCGGCGATGCGACCCGCTCGCGGTAGGATGCCGACCCGCTTCGACGAACCAGCACGAAGGAGTTGCCATGAGTCTGATCAGTTTCATCAAGGAGGCCGGCGAAAAGCTGTTCGGCAAGGGCGAAGCCAAGGCCGCGCAGGAAGCCGCCGCACGCGACGCGAGCGCGGCAAACCTCGAGCGCCTGAACCGTGCCGCCGGCGACGCCATCGCCAGCTACATCGCCTCGATGAACCTGAAGGTCGATGCGCTCGCGGTCGAGTTCGACGGCGCCAGCGGCAGCGTCACCGTGTCGGGCCAGGCGGCCGACCAGGCCACCAAGGAGAAGGTGGTGCTGTGCTGCGGCAACGTCGAGCGGGTGTCGCAGGTCAACGACCTCCTGACGGTGGCCGCACCGGCCGACGCCTCGAAGTACTACACCGTGGTCAAGGGCGACACGCTGTCGAAGATCGCCAAGGAGTTCTACGGCAACGCCAACAAGTACCCGCAGATCTTCGAGGCCAACAAGCCGATGCTGACGCATCCGGACAAGATCTATCCCGGGCAACTCCTGCGCATTCCGCCGGCCTGACAGCGGAAGACGACGGGTTCAGGCAGGCACCGCCTCGGCGGCGAGCACCCGCGCGACCACCGGATCGGCACGCATCCGCTGACGATGGGCCGACACCTTTGGCAAGCGCGCGGGGTCGACGCCGTCGGCCTCGAGCCACTGCGCCAGCGTGAACAGGTACATGTCGCTGACCGAGTAGTGCTCACCCAGCACCCAGGGCCCGGCGAGGAACTCGCGCTCGATCAGCTCGAAGCACTCGCCCACCGACTGCGGCACCTTGCGCTTCATCGCCTCGAGCGCCGCCGGGTCGTCGGCCCAGCGGGAGCCGCGCATGCGGTGCGAGTGCGCCACGTGCACCGTCGAACACAGGTAGCTGTTGAACGCATTCATGTGTGCCAGCGCGAAGGCGTCGTCGAGCGGCGCCAGACGCGCGCCCGGGTGCGTCTGGGCGATGAACTGCAGCAGCGCCGGCGTTTCGGTCAGGATGCCGCGCTCGGTGACCAGCGCCGGCACGCGGCCCTTCGGATTGATGCGCAGGTACTCGGCCGAGCGTTGCTGCTGGCGTGCGAAGTCGACGCGCACCGCCTGGTAGCTCGCGCCGGCGGCCTCCAGCGCGATGTGCGAGGCCAGCGCGCAGGTGTTGGGTGCCCAGTAGAAAGTGAACATCGTCATCGCATCGGCGCCAGCGCGCGCAAGGCACGCACCGCGCCCTCGCCGATCGAGGTGCCGAAGCGCCGCGCCAGGCGTTCGGCCAGGTTCTGCTGCGGCGTGTAGTCGACCACGTTCTCGGCCTTGACGACCTCGCGGGCCACGTAGTCGAGATTGCCGAACTTGTCGACCAGGCCCTGGCGCACCGCGTCCTCGCCGTTCCAGAAGAGGCCCGAGAAGGTGTCGGCCGTCTCGTGCAGGCGCTTGCCGCGACCTTCCTTGACCACCTTGATGAACTGCTGGTGGATCTGGTCGATCATCGCCTGCGCGTAGGCGTTCTGCTTCTCGTTCTGCGGCGAGAACGGGTCGAGCATGCCCTTGTTCGCCCCGGCGGTGAGCAGCCGGCGCTCGATGCCGAGCTTGGCCATCGCGCCGGGAAAGCCGAAGCCGTCGATCAGCACGCCGATCGAGCCGACCAGGCTCGCCTTGTCGACGTAGATCTCGTCGGCGGCCACCGCGATGTAGTAGGCCCCGGAGGCGCACATGTCCTCGACCACCGCGTATACGGGTTTCTTGTGCTTGGCCTTCAAGCGCCGGATCTCGTCGTTGACGATGCCCGCCTGCACCGGGCTGCCGCCGGGGCTGTTGATGCGCAGCACCACGGCCTTCGACTCGGTGTTCTCGAACGCACCCTTCAAGCCGGCCACCAGCGCTTCGGCGCTCGCTTCACCGTCGGACGCGATCTCGCCGCGCACCTCGACCAGCGCGGTGTGCGGTCCGCTCGCCGTGCCATGGCCGCGGGCGACGAACAGCGCCCACGCGATCAGCGCGAACAGGATCAACCACGCCAGGCGAAAGAACACGCGCCAGCGCCGCTCGGAGCGCCGCTCGCGCAGCAGCGCGTCGCTGAAGCGCGCCATGCCGCGCTCGAAACCCGAGGGACCTCGCGGTGGCGGTGCCGCAGCCGCAATGGGCGCCGGGCCTTCGGGCGGCAGCGTGGACGAAGGCAGGTACGGCTCTTGCGGATTCATGGCGCCCTTCCAGGGGCTGCAGCGTCGGCGTGCCCCGCGTCGTCGTCGAACACGACGGGTTGAATGTCGCGGGAAGGATACCAATACACGATGCCGTCGCGCTCCTCGGTGGCGATCGGCATCAGGCGGCCGCGGCCGCAGGGGCCGCCGACGCAATGACCGTCGGCCGGCTCGTAGGCCGCGCCGTGCACCGAACACAGGATCCAGCGCCTGTCGGCGTCGAGGAATTCGCCAGGCTGCCAGTCCATTTCGGACGGCACGTGCGCGCAGCGATTCATGTAGGCCACCACCTTGCCGTCGAAACGCAACGCGAACGCGCGCGCCGGTGCACGCCACAGCATGACATCGAACACCACGGCCTTGTCGCGCTCGAGCAGGTCGCCGCTGGTGCACAGCGCCTGCGCCTCGGTGGCGGGCTCAGCCATGCTCGATCAGCCAGTCGTGCAGTTCGCGCATCGAATGCGCGACGAACAGCGGATCGAACGCCGCCAGTGCGCCGGGATCGTGCGCGCCGTAGGCCACCGCGACGCTCGGCGCGCCGGCGTTGCGCGCGAGCTGCAGGTCGTGCGTGGTGTCGCCGATCATCAGCGTGCGCTGCGGCGTCGTGCCGCACTCGCGCATCAGCTCGAGCAGCATGCGCGGATCGGGTTTGTTGGCGGTCTCGTCGGCGGTGCGCGTGGCGTCGAACAGCGAGCCCAACCGCGCCACCTCGAGCGCGGCGTCGAGGCCGCGACGCGCCTTGCCGGTGGCCACCGCGATGCGCTGGCGCCGCGACTTCAGCGTCTGCAGCATCTCCAGCGCCCCGGGGAACAACATCAGCTCGTGCTGCCGCTCGAAATAGTGATGGCGGTAGCGCGCGCCCAGCTCGGGGTAGCGCTGCGGCGGCAGCCCCGGCGCAGCGTGCGTCAACGCGTCGGTGAGCCCGAGGCCGATCACGAACGCCGCCCGCTCGTCGCTCGGCACCGCCACGCCGAGGTCGGCGCACGCCTGCTGGATGCAGCGCACGATCAGCGCGGTGGAGTCGAACAGCGTGCCGTCCCAGTCGAAGGCAATGAGGTCGAAGTGCGTTGTCGATGCGCTCACGGATGGCGTTTCAATGGGGTTCGCTCAGCACACCCAACAGTCTCGTGCATTCGGCCGGCAGCGGCGACTCGACTTCGATGCGCTCGCCGCTGACAGGGTGATCGAATGCCAGGCTTCGCGCATGCAGGAACATGCGCGCGAAGCGCAAGCCGGCCAGCCCCTCGCCGCGCGCGAATTGCCGGTTCAGCTCGAAATCGCCGTACTGGTCGTCGCCGACGATCGGATGGCCTTCGTGCGCCAGGTGCACGCGGATCTGGTGGGTGCGGCCGGTCCTGATCGTCACCTCCAGCAGCGTGAACCTCTGGAAGCGCTGCGTCACCCTCACCAGCGAGATCGAGCGGCGGCCCACCGCGTCGTCGGCGCCCACCGTACGCACGCGGCGCCGCCCGTCGGCCGCCTCGAACTTGTGCAACGCCACGTCGATCAGCTTCTTCGACGCAGGCCACGCGCCGACCGCCAATGCGGCATAGGTCTTGTCGGTGCGTCGCGCACGGAATTGATCCTGCAGCGCAGTCAGCGCGCTGCGCTTCTTGGCCAGCAGCAGCACGCCGGAGGTCTGCTTGTCCAGACGATGCACCAGCTCGAGAAAGCGCGCCTGCGGCCGTGCCCGGCGAAGCTGCTCGATCACGCCGAAGCTGACGCCGCTGCCGCCGTGCACCGCGACGCCGGCGGGCTTGTCGACCGCGATCAGCAGGTCGTCCTCGTAGAGCACCGGGAACTCGCGCGCCGGCGCTGGCGCGGCCGTCGCGCGCTCGGCCAACCGCACCGGCGGCACCCGCACCTCGTCGCCCGTCGTCAGCCGGGTGTCGGCACCGGCACGGCCACGGTTGACACGCACCTCGCCAGAGCGGATCACGCGATAGACGTGGGTCTTGGGCACGCCCTTGAGCAGCCGCAGCAGAAAGTTGTCGAGCCGCTGCCCGGCGCTGCCTTCGTCCACCTTGACACGCTGCACCGCGGCGCGTCTCGAACGCGGCGCCGCGCCACTGGTGACTGTCGCGTCTATAATGCGCTGGACCACTGTCGTGCGGCAAGTGCTTGATTTGCATCGAGTTTACTCGGCACCCGCACGACGGCGGGGTTGCGCACCGAGACTCGGTGCGTGGTTCAAAAGGTGATGCAGCGCCGCTGCCCGAATGGATGGGCCGCCTTCCGAAGCGGGGGTGGCTGCCGGCCGATCGGCGGCGAAAGAACAACGTCGAACAAGCCCTCCCGTGAGTCGGGAAAGAAAAGTTCAAACGCGGCAGGTGCCCGATCACGGCATCTGCTGCCTCGCTGCGACGCGACGCGGTCTGCGCCGGTCATGCTCCACATCCCCTCGGACGGCTCGCGCGCGCCCGGCGCGCGGGGTGCCGTCGGCCGCCGCGGGCTCCATGCCCCGCGGTGCGTGCGCATGCCGCTGCGCGGCGGCGCGCAGCGGCAGTGAGGATGCAGGCGCTGGCGCGAACCCCGAGCGCGGCGCCGCACGCCGCCCCACCGTGGTGACGGTCGCCGCTTCGGCGACCCCTGCGGCCTAGGGCAGTTTCTTCGCCAGGGCCCCAGCGTTGCTCGTGCATCGAAGGGTCTGACGGCCTCCCGGCCGCCCGACCGCGCAGGTGCGCTCGTCCCCCGACGAGCGCACCGCTCACAGGAGTGCACATGAAGCGCATGTTGATCAACGCCACCCAGGCCGAGGAGCGCCGGCTGGCGATCGTCGACGGCCAGAAGCTGCTCGACTTCGAGACCGAACTCGAAGGCCGCGAGCAGCGCAAGGGCAACATCTACAAGGCCGTGGTGACGCGCGTCGAGCCGTCGCTCGAGGCCTGCTTCGTCGACTACGGCGAAGACCGCCACGGCTTCCTGCCGTTCAAGGAGATCTCGCGCCAGTTCTTCCGCGACGGCGTCGAGGTCAAGAACGCCACCATCAAGGACGCCATCAGGGAGGGCCAGGAACTGCTGGTGCAGGTCGAGAAGGAAGAGCGCGGCAACAAGGGCGCGGCGCTCACCACCTTCGTCTCGCTGGCCGGCCGATATCTCGTGCTGATGCCCAACAACCCGCGCGGCGGCGGCGTCAGCCGGCGCATCGAGGGCGAAGACCGCGAGGAGCTGAAGGAGAACCTCGACCAGCTCGACTACCCCAAGGGCATGAGCCTGATCGCGCGCACCGCCGGCATCGGCCGCTCCGCCGGCGAGCTGCAGTGGGACCTCAACTACATGCTCAAGCTGTGGTCGGCGATCGACGAGGCGAGCAAGGCCGGCAAGGGCGCGTTCCTGATCTACCAGGAGAGCTCGCTCGTCATCCGCGCGATCCGCGACTACTTCACCTCCGACATCGGCGAGATCCTGATCGACACCGACGACATCTACGATCAGGCGCAGCAGTTCATGAACCACGTGATGCCGGAGTCGGCATCGCGGGTCAAGCGCTACCGCGACGACGCGCCGCTGTTCAGCCGCTTCCAGATCGAGCACCAGATCGAGACCGCGTTCAGCCGCACGGTCAACCTGCCCTCGGGCGGCGCCATCGTGATCGACCACACCGAGGCACTGGTGTCGATCGACGTCAACTCGGCGCGCGCCACGCGCGGCAGCGACATCGAGGAGACCGCCACCCGCACCAACCTGGAGGCGGCCGACGAGATCGCGCGCCAGATGCGGCTGCGCGACCTGGGCGGCCTGATCGTCGTCGACTTCATCGACATGGAGGAGAGCAAGAACCGTCGCGAGGTCGAGCAGCGGCTGCGCGACGCGCTGCGCTACGACCGCGCCCGCGTGCAGTTCAGCTCGATCTCCAAGTTCGGCCTGCTCGAGCTGAGTCGGCAACGCCTGCGCCCGGCCTTGAGCGAGGGCAACCACATCACCTGCCCGCGCTGCAACGGCACCGGGCACATCCGCGACACCGAGTCCTCCGCGCTACAGATCCTGCGCATCATCCAGGAGGAGTCGATGAAGGACAACACCGCCGCCGTGCACGTGCAGGTGCCGGTCGAGGTGACGAGCTTCCTGCTCAACGAGAAGCGCACCGAGATCACCAAGATCGAGCTGAAGCAGCGCGTCACCGTGCTGCTGGTGCCCAACAAGCACCTCGAGACGCCGAACTACAAGCTCGAGCGATTGCGCCACGACGACCCGCGGCTGGAGAACCTGCAGGCCAGCTACACGATGATCGAAGAGCCCGACGAGGAGG
>JAXMEL010000014.1:0-12152 GCA_046348365.1 Burkholderiaceae bacterium
CGTGATGGTTGCCGACCGCCTCGCGGGCGGCCAGAAGGTCGAGGGCGCCGTCGGCACGCTGATGACCAACATGGCGGTCGAGCTGGCGCTGCGTTCGCGCGACGTGCCGCTGGTGCGCGCCAAGGTCGGCGACCGCTACGTGCTGGAGGAGCTCGCCGCGCGCGGCTGGCTGCTCGGCGGCGAAGGCTCGGGCCACTTGCTGGCGCTCGACAAGCACACCACCGGCGACGGCATCGTCAGCGCCTTGCAGGTGCTGCAGGCGGTGAAGACCAGCGGCCGCAGCCTGGCGCAGCTGCTGGCCGAGGTGACGCTGTTCCCGCAGACGCTGATCAACGTGCGCCTGGGCACCGACGTCGACTGGAAGGCCAACCGCACGCTCGCCTCCGAGCAGGAGGCCGTGCAGCGCGAGCTGGCCGACAGCGGCCGCGTGCTGATCCGCGCCTCGGGCACCGAGCCGTTGCTGCGCGTGATGGTCGAGGCGAGCGACGCCGAGCTGGCGCGCCGCTGCGCCGAGCGCCTCGCGCGCGCCGCACGCGCGTAGAGCCGACTGCGCGGCCATGTCCGGCGCCCCGATGCTGGCGGCGATCGACATCGGCTCGAACAGCTTTCGCCTCGAGATCGGCCGCGTGGAGGCCGGGCAGATCGTGCGCGCCGAGTACCTCAAGGAGACGGTGCGGCTCGGCGCCGGGCTCGACGAGTCGTCGCGCCTGAGCGCGGCGGCGATGCAGCGCGGCTGGGACTGCCTGGCCCGCTTTGCCGAGCGCGTGCGCGGCTTCGAGCCCCGGCGCGTGCGCGCGGTGGCCACGCAGACGCTGCGCGAGGCGCGCAACTGCGACGAGTTCGAGGCCGGCGCGCTGGCGCGGCTCGGCTTTCCGATCGACGTGATCTCGGGCGCCGAGGAGGCGCGGCTGATCTATCGCGGCGTCTCGCAGTTCCTGCCCGCCGACGACCAGCCGCGGCTGGTGTTCGACATCGGCGGCCGCTCGACCGAGGTGATCCTCGGCCGCGGCGCCGAAGTGCTGAAGCTCGAGTCGTACCGTGTCGGCAGCGTGGAGCTGTCGATGCGCTACTTTGCCGACGGCAGGCTCACGCAGCGCGCGCTGCAGGCGGCGCAGGTCGCCGCTGAGGCGGTGCTCGAAGACGCCGCGGTGCTGCTCGCCGGGCGGCGCGGGCACCTCGCCTACGGTGCCTCGGGCACCGTGGGCGCGGTGGCGGACATCCTGCGTGCCTCGGGTCGCGGCGACGGCAGCATCACGCCGTCGCTGCTCGACGAGCTGGCGGCCCAGCTCGTGCAGGCCGGCCACGTCGATCGCCTGGTGATGCCGGGGCTCAAGGACGACCGGCGCGCGGTGATCGGCGGCGGCCTGGCTGCGCTGCGCGCGGTGTGCCGCATGCTGGGGCTGGAGCGCATCGAGCCGGCGCGTGGCGCTCTGCGCCACGGCGTGCTGCTGGAGCTGCTGCAGCGCGAGGCCCCGGCCGACGACGTGCGCAAGCTCACCATCGAGCGCCTGCAGCGCCAGTTCGGCGTCGACACCGTCCATGCGCAGCGCGTGGCCGAGATGGCGGCGTGGCTGCATGCCTCGCTGCATCCCGAGGGCACGCCCGAGCAACAGCGGCAGGCCACCAAATTGCGTTGGGCCGCGCAGCTGCACGAGATCGGCATGGCGATCTCGCATGCCGACTTCCACCGCCACGGCGCCTACATCGTCGAGCATGCCGACGCGGCCGGCTTCGCCCAGCACCAGCTGCAGCGCATGGCCACCTTGCTGCTGGCGCAGCGCGGCGGGCTGCGCAAGGTGGAGCCGGCGATGGCCGACGAGGTGTTGCGCGAGCAGACGCTGGCGCTGCGACTGGCGATCGTGCTGTGCCACGCGCGGCGCGATCCGGTGTCCGGACGCCTGCGGCTGCAGCGCACGCCGGCGGGCTATCGATTCTGCGTCGACCCGGCCTGGGCCGAGGCGCATCCGCAGTCGATGCATCTGTTGCGCGAGGAGCAGAAGGCCTGGGCGCGCCTGAGCTGGTCGTTCGAAGTCGTGGTCGACTGAGCGCAGCGCGCGGCGCGCGCGTAGAGGCTACGTCGTCACATCGTTTCCGGCGACTGCACGCACAGCACGAAGGTCTCGGCGCGGCTCTCGCTGTCGCCGTCGCGGTGCCGCAGCCACCAGACCGCACCCTTGCGCACCGTCCACGGCGCCTCCTTGCCGGTCAACAGCTGGGCGATCAGCTGCCCGAGCGTGGGCTGATGGCCCACGATCAGCACCGTGCGCTTGCCCTCGGGCCAGCCGCTCGCTGCGACGAGCGACTCGACGTCGGCGCCGGGCCCCACGCGCGGCTCGGTGGTGAACTTACGTTCCAGCTTCGCCGCGGTGCGCTGCGCGCGCTCGGCCGGGCTGACCAGGATGCGTGCACCATCGGGCATCTGGCGGTGCAGCCAGAGGGCCACGCGCGTGGCCTGCCGCTCACCGCGGGCCGTCAGCTTGCGTGCGAGGTCAGGCTGCCCGAGTGCCGACTCCTCGGCATCGGCATGGCGCCACAGGATCAGGTCCATGCGACCTCCTGCTGTGCTGGATAGCGATCGGCGAGCGCCTGCTGTGCAGAGGCGCCGGCCTTGCGACGACCCTCGCTCACGCGCGTGTACCGGCCCGATGCGTCCATGGTCCAGGCGCCCTGTGCATCGTGCAGATACGCGGTGAGTGTTTCGTCGATGAGCCGGCGGCGCTGCGCCGCGTCCTGCACCGGCCAGGCGAGTTCGATGCGACGGAACATGTTGCGGCCCATCCAGTCTGCGCTCGACAGGTACATGCGCTCGTCGTCGCCGGCCAGGAAGTAGAAGATGCGCGAGTGCTCCAGGTAGCGGCCGACGATCGAGCGTACGCGCACGTTCTCGCTGAAGCCGCGTCGCTCCGCCGGCACGATGCAGGCGCCGCGCACGATCAGATCCACTTGCGCGCCGGCCTGGCCCGCCGCAGCCAGCGCGAGGGCCAGTGATTCATCGGTCAGCGCATTCATCTTCAGCACGATCCGCGCAGGCTGCCCCGCGCGAGCCGCTGCGGTCACCGCGTGCACGTGCTCCATCATGCGCCGATGCAGCTGGAACGGTGCCACCACCAGCGCATGCAACCCGATGATGCGGTTCTGGCTCGCCAGGTGCTGGAATACCTGCTCCATGTCGGAGGTCAGCTGCGAGTTGGAGGTCAGCACGCCGATGTCGGTGTACAGCCGCGCCGTGCGCAGGTTGTAAGTTGCCGGTGGAGAGGTGCCCGTAACGCCGCAGCCGGCGGCCTTCGCGCCGCGTGATCAGCAGCATCTTGGCGTGCGTCTTGAGGCCGACGATGCCGTACACCACTTGCGCGCCCAGCGATTCGAGCCGGTCGGCCCAGTTGATGTTGGCTTCCTCGTCGAAGCGCGCCTTCAGCTCCACGACGACGACCACGTCCTTGCCGCGGCGCAGGGCTTCGAGCAGCAGCTCCATCAACGCCGAATCGGCACCGGTGCGATAGATGGTCTGCCTGATCGCCAGCACGTTCGGGTCGTGCACCGCCTCGCGCAACAGCGCGACCACGGGCTCGAACGACTCGAACGGGTGATGCAGCAGCACGTCGGCCTGGCGAATGCGGTCAAACATCGAGCCGGCCGTGGGTACGCTGGTCGGCCACGCCGGGCGATGGTGGGGAAAGTGCAACTCGCCCTCGGGCACCGAATCGATCAGCTGCGCCAGGCGTACGAGGTTGACCGGCCCGTTCACGCGGTACAGAGCCTGCTCGGGCAGCTGGAACTGGGTCAGCAGGAACTTCCACAGCGGCTCGGGGCACGACGTGGCCACCTCGAGCCGCACCGCCATGCCGAAGGGGCGCTGCGAAAGCCCGAGGCGCAGGGCCTGGCGCAGGTTGGTCACCTCCTGGTCGTCGATGGCCAGGTCGGAGTCGCGCGTGAGGCGGAACTGCGAGAAGCCGTCGAGCTTGCGGCCCGAGAACAGCTCGTGCAGGTGCGCGCGGACTACGCTCGACAGCAGCACGAAGGCGCGCTGGCCTTGCGCCAGGTCGCCCGGCAGCGGGATCACTCGCGGCAGCGTGCGCGGCACCTTCACGATCGCGATCTCGTTGCTGCGGCCGAAGGCATCGGTGCCCGTCAGCCGCACGATGAAGTTGAGCGACTTGTTCGCGACCTGCGGAAACGGATGCGCCGGGTCCAGGCTCACCGGCACCAGCAGCGGCCGCACTTCGCGGGCGAAGAAGCGCGCGACCCAGGCGCGCTGCGCCGCGGTGCGCTCGCCATGCGAGAGGACCACGATGCCCTTCTTGGTAAGAGCCGGCGTCAGCACGTCGTTGTAGAGGGCGTATTGCTCGCCGACCAGGCGATGCGCTTCCTCCGACACCTGCTGCAGCGTGGTCGCCGCGGCGCTGCGGGC
This sequence comes from Burkholderiaceae bacterium, assembly GCA_046348365.1. Lineage (GTDB taxonomy): Bacteria > Pseudomonadota > Gammaproteobacteria > Burkholderiales > Burkholderiaceae_C > JAEUPI01. The sequence goes on from JAXMEL010000014.1 coordinate 4,409, forward strand.
GCCTGCGGTCTTGGCGTCCACCAGCTCCTGCATCGTCTCGGAGACGCGGATCTCGAAAAACTCGTCGAGGTTCGACGACACGATGCACAGGTAGCGCAGGCGCTCGAGCAGCGGTACGTCCGTGCGGCGGGCCATGTCGAGCACGCGCGCGTTGAAGGCCAGCGCGCCGAGATCCCGAGGCAGCAGTGCGGCGGCCGGAGTCGATTTCACGCCGGCCAGTGTCTTGCGGTTTCGTGACGTGTCCGTGACAGGGGCATGACGATCGACTTGCAGCGCACGAGCCCGGATCACGCAGCCCAGGCCAACCGCCGACGGCGGAACCGCTCCGGCAGATCGTCGTACGACAGCAGCAGCGGCAGGTCGGCGCAGCGAAAGGCCGAGTCCCAGGCCGGCGGCCCCATCACCTTGGCGCCGAGCCGCAGGTAGCCCCTGAGCAGGGACGGCAGTTCGCACGCCTCGGACGTTTCCGCGCCGTCGAGCGGCAACGGCAGCAGGGGTCTGGCGCGCCACGGTGCCGGTGTGGCATGGGTCTGGTTCAGGCGCTTCCACAACACCGCCGGGCCGCGCGGCGACGGCTGCAGCGGAAGGCTGCAGCAGCCCAGCAGCCAGTCGATCCGGCGATCGGCCATGTACTCGGCGAGAGCGCCCCACAACACCACGAGCGCGCCGCCGTGGCGGAAGCGTGCGTCGACGCAGGCGCGGCCCAACTCGGCCAGCCGCGCGCGGATGGGTGACAACGATGACAGGTCGAACTCGGTGTCGCTGTACAAACCTCCCGCCGCGCGCGCCTGCTCTGGCAGCAGCACCCGATAGGTGCCGATCACCGGTCCGTCGTGGCCGTCGCGCACGAGCAGGTGATCGCAGTGCGCGTCGAACTCGTCTGCATCGAGGCCGTAGCGCGACATCGGCAGGCTGGCGCCCAACTCGCCGGAGAACACGCGGTGGCGCAGGCGCTGCGCTTCGCGCACCTCGGCCCAGGTCGTGGCCCAGGAAGCGTGCAGATCCGCCCGTTCGGTCGGGCGGGGCTCTGGGCCCAGTGCCGGAAACGGCGGCGGCAGGGTGGCAGCGTCGGCAAGCAGCATGGCTTCTCCAGGTGATTCGACGCTGACGGACTCTGACCGCGCCTTGTGACCCGCGCATGTCGCTCGCGTGTCGCGGCCATGACAGCCGGCAGTCGCAGGCGATCGGGCGCTGTCACATACCAGCAGCCGAACCGTCACGGAAATGTCATACGCGGCACCTACAGTGGCCGCCGTCAAGCCAAGACATCGCAAGGAGTCGACATGACCAATCGCTTCACCATCCCGGTGCTGGCCGCCGTGGCATCGATGGCCGTTGCCGGCGCCGCCTGGGCGCAGGACGTCACGGGGGCCGGCGCGAGCTTCCCCGCGCCCGTGTATGCCAAGTGGGCCGATGCCTACTACAAGGCCACCACGGCGAAGGTCAACTACCAGGCGGTCGGCTCGGGTGCCGGCATCAAGCAGATCACCGCCAAGACGGTGGACTTCGGCGCGTCCGACATGCCGCTGACCGACGAGGAACTGGCCAAGAACGGGCTGGTCCAGTTTCCGACGGTGATCGGCGGCGTCGTGCCGGTGGTCAACATCGCCGGCGCCAAGCCGGGGCAGATCAAGCTCACCGGTGCCGTGCTGGGCGACATCTACCTGGGCAAGATCACCAAATGGAACGACGCCGCACTGACGGCGCTGAACCCCGGCGTGCCGCTGCCCGACGCGGTGATCTCGGTCGTGCGTCGCGCCGACGGCTCGGGCACGAGCTTCCTGTTCACCAACTACCTCTCGAAGGTGAACGCGGAGTGGAAGACCAAGGTGGGCGAGGGCACCGCCGTGAACTGGCCCACCGGAGCCGGCGGCAAGGGCAACGAGGGTGTGGCCGCCTTCGTGCAGCGCCTGCCCAACTCGATCGGCTACGTGGAGTATGCCTACGCCAAACAGAACAAGCTCGTCTTCACGCTGCTGAAGAACCAGGCCGGCAACTTCGTGACGCCTGACGACGACAACTTCAAGGCCGCCGCCGCGGGTGCCGACTGGGCCAAGAGCTTCTACCAGGTGCTGACCGACCAGCCCGGCAAGGACGCCTGGCCGATCAGCGGCGCAACGTTCATCCTGATGCACAAGGCGCAGGAGAAGCCAGCACAGGGCGCCGCCTCGCTGAAGTTCTTCGACTGGGCCTTCAAGAACGGCGACAAGATGGCCGCCGAACTCGAGTACGTGCCGCTGCCCGATGCGCTGAAGGCCAGCGTGCGCAAGCAATGGGCCGACGTGAGGGACGCCGGCGGCAAGGCCGTCGCCTACAACTGATCCTGCGCCCGCCGAGCCGGCTCCACGACCGACAGCCCATCGGGCCGCGACACCATGGCCGCTACACTTCCCGTGCCTCCCAGGCTAGAAGAACAAGCGGCCATGTCACGCACGGACCCTGCCGGCGCGCCGGCACCCCGGCGCCGCCGGGCACCGTGGGCCGACACCGTCTTCGCGATCCTCGCGCACGGCGCAGCTTGGCTCACGCTGTCGCTGCTGGTGGCCATCATCGTGTCGCTGGTGATCGGCGCGGCGCCTGCGCTGCGCGAGTACGGGCTGCAGTTCCTGGTGCGCCACGAGTGGGATCCGGTCCAGAACCGCTACGGCGGCCTGGTGATGATCTACGGCACGCTGATGACCTCTTTCATCGCGCTGCTGATCGCGGTGCCGGTGAGTTTCGGCATTGCCCTCTTCCTCACCGAGCTGTCACCGCGCTGGCTCAAGCGGCCGCTGGGCACGGCGATCGAGCTGCTGGCCGCGATCCCGTCGATCGTCTACGGCATGTGGGGCCTGCTGGTATTCGGCCCCATTCTCTCCACATTTGTGCAGCAGCCGCTGCAGCGGGCGTTGGGCGACGTGCCCGTCATCGGCGGCCTGATCTCCGGCCCGCCGGTGGGCATCGGCATCCTGTCGGCCGGCATCATCCTCGCGATCATGGTGATCCCGTTCATCGCCGCGGTGATGCGCGACGTGTTCGAGATCACGCCGCCGATGCTGAAGGAGACCGCCTACGGCCTCGGCGCGACGACCTGGGAGGTGATGGTCCGCGTCGTGCTGCCCTACACCAAGGCCGGCGTCATCGGCGGCATCATGCTCGGGCTGGGACGGGCGCTGGGCGAGACGATGGCGGTCACCTTCGTGATCGGCAACTTCAACCAGCTCGATTCACTGTCGCTGTTCCAGGCGGCCAACAGCATCACCTCGGCACTCGCCAATGAATTCGCCGAGGCCGGCGAAGGGCTGCACCAGGCTTCGTTGATCTACCTTGGGCTGATCCTGTTCTTCATCACCTTCGTCGTGCTGGCGCTGTCGAAGCTGCTGCTGGCACGGCTGGCGCGGTCGGAAGGCGCCAGAGCATGAGCGCGTTCGATTTCGACGCCGGCAAGCTCGCGATGTATCGGGCGCGCAAGCGCACCAACCGCATCGCGCTCACACTGGCCCTGGCTGCGATGGCTTTCGGCGTGTTCTGGCTGATCTGGATCCTGGTGGAGACCTTCCGCCTCGGCATCGGCGGCATGAGCTGGTCGCTCTTCAGCGAGATGACGCCGCCGCCGCAGGCCGATACCGGCGGCCTGGCCAACGCGATCTTCGGCTCGCTGCTGATCGTCACCTTCGCCACGCTGGTGGGCACGCCGATCGGCATCCTGGCCGGTATCTACCTGGCGGAATACGGGCAGCGCAGTTGGCTCGGCCGCGTGACGAGCTTCATCAACGACATCCTGCTGTCGGCGCCGTCGATCGTGATCGGCCTGTTCATCTACGCGGTGGTGGTGGCGCGGGTCAAGTCGTTCTCGGGCTGGGCCGGCGTGCTCGCGCTGGCGCTGATCGTGATCCCGGTGGTGATCCGCCAGACGCAGAACATGCTGTCGCTGATTCCGAACGCGTTGCGCGAGGCGGCCTATGCCCTGGGCACGCCGAAGTGGAAGGTGATCCTCAGCATCACGCTCAAGTCGGCGCGCGCCGGTGTGGTGACCGGCGTGCTGCTGGCCATCGCGCGCATCGCCGGCGAGACCGCGCCGCTGCTGTTCACGGCGCTATCCAACCAGTTCTGGACGTCGAACCTGGCCGAGCCCATGGCCAGCCTGCCGGTGACGATCTTCAAGTTCGCGATGAGCCCGTACGAGAACTGGCAGAAGCTGGCGTGGGCGGGGGTGTTCCTCATCACGTTGGGCGTGCTCGCGCTGAACATCCTGGCCCGCGTGCTGTTCCGCAACAAGAGCTGAACGCTCTCCACACATGAACATCGACTCTCTGCTGCCCCAAGGCGAGACGACCAAGATCGCCGTGCGCGACCTGAACTTCTTCTATGGCGGGTTTCACGCACTGAAGAACATCAACCTCGACATTCCCGAGCGCAAGGTCACGGCCTTCATCGGCCCGTCGGGCTGCGGCAAGAGCACGCTGCTGCGCACCTTCAACCGCATGTTCGAGCTGTATCCGGAACAGCGCGCGAAGGGCCAGATCATGGTCGACGGCGAGGACATCCTGACCACCAAGCTCGACGTCAGCCTGATTCGCGCCAAGATCGGCATGGTGTTCCAGAAGCCGACGCCGTTTCCGATGTCGATCTACGACAATATCGCCTTCGGCGTGCGGCTTTTCGAGAGACTGTCGGCCTCGGAGATGGACGAGCGCGTTGAATGGGCCCTGAAGAAGGCGGCGCTGTGGAACGAGGTGAAGGACAAGCTCGACCAGAGCGGCTCCGGTCTGTCCGGCGGCCAGCAACAGCGGTTGTGCATCGCCCGAGGCATCGCCATCAAGCCGGAGGTGCTGCTGCTCGACGAACCGTGCTCGGCGCTGGATCCGATCTCCACCGGCAAGATCGAAGAGCTGATCACCGAGCTGAAGGCCGACTACACGGTGGCTATCGTGACGCACAACATGCAGCAGGCCGCGCGCTGCTCCGACTACACCGCCTACATGTACCTCGGCGACCTGATCGAGTTCGGCGCCACGTCGGAGCTGTTCATGAAGCCGAAGAAGCGTGACACCGAAGACTACATCACTGGCCGCTTCGGCTGATCGATGATCGCAGGACTCGAAGGATCGCGATGACCGACAAGCATCTTTCCACGCAGTTCGACGCCGAGCTCAGCGCCATCTGCAACCGCGTGCTCGAAATGGGCGGCATGGCCGAATCGCAGGTGGCGCAGGCAATCTATGCGCTGACGAACTTCAGCGGCGAGACGGCGAGCCAGGTGCTGGCGCTCGAGGAGCAGGTCAATCAGCTGGAGATCGCGATCGACCGCGATCTGTCGAGCATCATCGCCCGGCGGCAACCTACGGCGCGTGATCTGCGGCTGCTGATCGCCGTCTCGAAGACGATCGCCAATCTCGAGCGCGTGGGCGACGAGGCAGCGCGCATCGCGCGCACGGTGCAGCGGCTGCTCAACGCCGGCGTCTCCAGCCGCATGCGCCTGCCGGTGGGCGATCTTGTGCACGAGTCGGACCTCGCGATCCGCCAGCTGCGCAAGGCGCTCGACGCCTTCGCGCGGCTCGACGTGGAGTCGGCCGTCGACGTGCTCAAGCACGACGACCAGATCGACCGCGAGTTCGAAGGGCTGATGCGCAAGCTGATCACCTACATGATGGAAGATCCGCGCACCATCTCGGCGAGCATCGACCTGGTGTTCGTGGCCAAGGCGATCGAGCGCGTGGGCGACCATGCGAAGAACGTGGCCGAGGGCATCATCTACATCGTCAAGGGCACCGACGTGCGCCACAACTCGCCCGACGCCGTGGCGTCGCTGGTGCGTTGAGGGCGCCTCCCAGTCATGAGCCGCATCCTGGTGGTCGAAGACGAAGTGGCGATCGCTGAACTGGTCGCGATCAACCTGCGGCATGCGGGGCACGACGTGGTGCTCGCCGGCACCGCCGAGCAGGCGCAGGCCGAGGTCGATGCCGTGCTGCCGGATCTGGTGGTGCTCGACTGGATGCTGCCGGGCCAGTCGGGGCTGGCCCTCGCGCGGCGCTGGCGCGCCGATGGGCGCACCAAGGCCCTGCCGGTCATCATGCTCACCGCGCGCGGCGAGGAGACCGATCGCATCGCCGGGCTCGACGCCGGAGCCGACGATTACCTCGTCAAGCCGTTCTCGACGCAGGAACTGCTGGCTCGCATTCGCGCGGTGCTGCGGCGCAAGGCGCCGGAGGCACTCGAGCAGGCGGTGCAGATCGGCGGCCTGCGCGTCGAGCCCGACACCCGGCGCGTGCTCGCCGACCGCCAGGAGCTCAGGCTCGGCCCCACGGAGTTCAGGCTGCTGCACTTTCTGATGACGCACCCCGAGCGCGTGCACAGCCGCAGGCAGCTACTCGACCGCGTGTGGGGCGACCATGTGTTCATCGAGGAGCGCACGGTCGACGTGCATGTGAAGCGCCTGCGCGACTCGCTTGCGCCGGCGGGCTATGCCGGCCTGATCGAGACCGTGCGCGGCGTCGGCTATCGTGTCGCGCGCCAGAGCGCCGCATTGCCCGCCTGAGTCCGCTCGCGGACGATGCACTGGCTCCTGCCGCGACTCCTCCTGACGCTGGTGGCCGGCGCGCTCGGCGCCGCCGCCGGGCTCGCGCTGGCCGGCTGGAGCGAGCTGCGCACCGCGGGCATGCTGCTTGGCGCGGCGGCGGGTGTCGGTCTGGTCGTGGCCGTGGATGTGATTCGCGCACGACGCATGCTCGGCTGGCTGCGCGAAGGTCGCACCGAAGACGCGCCGCATCACACCGGCTTCTGGGGCGAGATGGGCTATCGCGTCGAGCGCGCCCTGCGCGCGCGCGACAAGGACCTGCAGGCGGCGCGGCAGCGCATCGAGCAGTTCCTGTCGGCGATCGACGCCTCGCCCAACGGCGTGGTGATGCTCGATGCGCAAAGCCAGCTGCTGTGGTGCAACGCCACCGCGGCCGATCATCTGGGGCTGGACCCGCTGCGCGATCTGCAGCAGCCCATCACCAACCTCGTCCGCTCGCCCGAGTTCGTGGCTCACCTGCACGCGGGCACGCCCGACGAGCCGGTGCAGTTCGGCATGCCCGGACGGCCTGGAACGCTCTCGGTGCTCGTGAGGCCTTACGGTGATGGCCAGCGCCTGCTGCTGACGCAGGACGTCACCGAACGCCTGCGCATGGACGGCATGCGGCGCGACTTCGTGGCCAACGTGTCGCACGAGATCCGCACGCCGCTCACGGTGGTGAGCGGTTTCATCGAGACGATGAGCCAACTCGACGCCACTGCCACCGAGCGCAAGCGCATGCTCGAGCTGATGGCCGAGCAGACCGGGCGCATGCGCACCTTGGTCGACGACCTGTTGAGCCTTGCCCAGCTCGAAGGCAGCCCCCGGCCGGCGGGCGATGTGTGGGTCGATGTGCATGCGCTGCTGCAACGCGTGCATGGCGACGCCAACGCGCTGTCGGGCGGCCGCCATCGCGTCGAGCTCGACGAAGGGCCGGGTGGTGCCCTGGCCGGCAACGAGTCGGAGCTGCTGAGCGCATTCGGCAACCTGGTGACCAACGCCGTGCGCTACACGCCCGCCGGAGGGCTCATCACGATCGGCTGGCGCCGCCGTGCCAACGGCAGCGGCGCGTTCGAGGTGCGCGACAGCGGCCCGGGCATCGCCGCCGAACATCTGCCGCGCCTGGGCGAGCGCTTCTATCGCGTCGACAGCGGCCGCTCGCGCGCCAGCGGGGGCACCGGCCTGGGGCTGGCCATCACCAAGCACGCG
>JAXMEL010000015.1:0-10151 GCA_046348365.1 Burkholderiaceae bacterium
GCCCGGCGCTGGCTGATCGATCCGCCGCGCGAGGGCGCCTTCGCGCTGGCCAAGGCGCTGGCCGATCTGGCCGCCGCGCCCGCGCCCGGCTGGTCAGCGCCCGAGCGCATCGTCTACGTGAGCTGCAACCCCGCCACGCTGGCGCGCGATGCGGGCTTGCTGGTCCACCAGGCGGGCTATCGCTGCGTGGCCGCGGGCGTGGTCGACATGTTCCCGCACACGGCGCACGTGGAGTCGATGGCCGTCTTCGACAGAACCTGAAAAGGACAAGGCCCCGCACAGCGGGGCCTTGTTATTCCGTCGAATCCTTCGAAGCGAACCGTCAATCGCGCTCGCCGCCGAAGATCCCCAGCAGCGCCAGCAGGCTCTGGAACACGTTGTAGATGTCGAGGTAGATCGCCAGCGTGGCCGAGATGTAGTTGGTCTCGCCGCCGTCGATGATGCGCTTCAGGTCGTACAGCATGTAGGCCGAGAAGATGCCCAGGCACACCACCAGCAGCGTGAGCATCAGCGCCGACGACTGCAGGAAGAAGTTCGCCAGCATGCCGATGAAGACGATCAGCGCGCCGACGAACAGGAACTTGCCCATGCCCGACAGATCGCGCTTGATCATCGTCGACAGGCTGGCCATGCCGAAGAAGATGATCGCCGTGCCGCCGAAGGCGGTCATGACCAGCGAGCTGCCGTTCTTGAAGCCGAGCACGGCCGCCAGCAGGCGCGACAGCATCAGCCCCATGAAGAAGGTGAAGGCCAGCAGCACCGCGACGCCGGTGGAGGAGTTCTTGGTGCGCTCGATCGCGTAGATCAGGCCAAACGATCCGGCCAGGAACACGATCAGGCTGATGCCCGGGCTCATGGCCGTGGTGATGCCGGTGGCCACGCCGACCCAGGCGCCGATCACCGTGGGCACCAGCGACAGCGCGAGCAGCCAGTAGGTGTTGCGCAGGACGCTGTTGCGGTCGCCCGCCAGCGCGCCGGAACCGGCGAAGCCGGGCGAGGTTTGCAGGCTCTCGTTCATCGATCCTCCGAAAGGTTTGTCCGTGACTCGGACCCTCGATGGCGATTCTAGGTTCCCTGCCGTCAAATGGGGCATCGGGGCCTGCCAGGGTGTCGCCCGCCGCCCGCCGGCGGACAGCTTTGCGCGATTTGTCGGTTTTTGTCCCCGGATTCGCGGGTATCGTTCGCCGCCCTCACTTGACACGACGCCACGGAGTACCGCCCATGAAGACCCGCCAGACCCTCACCTGCGACGACGCCCGGCGCATCGCCGCGGCCGCCGAGGCCGAAGCCAAGGCCAACACGTGGGCCGTGAGCATCGCGGTAGTCGACGACGGCGGGCACCTGCTGTGGCTGCAGCGCCTGGACGGCGCGGCGCCGATCTCGGCCGAGATCGCGCCGGCCAAGGCGCGCACCGCGGCGCTGGGCCGCCGCGAGAGCAAGGTCTACGAGGACATGATCAACCAGGGCCGCGTGTCGTTCCTCAGCGCGCCGGAGTTGCGCGGCATGCTCGAAGGCGGCGTGCCCGTCATGGTCGACGGCGACTGCGTCGGCGCGGTCGGCGTCAGCGGCGTCAAGTCGGGCGAAGACGCGCAGATCGCGCGCGCCGGCATCGCCTCGCTGGAGCGCTGAGGGCGCCCGCTATAATGCGCCCGATCGACATCTCAACCGCAGCCTAGCGAAACTCCGTCGACGGTTTCCCCTCGGTCTTCGTCCTCACGTCAGAGCGAAGCTGGGCGCGCGCAAACCGGAGTTTTCCTTGCTGCCCGTCCAGCCACCAGCCCTGCTCGCGCTCGCGGACGGCACGGTCTTTCACGGTCACTCGATCGGTGCACCCGGCTCCACGGTGGGCGAGGTGGTGTTCAACACCGCTCTCACCGGCTACCAGGAGATCCTCACCGACCCGAGCTACTGCCGCCAGATCGTCACGCTGACGTATCCGCACATCGGCAACTACGGCGTCAACGACGAGGACGTCGAGGCCGCACGCGTGCACGCCGCCGGCCTGGTGATCAAGGACCTGCCGCCTCGCGTCTCGAACTTCCGCGCGTCGATGACGCTGCCGCGATACCTGGAGCTGCAGGGCACGGTGGCGATCGCCGGCATCGACACGCGGCGCCTCACGCGCGTGCTGCGCAGCGGCGGCGCGCAAAACGGCTGCATCGCCACCTTCGCTGCCGGCACGCGCCTGGGCGCGGGTGACGTCGAGGCGGCGGTCGAGAAGGCGCGCGCCGCGCCGCCCATGGCCGGGCAGGACCTGGCGCGTGTGGTGTCCACACCGAAACCGTACGCCTGGAGCCAGGGCGAGTGGGTGCTCGGCCAGGGCTACGCCGACGATGCGGCATCGCGCTTCCACGTCGTGGCCTACGACTTCGGCGTCAAGCACAACATCTTGCGCATGCTCGCCAGCCGCGGCTGCCGCGTCACCGTGGTGCCGGCGCGCACGCCGGCCGCCGAGGCGCTGGCGCTGAAGCCCGATGGCATCTTCCTCAGCAACGGCCCGGGCGACCCCGAACCGTGCGACTACGCGATCGCCGCGTCGCGCACGCTGATCGAGCGTGGGCTGCCGACCTTCGGCATCTGCCTGGGGCACCAGATCATGGCGCTGGCCTCGGGCGCGAAGACCTTCAAGATGAAGTTCGGCCACCACGGCGCCAATCATCCGGTGAAGGACCTCGACAACGGCCGTGTGTCGATCACCAGCCAGAACCACGGCTTCGCCGTCGACGAGAAGGCGCTGCCGCCGAATCTGCGGCCGACGCACGTGAGCCTGTTCGACGGCACGCTGCAGGGGCTGGCGCGCACCGACCGGCCGGCGTTCTGCTTCCAGGGCCACCCCGAGGCGTCGCCCGGGCCGCACGACATCGCCTACCTCTTCGATCGCTTCATCAAGCTGATGGAGCAACGCTGACATGCCCAAGCGCCAAGACCTCGAGAGCATCCTGATCATCGGCGCCGGCCCGATCGTGATCGGCCAGGCCTGCGAGTTCGACTACTCCGGCGCGCAGGCCTGCAAGGCGCTGCGGCAGGAGGGCTACAAGGTCATCCTCGTCAACAGCAACCCGGCGACGATCATGACCGACCCGGAGATGGCAGACGTCACCTACATCGAGCCCATCACCTGGCGCGTGCTCGAACGCATCATCGACAAGGAGCGGCCCGACGCGATCCTGCCCACCATGGGCGGGCAGACAGCGCTGAACTGCGCGCTCGAGCTGCACAAGAACGGCGTGCTCGCCAAGTACGGCGTCGAGATGATCGGCGCCAACGAGAAGGCGATCGAGAAGGCCGAGGACCGCCTGAAGTTCAAGGACGCGATGACCTCGATCGGCCTCGCGTCGGCCAAGAGCGGCATCGCGCACTCGTGGGAAGACGCGCAGGCGGTGCAGAAACGCATTGCCGAGCAGACCGGCGGCACGGGCTTCCCGGCGGTGATCCGGCCCAGCTTCACGCTCGGCGGCACCGGCGGCGGCATCGCCTACAACCCCGAGGAGTTCGAGGAGATCTGCAAGCGTGGGCTCGATCTATCGCCGACCAACGAACTGCTGATCGAGGAATCGCTGATCGGCTGGAAGGAGTTCGAGATGGAGGTCGTCCGCGACAAGGCGGACAACTGCATCATCGTCTGCTCGATCGAGAACCTCGACCCGATGGGCATCCACACCGGCGACTCGATCACCGTGGCGCCGGCGCAGACGCTGACCGACAAGGAATACCAGCTGATGCGCAACGCGTCGATCGCGATCCTGCGCGAGATCGGCGTCGACACCGGCGGCTCCAACGTGCAGTTCGCGACCGATCCGAAGACGGGTCGCATGATCGTGATCGAGATGAACCCGCGCGTGTCGCGCTCGTCGGCGCTGGCCTCCAAGGCCACGGGCTTCCCGATCGCCAAGATCGCCGCCAAGCTGGCGGTGGGCTACACGCTCGACGAGCTGCGCAACGACATCACCGGCGGCGCCACGCCGGCCAGCTTCGAGCCGAGCATCGACTACGTGGTGACCAAGATCCCGCGCTTCGCGTTCGAGAAGTTCCGCGAGGCCGACCCGCACCTGACGACGCAGATGAAGAGCGTGGGCGAGGTGATGGCGATCGGCCGCACCTTCCAGGAGAGCTTCCAGAAGGCGCTGCGCGGGCTGGAGACCGGCATCGACGGCCTGGTCGAGCGCGACGAGGTTCACGAGCGCGATCGCGAGACCATCGTCGAGGCGATCGGCAACGCGGGGCCCGAGCGCATCCTGTTTCTCGCCGACGCCTTTCGCATCGGCATGACGCTGCAGGAGATCTTCGAGGAGACCGCGGTCGACCCGTGGTTCCTGGCGCAGATCGAGCAGATCGTGCAGACCGAGGCCGCGCTGAAGGGCCGCGCGCTGGCGAGCCTCTCGGCCGCCGAGATGCGCTTCTTGAAGAGCAAGGGCTTCTCCGACCGGCGTCTGGCCCGGCTGCTCGGCACCCACCAGCACGAGGTGCGCAAGGCGCGCCAGGCGCAGGGCGTGCGGCCGGTCTACAAGCGCGTGGACACCTGCGCCGCCGAGTTCGCGACGCAGACGGCCTACATGTATTCCACCTACGACGAGGAATGCGAGGCCGAGCCGACGTCGAAGAAGAAGATCATGGTGCTCGGCGGCGGGCCGAATCGCATCGGCCAGGGCATCGAGTTCGACTATTGCTGCGTGCACGCGGCACTCGCCATGCGCGAGGACGGCTACGAGACCATCATGGTCAACTGCAACCCGGAGACGGTGTCGACCGACTACGACACCAGCGACCGCCTGTACTTCGAGCCGGTGACGCTGGAAGACGTGCTCGAGATCGTCGACAAGGAGCGTCCCGCCGGCGTGATCGTGCAATACGGCGGCCAGACGCCGCTGAAGCTGGCGCTCGACCTCGAAGCCAATGGCGTGCCGATCATCGGCACCACGCCCGATTCGATCGACATCGCCGAGGACCGCGAGCGCTTCCAGAAGCTGCTGTACGCGCTGGGCCTGCGGCAGCCGCCCAACCGCACCGCGCGCACCGAAGAGGCCGCGCTGGCGATGGCGCACGAGATCGGCTACCCGCTGGTGGTGCGGCCGAGCTACGTGCTCGGCGGCCGCGCGATGGAGATCGTGCACGGCGACAAGGATCTCGAGCGCTACATGCGCGAGGCGGTGCGCGTGAGCGAGAAGAGCCCGGTGCTGCTCGACCGCTTTCTCGACGACGCGATCGAGGTCGACGTCGACTGCATCAGCGACGGCCAGAACGTGATGATCGGCGGCATCATGGAGCACATCGAGCAGGCCGGCGTGCACTCCGGCGACTCGGCGTGCTCGCTGCCGCCGTATTCGCTGTCGCCGGCGCTGCAGGACGAGTTGCGCCGCCAGACCACGATGATGGCCAAGGCGTTGAAGGTCGTGGGGCTGATGAACGTGCAGTTCGCGATACAGGGCGAGGGCGACGCGGCGGTGGTCTACGTGCTCGAGGTGAACCCGCGCGCCTCGCGCACCGTGCCGTTCGTGAGCAAGGCCACCGGCCAGCCGCTGGCCAAGATCGCCGCGCGCTGCATGGCCGGCCAGCTGCTGACCGACCAGCGCGGCGTGAAGGGCGAGGTGATCCCGCCTTACTTCTCGGTCAAGGAGGCGGTGTTCCCGTTCAACAAGTTCCCCGGCGTCGACCCCATCCTCGGCCCCGAGATGCGCTCCACCGGCGAGGTGATGGGCGTGGGCCGCTCGTTCGGCGAGGCCATGCTCAAGAGCCAGCTCGGCGCGGGCTCGCGCCTGCCGCGCAGCGGCACGGTGGTGATCAGCGTGAAGAACAACGACAAGGCGCGCGCCGTGAAGGTCGCCGGCGAGCTGATCGCGCTCGGCTTCCAGGTGGCGGCCACCAAGGGCACGGCGGCCGCGATCGCCGAGGCCGGCCTGCCGGTCAAGACCGTCAACAAGGTCAAGGACGGCCGACCCCACATCGCCGACATGGTCAAGGCCGGCGAGATCCAGCTCGTCTACACCACCGTCGACGAGACGCGCACGGCGATCGCCGACTCGCGCCACATCCGCACCGCGGCGATCGCCAACCGGGTGACCTACTACACCACGATGGCGGGCTGCGAAGCGGCCACCGAGGCGCTCAAGCACGCCACCGGCCTCACGGTCACCTCGCTGCAACAGCTGCACGCCGAACTGCATTAGACTGGGCCCGTCCCACCGTCGAAACGCGCCAAGAGGGCGCGTTTCTCTTTGTCAGAAGGCCCTTGCAGGGAGCCATGCCATGGCCACCGTACCGTTGACCCGCCGCGGCGCCGAGTTGCTGAAGAGCGAGCTGCAGCGCCTGAAATCCGTCGAGCGCCACGCCGTGATCCAGGCCATCGCCGAGGCGCGCGGGCAGGGCGACCTGAGCGAGAACGCCGAGTACGAGGCCGCCAAGGACAAGCAGGGCTTCATCGAGGGCCGCATCGCCGAGATCGAAGGCAAGCTCGCCGCGGCGCAGATCATCGACCCGGCGCGGCTCGACGCCGGCGGCAAGGTCGTGTTCGGCGCCACGGTCGATCTCGAAGACGAGGCCAGCGGCCAGAAGGTGACCTACCAGATCGTCGGCGACGACGAGGCCGACCTCAAGCAGGGGCTGATCTCGATCAGCTCGCCGATCGCGCGCGCATTGATCGGCAAGGAAAGCGGTGACGTCGCCGACGTGCAGGCACCCGGCGGCATCAAGAGCTACGAGATCGTCGACGTGCGCTACGTGTGAGCGGCGTCCTGGCTCGATTGCGCAGCATCCTGCCGGGCATCTGGCTCGGCGGCCTGGCTGCCGTGGCCGGGCTGGCCACGCCGGCGCTGTTCGCGCTGCTGCCCAACGCCGATGCCGCACGCGTGGCCGGCCGTGTGCTGGCCGGCGAAGCCTGGTCCAGCCTCGTGCTCGGTGTGGTCGTGCTGCTGATCGAGCGGGCCTGGGCGCAGCGCCGCGCCGAGGCCGGCGCGGGCAGCCGGTTCAGCGGCGCGATGTTGCTGGTGCTGGGCGCGCTGTTTTGCACCGTGGCGGGCTACTTCGCGGTGCAGCCGCAGCTGACCCTGGCGCGCAGCGGCCGCAGCATGTTGAGCTTCGCCCAATGGCACGCGCTGAGCGTGGGCTCTTCGCGCTGAAGATGGCCTTGGTGGCGGTGCTGGCGTGGCACGCCGCTGCGCCGCGGCGCGAGAACTAGCCGAGCGCCTTCTTCTGGCTCGTCTGGCGCGTCTTGGCGCGCTTGATCGAGCCGCCTGTGGTGACGCGCTGGTTGCCCAGCACGCGCACCTTCTTCACCGTCGGCCGATGGCTGGGGCTTCGGGGAAGGTGATGAGCTTGACGGTGTGCGGCTCGGGCTTGCGCGCCTCGCGCTCGGTGCGCACTTTTCGGCGGCAGCGCCGGCCGCCACAGCACCAGCAGCTTGCCGATGTGCTGCACCGGCGCCGCCGACAGCCGACTGGCGAGTTCGGCGAGTGGGCCTTCGCGCGCGGCGCGGTCGTCGGCGAAGACGCGGACCTTGATCAGGCCATGCACGCCGAGCGCGGTATCGGCCTCGCGCAGCACCGCCGGCGTGAGGCCGTCCTGGCCGATCGCCACCACGGGATCGAGGTGATGCGCGAGGCTGCGCTGCTCCTTGCGCTGGGCCGGCGTGAGGGCGATGGCGGGCATGGCCGTATTATCCGCGCCGCATGGCGGGCAAGGGCAGGAGCGGCAAGGTCAATCGGGCGTGGCTGCACGAGCACGTGACCGACCCCTACGTGAAGCTCGCGCGCAAGGAAAGGCTACCGCGCGCGCGCCGCCTACAAGCTGCAGGAGATCGACGAGGCGCTCGGCCTGCTCAGCCCGGGCAGGTGGTGGTGGATCTGGCCCACGCCCGGTGCCTGGAGCCAGTACGTGCGGTGGCGCTTCGCGCCGCGCCAGGCCGGCAGCGGCGGCGCAGCGGCGGGGGCGCTGGCGGGCACCATCATCGCGCTCGACCTGCTGCCGATGGAACCCATCGAAGGCGTCGAGTTCATGCTCGGCGACTTCCGCGACGATGGTGGCCGCCGCTCTGGCCGAGGTACGCTTGGGCGCGCGCCGCGTCGACGTGGTGCTGTCCGACATGGCGCCCAACCTGTCGGGCGTGGCCGCCTCCGATGCGGCGCGCTATCGCATCTGGTGGAGCTGGCGCTGGCCTTTGCAGCCGAACACCTGGCGCCCGAAGGCACCCTCGTGGCCAAGGTCTTTCACGGCAGCGGCTACAGCCAGCTGGTGGAGGCCTTCAAGCGGCAGTTCCGGGTGGTCAAGGCCATCAAGCCCAAGGCGTCACGAGACAAATCATCTGAAACTTTCCTCGTCGGCCGGGGCCCCAAGCAGGGCTGAAGGGGCCGCGCAGGCGCAGCGGGCGCGAACGAATGCGCGCGCCGCGCCTGCGGCTTCCCGGGGCTGGTGCCGGGGAGGCAGGGCTTGTGTGGACTAAAATCGTGCCCATATGGCCGTTCTATATGCCGGGTTGTCGTAATTCGGTGGACGCGCAGGCGGCGGGGCCCGCGGGGCGGCGTCGGCGTTGGCACAAGGAGCCACGGTGAACAATCAATGGTTCTCGAAGGTCGCGGTCTGGCTGGTGATCGCGCTGGTGCTGTTCACGGTCTTCAAGCAGTTCGACCGTGGCGTGGCACAGGGCGTGCAGATCGGCTACTCCGACTTCCTCGAGGAAGTGCGCTCCAAGCGCATCAAGGCCGTCACGCTGCAGGAAGGCAACGGCGGCACCGAGATCCTGGCCGTCACCACCGACGACAAGCGCATCCGCTCGACGGCCACCTACCTCGACCGCGGCCTCGTCGGTGACCTGATCGCCAACGGCGTGAAGTTCGACGTCAAGCCGCGCGAGGAGCCGTCGATCCTGATGAGCATCCTGATCAGCTGGGGCCCGATGCTGCTGCTGATCGGCGTGTGGATCTACTTCATGCGCCAGATGCAAGGCGGCGGCAAGGGCGGCGCCTTCAGCTTCGGCAAGAGCCGCGCGCGCATGCTCGACGAGAGCAACAATTCGATCACCTTTGCCGACGTGGCCGGCTGCGACGAGGCCAAGGAAGAGGTCAAGGAGCTGGTCGACTTCCTGAAGGATCCGCAGAAGTTCCAGAAGCTCGGCGGCCGCATCCCGCGCGGCGTGCTGATGGTGGGGCCCCCGGGCACCGGCAAGACGCTGCTGGCCAAGGCCATCGCCGGCGAGGCCAAGGTGCCGTTCTTCTCGATCTCGGGCTCCGACTTCGTCGAGATGTTCGTCGGCGTCGGCGCTGCGCGCGTGCGCGACATGTTCGAGCAGGCCAAGAAGAGCGCGCCGTGCATCATCTTCATCGACGAGATCGACGCCGTCGGCCGCCACCGCGGCGCAGGCCTGGGCGGCGGCAACGACGAGCGCGAGCAGACGCTGAACCAGATGCTCGTCGAGATGGACGGCTTCGAGACCAACCTCGGCGTGATCGTGATGGCGGCCACCAACCGGCCCGACATCCTCGACCCCGCGCTGCTGCGCCCGGGCCGCTTCGATCGCCAGGTCTACGTGACGCTGCCCGACATCCGCGGCCGCGAGCAGATCCTCAACGTGCACATGCGCAAGGTGCCGATCGGGCAGGACGTTCGCGCCGACATCATCGCGCGCGGCACGCCGGGCTTCTCGGGTGCGGATCTCGCCAACCTGGTCAACGAGGCGGCGCTGTTCGCGGCGCGGCGCAACGGCCGCGTGGTGGAGATGGTCGACTTCGAGAAGGCCAAGGACAAGATCCTGATGGGCACCGAGCGCAAGTCGATGGTGATGGACGAGGAGGAGCGCCGCAACACCGCGTACCACGAATCGGGCCACGCGCTGATCGGCCGCCTGCTGCCCAAGCTCGACCCGGTGCACAAGGTGACGATCATTCCGCGCGGCCGCGCGCTGGGCGTCACGGTGTCGCTGCCCGAGAAGGACCGCTACAGCTACAACCGCGACTACATGCTCAGCCAGATCAGCATGCTCTTCGGCGGCCGCATCGCCGAAGAGGTGTTCATGGGCCAGATGACCACCGGCGCGAGCAACGACTTCGAGCGCGCCACGCAGCTCGCGCGCGACATGGTCACCCGCTACGGCATGAGCGAGAAGCTGGGCCCGATGGTCTATGCCGAGAACGAGGGCGAGGTGTTCCTCGGCCGCTCGATCACCA
>JAXMEL010000016.1:0-5346 GCA_046348365.1 Burkholderiaceae bacterium
CCCCGGGGGATGGCGTCATTGGCACGCGTTCAATGATTGAACGCGAATTCTATGCTGCCGGATTCGGCGTGCCAACGGCGAATGTCTATAGCCCGGCGCTGGCCCGGAGCAAGGGTGCGTGCGCGTCCTTGTCGGACAAGATCGGTCCACGATCTGTCAGCGGCCAGCTCACCGCGATGGTCGGATCGTTCCAGCGAATGCACCTTTCATGTTGGGGTGCGTAGTACGCCGTGGTCTTGTAAAGGAAGTCGGCGCTTTCGCTGACGACGAGGAAGCCATGGGCCAAGCCAGGCGGAACCCAGACCTGCCGATGGTTCGATCCGCTGAGGTCCAGGCCCAGCCACCTGCCGAAGCTCGGGCTGCCCTTTCGTATGTCCACGACGACGTCGAATACGCTGCCGCGTACCACCCTGACCAGCTTGCCCTGGGCATGCGGGGGCACTTGATAGTGCAGGCCGCGCAACACGCCACGCCGTGAGTGCGAGTGGTTGTCTTGCACGAACTCCACGTGCTCGCCGACCGCCGCGTCGAACGCGCGCTGGTTGAAGCTCTCGAGAAAGAAGCCGCGCTCGTCGCCGAACACCTGGGGTTCGATGATCAACACCCCGGGCAGGGCGGTTTGCGTCACCTTCATCAGTACACCGTCTCGTTCAGCACGCGCAGCAGATACTGGCCGTAGCCGCTCTTGGCCAGCGGCTGCGCCAGTGCGTCGAGCTGTCGGGCGTCGATCCAGCCGTTACGAAACGCCACCTCCTCGGGGCAGGCCACTTTCAGGCCCTGGCGCTTCTCGAGCGTGGCGATGAACTGGCTCGCGTCCATCAGGCTGTCGTGGGTGCCGGTGTCGAGCCAGGCGTAGCCGCGGCCCATGATCTCGACGTCGAGCCAGCCCTGTGCCAGATAGCGTGCGTTGACTTCGGTGATCTCGAGTTCGCCGCGCGCGCTGGGCTTGATCGACGCCGCGATGTCGCACACCTGCTCGTCGTAGAAGTACAGGCCGGTGACCGCGTAGTTGCTCTTCGGCGAGGCGGGCTTCTCTTCGATCGACAGCGCGCGTTTGGCAGCGTCGAACTCGACCACGCCGTAGCGCTCGGGGTCGTGCACGTGATAGGCGAACACCGTGGCGCCGGCGCGGCGGCTAGTGGCGCCGACCAGCAGGCGGTGCAGGTCGTGCCCGTAGAAGATGTTGTCGCCGAGCACCAGCGTGCTGGGCTGCCCGCCGACGAAGCTGCGGCCGAGGATGAACGCCTGCGCGAGCCCATCGGGGCTCGGCTGCACGCAGTAGCTCAGGTTCATGCCCCACTGCGCGCCATTGCCCAGCAGCGCCTGAAAGCGCGGCGTGTCCTGCGGCGTGCTGATCACCAGCACGTCGCGGATGCCCGCCAGCATCAGGGTGCTCAGTGGGTAGTACACCATCGGCTTGTCGTACACCGGCAGCAACTGCTTGCTGATGGCCAGCGTGGCCGGGTGCAGCCGCGTGCCGGAGCCGCCGGCGAGGATGATGCCCTTGCGGGGGGGAGTGGACATGGATTCTTCTCAGCGGCCGTGCACTTCTGCAAGCATGCGCAGCACCCCGGGCTGCCAGGGCGGCATTGTGAGCCCGAAGGTGCGCTGCAGGCGTTGCGTGTCGAGCCGCGAGTTCAGCGGGCGACGGGCTGGGGTGGGGTAGGCGGACGACGACACCGCGACGATTCGGTCCGCAGCCACCCGCACCGGTAGGCTCCGCGCGCGCGCCCATTCGATCACGGTCTGCGCGTAGCCGTGCCAGCTCGTCTCGCCCGCCGCCACGGCGTGATAGGTACCAGCCAGCTCCGGCTTGGGCATCGCTGCGCGCAGCGCGTGGGCCGTCACGTCGGCCAGCAGGTCGGCGCCGGTGGGGGCGCCGATCTGGTCGTCGATCACCCGCAGTTCGTCGCGCTCGGCCGCCAGCTTGAGCATCGTGCGCGCGAAGTTGCCGCCGCGCGCCGCGTACACCCAGCTCGTGCGCAGGATCAGGTGGCGGCAGCCGCTGGCCCTGATGCGCTGCTCGCCGTCGAGCTTGGTGCGGCCGTAGACGCTGAGCGGGCCGGTCGGGTCGTCTTCGCGCCACGGCCGGGTACCGCTGCCGTCGAACACGTAGTCGGTGCTGTAGTGCACGAGCCAGATGTTCGACGCCGCGGCCTCGCGGGCCAGCACGCCCGGTGCCTCGGCGTTGATGGTGTGCGCGAGGTCGGGCTCGCTCTCGGCCTTGTCGACCGCGGTGTGGGCGGCGGCGTTCACGATCACGTCGGGCCGGACCGCGCGCACGCTGGCGGCGAGCTCCTGCGGGCGGCTGAAGTCAGCGGCGAAATCCTTGCTGTCGAAGTCCAACGCCACCAGTTCGCCCAGCGGCGCCAGCGAGCGTTGAAGCTCCCAGCCCACCTGGCCGTTGCAGCCGAAAAGCAGGATCTTCATCGCTGCTGCCCGCTGTACTGCCGCTCGATCCAGTCGCGGTAGGCTCCCGACTGCACGCGCGCCACCCAGTCGGCATGGTCGAGGTACCACTGCACCGTCTTGCGGATGCCGGTCTCGAACGTTTCGCCCGGCCGCCAGCCGAGCTCGCGCTCGATCTTGCGCGCGTCGATCGCGTAGCGCCGGTCGTGCCCCGGGCGGTCGGCGACGTAGGTGATCAGCCGCGCGCGCGGCCCTGCGGTGTCGGGCCGCAGCTCGTCGAGCAGCGCGCACACGGTCTGCACGATCCGCTTGTTGGGCATCTCGTTCCAGCCGCCGATGTTGTAGGTTTGCCCGACGCGGCCGCGTGCCAGCACGGCGCGGATGCCGCTGCAATGGTCGCGCACGTAGAGCCAGTCGCGCACGTTCATGCCGTCGCCGTAGATCGGCAGCGGTTTGCCCGCGAGCGCGTTGACGATCATCAGCGGGATCAGCTTCTCGGGGAACTGATACGGCCCGTAGTTGTTGGAGCAATTGGTGGTGAGCACCGGCAGCCCGTAGGTGTGGTGCCAAGCGCGCACCAGGTGGTCACTCGCCGCCTTGCTCGCCGAGTACGGGCTGTTCGGCTCGTAAGGGTGGTTCTCCGTGAAGGCCGGTGCATCGGGGACCAAGCTGCCGTACACCTCGTCGGTGCTCACATGCAGGAATCGAAACGCCTCGCGCTCGCTGTCGGCCAGTGCTTGCCAGTGCGCACGTGCGGCCTCGAGCAAATGGAACGTGCCTTCGATGTTGGTTCGCACGAAAGCGGCCGGCCCGTGGATACTGCGGTCGACATGGCTCTCGGCGGCAAAGTGCACGATCGCGCGCGGTCGGTGTTCGGCCAGAAGCCGATTGAGCAAGGGCCGGTCGCCGATGTCGCCGCGCACGAAGCGGTGGCGCGCGTCGCCTTCGAGCGCAGTCAGATTTTCCAGGTTGCCGGCGTAGGTGAGTGCGTCGAGATTGACGACCGGCTCGTCGCTCTGCGCGAGCCAGTCGAGCACGAAGTTGCTGCCGATGAAGCCGGCGCCGCCGGTCACGAGCACGGTCATGCGCGCGCTTGATTCATGCAGTCTTGGTGCCCGGCGTCCCCCGCTGCGACTGCCGTACCCGCCACGATTGACGCACCACCACGAACATTGCCAGCAGTATGCCGGCAGCGAGCGTGGTGGCCACTGCCGTCAGTGCGCGTTTGGGCCAACTCCTCATTTCTGGAGGCATGGCGGTGTCCACCACCTGAATCAGCGCGCCTTCGCGACTCTCGTCGACGCGTGCCAACTCGTATTGCCTGGCAAACAGGTCGAACAAGGTCTCCTGGTACTTGAACTCGCGGTACTTGCTCACGTAGTCTGGCCCACCGTGGGCGTCGCTGGTCTGTTCGAGCCGCCCGAGTTGTGATCGCAGAGCGGCCAGTGCGGCCTGTTGTTGCCGCACCTCGGGCGTGTCGTCGGCCAGCGTACCGCGCGTCGCCTGCAAACGTACCTCGGCGGCGGTGACTTCGGCGCGAAGCCTGGCGTAGCCCTCGGCCGCGGCCTTCGGCTCGGCCTTGATCGCGCCCTGGCTGAAGCCGCTCGCCGCCAGTGCCTGCTGCGCGGCGATCAGCTTGTCCTTGGTCTGCCGGAGCTGATGTTCGAAGAACATGCGGCGCTGCTGTGCCTCGGTAACGGCGATGGTGCTGGTCAAGCGGCGCAGTTCGTCGACGTATTGGTTGGCCATCGCGGCCGCGCGTTGCGGGTCGTGGTCGTCGACCTCGATCTTGATCAAACCATCCTTCTTGCCGACCAGCATCCGCACCTTGTCGCGCAAGGTCTTGCGCGCGTCGATGCGGTACTTGACGTCGTACTCCTGCATCAGCCCGAACTGCTCGATCAGGCGGTCCGACACCGTCACGCTCTGCAACAGCGCAATGTACTGGTCGGCGGGCGTGCGGATCGAGCCGGTCGCACCGATCAGCCCGGCCAGCGGGCCGAGTTGGGCTAGCGCCGACGCCGCCGTGCTGTGCTGCTGAGGTGGCAAGAAGAGTGTCGTTGCCGTGAAAGTCGGCCTTATCAGGTAGGTGATTCCCAGGGCTACAAGCCCTGCGAGCAGCGGCGCCAAGATCAGCAGTTTCAGATTTTGTCGCAGCAACGAGACGAACTCGAACAGGCCCATTCCTTCGGCGTCGACGCCGTGCTGTGCGTCGCGTTCGACCATCCGTGCTTCGTTTCGCATGCAGATGCCGCGTGGGTCTCACCAGTTCCTGATCGCCGTCAGCCCCGCGATGCCGAGGCCGAACTGGTACAGGATCTGCGTCCAGTCCTTCGCGTTTTGCACGAAGGTGGTCTTGTCCAGCTCTTCGGGCACGAACACGGTGTCGCCCGGCACGGCCGGCACGCCGGCGAGATCCTGCTTGCCGGTGAACCAGCCCTTGCCTTGCGGGCTCGCCACCACGCTGCCGTTGGCGCGCACGACGAACACGCTGCCCTGGTCGGCGCCTTTGGTCGGCCCGCCGGCCAGGTTGAGGTAGTCGTCGACGCTGCGGCTGCCCGAGTACAGGTAGCTGCCGGCATTGAACACGCTGCCGAACACGCCCACGGTGGTCGGGCGCGGCGGAATGTACAGACGGTCGCCGTCTTCGAGCGCCAGCTCGGGCAGCGCCGCACTGTCGGGTTGCAACTGCAGCACTACGCGGCCGCTCGGCTTGATGGCGCGCAGGCGTTCGATCAGCCGCGTGGTGCTGGCGGCGCGGGCCGACTGCGCCGCGGCCTCGTCGGCCGTGGCCGTGCGCTGGGTCGACGTGGCCTTCGCGAGGTCGGTCTCGAGGTCGCGCAGCGCGCGCTCGTAGTTCTCCTGCTGGGTGATGCGCACGCTCTCGCGGCTGAACTCGGTGCCGAACACGTAGGCCGCGGGTGTCGTGCCGCCGGC
>JAXMEL010000017.1:0-4057 GCA_046348365.1 Burkholderiaceae bacterium
AAGTGCTGGTCGACGAGCCCAGCGTCGAGGCCACGATCGCGATCCTGCGCGGGCTGCAGGAGAAGTACGAGGTGCACCACGGCGTCGAGATCACCGACCCGGCGATCGTCGCCGCGGCCGAGCTCAGCCACCGCTACATCACCGACCGCTTCCTGCCCGACAAGGCGATCGACCTGATCGACGAGGCGGCGGCCAAGATCAAGATCGAGATCGACTCCAAGCCCGAGTCGATGGACAAGCTCGACCGCCGGCTGATCCAGCTCAAGATCGAGCGCGAGGCGGTCAAGAAGGAGAAGGACGAGGCGTCGATCAAGCGTGCCGGCCTGATCGAAGAAGAGATCGCCAAGCTCGAGCGCGAGTACGCCGACCTCGAGGAGATCTGGAAGGCCGAGAAAGCCACCGCGCAGGGCTCGGCGCAGGTGAAGGAGGAGATCGACCGCATCCGCCACCAGATCGACGAGCTCAAGCGCAAGGGCGACTTCAACAAAGTCGCCGAGCTGCAGTACGGCAAGCTGCCCGAGCTCGAGAAGCGCCTGAAGGAGGCGCAGGCCAAGGAGGCCGGCAAGGGCAAGAGCGGCAAGCCGCAACTGCTGCGCACGATGGTCGGCGCCGAAGAGATCGCCGAGGTGGTGTCACGCGCCACCGGCATCCCGGTGAGCAAGCTGATGCAAGGCGAGCGCGACAAGCTGCTTCAGATGGAGGCCAAGCTGCACGAGCGCGTGGTCGGCCAGGACGAGGCCATCACCGCGGTGGCCGACGCCATCCGCCGCTCGCGCGCGGGGCTGTCCGACCCGAACCGGCCGCTCGGCTCTTTCCTCTTCCTTGGCCCCACCGGGGTCGGCAAGACCGAGCTGTGCAAGGCGCTGGCCGGCTTCTTGTTCGACAGCGACGACCACATGATCCGCATCGACATGAGCGAGTTCATGGAGAAGCACTCGGTGTCGCGGCTGATCGGCGCGCCGCCGGGCTACGTGGGCTACGACGAGGGCGGTCACCTCACCGAGGCGGTGCGGCGCAAGCCGTACTCGGTGCTGCTGCTCGACGAGGTCGAGAAGGCTCACCCCGACGTCTTCAACGTGCTGCTGCAGGTGCTCGACGACGGCCGCCTCACCGACGGCCAGGGCCGCACGGTGGACTTCAAGAACACGGTGATCGTGATGACCAGCAACCTCGGCTCGCAGATGATCATGCAGATGGCCGGGCAGCCGAACGAGCGCATCCGCGACGCGGTGTGGGCCGAGGTCAAGTCGCACTTCAGGCCCGAGTTCCTCAACCGCATCGACGAGACCGTGGTATTCCACGCGCTCGACCAGAAGCACATCGAATCGATCGCGCGCATCCAACTCAGGGTGCTCGAGCAGCGGCTCGAGAAGATGGACATGAAGCTCGACGTGTCAGCGGCGGCGCTGGCCGAGATCGCCAAGGTCGGCTTCGATCCGGTGTTCGGTGCGCGCCCGCTGAAGCGCGCGATCCAGCAGCGCATCGAGAACCCGGTGGCCAAGCTGATCCTCGAAGGCCGCTTCGGCGCGAAGGACGTGGTGCCGGTCGATTTCAAGAAGGGCGAGTTCTCGTTCGGCCGCGTCGTGCACTGAAGCGGCCGCGGCGAGAACACCGAAGCCCTCCGCGAGGAGGGCTTCGTCGCGAGGAGCGCCTGCGAACTACGCGGCCGACGCGGCGCTGTCGCCGTCCAGGCGCTGCAGCTTCATCTTGACCAGCATCAGGTTCGTGGCATGGCTGTCGACCACCGCGTGCAGCGCCAGCCCGGGGCGGCCCGCGATCGCGCGCACGATCAGGTGGTGACCGGCCAGTGTGATCGCCAGATCGGGCGGCGCCACCGGCAGGCCCATCGCCTTGGCCGCGACGTTGGCCGCCTCGTGCAGCGCGGCACCCTGCGCGGCCAGCGACGCCGGCCCCGGCCGTGCGCCGGCATGGGCCAGCGTCCGCTGCGTGGCCAGCTCGAACACGCAGCAACTGATCATGCCGGTGATCTCGATGCACTGGCGCACGTAGGCCTGCCACGGGTTGTTGGCGTCGGTGCTCGATGCGCTCGGCCGCGTCGGCGGCATCGGATGCATCGGCAGCGGCGCGGGCGGCTGGGCCGGCGGGCGCGCCGGCGCTGGCGCCGGAAAGGCGATCGGGTCACGACCCGCTGGCGCCGCGATGCCGAGCGACTGCCCCGCCTGCATCGCGACGCCGGAGTCGCCGCGCACGCGGTTCCAGGTGTTGCTGATCGAGGTCCACGCGTCCGAAGGCTTCACCGCCTGGGGCGCGATCGATACCTGCACGCCGCTGCGGCCACCGATGTGCGATGCCAGTTGGTGCAGCGCGCCGGCGGGCGACAGCGGCACGAACAGCAACTGACGGCCCGGCCACGGGCCGCGCGCGATGCCGTCGCGCAGCGGCTGCAGCGCGGTGTCGAGCGCGTGCTGCGGCAGGTCGCCGACCATCACCACGCCGAGCCGGCTGTAGGCCAGCAGCACACGGGCGAGCGCCGCGCGCTGCTGGCTGTCGGCGTCGACGCGGGTCGAGTACACGCGCAGCATCTGTCCGTTGGCGCCGGGCAGTTCGGCGAACTCGAGGGTCGCCAGCGCCATGCCGTGGCCCTGGCGGCGGATCACCAGCTTCTGCACCTTGCGTTGCGTGGCCGCGGCCAGGCCGGCCAGGATGCGCGGCGACGAGTCGGTGGCGATGTCGTGGATGGCGATGAAGTCGCTGGCCCATTGCTGGAACTGCTGCTCCAGGGCTTCCGAGGGCGCGCAGACGACGAACATCTCGAGCTGCTGGTCGCCGATGCGCCGGCCGATCTCGCGCCGCTCGGGCGCCAGGTATTCGTCGCGGTTGGTGAGGATCTGCGTGGCCACGTGCGTCAACTCGCGCGTGGCCTGCCATTCCTCCTCGGGCACGCGCGAGTTGTGGACCGATACGTCCCACTGAGACATCTCATGAATCGGCTTGGGCATGACGGCTCTCTGGATGGCCGAAGCACAACGCGCGGCTTGCGCAGCAGTGTAGGAGTCGCCTGCGTGGCGCCGCGGGATTTCGTCACAATGGGCGAAGTGCCGAGGGGGGCCCGCAGCCCCCCTCGTTGAGGGCGTGATAACGGTGGCGCCAGTGCGGCTCGAACCGGCCACAGCGAGAGTGCAGAACCTGAACGGAGACAACGTGTCGCAAACGAAACCCGCGGTGGTGGTGGTCGGCGCCGGCCTGGCCGGGCTGACGGTGGCCCTCGAACTGGCCGACCGCGGCCCGGTGGTGGTGCTGGCCAAGCGCGAGATGTCCGAGGCCGCCACCGCGTGGGCACAGGGTGGCATCGTCGGCGTGCTGGGCAGCGACGACAGCGTGGAGTCGCACGTGCGCGATACCCAGGACGCGGGCGCCGGCCTGGTCGACGAGCACACGGCGCGTTTCATCGCCGAGCACAGCGCGGAAGCGGTGCAGTGGCTGGTGGCGCAAGGCGTGCCGTTTTCGGCCGACCCCAGCGGGCCGCTCGGGCTGCACCTCACCCGTGAAGGCGGTCACGCCGTGCGGCGCATTGCGCATGCCGCCGATGCCACCGGGCGCGCGATCCACGAGGTGCTGCTGGCGAAGGCGCGCGCGCATCCGAACATCGTGCTGCGCGAGCGCTGGATGGCGATCGACCTGATCACCTCGCGCCACCTCGGGCGCACCGAGCCGGCGCGCTGCTACGGGGTGTACGCGTTGCACATCGATGCCAACCGGGTCGAGGCGTTGCCGGCGGCGGCCGTGGTGCTGGCCACCGGCGGCGCCGGCAAGGTCTACCGCTATACCACCAACCCCGACACCTCCACCGGCGACGGCATCGCGATGGCCTGGCGCGCGGGCTGCCGCGTCGGCAACATGGAGTTCATCCAGTTCCACCCGACCTGCCTGTACCACCCGCAGGAGCGCAGCTTCCTGATTACCGAGGCGATGCGAGGCGAGGGTGCGCAGCTCAAGTTGCCCGACGGCACTCGCTTCATGCCCGCCCACGATGCGCGGGCCGAGCTGGCGCCGCGCGACATCGTCGCCCGCGCGATCGACTTCGAAATGAAGAAGC
>JAXMEL010000018.1:0-1925 GCA_046348365.1 Burkholderiaceae bacterium
CCAGCGCACCACCTCATCCAGCGCTGCCCGCCTGGTTCTGAAGCCGTTGGCCGGATGCTGCGGATCCTCGATTCCGAACGCCAGGCCGCAGACGACGCGCCGTTGCGGATCCAAGCCCCATTCACGCCGCCAGAAGTCAGGGTAAGCGGCCAGCGCCGCCATCGCGATCGATGCCACGCCGCAGGCCCGCGCCGCCAGCATGAACAGCCCGATGTAGGCGCCGCAGTCGATCGCGCCATAAGTTCCCAACGGCTCCTCGGTCGTCAGGATGGCCACGTGAGGCGCCCCGAAGAAGCGAAAGTTCTCGAGCCGCTGCCGATCGGCGCCCTCCTGGTCACCCCGCGCCACGCCGACCGCGGCGTAGAGCTGGAATCCGCACTCGCGGCGACGCTGAAGGTAGACGCCACGGTACTCGCGCGGCCACGGCAGATCGGGCGTCGGTGGCAAGCCCTGCCGTGCGTGCGCCAGCAGCGCGCGCCGCGCCCGATCGGTGGCTGCGGCACTGCCGACCGTGAGCTGCCAAGCCTGCGAATTGCACCACGACGGGCTGCGCTGCGCGATCGTGAGGATGCGATCGATCGTGCTTCGCGGCAGCGGTTCGGGCAGAAAGCCGCGGCAGCTGTAGCGCTCCAAGGCCAGTCGTTCGAGCCGATGCGCGGCGTCGCGGTCGGATGCAGTCATACGGCCCTCGCTGCCCAAACTCGGGCAGACCACATTCTGGCCTTCCTGGCCGAATGCGCCGCCGGCGCGCTCAGGCCGGCTCGAGCAGCATCACGCCCGAAGCGGTGTTGGAGATCGGGATGTGATAGTTGCTGTGCCGTTTGCGCGCCAGCGGCCCGAGGGCAGCCCGTGCCGCCAGCCACATCACCAACTCGACGCCTTGCGTGCCGGTGAGCCGAACCAGCTCGGGGATCGAGTAGCGCGTGGCCCACTCCGGGTCATCGACCAGACTGGCCATGAATCGTTCGTCGAAGCTCTTGTTGATGAAGCCGGCACGCTCGCCGTCGAGCTGATGCGAGAGCCCGCCAGTGCCGACCACCAGCACGCGAGCGTCTTCGGACCACGAGCCGATCGCACGACCGACCGCAGCGCCCAACTTGTAGCAGCGCTGCGCCGACGGCAGCGGGTGCTGCACGGTGTTGATGCAGATCGGCACCACCCGCACGGGCCAGCGCTGATCGGGCCACAGCAGCGCCATCGGCAGCGACACGCCGTGGTCGATCACCATCTCCTGGCAGGTGGTGACGTCGAAGTCTTCGCCGACGAGCGACTCGATCAGGTGCCACGACAGCGCCTGGTCACCCTGCAGCGGTGGCAGCTGCGGAATGCCCCACCCTTCGTCGGCGTTGCGGTACTCGGGCGCCGCGCCGACGGCGAAGGTGGGCATCTTGTCGAGGAAGAAGTTGAGCCCGTGGTCGTTGTAGAACACGACCGCGACGTCGGGCTTGACCTCCTTGAGCCAGTGCCGCACCGGCGGGAATCCGTCGAAGAACGGTTTCCAGTACGGGTCGCTCTGCAGGCCCTTGGCGATCGCCCCGCCGATGGCCGGCACGTGCGAGGTGGTGATGGTTCCGACGATCGTGGCCATGCCGTTCAACCCCGCGCGGCGACGAGCCGCGCCTTGAATTCGTCCTTGGTGGTACCCGTCTGCTGCGCGCCGAGATCCTGCACGTCGAGGCCGAAGATGCCGGCGAACTTGGCCAGGTAGTAGACGTTGCCGCCGGCGGCGATCAACTTCAGCACGTTGCGTTCGCGGATGGCTTCGCGCTGCTGCGGGTTGAGGCCGAAGCGGGTGCAGTAGGCGTCCTCGTCGGCCACGAACGCCTTCCGGTTGGCGGCGTCGTTGAACGAATAGCACATCTTGTTCAGCGCGTAGCCTTTCCTGGCCTGCGCGCCATCGAACAAGGTGGTGCCCGGGATTTCGA
>JAXMEL010000019.1:0-22617 GCA_046348365.1 Burkholderiaceae bacterium
GCCCGGGCATGCCACTCCTCGAAGCGGTCGAGCACCACCGTGGAGGTATAAGGCAGCTCGTCGCCGGTGAGCCTGAACAGTTTCTCGCGCACGATCTCGGTGGCCAGGAAGCGCTCGTTGCGGTCGGTCAGCGTGTCGGGGTCGTGTTGCCACGGGCGCTGCGGCAGGTACGGCTCGATGATGTCGAGCAGCCGCTCGACATCGCCTGCCCGGGTGGCCGACATCGGCACGTACTCGGCAAAGGCGTGCTGCTGCGGCAGCGCCTGCAGCCACGGCAACAGGTCGGCGCGGCGATGCACCGCGTCGAGCTTGTTGGCCACCAGGATCGCCGGCACACGCTCGGGCAGCAAGGCCGCGACCTGCCGGTCCTCGCGGTCGAAACGGCCGGCATCGACCACCAGCAGCACGAGGTCGACGTCGGACAGCGACGACCTCACCGCGCGGTTCAGGTTGCGGTTGAGCGCCTGCGCATGACGGGTCTGGAAGCCCGGCGTGTCGACGAACACGAACTGTGCGGCACCGCGCGTGCGCACCCCGACGATGCGGTGGCGCGTGGTCTGCGCCTTGCGCGACGTGATGCTGATCTTCTGCCCCACCAGCGCGTTGAGCAGCGTCGATTTGCCGACGTTCGGCTTGCCGACGATCGCCACGGTACCGCAGCGTCGAGAAGGAGGAGAGTCAGGTTCAGCCAAGGTCGCGCGCGGCTGCGGCCACGCCCGCCCGCTGCAGCGCACCCCCGAGCGGGGCGGGCTTCGCACGCAGGCCGCGGCGCAGCGATCGGAGGGGGCGATGGCTCACGATCCGAGCGGACCGCCCGGCCGGTCGCTGGCCTTCAGAGCGTCGAGCAGGCGTCGCGCCGCTTCCTGCTCAGCCGCACGACGCGAGCGACCGTGACCGCTCTCGGCCAGCGACAGCGCCGGGATCTGGCACTCGACCTCGAAGGTCTGGGCATGCGCCTGGCCGGTGGTGCCGACGATGCGGTAGGTGGGCACTGCGATGCGGCGCGCCTGCAGCCACTCTTGCAGTTCGGTCTTGGCGTCCTTGGACCAGGCGTTGGCCTCGCTCGCAGCGATGACGTCGCCGAACAGCCTGCGCACCAGTTCGAGCGCGCGATCGAAGCCGCCGTCGAGATAGGCGGCGCCGATCAGGGCCTCCACCGCATCGGCCAGGATCGAAGGCCGCTGCGCGCCGCCGGCGCGCGCCTCGCCGTCGGACAGCCGCATCACCTCGGACAGACCGAGCGCCATCGCCGTGCGGTGCAGGCTCTCCTCGCGCACGAGGTGCGCGCGCACGCGCGTCAGATCGCCTTCGTCGGAATCGCCGAAACGCTCGAACAGCAGGCTCGATACGGCGAGGTTCAGCACCGCATCGCCGAGGAACTCCAGCCGCTCGTTGTGATCGGCCCCGAAACTCCGATGCGTGAGTGCACGCGTCAGCAGCGCCTGCTCGGAGAAGGTGATCCCCAGGCGCGTCTGCAGCGCGTCGAGCCGCGGGTCCATACGCTCAGCGCGAGCGGCCTTCGTACTTGATCAGCAGGTAGACCGGCGCGATCAGCTCGAGCTCCTTGTTGTAGGCGAAGCGGATCACGATCTTGTCGTTCTCCTTGGTGATGTCGAGATCCTTGCCCGAGATCGACGAGATCGAGTATTCGATGTCCTTCTGCTTGTCGAACTGCTGGCGGATCTCGCCCACCGTGGTCGGATTGGACGCGGCGATCTTGTTGACCGCCTGCTGGATCGTGAAGTACTCGTTGAGCGTCGGCAACACCCGGATCGCCACATAGGCCAGGAAGCCGATGACGATGGCCCAGAACATCAGCCCGATCAGGCTGATGCCGCGCTGCGCCGCCGGTCGACGCGAAGAACCCATGCCAAACCCCTTTCCCGCCCCCGTCACTGGAACGAACCGATGCGCCGGAGGTTACTGAAATTCATCCAAACGAAGAAGGCCTTGCCGACGATGTTCTCGTCGGGCACGAAGCCCCAGAACCGCGAATCCTGCGAATTGTCGCGGTTGTCGCCCATCATGAAGTAGTGCCCTGCGGGAACCTTGCACACGACGCCCTCTGCCGAGTAGCGGCAGTTCTGCGCGTACGGGAACTGCCGCGATTCGCCGCTGCCGTAGTACGGCGTGCGATTCGGGTCGACCAAGATGCGGTGCTCGACCGCCCCGAGCGACTCGAGAAACTGCGGGTAATACCGCCGCGCCTCCTCGTCGTAGTACTCGCCCAACGGCTTGACCGGCACCAGCTTGCCGTTGATGGACAGGCGCTGGTTGATGTAGGCCACCTCGTCGCCCGGCACGCCGACCACGCGCTTGATGTAGTCGACCCGCGGGTCGACCGGATAGCGGAACACCATCACGTCGCCGCGCTGCGGATCGTGGTTGGCGATGATCTTCTTGTTGATCACCGGCAGCCGGATGCCGTAGTGGTATTTGTTGACCAGGATCAGGTCGCCGATGGTCAGCGTGGGAATCATCGAACCCGACGGGATCTTGAACGGCTCGAACAGGAACGAGCGCAGCAGAAAAACGAGCAGGATCACCGGGAACAGCCCGGCGGTCCAGTCGAGCCACCACGGCTGCGCCAACACCCGCTGCCGGGCCTCCTGCAGATTGCCGTCGACCTGCGTGATGCCCTGTGTCGCCAGCGCAGCGCGACGTTGCACGTGCTGCGTTTCCACGGCGGCAGCGGCAGCCTCGCGCGCCGGCTTGAAGTGCAAGCGCTCGGCCAGCCAGTAGCCGAAGGTGACGACCGTGAGGATCAGGAGCAGCAGCGAGAAGTTGCCGATCCACTGGTCGGCGTACCAGCCGCCGAGATAGACGGCCAGCACGGCATAGAGGATCGCGGTCAATGCACTCATGGATTGTCGCAAACGGTTCCTGAGGGGTGATCGCCATCCGCGCGTGCGGCCGGCCGTCAGTGCGCGATCAGTCGTCGACCTGCAGGATGGCCAGGAAGGCCTCCTGCGGCACCTCGACGGTCCCGATCTGCTTCATGCGTTTCTTGCCTGCCTTCTTGCTTCTCGAGCAGCTTGCGCTTGCGCGTGATGTCGCCGCCGTAGCATTTTGCCAGCACGTTCTTGCGCAGCGCCTTGACGTCCTCGCGCGCGATGATGTGCGCGCCGATCGACGCCTGGATCGCCACGTCGTACATCTGGCGCGGGATGATCTTGCGCATCTTGGCCACCACCTCGCGGCCGCGGTACTGGCTCTGGCTGCGGTGCACGATGATCGACAGCGCGTCGACGCGGTCGCCGTTGATCAGCATGTCGACCTTCACGACGTCGGCGGCGCGGGTATTCCCTGAACTCGTAGTCCATCGACGCGTAGCCGCGCGACACCGATTTCAGCTTGTCGAAGAAGTCGAGCACGATCTCGGCCAGCGGCAGCTCGTAGGTCAGATGCACCTGGCGGCCGTGGTACGACATCTGCATCTGGATGCCGCGCTTCTGGTTGGCCAGCGTCATCACCGGGCCCACGCAGTCCTGCGGCATGTACAGCCGCACCGTGACGATCGGCTCGCGGATCTCGCGGATTCGCCCCGGGTCGGGCATCTTCGACGGGTTCTCCACCCGCTGCACGGTGCCGTCGTTCAGCTCGACCTCGTAGACCACCGACGGCGCGGTGGTGATCAGGTCCCGGCCGAATTCGCGCTCGAGCCGCTCCTGCACGATGTCCATGTGCAGCAGGCCGAGGAAGCCGCAGCGGAAGCCGAAGCCCAGCGCCTGGCTGACCTCGGGCTCGAAGCGCAGCGAACTGTCGTTGAGCTTGAGCTTGTCGAGCGCGTCGCGCAGCGACTCGTATTCGCTCGCCTCCACCGGGTAGAGCCCGGCGAACACCTGCGGCTGGATCTCCTTGAAGCCGGGCAGCGGCTCTGTGGCCGGACCGGCGTTGTTCGGCA
This sequence comes from Burkholderiaceae bacterium, assembly GCA_046348365.1. Lineage (GTDB taxonomy): Bacteria > Pseudomonadota > Gammaproteobacteria > Burkholderiales > Burkholderiaceae_C > JAEUPI01. Next base: position 3,905 of record JAXMEL010000019.1, read on the forward strand.
GCTTTTTCCAGCGTGATCGTGTCGCCCACCTTGGCGTGGTGCAGTTCCTTGATGCCGCCGATCACGAAGCCGACCTCGCCGGCCAGCAGCGCGTCGCGCGGCTGCGACTTCGGCGTGAACACGCCGAGCTGCTCGATGCCGTAGCAGGCATCGGTGGCCATCAGCCGGATCCGGTCGCCCTTGGCGAGCGTGCCGTCGACCACCCGCACCAGCATCACGACGCCGACGTAGTTGTCGAACCAGCTATCGATCACCATCGCGCGCGGCGGCCGTCTGCGCCCGCGCGGCGGCGGCATGCGGTGGATCACCGCCTCGAGAATCTCGTCGAGCCCCATGCCGGTCTTGGCCGAGCAGGCAATGGCGTCGCTGGCGTCGATGCCGATCACGTCCTCGATCCCGGCGCGGGCGGCCTCGGGATCAGCCTGCGGCAGATCCATCTTGTTGAGCACCGGCACCACCTCGACGCCCAGGTCGAGCGCGGTGTAGCAGTTTGCCACCGTCTGCGCCTCGACACCCTGGCTCGCGTCGACCACCAGCAGTGCGCCCTCGCAGGCCGACAGCGACCGACTGACCTCGTAGCTGAAGTCGACGTGCCCCGGCGTGTCGATCAGGTTGAGGTCGCAGGTCTCCCGTTTCGAGCGGTGTACTTCAGCGCCGCGGTCTGCGCCTTGATGGTGATGCCGCGTTCGCGCTCCAACTCCATCGAATCGAGCACCTGCTCGGCCATCTCGCGGTCGCTCAGCCCGCCGCAGCGCTGGATGATCCGATCGGCCAACGTGCTCTTGCCGTGGTCGATGTGGGCGATGATCGAAAAATTGCGAATGTGATCCATGCGGTCGGCGGTTCGCGCGGTGCGGAGACAAGACGGCGAAGCCGTTTCAGTGCAAGCTCACATCGCGCAGCGATGTGAAGGCCGCAGGCCCGTGCTGCAGCTAAAAAAAGGCACGTCGAAGAGATGACGCGCCTTCCAACAAAACGTATGGCAACTGCTTGTTGGGCTTTCATTGTAGCCAAAAGGTCCCTGCGCAGAGCCGCGCCAATGCTTGATTTGCGCTCGTTGCGGGGGCCAACATGCCGATTCGATCAACAGTTTATCCACAGGTCGACCCCGGCCTCGGCGGCCATCGACCGGTTGGCCCAGTTCGACCTCAACCGGCGGCAAAACGAGCCGGGTTGGACATGATTCGGAGACCCTCCAGTCCAATCATGGCTCCGAACCGATAGCTAGAACTCACTCTCGCCCGTCCGTAAGACGGCGTCGACCTGCGCTCGGGCGTCCCAAGGTCGCCACCAGGCACCATCGGATCCCGCAATGCTGAAACCAGGCCTTCGTTCTCCTACTGCGCTGCAGGGATTAACGGTCGCCGCGGGGCCAGGCTATCGCCCGGGCCTGATCACCAGGTAGCTGACGTATTCGCCGCGCCGGACCATCACGCTGACGGCGCGAGCCTTCTCCGCCCTGGTGGCGATCGAGAGGAACTGCTTCAGGTCGGTCACCTCGGTGTTGTCGATCGCGAGGATCACATCGCCTTCCTGCAGGCCAGCGCGAGCCGCCGCGCCCTCGACGCCATCGACCCGGACGCCACCTTTGATCTTGAGCTCGCGCTTCTGCCCATCGGTGAGTTCCGACACCGTCAGGCCGAGCACGCTCCTGCTCTGCGGGCTGCTCGCTGCGGGATCGACCTGCGCCCTGCGCACCGGACGATCGGCCTCGAACTCGCCCACGGTCACCAGCAGATCGCGCGTTGCACCACGGCGGTACACCTGCAACGACGAGCGGGTGCCCGGCTTGGTGTCGCCGATGATGCGCGGCAGGTCGACCGACTTGTCGACCGCCTTGCCGTCGACCTTGACGATGATGTCGCCCGCCTCGATGCCGGCCTTGTCGGCAGGCCCTCCCGCCTCGACGCCCTGCACGAGCGCGCCCACCGGCTTGCCCAGGCCGATCGCCTCGGCGACCTCCTTGGTGACCGGCGCGATCGTGACGCCGATGCGCCCGCGGATCACGCGGCCGTTGACGCGCAGTTGATCGGCCACGCGCATCGCCTCGTCGATCGGGATCGCGAACGAGATGCCCATGAAGCCGCCGGAGCGGCTGTAGATCTGCGAGTTGATGCCGACCACCTCGCCGCGCATGTTGAGCAGCGGGCCGCCCGAGTTGCCCGGGTTGATCGCCACGTCGGTCTGGATGAATGGCAGGTAGTCGCCGGTATCGCGCTGCTTGGCGCTGACGATGCCGGCGGTCACCGTGTTCTCGAGCCCGAACGGCGAGCCGATCGCCATCACCCACTCGCCGACCTTGAGCTTGCCAACGTCCCCGATGCGCACGGCCGGCAGCCCGCTGGCGTCGATCTTCACCACCGCGACGTCGGTGCGCTTGTCGAAACCGACGATCTTGGCCTTGAACTCGCGCTTGTCGGTGAGCGTGACCAGCACCTCGTCGGCCCCGTCGACCACGTGCGCATTGGTCATCACGTAGCCGTCGGCCGTGAGGATGAAGCCCGAGCCGACGCCGCGCTGCTGCGGCTCGTCGCCGCCACGCGGGCCGCGCCGCGGATCGGGACGCCCGGGCAACGGGATACCGAAGCGACGGAAGAACTCCTCGACGCTGGGGTCGACCCCGGCGCCCGGGGCAGCACGGCTTCGCTCGAGGGTGCGGATGTTGACGACCGACGGGCTCCACTTCTCGGCCAGCTCGGTGAAATCGGGCAACTGCCCCTGGGCGCGCGCATTCGCAGCCGTCAGCCAGCCAGCCCCGCCGATGAACAGCGCCAGCGCGGCGGTGGCCGCACGGCGGCGCAGGTCGATAAGCGAAGGAAGTGAACGCATGCGAAACCTCATACTGACCCCGGCTGCCCGGATGAGGGCAGCCTACCGAAAAACAAGCGGATTCTGGCGCCTGGGCGCCCGAGTCAGCGGTGGCGCACCAGCGCCGACGAGAACAGCTCGACGGTGGCCATCGGCACGTCGCCCATCGCGGTGACCCACCAGTTGCCCGAGCGGCTCATCACCGTGTGCGTCGCGCCAAGGCTGGTGGCCACCGGCTTGTGGCGCTGCGCGTCAAAGGGTTCGACGAATACCGAGACGTGGGTCAGCCCGTCGGAGAACACCGCCATCAGCACCTGGTTGCCACCGGCCGCGGACGGCTCTTCGAGGGCGCCCAAATCGCGACGCATGCAGCCGATCAGTTGGAACCCGGCCACCGGCCGGGCCAACGACCAGCCTTCGGCCTCCAGGCTGGTGCGTGTGGCCGCCGGGCGGACGATGCGAAAACCGTCGAGTTTGCGCATCGCCTGCGGCACCAGTTTGGGGTTGGGCTTGGCGCCGATCGTCAGCTCGGAGAACGATGCCGACTCGATCACCTGACCGCGCTCGCCCAGCACGTCGGCGCGCAGCAGCAGACCGCTGGAGCGCTCGGCCCACAGGCGCTGCGCGAAGCGGTGCGCATCGCGCGGCTTGAACATCAGCACCTGCGCCTCGTAGCCCGCCATCCGCTCGCTGCCGAGCATGCGCACTTCGTAGACATCGTCCGAGGTGCCCGGGGGCAGGCCGGGAAACCCAGGCATCGCCAGGCGATGCTCGATCACCGCGAGCCGCGTGCGCGGCCACAGGGTTTGCGTGATGCCGTTGTGCCGCAGCACGAGCCGCGCCTCGCCGTCGAGCGCCTCGATGCGCTCGTAGTGCTGCTTGCCCTCGATGTAGTGCACCACCCGCGAACTCGACACCACGCCGCCCGCGCTGGACACCAACGTGCCCTGGTAGTTCAGCGCGGCCGCGGCATGCTCCAGGCGGGCCATCCACGAGCGCACGTCGCCAGGCCTGCCGGCGACCGCAGGCGCTGCCGTCTGCGCGTGCACCGGCCACGCCACGATCATGCCGACCGCCCACAAGCATCCGACCAGCCAGCGTCGCGATGCGATCACCGCTCCTCCAGCACGATGGTGTCGACGCTGCGCACGATGCCACCCGGCATCTGCAGCGCCGCCCCTGTCGCACTCTGGCGATGCGCCGCGAAGTAGCGGTCGAGCCGGGCGTCGCGGATCAGGCGTCCATTCGCCGGCTGCAGCGGGATCGCCGGCGCCGCCACCGCCACCGGTTGCGCCCCTGCGGGCGTTGCCACCGCCGGCTGCGCAGCGATCTGGATCGCGCCGCCCGACGGCGTCGGCACGGTCCGAAACACCACGACAGCACCGGCCACCGCCGCCACGCCCGCAGTCGCCACCATCGGCGTCGCCCACGAGCGCACGCGCTCCATCAGCGTTGGGCCGCGCGGGCGCAGCACCGCCGGCTCGCGCGACAGCCGTGCCCGCAACGCCGATACGAACGCCGCATCGTGCGGGGCGCCGCGAGCCAATTCGCGCGAGCGCAGCACGTCGCCGATCAACTGGTAGTGGCACCAGCGCTCGCGCGCCTCGGCATCGTCGGCCCACAGCGCCAGGCAGCGCCTCTGCTCGTCGGCCGAGGCCTCGCCGTCGGCCAGTGACGACAGTGCCGCCCAGGACTCGTCTTTGCGTTGCAGCGGGAAGTCGGGTGAATCGTCAGACATCTTTGCTCCAATGTACCGGGCTGGCCTGCCGGCTCACCAGCGCTCCCCCTCGCGTGTGCCTAGCAACGGGCGCAGTCTTGTTGCGATCGCTTCACGGGCACGAAAGATCCGTGACCGCACGGTGCCGATCGGGCAGTTCATCACGTCGGCGATCTCTTCGTAGCTCAGCCCTTCGATCTCGCGCAGGGTGATGGCCTGCCGGAGGTCTTCCGACAAGGCATCGATCGCCGCGTTGACCGTGGCCGCAATCTCCTTGCTCGCCAGCACTGCCTCGGGGGTTTCGCCGTCGCTTAGTTCATGGTCGCTGCGGTAAGTTTCGTCGTCATCCCCCGCACGTGCGCGGGCCGATTCGGTGGAAACCGGGTCGCGCTTGAGTTCCACCAGGGCCTTCTTGGCGGTGTTGACGGCGATCCGGTAGAGCCAGGTGTAAAAGGCGCTCTCGCCGCGGAACTGCGGCAGCGCCCGGTAGGCTCGGATGAACGTCTCCTGGGCGATGTCGTACACCAGATCCGAGTCGCGCACCATGCGCGAGATCAGCCGCTCGATGCGTCGCTGGTACTTGACCACCAGCATCTCGAAAGCTCGTACGTCGCCGCGCTGCGCATGCTCCACCAACGCCCGATCGGCATCTTGTGCGTTCATGCCTCGACGCCCTCATCGCCGCCCGGCGGCACCGCGTCCGCACCAGGGGCGAACAGCGTAGCGCGCAACGCATGCCATGACGACCCCGCCCGGCGGCGCCCGATCGCCAGCCAACGCACCTTCTCGCTCCCGGTGGGCGCGAAGCGCAGCAGCAGCCAGCTCCCGAGGTCGATCCGTGCCCGCACCTCGCCGGCGATCGGCGGGCCCACCGGCAGGCTCAGCCACCAGCGGCCCCGCCGCCAGGCGAGACGGATCGTCTGACGTGGCGCAGAGCGCCAGCCTGCCACACCCCCGGCGAGCCCGGCGCCCATCACCACCGCCAGCCAGCCCCTCTCCCCGACCGGCCCGGCCGGCGCGCCGATGTGGGTCCAGGCCCAGGCCGCCAGCACCACCGCGCTGACGCCGCCCAGCAGCATCAGCACCACGCGCTCCCCGCGACCGGGCGCGACCTGAAGCTCGAATGCCGGCGCCGCGCTCATGGCCGGCTGCGCTGGCGCGCGCTCAGACGCGGCGCAACACCAGGCTTCCGTTGGTGCCGCCGAAGCCGAAGTTGTTTTTCGCCGCCACCTCGATGCGCATCTCGCGCGCCTGGTTGGCGCAGTAGTCGAGATCGCATTCGGGGTCCTGGTTGAAGAGGTTGATCGTCGGTGGAATCACCTGGTGGTGCAGTGCCAGCGCGGTGAACACCGTCTCGATGCCGCCCGCCCCGCCCAGCAGATGCCCGGTCATCGACTTGGTCGAACTGACCACCATCTTCTTCGCGTGCGCGCCGAATGCGAGCTTGATGGCCAGCGTTTCGTTGACGTCGCCCAGCGGCGTGGAAGTGCCGTGAGCATTGAGATACTGCACCTGCGTTGCGTCGATCCCGGCGTTGCGCAGGGCCGCCTGCATCGCGCGGCGCGGACCATCGGTATCCGGAGCGGTGATGTGCCCGGCATCGGCGCTCATGCCGTAGCCGATCAATTCGGCGTAGATCCTGGCGCCGCGCGCCTTGGCGTGCTCGTACTCCTCGAGCACGACGACGCCGGCGCCCTCGCCGAGCACGAAGCCATCGCGATCCTTGTCCCACGGGCGCGAGGCGGTGGCCGGGTCGTCGTTGCGGGTCGACAGGGCGCGCATCGCCGCGAAGCCCCCCACGCCCAGCGGCGAGATCGCCGCCTCGGTGCCGCCGGCGACCATGACGTCGGCATCGCCGTATTCGATCAGCCGCCCGGCCTCGCCGATGCAGTGCAGCCCGGTCGTGCAGGCGGTCACCACCGACAGATTGGGGCCCTTGAAGCCGAAGCGCATCGACACGTGACCGGCCACCATGTTGATGATGGTGCCGGGAATGAAGAACGGCGAGATGCGCCGCGGCCCACGCACCGCCACTTCGGCATGGGTATCCTCGATCATCGGCAGCCCGCCGATGCCGGAGCCCACGACGCAGCCGATGCGCCCGGCACGCTCCTCGCTCAGCTCGGCGCCGCTCGGCAGGCCGGCATCCTTCACGGCCTGCACGGCCGCCGCCACGCCGTAGTGGATGAAGGTATCCATGTGCCGCGCTTCCTTGGCCGGGATGTAGTCCTCGGCCTTGAAGTCGTTCACCTGCCCGGCGATGCGGCAGGCGAAGGCGGCGGGGTCGAAGCGCGTGATCGCGCTCACGCCCGAGCGCCCGGCGACCACGTTGGACCAGGCCTGATCGACCGAGTTGCCCACCGGGCTGATCAGCCCGAGGCCGGTGACGACGACACGGCGGCGCGACATCGACGGCGGCGTCGCCTAGGCCTTCTGATGCTTGGTGGCGTAGTCGATCGCCAACTGGACGGTGGTGATCTTCTCGGCCTCCTCGTCGGGGATCTCGATACCGAACTCGTCCTCGAGGGCCATCACCAGCTCCACCGTATCGAGCGAATCGGCGCCCAGATCAGCCACGAACGCCTTCTCGTTGCTCACATCCGATTCGGGCACGCCAAGCTGCTCGGCGATGATCTTCTTGACGCGTGCTTCGATATCGCTCATGACTCCTCCAGGAGTTGCAACAAACAGCAGCCGATTCTACGGCCTCGTTCCGCGCGGCCAGGCGCAGTGCGGGCTCGCCAGACGGCCCCCGCGCGGGTTCAGCACATGTACATGCCGCCGTTGACGTGCAGTTCGGTGCCGGTGATGTAGCCCGCAGCGGGCGACGCCAGGAACACCACGGCCGCAGCGACGTCGTGCGGCGTACCCAGCCGCCCCAGCGGCACCTGCGCCAGCAGCGCCTGACGCTGGGCGTCGGTGAGGCGCTCGGTCATGTCGGTGGCGATAAAGCCGGGGGCGACGCAGTTCACCGTGATGTGGCGACTGGCCAGCTCGCGCGCCAGCGCACGCGTGAGGCCCGCGACGCCGGCCTTGGCCGCCGCGTAGTTGGCCTGCCCCGCATTGCCCGCCGCGCCGACCACCGACGTGATGTTGACGATGCGCCCGAAGCGCTGCTTCATCATCGGGCGCATCGCGGCGCGGCAGAGCCTGAACACCGCGCTGAGGTTGGTGTCCATCACCGCCGACCAGTCGTCGTCCTTCATGCGCATGGCCAGGCCGTCGCGCGTGATGCCGGCGTTGTTGATCAGCACGTGCAAACCGCCGTCGCTCTTGACGATCGAATCGACCAGCGCATCGCCGGCGGCCGCCTCGCCGACATCGAGCACGGCGCCGCGGCTGCCATCGGGTGCCGATTGCGAGCGCAGCGCCTCGGTGACGGCCGCCGCGCCGGCCTCGGTGGTGGCCGTGCCGACGACTCGAAAGCCCTGCGCGGCCAGCGCCAGCGCGATCGCGCGCCCGATGCCGCGCGACGCGCCGGTGACCAGCGCCACTTGCGGCGTTGCGGCGTCGTTCATCGCCCGCTCACGCCAGCAGCCCCAGCGCCTCGCGCAGCGACGGCGGGTCGAACACGCAGGCCGTCACCGCCTCGCCGTCGATGCGCTTGACCATGCCGCTCAGCACCTTGCCCGGACCGCATTCGAGCACGTGCGTCAGGCCACGGCCGCGCAGCGAGCGCACCACCTCGACCCAGCGCACCGGACCGTACGCCTGGCGCACCAGCGCGTCGCGGATCGCCGCCGGCTCGTCGGCCGCAGCAACGTCGATGTTGTTGACCACGGCGATGCGCGGCGGTGCGATCGCCACCATCACCAGCCGCTCGCGCAGCGCCTCGGCCGCCGGCCGCATCAGCTCGCAGTGAAACGGTGCCGACACCGATAGCGGCAGGGCGCGCTTCGCGCCCATGCCCTTGAGAATCTCGCAGGCCTTGTCGACCGCCGCCTTGGCACCGGAGATCACGGTCTGCTTCGGATCGTTGAAATTCGCGGCCGACACGACGCCACCGGTTTCGACGGCGGCGCGTGCGCAACCATCGACCACTGCCGCAGGCTCCAGGCCGAGGATCGCCGCCATCGCCCCGGCGCCCACCGGCACCGCCTGCTGCATCGCCTGCGCCCGAAAGCGCACCAGCGGCAGTGCATCGGCCAGGCTGAGCGCGCCGGCGGCCACCAGCGCGGTGTATTCGCCCAGCGAGTGCCCCGCCACCGCCACCGGCTCGGGGCCGCCTTCGGCGCGCCAGGCGCGGTAACAGGCGATGCCCGCAGTCAGCATCACCGGCTGGGTGTTGGTGGTCAGCTCGAGCGCCTGCGCCGGGCCTTCGCGAATGAGCTTGGCCACGTCTTCGCCGAGCGCCTGCGAAGCCTCCGCCAGCGCCTCGCGCACCGCCGGATGGTCGCCCCAGGCGTCGAGCATCCCGACGCTCTGCGCCCCCTGCCCCGGAAAGACGAACGCAAACGGCTTCATCGTGCGTCAGAAGTCCAGCAGCACCGCGCCCCAGGTGAAGCCGCCACCGACGCCTTCGAGCATCACGGTGTCGCCGCGCTGGACGCGGCCGTCCTTGCAGGCCACGTCGAGCGCCAGCGGAATCGACGCCGCCGAGGTGTTGCCGTGCGCATCGACGGTGGCCACCAGCTTCTCCGGTGCCAGCTTCAGCCGGCGCGCCGTGCCCTGCATGATGCGGATGTTGGCCTGGTGCGGGATCAGCCAGTCGATGTCTTCGGCCCGGCGATCGGCCGCCACCAGCACCGCGCGCGCCGACGCCTCGAGCACGTGCACCGCGAGCTTGAACACCGCGGGGCCGTCCATCTTCAGCAGCGGGTCGCCGAGCACCTTGCCGCCGGCCACCGTGCCTGGCGTGCACAGGATGCCCAGGTACGCGCCGTCGGCGTGCAAGTCGGAGGCCAGGATGCCGGGCCGATCGCTCGCCTCGAGCACCACCGCGCCGGCACCGTCGCCGAACAACACGCAGGTGGTGCGGTCGCTGAAGTCGAGAATTCGCGAGAACACCTCGGTGCCGACCACCAGCGCGCGCGATGCGGCGCCGGTGCGGATCATCGAATCGGCCACCGTCAGCGCGTAGACGAACCCCGAACACACCGCCTGCAGGTCGAACGCCGGGCAGCCGGCCATGCCGAGCTTGTGCTGCAGGATGGTCGCCGTCGACGGGAACACCATGTCCGGCGTCGAGGTGGCGACGATGATGAGGTCGATCTCGTGCGCCTTGCGCGCCGCCGACTCCAGCGCGTGGCGCGACGCTTCGAGCGCGAGATCGCTCGCCGTCACGCCATCGGCGGCGAAGTGGCGAGCGCGGATGCCGGTGCGCTCGACGATCCACTGGTCCGACGTTTCGATGCCGCGCGTGGCCAGCTCGGCCGCCAGCTCGGCGTTGGTCACCCGGCGCGGCGGCAGGTAGCTGCCCGTGCCGGTGATGCGCGAATAGCGGGCGGGGGTGGTCATTGCGCGGGCGAGAGATTGGGCTCGTCGACCGACGGCATGGCCTGTAGCGTCTCGAGGATGCGGTCGTGCACGCGTTCGAGCAGTCGATTGCGGGCCGCATCATACGCGCGAGCCAGCGCGTTCTCGAAGGCGAAGGCGTCCGACGAGCCGTGCGCCTTGAACACCAGCCCCTTCAGACCGAGCAGCGCGCCGCCGCTGTAGCGCCGGTGGTCGACGCGCGCCTTGAAGTGGTTGAGTACCGGCAGTGCCACCAGCGCGGTCAGCTTGGTCCACAGGTTGCGGCCGAACTCCTCGCGGATCATGCCGGCCAGCATCGCAGCCAGCCCTTCCGAGGTCTTGAGCATCACGTTGCCGACGAAGCCGTCGCACACCACGATGTCGGTCGTGCCCTTGAAGATGTCGTTGCCCTCGACGTTGCCGTGGAAGTTGAGGTGCTCGTCGGCCGCCGCGGCGCGCAGCAGCTCGCCGGCGCGCTTGATGGTCTCGCTGCCCTTGATCGCCTCCTCGCCGATGTTGAGCAGGCCGACGCTCGGGTTCTCGTTGCCGTGCAACGCCGACGCCAGCGCGCTGCCCATCACCGCGAACTGCAGCAGCTGCTCGGCGGTGCAGTCGACGTTGGCGCCGAGGTCGAGCACCTGGGTGAAGCGTCCTTTCTCGTTGGGCAGCAGCGCCGCGATCGCCGGCCGGTCGATGCCCTCGACCGTCTTGAGCACGTAGCGCGCCAACGCCATCAGCGCGCCGGTGTTGCCGGCCGACACGCAGGCGTGCGCCGCGGCCTCACCGGCCTCGGGCACCTTGACCTGGTTGATCGCCACGCGCAGCGACGAGTCGCGCCTGCGCCGCAGCGCGACCTCGACCGAATCGTCCATCGCCACCACCTCGGTGGCGACGACGCGGGTGCAACGCTCCCAGCCGGCCGCCGCTGCGAGTGCGGCCTCGGTGCCCACCAGCACCAGTTCGGCGCTCGGGTGCGACGCGAGGAACGCGCGGCAACCCGGCAGCGTGGCCGACGGCCCGTGGTCGCCGCCCATGCAGTCGACGGCGATGCGTACGCGCGCGAGCGGAGGCAGCGGATTCACTGGCCTACGGTATGGCAAGCCCGGGGTTCACCGCAAGCGGTCAACACTGCGGAGCGGCCGTGCGGCCCCGCACACGGCGCCGGCGATCAGGCTTCGGTCTTCGACTTCAGAACCTTGCGGCCGCGGTAGAAGCCAGTGGGGCTGATGTGGTGCCGCAGATGCACCTCGCCGGTGGTCGGCTCGATACCGGTGCCCGGCGCCGTGAGCGCGTTGTGCGAGCGGTGCATGCCGCGCTTGGACGGCGACTTCTTGTTCTGCTGAACAGCCATGGGGGTACTCCAGTACCGGACTCCAGCGGATACGCTCGCGCTGCCGGCGGGTTCAGGCGGGCCGAGAGCCGGCAACGCCACCTGCAAAAGCGGCCGATTGTAGCAGCGCACCCCTGGCCGAATTTTCGCTGCGGGCAGCCTGCGGGCCCTGACCGCCGGGGTCAACGTTCCGGCTGATGCGGACGCTTCAGCGCGATCAGCGCCTCGAACGGTCCGGCCGACGACTGTGCGCCTGCCTCTCCCGCCCGATGCGCCGGCGCGCTGCACTGCGCGTGGCGCGGCACGATCGGCCAGGCCAGCAGCAGTTCGTCTTCCACCAGCGTGCGCAGGTCGAGCGACGGAGCCAGCGCCAGCACGTCGTCCTCGGATTGGGCATCGAGCGCCTCGGCGCGCGCCTCGCTCTCGACGAAGCGCAGCGCGCGCTCGACGACCAGCGCCTCGTGCAGCGGCTGCAGGCAGCGCTGGCAGATGGGCCACGCCGTGGCCTCGGCGCGCAGGTGCAGCCAGACCTGCGCCGGCTCGCCGGCCACGCGCCGGAGCTCGCCGCGGATCTGCCAGTTCACCGGTTCGAGCGCAACGCCCGGCGGCGGCGCCTGCAGCGCGTGCCAGCGTTCGAGCTGCGCCGCCGGCCACTGGCCGATCAGGCTCGCACCTTCGGCGGCCAGCGCCGCCACATCGAGCCGGGTCGGGTCGGGATTGCGCGCTGCCATCGAATCAGTGTAAGCCGCGTGCGATGGGACAATTCGCGCGTGGACACCGCGCTGATCCTGGCGTCGACCTCGCGCTACCGGCGCGAGTTGCTCGAGCGGTTGCGTCTGCCCTTCACCGTCGTGGCGCCGCAAGTGGACGAAGCCGCGGCTAGCGACGAGGCGCCGGCCGCGCTGGCGCGACGTCTCGCCCTGGCCAAGGCCCGTGCCGTGGCCGCCCGCGAGCCGCAAGCCACCGTGATCGGCTCGGATCAGGTGGCCGAACTCGACGGCCGGCCGCTCGGCAAGCCCGGCAACCACGATCGCGCGACGCAGCAATTGCGCGCGATGCGCGGGCGCGCGGTGCGCTTTCACACCGCGGTGGCGGTGGTGCGCGTGTCCGACGCCTTCGAGCAGCACGCCATGGCGACCGTCACCGTGCGCTTTCGCCAACTCGGCGACGACGAGATCGAGCGCTACCTCCGGTTGGAACAGCCGTACGACTGCGCCGGCAGCGCCAAGTGCGAGACGCTGGGCATCGTGCTGGCCGAGGCCATCGAGTCGGACGACCCGACCGCACTGGTCGGGCTGCCGCTGATCCGCACCAGCGCGATGCTGCGCGCCGCAGGCCTCGACCCACTGGCCGCGCCATGACGGTGGTCCCGTCGCGCAAGGGCACCCTGGTGCTGGTGCCGAACCTGCTCGACTTCGGCTCGCCGCAGCCGACGGCGATTCGCGCCTGGCTGCCGCAGGCGGTGATCGAGCGCGCCGCGGCGCTGACGCATTGGGTGGTCGAAGACGCCAAGACCGCGCGCGCCTTCGTCAAGCGCGTCGCCGCCGAGGTGCCGGCTGCGCTGCCGCTGCAGTCGCTGTCGATCCACGAATTGCCACGCCCGGTCAAGGGCAAAGGCCGGGCCGCAACCGGCAGCGACGCTGCCTGGGTCTCGCTGCTGCAGCCGGCAAGGGCCGGGCACGATATCGGCGTGCTTTCCGAAGCCGGCCTGCCAGCGGTGGCCGACCCGGGCGCCACTCTGGTGGCGCTGGCGCACGCGGAGGGTCTGGCCGTCGAGCCGCTGCCCGGTGCCAGCGCGCTGATGCTCGCGCTGGCGGCGAGCGGGCTGAACGGCCAGCAATTCGCTTTCGTCGGCTACCTGCCGACCAAGGACGACGCGCGCGCGGCGCGCATCCGCGAGCTCGAAGGTGCATCGCGGCGACAAAAGCAGACCCAGATCGCGATCGAGGTGCCCTACCGCAACGCAGCGCTGCTGCAGGCGCTGCTCGACCACCTGGCGCCGACCACGCGCTTGTGCATCGCCTGCGCGCTCGGCTGGCCCGAAGGATGGTGCCGCATGCAGCGCGTGGGCCAGTGGCGCAGCGCGCCACCGGCGATCTCGGCGCGGCTACCGGCCGTGTTCTTGTTCCAGGCCGGGTGAGCGCGTTGCGCGCCGGCGCGCCTCGATCTGCACGGCGGCTGCGCCGAGGGCGATGCCGATGGCGTCGGCCAGCCAATCGAGCCACTCGGCCGTGCGCGTGGCCGTGAAGCTCTGCGCCACCTCGATCGCGGCGCCGAGCAGCAGCAGCCCTGCGACCAGCACCAGCGCGCGGCGGTAGCCGCCGCGCACGCCAAGCCACACCAGCGCCGCGAACGCCAGCGCGTGCTGCAGCTTGTCGGCACCGGGAAACCACGGTCGCGGCGGATGCGGCTGCGGCCACAGCGCGAGCACGACGCCAGCGGTCACGGCGAGCCAGAACAGCGCGCGCCACGGTGCCTCGCGCCGAGGCGTTGCGGTCTTAGCCGCGGCTGCCACCGAGCAGCGAGGCCACCTTGCGCCGCGGCTTGATGTTGGCCGACACCGGGCGCCGCGGGTTCAGCGGTGCGGGCTGCGATACCTCCCACGCCGGCGTGCCGCTGCCGCTGGGCTCGTAAGGCCGATCGAACAGCGGGTCGGCCGGGGCGCGCTGGACGCGACGCTCGTCGGCGCGCTCGGCGCTCCGATCGCTGCGCTCGTCGTCGTCGCGCGCGCGTCGCGGGCGGCGCGGCCGCTCGTCGTCGAAGTCGAACGGTTCGATCTCGATCTTCTTCTTGATCAGCCGCTCGATGTCGCCCACCAGCCGCGAGTCGTCGCGCGTGACCAGCGTCACCGACAGCCCCGACTGGCCGGCGCGCCCGGTGCGGCCGATGCGGTGCACGTAGTCCTCGGCGTTGAACGGCACGTCGTAGTTAAAGACCGCCGGCAGGTCGACGATGTCGAGGCCGCGCGCCGCCACGTCGGTGGCCACCAGCAGTTGCACCTCGCCGCGCTTGAAGGCGTCGAGCGCCTTGAGCCGCTCGTCCTGCGACTTGTCGCCGTGCAGCGCGGTGGTCTTCAGGCCATCGCGCTCGAAGGCGCGCGCCAGCCGCGCCGCACCGATCTTGGAGTTCACGAACACCAGCGCCTGGCTCAGCTCGCGCCGCGCCACCAGTTGCCGCACCGCCTTGCGCTTGTCGTCGTCGGTGACGCTGAAGAAGTGCTGCTCGACGGTGGAGGCCGTGGCGTTGCGCTGCGCCACCTCGACGGTGACCGGATCCTGCAGATAGCTCTGCGCCAGGCGGCGGATCTCCGGCGAGAAGGTGGCCGAGAACAGCAGCGTCTGCCGCTGCTGCGGCAGGTACGACAGGATGCGCTGCAGGTCGGGCAGGAAGCCGATGTCGAGCATGCGGTCGGCCTCGTCGAGCACCACGTACTCCACCTGGTTGAGCACGCAGTTGCGCCCTTCGATGTGATCGAGCAGCCGCCCCGGCGTGGCGATCAGCACCTCGACGCCTGCTTTCAGCTCGGCGGCCTGCGGCTTGATGTCGATGCCACCGAACACCACCGTCGAGCGCAATTGGGTGTGCTTGGCGTAGGCCTTCACGTTGGCCGCCACCTGATCGGCCAGCTCGCGCGTGGGCGCCAGCACCAGCGCGCGCACCGGGTGGCGCGCCGGCGACATCGAGGCGTTTTCGTGGCGCAGCATCTTCTGCAGCAGCGGCAGCGAGAACGCGGCCGTCTTGCCGGTGCCGGTCTGCGCCGCGCCCATCACGTCGCGCCCGGCCAGCACGATCGGAATCGCCTTGGCCTGAATCGGCGTCATCGTGGCGTAGCCCTGGTCGGCCACCGCGCGCAGCAGCTTGGCGTCGAGCGCGAGGGTGTCGAAGCGGGCGGGCGGCGGGGCGGAAGGGGTGGGCGTGTCGGGGTGGACTGCTTCGGTCATCGGATCGGGATTATCCCTGACCCGGCTGCCCACTCGGCTCGTGTGCCGGCGGGTGGGTGCCCACGAACAGCCAGCGCGGCGCGCGGAAGCGCACGATGCGCCAGTAGAGCATCGTGTAGCCGAGGCTGAACAGCGCGATGAACGACGCCAGCACGGCGGTGTCGTCCCAGAACAGCACCGCCGGCACCACCGCGCACATGCACAGCAGCCACAGGTACGGTGAGGTCATCGAGTTGCGCCGCGTCAGGCTCCTGGCCCGGCTGGCTCCGACCGCCCAGCGCACCACCCGGCGGTAGATCAGCGAGTGCAGGTGGATGCCGTCGGGTACGCCGGGCGAACGATCCTGCAGCACGCGGCGGCGGTACATCGAAAACAGGGTCTCGAACACCGGGTAGATGCACGCCAGCAGCGGGAACATCGGCGACACCTGCGGGTTGCGGTGCAACAGCAGGATCGCCACCTCGGCCATGTAGAAGCCGACGAAGTACGCGCCGCCATCGCCGAGGAACACCAGGCCTGCGGGATAGTTCCAGACGAAGAAGCCGAGCAGCGCGCCGATGCCCGCCAGCGCCAGCCACATCACCGCGTGGTCGCCGACCTGGAACGCCACGTAGGCCATGGCGCCGAGCATCAGCATCGCGCACATCGACGCCAGGCCGTTGAAGCCGTCGATGATGTTGACCGAGTTGGCCACCCCCGTGACCACGAACACGGTGACCAGCGCCGCGCCCAGCGGCATCGACACCACCCAGTCGAGCCCCGGGATCGCCGTGTACGTGATCACCGCTTGCAGGCCCCACACCGCCAGCGCCGCCGACACCGCGGTGAAGAACAGGCGCCGGCGCGGGCTGATGTGCTTGGTCAAGTCCTCGGCCAACCCGGCCACGAAGCACGGCGCGCCGCAGGCCAGCAACCACAGCGCGAGCGCACCGGTGTCGCTGCGCTGCCACCACATCGCCAGTGCGCCTGCACACACACCGGTGACGATGCCGAGCCCGCCGATGCGCGGCACCGGCCGCACGTGAAACTTCTGCGGCCCGCTGAGGTCGCTGTCGTGCACGCGACTCGAGCGCCGCCCGGTACGCACGGCCCACAGCGTAGCCAGCAGCGACGCGACGAGGGCCGTCAGCAGAATCGACATGGGGCGGCGATTGTAGGCGCGCCAACCTCCGCGCAGCGCAGTGCGAGCCCCGAAAACCCACGTGGCTAGAATCGCGCGGTCCGCGGCAGGTGGGCGGCTCGCGCATCGCGAGCGCCCGGGTCGGCCGGTTTACCCAGGGGCGCGGCCCGCGCCGAGATGCCGACGTTGATGGAACACTCGATTTCGTTTGTATACAGATGCCGCCTGGCCATCGCCGCGTTGGCGTGCGCATGGTTGGCTTCGAGCGCGGTGGCGCAGGTGAGCGGCGGCACGCCGATACCTCAGATGCAAGACCCCGTGCTCGGCACGACGGGGCCTTATCAGCTTCGCAACGCGCCGGGGCAGAGCGGCGGCACGGTGTACGTGCCCGCAGGTTCACCCATGGACATTGCGCCCGCCCGCTACGTGCCGGGTGAGTTCGAGGTCTACGTGAATCGGCTCGCCAACTCGCCGCCGGGTGCGCCGATCCGACGCTTCGGTGCCGACCTGATCACGGGCGTCCAACTGCTCACGCCGGTGCCGGCCGAGAACGTCCAGACCGCCGCACCGACGACATTGGGTGCCGCCACGGCGCCCGCCGTGGCGCAAACCCTGGCCCAGGTTCCGCGCGCGCCGACCATCGAGCCGCAGGATTTCAACCCCCAGGTACCGCCCGACTACGTGGTGCAGCCGGGTGACGAGATCCTGCTCACGCTGTGGGGCTCGGTGGATGCCAACCTGCGACTGGTGGTCGACCGCGGTGGGCGCATCGCGGTGCCGCGCGTCGGCGCCGTGGCGGTGTCCGGCGTCAAGCTGTCCGACCTCAATGCCGTGATTGCTCGGCGCGTGAGCCAGGTGTTCAAGAACTTCGAGCTGAGCACCTCGCTCGGTCAGTTGCGCGGCATCCGCGTCTACGTGGCCGGCTACGTCACCCGCCCCGGCAGCATGACGGTGAGCAGCCTGTCGACCGTCATCGGCGCACTGATTCGCTCGGGTGGCCCGTCGGCAGCGGGGAGCTTTCGCAGCATTCAATTGCGCCGCGGCAAGGAGGTCGTGACCAGCGTCGACCTGTACGAACTGCTGCTCAAGGGCGACCGCTCGACCGACCGCGTGCTGCAGGCCGAAGACGTGATCTACATCGGCCCGGTGGGCCCGCAGGTGGCGCTGATCGGCAGCGTCAACCTGCCGGCGATCTTCGAGGTGAAGCCTGGCGAGACCATCGCCGATCTGCTGCAGATGGCCGGCGGCTTCTCCACCGTGGCCGACACCTCGCGGCTGGCGATCGAGCGGCTCGACGACCGCAACACCGTGCGCATCACGCAGATCGAATTGCCGCAGGGGCAGGCCACGGCGCTGCGTACCGGCGACGTGCTGCGCGCCTTCAACAGCACCGCGGTGGCGTTGCCGGTGCAGCGCCAGAACAAGCGCGTGCGCATCGAGGGCGAGGTGGTGCACCCCGGCGAGTTCGTGCTGCCGCCGCAATCGACAATCGCCGACGCGCTGCGCGCCGCCGGCGGCGTGACGCCCGCGGCCTACGTGTTCGGCACCGAGTTCAGCCGCGAGAGCGTGCGCATCACCCAGCAGGAGAACTACGAGCGCGCGCTGCGCGACCTCGAGACCGACCTCGCGAAGGCCACATCGACCCAACGCACGGCCACGGCCGACGAGGCGGCGGCGCAGTCGGCGCGCGCCGCCAGCACCACGCGGCTGATCGAACGCCTGCGCGCCATCAAACCGAGCGGCCGCGTGGTGCTGCAGTTGCAACCCGACAGTGCCGCGCTGCCCGAGCTGGCGCTCGAAGACGGCGACCGTCTGTACATTCCGCCGCGCCCGACCACCGTGGGCGTGTTCGGCAGCGTGTTCAACGCCGGCAGCTACCTGTACTCGGGCAGCCGCAGCGTCGACGACTACCTCAACCTCGCCGGCGGGCCGACCAAGGGCGCCGACCAGGGCAGCGTGTTCGTCGTGCGCGCCAACGGCAGCGTGGTGGCGAGCCCGCAAGGCAAGGGCTGGTTCACCGGCAAGCAGGATCTCGCCGGCGTGCCGGCCGTGCCGGGCGACACCGTGTTCGTGCCCGAAGAGCTGGACAAGACCACCTTCGTGCAAAACGCGAAGGACTGGACGCAGATCCTGTACCAGTTCGGCCTCGGCATCGCGGGGCTGACGGCGATCAGGAACTGGTGAGACCCACGCGGCATCTGCATGCGAAACGAAGCACGGATGGTCGAACGCGACGCACAGCACGGCGTCGACGCCGAAGGAATGGGCCTGTTCGAGTTCGTCTCGTTGCTGCGACAAAATCTGAAACTGCTGATCTTGGCGCCGCTGCTCGCAGGGCTTGTA
>JAXMEL010000020.1:0-17574 GCA_046348365.1 Burkholderiaceae bacterium
GGCGCTCAGCGAAGTTCGCGCTCGACGCCCCATGCTGCGAGCAGCGGAGCGCACCCCGGTGGCGCAGCCGCCGGGGCGCTGCAGTTTGAGCGCACGGGCCCCACGGCCCGCGGCCGCGGCACAGCGCGCGCAATCCCTGCGCATCACGCAGCCTCACGCTCGAATCTGCCATCGCATCAACGGCCCGCTCCCGAAAGGATCGATGCCGATCGACCGCGAATCCGCATCAGTCGCGCGCCGTGCAGCCGTTGTCCTGCACCAGGCAGCGCGCGTAGCCCGCCTCGTTCTTGAGCTTGAACATCACGCGCGCCGCCACTGCCGTGTCGGCGAAGTCGGAGAACAGGCCGTCGACGCCCAGCTCGTAGAAGCGCAGGTATTCGTTGACCGGGTTGCCGCCGTCGTCGAGCGGCTGGCGCGAGCGCTCGTTGCGGAAGGTCCAGGTGTGCACCAGCAGCCCCAGCGCGTGCGCGCGCTGCACCAGGTCACCGGCCGGCAGCACCACGCGGTCGGCCTCGTTGACGGCGCCGTCGCCGTTGGCGTCGGCGCAGGCGGTGCCCGAGGGCGCAAGCGTCTTGCAAGCGGTGCTCTGGATGTAGTACTTCCACGGCCCGATGCCGTCGGCATAGGTGCGCACCTCGGCCAGGCCGGCCGGCGTGAGCAGGTCGCCGAACAGCCCCTGCCGGCCGGCGACGACCCAGTCGTACGGCTTGTCGAACGGCGGCGCGTAGGTGATGCGCCCGTCGGGGCCGATGTCGTCGGCGTCGACCAGCTGGATCAGCTTCACCTGCGTGCGCGTGCGCAGGTCGCGCAGGTTGGCCGTCTCGAACGACTGGATGAACACCGGCGCGTGGCGGTGGTTCCAGCCGGCGCGCGTGAGGATGCGCAGCAGCCGCTCCTCGAGCGGCAGGCCGAGCTGCTGGTGATAGGTGGGATGCTTGGTCTCGGGGTAGACGCCGATCGTGCGGCCCTTCTCGCGCGACTTGCGCTTGGCGAGGTCGATCACCTCCTCGAAGGTCGGGATCTGGAACTGGCCGTCGAAGGCCTGGCCGCGCGCGGCGATGGGCTGTATCGCGCGCAGCTGCTTGATCTCGGCGAGCGTGAAATCGCTGGCCCAGAAGCCGTCGGTGGCGATGCCGTCGAGCATTGCGGTGCGCCGCCGGCTCGCGAACTGCGGCCGCGTCAGCACGTCGGTGGTGGCGATCAGGTTGGGCTCGTGCCGCGCAATGAGGTGCCCGTCCTTGGTGGCCACCAGATCGGGCTCGACGAAATCGGCGCCGAGCTCGATGCCCAGCGCATAGGCCTCGAGCGTGTGCTCGGGCAGGTAGCCGCTGCCGCCGCCGCGGTGGCCGATCACCAGCGGCGAGGGAAACTCGTCGCGGCCGCGCCGGTCGTCGGCCTGTGCAGGCAGGCTCGCTGCCAGTGCAGCCACAACGCCGGCGCCGAGCGCGAAGCGGCGGATCCAGGAGTGCGTGTTCATGTCGTCTTCCTCCAATCGGTGGCGGGATGTTCGAACTGCGGCGTGACGCCGCGATGACAACGGTGGCGCCACCCTATTCCACCTTGCCGATTCGCTTGACGGCGCTGGCCATCCGGGCCGCGTCGGCGTCCCAGTAGCTCTGGAAATCCGGCGCGTCGAGATACTCCACCGGGCTGCCCGCGGTGCGGATCACCTGCTGCACCTGCGCGTCGGCCGCGGCCTTGCGCGCCGCGGCGCGCAGCCTGGCGAGCACCTCGTCGCTCACGCCGGCGGGCACGAACAGGCCCGACCACTGGGCGAACTTCACCGGCACGCCCAGGCTCGCGAGGCTGGGCACCTCGGGCAGCGCGAGCAGCGGCTTGTCGCCCCAGTGCGCGAGCGCGCGCAGCTTGCCGGCCTTGATGTGCTGCGCCACCGTCGACGGGCCGCTGGCCACCGCGTCGACCTGCCCGCCGAGCAGCGCCACCACCGCCGGCCCGGCGCCGGTGTAGGGGATGTGGACCATGCGAAAGCCCGCGCTCGCCTTGAGCATCTCCATCGGCACGTGCATCGTGCCGTAGTTGCCCGAGCTGCCGTAGTTGAGCACGCCGGGCCTGGCCTTGGCAGCGGCCACGAATTCGCCGAGCGTCTTCCACGGCGCGTCGGCGCGCACGACGAGCACGGTGGGGTCGGCCGTGAAGCGCGCGACAGGCTTGAACTGGTTCAACGTGAACGCCGGCTTGCGCTCGAACAGCTGGTCGGCCTCGGGCAGGATCGAGATCGACGACAAGGCCATCAGCACCGTATAGCCGTCGGGCGCCGCGCGCGCGACGAGGCCCATGCCGAGCCCACCGCCGGCACCGGCGCGGTTCTCGATCACCACCGGTTGCTTCAGCTCGCGCGCGAGCGCCTCGGCCACCGGGCGCGCCACCGTGTCGGCCACGCCGCCGGGCGGGAACGGCACGATCATCGTGATCGGCCGCTCGGGGTACTCGGCCAGCGCCAGCCAGGGCCACAGCAGCATCGCGATCGCGAACAGGTGATTGCGCAAACTCAGCGCACGGCGCATCTGGGGCTCCAGCAGGGCTGCGAAAGCGGCCGACTGTAGAGGCACGAGTCCAATTGCGCCATGCGGGCGACCGATATGATGGTCCGCACCTTCTTCTCGATCCCTGTGCATCGGCGCAGGGGTCCAAAGCCAACGTGTCCAGCGCTGCGTTCGACTATCTGGTGATCGGTGGTGGTTCGGCCGGCTGCGTGCTCGCCGCGCGGCTGAGCGAGAACCCATCGCTGCGCGTGGCGCTGCTCGAGGCCGGGCCGCCCGACCGCAGTGCGCTGATCCACTGCCCGGCAGGCCTCGCGCTGCTGGCGCAGACCACGCGCTACAACTGGGCCTTCGAGACCGTGCCGCAACCCGGGCTCGACGGCCGCCGCGGCTACCAGCCGCGCGGCCAGGTGCTCGGCGGCTCGAGTTCGATCAACGCGATGGTCTACATCCGCGGCCAGCGCGAGGACTACGACCATTGGGCCGCGCTCGGCAACCCCGGCTGGAGCTATGCCGAGGTGCTGCCGTACTTCAAGCGCGCCGAGCACAACGAGCGCGGCGCCGATGCCTGGCACGGCAGCGGCGGCCCGCTCAACGTGATGGACCTGCGCAGCCCCAACCGCATCGCTGCGCTGTTCGTCGAGGCCGCGCGCCAGGCCGGGCACACGCTGAACCGCGACTTCAATGCCGCCGACCAGGAAGGCGTCGGCATGTACCAGGTCACGCATCGCAACGGCGAGCGCTGCAGCGCCGCCAAGGCCTATCTCGATCCGGCGCGCGGCCGGCCGAACCTGCAGGTGTTCACCGGCGCGCGGGTCACGCGCATCGTCTTCGACAGCGAGCGCCGCGCCATCGGCGTCGAGCTGCGCGGCAACGGCGCGCTGCAGCGCCTCGACGCGCGGCGCGAAGTGCTGCTTGCCGCCGGCGCGCTGCAGTCGCCGCAGATCCTGATGCTCTCGGGCATCGGCGCCGGCGCCGAGCTGCAGCGCCACGGCATCGCGGTCACGCACGACCTGCCCGGCGTGGGGCAGCACCTGCACGACCACCCCGACGTGGTGCAGATCTTCGATGCGCCGGGGGTGACCGATCTGTTCGGCCTCTCGCTCGCGGGCGCCTGGCGTGCGCTGCGCGGCATCGTCGAATGGCGGCGCCACCGGCGCGGCATGCTGACGACCAATTTCGCCGAGGCCGGCGGCTTCATCCGCAGCGGTCCGGCCGAGCCGGCGCCGGACCTGCAGCTGCACTTCGTGATCGGCAAGCTGGTCGACCATGGCCGCAAGACGGTGCTCGGCCACGGCTACTCGTGCCACATGTGCGTGCTGCAGCCCAGGAGCCGCGGCCGCCTCACGCTGGCCAGCGCCGACCCGCTGGCCGCGCCGCTGATCGATCCGAACTTCCTCGCCGATCCCGAAGACCTGCGCCGCCTCGTGCGCGGCTTCAAGCTGATGCGGCAGATCCTGCAGCAGCCGGCGCTGGCCGCGCTCGGCGGCCGCGAGTTCGACGCGTCGGCGCAGGCACAGAGCGACGAGCAGATCGAGCGCTTCGTGCGCCAGCGCGCCGACACGATCTACCACCCGGTGGGCACCTGCCGCATGGGCCCGGGCGCCGACGACGTGGTCGACGCGCTGCTGCGCGTGCACGGCGTGCGCGGCCTGCGCGTGGTCGACGCCTCGGTGATGCCGCGCATCGTCAGCGGCAACACCAACGCGCCGACGATCATGATTGCCGAGAAGGCGGTCGATCTGATCAAGGCTGCGGCGTAGGCCCGGCGTTGCGGCGAGCCCAGCGAGAAGGTCGTGTGATCGGCGACGCCGACTCGCGGCTGGCGGCCGACGCGCGGCGCATCGCCGAGCTCGCCTGGCCGGTGCTGGTGGGCCAGCTCGCGGTGCTGGGCTTTTCCACCGTCGACACGCTGCTCGTCGGGCGCTATGCGGCGGCCGACATGGCCGCGTTCGCGGTCGGCGCGTCGATCTACATCACGGTGTTCATCGGCCTGATGGGCGTGGTGCTGGCCATCGGCCCCACCGTCGGCCAGCTCTACGGCGCCAAGCGCCTCGCCGAGGCCGGCCACCAGATGCACCAGTGCGTGTGGCTGGCGCTGGCGCTGTCGGCGATCGGCAGCAGCTTGCTCGCGTTTCCGCAGCCGTTCCTCGCGCTGTCGCGCGCCACGCCCGAGGTGGCCGACAAGATCAGCGGCTACCTGCTCGCGCTCGCGTTCTCGCTGCCGGCCTCGCTGCTGTTCACCGTCTACCGCGGCTTCAACAACGCGGTGTCGCGGCCCAAGGCGGTGATGGTGCTGCAGCTGCTGGGCCTCGCGGCCAAGGTGCCGCTGTCGTCGGCGCTGGTGTTCGGGCTGCCGTCGCTGGGGCTGCCCGCGCTCGGCGTCACCGGCTGCGGCGTGGCCACGATGATCGCCATGTGGTCGCAGCTGCTGCTCGCCTGGGTGGTGCTGCACCGCGACCCGTTCTACGCGCGCTTCGGCATCTACGGCCACGGCCTGGCGCGGCCGCACCGCGCCTCGCTGCTCGCGCTGCTGCGCCTGGGCGTGCCGATGGGGCTGACGATCCTGATCGAGGTGACGGCCTTCGCCTTCATGGCGATCTTCATCGCGCGGCTCGGCACCACCGCGGTGGCCGGCCACCAGATCGCGGCGAATCTGGTGTCGGTGATGTTCATGTGGCCGCTCGCGCTGTCGAGCGCCACCTCGACGCTGGTGGCGCAGCGCGTCGGCGCCAACGACATCGCGGCGGCGCGCCGCATCGGCTGGCGCGGCGTGCACTTCGGCCTCGGCAGCGCGCTGGTCCTCGGCGGCGTGGTGTTCGCCGCGCGCGAAGGCATCGTCGCGCTGTACACCAACAACGCCGCCGTCGCCGCCGCCGCGCTGCCGCTGCTGACCTGGGTCGCGGTGTTCCACCTCGGCGACGCACTGCAGGCGATCACCGCGTCGGTGCTGCGCGCCTGGCGCATCACCGTGGTGTCGTTCGGCGTGTTCGCGGTGTCGATGTGGGGCGTGGGCCTGGCCGGCGGCTACGCGCTGGCCTTCGGCCACCTCGGCCCCGCGCTGGGCGCGCCGGGGTTCTGGCTCGCCGCCACGGCCGGGCTGCTGCTGGCCGGCGTGGTGCTGGCCGCATTCCTCGCGTGGATGCTGAAGCAGCGCCGCGAGCGGGCCGCGCCGCTCGCCGGGCAGCCATCGCGCTGATCACGCTCACGCCGGCAGCGTGATCACGAAGCAGCTGCCGCCGCCGTCGCGCGCATCGCAGCGCACCGTGCCGCCGTGGCGCTGCGCGATCTGCTTCACCAGGCTCAGGCCCAGGCCGACGCCGCCCTCGCGCTCGGCGTGGCCGGGCAGGCGGAAGAACGGCTCGAAGATGCGCTCGCGAAACGCCTGCGGCACGCCGGGCCCGCGGTCGCACACGCGCACCTCGGCCTCGCCGCGCGGCGAACGCTCGACCACGGCCTCGATCTCGCCGGCGCCGTAGCGGCGCGCGTTCTCCAGCAGGTTGCGCAGCGCCCGGCGCAGCAGCTTCTCGTCGCCCTGCACCACGCACGAGCTGCCCTGCGCGAGCGCGTCGACGCGCGCGGCCTCCTCGGCCGCCAGCGCGAGCAGGTCAACGCTGTCGCGGCGCTCGCCGGTGGCGCCGGCGTCGAGCCGGCTGGCGAGCAGCACCTCGTCGACCAGCGCGTCGAGCTCGGCGATGTCGACCTCGATCTCGCGCCGCAGCGCCGCGCGCTGCGCCGGCTCGGCGTGCTCGGCCATCGACACCGCCATCTTCAGCCGCGTGAGCGGCGAGCGCAGCTCGTGGCTGGCGTTGGCCAGCAGGCTCTGGTGCGAGCGCACCAGCGTCTCGATGCGCTCGGCGGCGCGGTTGAAGCTGTCGGCCAGCGCGGCCACCTCGTCGCGGCCCGACGCGTCGACGCGATGCGCCAGCGCGCCGCCGCCGAACACCTCGACGCCCTGCTTCAGCGCCTCGAGGCGCCGCGTCAGGCGGCGCACCACCGGGTACGCACCCAGCGCGACCGCGACGAACAACACCGCCAGCAGCAGCACCAGCCCCCAGCCCGACGAGCCCGGCGGCAGCAGCAGCCACGCCGGCGCGCCGTCGGCATCGGGCCGCGGCGGGCCGAACGCGCCGTCCCTGCCCCGCGGCCCGAAGCCCAGCTCACGCGCCGCGGGGCCGCCCATGCCCATCTCGCGCGGCCCGGGGCCGCCCGGCCCCCCCAAGGCCCGGATGCCCGGGCGCATCACCCACAGCGTGCGGCCGTCGTCGAGCTTCACCGCCAGGCCGCGGCGGTTGCCGTCCGCTTCACGGCGCGCATAGGCATCGGTGGTCACGATGCGGTGGCCCTTGGCATCGTCGAGCGCCATCGGCAGGCGCAGCCGCAGCGACCATTCGCGCAAGGCCATGGCCTGCTCGGGCGCCGGCGCATCGGCCTCGGGCAGCGAACGCTGCACCAGCTCGGCCCAGGCGCCCAGGCGCTCGGATTGCGCACCCTCCAGCCGCACGCGCTCACCCTCGAGGTGCCGCTGCATCAGCCAGCCCGACACCAGGGCAAAGGCCGCCAGCACGGCCACCACCGTGAGCCAGATGCGCAGGTACAGCGACTTCATGCGCGGCGCCTACCCCGCCGCACGCCGGCGCTCACGCGTCGGCGTCCTGCTTGCGCGCGAACACGTAGCCCACGCCGCGCACGGTGAGCAGCCGCTTGGGCGACTTGGCGTCGTCCTCGATCGCGGCGCGGATGCGCGAGACGTGCACGTCGATGCTGCGGTCGAAGGCCTCCAGCGGGTGGCCCTTCAGGCCGTCCATGATCTGGTCGCGCGACAGCACGCGGCCGGCGCCTTGCGCCAGCACCACCAGCAGGTCGAACTGGTGGCTCGTGAGGTCGCAGGGCTTGCCGTCGATGCGCGCCTGGCGCGAGCCGAGGTCGATCTCCAGCCGCCCGAAGCGCAGCACCTCGTCGCCGCCGGCCGGCGTGCTGGCGCGGCGCAGCAGCGCCTTCACGCGCGCGAGCAGCTCGCGCGGCTCGAACGGCTTGGGCAGGTAGTCGTCGGCGCCGATCTCCAGGCCCACGATGCGATCGGGCGACTCGCCGCGCGCGGTGAGCATCAGCAGCGGCAGGCGCTTCAGCCGCGCGTCGGCGCGCAGCTCGCGCGTGAGGTCGAGCCCGTCGCCGTCGGGCAGCATCAGGTCGAGCAGCAGCGCGTCGTGCTGGCCTTGCCGCAGGCGCTGCCGGCCGTCGGCCAGCGTGCCGGCGACCTCGATCTCGAAGCCGTTGGCGCGCAGGTACTCGCCGAGCATGCCGGTCAGGCGCGCGTCGTCGTCGATCAGCAGCAGCTTGGGGTTCATGGGTGATGCAACGTGCTGCCGCCCCACCCGGCTGACGTACGGCGGACGTAGCCTGCGGGGCGGCGCAGCGCAGCGCGCAGCTTAGCTCTTCGGCGTATCGAGGGCGCGGCGCTCGCGCTGGTGGCGCTCCATCATGTCGCGGCGCTGCTTCATGCGGTCGGCCAGCTTGGTGCGCTGCTCGGGCGTGAGCACGGCTGCGGCATCGAGCGCGGCCTGCATCCAGCGGCGGCTCGACTGGTCGTGCTGCGCCAGCATCTTCTGGCGCAGCGACTCGGCCGCAGCGGCGTCGACCGTCGGCTGCGTGAACAGCGCCATCGCCTGGTCACGCAACGCCATGCCGGCGTCGCGCTGCGCGCGCTGATCGTCGGCGGCCTTGCGCATGATGTCGCGGATGCGCGTCTTCTGGTCGGCGCTCGCGCCCACGCTGTCGAGCAGGCGGTCGGACATCGGCGAGCCGAACGGGCCACCCATCGGGCCAGCCATCGGCCCGCCCATCGGGCCGGCCATCATGCCGCCCATCGGCCCACCGTGGCGCGGCCCCATCGGCTGCGCCTGGGCCAGCGTGGCGGCCGTGCCGGCCAGGGCCACGATCCAGCCGGCGGCCATCAGCCGCGCGGCGGGCGAGAGTGTCAAGCGTGTCTTCAGTGTCATCGCGTCCTCACTGCTTGGTGTGTCGATGATGGCATCGTCGGCGCCCTCGGTTGCACCGAGATGCCTCGGCGGTAAAGCAGCGTAAAGCCTTGGCTGATCGTGCTCGAGGCAACGGCGATTCGATGCCCACGAGGCGGCGACGGCCGCGAACGTAGACGGCGCGCAGGCCGTGCGCCGTGATCGGCCGCTATGCTTGCCGGCCATGAACACCGCATCCATCCCGAGCGCCTTCGTGCTGGCCGCGTGCCTGAGCGGCTGCGCAACGCCCGCGCCCGACGCCGACCCCGCCACGCGCACCGGCGCGCAGATCGCCACCGCGGCGACCACGCCGCTGGCCGACCTGAACCTCGTGAACGCGCCGATCCCGCCGGTGCTGCTCGAAGCCTTGCGCGCGCCCTATGCGCCGCCAGCCGACACCGGCTGCGATGCGCTGGCCGCGCAGGTGAAGGCGCTCGATGCCGTGCTCGGCACCGACCTCGACGCACCGCCACCCGGCGCCGACGCCGGCCTCGTGGAGCGCGGTGCCGAGCTGATCGGCTCCGCGGCGGCCGACAGCGTGCGCGCCGGCGCCGAGAGCGTGGTGCCGTTCCGGCGCTGGGTGCGCAAGCTCTCGGGCGCCGAGCGCTACTCGAAGGAAGTAGCGGCCGCGATCGCCGCCGGCACGGTGCGGCGCTCGTTCCTCAAGGGCATCGGCCAGGCGCGCGCCTGCGCCGCACCCGCCGCGCCGGCGGCGGCGTCGGCCAAGCGCTGAGCGCAGGCCGCAGGCGGGCGATCGGGCGCCGTCACTCGGCCTTGGCGCCGGAGTCCTTCACCACCTTGGCCCACTTGGTGATCTCGGCGGCCTGGAATTTGGCGAGTTCATCGGGCGTCGAGATCCAGGGCTCGAGGCCAAGGCTCTTCAGCTTGTCCTGCACGTCGGGCAGCTTGTAGACGCGCTGCATCTCGGCGTTGATGCGCGCCACCGCGTCGGCCGGCGTGCCGGCGGGCGCGAAGACGGCGAACCAGGTGGTGGCCTCGAAGCCGGGCACCGTCTCGGCCACGGTGGGCACGTCGGGCGCGGCGGCCGATCGCTTGGCCGTGGTCTGCGCCAGCGCGCGGATCTTGCCTTCGCGGGCCATCGGCAGCGCCGAGGGCATGTTGTCGAACATCAGCTGGATCTGCCCGCCCACGAGGTCGGGGATCGCGAACTGCCGGCCCTTGTAAGGCACGTGCGTCATCGAGGTGCCGGTCATCGACTTGAACAGCTCGCCCGACACGTGCACCGAGCTGCCGATGCCCGGTGAGCCGAACGACAGCTTGTTCGGGTTGGCCTTGAGATACGCGATCAGCTCGGCCACCGTCTTCACCGGCAGCTCGTTGGTCACCACCAGCAGGTTCGGCGCCGAGGCCACGTGGCCCACGGGCACGAAGTCCTTCACCATGTCGTAGGGCATCTTGGCGTACAGCGCGCCGTTGATCGCGTGCGTGCCCACCGTGCCCATCACCAGCGTGTAGCCGTCGGCCGGCGCCTTGGCGGTGAACTCGGCGCCGATGTTGCCGCCCGCACCGGGCTTGTTGTCGACCACCACAGGCTGGCCGAGCTGCGCCTTCTCGCTGAACACGCGCGCGAGCGTGTCGGGCGCGCCGCCGGGTGGGAAGGTGACGACCATGCGGATCGGCCTGGCGGGGAAGCCCTGCGCGGCGGCGAGCGAGCAGGCCGCGCTCAACAGCGCCGTGAGCGCCCATCGAATCGAGTTCATGCATCTTCCCCTTCGCCTTGCACACGCGCGGCTGGCGAGCATACGGGCGGCTCGGTGCGCCGGCCAGCGGGTTCGCACCGACGGCAGCAGGGCACGGAGCGGCACGTCAAGCCCCTCGATCGAAGGGGCCTTCGTTGACGCCTGCCGCTGGACAGGCAGACCGCGTGGCCAGACAGTGTGAGTTGCTTCTCCGACGTCTACGCCAACCTTGCTGCACGACCCGCATCGCCCACGCCGCGCCGCTCTGCCGGGGCCGCGCATCGGCGCGCGCCGACTGCTGCTCGCCGCCGGCTGGATGCTGTTGGCGCCTGCGTTCACGCAGGCCCAGACCACGGCCACGCCGCGTGATCCGTTTCTCGAGCCGATGGCGGTGGGCTCGACGCTGCAGATCCTGCCCGAGCAGGTGGCGCGCTGGCGCGACGACGCGCGCGCGCTCGAAGACGGCAACGGCGTGCCGAAGGATCTGAGGCTCGCGGCGCAGCTCTACTGTCGCGCGGCCCGCTTCGGCGACGCCGAAGCGCAGTTCAGCCTTGCCTGGATGCTGCTCAACGGCCGCGGCGTGCCACGCGACGATGCGCACGCGGCGCACCTGTTCGCCGCCGCCGCCGAACAGGGCATCGTGCAGGCGCAGAACATGCTGCAATCGCTCGGCGCGCCGCGCGGCGAGGTGCCGCCCTGCCTGCGCAGCCCCGAGGCCGACCGGCCGGTGGCGGCCGCCGCTGCGAGCCCCGTTGCAGCCAAGCCCGCCGCGGCGCCGACGGCAAGACCCGCCCCGCCGCGCAACGCGCCGGAATCGATCGTGCGCTTCGTGGACCTGGTGGCTCCCGAATACAAGCTCGAGCCGCAGCTCGTGCTCGCGGTGATGGCCACCGAATCGAACTTCAACCCGCTCGCGGTATCGCCGAAGAACGCGCATGGCTTGATGCAGCTGATTCCGGAGACGGCGGCGCGCTTCAACGTGCGCAACCTCAAGGATCCGGTCGACAACATGCGCGGCGGCATGGCCTACCTGCGCTGGCTGCTGGCGTACTTCGAGGGCGACGTGATGCTCGCGCTCGCCGCCTACAACGCCGGCGAACGCGCGGTGGAACAGTACCGCGGCGTGCCGCCGTATGCCGAGACGCGGCAATACGTGCTGCGCATCCTCGCGGCCATCGGCGGCAGGCTCTCACACCCGTTCGACCCCAACGTGACGCCGCCGTCGCAGGTGGTGGCGCAGCGGCGGGCGCCGTAGCCGCGCGGGCGCACCGCGGCCCGATGACCCGAATCGAACGAACCGCGCTCGGCCGCACGGGGTTGCAGGTCAGCCGCATCGGCTTCGGCGCGATGGAGCTGCGCGGCCCGTTCGGCAGCCCGGGCCGGCCCGCCGACCACGCCAGCGCTGCCGCCCTGCTGCATGCGGTGCTCGACGCGGGCATCAACTTCATCGACACCTCGCCCGACTACGGCGAGTCGGAGGAGCTCATCGGCGAGGCACTGGCGAGCCGGCGCGACGAGTTCGTGCTCGCCAGCAAGTGCGGCTGCCCGTGCGGCACCGTGCAGCAGCGCACCCTGGGTGCCAGCGCCCACGACTACACGCGCGCCAACATCCGCCGCGGCGTGGAAGACAGCCTGCGCCGGCTTCGCACCGACCGCCTCGACCTGCTGCAGGTCCACCTCAGCCCCGCGCGCGCCGTGCTGGAGCGCGACGACACGCTGGGCGAACTGCAGCGGCTGCAGCGCGAAGGCAAGGTGCGCTTCATCGGCATGTCAGGCACGCTGCCGCACCTGCGCGACCACATCGCGATGCAGTGCTTCGATGTCTTCCAGGTGCCCTACTCCGCGATGGCCCCCGAGCACCACGACATGATCGCGAAGGCTGCACAGGCCGGTGCCGGCATCATCGTCCGCGGCGCGGTCTGGCGCGGGCTGCCGTTCTTCCACAGCGGGCCGTTGGCGCG
Source organism: Burkholderiaceae bacterium (assembly GCA_046348365.1). Taxonomy (GTDB): domain Bacteria; phylum Pseudomonadota; class Gammaproteobacteria; order Burkholderiales; family Burkholderiaceae_C; genus JAEUPI01. Next base: position 12,180 of record JAXMEL010000020.1, read on the forward strand.
GATCGTGCAGGTGCTTCGCAAGGCGATCGGGCGGCCAGATCAATGGCAGGCATCGGGGCTGGGCGATCTGCTGCAAGGCATACCGGTGCGCGAATTCCTGCTGCGCTTCACGCTTTCGCATCCCGGCCAATCGACGACGATCGTGGGCACCTCGAACGCGGCGCACCTGGCGGCCAACGTGGAGGCCGCGGCCAAGGGCCCGTTGCCGGCGGACGTGTATGCGCAAGCGCTGCGGCGGGTTGCGAACGCGACGCGCGGTCCGCGCGCCTGATGTACTGCGTGCAGGCCCTCTACGGCGAGCGGCGGTTTGCGGCTACGCTGATGCCACTCGCCACCCTTCAACAAGGAGCCATCACATGGAAACGCTGCTGCTGACTCTCGGCCGGATCTCAGGGCTGGCCGGTGCCGCCGTCTTCGCCGCCGCCATCGCCATGCGACTGGCGGGCGTCTACTGGATCGGTGGCTTTCAGGTCGGCACGATGCTGCAGGCCTCTGTCGCTGCGATGGTGCTGGGGTGCTTCTGCCTGCTCATGGCCTTGGCTGGGCGCATCGGTGACAGGGGGCTTTGACGCGCCCATGAGCGCCAACTACGTGGCGACAGGAGATGGCCACCAATTCCCACACATCTTGAAGTTGCGGTTTGGTGCCGCGGATCTTGACTTCGGTGAATTGCATGTGCGCCCTCTTGCTTGAACGGAACGCCCTGCCAATCAGATTGCGCACGCTACGCACACCCTGACAGCAAGGCGGTTGGTACACGGCTGGCGCGGCGCCAAACCCGCCTTCGCCGGCCACCTACAACGGCACGATGAATCCACTCTTCGAGGGCTTGTCGGACGAGGAGAAGGCTAAGCTGGACCGGGACTTCGAGGCGGGCTAGTACGACCCCCTGATGAACGGCATGGTGGACAACCTGAACCGCAACGTCCTGCACGAGGCCCAAGAGCGCCAGGCGGTCCGGACCGTGGATCTGCCGAAGTGGGCGCAAAAGCTCGTGGACAACCTCGAGCGCAACCTAGCCAAGGGCGACGTCGAGACGCCCTAGATGCGTCTGTCGACTGGCGACGGGGCCACACCGGTAGACTGGGCCATCCCCCCGAACCCGTTTCGGACGTTAGCGCCTCAGGGCCGGAAGGCACCACTGGCGCGTCGGGGGTACCTATTGCCGACGGCTGGACCAGCGGGTCAAGCAGTGCGAGGTTCTCGCTCGAGAACGCGCGCCAAAGGCAGCATCGAATACTGCCTCAAAATGCGGATGCACGCCGCGCAATCCATCCACTGCGGCGGCTGCGCGGACGATGGTCTCGATGCTCATCCCTCTCTCCATGCGCTACGTGACGACTCGCAGGCGCACCTTCTTCGCTCGGCTGCGCCGATCGTTCACGCGCGCAGCGCACGCATGACACCCTTGGGGTCGCGCTCGATCAGGTTCAACAGCACGAGCGCCGGCCCCTGGGGACTGCGATCGCCGCGCTCCCAGTGGCGCAGCGTTGCCACCGACACGCCGAAACGCAGCGCGAACTGCTCCTGCGTGAAACCGAGCCGGCCGCGAACTGCCGCCACGTCCACCGGCGCAGGGCGCCATTCCTTCGCGCCGCGACGCTGGCCCTTGGCGTGACCGACGGCCTCCTTCAGTCCTTGCTCGATGCGCTCGAATGCCTTGCCCATGTCCTACCTCGTCAACCAGATCGAAACCAGCTCTTCCACCAGCGACGCCAGCGCGTTGCGTTCGGCCCTGCTCAGGTTGGCGCGCTCGTTCTTGGCAAACATCGCAAGCAGGTACAGCGGCATGCGCTCGCTGTGGAAGTAATAGATCACGCGCACGCCGCCGCTCTTGCCCCGGCCCTCGCGCGCCCATCGCAGCTTGCGCACGCCGGCCGTGCCCTCGATCAGCACTCCCGCGCCCGGCTGCGCTGCCAAGTGCTCGACGATGGCCTCGCGCCCATCCTCTCCGAGCAGCTTGCCCGCAACGCGAAGATACGAAGGCAGCTCGACGATGGTCAGCAGCATCAGCGTGAAGTGTAATCCATTGGATTATGTTGCGCCACGCCGCTGCGGCCATCACCCCAGCGTCGCTACGGCAAGGCGCAAGTAGGAATGACCCTCACTGCGCAGTCATGCGTCAACGTGAGAGATCGTACTGGCGGAGAGAGTGGGATTCGAACCCACGGTACGGGAGATCCCGTACACCGGATTTCGAATCCGGCGCATTCGACCACTCTGCCATCTCTCCGTGAGGTGCGGCGCTCGCGGGTCGCTTCGCGAGGGCCGCGATTCTAGCCGATGGGCATGCGCGCCGAGCGCTCGACGGCGCTCTACGCCTTCAGCACCTCGGCGCCGCCGAGGTACGGCTGCAGCGCGCGGGGAACAGCAATGCTGCCGTCGGCGCGCTGGTGGTTCTCGAGCACCGCCACCAGCGCGCGGCCCACGGCCACGCCGGAGCCGTTGAGCGTGTGCACCAGTTCGATCTTGCCCTGCGCGTTGCGCCATCGCGCCTGCATGCGCCGCGCCTGAAAGGCCTCGCAGTTCGAGCAGCTGCTGATCTCGCGGTACGTGTCCTGCGCCGGCAGCCACACCTCGAGGTCGTAGGTGCGCGCGGCGCCGAAGCCCATGTCACCCGTCGACAGCAGCATCACGCGGTACGGCAGCTCGAGCGCGCGCAGCACGGCCTCGGCGTGGCCCACCATGGCGTCGAGCGCGGCGTTGCTGTGCTCGGGCGCCACGATCTGCACCATCTCGACCTTGTCGAACTGGTGCTGGCGGATCATGCCGCGCGTGTCGCGCCCGGCGCTGCCGGCCTCGGAGCGGAAGCACGGGCTGTGCGCCGTCAGCTTGATCGGCAGGTCATCGGCCTTCAGGATCTGCCCGCGCACGGTGTTGGTGAGCGGGATCTCGCTGGTGCTGATCAGGTACTGCTCGGCCTGTTCTTCGCTGCCGCCGCGCAGCACCCAGAACATGTCGTCCTTGAACTTCGGCAGCTGCCCCGTGCCCTCGAGGATCTCGCGGTTGACGATGTAGGGCGTGTAGCACTCGGTGTAGCCGTGCTCGCGCGTGTGCAGGTCGAGCATGAACTGCGCCAGCGCGCGGTGCAGCCGCGCCGCCGGGCCGCGCATGAAGGTGAAGCGCGAGCCCGAGAGCTTCGCGCCGGTCTCGAAGTCGAGGCCCAGCGCAGCGCCGAGGTCCACGTGGTCCTTCGGCGTGAAGTCGAACGCGCGCGGCGTGCCCCAGCGGCGCACCTCCTGGTTGGCCGCTTCGTCGGCGCCCACGGGCACGCCGTCCTGCGGCAGGTTGGGCACGCTCATCAGCATCTGCGCGAGTTCGGCCTGGATGGCCTCGAGCCGCGCGGCGCCGCCCTTCTGCTCCTCGGCAGCGGCGTTCACCTCGGCCATCGGCGCCGACGCGTCCTGCCCCTTGCCCTTGAGCTGGCCGATCTGCTTGGACAGCGCATTGCGCCGCGCCTGCAGCTCCTCGGTGCGCACCTGCAGCTGCTTGCGCTCGGCCTCCAGCGCCGAGAAGCGCGCCTCGTCGAGAAACGGCTGCGGATCCTTGCGCCGCTTCAGGCGGTCGATCACCGCGGGCAGGTCGCGGCGCAGTTGGGCGATGTCGAGCATGGCGTTCCTTGGATCGTCGGGTTCGTTCGGCGTGCGCGTGTCGGCACGCGCGATCGGTTGGCGCAGAGCGTCACGATCGCGAGGCCGCAGCCTCGCGCATCGACTTGTCGCCCAGCCCCAGCGGCAGCGGGAAGTGCACGGTCTCGCGCACGCCGGGCAGCGAGTGCACGCTGGTGGCGCCGAGTGCGCGCAGCCGCTCGATCACCTCGCGCACCAGCACCTCGGGCGCCGAGGCGCCGGCCGTGAGGCCCACGCGCGGGCGCGTGGCGAACCAATCGGCCTGCAGGTCGGAGGCGCTGTCGACCATGTAGGCCGGCGTGCCGAGCCGCTCGGCCAGCTCGCGCAGGCGGTTGCTGTTGCTGCTGGTGGGGCTGCCGACGACGATGACGATGTCGACCTGGGGCGCGAGCACCTTCACCGCGTCCTGCCGGTTCTGCGTGGCGTAGCAGATGTCCTGCTTCTTGGGCTCGCGCACGTGCGGGAAGCGCCGCTTCACCGCAGCGAGGATCTCGGCCGCGTCGTCCACCGACAGCGTGGTTTGCGTCACCACCGCGAGCTTGTCGCCGCGCGGCTGCACGCCAGCCACGTCGGCCACCTCCTCGACGAGGTAGATGCCTTCGCGCAGCTGGCCCATCGTGCCCTCGACCTCGGGGTGGCCCTTGTGGCCGATCATCACGAACTCGTAGCCCTCGCGCGCGAGCTTGGCCACTTCCACGTGCACCTTGGTCACCAGCGGGCAGGTGGCGTCGAAGATGCGAAAACCGCGCCGCTCGGCCTCGTCGCGCACGGCCTTGCTCACGCCGTGGGCGCTGAACACCAGCGTCGCGCCCGCGGGCACTTCGGCCAGATCCTCGATGAAGATCGCGCCCTTGGCCTCGAGGTCGTTGACCACGAAGGTGTTGTGCACGATTTCGTGGCGTACGTAGATCGGCGCGCCGAATTTCGCCAACGCGCGCTCGACGATCTCGATCGCGCGGTCCACGCCGGCGCAGAAGCCGCGTGGTTCGGCGAGCAGCACGTCGGCGAGCTGCGACGTCATGGCTACAGCACCTCGATCACCTCGACCTCGAACGTCACGCGCTGGCCGGCCAGCGGGTGGTTGAAGTCGAAGAGCAGCCAGTCGTCGCCCACCTCGCGCACCAGGCCGGCATAACCGGGCTCGCCGTCGGGCCGCGGAAATTGCACCACGTCGCCCACGGCGTATTGCGCGTCGGGCGCGGCCAGTTCGTCGAGCAGCGAGCGCTTTACGCGCTGCAGCAGCTGCGGGTTGCGCGGGCCGAAAGCATCGTCGGCATCGAGCTCGAAGGTCTGCCGCGCGCCGCGCGCCAGGCCCAGCAGCCGCTGCTCGATGCCCGGCGTGAGCTGCCCCGCGCCCACCGAGAGCGTGGCCGGCCGCGCGCCGAACGTGTTGATCACGTCGGTGCCGTCGGGGCCCGCGAGGCGGTAGTGCAGGGTCAGGAACGACCCGTGTTCGATCGGCTTCACCGGGTGGTGCAGGGCAGCGAATAGACTGTGCGCGATTCTACGTGCCGCCCCTTTCGGGCAGCGCTCGTTCGCCGGGGCCCTCTTCATGTCGATCAAGACCCTGCCCGCCGCGGCGCGCCCGCGCGAGAAGCTGCTGGCCCAGGGGCCGCAGGCGCTGGCCGACGTGGAGTTGCTGGCGCTGCTGCTGCGCACGGGTCTTCCAGGCCAAGGCGTGCTGGCGCTGGCCGAAAGCGTGCTGAGCGAGTTCAAAGGCTGGGCCGGGCTGGTGCATGCCGACGTGGCGGCGCTCGGCAAGATCA
>JAXMEL010000021.1:0-12212 GCA_046348365.1 Burkholderiaceae bacterium
GCCGCATAGCCGATGAACACCAGCGCGGTCAGCGGCAGCGCCCAGCCGATCACGCGCCGCGTGCCCTCGAGCACCACCAGCACCAGCGCGACGCCGTAGAACTTGTCCCAGACGGTGAGCTCGTCGATGTAGATGATGCGGTTGATGAACACCTGGTACTCGACGAAGATGTGCAGCACCGCGGCCCAGCCCAGGGCCAGCAGCGCCATGTCGGCCACGCGCGCGAGCGCGCTGCCGCCGGGGCGCAGCGGGTACAGCAGGAACACCAGCGTCAACGCGAACAGCAGGTGCGTGCCGCGGAAGATCACCGCCTCGGGCGGGCCGAAGCCCGCCACCCACATGTGGTAGAGCGACATCGCCACCGCGACGGCGCCCACCAGCAGGCGCAGCGCGCGCGTGCCCGGTGCAGTGGCGGCGTTCTCTTCCTGGGCCATGCCGCTGGTGCGGTTGGGCGCCTAGCCGCTAAGGCCCTCGGCCACCAGCACCACCATGGCGCATGAACCAATAGACCAAGCGGCCACCACGGATCCGGCTCTGCCGGTCCGTCGGTGGCGCCCCCTCGAGGGGGAGGCGCCGAAGGCGCATCGGGGGTGGGTCATATCACGCCCTTTTCCTTGTAGTACTTCGCCGCCCCTTTGTGCAGCGGCACGCCGATGTCGACCGCCATGTCCTTCGGTGTCAGCCCGGTGATCGGCTTGACCACTGCGGCCATCGCGTCGACGTGCTCGGCCATCGCCTTGGTCATCTTGTAGACCATGTCTTCGGGCAGGTCGCACGACGCCACCACGTGCGTGGAGTAGCCGATCACCGGCACGTCGTGGTCCTGCTTGGGGTAGGTGCCGGCCTTGATGATCAGCTTGTGGTAGCCCGGGTTGACCTTCGACAGCGCCGCCATCGTCTTGTCGTCGACCGGCATCAGCTTGACGTCGCGCGCGCTGGCCAGGTCCATCACCGCCGAGGCGGGGGCGGTGGTGCCGAGCGTGAAGATCTGGACGTGGCCGTCTTTCATCATCGACACCGCGTCGGTGTACGCGGCCTGGAAGTTGGCCTTCGCGAGCGACTGGTAGTTCAGGCCGTTGAGCTCGAGCACCATCGCGGTCAGCGTCTCGGCGGTGTTGCCCTTGGGCTGCGTGACCAGCGCCTTGCCCTTGAAGTCGGCGAACGTGTTGACCTTGGCGTCGGCCGCGGTCACCACCTGGAAGTACTGCGGGTAGAGGTTGGCCACCTGGCAGACCTTGGTCACCTTCTTCGGGAATGGCGCCCGCCCGGCGAGGCCGTCGACGGTGCTGCTGGAGTTGGCAAAGCCGATCTGCGCCTTGCCCTCGTCGACGCCGCGCACGTTGGCCACACCCGCGCCCGGCTGCTGCTGGATCGCCAGGCCGCGAATCGCCTGCTCCCACATGCCCTTGAGCGCGCCGCCCAGCGGCACCCACGAGCCGCCCTGCGGCCCGGTCATCATGGTCACCTGCTGCGCCGCCACGGGGGCGGACAACAGTGCCACGGCAGCGGTGGCGACGAGGGTGCGCAGTGGGGGCATCGGGGATTCTCCTGCTGACGGTGGAACGACGCCGGCGCGGCCGGCGGTGGAAATTCAGTCTAGCGACGAGGCCGCGCGGCGTATCTGCTCGCTTGCCCGGATCGGCAGGCACCTACTCCTTGACCGACCCGGTCAGCCCCGACACGTAGTACTCGACGAAGAACGAGTACACGAACGCCACCGGCAGCGAGCCGAGCAGGGCGCCGGCCATCAGCGAGCCCCAGTGGTAGACGTCGCCTTCGACCAGCTCGGTCACCACGCCCACCGGCACCGTCTTGACCTCCGACGACGACACGAAGGTCAGTGCGTAGATGAACTCGTTCCAGCTCAGCGTGAAGGCGAAGATGCCCGCCGAGATCAGCCCCGGCACCGCCAGCGGCAGGATGATCTTGGTGAGGATCTGCCAGCGCGTGGCGCCGTCGATCAGCGCGCACTCCTCCAGCTCGTAGGGGATCGAGCGGAAGTAGCCCATCAGCAGCCAGGTGGAGAACGGGATCAGGAAGGTCGGGTAGGTGAGGATCAGCGCCCAGCGGGTGTCGAACAGCCCGAGCTCGAAGACGATCGTCGCCAGCGGGATGAACAGGATCGACGGCGGCACCAGATAGGCCAGGAAGATCGACAGCCCGACCTGCTTGGCGCCGGAAAAGCGCAGCCGCTCGATCGCGTAGGCCGCCAGCACCGAGGCCGCCAGCGACGCGAAGGTGGCCACCACCGACACCAGCACGGTGTTCCACAGCCACGACGGGTACGAGGTCTCGAACAGCAGCTTGTGGAAGTGCGCCAGCGTCGGCTTGACCACCCAGAACGGATTGGCGTCGCGCGACAGCAGCTCCTCGTTGGGCTTGAACGACGTCACCCCCATCCAGTAGAACGGGAACAGCAGCACGAACAAGAAGATGCCCAGCGGCAGGTACACCGTCACCAGCTTGCGCGGCACCGACTGCAGGTACTCCATGCCCACGCGGTCATCCGTCGCGTTCAACGCACTGCTCCGCGTGTGTTCATTGCGCCGAGGCCTCACCCCCAAGCGAACACCGCGGATCCGGCTCTGCCGGGCCGCTGGTGTTGCCCCCTCGAGGGGGAGGCGGCCGCCAGGCCGCTTCGGGGGTGGGCCATTAATCGGCTCCGCCTTGCTGCCACTTGCGGCGTTGCAGCCCGAAGTAGCTGAAGAGAATCGCCGCCAGCAGGAACGGCACCATCGCGATCGAGATCGCCGCGCCCTCGCCGAGCGCGCCGCCGGGGATCGCGCGCTGGAAGCTCAAGGTGGCCATCAGGTGCGTCGCGTTGAGCGGCCCGCCGCGGGTGATCACGTAGATCAACTGGAAGTCGGTGAACGTGAACAGCACCGAGAACGTCATCACCACCGCGATGATCGGCGTCAGCAGCGGCAGCGTGACGTGACGGAACTGCTGCCACGGCGTGGCGCCGTCGATCGCCGAGGCCTCGTAGTACGACGGCGAGATCGTCTGCAGCCCGGCCAGCAGCGTGATGGCGACGAACGGCACGCCGCGCCAGACGTTGGCCCCGATCACCGAGAAGCGCGCGTTCCACGGGGCGCCGAGGAAGTCGATGTAGGTGTCGATCAGGCCGAGCCGGTGCAGCACCCACGAGATGACCGAGAACTGCGAGTCGTAGATCCACCAGAAGGCGATCGCCGACAGCGCGGTGGGCACGATGTACGGCAGCAGGATCACCGCGCGGAAGAAGGTCTTGATGCGGATGTTGCGGTTGAGCAGGATCGCCAGGTACAGCCCGAGCCCGAACTTCAGGATGCTCGCCACCAGCGTGTAGAAGATCGTGTTGAACAGCACCAGACGCGTGACGCTGTCGCCCCAGAGGAACTCATAGTTCTCCAGGCCCACCCACTGGCCCGCGCGGCCGATCTTGGCGTCGGTGAAGCCCAGCCAGGTGCCCAGCCCGAGCGGGTAGGTGAGAAACAGCAGCAGCAGCACGCCGGCCGGCACCATGAACAGCAGGCCGAGCGCGTTGCGATTGTCCTGAAGCTTTTCGAACATCAAGCTGTCTCACGCACCGGCGCGTCGAGCGCATCGGCGCAGCCGATACCGCTCGAACGCGCCCAGGGTGGCGGCGCGAAGTCGCCGCTAGACCTTGTAGTACCGCTCGGCGCGCTTCTGCGCGCGCGCCGCGGCCTCCTGCGGCGACTTCGATCCGCTGGCCGCCTCGGCGAACATGTTGACGACGATGAAGTCGGCCAGCGCCCCGGCCGAGGCATAACCCATCTTGCCGGCGTACCCCGAGGGCAGCATGTTCTTCATCGAGTCGCGGTACGGCGTGTGCTTCGGATCGACCGTCCAGATCGGGTTCTTCTCGTAGTAGCGCAGCGCCGGCGTCACGTAGCCGATCGCCGCCTGCACCCACTGATCCATCTGCTCGGCTTCCATCATGAAGCGCAGGTACTCCTTGGCCGCCTTCGGGTACTTGGTGTACTTGAAGATCATCTGGTTGAAGAAGAGCTGGAACTCGGTGGCCCGGCCGACCGGGCCGATCGGCATGTTGGCGTGGTTGATGTCGGCCGCCAGCGCGGCGACCTTGGGATCCTTCGAGATCTTGGAGGCGTAGTAGATCGAGATGCCGTTGTTGGTCAGCGAGATCTGCTCGTCGAGGAAGGCCTTGTTGTTGTTCGGGTCGAGCCACGACAGCGTGCCCGGCGCGAAGGTGGCGTAGAGCTCCTTCACGTACTCCAGCGCCTTGATCGTGTTCGGGCTGTCGATGACGACCTTGTTGGCTTTGTCGACCATCTGGCCGCCGAACCCCCACAGCAGGTTGTAGCACCAAGTGTTGCCGTCGCCGGTGGCGTTGCCGAGCGCAAAGCCGGGCGGCGTGCCCTTCTCCTTCAGCGCCTTGCACAGCCGCAGGAAGCCATCGGTGTCCTTGGGGAAGGTGTCGAAGCCGGCGGCCTTCACATGGCTTTGTCGATAGACCATGCAGACGCCGGCCACGCCCAGCGGCACGCCGATCCAGTGCTTGCCGTCTGGCTTCAGGTAGGGCTCGGTGACCGGGTACCAGCCGCCGTACTTCTTGCCGAGGTAGTCGCAGACGTCGCTCACATCGACCAGCTTCTCCGGGTAGAGGTTGGCGTCGTCGTTGGTCGACAGGATGATGTCGGGCCCGGCGCCGGTGTTGGCGGCCACCGCCGCCTTCGGCCGCACGTCTTCCCAGCCCTCGTTGTCGACGCGCACCTCGACGCCGGTCTTGGCGGTGAAGGCGGCCACGTTCTTCATGTACTGGTCGATGTCGCCCTGCACGAAGCGGCTCCAGCGCAGCACGCGCAGCTTGGCGCCCTTCTCGGGCTTGAAGCTCAGCGTCTGCGCGTGCACCGCGGGCGCGAAGATGCCGGCGGCGCCCAGCGCGCTGCCCGCGGCGATGCCAGCGGTGCCTTCGAGGAACTTGCGGCGGTCGAACTGCTTCATCTCTCGGTCTCCTTCGTGGGGTCGGGTGATCGTGGGTCGGGGCTCAGGCGGCAAGCGCACGGCCGCTGTCGGCGTCGAAGACGTGCGCACGGGCGAGGTCCGGCTGCAGGTGGATCGTGCTGCCGGGGCGGAAGGGGTAACGCTCGCGGAACACCACCGCGAGTTCGGCGCCGTGGTGGCGGCACGAGACGAACGTGTCGGCGCCGGTGGGTTCGATCACCGCCACCTCGGCGGCAATGCCGCTGCCGTTGGCCAGCGCCAGGTGCTCGGGCCGCGTGCCGAAGATCACTCGCTGGCCGTCGGTGCCGGCGCGCCGGCCCGCGGACAGGCGCGTGCCGTCGGCCAGTTCCACCTCGACGCCGCCGCTGCCGCTGCGGCGCAGCGTGCCGGGCAGCAGGTTCATCGCCGGCGAGCCGATGAAGCCGGCGACGAACAGGTTGACCGGATGGTCGTAGAGCTGCAGCGGGCTGCCGATCTGCTCGATGTGGCCCTCGCGCATCACGACGATGCGGTCGCCCATCGTCATCGCCTCGATCTGGTCGTGCGTGACGTAGACCGAGGTCGTCTTCAGCCGCTGGTGCAGCTCCTTCAGCTCGGTGCGCATCGCCACGCGCAGCTTGGCGTCGAGGTTCGACAGCGGCTCGTCGTAGAGGAACACCTGCGGGTCGCGCACGATCGCGCGGCCCATCGCCACGCGCTGGCGCTGGCCGCCCGAGAGCTGGCGCGGAAAGCGGTCGAGCAGCGCGCTCAGGCCGAGGATCTCGGCCGCGCGGCCGACCTTCTGCTCGATCGCCGCCTTGCCCTGCTTGGCCAGCGCGAGCGAGAACGCCATGTTGTCGCGCACCGTCATGTGCGGGTACAGCGCGTAGTTCTGGAACACCATCGCGATGTCGCGCTCCTTCGGCGGCATCTGGTTGACCACCTTGCCGCCGATCAGGATCTCGCCGCTGCTGATGTGCTCGAGCCCGGCGATCATGCGCAGCAGCGTGCTCTTGCCGCAGCCCGACGGGCCCACCAGCACCGTGAACGAGCCGTCGGCGATCTCGACGTCCACGCCGTGCAGCACCTCGACCTCGCCGAAGCGCTTCTTCACCGATCGGATCTCGACGCTCGCCACGAACCGCGCGTTTCCCGAAGCGCCGGCACGGCGCGATGCTGCGCACCCTACGCGCGCGGGCGTAAGCTGTCCACCGAGGGGTTACCCGTTTGGCCGGTGTGCGCCCGGGGGGCGCGCGCAGGCCGCTGGCGCGCGGCCGTGGCCGCAGGCATCATGGCAGCGCGGCGAGCGGCGCGGCTCAGGCCGCGCGCGCAGCAAGGAGAGTCGAATGAAGATCCTGATTACCGGCGGCACCGGCTTCGTCGGCTCGCGCCTGGCGCGCGAGCTGCTCGCCCGCGGCACGCTCGACGGCCGGCGCATCGAGCAACTGGTGCTGGCCGACCAGTACCCCGCGCCCGAGGCAGCGGCCGACGTCGCGCGCGACCCGCGCGTGCAGGTGCGCGTGGGCAAGCTGCTCGAGCAGTGCCAGGCTTTCGTGGCCGACCGCTTCGACGGCGTGTTCCATCTCGCCTCGGCGGTGTCGGGCGAGTGCGAGGCCGATTTCGAGCTCGGCCTGCGCTCGAACCTCGACAGCACCAGGGCACTGCTCGACGCACTGCGCGCCGCGGGCAACGTGCCGCGACTGGTGTTCTCGAGCTCGGTGGCGGTATTCGGCCCCGACGCCGGCAACCCGATGCCGCCGCTGGTGCGCGACGACACGCTGCCGACGCCGCAGACGAGCTACGGCACGCACAAGCTGGTGTGCGAGCACCTGGTGGCCGACTACACGCGCAAGGGCTTCATCGACGGCCGCAGCGCGCGCCTGATGACGGTGACCGTGCGGCCGGGCAGGCCCAACGGCGCGGCGTCGTCGTTCTTCAGCGGCATCATCCGCGAGCCGCTCGCCGGGCAGGAGGCGATCCTGCCGGTGGAGCCGTCGGTGTCGCACCCGGTGTCGTCGCCGGCGCGCACGGTGCAGGGCCTGATCGCGGTGTTCGAGGCCACGCAGCAGCAGATGGGCGGGCGCAGCGGGCTCAACCTGCCGGCGCTCAACGTCAAGGTCAGCGAGATGCTCGACGCGCTCGAGGCGGTGGCCGGCAAGACCACGCGCGCGCTGGTGAAGCAGCAGCCCGACCCGACGATCGAGCGCATCGTCGCCGGCTGGTCCAAGGGCGCGACAGCGGCGCGCGCCGAGCGGCTCGGCCTGAAGCCCGAGGCGCAGTTCGCCGACATCATCTTGCAGTACATCGCCGACCATCCGGGCGCGGTGACCGAATCGGCGCGCGCCGCCGCGGCGGCCTACCAGCGCGCGCGTTCGCGCTGAGCTGCGCGGCCGCGCAGGCCGCCGGGGCTGGCCCGCCCCGGCCGCCCGGCCAATCGAGGCCGCCCGCGTCTGGGTGCGGCGCTGGTGCGCCCGCGTCAGAGAGCGGCGGTGACTTCCGAGGTGCTTCGCACCGAGGCGAACGCCCCGTTCAGCGCCGCCAGATAAGCCACCTGCACGTCCGCCGCCGCCACCTCGCTGCCGCCGAACTGCAGGTTCCTGGTGGCGCAGGCATCGTGCGCGAGCTGGCACTGCAAGCCCAGATCGGCGGCCGCGCGAACGGTGGTGTCCACGCACATGTGGGTCATCATGCCGGCGAACACCACCTGCGAAGCGCCGAGCTCGCGCAGCACTGCCTGCAGGTTCGTCTGCCTGAACGCGCTCGGGAAGTGCTTGACGATCACCGTCTCTTCGGCCAGGGGCTCGACCGCGCGATGGATCTCGGCGCCCTGTGTGTCCGGCAGGAAGAACGTGGCCCCCGGGCGCTGCGAGAGGTGCTGGATGTGCACCACCGCAAGGCCGCGCTCTCGAAAGGCGCCGAGCAGCGATGCCGCTGTGGCCACCGCTGCATCGGCGCCGACGAGTTCCATGCGGCCGCCCGGGAAGTAGTCGTTCTGCAGATCGATGAGGACGAGGGCTTGGCTCATCGAGAGATCCTACGACATCGCCGCGCGCTCGGGCCTACGCTGCCTGCAGCACCGCGGTGCCGCGCGCCGGCTGCAGCGCGCCCAGCCACGCCCACTGCCGGGGCGGCCGCGGCGCGCCGCGCACCTCGAGGGTGGCGCAATCGCCGAGCGGCGTCACGACCACGCTGCGGTCGGAATCGACGGTGAAGCACTCGCCGCGCGACAGCACGATGTCGCGCGGGTCCCCGTCGAGCGTGACCCACAGCGTGCCGCGCAGCGCGCGCAGCCGGGTGTCGCGGGCGCGCTCGAGCCGCAGGCTGCGGCGCTCGGGCAGATCGAGTCGGGCGGTCGGGGTGTTGATCCACATCGCATGCTCCTGGAGAATGTGGCGCATTGGCGCGCACGGCCGCATGTTGCAGAGGATCAGCCCGATCCGCAAACGATGATTCGTCATCCCAGGCATTCCGAAATCGCATGCGAAAAGACCCCGACAGGCTGCCCCCGCTCGACCTGCTGCTCGCCTTCGAGGCGGCGGCGCGCCACCTGTCGTTCACGCGCGCGGCCGACGAGCGCTTCGTCACCCAGTCGGCCATCAGCCGGCAGATCCGCGCGCTCGAAGACGACCTCGGCGTCGCGCTGTTCGCGCGCGGCCACCGCGCGCTCGCGCTCACCGCGGCGGGGCAGAAGCTGCTGCTGTCGTGCCAGGCGGTGCTGGCGCAGTTGCGGCGCACGGTGTCGACGATCCGCGCGCCGCGCGCGCGCCAGGTGCTGGCGCTGTCGACCACGCCGAGTTTCGCGGCGTTCTGGCTGATCCCGCGGCTGCGCTCGTTCACGCAGGCCAACCCCGGGGTCGACGTGCGGCTCGACGCCAGCTATGAGTTGCGCGACCTGCGCGCCGATGGCTTCGACATCGCGGTGCGCTACCAGAAGGCCAGCGCCAGCGACGGCGAGCGCCTGTTCACCGACTCGATCGCACCGGTCTGCGCGCCGGCACTGCCGCGCGCAAAAGACGCGCCGCTGAAGCGGCCCGCCGACCTGCAGCGCCACGTGCTGCTCGAGGTCGAGAACAGCGCCGGCAGCGCGCCGTTGGAATGGGCCTCGTGGCTGCGCTCCAACGGTGTGCCCGAGCTGGAGCCGCGCTCGTGGCTGACCTTCTCGTCGTACAACGAGGTGGTCGCCGCCGCGGTGGCCGGGCACGGCGTCGCGCTCGGGCGCCGGCCGCTGCTCGACGGCCTGCTGCGCAGCAGGCAACTGGTGGCGCCGTTCGGCGCGGCGCGCAACACCACGCATGCCTACTTCGTGATCACCGACCCCGCGGCGCGCGCCAAGCCCGCGGTGCGCGCGCTCGAGCAGTGGCTGCACGCGCAGGCGGCGGCGTGACCGACCGAGCGCGCGGCGGCTAAGCCGCCAGCCGCCGGCAGATCTCGAGCGACAGCGCCGACTGGTTCAGCGTGTAGAAGTGGATCCCAGGCGCGCCGCCTTCGAGCAGGCGGCGGCACAGGTTGGTGACGACGTCGAGGCCGAAGGCGCGGATCGACTCGGCGTCGTCCATGAAGCCTTCCATCTTCAGCGCCACCCAGCGCGGGATCTCGATGCCGTCGCGCTGGCCGAACTGCGCGATGCGCGCGTAGTTGAGGATCGGCATCACGCCGGGAACGATCGGCGCCGTGACGCCGAGCTTGCGCGCCTCGTCGACGAAGTGGAAGTACGCGTCGGCGTTGTAGAAGAACTGCGTGATCGCCGAGTCGGCGCCGGCGGCCATCTTGTCGACGAAGAACTGCAGGTCGCGCTTGGCGTAGCGCTGCTGCGGGTGCACCTCGGGGTAGCACGCGACCTCGATGTGCCAGTCGCGCCCTTGCGTTTCGCGGATGAAGCGGATCAACTCGGCCGCGTAGCGGAACTCGCCGACGGTGGCGGTGCCGCTGGGCAGATCGCCACGCAGCGCGACCAGGCGGCGGATGCGCTGCGCGCGGTAGGTGTCGAGGATCTGCGCGATGCCCGCGCGCGTCGAACCCACGCACGACAGGTGCGGCGCGGCCTCGTGGCCGAGCGCGGCGATCGCGCTCACGGTGGCCAGCGTCTTGTCGCGCGTCGAGCCGCCGGCGCCGTAGGTGACGCTGAAGAACTCGGGCTTCAGCGCGCCCAGCTCGGCGACCACGGTTCTCAGTTTCTCGTCGCCCGCCGGCGTGTTGGGCGGGAAGAACTCGAAGCTGACCGGAACGGCGAGGCTCATCGCGCCGCCCCCGCCGCCGGCGCACCCTTGGCATACGGCCCGAGCGCCGCGGCGACGAAGCGGCTGGCGCTCGCGGGCAAGCCGACGCGCGCGCTGCGCCGCACCACGGCGCCGGCGAGCCACGGCAGCTCGAGCGGGCGGCCGGCATCGAGGTCGTTGGCCATCGACGCTTTGGCCTGCGCGGGCAGGCCGTCGACGCTGGCCATCTGCTTCGCGACGAAGTCGTCGGGCAGCGCCACGCCTTCGGCGCGCGCCAGCGCCGCGGTCTCGTCCATCACTTGCTGCAGCAGGCGGCGCAGCTCGGGGTCGGCGCGCACGACGCCGATCGGCAGCCGCGTCAGCGCGGTCAGGCTCGACATACCGACCAGGAAGACGAACTTCTCCCACATCGCGCGGCGCACGTCGTCGACCAGCTCGGCCTGGATCTTCGCGCGCTCGCACACCGCAGCAAACGCCTCGAGCACCGGCCGCTGCGCCACTTGCAGCGGGCCGAAGCGCAGCGCCGCGTAGCTGCCGGTGTGCTCGATCACCCCGGGCTCGGCGATCTTGACCGGGATGTGCGCGGTGCCGAGCGCGACCGGCGCGGGCCCGATCGCGGCGCTCAGCACGTCGACGATCTCGACGCCGTTCTGCAGCGGCAGCACCACGGTGCCCGGCTTCAGCAGCGGCCTCGAGCGCCCGGCGGCAGCCTCGGCATCGGGCATCTTGACCGCGAACACCACCAGGTCGGCCGGCGGCAGCACAGCGGGGTCGTCGCTGATCGACGGCGCCGCGACCTGCAGGTCGCCGAGCGGGCTCTTCACGCGCAGGCCGTGCTCGCGCATCGCCTGCGCCTGGCGGCCGCGCGCGACGAACGACACGTCGGCGCCCGCCGCCAGCAGGCGTGCGCCGAAGTAGCCGCCGATGCCGCCGGCGCCGTAGAAGACGATGTGCATGCTCGGCCGCCGCGATCAGTACCGATAGGTGTCGGCCTTGTACGGCCCCTGCTTGGGCACGCCGATGTACGCCGCCTGCTCGTCGGTGAGCTCGGTCAGCATCGCGCCGAGCTTGCTCAACTGCAGCCGTGCCACCTTCTCGTCGAGGTGCTTGGGCAGCACGTAGACCTTGCCCTGCTCGTAGAAGTCGGCGTGCGTGAAGAGCTCGATCTGCGCGATCGTCTGGTTGGCGAACGAGCTGCTCATGACGTAGCTCGGGTGGCCGGTGGCGCAACCCAGGTTCACCAGGCGCCCCTTGGCCAGCAGGATGATGCGCTTGCCGTCGGGGAAGATCACGTGGTCGACCTGCGGCTTGATCTCCTCCCAGCGGTACTTCTCGAGCGCCGCGACCTGGATCTCGTTGTCGAAGTGGCCGATGTTGCACACGATGGCGTTGTGCTTCATGCGCGCCATGTGCTCGTGCGTGACGACGTCCTTGTTGCCGGTGGCGGTGACGAAGATGTCGGCCTTGTCGGCGGCCCAGTCCATGGTCACGACGCGGTAGCCCTCCATCGCCGCTTGCAGCGCGTTGATGGGGTCGATCTCGGTCACCCACACCTGCGCCGAGAGCGCGCGCAGCGCCTGCGCGCTGCCCTTGCCCACGTCACCGTAGCCGCACACCAGCGCGATCTTGCCGGCCACCATGACGTCGGTGGCGCGCTTGATGCCGTCGACCAGGCTCTCGCGGCAGCCGTAGAGGTTGTCGAACTTGCTCTTGGTGACCGAGTCGTTGACGTTGATGGCGCGGAACAGCAGCGTGCCCTTGGCGCTCATCTCCTTGAGGCGGTGCACGCCGGTGGTGGTTTCCTCGGTCACGCCGATGATCCCGGCGGCCTTGCGGCTGTACCACGTCGCATCCACGGCCAGCTTGGCCTTGATTGCGGCATACAGCTCGCGCTCCTCCTCGCTCGTCGGGTTGGCGATCACCGACGCGTCCTTCTCGGCGCGCTTGCCCAGGTGCATCAGCAGCGTGGCGTCGCCGCCGTCGTCGAGGATCATGTTCGGGCCCTCGCCCTTCTCGCCCTTGGCCGCGAATTCGAAGATGCGGTGCGTG
>JAXMEL010000022.1:0-6956 GCA_046348365.1 Burkholderiaceae bacterium
GCCGCGGGCCTGCCCGCCAAGGTGTACACACTGTGAGGGCGCGATGACCATGCTGCACGACATCGGCTGGGTCGACTGGGCGCTGCTCGCGGTGCTGCTGGTGTCGGTGCTGGTGGGCCTGGTGCGCGGGCTGGTGTTCGAGGTGCTGTCGCTGCTCGGCTGGGTGGCTGCCTTCGTCGCCGCACAGGCGTGGAGCGCCGAGGTCGCGCTGCATGTGCCGGTCGGTGCGCCCGGCTCGGCGCTCAACCACGGTGCCGCGTTCGCGATCGTCTTCGTGCTCGCGCTGATCGCCTGGATGCTGGCGGCCAAGTTGATCCGCTTGATCGTGCATGCGACGCCGTTGACGCTGATCGACCGCACGCTCGGCGGCGTGTTCGGCTTCGTGCGCGCGCTGGTGCTGCTGCTGGCGGTGGCGATGGTGGTGTCGTTCACGCCGGCGGTGCGCGCCGCGCCGTGGCAGGCGTCGCACGGTGCGGCGTGGCTCGGCGTGCTGCTGTCGGGGCTGAAGCCCGTGCTGCCACCGGCGGTGTCGCGTCACCTGCAGGCTTGATCCGCGTACTGCCACGAGAATCACACCCATGTGCGGCGTCGTCGGCGTCATCTCCAGGCAGCCGGTCAACCAGTTGATCTACGACGCGCTGCTGCTGCTGCAGCACCGCGGGCAGGATGCCGCGGGCATCGTGACGATGCAGGGCACACGGTGCTTCATGCACAAGGCGCGCGGCATGGTGCGCGACGTCTTTCGCACGCGCAACATGCGCGCGCTGCCCGGCACGGTGGGCCTCGGCCAGGTGCGCTACCCCACCGCGGGCAGCGCCTACAGCGAGGAGGAAGCGCAACCCTTCTACGTCAATGCACCGTACGGCATCGTGCTCGTGCACAACGGCAACCTCACCAACGCCGCGGCGCTGAAGGCCGAGTTGTTCGAGATCGACCGTCGCCACATCAACACCGGCAGCGACACCGAGGTGCTGATCAACGTGCTGGCGCACGAGATCGAGCGTGCCGGCCGCGACCGGCCGCTCACGCCCGAGGTGATCTTCGACGCCGTGCGCGCGGTGCACCGACGCGTGCGCGGCTCGTATGCAGCGGTGGCGCTGATCGCCGGCCACGGCCTGCTGGCGTTTCGCGATCCGTACGGCATCCGGCCGCTGGTGTTCGGCCGCAGCCCCGTCGAGCGTGGCGGCGAGGTGATGGTGGCCAGCGAGACCGTCGCGCTCGAAGGCACCGGGCACCGCGTCGAGCGCGACGTGGCGCCGGGTGAAGCGGTGTTCATCGACCTCGATGCGCGCGTGCATGCGCGCCAGTGCGCCGACGCGCCGTCGCTGAATCCCTGCATCTTCGAGTACGTCTATCTGGCGCGCCCCGATTCGGTGATCGACGGCGTGTCGGTCTATCAGGCGCGGCTCAACCTCGGCGAGACGCTGGCGCAGCGCGTCATCTCGACGATGCCGCCGTCGGCGATCGATGTCGTGATCCCGATTCCCGAGTCGAGCCGCCCGTCGGCGATGCAACTGGCGCAGAAGATCGGGCGGCCGTATCGCGAGGGCTTCGTCAAGAACCGCTACGTCGGGCGCACCTTCATCATGCCCGGGCAGGCGGTGCGTGCGCGCTCCGTGCGGCAGAAGCTCAACGCGATCGTGCAGGAGTTCAGGGGCCGCAACGTGCTGCTGGTCGACGACTCGATCGTGCGCGGCACCACCAGCAAGGAGATCGTGCAGATGGCGCGCGAGGCCGGCGCGAACAAGGTCTACATGGCTTCGGCGGCGCCGCCGGTGCGCTACCCCAACGTCTACGGCATCGACATGCCGACCAGGGAGGAACTGATCGCGCACGACCGCAGCATCGAGGAGATCCGCCGCTTCATCGGCGCCGACGCGCTGATCTACCAGGATGTCGACGCGATGAAGCGCGTGGTCAAGGCGCTCAACCCCAGGCTCGACGGCTTCGAGGCGTCGTGCTTCGACGGCCGCTACATCACCGGCGACGTCGGCGAGGCCGGCCCGCGTGCCGCTGCGCCCGACGACGACGACGCGGTGCCGCGATCGCCGCTGGCGCTGCACAGCGCCGGCGAAGGGGCGTGAGCAGCGTGGGCGGCAAGAAGCTGCCGCGCAGCAAGCTGCCGGCCGGTGCGCGGCCCGACACGCGGGCGGTGCGCGAAGGGCTGCCGGCCAGCCAGTGGGGCGAGAACTCCGAGGCGCTGTTCGTCAGCTCGAGCTTCGTGCACCCCGACGCCGCCACCGCGGCGGCGCGCTTCGCCAACGAGGAAGAAGCGTTCATCTACAGCCGCTTCAGCAACCCCACCGTCACGATGATGGAGCGGCGGCTGGCGGCGCTCGAGGGCAGCGAGGCGTGCATCGGCACCGCCAGCGGCATGGGCGCGATCACGATGATCGTGCTCGGCCTGCTGAAGGCGGGCGATCACGTGATCTGCTCGCAAAGCGTGTTTGGCTCGACGATCAGGTTGCTCGCCGACTTCGCGAAGTTCGGCGTGCAGACCAGCTTCGTGTCGCAGACCGATGTGTCGCAATGGCGCGATGCGGTGCGTCCCGAGACCAGGCTGCTGTTCGCCGAATCGCCGACCAACCCGCTGACCGAGGTGTGCGACATCGCCGCGCTGGCGACGATCGCGCACGCCGCCGGGGCGCTGCTGGTGGTCGACAACTGCTTCTGCTCGCCGGCGCTGCAGCAGCCGCTCGCGCTCGGTGCCGACATCGTGATGCACTCGGGCACGAAGTACCTCGATGGCCAGGGCCGCGTGATCGCCGGCGCGCTGTGCTGCAGCCAGCAATTGGTCGACGAGAAGTTCATGCCGGTGCAGCGCAGCGCCGGCATCACGCTGTCGCCGTTCAACGCCTGGGTCGTGCTCAAGGGGCTGGAGACGCTGGCCATCCGCATGCGCGAGCAGAGCGCGCGCGCGCTTGCGCTGGCGCGCTGGCTCGAGCAGCACCCGGCGGTCGAGCGCGTCTTTCACCCCGGGCTGTCGTCGCACCCGCAGCACGAGCTGGCGATGCGCCAGCAAGGTGGCGTCGGCGGGCCGGTGGCATCGTTCGTCGTGCGCGGCGCCGACGCGCAGCAGGCGCGCACCAACGCGTTCGCGGTGATCGACGGCGCGCGCATCTGCTCGATCACCGCCAACCTGGGCGACACCAAGACGACCCTCACGCATCCGTCGAGCACCACGCACGGCCGGCTCACCGAGGCGCAGCGCCTGGCCGCCGGCATCACGCAGGGCGCCATCCGCATCGCGGTGGGGCTCGAAGACCTCGACGACCTGAGGGCCGATCTCGCGCATGGGCTCGACGCGATTGCCCGTTGAGCGCGCGACCGTGACCGTCCGCACCCGCATCGCGCCGTCGCCCACGGGCTTCCTGCACCTCGGCACCGCGCGCACCGCGCTGTACTCGTGGGCCTACGCGCGTCACTTCGGTGGCCAGTTCGTGCTGCGCATCGAAGACACCGACGTCGCGCGCTCGACGCAGGAGTCGGTCGACCAGATCCTCGACGCGATGCACTGGCTCGGGCTGAGCTACGACGAAGGTCCGGTGCACCAGATGCACCGGCTGCCGCGCTACCACCAGGTGGCCGAGGCGATGATCGCCGCCGGCACGGCCTACCGCTGCTACTGCACGCCCGAAGAACTCGACGCGATGCGCGAAGCGCAGCGCGCGCGCGGCGAGAAGACGCGCTACGACGGCCGCTGGCGCCCCGAGCCCGGCAAGACGCTGCCGTTGCCCCCTGCCGGCGTGCAGCCGGTGGTGCGCTTTCGCAACCCGACTTCGGGCAGCGTGAGCTGGGACGATCTGGTCAAGGGCACGATCTCGATCGCCAACGCCGAGTTCGACGACCTGATCCTGCTGCGCCCCCCGACGGCCGACGCGCCCGACGGCGCGCTGGGCGTGCCGACCTACAACTTCGCGGTCGTCGTCGACGACATCGACATGCGAATCACGCACGTCTTCCGCGGCGACGAGCACATCAACAACACGCCGTGGCAGATCAACATCTTCCGCGCGCTGGGCGCGCCGCTGCCGCAGTTCGGCCACTGCCCGATCATCCTCGGCGCGGACGGACTCAAGCTGTCCAAGCGCCGCGGCGCCGTCAGCGTGATGGCGTACGAGGAGGCGGGCTACCTGCCCGAGGCGATGCTCAACTACCTGGCGCGCCTGGGCTGGAGCCACGGCGACGACGAGCTGTTCAGCCGCGAGCAGATGGTGCAGTGGTTCGACGGCAGCCACATGGCCAGGAGCCCTGCGCAATGGGATGCGGCCAAGCTCGCCTGGGTCAACGCGCACTACGTCAAGTTGGCCGACGACGCGCGGCTTGCCGCGCTCGCGGTGCGTCATCTGGCCACGCTGGGCGTGGCCGCCGATGCCGCCGACCCGCGGCTGGCGCAGCGCTGCGCGCTGTTCAAGGACCGCTGCGCGACGCTGGTCGAGCTGGCGCGCTGGATCGCGATGTTCGAGCAGCCGGCGCCGCCCAGCGCCGAAGACCGCGCCGCCCACCTGGGCGCCGCTGCGCAGCCGGCGCTGCGTGCATTGCGCGAGCGCCTGGCCACCGCCACCTGGGACAAGACCGGCATCGCGCAGGCGATCAAGGAGACGCTCGCCGAGCACAAGCTCAAGATGCCGCAACTGGCGATTCCGCTGCGCGTGGCCGTGTGCGGCCGCACGCAGACGCCGGCGATCGACGCCGTACTGGCGCTGTTCGATCGCGTCACCGTGATCGAGCGGCTCAGCGCCGCGCTCGCCTGAGAGGCGCCGCACAAACGCCCCTATAATCGCGCCCTCGCTCGATGCGCGTTGCCGTGCTTCCGTTGGGGGTATAGCTCAGCTGGGAGAGCGCTTGCATGGCATGCAAGAGGTCAGCGGTTCGATCCCGCTTACCTCCACCACACGCCAGCGCGCATCGAGAGTCGACGAAAGACCTGACCCCTTCGTCTAGAGGCCCAGGACACGACCCTTTCACGGTTGTAACAGGGGTTCGAATCCCCTAGGGGTCGCCACCTTATCCCCCGTAGCTGCACTGCTCGATCTGATCGAGTAGTGCAGCCGGGCGGTGGCGTCAGTCGGATTTAGTTCAATCCGATCAAGGAGTTCCGACAGCATGACGCGGGCCTCTGCGCGTCGATCCTTGTTGGGGGTCAGTTCCGCGATTTCGTCGAAGAGTCGGCGCAAGAGGGCCCGCACTTGGTCGTCGGTCATGCCGGCTGCTTCGCTGTGCGCCTTCTGCCTGCGGCGAAGCTCCTCGATTTGGCCGAGAAGGGCCGCACGTTGGTGCTCCAAGTCGGTGACGCGCCTCAGTACCGGCGCGGGGTCGGGAATCCGACTGGCCAGACCAACTGTGCGGCTGATCTCGTTGGACAGACTATTCGCGCGGCGCTCCAGACCGGCAACCCGGCGCCCGTCGACCTGTTCGCCGCTGGCCATTGCCTGCATCGAGGCCCGTACTCGCTCGACGGTCGCTTCGGACAAGAGATCTTCGCGCAGCCGCCAGAGCACGGCTCGCTCGACGTTGGCGGCCATCAGCTTTCGCCCCTTGCCCAAGCGATAGAAACCGCACCCATCGCTGTGCCACGGCTCACCGTCGGTTTGAAGCAATCCGGTCAGCAGCAGCGGTGATGCACGCATGCGCCTTCCCTGTAGCGAGAGTTCGACCTGTACAAGGATCGCCTCGGCCTCGTCGTCGGTGATCAGTGCTTCGTGCGTGTTGCGCTGGATCAGCCACTCGGCGCGTGGTCGGCGCTTGACACCGTCTGGCGCATCGGACTCGACGCCCCAGACCGTGTGCCCGGCATACGTCAGTGCTTGCCAATCCATCGCGTGTACGCTGGAAGTCGGCCACGGCACATCAGTGCGCGCGATAGCCGGACCGCGGGGAACGCCGGCTGCCCGCAGTTGCAGGTACCCGCGCACCACGGGCGCCAGTTCCTCGTCAAGCACAAGCCTCGACTTGGTGACCGGTTCGCCGTCGCGAATCGCGCCGGTTGCTACCTGTTCCAGGCGATACCCGCGCGGTGCGCGGCCGCCGGCGCGCCAACCCTGTCGCACGTTCTCAGCCATGCCGGCCAAGCCCTTGGCCCGGCTCACAAGCGAGTGGTACTCGTCGAACGCCTGCAGCACGGAACGCAGAACCATGTCGGTGGCAGGATCGTGGTCGGGGAGATTGTTGTAGACGAGGGCGACGCCTCGCTTGCTGCAGTCGCTCTCGAACATCAGCGAAATCATCCTCCGACGCGCGATCCGAGAGGTGTCCAGCACCAGAACCGTCGACCACGCTCGTGCTGCCGACCGAAGTTCATGCAGCATGTGCTGGAAACCAGGGCGGTCCTCGTCCTTCCCCGATTCCACGGCATCGGCGAATTCAGCAACCACGACCAAACCGCGGGCCGATGCGGTCGCATGAAGCGCACGGCGTTGCGCATCAATGCTGACGTCAGACCTGTCTTTGCTCGAGCGCAGATACAGTGCCGCGCGCCGTACCGCTAGTGTCATTGGGGTTCGTCGTGACCAAGTGCAGGATGGGCCTACTGTGCATCCGCAACAAGATCATGGCAAGGGACGACACGGCGATCGGCTTGCCGATCGATGGCATGGCCTCGATACGCGTGGGGACCCTGCGAGTCCTTGATGCCATGGTCGCTCGATGTAGCTGCTAGGCAAGCCCAGGTTGCGAATGAGGAGCGTAGGCCACGAGCACCTTGCGGCGTGCGCCTGATTCCGAAGCAAATCAATCTGGTCACTGTTTCGGCACTAGACGCGCCGGCGGCCCTTCCCGTGTCCGCGGAGCGCGGTCCCCGATGTCCTTCGCGCTGCGCGCAAACGACGGCCCGCTCGACGAACTGACCCGCTGCTCGCGCACTGCGCGACGCTCCACTGCGTTGCGCTTTGCTTCGTGCGCTGCGCGGCGGGCCAGATCGCCGCCGCGGCCACCCGCCACGCCCGAAGCCGGGCCGC